>NZ_JBNJMF010000006.1:0-39074 GCF_050936775.1 Streptomyces sp. CA-243310 | reverse complement strand
GAGCATGTTGGAGATGGAAGGACGCTCGTTCATTTGTGGGGCTCCCAACATGCGACACCGCTGTGGTGTAGACCAATCACGTAGCTGCGTGGAATTCTTCTGCGCACACGTGAGTTGGTCAACCCCTCCCCGATCCTGACATCTGCGACGCCATGCTCACAGGCCACCGCCGGCCGAGATAGGGCGTGTCGTGTCCGGAGCCGCTCTATTGCACGGCGGAACGGGCGTGGAAGTTCACCAGAACGGGCCGCGGCCCCGGTATCCACACCTGTGGATACCGGGGCCGCGGCCGTGCTGGTACTCAGAGTCTCGCGGTCCACTCCCCGCGGGCGAGGATCGTTCGGCCGTCGGGCTTGACGATCACGCGGGCGCCCCGTGCGGGAAGCTCGCCGTGCTGGAGCCAGTACCCGCGTACCTCTTCGAGGGCATCCCAGAGGCGACGGGGGCCGCCCTGGTGGACGGTCGGCGGATGGATGCCGGCCCCCACGGCGCGGGCCCATGATCCGTCTGCGTGGCTCATGAGGGCGTGCCGTAGCCCTTCGTCATCCTCCCAGTAAGCGTGTTCGATGCCCGGTACGGCGAGGTCGAGCATGGATTGCAGGTCCCATGCCGATTCAACGTCGACCACGGGGAGCGGGTAGACGCACTTCGCGGCGTCCTCCTGGATCTGGGCGGTGATCGTCTCCTTGGGGCGGCGCGCGGGGTAGTCGTCCCCGTGGCGGGCGACCATGAATCCGGCCCGGTCCCAGGAGACGGAACCGCTTGCGCCCCCGTCGGCGTTCTTCGTGGCCGTGATCAGCAGCGAGGTACCGGCGATCGTCGTAACCAGCCGGCCGCCTACCCGCAGAGCAGCGAGCCAACTTTGCGGGACGGTGCGCACGGCCACGGAAGCGACGATGCAGTCGATGCTTTCTGGGTCACACGGCAGGGGACCCGTCGCGTCGACGGTCTCGACCCGGGGGCGTAGACCAACTTCCGCGAGGCGTTCGCGCCCCACCTCGACGATGTAGGGGTCGACGTCCACGCTTAAGACCTGCGCGTCAGACAGGCGCCGGCAGAGCAGAGCCGCGCCGTACAGGCTGCCCGCGCCGACGTCCACGACGGTGTCACCATCGCCGATGTCGGCCAGGCCGTAGAGCTTAAGAAGCAGACTCGGCAGGGTCGCCGAAGACGTGGGCCGGCCCGTGGGCTCGTCGTGGGCATTCGCGTGATCGGCGTGAAGCCTGCCCACTTTGGTTACGAGCGAGGTGTCGCGGTAGGCGTCCGCGAACCACTCGTCGTCGTCGGCCGGGGCCCGCAGGTCGAACTGTTCCCGGCCTCGGCGGTCCCACCATCGGGGCACGAACAGATGGCGTGCCGTACGGGCGACGGCAGGTCGCCACGGTGAGTGGGGGGTCGTGATTCTTGCGGCGAGGTCAATGGCGTGTCGTTCCCAGGTCACGCGCGCGCTCCGAGGGCCGTGTCGGCGAGGGGGGCGAAGTCGTATTTAGGGTCGCACGCGGTCGTGTTCGCCGGTGAGCAGTCGCTCGAATCGTCGGGCGGGCAACCTTGCCCGTGTACGGGCATGGGGATGGTGGCGGCGAGCTCGGCCACGCGGGGGCCGCGAAGGACGTTCGCGAGTCCCTGCTCGCGGACGTTGCCAGCGATCAGCCACGGGGACAGGATGCACCCGTTCACGTTGCCGTCCGGCGAGACGGAGATGCGGGCGCGGAAGCAGTGGCCACACAGCTCGCTCACGCTGGGGGTGTCAAGGGTCTGGTCGGCGGCGCGGCCGACCTTGCGGGTCCGGTCGATCCGGATACGGGAGATACCGAGGGAGCGCAGATCGTCGGCGGCCTCCTTGACGCGCTGGCCTTCGTTCACCATGACGACGGCCGCCCGCATGGGGATGCCGTAGGCCAGGGCCTTGATGATGTTGGCGCGGGTGAGCTTGTGGGATCCGGGGCCGTTGGTCACGGCGTCGTGCTGCTCGGCCTGGTCGCTGTAGTAGCTGACGGCGAGCTGTACGCCCGACTGCTGAAACGCGCGCCACATGCGGGGCTGCACGATCTTGAGGTTCGAGAAGACTTCGACGCGTAGGCGCCGCTCACGGGCGTGGCCGATGTAGTCGGGGAGGTGCCGGTCGAGGGTCGCCTCGCCACCGATGAACTGAATCGTCGGGATTCCGAGACTGGCCGTGTCGTTGATGACCCGGTGCCAGTCCTCGGGGGTCATGGTGGGAGCCGCGGCCTGGGGGCTGCTGTTGGTGCAGCAGTGGTCACAAGTGAGGTTGCATTTGGCGGTCAGCTCGCACTCGACGGACTCGATGGCGTGCTCAATGGCGGTGGTGCTCACGGTGCCTCCTGGTGGTCAGGATGGGGCGGCGCGGTCGCCGCGGGGCGTGGAGCAACACCCCGCCCGGGGAACAGCCGGCACCCGGGCGGGGTGCGATCTGGGGTCGGTCAGAGCCAGCCGATACGGCGGTCTGCCTTGTAGCCGACGGTCCCGGTGAGGATGCGGTCGGGACTGGATGCGGGCAGGAACGCATCGAGGCATACGCCGAGATGCACTGTGCGAAGTGCCTGGGTGCGGGCCGCCCAACTGCGCGTTGGGGCAGGCAGGGTGAGGAGCGACTCGGGGTGCCCATAGTCGAGGGCCCACGTTCCGCACACGTAGTAGAGAAGGTGGGCCGTGCGCGGGTATCCGGGCCCTTGGTGCAGGTCTAGGCCGGCGGCGATTCCGCGTAGGTACCGATCGACGGTGGTTCCCCGCCGTTCGTGCGCCTCGGGGTGTCCGAGGGTGACGTACGTCCGGCCGTCGTGGGGCAGGGCGTAGGAGACGCGTACCTCGCGCAGGAACGCGGGTCCGGGCGTGACTGCGCGCGGCAGGATGATGGTCACGCGTTTGCCATCCAGCGCAGTTCGGCCCATACGGCCTTGCCCATGGGGCGATCATCGACGCCGTAGGTGACGGCGAGAGCGTCGAGGATGAACAGGCCCCGGCCACGCTGGCGTTCGTCGGACTCCGGCAGTTGGCGAGGGTGGCGGCGGCTGGGGTCGTGCACCTCGATGCGGGTCGCTCCGGTGCGGGCGTCGAGGACGACGCGCACGGAGTCGCCCGGCTCGGTGCCGTAGCGCACGGCGTTCGTCACCAGCTCTGAGAGGACGAGCAGCACATCGTCTACGTGCTCGTGAGGGGCCCCGGGGGCTTCGTAGTTGACGAACTCACGTGCCCACTCACGCGCGGCTCTGACCAGCGCGGGAGTGCTGTCCATCAAGAACTGAGCGGGCGGACCGATTGGGGGCGTGCTCGTTCCTACGGGTAAGCGGCGTCGGTGCATGGTCACCATGCGAATCCTTTCGGGCACACGTGCTGACCAGCGCAGAGGGGGTCACGCCAGCTAAGGCACTGCGATATCCGTCACGTCTACCTTGCTCTTCCAACTCGCCGTAGTGCAAGGGAACTCACGCTTTCGTAGAAATTTGCATATGCCCGCGCAACGCGGTCGCGCGTGATAGATCACGGATGACATGACCTGGTGCGCACGGCAGACTGTCGCGCAAATGGCCAGTAGGGAGGGGACACCGTGAGCGCGCCCACCGTTCGCCGTCGGAGGCTCGGCACCAAACTCCGGGCGCTTCGGGGTGAGCAGACCCTCGAAGAGATCGCGGAGCACAGCGGCGGGCGGTTCGTGGCCTCGAAGCTGAGCCGGTTGGAGAACGCCAAGAGCGCGGCGAAGGTCGAGGACGTAAAACGACCTGCTCGACCTGTACGTCGACCTTGGGCGGGAGGTGTCCGACGAACTGCGGACGGCGCTTCTGACTCTGGTGAAAGAGGGTTCTCAGCGCGGGTGGTGGCACAGCTATCGGGGTGTGCTGACGCCCGTCTACGAAGACTTGATCAGTCTCGAAGATGATGCGACCGAGCTATTCACCTCACAGCTCGGCGCGGTTCCGGGTCTGTTTCACACCTCGGAGTACGCCCGCGGGATCATCCGGGCGACGGCGATGAACGAGAGCGTCGAGGCCAAGGTCGACGCGCTCGTCGAGGTGCGGCTCGCAAGACAGGCAGTCCTCACCCGAGACACCAACCCTGTCAAGCTGTGGGCCATCATCGCCGAAGGTGCGTTGCGCACCCGCACCGCGGATCCGAGCATCATGGACGAACAGCTCGGACGGCTGCTCTCGTTGGGGAACCGACCCAATGTGAACATTCAGGTCTTGCGATCCGACGCGGCTTTGCACGTCGGACAACTTGGGTCGTTCAGCCTCATGAGCTTCGGTCACCCTGACCTTGACGTGGTCCACACTGAGAACCTGACCGCTGCTCTGTACGTCGAGGAGCCGGAACAGGTAGCCACCTACCGGGAGGCCGCGGTGAGACTCAGGGCCGCCGCGGAGTCCGTCGAGAAGTCGGCGGAACTGATCAAAGAGATAAGGAACCAGCATGACGCACATTGAAGACGCCTCCACCCTGGCCGTGACCTGGTGGAAGTCGTCGCGGTCCGACACCGGCGCGCAGTGCGTCGAGTGCGGCATCGTCGATGCTGGCAGGCAGATGGTTGCTGTGCGCGACAGCAAGGCGCCGGCCGGCCCCGCGCTGCTGTTCTCCTTCGACGCTCTCGGCGCCCTGGTTGACGGGATCAAGTCGCGCGGGCTCTAGCTCAACGACGAAACCGCCCCCCGTACGGCCGTTCGTGGCCGTACGGGGGGCGTTGTTGTTATCGGGCGGTACCGGCCTGCCAGAGAGCGAGCAGGGCGCCCACGACGGCGACCAGGGCCGCGAGGGAGGGAAGTGGCCAGCGACCTCGTTCGAGGGCGTCGAGCCTGTTCTCGTGGTCGGCGACCTGCTTGTCGGTCTGGTCGGAGCGCTGTACGAGCAGGGCGAGGCTCCCGTCGATGCGGGTCATGCCGACCTCGACGACCGCGCGCAGCCTTTCGAGTTCGAGGGCGACGCCCGTGTCGTCCGGGGCCGGCGGGGTCATTCGGCGACCTCGTCGACCAGGCCCAGGCCGACGCGGTCGAGCAGGGCCTCGACGGCCGGGAGCTGCATCACGCGGGCGAGGCCGCCCGCGATGGCGAGGGCGCCGGCGACGTACGGCAGGGCGTCGGGGATGCCGGCCGCTGCCACGATGGCGGGCAGGGCAAGGGCGAACGCTACGGCGGTCTGGAGCGCGGTACGGATGCTGCGCTTGGTGGCGGGGGTCATGGTGGAGCTCCGTTCGTTGCAGGGGTCTACGCGGCCACGGTGAAGCCGTGGTGCTGGGCAAGGGTGGTGAGCGAGGAGCGGCCGGGGATGCCGTCGGCCGCGGTGCCGGTGTAGCCGCATCGGCGCTGCCACCGCTCGTACGCGTCGCGGGTGGCGGAGCCGAAATGCCCGTCGACCAGGGCGCGGGCGAGCATGCCCTCGGCGGCGAGGGCGGCCTCGACGATCCGGGCGCCCGGGTAGCTGACCGGGGTACCGGAACGGGGCGGGTCCTGGCGGGCCGCGGCGATCAGGCGGGACAGGGACACGACCGGCTGCGGGTCGGGCTTGGGGGTCGGCTTGCTCGGCGCCGGCTTGTCGTCGGCGAGGAGCTCGGCGACGCGGCTGCGGATCTTGTCCATGGTGAGCGCGGGCCCGCCCGGGTGGCCGATCGGGCCGCGGGGGTCGACCTTGCCGGGCTGCCACTCGGAGTGTCCGAGCACCGACTCGGGGCCCCACCCGTGCGCGCGGCAGATGCCGGCCGCGGTCCGGGCGATGGCCTCGACCTGCTCGGCCGGCCACGGGTCGGCGCCGTCGCCCTCGTTGATGCACTCGAACCCGTAGTAGTGGCGGTTCCCGTCGGTGCTGGCCTCGTTGTCGGCGGGCAGGGGGGAGCGCTCGGCGATCACCGCGGCGAGGACGTCGGGATCCCCGGATCCGGCGTGGTTGGTGCGGCCGTAGCCGATCAGGTGGACGCGGCCGGCCTTGTCGATGACGCCATGGCACAGCGGGCCGGGCAGGCTGGTGTATCCGGTGCGGCAGAGCTCGACGGAGTAGTCGGTTCCCGTGGTGACCGTGTGGTGGATCATCACGCCGTGGAGCGGGCCCCACGGGCCCTTGTGGTTGCGGTTGTGGGTGCGCCATGCGCCGACCTCGACGACGTCGACGCCCTCGCCGCGGATGGCGTTGCGGAAGGTGTCGGGGAGTAGGGGGGTTGCCATGTGGGGTGTCCTCCGGGCATGAAAAAACGCCCGCGGCGCGGTGCCGGGGCGTACGTGGAAAGGGGGGATCACGTACCGATTTCGGTATGTGGTCAGAGCATGGCGAGCGCCATGATTGCGGGGTCGAGGCCGACCTCGCCGGTCGATTGGTTCACCGTTGCCGGTAGCGAGGTCTGGCCGCTGGGGATGCACCAATGCCGCTGGGAAGGTGGTCCCGACGTAGAAGTTGCCGGGATTGGCGGGGGATTCGTTCTGTATGTGCATGTAGTAGAAATCGGTGCTGCTGCCGGCCGACATCAGGAACGCGGCCCAGTAGCGGCCGGGCGCGAGAACGACGGGTGCGCTTAGCGCGATGGGCACGGCGCCCACGTGGTTGTTCACCGCTCCGGGCGCGGTGCCGGCGAGCTGGCCGGCCATGGGTACGGACGACACCAGGCCGGACGTTGCCACGCGCGCGCCGGCCTCGTTGTAGATGCCGACATAGAAACGTGCGGCCGGGACGGCGGTACTGCCCGCCCACCCGCGCGCATGGATGGCGACGGCGTTGACCTGCGTCGACTCCGTGATGTTCATTCCGGCGAAGTAGATTCGGCCGACCGTAACGGCCTTGGGTGGGGTCGTCGGGTTGGCCACCGTGGCGGGGTCGACGTTCCATGCCTGAAATCCGAGGGCCTGGGGGGTCCACTGGTTGCGTTCCCCGCCCACGGTGAATGTGCGGCCCGAACTCTCCTGGACCTGGAGCTGTCCGCCGGTCGACCAGAGCGCCACGCCGGTGGCTTGCAGCGCGCTGGGGCCGGTCCCGTTCTCGACGGCGAGGACGCCCGTAGTCGCTGCGCCCATCCCGGTGGCGCTGCTCCCACCGACGCGGACGTTCTTGTTCAGGTACAGATTTCCGAGCGGGAAAATTGCGCTGCCCGTCTTCCGGACGCCGAAGAGATCGACGCCCGTGTCGCTCTGGACCTTGAGGGGGTCGGCGCTGGTGGCGTCGGCCTTGAGGATGACGGGCACCGCGGCGGCCACGGCGGCCACGTCGGCGGCGGTGAGCGTTACGGCTCCCGCCCCGTCGGGCGCCTTCGCGTTGACGGTCTTGACGGTGCCCCCGCCGATGTCGGGAAGCTGCGCGGTCGGGACCTTGCCGGTAGCGTCGAGGGCGGCCACGCCGTTGGCTGCGCCCCGGGCGGCCGTCGCGAGGGCGTTCACGTCGGCCGCGGTAAGGGTGATATCCGGGCCGACCTTGGTGTTCACGGTGTTGACGGACCCGTTGCCGGGGTCACCCTTCGGGCCCTGGGCGCCGGTGGCGCCGGTGCTTCCCTTCGCGCCTGCTTGCGCCGGTGGCCCCCGTCGCGCCAGCGGCTCCGGCGGGCCCCTTGAGGTTGCCGACGGCGTTACCCCAGCCTGACGCGCCGCGCTGCCACAGGTCGCCGGTGTCGGTGCGGATGAGCAGGTCCCCGGCCTTGGCGTCGCTGCTCGGCGTGCTGGTGGTGGACAGGTAGATCTGAGATCCCCGGATGTCGCCCCCGGCGCGCGCCCACGTTCCGCCGGCCTTGGCCCACTGCATGACCGTGGTGTGCGTGATCCCCTGCAACGTGCGTACGTCGTACTGCACGTACCAGTCCCCGTTAAGGCCCGTGGCGGCCGTTGGCGCGGTGGCCCCGGTGAGGATCTGACTGCCCGCTACGGGAACGTAGTTGGGGGTGGCGGGGTCGGCGGGGACGACGTCGGCGAGGTCGACCAGCGGGACCGCCCTGGGGAGGAGCACGCTGTACGACCTGTTTACGGGTACGCCAGTGAGCTGCTCCGATACGACGTACGCCCATCCGGTCGGGTTCATGCCGGGCGCGTCGGTGGCGGGTAGAACGGCCTCGAACCTGCCGGTGGCGTCGAGTGGCGCGGCGTGCGGGCCCCCGAGGAACACGTCGGAGTCGGGGAAGGTCAACATTGCCGGCGCGCGCCAGACGACTTGTCCAGTGAGGGGGGTTCCGTCGGGTGCGAGGTAGCGGCCGGAGACGGTGACGGTAGGTATGGACTCGGGCAGGCCCATGCGGCGGCTGCCCTCCTTTCTGCGGGTGGGCTAGCCGGCGGGGCCGGGCTGGTGCTGGGGTCTATCCGACGCAGTGCACGCGGGAGAACGTCGCCCAGACGGCTTCGGCGACGTTGGTGCGGCGGGCCTGGAGCTTGACGACGACCAGGGCGCCGTACTCGAAATTGGGAATGAGGTATGTGTCGTCGAAGCCCTCGCCCTTGGCGATCTCCTGGTCGTTGATGAGCAGGCGCAGTTCACCGCCGGCGCCGACGGTGGCCTTCTGGGCGTAGATGCGCACCTTGCCGTGCTCGGTCTCGATGTGCGCCTCTTGCAGCGTCTCCCACGACCAAGACTCGGTCTTGGGCCAGCGGCCGGCCTGCGCGTCGTACCAGGGCTGCGCGAGGTGCGGCCGGTGCAGTCCGCCGCGTTCGATGTCCTCGGAGATGATCGCGTTGCCCTTGGCGTCGTAGACCCTGAACACCTGAGGGTTCACGGCGTCTTGGCCGTTCCAGATGCTCAGGGCGACGCTTCCGTCGCGGCGGCGGATGATCGTGCCGAACTCGCGCGCGGTCTCCCCGGTCGTCTCGTCCTGGTAGTACGTACCGAGGTGGCCGACGCGGAAGTGTTCGGTGCCCCCGGCGGCCCTGACTTTGAGCTGTCCGCCCTCGCCGATCGTTACGTCTCCGCTCAGCACCTGATTGAGGGCCGGCCGGATGTTCGCGCGTCCGGTGAGCTGCTTGACCTGCCGTTCGAGGGACGCAATGCGGTCGAGTACGTCCTGTGGGATGTGCGGCATTACGGGACCTCCAGATACAGGCGCGCGGTCTCGGGGCGTCCGCGCTCGGGTGGGGTGATCGACATGCCGACCACGCGATAGCGGGCGTCGAGGGTGGTGGGGTGCCACAGGTCGCGGATCCGGACGCGCACTGTTGCGCCGATCAGGGCGGGGGTGATGTCACCGCCGAGCAGGACCGTGATTTCCGGGATGGTGACCGGGGCGAGGGCGGCGCGGTGGTCGGCCTGGGCGTGGGCGTCGAGGGTGGCCTGTCGCGAGACGGTCGAGTAGTCGCTGTAGCCGTCGAGGCGCGGCCATCCGGCGTCGATGTCCTCGGCCCCGACCAGCAGGGGCGAGGTAAGCGGGTAGCTCTCCGCGGCCTGGTTGCGGTTGATGCTGGCTCCGCGGCTCTGCCACGCGTTGGCCTTGGCCGTGGCGTCGGTGGGCCACGTGTAGGTGAGGACCGGGCCGGGGTGGTCGAGGACGATCTCGGCGGCGCCCGTGCGGATGATCGGGGAACCGAGTTGCAGCCGCTTGACGCGGTCGCCGTCGCTGTCGCGGAAGCTGGTGATGCGCCACTCGAACCCGCCCTCGACCTTGGCGAGGTCGTCGACCAGGTCGCCGACGCTGGGCAGGTCGTAGCGCAGATAGGTGCGGTCCCGCAGGACTCCGGAAAGGGTGGTGTCGTAGGTGATGCCGATGTCCCCGCCGGGCATGTCGGCCGTGTAGTCGAGGAGTTGGCGGACGATGTCGTACGCGTCCATCTGCGTGGCGGTCTGCGTGTCGTAGATCAGCCGCCGGTACAGGTAGCTTTCCCACCCGCCGGCCTGGATCTGCGCTCCGAGGTTCCCGCGGGCGTCGCTGGCGACGGAGAGGGTCCAGACGATCCCGCCCCACCAGATGGAGCGTCCGCGCTCGACCCATACCGCGGTTCGTCCGGGGAGGATCGCCCGGCGCGCGCGCGGCCGGCGAGCTCGGCGTTCGGGATCGGCACGGTGCCGGTGAGCCTGCCGGTTTTGCCGATGTAGTCGTCGAGGCTGACGCCGTGCACGGGAAGGACGTCGATCAGCTCGTCGGAGCGCAGGTCACAGAAGAGCAGCCGGTACGGGGTCACAGCACCCCCGCTCACGTGACGAAACAGCCGGATATCCGGATCTCGCGGCCGGACTGGATGGTGCCGCCGGCCGACCACGTGCGAAGGGTGATCACGCCGGAGGTATTCAGGTAGGCGGCGCCGTCGGCGAACCCGTCCGACGCCATGAGCTCCATGTCGTAGGCCGGTCGCCACCCGACGGGCAGGGTCACGAGCGGCAGATCGGTGATGTTCCCGCCGGCGGGCGAGGTGATCGTCGTCCCGGTCCGCTGCACAACCGCGGTGAACGACTGCACGCCCGCGATCCGGCGGGCGTGAAAGCCGGTGAGCGAGTGACCGGTCGCCGCGACGGCCCCGGCCGTGGTCACCGTGGGAGCCTCGGCCGGGGGCCGGTAGGTCTGCCAGGCGCCGGCCGTGGTGCTCCAGCGCTCCAGCGAAGCGCCGTTGTCGCGGTACTGCCCCTCGTAGCTGCCGGAGAAGCTCAGGCCGGAGCCGCGGGGCAGGATCCCGCCGGCCGCCGCGGTGTAGCGGCGGCGGTCGCCGAGCGCTGCGCCCCACCCGATCCCACCCGCGCCCGCGCTGGTTCCTGCCGGTACGAGGACGTCCCACAGGCGCAGGGCAGCGGCCGGGATGGTCGGCGGGGCGGGGCTGGCGGTCGCAGAGCCCTGGACGACCTCGATGCGGGCCGCGTTCGGTCCGCCGTCGAACAGGGAGTCGACGACACGGATGACCACGGAGTCGATCCGGCCGAACTGTGCGGCGCCGTCGGCGAACGTGAGGCTCACCGGGGCGTCGTTGGCGACGGGATACGCGCCCTGCGCGTCGGTGCCCTGGACGAAGGCGCGGCCGGGGCCGATCTGTACGGACATGGCGCCGGCCCCGGTGGCGCCGAACGGATTGCCTCCGGCGAGGACCCCGTCGCGCGCCCGCATTTCCGTTTCGTGGATCAGGGGCGAGGTGGGAGTGAGGCGGGTGTCTTCCCGGGTCTGCCCGGTGGACATCAGCCATGCGGAACGCACGGTCATGGGTGGGGCTCTCCTTACCAGTAGGCCGGGCGATAGCGCACGGTTGCGGTGGCGGTGGGCTCGCTGTCCGGGCCGGCGCGGAAGGCGAAGTTCGTGACGCCGGGGGCGAGCGTGAACGTCTGCTCGGGCACGCTGCGCTTGGTGGCGCTGTAGAGCCGCGAGGCACCCCGGTTGAGCAGGACGGTTCCGGCGCGGGTGTCGACGGTGAGGACGTCACCCGCAGCAAGCGGAATGTCGTACTCCAGTACGTCGCCGGTGCTGATGTTAGTCAGGGCCGGAGTGGTGACCGGGCCGCGGAACTCGACGACGGGATGTGACTCGGCGTCGCCCGCGTTCACCACGACCAGGGCCCCGGAGCTCCCGGGGGTACCGAAGTTCAGCGGCCACCCCATCGGCCACGACAGACCCGGTTCGGACGTCGGGAGAGTGGCCGCGACGACCTGCTCGACGACCCCGTACCGGCGAGGATCCGACGCGACCCATTCGACCGCGCCGCCGACGATCGTCCCCAGCCGGTAGCCGGGGCCGGCCGGGACGCTGCGCCGCACCGCGCGGGCGTAGACGAGCAGCGGCCCACGGTCGTCAAGCCACGCCACGAGGGGGAGCTCATCCACCCGCGGGACGGTGCCCGCGTTCAGGGCCCCCACCACCGCGCCGATCCGGTCCCGGGGGCCCGGACGATCAGACCGTCGAGGCCGATCGTCCGGGCTTGGGCCAAGAGCAGCCCGGGGTACGCGCCGTGCGCATCGCTGCGCGCCACGGACCCGGAGTCGAGGGCAGGAAGTTCTTCCCACCCGGTGATACCGCGCCAGCGGTACGGGGTGCCGGGGCCGAGCAGCAGGTCGCCGTACTGCACCTGCCCCGGCCGGCTGATCAGGTCGCCAGGGGCCATGGTCACCCCCTCGCCTTTGCCAGCCACGCAAGAGCGCGGGCGTTGTCGTCCGGGGTGCCCTGCTCGGCGGCGTGCCAGTGCTCGACGTGCACCGTCGCGCCGCCCCCGTACCCGCCGGCCCCGGCCGCGCCGCCCCCGTACGGGGATCCGGCGCTGCCGGCGAACCCTGCGGAGAGGCCCGGCACGGCCGGCATCGGCACGAGATTGGCCATGGTGCGCTCGACCGCACCGGAGCCCGATTCGATGCCCTTGACCAGGCCCGCGGGAATCCACCGACCGATGTCACGCGCCATGACACGCGACGGACTGTGAATTCCGAGCGCCTTTGCGATGGGCCCCGGAATCATGTTCTTGGCGAACGACATGAGCTGACCCTTAAGCCAACTACCCATGGACCGAACGCCGTTGTAGAGGCCGCGGACGACGTCGACGCCCTTGTCGTACAAGAGATCGCCCAGATTGCCGAGCCCGGAAGAGATCATGCCCGGCAGCCCGCGAACCCAACTCACGAGCTCTTGCGCCTTGCGGATCGTGCCTTCCTTGATGGAATCCCAATGCTTGATAATCAGCCCAACCAAACTCCAGTTGAGGAAGAAATTAACGAGCATCTGCGGGAGGCCGCGGACCCAATCCACAATGGAATTCCAGACCCGTTGGGTACCGGACTTGATGGAATCCCAATGCTTGATAATGATTCCGACAAGGGTGAAGTTCAGGAACAGGTCGAGCAGGAACTGTCCAACCTGCTGGATTTTCTCCCACACCCACGACCATGCGGCACTCGTGGCATTGACGATCGTGTCCCAATTCGCGACGACGAGCGCAACAATGCCGACAATGGCCGCGATGATCAGCCCCACGGGGCCCATGGCGATAAGCCAGGCAGCGGCCATGCGCGCCGCCTGAATCAAGCTCTGAGTGCCCATGAGGACCCATGCGCCGACCACGCGGAGCGCGGCGCCCGCGGCGCCGACTCCCTGCGCCACCCACCCCGCGAGAATCGTGGCGTTCGCGGCAAGGAAGGAGCCGACCGCGCCGGCCCCCGCGGCGCTCTGGGCAAGCCAGGAAGCGACGACGGCCGTTGATGTAGCCCATGCCTGCGCGGCAAGGGCGATCAGCGTGGGCAGGAAGAACGTCAGGATCAGGCCGCCCGCGATCATGAACGCGGTGGAGTGCTCGGAGACGAACCCGGCCGCGGTGCCCAGGCCCCGCCCGAACTTCACGGCGTACTCGGCACCCGTCACCAGCGCCGGAACGACGTAGTTCCCGACGACCTCGACGAGCCCTTGCATTGCCCCGCGCTTGAACGCCTCGAATTTCGTCGCAGCGTTATCGCGCAAGGCGTCACCGGCTCTATCGGTGGCACCCTTTACGTCGCCCAGAGCCTTTACCGCCGTGGACGGATCGAGCTTATAAAGGGCCCCTTGCAAGTCCTCGGCTTTGGTGCCGAAAAGAGCGACTGCCGTTGCATTGCGCTCGGCGGGATCCTTGATTCCCTTTAGTCGGGTGATGACGTCGCCGAGTGCGGCCGATGCCTTCGGCCCACCGTCGGTGAAAGTCTTCGCCATCGTCTTGGCGTTGAGCCCGATGGACTGGAAAGCCTCTACGCTCCCCTTGGACATGTCCTTACTGCGGATCGCAAATTCCTTGAGCGCGTCGCCGACCGTATCCGCATCGCGTGCACCGCCCTGCAACCCCTGTTGCATGAGACCCATTGCGGTCTGAGCGTCAAGGCCCAAGTCCCGGAACTGGGTCGGATATTCACTGAACGTGTCGAGCAAATCCTCGGCGGAGTTGACGCCGTTCTGGGTGCCCTTTACGAGCACGTCCATAGCCTCTTCGGCGGAACTGGCTATGCCCGTCTTGAGCATGACACCAACGGCCCGTGAGACCTTTCCGACGTCCTCGCCCAGGACGGCGGCGGTATCCGCCACGTTGGCGCCCATTGCCTTTATCTGGCCGTTGGTCGCCTCGGGCGGCAAAAGGCCATTCTGGGCAATCCCCTTGATGACGTCGGCGCCCTGCTCGACCGACTCGACGATCGCCCCCGCGTACAGGTCGCCGGCCGCCTTGCCCTGCTTGGCGGCGACGGGGCCCGTCGTGCCTAGCTGGGCCTGGAGCAGGCCGGCCGTCTTCTGCTGCGCGAGGGCCTCGCCGATACCGGCCATGAGGGCGGCGCCGATTCCGGCACCGACCGCAGCCCAACCGAACGCGGCGAGCGCCCCGCCCCCGCGGGATCCGGCGTCGTCGGCCCCCTGGGCCATGCCGTCGGCGAGGGCTGCCCCGGCCTGGTCGCCGGCCCGGTCGGCCTCGGCGACGATCGTGTCGCCGGTCGAGCGCATCGCGGCTTCGGTGCGCGCCAATCCGGCCTGTGCCGGCCCGTCGTCGATGGTGATGGTGCCGAGCAGTTCACCGACAGTGAGGGCCACCGGATCACCTCCTGTCGGGGGTCATCCGGCGCCGTGGCGGCCGGGGTGGTTCAGCCGGCGGGTATGCCGGTCAGTGCTGCGATCTCGGCCGGGTCGGTCACGGCACGCGGGGTGCGCTGCCAGGCGGCGGCGAACCGGGACTCGCCGGACAGGCCGGAGACCAGGGCGAGGAACCTGCGGGTGGACATGCGGGCGAGGTCAGCGGCAGGGGTGCCGTACTCGCGGGCGAGGTCGGCCTCGATCGCCGACCAGTTCGTCAGGACGGCGCGCCAGAACGTTTCTTCTTGCCCGTCTTCGCTCGCCTGGTCGCCCGGTTCGGGCCTGCGGCTTTTCCCGCTTCCTGCTCGTCGTAGAGCTCGGCAGCGCGGGGAAGGGTGACGCTGCCGGGGCGGCGGACGTTGGCGGCGGAGAAGATCAGGAGAATGCCGAGCTGCCGGTCGGTCATGCCGTGCTCTGCCCACGTGTTGAGGACGTCCCCGCCGAACAGGATCGCGAGGAGCTTGGCGACGTCCTCGGGGTCCTGGGAGTCCTGCACGCGGGTCATCAGGAGCGTGAACATGATCGGGAGCGACTCCGGCAGGACGTACGTCTTGCCGTACAGGGTGAGCCGTTCCCGGGGGCGAGTGGCGAGCTCCTCAACGATGAACGCGTCGAAGTCGGTGGCGTCGGCCTGACCCGCGTCGGGCCCGTGGTCCTGGTCGAGGTCGAGGTCGGTCACGGGGTCACCGCCGAAACGGTCGCCGGACCGCACCGGACGAACGAGACGCTCCAGGACGTCTTGTCGTTGTTCCCGCCGGACTGCTCACCCGGGGTGCAAGTAGCTTCCCATATAGCCCACTTGGACTGGGTGTCATGGCGCCACCGGACGCGCCCCCGGGAGTCGTACCCGAAGCGGTACGCCCACACGGTGTCGATGTAGAGCTGTCCGGGATCCTGCGCCTTGGTGGTCTTGTCGATGCGGTACTGACCTTCGAGTTCAAGGGACGCGCCGCGCTGCATCACGTCCTGCTCGTAGTAGCCGGCGGAGTCGAAAGCCGTGGTCTCGGCCGTCTCCTCGTTCTCGCCGGGGCTGTGGCTCCACTGGGTAAGTCCAGCAATCGGGATCCACTTCGGCGTCTGGGCCGTGGCGTCTTCCACCTCGAACGTCCAACCGCGGGCGTCGATGGGCCGGGTTCCGGCCATAGGGGGTACCTCCTGAATTACGGGGCGGCGCAGACGTCGAGGTCGAAATTCACGACGTGCTCGTGTCGGCCGGCGGGGTCGGTGCCCATGGGGGCGGGGGTGCCGCGGGCGGCGGCGAGGATGAGGGTCGAGCCGTCGGCGAGGGCGACGTCGGTCCGGCCGTGCAGCGCCCGGCACAGGGCCTCGGCGCGGTTGCGGGAGACCCGTGGGTCGGCGGTCCCGCGGACGCGGACCTGTAGGCGGCGCTGTTCGGTGTCGTCGCGGGCCTCGGGCGGTCCGGCGTCGTACAGGGACAGGGCGACGGCCCGGTCGGGCGCGGGCGGCATGGCCTCGACGAACGTGTCGCCGGTGCGGCCGGCCGGGTCGTAGGTGAGTAGGCCGGTGGCGGCGAGGTACCGGGCGAGGGAGTCGAGGAGATCAGCCACGCATGGACCTGCGGACCTGGGCGGCGATGATCTCCGCGACCGTTCCGGCCTCCTCGGCGAGGGGGCGTTCGAGGTACTTGGCCGTACGGCCGCCGTCGTGGCGTAGGGACATGTCCTCGTGCTGGCGGACGGCGTACGGCGTATCGAACGAAACGCCCGCGGTGAGGGCGGCCTCGTCGATGGTGGCGACTCCGGAGCGTTCGAGGGTGGCCTCTTCGATCGGCACCCGGGCGCGGGCGCGTTCGAGGACGTGCTCGGCGGCGAGGCGCAGTCCGCGGGCGGCGCCTTCGCGGGTTCCGCGGAGCGCTGCGGCGCCGTTCCATGTGAGGCGGGCGCGGCTCACTCGCACATCACCTCCTGTGTCCCGGGGACGGGCAGGCCCGGCGCGGTGTGCGGGGCGATGTGCAGTGCGGTTGTGGTCCGGCCGGACGGGAGGGTGAGGCGGGACTCGGCCGGACAGATCACGTCGGGCGCGGTGATGACTTGCGCAGTGGACGTGACCTCGCGTCCGTCGCGGCTGCGGACGGTGCGCACGGTCTCGGTGACCAGGGCGGGCACGTTGGCGGCCGGGGGCCCGTACAGCGGCCCGTACGCGCTCTCCCCGTCGTAGGGCTCGATGGTGATGCGGTGCGGCAGTAGCCACCCGGGGACGTTCACCAGATCACCCCCAGACGGATACCGGAGCGGGTGAGGGCGCGGTACGCGCGGGGGGCGAGGTCGACGGATCCCGGGGCCTGGGTGCCGGTGCGGCGGCCGGACATGGACAGGGGGCCCAAGCTGACCGACTCCCACCGGTCGTCGGCGCCGGTGCCGTCGACTCCGGCGGCGAGCTGGTACTCGACCTGCGCACAAACGGCGTCGGCGAGGGCGGCCACGACGGTGGGGTCGGTCGGCATGCCCGCGGGGTCGGTGTCGTACAGGGCGGTCGCGAGGGCGTCGTCGACGTCCTCGGATGCGCGGGCGAGCAGCCGGTCGGCGTCCGGGGGCGCTGGCTTCCCGGACCACGCGGTGAGCTGCTCGGGCGTGGCGTAGACCCTGCCCACGGGGTTACTCCTCCTTCACCTTCCGGGCAGCAGAACGCCCCGTCGCCCGGGTGGGCGGCGGGGCGCTGTCGGCCTCCTGCTCCTGGTGCTCGTCGTCGTTCGGCGGGGCGTCCGGCTCGGGGCCGGGCTCCTCGCCCTGGTGGTAGCGGCGCAGCAGCATCGCGGCGGCCTCCTTCCTGATCAGGTCGCGGCGAGCGTGCCGACGCACACCCCGCGGTCGTCGAGCCGCTTCACGGCGTAGTGCACGTTCGTGGTGATCACGGTCGTGCGCTTGAGGATGTCGCGGTCGGTCTCGACGATCGGCCGGCGCTTGTAGAGGGCGCCCAGCGCGTTCCGCTTGAGGACAAGGAACTTGCCGGCCGCGACACGGTTGGTTACGAAGATCGGCAGTCCCGCAATGGCGCCGATCTGGCCCGTGCGTACGGCGGTGTCGGCGCCCAGCTTGGACGCGTCGATGAACTGCGGGTCGAGGGCGGCCTCGGCGTGCTGCGCCGAGTTGAGGAACAGGCCGGCGAACTCGGCCGGGTCCCACTCGTCGCCGAATCGGGCGAGGGCGGGTACGACGGCGTCGGCCCACGTGAACTTGGTCTTTCCGGCCGCGGTGGTGAAGCTGAGCGGCGTACCGCCACCCTGCGCGGTCTCGTCGGCGCCGGCCTGGGCGATCAGGGCGGCGTCGACCTTGCGGGCGGCGAGGATGCCGAACTGGCGCTGTGCCTCGGCGCGCGGGTCCCCCAGCCCGGTCAAGAGGGCCTTGTCGGTGATCTCGACGGCCTTGCCGGCCTCCTTGATGGTGGCCTTGCTGGCGCGCTGGCCCATGACCGTGGTGGTCATGGCCGTGCCCTCGGTGAGGTCGTCAAGATCGCCGATCGCGTCCCACGTCGGGAAGTCGATGGTGTCGCCGGGCTGACCGACAAGGGTGTCGTCGGTGAGGACGGCGCCCGATCCGAGGACGCGTACGGCCCCCAGGAACTTGGCCTGCGCGAGGTCGCCCCAGACTTCGGGAACGATCAGCTTGTCGGCGGTGGTTGTGGGCATTCGTGCCCTCCTTGCTTACTGGGTTCCGGCGAGGCGCCGGTACGTGGCGGGGTCGGACTGGAAGAGTTCGGCGCGCTCCGCGTACGGCATGCGCTCGAACTGGGCGGCGGTGATGCCCTGGGGCTGCGCGCCGCTGAACTCGCTTCCGCCGACCGTCGGGCCGGCGGGGCGGGTGCCGAGACGGGGGTTCGCGAGGACGGCGGCTTTGATCGCGGCGGTGACGGCCGCGGCGTCGGTGGGGTCGACGTCGGCGAGGGAGTCGGCGAACGTCCGGGAGTCGAGCAGGGCGTCGGCGTCGGCCCCGGCCGCCGCGGCGGTGCGGTAGACGGCGAGCTCGACGGCGGTCTGTCGGGCCTGCGCCTGCGCGGTGGTGAGCTGCTGGGTGAGCTCCTCGGGGGTGGCCTGCTGTCCGGCCCTGCTGGGGTCGAGGATTCCGAGGAGCTGCGCGGTGAGCTCGGAGCGCGCGTTGTCGGCGGCCTGCTGCTTGGCGGTCACCCGTCCCTTGCCGGCCTCGGCGCGCGCGGCGGCGAGGTCGGATTCGAGTCGGGCAATCGTGGCGGCGCTGTCCTCGCCGGCCGGGGCCGGCGGGTCCGCGGGCGGGGTCGGCGGCGCGGTGTTCGGGTCCTGCCCGGGAACTGCGCCCGGGTCGCCCTGCTGGCCGGTCGGGTTGCCGGGGGTGGGGGTGCTCATGGGGTCGCCCTCCTGGGGCTGGTGGGCCCGCTCCTGGCGGGCGTGTGGGCATGCGAAAGGGGGCCCGCTCCTGGCGGGCCCCCTGGGTGCTGCTGGTCGGTGGTGCGGCTACTCGGCGGCGGTCTGTCCGGCCTCGCGGCGGGCGGCGGCGTAGCCCTTGATCCACATGGTTCGGAGGATCGAGTCACGGCCGTACGGGCAGGCGGTCGCCGGATCGTCGCCGCGGCCGGCCTCGGTGCCTTCCTGCTGCGCGCGGATGATGTCGGCTCGCGTTCCCATGGTGGTCATCTCCGGTTCTGCTGGTCGGATTCGTTCTTGCGGGCGCCGTCTGCCCAGCGCTGGCGCTGGCCGGTGGCCTGCTCGATGAACTCGGCCTGAGTCAGGCGCCCGTGCTTGGCCCACCACTCTTTCAGCTCGTCGGACGCGCGGCTGTAGGCGATCCGGGCGGGCCCGCTGAACAGGGCGCCCGGGTCGTGTCCGGCCGCTACGGCCTTCTTGTTGAGCAGGTATCCGTTGCAGTCTTCTTCGGCGGCGAGGTACTGCCGGTACGTGTGCTCGTCGTACAGCTCGCGGGCTTGGCGGCGGGTGAGCCGCGGCCCTTCCTCGGCGGCCTCCTCGGCGACGGCCGCGGCCCTTCCCTCCCCTACTGCGGCGTTCCATGCGGCATCGTCGGCGAGGGCTCCCCACCCGTCCGGGTTGGGCGCGGGGTCGAGGGTCTCGGCGAGGGCGTTGCGGTCGGCGAGCAGGTCGTCGACGGCGTTGCCGGTGGCGGCCGGCGCGGGCAGGGGGACGGGGTCGCGGCGGTCCATCTCGTCGGCGATCCGCAAGAGCTCGGCCGGGTCTGCGTAGGACATGGCCCATGCGAGCTCGTCGTCGCCGACCTGGTCGAGGTCGACGCGCAGCGTGCCCCCGGGGAAGTGGCGGGCGAGCAGGTCGCGGCGCGCGGCCTCGGCCGCGGTGCCGTCCCGGTCGTGGGGGGCGTTGCGGTAGCGGGCGGCGAGCTCGTCGTCGGACAGGTTCACCAGGTCCCGGCGCACCCCGGGGAGGTTGCCGGCGCGGTTGCGGCGGTGGACCTCGGCCATGACGCGCATGGTGTCGGTGTCGTCGGTGTGCGGCAGGATCCGGGCGAGCTCGTCGTCGGACAGGGTGAGCAGGTCGTCGGCGAGGCGTCCGCCGGGGCGGGCGCGGTCGAGCAGGGCGTCGAGGTCGCGGCGGTCGGCCTCGGTCTCGATGCGGGCGCGGGCCCGGTCGTCGAGCAGGTTCGAGCGCATGGCGGCGGCGAGCTGGTCGTCGCTCATCTCGCGTGCGGTCCGCTCGTCGCCGGACCACAGCCGGGCGGCGTCGACCTGCTCGGGCGTCGCGGGGGTCCGCGGCTGGGGAAGGTTCGAGGCGCCGGGCTGCTCGCGGTGGCGTAGCCGGCGGAGCTCCGGGTGTGCGGCGAGGTGCGTGCGCATGGCGCCTTGCCACTGGCGCACCTTGATCCCTGCGGCCTGCTTGGCCTCGGGGGTGACGGCGGCGACCTGGCGGCGCTTGTACTCCCTGATCTTCCGTTCGAGGGTGCGCTGTCGCTGTCCGGCCTCGTACCCGTCGGGGTCGCTGTCGGCGTCCTCAAGGGGCGTCAGACCTGGGGTGTAAGCGCTGGTGGAGTGGCGACAGTTGGGGTGCTGAAGTCCTGCGAGGCGGGCCTCGTCGAGGGATCCGGCGACGGGCACGGCGATCATGACCCCGTCTTGGGTGGCGTGCTCGACGTGCACGGTGCGGGGGCCGGCGGGCCCGCCGATCGTCAACACCTTGCGCTCCCACGGACGGCAGAGCGGGCACTCGCGCGGGCTGCTCGACACGACGACCAGGTCGACGCCGTGCTCGGTGAGGGTCCGCGTGTGGGCCTCGGTGGCTGCGCGGCCGGTCGCTGTCCGGACGGCCATTTCCGCATAGCTGGTGAGCTGCCAGCGGCGGCCGGACACGTCGCGGAAGTCGGCGACTCCCTCGTCGGCCCATCGGCGCATGGCGTCTTGGGTGGCTTGGCGGCGGGTGACGGTCCCGAGTGCCACGGTGGCCGTGACCTCGGAGACGACGGCCCGGTACCGGTCGACGGTCGTGCGCAGAATGCTGCGGTGAGCGGCGGTGAGGACGTCGACGGTTTCCTGTGCGAGGCGGTCGACGGCCTGCGCGTTCGGTAGCCGGTCGTCGACCAGGGCGCGGGCCTCGTCGGACAGGGCGCCCAGTTCGGCGGCGGCGGCGCGGTGGCCTTCGTTGTACGACTGGGCAACCGCGTCGTGGACGTCGAGGGTGACGGCCTGGGCGAGCTCGTCGACGACGGCCTGTGAGGCGCGGCGCATGGCCTGGACGGCGCCGAGCTTGCGCTCGGCCCACCCGGGCGCGTCGAGCCCTTCGGCGAGGGACCGGGCGATGATGCCGAGTAGGCGTTCCTCGGCGGTCGCGTACAGGTTGCGGGTGCGCTCGGCGAGGGGCTCGACCATGCCCGGGTGAATCGGCACGTCTCACCCCCTGCCGGTCATGCTGCGAGCGGGAAGTTCCCCACAGGATCGGGGGCGGCGGCGCCGGTCTCGGCGAGGATGGCCTCGACCTCGACCTGTACGTCGTCGTCGTCCCATTCGGGGTGGAGGATGCGCACCTTGGTCTTGGTGGAAACGGCCCCGGCGCGGGCGAGCAGGTCGAGCGTGGTGGCGGTCTGCTGCTCCGACTCCGCAACCCCGTCGCCGAACTCGACGCTCGGGCGCTCCGGGGTGATCGGTGTACCGAACTGGGCACGGTCGAGCAGAAGCATGACGTGCAGCGCGTCCGTTATCCCGTGTCGCCAATAGCCGGCCTTCTTCCGGCGGGTCACCATCGACCGTTGGTCGCGGCTGTCGGACTCGGTCGCGGTGATCGCTTCACCGGATCCGTGCAGGCCGAAGCTCTGGGCGCTGTAGCCGGCCGACTGGGCGGCCTGTCGCATGATCGCTTCGGCGCTGCGCTGGTGCTCCTCGACCCTGATCTCGAACTGACTCAGGGTGATTCCGGTGCCGTTCTCGGTGGGCGGAATGTTGAGCTGCTCGTATACCTCGCGGTCCTCGAACGTCGCTCCGCGGCCCGGTCCGTCGTTGCGGAGATAGCCGGCCGGAACGATCAGGCGGGCGCGGGCGAGGCGGATGTCGCGCATCCAACTCGTCCACACGGTGTCGAGGTTGTCGAACAGGTCGTAGAGCGGCGCGGCGTAGTCCGACCTACCGATCGGGGATCCCCGGTGAAGACGGTTCGGGCCGATGTTGGGCACGTAGGTGCACGTGAGCAGGGGAATGCCGGTGCTGATCGTCTGGCCGTTCCCGTCCGGGTCGAGGGACTCGGCGAGGTCGGCGGTTGCCGGGTGCTCGGTGAGCGGCACGGTGCGGCCGACGTTGTCGGACGTCCCCAGGTACAGGGCGTGAATCACGCGGCCGGGCTCGTGCCGTTCGAAGTGGCGCCACACGGTGTGTCCGTCGCTACCCGGGAGCTCCTCCCAGAACACGCACGCACGCAGCATGCCGAACCGAAACTCGGGGATCGCGGCGTCGGGCTGTACGACGGTGAGCAGGGGTCGGGCTGCAAGCGTCTTGTCCCACGTCACCCGCAGGAAGATCCCCGACAGGGCGGCGGCCTGCTCGGCTGCGCCCAAAAGGATCTGCTGAACGCGGCCCTCGTCGAGGAGCTGCTCGGTGCGGGCCTGGGTGGCCGTGTCGGCGGTACGGATGGCGGGCATGTCCGCGAACAGCAGGTCGGCGGACGTGGAAGCGATATCGCCCGGCAGGGGCACGTGTAGGCGGTGGTCCTGGCGGGCGGCGAGGGGCTGCTCGCGGCGCCCCCACAGCCGGCGGCGGGCGCCCTGGTGCTCCTCGGTGCTGTGCACGCGGGTAAGGCGGCGGGGGTCGCCGGAGTACCACGCGTCATCGGTACGGATCCGGTCGTAAATCGGTGCCCACTGCGGGGGCGGCCACGGGGCGCCGGTCTCAGGGAGTGCCACGGGCGGTCACCTCCTCGGCAAGGGGTATGTGCACGGTGGCGGTGAGGGGCTCCTCGCCGTGCAGCATCTTTCGGCCCTCGCGGTCGAGGACGTACAGGGACGCTCGTACGCCCTCGCGGGCGTGCACGTGCAGTTCGTAGACCTGAGCGGCGGGCAGGCCCAGCACGCGACAGAGCGCGCGGCGCTGGTCGACAGTGATCACGGTGGGAATGGCGGTGCTGCTCATGTCGGGGGGTCCTCGTGCGGGCGGCTGGTGAGTAGGTGGCGCCACTCGTGCGCGGTCGAGTGGACGGCGTAGCGCAAGGCGTCCGCGCTGTGGTCGGCAAGCTTGATCGGCTTGTCCTCCCCCCGGGCGGTCGCGGTCGGATCCCAGCTGTAACCGGGGAGCTCTTCGAGCAGGCCGGTGCAGCTCCGATGTACAAGCAGGCGACGGGCGGCGAGGAGCGAGGACACAGACCGGATGCCGTCGACGACGCTGTTATTGGCGCGGGCGAGGCCGGGCGCTCCGTCCTGCCACATCTGCGTGATGAAGCTCGCGGCGCTGGGGTCGATGAACGTCCACTCGGGGGTGACCCCGGCCGGGGAGTCCGCGGCGGCATCGGGGTGTCGCCACTCGGTGAGCCAGCGCAGTACGGCGGCGCTGTACTGCGCATCGGTCATCTGTCGGTGGCTGGCCTTGCTGTCGTGGCGCCACTCGGCCGCCGCGTACAGCCGGCCGTCGACGCCCTCGCCGAGCAGGATTGCGGCGAACGGGTTCGTGGTGCCGTAGTCGATGCCCAGCCACGTGCGGCGTAGCTCGGGCAGGGTGTCGACGACGTGCTCGGCCTCGTCCCACTGGTCGTAGATGGCGCCCTCGGCGACGCACCATGCGCCGTCGATCATGCGGCGGCGCCACAGTCCGACGTACTCGGCGGACAGGTCGGCAACGTACTCGGGTGACAAGCTCGGGTTGTCGGCAAGGCGGAAGTGCCAGGCACGCAGGTTGAGTTCCGCGGCGCGGTCGATGTAGCCGGTCTTGAGCCAGTGCCGCGGGCTGTCCGGGTTCGTCGTGGCGAACAGGCGGGCACCCGGCACGGAGAGGCGGGCGAGGAGCTGTACCCAAAAGCCCTCGGGCATGAGGGTTGCCTCGTCGACGTACGCGAGCTGCGCGGTGAGACCACGTAGCCGGCCCTCGGCGCGGGCGTCCGCGGCGCCGATCAGGTGGACGGTGCGGCCCAAGATCGTCGCGGTGGTGGCGCCCCGGGTGTGCTGAATGTGGCGTGCCAGGGGGCCGAACAGGGCGGGGTCCTGGAGCGGCTCCAGACAGTTCCGCTCGATCGTCTGGAGGCTGCGCCCCGCTATGACGATCAGGCCGGACGGGCCGGCGGTGGCAACGGCAATAACGAACGCCAACAATGAGGCGATCGTCTTTCCGCTGCGGACGCTGCCGTGCCACAAATTGATTCGGGCGGTGGCCCGGCCGATCGAACGAAGCTGCTTACGGGAGAGGGGCAGGCGGTCGAGGTCGAGCACCGGCTCACCCCCCGTCGGCGCCCCCGTCGTCGGCTGCGCGGGTCAGGGCCTCGCCGAGTGCGCCGAGCATCGAACGCACCTGCTCGGCACCCTCGCCACCCTCGGCCGGCGAAAGCTTGAGGCTCTTCTCAATGGCGGTGCCGGTGGCGGCGAGGATGGCGCGCTGATCGCCGAACGTCGGGCGTTCGAGGCGGGTCTCGGACCACACGTTGTCTTTGCCTCCGAACGCCCCGATCGTGCACGGCTCCCAGAGCTGGGCGCGCAATCGTTCGGCGTCCTGGTGGAGCGCGGTGGCGAGCTCGGTACGGCGGGCGGCGAGGTCGATGCGGCGCGCCTCGGTGGCGGCCACGACTTCGGGCCCGCGGTCGAAGGTGAGCGGCGGGTCGCACGCCGCGGCGATCTTGGACACCGTCGAGGGGCTGCGCCCGATGGTGCGGGCAATGTCGTTGCGGGTCTTGCCCTGGGAGTGCAGACGGCGAACCGCGGTGCGGTCCTTCTCGGTGATGGGGCGCGCCATGGGGCTCACCTCCTGCACGGCCGCGGGCCCGCGGGGGCGGGCATGCAACAGCGCCCCGCCGGGGGGTTGGCGGGGCGCTGTTGGACCTTCTGTTTCCGGGCATGCCGGGGTCGGTCCCGACTCTAGGTCACGGAAAGGTCACGACGCAATCGGGATCGTGGGGCGCGCGTGGGGCGTTGGCTGCGACCGGTCGCGCGGGGCGGCCGACGGCGTAGGGCGGGCGCCATACGCGCTGGTCGGCGCCCCGGGCATGTCCTGCAAGGCGGTCTGCATCCTGAACACCCGTGGGGCAACGCCCTCGGGCAGTACGCCGCTGTCCCACAGGTCGCCCCACGCGTGGGCAAGGAAGGACACGGCGAGGCGCACCGCGTCGGACTCGTTCATGCCCGTGCGGGTGAGAACGGCGAGGGCCTGGTCGAGGGTCTCGTCGCGGCGCACGGACAGGTTCTTGGGTCGGCTCTCGGTAGGCTTGGCCTTGGCCATGGCGGGGGTTGCTCCCGTTCTGGTTAGTCGGGCCCGGTGTGGAAGGTGGAAGCTCCCCCGGGCCCGCGTCTGTTTCGGGTCAGTGGTTGTGCGGGGTGTCGGCCTCGCGGTCGGACCACGCGCGGGCAAAGTCAGGGTCCTGCTCGTTCTCGTCGCCGCTGCGCCAGACGCACAGACGTACGTTGCGGCGGCTGAGCTCGACGTCAAGCTGTTGGCTGAGCAACTGCTCGGCGAGGTTCTCGGCGCTCTCAGTGGTCGTGCAGGTGCCGGCCGTGGCCTGCTCCCAGGTGTCTCCGTCCGCGGCGCGGTTAGAGCGTCCAGACCGCTTCCCATGGGTTGTCGCGGATGGTCTTGTGCACGTACGTCGGGTGGCTGTAGCCCAGCTCTCGCGCGATTCCGGCGGCCGACTGTCCGCCGATGTGGTGCTCGATGATCAGGGCGGGGAGGTGCGATTCGAGGGCCTTGGCGGCGCGGCGGATCAATCCGGCCGCGGGCAGGCTTGCATGCTCGGCGAACTCCGCGACGATCCGCTCGCGCGCGTCGTGGGAAGTGGCTTGGGCGTACCCCTCGGCAAGGTGCCCGATTTCGTGGCCCGCTTCATTCCCGGACCGGGCGGTGTCGGCGGTGGTGTCGAACTCGTCGAGCAGGGCGAGCATCTTCTCTCGGAGTACGGCCGCGGCCGGCGAATCGATCTTGGCGCGGGCGGCTCCGGCCCTCTTGGCAATCTGCCACCCGGAAGCGGCGGCGGCTCCCTCGACCGATGCCTGTTGGCCAG
The DNA here is from genome assembly GCF_050936775.1 of Streptomyces sp. CA-243310. Taxonomy (NCBI): domain Bacteria; kingdom Bacillati; phylum Actinomycetota; class Actinomycetes; order Kitasatosporales; family Streptomycetaceae; genus Streptomyces; species Streptomyces sp. CA-243310. Next base: position 13,011 of record NZ_JBNJMF010000006.1, on the reverse strand, counting down.
CGGGGGCCGTGGGGAACTTCGAGGAGTCGGCGCGCTGGTAGGACTGGGCCTCGGCCCGGTCGCGCTTCTGCTCGTCGCTCATGGCTGCTGCTCCTGGTGGTGGTCGGGGCCCGCCCCACGGGCGTGGGGCGGGCGGGTGGGCCTATGCGGGGCGCCAGGCGAACACGCACAGGGAGGATGCGCGCAAGGGCTCGGTGTTCCATCCTCGGCTGTTCAGGCGGTGGGCGAGGCAGTCGAGGGCGGCCCCGTGCAAGAGGGTGTCGCGGCGGATGGTCGCCCCGCCCTCAAGCCAGTAGACGGCCACTCGCCGGCTCCCGCGCGGTTCGATCATGTAGCCGCGTGCGGTCTGCTCCTCGGCGGTCGGTGCGCTCACGTCGTGGTGTTCCGTGAGGCGGGCAACGGCGAGCCCGGCCAAAGCTTCGCGGGCGGCAATGACGTCCGGGTGGGTGGCGTTGCTGGGCATGCTGCCCTCGCTGGTGCCCGCGTGCCCGACGATGACGCCCTCGACGACACGGCGGGCGGGTGGCGCGGGTGGGAGTCCCGTAGCGAGCTGCCTCGGCGGCCTTGCGGGCGTCCATTTCGGCGCGGAAGGCGGCACGGTCTACGGCGGCCTTGGCGACGTGGCGCTCGATCGTGGCGGGGTCGAATCGGACGCGGACACGGACCGGTGTGGTCGCCTCTTCTGCGGGCGCAGCGTCGGTGAACAGGGCGCCCTGTTCGGCCGGCTGCTCGACGTCGAACAGGGTGAGGGCGGTCGGCTGCTCGCCAATCCACTCGCCTCGCCACGTGCCCGCGTCGGCCTCGGCTTCGGTAACCAAGGCGGCGGCGTACAGGGCCTCGGCCTCCTCGACGGTCTCGACCTGGGCGTCGGTCTCCTCGGCGTGCTCGACGGCGTCGACGGCGCGGGTGGTGGCGTCGAACGCGGTGGCCTCCTGAACGGCGGCCGGGGTGGCAGTGAAGGTTCCGCGCTTGTCGAACGGGGTCAACAGGTGCTCGTCCTCAGCGAGGTTGACCAGAAAGCCCCATCGGGTGTTGCGGTCGACGGTGATGCCCGCGGCGTCGTACAGGGCGGTGACGCGCTCGACGTTCCACTCGCCCCCCTCGCGCAGTACGGCGGCGCGCAGGAAGGCGCGGGGGTCGACGGCCTCGACGATCTCGGGCGACCTCGACGGCCGCGGCGGCCAGGGGCGAGGCGGCGGCGAGCGAGCGTGCGTAGGCGCGGTGCTCGGCGGCCTTGCCGCACGGGGTGCACAGCGCGGTGCCCTTCTTGAGCAGGGCCGAACCGTCGTCGTACTCGGTGACCTCGCGTCCACACAGGGTGTCGTCGTTGTTCGAGTAGTGCACGCGGCGGCCGGTGCCAACCAAGCAGTAGCGGACGTGCGCCCGCTCGGCCAGGGTCGGGCCCTCGATGGCGCGGTCGGCGGCGACCTCCCCGGCGGCCACGCGGTCGGCCTGCTCTGCCTTGGCGCACGCCTTGCAGATGCGGGCGGCGATCGGGGTGTTCGGCTCGTGCATGAGCTCGCGACCGCAGTAGCTCGTGTGGGTACCGGGGCGGGCGTAGTGGCCGGTGTTGCCGTAGCCGTGGGCGTAGGTGTCCATGGGGGTTGCTCCCGTGGTTGTGGTGGTCCGGGGTGGAAGCCCGGGGTGTCGGGGTGGAAGCCCAACAGTCGCGACCCTAGCCCATGTTGATCCCACATCACAAGAGAATTGAACTCAGATCAATTATGGGTCTGTCGGGCCGTGTTCAGCGCGACGTACAGGTCGACCAGGTCCGCGCCTCGCCACGTGCGGCGGCCCCGTTCGAGGGGTGCAGGTGCGGGGCACGCCTCGCCGGTCGAGCAGGTCACGTACGGCTCGCCCCCGGCGCGTGTGTGCGCCGTGAGCTCGCCAGTGCATGACGGGCAGGGTTTCGGCGAGCGTGGTGGTCCGCCCGTCTCTGCCGAGTGCCCGCTCGACGGTCTGCCTGGCGTGGCGGGCGACGGCGGCGGCCTGGTCGAGCACGCGCACGGGCACGGTGCTGAACAGGTCTCCCTCGGCGACGTCCTCGGCGAGCAGACGGCCGGCTATCCAGAGCGCTGCCCAGTGCAGCCCGTACGCCCGGCTCCCGTGGGCGATGACGTCCGCGGGGCCGGCGTCCCGGTAGCTCGTGACGTGCCAACGGGCGGGGTCGGTGGCGTCGTCCTCGTCGCGGACGGTCCGGCCGTGCGCGTCGCGGGTGGTCTGTACCGGCCGCTGCGCGTACTCGGCAACCTGGTCGGCGAGCTCGAACAGGGCGACCTCGACGTCGAGGGCCGCGTCGAGGGCCACCAGGTTCACGGGTGCGGGGTGCTCGCGCAGAACCAGCGGCATGCGGCCGATCTGCTCGTCGGCCTCGTCCTCGGCGGCGGCCTGCTCGGCGAGGTGTCCGTCGATGTAGGCGCGGGAGTCGCGGGGCGGCCACTCGGCGGCGGGGGGCCGGCTGATTGCGGCGAGCAGGTCACCCCACTGCTCGCGGATGGCGGCGAGGTCGTCGGAGGCGCGCACCGCGGCCGGGGTCGGGCCGGGGGCGAGCTGGTCAAGGGTCGCGAATGCGGGGGTGATCACGGTGCGCTGCTCCTGGTGGTGGGTCGGCTGATCAGGGCCGGTCGCCGGCGGCGGCCTCGGCCTGCTGACGGCGGGCGCGGGTACGGGCGCTGCGCCATGCGGCGTGGTTGCGGTCCGCGGTGGCGCGATGCTGGCTGCTGCTGCGGGCGGCGGCCTGGGCGCGGCGCTCGATGGTGGCGAGGGCGATGGCGTGTTCGCGGTCGCGTTCGGCGAGGACGATGTCGGGGCGGTCGGCGAGCGCGGTGATTGCGGCGTGGGCGAGGGCGGCGGCTGGGGTGAGTCCGTCGTGTTCGGCGACGGCGACCAGGGCCTCGGCGAGGGAGTCGGCGTTGCGGACGCGGGCGAGGGTGAGGGCGGCGGCCTGGGCGCGGGCGAGGTGCCGGCGGGCGGCCTCGGCCTGGGCGCGGGCGAAGGCCTGCTCTCGGTCGGCCTGGGCCTGGGCGCGGTGCGCGTCGTCCTCAGCTTCGGTGATGGCGTCCTCGGCGGCGCGGGTGCGGTCGTGGGCGCGCTGTATGGCGGTCTGCTGGCCTGCGACGGTGCGCCTGAGTTCGTCGCCCTCGGTGGTCTCGGTGGTGACGTGGGCGCGCAACAGGGCGGCCTCGGCGGGGGTGAGGGGTGCGCCCCGCTGTATGCGGTTGAGTAGTACGAGCAGGGACTCGCGGCGGGTGTCGCGCTCGGCGGCGCGGCGGCGGCGCTCGGTCATGGTGCGGCGGGTCACTGGTCGGTCCCCTCGGCGTGGCGTGTGGTGGGTGGGGCGGGTGCGGTGGCCCCGGTGCGGGCGAGGCGGGCGAGGGCGCGGTCGGCGCGGGCCCGGTCGCGGCGGGTGGGGGTACGCCACAGGTGCGCGGGAATGCCGTTGGTGAGCGGGGCAAGGGCGGCGGCGAGGCGGTCGCAGTTCATCGCGGGGGCCGGTGGGCGAGGCGGGCGGCGCGCGCGGCGGCAAGGTCGAGGACGTCGTCGACGGCGGTCCGCGGCGGGCTGTCGAGGCGAACGGCATGGCTGCGCAGGATCGAGACCAGGTAGCGCCCGGTCGGTCCGGCGTCGGCAGGAACGCCCCGGTGGAGAACAGCGGCGAGCAGGTTGGCGAGCTCGCGGGTGTGGTGAGCAAGGCCGTTGGCGGCGAGGCGGGCGGCCTCGGCCGGGCGGTGGCGCTGGGCAAGCTGGGCGGTGAGGGCGGCGTACGTCTCTCCGGGGAGCGCGGCGAGGGGCTGCTCGGCGGCGAGCTCGTCGGCGAGGTGGCGCAGCATGGCGGCGGCCGTGGGGCGCGGCAGGTTCGAGCGGACATCGGCGGGCCCGTGGTTCGGCACGGTGACGATCAGGCGGTGAGTGTCGAGCGTGGCGACGGGGTCGGGTGTGCGGTTCACGGGGTGGTGCTCCTGGTTCGGGGTGGGGGTGCTGCTCCTGCGCGCGGGAGGGGCCGCGACCGGTCGCGCGGACCGGTCGCGGCGAGGGGTTAGAACGGGGGCTGTCCGCTGTTCTGCGGGGCCCACGGGTTGTGTGCGGGCTGCTGGTCGTATGCGGGTTGCGGAGCGTTGACGGTGGGGGCCTTGGCGACGTTGGCGGTGGCGCGAAGCAGGGATGGGCCGACTTCCTCGGCCTGGATCTCGTAGCTGCTGCGCTTGGTACCGTCGCCGGCTTCGTACTGGCGCTGGGTGAGGCTGCCCACGACGATCACGCGGGAGCCGCGGGTGATCGACTCGGCGACGTGTTCGGCCTGCTGGCGCCACACGGCGACGGAGAGGAACAGGGGCTCGCCGTCGGTCCACTGGTTCGCCTGCTTGTCGTACTTGCGCGGTGTCGAGGCGATGCGGAAGTTCGTGACGGCGGCGCCGGACGGGGTGAACCTGAGCTCGGGGTCGGCAACCACGTTGCCTATGACGGTGATGGTGGTTTCTCCGGACATGGTTAGGCGGCCCTTTCGAGGGTGGGGTCGGTGCGGGGGTGAAGGGGGGTAACGGCGGCGAGTTGGGCCTCGCGCTTGATGGCGCGGGTGTTGCGGGTGCGGGTGGCGTTGCAGGCGCGGCACTTTCGGGTGCCGTTCGGTGCTCGGTAGGTGTTGGCGGCGTCGTACGGGTGGCCGGCGGGGCATTGCGTGACGGCGGCGCGGTGGGCGACGTGGTTGGAGCTGCGCAGGATGTTGACGCGGTGGGTGACGGCATCGAGGTGGGAGACGCGGACGCACGCGCGTTGGCGGCATCGGTGGTCGAGTTCGAGGCCGGTGGGTATGGGGCCGCGGGCCTGCTCATAGGCGAATCGGTGGGCCTTGACGGATTGGCCTGCCCAAAAGGTGCCGTAGCCGGCGGCGTTGGTGCTGCCTTCCCACAGGTGACAGGGGCCGATGACTCCGCGGATGAGAGGCAGGGGGCCGGCCGGGTTGACCTTGGCGGCGAAGCGCTCGGCGGGGAGTTTCCTGGTCATCGGGGAGGTACCTCCTGCGGGATGTAGGTCGAACCAAATGTCATTCCATGGACGGATTGAGTCCGTCCATGAGTGGACGATAGCGAACGAGGTGGGGCGTTGGCTTCTCCGTTTTCCCTATGCGGCCGACTGGCTGCGCTGGTGGGAAACGGCGACGTCAAGTCGCGAGGGGTGGGGCGTCACGCGCTCGTGGCGCTTCTTCCCGCCCGACCGGCACGGGTGGCCGATGCGGGCTCGGCAGGTCTCGTACGGGCACGGGACGCTGAGCGGGTCCGGAAGGCCGGCGGTGGCGAGGCGTTCGCGTTCCGCGCGGCGGCGGCGCATCGGGGCGAGCTGGGCGGCGACGCTCGGCGGCATGTAGCTGCCCAGTGCGGCGAGGCGGTCGGCAACGTCCTTGTGCATGGGGCCGGTGAGTTCGCGGTGCGTTGTCGGGGCGGCTTGCCCGGTTTCGATGGCGCGGCGCGTGCCGGCGAGGGCGGCCCGGTAGGCCCGTCCGTCGTCGGGGTCGACGGCGGGGACCGGGTCGACGTGGCGGCGCAGTACATCGCGGCGGAATGCCTGCCAGGGGCTCCCGACGTCGCTCGGTTGGATGCGGTAGGGGCTGGTGGATATGTGGTGGTGAACGACGTGCGCGGCGTTCCAGTCGCGGCCGTCGGGGTGCGGGGCGGTCGCGGGAACGGCGGCGAGGAGTTCGGCCCACTGGTCGAGTCGCTCGTCGGCGGCGACCTGGTCCTCGGGGGCGAGGCGTGGGTCGAGGCTGACGGCGTAGGCGAGCAGGGCGGCGGTTTCGGTGCGGTTCATCGGTGGTGCTCCTGGGAGATTCCGGCGGCGGTGGCGAACATGGCGGCGGCGTTGGCGGCGCGGCCCCTGCGGGGCGATCGGTCGAGGGGGATCACGTCGGCCCCGGCCGCTGGCGGGGCGGTGCCAGGGGCGGCGGCCGGCGGAAGGTTGAGCCATGCCCGCAGGAAGTAGCGGGCGTGGGACACGTCCTTTTTGGCGGCGGCCTTGACGGCGACGGCGGCGAGCATGTCGACCCCAGAGCGCTTGATCAGGGCATCGATTTGGAACCACTCGGTGGGGGTGAGGTCCCATCGCGGGTAGACCGCTGCGGCGGTGATCTTGTCGACCAGGGGGCGGGCGAACTCCGGCGGTATCGCCGTGGGGGCTTCCTTCCTTCCTTCACTCACTCCACCTATGGATGAGTGATGGGGGTGGGTTTCCCGACCGCTACCGGTCGGGGATTCCGACCACAAACCGCCGTCGTCGAAACCGGGCTCCGGTCGGGAAACCGGACCGCTATCGGGTGCGGTTGTGGTCGGGTTTCCGGACCGCAACGGGCTACCGGTCGGGTTTCCCGACCGCTGGGTTTCCGGTCCGGTTTCCCGACCGCTACGGCGGACGTAGTGGACGGCGCCGGGGATCCGGTAGAGCGCGGCACGGCTCCCCTTGGCGGGCTCGGCGATCTCCAGCTCACCCGACGCAATGGCGCGCTGTAGAGCCTCGACGGCGGCGCCCTTGGTCGCGTTGATCCGACGGGTGATCTCGGCAGTGCCCATGCGGACGGTGGCCGTGTCGTCCGTCGTGGCGTCGGCAAGGGCGAGCAGGGCCAGGCGGGCATTTCCGCGCGTGCGGGAGTGACGCCACACCCAATCCTGAGCGTCGAGGGTCACGGGTGCTGCTCCTTTGGGAGTGGGGCGCCCGGGGCGAGGGGCTCGGGGCCGGCCTCGCCCCGGGGGGCGCGGGATTTAGCGGGTGCGGGTGCGGGAGGGCTGGTGCTCGTCGCAGCGCCACCCGCACGGGTACGGGCGAACCGTTTCCGCACCGCATCCGGGGTTGCCGTACTCGCACTGGCGCGGCTTCCGCACGCCGTTGTTGCAGGCGTCGCAGTACCGGCGGCCGTCGGCCCGGTGGCGGCCGTGCACGGCCTGGTCGTGGTCGCACGACGGTGCGCGGCGTCCCATGCCCGTGATGCTGGCGAGCGCGGCCCGGTCCCGCTGGCGGGTGGGCTGGTCGTCGACGTGGTCCGGCTCGCAGCACCCCGGGCGGTCACAGGACGGTCGTACCTGCCCGATGGGCATACGACCGGTCCGGACCGCGAACGCGGCCTGATGGGCGGTGTACGCCTGTCCCGCGTGCTGGAAACGCCCCACCCCGCGGGAGTTGACCCCGGCAACCCATATGCGGTGTCCGTTGTCGGCGGCGCGGGTGCGGGCGGCGAACGCGGTGGCCAAGGATGCGGGGGTGAGCTCGACGGCGAGCTGTCCGGGCACGGGGGACGTCGGCGGGGAGTTGAGCAGACGGGCAACCCGGTCAAGGGCTATGGCGGTCACGGGGTCGACTCCTCGGGTGCGGCGGTGAGGGCGGCCATGTAGCCCGTGAGCGCTCCGGAGCGCCACGCTTCGCCGACGGCGGCCTTGCCCGTCTTCCTCCACGTGAGGGAGTGTGTACGGGCCCGTACGGGCTTGATCAGGACTCCGGGCACGTCGTGAACCTCGCCCGTGTCCGGGTCGACGATCTGCGTGGCGCCGGCGGCGTCCATCTGTGCGACCAGCTCGGCGAGCTTCCACGGGCGCACCTCACGGACAAGTCGCGTGGTCGTCCACTCCTGGGCGGGGTAGGTCTGCCGGAGCCATCGGGCGAGCTGGTCCTCGTCGACGACGACCGGCCCGGTCGCCCCCGCCCGGAGAGAGATCGTTGCGACGGTCTCGCCGTTGGGCAGGGTGGCGACGACACGCTCGACTCCGTCGCGGCGGGCGGCGCCGTCGAGGGCCGTTTGCATCCGGCTGCGCACGTCCTTCTTGGCGGCGGCTACGCGTGCGGCGAGCAGGTCGAGGGCGGCCTCTTCGAGGGCGAGCTCGCGCAGCGTCGGCGCGGCCTGCTCGTCGGCGGCCGTGGTCGAGGCGGTCGCGGCGGCGGCATCGGCGCATGCTTGGTCGCGGTCGGTCGCGGTCGTCATGCGGTTGCTCCCCTCACGACGTCGAGCAGGTCGTCGCGCTGCTCTCGAAGCTGGGCGATCGTGGCGGCGGCCGGCGCGCACTGGTGACGGGTGCTGAACAACTGGTCGGCCTCGGCCCGGTCAACCCCTGCGGACTTGGCCGCGTCGTACATCTCGCCGAGTGCGACGGCGTGTTCGGGGTCCTCCCCGGTCATCTGCTGGGCCTGGGCGCGCTTCTCCGCGGCAACGGCGTCGAGGCTCGCGAGGTAGCCCTCGGGGGCCCCGGCCGTCACGGCGGCGGCGCGCACTGCGGCGAACGCATCCGGGTTGGGCGCGGCCTTGGCCTCGGCGAGGTAGTCGCGACGTGGTGCGGCCGGCGGGGCGGTCGGCTGTTCCGCGGCGCCCACGGGGGTCTGCTCGGCTCGGGGCTGCTGCGACTGACGCTGCCCGCGCTGCCCGCGGGTCTGGCGCTGCTGCTTCTGGGCGTACTCGGCGCGGTGCTCGGGCGTCGGCTGTACCGGGTGATCGCGGTCTCCGTCATCGATGGACCGACCGTCGACCGGCAGCATGAACAGGGTGAAAAGCAGGTATTTGAGCGCGGCCGACTGGGCCTTGTTCATCGACTTGTCCGCGAAGTCGCTGGCCTCTCCCGGAACTTCGGCGATCAGGCAGTCACCCGCGGGCCCGTAGACCCGGTAGCGCATGGTGATGACGGTCCGGGTCATCTTCCCTTCCCGCTCCTGGCGCTGCCCGGCGATGGTCGGCAGGACGAACACGCCGTGCGCCCGCATCGGGCCGGCCATCGCGCTCATGACGTCGTCGATGCCACGGAAGGCGTAGTTCTGCTGGGCGTTCTTCTGGTTCTTCCCCACGGGCATCGTGTCCCGCATCACCGAATTGATCGCGGCGAACACCCGCGGGGCGTCGGCCGGCGCACCCTCGGGGGCGGGCTCGTAGGTCGTGGGAGCGGGGGCCGGGAGCGCGACCGGACCGGTCACGGCCTCGATCAGGCGGGCGGCGAGCTCCGGCGAGACGCGGGGGTCGGTGAGCGGCGTGGGCAGAGTCGTCACGGTCACGGGCGCGGGTTCCTGTTCCGGGTGAGGCGGACATGAGCGGCGAACTTGGTGAGTCGGGTGGCGTAGGTGATCGCGTCGTCCGGGTCGAGGTAGGCGTCGACCTGCTCGGCCGCGGGCACCTCGTCGAGCAGGGCGTCGCGGCTTCCGTCGGCCTCGGCCGCGCGAATGCAGCGCTCGTACTCCGGCATGTCGGTGCTGTGCTGCGCGAAGTCGAGGCGCTCGACGTTGGCGGCGTGCGCGGCGAGCAGCCGGCCGACCTCGTCGGGGTGCTCGGCGTAGGCGACGGCGAGCTCGTCGACCAGGGGCGCGAGGCGGGCGGCGAGCGCCCACCGGATCCGGCCGTCCGGGGTGATCTGCGGGTGGATCATCGGCCGGCCCCGTCCGTGAGTTCACGGGGGCCGAACGGCGTCGCCAGGGGCACCAGACGGCCCGTGCGGACGTCGTAGCGGCGTTGGCACGTCCAGTCGGTGAGGGTGAACTGTTGGCGCAGCAGGGCGAGCGCGGCGCGGTGCGTCGCACGGTCCGCGGCGACGGGGCGGCCGTGCTCGTCGTCGAGGGTGACCAGCGTGGCCGTGCGAGGGCGGCCCGAAAAGTCGCTGTAGACGGGTGTGGTGCGCACGGTGGCGATGGCGGGGGACAGTGCAGCGAGGGCGCGGGCAAGGTGCACGGTGCGCACGGCGACGGTGGCGCGAGGGGCGCGGCGCGGCTGCGGGGTAGCGTTGGGGGACACGTCCAGTCCTTTCATGTGGTGGGCGTGTGGGCCGTCCCGGGTCAGCTCCGGGGCGGCCCGTCGTCGTCTTAGGCGGCGCGGCGCGCGGGTACGGCGCGGTGGGCGCGGTCGGTGGTGATGGCGGCGACCAGTTCGGCGAGCGAGGGACCGCCGGCGACGTGGCAGGCGCGGGCCGCGGCCTCGACGCTCATGCGGTCCATGGCCTCGCATCCCGTCCACCAGGTCCGGGCGGCGGCGCGTACGGCGTGCCGGCGGGTGAGATTGGGCGTGGTCACGCTGCATCCGCCATGGGCGTGATGAGTTGACGTGCTGTCACGCCGTAGTGCCGTTCAACTACCGCGGCCAGGGCGCCGGAAGGGACGTTGTGTCCGTTCCAGAGACGCCATGCGGTAGTTCGTGCAACCTTCATGCGCCTTGCGATGTCTGAGGGGGTGTGATCTCCCGCGGTGCGGGCCGCGGCGACGAGAACAGAGCGGTCATACACAGCGTCAACATCCTTCCGTGAGTGGATCGTTTCCGTCCACGAGTGGAACGTTAACACGATGATCTGACATCGGCGTGTCGGTTTTCGAGGTGTTCCGATTCGAACTAACCGCGTTGACAGTTGGCATATGCCCGGCAACAATCGGTCACCTGTTCGAGGTCAAGGGGGGCCGATTCGGATGATTCGGGCGGAGCGTGTCCTGATTCCAGCGTTCGTGTATGACGTACCGTCCACGCGCGGTATGTTCCACCCATGGAACGAAGCACAAGGGCCACACCTGCGCAGTTCGCCGAGTGGCTACGGCAGCAGCTCACCGCACGGGGATACGACCTCCGACCTCGCGGCGGCGGGCAGACCAAATTCGCCGACGACTCCGGCATCGGGCGCGCCACGATCAGCCGCATTCTCGGCGGCCACGGAGCCACGGACACCCGCGTTCTCGCCCTGCTCGCCGAAGCCCTTGGGTCACCGCTGAGCGAGGTACTCGTACGCGCCGGCATCCTCGACGCGACCGAGCTAGACGCCGTCCAGAACCCGGGCACAACCGGCCGCCGCATCACGCCTGAACAGGCAGCGGACGAGCTAGGCATCAGGGACGAGCAGGCCCGCAGGGTCTTCCTGTCCATGACTGCGACGTTGCAACGGGAGACACCCCGAAAGAACGGCGAGGGGAACCTCGCATAGAACCAACCTGCACGGAGGCAAAGTGTTCAGCCGGTACCTGCCCGCAACGTCCCTCGCGCTTTTCAGCGTCGGAATCGCCGCGGGCATCCTCGGCATGCTCCGCAACCACGACAACCTGATGCGTACCGCGATCTTCCTGGTCCTGCTCGCCATGCCTCTGATCGTCGTCCGCACCATCCGCCAGGCACACGAAGTCAGTGCCGAACAGCTCGCCGACGCCGAGAACACCGGTTACCGCCGAGCGCTCGATCACGTCGCTCGCGGTCTGCTCGACCAGGACACCGCGCCGTGCCCCAGCCCCGGGGTACGCAAAGGCGTCGAGCCGGCCGCGGGCAACGTGATCCGCATTCGCCCGCTCCCCGACGGAGAGGAACGGAAGGCATTGTGACCATCACGCAGACACCTGCCACGTTCCAGGGCTCGCGAGGCAATCGCGAGCCCTGGGTCGGTTACATCAGGGTCAGCACCTACTACGAAGACAAGATCAGCCCCGACATTCAGCGCGCGGCCATCAAGGCATGGGCCGACCGTACGAACCGGTATATCGCCGAGTGGGTCGAAGACCTCGACGTCAGCGGCCGGACGTTCAAGCGCAAAATCATGATCGGCATCAAGACCGTCGAGGAGAAGCGCGCGCGCGGCATCGCCGTATGGCGATACTCCCGATTCGGCCGCTCCCGTCACGGCAACGCGGTGAACCTCGCCAGGCTCGAACAGGTCGGGGGGCGACTGGAGTCCGCGACCGAGTCGGCTGACACAACCACCGCATTCGGACGCCTGCAAATGGGCATGGCGTTCAAGTTCGCCGAGTTCGAAAGCGACCGCATCGGCGAGCAGTGGGCCGAGACCCGCGAGCACCGCCGCGCCCACGGCCTACCGGCCACAGGCGGACGACGCTGGGGCTTCATCTGGCACAGGCGCCGCCTCGACGAGGAAGGGGTCATCCACCCGGAGACCTACGAGCCGGCCGAAGACCTGGGCCTGGTCGTTGGGGATCTCTACGAGCGAGCGGCCGACGGACAGAGCATGAACTCGCTCACCCAGTGGCTCGGGCGCAACGGCTACATCGGCACGAAGGGGAAGCCCTGGCACCAGACCGGACTCAGCAAGTACATGGACAGCGGCTTTCCTGCCGGGTGGCTCCGGTACCACCCGGACGACTGTGACTGTCCCCCGCCGATCCGGACGGCAACGCGCACCGGTCCGCCCTGTGCGTGAAGAAGGTGTTCATGCCCGGGGCGCAAACCCTGATCGTGAAAGAGGACGTGTGGGAGGAGTACCAGCGCAAGCGCAAGCTTGCCCAGGACCGGCCTGCCCGCAACCGCGCCGCGGTCTACCCGTCATCAGGGCTGGCCGTCTGCGGACGCTGCGGAGGCGCCACCACCGCAGGGAACAGCAGCACCAGGGGCGCCGGCGGAGTGCTCATCAGCAAGCCCGGATATCTGTTCCGGTGCAGCGCCCGGAAGGATAACGGCACCTGCGATGGCGTCTACATCCTCCGGTCGATCGTCGAGGCCGCGATCCTCGAACGACTTGGCGAGCTCGAAGTCGAGATCGAGACGGAGGCGGCCAAGATCGCCGAGGAAGCAGCCAAGCAACCGAAGAAGAGAGGCGAGGAGCCGGCCACCACCGCCGGACGTCTGGAGCAAGCACGCAAGCAGCACGGGGCACGTCTCGCCCAGATTCAGCAAGAGCTCGACACCCAGACGAGCTTGGTCTCGCGCGGCATCATCCCCGAGGACTCCTACGTACGCGAGCGCAACCGGCTCACGGCCGAACAAGAGTCGGTCGCGGCCGAGCTCGCCGAGCTCGACAACAACGCAGGGAAGCAAGAAGCGGACCGAGGCGAGTACCTGCCCGTAATCCGCGGACTCATCACCCGATGGGCCATCACGCCTGTGGCCACACGCCGGGCCCTGCTGCGCACGTTGCTGCGCGGAGTGTGGGCGTACCCGGAGGGAACCGGCCCGAAGGCTGACGCGAGCGGGGCGTACGCCGTCGCTGTCGCCATCTGGGAAGAGGCGCCGGCCCCGGTCGGGCGCCGCGCCGCGGCATAGCCGCAGGTCAAAGGACGAGCGTCCTTCTATCGCCTAGCTGAGCA
>NZ_JBNJMF010000004.1:0-100796 GCF_050936775.1 Streptomyces sp. CA-243310 | reverse complement strand
AAAGAGAGATGCGCGCGGTCTCCTCCCGGAGACAACACGCGAGGCCCTACGGCCGTCAAGTCGCAGGGCGCTCCGCGCCCTGGACCGGCCTCCGGCCCTGAGTGCATGTCCTTCGGTGGCATGCACGGGCCTGTCGGCGGACATGCGCCGGCAGCAAATGGGGTGGCTCGGTGGAGGTTTGCCGCAGGTCAGGGAGGGTGTGGGTGCCAGGCTGGCGCGAGGGGCCTGGCCCCTCCGCGCAGGCCGGGCACACACCATGGCCTTCACGGCCACCTCCTGATGGTTACGTCACCTTACGTAACACCCTCCAACAGGCCCTCAGGTAACCCACTCAGCAGGCCCCATCCTGGACCCGCACAACTCCTGACAAGCCAGGATAGACCACCATTGAGTGGACCTGGCTGAGTTTTGCACAAAGCAAAAGAAAAACCCCGAAAACGAAATCCAGACACCGCTTCAAAAAGCCACCGAGACGCGAGATCGGAAAACGCACACCCCGAAATACAACCGGCCCGAAGAACTTCCACCGAATTGATGCACTGCTGCGAATCCGAGAAACCCCCACCCCCGGTGGAAATCCACCAGTCGACTGCCAGCAAGGCCAACGCCGCGCCTCAGCGGCGCGAGGTCAGAGAATGCCCAAAGCAAACCAAGGCCCTCCTGCCCTGACCGCTCCTGACAGCCCTTACGTGACGTTCTGGGCTGCCTGAGGCTCGTCCAGAGGTCCAGTAGGCAGCAGGAGGCACGCAGTGCCGGAACACAAGCCGAACCTGGGCAGGCGATGAGCGTTCTAAGAGGGAGGCGACCAGATTGGTGCTGGCAGAGCCTTGCGAGCGTAGAGATACGTTCAGTGCAGGGCTTGACGTATCTCTACGCGATATGCCAGTGCAGCACTGAGCTGCAGTCGCCTGAAGGTTGTGCAAAAGTGCAACAGAGCTAGGGAGTTCGTTGCAGAAAGTGCATACCGAACTCGGGTTGGTGGAGTGTGGGGCGCTTCAGAGGGTGAGCTGCGGCAGTCCTTGGTGCGAAACTGGTGGGTGACTGGCAGGCGGGATCGGTGATCGAACCGTGTGCCCGATGGGGTCAGCTCTGTGGACTGAAACCTCGGTGAGCTGCCTGGCCGTTTGCCTTGAGGGAGGGATACGTCAGTGCAAGGGCTGGACGGTAATCTCGAAGTTCTGGTTGCAGATACGGCACGCCGTGGAGCCGTGGCAGCACTGCAACAGTTCGACTAGTCTTGCCCTGGCGAACCAGGACAACGAGGGCCCAGCGAATGCAACCGTACGACTCCGGCAGTGCCGATGCCCGCTCCCGCCCTCGAAGGCGCCCGGGCGGCCGCTGCCTGATGAGGCGGCTACCGCAACGGTGCCCCGTGGCGAACAGGTAGCTCTTCCCCCGGGGCATGCGAGCACGTCTATACCCTCGTGGCTACCGCGAAGGGTTCATCGGTGGACGAGCTACAGCAATGGAGCAGCGTTGGCTTTCATGCTCTGGCCAGCGGCGGCGGTATCAAGATCCTGTAGCAACCCGGGTTCATGCCTGGTCGTGCTCGCTGTCGCTCTGATCTGCGGCCCTTCAGCAGAGTCGGAGGGCACGTGTGAGCAGGACTTCAGGACGAAGATCGGCGTAGAGATCGGTGGCTACAGCCGGTGCACACGTCTCGTGGGCTCTCAGCGCCCTCCAGGAGGACGGCGCCCTGCGGCCGCGTGCGGCGCGGCGTCTACCAACTTCTGCTGCCGGAGCACTCCGCGGAGGAAGTCCAAGCCCCGAACACGGGGACGCGTAAGCTCCCGGGAGCGGGTGAGTCGGGTCGAGCAACTCGACTTGCCTGAGGGACCATCCTGATAGGATCCTGGCTGCCCCGCCGCGTTCAGGGCGATGGCGGAGGTGGTGGCGAAGTTGCCGAAGGACCCGGCCAAAAGCGAAAAGGGGAAGTGATAGTGAGCGTTGCGCCCTCTCGCGTGGCCCCACTCAGGACGTGGTCATGATGATCTCGGTTCAGGCCCTGGATACATCCCCCGACTGCCCCCACCGCATACGCCGATGCTTTTCCACCATGCTGACCCAAACAGCAGCCCGGGGGACTCGTACGTGGCCACTTCTACGGTGAGCTCGCCAGCTCGGCCTCGGCACTCGAACCGGGGCGTCATCAGTCGCGGCCATGCCCTATCTCGTGGGCCGCGCGTCTGGGTGAAAGCCGCCGGCCGCGCCGCCTACAACTCCACCCGATGGCTCGTTCGGGCATACCCCAACCCGGACGGACCGTGGAAGCGGCCCTGCGCCGCGCTGCCCGTCGAGGAGCGCCTAGAGGTCGGCCACTTCCGAGGACGAGTACGAACGACGTCTCGCCCTCTATCAAGAGGAGAAGGCGCGCCGAAAGGCGGAGAACTCCCGCAGGGCCGTACGCGGACATCTGCGTAGCGTGCACTGAACTTGGCATGGCGAAGGGGCCCGCAACCAGCCAGGTGCGGGCCCCTTCGCCATGCCAACTCAGATTCAACGGCAACCCGTCGATTTCAATGCTCCGACTTCCGATGGAGCCCACATATGCGTACGCCGCATAGTCCCGGAATCCAGGTCGGTGATTCACGTCGTCCCAGATCTCGTCCAGGACGGCCAAGGTCGCCCTGACTCCAGGCGTCTACCGCGTCGTCCCAGATGTTACCGGGCCTGCACGGACCGCTCGCTGACGGTGGGGCCGGCGCCGTTTTCTCGTCCACCAGGGTTTGGTCCACCGGGTAGATCTCGATCCGCCGGCCCCGGCCGCCGTTGTCGAGGAGGCGTTTCAGCGCCCCGGAGCGTACGAGGTTGGCCCGGCGGCGCTCCTGGTACGCCTTGTCCACGGCGTCCAGCTTGGCCCGGCTGGGACGGGCGCCGCGGTCCCCAGGAGCGCAGCAGGCGGGCGCTGATGCCGTTGCGGTCGAGCACACTTGCCGCCGGGTCCGCTGGACAGATATCGCAGCCGCGCGGACAGGCCGCGCTTCGCGGTGACCGGGGTCGCGATGCGCCGCCCTCCCCGGCGATTCGGTCGATCTCCGCGGCCAGGGCCTCGGCACCGCTCATGCCGACGGGCGCCGTGTTTTCTGCCATTCGCCCCAGAGATCGGTGGGCTCCACTCACGGTCTAACTCCCCCAGCGTGTAAATGGTCCTTGGCCTTGACCGCTGGCTGAGGTCGCGGCCTTCCGGGAACACCTGCTGCCAGTCACCGGCCACATTGCAGTTCGTCGGTGCCGGACATTTCGACCACGGTTCAGACCGGTGGTGTGTTGCCTTATCGCTTTTAGCCACAGGTTTCGCGAATGCCTGAGAGCGGGATGAATGTGCATCCAAGTCGGGGCGTCCGGATTTCCCGATTCGCCGTGCTCTCACCGATGGTTGACACGAACTTAGGAATACATGGACTTCACGTACTCATTCGTCACGTCATCGCCCATTGGCGATGGCTTCTTTCCGGACCTCCGTGAGAGCGCGGCGCATTTTTCTCCAACAGGCCCTCGGATGCTCCGGACGTCCCACGACTCGTGAATGACCGGCGCCTGGCAGAACCCCAACTTCGCGCACCTCAGCAAGGAGTCGCAGGGTGGGTTCGGTAATCCACAAGTCCCCCGGCTCTTTCCGGCACCCAGCGGGGACGGCAGATCAGGCATCTCCCACACGGGACCGGCGTGACCCGGTGGACACCCGAGCGCTTCGGGTTGTGCTCCGCGCCCTCGGAGTGGACGAGCTTGCCGATCGCAACCACGTCTTCCAACGCCGCGAGGTAGGCGGCGTTCATGTCGAGCGCGGTGACGTCGAGGCGGACGTGGCCGGCGCGCGCGGCTTCGGTGCAGTTCCTCTGCCCGCCACTTCGGACGACCTTCCCAGATCTGGTCAGCGCCCTTCTGTGATGCCTTCTTGAAGGATGTCGGCGGTCGGCGGAAACTCGGGAGTGCTCGTACCGGCCGCCGACCCGGGACGCGGCGAACAGGGCCATCACGTCGGGGACCGGCCGTCTTGATGAGGGCGGCCCGCGCCGCGTCCTGGTCACCGCGTGGACGGAGAGCTCCGTGGTCGACGCGGACACGGATAACGGTCCGCCAGCGGACCGGCTGGCGCGGCAAACGTGCTTGGGCGCGGGCGGCGCGGGGGCGGCCGGTGCCGGTTCCGCAGCGGGGGCGCGTCGGGCCGGGTTGCTGCGGGCGGTCCTGGCCGGGGCCGGCTCGACCGGGGGTGGCGTCGGGGCTGGCTCGACCAGAACGCCGGGGCCGGGGTGTCGAGGGGCAGGAGCGTCTGGGTGCCGCCAGCGGCCAACCCGGTCGGCGGGCAGGCAGGTCAGGGCGTGCGTGGGACCCGCGAGGAGGTCGAGGGTAGGCATACCCCAGTGCGCGGCGAGACGGTCACAGTCGGTCAAGGTCCAGGAGGCCAGGCCCCGCTGTCTGCGGCTGATCTGACTCTGCGTGAGCCCCAAGACGGCCGCCCACCTCGGCCTGCTGCTCCCCCGTGCGGTTGGGTTGATCGCGGGGTCACCGTAAACCGCAACATCTCTTCCGTGGTCATTCGCCATACCTCTCATCCTAACTCAGGAATGCGATTACCGCATCCACTATGTATTCATCGCATTCCGCGTGTGGCCGCTGTATCCATCTGAGTTGAGCTGAGGCAATGTACCGCCTCGGGGCGGGGCTCGGATGATGACTCGACGCGAGCGGTCAAATGCCCTCGCCTACCGCGGTGTCTTGGACGTGCCGCCGGGCGTCAGGAACCTGGCAGCCTGGTCCGCAGCCGCCAACAGGGCATCGGCGACCGGGAGGACTCCCCGTCGTCCCACCGTGGGGACGGTAGGGCCTGTGCGGGTTCAGGTGAGGAAGGCGGCGAGGGTGCCAGCCACGGCGAGGGTGAGGGTGATGACGGCGGCGAAGGTGGTTGCGGCGCGGGTGAGGGCGGTGGGGTAGGTGGCGCCGTCCATGCGGGCGAGCTTGCCCGCGCCGGCGCCGGCCAGCAGGGCGACGACGGTCACGAGCGCGGTGGTGAGCAGAAACGACGGCGACGGTCACGGCATTCTCCGGATGCTTGGTGGGTGTTGACGTGGTCCAAGGTCTCGGAAGTGGTGCGCGCCGGGGTTCGTCCGGTCGAAAGATGAACACCGGCGAACACATAGGTCTCGGGGCGGGTTACGTGCACAGCGAGCAAGATCATCAGGGTGCGGCGCTCACCGAGTTGCGCAGGATGCTGGACGACGGTCGGGCTCGGGCTGGGCTGAAACAAGTCACAGCTGGCCGCCCGGACGGCCCTGGGGCGTACCACGGTGTCGCAGGCGTTTCCAGGCCGATGGTGCGGGTGCCGTCGGCGGACACGGTGGCGGCGCTGGCCGACGCGTTGAAGCTTCCGCAAGGGAAGTTGCTGGATCTGCGGCGGGAGGCGGCCGGGGACAGTGACACGGCCGCGGGAAGTGTGTCGGGGCCGGGTAAGCCGATCTCGGAGTGGGAACCGCACGCGTTGGAGGTGCATCCCGCCGGCCCCGTCACAACCGCCGTCGGCCCCGCAGTTCGAGGTCGGCGGGTGCTGTCGGGCTACGTTCGGCGCGAGCATGATCAGGTGCTCGCTGCGGCCGTGGACGACGTCGCAGCCGGCCACAGTCGGATCGTGGTCTTGGTGGGAAGTTCGTCGACGGGCAAGACACGGGCGTGCTGGGAGGCTGTGCAACCGCTGGCCGAACACGGGTGGTTGCTGTGGCACCCCTTCGACCCGACGCGTGCCGATGCCGCCCTCGAAGCCCTCCGCCACGTTCGCTCGCGCACCGTTGGTGTGGCTGAACGAGGCGCAGCACTATCTGGGCGACGGGGCGGACGGTGAGCGGATCGCGGCGGCCGTGCACCACCTGTTGACCTCACCCCGAGCGGGGGCCGGTCCTCGTGCTGGGCACGCTCTGGCCCGAGTACGCCGCCCGGTACACGGCACTTCCTGCCGCCGGTGGGCCTGATCCGCAACAGTCGGGTGCGGGAACTGCTGTCCGGCCGGGTGGTGAGCGTCCCCGAGGTCTTCGACGACGCCGCCTTGGCCCGGGCTACCGAGTTCGCCGCGGGCGGTGACCGGTTGTTGGCCGACGCACTCACGCGCGCCCAGGCCGACGGGCGGGTCGCCCAGGACCTGGCGGGCGCTCCCGAAACTCCTCAACCGCTACCAACACGCGACGCCGGCCGCCAGAGCGGTCTTGGAGGCGGCCATGGACGCCCGCCGGCTCGGCGTCGGCCTGCAATCTTCCGCAGGGCTTCCTCACCGACGCGGCCACCGACTACCTCACCGACACCGACTACGACCGGCTCACCGACGACTGGGCGGAACAGGCCTACGCCGAACTCGCCGAACACCGTCCACGGCAAACAAGCCCCCCTACGCCGCACCACCCCCCGCCCCGCACGACGCCCACCCACCCCCACCTCCTCCCCCGCCACACGTCCCCCGGCACCGGCATCGTCAGGGCCCGTGTTTCCGGCTCGCCGACTACCTGGAACAACACGGCCGCACCACCCGCGCGCACCTCTGCCCACCCGCATCTTTTTGGCACGCCGCCCACACCCACGTCACCCACCCCGACGACCTGCGCAGCCTCGCCCGCGAAGCCTTTGAACGCCACCGCCTGCAATGGGCTCACCACCTCCTCCACCGCGCCGCCGACCTCGGCGACACCGACGTCTTGGGCGACCTTGCCTATATTCAGGAGCGGGCCGGGGACCGGGAGGGCGCCGAAGCCCTGTACCGACAGGCCAGCGACCGAGGCGACGTCAGAGCCCTGAACGCCCTTGCCGAGATGCGGGAGGAGGCCGGGGACCGGGAAGGCGCCGAAGCCCTCTACCGGCAGGCCGCCGACCAAGGCAACACCCACGCCCTGCTCCGCCTCGCCGTGATGCCGGGAGGAAGCCGGGGACCGGGAAGGCGCCGAAGCCCTGTACCGGCAAGGCCGCCGACCAAGGCAACACCCACGCCCTGTTCTCCCTTGCCGTGGTGCGGGAGAGGGCCGGGGACGGGGAAGGCGCCGAAGCCCTGTACCGGCAAGCCGCCGACCAAGGCGACCCCCACGCCCTGCGCCGCCTTGCCGTGATGCGGGAGGAGGCCGGGGACCGGGAAGGCGCCGAAGCCCTGTACCGGCAAGCCGCCGACCAAGGCGACCCCCACGCCCTGCGCCGCCTCGCCGAGATGCGGGAGGAGGCCGGGGACCGGGAAGGCGCCGAAGCCCTGTACCGGCAAGCCGTCCACCAAGGCGACCCTCGCGCTCTGTTCTACCTTGCCGAGATGCGGGAGAGGGCCGGGGACGGGGAAGGTATCGAAGCCCTGTTACCGGCAGGCCGCCGACCAAGGCGACCCCCACGCCCTGCTCCGCCTTGCCGAGAGGCGGAAGAAAGCCGGGGACCGGGAAGGCGCCGAAGCCCTCTACCGGCAGGCCGCCGACCAAGGCAACACCCACGCCCTGCTCCGCCTCGCCGTGATGCGGGAGGAAGCCGGGGACCGGGAAGGCGCCGAAGCCCTGTGCCATCAAGCCGCCGACCAAGGCAACACCCACGCCCTGTTCTCCCTTGCCGTGGTGCGGGAGAGGGCCGGGGACCGGGAAGGCGCCGAAGCCCTGTACCGGCAAGCCGCCGACCAAGGCAACACCCACGCCCTGCACCGCCTTGCCGTGATGCGGGAGGAAGCCGGGGACCGGGAAGGCGCCGAAGCCCTGTACCGGCGAGTCACTGATTGCGGCTTCCGCAAGGAAGAGTTCGGAAAGTCACCCGGGTCGCTCGGGATCGAAGGGTTGTGGCCGTATGGCTTGGATCCGGATGGCCGGCCGACCCCTCCGTGGCAATGAAGCAATCCGTACGCGGTCGTTGACACAACCTCCTGGGCTGGCGAGCCGTGGGTAGCGAGGCGCACGTCAGCACCGACGGGCAGGGCTTGCGGACCTTGGGGCTCGATGATGTAGCGCGTATGAGGTTCCCTGTTCGTCGGTTGACCTGGTCTGTCACGTGAGGTTGCGGAGCTAACCCCCGGCTCCCACACAGTGCGTTCACCCCGCCGTTGATGGCGGGTGATTCGTACTGACCCACAGAAGAGGATTGTCATGGACGCGACAGGCAAGTCGACCGGGCCGCTCGGCGAAGAGCCTGAGTCGGAGCGGGAGTCGGGGCAGGCCGGGCAGACTCGGCCGGCGCCGGAGCGCAAGCGGGTGCGGGCGCTTCGAGCGGGGGTGGAGTGTCTTGGCCTCCTGCTGGTGCGGGTTGCGGTGGAGCACTGGGCGCCGGAGTGGAGCGAGCCGGCCGGGTACGCGGTGCGGGCGGCGCTGGGCGCCTGGAAGGGGCAACGTCGGAGGCGCCGCCGCTAGCGCCGACTCGGCCCTGCCATGAACCCGAACGGGTCTGTGGCGGGGCCTTCGGGCGTGACCACCGGTTCAGTGGGGACCCGGCGGCTGACTGGCGGGAGCGGGGCGGCGGTTCACCCGCCCGGGTGAATTTGTTCCTCGCGTACGCGGGCGCGGATCCAACGGCGCTCCCCCAACTCCCTCCATCAGCGCGGCACTTGACACAAGTCGTGTCATATCGGCATGTTTCGGGCGCGGTCCGATGGTCGGGCCGCGCCTTTGTGCGTTTGGAGTGCGTTTCATGGTGGTGCGTGGATCGGTCGAGGGATTGTCGGAGTTCGCGGCGGCGTCCCGGCTCGGGGTGGCGGTGGGGGCCTGGCGGTGGGCCGTGGCCACCGGTGTGGTTCCGTCGGCGGACGCGGGCGAGGGGTCGTGGTCGCGGGCCGTGGTCGAGCGTGCGGACGTCGAGGGGGTGCGGGCGGGGCTGGTGTCGGTGTCCGCGTTCGAGGCGGCGGAACGTCTGACGGCCGCGCTCGGCACCCCCTTGCCGCCGCTAAGGCCCGCGGTGACGGGTCGGATGATCGGGGACCTGACGGGGGCCGGCATCCTGCTCCGCCTGGAAGGCCCCCGCGAGACCCCGGTGGTCCACGCGGACCAGGTCGCCGCGCTCACCCGCCGGCGCGACCTCGCCGCCCTCCTCGACCGACACACCCTCCTCGGCCCGGACCAGAGCGCCGTACGCCTCGGGCTGCGCCGAAGCGACGTCGACCACCTCGTGCGGCTCGCCATGCTGCGCCCGACACGAACCGGCTTCGTGGACTACGGGCGGGCCCGAGGCGGGGCCGTGGAGGTGTCCCTCTACCGGGGCCTGGACGTCGCCCTGCTCCCGACACTGCACCCCGAAATCGACTGGGCGCGGCTCCGGTCCCTCGGCCCGGGTGCACGGTCACCGCTCGCCCGCTTGGCCCCGGCACCGACCGGGGAGGTTGACGTCGTGACGTCGGCGGACGTCGCTCGGATCGCGGGAGTGGGCCGGGCCACGGTGACGGCCTGGCGTCGGCGACACGACCACTTCCCCGGACTGGCCGGCGGCACCACCACGACACCGGCCTTCGATCGGGGCGCGGTGGGCGCGTGGCTGCTCGACCACGACAAGATCACCATCCCCGCGCCCATGGCCCCCGCCGCGCGCCTGACGCTGCGCACGGGCGAGGTGGTGGAGCTGTACGACGCCGCACTCTTCGGAGAGGGCGAGGGCGCCCGATTGATCGGCCGCGCGGAGCCGGCCGCGGCGGAGCATCTGGCGTGCATCTCGTCGCAGTCCGGCGGGGTGGAGCTCGCGGAGGTCGAGGGCCTCCCCGGCCGTGGCCCGTTCGGGGCCGAGGGCGCCGTCGTGACGGCGGGAGAACTCGTGCTCGGTGGCCGGCTGCGGCGTGTCGAGGTGTCGTGGTCGGGGCCGGTAGCCGGGCCGCGGCTGTGGCGGCATGCATGCCCGCTCGCCGGGCCCGGCGGCGAAGGGGCGGGCTGCTCTTGCGAGGTGGCGGTGTGCGGGGGCCTCCTGGTCGACGATGCCGGATGTCCCCTGCACGGTGCGCAGGCGGGACCACCCGCGATGGAGCACCACCGAGCCGGCAACATCCGATGTCAGGAACTTGCGGTGTTCTGGTTCGCACCGCCTTCCGCTGATTCGGGGCGGGTTGCGACTTGGCCATGACATGATCCCCCACCTTTATGAACCGGGGGGGGGATCCATGCGCTTGACGAGCGACGTGCGCCGGCAACTGCTTGAACAGAATGAGGGCTTCGAGCGGGAGACGAAACTACGCCGGTAGGAACTTCAGCGAGTCCCGGCGGTACCGGATCACGGGAGGGGAGTTGCGCATCCACTCCAGCGGCAAGACGTCATGGGCGGACAGCCGCTTTGACAACGAAGTGGTCGCTACCGACGAGCAGACGCGCCGGTTCCTGCGGGAGTATCTGACCGAGCTGAATACTGACGGGCTGTAGGGAAACCGCAGATCGTGATTCTGCGGCGCCGACGCGTCGCTCGTTGTCATGATGGAGGGCTCGCAGTTCGTCAGGCTTCACCTCGGGAGACCATGTGAGAAAGCACGTGCCTTCACGACGGTGCCCCCATCGCTTCTGCGGCCTACTGCACATCGGCATCGCCATTACGGCTCTGGCAGCGGCGGTCACCGCGTCCAACCTGGAACCGCGGTTCGTGGGGGTACTGGCGATCAGCTGCCTTGCCGTCTTCGCGGGAACGATCGCAGTGCACCGCAAGACCCCGGTCCAGATGTTCCGGGCGGAAGCCGAGGAGGCGTCTCAAGACAGTGCACGGACGACGAATCTTGTCGTTCATCACGGCTATGCCCGGGCGGCCCTTGCCATGGATGTCGTCGTTATGGCCGCCACGCTCGTCTCGATGGGAACCATCCTCAACATGACGGGACGAAGCTCCGATCAGGGCGCTGCTCCGTCGTGGGGCGCCTTGATCGTCGGTACGGGCGCTTGCCTCTTGTGGAACTGGTTGCACCGCCGTGCCACCCGGCCGGGCAAGTCCTTGCGATTCAGGGTCCCCCAGACGTCTTGACACCGCCGGCCCGGGGGAGGGCCGGCGGCGGTCAAGGCCTCGCGTGTCACCACCGCATCATCAGCGTGTTCAGGATCTGTACGCGTTCCGGGCTGAGTCCGTCTCGGCGACGGCGTTGACGTTGGTTGTTGATCCACGTTCCGAGTTTGAAGCCCTGGCGGTCGCAGTAGGACTGCGGGACTTCGAGGTTTCCGAACTCCGCCAGGTAGGCGCGTGCCGCGGCAAGACCCTTGTGCCACGCGACCTCGTGCGGAGACGGCGGGTTCCAGTCGATACCGATGTCGTCGAGGCGTTGGATCTGTTCAGGGGTGAGTTTCTGGCGTGTGCGGGCCTGAGCGAGCAGCCATTCCCCGAGCATCAGGCCGCTTTCAGTCTTGTGGGTTCGAAGTACCCCGGTCAGGCTGCCGTGCGCGGCTTGGTGGGCGCGGGCGGCCTGGTAGCCGCGACGCCAGGCGAGCGGCCAGGGCGCGGCCCAGTCGGGGTCGAGGGCGTCGAGTAGGGCCCGGTTCTGCGGTGTGATCTGGTCGATGCGTTCGCGCAGGTTGACGATCCACACGCCGAGCTTGAAGCCGTCGACCTCGTGGGAGACCGGAACGGCGAGGTGGCCGTGTTTCGTGGCGTAGGCCTTGGCGTGGACGTATGAGCGTTGCCATTGATCAGCGCGGGGCGACCAGATCATTCCGAGGGCGTCGAGTGCCGCCGCTCGTTGGTCGGAGAGCTGGCCGGCGCGGTACAGGTGGCGTTGCCACGACAGCCACCTGCCGAGGGCGAAGCCGGTGCGGCTGGTGACGTAGGCCTGGGGTGCGTCCAGGTGGCGGTGTTTGCGGTGGTAGGCCTTGGCGGCGGTGTAGCCCAGGCGCCATTCGGCGCTCTTCGGTGACAGGACGCGCAGGTCGATGGCGAGTGCCAGCCGGGGCAGGTCCGGCGCGTGCTCCCCCAGCGAGCGCAGCCAGGGTGTGGCCGGGGCCGCCCTCGTGGAGTCTTCCCGTTCGGTCGCCGTCAGGATCTCCACGCGCTCCGTGAAGCGATCGTCGTGGGCGCGCAGGGCTCGCAGGGTCAACCACAGGGGAGCGTACGCGGAGGATTCCAGGATGAGTTCGGGGTCCTCGTCGGTGCCGGTGTAGACGGGGACGATGATGCTGGCCGTCTTCTTGGGTGCTCCGGGCTTTTGGCGCAGGGCGCGGCCGATGGCCTGGACGGCGTCGATGGAGGACCCTCGTGCGTCGGCGAAGACGATCCCGTCGATGCCGTCGATGTCGATGCCCTCGGAGAAGACGCGGGCGTTCGCGATGAGGGCGACGCCGTCGTGCTCGGTGAACTCGCGCAGTAGCCGGTCGCGGGTCCTGAGACTGTGGGACCCGGTGATGGTGCGGGCCAGGACGGGCGGGAGCGGCGGTGCGCCGGTGGCGGCTCGGGCGGTCTCGGCGAACGTGTCGGTCAGGGCTCGGGCGGACGCGACGCGGTGGTGATAGCTGATCACCCGGCGCACGCCTGTCTGTTTGATGGCCCGCACGATCGCCGTTTGGAGCGCGGCGTTCCTGGTCTGTTTGTCACCCGGGGCGCGGCCGGTGGTCAGGGTGTCGGCTAGGTCGGCGTCGGTGACCACGGGGACGAGGACGTTGTAGTCGGCCAGCAGCCCTCGTTCGATGGCCTCGCCGAACCCGAGCCGGTAGGCGACCTGACCGAAGATCCTGTGATCGTCCATGGTGGCCAGTGGGGTGCTGTCGCTGGCGTTGCCGGCCCACACCCGTGGGGTCGCGGTCTGGTAGAGACGCCGGCGGGCCGGGATCACCTCGTCGTGGTGGATGGCCGCCCACGCCTTTCCCAGCGCGCCGGCGGTGCGGTGGGCCTCGTCGATGATCGCGAGATCCCAAGCGGGTAACGCGTGATCACGATGGGCGGCGGTCAAAACCGGCAGCGAGGCGTACGTGGCGTAGACGCTGACCGGAGCGCCATTACGGGACAGGGCCGCCAGTTGTGACGGTGAGCTGGTCACGTCGCCGCCTCGGTGCTCCATCACCTCCTCGGCCGAACAGACCGCGATGGCGACGCCTTCACGGCCGGCTGCCTGCCAGGTCTCCACGGTCTGGGCCAGCAGATCCAGGGTCGGCACCAGGACCAGGGTCCTGCCCCGGGGCGCGATCTTCTCCGCGACCCGAGCGGCGATGTACGTCTTGCCCGTCCCACACGCGGCCACCAGGGTCGCGCGACGGTTCGGGGTGAGGTGGCTGGTCACGGCGGCGATGGCGTCACGCTGATGCGGCCTGCTCATCATGGCCCGGCGGGGAGTGATGGAGGCCGGCCGCGAGGTCGTCTCTCGGGCGGCCTGCCGCGGCAGGCGTTCTTGGGACGGCGCGGGCACCGTGTCGCTCGTGACGAGCGCCTCGAACAGGGGCAGGTCCGGATGCAGGGCGGCGGCCTCGTCGACCGCGTGCCGGAACTTCTGATCGCGTTGGAAGCGGTCTTGAATCCACGCCACCGTCACCCGGGCCGTGCGGGCGGCCTGCTTCAGTGTCGAGCCCGCGAGCAACGCGTTGACGACCGTTTCGGCCGCCCGCGCCTCACAGTCCTGAGCGGATGATGTGCGGGCACGGCTCGTGCTCACCGGATCCTCCTGGGAGATAGGGCGGTGCCGGCGGAGTCCGTGAGGAGCCAGCCGGTACGTGCCTGCGAAGTGTTGTGGTTACGGTTGCTGCGGTCGGTCAGGCCGGCCCGGTTGCTCGGGAGCCCAGTCCTCTGGCCGCCAAGGCGGCCACCCCTCCGGTTGGTAGGGGCACAGGACCGCGGTGGACGTGCTCAAGGTCCACCACGAGAGGTCGTGTGGTGCGGTGTTCGTCGTGGCTGGGGTGTGCATCGTGCTCGGGCCGGCTGCGGCCCCGTCGGTCATTCGGCCGTGGGTAGAACGTCGGACTCCTGCCGCAGGGCTTCGAGTACGGCAATGGCCTGCACCCGGCTCCACGACCGGACCGCGGCCGCCAGAGCGGTGGTGTCGATCCCGTTGAGATCCGCGTCCTCCACCTCGCCGGCGAGAAGTCCGGCAGGATCCGCCAACCACGTCACGTCCACGACGGTGCCGCGTATCAGCCAGCCCAAAGCCCGCCACTGTCCTGTGGTCAGGGGGGTTACGTCGGCGAGTTCGAGTTCGAGGATGCGTTCGAGCAGGTCGTAAGGGAGGTAGCCGGGGCGGCCTGCCGTCTTGGCGCGGGCGATGGCCTTGTCCACCGCGCCGACGCGGGTGCCCAGCAGGGCAGCGACCGTGTCACGGCCGCCCTTGCCGGACGTCTTCACGCCGAGCTGGATGTCCAAGGCTCGGCGGTCGGCGATTTCCTCGGCGGCTCGATGCAGCTTCCCCAACTCCCGGTCGGCGTCGTGGACGCCACGCAACCAGTCGGGGGTGTCCTGCTGAGTCATGGGCTTGCTCCTCTGGGAGGGGGTGGGATCAGGCAGCGGGGGCCCAGTCGGTGAACGGGCCGGGCCCTCACGACGCGTGGGTGGGGCGCGAGGTCAGTCCTCGTCGTTGACGAGGTCGTCGCGCAGGCTCCGCAGGTGGTCGGTGAGACCGACGATCACAACGTGCGGCAGATCCTGGCCGTCGCGGAACTCCTCTGTCAGCTGCGTTTCGATCTCGGCCAACTGCGCGTCGGTGGTCTCGGCCGTGATCCCCGCCTCGTCCGCGTCCCACGCGTGGCCGATGGTGTCCATCGTCCAGACCGACAGGACCGCCGGGTTCGAGTCGTCGTCCTTGATGCCCTCACACCGCTCGGTGATCGCGTCGTGGGCGGCGTGCGCGTCCTCGGTGAGAAGCCGGCCGACGTGGTTGTTGCCATCCCACTCGACCTCGGAACCGTCCAAGATGCGCTGTGCGAGCGGCGCGAGTTCCTTCAACAGCTCGTCGGCCGCCTCCTGGTTCAGGGCCGGAATCGACCACCGCAGGTCGATCCCGTGATGGACACTCGCGGGGCCGCCGGGCCCCACCACCGCGTCGTAGGACGCAAGGAGGATTCCGTCCCCCAAACCGAGCTCGACGTAGGCCGGCTGAGCCTCGTTCTGGCCCTGGTACCAGGCGTGCAGCGCTTCGGGGCCGGCGACGGGTCGGACATCGACGGTGACGCTCATGGGCGTACCCTCTCGGCATGGCCCGGCCGGTGTTTGCCGCACCGTACGGGCTGGTTGGTGTCGGCGTTTCCCGACACCAACCACGCTACCCCCTGGGGGATAGTATTTCTACCCCCTGGGGGTAGCTGCCGTCTCGAATTCTCGTTCCCCATTCTGCGGTGCCTCCGGGCGGTGGCGGCAACGCCCGGTGGAGACTTGGGACCATGACAGACCGTCGTACTCTGGGCACCATCCCCCACCCGCTCGCCGCCATCTCGCCCGCACCCGCACGGCGCTTGGGTGTCGGCCGTCCTGCCGTTCAGTGGACGGTGGCTCTCGCGATGTACCGGTTCTGGACGTGCTTAAGAAAGTCGTGCGTATAGCGGGCGAGTGGTCGGTGTTCGTCCTCGTTGATGACGAGAGCCATCAGGTAGTGGTCGGGGCCGCCTCGTAGCGCGTCGATGGGCGTGGAAACGCGCAGGTTGGGCCAGTAGCGGCCGTGGGCGAATCCGGACGCTGCGTTCCAGACGGCGGTGGCCTTCTTGGGCGCCAGACCGGCGCCCTCGGCCGCCTCCTCAATTACTTTCCCCGCCTGAGGTTTGGCGCGCGGGTGAGCGATGCCCAGGGACAGGGCCAGAGCCTCAATCTCTTGGACGCGTTCACGTCCCGTCTTGCCGCCGTCTTCGGGCACGTGGGCGGTGATCTCTTCGTGCTGGGCGCGGTTGCGCATGTCTTCCCGCCACAGGCGCAGGGTGCGAAGTCGTCGTTCGGGTCGGTCGCTGCCCGCGCCCAGGAGCCAAGCGGCCGTCGCGAAGTTTTCCAGCGATCCCCGCAGGAGAGTCCAAGGGCTCGTCGGGTCCATCTCGCCGGCGTCTCGAAGCCTGCGGAGCGCGTCGGCGTGTGCCACTCCGGCGGCGAACGAGGCACGTATCAGCGTCGATGCCGCGTACTCGCCGAGCGGAGCGTCGTCCGTGGCGATGCTGCTCGACGCCTGCGGTGCCGGGAGCTGCCGGTAGACACCTTCGCCCCGCAGACTTTCGATGTCGGTGAACAGGGGCTGGAGGTAGGCGTACTTGAATCCAGTCTGCTTCATGGCGGGAGGATAGAGGCGACTACTGACATCGCCGGATACGGGTGGTTGTCAGGTCCTAGAAACGTCATGGCTGGCCGCCTCACCCTGGATACCGTCATCGATCCTGGCCTAGCGGCTGGTGAGGGCGGTGATCTTCTCCGCTGACTTCCGTTCCCGCTCTGCGGCGGCCTGCCGCTTCCACTCCAAGTACGCCTGGCTGGGCGCGGCAGCGGCCTCCCAAGCACCGTCCTCGGGGTGTTGTTCCTCCCCGGCGGGGCCGTCGTAGTCGATCTCCTCCTCGTCGGCGGGAGCATCGTCGTGGACCGGGTCAAGTTGGGCCGGCAGTGTGGGCCGGTCGACCGCGGCGGTGTCCAGTGCGGCGAACTCGGCGGCCACGGCTGCCCGGACGCGGGTTGTCTCGGCCTCCTCGTCGGCGTCCCGGCTCCTGCGGGTGTGCTCGGCCAGGGCGGCCACGTGGTCCCGTGCGACGTCGGCGGCCAGGCGCTCGGCGGCCTGCTGCCGCATTCGTGTCCAGCCCGCTTCCAGCTCGTCGACGATCTGCCGCTCCTTCGCCGCGGTGATCCGCTGCACGATGCGGTATTCGCAGATCCGGCAATCCTCGCCGGAATCCAGGAGTACGCCGAGCTCGCAGTTCGGGAGCTCGCAATCCTGCGCGTCCAGCAGGGCCTGGAGGTAGCCGGCTGGCTTCACGATCCGGTCGCAGTTTTCCCGGGAGGCGGTGCAGCCCGACGGAGTGCACTGCGGGCAACCCACAAAGGCGCTGCTGGAGCGGGCGGGCCCGTGAGCGCGGTGCCAGCCGGCGCTGATCCGGGTCACGGCGTGTTCGGCTGACCGCGGGTAGAGGAAGCAGGCCCGCTCTCGCACCTCCGCGCCCCGATGCCCGAGGAACTCCCGTACGGACCGGCGCAGCGGCGGGATCCTGTCGGAGGGCGAGGAGAGGACCCCCAAGGCGTCGAGGGCCGCGTACACCTCGTCCTCGCCGGGCACGGGCACTCTCTCGCTGACGACGACTGCCTTCTTCGACGGGGGCCACTTCTTGCGGACGGCGGCGGAGCCGCCCCGGGCGGTCGGACTTTCGGCCGCCGCGGCTTCGCCCACACCCGCAGGTGTCAAACCACCCGCACCTTGGCCTACGGCCGTCACCCCTGTTTGTGCTGTGGAAGAAGGGTCTGGAGAAACACCTCTAGATAGGGCGTCACCCATGACGCCACCGTACGCGTCACCCATGACGCCACCGGTAGCGTCACCGGTGACGCTACCCCCCTCCCCCGTGCCCTCCTTTGGGGTGGCGTCACACATGACGCCACCCCCCTTCGGAGTCTTCGGCTTCTTCCGGCGGGCGTTCTCCTTGCGCCGCTGCTCGGCACGCTGCGCCTGCTGCTGGCGCACCTGCGCGTCGTAGGCCGCGCGCCACCCGCGCAGGTCCCAGTCAGGTGCGTGCTCGCTCATCCACGCCTCGATGTCGAAGCCGGGGATCGTATGCCCGTACCGGGCGACCAACTGGGGCGGGGTCCCCGCCGGGGCCGGGATGCCGTGGATCAGCCACGCGTCGAAGATCTCGTAGACATTGGCGTCGTTCTCCTCCTCCTTCCCTTCCACCTTCCGGCGGTGGATCCGCACCAACCCGATCGCCTCCTCCAGGTACGCGGCGGCACGGTCGACGGTCTGCTTCGAGCAGTCCAGAGAGCCGGCCAGGGCGGCACGGTAGGGGTAGCCCTGCGACGTGTCGCGGGAGCTCACGTCCGCGTACGAGATCAGCAGGGTGTAGAGGGACTTCGCGACACTCTTGTTCAGGCCGGGGTCGGGGTCCCGGGTGACGCAGACGGCGAACATCCCGAACCGCAGGCCGCCGGCACCCGGCCGGCTCACCGTGGGGCGATGCGCGTTAGACGGACGGCGGCTCATCGGGCACCCCCGGCGAGGATCACGGAGGTGGCGATCGGCATCGCCTGAGCCTCAGACGGGGTTGGTGCCGGGTAGGTGTGCAGGTCAAGCACGGAAGGGATCTCCCCTGGGACGGGGAGTCGCGGACGACGATGTGACCAGACAGGGCCCATGGATGGTGGCCTGCGTGTGAGGACACGTCTATCCTGGGTATCGGTGACCACGCGGGCCTTCGGGCCCACGGGTTTCACCCCCGGCGAGGTCACCTCACCGGACACGACTCGGATTGCTTCTAGGCTGGCGAGTCGTTCGCTGTATCGAGGCCGTTCCCTGTTGGCGCAGGGGCGGCCTCACAGCATTTCTAGGGGCCTCCGGTCGTGGGCGCGACGGCGTCGGGGTGCTGTTCCGCGAGGATGCGGAGAAGGCCGCTGTAGGCGCGACGTCGATCGCCGCGGGGCTCGTTGGTTCCCGTCTCCCATCGAGCGACCTGGACCCTCCCGACTCCGAGGGTGGTGGCTACGTCTGCTTGTGTGAGGCCGGCTGCCCTCCTGAGCGCCCCCCGGACGCTCGTCGCAGGTAGCCACGCGGCTTTCGACAGCAGCACCTGGACGTCGTGATCATGCTTCGTCACTTCGCACCCCCAACATCATTCTGCGAAAACGATACACAATTGCTACAGCCTCTCGGGCCAAACGCCGCCGTGTCGCGGCACCTTGTCAAAGAGGAAGGTCGTCGTAAGTGAGCTTGAGCCGGTCCGCCGGGGCGACTGCCCGAAGTACTTCGAGAGGGTGTCCGGCCACGTCGCGGGTGAGGCGATCGAGGGTGAGCACGGCGACTCGTCCCCCGATGCGCAACTGTGTGGCCTCGGACTCCGTGGGCGTTCTGGCGCTGACCGTCTCCGTGGCGCTTGCGGGCCGGTGGCCGGCTGCCGCAAGGGCGTCGTACGCTCCGCCGATGATCTTGTCAGTGCTGTCGAGTCCGGCGACCTCGGCCAGCCTGGCGGGATACCAAGCGTGCTGAAGCTGGACGACGTCCGACGGTCGAATGAGCGCGTGACGGATGCGGCACACAAGGTCATCGCCTTCGGCGAGGCCGAGTTGGGCGGCTGTGCCTGCGTCCGCCCGTACATGCTCGACGGAAATCAGTTCCATGTGACCATCCAGGCCCTGGGCTGCCGTGGCGGTCTCCCACGGGCCCCGCGTGCTGCCGGGTGAGAGCGTCGCTCCGTATCTGCTGAACGGAATCTGTATGGCCTTCTGGGCCCGGACGACGGTGCCGGCGCGCTTCGAGGAATAGACCAGGCCCTCATCTGCGAGTGCGCTGACCGCCTTCGTCACCGTTCCCTTGGATACGCCGTGGGTGCGCATCAGTTCGGCGTTGGTCGGCAGCTTGCTGCCTACGGGGAACTGGCCTGCGTGGATACGCCGGCGCAGCTCGGCGGAGAGGTCTCCGGAACTGGTCATGGTGTCACCTCCTGTGTCGGCCTTGGGAGCCACGCCCACCATATCGCCTAGTCGTTATTGACAACATGCCGCTGGCCGGGCATTCTCATTAATGCCTAGGCAATAAGTGCTGGCGGTCGATCCTGTCGGCCTTGGTCTGACGTGCCTGGTGAACGATCCCGCCCTGCAAAAACGCAGGTGCCCGGCCGGTGGTAACGACACCGGCCGGGCGGCGGCCTCGGGGTTGCACCCCCTGGGCCGTCGTCGGGTGGTCCCATCTGAGAGGACGCCGACAAGATGATGTTTGCAGAAGCGGGGCGCTGGTGGCGCCCCCGGCGGGGCACTGCCCCCGCCCCGACGCAGACCAGGACGGCTTTACCGTCACGGCGCTGCATTGCAGGACGTGTTGAGCCCCCCGTCCCGGCGCCGGAGGTGCTGGGTCTGGGTGGGGATGAGCTGCGGGTGCGTGCCGGCTTGCGGGTGCTGGGAGTGGAGCTGTGAGCGCCGCGCGTCCGGCGGACTGGCTGGACCGGCTGTGGGAGCACGAGGACCTGGCCCCGGCGCCGGTGGTGCGTGGGGAGCGGTCGGGTGGGCCGGCCTGTGTCGGTGTCGACCCCGAGACGTTTTTCCCGCAGCCGTGGGAGCTGACCGCGGTCGAGCGGGAGCCGTCGCCGGCGGAGCGGGAGGCGCTCGCGGTGTGCGCCGGCTGCCGGGTGCAGTCCTGGTGCCTGGCCCGGGATCTGGAGCAGTGTTCCGTCCCGTCGCGGCTGCGTGGGGTGCGGGGCGGCATGCGGCAGTCGGAGCGCCGGGCGCTGCACATCCGGCTGTTCGGCCGGCGGCCGCAGAACGGGGCGCAGTCGTGAGCGCCACGTCCTGGGCGCGGGCCACGGCCCGCCGGAAGATGATCAACCAGGGCGCGGACGTGGACGCGCTTGAGGCCGATGCCGTTCCGGTGGCCGACACCGAGGTCGCCGCGGAGGAGTCGCCGTACTTGACTCGCGCGGACATGGCCGCGTTCGCGGACCGGCTCGGCGCGGTCATGGCCGAGACCTCCGAGGAGCGCCGTCACCGCCTCCACCTGGAGCGTGAACGGCACTTCGAGGAGCAGGGGGAGACGCGGGTACAGCGGCGGATCCGGCACCACCAGGAGCAGCGCGAACAGCGCCACCGTGACACCGCCCTGCATCGTGTCCGTCACTCCGAGCGGGCGCGCCGGTTCCGGCGGTGGGTGCTGTTGACGGCCGCTTCGGCGTCGCTGGGGTTCGCGTTCGGCGCGGTGCAGGCGCTGACCGTTCCGCCCCGGCCGGTGGCGTACGCGGTCCTGGTCGGCTCGTGGGTCCTGGACTGGCGGGTTCGGGGCCGGGGTGCGCTGCGCCTGTCCGAGGTGCGCGGCGTGGGTCTGGTGATCGCCGTGATCGTCCGTATCCCGTTCGCGTCTGCGCTGGCCGTCGTGTCCGGCCTCGGTCCGCTGTTCGGCCTCTCTCCGTTCCACCACTGAGGAGTCATCACCATGTTCGGAGTGTTCGGCACGGGCGGCGCGCTGCTCGTCATCATGGTCGCCCTGTTTCTGCACAAGCGGGGTGGAGGGAAGCTTCAGCCGGTCAAAGATCACCACGTCGTCTACTGGGGTGCCGCGATCGGGACCCTGGCCGCCGGTGCCGGTGAGGCCTTCCAGCAGGTCGGCACGGTGTCCGAGACGTTCCAGAGCGCCATGCAGTCGCAGTCCACCACCGTGGGCACGGTCGGGCCGGCTGCCACCGCCGCGATCCTGGTCCTGATCGCGTTCGGCTCGAAGCCCGCGTTCTTCAAGGACCTGCTCTGCGGGGTCGCGGCGCCCGGTGCCCTCTCCGCGGCCGGTGCGGCGTGGGCGCTGCCCGTCACCATCACCGGTGCGCTCCTGCGCTCCGTCGTGGGGGCGTGATGCGCTACCTCGAAGGGATCAGCCTGGACGCGTTCGGCCGTGGCAACCGGCGCATGCTGGCCCCGGTGCTGGCATGGGCGAAGGAGCCGGTAGCCGTGCCCGTGCCGGAGGCCGCTACCGAAGGGCCTAAGGCAGCCGAGGGAGAGAAGCCCGCCAAGGACTCCCCCGCCAGGAAGCCGGAGAAGGCGCCGTTGCCGAAGACGCGCCGGAGGATCGGTGTGCGTCACCTCGGCTACGCCGCCGGGGGCGCGTTCCTCCTGTGGCCGGTGGTCGGGGGATGGGCGCCGACCGTGCTCACCACGGCCCCGGCCGTGTGGGTCGTGGCCGCCCTGATCGCCGGTCAGCAGGACGACCACGATCACGACCCCGACGCCGAGGGCGACGACGACCAGGAGCAGCCGCAGAATGCCGAGGCGGCCGAGGCCGACCGCGGTACGGCGCTGCTGCTGCACGTGATGACCGCCCTCTCGGCCGCGGAGTCCTCCAGGCGGACCGGGGTGCACCTGGACGTGGTGCTGGCCTCGGCGGTGACCCGGGGGCTGCTCCCGGAGGGCACGGAACTGAGCACCTTCCGGGGGTGGGTGGAGACCTGCGGCCTGCCCACCGTGGACAAGTTGGGGATGCGGATCGCGGGGAGTCCCGTGACCCGTGTGGGGCTGCGGGTGGACGCGACCACGGCGGCCCTGGGCATGACGCCCACGGCCCTGCTGACCGCCCGCTCCCAGGCCCTGGTCCAGGGGTCGGAGGAGGCTCCCGCGGCGGCCGTTCAGACCCCCGCCCTGGTGCCCGCTCAGGCGGTCGGGGAGAGGCCCGCCGAGACGGCCGCACCGGCCCCTGCCAGCCCCCCCGCACTGGGCGCCCTGCGGCTGATTCCCGGGGGTTGCCGCACCCCGATTCGGCCCCTTCCCCGGCCCTCTCCCAGGGGCACGCCCAGGAAGCCCGTTAGAGCGGCCTATCGGCTGTCTGACCTGCGGTTCTATCGGCCGCCTTACGGGGCCTAACTGTGCCCCTGACGCCCTTCCCTGACACCCGGACACCGGCCCCCGAGAGGGGCCGGGAGAGCCCTACCGACCTCTTAGAGAGGGACACCCATGACCCTGAACAAGATCAATGACGACGGCGGCGAACCGTCCTGGTGGCACAAGGTCACCAGCGAGATGAGTGACGCCGAGGTCAATGACGCTCGCGCCTACTGGGAGGCCCGGGGCGAGAACTGGATGGAGGGGGAGTGGCTGCGCCGCCACGGTCTCCCCGAGGACTACGGCGACCCCCAGAACTGAGCCTGCCCGCTGCCCGCCCGCCCCCGTGTCGCACGGCCCGGGGGCGGGTCGAGGGGAGCCGTCAGACGGCCCCAGAACACAGCACGGAGCGGCCGTCCACTGCCAAGAAGCCGGCCGCTCCGCATCCCGTTCGACAGGAACAGGTGAGCCACATCATGGCATTTCGTAGGAGCATCTCCCAGAGCGATCTGGCCCAGAGCCAGAGCGACGCCGACCGCAGCCAGAGCGACGCCGACCGCGAGCAGCACGGCCGCTCGTACTCCGCTGGCACCGGCGGGTGGACCGAGCCGGCCACGGAGCGGCCCACGGCCGGCACCGGCACCACCGACCAGGACGCCACGGGCGCCCGGAAGTGGTGGAGCCGATGAGCCGCCATACCGCCCCGGTCTGCCACGGGCCCATGAAGTTCGATCCCCGGTCCCGGCAGTACGTGTGCAAGCGCTGCGGGACCTGGACCACCCGACTGCTGGCTCTCGCCACCCGGGGCCCCCGATGACGCATGCGTGGGCTGTGATCGCCCACCTGTGGCAGTGCGCCCGGTGCGGCGCGTGGGTGGACACCGAGACCATCAACGGCCAGTGCGGGGGCTGCTGATGACCGCCCCGCTGCCGGTACGGCCCACCCCGCACGAGAGGGACGGGCGTACCGAACCGGACCCCACTCCGGCTCGCCCCCACCCGACACCGTCCAACTGACTCCGCCCCTGCCTCCGACGCGGAAGCGCGCCCGACCCCCGGGCATCGCCACCGCGACACCGGCCGCAGGAACCGGGCGGGGCTCCGGCCCCGCCCGGCCCCGAACCATCGAGGGAGAGAGATGTCCACCAGCCTGATGCCGACCGGCCGGCCGGCTCCGCCACGGCAGGGCCCGGTCCCGGCCTCCGCCGACCCCACTCCGCCCGCCACAGTCGGCGCTCCGCCGGCCGCCCCGACGGCTCCGCCCGCCTCCGAGGCCGCTCCGGTCGACCCGCGCCAGTGGCCCGCGACCGCAATGGGCGCCCTGATCATCGCGGCCGTTCTGTGTGCCGCGGTCATCGCCGGGATCGGGTTCGTCGGGTCCTACACCGCCCTGAAAAACCTGGCGACAACCCGAGGCTTCGGCTACTTCGCGGCAGTCTTTCCCATCGGCGTGGACGCCGGAATCGTCGCGATGTACGCCCTCGACCTGATCCTCGTGTGGCGCCGGATGCCCAAACCGCTCCTACGATTGATCGCCCACGGACTGACGCTCGCGACCATCGTCTTCAACGCGTACTCGGGCGCACGGTCCCCGCTTGAGGACCCCCTCACCGCGGCCATGCACGCCGTCATGCCCATGCTGTTCCTCGCGGTCGTCGAAGCCGTGCGACACCTGATCATCCGCACGAACCGGCTGTCGATGTCCGCCGACTCGGATCGGGTACCGCTGCACCGCTGGGCCCTCGCCCCCTGGCCTACCTGGCGCCTGTACCGCCGGATGCGGCTGTGGGAAATCAACTCGTACACGCAGATGGTGGCCATGGACCGGGACCGCATCGTCTACCGGGCCTACCTCAAGCACAAGTATGGCCGGGGGTGGCGACGGAAGGCCGGCGCGAACGCCCTACTCCCCTTCACGATGGGCTCCTACGGGCTGACCGTCGCCCAAGCATTGGCCCTGCCTCAGGAGCAGAAGGAGTCCGAGGCCAGGCGCGCGGCTGCCGAGCAAGAGCGGATCGCGACCGCCACGGCGCGGGAGGAACAGCGCATCCTGGACGCCGAGGAGCGAGCCGCGGCCGCTCAAGTTCGGCGCCTGGAGATCGCCGCCACAGTGACCGCAGCGAAGCACCGCATCGCTGCGGAGACCATCGTGGCTGAGGCGGAGGCCCGCGCGGCCGAAGTGTCCGCGACCTCGGAAGCCGAGTCGGCGGCCCACACCGCGCGGCTGTCGGCGGAAGCCGCCCGCAGGCAGGCGGAGCGAGACGCACAGACGGCGGAGCTCACCGCCGAGCGAGCGGAGCAAGCCGGGCGAAGCGCCGCCGAAGCCGAAGCCGAAGCCCGCAAGGAAGAGGCCATTCGGATCGCGGCGGAGCACCGCAAGGCCACCGCTGCCGCCACGGCGGAAGCCGCGGAGACCGAGCGGAGCGCGATGGAAGACCGGCGGAGGGCGGCAGAGGCCGACCGTATCGCGCAGGAGCACCGCGAGGCCGAAGCGGAAGCCGAAGCAAAGACGGCGGAGTTGAATCGCCGCACGGCGGAGCACCGCGAGGCCACCGAGCGAGCGGAGGTGGCCGCCATGGAAGCCGAAGACCTGGCCCGCGTGCCCCTTCGCGAGCGGGCGGAGCGGAAGGTCGCCCGCATGATCCTGGCCGCGTGGAACGCGCTGCCGGCCGAACAGCGGCCGGAGCGGCCCGACATGTACGCGGTGTCCCTGGATGAGGTCGGCGAAGCCCTCAGCGTCAAGCAGAGCGTCGCCGGGGTGCGCCGTCAGGCGGCCGCCGACCTGATCGCCGCTGGCTACACCGGCTGAATCCGACAACGAA
This sequence comes from Streptomyces sp. CA-243310, assembly GCF_050936775.1. Lineage (NCBI taxonomy): Bacteria > Bacillati > Actinomycetota > Actinomycetes > Kitasatosporales > Streptomycetaceae > Streptomyces > Streptomyces sp. CA-243310. Next base: position 75,673 of record NZ_JBNJMF010000004.1, on the reverse strand, counting down.
CCCGACCAAGAGGAGACCCACATGGCCCCCCTCACGGATGTAACCGCCACCGCACTCGCGCTGATCGTGGACCCGCACGACGACGGATCGGCAACGCTGGTCCTCTTCACGGAAGAGGTGGCGGGTCCTGCGGGCCGGTACACCTTCCACCTCGACGAGCACGTGGCCCGCAGTCTGCGGCTCGCCGCCGACTGGGTAGGCAAGGAGTGATGCCGGCCCACGGCAAGGCCGGCGCCTGCGCCGCACCGGCCCCGTGGCTGGTCGAGGGGTACAGCGGGAGCGGCGAGGCAATGAGCCTGGACCGCACCGTGTACGCCTGCCAGGTACACCTGGACACCGCCGAGACGCAGTGGCTGCGGGGCCTTACCCCATCGACCCGAACCGCTGTCGGACTCCAGTGGTGCGGACTGTGGACGGACTACGTGCCGCCCGGCGAGGGATGACGACCGAGACCATAAGTGGGGCCCACGGCGCTCTAATCGCCGTGGGCCCCCGCCCGTTCTACCCTCTGCGGGAGCCTTCATCAATACCCGAAGTGGGCAGATCAGCCGTGGTGAAAGATGTTCGCGACTTCCTTGACGAGCACCGTTACGCAGCCGGCCACGAACGCGCCAAGCACTCGTTGCAGCATGCTGGGTGCCTTGGCTTGTCGGTGTCGGCGGACGGGTCGAGGGCAAGGGCGGTGCTGCTTGCGACGGGACATGGATGCTCCAAGACGAGAGGTGCCCTCGCGGTTCCTCAGCTCGATTCGAACCGCGGCCGCGACGGCTGCTGATATCACTCCAACCACCCTGCCGGGGGCGGAATCAGTGAGCCTCGGAGAGCATGCAGATCTCGGTGTAACTTCCAGAGGATGGAAGAAGAGCAGGTCGTCGAGTGGGAATCAGGCACGGCCGAAGACCTCGTGCGCGACGCGCAGGCCCTCGGTATCGAGCACGTCTCGTCGCGGATGATCACGGACTGGGTTGAGGTCGGCCTCTTGGCCGCTCCCGACTTCCAGAAGACGACGCAGCGAGGCAGTGACAGTGGGCTGTTCCCCGCTGTCCAGCGCCGGCTGTTCTCCGAACTGCTTGATGTTCGCAAGAGATCCCCCCTCAAGCGGATCCCCCACCGGACCGTTATCCCGGTGGTCCTGTTCGTCTGGCTGACGAGCGACACCGTCGTTCCGGTGTCCCAAGCGCGCAGGGCCCTGCGTACGTGGGCGCAGGCGACCGGCAAGGTCAGTGGAGCGCGCCGGCAGGAGACCGCCCGCCGGCTTGTTGAGCAATTCGCCCACCCCTCGGCTACCTACCGCCAACGGCGCACGGCTCAACTTCTGATCGAACAGGGCGAGAAGACCCGCAAGCCCGACTGGCCCAAGCTGCATTCCGCGCTCACCGCCGTCTGCTCACCGTGGCCGACTGCCGGCATGCCCTTGCTGGAGCGAGGCATCGGCCGCCCGGACATGCCCATGACGGTGACCGACTCCATCGTGATGAAGGTGGCCGTCGATCAGCTCACCACCCGACTGCGCGTCGAGCGGGTCGAAGAAGAGGATCTTCTGACAGCGCGAGCCATGCACCGGAGCGCCTGGGCTCGGTACGAGATGGACCGCACCGAGAAGCAACCCGCAGGTACGACACCCGGCTTCTTCGCTGCCCCCGAAACCATGGAGGCGCGAGTCAGGGAGCAAGTAGCCGCATACATGGGTGCCCTCGCAGGATCGCTAGGCATCATCACGGAGGTGGCGGCAAAGGCGCGCGTCAGCAACCCCTCGTTCTGATCACCGTACGCACCCCCCGGTGGGGCATCGCCGCGCAACCTCCGGACGTCGTCGAGTACGGCCCGCAGCCCTCCTGACTCACTCAGGGTGTGAGAACCGCCAACCTCGATGAGGTCGACCAAAGGCGACTACAAAGGCAGGCAATGGTCATGTTTCGGGAAAATGGGACGCACAGAATGGGGGATCACGCGGCCGATCGCTGAGTCCCTGGTGTGATGGCTCGGCGGAGGGTGCCACGGGCCCTCAGGGGGGCGTACAACGGCGCGGCAGCTTTCCCCGAAAGCGTCAAGGTAAGTAAGCTCTCACCATGTTGCCCACAGACGAGCAAGAGGACCGACCCGACCGGCAGAAGGTTACCTTCAAGCTTTCGGCGTCCCTCAAGAGCGATCTCAAGATCCGCGCGGCAGAACTTCGTGTCGACATCCAAGACGCGGTGGCCGGCGCGATGAGCGAGTGGCAGAGCGCCCCCCACTCCGCGGTTCCCACTCTCGACACCGCAGGAGCACCCCCCTTCGCGACCTGGCTCACGGACACGGTCACCGCCGAGTTCAAGCAGGAGTGCAGCCAACGAGGCATCCCCTACGTTCAAGGTCTCGCCCAAGCCATCACCCTCTGGCTCGGTTCGCACCCCTCGCCCCGTCACCAACCGCCGGAGCGGACCACCCGCCGAATCATCGTCTGCAACCAGAAGGGTGGCGTCGGCAAGACGGCAGTCTCCGCCAGCCTGGGAGGCGTGTTCGCCGAAGACGCGGAACTCGCTCGAATCGCAGGCGGAGCCTTTCCCGGCAACGCGAGCTTCGCCCGTGTCGGCGCACCCGACGCCGACAAGGAAGCCGACGGCTCCACGCCCATCGAAGCGGACGAATCGTATGAGGCACCACAACTGCGAGTACTCCTGGTGGACTACGACCCTCAAGGGCATCTCTCCAGGCAACTCGGCTTCAAGCAACTCCCCGCAAATGGCCCCAGCCTGGCGAAGTTCATGGCGAAGCAAGCCGACGGCGACATTCACGACCTCGTCGTCCCCGTGGACGAGGAGCGCTTCGGCGGCCGCCTGGATCTCCTGCCCTCCTGCCAGGACGCGTTCCTGCTGGACGTCATGATCTCCACTGCCCGCAACCGGCAAGCCACGCTGGAACGTGCCCTGGGACCCCTCGAAGCGCACTACGACGTCATCATCATCGACTGCCCTCCGAGCCTGGGCATGGCGATGGACGCGGCAATCTACTACGGCCGCGAACGAGACGGTGAGCGCATGGGGGAGTCCGGCGTCCTCATCGTGGTGCAAGCAGAGGACTCCTCTGCCGATGCCTACGACATGCTCGTCGGTCAGATCGACGACGGCATGCTCGAATTCCAGATCACGACCGCCTACCTCGGACTCGTCGTCAATCTCTATGACGCACGAGACGGATACGTCATCACCAGCTCCCTCAAGGAGTGGCGCGCACTCGGAGATCCCCGCGTCGTGGGAGTCATCCCACGCCTCAAGGAACAGCGGGAAGCGGCCCGCGCCCGGCGGACACTGATCGCCTATGACCCCTCATGTACCCAGTCCCGCGTCATGCGCCAGATCGTCCAGGAGATCTCATGACAGCCGCTCGTAAGACGCCGGCCGCCCGGACCGGGCCCAGTGCCGCCTTCGGGGCGGCAAGGTCTCGGAGCACGCGCGGAGCGCTCATCGACTCTGTGGTGGGTGCCCATCCGGTTACGGTTCCCACCGATACCGTCGCCGAGAACCCGGACAACCCCCGTCGCGAGTTCGATCCGGAGTACCTGCACGGCCTGGCCATGAACATGCGGGAGGTAGGCCAGATCCAGACGGCCACCGTCATGACCCGACTCGCATTCCTCGTCGCGCACCCCGAGCACCAAGACGCAGTGCCTGCCAACCGCGACTATGTCGTCATCGACGGCCACTGCCGCCTCCGAGCGGCGAACGAAGCTGGCATCGAACTGCGAATCACGGTGGACGACTCATCCGCAGGGACTCGTGAGGACCTCCTGGCTGCGGCTCTCAGCGCCAACCACTTCCGCAAGGACCTGACGCCGATCGAGGAAGCGCAAGCCATCGAGGCTCTCGTGGCCTTTCATGGCAGCGCATCAGCCGTCGTGTCCGTCCTCGGCGGCGCGGTCAATGACTCCTGGATCTCGACGCGGCGGGCACTGCTGAAGCTGCCCGAGCCCATCCAGGGCCGAGTCGCGTCGAAGGAAGTGCCCATTGCCATCGCGCGCAAGGCCGGCACGCTACCCGCAGAAGAGCAGAGCGCCTTTGTCGACGCCAAGATGGCGGAGCGGAAGGCAGCACAGGACCTGAAGCCCAAGCCAGTGCGCGGGCGGGCCGCCGCTGCCATCAAGAAGGAACAACCCCTAGCTGCCCCCACGGCGGGCACAGGCATTGACACACCGCCGCGTAACGAGACGGCGCCTGCCTCGACTGCGACTCACCAAGCGGTTCCGGAACCCCGAAGCGAGTCACCGGAACGCGAACCAGACACCCCGGTCGACTGGACAAACGCTGACGCGGTCACCACTGCCATCCTCGACCGCTGCCCGTCAAGCACCGTTCAGCAGATCGCACAACAGCTGCTCGACGCCCTGTGACGAGCACGGTTTTACCGCGTAAAAGTCTGACCGGGGGACGAGCCGCCGTGGCCAGCGCAGAGCTCTCCCCTCGGTCGGTTTTTTACCGCGTAAAACTCCGGCTGCGGATCCTCGAACCCCGTGACCGGCAGCCGACGACTTTTACGCGGTAAAAAACCACCGCCTATGGAGCTGGATCCCGAGAGCCGGCCGGCCTTCGTGGCCATGCCACCCGCCCGGCCCAGTCCACCCCGTGAGTACCTCGCCGACGATCTGAAGCGAACTCAGGTGCTACAGGTGACCCACCGTGAGAGTGTGAAGATGATGAAGAAGACGCAGGAGGGACGGGGATGACCGGGGGCAACTCACCAATCCTGCTCACGCGCACGCACCGGATACTCATCGGCGTCGTGGTGGCCGGTGCTGTGCTCATTGCGGGGATCGGCTTCGCTGGCTCGTACGCCGCGGTGCGCGCGCTGGCGTTGCAGAAGGGATTCGGCGGCTTCTCGCTCGTCTTCCCGATCGGTATCGACGCCGGAATCTGCGTACTCCTCGCGCTCGACCTCCTGCTGACCTGGTTGCGGATCCCGTTCCCGCTGCTGCGTCAGACCGCATGGCTGTTGACTGCGGCGACGATCGCGTTCAACGGCGCGGCCGCCTGGCCCGACCCCCTGGGCGTGGGGATGCACGCCGTGATCCCGATCCTGTTCGTGGTCACCGTCGAGGCGGCCCGCCACGCGGTGGGCCGGATCGCGGACATCACCGCCGACCGGCACATGGAGGGCGTCCGCATCACCCGCTGGCTGTTGTCGCCGCTCCCGACCTTCAAGCTGTGGCGCCGCATGAAACTGTGGGAGCTGCGCTCCTACGAGCAGGCCGTCGGCATGGAACAGGACCGGTTGATATACCAGGCCCGCCTCCAGGCCCGGTACGGGCGGGCCTGGCGTCGCAAGGCCCCCGTCGAAGCGCTGATGCCGCTGAGGCTGGCCCGCATCGGCGTCCCCCTGGCACAGACCGCCTCCCACGGCCTCACCGCGGCCGGCCTCGAACCCGCACTGCTGCGCCCCGCGACGTCGTCGGTCGAGCACGAGGTGACGGTCGAACGGGACGACACCCTCCCGCCGGCGCCGACCGCGCCATCCGAGCCCGCTCCTCTCACACAGCCGGAGCACGGTGAGGGAGTTCCGGTCGAGGCGTACGCCGAACCGCTGGAGCGGGAGCACGACTACGCCGACACCCGCCACCAGGCGGCGGTCTCCCGACCCGCCGTACAGGACAACGTGTTGGACGGGGGAGGGCTGTTCGAGGCGTACCGCTCCTTCGCCGCGGCCACCGGATCGGCGCCCAACGCGAAGACCTTCGCGGCGCACCTGGCCGACGCCTACGGCATCCGAGACGTCACGACGGGCGCCCCGGTGACGGCCGATGAGATCACACTCCTGCTGGCCCCGTTCGCGGAACTCCCCACTGCGACGATTGCCGGCCAGGCGCCCGATGATCTCGTTGACGGCCTTGGTCCCGACGACGAACCGGTGTCACCGGCACCTGAGGAGCCGGTGGAGCCTCACCCGTTCTTCGCCCCTCGGACGGAGCACAGTCCCGCTCCGGTCCCGGCTCGCACGGCAACCTTGTCGACCGCGCCGGAGGCCTCGACGGTCGACGCCCGGGCGGTCCCCCGGCAGCACCGCCGAGACGTACCGTCCCCCGGGAGCGAGGTTCTCGCGGAGACGTCGACCGCTGCCGGCGGAGCCGTCACGGCGCGGCTGCCGGAGCAGGAGCCTGACGCTGACGACGGCCTGACGGAGACTGAGCGCCAAGTCCGCCAGGTGGCTCTGTGGCTGGACGAAGCCGACGCGGAGGGCGAGAAGCTCGCGGGCGCGGAAGTCGCCCGCCGGCTCGGGGTCTCTCCCAGCACCGGTCAACGTCGCCTGAGCGGCGCCGTCCAGTACCGCGAGGAACACCGACGCCAGTCGGGGCGCGGACACCTTCGGTCGGTCACCAACCGCGCCTGACCCCGCTACCTGAGGTACCGGTGACCGATCGGTCACCGGTCCTGGCCGCGACCGGTCTGCCCGGTGACTGATGACCGGTGACCGATGACTGTCGCCGGTGACTGGCCTCGACCCGCTCCATCCGACCGGTGACTCACCGGCTGTTCGCGTCAGCCAGCGTTCTGACAGACCGGCTACCGGTGCGGGTGACCGGTGACTGACCGCGTGCACGGTGGCCTGGGGCCGGTGACCGATCGGTCACCCGCCCCAGGCCCTAACCGGGTGGTGACTGGTGACCGGTGGACCCGACCCTGTGACCGGTGCTGGCTGAGCCGCTGCCTCCGCCTGGCACCCGTGGTCTGGGGTACCGGTGACTGATCGGTCACCGCCTTCGTCTGGCCGGTCCGCTGTACCGGTGACTGACCGAGTGCGCGCCCACCGAGGCATGGTGACTGATCGGTCACCGGCCGGGAACGAGCGCCTTTGCGAGGTGACTGGTGACTGGTGGGTCCGCCCTGTGACCGGTGCCGGCTGGCCGGAGTTACCGGTCATCGGTGCCTCTTCCTGGTACCCGCGGTCTGGGATGCCGGTGACTGATCGGTCACCGGTCTTGGCCAGGCCGGTTCCACCCGGTGACTGACGACCGGTGACCGGTGACCGGTGACCGGCCTGGTGACTGGCCTCGGCCCACCCCCGAAGAGCCGGTGACTGACCGGATCTTCGGGGGTAGGCCGTCCGCCGAAGCCGTGATCGGTGATCGACGTCCGGGCGACCGGTGACTGACCGCGTGCACGGTGGTCGGGGACGCCGGTGACCGATCGGTCACCGGCCCCGGACCTGACCGATTGACCGGTGACTGGTGACCGATGACTGACCGGTCACCACCTCCGCCCTCGTGGAGCCGGTGACCGATGCCGGTGACCGGTGACCGAAGGCCGACCTGGTGATCGGCCCGAGAGCGCCGGTTCAGTGAGTCACCTGGAAGCGGGCAGGACCGGATGGTCGATGTGATGGTGCTCGACGTCGACACCGCACTCACCGCCCCAAGCTGTCCAGACTCGCCGGGCGACCGCCTCCGCGACTGCCACGGAGCGGTGCCGGCCCCCTTGGCATGCCACAGTCAGGCGGACCAGGTGTCCTCGTGGGACCTCATCGGCCAGGGCGCGGAGCTGAACGGCGGTTCTGGCGATCAACTCCCTGGCGCCGGGGGTGCGCAGGACGTGGGCGTACACCTCCCGATGCAGACCGGTGAGGTAGCGCATCGCGGGGTCGTGCGCGGGGTTGCGCAAGGCCTTCGACAAGTCGAGATACAGGCCGTCGGTGACGAGCTGGTGGGCGCCGTCGTGGCGGACACCGATCGAGCGGATGACGGCGGTGACGGGGCCCAGCCCGTCAAGGTGTGTGATCTGCATGCTGACCACGATTCCGCGCCGGCCGGTCCGGCGATAGGCGTTGCCCGTTGCCTCTCTGGCAGCGTGCGGGACCGGTTTCCCGACCGTGGCCCGACGCCGCTTCAGGGGTCATAGCCTGGTCCCAAGTTCAACAGGTGGGAGACATCATGGATGCGCTGCGGATCGATACGGACGGCTCGGTCGTCGCGCTCTCGTGGCCGGAGGAGTACGCGGCGCGCAGGGAGACAGTGCGTACTGCCGTGGGCGGATCGGCGGACGCCGCCATCTATCACCGCCGGGCGCACCTGCATGTCCACGGGAACGGGCAGGCGGAGAACCTTCCCATGAACCTGGCGACATGGGTGCTCGCTTCTCACTGGCGGGGAGTTGAGATCCCGTACGGCTTCCACGGGCCCGTCGTGGTGACCGGTCCGCAGTTGGCCGGGCTGGACGAGACCTTGGCGGGGCAGGTGTTGGCGATGTGTGCCGCGGTGGCGGATGTGCGGGCGGAGTGGGTGACGCGGTTGCCGGTGGGGGAGTCGCAGGCCCGCGCCGAGCTGCTGGCCGCCGCGCGGCACGCGGTCGCGCCGCCGGCCTGACCCCGGGACTGCCGGCGCCCTGTGACGAGCACGGCTTGCCCCCGTGCAAGTCCGGCCTGGGTGGCCGTCCGTGGCGGGTGCTGCGCCGGCCCCCGGTCGGAGTTTTACCGGGTAAAAGTCTGGCTGCGGGTGCAGACGCGTGCGGGGCCTGCCAACGGCAGGCCCCGCACGTTCGTTCTTCGACGCTGGTCGTCAGCTCGTCGCGGCGCGGTGCGCGGCTGGGTAGGGGTCCTGTGACAAGGCGCGGGTGATGGTGTCCTCGGTCGAGTCGTCCAAGGTGATGTCGTAGGTGCGAGCCATCTGCTGGACCCTGGCCGCCGTCTTGCGGACCGCAGTCGTGTTGCCGGCGGTCCATTCGATGTGGAGGAGGTCCCGGTAGAGGACTTCGGAGGTCTCTTCGATTTCGAGGGCTTGGAGGACGGCGTGGCGGGCGGCGTCGAGGTCGGGGGTGTCGCCGTCGGTGTGCCAGCGGGCGAGGGTGTGGGCGGTGTCGGTGATCCGCGACAGCATCTCCTGGATGACGGGATCGGCCCACGGAAGGGTGCGTCCGTCGAACGGCTTCCCGCGCACCAATGCCATTGCCGCCTCCAGGTCTGCGGTGCCGGTCTTCGGGCCGGCGGCCAGCCCACGGGAAGCCAACGCCTTGAACTGCTCCCAGTCGGAGGTCACCGCGGGGTGGAAGGTGTACCCGTCGCCGGCTTTGGGGCGGGGGAGGAGTGGGTGTCCGTCCTCGGTGAGTCCGACGACGTTGCGCAGTTCCGAGAGGCGGGAGTGCAGGGTGCGCGTCGACCACGGGTTGATCGGGTCCATGGCCTGGCAGACGGCGTCGGCGCCGCGGCCGGGGCGCAGGTGGATCAAGGCGGCGAGGGCGGTGGTGCGGGAGGCGTGAGCGGATCGCACGCCGCCCTTGATCCCGAGCGGGCCGAGCATCTCGATGCGTACTTCCCCGGCGGTCGCGTTCTTGTCGGCCGCGATGGTAGGCGGCTGCGGCTGTGCGGCTTCGGCGGGCGTGGATCCGGTGTCGGGGGCCGTAGCCTGGGCGGCCGGTTCGTCGACGGGCACGGCCGGTGCCGGGATGGTGGTGGCGGTGGCGGTGGCGGTGGGGGCGGGGGCGGGGGTCGGGGTGGGGAGTCCGGCGAGGAGCGCGGGGAAGGGGTTCCCGGGGTCTTGGGCGTCCTCGCTGGTGATGCGGACGGTGAGCGGCTGCCCGCTGGCGGCCGCCTGGTCGTGGCTTTCGGCGAACTCCCACGCCCCGGTCGCCGGTGCGGCTTCCTCGGCGGACACCGTCAGCGCGTGGACGTACTGGCGGTACTGCTCGTCGGTGATGCGCTGCAAGGTGACGGGGAGGTCGAGCGGTTCGAGGCGGGTGGCCTGCTCGCGGGTGGTGTCGAGGATCTCGGCGTGCGGGAACGCGCGCCGGGCCGCCGCGGTGGCGGGCAAGACGATCGCGGTGTGCAGGGTCCGTGCGGCCGCGAGGGCGTCGGCGAGGTGCGTGACGTGTTCCTCGTCGTGCTCACCGGCGCCGATCATCAGCCAGGGCAGGACCTGTTCACCGCTCTGGTGGGCTTCGAGGAGGAGTTCCCCGAGGTCGGTGGCGACGGCCGGGAGGTGGGGCATGGTGCGGATGCGGCCCTGCGGCAGGAGTCCGGACAGTCGGGCGCCGAGTCCGGTGGTGAGGATCTCGCTGTAGTCGGTCCAGCGGCAGGTGCCCAGTTCCAGGGCGAGGGCGCGGGCGACTTCGAGGACCTCGTCGGGGGTTCCGTCTAGGAGCAGGACACCGCAGGTCGTCAGGTCCGCCAGGAGGAGACCGTCGTCGTCCGCGCCGAGCGTGACCAGACCGGGGTAGGGGGCGTGGACGTCGCCGAGTTCCTCGACCGTCGCCAGTACCGCAGCGGGGTCGAGTGCCCAAGTCCGGGCCTCGGGACCGGTGGTGAACGGGGCGACGGGATCGGCCGGCTCATCCAGCAGGAGCGTGATCCCGTCGGCCGTGAGGCGTGCACCGCGTAGCGCCGGCAGGCTGATGCCGTCTTCGCCGGCCTGGTGGGCCAGGGCCCGCAAGGCACGGTCGAGGAAGTCGATGCCCTGCGGCTCCGCTGCCGCGTCGAGGACCTGTTCCACCTCGGTGGGAACACTGTCCTGCGCGATCGTCTCCCCCGCACGGCGTTGACGCTGTTGCAGGATCCGCCGCACCCCCAGCGCGCCGGCGAGGGACGCGGCCAGGAGCGTGCCGATACCGGCGACCAAAGCCCAATTGACGCTGCTGCCCGTGAGCTGCGCCCGAGGCGCGGCCGGCGCGGGTGCGGGTGTGGCTGCCTCCGGGGAAGGCGACGCGGCCGGGCTGGGCTGCGCGGCGCTCGCGCTGGAACTCGCGGCCGGGCCGGCTTGCGGCGTCGCGCTCGCGTGCGGGGTCGTGTTGGTCTTCGGCGTGGGCGAGGCCTTCGCGGTGGGCGCGGCGGCGCTCGGCTTCCGGCTGGTGTCGGCCTTCGGCGTCGCGCTCGCCTGCGGCGGGGGAGTGGCCTTCGCGGTGAGGGCGGGGGCCGGGGTGTCGGCCGGCGGGGTGGTGGGGCGGGAGACCTCCGGCGCGGGGGCGGGAGCTTCGGGCGCGGGTGTGCTGTCCGTCGCGGGGAGGGTGATTTTCTGTCCGGGGTAGATGAGGTCGGGGTCGGTGAAGGCACCGCCCTCGGGGAGCGGGGCGCCCTGGTTGAGTTCGAAGATCTCCGGGTAGCGGTCGGCGTCGTCGAGCAGTTTGTCCGCGACGGTGGACAGGCTGTCGCCCTCCTGGACGGTGTACTCGGCCTGACCGACCGGGGCCGTGTGGCTGGTCTGTGTCCGGATGCCCGAGGGCGTGGTGGTTGACGCGTCGGCGGGCAGGGTCAGGACCCATCCGGGCTGGATCGGCTGATCCGCGCGGAAGGTGCCGCCGTCGACCATGACGCGGCCTTCGTTGGCGGCGGCGATGTCCGTCCATCGTTCCCCGTCGCCCAGGGTGTGTTCGGCGATCGACCACAGGCTCTCGGCCGGCTTCACGTCTCGCACCGTGTACGTCACCGCCGCGCTCCCGCCCTCGTCGGCGGACAACGTCGCGGCACCGGTCGTGCTTCCGGCGGTCGTGGTGCCGGGTGTGGCGGTCGTGCTGATGCTGACGGGGGCGCTGGTGGGTGCGGCTGTCGCGGGCGCGGCGAGGGCCGTTCCGGCGGGCAGGGCCAGGAACACCGCGCCGACCAGGGCGGCGGCGGCCCGCTGCCCGACCAACCCCCGGATCTGGGGTGCGGCGCGGCCGCGGAGCTGTGCGGGAATCTCCAACAGCACCGCGCACGCGAACAGTACCCATCCCACCCATCCGGCGACGGCCAGGACCAGAAGGAAGACCTGGCCCGAGTCGTCGGTGGAGAACAGGTGGGCGAGGGCGTCGAGTCCGAGTGGGCCGACCCTGGCGGTCGCCCACCACAACAGAACGGGCAGACCCACCAACAACGCGGCCAGGACGGTGAGGCTGAGGATGCCGCGCAGCAGCGCGGCCGCGGTCTGCGCCGCGCCGCGTACGGGAGAAGCCGGCTTGCCGGCGGTGGGGGGCTTCGACATGAACCGGTCCTATCTGGCGGGGCTATTCGGGCTGAGTGACGCCGTGGAGGAGTCGGGCGTTTCCGTGGCCGGTGACGCTCATCGATCCGACGCCCACGATCGCGAGGAACCGGGTCGCGTAGGTGTCGTGGACGGTGACCGTGAGCTGGGTGCCGTCCGCGGACAGGGCGGTGGTGCCCTGGGTGCCGGCGCGGGCCAGGTAGGCCTGGGCGGCGGCCTGCGCGGCCTGCGGATCGACACGGACACCCGTGCCGGTGACGGCCGATGCGGGGTCGATGGCCTGACCGGCGGCGCGGGCGGCCTCCATCGCGACGGAATCGGCCCGCTCGGTGGCCCGCAGCTTCCCGCCCCCGTCGATCGCCAGACCGATGATCCCCAACAGGGCGACGGTCACGATCGCCGTGTAGATGGCGATCCCGCCCTCGTCACCACGCAACCGACCTCGACGTGAACCCGACTCCGGACCCGTCTGCGATGCGGTGTCCGGTCCGGTGGGTGGTGTGGGCGCTGTGGGTGAGGTCATGGCCTATCCCTCCCGGGAGCGGTACGCGTCGACCACTGACGTGAACCGGCTGGTCAAAGTCTTGGATCCGGGAACGCCGGGAAGTAGAAGGTCGGCCATGGTCACGGTGCACGAGATCGTCACGGTGACGGTGCCGACTTCCCCGATGGGGACGGCGAGACCGGAGGTGTCCACGCTGGTGCTGCTCGATGCGCAGTGCACGCCCTGGTCGTCGAGGGAGCGGGCCGCCGCGGCGCTTGCCTCGGCTTGCGCCCCGCCCTGGGTGCGCGAGATGGAGGCGGCGCGGGCGGCGTCCTCGGCGGCGGCGTCGATCTTCGCCCCGGCGGTGACGATCCGCCCGCCGGCAATCGCCATGCACAACAGCATCAGGAGCAGCGGGGTGACGATCGCGGCCGCGATCGTCTCGCTGCCCCGATCCTCCCGCCACCGCCTCGCCCAACGGCTGTGCGCGGTAGGGGTGTCGGTCACGGGCTGGTCCACCTCTCGCGGGGGGCGCCCGCAGACTGGGACACGCTCAGTCCGGCGATGCCGGGGATCATGGACGGGGCGTGGCCGGTGACGGTCACCCGTACCTCGGTGGCACTGCTCCCCGAGGTGCTCACCGTCGTGGCGGTGAGGCTGTCGCCCGCGATACGACCGAGCGTCTCGCGGGCCCGCGCGGCGCCGGCGCCTTCGGGGGACTGGTAGACGCGGGCGGCTGCCACGCCCTCGCGGGCCGCGGTCAGCGCGATGTTCCGGGCGAAGAACCACATGGCCGCCTGCACCACGCAGATGGTGACCAGGAGAACGATCGGGAAGACGATCGCCATCTGAATGGACGACTCCCCCCGATCCTTCTCACCTCGGTCCCCACCTGTGGCCCCCTCGGCCTCTGGCGTGGATCCGCCCAGCGCGGTTTCCGACACCTCGCCCTCCCCCTTCGTCGTTCCGTCGCCGGCCGGGCCGTCGTCTTCCTTCGTGCCTAGATCCCGGAGAGCTTGCCGTTGTACTTGGTGACGACGATGCCGATCGTTCCGGCGATGGCGAGGGCTCCGGCGACGGCGGCAACCCAGATGATGATGGTCGTGATCGAGATGTCGCCCCGGTCCTCGGCGGCGTGCTCCTGGACCTCCTCCCAACGGGACTTGAGGGCCACCGCGAGACGGATCGCGTACTTGGTCATGAGGGAGTCTCCTTCGTGTGAATCAGGTGTTGATCATGCGGATGACGCCGGGAAACGCGATGAGGAGCATCACGAGGACGGCCATCAGCGCTCCGGGGGCGGTCATCTTCTCCGAGTTGGCGTTCGCGTCGGCCGCCTGCGCGGCCAGCAGTTCGGTGCGCAGGTTCCTCGCGCGGGAGCGGAGGGTGGCGTAGACGGACGCGCCGTCGTCGGCGGACTGCCGCATGATCGCGGCGAGGTCGTCGAGGACCGGCAGGTCGAGTTCGGCGGTGAGACGCGCCAACGATTCCCAGTGGGGGACCTTGTCGACCCGCGAGCGGGCCAGAGCGCCCCGGATCCGCTGGAACGCCCATCCCTCGCCGACTTCGGCGGCCTGCTCCATCGCCTGCTCGGCGGACACGTTCCCGGCCCGGCGCAGGGCGACGAGGTCGAGGTAGGCGGCCATGGCGTGCGCGAACTCCGCCCGCGCCCGCCGGGCCTTGTCCCGCAACGCCAGATCGGGGGCGAACCACAGGACGACGGCGGCCAGGATTCCGACGATCGCCGGGAGATACAGGGGCAGACCGAGGAGCAGCAGCGGGATCGTGGACAGCGGTGGCAACAGCAAGCCCGCACCGGCCAGCGCGACCTTGGCCAGGAGGAAGCGGGCGGGGGTGGCGCCGGTGAGGGCGAGATCCTTGTACGGGATCCGCACCCCCGGCACATCGGACAGCCGCTCGACAAGCCACTGCCCCCACCGCTCGTCCCGATCGGTGCCCTCGCCGCCCACGGCGGCCTGGGGGACTGCGGGTTGGTTGAGGCGGCGCAGCGCCGGCCCGAGGGCCGGGGCGGGGCGCAGCACCTCGCGGATCAGCAGTGCTCCGCCGGCTCCGATGGCGGCACCGGCCAGGATCGCGGCAACAGGCGCCGTCATACCCTCACCTCCACGGGGGACTCCTCTGATTCCTCGTCCGGGACGGGAACGACGGCGACGGCGCTGCGCGGGTCGGCGATCAGGAAGCGGGGGACGGGCTTGGTGTCGGCGATCTGCCGCATCAAGGAGAGGACCCCGACGAACGCGGCCAGCAACACCGCCAACACGATCTGACCGATGGTGGTGCCGTAGGGGGCGGTGTAGGAGGGGACCAGGAACCCGGCGCCGATGATGCCGAGCGTGATGATCGTCATCCACCGCATCGTCGTGCGCGGCTTCGCCCGGTCGGCCTCGATCACCCGACGCCGGGCGACCTCCTCGTGGACGGACTCGGCGAGATCGTCCAACGCCTGCGCGAGACCGGGACCGCGGTCGGCGGCCGACAGGACCAGCGCGGCCACGACCTTGTCGGCGGTGACGTCGTTGAGGGCGTCGCCGAACTGGCGCAGCGCGTCGGTGGGCCGCCAACCGACCTGAAGCCGATCCACCAAATCCCCGACCTCACCAGCGATGTCCTCCGGGCACCCCTTGCGCGACACCTGCAACGCCTCGTCCAGGCCACGCCCGAGACGGAGGACGTTGCCCAGGCGCTGCGTCCAGTCGCCGAGCGCCTCAAGCTTTCCGATCCGAGTCGTCGCCGACTTCGTGGGCGACAACAGCCAGGGCACCCCGATCACGGCGAGGAGCACCATTGCCCCGGCGACGAACATGCCCGTCACGAGCCAGACCAGGACACCGGCGACGGCCCCGAGGGCGAGCCGTGTGCGGCGGGCCATCTTCTCGTCGCGGGACGCGAGCGTGCGCCCGGCTCGAAGCCGCGCGCCGATACCGGGGCCCTTGGGGGTGGTGGTGCCCACGATCCCGGTGACGAGACCGACAAGACCGCCGGCGACGGCCAGGCCGGCCAAGACCCACATCAGAAGGACGGTCACAGTGCGTCCTCCGTGATCAGGAGCGGCAGCGACGTGGGCCAGGTCCCGCCGGGCTCGTTCAGCAGCGACGCGTCGAAGCCGACGCGGCGCAGGTCGTTGATGCAGCGCGGCAGCATGAGCGGGACCGCGCGGGGCTCGTTCCACTCCGGGCGCGGGCCGAAGATCGCGTTCGTCTCCGGGCGGCCGCCCTCACCGATACCGGTCACCTCCAGGACGTGAGAGAGGAACCGGTGACGGTGTCCGCCGATGCGCGTCTCGTCGATCGAGGACACGAAAACGATGAAGTCCAAGCCGTTCGCGGCCTGCCGGTAGGCGAGTTGCTCGCTCATGTTGGCCTGCGCCAACAAGTACAGCTCGGCGATTCGGTCGAAGACCACGGAGGGGCGGATGGCGTGGAGGGTGCAGAGGTTTCCGCCGGCGCCGTTGGTCATGGCCTGGAGCATCGCGACGATCTCCGGCCCACGGACCTCACCCACCACGATCCGGGTCAGCGTCATGCGCAGCGCCCGATACATCAGGTCCATCAGCGTGATCTCACCGGCCGCGACCCCGCCGACCATCTCGCCGTTGGACTCGCGGGCCTCCATCGGCACGACCTGGCGGTGAAAGCCGTTCTCGTGGGCGAACAGCTCGTACTCGGTCTCCAGCGTCGCGAACCGCTCGTCGGGATCGATCTCCCGCAACAGCGCGCGCAGCAGCGTGGTCTTGCCCGCGGCCTGGCCGCCCACCACCATGATGTTCTTCTCCGCACGGACTGCGGCGCGAAGGAAGGCTTCCAAGGTGGTGTCGAGCATGCCGCGCTCGACCAGTTCGGGCAGGTCGGCGTCACGCATGCTGTGCCGGCGGATCGTGACGTAGGCGCCCGGTGTCACCTCGATCATCGCCTGAAGACGGGACCCGTCCGACATGCGCAGCGCGAGGAACGGGTCCGCGGTGCTGAGGCTGCGTTCGCTCTGGCCGGTGGTGCGACGGGCCAGATCCCGCAACAGCTCGCGCAACTCCTCCTCGGACTCCGCGACCGGCGCCACCCGCACGCGGCGACCGTCGGTGAAGTCGAGCCAGACGTCGGTGTGTCGGTTGATGAAGATGTTCTCGACCAACGGGTTGTCGAGGTGGGCTTGCAGGCGGCCGGCCCGGAACTGGAGATCGAAGACGGCCTGCGCCATGATCGCGTCCTCGGCCGCACTGCTCGCGGCACCCCGACGAACCGCCTCGGCATCCGACCAGATCGCCACCTGCTCATTGATCAGGTGGCGTCCCTGCTGCTCCTGCGCCTCCGAGGAAAGACCCGGGCGCGCCCGCAACAGGTCTGTCAGTCGCTCGCCGACCTCCTTCTTGATCAGGCGTACGGCGGCGTAGTCCAGCGTCACTGGCACGACCGGCGTCGTCTGGGCAGGTACGAGCGCACCCGCGCTCGGGGCGCCCGAGGCAACGACCCATGGGTTGGCGGATCCGGGGCTCGTCGGCGCGGGCGCCGGCTGGTGCGCGGGAGCGGGCACCGCCGCGCGGGAACCCGCGAGGCGCGCGGTCAGTGACGAACCGGGGGTGACCTGCGGGTTGCTGTGGACCGGGTTAGCGCGCACCACTGACCACCCTTCCCGAAGGCGGCTCGGGTGGCGGCGGGGCCAGCCGGGAACGGCGGATCTCCACCAGCTCCCGAACCCGCAGCGCGGCCGACCGCGCCGACCGCATCAACTCACCCACCTCGAACCGGCGCGGCTGCTCCGCACCATCCGAAAAGACGCGTGCCTCCTTGGGCCGCCACGGCATCACCGCGACCACCGGCACCTCCAAGTGCTTGCGGACCTCCTCCTTGGGATACGGCCCCTCGTCCACCAGCAGAATCCCGATCTCCGCGCTCCCCCCGAGCTGCTCGCGCAACGCCTTCAAGCGCACCTCGGCGCCCTGCAACCCGCGCATCGTGTTGCGAACGACCATCAGGACGACGTCGGCGCGCTGCGCGAGGATCGCGGACGCGCCGACCGCCCCCCGCCGACCAAGGTCCACCAAGACGTCGTGCCCGTGCTCCTCGATCCCGGCAAACAGGGCCGCGAGCGGCCGCCACACCGGTTCCATCGCCGACGCGTGCGCGGGATCGTAGAGACCCGGCAGCACCAAACGATCACGAGTCTCGGCGTCGGTGACGTCGACCAACTGCCGCCAAAACGCCTCGGCCAACTGCTGCTGACGGGCCGCCACCGCCAGATTCCGCAGGCCATGGGTGTTGTCCAAAGTGCCCTGGAGCGCACCCGGCAGGATCGCCCCGCCATCGGGGTCGGCCTCGGCCAGCACCACCCGATGCCCCTGCGCCAACGGCCACCCCATCAACAAGGCCATCGCGGTCGTGGTGACCCCCGGCGCACCGAGACCACCCACCAACGCCACAACCGCCATCTAGTTCGCCTCCTGCGGCGCGATGATCAACGCCACCGCACCGGTCGCCACCCGCGCCGCCAACGTCGGCCCATCCGCGGCCGGCACCGCCACATCCACCACGACCACCCCCGTCGCCGGCGCCGCCACACCCACCGCCACCACCGTCGCCGCCAACGTCTTCGGCGCGGCCACCGGCTCACCCGCCTTCCCACCACTCGCCGCCGCGGCCTGGGCAGGGTCGGGGGTCGACACGATCAGCACCTTCTGCCCCGGCCCCAACCGCGTCGCCGGAAGCTGCGACGGCTTCAACGCCACACCCACAAGCTGCTCACCGGCCTTGACCAGCGACACGGACGTCACCTGACCGGGAGACAGCAGCGAACCGGCCTTCAACGCGACGGCGGCCCGCTGCCCGACCATGCTCGACTTCTTCGTGACCGGGACGGCCTTGACGGCCGGATCCAGGGCGAGCGACGCGGGGGCCAGGTCGGCGGCGGTGATCGTCGCACCCACCGGCACGTCATGCGCCACCACCAACACACTCGACCGCTCACCCGACGCGGTAAACAGCAATGCTCCCGACAGGCCTCCAGCCGCGATCAACGCGACGGACAAAGCGATCAACCCGGGACGGCGGCGCCGCTGACGCACCATGCGCGGCGCGGCCGCCGGCTCAACGCCACCCCTACCGGGGCCGGGGACAGACGGCCGCCCCGGGACAGCCGTGGTGGTGCTGCTCACGTGCAATGCCTCCATACGAGGAAAAAGGGAAGTGCGGGGATCGGTCGCTTCCGTCGCTACTGGCCGACGACCTGAATCTCTCCGACCGACACCGTGAACGGCGTCTGCCGAACCTCAGTCAACTGACCGCTACGCCCGCCACCGGTGACGGCCCAATCGATCGTCCACGTGCTCGTCGCCGTGCCCTGATACCTGGCACCCGACTGACCGGCCGACGTCGACCGGTAGCGATGACCACAATCCGGCGACGGCGACATGCCACGCGCCGCGGTATACGGCGTACCCGGGGACGCGCAGGTCACTGTCGTCCCGTCGCCCATGCTCCACGCCACCGACGACACCTTCGCGGTCGCCGTCACCGTGATCCCACCCGCCGACGCCGACGCGCTGTTCGGCCCCCAGGTCGTGGGGCTCTGACCGACCCACATCCACATCGGCACCCCGACCGTGTACTTCCCGTCGGCCTTCGGACTGACGATCGCAGGACGGTCCAGAAGCATGCTGTCGACCGCCCGCTGCGCGAGGACAGCCGGGTCGACGGCCGGGGCCGGAGCGTCCTTCGACCAAAAAGTCAGACCGATGGTGTCCTCATTCGCGGTTCCCGGCCCGCTGACACAGGTGTTGAGGTAGATGGCGCCGTCACCCGGGGCGTGCCCCTCCCACATGGGGCTGCCTACGGGGGGCTGGGGATCAAGGAGTCGGATCTTGCAGGAGTCTGGATCAGGGGTGCCGCTGCCACTTCCGGTTCCTCCACCGCCGTTGGTGCCCTTGCCTTGGTTTCCGCCCGTGCCGGAGCTGCCGTCATGGCCTGGCTCTGTGACACAGATGGTGACGAACTTCTCGGCTCCGTCGCAGGGACCTGCTTCGGCGTGCGCTGGAAGGGCCAACGACAGGGACGTGGCGATGGTCAGAGGGATCGTGGTGGCTACCGCTCGCCTCAGCACTTTCTGCCTCCATCCGGCGTCAGCTTGACTACGAGCCACTGCCCAGCCCACAGCTCAACCTCAGCGACGGTGATGTAGCGCAACGGCTGCTCAGACGGATAGGGCCGAACTTCACCGGTAGCGATGTTGACCGTCTGCCACGTCGATAGATCAAGACAATCGGTGACGCCACCTCGGGGGTGCTCGCCGGACATGTCGAGCGTTGTCGCTTCGGCTCGATGGCCCGGGCTGCCCTTCTTGGCGATGCCGGCCGCCTTCATCTTCGCAAGGTCGGCCAATGCTTCATTGAAGGCGCTTTTCGCCGAGTAGTTCACAAGCTTGGTGTTCTTCTCGGTGCCAGTGGCGTAGGCCTTGACCGACTCCGCCCAGAAGGCGTTGTAGGCGGTGAGAACCTTGGCCTTCTCGGCTGCCTGCGGATCGGTGGAGCCGCTGGCCGACGCGGAGGTGGTGGGCGTCGGCGAGGGGGAGGGCGCGGCCTTGTTGTCGTCGCTGTGTTTGGTGCAGCCGGCGGTGAGGGTGGCGACGATGGCGGCTGCGGCGGTGGCGGCGAGGAGTCGGCGGTGGTGGCTGTTGGTTCGGGTGTGCTGTCGTGCCTTTGTCACGGGAACCCCCGGGTGGTTACTTCGTCGGGCGGGTGGGTTGGGTGCCTACCCGGGCCGCGGAATCGCTGGTGCAACGAGTGTGTACGTGGTTGCGGTGCAGTCGTATAGCGCACCCTACGACGTCAACGCGTCAGCTTCTATGGGGTTCTTGGGGTGCAGATGATCGAACGTCACTTTTGCCCGGGATTGTGGATCAGGCATATGCCGTACAGCCATTGAGGTGCGGGTTTGTTCCTGGCCGGCGGTGAGAATCAGCCGGAGAAGTGATTTCGGCATCCGCTGGCTTGATTTCTCCGTTCTGGCTGATTCTTTGCTGTTGGTAACGGTGGCGAAGGAAGGTCGTGGGGGTGTGTTTCTCGCATCGAGCATGGCCGGTGAACCTCACCGGTGACATCGGATCGGGTCACGATAGGGGGCTCGCGTTCACTGGTGAGGAAGTGCGGACATGATCGGCGGAACCCGACTTCGGGGCGTGCGGGGCACTGCTGACGTGGCGTTTCTTCGGTGAACCGGTGTCCGCCGAACGGGTGGTGGTCGGGTCCGGGTCTGTCGGTGAGGGCGGTGGCGCGGCTACAACCCGGGTACGTGATGATCACTGTGATGCGCGCGGCCGCCGCGATGGCCCTGGCCGTGCTTCCCCTGTCCCTGCCCGCCCCCGCGCAAGCGAGGGCCGCGGTGCCCGAGGTCCTTCCGATCGGCGTTGCGGTCTCCGTGCTCCCGGTCGCGCAGGAGTCCCGCGCCGGCTACACCCGCACCGCCTTCAAGCACTGGACCGCCGGCGACAATCCGAGTGACGGCTGTAACACCCGTTCGGAAGTCCTCATTTCGGAGGCCATCGCCGCTCCCGAGGTGGGGCCGCGCTGCTCGCTGACCGGCGGAACCTGGAGTTCCTACTACGACGAGACCGCGGTGAACGGGGCCGGCGGCCTTGACATCGACCACATGGTGCCCCTGGCCGAAGCCTGGGACTCGGGCGCTTCCGGCTGGACGGCGGCACGGCGCGAGGCGTACGCGAACGATCAGGGGCAGGCGTCTTCCCTTGTCGCGGTGACGGCGCGCTCGAATCGCCAGAAGGCGGACCAGGACCCTGCGGAGTGGCTTCCGCCGGCGGCGGGCGCGCTGTGCCGGTACGCCTCGGAGTGGACCGCCACCAAGCTGCGGTGGGGCCTGGCCGTGGACGAACTCGAACAGGACCGCCTCTACGACCTGGCCGCCGGCTGCGGCGGCGACACCGTCACCTACACCCCCGCCCCGTAAGCCGGGCGAGACGCGTGTGGTCCGCGCTACGGGGGGAGTGCGGGCCGCGCACGCCACGCATCAGGTTGTGCCGCCGGGGTGTTTCGTCCGGACCCTGGCTCGGAGCCGAGTCGGGTGGGCGATCATGAGTCAATGAGCATGGACTACTGGGTGGCGTTGTCGGATTCAGAGCGCGAACACTGGGGATTCGTTCCCGGAGAAATAGTCGGGCCGCTGAACTTCGGAATGACCGAACGGGCGGTATTCGACACCATGGCGGGGCGTGGTTTCACCGGTTCTCAGGACGAGGTGGAACGCTGGAACACGGCCCGAATGCAGTGGCGAATCACGTTCCACAAGGCCGAAGCGGATCGGTGGAATCGACCGGCAGTGAAGTGCTATTTCGTCGAAGGGGTGGGGCTGACCTGCGTCCTCCTCGACGGCCTGCGCGGACCGCAGGTCACGCACGAGGGCATCCCTCTCATCGGCCGCGTTCCGTCGGAACTCTCCCAGGATATAGAGGCTTACGCGACGCGAAAGAACATTGGAATCCGGTTCAACCATGCGAGCGACATCCTGTACGACGGCATGGACACGATGATCAACCGCGGTGCTCAGCGAGCCGGGGACACCGTTGTCACCTGGGCCGTTTTCTTCAATCTGGGCGAGATCGCCGGGACCTCGTGGGACATCTTGCCGGCGGATGTCTGGCACCACGGGTAGAGCGTTTCAAGGCCGGTTCACATGACCAAGCCGGCTCCCATCTTGCTGATCAGACGCGGATGAACGAATTGGCAGTTGGGGAATCGCTGAATCTGCCAGGCTGTGTGGGACATGTCGACCGAGGAGAGGGGCGCGGGCAGTGTTCGAATATGTTGGCAGGGTCGAGGATGGGTTGCCGGTATTGGATGTCCGGGCTCACGCCTGGCTGGCCGGCCCCCGTACCGCGGGCATCATCTACACGCACCAACTCACGATCGCGCTTCTTGATGACAGTGGTGCTCTGAGGGATGCCGACGCGGTTCTCACCCGCGCTCGCGCACTCGGCTGGGTGCCCACGGCGGAGTACGCCGGATGGGCCGCTCCGTGCCCCGGCTGGCAAGCCCGTTTGGTGGACGATCACTTGCTGGTGCGGCAGCCCGACGGGGCCGTCTGGTACGACGGGACCCTGCCCACCACCGAGGTGTGGCGCGAGGCTGCTCGGGAGGCCGGGCAGATCTACCACTTCACCGCGGCGACGGGGGACCTGGACTCGATCGGGGACCAGATCGCATCCGGCGACGCCCTGGCCGTGGTTTCCACACTGACCTGAACCGCTCGCGCGAGCCCACCGGCACGCCGTGGAGGGCTTCCGAGGGTGCCTGGGATCGGTCACCATGGAGGTCCGTCGGCGATCCGAGGTGGGGATGAGCGAGGGTGGGGACGTTCCGGAGGGGCAACCGGAGCAGGTCGGGCCCGCGCCGTGGCTGGCGCTGGCCTGTCTGGTCGGGCTGGTTCTGGCCTGCGTCGTGCTGACGAACTTCACCGCAGAGGTGCGGGCGGCGCTGTGGGGTAAGCCCGGGACCGTGACCGAAGCCGGTTGCCGGACGTACGACAACACCGTGGCCAATGCGGGAACGTCGACGTCCTGCTTGGGCGCGTTCACCCCGGACGACGGCGGCTCGTCGTTCGACGTGCCCGTCGAGGGCGACATCGATTCGCAACCGGTCCGCGCTTGGCTGGTGGACGGTACGTCCGGCACCGCGTACGTCTCACCGACGGTGTGGGCGGGGGTGCTCCCGGTGGGGCTGTCCCTAGTCCTGGCCGGTCTCCCGGTGGCGGTGACGGTGAAGCACGTGCGCCTCGTCCACGCACGGCGCCCTGGATAGCCTCTTCATGAGTTCCACCTGCCGGCCGGTCTCCCGAGAGCGGTGGTCAGGCACCGCTCTCGGGGTGGTGTCAAAGCTCTGTCCAGCCGCGGGGTTCGCGGTCTCCGGTGAGGGGTGTCCAGATCTTGGCGTGCGGGCCTTCGGCTTCGAGGTCGTCGAGGACGGTCGCTCCGAGCGGGACGGAGGTCCCGAGGCGGGTGACGAGATCGTGGTCGGCGGCCATGTGTCGCAGGTCGGTGATCCGGTTGGCGAGGGTGGGTCGGGTCGCTCCGGTGAGGACGAACAGGATGCGGGGGAAGCGGGGATAGAAGCGTTGCCAGGCGAGCATCGCCGAGCCTTGGTCGGCGACGGTGCCGCGCCTTGGCGGTTGGGGGGTGTAGTCGTGGAAGCGGGCGTAGGAGATGAGTTTGCGGGCCAGGCGTTCACTGCTCATGGTGGCCCGGTCGATCTCCACGAACGCCCGGTATTGGCGGCGGCGGGGGTGGGCGACGGTGTAGTGCAGGACGGCGTCGGCGATCAGTCGGTCCTCGCCGCCGGTGTCGGGGAGTCGGTGGGTGACCTCGGGCACCCAGTCCAGCGGCTCGTACTCGTCACCCCGGACGCGCGCGTCGGTCAGGAACGCGAGGTGGGCGCGGACACCGGTGAGGGTGTGCGCGGCGCGTAGACGTGCTGCGGCGGGGCTTTGGATGACGGTCGCGGAACGCCCGCGCAGCTCCGGCCAGTCCTGGACCGCCTGCGCGCCGGCGGGGGTCAGGAAGTAGGCGTGAAGGAAGCCGCTGCCGCCGAGCACGGTGCGGTCGATCAGCCCTTCCTCGCGCAGCGGGGCGAGTTCCTTGTGGATCTTTCGGGGTGGGGTGTTGGGGGTGAGCATCTGGTGGATCTGGTTGGTGGTCAACAGCCGGTGTTGGGCGATCAGGGCGAGGGCCCGGTGGGCGTGGGAGTCCTCGGTGGACGGCTGGGTCATCGCCTCGGTGGTCATGCGTACGGGTCTCCCTCTTTGGCGTTGCCGGCGGTGGGTTTGGCCTGCTTGGTGAGGAACTCGCGGACCTTGCCTTCTTGGGCGAGGGCGATGGCGGTCCGCTTGGACAGGGGGCGGGCGCCGGCGTTCTTGTGCGCGGCCTGGATGAGCGCGCCGACGTCCTTGGGGCGGGCGAGCTTCCCGAAGACCTCGGCGAGTTCGGGCCCGCGGATCAGCAGGGGCCCGATCCGCTTGCCGGCGACGGTGAAGGAGGCGTAGTGCCACCACCGGTCGAGGCCCGCGACGTCGCGGGGGGTGATGGTGCCGGGCCACTGGTCGGTGATTTCCGCGATGGCTTCGATCGAGCCGGCCGTCGTGGACAGACAAGAGGCGTTTTGCATCAGGGCGGTTCGGGTGGTGGGGCTGAGGCGGTGCAGGAGCTGCGTCATGCCGTGGAGGCGGCACCCGAATTTACGCAGCTGCTCGGTGATCTCCGCCAGGACACCGGAAGAGCCCTGGTCCAGTGAGATCAGCTCGTCGAGGTAGAAACGGAAGGAGCGACGTCGCTTCTCGGGGAGGTCGCGGCGAGACAGGCCGGCTCGCAGGAAGTCGTGGACGATCAGTGACACCAACAGCCTGTCGGTGGGCCCGGTCCCGGGCGGGCAGATCCACAACACGTGACCTTGGTCCATGGCGCGGCGCATGTCGTATCCGCTGAGCGGGCACCCCAGGAACGCCCGGACGACGGGGGAGGACCCCAACCGTTCCAGGGGGTTCAGGACGACCGACAGACCGTCCTTCGGGATATCGGGGAAGGTGGTCATCCACCACGACCGGGCTTCCGGTTCCAGCGCGGCGAGCACGAGATGACGAAACGCCGGATCGGTGAGCAGGGTACGGATCTGGAAGATGGTGGCCTGCCGGGTCTCGGCGCCGGCCGCGACGGCGGCGACATTGACCGACACCAGCGCCTCGACGGCCTTGGTCAGGATGGTGAGCGCGCGCGGTGCGCTCACGTCCCCCCAGCCCAGGGCGCTCGCGAACGCCTCGACCACCGCGGCGCTGACCTCGTGGGCGGGCTGCCGGCTGCTCATGTCGATCAGGTTCCAGCAGCCGAGCATGGCGTCGTCCCCGCGCACCGTCAGGTCGAAGAGCGCGACGCGGTCCATGACCGCGTCGTGCGCGAGATATCGGGCGACGTCGCCGAAGGAGTCGCCGTGCGGGTCGACGAACGCCAGACCGCGCCCGTTGTGCGCGCTCGCGACGGCCTGGACCTGCGCGCGCATCGTCTTGCCCCAACCGGCCTTGCCCGACTGGACCTCGAACAGGGTGTCGTCCTCCGGGGTGGCCAGGAGCCTCATTCGCCCGTCGGGCCCCCGATACCAACCCTGCGGAACCAGGTCCTTGCCCCTTTCGTAGGTCGGGATGTCGCCTTCCATCAACGCCACCCGCGCCGCCACGGTGGTCGGCTTCAGGAAGCCCGCCAACTCCTCGATGTGGGCCCACCCGCCCCGCGCCGGCCGCATCAGCGCGGTGGACCACCGCTGGTCGAAACGGTCCCGCCACGGCCACCGATCCGGGCCGATCCGCAGGGGCCCGAGCGACCAACCGAGCGAGGACAGACGCGAGGCACCCGCGTAGACGTCCATGGCCGCGCTGATCCGCGCCATGCGCTGCTCCGCACGCCCGTCCTTGTCCGAGGCACAGCGCACCATGATCTGTACCCGCACCAGACCGGGGCTGTGGGCGAGTTTGCCGAGCACTTCGTCGTGGTCGAGTCGTCGGGGCTGGGGTGAGATCACCATCTGTCCTCGGGGGGTGCCCCGCCACTCGGCCGGGTCGAACAGCTTGCCCAGGGCGACGGGGACACTGTCCCCGCCGGTGTTCTGGGTGACCCACCGCGCGTCCCGCCTCGCTTCACGCCGCGCCTTCTCGCGGGCGCGCTGCATGGTCTGGAGGCGGCGGGCGGCAAGGTGCCAGCGGGGTGCGGGGGAGAGGTCCACGCACACCTCGGCCATGTCGCCGAGTTCGGCGTTCAGGCCGGCGACGGCGTCGAGGAGCGGTTGCAACGGGTCGGGATCCAACGGGACCTCGCGCAGGCGGGATCCGGGCTCACCGTGCAAGGTGAGCACGGCCCGCACCACGTGGTCGCGCCGCTTGTCCGCGACCGGAGCACAGGCCTTGACGCGGACCCGCTCACCGTATGGCGTCTGCGTCAGCAGGTCGTGTGCGCTCGCCGGGGCCTCGATGCGGTAGGTCATGGGTCGGATGCCGTCGGCGCGCAACCGCAGGCGTAGCGTCCGGGCTCGACGGGGTGTCCACCACGGTCCCGAGCCGGCGGCGCGCGCGAGTTGCATGCCTTGGCGCCAGATCTGTTCGGGGCTCGGGTCGAAGTGCGGCGCGGGCGTCACCTCGAAATAGGTCCGCCGCGAGAGCGCTTCCGTGGCCAAGCGCCGTTGCACGGCCTCCCACCCGATCCACACGACGGCCGCGGCCAACGCGAGCCACCACGCGTTCGCCAACATCCAGTCGGCGAACGCCGCCAGGGCGTCGAGCAAAGCGGCGCCCGTGGTGAGTACGCCGGACGCCATCAGATGCGGTTCCATGATTCTCCGTTCTGGGTGTAGAGGACGGTCGCGGTGCGTCCATCGAGGAAGGTCCCGGCCGGATCGGCGCCAGCCCACACCAGCCGCACCACCGCCCGTGGGGGCGCCTTCTGCGGGGTCTGGTGCCTGCCGGTGGAGGTCCGCGGTGTCGGGGTGGTGTCGCGGCGGGCGGTGGCGGCCTGGATCCGCACGCGGGTGTACCGGGCGGTCTCGCCGAGCCACGCCGTACGCCCCAGGGTCAGCAGCCGCTGTTCGTCGCGGGCCGGGAGGTCCGGTGCGCTCGCCCGGTCGAGGGCGCGTTGGATGATCGGGTCCGCGGCCGGTCCCGAGTCGGGCGGCGGGAGCTCGCCCGGCGCCGACGCGGTGCCGGGCTGTGTCGGTCGGGCCGGCTCCGCTGGCGCTGAAGCGGCGTCCGCTGCCGGCTGCCCCGGGGCGCCGTGCCCGGTGGGTGATGGGCCCGCCACCGCATTGGGGCCTTCGGGCGGCGAAGCCGGCGGCGCGGGGGAGTTTGCGGCCGTCTCGATCCGGGGGCGGGGGCCTGGAGAGCCCGCAGAACGGTCCGTGGCGGGTGCCCGCAGTCCGAGGTGGAGGAGGAGGATTCCCGCGGTGGTGAGGATGGCGGCGGCCGCCAGGAGTCGGGCGCCGGTCCAGTGGGAGGTGTTCACAGGAGTCTCGTGCCGCCCGCGTAGTCGGGCATGGCGGTCACGGGGTCGATGCGGACGGGTTTCCCGGGGCGGGGCGCGTTGATCATCTTTCCGTCTCCGAGGTAGATGCCGACGTGATGGATGAGGGAGTCGGTTGTGGGGCTGTAGCCGTAGAAGATGAGGTCGCCGGGTCGCAGGGCGCTGATGCCGGCCGATGCCGGGATCCGACGGCCTGCGCCGGCTTGTTCGGCGGCGGTTCGGGGGAGGTTGATGCCGGCTTTCGCGAACGCGTACTGGGTCAGGCCCGAGCAGTCGAAGCCGGTCACGGTGCGGCCGTCCTGCCCGCCCGGTGAGCAGCAGATCCCTGTCGTCGCCCCTTCGGGCCCGCCCCCACCCCAGGAATAGGGCTGCCCTTGCTGGGCCAGGGCGGCTTGGATGACGGTGCCGATGCTGCCCGAGGGCATGGCCGGGACTTTGCCCAGGGAGTCGTAGCGGTCGATGCCGGCCATGACGTCGTCGACGTACGCCCATGACAGGTTGTAGGTGTGGATGGCCGCCCGAAGCTGCTCGCGGTCGGTCAGGTCGCGGCCTTTCCCGCACAGGTAGACGGCGGCGGACAGGGCGGCGTCGTCGGCGTTGTGCGGGTTGACGACCTTGTCGCCGTTGCCGTCCTTCCCATACGCGCGGAAGGTTTCGGGCAGGAACTGGAAGGGACCGACCGCTCGTTCGTACTGGTCGTCGCCGTCCCACAGTCCCCCGTCGGTGTCGGTGATGGCGGTGGTGTTCCCGCCGGCTCCGGATCCGTCCAGGCGGGGGCCGATGATGGGCGGGGTGATGTCCCCGCTCGTCCCGACCGCGTGACCGGCGGCGTGGTCGGACTCGATTCGGGCGATCCCGGCCAGGACCTGCCACCGCATCCCCTTGCACCCGGACACGTGCGCGGTGACCCCGGCCGCGCCGGTGAGGTAGGCGGCCATCATCCGTTCCGGGACCCCGGCCTCCGCCGCGCTCACCCCTGCGGTCACCGACCCTGCGCCCGACTGGCTCGCTGCCACCGACATGAACACGCTGGCAGTGCAGCCCACGGCCGCCGACACGAGCACGAGGCCCAAGCATCCGAGCTTCTTCCAGGCCTTCACTGGTCACCGCCGTCCGTGCGGTCGGCTTCGCGGCGACGTCGAGCGGCGTCGGCCTGTTCCTGGAACCGGCGGCGCAACCGGTCGGCGTTCTCGCTGCCCGTGTTGTCGGCCCGGGATTCGGGCGCGGGGTACGGCGTGGGTCGTGCGTCGCCGGCGGGTGCGGGGGTGTACGGGGACGGGGTGGTGGGTCTCGGGCGGATCGGTTCGGGACGCGGTGTCGCCTCCGTCATGAAACTGCCCGACGTCGCAGGGGCCGCAGGTGCGGGGCGCGGGCTGGGCGTGGTGCGCGGGGTCGGCGTGGACAGGGGTGTCGAGGGGATGCGGGTGGCGAGGTCGGGCCCGGAGGTGGGGCGGATCCGTGAGGGCGCGGGCATGCTGCCGCTGTCCCCGTCGGGGGGTGTGTCGAGGCGGGTGATGCCGGCGCGGGGGCGGGGGGCCGCTTCGGGGGCGGCGGGGGTGGAGGTGTAGATGGCGGCGCTGATCGCTGTGTCGCGGATGCCTCTGTGGGCCAGCTGGCCGGCCTCGTGGGTGCCGTCGATCAGGGGCTGCCAGGATGCGGAGTCCTCCCGTAGCCGGTGGTGGGCGACGTCGAGTTGCTGGCGGACGTCGGTGGTGAACTCGGATTTGGCGGAGTTCGCGCGGCGCAGGGTGTCGGGCAGTCCCATGGTCGCGCCGTATCCGACGCGTGCGGTGCGGGCGGCGATCCGATACCCGCGCAGTCGTGAGGCACGGGCGTGGATCCGGGACCCCAACAGCGGCCGGTCCGTCGCCGGGTCGTGCAGGATCTGCCCCGTCTCCTCGTCGACCACCATCTCGCCCCGGGCACCCTGGGCGCCGGTCGGGCCGTTGCCGGCGACGGAGGACAGGACCGTGCCGGCCGGGTGACGGGCAGTCGGTTTGGGGCCGATGAGCGCGGTGTGGGCGCCGCGTAGGAGCATCGCGACGGGTGCGAAGCCGCGGCGGCCTTCGGCGAGTGCGTCGCCGAGCAGCCGGCCGGGTGACATCGGGGTGCCGGCGCCGTCGGCCATCGCGGCGAGCGAGCCGATCGACCCCCGCAGCCCCAACCCGAGGCCGGTGCCGCTGCTTGAGCGGTCGGCGCCGTGTAGGCCGATGGCGGCGCCGATTTCGGAGTTGTCGCCGCTCAGGTGGCTGCCGCCGACCTTCCGGTAGCGCATCCGGGTGGCGAGGCGTTGCCCGAAGCCGGCCGTGGCGGCGAGGATCCGGCGGTGCATGATCAGGAACGCGATGGCGATGGCGTCCACGAGTAGAAGTCGTTCGACCATGACGTCGGGTCCGCTGTCGGCGAGGATCGCGTCCACGGCGATACCGAACATGGGCAACGCCATCGAGGCGACGAAGGTGACCATGGCGGAGACGATGAACACGCCGATCCAGCGCCACAGCAGCATGCGGGAGGGTCCCGGGAGCATCGACCACACCCATGCGATGGGTGCGGCCGCGGCCGCAGCCGCGTCGGCGCCCTGGGCGCCGAGCAACACCACCGACATCGACAGGACCATCAACGTCACCACGATCACCGCGATGAGGAGCGCGACGACCGACCACACGCGTTCCCACGTGGCCGTTTGTGCGAACTCGGCGCACTGTTTGCCGATGTCGCCGGCGGCTTTCAGGTTGGTGATGTGCTGCTCGAAGGAGACACCTGGACGGGGGCCGTTGCCGTTCTCGCAGAAGGGCTTGGCCTGCTCGTGCAGCTTGGCGCAGGGGTCTTGGTTGGCCAGGCAGTACTTCAGAGCCGAGGACCCGTCCGGCAGGAGCCTGCAATCCTCGGGAACGTCCTCCTTGTCCTTGTCCTTGGCGGGGTCTGGAGTGGGAGGGAAGTCGGTGTTATTGCGTTCGCAGTTGTCTTTGATCGGCCCAAAGGTGCCTTCGCACGTGTCGCGGGCCTCGTCGGTGATCGGCGCCTCGCCAGGCTTCCGGCGGGTCTCGTGGTTGCCGTTGACCCACTTCATGTGGGCCGCGTATGCCGGCTTGTCGTTGACGTTCTTCGGGTCGAGGACGCGTCCGTATTGCAGGAGCATGTAGGGCTTGACGATCAGAGCGTCGGTGAGTGCGGCTTGAATCGCTCCGGTGGTCGTCTTGGGGTCGGAGCGGACTCGGTCGCGTTCCTTCAGGCAGCCCGGGTTCGGTTGGCCGGTTCCGGTCGCGCAGGAGTCGGGGCCGCCGAAGTAGGAGGTGGTGGTGATGGCGGCGACCTCGATGGCGGCGCGCTGGGTCTGGGCGACCGGGCCGTCTTTGCCGAGCAGGTGGTCGGGTCGGACGAACGCGCTGGCGGCGAACGCGACGATGAACAGGGTCAGCATGATCTCGCCGAGTCCGGTGCCGACCTTGCCCCGGACGAACAGGATCAGCCCGAACGCGAAAGCCCAGGCGAGAAAGAGGCCCTGGACACCGAGGGGGACGACCACGTGGCGCGCGTAGGCGTCGGCGAGCTTCTGCGCGGGGTCCGTCAGAAGGGTCGTGATAGGGAACTTGAAGACGAAGCCGACGAGCCAGCACGCCAGGCCCACAAGTAGCCGGACCAGGGTGAACAGGCCTCCCATCACCATCCGTTGCAGTTCACCGACCACGTCATAGGGCACGCCGCTTTCCATCGTGACTTGCGCCGGGGTCTTCCCCACGTTCGGCGAGATGCTCTCCAGCTGGTAGCCGCTGAGCGGGGCGCCCTCGCTGCTGTAGATGTCCAGGGGAGCCAGAAGACCCCCGCCAGACGTCGCACCGTCCGCTGCCATCGCCACCGAGGTGTTCGTGATCAGAAAGACGACCGTGAGGAGTGCGACGAACCCGGCGGCGCGCAGGGTGCCCTGGTCGACGCGGTTCGTCCACCGGCGTATCCCGGACGCCGCCCACCACATCGCGGGCGCGGTGTCGGCGTTCACAGGGTCCTCCGGCTGGCTGCCGGCGGTGTCTTGCGGCCGGGGGTGGTGTAGATGGCGTCCTTGATGCGGGGGACGCCGGGGACGATGACCTTGATACGGCCGATCTGCATGCGCGGGTCGCGCAGCAGCATTTCCCCTTCGCGGCCGACCTGGCCGACGGGGGACAGGCCGGTGGTCACCAGTCGGATCAGGTCCTCGTCCTCGCCGTCGAGCCCCAGGAACTTCAGGCCGCGGGCGGCGCGGGCGCTGTCGGTGGTGCGGGAGAGGTACCGGTAGGCGATCAGGCCGGCGTCCTTGCCGAGTTCCTGTTCGTCGTGGGCGCCCATGAGGACGCCGGCGCCGTGCTTGCGGCCGTCGTGGAGGATCTCGTGGACCAGGGCGGCGCCCTCGGCGGAAGAGGTCAGCCAGTACACCTCGTCGAGAGTGACCAGACAGAACCGGTCGGGCTCGGTGAACGCCGCTTGGCGCGCGATGGCCGCGATCAGATACAAGACGGCCCGGCCGATCAGGGCCTCCAGCGGCTGCTGACGCAGAATCTCGGCGTTGGCGAAGGCCTCCTTCGGGGGCAGGGTCAGGCCGGCGGTGGTGACCACCACCATGTCCGCGCCCATGTCCCCGTCCAGCGTCACCGGCGGCAGATCCGGGTCGAAGACCATCGCCGCCAACGGGTTTCCGCGGACGATCCGCAGTAGGTCTGCCATGGTCGCGGCGGCGTCCGCGCGACTGCTCCCGCCGGTCTTCGCGAGGGCCGCCAAGACGTCGAGGACCTTGCCCATGGACGGGTCGGGGCCCCCGGACACCTCCTCGACGGCGTGGTGCAGCACGGCGCCGGCGGCCGTCATCGCGCCGACCCCGAGTTGCAGGGTCAGGTACGAGAGGGCGTAGTGCGCGCCGATGGCGCCGCCGAAAACGCGCAGGGGGTCGATGGAGATGTGGGCCTGGGCGGCGTCGATGATCTGGCAGCGCTCGCCCATGGACGAGCGGGCGAAGGTGGCCCATTCGCGGATCGGGGTGCGGTCGATGACGATGGCGCGCCCGCCGCGGTCCACCACCCCGGCGGTGACCTGCTTCGCCAACACACTCTTGCCGCCACCGAGGTCGCCGCATACCGCGCTGGACGCGGATGCGTTGACCTGCGGTGCGTCGGCCGGGTTGATCAGGACGGGGCGGATCGTGCCGCTGTCGAGATCGTGGCCGATCATGATCCCCGTCGGATCGCCCACCCGCGACAGCGTCAAGGCACCGGCGGCGGCCCAGTCCTCGGACAGTTGATGCTGGGTGAACTGCGAGAGTTGCGCGGCCCGTGCCGTCCCCGGCAGGGACAGGGTGAACAGGTCTTCTTGCATGCCGTAGGGGCGGACCACCCGGTAGTCGCCTCCCGACAGGGCCGCGGAGAGTTCACGGGCTCGTGCGTCGCAGGTGGCGGCGTCGCCGGCCCACACGGTGAGCACGGTGACCGACTGGACCTCGACCTCCACGGACGTGCGGGCCATGCGGGCGTCTTCCTCGGCGAGGTCCCCGGCCGCGTCCGGCAGTGAGTGCGGCATCCCGGTGGGCTGCGCCCCGTACTGGTCTGCCTGGTCGAGCAACTCGCGCTTCTTGCGCTGCACCTGCGCACGCGCCTTCTTCGAGGGCACCACCCGCAGATCCACCGTGACGTCGATCGGGAACGGCAACCCCTCCAACTGCGCCAAGACGTCGGCAGCCTCCACCGACACTGCGGGCGGCAGCTCCGCCAACACCAGATGGGACTGGTAGCCGGTGCCGGCCTCGGACTCGACCTGAAGCCACCGACGCCCCAAAGGCGAAGACGTCGCCGCGGAACGCCACCACGGCCGCTTGTTGCCGGTTGCGCTGGTCGCCTTCTCGTTGCGGACCTCCTGTCCTCCCTCGGCGACACGGATGTCGCCGAGGTCGGTGTACGAGGGGGACTGGAGCCGGCCCGCGTGGACACGGCTCCCGTACAGCGGGCTGTGTTCGGCGTCGGACAGGAGCGGTTCCTGTGACAGGCCGCGGTGTAAGGCGTGCTGGAGCATCCACACGATCTCGGCCGGGGACGCCGGACGCAGTCCGAGACCGCCCCCGAGTGAGGATTGGATGCGGTCGGCGTCCTCGAACGCGGCGGTGACGTCGGCCTCGGGGACAGGGATCGGCGCGAGGTTCAGGTTCGCGGAGAGTTCGGAGTAGAGGGCGGTCAGGGACGCGGTCGCGGTCGAGCCGTTCGAGGCGACGGGCACGGCGAGCCACAGGGTGCGTTCGTGCATCTCGCGATCGGCGAGGAGATCGACGGCGGCCGCGCACGTCTCGGCCCACTCCGGAAGCCGGCGCCAATCCACGTCCGCCACCATGCGCTCCGCGACCTCGCCGGGGTCGGTACGGGCCGCGAGAACGAACAACCGCGGGTCCATGCCCGGCATCGACCGCACCAGGGACGTGACCCGCCCCAACAACTCTTGGTGCACGCGGGTGGGCAGGTAGCCCCCGGGGAGCGGGGTGACCTTCCATATCGCCCACACCCGGCCCGTGGTGGACCACAGCAGATGACCGGCCACGTGCCGAAACGGAGTCTTGATCACGCCGCGCTCCTCTCGGCCTGCTCGGCGTCGGCCAGCAGCCGCGCGAGACCCGAACCACTCGCCGCACGCGGGACCGGCTTCAGCGCGCCGACCCGCGCACCGGCCACCCCGGGGACCGGCTCCGTCGCGGGCACGGCGGCCGCGGCCGCGAGGGCGGGGGCGCACTGGATGACGAACCGGGCCCGCATAACGCTGGGCGCCTTCTCGCGGGCGACCCGCCCGCCGATCCGGCCGGCGGGGTGACGCACGAACAGAGAGAGGGCGCCGAACGCGGCGGTGAACGGGTTCTGACCGGCGATCTGCGCACCGCGCACCGCCCAAATGGCCCCCACCCACAGCCCGACCGGGATCGGTCCGGCCCACGACCAC
Source organism: Streptomyces sp. CA-243310 (assembly GCF_050936775.1). NCBI lineage: Bacteria > Bacillati > Actinomycetota > Actinomycetes > Kitasatosporales > Streptomycetaceae > Streptomyces > Streptomyces sp. CA-243310. Next base: position 41,276 of record NZ_JBNJMF010000004.1, on the reverse strand, counting down.
CAGTCATAGCCCTTGATCAGGGCGAAAGCGCCGCCCCCGATCACGACCAACTGCGCCGGCGTGTAGGGCCCGAACCAGATCGTCCAGTCCCCGAGCTTGCCCAGCACCCACGGGTGTCGGCGTGCGCTCGTGTAGTTGCGGGCGACGCCCGGGCGCCCCGACTTGCTCACAGCACACCGCCGCTCGACCCGCCGGGCGGCGAGACGACCACGGTGACCGGCCCGGCGCTCTTGGACGGGTTCTTGATCTCGTCGGTGACCTTCCCCGACAGATCGTTCTGGGAGGCGTAGATGGCGAGGGCGAGAACCATCGCGATCAGTGCGCCGATGGCGGCTTTCATGGACATCTTGCGGGCGATGGTGATCAGCACGATCACGGCCAGAGCGACCTTGATCCCGTCGTCCGTCCACCCGGCCAGAGTGCCGATGAACGAATCGCCGAGATCCTTGAACGCGCCTGCCAGCATCACGGAGGTGTTCATCGGGCACCGCCCGAAACCGTCGCGGCGGAGGGCGACGCCGAGACCGTGGGCGAGCCGGTCGGGGCGCTGTTGCCCGTTTCCAGGGTGCTGACCTCCCAGCGGCCGGCGCGCGCGGTCACCTCCACCCGATACAGCAGCGGCCACCGCGTACCGGCCCGGTCCTCACCGACCACCCGCGCGCGCACCCGGGCCCGCGTGCCGTCGACGGGGGCCGCGTCACCGGCGGTCTGCTCGGCGTCGGCGGCCACCTCCTCGATGTCGACCTTCGTATAGGCGCTTGCACCCGGCGGGATCACTCGCACGCCGGGGGAGAGGTAGCGGTCGAGGCCCGCGCTCTGTCCGCCGGAGAGGTAGGCGCGGACGAACTCACCGAGCGTTGTGGCGAGCGCCCCGTCGGCGGCGACGGTGTGCGTGAACCGGGAAGCGGTCGCCTTGCCAGCCTCGGGCGCGGCGACTTCCGCCGGCGATCCCTCGATCGCGTACGGGCCGCCGTTCTCGCCGCCCGTCCCCGACACCGCGAAGTACCGCGCCGCGGGGTCGGAGACGGCCGTCGAGCCGGCGGGGGCCGGTTCGGTTCGGTCGGTGACGGCCGCTACCACCACGGTCCACGCCCCACCCGGGGCGAGTGTCGTGCGCAGGGCCACCACCCGGGAACCTGCGGGCTTCTCCTTCTGCTCGCCGGTCCGCTTGGGAAGTTCGGCTTCGGGGGCCATGGCGCGCACGGCGGACCCGATGGCGTTGTCGGGGGTGGCGGCGTCGGCGCGAAGCCAGAGGTCGACGAACATCGCGGCCGCTCCGGCCGGGTCGGCGGCCGGTCGGGCGGTGTCCTGGACGCTGGGCGCGGGTGCGGCCTGGGCGGCGGTGGTGCGGGGGGTGAGGAAGGCGACGGCCAGGGCGAGGGGGCCGGCCGCGAGTGCGGTCCACACTCCGATTCGGATCAGGTTCGGGCCGCGAGAGACGGGGCCCGCGGCCGGGACGGTCTCCGGTCGCGTGGTCCGCAACGGGGTCGAGGCGGTCCGGCGGATGCGCCGTGAGGGGCGGGGTGGGCGAGTGGTCGGGCTGGTCATCGTGGTGCCTCCGGGGGAGTGGGATTCGCTCTGCCCCAGGCAACGGCCCCGACCTCACCGGTTCGCTCACCACGGCAAGCCCTTCGGTGTCACGAGGAGACAACTCCTTGGCGCGGTGAGTCACCGGTGACTCACCACGACACCGGTGAAACTCCCCATCGCAGGTCACAGGCCCGCACGCGGCGAACTCACCGGCTCGTGAACAGAACGCCGGTGAAAGTCACCGGCTCACTCACCGGCCCGGCGGCCGTTGCCCCGTGCAGTCACCGCCCCAAGTCACCGGCTCCAAACGACGGGGCGGTGAGTCACCGAACGACTCACCGGCCCGACCCGCGCGCGGATCGTGCGTCGTTTCGGCCGTATGGAGGCGCCTGCCATGCCGGCGTCGCGCACGGCATCCACAGTGATCTTGGAAGGGGGCGACAGACGACCGCTGAGGAGACAGTCGGGTGACGTTGCGACCGCCGGTACAGCCGATGCTCGCGCAGGCCGCGGAGTCGGTGCCGGGCCCCGGCGTGCTCGGACCGCCGGCCTTCGAGCAGAAGTTCGACGGATTCCGGGCGCTGTTGTTCACCCCGGCCGGGCCCGGCGGGCGGGTGCTGGTGCAGTCCCGGCGCGGCGCCCTGATCCAGGACCGATTTCCCGACCTCGTCGCGGCCGCCGAACAGCAACTGCCCGACGGCCTGGTCCTCGACGGCGAACTACTCGTCTGGGACCCCGAGGAGGGCCGGCTGTCCTTCGAGGCCCTGCAACGCCGCGCCGCCGTCCGCGGCCGCAACGCCCCGACCCTGGCGGCCCGCTGGCCCGCCTACTTCGTCGCCTTCGACATCCTCCAGACGGGCGGCGAAGAGACCGTCAACCGTCCCTACGTCGAGCGGCGCGCACTGCTGGAGGACCTCTTCGCCGACCACGGGCTCTCGGCGCCGTGGACGCTGTGCCCCATGACGACCGACCTGGCCACCGCCCGGGAATGGCTGGAGTCCTGGACCGACGTCAGCGGCGTCGAGGGCCTGGTCGTCAAAGGCATGAACCAGCGCTACACCCAAGCCGCCAGAGCCTGGTACAAGATCCGCCGAAGAGACACCACCGAAGCCGTCATCGGCGCCGTGACCGGAACTCTCGCCCGCCCGCAGCTCCTCGTCCTCGGCCGCCACGACCTGGCAGGCCGGCTGCGCGCGGTCGGCCGCACGGTGCCCCTGCGCCCGGACGCGTCCCGCCTGGTCGGCGAACACCTGGCCGCGGCCGCACCCGGACACCCGTGGACGGGGGTTGGCTTCGCCTCCGCGTGGGGGTCCCGGGACGTGCTGGACGCGATCCTCGTCCGCCCGGACCTGGTGGCGGAGGTCAGCGCTGATCGGGCCATCGACCGCGGCGGCGTCTTCCGCCACCCCCTGCGATTCAAACGGCTGCGCACGGACGTCACGGTGGAGGACGTCCCCCGGTTCGGCGTCGGACCGAACACCGCCGCGGGGTGAGGCCCACCGACGCTGAGATTCCTCACAGCCCGTCTCGATGTCAGACCCGCCGCTTAGAGTCCTGGCTGATGGGGTCGGTCCCGGGGCAACCAGCACCAAAACACGGCGCTTCCCTGGTCTGCTCGGGGGTGGTCACGGCCCAACCGGCGTCCAGGCTCTGACGAGGGCCACGAGTGCAGCCCGCCAGCCCGGCCCCATCCACTCGAACCGAGGAGAAGAGCCCCGCCGCACGGGGGTTGCGGCGGGGCTCGGGTGGCCAGTGCGGTTGGGTGGGAGGCACTGGTACCCCTCCAGGACGGCACACGCTACGCCCATGGTGGCCTGAATGGCACCCCCCGTGTATGGCCGAATTCGGATGCCGGTAGGCGGTCGGTCCCGCTCGTCTTCAACGCCAACACCAAGGTCCCCGCTCCTCTGACGGTCGGCTTGGTCACGCCGGCTTGCAGCGCCCATGGGATCAGGCTGTCCCAAGTGGTGGCAGGCAGGGTCATGTGCCACGCCCGAAGCGTGCGAACGCAACGAGATACGCGAGTTCCAGAACCTGCGCGAGGGTGAGAGCCGCAGTGAGGTGGCAGGCGGTGCGGTGCGCCGAGCGAGAAACGTGCCGTCGGCCGCATCCGCTACGCCACCCACCGTTGGGGCGCCCTGGGGGAACCACGCGGCCCCCTGCATCAGACACACAGGGGGCCGGGTGCGCAGGGGATCCGCGATGGTCAGCGGGCGGGTCTGGCGGAGAGATCTGAGATCAGATGGCCCCGTCGTTCCTGACGTCAGTGATGAAGGAGGTCCAGGCGGTGACCGGGAAGCGCAGTACCGGCCCGCGCCCGCAGGCCTTGGAGTCGCGGACGTACAGGGCTCCCGGGGTGGGTGCCACCTCCAGACACTGGCCGCTGTCGCCGCTGCTGTGACTGGACTTGTACCAGCCGAGTGAAGCCGTGGCGGCCTCGGTGCCTTCGCGCTGGTGGCTGGTGCTCACGTGCGGGTTCCTTTCAGGTAGGTGGTGATGACGTCCCGGGACGCGTCCTCGGCGTACGCCGCGTCCTCGATCCGGTCGTACATGGCTTCGAACACGGCGACTTCCGCCGGGTCCTCCAGCGTGCTGCCGCCGCGGTTGTGGTCCACGGAGACGACGGGGTTCCACGGGTGCCCGAACGTGAGCAGGGTGAAGTTCCCGCCGGTGCCGGGGTGCGGAAGAGCGGTGAGGGGCACGACGCGGATACTGATGTGAGGAGCCTCGGAAGCGTCGAGCAGGCGGGTCAGTTGGTCGCGCAGGACGGAGGGTCCGGAAACGAATCGCTGGTGGAAGGCCGCTTCGGGGACGAGAGCGGAGTAGTGCACGGGCTTTCCCGGCCGGCTGAACACCTCTTGGCGGGCCATGCGCGCGGCCACCAGTCGCTCGGACATCTCAAGAGACATGGGCGTCACCGACGTCGCGGCGATCTCGCGGGCGTAGGCCGGGGTCTGGAGTAGGCCGCCGACCAGACCGGCGTGCCAGATGCGGATGGTCTCGGCCTCGGACTCAAGGGTGATGAAGTCGATGTACTCCTGCGTCATCAGTCCCCGGTAGGGCATCCACCATCCGATGTCCGGGGGCTCTTCGGCGACGCGGGCGATCTCCGCGAGCGCGGCTTCGTCGTCCACCCCGTACACCTTGCCCAACGCGCGGACCTCGTCGCCGCTGACCCGTTGCAGTCCGCGTTCGGTGCGGCTCATCCGGGCGTTGTCCCAGCCCATCGCCTTCGCCGCGTCGCCCGTCTTCATGTCCACGGCCTCGCGATAGCGGCGCAGTTGAGCGCCGACGCGCCGTCTCTTCACGGTCGGTGTCGCACGTGTCTGCGTCATGGGCGCAGTGTGGCACGGCGTTGGCGCGTGGCGATACGTCATTGGCGTAACCCGGTTCGCCATTGGTGCAGGCCGACGTGTCGGCGTTCCAACTCGTCATATGCGCACGGTAGTTCGCATCTTTTGAGATCTCCTCCAACATATTGCGCTGTGACCGTCAAAACGAGCATGCTAGCTCCCGGAGGACGACGTGACTGTGCGTCAAGTCGCGATTACTTCGCGATGCCCCGCCATGCCCTCCCGAGGACGACTTGCCTTCTCGCCCCCTGCCGGGGCCGGCGAGTCGATCTCACTCCCATACGACGCGAGCACGCAGAGGCCGACTATGAAGACGCGCCCGAGCATCACGACCACCAGCGGCGGACACCGGAGGAAACCCCTTTCCCTCGCGGTTTCGTTCGTCCGCGACCACATTGAGAACCCCCGTCCCCGCGGCCGGACCTCCTTCCCCCAGGACCCGACCCCCTTCACCGCTCCGATCCCCGTGGGAACGTCGCGGTGAGCCGGCAGCGCACGGGCCGGAGCGCCGCTGAACCGGCCCGGTCACTGCCGTCCAAGTTCTCCGTCGGCGACTGGGTGGAGGGCTGGACCCGTCCCACGGACGGCACCCGCGAACAGAGCGAACTCCACCAAGGGGAAGTCGTACAGATCGGGAGCGGCTGGGCAGGCGTCGACGCCGATGCCGCCTATCTCTGGGTACGCCTCCCCGACGGCACGGAGCGGCGCCTTTGCATGAAGCGAACCACCCACACACCGCGGCGGACCTCATGAGGGCCCCCGAGTTACCCCGTCGCGGGGTCGGCCGCCATCGGGGCTCGGAAGAAATCCTTCCCGGCGCGCTCATGGTCGCCGCGAACGCGGTGGGCCTGGCGCTCATCGCCTGGTCCTCCGTGCTCACGATGACCGCCGACGCCACCCCGAGGGCCGAACCCGCCCCGATCGCCGGTGCGGACGTCCCCGATCCCGACCCACTCCGCTGAAGCCCCGACGCCCGGGAAGGGCGGCCCGGACCGCCACGCACTTTCCCACCGCCCCGGCGAAGCCCCCAGAAGGGAAAATCCACGTGTCCCAGTACTCCCCGCTTGTCCCGCTCGATCCGGAGCGCACCGTCGTGGCCACGCTGGGGCCGGAGGGGACGGACGCCCACGCTGAGGCGACGCGGTGCTTCGAGAACGTGACTCTGTCTCCTTCGTTCAACGCCGCCATGGAAGTCGCGTACGAGCGCGGCATCCATGCCCTCGTCGCGGCCGGCTTCGTCGAACGGGCCGGAGCGTCGGGGACGGTGACGGACTGCTGGGTCGACGTGCATTTCCGCAACCTCGGCCGCATGGAACTGGTGCACGTCTGGCAGAGCCCGACCAAGGAAATGTGCCTGGCGACCAACGGCCGCGCCCTCGACGTTCGCGCCATCCGGTCCATCGCACTGCACCCGGCGACACAGGTGTTCGCCGACCGGCTCGCCCCCCACGCCGCCCGCGAGTACGTCGACGCGAAGCCGATCGCGGTCCGGATGGCGGCGGACGGACGAGTCGACGGCTGCATCGGGTCCGTGGACGTCGCCCGACAGGCCGGCCTGGACATCCGCGAGACCTTCGCGCCAACGATGGTCTGGTGCCTCTACCGACGCGCCCCCCGGTCACGGACCAACCACCACGAACCGACACAGAACCTACCAAGTCGCTGCTAGGCTGCGCGCCTGTCAGATTCGGCGCCGCGACAACTCGCGTGCGCCGCAACGAACTTGGGAGTGCGCATGAAGGTCCTGATCACCGGTGGCGCCGGTTTCATCGGCAGCACCATCGCGTCGGCCTGCCTGGACGAGGGCATCGAGCCGATCATCATCGACAACCTCGCCACCGGCCGCCCGGAATTCGTGACCGGCCGGAACTTCTACCAGGGCGACATCGGTGACGGAGACCTCATCGACCAGGTATTCGCCGACCACCCCGACATCGAAGCCACGATCGGATGCGCCGCTCTGATCGTGGTTCCCGAATCCGTCGCCGAACCGCTGCGGTACTACACCGTGAACGTGTCCAAGGGCCTCGACCTGATCGGGCACCTCCTGCGCAACGGGTGCGAGCGATTCGTCTTCAGCTCCTCTGCCGCGATCTACGCCGCCGGCCAGGGAATCACCGAAGCCGCGCCGCTGGAACCGATGAGCCCCTACGCCAACACGAAGGCCGTCTTCGAAAAGGCCCTGGAAGACATCACCGGCGGAACCGGTCTCCGCGCGATCTCTCTGCGCTACTTCAACCCGATCGGAGCCGATCCCAAGCTGCGCAGCGGCCTTCAGGTCCGCAAGCCCAGCCACGCCTTGGGCGTCATGATCGACAAGTACCACGCGGACGAGCCGTTCCCGATCACCGGAGTCGACTGGCAGACACGGGACGGCTCCGGCATCCGGGACTACGTCCACGTCTGGGACCTCGCCCGCGCGCACATCGCCGCGGTACGCCGCTTCGACCAGGTCGCGCCCGCCGGCCCGGACTCCTATCGCGTCATCAACCTGGGCAGCGGCACCGGCACGACCGTTTTCGAGCTGGTCAAGGCCTTCGAGAACGTGACCGGCCGACCGTTGGCGACCACGGTCGTCGGAGCACGCCCGGGTGACAACGCGGGCGCCTACCCCGACATCACACTCGCGGCCGAACTCCTGGACTGGAAGCCGGCCCTGTCCCTCGAACAAGGCATCTCCGATGCCCTCGCCTGGTTCGCCCACCGAGACAACGTCCTAGACGGAGGTCACGTATGAACAATCCCCTCTTAGGGGCCGCCCGCCCGGCGACGAACATCCTCGTCGCCGGGTACGGCGTCATCACCGCCGGCATCATCCCGCACCTGGTGAAACTGCCCGACACGGCTGTGACCATCACCAGCCGGCACCTGATCCGCGCCCCCGCCGGCACCCGCCTCCTGGCCCCGGACGGCATCGAGGACCTGCGCCCGGACATCGTTCTGGGCTGCTTCGCGGACGACGGCCCGAGCCGCGCGTTCTGGGAACACGAACGCGTCACGGCGGCCGTCACCGAGCACCGCCCCGTCTGCATCGAGCTGTCCACGATCAGTCCCGCCTGGGCCGAAGCCTGGCACTCCCACATCGACGCCCACGGCGGCATCCCGGTGGAATGCCCCGTTACCGGATCCAGGCCCGGCGCCATCGCCGGCACCCTCTCCGGCTTTCTCCACACACCGCGCCAGGATCCTCGAACCGCGCGCACGCTCGGCGCCTTCACCCACCACCGCTACGCCTTCAGCCGACCGGGGAATCCCGCCCGATTCAAGCTGATCTACAACGCGTGGGGGGCCGCCATCCTCCACACCCTCAGCTTCGCCCGGCAACTCCCGCTCCACCTCGGAGACGACTACGCCACCGCCGCGCGGATCGTCACGACCGACGGATGGATGGCCACCATCGCCGCCTCCAAGCTCTCACGCGTCGAGGCCGGCGACTACGACGATCCCGACTTCGCGCTCCGCCACATGCTCAAAGACCTCCACCACGCCAGAGACCTCCTGGGTGACAACTCCCTGATCACAACGGCGATCGAGGCATACGACCAGGCCGCGCACACACACGGCCCCTACGCCGACTTCACCGCCGTCGCCCAAACCGGGGGCACCCGATGAAGCCCAGCGAACTCCCCGACCTCCACGCCCACCTGCGTGACGCGCTGTCGACCACGTCCGGGATGTCGATCGCACTGTCGGGTTCACTCGCGCGCGGCGACTACCGGACCAACCCCGAGGGCGCCATCACCTCCGACCTCGACCTGATCCCCGTCGTGCGCCGCGCCACCGACGTCGCCTCGGCCCGCACGCAACTCGAACCCATCCTGCGCGAAACCGCCGACCGCTTCCAGATCGTCGCCACCGCCGCGGTGACCCTGCTGACCGCGTTCCTCGACGCACCCCACGCCCGGTACGTGACCAGCATGCCCGCTGACCCCTGGATCACAGACCCCCTCGACGTCGCGACACACACCCCCGCCACTTCCCGGCCCCCAGCATCGCGGAGCGTCTGCCCTGGCTGATGCAGCCCGTGACGTACTACCTGGCCAAAGCCACGCACGACGACCCGGCGACGAACATCGGCAAGGCCCGCGCCGCCCTCGCCCCACTCCTGGAAGGCCTCACACCCTCGATCCCCCACGCCCTCGACGACCTGCACCGGACCCTGCGCACCTTGACCGCCGAACAGCGCCTCACCCCCCTTCGCTCCTCAGGCGCGTACTTCGCGGGCCCCACCAGCCCAAACGTGCACCGCATCGTCCGTGACCTGGTCTTCGTCGAGAACCAGGGACTCCTGTTCGTCGAATCAGCCATGGCCGTCACCCCCGCCCTCCCCAACTGAGCAAGGAGACACACATGGCACGCACGAACGTCGAGCTCCTGCCGCCGCACCCCCTGCGCCCCGGATACGACCGGGACGTGGATCCCGGATCCATCACGGACCAATTTCAGAAGCGGCTGGAACCCGCCAACTTCAACGCCGCCCACTTCACCGAACTGGCCCACCGCATCGAAACCGAACTGGCACAACAACACCCGTCCAGTCAGGAACTGCGCTACCAGCTCGCGTTCGTCCTCCTCCAGAACAACGCGGACCTGACATCCGTCAAGCGGGCCGAAACCCTGCTCGCCGACACCACCCTGCCCGGCGGCCGCCGGCTCCTGGAACTGATCTCCGGCATCAAGACCCGAGCCACCCGCCCCGCCGACGACCGGGTCGTCCGCCGCGTGAACTGGTCCATCAACAACCGGTGCCCGATGTCCTGCCAGGGTTGCTACAACCCATTCGTCCAAGGACAGATCACCGAATCACAGGCCAAGACCATCATCGACAAACTCGCCGACCACGGAACCACAGACCTCGTCATCGCCGGCGGGGACCCCCTGCTCTGGCCCCCCATCTTCGACGTGATCGACCACGCCACCACCGCCGGGCTCCGCATCGCACTCGACACCACCGGCTACACCCTCGACGCCCCAAAACTCGACCGACTCGCATCACTGGCATCCCTGCGCCTCCCCATGGACGGCACCACCGCGCAGGTACAACGAGCCTTCCGCCGCAGCGCCGACCGTGACCTCCCGGCACGGTTTCGGGAGTCCCTGCACCTGTGCGACGACGCGGGCTTTCACCGCGTCCGCGTCCACACGGTGGCCTCCAAGGCCAACATCACCGACCTCGGCGCGATTGCCGACACCGTGTTGTCGCACGCGTGCGTGCGTCAATGGGTCGTCTTCCAATGGTGGGGTCGCCGAGCTCCCCAAGCCCTGACCCGCTCCCTGTTCATCGACGCCGACGCGATCCGCGAGGCGCTCGACCGGGTACGGCTACGGCATCCGGACAAAGAGATCATCTTCGCCGAGACCACGGAACGAGAGTTCCTGAACTGGATGATCCAGAGCAACGGCGCGGTCGTCACCTTCGGATCGGGCCCGCAGGAGGAATTCATCATCGGCAACCTTCTGACTGACACCGTCGCCGACATCACCCGACACCCCATCCTGGACTTCGAAGCGATGCAGCGCGGAGTACCGGTGACACCCGGACACTGACGGACGATCTCGCCGAAGGTCTGACCCCATGCGAGCGCCGACGTGCCCGCGGGGTCAGACCTTCGGCGACGTGGTGAAGGCGTATCGGACGGGGGCTTTGCCGTCGTTCTTCCAATCGAGCTTCACCACCACGGTGGTCACGGCCTGACCGGCGCCGTGGCCGGTCGTGAACGTAGGGGTGGTCACCGACCCGTCGCGGGCCCGGTCGAGCCGCTCGCGCAGGTCGGTCCACCGCGTCACACCGGCCCCGCGGCCGGGCCGCTTCCCGGTCACGCTCACGCCGGTGCCAGGGGCGTTGAAGATGCCGCCCGGGGTGAAGACGCTCGCGGGCAGGTCCCAGGACACCTTGGCCCAGTGGGCGACCCGGCCGCCGGAGCGCTTCGCGCAGGCCTTCACGGTGAACTTCCAGTTGTCGGGCCAGGGACCGCTGTAGGTGGGGGTGTCGATGCTCTTCGAACTTGTCCTGCACGCCTCGGCGGCCTGCGCCGGTGCTGACATCCCCAGCGCGGCGACCGCGGTCACCGTTACCGCGGCCGTAACCGCGTACCTCGCCCTGGACCTGGTCTCGCGCATCGAATCGGCCTCCCGTGATCGTCTGCCGTGACAACGACGGGCGACCGGAAGGGTCATTCACACGACATGCGCCGGGGATGCGGAGCCGGCCGCAGGTCGAGCCGGTCCGTCGAATCCGGCGCGCGGCGCGGTGACGGGCGGGCTGGTTGATTCAGGGTGTGCGGGGCGGGCGGGCGACCGGTTCGCCTTCGCGCCGGTTGGGGCAGGACCTTTCGTGCACGATGACCCCGCCCCCGGGGCCGCCGATCGCCAAAGCCTCGGCTCCACAATGGCGGCAGGTGGGGGACCGGTTCTCGCTTGTGCCGGGCGGTGTCGCGGGCGCTGTCATGACGTGGGCCTTGGGGGGCAGGCCCATACCTCGGTGTCGATGCTGTGCACTCCTTGTCGGCCGGAGACCTTGCCGCGCGAGACGGCCCCGGTGGTGAGCTTCTTCCCGCAGGCGACGCAGGCTCGGCCCATGGCGACATTCCAGGGCAGCCCTTGGGCAGGGGGCAGGGGAGTGTCCGCGCATTGCAGCGTCGTCGTGGTCACGGGTCACCCTCCCACGGGCGTCGGGTTGTGCCGTACGCGGCAGTCCGCGCACGTGTAGATCGGCTGGTCCGGGCCTGAGCTCGTCATGCCCCAACAGGCCACCAGTTCGGTCGTGGTCGGCCCGTCGTGCCACTGGCACCACCCTCCCTCGGGGCGGGGTGGCCACTGTCCCTCGACGGCCTGGGGGCCCTGTGGGCTCTCCGATGTCGGCTTCACCGCGGAATCGTTCCCGCCCGCTCGCGAAGTGACGCGCACGCCCGGCGCGGTATCCCCGGCGACCGTTCGTGTTCTCGCCGTTGTGGATCCGTCCTGACCTGCCGTGCCGTCACCATGGGGCCAGCTTCCGGCGACCACCCGCGCCGCGCGATACCCGAACGGTAATCTCACCGTGGGATGGATCCCATCCCGTTCGCGGATGACAGGCAGACCTCTCTGTGACAAGCGGCCTCTTACCGATCACCCTCGCGGACCGGGCTTGGGAACATCCCGAGGTTCGCGAGGCGCTGCGCGCCCGCGACATCGGCGCCGTGTTCCGCCACGTCCAGCGCTACAGCGGGGCCAGCCAGTCCCGGCTCGCCACCGCGGTCGGCATGACGCAGGCCCGCGTGAACGAGATCATCAACGGCCGCCGCGCGGTCTCCCGCCTGGACGTCTACGAGCGGATCGCCGACGGCCTGACCATGCCCGACGACACCCGACACCTTCTTGGCCTGGCCGCCGGACGTGAACAACGCACCGGAAACGCCGCGTTCGACCTGGCGGCCTTCCCGGAGGTCGCACGCGTCTACTCCGCGCAGGCCTCCGCCCGCGAGGAGATCCAACAGCGGACCCGTACGGCGAAGGAACTCGACATCCTCGCCGTGCGCGGCCTCGGCCTGATCGGCCTCAACGACTCCATGCTGCGTTCCCATCTCGCCCGCCTCGACGGCCGGCTGCGGGTGCGGGTGCTGCTGTTGGATCCGGAGGGCCCGGCGCTGGTGCGGCGGGCGGCTGAGATCGGCGAGTCGGTCGAGTCGCTGGCCTCCGGCGTTCGCCTGGCCGAAGCCCGCCTTCGGGAACTTTCGACGGTCTGCGACATCGAGGTCTACCGGTACGCGATGCTGCCGACCTGGCGCGTGATCCGAACGGACGACTGCATGTTCGTCGGCGCTTTTGACGCCGGCTGGGAAGGGCACGAGTCGGCGACGTACAAGGTGATGGAAACACCGCACGGACCCCTGTACCGGGGTTTTCGGCGGATGGTCGAGGCGATGGTGGCCGACGCGGTGCGCACGGTCTGAGAACGCGGGAAGTGGTGACGGGCACGTGATCGAGGCGGAGTTGAAAGCGCGCGTCGAGGAGCCGGAAGCGGTCCTTCGGCGTCTGGAGGAGCGGGCGACGGGCCAAGCGGAGGTGTACGTGGACACCTACTTCGACACCCCCACCCGCGCCTTGGACGAGCGAGGCGAGGAACTGCGGGTGCGGACTGTGAACGGCGCGGACGAGACCCGCAGCGTGTTGACGTTCAAGGGGGCCGTGGTCGATGAGGAGTCCGGTTCGAAGCCGGAGCACGAAACCCGGGTCGAAGACGTGGACGCGGTGCACGCGATGCTGCGCGGGCTGGGCTACGTCCCGCTGATCGCCTTCGAGAAACACTGTCGGAACTACGGCTTCGACGCCCGGGGCCGCAGGATGCTCGCCACCCTCGTGCGGGTTCCGGAGATCGAGGGCACGTTCCTGGAGCTGGAGACCCTCGTGGGCGAGGACGACGTGGCCGCGGCCCTGGACGACGTCCGCGCGGTCCTGGACGAACTCGGCATCACACCCGAGGACCTGACCCGAGAGCTCTACACCGACGCCGTCCGCACCGCACAACGCACAACCTGACCGTCCGGGGCGTGCTCGTCCGGGCGTCGGGGCGGTCCGCGAGAGCCGGCCGGCGTTGCCGCGCGGGGTGCGGTGGCCGTGCCCATGGGCCGGGGCGGTGGTGGCCGGGCCCGCCTGGTTACTAGGCCAAGGGGCGGGGCCGGCCTGAACCCCGCAGAAAGGGGACACGGCCAAGCTACCGCTGGCGCACACCGTTCCGCAGGGGGTCCGCCAAAAGAGAGTTCAGCCGGCCGCCCCAGAGACACGCTGGGGCGGCTTCGGGTCCCTGCTGTGCCGATGGGGCTCGGCCGGTGTGTCTGTTCCGTGCCCGACCGGGTGGGGTGATCGTTAGGCTGGGCGCCCGGATTATGACGGTGGGGGTGCGGTGGATTACAACCCGTATGCGGTGAAGCCGGTGGAGAGGCGGACCGCGCCTGTCTGGACGGTGCTTGACGATCATCTGCTCCACAGCGTCCGCGTGGTGCACGACCTGATGCGGGGCCGGCTCTCCGAGCGGGCCCCGGTACCGACGATGGCGCCTCTCGTGCCCGGGGAACTGTCCCTCGCTGTCGGCCCGGCCTCGCGCCATACCTGGCGCGCGTTGGGCAACGGAAGCTACCGACATGACAACACGGTCGCCTTCGGATCCCCGGCCTTCGTCCTCCTCAACGTGGCCGCCTCGGCCCTGGGCAACGCCAACCGCAAGAGCCAGGCACGGGCCGACGCTCAACTTCGCTGGGTCATGGATGGTCAGGGCATGCTGACCGTCACCAACCGGCGCGCCTTCCTCGGACAGGCGCGCGGCTACCTGGACCTGAACTGGTCGGGCCTGACCTCCGTGGACCTGGCGGGCCCGGACGTGTTCCAGTGCTCGTTCCACGACACCCACACCGGCGGTTACAGAACCGTGCAGCTCCACACCCCATGGGCGTCACTGATGTTCGCGTTGGCCGCGCACTCCACCTTCCCGGCGCACCCGCGGTTGACCTCCGGCGGGTGGCTTCCCCCGGACTTCGAGGCACGGTGCGCTGCGGTCGGCGCGCACTGCCCCACCGTGCGGTGACGCGACCGAGCGCAGCGCACGGGTTTACCAGTCGAGTTCGAGGCGTAGCTGTAACAGGCGGGCGAGGGCGAATTCGACCTGGGCCAGATCGGTCTTGTTCAGGTGATCGACGGCTTCCCCGATCACGTATCGGGTGTCGATGGTGCGGACCTGGTCGGTGAGGGCGAGGGTGTCGCGGCCGGCGATGTGCAGGCGGGGCCGGAAGACGGCATCCTGCGCGCTGGTGGAGGTGGGGACGATGACCACGGTCGACCACGACTCGGGGTTCTGGCTGAGGACGATGCCGTACCGCTTGCCACGCTGCTCATGACCGCGCTTCGCGTCGCCGAGATCGACGCGGTGGACGGACCCCCGGATCACCGCTTGTCCGCCCGGCGGGCGGCGATGGCGCGCAGATGGGCCATTCGCCAGGATACGGCGCCTGTCGGGCTGGGGCGGGTTGGAGCCTTTGCGTCGGCCCACGCTTGCATCAGGCTGGAAGCGGTCAGAAGCCGTGTGTCGGCGGCGATCTGCGCGGCAGCGTGGGGATGGCTCCCTAGGCGTTTGGCCTTCATCAGAAGTGCCTGATCGCCCGTATTCAGTACAGCGTCGGCCTGGGCGAAGAAGGATGCGCCCCGTTCCGTGTCCAGAAAGTCGACATCGGATGTGGCCAGGGAGAACGACATTCTCCCGACGGGATGGAGCACTGGCGTGTCGGTCGGGGACAGCGGCGACACCGGCGGGTGAGGCTCGTGGGTGTGACGGTCGCTCGGGTCTCCGTCTTCGTCGTAGCCCCAGTCGTCGGGGTCCTCGGAGAGGTTCTCGCCGCTGGCGGCGATGCGTTCCATGTCCTGGCGGGCCTGGTCGTCCCACTTCTGTCGGTCGAGCGCGCGCAGGGCTCGGCGCAGGACGTCGGAAGTGGACTCCTCGGGCCGTTTGTGGGCCTGGATGATCTCGTTGTCGGCCGGTGTGGGCCGGAATCCCACGCTCATGATTCGAGCGTACAACGATTGTCCAACACGGGGGGATCATGCCGCAGGCCTCGACCCTGGGCCGCTCACCGCTCGGCCGGCGGGTACTGCCATGCGGTGCCGGTACCCGGTGGAAGGGTGATGAGGCGGCCGTCGACGACGCGCTTCTCGACGGAGGGCTCACAGCCTGCGGCGACGGCGGCCCGGTGAAGCCCGACGCGGGCCGCAGGGGTGTGGGGGTGCTCCCGCCAGTAGGGGTGATCGCCGATCCGGATGGAGAGACGGAACAGCCGCTCGTCGAGCTCGGCCCGCTCGGGGTCCGGGAGCGGCGTGGCGCTGAGCGCGTTATAGGTGCGGATGCTCTCCTGTTTCAGGTGGATCAGGTCGTCAGGGAAGAGCCAGGTTTCGGCCATGTCCTGATTACAACACGAAATCGAACAGGCGTATGATTGCGGTATGGCCATCGACTACCCCCCTCGTCTTGTCGCGCTGCAAGCGCAGCTACACCGCGTCCGTTCCCAGCACGCGGAGCTCTGCGCGACACTGCCGTGGTCGGCGGACCCGCTGGAGGGCTGGCAGGCGCGGGAGGGTGTCTACTCCCACCGCGGCGACGTCGAGGCCAGTCCCGGCTACACGTCGGAGCAGCGCGCACGGAAGGCTGCCTTCGAGCGTCGACTGAGCCGGCTGGCCGGCCTGGTGCTGACCGATCCGTACTGGACGACGCTGGAGCGCGGGGACGTGGTCGAGGCGCGGATGGGTCTCAAGCGCGCCCACCTGGTCCAAGGGGCGTAGTCGTGGACCTGGCGGGTACGCCCAGGTGGCTCCCGCCGGACTTGGAGCGCCTGCGGACGGTGGAGACGCTCCTGTCGGTCCTCCTCGATGAGACTCGTGCCCGGATCGTCGCGGTGGAGGCTGAGGAGCGGGTGCGCGCGGACGCGGCCCGGTATCGGCCGCCGGTGGTGGAGTGGGTCATCGAGTACGGGATCGACGCGGCCGGCCGCTCGGTCCTCGTCCACACCGGTGACTGCCCGCTGGTCTCCGGTCGCTCCCGCCCGGCCACGCGCGCGCAGGCGGTCGAGGCGCTGCGGGACCCGATCGCGCGCGCCTGCGAGATCTGCCGGGTGGACTCGGCCCTGGGGCTTCTCGACGCCTGAGTACACCCCGGCACCCGCGCCCGGGCGACGGGGTGTTCGGCGGTCGGCGGGGGTGTCCCTGCTCATGTGCAGTCGGTGAGCCCGGTCAGGTCCGGTTCGCACAGCTTGCAGGTGCGGTATCGCTTGCCGCCTCGGCTGCCGGTGTGCTCGCCGATCCATGAGGCGGCCTCGTGCCGCGGCCGGGCGGCCATCTGTTCACGGACGTTGTCCAGGCTCACCACACCGGCGCGGGCAGGGTCGATCAGTTCGAGGACGGCGGGCAGTTCGACGCTGACGCCCCAACCGTCGGTCCAGCGGCGTTCGGGCGGGAAGTCCATTCCCCAGGTCGTGCGGATGTCGGCGACCTGGTCGCCGGTGCCGAGCGGGACCGTCATCAGCTCCATGTTGGGCAAAGCTCGGGGGTTTCATTGAATCGCGCCGCGAATCAGCCGGCAAGTGTGCCGCATCTGTGCTTTAATTGACGTGTTGGTGCGGGGGAGGGCAAACCCCCAATCCGCTCGATCGGGCTGTGTCCGGTCGGCCCCCTTCATGTCGAGGAGTCTTCGGGTTATGCGGTGGTTTGAGGATGTTCGGCCGGATGATCGTGTGGTGGTTCGTCTGCCGCGTGGGTCGGTGTCGGCGACGGTGGCCTACGTGGTCGAGGATCGTGTGGGGCGTCTGGCGGGGGTGGGCGTGGCGCTGGACCGGGGTGGTCCGGTGCGGGAGGTGGCGCGGGATGTGGTGTGGCCGCTCGACCCGCAGGTGGACGGGTGGGACACCTCCAAGCCTCGTCTGTGGCGGCATGAGGGGGGTTGGTTGTTCTGGCGGGGCGGCCGCCGGTATCTGTTGTCCCGGTCGCCGGGGTGTGAGCGTGAAGCCTGGGATTGTGTCGGGTTGTTCGAGGGGGCGGCGGCGGAGCGTCAGGTGACGTGGCGGTGCCGGTCGCGGGCGGCGGCGATCACGCAGGCGTTCCACAAGATCGCGACGCGCGCGGTGGTCCGTTTTCACTGGGACGGGTACCACCCGTCGATGCACGGGAGCGGGGTGGCGCCGGCGTGTCTGACGATGCGGGGGTTCGAGGCGTGGCGGGTCTCGCTGTCGACGTGGGAACTCTCCCTGGACGGCGTCTTGGTGGGGTCGGTCGACTCCGTGGACGGTGGCGGTTGGCGGTCGTGGATGCATGATTGCGTGCGCCGGCTCGACGACGGTGAGGACTATGAGTTGAGCCGGGTGCCGCGCACCCGGGAGGAAGCGTTGATGACGATCGTCGAGGAGTTCCCGTTCGCCGACGACGAGTGATCGGCGTGTGACGTGGCGAGGCCCCCATCATCCGGGCGGATGGTGGGGGCCTCGTCGTGTCTGCGGGTGGCTTCCGATGTGGCGGCGGGTTCGGCCTGGCCCCTGCGATCGTGGGTCGTGCGGGCGTTGGGGGCCCGGGCCGGGTGCGGGCGTCGTGGGGGGGCTGAGCGGTTCTTGCCCGGGGAGTCGGATCGTGTCCCGTGGGGGTGTCAGATACTGCGGCGGCCGTACTCCTCGGCGCCGCTTCGGTGGTCCTCAGTGGCGGGGCTGATGCGGCCGTCGGTGAGGATCCATCCGTAGCGCCGGCGGCGGGAGTCGGTGGCGTAGGTCCAGCCGATGAGGGTGTCGCTCTGGTCGGTGAAGGGCTTGAAGCCGATGGCGCCCGGGTGGCGGCTGCCGGCCTGGTGGCGGGCGGCTTGCTCGTCGAGGATCTCGCTCACGGTGGCTCCTGGGCTGGTGCGCGGGCCGGGATCGGCTCGCGGCGCGTTGTGTGTCGTTCGCTGGTGGTTTCGTGCTGCCGCGGGGGTGGGGTCAGTGGTCGGGGGTGGTGAGGGGCCAGTCGGTCGGGGGGATGGGGCGAGGCCGGTGGTGTCGCGGTGGGCTTCGTCGGTTCCGCAGGTGGTGCAGATGGGTTGGGTGCGGTGGGTGTGCAGGCGGGAGTGGGCGGGGCGTTCGCCGATGGGTTGGGCGCAGCGGGGGCAGGGGCCGGCGTGGTGGTCCGTCACTTCTGCTCCTGGTCGCGGGCGGCGAGGAGGATTTTCCGCCAGACGGCGGCGGACGTCCCGGGGTGCTGTTCGTTGAGGCGTCGGGTGTGCTGGATGGCGCTTTCGTCGGGGTGCTTGGCGATGATCTTGCGGGCGGCGGTGAGGCGGGGGTCGTTGGAGTAGGAGGTGCCGTCTCGGGTTCCGGCGGGGCGGCCGGCGCCGGCGCCGCGCAGGGTTTCGGTGGGGGCCGGGTGTCGGCGTAGGCCTGGGCGGCGTCGCGGTCCCACAGGGGGCCCCAGCGTTCGGCCGCGTTGGCCCACTCGGCGGGTGGGGGAATCCGGGCGGCGGTACGTCGGCGGCCCTGCTGATCCATCCGTGGTCTTTGAGTCCCAGGATGCGGGCGAACTCGGATCCGCCGATCAGGTTCTGGCGCCGGCGGTCCCATGCCTCGAATTCGTCGGCGTCCCATACGAGGGTCTTGCCTCGGCGCTGGGCGGGCGGGTGGTTGTTGTTGGCGCGGTTGGCCCACAGGCGTTGCAGGGCACGGACGTTGTAGCCGTGGGCGGCCGCGAGTTCCTCGCGGGTGAGCAGTCGGGGTTCGGTGTTCTCGGTCATGGCGGGGTTCTCCTGGCGGTGCCGGGGCGGGGGCGGGGCGTGGCGGGTCAGGGGTGGGGTTCCAGGTGCGGGTGTCGGTGGTGGTGACGCGGGTGGCGAGGGCGATGTCGTCGAGGGGGACGGCGGCGGCCCAGTCGTGGTGTTCGGGGTGGTCGGCGAGGTGCCACAGGGTGTAGGTGCCGGGGGGTTCGGTGTCGGCTACCAGGTAGGGGGTGCGGGGGTCGGCGCCGAGCCGGTTGTCGGGGTGGAGGTGTACGTGGTCGTAGGGCTGTGGAGTGTTGTCGGTGCGGGGGTTTACCATGGGTGGTGTCCTTTCTGCGTGCCGTGAGGCTCCGCAGTGTGAAGGGGACGTTGCCCGGCGGCCTTTTGCCCATTGCGCCGCCGGGCGCTTGATTTCGGTCGCGGCCCTGGGGTTCCCCGGGGCCGCGACCTTTTCGTTTGTGGAACGGGCGCGGGCCGGCTTCGGGCACGGCCGCGGCGGGCTGTCAGCGCCTGCGGGTCCGGCCGGTGTCGGTGCGCCGGCGGGCCTGGGCGGCGGTGTGGTCCGCGGGCCCCGGGCGGCGAGCTCCGCGGCCGGAGACGTCGCGGGGGCCGTGTCGGGGGTCATGGTGCATGGCTGGGCTCCTCGCGGGTGTGAAGGGGCTTCGAGCGCTGCCGCGCCCGGGTGCCGGTCGGGGTTTAACCCTCCCCTCGCAACGACGTTTATTAAAGCACTGATGCGGCATTGTTGCTAGCGGTTCGGGGGTTGTCGCGGGTGCGGGTGCTCGTGTCGGCGGTGCGGGTGGGGTCCGGTTCGGTGGTTGGGGGCGTGTCGTGGCCTGTGGGGGTGGCGTGGAGCGGGGCGAGATCCATGTGGCGGGGCGTGGGTGTGGGTGTGGTGGGGGAAGCGGGTGGAGATCGGTGGTCGGGGGGCGCGGCGGGGCTGGCGAACGCGGCCGGGGCCAGGGAGCTCGCGGGGCCATAGTTCCAACTGCTGGTGGTGGGCGCGGTGGAGCGCGGCGATCCGCTCCGCGACGGCCGTTGCCTCGGCGTCGACCTGGTCGGCCGGCTGCTCCGTGGCCCTGCCGGAGCTGGTGGTCGTGCGTCGGGTGTCGGTGGTGCGAATCGTGGTGGGTCGGGGGCCGGTACGTCGGGGCAGTGTCCGCCCTCGTTGTCCCACTGCTCGGTCGCCGCGTGCTGCGCGGCGGTCTTGCGCGCGGTGGTTTGCCTGTTCGGCGAGGGTGACGGGCCGCCGGTAGGTGCGCATCGCGGAGGGGTCGAGTGGGGGCAGACGGCGGGCGGCGGCTTTCTTGTCGTCGCGGCGTTTGTATCGTTTGGCGACGCGGGCGTAGCGGGCTTCGTAGGCGGCTCGGTCGCTGTTGTGGAGGCCGGCGGGGTGCAGCCGCGCGTATTCCAGCGCGACGGCGCCCATGGGGGTGGGGGTGAGTACGCGGGTTCCGTCGGTCTGTCGTTCGGCGGTGAGGAATCGTGCGGCGTACAGGGCTTCGGTTCGGTCGCGGCTGATCTTGCGGCCGCCGCTCCACTGCCCGGGTCGGGGTGCTCTCCAGGCTTGCCGATCCCGCCAGTACAGGCGCCCGTCGGTGGCGGCTTCCAGGACTCGGACGTGTCCGGCCGTCCAGCCGAGTTCGGGCACGTAGGCCTGGGCGAACCAGCGGTTGTTTCTCGGCGTGCCGGCGGTTGTCGTGGTCCATGCCGGTCGCGGCGCGGGCCTCGGCCTCTTCCTGGGCTTCGGCGCGGCGGCGCTCGTTCTCGCGTTCGGCGAGTTCCCGCGCGGTCAACGGCCGTTCGAGTTCGGTGCGCAGTGCGGCCGCGGTCACCTCGACGCCGGCGGCGGCTTGCGCGCGCGGATCGCCGCGTCGACGGCGCCGCCGGCGTAGCCGATGACGACGTGGTCGGCGACGTCGCCGTTTTCCCCATTCGGCTGTCCAGTTGGCGAACTTTCTTGCTTGGCAGGCTTCTTTGTGGGCGGCGTGCATGATCTGGTCGAGGTGGGTGGGTGTTGCCGGATCGGCTCCGGCAGACGGCGTTCATCGCCTCGTCGGCGGCGGCTTCGGCGAGCGCGGCGGCCGTGCGGGCGACGCGAACGCCTGTACGTGGCCGCGGCTGGGGGTCCTCGGCGACGGGACGTTCTTCGGTGTGGATCATGCCCTTTCCTGCGGGTGAGGTCGGTGCGGGTGGGCCTGCCTGCGAGGCCTGGGCGGGCCGGTCCGGCGGGGTCGGGCTTTCTGCGCCCCCCGCCGGACCGGCCGGCTTGCCTGCGGGTGGGTCAGCTTCCGGGCGCGGTCGAGGATTTCCCGGAGCGTGATGTTCGTCTTGAACGGCTGGCCCATGGCGGTTTCGGGCGTCGGCGTACTCGGTGAAGAGTTTCGGGGTTGAGCTGGGCGGAGCGGATGAGGTCGTCGGTGTGGGCGAGGGGGCAGGCGCGGGCAGCTGAGGCGGCGCAGTGCCCTGGTCGTAGGCCCTGGTGGTGGGGAATCGCGTTGTCGCGGTGGATTTTCCAGACCTGCTCGGTGGTGAGCTGGTGAATCGGAAGCCATGTGGTGACGGTGCGCAGGGTGCCCTTGCCGGTCATCCGGTGTTGCTCGATGGTGGCTTCTTCGCGCGGCGCGGCGGACTCCTCGGCGCGCAATGCCCATGGCGTAGCCGGCGCGGGGCGGGCGTCCGAGCTGGAGTTCGGCGCCGACCTCGTCGACGTAGCCGCGTCCGACGGCCGTCTTCAGGTCGGAGGTGCAGTACCTGGCGAAGTGCCCGGGCCAGCGGCCGTGGGACCGGATCCGGTCCCAGAGGGGAGTTCCATCGGGTGCTGCGTCGGACGGCGAAGGGAACGCCGTAGAGCTGGGCGTGCGCGCGGGCGACTTCGAGGGCGCCGGGCCATTCGACCAGGTGGCCTCGGGTGGTGCGTCCGAGGTCGGCAGTGGAGCACCCGGATCTTGTGGAGTTGGCCGACGGCGTCGGCTTGCGTGCACACCTCGTGGACGGTGGCGCCGCTGTCTTTGCCGCCGCTGTCGCCGATGATCACGATGTCGTGGGCGTCCCAGTCGGAACTCGGCGGCTTCGTTGCCGGTCGTTCGGCGGTACGGGGTGTTCGAGTTGCGTGGCGGCGCATGTGATGGCGCAGGGCGGAAGGTTGCGCATGGGCTGTCTCCTGGTCCCTGAGGTAGGGAAAGGTTCCGGGCGGGTTGGCGGGCGCCGGTTTCCCTGGCCCGGTTCGGATGGGGGAGGGGCGTTTCCGGGTCGGGGGTAGACCGGTCTGGCTTCGGCGGGTTCGCGGGCGGGTGCCCGGCGGCGGGGTGTGGGGGGCTCGGCCGGAGTGTGGGCGCGCACGGTGGGGTGGCGACGGGTGGGTGACGGCTGCCGGGTGGTGGCGGGGTGTTCGGTGCGCGGCGGGGGTTGGAACCGCGGTCTGCCGTCGCGCTTCGGCGTTCGCGGGCCCGCCACGACCGGAGGGGGCGCCACCCGCCGGCGGCGGGCGGGTGGTGCCGGGGGAAGGTTCTCGGGGGCGGGGGTCAGATGGGGAGGGCTTCGCGGATGAACTGGGCGGTGGCGGTGCGCCGGTGGTCTCGGGCGCGGCGGCGGGCGTCGTCGCGGGTGTCGGGCGTGGACGTTCAGGGCGCCACATCGGCAGAGTGCCGCGCTGGTGCCGCTGTAGAGGAGACCGTTACGGCGGCCGGGCCTGTTCAGGCCGGCGCTGGCGTGTCCTGTCTCGCTGGGGCGTGTCCAACCTTGGGGGGTGGTGGTGTGGGTGCTGTGGTCTTGGGCGTGCATTGCGATGAGCGCGGGCAGGGTGAGGCGGGCGCGGCCTTGGTCGTCGGTGATGAAATCCGCGTTCGTGCAGGCGGGCGCTGGCTGCCGGGGGGAATGCGGTGGAATCCGGTGGTGACGACCTGGCGGTCGGACTCCGTCTCGAACTTGGCGCGCTGGCCGGCTGTCTGGATGAGTTCGAGGTCTCGGCGGGTGGCTTCGGTGAGTCCTCGGACGGGCGTCTGCGGGGTGAGGATGAGGGAGCGTGGTTCGGTGAGGATGCGGTTCTCGTCGCGGGGGTCGAAGCGCCGGTAGGTCCAGTTGACGGCGACGCTTCCGTCGGGCGCTGGCTTCGACGTCGTAGCCGCGGCGCACCGCTCGCCGAAGCAGAGTGATCGCGTGGGACTCGGTGGCGGTTGCCTCGCGTACGAATTCCTGGGTGAGATTGAGTCGGAACATGTGATCTCCAAGGTGGGGTGGTGGGGCGCTGCCGTGCGGGTGGGGCCGGCGCAAGGGGGTGCTGCGCACTGGTTCCAGGGGGTGATGTGGGGCGGCGCCTGGCGGGCGGTGCGGGGGCGGCCTTCGCTGAGGGGGGCGGAAGCTGCGAGGGGTCCGTCGCGTTTACTCCGCGATGGGCCGGCCGTGCCTAGGGCGTGCGGCATCGGGGCCGGTGCGCGCCTTCGGTGGGTGACGGCGACTCGGCCGGCCGGGCGGTGCCTGCGGACTGTTTATGCGGTGATTTCCTCGTGGGTCACGCAGTCGCCCCATTTGGCCAGTACGTCAGCCGGGGACCGTGTCCGCACACGCGGCGCCTTGTGCGGCTTGATTGATTGCTCGGTGCCGGGGTCCAGATCGGGGCCGGCCTTTCGGCCGCGACCCTGATGATCTCGCGGACTTCGGACTCAAGGTGGCGCCGTTCTTCCACGCGGGCGATCATCAGGGCCTGTGCCTCGATGCGGCTTCGGATCGGGCGGCGGTCCGGGTGCCGGACCTGCTCGGCCTTGCGCCACTGCTTCGGGTTCTTGCCGAGATCGGCCGGGGGCATGTGCTCGCGGGTGATGTACCACTCGCCCTTGTGCTGTGCCACCCAGAAGCGTCGACCGCGCCATGAGGGCGTGACCTCCCACCGGTACAAGGCCCCGGCGCCGGCCCTCGGCCCAACACAGCACCACCCGCGCGGAGTCATCAGGGTTTCCGGTCGGGGGGGTCGTTCGGTTGTTCATGGTCGCTCCTCCTCGGGTGGGCGTGGGTGAAGTGGCAGGTTTTCGTGGCGGCGACGGCCCCGTGCCCGGCCCAAGGGGTGTTGCGCACTGGGGCAAGCGGCAGTGGTGTGGGCGGCGTCCGCCGGGCTGGTGTGGGGGCGGCCCTGGGCGGCGGGAGTAGTGACCGCGGCGGGTCGTCGCGCTTCTCCGCTGCGGGCCGGCCGTGCCTTGGGTCGGGAGGGAGGATCGGCGGTCCCGGGCGGGGCGCGGGGTGGGCCGCGGCCCCGGTGCGGGCTCACCGCCTGTTGGGTGACTCGGGCCTGTCGCGCGGCTTTCTTGTAGTCGGCGAGGGTCACGATTCCGGCGAGGGTGCGGTTCCCCATTTCGGCGGTGGATCGGTCGGCATCGAATGACCAGCGTGTAACGCGTGCCACCGTGTGACCACATGACGGAGAGGACTGCGTTCGCCTGTCCGCCGTGGTGGTTGTCGTGGGCTCGGCCGGTGCACTCCACCTCCCAAATGCCGACCAAGGTGTCGTCGTCGAGGGCGTGAGTGCCGGCGCGCAAAGACCACGACCCAACCGGCGGATTCGGCGGTGCGGGCGAAAGAAGGCGACGGCGGCGGGGGTGTCTCTGGGCGGGTTGGCGGTCGTCCACTGGCAGTACTCGCCGATCCACCATGCGCGGTCGGTGACGGACACTGCGGGGGCGGTCGCCTTCGTCTCGGACTCGGGGGCGGGCCGGCCTGCTGCGGGCTGGGGTGAGGATGCCTGCGGGTGTTCGCGCTGGATGCTGTTCACGGTTCGGTCCTCATCGGTTCGGTGCGGGTGAAGTGGTAGGCGTTCGACGGAGGGGGACCGCCCCCCTGCCTGGCGCGGGCGGTGCTGCGCACGGGGCGGGGAAGGCGCGGTGTGGGCGTCGGTTGCCGGGATTGGTGTGGGGGCGGCCTTCGCGGCGGGGGTTGGATCCGCGGTGGGTCGTCGCCCACCGCCGCACGCTGTGAGCGGGTCTGGCCTTCGCGGCCGCCGGCCTGGTCGTCGCCGGGGCCTGGGCCGCTCGGGCGCGTAGGGGGCTTGCCTCGGGTTCCCGGAGCGCGGCACGGTGGGCCGGCCCCGGGGTGCCCGGGGTGTGTCAGGCTGGTGGTGTCTGCGGGGGCTGCCGGACGTTGCAACACGGTGTGGAACGGGCCACTTGCTACGGGCGCCGTGCCGGCTCTTGAACATGCGCGGTGGGGCGGCTTCGAGCATCTGGTCTCCGATGCTCCGGTTGAGCGTGGGGGCCATGCCCTTGTGCGTTTCCGTCGAGGACCCGGACGGTGAGCTTGGATCGTCCCGCCGTTGTTGATGAAGTGGATCCGGGTCACGGTCCCCGGCACGTACTCGCGGTCGGTGTTGGTGCCATACCCAACCCTCGTGGTCGTCCGCCTCGGGGAACGTCCACCCGGCGCGCGGCGGCGGTCGGTGCGGGCTCCGGCGCCGGCTCGGGTACGGGGGCCGTCTCGGGTGTCTCGTCGTCGGGCTCCTGCTCCGGGGTGGTGCGGGCGGCGTCAAAGAGTTGGGCGAGGAATCCGGCAAGGGGGTTCGAGGGAAGGAAGGACGGTCCGTGTGCGACTCGGATGGTCAACAGGTCACCGGTCGCGGGCGACTGCAACGCGGCCAAGTCCTGGAGGTAAGGCCACAGTCCCGGGTAGCTGATGCCTTCGCGGATCGTCCCGTCCGCGAACCGGGTGATCACACCCGGTGATGGGGCTCCACTCGATCCGCCGGCCGAACGGAGCGGCGGCAACGAAACTCGACCTCGGTCACGCCCCGGGTTGTCGCAGAACTCGAAGCGTCGCGAGCGTGGTGGCAAGGGCGTCCAGCAGGCACGCGGCGGTGTCCGGTGGTGTCGAGCGGGGGGAGTCCGGCTGCGGCGGCGTCACGCCGGGCGTCGGAAAGGATCAATCTGGACTTCCAGGTTCGACCACTCCCCACGGTCCCCGGGGTGGCAGTGCTGACCGGTCCACTGGGCATTCGTCGGCAAGGGCCAGGAGCGGGGGGCGCTCGTCGGCGGCGGTGTCGGGGGTGCTGGGCGCGGGCCTTGGCGTAGGTCGCGTATGACGAACAGTTCGGTACGGGGGGTTGAGCGTCACGGGAAACTCCAGGTGTGAGGGGCTGAGCTGAGGTGGTGGTGCGCACTTCGGCGCGGTCCTGGCTGCCGATCGGCGCGTGCCGGGGATCAGCTCCGGGATTCCGGCGCGGGCGGGCCGGGATGACGGCCTGTCGTCGCGTTCCGCAGCTGCGGGCCGATCGGGGTTTTCGCGGGCCGGCCGGCCACGGGCCGGCCCGCCCGCTTCCGGGGCGCTGCGGCGCCCCCGGAAGCGGCCCGTCTGCGTCGGGTTGCCTGCGGGACCCGACCGATGGTCGGTTCCGGGGGCGGGGCGCGGCGTGAGCCGCGCCCCGGCCGCGGTCTGTCAGCGCTTGTGCTCGGGGCACTCGTATACCGCGCGGTAGTAGTCGGCGTGTGGCGACCCTTGACGAACCGAAACGGTTCCGGGGGCTCCGCACGGGGGGTGCCCGAACTGGCTCGTGAATCCCGGTTCCGTGGGCTGATTCCTTGCCGTAGTAGATGACGCGGACCCGGCGCCACGTGGCGTCACACGATCCGTAGGTCTTGTGGACGCTGTTGTCGGGGGCGCGGGTTACTGCCGTGCGGCGCATCTCGGCGTCCCTTCTCGGCCTCGTCGGCCTCGTACTGGCGGCGGGCCAGCCGTACGGCGTGATTTGGTGCTCGTCGCCTCAATGACAAGGAAGGTGCAAGGGGGACTGAGAACTCGTCCACTCCTTCCGCGATCCACTCTTTTCCGGGCCTCGTAGACGGTGCGGTCGGTGGGCGCGGGTTCGGCCAGCAGGATGCGGCGGGGGTGAGAGAACCTGGGCTGCTGGCGGCGGTAGGTGTACTCGTCGTCGGCAACGACGAAGTAGGTGCGCAGCTGCTTGGTCGAATGCACCATTGGGGTGTGTCCTTCGAAGTTGTCGGGTGCCTGCCGGTTCGTGGCGGGGGAGGGCTCGCGGTTTCTCGACGGGGTTCCCGGTGGCTCCACAGCGCGCCCCGGTCCCGGAGGTACGCGCCGAACTCAAGCGCGATGCTGGTGTCGCTGTTGGTGGGGATGCGCCGTGCGATCCCGCCGTCCCGGTGGCCGTTGCGCAGTACGCCGTACTGGCGGCCGATGGCGGGGATGCGGAGCGTGTAGAGAACCGTGAATGGGTCTGGACGTGGGACTAACAACGGCCTGGGCCGGCCTCGTCGACGGTGACCGGACCGGTTGTCGGCCCGGATGGCGAATCCGCCTCCCGAGTAGCCGGCTATGGCGCGGGCCTGCATGAGGTCGGTGCCGTAGTCATCGGCCGGCGGCGCCCCCGGCGCCCCGGCCGCACCCGACCGGATCGGCGTCCCCCTCCTCGTCCTCGTCGCCGGCCGGGTGGGCGGGGCGTGCGGGGAGCGCGAACGCGGGCGCGGGCAAGGGCCCCTGGCGGCCGGTGCGTGGCGTGGCGCCGCCTCCGATGTAGGCGCCGGCCCTGGCCGGCTGCTCGGTGAGCGAGCGAGCGTCGGGCCGGCGACGGGAACCGACGGTCCCATGAAGCCGTCCGGCATTCGCGGTGACCGATCACGGTCTCTCGTCCGGGTCCCCGCCATCGGCCGCCAGTTACGGCGTACTGCGCAACGGCCACCGGGAACGGCGGGATCGCACGGCGCATCCCCACCAACAGCGACACCAGCATCGCGCTTGAGTTCGGCGCGTACCTCCGGGACCGGGGCGCGCTGTGAGCCACCGGAACCCCGTCGAGAACCGCGAGCCCTCCCCCGCCACGAACCGGCAGGCACCCGACAACTTCGAAGGACACACCCCCAATGGTGCATTCGACCAAGCAGCTGCGCACCTACTTCGTCGTTGCCGACGACGAGTACACCTACCGCCGCCAGCAGCCCAGGTTCTCTCACCCCCGCCGCATCCTGCTGGCCGAACCCGCGCCCACCGACCGCACCGTCTACGAGGCCCGGAAAGAGTGGATCGCGGAAGGAGTGGACGAGTCTCAGTCCCCCTTGCACTTCCTTGTCATTGAGGCGACGAGCACCAATCACGCCGTACGGCTGGCCCGCCGCCAGTACGAGGCCGACGAGGCCGAAAGGGACGCCGAGATGCGGCCGCACGGCAGTAACCCGCGCCCCCGACAACAGCGTCCACAAGACCTACGGATCGTGTGACGCCACGTGGCGCCGGGTCCGCGTCATCTACTACGGCAGGAATCAGCCCACGGAACCGGGATTCACGAGCCAGTTCGGGCACCCCCCGTGCGGAGCCCCCGGGAACCGTTCGGTTCGTCAAGGTCGCACACGCCGACTACTACCGCGCGGTATACGAGTGCCCCGAGCACAAGCGCTGACAGACCGCGCCGGGGCGCGGCTCACGCCGCGCCCCGCCCCCGGAACCGACCATCGGTCGGGTCCCGCAGGCACCCGACGCAGACGGGCCGCTTCCGGGGCGCCGCAGCGCCCCGGAAGCGGGCGGGCCGGCCGTGGCCGGCCGGCCCGCGAAACCCCGATCGGCCCGCAGCTGCGGAACGCGACGACAGGCCGTCATCCCGGCCCGCCCGCGCCGGAATCCCGGAGCTGATCCCCGGCACGCGCCGATCGGCAGCCAGGACCGCGCCGAGTGCGCACCACCACCTCAGCTCAGCCCCTCACACCTGGAGTTCCCGTGACGCTCAACCCCCGTACCGAACTGTTCGTCATCGCGACCTACGCCAAGGCCCGCGCCCAGCACCCCGACACCGCCGCCGACGAGCGCCCCCCGCTCCTGGCCCTTGCCGACGAATGCCCA
This sequence comes from Streptomyces sp. CA-243310, assembly GCF_050936775.1. Lineage (NCBI taxonomy): Bacteria > Bacillati > Actinomycetota > Actinomycetes > Kitasatosporales > Streptomycetaceae > Streptomyces > Streptomyces sp. CA-243310. Next base: position 12,329 of record NZ_JBNJMF010000004.1, on the reverse strand, counting down.
GTGGACCGGTCAGCACTGCCACCCCGGGGGACCGTGGGAGTGGTCGAACCTGGAAGTCCAGATGATCCTTTCCGTACGCCCGGCGTGACGCCGCCGCAGCCGGACTCCCCCCGCTCCGACACCACCGACACCGCCGCGTGCCTGCTGGACGCCCTTTGCCACCACGCTGCGACGCTTCGAGTTCTGCGACAACCCGGGGCGTGACCGAGGTCGAGTTTCGTTGGCCGCTCCGTTCGGCCGGCGGATCGAGTGGAGCCCCATCACCGGTGTGATCACCCGGTTCGCGGACGGGACGATCCGCGAAGGCATCAGCTACCCGGGACTGTGGCCTTACCTCCAGGGACTTGGCCGCGTTGCAGTCGCCCGCGACCGGTGACCTGTTGACCATCCGAGTCGCACACGGACCGTCCTTCCTTCCCTCGAACCCCCTTGCCGGATTCCTCGCCCAACTCTTTGGACGCCGCCCGCACCACCCCGGAGCAGGAGCCCGACGACGAGACACCCGAGACGGCCCCCGTACCCGAGCCGGCGCCGGAGCCCGCACCGACCGCCGCCGCGCCGCCGGGTGGACGTTCCCCGAGGCGGACGACCACGAGGGTTGGGTATGGCACCACACACCGACCGCGAGTACGTGCCGGGGACCGTGACCCGGATCCACTTCATCAAACAACGGCGGACGATCCAAGCTCACCGTCCGGGTCCTCGACGGAACGCACAAGGGCATGGCCCCCACGCCTCAACCGGAGCATCGGAGACCAGATGCTCGAAGCCGCCCACCGCATGTTCAAGAGCCGGCACGGCGCCCCGTAGCAAGTGGCCCGTTCCACACCGTGTTGCAACGTCCGGCAGCCCCCGCAGACACCACCACCTGACACACCCCCGGGCACCCCGGGGCCGGCCCACCGTGCCGCGCTCCGGGAACCCGAGGCAAGCCCCCTACGCGCCCGAGCGGCCCAGGCCCCGGCGACGACCAGGCCGGCGGCCGCGAAGGCCAGACCCGCTCACAGCGTGCGGCGGTGGGCGACGACCCACCGCGGATCCAACCCCCGCCGCGAAAGGCCGCCCCCACACCATCCCGGCAACCGACGCCCACACCGCCCCTTCCCCGCCCCGTGCGCAGCACCGCCCGCGCCAGGCAGGGGGGCGGTCCCCCTCCGTCGAACGCCTACCACTTCACCCGCACCGAACCGATGAGGACCGAACCGTGAACAGGCATCCAGCGCGAACACCCGCAGGCATCCTCACCCCAGCCCGCAGCAGGGCCGGCCCGCCCCCGAGTCCGAGACGAAGGCGACCGCCCCCGCAGTGTCCGTCACCGACCGCGCATGGTGGATTCGGCGAGTACTGCCAGTGGACGACCGCCAACCCGCCCAGAGACACCCCCGCCGCCGTCGCCTCTTTCGCCCGCACCGCCGAATCCGCCGGTTGGGTCGTGGTCTTGCGCGCCGGCACTCACGCCCTCGACGAACGACACCTTGGTCGGCATTTGGGAGGTGGAGTGCACCGGCCGAGCCCACGACAACCACCACGGCGGACAGGCGAAACGCAGTCCTCTCCGTCATGTGGTCACACGGTGGCACGCGTTACACGCTGGTCATTCGATGCCGACCGATCCACCGCCGAAATGGGGAACCGCACCCTCGCCGGAATCGTGACCCTCGCCGACTACAAGAAAGCCGCGCGGACAGGCCCGAGTCACCCAAACAGCGGTGAGCCCGCACCGGGGCCGCGGCCCACCCCGCGCCCCGCCCGGGACCGCCGATCCTCCCTCCCGACCCAAGGCACGGCCGGCCCGCAGCGGAGAAGCGCGACGACCCGCCGCGGTCACTACTCCCGCCGCCCAGGCCGCCCCCACCACCAGCCCGGCGGACGCCGCCCACACCACTCCGCTTGCCCCAGTGCGCAACACCCCTTGGGCCGGGCACGGGGCCGTCGCCGCCACGAAAACCTGCCACTTCACCCACGCCCACCCGAGGAGGAGCGACCATGAACAACCGAACGACCCCCCCGACCGGAAACCCTGATGACTCCGCGCGGGTGGTGCTGTGTTGGGCCGAGGCCGGCGCCGGGGCCTTGTACCGGTGGGAGGTCACGCCCTCATGGCGCGGTCGACGCTTCTGGGTGGCACAGCACAAGGGCGAGTGGTACATCACCCGCGAGCACATTGCCCCCGGCCGATCTCGGCAAGAACCCGAAGCAGTGGCGCAAGGCCGAGGCAGGTCCGGCACCCGGACCGCCGCCCGATCCGAAGCCGCATCGAGGCACAGGCCCTGATGATTCGCCCGCGTGGAAGAACGGCGCCACCTTGAGTCCGAAGTCCGCGAGATCATCAGGGTCGCGGCCGAAAGGCCGGCCCCGATCTGGACCCCGGCACCGAGCATCAATCAAGCCGCACAAGGCGCCGCGTGTGCGGACCGGTCCCCGGCTGACGTACTGGCCAAATGGGGCGACTGCGTGACCCACGAGGAAAATCACCGCATAACAGTCCGCAGGCACCGCCCGGCCGGCCGAGTCGCCGTCACCCAACCGAAGGCGCGCACCGGCCCCGATGCCGCACGCCCTAGGCACGGCCGGCCCATCGCGGAGTAACGCGACGACCCCTCGCAGCTCCGCCCCCCTCAGCGAAGGCCGCCCCCGCACCGCCCGCCAGGCGCCGCCCACATCACCCCCTGGAACCAGTGCGCAGCACCCCCTTGCGCCGGCCCCACCCGCACGGCAGCGCCCCCACCACCCCACCTTGGAGATCACATGTTCCGACTCAATCTCACCCAGGAATTCGTACGCGAGGCAACCGCCACCGAGTCCCACGCGATCACTCTGCTTCCGGCGAGCGGTGCGCCGCGGCTACGACGTCGAAGCCGCGCCCGACGGAAGCGTCGGCCGTCAACTGGACCTTACCGGCGCTTCGACCCCCGCGACGAGAACCGCATCCTCACCGAACCACGCTCCCTCATCCTCACCCCGCAGACGCCCGTCCGAGGACTCACCGAAGCCACCCGCCGAGACCTCGAACTCATCCAGACAGCCGGCCAGCGCGCCAAGTTCGAGACGGAGTTCCGACCGCCAGGTCGTCACCACCGGATTCCACCGCATCCCCCCGGCAGCCAGCGCCCGCCTGCACGAACGCGGATTCATCACCGACGACCAAGGCCGCGCCCGCCTCACCCTGCCCGCGCTCATCGCAATGCACGCCCAAGACCACAGCACCCACACCACCACCCCCCAAGGTTGGACACGCCCCAGCGAGACAGGACACGCCAGCGCCGGCCTGAAACAGGCCCGGCCGCCGTAACGGTCTCCTCTACAGCGGCACCAGCGCGGCACTCTGCCGATGTGTGGCGCCCTGAACGTCCACGCCGACACCCGCGACGACGCCCGCCGCCGCGCCCGAGACCACCGGCGCACCGCCACCGCCCAGTTCATCCGCGAAAGCCCTCCCCATCTGACCCCCGCCCCCGAGAACCTTCCCCCGCACCACCCGCCCGCCGCCGGCGGGTGGCGCCCCCTCCGGTCGTGGCGGGCCCGCGAACGCCGAAGCGCGACGGCAGACCGCGGTTCCCAACCCCCGCCGCGCACCGAACACCCCGCCACCACCCGGCAGCCGTCACCCACCCGTCGCCACCCCCACCGTGCGCGCCCACACTCCGGCCGAGCCCCCCACACCCCGCCGCCGGGCACCCGCCCGCGAACCCGCCGAAGCCAGACCGGTCTACCCCCGACCCGGAAACGCCCCTCCCCCCATCCGAACCGGGCCAGGGAACCGCGCGCCCCAACCCGCCCGGAACCTTTCCCTACCTCAGGGACCAGGAGACAGCCCATGCGCAACCTTCCGCCCTGCGCCATCACATGCGCCGCCACGCGCAACTCGAACACCCCCGTACCGCCGACGACCGGCAACGAAGCCGCCGAGTTCCGACTGGGACGCCCACGACATCGTGATCATCGGCGACAGCGGCGGCAAAGACAGCGGCGCCACCGTCCACGAGGTGTGCACGCAAGCCGACGCCGTCGGCCAACTCCACAAGAATCCGGGTGCTCCACTGCGACCTCGGACGCACCACCCGAGGCCACCCTGGTCGAATGGCCCGGCGCCCTCGAAGTCGCCCGCGCGCAACGCCCAGCTCTACGGCGTTCCCTTCGCCGTCCGACGCAGCACCCGATGGAACTCCCTCTGGGACCGGATCCGGTCCCACGGCCGCTGGCCCGGGCACTTCGCCAGGTACTGCACCTCCGACCTGAAAGACGGCCGTCGGACGCGGCTACGTCGACGAGGTCGGCGCCGAACTCCAGCTCGGACGCCCGCCCCGCGCCGGCTACGCCATGGGCATGCGCGCCGAGGAGTCCGCCGCCCCGCGCGAAGAAGCCCACCATCGAGCAACACCGGATGACCGGCAAGGGCACCCTGCGCACCGGTCACCACATGGCTTCCGATTTCACCAGCTCACCACCGAGCAGGTCTGGAAAATCCACCGCGACAACGCGATTCCCCCACCACCAGGCCTACGACCAGGGCATGCGCGCCGCCTCAGCTGCCGCGCCTGCCCCCTCGCCCACACCGACGACCTCATCCGCTCCGCCCAGCTCAACCCCGAACTCTTCACCGAGTACGCCGACGCCGAAACCGCCATGGGCCAGCCGTTTCAAGACGAACATCACGCTCCGGGAAATCCTCGACCGCGCCCGAAGCTGACCCACCCGCAAGGCAAGCCGGCCGGTCCGGCGGGGGGCGCAGAAAGCCCGACCCCGCCGGACCGGCCCGCCCAGGCCTCGCAGGCAGGCCCACCCGCACCGACCTCACCCGCAGGAAAGGGCATGATCCACACCGAAGAACGTCCCGTCGCCGAGGACCCCCAGCCGCGGCCACGTACAGGCGTTCGCGTCGCCCGCACGGCCGCCGCGCTCGCCGAAGCCGCCGCCGACGAGGCGATGAACGCCGTCTGCCGGAGCCGATCCGGCAACACCACACCCACCTCGACCAGATCATGCACGCCGCCCACAAAGAAGCCTGCCAAGCAAGAAAGTTCGCCAACTGGACAGCCGAATGGGGAAAACGGCGACGTCGCCGACCACGTCGTCATCGGCTACGCCGGCGGCGCCGTCGACGCGGCGATCCGCGCGCAAGCCGCCGCCGGCGTCGAGGTGACCGCGGCCGCACTGCGCACCGAACTCGAACGGCCGTTGACCGCGCGGGAACTCGCCGAACGCGAGAACGAGCGCCGCCGCGCCGAAGCCCAGGAAGAGGCCGAGGCCCGCGCCGCGACCGGCATGGACCACGACAACCGCCGGCACGCCGAGAACAACCGCTGGTTCGCCCAGGCCTACGTGCCCGAACTCGGCTGGACGGCCGGACACGTCCGAGTCCTGGAAGCCGCCACCGACGGGCGCCTGTACTGGCGGGATCGGCAAGCCTGGAGAGCACCCCGACCCGGGCAGTGGAGCGGCGGCCGCAAGATCAGCCGCGACCGAACCGAAGCCCTGTACGCCGCACGATTCCTCACCGCCGAACGACAGACCGACGGAACCCGCGTACTCACCCCCACCCCCATGGGCGCCGTCGCGCTGGAATACGCGCGGCTGCACCCCGCCGGCCTCCACAACAGCGACCGAAGCCGCCTACGAAGCCCGCTACGCCCGCGTCGCCAAACGATACAAACGCCGCGACGACAAGAAAGCCGCCGCCCGCCGTCTGCCCCCACTCGACCCCTCCGCGATGCGCACCTACCGGCGGCCCGTCACCCTCGCCGAACAGGCAACCACCGCGCGCAAGACCCGCCGCGCAGCACGCGGCGACCGAGCAGTGGGACAACGAGGGCGGACACTGCCCCGACGTACCGGCCCCCCGACCCACCACGATTCGCACCACCGACACCCGACGCACGACCACCAGCTCCGGCAGGGCCACGGAGCAGCCGGCCGACCAGGTCGACGCCGAGGCAACGGCCGTCGCGGAGCGGATCGCCGCGCTCCACCGCGCCCACCACCAGCAGTTGGAACTATGGCCCCGCGAGCTCCCTGGCCCCGGCCGCGTTCGCCAGCCCCGCCGCGCCCCCCCGACCACCGATCTCCACCCGCTTCCCCCACCACACCCACACCCACGCCCCCGCCACATGGATCTCGCCCCCGCTCCACGCCACCCCCACAGGCCACGACACGCCCCCAACCACCGAACCGGACCCCACCCGCACCGCCGACACGAGCACCCGCACCCGCGACAACCCCCGAACCGCTTAGCAACAATGCCGCATCAGTGCTTTAATAAACGTCGTTGCGAGGGGAGGGTAAACCCCGACCGGCACCCGGGCGCGGCAGCGCTCGAAGCCCCTTCACACCCGCGAGGAGCCCAGCCATGCACCATGACCCCCGACACGGCCCCCGCGACGTCTCCGGCCGCGGAGCTCGCCGCCCGGGGCCCGCGGACCACACCGCCGCCCAGGCCCGCCGGCGCACCGACACCGGCCGGACCCGCAGGCGCTGACAGCCCGCCGCGGCCGTGCCCGAAGCCGGCCCGCGCCCGTTCCACAAACGAAAAGGTCGCGGCCCCGGGGAACCCCAGGGCCGCGACCGAAATCAAGCGCCCGGCGGCGCAATGGGCAAAAGGCCGCCGGGCAACGTCCCCTTCACACTGCGGAGCCTCACGGCACGCAGAAAGGACACCACCCATGGTGTAAACCCCCGCACCGACAACACTCCACAGCCCTACGACCACGTACACCTCCCACCCCGACAACCGGCTCGGCGCCGACCCCCGCACCCCCTACCTGGTAGCCGACACCGAACCCCCCGGCACCTACACCCTGTGGCACCTCGCCGACCACCCCGAACACCACGACTGGGCCGCCGCCGTCCCCCTCGACGACATCGCCCTCGCCACCCGCGTCACCACCACCGACACCCGCACCTGGAACCCCACCCCCTGACCCGCCACGCCCCGCCCCCGCCCCGGCACCGCCAGGAGAACCCCGCCATGACCGAGAACACCGAACCCCGACTGCTCACCCGCGAGGAACTCGCGGCCGCCCACGGCTACAACGTCCGTGCCCTGCAACGCCTGTGGGCCAACCGCGCCAACAACAACCACCCGCCCGCCCAGCGCCGAGGCAAGACCCTCGTATGGGACGCCGACGAATTCGAGGCATGGGACCGCCGGCGCCAGAACCTGATCGGCGGATCCGAGTTCGCTCCGCATCCTGGGACTCAAAGACCACGGATGGATCAGCAGGGCCGCCGACGTACCGCCGCCCGGATTCCCCCCACCCGCCGAGTGGGCCAACGCGGCCGAACGCTGGGGCCCCCTGTGGGACCGCGACGCCGCCCAGGCCTACGCCGACACCCGGCCCCCACCGAAACCCTGCGCGGCGCCGGCGCCGGCCGCCCCGCCGGAACCCGAGACGGCACCTCCTACTCCAACGACCCCCGCCTCACCGCCGCCCGCAAGATCATCGCCAAGCACCCCGACGAAAGCGCCATCCCAGCACCACCCGACGCCTCAACGAACAGCACCCCGGGACGTCCGCCGCCGTCTGGCGGAAAATCCTCCTCGCCGCCCGCGACCAGGAGCAGAAGTGACGGACCACCACGCCGGCCCCTGCCCCCGCTGCGCCCAACCCATCGGCGAACGCCCCGCCCACTCCCGCCTGCACACCCACCGCACCCAACCCATCTGCACCACCTGCGGAACCGACGAAGCCCACCGCGACACCACCGGCCTCGCCCCCATCCCCCCGACCGACTGGCCCCTCACCACCCCCGACCACTGACCCCACCCCCGCGGCAGCACGAAACCACCAGCGAACGACACACAACGCGCCGCGAGCCGATCCCGGCCCGCGCACCAGCCCAGGAGCCACCGTGAGCGAGATCCTCGACGAGCAAGCCGCCCGCCACCAGGCCGGCAGCCGCCACCCGGGCGCCATCGGCTTCAAGCCCTTCACCGACCAGAGCGACACCCTCATCGGCTGGACCTACGCCACCGACTCCCGCCGCCGGCGCTACGGATGGATCCTCACCGACGGCCGCATCAGCCCCCGCCACTGAGGACCACCGAAGCGGCGCCGAGGAGTACGGCCGCCGCAGTATCTGACACCCCCACGGGACACGATCCGACTCCCCGGGCAAGAACCGCTCAGCCCCCCCACGACGCCCGCACCCGGCCCGGGCCCCCAACGCCCGCACGACCCACGATCGCAGGGGCCAGGCCGAACCCGCCGCCACATCGGAAGCCACCCGCAGACACGACGAGGCCCCCACCATCCGCCCGGATGATGGGGGCCTCGCCACGTCACACGCCGATCACTCGTCGTCGGCGAACGGGAACTCCTCGACGATCGTCATCAACGCTTCCTCCCGGGTTGCGCGGCACCCGGCTCAACTCATAGTCCTCACCGTCGTCGAGCCGGCGCACGCAATCATGCATCCACGACCGCCAACCGCCACCGTCCACGGAGTCGACCGACCCCACCAAGACGCCGTCCAGGGAGAGTTCCCACGTCGACAGCGAGACCCGCCACGCCTCGAACCCCCGCATCGTCAGACACGCCGGCGCCACCCCGCTCCCGTGCATCGACGGGTGGTACCCGTCCCAGTGAAAACGGACCACCGCGCGCGTCGCGATCTTGTGGAACGCCTGCGTGATCGCCGCCGCCCGCGACCGGCACCGCCACGTCACCTGACGCTCCGCCGCCGCCCCCTCGAACAACCCGACACAATCCCAGGCTTCACGCTCACACCCCGGCGACCGGGACAACAGATACCGGCGGCCGCCCCGCCAGAACAACCAACCCCCCTCATGCCGCCACAGACGAGGCTTGGAGGTGTCCCCACCCGTCCACCTGCGGGTCGAGCGGCCACACCACATCCCGCGCCACCTCCCGCACCGGACCACCCCGGTCCAGCGCCACGCCCACCCCCGCCAGACGCCCCACACGATCCTCGACCACGTAGGCCACCGTCGCCGACACCGACCCACGCGGCAGACGAACCACCACACGATCATCCGGCCGAACATCCTCAAACCACCGCATAACCCGAAGACTCCTCGACATGAAGGGGGCCGACCGGACACAGGCCCGATCGAGCGGATTGGGGGTTTGCCCTCCCCCGCACCAAACACGTCAATTAAAGCACAGATGCGGCACACTTGCCGGCTGATTCGCGGCGCGATTCAATGAAACCCCCGAGCTTTGCCCAACATGGAGCTGATGACGGTCCCGCTCGGCACCGGCGACCAGGTCGCCGACATCCGCACGACCTGGGGAATGGACTTCCCGCCCGAACGCCGCTGGACCGACGGTTGGGGCGTCAGCGTCGAACTGCCCGCCGTCCTCGAACTGATCGACCCTGCCCGCGCGCGGTGTGGTGAGCCTGGACAACGTCCGTGAACAGATGGCCGCCCGGCCGCGGCACGAGGCCGCCTCATGGATCGGCGAGCACACCGGCAGCCGAGGCGGCAAGCGAATACCGCACCTGCAAGCTGTGCGAACCGGACCTGACCGGGCTCACCGACTGCACATGAGCAGGGACACCCCCGCCGACCGCCGAACACCCCGTCGCCCGGGCGCGGTGCCGGGGTGTACTCAGGCGTCGAGAAGCCCCAGGGCCGAGTCCACCCGGCAGATCTCGCAGGCGCGCGCGATCGGGTCCCGCAGCGCCTCGACCGCCTGCGCGCGCGTGGCCGGGCGGGAGCGACCGGAGACCAGCGGGCAGTCACCGGTGTGGACGAGGACCGAGCGGCCGGCCGCGTCGATCCCCGTACTCGATGACCCACTCCACCACCGGCGGCCGATACCGGGCCGCGTCCGCGCGCACCCGCTCCTCAGCCTCCACCGCGACGATCCGGGCACGAGTCTCATCGAGGAGGACCGACAGGAGCGTCTCCACCGTCCGCAGGCGCGCTCCAAGTCCGGCGGGAGCCACCTGGGCGTACCCGCCAGGTCCACGACTACGCCCCTTGGAACCAGGTGGGCGCGCTTGAGACCCATCCGCGCCTCGACCACGTCCCCGCGCTCCAGCGTCGTCCAGTACGGATCGGTCAGCACCAGGACCGGCCAGCCGGCTCAGTCGACGCTCGAAGGCAGCCTTCCGTGCGCGCTGCTCCGACGTGTGAGCCGGGACTGGCCTCGACGTCGCCGCGGTGGGAGTAGACACCCTCCCGCGCCTGCCAGCCCTCCAGCGGGTCCGCCGACCACGGCAGTGTCGCGCAGAGCTCCGCGTGCTGGGAACGGACGCGGTGTAGCTGCGCTTGCAGCGCGACAAGACGAGGGGGGTAGTCGATGGCCATACCGCAATCATACGCCTGTTCGATTTCGTGTTGTAATCAGGACATGGCCGAAACCTGGCTCTTCCCTGACGACCTGATCCACCTGAAACAGGAGAGCATCCGCACCTATAACGCGCTCAGCGCCACGCCGCTCCCGGACCCCGAGCGGGCCGAGCTCGACGAGCGGCTGTTCCGTCTCTCCATCCGGATCGGCGATCACCCCTACTGGCGGGAGCACCCCCACACCCCTGCGGCCCGCGTCGGGCTTCACCGGGGCCGCCGTCGCCGCAGGCTGTGAGCCCTCCGTCGAGAAGCGCGTCGTCGACGGCCGCCTCATCACCCTTCCACCGGGTACCGGCACCGCATGGCAGTACCCGCCGGCCGAGCGGTGAGCGGCCCAGGGTCGAGGCCTGCGGCATGAATCCCCCCGTGTTGGACAATCGTTGTACGCTCGAATCATGAGCGTGGGATTCCGGCCCACACCGGCCGACAACGAGATCATCCAGGCCCACAAACGGCCCGAGGAGTCCACTTCCGACGTCCTGCGCCGAGCCCTGCGCGCGCTCGACCGACAGAAGTGGGACGACCAGGCCCGCCAGGACATGGAACGCAATCGCCGCCAGCGGCGAGAACCTCTCCGAGGACCCCGACGACTGGGGCTACGACGAAGACGGAGACCCGAGCGACCGTCACACCCACGAGCCTCACCCGCCGGTGTCGCCGCTGTCCCCGACCGACACGCCAGTGCTCCATCCCGTCGGGAGAATGTCGTTCTCCCTGGCCACATCCGATGTCGACTTTCTGGACACGGAACGGGGCGCATCCTTCTTCGCCCAGGCCGACGCTTGTACTGAATACGGGCGATCAGGCACTTCTGATGAAGGCCAAACGCCTAGGGAGCCATCCCCACGCTGCCGCGCAGATCGCCGCCGACACACGGCTTCTGACCGCTTCCAGCCTGATGCAAGCGTGGGCCGACGCAAAGGCTCCAACCCGCCCCAGCCCGACAGGCGCCGTATCCTGGCGAATGGCCCATCTGCGCGCCATCGCCGCCCGCCGGGCGGACAAGCGGTGATCCGGGGGTCCGTCCACCGCGTCGATCTCGGCGACGCGAAGCGCGGTCATGAGCAGCGTGGCAAGCGGTACGGCATCGTCCTCAGCCAGAACCCCGAGTCGTGGTCGACCGTGGTCATCGTCCCCACCTCCACCAGCGCGCAGGATGCCGTCTTCCGGCCCCGCCTGCACATCGCCGGCCGCGACACCCTCGCCCTCACCGACCAGGTCCGCACCATCGACACCCGATACGTGATCGGGGAAGCCGTCGATCACCTGAACAAGACCGATCTGGCCCAGGTCGAATTCGCCCTCGCCCGCCTGTTACAGCTACGCCTCGAACTCGACTGGTAAACCCGTGCGCTGCGCTCGGTCGCGTCACCGCACGGTGGGGCAGTGCGCGCCGACCGCAGCGCACCGTGCCTCGAAGTCCGGGGGAAGCCACCCGCCGGAGGTCAACCGCGGGTGCGCCGGGAAGGTGGAGTGGCGCGGCCAACGCGAACATCAGTGACGCCCATGGGGTGTGGAGCTGCACGGTTCTGTAACCGCCGGTGTGGGTGTCGTGGAACGAGCACTGGAACACGTCCGGGCCCGCCAGGTCCACGGAGGTCAGGCCCGACCAGTTTCAGGTCCAGGTAGCCGCGCGCCTGTCCGAGGAAGGCGCGCCGGTTGGTGACGGTCAGCATGCCCTGACCATCCATGACCCAGCGAAGTTGAAGCGTCGGCCCGTGCCTGGCTCTTGCGGTTGGCGTTGCCCAGGGCCGAGGCGGCCCACGTTGAGGAGGACCGAAGGCCGGGGATCCGAAGGCGACCGTGTTGTCATGTCGGTAGCTTTCCGTTGCCCAACGCGCGCCAGGTAATGGCGCAGAGGCCGGGCCGACAGCGAGGGACAGTTCCCCGGGCACGAGAGGCGCGCCATCGTCGGTACCGGGGCCCGCTCGGAGAGCCGGCCCCGCATCAGGTCGTGCACCACGCGGAGCGCTGTGGAGCAGATGATCGTCAAGCACCGTCCAGACAGGCG
>NZ_JBNJMF010000001.1:0-3951506 GCF_050936775.1 Streptomyces sp. CA-243310 | reverse complement strand
GAGAGATGGTTTTTTACGCAAAAAAATCTCCTGCCCACTAAAAGTCGTTTCGGGGTTCTCCGCACGCTACGGAGGCTCACACCCGGAACGGCTCGCGGAACGCGCCGCGGAGCGGGGCATGGACGCCCTCGCCCTCACCGACCGCGACACCCTCGCGGGCGCGGTGCGCTTCGCGAAGGCCGCCGCGGGGGCCGGGGTCCGGCCCCTGTTCGGAGTGAACCTCGCGGTCGCCCCCGCCGCCGACGCGTCGCCGTCCGGCGCCGGGTTCCCCGGGGGCGCGGGGTCCGGCGGGGGCGGTACGTCCCACGCCGAGGCCTCCTTCCGCCGCCGCACCCCCGTCCGGGGCGGCGCCTTCGTCGACGAGTCCGCCGCCCGGGCCGTCTTCCTCGCCCGGGACGGAGCCGCCGGCTGGGCCGAGCTCTGCCGGCTGGTCACCGCCGCCCACGCGGGCGCCCCCGAGGTCCCGCTGGTGACCTGGGACGCCCTGCGCGAGGCGCTCGGCTCCTTCGGGCTGAGCGGCGTGTTCGTCCTGCTCGGCCCCGACTCCGAGGTCGGCCGGGCGCTGGCCGCCGGCCGCCCCGACCGGGCCGCGCGGCTGCTCGCGCCCTGGCGGGAGCTGTACGGGGACGCGCTGCGCCTGGAGGCCGTCCACCACGGCCGCGCCGGCGCCGACGTCGACACGGGCCCCGGTTCGCTGCGCCTCGCCGCGCGCACGGTCGGCTTCGCCGTCGAGCAGGGCGTCCCGGCCGTGGTCACCAACGCCGTCCGCTACGCCGACCCAGGCCAGGGCCCGGTCGCCGACGTCCTCGACGCGGCCCGCCGACTGGTTCCCGTGGACCCCCGCAAACGCCTGGACAGCGGCGAACGCTGGCTCAAGGACCCCGCCGCCATGGCCGAGGTCGCCGACCGGATCGCCCGGGCGGCCGGCCTGCGCCCCACCGACGCGCGCCGGCTGCTCGGCGAGACCCGGCGCACCGCCGACGCCTGCGCCGTGGACCCCGAGGACGACCTGGGCATCGGCTCCGTGCACTTCCCCGAGGCCCGGCTCGTCGGCGCCGGCCACCGCACCGCCCAGCGGGTGCTCGCCTCCCGGGCCTCCGCCGGCATGGTGCTCCGCGGGTACGCGGACGACCACACGTACTGGGACCGGATGCACCGGGAACTCGACGTCATCGCCTACCACGGCTTCGCCTCGTACTTCCTGACGGTCGCCCAGGTGGTCGACGACGTAAGGGACATGGGCATCCGGGTGGCCGCCCGGGGCTCCGGCGCCGGGTCCCTCGTCAACCACCTCCTGGGGATCGCGCACGCCGACCCCGTCGCGAACGGCCTGCTGATGGAGCGCTTCCTGTCCAAGCGCCGCCACGTCCTGCCCGACATCGACATCGACGTGGAGTCCGCCCGCCGGCTGGACGTCTACCGGCGGATCATCGACCGGTTCGGCGCCGAACGCGTCGCCACCGTGTCCATGCCCGAGACCTACCGGGTCCGGCACGCCATCCGCGACGTCGGCGCCGCCCTGTCCATGGACCCGGCCGCCGTCGACCGACTCGCCAAGGCCTTCCCGCACATCCGGGCCCGCGACGCCCGCACGGCCCTCGCCGAACTCCCCGAACTGCGCGACGTGCGGGGGGAGTCGTACGGCCGGCTCTGGGAGCTGGTCGAGGCGCTGGACGCACTGCCGCGCGGGGTGGCCATGCACCCGTGCGGGGTGCTGCTGTCCGACGCCTCGCTGCTCGCCCGCACCCCGGTCGTCCCGAGCGGCGGCGAGGGCTTCCCGATGTCCCAGTTCGACAAGGACGACGTGGAGGAACTGGGACTCCTCAAGCTGGACGTGCTCGGCGTGCGGATGCAGTCGGCGATGGCCCACGCCGTCGCCGAACTCCGGCGCGCCACCGGCGAGGAACTCGACCTGGACGACCCCGCGCAGGTCCCGCCGGGCGACCCGGCCACGTACGAGCTGATCCGCTCGGCCGAGACGCTGGGCTGCTTCCAGATCGAGTCCCCGGGCCAGCGGGACCTGGTGGGGCGGCTCCAGCCGGCCACCTTCCAGGACCTGGTCGTCGACATCTCCCTCTTCCGCCCGGGGCCGGTGGCCGCCGACATGGTGCGGCCCTTCATCGAGGCCCGGCACGGCCGCGCCCCGGCGCGCTTCCCGCACCCGGACCTGGCGGACGCGCTCCGCGAGACGTACGGGGTGGTGGTCTTCCACGAGCAGATCATCGAGATCGTGCACGTCATGACCGACTGCGGTCGGGACGAGGCGGACCGGGTGCGGCGCGGACTGTCCGACCCGCAGTCGCAGGGCCGGATCAAGGTCTGGTTCGCGGCGACGGCGAGCGCGCGCGGCTACTCGGCCGAGGTGATCGCCCGGACCTGGGAGATCGTGGAGGCCTTCGGTTCGTACGGGTTCTGCAAGGCGCACGCGGTGGCCTTCGCCGTGCCCACCTACCAGTCGGCCTGGCTCAAGGCCCACCACCCGGCTGCCTTCTACGCCGGGCTGCTCACCCACGACCCGGGGATGTACCCGAAGCGGTTGCTGCTGGCCGACGCCCGGCGGCGGGGCGTGCCCGTGCTGCCGTTGGACGTGAACCGGTCGGCGGTCGCCCACCGTATCGAACTGGTGTCCGATCAGCGGTGGGGGCTCCGGCTTGCCCTCGCCGACGTCCACGGCATCGGCGGGGCCGAGGCGGCCCGGATCGAGGCCGGACAGCCCTACGCCTCGCTGCGCGACTTCTGGGACCGGGCCCACCCGGGCCGCCCCGTGGCCGAACGACTCGCCCAGGTCGGGGCGTTGGACGCCTTCGGCGCGAACCGCCGTGACCTCCTGCTGCACTTGACCGAACTGCACGGGGCGCAGCGAGCCACCGGCGCCCGGGCGAACACCCAACTCCCCTTGGAAGGAGGCCGGTCCACCGCATCCGTCGGTCTGCCCGACCTGACCGACGGCGAACGCCTCAGCGCCGAACTCGGCATCCTCGGCATGGACGCCTCGCGTCACCTCATGGGCGACCACCAGGCCTTCCTGACCGAACTCGGCGTGGTCCCGGCCGCCCGGCTCCGCGACGTCGAACACGGGCGGACGGTACTGGTCGCCGGCGCCAAGGCGGCCACCCAGACCCCGCCGATCCGATCCGGGAAGCGGGTCATCTTCACCACCCTCGACGACGGCACCGGACTGGTCGACCTGGCCTTCTTCGACGACAGCCACGAGACCTGCGCCCACACCGTCTTCCACTCCTTCCTGCTGCTGGTCCGAGGCGTCGTGCAGCGACGCGGCCCACAGAGCCTGAGCATCGTCGGAGCGGCCGCCTGGAACCTGTCCGAACTGGTCGAACTGCGCGGGGAGGAAGGCCTGGAGGCGGTCACCGCCCGACTGTCCGAACCGGCCCGTGAGCGCGCCCCCCGGCCGGACGGCGAACCGGACGGCCGCCGCATCCACCTGGCGAACGGCTACGAGATGAACCCGTGGGCCGACCTCCGGCCGCCCGGCGAGGGCGCCGCGACCGGCCGCAAGCTGTGGCACTCCAGCCCGGGGAGCGCGGGATGAGCGCGATCCTGCACGTACGGTGCGCCCCGACGCTCACCGGCGAGGGCTACCGGGAGGTCCTGGAACTGCTGCGGGAGTTCTCCCCGCTCGTCCAGGCCCTGCCGCCCCGCGCCGCCCTGGTCCAGGCGCGGGGAGCCCAGCGGTACTTCGGCATCGAGGCCGCCCGGATCGCCGAGGTGGTCCGCCTGCGCGCGGTGGCCCGGCTGGGCACGGACGTACGGATCGGGGTCGCCGCGACCTGGGCCCTCGCGGCCATGGCCTCCGCCCGGATCCCGGGCCCCGGCGGGGTCCTGGCCGTCCCCGACGACCCGGACGCGGTGGCCGGCTTCCTCGGGCCGCTGCCGGTGGAGGCGCTGTACGGGCTCGGCCCCCGACAGGCCGAGGCGCTGCGCGGGTACGGACTGCACACCGTGGGGGCCCTCACCCGGGTACCGCCCGGTGTCGTCGAACGGATCCTGGGCAAGCGGACCGGCCGGCTGGTCGCCGAGCGCGCCCGGGGCGTCGACCCGCGCCCGGTGACACCCCGGGACCTGCCCTCCTCGGCCGCCGTCAGGAGCGGGTTCACCCGGGAGGAACTGGACGGCCCGCACGCCAGGGCCACCCTGCTCGCCCTGGTCGTCCGGCTCGGCGCGCTCCTTCGAGGGCGCCGGCAGGCGGCCCGCTCCCTGTCCCTGACCCTGCGCTTCGCGGGCGGCACCCGCTGGGAGAAGACCCGGCGGCTCGCGGAACCCTCCGCGCACGACGAGGACCTGCGCACCGCGGCGTACCGGCTGATGGACGCGGCGGGCCTGCAACGGGCCCGGCTGACCGGGATGGTGCTGAGGGCCGAGGACCTGACCGGCGCCGAGCGGGTGGCCCGGCAGATCTCCCTGGACCCGGTACGGGAATCCCGGCTGACGGTGGAGGCGGCCGTCGACCGGGCCAACGCCCGCTTCGGCGCGGGCACGGTCCGCCCGGCGGCCACCTTCGGGGCGGGCGCGATCCGGCATCCCGCCGCGGACGCGATCCGGCATCCCGCCGGCCTCGGCAGGGCCTCGTGACCCGGCGGGCCCCGACGGTGCCCGGCCGGTGGATCAGGGGCCGTCCACCATCAGCCGGGCCACCTCGCGCTTGAGCCCGCCGGTCTGGGCCTGGATCAGGTGGAACTGGGCCTCCCGCGAGAGCCGACCCGCCGTGTTGCCGTACTGGACCGCGCGCCCGCCGGCCACCGCGACGCAGGCCGCGGCGGCCCGTACGGCCAGGTCCAGGCTCTCGGCCCGCAGCCGCAGCCGGTCCGCGGGCCGTTCCCCGGGCGGGAGCTCGTCCCGCAGCGCGTACGCCTCGGCGCGCAGCCCGGCCGCCCGGTCCGCGATCCGCAGCCCGAGGTCCTCGTACCCCTCGAAGCCGAGCAGGAAATCCGCGGTGGCGCGCAACTGCCCGAAGACGGCGGGCTGGGCATCGGCGTTCTCCAGGTCGTACGCCCGCACCCAGTCGGCCCGCGGTTCCCGGACCACCACCTCGGCGTCCGGCACGAACACGTCCCGGACCTCGACGGCCGCCGTGCGCGTGCCCCGCATCGCCCACAGCGGAGCCGACGGCGCCGACGCCAGCCCGGCCCCCGGGGCGCAGTCCACCGGCGCGAACAGCACCTCGTCCCGTGACGTGAGGGCTCCCAGGTACACCACGTCGGCCAGCCCCCAGCCCGTCATCCACGGCACCCGCCCCGACAGCCGCCACCCACCCGACTCCCGCTCCGCGGTGACGGGCGGTCGCGGATGGCGCAGGAAGGCGAACCCGGCCGTGGCCCGCCGGTCGCCGCGCGCCAGGGCGGGCAACCAGGTCTCCCCGAGCGCGGCGTCACCACCGTGCAACAGCCCCTTGGCCAGGGCGTGGTGCTGCGTCCACACGAACCACGTCGACGGGTCGGCGGCGGCCAGCAGCTCGTGCACCTCCCGCGTCACCCGCCGCGCGGTGACCCCGCTCGCGGGATCCGGTTCGTATGCGATCAGCCCGTAGGCGCCACACGCCGCGAGCGCGTCGAGGTGCGAACGCGGCACCCCCGCCTCGGCGGTCTCCTCCACGCACGGGCTCAACACGCGCACCGCGATCTCGGTGACGGCGGCGACCAACGGATCGACCGCCAGGTCGGGCGGGGTGGCCAGTGCGGTTCCGGCGCCGGGGACCGTTTCCATGCGGGTCATTCTTCTGGTGCGGGGCCGGCGGGAGCCTCGACACGCGAGTTTTTACCGACGCGTAACTTCCAAGTCTTGCTACTCGCCCGTAATTTAACGGCAGCAGCCCCCCTTGTGATCCGGATCACGGGACGAACCCCCACGCCCTTTCCCCTTGACCCGCAAGGAGATCACACGATGCTGCCCTGGAGACGACTGCTCCGCCCGCTGGCCGTCCTCGCCCTCACCACCGCCGCGCTCGTCGCCCCCACCACCCCCGCCGCGCAGGCCGCGTCGGCGCCCGGCAGCGGCTGGAACAACTGGTCCTGCCGGCCGACGGCCGCGCACCCCCGCCCCGTCGTCCTCGTCCACGGCACCCTGGGCAACTCCGTCGACAACTGGCTGGGCTTCGCCCCGTACCTCGTCAACCGCGGCTACTGCGTCTACTCCCTCGACTACGGGCAACTCCCCGGCGTGCCCTTCTTCCACGGACTCGGTCCCATCGAGAAGTCCGCCGCCCAACTCGACGCGTTCGTCACCAAGGTGCTCGCCGCCACCGGAGCCGCCAAGACCGACATCGTCGGCCACTCCCAGGGCGGCATGATGCCGCGCCACTACCTGAAGTTCCTGGGCGGCGCCGCCAAGGTCAACGCCCTCGTCGGATTCGCCCCCGACAACCACGGCACCACCCTGAGCGGGCTGACCCGACTGCTCCCGTACTTCCCCGGCGCCGAAGACCTGATCAGCTCCGCGACCCCCGGCCTGGCCGACCAGATCACCGGATCGGCCTTCATCACCCGCCTCAACGAGGGCGGGGACACCGTTCCCGGGGTGAAGTACACCGTCATCGCGACCCGGTACGACGAGGTGGTCACCCCGTACCGCAGCGGATTCCTCGACGGACCGAACGTGCGCAACGTCGTCCTCCAGGACCTCTGCGCCCTGGACATCTCCGAGCACGTGACCATCGCCCTGACCGACCGCATCGCCTGGCACGAGGCGCTCAACGCCCTCGACCCGACACACGCCGAACGGACCACCTGCGCCTCGGTCTTCGAGTGACGAGGCGCGGGCGGTCCGTCCGGACGGCCTGACGAGGCTTTGACGACAGGGCCTAGCGGCCGTGGCGGCCCGCGGCGCTCCGGCGGCGGGCCGCCCCGAACAGCACGGCCGCGCCGACGGCCAGGGCGCCGGCCCCGACGATCGCGATCGTCGGGGTGGCGCTGTTGCCGCCCGTCTCCGCGAGGTTGCCACCCTTCGGGGCCACGGGGGCCACGGGGGCCACGGGGGCTTCCGAGGCGAGGAGGGGAGCGGCGGCGTTCCTGGCGTTGGTCTTCGGGTCGTCGTCACCGTGGCCGTGGTGCTCCACCGAGGACTTGACCGCGCCTGCCGCGATCTGCTGGTCCGTGGGCGCCTTGGCCAGGGGGCAGTCCTCGTCGGTGCCGGGCACGCCCGTACCGGGCCTGGTGCCGGGCTTGTCGCCGGGCGCCTTCGACGGCTTGGCGCTCCCACCGGTGCCCGGCTTCGCGCTCGGGCCGGTACCGGTACCGGTACCTGTTCCCGTACCGGTGCTCGGCTTGCCACCGGGCTGCGCGCCGCCGGTGCCGGTGCCCGTGCCGGTGCCCGCGCCGTTGTCCTTGCCGAAGACCACGTCGGAGCAACTGTAGAAGGCCTCCGGGCTGTCCGAGCGCTGCCACACGCTGTAGACGAGGTGGCGGCCGCTCTTCTTCGGGACGGTGCCGGAGAAGACGTAGTCGCCGTTGCTCATGCCCGGGTCGGTGACCTTCACGAACGGCTTCGACTCCAGGTCGGACCACTTCAGCGGCTTCGTCGGGTCGTAGCCGTCCTTGGTCACGTACAGCTCGAAGGACCCCTTGTGCGGGGCGGTGCCCTTGTAGCGGAAGGTGTGCGGGCCGGCGGTCATCGAACCGGCCGGCCAGTCGGCGCGGGGCAGGTCCAGGCCCTTGTACTTGGCGTTGCCCGCCGAGCACAACTGCCCGTCGGGGATCAGGGACTTGCTCTGCCCGGCCGCGTTGGCGATGTTCACCGCGTTCCAGTCGTAGAACGCCTGCGCCCCGCTCGCCGCCACCGCCGCCTTGCAGGCGGCCGACTTCGGGGACTCCGGGCCCTCCGCGTAGCACGCCGCCACCCGGCTCACCGGGTCCGTCATCGAACCGTGGGCGGACGCGGGCACGGTGGCGTACGCGGCCACCGCGAGCGGGGCCAGGCCGACGGCGGCGATTCGGGGCGGCGGTACGGCGTGCGTGGCGCATGGATGGAACTCCTCTGGGCAAGGCGGCGGAACGGGCTGAACGCGTCAGGGGCGGGCCGGTGCGAGTCGGCCGGGCCGACGCCGCCCCTCACGGGTCGCGGCGCGGCCCCGGGCTCTCCCCGGCTCGGCCAAGCTAGCCTCCCGAAAGCCCCGTTCGGCCCGGATCCGGCGCCGATCGGAGATCCTTAGGGCGCACTTAAGGCAGGGACAAGCGCCACCTCAGGAACACGCCCGCACAGCCTCGGGAACACGCCCGCACAGCCTCGGGGCACGTCCGTGTGACCTCGCGAACGGGCCCCGGGGCGAGTCGCGAGACCGCGTCCGCTCAGCCGAGGAGCGCGGCCAGACCGGCCGGTGTGCGGGACCGGCGTTCCAGGGCGTCGAGCGCGCGGACCGCCTCGCCGGCGGCCTCCGGGTCGGTCACGGAGAGTCCGCTCGCCTCGAACTCGTCCTCGTCCAGGCGCAGCACCAGGGCCCCGTCCGCCGAGACCCACAGGTCCAGGTCCAGGTCCTCGACCAGGATCTCGCCGTCCCGGACCACGGCCGGGCGGGTGATGTCGCAGTACCAGCCCTTCAGGACGCCCTCGCCCGTGCGGACCTCCTTGACCGCGTACCAGCGCTCGCGCCAGAAGTGCTCGGTGAACACGTCGCCGGGCTCGAAGCGCACGAACCCGAAGTCGCGCACGGTGGCGGCCGCCCAGGGAGCGCGTACGGAGATCCGGTCGCCGGTGTCGGCGAGGAGCTCGGCCGGATAGCGGATCTTGGTGCGGCCCGCCTTGGTGAGGGTGACGTCGACGTGCTCGCTCATCGTGCCGTGGGCTCCAGACGCTTGGTGAAACGGGTCTCGGTGGCGCGGTTCTCGTATCCGAACCAGGAGTTGATCGCGAGCATCGGGCCGTTCCCGGCGTCGTTGCCCGTGAAGGCCTCCGTACAGCCGGCCGCGACCGCCCGGCGCAGGGAATCGATCTTGGCGAGTTTGGCCAGGCCGCGGCCCCGGTGGGCCACCAGGGTCCCGGTCATCCCCGAGGCGTAACGCCCCGTGCCGTCGGTCCGGGCGGCGGTGAACGCGGCCGGCTCGCCGTCGACGAGGACGACCGTGGTCAGCTCCTTGTCGAGCGAGGGGTCGTGCCAGACGCCGCTCAGCCAGTCCTCGTAGTCGTCCAGCTCCACCGGCAGGTCGCCCGGCTCGTCCCGGCTCACCGCCGCGTCGGCCTCGTACAGCGGGCGCGGATCGTCGACGAAGGCGGAACCGGTGCGCAGCTCCACCCCCGGCGGCAGCTCGGCCGGATACGGGGGAAGGGAGGCGGTGGCGAGGTCCAGCCGCAGGAAGTGGGCCGAGCGGCCGGGACGGTAGCCGTGCCGCTCGGCGAAGGCCCGGTGCCCGGGCTTCGGTCGAACGGCGGCGGCGACGTCTGGCGAGCGGGGGCGCGCCCCGCGCGCACCCCTTCCAGCGTAGCTTCCGTAACACCGCGCGCCGGCCAGCTCAGGCGATCTCCACGTGGACCGCAAGTCCCCTGGGACGCGGATTCGCGAGCAGGCTGAGTTGACAGCGATGATCGCGCCGCCCGGCCGAGCACCGGCGTTGGTGGCCTTACACAGCACCCTGCTAGCGCTCCGATATTCCCGACTGGCCCTGCGTGTGGCCTGACCACCCCGTAACGGCCCATGGGAGCCTCTTCCGAGGTGCCCGAGGGAGATCCCTTGCGACCACCCGCTGC
This sequence comes from Streptomyces sp. CA-243310, assembly GCF_050936775.1. Lineage (NCBI taxonomy): Bacteria > Bacillati > Actinomycetota > Actinomycetes > Kitasatosporales > Streptomycetaceae > Streptomyces > Streptomyces sp. CA-243310. Next base: position 3,941,816 of record NZ_JBNJMF010000001.1, on the reverse strand, counting down.
AGGAAGACGAGTCGACGCCGCGATCGCGAGCCCTTGAACGCTGGGTGCGGCGGCGGCAGCACGGTCCGAACGTCTTGCCGAGCCTCAGGTCGCAGGCCGCAAGGTGGGCGACTCATCCGCAAGGGAGCGCGCACCGTCGTACGCGGCGACGCGCCACGGACGCACTGAGGTGGGCGGCCCCACGGACAGTCATCCACGGGGATTGGTGAGCGGTCATTGACGAGGCACCACGCAGCGACGTGCCTGCGACCCGATGCGCGAGCGCGCGGAGCCCACGAAACGAGAACGCACCTAGGCCGGACTTTGGCAGAGATCTGACAGTCAGGTGGCGGGAGACCACAGTCACGGACCGAACAGGAACACGCGGCACTGACCGCCCATCGTGTATACGTCTCTGCAAGCCTCTGACACAACGACGGCGGACCTGCGAGCTATGGGATCGGCGTTGGCCGGGGCCGGCGACCGAGGCAGGCGAGTGGAGCCGCGGGCTCAGCCATACGATCTAAGGAGGCTACACGCGGGCGCACGAGAAGTCGTGGTCACGCACCTCGCGGCAGCACGTCGCGTCCGGCTTTCCGACGCGCAGCTCAGCGGGCTGGCGGCGAAGCACGGGTCGCGCGCGAAGGAAGCCTGAACTGCCCGTAAACGCGACCTGGCAAGGGACGACGGGTCGCCACGACGTCGAGTCAGCCGTGTGCGCCCCGTGAACTCGTCGCGCGCCACCCCAGTCGGACGCGAACCTGCGAGCCTGCAACGACACCGACGTGTGTTGGCGAGCACGGCGCAATCTGCCCCACCGGGACGCGCGAGCCCTCCAGCAGCGGCCCGGCTGTACGGCGGCGCAACCGCTGAGCGAAGAGACTCGACCCCACCGAGCGTAGCGAGCCGTGCACATCTTCGCGGGCTGAATGGCTCACGTCGGGCTCGAGCTTGGAGCGGCAGCCACGCGAGACGCTCGGCGACCGGACGACGCGGAGAAAGCGGGTCAGAGTAGGTGGACCCGCGGACCATCCTTCTATCCGGGTCGTCCGCGGCGACGAGAGCGAGCGCCCCACCCCTCCGTGAACGGGCGTTGCGATCGACACAAGGTTCTGACTTCTCGCGGCTGCGGTGGTTACGGAGCGGGGGCATTGTCTTGGGGCTCTCTCGGTCACGACTGGCAGTGCCATACTGTCCTCGTGGCCGGGACACGTCGCCCGTCGAACCCGCGGTCCGGGCGAGCAGAGTAGAGGAAGCTAGACCCGCGGGCTTCCTCATTCATGCCCTCGCCCGTCCTCGCCCGGGATACCGTCGTCCGATCGAGTTGAGTACGGCAGCCGCGACTCATCGAAGACAGTCTCGGTTAGCCCCAGAGCGGAGAGAGTTGCAACGGAACTGAACCACGACTACGCCACAAGGTAGTTCCCGGGTCGCTCTGGCTCAGGGCGGACTCTACCAGAGGTCTTATCCGGGCATTGAGCGGCTCCCTCCACGAAACTGGCGCCCCGGCGGGTCGTCAGCCGAGATGGGCTGAGGACTGCCCTGATCGTTCTCTCTCCGGGGCGGGGCGCCATTTTTCTGTGTCGCGCCGCAGGAGGACGACACCAGGAGCCGCAGCCTGGGTGCGAGTTGCGCGCAATCAGTTCAGGAAGCCTGCGTCCGCGCACTCGGCCAGAGCCGTCATATGACAGGGCAGAAGAACCCGCCGTTCGTCAGATCGCGCCCTCGCTGAGGGCCCGCAAACCGACCAGGACTCTTTGCTTCGCCAGGGTCCGCAGCAGTACGCTCGCTGCCCCGCCCGTCCGGAATCCGCGAGAAACCCGGGCTCGGCCGAGGCACAAGGGCTCAGCCCACCGCGCGGAGCTGCGGCGGCTCGGGGCCGGCCCGGCGTGAGGCTCGGGTGAGGACTTCTCCTAGCGCGGCAAAACGCCGGGCGTAGCGTGCACAGGGCACGGCCGCGATCCTGTTCCGTCGTACCCGGTCTGGCCGACGAGTGGGAGGCGCGGCGTTCGCGGCGCGGAAACCACGGTCCACGATACGCCACACGACGGCGGAAGCTGCGCGAGAATCTCCATGATCCAGGTGTCCACGGGCCGATCCAGCTCCGGCGATCCGCCCATCACGGCGCAGCCGCCCGCCGCCGAGGCACGGGGTGTGCTTACGAGCGGAGATACACTGAGGGCCTCCAGCTTTCCGCGCACCGCGCCGTCAAGGTCTTCCCATTCGGCCTTGAGCCCCGACCAACCCTGGCGGAAGCTTCCCAGGACACAGCCGAGGGGCGCACGCCTGGCGAGAACGCCCTCGCCGAGCGATCAGTTGGGCCCCCAGTTGCCGTCCCGGACGTCACCGATGACCACGCGCACCCCGAACGGCGTCTCGCACAGGTCGTACAGGTCGCCCCCAACAAGAGCGCCGCCCTCACCGGCCGCGTAGTACCCGGCGGCCCGCACGTGGGCGAGGCGGGGAGGCACCGCGCGCAGCAGGGTCCGCTGCATCGCCCTCGGCCACCGAGTTCGCCCGGATCAGGTGTCCTTCGGTGTTCTGCCGCTGCCGGGCGAGCAGGACACTGACCAAGCCGATGGCCAGGGTGGCCGTGTACAGGGCCACATGGTGCTGCTCGCCGAAGTGGCCCGGGCGGCCTGTCGCCATCAACACCTGCAGCCCCAGACAGGCGAACGCCGACCATGCGGTCGCCCTCGGTCCGCGTGTCGCCGAGACCAGTGGGGGAACACCGGTGAGCAGGAAACTCACCGGCTCCTGTCCCTTGGACGGCCACATCCGCGATCAGGACAAGGAAGACCAACGATGAACGGCATCCACCAGATCCAGCCCCCGGCGTGAGAAGAAGGGGCACCAATGCGGCAGAGGCAGACGAGTGCGCACCCGCGCACTCTAACCATGGGCCGCAGGATCCCCAGCCCATGACGGGGCCAACCCAGGAATGGAGAATCCCGCCACGTGTGCACAACGCACGCGGCTCTCCTCTGGGAAGGCCGGCAAGGCCAGAGGTGTTCCTGGCTAGTGCTGTGACCGGAAAGGTTCGCCGGGGTGGGGACTCGGGCTGGGCGACTGCTAAGGGATGGAGCGTCGTCGCCCACGAGCGGAAAGGTGCGAGAGCCTCGGTGGAGTCGCCGTCCGCCTCACGGCGTCCCGCCGTCCACCCGGAAACCGGTGCGCTGGTAGCCGGTTCGATCCTCGACCGCGAGCGGGAGCACCGAGACGGCCACCCCCGATCGGGAGAACCTGCGGGGCGACGTCCGGTGCGCCGGCCCCGCCCCGTCCAGCCGGACTTCATGCACACGGTTACTGACCACCCTCATGCCCGCCCTCACCCCGCTCCCAACGGATCCTGACCCGCAACCACCTTTCCAGCGAGTTCGGCTGAGGAATTCGGGTCGCCATCGCGCCGGTAGACCGCTTTCTGCGACACGGGCAGAACTGGTGCGGCGGCTTTTGCGCCGCCAGTTGTTGTTCTGCGCGGGCGCGGGTTGTGGCGAGGCGTCAGCAGTCGGTGCCGGCCTCCTCGCGCTCTCCCGGGACCGCTGACACCCGTTCCCCGCCGCCGCCCAGGACCGGCCGGCCCGTACGGACTCACGCCGGCGCCCGACCGGTACCGGATCCACGATCCACACGTCCCTCCGACCACGCGGAAGCCCGATGGCGTTCGGCCACCGCACGGACCGTCGCAGCCCCGGACAAGACCCTCGTCAAAGGTGAACAGCACTCCGTGTCGCCCAGCCGCATCCGCATCCGCAGTCCGCAAGAACGTTACGGCCTACGTCGTTCGGTCACCCGGGCGAACACCGGCGACCGCTCCCTGCTCGCCTCCGCACTACGCGAGGGTCGGAGGAGGCCGGTATCCCGCCGGGGGCCCTGGGGCTGACCCGACAGGTTCTGGGCGCGCCCGATCGACATCGACGTCCACAGGATCAGCCCGAGCACGGACAAGGGCGAACCAGGGCACCTGCACTACGACTGCCGCTTCGTGTTCTACCTCGCGCAGGAGCAGGCCCCTACGCTCAACCTGCAGCAGCCGCTGTGGTCCATGGCCGTCGTGCCCGCTTGTTGGAGCGTCGGGCGCGTTGTCCGTGCCCGTCCTCTACACACCGTGGCGCTGCTGCTCGGGGCGCGGACAAGGCCCATCACGCAGGACAGCCGCGTGCTCTTGCCCGAACCGCTCGGTCCGCTTTTCGGTCCGGGGACAGGTTGCTCTGGTCGGCTCGACGGACAGACGTGGCGCGGGGCGACACGCAGGCGTGCCGCCCCGTGAGAAGTCAATCACCGGCACGTGCCGGTGGTATCAGGGTGCGTACGGGCCCGGACGAGGCGCCGGTCAGGGTTTGAGGATCGCGGCCTCGACCCGTTCCAGGAGCCACCGCGTCCCGCGGTCGACACCCCACCCGAAGGTCCCGGTGGCGAGGGCGAACTGGGAGTTTCGGAAGTGGAAGTAGATGATCCGGGCCGCGTCGGTCACCGGGAGTCCCTCGGCCAGGCCACCGATCCTGTCGATGCCCTCGGTGATCGTCACCAGCGCCCGCAGATGTCGCTGGTCGGCGACTGCGAGGAACTCCGCGGCCACCGGTGAGCTGGCGGCCGGCGCGCTCGACGATGCCCATGATGTCGCCGGCCTCTGCGGTGAGCGCGACGTAGCCGTCGGCCAGGGCCTTGAGCTTGGCCGGACCCGTGGTGGCTCCAGCCGCGTCGGTGATGATCCGCTCCACCGTCGGGCTCGTGGTCCACACGTCCATCAGCGTCCGGAGCAGCCCCGCCTTCCCGCCGCACTGGGCGTAGACGGTGGCTGCGGAGGACCCGTGCCTCGCGCGCGATCTTCTCGACCGTGGTCTGCTCGTAGCCCTGTGCGGCGAACAGCTTCCGAGCCGCCTTGATGACCTCCTGCCGGGTCATCTCGGCATTACTCGTCCCGACGATTCGCTGGTGGTGTGTGCTGCGACAACGCCTTGATTCCCTTCTCGTTCGCCGCTCGTCCGTCATCCGAGGTGACGTGTCCTCGGTGAGGTGCCGTCTTTCAGCCATGGGGCCTTCTGACGACCGAACTTGGCTCTGGCTGGAGTGAGGCTCCAGCGACTAGAGTCACCTTGCCGGGGGCAGAGTAGCGCTCTACTGGCCCGGTGCTACACGGGGGCCACGGGGTGATCCGGACCGTCGGGGGGTCGACAGACGATGACACTATTGGTTCCTGACGGCATCGACGGGCTGCTGCCCGGGACGCTGGACGGCACACTTCGGCTACAGGTCCTCGGTCCGCTGCGGGTCTGGCGCGGCGGGACGGAACTTGACGCCGGTCCGCGCCAACAGGCCCACCTCCTTGCACTGCTGCTGGCTCGCGGCGGCCGACCCACTGGCACGGGTGAACTGATCGACCTGATGTGGGGTGAGGACGCACCCGGGAGCGCGTTGAACGTCATCCACAAGTACGTCGGTTCGCTCCGACGCCTGCTGGAACCTGACCTGCCTCCCCGCAGCGCCGGTGCCTACGTCCTGAAGCGGGGCGGCGGCTATCTGTGCGCGGCCGGACCGGACGTCCTCGATCTCGTGAGGTTCCGTCAGCTGTGCGACGTCGCCCGAGCGGCGCTCGTCGCTCACGACGGTGCGGCGGCGCTCGATCACTTTCTCGAGGCGCTCGATCTGTGGAACGGCCCGGCGGGCGACGGCTGGAGCCACGCCCCCGCCGCCGCGCCGATCTTCGCCGGTCTCAACGACGAGTACTTCCAGGCTTGCGTCGAAGCGACCGGGGCCGCGCTGTCGCTCGGCCAGCCCGACCGAGTGCTGCGCGCCCTGCGCCTCGCCGCGGCCATGGCCCCCTGCACGAACCCGTGCTGGCCGGCCTGGTGAGTTCGCTGGGGGGCTCCCGGCCGACAGGCGGAGGCCCTGACCGTGTTCGACACGGTGCGCAGACGGCTCGCCGACGAGCTCGGGATCGACCCCGGCGCCGCCTTGACGACGGCCCACGCGCGGGTGCTCGCCCAGATCCCGTCGATCCGCCCGAGCACCGTCGCGGGGCCCGTCGCTGCGCTCGTCGACGTACCGACACCCCTTGTGCCGACAGAGACGGCGCCCGCGCCCGGGGGCCTCGGCCGACTGGTCGGCCGGTCGGCGGAGATGGCCGCGCTGCGCCGCGCCGTCGAGCCGGCACTGGGTGACGGGACGGCCGTCGTCCTGCTCGAAGGTGAGCCCGGAGCCGGGAAGAGCCGGCTCCTGGAAGAGATCGCCCGACACGCGCAGGGGCGTGGCGCCCTCGTGGTCCGGGGCCACTGCCACGAGGGGGAGGGCACGCCGACGATGTGGCCGTGGGTCGAGACGCTCACGAGCCTGCTCGACGACATGCCGCCGGCCCGCCGCCAGGAGTGGCGGGCCCGCGACCTCGGCCACCTCATCGGCTTCCACGAGCCAGGACACCGCGGCGCTGGCCACATGGGGCGCGAACACCCGGTTCCGTCTGTCCGAGCAGGTCGTAGGGGTGATCGCGGAGGCGGCGGGCCGCCCGGCCCGTGGTCATGATCCTCGACGACCTCCAGTGGGCCGACGCGAGCTCGCTGCACCTGCTGGACCATGTCGTCGCCCGGCTTCCCGCCGGCACCGCCTCGTGGGGGCACTGCGCAACCGCGGGCCTTCGCCCCGCTCCGAGCTGGTGCGGACTCTCGCCACGGCCAGCCGCACCGCCGGGCACCGCCGGATCCTCGTCGGACCGCTCAGCCCCCTCGAAGTGGCCGAGCTCGTGCGTCGGGAGACGGGCCACCTGCCCCCGGCCGAGGTGGCCGACTTGGTGCACGCCCGCACCGCGGGCAACGCGTTCTTCGTCCAAGAGCTGGGGCGGTTGCTGGCCTCCACCGGCGGGGTCACGAAGGAGACGGTGCGGGGAAGCGGTGTCCCCGTGTCGGTCCGTGACGTCCGTCCGCAACCGGCTGTCCGTACTCGAACCCGAGGTGCGGGAACTACTGGAGGTCGCAGCGCTCGTCGGCCGGACCGTCGAGCTCACCCTGCTCGCTCTTACCGCGTCCCTGGGCGTCCCCTCCTGCCTCGAACTCCTCGAACCCGTCCGTGGACTCGGTCTTGTCGGCCCGACGCCCGGGGACCCGTTCTCCTACCGGTTCACCCACGACCTGGTGCGCCAAGCCCTGTCGGAAGCGATCCCGCCCGGCCGTGCCGCCGCCTCGCACCGGCGCATCGCGGACGCGATCGAGGAAAGCGGCCTGAGCGATGAGTCCGTCGCCGAGCGGCTCGCGCACCACCTGTGGGCGGCGGGCCCCGTGGTGGACCCGGCCCGTACCGTCGCGGCGCTGGTGCGGGCCGGAACCCGCGCCTCGGCGAAGACGGCGCTGGGAGCGGCGGAGCGGCACCTTAGGTCGGCGGTCGAACTGGCGCGCAGGTCGTCGCTCCCCGGGCCAGAGCTCGCGGCGCTCTCGCAGCTGATCGCCGTCGTCGGGATGCGCTCGATGTACGGCACCGCCTCCGTCAGCCTGACGGAGCGGGCCGAGCGGCTCGCGCAGGGCCTCGGGCGCGAGCGCGAAGCCGCCGGATTCCTCTTCTCCCGCTGGACCGCGCACGGTCAGGCCCTCGAGCTGGACCGCAGCAGCCAACTCGCTCTACGTCTGCAGGAGATGGGAGCGACCTCCGAGGACCCGGTCGTGCGCTCGTACGGCAGGGCTGCCGCTGGGATCCACGCTTGGTGCCTCGGAAACATCGGTGAGTCGTTCCGGCGGCTGAGCGCGACGCGTTCCGATGCCGCCGAGAGCGGCGGCGATCAGGGGAGCGATCCCGTCCGTGACGGCGTGCGGCTGATGGCCGCCGGGATGTTCGCCGAGATCGCGGGCTACCACGGAGAGACGGCCACCGCGCGCGTACTGCTCGCGGACATCGCGGTGGCCGCGGGCCGGGGACCCCTACGCCGTCACCGTCGCGACGTCCTTTCGAGGCGCGGACCGCCGCGGTGATCGGCGACGTGAACTGGGCGTTGCGTGCGGCCGACCGCGGAATCGCCACTGACCCGTCCTTCTCGTTCGCTTCTCTCGGCACCTACCTGCGGCTGGCCCGGTGCTGGGCGCTGGCCATGAGGGGGCAGGATCCCGTGAAGCGCCGCGGACGAGGCCGAGCGGCTCATTCTCGAACATCTCGTGGACCCGGTTCGCACGTGCGTCTCGACCTGGTACGCGCTGTTGGGTGAGATGCGCATGGCCGCACAGGCCCTGGACGCAGCCGCGGTAGCCCTCGACCACGCACAGGACTGCCTGGAGCGATACGGACAAAGCTCATCGGAGGCGCTCGTCATCCTGCTGCGCGCACAGCTGGCGCGTGCCGCCGGCGATGACCGCCTCGCCGTACGCCGGGCCGAGACGGCTCGCGCCGTCGCGCTGGGCCAGGAAGCCCACCTGTTCGTGCGGCGCGCCGACCGGTTGCTCGCCGAGCTCGGGAGATAGAACCCGTCCCCGCCGGCGGATCCACGATCTCTCCACACTTCGTCCACTGCTCGGTCCTAGCGTCTAGAACTGAGCGCGGCCGGTCTTCCGAGCCACGGGAAGACTCAGTGCGCACGATGAACGATATGTCCCCCCTGTGAAATGGAGTTACGGATATGCGAGTGAGAAGTGCTGGCCGCTGTTGCCGCGACGGCTTTGGTCACCGGTGGAGTACTGGCCGGCTCGGGAGTTCCGGCGCAAGCGGCGGAATCGGACTGCGGGTCGAATCAGATATGTCTCTTCCAGGAGTACAACTACGGCGGACGAATGCTGAACATCACCAGGATCGGGGCGTGCATCCCCAACCTGAAGGGCTGGGAGTTCAATGACATCACGTCATCGGTGGTGAACAACTCCCCCAGCACCATCAGGATTTACCAGGACATCGGGCACGGCGGCAAATACGTCAAACTGGCGCCGGGCGAGAGGATCGCCAATCTCAGCAGCGTGGCCATCTACAACAACGACGGCTCGTGGTTCGGTGTGAACACCTTCAACGACCGGGCATCGTCGACGTGCTGAGACGGCTCGGCCAGAGACCATCTCGTTGGCGACCGGGCTCGCGGCCCACGGCTCCGGAGCCCGATCGCAACGGCACGACTCCACTCACACCCGCTGCTGCACAAATGGACTTCGAAAGGTCACTCATGCGATCACGTGTGCTTTCCTCCGCTACAGCAGCGGTTTCTCGTCCTCGGTGGTGCGGTGCTCTCGGTCAGCCCGGCGAACGCGGCGGCTTCGGACTGCGGCCCGTCCAGGTCTGTCTCTACAAGGACTACGACTACAACGGGTCAATGTTGGTCGTCGCCCACCTCGGCCTCCCCCACCACGACCTGAAGGACGATCGCTTCAACGACATGACGTCGTCGGTGATCAACAATTCGGCCGGCAGCGTCAGGCTGTACCAGGACTCCTGGTACAGCGGTAAGTACATTCAGGTGAACCCGGGCGAGCGGATCGCCAACCTGAGCAGGGTGCACATCTACAACGCCGACGGCTCGTACTTCGGCGTGAAACACCTTCAACGACAGGGTGTCCTCGACCGACTGAGCACCCACCACGTCACCGCCCGGTGATGCCGGCGGTCGTGGGCGCGGGGCAGGCGGACGAAAGCGCAGTGATCATGTGGCGAGGTCGCCCAGTAAGAACTCCCCAGTCGTGCGCCCACACCGCGCGCAGGCAGGCAACCCGGGTGCGGACGGCGTGCGTCCATTCCGCGCCGGAACGCGCCGCCACTTCGAGCCCGGAGGTCTCTCGCCGGACCAGGGCGGGCAGGTCCGGGGCCACCCGTACGTCCAGCTCCCGGCCGGCCGTTCGGGCGTGCCGGAACACCGCCTCCTCAGCGAGCACCGCCCGAGCGCCGTCCTCCCGGAGGCACAGGGCCGGGGTCCGAGCGCCGCTTCAGGCCGGCCAGGGAGCGCAGGACGGGGGGCCAGCCCAGGCAGACGGCGTGCCGCCACGTGCAGGACGTCGTGCCGGCGGGCGCCGGTCACGTCCTCCCCGGCGCCGTCCTCCCGGTCCTGCCCGTCCTTGCAGCCCTTCCCGTCCTCCTGGCCGCCGCGGTCCCTCCAGCCACCGTCGGTGAGCGGATCCCCGGCAGGAAACCCATTCACGGTGCTCCGCACCGGTCTCGCCCTGCAGGCAGGTCTCGGAGCGCAGCGTCACTACCAGGTATCGCGGGATCTACTCGTAGGCCGGGAAGCCGTCGTCGAAGAAGGCGAAGAGGTCCGGGAGATCCGCGAAGTCGGGGACGTCCGGGAAATCGAGGCGCGGGGCGTACGGGGTCACCACGTGACCAGCAGTTCGTCGAGGCTGTAGAGGTGAGTTCGGTGCTGAAGGGGAGTCGCTCGAGGGGCAGCAACAGCCTGAGGTCGGGGATGAGGCGGAACAGCAACTCGTACGCCACGCTCATCTCGGCGCGGGAGAGTTCGGCACCGATGCACTTGTGCGGACCGTGGCCGAAGCCGAGGCCGCTGTCGGGCAAGCCGCGCTCACAGTGGCCGCCTGACCAAACAGGTCGAACCCGTTACCGCCGACGACGCCATCACGACGACCTGCTCGACTCCCGCCTGCTGAAGTACGCCGAGCCGGCGGGCAGACTGCGGCCAGTCCGCCCCGACCATCAGCTCGGCCAGGATGTCGTTGCCGAGAACGCCGCGCGCGTGCGTTTTCCGCCGAGCGCCTTTCTGCCGAGAGTCGGGCCCGCTAGGAGTTGTCTTCAAAATGTCACGCCCACATCAGGAGCGAGGCGAGGGTGACGGCTGCCTGGTAGGACTCGGCGGTCTTGTCGTAGCGGGTCGCGATGCCGCGCCACTGCTTGAGGCGGTTGAAGCACCGTTCTACGACGTTGCGCCGCTTGTAGAGCTGTTTGTCGAACGTCGGCGGGCGCCCGCCCCGGCTGCCGCGCCGGAGCCGGTTGCGGACCTGGTCGGCTCGCTCGGGAATCGTGTGGCCGATGCCGCGGCGCCGCAGCCAGGTGCGGATGGCCCGGGAGCTGTAGCCCTTGTCGCCCCAGCACGTGGACGGGCCGCACTCGGGGGCGGCCCGGGCCGATGCGGGGCACCCGGATCGCCTCCATCACGGTGGTGAACTGGGTGCAGTCGTTGATGTTGCCGCCCGTGACCACGGAGGCGAGCGGACGACCGTAGGCATCGCAGGCCAGGTGAATCTTGCTGGTCAGACCACCTCGGGAGCGTCCGAGGCCGGGACTGCGGAGCCCCCTTTTCGGGCCCCGGCGGCATGCTGGTGGGCTCGCACGACGGTCGAGTCGACCGACACCAGCCAGTCGATGTCGCCGGCCGCATCCGCCCGGGCCTGCGCGGCCCGGAGCATCCGCTCGAAGGTGCCGTCCAGAGCCCACCGGCGAAACCGGGTATGCAGCGTGGCCCACGGGCCATACCGCTCAGGCACATCCCGCCAGGCCGTGCCCGTCCGGAACTTCCACACGATCCCGTTCAGCACGGTCCGGTCGTCCAACCGCTTCCGCCCGAGCAAGGACTCAGGCAGCAGCGGCCGGACGAACTCCCACTCCTCATCAGACAGTTCATGGCGACGTATCACCCAACCATGATCCACCACTCAAGATCTTTTGAAGACACGACCTAGACCCCCAGTCTGGTTGATCATGATGGCCGCTCGGACCTCGCCATTGTCGCCACCATCCGCTCCAGGCGGGCCAGCCGGGTCTTCTCGGTGCGGGCGGTGACCAGGCTGAGACACAGGGCGAACTGGTTGGACTTGCCGAGCGTCTCGTAGAACGCCCGCGCCGTCGGGTTCGCGTCGAGCGCCTCGAGGAGATCCGGCGGTGCGGTGGCGTTCTTCTGCGACGCGTATGCCGTCGCCCAGCGACCGTCCGCCCGCGCAGCCTCGACCTGGGCGAGGCCGCGGGGCGCATCCATCCCTCGGCGATCAGGGCCTCGGCCTTGTCGACGTTCACCTGCGACCAGGGAGATCGAGGGCGGCGGGGCGTCGTGCGCTGCAGGAAGTACGTGTCGTCGAAGCCGTGCCGCAGACCGTCGATCCAGCCGAAGCAGAGCACCGTGTCGACCATCTCTTCCCAGGTGAGCGACGGGATGCCGGTATGCTTTTTGGCGATCTTCACCCAGAGCCGCGGTCCGCTCCCCGTGATGCTCGTCGAGCCATGCCTCCAACTCGGCCGGGCTGGCGGGGACAAGAATCTCGACGCCGTCCTCGTATTTCTGCATAGACCGCAGGCTAAAGGCTATATAGACCAGATTCTGACCTACTCCTGGCCCCTGCCGCCGCCAAATCTCACGGCCTCAGCCGGAGGGATCTGACGTCCGGCATCGAGCTCTACGGTCGCCGCTGGTGGCCCCGCCACGAAAATCGACACCCGACGGGCGGCCGGCGACCAGCGCAACACCCCTCGCGAAACCGCCGTCCGCGAACTCGCCGCCGAACTCACAGACCCCAATTACCTTGCCGAACGCGGCCCACATCGCCGCCCGCGACGGAATCAGCACCCGCACCGCCCACCGCCGCATCACCGCCGCACGCCAACTCGGTGACGAGCAGGCCGGCCCCGACGGGCGCTGCCCCTACGCCTCGCGGGTCACCGCGAGTTCGCGGGCACCGGACGGTGCCCGCGGTGGTGTTCCATCGCGCGCGAGACCGCCGGAACCCCGTGGTGGGGGCATCCGGGTCTTCCGCTTCGTCGCCACGAGGCTGCCTGCACCGCCTCTATGATCGACCGGCCGCAGAGCGACGACAGGTGGAGGGCGTGATGCCTGGTCAGGTGACCGCAGTGAGCCGCTACAAGGGGTACTCGTTCAGCAAGCCCAACCGCGATTCCATCAGGCTGCTCGCGGGGCTCGGAGTGGAAGGAGACGTTCACGCAGGTGAGACGATCCGCCACCGGTTCCGCATGACCTACGAGCCGAACCTGCCCAACCTGCGTCAGGTCCACCTGATGCACGAGGAACTCTTCGACGAACTCGCGCTCAAGGGCTTCAGAGTCTCTCGCGGGCCGGCTCGGCGAGAACATCACCACGCGCGGGGTGGACCTGTTGGGCCTGCCCACCGGCGCTCTGCTCCATCTCGGGGAGCAGGCGGTGCTTGAGGTGACCGGACTGCGCAACCCGTGCTCGAAGAACAACGACTTCCGAAAGGGGCTGCTCGGTGAGGTCTTCGCCATGGACCCCTTGTCCGGCGAGTTTCACGTCCAAGTGTGGCTTCATGGCTGTGGTCCGCCGTGGAGGGACCGTTTGTCCCGACGATTCCATCAAGGTCGAGCCCCTCCACCCCCTCACCGCCCGCTGGAACGGATCTAGGTTCTGTGGTGGTCACCGGCTTGCCCAGATGAGGGCGGCGGCGAGGACGAGGCAGACCAACGCGCCGCAGCAGATCTCCCGCATCGCACTCGATGGGGTGGAACTGGCGACGTCGCGCAACTCGTCCCCGTGCTGATCGGTCCCTGAGACATGAGGGACGAGAGCGTAACCACGATCGACATACGGGGCCATGAGACGGTCGCACTCGAAGTGGCCCACCGGATCTCCACGCTGTTCCCGTCCAGAGTGCCCGGAGCAGCGGCGGGTGGGTCCAAGAGCGGGGGCGACGGTCGCCGGCGCGGGCCGGTCGCGCGTCGTGCATCATGCCCCCGGGCATCGTCGCCTTGAAGAGGTCGGCCCGCCGGTCGGTGCCCTCCGCCTTCGTCCGGGCCGTGTTGGCCACGACGGACTGGTGGACTGCGGCGGTCATGCGGCCCATCTGTGACAGGAAGGTGCCGAGGTCGACTCCGGCCTGCTGGAAACTAACGAGCTGTCGGGCAGCTCGCGCTCACGCCCTTGCGGTCTGTGATCCCGCTGACCTGCGCAGCTCCGGCGACCGCCCGGGTCCCGCCGTGCCCCAGGATTCGGGTTTCGGCCCCCATCAGCAGACGACGCTGCCGCGCGTCCAGATGAACAACACCAATAACCTTGGGCTGAGTTGGTCACGACCTCATCAGATATGTGCACAGACCACACCAACGAACAGAACCATCGGAAGCAATACCTGATTCTCTGCGAGCCCTTAGGCGGGTGCTGGTCTCCGGAGGTCCCACCAGCGGGTGTCCCATCGCCAGCGCCCGGTGGCGTCGCGCTCGGCCCAGGTGTGCACGAGCCGTCCATCATCCTCACCCAAGACGAGTTCGACGTGGCCGTTCCAGCGCGAACTGCCTCCGAGCGCCGTGTAGTGACCGGGTGGCGGTTCGGGAAAGAGGCCGGAGACCAGACCGCCGGGGTGGAGCACGCAGCGGTTGTCCTCCGTGAGAACGACCAAGGCCTCGTCGGGGAGCGGCACGATGGAGCGAACCGGCGGTTGGTCCTCGCCCAAGGGGCGACGCCAGCGTGCGGCGCCGAGACCCGGGCTGTGCCACACGGTGCCCGCGCGATCGAGGGCGGCCAGCGCACCGCAGGACACCCCGGGCCGCAGCGCCACCCAGATCGGCTGGAGCGCCGGGGACCGGTGACCAGTCCGACCAATCCCCGCCGTCCCGTCGGTCGGTGTATCGGGCGGCGCCGTCCTCGTCGACGGCGTAAAGCCGGTGCGCGGTCCACGGCGCGCCGGCCGAGGCGATGTCGGTCAGTGTCGCTCCACCGGGCAGCGGAACGTCTGACCAGGGCGACCAGGCCTCAGTCGGCTCGAAGGTCTCTCGGTCAACGGCCAGCGCCCGCCGCCACAGCCTCCCCTCGTGATCGAGGAGCCACAGATGCTGCCGGTAGGTCTCCGGGGAACCGGCGGCCAGTGCGCGCACGGGCCCTGGGCCGGCTGCGTCCATCGGGTACCAGCCGTCCCAGGCGCTGATGGCCCAGCCGTGCTGCGTCCCCCGCGTGTCGGCGGCGAAGACCTCAAGATGCGGGTCCCCGTACGAGGCGACCGTGAACACCGCTCGCGGGAGCGGCCGCGTGGGGGCAAGCGTGGCCGCTGTCGCCAGTTCGCGCAGCCTGTGCGCGACCGCGCCTGCGGCGGGCCGGCGTGCCGGGTCGGACGCCAGCAACTGCTGTACGAGGTCGACCGTGCGGGAGTCTGTGCCGGCCCCTGGGAGCGCGGCGAGCACCGCGTCGGCCAGGCGCAGTGATTCTTCTTCCGAGACGTGGTTGATACGCATGGGTAGTTCACCGAGCAGGCACTCGCCCAAGACGATGCCGAGTGCCCAAAGGTCGTCGACGGGGCGCACTTCGGGCCGCCCGGCCAGCACCGACCGCATCCTTCGCGGCGACATGTACGTGTACGTCCCGCCCAAGTCCCAGGCAGCGGTCTCGCGCAGCGCCGCGGTCACGTTAAAGTCCGCGATCTTCCACAGGCCCCGGCAGCGCACGATGTTGCCCGGTTTCACGTCCGCGTGGACGAGGTGACGGCGATGCACGTCCTCCAGCGCCCAGGCGACCCCGGCCAGGGCGGCGGTCGCCTCGCCCGGAGGGAGCGGGCCTTCGGCGGCGAGGTGGTCGCCGAGCGAGCGGTCCCCCAGCTCCATGACTTGCACCAGGCAGCCGGCGTACGGCCCGTCCTCGGCGACGAATGCGTCCACGTATGCCACTGCGTGGGGGCATCCGAGCAACTGCTCTTGGACCCGGATCTCTTCCAGGGCACGTCGTCGCTGGTCGGCGCTGCCCCGGGCGTGGTAGATCTTTACCGCCCGCTGCTCGACGATGCCTTCCATGTGTTGTGCGGATCCGCCGGGCTGCCAGTACTCGTGCAGACTGCCCGCTGCCCAACGGAGCGGACTCGTCGACCAGCCACTCCCCCACCCGTGTCTCAGCCACGTACAGAGTGTAGTGCGGCAGGCTTCACGGCGGACTCGAGCGCCGAAGCCGGCCAGCCAGAGCGTGAACTGACGCGAGCGCACGTTCGCCCTCTGCACTGCCGAGCTGCTGGGCCGCACGGTTCGCCGACTCGTCCCCGAGGCGGTCACGAACTGCCAGTAGGTGCTGAGCTGCACCGAGCCGTTCGCCGCGGACGACAGGAAGCGGATGATGCTGTACCGGGCCACCGACTGCTCGGCAGGTCGGCGTCGACAGGCGACAGGCGACAGGCGACAGGCGACAGGGCCACGGTTCGGCGGCTGATCTGCCAGGTCTGATGCCGGATCAGCTACGCTGGCGGACACCGGCGCGGACCGGCTCCCCGTCGTCGAGCAGCGCGAGGGCTGTACGCGAGGCCTGTACGAACGCGGGAACCGCAGGCTGAACGCCACTGACGGCTGCGACACCCGCAGGAGGTCATCCTCGCCGAGGCCGTCGAGGAGCCCCGCGGTCGCGGCCGGCTGCACGTTGACCGGCGGATCCTGGTGCAGCGCGTACGGCAACGTCGTCGCCGCCGACGCGGCCCGCCTAGGGGGTGTCCGACGGGTCGTGTGAGCTGATCAGGGACAGACTTGGCCTTACTGTTCGCTGAACGAAGGGGGCGCATGGCGCGTGATACCGCCGAAGCAGAGGCGGGGATGAAGGGGATTACGTTTCCTGCCTGGTACGGAAAGCACTACGTGACCCTGGCTGAGCTACTGATTCGTCTCGGCAGCTTCGGCCTGCACCTCACGTGGCGCGTCGAATTTGACGAGGTCGTCGATCCTCGCTGTGTCGAGATGAAGCGGAAGTCCGCCGACGCAGGCATGGACACGTTGACACTGCTGTCGTTGACGACCCCGTTCCTCCAGTTGATCGACGCCGAAGCGCGTGGGTTCGCCGAGGGCGAGCTGGTGCTCGTTCTGACAGAGTTCGACAGCTCCTTGTGGGATGTCAGGGCTGTCGACGAGCGCGTACTCAGCGAGCTTCGCCACCACTACCCGGGTGCCAAGGACTTCTGCACGGGGCGCTTCACTCCGGACGGAGCCATAGGCGGATCGCGGCCACGGTGACCGTTCCGTGGAAGACGTACGCCCGCTTGTCGAAGCGCGCGGCGACGGCTCGGAAGTTCTTGAGCCGGTTGATGGTCCGCTCGACTTCGTTGCGTCGTCGGTAGATCGTCTTGTCGAATCCTGTGGGTCGACCGCCTTGACTGCCGCGGCGCCGGCGATTGGCCCGCTGGTCTCTCGGCTCGGGGATCGTGTGCTTGATCTGGCGTCTGCGCAGGTGACGGCGGTTACGGCGTGACGAATAGGCCTTGTCTCCCCCAACGTGGTCGGGCCGGGTCCGCGGTCGTCCACCGGCTTGTCGGGGCACCCGGATCTCGTCCAGGACGGGAATCATCTGCGGTGCGTCCCCCCACTGGCCGGGCGTGACGAGAAACCCGAGCGGGCGGCGCCCACCTTCTCCGGTCAGGTGGATCTTGCTTGTGAGCCCGCCTCGCGAGCGTCCCATTCCCTCATCGGAGCGATGGCGCACCGGACTCCTGTGCCGACCCGTGATCTTCGGGGCGCGAGTGGAGGCGCCGGCCGCGTGCTGATGAGCGCGGCAGGTCGTGGAATCGACGCTGACCATGCTCCAGTCGATTCGCCCCTCGGCATCCGCGTCGGCCTGGACGGCCCGCAGGATTCTCTCCCACCTGCCGTCCGCCGACCACCTTCTATGACGGTCGTGAACCGTCTTCCAGCTACAGAAGCAGGGAGGCAGGTCACGCCAAGGAAGGCCGGTCCGCTGCCGGAACAGAATCCCGTTGATCACACGACGATGACACTGCCAGCGTCCACCCCGACCACGATTCGCCGGCAAATGCGGCTCCAGCCGAGCCCACTCTTCGTCCGAAAGATCTCCCCGCCCCATGCCTCACGGAACGAGTGCCCAGCAGCGGCGCCACACGACCCATCGGACACGACCTAGACGTTCGCAGGGGTGGTCGCCAAGGAAGTGGGAGCGATCTCCGTGCTCGCCAGGATCACGGACCACTCCGAAGGCCTGGCCACCCCGGCGCTCCACGGCATCGTGGTTGACACGGTCATCGAGTCCACCGTCGACGAGCCGGCCGTGTTCGCCCGTCGGATCACCCACCTGCGCAGCGATCTCGGTGCGTACACCGGGGCGTTCCGGGCCAGAGATGCCGTTTACCTGTCCGGCAGACTGGTCCACATTCAGGGACCCGACGCGCACAGAGGCTTCGGCATCGAACCGACCCCGTGGTCGGCAGCCGAATCCTTCATCGCCAACCTGACTCACTGAGCAACGCGTTGCACACCGCTCATGGAGTTCGGCCACCCCTCCCCCATCCTCCGCAGGTGCGGGATGCCTCTCATTCGCGGCGTCTGCCCGACTCGTAACTCGACGGGGCTGGTCCGGCTGAGGGCGGCCCCGATGGGGTGCGGCGGTCCCTGTGAACGGCTTCAACTTGTAGTGGATCAGCTCGTTTTCCACACAACGAGGCAGCGACCGCGGCCTGTTTCCCGCCGTCCAGCGCCGGCTGTTCTGTGACCTTCGTTATCCCGAAACAGGGCGGCAGGGCCCGCGAGGCGCACCCGCTGACCAGGACGTAGACGATCGCCGCGAACAGCGGGCCGGGCGACGGTTGTGCCCCGGACTTGGGGCGGCCATGGGCGGGGGCGGCAAGTCTGGCGGGCTCGGGTCCAGCCGCAGGGGTGGCCGACGGGGGAGCATCAATCGCCGGGGCGCGGACTGGCTTTCGGCGAAAGCAGTGGTGGCGAGGCCGGCGGCAGCAGCGACAACAGCGTCACGCCAATGGTCACTCTCGCCAGCCAGCTTCTGGTTAGAGCACGAAGGACCTTGCTCATTCTTATCGAACCGCACGAACGTATGTGCGAGTTACGCGCGAGCAAGGGACCCTACGCCGAAGATCGTCATGCGCCACGAGCCATCTCAGATCCTGGCGGCCGCATCACGTGAGCGGCCGGACGTCATGCGGACTTGGATCGGCAGCCCAGGCGATGGCCCGCCAACACCCCTGTCCATAGGAGGGGGTGGCACTTTCGCACGCACGGCCAGAGACCCCGTCCGACAACGAGCCGGGCTCCAAGTCCGCCGAGATCGGGGCCAGAAGCAGCGGGCTCGGTTGGGGAAGAGCCGAGCCTTGTGCAGCAAGTCCGAATGATTCGGCGCGGCTCGTGCGCCCCTCCCCGCCCGAGTACCGGTACCGCGTCGGCCAGAGCGGCTCGCGTCCCTCACAATGCGCCACGACAGCCGTTTCGGCGAGGCAATGGCGTCCACGTTCAGCACCCCTACCGGGGACCGGTCAGGTGGGTGAAAGCACGGTCACGGCGAGCAGCGAAAAGACAGGGGCTGTCTGCGAGCCGACCCTCGAGGCCACGGGTAAGAACTCGGGACCAGCATCCTGAAAGACACCCAAGAAATGACTGCGCGTCACGAAGCTGTTCTGCGAGGTCCGCCCGGCAGCGGGAACCACACGGCCCCGTCGCGTACGCGTAGCCCGGCGTGCAGGTCCGTCCCGCGGCGGGTGGACAGGCGCAGACAGGAGTGGACAGTCCCCGCCTCCAACGGGCCTGGAAAGTGGACAGCGCCCCGCACGAGGGTGTGCGTCATGAACCCCCACGCACGCAAGCGGCCCGGCCGCCGCGCACCCGGCTCCGTCACCGCCCGCGCAGCAGCCCATCAACCCCATCTCGAATCCCGCTCCGCCGGTTGACGGGCCGCGTTCAGCGTCTCGGGCGGGATCCTCGCCGCCACCGCGGCACTCGCGCTGCTCCTGACCCGGCGGACCGCCCGGGTAAGGAGGACGGCTCCGGGTCCGGGGTCGGCTCCGGGTTCGGGTTCGGGATCGGTCTCCGCGCCGCGTACCTCAGCCCTTCTGCAGAACTCACCCAACCACGTCTCCCCACATCCGGTGGCGGCCCCACGCCACACGGACGTCAGCACCTCAAGACAGGAACAACCCCCATGGTCACCATTGACGAGAACGCCCCCGTCATCGCCCGCCTGAGCACCGTGATCAACGCGCCGCTCGAAACCGTGTGGCAACTGCACACCGGCATCGCGACATGGCCCACCTGGAACCCGGACATCGAACATGCCGAGCTCGACGGTCCCCCGGCTCCCGGCTGCTCCTTCCGCTGGCGGACCCACGGCCTGGACATCATCTCCACGGTGCACGAACTGGTCCCCGGCGAGCGCATCGTGTGGGGCGGCCCCGCCCAAGGCATCACGGGCATCCACGTATGGACGTTCGAGCACGACGCCGACCACGTCGTCGTCCGCACCGAGGAGTCCTGGAGCGGTGCCCCGGTCGAAGCCGCGGTCGACGACCTCGGCAAGGCCCTCCACGACTCTCTGGAGAACTGGCTCGGTCACCTCAAGGCCCGCGCCGAACAGACGACCTGACTTCAGACCCCTTCATCACCCGCAACAGACACAGCACACACAGACAGAGGTATCCCGATGACCACCGCGAAGCCCTACCTGACCGGCCACTACACCCCCGTTCCCGACGAGATCACGGCCACCGAACTCACCGTCGAGGGCAACCTGCCCCCCGAGCTCACCGGCCGACTGCTGCGCAACGGCCACAACCCCAAGCCCGGTGTCACCCCCACCCACTGGTTCAAGGGCAGCGGCATGATCCACGGCATCCGGCTCCGTGAGGGTCGAGCCGAGTGGTACCGCAAACCGCTGGGTGAAGACACCGGCTCTCGACGGTGCCCCCTACATGACGGAACAAGGACCCGATCTGACCGCCAGTGTCGCCGGCACCCATGTCATCGAGCACGCCGGACGACTGCTCGCGCTGTGCGAGGCGAACCTCCCCTTCGAGCTGAATCGGGACCTGGAGACGGTCGGCGCCTACGACTTCGACGGCAAGCTGCGCACCGCGATGACCGCGCACCCCAAGGAGGACCCGGTGACGGGCGAGCTCCACTTCTTCGGGTCCTCGCCGTTCCCGCCGTACCTGATGTACCACGTCGCCGACGCCAAGGGCCAGATCATCCACAGTGCCGAGGTCCCTGGCTCGACTGCCGCGCTCAAGCACGACTTCGCCATCACCCGCCGCCATGTGGTCTTCATGGAGGGCAACGTCACCTTCGATCCCACCGAACACTCCGGCATCCCCTACAGCTGGAGCGACCGGCAGCCCGCCCGCATCGGCGTCATGCCGCGCGGCGAGAACGGCACCGTGCACATCCGCTGGTTCTCCGTCGAACCGGGCAACATGCTGCATGTCTCCAACGCCTACGAGGACGGCCAGGGGCGTATCGTCCTGGAGGGTCCGACCGTGGACCACGAGGCCTTCCGACTGTCGTGGAACTGGTGGGTCGGCGCCCCCGGCCGAGGTACCGAGCCCAACACGCGCTCCTACACGCGGCGCTGGGTGGTCGATCTGTCGGCGGGCACCGTGGACGAGCAGATCATCGACGACCTCGCGGTGGAGTTCCCGACCCTCAACGAGGCATACCTGGGCGTCGAGAACCGCTACCAGTACGCCGTCTCCTTCCCCGACCAGAACGGCTTCGGCGGCTACGGCATCGTCAAGTACGACCGCACCACCGGCGCCCGCCGCATCCACGAGGCCGGCGACGCCCGCCTGCCCAGCGAAGCGGTGTTCGTTCCCGCCGCAGGGGCCACCAGAGAAGACGACGGCTACCTGCTCACGGTCGTCTCCGACCTCAAGCAGGACGCCTCGCAGCTGATGGTCCTGGACGCCTCGGGCCTCGACCGGATCGCCACCGTCCACCTGCCTCGACGGGTCACCGCCGGCATCCACGGCTCCTGGATCCCCGACAGCTCCCTGGAAGGCGGCCCTCAGGCCTGATACGACAGGGCACGGCCAGGGTGCCAGGGCCCTTCGCCGGCCCTACGCTCCCGCCGGACCGGAACGGAGAACGGGGGTTCGGTACTCCTGATCTCCCCGGCCGGGAAGAGACCCGGGCGGGACGGTGACCGTCAGTTCACCGTCCCGCCGCCATGAGCAGCCGTCTCGCACCAGGTCTCCGCCCTGTGCATCACCATCCCGTACTCGAACGCGGCCGTCACCAGAACCAATTCGAGTGCCGGCAGTTGCCTTCGCCGGCACCGCCCCGGCGCGAGGACTCCCTTGAGGTCACTGTCAGCAGGGCCTGCTCAGGCAAGAAGGGGCAGCAGCCCGGAAAGGTCGGCGCGTTCCCCGCTGGCTCTCACCCGGGTGGCGGCGAGCGCCTCGTCCCATCCGGTGCGCCCTGTCGCCAGCCGGATCCAGGTGAGCGGGTCGGTCTCGACGACATTGATCGGGGTACCCCGGGTGTGCCGGGGCCCCTCAACGCACCGCACCACCGCGTACGGTGGGATCCGCACCTCGACCGAGCCACCCGGTGCCCTCTCCGCGAGGGCGTCCGCGAGCAGCCGTACGCAGGCGGCCAGGGCCTGCCGTTCCAGGGTGATCCCACGGCCGGTCGCGGCGTTCAGATCATCGGTGTGGACGATCAACTCCACGGCCCGTGTGACCAGGTGGTCGTCGAGCCGCATCCCGCCGCAGCGGGTGGCGAGCAGCCGGTCGCCGGTGTTGGCGTCAAGGGTGTCCGCCAGCGCCCTGGCCGTCCTGTCGTACAGCTCGCCGAGCGCCTCGGTGGTCCCGCCCGTACCCGTGGCGCCTTCGAGGGCATCCACGGCCTCTCGGGTCGCCCGGTCGAACGCCTCGGCATAGTCGACGGTGCGCAGCGGCCAGTCCAGCAAGGCGAACTCAGTTTGGGACGGCTCCGCGAGGGTGGCCGCGCCGGCTATCGCACCGACGGCCAGCGCGATGTGGACGGCGAGATCGCGGACGGTCCAGTCGCCAAGCCTGGTGGGGGCTGACAACTCCTCGGGGGTCAGCGTCCGCACCGCCTGCCGTACATGGTCGAGCTGCGCGAGCACCGAGGCGCGGATCTCGGCGTGCTCGTAGTTGCGGATGAGTTCCCTCGCCGGTGACATGGCGTGAGGCTAGCCCAATGCGGGGATACCCGGGCACGCCCGGTGCGACGAACGGACCGGCGGGGACGACTGAGCGGTCAGATCGGCGTCGTTTCCTCAGGCTGTCCAGCAGACTGCAACGCTGCCCGAGGCTCACGAACCTGCAGCGGCAGCCATCCGTTCTCCACCCACTCGCGTACGGTTGCTGCTCGCTCAAGGCGGCTGACGATGTCTGAGTGGGTCGGCACCGAGCACCGCTGGCGCTTCACCGTCGATCAGGCGAGCGGGAAGCACTGCTGCGGTACGCGGCTCTTGCCCCAACGCCCGCATCACCTAAGACCCCGCTCTCTGACCGTTCAACCCGCAACCTGGCCGTGGGGCGGAGGATGCCGTCGCCCGCCCATGCGTCAGTCCGGTCGGGGTGGGACTGAATGCTGCCGACCGGGGCGGTGACCGGCGATGTGTGACGGCTGCCGGACCTGCCTGCAACCGGCCGCGCACGGGGCTGGGAGCGTCGAGAACGTGCCATTCAGGCGGCGCAATCACATCTTTTGCGGACGATGCGGAACCGTTCGGCCGTCCTTCATGTCACACCATGCAGGAGCGACCAACTCCCATGACGACCAGGGGGAAACATGAAGTTCACCCGTTCCGTCCTTACCACCAGCGCATTCGCCGCCCTGGCCCTGGGGGCCACGACCGCGCTGGCGGCGCCCGCCACCGCCGCGCCCAACACCACGCCGCAGAAGGTCTGCGGAAGCGCCTACAAGACCGTGAACTCGGCCGCCATCGGCTCGCTGGGCACCGTCTACCTCACGTACAACGCCTCGAACGGCAAGAACTGCGTCGCGACCATCCGCAACAACCCCGGTGCGGCCGTGGACATGGCCCTCTGGATCGAAGTCAACGCGACCTCGGAACGGGGCGAGGACTTCGGCCGGTACACGTCGTACGCGGGCCCGGCCTACGTGTACGGCAAGGGCCACTGCGTCGACTGGGGCGGGGGCATCGGCAACGTGCACGTGCAGGTGTACAACTCCAATTGTGGCGCGCGCAAGGAACACCGGGTCACCGAGGTCCGCTGACCCCGGCTCCTCCTGACCGCGACATTCTGCGCCGTCGTGCCGTCGTGCCGTCGTCGGGGACAGGACTCACGACCCCACGACCGCAGGGAAACGCTGTGGTCCGACTCGCCCCGGCAGTCTCGCCGAGACCTGCCGGGGCGAGGGCTCGTCCGGCCTCCTCCCCCGGGCGCGCGGCCGTCCGGTCGGCACGTCGCCACAACCGGGGCACCCGCAGCACCTGCGGTCCCGGTTCGGCCGACAGCACTCCCCCGGACCGACCTCCAACTGCTCGGCGGGGAATACCCCGAGTATCCGCACGCAGCCCCACTGCACCACCCACCCCGGCCGATTCGCCGGCGTCCGCTTCGACCGCGCCGCCTCCAGCGCCTTCGCAACGAGGCGGAAGAACCGCTCCAGCTCCCCCGGCGAAGGAGAAGCGGCGAATCGGCCGTGGCGCGAGACCTGGGCTCATCGCCGAACCCTGACCACGACCACCGGAGCGACCCCCGGCAGGGAATCCGCCGGAGCGCTTCATGCCCGGAGGTGGTCGGACCGGAACCGCCCGCTCGTTCAATGGTCGGGCCCCACCGGGCCGTCAGGGCGCTTTCGGCGTCACTGCGCGATGCGCGATGCGCACCGTGCTGTCAGTGCCCGGCGCCGGCATGCTCACCTGGGTCATGCCCCGGATCCTCCGTCACGGGCAGACACTCGGCGAGCAGGTCGACGACGTCGCGCCAGGCTCGCTGCGCGTGCCGTGGGTGGTAGCCGACGCCGGGGACCGTGGGGTGGTCGACCGGCGGGTGGTGGAAGGCGTGCAAGGCGCCGCCGTAGAGGGTGAGACGCCAGTCGACGCCCGCGGCCTGCATCTCGGCGGTGAACGCGTTCCGTTGCGCGGGCGGCATGATGGGGTCTTCCGACCCGACCCCGGCCCACACCGGGCAGCGGATGCGCGCCGCCTCGCCCGGTCGGCCCGTGGTGGTCGCGTTGACCGTCCCGATCACGCGCAGGTTGACGCCGTCGCGCCCGAGTTCCAGCGCGACGGCGCCCCCGGTGCCGTAGCCGATGGCGGCGATCCGGTCGGGGTCGGTCCGCGGTTCCGTGCGCAACACGTCGAGCGCCGCATGGCCGATGCCTCGCATCCGGTCGGGATCGGCGAGCAGCGGCAGGCAACGGGCCAGCATCTCCTCGGGGTCGCCCACATAGCGCCCGCCGTGAAGGTCGAAGGCCAGCGCCACATATCCCAGCTCGGCGAGAGCATCGGCCCGGCGGCGCTCGACGTCGCTGAGTCCCATGCCCTCTGGTCCGAGCAGCACCGCGGGCCGGCGGTCGACACCGGCAGGGAGTGCGAGGTGCCCGACCATCGTCAAACCGTCGGCCGGGTACTCGACCGTACGCGTCGTCGTCGTCGTCATCGTGGTCGTCGTCGTCATGAGACTGGACCGTAGTGATCGTCGAGCCCGGCCCGGCCGGTGTTCCGCCGCCGGCAGAACAGCGCGGGCATCCCTCTGAAATACGGCGAGGGCTCACGAGAACCGTCACACGGACTGAGCGCCGGGTGCCCCGAGCCGGGGCGAAGCGCACGGGGTCAAGGCTCCTTCGTCCGGGGTGGCGGTCAGACGAATTCTGCGGTTGGCGGTTTCCTGGCCGGTGAAGGACGTCCCGGGGCCTGCCGTTGGCGTCGAGAAGGGCGGCGCCGTTGGGCATGAGGCGGGCCAGGCCGGCTGGGACAGGCTGCCTGGCCCGGCGACTCCATCACGGGGTCGAGGGCCGACCGTCTGGCATCAGGACATCACATCGGTGGATTTCGGCCGAATCACGCCTGAACGCCTATGACTTGAGAAGATGGGCCGTATGGGAGATCAGGCTCCGAGAGAGGCCGATATGCCTGAGGATCCAAGTGCGGAAACGCCACCACCTGACAGCGATGCGAGACCGGAACCGCTGCCCCAGGCGGCCCCGGTGATACAGCCATGGGCGCCGCTGCGGGACCGGACCCATTGGGCGACGCTTGTGGTTCTGCCGCTGCTGGGAGCCATGGCGTTCGGGGCACTTCAAGGTGTGTGGGGATGGGCCTGGGACCAGATCTCGGGTCCGCCCGGGCTGACGGCGTACACGTCGGGCCCCACCCTCTGCGCACCCACCACGCTTCCCCTCGTACTGCAAGCGAAGACCGACCAGGCCATCGTGGTCACTGGCATCAAGGTCACCGTCCTGCCCGACGAGACTCTCCCGAAGGACGGAGATGGCCCTTCTCCGGAGAAGTGCGAAAGTGCCACACATGGCCCCGTTTTTGATGTAGACATTGCTCAGAAAGTTCCTTCTGTTGCACCGTCAGCCGGCAATGCCGAGCCCGACCGCACGGACTTTCCCTTCACTGTCTCGGCTGGTCATCCGCAGCAGCTGACCCTCAGGATGAATCCAGGCAAGCGGGA
Source organism: Streptomyces sp. CA-243310 (assembly GCF_050936775.1). Taxonomy (NCBI): domain Bacteria; kingdom Bacillati; phylum Actinomycetota; class Actinomycetes; order Kitasatosporales; family Streptomycetaceae; genus Streptomyces; species Streptomyces sp. CA-243310. The sequence continues at coordinate 3,915,609 of NZ_JBNJMF010000001.1, read as the reverse complement.
TGCCCGATTTTCTCTGAAGGTCGAGTGGGTGGCCGATGGAAAGTACGGCAGCGCCACGCTCGACAACGGTGATGGCCGTGACCCGGGTCATGGCTACCGCGTAACAGGGTGCAAGGGGCCCCAATGCCCTGATGCAGCCCCGATGAGTTGACCTCGAACCCTGGTCCCTACTTTCGGAAGTCGGCCGGTCTGGTCCGCGACCCCTCGGGCGACGACGGGCAGCGAGGTCACCGGCGTTCCTGCCTTGCCCAGGCGCTGTCTTCGAGGAGGACGGTTCGCTCGCCCAGGACCCGCAGGGCTCTTCTTGTCGAAGATCCATTCTGTTCGCTCGCCGTTGTGGACACGGGCGACGGCGATGCCGGCCCGGCCGACAGAGTCCGTGGCTTCGGGCACCAGGACGACCAGCTCGATCCGCTGTGGCGGACATCGGAGAGCAGAGGCTTTGGCCTCGGAAGAATCGGAAGGACGATGTTCATCATGGAGAGCATGGGGAAGAGGAGGGTGCGTCCTCGGCGCTCGTTCACGTCGGAGTGCAAGGCCGAGAGAGTTGAGCTGTGCCGGCCACCGACGAGGGATGGCTCTACCTGGCGACCGTCATCGACATCGCCTCCTGCCATGTCGTGAGCTGGGGCACCGCCGACCATCTGCGCATCGCACTCGTCGCCGATGCCCTCACGGCTGCCTGCCGAACACCTCGCCCGGCCGGCCTGACCAGACGCGACATCGCGGATCGGTTTCGGAGACTCGCCGATCAGGAAGAGGCGCGGACCGAGAGCGGTCAACCCGTTCCGGTGGACGCGGTGAGTCGGATGACCTTCTCCAGGTCTCGCCTCGACAGGCTGTACAAGGGCAACTCGTCCTTGCCGTCACTGCGCTTCGTCCAGATGTTCCTGGAGATGACCAGCACCCCCGCCGTGTGGCGGTTCCTGGTGTCGAACTCTCCCGCCACCGAAAGGTCTTCGCCCGGGCCGGTGTTGGAGAAGCACGCCTTGCTGGTGCCGTCCTCACTTGACCGGGCCTGGTTCCATACCGGCAGGGGCGGTCTCGGTGTTCACAGCCGCCTGAACCTCCTCGATCGTCCGCTCGACGATCGTCCGCTCGACGATCCGGCGCTGCCCGACGCGCTCCGCGCCTGTTGGCCGACTCGCCATCCGCGGGCAGAGAGGTCTTGTCGTACCTGGTCGGGATGGCGCGCCACTGCATGAGGACATCAACCACGAGGACGACCGGCCGCCTCACCGGCCGCCGACGCTCTTGACTCCTCCACGGCCCGCTGACGTGTGCGGCAGTCTCGTCGCCGGAGGCCGCAGGCGGGTCACCGACATCTCCGCAGGCATGGCATCACCTTCCTGCCCGGCTGCTGTGATGGACGTGGAGGCCGTAGAGCAGCTCGCCGCCCCCACATCCCGGTATCCGAAAGGAACTTGCCCTCGATGCCGCCTCGGAATGCGGCCCCGATTCTCTTGCTCCCGCGCCTCGACCTGTGTCTATAGTGAGCGCCGCGCGACCGGCGGACACGACCCGTCAGCCATGCCGCGCACACCAACCGGCGGCCGGGGGAACAATGCCGCCCACGGGGGAAGGGTGGGTTCGGCATGCCGCGACATCGGATCACCAGACACACCGCCTAGGTCCGCGGCGCGGCTTCCCGCTGTCCAGGCATCGGGGCAGTGGCCGAGTCGGGTTGCACCGCCTCGCCTTCTCCGACGGGACCCCCAGCCGCCTTCGTTCACCACGAAGGAATGGTCTCTTGCGCACAAGACCGCGGCTTTTCTCCCACAGACCGAGAAGGTCCTCACTACTGCCTCCGGCCGCCGTATCCGTACTCACCCTGGCCGTCCTGAGCAGCCTGGCCGTCCAGCCCGCGCTGCTCGACCGTGCCAACGCACTGCGCGCCGCCGCGGCCGGCAGTTCCGAGGACTGGTTCGAGGACACGGCCGCCGAGCAGTGGCGGCAGGACCAGTGCCTGATGGCCGATGTCCTGCGGCTTGGCGGTCCGGCCATGGCCGGCACCGCCCAGGACGGGCTCAACCAGCCGGCGGACAAGCTGCACGTGCTGGCGAACCGCCAGCACTGGCAGGACACGCCGCTCTCGCAGGCTTACGCGAAGGATCGGGCTGCCGCCAACAAGGAACTGGCGGACATCGACGCCCGCCGGGACAACTGGAAGAAGCCCCTGAGCGGGCTGATGAATCCGGCCGGCATGACCTTCACGGGGTTCCAGTGGCCGCCCGGCACCCGTGAGGGTGTGGACTTCCACACCCAGACCGGCCTGACCCCGTGGATCGCGGACCGGTTCTGGAAGAACGAGAGCGACTTCTACGAGGACCCCACTCCCAAGGCCGACGAGAAGACCGTCAAGGCCGTCTCCGACCTGGGCACCCCGCTCTACGGCAAGGACCCCGACGCGGCGACGAGCACCGACTGGGACCGTGACCGCGCCGAGCACGGCGGGTTCGAGTGGCTGAAGGACGGCACCTTCGAGCCCACGGGCGCGGACAACGCCCGGCTCTTCCTCGCCTCCGGTGGCTTCCCCCGTACCGGCCCCGCGCCGGACACGGCGGAGTACCGGGTCGCGGTCGAGGACATGAAGACCCGCTTCTCGACCTGCGCCTGGCGCGACCCGATCGACCCGAACAAGGTCCTCGGCGATGTCTCCGCGACGGCCGCCACCGAGTGGCAGCAGGAGGTCGGCTCCCAGGCCGCCCAGCGCAACCAGGTCGTGAACGCCGGCAAGGACGCCACCAAGGCGCTCGCCGCCGGAGCCGAGGCCCTCGGTCAGATGCTGGGCCACTCATGGGTAGCCGACCACCTCACCCGCTGGCAGGACTACTGGTCCGCGGGTGGCGTCGGCTGGATCGGCAACGCCTCGGCCACCATCGAGCTCAAGGCGGCGGCGGGCAAGTGCCTGGACGTCCAGAGCGCCGGGACGGCCGACGGCACCCCGGTCCAGGTCTACACCTGCAACGGCTCGACCGCGCAGGGGTGGCAGGTGGAAGGTGACGACCGCGGTCTGCACCTTCGCAACGTCAAGTCCGCCAAGTGCCTGGACGTGGCCGGGAACGGCAAGACGGACGGTACGAAGATCCAGATCGCCGTGTGCAACAGCGGTCCGGGGCAGACCTGGGCGTACGCCCCCCGCGCCACCACACCATTGAAGAACGTCAGCTCGGGCAAGTGCCTGAACTTCCCGACGTACGACCTCGGCAAGGACGCGCTGCTCGCCACGTGCACCGGCGGCGGCCCGCAGCAGGTCAACATCAAGCCGTCCGGCCACACCGGCGAGGTCCAGCCCAAGGCGCACTTCGACCAGGCGGCGAAGGGCATCTCCGACGCCCAGGCCGGGGCGAAGCAGCAGCTCGCCCTGCTCAAGCAGCAGGCCACCGCCGCGAAGACGGCCGCCACCACCTCCGACGCAGCCGTGCAGGCCGCCTACGCCATCGCGGACAAGAACGGCGCGCCGCGCGGCCGCGGCATGCTGGTGGGTCTGCAGAAGGCCCAGGTCACCAAGGGCGTCTCCGCCGCGCTCGACGCGATGGTGAAGGCCGGCGAGACCGCCGAGGCCGCCACGCGTGCCTCCGGCGCGGACAGCGACACCATCGCGCAGCGCGCGCTGGCCCAGGCCGCGCAGTCGAAGGCGGAATTCCGCCGGGAGGCCGCGCACACGGCCGAGCTCCAGGCGAAGGCCGCCGCGGATGCCGCCAAGACGCACCGGGACAACGCCAAGAAGGAAGCGGACACCGCGAAGGCGAAGCTCGGCGAAGCGCTGAAGGCGGAGGCCGACGCGAAGGCGGCTGCCGCCAACGCCCACGCCAAGCGGCTCGCGGCCGAGGCCGAGGAGGCCACGGCGAAGAAGGAGAAGGAAACCGCGGCCCTCAAGCAGACCGAAGCCGCCCAGCACAAGAAGAACGCGGAAGCGGAGGCGACGAAGGCAAGCAACGCCAGGACCAAGGCCGAAGCCGCCGAGGCGACCGCGGTCGAGCACAGGAACGGCGCCTTCAAGGCCCGCGACACCGCCAAGGCCAAGCGCGACGACGCCTGGGAAGCGGAGCAGAAGGCCGACGCCGCGCGCGCCAAGGCGGACGCCAAGGCCGCCTACGCCGCCTCCCTCGATGCCGCCCCGGAGGCCGTCGCCGCACGCGCGGCCGCCGATCAGGCGGACAAGTACGCCACTGACGCGGAGACGGCGGCCGGCAGGGCGCGCGGCGAGGCCGACGCGGCGACGAAGGCCGCCTCCGAAGCCGACGCGGCCGCCACCCGCGCCGAATCGGCGGCCAAGCGCTCACGCGCCGACGCCGACGCCGCCCAGGCCGAGAAGCTGAAGGCCGATGCCGCGGTGAGGACCGCGACCAGCGCCACCGCGGAAGCAATCGCCGCTTCCGAGCGCGCCGCGTCTTCCGCGCGGGCGGCCGTCTCACAGGCCAACGAGGCCGAGGCACAGGCCAAGACGGCCAAGTCCCAGGCGGACCTGGCGAACGTGGAGGCCGGCAAGGCCAGGGCCGCATCGGCCAAGGCGGCGGGTTACGCCTACGTGACCGCCCAGGCCGCGGTGGACGCGGGCAAGGCGGCCGCGCAGGTCGCCAAGCCCGCGAACGACGCGATCCAGCTCGGTTCGCCGTACGTCACCACCGACTCGGCCGCGGGCCTGGTCGTGTTGACCGGGCAGGCGTCGAAGACCATCGCGGAACAGCAGAAGGCCATCGCCGACGCGCACGCCAAGAACGCGCAGGAGGAGGCCGCCGCGGCCAAGGTCATCGCCGACCAGGCCACGGGTGACGCGAAGGCCGCGTACGAGCACGCGGCGACCGCCGCGAAGCACGCCTCGGACGCCCGTACCTACGCCAAGGAGGCTCTCGGCTACTCGGCCGACGCAGCGAAGTCGGCGTCCCTGGCGGCCGCGTCGCTGGCGCGCAGCACCGAGTTCGCCGGCCAGGCCGCGGCGGACGCCGTGGCCGCGGACCAGGCGGCCGGACGCTCCGAGGGCTACGCCAAGGCGGCCCGGGACTCCGCCGACCAGGCGGCCCTCGACGCCTCAGCGGCCCGCGCGGCTGCGGCCCGTGCAGAAGAGGACGCGAAGAGCGCCAGGGCGGCGGCCGACCGAGCCGCCATCGCCGCGACCGAGGCCGAACAGGCCGCGAAGGACGCGGACAAGTACGCCAAGGAGGCCCAGGAAGCCGCTGACAGGGCGGAGAAGGCCGAAAAGGCGAAGCAGATCAACACCGGAACGGTCCCCGACCTGGCCGGTGGGTCCATCGGCAACCTGTTCTACCTGAAGGACCGCACCGAGCAGATCGGCGAACCTCAGACCCTGAAGAAGACGGCCGGCTGCGAAGGCTGGATCGACGCCCTCTTCTACAAGGGCGACTGCACGATGACCGTCAAGATCCGCTACAAGGACTACCTCGATCTGTACCTGTGCACCGCGGACGTCCTGGACCCGTCGAAGGCCACGTGTCCCGCGAACGAGACGGTGTATCTGGGCGAGTACCCGACGGACGAGCTGACCCAGGAGTTCACGCACACCATCACGATCGCCGAGTACCAGTCGAACGTCGACCCGATCGACATCCTCTTCGGGCACTGGATCAAGTGCGGTCAGATGTGGCCCGGCGGTGAGAGCGGAAGCCTGGGCGGATGCGCCTGGGCAGCCGTGGACGTCGCCCTGCTGTTCTCCGGGAAGATCCTCAGGCCCATCGCCGATGGCATCACCGCTCTCGACGCCGCCATGCGTACCGGAATCGGCATCGCCGACGCCCTGCGGGGGCTGAAGGGGCTGAGGATCAATCCGCAGGCTCTGGCAGCCATCGAGTACGAGGCCAATATGGCCGACGCGGCCCTGACCTCCTGCAGGGCCAACAGCTTCCCGGCCGCCACCCGCGTGCTCATGGCAGACGGGTCGCATCGCCCGATCAGCTCGCTTCGAGTGGGTGACGCGGTACTGGCCGGCGACCCGGCCACCGGGACGGTCCGCTCCGAGCCGGTCACCGACACCTTCCAGCACGCGGCCGACGGCCTGGTCACCATCGGTCTTTCCGACGGCAGCAGCCTGGAGACCACACCCGGACACAAGATCTTCGCCGAGAAGCGCGGATGGGTCCTCGCCTCGGAACTGCGCACGGGAGACCGACTGCTGCGCCCCAACGGCGAGCTGCTCATGGTGGCGGGCGTGGGTGGCGAGACCGACGCGGCATCCCGGCAGGTCCACGACCTCACGGTCGGCGGTCTGCACACCTTCTACGTCCGCGCTGAAGGATCACAGGCGTCGGACGTGCTCGTGCACAACTGCATCAACCTCGCCGACGAACTCCTGCCGAGTCTGAGGAAGTACAAGGAATCGGGCGAGATGCACGCGCTCGCGGAGCACGTGGCCCCGACTCCGGCCGAAGCGTTCGCCCTGGCCAGGAGGAAGGGCATGCCGAACTCGGTGTTCACCAGCCAGGAAATCGCCCAGCAGGCCATCGATCGCGTCGTCGCGGACTACTTCACCACCGTGAAGAGCGGCCAGAGGGTCCTGGACAAGGTCAAGTGGAAGAAGTTCGAACAGAAGGTCGCCGGAGCGCGGGACGGTGAGGTGGTCCTGGAGATCACGGGGAAGTGGAACGCCTATCCGTCCCTGGGGAAGGTGTACCACCCGGACGGCGTCACGGTGACCACGGCCGGTAACAGCGTCTCGCTGAAACTGATGAAGGTGTCGGGCCACAGCGGTCAAGGTCGCGGTGGATTCGCCATCATGACCGCCTTCCCGACGGGAACTCCATGACCCAGCAACGTCCGGCGTACTTCCAGCTCGGCCACGGAACGGATTTCGGCCTGACCGCCCTGACCGCCCTGACCGAACGCCTCGGCCTTCCCGGCTCCGATGCCGGCCCGGCCGCCGCCCTGGGGTGCGCGGATGAGATCGCCGACGGATCCGAGGGTGAGGAGGCCGTCGAACTGGGTGAGGACGCTCGCCGGCTGCTCGCTTCCGAGCTGCCGGACCGAATCCTCCGAACGGTGTGGCTGGCCTCCACCGGCAATGCCTTCGACCCGGCCGACCACGGCATGACCTGCCGTGAATGGCTGGGCCGGATCTCGGAGGTGTCCACGGCACGGCTGCGGCGGAACAAGCGCTCCTACACGCCGCCACCGGTGCGACCGGTGCGGGACGTGGGACTGTGCCAGGCGGTCGTGGCGGAACTCCGTGCCGCGGCCCCGGCCCTTTCGGGTGCGTCGCCGGCGCTGCCGGAACTGGTCGATGCGCTGGAACGGGTGGTGACGGGTGCCGACGGTGACCTCGGCATGCGGCTGCTCCTCCGCGCACTCAAGGCCCAGGCCGTACCCGTCCCGTACGAGCAGTACCAGCGCTTGTTGACGCTTGGCGGGCAGTTCGGCTTCCCCCCGGGCGCCGTCCACGACGGCCTGAACATCATCTGGCCGCAGGTCGGCACCACCCGGGAGGGCGTATCCGGGGATTTCGGCCTCTCCCGACTCGCCAGGCTGTTCACGGCGGGGTGGCACCACCGCACTTCCCGCGCGACCGTCGCACATGCCGTGACATACGACGGCTACGAGCGGCCTCCGGGCTCCGAGGCGGCCATCCTGTGGGAGGACACCCGCCGGATGCTCGACTCCGGGCTGTCCGACGACACCGTCACCGTGCTGTGGCTGGCGGCGACGGACCGGGGCCACAACATCGACGAGTTCGGGGGCAGCGGCCGGGAGTGGCTGGAGCAGGTCGTGGACGTGTGCGAAGAGCACCTGACCGCGGTCGCTCCCGCCTACCTCCCGGCGCTCTCGGCCATCCACACCGACACGGGTGACACGGTCCTCCGTGATATCCGGGACATGGCACCCCTCGCCGCGGGCAAGAAGATCAGTCCTGCCTTCCTTCCCCTGGAGGGTGCAGCGGTGATGGAAGCGCTGGAACAGGTCGTCACCCGGGTTGACCCCGACCTCGGGTTCCGCCTGTTCCTGCGGACACTGGAAGTCCTGCAACTGCCCCTCACCGAGGAGCGGTACGCCCAGTACGAGATCCTCGGCAGCCGCTTCCAGTACGGCGAGGACCATCTCCTTTTCTCGGTCGACCACCTGGTGCAGCGCAACTGATCCACCTGCCTGTACCTGTACTCCAACCCGAGCGCCCCTCCTATCGGAGGGGCGCTCGCCTTATGGGGCACGCGCCTTGTGGGGCGCGCGTCTGCCGCACGGGCGCTCGCGCTCGGGGCCCGGGCTGACGGGCGGTCGCCTCGACCGCGCCCGGGTGACCAGCCCGCGTCAGCGTCACGCCGCGTACTGCTGGGCCTGGTAGGTCAGGTAGCCCGTGTCGCCGCCTTGGAAGCACGTGGCCTCGTCGCGAAACACCGGGTTCATCGCGAGCGTGCCCTGCCACGCACGGCGCACGGCGCAGGACTCAGGACGACGAGCGTGGCTTCGTCGCTGGTGGCTTCGAGGTGTACGTATGCGAGCCCGAGACGGACCAGTTCGGTGAGCAGCGCCGTGGAGAGGCCACGGACTTCGCTCTCCCTCTCCCCCTCCCCCTCCGATCGTGCCTCCGTATCGGTCCGTGCGCAGGTTGGCGTTGGATGACAGGAACGGTGAGATCAGATAGCCGTTGGCACCGTGCAGTTCCACTCCGTCGAAGCCGCGTCCATGGCGCGGGCGTAGGACCGGGCGTAGGACCGTGCGTGTTCGGGCGCTTCGGTGGTCTCCAAGGCTCGCGGCATGGGGGCGGGCTGCGGGCCGGTGGGGGTGAACACGTCGCCGACGGCGGGGACCGCGGACGGGCCGACCGGCTGGAGGCCGGTGGTGTCGGGGTGCGAGACGCGGCCTCCGTGCATGCGCTGGGCGAACATGCGTCCTCCGTTGCGGGTTCGCGGCACGTGCGGCGGAGAGGCCATGGCCCCGCTCTCCGCCAACGACGTCATCAGCGCCTTCAGCCGCCCCTCCGTAGCTCCGCGACTCCGCGACTCCGCTTCCCGCGGGCTCAGCCGGTACAGGTGATCGAGAAGGGCACCGGGTTGGAGAGGGTGCGGGTGGGGCTCTGGAGTTCCACGGCCATGCCGGTGGTGAGAGTGCCCGCCCTCGTGTAGGTGGTCAGGCGTACGGTGTCGTGGCCCGTCGGGTTGGCCTTGTCGCCGATGGACAGGGTGTGCCAGTGCGGATCCACCACCGAGCCGTCACCGGACACCCAACGGTAGGAGATCAGCGTCGGTTCGGATGCGGTGAAGGTCGCGGTGAACGCCGGAGCCCGGCCCTCGGGGGTCGGGCAGCTGCCGGTGTACGTCGTGTTCGCGCCCGCCACCGACATCCGTACGCCCGAACCGGTGCCGGTGTCCCCGTCGTTGCCGGACAGTGCGTAGGCCAATCCGCCCGCGGTCAGTGCGCAGGCCGCCACGCCGGCCGCGACGAGGACCACCGTACGGGGCCTGCCGGGTCGGGCGGAGGTCGCACGCGCCTCGGCGGCTTCGATTCGGGCGGGCCCCTCGCTCACGGGTTCCGAGGTGGTGTCGGGCGCGGTCGTTGTCTCGGGCGCGGGCGTGGCAGTGCGTGCGCTCGTGGCAGTGTGAATGGTCGTGGCAGTGTGCGCGGTCGTGACGGTGGCTTCGTTCGTGGCGGTCGGGGTCGCCGCGGTGGCGGCTTTCGCCGTGGGTGCGGGTGTCGTGGCAGTCGGCTGGATGGGGGTGGCGGTCGTCGTGGCGTCGCGCTCGTGGGCGATGTCCTCCAGGGCCATGGCGACTTCGGCGGCGGGGGTGCGTTCGGCGGGTTCTTTGCGGAGCAGACCGGCGATGACCGGGGCGAGTGGGCCGGCGCGGGTCGGCACCGGGGGTTCCTCGTCCACGACGGCCCGCAGGGTGCTCAGCGCGGTGGCGTGCCTGAACGGGGAGATGCCCTCCACCGCCGCGTACAGCATGACGCCGAGCGACCACAGGTCCGACTTCGGGCCGGAGGGGCGGCCCAGTGCCCGCTCCGGCGGCAGGTACTCGGGGGAGCCGACGAGCTCGCCGGTCATGGTCAGTGCGGTGCTGCCCTCGACCACGGCGATGCCGAAGTCGCTGAGCACCACCCGTCCGTCCTCTGCGAGCAGCACGTTCGCCGGCTTGACGTCGCGGTGCTCCACCCCGACGGCGTGCGCGGCCCGCAGCGCGCTCAACACGTCGGCGCCTATGCGCGCGGCGTGCTGCGGGGTGAGCGGCCCCTCGTCCCGCAGGAGTTCGGCCAGAGACCGGCCTTGGACCAGTTCCATCACGATCCACGGCCGCTCGTCCTCCATGACCACGTCGTGGACGGTGATCACGTTGCGGTCGGGTATCCGGGCCGCCGCCCACGCCTCGCGCTCCAGCCGGCTGTACATCCGCGCGATGTCCTCGGTCCGCAGCCCTGCCGGGGCCCGGACTTCCTTGACGGCGACCTCCCGGTGGAGAGTCTCGTCGCGGGCACGCCACACGGTGCCCATGCCTCCTTCACCGAGGCGGGACAGCAGCCGGTAGCGGCTCGCGATCAGCCGCTCCCCACCCGCCAGTCCCGGTGCGGGTGTGGCGGCGGTGGCGGCCGTGCCTCGGGTCGTGGACGCGGTGGTGGAGGCGATCGTGGCCTCGGTGGTGACCGTATTCGGCCTGGTCGCCGCAGTGGTGGCCGCGAGCGCGGTCTCCATCCCGGTCTCGGTTTCCTCGATGTGCATGGGGGCGGTTCTCCTCTTGTCGCCGGCCGACGCGAACACCACGTACGGACAGGGCCCCTGGTTCAGCAGGACTCAAAAGATTCCAAGAAATTCCAAGAAATGGTTGAACCGAACACGTTCTCGATGACGTGTTGCTGTCGTACGAGCAAGCAGCAGCGTCATTTCAAGGGGTGTGCAGTGCCATCGGTCATCGTCGGGCGCACGGGTCCGTTCACCGGACAGAGCGTGGTCCTGGGCATCGAGCCCCTCAGCTTCGGGCGCAAGAGCGACAACAGCATCGTGATCGTCAGCCCCAACGCCTCCCGGCTGCACGCCGAGGTCCTCACGGAGGACGCGGGGTTCGTCCTGTACGACCGGGAGAGCCGGAACGGCACGTTCGTCAACGACCAGCGGGTCAGCCGTCACGTCCTGCGTCCGAACGACTGCATCCGCATCGGTGATGAAACGTTCCTGTATGAGGCGCAGGACGCCCTGGAGACGGTCATGGACCTCTCCCTTCTGGACGTCCCCCGGGCAGGCACCGCGGACCCGGGCGTGCTGCGGGTCACCATCACCGGCGGTGGCCCGGTGGGCCTCGCCTTCGCCCTGGCCCTCGATGAGATGCTGCCCGGGCGAACCGTCATCACCCTCTACGACGGGCGCTGGACGAGGAGGGGTTCCTCGGTCGTCTGGAAGGACGAGACGGAGGGCAACTTCCGCCGCCAACAAGTGGTGACCGTCCAGAGCCGGCAGTACCTCGCCCTGTCCGAGGAGGTGCTCTCCGCGCTGTTCGACGACGGCGGCGCCTACTCCGAGATGTGGCCCGTCGGCCCGGACTCCGTCGACGGGCGGCCGCCCCGCAACATCCGGATCGCCCACATCGAGGACCGGCTGCTGGAACTGGCCAACCGGAGGGCGGCGATACGACTCGTGCCCCGGCGTTTCGACGTGGCGGAGCAGCAGAACCGGCTCACGCAGGAGCACGTCCTGGTGGTCTGCGAAGGCGGCCGCTCCCGCACGCGTGAGCACTACGCCGACCGCTTCGGCGCGGCCGACGCCTCGATCTACTCCCTCGACGGCGAGCACCTCCAGGACGTCGTCCTGGGGCTGCGGGTGAAGTCGAGGCTGCCGGACCCGATGAGCGTGCTGCTCACCGTGTCGCAGAACCGCTTCCTGCTCAACTCGCTGCGCGGCGAGGGCTTCCTGAACATGCGGCTGACGCGGGAGGAGGCCAAGAACGTCATCGGCATCGACCCGATACGCCACGTCTTCGAGGAATGCATCGCCGCCCGACCTTGCCTGATGAGCCGGCAGGAGGAGGACAACGAGTTCCGCTGCCCCACCCACGGCACCCTCTTCCTCCCCGCCCTGCTGCGCAGCTCGCCGCTGTGGAAGGAGATCCGGCAGGGCCTCAGCCTGTTCGGGGTGGCCGAGGAGGACCTGTCGGCGATCACCTCGTTCCGGCTGGACATGGTGCAGCGCCCGCGATTCACCGCACAGTTGCACCGGCCCACCGCGACCAGCCCCGGCACCTACGGCTTCCTGCTCGGCGACGCGGCCAACGCCATCCACTTCTGGCCGGGTCGCGGCCTCAACAGCGGCCTCGCCTCGGCCACGTCACTGGCCCGGTCGCTCAGCCGCGCCTGGCAGGGGAAGCCGCTGCGGGACGCCGACTTCATCCGGCACGAGGCGGCGATGTCGATGCTCCAGTACCGGCACAAGAGCCGGGCCTGGAACGCCATGGTGACCACGGACGACCAAGGCGTCACCCGTGCCATCAGGGACATCATCGCGCGCAGCGCGGAGGCCGGAGCGGGGGCCGGGGCCGGTTCCCGTACCGCGGACGGGAGTGACCTGGAGGCGCTGCTGGACCGGATGGCCGGGATCCGCGACCGGCTGGGGGCCCGGCTGCCGGGTCTGCCCACCGACGACGAACTCCGCTACCACCTCGCGTCCATCTCCCCGGCCACAATCCGCACCCTGCGGGAGAGCGGCGCCTGGGACACGCTGATCGTCGGCGGTGAGGAGGCCGACATCGACCTCTTCTACCAGTCGGACTCACCGGTCTTCGTACCCCGCCCGGCAGACCCGCGGAGCCTTGTGCGGCAGCCGCACGCCCGAGGGTGATGCGGGAAGTCCGTATCAGGCGGGCGGGAGCGCCGCAGGCGGAGCGGGAGGGGCTGATCGGCGCCGCCGAACGGCTACGCAAAGCGGTCAACAGGGCGAACGCTGCCTGATGCGGCACTGGCAACTCCGGTCAGCCGGCACCGGTCACCGGTCACCACGGAAACGTGCCGGACCCAGGTCGGTGACCGATCGGTCACCAGTACCTCCACCCACGGTGTCAGGCTCGGTTGGAGACCGATCGCAGGTGTCCGCGTCCAGACTGGCCTCGGTGTTCCTCTCGGTACTGGACGGCGCTGCTCAGGCCGGGCTACTTCCCACCGAAGTCGGTTACTGCCACCGTGAGCAGACTTTCACCCGGGGCAAGTCTGGCGCCGTCCGTCTGGGTCACGCTTCGGCCCAGCAGTATCCAGTCGGCCTTCTCGTAGCTCAAGGGGGCGTCCACCTCGGTGTCACGCCGCCAGCCCAGGCGCTCCAGTTCAGCACCCATTTTCGGCAGCGCCTGTTCCGCCTGTCGTGTTTCGAGGACCGCTATCCAGTCCACGTAACTCGCATTCTTGACGCCGTTCGGTTCGGAGGTCGTCTTCCCCCTCCCCGGCTCCAAGCCGGCTTTTCGGACCGCAGCTCGGATGTCTTCCGCCACGGTGTCCCGGGATACGGCCAGAGGCGACGCCGAGGATCCGTGCTGGGGCACCTCGTCAGAGACCGCGCAGCCGGCGACCGAAACCGGTGCCAGTAGAGTCGCGGCCAGTGCGATCCACACCCTCTTCACGTACGTGTTCAATGTGAGACTCCCCCGAATGATCATTCGGGGGGAGTTTCACACATCCCGGTCGGCGCCCGGTAGCCAGGCCCCCGGGAGCAGAGCCCGTTACTTCGCGTTCTCGGCTGTCAGCTTGTTGTCGAACGCGACCCGAGTGATCGAGTCGGCGCCCTTGCCGGATTTGACGGTGAGCCTCATGTCGTTGATCGACACGTCGTGGGGTCCGTGATGCTCTGGTCATACAGAGCCTGGTGTCCTCCTCGACCTACGGGTACGCGATCTCCGTGGCCGCCTGGTCGAAGGCGTGCGTTCGCAGACCCGGCAGTTGGTCTGAGAGCCTCACCGGCCCGGCTTCATGTCCCGGCCGACGGTGCAGGGGTGGTGGTCGTGCCGGGGCACGGCTGCCGGCTGACCTCGCCGATGTCACCGGACTGACCAGCGCGTCGCGAACTACTCGACGCGCTCGTGATCGATGAACGCGGTCAACACGTCCACGGTCGCGTCGGGCTGCTCGTCGGGAATGAAGTGTCCGGCTTGTGGGATGACGACGCCGGTCGCGTTCTCTGCCCACGGACTGATGGAGGCGGCCATGTCGGGGATCGAGCCGTGGGAACTGGAGATTCCCAGGACCGGGAGGGTCAAGTGCCCCCGTTCGAGGGCGTCATGATTCTTTCGCGCTGATTCCGCGGCCTCGCGGTAGTAGGCGAGAGACGCTGAAAGCCCTCCCTCGGCCGCGATGGCGGCGGCGTAATGGTCGATCTCGGTGGCGTCGAAGGTGTTCGGGGACAGTGCTTTGACCTGCAGAAACCAGCTGACGTAGTCACGCTCGCGGCCGGTGAGCAGAGTCTCGGGCAGCTCGGGCACCAAGTGGAAGGCGAAGTGCCAGGTCTTCCAGGCCCGGTCGGGGTCCGTTGGGATGGAGCCCGGGAGGGTGATTCCGGGAATGCCGGCGTCAAGCAGAGCGACACCATGCAGGCGCTCTTCGTACTGCAGGGCCAGCGAGAAAGCCACCCAGGCCCCGATGTCGTGGGCGACGAGCCAGTACTTCGGCACGTTGAGCGCAGTCAGCGCGGCCTGGACACGCGAAGCGACGGTGTGCGTGTCGTAGCCCCCTTCGGGGCGGTCGGAGTGGCCCTGCCCCGGCAGGTCGATCGCGACCACGTGGAATCGCTCGGCAAGACCTGGCATCACCTTTCGCCAAGCCCACCAGGTCTGCGGGAATCCGGCGAGCAGGACGACGGTGGGACCGGCCGGCCGGCCGCCTTCGACGGCATGGAGTCGGATTCCGTCCGCGTCGACCCAGCGGTGAGTGAAACCCGCAAGGTCATACAGCGGCAACCCGGGGACCGGGTTCTGGTCGCAGGAGCGGTTCGGGGCCATGGCGTCGTCGGTCATGTTTCGAACCTACCGCATCTTGAACTGATCAGTTCAAGATAGGATGGGTAGGGCCACAACGGCTGGTACAAGAACGAGGTGCATGCGTGATGGCCGGGAAGAAGCAGTTCGACGTGGACATGGCGCTCGACGCGGCGATGGTCCAGTTCTGGCGGGCCGGATACGCCGACACGTCTCTCGACGACCTCTCCAGGACCACCGGATTGAACCGCAGCTCCATCTACTCCTCGTTCGGCGACAAGGACTCGCTCTACCTGCGCTGCCTGGAGCGCTACGCCGCGCGGTACGGAAACAGGTACGACCAGGCGCTTTCATGTGCGTCCGAGGAACCGCTCCAGGCGGTACGGGCGTTCTTCGAGGTGACCCTGCAGCGCATCACCGACCCTGACGTACCTGCTGGATGCCTGATCGCCCAGACCGCGATGGCGGCACCGGCGCTCAGCCCCACCATCGCCGCACGCGCGATCGAAGTTCTGGACCTTCAGCACGCGCGGCTGCGGACCGCCTTGAACGCAACGCAGTTGACCGATGACGATGCCGACGACTTCGCTGTGCACCTGACGGCGGTCAACCAGTCGCTGGCCGTGATGAGCAAGACCAGGGCGAGCCAGAAGCAGCTCCGCACGGTCATCGACATCAGCATGAGTGCGCTCTCGCACGCCTTGCACGCTCGAAGCTGACCTCGCCGCTTCGCCCGGTTACGCTCCCGCAGCGGCCGCCCCCTGCATTTTGGCCCGGTCGACTACCGCGAGCGCCATGCGGACGAGTGCGGGATCAACCGCCTCGCCTCCAGAGGCAGCGTGCGGCCGCCGTGCGGTACGACAAGCTCGCCGTCCGCCACGAGGCGACCGCCCTGGTCGCAGCTCTCGCCGAATGGCTTTGAACGGAGGTGGCCTTCCTGTACTCGTTCACCAGTCCCGGCCGGCGGTCAACACCTCCGCGTCCGCGTCGGCGAACCCGTATGCCGATGCGACGAGACGAGACGAAACTCGTCCCAGATCCACTCGTGCGCGACCGTCTCGATCCCGCTCCCGGCCGCCACGAGCTCCCTGTCCAGCAGGTTGAACTCCTCCGTCGCAGCCCGGGTGAGCCCATACAGGGTTGTCAGATCCGACGGCTGCCCGGCCTCGATGCGCTCGCGCAGCCGCAGCCAGATCGCCTTCCCCTGGTCGAGCACGCGATCAGGGAATTAGGGGGCGTCGTACATCGGCCGCAGGGACGCATGTCCCGCTACCTGCTCGTGCGTGATCGGCATGGCGGCTTCCTACCTCCGCGATGAGCTGACCCGCCGATCATGCACAGCACCACTGACAACGGCCCCACCCATGCAGGGCAGACCCCGCTCGGCCAGGACTTTCGCAACCCCCCTAGTCGGCGTTGTACCGGATCAGCCTACGAGCCAGCTCTGCGCGGGCTGGGGCCAGTTCGGCCGCGATCGACTGCGTCCGGGAGGCGTCGCAGACCACTTTGGCCGGCTGCGGGTCGGCCGCGGCCAAGCAGCGGCGGCGCAAGTGGGTCGGCGGGTGGGTGTCGTCGACGCTGTGTCCACGCCGGGCCGAGACCCGCCGCCGCCGCTCGTACTCGGTCTCGGGTATCGAGCCGATCCGCGCGGCCAGGCCCTCCCACAGTTCCCGCTCGATGGCCTCGCGCGCCTCGCGGGAGCGGGAGCCGCTGTCGGCCCGGGTCGCCGCCATCGACTCGAGCCGCAGATGGGTCTCTACCGCGTCGCCGATCAGCAGCCGGTCCAGCATCGTGACGGCCGCCGCGGTCGAACCGGCTCGCGCCGCGCCCGAGTCGGCCAGGTACTCGGCCCGCTGCGAAGCCCGCATCGTCAGGCCGTCGAGCACGACGAACAGCCCGTAGACAGCCCAGCGCGGCAGGAACACCATGGCGTTCACCCACAGGTAGACAAGGGTCACCGCAGGGTGCGGGACCAGGAAGGAGTACCAGTGGGCCAGGGTCCGCAGCGCTCCGTGCGTGAGGAACGCGGAGCGGACGTCCCCGTTCGCGAAGTGCCCGAGTTCGTGACCCAGCAGGGCCACGCGTTCCTGGGGCGAGAGGACCTCCCACAGTGTGACGCCCAGGTACATCACCCGCCGGCCGCGGATCCCGTACGCACTGACCCCGGCGTTGTGCGCGGCGTCCACCACCACCGCGTGTACGCCGGTCGTGCCCACGGCCGCCGCCACCTCGTCGATCAGCTCGAAGAGTCGGGGCGCGTCGGCGCGGTGGAGCACCGGCGCGTACCTCGGGAGCCGGCCCGGCCGGGGCAACAAGGCCGCCACGACTGCAAGGAGCACGACGCCGAAGACCGGCAGAATGCCGGTGTGCCACCCGGCGATGATCAGCGCCCCTGCGGCCAGCAGCAGCCCCCGGTGACCGAGTGCACCAGAAGGGCGACGCCGAGAGCCAGAACGGTCGACCTGTCCGACCCGACCCGGTCGGCCACCTGCCCACTCCGCTCGATCTCCTCCGCGAGCTGTTGCCCGTAGCGCATGGCCAAGCGCCTGCGGAACACCGCGAGGCGGCCCCGGTCCGGATCGGGTGCGCCCGGATCCACGTTCCAGTCGCAGGCCGCACACCAGCTGACGAACCGCGTACTCACGAAGATGGTGGCCCCGCACTCAGGACACTGCCGCACCTGCCGTGCGTCCGCTTCGTCGACCGTTTCCATGCCTGTTGATCCCCTTCCCGCCGCTGATCTGCAGTGGTCCTCGGTCCGCGCAGGATAGAGGCGGCTCGTGAACGGCGACTGCGCCTGGACGAACCGGAAGCCGCGACCTCCGCGTAGATCGCAGGTCGCGGCTTCCGTCCATCAGGCGGCGAATGCCGGCCGTTGTGTTGCCGTGCCGATGTCAGCCGCGCAGGACACGACCCTGCTTGTCGGTGCGGTCGTTGCTGGTGAGGAACAGGATGCCGTCGACCAGCGCCCAGACGCCGAGGCCGCCACAGGTGAACAGCTGGGCGACGCCCACGCCGACGGAGCCGACGTAGAAGCGTCCGATACCGAGGGTGCCCAGGAAGAGCTGGAGAATACCGGCGACGATCTTGGACTTGTCGGAGTACGGACGACCCAGGGGGTCGACCCCGTAGGGAGCCTGCGGGGTGGGGACGGTCATGAGAACTGCTCCTGAGATGACTGCGGGAGGCCGGGGCGGCCTGCTCCGAAACGCGGAGTCCAGGAGGGATGCGACGACGCCGCGATCACGCGCGTCAATCGATGTTCGCCGATGCCGACCAACGTCCTCGCATGGCTCGGCCATGCCGGGACGTCCCCCCTGTGAATGGCGAGTTTAGAGAGAACAGAGGGCAAAAAGGGAGTACAGGTGATCCATTGTTCCTTATCTGTGATCAAAGTCAGTCAACTGCATTCCGGAGCAACGTCCATGCCACCGCGGCTCCGAGGACGACTGCCAAGGCCGTCGGACTCAGGCGCGGCCGCCAGGTGCGGCCGTGCAGGCCCGCCCACATCCAGCGGACCAGCAGCGCGAGCGCGTACGGCGAGGCGAGCAGCAGGACACGGTTGTCGAGCCAGGCCTGAACGAACTGACCGTGCATCAGGTCGAACACCATGCGGGTGCCGCCGCAGGCGGGGCAGAGCAGGCCGGTGACGAGCCGGAACGGACACTGCGGAAGCCAGTGGCCGGGCTGGTGCGGGTCGGTTCCGTAGAGATACGCGGAACCGGCCGCGCCGGCGGCGAGCACCACGAGGGGAGCCGCCGCCGGGTGCCGCAGCGCGGCCGAACACCTCACGGAGAGGCGCTCGGCGTCAGCCACGCAGGATCCGCCCGTTGGCATCGGTCTTGTCGTCGCTGACCAGCAGGATGATGCCGTCGATCAGCGCCCAGATCCCGAGGCCGCCACAGGTGAACAGCTGGGCCAGGCCGATGCCGACGTCGCCCATGTAGAACCGGCCGACGCCGAAACTGCCCAGGGTGAGCTGGAGCACGCCCGCGACGATCTTCGACTTCTCGGAGTAGGGGCGGCCCATGAGGTCGTACCCGTAGGGAGCTTGGGGGTCGCCGGTAAAGGTCCCGGGAGGTATGTAACCCGAGGCGGGATAGCCGGGGTGGGCGTACCCCGGGTACGGCGGCCGGCCGGGCTGGGGATGGCCGTAGGGGTCAGGGCCGGGCTGGTCGGGGTGTTCGGGCCGGCCGGGGTGGCCCGCGTCGTGCGGACCGCCAGGGCCTGCGTCGGGGTACCCGTAGCCGGGCGGGGGCGGCTGCTGGGGCCCTTGGGGCTGCTGTGGCGTTTCGGACAAGGTGAGTTCCCCCAAGGTCAGGTGATCGGATCGTCCGCAGGTGAGACGAGTGCAGAACATCTTGCAGCAGAGAAACCGCCACGCGCAGACCGGGGTCCTCTTGACCGGATTTCCGGGCCCCCACAACTGACCTGGCGGCATGTCGGGGACACCAGTCGTACGAGCTGCTCGGTTCGACGATCCGCGTACCGCGCCGCGCGGTCCAGGCAATCAACTCACGGACGGAATGCCGGCGATCTCCATCACGGGCCGGCGGCCGGCGCTGACGGTGCGCGGCTCGGTTGCCACAGCGAGCGTCTCGGAGAACGCGCTGTCTGTTCGCATACCCCCGTCCTTGGCGGTCGGAGTTGTCGGTCCGTCGGACGAGCGCGCTAAGTGGGTACCCATTGCCGTCAGTTCACGGAATGACGTGCAGTCATCCTCAGGGCTCACAACCCGCCTGGCGGCGCGCTGCTGGTCAACGAGGGCCACCACGGTGTCCGAGCGGCGATCGGCGGCCACGGCGACGGGGTCGAATGTGGGGAACACGATGATCCGGGGGCTCCCGCAGCCGGGAAGGACGGACGCGGTCGGCGAGAGCCTCGCGTGAACAGGCGCTCCTACCCCGTGAAGAGGCACCACAGTGACAGTGCACGAAGCCGGTCGGCGCGTAAGGGCAGCCCGACCGAGTGCTGTGTGAAGCCGACTTTCTCGCCGCTCGTCTGGCGCTGAGGTTCCGAACGAACGTCGCTGAGGTTCAAGTACGTGCCGTGTCGGCATTCCTAAGATTCGAAGGCAGAAGGGAAACCCGGGCTGTTCCTGGCACACCAAGGAAACGAAACTTGTCATCGCAGCTACCGGTGCCCTGCCGAACCGTGCCCTGCCCTGCCCTGCCGATATGAACATCCTCGACGGGGTGATCGGCAAAGGCCTGACGGGGGGCACCCAGGTCAGTCCGATCAAGGTGATCGTTTGCCACACGAGCGCCTCGGTATCCGTCAGCACCAGCAGCACGCGGCCTGCCTGCGGACAGCCCTGCTCCACTGGGGCCCCGCTCACTGCTGACCAGCCCCAGCCGTACATACAAGCAATCAGCTCTTTGATCGTGGATGAGCCTTTTTGATACCCGGTGGTCGGACAGTGCTGCCGTGGGAAGCGGAGACATGATGGGCCAGAGTCCTTATGACTATGTCGTTGTGGGAGCGGGGACAGCGGGGTGCGTGATTGCCTCCCGCCTTTCGGAACGCCCGGGCGTTCGGGTGCTGTTGCTGGAGGCGGGATCCCGGGACGCGACCGGGGCGATGGCATCTCCTTGGGGGTTCCTGGGGTTCGACCCGTCATCCCTCTGGCTGGGTGTCTCGACCGTGCAGGCCGGTACAGGCAGGGCCGCTGACGTGCTGCGCGGTAAGGCGCTCGGCGGATCGTCGAGTGTCAACGGCCTGTACCACCTGCGAGGGCACCGCTCCGGTTACGACGAATGGCCCGGACTCGGTGCTCCGGGCTGGGGTTTCGACGATCTGCTGCCCTGTTTCCGCCGCAGCGAGAGCACGCGCAGTCGTGATGCCTCCGTGCGGGGCACGGACGGGCCGGTCGTGGTCGCCCCGGTTCCGGAACCCCACCCCCTGGCCACGGCGGGCGTCGACGCCGCGGTGCAGGCTGGGTTCACACGTGCCGATGACATAGGCGGCGGTCTGGAAACCGGGTTCGGGTGGAGCGACATGAATCTGCCCGGCGGCGCCCGCCAGAGCTCGGCCGACGCCTACATCCGTCCGTTCCTCGACCGGCCGAACCTGGACGTCGTCACGGACGCGACCGTGCAGCGGCTGCGTATCACGGCGGGCCGCTGCACCGGCGCCGAGTACACCGTGGGCGGCGAGCACTTGTCCGTCGAGGGCGCCGAGGTCATATTGACCGCGGGAGCCATCGGTTCCGCGCACCTCCTGATGCTGTCAGGGATCGGCCCGGCACGACACCTCGGCGAACACGGCATCGACGTCGTCGCCGACCTGCCGGGCGTGGGATCCCACCTGCAAGACCATCCGATGGCGGGCGTGGTGTACGAGGCCAGTCGGCCCGTACCGTTCGTTCCTGCCAACCCTCCGGCCGAAATGATGGGCCTGCTGTACAGCGACCCCGCCGCGACCCGGCCGGACCTTCAGGTCTACATCGTCGCCGCTCCCCTCCCGTCGGCATGGGGCCGGCAGCCGGCCAACGGCTACTCCATCGCCTTCTCCGCGATGGCTCCGCACAGCAGTGGCACCGTGCGCCTGGCGGACGCCAATCCCGCCGGCGCTCCCGCCGTCGACCCCGGCTACCTGAGCGACGAACGTGACCTGGAGGTCATGCGCAGGGGCCTGGCAGTGGCACGCCGCATCGGGGAGGCCGACGCGTTCGCCGTCTGGCGCAAGCAGGAAGCGGTGCCGGGCCCCGGGACGAGCGGCGAATCCGTGGACGAGTTCATCCGCAAGGCCACCGGCCCCTACTTCCACTACACCGGCACCTGCCGCATGGGAACCGACGCCGATGCCGTCGTCGACCCCGCAAACCTTCGCGTACACGGGATCGCCGGACTGCGGATCGCCGATGCCTCGGTGATGCCGTCCATCCCCTCGGCCAACACCAACGCAACCGTCTACGCCATCGCCGAACGGGCTGCCGAACTGCTCGACTGAAGTCTTCTCCCGCGCCCGCGGCGCTTCCACGACGCGCTCCATCCCCCCGTCGTGCGCGCCGAACGCGGCCCAGACTCCGGCTCATCGCGGGGCGTTGAGGTGCAGGCGGGCGGCCGCCCCGGCCGCGCTTCCCTCCTCCAGCAACGCGTCGAGCACAGCGGGCGGGTTAGAACCGCAGTTGCATGTGGGTAATCCTTTCCGTGCTTTACATGCAGTTGAAGTTAATCGAGGGGCTCTATACCTTCGAAACCAGAGCGCAGGACGGAACGCCCGCCGGCCTCATCACCCCTTTCTCACAACGGGAGTACCACCATGTCCGAAACGCTTCAGACCACTGACGTCGCCGAGGTCGCCACTGCCGTCGCCTCCGATGCCTACCTGCTCGATGAGACCGTGAGCGCCGTGCGCGTGGCCGGTGCGGCGTTGCTCGAACGCTTCGGCGGGGTGGTCAGCCACCAGAGCCGCGAGGAGTTGATGCGTGCGCTCGCCGCGAACGACGACACGGCCCTCGACATCCTGCGGCCGCGTCTCACGAGCCTTCGCCCGGAGGCCGGTTGGGTGGAGGACGAGCTGGACGGCGGGGCGTTGCCGCCCGGTGAGTGGTGGGTCGTGGACCCGGCCGAGGGCAATGTCAACCACCTGCACGGCCTGCCGGACTGGGCGGTGACCGCCACCCTCGTGCGTGAGAACCAGCCGGTGCTCACCGTGGTCCATCTGCCGTTGACCGGCGAGACCTACACCGCACTCGCCGGCGCCGGCGCGCACCTCGACGGCCGGCCGCTGCGCGTCTCCCCGGCCGCGGACCTCGGCCTGGGCATCGTGGCCACCAGCCAGGCCCGGCCCGACGAGGACGAGGCGGTCGTACGACGCGTCGGATCCTCGATCACCGCGATGCTCCTCGACGCGCTCGTCGTCCGCACCTCCGTACCCGCCACCCTGCACCTGGTGAACGTGGCCGCCGGCCGGATCGACACCTTCTGGCAGTTCGCCGGCGCCCGCGCGGACCTGCTCCCCGGGGCCCTGCTCGTCACCGAGGCGGGCGGACGGATCACCGACATCGAGGGCCGCCCCTGGACCCCGCAGAGCGAGACCTTCCTCGCCGCCACACCCGGCATCCACAACCAGGCCGCCGCCACCCTCTCCCGCTGACCACACACCACACCCCGCACCCCGCATCCCGCACCCCGCAAGGAAGCAGAACATCATGGCCACGATCGCAGTACTCGGAAACGGCCGCGTCGGCGGCAACCTCGCCACCGCCCTCACCCGGGCCGGGCACGAGGTGACCGTCGCGGACCGCACCCCGGGCGCCGCCGCCTCCGCCGCCCGGACAGCCCGGATCGTCATCAACGCCACCCCGGGCGCCGGCTCCCTGGAACGCCTCACCGCCCTGCGCGCCGAACTGCGGGACAAGATCCTCATCGACGTCTCCAACGCCACCGTCGACGGACCGGACGGACTGCCCACCGACCTGATCCACCCCGGCTCAAGCCTCGCCGAACAACTTCAGGAAGCACTCCCCGAAACGCACGTCGTCAAGACACTCAACACCATGCTCTTCCCCGTCATGACCACGCCGACCATGCTCACCCAGACACCAACCGCCTTCCTCTCCGGCGAGGACCCGCAGGCCAAACATGCCGTCCGCGAACTCCTCACCGACCTCGGCTGGCACAAGGAATGGATCACCGACCTCGGCGGCATCCACACAGCCCGCGCCACCGAGGCAGCGATCCTCTTCGTCCCGCACGTCATCCGATCCAACGGATTCACGCCCTTCGCCATCTCCATCGCCCGCTGATCGTCGAGCTGCGCCGGCTGCAGGTGACCGGAGTCTGCACCGGCATGGACGGGTTCCCGGTAGGACACGTTCGCGGCAGGCATGGTCCGACTTGGCCGCGGAGTCGACGTTGACAGCGGCTACCGGAGGCACGGATGGCAGGAAGGTCGGTATCGCGGTGAGATGACCTGAAGTCCCCGGTCGTCGATACGAAGCCCGCGGCCCGCAGCTCGGACTCCGGAGGGTCCTCGCTGACGAAGCACTGTCAGGTCGGCAGCCTCACGGTCCGGTCGCTGATGGCCGCTGCACGAGACACATTCCTGACCATACGACCGTGAACAACGATCGCGAGCGCGACCCCTGACGAGCAGGCTGCGAGAAGCCTGCTCGTCAGGGGTCGCGTCTCTCGTTGCCGGACCGGGCATACCGAACACCGAGGCGCGTACCGCACTTACTGCGCGTACTCAGGCGATCAGCGCATCTCCCCGAATCAGAAGCATCAGCTCTGCCTCCCAACCCCCTCCATGCGAGCCGTGCATAGGAAGATTGGCACGGTGTCCACATGAGTCACGGCGGCGTCCTACGGAACACGATCACCACAGGATGGCGTTGAAGCAATGAATACGAGGGGATCGAAGAGAGATGCACGGTACTGGAGCGGAGGTCGACGGCGCGCGCGGGGTGTTCGCAGTGGACTCGACCGCCCGGGGCGCCGCACCGCGGGGACTCGACGCCTTCCGGCGCGGGTGGGAGACGCAGGTCGGCGACGATGTCTTCCAACTGCCGGCCTTCACCACGGACACGATCGGTGACTTCCGGGTCAAGGGCAACGTGGCCAAGGTGCACGGCGCGGCAATCGCCGACCTTCACGCCGCGTCGGCAACCCGGACCGCGGATGTCCCGGGCGGCGATCAGGATCTTGTTGCCATGTACGTCGTGCGGCGCGGCGCGTGGACTCTGGGCGGCCCGCCCGGTTACGGCGACCAGACCGTGTCGGCCGGGCAGTTCCTCGTCCGGCACCTCGGGCGCCTGACGGCCTTCGAGACATCGGCGCACCTCACGGCGAAGTTCCTCGTCCTGCCCCCCGACGAGCTCAAACCCCTGCTCGGGACCCGGGTCGTCACCGGGCCGGCGGACTCGGCCGAGATGCGCTTGCTGACGGCCCTTACAGACATGATTCACATCACCGTGGCCGACCTCGGCCCGGCCGGTGTGGCAGCTGCCCAAGGCACCCTGGTCGAGCTGGCCAAGGCGGTGGCGATGGGCCGATTCGACGACGTGGAACCCCGGTTGGCTCCCGCGCTCACCCAGGCAGCCAAGGACCTCGCGGACCGTCGGCTCACTGACCCCGAGCTTTCACCGGCGATGCTTGCGCGTGAGCTCAACGTCTCCGTCCGTACGCTGCACCGGGCATTCGCCGCAGTGGGTGAGCAGCTCACCACCTACATCCGCCACCGGCGACTTCATGAGGCCCGGTTCGCCCTTGTCTCGCCGTCAGGACGCCTGAGCATTTCGGAACTCGCCGCACACTGGCAGTTCGCGGACGGCAGTCACTTCACCCGATCCTTCAAGAAGCACTACGGTCAGACTCCCACCGAGTACGCCCGCTCGACCAGAGCAGCCTCGCTCTCGCCGAACCGGCACCCGCCGGGCCGCGGACCGGCCGAACGCGTGTGACCCGAGGGGACGCTTCAGCCCCCGTCCAGGACATGCTCGCCGACCCGAAGTCCACGGGGGTGGGCAGCCCACGGGGGCGGTACCCGGCGGGATGCTCACCACCGGCTCACGAGCGGCGGCCCTCGGCCGCCCGCCCGTACATACGCCACGGAAAGCGCGATCCACTGGAACCCGCCCTCCCCCATCGCCGCAGTACCAGCGGCGACGGGTGAACCTTGACGACCTCGCCTCGCGCCGGATGCTCCCCGTCGAACATCACCTCCCCGACCCTGAACCGCTACCACCGGTGCCCCGCCGTCGCGCAGCGCCGCATCAGCACGTTCGCGTCCGTGACGACCGTTCCCCGCAGTAGCCCCGTGGCCGCCTCGCGGCGGCGGGCGTATCCCCCACCATGACGCGCGTCAGCCGCGCGGGCGTGATCCCCACCGGCTACCGGGTATCGCCGGCCGATCCGGGGATCGGCATCGTCAGCGACGAAGCCGGTTTCGTGCCGAGCCGAGGCCACCTCCGCGCCTGGTCCACGGCCCTCGGCCCGCGCGGCTTCCAGTCACCCGGGACGAGGCCGTCGCCCACGTCCTGTCGGCTGGCTCGGCACTGCCGTGTCGGCGACGGGCAGGCCTGTGTGCTGGGCAGGTCGGCGACCGCCGGGTCGTCCAGCACGGTCAGGACGGCGTCACGGAGCACGGTGACGTATGCGGTCGGGGCGGTCGGGGTGTCGAAGCGGGGGACGTCGGTACGGAAGCGGGGGGACGCCACGGAGCTGGTTGATGACCCAGGTCATGAAAGTCGGCGCCGGTTTGGGTGGTGAGGCCGAAGGTCGGGTGGAGGGAAGGGGCGCCCTGGTCCGCGGTGACGGCGTGCCACCACCCGCGCGGCAGGTACAGGGTGTTCGGGCTCAGAACGATGTCGGCGAGCGGCTCGCCTGTGCGAGAGAGCCAGGTACACACATCCACGCGATCCCCTAATTTCGTGCGAGAACATGGCCGACGAAAAAAGGAGGATCGATTCTGTGGAGCGCCCACCTGAATCTCTCCATGTACACCCGACGAGAGCAATTCGGCTTGATATCGCGCACGTATTTACGGCGAGTTCATTGGAAGCTGATTCGCGAAACGTTTCGGCACACGGAAAAGTGTGGCGATGGCCCTGCACCGTCGATGACGAGTCCCGCCGAACCCGCTCCAAGGGCGCCGCTCAGGGTTGATGTTGACCCCGTCTCGCCGGACTCCGCCCGCACGAAACACCAGGTCAGGGCTGCTTGTACGCCTGCGATGACGGACTCCGGGTGAACCTTGGCCTCCCCGAGGGATACCGGCCGGGGCAGGGTCACCAAGCTTCCGATTTCCGGCCATTTTCCGGGCAGACCAACGTAACGGAGATTTTCACCAGAAACCCTGGAAGGTACACAGATGGACGATCATCGGACGATCCAAAGAATGGCCGGTATGGGTGAATGAATTGCCTGCATTTACTGATTCACCTGGGACTGCTGGTACTAATTCCCATGCGCTCGAATGTGAGCCGAATAGCCATGCACATCCTGTTTCTGATTGCGCGTGACATCGCGCCTTCCGGTACCAAGAATGGAATCCGCATCATGGCCATCGCCCTCCGCAAGACCCTCGCCCTCGCCACGCTCGCGCTGACCGCCTCCCTCCTGCCGGCCGGCGAGGCGGGAGCGACGAGCGCGGCTCAGGCCGCCGTGCCCGGCCGGTACTGTCTCGCCAACGCCTGGGAGACCCCCAACATCTCCACGAAGCCGTGCGACACCGCAGACCGGGGGCAGCACTGGACCGTCACGGGCAACCAGATCTCCCTCACCAACGCGCGCGGCTACTGCCTGGCCAACACCTGGAACTCCGACAAGATCTCGACAAAGCCGTGCGACACCAGCGACCAGGGGCAGTACTGGAACGTCTCGGGCCAGACGATCTCGCTCAACTTCGCCCCCGCCTACTGTCTCGCCAACGCCTGGGGAACCCCGAACATCGCCACGAAGCCCTGCGACACCGCGGACAACGGCCAGCACTGGGTGATCTTCAACGACCAGATCAGCCTCGCACGCGCCTGACGCCGCGACACCGCGACACCGCGACACCGCGACACCGCGACACCGCGACACCGCGACACCGCGACCGGGCAGGGTCGGCCATGAACGACCGGATGATGGGCCACGCGCAGCGGACCATCGAGGGCTTCCCCGTGCAGGGGTGACGTTCCGACAAAGGTCAACTATGAGGAACCCCACAGCAGGCCCAGGGCACCTGGTGTGCTGGGCCTGCACCGCCGGCTCGTCGGTAGTTGGCGGTGCTGGTGTTGGTGTCGGTGCCCGTGTCGATGTCGGTGCCAATGTCGGAGAGGACCTGCTTCAGGTCCTCGCGGCTCCAGAGGCCCCCGGGGGTGTCGTGGATGGTGGGTGCTGTGACTTTGTCCATGCCGGGCCTCGGTCGGGCGGCCCCGGTGCCGGCGGTGCAGACGCCGGATCAGTCATGCGGAAGCACACGACGGGCCACGGGCCGCCGCCCACGAGTTCCAGTCGTGGTTCGGCGGTGATCCGGTCGCGCAACTGCTCGGCGAGGCTCAGACAGTGCTCGATCATGTCGGTGACGCCGTCGCGGCCCAGGTGCCGCAAGGTGGCCCAGAGGGCCAGGGCTCGGGTGCCGGGGCGGGTTGGCTCGACAGTGGCGTGGGCTCCCCGGCCGCCCTGCGCAAGGCCGGCCGGCCGCCGCAGACTCGTCGAACTCATCCGGCCCAAGGCCCCGCGGATGGCACAGAGGTTGATCGACCGACGTCTTCGCCGCCCTCGACGAACAGACCGCCGTCGTTCCCGGAACCGGCACCCTCGAAGATCCGCGACTGGAGGAGGAACGCGAGATCCTACGGCAGGCAGCGACGCATGTCGCCAGGGAGACGCGCTGGTGAGGAGTCATGACGAACTGGAGCGAGGCCTTCGTCACCTCGCAGTGGCAGATCGCCGAGGACGAGTAGGGCTGCGAACTGACCGCGGCCGCCCTGCGCCGGGCTGCCGACGCCCAGACTCTCGACCGCGAGTTCCGAGGGTGTGGCTACACGGCGCCCGCCGCTGCCAGCGCCGCGACGGGCAGGAGCAGAATCCACTGCGGCAGGCGGAGTAGTGGCCTGGGCCAATCGACGGACAGGGTGACGGCCAGGAAGGCTACTGCGTACGCGATGAAGTGCGCGGCCACGAACCACGCCACCAGGTCGGTCTCCGCCGTACCGTCCGACAGGGCGAGGTGGAGCAGAGCGAGTCCGGAGAGCACCAGATCGACGCTCACCATGTGCCACACGGCGTGCAGGACACGTTTGGGTTCGTCGGCGAGCCCGCAGGACAGCAGCGGACGCACGACGTCGCGGTGTCCACCTACGATGTGCACTGCGGCCACGCCGAGCGCGGTGATTCCCGCCGCGAGGAGCCAGCCGTTCATCGGACCTCGATTCCTTTGACAACGACACTGGCCAGCAAGGCGGCCAGCCGCTGGTCCGGGTGTTCCCCGACCAGTCCCACGTGGAAGAACACCGCTCCTGCCAGCGTGTCCAGGACCAGGTCCACAGGAGTCCCGGCCGCGATCTCCCCCCGCAGCAGAGCCCGTTCGAAGACGATCAGCAGTCGTTCCTTCGACGGCGCCAGGAAGTCGCCGCGGATGCGTGCCTTCAACTCCGGATCGGCGGCGAAGTCGGCGAGCAGCCCCGGGAGCGCCGCCGCGGCGGCGGGCGCGTGGAACTCGTCGACCAGGCCCTGCAGCAGTACGGTCAGATCACCGGCCAGCGTTCCGGTGTTCGGGGTCGGAACATCATCGGTGGTCGTGAAGACGGCTTCGAAGACCAACTCCGCCTTGCCCGACCATCGCCGGTAGATCGTGTCCTTGCCGACACCGGCCCGAGTGGCCACCGCCCCGATCGATGTTGCGGCGTAGCCGAACTCGACCAACAGCTCTGCCGTCGCTTTGATGATCGCCTCGTGCGATCGGGGATCCCTGGGACGCCCCCTGGAGAGCGGAGAGGAACTCATGCCATTTACTTTACGGGTCGACCCGTAAGGTAAACAAGGGGTCGGCCTGCCGGAGCCGCTGGGGACAACGCGACATGGGCAGGATGGTCGCCACACGTCATCGCCGACGCCCGCCCACTGCCGCCACAGCGCCCACACCCTTCGGAGGTGGATGATCGGTCAGCCCCGCCGGCCTCGTCGGTGGCCGGCCATAGGGTTCGCAGGGTGAGTGACATCCATGAGCTGATGATTGCCGTCGACCTGCAGGACGAGATCTCCGAGACGGAGCTCGCCGAGCTGAGCTGGCATCTGGGGACAGGGTCCCGGCCGAAGCACCTGTCCATCGTCACCGAGTTCCCGGTCGTGGTGGTGGACGACTCGGGGATCCCGGTGATCGAGGACGATCCCCACCCACTTCTCGCCGGGCAGGGGGCGGCATCGCGAGTGGGTGGTGTTCTCCGCTCGACCCTGGTCAGCCGCGCGGATCTGCCGCGGAAAGGCTGGTCGCTGACGTGCCGACAGGAGATCCACCCCGACGAGTTCGAGAAGGTCGGCGAGTTGCTCTGCTGGCTGGCCACAAGGGCCCACTCAACGCACCTGCTCGAAAATGGCGCGGTCCGGGTCGGATTCCTCAGGTTCTACGAGGCTCAGGCTCCGGATGTACTTCAGGTCAAGGCCGGGCAGGTCAGCTGGCCTCTCTGACCAGCGTCGCAGATGGTTCGGTGCGGAGCAGGCTCCATGCCACTGCGCACCGGCGTCCTCGGGGGCGACGAAGTGTCGACCTCAGAGGAACGTGCCAGGCGTTCGTCATGAACGATTGGGATACAGCCAGTACAGGTCGAAGCCGGCAGGTAGGCGCTCGGCATCACACGGTTCCCACCTTCCACCGCGTCGCGACCCCCAACAAGCGCCATGCGTTGAGGGAGCAGCGGCACCGGCCTCTGCCGGCGTCGGCCTGATCGCGTTCTCACTGTGGGCGCGGGGCACCTCGGGCGACCAGGGAGTGACGGAGACCATCGATGCCATGCATGGTGGAATCCTGCGGTCAGGTCCAGAGCCTGCGGTCTGCTGCGGTACTGAGCACAGCCTGAGTTGGCGGGAGTCGGCGCAGAAGCCCGGGGCCGAACCCTCGTAGCGTGTACGACGGGGTCTTCACGACCGTGATGGAGGGGTCAATGCCAGAACCGGACGCCTGGCGTTGACCCTGCCGACCACGGGAGGGGGCGGACTACGACTGATGATGCCTTCGGTCTCGGCCTCCTCGGTCACGGTCCGGGCTACGTCGGAGGTCACGGTCACAGAAGCTCCTTGTGGTGTTCGCTGACCTTCCTGACGGCGTTGACGTACTGCTCGGCCAATTTCAGATCCTGTTCACGGCGCCAGACCCGCAGCTTGATCGTGTGCGTGTGCGCCTTCTCCGCGATGGGGAAGTCGCCCTCTCGCGGTACGAGAGCGGCTGGTTGCACAGCTCGCGGCGGGGCAGATCGACGATGCCCGGCTCGGCGAGTTGGAGGAGATCCAGCGAGCGATGCACGACGCGCTGGACACGGGCACGCTGGAGCGGATGGCGGAGTTCAACTCCCGCTTCCACCGGACGCTAGTTGGGGATCACACCGCACCGCGCGCTTCAGGTCAGGTGCGTATCCCCTGTGGAGGGTGGGCGGCAGTAGCGGCGGATGAGTGCCACGTGCTGGGGGAATCGGGCGGTCAGGTCGTCGGGTTGGCCGAGGGTCATGTCGGCGTAGTCGAAGCCGGGTGCCACGGCTTCGCTGATCAGGGCGTGGTCGCCGTCACCGAGGTGGGTCGCCTTCCACAGGCCGCCGGGAACGGCGAGGGTCAGGACGTGTCCCTGGTACGGGTCCGGGCCCAGGGTGACGGTCTCGGCCCGGCCGTCCGGGTGGATCAGGTGGTAGTCGAGGGGGGCGCCGCTGTGGTGGAAGTGAAGGATGTCGGACTGGTTGAGGTGCCAGTGCCCGACGGGTGAATCCTTGGTGAGGAGGTAGTGGATGGAGGTCAGCAGATGGCGCTCGCCTCGCGCGGTGTGCAGCGGGGGGCGGTGGTCCGCTTGGAAGGTGCGCCGGAAGTACCCGCCCTCCATGTGCGGTTCCAGGCCGAGGGTTTCGATCCACTGCCGTGCTGTGGGCACGTGTTCCTCCTTGGTGGCGGCGCCGCTCCGCGGTGCTGCGGAGCGCGTGGGTCAGGCGGGCGGATGCCGCTGGCGAGATGCCTGGGTGAGGGGTGGTTGCCTATGCGTGCCGGCTGCTGGACGGCGGGCCGTACCGCTCGTAGTAGTCGTCCAGCAGGCCCGACGACTGCAGGACGTCGTCGGCCCAGGCCGGATCGAGCCCGGGTGGGGCGGGACGGGTGGCGATGGCGCAGGCGCCGACGAGCATGCCCGCATAGACGAGGTCGGAGTGGAGGTTGCTGATGCTGTCCGTCTCGTGGAAGTTCACCGGACGGCCCTCGGCCAGTACGGTCACCTCCGTACCGCCGGGGATCCTTTGGGCGCGCGACGAGGGGCGTGCGGCGACTCGTGAGGCCGGCTGGTCGACGGCGAGGGCTTCCAGGGCGGGAAGGTCGAATTCGACGTCGCGGCTGCTGACGGACGCCAGGTACACCGGGCGGCGCAGTGCCAGGAACTCGGGGGTGGACATGCAGGTGCGGCCGGTGGCTCCGAAGACGAGCAGGGGCCGGTGACCCGCCAGGAGATCCGTGAGCGAGCGGGCCGTGGTGTAGCCGCTCTCGTGCGCGTCGATGAGGTGGAGGACATCGGTGTCGTGAACGGCTACGCGCATCCGTCGTTGGTCGAGCAGGGTGGCGATCTGGGCTCCGACGCTCCCATAGCCGACGACGAGGGCCGGCTGACCCTCGATCTTCGTCGCGGGGAGAAGGGAGAGAGCGGTGGTGACCGCCTTCTCGGCGATCCAGTACGACTCGATGCGGCCCTTGAGTCGGGACTGGGCCACCGAGAAGACCGGGAAGGACAATTCACTTTCGCGGCCCCGTAGTTTGTAGACGCCGGACATGGTCTGCTCGACGACGCCGGCCCACTGCGAGACCCCTCCCCCATCCGGGTCCGCGGCGGCGTCATCCATCAGGACCGGGGCGACATATCCGCCGTCGTCCAGGGCCAGGGGGCGCAGACCCGCCCGTTGCGCACGTCGGCCGTGGCGGTGGATCGCCTCGGGGTCCGTACTGTCGGCGATGCGGACACCGCGCCCTGCCAGATGGCCGTGGACACGGTGGCGCCACTGGTAGGCGTAGTCCTTGCGTAGGACCGTCATCGCCTCCAGAGGTGCGCCGAGCCGCGCCAGGCAGTCCACGAGGTGGACCAGGTCGGTCAGGAAGTGACCGGTGACCAGCAACGCGTGTCCGGCCAGGGGGCGGTCGCCGCGCAGCCGCTCCGTCGTGGCACCCATCAAGGGCAGTTCGTTCGCGATCCGGGCCGTCTCGATCGCGGACAAGGGCTGCCTGTGCCAGATCTCCGACCAATGCTCCAGCAGCCTCGACGACCGGCATTCGCTCTGACCCGAAAGGCGCAGGTTCAGCCCGAGCGTCGTGGCACCCGACGAGCTGCTGCGCATCTCCGTGGAGAGGAACATCTCCGCACGGAACCCGAATGGGAGCTGTGCCGTGAGCGTGCCCCCGACCGCGGAAAGCGTGTGCGAGCCGGCGGCTTCGCATAGCCGCATCGCCGCGAGGCGCAGAAGTCGTGAGCCGTCCGACGGTGCGGCGGCCACGTGGACCGTGGTGGTGGCAAACTGCGCCAAGGGGACGGTCAAGGGGTCGACCAGAGTCGGGATGGACAAGTGAATGGCCCGGTTCCGTGAATCCGACAGAGTTCTCGTTATATCCCCGAAGTTGGATCACAACAAAGTCCACTAATCAATCGTTTGAGATGAAAGGGAGATAACCGCATGCTGGTTGTTGTCCGGGGAACGGTCATCGGTCGTACCGCGTCACAGACGTGGGAGAGCTTCGCGGCGTTCGGGGACATCGAACAGTGGCATCCCCTCATCGCCCACAGCGTCCTGGAGCCCGCGCCAGGACCGGGCGGGGGACCCGTCAGGTCGATGACGACACAGGACGGCGAACGCATTCGCGAGGAACTCCTTCTGAGCGACCCGGTGGAGCGCACGCTGAGGTATACGATCTTGGACAGCCCCTTCCCCGTCACCTCCTACGTCGCCGAGGTCCAGGTGTGGGAGTCGGCGGCACCCGACCGGTGCGACGTGTGCTGGTCCACGGAATTCGAACCCGTGGATCCCGCTGACGGCCCCACGCTCCGGACCTTGTTCGGGCAACAGGTATTCGAAGTGGGTATCGCGTCGCTTCAGCGCACGGAGAACTGATACGCGAACGGTGGCGTTCGGGACCGGCCGTCGCGGTCCCGAACCACAGCATCGCCGGGAGAGTTCCTCACCGTGTCTACCTTCCCGCCCATCGACGAACATCGCGGCCGCTTCCATCCGGACCCGCTCACGGAACGCTTGCCTCTCTGCGGTCAGACCCCCACCCTGGGGGATGCCTCATACACCTCGGCACACCGCGACGACCAACAACCCTCAGCCCCTACGACAAGGCAACCTCACGGTCAGTGAGAGCGCCCCTAGACGAGCGTTCACGTCGCGCAGGTCGCGTTCAGCCCGTGCGCAGTCCGCGCAGCCCTGGAGATGGCGGCCCAGGTCGCGGGTGCGGCGCTTCCCCGGTCGGCGGAGCGTGGCGGCGAGTTGTCGTCCGTAATGCCTGCACTCCTCGCTCGTGCTGTGGGTC
Organism: Streptomyces sp. CA-243310; assembly: GCF_050936775.1. NCBI lineage: Bacteria > Bacillati > Actinomycetota > Actinomycetes > Kitasatosporales > Streptomycetaceae > Streptomyces > Streptomyces sp. CA-243310. The sequence continues at coordinate 3,881,540 of NZ_JBNJMF010000001.1, read as the reverse complement.
AGGTGGGCGCGCAGGTAGGCCTCTCGCAGGCCTTCTCGTGCCCGCGCGACCAGGGAGCCGATGCCCCCCGCCGATATCCCGAGCCGTCCGGCGGTCTCGGCCGCCGGCTCGCATTCGACGACGGAGTGCCACAACACCGACTGCCAGCGCTCGGGCAGCGATTGGTAGGCACGCAGGACCAGCGATTCCTCATCCGCCGAGAAGACGGCCTCTGAGGGGTCCTGGTCATCAGAGAGGCTCGCGGCCCATTCCTCGAAGTCCTCGGACAGTTGCATGCGGGCGCCCTCGCGCGCTCGCGCGGCCGCCAAGCGGCGCACGCAGGTCAGCAGGTACGGCCGCCAGGCATACTCCGGTCCGGCGCCCCAGACGACGGCTCGGTAGCTACGGACGAAGGCCTCGGCCACGAGATCCTGGGCAGTGGACAGGTCCCGACAGCACGTACGCGCATAGGCGAGCACCGAAGAACGGTGACGTGCGAACACCTCGCCCATCACCTCGCTCACCTCGGTGTCGGACACCTCAGTCCGCTCACGCAACAGGGCACAGAGTTCCCTGTCGCTGAGACTTTGCAGATGCTGCTGACGGGCAGTATCCGATGTACTCAACACATACTCCTGATGGGCTTTGCTGATGAACCGCACGGCGACTCTCGGGCGCCTCCGTCATCCGGGTGTTCTGGACGGACAGACGTGTTCGTCGCGGGTTGGGCGGATCCCCCGATAGCGGGCACTTCTGTCTTGGGTGTGTCCATAGGGGCCTTGCAAGCCGGTCAGTTCGCGTGCCGGCTCGGCGACACCGCCGGCAGACCATTCCCGCTTTGCCGTGGCCGCCGCTCCGGCGGCCACACTGGTTTTCGCAGGCGGCTCTGGACTCTGCCGCATGTGCCGCCGGCGGCCTTCCGGTTGGAGGCGTCGACCATCCTGGTCGGGGCGGGAGCCTCTTTCGGCAAGTCCCTACCGCTCTTCAACCTGTCGTACATCGCCTGCCCGGCCGGCGCGCCGACGGTGACGTCGTCAGCCGACGGTGACGTCGTCAAGCGAGGGGCACCGCCGGACGCGCAGGGCACGAATCATTGTTCGTGCTCACCCTGGCGTTGCATTCCGCGCACTTCGCACGCACTCGGGCCCTGCTCTCCCCTCTCCATCGCGGTGTCGCCAAGCCCCTGGTTCGGCTTCACCGGCCACGTCAGAGGTGCGATATGGAGTACCGGGGCTACGAACGTGGACGCTCGCATCCTGCAGAGCTGTGACCTGTTCAGACCTTCCACACCTGGTGGACCCACCTCCCGCCACCAGATGCGTCAACCTCCCCCATGGTCAGTACGGCCAGTGGTCAACTCCTCATCCTGACTGGAGGGACTGCGGTCATTGGCGTCCACATCTTCCGGATCGCCTTGCGGACCCTCCAGCAAACTCACCGGCCCTCGACCATCTCCGCAACCGCGGAACGTCTTCTTCCAGCCAAGTCAGCTCCCCTCCTGCGCACGGCCAACCGAAAGAATGCAACCGAACACGATTCAACAGCCTGAGGGACGGGGCGCCTCGGTAGGCTCGTCCGCGCCTCGGGCTACCCTCCGGAGCCGTCCCTCCGGCGCCGCCCCGTCTTGGCGCGGCTGCGGAGCACGAAGACGATGCCGGCGGCCAGTAGTGCGCTGGCGAGGGCGAGGATGATCGGGGTTCGGCCGGAGGCGCCGGTCTCGGCCAGGGGGCGGCGTCGTTGTCGGTGTCGGTGCCGGTGTCCACCGGGACCTCGTCCGCGGCGTCGGATGCGGAGCCCGGCGTCGCCGGTCCGGTTGCCGGGGCCGACCCCGATGGCGGAGTCGAAGCGGCTCCCGATGCGGCGGGCGCCTTCGGCGTGGACTTCGCCGTGGCGCCCGGGGACGCCTGGGAGGTGGCCGTGGCAGGCGGCACGGCGGCTCCCGGGGAGATCGGGGTGATGCTGACGTCGTCGTAGTAGTTCACCACCGCCGGAGTGCCACCGGCCTTGTGCCCTTTCCAGGCCTGCCAGTTGGGGCGGTACAGACCGATCTTGTGGTACGGGGCAGTGTCCTGGTGGTAGCTGTTGGGGCCGCGGTGCGATCCCACCTGGGCCCCGTCGAGCCGCGCGGTGATGGAGCCGGCGGTGGGGGCGGCGGGGGTGGACCAGGTGATGTCGAAGGACCACTGATTCCAGCGTCCCAGCCGCACGGGGCCGAGATCGTACCTGGCCTCGCTCAGCGGCTGTGAGCCCACCTTCGAGTGGACGACCATCGTCCAGCGGTCGTTCTTGACGGCGAGGACGACCGCGGGGTTCGTGCCCGTCCCACCGTGCCACTGGGAGACGATGGTCTGATTCTCGAAGGAAATCCAGTCGGCGGGAAGGTAGTTCGCGAACGTGTACCGGTAACTCCCGTAAGGCACACGTTCTGTAGCAATCTCGGTGCGGTAGGACTTGCCGTCATCCGGCATGACGAACCGGACCGCCTTGCCGCCCCGCCCCCCGGGCGCCGCGGTAACACTCACGGCGCCCGTCCCGTCGATACCCTTGCGCTTGAACGCGCCCGTGGTGCCGGACTCGAACCCGTCCTTGAAGGGAACAGGAGTCAACGCACGGTCGGCGACGGCCTCGGTCGCCCCGAACCCCACCACCAACACGGCCGCCAATGACGCACCGACCCGACCGCCGCGACTGAAACGCTCGAACATGAACCGTCCTTGAGATGAGGGTGGTGCGGGGGTGCCCTGCATGAGTGCGGCCCGACGCCCGGAAACCAAGGGTGACCGACCGCCCCCCAAGGACCCGCACATCAAACCATAATGACTCAGAACCAAACACGTTCACACGTGATGGCATATCAGACCGTCATCAGGACCGAGAGTCAAGAGGATGCGGAACGCCGAGATCCGCTCGTGATGTTCAGGTGAGCCACGCCGTCGGAAGGAAGGTTGTACCGGCCGGTGGCACGCCCGCGCCCATGTCTGCGACCACGTCCTCGACCGAACCGGCCGGGGACGACCGCGTTCAACGGGTAGCCCCAATTCCCGAGGTGACGTGTCTCTTGTCGTCGAGTCCAGTGGACGGGGCCTCCGCCAGCGGCGGGTGGCGGAGGCCCCGCACAGCCCTTCCGTCGGCTGGGCGTGCTCGACCGTGACCTGCCCGGCAGCAGTGAAACCAGGCCTGCGGGGGTGAGCGTGGGACGCTTGGTCTCGGGCCAGGAGTTGGGCGGGCGAGGCGGAAAGGGCGTACGGGGCAACGGACTTCACGGCGCGCTTCTCCCTCGGCGCGCTTCTCCCTCGGCGTGGGCGCGGGCGAGGACGCGCGGGCGGCCGTGCTGGGGTACGGGGGACCGACCTGGAGAACCGCATCCCAAGGGGTGAGCGTGCTCACCGTCGAGGGCACGGCTCACGGGCAGGTCAGGTCAGGTCAGGTCAGGTCAGGTCCGCCATACGCCCAGTTGGCGGGGGCGACTACGCCTGCGGTCTTCGAAGGGGGCCGCGGAGCGTTCCCGGCCCTCGTTGCCGACCGCGCGAAACTCGATTCACCCGCCACCCGTGGGCGCCCTAACGTGGCCCCATGCTCCAGATACCGTCACGGGTCGAACTGCACCCGCTCACCCTCTCCGATCAGGACGAGTTCTGTACCCTCGTCCGGGTCAGTTCCGAACTGCACCTGCCGTGGATGCGACTGCCGACGAACGCGCAGGAGTTCCGGGACTGGATGCGCCGTTTCGACGACGGCACCAACCAGGGCTTCCTGGTCCGCGTGCGCGACACCGGTGCAGCCGCCGGCACGGTCAACATCAACTCGATCATCCGGGGGCGCTACCAGGGCGCGTCCCTCGGCTATGCGGCCTTCGCCCCGTCGGCAGGGCAGGGGTACATGACCGAAGGGGTCGCCGCCACCATGCGGTACGCGTTCACCGATCTGCGGCTCCACCGGCTGGAGGCCGGCATCCGACCGGCGAACCGGGCATCTCTGGCCGTGGTCCGCCGGCTGGGCTTCCGGTACGAGGGGCTTGCGCCCGCCTACCTCTACATCGACGGCGCCTGGCGGGACCACGAACGCTGGTCCGTCACCGCGCCGAACCCCTGGACACCCGATCCGTCCCTCCCCGAGGTCTGAGAGCAAACGAAGACGAGGTGCACGGCAGCCATGCGGGAGGGCGTGGACGTCTCCACGGGTGCCCTGACACGGGCAGAACACGCGGCGAGCGGCCTCGGCGTTCAGGAATCGCACGGTCCACCGGATTACCCAGGCCCATGCCTCCCGCCACCTGGTGTGCGGCGTTCGGTGACATGAGCGTGGCCGCTTGACCGGTCGGGCCTCGGCCCGCAGAGTCGGGATGCGGCACCGTGAGAGCGCCGTCCGACCCCGCGCACTGGTTCGCCCGTCCCAAGGCGACCGATGCCCTGACCTTCCCGGAGTGACTGCGCTGATGGTTCTCGATCTGGTCGTGATCGGTACCGCCATCACGTTGGGACCTTTGCACAACAGCGCGTTCATCCTGCTGCTCTCCTCGCGACGTGGGGTTCGCAAGGGCCTGGCGTTCCTCTTGTCGTGGCTCGCCAACCTGGTTGTGGTGATCACATGCGTGTTGCTGCTGACCGGTGGGAACCCCCCGGGCCGCCACACCACCCCGTCGACCGCCGTTACGTGTGCGAAACTCGCCATCGGCTTGGGGCTGGTGCTCTATGGCGCGAACCGGCGGCGACGGCCACCCCGCCCGCATGGCCCGCCGCGCTGGGCCGCCAAGGTTGACGACGCCTCACTGGCCACGGCCGCCGGGCTGGCCTGGTTGCTCCAGCCCTGGGCCCTGGTCGGGGCCGGCGCCGCCACGGTCGTCGCCGCGGACCTCTCCTCCCTCACGGACTGGCTCGCGCTGACCGGCTACTGCCTGCTGGCCACGCTGAGCCTCGTCGCCATGGAGATGTACAAGGTCTGGGCACCGGCGGCCGCGGAGGCCAGGCTGAACGGCCTGCGGACCTGGACCGAGCAGCATCAGGACCAGCTGATCGTCACGCTCTCCCTGCTCGTCGGCCTGTGGCTGACGGCGCGGAGCATCTACGACCTGGTTGTCTGATGTCGCACCCTTCTCGTCTGCGGACGGGCTGCCCGGACGTGCGCGATCGACCGGGCCGGGAGCACTTTCCGGGGGTCCCGCAACGCGGGCATGGCCGACGTCAGTTCTCATCGATGCCGTCGACCCGGTCACAGAACGGCCGTGCAGGTCAAGCAAGTCGTCGACCGGACCCGGCAGTCGCACCGTGCCGATGGTGAGGGTGCCGGCGACGTCGTAGTGGCTGCGGACAGGACTGGACACGAACCCCCCTGTCGTAACAGAATCAGTTGCAACGGGACCGGCATCGGCCGCGTCCGGGCAACGGGAGGTTCCATGAGTGCGAGCAGTCGCATGACCGTGGCCACGCACGCACTGACCTGGATGGCGCTCGTCTGCCCCAAACGGGCCGACGGCATCGTGACGTCCGATCAGATCGCCGACAGCGTCAACACCAACCCCGTCGTCATCCGCCGCATCCTCGGCAGCCTGCGCGACGCGGGCCTGGTCGTCTCGCAGCGCGGCCAGGGTGCGGGCTGGAGACTGGCCCGCACTCCGGAGTCGATCACGCTGAGGGACGTCTACCTGGCCGTTGAGCCCGATCCGCTCATCGCGCTGCACGCCGCGACTCCCAACCAGAAGTGCCCTGTCGGGCGCGGCCTCCCGCCTGTACTGCGGGAGACATACAGCCGCGCGGAGGAGTCGATGAAGGCCGAACTGGCGGCGGTCACCGTCGCCGACGTGCTGAGGGAAACGGTTGCCTGAAGCCAGGAACCCGAACTCCCGTCCCGCCCGGCCGGTCCGCATGGACCGGCCGTTCTTCGGACCACTGTCGTAACCATCTCTGTTACATCCAACGCCCTGGAGGTCCTTCCGTCGTGTACCGACCACTTGTCGTCCTTGCCGCCGCAATGTTCGCCATAGGAACCGACAGCTTCGTCATCGCCGGCATCCTGCCCGATGCTGCGGAATCGCTCGATGTTCCCGTCGGCGCCGCGGGCCGGCTGCTCACCGCCTACGCCTTGACCTACGCCGTACTCGGTCCGGTCATGGCCGCCCTCACCGCGCGCCTGCCGCGCCGCACCCTGTTTCTCACCGGGTTCGCGATCTTCACTGCGGGCAACCTCGTGACGGCCTTCGTCCCCGTCTTCACCGTGGCCCTGGCCGCCCGGGCGGTCGCCGGGCTCGGCGGCGCCATGATCACCCCCGCCGCCGTCGCCGCAGCCGCCTCGCTCGCCCCGCCGGAGCGTCGCGGCCGTGCCATCGCCACCGTCATGGCCGGCCTCAGCGCCGCGACCGCACTCGGTGCGCCCATCGGCACGGCGCTCGGCAGCCTCACCGGCGATTGGCGTGCCACCATGTGGTTCGTCTCCGCTCTCGGAGTGGCAGCCGCCCTGGGTATCGCCCTGCTCCTGCCCGCGATCTCCACACCCCCGCCGGTCCCGTTGCGCACGCGCGTCGCCCCGCTCGCCGACCGCCGCATCGGTCTGGTCCTGCTGACCACTCTCCTCGCCTACACCGGCCTGTACACCGTCTACTCCTTCATCGGCGAAAGCCTCGACCGCGCCACCGGCGGCAGCGGCACAACCCTCGCCGCCCTGCTGTTCGTGTGGGGCCTGGCCGCCACCGCCGGCACACTCGCCTCGGGCACTCTGATCGACCGCTTCGGTGATCGCCGCGTCATCAACACCTCGATCACCGTGGCCGCGATCGACTTCGCGCTCCTGCCGTGGACCAGTGCACACCTGCCCTCCACCGTCGCGGCGCTCCTCGTATGGGGTGTTTGCGGATGGGGACTTCTTGCGCCCCAGACCCATCGCCTGATCACCGCCATGCCCACGGCAGCACCCGTGCTCACCGGCCTCGCCTCGTCCGCGGTCTACATCGGCGTCTCGGCTGCTCCCCTGGTCGGGCAGGCCGGGATGGCATGGGTCGGCGCACACTGGCTCGGCGCCGTCGGCGCGGTGTTCATCGCGCTAGGCCTCATGGCGGCGGAATCGGCCCACGCCGTCATCCGCCGACGCGGGACAGACGGGGTGTCCGCGTCACAAGCGCATCCATTGCCGTTGCAGTTGCCGACCAAGTAGCGCACAGCCGACAACACCCGCATGCAGAAAGGACTGAACAGCAATGATCACCACGAAACGCCTCCGACTGCGCCCGCTCACCGAGGCCGACACCGACTGGTGGGTACACCTCCACGCCGACCACGAAGTCAACCGGTTCGTCGGCGGCTACACCCACCAGCAAGCCGCAGCGCGCCTGCGCGACATCCACCAGCAGTGGACCCGGCGCGGCCACGGACTGTGCGCCGTCGAACTGAAGAGCACCGGACTGGCCATAGGGCGCTGTGGCCTGAACTGGTGGGAGCAGTTCGGCGAGACCGAGATCGGCTGGACCTTCACCCGCACGCACTGGGGACGAGGCTACGCGACCGAAGCAGCTCAAGCCGTTCTCACCTGGGGTTTCGGCCCGCTGAGGCTGGAACGGATCACCGCCATGATCCACCACGACAACACGGCCTCAGCCGCCGTGGCTCAGCGCCTCGGATTCGCGCCGCTGCGCGAGGACACCGTCCTCGGCCGACCCTGCACGGTCCATGCCCTGGACCGAGACGACTTCCCCTCTCCCTGAACGCCGCCCGAACTACGGCCCTCTGACCTGCCCCGACTGCGGAAGGGGCCTGCGGCCCAGCAGGCAAGGACCCGCGACCGGTCCGCGAGGGCGGCTTCAGGTACGAACTGGACCGGGTAATCGACGGCCTCTGGACCCGGATCACCGACACGAAGAGCCGGAAACCCCGGCGGCGCGAACCACCATCGACACATGGTTCTCGGAGGAGTCGGCGGAAGAGTCCGCGGAGGAGTCGGCGGAGGAGTCGGCGGAGGAGCACCCGTCAGAGGTTGCAGCCGCCCGACTCCTCGGTGACCTGTGCGGTGATCCGCCGGCGTTCCTCCGAAGGCAGCGCGGCGATGACCAGGCCGATGTCGTCGGGCTCCCCGGCCCGCCACAGAAAGCCTGAACACCCCTCCACTTCCGACGAAGGACCCGTTTCGCTGAACCCGCGGGACTCTCGGCCTTCAAGAGCAGAGATTGCCGTCGCCCGTTCGCCGGCGCTGGATCAGGTCGGCCACGGCGGCCGGGCGACCCAGGTAGGGCGAGTGGCCGGTGTCCCACGTCTCCGCGCGGGAGCAACGCCCGGCGAAACGGTCCGGAAGCGGAGTCGCGATGGTTCGGTCTCGCTGCCCGCGAAGGTAGATCGACGGGGTGTCCCGCCAACTCACGCGAGTAGGCGTGGCGTCGAAGATCGACAGAGGTTCCGGACGCAGCAACTCCACGGCACGCGTGGCCGCCGGTTCGTCGACGTCGCCGTAGAGCTTCGCCCGGGCATCGTCCGGGTCCAGGCGAAGCCGCCCGTCCCCGTCCGGCAGCGCGAGCAGCCCCTCCCCGGGCTCGCCAGGGGTCTCCGCGAGCACTTTAGCGGGGGATTCACCGACATCGAGGATCCAGCTGTTGAGGAAGATCAACGAGGCAGCGCCACGCACCGTCCCGGCGATGACGCCGCCGAACGAATGTCCCACCACCACCGACGGCTCCGACGAGCCTGAGATGATGGCCTCGACCTTCGCGGTGCTCTCGGCGAGCGACAGCTCGTAGAGGTCGGGCACCTCCACGGACAGATCCCGTGCGCGCAGCAGATCGGCGAGTTCGGCGTAGTGAGCGGGCTGATGCCAGGCTCCGTGAAGGATGATCACGTCAGTCATTTGTACACATTACCGTCAACTACCCGGCCTACGTCGGGTACTGAGCATGCGGTGGACGCCAGACCTCCTCGACCTCCCGATCACCACCGTTGATCGGGGAACACGATCCTCGGTGAATGCGGGAGGACCAGTCGCGGCTGCATCCGACGCGCTGTCAGGCCGGATTCTCCCCGAGGTTGACGACAAGCCTTCTGAAGTCGGTGGAGGTCAGACCTGACAACGCTGCGGCCCTCCTCAACGCTGCGGGTGTCGACCCCGACAGGCTCACAGATGCCGCTTCACGCACGACACGAGAACGCCGGGCGGCGAGGTTCACCAACGAGGCGTTCATCTCGATCACCTTGCCCGGTCTTGAGCGAACACCGGTCTGTACCCGCCTCTGTATCCGCCTCTGTATCCGCCGGGGCCGAGGGTTTTCCCTCCTCCCCGGCGGCTGTGTCGGTCAGTCCTTCGGGCAGTGGTAGCAGGTCACCGCCCGAGCGGAACATCGTCGTGAGGCCGACTGCCACCGTCGGTCCACCTCCGGGCAGGCCTGGCTTCGCCACCTGGGGAGCGATGCGAGAACGAGGGCACGAGCATGAGCACGATCGACCCGGATGCCGAGCGGAATCACATCCGGGCAGGAGTCGGGGCTGATGCGCGGTGTCGGTCATCCATCGGCGGCTGCCGGTTCGATGTCGGTGGCCTGTCGGCGAGGCGCGGCACTGTTCCGGAGAAAGCCGCCCGGAGCTGACCGGGCGGCCCTGATCCTGAGGAGCGACCATGCACATGCCCGTCACGATCATCGGCGCAGGACTAGGCGGACTCACTCTGGCCCGCGTCCTGCACGTTCACGGAATCCCGGTCACGGTCTACGAGGCGGATTCCTCTCCGACGGTGCGCACGCAAGGCGGGATGCTCGACATCCACGACTACAACGGACAGCTCGCCCTCAAGGCGGCCGGCCTGATGGACGAGTTCCACTCCATCGTCCTGGAGGGCCGCCAGGCGCTTCGGGTCCTCGACTCGGACGGGACCGTCCTGCTCGACAAGGCCGACGACGGCACGGGCGGCCGCCCCGAGGTGCAGCGCGGCGACTTACGACAGATCCTGCTCGACTCGCTCCCGGCCGGCACCGTCCGATGGGGGCACAAGGCCGGCAGCGCCCGCACCCTCGGCGAGGGCCGCCACGAGGTGACGTTCGCCGACGGCGCCACCGTCGTCGCCGACCTGCTGGTCGGCGCGGACGGCGCCTGGTCACGGATACGGCCACTGCTCACCACCGCCACACCCGAGTACGCCGGCACGTCGGTCGTCGAGACGTACCTGTTCCACGCCGACACTCGCCACCCGGCCGTCGCGAAAGCGGTCGGTGGCGGGATGCTGATGGCCCCCGCGCCGGGCAAGGAGATCTTCGCTCACCGGGAGAACGGCGATACCCTGCACACCTACGTGGTACTGAGCAGGCCTCAGGAGTGGTTCGCCGCGATCGACTTCACCGATGCCGCCACGGCCACCGCCCGGATCGCGCGGGAGTTCGACGGCTGGGCGCCTGAACTCACCGCGCTCATCACCGACGGCGACACAGCGCCGGTTCTGCGCATCCAGCACGCTCTGCCGACCGGGCATCGGTGGGACAGGGTGCCGGGGGTCACCCTGCTCGGCGATGCCGCCCACCTCGCGCCCCCGAACGGCGACGGCGCCAACCTGGCCATGCTCGACGGCGCCGAACTCGGCCAGGCCCTCGCCACCCACCCCGACGACGTCGAGGCCGCGCTCAGCGCGTACGAGCAGGCCATGTTCGTCCGCAGCGCGGAGGCCACCACTTTCGAAGGTGGAGTGGTTCCGGGGATCGACTCCGAGCACAACACGGCCCAGGGCCTGATCAACATGATCACCGAGAAGAGCCAATAGGCCGCGCAGTCCCCGACCTGATGCCTCCCGCCCTCGCTCAAGCCCGGGCGGCGGTGGCTTCCGAACTCGGCTCCGGCTCGACTTCCGTGCCGGGTAAGGCTCCGCTCCGGCGGGACATCGAAGAGAGCGATTGAAGTGGGTGGCGGGGCCGGCACTGCGCGAAGGCGCGTGAGCATCGCCCGCCACCGCTTCCAGCCGTCGGGTCGATCCAGTTCGATGTCGGACCCTCCTCGTCGTCGGCGATGCAGGCGAGGGCTTCGTCGGTGAGTCCCCGGAATGCGGAAGGGAACAGGGGCATGGGTGTCTCGGATCCGGAGACCGTGTCGACGGGTTCGCCTCCCGGGCTTCACGCCGCGATCAGTGCTGCGGCGGCCACCGCCTCCTCCGCTTTCGTGAGACGGCCGGTTGCGTCGATCGTCCGGATGAGGATGCCTCGCCTCTGATCGGGACCGCGCGCGCCTCGGGCTCCGGCCGGCGTGAGCAATGGTGAAGAGCTGTGCGTGGGTTGAGGTACACCTCAGCGCGAGCCGTGCTGCTTGATGCCGGTTCGGGCGGTGTTGCGGATCCGCTTGGTGCGGCCGAGCTCGACGAGGAGGTCGATGCCGCCTGTGTTCGACGTGGTGGCCGCTTTGAGTTGGAGCCAGTCGGAGGCGTCGAGCAGGGTGCCCGCATGCCAGGGCTGCCCCAGGGTGATGGTCCGGAAGAGGGACCATTCCTGCAGGCGCCGGGTCAGGAATGGATGGCGGTTGGCGGCCGCGGTCATCGAGGCGGCCCATGGTTCGTAGGCGGGTCCTGGGTGGAGGTCGGCGGCCCGGCGGTCCAGGTGCCGAAGGACGGCGGACTGGACCATCGCCATCGCGTCATGTCAAAGGGCGAGTTTGAGCATGTGTGGGCTGGTGGCACCGGACGGGCATCGGCTTTGGTGTCTGCGGCATACCTGGCGCAGGAGGGCCTCTGCCCGGTCGTGCCGGCCGCGCCGCCGAGGAGGCGGAAGGGCCGCCGACGCGTCCATACGTGCCGTCACCGGCGGGGTGGCGGCCGGAGCCGCCTGCACCAGGCCCCGGTCCGCTTCCCCTTCACGGCCGCGGTCGTGAAGGGGAACGCCCGCGCCGAGTGAGCTGCCGTACCGGGTCGGACGCTCGGCGGGACCCCGCGCGAGCCGTCAGCCGAACCACTTCGGGTCGAGGGCGATGGCCTTGATCTGCTCCAACGTCAGGATGGGCTTGGCCCTGGTGGCCGCCTTCGCCTGGTCGCCGGTGTTGAAGGCCGACACGACCACCCGGCGCCCGTCCGGGCGCAGTGTGTCGACGCTCCACCAGACCACGCCCGAGCCGCCCTTCTCGCCCGACTTCTGCTCCGCCAGCACCCTGGTGCCGTCGGGCAGGACGACGACGCCCGCGCCCTCCATGCGGTCCTTGAGGGCCTCGCCCATGTCCTCCTGGACATTGACCTGGACCAGCGAGGCGCCCTTGCCGTCGTCGAGTACGAGGGCGCCGTAGCCGGGCTGTCCGGACCTGCGCAGGATCGTGATCCCGGGCTTCGACACCAGGGACTCCAGAACCCTTGCCGTGGCGCCGTGGCCCGCGCCGCCCTGACCCGAGTCCCCCTGGTCCGTGTCTCCCCGGTCAGGCGTCTGGCCCGTTCCCCCGGACGGCTGCGGAGCGCCCGGGGTGGCGCCGGTCTTGCCCTTGCCCTTGCCGGTGGTCGTGCCGGTGCTGTCGCCCGTGTTGGTAGCGCCGGCGCCGGCGGAGGCGGCGGGGCTCGCCCCGTTGCCCGTGTTCGCGTCCACTGCGCCCGTTCCCTCCGGCGCCTGCTGGGGCGCGGGCAGCCGGCTCAGGACCTGACGCCACAGTGCCGAGGTGGTGAAGGACTTCAACTGCGACTTGTTCAATGGTGGGTTGGGCCGACTGACGGGCTGCCCCTTCTCGGCGGGAGCGTTCCACTCCGACACGTCGACCTGGTACCCCTCACGGGTGACCAGGATGGCCCGCCAGAGCTTGGTCGGCTCGCGCTTGTCTGGGTACTCGTAGCCCTGAAAGAGATTCAGTCTGCCGCCGTCCGGCAGCGTCTCGACAGTGCAGGAGTCGTAGGGAACGAGCTTGCGATCGGGGCACTTCAGCATGTCCTCGGCCGCCTGACCGTGCGGGTCGGTGCGGGCGAGGCCGACGGAGATCGCCGCGCGGCCCTTGCCGTCGTCGTACACGCCGGCCACCGTCGCGTTCGGCGCCTGGTCGGCGCCGCCCGGCACGTTGGCCGTGGTGTCGCTCACCCGGCCGCCCGACAGCAACTGCCGGTAGATCTCGATCAGTCGGGCTGCGGTCACCCCACTGGTCGGCGCGGCCGGCGGGGTGGAGGCGGTGGCCGTCTGGGTGGTGGGGACGGGGGCGGCGACCTGCGCCATGCCGTCACTTCCGGTCCCGATACCGAGCAGGCCGCCTCCATAGGCTCCGGCGGAGCCGACGACGGCCAAGGCCAGCGCAGAACCGCCGACGACGGCAGCCCGACGGCGGGCCACCAGCCGGCGTCCGCGCTGTTCGCCACCGGCCACCAGGTCCGGGCGGCCGGGGACGAACCCGTCTCCCGTGCGCCGCAGGGCCGCACCGAGTTCATCTTCAAAGGGCATGCCGAGTCACCTTCCGGGTGGTGGTGGGGAAACGCGCCGGCGTGTGACCCGGCGACGGACAAGAGGGAGAGCGGAATGAGGAAGAGGGCAGCGGGCGGGACGAGCCGTCGGGCTCAGGTGGCCACGAAGACACTGAGGCTGCCCCCCAGTTCCGCGCGGAGGCGGGCGAGCGCCCGGGAACTGCGGGTGCGCACCGCAGCCGAGCTGACGTTCATGGCCTCGGCGGTCTCCTCGATGCTGCGGTCCTCCCAGTACCGCAGTACGAGCACCGCCCGGTCCTTGGGGGCCAGGTGGCCGAGCGCCTCCAACAGGGTCAGCCGGAGGACGGGATCGGCCCCCGCGACCGGGCTCACCGTCGTCCCGCCCGACTCGGAGGGGACGGCGAAAGGGCGTTCTCCCGCGGAGCGGCGACGCTTGTGCTTGAGGAACTCCCGCACCAGCACCGTCTGCGCGTACGCCGCCGGATTGTCGATGCCGGGAGTCCTCCCCCAGATCAGGTACATCCGACCCAGGGTCTCCTGTACGAGGTCCTCGGCGAGATGGGTATCCCCACTCGCCAGCAGACAGGCCGACCGGTAGAGACTTCCCGCCCGGCCCTCCGCGAACTCGCGGAACCCCTCCCTGCGCACTTGCCCCATCCCCGTCCCCCTCGCATCCGACTCACCCCATTGACGCGGCAGGGGTGGGGGAATGTTTCACCCCGCATGGAGGGAATCAGCGGAAACTCAGGCGTCCAGGCTGTGCACGTGGACGCGGCCTCCTCGCTTCGGCACTCGATGAAGGCGCCCGCCGGTGCCACGGGGCGCGCCACACCGTCTTCATGTCTCAACTGGGTCGGCTGCTTCCGTCTTGTGACCGTCACGAGAGGGCGGAAGAAGAGTGCGCCGATGGCGTATGTGGCATTACGGCGGTGTATGTGTCAGATCGCGGGCCAGGACCTGCCGAGTCCACCGCGCGCAGCAGGTCCTGGGCGGTGATCTCGACAGCCGCCGATGCTCACGCCCACCGCCCACCGCCCATCTCGCCCTGGACGCACGCCCTGGACGCACGCCCTGGACGCACGCCTTGAACGCACGTCATGGGGGCACGTCATGGGGGCACGTCATGGGGGCCGATCGTGTCGGGGCAACAGCAGAGCGGGTGAGGCCAACCGGTCGGCGCGCATACAAATGAATCCATCGAATATACGACCAAGGGTGTCGTCATCTGCGGGGAGGCTCATCAACACGTCGTCGCAGACGGTGGCCACCAAGCCGGTGACGATGGGCGTGCCGTGCTCAATGAATCGAATGGAGCTGTTGTGGCGGTAGAGCGAACAGGAGTCAACCCGTGGGCGTGGTCATTGGAGATGGGGTACAGCCAGGGCGAGATCGTCACCGGGCAGACCCGAACCCTGTACTGCGCCGGGCAGACCTCGATGAGCGACGATGGCAAGCCCCAGCACGACGGTGACATGGGGGCGCAGCTGGCTCTGAGCCTCGACAACCTGGAAACCGTACTCGGCGAGGCCGGTATGTCGCTCGCGAACCTCGTCCGGCTGAATGTCTACACCATCGACGTCGATCGACTGTTCGAGCATCACGACATGCTGAAGTCGCGGCTGAACGCCGCCGGAGTCACACCGTCCATGACGATGCTCGGGGTGGAACGGCTGGCCATGCCGACCTTGATGGTCGAACTTGAGGGGACCGCCGTCGGGTGACGCGACCTCGCCGCCTCCGGCAGAGCTGCCGGAGGCGGCACGCGCGGCAGGCGCGCGGCCGGGTTGGTGGTGACCGCCTCATGCCCCTGCCACCGGCCGCTCCGACGGCACCAACGGCCGCGATCGGGACTTCCCCAGGGCCTGATCGACGGGCCCGATGGCGGCCGTTGGCCTCGATGACATCGAACGGCTTCGAACGGCTTCGAACGGCTTCGAACGGCGGAGCCTGTCTCTGTCGGCCGGGGGGCCGACACCGTGGCCTAGGAGGACCTGCGGCGCAGGGCCCGGCGAACCCCGTACAGGACCACGAGCAGCACGATGACGATGATGATGACGATCAGAAGCGTCTTGAAGAACCCGCCCTTCTTCTTGCTCTTCTTTGCCTTCTTGTTCCCGGTGGTGGCCAGTACGGGGGCGCTCTTCGGCACCTGGATCGCGGTCACCGCACCCGCACCGGCAGAGAGACCGCCCTGCGGGAGCGCGACGGCGACGGGTGCCTGCCGCGCCGTCGGCGCAGTCGCCGCTGCCGACGCCCCCGCCGGGCCGAGCAGTAGGCCGGCGAGCACGAAGAGGGGTACGAATGCCACCGTCATGGGGTGCCTTCTTGAGATCCTGCGCTTCGTCACTGTGTCCCCTTGTCTGTGACCGCTCCGACCAGGGCCGGGTGAAATCCGGCCGGCCTGAGGCCTTGGAGCATCGTCGACGAGTTCGACCGCCTCGGCAAGGGGATGCGTGAGGCACCACCGTTTACCGGGCAACAACCGTGCACCGGCGGCGGTCGTCCGGGCGGGATCCCGCCGGGTTGCCCCGCTACACGATCCTGGCAGAGAGCCCGCCGGACGCGTGCGAACTCGCCACCTGGCGGTGGGCCCGGTCCGCTTCCGCGCGATGCGCGGCGGCACGGGCCCACCGTGCGCGAGGTGCCCTACTCTCCGCTTCCGACACCGCGGTCGGGTGCGCTCATGTCTCCCGTTGCGGGTGTTCCGTCTGCGATTCCGTATCGCAGGTACACGGTGCCCTTGGGGCTCGCTGCCGGGGGTGCGAGGAGGGTGACGTTGGTGGGAACCGCGCCATCGTCGAACACCTTCTTGCCCACGCCGAGCACGATCGGATGCACCCAGAGGTCGAGACGGTCGAAGAGCTTCTCGCGCAGGAGGCTCTGTACGAGATTCAGGCTCCCGACGACCTTCACGTGCTGGTGCCGCTCCCGGATCTCACGTACCGCGGCGGCGAGGTCCGGGCCCAGCTGTGTGGATCCGGCCCACGAGAGGTCGGGCCGGCCCCGGGAGGCCACGTACTTGGGGACACTGTTGAAGAGCGTGGCGATCTCACTGTCGTCACCACCCTTCTGGTGAGGCCAGTACGCGGCGAAGATGTCGTACGTCCGCCGGCCGAGCAGCAGGGCGTCCGTACCTTCGTACGCGGCACCGACCTGTGCCCCGGCGACTTCGTCCAGCAGGGGCGCCTGCCAGCCGCCGAACGGGAACCCCACGGGGTCCTCGTCGGGGCCGCCGGGCGCCTGCCCGACGAGGTCGAGGGTCGCGAACATCTCGATGTGGATGAGGCCCATGGCTTGCTCCCGATGAGTCGACTGTCTCCGTCAAGAGATAGACCGACGAGAGCCCGCAGACTCATCGCCGCGCCCAGAAGCCGGCTTCCCGCTTTCCCGATGCTCCGGCTTCCTACTTTCCCCATGCTCCGCTGAGGGTGCCCCACCCCCGTGCGCGCGCTTACGATCGCGCGGCGGGGGACGGCCGTCTCCTTGGCGCTGTCGACGGCCCGGCTGACGACGGGCGCCCCTCTCCGACCACCTCGGGCGCCGCCCGATCCTCGTGCGCGCCCCGGCGGCCCGGGTCGTCTCCTTGGCACTGTGCGCGACGACCGGCGGCCTGACCGCCCTGATCACTTCACGTGGCGCAGGGCCACGCCACCGGCGTGGCCACCAGCGCCGCCGGCGTGCGCTCCAGACCGAAGACGGCCAGCCCGACATCGCCGACAAGCAAGCCATGCCCCTCCTCGGGGGCGAAGGTTGCCCTCCTCGGGGGCGAAGGTTGCCCACCGCGCGGGCCGCGACGAGGAGAGACGTTCCGCAGCGGAAGGGGCTCAATGCTCGCAGAGGGAGAACTCTCGCTCGTAGAGCTGCTCATTGTGTTCGTCGACGAAGAACTTGCGCTCTTGCATCAGTTGTTCGCGGTAGTTCTGGGCCTGCTCAAGCGTCATGGTCGAGGTATCGGACCAAGGCTGTTGCGGTGGCACGTCGGATGTCGAAACGATCTTTTCCGACGGGTCGACCAGGAAGAACGCCAGAATTTTGCGATGTCCAGGGCGCGTGGGGTCCGCCAGGCGGAATGAGCCGACGCGGTGTTGCAGGATGTTCGGGAACGCCAGGCAGCGGCCGGCCGGGGTCGACGTCGATCCCAGCGTCTGGTTCAGGCCGTCTTCGTTCTCCAGGCCGTAGACCTCACGCACGCCGTTGTCGTCGTTCTGTTCGTAGTCCGGGTCGTCGAGGGCCGCCCGGAAACTCAGCCGACTCTCGGTGATGTTCTCGCTGTCCCAGTAGTAGATGCCGGTGGAGACGATCCGCTCGTTCAACATTCCCTCGACGTGCCAGGAACCGCCGGCGTACTCGGGCTTTTCCGGAGTGAGATGAATGGTGGCGAGCTTGACGATGACCTGGAGACGGCGGCCGCGCAGGTCGACGCGGGCGGATCCATCGGGCAACTCGGGCGGAATGAAGGCCGGGGCGTCCGGGATGACCGGGCGGCGGTTCTCCCACCATTCACCGTGGGCCTCTTCCCATGCACGGCGGGCCTCGGCAAAGGCTTCATCATCACTGTAGGAGGTCTTGTTCGGGTACTCCGGCTCCGAGTCGTACCACCCGTAGGGATCGGCCTTGATCCGCAAGGGCCGCGGGTGGCGCAGATCCGTGAGCACGTTCTCCAGCAGCGGGCGCATGCCGGCGAACACGTCCGGGAGGACCGTGGCGAGTTCACGATGCGTCTCGGGATGGACGTTGTTGACGTACGAGCGGAAGGCGACATCGCCGTCGTCACTGACGTCGACGTCCGTGGGCAGCCACTGGAACTTCTCCGAGAACTCGTACCTCGAGTAGCGGTCCGTCGGGTTCTGCCAAGCCCGCTCGGGCGCACCGCTCACCTCTCTCACCAGGCAGAACAGTGAGGGATGAACCAGATCCAGCACCTGGCCATCGGACCCGGGGTGCCAATCCCGCTCTGTTTCGGGGACCTGCTCCAGCACCCGAACCGCCTCGCGCAGCCGGGACCTGAGCTCGTCATCGACCAGTGTGTCCGACTGCCACACGCCGTCGACGGCGGACACCTCGACGCCGGTTCGTCCGTCCCGCAGCGCGGCGTAGTGCTGGAGTTCGGCCAGTACGTATCGGACCTGCG
Organism: Streptomyces sp. CA-243310; assembly: GCF_050936775.1. NCBI lineage: Bacteria > Bacillati > Actinomycetota > Actinomycetes > Kitasatosporales > Streptomycetaceae > Streptomyces > Streptomyces sp. CA-243310. Next base: position 3,863,113 of record NZ_JBNJMF010000001.1, on the reverse strand, counting down.
CTTCGGTGAGGCCCTGAGCCAGCGCCTCCTGCGTCCACCTGGCGACGATGCCGGGGTCGTTCATCTTGTCGAACCACCCCGGCTTCGCCCGAATGAGCGCGCTGCACTCCATCATCTGAAGTTCCCGCAGTGTTCGGGGTGTCGCGAACGATATGGAACGGGAAGTTTGAAAGGGCAGCGGGAAAGCAGACAGGCCGGTCAATTCTCTTGTTCCTTGCAGTCGGTGTGCGGTGGCGGGAAGGATACTTCAGCAGACTGACACCGCATGCGTGGTCCCTGTGGTGAAGGTCCGCGGCGAGGAGCGGCCCGAGGAGGGAGCCACCGCCGATCCCATGGATGCCACCGACACCCCACCATCAGTGCAAGCACGAGCCGCCGCCCTCACTGGCGCGTCGGGTCCTGGCGTACGGGTGTCCTTTGAGAGCCTTCCCGTGCTCACGCGGGTTCACTGCGGTCCCGCTCTCGACGATCTGTTTCCAGGTCCTGCCGCGCGCCCTGAGCCAATCGATCATCGATCATCGATCGCCGAACCAAGCCTGTCATGGTGCCTCAGGAAGTCACTTCCTGTACCCGCACTGGACGTGGTGGCGTGAGGTCGCGGTGGTGCACCCGCCGCGAGGAGGTGTGGCTTGGGCCGTCAAGCGGCGGCCCAAGCCACATCAGGCAGACTCTGCGTCGAACTCAGTTCAGGCGGGCCCGTCCGGCTCCCTCGCGAGCCAAAGCTCGGCTAGCCCCGAGGCCGCGCCGCCGTCCTTGGCTGCCGAGAACAGGCAATGGGGGAGGCTCCGAGGTGCCGGCTTCGTCCCATGACGCCGACTCGGCACAGACGTAGCGTTTTCGCCGTACAGAGGCGGGCGCGCTCCACGTGTGACGCGGCGCGCCAATCGAAGCCGGGGAAAGCATGGTCGGCATGGTCGGCATGGTCAAAGTAGGCACCTCCAGCGCTCACGAAAGCGGCCTGAATCACCGTGCCGGAATTGCCCTGCCCCTGTTGCTCGCACTGATCCTGGGCGCGCTGTCGGGACTGGTCCTGCTCCCCCAGGCTCAGCACCTGCGCTCCTTGCGAGACGGCGTGCCGGCTCACGCCACCCTGCACTCGGGGGGTACATGCGTGCTGGGGAGGTGCAAGGTTCAGTTCGAGGTAGATGGCCGCACCGTGGTGGCGGATCTACCGGCGGGTAGCAGTGGCGGCAAGAACCCGGCCGGCACTCGACTCACCGTCCGATATCGCGCGGACGATCCGCAGACCGTTGCCGACGAGAACGATGTTGACGGCGGCGCTCACATGTTCATGGCAGCCGTGGTGGGCGGCGCCGCTCTCATCTTCCTCGCGCTGTCAGCCCGGAAGGCAGTCTCCCTGGCGCGGCTGAAGCGGAAGGCCTAGGCCCTGTCGTCGAAGGTCAGACAGGAGCTGGTGGCCTTGGGGGCCGGGAAGAGCCCGGATCTCGATGAGCCCCACGTTGGGCCTTGTAGACAACAGAGTTGGGTTCCCAGCGTCAGCTCGGCCACCTCGAGGCTCCTGACGTAGCGGTGTCGGCGGCACAGACGTCCAACAAGCCCTGTTGGCCGGGGCCCAGTCGTACGACCACGCCTCAGGTCGAGTTGATCTCTCCGTCCCCGAGGGCGAAGAAGTTGAAGTCTTTTTCTCCCTCACAGGGTGTGACGGGATCCATCGAGAAGGACAGGTGGTGGCGGATGGTCATGTGGATGTCCTTCTTGCGAATGGGTTCCACGGGGGCCGCCGGCGATGGACCCGCCGACTTCCTCGCCCACACCGAACGCGCCCTCCTCGACGAGCACAGCTTCGACGAACAACTCCACGGGACGCCCCGCTCTGTGCCCGCGCGCTGCACCACTTCGCGCTGCCCTGGCCTGACCCGGGCAGCGCCACTGTCGCACAGCTCCATCAGGCCCTGTCCGACCGCGACTTCGTCGTCCGGCTCGTCGACACGCGGCGATTTCATACCCTCGCCACCTTCATCGCAAAGCGACGTTCGCCCGGCGTGCTCGATGGCGACTCCGCTGCACAGGCCAACCGTCTGGGTGGCCGGTGGGGGCGAACGGTTCCCGATCGTGCTGTTCTCCCCGGGTCGGGCGGGGTGCGTACCCAGAACACGGCCTGGGCGGAGGAACTGGCCGGCCACGGCTACGTCGTCGCCGCCCTCGACCACCCCTACGACTCCGCCGCCGTCGTCCTCGACGACGGTCGAACGATCCACACCCGGATCGCCTCCACCGGAGACCGGGACAAGGACGACAAGCCGGCGGTTGACTGGACGGCTGTTCGGGCCGCGGACCTCGGCTTCGTCCTCACCCGGCTGGACCGGCTGGACCGAGGCGAGACTCCCGGCCCACTGGCCGGACGCCTGGACACCGGTCGGGTCGCGGTCACCGGCCACTCCATGGGTGGTGTCGCCGCCCTGCAGGCAGCCCGGCAGGACCGTCGATTCGACGCCGTCATCGATGTGGACGGCTACCCCCACGGCCCGACCTCCCCCTCCCTCGACCAGCCGACGCTCGCGCTCACCCAGGCCATCACCCCCGGAACCGACCCGCACTACATACCCCGCCTCACCGAGGCCCTCAAGCGCAACACCGCGACGAGTTACCGACTCACGATTCCCGGCGCCGCACACCTCAACTTCATGGACGGCCCCCTGTACCTGCCGCCTGTGCCCTCGATCGTCGGCTCCCTGGGCCGCACCGAGAGCCCGCACGTCGTCGCCGCGACCACTCTCGCCTTCCTGGACGCCACTCTGCGGCACACACCCGGTGACCTGGCCGGCGTCCTGTCGACCTACGGCGATCTCAGCATCCATCCTCCAGGCAACCGCGGCTGACCGGCTGTGCCCCGCCGGCCGGCCCTCCGCGCTCGCGTACGTGCGGGTCTCCGCTTCTCGGTACTGGACGCGAGGATCTCCTCCCGACGGAGAGGACTGCGTCACCACCACCGTCGTCCACCGGACCGCTCCACAGCCCCTCGGGGATGGGTTGCCGAATCAGCCGCGCCGGCTCGCCCCCCATCCCCTACGCTGAAGCCAGAAGCGGGCAGGCGCCCGACAAGGCGCCAGGGGGAGGACGACATGCTGGAATGGGTGGCTGTGCTGGCACTTGCGGGTGCCACGACCTTCACGGAATCGATGGCAGGACAGGCCTGGCAAGGTACCAGGGACACGCTGGCTCGCATCCTCGGGCGCGGAAGCGCTGAACGGGAGCAGCGTGCGCTGGCAAGACTCGACGAAACCGCCGCCGAGGTCGAAGGAGCCTCCGACGCAGACGAGGCGACCGTTGTCGCGCGGGCGACCGGGCAGTGGGAGACGCGACTCCAGGACTTCCTGGAGGAGTACCCGGAAGCCAGGGACGAGTTGGAGGAGCTGGTCTCGCTGGCTCGGACCTCCCTGCCGGAGGAACGGGCGGCTCGGGTCACCCAGACCCTCTCTCACAACACGATCTCGGGAGACGCGATCGTTGTCGGTTCGGTCGGCCGTGACGTCACCATCGGCCGCAAGCCCTGAGGCTGAGGGCACGCGGCCGGTCCCGGGCGCAGGGAAGACCGCACCCGGCACCGGGGTCCCCCTCGGGCCTGATGCCGCCCTCACTCTCCGCGACATCAACCAGGAGTTCTCCCACAATCTCTTGGTGGGAGACCTCATCGCCGTCGGCCATGTGGGCCGCGACCTCGTCCTCAAAGTGCCGGAGCGCTCCGCACCTGCCCTCAATGGACTCCCCTCGCCCGCATCGATGTTCAGCGGCCGCGGCACACTCCTCGACGACCTCGTGGAGGCCTTGGATCCGAAGCAATCGGACGGTCATGGCGCCCACGTTGTCACGGGCATGCCTGGCGTCGGCAAGACAGAACTGGTCCTCCAGGTAGCTACCCGAGCACTGCGCCACGAGGGCTGGTTCCCCGGCGGTGTCCTCTTCGTGGACCTGCTCGGTTACGATCCCGAGCGTTGCGTGCCGCCCGAGCAGGCCCTGGTCGGCTTCCTTCGCGCCCTTGGCGTGCCGGCCGAGCAGGCACCCTCCGACGTGCAGGGACGCGCCCGGATCTACGCGACGATCCTGCGCGCCCATGCCGACGCCGGCCGACGCCTGCTGGTCGTCCTCGACAACGCGGCGGCCGTCGAGGACGTACGGTTCCTGCTCCCGCCCGATGGCGGCGCCGTACTGATCACGTCGCGGCACGCGCTCGGCGTCCCCGGTGCGCGCATGCACCGACTGCCGGAACTCCAACCGCACGAGGCGATCGGGCTGTTGGGGAACGGTCTGATCGCCGCGAACGGCGTGTCGGATACCCGCGTCGCCGCTGCGCCCGAGCATGCGGCCGAGATTTCCCGATTGTGCGGGTTTCTGCCCCTTGCCCTGCGGATCGTCACCGCCCTGCTCGCCGACCAGCCCGAGAAGCCCCTCGCCGCGATGGTCCGCGACCTCGTGGAGGCACGCGATGATCGGTTGGACGAGTTGGAACGGGAAGAGGTGGCGGTACGAGCGGCATTCCAGCTCTCCTATCGACGGCTCGACGCCCAGCAGGCCCTGCTCTTTCGCCTGTTACCGCTCCACACGGGTCCGGACGTGGCGGTGCGTACGGCGGCTGCGCTGCTGGATGCCCGTGAACAGGTCACGCGTCGTCTCCTGGAGGCTCTGCACCGCGCGCACCTGGTGGAGTCCGGGTCGGAGCACGGCAGGTGGCGGATGCACGACTTGTTGCGGATCTACGCGAACGAGCGCGGTTGGGACGACAGGGAAGCGGACGGACGCGGACGTGCGGCCGGGCGGCTGCTCGTCTTCTACGCCTTGAACGTGCGGGAGGCCCAAGCCAGCATCGCCGGGGAGGAGTCGGGAAAAGGGCTCTTTCCCGACCGGGCGGGGGCCATCGGCTGGCTGGAATCCGAGTTGCCGAATCTGGTGGCGTCGACGGTGTGGGCGGCCGCGCAGCAGCAGTGGGAGTTCGTGCTTGGGCTCGCCTTGCGGCTGTCGAGCTTCTTCGAGTTGCGTCGCCACCTCGACGAGTGGGTCCTCACCGCGCAGGCAGGGTGGCGAGCGGCGAAGAAGATCGGTGGGGAGGGTCTTCCCCACGCGACACTCAACCTGGGGCAGGCGCTCACTGCCGCGGGCCGCAACGGTGAGGCACTGCCCGTACTGGAGCTCGCCGCCGATCTGCACCGGGCGGCAGGCAACCTGGTCGGTGAGGCAAACGCCTCCAATGCCACCGGTCTGGTCATGATGGAGGAACACCGGCTGGACGAGGCGTATGAGCATTTCGCGGCGACGGCAGCGCTCTTCGCCCGAAGTGGCGACGTCCGGTCCGCGGCAGCGGTGGACGTCAACTGGGCGACCTGCCTGGCCCGAATGGGGCGGGACGCGGAGGCCCGGGCGATGCTTCGCCGGGCGATTGCCATCTTCCGGGAACAGGGCGACGTCCGGCACGAGGCGGGGGCACTGACGAATCTCGCCGCCCTGTCCTTCGGCCAGGAGGACGAGGACAGTCAAGATGGTCTCGACGCAGCGCTCGACCAGGACGACGAGATCGTGACCTGCAGACGCGCCATCACGGTGTTCGACGAAGTCGGAGACGCCCACGCGGCGGCAGTCGCCACCGCCCAGCTCGGCAGGTCTCTACGGCACAAGGGCGACCACAAGGCCGCGACCGAGGCGCTACGGAAGGCGACCGCGTTCTTCCACCGCACCAACGAGCGCTTGTTGGAGGCGGAACTCCTGGGGGAGCTGGGTCTGTGTTACGAAGCCAGGGGGAACCGTCGTCGGGCCGTGGAGTTGTACCGGCAGGCCGAGACCGTGTTCGCCGAACTGGGCAACCAGGTCGCTCGTGGGCGGATGTTCTCTCGCATCGCCTTGGCGTACGGCAGGATGAGCAGGCCAGGCGACGCTCTGACCGCCTCCCGTGAAGCGGCGGACGCCTACGCCACAGGCGGCGACACCCGACGGGAGGCGAGCGTTCAACTTCTGCTGGCGGAGCAGCTGCGTACATCAGGAAGGCTGCGCGAAGCCATCCGGGCCGGCCATCGGGCCGCACGGCTCTTGGCCGAGGACGAGAACGAACTGGCCCAAGTCGCGGTCAGCAGCTACGCCACGACGTTGAGGGCGGCGCGGACGGCCCTGGATGGAGTCACGATCCACACCGAGGCGCTGACGCTGTTCTCGGCACCGGAACACCGTGGCCTCCCGGATCCGGTGACGATGCCGGGCGTCGGCACTCGACCGGGTCTCACCGCCTATCGTGCCCGTACGCTCCTCAGCTTCGGCATGCTGCGGCTCCTGCGGAACGAGGCCGCGCGGGCCGAGGCGTGCTTGGAGGAGGCGGGGCGACTCTTCGAGTCCGTGCACGAAGAGCATTTCGTCGCGGTGGCCGCGAACAACCTGGGCGCGTGCCTGGCCAGTCAGGGGAAACACGCCCAGGCTCTCGCCGCATGCGAGTCGGCGTTGCGCCTCTATCGTGCACTCGGCGAACGCGACGGCGAGGCGCAGGCCCTGATGCAGATCGCCGCTCCGCTGGGCGGGACCGACCGCCATGAGGAGGCCGAGGCCGCACTGCACGAGGCGATCGGTATCTTCGACGACCTCGGGGACGCCCAGGGGTTCTTGGCCACGAACAACCTCGGCACCCTGTACGAGGATCAGGGGCGGATGAGGGAGGCCGTGCTCTGGTACAGCCGCTCGGCACGGAACCAATGCATTCCCGCGGCGGAGAACCTGCGTCGGATGACAGGGGTGGAACAGATGCCGGGGCCTTCTCGGCCCTGACCTCCCGTGACACCGGCTTCGACCCCCGTCGTTGACACGTTGACGGAAGGGGGCCGGCGGGTGCGTGTCATCGGTGAGCGGAGTTCCCGGTGTCAGGGCGCCGCGGAGCGGGCGTAGCGTCCGGGGGTGGTGCCCACGATGCGTTTGAAGTGCCGGGTGAAGTGGGACTGGTCGTGGAATCCCGCCTCGACCGCCACCTCGGCGGCCGGGCGGCCGTCGAGGAGCAGCCGGCGGGCCAGGGCGATTCGGCGCGAGATGAGGTACTGGTGCGGGGCGATGCCGAAGGCGGTGCTGAACGAGCGGACCAGATGGGCGGGGTGGGCCTGGACCAGACCGGCCGCTTCCGGCAAGGAGATGCCCGCGGCCACCCGCTCGTCGAGGAGTTCGCGCAGGCTCCGCGCGATGCCGTGGCGGGCGCCGGCGCCGGGTGGTGCAGTGTGTCCGCCGGGGGGTTCGAGGCGTGGTTGGAGCAGCGCGCTGAGCCGTTCGCCGATCAGGGCCAGCCGGCTCTCCGCCTCGAATGCGTCACCGGGAGAGGCCAGGGCTTGGTGGAGCTGCCCGACGCGCCGGCGCAGGACCGTGTCGGCGAGGTCGGGACCGTCCACGGCGGCGCCGATGAATCGCTCGTCCAGCACCGTCGTGTCGAGGTAGACGACGCGCTTGCGGAACCCGTGCGAGGTGGCGGCGGATCCGTTGTGGGGAACCTGGGGCGGGAGCAGGCTCACGGTGCCGCCCGGGGTGCCGCGTCGGTGGCGGTCCAGGTCGTAGCGGACGGCGCCGTCGTCGACGATCAGGAGGGTCCACTCGTCGTGTACGTGCATGGGGTAGGCGTGCGCGGTGAAACGGGCGTGGAAGACCTCGACGACACCCGCGACCCGCGGGCGCCAGGCCGAGACTTTCTGCTGGGGCTGCACGCAAAGAACGTACAAGACCGCGCGGGGCCGTGCCCGGCAGTCTCAGGGCATGAGCAACGAGACGAAGAACGAGAAAAACGAGCAGGTGGAAGTGGGTGGCGCGGAGGTACCCGTGCGCTTCGACACCAAGATCGCGATTCTGCTGCGTGACGATCTGGAGACGTGGCAGCGGCTGAATGTGACCGCGTTCCTCGTCAGCGGGCTCGGGACGGCCCTCCCCGAGTTGGTCGGCGAGCCGTACCGGGACGCCGACGGCACTCCCTACCTGCCGATGTTCCGCCAACCCGTTCTGGTCTTCGAGGGCGGGAAGGAAGCGGTGGCGGTCGCGCACGAGCGGGCGGTGCGACGCGGACTGCCGACCGCGGTGTTCACCTCGGACCTGTTCGGCACGGGTCACGACGGCGCAAACCGGGCAGCGGTGGCTGCGGTGGGCAGGGACCAGCTCGACCTGGTGGGGATCGCCGTCCACGGACCGCGCAACTTCGTGGACAAGGTACTCAAGGGCGCCCACATGCACAGGTGAGCGGCAGGCGGCGGCGGGGGCCGGCTTCCCCCGGAAGGGACCTGTCCACGCAAACCCCTCGGACGGGTGCCCGCGGTGGTACACGGATCCGTGTGCCGGCCCCCTCGGCCTTCGACGGTGTCCGCCCGATTCAGGCCTCTGCCGGCGGGCCGGGCGATGCGGCGGTGCTGCGGTGTTCGGCGTTGATGCGCTGCGCTTCCTCGTCCTGCGGTGCCCGCCGGCAGTCGGCTCCGTCGCCCCTCCCGTGTCTGCATTGGCTCGGGCCCCCGCTCTGCGGGGGACACGGTGTGTCCCCCGCCCGCGCAGGCTCCGGCACTGTTGAATCGCCGCATGACCAAGCACGACGAATCCGCCCTTTTCGGTAACCGATTCTTGACGGTGCCGGCCCCCTCGGAGACCTTCCCCGAGAAGGGGATGCCGGCGACGGACGCGATGAGGCTCGTGGACGTGGATCTCGCCATGGAAGGTGACCCGCAGCGAAACCTGGCCACGTTCGTCACCACGTGGATGGAGCCCGAGGCACAACGGCTGATCGCGGAGAACCTCCACCGCAACTTCATCGACCACGCCGAGTACCCCATCTCTGCCGAGATCGAGCAGCGTTGCGTGCGCATGCTTGCCGACCTCTTCCACGCACCGGGCGCGACGACCGGATGTCGGACCCAGGGATCATCCGAGGCGATCATGCTGGGCGCGCTGTCGTTGAAGTGGAAGTGGCGCGAGCGCCGCCAGGCGGCAGGTCTGTCGATCGATCGGCCCAACCTGATCTTCGGGGGTGACGTCCACGTCGTATGGGAGAAGTTCTGTCGCTACTTCGATGTCGAGCCGCGGATCGTGCCGCTCTCCGAGGGCAAGTACACGATCGGCCCGCAGGATGTGGAGCCCCACCTCGACGAGAACACGATCGGCGTCGTCGCCGTCCTCGGCACCACGTTCACCGGCCACAAGGACGACGTCGTCGGCATCGACAAGCTCCTTCGGGACGTTCGCAAAGAACGGGACCTCGACATTCCGATCCACGTCGACGGAGCCAGCGGCGCATTCGTGTGGCCTTTCCTCTACCCGGATTCCAAATGGGACTTCCGGCTCGAGCAGGTCCGTTCGATCAACGTCTCGGGACACAAGTACGGGCTGGTCTACCCCGGCATCGGATGGCTGATCTTCCGCGAGGAAGCCGACCTCGCCAAGGACCTCGTGTTCTACGAGAACTACCTGGGCAAGACCGACGCGACGTTCACGCTGAACTTCTCCACCGGGGCGTCGATGGTGCTGGCGCAGTACTACAACTTCGTACGGCTCGGCCGCCAGGGCTACACCTACGTCATGAAGATCATGCAGGAGAACGCCCGCGCACTGGCGGACAACCTGCGAAGCAGCGGCCGCTTCGAAGTGATCGGAAGCGACCTCGAGCAGTTGCCGCTGGTCGCCTTCCGTCTCGCCGGCGAGAACGCCTACGACGAGTCCGACATCGCCTGGCAACTCTCGGCCGAGCGGGGCTGGATGGTCCCGGCATACACCCTCCCGCCCAACGCGCAGAAGGTGAAGATCCTGCGCGCCCTGGTCAAGGAAACCCTGAGCCGCGAGCAGGTCGACCGTCTCAGCCAGGACATCGCCGATGCCTGCCGCACCCTGGACAACAAGGGGGCAGCCCACGGAATCGAACGCGCCCAGACCAAGCGCGGCACCGGCTACTGAGCCCGCCCTGGCGGAGCGAACCCGCCGGTGATCCGGCGGATCGCGGATCCCGCGACCGGGCGAGAGAGGGACCGGGCGAGAGAGCGGGTGTCCCCGTCCGTGTTCGTCGGCTGGTCTCCGCGTCTGTCTCGCCGAGGTCCTGGCCGACGTCGTCGGCCGCCTTGGTGAACAGGGCCGCGCAACCGCCGAGCAGAATCAGATCGAAGAGGGTGGGACACCGCAGCGCAGCGCCACCTGTCCGGGACGGCTCTGCACCACGCCGTTCAGTGCGGTGACGGTTTCCGGTTCAGGGCGTTGCCGACGGTGCATCCACCCTCTCCGGGCATCCGCTGGATCCGTGGCGGCACCCACACCTCGGTGGCGCCGGGGCCGACCCGGGCAAGGAGGCAGTCCTGCGCGTCGAAACCGTCGCCCTTGACCGACAGGAGAACGCCGACCCTGCCGCCGTCCGCCTTCACCTCGGTACGGATCGCCGGAGGCAGGTTCAGGGCGGCGAGCGTCCGGCGCACCTCGGCCTCGTCCACCCGGCCGCCCTCCGGCACCCGGGGTAGCTTCGCGCGGAGCTCCTCGTACGGCAGCCGGGGTGGCTCCGGTAGCGGGGCGAAGGTCAGCGGAGGACCATCCGGGCAGTCCACGTCACGGGGATCCTCGCTCCACTCCGACCTGGGCGACACCCGCACCTCGAAGCAGCGCCGTACGACGACCTCCTCAGGGGCGAGCCATCCCTCGTACGCCGAGCCGGACGTGCGGACGACCACATCGACGCCGTCCCCGTCGTGCGTCGAGGTACCCGTGATCCGCAGCACCTCCACGCCGTCGATGCCGGAAGCGGCGCGCCCGACCTCCTCAGCCGTGCGCTCACGCTGCCCGTAGAGCCGCTCGCCCGCCTTCCTGGCCACCGCCCGTGCGACGTCCGTCGCCTCGCCCTCGGAGGACGGCATCACCCCGCAGCCCACGGTGATCAGCAACAGCGGGGCGAACAGCAGTAGTCGGCGCATGCGTTCATCGTTCCGGCGCCGCGCACGGGGGGCAACACCTCGCGTACTCAGGTCGGCGTGGGTGATCGTACTCAGCCGACGCGAAGAGACCGCGGAGCAGTGGCGGGCGCGGTCGAGCGGTTCAGGCGGGTCCCGGCCGGTAGACCTCCGAGGCGATCACCGCGGACGGCGATCATCCCTGCGTGTCATGGAGGAGGCCGAGTCGTTGATCGGGCAGGGCCCCTCCGGCCCTTCTTCCCTCACTCAGGAAAGGCACTCACGATGCGTGCTGTCCGCCGCCCCGCCGTCCTCGTTCTGCTCGGTCTCGCCGTCACCCTGACCGCCCACACGGGCGCGGCCCATGCCTCACAAGGCCCGTTCAGCTGGATCGGCGCCCAGGACAAGCCGTTCTTCGTCGAGGACCTGCCCGACGGAAAGTGCTTCACGATGAGCCAGGAGGCGCACGGCGCCCACAACGGCACCAAGACCCCCGTCACGGTCTTCGCCGGGAAGGAGTGCAAGGGCAAGGCGTTGAAGCTGGCCCCTGGCCAACGGGCCCCGCGCAACACCTCGTTCACCAGCCTCCGCTTCGGCGCGAACTGAACGCCTCCACGCAGAGGGCTCGCCGCGCCCCCGGTTCGAACCGGGGGCGCGGCCGGTCCGCGACACATCGTTTCGAGGCCTTCAGGCCATGCTGGGAGAACCCTGAGCCATGTCGGCGGCGGGGCGTGTGACGCCTGCGCGGCAGGTGCATGCATGCTCCACGTCGCCGCAGCGTCTGGAGGGGTCCCATGGCATACACGGAGCTCGACACGACGAGTCTGCCGCCCGAGGATCGGTTCGCGTGGTGGCGGGAGGTGGTGGGGCGGGGAGTGGCTCCCGTCCGGGTCGCCACTGATCACGCCGCCGATTTCGTGGGCCGGGCAGGTTTCGTTCCCCTGGGGGCCGTGCATCTGACGACGATGTCCTTCCCGTCGCTGTCGTCGGAACGCCCCGCACACCTCGTCCGGCGCTCCGACCCGGAGACGTACGAACTCACTCTGATCCTGGGCGGGGCCATGCACATCGCCCAGGAACGCTCCGAAACTCGTCTCCACGCCGGGGACTTCGCGATGTGGACTTCCTCGCGGCCCTACAGCGGGCAGGCTCTGAGCGGCCCGGACGTCGGCGCGTCGCGCGCCGTCATACTGCATCTGCCGCAGGGGCTGGTCCCTCTGCCGCAGGCCAAGATCCGGCCATTGCTCGCCTCCGGACTGTCGGCGCGGTCCGGAGTGGGCAGGATCCTCGCCCAGTACGTGGAGTCCCTGGTCCAGCAGGCGCCTGCCCTGGACGAGGACATGAGCCGCCGGCTCGGCCGGACGAGCCTCGATCTGGCCACCGGCTTCCTCGCTCAGCAGGTCGGCGTACAGGAGCGCCTCCCGCCGGAGACCCGCCACGAGGTCCTGCTGGCCGCGATCGACACCTTCATCGAGGACAATCTGGCTGATCCCCGCCTGTCCCCGGGCGCCATCGCCTCGCGACACCACATCTCCGTGCGCCTTCTCCACCAACTCTTCCGCGGCCGTCGCGAGACGGTGTCCGCCCGGATCCGACGCAGGAGGCTGGAGCGGTGTCGCGAGGACCTCACGTCGCCCCGGCTGCGTGACCTGCCGGTGCACGCCATCGGAGCGCGGTGGGGCCTGACCACTGCGGCAGGTTTCGGGCGCGCGTTCCGTGCCGCTTACGGCCTCTCCCCCGGAGAACACCGCAACGTCTTCTCGCGAGAGGCCGTCTCACGCGACGCCGTGCACGCGGAGCCGATGTTCCCCGCACGCCACGCCGATGACCGCTGCTCGGCCCGGCGGAGAAACTGACGGAGCACGAGAAGGAGACCGACCTCCATCACGATCCGTAGGAGTGAACATGCGCAAGAAGATCTGCGCCACCGCAGGAGTCCTCGCCTTCGTCGTGGCCGCGGCGGTGGCACCCGTGGCAGCCCAGGCCGCCGCTCCGCCCGGCGGAGAGCAGATCCAGGATTGCCCGGTCCCCTTCGGCCTCGCGCGCGGGCACGGCAAGATGAGCGGCACCGTGTGCGGCAACCATGTGCACGGTTGGGTGGAGGACACCAAGGCCGACGGTCGCTGCGTCTTCGGCATGTTCCAGTTCAGCGGGAGTTCCGAGATGTACTACACGCCCTGGGCCGCGCCGAAGGGCAAGAAAATAGAGTTCGACGTCTGGGGACCCGCCGGTTCCACGATGTCGTACGACGAGGTCGGGTCCGTCCCCTGCTGAGACCCTGCGGGAGCATCGCGAATCCGCGTGCGGCGAGCACGTCGAACTTGATCGGACGGTGACGCGAGGCATCGCTCATGGTGCCGAACGCAGCCCTCCGCTTGGCGACGACTCCACCGCCCAACGCCGGCCCACGGTACGGACAGGGGGCCCGGGGGTCCGCTCTGTCGTCCCCGTGCGTCGTGGGTTTTGCCTTGTCATCCGGGCGCAAGCCTCCACCTCGGCGGGCCGGCGTCGGACGTCCGGGTCCAGTAGAGCTTGGCGTCGAGGCCCAGCGCGGTGAGTACGCCGTCCGATCCGGTCTGGACGCCGGCGGGGGCTCCCGAGATGAGCAGTCCAGCGGTGGTCCAGCGTGGTGTGTCGCCTCCTGTCGAGGTCGTACCGAGGGTCCCGTCGGGGCCCCGGCCGGCGATGGCGGGGACGCTCAGGCCCACCGCGCCGTAGCCGCCGACCCCGCCCAGGTCGATCACGACCGGGCGGCCCGAGCCGTCGAGCAGGGCGCTTTGGACGGCGCCGGAGTCGGGTTTGCGGAAGAACACCCGTACCGCGTCGCCGTCGGGGCAGACGGAGAGTCCACTGACCGTGGTCGCGGGCAGCCCGCTCTGCTCGGGCTTGACCGGGAGCGGGGTGCCCGGTTTCGGCTGAACCCAGGTCAGCACGGACTTCGGGGTGGCTGCGACGACGCGGATGCGGCCGGCGCTGTCGGTGGTGGCGGCCGGGTCGCCGTGCAGGCCGATGCCGCCCAGGTCGCGCCACGCGGACCAGACGCCTTTCGCGTCCTGCCCCGTCTGGTACAGCCTGAGGTCTCCCCCGCGCACGAACGCGGTGAGGCGGCCGGAGCCGTCGACGGCGGGGGCCGGGGCCGACAGGTCGGACAGCACGCTCGCGCCGCTTTGGGGCGGTGTGCCGAGCGCGTGGAAGGCCCCGAAGTCGCCCCCGGGACGCTGTTGGACGGTGGTGACAACCTCACGACGGTAGTCGGCTCCCCGCCCGAGGTGGGTGACGGTGCCGAACACGGCGATGCGACCGTCGCGCAACCGCACCGTCGTGAGTCCGGGGTCGAGGAGCCCGTCCGCCGCCATCAGCTTCGGCCCGGCCCATGTGTCCTTCGCGCCGGGAGCCTTGTGCCAGACGGCCAGTTTCTGGTCGATGACGCCGAACGCCCACAGGCCGTCGTCTTCGCCGGGCTGAAGCCAACTGGTCGAATTGGCGCGGGAGTAGCGGACCGACTGGGCCCAGTTGTTCCCGTAGGGCCGGTTGGAGACCTTTCGGTCTCCGCAACCGGACTGGCTGCCACAGTAGTTGTCCTTCGGATCCATCCAGGCGTAGGTCTTCACCGTCTCCGCCTTGGCATCCGCTGACTCTTTGTCGAGGGTGCGCGGCAGGTAGCTGGTGTTGTAGCCCAGGTAGGTCTGGACGGTGAAGTTCGGGTGGCCCGAGGTCGCGGCGTACTTCTGGAGCGCCGCTTGGGCGAAGCGGGCGCTGAAGACGTGGTCCTGGTGCTCGATGATCTGATGCCTCACGCCCTCGCGGGACGGGGTGGGGTCAAGGGTGCGTATGTGGGTGGGGCGGAAGCGCCGCATCAGGCCGGCGAGAGCGTCGACGAGCTGGTCCTTCGTGTAACTGATGGGCTTGGCAGGGGTGTCGGATGCGAGCATCGGTTCCAGCGAAGGGGTCTGACCGTTCCACAGGCCGCGCAGGCTGTGGGGCACGTCTTTGTACATCTCGCGGGCTTCGCGCAGTTGTATCCAGACCAGGTTGATCTGGGGGTGTGCCTGGAGGGTGTCCAGCTCGGCGGTGCCGCCGCCGATGGTGGGTATGGAGGTGCGGGTCCAGGGGCTGGTCTTGTCGCCGGTGGCCATCTGAGCGTATGCCGCACGTATGCCGTTCTGTCTGGCCTCGGCGTATCGCGGCCGGTCGGCGGGCGGCATGGGGTGGAGCGGGGAGGCGTGCCCGGGGGCGTTGATGCCGTCGGCCTCCCCTGACGTCACGTACACCGAGGTGATCGGGCGGCCGGAGCGTATCGAATGGCCCGTGTCCGGGTTCATGAAGAACAGGTCGTCGTCGGGGTGCGCGACGATCTGCATGACGGATTCTCGGCTCGTGAGGGGAGGCGCCGCCTCCACGCTGTCGGTTCCCCCCTTGGCGTCCGGCTCCTCCGTTCCCTCCGGCCACGAGGCCACCGCGTACCCGGCAGCTCCGACGAGCGCCACCGCCGCAGAACTCAGCATGAAGTGTCTGCGGGACGGCGTGACTCGGTGCTGACTGGGCGTCATATATCTGATCTTTCGGTGCGTCGGCCCGGCAGGGCTCGTTCTCGGGGCGTCAGCACCGCCGCTCCGTACCCGGGCGCCAGTGCCGCTTGGATCAGGAGTGGTCAAAACCCGATCCGATGGGGAGACGGAAGCAACCAAAGTTGGGTTTATTGCGACCCGTGTATCTTTTGTCACACTCTGGTCACGCCGCCCCGAGAGTGAGGTGTCGCCATCGCGTGGACACGCCCGACCATGCCTGTCGTTGGCCCGGGACGGTGTGGATCCACGTGGCAGAGCGCTCGAAGAGCGTTGTGGAGTTCCGGTCCGGGGCGAACGCGCCCGCAACCGGCTTCGACTGACACACCCACACGTCCGGAGATGGCCGTCAGAAAGCGGCCGGAGCCCCGCGCCGGGCGCGGGTGACTGCCGACCTCGCCGGCTCCGCAGGGTTCAGCACGGCCCTATTCGTGGCCCGGCGAGGTCGGGCCACCGGCGCGCCGACTCTCACCACCACCGCCGAGGTTCTCGCGCCCCGCTCCGGACGGCCGCCACCTCGCCGGCGGCGCGCTGCGGATCGACCGCGCCGGCGGCCGGCACGACTCCGCCCCGGTCCGGGATGGAGCGGGGTTTCTTCGCTGCGTACGGCCACACCGCCGTCGAGGTCCGCGGTTTCCCGTGCACCGCGTCAGGGTGCCGCAGAGCCGACGGGAGTCCCCCCGGACGTCAGTCAGCCCCCTTCGACCTCCCGGCGCACGGTGGCGGCGATGCGGGTGAGCGCGGCCTCGAGGTGGCGGCGCTGAGCGGCGCTCAGCGGGTCGAACACGAGCCGCTTCACCTGCGCGACGTGTTCCGGTGCGCTCTCGACGAGCTTCTGTCGGCCGGCGTCGGTCAGGGTGGCGAGCGTGTAGCGCCCGTCGCCGGCGTCGGGCCGGCGGGCGACCCAGTCGCGGGCCTCGAAGCGATCCATCAACTTCGACAGGCGGGGTTGCGTGCTGTCGCAGACCCGGGCCAGGTCGCTGAGGCGCATCGTGGCCTCGTCGGCCATGGACAGCCGGGCGAGAACCCCGTACTCGAAGTTGGAGATGCCCGCGTCCCGCTGCAGTTGGCGGTCGAGGGCGGCCGGGAGGGCGATGACGACCGTGAGGAGTGCCTGCCACAGGCCTTGTTCGTCGTCGTCGAGCCAGGATGACTGAGTTTCCATGAGCCTCATCATACTTGCCCAGGCAACTCCCATCACTTGCCCAGGCAACTCTCGATGGGTTAGTTTTCAACTTGCCCAGGCAAGTGATCAGACGTGCCTGGGCAAGTGAAGGAGCTGAGTTCGATGACCACTACGAGCAGCCTGACCTCCCCCAACGGCCTGACTTCCCCCTTACCCTCGCGCCCCCCGGCCGCGGCATACGACGACCTCCTTGCCAGAGCCCTGCCACAGGCACGCGAACAGCGGGTGTGGAATCCCTCCGACGGGCCCATGCCGAGCCTCTTCGTCAGCCACGGCGCCCCGTTCACACTCGACGATCCGCAGTGGCTCGGCGACCTCTTCGACTGGGCCCGGTCGATGCCCAAACCCCGCGCCATCGTCGTCATCTCGGCCCACTGGGAACACGCACCGGTCGTGATGTCCGGAGCCGCGGCCGGCACCCCGCTCTTCTACGATTTCAGCGGCTTCCACCCCCGCTACAAGACCCTTCCCTACGCGACCCCGGACGCCACCGACCTGGCTCGGCGACTCACGGGCCTGCTGGGCCGGACGCCGGTGCACGAGTTCGCCGACCGCGGCCTCGACCACGGGGCCTTCATCCCGCTCATGGCCATGTATCCCGCGGCCGACGTCCCCGTCGTACAGATGTCGATGCCCAGCCTCGACCCCGGCGCACTGCTCCGACTCGGGGCACGCCTGAGGCCGCTGCGCGACGAAGGCATCCTCGTGCTCGGCTCCGGCTTCATGACGCACAGCTTCGCCGTCTTCCGCCGGCCGGAGCTCACCGCCGACACCACGGCCTTCGACGAATGGGCCGTCGACGCCCTCGCTCGGGGCGACGCCGACGCCCTCGTCGACTACCGCAACAAGGCACCCGGCGCCGCGGTCGCCCATCCGACGGCCGACCACTTCGTCCCGTTGCTGCTCACCGTGGGAGCCGCCGACGACCCCGGCAGCGCCGTGAGCGCCATCGACCGCATGGTGATGGGCAACTCGACCCGCTCGGTGCAACTGACCTGAGCACTTCGACGTGCCGCGCCTTCCCGACCGATCGCCCCGTCCGGTGGCGACGACATCAACACACCCTGGAGGAAAAGCCATGAAGGCAATGCGTTTCCATGCGTTCGGCGGCAGCGAGGTGCTGCGCTACGAGGACGTCGACCGTCCCGTCCCCGGCACCGGGCAGGTCCTGGTGCGGGTGGCGGCCACGTCGTTCAACCCCGTCGACGACCACATCCGCGCCGGTGTCCTGGCCGAGATGATCCCGATCACGCTGCCGTACGTGCCGGGGATCGACCTGGCGGGCACCGTCGCTGAACTCGGCGCGGACGTGACCGGCTTGGAGGTCGGCGACCCGGTCGTGGCGATGCTGCCCCTCGGCTCCGCCGGCGGGGCCGCCGAGTACGCCCTCGCCCCGGCCGAGTCCCTGGCTCCGGCACCCCGCACGACCGACCTGGTCGACGCCGCGGCGCTGCCGCTGACCGGCCTCGCCGCCTGGCAGACGGCCTTCGAGCTGGCCGAGCTGAAGCCCGGTCAGACCGTCCTGGTCAACGGAGCGGGGGGCGCGGTGGGCAGCCTCGTGGTTCAGCTCGCCGTCGACGCGGGAGCACACGTGACCGCCGTGGACGTGCCGCAGCACGCCGACCGCCTCCGGGGCTACGGCGCGCACCGGGTCCTCGGCCCCCTGGCCCTCGCCGCGGGGCCGACCGTCGTGGGAGGTCCCTTCCAGGTCGTGGTCAACCACGTGCGCGCCTCCTCGGAGGAGCTCGCGCGGCTGACGCACCACGTCGCCGACGGCGGGGTCGCCGCCAGCACGGCCGGCCCTGTCCCCGAGGACCCCGCGAGGGGGGTGCGCAGTGCGAGCTTGTGGGTCCGCAGCGACGGAGCCCAACTGGCGGAGCTGGTCGCCAAGGTGGATGCCGGCAAGCTCCGGCTCCATGTCGCCGCCCACCGCCCGGTGGCCGAGCTGGCCGCCGTGCATGACGACGCCGGCGCCGGGCGCCTGCCCGGCAAGACGATCATGCTCGCTCCCTGATCACCCCTGACCGCAACCCGACCGGGCTGCCCGCCGTGCGCACTCCCGCCGGCGGGCGGCCCGGGAGTCCCGCGGCGGACTCGTCCCGCCCCGGGTCAGGACGCGTGGCAGGCGGGTGCTGACGCGGGCCCGGGCACGCTCGATGGGCGAACCGGTCCTCAGTGCAGGTAATAGGGAGAGAGCGGAGAGGTGAGGAAGGGGAACATCTCGGTGACATCGACACGCGCGGCGAACCGGTCGGCGACGTTGTTGGTGCGACTGGTGTAGGTGAAGACCACGTCGATCAAGGTCCGGGTCCGGGACACCTCCGACCGTGAGGCCTCCACCCCGGTCAGCGAGGCATCTTTCGCGAACTGCTCGGCCGCCACCGAGTAGATGTCCGGGTAGCGCATCAGGGGGCGACCGGCAGAACGGCCGGGTGTAAGCGGTCCAGGTGCCGACAACCTCAGGGATGTCCGGGGCCCAGAGCGGCACCTCGGTCCACGGCTGCACCCCTTGGTCCTGTAGGAACTGCTCGTCCGCCCAGACCAGTTCGGTCTGCGCGCCGGTGACTTCGACACAGACGTGCAGCAGCCGGCCCATGGTGGTGTTGCCGGGCACCCCGGTGGTCAGATAGCGGCCGCCACCTCCCACGGCGAGCCGGTCGAGCACGAAGACGGCGATGTCACGGGCCGTCGACCAGCTGCATCGCCCGGCTGGGGGACCCGGGCGCCGGCACCCGGCCACCGCGTGCGATGGTCTCCAGCCACCACGGCAGCCGGCCGATGTTCTCACCGGGCCCGACGATGATGCCGGGGTTGACGATGAGCGCACGCCCCGGGAAGCCCTCCTCGACAGCCCGCTCGCAGCCGCCTTGAGCGCGTTGCACGGCACGTCGTCGGGCGAGGCGTCCACCGCGCACGCGTGCCGGGGGAAGGACTCGCCGAGGCGTCCTCGTCCTCGCGGTCGCCCAGGACCGTCTCCACACCGACGGGCGTCGGACCCGACTGCCCGCGGTGGAGCAACGTCACCTCGTGCCCGCGCCGCAGCGCCTCGTCGACGAGTGCCCGGCCCGGGAAGACGGTTCCACCGAGAAGAAGGATCTTCATGCCCGCAAGCCTTTCATCAGACAACTCACTTACCAGGGAGACCCCTTCATGCCGCGCCCTGCTCCAACCCCGCGCGTGGACGACGCAGAGGGAGCTGCCGGACGGGACGCGGAAGGATGCCTCAGTCGGGACGCAGAACGGCCGAGATGTTGTCCGGACCCTGACCGGAACAGTGAGGTGCGGGGGCTGTGCCCGCCTCTCGGCTGGTGTCCTTCCGCGCGGCGCCATGATCTACGGTTGCCTATTGCACCGGTACCGATCAGTTCAGCAACGGGGAAGAACGCACATGCGCAAGACAGCAACCCTCGCCATCACCCTGCTCGCAGCGGCCGCGCTGCTGACCGGGTGCGGCAGCGAGAAGAAGGACGCCGGCCCGGCCAAGCCGGGCGAGGCCTCACCGAGCGCCTCGGCGAGCGGCGGCGCGAAGGGCTCGTCCTCGGGGAAGAAGGGCGTTCCGCACCAGGTGGTATTCGAAGTGGGTGGCACCGGCGCGGCCCAGGTCATGTGGATCGGGAACACGAACCACTTCGAGCAGGTGACGCTGCCCTGGACGAAGACGGAGTCCATGCAGTTGGAGGGCGCAGAGCTGAAGGTCGGCGTCACGGTGTCGGTGGTGCCCGGCTCGGTCAAGGGCCCGGACGGGATGCTCAAGCCCGCCCCGTGCACCATCAAGGTCGACGGCAAGCAGGTCGCCGACAACCAGGACGGCACGTCGGACGAGCACTGCAAGTACGAGCTCAAGGACTGACGGCCGGCGCCCTCACGAACGGCACATGGGAACGGATCCTCTCCGCGTTCCTTTCAGCGGCAGGCGACGCCGATGACATCGACCGGACCGTGCCGGTGGACTCCCCCGTCTGCCGGGCCCATCAGCACGCCGCCGGAGCCGGAAGGAGGGAGACTCGCCATCGCTCACCGGGCAGCGCTGCACTTCGCCGCCATCCTCATCCGGGCCCGGACGCAGGGTCGTCGAGCCGCACTTTTTACAGAGGCACTCCTCAGTCCGGCGTGACAGCATGCGGCAATGGTCTTTCGACACCCCGACGGCGACTACGCGATCACCGCGATGCACTCCGTGCCCGATGATGCCTGGTACCTGGAACTGGACCTCGTGGCCGGGCACCGGACCCTCGTGATCGCCATCGTCCCCGACGAGGATCCGGCACGGGAGCCGACGGTGTGCTTCAACCCGCACGCAGGGCACGCGGACGTCCCGTACGAGGTCATGCGCTGGTTCATGCACCAGGTCGATGAAGAGATCCGTACCTCCCGTGCCTGGATGCGGCTGAGACCGGAGCTCGTCGGGGTCATCCATCAGCTCCGTCAGGAGCACCTGGGCGTCATCGGCGATGACGACTTTCCCCGGGTTCTGGCGGACGTGCGCATCACGGTCCCCGAGGAAGACCTCCCCGCCGTTCTGGAGGCCGCCTTCGGGCGGAGCCCTGACGGCACCACCCTGGACCACCTGCACACAGCCGGCCTGTAGGCGGTCGAGGAGGCATGGCTCCCGGAGGCTCACATCAGGCGTTTGACGAAGCGCAGCCCGCGACGGGTGAACGGTGGCTGCGCCAGGCGAAGGGTGTCCATCGTGTGCGGCTTGCGCAGGACGGGCTTGAGGTGGGAGAAGGCTCGCCAGGAGTACACGCCGTGATAGGCGCCGATGCCACTGGCGCCCACGCCGCCGAACGGAAGACCCGTGGCGGCGACGTGGATGAGGCCGGCGTCGTGCACCACGGCACCGGATGAGGTGTGCTGCTCGAACAGTCGGCGGGTGCGGGCGGAAGAGGTGAAGACGTACAGGGCGAGCGGCTTGTCCCAGCCGTTGATCACATGGGCGGCCTGCTCGGCGGAGTCGATCGACGGGGAGAACGGGCAGGATCGGGCCGAAGATCTCTTCCCGCAGCAGGGGGTGGGCTGCTCCCGGGCCGACGGCTGGATGGCTGAGGGCGGGGACGGTCACCACCGTGGGAGCGATGTAGCGTTCGGCACGGTCGCACCGGCCGCCGACGGCGACCTCGGTGCCGTGAAGCAGTGCTGTGAGGCGGTCGAACTGCCGCTCGTCGACGATGCGTCCGTAGTCCCCGCTCGTTCGAGGGTCGATTCCCCACATGTCCGTGATCGCGTCTTGGAGCGCGCCCACGAGTGCCGGGATCCGGTCGGGGGTGGTCATCACGTAGTCCGGGGCGACACACGTCTGGCCGGCGTTGGTGAACTTCGCCCATGCCAGGCGCCGCGCCGCCCTGCGCAGCCGGGCATCGTCGTCGAACCAGACCGGTGACTTGCCGCCCAGCTCCAGCGTCACCGGTGTCAGGTGCTCGGCCGCCGCCCTCATGACGATGCGGCCCACCGTGCCGCTGCCGGTGAAGACGATGTGGTCGAACCGCTGGGCGAGGAGGTCCGTCGTCTCCGGGATGCCTCCCTCCACCACGCGGACGGCGCCGTCGGCGAAGTACCTCGGGACGAGCCGGGCGATCAGTGCCGAGGTCGCCGGTGCGAGTTCGCTCGGTTTGAGTACGGCCGTGTTTACCGCGGCCAGTGCGCCGACCAGAGGGTTGAGGAGAAGCTGTACGGGATGGTTCCACGGGGCGATCACCAACACCACGCCGAGCGGTCCGGACACCAGGCGGGCCCGTGCCGGCCACAGTGCCGCCGGTGCCGGAGCGCGCCAGGGTCTGGCCCATCGCCGAAGGCGGCGCAGCATGTGGTTGATCTCCGCGAGGGTCACGTCTATCTCGGTCAACTGTGCTTCGCCGGGCCCCTTGTGCAGGTCGTTCCACAGTGCGGCTTCGAATGCGGGCCGGTGCTCGGTGAGCGTGGCGCGCAGCGCGCGCAGGCGGCCGATGCGGGCTGCCGGGGGGCGGGTCCTGCCGGAGTCGAAGAGGCTGCGTGCCTCGGCCACGGTCTTGGTGAGGGGGGAGACGGTTTGGGGAGTCATGGAACCTTCCGCGATACGGAACGGGTGCTCTTCGTCCACTGCGCGCGGCCCGGGGCTCGCGCCGAGGTGTCGGGGCGTCCCTCGTCGTGCGCTGCGTGCGCGGTTCGTGCCGCGGAGCCGTGATCAACGACTACGGTCGGGGGACCACCACCGGACTGACTCGCCTCCTGTGGCGCCTCGATGGAGTGCTTGAGCCGGTGGAGTGTGGTGATCATGCCTGCCCGGTTGACGCGGACGCGGGCCGCGGGAGAGGTGCCCGCGACCGTGCGGCCCAAGAGGTCGGCGACTGTCCCGAGGGGGCCTTGGCGCAGGTCGTGCCAGTACTGGGTGACGTGGGTGGAGCCGGTGGTGGCTGCCGTGTGGTGGTGATCGGCGTGGCGGATCCGGAAGCCCCAGGTGGCCAGGGGCAGGCCCGCGACGGATACGCGGAAGGCGAACTCCGTGGGGGCGTCGGCGGTGGTCACCCGGCAGAGGGTGAACCAGTGGCGTACTCCGTTGCGGTTGATTCCTATGAAGGAGGGGTGGGGCCGGCTCCTGCTCGGGAGGAGGAGGACCTTGA
Organism: Streptomyces sp. CA-243310; assembly: GCF_050936775.1. Classification (NCBI taxonomy): domain Bacteria; kingdom Bacillati; phylum Actinomycetota; class Actinomycetes; order Kitasatosporales; family Streptomycetaceae; genus Streptomyces; species Streptomyces sp. CA-243310. The sequence continues at coordinate 3,839,901 of NZ_JBNJMF010000001.1, read as the reverse complement.
CGCATTCCGGACTCCACCGGGGCATGTGCTTCACGTCGCTGATCGAGGCGTACACCTCTTCGGGTGGCGCCGCGATGATGACGGATTCCCTGAGTTCCCGTGTGCGTGTGGGGGCAGAGTGCTGTTCGTCCAAGGTGTCACTTCCAGGGTGTTGCGCCCGACTTTCCGTCAGCGACCGATGTCCACGCCGGAGGGCCGGCAGGTGCACCGGGCGCCGGTGGTGACGTCGGGGCAGCATGCGCCGCGGAGGCTGGTGGTCGGCTGCTCTGACGGCTTGCGCTGTGGGCCGGAGGGGAGGGCTGCTTGTTCGGGCTGCCATCCTGGGCGGCCGAGCAGGTGGCGTGCCCGGTCCTGCCATCGTGTGGCGCGTGCCAGGTCGCGTCCGATGGCGGCGTATTCGTGGGAGACGATCCGCAGGGGGTTGTAGGTGTCGATGTTCTTGGTGAGGCCGTAGGCAGGGCGTTCCGTTTCCTCGGCCCAGGTTCCGAACATCTGATCCCAGATCATGAGGATGCCGCCGAAGTTGCGGTCCAGATATCCGCCTTGTGAGGCGTGGTGGACCCGGTGGCTCGAGGGGGTGTTGACGACCCTCTCGATGTGGCGGGGCAACCGGCCGATGCGGTCGGTGTGGAGCCAGAACTGGGTGAGCATGTTGATCGCGCCGCACAGGAGGATCGCCCAGGGCGGCACCCCGGCCAGGGTCAGCGGTATGTAGAAGATCTGGGAGGTGAGGCCCGTCCAGGGCTGGCGGACCGACGTGGAGAAGTTGTATCTGCGGCTGGAGTGGTGCACCACATGACTGGCCCACAGCACGCGCACCAGATGGTGCTCGCGGTGCATCCAGTAGTAACAGAAGTCCTGGGCCAGCAGGATCAGCGGGAAGGTCATCCATGTGACCTCGACCCGCAGCGGGGTCAGTTCGTACAGGCCGACGAAGACGGCGACCGCGAGCATCTTGTAGACGACGTCGACGACGGCGGCGCCCGCGCCGACGGCGAAGCTGGCGGCGGTGTCACGGAGTCCGTAGCCGCTGGCGTTCTCGTCGGGGTGGAGCCGGTAGTAGATCATCTCGATGACGACCAGGAGCACGAAGAGGGGTGCGGACAGGGCCAACAGGGACGTGTTGTCCATCGGAACCTCCTATCGGAGCGATGTGCTCCGATAGGCAGTATCGGAGCACAGTACTCCGACAGGCAATAGGTTGGACGCCATGAAAGAGACAGATCTCGGCCGCCCGCGCGCGGGTGGGCGGTTCGGGCGCCAGGCCGAGGCGGAACGCAACGACCTGCTGATACTGAACGCTGCCCGCGCCGTGTTCGCGGAACAGGGCGCCGACGCCCCCGTCGCGGACATCGCCGCCTTGGCCGGCGTGGGAATCGGCACCCTCTACCGCCGCTACGGCAGCAAGGAGCAGCTCCTCCAGCACCTGTGCGCCATCGGCATCGCCCAGACGATCGCCGACCTCGAGGCGGCGCTGGAGGCGCGGGGCAGCGGCTGGGACGCCTTGGCGCGGTACATGACCGCCGCGGTCGACGCCAGGGCCGGCGCCTTCGCGGCCCTGGCCGGGACGTTCAGCCTGCCCGAAGAGGTGTCCGCCGCGAACGAGCGGGCCAGAACGCTGGCCGAACAACTGCTGCGACGCGGCCACGACGACGGGACCGTACGCGGTGACGTCACGACGCTCGACATCACGCACCTCATGGAGATGTTCAGCCGGTACCCCCGCCGCACCGAGCAGGATGACCACGCACGCCGCAGGATGCTGACCTTGGCCCTCGACGGGCTGCGTACCGTCCACACCGCGCTGCCTGGACCGCAGCCCGACTGGGCCGAGTATCACCGGAGCTGGGACGCACCCGACCGGCCCTCCTGACGACGACCGGGCTCCCCCGCCCCTGACCGTGGCGCTCCGGTCAGGGCCCACCGGAGCCGGGCGCCTCCTCCCCCGCGCCCAGCCGGCGGAGGGCCTCCCCCGAGGCCTGCGCGGAGCGGGTCCCGGTCGCCCCCGCGACGGGAACCCGGGAACGAGCCGAGGGCGGCGCTCCTGGTGAGCGCCGCCCTCGAGGGTGAGCCGTTCAGCTGCAATTGACCCAGTTGTTGGACTTCATGTAGTGGCCCACGCTGTCGGACTGCTTGCTCCCCTTGGGGATGACTCCGCTGGAGCCGGTGTAGCTGGTTCCCGAGTACCACTTGAGCGCACAGGAAGCACCGTGGTTGTACCAGGACTTGAAGTTCTGGAACACCGCGTACTGGGTCAGGTTGGAGTTGCTCCCGGCGATCTGCTGCCTCTGGCCGGTGTAGTTCTGTCCGGACCAGACACAGAAGTAGCCCGAGGGGCAGTCCGACGCAGCCGCGCCGGCCGTGCCCGCGCTCCCGGCGAGTAATCCGCCGGTCAGCGCGATGCCGCCGGCAAGTCCTGCGAGTTTCCTCGTCATGCGCATGGCTTTTTCTCCTTGACGCGTGGGTGCGCCTACCCCCTCGACCGGCCGGCCCGCAAAGGAGCAGGTCGGAGGAGGGAAAGCGCCTGTTGGAGCGGAACTCGGCACGAGTCTGACGGAGCGCCCAGGGGCGGGTCTTGTAGAAAACGGCACTCGGCGGACGACGGCACGGTGGCGACAGGGCGCCCTGCTCGCCGTTCGGTCCAGCCGCTGCCGGGTCGGGGTGCCGGTGGGTTCGCGGGGTGGAGCGCCGAGATTCTCGGGACCGGAGCTGCCGGTGTCCCCCCAGGCCGGCGGTTTCGGAATCTTCAATTCCGGGGACGGTGTCCCCGCATCGCCGTGACCGTACCCGGCGCCGTGACGGCGCCCGACACGACAGCCGAGGAAGACCATGGGTTGGAAAGGCACACGCAAGACGGCCACGTCGGCCGCTCTTGCCGCAGTGGTCGCCCTCGTCCTGGCAGCTCCGCCTCCCGGTGGCGACGCCCGGCCCGGGACCACTCCGTCGTTCGGGACGGTGGCCGTGCGGCAGGACGTCTCCCCGACGCCGCCTCCGCCCCGCCTCCCCCGCGACTTCCGCGGCAAGGGCAAGTGGATCGTGCGGGACCTGGACATCACGGTGCCGTTCACCTGGGAGGGCAGGGGCGGCGACAGCCAGATGACCGCGGGGGGCCCGCAGTACCCGATCTGGTTCACCAACCTGATCTACCACGACACGCTCTACACGCTGACGTACAAGTGGCCCGGTCTGAACGAGCATCCTTGCTCCCGCATCCCGGACTTCAACCTGGAGGCGCTCAACAAAGCGTTCGAAGGTGCCCGGTTCGTCGGGCGGGAGACCCTTCGACGCGCTCCCACGCAACGGCACGTGAACCACTGGAGGGTGGGCGTCGTCCTCCCACAGCTGCCTCCCGGGAATCATCCGCGTCTGCCGCTCGCGCTGGGTGACATCTACGTCGACGAGGACAACCGGGGAACCTTCTGGCAGGTGCTGCAGTTCGGTGTCCAGAACCTCTACGACCCCGAGTTGGACGAGTGGTTGGTCATGGACACCTTCGAGCATCGGCCCGGGACCGTGACGCTTCCCCGGCGGTGCGAGTCACCCCGGTAGCCGCGTCCCGGGGCGACGGCGCAGTCGCGCTCGCAGCCATGCCTCCCCGTGGCGCGGCGTGTCCGGAGCACGGTCCGCAGGCCTTGTCGGCGCCACTTCGACGACAGGGCCTGGGTCGTCCCTTCGGATCGTGCCGGTGAAGCCCGCGTCGTCCGGCGCCGTGCATCGCAAGGCGGAGAGGCTCCCGATCACCGGACGTCCTCGGGTGCCTCGACAACGCGGCGAGGTGCGGTGCCGGGCGGCGCGGATCAGGCAAGATCCGGAAGGGGCGGCCTAGAGGTGGCGGGTGTCTCCGAGGCGGACGAGCTGGCGATTGTGGAAGAAGTCGTCCTCGCGGAGATGGGTGATGCTGCCCGAGGCGACCCGGAAGTTGACGTGGCCGAGGGAGTCGATCGGCATGCCGATCCAGGCGGCCACGACGAACGTCAGTGCGAAACCGTGCGTGACGATGACCTGGTGCTCATACGGGTGGCTCAGGATCCCGTCCATGGCCTCGTAGATCCGTCCGGCGAACTCGGCCCGCGTCTCGGCTCCCTCGATGCCCTCGTCGTGACCCATCCGGTCGCCGGTCGCGGGCGGGGGGACGAACCGCTTGTCCAACCACTCCTGGGGCCGGCCCTCGGCCTCCCCGTACGACTTCTCCCGCAGCCGGCGGTCCAGGGCCGCCTCCACACCGAGCAGAGCACCGATCTCCTCTGCGGTGCGCCGGGTCCGCCGGAGGTCCGAGGAGATCACTTCGACCTCCGCGCCCTCGGGGATCTCGGCCCGCAGGGCGCGGGCGATCGAGGCCGCCTCCCGCACTCCTTCGGGGGTCAGCGTGGAATCGTGCCATCCGCCGACCAGGCCTTCGACGTGGTGGCTCGCCTCCGGGTGGGTGACGACGTGGATGCTGCGCACCGGTGCACCTTTCTCTTGAAGGGGTCCTGCCCTGTTTCGGGACGGTACCGCGTCCGCGGGGCCCGGGTGACGGGGTCTCACGGAAGGGGCAGGAGGGACAGTTCCAGGATCATCAGGCCCCACACCAGTCGGGCCTGGTCGTGGCGGACGGCGTGCGTGTCCAGGACTTCGCGGATGGCGGCGCCGCTCAGGAATCCGTCGGTGCGCAGCCGGGGACGGGCCAGCACGTCGGTCGCGAACTCCCAGAGCTTGGTGCCGGGTGCCAGGAACGCGTCGACGGGGAAGGTGAAGGGTTGTTTCTGCCGCGTCCGTACCGATTCCGGGACGAGCGGGGCGCCGGCGTCCCACAGGATGCCTTTGCGCCGGGCCGCGGTGGCCTTCAGGGCATCGGGGGTGCGGCGTGCGAAGTCGGTGACGGCCGGCTGGCAGTAGGGCACCCGGCCCTCGATCCCGTGGGCCATGGAGAGGTGGTCGAGCTTGCGGAGGTTGAGGCCGGGGAGTTTGTGCAGCCGGTCGAAGGTCAGCAGTTGCTCCAGGCGCCCGGGGGCGGGCGGTCCGAGCAGTTCCCGCGCGCGGGAGCGGCTGCTCCCGCCGGAGTCGAGCAGCGCCCGGTACTCGGGCGTGTAGAGCCGGCGGTAGCGCTCGTGCGGGACCAGCGAGAGCCGGTCCAGGTAGTGCTCGGGCCAGGTGTCGTCGGTGGCGGTGAGCGCGGTGCTGTAGCGGCGGTAGCCGCCGAACTGTTCGTCCGCGCCGTCGCCCACGAAGCACACCCGGAAGGACCGCTTCGCGATCTCCCGGAAGAGGACGTAGGCGCTCAGCGCATGGGGCGTCGCATTGGGGGAACCCAGCGCGGCCACCATGGGCGGAATCAGTTCGGGCAGCTCCGCCTCGCGGATCTCGACCACTTCGAGGGGGATTCCGGCGTGCGAGGCGGCGTCCCGGGCGTAGGTCTCCTCGTCGGACGGGTGGGTGCCTTCGTGGGTCACGTGGAAGCCGGTGACGTCGGTGCGGCGGCGGCCCAGCAGGGTCGCCAGGACGGCGGAGTCGAGGCCGCCGGAGAGTTGTACGGCCACGGGCGCGGACTGGAGGGACATCCGCTCCACCTCCCCCGTCAGCAGGGAGCCGAGGCGGGCGGGCGTGCGGGTGTCGTCGGGCGGCGGCGTCTCGGTGGGTCGCCGCGCTCGGACGACGGCCGCTTGGCCGTCGTGGACGAGGTGTTCGCCCGCCCGCAGGGCGGAGACACCGGCGTACAGCGATGAACCGGGCGGTAGACACTGCCAGTTCAGGTAGTGGTCGACGGCGTACGGATCGACGGCGGGGCGGCCCGTCCGCAGGGCGGCGAGACCGGCCGGTTCGGATGCGAAGGCGACACCGTCCGCGGTGGCCTCGTAGTACAGGCTCTTGACGGCCAGCGGGTCGCTCCACAGCTTCAGCCTCCGTCCCGAGCGCAGGTCCACCAGGGCGATGGCGTACATGCCTTCGAGCCGGTCCACGAAGCGGTCGCCGTGCAGTTCGTAGTACGGAAGGAGGACGGAGCCGTCGCAGTCGCCGTCGACGCGTACCCCGTGCGCGGCGAGTTCCCGCCTGATGTCGCGGAAGTTGTAGATCTCGCCGTTGAACACCGCGTGCACCGAGCCGTCGGCGTTCGTGAACGGCTGGCGGCCGTGCGACGGATCCTGGATCGCGAGGCGGTTGCAGCCCAGGCCCCAGTCCTCCCCCCGGACGTGGGCCTGCCGGTCGGGGCCGCCGGGCAGTTGGGCGTCGCGTGCGGCCTCCATCGCGCGCACATCGCGATCGGATCCGAAGTAGCCGTAGATCCGGCACAAGGGCGTCTCCCCGGGTGTTCGACGGAGGCCTGGCGGCCCCTCAGGCGGACTGGTTGTTCTCCCCGACGGGGGCCGTACGACCCTTCGCCCACTCCTGGAGCGGGAGGTGGTGCGGGGCCGCGCCCCGGGCGGTCATGGCGGAGAGCAGCTCGCGAAGGGAGGGCAGGCCGGGTTCGACCTCGCGGGCGCGGAAGCAGTACTCGTTGGAGATCTCGGCGTTCCAGGTCATGCTCTCGTGCAGCTCTTCCCTCAGCATGCCGAGGAAGTCCGCGCGGCCGACGAACGCCTCCGCCTTCTCGCGCCCTGACCGGATCTCGGCGTAGGCGAGGTCGATGAGGTCGAGCCACTCCAGGACGGCGTCGGCGGCATCGGCCCGGGTCCCGACGCCGAGGGCGTTCAATTCGGCGAAGCGGTCGCACAGTTCGGCGGGAAGAGGGAAGCGGGCGAGGAAGCGGGTCAGGTACTTCGGGTTGCGGTTGGTGTTGCCGTGGACGTGCGTCAGGCCGCGGAAGGTGTCGATGCCCAGCTTGCGCGCCGCGATCAGCGCCGACGTGTGGTCTCCTTGCGCCCACATGCCGGCCAGGTCACGGAAGTCGGGGTAGCTGCCGACGGCCGCGCGGAAGGCCGTGTAGGCGACCTCTCCGGGGCGTACCTCGGCGGCGAGTTCCCGGAACGCGGCGGCGTTCGTGAGCGGGATCCCGTACGTGAGCCGCGACAGGATCCGGAAGTCGACGGCCGACGCCGCGAAGCCGGAGGACTTGCGGGCGCGGGTCCGCATCTGGGTGTAGAGCCGTGCGTGCGAGGCGAGCATGGCGGCGATCTCGTGGACCGTCCAGTACTCGACGTCCACCCCGAGCAGGCTGTGGGGCAGGTAGTCGAAGCTCGCCCTCACCCGGTCGCCGCTGGTGTAGTACCGCATGTGTTGCTCGCGCGGGAAGGTGTCGCGGTGGAACCTCTCGTCCTTCGACCGGGCGATGACGCAGAAGTCGAAGTCCGAGGACGGGGTGCCCGAGCCGTCCACGAGCGAACCGGACAGCACCAGCATGTCGTCGTCGGCGAGGTGGATCTTCGCGAGGACGGCCTCCTCGTCGAAGTCGTCCATGCCGGAGACGGCGGCGATGTGGGTACGGAAGGAGAGCACGGCTGACCTTCCCCTTTCTGTTCGGGGTGCGGTGTCCCGGCCGGGGAGCGGCCGGATGGAAGCGGTGGAACAGGTGGGGCGACCGGGGGAACCGGACGCGGTCACCCGCGTGGCGCGTACGGTGTACCGGTGACTTCGCTGAAGCTTCGGCACTCGGTGCGTGCGATCGTGTTGGACGAGGAGGACCGCGTCCTGTTGTGCCGGTTCCTCCTGCGCGAGCCGGCGGGGGCGCTCGTCCTGTGGGCGGCGCCCGGTGGGGGGCTGGATCCGGGCGAGGGCCCGATCGACGCCCTGCGCCGGGAGTTGCGCGAGGAGGTGGGGCTCGCCCTCACCGGAGGTGATCCGCCGCACGCGTGGCACCAGGAGGTCCTGCGTCCCGACATCAGTCGGGGGTACGACGGTGTCGTGAACGACTACTACCTCGTGCGCGTCGCGTCCTTCACCCCGCGCGGTGAGCTGACCGACGAGGAACTCGCCGCCGAGAACATCACGGGCACGCGGTGGTGGCGGGCGTCGGAGGTCGTGGGGTACCGCGGCCCGGATCTCTTCGCCCCGCGCGATCTCGGCGCCCCGCTCACGGCCCTGCTCACCGGTGGCGCCCCGGACCGGCCGGTGCGGCTCGGCCTGTGAGGCGGTGTTCCGGGGAGCGGGTCGGCGCCGGCACGCGGGCGCGGAGGTGGCCGGCGAGCCGTTCCACCTCCCGGCTCGCGTCCTCGAACGCGTACCGGAAGCGGAAGGTGGGCAGCGCCGCGAGGGCGTCACGGGTCCGGTCGGCGGTGGCGTCGTCCGGGGCGTGGCCGAAGATGTTGAGGTGTTTGTTGGGCAGGCCCAGGACGTGCCGCTCCAGCAGTCCTGCGCGCTCGGCCGGCGGTACGTCGGTCGCGCCGGTCTCCGACGGGTCGTCGGCGAGGCTGAGGTGGACGATCGCGTCGACGGTCGCCGACCGGCCGATGCGGGTGTCCAGCAGGTCGGCGTACTCCCAGGGGTAGATCAGGGCCGTCCCGTGCTCCTCGACACCCGACTCGCGCAGGCTGCCCAGCGTCTGATTGGCCGGATGCGTCAGGGAGGAAAGGGCCGCCCGCGCCGCCTCCCGCCCGAACAACAGGTCGAGGGTGTCCAGGCGTACCGAGACCGACCGCGGCCACCCGACGCCGAGGACGCCGCTCCCTTGCGGTTCCGCCGTGAGGCTCACGTCGTCGTTGCACACCATGACGCCCGCGCCGTGCAGCACGCTCGCCATGACGAAGGTGGTCTTGCCGGCTCGGCTGCCACCGACGAGGGCGACGCCCCGTCCGTCCAGTTCCACGAGCCCGGCGTGCAGGAAGAGCATGCCCTGCCGGCTCGCCGCCGACCGGTGGATCGCCCGGGTCGCCCGCAGGAGGGACTGGGTGACCCACGCCTCGCCCCCGGGGGCCAGGTGGTAGAGAGTCCTCCGGGTGCGGTCGACGGCGTAGCGGACGCTCGCCTCACCCTGCGCGGTGACCGTTTCCGGCAGGGCGCTCGCCGGTGGCTCGGTGTCGGCGACGACCTCCCAGGCCCCGGGTGGGCAGGGGCCCGGTTCGAGGGACAGGTAGGGACGTGCGAGGCGGTCGATGTGCCGCGCCACGGACGGCGAGCACGTCAGGCCGGTGCTCTCGACGTGTGAACGGACGGTGTACCGGTGCGTGGGTGCGCTCGATGTCATGCCGCATATCACCCCCGTGTCTGGGAGGGGGCCCGCGCCGTGCCGGGTCCCGGTCGTCACGGCCGATCATGACAAGGACGGCCGGGCCTGTCCCGGGCGATTCCGCAGAGCGGAACGGACATGGGATTCAGTCGGGTTCGCAGACCATCGGCCCGCGGGTGTCCCAGCCCAGTTCGTCGAGCCCCCGGAAGAACCGGCCGTTGGACCGTGTGGCGGGCATGCCCAGCAGTCGTACCAGGTCGGCGGCGGCCGGAGCGGGCTCGTTCGGGGCGTCCGGCGTCCCCATGTCGGTACGGATCCAGCCGGGGCAGTACGCGAAGGAGGCCAGGTCACCGGGGGTCTCGGCGAAGTGTCGGGCCACCGAGAGGACCAGGGAGTTGGCCGCCAGCTTGGACGACCGGTAGGCGAAGGAGGCCCCGTCCGCGTCCTGGAGACGTCCCATGCCGGAGGAGACGCAGACGATTCGGCCCGAGCCCCGCGCGAGCATCCGGGGGGCGTACCGCAGGACCAGTCGCGCGGTGCCGAACAGGTTCACCTCGAAGGTGTCCCGCAGGTCGTCGAGGGTGAGCGAGAAGAGGTCGCCGTAGCCGCCCCGGGGGTCGTCCAGGTAGACGCCCGCGTTGCCGACCAGCACGTCGACGTCCTCGTGGGCGAAGAGGTCGTCGGCGAGCGGCTCGCGCAGGTCGACGGCCCGGTAGTCATCGACGTGGTCGCCGCGCGGCGAGGGCGACAGGCCCACGCCCAGGACGCGGTAACCGGCCGCCCGGAGCGCGCGGCACAGGTGGGCCCCGAGGCCCCGGGAGACACCGGACACGAGGGCAGTCGGCATGGCCGCGAGCGTAGCCGCCGCGCGGGGTTCTGTCCGTACCGCGGTACCCGGTCCGGGCCGGCGCGACGCGGCCCGTCTCGCCGTGCGCCGTGTCGCACGGCGGGTCGGCCGGTTAGTCTGGGGCGCCCGATCAAGGGACACCCGAGGAAGGGGAGGCTTCGGATGCACACGCACCGACTGCTCGTCACGGGGCCGAGTGGGGCGGGCAGTACCACGCTCGGCCGCGCGCTAGCGACCCTGTGGGCGGCGGCGCACGCGGACGTGGACGACTACCTGTGGCTGCCGACCATTCCGCCGTACACCCACAAGCGTCCCGTCGAGGACCGTGTGGCGCTGATGGAGACGTTGTTCGTGCCGCGCGCCGCCTGGGTGTTGTCCGGGACGTTGCGGGGCTGGGGCGACGGCGTCATCGCGCAGGTCGACGGCGTCGTGTTCCTGACCATCGACCAGAAGGTCAGGATGGACCGGCTGATGCGCCGCGAGGTCGTCCGGTACGGCGACGACATCGGCTCGGGCGGGGCACTGGAGACGGCCCACCACGATTTCATGGACTGGGCGAGGGGCTACGAGGACACCGACGTGCCGGGCCGCCGGTCCAGGGACGAGCGTTGGCTGGCGGGGCTCACCTGTCCGGTGCTGCGGCTGGACAGCACCCTGCCGCCGGACAGGCTGGTCGCGGCGGTGACCGACTGGTTCGAGAGCGGCGCGGCGGGCCTCCCGTCGTGACGGGAGCCGCGGCGCCCACCGTCCCGGGGGTCGTCGGGCTCATCGCCGCCGGACAGGCCGAACTCCTCGACGGTCGGGGCCTCAACGCCTCCTACCGGGTGGCCTGGGGCGGCCGGTCGCTGTCGGTGAAGGTGCACTGCGCGGAGCGCTCTTCCGAGGCGGAGTTCCGGCGGATCGGCCGCGTCGATTCCGCCCTGCGCGGCGCGCCCTGGTATCCGCCGGTACTCGACCTGGGCTTCCACGGGGCGGAGCGGACCCGGCTGGTGGTGGTGCGTCCGTACGTGCCCGGAACGCCCGCGGACGACGCGCGGCGGCACATCAGTGGGGTCGTCGACGTCCTCGCCGACCTGACGGCGCGTGCGGCGGGGGTGCGGGCCGAGGACGCGTTGGTCGGGGACTACGCCTCGCCCTGGTTGGACGGGGCTCGGTCGGAGCGCTCACTCGTGGACCCGCTGCTGACCGGTGAGTGGCGGGGGCTGGGCTTGGCCATGGACGAGTTCCTCGGTGAACTGCGGTGCGGTGCGGCCCGGTTGACGAGCGCGGACGGCCTGCTGGTGCACCACGGCGATCTGCACGGCCGCAACCTGATCACGGACGGTCCTGGCCGGTTGACGGTGATCGACTGGGACGAGGCCGGCTTCTCGCGTCGGCCCGCCGACGCGGGCAAGGCGCTGTGGTTGTCCTGCCGCCTCGGGCGGGGTGACTTCGCCCTGGATGCGAGGGCGACGAGCCTCTTCCTCGGCCGGCTGCACGCCCGCCTGGGCATCCCGTACTCCTGCGCCGCCGACCTGGCCCGTCTCGGCGCCCTGTGGTTCCTGCCCAGGCACGGCCACGTCACCCTGCTGGGGCGGCGGGACGCGAGCCTGGGCACCTGGTACCTCGGCTGGGTGCTGCGCTTCTGGACGCGCTTCCGCGAGAACCTGGACCTGGTCGCCAGGACGGCCGCGGCGCTGGAGGCGGGCGCGCCCTGAACCGTGCCCCGGTGGGCGTGCTCACTTGCGTACGCGGTCCTCGAAGTCGGCCGCGAGCCTCGCCACGTCGGCCGCGCTGCCCACGGAGCAGCGCAACACCGGTAGTTTCGCCAGGTGTTCCAGGAAGGTGTCGATCGAGGGGGGCGCCGCCCGCCGTCGGACGGGGACGTCCAGCCAGTCCTCGCCGTACAGGTTGTCGTCGAGGGAGAAGCAGTTCCGGGTGATCACCTCGGCGGCGTGGGCGGCACTCGCGGGGGCGAGGGAGTAGTCGGCCTCGCGGTTCACGCGGGGCAGGATCACACCCGCCAGCGGTGCGTTCGGCACGACCCGGACGCCGAGGTGGCGGGCGACTTCCCGCGAGCTCAGTTTCAGCTTGTCCTCGCCCTGGAACCGGTCCCAGTCCGATCCGGCCTGCGGGAAGCCCGCCCGTACGGACCAGGATCCGAAGTCGGTGACGCCCATGACGTCGAGGGAGCCCTTGTTGACGGCGAGCGGCAGCGGGCAGGCCGTCACCTGGTAGCCCGGTCCGCTCCGGTCGAGGTGCATGCGGTCGTTGCCCATCCAGCCGGCGGAGGGGAGCAGCCGGGCCAGCGCGATGGCCGTCGTCGACTTGCCGGCCCCGGAGTCGCCGATCACCAGGTAGGCGCCGTCGTCGTGCACGAAGGCGGAGGAGTGCAGGACCAGCGAGCCCTCGGCCTTGGCGATCCTGGTGGCCACGTCCCGGATGATCCGGGTGAGCCACCGGTCCCCCAGCCCGGACCGGGGGCGCACGAGGGTCATGCGCCCCTCGGTGCGGATCAGGGCGGCCACCTCGTCGGAGTTCTGGTCCCGGAGCACGAAGACGGTGTGGTCCTCGCCGTCGAAACGCGGCTGCCGGTAGTGGCGCGTGAGTTCGTACGCGCCCCGTACGGCGGTCTCGGCCGACCATTGGAGCAACTCGGCCACGTCGGAGGGGTCCCGGGCCACGTCGGCGATCACGAGGGCCGGGGCCTCGTCCCGGTCGGTCTCGGCGACGCCGAGCATGCCCGGCGGGCAGAAGGTCTCCGAGACCAGGCCGGCGGCCTCGGGCGAATTGGTGACGATCTTCAACGTCTGGTCCCGGACGCGCAGGAACCGGGTGGTCGCCCCGTCCGGGTCGCGGGATACGAGGTCACTGACGGGCATGGGAACTCTCCACGGGAACGGTCGGGAACATCCTGCCGGGGTGTGCTGCGGTGACGGCCCGAACGGCCGCCCACGCGGCGGCGATCAGAACAGCGGGCGGGTCACGGGGGCGCCGCGGCGGAACACGGTCCAGGTCCGGAAGCCGATCTCGCCGAGTACCTTGGCCACCTCCGGGTACTGGTCGGCCACCCGTTCGGGGACGTGCGCGTCGGAGCCGAAGGTGATCGGGACCCGGAAGTGGTGGGCCCGTTCGAGCAGGTCGAACTCGGGATACCAGCCGCCGCACATCTTGGTGCCGCCCGAGGTGTTGATCTCCATCACGGCGCCGGAGTCCCGGATCGCGCGGAGCATCTCGTCGGAAGCGGCGGGCGCGGGAACGGGGCCCAGCCTCGGGTGGTTGCCCTTCAGCGCGTCCACGTGGCCCATGACGTGGAACAGGCCGGACCGGGCGCAGGCGGCGATCTCCCGGAAGTAGCGCGATTTGATCGCGCCGAGGTCGTCGTCCTCGACGCTCTCCCAGCGGGTGACGTCGAAGATGTCCCGGCCCTCGAACATGTGGACCGATCCGATGACGTAGTCCAGGGGGTACGCGTTCAGCGCCTTCGTGTACGCGTCCATCCGCCCGCGGAAGAAGTCGGCCTCGGTGGAGACGAGGATCTCGATGCTGCCCGCGAACTCCTCCTTGAGGGCGAGCGCCTCGGCGATGTAGGCGGGGAACTGTGACTTCGGCATCGCCACGCGGGGCAACGCCTGGTCCACCTCCTCCGCGAACATCGGGGTGTGGTCGGAGAGTCCGAGGACCTTGACGCCGCGGTCGAGCGCTGCCGTGACGTAGTCCCGCAGGGACCCCGTGGCGTGCCCACAGCGCTGGTGGTGGGTGTGCAGGTCTATCACCGCTCACACCGCCAGGTATCCGCCGTCGACCGGCAGGTCGGTGCCGGTGATGAAGCCTGCCTCGGCGGAGAGCAGGAACGCGATCGGCGCCGCGATCTCCTCCGGATCGGCGAACCGTCCCAGCAGGAACTTCCCGCCGTGTTCCGGGGCCGCTTCGGCCGACGCCCGGTCCAGGCCCAGGGCCTCGCGGTGGTAGCGCTCGTTGTTGGCGTTCCACACCGTCCCGGGGCTCACCGAGTTGACCCGGACGCCCCGGGGGGCCAGTTCCTGGGCCGCGCAGCGGGTGAAGCCCAGCACCGCCGACTTGCCGGTGTTGTAGGTCAGGTATCCGCTCTGCGCGATGTGCGCCGAGATGGAGGCCATGTTCACGATGGCGGCCCCGGCCGCGTCCTGCGGCAGTCCGGCGACGAACTCCCGGGTGACCAGGGACAGTCCGACGATGGTCGGGGCGAGTGCGGCGTGCCAGTCCTGCGGGGTCGCGTCCAGGCCCTTGAAGACGAAGCCCGCGGCGAGGTTCACCAGCAGGGTGGGCGCCGGCCAGCCTGCCGGGAGACCGGCGAAGGCCGCCCGTACCGACTCCTCGTCGACCACGTCGCCCACGGCCAGACTCACCTCGTGGCCGAGTGCGCGCCACTCCTTGACCGCGGCGCGGCCGTGCTCGGCGCTCTTGTCGAGGACCAGGACACGGCATCCCTCCGCGCACAGTCTCCCGACCACCGCGGCACCGATGCCCTGGGCGCCGCCGGTCACCACCGCGGTGCGCCCCGCGAGCCCCCGTTCGAGGGTGTTCATGTCGTCCCCAGCCCCTTTCCCGTGGCCCATGCGCGTACGTGGTCGAGCGCGTCCTCGCGGAGCAGCCCCTCGGTCGCGCCGTGCGGCGAGAAGGTCTCCCCGGAGTCCTCGGTGAGGTTGTGGTCGGCGGCGAGTTCCGTCACCGACGCCGCCGGTACGCCCCGCTCGGCCAGGCTCGCGCCGAAGGCGGTGCTTTCGATGCCGCGGCCGTCGGCCGCCGCGAAGTACCGCCATGCCTGGAACATGCCCTCCAGGTGACCCGCCGACAAGTGGACGGCGTTGCGGCCCTCGGAGACGTCGATGCCCCGGCTCCGGGCCAGGGCCCCCAGAGTGCCCCGCAGGGAACCCGGGGCCGCGCGCGCCGGATGGAGCGCTCCCAGGACCTCCCCGCGCAATGCCTCGATCTCGCGCCGGCTGTGGCATTCCAGGAGCGCGACGAGGGCTCCGGACCCGGTGTAGCCCTCGACGAGGGCCGGCAGGAAACCGTTCAGGACGATCACCGGGCGGCCGTTCAGTTCGGTCACCGAGGCGTACGAACCGGAGCCCAGCCTGTGGATGCCGGCGTCCCGGCAGCGCTCGTCCAGGGCCTGCGGGGTGAGGCCCACCTCCCGGGTCATCGCCTCGTAGGGCCCGAGGACGTCGCCGGTCCCCGTGGTGCCCGTCAGCGAGCGCAGTTCCCGCCGGGCGCCGGAGGTGAGCGCCGCGGGCCCGTCGGCGGCCAGCCGGTGCAGGCGCGGGTAGTGCAGGAGCAGGTACCCGTGCCGCGCGAACTCCCCCGCCGGGACGACGGCCGCGCGGCGCACGTCCACCTCCGCCTCGCCGAGCACCCGTACCGCTTCCGCGGTCGCCTCGGGCCCCGCGGCCGGGGTCATGACCTCCGGCTTGACCAGGACCACGAAGTGGCTGCCGGTCGCGGGCGGGGCGGTCGGCGACGGCCCGGTGTCCGTGCGCGGTCCGCCGGCGCGCGCCCGCGTGACGAGGTCGCGCGCCTGTCGGGGGATCACCACAGCGTGATGCCCTTCTCGATCAGCTCGACCGTCAGGTCGGCGGAGCTCGCGACGCTGGCCTCCACCAGTGCCCGCAGAGCCGGCTCGTCCGCGTCCGGGGTGGTCACGACGACCTCGTCGGGGTGCTCCAGCGGGGCCTCCTTGGAGGTGAAGATGTGCACCTGCGCCGGTCCGCCGAACTCCTCGTGGACCTGTTGGGCCAGCCGCATGGCCATGACGTTGTAGATCTTCCCGGTGTGGTCGAGGGGGTTCTTCCCGGCCGGCGCCTCGATGCTCATGGGACGCATGGGGGTGATGAGGCCGTTGACCCGGTTTCCCCGACCGACGACGCCCACGTCGCCCGTGTCGGCCACCGACCCGAGCGCGGTGAGGTAGGGGCGGCCGTTGCGGTCGGTGGCGTTCACCAGGAGCCGGACGTCGTGGATGCCCAGGGAGGCGATGCACTTCTCCAGTTCCTCCCGCACGACGGCCTTGCGCGCCAGGTAGTGGTCCATCGACTCGATGTGGGCCGCCAGGAAGGGCATGTTGACCACGAGGCTGAAGGCGTCCCGGCGCCTGCTGCCGAACACCTTGACGTCCCAGCCGGAGTCGGGGTGCCGCTGCTTGAAGGAGGCGCCGTTGACGAGCTGTTCCAGCCCGAGCACCACGCTCTCCAGTCGGGACAGCGGCGCGTATCCGTGGAGCAGGTTCGTGTCGTTGGACACCAGTCCGCCGGAGCGCAGGGGTACCAGGTCTCCCGGCGAGGCGGGCTGGTAGCGGGAACGGCCGCGGCCCGAGCCCTGGTGGTCGACGACGCCGAGTTCGACGACCAGGTGGCGGGTGGCGTCGAAACCGGTGGTGACCTCCGCCAGGACCTCCGCCGCCGCTCGGAAGACCAGCTCCTGGACGGGGATCTCGACGGCGCCCACCCTGAAGGCGGCCTTCCCGAAGACCATGACCCGGTACGGGGAGGTGAGTTCGCCCCGCCCGTAGTCGGTGTCCGCCCCGCCCCCATAGAGCGTGACCTTGTCGAACCAGTGGTGGGCGACCCCACCGAACTCCTTGAGGCAGTGGAGGGAGTAGAAGCGGGACATGCGCTCCGCGATGGCGTCGCACATGGTGTCCGGATGACCCACTCCCTTGCGCTCGACCAGCTCGTAGGGCAGGTCCTCGACCGAGCGGGAGTCGCGTTGTATGGACAGCATGGACCGTCTCTCTGTTCGGTGAACGGGGGGCGGCTCAGGAGGCGAAGTCCAGGAACGCGGTCCTGGCCTCGGATTCGGGCAGACCGTGCGGGGGGCTCTTGAAGAGCAGCGGGGAGGGGCCGTCCACCGCGCCGGACAGGCCCCGGTCGCCGGCGGTCTTCGCGGCGCGTACGGCGTTCGCGATGACGCCGGCGGCGTTCGGGCTGTCCTCCACCTGGAGTTTGATGTCGATGCGCACCTGCGAGCCGAGCACGGACCTCGCGGTGACGTTGGCGAAGCACAGCTTCGTGTCGGCGAGGTGCCCGATGAACCCGGAGGGACCCGCGACCCCGTCGACATCGGCCATTCCGGCCGCGCGCAGCGCGTTGGCCTTCGAGGTGAACTTGGAGGCGGAGCGGGCGGTGTCCGCGAGGTTCAGGAAGTCCGTGTTCCCGCCGACGTTGAGCTGGTAGGTGCTCTCCAGCTCCAGCCCTCGGCTGAGGAGCAGTTCGATGAGGGCGGTGTGCAGGCAGGTGGCTCCGAGATGGCTGCGCAGGTCGTCGCCGAGCAGGACGACCCCCGCGTCCGCGAACCTGCGGCTGACGTTCGCGTCCCGGGCCAGCTCCTCCGGGGTGCAGTTGACGACGGCGGTGCCGGCGGTGAGCGCGGCCTGGGCGAACATCCGGATGGCCTGGGAGGCTCCCGTGGGCAGGGCGATGACCAGGACGTCGGCCTCGTGCTCGACGAGGGCTTTGGCCACGTCCTCGGGGGTGGCGTCCCGTGCGGCGGAGGCGATCGGGATCACCGCGCCGAGCGGGCCCGTGAGGCCGTCGAGCACGGGCGCCGGGAGGACCGGGGCGTCATGGTCGGCGCCGAGCGCGGTGAAGCCGGTGGCGGAGATGGCGGGGGCGGTGAACGCCTGCGCGAGGGGTAGTCCGACCTTCGCCGCGTCCACGTCGAACGCCGCGACGATCCGGACGTCGGCGAGCCGGTAGCCGCCGAGCGTGTGGCACATCAGTCCCGGCAGCCTGGTGTCCGGATCGGCCTGGGCCAGAGCGACGAACTGGGCGAAGCTCCATGCACAGTTGCCTGCGCCGGCGAGCGCGACACGTATGTTCCTCATGGCGGTTTCTTCCTTCCTGGGCGAACGGCGGCACTTCGGCCCCGGCCGGCCTGCACCTTCGAACGGTTCCCCGCGGCGCCGTGTCCGCGCGGTGCGTGCCGGTCAGGTCCGCCACGGCCGGGGGATCCGGCGGGCGGCGCTCGCATGGGTCTGCGCCCAGCGGCGTATGGAGCGGTGGAGGACCAGGGCGGTGTCGGGCACCCGGTGGGTGACCTCGAACGGTTCCGTGACCGACAGGTAGCCCTGGTAGGCGCGGAACGCGGTGACCCGGAGCAGTTGCGCCCGGTCCAGGTGTTCCTCGGCGAAGGGCAGGTAGAAGCGGTTCCACTGCTCGGGGGTCATGGACGGGAGGCGTTCCAGCGGGGCCACTCCGTGCCGGGCGCGCCAGGTGTTGAGGGCGGCCCGGACCGTTTCGAAGGCCTCGGCCACCGGCTGGGCCCGGTCGCCTCGGCCGAGGATCGACAATCTCGTGCCCGCCGGGGGGCCGCCCGCGACGAGCCGTGTGACGTGTTCGGCCACGTCGTCGGTGCTGACGATGTCCAGCAGGGCCTTCTCCTCGGCCACCATCGCCGGGACGGCGCCGCTGCACAGCGACGTGGGCAGCCAGAAGAAGCCGCTGTACCGGTCGAGGAGCCCGTCGGCCCGGGCTCCCATCACCACGGGGAAGCGGACGATGTCGGCGCTCTCCCGTTCGGCGTGGACCAGCCGTTCGGTGGCGGCCTTGGACCACTCGTACGAGTTGCGGTACGCCTCCGGGGCGGGCGAGGTGATGTCCCCGGCGAGGCCGCCGGCGTAGGAGGAGGAGAGGTGGACGAGGTGGGTCTTCGGGGTGGTCAGGCCCAGCACCGCCCGCAGCGGGGCGACGTTGGCCTGCTCGGCGTCTTCGAAGGGCAGGTTCCACCGGGTGTCGGCCGCGCAGTGCACCACCGCGTCCCACGGGCCGCGCAGTGCGGGGGGCGGCGCCTCCCGGCCGGCCTGCCAGACGTGTTGGCGGGGTCCGGTGCCGCCGCGGCGGCTGACGCCGTGGGGCCGGTGCCCCGCGGTGGTGAGCGCGCGCATCACGGCGGCGCCGACGGCGCCGGTGGCGCCCGTGACCAGGACGCGCGGGGAGTCGGTCACGAGACGGTGATCCGCCGCTCGATGGCGCGGAGCATGTGTTCGGAGTTCTCGCGCAGTGCCTTGGCCGCGACCGGGTTCAGCATGTCGGCGAGCAGCGGTATGCCGATCTCGAAGTCGACCGAGAAGACGACCACCGAGGTGCCGTCGCCCCGGTCGTCGACGCGCCAGTACCCGGTGAACTCGTCCAGGTCCCCGGACACCTGGGAGAACGACATCACGCGGTTCGCCTCGTCGAGTTCGTCCTCCTCCACCCATTCGAGTACGGAGCCCTTCAGCAGCACCGACCACTCGCTGGTGCGGGCGCCGCTCTCCGAAGCGCCGAGCACGGTCACCGATTCGACGTTCTCCATGTAGTCGGCGTAGTCCTCGAGGCGGGTGACGGCACGCCAGGCGTCGGCGGCCGGGGCCTTGATGGGCAGGTTGACCTCGACGTGGGGCATGGCTGTGTGTCTCCTTCGGGCAGGGGCCGGCGGCTCAGGCGGCCGGATCGAAGCTGATCTCACGTCCCGTGCAGAAGGCTCCGACCACGTCGTCGCACGTCAGCAGGGACGGCGGATGGTGGTGGACGGCGAGCGAGTCGACGAGGAGGGAGGCCGCCGCCTGCCCCCTTCCGTACAGGCGGCTGCCGATGACGGGTGTGACGGCGGCGAGCACCCGGTCGCGGGTGTCGCTGAGCGAGGCCCGCAGACCGACGGCGGCGGCCAGCGCGGCCCGCCCCGCGACCGCGCCGGAGGCGACATCCGTGGCGAGTTGGCGGCAGGCTCCGCCGAGGGTCAGCAGTTCCCGGGTGGCGCGGCCGAGGAGGGCGGTCCTCGGGCCGTGGGTCTGTGCCCGGATGACCTGGCCGTACGCCACGTCCAGCAGCCCGCTGAGGACCCCGTGGTACGTGGCGCTCAGCAGGACCGCGAACCAGACCATCCCGGAGATCACGTTGTCGTCGATGACGTCGGCGGGGCCCCGGTGGAAGACGAGCCGGTCGTCCAGTTCCACGTCGCGCAGGACCAATCCGGCCGTGTCCGACTCGGTCATGCCGAGCGAGGACCACTCCCCCTCGACGGTGAGGCCCGGGGACGAGCGGGGGCACAGTGCGAGGATCGTGTCGTCGGTCCCGGTGACCCGGGCCGTCAGGCACACGAGGGTGGCCGTGGTGGCGAGGGAGCAGGGGAACTTCGTCCCCGAGACCCGGTACCCCTTGCCGGTGGGGACCGCTTGGGAGCGGCTGCTCATGAAGTTGGGGCTGCCTCCGGGCTCGGCGAACGCGGACGCGACGAGGGCGCCGGTCCGGGCGATCCCCTCCAACAGCATCCAGCTGGAGTCCCGGTGGCGCCGCCAGTAGTCGGCCATCAGTCCGACGGTGAAGGCGTGCATGTTGAGCGCGACCGCGGCCGACGGGTCGACCATGCCCAACGCACGTTGGGCGGCGGCCACTTCGACGAGGCTCGCGCCCGCGCCGCCGAACTCCCGGGGGATCGGTAGGGCCGCGTAGCCGTTCGCGGAGAGGTCGCGGATGCGGTCGGCTCCGGAGGCGCCCTCGCGGGGCGGGACCGGCGTCCAGAGCGTGCTCCAACCGGCGTTCAGGAGGGACAGGTGGGGGGCTTCGCCGTGGCCGTCCCGGTCCGTCGCGTCTGCGGCGGCATTGGTCATGCCTCTCCCCTCGGGTTCGGTTCCGTACGGATCGTCGATCGGTACGGGATGAACACAATCAGACGGCGGCTGTCTTATCAGCAAGTGTTTCTTTGTGCGGAACACGAATCGGTCCGCATTCTCCGGTACGGCGAAAGGAGGCGTTTCTCAGAGCTCCAGAAGGGCCAGGAGCCGAGCCGGATCGGGGTGCTCGGGATTCACGTGCACCGTGTCCCAGCCGAGTGCGCGGGCGGGTTCGATGTCGAGTTCCGCGGAATCCCCGACCATCACGCGCCGTTCGAACACGCCCTCTCCGATGAGGTGGAATGCGCGGGCGTCCGGCTTTTTCGGTCCGCCGTCCGCCGTGAACAGGGCCCGGTCGTACACCTCGGGCACCCTCAGGCCGTGCAGGAGCCTTCGCATGAGGGGGCCCGGGAGGTAGCAGTTGGACATGAGGCGGACGGTGTGGCCCGCGGCGGCGGCGCGGGCCATCGCGTCCGCCATCGGCGCGCACAGGGTGTACTGGCCGGGGTCGGCGCAGCCGAGCGCCTGCCACAGCACCTCCTCCAGATCGGCGGTCTCCCTCGGTTCGCCCCGCTCCCGCAGGGCGGTGTCCAGCAGGTCGAGGGTCGGCGGCTGGGGCGCGAGCGGGTCGGCCATCGCCGTGAGGATGGCGTCGAAGACCGACCGCACGACCTCCGCCGCCCGCCGCGGGTCCAGGACGAGCCCGTCGGTGACGCAGGCGGTGAAGTGCTCCGCGCCCGGGAGCGGGCGGGACAGGACGAGGGTGTCGAAACAGTCGAAGACCACGACGGCGGGCATGGTGTTCCTCTCGGACGTCGTCGGGGTGGGCGGTTTCGGCGGCACGGCCTCACGACCACGAGAGCTTGCGGTGGTGGGCCCGGAAGAAGAGCAGGGTCACGACGGTCAGGCCGGCCGCGAACGCGCACAGCACTCCGGCCGGGAACAGCACGGCGCGCACGCCGCCGCCGTCGATGATGACGGTGGAGAAGCCGCGCATCGCCCAGTAGCTGGGCACGCCGGGGGCGAGCGGGCGCGCCCACTGCGGTAGCGCGGACAGCGGGGTCAGGGCGCCGCCGAGGCCGGCGAGGAGCAGGGCGAGGAGGTTGGCGAACACGCTGAGCTGCGCGATGGTGCGGCAGAGCGCCACGAGCGCCATGCCGGCCAGGACCACGCACAGGGCGAGGGGCACCCCCACCACGACGAGCGCGGTCCAGGAGCCCCGCACCCGCAGTCCGAACAGCAGGCCGCCCGCCGCGAAGACCACGGCCAGTTGCACCACCGCGACCGCGAGGGGTACGACGATCCGCCCCGCGACCAGTTCGAACGGTCGTGCGGGGCCGGCCCGGAGTCGGTCCCAGGTGTTCCAGCCGTGTTCCCGGAACATCGCGAAGCCCACGACGGTGACGAGGAAGAAGAGGAACATCACCGCCATGCCGGGCACGCCCTGTTCGGCGCCGGTGGCGTCCTTGAGGTCACCGGCCCGCAGCGCCGCGCGGAACAGCGGCTGCATGAAACCCATGATCAGCAGGGGCATGACCGTACGGACGACCAGCGGCGCCGGGTCGCGCACCAGGAGTCTGACGTCCTGCCGGACCAAGGCGGCGATCCGGCTCGGTGACCCGTCACCCATGGCGCCCCGCCTCCACGGTCCTGTCGGTCGGCGGCTTCGGGCCGTCCCCGTTCCCCACGTCGTGCCGAAGGCCCGACGCTGCGGCCCCGCCTCGCTCCGTCAGGGCCAGGAAGACGGTCTCCAGGCTGGGCCGCAGGACGCGCAGATTGACCAGCCGCGGGAGCGAGTCGCCGAGCGCCGCGAGCACCTCGGGGGCTGCGAGGTGCGGCTCCCGGGCGTGCACGCGCAGCATCTCGTCGGCGCGGGTCACCGGCCAGGGCACGCGCAGGGGCGGCGGGGTGCCGGAGAAGGTGAGTTCGACCGCCCCGTCGCCGTGGTCGCGCACCAGGTCCGTGATGGTTCCGCGGGCGACCAGACGGCCGTGGTCGAGTACGGCCACGCTCGCGCGGAGGTCCTCGACCTCGCCGAGGTAGTGGGTGGAGTAGCAGACGGCGGTACCGGCGGCGGCCAGCTCACGGACGTGCGCGATGAGCCGGGCCCGGGTCTCCACGTCCACGCCGGCCGTCGGTTCGTCGAGCAGGAGGAGCTTCGGCCGGTGCAGCAGGGCCATCGCGGTGTGTACGCGCCGCTGTTCGCCTCCGGAGAGCCCGCCGACGCGGCGTTCGAGCAGGTCCGCGAGGCCCAGTGGTTCGGCGGCCTCCTCGATGCGCCGATCCGCCTCCCGGCGGCGCAGCCCGGCGAGTTCCGCGAAGAAGCGGAGGTTCTGCCGTACGGTCAGCGGCGGGTACACGCCGAGTTCCTGGGGGGCCAGGCCGAGGCGAAGACGCGCCCGGCGCGGTTCGCGGGCCGTGGAGACGCCCAGTACCTCGATCTCCCCGGCGTCGGGCCGCAGCAGTCCGGCCACCAGGGACATGAGCGTGGTCTTGCCCGCGCCGTTGTGGCCGAGCAGGCCGACGATCTCGCCTTCGGCGATGTGCAGGCACACGTCGTCCAGGGCGGTCGCGGAGCCGTACCGCTTGCCGACGCCGCGCAGGGCAAGCGGCGGGGGTGCGCCGCCCGGGGTGGTCGCGGGAACGGGGTCAGTCGACACGGCGCGTCCACGCTTCCGGCAGGAGGTCGGGGAGGCCGACGCGCTGGAGGTGGGGTTGCCAGGTCCGGGCCAGCTTGAAGCCCTTCATGAGTCCGCTGCCGGAGCGCACGTCGGGCAGCGGCTCGCGGTATCCGAGCAGGGCCTCGGTGTCCCGCAGGTGCTCCCGGAGCCTGTCCAGCCATTCCTCGCCCGGCCCGGGGTCGCCGGTCGCGGCTTGCCGCCCCTGTGCGGCGAGCAGCAGCCCCGTCTCGACCTGGTCGGCCGGGACGCCGGCGAAGGGGTCGGAGGCGGCCTCGTCGCGTCCGTAGCTCAGTTCGCCCTCGGTGCGCAGCCCTCGTACGGACAGCGACAGTTGTACGAGTTCGTAGGCCATGAGCACGGCGACCTCGGTCTGGCCCGCGGCGGTGGCGCCCTCGATGTCCTCCAGACGGGCACGGCAGCCGAGCAGCATGCGGGCGGCGCCGTGGGCTCGGAACGCGAGGAGCCGGCGCAGGTCGGTCGGGACGGCTTCGTCCGGCGCCGGGCCGGTCGGGGCGGTGGTGCCGGGGGGTGTCACGCGGGTACCTCCGGGCCGGGGTGGGCCACGCCCAGCCACAGCATGTCGCCTGCGAACAGGGGCAGCAGGTCGTCGGGGAGCGCGGAGCCGGCGGGACCCGACCAGACGACCTCGTCGCTGTCCTCGTGCGGCAGGTCCGACCGGGGCACCTCCAGCGCGCGCAACTGCCATCGGTCCACGACCGTGCGGTCGTCCAGGACCGTCGTGCCCACACCGGTGGACCAGCGCAGCACGGCGTGGAGCGGGGCGGGTGCGCCGGCCAGGCGGTCGACGAGGCCGAGGCAGTGCGGGACCCTCTCCCGGGGGTCGAGGGGTGGGGCCAGTGCGTCGCCGAGAACGGCCAGGCCCTCGGCGTCGTCGAGCGCCTTGAGCTTCTCCCCCACCCACTTGGCGGGGAAGTAGACCTGCCCGCCGGCCGCCGCCCTGGCGTTGAGCGCGGCGACCACCGCCTCCCGGGCGCGGGCCGCCGCCGCCATGGGCTTGGCGCCCCGCAGCCAACGGGCTGCCTGGGCGAGCCGGTGCGCCTCCACCGTCCACCACTGTTCCACCACGGCGGCGTGCCAGGGGCCGCGCAGGTCGGCGTGCCAGGCGTCCCAGGGGGACGCGGCGACGAGCGGCAGCCCGAGGGCGAGCCGGTTCATGGTGTTGATGGCGCGCCGCCGGTGGTTCCAGCCGGACTCTCCGACCGAGGCGAACCGGGGCCAGGGCCGGCCCCGCAGGTCGACCGTGGTCTCCCGGACGGCGCTCGCCCGGCGGACGTTGACGTCGATCACCGTGCCGTGCTCGTGCGACTGGATGGGGAAGCGGGTGAGCCGGTCGTTCTCCACCAGGACGAAGAGATCGAGGTCGCTGCGCACGTTGCCGAATCCGGCGAGCACGGATCCCGCGGCGACCGCGAGCGCCGGACTGCCCACGCCCTGGTCCGCCTCCCGCAGCACCGCGTCCCGGGTGATTCCGCGCTCGTCCAGAAAGGCGGCCAAGCGGTCTTCCAGGATTCCCGGATCGGGAAATGCGTCGGCACGTGCCGAAGTGGTCTCCATGGAGTGCGGTGCACCTTTCCACGCGGCTGCCGGCAGGGCGTCGGGGGGGCCGGACGATCCCCCGGAAGCAATTCGGAGGACGTCCCCGGATTTCCTGGTCACGTCGGGTGTGGAATCGGAACTCCCTCGACCGCCTCCAGCCTTTCAGGGGTGCGCGATCCCGGCAACGAACGTTCCGGCAGCCGGAACGCGGCTTCTCAGCGGCGGAGCGGGGCGATAGAACCGTCCCTGGACGGATTCCCATCGTGCCCGCCTCGGATCGTGGAGGACGGGCCAGGAGAGGACGGAACCGATGACCGCGAGCGACGGACTCGGAGCCGCCCGGGGCGCGCTCGGCGCGACGCGCAGCCATCAGTCCCCGCAACTGGCCCTGATGTACGGGATGAACGGCTCCGGAGCGATCGAGATGCGCGGCGAGGGCGCCCGCCTGCTGCTCTCCGACGGCCGTGGTGCACTGGACTTCGGGAGCTACGCCGTGACCCTGCTCGGGCAGCGCCACCCGGCCGTCCTGGCCGCCGTGCGCCGCGAGTTGGATGCGATGCCGGTGTCGACCCGGGTCCTGGCCAACCGTACGACCGCCGAACTGGCCCGGCGGCTGGCGGCTTGGGGTGATCCGGGACGGCTGACCAAGGTGTGGCTCGGGCTGAACGGTTGCGACGCTGTCGAGGCGGCCCTCAAGCTGGCCCGTCTCGGCTCGGGCCGCAGCCGGGTGATCGCGATCGAGGGCGCCTACCACGGCAAGTCCCTCGGGGCGCTCGCCGCGACCTGGAACGGGCGCTACCGGCGCGGTCTGGAACCCCTGCTGGGCGGCGTGACCCACATCGCGGCCGATCCGGCGGCGATACCCGCGGCCTTTGCGGGGGACGGGGTGGCGGCCGTGCTCGTCGAGCCGGTTCAGGGCGAGGGCGGGGTACGGCCGTTGGAGCCCGGCTTCCTGCGGGCGCTCGCCGACGCCGCGCACGCGCACGGCGCCTTCGTGATCGCGGACGAGATCCAGACGGGGCTGCGCCGGTGCGGACCGCGGCTGGTCAGTACGGACGCGGGGGTGCGTCCCGACGCGGTGCTCCTCGGCAAGGCGCTCGGCGGCGGTGTGCAGCCGCTGTCCGCGGTGCTGGCCACGCCGGAGCTCTACGCCCCGCTGACGGCCGACCCGTTCGCCCACACCACGACGTTCTCCGGCCATCCGCTCGGTGCGGCCGCCGGCCTCGCGACTCTCGCGGCCGTGGAGGAACTCGCCCCGCGCGGAGCCGTGCTGGAGCGTCTGCTCGCCGACGGCTTGGCACGGATCGGCGGCCGGCACTCCGGTCTGGTGACGCGGGTGCGGGGCCGGGGGCTCATGTGGGGCGTGGAGTTCGCCACTGCCGCGGCGGCCGGGGACGTGCTGATGGAGCTCGGCCGCAAGGGGCTGGTGGTCTCGCCGTGCCTGGGGCGTCCGGAGGTGCTCC
Organism: Streptomyces sp. CA-243310; assembly: GCF_050936775.1. Classification (NCBI taxonomy): domain Bacteria; kingdom Bacillati; phylum Actinomycetota; class Actinomycetes; order Kitasatosporales; family Streptomycetaceae; genus Streptomyces; species Streptomyces sp. CA-243310. The sequence goes on along the minus strand of NZ_JBNJMF010000001.1, from coordinate 3,813,668 downwards.
GACTGCTCCCGCCGCTGGTCGCCTCGGACGACGAGGTCGAGGAGGCCCTCGCGATCCTGGACGCCGTGTGCGCCGCCGTACCCGCCGAGTTCAGGCCTCCTCGGCGACGTTAGGCGGCGGCCCGCCAGGAGTCCCGTGCCGGCCGGGCGGGGCCACGGCCAGGATCGATCCCCCTCGCCGCGCTCCGCGCGGCGACCACCGTACGGACCCGTCGAGGAGCGTCACCATGACCGGAACCGGCCCGCGCACCGGCCGCCACGGCACCGAACACCACACGGGGCCGGGGCCGCGGCGGGGGGCGGGGGCCACGGTCGGAGCCGGCCCGCCCGCCGGGCAGCGGGGGGCCCAGTCCCGCTACCACCGGGAGCTGTTCCCCGCGCTGCACGACTGGGAGCGCACCGAACGCTCCATCGTCGAGTTCAGCGGCGAGGAGGGCCCCGCCGGTCTGCTGGGCCTCGACCAGATGGGCCACTTCGGGCCGCAGGGCTGCGACGTGGTCGCCGAAGCGGTCATCGCCCACGGCGCGGGCCCACTGGACGTGTGCGAACTGGGCAGCGGTTTCGGCGGAGCGCTTCGGTACACGGTGGACAGGATCACCGCCGGCGGGCTCTCCGTACGGCGCGCGCACGGCGTGGACCTCGTCCTCGAACACTGCGCGGTCAGCCGGAGCATCAACCGCGCGCAGGGGCGCACCGGGATGACCGACATCTGCGCGTCCGCCACCGCCGTCCCCCTCGCCGGAGGCTCGCTGGACGTGGTGTGGGTGACGGGATCGATGCCACACTTCCCCGCGCCCGGCGAGGTGCTGCGCGAGGCCGGACGGCTGTTGCGTCCCGGTGGCCTGCTCGTCCTGACCGAGGAGGTGAGCCTGACGCCCGGTGGCGAGGAACCCTCGGAGGCGTTCCGTGCCACTCACCCGCGCGGGGTGTTCTTCACGACCCCGGTCGCTGTCCGCTTGCGGGACCTGGAGCACGCGGGCTTCGCGGATGTGGTCCACCTGGACCTGACGCGGTGGGCGGTGGCGTTGCTCACCGACCGCCTGAAGGTCGTGCGCATCTTCCGGGGCAGTGTGGCCGGCATCTACGGTGCCGCGTCGGCCGATCTCATCCGCGACACCCTGGACGCGGCCCGTACGGAGTTCCTGGCGGCCCGGCTGTCGCCGGCGCTGATCACGGCCCGACGGGCTTGACGTGGGGCACCCGATTCCCGGGCACGGCGTCCACGACGGCATGGCCGGCTCTTCGGGGCGGCGGTCCTCGGCGGCCCTGTCGTACCCGCGCGACGAGGGGGCCCGCACGGGTACGACAGGGCTCGCCTCAGCAGGCCTTCATACGGCCTTCATGCGGCCCTCAATGGGCCGGCGCCATGTCGGGGGTGCGTTGGAGCGCACGGGAGACGGCGGCGCACGCCGCCCTCAGGTGCGAGACCGCCCCGACGACCTGGAGCCGCCCCTGTGGACCGGTGACCGCCAAGGCGCCCACCGCCGTGCTGGACGCCGTGAGCACGGGAGCCGCGATGCCGACGGCGCCGTTCGCCCCGCGCACGGCCACGAAGCCCTGGTGCCGCACCCGTCCGGCTTCCCCCTCCCCTTCCTCCCACGCGGCGGAGAAGGGCAGGGGCGGACCGGCCGAGAACGCCTGGAAGATCCTGGTCGCGGCCTGCACCGACGCACGGGCCTCTTCCTCGACTCCGAGTTCGGCGCCCGCGCCGTGGGCGCGGCGTACCGCGTCCACCAACGCCGCGTCCGGGCCGGTCGCGTCGGAAATGAAAATGAACGCGCTCCCACGAGTGACATGATGAAGCTGTTCCGCATACGGAAAGGCCAGGCTCCGCAGCGTGAGCTGCCGGGGAACGCGCGCGCCCAGCGCAAAAAGAGAGACACCCAGCCGTAAGCCCCTCTCACCCCGCTCCAGCATTCCTTCCTCGACGAGTTCCGAGATGATCCGATGCGCGGTCGCCTTGGGCATATCGGCTCTGCGCGCTATTTCAGACAGCTGTAGTTCCGGCTCGCCCGGACGAAAGCAACGCAGAACGCTCAGGCCGCGCGCGAGCATCGAACGAGTGTGCTGAACGGACAAGGACACCTCCGTAAGAGCCTGGTGGAAGGGGTGCAGGGCGCGCCGGGGCGTACGCCGGCGGGCGCGCGAACTCCCGGTCTCACCTATTGCACGTCAGAGACATCGAAAAGGGGGAGGCGCTCCCCGGCGATGAAAATGCCACACGGCGCACGAAAGCCGACGCCCCCGATAACACGGCCCCCTTTCGCCACCCTCCGCATCACCCCGAGCGGCGCCCGAGCCGGGGCCGAAAGATGTACGGGTGGAAAACTGTAGCAGTGCAGGAATAGTCACCATGACTTTGCCGCAACGATCCGGTCATTCTGCACCCGCTTATGGGGAGGGGTTTGGAGGTGCGACGCCCTTGTTGCCGCAGGGAAAGGCGCATGGGGTCCATGCGACGGGGACGGACTTCGCAGGCTGCCCACAGCGGACAAATGACGGGAACCAGTCATCCCGTCGCACATCACCGTGCAGTCGCCGCCCGCGCCGCCGGTGATCGCGAAGCCCCGGAGGGCGCGGCGACGCGGTGAGGCAGGGCACCAGCGTGGTCGGGACACGAGCGACGAGGAAGGCCCGTGCGTCGGCGATGGTCGTGTCGATCGCCTTGCCGGGCTCCGACCACCGCTCTCGCATTCAGTCGACGCGCCGAATCGGCTCCGCTCCGGTCCGGATCAGGAAGTCGGTGAGCACTTCGGCGAGTCGTTCCGGCTGGTCCTCGGGGATCAGGGTGGACGAGTCCGTGATCTCGATCAGCCGACCCTGCGGGTACAGCGCGGCCAGCCGGGGGCCGTGCTCGCGTGGCATCAATCGGTCCTCGGTGGCCCAGACGACCAGTACGGGGCGATCGAAGTCGCTCAGGCGCTCGCTCCAGGCGAGCAGGGTCTCTCGGTTCGGCGCCCCGGTGGCGAACTTCGCGAAGTCCCTGCGGATGGCCCTGCTTCGAGTGGCCGGAGCGAACCAGTCATCCATGATCGCGTCGGGGATCCCGCGCAGGCTCATCCCGCCGTATCCGCCCCGGTTGTGGCGGAACGCGGGAATGCGCATGAGCCTCGTCAGGAGCCGGACGCCGCCGGGGACCCCACACACCCGGGCCACGGCCTTGGCGGGCCCCGGGGGAAAGTTGTCGAAGGCCTCGCAGGCCACCAGCACCAGGCGCGCGACTCGCTGCGCCCGCCCTTCCGACACCAGGAACTGGCCCCCACCCCAGTCGTTCAGCACGAGAGTCACCTCGTCGAGACCGAGTTCCTCGATGAACTCCCCCAGCAGCAGGGCGACACCGCGCTGGGACAGGTCCGCATCCGGGTTCATCGGGTGTCGGTGACCGCCGAGGGGCAGCGTGGGCAGGACACAGCGGTATCCGTCCAGCCGCGGGACCACCTTGCGCCACTGGGTCTCGTTCATCGGCAGGCCATGGCAGAACACCAGCACAGGCCCTTCCCCACCGGTGTCCTGGAAGTCGATCGGTCCGGACGACAACGCGACCCTGGGCATCGCGACCCCCTCGTGATGGATGGTTCCACTGTGATCTTGGAGCGAAGAGCGGCGGAACGCAACGGGGCGGTCGGACACGCGAGCCGGGGATCCGTCGGACACGTGAGCCGGGGATCCAGGGAGCCGCCACGGTGCCGTTGCGCCGCCACGGCTATTCGGCCACCGGCGCGAAGCGCATCGCGGCAGAGGCGGGCGCACCGTTCGCCCTTCGTGCCCAGCCGGGCCGCCCGCGATCCGGAGCCACCGCGCGGGGCCGGCCGGCCGATGGCCGAGGGGTCGCGCACGGCGCGCTCTCGGACGAGTGAGGACTGATCTCGTGCAGCGTGGTGGCCCGCCGGTGCGCGAGCGCGCCCACTGACCGACCCGGGCGCCGCCCGATGTGCGGCCGTTCCACGGGGCGGGGCGCGGGCGTGCCTACGGGGCGGGAGTCACGGATTCCCGCGGAGCAGCGGTCAGGGATTCGGGCGGGGCCGGTGGCCGGCACACGGTGCGCTCGCCGCCTTCCTCCGTGCGCGGCCAGAACCGCCCTTCGAGGGCCTCCGCGCTGCGGTTGAGCCGGACCAGGACGTCCTCCAGCTCCCGCACTTCCTCAGGGGACCAGCCGGCGACCACCCGGGCCAGGCAGGACCGGTTGACCTCACGGTCTTCGGCGAGCCGACGCCCGCCTTCGACGGTGATGCGCAGTTTGCGGGCCATGCCGCCTTCGGGGTCCGCGACGCGCTCGGCCAGTCCGCAGCGCAGCAGCGCGGCCGTCTGGCGGTTCACGGTCGAGGTGTCGAGCGCGAAGGCGTCCGCCAACTGTCCGATGGACATGGGGCCTTCCGTGTCGATCCGGCTGAGCAGCACGTACGCCGACCGCTCCAGGCGTTCGGGGTCGCGCTCGCGCCGGGCAAGCACCTGGTGCCGCGAGAGCAGCATCAGCTCCCGCTCCAGTTTCTCCAGCACTGCGCCTCCCGTTTTTTTCCGGCGCCCCATTATCGCGGACCTGTGTGCCCGGGGACCGGCGGCCCCCGGCACGGCTCGCCGGTGGGTGGCGCCGCACGAGGGCCGAACGCCGCAATATGCATGATACACAGTGTGTGTACTATGCACTTCTCGTTGCCGTCCGACGAGCCACAGCCTCACTCCGGAGGATCCGCATGACCGGCACCACGTCCACCGCTTCCCGCGCGGCCGAGATCCTGTCCCGGCCGATCAAGCTGAACGGCCTGACCGTCCCCAACCGCATCGCGATGGCGCCGATGACGCGGATGTTCTCCCCCGGCGGCGTACCCGGCGAGGATGTCCAGGCGTACTACGCCGGCCGGGCCGCGGCCGGGGTGGGCCTGATCGTCACCGAGGGCACCTACGTCGGTCACGACTCCGCCGGGCAGAGCGACCGGATCCCGCGGTTCCACGGTGAGGAGCAGCTGACGGGGTGGGCGAAGGTCGCCGCGGCCGTGCACGAGGCGGGCGGCACGATCGTTCCCCAGCTGTGGCACATAGGCATGGTGCGCAAGCAGGGCGAGGCACCGTTTGCCGACGCCCCCGCCGTCGGCCCCTCCGGCATCCGCGTCGACGGCACCGAGGGAACCGGCAAGGCGATGACCCTCACCGACCTCGACGACGTCATCGGCGCGTTCGCCGACGCCGCCGCGGAGGCCGAGCGGATCGGCTTCGACGGCGTCGAACTGCACGGCGCCCACGGCTACCTGCTCGACCAGTTCCTGTGGGAGCGGACCAACCGCCGCACCGACGCCTACGGCGGCGACGCGGTGGCCCGTACGAAGTTCGCCGCGGAGATCGTGGCCGCGGTCCGCGAACGCGTCCCGGCCGACTTCCCGGTGATCTTCCGCTACTCCCAGTGGAAGCAGGAGGCCTACGACGCCCGCCTCGCGCAGACCCCGGAGGAGCTGGAGGCGATCCTGGCACCGCTGGCGGCGGCGGGCGTCGACGTGTTCCACGCCTCCACCCGGCGCTACTGGGTCCCGGAGTTCGAGGGCTCCGACCTGAACCTGGCGGGCTGGACCAAGAGGCTCACCGGCCGGCCGACCATCACCGTCGGCTCGGTCGGCCTCGACGGCGACTTCATCCGCGCCTTCGCGGGCGAGGGTGCGGCGCTCGGCGACATCGACAACCTCCTGGACCGCATGGAACGCGAGGAGTTCGACATGGTCGCCGTCGGCCGGGCACTGCTCCAGGACCCGCAGTGGGCGGCGAAGGTCCTCGGCAACCGCTTCGACGAGCTGAAGCCGTACGACGCGGCGGCGCTCAAGTCGCTCAGCCGGTAGCCAACAGCCGCCGGCCGGTGGCCGTTCGGACCGGAAGCCCGAGCAGCCCCGTGATCTCGGATCGCCGAGGTCACGGGGCGTTCGCGCGCCGGTACCGCGGCGGGCGGAACGGCAACGCGGCCGCGTGGGGGCCTCAGGGGCGGGGCGGTCGGGTGGCGGTGTCGAGGTAGAAGGCGTCGATGCTCTGGACGGCCCGCTCGAAATCCTCCAGGTTGACCGGCTTGTTCACGTACGCGTTGGCGTGGCTGCCGTAGGCGCCGGCGACGTCGTCGGGGGCCGTGGAGGTGGTCAGGATCACGACGGGGATGGTCTGGAGGTCCTCGTCGCCCTTGAGGACCTTGAGCAGGTCGCGCCCGTTCATCCGCGGCATGTTGAGGTCCAGGACGATCAGGTCCGGGCGGACGCTGCCCGGGGCGCGGAGGTGTTCCAGTGCCGCGACTCCGTCGGTGACCTGGACGAGGTTGCGGGCCCCGCGTTCGGAGAGGGCTTCCTCGATGAGCAGGGCGTCGGCCATGTCGTCCTCGACGAGGAGGACGTCGAAGGGACGTGCCGGGCTGATGGTCATCGGCTGCTCCGCGGGGGCTTCGTCGGTGTGGTTGAAGAGCCCCGGCCAACGTCGCCGGGCTCCCTGGCGGGTCATCCCGCAGGCAGCCCCGATCTGCGGGTATCCGGCCCCCGCTCGGGCGGCCGTCTTGGCGGCTTCGCGCTGGAGCCGTTCGGTGGCCTCCTGCAACTGGTCCAGCAGGTGGAGCAGGGCGAGGGCCTGCGCGGGATCGTTCGCCGCCGGGTCCTCGGGGACTTCCAGCAGTCGGTAGGCCAGGCGCCGCGAGAGGTCGGCGACCGCCGCGTCCGCGACGGCGGCCGTCTCCCGCGGTGTGGTCCGCAACACGAAGTTCTTGCCAGGCATACCCGGCACCCTAGGGCCCCGCTCGGGCTCGCGACAACACGGGTTGCCTCCCCTCTAGAGTAGGGAAACCGTCCCTTGTCCAAGGCGGCTTTCGCGACGAGGAGTTCACACGATGACCGGCGATCGAGGGCAGCCGCGCGCGAGGCGGCTCTCCACGTGGACGACCCGGCGCTGGCTGCGTGTCGGGGTGGCCGCGTCGTTGGTGGTCCTCACCCTGTTGGGAACCACGGGAGCATGGGTGCTGGGGCGAACCTCCTCCATCAGCGACGACCTGGTCGACGTACGCTCCCCCGCGTTGAGCACGGCACTGCGCCTGGAATCCGCGGTCCTCAACCAGGAGACCGGCATCCGGGGCTACGGACTGACCGGAACCCCGGACTTCATCACCCCCTACCGGCAGGGCCTCGCCGAACAGGAGGCGGACGTCACGCGTCTCGTGGAACTCCTGCGAGGCGACGACGCGGCCCTGAAGGATCTGGGAACCGTGCGGGAGCGCCTGGAGCGGTGGCGGGAACGGATCGCGCAGCCGATCGCCGCCTCACCGCCGGGGACGCCCTCCCCACTGGTCGCCGAACGCGCCGTCGAGGGCAAGAGCGCCTTCGACGAGGTCCGGGCGGCCATGACCGCGCAGCAGGACCGCCTGCGCGAGGAGCGGGCACGGGCCAGGGAAGACCTCCTGGCGACGCTGACGCTTCGGAACTGGCTGTTCGCCGCCATCGCCCTGGTCATCGTGCTCTTGGCGGCGCTCGTCTTCGAGGGGCTGCGCCGCGGCATCAACATGCCCCTGGAGCAACTCGGTGCGCAGGCGCGGGCGGTCGCCGACGGAGACTTCGAGCACCCCATCACTCCCAGCGGCCCGGCCGACCTGCGGCGCCTCAGCGGCGAGATCGACTTCATGCGCCGGCGTCTGGTGAGGGAGCTCGCCTTCGTCGAAGCGGCCCGGCTGCGGTTGGACGCGCAGGCCGCCGATCTGCAGCGGTCCAACGCGGAGCTGGAACAGTTCGCCTACGTGGCCTCCCACGACCTCCAGGAACCCTTGCGGAAGGTCTCCAGCTTCACCCAACTCCTGCAGCGCCGCTACGGAGGACAGCTCGACGCGAAGGCGGACCAGTACATCGACTTCGCCGTCGACGGCGCGAACCGCATGCAGACCCTCATCAACGACCTCCTCGCCTTCTCCCGTGTCGGACGCGTCCACACGACGAACCAGAGCGTCGACCTCGACAAGACGCTGGAGGGGACCCTGTCCGCGCTGAGCGTCGCCATCGAGGAGAGTGGAGCACAGGTCACTCACGATCCGCTGCCGACGCTGGTCGCCGACCCCACGCAGATGGGCATGGTCTGGCAGAACCTGATCGCCAACGGCGTCAAGTTCCGCCGCCCGGACGAGCCACCGCGCATCCACGTGGCGGCGGCGCAGGAGGGCGACCTGTGGCGGTTCACCGTCACGGACAACGGGATCGGCATCGCCCCGGAGTACGCCGACAAGGTCTTCGTGATCTTCCAGCGCCTGCACACCAAGGACGTCTACTCCGGGAACGGCATCGGCCTCGCCATGGTCAAGAAGATCGTCGAATTCCACGGCGGAACCGTCGCCATCGACCCGGACTACCGCGACGGCGCGCGGATCTCGTTCACCCTGGCGCCCGCGCCCGCCGAACGCCCCGGACCCGACGCGCTGCCCGAGGCGGTCCGCGCCGGAGCGGAGCCGCGACCATGACCAACGCCACGGCAGGCTCCCCCGACGAGCCCCTCTATCGCATCCTGCTCGTCGAGGACGACGAGGGCGACGCCCTGCTCGTCGAGGAACTCCTCCACGACACCGGAATGCGGTTCGAATCGACCACTGGAACCACCCTCGCCGAGGCCCGCGTCGAACTGGCCGCCCGCCGAATCGACTGTGTCCTCCTCGACCTGCACCTGCCGGACATCTGGGGCGTCGACGCGGTGACCACCGTCCGCAGCCTGGCCCCCCACACAGCGGTCATCGTCCTGACCGGCCTGTCCGAGGCGCAGGCCGGCACCGAGGCCATGGCCGCAGGCGCCCAGGACTTCCTCGTCAAGGGCAAGGTCGACGCCGACCTCCTGCACCGCACCATTCGCTACGCCGTCTACCGCAGCCAGACCGAGCAGGCCGCCGCCGAAGCCCAGGCCACCCGCCTGCGGACGGAGGAGAACGCCCGCCTGGAACGCGGGCTGCTGCCCCGCCCCATCCTCGACACCTCCACGGTCACCGTCACCACCCGCTACCTCCCCAGCGCCGAACACGCCCTGCTCGGAGGCGACTTCCTCGACGTCGTCGAGGGCGACGACGGGCTGCTGCACGCCGTCATCGGCGACGTCAGCGGACACGGACCCGACGCCGCCGCCCTCGGCGTCTGCCTGCGCATCGCCTGGCGCACCCTCATCCTCGGCGGACACCGCGGCACGGACCTCCTCCATCTGATGGAACGCATCCTGATCGCCGAACGCGCCGATCTGCCCATGTTCGCCACCTGCACCATCCTGACCCTCGACGAGGCCGCCGCGACGGCCACCGTCCACCTGGCCGGCCACCACGAGCCCCTCCTCACCACCGCCGAGGGCACCCGGGAAGTGGCCGCCGCGCATGGCATCGCCCTGGGCTTCGCACCCAGACTCCGCAACTGGGCGGCCACCGTCATCCCGCTCCCGGAGACCGGTGCCCTGACCCTGTACACCGACGGCCTCACCGAAGGGCACGACCACACCCCCACCGGCCGCCTCGAAGTCGACGGGCTGCTCGGACTCATCGACCGCCGACTGCCGGCGGACCCCGCGGCGCACGTCGACCGGCTCGTCAAGGAAGCACAGGCCCTCAACGCCGGACGTCACACCGACGACATCGCGATCCTCCGCCTGGACTGGAACTTCCGGCAGAACCGACGCCCCTGAGACACGCGGGCGACAGTGGTCACGTGATCGGGCGAACGGGTCCGGTACGAGCCGTCCGGGGCAATCCGCACCTGTCGGGCCCCGGCGCCGGCCGCAGCACGTGGAGGCGTCCCCGGCTCAGGGCGCGGCGGCTTCCCAGGCCGCCTCGATCATCCGGAAGACCTCGTCCACCGTGGCCTCGGGATCGTCCGCCCGGCAGGCCAGCGCGTAGGCGTCGATGGCGAACCGCGCGGTCGCCCGGCAGGCGGTCGCACTCCGGGACAGGTGGGGATCGGCGGTCAGCGCCGCTGCCAGCGCCTGCGCGTGACGCAGGCTCATCGACTCCTCGTATTCCCGCAGCGCGGGCGACCCCTCGATCATGCGTCGGACGGAGGCACTGCCGTCCGCCGTGCAGTGCCGCACCAGGGCCTGGACCTCGCGGTGCAGCGCCGGGACGGGCGGCTCGTGCGGAGGGCGGTCGGTCACCGCTCGCGCGAGGCGCTCCTCGAAGTCCTGGTCGCGCTCGAACACCAGGGCCTCCTTGGAGGCGAAGTGGGCGAAGACGGTGGTGACGGCCACGTCGGCCTCGGCCGCCACGTCACGGATGCCCACGGCCTCGTACCCGCGCTCCAGGAAGAGGCGCAGCGCGGTGTCGGCGATCTTCTGACGGGTCGCGGCCTTCTTGCGTTCGCGGCGTCCGGACGGCTCGATCATGCCGTGACACTACCAGGTATGAAACCGGAACGGTTGTGAAACCCTAACGGTTAGGTCTATGTTCGGTCGCATGAGGAAAATCTGCTTCGCCGAGTTCGGCGGTCCCGAGGTCCTGCGACTGGTGGAGGCCGAGGAGCCCCACGCGAGCCCCGGTCGGATACGCATTGCCGTACGGGCGGCGGGTGTCAACCCCGTCGACTGGAGGATCCGGGAGGGCCAGGTCCTGGGAGCCCATCCGGTCGAGTTGCCCGCCGGGGTCGGACTGGACGCCGCCGGGGTGGTGGACGAGGTCGGCGAGGGCGTCGAGGGGGTCGAGGTCGGCGACCGCGTGTTCGGCGAAGGCGCCGACACGTACGCCGAATTCGCCGTGCTGTCGGCCTGGGCCAGGATGCCCGAGGGGCTGTCCTTCGAAGAGGCGGCCGGGTACCCGTCGGTGGTGGAGACCGCGCTGCGCGTCATCCGCGAGGTCGGCGTGCGGCCCGGGCAGACGCTGCTGGTCAGCGGTGCGTCCGGCGGCGTCGGATCGGCGGTGCTGCAGATCGCCCGCGCGCGCGGCATCACGGTGATCGGTACGGCCGGCGGTGCGAACCAGGACTACCTGCGCGGCCTGGGCGCCCTCGCCACGACCTATGACGAGGGCTGGGTCGAGCGTGTACGGCACCTGGGCCGGGTCGACGCGGCCCTGGATCTGGCCGGCTCGGGTGTGATCCGCGAACTCGTCGAGCTGACCGGGGACCCGCGCAAGGTCGTCTCCATCGCCGACCTCGGTGCGCCGCGGCTGGGTGTCCGGTTCTCCGGCGTGGCCGGGAGCGTGCCGGACGCGCTCGCCGAGGCCGTCGACCTCATCTCCCGGGGCAGGCTCCACATCCCGGTCGAGAAGTCGTACTCGCTCACCGAGGCAGCGGCGGCGCACTCTGACAGCCGCGCAGGCCATACCCGGGGGCGCCGGGTCCTGGTCGTTTGAGCCGCTGCCCGCGCGGCGCGAGGAGGGACAGCAGGACGAGACGCCGTTGGCGGAGCCTCGTCCCCTCCCCCGCCTGGTGGGTGTGATGCGGAAAGTGAGGACCGGGCGCTCGCCGGGCGGGTTCGCCCACGAGGTCCACCTGCGCGCGGACGGTCGGTCCCGCCCGCCGTCCCCGGTCGTCATCCCGGGGCAGCGGGCGGACCGCACGCGGTTCGATCCCGTGCCGGCGCAGCACCCGCCCTGGTGCCCGGGCACGGGCGCAGAGACGAACTCTGCCCAACGCAGCGTTCGTCGGGCTACTTCCGGGTGGCGCAGGGGTCACAGCAGGACGGGGCCGGCTCGACGCACACGGATACGGTGTCGGTGTTGTTGGTGGTGTCCGGATCCTTTTCGTTGCCGGTGACGGTCGCGTTGTTCGCGATCAGGCCGGCCTCGGTGGCTTTGGCCCGCAGCACGAGGGTGGCAGTGGCGCCGACGGCCAGGTCGCCCACGGTCCACTTCCCGGTGGCAGGGTCGTAACTCCCGGGTGCGCCGGCGGCGGACAGGAAGGTGAGCCCGTCCGGCAGTCGGTCGGTGACGGCGACCCCGGAGGCCTGGTTCGGGCCGGTGTTGTGGACGGTGATGCGGTAGGTCACCGTCTGGCCGACGGTGACGGTGGTCGCGTCGGCCGCCTTGGCGACGGTCAGGTCGGCGGCGGGCTTGACCTGTGTGATCTGCTCGTTGGACGTGGACGTCAAGGGCTCCGGCCTGTCCCCGAGCCGGTTCTCGTACGTGGCGGTTGCGGTGTTGCTGATCTCCTTGCCGCCGACGGCCCGCTCGATGACGACCCGGTACTCCACCGTGGTTCCGGCCGGCAGGGTCTCGGTGCCGGCCAGATTGCCACCCTGCAACGCGGAAGCGCCGTTGCCGAGGTGGAAGACGACCTTGTTCGCCGCGGTGTCGAAGTACGCCTGGTCGTCACCTTGGGCGTCGCTCTTCGCTCCCGCGTTCGGACCGTCGACGATGCGCAGCGAGCCGGGCAGATACGTCGTGCCCTGCGGGATGACGTCGGTCAGGATGAGGTTGTCGGCCCCGCCACCGCCCTCGTTCTTGGCGGTGATGCGGTAGGTGACGACGTCGCCCACCTCCAGCGGCCCCGCGGGAATCGCGGTCTTGTCGAGCACCGCGTAGGCGGCGGTGCCGAAGAAGATGCCGTCGAGGAAGTTGCCGATGCCGCGGTTTCCGCCGGCGGCGGAGATGGAACGGAAGGCGAAGCGTGTCAGCGTCTGCCCTGCCGGGACGGTGTAGGTGCCCGTGTAGTAACCCCAGGCGGTGTTGCCGTCGGTGAAGCGCCTCTGCTCTGCCGTGGAGCCCGGCGCCCCGATGTCCAGCGCCATGGTGTCGTCCCCTTGACGGCCACGGTGGTAGAGCCGCCAGTACAGCTTCGTCCCGGGGGTGGTCGGCACGTCCTGGTAGAGGGTGGACACCTCGTTCGCGTTGAGCTCGGCGAACTGGGCGCCCTCGGCTGCCGGTACTCCCTGGAAGCCCGAGTGCCAGAGTTCGATCCTGTGGTCGGTGGCGGTGGTGAGCCAGCCCGGAACCCGCTTGGCCGCCTGCGTCTGTGAGGCGTCCGGCAGGATCTCCACACCGGTGACGGAGGGGACTTCGAAGCTGCCGTTGGCCAGGGCAACCCGGAGCGGAGCAGAAGGAGGTGTGGCCATGTTCTCCCCTTGAGTCGACGCTGCTGAACGCACCGCCGACCGGCCACATCTCTGCGTGCCGTCGCGGTGCCGAAACACGCAGTGAGGACAACACGCCCGGATGAACACGTAAAGTGACGACCGGTCGGGTTCGGTCAATCCCACATGCCGGGTTTGGGTGATCCACCCCGGAGTGACGCCCGCCGGACCGTTCCGCGGCACACCGAAGGCACGCCGCCTCCACCACATATGCCACGCTGCTATTCCCCCGCCCAACCCGTCGTGACCGAAAGCCTCCGCCGCACGCCTCGCCTTCGCCCTCACCAGGGTGAATCGGACATCGCAGGGTTGACGCCTACGGCGGTGACACCGCGGTGGTCGGCACCGACCTGCCCCGGCGACATCGCGCGCGCAGAACGCTCGGGGACGGGGCGTCCTTCACCGTGCGTCCCCGGGGTGCCCCTCAGGGCCGTACGCCCTCGCCCTTCGTCGCCTTCGTCGCCTTCGTTGCTTCGTTGGGTTCCCCGGCTTCCTCGGCTTCCGTACCGCTCGTGTCCTTCTTGAAGTCCCGGTCCCGGGCAGTCGAAGGAGCGTCGCGGGACATCGAGATCGACAATCCGTCGGTCAGCCACCTGTGAGCCACCGTCATGTTCAGCACGCGGCCGTCGGTGGCCGTGCCGACCAGGGCCCAGTAGCGCTCCAGACGCGGGTCGAAGCCGGATGACCTCGACACCAGCCCGTGCAGGTACTCGCGGAAGGCAGGCGTGTCCGACTCGCGCCGGGCTCGCGCGTGGGCGGACACGAAGGCGTTGACCGCGTCCCCGGCGCCGGGTGGCAGCCCCTGGGCCATGGCGGCGGCCGTCAAGGCGGCAGCATCGTCGATCTCCCCGTAGAAGGCCGGCCCATCCTTCATCTCTTCCTCGTGGTCCTGGGTCCAGGAGGTGAAACCGGGCGTGGAGACCAGCAGATGAAGCTCCGCGTAGGCCAAGGCCGAAGCCGGTTCGGGGTCCTGCGGCGGGCCGGGGGACAACATGGCGATCATGATGTCGAGCCGGTGCTTCGGCAAGGCTCCGGACAGCTCCCGATACCAGTGGTCGGTGAGGCTGCGGTGCGCCTGCGGGAGCCGCTGCACGCGAGAGAGTATCTCCAGGCGCCGGAGCCGTACCTCGCTCGTGCAGTCGTCCAGGGCTTGGAGGGTGGCCTGGCGCCAGCGCAGTTCGGTCAGTCGTTCCTGAACCACTTCGAGCTCGGTTGCCACCAGATCGCCGAGGGAGCACTCACCGGTGACCACCCGCGTGATGGTCGCGATCGGGGTGTCCAGCGCTCGCAGGCGTCTGATGAGGCGGATCCGCTCCCACGCCTCGGGTCCGTAGCGCCGATGGCCTCCGGTGCTGCGGCCGATCACGGGCAGCAGACCGCTGTCGGAGTAATAGCGGAGGGTCTTGACCGGCACCCCCGTTCCGGCCGCGAGTTCACCGATGCTCCACGTGTCCTGCATCACAGCCCCTTGAACCTCCAGCGCACGGGAGGTCCTAGCGTACTGAGAACCGACCACGTCGGGCCCCGCCGATCCCCCACCGTGCAGGCCTCGTTGAACCCTGCCCTGCCCTGCCCTGCCCTGCACGGCGTCGTGGCGCCCCCATGGCGACCTCGTCCGACCCGGAAACGAAAGGTACGCATGTCTTCGATCCCGATGTCTCCCACCCCTACGGCACCGCGTCCACGCCGAGAGCGGTGGCTCCGTGCGCTCTCCCCCTTGCTGTGCGCGGTGGCTCTCCTCACCGCCACCCCTGTGCAGGCGACCGGCGCGCAAGCCGGATCCCCGCTCCCCGCAGGGCGGGACGGCGCCGTCGTACGGACCGACCACGGCCTGGTACGCGGCGTGTCACACGGCTCGTACACGACCTTCAGCGGCATCCCCTACGCTGCGCCGCCGACCGGGCCGCTGCGTTGGCGCGCCCCGGTGCCCGCTGCCCGCTGGCAGGGGGTCCGGGACGCGACGACGACGGCCCCGCGCTGTGTGCAGATGCCGGCACCCGGGGCGGCCGAGGTCGTCGGGTCGGAGGACTGCCTCTACCTCAACGTCACCACACCGACGCCGACGCCGACGCGCAAACCTGCCGGGCAGAAGCGGCCCGTACTGGTGTGGATGCACGGCGGCGCGTTCCTGGGCGGTTCAGGCAGTGACCACGACCCACGAGAGCTGGCGGTACGGGGTGACGCGGTCGTCGTCACGGTCAACTACCGGTTGGGGATCTTCGGCTTCTTCGGCCATCCCGGGTTGGGCTCCGCCCCACCGTTCGGCCTGGCGGACCAGCAGACCGCCCTGCGCTGGGTACGGGCGAACGCGGAGCGCTTCGGTGGCGATCCGGGCAGGGTCACCCTGTTCGGTGAGTCCGCGGGCGCCCTGAGCGTCTGCGCACACCTCACCTCGCCGACGGCCGTCGGGCTCTTCCAGCGAGCCGTGCTCCAGAGCGGTTCCTGCCTCATGTCCTTCCCACCCGGGGCCCTCGGCCCCCGCACCCCGGCCTATGAACCCTTCGCCTCCCAGCGCGATGTCCGCGCGGCGGGTGCGGACGCCGCCCGTCAGCTGGGCTGTGCGAAGGGCACCGAGGACGAGGTGCTGGCGTGCCTGCGCGGGCAGAGCACGGATCGCCTCGCCACCGCGCAGCTCATGCAGTCCTTCAACCGGCCCGCCTTCGGCAACGAGTTGCTGCCCGTGGCGCCGGACCAGGCGTTGGCGTCGGGCCGATTCCACCGCGTGCCGATCATCCAGGGCACCAATCACGATGAGATGCGGATGTTCGTCGGCCTGTCGCTCGCCGCGTTCCCGATCCGCACCGAGGACGACTACCGTGCCCGCCTGGTCGACGCCTTCGGGAGCGCGGCCCCGGCCGTCGAGGCGGAGTATCCGGCAGCACACCACCCCACGCCCGCGCTGGCTTGGGCCGCGGTGCTGACCGATCGCTCCCTCAGCTGCACCACACTGGCAGCCGATCTGGCAATCGTCGCCCATGCCCCCGGCCTCCCCGTCTACGGATACGAGTTCGGCGATCCGGACGCACCCGTGCTCGCGGGCCTGCCGGCGAACCCCGGCTTCCCCTACGGCGCCGCGCACGGATTCGAGTTGCCCTATCTGTTCTCCGACTTCCCCACCGAGCGACCGTTGACCGACACCCAACGCGCGCTGTCCCACCGGATGATCGACTACTGGACGAGCTTCGCGCGCACCGGCGACCCGAACCGTTTCGACGCCCCACGCTGGCCCGTCCTGCGCCCCTCGTCGCCGCAGACAGTGCAGGCAGTGCAGGCAGTGCAGGCCTTGGCTCCCGGGCCGGGTGGTATCCGTTCCGTCGATGCGAGCGCCGCACACCACTGCGCGTTCTGGGATCGCCTGCCCCGGTGAGTGGCCGGACTGCCCTGAACCGCCGCCGGTACGCGCTCCGGAACCGCAGGGCATCCCGCATATCATGCGGTTCATCCGTATAAGGAAGGAGCCCCCGTGGCTAACAGTGTCGAGACGCTGGAATTCCAGGCCGAGACCCGCCAGTTGTTGCGGTTGGTGATCCACTCGATCTACTCGAACAAAGACATTTTCCTACGCGAGTTGATCTCGAACGCCTCCGACGCCCTGGACAAACTCCGCATGGAGTCGCTGACCGCCCCGGAACTGGAGGTCGACACCTCCGACCTTCACATCGCGCTGGAAGTCGACCAGGATGCCCGGACGTTGACCGTCCGCGACAACGGGATCGGCATGAGCCGGGACGAGGTCGTGGAGCTGATCGGCACGATCGCCAAGTCCGGCACGGCCAGTCTGCTGCAGAAGATCAAGGATGCCGAGGACGATGCCGCGGCGCAGAGCCTGATCGGCCAGTTCGGCGTCGGTTTCTACTCCGCTTTCATGGTCGCCGACAAGGTCACCCTGCGCACCCGTCGAGCCGGCTCCGAGGCGGGGTCCCAGTGGGAGTCCGACGGCGAGGGAAGCTACCGGATCCAGGCCGTGGAGGGCCTGCCCGTGGGGACCTCGGTGACCCTGCATCTCAAGCCGGCCGACAGCGAGGACGAGCCGGCCGACTACCTGGCCGGTTGGAAGATCCGCCAGATCGTCAAGCAGTACTCGGACTTCATCCGCTGGCCGATCCGGATGGCTGCCGAGTCCACGGACGGCGGCGACGCCGCCACAGGCGAGGTCGAGACGCTCAATTCGATGAAGGCCCTGTGGGCCCGCCCCCGAAGCGAGGTGACCGAGGCCGAGTACAACGAGTTCTACAAGCAGATCAGCCACGACTGGCTCGACCCGGCCGAGACCATCCACATGCGCGCCGAAGGCACCTTCGAGTACGAGGCGCTGCTGTTCATTCCCTCGCAGGCCCCGTTCGATCTGTTCTCGCGGGAGAGCAAGCGCGGTGTGCAGTTGTACGTCAAGCGCGTGTTCATCATGGACGACTGCGAAGCGCTGATGCCGAACTACCTGCGCTTCGTCAAGGGTGTGGTGGACGCGCACGACCTGTCGCTGAACGTGTCCCGCGAGATCCTCCAGCACGACCGCCAGATCCGCAACGTGCGGCGGCGTCTGGTGAAGAAGGTTCTGGGCGCGCTCAAGGACGTACAGGGAGCCGACGCCGAGCGTTACGCCCAGCTGTGGGGCCAGTACGGCCGCGTCCTGAAGGAGGGCCTCCTCGAGGACACCGACAACATCGAGGCACTCCTGCCGCTGGTCTCGGTGGACTCCACGCACGACAAGGAGAAGACCACCACCCTGCGCGAGTACGTAGAGCGCATGAAGGACGGCCAGGAGGCGATCTACTACCTGACCGGCGAGACCCGCGCCACGGTGGAGAACTCTCCCCACATGGAGGCGTTCGCCGCCAACGGGTACGAGGTCCTGATCCTCACCGACCCCGTGGACGAGGTCTGGACCGACCAGGTTCCCGCCTTCGACGGCCACCGGCTCCAGTCGATCGCCAAGGGGCAGGTCGACCTCGGAGAGCAGGCCGCCGAGGGTGACGAGGCAGCCGAGGCCGAGAAGGTCAAGCGCGAGGAGGCGTTCGCCACCCTGTTGCCCTGGTTGACCACGGCCTTGTCCGAGCAGGTCAAGCAGGTCCGCCTGTCGTCCCGGCTGACGACATCGGCCGCGTGCATCGTCGGTGACGCCCAGGACATGACTCCGACCCTGGAGAAGATGTATCGGGCGATGGGGCAGCACATGCCGCAGGTCAAGCGGATCCTGGAACTCAACCCGACACATCCGTTGATCGTCGCGCTGCGCACGGCTCACCAGGCGAACGCCGATGACCCGGCGCTGTCGGAGATCGCCGAGCTCGTCTACGGCAGCGCCCTGCTCGCCGAAGGCGGCGACCTGCCCGACCCGGCCCGCTTCACGCGGCTGCTCACCGAGCGTCTGACCCACGCCATGTGACGGATGGGCCGGCCGGCCGGCCGCCCGGCCCGAGCGGGGGTGCGTCCACACCTCCGCTCGGCCTTGCCGATCGAGGTCGCCGATGGCTCCCGCTCCGCACGGTCCGGGAGCCGGTCCCGCGGGCGGTGGTCGGCCGGTCCATCGGGACGTCAACCTTGCGGTCACGGCGGCTTCCGGCTCCCCGGTCCAGGCCCCGGCCGCGCGCGCCGAACAGGCGCTGCCGCTCCGGGAAACCCGCCGCCGCCCGGCACGTGTCCTGACCGGTTGCCCGCGTCGACCGCACATCGAGGGGCGGAGGCCTTGGCCGTACTGCCTGGGAGGCTGTCCCGCTGGTCACGGCCGGGACGTATCGAGGGCCCGGCAGCAGCGAAGCCGGGCCCTCCCCGGCCGACGCCGGACGCCGGACGCCGGACGAGTTTGTCAGGTGCCGCAGGAGCAGGGGCAGCAGCTTTGGACGCGGACGTCATCGATGACCGGCCCGTAGGACCCGGCCACGGTGCTGGCGAATCCGAGGGTCGTGGAGGCGGCGCCCGCGACGAAGGTGACCTGGCGGTTCACGTAGCCCATGGCGGGGCGGGTCTTGCCGGTGGAGTCGAAGGAGAAGTCCTGGATGTTCTGACCGTCCAGCAGGACGCGGCCGGTCTTCACCGCGGGCCCTCCTTCCGGGTTCGCGGCGAGTGAGTACGTCACGGTGTACCTCTGGCCCGCCGTCGTGGCGAAGGTCTGGGCGACCGCGCCGGCCTGGGCGGCGTTCAGGTCGACGGACTGATCCCCCTCCGCGGCTTGCCAGAACCCGGCGCCGATCAGGTCCACCGCTCCGCTGGTGACCCTCCACGGCCCGATGGACTGCCCGGCACTCACGGTGGTGAACGCATTGACCGGCGCCACGGGGTACTCGAAGCTCCCGTCGTCGAATCGGCTCACCGCCGCCGCGGCGGGCGCGGCGAGGGCTAAACCGGAACCGGCGGAGAGCAGGGCCGCAATGGTGACGGCGATGAGGGACGTACGGGAAACCGCCATGTGTTCCTCCCGGAGGACGAGGGTGGCTTGGACACCTCAACTGTGGTGATCTCTCCGCGGCGTGCACAAGGATCGCGACCCGGAGTGCGGGGGCACATGCCCGCTGAAACGACCGCCGTCATACCGGTTGGCGCTACCGGAAGCCGTTTCGCGGCGGTGTCCGGGCACCGGGGCCGCCCGGGCGGCAAGGGGGCCGCCGGCACGCCCGTCCCCTGTCGGGGCTACGGCCGTCCCGGATCGGATGACTGCTTCCGGGTGGCGGTCCTGCTCCGCCGGGACTGGGTGTTCTGTCGGATCTCCTCGGTCGCGGCTCGGAACGCGGGTGCCGCTCGGGCGAAGTAGTCGAAGAGCAGGTCCTGCTGCTCGGGTGTGTAACCGCTGATCACCTCGGAGATGTGGCGGCGAGCCGGTCCGACGACGTCCTCGATTCGGTCCAGTGCCTCCGGCACGGGTTCGACCATGACCCGGCGGCGGTCGTTGACGTCGGCTGCACGGCGGGCATATCCGGCCCGTTCGAGCCGGTCGATGAGCCGGGTGGTCGCGCCGGTGGTGAGTCCGGTCCGTGACGCCAACTCGCCGGAGGACAAACCCCCCTCCAGAGTGATGAGGCTGAGGGCGTACCACTCCGAGGTATGCAGTCCGGCCGCCGCCGCGCCGGCCAGGCCCTGAAGACCCACGGCGTCCAGATACTGACGGAAGACCAGGTGCGCGTCCGCACGATCGGGTGTTGCCATACCGGAGTACCCCTCCTACATTGATATCTGCACACATGCAGATACTGCTTCGAGTCAGTATCTGCCTCAGCTTAACGAACTGACAGGGGGTACGTCATGCAGTCAGACGCCGGTTCGGGTCACACCCGCCCGACAGTCACGAGAGAGGAAGCCGCCGTGCGAGAGGTGCTCGCCCGCCTCGTCGCCGCATGGGACCGTCATGACGCCGAGGCTTACGGCGCGCTCTTCACCGAGGACGCCTCGTACACCACCTACATCGGCACCCTCTACCGCGGACGACGGGACATCGTGGAGAGCCACCGCACACTCTTCGCCGGTTTCCTCAAAGGAACCCGACTGGCCGACGAGATGTTCGACATCCGCTTCCACGGATCCGCCACGGCGGTCGTCACCGGGCGCGGAGACACGTACAAGGGCAAGCGACCGCGGAAACCGGGCAAGGTGCAGACGTACACCGTTGTCCTCGAAGCGGACGGGCAGTGGCGGATCGCCGCGTTCCACAACACCCGGCGCAAGCCGCTCATGGAAGCCGTGTCGTACAGGCTCGCCCCTGGTCTCGTCCCGGCGGCCGAGCGCTGAGCGAGCCGAGCGCGCGCCCGCCGACCGCTCCCGCTTCCGATCCCGGCGCCGGGATCGGTATCGGTATCGGGGGGTATCGGGGGCCGGGGAGGAAGAGGCCGGACGACCGCCTCGGTCTCCCGGCCTCATCGCCCGGCGACCGGGCTCGTTCTCAGTCGGTGTCGTCGAGGGCGAGGGTGAGGGCGAGGTTCTGGAGGAGCTCCTCGGTGGGGTTCTCGGGATCGGTGTCGTCATGGGCGTCGGCGACCGCCTGGAAAGCCAGGATGAAGCCGGTGACCAGCGCGTTGAAGGGCTGGGACACCTGTTCCAGCACGGCGAGCCCCGTCTCCTCCGGACCGGCACCGGCGGGGACGAGGAACTGCGTGGGGACTACATCTGCCAGCAGGCCCGAGACGAAATCGCTGTCGGCGCCGGACCTCAGGGCCGTGAGAGCGGCGATGGCTTTGAGTTGGATCTCGTTGTCCGTCACCATGCCGAGCGTAGACCGCCGGCGGTGAACACGGCCTCTCCGCTGCCTCGCGTTCCTCTACCCGAGGTCCGAAACATCGCCGGAACCCTCCGGCTGACTGCGGTGGAGCATGCCTTCGACGCCCGGGCCCACCGTCGTCCGCGTGAGTCGAGCCCCGCCCCACCCGCGAGCGCACGGCTCGGCGCGACCGGGGCGGCCCGCGGGCCCTGCGAGCGGTTGCGGGCCGGCTCGCCGACGGACAGCATGATCGGGTCCGGCGGCGGGGATCGGAGAAGGGGACGGCCATGGCCAAGGACGACGAGTTCGGCAAGGGCGACAAGGTCTCGTGGAGCAGCCACGGCGCGAAGGTACCCGGCGAGGTCAAGAAGAAGATCACGAAGCGCACGGAGGCGGCCGGCCGTACCGTCGACGCCTCCCAGGACGAGCCGCAGTACGAGGTGGAGAGCGACAAGTCGGGCCGCAGGGCCGTTCACACACCACAGTCGTTGCGCAAGCGCGGCAAGAAGTGAGGGCGGACCGCACCGGGCACGACTCCGGGCGCCGGATCGCACAGCCGCTGCGCACCGGAAGGGCCGACCTCGACGAGGACCGACCCTGCGCACGTGCGCAGGGTCATCGGGTATCCGCACCCGCACATCGCGCGCGCAGAGGCCCGAGGGCGACATCACCGTCACGAGAAGGCGTCAGTCGCCGATGAACTGGGGTCACGACCCCCGGGAGTGACGGTGTACCGCCGAGTGTCGAACCGGCGCGCCCGGCGATCGGGCCGGCCGACGCCACCGAGATCGGGTCGGCCGCAGTGAGCCGTGAGGCCGGTCGCCGCTCAGCCGCGACCGGTTCTCTCAGCCGATCTGCTCGGCGAGGGCGAGGATGATGCCGGCGGGGCCGCGAAGGTTGCAGAGGCGGTAGCTGTCCTCGTACCGCGCCACCTCGCCGAGGAGTTCGGCGCCATGGAGGCGCAGGCGGGCGATGGTGTCGTCGATGTCGTCGACGGCGAACATGACCCGGTGCAGCCCCCTGGTGTTGGGGGGAGGATCGAGCGGACTGCCGTCGATCGCCGCAGGTGTACGGAACACCGTCAGCTCCAGCCTGCCGTGGCCGTCCGGGGTCCGCATCATCGCGATGACACTGCGGACGCCGTCGAGTCCGACCATGTGGTCCGCCGCGAGACCCTCGATCTCCGCCGTGCCTTCCAGCTCCATGCCCAGTTCGGCGAAGAAGGCGATGGCAGCGTCCAGGTCCTCGACGACGATGCCCACGTTGTCCATCCGCTGAAGCGCCACGGCGATTCTCCTTCTGCGTCGTCTTCATCTTCTTCGTCTTCATCTTCTTCGTCGTCTTCTTCATCGCACAGCCGTTGCGCACCACCGATACACCCGGGACGGAGCCGACGTCACATTCTCGACGCCCGGCACGCACCGGGTTTCGAGGAACTGCTTGCGACCGCCACCGGTCGGTGATGCCCACGTGGCATGCCCGCCGCGAACCGAAACCCGTCCGCGCACACCCGACCGGCGGCATCGCGCCTCCCGTACTCGCCCGTGGCACCGGCGGGTGTCGCGGCCGGGGCCACTCCGGGCCCCTCGGTCGTTCATGAGGATGTCCGATCCGACACATGACCTCAGAATGGACGATGTGTACTGCCTGTCCAGGATTGGAAGGAAACATGTCGGATCTCAAGTTTGAGCAGAAGCGCTCGCTGTCACGCCTGGAGGCGGCTGACCAGCTCACGGCCCTCGCAACCGCGCTGAGGAAGGGCGGGGAGGTCGACCTGGAACTCGGCGCCGGAACGCTGAGCCTGCGGATCCCCGACGACCTTCGCAGCGAGATCGAGATCGAGATCGGCAGCGGGGAGATCGAGCTGGAGATCGAGTTCAAATGGCCGACCTCATCGGGCCGGAAGGCGGCGTCACAGGTGGCCACCCCGGCGAAGGCGCCGAGGCGAAAGGCCACGACCACCGCCAAGGCCGGCCGGAGCAGCACGGCCGCCGGCAGCAAGAACGCCAAGCGACCGGCCGCGAAGACGCCGTGAGCCCCGCCGCTCCCGGCGGATCCCGCGCCACGCACACACGGTCGGACACCCGGCTCCGGACATCTCTTCGCCTCCGGGGTCGGGACTGACGGCGCCGTACGGCGGGTCGCCGTGGAGGCCGAGGGCGCGGCGAGTGTGGCGGCGGTGTGCCGGGGCACCCGGGACGACGTACGGCAGGCCGTCGCCTCGGTCCGGGGGACCGTGTACGCCCGGTGATGGTGGTGGTGGCCGCCTACGAGGCCTGGCCGGGGTGAAGATCCGCACCGGGGCCGCCGAGGCGCTCGCCGGCGGTACGGCGCTGGTCAAGGAGGCGCGGGGGCTGGACGGCGCGGGGGCCGTGGACGTCTGCCTCGCGGACGCCTCGCGCGCCGGCCACGGGCTGATGGGCCGGTACGCGTCGAAGATGACCGCGGCCGGGGCGGGGGTGGCTGTCCTGGCCGACACGGTCGGGGACCAACTGCCGCTGGAAGCAGGCCAGATGTTCACCGATGTCGGCTCGGCGGCCGGCCCGGACACGGTCCTCGCCTCCCTTCTGCACAATGGTCTCGGTCTGGGCATCGCCAACTCGCTGGAGGCGCGCAGGGCGGGCCGGTCGACCGGCCGGCCGACCGGCCCGCCGGGAGTTCTGACCGCCCGGCGGAATCAGTGCCCCACACGTGACCTGCGGTCTCGCTGCTCCGTCGTGGGCTCGCGCGGTCGCACGCCGCACACAGAGTCGGCTCCGGGGACACGCTTGACCGCGGCATCCCGAAGAAGGCCTGATCTCGTCGCCTGGCACCGTTGCCGCGGGCGGGAGAACAGCGATAGCTTGGGGCACCGGAATGTGGTCTAGACCACTCTGGGAGGTCTCATGCAGAACCACAGGGCCGTCGTCGGAGCACACTTGGCCCTTGTCGTCGCCCTCGCCATGGGCGTCCTCGCCCCCGATTCCCCGGTGGCGCGGGCCGCGCCCCCGACGGCCCCCGTGGGCCGTGCCTCGTCCATCCCGCTGCCGCCGATCACGCCAGTCCCCCGGTCCGGCTCCGGCACCCCGGACAGCGCCGCCGTCACGGATCGGGTCCTCGTCGTCGCCGACGATCGCACGGACGCCGCAGCTCGCGACCGTCTCGTCGCCGAACTCGCGGCCCACGGCGCCGACCGCGTGGACATCGTGGCCCCCGACGCCGTCCCTGCGGCGCCCCGGAGCCTGTTCACCGTCCTCCTCGGCCCGGCCGACCGTCCTGACATCGCCGCGGCCCTGGCCGGGACGGCGGTACCCGACCAGGCCGAGGGCTACGCGCTGAACGTGCGCGGCAGCAGGCGCCACGGGCAGGTCGCCCTCGGCGGGCACGACGCGGCAGGACAGTTCTACGCCGTGCAGACGATGCGCGGGCTCTTGCGGTTCGAGGACGGCGACGACCCGCACTGGCGGGTGGCGGGCGCCGAGATCAGCGACTTCCCGGCCATGGCGCTGCGCGGCACGGTCGAAGGGTTCTACGGTCTCCCGTGGACGCACGCCGAGCGCCTCGATCAGATGGACTTCTACGGCGACGTCAAGGCCAACACCTACGTGTACGCGCCCAAGGACGACCCCTACCACCGCGGCAGGTGGCGCGATGCCTATCCGGCGGCCAAGCTCGCGGACCTCGGCGAGCTGGTGCGGCGCGCGACGGCGAATCACGTCCGTTTCACCTTCGCCGTCTCGCCCGGCGAATCGATCTGCTACTCCGACCCGGAGGACCGCAGGGCACTCAAGACCAAGCTCGCGGCTCTCCACGACCTGGGCACCCGATCCTTCTCCATCCCTCTCGACGACATCAGTTACACCCGGTGGAACTGCGAAGGCGACAGGGCGGCATACGGAGCCCCGGGACGCGCCTCGGCCGCCCGCGCGCAGGCGGACCTGCTGAACGACGTGCAGCACGACTTCGTCGCCACGCGCTCGGGTACCGAACCCCTTCAGACGGTGCCCACGGAGTACGGCGATCTGACCGACACCGCCTACAAACAGACGCTGCGCTCCACACTGGACCCGGCGGTCGTGGTGATGTGGACGGGCACCGACGTCGTACCACCGAAGATCACCGCAGAGGAGGCGGACCGCGCGTCCGCTCTGTTCGGACGGAAGGTCTTCGTTTGGGACAACTATCCGGTCAACGACTTCGGCAACACGAGCGGGCGTCTGCTGCTCGCCCCCTACGACAAGCGGGAACCCGGCCTGTCGCGGCACTTGGCGGGCATCGTGGCGAACCCGATGAACCAGCCGTACGCCTCCAAGGTCGCCGTCTTCGGGGTAGCCGATTTCACCTGGAACGACACGGCGTACGACGCCGCGGGGAACAATCGTCGCGCCATGGCCTACCTGGCGGACGGCCACCGCCCGTCAACGGAGGCCCTGCTCGTCCTCGGCGACCTCCAGCACATGGCACCGACGTTCGGGGGGACACCCTGGCAGCCACAGGCGCCCGAACTCGGCCAGAGGGTGGCGCGGTTCTGGAGGGACTGGGACGAGGGTGACCGCGCCGCGGCCGTCCGGGAGCTGCGCACGTACGCGGAGGCGATCCGGCAGGCACCGAGCACCGTGCGCGGCGGCCGGGTCGAGCCGGGGTTCACGCTCGACGCGGCGCCCTGGCTCGATGCCACCGAACTGTGGGGCGAGGCCATGGTTCGGACGCTCGACGCGCTCGACGCACGCCGTACCGGCGACAACGACGCGGCGCAGAGGCTGCTGGCCGAGTCGCGGGCCCTACAGCAGCGCGCCAAGGCCGTACGCGTCGTGCCCGCGCGCAACACGTGGGGCAGCGTGCAGCCCAGGGTGGGTGACGGCGTCCTGGACCTCTTCCTCGTACAAGCGGACGACCGGCTGCGGGGATGGGACATCGCCGGCGGTGGACAGAACCATGCCGTCAACGACGGCCGGTAGAGAACCCGTTGGACCTCCGGCTGCTTTGACCACTCGTGGGTGCGGATCGCCCTCACCACTGCGGCCAAGGCCGCTGTGGTGACGCCGGCCGGACCGGAGAGGACACCGATGTCGTGTGGTCAGCGGGCAGCGAGAACGCGCAGGAGCCGGGCCACTTCGGCTGCCACCGCGTCTCGGGCGGGGCCCAGGTAGGTACGGGGGTCGGCGGCGCCGGGTTCCGTCCGCAGTCGATCACGCAGGGTGCGCGTGAAGATCTTGTTGAGGTGAGTGGAGATGTTGACCTTCGTCATTCCGGCGGTCACGGCCTTGGCGAGGTCCGTGTCGTCGACGCCCGAGGAGCCGTGCAGGACCAGCGGCACGTCGAGCGAGTCCCGCAGGCGGGTCATCAGGTCGAAATCGAGGACGGCGTCACGGGTGAGCATGGCGTGGGAGCTGCCCACGGCGACGGCCAGGGCGTCCACGGCCGTCGCCGTCGCGAACGAGCGGGCTTCGTCGGGATCGGTGCGGACGCCGGGGGCGTGCGCACCGTCTTTGCCGCCGATCTCGCCCAGTTCGGCCTCGACCCATACGTCGGCCCGGTGGCACTCCTCGGTGATGGCCCGTGTCGCGGTGACGTTGGCGTCGTAGGGCAGTCTGGACGCGTCGAACATGACGGAGCTGAAGCCGAGCTGGGCGGCTTCCCGCACGAGTTCGACGGACTCGGCATGGTCGAGATGAACGGCCACCGGCACGGAAGCCGCTCGGGCGAGGGCGAGGGAAGCGAGTCCGATCGGGGCGAGCGAGCCGTGGTAGCGGGCGGTGTTCTCGCTGATCTGGAGGATGACGGGCAGTCCGGCCAGCTCGGCTCCGGCGACGATGGCCTCGGCGTGTTCGATCTGCACGACGTTGAACGCTCCGACGCCGTAGCTTCCGGCGTATGCGGGGCCGACGATGTTGTCGGTGGAGGTCAGAGGCATGAAGGTTCTCCACGAAGGTGGTGGCGGAGCGGCGGTCGGGCGCCGGCGACGGTGTCACGGGCCGAAGACGACAGCGGTCGCCGGCCGGAAGCGCCCCGGAATCCCGTGGGTGGTCAAGGAGGTCCCGGGCTCCTCACACGGCGGTGGTGCCGAGGATCACCGAGCGGGTGAGATTCTGCGGGCGGTCGGGGTTGTACCCGCGGGCTTCGGCGGCGAGTACGGCCAGGCGCTGGGCGACGATCAGGTCGGCGAGCGGGTCGATGTCCCCCGGCGCGTCCGTCGACGCGGAGCGGAAGAGGCCGCCGACGCGTGCGATGTCGTCGGCGAGGCCTTGGGGGGCGGGGCCGAACAACCAGGCGACACGGCCGGGGCCGGTGATGCTGATGGGACCGTGGCGGTATTCCATGGCGGGATACGCCTCGGTCCAGGCTCCGGCGGCCTCGCGCATCTTCAAACCGGCTTCGAGCGCGAGCCCGTAGGACCAGCCCGTTCCGAGGAACGTGAACTGCTCGGCACCACTCACTTCGGGACTCAGTGGAAGCTCGATGGCGCGCCCGGCGTCCTGGATGGCCTGCGCGATGGGCCGTATGCCGGCCGGCAGGGCGCCTTCGGCCTCCAGATGTGCACGCAGGAGGACCAGGGCGGTGGTGGCGAACCGGGTCTGTACGACCGACTCCTCATCGGCGAAGTCGAGTACCGCCACGTTGTCGGCGGCCGTCATGACGGGCGTGGCCGGGTCGGCGGTGAGAGCGGTGGTCTCGGCGGTGCCTCTGGCCTTCGCCAGCAGGTCGAGGACCTCGGTGGTGGTGCCGGAGCGTGTGATGGCCACGATCCGGTCGTAGGCGCGGCCGCTGGGGAACTCGGAGGCCGCGAACGCGTCGGTCTCGCCGTGGCCGCCGCTCTCGCGCAACTGCGCGTAGGCGTGGGCCATGAACCAGGAGGTACCACAGCCGACCACGGCGACACGCTCACCGCGCCGGGGCAGGGCGGCGGCGAAGGACCCGACCGACCGGGCCGCTCGCCTCCAGGTCTCGGGCTGTGAGGCGATTTCGACGGAGGTACGGGAAGTGTCGCGAGGGGGCACGTCGGTTCCTTGTGTTCGGGCCGGCCGGGGGTCTGTCGTCCGGGGGTCTGTCGTCGGAGGTCTCAAGATGCTGTTCCATGGACATCTGATATGTCAATTACTGCTCGAATAGACGCACTACCGAGCACTGGCGAGCATGTACGTCACCACTCGACGCCTGGGTACGTTGCCCTGTGGCGGCATCAGCGAGAGCGGGCCGGACGTACTTCCTCCACCTGGACCGCGGAGAGGAACCGGCGGTGGACGGCGGCGTCGACGTCGCCGGCGGCCTGGCAGGGGACCGCGGCGGCCGACAGCGACACGGCGGCACGCAGGATGTCCGGCCACGCCGATCCGGCCTCCAGCCCGGCCGCGATCGACGCCACACAGGCGTCGCCGGCGCCCGTCGGGTTTCCGGACAGTCGCTCGGGAGGCACTGCCCGCCAGGCCCCCTCGGGGGTGTTCGCGTGCAGGCCGTCGGGCCCGACGGATGTCACGACCGACCGTGCTCCCCCGGCCCGCAACATGGCGGCGGCCCGTGCCGGGTCCTCGCATCCCGTCGCCGCCATGGCCTCGGCGGCATTGGGTTTGATCACGTCGGGGCGGGCCGGCAGAGCGTGGAGGAGGGCGGCACCACTGGTGTCGAGAATCGTGAGCGCGCCGGCCGCCGAAGCGGTGTCGATCAGTTGCGCGTAGGCGTCCGCCGGCAGGCCGGGCGGGATGCTGCCACTCAGGACGACCACCTTCACCCCGGCGAGCAGTTGGGCGTAGTGACGGGCGAAGAGCCGCCATGTGGTGGGGCCCACGTACGGCCCCCGCCCGTTGAAGACGGTGGCGTCGCCGTCGTCGCGCGCGACGACGGCGAGGGTCCGTCGCGAGTCGCCGGTCACGTCGAGGAACGCGTCCCGGATGCCCGCGGTGCGCAGCCCGTCTCGGATCAGGCGGCCGGTGGCTCCGCCCACGAAGCCGGTCGCCACCGGGGCGTGTCCGAGGAAGCCGAGCACGCGGGCGACGTTGATTCCCTTGCCGCCCGCACGTTCGTGCACGGTGTCGACCCGGTGCGAGGTGCGGGGTCGCAGACTGTCGACGCCCCAGGTGACGTCGAGGGCGGCGTTCAGGGTGACGGTGAGAATCACGGGGTGCTCGCTCCTGTTCGCCGGGTGGCCGCGATGTGCCCGGCTGCCTGCCAGGCGGCGAGACCCGCACCGATACACCCGGCCTGATCTCCCAGCCGGGCGCGGACGATTGCGGGGCGACGTTGGAAGGTGAGGCGTTCTTCCAGCCCGGTGCGCACGGGGTCGAGCAGGAGCCTGTCGGCCTCGGCGAGGCCGCCGCCCAGCACGATCAGCTCCGGCGCGAGCAGGGAGGTGGCGATCGTCAGCGCGTCCGCGAGTCCGTCCGCCGCCCGTTTCCAGACCGCTCGCGCCACGGGGTCGCCCTGCGCGGTCAAGGCCGCGACCTCGGCCGCACCGGTCACCGTCCGCCCGGTGCGCACGGTGTACGCGGTCGCAACGGCGGTGGCGGATGCCACGGTCTCCAGGCAGCCGGAGTTTCCGCAGGCGCACGACACCCCACCGGACTCGACGGCGATGTGGCCGAGTTCGCCGGCGTATCCGCCGGATCGGATCGCCTTGCCGTCGCAGACGAGGGCGGCGGCGATTCCGGTGCCTATGGCAACGAAGAGCACGTTCGCCGCCGCGCGAGCCGCCCCGAGGGCGCCTTCGGCCACGCCGCCCGCGCGGACGTCGTGGCCCAGCGTGACGCGCAGCCCGGTACGCGCCTCCATGAGGGCCGCGAGCGGCAGATCGCGCCAGCCGATGTTGGCCGACCAGACGGCCCTCTGCCGGTCCTCGTCGACGATGCCGGGGACCACCACGCCCGCGTGGTGCACTGACAGCCCTCGCCGGGCGGCCATCCGGTCCAAAGCGAGCAGGGTGTCGGCCATGGCGTCGAGGACCGCGGGCGGGCCGTCGGCTCGCGGCGTGTCCCGGCGCACGGTGTCCAGCGACCGCATGCCGTGGTCGAAGATCGCCCCTTTCATACCGGTGCCGCCGACGTCGAGACCCAGCACACACCCATGCCCGGAGGGGTCACCGGACACGGGCGGGCCTTCGGACGAGGGGGACGGGCACGGCGGAGACGCCCCTGTCCTTACAGTCGATGTCGAACCACGACTACGATCAAACATGCACGTTTCCAGTCTCTATCAAGCAGGTTCTTGCATCAGTAGTGATCGCAGTATTCATCGAGACCGTGCGCCGCGTCCAGAGCCGCGGGCCTCCGACCTTCCCTGGAGTGCACGAATCACGCACGCCACGTGGTGCGCGGGACCGCAGCGTTACGATCAACTTCGCGCATACCTGTCGAGGTCCGACAGACCGCTCCGGCGGCCCTCGCCCTCGGTGCGCGCCATTCGAGGTTCCAAGGCACAGAGGGGATGCGGGGCATGTCAAAGCAGGAGCGGTGGAGCAAGCTGATGGAACTGCTCGCGGTCGACGGCAAGCTGGACGTGGAGGAGGCGGCCACTGCGGTGGCGGTGTCGCCGGCGACCATCCGCCGCGACCTCGACGAACTGGCCGAGCAGAAGCTGCTCGTCCGCACACGTGGAGGAGCCATTGCGCACGGTGTCTCCTACGAGCTTCCGCTGCGCTACAAGTCCTCGCGGCGGGTCACGGAGAAGCAGCGCATCGCCAACGCCGTGGCAGACCTGCTGAGCGAGGGTGACGTCGTCGGCTTCAACGGTGGCACCACCACCACGGAGGTGGCCCGGGCGCTGGTGCTCCGGGCGGGCGGATCGGCGGCCGAGCGGAGGGAGAGCCCCTCGGGGCCGATCTACACGGTCGTCACCAACGCGCTGAACATCGCGGGTGAACTGGCCGTGCGTCCGCAGTTCAAGATCGTGCTGACCGGCGGGGTCGCGCGCCCCCAGACCTATGAGCTGGTGGGCCCGCTGACGGAGGGGGTCTTGAACCAGGTGGTGCTGGATGTCGCCGTGCTCGGCGTCGACGGTGTGGATCCGCAGCTCGGCGTCATGACACACCACGAGGACGAGGCCGGCATCAGCAGGCTCTTCGCGGAGCGCGCCCGGAAGGTGATCCTCGCGACGGACTCCTCGAAGATGGGCAAGCGCGCCTTCGCCAGAATCTGCGGCCTGGACCGGATCGACGTGATAGTCACCGACTCCGGCATCGCTCCCGAGATGGCCGCGCGGCTCACCGAGGCGGGTATCGAGGTGCTCACCGTCTGACGCCCCCTCCTGTTCACGCACCTCCGCCACCAAGCCGGAGGTGGTCCCGGGTGGCCCGTCGACCCCGAGGTGCCGGGCACGCCTCCTCCTGCCGCGCACCTGCGCCCGCCTTCGCAGCAGCGGCCGAGTCCTCCCCGTACGGCCTCCGGGGTGCGCCCGCGAAACGGGCCTGCCCACACCCGGAGGCCCCGTCCTCGGAGGCCCCACACCCGCAAGCCCCACACCCGGAGGCCCCGTACCTCTGGGCCTCGCACCTGGAAGCCTCGTAGTCGCTGCCGCCGCGCAAACCGCCGACGTCTGGTTCGGCTCGCTGCCGCCAAAGGGCAAGGGCGCGCCTGCGACGGTCGGCAACACGGGCCGCGCGAGCGGCCCTTGCCCGGCAGTGGGCGCCCGGTTCGAGCCCTCCCAGCCGCTCCCGCGCAGGCCTGCCGACGTCGCCCCTTGCTCGGAAGGCATCTTTTGCGTAACAGGTCTGGTTCTGAACCTCCTCCCTCGTGTTTACTCTGCCCACAGCAGATGCTCGTTTATGAGCGAAAAGCATTTGGATACTTCAGATGTGCGCACGCTCCGAATCTGCCGTAGTCCCGGACCCCAATGGGCCGTGTCATCTCGGCCGGCCAGGAGAAAAGGCGGTACTGACGATGAACAAGCGGATGTTCGTGGCGGCATGCACCTGCACCCTCGGAGCACTCACCCTCACGGCCTGCGGCGGCAACACCGGCGGCGGCGCACCGGACGGCCGGGACGTGACGCTCAAGCTGGTGGCCGCCGACTACGGCGACAAGGCCTCGAACAGCTCGACGGCCTACTGGAACGACGTGGCGCAGCGCTTCACCGCCGCCCACCCGAAGATCAAAGTGGACGTCCAGGTGATCAACTGGAACGACATCGACTCCCAGGTCAAGACGATGATCCAGAGCGGTAACGTCCCGGACGTCCTACAGACCGGCGGTTACGCGGACAAGGTCGCCGACGATCTGCTGTACAAGGCGGACGAGGTTCTGTCGGAGAAGACCCGCGCCAACCTGATCGACGGTTTCGCCAAGGCGGGTGAGGTCGACGGCACGCGGTACGGCATACCTTTCGTCTCCTCGGCACGGGCCTTCTTCTACAACAAGACCGTCTTCGCCAAGGCCGGCGTCACCGAGGCGCCGAAGACCTGGGGCGACCTCAAGGCCGCAGCCGAGAAGATCAAGGCGACGGTGCCGGGCGTGACTCCCTACGCGCTGCCACTCGGTCCCGAGGAGGCCCAAGGCGAGTCACTGATGTGGGAGTTCGGCAACGGCGGTGGGTTCACGGACGCCCAGGGCACCTACACCTTGAACAGTCAGGCCAACGTCGAGTCGTTCATCTGGCTGAAGGCCAACCTCGTCACTCCCGGCCTGACCTACGCCAACCCCGCGACGACGGACCGCAAGACCGCGTTCGCGGACTTCGCAGCCGGTAAGACCGCGATGCTCAACGGCCACCCTTCGCTGATCCGGATGTCCAAGGACGGCAAGGTCGACTACGGCGTCGTGCCCATCCCCGGAAGAACGGGCGCGCTCAAGTCCACGCTGGGTGTCGCCGACTGGATGATGGCGTTCAAGGACAACGGCCACAAGGCTGAGGTTCGTGAGTTCCTCGACTTCGCGTACTCGAAGGAGAACACGCTGAAGTTCGATGAGCTGTACAACCTGATGCCGGTCACCAAGGACACGCTCCAGGAGATGACCGGCAACGGCAGGCACAAGGACCTCGAGCCCTTCTTCGCGCTGCTGCCGAACGCGGCCTTCTACCCGCTCGGCGACACCTCCTGGGACGCCGTCTCCGCCGAGATCAAGAAGAGCGGTGGCACGGCCGTGAACGACCCGGCCAAGGTGTTGGGCGAACTGCAGAAGAAGGCCGAGGACGCGGTTTCCGACCAGTAGGCCACGCGAACCGCACCGTCACGAAAGGCACCCTCGTGTCCCCCACTTCCTCCACGGCCGGCTCTGGCCGCAAGGGCCGGGGCGGTCTGGCCCGACTGGGGCCCCTGCCCTGGATCGGGCCCGCCGTCCTGCTCATCGTCCTGGTCGTACTCTGGCCGGTCTACGAGATGGTCCGCACCTCGTTCCTGAAGATCAGCAGCAGCGGATTCGTCCGGGGCTCGGCCGGACTCGACAAGTACAAGCAGCTGTTCGACGAATCGTCACTGCCCTCGGTCGTCGTGTCGACCCTGGTGTGGACCGTGGTCGTGGTCACCGCCACCATGGTGACCTCGCTGGCGTTGGCCCAGCTCTTCAATCAGAGGTTTCCCGGCCGGCGCGTCACCCGCTGGGCCCTCATCGCACCCTGGGCCGCATCGGTCGTGATGACCGCCATCGGCTTCAAGTGGATGCTCAATCAGACCGCCGGCGTCCTGAACACGCTCATGAGCGACCTGGGGCTCATCGACGGCCCCAAGGACTGGTTGGGCGACCCCTCGACGGCCTGGCCCTGGATGATGTTCGTCGCCGTCTTCGTCTCCCTCCCCTTCACCACCTACACCCTGCTCGCGGGACTACAGACCATCCCGGACGAGGTCTACGAGGCGGCGAAGGTCGACGGCACCAACACCTGGCAGACGTATCTGCGCATCACCCTCCCGCTGTTGCGGCCGGCGTTCCTCGTCGGTGTCGTCATCAACCTGATCAACGTCTTCAACTCGTTCCCCATCATCTGGAGCATGACCCGCGGTGGCCCGGACAGCGACACCGCCACCACCACCGTGTTCATGTACCAGCTCAAGAACTCCGACATCGGCCAGTCCGCGGCGATGTCCGTCGTGAACTTCGCTCTCGTCGTGGTCATGGTCGTCCTCTTCCTCAAGGTCGGCCGCTGGAACCAGGAGGAGAGCTGATGGCCCCACACACCCTCACCCCTTCGAAGCCCGCTCGGCCCGCCTCGGTCTCCCGCTCCCGGACCGACGGCACCCGCCCCGGCACGTCACGACCTCCGCGCACCCTGCGCGCGCGGACCCTGCTGGTCGCCGCCGTCGCATGGCTGCTGGCGGCCGTGTTCCTTTTCCCGTACGCGGAGATGGTGATCACCGCGCTGCGGCCGGCGCGCGAACTGCGCGACGCCGGCTATCTGCCGGCCGAGTTCGAGTGGACGAACTTCGTCAACGTATGGCGCGAGTCTCACCTCGGGGACAACCTCCGGGTCACGCTGCTGGTCGCCGCGGGATCCACCCTGCTCGTCCTGCTGGTCGCCATCCCCGCCGCGTACTACACCGCGCGCATGAGGTTCCGGGGCCGCAGGCTCTTCCTTCTGCTGGTCCTCGTCACGCAGATGTTCCAGCCCACGTCGCTGCTCGTCGGTCTCTACCGCGAGTTCTACCAGCTGGGCATGCTCAACTCCGTATGGACCCTGATCCTTTGCAACGCGGCCTTCAATCTGGCCTTCGCGATCTGGATCCTCACCGCCTACTTCGCCTCCATCCCCGAAGCCCTCGAAGAGTCGGCCATGATCGACGGCCTGGGGAGGGCGGGAGCGCTGCTGCGCATCACCCTGCCCCTGGCGATGCCGGGAGTCGTCACCGCGATGATCTTCACCTTCATCTCGGCGTGGAACGAATTCGTCATGGGCCTCACCCTCTCCACCATCCCGGAGAGTCAACCGCTGACGGTCGGCATCAACAGTTTCATCGGCAACTACACCGTTCAGTGGAACTACCTGTTCGCCGGCTCGGTCATCGCGATCGTGCCCGTCGTCGTCCTCTTCGCGCTCATCGAGCGGAAGGTCGTCTCCGGTCTCACCGCCGGATCCGTCAAGTGACCCGTCGGCCGCCCCGCCCGCCCCGACCACGGAGGGGCTCGGCGATGGCGTACGCGGGAAATCCGGCCGCCTGCGGGCGGCTCCGCACACCGTCTGAAGGAGTCAACCATGCGCTGGTTGCGCCGACGAGGCCGATGTCTCGCCGCACTCGCCACAGTCGTCCTCACTCTCCCGCTGTCGGCCACGGTCTCCGAGGCGGCGACCGCTCCTCCCCCGGCCGCTCCCCCAGCCCTTGTGCCACAGCCTGTGTCCCACCTGCCGATGGCGGGCAGGGGTTTCACGCTCACCCCCCGGACGCGTATCGCCGTCCTGTCGACGAAGCCCGCCGTGCTGGGCGTCGGCACCTACCTGGCCAGCGTGCTCGCCCCGGCAACGGGCCACACCCTGCCGGTCGTCACGGTCTCGCGGGCGCAGAAGCAGGCCGTCGTCCTGGACCCCGACGGCCCCGAGAAACTCGGCGCCGAGGGATACACGCTGTCGTCCGACAAGGACGGGGTCGTGGTGAGGGCCCACGGAGCCGAGGGGTTGTTCCGCGGTGTGCAGACGCTGCGCCAACTGCTCCCGGCCGCAGTGGAGTCCCCCACCAAAGCGCCTGGTCCCTGGACCGTCTCCCCGGTACGGATCTCCGACTCCCCTCGGTACGCGTACCGAGGCGTGATGCTGGACGTCGCCCGCCGCTTCTATCCCGTGGCCCAGGTCAAGCGCTACATCGACCAGGCCGCGGCGTACAAGATCAACACTCTGCATCTGCACCTGACCGACGACCAGGGATGGCGCATCGCCATCGACGCGATTCCGGAGCTGACGAAGGTGGGTGCCAGTACGCAGAGCGGCTTCACCCACGGCAGCGGTTGGTACTACTCGGCGGCGGACTACAAGGACATCGTCGCCTACGCGCAGTCCCGCTTCATGACCGTGGTGCCGGAGATCGACGGGCCCGGCCACACCCGGGCCGCGCTGGCCTCGGTGCCCGGGCTGAACTGTGACGACAAGGCGAAGCCTCCCTACTCCGGATTCGAAGTCGGCATCAGCCTCTACTGCCTGGAGGACGAGCGGCACACGGCCGACACCACCCGCTTTCTGCGCACCGTCATCAAGGCGGTGGCCAAGCTCACGCCCGGCCCCTACATTCACCTCGGCGGTGACGAGACCCCGCAGGCGACCCCTTCCCGCTACGCCGCCTACGTCGAGGCGGCCACGTCGACGACCACCTCACGGAAGAAGACCGTGATGGGCTGGCACCAGCTCGGCCAGGCCGCGATCCCCGCAGGCAGCCTGATGCAGTACTGGGGAGAGGAGAGTGACCGGGAGAGCATCGGCACGGCCGAGGAGACCGAGACCATCGGCTTCGTCCGCAGCGGGGTGGCCCAGGGCGCCAAGTTCGTCATGTCTCCCTCCGACCACGCCTACCTGGACATGAAGTACGACGTGTCCACCCCCTACGGGCTGAGCTGGTCCGGCTACGTGCCGGTGCAGAGGTCCTACGAGTGGGACCCCGCGAAGGCCACCGCCAAGCCGGACGGCACCGGCTCGATCGTCCCCGCCGGGCAGATCGCCGGCGTCGAGGCCGCGCTGTGGGCGGACCGCGCCTACGAGGGCAGCGACGCGCTGCCGACCCCCACCACCCGCTGGCCCGAACCCTCCGCCTACGCCGAGTACATGAGTTTCCCCCGCCTGCCCGCCATCGCCGAGGTCGGTTGGACCCCGCAGTCCGACCGCGACTGGAAGGACTTCCGCCGGCGCCTGGCCCGCCAGGCACCGCGGTGGACCGCGGCCGGTATCGGCTACCACCCCGCCCCGGGCATTCCCTGGCCCGGCGTCACGAAGGTCGTGGAGGGTGCGCACAGCGTCGAGACAGGAGGCAAGGCGCTGGACAACCCGGGCGGTTCCACGGCCGACGGCGCCGCCATGGCCCTGTGGGCGCCGAACCGCGGACGCAATCAGACGTGGACGTTCACCAAGCAGTCGGACGGCTCCTACACCATGATCAACAAGTCATCCGGGAAGTGCCTGGATGTGGCCGACGGCTCCAGGTCGTCCGGCGCCGCCGCCGTTCAGCGGACGTGTACGGGCGAGATCGGCCAGCGCTGGAAGGTCACACCGCTCGCAGACGGCGAGCACACCATCGCCTCCGCCCGAAGCGGCCTGGTGCTCACGGCCACTTCGGCCACCGACGGCGCCAAGGTAACCCAGCAGAAGGCCACCGGCGCGGCGCTGCAACGTTGGACGGTCGACTGACCTTCACCCGGGTCGGCCGACCTTCCCCCGCTGCGGGCCGGCCCCTTCCCCGCTCCGGACGCGCCTCAGGGCCGTTCGGAGCGGGATGACGGGCGGCGTGGACGGTGGCGGCGAGTTCCCCAGCCCGCCCCGCCCCCGCGAAACCCTCCAGGACCGCGGTCGATGTCGTCCACGTCCGGCAGAACCGTACGCTTCAGCTCGGGTCCGCGAGCGGAATCCTCTCGTCAAGCACCAGGCTGTGTCCCAGCGCATCAGCCGGCAGGGCCTCCACCTCTTCGAGCCAATCGCTGAACCGCTTGTAGAGGGGACCGCACCAGGCCCTGTTGGGAGAGGTGTCCGTCATGGCGACGTACAGGTGGGACCCGAATGAGCTGTCCCAGAGCTTGTCCAGGATCCTCACCAGGTTGTCACCGGACACCTCGATCCGCTGTATACCGTTGTCGAACTTCGTGATGCGGCCTACAGACAGCTTGGGATCCTTGCTGAAGGGTTTGTCCTTCGGCCCCGGTCCGCCACGTCCGGCACGCTCCTGCACCGTGCTCGTGGTCCACGTCGGCGCCCAGTTTCCAAAGGACTTGTGAGCAAGGAACGTCCAGGTGTTCTCGTGGCAGATCAGCGACACGTAGGACACCGCGGCAGCCCTCTTCATGACGTCCAGGTGCCAGCGTGTCAAGATCGCGTCCGTCTCCTTGCGACGCTCCGCTTCCGCCCTCTGCTCCGCTTGTTTTCCGTAGCAGAAGCCGGTTCTCCGCCGCTTCCCTCTTGCGCCTCTCCTCGCGGTCTTCCTCCCGCCAGCGCTTCTCCTGCTCCCACTTCTGGGCAGCGATCTCCCGTTTCTGCTCCTGATTCGCCGTCCACTGGTCAAGCAGCGTCCTCAGCATCCGTTCCCCTCCACTCCGAGCTGCCCGTCGGGCCGCCGCCGGCCTCGCCACGGTGATCGTGGTCCAGGCGCCCATGTGGACCTGGTCGCCGTCGCCGAGGGGGATCGGGACGTACGGCTGGATCGGTTCCTCGGGGGGCACCGGGAGGTCGATGTCCGGGGACTCGCCCGAGGAGGCGCGCCGCCGGCCGATGGTGATCTGACCGCCGGAGAGCGCGAGATGCTGCTCGGGCGAGTACGCGGAAGGCGCCGCGGGGGCGGCTCGTGGCGGCAGCCATGCGGAGGCCGCAGACCTCGCACCGGCCCTCGGAGGCGGACTGCTGCCCGTTCGGGCAGGTCGGCATGGCCACGCTTCCCCTTCCCCTGCGTCATCACCGCAGGCCTCTTCTCAGGTCTTCACTCGGCGGTCGTCTTCACTCGGACGGTCTGCGTCGAACGCGCTTCAAGGGTCGTCTCATCGGCACGGAAGCACTCCCGAGGAAGGCCTCGGGGGCACGGCTTGCTCGGCTCAAGGGTCTCGGTCGAGGATCCGGTGAGGGCCACGCCACCTCCGCCGGCGTGGCCCTATCCTTCCAGCGCCCGACGGGTCGCCGGCCCGTAGGTGCCCCGACCGTCGTCATCGACGCCCCGATCGACCTGGAACTCCCACACCGCCTTCCTGACCGCCGAGTCGAACAGGCCGTTGGGCTTGCCCTTGTACAGGCCATGCGCGAACAGCAGTCTCTGCAGTCTCTTCACCTCAGGGCCCGAGTC
The DNA here is from genome assembly GCF_050936775.1 of Streptomyces sp. CA-243310. Taxonomy (NCBI): domain Bacteria; kingdom Bacillati; phylum Actinomycetota; class Actinomycetes; order Kitasatosporales; family Streptomycetaceae; genus Streptomyces; species Streptomyces sp. CA-243310. The sequence continues at coordinate 3,774,619 of NZ_JBNJMF010000001.1, read as the reverse complement.
CCCGTACCGCAAGGTCGGCGCCCGTGTGGGGGGCGGCGGCCCGGGACTGGGAGAACGGCTCGCGCTCGGTGGCGGGCTCGGCGAAGCAGAACGGGACGGCGAACGGGAGGAGTCGGGAGAGGCTGACGGTGACGCCGAGCGGGAGGCGCTCGGCGACGGGGAACGCGAAGGGGGAATCGAAGAGCCGGACGATCTCGCGGAGGGCGTCGGGAAGGACCCGGGCAGGACCGGGCTCGCCGTGAGAGCCGACGGCCCGGCATCCGGAAGCATGACGTCCTGACCGGAGGAGGCCGGTGCCCACAAGGTCACGGCGGCGCCGCCCACCGCGATCACCACGGTGGCGGCAAGCAGAAGCGGAGCCGGCCGCCGGAAAGCGCGGATCGTGCGCTCCTCGGACCTGCGGGCCGCCCTCCTCGAACCCGCGATCGGCCCACCCCTTCCAGGGACACTCACCTGGCGGGCCGGCTGGAGGGGAACCAAGTCGGCGGCGTGCGGGGTGGGTTCCGACCACGCCAGATGCCCCGGCGGCACGGGAACTCCGTACGCCGGGGTGTCCCATTGCGGCGCCGCCACCGCCCCCGATTTCGGTGACGCATACGTCGGGACCTCCGACTCGCCGGGGTCGGGCAACGTCACGTACGGACGGATCCGCAGGGGCTCGAAACCCGCAGCCGGTGCGCACCGGCAGGCGGCGCCGGCCATCCCGCAATCCGGGCAGCGTTCCACACTCACTGAAATCCCTCCCTTGCCATTGCCGGTGGTCATGGAGACCACCGGGCGGGCTCAGCGGCGTGCCGCCGGCGCGAGAACTGCGCCTGCGGCGACGCCCCCATCACGACGTCGGCCCGCCAGAGTCGAAGCCGCTCGCGAACGGACCGGTTACAGGTGCCTTCGCGACGGCGGTCCCGATCGACGTGGCTCCCCTCACCACCCCCTCGGCCTGACAACGCCCATCGGACGGCGACGGCTGTAAGGCTGGGACATGAACCATCCTCGTGGTTGCGAAGACACATCGCCTCGGATCTCGACGGCAGTGCGTGGGGAGTGGGCATGGGCGCGAAGAGCAGCCACGGAGGTGACTGCGGGTGGGGAGCGACCAGCGGTCCAGATTACCCGCGAACTCGCCCATAACTCAACAGTTCTCAACGCGTATCCCCACGGGACTTTCGACGGGAAAGGCACCTCGTCAGTTCCGATGCGGCCGACCGCCTGCCGACCGCCTGAGGACGCGTCACCACCTCATCCGGCGATCGAGTCAGGGCTCCGACCACAAGGCGGAGCCCATCAAGCATCCCCGTTCAAACAGAACTCAACACTCTTGCCCGGGCGGACGGGGCGAAGGGGCGAGTGCGGCCGACGGGCCCGCCGGCGCACCACTGCCCGCGAGCCCGCCGACCCTCGGCGGCTGCCAAGCCGACTGGCGCAGGGACCTTTCCGTGATGAAAGCGCTACGCCGTTGGCGTGAGGCGCTCGGCGCAGTAACCGTTCCCCAGGAAAAGGTCAGGAAATGATCTGGTTTGGGTAAAGCGCCGCCATGTCGCGGCCCGCTTGCACCCCTCGATGCCCATAGCCCTCCTCGAAGGAGTCTGACCATGAGTTACGGGACCACGCTGCGGGAAGAGATCGCGAAGCCGGGCACGACGCCGCTGATCGGCGTGTACGACATGTACTCGGCGTCCGTGGCCGCCGGACACTACGACGGGATGTTCGTCTCCGGGTTCGGCTTCGCGGCCTCCCACTACGGCCTGCCCGACATCGGGTTCATCGCCTGGCCCGACATGATGGGCTTCGTCCAGCGGCTGCGCGGCGCCTTCCCCCAGCACCACCTGCTGGTCGACATCGACGACGGGTACGTGGACCCCGAGGTGGCCTGTCACGTCGTCGAGGGCCTTGAGCGGGCCGGCGCCTCCGGCGTCATCCTGGAGGACCAGAAGCGGCCACGTCGGTGCGGGCACGCCGACGGCAAGCAGGTCCTGCCGCTCGACGAGTACCTCGACAAGCTCGCCATGGTCCTCGCCACCCGCAAGGACCTGGTCGTCGTCGCCCGCACCGACGCCACCGAGGAGGCCGACATCCTCCACCGCGCGGAAGTGCTGGCCGCCACCGACGCCGACGTCGTCCTGGTGGACGGAGTGCGCAGCATCGAATGGATCGAGCGGATCCGCAAGGTGGTCGGCGGCAAGCCCCTGCTGTTCAACCAGATCGCCGGCGGCAAGTCGCCCCGCCTCTCCCTCACCGAGCTCACCGACCTCGGCGTCGACGTGGCGATCTACAGCACCCCCTGCCTGTTCGCCGCCCATCGGGCGATGGACACCGCCCTCGCCGAACTCCGTCTCGCCGACGGACGCCTGCCCGCCAATCAGGACGGTCAGGAGATCGGGGTCACCGAGTCCACCCGCCTCGTGGCCAAGAACATCGGCCGCCACCACACCCTGCCGGCCACACGGGACAACGCGGACGTGATCGCATGACCCGCACCCGAGTGCGGGCCGCCGCCTACCTCGCCGTCGCGGTCCTCGGAGCCGCCGCCCCGCCCGCCGCAGCCGAAGGAAGCCTCATTACGGTCCTCGACAACTCCCACTCCGACTCCATCCTGGAAGTCGACCGCAGCGCCAACCTCCAGAGCGGCAGCGGCACCGCGGGAAGCGACCACGACGGCAGCGCTGTCGACGTGCTCGCCACCCTCCTCAACAGGGGCACCTCCGCAGAGGACGGCGACTGACGGCCTCCGGGCGCGTCCGGCGGCGATCCCGCCAAGGTGACCGAAGGAGCCAGGCGCGTGGGAGCCCGCCCTTCCCGCGCAGGAGGAAGGGCAGCCCGACCGGGCCGTCCCTTTCGGATCGGTGGCGGGCCGCGCGACACCCGGCATCGATCCGTCACCGCGCACCGGGGATGGCGGTTCGTCCCCTGTGCGCGGTGCCCGCCACCGCCCCGCCGGTCCCTGGGCGTGAGGTGCTCCGGGACGCGGCGGGGCGGTGTGACCTTCGAGGATCAGGGCTGCTCGGGAGTGGACGCGGTGATCACCGAGAAGGCTCCGCCCTGCGGGTCTGCGAGGACGGCCATCCGACCGGCCGCCATGTCGAAGGCGGGGGCGAGGACGCTGCCGCCGGCACGGACGGCCGCGGCTTGGACGTCGTCGACGCCGTCCACGTGAAAGTACGGCTGCCAGTGCGGGGGAACACCCGGCGGGAGCTTCGACAGGTCCATCATCCCCCCGACCGCGCGGTCGTCGACCTTGAACTCGATGTACCCCTCGGCGCCGGGCATCTCGGAGCGGGCCGTGGTGACGGGCAGGACGGAGGAGTAGAACGCGGAGGCGGCCGGGAGATCCGCGGTGGTCAGCTCGTTCCAGATGAGCGCGCCGTGCTCGTTGACGATGCCCGCACCGTCGAAGGTGCCCGGCTGCCACAGGCCGACGACCGCGCCCGTCGGGTCGGCGAGCACGGCCATCCGGCCGAGGTCCATGACGTCCATCGGGCCCGTCATGACCGTGCCGCCCGCGTCCCTGACGGACTTGAGGGTGCCGTCGATGTTGTCGGTGGACAGGTAGGTGGTCCACACCGTCGGCGGCAGCGGGTCCGGGACGCTGCCGTCCGGGTTCATGGCCTTCATGATCCCTGCGACCGGCTTGCCCTTGAGGGTGCACACGGCATACCCGCCCTGCTCGGCGGGCCCGACCTCGCCCTGCCAGCCGAAGAGGTCGCGGTAGAAGTCGATGGCCGCCTGCTGGTCGGGAACCATCAGGTCGATCCAGCACGGGGTGCCGGGCTTGTAGGGGCCGTTCATGTCGGGCACGTATGCCTCCGTCTGTGACGCGGGGGAAGGACGGGCCGTCCCCTACCCGCCCCCCACACCCCGAACCGGGCCGTACGGGTGACGCCGCTCGCCGGGGTCGGCCTCCGGTGGCGACGCCCGCGCGGGCCCCGACCCGCACGAGGACGTCTGTTCGGCCGTGTGTGGCCATCGCCCATCAGGCCGGGGCGTAGTCGCGGTGACGGATGTGGTCGTGGATGAGGCCGGCAAAGGCGCGGGCAGCCGCGCTCTCGTAGGCGTTCTCGCGTCGCAGGAGAGCGACCGTGCGGGCGGGGAGGGCCGGCTCCACCCTGACGGGGACGAGGCGGGGATGGTCGTGGGTGATGGCGTCGGGCAGGACGGTGGCCAGGTCGGTACGCTGAACGATTTCGGTCAGGGCCTGGATGGAGTTGGCCTCCACCGCGATGCGTGGCTGCACCCTGTGGGCGGTGAGGTAGGCATCGATATGGCCACGGGTCGCGAAATCACCACTCAGCAAAGCCAGTTGACGTGCGGCGAGGTCTCGTACGGGCAGTGGCTGCACGTCACCCCCTCCGGGTCGGTCGGCGCCGGTGACGAGGCTGAGTGTCTCCGTGAACAGGGCGGTGCCGGTGATGCCGGTCAGGTGGGGGCCCTGGAAGGCGATGCCGAGGTCGAGGTCGTCGGCCAGCAGGTCGGTTTCGATGCGGTCCTGGGCCATCTCCCGCACGTCCAGGGTGATGCCGGGGTGGTGGGTGTGAAGTGCGGAGGCCAGGGGGCCGACGAGGTACGCGGTGAAGGTGGGGGTGACGGCAAGGCGCAGGTGGCCGCGGGAGAGGTCGGCGACGTCCTCGACGGCGCGTTCGGCCGCCGCCACTTCGTGGAGGGCCCTGCGGGCGTAGTGCGCGTAGGCCTCACCGGCGTCGGTGAGACGGACGGTGCGGCCGGTGCGGTCGAGCAGCTGGACACCGACGGCACGTTCGAGCTGCTTGATCTGTTGGGAGAGGGTGGGCTGGGAGATGCGCAGGCTTTCGGCGGCCCGGGTGAAGCCGGCGTGCTCCGCGACGGCGAGCAGGTAGCGCAGGTGACGAAGTTCCGGAGCCATGTACCAACCATAGATGCCATCGATGGCATTTATGGTCACTGCGTCTTGGACACTATGGGTGCAGCTCATGCAGGGTGGAATGCGTCAGCCCGGAAGGGTTGGCGACCACCGAAGGAGTGACCATGGACGACCTCACAGAAGGCGTCGCGCGCTTCCGGCGCGACGTCTACCCGGCCAGGGCCGGCCTCTTCGCCGAGCTCGCCTCGACCCACCGGCCGAGAACGTTGTTCATCGGCTGCTCCGACGCCCGAGTCGTCCCGGAGTTGATCACCCAGAGCGAGCCGGGCGAACTGTTCGTCATCCGCACCGCCGGGAACCTCGTCCCCGCCCACGCTCCCGGCCCGGACGGCGTCGCGGCCAGTGTCGAGTACGCGGTCGCCGTCCTCGACGTCTCCGAGATCGTGGTCTGCGGCCACTCCGGGTGCGGAGCGATGACCGCGCTCGCAGAGCGCCACGACCTGAGCGGCGCGCCCGCCGTGGCCGACTGGTTGCGCCACGCGGACGCTTCCCGGGCCCGTACCACCGGCGAGACCGGAGCACGGGCCGTGGAGGCGCTGGTACGTGAGAACGTGCGCGCCCAGATGGCGAACCTGGCCACCCACCCCTCGGTGGCCCGCGCCCTGGCCGCCAGGACGGTCACCTTGCACGGCTGGGTCTTCGACATCCGCACGGGGGCCGTGGCGGAACTCGACGCCACCGGCCGAGCCGCAGCCCTCACCGCCTGATTCCCGGCCGCCGAGCCGGCTCCGGGCGCCCCGCTCCATGCCGCTCCGGCACCTCCGCCCCGGGGCCGCCCCGGGTCGCCTCCCCCACCCCTGGAACCGTCGTTCACCGCACTCCCGGTGAACGGCACTCCCGAAAAGGACCTTCTCCTCATGGTGCACGCCCAGTTCGACAACACCGCTCGTCAGGCCCTGGCCAACAAGGCCGTTGACGCCAAGATCCGCAAGGATCTGTCCTGGCAGCAGATCGCCGACGTCTCCGGCCTGTCGGTCGCCTTCGTCACCGCCGCCGTCCTCGGCCAGCACCCGTTGCCCACGGCTTCGGCCGAGGCCGTGGCCGAGCTTCTTGGTCTGGACGCGGATGACGCGATGCTGCTGCAGACCATCCCGATCCGCGGTTCCCTCCCCGGTGGCGTCCCCACCGACCCGACGATCTACCGCTTCCACGAGATGCTCCAGGTCTACGGCACCACGCTCAAGGCCCTGGTCCACGAGCAGCTCGGGGACGGCATCATCTCCGCGATCAACTTCAGGCTGGACGTGCGGAAGGTCGCCGACCCCGAAGGCGGCGAGCGCGCGGTCATCACCCTGGACGGCAAGTACCTGCCGACCAGGCCCTTCTGAGGAGTGTGGCCGCGTCCGGCGCGCGCACGCGGGCGAACCACGGCCGGTGGGGGTGACCATCCGCGTTCCCGTTCACCACTTCGCCCTCGCTCCCGCGGTGGCATCCCCCGGCATCACGGCTCGCCCTGCGGAGTCCGCTCTCCGGGCCGGTGGCGGCCGCCGATGCCCTGGCTGTCCGCCGTGTGTGCGAGGGCGCGGCGGGCCGGATCGGCGAACTTCCGTTCCACCGCCTCCCGTAGCAGCTCCAGTTCCGCGCGCACGGCGGGCAGGTGCGCCGGGGGCAGTCTCTCGAGGAGCCCTTCGAGCAGGGCACGGAGCCGCCGGCAGACCTGGATGGACGGGGCGCCGTACTCACGGATCTCGCAGACGGCGAGCTGGAGGTAGTCCTCCCAGTCGCGCCCCCGCAGTACGAGGCGCGGCCGGCCCTGGTCGTCGGCCAACACGTAACGGCCGGGTAGTTCGCTGTTCCCCGTCGTGTGCAGGAAGGACTCGATGTGGTTGAGGACCTGCACCGCGGTGGTGGGGTCGTTCACCGCCGGCGACAACGCCCGGACGGCGATGTCCACGAGGATCCGGAGGGCGAAGGCGGGGTCCTGTTCGATGGTTCGTTCGGCGCCGAGGGCGATGAGCCCGATCACGTACTGCGGATCGGGCGAGGGCTCAGCGCCGTGGACCTCCACGAGGGCGGTGCCGGGCGGTACGAAGTCGCCGATCAGGTGCCGTGCGACGAAGGTGCAGTCGTGTCGTGTCGCTTCCGCCACCAGCGCGGCCACGTTGAAGGCCTGGATGGCGCCGCCTCGTTCGGATCCGATGCTCATCACAGGATCGCCTGACGGTACGGGGGCGTCGGCGCGCGGCTCGGCGCCCCGGATGATCGCGGCCCCGTGGGTGAGGACGTTCTCCCCCATGCGTCCGACCAGGTCGGCGATGGCCACAGGCCTGAGGTTGTGGGTGAACCGGTTGAGGTAGACGAGCAGGAGCAGCAGGCTGACGGCGACCGCCGCGCCGGCGAGCGTGACGCCGAGGTCGGGCACGGAGTTCGACTCGATGCTGCGCAGGAGGGAGAACGCGAAGGCAAATGTCCCCGTGAAGGTGGCCAACACCGCCTTCTGCAGCCGGTCCCGGTACCACAGGCGCATGTACCGCGGGGACAGGGTGCCGGTCGCCTGTTGGACCACCAGGACACCGATGGTGACGACGAATCCGAGCAACGCCACCATCGCCCCGACGATGGCGCTGAGTACGCCGCTCGCCGTGGTGGCCGAGTAGTGCCAGCCGTTCGGCGGCCAGTCCGCCCTGTCGGCGGCGATGGCGCATTCGGCGAGGACCACGCCCAGGACGATTCCGAACAGGGGGACGATCCACAGGCTTGCCTTGACGTACTGCCGCAGCCTGAACGCGGACGCCCAGGAGATCACGGCGCGCTCACGACGCCCATGCGTCCGCCCTTCCGAACGGTGAGACCGGTACGCGGCAGTCGGAGACGGGGTCGGACCGGCAGAGGGGGCCAGGCAATCATCCAAAGCGTCGGGTGGCATGCGGGAAGGGCCGCCGTACGGCCGGCCGGTGGATCGCTTCGCCCGGTCGGAGCCATGAGGACCGCAGGTGTGAAGGAGTGGCCGCGGAGGCCGTGGGCGGCACGACGGCCGCCGGGGCAACGCCGCCGGGCAGGGTGAGCGGACTTGCTTCGAGTGGGGGCGGGCAGGGGCGCGTCGTCACCGCCGGGTGCGCGATCTGCGCGACCATCTGTCCATGCCGTGGCTCGCCGCTCGAAACTGCCGACGTTCCGGTCCGCTACCGGTCCGTCATCCAGCCGTCCCGCTTCCGCGCCCTCGGCGAGGGCGTGGCGCGGTTCCGCTCCGCGCACCGTACCGCGGTGACCGTCAGGAGCGCCCCAGGTGACGCGAGAGGGTGCTCGTGGTGCGTACGCGGAGCAGCACGCCCAGGTGGTGGTCGGTGAGTCCCGCTGGCCCATGGCCGGCGCCGTCGTGGCGGCGATCGTGCTGACGTTGTTGCTGCCCGACGACCTGCGTCTCGCGCCGGGCTGGGTGCTTCCCGTGATCGAGGGTTTGCTTCTGGTGGCGCTGATCGCGGGTGATCCCGGCCGGATCAGCCGGCGCTCGACCGCTCTGCGCGCCGCCTCGATCGCGTTGGTCGGCGTCCTGGCGTGCAGCGCCGTGTGGTCGACGATCCGACTGGTCGACGACCTCATTCACGGCGGAAGGGAGACCGATTCCGCGGCCAGCCTGCTGCAGGCGGGGGGTACGGTCTGGGCCTGCACGATTCTCGCGTTCTCGCTGATGTACTTCGAACTCGACAGTGGCGGTGCCGCCGCGCGCGCACACCGCATGCCGGGCACCCCGCAGCTGGCCTTTCCCCAACAGCTCAGCCCCGAGTTGAGTGCCACGCACTGGCGACCGCGCTACGTCGACTACCTCTACCTCGCACTCACCAACGCCACTGCCTTCAGCCCCACCGACGTCATGCCGCTGGCCTCCTGGGCAAAGATCGCCATGGGCGTCCAGGCCCTCGTCTCGCTGCTCATCCTCGGCCTCGTCGTGGCCCGCGCCGTGAACGTGTTCGCCTGACGGCGGCCCCGTGGGTTCATCCGCCCGCCGTCGGCCCCGGTGACACGGACGGTTGGGCTGGGTGGAGCAGTTGGCCGGCGAAGCCGCTCGCCCGTTTCGAGACTGAGCCCCATGAAGAGACAACGATCCCTCGGATCGCGAGCCCGTTCGCTGGCCGCCCTCGTGACGGGACTGCTCCTGCTGGGCACTCCGAGCGCGTTCTCGCTCTCCCGCGACGGCGTGAGCGACCCCGTCGCCCCCTGCATCTCCACACCGGCCGAGTACCGGGCCGCCTGGGAGGCGCGCGAAGTCCGGTGCGTGGCACCGTCCCTCTTCGCAACCACGCACGCCCGGGGCCAGACCTCGCTGTACCCGAGTGGCTTCCGCCAGGCCTGGGCCGGATCCAGTACCAACCTCGAGCAGTACCTGAAGCTGCGCGCGCGGTACGGCGACCAGCCCGCCAAGGTCGGGATCGGCGTCCTGTCCTACGTGGGCTACCCGGGCCTGGAGGACTGGTCGACGCCTACCGACCTGGAGGTCTACACGCTGCCGGCCGACGTCCGTGCGCAGGTGCCGGCCTTCGAGACCTGGTTCCGGCTGCTCGACGAGGAGTTCGGTACGACGGGGGCGTATCCGCTCGCCGCCCAGCGCGACCTGGTCGTCGCGTACTCCCGGCTGAACCGGGACAAGGACGTGGTCGGGGCGTTCCAGGACGTCACCGGGTGCCGTCGTGACGCGCTGCTCGCGGGTGAGGCCCCCTCGGCGGAGATCGGCTGCAACCGCTCCTTCCTCGGAGCACTGGCGGCCGCCGGCCCGTCCCCGTACGACGGCGCCGACTCCCGGACGTGCTTCGCGAACTTCCAGACGCGCTACCGGGGCGACCGGGACGCCTCCGCACTGCGCGGCGCGCTGTACCAGTGCCAGGACGCCGGGTTCCTCAACACGGGTGTGGGACTGGGGTACAACACGTACGCCAATCCTTTCGTCTGTCGGCCCGCCGACCGGCAGAGCGTGCGGGAGAGGTACACCGGCCGCGAGTTCATCGTGCCGAACGTGCGGTTCACCGCCCTGCCGAGCCATGTCGACATCCCGCTGGACCTGGGGACGCCGGGCCAACGCGGCTTCCTCCAGGCGGGATATTGCAGGTGACCTGAGTCGGCGACGCGTCGACATCGGGTGGCGGGATGCCCGGGTGGCGGGGACGCTGGACTCATGCGACGGCGATGGCGTGCGTCCGGCGGAGCCGCGTCCGTACTGGCGGTGGCCCTGCTGGTCGCGGGCACCCCGGGGGCGACCGGTGGGGACGGCGGGCAGCAGGTGGACATCGGCGGCGGACGCGGCCTGTACCTGCGTTGCTCGGGCTCGGGGAGCCCGACCGTGGTGCTGTTGTCCGGACTGCACGAAGCCTCCGACCCGTGGTCGCTGACCGACGTCACCCCGCCCGTGCCCAAGGCCCCGGCGGTGCTTCCGGGTGTGGCCGCGTTCACCCGCGTCTGCACCTACGACCGGCCGGGCACCATCCGCTACACCCGGCCCCCGACGCTCACCACCCGCAGCACACCCGTGCGGGGCACCCGGAGCCTGACCGCCATGGTCCAGGACCTTGACCGGGTGCTGACCGCCGGCCACGTACCGGGGCCGTACGTGCTGGCGGGGCACTCCTTCGGTGGCATGCTCGCCCTGCGGTACGCGCAGGAGCACCCGGAGCGGACGCGCGGGCTGGTCCTGGTCGACGCGCTGGGACCGGCGCTGAAGCCCGCGATGGGGGCGGATTGGCCCGCGTACGTGAAGGCGCTGCGGCATCCGGGCACCCCCTTCGACACCGAACCGGACTTCGAACAGGTCGACATCGACGGCGGGGTCGCCGCCATCGATCGCGGCGGGCCGCTCCCACCGGTCCCGGTCGCGGTACTCAGCAAGACCGAACCCTTCGCCACGCCCCCCACCATGGCCAAGGACTTGGTGGCGAGGCTGGAGGCCGCCTGGCCCAAGGCCCAACAGGCTCTGGTGGCCCTGCGGCCGCAGACCCCGCACCTGTTGGCGACCGGCAGTGACCACTACGTCCAGCTCCACGACCCCGACCTGACGATCGCGGCCATCCGTCTCGTCACCGGCCGTGCCGCCCGGCCGAGCGCGGAGAAGCAGGCGGAGCGGGAACACCCGTCCTGATCCGCGGCCACCCACCTGCTCATTTACCGAGGGCCCGCTTGAGTTCGGCCTTGTCCATCCTGGAGCGGCCCTCGATGTTCCGTTGCTTCGCCTCGTTGTACAACTGTTCCTTCGTCGGGCCCTGCGATCCGCTGTGTGAACGCTGCCCGCCGCGCTTCGAGGACGACATGTCGTGCGTGGACGAACGACTCGCCGTCTTCGACTCGCCGGAGCGGGCTCGTTCCTTGTTGACCGTGCGCGCGGCGATCTCCTCGGCGCGCCTGGTGCTCTCGCCGCGCTGCTCGGCGCTCTCCTTGATGTGCTCGTACTGGCGTTCTCGCTTCGGGCTGGATCCGCGGGGCATGGCCACTCACTCCTCGACTCGTCACCACCGCTCCGGCGGCGGATCCACCGGACGCGCCTTGCGTCTGCCCGGACGAGGGCGCACCACACCGTCTCCGGGTGGCGATCCGGTCCGCCCGGGCGCGGGGGCCTGCGGCTTCGCCCGTCATCCGCGCCGCCCTCGTGCGCTTTCACGGCACGCACGGCCGCACACTCATCCGACGCGCACCTCGGCGACCCGACCCGACCCGAGCCGTGCACGTACAGGCAGCGTGATGGGCTCCGGCGTCGGTCGCGACCGGGCCGGGTCCACCCGGGTCACGCGCGGTGGGCGACCCCGCGTCATGACGGACCTCGCTCTCGTCCGGCCGGTGCGGGCTCCCACGGCTCGGCCGCGCACCCGTCTCCTACGGTCGTTCGAAGGTCTGGAGCATCCCGCCGAACGAGAAGCAAAGGGCTCCGGACAACGTCCCCCAGTTCGCGATGTCGGCATTGACGAGGCTTCCGGTGGCCGGCCGGGTGAACGCGGCCAGTGCGGAGAGCATGAAGAGCACGGATCCCAACTGGTTCACGGCGACGATCCACCAGCCCAGACTCCGCGAACGGAGACAGGGCCGGGACCTGTGGCAGATCTCGACGAACGCGAGATGGCCCGAGACCAGGAAGAGCACGCATCCCACCACGTCAGGAGCCCAGACGAGCCGGTTGGTCTGCTGAGCGGTGAGTCCTTGGAGGAAGGAGTCCAGTAGGTTCACGCCGAACACGAGCGTCCCCACGAACAGGACGAACGTGCTCAGCCAGTCCAATCGCATCGGCTCGTACCCCCACCACCTCCAGTCGGCGGTGACCAGCCGACCGTCCTCCTCGCGGTGGCGAGGCGCGTTCAGGGTCTGCAGGAGAGAGGTGTAGCCCCCGAGATTGAAGAACAGACCGCCGGCGAAGTAGACGGAGGCGCTCTCGACCGCGTCGCCCGATCCGAACTGGGCCACCGCGGCCCCGAAGGCGAAGAGCGCCCCTCCGATGACGAACGCGCCCGAGGCCAGGGCGTTGAGCCTGCGAAGGCGCCCGAGGGCCGTGGCATCGGCACTCGCGGACACGGAGGCCGGATCTCCCGGTCCCCGCACCGAGAGCACCCCCCGCCTGCGAGCGGCCCGCGACTCCCACACGACGGTTCCCCCGTCGGAGCGGTGCCAGGTGCGCCGGGTGGTGAAGGGTCCCGCGCCTTCGGCGCGCTGCTCAGGCTGTCCCACGTCCGGAGCCTAGCCCTGGGTGGGTGTCCCGACGGACAGCGAAACGCAGCCTCGCCCGCCCTGAGGGCAGGTCCGGCGTTGTCGCCGACCGCCGGTCGCGCGCGCCCCGAGGTGCGGACCGTGCCCTTCCCCGTCCTACCCGCGCAGGCGTACGGCGAGGGCGGCGATGTCGTCGTCCAGCCGCCCTCTGCTGTAGTGCACGAGGTCGCGGTGAAGAGCCGTGAGCAGTTCGCGGGGCGGTGTCGGGGGTTGTCGACGCATCCAGGATGCCAGCGGGAAGAACTCGCCGTCGCGGGCGCGGGCCTCGGCGATCCCGTCGGTGTAGAGGAGCAGCAGGTCGCCGGGGGCGAAGTCGAAGGTGTCGACGTTGTAGTGCTCGCCGATGAGCTCCGCGAGGCTGAGCAGTGGCGACGGGGTGGCGGACTCGAGGACACGGAGGCTGCCGCGGTTCAGGAGCAGTGGCGGCGGGTGTCCGCAGTTGAGGATGTCGATGCGTCTGCCCGCGTGCGGGATCTGCACGAGAAGGGCGGTGGCGAAGCGCTCCATCGGCCCTTCGGGTGGAAAGGCGGCGTTGTAGCGGGTGCTGCTGGCGTCCAGCCTGCGTGCGACGTCGATCATGTCGGTCTCGTCGAAGGCCGCCTCCCGGAAGGCGTTGACGATCGCCGCGGCCGCTCCCACCGCCGGCAGGCCCTTCCCCCGCACGTCACCGATGAGCAGCCGGACCCCGTACGGCGTGTCGACCACCTCGTAGAAGTCCCCGCCGATGCGGGCCTCGGCCGCGGCGGCGAGATACAGCGACTCGATCTCCATGCTCGCGATGCGCCGCGGCATGGGGCTCAGCACCACCTGCTGCGCCGCGTCGGCGACGAGTCGCACCTGGAAGAGGGTGCGCTCGCGCAGGAGCCGGACATGGCTTCCGTACGCGGCGGCCACGGTGACCGCGATGATCCCCGCGGCTGTCCACCAGGTTCCCAGGTCGGGGAAGACGAGGCCGAGGCCGATCATCAGGAGGAGGCAGACCGTCCCGAGCAGGACGGTGGGCAGGACCGGCCACATGGCGGCAGCCAGGGCGGGCGCCGCGGGCAGGAGGCGGCTGAAGGCCATTTCCGGCGGAGTGGCGTAGGCCAGGCTCGCGATCACCACGGTCAGGATGACAGGCGACAGGCGCACGAACCACCCCCGGCCGTCGCGCCGGCGGACCCACGGCCGCCCAGATTCGGTCACGTTTCCCACGATATCCGCGTAATCATGCGCCAGCGCTCTGACGAACACGGCTTGCGGAAGCGAGGCGGTCCACCACTCCCCCGTGGATCGAACTCGTGATCGATTCTGGTTCGCCGCACTCGGCTCGGCGCGGCGCATTGCCGGCAGGGGCGCGGAACGGCCGCGGTCGAGCCCGGGACGCGGCTCCCGTCCAGCGCCCGCGTCGGCGCCACGCCACCCGCTTCCCGAGGCCCGGCCTGGCGCCTGCCCGGGCGCCGTGGCGGGCGGCACACGCCCGCGGCGTCGTACATCCGCCTCGCCGCCTCACCGTGCGATGACGTCGGCTTCCCGGCGGACCGGAACGCCGTCAGGGCGCTCCGGCCGCGCAGCCGAGAGACGGCTGTGGGCCGCACCGTGTCGATGCGGCCCACTCCTGTTGCGGCCCATGGCCGCAGTCCGGGCGAGGGGCCTGATCCCAGGCCCGATGCCCCGGTTACACCTGCCGCTGCTGCCTGAGCGGCAGCACGTAGGGATCGAGACTCGTCCTCACGTCCGCATCCGGCACGTCCCGATCACCCCCCACGCCATTCCATCCCTCGAGTTCCCTGATCGCGTGGACGGGAACTCCCAGTCCATGGAAGAAGCAGCTGGCAAAAGCGAAGAAAGTGGCTCCGTCACCCAGCTCCGCCTTCACCCACAGTGCGATGTCAACCGCATCGTCACCGCGCATCGCGCGTTCGCGAACGCCGAGCGCAACCGACTTGGGGTCCTTCATTTCCAGAACACGACCTCAACCTTGGTGTAATTTCCGGGAGTTCCCACCAGCGTCACCATGTCGACTTTCCCGTTGAATCCGTACTTGGCGGCCATCTTACCGGTGAAGGTCAGTCGTGCCGCTTCCTCCGGGCTCAACTTGAGGCTCTGTATACCGGCGTTGAAGCTGTCCAGGTTGTCCTTCATGTCACCACCCCCCAGCCAGGTACCGCGTATCCCCTTCGCGTTTCCGCCGATCTTCTCCATCACTTCGGCGATCATTACACTGCCTGTCGGGGTCAGGCCCTCGTCAGCGAGAACGATGAGATTGAGAACGCCCTCGCTGTCGATCGAACCCATTACCCCATGGCTTTGACTGCCATAGTCGTTCGCCCACTCGGTGCAACCCGGATTGGCGGCCTGGCTGCTCTTCGCGCTTGCTCGGAACGCACTCTTCCCAGCGGCCCGGCCGGCTTTCTCGCAGGCTTCGCGCAGCTTCTTGAAAGCCCTGCCGGTGATACCCGAGATCGCCGTTTCGGATACGCCGAGGGTGCGCAGGGCCTTGTAGGCGTCCGCGAATCCGATGCCGGTCATGACGGCGGCATCGGCCGCCCGGGCCGCGGTCGCGATGGGCCCGAGGATCTTGCCCGCGAACATGAGCCCGACGTCCAGGGCCGCCCAGGCGCAGCCGCCCCAGCTACCGCGCTCGAATCCGGACGCGAACTTCTCGAAGCACTGGATCCAGCTGCCGAAGAGGATGTCGACCGGATCGATGCCCGCCTGGTACTCGGCCATCGTGATGGTGTGCGTGGCCTCCTGGGTCATTTCCTCGCTCGGGAACAGCCCCAGATACAGCGTCTCGCTCGCGGGACACGTGAACCTCGACGGGTTCGAGATCTTCGCGGTGCACAGGTACACGTCGAGGTACGCCTTGTAACGGATCTCGACCGTCATCGTGCAGTCGCCCCGGTAGAAGAGCGCGTCGATCACGCCTTCGCATCCGGCCGTCTGCTTCAGCGTCTTGGGCTTGCCGATCCGCTCGGTGTGATCGATGAGGTAGAAGGTGTTGCCGATGGAACCGCCGGCTCCGTCGGGGACGGTTCCGGTCTCGATCTGCTTCGCCTTGGCAGCCTTCTCGGCCCTGTCTGCGGATTCCTGTGCTTCCTTGGCGTACTTGTCGGCGTCCTTCGCGGCCTGTTCGGCCTCGGTGGCGGCGACGGCCGCGCGGTCGGCCGCAGCACGGGCGTCCTTGGCGTCCTGTTCCGCCCGGGCCGCGGCCGCGCGGGCTGCCGACGCGTCGAGTGCCGCCTGGTCCGCCGACTCGCGGGCCTGTTTGGCGTAGCCCTCGGCACGGCCTGCGGCCTTGTCCGCGGCGGCGGCGTCCTCGGTCGCCTTCTGGTCGTATTCGACGGTGCGGGCCAGTGACGCCGATGCCTTGGCGGCTGCCGCCGCGGCGTCGGCCGCGTAGCCCAGGGCCTCCTTGGCGTAGGTGCGGGCGTTGGCCGCGTGGGTGGCGGCGTTGGCCGCGTACTGGTAGGCGATCTTCGCGTCGCCCGTTGCCTGTTCGGCGATGTTCTTGGCGGCTGCGGCCTCGTCCTGCGCGTTCTTGGCGTGGGCGTCGGCAACGGCCTTCTGCTGCTCGGCGATCGTCTTCGACGCCTGCCCGGTCAGCACGACGAGGCTCGCGGCCGAGTCGGTGGTGACGTAGGGCGAGCCGAGCTGGATGGCGTCGTTGGCGGGCTTGGCGACCTGGGCCGCGGCGTTGCCGGCGTCCACCGCGGCCTGCGCGGTGACGTGGGCGTAGCCGGCGGCCTTGGCCGAGGCGAGCACCGCCTTGACGGCCTCCTTGCCGGACGCGTCCGCCTGGGCCTTGGCGGTCTCGGCCAGCTTCTCGGCCTCTGCGGCCAGGGCAACGGCCGTCCTGGCCTCTGCGGAGGCGTGCTCGGACGCCTTGATGGCGTCGGCGGCGGCGCTGGTGGCGGTCCGCACGGCGGCGTCGGCCTTCAGCTTGGCGGCCTGGGCGGCGTCCGCATTCGCACGGGAGCGCTTGGCTGCCGCCTCGGCGCGGGTCGCGGCGGCGTCCGCCTGAGCCGCCGCCTCGGTGGCGGCATCCGCCGCGGTACGGGCCCGGCCGGCGGCCGCCTCGGCGTCGTCGGCGTGCTTGTCCGCCTCATTGGCGGAGGCGCGGGCGGCGTCCGCGGCCTCGCCCGCCTTCAGGGAGTGGGCGTAGGCGTCCGTCGCGTCCGCCTTGGCGCGGGCGGCGTCGGCCTTCTGCTCGGCGTCCCAGGCGTCGTCCCGCTTGGCCTTGGCGTTGTCCCGGGCCGTGACCGCGTCGTTCTTCCGCGCGACCGCGGTCGCCTCGGCCGCTTCCGCCTTGCCCTTGGCGTCCTGGGCGTTCGCGGCCTCGGCCTGCGCGGTCTGCTTGTACTGGCTCGCCTCGGCCTGCTTGGCGGCGGCGGTGTCCTTCTCCGCCTTGGCCGTCTTCTCCTCGGCCTCCGCCGCGAGCCTCTTGGCGTGCGCGTCGGCAGCGGCCGCCTTCGCGTCCGCCTCCGCCTTCAGCGTGACGGCGAGCTTGGCCTCCGCCGTCTCCTTGTCCTTCTTGGCGTTGTCCCGGTGCACCTTCGCCGCGTCCGCCGCGGCCTTCGCCTGCAACTCGGCGATGTGCGCGGCCTCCTTGCGGAACTCCGCGTTGACCTGCGCGGCTTGCGCCAGCGCGCGCTGCGCGATCGTGTCGCTGTCACCGACCGCGGCACGGGTGGCCGCCTCGGCGGTCTCACCGGCCTTCACCATCGCCGTCAGCGCGGCAACGGCACCCTTGGTGACCTGGGCCTTCTGCTGGCCCACCAGCAGACCACGGCCGCGCGGAGCACCGGCCGCGTCCGCGATCCCGTAGGCCGCCTGCTCGGCGGCGTCGGAAGCGGTGGCCGACTTCTTGGCGCTCTCCAGCTGCACCTTGAGAGCGGCCAGCTGCTTCTTCGCGGCCGCCTGGGTGTCGGTGACGCCCTTCTTGGCCTTGTCGAACTGTGCCTTGTCCGGGTAGGAGAGGCTGTCCGTGCCCTTGTGACCGGACGGCTTGATCAGGAATTTCTGCGCACTGGCGTCCTTGCAGTCCCACAGCCGTGTGTCCGTGCTCTTGGTGAACGCGCTCAGGTCCAGGCACTTGCCCGTGGACACGCTCTTCAGGGGCGCGGACGCCCGGGCGTCGCCCTTCCACGACTGCCCGGGAGTGCTGTAGCAGTCCGTGATCTGGATCTTCGTCCCGTTCGCGGACTTGTTGCCGGCCACCTCCAGGCATTTGGACGAGCCGACATTGCGAATGTGGAGATCGTCCTCACCACCTTCGAGCGTCCACTGCTGCGCCGCACCGTTGTTGCACGTGTAGACCTGGACCGGCGTGCCGTTGGTCTTGGCACCGCCCTGGACGTCCAGGCAACTGCCCGGCGCGCCCGGCACCTGAATGGCCACCGGGCTGTCACCGATCCACCCCAGCCCGCCCGCGGACCAGTAGTCCTGCCAGCGGACCAGACGGTCGCTCACCCAGGAGTGACCCAGCAGGTCTCCCAGCGCCTTGGAGCCGGTGGCCAGGGACGTGGTCGCGCTCTTGTTCGCGGCCAGGATCTGGTTGCGCTGCGTCGTCTGGGAGGCGATCTCCTGCTGCCACTCCGCGGCGGCCGTCGTGGAGACGTCGCCCCGGACCTTGTTCGGGTCGATCGGGTCCCGCCACGCACAGGACGCGAACCGCGTCTTCAGGTCCTCCACCGCGATGCGGTGTTCCGCCGTGCCCGGCTGCGGCGCCGTGCGCGCGAAGCCGCCGGACGCCAGGAAGAGGCGGGCGTTGTCCGCGCCCGTGGGCTCCAGGGACCAGTCGGACAGGTGCTCGTACGCGCCGTGTTCCGCGCGCTGACGCTCCCACTCGGGCAGTTGCGGGTTGGGGTCCGTGCCGTACAGCGGCGCGCCGATGTCCTTGACGGCCTTGATCGTCGCGGCGTCGGCCTTGGGCGTGGGGTCCTCGTAGAAGTCGCTGTCGTTCTTCCAGAACCGATCGGCGACCCACGTGGTCAGACCGGTCTGACCGTAGAAGTCCTCCTTGCCGTCACTCGTGCCCGGCGGCCAGTGGAAGCCGGTCACCGTGAAGCCACCGGGGGTCTCGAGACCGTCGAGCGGCTTCTTCCAGGTGTCCCGGACGGCGTTGAGGGCGTCCAACTCCTTGGACGCCGCGTCCCGGTCCTTCTTGTAGGCCTGGGCGAGCGGGGTGTCCTGCCAGTGCTGTCGGTTGGCCAGCTCGTGCAGCTTGTCCTGCGGCTGGTTCAGGCCGTCCTGCGCGGTGGTGGCCATGGACGGCCCACCCAGGCGGAGCACATCGGCCATCAGGCACTGGTCCTGCCGCAGCTGTTCGGCGGCGGTGTCCGTGTACCAGTCGTAGTCGTCGCCCGCCTTGGCCATGCGGTGTCCGGCGAGCCGGTCGAGCGCTCCGGGCTGCACGGCCACACCGACAACGACGGAAAGGACCGCGACGGATGTGACGAGAGAGGTGAGAGTGGCTGATGTTGTTCGTGATCTGGGTCTGAACAGCCCTGGTCGGGAACGCAAAGCGGATTCCTTCATCGTGAGCGAGGGCAGGCGGAGGTGACTGCCCGAAGGGGTGGAGGTACGAGCGGGTCAGTCGGGCGTCCCGGCGCGGAGACGGGGGCAGCGGGCAGCGACGACGACCGCGGCGTTCACAACGAGCCGGTATCGCGGCATGACGGAACCGTCCCTCCCCCTGGCAGCGCCGTTCCCCCCGGCCGCCCGAATGACGTGCACATGTCATGACGAGGTTTCCGAGGGCACTCGTCACATGTGCGCGACGATCACCTTAGCCCCTGGTGATCGCGGCGGCGAGTGATCTGTCGGCGGTCGACGAACAGCACCTGGTTCCGAGCCCGTTGGGCCGACCGGACCGGCAATGACACCGATGGCCGATCGTGACCTCGCCGGCACCGATGCGCGGCGGGCCGATCCGCGGCGGGCCGATCAGCGGCGGGACACCTCACGTCCACGTCATCCGCCGGTACGCGGACCGCGGCCCTCCGTCCCGTGCCCCTCGGCTTCCCGCCGGTCGACGAGGATGACCGCCACGTCGTCGGCGAGGCGACCCCGAGTGTGGCGGAGCAATGCCCGGCGCAACCCCTCCAGGAACTCCTCCCGGGTGTCGTCGCACATGCCCACCATGGCCTCGGGCAGGTCGAAGAAGGTGCCGCCCGGGTCTCGGGCCTCGATGACGCCGTCGGTGTACAGCAGCAGCCTGTCCCCCGGTGCGAACGCATGGCTGTCCACGCGCCCGGGAGGTCCGCCGATGAACTCCGCGAGCCCCAACGGCGGCAAGGGTTCGGTGGGTGTCAGGGACCGGACCGTGCCGTCGCGCAGCACCAGCGGCGGTGGATGGCCGCGGTTGATCACCTCGACGTGGGAACTGTCCGGGACCTGGGCCACGAGGGCGGTGACGAACCCCTCGAGAAGGATGTCGTCGCCGTCGGCCCCGGCCGCGCCCGCGACGGCGGCATCGCGCCAGAGGGCCGCTTCGCAGTGGTTGACGACCTCCACCAGGTCTTCCTCGTAGTGCACGGACTCCCGGAACGCACCCAGCACGATCGCGGCGGCCCGGACGGCGGGCAGCCCCTTGCCCCGCACGTCCCCGACGATCATCCGGATCCCGTACCGGGTCTGGACCACTTCGTACAGGTCACCGCCGATCTGCGCGCCCTTCTCGGCCGCCAGGTACAGGCTGGCCGCCCTGACGGCGCCCAGCCTTGCCGGCACCGGCCGCAGCAGGACCTCCTGGGCGGCCGTGGCGATCCGGCGGACCTGGTTCAGCTCGTTCTCCCGGCGGGTGCGCGCGGTGCGGCTCGTCATGAAGCTCGCCACCGAGACCATGAACAGGGCGAGGAAGTTCGTGTAGACCTGCTGGCCGCCCCAGGCATGGTTGTGCGTGGCGGTGACCACGCTGACTCCGACGGCCACTCCCGTCGCCGCGAGCGTGCCCTTGGGGCCCATCGTCACCGCCGCCAGAGCGGGCGTCGCGACCAGCAGGGGTCCGGTGTACAGGACGTGCGCGGGCGTGAGCTCGACGAGGAGCACCAGCAGGGCGAGTGCGAAGGGCAGGCACTCCGCGAGTGCGAAGAGGACCTGGTGGTGACCGCCGGCTCCCGGTCCCGGGGGCGAGCGCAAGGGCGCTCTCATGAGTACAGCCTGCCCTGCCCGGACGCATGGCCGCCACTCAGGTTCACCGTCCTCGCGGGGACCCGGTCGCCGCCGCGGTGGCGGGCCGGACCCCCACCCGCGCCCCCGGCGCGAGGCGCCGCACCCCGCCTCCGCGCGGCAGTACCAAGATCGCCGGGGCCCGGCGACCGTCGCTCCCCGCTGCCGACGACCCGAAGAGGTTGGAAACTGGAGCATGGGCGTTTTCCTGGGAGATCTCCGGCGCCGACTCCTCGGCTTGACCGCGATCTTTTCCGCGTCCCCGCGCCGTCCCAGGTCAGGACATCGCCCGGTGGATCAGGAGCACGTCCGGCCCCCCAAGGGCAGGGTCCGCAGGCCGCAGCGTCTGTCCTCCCTGCTGAGCGTGCGCAG
Source organism: Streptomyces sp. CA-243310 (assembly GCF_050936775.1). NCBI lineage: Bacteria > Bacillati > Actinomycetota > Actinomycetes > Kitasatosporales > Streptomycetaceae > Streptomyces > Streptomyces sp. CA-243310. The sequence continues at coordinate 3,753,525 of NZ_JBNJMF010000001.1, read as the reverse complement.
CGTGGCCGGCGAGGTGTTCCTCCTCCAGTTGGCCGTCGTGATGCTTCTCGTCGCCGCCGCGGTGGGGGCCCTCGTGGTGCAGGCCCGTAGCTCCGCCATGCAGGACGCCCGACACCGGACGCTCGCCGCCGCCGGAACCTTCGCGGAGTCCCCGGGAATCGTCCCGGCCCTGCGCAGCGCCCATCCGAGCGCGGTGCTGCAGCCGAGCGCGGAGGCGGCCCGGAAGATCGCCGAGGTCGACGGCATCAACGTGTACACGCTCGACGGCGTCACGCTCACCCACAGCGATCCGCGGCAGATCGGGAAGCACGTCGTCGGCCCGTTCTCCAAGGCGGCGGCCGGCACGTCCTTCACCGAGACCTTCGAAGGGTCCCTCGGCCGGTCCGTGGTCTCGGTGGTTCCCGTCAAGGACCCCGACGGCCGGGTCATCGCCGTCGTCACCTCCCCGGTCACGGTCCAGAACGTGCAGAGCATGGTCAACCGGCAGCTGCCGGTCGTCCTGGGCAGTGCGGCCGTGGTGCTGATCCTGTCGGCGGGTGGGACGGCTCTGGTGAGCCGGCGGCTGCTGCGGCGGACCCACGGCCTGGGACCGGCCGAGATGACCAGGATGTACGAGCATCACGACGCGGTGCTCCACGCGGTGCGCGAGGGCGTGCTGATCGTCGGCGGTGACGGGCGGCTGCTGCTGGCCAACGACGAGGCGCGCAGGCTCCTGGACCTGCCGGTGCACGCGGAGGGGCTCCCCGTCACGGACCTGGGTCTGGAGGAGGGCATCGCCGAGTCGATCGCCTCGGGCCGTTCCGCGACCGACGAGCTGCACGGGGCGGCCGATCGGCTGCTGGCGGTGAACATCCGGCGCACCGCCCCCTACGGCGAGGCCGGGACCGTCGTCACCCTGCGCGACACCACCGAACTGCGGGCGCTGTCCGGCAGGGCCGAGATGGCCCGCGAGCGGCTGAACCTGCTGTACGACGCGGGGGTGCAGGTCGGAACGACGCTGAACCTGGAGCGCACCGCCGAGGAACTGGCGGAGGCGGCCGTCCCCCGGTTCGCCGATGTGGTCACCGTCGACCTGCTGGACCCGGTACTGCGCGGGGAGGAGCCGTCCGAGGCGAGTACCGAGATGCGCCGCACCGCCGTCGTCGGCCTTGACGGAAACCATCCGCTGTCCCCCGTCGGCGAGCTGATCCGGTTCGCTCCCACCGGCCCCATGGCCCCCGGGTCGGCAGGCGGCCACGCGGTCCTGGAGGCGGACCTGCGCGCCTCCCCCCGGCGCCGGCAGGCCCAGCACGAGGCGAACGCCCGGCAGATCCAGGACCGCGGCATCCACTCCCTGATCTCCGTGCCCCTGCGGGCGCGGGGGGTGCTGCTGGGCATGGCCTGCTACTGGCGGGGCGAGGACTCCCCGCCGTTCGACGAGGAGGACGTGTCCTTCGCGGAGGAGCTGACGGCGAGGGCGGCACTGTCCATCGACAATGCCCGGCGGTACACCCGCGAGCACACCATGGCCGTGACCCTGCAGCGCAGCCTGCTCCCCCGGCGCGTACCGGAGCAGTCCGCCGTCGAGGTCGCGCACCGCTACCTGGCCGCCCACGCCGGGGTGGGCGGCGACTGGTTCGACGTCATCCCGCTGCCCGGTGCCCGGGTGGCCCTGGTGGTCGGCGACGTCGTCGGCCACGGTCTGCACGCCGCCGCCACCATGGGTCGCCTGCGCACCGCCGTGTACAACTTCTCCACCCTCGACCTGCCTCCGGACGAGCTGCTGAGCCACCTGGACGAGTTGGTCGCCCACATCGACACCGACGAGCAGGAGTGGCAGGGGATCACCGGGGCCACCTGTCTGTGTGCCATCTACGACCCCGTCTCGGGGCAGGTGACGGCCGCGACCGCCGGGCATCCCGGCCCCGCCCTCGTCCACCCCGACGGAACCGTGTCCTTCCCCGACGTTCCCGTCTCCCCGCCGCTGGGTCTGGGCGCGGGTCTGCCGATGGAGACCATGACGATCACCCTGCCCGAGGGCTCCCGGCTGGCCCTCTTCACCAACGGGCTGGTCGAGAGCCGGGGCCGCGATCCGGACGCGGGCCACGCGGCGCTGTCCGCCGCCCTGGCCGGGCCTGCCCGCAGCCCCGAGGAGACCTGCACCGCGGTGATCGACGCGATGCTGCCCACCCGGCCCGTCGACGACGTCGCGCTGCTGGTGGCCCGCACCCGCCGGCTGGACCCCGCGCGGATCGCCGAGTGGGAGGTGTCCCCCGACCCCGCCGCGGTGTCTCCGGTACGCAACGCCTGCGCCCGCAGACTGGCGGACTGGGGCCTGGAGGACATCGCCTTCACCACGGAACTCATCCTCAGCGAGCTGTTGACCAACGCCATCCGCTACGGCACCGAGCCCATCCGGGTGAGGCTGCTGTACGACCGGAGCCTGGTCTGCGAGGTCTCCGACGGGTCCAGCACCTCCCCGCACCTGCGTCGGGCCGAGGACACCGACGAGGGTGGTCGCGGCCTGTTCCTCGTGGCGCAGTTCGCCGAACGCTGGGGCACCCGCTACACCGCCCGCGGCAAGATCATCTGGAGCGAGCAGACCCTCCACGACGAGAGCGCACCGCCCCCGATGGATCTGGCGGAGGTGCTCCTGGCCGGATGGGGCGAGGAGGGGTTCTGAGGATCCGCCGGCACGGCGGTCACGAAGACGGTGGCGGACACCACCGTCTGGGACTGCGCGGCGGGGCCGCCGAACGTACGCTGGCCTCGATCAGTGGACGATCGCCCGTTATGGAGCCTTTGTGCCCGCATCCCGTCTCCGGACAGCCTCCGTCGCCGCCTGCCTGGCCCTCGCGGCAGGGCCCCTGGGCGCCTGTGGAGACAAGCCCGCCGCCACACCGAGAGCGCCCGCGGTGGCCACCTCGGCCGCGGACACGGGTGGTATGGCGGCACTGGTTGCGGCGGCGAAGAAGGAGGGCTCGCTCAACACGATCGCGCTGCCGAGCGACTGGGCCAACTACGGCGCGCTGATCGAAGGCTTCGAGAAGAAGTACGGGATCAAGGTCACCGTGGAGAATCCGGAGGGGACCAGTCAGGACGAGATCAACGCCCTGAAGGAGCACAGGGCCGCGGGCCTCGCCCCCGACGTGATCGACGTGGGGGGCTCGTTCGCGCAGTCCGCGGCCCGGCAGGGTCTGCTCGCCCCGTACGAGGTCACCGAGTACGACCAGATCCCCGAGGAACAGAAGGACTCGCGAGCCCGCTGGTACAACAACTACGGCGGCTACGTCTCGATCGGCTGTGACGCCAAGCGCGTCAAGACCTGCCCTTCGACATTCGCCGATCTGCGCAAGCCCGAGTACAAGGGAAAGGTCGCGCTCAACGGCGACCCCACGAAATCCGGCTCCGCCTTCGCCGGGGTGTACGCGGCGGCCCTGGCGAACGGCGGCTCCTTCGACAACATCCAACCCGGTATCGACTTCTTCGCCGAGCTCCGCAGGAACGGAAACTTCATCCCGGTCGAATCCTCGGTGGCCACGATCGCGAAGGGCCAGACCCCGATCAGCATCGACTGGGACTTCCTCAATCTCGGATATGCCGACGAATTCCGGAGGAAGGGAGCGGATGTCGACTGGCGGACCGCCATCCCCTTCGACGGCAGCTTCGCCCAGTACTACGCGAACGGGGTCAACAAGGACGCCCCACACCCCGCCGCGGCACGTCTGTGGCAGGAGTACCTCTTCAGCCCGGAAGGCCAGAATCTCCGGCTCGGCGCCTATGCGCGTCCCGTCCTGATGGACGCGATGCGGAAGAACGGCACCCTCGACGAGGCGGCCGCGGAGAAGCTGCCGACGGTCGAGGGCACACCGACGTTCCCGACGGAGGCGCAGACGGAGAATGCTCGACGCGCCGTCAACCGCGGCTGGGACAAGGCGCTCTCGGGCTGAGAGCGGGGGCGGCTCCGGGCGCGAGGTGGACCCGGACTCGTTTCGGTGCCCCGTCCGCGTGTCATTCGGGGCGGCTGAAGCGGTGCGCGGCCCAGACCAGGGCCAGGACTCCGCCGGTCAGCAGGAGGGCGCCTTCCAGGAGCAGGGGAGGTTGCCAGTTCGACCACTCGATGCCCGCGGTGGCCGCCTGGTCCGGTACCCGTAGCGCGATGCCGCGGCGGAGCAGGTCCACCCCGTAGGCGAGCGGGTTGACGGCGGCCAGCGTGTGGGCCCAGCCCGGCAGGTTCTCGATCGGGAAGAAGCCGCCGGAGAGGAACAGCAACGGCATCATCACCAGGCCGAGCAGCATGTGGAAGATCTCGGGCCGGTTGAGGCTCACGGCCAGGGCCAGGGACAGGGCCGTGATGGTGAAGGAGGTGAGGATCATGCCGGCGAGGAGCAGCGCCATGAGGAGCGGGTCGTAGGGCAGGCCGACGACTCCGGCCAGGGCGAGCAGGACGGCTCCCTGGATCGTGGAGACGATGGTGCCGCCCGCGCAGCTTCCGAGGAGCAGGGTGGTCCGGCGGACCGGGGCCATCAGGAGTTCGCGCAGGTAGCCGCTCTGCCGGTCGGTGATCAGGCGGATGCCGACCATGATGGCCGGCGTCTGTACCGTCATCATCAGCATGCCCGGGAAGAGGTAGGTCTGGTAGCCCACGCCCAGCGAGGAGTTGGGGATCAGGGCGGCGAGACCGCCTCCCAGGATGAAGAGGTAGAGCACCGGCTGGAGCAGCATCAGGGCGGTGTGGGTGGGTTGGGCGGACAGGCGCAGCAGATCGCGGTAGATCAGGGCGTGTACCGCGCGCAGTTCGTGACGCAGAGGGGCCCCCGACTCCCGGCCGGTGTCGGTGGAGGCGCCCGGGGCATCAGGGGTGCGGGAGGCGTCCGAGGCCGGGAGGGCGGGTGCGGTCATGAGGCCTCCTCGGTTGCTGCCGTGGTCGCGCCCGGGGTGGCGGTGGCCGGTGTCGGGCGGGGGGCGTGGATGCTGCGGCCGGTGTGGTGGAAGAAGACGTCGTCCAGTGTCGGCGGGGTCGCGGACGCGGCGTGCACCGCGATGCCGTGCGCTTCGAGTGCGGCGCACAGGCGGGGGATCCAGGCGCTGCCGTCGGGGACCCTCAGGGTCACCCCTTCGCCGTCCAGGGTCACGGTGAGACCCGACGGCGCGGTGCGGCCCACGACCTGTCGTGCCGCCGCGTCGTCGCTCGTGCGCAGCACCACCCGGTCGTCTCCGATCGCGGCCTTCAGTGCGAGGGGCGTGCCCTGTGTCACGAGTCGGCCGTGGTCGATGATGCCGAGGCGGTCGCAGTTCTCCGCCTCTTCCAGGTAGTGGGTGGTGACGAAGAGCGTGCTGCCGTGCCGGTCGCGCAGTGCGCGCAGGTGATCCCACACCTGGAGGCGGGCGTGCGGGTCGAGTCCGGTGGTCGGCTCGTCGAGGAACAGGACCCGGGGTGAGTGGAGCAGCCCTCGGGCGAGTTCCAGGCGGCGGCGCATCCCTCCGGACAGGGTGCGGACCAGGGAACGTCGACGGTCGGTCAACCCGACCATCTCCAGCGTCTCGGCGGCGCGCAGGCGGGCGTGGCGGCGGCGCAGTCCGTAGAGGCGTGCGTGGATGTGCAGGTTCTGTTCGGCTGTCAGGTCCGGGTCCAGGGCGCTGTGTTGGAAGAGCATCCCGACGAGTCTGCGTACCTGCTCCGGTCGGCGGAGTACGTCGACGCCCGCCACGGTGGCCTGTCCGGCGGTGGGGCGGGCCAGGGCGCACAGCAGGGCGAGGGTGGTGGACTTGCCCGCGCCGTTGGGGCCGAGGAAGGCGTAGCTCTCGCCTTGGAGCACGTCCAGGTCCAGGCCGCGAACTGCGTGGGTGGTGGTCCCGTCCGGACCCGCGTAGCTCTTGAACAGACCGCGCGTGCTGATGGCGTACGCCGGCGGGGCCGTGGACCGGGTGGTGTCCGGGTGCGTGGGGACGGTGGTCAGGAGGTTCTCCTGGGTGCGGGCGTCGTCTCCGGCGGGTGGCTGCATGGTCGGGTCCTCGTCCACGGGGGTGTCTGCGGCGGGCCTGCCGGCCACAGCGGCCTTGGCTCCGTCCGGTGGCTGCCCCGGGGCGGCCACCGGACGGAGGTGCTCGGCTAGGCGCAGCTGATGCCGATACAGATGGTGTTGAGGAGCGTCAGCAGGCCGACGCACTCGCAGGTCGCGGCGAACGGCGCGCCGTCGACGCCGACCGGGTCGGTCTCCGGAAGGGCGTGCAGGTGGGCGAGCAGGCTGAGGTCCTGGTTCTCCATGACATTCTCCTTCTCTGTGCGGTGGCGACAGGGGTCCCTGTCGCTCAGCCCGGCTGCCGGATCATCCAGTGCCGGGGGTCTGTGTGGCGGGTTCGCAGGAGGAAGGCGAGAATTCCTGCGGCTCCGTCGCTCCAACTCGTCGAGACGTCCCCGTACTCGTTGGGGAAGACGACGTGGTTGTGGCGGTGGGCCCGTTCGGAGACGAGGAGACGGGCCAGGTCGTCGGCCATGGCGCGGTAGGCGGGATCCCCGGTGGCCTCGGCCATGTCGAGGAGGAAGTCTCCGTTCCCCGCCAGCCCGTGGCACTGGGTCAGAGCGGCGCGAGAGGCGCGTTCCATGACGGCGTGTGTGGCGCCGCGGGCGAGATCGCCGAACCGTTTGTCCCCGGTCCGCTGCCAGAGCCGGACGAGGAAGGAACCGATGCCCGCCGAACCATGGCACCAGTACGGTGCCGTGGGCACGTCCGCGGTCTGGGCCGGCCACTGGGCCGCCTGCCCGACCATCACGGCGTTGGCCACCAGGTGTTCTCCCGCCGCCACGGCCAGTTCCATGTGCTCGGGGCGGTGGGTGATGGCCGCGGCGGTGAGGAGGAAGCAGCCTATGCCGGACGTTCCGTGCGCGAAGCCGAGATAGCGTTTGCCGGCCTCCGTGGACACCGCTTCCGCCGGAACCGGCCAGCTCACGCCGGACGGCTCGGGTCGTGCGGCGGCTGCCAGCCGGTCGGCCGCGTCGACGACCAGCTCGGCCAGGCGTGGGTCACCGGTCCGGTGCCACAGGTGGGCGGCGGCGAGTCCGCTGCCCGCGGAGCCGTGGGTGATGTCGTGACTGGGCGTCGATTCCAGCGGGGCCAACGCCAGGGCCAACGCGTGGTCCGTGAGCGCGCGGTCGTCGATGGCACGTCCGGCGTCGTACAGCGCCCAGGCGATGCCGCGGCCCCCGAAGTGCAGGCCGGGTCGTATGGAGCGGGTGTCGGTGCGGGCGGCGATCCAGTTGCCGGCGGTGGCGATCAGCTCGGGCAGGCGCGGGTCGCCGGTGAGTTCGAAGTACCGCGTCAGGACCGCCAGTGCACCTGCCGCGCCTTGCTGCACGGTGCAGGGGTCGGTCTCCCCGGCCAGGGTGGACACGGGCCACAGCCGCCGGTCATCGCCCGGGGTCATCGAATCGACGAGGTGGTTCACCATCCCGTTGACCGCGACCCGCGTCGCGGCGTGTGGCTCGTCCGTGCGTACCGGTCCGGTGGCGGGGTACGCGGGCCGCCGCGTCGGGTCCATCGCGCGAAGTGCCTCACTCGCCCTGGCAGGGTCCCAGCGCTCGCCGGGATCGTCCTTCATCAGCCCGAGGATCATCTCGGGCAGGCCGTCCGGCATGCGCAGTGTTCCGGCGCATTCGGTCAGCCACTCGGCGAACCGTTGCTGCGCGGGTCTCGTGGCCGGCTCCTCGGACAGCAGGTTCGGCACCTTTCCGCCGAGCACGAAGCACACGGTGGCGCCGAGGCTGTAGTAGTCGGCGGTCGGGGAGACGGGAGCGTCGTTCAGACGCTCGGGGGCGCTGAAGCCGGGGGTTCCCACTTGGGTGGGGAGCGTGACGTCGCCCTCCAGGGCGGCGAGCTCCAGATCGATGAGGCGCAGTTCGCCGTCCGGGCGCACCATGACGTTGCCGGGCGTGAAGTCCCTCAGTACGCAGCCGTGGGCGTGGGCCGCCGCGACGAGGTCCACCAGGCGTCGAACCTGCGCGAGTGCGTCCGCTCGGTAGTGTTCGCTTCCGACGTCGCGGAAGCGCTCGGCCACCCAGGTGCGCAGGGGTGCACCCGGCACTTCCTCCTGGGCGAGGAAGAGGTGACCGCCCGTTTCGAACATCGCGAGCGGCTCCGGTGCGAGTCCCGTGCCCTTGAGCTTCTCCAGCGTCCTGGCCTCGGCCCTCAGCCAGTCGCGTACGTCGGAGCCGGACGAGTCGCCCTCGACGTGTGGCCGGGCTTCCTTGATCACCACGGGTGCGCCGGTGGTGACGTCGGTTCCCCGGTAGACGCCGCCCTTGTTGGTGTGCCGGATCGCCTCCCGTACCGAGAATCGGCCGCCGAGCACCACCGGGTTGCTCGCCGCCTTCTCCTGCCGGGGTGGCAGCGGTACCGAGGCGGGGAAGGGGCTGACCGCCCAGGAGGGTGGAGCGTACTGACCGGTGCGCTTGTCCTCCACGGGATTGCCGTCGGGGTCCTCGATGAACCACACCAGCAGACCCTGCTCCGACAGTCGCCGCCGGCCGACGAAGGCACCGTAGCGGTAGTGCACCAGGCTGTGTGGAGCGTACGGCTGGTCGGACAGGATCCGGGGGCCGGCCAGTCCCGCCGTGGCCTTGTGCAGCTCAAGTGCCATTCGGGCCGCGTCGTCGTCGGAGGGCGGGTAGATGGTGATGAACTTGCCCGAACTCCCTCGCGGCGTGGCACGGGAGTTGAGCGCGCTCACCTGGTCGAGTGACCGGACGAATTTGAATGTCGCCTCCCCGCTCAGCAACACGTCCAGGGCCTTCACGAGGACGTCAGGTGCGGAGGCGGCGGTGGCGGACACGTGCAGTTTCCAACCCTGCCGGCGCTGTATGCCGCGGTGGTGTGTGAGGCGGCACCACATCTCGTCCGCGTCGGCCGTCCAACGCTTTCCGGTATCCGTGGTCAGTAGCGCCTGGCGTAGCAGACTTTCGAGGTCGACTTCGGTTGCGTGGCTCGTCATGCCTGTCCCTCTCAACGGCGAGAACCGCTGGTTGGAATATGCCTTCGGTAAGAAACGTACAACGTCCGCCCGATGAATGTCACTTGGTTCGGTGAGCGCACAGGGGTATTGCGACGATGGATGGCGTGGTCCGGCGTGAATGGCGGCGCACAGGCGTTGACGGGGCTTTAATACACCGCCTGTTCGATGAAATAGCCGCCTACGTTCGCGAAATGGACAGCCCTGGTTGTTCGTTGTGATTCCTCACGGAGAGCCTGGTGACATCGAATCATGAAGACTGCGACGACTCCCTCGTCCCGACTCCCCCAACAGGCCCTTTGCGCACTCGATGTCAATGAGCGCCGTTTTCGACTTCACCATCGGCCGGCACCACATTTCGATCGGGTGACGGGTTGAGTGCGAGCTGATGTGTGACAACGGCGAACGCTATAGCGCGGGACTGCCCCCGTACAGGTCCTCTCTCATCGGACGGTGGTGAGGAGTTCGTTTTCCGCCACGACTCCAACCAGCGAAGGGACATGATCAGAAATCCCGACATGGCCGCGATCAGCACCCTGATCTGTACTCACAAAAGATGTTCAACGATGAACAAGTCGGGGGTGGTCGCTCGAAAGTGACTCGAAATGGCGATGGGGAAATTTCTCGGTCCGGCGGTGGTTCCCACCACTTGTGAGGTTGGCGGTACGCCAGGGGCTTCCGGTGCCGCGCTTGTCCTGCCAAACCAGTGCGCGGGGGGAGGCATTGACCGCACCCGGCGCGGAACATCGAGCGTGACCTCGCGCGGATCGCGGTGCCTTCGGCCGTGCGGCTCGCCACGACCTGGCCCGGTCGTGGCGGGATGACCCGGGCAGGAGCAGTTCTTGAGGTGCCGCCCGGCACCCGGAACCCACAGGTGGGAACCGACGGCAGGCCACGGGCGCACCCTGACGGCGCGCACACGGGGCCGAGCGAACAGGTGCGAAACGGGTCGGGTTCCTTGGGGAATCCGCGAGTATGTCGTCCATGAGGAACACGAAGGCGTTCAAGGACGCCACCGCCGTGACGCTCTCCGAACCGACCCGCCGAGGCTTTCCGTTCCGCCGCGGCACGATCGCCGACACCGTCAGGGACAGCATGCGTCTCATGGCCGAACGGCTCGGGATCCAGACCCGGTCCGCCAGGAAACACCTCGGCGTCGACGGCCACGTGGCCTGCGCCACCGAACAGCGGGGACGGACAGAAGGGGGTCAGACTCCCGGGTGGGAGATCGGGCAGCCGCCGACGCCGCCGGTCGACAACCCGGAACTGGCACTCATCCTCGCGGGTGTCCCCACCGCCCTGGAGGAGAACGGCGGGGACCTCTACCTGGTCGTCCTCGGCGTGGCCGTCAACGCGTGGATGGCCGGCCACATCCACGGCGAGGACGGCTGTACCGGATGCCGGGACAAGCGGGGGCGGGCCGGTGCCGACTGGCAGGCGAGGATGGACGGCATCACGGCGCTGAAGCCTGACATCGCCAAATGGTTCGACCGCGATGTGTGGACCGCCGCACTGAACGACACCGGCTACACCGTCACCCGCGACTGACCGCGACGCGGCGCGAGGGGGTGAGGCGCACCCCCACCCCGGAACGTCGGTGTCGGTGCGGAGTCGACTCCCCCTCACCGAGGAGCCACACCCTCAGGAGCCGGACGCGTCCTCTGCAGCTTCCGGCCGATCGGGCGGCGGGACCTGCGCGGCGTTGCGCAACACGGCTTCGACCTGGAGGCGCTGCTCGGCGTCGAGGGGGATCCGGACGAGCCGGTCACGCCAAGGGGCGGTCTCCTCGGGGCGATCGAGGACGGTGGCCGTATCGATCACCATCGTGAGGGCCTTGGCCGTGTCGAGGGGTCGGCGTTCCGTGTGCACTCGCCCGGGCGCAGGCGTGGGGTACCTGGCGGCGCCTCGCCGCCGAGAAGACGGTCGGCCGGGTCCCCGGCCGACCGTCTGAAGGGATCCATGGGCCCGTGGAGCCAAGGGCCCATGGATCCAGGGGCCGTTACAGGCCTCGGCCCCGGTCGTCCGCTACCTGAACAGACGGTCCGCGCTGGTGGCCATGCGGTGGGTGGAACCGTGGCGGTTCACCCAGTCGCGGATGAGGTTGATGGAGTTCGCGCACTGCCAGCTGTCGTCGTACTCGCGCACCCCGGTGAAGGCGCCGTAGCCGGCGATGATGCCGTCCACCCGCGCGTCACCCAGCAGCTTGTCGATGTACCAGGGGTCGTTGTAGGTGGTCGTCCAGGACATCGTGGCGGCCAGTCGTCCGGCCGCACGGTCCCCGGCGCCCTTCTTCAGCTCCGCGCACGTGTTCCAGGTGGCCTCGGTGCAGTTGCCGAACCCCTTGGTGATGTCGGAGTCGCCGTAGTCCATGACCCGGCGACCTGTCGGGAATCCGGAACCGGAGCGGTTGAAGGCGCCCACGACCTGGTCGCGGTTACCGGTGGTCGTGATGCCCTCAAGGCTGCCGAGCCTGCCTTCCAGGCTCTTCCAGCCCCTGCCGCCGACGTCCGGGGTGCTGCCGCCGTGGTACTCGTAGAAGCCGTAGAGCACTTGGATCCCGGCGGCCGTCAGCCTCTGCGCCTTGTCGCGCAGGCCGGCGACACTGCATCCGCGGTTCGGCTCCTCGCCGCAGTAGTTCGGGTCCTTGATGTCCAACCAGACCAGCGACAGCCGGCGCCCGGCATTGGCGTTGGAGAGGATCCGGTCGATCATGCTGTCGACGCTGGGGCCCCGCCGATTGTCACCGGCCGAGGAGCAGTCGTGGTAGGCGCGCCATTCGTTGGGGTTCCACCAGGCACAGACATCGATCTCGATGCTGTTGGCGCCGTGCTTGAGCGCGGCGTCCACGCCGTCCAGGGTGTTGACCCGGTGTGCGATGGCGTAGATCGCCTGACGCTGGTCGGCCGCTGAGGCGGGGGTCGTGGTCAGCGCGGTGACACTGATGATCCCGAACAGGGCCGCCATCAGCGCCAGTATCATCCGCGGGCGGCGGACGTCTCGTCGTAAGCGAGTGGTCAAGAGAGTCATTCCTTCATGTCGTGTTCGTCAGGCTCGACGCCTTCTTCTCCTCTTCGTCCAGGTCACGGGCTTCCCTCCGAGGACCGCCCATGACCCGGTGCGCCTCGCCGACCAACCAGACAGGCCCGCCGACCCGCTCGTTGCCCGCCGCCCGTCACTGTTACCAATCGATCACACGACGCGCCGTCCCCGCCCGGTCGCGGCGGACGACGCGGGCCGGAGAGCCCCGGGTGTTCGGCCGACGCCCTTGTGTCGCGTTCAGGCACGAGGCGAGGTGCCCCGGGGGCTCCAGGGAGATCGTCCGTCAGCCGCGGAGGGCCGGAGCCTCGCTTCCGGTGATGCGCAGGACGCTCTTGCCGTGCGTGCCTCCCTCCGCCAGGCGTCGGACCGCTTCGTCGAGGTCGGCCATCTCGTATTCGGCGGTGATGTCGGGACTCACTTGTCCGGAGGCGACCATGCGCAGTGCGGTACGGGCGCTTTCGGCCGGCCGGTGGGGGTGGGTTCGGCTCCGTTCGGCGCCCGCCCGTCTGGCGAACTGTGCGGCCAGGCTGCCAGCCGCGGCGTGGACGAGGACGCTGTCGCCGGCACGCACCCGGGCGACCGTGTTGACGAGGTCGTAGGCGGTGCGGGCGGCCCAGCCGAGTCCGGCCGCGGTTCGCGGGTCCACGCCCGCGGCGTCGAAGACCAGGTCGGCAGGCGCGAGCATCACCTCGGCGTAGGCACCGCCGCTGGTCAGTGCGGTCACCGGCCGACAGACCCCCTGAACCGACAGGAACCGACACTCGCTCACCGCGCCCCCGAGACGGTCGGGCTCCGGCTCGCCGCGGAGACGGGGGGTGACCGCGGTGGACGGGAATGCGGTCCCCCCGCTTTGCCCACAGGATGGGACGAAAAGTTCGGTTCGCTCTCACCTGCGAAGGGGTCTGCACAGGGCGAAGGCGTATCTGGTGGGGAGCGGAGTCGCGTCGCTGTCGGCGGCGGCCTTCTCGGGGTCACCATCATGCGGGAGACGACGGTCACCGACCTGGGACTGGTCGAGGGTGACGCGCTGACCGTCGAGTCGATCACGTGGACCCGCAGGGGCGGGACGGAGACCGGCGGCCGGCAGGAAACCGTCCCCGTCGCCCCGAAGGACCTCGTGATGGTCACCAACGGCTCCATGACCGCGAGTTCCACCACCGGTTCCACCGATACCGCCCCCGTCCTCGACACCTCCGGTTCCGGCGGCGCCTGGCACCTGTGGGAGAAGCTCGCCGCCAAGCGGCAGGGACTGGGGAACCCGAAGGTGTTCTACTCCTCCGTCGCCGACTCCACCTGGGAGTCCTTCACGGTCACCACCAAGGACCCCACCTTCTTCGAGCTGATGGAGAAGTTCTCCGGGAGCGAGGCCGGCAAGGGCGGCCTGATCACCTTCAAGGACTCCAACTGGCTGCTGACCATCGTCCTCAACCACCAACCACACTTCCGCGAGCAGGCGGAGGACACCTTCGTGTGGTGGGGCTACGCCCTCTTCCCCGACAAGAAGGGCGAGCACGTCAGGAAGCCGATGCGCGAGTGCAGTGGTCGCGAGATCCTCCGGGAGGTGACGGGGCTCCTGCCGTTCGGCGAGGCCGGGGAGCAGATCGTCGAGAACTCGATCGTGATTCCGGCACTGATGCCCTACATCACCAGTCAGTTCCTGGTCCGCAGCCTTGGTGACCGCCCCCAGGTCGTCCCCCGGGGCTCCACCAACCTCGCCTTCATCGGCCAGTACGCGGAAGTCCCCGACGACGTCGTCTTCACCGTCGAGTACTCCGTGCGCACCGCCTGGACCGCCGTGGCCACCCTCCTCGGGCTCGACAAGCAGCCCCCGCACGTCCACAAGGGTCGACACGACCCGAGGGTCCTGGTCGAGGCCCTCCAGACCATGCACCGCCGCTGACCGGCGGCCGGGGCGCGTCCGCGACCGGATCCGTACGCAGAACGCCCCCCCCCGGCCTGCCCGGCCGGGGGGTCGTGGACGAGGCGCGCACCCCGTGGATCAACCGCGCGTGGTCTTGCGCCAGCCGAAGGGTCCGGGCAGGTCCACGGAGGTGGTACGCCGTCCGGTGCTGCTGTGGGTGTGGCGGGGACCGTGCTTGCCGCCGCCGGTGGTGATCGACCACGACTTGCGGTTGATGTTGAGCCGGACGCCGGGCAGAATCCTGAAACTCTTGCGGAATGTCAGCGGCATGACGTCTCGCTCCTCGGTGCGCGTGGGTACGGGCGGCCCGACTTCTGCTGCGGTCAGGCCAGTTGAACTACGTGTGTCCGCCGCCGACCGTTCCATGCGCCCCGCGACCGGCGTGTTCGAGGTCGATCGCCCGCGCATCGACGGCGTGCGGCTTGACGGCGTCCCGCCGCTGAGTGGGGAAACCGGGCCCGGGGTCCGTCACGGCAGGATCTCGATGTACCCGTCGGTACCGTGCACGCGGATCCGCTGCCCGTCGCGGATCAGCCGGGTGGCCTGCTCCACGCCCACGACGGCCGGCAGACCGTACTCCCGGGCGATCACCGCGCCGTGGGTCATCAAGCCGCCCACTTCGGTCACCAGGCCGGCGATGCCGACGAACAGCGGGGACCAACTGGGGTCCGTGAAGGTCGTGACCAGGATGTCACCCGCTTCGAGGTCGGCCTCTCCCATGTCGAGGATGACGCGGGCCCGGCCCTCGATGGTCCCGACGGAGACCGGGAGACCGATCAGGGCGCCGGCCGGAACGTCGTCGCGCCGGTACGCCCCGGTGACGGCCTCACCGTCCGATGTGAGGACCCGGGGCGGTGTGAGCGCCTGGTACGCCCGGAACGCGTCCTTGCGCTGCTCGATGAGCCGGTGGTCCGCCCGGTTCGAGCGCACGACCTCGTGGAGTTCCTGGAACGTGAGGTGGAAGACGTCCTCCTGCTCGGGAAGCACGTTCGCCCGCACGAGGCGCCGGGCCTCCTCCATCAAGGCCTGCTTGTAGACGAAGTAGCGGCTGATGATGCCGTACTTGGGGTACTCCCGATACCCGATGAAGGTGCGCACCCGGTCGATCATCCGCTTGGTCTCGTCGGCCTTCCGGTCCCCGTCCGGCAGGGTCCGCAGGCGTGACAACACGTCCTGTTCCTTCTTCAGCGCCTTCTGCCGTCCCTGCTCGAAGCGCCTCCCGGCCGCGCCCGGCTCGAAGTTCCTGACGTTGTCGAGGATGACCGGCACGAGCGTCGAGGGGCGCTCGTGCCAACGTGGCCTCGTGATGTCGATCTCTGCGACACAGCGCATGCCGTACAGGTCGAGGTAGCCCTCGATGGCCTCGCGCGCCTCGCTCCCGCCCGCGAGCTTCGCCATCCCGTCCAGGAAGCCTTCGTCCTCGACGCCCTGGAGGAACGCCACCACCTCCGGATACGGGCGGATCACGTCCGCCACGTCGAGGAGCGCCAGTCCCATCTCCGACGTGATGTTTGCGGGCGCGGACAGCGTCAGCGTGTCTGCCGCGTTCTTCTCCCCCAGCCACTCCTGCAACATGTCGTTGAGCCACCACGTGGCCTCCATGCCCGCCATGATCGCCTGCATGCTCAAGGGGTCGCCGAGGACCCGCTTGTGCTCCTCGAAGGCCTCCAGCAGGAAGTCGAACAGCGCCGGTCCGGTCTTCGTCCTGATGTCGCGTTCCAGGGCGGCGATGGACTCCCGGCTGCGCTCGATCAGCTCGGTGACGATGGCCGGATCGGTCTCGATCGGGTTCTCCGGCGGATTCACGATCGGGGCGGGCCCACGGCCGGTCGGCGGTGCGCCGGGGCCACCGTCCGGGAGCGACGGGACGAAGTCGTCGCGGTCGAGGACGGTCTCCAGTGCGTCCCTGACGAGTGGATCGCCCTTCCCGAGGACGTCCAGGAGGCCCGCGCGGCTCGCGGGCGAGGCCAGGCGCCGGGTGACGTCGACGAACAGTCTCCCGCCCGCCTCGTGCATCGGCACCATGGCCGTCAGCTGCCACATGGAGAACCCCAGGGACTTCATGGGGTCGGTCATCATCTGCTGATGGCCGACGGAGACGTAGACGTGATTCTCCTGGTCACCGGCCTCGGGAATGGGGAACAGCGTCGTGATCGGCCGGCTCTGAACGATGTGGAAGTCGTCGTCGACCAGGCACCATTCGATGTCCTGCGGGCGGCCGAAGTGCGATTCGATCCGCCGCCCGAGCTTCACCAGCCGCACGACCTGTGCGTCCGTCAGCGCCGGCTGCTCCTGCTGCCGCGGGTCGATCGCCTCTTCCCGCGTACCACCGGCCGGGAGGGCGTGAACGGCACGCTGTTTGGCGGCGATCGTCCTGGCGACGACTCGATCGTGGCGCACCGTGAAGACGTCCGGGTTCACCAGGCCGGAGACCAGGGCCTCGCCGAGGCCGAAACCGGCGTCCACGGTGGCGACCTTCCGGTTGCCCGTGACGGGATCGGCGGTGAACAGGACGCCGGCCGCGTGGGGGAAGACCATCCGCTGCACGACCACGGCCATGTGGACCGCACGGTCGTCGATGCCGTTGCGCCGGCGATAGGTCACGGCCCGCTCGGTGAACAGCGAGGCCCAACACTGCCTGATGTCCCGGAGGATCGCCGCGGGCCCGACGACGTTCAGGTACGTGTCCTGCTGGCCGGCGAAGGAGGCCGTCGGCAGGTCCTCCGCCGTCGCGCTGGATCGGACGGCGCAGGCGGCGTCCTCGCCGAGCCGGGCGAGCTCGCGGGTGATCGCCTGCGCGATGTCGTCCGGGATCGTGATCCCTTCGATGGTTCGGCGAATCCGCGCGCTCAGCGCGCGGACCTCCTCCCGGTCGTTCGGGTTCAGGCGCGACAGTTCGTCGAGCCGGTCGTCGAGCGACGGCGCTTGCGCCATGATCCGCCGGAAGGCGTTCGTCGTCACGCAGAAGCCCCCCGGTACGTGGATGCCCTCGATCCGCGACAGCCCGCCCAGGTGCGCGCCCTTGCCGCCGACAACCGCGACCTGCGTCTCGTCGGTCTCCTGGAGATCACACACGTACTGCTCGATCACTGCAATGCCTCCGAGGCGGTCGTGTCCTGTTGCACCGTGATGGCCGGCCGAGTCACCGGCGCCTGTGGCCCTGTCGAGATCACCTGCATGTCGTGCCTCATTTCCGCAGGTTGTGGCCTCGGCGGACGATTCTGCGCGGTGACCGGGGGCTTGCCGCAAGCCCCCCGGTGCGCTATACCTTGGGAGAGGCAAGGAGAGAAATCTCCTTGCCTTCGCCATGTGCCGTCCGCCACGACGGACAAGCCTCGCGTGAAACGGTGCGCCGCACCCGGGTCTTCCTCGTTCGCGCCCGTTGGTTCGTGGCCGGTTGATCGTCGCGCGGCGGGGTAGCGGAGCGGCATGGCCACCGAGAACGCTTCCACCACCGCGACCGGATACGTGCAGCCCGAGATCGACGTCTCCGCGCTGACCGAGGTGCTCGACGGCGAGTACGCCGGGATCCGCGACCTTGTCCGTACCAACCTGGTGACGTACGCCTCCGTCCTCGAAGAGGCCGATGAGCTGGGCATCGACGCGTTTCGCGAGCGGGTGCGCGAGATCGTCGTCAAGATGGCCGCGACGGGCCAGACGGGCATGGGCTTCCCCACCGAGTACGGCGGGGGCGGCGATGTCGGGGCCTCGATCGCCGCGTTCGAGACGCTGGCCTTCGGCGACCTGTCGGTCCTGGTGAAGGTCGGCGTGCAGTTCGGGCTCTTCGGCGGTGCGATCCTGCACCTGGGCACCGAACGCCACCACGACGCCCACCTCCCGGACCTGATCACCGGGGAGCTGATGGGCTGCTTCGCGATGACCGAGACCGGGCACGGCTCCAACGTGCAGGCGCTCGGCACCGTCGCGAGGTACGACGCGGCCGGCGGGGAGTTCGTCATCACCACCCCCGACGACCAAGCACGCAAGGATTACATCGGCAACGCGGCCCGCCATGCCGAACTGGGCGTTGTCTTCGCCCAGTTGGAGGTGGACGGTGAGTCCCGGGGCGTGCACGCCTTCGTGGTCACCCTGCGGGTCGACGGCCGGCCGGCGCCCGGCGTCCGGATCGAGGACGACGGCCGCAAGATGGGGCTGAACGGCGTGGACAACGGCCGGATCTGGTTCGACGGCGTGCGGGTGCCTCGCGAGGCCCTCCTGAACAGGTTCGCCGACGTCACCCCCGAGGGCGTCTACGAGAGTGCGATCGAGAACCCCAACCGGCGTTTCTTCACCATGCTCGGCACCCTGGTTCAGGGCCGGGTCAGCGTCGCGGGCGCCGGGATCGGCGTCGCCAAGGTCGCCCTGACGGTCGCCACGAAGTACGCCGTGCGGCGCAGGCAGTTCCAGGCGGCCTCGGACACCGGGGAGCAGGTGCTCCTCGACTACGGTCTGCACCAGCGACGGCTGCTGCCGCTCATCGCCCGGACGTACGCCTTGCACGTCGCGCAGGACGGGGTGCGGGCACAGTTGCACGAGGTCTTCTCCGGCATCGAGGACGACGCGCGGGCGCGGCGCCGGCTCGAATCGCAGGCCGCGGGCCTCAAGGCGATCGGCACCTGGCACGCCACCCGGGTCGTCCAGGAGTGCCGCGAGGCGTGCGGCGGAGCCGGCTATCTCGCCGTCAACCGGTTCGCCGCCCTCAAGAGCGACAGCGACGTCTTCACCACCTTCGAGGGCGACAATCACGTCCTGCTGCAACTCGTGGCCAAGGGGCTGCTCACCGATCACGCGAGCGAGTTCGAGGACCTCGACCAGCTCGGCATGGTCCGCTACGTCACCAACCTCGCCGTCGAGACCGTCATCGAGCGGACCTCGGCCCACAAGCTGCTCGAACGGGTACGCGACCTGCTGCCCGGCGGCGACGAGTGGGACCGGGAGGCCGGCCTGCTCGACTCTGAGTACCAGCTCGCGATGGTCCGGTTCCGCGAGGAGCACATGCTCGCCGGTCTGGCCCGGCGGATCAAGCGCGGGATCGATGAGAAGCGTGATCCGGGCGCCGTCTTCTCGCAGGTGCAGGACCACGTCATCGCGCTCGCGCGCGCACACGTCGAGCGGTTGGTGACGGAGGCGTTCGTGGACAAGGTGCGCGCGATGCCCGAAGGGGACGAGAAGGCGGCGCTCGCCCTCCTGTGCGACCTGTTCGCCCTGTCGACGATCGAGGCGGACCGGGCCTGGTTCATGGAGCACGGACGGCTGACCATCCAGCGGTCCAAGGCCATCAGCCGCGAGGTGAACGACCTCTGCCGCAAGGTGCGTCCCCTCGCGGTCGACCTCGTCGACGCGTGGGGCATCCCGTCCGCCGTGCTGCGGGCCCCGGAACTCGTGGGCTGACGCGGACCCCGCCGTCGGATCGTCCCGTCCCGACCGGGCCCGGGCCCTGTCGTCGAAGTCTCGCCTGGCCCGCGGCGCCACTTCGACGGCAGGGACTAGCGCGGCTCCAGGCCGATTCCGAGGACGGCCAGGACGGTGGCGGCGAGGCCGGTCGTACCGCCGAGCAGGGCGAGGGCCACGAACCGGCGGCGCAGGAGCTGGTAGCGGTGAGCGTACTCCTCCCTCAGCTCGTGGCTGCGGCCGGCGATCTCGTACAGGGCGTCGCGGGTCCGTGCCAGGTGACGGGCGGTGTAGAGGTGGACGACGTCCTCGCGCTCCGCCCGTCCGAGCCAGGGAAGTTCGTCGGCGAAGGCGTTGGCTTCCATGGCCGCGGTGTGGTGCGCGGCGCGGCTCATCAGGTAGCCCTCCAGTTCGGCCAGGCCCGCTGCCGCCTCGTTCCGATTCCTCACGACCACTCCCCCTACCGGCCTGCGATGCCGCGGTCGGCTCCGGGCGTTTCACGGTTGCCGGGATCGTCCAGCGCGTCGCGCTTGCCTTGGTGGCGCGCGTCGTCCAGCGCGGCCACCTCGGGGTAGTGCAGGTCGAAGGCCGGGGATTCGGAGCGGATGCGCGGCAGGGTGACGAAGTTGTGCCGGGGCGGTGGGCAGGAGGTGGCCCACTCCAACGAGCGGCCGAAGCCCCACGGGTCGTCGACGGTGACCCTCGGAGCGGTGGTGGCCGTCTTCCACACGTTGTAGAGGAACGGCAGGGTGGACAGGCCCAGGAGGAACGCGCCGATGGTCGAGAACGTGTTGAGGGCGGTGAACCCGTCCGCCTTCAGGTAGTCGGCGTAGCGCCGGGGCATGCCTTCGGCGCCGAGCCAGTGTTGGACGAGGAACGTGGTGTGGAAACCGATGAACAGGGTCCAGAAGTGGATCTTCCCGAGGCGTTCGTCGAGCATGGTGCCCGTCATCTTCGGCCACCAGTAGTAGAAGCCGGCGAACGTGGCGAAGACCACGGTGCCGAAGACCACGTAGTGGAAGTGCGCGACGACGAAGTAGGAGTCGGTGACCTGGAAGTCCATCGGCGGGGAGGCCAGGATGATCCCGGTCAGTCCGCCGAAGAGGAAGGTGACCAGGAAGCCGATGGACCACAGCATCGGCGTCTCGAAGGAGATCGAGCCCTTCCACATCGTGCCGATCCAGTTGAAGAACTTCACCCCCGTGGGCACCGCGATCAGGAACGTCATGAACGAGAAGAACGGCAGGAGGACCGCGCCGGTGGCGAACATGTGGTGGGCCCACACCGTGAGCGACAGTCCCGCGATGGCGATCGTGGCGCCGACCAGGCCGAGGTATCCGAAGACGGGCTTGCGGGAGAAGACGGGGAAGATCTCGGTCACGATCCCGAAGAACGGCAGAGCGATGATGTAGACCTCGGGGTGCCCGAAGAACCAGAACAGGTGCTGCCACAGCAGCGCTCCGCCGTTGGACGGGTCGAAGACGTGAGCGCCGAACTTGCGGTCCGCCTCCAGCACGAGCAGGGCCGCCGCGAGGACGGGGAAGGCGAACAGCACCAGAACCGAGGTGAGCAGGATGTTCCAGGTGAAGATCGGCATCCGGAACATCGTCATGCCGGGACCGCGCATGCAGATGATCGTGGTGACGAAGTTGACCGACCCCAGGATCGTGCCGAAGCCGGCCAGCGCCAGGCCCATGATCCACATGTCGCCGCCGATGTACGGGGTGCGGTCCGAACTGCTCAGCGGTGTGTAGGCGGTCCAGCCGAAGTCCGCGGCGCCCTGGGGAGTGAGCAGGGCGCCCAGCACGATCAGGCCGCCGAAGAGGAACAGCCAGAACGACAGCATGTTCAGACGCGGGAACGCCACGTCGGGAGCCCCGATCTGCAACGGCATGATCGCGTTGGCGAATCCGGCGAAGGTCGGGGTCGCGAAGAGCAGCAGCATGATGGTGCCGTGCAGGGTGAAGATCTGGTTGTACTGCTCGTTCGACACGATCTGCATGCCCGGTCGGGCCAGTTCGGCCCGCAGCAGCAACGCCAGTACACCGCCGACCAGGAAGAATCCGAACGACGCGATCAGATAGAGATGTCCGATCTTCTTGTGGTCCGTCGTCGTCAACCACGACACGATCACCTGACCTGGAGTCCGACCCGCAACCGGGATCGGCGTGATCGGTTCGACCGACGTCACCATCGCGCACCCCATCAACTCTGGATCCAACAGAGGCTGTACGGCTGACGCCGCTTCCCATGTGTACGCCCCGCGCCGGGCCACGCCCCGGCCGGCACGCCGCACGGCGCGTCGGACCGCCCGGAATCCCCCGCCCGCCGCACTCAGGGCGCGGCGGAGCTCCGATGCCGCTACCTGGCCGTGTCACCGTCCCCGTTGGTCGCGGGTACCCGCAGGAACGGGCTCGCACCGAGGCCGGCCAGCAGATCGGCCGGGTCTCGGTAGACGGCGACCGCACCGGCCTCCTCCAGGTCTTCGCGGGGGATGCCTCCGCACAGGAGGCCCACCGCGGTCACGCCGGCTCGGGTGGCGGCCCGCATGTCCCAGACGGAATCGCCGACGAGCACCGCCCGCTCGGGTGGTGCTCCGGCCAGGCCGAGGGCGTGCCGGACCTGGTCGGGTGCGGGTTTGCCCCGGTCGACGTCCTCGGAGGTGGCGGTGTCGGTGATGGCGTCGTCCGCGTCGATGGCCTTGCGCAGGGCGTCGAGTTCCCTGTCCTTGGCCGAGGTGACCAGCAGGACCTTCCATCCGTCGCCCGCCAGTGCGCGCAGCAGATCGGCGACCTCGTCGAAGGACGGGATCCGTTCGAAGTACGTGGCGTAGAGGGTGTCGTGTGCGGCACTGAGCCCGTCGTCCGCGGAGCGGTCGCGCCCCTCGCCCAGGAGGTGGTCGAGGAGATCCTCTCCGGGCAGGCCGAGGGCCCGGTGGACGGCGTGTGCGGGCACCCGGTGCCCGGCCTGGCGCAGCGCTTCCCACCAGGAGACGACGTGGAGGTGGTTGGTGTCCGTGAGGGTGCCGTCGACGTCGAAGAGGGCGGCGCGGGCCGTGCTCATGGTCCGGGCGCCCTTCACAGGTTCCGCAGGGCGGGCAGCAGTTTCGCCTCGGCCCACTCCAGGAACGGTTCCTGGTGCGCGCCACCGATCTGCACGAGGGCGACTTCGGTGAAGCCCGCCTCCGCGTAGGGGCGCACCGCCTCCACGAAGGCCTCCACGTCGTTGCCGCACGGGATGGCCTCGGCGACGTTCCCGGGGCGGGTGTGCCGGGCGGCCTGGTCGAAGCCGGCCGGGCCGGGGAGTTCGGAGTTGACCTTCCAGCCGCCGAGCGCCCAACGGAACTGGTCGTGGGCGCGGGCCACGGCCGCGTCCCGGTCGGTGTCGTAGCAGACGGGAAGCTGGCCGACCCTCGGCTTGCCGGCGCCGCCGTGCGCGTCGAACGCCTCCAGGAGTTCGCGCTTCGGTTCGGTGGCGATGACGAGGTCCGCGTACCGTCCGGCGAGCGCGCAGGAGCGGGGACCCGAGACGGCGATGCCGAGAGGAGGCGTGTGATCGGGCAGGTCCCACAGTTTCGCGTTCTCCACGTCGAAGTGGGCACCGTGGTGGCTCACGTACTCGCCGGTGAACATGCGTCGGATGATGTCGACGGCCTCTTCCAGCATCTCCAGGCGTACGTGGGCGGCGGGCCAGCCGGCGCCCACGATGTGTTCGTTGAGGTTCTCGCCGGAACCCAGCCCGAGGCGGAACCGGCCTTCCGAGAGGATCTGCACCGTGGCCGCCTTCTGAGCGATGACGGTCGGGTGGTACCGGAAGGTCGGGCAGGTCACGTACGTCATGAGCGGGATGCGGGAGGTCGCCTGCGCCGCCGCGCCCAGGATGCTCCACGCGTACGGGGCGTGTCCCTGGGACTCCAGCCACGGGAACGAGTGGTCCGAGATGACGGAGAAGTCGAACCCCGCCCGCTCCGCCCCCACCACGTGGGACACCAGCTCACGCGGCCCGGCCTGCTCGGTCATCATCGTGTATCCGATTCGCACCATACGCACCGCCTAGCCGCGATCAGTCGGTTCGAAACCCTTCGCCATGCCCGAGGGTCCGTACGGCCCACCGCGTGGATCCGGGCGGGCACGGGTCTGTCGCGAGGCCGCGGGCTCTCCCGCGCCGTCCCTGTCGGGTGGGGCGCCGATCCCTGCCGGGTGGGGCGCCGATCGCGCGCGGCAACCCGCCGGCGGGTTGCCGGGAGAGGGCGGAGTGCCGCGGTTCAGTCCTCGGGGGTGAGCGAGAGGAACGCCGTGATCGTCTTTCCGGCATGGTCGGACCGAATCTCCGTACGGTCGGCGATCCGGTTGACCAGGAGCCAACCGAACCCTCCCGGTGACTCGACCGGCGTACCCGGCGGGGACGGCCGGAGCGTGGAGCCGTCCGACACCTCGACCGCGACCGAGCCCGGGAGACACCACACGCGGAAGTCGGTCACGCCGCCGGCGTGACGGATCGCGTTGGAGACCAGCTCCGAGACCACCAGCAGCACGTCGTCCGCGAGAGGCGTCCCCACGTGGTGGGTCGACAGGACGTCCCGGGCGATCAGCCGCGCGTCCTCGCATCTCAGTCCTGGCGTGCGACGTGGTGTCCCTGGCATCGCCTCTCCCTTCACCGGCCGTGTCCTCTCCTCCCTCCACGAAGCACACCAGGCCGACGGTTCCCTGCCCCCACGACAAGCCACGGGAACGCGTCGGTCCGAGCACTGCCGATGCGCGGTTTCCGGACGTCCGACACGACGAGACGGCGGATATCGGCCGCGAGCTGTCCGGGCGACGCCTCGGACGGGGCCGGCTTCCACGAGACCGTGGAACCCCACCCCGAGAATCGTGATCCGGGAGCCCGGGTCGGCTACCTCACGGAGAGTCACGTGCCGTAGGACGTCCCCTTCGATCTGCCCTTCCCTCTCGCGCTGAGCCCCGACCTTCAGGGTGCCCGGCAGCGCAACCTGGCATGGGTGCACCACTTCGGACTGGTCGGGTACGGCCGGTCCCTTGAGTGGTACGCGTCATGGGACATGCCGCTGCCGGCCGCCCACGGCATGCCCTACGCGCGCGGACCGGCCCTGGACCTGTGTACGGACGCGATGGCGTTCTTCTTCGTCTTCGACGATCAGTTCGACGGACCCTTGGGCCGGGACCCCGCACGTGTCGTGGCCGTCTGCCGGAAGCTGATCGACATCGTCCACGGAGCACCGGCCGGACCGGGCGCCGACGCCTGCTCCCGCGCGTTCTCCGACATCCGGACCCGAAGCCTTCATGGCTCCCACCCCGGCTGGGCGGCTCGCACCGCGCACGAGTGGGAGTACTACTTCGCCACCCAGGCCCACGAGGCCATCGGACGGACCCGCGGCACGCCAGGGGATCTGGAGACTTACCTACAGGTCCGCCGCGGCATCGCCGGCACCGCCGTCCCCCTCTCCCTCGGCGAGCACGCCACCGGCCTCAACGTCGCCGCGGTCCGGGAGGAGGTCGCACGACGCACACGACGCTTCGTGGAACTCGCCGCGCAGGTGCCGGACGTGTGCACGCGGCTTGGGCTGACCGGGCGGGAGAGAGCCCATGTCCGTACGTACGTCGAGGTCATGGAATGGTGGATGAGCGGGTACCACGCCTGGCAGACCCGGACCCGCCGCTACACCGGCGCGCTCCGTGTCCTTCCCCGTACGGGCCCCGGCTACTTCGACGAGACCCTCCCCCCGTAACCGGGCACCGGCATCCACGTGCCGGATCGGCACGCACGTGCCGGATCCACGGCCGTCGGTGACCAGGCCGCTCGGGGTGGCGCGAAGCGGCTTCGTAAAGGGCTGTGAGTCGGCGCCCTATCGGTCGAAGACCGCGCGGTGTTCGCGCAGGAACGCGTCGAGGGTGCGGGGCGGGCGGCCGAGGATGTCCGTGACGGTGCTGTCGGGGGCCTCGGGCCGGGTCACGGCGAGTCGCTGGATCTCCGTCACGTGGTCGGCGAGCCAGGCGGGCATGTGGGCGTGGTGGATCAGGTTGTCGCGCAGCTCGTCCGGGGTGAGGTGGACGTAGCGGACTTGACGCCCGATCAGAGTGCCGATCCGAAAGGCGATTTCGGGATGAGAGACCGCTTCGGGGCCGGTCAGCGAGTAGGTGCCGCCAGCCATGTGGGGCCTCGTGAGGACGGTGGCGGCGACGTCGCCGATGTCGCGGCAGTCGATGTGGTTGAAGGGCGCGTCGCCCGCCGTGCCGAGGATGACGCCCTCGGCAACAGTGGGGGCCAGGCGCAGGAGGTTCTGCATGAACGCGTAGGGGCGCAGGATGGTGTGGGTGAGCCCGCGGGCGCGCAGGTGTTCCTCCACGGCGTGGTGTCCGCGGGAGATGGCGACCGGGGAGTCGGGTTCCGCGGCGGGCGCGGAGATCTTGACGATGTGTCCGATGCCGGCGTGCGCGGCGATGTCGATGACGCGGGTTTCGAGTACGACCTGTTCGGGGCTGTTGGCCATGGCGAGGAAGAGCTGGTCCGCACCCTTGAACGCGGTGTGCAGCGAGTGGGGGTCGTTGGCGTCGGCGTACCGGACGTCGACCGATTGACGGATACCGGCGGTGCCGGGGATCGGGGTGTGCGGGGTGCGGGTCAGTGCGCGGACGGGCGCGCCCAGTGCGAGGAGGCTGTGGAGCAGTGCGTTCCCGGTCGCTCCGGTCGCTCCCATGACAACGATCATCGTGTGCTCATTTCCTGGTGACTTCCCGGCTGCCGGTGCCGCCGGGGCGGGCTCGGTCGTGCTTGGTCGTGCTCGGGCGCTGGCGCTCTTGGTCATGCCTGGTCGCGCTTGGTCGCGCTCGGGCGCGCTCGGGCGCAGTCAGGCGCGGTCAGGCGCGGGATCGCGGAGTGGGTGGGCCCGGCCTCGGGGTGGGCTGTGCCGGGGATGTGGTGGCACGCCAACGAAGGGTGACGATGGTGGTGGCGAGGGCTGCGGAGACGGGCAGGTCGATGCGCAGGCGCTCCAGCCACGGGGTGGCGGGGATCGGGGTGTGGGTGGGGAGCCATTGGCCGGTGAACCATCCCAGCGCGGCCGCCGCACCCACGACGATGATCACGAGTCCCGAGGTCAGGGCAGTGCGCGGGATGGTGGTGGTCCACCGTCGGGGCTGCCCGCCGCGGCGCAGCCAGGTGCCGACCAGGAACGCCACCACGGCGGAGGTGCCCGCGATGGAGGTGCAGGCGGCCACGGCCAGGTCCTGCTGCCCGGTGGCGACTCCGGCGGCACCGGCCGTCAGCGCGGGAGCGACGTAGGCGGTCAGCACCTCGCGCCACAAGGTGAACGGCCGGGATGACCGGGAGGCCGCTCGGCTGCGGCTGGTTCTGTCCTTCGTTGCGGGCATGCCGACCTCTTTCCGTCATGTGTGCGGGACGCGAAGGGGGCGCCGGGGCGGCGGCCCTCTCCGTAAAGATAATTAGGCAGCTAACTATTGCGCCGAAAAAAGGGCCCTACCCGAAGGGCGGGGCCACATCGACCGAGAGCCGGGTCAGTCGGCGACCAGGGCCGAACTGCCGCGCACGACGCGGGCGAGCAGTTCGAGGAACACCGCACGTTCCTCGACGGACAGGCCACCCACCATCGCCTCAAGCCGCCCGAAATGATCGGGCGCCATGTCGCGCAGGCGTTGCGCCCCGCGTGCGGTCAGGACGGCCACCGTGCCCCGACCGTCCTCCGTGGACGGGCGGCGGGCGATGAGACCCTCGCGCTCAAGACCGTCCAGCAGGCCGGTGACCGTGGCCCTGGAGACACCGAGGTCGACCGCGAGGTGCGAGGGCGACTTCTCCCCGCCGTGGTCCTCCAGGTCGGCGAGCAGGCGGTAACGCCCCGTCGACAGGCCGAACTTGGCGAAGTGCGCCTCGGCCATCCGGCCGACCCGCGCACCGGCCGAGATCAGCCGCACCGCGACCAGCACCGCCTGCGGATCGACCTCCAGGCCATAGTGTCGGACCTGGCGCCTGGCCTGGTCGAGCGTGGGCGCCTCGCCGTCGATTTCATTCCCCGTCATGCAGGTAATATGGCGGCTAATCACTTGTGTTGTCAAGGCGCCGGACCCCGGCGCCGGACCCCGGCTCCGGCTCCGGCTCCGGCTCCGGCTCCGGCTCCGGTGGACTCTTGCACCCGACGTCCACCGGTATCGGAGGAACCCGCCTCTCACCTCCATCGGCGTACGTGACGGACCACAGGCGGCGTAACGAAGATGACCGCGTAGTGGAACGTCGGCACCACCAGGGTGTCGCCCGGTGCCGGCGGGTTCACGGGCCGCCATGGCGGGGGCGATGGGCGCGCGCCCCGGCCATGGCTCCAACTACTCCGATCGGGCTCTGGTGGCTCAGCCCACGCGTTCGATGCGGGCCCGGCGGATCAGGTTCTTGCCCGGCTCCCGCACCTTCTCGAACGCCGCGTTGTTCAACAACACGCAACTACCCGAAGGACCATTCACCGTCACCGTCGTCGCCTGACCGTTGTCCAGATTCGTCACCTTCAACTTCGTACCCACCGGAAACGTCCCACTACTCGCCGCCGGCGCACCCGCCTCACCCGACAACGTCACCGTCGACCCCTTGCACACCACCTCACCGGCGGCCGGCGGCACCTGCGCACCCCCCGCGCCGGCCGGCGCGGGCGCCGCAGTACCGGCCGCACCCGACGGCGCCACACTCCCACCCCCCACGCGCTCGATGAGGGCCCGACGGATCAGGTTCTTGCCCGGCTCCCGCACCTTCTCGAACGCCGCGTTGTTCAACAACACACAACTACCCGAAGGACCATTCACCGTCACCATCGTCGCCTGACCGTTGTCCAGATTCGTCACCTTCAACTTCGTACCCACCGGAAACGTCCCACTACTCGCCGCCGGCGCACCCGCCTCACCCGACAACGTCACCGTCGACCCCTTGCACACCACGTCGGGCGCGGCGGCGTTGCCGGTCGCCATCGTGGCGACGACTCCTCCCGCCACCAGTACTCCGGTCACACCGGAAAGCACGAGCTTCTTCGTACGACTCATGGTCCTTTTACGGGACATTGACACTCCTCGACTCGATGGATGCTGTCCTCCCGTCCTGCATACGGCCGCCATCGCGAGCGAGTTCACTCCTGTCTTCGGCCGATTGATCCGGCCGTGGGGAGGTCCAGACGCCGCGTGACGTGCCGCGGTGGGTCCGGGTGCCGGGGGGTACGCGCAAAGAAGCAGGTGGGAGGCCTGGTGCCCGAGTGGTCGACGGGGGTACGCGACACGCGCCGGCGGCCTCGATCGGCGCTTCCCCAAGGCGGCCTAAGGAGGGCTTAAGGCCCAGTTGTTCCGCTCTTAAGGGTCCTGACCGCGACGGACCGGCCTCACGGGCCGGGCGTCACTCCACCACCAGGTCCGCCCGGGCCCGCCCCGGGGCGATCAGCCGGGCGTTCGCCTCGTCGGAACGCGAGACCCATTCCGTGGCGGCCTCCGGCTCCCTGCCGTGGCGGACGTGGCGGTCGACGAGCCGCCGGACACGCTTCGCGTCGTCCGGGGCGAGGAACCAGGCCTCGTCGAGGAGCGGCCGTACCGCCGCCCACTCCCCCGCCCCGTACAGCAGGTAGTTTCCCTCGGTGACGACCAGGGGCACGGAGGCGTCCACCCGGATGCTTCCGGCGATCGGTTCCTCCAGCGACCGGTCGAACGCCGGGGCGTAGACCGCGCCGGCCCCGGGTGACCGCAACCGGCCCAGCAGCGCCGTGTATCCGACGGCGTCGAAGGTGTCCGGGGCGCCCTTGCGACCGGCCCTGCCCAGGCGCTCCAACTCGGCCTGGGCCAGGTGGAAACCGTCCATCGGCACCACTACGGCCTGCCCGGGCCCCAGGGCCAGGGCCAGGCGCTCGGCCAGGGTGGACTTCCCCGCGCCGGGTGGCCCGGCGATTCCCAGGATCCGCCTGTCCCCCGACGCCGCGAGCCGGCGCGCCCGCCCCTCCAGTTCCGTGAACTCCATGGCCCCATCCTGCGCCATGGCGCGTCCGGCACCGCGGCGTCGGGTCAGGGGTCCGGTGAGCGGATCCACTGTGAGGCGCCCGGGCGCCGCCGACCGGGGCGTGAGGCGTCCCGCGCGCACGCTCCTCCCACCTGCCGGCCACCGGTACGCGGGACGCTCGCACACGCGTGCACGTACCTTGCATCCGAGGCGACGTCCTCGGGGGAAGGCAGAAGTACACCCCGAGGCAGAGGTACCGGTTCCGGTCGGTTCCACGAGAGGAAGTTCCGCCGTGGTCTTCGTAGAGCGCTCGTTCACGATCCCCAGGCCCCAAGCGGTCCTGATCGACTATCTGAAGGACTTCGGCCGGGCGCAGGAATGGGACCCCGGCACCAAGACCTGCGAACGCCTCGACGACGGGCCCGTGCGGGTCGGCTCCACCTGGAGGAACGTGTCCGAGTTCCGTGGGCGGGAGACGCGGCTCACGTACCAGCTGGTCCGCCTGGACGAGGACCGCCTGACCTTCGTCGGCGACAACTCGACGGTCACCGCGACCGACGACCTCCTGCTGAGCGCCGTCCCGGGCGGGACCGCGCTCACCTACCGGGCCCGATTGGACTTCAAGGGGCTGTTCAAGCTCGCCGCTCCGTTCCTCGGAAAGGAGTTCAACCGTCTCGCGGACGAGGTGGAGCGAGTCATGCCGCAGGTGCTTGCGAACCTCTGACGGGCCAGTATGGATTCCCCGTGCGGATTCCCCGAGGTTCCGCCGCCGTACCGCGCCTTCCTCATCGGCCGGCGACGAACGGCCGCACCCGACACGCCGGGCACGCGCCCTCCCCCTGCCGACCCTCGTCGGCGGTCGCCTCGCCGCAGTCGGAGTACTCGTGCGGCCGGATCCGGTGCCACCGCCCCTTCGAGGGCATTCCCGCGGTCACGGACGGCCACAATGGAGCCATGAGCGAGCACCGCTTCACCCCTGACCAGGCCGGCACCGGCTGCGCCCCGAGCCCCGCCCTCCGGCCTCAATACCGCCACCACCTCCGGTACGAGAACCCGGCCGGCAAGGCCTGGACCAGCCCCGAGGGGCACACCCTGCGCACTCCGTCCGAACTCACCGTCGTCACGTGTGCCTGCGGCCTCGCCACCGACGCGCTCCCGAGCGACGACGCGCGGCTCGTCTACGAGGAACACCGCAACACCATCCGGGACGAATCGGCGTGACGGGCGAGCCCGCCGCGCCAGGGCGGGGGCGGCGCCGCCGCCCCCGCGGACCGACCGCGGACCGACCACCGACCGGGCGCGGACCGACCACCGATCGGGCGCGGACCGACCGCGGACCGCGGCACCCTGGCTGAACCGGGTCAGTGGTGCGGCGAGCGCATCACCCGCCCCATCCGGGCATCGCCCACGGGTGCCGGACGGGGGCGGTGCCGTCCGGCGAGCCGGCGGACGCCCGTGAGCGCGGTGACGAGGTGGGCCATCAGCGCGTTCACGTGGTCCGCTCCCCGTGTACGGCGGTCCTCGCGAGGGCGCGGAACTCGTCCCACCGCACCTTCGGCCGGCCCAGACCCCGACGCTCCAGATAGCGGTCGCCGGCCCGCCTCGTGTGGCGCAGGACACGGAGCGCGTCGCTCGCCCGTCCCGAGCCCATCGGTTCCACCACGGCCGCCGGGACGAGCATCCAGCCGTCGGTGGTGCGCCGCAGGTCCCCTCGGACGGATGCGTTGTACATGCGGTTGAGCCGCTCGTCGTGGCGGTGCACCAGCAGTGTGGCCGGGCCCCGTTGGACGGCGCAGTCGGACGGCACCTCGACCAGGTATCCGGCCGGGGTGGGTCTCGGCCGGGTCCGGGCGAGCAGGGGTGCCCCCGACGCGTCCCGTGCGGCCAGTACAGCCGTGGGGAAGCGGCTCAGCTGCGCGGCTCCCGGCAGTGCTTCCGTCCCGGTCACGGCCGCCGGCGCGCCCGGTCCGGACAGCGTGGCCAGTGGCGGCCGTACGCGTATCCGCTCGGGTTCGACGGTGATGTGGAGCCGCAGGTAGTACCAGTGCATCAGGGGCCGCAGGGGAGGCGAGAGGTACGAACGGCTGTGCGGCTGGCGCTCGAAGAGCCTCTGCCAGTACGCCTCGGCTCCTTCCGGGCCGGTCATGATCTCGTCGGGGCACTCGGCCCTGCCGGCGACGAAGATCTGCGGGGCGGGATCGAGCCCGCTGCCCGTGGGGTCCGAGAAGAGCAGCGCTACCCGGGCGTCGCGGCGCACGTTCAGGGCCTTCTGCGCGAACGCGAGGGAGGTGGTCAGCAGGAGGGTTCCGTCCTCGCGCCGTGTCACCGCCGTGGGCCAGGCCTGCGGGGTTCCGTTCCTGCCGAGGGTGACGAACTCGCAGGTCCGGTAGGCGTCCAGGGCATCGAGAGGAGCGGAGTCGAGTACGGTCAACGTCCCGTGCCGCCGTCCAGCGGGGCCCGCAGCGCGCGGCAGGCGGCGGCGTACCGGCGGCGTCCGATCGCCTTCCACAACAGGCGCCCGACGAGGGGGGCCCTGCCCAGGAAGTACGCCTGTTCCTGCGGGGTCGCGTCTTCGAGGAGCGCGCCGAGGGCGAGCATGAGTCTGTTCCTGGGGACGGTCTCCAGGCCACGACGTCCGACCGCTTCCCACTCGGCGACGGTGAGGTGGTCGGCCACCAGGGGCAGGATCATCCGCTCCTCGTCGTCGAGGTGTTCCAGAAGGGCCGAGCGGTGCTCGTCCAGGGCCGACGCGAGTTCCTCCCCCGCCGCGCGGTCGGCGGTCCGCTGCCACTCGGGGAGGAGGTCGGTGACCGCCTCCAGGCTGCGGTCGATCCGGATGTGCTGCTCCTCCATCCGCGCGACCGGTTCCTCGTCCGCCGCGCGCTCGCGCAGCAGCGGCCAGATCGTCTCGTCCTCGACGGTGTGGTGGTGGTGCAGCCCCGCCAAGTACTCGGCCACGTGGGTTGCGATCTCGGTGGCACGGGTGGTCTCACCGTGCGGGACGGCTCGGACCAGGCGTGGCAGCAGGGCCGACTCCCGGCGGAAGACGCGGTGGACCACGACCATTTCGTGGGTGTGGGGACGTTCGGAGGTAGTGCTGGGGGACACGCCGGGTTGCTCCGTGGATCGAATGCGAACGATGGATGTGACCAAGGTGCCTGTGGTCACTTGGCGTTGACTTGGCGTACCGCCCCAACCCCGCGCATACCCTCCCCACTCCTCTGACCTGCGCGTTCATCCTTTGTCGACGTAACGTCTTCGCCGCCTCCGGTAGATTTCCGGACGTGCTGCGAATACGAGTGCTGGGCTCCCTGGACGCCGAGATGAGAGGAACGCCGGTCCCCCTGGGAGCCCCGCGGCAGCGGGCCGTGCTCGCCGGTCTCCTCGCGGCCCGCGGGGCGGTGGTGTCCGTGGACCGCCTCGCCGAAGACCTGTGGCGCGGCACCCCGCCGGCCAAGGCCACCGTGTCCTTGCACGCCTACGTGTCCAACCTGCGCCGCCTGCTGGAGCCCCGGCGGCCGCCGCGCGCCCCCGCCACCGTCCTTGTCACGTCCGCACCGGGGTACGCCCTGCACCTCCCCCGGGACGCGGTGGACGCATGGCGTTTCGAGGCACGGCTGGAACGGGCACGGCGTGCCCCCGCAGCGCAGAGAAGGGAGTTGCTGGCCGAGGCGCTGGCCTGGTGGAGGGGTCCGGCCTTCCAGGAGTACGCCGACGAACCGTGGGCCCTGCCCGAAGCGGCCCGCCTGGCGAACCTGCACGCGGACGCCCGCGAGTTGGCCGTCGCGGCCGATCTCCGCACCGGGCACACCGCGGAGGCGGCCTCGGCTGCGGAGGCGCTGGTGGGTGATCACCCGTTGCGGGAGGAGGGCTGGCGTCTGCTGGCGCTCGCCCACTGGGCCTGCGGGCGGCGGGCCGACGCACTCGCCGCGCTGCGCCGCGCCAAGGCGGTGCTGCGCGACGAGCTGGGTTGTGATCCTTCACCCGACCTGGTCGGGTTGGAGCACGCCCTCCTCGACCAACGGCTGGACGTACTGCACGCCCACGTACCCGAGCAGCCGGCCGCGGGTGGCGTGCCGGAGCCGCTGCGGGCGATCGGCTCTCCCGGGCCGGGGGCCGCCACCGTGCCCGCCGGCCGGCCGCCCCTGTTCCTCGGCCGGAGCGAGGAACTCGTCGCCGCCGACACGGCGGCGCTGGCCGCCCGTCGCACCGGCGGCATGCTGTTGGTCACCGGTGAGGCAGGAGCGGGGAAGTCCGCTTTCCTCGCCCGGTTCGCGGACCGGCTGCGGGGCGAGGGCTGGACGGTGGTGGTCGGCCGCTGCCCCGAGCACGAGGGCGCGCCGCCGGCGTGGGCGTGGGTGGAGGCGCTCGGTGCCCTGGCGCGGGAGGTACCTCCCGCGCACCCGGGGGAACTCGCCGTGCTCCTGCACCAGCCGGAGGGAACGGCCGCCGCCACGCGGGACGAGGCGACCGCCGACCGCTTCCGTACACATCGCGCGTTCACCGCGTGGCTTGCCACCGCCTCATCCGGGCGACCGCTCGCCGTGCTGCTCGAAGACCTGCACCGGGCGGACGGGGAGACGTTGGCCCTGCTCGAAGCGGCGGCAGCGGTCACCGGAGTGCCCCTGTTCACCGTTGCCTGCTACCGCCCCGCCGAGGTGACCGGCCGGCTGGTCACCAGCCTCGCCCGCCTCGCCGGCCGCCTTCCGCACCGGATCGCGCTCGGCGGGCTCCCGGCGCGCGACGTCGCGACCGTCGTCGACGCCGTCTGCCGCGAGCCCGTGGACAGGGCCACGGTCGCCACGATCACCGCGCGGACCGGCGGGAACCCGTTCTACGTGTGGGAGAGCGCACGGCTGCTCGACCGTGAAGGCGCTCTGGTGGCGCTCTCCGAGGTCCCCCAGGGCGTCCGGGACGTGCTGCGCCGGCGATTGGCGCTGCTTCCCGAAGCCGGGCTGGCCGTCGTGCGCCTCGCCGCCGTGGTCGGCCTGGAGACCGACGTCGCCCTGCTGGTCGAGGCGGCCGACGCAGACGAGGAGACCGTGCTCGAAGGGCTCGACGCGGCACTCGCCGCGGACCTGCTGACCGAGCCGGCGCCCGACCGGGTGGGCTTCGTGCACGCCTTGGTCCGCGACACCGTCTACACCGACCTGTCCGGTGTACGACGATCGCGCCTGCACGACCGTATCGCCCGGACGCTGCACCGCCACCGGCCCGAGGACCTGGCCGCGCTCGCCCACCACTTCGCCCGCTCGGGAAGGGCCGCGAACGCCCCACTGGCCGTCGACTACGCCCTGCGCGCCGCAGAGTTGGCGGAGCTCAGATACGCGCACGACGTGGCGGTCGGTCTGATCGCGCAGGCGCTGGAGGTGCACGGTGCGGCCACCGCCGATCCGTATGCGGACCCCGACGTCACCCTCGCGCTCCTGATGCGCCTGCTCGGCGCGCAGGTCCGCGCCGGCGCCACGGACGCCGCCCGGCACACGCGTCAACGGGCGGTGGATCTCGCGGTACGGGCCGACCGCGACGACCTGGTCGCCGCGGTCTACGGAGCCTGGACCGAGCCCTCGCCCTGGCGCAGTCGACTGGCGGGCCTCTTCGACCGGACCGCGCTGGCCCGCCTGGAGCGGCTCGCCGGGGACCCCGCCCTGAACGGGGCGACCCGCGCCCGTGTGCTCCAGGTCCTCGCGGACGCGGTGGCCGGCGAGGACGCCCCGCGCGCCCGTGAGGCGGACGACGTTCAGCTGGCCTTGGCCCGCTCCATCGGCGAACCGCGGCTGCTCGCCTCGGCCTTGATGACCTCGGCCAAGTTGCCGCCGCATGAGCTGAAGAGCGCGGCCCGACCCCCTCTCGTCGCCGAACTGCGGGAGCTGGCCGAGGAACACGACCTGCCCGCCCACCGGTGGGTGTGTGAGCACCTCGACGCCATGACGGCCGCAGCCCGCAACGATCCCGCCGCGGTCCACCGCCACACGACCGAGGGCCTGGACCTCGCACACCGTTACGGAATGCTGTGGGCCCGGGGCATCAACGCCACCACCCGTGCCATGCTGGCCGCCATCGCGGGACGGTTCACGGAGGCGGAAGAGCGGTACGCGCAGGCGGACGAACTGTTCCAGCGGGTCGGGGCGCACCATGCGACGGGCCCGCGCACGCTCGGCCTGTGGACCATCCGCTTCACCCAGGGACGCACAGCCGACATCGAGCGCAGCGTCCGCGAGGTGCACGAGGCCGTCGGCGCGCCCGTCGCGGTGGCACACTCGCTGGTGCTGGCCCGCCGGGGACGGCTGGACGAGGCGCGGGAGGTTCGTTTCCCCCCGCGACCGGTGACGGACCACCTCTACGGTGTCGAACTCGACTACCGCAGCGAACTCGCGGTCCTGCACGCCGACACCGAGGCCGCCGGCATGCTGATCGAGCACCTGCTGCCGCTGCGCGACCAGTTCGGCGGCGCGGCCAATGCGGCCTACGCCACCCGCCCCCTCGCCCACCCCCTGGGGGACCTCCATCGCCTCCTCGGCGATCCCCGGGCGGCGGCCGATGCCTACGCCCTCGCGGAACGGGTCGCCCACGCCTGGAACGCCCCGCACCACGCGACGGCCGCACGCCACGCCGCGGCCGATCTGGCAGCGGACCACCTCCGGAGACGGACCTTCGCCGTATGACGCAGGTGCCGTGTGAGGCGGGCACCCGGGGTACGATCCGCCTCCCCTGGTGGAAATCCGCCGGCCAGGGGTGGTACCCGCCGGGCACCCTGGGGGCATGCACGATGTTCCGAACCGCCAGATCCGCGCGGCTCACACCGCCGAGACCGTCACCGTCTACCAGGCGTACTCCCCCTCGCTGGGGGTCTCCGCCGCCCGCGACGGACGATTCCCGGCGGCCTGGAAACGGGAACGGATGACGTGGATCAAGCCGTCGTTCCTGTGGATGATGTACCGCTGCGGCTGGGCCGGCAAGACCGATCAGGAGACGGTCCTGGCCGTCGAGATCACCCGCGCGGGCTTCGAGCACGCGCTGCGCCACGCCTGCCTCTCGCACCACGAACACGGCACGCATCCCGACGCGGAGACCTGGAAACGGTCGCTGCGGGACAGCTCCGCACGCGTCCAATGGGACCCGGAACGCGACCTGCACCTGAACCCGCTGCCCCATCGCTCGCTCCAACTGGGCCTGTCCGGGCCCCTCTCGCGTGCGTACGCCGACGAGTGGACGGTCGCCATCCGCGACATCACCCCGCGGGTACGGGCGATCCACGACCTGGTCCGCGCCGGCGAGGACTCGGCGGCGCGGGCCCTCCTTCCGGTGGAGACTCCCTACCCGGCGGGCCCGCTGCCCCACCTCGGCGCGTGACGATCCTCCCGGACTCGACCGGCCGGACCTCCGCGAGCCGGCGGCTCGCCCAGGGGCGGCGTTCCTGTCCTGGCGGGGTCAGGGCGTGAGGTCCTGTTCGGTCCAGACCGTCTTTCCTCGGGGGGTGTGGCGGGTGCCCCAGCGCTGGGCGAGCTGGGCGACGATGAACAGGCCTCGGCCGCCTTCGTCGACGGCGTGGGCGTGACGCAGGTGGGGGCTGGTGGTGCTCGTGTCGTGGACCTCGCAGGTGAGCGTGCGGTCCTTGATGAGGCGTAGCCGCAGGGGCGGGTTGCCGTGGCGGAGAGCGTTGGTGACCAGTTCGCTGACGATCAGTTCGGTGGCGGCCGCGGTGTCCTCGTCCACGTCCCAGCCCGTGAGCGTTCGGCGTGCGTGTCCGCGGGCGGTGGCGGCCGCGGTGAGGTCGTCGGCCAGGTGCCAGGTGGCCGTGGTGCGGGCGGGGAAGGCGTGCGTGCGGGCCAGCAGGAGAACCGCGTCACCGTCGCGACTGCCGGCCCCGAGCACGTACAGCGCGTCGTCGCACAGATCCTGCAGGGACCGGTCGGGGCGGGCGAGGACGTCGCGGAGAGCGCCCGGGTCGGTGGCCTCGTCGGCATCGGCTCGGGCCGGGGTGAGCAGCTGCGGCGTGTAGAGGGCGAGGGTGCTGCCCTCGGCGAGGGTGACGGTCGTGGTGGCGAAGGGCCAGCCTTCGCCGCCCAGTGCGGGCCCGACGGCGAGTTCCGCCGTTTCGGTGCCCCCATCGGGCCGGACGATCACCGGTGGCGTCGGTTGACCGGCGCAGGCGAACGTACAGGTGCGGGTGAAGGGGTCGTACACCGCGTAGAGACAGCTCGCGGAGAGCGGCTGCCTGTCCATCGGGTCACCGGTGGGTCGGGCCGCACGTTCCGCCGCCAGAAAGCGGGCGGTGTCGTCGAGGCGTGCGAGGAGTTCGTCCGGTTCCAGGTCCAGGGCGGCCAGCGAGTGGATGACGGTGCGCAGCTGTCCCATGGTGGTCGCGGTGTGGATGCCGCGTCCGGCGACGTTGCCGACGACCAGGGCGGTGCGCGCGCCCGACAGGGCGATG
This sequence comes from Streptomyces sp. CA-243310, assembly GCF_050936775.1. NCBI lineage: Bacteria > Bacillati > Actinomycetota > Actinomycetes > Kitasatosporales > Streptomycetaceae > Streptomyces > Streptomyces sp. CA-243310. The sequence goes on along the minus strand of NZ_JBNJMF010000001.1, from coordinate 3,715,768 downwards.
GCGTCGAACCAGCCACCGCCCCCGTCGCCGCCGGGCAGGTGCAGGTGAGCCGTCTCGACGGTGCTCTGCCGCATGGGATGGCGCGGCAGCAGATGGCGTTGGACCGTGGCCGCGATGGTGTGCTCGCGGGTGAAACGACGGGCGTTGTCGATGCAGAGGGCGGTGTGTGCGCTCACCTCGCGCGCGAGACCGAGGTCGCCCTGGTCGAAGGAGTCGGACTCCGCGGTGCGATAGAGGCTCACCAGGCCCAGGACCCTGCCCCGCAGGGCCAGCGGGGCGACGAGCAGGCTGCGGGCTCCCGCCGAACGGATCGCGCCCGCCCTCTTGGGGTCGGCCCCGAGCCACGGAGTGTCCTCACCCAGGGCAACGATCCTCGGCCTGAGGTCGATCAGGGTCTGGCTGTAGGGGGTTGGATTGTGCAGGCTGCGCACGTCGCCCACCGGATGGGCCTGAGCCTGCCCGTGGCCGCCGCGGGCCCGGAACGCGGCGCGGCGCAGCGGTACGTCCTGGGCGAGCGGACCCGTCGGGGGCTCCTCGCCGCGCACCACCGCCTCCACCACTTCCACGACGGCGATGTCGGCGAAGGCCGGCACCAGGGCGTCTGCCAGTTCCTGACATGTGACGATCACGTCGAGGGTCTGCCCCACGCGCTCGCGCACTCCGTCGAGGACCCGCAGCCGTGCTCGCGCCACCTGCGCTTCCGTGACGTCGACCGCTGAGACCGCCACCCCCAGAACCGTCCCCCGCTCGTCACTGAGGCGGAAGACGGAAACCGAACGCGTCGTCTCCCGACCCCGGTCGGAGTCCAGCCGCGAACGAATCAGGTGCTCGCGCACCGGCACCCCGGTCTCCAACACGCCGCGGAGCATCTGCGTCACCTCCCCGAGCGCGGTCAGGCCGGCGAAGACATCGGTGAAGGGACGCCCCAGCAGCCCCTCGACAGGAACGTCGTGCATGGCCCGGGTGGCGGTGTTGATCCGCACCAGCCTCAGTTCGGTGTCCAGGACGTGAAGCCCCACCGGTGACTGGGTGAACAGGGCGTCCAGCACCGCCAGGTCCACGTCCCCGGGTACACCCCGCCGCACTCGACGGGACGGATCCTCGTGCGTCACCGCGATCACCTCCGCGCCCAGCCTGCCCGACCGGCGTGCCGGTGGACCTCCGCAGAGCCGTCAAGTAGCTCGATCAGCCGCCCGGGCCGTGGCCGGCCCGGGGGCCGGGTCCACGCCCCGCTCCCCAGGTTTCTGCGTCGAGGCGTTGGTACTCGAACGTTCGGACATTCGCTGTCTGAACCGTTCCGGCCCCGGCGGCAGGATGCCGCCGGGGCCCGTCCGGCGAGAGGGCCGCCGCAGAAGGGCCCCGTCAGGGTGTCGGCCGGGCGGTCCGGGCCCTGCGGACCACGCCGACCGCCAGGTCGGCCAACAGGAAGGCGAGCAGCGTCACTCCCAGCACCGGCATCGCCCAGCCCAGCGCGACCACCAGAGGCGCGCCCACCACCAGGACGGGAATCGGCAGGCGGCGCCACGTGCCGCGGACCGGGGCTCGGCCCAGGGCGGCCTTGCCGTCCGCGCGGGTGGGTCGGCGCTGCCACCACATGCGGTAGCCCCACACGATCACCAGCACCAGACCGAGCGCGATGACGGCCAGCACGATCTGGTTGAGGACGCCGAAGAGGACGCCCATGTGCCCCTGCACGCCGAGCTTGCTGAGCTTCGCCGGCAGCGGATGGTCGGCCCACCGGCTCTGCGAGGTGACCTTGCCCGTACCGGCGTCCACGGCGACCTGGTCGTAGTGCACCGGCCAGACGTTGTCCTTCTGCGCCACGACCCAGGCGCTGGAGGCGTCCGCCGCGGGCTTCACCTCGACGGTGCCGCCCAGCCCTGCATCGCGGGCCGCGGCGAGAGCCGCTTCGAACGCGGCAGGATCCGGCTCCTCGCTCTTCTCGCCGCCGTGATCACCGCCGTGGCCGGCGTGTTCCCCGCCTTCGCCCCCGGCCGGCGGTCGGGTCCCGGGCAGCGTCGTGTCGAGTTCGGGGGCGTGCCCCTTGGTGGCGTCGAGCAGTTGCCCGAAGCGCTCGCCCGCGTAGTGGGACCAGGTCAGGCCGGTGGCGCTGAGGAAGAACAGGCCGAGCGCGAGCCAGACTCCGGTGGCGGCGTGGAAGCTGCGGGTCCGGCGCACTCCGCGCGCGGCCCGGTCCGGGAGCAGCACACCACGGGTGGACCGGGCACGTTGTCCCCGGCTGCGACCGATCCACAGCACGAGGCCACCGGCGACGACCACCCAGAGCCAGCTGGCCGCGACTTCGGAGTAGAGGCGGCCCGTCTCGCCGAGGTGCAGGTTGCGGTGCAGGTCGTCGAGCCAGGTGGTCAGCGGTGTCGATCCGAACCAGGTGGTGAGTTCGCCCTGGACCTTCGCGGTGTAGGGGTCGACGAAGACGGTGCGCTGCTTCTCGCCCAGCTCGGGCAGGGACAGCACGACGCGTGTGGTGTCTTCGGGCTCCGCCGGGGTGGTGACGGAAGCGAGCGAGCCCTCCGGGTGCGCGGCACGCGCGGCGGCGATCTGCGCGGACAGCGGTCGGGGCTGCTCGCCGACCTCCTCGACCTGGAGCCGGCTGCCGTAGACGAGCTGGTCGAGCTGCGGGGTGAAGGTGTAGATCAGTCCGGTGAGGGCCGCGACGAGCAGGAAGGGGGCGACGAACACCCCGGCGTAGAAGTGCATCCTCACCAACAGGGCGCGCACGCCCTGCCGGGAACGCCCGGGGGACGGATCCTGCGCCGGCCCTGCCGGTCTGAGCGGTTCTTGATCGGTGGTTGTTGTCACGTGCGTTCCCCCATGGGTGCAGCGGAGCCTGAAAGGGTGACGGGAGCGGTCCGGACGTCGGGTCCGGCTGTCTCTCTCCGGTAGTCGGATGGGAACCCCATCTGGTTTCCGCCACTTTCAGGGAATCGAAAGCAGTGAAGGCGCAGGCTGCGCGGGATGTACCCGGAGGCGGTGTGGCCGGAAATCGTGCGGCCGTGTCCACCGGGCGGGGGGATGACCGGGGCTGCGCGAGCGGTGCCCGGAACCCGACCGGAGGACGCACGAGCCGAGCGCACCGGCCGAGCGCACCGGCTCGCATCATCGGACGGGGCCGCCGACGGAGCGCCCGAAGGGGGCACGCGCGGTCGGCATACGATTCCGGCATGCTGAGCGAATTCCTGTGGGCGGGCGCCTTCGTGGCCACTGTCTGGTGCCTCGTGGCGGCCGTCAGACGCGCGGCCCGCGGTGACCGTTGGATGCGCTGGACCCTGCTTCTGGCCGTGTCGACCGGCCTTCAGTACCTGATGGGCCTGACGCACCTGCTGGTCCTTGACATGGGTGAGATGTGCGAACTCACCCTGCACACGCGCTTCGACCCCGACCACCACGTCGAGACACTGCTCCCGCTGTCGAAGACCTGCAACGCGGACGTCGATCTCGTCCCCGGATACGTGAACCCCGTCCTCGCCGTCCTCGCCTCCGCGACGCTGGTGGCCGCGGCCGGCACCGCCACGCGCGCGGTACGCCTGCCGCACCGTTCCGAAGGGCGTTGACGGCCAGGCCCTCCACGCCCGCGTTCTCAGTCGGCGAGCATGCCGCTGCGCAGGCCGGCCAGGGTCCGGGAGAGGAGGCGCGACACCTGCATCTGGGAGATGCCGAGTTCGGCGCCGATCTCGGCCTGTGTCAACTCCTCGGCGAAGCGCATCCGCAGGATCCGTCGGTCGCGTTCGCGGAGCTTTCGCAGGAGGGGGGCCAGGGTGTGGAAGTCCTCGAAACGGTCCATGGCGGGATCGACGTCGCCGACCGTGTCGGCCGGCGCCCGGCTGTCGGTGCCCGCGGCGGACCGCTCTTCCGTGCCGCCGGCAGCGTCGAGGGAAGCGCTGTGGTACGCGTTGGCCGCCACCAGTCCCTCGACGACGTCCCCTTCGGGGAGCCCCAGGTACTCGGCCACCTCCCTCACGGCCGGCGCCCTGCCCAGGGCCTCGGTCAGGGTCTCCCGGCATCTGGCGAGTTCGGCGCGCAGTTCCCGGAGGCGGCGCGGGACGTGTACGGCCCAGGTGGTGTCACGGAAGTACCGTTTGATCTCGCCCGTGATGTAGGGCAGGGCGAGGGTGGAGAACTCGACGTGCCGGCCGGGGTCGAAGCGGTCGACGGCCTTGATGAGGCCGATGGTGCCGACCTGGATGAGGTCCTCGATCTCGACGCATCCGTTCGCCTGGGCGCGAAAGGGCCCTGCCGCGAAGCGGACCAGCGAGACGTTCATCTCGATGAGGGTGTTGCGGGCGTACTGGTACTCGTGTGTTCCCTCCTCCGACGACCTCAGCCGGATCAGGAACAGACGTGACAGCTCACGAGCGTCGGCGGGCGCCACCCGGAGGGGTTCGTCGATCCGGGGCAGGCTCTCTTCCGACCTGATGAGTGGGCACTCGCGCCGAGCCGGGGCCTCCCTGGCCGTCTCACGCCGGAAGTCGACGGCCGGGGGGTGAGGCATGAGGGCGGTCCTCCTGAACGAACGGGTTGCCTGGAGCCGGGTTCCTGGTGTTCCTGGTGCCGCGTGCCCGCACCGTTCCCGGTTACACCGGCCGGCAGAACGTCACTTCTCGTCGACCTTGCCGATGGAGCCGCCCGTCGCCCCCGGACACGACTGTGGGGCCCGCCCCCGCAAGGACGGACCCCACAACGCTTTCACCACGGACGGAAGACCCGTCTACCAGCGGTACCAGCGGCCACTCCCACCCTTCGGACGGGCCACGAACCCGACGAGCCACAGCACCAGAACGGCGATGGCGACCCACCAAAGGATCTTCACCGCGAAACCGGCACCGAAGAGAATCAGAGCGAGCAGAAGAACAAGAAGCAGGGGAACCATGATTATCAACCTCCGAACAACCGAATGCCCCCACTCCCCCAAGCCATGCACACCGGATTTACCTGTTTCTTATCCACGCAGGCGGGCAGCCGAACGGGCCGCGTGGATCGACCCGGGACAGGCGCGGTGGGTGCGATCCCCGTCGACGAGCTCGCACGCCGGCGCCTGGAGAGTGCGGGGCTTCACCGTCCTGGTCGTCTCACGGAAGCCATCCGATAGTCAGGCTCCGGCGGGGTAGGCGCGGGAAGCGGCGACCGCACGGAGGTCCTCGCGGAACGGAGAGTGTCATGCAGAGCCTGATCACGTCCGAGAGCCCTACCGACAGTACGGCGCAGTACACCGGCCGGCCTCTCCGTGCCGACCAGGCGCGCGATGCCGCATCGGAGTTCCTGACCGCGCTCGACCCGCCGGCGGCCGAGAGCACCGCCCAGAACCTGCTCCTTCTCGTCTCCGAACTCGTCACGAACGCGCTTCGGCACGCCGGCGCGGTGTCTTCCCTGAAGCTGCGCGCCGATCACGTCCGCATCCAGGTGACCGTCGAGGACCCCAGCCCCACCCGACCCCAGGGCCGCGCCCCCGACTGGACGGGCCGTACCGGCGGCTTCGGCTGGCCCATGGTGCAGCGTCTCGCCCAGAGCCTGACCGTCGTCCCGGCGCACCCCGGCGCGGGGAAAGCGATCATTGCCGCTCTCGCCCGCTGAGCCTGCCCGCTCCGCCGGAGGTACACCCGCGGTGGCGGCCCTGAGCGCGGCCGAGGGCGACGGGCGCCGGTACCCACACCCTCTGCGCACCGGTTCGCGATGCGGTCGGCTCTCCCGTCGGCCGCGATGTGCCGAGCGGATGGCCCCCGGGTGTCGGGACGCCCCGGCGCGCGACTCGCGCTGACGCGAATCCGGTAGACGTGCCGGGACGGAAGAGAAGGTGTGTACGTGGCAGTCCGTCGAAACCACCGGGAGTCCGCCGTGGCAGCATCCGCGACACCGACACGACGGCGCGGGGTCCGGGCCTGGGCGGCCCTGGCCGCCTTCCTCGCCGTGACCTACTGCGTCGCGGCTCTGGGCGCGCTCGCGTCCGCCGACGCGGGCGAGGTGTACGGATCACTGGAACGACCGGACTGGGCGCCGCCCGCCTGGCTCTTCGGTCCCGTCTGGAGCGTCCTGTACACCGCGATGGCGACGGCGGCCTGGCTGGTGTGGCGTCATCCGGACCGCTCCCGCGCGAGGACCGCCCTCGTCTGGTGGTCCGCGCAGTTGCTCCTCAACCTGGCCTGGACACCCCTGTTCTTCGGCGCGCGCCAGTACGGACTCGCCCTGCTGGACATCGGCCTGCTGTTGACCGCCCTCACCATCACCCTGGTCCGCTTCCGGCGGCTGAGCCGCGCGGCGGCGCTCCTGCTGACCCCCTATCTCCTGTGGGTGGCGTTCGCGACGGCCCTCAATGCCGCCATCTGGCATCTCAACACCTGAGCTCGATCCGCAGAACGGATGCCGCCCGGGGGTGTGCCCCCTCCGGGGAGCGGAGAGGACACACGGGGCACCCGTGACCACCTGACGTGGGTGCCGGACAACCCCTGCGTGGGAACGGAGTCGCGGCAGGGAGCCGGCGGAGTACCGGCCTCCGCGGCCGGTCAGTTGCCGGGCGGGGTCCAGTCCGCGGGCAGGCCGGACTGGGCGAGGACGGTGGCGAGGTCGTAGTGGTCCTCGTCGGAGGTGATCCGGCAGCGGTTCCCGTCGAGGTCGAGGAGGGTGGTCATCGGCACGGCGAAGGGCTTGGGCGCGCCCTTGAGGTGTCCGGAGTAGACGGCGTCGACGGTGATGCGGTCGCCCTCGCGACGGGTGCCGCGCACGGCGACGTGGACGTTGCCGATGAGGCTGTCCGCACGGGCCTTCCACCCGGCGATCTCCTGACGGCCGCGGAAGGTGATGCCCACCGCCAGGTCCGTGTAGGTGCCGTCGCCGGTGAACAGGGCGCCGAGCGCCTGCGGGTCGGTGCCGTTCCAGGCGCGGGCCCACTCCGTGACGATCCTCGGCGGCCGCCGGTCGGCGCCTGCGGCGTGGGCGGTGGTGGCGGTCGTGGCGCAGAGGGCCGCGGCGGCGACCAGCACGGTCATGGCGCGGGACGGGCGGGTGGTGGAGGTCATGGTGGTGCTCCTCGGGAGGTGGGGTGGGGGGTGCGGCCGGTGGTGGCCCGCGACGGGCTGCCCTCGGCAGGCGGTCGGCAAGGTGTGTCGGGGCAGGACGGCGCTGCCGGTGAGGGCGGCGGGCCCCGGCCGGCCCGGGGTCCCGGGGGCCCGGGTGGGCGGAGGAGCCGTTCCCGGCCGAGAGCGTCGGCGGGCGGGGGCTGTTCCGTCCGCTGTGTGCGGGGAACCTTCATGGCGCACAGACTCGGGCCGGGCCGTGTCCACTTTCCAGGCCTGAACGGGGCCGGGAGTGTCCAACGCTGTCCGCGCTCGTCCACCCGTCTCCCGCGCAGACCTGCGTGCCGTGCCGGACGCACGCGACGGCCGGGCCGGGGCCGTGGCTGCGCCGTTCGAGGGGAGGTCGCCCCCCGAACGGGCGAGGGGGGGCGAGCCGCTCCCGATCACGCGGGAGCCACCGAGAAAGGTGGGCCGGTACCTGTGTGCGGCCAAGGACGGGAGAGATCAGTGACCTCAGCTGTGGACAAGGGGCGGGAGCCGGGGCCGCAGATCGTCAGAGGGCAGAAGGCCTTGGTGACCGGCGCGAACTCGGGCATCGGCAAGGCGACCGCGATCCGTCTCGGCCAGGCCGGCGCCGATGTCGTCGTGAACTACGTCTTCGGGCCGGAAGCGGCGGAGGAAGTGGTCGAGGAGATCAAGTCGTTCGGGGTGCGGGCTTACGCGCACCAGGCGGACGTCTCCCAGGAGGACCAGGTCGTCGCGATGGTCGACCGCATGATCGAGAAGTTCGGCACCATCGACATCATGGTGGCCAATGCGGGGCTGCAACGCGACGCACCCGTCACCGAGATGACCCTCGCCCAATGGCAGAAGGTACTGGACGTCAACCTCACGGGGCAGTTCCTCTGCGCGCGGGAGGCGACCAAGGAGTTCATCCGTCGGGGCGTCGTGCCGGAGGTCTCGCGCTCGGCCGGGAAGATCGTCTGTATGAGTTCGGTGCATCAGATCATCCCGTGGTCCGGCCACGTGAACTACGCCTCCTCCAAGGGCGGCGTGCTGATGCTGATGCAGACCTTGGCGCAGGAACTCGCGCCCAGCGGCATCCGGGTCAACGCGGTCGCGCCGGGCGCGATCCGCACACCCATCAACCGCAGCGCCTGGGACACCCCCGAGGCCGAGGCAGATCTCCTGCGGTTGGTTCCCTACCGGCGCGTGGGCGACCCCGAGGACATCGCCAACGCCGTGACGGTCCTGGTCTCCGATCTGATGGACTACGTCGTCGGCACCACCCTCTACGTCGACGGCGGAATGACGCTCTTCCCCGGCTTCGCCACCGGAGGCTGACCCGACCGTGGACGACCACGTCACACACCGCCGGGTGGTCATCCTCGGCGGCGGCTTCGCCGGCCTGTTCGCCGTACGGGCCCTGCGCAGCGCCCCCGTGGAGGTGACCCTCGTCGATCGCTGCGCCCACCACCTCTTCCAGCCGCTCCTGTACCAGTGCGCCTCGGGCATCCTCTCCGAGGGCCAGATCGCCCAGCCGTTGCGGGCCGTCCTGCGCCGCCACCCCCGGGTCCGTTGTCTCCAGGCGACGGCCGAGGACGTGGACGTGGCCCGCCGGGTCGTCCGAGCGACCCGTCCGGACGGCGCCGTGCTCGAACTGCCCTACGACGATCTGATCGTGGGGATCGGGGTTCGGCAGTCCTACTTCGGGCACGACGAGTTCGCGCCGTTCGCCCCCGGGATGAAGACCCTGAAGGACGCACTGGCCGTACGGACCAGGATCTACCAGGCGTTCGAGACGGCCGAGGCGAGCACGGACCCGCTGGAGCGCGCGCAGTGGCTCACCTTCGCCCTGGTGGGCGGCGGCCCCACCGGGGTCGAATTGGCCGGACAGATCCGGGAGATCGCCGGCCACACGCTGGAGCGTGAGTTCTCCACCATCGACCCCGGCCAGGCCCGGGTTCTGCTCTTCGACGGATCGGACGGAGTGCTGGGCGCCTTCGGCCCGGAGTTGTCCCGCCGCGCCGCCCGGACCCTGGACGACCTCGGCGTCGAGGTGCACCTTCGATCGATCGTCACCCAGGTCGACGACAGGGGCTTGACGGTGAGCCGCAAGGACGGCGGCACCGACCGGGTGGAGGCGCGCACGGTGCTCTGGACCGCCGGGGTCGAGGCGCCGCCACTGGCGACCGCGCTGGCGCGGGCGACGGGCGCCGAGCAGGACCGGGCGGGCCGCATCCGTGTCCTGCCCGACCTCAGCATCGCCGGCCATCCGGAGATCCGGGTGGTCGGCGACCTGATGAGCCTGGACAAGCTGCCCGGCCTGGCCGAGGTCGCGATGCAGAGCGGCGCCTACGCGGGCCGCCGGATCCGCCACTTCGTCGAGGGCCGGACCGGTGAGCCCCGCCCCTTCAGGTACCTGGACCTCGGCAGCGCGGCGTACATCTCTCGGGGCAGGGCCGTCGTGAAGATGGGTCGTTTCCACGCCTCCGGGCTGATCGGCTGGCTCATCTGGCTGTTCATCCACATCGTCTTCCTCACCGGATTCCGCAGCCGGGCGGGCGCCCTGCTCAGCTGGGCCGTGGTCTTCGCCTCCGGTTCGCGTCGCGAGCGCGCCTTCACCGCGGCGGGCCCGGACGTCACGGCCGACCCGCCCCACTCCCCGTCCAGCCCACCGGCCGACCCCTCGGTCGCCCGGGACGAGCCACGGAGACCCGTATGAGCACCACGGCACACCTCTTGGCGGATGCCCCCGCGCAACTGCTGCCCGCACGGGAGATGATGGCCTTCACCCTGGCTTCGCACATCATCCTGGTGCCACTGGGAGTGGCGTTGCCGTTCATCACCCTGGTCATGCACTACCGGGGCCTGCGCACGTCCGACCCGGTGGCACTGCTGCTGGCCCGTCGCTGGTCCGCGGTGATGGCCGTCCAGTTCGCCATCGGCATCATCACCGGCACCGTGTTGTCCTTCGAGTTCGGTCTGCTCTGGCCGGGCATGATGGGCCGTTGGGGCGATGTCTTCGGTCTCGGCTTCGGGATCGAGGCGTGGGCCTTCTTCCTGGAGGCGATCCTGATCGCCATCTACCTCTACGGCTGGCGCCGCCTGAAGCCGAAGACCCACTTCTGGCTGGGCGTCCCGATGCCACTGGCGGCATTGATGGGAGCGTTCGGCATCATCGCCGCCAACTCGTGGATGAACACCCCCCAGGGTTTCACCCTCGACTCCGACGGCCGGCCCGTGAACGTCAGCGTCCAACAGGCCATCTTCACGCCCATGTTCGGCCCGCAGTACTGGCACTTCGTGGTCGCGATGTTCCTCACCGCGGGGTATGTGGTGGCCGGGGTGTACGCGGTCGGCTGGCTGCGCGGCCGGCGCGACCGCTATCACCGCCTCGGCTTCACCGTGCCGTTCACCCTCGCCACGATCCTCACCCCCGTGCAGTTCATCCTGGGCGACAACATCGCCCGGCAGGTCTTCCTCAAGCAGCCGATCAAGTTCGCCGCCGCGGAGCTGGTCTGGAAGACGGACACCCACGTGCCCGAGTACCTGTTCGGCCGGCTCCAGGAGGACGGCAGCGTCAAGGGCGGGGTCAAGATCCCGTGGCTGGACTCCATCCTGGCCGGCTTCAGCCCCGACACGAAGGTCACCGGACTGAGTTCGGTACCGGCGTCCGACCGCCCCACCGCCACCCAGGCGACCATCGCGCACTGGGCCTTCGACATCATGGCGGCCATCGGGAGCGTGCTGATCCTGCTGGCGCTCTGGTACGCCTGGTGCTGGTGGAAGCACCGCGACCTGCCGAAGTCGCGGTGGTTCTTCCGGTGCGCGGCCGTGGCCGGTGCCGCGAGCCTCGTGACCGTGGAGTGCGGCTGGATCATGACCGAGGTGGGGCGTCAGCCCTGGATCGTGTACCAGAACATGCGGGTCTCCGAGGCGGTGACCGGTACCCCCGCCTCCTCCCTGTGGATCATGTTCGCCCTCGTCGTCGTGATCTACGTTCTGGTCTTCGGCGCGTTCCTCGGCGTGCTGCTCAAGATGCGCACCCGTTGGCGGCTCGCGGACGCCGGATCCGCGCGCTTGCTCTCCGATGCCCCGGAAACGGACACGCCGTACGGTCCCCGCCCGGAAACGGTCGCCGGCGCACCAGGTACCCGCCGAGACCCCGGGAGCGAACTGTGACCGCGAGCATCGTCGCCTGGATCCTGCTGCTCGTGATCGCCGCCTACGCCTGTGGCGGCGGGGTCGACTACGGCGCCGGCTTCTGGGATCTGTTGGCCGGCGGGGCCGAACGCGGCAAACGACCCCGCTGGCTGATCGACCACGCCATGGCACCGGTCTGGGAGGTCAACAACGTCTGGCTGATCTTCGCGTTCGTTCTGATGTGGACCGGGTTCCCCGTCTTCTTCCAGACGGTGTTCACCGCGCTCTGGCTCCCCCTTGCACTCGCCGCCATCGGCATGGTCCTGCGCGGCGCCGGGTTCGCGCTGCGCAAGCCCACGCGCGGACTCGCCGGACGCCGGATCTACGGAGCCATGTTCGCCGTCTCGTCCCTGCTCACGCCGTTCTTCCTGGGCACGGTCATCGGCTCGGTGGCCTCCGGGCGGGTCGCTCCCGGAACCCCCGCCACGGCCCACGCCTGGGCGAACACCACCTCGATCATGGCCGGGCTCGTCGCGGTGGCATCCACCGCCTTCCTCGGCGCGGTGTTCCTCACCGTGGACGCCCGCCGGTTCGACGCCCCCGACCTGATGGGTTACTTCCGTCTCCGGGCATGGATCGGCTGCGGCGCCCTGTTGATCGTCGGTGTGCTCGGCCTGACCGTCACCGACCCCCGTGCCTCGTACGTCCATCACGGACTCACCCACGGCGCCGGGCTCCTCCTCCTGCTGATCGCCGTGGTGGCTCTGGCCGTCACCGCCTGGCTGATCTCCGGCAAGGCGGCGGGGTGGGCGCGGTACTCCTCGGTCGCCGTGGTGGCACTGCTCGTCGCCGCCTGGGGATTCGCCCAACGGCCCTACCTGGTGCCCACCTCCCTGACGGTCCAGCAGGGTGCCGGTGCGAGCGCGCCGTTGCAGTGGATGCTCATCGTGGCGGCCGTCGCCCTGGTGTTCATCGGCCCCGCGCTGGTCGTCCTGTACCGCCTCGACACCCACGGCGTGCTGGAACCCCTCACCGACGAGGACGTGGCCGAGTGAGGCCGGGCGAGACGTTGACGACAGGGCCCGGGCGCGTGGAGCGACCGGAGGCGGCGCGCTGAGGTCGCGACGTCGTTCGGGTGGCGATCCGGTCCGGCGGCACGGCATCCCCGGAGGGACGCGATGACATCGAGCCAGGTACTGATCGGCGTCGGGCTGATCGTGGCCCTTGCCGTCGGCTGCCAACTGCTGGCGCACCTGCTGCGGGTGCCGGCGATTCTCCTGTTGCTGCCGGCCGGATTCATCGCCGGCGTCCTGACGGACGACGTCAATCCCGAGAAGCTGCTGGGTGAAGCGTTCTCGCCGTTGGTCTCGCTCGCCGTCGCGGTGATCCTCTACGACGCCGGGCTCGGCCTGGATCTGCGCCATCTCAAGGGCCACACCCGCACGGTCGTGGTGCGGCTCATCTGGCTGGGCGCCCTGGTCACCTTCGTGTCGGCCGCGCTGCTCGCCATTCCCATCATGAGCATGTCGATGGCCGCCGCCGTGATGCTGGGCGCGATCCTCGTGGTGAGCGGCCCGACCGTGGTCGGACCACTGCTCACGTTCGTCCGCCCGACCGAACGGCTGCAACGCGTCCTCGTCTGGGAGGGTTCACTGATCGACCCGGTCGGCGGCATCCTCGGCGCGCTCGTCTTCCACGGAGTGCTGGCCGGCGGACAGCCCGGTCTGGCCGCCCAACTGGGCGCGTTCGGTGTCAGCGCGGCGATCGGGCTGGTCGGCGGCGCCGTGGGCGCCGCGGGGCTCTGGCTGCTGCTCCGCTTCCTCACTCTCGACGAGGTGCTCGGCACGACCACGCAGTTCGCCGCCGTGATCGCGGTGGCGGCCGGCTGCGACGCCCTGCGGGACGACACCGGCCTCATCGCCGCCGTCGTGATGGGCATGGCCCTGGCCAATCTCCCGGGGCTGGACATGCCGGCACGCCGGCCGTTCTTCGAAACCCTGGTCTCGCTGATCATCGGGCTGCTGTTCATCGCGATCTCCGCCACCGTCACTCCACAGTCGCTGCGCCACGTCGTGCTGCCGGCCCTCGTCCTCGCCGCTGCCCTCGTTCTCGTGGTCAGACCCCTGGTGGCGCTGCTGTCGACCGTCCGCACCGATGTTCCCCACCGGGAGAGATGGTTCATCGGTTGGATGGCGCCGCGCGGCATCGTCGCCGCGGCCACCGCGTCCACGTTCTCCGCGGCGCTCGTACAGGCCGGCGTCGGGGGCGCGGAGGAGATCCTGCCGGCCACCTTCGTCGTGATCGTCGCCACCGTCATGCTCTACGGCCTGACCGCCGTTCCCGCCGCGCGGTTCCTCGACGTCCGCCGTTCGGCACGCTCGCGGCCGCTGCTCGTCGGCGGTGATCCCTGGGTGGTGGATCTGGGGGGCGCGCTGCGCTCGGCGGGCCTGGACGTTCTCATGTGGGCCGGTCTCGACCGCCAGCGCCAGAGCATCAGGGACGCGGGCCTGGAGCTGGCGCCCGGTGAACTCCTCGCCGCCGCCACCGGGGCCGGAGCCGAGCTGGAGGGCATCACCGATGTCCTCCTGCTCACCGACGAGGACGATTTCAACGCGCTCGCTCTCATGACCCTCAAGGAGACGGCGGAGGGTCCCGTCCACCGCCTGATGCCGCCCAACCGCAGCCACGGTGTGGTCGCCCCGTACACGGGCAGTGAGGCGCTGTTCTCCGCCGGTCTGAACCGGCCCGAACTGGCCCGTCGGTACGCGGCGGGCGCCCGCATCGTCACCCGCGAGGTGGCGGACGGGGCCATCCCGGCCGGGCACGACATGCTGTTCCTGGTGCGCCCGGACGGACAGCTCACCGCCGCCACCGAGTCGACGTCGCCGACGCCCGCCGTAGGCGATGTCGCCGTACTCCTGACACCGTCGCCCGAGCCCCGACCTGGCACCGCATCGGCCCCCCGGCCGCCGATTGGTCCAGGGGGATGACGGTCGGGACATTCCCCGGTCAATCGCGCGCCGGACCTTCCGAAACGGGCGGCCGTCCCGTGGTACCAATCATCGGGACTTGTCGGCCGACGCGTTGCAGATGGCCTCAGCTGCCGAGGAGACGATGAACATGTCAGCCACCCCCGCCGAACCGCCGGCCCCACCCGCGCCGGATCCGTTCGCGGTGATCCGCACCCGCGGGTACGCCGTCCTGTTGCTGATGACGGCGCTCCTCGGCATCCCGATCGCCGCCGCGGCCTTCGGTTTCCTCGCACTCGTCTCCGAACTCAAGTCGCTGACCTACACCGACCTCCCCCGGGCGTTGGGCTTCCACGGAACGCCGTCGTGGTGGCCGATCCCCCTCCTGGCCGTGGCCGGACTGCTGGTGGCGCTGACGATCCGCCACCTGCCCGGCGAAGCCGGGCACAAGCCGGCCGAAGGCCTCGTGACCACCGGCTCGCCGAAGCCGATCGACCTCCCCGGGATCGCGCTCGCGGCCTTGGCCTCGCTGGGCGCCGGTGTGGTGCTCGGTCCCGAGGCGCCCCTCATCGCGTTGGGCGGTGGCCTGGCCGTGTTCTTCGGGCGGGCGATGAAGCGTGACCTCCAGCCCGAGGCGAGTGCCCTGTTGGGCGCCGCCGGCAGCTTCGCGGCCGTGAGCACACTGCTCGGCTCGCCGCTGCTCGGCGCCTTCCTCCTCATGGAGGCGGCGGGACTCGGCGGCGCGACGATGGCGATCGTCCTGGTACCGGGCCTTCTCTCGGCCGGTATCGGCGCGCTCTTCTTCACCGGTCTGGGATCGTGGACGGGCCTGGGCACCTTCTCACTGGTCCTCCACCAAGTGCCGCAGGCCGCACGCCCGGACCTCGCCGGGTTCGGCTGGGCGGTCGTCATCGGAGCGGTGGCCGCCCTCGGCGGGACCGGGATCCGCCGGATGGGCCTCTTCCTCCAGGGCCGGGTCGAGCGCCGGCGGGTGCCGGTCACCGTCCTGGTGGGCGTCCTGGTGGGGGTGGTCGCGCTGGTGTACGCCGAGTCGACGGGCAGGGAAGCATCCGAAGTCCTGTACTCCGGCCAGGACGCGCTCGGGCCGCTGCTGGCCGACCAGGCGGGCTACTCGGGGGGCGTCCTGGTCCTGCTCGTTCTCTGCAAGGCGCTCGCGTACGCCCTGTCCCTCAGCGGCTTCCGCGGCGGCCCGGTCTTCCCCTCGATGTTCGTGGGAGCGGCGTTCGGCCTGGCCATGGCGCACCTCCCCGGCCTCGACGTGACCTCCGGCTTCGCCATCGGTGTCGGCGCGTTGTGCGTGGCCATGCTGAAGCTGCCGATGACCTCCGTGTTGCTGGCCACCCTGCTCCTGGGGAATCAGGGCATCACGGTGATGCCGGTCGTGATCGTCGCGGTCGTGGTCTCCTACGTCCTCACGCTCCGCCTCGCCCCGGCGCCCGCCCCGAAGCCGGCGTCTCCGTAGTCTCCGGCGCAGTAGCCGGTCACCACCACCCGTCCCGCCCGCACCCCGACCTGGAGGCCCGATGCCCGAGAGCCCGACCGGACAGCAGTTCCTGCTGCGCTGCGGTGAGCAGAGAGCAGTCGTGGTGGAGCTGGGAGCCGGGCTGCGCGACTACACGGTCGGCGGGCGGCCCGTCCTGGACGGCTACACCGCCGACGAGCCGATCACGGGGGGCCGCGGGCAGCTCCTCGCCCCCTGGCCGAACCGCATCAGCGGCGGACGGTACTCCTGGAAGGGCGAGGAACTCCGGCTCCCACTGACCGAACCGGAGGCCGGCAACGCCATCCACGGGCTCCTGCGCTGGGCCGCGTGGGAGCCGCTGAAGCGTGCCGAGGACCGCCTCCTGCTCGGGACCACTCTCTTCCCGCAGCCCGGCTACCCCTTCCACCTCGGTGTCCGTGCGGAGTACGCGCTCGGGACCCGTGGGCTGGCCGTCACGGTGACGGCACGCAACCTCGGTGGGAGTCCGGCGCCCTACGGGGTCGGCCAGCACCCGTACCTGACCGTGGGCACCGAACGCGTCGACGACGCCGTGATGACCCTCCCGGCCAGGGCGTGGCTGCCGCCCGCCGATCGGGGCACGCCCCTCGTTCCGCAGCCAGTGGAGGGCACGGAGTTCGACTTCCGTACGCCGCGCGTGCTCGGCCCGCAGCACCTGGACACCCCGTTCACCGAACTGGAACGGGACTCAGCCGGACGGGCCGTGGTGCGGCTCGCGCACCCGTCGGGCTCCCACGGCAGCGACCTGTGGCTGGGCGAGGGGGCGACGTACCTCCAGGTGTACACCGGCGACACCCTGCCCGCCCCGGACCGGCGGCGAGGCCTCGCGGTGGAGCCCATGTCCTGTCCGCCCGACGCGTTCCGGAGCGGGGCCGGCCTGGTGGAGCTCGCGCCGGGCGACCTGCACACGTTCCGCTGGGGGCTCAGTCCCTGGACCGCGGCGCGCTGAGGAGCGTCGGATGTCCCCAAGGGCAGTCGCTTCCGCCGCACCTGATCCTCCTCCAGCAGGGTGAGGATCTCGTACGCGTGACGTCCTGCGACGATGCCCGCGCCGGACAACACGTCGGCGTACAAGAGCCGCGGGCCCTCGGGGCCCCGTACGGCCCGGCCCTGATGGCGTCGACCCGACGCGCTCAGCATGGCCGCGGGTCGGAGGCGCAGGACGGGCACAGCCCGCGGTAGGTGATCTCGACCTCGGACACCGTGAAGCCGAACCTCTCGTCAGGGGGCAGCTCGGCCGGTGTGCCGGTCACGTGAACGTCACGGATGACGCCGCAGTCTGAGCACACCAGGTGCTGGTGCGGATGGTGCGCGTTGGGGTCGAAGCGTTTCGCCCGGCCCTGGACGGAGACCTCCACCACCTCGCCGAGCGCCACCAGCTCGCCCAGGGTGTTGTAGACGGTCGCTCGGGCGATCTCGGGCAGCCACTGAACCGCGCGGGCGTGCACCTCGTCGGCAGTGAGGTGCACGTGATCGCCGTCGAGGACTTCGACGACGACACGCCGCTGGGAAGTCATCCGCCAGCCGCGCCCTCTCAGTCGTTCCAACAGGTCACTCAATTCGGCTCACCCTTTCAGGCTCGGCGGGACAAAGGGAGTCTAGGCATGCGGGGCCGGTCTTGTCGGAAGGCGCCTGGAAGGTGCCTGCCGTACGGTGCTGACGGCCTTGACGGGACGGTTCGACGGCCCCGAATCATTTCCATTCGAGATGATCGGACTATCGACTCATTCCGGTTCCCGCGGGCCTGTCCCGGAAATCAGGGAGACGTTCAACCGGCGGGCCGGACCTCGATTCTCCTTCGACTGCTTGTTGTGTGGGGGTGCCCCGCGTGTTCTCGTAACGGCGAGCTCTCCGGTGCGCGACCATACGGACGCGCCGACACACGCTCGATCATCGGCGTCGTTCGTGTCTGAAAGCGCCAAGAGCACGCAGCCAGCCGAGGGAAACACCGACACAGGAAGAAGGACGGACGTGTCCGGCAGCGACAGCGAGAACCCAGTAATTCCTGCCCCGACTCCCGCGCCGACTCGCCCCAGGTCGAATCGTGACTGGTGGCCGAATCAGCTGGATCTTCAGGTTCTGCACCAGCATTCGCCTCAGGCCAATCCGATGGGTGAGGAATTCGACTACGCGGAAGAGTTCGCGACCCTGGACGTCGACGCGCTGAAGCAGGACGTCTTCGAGGTGATGACGGCATCGCAGGATTGGTGGCCTGCCGACTACGGCCATTACGGGCCGCTCTTCATCCGGATGAGTTGGCACTCCGCCGGAACGTACCGCATCGCGGACGGCCGGGGCGGTGGCGGAGCCGGCGCCCAGCGCTTCGCCCCCCTCAACAGTTGGCCGGACAACGCGAGCCTCGACAAGGCCCGCCGCTTGCTCTGGCCCGTCAAGCAGAAGTACGGCCGGAAGATCTCGTGGGCCGACCTCCTGGTGTTCGCCGGCAACTGCGCCATGGAGTCGATGGGGTTCAAGACGTTCGGCTTCGCCTTCGGGCGGGAGGACATCTGGGAGCCGGAGGAGATCTTCTGGGGTCCCGAGGACACCTGGCTCGGTGATGAGCGCTACAGCGGCGACAGGGAACTCACCGGTCCCTTCGGAGCCGTCCAGATGGGACTGATCTACGTCAATCCGGAGGGCCCCAACGGCAACCCGGATCCGGTGGCTGCCGCCCGGGACATTCGCGAGACCTTCGGGCGCATGGCGATGAACGACGAGGAGACCGCCGCGCTGATCATCGGCGGGCACACGTTCGGCAAGTGCCACGGTGCGGTCGGCGCCGAGTACATCGGCCCCGAGCCCGAGGCGTGCCCGATCGAGCAGCAGGGGATCGGTTGGAGGAACACGCACGGCAGCGGCGTGGGCGTCGACGCGCTCACCAGCGGGCTGGAAGGCGCGTGGACCTCCGAGCCGACGAAGTGGGACAACGGATACCTGGACAACCTGTTCCGTTACGACTGGGAGCTGACGACGAGCCCGGCCGGCGCGAAGCAGTGGACGCCCGCGGATCCCTCGGCCCGGGACACCGTGCCGGACGCTCACGATCCGTCGAGGCGGCACGCTCCCATGATGCTGACGACGGACCTCGCGCTGAAACTGGATCCGATCTACGGGCCGATCGCGAAGTCCTTCCACGAGAACCCGGACAAGCTCGCGAAGGCGTTCGCCAAGGCCTGGTTCAAGCTGTTGCACCGCGACATGGGTCCGCTGTCGCGCTACCTCGGGCCGTGGATCCCCGAGCCGCAACTGTGGCAGGACCCCGTCCCCGAGGTCGATCACGACCTGGTGTCGGACGCGGACGTCGTCGACCTCAAGAACCGGATCCTCGCTTCGGGGCTGTCCGTCTCCCCGTTGGTGAGCACGGCCTGGGCCTCGGCGGCGAGCTTCCGCGGGACGGACAAGCGGGGTGGGGCCAACGGGGCGCGGATCCGGCTCGCGCCGCAGAAGGACTGGGAGGTCAATGACCTGCCCGAGGTGGCCGAGGTGCTGCGGACCCTCGAGGGGATCCAACAGGAGTTCAACGGCTCCCGGACGGACCGAACGAGGGTTTCGCTCGCCGACCTGATCGTGCTGGGCGGGTGCGCCGCCGTCGAGCAGGCCGCGAGGAACGCCGGGCACGACATCGCGGTCCCGTTCGCGCCGGGGCGTACGGACGCCTCGCAGGAGCAGACCGACGTGGAGACGTTCGCCGTGCTCGAACCGAAGGCGGACGGGTTCCGCAACTACCTCCCGTCGGGCGAGAAGTTGTCGCCGGAGACGCTTCTGCTGGACCGTGCCAACCTGTTGAACCTGACCGCGCCCGAGATGACGGTCCTCATCGGCGGCATGCGAGCCCTGAACACCGGCTTCAGGCAGGTCCCGCACGGTGTGTTCACCGACCGCCCGGAGACGTTGACCAACGATTTCTTCGTCAACCTGCTCGACATGGGCACGGTGTGGAAGGCGTCGGACTCGGCGGAGAACGTGTTCGAAGGTCGGGATCGCGCGACGGGTGAGCCCAAGTGGACCGCGACCGCGGTCGATCTCGTCTTCGGTTCGCACGCGCAGCTCCGGGGGATCGCGGAGGTGTACGCGTCGAAGGACGCGGGTGAGAAGTTCGCGCGTGATTTCGTCGCCGCGTGGAACAAGGTGATGAACCTCGACCGGTTCGACCTCGTCTGATCGCGGGTGTGCCGGTCGGCCGCCACCGGCCGACCGGCACCGCTGCGACCGGTGCGGCGAGCGGCCGGCGCAGCGAAGGGCCGGCGCAGCAGATGGCCGGCCACTCGGGGTTTGAACGGCACTGTGTGCGCGGCGAGTTCGACACGGAGGGAACCCGATGGACACAGCAGACTGCGGCCGGGCGGCGGAGCGACTCCCGCATCGAAGGCGGCCGGCCGGCGGCGGGACCGGGGGCTCGTCATGAGTTACGTGAGCCCCGACAGTTCGTACGAGCGGGACAGCCGCTATCTCACCGACCGGATCACCGCGGACGGGAGCGAGGGCTTCCCCGTCGAACCGGGCCGGTACCGGCTCGTGGTGAGCAGGGCCTGCCCCTGGGCGAGCCGCGCGATCATCGTGCGACGGCTCCTCGGGCTGGAGAAACGCACTGCCGATGGCCGTGGCCGGTCCGACCCACGACGAGCGGAGTTGGACGTTCGACCTGGACCCCGGGGGCCGCGATCCCGTGCTCGGAATCGAGCGGCTCCAGGAGGCGTACCTCGCCCGCGACCCCGGCTACGAGCGCGGCATCACCGTGCCGGCGATCGTGGACGTGCCGACGGGCAAGGTGGTGACCAACGACTTCGCCCGGATCACCATCGACATGTCTCTGGAATGGGCCGCGCACCACCGCGAGGGCGCACCCGCGCTGTACCCCCCGGAACTGCGCCCCGAGATCGACTCCGTCAACGCGGAGGTCTACCAGGGACGTGAACAACGGGGTCTACCGTGCCGGCTTCGCCGGATCGCAGGAGGCGTACACCTCCGCCTACGAGCGCCTGTTCGCCCGCCTCGACCGGCTCACGGATCGACTGACCGCGTCCCGGTACCTCGTCGGGGACACCGTCACCGAAGCCGACGTCCGGCTGTTCACGACCCTCGTGCGCTTCGACGCCGTGTACCACGGCCACTTCAAGTGCAATCGGTGGAAGCTGTCCGAGATGCCGGTGCTCTGGGCCTACGCACGCGATCTGTTCCAGACTCCCGGATTCGGCGACACGGTCGACTTCGACCACATCAAACGTCACTACCACCTGGTCCACCGGGACATCAACCCGACCGGCATCGTGCCGGCCGGTCCGGACCTCGCGGGCTGGCTCGCGCCCCACGATCGGTCGTCGCTGGGCGGCAGCCCCTTCGGTCGGGGCACCCCGCCCGGGCCGGTGACGCCGCGGGAAGCCGTCCCGGCCGAACACACGCCGCGGGCAATCTGATCCACGGGTCGTGCTCGTCCCCTCGGTACCGCCGTGTCACGGGACGGGACGCTTCCTTCGCGTGGTCGCGGGCAGACGCGGGTCGGACAACCGCCGAAGGGACACCCATGCTGATCGCCGTGATCGTGCTCCTGCCCGCCCTCCTGTGCGGTGTTCTCGCGCTCGGCAGGTACGAGGAGCTCCTCCTCGGTTCGTCGGCGGACGACAGCCCACCGCAGCCCGCGGCCACCCGGCCTGCCGAGGTGACACCCGTCGCGGCGCGTCCCGCCCGTCACCGTGCGCCCGGCCGGCATTCCAGGCCCGGCCGGCGTCCCGCCCGGCTCAACGCATAGGGCTGCCCCTGCTGCTCGTGCCATACGGCGCAGGAGGTGACGCCGGCGGGAGGGCGGGCCTGCGTGCCACCTGAACAGACGCACATGAGCGCGGCGGCATCCCGGTAGCCATCACCGGGACACGCCCGGCATCTCCCTCCCCACGCAAACGGTGAACGACATGACTCAGCACAGCGCCGAAACTCAGCACAGCGCCGAACGCAGGCTGAACGGTCCGCAGACCAGCGGCCGCGAGTACACCGACCTCTCCTCCGCCGAGTTCGCCGTCACCACGGAACTGAACGTGACCGTCCCGCTCAGGGACGGAGTCGAGCTGCTGGCCGACGTCCATCGGCCCGCGGCACCCGGCCGGTATCCGGTCCTCGTCGCCGTCTCGCTTTATCCGCGGCAGATCCAGACGTCCGGCATCCCCCTGCCGATCGTCGAAGCCGGGCAGAGCGACTTCTTCGTACCCCGCGGCTACGTCCACGTGATCGTCAACGAACGCGGCACGGCCGGTTCGGGC
Organism: Streptomyces sp. CA-243310; assembly: GCF_050936775.1. NCBI lineage: Bacteria > Bacillati > Actinomycetota > Actinomycetes > Kitasatosporales > Streptomycetaceae > Streptomyces > Streptomyces sp. CA-243310. The sequence goes on along the minus strand of NZ_JBNJMF010000001.1, from coordinate 3,693,855 downwards.
GGCCAGTGGAGCATCTTCGACGAGCAGCAGCGTCAGGACCTGTACGACGTCGTCGAATGGGCGGGTACCCGGGACTGGTCGTCCGGGCACGTCGGGATGATCGGCATCAGCTTCTACGCCATGGCTCAGATGGCCGCCGCCACGGCTGCCCCGCCGCACCTGAAGGCGATCTTCCCGGTGGGGCTGAGTTCCGACCTCTACGACCTGGTCCGGCCCGGCGGGCTGATGAACAAGACGTTCATCGGCGGGTGGTCCGTGGCCATGGCCGTCGCCGCGACCCGTTCGGAGCAGCTGCTGCGCGGCCCCCTCCTGGAGGCCGCGCGCACACTGTTCCGGAACCCTCGGGTCCACGCGAAGACCGCGACCATGAACGGGGAAGCGGCACTCGGCGTCCTCCAGGGCGCCATGCGAGGTTCCTACCCGAGCGAGCCGTGGGACGAGATCTGGCAGAACCTCGCGCTCGGCCGTCCCTTCCGGGACGACTGGTGGCAGGAGCGCAGCCTCATGTCGCGGCTGGGCACCATCAACGTCCCGGTTCACCTCGGGTGCGACTGGGACAACGCCCCGGTCCACCTGCCGTCGACGTTCGACACCTGGGCGGGCTTCCAGCGGCTGACCGAGGACGAGCGGCCCCCGGTCCGGATGACGCTCCTCGGCCCCGGCGGCCTCAACTGGCCTTGGGAGAGCCTGCACACCGAGGCGCTCGCCTGGTTCGACCACTGGCTCAAGGGACGTGACACCGGAATCATGGAGGGCCCGCCCATCCGCTACGTCCTTCCCGGGGCGGGGGACGACCAGTGGCACACCGCGGACAGGTGGCCGCCGACCGAGGCGGTGCTGACCCCGTTCACGCTCCAGGCCGACGGCGCCCTGGTCCGCAACGGTCGGACCGAGGGGAGCCGCAGCTATCTCGCGCACGCGGAGACCGCGGCTCGTCCCTCCCGAGCCGCGCACCGGCCGGACCTCCCCGATGTCCTGAGCTGGACGACTCCCCCGCTGGTGGCCGAACTCGATTTCGCCGGGAACATCGAGCTGCGGCTCGACGCGTCCATCACGGACTGCGACACCTCCTGGATCGTGGCCCTTGAGGCCGTGGACGAGGACGGCGGATCCACTTTCATCACGCCCGGTTGGCTGCGGGCCTCCCTGCGCGAGGCCGACGAGGAGCGGAGCAGTCCCGGCCGGCCCGTGTTCGCGTGCACGACGCCCGCCGCCGTGCCGCCCGGTGAAACGGTGCACTACCGGATCCCGTTGTGCCCCAACGCCCGTCGATTGCCGGCCGGTCACCGACTCCGTCTCACCGTCGGCAGTTCCGATGCGGGCGGCGGCGTCCCGAAGGCGCTCGGCATGGAGCACCAGCCCGCCGGTGGGGTGTCCGTCAATACCGTCCACGCCGGTTCCACGCTGTGGCTGCCGGTCCTCGCCCGCGGTTAGCGGTCTCCGACACCACGGCCCACACCAGAACCACCCAAAGCAAGTCTTATGGATTCAACGCTTGCTAGGATACTTCCTTATGGATGGCATCTCGATGAAGACGATCGGCCTGCTCGGCGGGATGAGCTGGGAGTCGACGGCCGAGTACTACCGGCTACTCAATGAGTTCACCCGCGAGCGGCTCGGCGGACTCCACTCGGCGCGCTGCGTCCTGTACTCCGTGGACTTCGCGGAGATCGAGCGGCTCCAGGTGCAGGGCCACTGGGGCGAGGCGGGCGAGATGCTGGCCGACGCCGCCCGGTCGCTGGAGGCGGCGGGCGCCGATCTCGTCCTGCTGTGCACGAACACGATGCACAAGGTCGCCGACCAGGTGCAGGCGGCCGTCTCGATTCCGCTGCTGCACCTGGCCGATGCCACCGCGGAAGCCGTGCGGGCGCGGGGCCTGCGTCGGGTCGGCCTGCTGGGCACGGCGTTCACGATGGAGCAGGACTTCTACCGGGGACGGCTCGCGGCCGGTGGACTGGAGGTGTCGGTGCCGGATGCCGACGAGCGGGCCCTGGTACACCGGGTGATCTACGAGGAACTGTGCATCGGTGTCGTACGGGAGGAATCCCGGACCGCCTACCGGGAGGTCATCGCGGGTCTCGTGGCGGCCGGCGCCGAGGGGATCGTCCTCGGCTGCACCGAGATCGAACTGCTCGTGGGCGCCGAGGACAGCCCGGTGCCCGTCTTCCCCACGGCGCGCATCCACGCGGCGGCCGCCGTGACGGCCGCGCTGGGATAGTGGGCGGCTCCCCGCCGGGTCGGTGCCGGGGAAGCCACGTCGGAAGCATGGCCGAAATCATGGTGCGTTCCCGCCTGCTCACGGTTAACCTGCCTCGTCGCGAACAGGCCACGGAGGACCCTCATCATGAGCAGCACAACACCGTCGTTTCCCGAGCGGATCGAGCTTTCGGGAGAAGGTCTCGTCCTGCGCGACTGGACGGAGGCGGACCTGGACGCGATGCCCGGACTCTTCGACCACCCCGACATCGCGTACTGGACGCCGATCGTGTCCCCCTTCGACGCCGCGGCGGCCCGCGCCCGCCTGGATCGGGCCCGGCAGCTCAGGGCGGAAGGCACCACGATCCTTCTCGCCATCACCGTCGACGGAGACGCACCGCTCGGTGAGGTGATGCTGCGACGCGCCCCCGAGGGGACCGAGATCGGGTACGCGATCGGCCCGTCCCACCGCGGCCGGGGGCTGGCCTCACGCGCGGTGCGGATGATGTCCGCCTACGCCTTCGATCAACTGGGCACGGAGCAGGTGATCCTGGAGCTGGAGGCCGAGAACGGCGCCAGCGTCGCCGTGGCCACCAAAGCCGGCTTTCGACTGCTCGACGTACCGCTGATCACCGGTGAGGAGAAGGGCCGGCCCTACAGCCTGCAGACGTGGGGGCTGGCCCGCTCCTGACGCGCCGGAACCCGCAGTGCGGGGCACAGGGCCCACCGGGGAGCCGGATCGCCGGATCGCGGCGTGTCACTACCCTCCCCCACGGGCCTCACAACCCCTCCCACCTGTGGTTTCGGTGTCGGGAGATGCGGGTGGGCCGACCTCGGCGCAGACTCGGGTCTTGGAGGTCCAGCGGCGACGTTGCTGCTGGACTCCCCGCTTCCAGCCGAACGAAGGAAGGTACCCCATGGCTTCCGGATCTGGTCGAATACAGCGCCGGTGCACCATCGCCTGCGCGTCGTCCCTGCTGGTACTCGCGGGAACCGTCGGCGCCACCACGGTGTCCGTCGCGGCCCCGTCCACACACTCGGGCGCACAGACCGTGCTCCCGGCTGCGAGCGACCCGGGCAAGATCCTCGAACTGGTCAACAAGGCGCGCACGGATGCCGGCTGCGAGCCCCTGACGGTCGACCCGAAGATCGCTGCGGCAGCGCAGGAGTACGCCAACGACACGACGACCAACCACACGGGCTCGGACGGATCCAGCATCAAGGACCGGCTGACGAAGGCCGGAGCGACGTTCACCACCGGCTCCGAGAACATCGCCTGGGGCAGTGGGGACGAGAAGACGCACGTGGACGGCTGGCTGAAGAGCGCGGCCCACGCGGGCGCCATCAAGAACTGCAACTTCAAGAAGACGGGTGTCGCCGTGTCCGGTGACAGGATCGTCCAGGTGTTCACGGACTGACCCGGCTTTCCACACACGTCGGCAAGCACCGTGTCCGCAGAACGCAAAGACGCTCGGCCGGGAGATCCCGGCCGAGCGTCTTCGTGCGTCTGTCACCCACTGGCGACTCAGTACCAGTGGTGGGCCTGCCAGAAGTTCCACGCACCGACGGGGCTGCCGTAGCGGGAGTTCATGTAGTCCAGCCCCCACTTGATCTGGGTGGCGGGATTCGTCTTCCAGTCCGAACCGGCGGAGGACATCTTCGAGGCCGGCAGGGCCTGGACCAGGCCGTAGGCGCCCGAGGAGGAGTTCGTGGCGGTGTGGTTCCAGCCGCTCTCACGGGAAACGATGTTGTTGAAGGCCGCGAACTGCGCCGGGTCCTTGATCATCTGCTGGGCAATCGCCTTGGCGCTCGTCGGGGCCGCCTGGGCGGGGACCGTGGCAAGCATGGAACCGGCGACACCGAGGGCGACGACGGTGCCCGCGAGGGACTTCTTCGAAGCGGCGATGCGGCGGATGACGGAGTGGGACACGGACAGACCTTCCGAAGGGGACAAGGGCGGTCGCGGCACGTCAGAGACATGCGTGAGCCACTCACGCGGTGGAGAGGGGTTCGTCGGCGGCGGGTGAAGCACCCGTGCCGCCTTGCGACTCATCCAGTTCTACAGACGCCCCGACGGCCTGGCAACGACCCGTCCTACTACGTCCCCTCGCAGTCGGGGACCAGCGGCCCCCGGGAGGGCCCCGAGGCCGGCTGCGGGGAGAGCCGGTGGGATGCGGCAGGGTCGGCCTCTCGGAGCTACTAGGCCGGCTCGTATGTGACGTGGGTCCTATGGGGCGGGTCACCTCCGGGACGCCTGAATCTCACCGAATGTCACGGTTCGTAAGCCTTCGAGAGAGCATCCTGAGCTTCGGGAGGGAGGCCATCAGGCCCTCAGTCCGAGGATCTCGGTCGGTATCGACGAACCCCCGTCCCGTCCGCTCCTGAAGGCCGGCACGGGCCGGGGGTTCGCCCCGAACCGCTCGTTCAGTTGTTCATGTCGTCGTTGAAGCGGTTCGAGCAGTCCTGCTGCTCCTGCTGCGTCTGGGCGCCGTCCAGGCAGGACCGCAGGTCCTTGCCCTCGTCGGAATTGAGGATGGACACCCCGACGGCCACCAGGATCGCCGCGATGACCACGGTCACGGCGCCCAGGACCAGGCCGGTGATGGCCATCCCCCGCCGACCGGCGCCACTGCGGGCTCTGCGGAGGGCGGCAATGCCGAGGCCGATGGCGACCAGCGCCAGGGGAATGCCCACGAACCACAGCCAGAGCAGCAGCAGCGATGCGATGCCGGTGACCAGGGCGCCCACGGCCAGGCCGTTGCTGCCCGCGGCGGGCGCGGAAGCCGGTGCGTGGTGGGTGTGAGTGTTCTCGGGGGAGCTGTACGCGTCGGACACGGGATGTCCCTTCCTGGAGTCGACCGATGGACAACTTCTGCGCTGAGCAGTGGTGTTCAGGCCGTCTGCCACGGTCCGCCCGCCGCAAACCCTCCTTACCGGGTCGCTCGACCGCGCCAGGACTCCCCCGGCGACTGATCCGCGTCGATCGGCACCCGCGGCGGGGGGCTCGGGCACGTCGGTGATGCGCGGGCGGTGCGGCGTCACGCCCGGTGCGCGTCGTGTCAGCGGGTGCGGCGGATACGGATCGGGCCCCGGGCCCTTGCCGGATCGACGGCCCGGCCGGCCTGGGTGATCTCCACCTCGCCGGCCGCGCGCAGCCGCCGGGCCGCGTCGCGGGCGGGTTCCATGAGCGCGCGCCAGCCGTCGTCGTCCCCTGCGTACACCGCCCGTGCGGCGTCGGAAGGGCAGATCGTCGCGGTCGGGGCACGACGCTCGAGCAGTTCCAGGATGGCTCGTTCCAAGCGCCGGTCCGTCTGCCGTTCGCTGTCCGTCACTCTGCCAGTGTCGCGCAGGCGCGCCCGAGATCCAGCGTCCTCGGTCGAAGGTGTGGCGGCGCACCGCCGTGAGGAGGGCCCCGCCGTGTGACGGGGGCGTCGGGTCCGGTGGGACGCCCGCTCGGCCGAGCGCATTCAGGTACGACTCGGACGGCGGCCGAACCACCGGGCGATGTCGTAGGACCCGATCGTTTCCACATGATCCACTCGCCGGCATGACCACACGCACCAAGCTCGCACTGGCGACCGTCGTCACCGCCGCCCTGGTGTTCGGCGCCCCCCTCGCCACCGCTTCCCGGTCCGCCGCGGCGCCGGAGCCGACCCCTGCACCGTTGACCACCGCCGCTGCCAACGGGGTGCCCGGCACCTACATCGTGACCCTCGTCCAGGGCCTCGACGCGGCGAGGCTCGCGCAGCGGCTCAAGCTGAAGCCGACCTTCGTGTACGGCAAGGCCATCAACGGCTTCGCCGCCCCGCTCGACACGTCACAGCTGGACATCGTCCGTGCCAACCCGGGCGTGAAGGCGGTGGAACAGGACGTCAAGGTCATGGCCCCGCCGCGGCCGGTCACCCTGCCGGGCACCCGGGCCCCCTCCACGTCCTGGGGTCTGGATCGGATCGACCAGCGGGAGTGGGACAAGGCCAACGGTCGGGGCGACGGCCAGTTCACTCCCCAGGGCAACGGCGCCGGGGTCACCGCGTACATCCTCGACACGGGCATCGACTACACCCACGACGAGTTCGGCGGTCGGGCCGCCTTCGGCTTCGACGCGGTGGCCGACGGGCGCCGGGGCAAGGACTGCAACGGCCACGGCACGCACGTCGCCGGTACCGTCGCCGGGAAGACGTACGGGGTCGCGCCCAAGGCCGACCTCGTCAGCGTGCGCGTGCTCGACTGCGAGGGCCGGGGATCGTACTCGGGGATGATCGCGGGGTTCGACTGGGTGCTGAAGAACGCCAAGCAGCCGGCCGTGCTGAACGGCTCACTCGGCGGGGACAGGTCCGTGACCCTCAACAATGCCGCCACAGCGCTGTCCGACGCGGGCGTCCTGCCTGTCGTCGCGGCCGGCAACGACTCCAAGGACGCGTGCCAGGTCTCGCCGGCCTCCGCCGACCGGGTGTACACGGTCGGGGCTTCCGACCGGTGGGACGAGGAGTCCTCCTTCTCCAACCACGGGACGTGCCTGGAGATCTACGCGCCGGGCGAGGACATCGTCTCGGCGAAGCTCGGCGGCGGCGCCGTCTCCCTGAACGGCACGTCCATGGCCTCCCCGCATGCCGCCGGCGTCGCCGCGCTCTACAAGCAGGCCCACCCGACCGCGCCGGCCGGGGAAGTCGCCGCGTTCCTCTCCGCCGAGTCCACCAAGGACGCCCTGAGCGCAGTCGGCGAGAGCAGCCCCGACCAGCTGCTCTTCACCAGCGGCCTGTAGTCCCTTCCTCCACCGGCGCCCCGACGGCCCCGCCGTCCCGCTCGACGGCCGTGACGTCGGGGTGCGACCGCAGCGCGGCCAACTGCCGCCCGTCCAGGTCGGCGGCGAAGCCGCGCACCGCGCTGCGGTACACGTACCGGGCCTCCGTGACGCCGGTTTCGCGCATCACCCGTTCGGGATCGGCGCCGGGGGCGAGGGTGACGATGTACGTCGCGCTCTCCCCGGCTTCCTGAACGGCGCCGCCGGCCTGGTCGGCGTACGCGGCGGGCGCCAGGGCGACGGGAGCGGCGAACAAGAGGGCGGCTGCCAGTACGGGACGCAGGGCCGGAAACGGACGACGCACGGGGAACTCCCTGGTGTGAGGGGAACGACTGCCACCTCCTCCTTCGGTCACCGGACCCCGCACCTTGAACAGCCGGCCGGGCCGGTGCCCCCGCCCCCCCCCTGTAACCGCTGCCGCGCCGCTCGGGTGCAGGGCAGCGCGCGGGGCCGGATCGCCCCGGCCAGGCCGCAGGACGCCCGCTCGACGCCCAGCCGCGCCGGACCGCATGACGGTCGCCGGAGACGGATCGGTCAGATCGCCGAGGAGGAAGAGAGCCGGATCCTCTTCGTCACCGGAGCACTCCCCCGGCGCGGTCCGCCGGGCGACGTCGCTGGGGAGGCGCCACAGCACGGTCGACGACTGCCACCAGTCCCTCCCTGCGGACATTCGCCGCCAATCGCGCGCGCAGTGCACCCAGAACAGCCGAGACGAGGTCCGGAAGCTCACCCTCCAGGCCACCGTGGTCGATGTCCCGGCCCCGGACGAGCACGCCGTCCCCGCCGACGACATGGTCCTCCTGTCCCTGCCGGCGGGCCGCGGGCCCACCGGACGTCGGTGCGTGGGGCGACGGGGCCCTACCCGCCGTCGCCGGGCGGCGGCGTCATCGTCCGGAGTCGGTCTTCCAGAGCGCGCACCTCCGCGAGGGAGGGCGCGTACAGCGCCGGGATCTCTGCCGCGAGCTCGCGCATGAGGGCCACCGCCTCCGTGACGGCGGCCAGGGCCTCGGCGAGGTCGATCCCGGCCTCGGCCCGCACCCGGGCGTGGAACGCCAGTGCCAGGGCGAGGTCGCCTCGTCGTGCCACGGGGTTGATCGCTGTCTGCTCCCGCATCATCGCCAGGGCTCGGGTGGTGACCTCGGCCGCTTCCCGGAGCCGTCCCAGGTCGGCGAGTGCCGCTGCGAGGAGGGACAGTACGTCGGCGAACAGCGCACCGTGGAAGCCGGGTTCGGCCTGGTCCAGCTCATGGAGGATGGCGACCGACTCCTGCGTGGCGGCCAGTGACGCCTCCCGGCTGACGTGCATGCGGGCCACGTTGCCGAGTCCCATCGCCAGATCCCGCCGGTGCACCGCCGGGTTGACCTGCGCCAACCGCCGGTAGAGCGTCACGGCCTCCTGGGCGCTCCTCAGCGCCCGGCGCTTCTGGTTCCGTGCCGACTGGCGGCGGGCCAGGTTGTTCACCGCGTGAGCGAGGCCGACGGCGTGACCGGCCGGGTCCGTCGAGCCCGACCGGCGGTACAGCGCGACGGACTCCCTGGTGACCTTCAGCGCCTCGGCGTGCAAGCCCAGCCGGGACAACACCACGCCGAACTGACTTAGTGCGTTGGCGAGTTGGGGGCGGTAGGCGGCCTCCGCGCGGGCGAGTGCGCGATACAGGCCGACGGACTCCCGGGTCACGTCGACCGCCTCCCGGGGACGCCCGAGTCCCCACAGGGCGGTACCGAGGCCCAGCAGGGTGGCGCCCAGTGGTGCGGCGAAGGCCGCGTCGGCCCGCCGCCCGTGCCCCAGGGCCACGGCCTCCGAGGCGGTCCGCAGGCACTCCTCCCACCACCCCAGCTTCGAGAGTGCCTCGCAGCGGAGCACCAGGAGGTAGGCGAGCGACGTGGCCGCTGCGTCGTCGGACTCGCCCGCCCGAACGCCGGCGATGCGTTCGCGGAAGAGCCGAGCGGCCTCGTCCGTCGCCGCCACGGCCTCTTCGTACCGGCCGGAGACCACCAGCCGGCCGCTCAGCTCGAAGGCGGACCGAGCAGGATCGGGTAACTCGTCGTTGCTCGACGTCTCGTCGGCCATGACACTCCTCGGCTCGGGGACGGCCGGGCGTGTGCCCGACCCGCCGTGCAGAGAAGCGAACCGACGCGTCGTCGACCGGTCCCCCCGCGCGCCGAACGACCCCGTCAGTATGACCTCGGGAGCCATGCCGGGACCGGGAATCGGCCTTATCCGTCCCCTGGGTCAGACGGCCACGGGGGTGCCGAGCATGGCGGATGCCTGCTGGAGCGGGCTGAGGGCGCGGACGGGCGTGGCGGCCCGGGGAAGACCGCGGCAGGTGAAGCCGAGCTGCGTCATGGCGCGGAGGACCTCGCCGGCGCTGAAGTCACGGCGGTCCTGGCGGGTGATGACCTGGCCGACCTGCTTGGCGGGGTAGGTCCGGCGACCGATGATCACGGATTCGCCGGTGACCTCTTCGGGCTTGACGCCCTTCATCGTTTCCAGGACGCCGCTCTTGGTGAGGTCGAACGGGAAGCGGGCGATGACGCAGCGCATGATGCCTCACAGGGGAAGGGGTGGACGGGCGGTGGTACCGAGGTGAGGCGGGTCAGCGTGCGAGGGCGAGGGCGCCCGGAGCGCCGCCTTGTTCGCCGGCGACGGGCAGGGTGTCGGGCCGGCGGTGGCGCGGCGCGTACTCGGGCCGTGTGGCCACGGACGGGGACATGAGCGGCCCGCCACCATCGGGGAGGTCGCGCAGTCGGACCAGGTCCGTGTAGTACGGGCTGTCGCGGAAGGCCGTGAGCCCGGTTCGAGTGACGATGCCGGTGCGGTGGCCGTCCTCGTCATGGACGAGGAGGTGACGCACGCGGGCGCTGGCCATGACGTACAGGGCCACTTCGACGGTCATGTCGTCGCAGACCTGGAGTGGGGCCGCGTCCGTGGTTTCGGCCACCGTCGGGTGTGCGGGGTCGGGCTTCGGCGGGTGGGGTTGCATCTGGACGAGCGTCAAAAGGTACCTCCTGCAGAGATGGGTCAGTTTTCTCATCAGGATGTCCTAGGCCGCCGCATCGAAGGTGGAGGGCTGCCGCACGTTCGCGCGGCGGGCGGCCGCGGGCGTGGCGGGCCGGCGCCTGCGGCGGGCGGGCCCGGTGCTCTTGGAGCGCTCGACGACCGGAGCGGTGATGGTCACGGGGATGCCGGAGGGGGCCTGGGCGCCGGTGATCCGGTGCAGTTCGGCCTCGCCCGAGCGGACCTGGGTGGTCTGGGGGACGATGCCGGCGGCGGCCATGAGCCGGGTCATCTCGCGGCGCTGGTTGGGGGTGACCAGGGTGACGACGCTGCCGGACTCGCCTGCGCGAGCGGTACGGCCGCCGCGGTGGAGGTAGTCCTTGTGGTCGGTCGGCGGGTCCACGTTCACCACGAGGTCGAGGTTGTCGACGTGGATGCCGCGGGCGGCGACGTTCGTGGCGACGAGCACGGTGACGTGTCCGGTCTTGAACTGGGCCAGGGTCCGGGTGCGTTGAGGCTGCGACTTCCCGCCGTGGAGGGCCGCGGCGCGGACTCCGCTGTTGAGGAGTTCCAGGGTGAGGCGGTCCACGGCGTGCTTGGTGTCGAGGAACATGATCACTCGACCTTCGCGGGCCGCGATCTCCGTCGCCGTCCGCTGCTTGTCGGCGCCGTGTACGTGCAGTACGTGGTGCTCCATCGTGGTGACCGCACCCGCGGACGGGTCCACGGAGTGCACGACCGGGTCGGTGAGGTAGCGGCGCACCAGGAGGTCGACGTTGCGGTCGAGGGTGGCGGAGAAGAGCATCCGCTGGCCTTCGGGGCGGACTTGGTCCAGGAGGGCGGTGACCTGGGGCATGAAGCCCATGTCGGCCATCTGGTCGGCCTCGTCGAGAACCGTGATCGCGACCTGGTTCAGCCGGCAGTCGCCACGGTCGATGAGGTCCTTGAGACGTCCCGGGGTTGCGACGACCACCTCTACGCCATTGCGCAGGGCGGCTGCCTGGCGGCCGATCGACATGCCGCCGACGACCGTGGTCAGGCGCAGTTTCACCGAGCGGGCGTAGGGCGTGAGGGCGTCGGTGACCTGCTGGGCGAGCTCGCGGGTGGGGACCAGGACCAGGGCCAGGGGCTGGTGGGGTTCGGCGCGTTGTCCGGCGGTGCGGGCCAGCAGGGCCAGGCCGAAGGCCAGGGTCTTGCCCGAGCCGGTGCGTCCGCGGCCGAGCGCGTCGCGCCCGGCGAGGGTGTTGGGCAGGGTCGCGCCCTGGATCGGGAAGGGGACGCTCAGACCCTGCGCGGTGAGTGCGGCCAGCAGTTCCGCGGGCATGCCGAGGTCTGCGAACGCCTCGACCGCGGGAAGCGCCGGGGTGATCGTCTTGGGCAGGGCGAACTCACCCTGGAGTGCGGCGGGCCGCCGGCCGTGGCCACCCGAGCGACTCGGACTCGCCGAACGGTTCGGGGAGGAAGGACCGAAACGGCTGCCCCGGCCCGACCCTGCGGCCGAGCTGTAGGCGGTGCTTCCGGTACGGCCACGTGAGCGAGAGGAGCGGTCGTTCGTGCGTGTGGGGTTCATGGAGAACCTTCCTTGACATGGCACGTATCAAGGAATTCCCGCGGCGGAAGAGCAGCACGGGAAAACACGAGAACGGGCCGGATGAAATGCGAAAGCGTCTGATCCGTACGGAGACAAGCGTCCGATCCGTACGGAGAAAACTGCGGGCACGGTCGCTTGAAGGGGCGATTCCGGGCGGCGTCCCCGGGGCGAAAGGCTGGGCCACGACTCGGGATCGCGCCTCGGCCGGAGCATTCGGCTCGATGCCGCGAAACGTCCGTTTGGAAACGTCCGTTTGCCCGGAGAGGGCTCACGGATGGATGTCATGTGCGCAGGAGGAGAACACTGCGGAAGGTGTCCGCAGCCGGGTCCTGCACCCCGAGGGATGCGCATCCCGGCTACGAAGCGCGGGTCGCGTCAGGCGGGAATGATGTTCTCCGCCAGCGGGCCTTTCGGACCCTGCGCGATGTCGTAGGTGACCTTCTGGCCTTCGAGCAGCTCATTGATGCCCGGGGTGGTGATGTTCGCGAAGTGGGCGTAGAGGTCGGCTCCGCCCGCATCCTGCTCGATGAACCCGAATCCTCTTGCCGCGTTGAACCACTTCACGGTGCCGGACGCCATGTCGAGTCTCCCTTGGGGCAGTACGCCGGGACCCGCGATGTGCGGATGACCGGGTCGCCGCGATGATGCCCCGCCGGGAAAGAACCGGAGATAAGCAAGGTTTTCCAGCGGCATTCAAACCGGTGGAATCGCTTGAAGTTTTGGGAACCACGACTGCAACTGAGATCGACAGTAGCACGCCGTAGCGGCGCGGGTGCGTTCAATAATTGCCCTCGGGCCCGTTACCGCACATACCTTCCCTGCGACGGAAGTAAAACCCTCATGTCGCCGTCACAGTTATTTCCGCGCTCCGGCGAAAGTCACGTTCCTGCGGGAATCGTCTGCCTCCGCTCACCACCTGCGCAGTGCTCGGGTCCGCATTCGCGCCCCACCCGGAGCGCCGCTCGGCCGGGCGCGGCGCCCGCCGGTACCGGCGACCCCACCCCCGGTCCCTCAGGGGACGTTCGGCGGACCGGTCGATTCGGCTGCCCGGCGGTATCCGTCGTTGATCCGCCGGGCTTCCTCCAACTGGTCCTCGAGGACGATGATCCGGCAGGCCGCCTCGACCGGCGTGCCTTGATCAACCAACTCCCGCGCACGGGCCGTGATGCGCAACTGGTAGCGGGAGTAGCGCCGGTGGCCGCCCTCGGAACGCAGCGGAGTGATCAGGCGGGTCTTCCCGATGGCACGGAGCAACCCGGGTGTGGTCCCGAGCATCTCCGCCGCCCGGCCCATCGTGTAGGCCGGGTAGTCGTCGTCGTCGAGACGACCGTACGAACCGTCTGCCGTCATCGCACCTCTCTGTGGAATCCGTGGAACGCGTCGAGGGGCCCTGGTGCCGTACGGCACCAGGGCCCCGAAGGAACTGCCACACCATCTGCCGGCCTATTGATACGCCGGCCTTCTGTATCCACAGACCCGACCCACATGCGGTCCGGGCTGCGGGGATCGCGGTTGCTTGACCGGAGACCACCTCACTGACGAGTGTCCTGCGGTACCCGGGCTCACACATTCCACCCGGGCGATCCTGATGGCGACCAACCCCTCCGTTCTTCCCTCTGAGATCACTCACTCGCTTGCCGAACGGGAACTGCGGTACTGAACCACTGCGAACTGCGACTACGTGTCCCGCCTGCCCGGCAGTCGTCCCTGCCAGGCCCCGTCGATCTTGCCGATCTCGACTACAAGAGAAACCATAACCACACCACAGCCTGATGTCTACTACCGCCAGCATAGATTTTTGCGCACTCGAAGGTGAGGCAATCGACGTCACACAGCCGCGTTCCGCACCTCGTCCCGGGCGGCCCGCACCGGGCGTTCCGCCGCGGCCGTACTTCTGCCCGGGTGCGTACTCCTGCCGTACGGACGTCCTGTGGCAGCCGCTCGCCGGTCGGTCGCGATCGACCCCTAGGGTGTGCCACATGGAGTCCTACACCATGGGTCAGGCGTCCGAGCTGCTGGGCGTGAGCATCGACACGGTCCGGCGATGGGCGGACGCGGAGCGGTTCCCCACCCATCGCGAAGGCAACCGCCGTATCGTCAACGGCCCCGACCTCGCCGCGTTCTGTGTGGAGATCGCCCAGGAGAGCGCCGAGGACGACACCTCCTGCACCTCGGCCCGCAACGCCTTCCCGGGCATCGTGACCGGTATCAAACTCGGCGATGTCGCCGCCCAGGTGGAGATCCAGGCCGGCCCGCACCGGGTCGTGTCCCTGCTGACGCGTGAGGCGGTCGAGGAACTCGGTCTGGAGGCGGGTGTGCAGGTCACGGCCCGGGTGAAGTCGACGAGCGTGCACGTCGACCGCGGCTGACCCGGCCGCCGCGGAACGGGGTACAAGAGCCGCCGAGTTGGCGCCCTGCACGGTTCGCCGGTACGCCGGCCGATGTGAAGTACTCCCCTCGGTCCCGCCCCGACTACCGGGCGCTCGCGGCGGGCCTGACGATCACCTCGTTCACGTCCACCCCGGGCGGCTGGGAGACGACGTGGGCGATGGCGTCCGCGATGGCCGAGGCGGGCAGCGCCACGGCTCGGTAGGTCTTCATGGCTTCGCGGGCGGCCGGGTCGGAGATGCCGTCGGCGAGTTCGGACTCGGTCACGCCCGGCGAGACCAGCGTGACCCTGAGGTCCCCGCCCGACTCCTGGCGCAGCCCCTCCGAGATCGCGCGGACGGCGAACTTGGTGGCGCAGTACACGGCGGCGGTGGGCGAGACCTCGTACGCGCCGACGGAGGCGATGTTCACGATGTGGCCGGCGCCCTGGGCGCGCATCGCCGGCAGGGCGGCGGCGATTCCGTGGAGGACTCCTCGTACGTTGACGTCGATCATGCGGTCCCACTCGTCGGTCTTCAGCGCCGCCAGAGGGGACAACGGCATCACGCCCGCGTTGTTCACGAGGACGTCGATCCGGCCGAACTCGGCGCGCGCGGCGTCGACGAACGCACGCATGTCCTGCGCGTCGGTGACGTCCAGCGCGCGGAAGGCGGCGGACCCGCCCTCCTCGATGATCTGCTCTGCCAGTCGTTCCAGCCGGTCGGTTCGACGGGCGCCGAGGAGCACCCGGTGCCCGTCGGCTGCCAGGCGGCGGGCGGTCGCCTCCCCGATACCGCTGCTCGCGCCGGTGATCGCCACTGCTTTGCCGGTCTGCGTCATGCTCGATTCTCCTTGTGGAGGAAGGGAGTTGATGGGGGTGAAACACGTCGTCGGGACGTCGTCCGCGGCGCCGGGGCCCGCGTCGTCGTCGTGCGTCCGGCCGTGTTCGCTCTTCGGAGTCTGGGGCGCGGGAGGAGTGGCAACCAGGGCAGATCGTGCCGGGGTACGACGCACCCAGGCACACCGCCGGGAACGCCCCTAGCCTGTGGGTGTGACCAGCAACGAACTCGGAGACTTCCTGCGCGCGCACCGCGCACGCCTGCGGCCAAGCGATGTGGGACTGGCTTCCCACGGTCGGCGCCGGGTGGCGGGACTGCGCCGCGAGGAGGTCGCCGTCCTGGCCGGCATGAACACCGACTACTACGCCCGTCTGGAACAGGGCCGCGAGCGCGGCCCCTCCCCGCAGATCCTCGACGTGATCGGCGATGCCCTGTGCATGGACGTCGAGGCGCGCGAGCATCTGTACCGGCTCGCGGGTGCCGTGCCGGACGGCCATCGGGCGCCGCCGCGGGAAACCGCCGGTGTGATGCTCAGACAACTGTTGGACGGATTCACCGGCACTCCGGCGTTCGTCCTGAACCCGGCCGCGGACTTCCTGGCGGCGAACGCCCTGGCCGACGCGTTGTTCTCACCGTTCGCGGAAGCGGACAACCTCGCCCGCATGATCTTCCTTGATCCGGCGGCTCGCGCCTTCTTCAGGCATTGGGACCGGGCGGCCGAGGCGGTCGTGGCCGGCCTGCGCCAGGCGACAGGCGTCGACCCGCACTACCCGCGTCTGCCGGAGCTGGTGCGCTTCCTCTGCGGAGCGAGCGGGGAGTTCGACGCACTGTGGTCCTCACACACGGTCTACGGCAAGTCCCACGACGCCAAGGAACTCGTCCACCCCGAGGTCGGGGCCCTCTCCCTCACCTACCACTCCTTCGACGTCCGAGGAGCCGTCGGCCAGCAGGTCGTCATCTACCACGCCGCACCGGAAAGCTCCAGCGCCCAGGCGCTCGCCCTGCTCGGCAGCCTCGGGGCCACACGGCGACGGGAGTCCTCGGCGGAGCGGTAGTCCGGAGCGGTGGTCCACACCCGTGTTCGGTGTGGTCACCGCGCCGGGTCAGGAGACTCGGCAGTCGTGGAAGCGGCCGGAGTGGATGTGCCCGAAGGACGCCGGAAGCCGCTCGACGCCTTTGCCGGGGGCGACGGTCAGGCTCCGTCCCTTGTAGTCGGCCTGGTTGTAGAGGGTGACGCACCGGCCGCGGAGGACGCCGTCGGCCCGCCGGGTGCCGGCGCCGTTCCACACCGACGATGCGTCGTTGAAACCGACGTACGCGGTCGTCTCCGGATACCGCGGCATGTCCTGTGCCACCAGGCTCACCACACCGGTGTACGCGGGACCGGTCCATCCGCACACCCAGCCCGGCGAACAGCGCTCGGCGGGGGCGGGGGCGGCGAGACCTGACCCGGCCTGTGCCGCAGGGGCGAGGGCAAGGGCGAGAACCAGGCATGCGGCGCCGAGAACGCCGGTCATGGCGGTCCGTCTCCCGGCACCGCACCGGCGGGCCCGGCGCGTCACGGCTGCTGCGGGTGCGGTCACGGCGATCACTCCGCTCCGGCCGGCGTTCGTCGGGCCGATCAGGGACTGGTGCACGCTTCCATCGCACCTCCCCTCCGCGTAGATCGCACCCCGACCCGGCCGGACACGATCCGACCCGATCCGACCGAATCCGCTTCCGACCGCGCTCGCGGCCTACGGGCCGGAGGTCGCGGGCGAGGGCGGCGCGCTGGGTGTACTGGCGGGCGTGGAGGGCCGCGGAGGCGGCGCGGCGGGCGCCGTCGGGGGCAGGGGCGGCCGGCCGGGCGGGCGTGGACACCGACGTGCGGTCGACGTCCACGCGGCTGACGTGTCGCAACCGGCGATTTGCATCCATCGATTCGCATCGACCCCGTCGCGCCCTTGCCCGTCCGATCGCGGGCCATGCCGTCACGAACGGGTGACGGTTCTCACGGCGTCGACTTACGCATCGGAGGAGACGGTGTGTTCGTACGGTGTGCGTCCGGTGGGGGACGGCGCCGCGCGGGGGGCCTGGTTGCCAAGGGAGCGACGAATGGAGGATGGTTGCCGGAAGGCAATGATGTTTCCTTCGAGACGATGAGGT
Source organism: Streptomyces sp. CA-243310 (assembly GCF_050936775.1). NCBI lineage: Bacteria > Bacillati > Actinomycetota > Actinomycetes > Kitasatosporales > Streptomycetaceae > Streptomyces > Streptomyces sp. CA-243310. Next base: position 3,676,919 of record NZ_JBNJMF010000001.1, on the reverse strand, counting down.
GAGGGGTTCGCGCAGCGGGCCTTCTACGTTTGGTGAATTCCACCCAGTCATCTGCCGGTTCGACCGCGGTGGGCATCCCGTGGGGTGAGGCCCCCTACCCGGTACTGGTCGCGGACGCCGGAGCGAACCTGGTGTTCGTCAACGAGGCCGCCGGCCTGGTCTTCCCGGACGCCCACTCGGGATCGGCGCTCTCCGACGCGGTGCCCGCCTGGCTGTCGTCGGCTCACGCCCGGTACCTCGCCGCGGTTCCGGCGCAGCGCCCCGGTGCCGACCGGAACCCGCTGGTGCAGGGGCCGGTCGGCGACCGTACCTACGAGGCGCACCCGACGGTGCGCGAGGACGGCACGGTGGTGTGGTGGCTGGTCGACGACACCGACCACCGCCTGGCTCGTGAGGCCCTGCGGATGGAACAGGAACGCACGGCGTTCCTGACCCAGGCCTCCAACCTCCTCCTCTCCTCCCTCAATCTGGACCGGTGCATGGACGTCACGGCGCAGATGGCGGCGGAACACCTCGCGGACGCGGCGTTGGTGATCGCGCCGACGCGCGGCCGTGAACTGCCCGTGGTGGCCTGCCTCCGCGGGGGAACACCGTCGATGTTCGGTGTGGCCGCCGACCCCGAGGAGGTACCGGGGCTCGGAGAGGCCCTCCAGGGCTTCCCGCCCGTTCCCTCCCGCTGGATCGATCCCGAGGCCGCTCCGTCGTGGCTCGTGCCCGACGGTTTCGGACCGGTGGGGTCGATCGTCATCACTCCCCTGCCGGGACACGGGGTGCCCGCGGGCGCCCTGGTCCTCCTTCGCCATGCAGACGCCGACGCGTTCACGGAGGGCGAGGAGGTCTTCGCCCGCCTGTTCGCCGCCCGTGCGGGCGCCGCGATGTCGGCCGCCCGTCTGTACGCGGAGCAGGCTTCGATCACCGAGACGCTGATGCGGGAGTTGCTGCCTCCGTCGCTGCACCAGGTCTCCGGCGTCGAGTACGCGGGCGGCTACCGTCCCTCCTTGGACCACGAGCGGATCGGCGGGGACTTCTACGACGTCCATCCCCCGGCGGTGGAGGGCGACGCCTCGCTGGTCGTGCTCGGGGACGTGTGCGGCAAGGGCCTGGAAGCCGCGGTGATGACGGGGAAGATCCGCAACACCCTGCACGCCCTGTTGCCCATGGCGGACGACCACCAGCGCATGTTGAGCCTGCTGAACACCGCGCTCCTGAACACGCATGACGCCCGCTTCGCGACCATGGTCCTTGCCTCCGCGGCACGCGACGGGAACGCGGTGCGGCTGCGACTGACCAGTGCCGGGCATCCGGCGCCCCTGATCCTGCGTTCCGACGGACGGGTAGAGGAGGCCCCCACCCAGGGCACCCTGGTCGGTGCGCTGCCGTCCATCACCGCCAAGACGGCGCAGGTCACGCTCGCACCCGGCGAGACCTGCGTCCTCTACACCGACGGAATCAGCGAGGCGCGCGGCGGCCCTCTCGGCGGGACGATGTTCGGCGAGGCCCGGCTGCGCCGTGCGCTCTCGGAGTGCGCGGGCCTGCCCGCCGAAGCCGTCGTGGAGCGGGTACAGATGCTCGCCTCCCAGTGGGTGGGGACGGGGCGGCACGACGACATGGCCGTCGTGGTGATCTCCGCGCCGCGCACCAACCACCTGAGCGCCGTGGACGGTCACACCCGGGGAAGGTTCACCGCGTGAGCCGACGGAACACCGGGTCGACCGTGCCGGAGCAGTTGGCGAAGGAGTTGTGGGAAGGGATCCTCGACCTCGACGAGACGGCTGTGATCACGGCCGTTCTCCGGGCGCTGGACGAGGGGGTGGACGCCGAGAGCGTCCTGCTCGACGTCATCGCCCCGATCCAGGGGCGGGTGGGCGAGGAGTGGGCCGCCAACCGCATCACCGTCGCCCAGGAGCACGCCGCCACCGCGATCAACGAGCGGGCCGTCGCCGCGCTCGCCCGGCACCCTTCGGCCCACCGGACGCGCACGCGGGGCCGGGTCACGGTGGCCTGCGTGGACGGCGAGTGGCACGCCCTGCCGGCCCGCCTCCTCGCCGAGGTGCTGCGGCTGCGCGGCTGGCACGTCGACTACCTCGGTGCCCAGGTCCCCACGCCGCACCTCGTCGCGCACCTGCACCGCACCGGCCCGGACGCCGTCGCCCTCTCCGGTTCGATCGCCACCCGCCTGCCCACCGCGCACGCGACGATCACCGCCTGCCAGGCCGCCGGCACGCCCGTGCTCGTCGGCGGAGCCGCCTTCGGACCCGACGGCCGCTACGCCCGGCTGCTGGGTGCGGACGCCTGGGCCCCCGACGCCCGCACCGCCGCCGACGACCTGGCCCGGGCCCCGCTGCCGCGCCCCCAGCCGGACCACCAGGCCATCGACGACCTCCCGCACCTGAGCGACCAGGAGTACACCCTCGTCGCCCGGAGCCGCCCGCAACTCGTACGGGGGGTCTTCACCGGGCTGGAGGACGCGTACCCGGCGATGCGCGACTACGACGAACCGCAACGCGAGCGCACCGCCGAGGACCTGGCCCACATCGTGGAGTTCCTCGCCGTCGCCCTCTACACCGACGACGAGGACCTGTTCGCCGGATTCATCCGGTGGACCGCCGACGTCCTGATCTCGCGCGGTGTCCCCGCAGAATCGCTCCTGCCGGCCCTGGCACTCCTGGGCCGCGAGCTGAAGGACTTCCCCCGCGCCGCCGGCATCCTGCGATCCGGCTCCGCCCGCTTGACCAGTAGCTTCCTCACCGCCGCCGGGATCGCCGAATGACCAGCATGCCCACCAGCCCACTGCACCTGACACGCATCGACGCGAAGGAGACCGTGCGCATCGAACTGCGCGGCGACCTGGACCATGACAGCGCGGATCTTCTCCTGGACGCCGTCAGTCGCCTGCTGACCGAGCGCAGCGACCTGCGGGACGTGCACCTGGGGTGCGGGGGACTGACCGCCGTCGACTCGACCGGCCTGTCGGTGCTGCTGATGGTCAAGCGGCGCACCGGTGCGGCGGGCGTACGCCTGCACCTCGACGACCGTCCGACGAAACTGGACCGGCTCCTGCAAGTCACCGGTACGCTGGAACACCTCACGGACACAGGGGGCACGTCCGGATCCTCCACCGCGGAGAGACCATCCGCCGCTTCGGAGAAGTCCATACCGGCCCGCTCCGGCAGCCCGGACAGCGGCGTCTGACGCCGGGTCGCGCCGACACGTCGAGCGATCCGGTCGTGTGGAGGGAACACAGATGCCAGTACCAGCCACCGACCCGCACGGCATCGGCCACGACGAGGCGCGTTCCGTCGGCGACATCGTCGAACTCCTCGACGTGATGTGGGAGAACGCCCGCCAGAGCACCTCGGCCGCCCCGGCCTCCACGTCACAGCTCCGCCTGATGTACCTGGTCGACCGCCGGCCCGGCATCCGCATGCGCGCCCTGGCCGAACTGCTCGGCGCGGCGGCCCCTTCCGTGACCCGGCTGTGCGACCGCCTCGAGGCCCTCGCGTTCATCGAGCGCCACCCCTGTCCGGACAGCGGCCGTGAGATCACGCTCAGGCTGACCCCTGCCGGGCAGACACACCTGGCGCGGATACGCGAAAGCCGGGAACAGACTCTGGCCCAGGCCCTCGCATCGATGACCTCGGACCACCGACGCGCCCTGGCGACCGGACTCGCCGCCCTGAACCTCGGCATCACGGCGGCAGCCGGTTTCCCGCAGCAGAAGAACCCGCCGCGTGACGCGGCCCGTGACGCGGCCCGTGACGCGGCCCCGTGACAAGGCGCCGACCCTGACGGACGAAGCGCGGAAACCGGTCAACGGGTCCCGACTCCGCTCCTTCTCCCGGCGCGCCACAACCGACCGGCCCGGTTCCGCGTCCCTCTCGGCGAGTGGTCTCCCGCCGACCGGCGCGGAGCGACGCCGATCCGGGGGGCATCATCAGTACGTTCACCTCTGACCAGACCGACCGGAGCGCACGGCCTCGCCGGGCCTTCGGCATCGGGAGGGTGCTGCTGGGCATCGTGGCGGGGATCCTGCTGACCGTCACGGTGACGACGGTTCTGTGGTGGCCGCAGAGAGACGTGACCTACCGCAGCGCCGCCCCTGCGGCAGTGGTCTACCCCGACGAGGCAGCACACTTCCTGGCTCTGGTGCACGTACACACCCTGTCCGGGCGGCACTCCTACAAGATGGTCATCGGCAGGGAACCCACCCCGTCATACGGCCACTGGGTGGACGTCGACGCCGCCCTGGGGGCCGAGGGGGTCGAGTCCACCACGTGGACGGAGTCCGGGGTGCGGGTCCGCTTCCCGACCGGTCACGAGATCTTCGTCCCCGCCCGCCCCTTCCTGTACGGCAGGTGACCACCCGTCGCGCCCGACTCCGTGACGATGCCGGGTCGGCGAGCCGGGCGCTCGGGCCGGGTCAGGCGCGGCGCACCCATTCCTCGGCGAGCAGGCGGTAGGAGCGGACCCGGTCCGCGTGGTCGTGCGTGATGGTGGTGATCAGCAGTTCGTCGGCCCCCGTGGCTTCCTGGAGCCGGTCGAGGTGATCGGCGACCGTCCGCGCCGAACCCACGAACTGCGTGTCCACCCGGTCCGCCACCAGCTCCCGGTCGGCGTCCGTCCACGGCAGCGCGCGTGCCTCGTCGGGCGTCGGGAAGGGGATCGCGCCCTCGGCGGTACGGATGCTGCGCACCCAGGGCGCGTACCCGGTGGCCAGCTCGCGGGCCGTGTCGTCGTCCTCGGCCACCACGACGTCGGCGGACACGGTCAGGTACGGCCGGTCGAGTTCGTCCGAGGCCTTGAACGCGGCGCGGTAGCCCTCCGCGGCCTCCAGCACCGAGGCGGGACTGACGTGGTAGTTCGCCGCGAACCGCAGGCCGTTGCGGCCCGCGGTCTCCGCGCTGACCCCGCCACTGCTGCCCAGCACCCACACCTGTACGTCGGCGCCCTCGCCCGGTACCGCGTGCGCCTCCACGCCCTCCGGGGAGCGGTACTCGCCCCGGAGCAGCGCCAGTACGTCGGACACCTGCTCGGCGTAGTCCTGCGGGGTGGCGCCCGGAAGATTCAGCAGTCGCTGCTGGAGGGCGACGCGCGGGTGCCCGAGGAGGTGGACGAAGGAGAAGCGGGGCGGGATCAGCAGGCCGCCGGCGGTCCTTCCCTCGAAGGGCGGCTCGGCGTTCGGCGCGGGCTTCGGCGGTCGTCCCGCCGAACGGCCCAGCCCCAGGTCGAGGCGGCCCGGGTGCAGTGCGTCGATCAGGCCGAACTCCTCGACCGTGGACAGGGCGGTGCGGTGGCCCAGTTGGACGGCGCCCGAGCCGATGCGGATCGTGGTGGTCGCGGAGGCGGTCAGCGCGAGCACGACCGCCGGGGAGGTCCCGGCGACGCCCGGGTTGAGGTGGTGCTCGGCGAACCAGTAGCGGGCGTAGCCGAAGGCCTCCGTCTGCCGGGCGAGGTCGATGGTGTGGTGCAGGGCCTCGCCGGCGGTGGAACCGGAGGCGATCGGTATGAGGTCGAGGACACCGAGGGGGATGCCGGACATGGCCGTACTCCTTACAGGTCGGGGGCGCAGGGGAAGACGGGGTCCGGGATCGAGCGGCGCAGCACCGGCGCGACCTGCGACTGGAACAGTTCGAGGGAGGCCCGGTGCTCGGCGTCGGTGAGTCCGCCGGCTTCGGCCTGGAGGTGCAGGACCGTGTGGCCGAACTCCTCGTGGTAGCGGTGCACCTTCTCGATCACCTGTTGCGGGCTGCCGATCAGGGCCGAACTCCTTTCGACGAAGTCCTCCAGGGTCGCGAAGACCGGCTCGACGCCCTGTGCACGGTGGGCGTCGAGGTAGCGCTCGAACGAGGGCCGGTACGCGGCCACCGCCCGCTGCGAGGTGGCCGCCGTGTGGAAGCCGGCCGTGCCCGCGCCCACGACGGCGTGCGCCGGGTCGTGTCCGTGGTGTTCCCAGCGTTCGCGGTAGTGGCGGATCAACTCGGCGTACGGTCCGATGGGATGGGTGACGTTCGCCGAGAACAGCGGGTCGCCGTGGCGCGCCGCGAGTTCGACGGACTCCCTGCTGGTGGCACTGCCGTGCCAGACGCGCAGGTTCCGCCGGTGGGGCCGGGGCAGCACCTCGGCGCCGGTCAGGGCGGGGCGGAAGCGCGGCCGCGCGGTCACCTTGTCCTCGTTCCAGAACCGTCGGAACAGCTCGTACCCCTCGGAGTTGCGTTCCCACTGGTCGTCGGGGCTCACGTCGAACAGTTCGCGTTGTGCGGTGCCGTTCCCCTTGCCGATCATCAGCTCCAGACGTCCGTCGCTGAGATGGTCGAGGGTCGCGTAGTCCTCGTACGCCCGCACGGGGTCGAGCAGGCTCAGCGTGGTCACCGCCGTGTACAACCGGATCTCGCGGGTCAGGGCCGCGATGTGGCTGAGCACCACGGGTGGGGACGACGACAGGAACGGTCGCTCGTGGCGTTCGCCGACCCCGAATCCGTCGAAGCCGAGCTGCTCGGCCCGCACCGCGGCGGAGACGACCTGACGGAAGCGTTCGCGGGTGGGCGTCGGCGCCCCCGTCACCGGGTCGGCGCTGTCCGTGATCAGGGTGATGGCCAGGAACTTCACGAGGCCGCGACCTTCCGGTCCACGCCGGGCACGGAGATTCCCAGGTGGTCGCGCAGGGTGGTGCCCTCGTACTCGGCGCGGAACACCCCCCGTTCCTGGAGCAGCGGGACGACGGTGTCGGCGAAGGCGTCCAGCCCGCCGGGGGTCAGGTGCGGGACGAGGATGAAACCGTCGGCGGCGTCCTGTTGGACCAGCGAGTCGATGGACTCGGCCACCGTGGCGGCGGTGCCGATGAAGGTCTGGCGGGCGGTGGTCGCGATCACGAGTTCGCGGATGGAGAGGTTCTTGGCCTCGGCCAGTTCGCGCCACTCCCGTGCCGTGGCCAGGGGGTCGCGGAGCTGTCGCACGCTCGCGCGCCCGAGGGCGATGGTGTTCTCGCCGACCTCCGGGTCGACGGCGGGGAGGGGGCCGTCCGGATCGTGGGCGGACAGGTCCCGGTTCCAGACGTGCTCCAGGTACTTGATGGCGGTCTGCCCGCTGACCTGGAGGCGGCGGATCTCGTGGGCGTTCTCGTGGGCCTCGGCGTCGGTGTCGCCGAGCACGAAGGTGGCGGCGGGCAGGATCTTCAGCTGGTCGGGCGTGCGGCCGTACGCGGCGAGTCGCCTTTTGACGTCGGAGTAGAACGCGCGGCCCTCGTCCAGGGTCGCGTGTCGGCCGAAGATCGCGTCGGCGCCGGAGGCCGCGAACTCGCGCCCTTCGTCGGAGTCACCGGCCTGGAAGATCACCGGGCGGCCCTGCGGGCTGCGGGGCACGTTGAAATGGCCCTCGATGTCGAAGTGTTGCCCCTGGTGGGCGAAGGCCCCGGCGCGGGCGTCCCGAAGGAAGGTGCCCGTCGCGGCGTCGGCGGCGATCTCCGAGCCGTTCCACGAGTCGAACAGTTCGTTGGCGGTGGACAGGAACTCGCGGGCGCGGGAGTAGCGCTCCTCGCGGGGCAGGAATCCGCCGCGCCGGAAGTTCTCCCCGGTGAACGCGTCCCAGGAGGTGACCACGTTCCACGCGGCGCGCCCCTCGGAGAGGTGGTCGAGGGAGGCGAACTGGCGGGCCACCTCGTACGGCTCGTTGAAGGTCGAGTTGATGGTGCCCGTCAGGCCCAGCCGCTCGGTGACGGCCGCCAGGGCGGCGAGGACGGTGAAGGTGTCGGGGCGACCCACCACGTCCAAGTCATATATTTTTCCGCCCTGTTCGCGCAGTCGCAGGCCCTCGGCGAGGAAGAGGAAGTCGAACTTGGCGCGTTCGGCGGTGCGCGCGAAGTGCGTGAACGAGTCGAAGTCGATGTGGCTGCCCGCCGCCGGGTCGCCCCACACGGTGGTGTTGTTGACGCCCGGGAAGTGGGCCGCGAGATGGATCTGCTTGAGCGGCTTGGTGCTCATGGTTCGGTTCGTCCTTCCGGGTCTTCCGGGTCAGGCGGCGGTGCCGGCGGAGGGCGGCGTGGCGTAACGGTTGGCCGGGTGGGGGTCCAGTCCGAGCAGCCCGCGCAGGGTGTCCGCCTCGTAGGCGGTGCGGAAGAGACCGCGCCGCTGGAGTTCGGGCACCAGCCCGCGGGTGATGGCGGGCAGGTCGTGCGCGATCACGCCGGGCCGCAGCCGGAAGCCCGACAACCCTGCCGAACGCCGCTCCACGAGCAGGTCGGCGAGCCGGCCGGGGGTGCCGGTGAACACCTCGGAGCCGTCCTCGTACGGGTGGCCCGCGAGCGCGTCGAGGCGTTCCTTGCGGGCGGTCGCCGCCGGCCCGTCCTCGTCGAGGAAGACGGTCAGCTCCCCGAAGAGGTGCAGGGGCTCCTCCCCCGGGCCGGCGGCCTCCCGGGCCCGCCGGATCGCGGCGACGGCGGACGCCGCCTCACCCGAGTCGCGCGCGCTCACGTATCCGATGTCGGCGGAGAGCGCGACGAGACGGTACGAGGCGTCCCCGGCGCCGGGGGCGCCGACCGTGCTGACCACGGGCCGCCCTTGCGGGGGGCGCGGGGTGATCGAGGGTCCGCGGACGCTGAAGTGGCGGCCCTCGAAGTCGATGTAGTGCAGCTTGTCCCGGTCGACGAAACGGCCGGTGGCCACGTCACGGATCTCCGCGTCGTCCTCCCAGCTGTCCCAGAGCCGCCGGATCACCTCGACGTGGTCCGCGGCCTCCTCGTACGCTTCCGCGCCGGAGAGCGGGGCGGACCTGCGGCCGAAGTGCCGCTCCTCGTACGGCAGTCCGGAGACCTGGACGTGCACGCCGGCCCGGCCCCGGCTGACGTGGTCGAGGGTGGCGACGGCCTTGGAGATGTGGAAGGGCTCGGTGTGGGTGGTGGTCACGCTCGGGATCAGCCCGATGTGCCGGGTCAGCGGTGCGATGCGGGCCGCGGTCAGGACGGCGTCCAGCCGTCCCCGGACGAGGTCCGTGCGTCCGTCGGGGCCGTCGGTCGAGGTGGACTGGAGGGAGAGCCCGTCGTCGAGGGTGACGAAGTCGAGCAGTCCGGCTTCGGCCTCGGCCACGGCGTCGGCCCAGTAGCGGGCGGTGAACACGGCCTCGGGACGCGCCCCGGGTTCGCGCCAGGCGGCGGGATGCCGGCCGGCGCCGTCGAGCGCGACGGCCAGGTGGAGCGGCGCGGAGGAGAAAGCGGGGGCGGAAGGGAACGGGGCGTCAGAAGGTGACGGGGATGCGGACACGTCGGAATGCGCCTTCCTGATCGGCGTACGAAAGAGGAGCCGGTGCGGGGTCGCGAATTCGTCCCGTCAGCCATTTCTTCGAAAAACGCTACGCCCGATGGAGGGGTCATACAATGACCGCAATATTAAGAGAACTTGGCAGCAATGTTGTCCGGGGCGACCGGTGCCCTGAGGACCGTGAAAATGGGCCTGCGCCGTACGGTGAAGCCGATCGACTCGTAGAGCCGGATCGCCGCGGCATTGCTCGCGGCCGTGTGCAGGAACGGCACCTCTCCCCGCTCGCGGATGCCCGCGGCGACGGCGCGCACCAGGCGCGTGGCCAGCCCCCTGCCGCGGTGCCCGGGACGGGTGCACACGGCGCTGATCTCCGTCCAGCCGGGCGGGTGCAGCCGCTCGCCGGCCATCGCGACCAGTCGACCTCGATCGCGGATGCCGAGGTAGGTGCCCAGGTCGACGGTCCGGGGCAGGAACGGCCCCGGTTTCGTCAGTTCGATCAGCTCCAGGATCTCGGGGACGTCGGCGGCGCCGAGCCGTACCGCCTCGGGGGCGGGTTCGGCGTCCAGTGCGGTGTCGACGAGTTGGACTCCCTCGATCGCGCCGACCACCGCCCAGTCGTCCGGCGGGGCCAGTACCCCGGCCAGGGTCACGCTCCCGTCGGATGCGGTCAGGGAGCGCAGACCGTCCCAGGATCGGGGGTCGGCCGGATCGGCGATGGCCGCGAACGGGGCGACGTCCGGGGCGTAGCGGGCAGCGTGCCCGCCGGCCCGCTCGGCGAAGGCAGCGTGCGGCCCGGACAGGGAGGCCCAGGCCGGGTTGTCGAGGATGTGCGGGGTGAGCGAGGTGGGGGTGGCGGCGCTCATGGGGATGAGGCCCTCCTTCCGTGGGGCGGCCCGGGCCGGCGTCGGCCCGCGGGGGTTCAGGAGTTGGTGAGGGGCAGGCCGGGCGGGTTGACCTCGGAGGTGGTCACGGCCTCGTTGGGAAGGTTCCACGCGGTGAGGAGCTGCCCGTACTGGCCGTTCTTGATCAGGTGGTTGATCGCCTCGGCGACGGGCTTGGCCAGGCCGCTGTCCTTCTTCGACGTCGCGGCGATCAGTCCCTGGAGGGACTCGCCGGCGCCGGAGAACGAACCGGCGTTGCGCGTCGGGGCGTTGCCGCCGGCGGCCTGGGTGATGTGGTAGGCGATGGCGGGGTTGGGCCCGAAGTTGAGGTCGATCTTCCTGCCGCTCAGCGCCAGGTTGACGCTGTTGGAGTCCGGGAAGTACTTGACCTCGATGTCCTTGCCCTCGGACCGGAGCTTCTTCTGCCACTCCAGGAGGATCTTCTCCTGGTTGGTGCCCGAACTGACGGCCACCGTCTTGCCCGCGAGGTTGCGGTAGTCGCCGCCCCAGTTCCAGGTGTTCTCCTTCAGCGCCTCGAAGGCCAGGTTGTCCTGCCGGTAGGAGGCGAAGTCGTACTTCTTCTTGCGTTCCTCGGTGACCGTGACGTTGGTGAACGCCACGTCGACCTTGCCGCTGTCGATGCCGACGAAGAGGTTCTCCCAGGTGGAGTTCTTCACCACGGGCTTGAGCCCCAGGGTCGCGGCGACCAACCGGCCGAGGTCGGGCTCCGCGCCGGTGAAGGTCTTCTGGTCGGTGCCGACGTAGGCGAGGGGCGGATATCCGGCGGGCAGGGCGCCGACCCCGATGACCAGTTCACCGCGTTCGCGTACGGCCTTCGGCAGTTGGCCGCGCAGGGATTCCACGGCCGGCACGGTGAGTTCGGCCTGCCGGGCGGCCCCGTTGGAGACGGCGCCGACCGTCACCTTGCCCGTCGCGGCAGCGGTGTCGGTGGCGTTCGCGTCACCGCCGCACGCGGTGAGTCCCGAGGCGAGGGCCACGGTGGCGGTCGCCGCGCCGAGGCCGCGGAGGAGTCTGGTGCGCAGGGTGGACTGGCTTTGCATGGCGTTCCTTCGTCGAGGGTTCGGTCAGGAGGGGAGGGAGGCGGGGAAGGGGCACGGAGTGCCGGGTGGAGTGCCGGCGGTCAGAGCACCTTGCTCAGGAACTCCCGTGTCCTCGGGTGCGCCGGGTGGTCCAGTACCCGTGCGGGCGGGCCCTGTTCGACGATGCGGCCCTCGTGGAGGAAGACGACCTCGTCGGCCACCTCGCGGGCGAAACCCACCTCGTGGGTCACGATCACGAGGGTGGTGCCCCCGGTGGCGAGGTCCTTGATCACGGACAGCACCTCGCCGACCAGTTCGGGGTCGAGCGCGGAGGTGGGTTCGTCGAAGAGGATGACGCCCGGTCGCAGCGCGAGGGCGCGGGCGATGGCGACCCGCTGCTGCTGCCCGCCGGACAGCTGCCGCGGGTAGGCGCCGGTACGGTCTCCCAGCCCGACGCGCTGCAACAGCTCGCGCGCCAGGGCCTGCGCCTGCGGCCGGGACAGCCTGCCGGTGGCCACCGGGGCGGCGGCGACGTTGTCCAGCAGCGTCAGGTGCGGGAAGAGGTTGAAGTTCTGGAAGACGAAGCCGATCCGGCTGCGCTGGGCGAGGATGGCGCGCTCGCTCAGCTCCTTGAGCCGGTCCCCGTGGCGCTGGACGCCGATCAGCTCGCCGCCGATGCTGACGTGGCCCGCCTCGGGCTTCTCCAGGTGGTTCAGGACGCGCAACAGGGTGGACTTGCCGGAGCCGGAGCGGCCCAGGATCACCGTCACGGTGCCCGGTGCGACGGTCAGGCTGACCCCGTCGAGCACGCGATGGCCTCCGTACCACTTGTGGACGTCGTGCACCTCGATGGCGGCGGGCCGGACGGTCGCGGCGAGGTCGGTCACGGTCAGGTCGGTCACGGTCATCGGGCCGTCTCCTTCCGATGGCGGATGCGCAGGTCGCGCAGGCTCGCCCGGGCCTTCTGGAGGGGGGTGGGCGGTACGGTGCGCAGCGCGCCGCGGGCGTAGTACCGCTCGACGTGGAATTGCGCGACGGAGACCACGCTGGTGAGGATCACGTACCAGACGGTCGCCACCAGCAGCAGCGGCACCACGTCGCCGGGATAGGTGCTGCCCAGGCTCTGCACGGAACCGAACAGGTCGAGCAGGGACACGTAGAAGACGAGCGAGGTGGCCTTGAGCAGGCCGATCAGCTGGTTGACGTACGAGGGGACGATCGCCCGGAGTGCCTGCGGGAAGACGATCCGGGCGAACTGGTAGCGCCTGGGCAGGCCCAGGGCCGCAGCCGCCTCGTGCTGGCCCTGGTCGACCGAGAGGACGCCGGCCCGGACGATCTCGGCCGCGTACGCCGCTTCGCACAGGCTCAGGCCGACGACCGCGACGACGATGTCGGTGGCGAGCCGGGACTCGTCGAAGGTGAAGAACGCGGGACCGAAGGGCACGCCGACGCTGAGGGTGGGGTAGAGGGCGCCGAGGTTGTAGAGGAAGAGCAGGACGACGATCAGCGGCACGGAACGGAAGAGCCAGATGTACGTCCAGCTCACCGACCGCAGTACCGGGCTGCCGGAGAGCCGGCCGACGGCGAGCAGGATGCCGCCCGCCAGGCCGGCGACCGCGCTGTACGCGGCCACCTGGAGGGTGATGAGCAGCCCCTCCAGGACGACCGGGCGCAGGAACCAGTACGCGAATCGGTCCCACTGGTAGAAGGGATTGGTGATCAGGCCGTGGGCCGCCTGCGAGACCAGCACCAGTACGACGGTGCCGGCGACCCACCGCCCGGGACGGCGCAGCGGGAGGACCCGCGCGGCCGGGCCGGGCGGCCCCGAGGGGGCGACGGGCGCGGAGAGGAGCAGCGATTCGGTCAAGGACACTCCAGCGGCTGCGACAAGAAGAATCGGGAAAAGCAGCCGTCATGCCGGACAGGAGAGGCCGCCGATATCGTTTATCTGCGGCGTAAGCTAGGCAGCCCCGAGAAGGGGTGTCAACGGTCTGCATATGGGGAAGCGGAGAAGCGCATACCGATTTCATCCGCCGTACACACAACGCCTTCCGGTGAAATGAACCGGGCCGCGACGGCAGTGATTTCAGGTCACCGACCGCCCGGGGCGGTCACCGTCCGCAGCCGGGCGCGCAGGCCCGCCAGTTGGATGCGCAGCCGCCGCAGGGGCGTGGGGGGAAGGTCCCGGGCGGTCCCGCGGGCGTAGTACCGCTCGACGTGGTACTGGCCGGCGCTCAGGACGGTGGTGACGGCGACGTACCAGAGGGTGGCCACCATGAGCAGCGGGATGACCTGGTAGTTCTGGTTGTAGACCAACTGCACGGAGTACAGCAGGTCGTGGACGGCCAGCACGCTGACGATGCTGGTGCCCTTGAGCGTGCCGATCAGCATGTTCCCGGCGGTCGGCACGATCGATCGCATCGCCTGCGGTACGACGATCCGTCGCAGGGTCCGGCGCCTGCTCAGCCCGAGGGCCTGCGCGGCCTCGGTCTGTCCGGAATCCACGGAGAGGATGCCACCGCGCACCACCTCGGCGGCGTACGCGCTCTCGTGCAGGGTCAGGCCGATGACGGCGGTGAGGGTCGGGCCGAGCAGGTTCACCGTCTTGACGGAGAAGAGTTCGGGCCCGAAGGGGATGCCGAGGCCGAGGGTGGGGTACAGGGCGCCGATGTTGAACCAGAACAGCAGTTGGACCAGCAGCGGTGTGGACCGGAAGATCCACACGTATCCCCAGCTCAGCGTGCGCAGCACCGGGTTTCCGGAGAGCCTCATCACCGCCAGCAGGGTGCCGAGCAGGAAGCCGAGCACCATCACCGCGCCGGTCAGCCACAGTGTCAGCAGCAGCCCGTCGAGCACGGCGGTGGTGGTGAAGTACCGTCCCACCACGTCCCATTGGAAGGCTTCGTTGCGGATGACGGAGTTCAGCACCATGACGAAGACCAGCAGAGCGGCGGCGGCCGACACCCAACGGCCCACGTGCCGGCGGCGGACGATGGGCGGCACCTCGGGATCGGGGCCGTGTTCCGCCCCCGCGGGCTTCACCGCCGGGGCGGCCGAGGTGACGGGATCAAGAGCAGCAGCGGGAACGGCATGCGACACGTCGGAGGCGTCGGACACGTCGGAAGGGGTGGCCATGGGGAGGCTCTCCAAGGAGGGAGGCGGGCGCGGATGACGACCCGGCGGCGCCGGGGCGGCCGGGATCGGGCACTCGTGTCGTCACGCTCGCCGCGTCCCTCAACGCGACCGGATCGGCTGCCGCGCACGGCGGAACCGGTCCACCGTCGAGCTTATGCGCCCGTGGCACGCCGGTGTCAACCGTGGGCGTTCCGTACGCCGGGCCGTACGCCGGGCCGCACGTCTGGCCGCACGCCGAGGCCGTCCGGCATGCGGGCCCTTGCTTGACGAAGCGCATCATGTACTGCTCAAGTAGGCGCATGAATGCCCATCAGCGCTTGGTCTCGCGCGACTACATCGACTTCGGTCGGGTGTGGTCCGCGGCGTGTTGCGCCTGACGCGGCAGCGGGCTGTCTGACCGGCCCTTCCCTCCCTCGGTGACCCCGTCGCGGGCCGAGTTCTCCCTTCGCTTCACCAGCGCGCGCGTGCTGCGGCCCGCGTGAGAAGGCGCTGCCGCGAACCCGGACGCGCGCTGCCGCGCGATCCCGATCGATCTTCCCGACGCGCCGCGTCGTCACGCCCGCACCACCCCGAACCAGTCCGCACCACCCGCGCGTGCGTTCCTTCGGCCTGCCCCAACCACCTTGATGCGCAAGGGGGTTGGGACCCTCCCGCACGTGCACGCTCCTCATCACCGTTTCCGAGAGGCCACCCCATGCCCGTGGAATTCCTCGGCATAGCCGCGACCAACGACAGCTCCGAAACCACCGCGCGCTCCGGCGCGGCCTTCGACAAGGAGTACACCCTCCGGCTCGCCCGAGCGCACGAGGACCACGGCTGGGACCGGGTCCTCTTCGCCTACGGTTCCGGTTCCCCGGACCCGGCCCCCGCGGCCGCCTACATCGCGAGCAGACTGGACCGCCTCCAGATCCTCCTCGCCCACCGGCCCAACGTCTCGTACCCCACCTTCGCCGCCAAGACCTTCGCCACCCTGGACCAGATCAGCGAGGGCCGGCTCGCCGTGCACTTCATCACCGGCGGAAACGACCACGAACAGGGCCGCGAGGGCGACACCCTCACCAAGGACGAGCGCTACGCCCGCACCCTGGAGTACATCCGGATCGTCAAGAAGATCTGGACCTCCCGCGAGCCCTTCGACCACGAGGGCGACCACTATCGCTTCCACGACTTCGTCAGCGACGTCTTCCCCGTTCAACAGCCCCGTCCCGCCGTCTCGTTCGGGGGCTCCTCGGACGCCGCGTACGCCGCCGGCGCAGCGGAGGCGGACATCTACTGCCTGTGGGGTGAACCGCTGGAGCAGACCGCCCAGCAGATCGACGCGGTGAAGGCCGCGGCGGAGGCCGCGGGCCGTACGGACGTGCCCCGCATCCAGGTCGCGTTCCGTCCGATCATCGCCCCGACCGAGGAGTTGGCCTGGGCGAAGGCCCACCGCACGGTGGGAGCCATCAAGCAGCGCCGGGAGGCGGGCCTCGCACGGCACCACCGCAATGGAGTCCTTCCGGCGGCTGCACCCCAGAACACCGGGTCACAGCGCCTGATCGCCATCGCCGAGGCGGGCGAGCACCATGACAGGGCTCTGTGGACCCCGACCGCCGCAGCCACCGGTGGCGCGGGCAACTCCAACGCCCTGGTCGGTACCCCGGAGACGGTCGCCCAGGCCCTGCTTGACTACTACGACCTCGGCGTCGACATCCTCTCGGCGCGCGGCTACGACCTGCTGGGCGACGCCGTCGACTTCGGCCGGTACGTGATCCCCCTCGTCCGCGAGGAGGTCGCGAAGCGCGACGCCGCGCGTGGAGCCCGGCAGGACGCCGCGAGCCCGGCCCGCCCCGCCCGCGAGAAGCTCACGGCGGTGCGCGGATGACCTCCGCGACGCGCCCACCCCGCCTGCTCACCCGGTACCGCGACGCACTCGTCCTCCGCGCCGGCGCACCCCGCACGTTCACCCCACCCCGCCACGGAAAGGCCTTCCCGCTGTGAACCTCCCCGGGAACGGGACCCGCACCCGCCTGCGTACCGTCGCCGCCCTCGCCCTCCTGCCCCTGCTGACGCTGACGGCGGCCTGCGGATCCGACGGCGGTGCACCGACGGTGGCGGGCGCCCGGGTCTCCCCCGCGCCGGCAGACGACCCGGTCGCCGGCGTGGCCACCGTGGACTCGATCGCCGCGCTGCTTCCTCCCGGCGTCCGTACGGCGGGCAGGCTGCGGGTCGGCAGCTCCGTCGGCGCACCGCCCTCGGCGTACTACCCGAACGGGCAGGACAAGCCGCCCGCGGGCCAGGACATCGACATCGCCGACGCGGTGGCCAAGGTCCTCGGCGTGAGGCTGGAACGGCAGGACGCCTCCTTCGAGACGATCCTCCCCGCCCTCGGCAGCGGCAAGTACGACTTCGGCACGGGCAACTTCGGCGTCACCGCGGAACGCCTCAAGACCATCGACTTCGTGACGTACATCAACGACGGCCAGGGCTTCGCGGTCAAGACGGGCGGCACCACGCTCACCGGCAAGGTCGACGATCTCACCCGGTTGTGCGGGTTGACCATCGGCACCGGGGCGGGCACGACGTTCGAGAAGACCCTCACCGCGCAGAAGGGTGTGTGCGCCGCGGCCGGCAAGAAGCCGTACGAGGTCAAGGTCTTCTCCGAGAGCGGGGCCGTCACCACCGCTCTTCAGCAGGGTCGCATCGACGCCGTCATGTCGACGATCAACGGGCTGCGCCATCAGGCGGCGCAGCCCGCCGCGCAGTCCACCTTCCTCGGCGAGTACCACCGTCTCGACGTCGGCTTCGCCTTCAAGAAGGGCTCCCCGCTGACGCCCGCCTTCGAGGCCGCCGTCAACGAGCTGATCAAGAACGGGACGTACGAGCGGATCCTGAAGAAGTGGGGCACCACCGACTCCAGGATCGACACGTCGCGGACCAATCCGGCCGAACACACGTGAGGGCCGTCCTCGGTCCCGTCGGCCCGCGCACCGAGAAGGAGGGACCTTGAGCGAGGTCATGGTCGACGTCCAGGGCGTCCGCAAGAGTTTCGGGGCGGTGGAGGTGTTGCGTGGCGTGGACCTGAGGGTCCGCGCCGGCGAGGTCACGGTGATCCTCGGCCCCTCCGGCTCGGGGAAGTCCACGCTGCTGCGCACGATCAACCACCTGGAGAAGGTCGACCGGGGCCGGATCAGCGTGGACGGAGAGCTGATCGGCTACCGCAGTTCCCGGGGCAGGCTGCACGAGTTGAAGGAGAAGGAGGTTCTGAAGCAGCGCACGCACATCGGGTTCGTCTTCCAGAACTTCAACCTCTTCCCCCACCTCACCGTGCTGGACAACCTCGTCGAGGCACCCCTCTCGGCGCTGCGCCGGCCGCGCAAGGAGGCGGAGGAGACGGCTCGCAGGCTGCTGGAGCGGGTCGGTCTGGCGGACCGGGCCGACGCCTACCCCCGGCAGTTGTCCGGCGGGCAGCAACAGCGGGTGGCCATCGCCCGCGCGCTCGCCCTCGAACCCAAGGTGCTGCTCTTCGACGAGCCGACCTCGGCGCTCGACCCGGAGCTGGTCGGTGAGGTTCTGGACGTCATCAAGGACCTGGCCCGCGCCGGAACCACCATGATCGTGGTGACCCACGAGATCGGCTTCGCGCGTGAGGTCGCCGACTGCGTCGTGTTCATGGACGGCGGAGTCGTGGTCGAGCAGGGGCCACCCGCCGCCGTCCTGGACGATCCCCGCCACGCCCGCACCCGCGCCTTCCTCTCCAAGGTGCTGTAGGCCGTCCCAAGGCCGTGTGCGTCAAACTCGCGGCGTCGCCCCCGACACGGGGGCGACGCCCAAGGACTCAGGGAGAGGTGACGGCCTGCTCCAGCAGCCCGCGCAGGACGCGCTGCTCTTGCGGGCCGAGGCCGGACAGCGGTGAGTCGACGGCGAGGAGTGCGAGGAGGCGCGTCCGCAGTGCGGCACCCTCGGCGGTGAGGACGAGGTGCTTGGCGCGACGGTCGGTGGGGTGCGGATGCCTCTCGACCAGACCCTGCTTCTCCAGCTTGTCGACGACGAAGGTGGTGTTGGAGGGCTCGCAACTCATGCGTTCGGCGAGGTCCCGCATGGTCATCGGCCCGCTCATCTCCCGCAGTGCGGTCGCCTGGGGCGCGGTGAGTCCCAGGGTCGCGGCGCGTTCCCGCACATGCTCCGCGATGCGCTGGGCCAGCCCGTTCACCAGACCGCACAGCTGTCGCTCGGCGATGGCCTGCTGCTCGGGGGGCGTCGTCATGCCACCACTCTAGCAAGTCCATCAAGGCTACATATTTCCAGCTTGAATGATTCGAGCTTGATGCTTATGGTTGCGTCGTCGCCGCGAGAACCGCGCCGACCTGACGATCCATCACAGGAGTGCACCCATGGCCGACCTGACGGTTGACGACGGCATTCGACTGCGCCGCGCGGCGGGAATCCGCTCGATACGGCTGGGCGACACGAAGGTCTCGTACGTGCCGGACGGCGATGTGCGACTCCGACCGCGCCCCCTGCTCCAGGCCACCACCGACGAGGTGTGGGACGCGCACCCCGAGTACCTGGACTCCACGGGCCACCTCGTGGGGAGCGTCGGCGGCCTGCTGGTGGAACACGGCGATCGAGCGCTCCTGATCGACACGGGCTTCGGACCGCAGACGCTCGAAGCCCCGGACGGCCCCCTCGGCACGATCCACGGAGGCGCGCTCCCCCACAGCCTCGCCGAGCTGGGTCGACGACCGGAGGACATCGAAGCGGTGGCCTTCACCCACCTCCACTCCGACCACATCGGCTGGGCCTGTCATTCCGCCCCCGGTGACGACCGGCCCGTGTTCACCCACGCCGAATACCTGATCTCCGAGGAGGAGTGGGCCCGTCGCGACCTTCTGGAGGCCCAGGGCATGACCGAACAGGTCGCGGCTCTCGCGCCGCGCGTCCGTACGATCACAGACGGACAGGAGATCTTCCCCGGGGTACGCGTGCGGATCACTCCGGGCCACACCGTGGGGCACGCCGAGTACGTCATCACCGGGGGCGGACGACGCCTGATCGCCTTCGGTGACGCCGTGCACTCGCCGATCCAGATCGACCACCCCGAGTGGTCCTCGGCCTTCGACCACGATCCGGCGCTGACCGCCGACCACCGTCGCCGGCTCGTCGCCGAGTTGACGGAGCCCGACACGATCGGCTTCGGCGTCCACTTTGCCGACGTGGTGTTCGGCCACGTCCGCCGGGGTGGCAACGGCCCGGCGTGGCGGCCCCTGGACGCCTGATCCGCCGAAGCCCGGTGACACGGATGCCCGACGGTCGGCGCCTCGGGCCTCGCCCGTCGGGCATCCGCTCCCCCTTCCCGAACGGGAAACGCTTCGGGAAGGACAACCCAGACGGGTGTTCTACGCTGTGTGCGACCAGGCCGCAGCGATCTGGCGACGAGACCGAGGACCCCTGCCCGATGAGCCCGAAACAACAGCGCGGCGAAGCCACCGTCGAACAGGTCCTGGACGCGGCCCTTCGCCTCTACGCCTCGTCGGGAGAGGCAGGCCTCACGCTCGGCGCCATCACCAAGGCCGGCAGGGTCAGTTCGGGGAGCATCTACCACCACTTCGGCAGTCTCGACGGCGTGCTCGCCGCCCTCGCACACCGCTCCCTGGATCAACTCCTGAGCACCCTGTCGGCAGCGTTGACCCGGACGACCGACGCACGTGCCGGCATTCGAGCCGTTGTCCTGGCCTACCTGGACTTCGTACAGGCCCATCCGGACGCGGCCCGCCTCATGCACTCCGTCGCCGCGGATCGCGAGGGCATGGCCCACGCGGGGGAGATCCGCGACTCCCAGGAGGCCCGGCTGACACCGATCGCCCTGTGGATCCGAGGGCACCGGGAATCCGGCGACCTCGCCGAACTCTCCACCCCCGTGATCGAGTCCCTCGTCATGGGTCCGGTCGTCGGTGTCGTCCGCCGCTGGCTCACCGTGGGGGATCTGGACCTGAAGGAGGCTGCCGACGTGCTGCCCGAGCACATCTGGCGCTCGGTCCGCCGTTAGCCCGGTCCCGGGCCTCCCCCTCGTGTCATGCGGCTGACGTCCCCACGCAACGCAGCCGCTCCGCGGTGACGGTCGCCTGGTCGACGCCCGCCTGACGGCCGGTTCTCCGTTCGCCGGGCCACGCGGATCGGAGCCGAGTACCGCCGACGTCGGATGGCCACGGCGGCTGCTCCGTGCGAGTTCAGGGCATCTGCTCCCCGGAGAGGAAACCGGCCGTCACCTCTGGTGGGTTGGCGGCGCGGGTCAGCTCGAACATCTCGTCCGGGGCGAACATGTCATAGAGGACCACGGGCACGGAGCGCCCCAGAGCGCCCACCAGATGCCCTCCCTCGTGGAGTTCCCTGGCCAGGTCGACGCAGAGCGCGCGGAAATCGGCGTCGAGCCGCTCCGCGCGCTCCTCCTCGTCGTCCTCGTGCTCAGGGATTCCGTCCTCCCACCACAGCCCTTCGGCCACGGCCTCCCGGTGGTGCAGTTCCGAGCCCCGGGGATCATGGACGCGGTCATGACCGAGGACGCGGACCCCCTCCAAGGCGGAGGGCGGGAAGTACGCGTAGCTCCAGCGCGCCTCCCATTCGCCGGGCGGATCCGCCCGGGTCGGCTGCCGGTCGACGTGGTCCTCCGTGACGTACCCGAACGCCAGATACGGGAGGCGCGGGTCCTGGTCGACGCTGTCGATGCGGAAGGTCAGCGCGTAGATCCCGGGCTTGAGGGCGTCGGGTATCTCACGCACCTCCTGCACGATCCGCTCCCGCATGTGCTGTCGGAAGGTGGTCAAGAGAGCTCTCCCGGGCTGTCGTTCCGGCACCGCACCGACAGCCCCACCGGCGTCGGAGGCGAAGGGCGGCGCCGTGAACCCACCGCTGCCCGATCGCGATGCCGATCGTAGCGAGCCGAGTTCGGGGACTCGTGGGCCTCCTCGAACCGGCGATCGGCCGGGACCCGGCCGACTCGATCCGTCCTGAAGGGCGTCGAGTGCTCCGGTCGCCTTCAGAACCGCCGAGCGGGCCTTCTCCGCCTGCCGTTCGGCCCGGTCCCTGCGACGGGTGACGGTGTCGAGGGTCTTCGTGAGGTGATCGTGCTCCTCGCCCTTGCGGGCGAGTTCCTCCCTCAAGGACGCGATCTGCGCCTCGAGGGCCGCGAGTCGGGACCGGTGGTCGGCCGACTCGTCCTGGGCCTGCGCGAGAGCGACCTCGGCCGTCTCCGCCTCACCCGCCGCACGCTCTGCCCGCGCCTTCGCCTTCGCCTTCTCCCCTTCCTCGGCTTTCACCTTGGCCTTGGCCTCTGCATCTGCCTTCGCGCGAGCCCGCCTTCGGGTCTCCTGGTCCGACCCGGCCCGAACTCCGGAAGACCGCCCCTTGGCGGCACTCGACGAAGACGGTGTCGACTCGGTCCGGGGTACCCGTCGTGGTGCCTGGCCGGGAGCGGATTCCAGTCCGGCGAAGCCGACGGCCACGTCGGGCGCTTTCACCAGGACGCCTCCCACCCAGGCCTCGGCGGCTTCCTGGTCGGTGAGGACGGCGTGAAGGATCTGCTCGACCTCATATGCTGGACCCCCTCCGAGAGCGACCACGGCACGCTCACCGGCCGCCCTCGCCTGCGCCGCGCGGGCGTCCCGGGCCGCCGCGAACTCCCGAGGCCGCAATCCGTACAACTCGCGCGTCAGCGCGTCGACATCCACGTCACCACTCTCCCCCGCCGGCTCCCCGCCTTCACGGACCGACGCTGCCGCAACCGCTCTCCCGACCTGATCTCGTGACGTTCGCGGTACGCCGGACACCCACGGAAGGCGTCTCATAGGCTGAGCCACGGCCCGTGCGACACAGGGGGGAACATGGTCACCGATCCGACCTGGGTACGCAGGGGTCAAACGGCCTGGTTACTGCTCGTCGCGGGCGCCGCGGTCGTATTGCCCTTGGCCGCGTTCGGACGGCATGCGACGCCACTGCCCGAACTGATGCCCGCCATCATGGGAGGCGTGCTCGCGAACGCCGCCGTTCCGGGCGTCATCGCCCTCAGCCAGTACATGCTGGTGCGCACCGGACGCATGGAGCTGTCCGTCGTCGGCGTCGCGAGCCTGAGCTCGGCCGTCATCGGTGTCAACAGCGCGCACGGAAACGCGGGAACGCTCGTCGGCCTCCTCGCCGCCGCTCTCCTCGCCCTCCCCTTCGCTCTGGTCAGCGCCTTCCTCGCGACCAAGGCGGACATCGGCTACGCCATGGTCGCCGCCGTCGCGGTGGCGCTGGGGGCGGATCAGTTGGTGACCGAGGTGGCTCCGGCGACGGTGAATGTGAACGCGGGTCTGGTGACCGTGCTGGGAGCCGGCACGTACGTGCCCGTCGCGTTCCTCGTCGCCGCCGCACTGTTCGCCGGCGTCGCCTGGTGGACGCCCCGCCAGCAGACGGCACTCGGCACCGGGACCGTCCGCTGGGTCCGGATCGCCTTCGTGCTCTACGTCCCCGCCTTCCTCCTGGCCGTACTGGCGGGGTTGCTGTACACCGCGCGCGTCCAGGCGGCCACACCACAGGGGCTGGGAGAGAAGTTCGTCCTGATCTGTGTGCTGGCGATCGTCGCGGGCGGGGCGAGCCTGAAGGCCCACCGCGCGTCCCTGGCCGATGTGGCGGTCGGAAGCCTTTTCGCCGGCTCCTTCACCACGTTCCTCTACGCCGAGGGCGTCAGCGCCTCCCGACTCAACGTGTACGTCGCGGTGGCATGCATCGCCTTCATCCTGCTCGACTGCCTGCGCCTGCGACGCGTACCGGCCGTGGCCGCGCCCGTCGTGGGCGCGACGGTCTGACCTGCCGGGGCGGCCCCGTTCACACCTTCGCCACCGGCGCCGTGCCGACGCACCCCGGGCGCACTCCTCGCTCCTGCCCGACCCGACGACGCCGACCGGCCTCGCGTGCGGCGCCCGGCCGTGCGTACGGCGCCGCTCTCACTCCACGTACCCTCCCCCGGCGCCGCCCGGGGCGATCTCGTTGTAGCGCAGCAGGTACGCGGCGAAGCGGTCCAGGTCCTCGCGCGGCCAGGCCACGAGCCGCTCGCGGAACATCTCGCGGCGGTTGCGTGTGACCTGGGCCAGGACCGCGGCTCCCTCGGAGGTGAGCTCCAGCACCTGTACCCGGTGGTCCTCGGCGTCGGCACGGCGCTCCACCAGCCCCGCTCGCTCCAGCGCCGCGACCTGGCGGCTGACCGTCGACTTGTCCAGCGCGTAGTGGGCGGCGAGGTCCGCGGCCCGGCAGCCCCGGCGCTCCTCCAGATGGCTGAGCAGCGTGAAGGACACCAGGGAAAGTTCCGGATGCATCCGCGCGGCCGCCGCCCGCGCCCGCCGGGCGAAGGACGTCATCTCCCGCTGAATCGTCTCGATGGCCGCGTCCCGGCGCTCGCCCTCCGCAAGGCTCCCGCCGGCCGGCTCCGTCGTACCGGTCTCGTTCGTCGTACCGGTTGTCTCCGCCGTCACAGTGACCTCCCTCGCCGTTTAGTTGTATAGTACAACCGGAACGAAAGTTGTATATACCAACTACCTGCCGACACTGACTGCACGCGCAGCCCGCGCCGACGACGGAGGTCCTTTCGCATGTCCGGTCGCACACCCGCTCACCACCACGCCCGAGGCCCCGCCGCCCCGGGCACCCTGCGCACCGCCGCCGACGGTGCCGCCGCCGGGCTGCGCGGCCCGGCGATCCGTCACGTACTCACCCACCTGCTGACCCCGTTGCTGATGTGCCTCGGCATGGGCCTGGCCTACATGGGTGCCTTCGTCCAGCCGGAGCCGCACCACATGCCGGTGGCGATCGTCGGCGAGGGCCCGCGGGCGATGACCCTGGCCCAGACGGTCAAGAACGAGGCCGGCGACGCGCTCGACGTCCGCACGATCGCCCACCGCTCCGACGCCGTGGCCGAACTCAAGGACCGCCACATCACGGGCGCCTACGTGCCGAGCGAGGCGACACCCGAGCTGATCGTGGCCACGGCCGCCTCCGACACGGGCGCCACCGTGGTCGAGAAGATCTTCACGCCGATCGCCGCGGGCCACGGCGCCCCGCTCAAGGTCACCGATGTCGTCGGCAACGTCGAGGACGACCCGACCGGACAGGGGTTGTTCTTCCTGCTCGTCGCGGTCAGCATCGGTTCGTACGCCTCGGTGGCCGTCCTGGGCGGCGCGGGAGCCGCGTTGCGCATGCGCGGCCGCGCCCTGCTGGTCGTGGGCGTCTCCGGTGTCGTCAGCGCCATCGGCACACTGCTGGCCGGACCCGCCTTCCACCTGGCGCACCACGGCCTGGCCGGGGTGTGGGGCCTGAGCTGGCTCTACTCCGCGGGCATCCTCTTCATCGGCGTAGGCCTGCACACCTTCCTGAAGCGGTGGACGACCCTCGCCATGATGGTCCTCTTCGTGATGCTCAACTTCACCAGCTCCGGGGGGCTGTTCCGACCCGAGTTGCAGAACGGATTCTTCGGGGCCCTGAACTCCTTCTGGAACGGCGCCGGGTACGTGGACGGCCTGCGCGGCATCCTCTACTTCGGCCAGGACGGCCTCGTGCGCGACATCCTGACCCTCGCCGCCTGGCTGCTCGTCGGCCTGGTCCTCACCCTCGTGGCCGCCGCGGCCGAACGCCGCCACGCGCAGAACGAGGCCGAGATCGCCCAAGCCGCCCCCGCGCGTGCGGAGGAGGAAGAGGAGGAGATGGAGGAGGCGGTCGGCGTCTGACGGCACCCCCGGGCGCGCGCCCCGCCGGGGCAACGGCGGTGGCGGCGACGGCGGTGCCGGCTCATCAGGATCCGCTGTCAGTGCCTCCCCCTAGTGTGCAGACATCACTCGGGGAGCCTCGGCGAAGGAGCAGAATCATGTCCGCCAACAAGATCCAGCACAAGGTGAATCACGTCGCGCTGGTAGTGGACTGCTCGGGCTCGATGCAGCAGCATCAGGACCAACTCATCCGTGTGGTGGACGAGTTCGTTGCGGGCTTGAAGGCCGAGTCGGACAAGCTCGACCATGAGACCCGAATCAGTCTCTACTCCTTCGACCACAAGGTGGAGAACCTGGTCTGGGACATGGACGTGAAGCACCTGCCGTCCATGCGGGGTCTGTACAGGGTCAAGAACGGCGCCACGGCCCTCATCGAAGCCTCCCTGAAGTCACTGGACGACCTGGGCCACATCTGGGAGGAGTACGGCGAGCACAGCTTCCTCCAGATCGTGGTGACGGACGGCGAGGAGAACGCCTCCGGCGGCGACCGACGGCACGACGGTGACATGGCCGTCCTCGGCCCCTGGCTCGACAGGATCGCGGTGAGGATGGACACGCTTCCGGGCCACTGGACGTCCGCGATCCTCGTCCCGAACTCCCTGGCCAAGCGGACCGCTCAGAACTACGGCTTCCCCGCCGGGAACACAGCGATCTGGGATGCGGACTCCCAGGAGGGCGTCGAGGAGGCGATCGGTACCGTGCGCGCTGCCGCCACCGGCTTCCTCCGTGGTCGCGAGAAGGGCGTGCGGGGTACGAAGAACCTGTTCGCGGTCGGCCAGGACATATCGGTCGACGACGTGAGGGCGAACCTCGAACCGGTACCGGCCGACAAGTACCGACTGCTGAAGGTCGACACGGAGGTCGAGATTCGTTCCTTCGTGGACTCGCATCCGGGCGTGACGTACGAACGCGGCTCCTGCTACTACCAGTTGGGTACTCGGGTACAGGTTCAACCCGACAAGGAGGTCGTCGTGGTCGAGAGGGACACCGACCGCGCGTACACGGGCGATGCGGCACGCAGCCTCCTGTTCGGCACGGGCATCCGGGGAACCGTCTCCGTGAAGGCGGGGCACAATCCCAAGCTGGAGGTGTACGTGCAGAGCCGGTCGGTGAACAGGAAGCTCAAGCCCAGGACACGCCTGCTCATCATGCTCTGAGGTGGGCGGGAAGGACGTGGGGCAGGTGGTTCAAGGACCCCTGCGCGAACCGCCCCGGGCAACCCGCCGAACGGGTGGGCGGCTCAGGCGTGGTCGTACTTCATTGCGATACCGAGGGTGCTCTGCATCGGCAGGAGTCCGGCGCCGACGATGTCGAGCACCGGCGGCACGAGGAGTTCGGCCAGCCGGGCCACCTCGTCGGCCGTGAGCGACGCCCAGGGCGCTGCGGCGAGCTCGTCGGTGAGCCTCTCGATCGAGCCGCGGAGCCGCAGGCCCTCTTCGGTGGCTCCGCCGTCCGCCTCCAACAGGCCACGGTCGAGAAGTCGTTCGCGGGCGGCGTCCCATTCCTCGTCGGTCCACTGCCTGCTGCCGAACACCTCCCCGGGTGCGGCACCGGCGGCGGCGTGTGAGACCAGGGCCTCAGTGGGGCCGATGCCATGCGCCTGGAGGGCGACGATGTGGCCGTCACCCCGGTGTTCGCGCAGGATGGTGGCTGCCTGCCAGAGCACCATGTGGGGATCCTCGGACCAGGGCAGCGCGGCGTTCGCGGCGGCCATGGGACGACCTGCGGCGCTCGCCGACTCGGCGGCGCGTCGGGCCAGTTCCGCGCTCTCGCGCAGGTCCGTCGAGTCGACCCGGTCGCCGAGGAGCTTGCGCAGTGCGCGGTCCACGGCGACTCCGCGGGCTTCCAGGACCCGCTCGGCCGTGGCCGTGGCCCAGGCCGTCGCGGTATGGCGCTCCACCATCCGCGGGCTGAAGCTGTAGAAGAGGGCGCGCACCAGCCGCGGGCCGAGCGGCGCGGCCCGGTAGGCGAAGTAGCCCGGCCAGCGCTCGTCGGTGGCGTAGCCCAGCGCCGCCACCTGCTCGAACGCCTCCGGCGCGTAGTAGAGCGTGGCATGTATCGGTTCGAGCAACTGCCACATCTGCCGGATCGTGCCGAGGCTGTGTGTCATGTCGATTCCTGTCGCTGTCAATGCCGCACCCAACATCTTGTCTCAGCCTTCGCGACCTCGCCCGTCGCGCCCAGGTCTCCCACGCCGCGCCCGCCCACCACTTCAAGGACAAGGCCGGGCTGCTGACCGCCATCGCCGCGGAGGGTTTCGATCTACTGGCCGACGACCTGACCTCGGTGCCGTCCGACTCCGCGCGCAAGCTGCGCGAAATGGGAGCGAAGTACGTCGAGTTCGCCGTCGGCCACCCCGCCCACTTCGAGGTGATGTTCCGTCCTCGACTGCTGCACGGCGACGACCCGGAACTGGCCGCCGCCAAGGCGCGCTCCTCCCGCGCACTGCGCGCCGGAATCGAGGAACTGCCCGCCGAGAAGCGCCCCGACGCGCAACGCGCCGGCCTGGCGGCCTGGTCACTCGCCCACGGCTTCGCCGCCCTCCAGCTCAGCGGCAGCCTCCCGACGCTGAACGACGACCCCTCCGAGACCTTCCGCACCCTCTTCGCGAACCACCCCGCCACGGAACTTGCCTGAGCCCGAGTGCCCTTGTTGGCGGTGAGGGCTGCGGACGGCGATTCGTACCGGTGTCGCGAGCGACCACGCACCCCGAATCCCGCGCGCCGCCGGGCGTTCGAGGCCGCCCCTCCCGCCCCGGACATCGATCGGATCAGCGACTGGTCAGAGAATCAGACTGGTTTGTCTTCATTTGGCAATCTTGGGGCGTTTTGCTAGAAAACGCTCCGTGCGCGGGTCAAAGTATGGGTTCCCGGCAGCAAGCCGGGAACCCGCACGTCCTTGAGGTGACATCTTCATGTCCGCTTCTCTCAACACCCGCCGTGTCGTCGCCACCCTCGTGGCCTCCGTCGCCGCTCTCGCCTCCGCCGCGCTGCCGGCTGCGGCCGACGGCCACGGCCGGGACCACGACTCGACCGGCAAGCACTCCACCATCGCCATCGGCAAGGTGCAGTACGACAGCCCCGGTCGCAACGACCGCAGCAACCGCAGCCTGAACGGCGAGTGGGTCGAGGTGAAGAACACCGGCCGGAGGGCCGTCGAACTGCGCGGCTACACCCTGACCGACAAGCAGGGCAACCGCTACCGCTTCCGCGGCCTGCTCCTCGACGGCCACTCCACCGTCAAGGTGCACACCGGCAAGGGCAGGAACACCCTGCGCGACGTCTACCAGGACCGGACCAACTACGTCTGGGACCAGCGCGACTCCGCCACCCTGCGCAACGAGCACGGCCGCATCCTGGACAGCAAGAACTGGGGCCCCGGCAAGGGTCGTGGCAGTCGCCAGGGCGGCCGCTAGTCACCACACGAAGTCATCGCACGAGGTCGCCACACGACCCGCGAGCCGCGCGGGTCGACGCGTCGGGCCCCCGCCCCTTGAAGGGACGGGGGCCCGACGCG
Source organism: Streptomyces sp. CA-243310 (assembly GCF_050936775.1). NCBI lineage: Bacteria > Bacillati > Actinomycetota > Actinomycetes > Kitasatosporales > Streptomycetaceae > Streptomyces > Streptomyces sp. CA-243310. The sequence continues at coordinate 3,648,327 of NZ_JBNJMF010000001.1, read as the reverse complement.
TTCCCCGACCCCTCACCGATGATCCGTACCGCCGCTGCGGCTCGGACCGGGGCCTGGCGTCAGATCTCGACGGCCGGGTAGGCCTCGACGTAGCTGTCACCCTCGGCGCCGTGGTAGGCGCAGGTGCGCGCGTGCAGATCGACGTCGTACCAGATCACACCGGCGTTCCAGCATCCCTGGACGAACTCGGGAAAGGTGCTTTCTCCCGCCTGGTCGAGCCGGAGGGCCGTCAGGAGTGCCTCGCGGTCGAAGGGGGCGGCATCGACCATTCCCGCGATCAAGGGTTCGCCTTGCACGGCGACGGGGCCGAGGTCGGTGAGATAGAGCATCGCGTTCGACGGCACGGCCATGCGGCAGCGGCTGACGCCTGCCTGGCGGAGCGTCTCGGCGAGGTGGGGGAAACCGCCCACCTTGGGGCGGATGGCGGCGGCACGTTCCAAGGTCGCCTGCAGGTGGGTGGGGGCGCTGCCCATGGTCTTCTCCGGATGTCGTGGGGGTGATGTCCGAGTGGACCTCTCACGGGTAAGATGACAATAGATTTCCAAACAGACATCATGTTGTCAAATATGGGTGGTGGGGTCACATGTCCGACGAGATGGCGCTCCTGGTCGCTGACGTGTTCGAGGCGGCGGGTGTTCTGCGCAGGACGGGAGAAGGGATCGCCGCCACGCAGGGGCAGACACAAGCGCGCTGGCAGCTGTTGAGCGTGGTGTCCGAGAATCCGCTCACCGTGCCCCAGGCCGCCCGCCGCCTCGGCGTCGCCCGCCAAGGCGTACAGCGCGTCGCCAACGACCTCGTCCACGAGGACCTGGCGGCCTTCCACGCCAACCCCGACCACAAGGGTTCCCCCCTCCTGACACTGACCGGGAACGGGCACCGGACCCTGGAGGCGATCACTTCTCGCGCGACCCGAGCCAACGGAGTGATCGCCGAGGGCATCTCACCGGGCGAGCTCACCGCCGCGCGCGACCTGCTGCGCCGGCTGATCGAACAAGCCCGCCGACACCAAGAGCACGGGCCGGTGGACGAAACCCCGTGACGCGGGGCGGCTCTTCGGCACCACGGCGCCGCTGCCCCACCGGTCCGGCCTTGTTCCGAGGAGAGGAAAAGGTTCGCGAGTGACCGCCCGCTGCGGTGCCGGGGCTGGACGGCCGGCAGAGCCGCGTACGCTGGCCCCGAAACGGGGGCGTCATGGAATCACTCGGAGTCTTGTTCGCGGCAGCCGTCTGGGGTGGTCCGCTGGTCAGCCTGCTGGGCGCGGTGGTTGTCGTGCTGGTCGCCACACGTTGGCGCCGCCGAACGATCAGCGCCCTCGAGAGGGCCGAGGCTGAGGAAGCCCGACCTGTTCGGCCTCAGGAACCAGGGCCTGCCGGCACGCCGCGCTCCTGACCGTCGACTCCCGGACCGGTCCGGCGGGGGCCCCGAAGGCATCGGCCGCGCGGCCCCGGTTGCTGCCCGGCGCCTTCCTCGCCGGGTCCCTCCCGGTGATCGTGGCCGGCGTACTCACCGCTGTACGGGCGCTCCGCACGGCCGGCACGGGCAGGCTCGGGCCCTGCGGTCGACCGCCTTCCGGCGCACCTGAGGTGGCACCGGCTCTGGTGTCCGGTGGATCGGCCCCGAGGTCCCGGCCGACCAACGGGCCTTGCGGCGGGACCTGTCGGCCGACACCCCGCTCGCATTCGGCCGCCGTCCGCGGTCTCGGCCGTACCGGCACCTCGGTCGGATCACATGGTGGGGCTCCCGGGCGTGCGGAGGGTTCGACGGACGGCGCCGCGAAGCCAGTGGTGGGCCCTGTCGGCCGCATGGCGCGGGTGCCAGGCCATGCCGACGCTCACGTGCGGCATGGTCAGGGGGATGTCCAGGAGGTGCAGTCCGAGGGCCACCGCGTCGGCGGTGAGGGGTGAGGGGGCCGCGCCGGGGAGCGCGGCAGGTACCAGGCAGACGATGTCGCTGCGAGCCGCGAGGGTCATGGCGGCCAGGTGGCTGGGAAGGACGATGCCGACCCGCCTACGAAGGTTCTGCTCGGCCAGGGCGGCGTCGAGGGGGCCGGTGAATCGGCCGCGGCGACTGACCGCGACGTGTTGGGCGGCGGCGAGCCGGGCCGGGGTCACGGGGCCTTCGGTCAACGGATGACCGGGCCTGACGGCTGCCACCATGCGGAGGCTGACCAACTCCTCGACCCTCGTCTCGGGGTCCACGTGGTCGATGGACCCGACCTCCAGGTCGATCCGGCCGTCGCGCAGCGCGGGGCCGGCCTCCAACTCCTCGGCCCGGAGCCGGAACGAGACGCCCGGGGCCTCCTGTTCGGACAGGCGCAACAGCCCGGGGGCCAGTGCCGCACCGACCAGGTCGGCGGCCTGAAGGGTGAAGGTGGTGCGCAGGGTGGCGAGTTCGACGCCGGTATCGGGGCTGAGCAGGGCCCCGAGACGCTGCACCACGGCCGCGGCCTCCTCGCGCAGGGCCAGGGCGCGCGGGGTGGGGACCATGGCCTGCCCGGCTCGGACCAGCAGCGGATCCTGCAGGGTGCGGCGCAGACGGGCGAGTGTGCGGCTCATGGCGGCCGGCGAGGTGTGCAGGCGGGCGGCGGCCCGAGTGACGCTGTTCTCGGCCAGAAGGGCGTCCAAGGCGAGGGCGAGATTGGCGTCGAGGGTCAGCTCCGGGCTGTTCACCAGCATTATTCCATTTCAGTCAATGATTGCGTGCCGATGTTCCCATTGTGGCAGCACTGGGGTCCTCCGCAGGATGAGAGGCGTACAGACCAGCACGACCTGCGAGGTTTTCATGATCGTCATCACTGCTCCCACCGGGAACATCGGCCGTTCCCTGCTCTCCCGGCTCCTGGAATCCGCCCCCGCCGCAGGCGAGGAACTGCGCGTGATCGTGCGCGACCCCGCCCGGCTGCCGGACGCGGTTCACGGACGCGTCGAGGTGATCACCGGCTCGCACGGGGACGCCGAGGTCGTCGACCGAGCCTTCGAGGGTGCGGACGCCGTCTTCTGGCTCGTCCCCCCGGACGCCTCCCTGACCCCGCAGGACGCCTACAGCCGCTTCAGCGGGCCCGCCGTGAAGGCGCTCGCCGCCCACGGCGTCGGCCACGTCGTCGGCGTCTCCGCACTCGGCCGAGGCACCCCGCTCGCCGACCGGGCCGGCCTCGTCACCGCTTCCCTCGCCATGGACGACCTCATCGCCGACAGCGGCGTCGCCTACCGGTCCCTGGCCAACCCGTCCTTCTTCGAGAACCTCCTCGAGGAGTCCGACTCGATCCGCGACAAGGGTGTTTTCGTCGACGTCGTCGACGGTGACCGCAAGGCTCCCTTCGTCGCCTGCGCCGACATCGCGGCCGTCGCAGCCGGCCTGCTGCTGGACCGCTCGTGGACGGGCACCGACAGCGTCCCGGTCCTCGGCCCGCAGGACCTGTCCCCCAACGACGTGGCCCGCATCATGAGCGCACAGCTCGGCCGCCCCGTCCGCTACGAACGGCAGCCGCTCGACGAGCTGTACACCAACCTCGTCGGCTACGGCCTCAACGAGGCGTTCGTCCAGGGCATCGTCGACATGAAGCGGGCCAAGGACCAGGGCCTGGACGCCGGCGTCGTCCGCACCCCCGACACCTCCTCCCCCACCGACTTCGAGCAGTGGTGCGCCCAGACCCTGAAGCCCGCCGTCCTCTCCTGAGGCCCGCCACCCTTCGCCGGTACACAGCCGGCCGTCCCACGCACCATGCCCACACACGCTTTGGAGGCACCCCCATGCCCGCTGAGACAACCGAACCGCCGGTCACGGCGTTCATGCTCGTCAAGACCACGCCCGAGTGGCTCGCCCTGACCGTCCAGGAACGCGTCGACGCCTTCACCACCCGGGTCCTGCCCGTGATCCAGGCCAAGACCACCGGTGTGCGGTCACGCTTCTACGACACCGAGTTCTACTCCGCGCGCGTCACCGACGTCTGGATGTGGGAGGCCGAGGACCACCACGCCTACCAGCTCCTGATCGACGCACTGCGCGAAACCCCTTTCTGGGACCGCTACTTCGAGGTGGTCGACATCCTCGTCGGCACCGAGAACGGATACGCCCGCACCTACGGTCTCGAACCCGTCGCCACCGTCACCACCTGACACACCCCCCGTTCCCACGGGATCGCCCCGATGCCCTCCGGCCACCGACGGCCAGAGGGCATCGGGCCCTGAGATGCCGTTGCCAGACCGATCGCGGAGTCTGTCGATCGAACGGGAGTGTCGATCGGGTGATCGCGGGCACTGCCCGGCACGAGAGCGGGGCCTGGCGGTACACGGGGAAAAGCCAGGGGAGCGGACGGCCGCGCGCTGCTACGGTCGGGCGCTATGAGCTGGCTCCCTGATGACTTCGTCCATCCCGTCCTGATACCGCTGCCGGGCAGTGGTCACCACCTGCGGCCGATCCGGGAGGCGGACACCCCGCTCGACTATCCGGCTGTGATGGGTTCGCGCGAGCGGCTGTGGACCATCTTCGGCCCGGCCTGGGGCTGGCCCGCGGCCACCATGACCTACGAGGCCGACCAGGTCGACCTGTTGCGGCACGAGAAGGAGATCGCCGCACACCAGTCTTTCAACTACGCGCTGTTCGACGCGGCGGAGACAGCTCTGCTCGGCTGTGTCTACATCGACCCACCGGAGAAGGCCGGCGCGGACGGCGAGATCTCCTGGTGGGTGGTGGACGAGCTGGTGAACAGCAAGGTCGAGCAGGCCCTCGACGAGCTGGTGCCGCAGTGGATCGCCGCCGACTGGCCGTTCGAGCAGCCGCGCTTCCTCGGCCGCGAGATCTCGTGGTCGGACTGGCTCGCCCTGCCGAAACACCCCGACGCGTAAGCAGCTCTTGTCTTAATGATCTGGGAACTTGCTGCTCGAACGGCAGTCTCGATCGGGTCGTCGTCAGGTGCTCGGCGCGCGCGAGGAAGGCCTCGCGGAAACACGCCACTCACACCCGGAAGGACAACAGCTTCCGAGGAACCTGAGGAGCCAGAGGAGCCGACAGACGGACCGACGGCCCGACCCGCTCGACGATCCCGCCACAGCCGTCCGGCACCATGTTCTCGTGAACCTCCTCCCCGGCAACCGTGCCCGCGACGCCGCCGACCCCGTGCGGACCCGCCTGGTGGCGACCGGGGCCGCGGTTCTCATCGTCGGCGCCGGGCTGGGGCTCAGGATCGTGACCGCGGGGAGCGTGGCCAAGTACGGCGGAGACGCGCTGTACACCGCACTGCTCCTCGCCCTGTTCGTCGTGGTCGCGCCGAGGACAACGCCCCTGCGGGCCGCAACAGTTGCGTTGACCGCCAGTTGGGCGGTCGAGTTCCTCCAGCTCAGCACGATCCCTGCGGAACTCTCCGGGCGCAGCACCATCGCCCGCCTCGTTCTCGGTTCCACCTTCAATGCACCGGACTTGTTCTGGTACGTGGTCGGCGCGGCGGCCGGCTGCCTCGTCCACGCCGCCCTGACGTCCGTTCCACGCCGTCGGCGCGGGGAAGCGGTGGAGCGGTCGCGGCACGCCTGACGCGCGTCGATCGACTGCCACGGAGGACGGACGTCGCGTCCGGGCCCTGCTCGACACGGCGCCCCGCCCGCACCGTTCGCCCGGGGCAAAGACGTGACGACGCCGGCCTGTCGACGGCCCCGATCTCCTGGGCCCCGAGCCACTCGCAACCTCGAAACGGACCGATTCACGACCCTGCGGCAGGCGAGCACCGGTGGTGAGGGTGCCGATGAGCTTCTGCGCGGCACACATGCCCGGCTGTTGCCCCTCGCCTCTCTGACGCGGGACCTCCTCGACAACATGCGCTACACACGCACGGTCACCGACGGACTCGTCTTCGCCTACGGCCTCGACGGACCCACCAGTGCGGATCCTCACCGATGCGGACGTCGAGCGGGCCGGACCGGAGGAGTCGGGGCGGGCCGCGTACGCCCACCTGCTCGGTGCAGCCGTCCCTGCCCGCCCACCTCCTCAACCGGCAGCGGATCGAGGACATGCCCTGACGGCCGCGCTCGCCCCTGCGACCTCCTGGTCCCTCTGACGCGGGCGCGTCGAGCGGCCGTCCCGGTCGAACCGTCCGTCGGCTCCCACTCCAGCGCACGCCGGAGCGGGAGCCGACGGGCACCGGGGGCGCGGGGCCCGTGTCAGCCGCCGGGTCGCAGGCCGGCCAGCAGGATCTCCAGGGCCAGTTCCGTGGCCTCGGCGAGCGGGGTCTCGTCGAGGAGCGAGGCGACCGCGAGCGTCGCGAGGCCGTGCACGGTGGAGAAGGCAACCTGCGCGAGCTGAACGGGCTCGCCCGCGCGTACCGCTCCCGCCTCCTGCCCCTGCGCCATGAGCCGCGCGACGATGAGCAGGCTCTCGTGCCCCAGCTCCCGCAGCTCGTCACTGGAATCGTCGGCGTGCTTGACGGCGAACATCAGCTCCAGCAGCGCCGTGTGCTCCACCGCGAAGTCCACGTACGTCCGCCCCAGCTCGGCCAGTCGTACCCCGACCCGGCCGCCCCCTTCCCCGGCCGCCGCGCGCAGTCGGGCGTTGAGGGTGGTGAAGCCGCTGACGGCGAGCGCGTCCAACAATGCCTGCCGGTCGCGGAAGTGACGCGCGGGTGCCGCGTGGCTCACACCGAGTTCGCGGGCCAGGCCGCGCAGGGTCAGGGCTTCCGCCCCCGACGTGGTGAGGATGGTCTCCGCCCGCTCCAGCAGGGCGGCCCTGAGATTCCCGTGGTGGTACGGGCCGTCGGCCAAGGCGGTCTCCTCTACCTCGATGTTGTCATTGACTACAATGATGTCGGTGCCTACATTGAGTATGACGCGACCCATGGAAGTGGAGCAGCCGACATGACGATGATGTACCGGGGCACAGTGGCCCTGATCACCGGGGCGAGTGCGGGGCTCGGTGTCGAGTTCGCCCGCCAGTGGGCCGAGCGCGGCGCCGACGTGGTGCTGGTCGCCCGGCGCCTCGATCGACTCACGGAGCTGGCGGGCGACCTGGAGAAGCGGTACGGGATCAGCGCCACCCCGATCGCCGCGGACCTGTCCTTGCCCGGCGCCGGCGCCGCCCTCCGCGCCGAGCTGGACGAACGGGGCATCCGGGTCCAGACGCTCGTCAACAACGCGGGATTCGGCAGCCACGGCCCCTTCCTGGAGCAGGACCCGACACAGGTCGACCGGATGATCCAGCTCAACATCGCGGCGGTGGCCGGGTTGACCCGCGCCTTCCTGCCCGACCTGGTCGCCGACGGTCGGGGCGCGCTGGTCACCGTCGCGAGCACCGCCGCCTACCAGCCCACGCCGGCGATGGCGGTCTACGGCGCGAGCAAGGCCTTCGTGCTCAGCTTCACCGAGGCCATAGCGTACGAAACCCGTGGCAGCGCCCTGCGCGTCCTCGCCGTCTCCCCGGGACCTACCGGCACCGAGTTCTTCGACGTCGTCGGAAGTCGGGACGCGGTCGTGGGCAAGGTCGCCACCTCGGAGCAGGTCGTCTCCACCGCCCGCCGGGCCCTCGAACGCGGCACGACCCCGCCCAGCGTGGTCGCCGGCTTCGGCAACCGCCTCTCCGCGCTGGCCTCCGGACTGGCTCCCCGCCGGTTGGCCCTCACCGTCGCCGGTCGGGCCCTGAAGGCCTGACCGCGGCCTCCCGGCCTCCCGGTCCACGGGGCGGAGGGGCGGAGGGGCTTCCCGTCGGGTCGGCCGGAGGGCGGGGCAACGTCCGGCTCGCCGGGACCGGTCGGTGTTGTTCGACCTCTCGGAGAAGCCGAAGTCCACCCCGACACCCGAGGACGGACGAGTGCCGTCCGCGCACGCGCACACGATGCGACACGAGAGCGCCGCGGTGAGTGCATCGGCGCGCTCGGCGAGGACGGCAAGGCGGTCGGCATCTGCTTCGCCGCGCAGAACCAACCCAAGGCCGTGCTGAACAAGCCACGGCCGGGGCGGTTCGTCGGCAAGCACTTCGAGGCGCCGGCCTCGACTTCGATCCGATCGAGTCTCGCCGGCGGAGTTTCCGCAGGTCACTGACCTTGTGGCCGAGCGAGTGCGACGAGAACCGGGCGAAACAGGAGCGCCAAGGTCGAGGGGGCTCAACCACCGGGACACCCTCACCCAGGTGCGGGCCTTCCCCCTCGACATCGCCCGGTGGGCACTGGAAGATCCCGGACGCCGGGGCGACGCAAGGCATCCATCGACGCCAGTACGAGTTGCGGGCGAGCAACCCGGCGTCCCGGAGGATCCGAGCGGGTCACACCGTCACCGTGGTGTCGATCAGTCTCCGGCCGGCACCGTGAACAACGCGGCCCAACTCAGCCGGCCTCCAGGGCATCCGCCCGTCTCGTCAGGTCCGCCGCGATGCCATCCCAGTCCGGTCCGTGCAGCCACAGGTTCTCGGCAGCCTCGCGCATCAGCGCCGGCTCCTCAGGTCGCTGCAGGAGCGCCAACCTGTAGGAAAGGTTGCGCACCCAGACCGGCAGATGACCATCCACCACGTGCGGGCAGAGCTCACGGAGCATGGTGAGGATCGAATCCGCGTCGGCGAACGTCAGTTCCTCGACGAAGTAGTGCTCGCGGTGGTCGCGGTCGCACTCAGGCGTCGGTCCGAACTCGTCTCCATAGAGACACCGGGCGTGCTCCGTCAAGGTGCTGTGCATGTCCTGGAGCCTATGACGCCTTGACTCGCCGGAACGAACGGCGGAGTGCAGCTGTGGGGGCGCTCAGTGAACTCGGGCAAAGCCACGACTCTCGAAGCCACCCTCGCCTGCGCCGAGAGAAGCCTGCCCAGCTTGCCCGGCTCGACCGGCGAAGGTCAGTCTGGAACGCCCCCGCAGCTCTTCCTCGTGTGGTCTGCCACATGGCTCATCCATAGAACCACGTCACAGATCCGCAGTGCCGAAACCGTCGCCGGCACACCAGCGGCATCCCGCAGCGAGAGCAACTCCTCATGCAGAGCATTGCCATCGGCAGCCAGCGCCTCGTGCAGCGACAACCAGAAGGACCTCGGATGCCCGACCACACAGCGCACCACGTGGTCGTAGACCGGCAGAAGGCGCGGACGCTTGCGAGCCAGGAGCTTGTTGGTCGTGACCCACCCCAGTCCCTTCTGACCTTTCAGGAGGTGCCAGGCCCGGTCGGCTGGAGAACCGGGCCCCAGCAGAGCAGGTTCCGCGTTCGCCATGTCCGTATCGGCAGGTATCTGACGAAGAAGGGCGGAGAGCTCCGTGGCGAGGCCGCCCTCCAACAAGGCGAGCGCGACCAAAGGAGGCACCTGAACGGACAGCATCTGAACGGCAATCAGGTCCGCCGCAGTGACGACGTCGGCGATGTCCGCTCGGTCACCGCCCCCGTCCAGGTGCTCGAAACGAGAACCGGTGAAGGTCGGTGTGACGCCCTCGAACTTGTCGGCGCCGAAGTAGCACCCCAGTCTGGTCGTCGCGTCCGCCACGGACAGCAGCGCTCGCAGCCGATCAGTCAGGGCAACAGATGCCATGTCAACTCTCCATGTGCGGACTGGTGGTGGAGTGACATGCGAGCGTAGCGGGCGGCCCGAGAACCCACGACCTCGGTCCCACACGCCGAGCGATCCACCGCCGCAGTCAGCAGTACCGCCATAGTGCCTACACCGCACACTAAGTGACGCTATGTTGCACACGCGCAGGCAACATCAGCGACGAAGGGTCCACTGCCATGCCCCGCCTCAACCTCGCCCAACTGACCGCCACCGCTGCCCAGAACATCCAGACCGCCGACGAAGTCCGTCGTGACCCGGCCGTCGTCAAGGCAGCCAAGCAGTTCGTGGAAGACAGCACCCAGGCAGTGCGCTCCGGTGTTGCGCTGACACGTGAGGCTCGGTCCTCCTGGCGTCGCCACAGCCCATCGACCGAAAGGACCGGAACCGATGAGTGAGTTCAGCGCAGAGGCGATGGGCCTCGTGATCCGCGAGCACCGCCAGGCCCGGAAACCCTCCATGACCCAGGAGGAGTTGGCTGAGCAGGCCGACTACGGGAAGGGTGGCGCGGTCTCGATCTCCCGGATCGAGCGCGGGCTCGTGAGCCCCGGGGAGCACCGTCTGGCCGGTATCGCCCTCGCGCTCCATCTCACACCCGCGCAACTCAGGCTGGAGGCGGAGGACCGAACCAGGTCTCTCGCTCGTCAGCGGGGCCTGCGGCCGGTGAAGCTCCGCGACCAGGTCGCGGAGACGAAGAGACGCCACGCCGAGATCAACGAGAAGGCGGCACAGCGGTCGAAGATCACCCAAGAACACGGGGAAGCCTTCAACCGTGTCCATGATGTCGTCCGCGACGAGTTCTTCATGAGGTTCGTGGAGCTTGCCAAGAGCATCAGCGGAGCGCCCGAGCCGGAAGGGCCGGGTGAGGAGGAGACCGAGAGCACGGGCGGGACCCCTACGGCGATACGTATCGAGGCCATGTCCGCCGGAATCGCCAACGCGATCCGCGGAGCCGCCGCCGGAGGTGCGGCCGGGGCGGCTGTCGGCGGCGCCGCGGCCTACGGCGCCTTCACCGCCGCCGCGTTGTTCGGAACCGCCTCCACCGGGACAGCCATTTCGGCGCTGGCCGGGGTCGCCGCGACCAACGCGACTCTGGCCCTGCTGGGAGGAGGCACGTTGGCCGCGGGCGGTGCGGGCATGGCGGGTGGAGTTCTCCTGCTCACCGGCATGGTCGCCGCCCCGGCGGCAGCGCTGGCGGCCGCCGGCTTCTACATCTTGAGGCAGCGCCGGAACAAGAAGGAGGAGGAACGCCTCCGAACCCAGGTCGAGGTCGCGGAGGCGGCCATGGACCAGTCGCAGAAGGGCTTCGACACGATGGTCGACGTACTGTCGCGCGCCACGGTCCTCATGGAGTACGTCGAAGTCCACGGCACCCACGCCCTGGAGAAGTGGCGGACGAGTCTGCCGCCGGAGCCCCGGAACTGGGAATCGCTCGGGCACGAGGGACGGGAACAGTACAAGGAGTTCCTGTCCGTGTCGGGCTGCTTCCTCGCCGCGAGCATCATCAACGTCCCTGCTCTGCTCACGGCAGGGCCCGACGATGTGCGCGAGATGGGCAAGGCCATGGACGAGACGCTGCGGTACGCGGACAGGACCGTCAGGTCGATCGTCTGAGTCCCGAAATCATGCCCATGTGGAACGAGTTCGGAGAAGCGGTGCCCTTCCACCCTGCCCTGGACCTGCGAGTACCACGCGCACGAACTCGGGCGAGGCGAGGGGCAGCCCCGTGCGGGCGGGGCGGTGGCCGTACCGCGCCGGGTGCGCCCGCGGCGACGACGCGCGGGCGCCGAGGCGTCAGGCGGGCTGGACGGTGACTGTGCAGAGGCGCTTGGTGGCCCGGGTCAGGGCCACGTACAAGTCCCTTTCCCCACCGGGGCGGGCCGCGATGATCTCCTCGGGGTTCATGACGAGGACCCCGTCGAATTCCAGGCCTCGTGCTTCGGACGCCGGCACGATGCGTGCGTGGTGAGCGATGCCCTGGGCCATCAGCTCGCCCACCCTGGCGTCCGCGCAGATCACTCCCAGGAGCTCGCCCGGGTGCGCGGCGCTCTGGGCGCGGAGTTCCCGGGCTACGGCGGTGACCGACCCTTCCGGAGGTGCGGTCACGGTGCGGGGCCTCTCACCGCTTCGCAGTGACCGTGTGGGCTTCTGGTCCGGAGCGATCCGCGTGAGCAGGTCCCGGACGCTCTCCAGGATCTCCTGCGTGGTGCGGTAGCTGACGGTCAGGTGGTGCAGTGTGAACCGCGGTCCGACGTGGGGGCTCAGCGCTTCCTTCCAGTCGCGTGCCGTCGCGACCGGGCCCGCCTGGGCGAAGTCTCCCACCAGCGTCATCGCCCTTGCCGGGCAGCGACGGACGATCATCCGCCACTGCATGGCGGTCAGTTCCTGCGCCTCGTCGACGACGACGTGCCCGTACGTCCGCTTCGGTGGGCCGTCGACCAGGCTCGCCGCCTCGTCCAGCAGCGGCACATCGGCATCGGTCCACGGGTCGTCGGAACCGCGCAGCAGAAGGGACCGCTCCTGCGCGCTCAGTCGGGGCAGGTGCTCGGCGAGAGCGCCGGCGTCCGTCAGGAGCGCCTTGACGAGGTCACCGGGTACCAGCCGAGGCCACACCACCTCGACCGCTCGGTCGACGCCGGCGTCGTCGAGGAGATCGGCCCGGAGGGCGTCCAGGTCCAGCTCGTGGACCGGACCCGAGTCGGGTGCGCCTTCGACACGGCGCCGGGCGGCTCCCGTGAACCGGTCGAGGTCGATGCCCGTCATCCTCTCGGCATCGGCGTCGATCTGCTCCAGCAGGTCGCCCATGTCCCGTTGCATCGCGTCGGTGACGACGTCGACCAACAGCTCCTTGAACACCCGGCGCGCGGGGTTGTGCCCCGGTGCGGCGGCCACGGCGGCGTCGCGTGCCGCGGCGACTTCCTCGCCGGACAGGTGAACCAGTTCCTGTCCGACCCGCACGGTGAAGTCACCGGCGGGGGCTTGGTGGACGCGCAACACACCGGCCAGGGCGTCCGCGAGGTCGCAGTCGCCCTTGAGACGCGCCGTATCGAACGGGTCCACCGCGTCCGTGGACACTCCGGCCAGTTCCCGGCAGGTCGCCAGAACGACGTCGTTCTCTCCGAGCAAGGGAAGGACCTGGGAGATGTAGTCGAGGAACCGGGCGTTCGGTCCCACCACCAGGACACCCTCCTGCGCGGCGCGCGGGAACGCGTACAGGACATAGGCCGCCCGGTGCAGGGCGACCACCGTCTTGCCGGTGCCGGGCCCGCCCTGCACCACGGTCACCCCGCGGTGGGCGGAGCGGACGATCTCGTCCTGCTCGGCCTGTAGCGTGGCGACGGCCGCATGCATCCTGCCCGTGCGCCGCGCCGACAGAGCCTCGGTCAACGGGCCGTCCCCCACGACGTCCTCGCCCGTCGGGGCGCTCCCGTCCAGCAATTCGTCGCTCACCGAGATGACCGTGCGCTCCTCTAGGCGCAGGTGCCGGCGCCGCCGCAGGCCCATCGGGTGGACCGGTGTCGCCTCGTAGAAGGGCCGCGCCGCGTTCGCGCGCCAGTCCACGAGCAGAGGCAGGTCATCCTCGTCCGTGTGCAGGCCGATGCGCCCGATGCGCAGGGCCGTGCCATCCGTCCAGTCGATGCGCCCGAAGACCAGCCCCTTTTCTGCGCCCTCCAGCCGGCCGATTTCCTTGGCCAGACGCTCGGCGGCGATTTCTTTCTCGTATGCCTCGCGGGCACTTTCCGCCGGGGCCTTCAGGATTCTCGCTCGGTGTACTCGCGCCTCGGAAAGCCGCTCGGTGAGCAACCCGTACAGGGAGGACACATAATCCCGCTCCGATTCAACCGAACGCACAGCGGGATCATTCGCTTTCGACAACAGTGGGCTCCTTTGATCGAGCCACACCATAGGGTCAAAATCCCCCGAAGGTAAGCCTTGACTTAGTTGGTAGGCCGTGGCCTTGCGGCTGCATCCATGACGGCCGACCGTCTGGCGCATCCCGCATCCCGCATCCCGCATTCCTTCGTTTCGCATATCGCCCCTTGTGCTCCCGATGCCCGCCCCCTACGGCCGACCCGGCCTGGGTACCGGCGATCCCCTTGCCGCGCCTGGAAGGGGGGAGATACCGATTCGGCCTCCGCGTCTTTGATGCCGCGAAAGGGGCGAGCGAATGCGAGGGCGGCGAGCATTTCGACTCCCACGTGTCCCACCGCTCAGCGGGTAAGGCCGCCGTTCTGGCGGGGTCCGGCTTCTCCCCGGGGATGCGGCATCTTCAGCCCGCACGGGATGCGGCATCTTCAGCCCGCACCGTCAAGGCGCTCCGCCCGCGCCGGTGGGAGCGATGTTCTGGTTGGCGTGGAAGAAGTTGTCCGGGTCGTATGTCCTCTTGATCTGCGCCAGTTTGTCGTAGTGGTCGCGGTACGTGGCGCGTACCCGGTCCTGGTCCTCCCCCGCGCCGATGAAGTTCACGTACGTGCCGCCCATCGAGTGCGGGCGCAGTTCCTCCCAGTAATCCACGGCCCACTGCCTGATCAGCTCCGCGTTCGCGGGGTCCGGGTCGATGCCGCCGATCACGCCCGACCAGACCGCGTCACGGTAGGCCCATGCCGTCTCGTCCTTGCCGACCCGTGCGGCGGCCCCGTCGATCGGGTAGAGGTGCATGGTCGACAGGCCCGTCGGGAGGTTCTCGGCGTACTTGAGGTGGACGTCCAGCGCCCCGTCGGTGATCTGGTCGAAGAAGTGCCCGCGCCAGTACCACTGCAAGCCCTTGGGGATCAGTTCGTCGAACATGGTCTGCAGGGCCGGGTACGGCATCGGGGTCGTGAAGTGGAAGGCGGGCGGACCCGGCTCGCTCACGCGGGCCAGGACATCGCCGAGGTCCTCGGGGTCGCCGGTCCAGCACCAGACGACGGCGCACATCTTGTGCCCGTGGATCTCCTCGGGGAACGGCGGGCCCGGGGGCACCGCCAGCGCGGCGAAGAAGCCGTTCAGCTCCACGGGCGCCGACGGCAGGAACTCCCGGTACCAGCGCAGCACTTCGCGCGTGGCGTCGACGGGCCAGAGCGTGATGGACACGCCCACCGTGTCGACCGGATGCAGTCGGAAGGTGAAGGAGGTCACCACGCCGAAGTTCCCTCCGCCGCCCCTCAGCGCCCAGAAGAGGTCCGGGTGCTCCGAGGCACTCGCCGTGACGAAGGTGCCGTCGGCGAGCACCACGTCGGCGGCCAGCAGGTTGTCGATGGTCAGGCCGAACCTGCGGGTCAGGTGGCCGTGACCACCGCCCAGCGTCAGCCCGCCGACTCCCGTCGTCGACATGATTCCGGCGGGCGTGGCCAGGCCGAAGCCGTGGGCCGCGTGGTCGAGATCGCCGAGCTGGGTGCCCCCGCCCACGATGGCGGTCCTCGCGTTCGGGTCCACCCGGACCCAGCGCATCGGCGACAGGTCGAGCGTGACCCCGCCGTCGAGCAGGCACAGGCCGGGGCCGCTGTGGCCGCCGCCGCGTACGGCGATGTCGAGGCCACTCTCGCGGACCAGGCCGATCGCGGCCTTCACGTCCGCCGCGTCCGCGCACCGCACGAAGGCGGCCGGCCGTCGGTCGATCATCGCGTTGTAGAGCTTGCGGGTTTCGTTGTACTCCGGGTCTTGCGGGCCGATGACCGGGCCGCGCAGCGCGGTCCGCATCGCCTCCAGCTTCGTGCCGTTCATGGCGATCTCCTGACAGCGGGCACTTCCAGCGTCTCGCCGCACGGCGGGCGCCGCAATCGGGCACGTCCGGGCCCCGCCCCTGCCCCGATCGGCCCGCTCGGGGCCCGACGGGGCCACGGGCCGGCCCCTCGTTCGGGTGCGGTCGGCTCGCGCGCGGCGCCGGACCACAGTGTCGTTGTGCGCAGGAACGCGCACCTCGGTGTGCACGGCATCGACCGCGAAGGACGCCCGACGGCGAAGGAGAACGGCGGAGCATGTCCATACCCGGATCCATGAGAGGCCGCTCCCGGCACTACGCGGCGACGCTCGCCGTGACGGCCATCGGCTCCACGCTCTTCCTCGGGCCCACGCTCGCCCCCGCCGACGGCATGCCGTCGCCGTCGGTGACCGCGCCCGCGCCGAAAGCCGGCCACGGGCGACTGGACTGGCACCCCTGTGTGCCCGGCAGCCCCTTCGATTGCGCCGGTTTCAGGGTGCCGCTGAACCACCGCGACCCCCGCGGGCGCGGCATCGACCTGGCGGTGGTCCGACGCAAGGCGAGCGACCCGGGGCGGCGGGTCGGCACCCTCTTCTTCAACCCCGGCGGCCCCGGCGGGCCCGGGACGGTGCAGATGCCGGCCAATTACGGAGCCTTCCCGAAGGAACTGCGGGAGCGGTTCGACATCGTCAGCTGGGATCCCCGCGGCATCGGCAACAGCACCGCGGTGAACTGTTTCGAGAGCCCCGAGAAGGCCGCCGCCTGGGCCTCGGGCAAACCGGTCGGCTTCCCGGTGGGCGCCAAGGAACGGGCGTCCTGGATCGCCGCGTACAGGGATCTCGGGAAACGCTGCCAACAGCGCGATCCCGAACTGTTGCGCCACGTGTCGACCGCGGACACCGCCCAGGACCTCGAACTCCTCCGCAGGGCGACAGGCGAGCAGCACCTCAACTTCCTGGGGGTCTCCTACGGCACCTTCCTGGGCGCCACGTACGCCAACCTGTTCCCCGACAAGGTCCGCGCCATGGTCCTCGACAGCAACATCGACCCGCAGGCCTGGACGAATCACGCCTCTCAGGGCGAACCGCGGTCCACGACACTGCTGCGCATGGGCTCGGACCGCACCGCGGCGGCGACGCTGGACCGATTCCTCACCCTCTGCGGCTCCACCACGACCGCCCGCTGCGCCTTCTCCGCCGGCAGCCCGAAAGCGACCCGCGAGAAGTTCGACGGGCTCACGAAGCGCCTCCGGGAGCGTCCGGTGGGCGAGTGGACGTACTCCAGGACGATCGCGGACGTGGTGAGCGGCCTCTACATCGTCCACCCGGGGTGGACGGATCTCGCCGGTCGGCTCCAGGAGCTGTGGCGGGGCCGGGTGCCCGGGCAACCCGTGTACCCTCCCCCGCCGCCGGTCGCGCAGCCGAATCCGTACCTGGGCGACGAGCAGGCGGCCGCCGTGTGGTGCGCCGACAGCCCCAATCCGCGCGACCCCGCCGTCTACCACTCCCTCGAGGAGGACAGCGCCCGCCGCGCGGGCGACGCCGGGCGGTACTGGACCTGGGCGGCGGAGCCGTGTGCCACCTGGCCGGCCCGCTCCGCGAACCGCTACCGCGGCCCGTGGGACAGGCCCACTGCGCACCCCGTGCTGGTGGTCGGCACCACGTACGA
The DNA here is from genome assembly GCF_050936775.1 of Streptomyces sp. CA-243310. Lineage (NCBI taxonomy): Bacteria > Bacillati > Actinomycetota > Actinomycetes > Kitasatosporales > Streptomycetaceae > Streptomyces > Streptomyces sp. CA-243310. The sequence goes on along the minus strand of NZ_JBNJMF010000001.1, from coordinate 3,631,481 downwards.
CCCCTCGACGCCGTACGCGGACGCCCAGGCCATGGCCAAGGAGCTGGCCCACGCACGCCTGCTGACGCACGACGGGTACGGGCACACCGCGCTGTTCAACGACTCCAGCAGTTGCGTCAACTCGTACGAGAGCCGGTACTTCGTCGACGGCACCCTCCCGCCGCCCGGGACGACGTGCCGCCCGGACACAGCGCCCTTCTCCTCGCCCCGGCCCCTCGCGGGCGTGGCCGCCGGCGGCGCGTTCCGGGGTGACTGACCCCGCCCGGCTCTTCGGCGCTCACCCCCGAGGTCCACGAACGCGCTTTCCCGGCGCGTTACTTCGCACGCGAACGAGTCGTCCTCGGGCCGCTCCGCCTCGGGTCCGCCGTCGCGCCCCGCACCGTCCTCACCCCCGCGGGACGCGGCGAGGGGCCATACTGGAACTCCACGCGCGGCAGCTTGTTCAAGCCTCCGCGCATCGGGCCGGCCGAGTGGCGGCGGTTCACTGCCGAGACGTCGAGGGGAGCCGTTCATGACGACGGCGAAAGACCTGTTCTTCCTGGCCATGGAACGGCAGGCGAGTCGGCCCGTGGGGCAGGGGGACCTGTCGCTCGCGCTCGCGGGAGCCGAGCTGATCGACCTCATCGGCGCCGGGGCCGTCACCCTGGACGGCGACCGGATCGTGCCGGAGCGGGACCCTTCACCGGATGACCGCCTCCTCGGCCAGGCAGCGGAGGCCCTCGTTCGCCAGGAACCCCGCGAGCGGGTCGAGGAATGGCTGTGGCGCAGGGGCGACGACCTCTCCGGGAGCTATCAGGCGGCCTTGGAGAAGGACGGTCAACTGGCCCCTCGGCGAGGGGGGTTGTCGCCCTTCGGCGCCGATCGCCTGGAACTGGTCGATTCGCCTTCCAGGCGCCGGGCCCTGAGCCGCTGGGAGGCCGCCGAGCCGGTCCTCGTCGCCCTCGCCTCGGCCGTGGGCATCGAGGGCGGGCAGTCCGACGACGATCCGAGCCCCGACGACGACGCGGTGACGACCGTGCTGGCCGTCGTCAACGACGCGGTCATGGAACTGGAAGCCGTACGTCAGAGGCGGACCATCGAGAACTCGGCGTTCGCCAACCTCTGGCGAGGGCCGTGACGGGAACCGCACCAGGACCTGTGGTCGAAGTGGTCGCCGCGGGCCGGGCGAGACTTCGACGACAGGGCCCAGGGGCGGGCAGGTGAGTGGACGGCGAGGGTGCCGACGGAGCCATGTGCGGCTGAACGGGTGAACCGGTGGAACCGGCGAAACCTGTGCGGGGTCCGCGCGTTGATCAAGGCACTTGTCACCGTCCGCTCGTGCACCAGAGAGATCAATGATGATTAAGAAGATGATGGCCACCGCCGCCGCCACCGCCTCCATCCTCGGCGCGGGCGCCGCTGTGGCCGCCCCGGCCATGGCCATCGGCAACGACAACGGGGTCAACACCGTCAACGGCAACGGTGCCTCGCAGATCTACGGCAACCAGAAGACCGCCGGCGACCAGAGCCCGCAGCTCAGCCTCGTCCAGGGCACCCTGAACAAGCCCTGCATCGGCCTGCCGGCCAAGGTCAACGCCCAGTCCCTCGTGGCCGTGCTCGCCAACGTCGGTGTCCAGGACGTCAACGTCCTGTCCAACCCGCAGAACCAGCAGTGCACCGAGAACTCCACCCAGGCCAAGGGCGACGAGCCGCTCTCCCACATCCTGGACAACATCCCGGTCCTGTCCGGCAACCTGTCGGCCGGCAGCTGACGCACCGCTCCCCCCGTCGGCCGGGGCCTCCGACGCCTGCGCGAGTGCCCACGAGGCCCCGGCTTGTCCATCCCGATCCGTGACGTCATCTCGTGCGTCGGCGCGCACCACGCGCCGCACGAGGGGCCGTTCTGGCGGGGTATCCACCGGCACGCAGAGGAGCCTCCCACCCTTCGGGGTGGGAGGCTCCTCTGCGTGTGCGACGCTCTCCGCGAGGCGAGACGCCCCGATGCGGTGGCGCCGGAGCGTCAGGGAGCCGACAGCGCGATAATCGGCGGATGTTGAACATCGGATCGGTCGTGTTGGGTGTTTCGGACGTACGGCGTGCGGTCGCGTTCTGGTCGCGGGCCCTGGCCTACGTGCCGCGCGACGAGGTGGAGGAGGACTGGGCCGTGCTGGCGCCGGAGACCGGGATCGGGGTCCATCTCGCGCTCGGACTGAGCCGGACGCCGGTACAGGAACACCCAAGGACCCACCTGGACCTGTACGCCGCGAACGCGGCCGATCAGGCCGCCGAGGTCGACCGGCTGGTGTCCCTGGGCGCCGAGCGCGTCGACTGGGACCTCTACCCCGCCGACCCGGACTTCGTCGTTCTCGCCGACCCCGACGGCAACCGCTTCTGCGTCATCGACACGAGTCGTGGCTGACGAGGGAGCGTCACCCCGTCCGGCACTCCGTCCGGCCACTGGATGTGACGCGGCGGGTCCGGGCGCCGTTGTCTCCTGCATGGACGACACTCTCGAACTGCTCGACATCCTCCTCGACGGCGTCACCGGGCAGCGGCTCAAGCTCATCAGCGAGGACGAGGCCCGGGCCTTGATCGTCCTGCTCGGGTTCCTGGACGACGACCGCCAGGACGCGGAGGTCCGCGGCGCGGCAGCCGAGATGCGGTCGCGTCTCGGCTCCCGTCTCGGCCGACCGGCCACCCTGCCGAATGCCTCGCCGCCCGATGTCGTTCCGGATCTCTGACCACCCCTTCCCTCTCACCGTGGAGCAGTCGATGGCCGTACGTCGCGTCGTGCCGAACATCGTTTCCGAGGCCGCGCAGGAAAGTCGGGAGTTCTACGGCCTGCTGGGCTTCGAGGAGGTGATGAACCACGGTTGGATCATGACGCTCGCCTCACCGTCCAGTCCGACGGCGCAGATCAGCTTCATGAGCGCCGACAGGACAGCACCGGTCGATCCCGACCTGAGCATCGAGGTGGACGATGTGGACGCGGTCTACGCGGCCGTGCTGGACGAAGGCGCCGAGATCGTCCACCCCTTGCAGAACGAGGAATGGGGTGTGCGGCGCTTCATGGTCCGCGACCCCAACGGTCGCGTCGTCAACGTGCTCGGCCACATCTGACGTCCGGAGGCTCCGCGCGGGGGCCGGCGGGCGTCACGGGCCGGGTGCGGCGAGGGGCCCCCTGTTCCGAGGCCCGCCCGCCGGGGTCGGATCAGAACGCGAAGACGACGTTCCCGTTCAGGGTCGCGGACATGGCGCAGGCGTTGGAGAAGGTGTGCTTCCAGGCGACGCGGCTGCCCTGCCACACGCCGTCCGCGGTCACGGTGACCGGGTCGTAGTGCATGGGGCACGCGCGGCCGGGATGGGGGGCGGCCAGCAGGCGGTCGAAGGAGCCGCCGGTGGCCTTCAGAGCCGTACAGGCGGCCTTGGGGTCGGGGTGGGTACCCTGCGCGCTCGGCGCGCAGCTGAGGGTGGACGCCCGGACGACGGTCGCCGCGGAGTCGTCTCCCTGGGCGACGGTGAAGACCATGGCGGACGGGGCGTACAGACTCGCGGGCTGTGCCTGTGCCACGCCGGCGACGCCGGCAAGGCTGAGGAGGGCAGCGGCAGAGACAGCAGCTAAGCGGTGACGCACGACAAGCTCGCTTTCGATTCAAAGGTTGAGCGCGATAATTGTTTGCGCTATCGCGATTCGGTGTGGCCAACCCTGTCGGATCCGAAGGGGAGTTGCACATCGATGGCCGTTTTACGGACAGGCCGTCCGCATAGCGGAGACCGAATGGTCGTTCGGGCAGCTCAGGGGCCACGTGCGCGCTCCGTAGCGACATGCGGACAGGGGGTCACCTCGGTCGTGACGTGCCGTCCTGAGGCTTCTGACCCGCTGCCGGGCGCGCGCGGTTCACCGGACGGCCATTCAGCTTGGCCGGATCGCCACGGTCCGAACACCCGGCCGAGCCCCGCGACGCCGGCTCGACGCGGCTCGGGGCCGGGCGGCACGCGGTCGGGTGGTCGTGCCGTCGGCGCGGCACCCCCATCCCTCCGGGGGACATCCGAGCAGGGGCCGAGAACCCGCCCATGACCAGCCACTTCGCCACCGGACGGGATCACCGTGGCCGGCGGGGCCTGGGCCGTTCGGAGGCAGGACGAGATGTCGTCCCGCCGCGTCGGGGCTACGTTCCGCTGGTATGACGCACGCAGCACGCCACCCCGAGTCCGGTCCCACTCGCCGCGCCCTCCTCGTCGCCGGCGCGGGGGCGGGGGCGGCGCTCGCCGCCGGCTGCGCTCCCGGGGGCGAGCGCGGCGCTCCGGCGGCCACGGTCAGTGGCTCCCCCTCGCCGCGACCGGCCGCGGACCCCACTCCCGGGGCGATGACGCTCTTCAAGGACCCGGCGTACAACTTCAACGGCCTCCTCGCGCTCGGCGCCGCCGGGGCCGGGGCCAGTGAGGTCGGTGAGGTCCTCACCGCCGTGAACGCGATCAACCAGGCCGGCCTCTCCGCGCAGACGTACGTCGACACGTTCCGCAAGCTCGGCGACAAGCTCCTCAAACCGCCGCCGGGCGCGCCGGCCGACGACCAGACCAAGCGGTTCCGGGCCTTGCGCGCCGCCCAGTACTACGGGCAGGCGCTGTTCTTCGTCCTCGGTTCGAAGGATCCGGGGTTGGAGGAACAGCTGTACAAGTCGGGTCGCGGCGCCTGGGACGCGTTCTGCGACCGGTGCGAGCCCGCCCCGGTCAAGGCCTCGGTACCGTACGGCACGACGCCGCTGCCGGTGTGGTTCTTCCGCCCCGACGAGTCGAACGCTCCCCGTCCCACCGTGATCCTGACCAACGGCAGCGACGGGCAGAACGTCGACATGTGGACCTACGGCGTACCGGCCGCGCTCGAACGCGGTTGGAACGCGCTCGTCTACGACGGGCCGGGGCAGGGGCAACTGCTCTTCGTCGACCGGGTGGTGTTCACTCCCACCTGGGAGAAGGTCGTCACCCCGCTCGTCGACTGGCTGTCCGCCCGTGCGGACGTGGACCCGGGGAAGATCGCTCTGACCGGTCTGAGCATGGCGGGGGACCTCGCTCCGCGGGCGGCGGCCTTCGAGCACCGGATCGCCGCGCTGGTGGCCATGCCGGGCTGTGTCGAACCGTGGCTGGGCTTCCCGCCCGAGATCCGGGAGATCCTCACGCCCGACAAGGCGGAGACGAACGACATCTGGAACAAGAAGGTCGTTCCCGAACTTCCCCCGGACGCCGCCGCCGTGATGAAGAAGCGCTTCGAGCCCTTCTCGATTCCGGCGATGCTCGAAGCCCGGCAGGGCAAGCTGTTCACCGACTTCTACACCCCCGCGACCCGCGTCCAGGCGCTGGCGATCACCTCGGTCGTCAGCCGGATCAAGGCACCGACCCTGGTCCTGGACTACGACGACGAGCAGTTCTACCCCGGCCAACCGCGCCAGATGTACGACAAGCTGACCTCGCCCAAGGACTACCTGAAGCTGACCGCCGCGGAGGGCGCGCAGCTGCACTGCTCCCCCATGGCCCCACAGCTGCACTGCGAGGTCGTCTTCGACTGGCTCCAGGACACCCTGTCGGGGAACTGACCCCGCCCCCGACCGACCCGGCGGCCGGTGGTACCAATTCCTACGTGAAGGAACAGACTCAGGGCTCGACGGTCCGCGTGTTCGTGGCGCTCGCCCCGCCCGACGAGGCGAAGGACGAGCTGGCGCGGGAACTGCTGCCCGCCTACGAGGCGTACCCCCGCATGCGGTGGAACCGCATCGAGGACTGGCACATCACCTTGGCCTTCCTCGGTGAGCTGCCGGTCACGACCGTGCCGCTGCTGCGGTCGCCGCTCGCCGCGCTGGCCGCTGTGCGTCACCCCCTGCGGCTGGCCATGCGGGGCGGCGGGCACTTCGACGAGCGGGTGCTGTGGAGCGGGATCGAGGGGGACCTGGAAGGGCTGCACGGACTCGCCACGAAGGTGCGCGCCCTGGTCCGTGAGTGTGGCGTTGACTTCGAGGAACGGCCGCTGCGGCCTCATCTGACGCTGGCCCGATCCCGCCGGGACGACCCCTCCAGCGTCGTGAAGGTCGCCGCCGAGCTGGCCGGGTTCACCGGCCGTCCCTGGCAGACGGAACGCCTGCACCTGGTGGGCAGCAACATCGGACGCGGCCCGGGAGCGATCCACTACCGCGACATCGAGGCGTGGAGCTTCGACGGGCACTGAAGGGTGCGCGGGCGGGAGTCCCGGCCGGGGGGTGCCGTCGGGGCGCGGTCGCGCCGCGCCCCGACGGTGGAGGTGGGGGCCGGTTCCAAGAGCCCCTCACGGGGTGATTCGGAGCTCGACCGCGGTCGGATGGGTGTGGGTCTCGGGGCTTTCTAGCCGGCGAGCATTCCGGTGCGCAGGCGGGTGAGGGTGCGGGTCAGGAGGCGGGAGACCTGCATCTGGGAGATGCCGAGTTCCGCGCCGATCTCGGCCTGGGTCTTCTCCTGCCCGAACCGCATCGACAGGATCTGCCGGTCCCGGGGCGCCAGGTCCTTCAGGAGCGGAGCCAGCGTGTGGAAGTCCTCGAACAACTCCATCGCCGGATCCACGTCACCCACCGTGTCGGCCAACGAACGCGGCTGCGCCGACGGCCGGCTCCCCGAGGACGTGGACTCGTCGATCGAACCGCTCGTGTAACCGTTCGCCGCGACCATCCCCTCCACGACCTGCTCCTGCGACAACTCCAGATGCTCGGCCAACTCCAGGACCGTCGGCGCCCGACCGAACACCTCCGTCAACGCCTCCTGGCTCTTCGCCAACTCCGTCCGCAACTCCTGCAACCGACGCGGCACATGCACCGCCCACGTCGTGTCACGGAAGAACCGCTTGATCTCCCCCGTGATGAACGGCAACGCCAACGTGGAGAACTCCACCTCACGCTCCGGATCGAACCGGTCGATCGCCTTGATCAAACCGATCGTCCCGACCTGGATGATGTCGTCCAACTCGATCCCACCACCACCACTGGCACGCCCCCGAAAACGCCGGGCCGCGAAGTTCACCAACGAGATGTTCATCTCGATCAGCGTGTTCCGCGCGTACTGGTACTCACGCGTCCCCTCCTCCAACGACCGCAACCGCACCAGGAACAGACGCGACAACTCCCGCGCGTCCGACGGCGCCACCGCACGCGCGTCATCGATCCGCGGCAACACCGACGAACCGGACCCCTCCACCGACCCCACAGGCGGCACGACAGACGGCGCGCCAGACGGCGCGACCCGCACATCGACAACCGGGCTGACAACTACGGCGGCATGGGACATGAAACCGTTCCTCCCCTGGACGGATGACTTGCAGGGCCCGCATGCCCATGAATCGCGTTCTCACACCTCTCATTCACGTCTTTTTTCTTCGAGGGGAAGACAGGCCCGTGGCTCCATGTCATCGGGGTCGGACGCCGAGGGTGGACGCCATCTGCCGTAGAACGCGGTGCTGCCGGAACGGCGGTCCATGTGCCCTGGGCCGGTGCCCCCATGCGGAGGGGCGTGGCGGGTGTCCCGCAGAGGGTCGCGACGCCGTGGCGTTCGAACCCGTCACTGCTCGCGCATGCCCCACGGGGACCCGTAGGCGGTGAGCAGGTCCAGGAAGGGGCGGGCGGGCAGGGCCTCGGGGCCCAGGACGCCGGACCCCTTCCAGACGCCCGTGGCCAGGAGTTCCAGGGCCACGACGGGGTTGACGGCGGTCTGCCAGACCACGGCCTGGGAACCGTACTCGCTCATGGACCACTCGTTGTCGACGACGTGGTACAGGTACACCTCGCGCGGGGCGCCGTCCTTGGTGCCCTTCACCCAGGTGCCCGCGCAGGTCTTGCCGGACATGCGGTCCCCGAGGGTCGCCGGGTCGGGCAGACAGGCGGCGACCACGTCCCGGGGGGAGACGCGGACCGGGCCGTCCGGGCCGGGCACGGTCACCGGTTCGGTGCGGTCCAGGCCGAGCGCGTGGAGGGTCTTGAGCTTGCCGATGAAGTCCTCGCCCAGGCCGTACTTGAAGGTGACCCGCCGGGCCTGAAGCCATCGGGGCATCAGCAGCACCTCCTCGTGCTCGACGTTGACGCACTCGACGGGGCCGATGCCCTCGGGAAAGTCGAACACCTCGGGCTCGCTGAAGGGCTCGGTGGTGAACCAGCCGCGGCCCTCCTCGTACACCACGGGCGGGTTGAGGCATTCCTCGATGGTGGTCCAGATGTTGAAGGAGGGGGCGAACTCGTATCCGTCGACGGTGAGGTTCGCGCCGTCGCGGACCCCGAGTTCCTCGATCTCGTCGAAGAGCTCGTCCGCGGCGTGACGGGCGAAGACGTCCGACAGGCCGGGTTCGACGCCCATGCCGACCAGGGCGAGGCGGTCCGCCGCGCGCCACGCGTCGGCCAGCGCGAACTGGGCGTCACCGAGCCGTACGCCGCACTGCTCGTAGGGACGGTCCGGGTCCGGGTAGGACAGGGACATGGCCATGTCCAGGTAGTGCGTGCCGGCGCCGAGGGCCGCCCGGAAGAGCGGCATCACGAACCGCGGATCGGTGGCGTTGAGCAGGACGTCGTAGCCACCGGAGGAGAGCAGGGCGGTCACGGCGGCCTCGTCGGAGGCATCGGCTCGGACGGCGTCGAACCGGGTCTCGGACGGGCCGAGCGCGGTGACGGCCGCCTCGGCGCGGGAGAGGTCGTAGTCGGCGACGGTGACGCGGGTGAGGAACGTGCGGCGGGCGGCGATCCGGGAGATCGCGGTGCCGACGCCGCCGGCACCCATCAGGAGGACGCGCATGGTCAGACCCTTCGTGCGGGTGGGAGCGGGTTGAGCGGGGGCGGGCCCGGGAGGCCTTCCCTCGGGGGATCAAACCCGCGCCGCCGAGTTAACGTCAATGGTGTTGGCATAAGGTTCGAGGCGGCTGGAGGGTCGATCATGGCGAAGCAGGTGGTGCCCGAGGAGGCGCGGAGGCGACGGCGTCCCACGCGCACGGGAACGGTGCTGTCGGAACGGCTGATCGTCGAGACGGCACTGCGGATGCTGCGCGAGCACGGCAGCGCGGGACTGAGCGCGCGCAGGTTGGGGGCCGCGCTCGGCGCCGATCCCAGCACCTTGTACCGGTACTTCACGGGCATGGACGAGCTGACCCGGGCGATCGGCGAGGAGCTGATCGGCCGGGCGTTGGACGGCTGGGCCGCGGGCGGGGACTGGCGGGCCGACCTGCGCGAGCTGGGGCTGCGGATCCACCGCGCGTATCTGGCGCATCCGCAGGCGGCGGTACTGACGGCGAGCCGGGTGAGCGGGCGGCCCCGGGAGATCGCCGCGGACGAGGCCGTGCTGGGAGTGCTGCGGACGGCCGGTTTCGAGGATCCGGCGGCCGTGCGGATCTTTCACGCGTTCATCGACCAGAGCCTGGCCTTCTCCGCGCTGGACGCCGGGGCCCTGGCGCTGGCCGAGGAGGACCGCTCGGCGGACGAGGCCATGTGGGAGACCACGTACGCGGCCCTGCCCGCGGAGCACTACCCGCACATCGCGGCCACGGCGGGGCTGCTGGCGGCGCGGATGGCGGACAGCGCGTATCCGGTGGCGCTGGAGATGCTGCTGGAGAGCGCGGCGGCGCGGCTGGCCGCGGGCGGCCGGTGACGCCGGCTCGACGGGGCGCCGGGCGTACGGGGCGCCGGCCGGCGCCCGTCTCGGCGTTCCGTTCGAGAAAACGGGCGCGGTCGGAGGCAATCACGGCCGACGGCACGGAAGATTGGGTTCATGACCGTTACCGCGAACATCGACTCGACTCGCCCCGTGACGACGCTGATCAACGTCTTCACGGTCGCCCCCGAGAACCAGCAGGAGCTGACCGACCTGTTGGCGCGCGCCACGGAGGAGACGATGAAGCACCAGCCGGGCTTCGTCAGCGCCACCTTCCACGCCAGCCAGGACGGGCGACGCGTGATCAACTACGCCCAGTGGGAGTCCGAGGAGCACTACCACGCGGTGTTGGCCGACCCCGAGGCCCGCGCCCACATGAAGGCGGCGTCCGCTCTCGCGACCGACATCCAGCCGCGACTGTTCCGCGTGACCTCCTCGCACCGCACAGAGCAGCCCAGCCCTCCCGGGGGCGTCGAGGCATGATGTGCCGATCACCCCTCGCGTTTTCTACAGAGCTGTAGAAACATGAGGGCGTGGGAGCGGCAGGCCGACCGCCCGAAGCAGCCCCTTTGCCGATCCTTTACGATTGTGGGCGGGGTGCCCCCCGCCGGATGGACCCGCTCGCGGACGACCGCGAGCGGTCCGGCCGCATGAACCCCGTTCCGACCGCCCGAAGCCCGATGAAGAAGAAGGAGCAGCAGACCCGCGATGGGTGAACCTCCCAGTCCGAGCCGTGCCACGTCCTGCCCGCGGATCATCAGCCCGGGAGCGGGGGTGGCACGGTGACCCAGGTCCTGCTGCTGCTCCTTGCTCTCGCGCTGACGCTGGCGTGCGCGGTGTTCGTCGCCGCCGAATTCTCTTTGACCACCGTCGAGCGCAGTGAGCTCGACCGCGCCGTCGCGGCGGGCGAGCGCGGCGCCGAAAGCGCGTTGAAGGCCGCCAAGCGCCTCACCTTCCAACTCTCCGGCGCCCAGCTGGGCATCACGGTGACCTCGCTGGTCATCGGCATGCTGGCCGAGCCGGCCGTGTCCGCCCTGCTGCGGGGACCGCTCGAGGCGGCCGGTCTGCCCGCCGGCGCCGTGTCGACCACCGCGACCCTGCTGGGCGTGGCCCTGTCGACGGTGGTGCTGATGGTGGTCGGCGAACTCGTACCGAAGAACTGGGCCATCGCCCGCCCGCTCGCCGTCGCGAAGGTCGTCGCCGGACCCCAGCGCGCGTTCACCGCCGCGTTCGCCCCTCTCATCCGGCACCTGAACAACGCCGCGAACCGGCTCGTGCGGCGCTTCGGCCTGGAGCCCGCCGAGGAGCTGGCCTCCGCCCGTAGCCCGGAGGAGCTGGTCGCACTGGTCCAGCACTCCGCCCGGGCGGGCGCCATCGAGGCCGACTCGGCCGAGCTGTTCGTCAAGACCCTGCACCTGGCCGAGTTGACCGCGGAGAACGTGATGACCCCGCGGGTGGACGTCCGGGCACTGGAGGCGCGCGCGACGGCCACCGACGCCGCGCACCTCACCCTGGCCACCGGCATCTCCCGGTTCCCCGTCTACCGCGACACGCTGGACGAGGTCATCGGCACGCTCCACATCCGTGACGTGCTGGCGTTGGACGAGGACGAGCGGGGCAGGACCCGGGTCACCGACCTGATGACCTCGGCGTTGCTCGTGCCGCACTCCCTGCCGGTCGACACGCTCCTGGGACGGCTGCGCAAGGCCCGCACCATGGCCGTGATCATCGACGAGTACGGTGGCACCGCGGGCGTCGCGACGGTCGAGGACATCGTCGAGGAGGTCGTCGGGGAGGTCCGGGACGAGCACGATCCCGTCGAGGTCCCCGCCCTCATCGAGGGACCGGACGAGGACGGCCGACGCACCTGGGAGGTCGACGGCGGCATCCGTGTCGACGAACTCGAGGAGATCGGCTTCGACGTCCCGGAGGGCCCCTACGAGACGGTCGCCGGGCTCATCGCCTCCGTCTTGGAGCGCATCCCCGTCGAGGGGGACAACGTGAGGTTGGACGGCTGGGAACTGTCCGTCCTCGACATAGACCACCACCGGGCGGACCGGGTCTCGATCGTCGCGCCCGCCGAATCCGTCGTCGACCGGGAGCAGAGCCGATGACCGCGATCCAGCTGTTGATCGGCGCGTTCACCCTCGTCACCAATGCCTTCTTCGTCGGGGCCGAGTTCGCCCTGATCTCGGTGCGCCGCAGTCAGATCGAACCGGCCGCGCTCAAGGGCGACCGGCGGGCGAAGAGCACCCTGTGGGCGCTCGAACACCTCTCGGCGATGATGGCCACCGCCCAACTCGGCATCACGGTCTCGTCGCTGGTCCTCGGCGCGGTCGCCGAGCCCGCCATCGCGCACCTGCTGGAGCCCCCCTTCGAGGCGATCGGCATCCCCGAGGGGCTGATCCATCCGATCGCGTTCGTCATCGCGCTGACCGCGGCGACCTACCTGCACATGCTGATCGGCGAGATGGTCCCCAAGAACATCGCGCTCGCCGCGCCCGCCCCGACGGCGCTGCTGCTCGGGCCGCCGCTCGTCGCCCTCACCCGGGCGCTCCGCCCGTTCGTCTTCGGCATCAACGCCTTCGCCAACACGCTGCTGCGGCTGCTCAAGGTCGAACCGAAGGACGAGATCGCCTCCGTGTTCAACGACGACGAGCTCGCCCGACTGATCAAGGACTCCAGCGCCGCGGGCCTCATCGACCCCGAGGACGGCGAACGCCTCCGCGACGCCCTCGAACTCGGACGGCGGGCCGTCGGCGAGGTGATGGTCCCGCTCGGCGACACGGTCACCGTGGGGCACGAGATCACCCCCCGCGGGCTGGAGCGCATCGCGGCGGAGTACGGCTACTCCCGCCTGCCCGTCACCGGCCCGGGCGGGGCGATCCTCGGGTACCTCCACATCAAGGACGCCCTCGCGGCCCAGGACCGCGCGGCACCGTTCCCGCGCGGTGCGCTGCACCCGATCGTCAAGGTCTCCCTCGGCACCCCGATGGACGACACGATGACCGCCATGCGGGATGCCGGAACCCACCTGGCCGCCGTCACCGGTGACGAGGGCGAGGTCCTCGGCTTCGTCACCATGGAAGACCTCCTGGAGGAACTCGTCGGCGCGGCCACGCACGAAGGCGACGCCTGACACGCCGTCGGCCGGCGCCTCGTGGTCCCGGCCGGCGGTGGGTCCCCCCGACGGGTCCGATTCCGCACCGGGGTAGCGTCTGCCGGTGAATCCCCGTCCTGACGTTCTTCCACGACTCCGTCGAGCGAAGGCGACCGCGCGACGTCGGCAGTGTCCCTGCCCCGCGTCGACCCGCGGGTCGACGGGGCGACGTACCGAGCGAGGGGGCGGGCCCACATGAGCGGCACGGAACAGGCAGACCCGGCGGCATTGCGGCCGCGCGGTCTTGTGGACCTGCGGGGGCGACACGTGGGGGCGCACCGCCTGTCCTATCCCCCGGGTGCGGTGGTGGTCATATCCGGTCTGCCGGGCAGCGGCAAGAGCACCCTGTTGCGCAACTGGTCCCCCGGCACGCTCACGGTCGACCCCCGTGACGTCCGCGAAGCCTGCCGGGCCAGGGTGCCGGTCGGCCTGCCTTACGTGGTGTACCGACCGTGGGCCCGGATCGAGTACGTGCGCAGACTGCACGAGGCCTTCGGCACGGGCAGGCCGCTGCTGGTCCACGACTGTGGCAGCCGGCCCTGGATCCGCCGCTGGCTGGCACGGTCGGCGGCGCGGAACGGCCGGGAACTCCACGTCGTGATGCTGGCCGTGTCCGCGGCGGACGCGCTCGCGGGCCAGGAGGCCCGCGGTCGGTGGGCGCCGGCGCGGGTCTTCGCGCGGCACCACCGACGGTTGGAGCGGCTGCTCCTGGGGTTGGAGGCGCCCCGGCGGCTGCCGCCGAGGCCGGGAGAGCCCGTGCCGGTCCCGCCCGGGCTGGCCGAGGCGGCGTCGCTCGTGGTTCTCGACCGCGCCTTGCGCGGGCGCTTCACCTCCGTCGACTTCGACCGGGGCGGCCCGTCCCACAGCCGCCCCGGCTCGCCGGTGGGCGGGCCCGCGGAACCCGCGCGGCGCCCCGTGTCGATGCCCGGGGCGTGAGGATCGGGGCGCGACGATCGGGCGTGAGGATCGGGGCGTGGTCGGATCCGCTCGGGCCTTCCTCGTCGGACGCGTTCCGGCCCGCGTCGCCGGGCGCCTCACGGGGTGTCTACTGGTACGGGTCGAAGGGGATGCCCGCCGGTTTGGCCTTCGCGAGGTGGGACGAGAAGGAGTCGTCCTTCAGGCCGAAGTGCGCGCTGCCGAAGTCGGCCTGGCTGAGCTTGTCCCGCAGCGTCGCCGGATAGCCCGACCAGCCGACGAGCGCGGGGAACTGCCAGGTGCCGCGATGGTTCTCGGGCGGCTCGTCGTTCGTGTTCGCGGCGCGGAAGCAGTGCGTTCCGACGCCGTCCTTGTGGTAGACGACCTTGGCGTGGGTGCCGTCCCAGCGGATCTGGTCGCGCGTGTGGAGGTTGAAGTCGCCGTGGGCCGAGGTGGCGACGTACTTCGCCTGGTTGTCCTGGATCCACACGACGACGTGTTCCCAGTCGTGGCGGTGGCCGCCGAGCCCGATGCCGGGTATGGCCTGGTCCTTCTCGAAGTACAGCGCGTACACCACGGCGCACCACCCGTTGTTGCACTTGGCGCGGGAGTAGCTGTTGGTGTTGGCGAGGTCCGAGGCGTCGCGGCAGTTGCCGTTGAGGGCACCGCTGGGTTTGAGGCCGCCGTTCAGGACTCCGGTCGGCCCGATGGCGGGTGTCGGGTAGCAGCCGTCCGTGTCGTAGTCGAAGGCCGGCTGGAAGGTCAGCTCGACTGCCTCGGCGTTGGTGGGGAGTGCCGGGGGCGGAGCCGCGAAGGCCGTCTGGGCGACGGCGACGACCAGCGCCAGGGCGGTGCCGACGACGACGGATGATCTCCGGATGTGATGACTGGTCCGCACAACAGGCCTCCGGCCATTCGGTTCGGGGGTGACGTGTGGCTCCCGACCGTGTCGGTCGGCGCGCCGGGAGCATCATTGGCGAACCTCGGCGGCACAGCAAGGGTCCCGGCAGCAGCTGTTCACCGCCCGGCGCGGTACACAACGCATCGACGCACAGGGCTACTTGGCCCGGCCGGGGTGCCTTCACGGCCTGTCGCACGGGTGGCCGGCCGGACGACTTCGGCCCTCGACCCGCGGGACGCCCGTCGACACGGGAGCGGGACTCTCCCGAAGGTCGTTCACACCGACCCGGCGATCGAGCCGACGCGCGCGGGCGCGAACGCGGCGCGTGGCCGCCGAACGGCGTGTGGTTCCGCTCGAAACAGTGACATGAGTCACGGGGCATCAAGAGATCACGGAACCATTACGTCCGCTACCCCCTCCCCGACATATAGAGATTTGTCCGTTGGGGATCGACATTCCCCTCTCCACCGAAATGGGCGTCTCGGGGACTGAGACGCAAGGGAGCGATCAGCCCTGACCGACGGGATCCTGACGGGACGTCACTCGTCTCACTGATCGCGCCGTCCGGTTGCTCAGCACGACTCCCCGCCCATTTCAAGCCCGGTCAGCGGCGCCGGGGGGCGAGTCGACGCCGAGACTTGCCAGCCCCTTACGAGGCTTCTAAGAATGGCGGCCCGCCCGGCGCTCCGGCAGCTCAGGCGCAGGACGCTTCGCAGAAACCAAGTGAGGTCACGCATGAAGCACCGCAAGAGGACGCACTACAAGAAAATATCGATCGCCGCCGTCACCCTGGGCATCGTGGGCATACCCACCGCCGCCATGGCGTGCCTGGACACCCAGGAGTCGGGGGCGGCGACCGCCTCCGGCCGGCACGTGCGCCCCTCCCACAGTGTCCCCACCCCCGACGCATCGCTCCAGAACCTGGCGGGGGACGCGAGTACCCCGACAGCGACGGTCGAACCGTCCACGGCGTCCACGCCGCCGGCCCCGGTGAGCCACCGTCCGCACAAGACGAAGCCGTCGACCGGTACGCGGAAGCCCCCCACGGCGGCGCAGCCCACGAGGCCCTCGGAGCCCGCTCCGGTCGCCCCGACGGCCCCCGTGGCCACGACGCAGCCGACCAGCCCGACCGTGCCGTCCTCCGGTCCGGCCGCCGAGGTGGTGGCCCTCGTCAACCAGGAGCGCGCCAAGGCCGGGTGCTCGGCGCTCACCGTCAACGCGAAGCTGACGACCGCCGCGCTGAACCACAGCAAGGACATGGCCGCGCACTCCAACATGTCGCACACCGGCTCCGACGGCTCGGACCCGGGTGCGCGCATCACCCACGCCGGCTACGCCTGGATGACCTACGGCGAGAACGTCGCCTACGGCTACAGCACGCCCGAGCAGGTCATGAACGGCTGGATGAACAGCCCCGGACACCGGGAGAACATCCTCAACTGCGCGTTCAAGGAGATCGGCGTCGGCCTCGCGGAGCCGAACTCCTACTGGACGCAGGACTTCGGCGCCGCGCGCTGATCTCGGCGGCTCCCGACCTCACGGCTTTCGGCGCCCGGGACCCGGGTGGTTTCGGGTCGCGCGGGCGAATTGCTCCTGCGCCATGCGGGTGAGGGACGGGGAATGCGGACGTGGCGGGGCAGATTCCTCCCATGGAAGGTCTCCCCCACCGAAGGAGTGTGCCGTGGCCCTGTCCCGTACCGAGCGTGAGCAGTTCCTGGCCGAGCCCCATGTCGCCGCCTTCGCGGTGAGCGCGGGCGGTGAGCGCGCACCGCTGACCGTCCCGATCTGGTACCAGTACGCTCCCGGCGGCGACCTCTGGATCATGACCGGCCGGGACTCCCGCAAGGCCGAACTGATCGGTTCCGCAGGCCGGTTCACGCTCATGGTGGACCGTCTGGAGCCGACGATCCGGTACGTGTCGGTCGAGGGTCCGGTCATCTCGACCGCGCCCGCCCGACGCGAACAGCTGGTGGAGATCGCCTCACGGTACCTGCCGGCGGAGAAGGTGGACGGCTACGTCGACTTCGCCTGGAAGGACCACGGCGCGCAGCTCGTTTTCCACATGCGTCCGCAGCGGTGGGTGAGCTCGGACCTCGGACAGGTCTGACCTCGACGGAAGGGCGACCACGTCCGGACACACGTCACGGCCGACCGCGCGGGGCGGCCGGCCGTGACGGCGGGCATCCACTCAGGTCCGGTGCGCTGACGGGCAGGACCGGGCGCAGTGGTTAGACGGGCGTGCCCGCGAGGGTCGTGAAGCCGGGGGCGCAGGCAGCGGGGAGGGTCGCGTGCGTGAACGGCGCCGCGTTGCTGGTGACGCAGCGGGCCTGGTACAGCTTCCCGTTGCTGCCCAGCAGGGTGATGAAGAGGTGGCCGGGGTTCTCCTCGGTGACCGAGAGGGCGGTGTCGCGCGTGCACCTGGGTGCCCCGTCGAGGAGACCGAGGTTGATCCAGACACCGGGGTTGCGGCTGTCGTTGAGGAACGCGTGGCCCTGACGGTCGGTCGCCGCGCGGAACACCGTCTCGAACAGGGCACTCCCGTCGTAGTCGACCACGGCCGAGCTGACGTCACGGTCCGTCTGACACTTGCGACTGTCGGCCGAGGCCGGGGCGCCCTTGGCTTCCGGGCCGTCGGCGACCGCGGACGGCGCTGCCAGCGCTCCCAGGAGCATGGCCCCCGATACCGCCGCGACACCGCGTGCAGCCCAAGCGAACTTCCTCATGTGCTTCCTTCCGGTGAGTGCGAGCCCGACCTTCGACGACACGAAGGACGGGCGTTCGTGGACAGGAGCGATCGACGCCCGATCCGTGCGCCGCCGCCTGCCGCCCCGTGTGGGGAGGCCGAGGTCTGCGCGCACGATGTGGGCCACGGCCCTGTTCGGGAGAGAACCTCGCACGCCTACCCCGTACACATCCGCACACCATTCCGAACCGTCACCCGCAAGGGTGTGGTGTAGCACCGAATGGAAGGGAGCCGGCGGCGCCGGCCGGCCCCGACCGCGCCGAGCGGCTCCCGGCTCCCGCGAGCCACCACCTGTCGTACGCCCCCGTGCGCGGCTGCGGTCACCTCGTCGGCGAGTCGCGCGGGGGTGGTGCGGTCGCCCGGGCGACCGCCCGGCCGTGCCGGGTCAGCACGATGACGGTGGCCGCGAGGAAGAGGGCCTGAAGGGTCGTCCGCGGGCCCAGCCGGTCCCACCAGGGCACGTCGCCGCCGGCGGCGGGCGCATTGGCGGGGAACATCACGATCAGCAGCGCGCTCAGCACGGCGGCGGACGCGCGGGTGGTCCCGTTGGTCGGCTTCGACGGTCCGTCGTCGCGTCGCCGGACTCCGGGCTGCCGGGGTGCTCCACTTCGAGGTGGACGTGGACCCGTCCCGCTTCGGTTTCCCGGTGGAGGCGCTGCTGTGGTCGGAGGTGGCGCCCACCGCGCTGGGCGAGGTGACCCGGGCGCTGTCCCGGCACGGGGCGGTCGCCTTCGCGGCCGTCACCACGGGCCGGACCTCGGTCCTCGCCATGATCCAGTGCCGCGACCCCGGCGGGTTGTACGACTACCCCACCGTCGAACTGGCGGCGCTGCCCGGCATCGGCCGCATGGAGACGGCCCTCGTCCAGCGCCGTGCCAAGCGGGCGGGCCCGCCGCACCTGCCGGCGACGGCGCGGCGACCGGAACGATTCGACCGACCCCGGGCCGGAGGCCGTGACCAAGGGGCCTTGATGGCCTTGATGCCTTGATCCGAGGCTCTGTGGGGCTGACGGTGCACGGGCGCCGCGGACGCGCGGGGCCGCAGCCGGTCCGGTCGTCGCTTCGGCATCGCGTGTCGGGTCGGGCGCTCCTACCATGGGGGGAGACACCGTCGGGGGCTCGGGAAACGCTTGTCCGATCGACCCGGACCAGAGGTGAACGACCATGGGCAGGTATCGCCCGTCGCATCTTCGACGGTCCACCCGGACCGCCATACCCGCCCTGGCGGCCGTCCTGCTCGCCGCCCTGTGCGCGGGCACCACCCCCGACCGGGCGGTCGCCTCCGCGCGGCAGGAGCTCGATCCCGCCACCGTACGGAAACTGGACGCGGCGATCACGAAGATCATGGACGAGGCCGATGTACCGGGTCTCAACGTCGGTCTGTGGATCCCCCGACGGGGTACGTACGAGAAGTCCTTCGGTGTCGCGGACAAGAAGACCGGGACTCCCATGAAGTCCGACCTCTTCACGAGGATCGGAAGCATCACGAAGACGTTCACCATCACGGGCGTCCTCCAACTGGTCGACGCGGGCAAGGTCGGACTCGACGACCCGATCTCCCGGTACGTCACCGGTGTCCCCGGCGGCGACTCCATCACCCTGCGCCAGTTGGCGGGGATGCGCAGCGGCCTCTTCAACTACACCGAGGACAAGACGTTGTTGGCGCAACTGCGCGCCGACCCGCATCGGTCCTACACTCCGCGCGGGCTCCTGGACATCGCCTTCAGCCACCGGCCGCGCTTCGCCCCCGGCACCAAGTGGCAGTACAGCAACACGAACACCGTGCTGCTCGGCATGATGATCGAGAAGGTCAGCGGGCAGAACCTCGGCGACTACCTCGAGGAACACGTCTTCGCACCGCTGAAGTTGAACGACACCTCGCTGCCCGACGACAGTGCCGTGCCCGACCCGCACGCCCACGGGTACACGGACTTCACGCCGAACGGGAGCGTCGTGGACGCCACCAACTGGAACCCCTCGTGGGCCTGGGCCGCCGGTGGGGTCATCTCCGATCTCGACGACCTGCACACCTGGGCTCCGGCGTTGGCGGACGGCGCACTCCTCACCAAGGAAACGCAGGCCGAGCGGATGGAGACCCGATCGGTCGGCGTCGCGGGGGCCTCGTACGGTCTCGGCATCCTCGACTTCAACGGCTGGCTCGGCCACAACGGGGAGTTGCCCGGCTACGAGTCCATCGCCGCGCAGCTCCCGGCCGAGGACGCGACCCTCGTGGTGCTGATCAACACGGACATCGACTACAAGGGCACGAGCCTGTCCTCGATGATCGGGAACGCGGTCACCTCCATCGTGACGCCCGACCACGTCTGGCCCGTCCCGCCGGCGCAACCCCCGGCGCCTCCGAGCCGCCCGACCAACCCGAGTACGCCCGGCGGCGGGGGCGGATGACCCGGTTGGGCCCCGGCAGGGTCTGCCTCCGCCTCGGCCAGGGGCATGCCGCAGTGGAGCGGGCCGAGTCGGCCGGTACGGGCGAAGTCGACGAGTACGTCCATCAAGGTCACGACGGTGACCGTGGCATCGCCCCGGACCGGGCGCACCCCGGTTTCGGTGCCGTGTGACCATGGCACCTCGGCATATCAGCACCTCATGGGGGGACCATGCGCACCCGTACCACCGCCGTATCGACCGGCCTCGCCGCCGCGCTGGCGGCGTTGCTCGTCCTGGCCGGTTGCACCTCGCCCGGCGGGAGCCCCCGCGGGAGCGGCGCCACTCCCCCTCCGGCGACGTCCGGCGGCGCCGGAGGGTACGAGGGTCCCCGGCCGCAGGACCAGAACCTGCTGGCCTGGACCGGTGACCCCAACGACGCGGGGCACGTGACGGCCCAGTCCGTCGCGGGCGTGGCCGGACGGGTCACCCTGGTGCGGATCGTGCTGCGCGAGCGGACGCCGTGGTCCAACGTCTGGTTGGGGCTGGCCGGCATCGACCCCAACGCCCGGCTCTCCGACTGCTACCTCGGTGTCTACGACGCCCGCGGCACCCTGCGCGCGTCCACCGCCGACATCTCGCCGCAGCTCATGACCGACGCGATAGCCAAACCGCTGCCCCTGTCAAAGCCCTTCACCGCCGATCCCGGCACCTATTTCGTGGCCCTGCTCCTCAACGGGAACTGGGCCACCAACGCCCTCACCCTCAAGTCGACGGGGGCCGGGATCTCGGTGAACGCGGGGCTGACCCCGCCGAATCTCCGCTACAGCTCCGTACTGACCGGACAGACTTCGCTACCGGCCACCCTGAACCTCGCCGAACAGTCCACCCGCACCATCAACACCGGCTGGGCCAGCCAGTGGTACGCCGTCTCCTGAGCCGGCGCACCCCGTGACGTGGGCGTCCCCCGCGTTCAGGTCACGTGATCGACGGGGCTCCGAGGATGAGGTCGATCAACTGCCTCGCGGGAGCGGTGGGGTTGGCGGGGTGTACGAGTTCGGTGCGGTGGATCAGGCGTGGTGCGCTGATCGGTACCGCCGCGACGGCCGGGAGCGCGGCGGCCGACGACAGGGGCAGTGCCGCGAGTCCGTGGCCGGCCGCGACGAGCGCGGCGAGGCCGAACAGGTCGGCCCCGCGGTGGCGGATCGGCGCGGGGAATCCGTCGGCACGGCATACGCCGCGCAGCCGTTCGAGGGGGACGGCGCTGTCGGGGGCGTCGATCCACCGGGCCTGGGTGAGGTCCGGCAGCCGCAGCGCTCGGCGCTCGGCCAGCGGGTGGTCGAGGGGAAGGATCACCGCCAGGGGCTCTTCGGCCGCGGCCAGGGTGGTGGTGGGGCCGAGGTCCGGCAGTGGCAGGGGGTCGCTGGGGGCGGTGATCCCGTCGACCAGGCCCATGTCGGCCCGTGCGGTGAGTACGTCCTCGATGACCGCTTCCCGGCTCAGGACCCGCACCTCCACGTCCACGCGGGTGCCGTCCCGCAGTCGGGCGAGGGCCCGGGCGACCGCCGTGCCGAGGGCCGCAGGCGAGCACGCGAGGACGAGTCGGGTGGTGGGGACCTGGTTCAGGCGGGCGATGTCGGCACGGGCGGCGTCGAGACGCAGCAGCAGGGCGGGAACGTGTTCCATCAGCCGGGCACCGGCCGGTGTGGGCGCCACGGGCCGGCGTTCGACCAGTCTGGTGCCCAAGTCCGTTTCGAGTGCGGCGATGTGCTGGGAGACCGCGGACTGGGTGTAGCCGAGGGCCGAGGCGGCGGTGGAGAAGGAGCGGTGGTCGAGGACCGCGACGAAGGTGCGCAGCAGATGCGGATCCATGCGCATCAGTATCACTGATGCGCGGACAGCACATCATCGTTGGACCTGATGATCGGTTGTTCAGCAGGATGGCTGTCATGAACCCCACAGCACGCGTCGCCCTCGTGGGCGACCGTTCCGACTCCGTCCACTCCCACGTTCGGATCCCCGGCTTGATCGAGGCGCTGCGCCTGCGGGACGGGCTGGACCTGGACGCCTACTGGATCCCCACCGAGGAGGCCGGGCTGGGAGTTGACGGCTTCGACGCGATCTGGGTCCTGCCCGGCAGCCCGTACCGAAGTGAGAGCGGTGTCCTGAGGGCGATCCGTTCGGCACGTGAGAACGGCATTCCCTTCCTGGGAACCTGCGGCGGATTCCAGCACGCCCTCGTGGAGTTCGCACGGAACGCCTGCGGTCTGGAGCGTGCCCGGCATGCCGAGAACGATCCGACGGCCGCCCCCGAGGACTCCGTGGTCGTCCCCCTGTCCTGTTCGCTGGTGGGTCACGAGGGGACCGTGCGGGTGGCACCGGACTCGCGCGCGGCCCATCTGCTGGGGTCCGCCCGGACCCGGGCGCGCTACCACTGTGCCTATGGCGCCAGTCCGTACCATCTCGAACTCCTGCGGGCACACGGGCTGACGTTTCCCGGCACCGACGATTCCGGCGAGGTCCGCATCGTCGAACTGTCCACGCACCCCTTCTTCCTGGCCACGCTCTTCCAGCCCGAACTCGACGGGGACGGCACCCGCGCCCACCCGCTGATCAGCGGATTCGCCGCCGCTGCCGTCAAGCACGCACGGACCCGCACCCACGGCCTCTGACGACACGTCCGGTCATACGGGTCGACGTCGCACGTCCTGCGCGCCCCCGTGCGCGAGGGGCTGCCCTCCCGGCCAGGCACCGCCGTGCCGGTGGAAACAGCCCCCTCGCACCACGCGTGGTTCGGATCAGACGCCGGCCGCGGCCACTGCCTTGTCGGCGGTCGCCGCCGGGGCCACGGCGGCCACGGTGTCGGGCCGGGTGGCCGTGTAGTAGACCGTGGAGCCCTGCTTGGCGCGCTCCACCAGGCTACGGGCGACCAGACGCTCGGTGCTCGTGCGCACCAGGTTGTCGTTGAGGCTGCGGTCCGGGTGGGCGGCCGCCAGGGCCTGGGAGATCTCGGCGGCCGTCTTCGGCTCCGTCTGACCGGTCAGGTGCTGGTGGATCAGTTCCGTCAGGGGGACCTGGTTCTTGTCCGACGCGGTCGCCTTCTTGGCCACCGGCTTCTTGGCCGCGGGCTTCTTCGCGACCGGCTCCTTCGCGGCGACCGGCTTGGCGGCGGACTGCTTCGACTCGACCACCGCGGCGACCGCCTTCGCCTCCGTCGACTTCGGCGCCGCGGCCTTGGCCGTCGTGGCCTTGGCCGTCGTGGCCTTGGCCGTCGTGGACTTCGGCGCGGACGACGTCTTCGTCGCCGTCGACTTCCTCACCGGGCCGGTCGTCGCGGTCTTCGCTCCCGTCTGCTTCCTCGTGGGCGTGGTGGCCTTCACGGCCGTCGCGGGCTTCTTGCCGGTGCGCGGTCCGGGCACCGCGAGTGCGTTGTCGCCGAGGGCGGCACGCATGCCGACAAGGAGTTCGTGGTCCTGCTCCAAGCCGGCCAGACGTTCCTGCAGGGAGGTGATCTCCCCGCGAATGCGGCCCTGTTCGGCGGTGTTCAGATCAAGGTCTGCGGTGACCTTGTCGGCGTACTGGGACTTGAGAGTGGGAATCTCCTGCGTGGGCATGAGGGCTCCTCGATCGATGTGTGTGGTGCGGACTCTACCCACGCTGCCTGTGAAGTGTGTTGGTGTGGGCAATTCCGATGACCCGAGACCGGTTGAGTGCTACCGGTTCTCGAACGCCCTACGCCGATACCCCGTTCGACGGGGGGAGACACCTCGCGGCTCCGCGCCACTCATCGTCGCGCCGTCGTGGAGAGCGCCGTCGTGCGCCGCCGGCACCGCCGAGTCGTGCGGTTCGCGCCCGTGTTGGCCGCCGTGTCGGCCGCGCTCACCGCTGCGGTACGGGCGCTCGCGAACCGGCGGCGCGAGCGTGGTCCGCGGCGAACGGGCCACGCTCCCGGCCGTGTACGTCGTGGGAGTGGTTCACCCGTGAGAGGTGATCGCAGAGCCCCGATGTCCGCCTGCCGACCCCGACACCCCCGCTTCCCGAACGGCGGCGGCCCCGCCGCATGCCGACGGGGCCGTGGGTCAGTGGGTCAGTGGGTCAGTGGGTCAGTGGGAAACGGTGACCACGATCTTGCCGATCTGGACGTTCGACTCCAGGTACCGGTGGGCCTCGACGATCTCGTCCAGTTCGAACGTCCGGTCCACCACGGGCCGGAACGCGCCCGACCGAAGGCCGGAGGCCACGAAGGCCTCCGCCCGTCGCAGTCGCTCGGGCCGGGCGGTGGTCTCCAGCATGGTGTACGTCCGCATGTTCAGCGCGGGCATGCCCAGGTCGAATCCCGGGTAGGGCGTCGGCAGGCCACTCAGGGCGCCGTACACCAGGAGCATGCCGCCGGCGGCGACCACCTTCCCCAGTTCCAGCACGCCGGGACCGGCGACGGCGTCGAAGACGTACTCGGCTCCCCGACCGTCGGTGGCCGCGAGCACCCGCTCGACCACGTCCTCCTCATCGGTGACGATCACCTCGGCCGCGCCCCGTTCCAGCAGGGCTTCCCGCTTGGCGGCGGTGCGGGTGAGGGCGATCGAGGTGGCGCCGATGCGTTCGGCGACCTGAAGGGCGGCGAGGCCCACGCTGCTGGACGCCGCGTTCAGCACGACCGTGTCACCGGGCCGCATCCCACCGACCTCCACGAGCGCGCCGTAGGCCGTCACGTAAGGCATCCACACCGCGGCGCCCTCGATGGCTCCGAGGCCCTCGGGACGGCGCACCACCGCGGAAGCGGGCACGATCGCCCGTTCCGCGTACACGCCGTGGTCGTTCTGCGAGAAGCCGGGAACAGTGCTCACCGGCTGTCCGGGCCGTAATCCGGTGACGCCCTCGCCGACCGCCTCGACGACTCCGGCGGCCTCGGAACCCAGCCGCGCGGGGAACCGCTTCACCGGCTCGATGTACAGGCCGCCTCGGAACAGCGCCTCGGCCCGGTTCAGGCCGATGGCGTCCACACGGATCCGCACCTCACCGGGTCCCGGTTCGCCGACCTCCGTGTTCTCCAACCTCAACACCTCGGGCCCGCCGAGTTCGTGAAACAGCACCGTCCTGGTCATCGGGTCGTCCTTTCACCTGGGGAAGGGTCGTGATGCACCCCATCCCAAAGTGCGATGACTGTCAAACTTTTATGACAGTCGTACGATGGGGGCATGGACACCGATCGCGTCCCGCCCCACCCCGACCTGCGAACGATCACCCTGCAGCAGGTGCTCGAAGCCCTCGTCGAACCCGTGCGGCGGAGCATCCTCATACAACTGCGCGACTCCCCCACCGACATCAAGTGCGGGGCGTTCGACCTTCCCGTGAGCAAGTCCACGGCCACGCATCACTTTCGGATCCTGCGCGAGGCGGGTCTCATCCGGCAGTACTACGCCGGCACCTCACGCATGAACGCCCTGCGGCGCGCCGAGACGGACGGGGCCTTCCCCGGCCTCCTCGACGCGATCGTGGCCGCCGAGCGTCGGGCCGTGACCGCGTAGCCGGGCGACCACGCCCCCTGCCGCCGGGGCGGGGTCACCGGGTCAGAGGAAGCGTCGGATGGGCAGCACGGCGGCCTCGCGGGCGCGCTGAGGCAGCGAGCGCCGCTTCCACCGGCCGGCCTTGATCCGGTCACTGACCTCCAGGTCCTGGTCGTAGTGGGCGTCGAGCACACTCGTGAACTCGACGTCCATCACCGCGAGCATGACCTCCTCGTCGTGGTCGAGGGAGCGTCGGTTGAAGTTCGTCGAGCCCACGAGGGAGACGACACCGTCCATGGTCACGACCTTGGCGTGCATCATCGTCGGTTGGTACTGGAAGATCTCCACGCCCGCGGCGGTCAGGGCCTCGTAGTGGTGCTGTCCCGCCAACTGGCACACCCGCTTGTCCGTGTGGGACCCGGGCAGCAGGATCTGGACCGCCACGCCCCTGCGCGCCGTCGCGCACAGCAGGTCCACGAAATAGGTGTCGGGGGCGAAGTACGCGGTGGCCAGGCGCACTCGTTCCTCCGCCGATTCCAGGACGACGCGCATCAGCGTCTGCATGTCCTGCCAGCCGAAGCTGGCCGAGCCGCGGACCACCTGCACGATGGCCTCACCGGCGGGCTTGTGGTCCACGAACCGGTCGCGGTCGTCGAAGAGGTCGTCGTGGCACTCCGCCCAGTTCTGGGCGAAGGCGGCCGCGATCCCGTCGACTGCCGGTCCGCGGAGTTCCACGTGGGTGTCGCGCCACTCCTTGGGATTGCGCGCGTCGCCGCACCACTCCTCGGCGATGCCGACGCCCCCGGTGAACGCCACCTCCTCGTCCACCACCAGCACCTTGCGGTGGCAACGGTGGTTCTGCTTCAGCGGCGAGAGGTAGAGCGGCTTGCGGAACCAGGCGACCTCGACACCGGCACCGCTCATCTGTTCCAGCAGCTCGCCCTCTATGAGGCGGCTGCCGAAGCCGTCCAGCAACAGGCGCACCCGGACGCCCGCGCGGGCCCGGCCGGCGAGCGCCTCGGCGAAGCGGCGGGCGATGTCGCCCTTCCAGTACACGAACGTCATCATGTCCACGGTGTGGCGGGCCGAGTCGACCTGGTCCAGCATCGCCGTGAAGATCTCGTCCCCGTTGCGCAGGGGGAGCACGCTGTTCCCCTCGGTCGCGGCCACGCCGATCAGGCGCTCCAGGCGGCGTCGGATGCGACGAATGCGCCGGTCGGCGAGGGTGGAGGCGGGGTCCGCCATGTCCGGGCTCGCCACGTCCGCGCCGCCGGGGTGCCGCGCCAGATCTCGATCCGTCATGTCCATGCTCCTCAAAGTCGCCCCAGTATGGCGGCTCGGGCCGCCCGTGTCGGCACCAGGTCCGCCCCCGGCGCCCGGCGCGGTGATCGCGGCGGGCGCGTGCGTGAAGCGGGGTGGTCGGGGCAGACGCCATCGACGATCTTGAACACGACCAGGGGGCGCGCGCCGATGACCATACCCGTCCGACCCGAGTACCCCGCCAGACGTCGGTACCGCTTCAGCACGCGCTCCACCGCCCGCTGGTTCGTCATCGCCGCCCTGACGGTGTGCGGCGCGGGACTCACCCTGCGGGTGCTGGCGGACGCCGCCCGGGAGCACCCCCTGGCCGCGGCGCTGGTCGTCCTGGCCTCCCTGGCGGTGGCCGGGTGCTCGACCCCCGCGCGGCGCCGCCTGCGGATCCGCAGGACGGCACGGCGCACCGCGCGCACCCTGCGGTGCGCCGCGGCCACCGCGGTCGAGACGGCCGAGACGGCGGAGGCCGAAGCGGCGGCAGCGGCGGCGGAGGCGGAAGCCGCCGCTGCGGCGGAAGCGCAGACGGCGGCCTTGGAAGCCCGGGTGTACGAGGTCCCGGGCGTCGACTACACCCTGCTGGACGCCTACGAGTTCGAGCAGGCCGTCGCCGACCTCTGCGAGCGGGACGGCTGTCGGGACGTCGAGGTCGTCGGCGGGGCCGGGGACCTGGGGGCCGACGTCCTCGCCACCGCACCCGACGGCCGCCGTGTCGTCATCCAGTGCAAGCGCTACGGCCCCACCAACAAGGTCGGGTCCCAGGACATGCAGCGCTTCGGCGGCACCTGCTACGCCGTGCACGAGGCCCAGCTCGCGGCGGTGGTGACCACGAGCGAGTACACCCAGCCCGCCGTCGAGTACGCCGAGCAGTGCGGGATCCTCTGCTTCGACCGGCAGGCGCTCGACGACTGGTCGGCCGGGACGGGTCCGGCGCCCTGGGACACGGCGTACGGCACGGACCAACCCGCTGTCGTGGCCTGACCCCTGGGCCTCGCCCGACCCCCTGGATCCGACCCGGTACGGCCGGTCCTGTCGGCCCCGCCCGGAACGTCCGGGCGGGGCCGACACACGTCCTGCGCGGGCGCCCCTTCAGGGACGCCCCTTCAGACCCGTCGGACGTCGACGGGCGGTTCGGGGTCGGCGCCCACGATCTCGGGTTCCAGACCCTCCGCGGGCGTGGTGCGGTCGCGCCCGACGTCGGACCGCCAGGCCTCGAAGGCCAGCGTGGTCGCCGTGACCACGGCCAGACCCAGCAACCAGCCTCCCAACACGTCACTCACCCAGTGCACGCCGAGCGCGACCCGCGTGTAGCCGACACCCAGGACCGTGAGGCCGGCGAGCAGCCACGGCAGCGGCCGCCATCCGCGGGGCACCAGGGGGAGCAGGGCCAGCAGCAGCACGGCGCAGGAGGTCATGGCAGTCATGGCGTGCCCGGAGGGGAAGGAGAAGCCGGGCGCGTCGGCGACGGGGTCGGGCAGGTGGGGGCGGGCGCGTTCGACCACGTTCTTCGTGAGCAGGCCCACCAGGCCGCTCCCGATGGCGGTCACCGCCGCCCACACGGCCAGGCGCCGGGCGCCCCGCAGCAGGAGCCACACCACCAGGGCGGCCACCAGCAGGCGCATCGTCAGCGGCCCCCACACGACGTTCGTGAGGAAGTCGAGCACCCGCACCCATCCGGGACGGTCGAGCGCGAATTGGTGGAGGCGTGCGGCCGTGCCCTGGTCCAGGCGGTACAAGGGCGCCCACCCGGACTCGACGAGGACCAGCGCGAGGGCGAAGGGCACGGCCACCACGGCGGTGACGACCACCGTCGCCACCAGCCGTACGCCGAATCTCGTGTCGGGTCCGAAGTGGCGGGACGTGAGTCCCTCCAGAAGTCGCCGCGGTCGGCCGGTGCGCTGAACCATCGTCGGGGTGTTCCTTTCGTGCGGGGAGCATGGCGGGTGGCCTCGTCAGACCCCGGGGTCGTCCGTGACCGGGGCCGCCACCCCGGCCCGTACCGCTTCGAGTTGGGCGGCGAACGCGAGGCCCAGGAAGAGGGCGAGCGAGGTGAGGTAGGACCAGAGCAGCAGCGACATGAAGGCGCTGAGGGGTCCGTACACGTTGCTGAAGGAGCCGCTGGCCCCGACGTAGAGGCTCAGTCCCCAGGTCGCCGCCAGCCACAGCGCCAGGTAGACGCCGGCGCCGAAGGCCAGCCACGTGTAGCCGGGCTGGGTGCGCCGCGGCGAGCGGCGGAAGATGGCGCTGGTGGCGATCACGGCCAGCAGGATGCCGACGGGCCAGCGCAGGACCTCCCACACCCGGGTGGTGGTCGGACTCAGCTGGTAGACCTCCGCGACGGCCCGGGTGAGGTCGGCCCCGAGGACGGTGACCGCGAAGCTCAGTCCGAGGGGCAGCCCCGCGAGCACGGCCATCATCAGCCCTCGGGTGTACTTGCGCAGGAACGGGCGGTCGCGTTCCACTCCGTAGATGCGGTTGGCCCCGCGTTCCACCTGGCACAGGCTGGTGGTGATGTTGACCACCGAGAACAGCAGTCCGAGCCAGAGCGCTGCCTGGCTGCCGTCGCCGACCTGCCGGCGGCTCTGCAGCAGGGCGTCGTCCACGACGTCCTGGCTGGGGCCGCTCGCCAGCCGCCGGATCGTCAGTTCGGCGATCCGGCCTATGTCCTCGGTGTGCAACACGCTGGAGAGGCCTATGACGGCGATGGCCAGGGGGACGATCGACAGCACGGTCTGGAGCGCGAGCGCCCGGGAGTGGCTGAACCCGTCGGCGTAGCGGAACCTCATGAAGGCGTCCCGTACGAGTCGCCATCCGCCGTGGCGGCGCAACGCGGCCCAGGCCTCCTCGGCGGACAGTTCCTCGCCCTCCATCCGCAGCTCCGCCTCCACCGCCATCACGTCGCGGCGCTGTGGTACCCGAGTCGCTGTGCCCATGCTGTTTCAACCCCCCGTTGCAGTTCCGTAGGTCTTCGTTCCGCGCGCATGCTCAGCCGGCCGTGGTGACGGCGTCGCCTTCCGAGGCGCTCGCGGCGACGCGCGGTCGCGGTGTCGGCAGGCACAGCCGCAGCGCACCCGGTTCGACCTCGGCGGTCAGGTCGGAACCCGAGGCGACGGCGTCGCCGTCGAGCTCGCGCGGTTGCGGCCTGCCGAAACGGATGTCGATCCGCGCGGCGTTGAAGTACTCCAGAGCGCCGCCGGCCACGGCGCCGGCGGGCGTGCCGGTCGCGGCGGCTGCCCGGCCCGGCAGCGCGCGGGACATGACGTGTCCCGCCGCGACGAGCCATCCGGCGGCTCCGCGCGGGTCGAGCAGCACCATGTCCAGGCGACCGCTGTCGGGGCGGGCGTCCGGCAGGAGCGACAGCCCGCCCTGAAGGGTGCCGACGTTGCCGATGACGACCATGCGGGCCCGTCGCTCCAGCGCGGCGCCGCCGTCGAGCCGGATCGAGAGCCGCATCCTGGGGTCACGGAGGTGGCCGACGGCCGACACCACGTACGCGGCCCAACCCACCCGCTCCTTGAGCCGGTCCGAGGCGTCCCGGACCATGGCCGCGTCCAGTCCGGCGCCCGCCATCACCGTGAAACGGGCGGGTTCGAGCCGGTCGCCGCTCAGCCTGCCCGTGTCGATGCGGGTGGTCCTCCCGCACAGTGCGGCGTCCAGTGCCGTCGCCGGATCCGCGGGGAGCCGCAGGTTGCGGGCGAGCAGGTTGCCGGTCCCACAGGGGACGACGGCCAACGCGATGTCCGTACCGGCGAGCACCTCGGCGCAGGCGCGTACGGTGCCGTCGCCGCCGCAGGCGACGACCAGGGTCGTCCCGGTGTCGCCGATCCGCGCGGTGAGGCCGCCGCTGGGGTCGTCGGCCGAAGTCTGCGTCCACACCTGATCGGGGTGGCCCCGGTCGCTCAGGACGGAGCGCACCCGCTCGGCCAACTCGTCGTCGCAGGAATGGGGATGGCGGACCACCACGACCTGACCCGCCCTGAGGCCCTCGGGGTCGTCGCCGGCATCGGTGGCGGTGTCGACATCGGCCGGGGTACGGGTCGCGGGGAGTGCGGCATCGCGGGTCGTACCGGAGCGGGAGGCGTCGTCCCGTCGGGATCGGGCGGGGAGGAGCAGCGCGTATCCCACGACGAACAGCGTGCAGGCACCGTTGAGCAGGCCGCCCAGTACGTCGGAGGGATGGTGCATTCCCCGGTACAGCCGGGAAAGGGCCACGGCGACGGGGATCAACGCCAGTGCGCCGACCGCGAGCACGCGTCGGACGCCGTGCAGCCGGGTGGCCGCGATCGTGGCCAGTCCTCCGAACAGCGCGGTGGCGGCCCCGACGTGGCCCGAGGGGAAACTCGACGTCGGCGGAGCCGGATCCAGATGGGGCACGTCGGGGCGGGAGCGCTCGACGACGAGCGTGACGAGGAGGAAGACGGTCGATTGCGCCGCGACGGACAGGGCCAGGAACGCCGCTTCCCTGCGCCACGCCACACGGGGCAGCAACAGCAGTGCCGCGACGCAGAGGAGGCTCAGACCGATCACGCTCTGGGTACTGGCCAGCAGGGAGAGCCACTGCGAGAGTTCCGTCGCGCCTTGGCCGCGGTGCGCGGCGAAGGCGCGGTTGACTCCGTCCTCCGCCGACAGCGGCCACCGGCCCGCCAGGGGAATGGTGATGAGCAGGCCCAAGCCCGTCATCAGGGCGACTTGCAGGGGGAGAAGCAGCAGGATGCCGCCGCGTCTGGCGGCATCGCCGCGTTCGTTCCTCATTGACGCCGTGTTACCCGGCGGGGCCGAGTCATGCGTTCCTGGGCGCCGGTCGGATCGCCGGCGCCGTCGGTCGGTGTCCGCCGCCTGCGCGGTGTGGTCCGGTCGAGACGCGCCCACTCCCTCTTCCGGCTCTTCCGGGCGGGTGCCACGCGCCCGGCGTGGGTCAGCGCGGGAGTCGGGTGGGGCCGCCGTAGCGGGGGCGGCGGCGCTTCACGGTCGATTCGGGTGCCGGTTCCGGGTTGGAGAATCCCCCCGGCACGACGGGCCGGGCCGGCGCGGGGCCGGGGGGAGCGGTCGCGGGGGCGGCTGCCGCGTTGAGGGGGCGCTCGGCCCGGCCGAGTACGGCGACATGGGAGATGAGGGGTGCGCAGGCCTGGCAGATCTCGGCCAGCGTCCAGACCTGGCCGATGGCCGGGTTGTGGACGAGCAGCAGCATGGGGGCGCCGAAACAGCTCGCCCGGGTGTCCTCGTGGAGCGAGCACTCGGCCGCGCGACAGGCGCAGTCCGCCTGCGGCTGGACGGTGACCGCCCGGGCGTGCGCCCGGGCGTGCTCGGCGGCGAAGCGGCGCATGGCGTTGGTGTCCCGGGACCGGGGAGGCATGCGGCAGGTGGGGGTGCTGCACGTGAGGGTGACGGTGTGGTCGGCGTGGCCGGTGAGGCGGATCGTCCAGGTTCTACCGGGGACGCGCGAGCCAGGAATGATCGTCAAGTCAGACGTCCGTTCGGTGATGCGGTGAAGTCGGTCGGGGTAACTGTTCCCGTGTCCGGGCCTGTCGGCACAATGGATCGCGGGTGTTCTGTCAGCACGGGCGGACAGGGCGCGCACGGCGTGTCGCGCGGTGCGCGACGGAGCGTCTGCCGGGTCCACGACCAGGGATCTTTGTCGCACGCCACCAGGCCGGCTGTCAACGCCGCCCGGCCGGGAGGGCGTCGCGCGCGCCCCGGACCGAGCGCCGCGGTACGTCCGGTCCGTGCGGGCCTTCCGGTCAGTACAGCAGGATCCGGGTGACGATCACCTGCGGCGGTTCCGCGTCCTCGGCGATGACGTACTCGACGATGCCCAGCGTCCCGTCCTCGCCCAGCGGCAGCAGCCGACACTCCGGCCACTCCTCGGCTGCCGTGCTGCCCGGTACGAGCCCGCGGGTCTCCCCGATGCCGACCATGGCCGCGATGATCGACCCCATGGCCCACGGGGGAAGACTCGGGTCGATCATGAACCGGGCGACGTCCTCGGACAGTACGCAGGACAGTCCTGCGGGATCGTTCTCGCCCTCGTGGGTGGTGTCACTCAACTGGCCGTCCCATCGCCCTTCGACACGCTCGTGTGGTCCGAGTGTGCCCCGTGGGACTCCGCGGCGGACCCCTGCCCGACATACTGCCCGTCCGCGGGGCCGGTGCGGGCCGGCCGGATGGACGAATGATCCCGTGTGGCGGGCGCCGCACGTTCGGCCCCCACCGCTCCGGCCGTCAAATGGACTGCGGGGGAACGGATTTGCCCGGGAGCGGGTTTACCTCACGCGGGTCGGGTCATACGCGTCGTGCGGCGGGTTGCCGCGCGAGTGGTGCGGCAACCCGTCGAGATCGGCAGGCGCGCGTGCCCGTCCCCCCGGCCGCGCGCCCGCCGACCGGCACGATGCCGCCGTCCCGTCGCTCGCGGCGCCGGGCTCCGGGTGTCCCCCCACCCGGAGCCCGGCCAAGCCCCCGGCGGCCACTGCCCGAACCAGCGGCCCCCGGGCACGGACGGGACGGCGGCACTTCGTCCGTCTCCACCGAGCACGTCCACCCCGCACCCCGGGCACGCACAGGCCCCTCACGTCGTCGGGTGGGTCGCGGTGCACACCGTGGCGAGGGGCGGGCCGGGCGTCGCGTACAGTGGGGTTCACCGACGCGGGGTGGAGCAGCTCGGTAGCTCGCTGGGCTCATAACCCAGAGGTCGCAGGTTCAAATCCTGTCCCCGCTACGAAAGGTCCGGCCCCCTCGACGCTCGCGTCGAGGGGGCCGGACTGCTTTCACCCCGTCATCGCCGGGCCGGCGGTCACGGTCGGTTCATCCGCTGCACGATCGACGCAGTGTGCGGAACAGAGCCCGGGCGTCCATGGTGGAGACAGGGACGACAGCCGGGGCCCCCGTCACCGGTCCGTCCTCACCTGGACAGGGAGACGCCATGTCCAATCGACGCGTCCCGCCGGGAGAGACCCCTCCCGGTGAAGGTTCCATCGCCGAGGCCCACCAGGAACGGGCCGACGGCGGCATCTTCGAGCACCCGCGGGTGCTGTTGACCCTCATCGCCTTCGGGGCGGTGCTCTTCGCGGCCTTCTTCGCCGCCCGCATCGCCGGATTCTGACTCCACCCCCTGCCGGTCACCCGGCTCCCGATGTGCCCACACGGCCCGACGCCGGTGCGGGCCCTCGGCGTACCCGGTTGGACAAAACGAGGCAAAATCGATGCAAGTGGACATCGGGTCGCACGGGGTCCAGGCTGAGGCACGGACGCCTCGGATCACCGCCGACCGTCCCCATCTCCCCCGCACCGCTCCCCGTACGTGAGAGGCGAGGAACCATGCAGCTCAAGGACGAACTACCCGTGGATCACAAGCTCGCCGGGGTCTACCGCTACGGCGCGCTCGTCTGTGGTCTGATCCTGCTCGCCTTCAGCGGCCTCGGTTTCGCGGACGCGCTGAGTCCGTTCGACACCTCGGGCGGCCGGATCGCCGGTATGACCACGAACACCACGCTCAGCGCGATCTCGCTGGTCGTGGGGCTGGCACTGGTCGTGGGCGCCCTCATCGGGGGAAACTTCGCCTCGATGTTGAACATGATCGTCGGCGGCCTGTTCGTGCTGAGCGGCTTCGCCCACCTGTTCGTGCTCGACAAGCCGGCCAACGTGCTCGGCTTCGGCATGAGCAACGTCGTGTTCAGCTTCCTCATGGGACTCCTGATCATGACGTTCGGGATGTACGGGCGGGTCTCCAGCAAACTGCCGCACGACAATCCGTACTGGCGTCAGCGCCACACGGCCGAGGGTGGCCCGGAGCGCGCCACCCCGGCTGCGGCCCTGCGTGAACTGGGGCAATAGGCCCGGTCGCGTCACGCGACGGTGCGTGAGGTGGTCCGGTCGGCACTCCGACCGGACCGCCGTTCGAGTGGAAGCGGCACCGGGTGGCGCAGTGCCGCGCTGCGGGGCCCGCCGAGTGGGCATGCATCGCCGTGGCCGTTCCCGGACCGAAGGAGCACCACGCATGCACGGGCAGATGCTCGGGATCTACCTCAACGACCACCTGGCGGGCTCCACGGCCGGCGTCGGGCTCGCCCGACGCATCGCCCGCGCGCATCGGCGCTCACCCCGCGGGGCGGAGCTGGCACGGCTCGCGAACGAGATCGCCCAGGACCGGCACGACCTCCTGGCCATCATGCACGCGCTCGGTCACGCACCCCGGCGTCACAAGGTTCTCGCGGGCTGGGCCGGGGAACGGGCCGCGCGGCTGAAGCCCAACGGGCGTCTGGTGCGGCGTTCGGGCCTGAGCAGGCTCGTCGAACTGGAGGCGTTGAGGCTGGGCACCGAGGGGAAGGCCTGCCTGTGGGCGACGCTCCTCGTGGTGGCGCCGGGACAGCCCGGACTCGACGAGGAGCGGCTGCAAGGACTCCTGGACCGGGCCCAGGAACAGATCGACACGTTGGAAGGCCTGCGCCTGACCGCGTCGGCCAAGGTGTTCACCGCCGGCCGCGCGAGGGCCTGAGGCCTCACGCCCCGGCGGTGAACCGAGGGGACATCGGGCGGGCCGCGCGAGGGGCGGCTCCGGCCCGGTGAACTCAGCGGGCCCGGTGCCGGGCCCTGCTGCCGCCCTGGTAGGTCAGGACGGCGGCGAGGATCATCGGTGCGACAAGAAGAGCCACCACACTCATTGCGCTTCCCTTTCTCCTGGGGTGCACTCTCGTCTCACCCCATACCGCCGGGCCAAACCCGTACGACTGCCGCGCGATGCGCCGTCCTGCCGGGTCCCCGACGGGCGGGTGCAACGGCCCCGCCCGGGCTCGCGCTCCCCGATCGGGCGATGTGCCGCCCCAAGGCGTCTCGATTCGGGCCGGCCGGCGTTACACGAGCCGGAACATGATCATCGCCCCGGCGTCCGTCGCGACGCGACGCGGTGGCCGGCCGGGGCGCCGCCGAATTGCACGAGGGAGCACGATGACCGACCTCACCGCGGTGGACGCGGGACGCAGGAGACTGGCCGCGCGGTGCCGCGAGGTGTGCGAGGCGCCGCCGTTCTCGATCGGCGTGTTCGCGGTGATCCTCCTCAATGCCGCACTGCTGGGCGTCGAGACGTACAGCGGCCTCTCCGTCGACTACGGGCCCGTACTCCACTTGGCCGAACGATTCTGCGTGGTCGCGTTCACCCTGGAGATGCTGGTCCGCCTGGGTGCGCACGCCGATCGACCGAAAGCTTTCTTCCGGGATCCCTGGAACGTGTTCGACCTGCTGGTGGTCTCCTCCGCCTTCGTGCCGTTCCTGCGGGAGAACACCACCCTGCTGAGGCTCCTGCGGCTGGCTCGCGTACTGCGCACCGCGCGGTTCATGCCGCAGTTGCGCGTCCTGTTGGTCGCCGTGGGCCGCAGCCTGCCCGGCACCGTCAGCTTCCTGTTCGTCGGTGCGCTGATCCTCTACGTGTACGCGATGATCGGCTGGATCTGCTTCGCCGGGCACGACCCGCAGCACTACGGGTCCCTCGGCCGCGCCGGGCTGACCCTCTTCCTCCTGATGACCCTGGAGGGTCTGGGCGACGCCGTGCACGCCGGGTTGGCCGTCTCCCCCTTCAGCATCCTGTACTACGCCTCCTACGTCCTGCTCGCCTCGTTCGTGCTCGTGAACGTGCTGATCGGGGTCGTCCTCAACTCGCTTGAGGAGGCCCGCGAGATGGAGGCCGCCGAGGCCCTGCGGGAGAGCGCCGCGCACACGGCCGAGGCGTCGACCCCACCGGGCGCGGGCGACGCCGCAGGGACGGAACCGGCAGATGGCCTGCGTCTGCGGATCGCCGCGATGCGCAGCGCGCTCGACGACATGGAGGCCCAACTCGACCTCCCGCACACGCCGGCCACGGCCTCGATCGGCGGCTCCCCTCCCCCGGCCCACGTCTCGGCCGGCGCCGTGTGAGGGAACGGACCCCAATTCCTCCCGGCCGGATCCCTCCTGGCCGGACTCCTCCCGGCCGGGCGCGTGTGCCGGCCTGGCACGGCGGTCGCGGCGTGCGCGAGGATCTCCCCATGGACGACTCCGCACACTTCACTCGCACCTGGCAGGTCACGGCCTCCGGCGGATACGACACCGTGTGGGGGCGGTTCGAGGAGGACCGCCTCGGGGCGCGGGGCCGGGCGATGGGCCTCGTGGACGGTCCGTACTGGGTCACGTACCGGCTCGCGACCGGTCCCCGTTTCGTCACGCGGGCCCTGCACGTCATCGTCGACGGTCCCGGTGTCGCGACGCGTGAACTCGACCTGCGCCGGGACGAGGCCGGACGATGGACGGTCGACGGGCAGCCGCGGGAGGAGTTCGACGGTGCCCTCGACTGCGACCTGGGCCTGTGTCCGCTGACGAACACCATGCCCGTGCTGCGGCACGGGCTCCACCTGGCGGACGCGGGCACCCCGGAACGGCCGTTCCTGATGGCCTGGGTGTCCGTTCCCGATCTCGCCGTGACGCCGTCGGAGCAGGTGTACACGCCGCTCGGCGGCCACCGGGTCCGCTACGCCTCCGGTGCGTTCACCGCCGACGTGGAGTTCGACGCCGACGGTCTGGTCCGCCACTACCCGGGCCTGGCCACCGGCCTGCGCGCCGGTTCCGATGGGGCGGCGTCATGAAGGTGCTCCTGACCAGGGCGAGCGTCTCGATGGGCGATGACACGGACGCTCCGCACGAACGCCGGCACACCTTCCCGGCCGCGGCCACGATCGGCGAGGCGATCACCTCGGTCCTGGCCGGCGGCTACCTGCCGCACATCTCGGGCGGCCTCGCCACCTGGATCCTCACCACCGCCGCGGGAGAGCCACTGGCCGTGGTGGCACAGCAGTGGGCAGCGCCCCGGCTGCTGCCCGCCGGCCGAGGCAACCTCGTCTCGCTCACCTCTGCCCCGCACGACGACGCACTGGCCTGGCACTTCCGTTACCGCGCCCAGGAGGACCCGGAAGCGGTCCATGCCGGTCTCGGCGGGCCCGGAACGCCGCGGAGCGTCTGACGGCGGCACGCGGCGCCGTCCGCCGTTCAGTACGCGTTGCGGCGCCGGAGCCCGAACGGACGTCCGTCGGGGTCGACGAACAACCGGTACAACGGCATGACGCCCCCGCGCGTGGTGCGCGACAGGTCGGGCGGGCGGTAGGTCCGCAGGCGGCCCGCCGGCCGGGGGCCCCGGCCACCGCCGTCGTGCCACGCGTCCAGTGCGGCGGCGCTCGACGCGAACGCATCGAAGGCGGCGACCGGGTCACACACGAGGTCGGCCGGGTACCGTGAGTCGGGGGACGCGGCGTCGAGGTGTTCGAGCGAGAGTTCCAGCCGCAGGTCCCTGGCGTGGCGGCGGGCACCGTCCCCGAGGCCTCCGGGATCGAGCGGCGGGCGGACGTCGACGGTCTCGTCCAGCACGGCGCAGTTGAGTTCCGAGTCGTGCGTCCAGGAGCGGAGGTTCACGTTGTCCGAGCCGACCGAGGCCCAGACGTCGTCGATCACGCAGACCTTGGCGTGCACGTACACGGGAGTCCCGGCGTGGTTCTCCAGCCCGTAGACCGCGACGCGGTCGGCGCTCGCGCGTCGCAGCGCCTCCAGCGCGGTGAGCCGTCCGACGAGGTTCATCGGCAGCGTGATCCGTCCGTCCTGCTCGGGGACCGTGGGGATCACGGCGATCAGGCGCAGTTCCGGGTTGTCGCGCAGCGCCTGGGCGAAGGACGCGACCACCTTCGGGGACCAGAGGTACTGGTCCTCCAGGTAGATCAGGGCCCGCGCCCGCCGCAGTGCCTTGAGGTAGCTGCGGGCGATGCTGCGTTCGCCGTCGGGCGCGAAGGGGTAGCCCCGCCAGAGGCGGTTGGGGTAGGTGCGCAGGATCTGTACCGCCTGCGTTCCGCACGGCCGGGGGTCGGGCAGCTGAGGGGGAAGGCGGTCGGCCGCCGTGTCCTCTCGGTTGAGGAGGGCGCGCAGCCGGACCGTCGGGCTGCGGCTGAGGGGTCCGGGGTCGCACCACCGCTCGCGGAACCCGGCCTCGATGTCGCCGACGGCGGGGCCCCGGACCGCCAGTTGCACGTCGTGCCACGGCGGGCGGGAGCCGTACGCGGAGGCGAAGGGCGGTGCCTGGGGGTCGCCTTGGTGCGAGGCGTCGTCGTTGCGGCCGTGGCAGAGGTCGATGCCGCCGACGTAGGCGACGTCGAGGTGGGGGCGCCCGGGATGGCGCAGGACGACCAGTTTCTGATGGTGGGAACCCCCGGGGCGTACCCGCATGTCGAGCAGGCACTCGCCGCCGGCGGCCTCGATCTCCTCGCCGAGGTGGCGGTTCTCGGTTTCGCTGAACTGGAGCCCGTCCAGGTGGGAGCGCCAGATGAGCCCCTTGACGATGACACCGCGCCGCGCGGCCTCGCCCAGTACGGCGCCGATCTCCGTGCCGGGGCCGTCGAGCCGCTCGTCGGGGTCGCCGCGCCAGTCCGTGAACAGCAGCAGGTCGCCCGCGCGCTGGGCCCGGATCCCTGCCAGCAGTTCGGCGAAGTAGGTGGCGCCGTGCACCAGGGGGCGCACCTGGTTCCCGCGGGTCCAGGCGGCTCCGTCGGGGTGTCGCGCGTCGAGCCGGGTCGCGGCGTTGCCGCGTTCGTGGGCGGTGATCATCCAGTCGCTGAGCTTCACGGGTATGGGCCTCCGCCCGGGCGTCTACCCACTCGGGGCGCCGTCATCCGGTCCCGTGCGGGACCGGCGCGGACGCCTCGTCGTGTTCACCGTGCGGACGTGCGGATGCCCGGTCGCGTAGGTCGCCCCGTCGCATCGCCGTTCGACTCTCGCCCTGTCCATGTACCTGACAGTCTGGAGTTTCCGTGACGTCTCCGCGCCGTCTGCACGCGGCATCCGTCGTCGCCGCCGCGCTCGTCGTCCTGACCGCGGCGGCGCCGCAGCAGGCACAGGCCGCGCGCCCCCTGCCCTCCGTCACCGCCCGGTCGGAGACGGCGACGCTGTACGACGACGAGGCCGGCGGCCATGCCAACGCCGACGATCCCGCGATCTGGCGCAACGCCGCCGATCCCGACAACAGCCTGGTCATCGCCACCGCGAAGGAGGGCGGACTGCGGGTCTACGACCTCGACGCCCGCCAGGTCCAGGCGGTCGCCGCGCCCTCCACGGGTGCGCCCGACGACGCCCCCGGGCGCTTCAACAACGTCGACCTCGTGCAGGGCCTGCGCCTGTCCGGCGGCCGGGCCGACGTGGCCGTGACCACGGACCGCGGGAACGACCGGCTGCGGGTGTACCGGGTACAGGCCGGACGGCCCGGCGGGCCGCTGGTCGACGTGACCGATCCCGGCGCACCGCCGGTGTTCTCCGCGGATCAGGCCGACATCAACGAGCAGCGGACCGCCTACGGTCTCGCCACCTGGACCGATGCCCGCACCGGACGCTCGTACGCGCTGGTCAGCCGCCGCAACCAGACCCGACTCGCCCTCCTCGAACTCACGCCGACGGCGTCCGGCACCGTCACCTACCGCCTGGTGCGCACGCTCGACCTGCCGTCCTCGTTCCGGCTTCCGAACGGCAAGGCGTGGAGCCCCTGCGCCGAACCCGGGGAACTTCCGCAGGTCGAGGGCATGGTCGTCGATCCGGCCAACGGTGTCCTGTACGCGGGCCAGGAGGACGTGGGCATCTGGCGGCTGCCCGCCGACCTCACCGGCACGCCGAAGCTGATCGACAAGGTCCGCGAGTACGGCGTTCCCGGGGTGTACGACGAGAGGACCGAGGAGTGCGTCGCCGGCGCCGACCCGGGCTTCGGCGGCCGCCGGCTCGCCGCGGACGTCGAGGGACTGACCCTGGTCACCGGGCGCGGTGGCGACGGTCACCTGCTCGCGTCCAGTCAGGGCGACGACACCTTCGCGGTCTACGACCGGGAGGTCGACGAGCACAACGCCTACGAGGGCGGCTTCCGGGTGTCGGCGGCGAACGCCACGCTCGACGGCTCGGAGCAGTGTGACGGGGCGGCCGTGCTCAACGCCCCGCTGGGCAGGCGCTTCCCGCGCGGTCTGCTCGTGGTCCAGGACGGCCGGGACACTCCGGCGGACACGGAGCGGGAGGCCACCGGCTTCAAGTTCGTGGACCTGGGCAGGGTGCTCGACCGGCTCTGAGCACATCGGACTTCGCACCCACGGAACGTGCCGGAAGCCCCGCGGTCGCCGAACGATCGGCGACCGCGGGGCTTCCGGCTCCCGGGACCGTTCGACACCGCCGGACGGGAGCGGGACGATGAAACGACGGGGACCTCGTGTACGGGCGGTCACTGCCCCGCCCCACGGCGGCCGGCTCGCCCTCTCCCGCGGGAACCGTGGACGATCCGGTTCGGCAATCCGACGTCACTGTGTGTAAAGGATCTCACTCGGGGAACACGTAGGGTCCGACGGTCGAACCGACAAGGTGGGTGTGCGCGCATGAACGACATGAAGGCGACAGACACGTCAGTCCCCGCTGATCTGGTGATCGAGGACGACAGTGCGGCCGGCATCGCCCGGGCCCGCGAAGTCGCTCGCGCCTACGCCGCCAGTCTCGATCCCGCCGCGCCGGCGGACACCTCGGACGCGCTCCAGCTCGTGGTCTCCGAGCTCGCCACCAACGCCCTGCGACACGGTGGCGGCCACTACACCCTCCAGCTGAGTTCGGGGCCCGACAGCGTGAGCGTCGCGGTGAGTGACAACAGCTCCGATCTCCCCCAGGAGCGCACACCCGACCTCGCCGGACGCACAGGCGGTTTCGGCTGGCACATGGTCCGCCACTACTGCCGCACCCTGGCCGTCACCCTCGTGCCGGGGGAGGGAAAGACCATCCTCGCCGTCCTGCCCCTGTGACCGCGAGGTCCGAGGCCGCTCCCCCGTTTCCCCCGTTCCCCGGTACGCCGGATCGAGTTCCCCGGTACGCCGGATCGAGAGTAAAGCGAGTTCGCGAAATGGCCGATGACGCCTACCTGTTCCTGCTCCCCGAGCGACACCCGCGGCTCGGGGCGGCCCTGGCCGCCGTCACGCCCCTGGAGTGCGCCGAGACTCCCGCCGTCCACGGATGGCTGCAGGCTCACGGCACGTCGGAGTCGTCGGAACACGTCAGGATCCTGCCCGCCGGGTCGGACGTGCTCATTCCCGAGGACGCGGAGCGACTTCCCGTCCCGCTGAGCGAGGACGAGACGGCTCGCGTGCACCGGGAATGCGCCTCCCCGTCGGTCACGCACATGGAAGCGGAGCTCTTGGAGTACAAGCACACGACCGAGGACTGGGAAGCGCTCGTCCACCGGGCCCTGACCGCCGGTATTCCCGCGCCCCGGATCGTCCAGCTGACCGGCCTGGACCCGCAGAACGTCGCCCACCTGATCCAGGCGTGAGCGGTACTGGCCCCCGTCCCCCGGGACGGCGGGCCACCCACTCGTACGAGTGAACACGGCGGGCGGCGGCCGACGACACGTCGCCGCCGTCCCGCACGGCTCCGCCCGGCCCCGCCCGGCCCCGGGGCGCGATCTGGGCCGTCACCCGCCCGACAACCGCCCGTCACACGGCCGGCAACCGGCCTTCGGAGGCCGGCTCCCGGCTTGCCGCGGACCACGGGCGTCCGCAGTCTGTTCTCGCTGATCTTCGACGACAGCGCTCATCGTGGGAAAGGACCCGTTCCGTGTCAGAAGCACTCTCCGACGACCTCAAGAAGCTGATCGACGACACGCCGGTCTTCGCGACGGTGGCCACGATCCAGCCCGACGGCAGCCCGCAGCTCTCCGTCACCTGGTTGGCCCGTGACGGCGACGACCTGTTGATCTCCACCACCGTCGGCCGTCGCAAGGAGGCGAACCTTCGCCGCGACCCACGGGCCACCGTCATCATCAACCCGCCCAACGCCCCCTACACGTATGCCGAGGTGCGGGGCACCGTCTCCCTGACCACCGAAGGCGGGCAGGAGCTGATCGACGCCCTCTCCCGCAAGTACACGGGCAAGGAGTACGCCGATTTCAACCCGTCCTCCAAGGACGACGCCCCGCGCGTGGTCCTGCGCGTGACCCCGCGCAAGGTCGTCGGGTCGCTCTGAGCCCCCGCCCGACGGCGGCACGACCCGCGAAACCGGGGCCGGAAGCACCCCCCGCCCACCGGCCCCACCCTCCGCCCGCAGACCGGGACGGCGTTTCGCGGGCGCGGACCGTCGGGGGCACGGCCCCTGTGCGCGGGGCTGTTGCTCGCCACGGTCCGCTTGTTACTGTCGCGCGGTGTCGCGTACCGAGATCGACCTGCTGACCGCCGAGTTCTTCGGCGCCTTCGACAACCGGGGCGGCAGGCGTGCCGACGTGGAGCGGATCCGTCGGCTCCTCCTCCCGGGCGGGGTGATCGTGAAGACCGGACCGGAGTTCACCGTCTACACCGTCGAGGAGTTCATCGCACCCCGTCGCAGACTGCTGGACGACGGCCGGTTGGTGGAGTTCTCCGAGTGGGAGACCTCCGAACGGACCGAGATCACCGGTGACATCGCGTCGCGGTTCGGGGAGTACCGCAAGTCCGGGATCCTGGACGGCAAACCGTTCGAGGGTGGGGGAACCAAGACGATCCAGTTCGTCCGCACCCCGGAGGGCTGGCGCATCTCGGCGCTCTCCTGGCACGATCGGCCCTGACCGCATCGGCCCCCACCGCATCGCCCCTCATCGCGCCCGGCCCCACACGGCGGTGCGACATCGGTTCACGGGTGGGGCGCGGTGGCGGTGTCCTTGATGAAGAACCCGGCGATGGCTCCGAGGAGCAGCAGGATCGGCATCATGAGCAGGGCGTGCCCGTAGTCCGCCAGGTCCGGGGCATCGGGCAGCAGCCTGCCGGGAACGGCCTGGAGGACTCCGCCGATGATGAAGCAGATCCCGTTCACGATGGCGGCGGAGCTGCCGACCAGGGCGCCCGGCACGGACTCC
This sequence comes from Streptomyces sp. CA-243310, assembly GCF_050936775.1. NCBI lineage: Bacteria > Bacillati > Actinomycetota > Actinomycetes > Kitasatosporales > Streptomycetaceae > Streptomyces > Streptomyces sp. CA-243310. Next base: position 3,588,054 of record NZ_JBNJMF010000001.1, on the reverse strand, counting down.
CCCGCGACCGTGAAGCCCAGCATGTGCGCGCCGGCGAACAGACCGACGGCGAACATGGTCACCACGGAGACGCTGTTCGTCTGCGCGGGAAGGTAGATCAGCAGGCTGACCGCGATGGCCTGGAGGAGGACACCGACCACGGCCGGCACGCGCCGGTTGTTCCAGTGGTCGGACAGGAGGTTGAACAGCGGGGCGCCGACGGCGAGCCCGAGCCAGGACACCGCCGTCAGGGTGGCGGCGAGCGAGCCCTGCGCGCCGCGAGCCTCCATGAGTCTCGGTCCCCACAGCACGCCCATGGCGAGCATGGACCCGAACGACACCCCGGCGAGGGCCGAGGAGAGCACGACGTTGCGGTTGCGGAAGCACCGGCCCAGGTCACGGAAGATGCTGGAGAGCAGGCGCGGCCTGGTGTCCTTCGAAGTGGCCGCCAACTGCGCGGGACCCGGCGTGGGGTTGCGGACCAGGAACGCGAAGAGCACGATCAGCACGACTCCGGCGGCGCCGAAGCCGTTGAGGAGTTGCTGCCAACTGACCATTCCCAGTTGCCAGGAGATCGCGGGCTGACCGAACGCCGAGCCCAGCGAGGCGAGCGATTGCACGAGCCCGAACATCAGCCCGTAACGGGCCACCGGGAACCACTGGCCGCCGATGTATCCGGCGCCGACGAATCCGAACGACGAGCCGATGGCCAGGACGACCTGGGCCACGATCAGCGTGGCCATGCTGGTCGTCTGCGCGTACAGGAACGCGCCCGCCGTGACGAAGGCGACGGCGACGGCCAGCAGGGGGCGGGACCCGAATCGGTCCAGGAGCGCCCCGGAGAAGAACTGGCACAGCGCGAACGCCCACGTGTAGATCGATCCGGCGAGGCCGATCTGGGCGACCGTCAGTCCTGCCGTCTTCTGGATCTCCGGGGAGACCACCGCGTAGCCGGTCTGGATGGCGAACAGCCACACCACGAAGATCGTGCAGAGACCCCAGATGACCCAGGCCTCGACTCCCCCGATGGTGCGGTGGGGGCCGTGCAGGATCCTGGCACCGGGGTGCTTGCGGTACTCGGTCTCCCCGCCCGCGGCGGTGGGGACGGTATGCGCCATGTCGGTGTCTCCCGTCGAAGGCCCGGGCGTCCGGGCCGGTTCCGGTGCCCGTTCGGACCGGGCTCGGCTCAGTCGGCTGTGACGACGTCGCGGTCGTGGGCGAGGGTGCCGGCCACGTACGTGGCGCGTACCGTCCGGTCGTCACCCATCACGGCCAGCACGAACAGCAGTTCCTCGATGTCGGAGACCCGTGACGTCCGCTGTGCCAGCAGCGGGGTCGCCCGCGGGTCGAGGACGACGAAGTCGGCCTCGTGTCCGGGCTCCAGTGATCCGACCCGGTCCTCGATGCCCATGGCCTGGGCGCTGCCGAGGGTGGCGAGGTAGAACGCCTTGACCGAGTCGAGCGGGTAGTTGCACAGCTCCGCGACCTTGTAGGCCTCGTTCATGGTGGCCAGCAGCGAGAAGCTCGTGCCGGCGCCGATGTCCGTGCCGAGGCCGACGTGCACCGGACGCTTGGAGTCCTTGGCGTCGTGGACGTGGAAGAGACCGCTGCCGAGGAACAGGTTCGACGTGGGGCAGTGCGAGATCGCCGTGCCCGTCTCGGAGCACCGGTCGCGTTCGCGGCCGGTCAGGTGCACTCCGTGGGCGAGTACCGTGCCGCGTCCCAGCAGGCCGTAGTGGTCGTAGACGTCCAGGTATCCGGCGCGTTCCGGGAAGAGCGAGCGGACCCAGGAGATCTCGCCGGTGTTCTCCGACACGTGGGTGTGCATGAGGGCTTCGGGGTGTTCGCGGCGCAATGCTCCCGCCGCCTCCAGCTGGGCCGGCGTACTGGTCGGGGCGAACCTCGGTGTGATCGCGTAGAGGTTGCGTCCCTTGCCGTGCCAACGCTCCAGCAGCGCCTTGGAGTCGTCGTGGCCGGACTGGGCGGTGTCGAGCAGGGCGTCCGGGGCGTTGCGGTCCATCAGCACCTTGCCGGCGGCCATCCGCATGTTGCGTCGGGAGGCCTCCGCGAAGAGCGCGTCGACGGACTCCGGATAGACCGCGCAGAACGTCAACGCGGTCGTCGTCCCGTTGCGCAGGAGTTCGTCGCAGAACGACGAGGCGACGGTGCGGGCGTAGGCCGGGTCGGAGAACCGCTGTTCCTCCACGAACGTGTAGTGGTTCAGCCAGTCGATCAGCTGCGAGCCGAAGGCGGCGATGATCCCGGTCTGCACGTAGTGGATGTGGGTGTCGATGAAGCCGGCGGTGATGACGTGGTCCGGGTAGTGCACCGGCTCCAGGCTGTCGGGGAGTCGGTCCCGCAGGGCCGTGTAGTCCCCCGCCGCCGTGACGACGCCGTCGGTGCAGATCAGCAGGCCGTCGCTCTCGTGGACGAAGGCGTCCTCGCGGGCGATCAGGAACGGGTCGCCGCGGAACCAGACCATCGGCCCGCGCACGGCGGTCACGCTCGCACTCATCGGTACCTCCGCAGCCGTGGAACGACAGTGCAAGTGGACCGTCGCGGAATCTGCGGGGCACCCCGACGGCGGCCGAACGGGTGACGCACCGAACCCGCACAAGGGCTTCCCCCGCCTGCGACCCGAATCGGTCGCAGGCGGGGGAAGTCCGGGTGCGGGTGGGCGGCTCGACGTCAGGCCGCGCGGAAGGCGGTGGCGCGGACGCTGTTGCCGCAGATCGCGAAGTTTCCGCCGTCGTTCGGGGCGATCTGGGTCTTGGTGCCGGCGACGCCGACGACCATCGTGGGCGCGGCGAACGGCTTGGCGCCGGAGGCGCAGTAGCCGTCGGCCTCACCGAGGACCGGCGGGAAGGTGAGTTGGGACGCCGCCCGGGCGCCGACCGCGAGTTGTACGGGCTTCGCGCCGCCCGTGCGGGAGACGTTGAGGGGCTTGTTCCGGTCGGGTGCGCCCTGGCCGGCGAGTGCGACGGTGGGGAAGCCCGAGAGGACGCACGCCTTGGGGCCCTTGTTGACGACGGTGACCCGCGCCTGACCGGTTCCCGAGGTCCCGCTGACCGTCAGCTGGCCGCCCTTGCACTGTGCGGCGGGGGCCCGCTGGGGCGTCGCCTGGTCGGCCGCCACGGCCGATCCGGCACCGGCCAGCGCACCACCCGACAACACCAGGGCCGCCAGGAGCGAACGGCAGGCCCGGGCACGGCTCCTCTTCTTCGCTGCGCATTTCATCGTTGGTTCTCCCGCGGTGTCAGGGAACGTCGTGCATGACCCCCTCGACAGGCCTCCGCGGTCGGCGGACGGCGCCATCCTGGGCGTGCGGCCGGCGTACCGGGCGGTGAGGCACCCGTCTCCCTCATCGTCCTCCGCGTCTCCCGGGGTGTCGACCGGGGCGCGGAGCGGCCCTGTCGCGCGGCGGCGTGCCACGGGATCCCGCAGGCCGGTCAGTGGGCGCCGCCCTCCGTGAGGAGGATGTGCCGCACGTCGAGATAACGGGAGCGGAACCCGGCCTCGGAGTAGGCGAGATAGAGCTCCCACATGCGCTGGAAGACGTGGTCGAAGCCGAGTTCCGTCACCCGGGCGGTGTGGCCGGTGAACCGTTCGCGCCACAGCCTCAGGGTTTCGGCGTAGTGCTCGCCGAATCCGTGGTCGGCGGTGACGCTCAGGCCCGCCCGGGCCGCCTCGGTGCGGATGGCCTCGCGGGAGGGGATGAGGCCGCCGGGAAAGATGTACTTGCTGATCCAGGTGTGGCTCTGTGCGGTGGCGAGCATCCGGTCGTGGGCCATGGTGATGGCCTGGAGCGCGATGCGGCCGCCGGGGGCGAGTGCCGTGCGCAGGGTGTCGAAGTACGCGGGCCAGTACTCGGCGCCGACGGCCTCGATCATCTCGACGCTCACGATGGCGTCGTACTCGCCCCGGACGTCGCGGTAGTCGCACAGTTCGACGCTGACGCGGTCCGTGTGACCGGCGGCGGCGACGCGGCTGCGGGCGAGGTCGCGCTGCTCGGTGGACAGGGTGATCGTCACGACGTCGGCGCCCCGGGCGGCAGCCCGCAGGGCGAGTTCGCCCCAGCCGGTGCCGATCTCCAGCAGGCGGGTCCCGGAGCCGACGCCCGCGAGGTCGAGCAGGCGGTCGATCTTGCGGTGTTGAGCGTCCTCCAGGGATTCCTGTCGGGCCGGGAAGGCGGTGAAGAGCGCCGAGGAGTAGGTCATGCTCGGGTCGAGGAAGAGTTCGAAGAGGTCGTTGGAGAGGTCGTAGTGCCGCTGGATGTTCCGGCGGGCGCCCACGGGGGTGTTGCGGTGTGCGTGGGGGCGGCGACGTATCCACGCGCGGCGCAGCTCGGCCAGGGGTGCGGGCACGAGTGCGTCGACGTGCGAGGCGAGCACGGTCAGGGCTGCGACGAGATCGTCGCTGTCCCATTCACCGGCCATGTAGGACTCGCCGAATCCGATGAGTCCGTCGGCGCCGATCCGGCGGTGGAAGGCGTCCGCGTCGTGCAGGACGAGGGAGGGCTCCGGCCCCCGGGGGGCGTGGGCATCGCTCGTCGGGGAGGCGTCGCTCCTCAGGGAGAGGGGCATGCGATCGAACGCGCGGCGCAACAGGGCCTTGGCCACGGCCGTGCGCGCGGCCGAGGCCGGTGGCAGGCGGTGGACGTCCGGCCAGAGGGAGGGTTCGCCCGGTCGGTGCTGCGGAACGTCCGGCGCGGGCCGGCCCGTGGCGGAGGTCGTCGTGGGGTGAGCGGGCGCGGTGCCGCGGACGAATGTGGCGGGTCGGGGCGTCGAGGTCGTCATGTGGGGCCTTCGCGGGTGCGGACGGTCGGGGCGGAGTTTCTTCCGTTCTTCGGAGGCCCCGCCGGAGCGGATTGGTACGGACGCTCCGGTTGTTGCTTTCCGCTTGTTGTTTCCGCTTGTTGTCTTCCGCTTGCTGCCTTCCGCCTGTTGTCTTCCGCTTGCTGCGCCGGTCGGCCCGGCGGTGGCGCGGTTCAGGCGGGGAGGCTCAGCAGGAGCAGCGGGCTGCCGGTGGGGCGCGGTGATCCGCCCGCGGGCTCCAGGGTGACGCCGACGGCGGTGGCGGCGCCGATGTCGCCCGTCAGCAGGACGGCGCCGCTGTGGTCGAGGTGTCCGGCCGGCCGCATGGTTCCCCCGTCGGAGAACCAGAGTTGGTACGTCCTGCCCTGCGGGGGCGGGGGCAGCCGATCGGTGATGACGACGGCTCGACCGCGTTCACGGGAGGTCACGAGCGTGGCGGTGGCCCCGGTGCCGAAGGCGCCGCGCACGGTGCGGGCGTCGGACGCGGTGATGACGGCGCTCAGGTCGCGGTTGCGGGAGTCCAGCCGCAGCGCCTGTTCGTGGGCCCGCTCCGCCTGCCGGCCCTCCCACACCGTGACGCCGCCGAGGACGGCGGCGGTGGCGATGCCCGCGGCGATCCCGAAGCGCCACGCCTTGCCCCGGGCGAGGGCGAAGACCCCGGTGGACGTGACGGGTTCCGGTACCCGAGGGGGAAGTCGGCGGACCGAGTCGATCCGGTGGAGCACCGCCTCCCTGAGGTGCGCGGGAGGGGTGTGCGCGACGGCCGTGGCGAGGCGACCGGCCGTGTCCAGGAAGCCGGGCAGTTCTGCGCGGCACGCCTCGCAGTCCCGCAGGTGTCGGGTGAAGCGGTCGTGTTCGTCACCGGTGAGTGCGTCGAGGGCGTAGGCGCCGATGAGGGCGTGGAGCTCGTCGTCATGTTTCACGTGGTCACCCCCATGCGGTCGCTCGGTGGATACGGTTCGTCGGGTATCCGCTTCGTACTGGCGCGAAGACGGGAGGAAACGTCCCTGCCGAGGGCTCCCTCATCGGACCGCCTGCGGTCCGGCGTCTCGCTGCTTGTTCGTCGCCGGATCCCGCACGGATTGGCCGGAATCGTTGCGCGTGCCCCGGACGGCGGATCCGCGTGCGGACCCATCCGGTGGGGCCACGGCCTCGAATGCAGCTCGTGAGGATCTACCGAAGGACCGTCAAACGCGGCGCGCTCGCCGCGGCGAGCGGACTGCTCGCCGGCTACACGGCTCTGGCCGTGGGCGAACTGGCCGCCTCCCTGGTCCGGCCCCAGGCCGGCCCCGTCACCGTGGTCGGCGGAGCCGCCATCGATCAGACACCGGCGTGGCTCAAGGACTACGCGATCCGCACGTTCGGACAGAACGACAAGCTGGTGCTCCAGCTCGGGATCCTGGCCACCATCGGGCTCCTGGCCGCGCTGCTGGGCCTGTTCGCCCTGCGCCGTCGACGTACGGGATCGGTCGGCATCCTGCTGTTCGGGCTCGTCGGCGCCGGCGCCGCGCTGACCCGGCCGGACTCGGCCGGGGCGGGCGACGTCCTGCCTTCGCTGCTGGGTGCCGTGGCCGGGGCGCTCGTCCTGTACGTACTGATCGGCAGGATGAACGGAGCGAACGGGACCGCCTCCACGGATCCGGCCCCCGACGGCCGGGCCGCCGGGGACACGACCGGGCAGGGCACCGGATGGGACCGGCGCGGCTTCCTGATCACCGCGGGCGTCACCGCTCTCGCCTCCACCGCGGCGGGGGCCCTGGGCAGGACCCTGACCGGCCGCAGCGGTCAGGGGGCCGCCGCCTCCCGGACGGCCGTGAAGCTCCCCGCCCCGGCCTCGGCCGCCGCCGCGACACCGGCCCGCGCGGCGCTGCGGATCCCCGGCATCAGCGCCTTCACCACCCCGAACAAGGACTTCTACCGCGTGGACACGGCCCTGGTCGTGCCGAAGGTGGACGCGGACACCTGGCGGTTGCGGATCCACGGCAAGGGCGTGCCCCGCCCGCGCACCTACACCTTCCAGGACCTGCTGGACCGGCCCCTCATCGAGCGGAACATCACCTTGACGTGCGTGTCGAACGAGGTGGGTGGCCCGTACGTGGGCAACGCCCGCTGGCTCGGCGTACGCCTCGCCGACCTGTTGAGGGAGGCGGGAGTCAAGGCGCCGTCGAAGGGGGGACCCGCCGATCAGCTGGTGGCCCGGTCCGTGGACGGCATGACCCTGGGCACGCCGGTCGAGGATCTGTTGGACGGACGGGACGCGATGCTCGCGGTCGGGATGAACGGCGAACCGTTGCCCTTCGACCACGGTTTCCCCGTGCGCATGGTCGTGCCGGGACTGTACGGCTACGTCTCCGCCTGCAAGTGGATCGTGGACATCGAGCTGACCACCTTCGACTCCTACGACCCCTACTGGGTCAAGCGGAAGTGGGCGCGGAAGGCGCCCATCAAGACACAGGCGCGCATCGACACCCCCAAGCCCTTCGCGCAGGCCGGGGCGGGCACCGTCATGGTCGCCGGTGTCGCCTGGGCCCAGCACCGGGGCGTCGAGCGGGTGGAGGTCCGGGTCGACGACGGCCCGTGGCAGGACGCGCAGCTCGCCGAGCAGGACACCACCGACACCTGGCGCCAGTGGTCCTACCCCTGGAAGACCACGCCCGGTGGTCACAACCTCACCGTCCGCGCCACCGACGGCACCGGCCAGGTGCAGACGGAACAGCGTGCCCGGACCATCCCCGACGGCGCCAGCGGGTGGCACAGCGTATTCGTCACCGCCACCTGACCCGCCACACGCCCACCCCCTCCGCCGGCCACCTCCGCCGACCACCCCCGCCGACCACCTCCGCCCGCCCGCACGCACACGCAGCGGCTCCCGCGGCACCCGATCCGGTGCCGCGGGAGCCGCTCCGCGGCGTGTGTGGGCGACCACGGAGCGTCCGATTCGGCCGTTCATTGACACAGATGCGTGCCAATTCCCGATACGCGCCATCTTTTCTCCCCTCGGCATCGAATAAGGGTCATGACGTCGGGCTGTGGCCCGTACGGGGAGCGGAGCCCGCGAAGTCGGTCCGTCCCCGGTGAGGCGGCCTGAGGTGCGATGCGCGTGACGCGGTCCACCGGAGCCCGATGAGCGCGCCGGCCGAATGCCGGAACACCGGCCCCGGCCATCGGAAACCGAGGGAGCCCACCATGACGGCTAGGCCCACCGAGGCGTTGACCCCCGATCGGGAGGGGGCTTGCGCCCGGGGCGATCCCCACGCCCCGCACACCGCCGTCGAGGGGATGCTCGCCTCGATCCTGGCGGACGTCACCCACGTCGAGCGGGTGCCGGTGCGCAGCCACTTCTTCGACGAACTGGGCGCCGACTCGATGGTGATGGCGCACTTCTGCGCGCGGGTCCGCAAGTCCGAGGGGCTGCCGCCCGTGTCGATGAAGGACATCTACCGGAATCCGACGATCCGAAGTCTCGCGACGGCGCTCTCGGCGCCCGCTCCCGAGCCCCCCGGCGAGGCGTTCGAGCCCGCCGGGCCGAGGCCGCCGGTGCTCCCTGACCCGGTCGGCGTGCCGCGCCACCTGCTCTGCGGCGGGCTCCAACTGCTGGCCTTCCTCGGCTACTCCTACCTCCTCGCCCTCGCGGGCGTCCTCGGGTACCAGTGGATCTCCGCGGGGTCGGGAGTCGTCGGGGTGTACCTGCGGGCGGTGCTGTTCGGCCTGGTCGTCCTCGTCTGGTTGTGCGGCTTTCCGATCCTGGTGAAGTGGGTGCTCATCGGCCGGTGGCGGCCGTCCCAGGTCCGCGTCTGGAGCGTGCGCTACGTCCGCTTCTGGGTGGTCAAGACGCTCGTGCGCTCCGACCCCCTGGTGCTGTTCGTCGGCTCGCCGCTCTACGTCCTCTACCTCAGGGCACTGGGCGCGCGGATCGGACCCGGCGTCGCCGTCTTCTCCCGGATCGTGCCCGTGTGCACGGACCTGCTGACCATCGGTTCCGGAGCAGTGGTCCGCAAGGACGCCTACCTCAGCTGCTACCGGGCCCACGACGGCCTGATCCAGACGGGTCCCGTCACGCTCGGCGCGGACTCGGTGGTCGGCGACGCGACCGTCCTGGACATCGCCACCGGCCTGGGCGACCGCGCCCGGCTCGGCCACGCCTCCAGCCTGCACAGCGGGCAGACGGTGCCCGCCGGCGCGCACTGGCACGGCTCTCCCGCGCAGCCGGCCCCGGTGGACTTCCAGATGGTCGACCCGGCCGACTGCGGCACCTGGCGCCGGGCGCTGCACGGCGTCCTGCAGGTCCTGGCCGTGCTGCTCGTGTACCTGCCGCTGACGTTCGGCGGGGTGGGCCTCCTGCTGGCCGAGGCCCCGCAGCTCGCCTCGGTCCTGGAGCCCGGTCCCACCGCGCTCTCCTCCTGGACGTTCTACGTGGAGGCGCTGACCGCCTCGGTGGTGGTCTTCTTCGGAGCCGTTCCGCTGGGCCTCCTGGTGATCGCCGTCGTTCCCCGCCTGCTGAGCCGAGCCCTCACCGCGGGTCGGGTGTACCGGCTGTACGGGTTCCACCACGGGGTGCACCGGGTGATCACGCTGATGACCAACAGGCGTTTCCTGAACCGGCTCTTCGGCGACAGTTCCGCCGTCGTCCACCACCTGCGGTGGTGCCTCGGATACGACCTCTCGCGCGTCGTGCAGACCGGGTCGAACTTCGGCACGGAGGTGAAGCAGGACTCGCCGTACCTCAGTTCCGTGGGCAGCGGAACCATGGTCGCCGACGGCCTGTCGATCAACAACGCCGAATTCTCCGGGAGTTCGTTCCGCGTGTCCCGGGTCGCGATCGGCCCCCGCAACTTCCTCGGGAACCGGATCGCCTACCCGGCACGGGGCCGGACGGGCGACAACTGCCTGCTCGCGACGAAGGTCATGGTGCCCGTCGACGGGGCGATCAGGGAGGGTGTGGGCCTGCTGGGCTCGCCGAGCTTCGAGATTCCCCGGTCGGTGCTGCGGGACAGCGGCTTCGACGAGTTGAGGAGCGGTGCGGACCTGCGGCGCCTGCTGCCCGCCAAGAACCGGCACAACGCCGCCACCATGGCGTGGTACCTCGGTGTGCGCTGGCTGTACTTCTTCCTGGTCACCCTGCTCTTCGCGGTCGCGGCGGAACTCTACGACGTGCTCGGGGCGGTGGTGATCGCGCTGGCCAACGTGCTCGTCGTGCTCCTCGGCACGGTGTACTTCGTGCTCGTCGAGCGGGCCGTCACGGCGCTGCACTCCCCCGGCCCGCTGTTCTGCTCGATCTACGACGTCCGCTTCTGGCGGCGCGAACGGTACTGGAAGGTGCCGTCGGACGCCTACCTGCGGCTCTACGACGGCACCCCGTTCAAGGGCCCGCTGTGGCGTCTGCTGGGCGCCCGGATCGGCCGCGAACTCTTCGACGACGGCTGCGGTCTGAGCGAACGGCCGATGGTCACCCTGGGGGACCGCTGCACCCTCAACGCCGGCAGCGCGGTGCAGTGCCACTCGCAGGAGGACGGCGCCTTCAAGTCGGACACCACCACGCTCGGTTCGCACTGCACGGTCGGCGTCGGCGCCCTGGTGCACTACGGCGTGACGGTCGGCGAGGGCGCGGTGATCGCTCCCGATTCCTTCGTCATGAAGGGCGAGACGGTGCCGCGGAACGCGCACTGGGGCGGGAATCCGGCCCGGCAGATCGGCCCGGACGAGGACTCGCGGCAGCGGAGGTGGCAGTGATGGGCAGGACCGGGACGACGGACGAGCGGTTCCCCGACCCCACGGGCACGCACCCGGAACCGGGGTCGGACACGGACCGGGACTCGGGCTCGGACTCGGGCTCGGGCTCGGACTGGGACTCGGACTCGGGCCGGGACTCGGCGGGAGGTTTCACGACCGTCCCGCGATGGACCCGTACACCGGTACCGGGCACGTCCGCCCACCGCCTGGTGATCCCCGATGACCTCCTGGCCGACCTCGACCGCCTCGCCGACCGTCTCGGCGTGAGCCCGGCGTCGGTGCTGACCGCCGCGCACCTCAAGGTCCTCGGCGCGCTGTCCGGGGAGTCCGAGGTCGTGGGAGCCTGCGTCACCGCCCCGGGCCGCGACCCGCTGCCCTGCCGCGTGACGATCACGACCGATTCCTGGCGGACGCTGGTGCTCGACGTGCATCGGGCGCTGTCCGCGATGCCCGGCGCACCGGCGGCCCGCCGCGAGCCGTCCGTCGACGTCGACGGGCACCGGCCGCCGCCGGTCCCCGGTTCCGTGCCGGTGATCGTGTTCGATCCGTTCGGTGAGGACGACGGGCCCGGCGCCCGCCCCGACGTCGGCCCGCCCCTGCGGATGTCGGTCACGCGCCGCGAGGACGGTCGGCGCGAGTGGCGGCTGCGTCACCGGACGGACGCGTACGACCGCGACTGCGCCGCGCGGATCGCGGGGTACCACCGCACCGCGCTGGAACTGCTCATCGCCGACCCGGACGCCGCACCGGGGCCACAGAGCCTCCTGGGGGCGGCCGAACTCCACCACCAGATCGAGGAACTCGCCGGACCCTCTCGGGACCTGCCGCCGCTGCGAGCCCACGAGGTCTTCGCGCGACAGGCGAGGGCGCACCCGAACGCGGTCGCCGTCGTGCGCGGCGGGCGGCAGTGGACGTACGGGGAACTCGACGCACGCGCCAACCGGCTGGCCCGCGCCCTGCTGTCTCGAGGCCTGTGCGCGGAGGACGTGGTGGCCGTGGTCAGCGAGCGCGACCTCGGCTGGACCGCAGCCGTCATCGGGGTCCTGAAGGCGGGCGGCGTCTACCTGCCCGTCGAACCGCACTTCCCGGCCGACCGCGTCGCCGCGATGCTCGGTCGGGCCGCGTGCCGCTTCGCACTGGTCGGGTCCGGCGACACCGACCCGCTCGACCGGGCGCTGGCCTCCATGCCGGAGGTCCGGGTCCTGCCCGTCGAGGCGGCGGACGACGAGAGTCCGGACGCCACGGACCCCGGCGTGCACGTCCGCCCGGAGTCTGCGGCCTACATCTACTTCACCTCGGGTTCCACCGGCGAACCCAAGGGGGCGATGTGCGAGCACGCCGGCCTGCTCAACCACCTCTACGCCAAGATCGACGACCTGGGGATCGGCCGGGGAACGGTCGTCGCCCAGAGCGCGCCCCAGTGCTTCGACATCTCCCTGTGGCAACTGCTCTCCGCCCTGCTCACCGGCGGCCGGACGCACCTGGTCGAACAGGAGGCCGTGCTGGACGTCCCGCGCTTCCTCGACACCCTCGTCCTGGGTCGGGTGAACGTGCTCCAGGTGGTGCCCTCCTATCTCGACGCGATCCTGTCGTGTCTGGAGCGCGCCCCCCGCGAGCTGCCGGACCTGCGTTGCGTCTGCGTCACCGGCGAGGCGGTCCGGCGGGAACTCGTCCAGCGCTGGTTCGCCACCGCGCCCGGCGTACGACTGGTCAACGCGTACGGGCTCACCGAGACCTCCGACGACACCAACCACCACGTCATGGACCGGGCGCCGGACTCCGCTCGCGTCCCCCTCGGCCGGCCGGTGAACAACGTTCGCGTCTACGTCGTCGACGCGGACCTGTCGCCCGTTCCGCTCGGCGCTCCCGGCGAGATCGTGCTCTCGGGCGTCTGCGTGGGCCGCGGGTACGTCAATGACCCGGAACGCACCCGGCTCGTCTTCCGCGCCGACCCGCACCGCCCGGGCAGCCGCCTCTACCGCAGCGGCGACCACGGCCGCCGGCTGCCGGACGGAGCACTGGAGTTCCTCGGGCGCCGGGACCACCAGGTGAAGATCCGCGGTTTCCGCATCGAGGTGGACGAGATCGACAGCGCCCTGTTGCGGGTGCCCGGGATCCGCGACGGTGCGGTGGTGGCCGCGGGGGGCCCGGGCCACAACCGGTACCTGGCGGCCTTCTACACGGGAAGCGGCCCGCTCCCGGCGGGCGAGGTGCGGGACCGGCTGGGCGCGGGGCTCCCCGCGTACATGGTCCCGTCCGTGTTCCAGTGGCGCCCGCACCTGCCGCTGACCCCCAACGGCAAGATCGACAAGCGGGCCCTGATCGCCCTGGCGTCCGCACACGACCCGGCGGTCGAGGACCGGCATCGGCCACCGGGTACGCCCACCGAACGGCGCATCGCCGCCGCGTGGGCCGGCGCCATGGGCATCCCGGCGGATCGGATCGGCCGCCGGGACGGGTTCTTCGACCTCGGGGGCACCTCACTGGCCGCCCTCAGGGTCGCCGTCTCCCTGGACCGCACGATCTCCCTCAAGGACCTGACCCGTTACCCGGTACTCGCCGACCTCGCCCGGCTGGTCGACAGCCGCACCGCGCGCCCCGACCCCTCGGCACCACCGCACCCCGACCCGCCGGCCGCACGCCGGCCCGACGCGATCGACGCGATCGACGCGATCGACGCGATCGACGCGATCGACGCGATCGACAGGAGAATCCGATGACCGTCACCCTCCCGTCCACGCTCCTGGACGCCCGCCCCCGGCCGGACGAACTCCCCATCCTCCGCGTCGAGACCGCCGACCCCACCGACTGGGTCGCCCGACACCGGGACGCCCTGCGCGCGGCGACCGTCGACCACGGGGCCGTCCTGGTACGCGGTCTGGACATCGACGGCGCGCCACGGGTCGGCGCGATCCTGCACCGACTCGGTGCGCCGCCGATGACCGAGAGGGAGGCATTCGCGCCCCGCCACACGTACGCGGAGGGCGTCCACTCCTCGACGAAGTGGCCCACGAACCAACCCATGTGCATGCATCACGAACTCAGCTACGCCCACACGTTCCCGTCGCTGATGCTCTTCGGATGCGTCCAGGCGCCCGAGGAGGGCGGTGCCACCACCGTGGCCGACTCGACGGCGGTCCTCGAAGCCCTGCCGAGTGAACTGACCGACCGGTTCGAACGGGAGGGGTGGATCCTCATCCGCAGCTACAACGACGAGATCGGAGCCTCCGTCGCGGAGGCCTTCGGCACCGAGGACCGGGACGTGATCGCACGCCACTGCCGGGACAACGCGATCGACTTCCACTGGCTGCCGGACGGCACGCTGCGCACCACACAGCGCCGCAGCGCCGTGGTGCGACATCCGATCGGCGGGCAACGGTGCTGGTTCAACCAGATCGCCTTCCTCAACGAATGGACGCTCGACCCGGAGATCCGCGAATACCTCGTCGACGAGTACGGCGCCGACGGGCTGCCCTTCAACACCCTTCACGGCAACGGCGAACCCCTCGCCGAGGACACCGTCCAGCGCATCAACTCGGTGTACGAGGCCCGGACCGTCCGTCGGCCCTGGCAGACAGGGGACCTGCTGCTGCTGGACAACCTCCGCACCGCTCACGCCAGGGAACCCTTCCGGGGTCCGAGGAACGTGGTCGTGGCCATGGCCGATCCGCTGCGGCTGCCGGACTGCGCGCCGACCATCGAGGTGACCGTCCCATGACCACCACCGACGCCCACACGACGGCGACATCGACGCGGGCTCCGGCTCGGAGCCCGGCGGCGCGCGCGACACCGGACCCGGGCCCGGACCCGGTGGCTCGTCGGGCCGCGTCGCCCGAGCCGCTTTCCGTTCCCCCGTTCGCCGTGATCCCGGGAGAGCAGGTTCGCCAAGCCCTCCAGGGGCGCGAGGAACACCTGGTGAAGGTGGTCGAGGAGACGTACCGGCTGCACGGCGCGGGCCGTTCGGTGAACCCGCCCTCCACGTTCCTGCGCTTCGCGGACCGCCCGTCGTCCCGAATGATCGCGTTGCCCGCCTCCCTGGGCGGAGCGGACCCCGTGGACGGCCTGAAGTGGATCTCCAGCTTCCCCGGAAACGTATCGGCGGACCTGCCCAGGGCCTCGGCCGTACTGATCCTCAACGACCCCGTCACGGGCTACCCCTTCGCCTGCCTGGAGAGTTCCATCATCAGCGCGAGCAGAACCGCGGCCTCCGCCGCCCTGGCCGCCGACTGGCTCACCCGCGGCCGGCCCCGGCCGCAACGCGTCGGGTTCTTCGGCACGGGACTGATCGCGCGCTACGTGCACACGTTCCTGGCGGCCACCGGCTGGACCTTCGACGAGATCGGGGTCCACGACCTCAGCGCCCGCAGCTGCGCGGGCTTCCGGCTGTACCTGGAACAATCGGGCGCGCCGGGCCGGATCACCGTCCACGACGACCCGGAGAGTCTGATCCGCCTCAGTGACCTGGTGGTCTTCGCGACCGTCGCCGACCGGCCGCACGTGGAGGACCCCGCGTGGTTCGCGCACGCTCCGGTGGTGCTGCACATCTCGCTGCGCGACCTCGCGCCGCGGGTCCTGCTGGCCTCGACCAACATCGTGGACGACGTCGATCACTGTCTCCGGGCCGCCACGTCGCCGCATCTGACCGAGCAGCTCACGGGCGACCGCCGGTTCATCCGCGGGACGTTGGACGACGTGATGGCCGGTCGCGTGACGGTGGGCGGGGACCGGCCCGTCGTGTTCTCCCCGTTCGGCCTCGGCGTGCTCGACCTGGCCGTCGGCAAATACGTCTACGACGAGGTGAATCGGTCCGGAGAACTCCGCGTCATCGACCACTTCTTCCACGAAGTGCGCAGGTACGGATAGAGGAGGCCATCGTGCACGTCATATCCGTCCCCCAGGCGTTCAACGAGGAAGAGCTGTACGTGGACCTCCGGCCGACCCTCGGATGCCCGCTGTTCCTGAAGTGCGAGGGCTTCAACTTCGCCGGCTCGGTCAAGTTGAAGGCCGCGGCCGAGATGGTGGAGTCCGCCGAGCGAGAAGGGATCCTGACCCCCGGTTCGACCCTCGTGGAGTCCTCGTCCGGGAACCTGGGCGTGGCGCTGAGCGTGATCGCGGCGAGCAAGGGCTACCGGTTCGTCTGTGTGACCGACTCCCGCTGCAACCTGGCGACCCGGTTGATGATGGAGGCGTTGGGCAGCGAGGTCCACGTCGTCACCGGCCACGAGGACAACGGCAGCTTCCTCACGGCGCGGCTCGACTACGTGCGCCGGCTGTGCGCGCAGGACCCGCGGTACGTGTGGCTCAGCCAGTACACCAACCCGGCCAACTGGCGGGCCCACTACAACCGGACGGCTCCGGCCATCGCCCGTGCCTTCCCCCGGCTGGACGTCCTGTTCGTGGGAGCGGGCACCACCGGCACGCTCATGGGCTGTGCCCGTTGGTTCAGCCGGTGGCACCGTCCGGTGACCGTCGTCGCCGTGGACAGCGTCGGATCGGTGACGTTCGGCGGAGCGCCCGGGCGCCGCATGATCCCCGGTCTGGGGATGAGCGTTCGCCCTCCGCTGCTCGACGAGTCCTTCGTGGACGAGGCGGTGTGCGTCGAGGAGAAGGACACCATCCGCACCTGCCGTCTCCTGGCCCGACGGGGTTTCCTGTTCGGCGGATCGACCGGCACGGTGGTCGGCGGCGCGACGCAATGGCTGGCCCGGCACGACACCGCGGGCCTCACCGCGGTCGCCATCGCCCCGGACCTCGGCGAGCGCTACCTCGACACGATCTACCAGACCAACTGGGTGGAGGGCCTCTTCGGTGAGGACACCGGACTGCAACTGCTGGGCCCCGATCCCCTCGACGCCCCGTAGGAGCCCCGGGCGCGCACGTACACCTTGCACTCCTGCGCGCAACCCGGCCGTGGGGGTCGACACGGCCGACGGTTGACCAGACCGAGGGGGCGTCATTTGAGGGTGAGGGGGTGTTCGGGAGTGAGAACCGCGGCGATGCGCTCGGCGATCTCCTGGGCCTGGTTGCCCTCGGGGCTCTTGGGCCCCTTCGTGGTCGAGACCGCGATGGAGAGCCCCTCGGCCGGCAGGTGGGCCTGGATCGCCGCGTATCCCGAGAAGGACGGGTTCGTCAGGATCCAGCCGTTGATGACCAGGACGCCGAATCCGAAGTGCGTGGCGGGGGTGTTCGTCAGGCAGACCGTGGCCGGACAGTCGGCCGTGGCGTGGCCCAGGCCGATCGTGCCCGGGTCGAGCTGGGTCTTGAAGGACTGCGCGGACAGCAACTCACCGGTGCCGATGCCCCGGGCCGAGCGGGCCAGGTCGCAGATGTCGCCGGTGAGGACGGCGCCGCGGGCCGTGGTCCACGACGGGTTCCAGAAGGTCGATTCCTCGTACGTGCCGCGCTCCGAGGTGAAGGCGTGCAGTACGGGGGCCGGGATCTCCGGGGTGTACTGGTTGCCCGTCCGGCTCAGGCCGAGCGGGCCGATCACGCGTTCGGCGAGCAGGCGCTGCAACGGCATGCCGCTGATCTTCTCCAGTGCCGCGCCGAGGAGTTGGAAGTTGGCGTGCGAGTAGCTCCAGTTGGTTCCGGGCCGGTAGAGGAGGGGCTGTGAGGTGGCGTACTCGTCGACGTCGCGCGCCGTCCACTCGCGGAAGGGGGCGGCTTCGAGGGCGGCGAGGAACTTCGGGTCGGTGACGTAGTCGTGGAGGCCCGAAGTGGAGGCGCCGAGCATCCGCAGGGTGATCTCCGAGCCGTGCGGCAGGTCGGGCAACCAACGGGAGACCGGATCGTCCAGTGTGGCCTTGCCCTGCTCGACGAGTTGGAGCAGGGCGGTCGCCATGTAGACGATGCCCACGGATCCCGTGCGGAAGTGCATCGACGGTCGGGCGGGGACCCCCGTCATCGACTCGCCGAGGGCCGTGGTGAGCAGGTCCTTGTCGCCGGACGTGACGCGCAGGATCACCGAGTTCAGGTCGAACTCCCGCCGCGCCCGCTCGGCGATGTCGAGGACCTGCCGCGCTTGGCCCCGGGCGGGGCCCGGCGAGGCGGCGCAGCCCTGCGGCGCGGGGGCGGTGGGCATCGACGTGGCGGTCCCGGCCGGAACGACCGCGGCGAGCAGGCCGGCGAGGGAGAGCAGTACCGTCCGAGTACGCCTCATCCCCACAGTGTGGGCGAGCATCCGCAGGGGCGCATTCCGCCTGGAAACGCCCTGGTCGCGCCCGGTCCGCGCAGGAATCGTACGGGCGGCGGTCGGGCCGCCGAGGGACCTGCCGTGCCGTTGCCGGGCGGGTCCTGTCAGGGTGGGCGGGTGACGGAGATCGAGGGTGACGGGCCGGACGCGTTCCGGCAGAGCGTCGGGGGCGGCCGGCTGTACGCGTACCGGGTGCGCGGACGTGAACGCGGCGCGGTGGTGCTGTGGCTCGGCGGACGTGGCGACACGCCCGACCGGGTGTTCGCCGTGCCGGCGGCCGGACGCCGTTGCCTGCCGGTGTTCGCGACGGCCCGGCGGGCGAGGACGTACGCGGATCGACGGGGGCGCGGGCTCGCGGCCCACGAGGTCGCTCTGCTGGACCTGACGCGGGTCCAGCGATGGCTGGACGATCCGGATGGTCGCGTGGCGCCGCCGGGTGCGGTGTTGGAGGCGTGGAACTTCTTCGAGGATCTGGCCCGCGGCCTGGACGCCGTCGATCGGCTGCCGCGGCAGGAGTCGACCCACGACGGCGCCTACGAGAAGTTGTTCGCGGGCGAGCGCTCCGCGTGGACCCCCGCCGAGGCACGGGCGACACGAGGGCTCCTGGCCGCCGGGGTGGACTTGTGGAACACATGCCCGGTGGTCGTGAACCCTCGGACCCGGGCGGTCGCCCGCGGTGCGGCGGTCGCGCCCGGGCCGGGTGACTCGTTCGCGCGCCACCGTGTCGTGCCCGTCCGGCCGGGGTGCGCCCGCCCGGAGGGCTCGGCGCGGCGGTACCGGGGGCGCCGCGGCGGCGCCACTACCCTCGGCTCATGGCAGACACGTTCGAGCACACACCTCAGGTCTGGACCGCCGGGCGCCTCCGGTCCGTCCTCGCGGGACTCCCCGACGACACCCCGATCCACGTCGGCGTGGCGGACGCGCCGGGCGACTTCGACGCCTACGGCGAGTTCGTCCTGGTCGACGCCGAACCCGTGGAGGTCGACCTCGCGGACCTCACGGACCTCAACGACCCCTCGCACTTCGCCGACTCGGACCCCTCCCGGGGCGGGGACACGGCTCCCGAGGTGCGGTTCACCCTCTTCGCCGACGCCAAGGCGGGCGTGTACCACCTCGACGTGGACTGACCCTCTCGCGCGCTCCCCCACCCGCCCCGCCAGGCGCCGAACAGCGCACCCGGCGGGGCTTCGCACGGTTCAGGCGGAGGCGCCACCGTCGACCACCAGGTCGGCGCCGACCACGGAAGCGGCGTCCCGCGAGGCCAGGTACAGCACGGCCGCCGCGATCTCCTCGGTGGAGGACACCCGACCCAGGGGCGACTCGCCCTTCATGCGGAGCGCGCGGTCCGCGTCGCTCTCGCCCGGCTCCAGGGACATTGCGGTGGCCGACGGGCCGGGGCTGACCGCGTTCACGCGCACCCCGTCGGCTATGTGGTCGAGGGCGGCGGCGCGGGTCAGGGCGGAGACGGCCGCCTTGGTCGCGATGTAGCCGGCCGCGCCCTGGACGCGGGCGTGTGCACCCAGGTTGGAGGAGATGTTGACGATCGCCCCGCCGGTCGGTTGACGACGCATCTGGGCGACCTCGGCCTGGAGGCCGAGGAGCACACCGGTCACATTGACGTCGAGCATGGTGCGCCACTCCTCCTCGGGCAGGTCGGCGACGGGCGCCCCGCCCCGGAAGACCCCCGCGTTGTTGACGGCGACGTCGAGGCTGCCGAAGCGTTCGACCGTGCGGTCGACCAGGGCCCGGACGTCTTCGGAGCGGGTCACGTCCGCGGTGACCGCGACGGCCGTGCCTCCCTGCTTCTCGATGAGCGCCACCGTCTCGTCCAACGAGGCGGCCGTGCGGCCGGCCACGACCACGCGGGCCCCCTCGGCGGCGAAGGCGAGGGCGACGGTCCGGCCGATGCCGGAGCCGGCGCCGGTGACGAGCACACTCTGGTCGACGAAGCGCGTGGAGACGGATGCGGGCTTGGATGTGGGCATCGGGTGAGGCTCCTTGTCGAGTAACGGATCGATCATTTTTTGACCGGACGTTCTAGAATGAAGGCGGGGCGAACACGATCCGGGGCGGCCCCTCAGTCGAGCAACTCCAGCGCCTGCTCGGCCGCCTCCCGCACCCGGGCGGGATCAGCCGAGACCTTGCCGACCACGCGCAGGCCCTGCATCAGCACCAGGAGCATCCGGGCGAGCGCGCGCGGATCGCGCCCCTCGGGCAGTTCGCCCTGGGCGCGGGCCCGTGTGAGCGCCGAGTGCAGCAGGGTCTCGAGGTGGCTCCAGCTCGCCTCGACCCGACGGGCGGCTCCCGCGTCGCGCGCCCCCAGTTCGGCGGCGGCATTGACGATGAAGCATCCGTCCAGGCGTCCGCCTTCGGATCCGACCTCGTCGGCGAAGCGGCGCACGACCGCGCGCACGGCCGGCAAGGCCGGTCCCGGCTGGGACAGTTCCGACAGGAGCCCCGGGTCCCGGCTTTCCGCGTACCGGTCCAACGCCTTCAGGTACAGCGCGTGCTTGTTGCCGAAGGTGGCGTAGATGCTCGCCCGCCCCACGCCGAGGTGTTCGACGAGATCCGCCATCGACGTCGCCTCGTAGCCGCGCCGCCAGAACAGCTCCAGCGCTGCCCGCAGCGCGACGTCCGGATCGAATTCCTTGGTCCTGGCCACATCGGGAAGCCTAGACCGTTCTGAAACGATCAGTCAAATATGTTCGGTCCGGATCGTGGTGCACGAGCAGACGACCGAGCGGGGTCAGTCGGCGGATCGGAGTCGGGAGGCGGCTTCCTCGGCCTCGCGCACGACGCGCCGGGTGTCCACGTCGAGCAGTCGGCCTTCGAGGACGAGTGGTCGGCCGTCGACGAAGACCGCGTGGACGTTCTCCGGCCGACCGTTGAAGACGATCTGATTGACCCGGTCGAAACGCGGCGCGAAGTTGAGCGTGGCAGGGTCGATCACGATGACGTCGGCCCTCTTGCCCGGGGTCAACGACCCGATCCGGTCGGCCATGCCGATCGCCCCGGCCCCGCCGAGCGTGGCGGCCCGCAGCACGTCCTCGACCCCCGGATACACCCCGGCGTCCTGCGAGCGGGCGCGTTGGAGGCCGACGGCACTCTTCATGAGGGCGAAGAAGTCCGAACTGTCGTTGGTCCCGCCGTCCTGACCGAGCCCCACCTTGACGCCCCGCCGGCCGAGATCGGGTAATCGCATGACTCCCGAGGCGAGCCGCATGTTGCTCAGCGGGCAGTGCGCCAGCCGCACGTCGTGGTCCGCGACGGCGGCGATCTCCTCGTCGCCCAGATGGATCGCGTGGTTCATCAGGAGCCGGGGGCCGAACGCCCCGATGTCGCCGAGCACGTCGATCGGCTGGTCGGCGCGCTGCTCGACGCGCTCCAGGACGTGGCTGTTGAGCATGACGCCGAGGTCTTGGGCGATCTCCCAGTGGAGGCGGTTCAACCCTTCGATGGGCCGGGCGGCATGGGTGGCGATCTGCGCCGAGGCCAGCGGAGCCGGGTCGATCAGCTCCTTCTTCACCCGGGGCAGGAGGGCGGCCTGCGGTTCGGCCTGGAACATGGCGTAGGTGAAGCGCACCCCGGTGTCGGTCAGGGCCCGCACGTACCGCTCGGTGGTCTCATAGCCGATCGCGTCCACCCAGTCCACGAGCGTGGTCACGCCGGACCGCAGGGAATCGAGGGCCGCCAGCCGCACGAAGCGGTACATGTCGGCGGGCGCGATGCGCGGGAACGTCGGCCGGTTGCAGGCCGCCAACCAGCCGAACAGATCGCGGTCCGCACATCCGCCCCGCATCGAGGACTGCCACAGGTGCGTGTGGACGTCGACGAAGCCCGGAAGGACCAGCTTGCCGGAGGCGTCGACCACCCGTGCGCCGGGCGGCGCCGGGAGACGGGCACCGACGGCGGCGACGGCGCCGTCCCGCAGGACGACGTCGGCGTGTTCGACGGCCCCCAGCGGGCCGTCCCCCACGCCGGCGTCCATCGTCAGGACGAGGGACGCGTTCCGGAGCACGGTGGCCCGGCCGACCGGGCCGCCGCCGCTCCCGGGACGGTCCCTCGCCCGCACCCGCGTCGCCGCACCGAGGACGAGGGGAGCCGCGGCCGCCATGCCCAGGCCCGTCAGCACGCCGCGGCGGCTGGGCGCTCCGCGGGTCGACCGGGAGGGGGGCGGTTCGGACGGCCGGACCGGGGGCGAGGAGGTGGCGGGACACGCGCCGTGTGGATCCATGTCGTTGTGCCTCCCGACGAAGTCTGGGCGGATCCCTGTCCCGCCGCGGGCCGGGCGGTACGCCGGGGGACGGGGACGGTACCTGGATGGTGCGCCGGGCCACGCGTTCCCGATAGGGGTGCGTCAACAGTTTGTTTCAGACGTCAACAGTTTGTTTCAAACGGCAGGGGGTCGCGACCGCTTCGCGCAGCCGGCCCGACGGCCACCCGATCGGCCCAGCAGCGCGCGCCCTCCCCCGCAGCCGGCGCTTGACTGACTGTCGGGGTCGGCACGTCCTGCGGCGCGATGGGAGGTGTCATGTCGTGGAAGGAACGGCTGCGAGACCTGCGCGCCCGTACCGAGGAGCGGTTCCCCGTCGTCACGGAACTGACGGGGCGCCTCCTGTCGACGAACCTCCTGGACGGGGCGACCCGGCTGGCCTCCCAGGCCTTCCTGGCGTCCGTGCCGCTCTTGTTCGCCGTGGCCGCCTTCGCACCCCAGAGCGTGCGCGATCAGTTGCGGGAATCGTTGCGGACCGTGTTCGGGCTGACGGGCCAGGCCGACACGGAACTCCAGAAGGTGCTGGGCTCCTCCACCGGCACGAGCCTGCGCGAGACCACGGGCACCATCGGCCTGCTGATGGCCCTGATCTCGGCCACCAGTTTCAGCCGGGCCATGGCCCGGGTCTGCGAACGCGCCTGGCAACTGCCGAAATCACGTACCCGGATCGCCGTCTGGCGCTGGTTCGCCTGGTTGCTCGCCCTGCTGCTGGTGGTCTTCATGGAGGGCCCGATCCGCGAGGGGTTCGGGGCGGGCCTGTGGGTCGGGATCCCCTTGTCCTTCCTCCTCGGCGTCGGCGTCTGGCTGTGGACCCAGCACCTGTTCCTCGCCGGCCGGATCGGCTGGGTGGCCCTGTTGCCCGGCGCCGTCCTCTCCTCGATCGCCACGACGGTGCTGTCACTGAGCGCCGCCCTCTACATGCCGACCGCGCTCAACCGGGCGCTGCACGAGTACGGCTCCCTCGGCCTGGTGCTGACCCTCCTGTCCTGGCTCATCGCGATCTGCGCCGCCGTCACGTTCGCCGTGACCATCGGCGCGGTCCTGGCGCAGGAGCCGCCGCTGAACCGCTTTCTCACGACCGATCGGAGAACTCCGTGACACACGCCCAGGACGCGGAAGTCGCCCGCTTGCGAGCCCAGGTGGCGGAGTTGTCCCGTCCGCACCGGAAGCTGCGTTCCACCCTGTCCGCCATCCTCATGGTGCTCGTCCTCGTCCTCACTCCCCTGGCCGTCGTCGCCTCCTGGACGTCCTCCCTGCTGGGTGACACCGACCGCTACGTCGCCACCATGGGTCCGCTCGTCGACGACCGGGCCGTCCAGGAGGCGGTGGGCGCTCGCGCGGCGCAGGCCGTGACCAAGCACCTGGATCTGGAAACCCTGCTGCAGGAGGCGGCGCCGGAGGACCGCCCGCTGCTCTCGAAGGCCCTGGGCAAACTGGGGTCGCCGATCGAGGGAGCCGTGGCGAGCTTCGTCGGCAAGGAGGCCACGAACGTGGTAGCCAGTTCCTGGTTCCGGACGTTCTGGACGGACGCCAACCGGCGCATCCACGCAGCCATGGTCAAGGCACTCACGGGACAGGGCGGCGGCGCCGTGAAGTTGACCGACGACGCGGTAACCATCGACCTCGCCCCCGTGATCGACCAGCTGAAGCAGCGACTGGTCGACGCCGGCCTCGGCGTCGCGGCGAAGGTCCCGGAGATCCACACCGATTTCACCGTCGTCCAGTCGAAGGACGTCAAGAAGGCCCAGACCGGCTTCCGGCTGCTCCAGATCCTCGGTACCTGGCTGGCCGTGGTGGTGGTGCTGATCGCCGCCCTGGCCGTGTGGACGGCCCGGCGCAGGCGGCGCGCGCTGACGACCGTCGCCCTGCTGATCGCCGCCGGCGCCCTGCTGTTGGGGCTGGGGCTGGTGATCGCCCGGGCTCTGTACCTGGACGCCCTGCCCGCGGGGGTCTCCTCCGACGCGGCGGCCGCCGTGTTCGACCAGTTGGTGCGCTTCCTGCGGACCGCCGTGCGGTCGGTCGCCGTCCTCGGTGTGGCGGTCGCCCTGGGCGCCTGGCTCAGCGGCCCCGGTCGCCGCGCCGGTCAGGTGCGCCACCTGTGGTCGGCGGGCATCGACGCCACACGGGGCGCCGCCGAGCAGATGGGGATGCGGCTGGGCCCGGTGGGGCCCTTCGTGCACCGCTGGAAGCGCCGGCTGGTCCAGGCGGTCCTGGCGGTGGGTGCCCTGACGCTCGCGTTGTGGTCCTATCCCACCGGGTGGGTCGTCGTCGGCATCGTCCTGGCGGTCCTGTTCGCCATCACGGTGATCGAGTTCCTCGACGCGCGGCCGGTCGGTCCTGCGGATCGCGAGGCGGCGGGTCCGGCGGGTCCGGCGGGTCCGGCGAGTCCGGCGGAGACACCGGAAGGACCGGGAGCACCGGGAGCGTAGGGGCGCGTACGGTGGCGCGCCGACGGAGCGGGCGGGAGGCGGGTGGGCCGGTCGGTGAGCCTCACTCGTCCGGCCCGCCCGCCCTGCGGATGCCGTCGGTCGGACCGAACCTGGTGGGGACCGTCACCGGCAGTGGTCACACGGAGGGGGCTCGGCAGTCTTGACAGAGTCGCAGCGACAACCGACCCTCCGTCAGGCCCTCACCGCGCCCGGGACGCTGCGGCTGCTCCTGGCGTCCGCGCTCGTCGGGATCCCCGTCTCGCTCATCGCCTTCGGCTTCATCAGCCTCGAACACGAACTTCAGCACTGGGTGTGGGAGTCCGCGCCCGAGGCGCTCGGCTATTCCGTGTCACCGTGGTGGTGGGGGCTGCCCACACTGGCCCTCGCCGGGCTGCTGGCCGCGCCCGTCATCACCCGGATGGCCGGCGCGGGCGGTCACGTGCCCGTCTTCGGAATCGGCGGGGCGACGACCACGCCCCGCGAGTTGCCGAGCGTCGCCCTGGCCGCGCTGATCTGTCTCCCCCTCGGTGTGATCCTGGGACCCGAGGCCCCGCTCATGGCACTGGGCGGCGGCCTCGCGCTGATCTGCGTGCGGGCCACACAGCGCGCCGCCCGGCCCCAGTTGACCGCGGTGCTCGGCATGGCGGGTTCCACCGCCGCCATCAGCACCATCTTCGGCAGCCCGCTCATCCCGGCCGTGATGGTGCTGGAGGCCGCCGGACTCGGCGGCGTGCGGCTGGTCGTACTGATCCTGCCCGCCCTGGTCGCCAGTGGCGTCGGCGCCCTGGTGTTCACCGGGTTCGGCCATTGGACCGGGCTCGGCATCGGGTCACTGGCCCTCCCGCAGAAGCCTCCCACCGGACTGCTCGACGCCGCCGACTTCCTGTGGGGCGTTCCCATGGCGGCCCTGATCGGGGCGCTCGTCGCCGGCGGAAAGCTCCTGGGCCTGCGGACCCACCGGTGGGCGGGTGCCTCCGCGGTCCGGATCATCCTGTGCGCCCTGGGCATCGGCGTCTCCATCACCGCCTACGCCCTGGCCACCGGGCGTTCCCCGGGCGAGGTGGCGCTGTCCGGCCAGATCGTGATCGGCGCGCTGGCGGCCGACCCGGGGGCCTGGGCGGTGGGCTCGCTGGTGGCGCTGGCCGTCTTCAAGCTGATCGGCTGGGGCATCGCGCTGGGCAGCCTGCGAGGTGGTCCCATCTTCCCTGCCATCACCATCGGAGCCGCGGTGGGCATCGCCTGTGGCGGCCTTCCCGGTTTCGGCATGGCCCCCGCCCTGGCCGCGGGCATCTGCGCGGCGGGAGTCGCGGCCACCCGTCTGCCGGTCACCGGCGTCGTGCTGGCCGCCGCCCTGCTCGGCAAGGACGCGAGCACCCTGATGCCGCTGATGGTGATCAGCTCGGTCACGGCCCTGCTCATCGAGGTCATGCTGGACCGTCCGCGGGCGTCCGGCGTGGAGATCGACGTGGGTGACGCGAAGCCCGGATGAGGATCCGCCCGCCGCGCCGTCGACCGGGGACTGCCCGGCGGCTGGAGCCAGGCGGCGGGCGGCCGAGGTCAGCCCGTGGGCACCGAAGGCGACGCGGAGACCGGCGCCGCCCGCGGAACCGGTGGGACGTCCGTGTGCGCACGCGGGTGGGGCAGGACCCGGTCCAGCACCCGGGGCAGCCACCAGTTCGCACGGCCCATCAGGAACATCGCGCTCGGCACGAGCACGAGCCGGACCACCGTCGCGTCGAGGACGACGCTGACGGCCAGCCCCACCGCCAGCATCTTGACGACGACGGTGGGCGAGGCTGCGAAGGAGAGGAAGACCGCGGTCATGATCAGCGCGGCACTGGAGATGACCCTGCCGGTGCCGGCCAGTCCGGTGCCGACCGCGAGGGTGTTGTCCTTGGTGCGCCGCCACGTGTCGGCGATGGAGGAGAGCAGGAAGATCTCGTAGTCCATCGACAGGCCGAACACGATCGCGAACATCATCATCGGCACGTACGACTCGATGGGCACGGGCTCCGACAGCCCGAGCAGGCCGCTCCCCCAGCCCCATTGGAAGACCGCGACGAGGATGCCGTACGAGGCCCCCGTGGTGAACAGGTTCATGACCACCGCCTTGAGCGGGATCACCACGCTCCGGAACACGGCGGTGAGCAGCAGGAGCGCCGCCGCCAGGACGATGCCGATGATGACGGGGAGCCGGCGGGTGACGGTGTCGCGGAAGTCGAGCCGGCCCGCGGTGCTGCCGGTGAGGTACCCGTGCGCGCCACTGCCGTCCAGCGCCTGGGGCACGGTGGTGGCGCTCAGGGTGGTGAACAGGTCCCCGGTGCCCGCGGACTGGGGGCCTGTGGAGGGGGTGATCGTGGAGATCAGGACCTTGCCGTCGGGGCTCGGTGTGAAGGGTGTGAACCGGTCGATGCCGTCCGTGTCCCGCAGGGCCGTGGTGAGGTCGCCTCCGATCCGGTCGGCGGGAGCGGTCGCCCCTTCCAGGTCGGCGACGAGGACGAACGGACCGTTCGCGCCGGGGCCGAAGCCCGGCCCCCGACCCTCGGCGATCCAGTCGTGAGCCTGGCGGGTGGTGGTGCCCGCCTTGTCGGCGCCGTCGTCCACGTGGCCGAGGCGCATGGAGAACATCGGTACCGCGCACACCGCGAGCAGGAGCGTGCCCGCGGTGAGGAACTTCCAGGGGTGGCGTGCCACCAGGGCGGCGTAGCGGTGCCAGCCGTCGTGGCCGCCGGTGGTCTCGGCGACGGGGCGGCGCAGGGAGAGGCGGTCGATGCGGCGTCCCACCAGTCCGAGGGCGGCCGGTACGAGGGTCAGCGCTCCGGCGGCGGTGACCGTGACGGCGAGGGTGGCTGCCAGGCCCAGTCTGCCGATGAAGCCGATGCCGCAGGCGTAGAGGCTCAGCATGGCGACCGCGACGGTGACTCCGGCGACGACGACGGCGCGGCCGCTGGTGGCGGTGGTGCGCGCGGCGGCGTCGACGGGGTCGTGGCCGTCGATGAGGTCCTGCCGGAACCGGGTCGTCAGGAACAGGGCGTAGTCGATGCCCACACCGAGGCCGATCATGGTGGCCAGGGTGGGGGCGGCGGTCGCGAAGGTGACGACGCCCGCCACGATGCCCACCACGCTGAGACCCACTCCGACGCTGATCAGCGCGGTGACCAGGGGCAGGAGGGCCGCGGCGACGCTGCCGAAGGCGAGGACGAGGATCACCAGGGCGGCCACGACACCGACGATCTCGCTCGCCTTGTCGTTGGCGGGCTCCCTGACCACCTCGTTGAGGTCCCCGCCGTACCCGACCCGCATTCCGGCCGCCCGGGCCGGGGCCGTGGCCTCGTCGAGCGAGCCGGTGTACGCGTGCCCGAGTGTCTTGACCTGCCGGTCGAACGAGACGGTGGTGTAGGAGGTACGGCCGTCGGCGTCGGTCACCGGTTTGGAGGCGGCGGTGACGTGGGGCAGCTTCGCGAGGGCGGCGAGGCTTTGATCGACGGCCTGGCGGTGATCGGCGACGGCGCCCGAGTCCGCGTGGAACACGACGCGGCCACTGGGGTCCCCGATGCCCGGCGCGTGGGCGGCCAGGAGGTCGGCGCCGGTGCGCGAAGGGGTGCTCGGCAGGCTGATCTCGTCGCTGTAGGCGGGACCGACGGCCTGGCGGCCGAGGAAGGCCCCGGCCAGCAGTACGAGCCAGGCGGCGATCACCCACATCGGGTGACGGGCGCAGAAGGCGCCGAGCGCACCCGGGCGGGAGGAGTGGGCTCGCGGCCTGGGGCGCCGGGAGCGCCGGGGGAACTGCACATCGACTCCAAACAAGAAAGTGGCAGGACTGACACGAACCAACCTCGCACAAAGTGGCAGGACTGACAATTGACAGGGGTGCCGTCATTGCTAGGCTTCATGCATGCCTCACGACCCCGACGACTCCGGACTGCGCGAACGCAAGAAGGAACAGACCCGCCGACTGCTGCGCGAGGGCGCCGCCACGCTGTTCGCCGCTCACGGCTTCGCGGGAACCACCGTCGCGGACATCGCCGCCCACGCGAACGTCTCCGAGCGGACCTTCTTCCGGTACTTCGACAGCAAGGAGGCGCTGCTCGTACCCGACAGCGCCGACCTGTTCCGCCACGTCGAATCGGAACTGGCCGCCCGCCCCGCCGACGAGGAGCCGCTGGACGCGGTGTTCAACGCGCTCCTCTCGGCGGTGGCTCCCTTCGCGGCCTCCAGCCTCACCGCCCTGACCCACTCCATCGAGGGCGCCGAGGTGCTGGTGGCCGCCCGGCTGGTGCAGGCGTTCAGCGAGTTCGAGGACCGGCTCACGCTCCTCGTCCTCAGGCGGCTCCCCGACGGAACCCCGGACGCCGACCTGCGCGCCGCCGTGATCGCCGGCGCGGCCATGTCCACCGTGCGCGCCGTCCTGCGCACCCAACGCAGGCGGCGCCAGAGCGACGCCGTCACCCCGACCCCTCCCCCCCGTCTCCTGCTCCAGGCCTTCGGGATGCTGAAACAGATCGGAACCGCCGCTTCATGAAGCTCCGCCGCACCTCAGTCCTCGTCACCGCCGGACTCACCGTGGTCCTCGCCGCGGCGACCGGCACGGCCAACGCCGTCGTGAAGCACTCCGCGCAGCAGCGCATCGAGGAGAAGGCGGCGTGCCGGCTCCGGGCGGACGGGGCCGTCAGCGCGGAACTGACGGACTCGTTCGCGGGCCTGCGTTCGCTGACCGGCGACGTGGGGGCCGTGCACGTCTCGGCCCGGGGCGTGCACCGGGCCGACACCGAGATGGACGTCGAGGCCGACCTCTACGGCGTCACCACCGACGGAGGCGTCGGCGGCGGCCGTGCCACGGCGAGCGTCTCGTACGGGACCCTCCAGAAGCGCCTCTCGTCGACGGAGGCGGGCATGAAGGTGGGCGGCGACGCGAACGGGCTGACCCTCACCGGCAGTGTGGGAGACCTCGGCCTGCCGGTCACCGTCCACACCCGGCTCGCCACCACGGCGACCAGCCTGACCCTGACGCCGACGACGGTCAGCGTCCTGGGCCGCGACCTGCCCGTGGACACCCTGGGCTCGCTGCCCGTCGCGGGGGGTCTCGTGGACCGCATCGCCGAACGGCTCGCACCCCGGACGATCGACATCGACGACCTGCCGGCGGGAGCCCGACTCACCGCCGCCCGGCCGACCGCCTCGGGATTGGAGCTGAACTTCTCGCTGTCCTCGGAGTCGATCCAGGCGAAGTCCGCGGGCGGCGACGGGGCGGGTGCCGCGGGCTCCGACCGCTGCTCGGAGAAGTAGCCCCGCCGCGCGGGCGCCGGCGGCCGGCGGTCCGCGACCCGCGGCCGATCAGGGCGACGGCGGTTCGCCGGCCTTCGCCTTCGCGTCGAGCAGGTCGCCGTATCCGGCGGCCGTCCAGACGTGCAGGCGGAACCGTTCCGGCGACACCGGCTGCGACCACGGGGATCCCGATGCGGAGAACACCCCACGGCAGCCGGGACAGTAGCGCGCGTCCCCGGTGAGTTCGGCCGCCCAGGCGGCGCCCGCGAGCACCCTGCGCGCGTCCCGGTTCTCGCCGCGGACGATCGCGATCGTCGCCACGAGGATCAGCACGGCGGCGACGGCGCCCACGGCCGTGAGCCACGGCAGGTTCCGGTCGTCGGCGGCGTACGCGCCCGCCGCGGCGGCCATGCCGGCGATGACGATGCCCTCCGCGAGGTGCGTACAGCCCCCGCCCGTGTGGTCGGGTCCTGACGCGAGCCTCGTCGCGAGGTCCTCGCGCCGCCCGCTCCGGTCCGTGCGCGCCCGCTCGACCGGCACGTGCTCCGACGTCCCGCACCCCGGGCACGGCGCCGGCTTGTTCGATTCTTCCCTCGTCATCCGGACATGATGACGTGCCGCACCGCGACACCCGAAGGCGACCGCCCTTCGGGGCCCTCACGACACGAGGACGTGACGACCACGCCATGAGGATCACATGAGGTTCACCGCGCGGGAACTCAACCGCTCCACGCTCGCCCGACAGTTGCTGTCGTCCCGGGAGGCGATCGGCGCGGCCGAGGCCGTGCGGCGCGTGGTCGCGCTCCAGGCCCAGCAGGCCGCCTCGCCGTATCTCGCCCTGTGGAACCGGGTGAGCGGTTTCGATCCCGCCGACCTGGACTCCGCGTTCGCCGGTCATTCGGTCGTCAAGTCCACCCTGATGCGGATCACCCTGCACGCCGTGCACGCCGACGACTACCCGACCTTCCGCGAGGCCGTGCACCCGTCGTTGCGCGCCGCCCGGCTCAACGACCGTTTCACGGCGTCCGGGTTGACCGCCGAGGACGCCGAGGCCCTCGTCCCGGAGATCCTGGCCTTCGCCGACCGGCCCCGCACCAACGCGGACTACGAGGCGTGGCTCGAACAACGGCTCGGCGCACCGGCGCGGCCCGGCGCGTGGTGGGGTCTGCGCCAGTTCACACCGCTGCTGCACGCGCCCACCGCTCCCCCGTGGTCGTTCGGTCACCGGCCCTCGTACATCGCCCCCCGTGTCCGGCCCGTGACGACCGACGCGCAGGTGCCCGACGTCTCCCTGCGCACGCTGGTCCTGCGCTACCTGGAGGGCTTCGGGCCGGCGTCGGTCGCGGACGTCGCGCAGTTCTCCCTGGTCCCGCGGACACGGGTGCGTACGGCGCTGCGCGCGCTCGGCGACCTCCTCGTACGCCACGAAGGGCCGGACGGCGAGGAGTTGTTCGACGTCCCGCACGCGCCGCGCCCGGACGGCGACACGCCGGCGCCGCCCCGGCTGATGGCCATGTGGGACAGCGTCCTGCTCGCCTACCACGACCGGGCACGGGTGATACCGCCGGAGTACCGCGCCCTCGTCATCCGCAGGAACGGCGACGTGCTGGCGACCGTGCTGGTCGACGGGTACGTCGCCGGGGTGTGGCGACCGGCCGAGGGCGGGATCGAGGTCACGGCCTTCCACCCGCTGCCGGAGGAGGTCTGGGAGGGACTCCGCGTCGAGGCGGGGGCGTTGACGGTCCTCCTCCGCGACAGGGAGCCACAGGTCTACCGCCGCTACGACCACTGGTGGGCCAAGGTCCCCGGCGCCGTGGTTCGCGTGCTCCCCGGCGGCTGACCTGCCGGCCCTTCACGGTGGTCGGGTCCGGCACCCGGTCGGAGTCCGGCCGCCGTCCGGCGGCGCATACGCGCACGACCGGCCGCGTTCACTTCGGACGCGGCGGCGGGGACCCGCTCCCGTCCGCACCCCGGTACCGGGGCACCGAGACCCGGGAGCGGGACGCCGCGTACGATGCGGATCCGGCGGCGGCCATCGGACACGGGGCCGCGCTCCGGGTTTCGGGTGCCGTCACTCGCACCTTCAGCAACCGAGAGGACAGCGATCGTGGGCCGATCCCCAGGCGTGGGCCAAGTGGTGGACGACTTCCGGCTGCCGGGAGGTGAACTGACCGGGGACGCGTTCGTCCGCACCGAGTACTCCCTGGGCGGTCACCGAGGGAGCCCGGTCGTCCTGGCCTTCTATCCCGGCGACAACACCCCCGTGTGCACGACCCAGTTGTGTTCCTACTCCGACGGGCTGGAATCCCTGGGAGCCGGCGGGGCCAAGGTCTGGGGCATCAGCCCCCAAAGCGTCGACAGCCACGAGGACTTCGCCCGCTCCCGCGGACTGCGCCTGCCCCTGCTCGCCGACACCGACCGGGCCGTCGCCCGGGCCTTCGGGATCACCGCACCCCTCATCGGGCTGCGCCGAGCCGTCTTCATCATCGCCCCCGACGGCACCCTGCACTGGAAGCACGTCACCGCCGTCGGAGCCACCTTCCCCCGGCCGACACCATCACCGAACAACTCGCCCGCCTCGGGACGGGCTGACGGTCCGATCACGCCTCGCAGAGGGCGCGGGTCGCCACTTCCCAGGCGGCCGTGACGGCGTGTCGGGCGTGCGCGGTGGCCTCGCCGGTGTCGGCGGGAAGGCTTCTCGGGGTGCCGACGTGAACGTGCAGGCGGGGTCGGCGGACCGGCGCGGTCAGCAGTCCGGCCAGTTGTTTGCCCGTACTGCCCGAGGTGATCCGCCGGGCACCGGCCTGGCCGAGCGGGACGAGCGGAACCCCGGCGGCTCGCGCCAGGCGGGCCGGCCCGCTGCGGAAGTCCTCCGGCGGAGCCTCCCCCGAGTCCGGGCGCAGCGGCAGGCGGCCTTCCCCGTAGACGAGGACGTGCCGGCCGGCGCGCAGGGCCTGGACCGCCGTGTCCAGCGCTTCCGAGGCCCGCGCCGTACCCCGGCGTACGGGTACGTGTCCCTCGCGCGTCAGCGACCAACCGAGCAACGGGATCCGCCACAGGCCCGCCGTGGCCAGCACCACCGGTTCGATGCCCAGGCGGCGCAGGGCCGCCATGACGACGGCGGGGTCGGCGAGGCTGGTGTGGTTGGCGACGATCAGAGCGCCCCCGGCGGGCAGCGACGCGGCGTCGGCCGTGACGGTCAGACGTCCGAACACGGGCACGACGGCGGAGGCGATGCGACTGAGCACGCTGGTGCCTTTCACGAGGGCTTCTTGCGGTGCCTCCATGGTCGGGCGCGGCGGGGCCGGCCGCGTGAGCGCGGGTACTCATTCGTGTCTGAGCACCACCGCGCCCCCGGGAGCTCGGGCGGGAGCGATGCACGGCGCTCCGCACCCGGGCCCGCTGCCTGCGGGTGCCGAGCCGGTGAGGCCGGCCGGCAGGACGGTGGCAGGCTGACGGGCTGCTCGACGGCGAGCATGAACGCCTTTGCGTTCGCCTGCTCACAAGGGCCCTCGGTTCCGAAGTCATCGGCGAGCGTGACGCCCTGATGGTTCGGCGCCATGAGGCACGGCCGGGGCGAAGGGCGGGGTGTCCTGTCGGCAAGTGGCCTTGGCGGGAGGCAGGGTACCCGTGGTGAGGTAGCGCACGGCGTGGTCGTTCACGCAGGTACTGGGATTGAGCAGGGCCGTGTGGCCGTGGCCCTGCAGGGTCAGCAGCCGGGCATCGGCCAGCGCGCTCGTCATCGACTGGGCCGCCTGATACGAAGTGGCCGTGTCGTAGACGGGGTTGACGACGAGGATCGGATGGGCGGTGGCCCGGTCGAACGGGCCCGTGTAGCGCTTGGCGGTCGTGGTCGGCCACTGCGCGCACCACTCGTAGTCCCAGACCCAGCGGCGGCCGAGGTCGCCCGCCCGTTCGGCGCTGAACGCCTCGAGTTGGGCGTAGCGGCCGAGCACGCGGGGGTTGGGGCTGTCCGAGCAGACCACGGCGGCCTCCTGCTCGGTTCCGGGGTACTTTCCTGCCGGAGGAGGCGCGGCTGCCTCGGGCTCGCGCTCCTGCCACAGCGCTTGCAGC
Source organism: Streptomyces sp. CA-243310 (assembly GCF_050936775.1). NCBI lineage: Bacteria > Bacillati > Actinomycetota > Actinomycetes > Kitasatosporales > Streptomycetaceae > Streptomyces > Streptomyces sp. CA-243310. The sequence continues at coordinate 3,554,298 of NZ_JBNJMF010000001.1, read as the reverse complement.
ATCTCCGCGGCGCTGGTCCAGCCCGGGTGGACGATGTACAGGTCCTGCCGGAGTTCCGTGACGGCCCGTGCGTAGCTCCACCGGCCCACTGAGCGGCGCTGGAGCCGCCGCATCAGGTCCGTGTATTTCGTGCGCGTCGCCTTGGGGGTGCCCGCCGAGAACGCGCAGCGGGATGCGGGTGCCTCCCCGCACAGCGTGAGGAACTGAGCCAGGGTGTCGGCCGAGCCCAGGTCCGATCCCATGCGCAACGACGTGGTCTGTCGCGGTTCGCCGTTCATCGCGCCGTCGACGTAATTGCGGGGGTCGACGTTCCCGTCCAGGATGAGGCCGCCCACCTTGTCCGGGAAGGTGTTGGCGTAGACCGCGCCGAGGAACGTGCCGTACGAGAGGCCCCAGTAGTGCAGTTGTTCGTCGCCCACGGCCCGGCGCAACTGGTCCAGGTCACGGGCGCTGTAGTACGTGGAGACGTACGGCAGCAGGTTCGCGGCACGCTTCTTGCAGCCTTCGGCCAGCTCCGCCCTTCCGGCGAACCAGGCCTTCCGCTCCTTCTCACCCACCGGGAATCCCACGGGCTGTCGCGCCCAGAAGGCCGTCGCTTCCCCGGCGTCGCGGAAACACCGCACCGCCGTGCTGCGGCCCACGCCGCGCGGGTCCCAGCTCACGATGTCGAAGCGCTTGCGCAGCTCGGCAGGGAAGCGGTCGTACCAGACCGGCAGAGCGTCGGTGCCGGGTCCTCCGGGTCCGCCGGGACTGAAGAACAGCGAACCGATTCTCGTCGACGGGCTGGTGGCTCTGTGCCGGATCACCACAAGATCGACGACCTTCCCGGACGGATGGTCGTAGTCGAGCGGGACCGGCAGCGTCGCGCATTCGGATCCCCGCTCAGCGGGCTCCTCGCACGGCTGCCATCTCAGCCCGGATCCTCCGCCTTCCCCGCTTCCCCCACCACGAACGGCTTGGGGCGCGGACACTGCGGTCATCAGGAACACGCACACAGCCAGCGCGGCGGCGCGTGGCGCCACGCGCCCGCGCCCGCCGGATATGAAACCTGGCATGGGTTTCCTTCCCACGTGAGCCGGCCACCCGCGCCGGAAGTCCCTCGATCTTGATTCACCTCACCACGGAACCGGTACGCCCAGCACCCGCTGCGCACCCGAACAGGTTCCGCGGACGGCGGCGCACGCCCCCTCCCACCTCGGCCGGTGGGCCGATGCCACGGGCCCGGAACGGAAAACGGGATCCGGGTCGACTTCGCCCCGAGCCCGCGCTCCCTCGACGAGGAACCCCCGGTCGAATGACGATCCGCCCGTGCGCCCGCGCAGTCGACCATCCGGCCGTCCATCCGACCTCCCGTGCGCGGGCCCGCCCCGAACGGGGGACCGTTTTCGGCCACACCGGGGATCTTGACCCCGACGAGGGGTGAAGCAACCCCCGGTCGCGTTGCCTCCCCGGGGGGCCGGACCGTTGTCCGGTTCGTGAGTACAGCAACGAGCAGCCCGATACTGGCCCACACGACCCCCCACGACACCGGCGCCGACTGTGCGCCCTGCGCCATGACGGTCCACTCCCGGGGCAACGTCCTGACCATCGCCCCGGCGGGCGAGATCGATCACCACACCGCCCGCCCCCTGCGCGTGACGCTCGCCCTGGCCGCCGCCCACGGCTACACCGGGCTCGTCCTGGACACCTCCCGCGTCACCTTCGCCGACTCCGGTCTCCTGCGCGTCCTGGACGAGTGGTGCAGGCACGGACGGCGCCTGAGGATGGTGAACCAGTCCAGGGCCGTACGACGTCTCCTGGCCGCGGCGGCGGCGACGGGACCGGCCGCGCCCTCCCCCTACGGCGGTCTCCGTCGGAAGCCGGGGGACGGCGTGGAGGGTTCGGCGCCACCCGGTCCGCCGGACCGACCGGGCCCCTCGGAGGAAGCGACACTCCGGTGACGTTCATACTCCTGACCGTCACCCCGATGCTGCTCGCCGTCCTCCTGCTGTGTCGGGAGCCCGGTCGGCAGCGGCGTCGACACCGACCCGCCGTGATCTGACCTGACCCACGAGCCGGTCCGCCCGCCCCGCGCGAACACGGGACGGGCGGACCCGTCGAGGGGCACGGCTCGGGGCGGGCCTGCTTAGGGGATGCGCCCGCCGCCCCGGACCCCGATCAGGTAGTCGGCCTCCTCCGCCAGCCGTGCCCGGCGCTCGTCCGTTCCGGCGCGTTCGAGTTCTCCTCTCAGCGCCTGCTCGGTCCGCAGGACGGTCGCCCGCGGGATCGGGATCCGCTGTCCGGGCTTCTCCGTGAACGGCGCCAGTTCGGAAGCCAGGTTCTGCGCGTCCGGAGAGGAGCCGCGGCGCAACGAGAGGAACACCCGGGCCAGCCAGTCGGCCGGAATCTTCACCATGAGATCTGTCATGCATGGGCAACGAACGGTGTCCCGCCCCGTGACACCCCCTCCCTCGCACGGAGCAACGCACCGCCCGCGCCACGGGGCGAGGCGGCCGGGGCGACTCACCGGGACCCCGATCGAGGGGGAGGCGCACGTCATTCACAAGGCGGGCGGTGTGGTCACCGAGGACGAACTCGGTTCGCCGGAGCGGGCATCAAGTCGGCATGGGCGAGTGGGGCGTTCACCGACCTCGACGTGGATGTCCGGCAGTCGGTGGGCCGGGTCAAGGCCGACCTGTTCCTCGTGCACAAGGAGCACGTCCGCGGGTTCGTCTTCGACCTCGCGACCGGAATGCTCAACGAGGTCGTCCGACCGGCGTCCTGGGGAGGTGCTCGGCGGGCGGCTCCCCAAGACGGGCACGTGGTGGACGGTCTATCCGAACCAGACGAGGTCCAGGACCGACAGGCGTCCGGCCTCCCGGTTGACCCGGTAGACGACGCTGAGCCGGCCGATCGAAGCGGACCGGACGTCCTCCCCCGCAGGGTCGCCCGCATCCCACTGCGGCCAACCCCAAGGAGTTCGGGCGGCGATGTCCAGGACGTCACGAGCCATCTCGCGGGCGTGGGCGGGCAGCCCGGCCAGCACCTTCGCGGCCTGCGGGGAGAGCCGGGCCGGCCATGGCGCACCGATCATGGTCGGGCTCCGATGACGTCTTCGAGCGCGACGTGGTCGGAGTCGTCCATGCCGGACGCGACGAAGGCGTCGACGGCCGGGGCCGAGTCGAGCCGGCTCCGCCAGGCGCGGACGACATCGTGCAGCGGGGTGAGGGTGTAGCTGTGGCGGGAGTCCTCGAGGGCTTTGGCCCAGTCCCGTTCGAAGGCCGGCTCCCACCGCCGCGCACGGCGGTCGGCGCGGATCCGGGCGAGGAGTTGGGCGGCCGCGGCCGGTGGGGGCGGGGGGACGGACACGTACTCGGGCTGTGCGCTCACGGTTCCTCCAGCGGTCTCTTCGCCACGGTACGCGGCCGACCGGTCAAAGGAAGTGGGCATCCGGGGATCCGCCGGCCGACGGTGTCCTCAAGGGCCTGGATCACACGCGCGGTCGGCAGACGAGGGCAGTTGCATGGCGCGGAGCATCGCCTCCGTCGCGGCTTCGCGGCAGTCGTCCTCGGTCATGCCGACCCGGGCGACTTCGGATACCCCGTGGACGGCGCTGACCGGGAGGTGGTCGACGTGGACGACATGGACGGAGAAGTCGAGGTCGGTGGCACGGCGACGACAAGAAGGGTTGGTCGTCATCGTCGTCGTCGTGGCCGCCGTACCCGTGGTCGTCGTCCCAGCCGCCGACGTGGACGTGGGTGACCGGGTGTGCGGGAGCCGCCGCGGAGGCCGTGCCCGCCGCGCCGGGTGCGGCGCCGTCCGCCATCAGGACCCCGAGGGCGGACGGCGCGAAGAGTCGGGGCGGAGGCTACGACGACGGCGACTGCCGCCCGCACCACACCGGGCACGGGTCGCCCCGGTCGCCGGATCCCGGATCCGGCGACCGGCGGCGCGCCGGGGTGCGGGCGCGCACACCCCGTGGCCACGGTCCGCGAGTGGCACCCGACCTGTGGCGTGATCGTAGGCAAGGATGATCGTCGGGGCCCGCGAGGCCATGGCGGGACGCACCAGTTCTCATGGCCAGGTCCGGCGACGGGCCGTACGAGAGACGGTGACATCGGCATGACCCGCGACCAGCAGCTCGCCGAGGCCTTCGTCGGCCTGGGCGACAACCTCGCCGACGACGTCGACCCGCTGACCCTGCTGGACCGGCTCGTCCGGAACTGCGTGGCCCTGACCCCGGTCGACGCCGCTGCCGTGATACTCGCCAACGTACGGGGGCGGTTGCGCGCGGCGGCCGTCACCGACGACGGGGCCGAGGCGACCGAACTCTTCCACTTGCATCCGGCCCAGGGGCCGTGCGCCGACAGCTTCCGTCTGGGAGCGGCCGTGCACGCGCCCGATCTCGACGCCGACGCCGACGCATGGCCGGACGTGGCGCCGCTGGCCCGGAGGGCCGGATATCGGGGAGCCCACGGACTCCCGTTGCGCGTCCGGGACCAGAAGGTCGGCGCGTTGCACCTGCTGACGCGCGACACCACGGCGCTGACCGAATCGGACGTCGCGCTCCTCCAGGCCATGGCCGACGTCACGATCAAGGCGGTGGCGGCCTGGCGGGCCAATCCGCCGCGCCCGGCCGACGTCGTCGCCAACACGCAGGCCGCGCTCGCCACGAAGGCCGCCGTCGACACCGCGGCCGTGATGCTCGCCGCCGCCGGTTCCCTCGCCCCGCACGAGGCGCGCCAGGCCCTGCACACCTACAGCGTCCGCCGGGGCCAGCGCGCCGGCCGGGTGGCGCACGCGTTGATCCTGCGCGATCTGGATCCGCACGCCGTCGTCGCCGACACGTAGCCGGGGACCTCGGGGCGGCACCGCGGAGAACGGAACTCTCCGCGGCGCCGCCCCGGTCGGGGTCAGCGGCGCTCGGGCAGGTCCGCCTCGGCCGCCGGAGTCATCGCGAGACCGCGCGCCTTGGCGGCGGGGGCGGTGGCGGGCTTTCCGCAGAACGCGGCTTCGAGCGTACCGCCCAGCGCGGTGTTGGCGGCGCCCCTGTTCGAGGTGTTCGCCATCGCGGAGAGGCTGCGGCTGCCGTCACGGGTGGTGAAGGCGTAGGTGTAGAAGCCCTGCACGGTGCCGGTGTGGCCGTACACGGACGTCCCGCAGGTGAGGTCGTAGCGGCGCAGGCCCAGCCCGTAGAAGCGGGTGTTGGTGGTGTCGGTCGGCGTCATGGTGATCATGGTGTCCAGCAGCGGCGCTGGCACCAGCTTGCCGCGCAGCAGGGCGGACATGAAGGTGCTCAGGTCGGCCTGGTTCGAGATCATCGCGCCGGCGGTCTGTGCCCAGGACACCGTCTGCTCGGTGGAGTCGACCAGCGGAGCCCCCTCCTGGTCCGGGTGCAGGTAGCCGTGTGCGTGGGCGCCCTTGATCACCGTGGAGGGGTGGACGTACGAGGTGTTGCGCAGCTTGAGCGGCTTGATGATGCGGCGCTCGTACTCCTTGGCCACCGACTGACCGGTGGCCTTCTCGATGAGCATCCCGACCACGACGAAGTTCGTGTTCGAGTACTTGTACGAGACGCCTGGTTCGGTCGTCCTGGGCTCGGCGAGGGAGAGGCCGACCAGCTCCTTGTACCCGAACACCTTGTTCCGGACGGCCTCGAAGCCCGGAACGGTGTTCGCGAACATGACGTTCGTGTAGTCCGACAACCCGCTGCGGTGCGTGAGCAGGTGACGCACCGTGATCCGGTCGTCGGGGAGCAGCCCCGGGAGGTGGCGGTTGACCGGGTCGTCCAGGCCGATCTTGCCCTCGTTCACCAGTTGGAGGAGCACGACGGTGGAGAACGTCTTGGTGACGCTGCCGATCCGGAAGCGGGCAGCCGGGTCCATGGCCGCCCCGGTGGTCCGGTCCTGGACGCCCGCCACCCGATTCACCACGCCGGCCGGCCCGGTGAAGCGGGCCATCGCGCCGGGAGCCCCGGCGGTCAGGGTGTTGCTCAACACCTGGTCCAGGCCCGCCAGATCGGGTGCCGGCGGCTGCGCCGCGGGGCGCGTCGCCGGGGCGGCCGGTGCCGGCTGGGCCGCGTGGGCGGTGGCCGCGGGCGCCAGGCCCGCCACGACGGCAAGCAGGGCGGCACTGATGGTCAGGCGTCGTTCAAGGGGCAGGCGCACGGGTTCCTCGACTCGTTCGTGATGGGAATGCGGGCATGCGGGCATGCGAAGGCGCACGTGCCGTGGGAGGGGGTCAACCTCCCTTGGCGGCAATGGCCCTGAGCCTACGAAAGATCTTGACTGGAGACAGCCACGAGAGGCGCCACGACCTCGGGCTCGGGCGACGATTTCCGGCCATGCGTGGGCGTCATTCCCCAGCGCCCCCCACTCGGCCCGGCTTCCGCTTCGGACCGTTCGAGGGCGGTGCAGCCCTGTACGGGCACGGCGCGAAGGGCGCCAGTCGGACTGCTCCGTATGGATTCACTTTTCGCCCCGTTCGGCCTCACATGCCCGAGTCATGATCATCATCCTGCCTTGAAATCGTTCTGATGCTGCCATCCGGCCGTGGGTGAAATTGGAGGGCTGCATGACGACGTCATCGACACACGGTGGGCGAGGACGACGCCGGAACAAGGTGTGGAGCCTGGTCGGCGGTGCGGTGGTCGGAACCGCGCTCGTGGCCGCCGCGGCGCCCGCGCCCGTCGGCGCGCGTCACGGCGCCGACGCCCCCGACGCCTCCCTCGCGCTGCTGGTCGGCCGGATCCTCGACACCGGCGAGAGCGACGGGGGCGACGAGGACGGGGACGAACGCTGCGTGGGCGAGGCGTTCCGGGCGGGCCCGTGCGGCGCATTGCAGCACCAGCGAGTCCTGGCCACGGCGCGCGGGGCCGGTTCGGTGGTACGCGAATCGACGGCACCGGGTTCGGGCGCCGGGGCGAAGGCGCTCGCGTTGCCCACGGATGCGGGCGGCCCGCTGGAGATCTCCCTCGCCGAACCGGGCCGGTTGACGCACGTGACCGTCCGGGACGGGCACGGCCGTCATGTCGGTGGCGCGCTCGGCGCGGTGGACCACCGCTGGACCAACACCGAGCCGCTGCGGGCGGGCGAGCACTACACCGTGCGCGTGGCCGCGCAGGACGCCGCCGGCACCCCGGTCGGGGTCACCATGGCGTTCCGGACCGCGCCGCCGCGTGAACACGACAGGCTGACGGTCGAGTTCGGCCCTCGATCGGGAACGTACGGAGCGGGCCAGATCGTGACGGCCTCATTGAGCCATCCCGTCCCGGCGGCGGACCGGACGGCCAGGGCCCGTCTCGAAGGGGCGCTCCAGGTCACCTCGGAGCCCGCCGTCGAGGGCTCCTGGCACTGGGTCGACGACTCGACCCTGCACTACCGGCCGCGCGGCTACTGGCCCGCCCACACCGAGGTGCGCGTGCACAGCGGTCTCGACGGGGTCGAGATCGGCGAGCTGCACGGCGGCCCGTCGGAGCCCACGCTCCTCACCATCGGGGAACGCGTCGAGGCGGTGACCGACTCCGCCGCCCACCGGATGACGGTCCGTCGCAACGGCCGGGTCCTGCGCTCGATCCCGGTCACCACCGGGAAGGCCGGGTTCCTGACCCGCAGTGGCGTCAAGGTGGTGTTGGGCAAGGAGGCCAAGGTGCGGATGCGTGGGGACACGGTCGGCATCCAGCGCGGCACGACCGAGTTCTACGACCTGCCCGTGCTCTACGCGACCCGGGTGACCTGGAGCGGCGAGTACGTGCACGCCGCCCCGTGGTCGGTGGAGGCGCAGGGCGAGGAGAACGTCAGCCACGGCTGCACGGGGATGAGCACGGCCGATGCCGCCTGGTTCTTCGACCTGGTACGGGAGGGGGACGTCGTGGAGGTGGTGAACAGCGGCGGCGAACCGATGACGCCGTTCGACAACGGCTTCGGCGACTGGAACCTGGACTGGTCGGCCTGGCGGGCCGGCAGCGCGCTGGCCGCGGCGACCGGACCCTCGCTGGGGCCCGCCGTGCCGCGCGCCTCGGCGGTGGCCCACGCCCCGTCCCGGTTGCGCCCCCTCACCTGAGGGAGGGGTGTGCGTGCCCTGGGACGTCGCGACCGGCCTTGCTGCTCAGGTCGGTTCGGGGAGCAGGAACAGCGAGTCCTGGTAGCACCAGGCCCAGGTCTCGCCCCGCTCGAACGAGCGCGCCAGCGCGTGGTCCGTGGTGTCGGCGTGCCCCCAGGCGTGCCGGCCCGGGGAGCTGTCGCAGCAGCCGACGTGGCCGCAGATCAGACACTTCCGCAGGTGTACCCATGTGCCGCCGGCCGCCAGGCACTCCTCGCAGCCGCGGACGGCCGCGGGCGGTTCCTCGTCGGGCGCCTGGTCGAGATGTGCGCAGCTCGTCTCTTCGACGCGCCCGGCGTCGGGGGCGACGATCCATCCGGTCATCGGGACTCCTCCGGTGTACGAGTTCTGGGGCGGGTCCTGGGGCGGGTCCTGGGGCGCGGGCCCTGACGTCAACCGTCGTCCGCTGCCGGTCGCCCCGACGGTCCGGGCGGCGGTGGGGCCATCGCCCACCTGACGGATCCGATCAGGGCCTGTCCGGAGAGTCGTACGAGGCCACCGCGCACGCCGCCCCGCGCCCCGGACAGCCCCAGCAGTCCGGCGGCCCACGGCGGCAACAGGGCGACCGCGTTCGCGGCGAGCACGGCATAGGGTCCGCGGGCCGCCCCGGGCAGCGGCGGATGACGCAGGATGAACCGCGCCGCCTCCCGGGCCTGGGGGGTGGCACGGAGTTCCGGTCGGTACTGCGCGAGCAGGCGGGCCAGCTCCGCCCGGCTCCGGGGCGGGTCCGGTACCCCGAGCGCGCGGGCCACCCGGGCGGTGTCCGTGAGGTACGCGTCGCAGCCGGCGGGGTCGAGGGGATGCGCGCCGAAGCGCTGGTGGGCGCGGAGGAAGCTGTCGACCTCCGCCGCGTGGACCCAGCCCAGCAGGTGCGGGTCGGCCGCGTGGTAGGCCTGACCGTCGGACGTCCGGCCGCGGACCCTCTCGTGTACGGCCCGTACCCGGTCGACCGCCTGCTGCGCGTCCTCGGCGGTGCCGTAGGTGGTCACCGCGAGGAAGGTGCTGGTGCGTTGGAGCCGACCCCACGGGTCGCCGCGAAATCCGGAGTGCGCCGCGACGGCGGCCATCGCCGATGGGTGGAGCGACTGGAGCAGGAGGGCGCTGAGGCCGCCGACGAACATCGCGGCGTCCCCGTGCACGGTGCGGATGGGGCGCTCGGGCCCGAACCAACGGGGTCCGGGGGCACCGTGGATGCGGGCGCGGTTCGCCCGGCCCTCGGGCCCGGCCACGCGGGCGAACAGGGCGGCGCCGAGTCGCTCCCGCGGACCGCGACCCGACGGCGGGGGCTGGTTCATGACGCCATCCTCCTCCGCGGGAGCCGGCCCCACCAGGTGCGGGGCCGGTCATGGGCCCTCACCTGGCCCTCGGCGGTGTCCCCCGCCGGACCCGACACCGCACCTCGGCCCGCACGGGACGCGGCGCGAGGAAGGCCCGGGCCTCGGCGAGGACCATGTCGACGTGGGGAGCGACCAGCTCTGCGGGGCGTGCGGTGTCCGCCAGGGTGAGGGCGATCCGCAGCACGGGGTCGGCCGGGCGGCCGGTGACCCGTACACGGGCCCGCACCACGCCGGGCAGGGTGCGCAGCCGCTCCCCCACGGCGTCCCCCAGCGCTCTCGCGGCCAGGTCGGCGCCCGCGTGCCGGAGCGGGAGCCGGCGCGGGGTTCCCGTCCGGGCCTGCCGCACGAGGAGCACGGCCGACAGCAGGGCGGTGACCGTGAGCACGGCGAGGACCGCAGCCGTCCACCAGCCCGCGTCGCGCCATGCGTCGAGGGCCGCCGGATCCACCCAGGTCGTACCGCTCGCGAACGTCGGCACCCCGGCCGGGAGCCGCCCGGCGACGGCGGGTTCCCCGGCCAGGGCCGCCGCTCCCCCGGCGACGAGCAGCCCACCCGCGACCGCCAGGCCGACGCGGCGGCCGGTGCTACGCGCTGCCGACATGCTCGCGCTCCTTCGGGTCGTCGGTCTCGGGGGTACCGGGTGGCCGGGGCTCCGGTCGGAAGGGTGCGGGTGGCCGCCATCCGGCCGTGGGCCGGATCCGGACGCGGCAGCGAGGCGCCCCGGCCAACCCGAGGCCGGCCACGACGGCCCTCACCGAGGCTTCGACGGCCTCCTCGACCGCGCGGCGTTCTCCGAAGGCGAAGCGCACCCGTACGCGGACGCGGCGACGGCCGGACCGGACCCGCGTGTGCACGACACCGGGCACCTCCATCACGGCCGCGCGCACCAGCCGCGCGGCCGACGCGCGGCCGAGCGTGGCCCGCACCCCACGATCCGGGACCGCCAGGGCGAGCAGCCGGCGGTGGCCGGGGGTGAGCGCCGCCAGGAGCAGCGCGGCTCCGGCGAGGACGGCCACCGCGCCCGGTACACGGCCCGCGTCCGAGGGCACACCGGGGCCGTTGGCAGTGAGCCAGGTCAGGACCCGGGTCCGCCAGGGAGCCGGGCCCTGATGCAGGAAGTGGACGGCCACGACGTCGCGGAGCAGGAGCACCGCCGTCGCGAGCACGGCGGCGGCCAAGACCGCCATGGGCAGGCGCCGTTCGGACCAGACCCGGCCCGACGCCCGCCGGGTCGGGGCACCGGGCTCCGCTCCCGCCGCGGCCGGCGCGGGGACGGGGCCGGTGAGGGACAGGGCTCCGACCCGGATCCGCGGCGCGGAGACCCGCATCCCGGTCAACTGTCCGGTGCGGTCGGCGACGTGCCGGCCGACGGCCTCGCCCCGGGCGTCGGCGGACCCCTCGTAAGGCAGCGCCACCTCGACCGACACGGACGCCTGCCCGTCGCGCACCGCCGCGCGGCCCGTGAGCACCCTGCCTCCGGTACCGATCAGGGCCTCCTTGGCGGCCTGTTCGGCGATGCGGCGCACGGCGCGCACCGCGATCTCCGTCGTGCCGCGCGCCGCGGGACCGGTCACCGGTCCCTCGTCTCACGGCGCGTCAGGAGGTCCCGTACGTCGCCTCCCCGGTCGAGGTGCCGGCCCGCGGTGAACCCCAGCGCGCCCAGGGCCGCCACGAGCAGGAAGGCGCCGAAGCCGCCGAACCAGCCGGCGAATGCCAGGGCCATGCCCACGAGGAGTCCCAGTACGTCTCTGCTCATCACTCCACCTCATCCAGCACGCACGTCACGCACGACACGACAGGGCCGGAACTCCGCCGGCGCCCGGACTCACTCGACGCGCGTCTCGCCGGCGGGGCCGGTCTCGTCGTCCTCGGGCAGGTGGATGTCGTTGACGGTCACGTTGACCTCGACGACCTCCAGGCCGGTGATGCGCTCCACGGCGGCGATCACGTTCTCCCGTACGTCGTGGGCCACTTCGGTGATCGCGACGCCGTACTCGACGACCAGGTCGAGGTCGATGGCCGTCTGCCGCTCGCCGACCTCGACCTTCACGCCGCGGCCGACGTTGGGCCGGCCGCCGGGGACCCGGTCCCGGACCGCTCCGAGCGTGCGGGAGAGACCGCCGCCCATGTCGTGGACGCCGGGAATCTCGCGCGCCGCCATGCCGGCGATCTTCACGACGACCACGTTGGCGATGGAGGTCCGGCCTCGGGTGGCGGCCGGCTCGGCGGTACCGGGTACCCCGTCGCTCAGCGTGGTGGCCGTCGGGACCGGCTTGCGGGTGCCGATGGTGGGCGCGGTCTCGGGTGCGGTGGGCCGGGCGGTCGTCTGGGTGGTCATCGTCGCTCCTCCTGGGAACAAGGCCGAACGTGTCTTCCGTACGTCCGACACGTTGGGGAGGGAGTTCGTGACGCTCTTTCCGAGGAAAGCGCGCAATTCGCGGAGATCGCGGAGATCACGGCGAGCAGGAACACGGCGGGACGAAACTGCGCGCGTCGGCCGCGTCACAAAGTGCCGCGCCGGGTGTCCAAGCGGAGACGGAAGGCGAGAGGAGCCGACACGTGCCGGCTGAACCGGAGCGAGGCGGGGTGGACGGCCACACGGTGGTCCCGATCGATGACGGGCTCCTGACGGTACGGGCCGCCGAGGGGGACGAGGAGGCGTTCGAGGCACTGGTGCACCGGTACGGGCCTCGCATGCTGCGGCTCGCCACCCGTCTGCTGGGCAGCGGTACGGAGGCGGAGGACGCCGTGCAGGAGGCATTCGTCAGCGCCTGGCGCAAGCTGCCGGAGTTCCGGAGGGAGTCGGGCTTCGGGACCTGGATCCACCGGATCGTCACCAACCGCTGTCTCAACGCGCTGCGCACCCGAAGGCCGGTCACGGACCTGGACACCGTCCCCGAACCGGCCGCCCCGGACCACCAGGCCTCCCCGGCCCGCGCCGCCGAGTCACACGCGGCCGCCGAGGCGCTGACCGGCGCGATGGCGGGCCTCTCTTCGGAGCAGCGGGTCTGCTGGGTCCTGCGGGAGGTCGAGGGGGTCCCCTACGAGACCATTGCGGACATGGTCGGCATCAGCCAGGAAGCGGTACGCGCCAGGGTGTTCCGCGCACGACGCTGTCTGACGGAGGCGATGGCCGCATGGCGATGAGTGCGAACCGGGATCCGGGCGAGGAGCGGGCCGCGGTCCACGCGAGCCCGGTCGGAGATCCCCGCGCGGGCGGGCCGACGCATCCGGACCCCGATGGCTCCGTGGAGGACCAGCTCGTCGAGGACGAGCTGGTCGAGGACGAACTGCTGCCCTGCGGTCGGGACCTGGCCGATCTGTGGGAGGAGCCCCGCTCGGGCACCGATCGCGCGCACACCTCCGTGTGCCCGCACTGCACGGCCGCCCTGGACGACCTGGCCCGGCTCCGGCAGGCCGTTCGCACGGATCCGGCGGACGGCTCGGACCCGGGTGGGTCGGAGGTGGACGCCGCCGGACTGGTCGAGCGGATCATGGGCGTCGTACGGCTGGAACTCCGGCCGGGGCGCACCCTCGCGCTGGGCGAACCGGACGAGGACGGGTGGATCTTCGAGGCCGTCGCGGCCAAGGTGCTGCGCGCGGCGGCCGACGGGGTACCCGGCGTACGGTCGGGCAGTTGCCGCATCGGGCCCGAGGCGGGTGGGCGCGGCGCGGCGGCACGGGGACCCGTCCACGTCGAGATCGAGGTGTCGGTGGGCGTGACGCGCGCGGCGCGGGAGGTCGCGGACCTCGTGCGCGCTCGGGTCCGGGAGGCGGCGGACGCGGCCCTGGGCCTGGAGGTCACCGCCGTGCACGTGCGGGTGGCCGACCTCCACGAGGAGCCGGCCCGGGAGGACGGGTCATGACCGCCGATCGGGGTGCTCCCGAGGGTGTGTCCGCGCTGATCGGCCGGGCGGTGCTCACGGTTGCGGGCGTGGCGTTCCTGCGACCGGGGCTGAGCGGGCTGCTGCGGGCGTCTGCGTCCGGCATCGCATGGCGCGGGGTCGCCCGCACCCCCGGCGCCGCGCCGGGGGTGCGGGTCGAACGCGGCGCGACCGGGCAGGTCGTGTCCGCCGAGGTCGAGGTGGTACTGCACCGGTCGTACCGCGCGGTCGACGTCACCCGCGCCGTGCGGGAAGCGGTACGGGCGGCGGTACGGGAACCGTCGACGCCGGTGCCGGTGACGGTCCGGGTCACGGTGACCGTCACCGGCATCGTCTGAGTTCAGCCCGCCAGGACGGACGGGAAGGCCTGGGCCAGTACGAGGATCAGCAGCCACGCGGAGAGCGCGGTGGCACTCAGCCCCAGGTCCCGGTCGCTCACCCGGGCTCCGGCCGGGGCAGGGACGGTCGTGGGGGTGGCGGGGCGCCCGGCCGACGGTCGGGCCGATGGGTCCGGGTGTCGCGCTGCCGGCGGGGCGCTGTGGGGGCGGTGGCGTGCCCCCGGGACCGGTCGGGGGCGTGTCGCCGCGGGCGCCGGTGTACCGCCGCCCGTCCGCGCCCCGGCTGTCGCGCCGGACGACCGGGCGCGGGGCCGACCATCGGGGCGAGTCGCGGCCCCATCGTCGTCCGGGCCGGGAGCGGGAGCGGAGTCGGGGCGGGCGGGCGCGGCCGTAGGCGCGGGGGTGGGTGGAGCGGAGGGCGCGGGGGCGTTCGCACCGGATCGGGCGGCGGGTGCGCGGTGCGTCCGGGTTTCCTGGGCCAGGCCCCTCAGGAAGCGGGCGTAGGCCTCGCGCCGCTTTCCCGTGGGTGAGGTGCGGCCGGATTCCCAGGACCGGACCGTCGCGGGGGTGACGCCGAAGGCGGAGGCCACCTGGCGGGGGGTGAGCTTCCATGCCTGGCGGAGCCGTTTGCGTTCCCCAGGGTCGGGCAGCGCGGGCGTGTGGCGGGTCGGGGACGGCCCGGGAACTGATTTCACCGATGTCATGCCCATAGGACAAACGACCCGGACGCCCGTGACGACCCGGATTGCATGATCACCCGATCTCCGTAATCGCCGCGTGGCGACGATCCATCGCATCCGATCCGGTCCCGGTCGGCGAAACACTGGATGAAGCCGCCACCAGGAGGTACCCGTGAGCAGTCGTGACCGGCAGGGCAATGTGATCGTCGTGGGGGCCGGGCTCGCCGGGCTCACCTGCGCGCTCGACCTGGCACGGGCGGGGGTGCGGGTGCGCGTGCTGGAGGCGTCCGACGGGGTCGGCGGAAGGATGCGCAGCGACCTTCGGGACGGGTTCGTGCTGGATCGCGGGTTCCAGGTGTTCAACACCGCCTACCCGCAGGTCAAGCGCCGCGTGAACCTGCGCGACCTGCGACTGCGCCCCTTCACCCCGGGAGTCCTGACCCACATGCCGGACGGCGGTCGGGTGCGGTTCGGGGATCCGACGAGGCGACCGGGCGACGCGACCGCGCTGCTGACCGGGCGACGCGTCCCGGTCCGCGGACTCGCCGGACTCGGCGCGCTGACCGCCGTGGACACCCTGGCTCCCGTTCGCGCACTGCGGACGCTTCCCGAACGTACGACCCGGCGGGAACTGGCCCGTTGGGGGGTGGGCGACGCCCTTGTCGACGCCTTCATGCGCCCGTTCCTGGCGGGCGTCTTCCTGGAGGACGATCTGGAGACGTCGAGCCGGATGTTCCACCTCACCTGGCGCAGCATGATCCGGGGAACCCTCACCCTGCCGTCGAACGGGATCGGGGCGGTGCCCGAACAGTTGGCGGCCGGCCTGCCCGAAGGCTGCCTGGAGCTGGGGGCGCGCGTTTCCGCCGTGTCCGGCGCCGGCGTGGTCCTCGCGGACGGCAGCGCGCACGAGGCAACCGGCGTCGTGGTCGCCACCGACACGGCGTGCGCGTCCGCGCTCGTACCGGCACTGGGCGAGCCCCGCGCGACGCGTACGGTCACCACCCACTACCACGCGACCCCCACCTCACCGCTGCGCGAGCCGACCCTGCTGGTCGACAGCCGGCGGCGGTTCCTCAACACGTGCGTGCTGACGGAGGTGGCTCCCGGCTACGCGGTCGACGGCCGCGCCCTGGTGTCCACCTCGGTGCTCGGCGACGACACCCCCGAGGGCCGATCGGCGTTGGTTTCCGTCCTGTCCGAGGTGTACGGGACGGACGCGACCCGGTGGCAGGCCGTGGCCGCCGTCACGGTGCCCGGCGCGCTGCCGGCGATGCCGCCGCCCTGGCCCCTCAGTCGGACCACGAGGGTCGAGGACGGGGTGTACGTGTGCGGCGACCACCGCGCGACGGGTTCCGTACAGGGGGCCATGGCCTCGGGTACACGCGCCGCCCGTGAACTCCTGGCCGATCTCGCGGCCCGCTCCTGACCCGCCGGGCACTCCGTGGGCGCGCCGCCCGTCAGGGGCGTTCGGGTCTGCGCGCGAGGAGGCAGGCGTGCGGCCTGTTGACTCCTTCTCCGGGCTCCTGCACCAGTCTTGCCGTCACGGTGTGCCCGCTCCGCCGACCGCCTCGCCCCGAGGGTTCGGCCGGCGGTGCGGGGCGCGGGCAGGACCGGGTCTACCTCCGGTGGCCGAGTGCGGACGCCACCAGCGCGGCCGAGTCGGCGACGAGCGGGTCGTCGGCAGGGGCGTCGGGGTCGTGTTTGGTCGTCAGCACCGCCAGGACGATCGGGGGACGGCCGGGCGGCCAGGCGATGCCGGCGTCGTTGTTGGTGGCGTACAGGCCGCCTCCCGTCTTGTCCGCGATCGTCCACTCCGGGGGAAGGCCGGCGCGGAACCGCTTGGAGCTGGTCGTGTTGGCCAGCATCCAGCCGGTGAGCCGTTCCCGGTCGGGGGCCGTGAGCGCGCCGCCGAGGGTGAGGCGCGCGTAGGTGTGCGCGATGGCACGGGGGGTGGTGGTGTCGGTGATCCGATCGGGCTCGGCCGAGTTGAGTTCGGGCTCCCAGCGGTCGAGCCGGGTGGTCCTGTCCCCGAGGGAGCGGCTGAACCGGGTGATGGCGGTCGGCCCGCCGAGTTCGCGCAACAGGAGGTTGGCGGCGGCGTTGTCGCTGAAGGCGATCGTCGCCGAACACAGCTCCTCGACGGTCATGCCGTTGGCGAGGTTCTCGGGCTTGGAGGTGATCGGCGTGTGGCCGGCCTCCTTGACGTCCTTCTCGGTGTAGTGGATGCGCTTGGCGAGGAACTCCCCGTGGCGGTCGAGGTCGCGCAGGACGGCTCCCGCGGCGAGCGTCTTGAACAGCGAGCACATCGGGAAGAGTTCGTCGGCCCGGTGGCTCACGGTCCGGCCGGTGGCCGTGTCGAGGGCGAACACGCCGACGCGGGCCGAGTGTTGCCGCTCCAGTTCCCCGAACCGGCTTGCCACGAGGTCGCCTTCCGGGTCCGAGGCGTACGCGGTCCCGCCCATGGGGAGGGCTGCGGTCAACGCCGCCCCGGCCCCGAGCGCGAGGATCGCGCGTCGACGCGAGCCCTGTGCCGTCGATGTGGTGTTCAAGGGTCTGCCTTTCCCGTGGTGTCAGGGTGCTTTCCTCCATTCACGCACCATAGGGGCGAATGGTTCCCCTGTGACGCGAGTGCATGACAGTGCGGCACAACGGTGGTGCGGGTCCGGGGTGTGGCGCACCCGGGGTCGGCGGGGCCTGGTTCGGACGCGGAGGGGGTCACACGATGAGTGGGCCGGCTCGACCCGAGACCGCCTCGCCCTCCCCCGATCGGATCGCTCCCCGATGTACTTGACCGACACCATCCGCGCGGCCCTGCTCGACCGGTTGCGCACTCCCGACGCCCGGCGCCGCGTCCTGCTCACCGGCGCGACGGTGGTGACCATGGACCCCCGTACCGGCATCCTGCCCGTGGGCGACCTCCTGATCGAGGGGAAGGTCATCGCCGCGGTCGGCCGGGACCTCGCCGCTCGGGGCGCGGCCGACGACGCCGTGGTCGTCGACGCGACCGGTTGCGTGCTGACTCCCGGTTTCGTCGACACCCACCGGCACGCCTGGCAGGGCCAGTTGCGCCGGGTGATGCCCGACGTGGACGACCTGGGGGCCTACGTGCGGACCACCCTGGCGGGCTTCGCGCCGGTCTACCGGCCGCACGACATGTACGTCGGCACCAGGCTGGCGGCGCTGTCGGCGCTGGACTGCGGGATCACGACGATGCTCGACTTCTCGCACAACTCGCGCAGCGCGGAGCACTCGGACGGCGCGGTGCGCGCGTTGGTCGACACGGGCATCCGCGGGGTGCACGCGGCGATGGGTCCGCACTTCGGCGACTGGGACGAGCAGTGGCCGGCCGACCTCGGTCGGCTCCGGGACACGTACGGCAGCGACCTGCTGACCTTCCGGCTCGCCGCCCTGGCGACGGACGAGATCGCCGGCCCCGGGCTTGCCTACGGGCCGGAACTTGCGCGCGTCGCACGGGATCTGGGTGTGGGTGTCAGTGTCGACGCGGTCTTCGGCGCCGCCTCCTCGCGGGCCGTGTCGCGGTGGGAACGCGCAGACCTGCTGGGGCCGGACGTCACGCTGATCCACGCGACGGGCCTGACCCCCGACGCCTGGCGGGCCATCGGCGCGAGCGGGACGACCGTGGCACTGGCCCCGACCTCGGACGCGCAGATCGGCCTGGAGAGCGCCGTCCCCGCGGTCGACGAGGCCCTCGGGGCCGGTGTCCGGCCGGGTCTGAGCATCGACGTGGAGGTGGCGCTGGCCGGAGACATGTTCACGCAGATGCGGACGCTGCACGCGATCCAGCGCATGCGCGCCGTGACCGCGGTGTACGGCACGGACCGGGAGCCCTCGCGGATCGGCACGCTCGACGTGCTGGACTTCGCGACCCTCCAGGGCGCGCGGACCAACGGGCTCGCGGACGTGACCGGTTCGCTGACGGTGGGCAAACAGGCGGACGTGTTGGTCATCCGCGCCGAGGACGTCAACAACATGCCGCTCAACGACGCGGTGGGGACCGTGGTGTCGGGTGCGGACGCGCGCAACGTCGACGCCGTGTTCGTGGCGGGAGAGGTCCGCAAGTGGGGCGGCCGGCTCGTCGACGTCGACCTGTCCGCGCTCCGGGAGGAGGCTCGGGCCTCGCGCGACCACGTCGTGGCCGCCGCGGGCCGGGCGGAGCTCGGCTGATCGGGCCGGCCGCACACGCCGACGGCTCCGCCCCTGGGAACGGGGCAGAGCCGTCGCGGTGTGGCTGGTGTCCGTGGCGTGGACGACGGGGCCTAGCGGACGCCCGAGCGTTCCCAGCGGTAGAACTGCTGGGCCATGGCGTCCTTCGGACTCCGCCAGGTCTGCGGGTCGTGGGGACTGATGAACACGGAGAGCCGGTCGCTGAGGTCCCGGAACTCCGGGTGGTCGGTCACCTGGGCGATGGCCGGGGCCGGTGGCTTGTCGGACTCGATCAGGTGGAGGTACACGTCCCCGAACTGGAAGAGGCTGCGGCTCTTGACCCCGACCAGGTGGGGCAGTTCGCCCGCGTCCGACGCGGCGAACAGGCCGGCGATGTCGGGCGCGGAACCGGGGGCCATGCGGGCCACGATGAGAGCCTGGTGCATTGTGCTGTGCCTTTCGTCCGTCAGCGCTGACTGGTCACGGGCTCGCGGCTCTCCCGCTCCAGCTGTTCGATCTTGTCCCGGATGAGGGCCATCTGGGTGCGGGAGTTGCGGTTGATGTTGTCCGTCATCCAGGCGTCGTCGACCGGCGCGTCGGGCTTCATCGCGAAGTCCTGGACCCAGCGCATCCGGGTGCCACCGCCGGAGACCGGGTGGTACTCCCAGTGGATGTTCATGTGGGCGAACGGTCCGGTCTCGACGCGCCGCGCCTTGACCGTGAGGCCCTCGCGGTCGACGGTCCGCTCCGACACCCAGCTCCACACCACGCCGTTCTCGTCGGGGTGCATGGCCAGTCGGAACTTCGTGGTGTCCCCGACGCGTTCGAGGATCTCGATCGAGGCGTACTCGCTGAAGAGCTGCGGCCAGTTCTGGAGGTCGTTGGTCACCTCCCACACCACGTCGACGGGTGCGTTGACGGTGATCTCGTTGTCGGTGTGGCCGGGCATGTCAGGCTCCTGTCATGAGGCTGTTGTTGACGAGGTCGAGGAACTCGCGGGGGCTCGCGCAGCGGTCGGCGTCGGTGGGCAGTGCCCGGCCGCGCCGGTTCTCCAGCTCACCGACGATGCCGAGGAGGCCCAGCGAGTCGAGGCCGTACTCGTCGAACCGGGATTCCGGGCGACTCGTCAGCTCGACGGGATCGACGGTGATGCCGGCGTTCTTCATCAGGGACGCCAGCTCTTCCATCGTGAGGCGGTCGGACATGGTGCCTTCTCTCTTCCTACGAGGGCGGGTGGGCCGGCCGGGCCGGCGTGGCGCGCCCTACACGGCGGATTCCGGTCCTCTGCGCAGGACGAGGGCCGAGTTCGAGCCCATCTGGCCCCGGCTCAGCACGAGCGCGGTCCGCAACCGTGCGGTGCGCGCGCCTCCGGTGACCACATCGAGGTCGTGGCAGACCTCGAAGACGTTCGGCGTCGGGGGGACGACGCCGTGTTCCAGTGCCATCACGGCCGCGGCCACGTCGAGGGTGCCGGCGGCGCAGTAGGCCCGCCCGATCCCGGCCTTGGGCGCCGTGACGGGCACCCGGCTCGCGCGACCGCCGAGGGCGTCGGTGATGGCCCACGCCTCGGCCGTGTCGGCGGCGGGGATCCCGAGGGCGTCGGCGAAGACCACGTCGACCTCCTCGGGGGCGCAGTCCGCCTCGCGGAGGGCGCCGCGGATGGCGCGGGACAGTCCCTCGCCCGACTCCTCCCAGCGGTGCGGCCCGGTGAAGGTCGCGCAGTGGCCCGCCACGACGGCGCGGACGGTCGCACCGCGCCGCTCCGCGGACTCGGCGTCCTCGACGACGAACATCGCGCCGCCTTCGGCGGGTACGAAGCCCGAGGCCTTCGCGGTGAAGGGGCGGTAGGCCCGCTCGGGGTCGTCGTCGGTGCTCAGACCCTCGTAGCCCAGCTGGCAGACGACCGAGTAGGGGGCGAGGGGTGCCTCCGTCGCGCCGACCAGCATCGCCCGGCTGCCCTGCCGGATGGCCCGGGCGGCGTGGGCGAAGGCGTCCAGGCCGCCGGCCTCGTCCCCGCAGACCACGCCGCACGGGCCCTTGAGCCCGCGTCGGATGGAGATCTGCCCGGTGCTGGCGGCGTAGAACCAGGCGATCGACTGGTAGGGGCCGACGTAGCGGGGGCCCTGCCCCCACAGCCGTTGCAGTTCGCGCTGCCCGAACTCGCCGCCGCCCGAACCGGCCGCCGTGACGACCCCGACCGAGAAGGCGTCGTCGGCGTAGTCGGCCTGGGCGAGCCGCGCGTCCTCCAGGGCGAGGTCGGCGGCGCCGAGCGCGTAGTGGCTGAAGCGGTCGGTCTGTACGAGGAAGCGGTCCTCGACCAGGGTGCCCGGGTCGAAGCCCCGCACCTCTCCCGCGATGCGCAGCGGGAGGTGCTCGCAGCCCTGTCGGCTGACGCGGTCCAGGACGCTGTCGCCCGCCTGGGTAGCCTTCCAGAAGGCTTCGATCCCGATCCCGTTGGGCGCGACCACCCCGATGCCGGTGATGACCGAGGCTCGCTCGGAGCGACTGTTCACGCGCGCACCTCCTTCGGCTGGGTCATGACGACGGCGGACTGGAATCCGCCGAATCCGCTGCCGACGGAGAGCACGCTGCGCAGGGTGTGGCTGCGGGCCGTCTTCGGCACGTAGTCCAGGTCGCACTCCGGGTCGGGAGTCTCGTAGTTCGCCGTCGGCGGGACCACGTGGTGGGTCATCGCGAGGACGCAGGCGGCGAGTTCGATGGCACCGATCGCTCCGAGCGAGTGACCGACCATCGACTTGATGGAGGTCATCGGCGTCCGGTAGGCGTGGTCGCCGAGCACCCGCTTGACGGCGGCGGTCTCGTGCCGGTCGTTCTGCTTGGTCCCGGAGCCGTGCGCGTTGACGTAGTCGATCTCCGCGGCGTTGATCCGGGCCTGCCCGAGGGCGGTCTCTATGGACCGGGCCATCTCCAGCCCCTCGGTGGTGAGGCCGGTCATGTGGTGGGCGTTGCCGAAGGTGGCGTACCCGCCGATCTCGCAGTGGATGGTCGCGCCGCGGGCGCGGGCGTGCTCCAGCTCCTCCAGGACGAGGACGGCCCCGCCCTCGCCGAGGACGAACCCGTCGCGGTCGGCGTCGAAGGGCCGGGACGCGTGGGCGGGGTCGTCGTTGTTCGGCGAGGTCGCCTTGATGGCGTCGAAGCAGGCCACGGTGATCGGGGAGACGGGGGAGTCCGAGGCGCCGGCGATGCACACGTCCATCCGGCCCTCCTGGATGGCGTGCACGGCGTACCCGATCGCGTCGAGGCCCGAGGTGCAGCCCGTCGAGACGGTCTGTACGGGCCCGCGGGCGCCCGTCTGTTCCGCGACGGCCGATGCCAGCGTCGCGGGGGTGAACGCCCGGTGCAGGAAGGGCGAGGAGAGCCGGTGGTCGACGTCCCACCACGCGCCCTTGTCGCTGACGTCGACGTAGTCGTGCTCCAGGCGGGTGGTTCCGCCGACGGCCGTGCCCAGGGACACTCCGGTGCGCCAGGCCGCGTCGGAGTCGAGGTGGAGGCCGGCGTCGGCCACCGCCTCGCGCGCGGCGACCAGGGCGAACTGGATGTACCGGTCGTGTCGCTCCGCCTCGCCGGGGGCGAACCCGTGGTCGGCGGGGTCGAAGTCGACCTCGGCGGCTATGCGGGAGCGGAACCCCGCCGGGTCGAAGAGGGTGATGCCCCGTGTCGCGGTGCGCCCGTTGGAGAGCAGGTCCCAGAAGGCGCGGGTGCCGATGCCACCGGGGGCGACGACGCCGACCCCGGTCACGGCCACCCGTCGGCGGGTCATGCGACGACCCCCGAGTGCTCGGGTGGCCGCTGGTCCCAGGCGGACTCGTGCGGGTGCGGGGCCTCTTCGGTGTCGACGTGGCCGAGTTCCGGCCGGGGGGCGAGCGGGCCCAGGTGGAAGACCATGCGGGCCTCGGTGTCGCCGACGTTGCGGAACCGGTGGCGGACGTTCAGCGGTACCAGCAGCCCCTGGTCGACGCGCAGCGGGTGGGCCTCCCCGTCGAGGTCGACCTCCAGGGCGCCGGCGACCACGTACACGAACTCCTCGGAGTACGGGTGGTAGTGCTCGGCGATCGACTCGCCCGGGGCCATGACGGCGAGACCCATGAACCCGCTGGTCGAGCCGACCGAGGTCGGGGTGAGCACCGCTCTCAGGTCGCCTCCGCGCCTGCGGTTGGGCTGGGTCTCGCTGAGGTCGACGATGCGTGGGCGATGTGTGCTCATGACTGACTTCCTCCAGGCGTGCGGGTTGCCTCTACAGGGGCGCGGGGCGGGGTGCCGGCCGTGGCCCGGGTGGGCCGCGGGTCCCGGGCGGTCCTCAGGACCGTTCGGGTGCCCGGCGGTCGGTGACCGGGGTCATGGGGTGGGGTGCTGCGGGGCCGCCGGCCCCGGTCGGCGCCGCGAGCAGCCGTTCGAGGGTCGCCTCGGCGCGGGGCCCTTCGATCTCGAAGGCGGGGGCGAGGTCGGCGCCCGCGGGGAGGGACACGTCGAGGAGGCGCACGACGATGTCGTCGCGCTGGAAGATGCTGCTGCTGCGGACCGGGCCGTCGGGCCGCGCCGCGGCCCGCTCGTCCTGCTGGGACAGGAACTCGGCCAGCTCCGCGCCGCGGCCCTCGCGTGCCGGGTAGAACAGGGCGTGTCGGGTCACGGGGGCGTCGTCGGCGCCGTGGTCGGCCACGTGGTGGACGGCCGGGAGCGCCGCCTTCATGAAGAACAGGCGGGCGGACTCGGGGTCGGCCAGGTCGCGGTCCTGTTCGAGGTACGGGTTGATGGCCTCTTCGACGGCGCGGACCTCCGGCTGCTCGGACACGTGGCGCAGGGCCGCCGTGAGGTCGCCTTCGACCTCGACGGCCCGGACCACCCGGTTGCCGTGCATGAAGAGGGAGGTGCGGCACAGCCGGGTGTGCGCGTCGACCTCGGCCGCCGGGGAGTCGTAGGAGGACAGCAGGTCGGCGACGGCCTTCTCACTGCCCGGCTTGACCGTGAACGTCAGGGCGTGGCGGACGATCCCGGCACCGAGGCGGGGCGTGGGCTGGAGCCGTACGGAGGGCGTCAGCTCGGGCCGGTCGTAGCGCTTGCCCGTCTCCCGCAGCACGGTGAACTTCAGCGGTCGCATGCTCCGGGCGCAGGCGCCGAGCGGCTTGACCTGTTCGGCGTGGTGCTCGCTGTTGACCCAGGCGAGGTACTGGGGCGCGCTCTCCCACTCACTGGTGATGAGCCATTGGGAGGGGTTCTCGAACGACTGGCACAGCTGGTCGCCGAGGTGCCCCGGAACCGAGGCGATGTCGTGGCGGAGCTGCTCGTAGGCATCGAAGAACTGCTGCTGGACGCCTTCGTGCAGGTCCATCAGCAGGACGACCCGGAGCATGGATCCGTCGAAAGCCGATTGGGACACCCTCTCGGACAGGGCGGTTGTCATCTGCTCACTCCTTCGTGAGGGGTCTCGGTCGTGGGACGCGGTCGCCCGGGACGTGTTCCCGGGGTGCGCCGCGTCCGCTGCGCCGGTCGGAGCGGTCCGGGTCGCTTCCCCCTGCGCCAGGGTGGGCGAAAGGGGGCATATGCGTGGATCCGCTGTCGTTCATCGTCATCCAGCAGTGGGCAGAACGCCAGATCTCAGGATCGTCCGGGTGAGAAGTGGCGAATCGCCCGGGTCCGCCGGCTGATCGGGGCATAAGAAAGTGCACCGCCCCGCACAGAAACAGGAGCCCTCAGTTGATCGAAGACAAAATCGACGTCCGTGTACCGGTCCTTGTGGTGGGCGGCTCACTCGTGGGCCTGTCCACCTCCCTGTTCCTGAGCCGTCACGGCGTCAGGCACATGGTGGTCGAGAAGCACGCCGGTACGTCCGTCCACCCGCGCGGCCGTGGCATCAACGCACGCACGATGGAGCTCTTCCGGACGGCGCAGGCCGAGCCGGCGATCCGCAGCGCGGCGGCCGCCTTGGAGGAGAACCACGGAATCCTGCAAGCCCAGTCCCTGGTCGGGGGCGAGTTCAACTGGCTGATCAAGGGCGTGGACCCGTCCAAGGCGCTCGCCCGCCTCAGCCCCACCGGCTGGTGCCTGTGCAGCCAGAACAACATCGAGCCGGAGTTGGCCAGGCAGAGCCGCGCACAAGGCGCGGACGTGCGGTTCTCCACCGAGCTGATGAGCTTCGACCAGGACGATGAAGGCGTCACCGCCCTGGTGAAGGACCGGGAGACGGGCGAGCACCTCACCGTGCGCGCCGACTTCCTCATCGCCGCGGACGGCCCGCGCAGTCCCGTCCGGGAGGCGCTGCGCATCCCCCAGACGGGCAGCGGTGAACTGTTCCACAACGTGAGCATCACGTTCCGTTCGGAGCAGCTCGTCGAGGTCCTGGGCGACGTCCGGTTCATCGTCTGCTACCTGATGCGCCCTGGCGCGGACGGAGCGCTGCTGCCGGTCGACAACGAGACGCAGTGGGTCTTCCACGCCCCCTGGCACCCCGAGAACGGGGAGACGCTGGAGGACTTCACGGACGAGCGCTGCGCGCGGCAGATCCGCGCGGCGGTCGGCGTGCCCGACCTGGACGTGGAGATCGGCGGCCGGGCGCCCTGGCACGCGGCCGAACGGGTGGCGGAGTGGTATTCGTCGGGCCGGGCCTTCCTGGTCGGCGACGCGGCCCACGAGATGTCCCCGACCGGGGCGTTCGGTTCGAACACCGGCATCCAGGACGCGCACAACCTCGCCTGGAAGATCGCGGCGGTGCTCCAGGGGGCGGCCGGCCAGGAGCTGCTCGACACGTACGAGGCCGAGCGGCTGCCCGTGGCCCGGGCCACGAGCCTGCGCGCCTCGGCGCGTTCCGCGGAGCACAGCCACCCGGGGTACACCCCGCCGCCGACCATGGGCGGGGGCCCCGGCAGCGGGGTCCTCACCACGGCGATGGGGTACTGCTACCCGCAGGGCGCGGTCGTCGGCGGCGACCCGGGCCGGCCGATCATCCCCGAGGCGTTGCGCCTGAAGGGTGACGTCGGCACCAGGGCGCCGCACATGTGGGTGACCAGGGCCGGGGAGCGCATCTCGCTGCTCGACCTGTACGAGCGGTCCTTCGTGCTGCTGAGCGCGGCGGGAACCCCCTGGCGGGCGGCGGCGGCGCAGGTGGCCGAGCAGTTGTCCGCGCGCCTGGCCGGGTACACGATCGGCTCCTCGTCCGACGCCGACCTGATCCAGCCGGCCGACGCCGACTGGACGGAGGTCCACGAGATCGGTGCCGGAGGCGCGGTGCTCGTGCGGCCGGACGGGTTCGTGGCCTGGCGCTGCGAGGACGCGGTGACCAACCCTCAGGAGGCGCTCCTGACCGCGATGATGGCCGTCCTCAGACGGGACTGAGGTCCGCGTGGCCTGCCGGGGTCACCGGCAGGCCCAGCACCCCGCCCAGCATCCGTGGCCTCCGGGGCGCGGATGCGGGCGGTGGCGCCTGTTGTCATGGGGGCGACTGGGCGCCCGGGACAGGCGCCCGGCGAGGCAGGCGACCACGACGGCTATCGCCGCCAGTTCCTCGGGTTCGGCGGAACCTCGGTGGACGCGCAGCAGGCTGGACACGGATGCGTCTTCCGGCATCGGCATGCCCTCCCGTCAGGAGAGTTCGCCCTTCGGGGCACCAGGCCCCCTGATGCCGACGACGCTACGAGCACGGCGCGGGCCTGTCGTGTTCGAAGGACTTGTCCACAGCCGTCCGGGTCACGCCCGGCCGTGCGCCGGGCGTCAGGTCCTCACCGGAACGGCCGTCATCCGAGCGGGGTGCGGCTCTCCGCACGGTCCGTCGGCCGCGGCCCACCGTCGGTTCCGTCCTGTCCCCCGGCGGCGCGGGCGGAGAGGGGCGTGGCGATCGATTCGAGGGACTTGCCCTCCGCCGCCACCGCGAAGAAGACCGCGACCAGGCCCGCCGCCACCATCAGGGAGGCCCCGATGCAGAACGCGAGCACGGCGTCGGCGACCACTCCGCTGGAGGTCAGGTCCGCGAAGACCAGCGGACCCGAGATGCCGCCGGCGGCGGTGCCCACCGCGTAGAAGAAGGCGATGGCCATCGCCCGCGTCTCCATCGGGAAGATCTCGCTGACCGTCAGGTACGCCGAACTCGCTCCGGCGGAGGCGAAGAACAGCACCACACACCAGCAGGCGGTCATCGTGAAGGCCGTGAGCATGCCGGCCCCGAAGAGCCACGCGGTACCGAAGAGCAGCAGGCCGGACAGGACGTAGGTGCCGGCGATCATCGGCCGGCGGCCGATCGTGTCGAAGAACCGCCCCAGGAACAACGGTCCGAGGAAGTTGCCGAAGGCGATGACGGCGAAGTAGTAGCCGGTGACCGAGCTGGAGACGTCGAAGAAGCGGACGAGGATGGTGCCGAAGCCGAAGGTGATCGCGTTGTAGAGGAACGCCTGCCCGACGAAGAGGGAGAGACCGAGCACGGCCCGCCGCGGGTAGGACCGGAAGACGGTCCTGGCGATCTCCCCGAATCCGATGCTGCCGCGCTGCTCGATCGTGATGGACTCCCCCGGTTCGGGGAGCGGGACGCCCTTCTCTCGCTCCACCTGGCGTTCGACGTCGGAGACGAGTTTCTCCGCCTCCTCGCCCTGGCCGTGGATGAACATCCACCGGGGGCTTTCGGGCACGTGCCGGCGGACGAGCAGGATCACCAGGCCGAGGACGACGCCGAGGGCGAACGTGAGCCGCCAGCCGAGCCAGGCCGGGAAGATGTCGGTGTCGAGCGCGAGCACGGACAGCAGTGCGCCGGCGACCGCGCCGAGCCAGAAGCTGCCGTTGATGATGAGGTCGACGCGCCCGCGGTACTTGCTGGGGATCAGCTCGTCGATCGCGGAGTTGATGGCCGCGTACTCTCCGCCGATGCCGAAGCCGGTGAAGAAGCGGAAGACGAAGAACCACCAGGGCGAGAAGGACACGGCGGTGAGCGCGGTCGCCGCCAGGTAGACGCCGAGGGTGATCAGGAAGAGCTTCTTGCGGCCGAACAGGTCGGTGAGGCGTCCGAAGAACAGCGCCCCGGCGCAGGCACCGGCCACGTACAGGGCCGCCGCGATCCCGGTGACCTGGGCGTCGGTGATGCTGAGGCCGCTGCCGTCCTCGGAGAGCCGACCGGCGATGTTGCCGACGATCGTGACTTCCAGGCCGTCGAGGATCCACACGGTCCCCAGCCCGATCACGATCATCCAGTGCCACCGCGACCACGGCAGCCGATCCAGTCGCGCGGGGACGCCGGTCGTGATCGTCCCCTGGTTCCCACCCGTGAGCTCAGCCATGACGCACCGTCTGCCCGACCTCCCTCCCGGACAAACGCCGGCGGGTGAAACGGGGGTATCCGGCGGTTCGTTCGGGCGAATGTGCCGTCGCGCCCGCAGGGGACTCCGCATGCCGTGGAACCAGTCGAGGAACACTTCCGGAGGTGGGGCACTGCCATGACCAGGCGATCCGCGGCGCGGTCGGCACCCCGGCCGGCCCGCCCGCGCGCGACCGGCCGCCCCCGGCGTCCGAGGCCTCCGCTGCCGGCGGGCACCCCCCACGTCTCTCCGCTGCTGCGCACGGTCGCCGCCTACTCCTGGCGGCTGCTGGCCGTGGGGGCCGTGACGTACGCGGTGTTCGTGGTCCTGGGCAGGTTCCACGAGGTGGGTGTGGCCGTCTTCCTCGGCCTCGTGGTCACCGCGGTGCTCCGGCCCCTGACGGGCCTGCTGGCCCGGTGGATGCCCCGCCCGCTCGCCGTGGCGTGCGCCCTGATCGGGAGCATCCTGCTGCTGCTCGGCGCGTTCGCCTTCGTCGGCGAGACGATCGCCTCCGAGTGGACCAACCTGCTCGCGGAGTTCAAGGACGGCCTGGGCAGGATCCAGCGATGGCTGGAGCAGCCGCCGCTGCGCCTGGACCCGCACGCCCTGGACGACTTGCAGGCGCGCATCACCTCATACCTGTCGAGCCACCGGTCGACCCTGCTCAGCACCGCGGTCAGTGGCGCAGGCCGGCTCGTGGAGATCTTCACCGTGATCGCCCTGGCGCTGTTCTGCTCGGTCTTCTTCATCCACTCGGGCGATCGGCAGTGGGCCTGGTTCTGCACCCAGCTCCCGCCGACCGCCGAGGACCGGGTGACGACCGCCGGACGGGCGGCATGGCGGACGTTCACCGGATACACCCACGGCATCCTGCTCGTCGCCGCGACGAACGCCATCCTCGTGGGCGTCGCGCTGTTCGCGTTGGGGGTGCCGCTGGCGGTGCCGCTCGCGTTGTTGGAGTTCTTCGCCGCGTTCATCCCGCTGATCGGTTCCCCGGTCGCCCTCGCGGTGGCCGCCGTCGTCGCCCTGGCCGCGAAGGGGCCGTTGGTGGCCTGCCTGGTGGTCGCGCTGATCGTGGTCATCGGGCAGATCGAGGGCCATCTGCTGCATCCGCTCGTGATGAGTTGGGCGGTGCGGCTGCATCCGGTGGTCGTGGCCCTGTCGGTGGTGGCCGGCGCCATCGCCGCGGGCGTCGTCGGCGCGGTGGTCGCCGTGCCGCTGGTGTCGGTGGCCTGGGCCGTCCGGCAGTCGCTGCGTCCACCCGCCCCCGTGTGAGGTGCGGGGCTCGACCTCTTCCGGCGTACGCATCGGGTGCGCGGGCCCTGCGCCCCCGTCAAGCTGGGACCCGGACCGACCGAACCCGAACACGCCCACGGAAAGGCCTCGGCCTCATGGACATCTACCGGCGCAAGGACCTCGGACTGCTCGCCCTGCGACTGGGGGCGGGCGGCGTGCTGATGGCACACGGCACTCAGAAGCTCTTCGGCTGGTTCGGCGGTGGCGGCCTCGACGGCACCGCGAAGGCGATGGAGCACATGGGCTTCGTCCCCGGCCGGCCGAGCGCGCTCGCGGCGGGACTCGGCGAGGCGGGCGGTGGCGCCCTCCTGGCCCTCGGCCTCGCGACCCCGGCGGCCGGCGCCGCCGCGGCGGGCGCGATGGCGGGCGCCGTGTCGGTGCACGCGCCGGCGGGGTTCTTCGCGCAGGGCGGGGGCTTCGAGTACCCGGCCTTCCTCGGCTACGTGGCCGCCGGCCTGGGACTCGCCGGGCCGGGCCGCTACTCCGTCGACCACTTCACCCGGCACCGGCTGGACCGGCCCGCGGTGCTGGTGCTGGCGTTCGCGCTCAGCGCGGCCGCCGCGACCGTCGTCGTCGGCCGCCGCAACGCCGCCCTGGCCGCGGCGGCGGCCCCCGACGACACCGCGGGCGGGGATCCCCTCTCGGGCGTCGACGCCTGAGGGTCCTCCGCGATCGATCTCGGGGTTGCGAGCGCCGCCTGCTACGGTGCGCCGATGTCAGCGATCAGGAAGTTCCAAGTCACCTTCGACTGCGCGGAACCGGAGCGTCTCGCTCGCTTCTGGTGCGAGGTCCTGGGGTACGTCGCACCGCCGCCGCCGGAGGGGTTCGCCACCTGGGACGAGTTCAGGGGCTCGCAGCCACCCGAGCAGCGGGACGCGTGGTTCGCCTGCGTCGATCCCTCGGGCGTGGGCCCGCGGTTGTACTTCCAGCGGGTACCCGAGGGGAAGGCCGCCAAGAACCGGCTGCATCTCGATGTGCGGGTCGGCACCGGGCTCGTGGGTGAGGAGCGCCTCGCCGCCCTCGACGCGGAGCGGGCGCGGTTGGTCCCGCTCGGCGCGGTGCACGTGCGGACGCTGTATGACGGCACTGATTCGTGCATCCCGATGCAGGACATCGAGGGCAACGAGTTCTGCATCGACTGAGCGCGCCCCGAGCCGGAGAGCCGGCCGACGGCGGCCCTACTGGCGCTCCTCGATCCCGATCGCCTTCTCCAGCTCCTCGTGCGCCGTGCCGGGCTTGCCCGAGTGCTGTTCCAGCAGCGCGGCGGCGATGGCGTCCAGCTTGCGCTGGATGGCGTGCTCGGCCCGCCGTTCGGAGTTCTTCAGCAGGGCCAGCAGGAGCAGGGCCACGGAGGCCACCGCGTCGCCCGCGAGGTGCTGCCAGCTCGTGGACAGGTGGAGGGCGTGCACGACCACCACGTTGACCACCAGGGCCACGCACACCACGAAGAAGGCCGCCGAACTCGTGAAGTTGGAGGCCAGCTCGGCCAGCTTCTCGAACGGACCGACCCGGCCGTCCTCGTTCTTCTCGGCGGGATGCTCGAATGTCATGTCGAACATCATCCCTTCTTCCGGCACGACGCAGGACCGGGGCCGTCCCGGGATCAGCAGATCCGGGGCAGCTGCTCCCCGAGCGGCAGGTCCACCACCCGCGTCCCGCCCAGGCCCGTGCGGGCGACGACGAGACCGGGGTGGGACTCCACCGCCTCCCCGATCACCGCGGCGCGGCGCCCCAGCGGGTGGGCGCGCATCGCGTCGAGGACCGCGTCGGCGTGCTCGCGCGGCACGAACGCCACCAGCTTCCCCTCGTTCGCCACGTACAGGGGGTCGAGGCCGAGGATCGCACAGGCGTTGGCGACCGGGTCCGGGATCGGGACCTTGCCCTCCTGGAGGACCACACCGGTCCCGGAGGCTGCCGCGATCTCGTTGAGGGCGGCCGCCACCCCGCCCCGGGTGGGGTCGCGGAGCACGTGCAGGTCGGAGGTGACCGCGAGCATGGCCTCGACGAGGCCGCCGAGCGCCGCGCAGTCGCTCTCGATGTCCACCCCGAATTCCAGGCCCTCGCGCACGCTCATGATGGCCACGCCGTGCAGTCCGATCTCACCGCTGACGATGACCACGTCGCCGGGGACGACGCGCTGCGCGCGCAGGTCCACCCCGTGCGGGACGAGGCCGATGCCGGCCGTGTTCACGTAGATGCCGTCGCCGTGGCCCGCCTCGACGACCTTGGTGTCCCCCGTCGCGATCTCCACGCCGGCGGCGCGGGCGGCGGCGCCCATGGACCGCGCCACCCGGGCGACCACGGACATCTCGACGCCCTCTTCGAGGATGAACCCGCAGGACAGGTACGCGGCGCGGGCGCCGGCCATCGCCAGGTCGTTGACGGTGCCGTTGACGGCGAGGTCGCCGATGTCGCCGCCGGGGAAGAACAGCGGCCTGACCACGTACGAGTCGGTGGAGAAGGCCAGTCGGGCGCCACCGAGGGTGACCGCGGCGGCATCGCCCATCTGGGCCAGCACCTCGCCGCCGAAGGCCGGGGCGAAGAGGTGTTGCACCAGTTCGGCGGAGAGCGCGCCGCCGCCTCCGTGACCCATCACGATGCGCGGGCGGTCCCGCAGGGGGGCCGGGCAGGTCCAGCCGGTGACGTCGAGGGCGGTGGTCTCAGACAACGGGGCTCGCCTCCAGCGGTGCGGTCCGTGCGAGGGGGTCGGCGGCGCGGACCGGGGTGAGGTCGAGCCTGCGGTAGAGGTAGTACGCGGCGCAGGCGCCCTCGCTGGACACCATGGTGGCGCCGAGGGGGTTGCGTGGCGTACAGGTGGTCCCGAAGGCCTCGCACTGGTTCGGCTTGATGAGGCCTTGGAGGACCTCGCCGCTGCGGCACTCCGCGGGCTCGAGGGTGGTGATGCCGGTGACGGAGAAGCGGTGTTCGGCGTCGTGCTCCCGGTAGCGCTCGGAGAGCCGCCAGCCGCTGTCGGGGATGACGCCGATGCCGCGCCAGGCGCGGTCGGTGACCTCGAAGACGTCCTCCAGCATGGCGATGGCGGCCGGGTTGCCCTCCGGTCGGACCGCCCGCGCGTAGGCGTTGTCCACGGTGTGTTCGCCGCGTTCGAGCTGGCGCACGGCACGTCGTACGCCTTCGAGGATGTCCAGCGGCTCGAAGCCCGTCACCACGATCGGGACCCGGTGCCTGGCGGCCAGCTCCGGGTACTCCCCCATGCCCATCACGCTGCACACGTGCCCGGCGGCCAGGAAGCCCTGGACGCGGCAGCTCGGCGACAGCATGATCGCCTCGATGGCCGGGGGGACGCGCACGTGGGAGACGAGCAGGCTGAAGTTGCGGATGCCGAGCTTCCGGGCCTGGTGGACCGTCATCGCGTTGGGCGGGGCGGTGGTCTCGAAGCCGATCCCGAAGAAGACGACTTCCTTGGTCGGGTTCTGTCGGGCGATCTTCAGTGCGTCGAGCGGGGAGTAGACGACGCGTACGTCTCCGCCCTCGCTGCGGACCTGGAAGAGGTCGCGGCCGGTCCCGGGGACGCGGAGCATGTCGCCGAACGAGCAGAAGATCACGTCGGGCCGGGAGGCGATCTCCAGGGCCTTGTCGATGACCTCCAGCGGGGTGACGCACACCGGACAGCCAGGTCCGTGGATCAACTCGACCTGATCGGGAAGGAGTTGATCGATCCCGTGCCGGATGATGGTGTGGGTCTGCCCTCCGCACACCTCCATCAGCGCCCAGGGGCGGGTGACGGTGGCGTGGATGTCGTCCAGGAGCCGGCGGGCGAGCTCGGGGTCCTGGAACTCCTCGATGTACTTCACTGTTGCCCTGCCTCCTGCGGTACGTGCCCACCGTCGACCGGTCCCGCGACCGCCGGGTCGGCGACGGCGTCCGACTCGTCGTCCTCGAACGGCCAGGGCGCTCCGCCCGCCTCCGCCGCCTGCTCCCAGGGGTCGCCGAACTCCTCTTGCAGCATGCCGAGTTGCGCGAAGAGTTCCAGGGTCTGCTTGGCCGACTCCTCGTCCAGGCGCTGGAGCGCGAAGCCGACGTGGACGATGGCGTACTCGCCCACCTGGAGGTCCGGCAGGTACTCCAGGCACACTTCCTTGACCACTCCGCCGAAGTCGACGGTGGCCATGCGGGTGCCGTTCTCCTCCGCGATCTCAACCACTCTGCCGGGTACCGCCAGGCACATGGGCTTCTCCTCGCTGTGGGTGTTCGGTGGTGCGGGCCGCCGCCACCATGAGTTGCCCGAGGGCCAACCCCCCGTCGTTCGGGGGCACTCGGTGGTGGCGCAGTACCGTGAAGCCGTGCCCCCGCAGTGCCTCGGCGCAGGCCGAGGAGAGGAGGGTGTTGGCGAACACCCCGCCGGTGAGGGCGACGGTGTCCAGGCCGTGCCGGTCCCGGGCGGCGACGCAGACCTCGGCCACCAGGTCCGTGACGGCGCGGTGGAAGCGCGCGCCGATCAGCGTCGCGGGGGTGCCCGCGCGCAGGTCGGCCACCACGGCCGCGAGCACGGGCGCCGGGTCGACGGTCATCGGGGGATCGGGGTGAGCGGCGGGATCAGGGTGGCCGGTGGCGTAGGGAACGGCGCCGGTCCCGGGTACGGCGGGCCGCAGGGCGAAGGCGTACCCCTCGTCCGCGCCGCCGGCCTCGTGGGCCGTGCGCGCCGCCGCCTCCAGCTCGATCGCCGCCTGGGCCTCGTAGCCCGCGTGGTGGCAGATGCCGGCCAGTGAGGAGACGGCGTCGAAGAGACGGCCCATGGAGGAGGTCGGCAGGCAGTTGAGGTTGGACCTCAACTGGGCTTCCAGAACGTGCAGTTCATCCGGCGGGCAGGCCGCGACGCACGGCAGGTCCGGTGTCCGGTCCAGGCCCGCCGCCCTCAGGTGGGACAGCGCCATGCGGTACGGGCGCCGTACGGCTGCGTCCCCGCCGGGCAGCGGAACGTACGCGAGGTGCGCGAACCGGGTGTGACCGGCGTAGTCGGCGAGGAGGAACTCCCCTCCCCACACGGCCCCGTCGTCCCCGTGGCCGGTGCCGTCGAAAGCGACGCCGATCACTCGGCGGTCCGCGCCCAGACCGTGCTCGGCCATGGCTGCGGCGACGTGCGCGTGGTGGTGCTGGACGCGGATCACGGGTCGGTCCGCGGCGTTGCGGGCGGCCCAGTGCGCCGAGCGGTAGCCGGGGTGCCGGTCGGCCGCGAGCAGGGTGGGCGCGACGCCGGTGATGCCCTCCAGTTGGCGCACCGCGCCGGCGAAGGCGTCCTGGGTGGCGAGGTCGTCCATGTCGCCGATGTGGGCGGACATCCAGGCCCGCCGGCCCTCGCCGAGGCAGAAGGTGTTCTTCAGGTCTCCCCCGACGGCCAGCGTCGGGGGTACCGGGAGCGGGAGGTCCAGGGGCAGGGGGGCGTGGCCGCGCGAGCGCCGCACGATCAGCG
Organism: Streptomyces sp. CA-243310; assembly: GCF_050936775.1. Lineage (NCBI taxonomy): Bacteria > Bacillati > Actinomycetota > Actinomycetes > Kitasatosporales > Streptomycetaceae > Streptomyces > Streptomyces sp. CA-243310. Next base: position 3,519,799 of record NZ_JBNJMF010000001.1, on the reverse strand, counting down.
GCTCCCCGTCCAGGATCCGGACCACCGAGTCGTCGCAGGGGACGTGGATGGGGCGGTCGTGGGTGAGCCAGGCGTCGGCCAACCGGCCGAGCCGTTGCAGGGCTTCGGCGTCGTCGGTCACGATCGGCTCGCCGGCCAGGTTGCCGCTGGTCATGACGAGCAGGCGGGGGCCGGGAGGGTCACCGGGGAGCCCGAGCAGCAGGTGGTGCAGCGGTGTGTAGGGGAGCATCACGCCGAGGTCCGGGTTGCCCGGGGCGACCCCGACGAGTTCGATGGCGGCGGGGCGACGGCGCAGCAGCACGATGGGGCGCAGGGCGCCGGTGAGCAGGCTCCGTTCCCGCGGGTCGATGTGGACGTGGGGGGCGACGGCGTCGAGATCGCGGGCCATCAGGGCGAAGGGCTTGTCGCCCCGGCCCTTGCGGCGGCGCAGTTCGGCCACCACCGCGGGTTGCGTAGCGTCGCAGGCGAGGTGGTACCCGCCCAGTCCCTTGACCGCGAGGATCGCCCCGTCCGCGAGGAGCCGGCGCGCCGCGGCCACCGGGTCCCCGGCCCCGGGTTCGTCGGCGGCCGGTTCCCGGGGTGGTGTGCCGACGAGGAGGCGCAGCCGGGGGCCGCAGGCCGGGCAGGCGACCGGCTGGGCGTGGAAGCGGCGGTCGGCGGGGTCGGTGTACTCCCGGGCGCAGTCCGGGCACATCGGGAAGCGGGCCATCGTGGTGTGGGCCCGGTCGTACGGCAGGCCGGTGACGATGGTGAACCGGGGCCCGCAGTGCGTGCAGGTGATGAAGGGGTGGCGGTGTCGTCGGTCGGCCGGATCGGCCAGCTCCGCGAGGCAGTCCGCGCAGGTGGCCACGTCGGGCGAGACCAGCGTGCGGGCGGGGCCGCCGCCCGTGGAGGCGACGATGGTGAAACCGGTGCCGCCCGCGACGGGTACCTCGCAGTGGTCGACGGCGTCCACGACGGCGAGCGGCGGGGCGCAGGCGGCGAGCCGCTCACAGAACTCGGAGACGGCCGCCGAGGCGCCCTCGACCTCGGCGACGACGCCTTCCGGGGTGTTGGTGACGTGCCCGGCCAGCCCGAGGGCGATGGCCCGGGTGTAGACGTACGGGCGGAATCCGACGCCCTGGACCACGCCCCGGACGATGACCCGTCGCCGTTGCACCGCCTCCATCAGCGGGGCTGCGTCGCTGCCGCGTCGGCGCGCAGACGCGGATGCACGTGACCGTGGTCGTGGTCGTGGCTGTGATCGGCCCCGTGATCGTGATCGTGGTCGTGCGCCCCGTGGTGGTGGTCGAAGTGCCCGCCGTCCCGTCCCGCCATGACCGGCGCGTGGACCGTGGCGCCCGCCCCGATGGCCAGCGCCCGGTCGAGCAGGAAGCCGACGCCCTCGTCCGCGCGGGCGGACGTGAGGACCACCTCGACCCCCGGGTTGACCTGCTGTACGTGGGCGCGGAAGGCGTCCTCGTCGAACTCGACGGCCTTCGCGATGTCGGTCTTGGTGACGATCACCAGGTGGGCGAGCCCGAAGGCGGTGGGGTACTTGAGCGGCTTGTCCTCGCCCTCGGTCACGGAGGCGAGGACGACCCGCAGGGACTCCCCGAGGTCGTAGGAGGCCGGGCAGACCAGGTTGCCGACGTTCTCCACGAAGAGCAGCCGGGTGCCGTCGGGCATCCAGCCGTCCAGGTGCCGGCTCAGCATCCCGGCCTCCAGGTGGCACAGCCCGTCGGTGAGCACCTGCTTGACGGGTACGCCGGAACGGGCCAGCCGCACCGCGTCGTTCTCGGTGGCGAGGTCGGCGGTGAGGGCGGCCACGGCCACTCCCCGCTCACGGGCGAGCAGCAGCTCGCGTTCCAGCAACGCCGTCTTGCCGCTGCCCGGGCTGGAGAGCAGGTTGACGACCGTGGTGCCGCGGGCCGTGAGTTCGGCGCGCAGGTTCCGGGCGGCCTCGTCGTTCTTGGCCAGCACCGCCTGCTTGAGGTCGACGACTCGGCACATGTTCAGCGCTCCTCGGGGATCGGTTGGCGGTGGCGCGTGGGGGCGGGGCCGTCCTCCCAGTTCACGGAGAGGATCCGCAGCTCACGGCCGGCGGTGAGTTCGACGTCGGTGGCCCTGCCGCATCCGGGGCAACAGAGTTCGGGCGGCATGCCGACCGCCCAGTCGTCCGTGCAGGAGCGGCAGCGCGCACGGGCCGCCACGGGCTCGGTGACGAGTGCGGCGCCCTCCAGAACCGTTCCGGCGCAGGCCAGTTCGAAACAGAAGGCGAGTGCGTCGGGTACCACTCCGGCCAGCTCGCCGACTTCGAGTCGGACCGAGGTCACCACGCGCGCCCCACCGGCCTGGGCTGCGTCCTCGACCTGACTCACCACGGCCATGGCGATCGACATCTCGTGCATCGGGGCTCCGTCCTGCCGGGGCTCATTAGACCGGCAGGCGGGGGATGGCACCGGCGGGCACGCCGACGCGTCGCACGCCCTGTACGCCATTCGGGCGCCGGGGCGTGCGAGGGGCTGCGGGAGCGTCACATCCTGCGCATGCGCAGGTAGCGCTTGATGTCGGGGGCGACCAGTACGGCCACCGTGAACAGGGCGGCGAGTGCCACGCCGCAGAGGACTTCCTTCTTCATGGGGTTCTCTCCTCCGTTGTCACCAGGTCTTCCCGGGCCAGTCCCACGAGCGTCCGCACGGCCTCCGGGACCGCCGCGGCCACGGGGCCGCTGAGGCCCATGCCTTCCTCCACGGAGGCGGGTTCGCAGCCGAGCACCAGCGTGCGTCGGGGCGGGGCGCCGCCCGTGCCCGCGCACAGGGTGCCCAGCAGCGCGAGGACCGCGTCGGGGGACATGTGGTGGCCGTCGAGCACGGCGCCGCCGATCGGGGCGCCGGCGCACTCGTCGACCTCGATGAGGTACAGCGTGCCGGGCTCGCCGCCGCGCGCGGTCGCGTCCACCAGCACGAGGGTGTCGTAGCCGTCGAGCAGTTGGTAGGCGAGGTGGACTCCGCGCACACCGAAGTCCACCACCTCCACGTGGTCCGGCAGGTGGTGCGCGGACAGGGCGCGCACCACCTCGACACCGAATCCGTCGTCGCCGAGGAAGACGTTTCCGATCCCCGCGATCAGGGTCCTGCCGGTCACGTGACCTCCAGGGGGGTCACGTCGTCCGAGGGCCCCGTCGCGTCCAGGGCGGTCACCTCGTCGGGTTGGAAGTAGAGGAAGCGGCCCTGTTCGCGCCGGATGTCGGCGCCGGGATCCCCTTCCACCGTGACGGCGAGGTGCACTCCCCCGTCCACGTCGTGCAGCACGGCCTCGATGCGGGCGGAGCGGCCGTGGAGGAACACGTCCTGCGCGTCGGTGCGCCGCAGGCCCGGGCGCAGCAGCACGCGGCTGCCGACGTCCACCGGGACGCCGTCCACGAGGACGGGCTCCCGGGCGTGGTCGACGGGGTCCGCGTGGGCGGGGTCCCACCAGGGGGTGTCGGGGCGGAACACGGCCTGAGCGTCGAAGGGTTCGAGGCCGGTCGGGGTGTCCACCGGGATGTCGGGGTCGGTGATCTCCCGCAGGCCGCGGACCGCGCCGTGCAGCCGTTCGAGGACCTCGGGCGGCATGGATTCGGCGAGGTCGATCACGGCGGCGGCCCTCGGGTCGGTGCCGCGTGCCTCGCGCTTCTCCTGGTCGGTGAGGGCGGCGGTGCGCAGCGCGAGGATCTCGTCGATCTCGGTGGCGTCGTACATGGCGCCGATGCTCTCGGGGGCGATGCCGGGGTGGTCCTCCAGGATGATCGGGGAGGAGAGCACCACGTCCGCGCGGCCGGGCTCGCCGGCCAGCACGGGCCAGGTGTGTCGGTTGACGCAGGCGGCGACGGCGCCCTTGGCCCATTCGGGCGGGTCGGTCATCGACAGGAAGGAGCCCTTGTCGAGGCCGAGCAGGAGGTGCGCGGCGACCAGTGAGCGGGGCAGCGCGGCGTCGCGGTCGGCGCCGCTCTCGTCCGGTGTCCACGCGCTGGTGTTCTCCACCACCGCGGTCAGCTTCCAGGCGCGGTAGGCGCAGTCGAGTTCGCTCGCGCGCAGTCGGACGACCGCGTCGATGTTCTCGGTGCGGCGCAGCAGCCGGCCGACGGTCCGGCCGTCCGCGTCGTGGACGTCCTCGGTCTCCTCGCGTGCGGGCCGGGTGACGGGGACCCTCACGCCCTCCCGGGCGAGGTCGGCCACGTCCACGGTCATCTCGACGCGTTCCTCGGTCCCCTCGTCCCAGGGGACGAGGATCCGGTCGTCGAGGTGCAGTTCCGTGACGTCGGTGAACGATCCGTCCGGTCGGGCCTGTTGGACGGTCCGCCGTTGGGCGTGCAGGAAGCGGAGCTCGACGGCGAGCTTCGCGTTCCCCTTCGGCTCCATCAGGATCTCGGTCTGTTGGAGGCAGTGCTCCTCGTGCGCGGGGGCCCAGGCGGGCGGCACGAGGACGCCGAACTGCCACCGCAACCGGTTCTTGGCCGCCGAGGCCCGGTAGGGGTAGAGCACGTACCCCTCGAAGAGCACGGCGTCGGCCACCTGCCGGGCAATCGCGAAGCGGGCTTCGAGGGCGGTCGTTCCGGCCGCGCCGGCCGGCGTGGTGGTGACGGTCGTTCCGGTGGTGGTCGTCACGGTGCGGCCGTCCTCTCCGCGGGGCGCGCCGGCAGGGCGCCCGCCCGGAAGCGTTCCTGCGGTGAGGGTTTCGCGTCCGGGACGACGGCCGAAACCGCCGCCGCGTCCAGGAGGGCCCGTACGGTGGCCTCCCAGGACGCCAGGGCGTGTCGGGAGCGGTAGGCGAGCAGTTCGTCCATGGTGTCGCGGGGCAGTCTGAGCCATCCACAGCCCGGGAAGTGCTGCTCGATCATCTCCTGCCAGACCGCGACCGGCATGCGGTACGAGGCTTCGCGGTCCCAGGGGACGGGCTCGACGTGGAAGCCGCCGGCGCCGGTGAACGCGGTGCCGGAGAACAGCATGAGCAGGGGCGCCTCGCCGTCCTCCAGGGCGCCGAGGTAGCGGCTCGCCGCGATGTCCATGTCGTAGGTGCAGGGCACGACCAGGTCGATCTCGGTGGACCCGGTGAAGCTGGGCACCATGAGGGTGACCTGCGCGAACTGGACGGGCAGGAGGGTGTTGCCCCACCGGGAGCGTTCCCCGAACAGGTCGGCCAGGCCCTCGGCCTCGGTCGGCCCGTAACCGCGTCGGGCCGGTTCGATGCGGATCTGGCAGCGCAGGGCGAGGGCGTGGATCCGGGTCTGCTCGGTGGCGGTGATGGCCAGCCGGAAGACGAGGGTGGGACCGGCGGCGTACGGGTCGGCCCGTACGCCGGTGCAGGTGAAGCCGAACTCCGTCACGGCCGCGCCTCCTTCACCGGACTCTTGGCGCGGCGCTCGACCTGTCCGAAGAAGGCGGCGAGGGCGGCGCGCGCCTCGGATCCGCCGTCGAAGCCCTGCCACAACAGGCGCATGCGGCCGACGAGTTCGTAGCAGATGTCGATGGGCACCAGGTAGCAGTCGGTCCGCCCCTCGGCGCGTCGCAGCAGGAGCGCCTCGACGTCCGGTTCGAGCAGTGCGGACAGCGGGTTGCCGCCGAGTGCGGTCTGCCAGGTGGCGGGGTCGAGTTCGCTCTCGGTGGCGCCGGCGGGGCTGGGGTACAGCGCGACGAGTCGGTCGAGTGCGGCGTTGCGGAAGAAGAACGCGACGCTGACCGGGATCTGGAGCTGTTCCCACACCCCGTCTTCGAGCGGGTGGTCGGGGTCGGTGAGGTACCGGTTCGGGACGGCGCGGTAGCGTCCGGTCGCCGCGCCGGGCCGGTCGAACAGCAGGGCGCAGGCCGTGCAGGCGCATGCCAGGGCGCGCTTCTCGATCTCGACCAGGTGGCGGTGGCCGTCCTCGGCGACGGGGACCCCGCACAGTTCACAGGTTTCGGGGCGGGGGGCGCGCGGCCCGGCGAACCGGCGCAGGCCGCGCGGTCCGCCGGTCCGTGCGGCGGGTGGTGCCCAGCCCTGTGGGGCGCTCACGAGACCCGCGCCGGGCTGGTGTTCGGGCGGACGCCGATCTGCAGCAGCGGCTGCTGTGGCGCGGCCGCTTCGATCCGGACCTCGGTCACCTCGGGTGCGAAGGAGGCCAGCGCGTCCTCGACGGCCTGTCGGCCGCCGTCGTCGCCGCCCGCGCAGCCGCAGCCCGAACTCGGCGCGGAGCGCAGGTGCAATACGCCCGTGCCCTCGTCGAAGCCGACCAGTTCCACCGGTTCCCGTACGGCCGCCAGGGCGCGGGCGATCCGGGTGGGCGTGTCCTCGGGGTGCAGGTCGTGCAGGGCCAGCAGTCCGGAGACGAGCTCGTCGTCGAGGAGTGCGGCGAGGGCCTCGTCGTCGAGTCGGGTGGTGATGCTCGCCAGCCCGGCGCCGTAGAGGTCCATGAGCACGCGCACCAGTTCCTCGGCCGCCGTGCACACCTCGCGGTCGCCGGTGGCCGCCAGCCGGTCCAGGACCTCCTCGACCCGCAGGCCCGCCCGGCGGGCGTCGGTGGGGGCGCTCATCCGCCCAGTCCGCTCAGACCGGTGGGAACGTGCATCTGCTTGATCGTCTTGCCGCCGCCGACGTACATGTGGACGCCGCACGGCAGACAGGGGTCGAAGCTGCGCACGGCGCGCATGATGTCGATGCCCTTGAAGTTCTCCGGGGTGTTCTCCTCGAAGATGGGGGTGTTCTGCACGGCGTCCTCGTACGGTCCGGGGGTGCCGTAGGTGTCGCGGGTGCTGGCGTTCCACGGGGTCGGCGGGTAGGGGTGGTAGTTGGCGATCTTGCCGTCGCGGATCACCATGTGGTGCGAGAGGACCCCGCGCACGGCCTCGGTGAAGCCGACCCCCAGGCCCTCGTCGGGGACCTCGAACTTCTCCCAGGTCTGGGTGCGTCCGGCGCGGACCTCGGCGAGGCCCTTCTCGGCGCAGTGCAGCGCGATGGCCGCGGCGTACGCCTGGAAGTACGTGCGGGCGCGGTTGCGCTCCAGCGCGTTGCTCCACTTCGGGATCTTCCACTCGAAGCGGGTCTCGGGCTTGGTCATCGTGCGCGGCAGGGTGATGACCACGCTGTGGCCGGTGGCCTGGACGTAGTCGGTGTTCACCAGACCGGACAGGGCCGTGGACCACAGGCGGGCGAGGGGGCCGCCGCCGGTGTCGAGGGGGAGGTGGTCCTTGCCGTCGAACCAGCGGGGGGACATCACCCAGCTGTACTTGTCGTCGAAGTCCCGCTTCTGCGGCGCGGGGATGGTGTGCTGGTTCCAGGGGTGGCGGGCGTCGACCGGGTTGCCGAGCGGGTCGTGGGTGACGAACTTCTCCTGGCCCTGCCAGTCGTCGTAGTACGAGCTGCCGAGCAGGATCCGGATGCCGAGGTTGATCTCGGTGAGGTCGTTGGTGACGAGTTTGCCGTCCACGACGACGCCCGGGGTGACGAACATCTTCCGTCCCCAGTCGGTCATGTTGGCGTACGTGAAGTCGCAGTGCTCCGGGTCGTTGAGCGCGCCCCAGCAGCCCAACAGCACGCGCCGGCGGCCGACTTCCTCATAGCCGGGCAGGGCCTCGTAGAAGAAGTCGAACAGGTCGTCGTGGAGCGGGACGACGCGCTTCATGAACTCGCAGTACCGCATGAGGCGGCTCATGTAGTCCGTGAAGAGCTGGACGGAGGCGATGGTGCCGACGCCGCCCGGGTAGAGGGTGGAGGGGTGCACGTGGCGCCCTTCCATCAGGCAGAACATCTCGCGCGTGTACCGGCTGACCTGGAGGGCCTCGCGGTAGAACTCGCCCTCCAGGGGGTTGAGGGAGCGCATGATGTCGGCGATGGTCTTGAAGCCGTGTTCCCCGGCGTGCGGGGCGGGCGTGCGCTCGGCCAGCTCCAGGACGCCGGGGTTGGTCTCGCGGACCATCTTCTCGCAGTAGTCGACCCCGACCAGGTTCTCCTGGAAGATGTTGTGGTCGAACATGTACTCCGCGGCCTCGCCCAGGTTGATGATCCACTCGGCGAGGTGGGGCGGCTTCACCCCGTAGGCCATGTTCTGCGCGTACACGGAACACGTGGCGTGGTTGTCGCCGCAAATCCCGCAGATGCGGCTGGTGATGAAGTGCGCGTCGCGGGGGTCCTTGCCGCGCATGAAGACGCTGTAACCGCGGAAGACCGACGAGGTGCTGTAGCACTCCGCCACGCGCTTCTGCTTGAAGTCGATCTTCGTGTGGATGCCGAGGCTGCCCACGATCCGGGTGATCGGATCCCAGGACATCTCCACCAGGCCGCTGCCGTCTCCGGCCGCCTTCGTCTTCGGTGCCATCGTGTCTGCCGTGACCCTTCTTGGGTGGGGGTGCTGAAGGTTCTCGCGGGTGCTGAGTGTTCTCGCGGGGTGCCGGGGTCGCGCGGGGTTCGGACCCGCGGCCCTACGGGTGGAGTGCGCGGGGAGGCGTCACCACGGCGGCCGGTAGCCGGTGGTCAGCCGCTCCCCCGGGTTGCGCCACTTCGGTTCCTGGTCGACGGTGTGCGCCGTCACCGCGCGGAGCTTTCGGATCACCGCTCCGTAGATCCCGCTGGCGGTGGCGGACACCTTGCCGCCGGGGGGCTCGTCCATGAAGGGCATGAACTTGTCCGGGAAGCCCGGCATGGTGCAGGCGATGCAGATGCCGCCGACGTTGGGGCAGCCGCCGATGCCGTTCATCCAGCCGCGCTTGGGGACGTTGCACTTGACGACGGGACCCCAACACCCCAGCTTGACGAGGCACTTCGGGGAGTCGTAGGTCTCCGCGAACTGGCCCTGCTCGTAGTAGCCGGCGCGGTCGCAGCCCTCGTGGACGGTGGCGCCGAACAGCCAGGTGGGGCGCAGCTTGTCGTCGAGCGGGATCATCGGGGCCGAGCCGGCCGCCTGGTAGAGCAGGTAGGTGAGGGTCTCGGAGAAGTTGTCCGGCTGGATCGGGCAGCCCGGGACGCACACGATGGGGATCCCCGCCTTGGACTTCCAGTCCCAGCCGAGGTAGTCGGGCACGCCCATGGCGCCGGTCGGGTTGCCCTCCATCGCGTGGATGCCGCCGTACGTGGCGCACGTGCCGATGGCCACCACGGCGAGGGCCTTGGGAGCCAGCCGGTCGAGCCACTCGCTGGTGGTGATGGGCTGGCCGGTCAGCGGGTCGTCGCCGAAGCCGCACCAGTAACCCTCGGGCTTGATCTTCTCGTTCGGGATGGACCCCTCGACGACCAGCACGAAGGGGTCGATCTCACCGCGCTCGCCCTTGAAGAACCACTCGATGAAGGTGTCGGCGCCGCCGACGGGTCCGCACTCGAAGTCGATGAGCGGCCAGTGCACGGCGATCTTCGGCAGACCGGGCAGGACGCCCATCACGATCTCTTCGATGCTGGGCTGCATCGCTGCCGTCAGGGACACCGAGTCGCCGTCGCAGCTCAGCCCCGCGTTGATCCAGAGGATGTGGATCGGGGGGTCCTCTACCGTGGTCGGCGTTGCTGCATCCATGAGGATGCCTCCTTGGGGAGGTATGCGGGGAGGTGGGGGTGGCGTCCGCGTGTGGGCCGACGCCCTCACCCTTCTTGGTAACAGGGCTCCGATCCGGGTGGGCTGTCATGTGCGGCCATTGCGGTGACGTCGCCGCGCCGGCTTGACGCCGGGTCGGCGAGGTGCGGCGGGGTCCCGGTCGCGGGTTCCTTGCGTACGAAGGCCCTGCGCAGTGCGTGGTACGGGGCGTCCGGGTCGTGGAAGGTGGCGCGCATCCGGGTCAGCTCCGCCTCCCGGTGGGCGGCGAGCGGCCTGGCGGCCTCGTCGCGGTCGCGGGTCGCCTTCTTCCCCGCGATCCGGGACGGCGTGGCGGGCGAGTCCGCGAGCAGGCCCGCGAGGCGGGCCGTCTCGGCGGCGAACGCGTCGGGGGCGCAGGGCACCGTGCGGTCGATCAGGCCGAGTCCCTCGGCGGCGGCGGCGCTCAGCGGCAGGGCGTCGGTGGTGAGTCGCTCCGCGACGGCGGCGCCCACGCGGCGGGGCAGGGTGTACGTCCAGTACTCGGATCCGTACAGGCCCATCAGCCGGTAGTGCGCGTTCAGCACGACGCCGGTGCGGCACCAGACCTCGTCGGCGGCGAGGGCCAACATGGCCCCTCCGGCGGCGGCGTTCCCGCCGAGCGCGGCCACGACGAGGCGGTCGGTGGTGGTCAGGACGGCCTCCACCAGGTCGTCCATGGCCTCGATGTTCGCCCGGGACTCGGCCGCGGGGTCGTCGGCCGCCTCGATGACGCCGAGGTGGATCCCGTTGGAGAAGAAGTCCCGTCCGCCACCGAGCACCAGCACGGACGTGGGGCGCGAGCACGCGGCGCGGTAGGCGTGCAGCAGGCGGCGGCAGTGGTCGGTGGCCATCGCGCCGCCGGGAAAGGAGAACGACAGGAAGCCGACCCGGCCCTCCTCGCGGTATCCGATGTCGCCCGGGGCGGCGACGCCGTGCGATCCGTGCGATCCGTGCGGAGCGTGCGATCCGCCGCAGGGGGGCGGGGCGGGCAGTTCGGGCAGGGACGGCAGGCGATCGGCGAGGGCCAGGGTGGCGGGCAGTTTGACCGGAGCGGGTTCCCCGGCCCGGCGGCGGGCCCGAAGTTCGGGGATCCAGACGGCGCCGTCGGTCGTCGCCCGACAGATGGCGCCGCCTCGGGTGGCGAGCAGTTCGCCGGGGCGGCCGCGCAGCTCGTACTCGGGGCGACCGCCGTGCAGGAACCAGGCGCCGCCGAGCAGATCGTCCAGTACGCCGGGCCGGGAGTCGGCCGCGCGGAGCGTGCGCAGGACCCGCTCGGTCGGATCCCTGTCCCAGTCGATCCGGCGGTCCTCCTGGCCCAGGTAGGGCCGGGTGTGGTGCGTGGCCTGGGGCTGCGGGACGTACGTACCGGAGGCGAAGCGTTCCACCGCGGTCAGCACCGCCCGCAGGGCGGCGTCGGCGATCTCGCCCCGGTAGAGGTCGCTCTTGGCCACCTCGGGCAGGGGGCAGTCGGCGAACGCCCAGACGTCGCCGGCGTCCATCTCGCCGGTGGCCTGCAGGACGGTGACGCCCCACCGGTCGGCCCCGTCGAGGATCGCCCGGTCGAGCGAGGAGGGGCCGCGGTCCCCGACCGGCCCCGGGTGCACGATCAGGCAGGTGTGGGCCTCCCAGACCTCCCGGGGAAGGGCCGTCGTCAGCATCGGCGCGATGATCAGGTCGGGGCGTTGGCGGCGCACCGCGTCGACGAGGGGGACGCCGGGCACGGCCAGCTCGACGGCGACGCGGTGACCGTGGTCCCGCAGCTCCGCGTGAACGCGCTGGGTCAGGCTGTTGAACGCGCTCGCCACCAGCAGGATGTGCACATCGTCTCCCCGTGACCAGCCGCCGTCGGCGGACCGTGGCCGGGCATCCCCGGCCGCCTGCGATCGTCGGGTACGCCGGATCCGATGAGGCGGCACGAAGCGCCGACGTCACTCGAAAGCGGGCGGACCGCGCCGCCACCTGGCCGCCGGCCCGCGGCCCGTCGCTCGGCGCCCCGCCAAACCCGGCCGCGCTCGGCGACGAATCATCAGTGGGTACGGCGGACCGGCCACGAGGCCGGGGGCCGGACCGGGACGGTGAGGACCATGACGGACGAGGCGTTCGAGAAGCTGCTGATCGAGGCACGCGCGGAGGCGCGGCGGGTGTGCCTGCCGCCCGCCGAACCGACCGGGGAACCGGACTTCGCGCTCAGGACGCAGCACGCCGAGTTCGGGGCCTCGGAGCACTGAACACGTCAGTCCGTCAACCGGTCCGTCAACCGGTCCGTCAGGGAGAGACCTCGGTGTGGCCGCACACCCACGCCAGGGCGTCGTGCACCCCCTGGGCGTAGTCGCGCGGCAGGGCCCTCAGCGGGCCGGCCTCCAGTTGCACCGTGGCGGCGTCCACCTCGGCCGTCAGCAGGTCCATGTCGGGCGTGCTCTCGGCCACGGCGCCGGTGACGGGGGCCCCGTCGCCCCGCCCCAGGGCCCACTGGTAGCCGGTCAGGGCCCCGCGGGCGAGCTGGGTCCCGCCGTGCGGCCCGAGGGCGTCGGCCTCCAGCGCGGCGTGGCGCTGCTCGACCTCGGCGCGGGGCCGGGTCCCGATACGGTCCGAATCGAACTGATCTGTTCGCTGCGTGGTCATACCACTACGTCTGTCCGTCGGGAAGGCATTGATGTGCATGCGCGGGCCTGCGCACACGTGAAGACTCGGGCCGAGGGACCGGCGCGACCGGTCCTCGGGGCGCTCGTGCCCGGCGGCCCGGCTCACGTGAGCAGCGGCCGGTCCCGCGCGCGGACCGGGGCCTGGAGGGCGGTGCCGCCCGTCAGGTAGCGGTCGACCGCGGCGGCGACCGAGCGGCCCTCCGCGATGGCCCACACCACGAGGGACTGCCCGCGCCCGGCATCGCCCGCCACGAACACCCCGTCCGTCGCCCGGGACGGACCGCCGAGCGCCGCGAAGTCGTCGTCCCTCGCGAAGTTGCCCCGCTCGTCCCGGACGAGACCGAGCTGCTCACCCAGGCCGCAGGCCTTCTCGGGCCCCGAGAAGCCGAGCGCCAGCAGGACCAGCCCGGCTTCGATCAGCCGCTCGGTGCCGGGCAGGGCACTGCGTCGCGCGGGCTCCACCCCGGTCAGGCGCAGGGCCCGTACCCGGCCGGTCGCGTCGCCCTCGAAGTGCAGGGTCGCGCAGGCGAAGGCCCGGGGATCGGCGCCGTGGCGGCCGCGTGCCTCCTCGTGGGCGTGGGAGATCCGGTAGACCTTCGGGTACACGGGCCAGGGCTGGGAGTCGGGCCGGGTGGGGCCGGGCTCCGGGTTGATGTCGAGCTGGACCACCGACAGGGCGCGCTGACGCAGGGCCGTGCCCAGGCAGTCGGAGCCGGTGTCCCCGCCCCCGACGATCACGACGTGCCGTCCCGCGGCGGTGACCTCGGGTTCCGCGATGTCGCCCTCCACGACCCTGTTCGCGCCGGTCAGGTAGTCCATGGCCTGGTGGATGCCGCGCAGCTCCCGACCCGGTACGGTCAGCTCCCTGCGCTCCATGGCACCGACCGCGACGACGACGGCGTCGTACCGCCGGCGGAGGTCCGCCGCGTCGACCCGACCGCCGATGTCACTCTCCGTACGGAAGACGGTGCCCTCGGCCCGCATCTGTTCGACGCGGCGGTCCAGGTGCGACTTCTCCATCTTGAACGCCGGGATGCCGTAGCGGAGCAGTCCGCCGATCCGGTCGGCCCGCTCGTGGACGACGACGGTGTGTCCGGCGCGGGTGAGCTGCTGGGCCGCGGCGAGGCCCGCGGGACCGGACCCTATGACCGCGACGGTCTTGCCGCTGAGCCGGCCGGGCGGCGCCGGGGCGGTGTAGGCGTGCTCCCACGCCTGGTCGGCGATGGTCTGCTCGACGTTCTTGATGGTCACGGCGTCGGCGTTGATCGTCAGGACGCAGGCGTCCTCGCAGGGGGCCGGGCAGAGTCGGCCGGTGAACTCGGGGAAGTTGTTCGTCGCGTGCAGCCGGTCGGAGGCGGCCCGCCAGGCGCCGTGGGCGGCGTACGCGTTCCACTCGGGGATCAGGTTCCCCAGCGGGCAGCCGGCGTGGCAGAAGGGGATCCCGCAGTCCATGCACCGGTTCGCCTGCTCGGACACGAGGGGAAGCAGCGCCTGCCCGGAGTGGACCTCGCGCCAGTCGCCGAGCCGTGCGTCCGCGGGGCGCGCCGGGACGGGGCTGCGGGGCGTCCTGAGGAAGCCGAACGGATCGGTCATGCGCCGCCTCCAGGATTCACGCGCGGATACGGCGGTTCGACCAGGTTACGCCGCCTTTGTCGGCGTTTCCCGGGAGCCGGAAACGGGTGCTCGCGAACGTGACACCGGTCACTTCCCGTGACGCAGGGGACATGACCTCGCCTCCTGGGGGCAGGCGGGCCCCACTGCACCATCACCGCGGGTCCGCCGCGGTGCGGAAACCGGAGGTACAGCGCGTCGTGTCGGAGCAACTGAGCATTCACACAGCCGGAAAGTGGCGGTCCGCGTCGACCGGCGCCACGAGGGAGATCCTGGATCCCGCCGATGGCACCGTGCTCGCGGTGGTCGCCGAGGGCAGCGCCGCCGATGCCGACGCGGCCGTCGGTGCCGCCCGCGCCGCCTTCGACGGCGGCGAGTGGCCGCAGACCCCGGTGGCCGAGCGCGCCGAGGTGCTGCGCCGCACGGCCGACCTGCTCCAGCGCGACCGGGAGCGGATCGCGCTCCTGGAGAGCCTGGACGCCGGCAAGACCCTGGAGGAGGGTCGCGTGGACGTGGACTGCGTCAGCGCCGCCTTCCGCTACTTCGCCGACCTCGTCATCGGCGAGGGTGGCGGCCGGGTCGTGGACGCCGGCTCCGCCGACATCCACAGCGTGGTCGTCCACGAGCCGGTCGGGGTGTGCGCCCTGATCACTCCGTGGAACTATCCGCTGCTCCAGGCGAGCTGGAAGGTGGCCCCGGCATTGGCCGCGGGCAACACCTTCGTCATCAAGCCCAGCGAGCTGACCCCGCTGAGCACGGTCGTCCTCGTCGAACTGCTGGTGGAGGCCGGACTGCCGGCGGGCGTCGCCAACCTGGTGACCGGCGCCGGCGACCCCGTCGGTGCTCGTCTCTCGGCCCACCCCGACGTCGACCTCGTGTCGTTCACCGGCGGACTGGCCAGCGGTACGAAGGTCGCGCACGCCGCGGCCGACACCGTCAAGAAGGTCGCCCTCGAACTCGGCGGCAAGAACCCCAACGTCGTCTTCGCGGACTCCTGCGCCACCGCCGACGGCTTCGACACCGCCGTCGACCAGGCCTTGAACGCCGCCTTCATCCACAGCGGTCAGGTCTGCTCGGCCGGATCGCGGCTGATCATCGAGGAGTCGGTGCGGGACCGCTTCGTCACCGAACTCGCCCGTCGCGCCGAGAAGATCCGCCTCGGTCGCGGCACCGACGCGGGCGTCGAGTGCGGCCCGATGGTCTCGGCCGCGCAGCGGGAACGCACCGAGTCGTTCGTCGCCTCCGCCCTCGCCGAGGGCGCCGTGCTGCGTGCCGGCGGCGAACGCCCCGAGGGACCGGGCAACTTCTACCGTCCGACCGTGCTGGACCACTGCGACCGCCGGATGCGCGTCGTGCGCGAGGAGGTCTTCGGTCCGGTCCTGACCGTGGAGACGTTCCGCACCGAGGACGAGGCCGTGGCGCTGGCGAACGACACCGAGTACGGGCTCGCGGGCGCCGTGTGGACCTCCGACCAGGGCCGCGCCCGCCGGGTGGCGGGCCGACTGCGCCACGGCACCGTCTGGATCAACGACTTCCACCCCTACCTCCCGCAGGCGGAGTGGGGCGGTTTCGGGAAGTCCGGTGTCGGGCGCGAGCTCGGACCGTCGGGTCTCGCCGAGTACCGCGAGACGAAGCACGTCTACCAGAACCTGGCGCCGCGCCCCGTGCGCTGGTTCGCGGGCTGAAAGGGAGCACCATCATGACGACGCACACGGACTCCGGCGGACACGTCGCCGAGGAAACCCTTCACGAGTACGACTACGTCATCGTCGGCGGCGGCACCGCCGGCTCGGTGATCGCCGCCCGGCTGACCCAGGACCCGAACGTCACGGTCGCCGTCATCGAGGGCGGGCCGAGCGATGTCGACCGTCCCGACGTCCTCACCCTGCGCCGCTGGATGGGCCTGCTCGGCGGGGAACTCGACTACGACTACCCCACCACCGAGCAGCCCCGCGGCAACTCGCACATCAGACACAGCCGCGCCCGCGTCCTCGGCGGCTGCTCCTCGCACAACACCCTGATCGCTTTCAAGCCGCTGCCGTCCGACTGGGACGAGTGGTCGGACGCGGGCGCCGAGGGCTGGCACGCCGCCGCCATGGACCCGTACTTCGACCGGCTGCTGAACAACATCGTCCCCGTCGGCGAGGCCGACCGGAACGCCATCGCCCGCGACTTCGTGGACGCCGCCGAGCACGCCCTGGGCGTCCCCCGCGTCGAGGGCTTCAACGCGAAGCCGTTCCACGAGGGCGCCGGGTTCTTCGACCTCGCCTACCACCCGGAGACCAACAAGCGGTCCTCCGCCTCGGTGGCCTACCTCCACCCGATCATGGACGTGCGGGAGAACCTGACCCTGCTGCTGGAGACCTGGGCGTACCGGCTGGAGCTGGAGGGGACCCGGGCGCGCGGGGTCCACGTACGGTCCCAGGACGGGACCCGGTCGCTGCTGCGGGCCCGCCGCGAGGTCGTGGTGTGCGCGGGCGCGGTCGACACCCCCCGCCTGCTGCTGCACTCCGGCATCGGCCCGCGCGAGGACCTGGAGGCGCTCGGCATTCCCCCGGTCCACGACCTGCCCGGTGTCGGCGAGAACCTCCTCGACCACCCCGAGTCGGTGATCGTGTGGGAGACGGACGGTCCCATCCCCGAGAACTCGGCGATGGACAGCGACGCCGGCCTGTTCGTACGGCGCGACCCCGCGTCCGCGGGTCCGGACCTGATGTTCCACTTCTACCAGGTCCCCTTCACCGACAACCCGGAGCGCATCGGCTACGAACGCCCCGCGCACGGCGTGTCGTTGACCCCGAACATCCCGAAGCCGCGCAGCCGCGGCCGGCTGTACCTGACCAGCGCGGACCCCGAGGTGAAGCCCGCCCTGGACTTCCGGTACTTCACGGACGACGAGGACTACGACGCCCGCACGCTGGTCGACGGCATCAAGATCGCCCGTGAGATCGCGGCGGCGGAGCCGCTGGCCGGATGGCTCAAGCGCGAGGTGTGCCCCGGTCCGGAGATCACCGGTGACGAGGAGCTGAGCGCGTACGCCCGCTCCGTCGCCCACACCGTCTACCACCCCGCGGGCACCTGCCGCATGGGGGCGGCGGACGACCCCGGGGCCGTCGTGGGACCGGACCTGAGGGTCCGGGGCCTGGACGGGATCCGGATCGCGGACGCGTCGGTCTTCCCGACGATGCCCGCGGTCAATCCGATGATCGGAGTGCTCATGGTCGGCGAAAAAGCCGCCGAGCTGCTGGGAGGCGCCACGCGATGAACCCGAAGACGCACACGACCGACGAGAGTTCCAACGGATCGACCCCCGACACCCGGCCGCCGGTGTTCGCCGTCGACGGCCTCTGGAAGGTCTTCGGCCCCCGCGCCGCGGCTGCCAAGGTGCCCGGATCCGCCCACGCCGACCTGTCCCCCGCCGAACTGCGCGAGCGCACCGGCTGCACCGCCGCCGTGCGTGATGTCAGCTTCGACGTCCGCAGGGGCGAGGCCTTCGTGGTGATGGGCCTGTCCGGCTCCGGCAAGTCCACGCTCGTCCGCTGTCTGACCCGCCTGATCGAGCCCACCGCGGGCTCCCTCTCCATCGACGGCGAGGACGTGCTGGCGATGGACCGGGCCAGGCTGCGGGAGCTGCGCCGGCACCGCGCCGCCATGGTCTTCCAGCACTTCGGCCTGCTGCCCCACCGTTCGGTGCTGGACAACGTCGCCTACGGTCTGGAGATCCAGGGGATGGGCCGCGCCGAACGGCGCGCCAAGGCCGCCGAGATGACCGCCAAGGTCGGGCTCGAAGGCCTGGAGGAGCGCCGCCCCGGCGAGCTGTCCGGTGGCCAGCAGCAGCGCGTGGGCCTCGCCCGCGCCCTCGCCGCCGACCCCGAGGTCCTGCTGTTCGACGAACCGTTCAGCGCCCTGGACCCGCTGATCCGCCGGGAGATGCAGGAGGAGGTGGCCCGCCTGCACCACGAGGAGGGCCGCACGATGGTCTTCATCACCCACGACCTGTCCGAGGCCCTGCGCCTCGGTGACCGGATCGCCCTCATGCGCGACGGTGAGATCGTGCAGCTCGGCACGCCCGAGGAGATCGTCGGCTCCCCCGCCGACGACTACGTGCGCGACTTCGTGCGCGACGTTCCGCGCGAGCAGGTGCTCACCGTGCGCAGCGCCATGCGTCCCGCGTCCGCCGCCGAGGCCGAGCACGGCCCGGCGCTGAACCCGACCACCACCGTCGTCGACGCCATCGAGGCCGTGGCCCGCAGCGGCGGCCCCGCGCGGGTCGTCGACCAGGGCCGCTGTCTCGGCGTGGTCGACGACGCGGCGCTGCTCGCCGTCGTCGCCGGGA
Organism: Streptomyces sp. CA-243310; assembly: GCF_050936775.1. Lineage (NCBI taxonomy): Bacteria > Bacillati > Actinomycetota > Actinomycetes > Kitasatosporales > Streptomycetaceae > Streptomyces > Streptomyces sp. CA-243310. The sequence goes on along the minus strand of NZ_JBNJMF010000001.1, from coordinate 3,501,678 downwards.
TACCCGCCCCCCGGACCGGGGAGGTGGCCGCATGAGAACGAGCGCCGTCCGCAACGTCCCCACGCCCCGGGGGTGGTGGCGATGACCTCCACCACTACGCCCGTGCGCGAGCCCGCCTCGTCGCCCGCCCAGACGGACACGAAGCCGCCCACCGGCGGTTCGTCCCCCTCCACCGACGGCTCCTCGCCCCGTCGCCCCGGGTCCGGGTTCCCCTTCCGTGTCGGTCGCCGGGTCCTGCCCCTCGCCGTCGCCGCGGCCGCGGTGATCACGCTCGGATTCCTCTTCCCCGGCGCGGGCAGTTGGCCCGGCGCCCTTGCCGTGGACCTGTCGGGTCCCCTCGGCCGGGCCGGTGACTGGATCATCGACCACCGTGACAGCCACCCGCTGTTCCTGTACTTCTTCGGGCACGTCAGCAACGTGGTCGTGGTGTCCGTGCGTGCCGTGTACGTGGTCCTGCTCGCCGCCGGCTGGACCGGTGTCACCGCGCTGGCCGGGCTCGTCGCCTGGCGCCTCGCCGGTGTCCGGCTCGCCCTGACGTCGATGGCCGCCTTCGCGGTCTGCGGCCTGCTGGGCATGTGGATCCCCACCATGCAGACGCTGGCCCTGATGGTCGTGGCGGTCGCCGCCTCGGTCGCCGTCGGCGGGCTGCTCGGCCTGGCGGCCGGGCTGTCGCCGCGCACCGAGCGCGTCCTGCGCCCCGTGCTCGACACCATGCAGATCCTGCCCGCGTTCGCGTACCTGCTGCCGATGGTGCTGGTCTTCGGCATCGGGGTGCCCGCCGCCGTGCTCGCCACCGTCGTCTACGCCGCCCCGCCCATGGCGCGCCTGACCGCGCTCGGTCTGCGCGACGCCGACGCCGGGGTCATGGAGGCCGCCGCCTCGCTCGGCGCGACCGGCCGCCAGCGGCTGCTGACCGCGCGCCTTCCGCTGGCGCGCCGGCAGATCCTGCTCGGCGTCAACCAGGCCATCATGATGGGCCTGTCCATGGCCGTCATCGCCTCCGTGATCGGTGCGGGCGGCCTCGGCGACCGGGTCTACCAGGCCCTGGCCTCCGTCGACGTCGGCGCGGCGCTCGCCGCGGGCATCCCGATCGTGCTGCTGGCCGTGGTCCTCGACCGCACGGCCGACGCGGCGGGTGCCCGGCTCGGCACCAACCCGCCCCGGGCCGCCGAGCAGCACTTCCTGCGTCGCGTCTTCGCCGGTTGGTACGGGCGTCTGCTCTGCCTCCTCGCGGTGGTCGCGGTGGCGGTGGGCGGACGGATGCTGGGCACCTCGCAGTGGCCCGACTCCTGGAACGTGTCCCTGGCGGACCCCGTCAACCGGGCCGTGGCCTGGATGACCGACCACCTCTACTCCGGGGTTCCCGTCGTCGGCGGCACCGCCGACTGGGCGGCCCGCTTCACCGGCTGGCTCCTGGACCCGCTGCGCTCCGGACTCCAGGCCTCCCCGTGGTGGCTGCTCCTGCTGCTGGTCGGCGCGATCGGCGTCCTGGTCGGTACCCGGCGCACCGCGCTGACCGCCGTGCTCGCCCTGGCCGCCATCGGCGTCCTCGGCGTGTGGGAACCCGCGCTGGACACGCTCTCGCAGGTGCTCGCCGCCGTCGCGGTGACCCTGGTGCTCGGCTTCGCGATCTCCGTCGGCGCGGCCCGCAGCGCCCGCGCCGAGCGGCTGTTGCGGCCCGTGCTAGACGTGTGCCAGACGATGCCGCAGTTCGTGTACCTCATCCCGGTCGTCGCGCTCTTCGGTGTGGGCCGCGCCCCGGCGGCGGCCGCCGCCGTCGTGTACGCGCTGCCCGCCGTCGTCCGCATCACCACGCAGGGGCTGCGCGAGGTCAACCCGGCCGCGATGGAGTCCGCGCGCTCCCTCGGGGCGACCGGCTCCCAGCAGTTGCGGCAGGTACAGCTTCCGCTGGCCCGGCCGGCCCTGCTGCTGGCCGTCAACCAGGCCGTCGTGCTGGTCCTCGCCGTCGTCATCATCGGCGGTCTGGTCGGCGGTGGCGCCCTCGGCTACGACGTCGTCCTGGGCCTGGCCCAGGGTGACCTGGCCACCGGACTGGTCGCGGGTGCCGCGATCGTCTGCCTGGGCCTGATGCTCGACCGTGTCACCCAGCCCGCGACGAAGACGAAGGAGGCCTGAGATGCCCGAGACGCGAACCCTTCCCGTGAGACGTGCCCGCCGACGGATCGTCGCCGCGCTCGCCGCGGCGAGCACCCTGGCCGTCGTCACCGGCTGCGGAGCGGCCGACATGACCCGCCAGGCGTCCCCGTACGCGGCCGCCCAGGGCGCCAAGACGGTCACGCTGTCCGTGCAGTCCTGGGTCGGCGCGCAGGCCAACACGGCCGTGGCGGGCTACCTGCTCGAACACGAGCTGGGCTACCGGGTGGACACCGTCCAGGTGGACGAGGTGCCCGCGTGGGACGCCCTCAGTCAGGGCCGGGTCGACGCGATCCTGGAGGACTGGGGCCACCCCGAGCAGCAGAAGCGTTACGTCGAGGACAAGAAGACCATCGTGGGCGGCGGTGACCTCGGGGTCACGGGCCACATCGGCTGGTTCGTCCCGACCTACTTCGCGAAGCAGCACCCGGACGTCACCGACTGGAAGAACCTCGGCAAGTACACCGACCAGCTGCGCACGCCCGAGAGCCGCGGCAAGGGTCAGCTGATGGACGGCTCGCCTTCGTACGTGACGAACGACAAGGCCTTGGTCAAGAACCTGAAGCTGGACCTGGAGGTGGTCTTCGCCGGTTCCGAGGCCGCCCAGATCACCCAGATCAAGCAGTTCGCCAAGGAGAAGAAGCCCTTCCTGACGTACTGGTACAAGCCCCAGTGGCTGTTCGAGCGGGTTCCGATGACCGAGGTGAAGCTGCCCGAGTACAAGGAGGGCTGCGACGCCGACCCCGAGAAGGTGGCCTGCGCCTACCCGCACACACCGTTGCAGAAGTACCTGAACGCGCGGTTCGCGGACGACGGCGGGAAGGCCGCCGGGTTCCTGAAGAAGTTCCACTGGACCGTGGAGGAACAGAACGAGGTCGCCCTGATGATCGCCGAGGAGAAGTTGTCTCCTCAGCAGGCGGCGAAGAAGTGGGTGGAGCGGCACGAGGACGTCTGGCGTCCCTGGGTCCGCTGACCCCTCCCGGGTTCGCGACGGCGCCCCGCCACCGGAGTTCCGGTGGCGGGGCGCCGTCGTGTCCGCGCTCGGCTACCAGCCGAAGCGGCGGTTGACCTCCCGTTCGAACTCCTCGAAGGTCAGCACCCCGTCGCCGTCGAGGTTGGCCCGGTCGAAGAGGGCCGACGAGGCGTCGACGTCACCGACCCCCCAGAAGGGCAGGTCACCGGTGGAGGCGAGGGTGGGGCCCTTCGCCCGCAGGGCCGAGATGACCTCGACGCGCGTCAGGACGCCGTCGCTGTCGAGATCGAGTGCGTCGAAGAGCTTGCGGGCCTTCTCGCTCATGACGTCGTCCTTTCCGCAGGAGGGGGCGGCCACGGAGGTCCGGTCCGCCGGACCGACAGCCTATGACCCCCTCGACGGGGCCGTGCGGCCCCGTCTCCCACATCCCCGTGGGCCCGGTCCGACGCGGCCGGTGCGCGCGGGCGGTCAGTGCGGGCGGGCGGCCCGTACGGTGCCCGGGGCGGCGGCCGGCGCGTGGGTCGGCGATCCGTCGAACCGTGCCAGGTAGCCGCGGCGCAGCAGGTTCTCGTAGAGGTGGTCCAGGACGCCGGCCGGCGCGTGGATCCGGGCGTCACAGCGGGCCGTGCCTCGGCTGTCGGTGACGGCCGTGCACAGCGTGCGGTCGCGCCCGGCGTCGCTGAAGATCACCGTCCGACCGGGTACGGGGGCGCCGTGGGCGGTGGTCAGGGCGCCCGAGAGGCCCTTGACCGTCAAGGCCTGCGGGTCGGATTCCCGACGGGCGGTGGCGTCGGTGGTCCGCAGCCGGGTCGGGGCGGGCGGGATGGCCAGGCCGGTGGGGGTGTTCAGGCCGGTGATGGGCAGGGTGGTCTGGCCGCCTCCGTTCGGGGCGAGGCGCACGACCCGGTTGTTGAAGGCGTCCGCGACGTAGAGGTTGCCGCGCTCGTCGAGGGCAAGTCCCAGCGGGTCGTTGAGTCCGACCGCGGGAACCGTGCTCTGGCCGCCGCCGGCCGCCACCCGCACCACCCGGTTGTTGCCGGTGTCGGACACGTACAGGTTGCCCCGGGGTCCAGTACGATCCCGGCCGGCTGGGACAGGCCGGTGGTGGGGACGGTGCTCTGACCGCCGCCGTCCGCGGCCAGCCTGACGACGCGGTCGTTGACGAAGTCGGAGACGTAGAGGGTGCCTTCGGCGTCGAAGGCGAGGCCCCACGGGTGCAGCAGCCCGCTGGTGGGGACGGTGCTCTGCCCGCTGCCGTCGGCGTGCACCTTCACGACGCGGTCGTTGAAGCTGTCGGCGATGTACAGGTCGCCCGTGTCGTCCAGGGCCAGCCCGAGGGGGCGGGACAGTCCGTCGGTCGGGACCGTGGTCTGCGGCCCTCCGTCGGAGGGGATCCGCACCACCCGGTTGTTGCCGGTGTCGGAGACGTACAGGTCGCCCGCCGCGTCGGCGACCATGCCGGTGGGGCGGACCAGGTCGGTGGTGGGGACCGTGCTCTGACCGCCGCTGCCGTCGGCCGGCGCCTTCAGGACCCGGTTGTTGCCGTAATCGGAGACGTACAGCGGGGTCGGGCCGGCCCCGACGCCGGGATCGGAGGCGGCGGCCGTGCCGACCGGGCCGAGCCCGAACGCGCACAGGGTCGCCAACACGAGCACGGAGCCGAGCCGCCGGCCGGCGCCGGCCGGCCGCCGAAGGGTCTCGGGAACTGCGGAACGGGGCACGGCGCACCTACCTGTCATGATCGTCCGGCCGCCGAGGCTAGACCCCGGACCGTCCGCGCTCCCCGGCACCACGCCACGGGCCGACGGCCATACACACGGACGGCAGGCGTCAGATCCTGCCGGTCGCTCGTGCCATGTAGAAGCCGACGACGGCGACCACACCGGCCACGACCAGCCAGGACGCGGGGCTGGTGTGCCCGCCCCTCCGCGCGGGCCGCGGCCGTCGCTTCGAGCGGCCCTGGCCCGATCCTGCCGTCGAGGGCCCGGCAGCGGTCTCCGCGAGGAGACGGCGGCACACCGCGGCGAGTTCCCCCGTACCGGCGGAGAGGCTGGCGACCGCCTCGCTGCGCGCGGGAGCCGTCGTACCGCCCTCGAGTATCCGACCGGCCCGCAGGAGCACCTCGTCGCGCCCTGCGCTGGGTGCCAGGCTGATCCACCGCTGGACGTGCTCCCCCCGGATGACGACGCCGCCGGTCCGGTCCCGGTAGACGGTGTGTTCCCGCCACAGAACCTCGGCCAACTCCGTGGCCGTGTCTTTCAATTGCCCGCTCATTCCCGCCCCCGTCGATGCACTGGTCGAACAAACACGGGACATTAGCGGCAGGCACCGACAGCGCCCTCGGCGGGGTGTCCGAGGCGGGCCACTTCAGGGCGTTCGACCGCGGGAGGCTCGCTACGGCGAGCACATCGGGCTCTCCGGCCCGCCACTGCGGAGGCGCATGCGTGGTCGAGCGGTCGCCGGCTTCGCACCACTCTTGCACTGACTGAAAATTCAGTCAAGATATCTCCATGGCACCAGAACACCCGGGTTTCCCCCTCACCCGCCCCTTCACGGCTCTCGCCCCGGACGATCCGCGCGAAATGGGCGGTTTCCGCCTCGTCGCCCGGCTCGGCGCGGGTGGAATGGGCCGCGTCTACCTCTCCCACACCCCCGGTGGGCGCCCCGTGGCCCTCAAGGTGGTCCGGCCGGAACTGGCGGCGGACCACGAGTTCCGCCGGCGCTTCGCCCAGGAGGTCGCCAGCGCCCGGCGCATCCACGGCCTCTACACCGCACAGGTCGTCGGCTCGGGCACCGAGGCGGCCGGCCCCTGGCTGGCCACCGCCTACGTACCCGGCCCGTCGCTCCAGCAGGTCATCGACGAGCACGGCATCCTGCCGCTGCGCACCGCGCTGCTGCTCACGGCCGGCGTGGCCGAGGCACTCCAGGTGATCCACGACGCCGGGGTGGTGCACCGGGACCTCAAGCCCGCGAACGTACTGGTCGCGGCGGACGGACCCCGCGTCATCGACTTCGGCATCGCGCGCCCCGCGAACGCGACCGCCCTGACCGGCGTCGGCCTGGTCATCGGCTCGCCGGCCTTCATGGCTCCCGAACAGGCCCTGGGCCGGGCCGTGACCCCCGCCACCGACGTCTTCGCGCTCGGGGCACTGGCCGTGTACGCCATCGGAGGGACGCCGCCCTTCGGAGACGAGCCCGGACCCACCGCCCTGTACCGCACCGTGCACGAGGATCCCGATCTGTCGGGCGTGCCCGGCGAACTCCACCCGCTCCTCCACCGGTGCCTGGCCAAGGACCCCGCTCATCGGCCGACGCCCGCGCAACTGATCGAGGTCGTGCGCGACCACCCGTCGATCGGGGGGCGGCTCAGATTCACCGACGACTGGCTGCCCCGCCGGATCGGCACGGAGATCATGCGCCGCGCCGATCTCCCCGCGGCGCCCCGATCCCTCACGGAGGTGGCCTCACCCGCGACTCCCCCGACCTCCGCGCGGACCCCCACGCTCGCCTCGCCCGCGGGCCCCGCGGCGTCCGCCGACGCCGCGCCGATCACCGCGCGGGGGCCCGGGTCCTCGTCCCGCCGGCGCGCGGCACCGAGGGGGCACCGCTCCGGGCGTACCGTCCTGGCCGCGGCGGCGGCCCTGGTCCTCGGAGCGTGCGGAGCCGTGTACCTGCTCGACGAGCCCTACGAGGACGAGCCGACGGCCGGTGCCGCCGACGCGCCCCTCCCGACCTCGCCTCCCGCCTCCCCCTCGCCGTCGAGGACGACGCCGGGCTACGTCCCCGCCTACACGGGCACGGAACTCACCTCCCCGGACCAGGGCTACGAGTTCGACATCCGGGCCGGGAAGGTCGCGCCGCAGGACACCGCCGCGTGGTTCGTGGGCCGCACGGCGTCCGAGTTCTACGTACCGGAGGAGAGCGAGGCCTACATCGCCGAGGGCGGCCGGCCGGACCTCGACGCGTGCGTGCGGGGCATCGAGAGCCGCCCCGTGACCGCTCTCCCGTTCAGTGCGCTCGGGGCCGGGCGGTCCTTCTGCGTGCGGGCCCAGGACGGCCGGGACATCGCCGTGGTGAACGTGCTCGCGACGAGCACGGACGGAGGCCCGGTGACGGTCTCCCTCGACCACTACCGACGCTCCGACTGAACCGCCCGATCGCCGAACGCCGGCGAGCCGCCCCGGAAGGGCCGAGCACCGGCGGCGACGGGTCAGCCGGCGGGGCGGGCGAGATCGCGCACGGTGGCCATGTCGCTGAAGGGCAGGAGTGCTTCGCCGACGATCTGATGCGGTTCGCTGCCCTTGCCGGCGATCAGTACGACGTCCTGCGGCCCTGCGGCGGACAGGGCGAGGCCGATCGCCCGGCGGCGGTCGGACGACCGCTCGTACGGTGTGCCGGTGGACTCGATGCCCGGGGCGATCTGGTCGAGGATCGCCTCGGGGTCCTCGTTGCGGGGGTTGTCCGAGGTGAGGACGCACAGGTCGGAATGGGTTCCGGCGATCCGACCCATTTCCACCCGCTTGGTGGTGTCCCGGTCACCGCCGCATCCGAAGACGGTGATGACCCGGCCGCGGGCGAAGCCGCGGATCGCCGTGAGCACCTTGTCCAGGGAGTCGGGCGAGTGCGCGTAGTCCACGATGACGGAGGTGCCGGCGGGGGTCACGAAGCGTTCGAAGCGGCCGGGGACGGCGGGCATCAGGGCGAGCGCGGCGACCAGTGCGCCCAGGTCGTGCCCCAGGACGTGGCAGGCCGCCACGGCGGCCAGCGCGTTCGACACGGAGAAGCGACCCGGAACCGGGATCGCCGCCGCGTACTCCCGGCCGGCGTGACGCAGGGTGAAGCGGGTCCCGGAGGCGTCCGCCACCAGGTCCGAGGCCCGGTAGTCGGCCTCGGTGTCGACGGCGTACGTGGCGACCGCGCCCGGCATCATCGCCCGGATACCCGCCCCCACCGGGTCGTCGACGTTGACCACGGCCTGCCGGCACAGGCCCTGGAACAGGCGCAGTTTGGCGTCCGTGTAGTGCGCCATCGTGCCGTGGTCGTCCAGGTGGTCCTGGGTCAGGTTGGTGAAGACGCCGACGTCGATGAAGGTCCGGTCGACCCGGTACGTCTGCAGGGCCATGGAGGTGGCTTCCAACACCACGGTGCCGGTGCCCCGGTCCCGCATGTGGCCCAGCAGGTACTGGAGGTCCGGGGATTCGGGTGTGGTCAGCACGGACGGGGGCATCGGGATCGCCTCGTCGCCGATCCGGCTGCCCGCGGTCCCGATCACCCCCACCGCGGCGCCCTCGGAGATCCTCAGCAGCGACTCGACCATGTACGAGATGGAGGTCTTCCCGTTGGTCCCGGTGACGGCCACCATGTCCATCTGCCGGCCGGGCTCGGTGAAGTAGCGGGAGGAGACGACCGCCGCCGCCTTCCGGGTGTCGGACACGCGTACGACGCACACGCCCGGAGTCGTCGCCGGGCCCCGTCGCGTGGCGGCGGCCCCGTCGTCGTCGACGAGCACCGCCACCGCGCCTCGGGCGAGGGCCGCACCGATGGCGGCGGGGCCGCCGGCCCGGTGGCCGGGCACGGCGATGAAGAGCGAGCCCGGTGTCACCCGGTCCACGTCGAAGGTGGTGCCCGCGGTGATCCGCGTGGCCTCGGTGTCTCCCTGGAGGACGTGGTGGTCGTGGCCTGTCAGCAACCCGCTCAACTTCACGGTGGTCCCTTCGAAGGCGGCGGGGGCCGGATTGCGGCCGCCGCCGGGCGGCGGCCCCGACGGCACGTCGGAACCGCGGTGATGGCGGGAGGTGCGATGGTGCGCGCCCGCACCCCGGCCCCGTGGCGCGTGGGGTGAGCGGCGCGGGGTGCGGGGAGGACGCGGAGTGCGCGATGCGAGGTGCGAGGTGCGAGCCGCGGAATTCCGATACCGGGTACGGCGGTCGGGGCGCGCCGGTCGGGTTCGGAGGGCGGCTTCGGAGGCGGCTCGGGGGCGTTGCCCGAGGGACAGGGGCGCGCCGGGCCGGGACCGGTGGGGTTGTCGCTAGCCGTGGCCGTGCAGGGCGCCGCGGCCGACCGTGGGGGCCTGGCCTTCGGCCGCGGTCCACGGGCTCACGCCCGGCCGGCTCACGGCGGCCGCGCGCGCGGTGGAACCGGCGCGGTGCCGGTGCTCCCCCGTGATGCGTGTGCGGTCCATGGGCCGAGTGTACGGCCGCTCACGCCACCCCGGGCGCCACACGGGCTTCCCGGTCGCCGCGGTCGCGGCGCCGCGCAGCCGATCGGTTGAACCGGGGTACGGCGAGGCGTCGGGGCGGCGCCCGAGGGGCACGCAGCACGGGTGACCTCGACCGACCTGCGGCCGGCTCCGCCCCCGCGCTCCACCGCCCGCCGCGCGCTGCTCGCCGGTTCGGTCGGCAATCTCGTCGAGTGGTACGAGTTCGGCGTGTACGGCGCCTTCGCCACCGTCATCGCCGCCAACTTCTTCGCCCCGGCCACGGATTCCGGAGCCGGGCCGGGGACGGGCGGGGCCGCGGCGCTGATGGCGACCTACGCCTCGTTCGCGCTCGCGTTCTTCTTCCGCCCCGTGGGGGCCCTCCTCTTCGGGCGGCTGGGGGACCGTCTGGGACGGCGCCCCACCCTGATCCTGGTCGTCGGCCTGATGACGCTGGCCACCACCCTGATCGGGCTGCTGCCCACCCAGGCCACCGTCGGGGCCGCCGCGCCCTGGCTCCTCACGTTCCTGCGGGTGCTGCAAGGGATCTCCGCGGGCGGGGAGTTCGGCGGGGCGGTGGCCCTGATGACGGAGTCCGCCCCGGTGGGCCGTCGCGGTCTCCACGGCGCGTGGCAGTCGTTCACCGTCGCACTGGGCCTGCTCGCCGGCGCCGGCACGGCCGCCGGCCTGGCCGCGGTGCTGTCCCCGTCCGCGCTGTACGCGTGGGGCTGGCGGATCCCGTTCCTGCTGGCCCTGCCGCTCGGTGTCGTCGCGCTGTGGTTGCGTACCGCGCTGGAGGAGCCCCCCGGGCCTCCCCCGGACGGGGCTCCGAGCGGAACCGCCGCCCCCGAGCCTCGGCGGAAGGGCGAGCAGGCGCGCGCCGTCGTCCTCGGGGTCGGGCGGGTCATGGGCTGGTCCGCGGCCGGGTACAGCTTCCTCGTGGTCCTGCCGTCCCACCTCCAGTCCGCCCTGGGCGTCTCCTTCCGCGAGGCCCTGCCGGCCGCCGTCCTCGCCAACCTGGGCTTCGCCGCCTCGATCCTTCCCGCCGGGATGCTCAGCGACCGGATCGGCCGGCGGCCGGTCATGCTCGCGGGGGCGCTGGGTGTCGTCGTGTTCGCCCTCCCCGTCCTGCGGGTCCTCCAGTCACCCGGGGCCGCGTTCGGGGTGAAGGCGGCGGCCCTCCTGTTCGCGGGGGCGTTGATCGGTCTGATGGCGGGCCCGGGGCCGGCGATGCTCGCCGAGATGTTCCCGCGCCGGGTGCGCTGCACCGGGCTCGGATTGGCGTACGCCCTGGCCAATGCCGTGTTCTCCGGCTGCGCGGGTCTGGTCATCACCGCCCTGACCGCCCGGACGGGGAACACGACCGTCCCCGCCCTCTACGCCGCCGGCGTCTGCGCCCTGAGCTGCGTGGCCCTGTTGACCCTGCGCGGCGACGACCATCGGGAGCCCCTGCGATGAGAGTGATCGGCCTGATGTCGGGCACCTCGTACGACGCCGTCGACGCCGCCGCCTGCGACCTCGAACGGGGGCGGGGTGACGAGGCCGGGGAGCTGCGCCTCACACCTCTGGGCATGATCGGCGAACCGTATCCGGTCGATCTGCGGGCGGCGCTCGCGGCGGCGCTGCCGCCGGCGGGTACGAGCCTGGCCGAGGTCTGCCGGCTCGACACCGGCATCGGGCGGGCCTTCGCCCGGCTGGCCGCCCGAGCGGACCGTGAACTCTGTTCGGGTGGGGCGGAGTTGATCGCCTCGCACGGCCAGACCGTGTACCACTGGGTGGCGGACGGTCGGGTACACGGCACGCTCCAGCTCGGGGAGCCCGCCTGGATCGCGGAGGAGACGGGCTGTCCGGTGGTGTCGGGATTCCGGCCGCGCGACGTCGCCGCCGGGGGCCAGGGAGCGCCGCTGGTGAGCCTGATCGACCTGATGCTGCTGCGGGGGCGGCCCGGTGTGACCGCGGCCCTGAACATCGGCGGGATCGCGAACGTGACGGTCTCGACGCCGGCCGGCGACCCGGTGGCGTTCGACACCGGCCCCGGCAACGCGTTGATGGACGCGGCGGTGCGCGAACTGACCTCCGGGCGCCTCGCGTACGACGAGGGCGGTGCGCTCGCCGCGGCCGGGCGGGTACACGAGGGCTTGCTGGAGCGGCTGTCGGCGGAGCCCTACTACCGTCTGCCCCCGCCGAAGACCACCGGCAAGGAGTTGTTCCACGCCGGCTACGCGGGCTCCCGGCCCGCGGGGTTCGAGCGGCTGTCCGGGCCGGACGTGCTCGCCACGCTGACCCGGCTGACGGCCCGGACCGTGGCCGACGCGCTGCGACCGTTCGGGGCGAGGGAGGTCTTCGCCTCGGGAGGGGGCGTCCGCAATCCGACCCTCATGGGCATGCTGCGGGAGGAGTTGGGCGCCGGCGTGCTGCGGACCTCCGAGGAGTTGGGATTGCCCGCGGCGGCGAAGGAGGCGTACGCGTTCGCGGTCCTCGGGTACCTCACCCTGCACGGCCTGCCGGGCAATGCCCCGCCGTGCACGGGCGCGACCGGCCCCCGCGTACTGGGTTCGATCACCCCGGGGGCCCGCCCCCTGCGCCTCCCGACGGGCCCGCCGGACGCCCCGTACGCGCTGGTCGTACGAAGCCCGACCCCGCGGTGAGACCGGTGCTCCCCGGGCCGACGGGCGGCCCGGGGCCGTGGATCGCGCCCCCGGAACCGACGTCGCGCCACGCGCCGCCGGCTCACCGCATGACGCGCGGCAGGCGCAGGCTGAGCAGGGCCGTCAGCGCGATCAGGCCCAACTGGACCATCAGGGTCACGACGAGGGCGTCCCGCATGCCCGTCGACGCGGCCAGGGCGAGGAAGAGACTGCCGACGGTCGCGACACCGAGGGCGAGCGCGGACTGCTGGGTGGTGACCATGACGCCGCCGCCCACGCCGGCCCGGTCGGCCGGTACGTCGGAGAGCATCAGCCTCATCAGGACCGGGAGTTGCAGGCCCTGACCGAGCCCGGCGACGGCAACGCCGGGAGCCAGGGCGAGGATTCCGAGATCGGGCCAGTCCCGTCGCACCGCGAGGAGCATCAGGCAGACGCCGAGCGCCTGGAGCAGGCCGCCCGCCGTGACCACCCTGGTGCCGTACCGTCCGACGAGTCGGGGGCCGGCGAGGGACGCGGCGAAGAAGGCCAGTGCCATCGGCACCAGGGTCAGTCCGGCCGCCACGGGGCCCATGTGCAGGGCCTGTTGGAGGACGACCGCGATCACGAACATGAACCCGCTGAAGCCGATGGAGAACGGCACCAGCATCACCAGTCCGCGCCGCAGCGAGTCCAGGCGCAGCAGGCTCGGCGGTACGAGGGGGCTCCGGCCGAGTCGGTCGGCGCGCCGTTCCGTCAGGTAGAAGGCGGTGGCGGCGAAGGGGAAGACCGCCAGCGAGAGCCAGGTCCACAGCGGCCAGCCGGCCGCCCGCCCCTCGGTCAGCGGCAGCAGCAGGGACACCAGGGTCAGGGCCAGCAGCAGGGTTCCCGGCACGTCGACCGAGGCGGGGCGTTCGGACCGGGTCTCCGGGACGGCGCGGGCCGCCAGGACCAGGCCGACGATCACCACGGGGACGTTCACGAGGAAGACCGAGCGCCAGCCGGTGCCTGCGATGTCGGCGGCGACGAGGACTCCGCCGAGGATCTGCCCGGCGACCATGGACAGCCCGGCCGTGGCCCCGTAGAGGCTCATCGCCCGGGCCCGGTGGGCGCCCTGGGTGGTGGCCTGGATGGTGGCGAGCACCTGCGGGAGCATCAGCGCGGCGGCGACGCCCTGGGCCACGCGGGCCGCGACGAGGGTCCAGGCCGTGGGGGCGAGGCCGCAGGCGAGCGAGGTGAGTCCGAAGGCGGCCATGCCGATGAGGAAGAGCCGGCGTCGGCCGGCCATGTCGCCGAGCCGGCCGCCGAGGACCAACAGGACGGCGTACGTGACCCCGTAGCCGGCGACGATCAGTTCCAGCAGCGCGGGGCCCGCGGCCAGGTCGCTGTCGATGGTGGGCAGCGCGACGTTGACGATGAAGAAGTCGATCAGGGGCAGGGCCGCTCCGAGGAGGACCGTGAACAGGCCGAGCGGGGTGATGCCCGCGGCGACCCGGGGCGTGGGGTCCGTGTGGCCGGTGGCCGTGGGGGCGGGGTCCGTGGGGGCCGGAGTCGGATGGGTCGTGCGTACCGTTGTCTCACTCACGTCCCCGACGATCCTCCCCCTCGGAGCCGGGTACCAGAGTCTCCTTGTCCTGGTACCAGCAGTACCTGGAAACCGGCTGAGCCGTGAGGCACCCTGGACCCATGACCACTGTGGCCCCCGAGAGCGACGTCCGCCGGCACGAGCTGGCCGAGTTCCTGCGCAGCCGGCGGGAGCGGATCACACCCGAACAGGTGGGGCTGCCGCCGGGGCGCCGCCGGCGCACCCCCGGGTTGCGTCGCGAGGAGGTGGCCCAGCTGTCGGCGGTCGGCGTCACCTGGTACACGTGGCTGGAGCAGGCCCGGGCGATCCAGGTGTCCCCGCAGGTGCTGGACGCCGTCGCCCGCGCCCTGCTGCTGGACCCCACCGAGCGCGCTCACCTGTTCTCGCTGGCCGGCAGCCTCGACCCGGCGCCGAACACCCCCTGCCCGAGCGTGACGCCGGCGCTGAGGGCGATGCTCGACCAGTTGGGGCCGATCCCGGCGTGCGTGCAGAACAGCCGGTACGACATCCTCGCGTACAACGCCACTTACGGGCGGTTGCTGTGCGACCTGGACGGTCTGCCGCCCGAGGACCGGAACTGCATGTGGTTGGCGTTCACCCATCCGCAGTGGCGGGCGGCCATGGTCGACGTGCCCGACGTGAACCGGGTGATGGCGGCCAAGTTCCGGGCGTCGATGGCGGAGCACCTGACCGAGCCGGCGTGGAAGACGCTGCTCGCCCGGTTGGACGCGGCCTCGGCGGAGTTCCGGGAGATCTGGGCGCGGCACGAGGTGGTCGGCCTGGGCGGCAAGTCCAAGTACATCCGCAACCCGCACGTGGGGCTGCTGCACGTGGAGCAGAGCAATCTGTGGTTGGGGCCCACGGCGGGGCCGCGTCTGTTGACGTACGTGCCACTGGACGAGGAGACCCGCTCGCGACTGGAACGCCTGTCGCGCATGGAGCACCTCGACCGCCCGGACGGCGCGGACCGCCCGAACGGCACGGACCGCCCGAACGGCACGGACCGCGCAGACCGCCCAGATGAAGATCGCGATACCGTTTGACGGTGTTCGCGGCCACGGCGGCCGTCGACGAGACAGCGGGCGGACAGCAAGGGGAGGCACACCGGTGCACGGTGAGTACAAGGTGCCGGGTGGCAAGCTCGTCGTCGTGGACCTGGACGTCGAGTCCGCCGACGGCGGCGACGTACTGCGCGGCGTACGGGTCGCCGGTGACTTCTTCCTCGAACCGGACGAGGCCATCCTCGACATCGACCGCGCGTTGACCGGCGCACCCGCGGACGCCACGGCCGAGCAACTCGCGGCCCGCGTCGAAGCGGCGCTCCCCCCGGGCACCGTGATGTTCGGTTTCACGGCGGAGGCCGTGGGGATCGCCGTCCGACGGGCGGTGGCACACGCCCACCGACTGGACGGACTACGACTGGCAGCTGATCCACGACGCCCCCCAGTCCCCCGCCCTGCACATGGCCCTGGACGAGGTGCTGACGGCCGAGGTCGCCGCCGGGCGGCGGCCGCCGACGCTGCGGATGTGGGAGTGGGGTGCGCCCGCCGTGGTGATCGGGAGCTTCCAGTCGCTGCGCAACGAGGTGGACGCGCGGGCGCTGGAAGAGCACGGGATGACGGTGGTGCGCCGGATCAGCGGCGGCGGCGCCATGTTCATCGAGCCGGGCAACACCATCACGTACTCCCTGAGCGTGCCGGACGCTCTGGTGCGGGGCCTGTCGTTCGCCGACAGCTACGCCTACCTCGACGACTGGGTGTTGGGAGCCCTGGACGGCATGGGCGTGAAGGCCTGGTACCAGCCCCTCAACGACATCGCCACCGAGTCGGGGAAGATCGCGGGCGCCGCGCAGAAGCGCCTGGCCGGGGCGCACGGTGCGGTCCTGCACCACGTGACCATGGCGTACGACATCGACGCGGACAAGATGCTCGACGTGCTCCGCATCGGCAGGGAGAAGCTCTCGGACAAGGGGACGAAGAGCGCGAAGAAGCGGGTGGACCCGCTGCGCCGCCAGACCGGGCTGCCCCGGGACGCGGTGATCCGGCGGATGATCGAGTCCTTCCGGGACCGGTACGGGCTGTCGGAGGGCTCGGTGACGCCCGAGGAGATGGCGCGGGCACGGGAGTTGGCCGCCGCCAAGTTCGGCTCCGAGGAGTGGACCGCGCGCGTTCCGTGACCCCGGCCCGCCTGCTCTGGGGCCGAGCCCTCGGGGCCTCGGAACCGGGTACGTGACCGTGACCGTGACCCGATACGAGATCGGGTACGGGACCGTGACCGGGTGCGGTGCGCACGGTGGTGCATGCGGTGTTGCACGCTGGATGTCACGTGCCGTCATGAACACGGCGGTGCGTGGACGTTCACCGAGCCGTGCCCGACCACACCCGAGGACCCGACATGACCGCCTGGATCACCACCCCCGTCGAGCCCGCCTTCGTGCGCGGCGCCATCGACCTGGAGCACACCGCCCGGGGCATCCTGCCGCACCGTCTGCCCGCCTGGGCCCGCGAGCAGTTCCCCGATCCGGGCCTGGCGATGACCGAGGCCCAGACCTCCGGCGTGCGGGTCGCCTTCCGCACCCGCGCCACCACCGTCGAGCTGGAGACGGTCCCGACCCGGATGGCCTACGTGGGCGCTCCGCCCCGGCCCGCCGGGGTGTACGACCTGCTCGTGGACGGGCAGCTCGCCGGTCGGGCGAGCGTGACCGGCGGGAACGTGCACACCGTCGACATGGCCGCGGGGACCGCGGTCACGACTGCGGGACCGGCCGGCGTCGCACGGTTCACCGGACTGCCCGACGCGGTGAAGGACGTCGAGATCTGGCTGCCGCACACGGAGACGACCGAGTTGATCGCCCTGCGCACCGACGCACCGGTCGAGGCGGCGCCCGCCGACGGCCGCCGCGTGTGGTTGCACCACGGCAGTTCGATCAGCCACGGTTCCAACGCCGAGCGTCCCCGCTCGACCTGGCCCGCGCTGGCCGCCGCCCGGGGCGGGGTCGAGCTGATCAACCTGGGCTTCGGCGGCAACGCCCTGCTCGACCCGTTCGTCGCGCGCGTCATGCGCGACACACCCGCGGACCTGATCAGCGTCAAGATCGGCATCAACCTGGTCAACATCGACCTGATGCGGTTGCGCGCCTTCACCCCGGCGGTCCACGGCTTCCTCGACACCATCCGTGAGGGCCACCCGGACACGCCCCTGCTGGTGGTCTCCCCCGTGCTCTGCCCTCTCCAGGAGGACACCCCGGGTCCGCTCGCGGCGGAGTTCGACGGGCAGCGGCTGCGCTTTCGCGCCACGGGCGACCCCGCGGACGTGGCCGCGGGCCGGCTGACGCTGACCGTCATCCGCGAGGAGCTGTCCCGCATCACCGCGCGGAGGGCGGCCGGGGACCCGCACCTGCACCACCTCGACGGCCGCGCCCTGTACGGCGAGGCGGACTTCGCGGAACTGCCCCTGCCCGACGATCTTCACCCGGACCCCGCGGGACACCGCCGCATCGGTGAGCGCTTCGGCGAGCTGGTCTTCGGCCCGGGCGGCGCGTTCGAGACCTCCCGCGGAGGTGTGTAAGAAATTATTGACACCGTGTACGAATGATTTTACATTCCTCGTGTCAAAGTTGTTTTACACGGGAGTGGGTGCGGACGTGGCCTCCGAGGAGAAGCGCGCATGGATCGCGGCGGTGGTGGCCGTCGCCGGGTACGCCGTCTACCTGGCCGTCGTGCTGGGGCGGGCCGGCGGCGGCGTGCCGCTCGCGGAGGTCGCGTACACGGCCCCGCTGCTCTGGACGGTCGGGGGCGCGATCGGCGCCGCCATCGCCCTGAACATCGCGGTCGCACTGGTCTCGCCCCGCGACGCCGATGTCAAGGACCAGCGGGACAAGGAGATCGGCCGCCTGGGCGATCTCGCAGGGCAGTCCTTCCTCGTCATCGGCGCCGTGGCCGCTCTGGTCCTGTCGATGGCCGAGGCGGACCACTTCTGGATCTCCAACGTGATCTACCTGGGGTTCGTCCTGTCGGCGCTGCTCGGTTCCACCGTGAAGCTCGCCGCCTACCGGTGGGGGTTCCAGTCGTGGTGAAAGCGACCGGCATCACGAACCGGATCCGGACCCTGCGCTTCGAGCACGCGGAGATGACCCAGGCGGAGCTGGCCGAACGTGTCGGCGTGACCCGGCAGACCGTCATCGCGATCGAGAAGGGCCGCTACTCGCCCTCCCTCGAAACGGCGTTCCGGATCGCCCGCGTCTTCGCGGTCCCGCTCGAGCAGGTCTTTCAGTACACGGACGAGCAGTACACACACGAGGAAGGGACGGCGCCGTGAAGGCGATCGCACAGGACACGTACGGCTCCAGCGAGGTACTGGAGCTCCGGGACGTCGAAACTCCCGCCCCGGGCGGCGGCGAGGTGCTCGTCGCGGTCCGGGCCGCCGCCCTGGACGCCGGGGTCTGGCACCTGATGACCGGCCGGCCCCACCTGGTCCGCCTCATGGGATACGGGCTGCGCAGACCCAAGGTGCCCGTGCGCGGCCGGGAGGTGGCCGGGCGGATCGAGGCCGTCGGCGAGGGGGTGACCGACTTCCGGGTGGGGGACGAGGTGTTCGGCGTCTGCGAGGGTTCGTTCGCCGAGTACGCGACCGCCCGGCAGGACAAGATCGCACTCGTGCCCGCGGGCATCCCCCCGGAACACGCTGCCGCCCTCCCCGTCTCGGGCCTCACCGCGCTCCAGGCCCTGCGCGACGCGGGCCGCGTCAGACCGGGACAGCGGGTCCTGGTCATCGGCGCGGCGGGCGGGGTGGGCACGTACGCGGTACAGCTGGCCAAGGCGTACGGCGCGCACGTCACCGGCCTGTGCAGTACCGCCAAGACGGAGCTGGTGCGCTCGCTCGGCGCGGACGAGGTCATCGACTACACCCGCGAGGAGTTCGCCGACGGCGTCCGCTCCTACGACCTCATACTCGACAGCGCCGGCAACCGCGCCCTCTCGCACCTGAGGCGGGCCCTGACCCCTCGGGGGACGCTCGTCCTCATCGGCGGTGAGGGGGGCGGTCGCTGGATCGGCACGATGGCCCGGGTGCTGCGCGCGGCGCTGCTGAACCCTTTCGTACGGCACACCCTCAAACCGTTCATGGCCGCGGAGCGCCGGGCCGACCTGGAGATCCTCGGGCGGCACGTCGAGGCGGGTGAGCTGACGCCCGCCATCCACGGCGTCCGCCCCCTGGCCGAGGCCCCGGCCGCGATCGACGCGATGCACCGGGGCGAGGCCCGCGGCAAGACCCTGATCGTTCCCTAGGCTCTGGCGAGGCCGGGGGCGAAACGTGCCGGTGCGCCGGGTGTGCTCAGTGGTGCGCGGCGATGGTCTTGGTGATCCAGCCCTTGTGCGCGGGCACGGAGGTCCAGATCCCGGGACCGCCGGCGCAGTGCGGGTCGGCGGCGTGGTCGCCGTCCCCGGAGGTGGCGCCGACGAGCTGCCAGCGGCCGGCGAGGCGCTGGATCTGCGGCCCTCCGGAGTCGCCGGAGCAGGCCATCGCCCGGGGGGTGCGGGCGGCCGTGCACAGCTCGCTCTTGCCGTTGATCTCGGCGCAGTCGCCGGTGGCGATGCTGCGGGTGTCGAGTTCCTGGAGGCGCTCGGGGAAGACCCAGTGCTCGGGGTCCAGGGCGTCGACGACGGTTCCGAAGCCGATGACCCGGGTGGACGCGCCCACCTTCGGCTCGTGGTCGGCCATGGCGACGGGCTTCTGCCGGACGGGACGGTCGAGCTTCAGCAGGGCGATGTCATTGGTCGAACGTTCCTCGCCGAGGCCGTTGTACCCCGGGTGGACCACCTTCTGGACGATCTTGGCGACCGTGCCGCCCGAGTGCCGTGCGGCGCTGCCGATCCGGACCGTCCCGGTCGGGTGGGTGGCCCCGACGTCCTGGGCGCAGTGTGCGGCCGTCACCACCCACCGGGGGGCGATCAGCGCGCCTCCGCAGACTCCGTCGAGGGAGGCCGGGCCCTCGTCCAGCGTCATCGGGATCGAGGCCATGAACGGATACGCCTCGGTGGAGTCCTTCCCGTGGACGATCGCCTGAGCACCCGTGGTGGACGCCACCAGGCACAGGACGACGGCGGCCCCGACCGCCGTGGCCCGGGCAGGGAGACGGCGGACCGTCCGGGATCGGGCGGTCGGACGGTGCGGGCCGGGAGGCGGAGTGGAAACGCTCATGAGGTTGTCCTTCCCAGCGGCGCCCGGCTGATGCGCGCGGGACGCGGAAGGCTTCACGGCACGGGAAGGGCGCACGGGGCGGGAGGGACCGCGGCCGACGGGCCCGCACACGCCGACGGGGCGGCGGCGGGGCCGGGGACCGGATGCCGTCGGCATCGGTCGCCGGCCCGCCGCCGCCCCGTCGGGCGGGACACCGGGTCGGTCGTGCGGCGGGATCAGACCGCCGGGGCCGGGAAGGTCGGGTACTCGACCCCGGAGACGTGCTGGACGACGCGGATGACCTGGCAGGAGTAGCCGAACTCGTTGTCGTACCAGAGGTACAGGATCGCGTTGTCACCGTCGACCTTGGTGGCGCCGGCGTCGACGATCGAGGCGTGGCGCGAGCCGATGAAGTCGCTCGACACCGCGTCGGGAGCGGTGGTGAAGTCGATCTGCCGCTTGAGCGGGGAGGTCAGCGACACGTTCCGCAGGTAGTCGAGGACGTCCTCGCGGGTGGTCTCGCGACCGAGCCGCAGGCTGAGGATCGCGATCGACACGTCCGGCACCGGGACGCGGATCGAGCTGCCGGTGATCGGCGCCTTGAGTTCGGGCAGCGCCTTGGCGACGGCGGAGGCGGCGCCGGTCTCGGTGATGACCATGTTGAGCGGCGCGGAGCGGCCTCGACGGTCGGCCGGGTGGTAGTTGTCCAGCAGGTTCTGGTCGTTGGTGAACGAGTGGACGGTCTCCACGTGGCCGCGCAGGACGCCGTACTCGTCCGCCATCGCCTTGAGCGGCGGGACGATCGCGTTGGTGGTGCAGGAGGCGCAGGACAGGATCTGCTCGTCCGGCTTGATCATGTCGTGGTTGACGCCGTGGACGATGTTCGGGACGTCGCCCTTGCCCGGAGCGGTCAGGACGACCTTGTCGATGCCGGGGCGCAGGTGCTTGGAGAGGCCCTCGCGGTCGCGCCACTTGCCGGTGTTGTCGATGAGGATGGCGTCCTTGATGCCGTACGCCGTGTAGTCGATCTCCGACGGGTCCCCGGCGTAGATCACCTTGATCTCGTTGCCGTTGGCGATGATCTTGCTGTTCGCCTCGTCGACGGTGATCGTGCCCTGGAACTGACCGTGGATGGAGTCGCGGCGCAGCAGCGAGGCGCGCTTGACGATGTCCTGGTCGCCGCCCTGGCGGACGACGATGGCGCGCAGGCGCAGACCGTTGCCGGAACCGGCCTTCTCGATCAGCAGGCGGGCGACGAGGCGGCCGATGCGGCCGAAGCCGTAGAGGACGACGTCACGCGACTCGCGGGACTCGATCTTGTTGTCACCGGTGGCGCCGGACACGGCCTCGGCAGTGAACTCGCCCACCGAGAGACCTCGGGTGTCGCTCTTGTAGGTCGCGGCGAGCATCCCGATGTCGATCTGGGACGGACCGAGGTCGAGCGGGGTGAGCGCCTCCAGGAACGGCAGGGTCTCGGTGACCGAGAGCTCCTCGCCGGCGATCTGACGGGCGAATCGGTGGGTCTTGAGGATGCTGACCACCGACTTGTTCACCAAGGAGCGGCTGTGCAGCAGGACGGTGACGTCCCGCTCGCGGTGCAGCTTCCCGATGATCGGGATCATCGATTCCGCGATCTCCTCGCGGTTTTTCCAGTTGGTGAACGAGTCGTCATTGACAGTCACAGGTTTATCTTTCGAGCTAGGCGGCGCTCATATGCTAACCCGACAGCAGTTTGATCTTTCAAGGGGTCCCGCCCGACGCGGTCTCCCCGAAGGGCCGGTGGGCCCGCCCGCGCGGGCGCGAAGCCTTCCGCACCCCGGTGACCTGCGACATCTCACGGCGACGGCCGTTCAGGGCGTGCGCCGCACACCCGCCTGCCGTTCGAGGTTCCACACCTGCACCGCCGGGTCGCCCGCGACGGCCGAGTGGGCGGGGCCGCTGCGGCCGATGGGGAGGACCTCCTCGCTGCGCATGCCCCGAAGTGGGCCACCGGGCCCAGTGCGGGCTGACCGGCGGGACCGGCCCGTCGAGGCTTCGCACTCGGCCGCAGCGTGGACGATCCGACCCCCGACGACCGTGAGGACGGACTCGGCGGTGCCCGACTCACGACCTCGCCCTCCTGAGGCAGGACCACCTGACCGTCCCCGAGGACGCGATCCCCGACATCGAGCGGTCGACGAGGTTCCCGGCCGGGTGGAGCGACGTGCCGCCGACGGTGCGGCCCGTCACCAGCCAGTGCAGACCTTGGCGTTGCGCACGAGCAGGTCGGCGGCCGGTCGCCGCCCGGCGGGGGCCGGGGACATGTCTCAGACGGGCATGCCGGCCGTCATGCGAGGGCCTCGCGCAGGGTGTCGACGGCGAGACCGATGGCGAGTTCCGCCGCCCGGGTCTCCCGGAGCGCGTTCAGCATGACGAAGTCGTGGATCGTGCCCTGGACGCGCAGGGCGGTGACCGGCACTCCGGCGGAGCGCAGCTTGGCCGCGTACGCCTCGCCCTCGTCGCGCAGGACGTCGGCCTCGGCGGTGATGACCAGCGCGGGAGGCAGTCCGGTGAGTTCGTCGAGGGAGGCGCGCAGCGGCGAGGCGGTGATCCGGGCGCGGTCGGACTCGTCGGTCGTGTACTGGTCCCAGAACCACTGCATCGCCTCGCGGCGCAGGAAGTAGCCGGTGGCGAACTGCTCGTACGACTCGGTGTCGAAGGCGGCGTCGGTGACCGGGTAGAAGAGCACCTGGTGGACGACGGTGACGTCGCCGCGTTCCTTGGCCATGAGGGTGAGGGCGGCGCTCATGTTGCCGCCGACCGAGTCGCCGGCGACGGCGAGGCGCGTGCCGTCCAGGTCCTTGTCCCGTCCTTCGCGGCCGATCCACCGGGCGACGGCGTAGTTCTGCTCGATGGCGACGGGATAGCGCGCCTCCGGCGAGAGGTCGTACTCGGGGAAGACGACGGCCGCGCCGGCGCCGACGGCGAGTTCGCGGACCAGTCGGTCGTGGGTGTGCGCGTTGCCGAAGACCCAACCGGCTCCGTGGATGTAGAGGATGACGGGGAGGGGACCGGTGAGGCCTCGGGGACGGACGATCCGGGTACGGACCTCCCCGGTGGGACCGCCCTGGACGGTGATCCATTCCTCGTCGACGGCGGGCAGCGAGACGCCTTCGCCGCTCTGTACGTCGTCCACGGCCTTGCGGCCGTCGGCGGGCGGGATCTGGTAGAGGTACGGCGGCTGCGCGGTGGCGTTGGCGAAGGCCTGCGCGGCGGTTTCCAGTACGGGCTGACGGTTGGTCATGACGGTGCTCCTTCGGAGGGTCGGGGCGGGGCAGGGGGCGGCCGGGGGGATCGCGGCGTTCAGGATCACACCGGCGACCGCTCCGGGCCGGGAGACCGCCCGGCGTGTGACGTGATTGGCCCGACCGGGTGGGCGCGGCGGCTGGGCGGGTGCGCACGGGGACGCCACACGAGAGGGGTCGGTGGTGTCCCCGTGCGCGGTTCGGGTGGGCGGGTCGGGCGATGAAGGCGAGCAGCGCGGCGTTGGCCTCGTCGTCGTGGCTCCAGGTGAGCCCGTGCGGGCCGCCCTGGACGCCGTGCGGTTCGGCGCCGGCGATCGTCTGCGACAGCGGGATCGCGGTGGCGGTCACGGTCAGTCGCGGCCGGCGACGAGCAGGCCCGTCCGGGGGCGCAGGATCAGGAGGCCGGTGTCCGACCGGGGTCAGCCCGCCGCGTGTTCGCCGATGACCGACTGCGCGTACACGACGCCGAGGCCGTAGGCGCCCGCATGCTCCTTGACGATCTCCATCACGGCGCCGTACGTCTCCTGGCGGGCCCAGTCGCGCTGGAGTTCCAGCAGGACCTGTACCCAGGTGACGGGGACGGCGCCGGCGGCGAGCATGCGCTGGAGGGCGTGCTCGTGGGCGGCCGGGCTGACGCCGCCGGAGGCGTCGGAGACCACGTAGACCTCGTAGCCCTGCTCCAGCGCGGACAGTGCGGGCAGGACCAGGCAGACCTCGGTCCACAGGCCCGAAAGGATGATCTTCTTGCGTCCGGTGGCCTTGACCGCCTCGACGAGGGCCTCGTCCTCCCAGGCGTTCATGGAGGTGCGGTCGATGGTGTCCTGCTCGGGGAACACGGCGGCCAGTCCCGGCAGGATCGGGCCGGAGAAGGACTCGGCGGCGACCGTGGTGAGCACGGCGGGGACGTCGAAGGCGCGGGCGGCCTTGGCGAGGCCCACGGTGCTGTTGACGATCGCGGCGCGGTCCCCGCTGCCGACGCCGAAGAACATCTGCGGCTGGTGGTCGACGAAGAGCATGACCGAGTTCTCGGGCGTCAACAGGTCCCGGCCGGCGGCGGCCCGGACCTTGGCGATGTCGAACATGAGGGGTCCTTGTCTCGGGGGGAGGCGATGAACGCCGGCCGCCGCGACTCCCGCGGCTCGGCACTCCCCGAACGTACGATCGCTGCGCCCTCGCCTCTTTCCCCAGCGTGCGCACGGGATGGCCCGAGAACGCACGACCCGCGGACGCGTAAGGGGCGCCCCCACCGACCGATGACCGACACCCTGTCAAGAACGCCCCGGTGCGCGGTCGTAGGCTGGCCCCTCTTGATCAACGCGCGCTCCCTCGCGGCGGCGCGCCCTCGGGGAAGGCCGATCGTGCGTACTCCTCTCTCCTGGGCGGCGGGCAGGTTCGCGCTCGGTCCCCGCAGCGTCCGGTGGGCCGCGACGACGTCCGTGGTGGCGAGCATCGCGATCGTCGTGGGCGGCGGGATCGTCCGGGTCACCGGTTCCGGCCTGGGCTGCCCCGAATGGCCGATGTGCACGACGGGAACGCTCGCTCCCACCTCCGAGATGGGGCTGCACGGGGCGATCGAGTTCGGCAACAGGCTGCTCACCGGGGTGCTGTGCGTGATCGTGGGTTGGGTCGTCGTCACCGCGCGCCTCCAGCGCCGTCCGATGCCCGCCGTACTGCGCGGCGCCTGGGCGCAGTTCTGGGTCGTCGTCCTGAACGCCCTGGTGGGCGGGGTCACCGTGTGGATGCGGCTGAGCCCCTACGTGGTCGCCGCGCACTTCCTCGCCGCGACCCTTCTGTTGACCGCCGCCGTGTGGACCCGGCAGGCGGTGCCCGCCGGGGACGGTGGGCCCGCCCTGGACCTCTGTCCCCGCCGGCGGCCGGCCGGCCGCCATCGCTCGCTGTCGTGGGCGTTGGTGGCCGCGACGGCCCTGCTCGTCGCGGTGGGCACCGTGACCACCGGTTCCGGTCCCCACGCGGGGGACTCCTCCGACGTGCGTCGGATGCCGTTCGACTGGGCCACCGTGACGGTGGCGCACGGTGTGGTGGCCGCAGCGGTCCTGGTGCTCGCCGTGCGGCTCCTCGCCGTGTTGCCTCGGCAGGGCCACGGTGCGGCGCGGCGCACGACGGTGCTCTTCGTCGCCGTGCTGGTGGCCCAGGGCGCGGTGGGCCTGTTCCAGTCCCGGGCGGGCCTGCCGGCGCTCGCCGTGATCCTGCACCTGCTGGGGTCGGCCCTGGTGTGGGTCGGTGTGCTGCGGGTCCACCTGACGCTCCGGGCGGCGGACACGGTACGGCCCGGCCCGTACGCGAGTGTGGTCCGGCGGGAGACGGTCGGCGGCGCGGCGCGCGGTTGACGCGGGCTCAGACCAGCGACAGGCGGTCCGCGTCGACCGGTTCGACGTCGGCGAGGTCGGCGATGCGCTCCACTCCGCCGCCGCGCGGGCGGATGTACGCGCGGCGGATCCAGCGGGGGGTGCCGGTGTGGCTGGGGAGTTCCTCGCGGACCACGGCCATCAGCCGTCCCTCGACA
Source organism: Streptomyces sp. CA-243310 (assembly GCF_050936775.1). Taxonomy (NCBI): domain Bacteria; kingdom Bacillati; phylum Actinomycetota; class Actinomycetes; order Kitasatosporales; family Streptomycetaceae; genus Streptomyces; species Streptomyces sp. CA-243310. The sequence continues at coordinate 3,476,161 of NZ_JBNJMF010000001.1, read as the reverse complement.
CCGGAGGCGGTGTCCCGCACGAGGCGTCCGACCAGCGGATGCCGTTCGTGGCCGTCGGGATTGTGGTGGTTGCTCATCGCGGCCTCGCTCACCTCGGGGCGACATGGGTCGACCGGTATTCGGAGCCGGTCCCGCTGCGGATGGGTCTGCCGGCGAAAGCGGGGCGGAGGGGACGGCTGAGGCCGCGATAGCCTGCTGCGCATGGACGAGTTGAACGGGGTGGAGATCATCGCCTTCGCGGACGCCGGGGCGTTCGAGGGCTGGCTGTCGGAGCATCACGCGCGCGAGGCGGGCGTCTGGGTGAAGGTGGCCAAGAAGAGGAGCGGCGTACCGTCGGTCACCGACGACGAACTCGTGGACATCGGGCTCTGTTACGGCTGGATCTCCGGGCAGCGCAGGTCACTCGACGACGTGTACTACCTCCAGAAGTACGTGCCGCGCCGCCCCCGGAGCCTGTGGTCGCGGGTCAACGTCGACAAGGTGGAGCTGCTCACGGCCGCCGGGCGGATGCGCGAGCCCGGGCTGGCCGAGGTGCGCAGGGCGCGCGAGGACGGTCGCTGGGACGCGGCGTACGCGTCGCAGAAGACCGCCGAGGTCCCACCGGACCTGGCCGCCGCGCTGGGATCCGACCCGCGGGCGCGCTCGGCCTTCGAGGCGCTCGACCGGACCGGGCGCTACCAGGTGATCCTGCCCCTGCTCCAGGCGCTGACCCCGAAGGCCCGCCGGGACCGTCTGGACAAGGCCCTGCGCACGCTGCGCGGGGACTAACGGACGCCCAGCCTGACCCACTTCGCCGTGCTGGGGACGCCCCGGGAGTTCAGCAGGAACAGCATGTAGTGGCCGGGCGGGGCGTCGGCTGCGGAGGGCGGCGTCCGCAGGTCGATCGTGTCCCCCCGGGTGCCGGTGCGGCGCAGCTCCAGGTGGCGTTGGCTGGTGTTGATCGAGTGGGTGACGGTCGTCGGCGCGAGCAGCACGGCCCGCGCCACCTCCCCGGGGGTGGAGGTGCGCACCTGGAAGTCGGTGTCGTGGGCGAGGGTGTGGCCGGGAACCCCGTCGAGGGCGGGTCGGGCCCCCCGGTGGAGGTAGGCGGGCTCGTACAGCTCGACGCTGCCGTCCATGCCGTCCGTGATGTCGGGGTCGTTGGCGATCTGCTGGAGTTCGTCCCCGGTGACCAGGACCCGCCCGTCGGGCAGGACGAGGGCGTTGGAGTGGTAGCCCCGGGGCAGGCGTTGGGCGGGTCCGAGGCTCCAGTGGCCACGGGCGTCGCGGAGTTCGATCTGCCGGTACTTGAGGTCGGCCTTGGGATTGAACGGCCCGAAGCCGTAGTCGCGGGTGTCCAGGGCTCCGTTGACCGTGAGCAGGGTCGCGTCCGGCAGGATCAGCGTGTCGTCCTGGGTGCGGCCGAACGCGCGCGGTCCGTCCGTGCTCCAGGCGCCGCCGGACAGCCGGTAGGTCAGCGGGTCGCGCGGATCACCGCCGAGGACCAGCACGGAGTCGGGGCCCCGGAAGCCGGCCGGGAGCGGCACCGCGGATCCGTAGCCCCGGAAGTCCGCGGGCCGCCGGGGCAGGTCGACGCGGGTCTCCTTGACCGGGTCGAACAGCCACTGCTGGTCGGCGTCGCGGCCGAGGCCGTAGATCATGCCGTCGCGGAGCGAGAAGAGGTGCGGGTAGTCGTTGCGGAAGGGCGCGTCGGCCCCGAACCGCTCCGCGGGGAGGCCCACCGGGATGTCGTACGTGCGCCAGGGAACGGGGCGGCTGCGGGCCGGGAACCGTTCCACCAGCGGGGTGGGGTGTCCGGTGCCGCGTTCGTCCTGTCCGGACATGACGAGTTGGCGGCCGTCGGCACCGGTGACCACCGACGGGTACCAGCGGCCCACGGCCATGTCGCGGTTGCGGAACCAGGTCTCGGTCCAAGGGTCGAACACGAAGGACAGTCGGGCGCCGGTGCCGCCCTTGCCCCCGCCGTTGCCGCCGAACACGCCGACCATGCCGTTGGGCAGGAAGGAGTGGCCCGCGCAGAAGAAGGGGGCCGGGCGCGGTACGTACGTGCCGTCGGGCATGAGCACCGTGGGTGGCGGCACGTTCTTGAAGGCGCGGGCGCCTGTGCCCTTGGCCGGATCCCAGAGGTAGGCGCGGCCCGCGTTGGTGCCGCCGATCCGGTCGGTGGGCCCGGTCTCCTTGGTGGGGTCCGCCTCGACCCGTTCGAAGGAGAAGAAGAGCACCTTGCCCGTGGGGAGTTGGGCGAGGTGGACCCCGAAGTCGGGGGCGGGGAAGTAGTCGGTGAAGCGCCCGGACCGCGCCGCGGTGAAGCCGGCGTTGACCCGCCGCTGGGAGGCACCCAGCGCGTCCAGGCTCTGCGTGCGCTTCGCCTGGGGGTAGCCCTGGGCGCCCCGGGCGGCCGCTCGCCGACCGGCGTGGGCCCGGGCGTGGTCCTCGCCGAGGGAGGCCGCTTCCGCGGGTCGGGTCCCGGTGGCGAGCCTCCGGTGGGAGGTACCGGCGCCCGCGTGACCGTCACCGTCGTGCCCGGGAGCGGTCGCGGAGGCCGGCAGCGCGGTGGCGAGCACGGCGGAGGCGACCAGGGGCAGGGTGGCAAGTACGGCGGACCAGGGGGATCGGGACACGGCACTCCTCGGTGCGACCGCCGACGGGGCCGCCATCGTAGGAGAGGAACGATCTTTGGCACGTCGGCGCGGCCGGCGGCGGGCCGGATCCGCCCGGACAGCCGCCGCCCGGTCACGCGCACGGAGGAGCGGGGGCCGTGCGACGGGGGCCGAACGGCGGAGCGGCCACCACCCCGCACCGGGGTGGTGGCCGCTCCCCCGGTCATCCGCCGGAGGGGGTCCGGGCGGGACGACCGGAACCGCGGGTCAGGGAGTACCCGCCGATGCCGGCGAGGGCGGCGAGGGCGGCGAGCAGTCCGCCGGCCACGGTCCAGATCCAGCGGTCGGACCACCGGCCGCCGGCCCAGCCGCCTTCCGGCTCGATGCCGGCCGCCGGCTGCTTCCCGTCGGCCTCCGCCGCGCGGGCAGCCGTGATGCCGGGCACCAGCGGGGCCGACAGGGCGCCGTCCACCGCGTAGGCGCCGCCGGTGTCCTTCGCGTCGGCCCGGACCTGCGCCCGGACCGGCTGCCCCAGGTCCTCCGGGGCCAGGTCGATCACGGTGAGCCGGACGTAGTAGCTGCCCGGCAGCGGGTCGTTGGCCCACGTGTCCGCGCCGGTCCGCACCGGTCGCAGGGTGCAGGACAGCTCGACGGCGCCGGCGTCCTTGGCCGCCGGGGCGGCCTGCTTGCCGTACATGCAGGGCTGACGGCGGCGCAGCCCGTCGTAGACGTCGAGCCGCCAGCTCGCGGCTCCGTGTCGGGAGGCCGCGGCCGGCAGCGTCACCGTGGCCTTGACGGTGGCCCGTTGACCCGCGTCCAGCGGGAGCACCCAGTACAGGTAGTCACCGGTGGACGCGTCGGCCGTGGCTTCCTGGCCCACCTTGACCGGGGTGGCGGTGCGGAAGCTCGTGCCCGCCTCCGTCGGCCCGCCTCCGGTGCTCGCCGACGGGGACGGGGACGGGGTGTCGGCGACGGCCGTCCCGGCGAGGCCGAGGAGGGCGCCGCCGGCGAGGGCGGCGGCCGTCAGTGCGCGTACGGTACGCATCAGTTGGTCCTCCAGACGGAGATGCGCCAGCGGGAGATCCAGCCCCAGACCACACCGACCACGAGGCCGGTGAGGACGAGCACGCCCAGCAGCCACCAGCCGCGTCCGAGGCCGAAGGACGCCACGTCGGAGGTGTCGTCGGGGCCGTCGACCACGTCGATGGTCAGTTCGAGGGGCATGCCCGGGGTGGTCTTGACCGAGGCGGGCGCCGAGAAGGAGTTGCTGACCTGGAGGCAGACGGTCTCCGGCTCCGTCACCTCGTTGCCGTCGGCGTCGTCGAGGACGGCCTTGGGGTACCGCAGGCCCGTGGAGACGAGGTCGGTGCGACCGTCACCGGCCTCCGAGCCCCGGACGATCTCGCGTCCGTGGACGGTCGAGGCGCGCAGCATCACGCCGTAGTCGTTGTTCACGGCGCGGTCGGCGCCGATGCTCACCGATGCGCGGAGTTCCTGGCCGGGCTTGACGGCCACCTTGTACCAGCGGTGTTCGCCGAACGTCTCGCGGTCGGTGTAGAGGCCGGCGCCCAGCACGGGGGCGTCCTGGCACCGTGCGGTGCCCGTGGCGGCCACGGGGGTGACCACGGGTGCGGCGGCCCGGTCGACGAGCTGTTTGACCCGGCCGGAGAGTTGGTCGGTGTGCTGTACCGAGGTGTAGGTGCCGCCGGTGGCCTCGGCGATGCAGATGAGCTGGTCGCGCGTCTTGGCGTCGGGTACGAGGCCGAGCGTGTCGATGGTCAGGTGGATGCCCCGTGCGGCGATGTCGCGGGCGACCTCGCAGGGGTCGAGCGGGGCGCAGGTGTCCTCGCCGTCCGTGATGAGCACGATCCTGCGGGTGGCGTCGCCGCCCTTGAGGTCGTCGGCCGCACCGAGCAGGGCCGGGCCGATCGGGGTCCAGCCGGTGGGGGCGAGGGTGGCCACGGCCGTCTTCGCTTCGGTCCGGTTCAGCGGACCGACGGGGTAGAGCGGTCGGGTGTCCTTGCAGCCCAGTTTCCTGTCGTCACCGGGGTAGTTGGCGCCGAGGGTCCGTATGCCCAGGAGGACGTCGTCCGGTACCGCGTCGAGCACGTCGTTGAACGCCTGCTTCGCGGCGGACATCCGGGACTTCCCGTCGATGTCGGTCGCCCGCATCGAGCCGCTGACGTCCAGGACCAGTTCGACCTTGGGCGGCTCTTTCGCCGCCGGCTCGCCCGCCGAGGCCTGTGCCGGGAACAGCCCGACGGCCAGTGTGGCCAGCAGGCCGCACGCCGCGGCCGCCACCCTTTTTCTTGTGATCATCGCCGGATCGTATTGAGGATCGTCGGCCAATCCAAAAGCCGCCCGGCGTGAAGACGTTCTCCGGCGCACCCGTGACCTCCGCGCGCCGGGTCCGACCCCCGGGCGCGCCCGGGGGCACCCGGACTACACCGTGCCGACCGTGGGGAACGTCTCCGCGCGCACGGTGTCGAAGAGGGTGGTGACGTCCGAGGGCGTGAGGCCGTCTTCGCGGGCCTGCCGCATCCACGCGCCGAGCTGGACGCGCAGCGGGGACTCGGCATCGGTCAGGGGGCCCGATGACGACTGGAGGACGAAGGTGCCCGCGCCCTGCCGCACTTCGACGAGTCCGGCGCGTTCCAGTTCGCGGTACGCCTTGAGGGTGGTGTTCGGGTTGACCTTGGTACTGGCCGCCACTTGTGCGGCGGTGGGCAGTTTGTCCCCCTCGACCAGGGCGCCCATGCGCAGCGCCTGCTCCACTTGTCGGACGATCTGGAGGTAGGCGGGCAGGCCGCCGCGGCGTTCGATGCGAAACACGACCACGGTGCCCGCCTCCTTCGTTGCTTCGTCGTCGATGGTCAGACTAGGTCGCGGATCAGAACGGTCCGCGCCGGGTGCGCCAGAGCAGCAGGGCGACGAGGAGTCCGGCCAGGACGAGGAAGATGCCGGACGCGGTCCACTGCATGCCCGCCATCTGGTCCTTGCCGAAGTAGTCCCACACCGAGTTGACGATCCCCATCTTGGCGCGGCAGGCCTCCGGAACCACGTCGTTCGCGCAGGTGCCCCACCCGTGGAGTTCCCCGGAGGCGGTTGCGATCCAGTTGTCGACCAGCACGGCCTGGTCGAGCGCGGCCGGCCGCGCCCCTTCCAGTGGGAAGGCGATCCGGCGCGGGGTGGCGAGCCGGTCCTTGACGACGTCGAAGGCGATCGACGCCGCGTACCCGATGAGGAAGGTGAGGACCATGGCGGGCACCGTGCGCCGGATCAGGGCGCCGATGGTGATGCCCAGGACCGTGGAGAACAGTGCGAAGGAGATGAAGACCGGGACGGTGGTGTCGAAGGAGGATTCGTGCAGCCAGTCGTGCGGGTTGAAGGGGGTCACGGAGCCGCGCCACCAGGCGAAGAGCCCGCTGAGCGCGGCCGTGGTGAGGGTGATGAGCAGGAGGGCGAAGCCGAGCTTGGCGAGGAGCCAGCGTCGCCGGGTGACGGACTGGGTGGTGGCCAGTCGCGCGGTGCCGTTCTCCATGTCGGAGGCCAGCAGGGGCGCTCCGACGAACACGGCGAGGACGGTGGTGAGGAAGGACAGGTTGACGGCGAAGGAGTTGAGGGTCTCCGACGCGTTGCCGGCGATGTTGTCGCCGAGGGCGTCCGCCGGTTTGCCGGGCCAGCCCGCCGCGTGCAGGGTGTCGAGCATCGCGCCGCGCTCGTGGATGATCCAGGCGCCTCCGAGGACGACCAGCACGAGGCAGGTGAGCAGGGCCGGGCGGTGCCGGCGGAACATCAACCAGGCCAGTCCGCGCAGTCGGCGGGCCCTGGCGGGCGCGGCGCTCGCGGTGGCGTCGGGGCGGGTGACGGTGTTCATGCCGCGAAGTCCTCTCGTCGGCCGGGCGCGGCGGTCGGGGAGACCAGCGCGGGCGCCCGGGGCGAACGGAGGTAGGCCAGCAGCACTTCCTCCATGCCGGGGTGCGATTGCTGCCAGTCGGGGCTCAGCGGTCCCTGACGCAGCAGGAGGGCGGTGAACTGCCGCCCGGAGGTGCGGACCTCGACGACGGTGTGATCGTCGAGCGCCGCGGGCAGGGCGCCGCCCTCGGCGACGAGTCCGGTCACCAGGGTGTGCATGGGAAGGAGTTCGTCGGCCTCGCCCGCCATGCGGACCTGGCCGTCCGCGAGGACGAGCAGGTAATCGCACATGTTCTCCAGCTCTCCGAGCATGTGGGAGGACATCAGGACGGTGGTGCCGTGCGTGGCGGCCTCGGACATCAGCAGCGAGCTCAGCTCGTCCCGGGCGACGGGGTCGAGGTCGGCCATCGGCTCGTCCAGCAGGAGGAGTTCGGGACGCTTGCCGAAGGCGAGCGCGAAGGCCACCCGGGTGCGCTGGCCGCCCGACAGGTCCCCGACGCGAGCCCGGAAGGGGACGTTGCCCGCCCGTACGATCCGTTCGGCGACGGCCTGGTCCCAGCCCGGGTTGAGCTCACGACCCATGCGCAGCGTGTCGGCGACGCTGAACTGCTTGAACAGCGGCTTGTCCTGGCCGAGGTAGGCCCAGCGTCGCATCACGGCGGGGTCCCCCGCCGGGGCGCCGAAGACCCGGAGCTCCCCGGCCGTGGGCTCGATCAGCCGGGTCGCCAGGTTGAGCAGGGTGCTCTTCCCGGCGCCGTTGGGCCCCACCAGGGCGCAGACGCGGCCCGCCGGGATCCGGAAGGAGCAGTCCCGAAGCGCCCACCCCCGCCGGTATTTCTTGCCCAGCCCCAGGGCCTCCAGGGCCCAGCGGCTGTCGGACGTGCCGGGAACGGTCAGATCGCGCACGCCTCCCCCTTTCCGTGATTCCACTACTTCATTAATGGAATCATGGTCTGGCCGCGGGGCGGGTGTCAACCGCCGCCCCACCCCGTCACGAGCGATCCGCCGTGATCCGGAACCGGACGGGCCCCCCGTCCGACTCCTGTGCCGGAGGCGGCGCCGGCCCGCCCACGGCACGAGGACGGGAAGGCACGGGATGGGCGGACTGGATGTGCGGATGCGGGGTGTGGGGTGCCGGCACGGGCGGGTCGAGGCCGTCACCGGGGTGGACCTGGAGATCTCGGCCGGTGAACGGATCGCGCTGACCGGAACCAACGGCTCGGGGAAGACCACCCTGCTGCGCGCCGTCCTCGGGCTGCACCGCCAGATGACCGGGTCCATCCTGGTCGGCGGCCGGGGCACCGGCTCCGCGGCCGAGTGGGCCTGGCGGCGGCGGTCCTGCGCCTGGATCCCCCAGAAGCCGGCGGCGGGCCGGTTCCCCCTGCTGGGGGCCGAGTTGCTCGGCAGCTCGGGCGCCGCCGCCGAGGCCCGTGAGGCTGCGGAGAAGCTGGGCGTGGGGCCGCTGACGAGTCGACCTCTGCACAGCCTCTCGGGCGGACAACTCCAGCGCATGTACCTCGCCCGCGCCATCGGCGGGGTCGCCGCCGGCGCCATGGTGCTGCTCGCCGACGAGCCCACCGCGGCCCTCGACTTCGACGGCCAGGAGGAAGCGGCCGAGGTCCTGACCTCCCTGCCCGTGACCCTCGTCGTCGTGACCCACGACCGGGCGCTCGCGAACCGCTGCGACCGGGTACTGGAGATGGCGGCGGGCCGACTGCGGGAGGTCCGGTGATCCTCGCCGCGGCCGATCTCGGCGAACTCCTCGGGCTCCTGCCCGTGCAACGGGCCGGCGTCGCCCTGCTGCTGGCCGCGATCGGGCTGCCGATCATCGGCGTGATCATCGTCGGCCTCGACATCATGCCGGTGCGCTTCGCCATGATGCACGTGGCCCTGTTCGGCATCGCCGTCGGCCTGCTCACCGGGCTCGACCCGATGCTGTGCGCGCTGGTCGCGTGCGCCCTGGCGGGGGCCGGCGTCGCACCGCTCGCCCGGACCCCGGACGGCCTGTCGGGGGCGATGGGTCTGTTGATGAGCCTGGCCATCGCCGCCGCGCTGCTGTTGCTGGCCGTCTCCGGCGTCAACGCCTCCGGGGCCTTCGCCCTGCTGTGGGGGTCGATCCTGTCCGTGGGCACCACCGATCTGGTGGTGCTCGGCGTCCTGGCCCTGCTGATGCCCGCGCTCTTCCGGTGGCGGCGGCGGGACGTGGCCCTGCTGCTGTACGACCGGGAACTCGCCCAGTGCTCCGGCGTCCCCGTCCGCGCGCTGACCGCCGTGCTCCTGGTGCTGGTCGCCGTCGCGGTCGCCGGGGCGATCAAGCTCACCGGCGCCCTGCTGGTCGACGCCCTGACCCTGCTGCCCGCCCTCGCCGCCCGCCGGCTGGGCACCTCGCTGCGGTCCATCACCCTCTGGGCGGTCGCCATCGGGGTCGTCGTGAACCTCACCGGGTTCCTCGTCGCCCTCCGATTGGACTGGCCACCCGGCCCGGTCCTCGTCCTCACCGCGGGGGCAGTCGTCCTCGCGGTCCACTTCCTCCCCGAACGGAGAATCAGCTCATGGCGCGTACCCGCGTCCGATTCGCTTCCCTCCTCGCACTGAGCGCGGCCCTGTCCCTGGTCACCGGCTGCGGCGACGGCGCGGATTCCGCTCCCGCCGCGGACGCCGCGAGCGGCACGCCCGCGCGATCCGGGTCACCGGTGGTCGTCGTCACCACGACATGGGAGGGCGCCTTCGCCAAGGCGGCCGGGGCAGCGGACCCGAAGGTGATCGTTCCGCAGTCGGTGCACCACGCCCCGGACTACGACCCGAAGCCCTCCGACCTCGCGGCCGTGGCCAAGGCCGACTTCGTGCTGTACGCGCCGTTCGAACCCTACGCGGCCAAGATCAAGGAGGCGGCCGGCTCCCGGGCGAAGCTCGTCGAGGTCAACCTCGACAACGACCCGGACAAGGCCAAGGCGGAGGTCGCGCGGCTGGCCGGCCTGTTCGGCACCCAGGGCGCGGCGGCCAAGTGGACCGCCTCCTTCGACACCGAGTACGCGGCGCTCGTGAAGGACGTCCAGAGTGCCCGACCCGGCGGGAAGAGCCCCTCCGTCGTCAGTCAGGTCTTCACGACCTGGGCCGCGAAGCTGTCCGGAGCGGCCCCGGTCGCCACCTTCGGCCCCGAGGCGGTCACGCCGGCCCGGCTGGCCGAGCTGTCCGCGAAGAAGCCCGCGCTGGTCCTGGACAACGCGCACATGACGACCGGTGTCGTCCTGCCCGACTCGGGTGCGAAGCAGGTCGAGATCGTGAACTATCCCGGGGCGGACCTGGAACTGCTGCCGGTCTACCGCAACGCGGCCGCCGCGCTGAAGAAGGCCATGTCCCCGTCCTGAGCCCGGTCGGCTCCCGCCCCGCCCGGAACGGCTCGGCGACGGTGGGGCGGGGCCGTCCTCGCCCCACCGTCGCCGTCCGGCCTACACGTCGGCCGTGACCCTGCCGAAGCGTTCGCGTACCGCCGTGCGGTCGGGCTTGCCCGCGGGTGTCAGCGGGAGTTCGCCCACGACCAGCAGGCGTTCGGGGTGCTTGCGCCGCTCCAGACCGCGCCGCGTCAGGTGTCCGGCGAGCGAGGCGAGCGTGAGGTCCTGCGGACCGCGGGCGACGACGCACGCGGCGAGCCGCTCCCCCATCACCTCGTCGGGCACGCCGACGCACACCACGTCCCGCACCCGGGGGTGGGACGCCAGTTCCCGTTCGACCTCGGCGGGGCTGATGTTGGCGCCGCCGCGTATCACGATGTCCTTGAGACGACCGACGACGTGCAGGACGCCGTCGTCGTCGATCAGCCCGAGGTCTCCGGTGCGGACCCAGCCGTCCGGGGTGCGGTACCGGGCGTCGAGCTCGGGCGAGGCCACGTAGCACATCGGGGTCATCGGACCGCGCGCGATGATCTCCCCGACCTGTCCGTCGGGGAGCCGCTCACGGGTCTCGGTGTCGATGATGTGGATGTCGGCGACGCGGGGGTCGGGCCGCCCGGCCGCCACTCCCGCGTCGTCGGCCTCCGGGGTGTCCTCGCCGAGCCCGGTGTGGCAGTTGACGCCGTCGGCCGAACCGTACAGGTTGACGACGGGGCAGCCGAAGGCCTTGGCGGCGCTCTCGGCGGTGGTCTCGTCCAGGGCCGCGCCACCGAGGACCAGGGCGGTGGGTGAGGGCAGCGCGCCGGCGTCGGGGCCTTCCTCGTCGAGATGTTCCAGCATCATCCGCACCATCGTCGGCACCCCCAGGACGTGGGTGGGCCGGTGCTCGCGCACGGCCGCCAGCGCGGCTTCGGCGGTGAAGCGGTCGAGCAGGACGAGCGTCCCGCCGTGGCGGGCGAGGGTCACCGCGGTGCCGTTGGAGCCGAACGCCGACGCCAACGGTACGAGGAACAGGCAGCGGGGAGCCGCGGCGTCGGGCATCAACGAGGCCAGGAAGTTGCCGCGACCGCCCGCGAGCGCGTTGTGCGAGTACGCGATCATCTTGGGCTCCGCCTCCGAACCGGAGGACACCAGGATGCGGGCCGCGCTGTCGGGGTCCGGGCGCGCGGCCACGAACGCGGTCGCGTCCGCGCGCAGCAGCCCCGTGAGCGCCACGGTGCCCTCGGGGGCGGTGCCGGGCCCGGCGGCGATGACGTGGCGCAACGCGGGCAGGGTGGCGAGCAGGGCGCGCAGGTCGGCGGCGTGCCGGTTGCCCTGGTGTTCGACGGAGGCGATGACCGCGACGGCCTCGGCTCTGCGCAACAGGCTCTCCGCCTCCATGCCGCCCCGGCCGACGGGGAAGGGCAGCGCGACCGCGCCGAGGGCGGCGAGGGCCAGGTCGGCCATGACGGCGTGGCGGCCGTTGGGGAGTTGGACGCCGACGACGTCGCCGGGGCGGATGCCGAGTTCCCGCAGGCCGGTGGCCAAGGAGCGCACCTTGCGGTCGAGCGCGGTGTAACAGAGCGCGCCCTTGGCGTCGATGACGGCGGTGCGGTGCAGGTCGGCGATCTGGCGGGCCCGGAAGAGGCTGTACAGGTCCAGGTCGGGGCAGGTCCCGTCCACGGCCCAGGAGCGGCGGAGGTCGGCGGGCAGCAGGTCGTGCAGGATGACGGTCACGCGTGGCTCCAGGGGTCGGGAACGGCGGGGGCACCGTGCGCGTCCCGGCTGATCGAGCCGGTGAAACGCGGGTCGTGGTGCAGGTCGGCCAGGTCGGTGGTGACCGCGGTCGCGGACAGGCCGTGGTCACGCAGTTGCGCGAGCGCCTCGTCGGTGGACAGTTCTCTGAGGTCGTAGGCGCCGGCCGCCGCCGCGCAGACGTCGGCGGGGACGATCCAACCGTCGGCGGTCCGCAGCGGGGCGCGGAATCCGGCGGGCCGGCGCATCGGCCCGCCGTTCCGGGCCCGGCTCAGGGCGGGGCCGGTGAGGATGTCGGCGGCGCCGAGCAGCGAGGAGTCGACACGGACGCCCTGCCCGCCGCGCTCGCGGGTCAGCAGCCCCGCGAGGACGGCCTGTGCCCCGAGGAGCCCGCCCAGGACGTCGAGCAGGGTCATCAGCGAGGGCGCCGGAGGTTCGTCGCGGGGGCGGGCCGCCTCGCCGACGCCGGTACGGGCCTGGACCATGAAGTCCGTGCCCATGGGGGCGTCGTCGATCCGGCCCGTGCCCCATCCGCCGGTGTACGCGTAGACGAGTGCGGGGTTCACGGCGGCCAGGTCGGCGCAGTCCAGGCCCAGTTCGGCCGCCTTGCCGGGGCCCCAGTTGTGGAGGAACACGTCGGCCCCGGCGGCCATCTCGCGCAGCCGGGCCCGCTCGCCGGGCGACTTGATGTCCACCTCGACGGCCTTCTTGCCCCGGTTCAGGGCCAGCCAGCGGGCGGAGAGTCCGGAACTGGTGGGGGGCATGCCGCGCAGCGGGTCCCCGCCCGGCGGTTCGATCCGGATGACCTCGGCGCCGAGCAGGCCCAACAGGTGCGCGGCGAGAGGGGCCTGGATGCGGCGTCCCGCTTCGAGCACCGTGATGCCGGCCAGCGGCTTCCCGAACGGGGGCGGCGGCGTGGGACGGTGGCGCGGAGTGTCGCCGGAGCCGTACGGGGCCAGGGTCCAGGGTGCGGCCCCGTCGTGTTCGGCGGCGCGCTCGGCGAGGGTCCGCAGCCGGCACACCTCGGCGCCGGAGCGTGCCGCGGCCTGCCTCAGCCGTGCCCAGGTGTGGGCGTTCGCGGTGCGGTGCAAGGCCTCGGGGAAGGGCGCGCAGGCGGTGGCGTACCGGAACTGGAAGGGCCGCCAGCCGGCCCGGATCGCGTCGGCGGGGGCGTCGAGGGACCGCCAGAAGGCCGCCCAGGCCCCCGGGTCCAGGGTCTCCAGTTCGAAGAGCCTGCCGTCGACGGAGGTGAAGGGCGGTCCGCCGGGGGCGAGTTCGGCGGCCTCGCCCTCGTCGGCCCCGGCCGCCGCGAGGTATTGGGACACGGTGAGCAGCCCGGCCCGGTCCACGCTCGTCCCGATCCGTTGGGCCGGGCCGCCTCTGGCCTGGCCCAGCAGGCCGGCGAGGAGTCCCTGGGTGGTGAGCAGGGCGGTCGCGGTGGTCGCGTAGTCGACGGCGAGGGCGCGCGGGGCGCCTTCGCGGCGGCCGTGCACGGCCATGATGCCGGTGGCGGCCTGGGCGGTGGCCTCGTCGGTGATGCCGTGCGCGGGGTTCGCGGACCAGCGCGCGTGGGCCTCCTGCCGGGCGAAGTCGCCTCCGGTGAGGGCGAGTCGGGCGCCGCGGTCGTCGCGGCGGCCGGTACCGGTCTCGGCGCCGAGGAGGCGCAGGTGTCCGGCGACCAGCATGGTCAGCGCGGTCATCCCGGCAGGGCCCGTCACTCCGGTCGGCCCGACGGGGCTCTTCGGCCGGTCCGGACCCTTCGGCCTCGGCGGTCCGCAGACGTCGAGTCGCAGCCCTTCGAGTGGTCGGACGATCTGTGCGGTGACTGGTGAGGCCATGCCTCTCCTCTTGTCCTGGCGCGGCGGTGGCCGGCCCCGGGATGTACGGAACGCGGGAACCGGGTCGGGTGCGCACCCGACCAGCTCCACGGGAAGAGAGTCGGACTGTCGTTCCCTCGGGTTCCCGTTCGAATGAAGGAAAGCGGTGTGTGGCGAAGTGGTGGACGACGCGGTGGGTGACGTGACGGACGATTCGGTCGATGGTTCGGTGGACGGTCCGGTCGAAGAGGGAGGCGGCACGGGACCCCTCGAAACCGACGCGGACACCGAGCGGTTGAGGGAGCGTGTCACGGAGTTCGTCCGGGGCCGGGTGTACCCGGAGGAGGAGGTACTGGATGCCGGCGGCCCGGCGGCCGCCGCCTCGCTGCGCAAGCTCAACGACTTCGCGAGGGCGGAGGGGTTGTGGGCGCTGCCCCTGCCGGTCGAGGCGGGGGGTCAGGGGCTCCCGCTGGCCCGGTACGCCCGGATCGCCGAGGCCGAGGGGGCGAGCGATCACGGGCCGGCCGCACTGGGCTCCGCGTCCTTGCTCGACGTGACGATGCTCCTGCGGCACGGCTCGGCGCGGGTGCGCGGGCTGTACCCGGAGCGGCTCACGGCCGGGGAGTCGCGGGCCTGTTACGCCATGACCGAACCGGACGCCCCCGGCACCGACCCGTCGCTCACCGCGACCCGCGCCGTGCGGGAGGAGGGCGGCTGGGTCGTGACCGGCCGCAAGTGGTTCACGTCGGGCGCGGCGGAGGCCGGCCTCGTCACGGTCCTGGCCCGTACGGACGGAGAGCCGGGCGACCGCGAAGGCCTCTCGCTGTTGGTGGTCCCGACGGCCTCCCCGGGCTTCCGCGTGGTGCGCGAACTGCCCGTGTTCGGCGCGTCCGGCCAGTGGGAGATCGAGTTCGACCGGGTCCGGGTACCGGACGACCACCTGCTCGGCGCACCCGGCCAGGCCCTGGTCATCGCGGCGCAACGGCTGATGCTCGGCCGCACCCTGCGCTGTCTGCGCTGGCTCGGTCAGGGCCGGCGCGCCTTCGACCTGATGTGCGCGCGGGCCGCCTCCCGGTCCGGGTCCCGGGGGCCGCTCGACGCGCAACAGCTCGTCCAGTCGCATGTGTTCGAGGCGCTGCTGGCCCTGCGTGGCACCCGTCCGCTGGTGTACGAGGCCGCCGACAGGATCGCCGCCGGGCTGGACGCGCACGTGGAGGTCGGGCTGGCCAAGGTGGCCGCCGCCCGCATGCTCCAGCAGGTGGCGGACTCGGCCATCCAGATTCACGGCGCGGCGGGGCTCGGTCCCGACACCCCGCTGCCCGCCCTCTTCCGCACGGGTCGTGCCGCCCGGATCCTGGACGGCCCGGACGAGCTCCACATCGGCTCGGTGGCACGCCGGGTGCTGCGCGAGCACCGCGCCTGAGCGGGTGCCCGACCGGGCGCGTCAGGGCTCTCGGATGTCGACCCGCCCGGTCAGCTCGGCCAGCCCCACCGCGAGGAAGAAGTCACCCCAGATCAGCTCGTGGCGGGTCGCGACGCCCCGCCCCGCGTCGTAGCAGCCGTCCAGCAGCATGCCCCCGGGGCGGACCCCGCGGGGCCGGGTCAGGTGCGCGTCGGTCAACCGGCGCAGGATGGCGACGGCCCGCTCCCGGTGCCGCGCGGCCCGGGGCCCGGGGGCGCGCCCCAGTTTCAGCAGGGCGACGGCCGTGATGGCGGCGGCGGAGGTGTCCAGCGGACCACCGGGCCGGGTCCCGGCCCCGGGCTCGCGGTCGTACGGCACGAGGGGCGGCGCGGCTCCCGTCGTCCCGCCGGCCAGCAGCTGCGCCGCGGCGGCGCACCGCTCCCTGAGCCTCCGCGGGACGGCGGGTCGGTGCACCGCGTCGGCCGCCGCGAGCAGCAGCCAGGCCCGGCCCCGGCTCCAGCCGACCGGCGGGTCCTCGCACCTCCGCGGGCCCGTCTCCCTCTCGAAGCGCCAGGCGGGAATCACGGCGCCGTCCTCTCCCAGGCAGAGGTCGAGGTGCCGTTCGAGGTGGGCCGCGGCGGCCCGCTCCCCGGCGGGGCCGGCGGCGGCGAGCAACGGCGCCGTGCCGGGCACCCCGTCGACCCGGAGCAGCATGCGGGGGCCGCCGAAGGCCGATCCCCAGGGCACCGCGCCGAGTTCGGGGTCGAAGGCGGCGGTGCAGGCCCGCCCCGCCCGGACCCGCAGGTCCCGTGCCACCGGGTCGCCGCCGGCGAGGGCGGTGCCGTACCAGAGGATCAGCCCGCGGGTCGCGGTGTCGTCGTCCAACCGGTCGGCGAGTCGCGCCGTGCACGCGGAGGCGGCGGCCCGGTCCTCCTCGGCCCCGGTGTGCCGGGCCCGCAGCCACAGCAACCCGGCCCAGAACCCGCCGGTCCACGCGCCCCGCCCGGTGGTGACCCACCGTCCGGTGTCCGGGTCGGCGTACAGCGGAAACCGCTCCCCGACCTCGGCGCGGGTGCCGGCCACCCGGTCGAGCACGCCGTCCAGCGCCGCGTCGGCCCAGGACGCCGCGCTCACGTCGTCACCGCGGCCCGTGCCCGCGCACCGCGCTCCCGTACCGCCCAGGACGTCGCGACGGCGCAGGCGGCCGTGAACTCGGCGGCGACGAGCAACCAACCGGCGCCGTACCGGCCGGCCTCCGCGAGCATGCCGAACAACGGCGGCCCCAGCGCGAACCCTGCGAAGAACCCGGCCGAGACGAGCGCCGATTCCTGCCCGGCCCGCCCGGGTGCGGCCCGTTGCATCACCAGCACCATCGAGACGGCGTTTCCGGAGACGGCGAACACCCCGACCGCCACCACGGCCGGCCAGACCAGCGGCGGCGCCCACAGGGACGCGGCCAGCAGCCCGGCCGCCGCCACCGCGCCGGCCGCCAGCAGCCCGGGCAGCCACTCGGCCCGCCCGGGCCGGGCCGCCTTGGCCCAGCAGATGCGGCCGACGATGCCCGCGACGCCGAGGACGGCGACGAGGGCGGCGGCTGTCGTGGCACCCAAGTCGAGCCGTCGGGCGCCGAACAGGGCGACGTAGGTGTTCACCGAGGCGATCCCGGAGCCGAGGAAGACGGAGAAGACGGCCAGCCAGGCGATGGCGCCCCGGGGCACCGGGGAGAACCGCGAAGGGGCGGTCCTCGCGGGCGGGTCGGCGGGCAGCGCGCGCCAGGCCCACAACGCCACGATCGCGGCGCTCGCGGCGGCGGTCCACACCGCGGCCCGCCACCCGACCCCGCCGGCCAGCGCCGCCAGCGGCAGTCCCGCCGCGAAGGCCCCCGCCTGGACCCCGGATTGCTTCGTCCCGGTGACCGCGCCGCGCCGGGCCGGGGAGACGGCGGCCAGGATCGCCTTGTTGGTGGCCGGGTTGGCCAGCGCCTGGGGCAGTCCGCCCAGGGCCACGGCCGCGAGCAGGAACCCCGGTCCGGGCGCGGAGCCGATCAGCGCGAGCGCCCCGCCGGAGACGAGCAGCAGGAGCACGAGGGATCGCCGCGGCCCGATCCGGTCGACGAGCCGACCGCCGAACGGCGACAGTACGGCCGCCGTGCCGAAACCGATGGTCGTGGTCAGGCCCAACACGGTCGTCGACACGTGAAGTTCGTCCACCAGCCGCGGTCCGAGCGCGCCGAGCAGGAACAACTGGAGCATGGAGAACGCCATGGCGCAGGTCAGGAGGGCGGTCAACCGGTGATCGCCCCGGGGCGGTCCCGTCTCCCGCGCCGACTGCTGTCGATCCGCCACCCGTTGCCCCGTTCCTCGGTCGGCCTTGCGGTCGGGACAGGAGTCGAGGGAGCCGACTCTGTGGTTCCGGAGCCCTGTTGTGGCGTGCGACACACCACTTTTTGTCAGGTCGGGGCAAGTTTGGGCGCCGCTCTGGGGATGCCGTGAAGGGAGTGCGACGATGAGCCCGCCATGACACCAGGTCGATGTTGCCGAGCGTTGCGGGCCGCGATGTTCGCGGCCACCTGCGTGCTGCTCGCGGCCCTCGGACACGTCCTCATGTCGGACAGGGCCGTCCCCTGGTGGGCCATGGCGGCGGGGTTCGCCGGCGTCGGAGCGAGCGCCTGGGTCCTCGCCGGTCACGAGCGGGGCCTGTTCTCCGTCACCTCGGCGGCGGTCGCCGTCCAAGGCGCCCTGCACTACGGGTTCTCGCTGGCCCAGGCGGGAACCGCCGCCGGCGGCGGCCTCACCCACCCGCCGGGGGCGATGTCCCACGGCGCCGTCATGGTCCACGCCGGTCACCACATGGCAGGCGCGGTCCCCTCGGGCGCCGCGACCGCGATGAACGGGGCCGCGGGGGGCCCCGCGCCCGGCGGCACGGCCGGGATGGCCGACATCTCGTCGACCGGCATGCTCAGTGCCCACCTCCTCGCCGCACTGCTCTGCGGCCTGTGGCTCGCCTACGGCGAACAGGGCGCGTTCCGTGTCCTGCGCGCGGTGGTCGGCCGGATCCGCGTCCCCCTCGGGCTCCTCTTCCACCTTCCCCCGCCCGCGCACCGCCCCCGGGTCCGGATCCGTCGGGACCACCGGTCCCGGCCGCTGCGCGGTCTGCTCCTCGTCCACGCCATCACCTCACGGGGCCCGCCCCAGGGGATCGCTGTCATCTGACAGCCGGCTCCCCGGACGGCGACGGCACTCGGCCGCGCGCACCGGGCATCGGTCCTGCCGTTCGGCGGGCCGTACCCCTCACCGGCGCCGCCGCCCCCGATCGGCGCGGCGGCACATCCGGATTCCCGGAAGGACATCAGGCGATGACCCCTGCCCTGCTCCCGCGTCCGATCACCGCCGAGACGGCGCCCGCGCGACACACCGCCGGATCGGACGAGCCCACCACTCGGCTCGCTCTCGCCGCCCGTGACGGCGACCCCGACGCGGTGGACCGCTTCGTCCGCGCCCTGCAGCGCGACGTCTGGCGCTACGTCGCCTACCTCAGCGCGGACCCGCAGGCGGCCGACGACCTCACCCAGGAGACGTTCCTGCGGGCCCTGGGCAGCCTGCACCGCTTCGAGGGGCGTTCCTCCGCCCGTACCTGGCTGTTGTCGATAGCGCGGCGCACGGTGGTGGACAGCCTGCGGCACAAGGCGGCCCGACCCAGGCTCTCCGGGCGGGACGACTGGCAGACGGCGGCCGAGCAGACCCAGCCGTTGGATCTGCCGGGGTTCGAGGACGGCATCGCGCTGGCGGAACTCCTCGCCACGATCCCCGCCGACCGCCGCGACGTCTTCGTCCTCACCCAGGTACTGGGCCTTCCCTACGCGGAGGCCGCCGACGCCCTGGGGTGTCCGATCGGCACGGTCCGCTCCCGGGTGGCGCGGGCCCGTACGTCGCTGATCGCGCTCCTGCGCGCGTGATCGGCG
The DNA here is from genome assembly GCF_050936775.1 of Streptomyces sp. CA-243310. Taxonomy (NCBI): domain Bacteria; kingdom Bacillati; phylum Actinomycetota; class Actinomycetes; order Kitasatosporales; family Streptomycetaceae; genus Streptomyces; species Streptomyces sp. CA-243310. The sequence goes on along the minus strand of NZ_JBNJMF010000001.1, from coordinate 3,457,343 downwards.
CGGGCCGGTGACCACCCCGTCGCCGGTCCGTGCCCGGCACGGAGCCGCCCGAAAAGCGTGCGGCGTCGCCGCGGGGGCCGGGTGAGAATGCGCGCATGCGCATTCGAGCCGTCCGCACCGCCGAACTGCCGCTCCTCCAGGAGATCGAGAGGGCGGCGGGCGAGTGTTTCCGTGAGATCGGCATGGTGGAGATCGCCGCGGACGAACCGCTTCCGCTCGCCGAACTCGCCCGTCACCAACGGGCCGGATCGGCCTGGGTAGCGGCCGACGGGGCGGACCTACCGGTGGCGTACCTGATCGCGGACCGGGTGGACGACGCTCTGCACGTCGAGCAGGTGTCGGTGCACCCGGGCAGCGCGCACCGCCGCATCGGGCGCGCGCTGCTGGACTTCCTGGCGGACCGGGCCAGGGCCGAGGGGCTCGCGGCCCTGACGCTCACCACGTTCGCCGAAGTGCCGTGGAACGCCCCCTACTACGCGCGCTGCGGTTTCCGGATCCCCTCGGAGGATTCCCTGGGCCCCGGCCTGCGGGAGGTTCGCGCGCGGGAGGCGGCCCACGGCCTCGACCGGTGGCCGCGGGTGACGATGCGTCGGGACCTGTGAGCCGCGCGCCGCGCCCGGCCCCGACATGGGCGGTCGCACCATGTCGGGGGCCCGGACTGTGTGGGGCAACGCCATGGGCGGCGGACGGGCGGCGTCCCTAGTGTTCCCGCATGACGAGCAGACTCTCCCTCCCCCATCCCCCACCGGCCCCGGATCCGGTCGGCACGGACCAACGGGGGCGGGTCGCACTGGTGACCGGCGCCGGCAGCGGGATCGGCCGGGCCTGCGCCGTCGCCCTCGCCGCGGCCGGCGCGACCGTGCACGTCGTCGACGTAGCACGGGGACCGGCCCTCGAGGTCGCGGAGGCGGTCGGCGGCCAGGCCCACGTCGTCGACCTGGCGGACCCGGCGGCCATCTCCGCCCTGCCCACCCGTGTCGACATCCTGGTCAACAGCGCGGGTCTCCAGCACGTCGCCCCGATCACCGAGTTCCCCCCGGAGCGGTTCGCCCTGATCCAGCAGGTGATGGTCACGGCGCCCTTCCTGCTGCTGCGCCACGTGCTGCCCCACATGTACGCGGCCGGCTGGGGCCGGGTGGTCAACATCTCCAGCGTGCACGGGCTGCGGGCCAGCGCGTACAAGTCCGCCTACGTGGCGGCCAAACACGCCCTGGAGGGACTGAGCAAGGTCACCGCGATCGAGGCCGCGGCGCACGGGGTGACCAGCAACTGCGTCAGCCCCGGCTACGTCCGTACGCCCCTCGTGGAGGGCCAGCTCCAGGATCAGGCGGCGGCCCACGGGGTGAGCCCCGAGGACGTCCTGTCCGACGTGCTGCTCGCCCGCTCGCCGATCAAGCGGCTCATCGAACCGGAGGAGGTGGCGGCGTCCGTCCTCTGGCTCTGCGGCCCCCACACCGGTTACGTCACCGGCACCTCGATCTCCCTGGACGGCGGCTGGGGCGCCAACTGAACGCGGTGACCGCTGCCGGCGGCTCCGCCCGGGGCGGGTCGCGCCCCCGCGTGTCGGCCCGACACGCCAAACGGACCCTCGGATCTCGGGGTCCGGGGGTCCGTTCACGCGCCATCATGTGCCATGGCTCCTCGCCCGGTCGGGACTCCCGCCGGACCGGCTGCGATTCTCACCCCTTCGGCCACCCACGGCGGCCCGGCCGCGTCCCGGCGGACCGCCCCGAGCAGGACTGGACGCGTCCGCATGGTGCACGTACTCGGCAGCAGGATCCTCCTGACACCCACGGACCCCGAACGGTCCCGTGCCTTCTACGGCGAGGCCCTGGGGCTCGCCGTCCACCGGGAGTTCGGCACCGGACCCGAGCGGGGGGTCGTCTACTTCCTGGGCGGCGGCTTCCTGGAGCTCTCGGGCCGCGCCGACACCCCGCCGGCGCCCGGGCTGCGCCTGTGGCTCCAGGTCGCGGACGTGCGGGAGGCTCACGAGGAGCTGCTCGCGCGGGGCGTCGAGGTGCTGCGTCCACCGCTGCGCGAGCCGTGGGGCCTGATCGAGATGTGGATCGCGGATCCGGACGGCGTGCGGATCGCCGTGGTGGAGGTGCCCGCCGACCATCCCCTGCGGTTCCGCCCCTGAAGCCGTAGCGGCCCCCTGTCCCGCACGCGCGCCGGTGTCGTCAGCTCCGCGCCGGCACACCGCCCGTGGCCGACGGGGACGGGGCCCCCGCGGTCCGGCCGGCGACCCGCCCCCGACCGGCGGTGTGTCCGGCATCGGCCGGGACCCGCCGCGCGCCCCGGGGGTCGCTCGCACGCGCGTGCCGGATCGCGGGGACCAGGCGCAGTTCCGTGGCGAGGGTGAAGAGGTCCCCGGCCTGACCCCGCAGCCCCAGGATCACCAGGTCGTCGCCGTGCCGCTCGGCCCGGGCGTGCAGCCGGACGAGGAACCGCAGGCCCGCGAGGTCCATGAAGGTGACGCCGGCCAGGTCCAGGACCACTGCCGCCGGGGTCGGCAGGGTGCCCAGGATCCGGTCGAGGCCCTCCAGGGCCCCGAGGTCGATCTCACCGCAGGCCGTGATCACCACGGTGCCGCCGGCGAGGACGGCGGTGACCTCGAAGGCGTAGCCCTTGGCGGCGGCCCGCGCGGCGGCCGTCGATCCGGTGTCGCGCGGGCCCTGCCCGGTGTCACGGGGAACCTGCCGGCCGTCCCGGAACCACTGTGCGACGAGCATGTCGTAGATGGGCGTGTTCTCCGGCCGTCCTCCGGTCGGCCGGAGCGGCGCGGGCGACCGGACGGACGTGGTTGCCGCAAGGCGCGTGGGCGTCATACCGGGGTGAACGATCCTGCCCGACGGGAGGTCGCGCCGCGTTATCAGGCTGTGTCCCGGCGCTCGTCACCCTCGACCGTCCCGGTCACCGGATCGTGGCGCGTGCCGGACGGCGGCGCGCGGGAGCCCCGGTCGACGTCCGGTGGCTGCCACGCGGCGGGCAGAGGTCGCGGTGGGCCGGCTCACCCGTTCGGCCCCCGAGCCGGCCGGAGGAATCTCCGCGGGCGGCCCGTACGGCGGCCGGGCCTGCGAGAGGCTCGGCCGCGGGCGGGGCTCACGCGGCGCGTCTGGCCCAGTGGAGGGGAACCTCGGCCCCTCCACCTGCGCGTACCGTCTCGACCACAGCCTGATGGAGGTCCCGGCTCTCTCCTTCCGAGATGCATTCCACCGGGCTGCCGGACAGGGTGAACCAGTCCGACGAACCGCTGTACTGAACCGCCACCTGTGCCTGTGCACCCGTCCAGGTCGTGTGCACGGTCAGGTTCCCGGAGATGACGCCCACCTCGGTGGTGCGGACACCGCCGGCCTCCGGGTAGATCCCCGTGGTCGTCCAAGAAGCCCAGGCCATTCGGCATCCACCTCCTTCCGTCAGCGATCGGCGAGACGCAGGAGGCCTGACACGGGGCCCGCGCGCCGGCCGACGGTAATCGCCACCGGCGCCCCCGCTCAAACCTCCTCCACCTCATTTCCCTCCTCTTGGTCTACCCCCATTGGCCCCATCGCTCACAGGGGGCTCTCATGGAAACCACGCCGGTCCCGCTGCCCGCGTCGAGCACGGAAGGGTACGCCCATGTACGAAATGCGCGCCGAGTCCACCTCCGACCGCCACCAACTGTTGTGGCACGTGATCGCGAAGGAAGCGACCCTCAACACCCTGTGCGGCTTCCAGCTCGGCCCTGACCAGGCCGCGAAGTCGATGACCGAGTCCGGATCGGAGCGCTACTGCGCTCCCTGCATGGACGCCTTCGGCAAGGCCGTGCACGACTCCACGAAGCCCCTGTCCCCCACGAGCGCGGGCGACTGAACCCCGCCGGACCGCGCGCCCGGGTCTCCGGTGCGCGCGGTCAGCGGGCTTCGGGGCACTGGCCCCGTTCGAAGTACGCCACGAGCCCCGGGTCGAGCGGGGGCACGCGTCGCGGGATGCCCCCGTCGCGCAGCGACGTGGTCGCGAGGCAGCCCGCGGCGACCGCCATGCGGGCCGCGACGGGAGAGGTGTCGGTGGCTCCCCCGTGGCGGACGAAACGCAGGAACTCGTCGATCAAGAGGGGATCGGCGCCGCCGTGCCCGCCGTCCGAGGGCGCGGCGATGGTGTGGCAGGCGTCGGGAACGGCCCGGTACCCGGACCGCCGGCTGTTCCAGACCCGTACCTCGCCGCCCGGGCCGTCACCGAAGTTCTCCAGGCGACCGGCATCACCGATGACGGTGTAGTTGCGCCAGTAGTCGGGAGTGAAGTGGCACTGCTGGTAGGCGGCCAGGACTCCGTTGGCGAGTCTCAGGTTCAGCAGCGAGACGTCCTCCACGTCGATGACCGGGTTGAGGCCCCGCTGGGTGTGCGGCGGCCAGTGTCCGTCGTGGGTGTACCAGTCCTCGTGCTTGGGTTCGCCGTGGGCGCGGCGGTGCGGGTTCTCCCCGTAGACCATCAGGTCGCCCATCGCCTGCACGTCTCGGGTGTAGGAACCGGCGAGCCAGTGCAGGACGTCGATGTCGTGCGCCGCCTTCTGGAGCAGCAGGCCGGTGGTGTAGCGGCGTTCGGCGTGCCAGTCCTTGAAGTACCAGTCCCCGCCGAAGCCCACGAAGTGGCGGACCCAGATCGTCCTGACACGGCCGATGGCGCCGCCGTCGATGAGCCCGCGCATCAACCGCACCACGGGCATGTGCCGCATGTTGTGGCCGACGTACAACCGCGTGCCGGTCTCGCGGGCGGTGCGCAGGATCGTGTCGCAGGCGGCCACGGAGATGTCGAGGGGCTTCTCGACGAACACCGGCTTGCGGGCCTCGAGGATCCGGCAGGCCAGGTCGGCGTGCGTGTGGTCGGGGGTGAGGACGAGGACGGCGTCGATGCCGGAGTCCCCGATCACCTCAAGGTGGTCGGCGGTGACGCGCGCGTCCGGGAAGGCGGCTGCCGCCGCGGCGCGGGCGCGCGGGTCGGGGTCCGCGACGGCGGTGACGGCGGCTCCTCGGCCGGGGCGGTGGGCGGTGCGCGCGAGGCTTCCGCGCAGGCCGTATCCGAGGACACCGATACGGATGTCGGTCAAGGTCGACTTCCTTCGCGTCGAACGTGGTCACCGGCGGCGGCGCCGGCAGGCCTCGTGACGCTTCCCCTCGCCGGGGTCCCACAATCGGGCGCGTTCACGGCGGGCCCTCACCCCGGGGCCCGTGCTCCGGCGCCCTCACCGGGCGCGTTCGGCGTGCGTCCTCGACGGGTGCGTTCGGTGGGTGCGTTCAGCGGTGCCCGGGGTCGCGCCGGCCCCAGGCGGTGAGCATGCCGGCCGACAGATCGGCGCAGTCGGGCGAGTCGAGGTAGGCGATGGCCGCGTCGACGGCCGCGTCGTCCACCTGTCCCGTCGCCACGATCGCCGCTCTCGCCCGGTCCCACGTGTCCGCCCAGAAGCGGCTGATGGGGCTTCCGGGGAGCAGGGGAGGTACCCGGATCTCGGCGCCCACCCGGGTGAGTCCTGCGGCGCGCAGCAGGTGGGGGTGGTCCGTGATGCGGGAGACGTCGGTGCCGATGGTGTCCCGCAGGCCTTGCCACATGGCCCGCATGACCCGGGTGTACGGCGTCGCGTCCGCGCCGGCGTCGTCGTTCGGGTCGACGGCGTCGCTGACGACCAACGTCCCTCCCGGGAGCAGGAGTCGGGCGAGCGAGGAGATCAGCCGTGGGCGGTCGGGAAGGTGCATGAGGACGAACCGGGCGTGGACCAGGTGGAATCGGCGGCCGGGGTCGAAGTCCGGGGCGGTGATGTCCGCTTCCATGACGTCGAGTCCTGGGAGGGGACGGGTGGTCAGGAAACGCACGTCACGGTCGACGGCGAGGACGGAGTCGACGTACTCCTCCCGCAACAGCCGCCGGCTGACCGTGCCCGTTCCGGCGCCCAGGTCGAGACAGTTCCATCCCGGTCCGGTGCCGAGATCGCGCAAGCGGGCCATCGTGATGTCGTCGTAGGTGAGCGCGCCGAGGTCGATGCGGTCGCCCTCGCCGACCAGATCGGGTGGGAAGACGTCCTCGCCGTACCGGCCCGCGGCACGGGCCCCGGGTGTCGGCCCGTCGGGCCTGGGCTGTGCGCGCATGTTCAACTCACCGCCGTTTCAGCGGGGTTCGGTGTCGATCCGGCGAGAGCCGCCGGTGGTCCCGGCGGCTTTCGCGGCGTTCGGGCTCCCTCGATCAGCAGGTGAGGCCGCTCTTGGCGGACTTCACCGCGTCGTCCAGGGTCTTCACGTTCGGGGCGAGCTTGCTCACGGCGTCCTTGCCGGTCGTGTCGCCGGGCAGGCCCTCGTAGGCCTTCTTCAGGTCATCGGAGGCCTTCTTCACGGACTCCTTCTTCGCGGCGTCCCAGGTGGCCGTGGACTTCTCGACGTCCTGCCAGCTCTTCTGGACGTCCTCGTACGCTTCCTTGATCTGGTCCTTGGTGGCGTTCGCGGGGTTGAGCGCACGCAGGGCGGCCGTGTCGGCGTTGAGTTCGGTCAGATTGGTGCACAACTCCGCCGCGGCGCTGCTCGGGTCGTCGCTCGGGTCCGCGAAGGCGGCGGACGCTCCCGAGGCGGCCAGGACGATGGTGGCCGCGGTGGCCACGGCTGTGCTGAGAACGCGCTTCATGTGTTTCCCCTCTTCGGGATGCTTGCCGGGATGAAGTCCCACTCCCCCCGTTCCCCGAGCTCCCCGGCTCTCCACGCTGGCACAGGGCGAGGAGGCCCGCAATCGCGGACCGACCCGGAAAGCGCTCGCCCGGGCATGCGACAAGCGCCGGTGACCTGGGCGGACCGGCGCTTGTCGACGGACGGGCGGGACTCCGTCAGGGGCGGATCCCGTCGCAGGTGATCTCCAGGTGGCGCGGGCCGCGCAGGACCGCGTTCTGGCGGTAGGGCGGCGGGTCCTCGATGAGTCGGGGGTTGTCCAGCCGGCGGGCCAGCTCGCTGAGCGCGAGTTGCGCCTCCAGCCGCGCCAGCGGGGCGCCGAAGCAGCTGTGGATGCCGCTGCCCAGGCCCAGGTGTTGGATGTCCTTGCGGTACGGGTCGAAGCGGTCCGGGTCCTCGAAGCGGTCCGGGTCCCGGTTGCCCGAGGCCAGGACCAGCCACATCGAGGAGCCCTTGGGGATGGTGACGCCGCGGATCTCGACGTCGACGAGCGGGGTGCGCTGCGGCAGCAGTTGCACCGGCGGCTCGTAGCGCAGCAGTTCCTCCACCAGCGGCACGGCGAGCTCCGGGTTCTCGCGCAGGTCCGCCAGGACGTCCGGGTGGCGCAGCAGGGTGAGCATGCCGTTGGTGATGAGGTTGACGGTGGTCTCGTGGCCCGCGATCAGCAGCAGGGCGGAGGTGCTGAGCAGTTCCATCGTGCTCATCGTGTCGTCCTGGCCGTGTCCGGCGGCCAGTTCGGACAGCATGTCGTCCTTGGGGTTCTTGCGCCGCTCCTCGATCAACCCGGCCAGGTACATGCCCAGTTCCATGCGGGCGTCGTGGGTGACCCGCAGACGCTCGGCCGGGTCGGCATCGGGGTCGGGGTCGAGGCCGGCGGCGATGGTGTCGGCCCAGCTGTGGAAACGGGGCTCGTCCTCGCGCGGCACGCCCAGCAGCCGGCAGATCATGGTGACGGGGAACGGGTAGGCGAACTGGTCCACCAGGTCGATGCGGCCGGGGTCGCCGAGGTTGTCGATGAGCCCGGTGACGATGCCGTGGAGGTCGTCGCGCATCCCGTCGATGCGGTGCGGGGAGTGGGGCGGCCCGAAGGGACGGTTCGTCATCCGTCGCAGTCGGTCGTGCTCCGGGGGGTCGAGCTTCAGGAAGCTCGGCGGCAGCGCCGTCTCCTCGCCCCCGCCCTCGTCGTCGGCCAGCGGGTCGCCGGCCGTCGCGGTCAGGTTGTGGGCGTCGGAGCTGAGCCGCGGGTCGTGCAGCAGGCTCTGGATGTCGTGATAGGTACTGATGACGTAGGGCCCGGTTCCGTCGTGGAAGACGGGGGTTTTGCGCAGTTCCTCGTACAGGGGGTACGGGTTCGCGCGGTTCGAGTAGTCCAGGATCTGCTTCAGGATGCCTTCGGCCATGTCGGTCCTCCGGGGGCGCGCGGGTCAGTGCCCGGCAGGGGTGAAGGTCATCCGGCGGTCGGCCGGCGAGTACCCGCTGAGGGTGATGGTGGGGCCGTGCGTGGGCACGGAGGGGTCGGGGAAGTCGGCCGGGATCGGCCGCTGCCCGTCGGAGCGCCTGTCGACCGTGGGGAACGGCGGCGGGAAGGGCGCGGTGGCCTCGATCTGCTGCTCGTAGAACTGGAGCCAGCGGCAGTTGTCGAAGGTGACGGCCCCGATGACGCGTCCCTGGTAGCCGTAGACGCCGGTGAAGCGGCGCTCGGCGCGCGAACCCTGGGTGATCATGACCTCGGTGCCCATGGAGGGCACGCCGACCGACTTGATGTTCACCCCGAACTGCGAGGACCAGAAGGCCGGCACCCAGATGTGGGGGCGCCGGTCGCTGCTCTCGCTGAGCATGTTGTGCGCGGCCGTCTCCGCCTGGGCGACGGCGTTGCCCCAGTGCTCCAGCGACAGGAACTGGTAACCGAACAGCGGGTGCGGGGAGCGCGCCACGTCACCCGCGACGAAGACGTCGTCGGTGACGATGCCCCGGACGTCGAAGGCCCGGCAGCCGGCGTCACAGGCGATGCCGCGCGGGCCCGCTCCGAGGCCGGAGCCGGCCAGCCACTCCGTGTTGCGCTGCGCGCCGAGGGAGACGACCACGACGTCGCACTCCAGGGTGGTGCCGTCCGAGAAGTGGGCGGAGCGGACCCGTCCGGTCGTGTCGCCCTCCAGCCGGGTGACCATGACCCCGGTGCGCAGGTCGACACCGTTCTCCCGGTGCATCTCGGCGGCCACGGCGCCGATCACCCCGCCGAGCGCGCCGACGAGGGGGGCGTCGCCGCGCTCGGCGACGGTGACCTCCAGGCCGCGCTCGCGACAGGCGGAGGCGATCTCGGAGCCGGTGAACCCGGCGCCGATGACCAGGACCCGCTTGGGGCCCGCGTCGAGCCGGCGGGCCAGCCCCGCCCCGTCGTCGCGGGTACGGAGCACGAAGACCCCGTCGAGCTCGGCCTCGGCCTCGTTCGGCCAGGGCCGGGCGCGAACACCGGTGGCGATCATCAGCCGGTCGTAGGGCACCTCGTCGCCGTCGGCGAGCTTGACGAGCCGGGCCGCCATGTCGAGGCCACTGGCCGGGACGCCGAGCCGCCACTCGGCGTCGATCTCGCGTCGGCGGGGCAGCGCGGTGTGCTCGGCGGTGGCCTTGCCCAGCAGGACCTGCTTGGACAGGGGCGGCCGGTCGTACGGCTCGTACGGCTCGTCGCCGATCATCGTGAGCGTGCCTTCGAAGCCCTTGTCCCGGAGCGTCTCGGCGGCGCGCAGACCGGCGAGCGACGCGCCGACGACGACGATCCGCCCCTCTCGCTTCAGCCGGTCCAGGGACCCGTCAGGCATGGGGGGCCTCCCCGCTCGCGGCGCGCCCTGCGGCGGCCATGTCCATCTCGTCCACGAGGATCGCCTGCACGGGGCAGGCGGCGACGGCCTGGGCGACGCGCTCGCGCTGCGCCTCCTCGGCCTCCGGGTCGTAGAGCAGTCCTTCGTCCCCGTGCATCGCGAAGACGTCGGGCGCGAGGAATGCGCACTGGGCGTACCCCTGGCACCGGTTCAGGTCGACGACAAGCCTCAACAAGGTGCGGTCCTTTCGGTGATCCCCGCGGCTACCGGATCCAGCGTGCGCGGCGGCGCCGGCGACGGCGCGCCCGGAAAGCCATTGGGGTGACGGGCGGGGGTCTCACGCGGGGCGCGGGCCCGCCCGCAGGATGTACACGCTGACCAGCAGGCACCAGGCCGGGAAGACCATCTCGGACCACGGCAGGGTGGAGCCGAACACCAGCAGGACCAGGCCGACGACGTAGCCGAACAGGGTCAGCGGGCGCGGGAACACCCCGAGCCTGCGCCCCATGGTGGAGGAGGCGAAGACGAAGACGGCGGCCATCCGCATCGCGTACGTCGTCAGCAGGGTGTACGCGAAGTGGCGGCCGAAGGCCTGCGGTTCGGTGGCTTCCAGGACCGTTCCGGCGGCCGCGGCGGCCCCGAAGAGCGAGGCGACGAAGACCAGGCCGCTGCCCAGGAAGGCGGTGGCGACGAACCGGTCCTCGGATTCGCCGGCGTGTGTGCGCACGGCGCCCATGAACCAGAGGAAGGCGATGCCCGCGAACGGTACGAGTTCCACCGCGGCGGTGATGGCGCTCCGTTGGCCCGAGGTGACGGCGATGTCGTCGCCGTCGGCCCCGGCGGGCAGACCGGTCCGGGCGAGCACGATCGCCGTCGCCAGCAGCAGGGCGAAGACGATCCCCGCCACGCCCGCGGCACGCGGGGTGCTCAGGCTCTGTGCCGGGCTCTTGCCCGGTGGTCCGTGTCTCATGGCTCCAGCAAGCCGGGCTCGGGCCCGGTGTGCCAGCGGGGCCGGGCGGTCGGGTGACGGGAGGGACCGCCCGGGCGAGGCAGGACGGACGAACGGGTGGGTCAGGCCGTCCGGTCCATGCTCCACGTCGGCAGGGTGCGGAAGAAGGCGACGGCTTCCGGGCGCCAGTGCTCCTCCCAGGAGGCGGCCTCGGCCGCGGCGGCCCGCGCGTGGGAACGCATCTCGTCGCGGAGCCACCGGTCGGCACCGTTGCGGCGGGCGATGTCCCGGATCCGGGCGATCGTGGCGTCGGTGCAGTGCGGGTCGCCGAGTGCGGACTCCACGAGGGCCGCCTCGGGCCGGGTCGCACGGGCCAGTACGGCGGCGACGGCGTAGGTGCGGCGGCCGGAGCGGATGTCGGCCCCCGTCGACTTGCCGACATGCGCGTCGTCGCCGAACAGGTCGCGGTGGTCGTCGCGCATCTGCTCCCCGATCCCCACCAGGCGTGCGTACCGGTGCAGCCGTTCGTGGTGCGGCGCCGGGTCCTCGCCCGCGGCCAGCAGTCCCATGGTCAGCGGCGCCAGGAGGGAGTAGCGGGCGCTCTTGAAGTCGGTGACGGTGTGCAGGAACTCCTCGTCGGGCCGTGCGTGGGTGTCCCGCTCCAGGTCCACGATCTGTCCCACGACCGTCTCGGCGGCGGTCCTCAGGTGTACGCCCAGGAGGCTCTGGCGGAGTTCGGCGGGGACGTCGGCCTCCAGCAGGACCTGCATGGAGAGGAACGCCGCGAGATCCCCGGCGAGCACGGCCAGGCCGAGGGCGGTGGGGGCGTGGTCGGGAAACTCCTCGCGGTAGGACTGGTGGGTCGACGGACCGCCGCGACGCAGCGGCGCTTCGTCGATGATGTCGTCGTGGACGAGTCCGTGGGTCTGCAACAGTTCGATGCTCAGCGCGGCCTCCGTCAGGCCCGGCACCTCGTCGGTGGTGACCAGCCGGGCCGCCTCGTGGAGGAGGACGACGCGCAGCCGTTTGCCACCGCGCAGGGACAGGTCCCTCAGGAGTTCCAGGCAGCGGGGGGTGAACCGGCTCATCGGCGGGGTGTCGAGCCGTTCCCCGAGGGTGTCGAAGTAGCGCGCGAAGTGCGTGTCGAACCGGCTGCGGTGTCCGGATATCCGTTCCAGGGTGGTGGCGGTGGCCGTGGCGTCCATGAAGATCAGTATCGGGTGTCCGCGGACGGCCCGGGCGGCCGGCGCCGATGGTCTCTCGGGCTCCTCGGAATCTCGGAATCCTCAGACCTCTCAGACCTCTCACGCCTCTCAGGCCGGGATGTCGATCACACCGACCGGTGCGGAGGTCGGTCCCACGGAACCGGCGGCCGATTCGACCGTGACGCCGACGGAGGTGGCCTGCTCGACGGGCCCGTCGAGGAGTTTGACGTGCCAGTTGCCGCCGCCGCGCAGGGTGCCGGCCGCGCGGGTGGTGCCCGCGTCGTCGTACCAGAGCTTGTACACCTGGCCATCGGGGAGTTTCGGCAGCCCCGAGGCGATGAAGGCGGCCCTGCTCTCGCTGCGGGAGACGATCACACAGCCGGTGGCGCCGTCCTCGAACCGCGCGGCGCTGACCTTCGCGTCGGGGGCCGCGAGCACGTCGGCGAGTTCCGCGACGGGGCCGGTGCGACGGGTGGACTCGATGAGGCTGCTCCGTGCCTGCTCGGCCTCCTGGTGCTGCCACAGGGCGATGCCTCCGAAGGCGACGGCCGCGGCCAGACACGCCGCGAGGACCCAGCGTCCTCGTCGCCCCGGGCGGGCTCCGGAGCGGTTGCCGGACCGGATGGCGCCCGGGGCGTGCGGGGCGACGGGTGCCGGGGGCGGCACCACGACCGGTGGCAGGGCCGGCTCCTGGGCGGTGACCGCGATGCGTTCGAGGACGGTGCGGCGCAGGTCGGCGGGGGGCGACATCGGGGGTGAGCCGCTCAGGTCCGCGACGACGGGGGTCAGCGCGGCCGCTTCACGGCGGCAGGACACGCAGCCGGCCAGATGTCGTGCGAAGGCGGCTTCCTCGTCGGGCGGCATGGCGTGCAGGAGGTACGCGCCGAGCGGGGCGTGAGGGTCGGGCGCGATGCTCATCGGGATGCCTCCAGACAGTCGCGCAGCCGGTGCAGTCCGTCGCGGAGCCTCGACTTGACCGTGCCCTCGGGCGACTCCAGCGAGCGGGCCACCTCCCGATAGGTCATCCCCTCGTAGAAGGCCATCCGTACCGCCTCCCGCTGGGGGGCGGTCAGGCCGTCCAGACAGCGGCGTACCTGCCGGTACTCCTCCCTGCCCTCGACCTCGTCAGCCACCTCGTCGAAGGCGGGCATCCGGTCGAGGAGGGCCGCCTTCTCCTCGCGCGCGCCACGTGCCTGCGCGGAACGTACCCGGTCCACGGCCCGGCGGTGGGCCAGCACCATCACCCAGGCCTTCGCGGTGCCGAGTTCCGGGCGGAACCGGCCGGCGGTGCGCCACACCTCGATCATCACCTCCTGGGTCACCTCCGCCGCCTGGTCCTCGTCCCGCAGGACCCGGCAGACCAGCCCCATCACGGGGCCGCACACGGCGTCGTAGAGGGGGGCGAAGGCCTCTCCGTCGCCCTGGGCCACCCGCAGGAGCAGCTCGTCCGGCCCGTCTGCCGGGCCGTCGTTCACGTCGTCCGGGCTCTGCGCCCTTTCGGTCCTGTCCGTCCTGTCCGCCATCGGAGGTCCGTGCTCCTTCCGGTGCACCGGCTTCCGATCCCATCACCGTTGGGGACCGGGCGCATCCGGAGGGATGGGGAAAATGAGCGACGAGGGCCCGCGGCGCGGGCCCTCGTCAACCATCCGTCGTGCGGGAGAAGCAACTACCAGCGGTGCTTGTACGAGCAGTCCCAGTGCCCCTTGACCCAGTCCTTGTCCCAGTGTCCGGGGACGTACACCCACTTCCAGTGCCCCTGGCCACCGCCCCGGGATTCACCGTGGCCCTGACCCTGACCCTGGCCCTGACCCTGGTCCTGACCCTGGTCCCGGTCGCGGTCCCACTTCCCGTTGCCGTTCCTGTTCCCGTTGCCGTTCCCGTTCCAGTCGTCGTGTCCGTTGCCGTTCCCGTTGTCGTGCTTCCAGTGGTCCTTGACCCAGCGCTTCTCCCAGTGGCCCTTGACCCACCGCTTCTCCCAGTGGGCCTTCTTCCAGACGCACTGCTTGCCGCCGTCCCCGGTGACGGAGGCCGCGACGGTCTGTGTCGCGGCCGGCGCGGCCATCGCGGGAGCCGCGGCTCCCAGCGCCGCGCCGCCCACGAGTACGCCGGTCGAGGCAACGGCCACCGCCATGTGTCTGACCCGGATGGGAACGGACATGGATCCCACCTCCTGGCCCTCACCCGAGTGAGAGCAGTGAGTGATGTGACACAAGTAATTCGATGCAGCCGGTGGGTCTGGATGGGACGAGTTCGGGTCAGGTTCCGCGCGGGCCGTTCGTGGCGGAGGAGGCGTTCGCCTGCCCGGCGGCCCGAGCCGTCGGGGCGGACGAGCCCGCCGGTGTCGTCGGCGCGGTCGGCGCACCCGAGGGGGCGGGGGTCTGCGGGGTGCAGGTCACCTCGTCGCGCGGGGTGTAGTGCGTCTTGTACGTCTCCCGCTTGGCCTCCTGGCCGCCCCGTACGAAGACGCGGTCGACGGCGACGTCGAAGCCCTCCAGCGGGGTCTGCACCTCGCAGGTGGCCCCGGAGCCCGTGCGCTTGCCGGGCGGAGTGATCGCGGTGCGCGGGCCCTGGGTGGCGCGTATCTCGTCGTACTTCTTCGTACCGAGGAAGCTGATGGTCAGGGAGGTGTCGGTGGACTGGGCCTGGATGTAGATCGCGTGGCCGGAGTCGTTCTTCCAACGCAGGTCGAGCGTGCCCCAGGCGACGGTGGCCTCGCGGCCCTCCGGGTAGCGCTCGATGTAGAAGGAGTGGGCGCCGTGCTCCAGCGGCTTCACGCCGGCGAAGAACAGGGCGTTGTACATGGTCGTGGCGACGGCCGAGACACCGCCGCCGGGCGACTTCACGTACTGGCCGTCATTGATCATGATCCCGTCGACGAACCCGTTCTCCTTGGTGCGTTCGCCGACCGTCTTGTTGAAGCTCCACGTCTCGCCGGGCATGACGACCGAGCCGTTGATCAGGTCCACGGCCCGGCCGATGTTGGTGGTGCGGTAGGGCGCGGCCGGGAAGGCGACGGTGAAGGACGACATCTTCTCCTTGATCCCGAGGCGCTGCGCGTCCTCGGCCGTCAGGGCCGGGTGGATCGGCGTCCCGCTGAGTTCGGCGGTGCGGGCGGCGGTGCCGGTGCGGGTCAGCAGCGGTTCGACGGCCGCGCCGAGGGCCTTGTCCGTGACCTTGGTTCCGCTGCGTCCGTCGGACGCGAGGACCGCCCGGTCGGAGGAGTCGAGCCGGAAGGTGGCGTTGCGCGGCTCCGGGGTCGCGGCGTCCACCTGGCGGGCGACCGCGGGGTCGGCCAGCAGGGACTTGGCGTCGAGCCGGGGCTTGAGGCGGCCCTGGCCGTCGGCCGCGACGTCCAGGTGGCTGCCGAGCACGGCCGGGGTTATGGATATCGGCCTGCCGGCGAGGCTGAGCGTGACCGGACCGGACATCGCGGGCGCGGCGAACTCGCGCACCGCGCGATCGGTCTCCTGACGCCCTATGGCGGGGTCCGTTCGGTCGACGGGGAGGACGACGGGACCGGACTGCGACTGCGGGCTCAGGTAGGCGGCGCGCACGGTCTGCGGCACGCCCTCGGTGCGCAGGGCGACGCCGGTCACGGGCTGGGTGACCCGCGGCTTGCCGTCGCTGAAGGCGATGTCGCCGTCGCGGGCCTTGCGGTCGCCGGCGGCGAGCCGGTCGACCTCGGCGGCGCTCTTGGCGTCGTCCATGCGGGTCACGGGCTCGACGGCGCGCTCGCGGGGCGTGGCGAAGAGTCGCCCGATGACCGTGAACGGGTTCGATCCGGTGTTCGCGGCCTGGTCGACGGTGGCGCCGGTGTCGAGGGACAGACCGAAGGAGGCGGGGGCGATCCGTTCCGTCCGGTCGCCGATCCGCAGCTCCAGGGGGGCGCTCGCGGCCGGGCCGAGCGTGCGGTCCAGGGCCGCCGTGGCCTCTGCGCGGCTCATTCCGCCGATGTCCACGCCGTGGACGTGCGTGCCGTCGGCGACGGAGTCGCCCGTCACGACCAGGGCGGTGGCGTAGAGGCCTCCGAAACCGAGTACGGCGGCCCCGCCCGCCAAGGTCAGGGCGATCCGCAGGTTGCGGGGCGTCCGGCGGTTGTCACGTCGCATGTCTCTCCCGGTGGCGGTGGTTCTGGTACGCGGTGGTCCTGGTACGTCGAAGGGGCGCCTGGCACCCACCCGAGAACCTGAAACGCGCCAGAACAATGACCAGCATGAAGGAGATACCTGCCATATCGGGCAAAATGTGCCCGTTCTCACGCTGCCGGACCGCTCGGTCCGGCGAGCGTCCGGCGAGCGCCGCAGCCCTGCGGGAGCGGCGCGGACGGCCGCCCGCGCGTGGTGCGCGGGCGGCCGTCCGCAGGGCCTGGGCGTGGCGAGGGGCGCGGGTCAGGACGGGCAGACGCCCCGCTCGTAGTCGACGGTGGCGGTCTGCTTCGAGTACTGCCACTGCGGGACGAGGAGCTGGTCCGTGAGCTGCCGGGCCGCCGCGGGGCTCTCGACGACGTACCCGAAGTCCTGGAGCCACGCCGGGTAGAGGTTCTTCGAGCCGATGTAAAAGGCGGCGTCGTCCACGGAGATCAGCTTGTGGTGCTGGGCGTAGGGGCGGCCGTCCGCCCAGGTCGCGCCGGGGGCGGCGCGGAACGTGGCGAGCTGGAGGTTCGAGCACATCGTCGTGCGGGCCGCTGCACGGTCCCCGGTGACCTGGGCGAGCCGGTCGCGGAGCGTGTCGCTGATCTCGGAGAGGGACTTGATCTGCGAGTAGCCGCCGCTGCCCACGGCGCCCCGGTTGGCGGGGTCGCTGACCACGATGCGCACCTTCACCCCGGCGGCCAGTTTGGCGGCGAGGGCGTCGTAGACGCGGATGTCGTAGCGGGGCAGGGGCGGGCAGGTCGCGTTGAGGTCCTGCTGGGAGATCTCGATGTGCCGGTTCGCGCCGGAGATGAGCGCCCGCAGCGCGCTCTCCTCCGGGTTGACCGTGTCGTAGTCGCGGTCGGCGTTGGTGTTGTCGTGGAGTCCGACGACGCACTTGGTGTCGGGGGCGGTCGGCAACTGGGGCCGGAACGTCGAGGTGGGGTCGTTGCGCATGATGCCGACGCCGAGCCCGCCGACGGCGATGGCCGGTACGTCGCCCTGCGGCGCGGGCGCCGCGGCGGGCTTCGGCAGCGAGGGCAGGCAGGCGGCGCCGTTGGAGGAGGCGAACCAGACGCTGGAGATGTTGCCCTTGTTCTGGCAGGTCCAGGACCAGAGCTCGTCCAGGTAGCGACCTGCGGAGGCGGCGGCCGGCCCCTTCAGGGCGAGGTCGACATCGGCCACCGGGTGCGCCGTCTCCAGGTAGTCGTCCTTCCAGCTGTTGATCCCGCCCGTGACGACCGACTGGCCGTCGACCAGGAGGATCTTGGAGTGGTTCCAGGAGAAGGCGGTCTTGGAGGTCGTCATGGAAGCGACGTTGAGGTCGACGTTCCGCGCGTCCTCGCCGAGTCGGGCGACGAGTTCGTCCCGGTACTTCGACGGCACCACGTTGAGGTGGTAGATCGGGGCGGCGCCGACGAGGACGCGCACCTTGAGCTTGTTGCCCCGCGCGGCCGACGCCTTCAGGCCGGAGACGAGGGCGTCCTGGAAGGCTCCGTTGGGGAAGGGGGCCAGGGTCGATATGTCGACGGTCTGCTTCGCCTGGGCGACGTTCTCGGTCATCTTCGCGAGCAGGCGTTCGGTACCGGGCCGCCGCGCGCAGCCGGCGTCGCCCCAGCAGCCGGGGGTTTGCAGCAGCCAGTCACTCCCGCCGGCCGTCGAGGCGTCGAGGGCGTTGCCGTCGGTGCGCTCCCACACCCGCCCTTCCAGTCCGGGTGAGACCCGCCGGAGTTCCTGTTCGATCCCGTCGAGGTGCGGTGTGGTGGCGGCTGCGGCCGGCGCGGCGGGCAGGAGTACGAGGAGCGCGGCCGCGACGGCGGCCCGGGGAGCGAGGCGGGTGGGCCGCGCAGGCGTGGGGCGGAGCAATGTGGGTTCCTTGCGAGAGGGGTGGCCGTCACCGCGCCCGACCACGACGGGTCCCGACGGGGCGACTGGCAAGATCAACTCGCGGACGCTATCAGTCCGATAGGCACCGCAATGGGCACCGGATATCGGATTCAGCCACGGGTCACATGTGGTGTTTACGACACTGTGTCCGTGTTCCTCCGTACCGCTCCGCCCTTGTCCGCTCGCACGCGGCCCCGTTCTTCGGGCCCCGCCCCTCGGTCGCCGTGCGTGCCCGGGTCGCCCCGAACACGACAACGGCCGAACGTGCTCGGGGCCGTCGGCCCCCTCCCCCGCGCACCGGCTCCCCCGCCCCGGGTACGACGGCCGATCGTCATCACGGGCGCGTCGGGGGCCGTCGCCGGTGCGCCGCTCCCGTACGGAGAGGTGAAGCTTGTCCGCATTCCGCCTGCCCGGCGGTCGGTTCCCCCCTGGGTGCGCCCGGCACCCGGACGCGCGTCGCCCCGGCGGGAGGACGAGCGTGTCCCGGCGGACCGGCCCTCGTTTGGCCCGGCATGACCTCCGCCGGCCGCATGGCCCTCACCGCCGCCCTGTCCGTCGCCGCCCTCGGGCTCGGCCTGGGCACCGCCCACGCCGACACCCCACCCGCGTCGCTCACCGCACCGTCCGCCCTGGACCCGCTCCTGACCAGCGGCGACCTGGGCCAGACCGCCAACGAGCTCGGCGGACAGCTCGCCGAGAGCCTCAACGACTGACGTTCGGGTCGCGCCCTCGGGCTCCGGCCCGGGGTACCGGACTCCGACGCTCGCGCACCGTACGCACCGTACGCACCGCATCGGCGCTTCGCGGGTCGTACGGCGCGTGCGCACCCCTACGCCCGCGGCGCCGCCCGGTCCCGGTCACCGCCTCCCAAGGCCGCCACGGCCTGGGCCAACTCCGGTGCGTGCACGGCGAACGGCCCCAGGTCCGTGGCCCGGGCGAACGCCGGATGGTCCCGGTACTCCGACAGCCGGTCCAGTGCGCGCAGGCCGTTGTAGCTCGCCGGTCCGTACGGTCGCACGGTCCCGGCGGACAGGTCCGATCCGTCGGCGACGGCCGCGAGCGTCTCCTCGAAGAGGGCTTGGCAGGCCCGGATCCCCCGCAGCATCACCTGGTGGTGGCGGTCGTCGGGGCCGATCGGAAAACGCCGGTCCGCCAAGACCCGTCCGGTGTCTATGCCCGCGTCGACCTCGTGCAGCGTGGCGCCGTACTCGCCGTCGCCGCGCAGCAGCGCGAACAGGAGCGCGACCGAGGGCAGACCCCGGTGGCGCGGGAGGAGACCGTTGTGGATGTTGAGGATGCGCAGGCCCAGGGAGAGGACGGGGGCGCGGAGGATCCGGCGGTTGTTCAGGGACCATACGATCCCGTCCGTGGAGGCCCCCGCGAGGTCCGCGGCCCGTGTGTCGACGTCGGCGGCGAGGTGCGGGGCGCCCGCGGCGTCCCGCGGGTCATCGCAGCAGACGAGGTCGACGGCGTACCCCCGCGCGGCGGCGTGGGTGACGGCTCGTCGCACCAGGGCTCCGTCACCTATGAAGATCACGCGGGTACCTCTTTCCGGGCGGCTTCCACATGGGCACGGACGTGGTCGAGGGTGACGTCTCGTACGAGGGATTCGAGGCGGCTCATGAACCAGCGCCCCTGGGCCTCGGTGAGCAGGTCCGAGGAGACGGCGTCGAGCATCTCGACGAGGGCCAGCGAGTCGCCGCCCAGGAGCCGGAACTCCGCGCCCTCCGTGAGAACCTCCGGGTCCACCCCGAGGATCCCCGCCCAGTGACAAGCGACCCGGTCCCGGAGCGCTGTCGGGCCCGCCGTCGCGGGATCCGCCTCCGGCCCGCCCGCCCCGAAGGGGTCGGGCAGCGCGTCGAGGTCCGCCTTGCCGCCGACCGTGCGGGGAAGGTCGGCGACGGTCGTGATCCTCGCCGGGACCAGGTGGGCGGGCAGCCGCCGGGCCAGTTCCGCGCGCAGCACCGCTGCCAGGTCCGGGGCAGCGACCCGCGGCGCGTCCAGGGCCGTCGCGGCCACCGGATCCCCGGGGCTCGCCGGCACCACGTACGCGCACAGCACCGGCGTGGTCGTGCCGGGGCGGCTGCGCGCGGCCACGACGGCGCGGCTCACCGCGGGGTGCGCCTCCAGCGCGGCGACGACCTCGGCGGGTTCCACCCGGTGCCCGGCGATCTTGAGCTGCCCGTCGGCGCGCCCCGCGAACTCGACCGCCCCGCCCGGCAGCCGGCGCCCGAGGTCGCCCGTGCGGTAGAAGCGCACGCCGTCGGGGCGGGTCCCGAACGCGGAGGACGCCCCGTCCGGAGGACCGAGGTAGCCGCGGGCCACCTGGCGGCCGCTGACGACGATCTCACCGGTCCGGCCGTGGTCCTCCTCCCCCGTGCCGATCACCCGGCCGTCCTCGGCCACCAGCTCGACCCGGGCCGCGGAACCGGCGGTGCCCAGGGGGATGGTCGCCGTCGTCTCGCCGCCGTCCACGACGTGGGCGAGGCAGGCCACGGTGGCCTCGGTGGGCCCGTAGCCGTTGACGATCCGGCAGTCCGGGCCGAAGGCGGCCCGGGCCGAGCGGACGGCGGCGGGCGTCAGCGGCTCGCCGCCGAGCAGCAGGGTGCGTACGACCGCCCGGTCCCCGCAGAGCGCGAGGTGCGAGGGGGTGAGCGCGAGGGTGTCGGCGCGGTGGTCGTGCAGGAGACGGCGCAGCGTGGCCCGGGAGGGGGCCTCGGGGGCCAGCACGGTGGTCGCGCCGGCTGCCGGCGGCAGGAACAACGCGAAGCAGGAGATGTCGAAGGCGTAGGAGGAGGCGAACCCGAAGCGGGTGTCCTCGTCGACCCGACAGACGTCGGTCATCCACCGTACGAACCCCGTCAGGCCGCCGTGCTCGATCCGCACCCCCTTGGGACGCCCGGAGGAACCGGATGTGTGCATGACGTACGCCAGGTCCCCGGGCGCGGGGGCCGGGGGCAGTTCCCCTTCCTGCGTGTCGGCGGCGTCGAGGATGTCCTCGATCGGGATCAACCGGCACGGTACGGACACCGTCAGCGCGTCGGCGAGGTGGCGCTGGGTCAGGCACAGCCGGGCGCCGCACTCCTGGAGGACTTCCTTGATCCGCTCTCCGGGGTGGGCGGGGTCGAGGGGCACGTAGGCGGCGCCCGCCTTCAGGATGCCCCAGAGGGCGGTGACGCCCGCCGGCGACCGGTCCACGACCAGTCCGACGAGGTCCTCGCGGACGACGCCGCGGCCGGCCAGTTCGCGGGCGACGGCGTCGGAGCGGCGATCGAGTTCCGCGTACGTGACCTCCCCCTCGGGCCCGTCGAGGGCGACCGCTCGGGGTGCCCGGGCCGCCTGTGCGCGGAGCAGGTCGACCACGGTGGTCCCGACGGCGACCGGGACGGGGACGGGCCGGGGCGCGGTGACCGGGGCCGGCAGTCGTGACGGGGGTCGGGTGGTGGAGGGCGGGCCGGTGGGGGACGGAACGGGCGTGGGCGCGAGGCGGGCCAGGGCCCGGTCAAGGAAGCGTTCCGCGCGGTCCGCGAGATCGGGGCCGCCCCGTACCCCCATCGTCAGCTCGGTCCCCGCGGGGGTCTCGGCCGCGACGAACGAGACGGGCACCAGGGGCGCGTGGACGGGCAGGGCATGGACCGTGGTGGCCGTGAAGCCCCCTCCGCCATAGTCCTGCGGGTCCAGTCGACCCAGGTGGGACACGACGGCCGAGGCGAGGTGGCGGTCGGCGCGTCCGGTGGCGGCCTGGCCGGCGCGCAGCAACAGGGCGGACGCGGCGAGGGGCAGCGGCGCGAGGGCCGACTCGAAGCCGGAGGAGAGTTCACGGCCTTCGGCGAGGGCCCGCAGCAGGGTGAGGTGCGCGCCGGTCCAGTCGTCGCCGGGGCTCAGGTCGAGGAAGAGCGGCAGCGTCAGGTTGCCGGTGGCCGTGACGCCGGGGCGGTGCCGGCGCAGGTCGACCGGGACCATGATCCGGCCGGGCCGGCCCGAGGCGTCGGTGACGGCCTGGGCGAGGCGGGCGGTGAGGGCCGCGTGGTGTCCGGGCAGGGTCCTGCGCAGCCACAGGGTCCGCGAGGGGCCTGCCGCGGCCCGGCCGAGGGGTGAGGGCCGGTCGGGCGGCAGCGTGGGGCGGCGTTCGCCGGCGCCGAGCCGGCGCAGCAGTGACCGGTCGGTGTCGGGTCCCAGGGCCGCTCGCGCCGGGTCCCCGCGCAGGGCGCGGAAGACCTCGCGCACCCAGATCAGGGCTCCGTGGCCGTCCATCAGGGCGTGCGAGACGCTGAACACCAGCGTGGTGCGGGTGCCCGGCGGCGCGCCCTCGTCGGCGGCGGACGCGGGTGCCCGGCCGGGCACCACCAGCACCTCGCAGCCGGGCGGGTCGGTCCGCCGCGCGGGGCCGTACAGGAGGGCGGCCGTGTCCGGCGTCGAGACGTCGAAGGCCGCGGCGGAGCGGGCGTCGGCGTACCGGACGCGGGGCAACGGACCGTCGGCGTGCCACAGCGGACCCCGCCGGGCCAGCCGCGAGCCGGGGACGGCCTCGGCGGCGCGGGCCACCGCCGCCCGGAGGCGGTCGGCGTCGGGCACGCCCTCGCCTTCGACGAGGATGCGCAGCGCCATGCCGCCTCGGGCGTGCTCGGCGGCGAGGTAGAGCCGCTCGGTGGGCGAGACGGGGCGCCGGTAGCGGGGGGTGGGTCGGGGGCGGTTCATCGCGGGGTGCCTCCTCGCTCGGAACGGGCGGGTGCGGTGCCGGTGGGGGGTGTGGGGGCCGGGCCGGGTGGGCGTCCCCGGGCCGGTGTGGTGCCGGGGCGGGTCCACGCGTCGACCCCGCCGATGTCCTCCACCCACCGCACCAGTGCGCGGACGCCCTCCGCCTGGTCACGCGGCGCCTCGTGGCCGAGGTCGCGCCGGGCCGCACCGGTGTCGTAGGTCGTGGATCGGGTGAGCAGGGCCATCGTGTAGCGGCTCATCGGCGGTGTGGTCCGCTCGGCACCGGGCCGCAGCCGCCACAGCGTCTCGACGGCGCCGGCGAGCGCGCGGCCGACCGGCAGCGGGATCCTCGGTCCGGGCGGTGCGCAGCCGAGGAGCCGGCCGACCTCGGTGAGGAAGGCCCACAGGTCGGTCCGCTCCGCGTCCGCGACGAAGTACGCCCGGCCGCCCACGCGTGCGGTGGGGGCCGTGGCCGCCCGCAGGCAGGCGGCGACGGCGTTGTCGCTGTGGCACAGCGAGACCAGGACCCGCTTGCCACCCGACAGGTCGGGCAGCCGGCCCGCGTGCATCGCGCCGATCATGCGGGGCAGGAAGCCGGCGTGGTCGCGCGGTCCCCAGATGCCGCGCGGGCGCAGGGCGACGGTGGTGAAGCGTTCGGTGTGGGCCGCGAGTACGTCCTGTTCGGCGCGGGCCTTGGTCTCGCAGTACAGGTTGAAGAAGCGGTCGGGGTAGGGCGTGGTCTCGTCGATGTCGAGGCGGTCGCCCTCGCGGATCCGCATCAGCGCGCTGGGGCTGGAGACGAACACGAACCGGCCTGCGCCGGCGGCCCGCGCGGCATCCATGAGCCGCCGCGTGCCGGCGACGTTCGCCTCGTGGAACTGTGCGCGGCTGCCGTGGTCGACGACCCGGGCGGCGCTGTGCAGCACGGTGTCCCGGTCCGAGGCGGCGGCGCGCAGGGAGTCCTCGTCCGTCAGGTCGCCGACGGCGAGTTCGACACCGGGCAGGGAACCGAGTCGTGCGGTGTCGCTGCCCTCACGGACCAGGGCGCGTACGTGGTGGCCCTCGCGCACGCAGGCGTCGACGAGGTGGCCGCCGAGGAAGCCGGTGGCCCCGGTGATCAGGATGTTCACAGGGTCCGCCACCAGGTCGCGCCGTAGACCATGGTGAGGGCGACGGCGACGGCCCGTCCGTGGCCGGCCGCCCGGGCCCGGGGCAGGGCGAGGGGGATCTGCGCGGCGTGCACGCCGATGCTGAGGACGGCGTCGATCCACCACAGCCAGTGCAGGACGGGGGCGTCGGGCGCTGTGGCGGTGGCGGCCATGACGGCGCCGCCGAGCAGGTAGGCCCAGCCGGCGAGCGGGATCAGCTTCGGGGCGCCGGCGCGGGACCACGGGGGCGCCGGGGGTGCGAGGCGGCGTTCGGCCCACCGGCCGAGCTCCTCACGGCCGATCTTGGCGTTGTGTCGGATGTCCACGGGGAACCCCGCGTGGCGCAGGAACGGCGCGGACGCCAGTTCCGGGACGTGGTGGGTGGCCGCTGCGCGCAGCTCGACGACGAGGTCGCGCCAGGCGTCCGCGTCGAGGGGGGACTCGGTCTCCACGCAGACGACGGGCTCCTGCGCGCCGGCCGGGCCGATGCCGACGAGTGCGCTGCGACGGACCAGCGGGTGTGCGTTGAAGACGCCCTCGCAGAGCACGGTGTACAGGTCGTGCCCGGTGGCGCGCACGCGCTGCGCCGACCGTCCGCAGAACCACAGTCGACCACTGCCGTCGAGGTAGCCGAGGTCGCCGGTGCGATGCCAGACGCGGGGTGCGGTTCCGGCCCCGGCGATCGGGTGCCGGCCCGCGCGGGCCGGCTCCTCGTACGCCTTCTCGGGCACCTTGTGGAGGGCGTCGGCCCGCGGGTCGGCGTGGTAGCCGGGGCTGACGGAGTCCCCGGCCACGAGGATCTCCCCGACGCGCCCCGGCTCCGGGTCCGACCCGTGGGCGAGGGCCGGCATCGGGCCGTCGGTGACGGGCGCGATCCGCAGGAGGGTGCCGGGTACGGGCCGGCCGACGCAGGTTCCGGCGCCCAGCGCGGCCCGGTCGGCGGTTTCGGACAGGATCTCCTCGGACTCGATCGAGGTGATCGGGAGGGCTTCGGTGGCCCCGTAGGTGACGTGGATCCGGGCCTTCTCGTCCAGGACGTCCCGCAGTGCGGCGACGACGGACGGGGGGACGGGCGCCCCGCCGGACACCACGCAGCGCAGGTCGGGCAGGGGGTGGGGGCGGGTCGTGAGGTGGTCCGCGAGGCGGCGCAGCAGGGCGGGCGAGGCGAACATCGTGCTGACGGCGAATCGTTCCAGCGCGTCGACGAGGAGCTCGGGATCGGCGTGCGCGACCTTCGCCGGCGCCAGCGGGGCGAGCACGATCGTGGATCCGTAGACCAGGTCGAGCATGCCGTAGAAGGGCAGGGTGACCAGGGAGACGTCGTCGCGGGTGCGCCCGTGCGCGTCCTCGATCCGACGGGCGATCGAGAGCGCCGTCCGGTGGGTGTACTCGACTCCCTTCGCGGGTCCGGTGCTTCCCGTGGTGAAGCCGATCATCAGCAGGTCGTCCCCGCCGACGGCGGGGGGTGCGGTGCGCGGGCCCGGGGCGGACCGCAGGCGCGCCAGCGTGTGACCGCCCCACAGGCGGTGGCGGCCCAGCGTGACGGGGATCCGCACGGCCTCGAAGGTGCGGCGGCCCAGGACGCGCACCAGGTGGGCGAGCGGCGGGCCGATGAAGGCCTCGGCGCCGACGGCCCGGTAGCAGTGGAGCATGCGGCGCGGGCCCATGCCGGGATCGACGACGACGGGAACGGCGCCGATCCGGAAGAGCGCGAAGACCAGAGCGAACAGCTCGGGTCCCGGCGGAGTCATCAGCACCGTCTTGGTTCCCCGGCCGATGCCCGCGTGGGTCAGGCCGTGGGCGAGTCGCTCGACCTCCTGCTGCAACTCGCCGTAGGTCAGGGTGCGGTAGCGGGGGCGTCCGTCGGGTTCGCGGCCACCGTCGGGGTGGATGACGGCGGGCTTGTGCGGGAAGGCGAGGGCGTTGCCTTCCAGCCGGGCGGCGAGGCCCGCGGCGCCTGCCGCGGCCTCCCGGGGGTTCGTGCGTCGTCGGCTCGCGGTGGTCACGGGATCACCGGCCTTCGGGTCGGTAGCTCGCGCAGGCCGCGCTGGGGCCGGCGCCGGCGGTGACGAACAGCAGTTGGTCACAGTCCTCGGGCAGGCCGGCCGCCAGGGCGTGGAGGTAGCCGAGGACGGGCGCCGCGGTGTGCGGTTCGCCCGTCTCGCCGGGGGGAAGCGCGTCCGTCTCGGTGCCCGGACCGATGACAAGGGTGCGGTCGAGGTCGAGCCCGTACGCGGAGGCGTAGTCCGCGATGGCGGTGGCGGCGAGTTCGGCGCGTCGCCGGTCGTGGTCCGGGGAGCGCCGCACGGTGATCATGGTCCGGCCCTCGGCGCCCATGCCGGCGGTGTCCAGGTACCCCTCGGTGTCGCCGGGGCCGTCGGCCGTGTAGTGCCGTACGGGGCCGAATCCGGCGTCGGGGTCGGCGCTGCGCTCCAGCAGGAGGGCCCCGGCGAGGTCCGCGTACGGGTAGTCGGGGTCCCGGCGGGCGTCGCCGCCGGGGTGCACGTCGGCGGCGGTGACCAGGAGGCGTTCGGTGCTGCCCGTGTCGAGGAGCGCTTGACCGACCTGGACCGCGTTCAGCACGCCGCAGGCGCCGTTCATGAGGTCGAAGGAGAAGCCGGCCGCGGGATCCACGAGGTAGTCCAGGCTGATGCCCACCTCCTTCTGCACCAGGGCCGCGAGGGCCGGTTCGAAGGTGTTCGACTCGCGGTAGACGCCCACGTTGACGAGGACGCCGACGGCCGAGGGGGACAGACCGGTCTGGTCGAGGCAATCGCGGGCGGCCCGGCCGGCGAGCACCACGGAGGAGGCCGCCGGGGCGGCGTCGGCGGCTTGGGTGCCGGTGGCGCGCGTGTCGACGGTGGCGGTACCCGCGGCGGTGATGATCATGCCCATGATTCAGACCCCCAGGTGGGTGACGGTGGCCGACAGGGCTCCGGTGACCACGCCGGAGGCGGCGGGAACCAGCAGGAAGGTGGATCCGCGCCGGGCGGTGCCCGCCGCGAGGTGTTCACGCAACGTCAGGAAGTGTGAGGTGGTGGCGGTGTTTCCGTACTTCTCCACGACGGCGAGCGAGGTGGGCATGGGCGTGCCGAACTCCGCCTCGCCCGTCTGGTTCACATAGTCGATGAATCGGGCGCCGACCTGGTGCTGAATGATGTAGTCGAATTCCTCACCCGCGAAATCCCGACCGTTCTTGGACAGCAGGTCGCCGTGGAATCGGGGCCAAAGGGCGAGCCGGTCCTTGTTGTGCATCTTCTTGTTGTCCGTGTAGAGCGCGATTCCCTCGGTGCGCTCGCTCGGCATTCCCATGCACAGGTGCGAGTACTCGGCACAGGTCATCAGGTCCACGTAGTGGATGCGGTCGGCCTCGTCCGCGGACCGGTCCATGATGACCGCGGCGGCGGAGTCGCCCACGGAGAGGGAGGCGAACTGCGGGTCGTACGAGTCGCCGATCTCGCGGGCCGCCGTCTGTGCGACGCGGGTCGCCTGCTCGCCGCTGACGACCATGCCGCGGCGGACCGCGCCGGAACGGATCATCCGATCGAGTACGTACACGCCGGTCATCATTCCGGCGCAGGCGTTGGAGACGTCGAAGTGCAGGGCGGAGCGGGAACCCATCTCACGGGCGAGGGAGCCCGCGAAGGAGGGTTCGAAGTAGAAGCGGTCGGCGTCCTTGAAACGGGTGATCGACGCCGATATGACGATGTCCAGTTCGGCGGCCTCGTATCGGGACGCGGCGAGGCATTCGCGCGCGGCGCGCAGGGCCATGCCGAACGAGTCCTCGCCGATCTCGGGACGCGGATCGTAGACCCGCCTCTCGGCGACTCCGGTGATCCGCTCGACGTCCACATCTCGCAGATTCGGGGTTCGCCCGGTCAATTCCCGGGTGGTCAGCGTGGTGGCCGGCACATGGGATCCGATGGATTCCATACGGCTGTATAAGGTATTCGTGCTCAATTTTCACTCCGTGGTGGGCGCACGCGGGCAGCACACATCGCTCCGGCGGAAAGGCGCGGTGTTTCGCTGTGATTCGCCGTGTTTCACTGGTGACAGACAGCGAAGTTACCGTAGCGTACGGATTTGTCAGTCCTGTTACGCGGCCACCCGAAAGCGGACCGACGGGGCGAATATCGGCCATTTACCCTCGGCGGGACATTCCGCCGGGCCCGTGGCCGCGCGCACCGCGTGCGGACCCGCCGCACGCGCCCTTCCCGGGCCGCACCGCCCGGGCGGCCGGCTCCCGCGCCGAGCCCGCGCCCACGCGACTCCCCCGGGCACCCGCCTTCGAAAACCTGTCCGGAATCACACGGTCCGTCTTGACCGTCCACCGTCCGGCCGTCCGGACGTCGGCCGCGTGAACGACCGGACGTCCGCTCGACCGCGTCGCGTCAGCCACGCCCGAGGGCGTTGAGCCGGGCGGCCTGGCGGGTCAGGTGGTCGCGCTCGGCGAGGTTGGGTGCCTTGTCGGCCGCCTCGGCGTACAGCCGCGCCGCCGTCACCAGGTCGCCGTCGCGCTCGTGGAGATACGCCGCCACGGCGGCGTGGCGGGGCAGGGGATGTCCCGTGCCCGAGGGCCCCGGGGCGGTCCCGTCCAGCTCCGCGAGCGCCGCCAGGCCGGCGCGCGGCCCGTCGGCCTCGCCCACGGCCACCGCGCGGTTGAGGCGGACGACGGGGCTGTCGGTCAGACGCACGAGCTCGTCGTACCACTCGACGATCTGCACCCAGTCGGTCTCCCCGGCGGTGGGCGCGTCGGCGTGGAGCGCCGCGATGGCGGCCTGGGCCTGGAACTCGCCCAGCCGGTCGCGGGCGAGGGCAGCCTGCAGGATCCGGACCCCCTCGGCGATCGACTCGGTGTCCCACCGGCCGCGATCCTGCGCGGCGAGCGGCACGAGGCTGCCGTCGGGCAGGGTCCGGGTGGCGCGCCGGGCGTGGTGGAGCAGCATCAGCGCGAGGAGTCCGGCCACCTCGGGGTGGTCGATCACGGCCGCGAGCTGCCGGGTGAGCCGGATGGCCTCGGCCGCGAGGTCGACGTCACCGGAGTAGCCCTCGTTGAAGACCAGGTAGAGGACGCGCAGCACGGTGGCCACGTCGCCGTTGCGGTCGAAGCGCACGTCGGAGACGGTGCGTTTGGCCCGGCTGATGCGCTGCGCCATGGTCGCCTCGGGGACCAGGTAGGCCTGGGCGATCTGGCGAGTGGTCAGCCCGCCGACGGCGCGCAGCGTGAGCGCGACCGCGGACGAGGGTGTCAGCGACGGGTGGGCGCACAGGAAGTACAGCCGCAGCGTGTCGTCCACCGCGGACGCGGGTCCGGCGGCCGGCTCCTCTTCGACGAGGTCCTCGCGCCGGCGGCGGGCGGCGTCCGATCGGGTGGCGTCGAGGAACCGGCGCCAGGCCACGGTGACCAGCCAGCCCTTAGCGTCCCGCGGGGGGTCGGCCGGCCACACGCGGACCGCCTCGACCAAGGCGTCCTGCACGGCGTCCTCGGCCGCCGCGAAGTCTGCTCCGCGGCGGACGAGGATCCCGATCACGCTCGGGGCGAGGCTCCGGAGCAGGGCCTCGTTCATGGACGAGGTCACTCCGTGATGGTGGGCGGCGCGGCCAGGAACGGGCGGACCTCCAGCCATTCGTGGATCGGCCTGCCGCCCGCCCCGGGGGCGGCGGACAGTTCCCCGGCCAGCTCGACGGCGCGCTCGTGGTGGTCGACGTCGATGATCATCCAGCCGGCGATGAGGTCCTTGGTCTCGGCGAACGGACCGTCGGTGACCGGCGGGCGCCCCTCGCCGTCGTAGCGGACCCACTCTCCCTCGGGGGCGAGTGCCTGGCCGTCGACGAACTCGCCCGTCTTCTCCAGCCGCGCCGCGAAGTCGTTCATGTACCGCACGTGGGCCGTGATCTCCTCCGGGGTCCACCGGGCCATGGGTACGTCGTTGACCGCGGCCGGGGCGCCCCGGTAGTGCTTCAGCAGCAGGTACTTCGCCATGATGTCTCTCCTCTGTGCCGGTGCGGCCATTCTGGCCGCCTTCACCCCGGGGACGGAGCCGGGCACGGGTTCTCGACATCCTCGCCCGAACTTTTTTCAGTTCTCTCCGAAGAGCCCACGCAAGAGCTCTCGGAGCCGTGTCCCGGGTCGCACTCGCCGTCCGGCTCGTCAGCCGGCGGTGGATCGTCGCGCGTCGTGACGGCGGGCCTCCGCCCGCAGGCACGCGTCCCGGGTGGCCTGGTGCACCGCCCGGGCCAACCGCGCCCCCCACACCGACCGGGGACCGGCGAACGGCTCGCCCGGGCGGGTGGCCGAGGGGACGAGCGCGGCCACGCACACCGCGTCGGTCGGGGTGCCGGAGGCGTCGACACCGGCGTCGCGCAGTGCCTGGACCTTGGCCTCGGTGGCCGTGGCGACCGCGTTCACCAGGGCCGCGTCGGAGAAGGCCACCGGCACGGACACCACGATGTTGATCGTCCCGGCCTCCCTCGGCCCGGGGAGCCCCGGGCCGGGAACGGCCGCCCAGCCGCGTACGCCGAGGCCGGCGGAGGCGAGGGCGTGCACGCCCTCGTCGGAGGCGCTGCCGTGGTCGGCCACGTCGGCGGCCGTCATCAGCCCCACGCCCGGCCCGCAGACCCCCGCCCCCGCGGCGAGTGCGGCGAGGTGGCGGTCCGGGTCCATGCGCCGGTAGCCGTGGGGGACCTGGGCGTTGAGCACCCAGCGGCGCTCGCCGATGCCACCGCCGAGCGGCGCGCCGGCGATCATGCGTCG
The DNA here is from genome assembly GCF_050936775.1 of Streptomyces sp. CA-243310. Taxonomy (NCBI): domain Bacteria; kingdom Bacillati; phylum Actinomycetota; class Actinomycetes; order Kitasatosporales; family Streptomycetaceae; genus Streptomyces; species Streptomyces sp. CA-243310. Next base: position 3,427,076 of record NZ_JBNJMF010000001.1, on the reverse strand, counting down.
GCCCTCGCCGGGCACCCACAGGAGCATCGGCCATGCCCGGCCCTCTTCCGTGCGGGTGAGCAGGGGAAGGCGGTCGAGGGCGGAGAGGTCCGGGGTCGTCGAGGGCATGCCGCAGCCTATCCGGATGATCACGGGGGGCCGGCGGTGCTCCGAGCGCCCCACCAGGCACACGAGGGCGGGACGCAGGGGTGCACAAGCGTTTACCCTGAGAGGTGAACGCTTGTGCACCCCTGCGGTGCGCCTCCCCCACGTTCCGTGTCTGGAGCAGCATGCCCGCCGCGATACCCGACCCCGCGTCCGCCACGACGCCCCGCGCCCCCTCCCCGCACTCCCGCCTGATCGTCCCCGTCCTCGCCTTCTGCGGCGTGGTCGTCGCCGTCATGCAGACCCTGGTCGTCCCGCTGCTGCCGCACGTCCCGGACCTGACGGGCGCGAGCCCGGGCGCCGCGGGGTGGCTCGTCACCATCACCCTGCTGACCGGGGCCGTGTTCACCCCCGTCCTCGGCCGGGTCGGCGACATGTACGGGAAGCGGCGCGTCCTGCTCGCGTCCCTCGGGGTCCTCACGGCCGGGTCCGTGCTGTGCGCCGTCAGCTCCGACATCGGGATCCTGATCACCGGCCGGGCGTTGCAGGGCGCGGCGCTGGCCGTCATCCCCCTGGGCATCAGCATCATCCGCGACGAGCTGCTGGCCGAGCGGGTGCTGTCCTCGATCGCCCTGATGAGTTCGACCCTCGGCATCGGCGCGGCGATCGGCCTCCCGGTGGCCGCGGTGGTCATCGAGAACTTCGACTGGCACACGATGTTCTGGGCCTCGGCCGCCCTCGGCACGCTCGACCTGGTCCTCGTGCTGTGGATCGTCCCCGAATCGCCGCTGCGCTCCCCCGGCCGTTTCGACGCGCTCGGGACCCTCGGCCTGAGCGCCGCCCTCGTGGGGCTGCTCCTCGCCATCACCCAGGGCGCGGACTGGGGCTGGACCTCCGCGCGCACCCTCGGTCTGCTCGGCGCCTCCCTGGTCGTCGGGCTGCTCTGGGGGCGGTACGAACTGCGGACCACCTCCCCCATGGTCGATCTGCGCGTGTCGGCCCGGCCCGCCGTGCTGCTCACCAATGTCGCCGCCCTGCTGATCGGCTTCGCCTTCTACGCGAACTCGCTGGTCACCGGCCAGATGGTGCAGGAGCCGACGAGCACGGGATACGGGCTCGGCGCGTCCATCGTGGTGAGCGGCCTGTGCCTGTTGCCGGGCGGCCTGGCCATGGTGGCCCTGTCCCCGCTCTCCGCCCGCATCTCGGCCGCGTACGGGCCCCGGACCGCGCTCGCGCTCGCCGCGGCGGTCATGGCCGTCGGCTACGTGGTCCGGTTCTTCACCAGCCACAGCCTCTGGTTGATCGTGGCCGGGGCCACCGTGGTCGCCTCCGGCACCGCCATCGCGTACTCGGCGCTGCCCGCCCTGGTGATGCGGGCCGTGCCGGTGAGCGAGACCGGCGCCGCCAACGGGTTGAACACCCTCATGCGCTCCGTCGGTCAGGCCTGCTGCAGCGCCGTGGTCGCCGCCGTCCTCGCACACGTCACGTTCCTCGTCGACGGCCGCGCCGCCCCGACCCTGCACGCCTACCTGCTGATCTTCCTGATCGCCGCCGGAGCGGCGCTCGCGGCCCTGGTCGCCACCCTCTTCCTGCCCTCGGCCGGATCGGCGTCCGGTGTGTCGGGCGGTACGGTCACGGTGACCGCGTCCGCGTCCGCCGCCCGGGAGAGCGCATGAGCACCACCGACCCGTCCGTCTCCGAGAGCGGGCCCGACGCCGATGCCGAACCCGATGCCGGGACCGGGCGCGAGAGCGGGCGCGACGCGATCGTGCGCGCCGCCCGCCGGGCGTTCACCCTGCGCCCCTACGCCGAGGTGACGATGCGCGGCATCGCCGCCGACGCCGGTGTCAGCCCGTCGCTGATCGTGAAGCGGTTCGGCAGCAAGGAGGCCCTGTTCAACACGGTCGCCGACTTCCGGCCGGCGGCGGACGAGCTGTTCGCGGCGCCCCCGCGGGCGCTGGGGCGGCATCTGGTCCTCACCATGGTCCGGCTGCGCGAGCGGCTCCGCGGGGATCCGCTGCTGCGGGTCGTGTTCTCCCTCGGCAACGACGACGAACGCACCCTGCTGCGCGAACGCTTCCGGGAACAGGTCACCAACCGCCTGGCGGCGCTCCTGACCGGCACCGACCCGCACTTGCGCGCCGAATTGATCGCCGGTCAACTGCTCGGTCTGGGAGCGACCTTGAGCCTGCACCGACCGGACGGCGCGGGGGGCCGCACTCCCCCCGACCGACTCGCGGACCTGTACGCCCCCGGCCTCCAGCGGCTCATCGACGGCGACTGATTCCCGCCGCGTGGTCCTCGGGGGCCGGTCGGCGCGCGGCCGGTCGGTCAGCCGCCGAAGGTCAGCCGGAACAGGGCCCCTCCCCCCGGCGCGGCCTCCGCCGTCAGCTCGGCCGCGTGCGCCCGGGCGATCTGCCGCGCCATCGCCAGGCCCAGCCCCGACCCCGGCAGGGCCCGCGCCGCCCCCGCCCGGTAGAATCGGTCGAAGACGTACGGCAGGTCCTGCGGCGCGATGCCCGGACCGTGGTCCCGAACCGTCAGCTCGGGCCCGCCGGCCCGCACCGTCAGCTCCACCTCCACCGGTACGCCCGCCGGGCTGAACTTCGCCGCGTTGTCCAGCAGGTTGCCCAGCAACCGGCTGAGCCGGGCCGGCACCCCGGGTACGACGACCTCGTCGGTCGAGCGCACCACGATCGGCACGGAGGGCCAGTGCGCCCGCGCGGCCTGCGCGCAGTGCTCCACCAGCCGGCCCAGCCTGACCTGTTCGACGAGCGGCTGCGGCTCCTCGTCTCGGGCCAGCTCGATCAGGTCGTTGACCAGGCCCGTCACCTCCCGCAGCTGCCGACCCAGGGCGAGGGAGGCACGATCCCGCTGCTCCACCGTCAGCCGCTCGCCGCGCGCGAGCAGTTCGGCGTTGGTGCGCAGCGCCGTCAGGGGGGTGCGCAGTTCGTGCGAGGCGTCCGCGACGAGGCGACGTTGCGCGGTGACGGACTGTTCCAGCTCCCCCAGCATGGTGTTGAAGCTCCCGGCGAGGCGGGTGATCTCGTCCTCCCGGCCCGGCGGGGGCAGCTCGATGCGGTGGCGCGGGTCCCGGGTGGCCGCGATCCGTTCGGCGGTGGCGGTGAGCCGGGTCACCGGTGCGAGTCCGGTCCGTGACACCCAGTACCCGAGCACGGCGGCGAGCAGCACACCGGCCGCGCCGATCACCACCAGCCACCGGGCGGCGTCGGAGATGCCGGCCTCCACGGTGTCGGCGCGCAGCGCGACCTGGAGCGCCTGCCCCTTCGTGTAGTCGGTGGTGAGCATCCGTGTCGGGTGTCCGGCGTGGACGATGCTCGTGTAGTACGGGGCGCGCCGGCCGGCGGCGACGGCCCTGGTCCCGGCGTCCACGGGCAGGATGTACGGCCGGGCGGGGTCCTTGGCGGGATCGGCCGGCACCACCTCCGCGCAGGCGGGCGCGGCCAGGAAGCGGCATTCCCCGGCCAGGGTGTCCGGTCCGGAATCGGGGTTGCGTCCGGCGGCGAGCCGCGCGGACTGGGTGAGGCTGAGGTCGAGCTGGTCGTACAGGGCGCCGCGGACGACGAAGAAGGCCGCGGTGCACACGCCCACGGCGACCAGCGCGACGGCCGAGGTGACGGCCACCGCCAGCCGGGTCCGCAGCGGGCGGCGTCTGCGCCAGGGGGCGCCCAGCCGGCGCCGGCCGGCGCCCGTCACGCGGTGTCCAGCCGGTAGCCGACGCCGTGGACGGTGTGCACCAGCCGCGGTTCACCGCCGGCCTCCAACTTTCGGCGCAGGTAGCCGATGTACACGGCGAGGGAGTTGGAGTCCGGTCCGAAGTCCCGGCCCCACACCAGTTCCAGGATGAGCTCGCGCGGCAGCACCTGTCCGGGATGGCGCAGCAGCAGCTCCAGCAGCGCGGCCTCGGTGCGGCTGAACTCCAGCGGACGCCCGGCCCGCCGGCCGGTCCGGGTGCCCGGGTCGAGGACGAGGTCGGCGTACGCGAGGGGGTCGCCCGGGTCGTCCTGGGCGGGCGCGGCCCGGCGCAGCAGCGCCCGTACCCGGGCCACCAGCTCGTCCAGGGCGAACGGCTTGACGAGGTAGTCGTCGGCGCCCGCGTCCAGCCCGTCGACCCGTTCGCTCACCGAGTCCAGCGCGGTCAGGACGAGCACGGGTGTCCGGTCGCCCATCGCGCGCAGTTGCCGGCACACGCCGAGGCCGTCCAACACCGGCATCATCACGTCCAGGACCACGGCGTCGGGTTCCCAGGCCGCGACCTCGGACAGCGCGGCCAGCCCGTCGGCGGCTCCGCGCACCTCGTACCCCTCGACGGCCAGGCCGTCCTGCACGGCGGCCCGCACCTCGGGTTCGTCGTCGACCACCAGAATCCGCTGTCTGCTCATGGAGCTCATGGGCAAAGCCTGCCAAAGGCCGCTGCGGAACCTCTTAGAACCCTCTTAGGGCGCACCGGAAGTCTGCCGCCATGACCACACGAGACACTCCCCCGGCTCCCCTGTCCGTCGTGATCGGTGCCGGCGGCACCGGTGGCCACATCTATCCGGGGCTCGCTCTCGCCGAGGCCCTGCGCGCGGCCGTTCCCGACGCCGTGGTCTCGTTCATCGGGACCGAGCGCGGTCTGGAGACCGAGCTGATACCGCGCGCCGGGTACCGGCTGCACACCGTCGACATGATCCCCTTCGATCCCGCGCTGGGCGCCAAGCGCTACCTGCTGCCCGCCGCGCTCCTGCGGTCGGCCGGGCAGGCGCGGACGGTGATCCGGGCCCAGGGGGCGCACGCCGTCGTCGGCATGGGCGGCTACCCGAGCGCGCCCGCCGTCCTCGGTGCCCGGCTGGCCGGACTGCCGGCGCTGATCCACGAGTCCAACGCGGTCCCGGGGCGCGCCAACCAGTTCGCGGCCCGACTCACCCCGCACGTCGCCGTGGCCTTCGACCGCAGCCGGGAGCATCTGGCGGGTGGGGAACGGGCGCTGACCACCGGGATGCCGATCTCCGCGGCCCTGGCCGGTCTCGCCGAACTGCCCGGTCACGAACGGGCGTTGCTGCGCGCCGAGGCCCGGCGGGCGTTGGGCGTACCGGACGGGCGTCGGCTCGTGGTGTTCAACGGCGGCAGTCTCGGCGCCGTCCGGCTCACCGGGGCGGCCGTCGGGCTGGCCGGGCTCTGGCAGGGGCGGCACGACGTGCAGCTGCTGATCAAGACGGGGCCCGCGGCGCTGCCGGACGCGGTGGCGGACCTCGCCGCGTCGGGCGGGCAGCGGATCGCGCGCGCCGTGCCGTACCTGGACCGGATGGACCTCGTGTACGCCGCCGCGGACCTCGTGGTGTGCCGGGCCGGATCGGCGACGGTCGCGGAACTCGCCGCCACCGGCGTCCCGTCCGTCCTGGTCCCGTACCCGCACGCGCCGGGCGATCACCAGACCCACAACGCGCGGGTGCTGTCCGACGCCGGCGCGGGGCTGTTGCTGCCCGACGCCGCCGCCACCACCGATCGGCTCGCGGACCTCGTGGGTCCGTTGTTGGCGAACCCGGCCCGGCTGTCGGCGATGGCCGGCGCCGCCGACCCCGGCCCGCACGCGCGGGCCGCCGAACTGCTGGCCGCGGAGGTCCTCCGCGTCGCCGGCATCACCCTTCCCCTCCTGGAGCGAGCATGAGCAGCACGAACAACTGGAACGGCCGTACGGTCCTGGTCACCGGCGCCGAGGGATTCATCGGCTCGACCCTGGTCGACCTGCTGGTGGCCCGGGGCGCCCGGGTCCGCGCCTTCGTGCACTACAAGCCGTACGCCGAGAAGGGCCACCTGGCGCGGTACCTCGCCGAGCCGGACGGACCCGTGGAGATGTGGGCCGGAGACATCCGCGACGCGGGCCGGGTCAGCGACGCGGTGGCCGGCTGTGACACCGTGTTCCACCTGGCGGCGCTGATCGGGATCCCGTACAGCTACGCCTCGCCCGGCGCGTACGTCCAGACGAACGTGACCGGCACGGAGAACATGGCCGAGGCCTGCCGTCGGCACGGGGTGCGCCGGCTGGTGCACACCTCGACCAGCGAGGTGTACGGCACCGCGCTGACGGCCCCGATCGCGGAGAGCCACCCGCTCCAGCCGCAGTCCCCGTACTCCGCTTCGAAGATCGGCGCGGACATGATGGCGCTCTCCTTCCACCACGCCTTCGAACTCCCGGTGACGGTGGTGCGGCCGTTCAACACGTACGGTCCGCGACAGTCCGCGCGTGCCGTGATCCCGACGATCCTCGCCCAGCTGCACTCCGGGGCGGACGAGATCCGTCTCGGATCCCTCTCCCCGACGCGGGACTTCACGTATGTCACCGACACGGCGGAGGGCTTCCTGGCGGTCGCGGAGTGCGACCGGGCCCTCGGTGAGGTGGTCAACCTCGGGACGGGTCGGGAGATCTCCGTCGGGGACCTGGCGCAGGCCCTGATCACGGCGTCGGGCCGGGAGGCCCGAGTCGTGGTCGATCCGTCGCGCCTGCGCCCCTCGGGCAGCGAGGTACAGCGGTTGCTGTCGGACAACTCCCGGGCCCGCGAGTGGGCTCGCTGGGAGCCGCGGGTATCCCTCACGGAGGGGCTGCGTCGTACCTCGGACTGGATCGCGGCCAACCTCGCCCTCTTCGCCCCGGACCGCTACCAGGTCTGACCGGACGGGGTGCTCCCGGTCGACCGGGAGCGCCCCCGCCCCTGGGCGTGACCGTCGGGTCTCCCCCTGTGCGGTGACGCTTCGGCCGGACCACGCGTCGGGCGAGAGTCGCAGGTCAGGACCCGTGGGCGACCGCCGGGACACGGGCCTGTCGGCGGGTGTCAGGTTGCTACCATCACGGCGATCAGAGGAACTGGCCGACCTACGGAACGAACCGGAGATCTCGCGTGTCGGAGCTGAACCCCATCGGATTCCACACCTTTGTCGCGAACCTCGGTGTCAAGGACACCACCCGCGACTTCACGGTGGTGGTTTCCGAGCACCCCTGCGCCGCGGCGGCCGTGTTCACGCAGTCCCGGTTCGCCGGACCGAGCGTGTCGCTCAGCCGCAGGCACGTGGCCGACGGATCGGCGCGCGCGGTGGTGACCGTGTCCAAGAACGCCAACGTCGCCAACGGGGAACGCGGTGCGCGTGACGCCGAGGAGGTCGTCGCGCTGACCGCGGAGCTGGTGGGATGCGCGCCGCAGGAGGTGTTGATCGGATCGACCGGGGTCATCGGGCGGCCGTACCCGATGGAGACGATGCGGGCGGGGATCCCCCGGGTACGGGCCGGCGAGGAGGCCGACTTCGACGCCGTCTCCGAGGCCATCATGACGACGGACACCCACCCGAAGCTGGCGCGGGCCCGGATCGGATCGGCGACCCTGGTCGGAGTTGCCAAGGGCGTCGGCATGTTGGAGCCCGACATGGCCACGCTGCTCACGTACTACTTCACCGACGCGGCCCTGCCCGCCGACGAACTCGACGCCGTCTTCCGGCGGGTGATGAACCGGACCTTCAACTGCGTGAGCGTGGACTCGGACACCTCCACGAGCGACAGCGCCGTGATCCTCGCCAACGGAGCGGCCGGCGAGGTGGACGTCGCGGAGTTCGAGGCGGCCCTGTACGCCGTGGCGGAGGACCTCACCAAGCAGGTCGCCCGGGACGGGGAGGGTGCCACCAAGCTCATCGAGGTGGTCGTGGACCGGGCGCGGGACGAGGAGCAGGCCCGTCGGGTCGCGAAGGCGATCGTCAACTCGCCGCTGGTGAAGACGGCCGTCCACGGATCCGATCCCAACTGGGGGCGGGTCGCGATGGCCGTGGGCAAGTGCAAGGACGACACCGACATCGACCCGGACCGGGTCGTGATCCGCTTCGGCGACCTGGTCGTCTACCCGCAGGCCGAGCCGGACCTGGCCGGGCTGACCGAGGTCATGAACGCGGACGAGGTCCTGATCCACGTCTCCCTCGAGACCGGTACCGCGGCCGCCCGGGTCTGGGGCTGCGACCTGGGCGACGGCTACGTTCGGATCAACGCCGACTACACCACCTGACCTCCGCGTGGGTCGTGGCGGTCCCGGGCCCCGGCGGACGCCCGTCCGTAGGGCCGCCCGGGTGACGGCGCGCGCCCCGACCGGCCGGAGCGGGCCGGGCGCCGCGGTGGTGGGCTACGGTCCCGCACGTGACGGATGCGAGCGGCGTGAACGACAACGACTCCGACGGCGGGGCCGGAACCACCGCCCTGCGGGTCCTCGTCCTGGCGGGGTCGTCCCGTCAGGGTTCCGTGAACGCCCGGCTGGCCGCCCTCGTCGCCGGCGAGGTCGAACGGTCGGGCGCCACCGCGGACCTCGCCGGCATCGGGGAGTTCGCGATGCCCACGTTCGACGGGGACACCGAGGCGGCCGAGGGCCCGCCGGCCGGAGCGGCTGCCCTGCGGGAGCGGCTCCTCGCGGCGCAGGCCCTCGTGATCGCGTCTCCGGAGTACAACGCCTCCATGCCCGGAGTCCTGAAGAACGCCGTCGACTGGGTCTCCCGCTTCCGACCCCAGCCCTTCAAGGACAAGCAGACCCTGCTCGTGTCGGCCTCCCCCTCGCTGGTCGGCGGGAACAGGGGACTCTGGGCGCTGCGGGTTCCCCTGGAGCACCTCGGGGCCCGGGTGTACCCCGACATGTTCAGCCTCGCCGCGGCGCACTCCGCCTTCGGCGAGAACGGCGAGCTGACCGACCCGGGCCTGCGCCAACGGCTGGCCGACACGGTCGATTCGTTCCTCGCGCTGGCCGAGGCCGACACCCGGTACCTGTGCCTCCAGCGCCGTTGGTACGAGTTCCTGGGCGACGAGAGCAGCGCCCCGGTGACCCAGCGCGCGGAGGACTGAGCGCCGGGCACCGACCCTCGCCGGCGCCCCCTACCGCGCGCTGTCCATCGGCACCGTCGGCGGGACCTCCCGCTGGTGCGGGATCCCCGCGGTGGGTACCGACCGGAATGCGTCCTCGGGTCGCATCGCGACCGTACGGGTGGGCGCCGGGATCGAGATGCCCTCGTCCCGGAACCGCCGGTGGAGGCGCTTGATGAACTCGTGCTTGATCCGGTACTGGTCGCTGAACTCCCCCACGCCGAGGATCACCGTGAAGTTGATCCTGGAATCGGCGAACGTGTGGAAGCGGACGGCCCCTTCGTGGTCGGGGACCGCCCCGTTGATGTCCACCATCACGCTGTCGACGACCTCCAGCGTCACCCGTTCCACGTGCTCCAGGTCGCTCTCGTAGCCCACCCCGACCTGTACGAGGATCGACAACTGCTGCTCGGGCTGGGTGAAGTTGGTCATGTTCGTGCGGGCCAGCCGGCCGTTGGGGATGATCACCAGGTTGTTCGACAGGTTGCGCACCACGGTGTTGCGCCAGTTGATGTCGACGACGTAACCCTCCTCCCCGCTGGTGAGACGGATGTAGTCGCCGGGCTGCACCGTCTTCGAGGCGAGGATGTGCACACCCGCGAACAGGTTGGCGAGGGTGTCCTGGAGGGCCAGGGCGACCGCCAGTCCGCCCACGCCCAGCGCGGTGAGCAGGGGGGCTATGGAGACACCCACCGTTTCGAGGGCGACGAGGACCCCCATCGCGAGGACGACGACCCGGGTGATGTTCACGAAGATGGTCGCCGAACCGGCCACCCCGGTCCGCGACTGCGCCAGGGACTGGACGAGACCCGCGACGACACGGGCGGCGGCGAGCGTGGCGATGAGGATGAGCAGCGCGGTCAGGGTCTGGTTCACGAAGCCCGAGACCCTCGCGGTCAGGGGGAGGGTCGAGGCCGCCACCGCCGTGCCCGCGATGACCGCCGCACCCGGCGCGAGGGTGCGCAGGCCGTGGACGATGATGTCGTCGCCGCTCCATCGCGTCCTCAGGGCGTGCTTGCCGAGCCAGCGCAGCAGGGCGCGCAGGAGCAGGGCCCCCGCGCAGCCCGCGGCCAACGCGATGCCGGCCACCAGCCAGTCGTGCAGGACGAGGCTCCGGTTCAACGGGCGTCTCCCGTCGCGCGGCGGTCCGGGGAGGGGGCCGCGGGCGCCGCCGGGCGTCGTATCGGGTGTGTCGTCACCTTGTCACCTGTCAGTTCGTCGTACGAAGAAGCCCGTTCGGGCGTGTGTGCGATCCGGAACGGGCTGCCATCCTGCCGCATGGGAACGGAAGGCGGCGCAGGTGGGGCGGGCGGAGCCGCTCGGCGGACGGAGCGGAACCGTCCCGAGTGGCTGGATCAGGTGGTGGGGAAGTCGGTGGCGCGGACGATCCCGTCGAGTTCGATGTCGATCCAGGCCCGTTCGGCGTCGGGATGGGTGTTGTCCACGACCGCCCAGCCCCGGGCCCCGTCGGGGGCGGCGAGCTCCACCAGGCGGTGGTCCAGGTGACCCGTGATCATCACGGCCATCAGGGACAGGTACTCGCGCTGGAGTTCCGCCGGGAGGTGGTGTTCCGCGGGCACTTCCCACGCGGTCCCGTGGTCGTCCTCCAGCAGCGCGCAGGTGGTTCGGACCGCCGTGATGAGCGCCTCGAACCGCTCCCCGTCCAGGCGTGCCCGCAGCAACTCCAGGTAGGAGCCCAGGACATCGGCCGCGTGGTCGTCGCCCGGTTCCCTCGGATGATGCTCGATCATGCCCCCACCCCTGACGGCCGCGTCCAACCGCAGTGTAGGGAGCGACCGACGGGGCGGCGATGCTCTTCGGCCACACCGCGTGCTTCCCCCGCCTCTCCGGCCACGGCCGACCCGCGGTGCGGTCCGGGCGGCGAAGCCGTTCGACCATGCCTCTCGCATATTCCTTCTGAATGCGCGTTCGGCAACGCCTGGATGAATTCCACATCCCCCCTCGTCTTACATTGACAGTGCGCCGCGCCCTGCGGGTTAATTACTTCACGCGTGGCCTGATGTGGTCGCGCGTGGCGGGATCAGGTCAGTCCGCGACCGGTTCATCCGGCGGTCGGGGTGTGACCCCCGTGGCGAGGTCTCAGTAGAGGGGTGTTCCGATACTGATGTGCACGCGAGTGCGCTGACGATCGTACATTGAGCGGGTATTGGCGAATCCGACTCTTCCGTGGGGGGATCAATGGCCCAGCTCGACTTTTTCTCCGTTCCCGATTTCCACCTTCCGTTCGGGAACTCCAAGCATCCGCAGGCCGCGCGTGCCAACAACGAGGCCACCTCGTGGGCCCTGCACCACGAACTCGTCACCGACGCCTCGGAGCAGTTCGCGGGGATCGGCTTCGGCCATCTCGCCGGCCGCGTCAGCGGTGAGGTGCCCTACGAGAAGATCGTCCTCCTCGCCGAGTGGATGGCCTGGTCCTTCGTCCTGGACGACCAGCACGACCACCTCATCAGGACGGGCGAGTTGACGGCCTGGCGGCCCGTCACCGACACGATCACCACGTACCTGGCCACGGGCAGGACGGGCGCGGCGTCCTCGCGGCCCAATCCACTGGTGACCGGGTTCATCGACCTGTGCGACCGCATCCTCGCGGGCATGTCGGAGGTGACCGCCGCGCGCTACCGGGCCCATGTCCCGCTGATGTTGGGCTCCTTGGACCAGGAGGCGGGCAATCGCGGGAACGAGGGGCAGCCCTCCGTCGAGGACTACGTCCTGATGCGGCGTCACAGTTCGCAGATGCTGCCGATGATGGACGTGGTCGAGGCGGGCCTGGGCATCGACGTGCCGCCGCACATCCACGAACTGCCGGAGTTCCAGGCGCTCGTCGCCGCCTCGGTCGACATCATCTCGTGGGGCAACGACGTGTTCTCGCTGCCGAAGGAGTACTCCTGCGGGGACAACAACAACCTGGTCTCGCTCATCTCGGCGTGGGAGGGCTGCTCCCTCTCCGACGCGGTCCGGGCCGTCGAGGGGCGCATCCAGACCCGCATCGAGGAGTACCTGTCCGGAAAGGACCGCCTGTTCCGGGTCATCGATGCCCGAGGTGATGTCGACCCCGCCGTGCGGGCCGTCGTCTCCCGATGCGTGCGCAGCCATGAGGACTGGATGATCGGCGCGGATCTGTGGCAGCGTTACGAGTGCACGAGGTACCGCGACGAACGGTTCGCGGCCGGGCTGGAGTCTGCGTACATCCGCCCGGATCTCGTCTCGGTGGCATGACAGGGAGTCGACCCATGGCTACGCAAGTGGAACATTCCGGCCCCGCGGTCAACGCCCCCGTCGCACCAGGGCGGTTACCCCTCCTGGGTCACGCACTACAGCTGTGGCGGCAACCGATCGCGTTCCTGGAGTCGTTGCGCGAACACGGCGACATCGTGCGCCTCGACATCGGCACGTGGCCGATGCACGTCCTCACCAGTCCGGAGCACGTGCACGCCGTACTGGTGCAGCAGGCGCAACACTTCGGCCGCGGCCGGATCTTCGACCGGCTCCGCCCCGTGTTCGGCAACGGCATCGTGACGACCGACGGGGAGTTCCACCGCAAGCAGCGACGGATGATGCAGCCGGCCTTCCACCGCAACCACATCACCGACTACACCGAGGTGATGAGCCGGCAGGCGGAGAGCATGTCCGCGTCGTGGACGGCGGGCCGCGAGATCTCGATGGTCACCGAGACGCGCGGGTACGCGATGTCGTCCGTGGCCGAGATGATCTTCGCCGGCGAGCTGAGCCGGCCGGCGATCACCGAGGTGCACCGCTCTCTGCCCATCGTCCTGGAGGGCATGCTGGTCCGCGCGGTCATGCCCAAGGCCCTTGACCGGCTTCCGATCCCGTACAACCAGCGGTTCGACGCGGCCGCCACCCGCCTGCGTCGGACCATCGACGAGGTGATCGCGCAGTACAGCGCCGAGAGGAGCCCGGAGGGTCACGACCTCCTCTCGCTGTTGTTGTCCAGCGTGGACGCCGAGTCGGGCGCGACGATGGCCGCCGAGCAGGTGCGGGACGAGGTGATCGCCATCATGCTGGCCGGCACGGAGACCTCGGCCACCACCCTGGCCTGGGTGTTCCACGAACTCGGCCGCCATCCCGAGGTGGAGAGGCGCCTTCACGAGGAAGTCGACGCGGTGGTGGGCACCCGCCCCGTCCGAGCCGACGACATACCCGAACTCACCTACACGAACAACGTGTTCAAGGAGGCACTGCGCCTGCACTCACCACTCCTGTTCACCAGGCGGGCACTGGCTCCGCTCACCCTGGGCGGCGTGTCGATCCCCGAGGGGGCGGAGCTGGCCTACAGCCCGTACGCGTTGCACCGTGACCCGGCCCTGTTCCGTGACCCCACGGTCTTCGACCCGGACCGCTGGCAACACGAGGGGAACGAGCGGGGACGCGCCCAGAAGTACATTCCGTTCGGCGCCGGGCAGCACAAGTGCATCGGCGACTCGTTCGCGGTGACGGAGATCCTGACCGCGGTGGCGAGCGTGGCTTCCCGCTGGCGCCTGGTGCCCGCGCCGGGCGTCACGGTGCGCGAGGTGCCCGCCGGGATACCCCAACCCAGCGAACTGCCCATGATTCCCGTCGCGCGGCACTAGGCGCCGTCGTCGAGGTGGCGCCGGTGAGGCCCGCGGTGTGCCGGTGCCGTGCCGGGCGCCGCGGGCCGGGCGAGACGTCGACGACAGGGCCTGGGCCGTCCGCGAACGATCGCGTTGCTTCAAGGCGGCTTCTCGCCAGTCTCCTGACGTGCCCCTCGGGAAACGTCAGCCGAGGATACAGAGTTGTCCTCGAACGAGTGGCGAGATGCCGCGATAATGTGCTTAAGCAGCAACAACTCCACCCCCGGCCCGTACACTCGGCCGCACGCGCCGGAGGGGGCAAGAATGTCAGACGTCACGGAACCGCCAGGGTGGGCTACCCAGCCCTTACTTGAGCGCGAATCCGAAGTTCTCGCGATCCACCGCGCGGTGGACGAGCTGTGCGGTACCTCGCGCACCGGTCCCACGTCCCGCCGCGGCGGCGTGCTGACCTTCGCCGGGGCCGGCGGCATCGGCAAGACGAAGCTGCTCGGCGAGGCCCGACGGCACGCCATGGAGCGCTCCTGCACCGTGCTGTTCGCCCGGGGCGGCGAGCAGGAGAAGCAGACGCCGTTCCACGTGATGCGGCAGCTCATACAACCCACGTTCGCGGCGATGAGCGAGGACGGACGACGCGACGTCCTCGGCAACTGGTACGGCATCGTCGCGCCGGCCCTCGGTCTGACCGCCGCTCCCAAGGGTCCGACGGCACCCGACCCGCAGGGCGTGCGGGACGGCCTCGACTGGGTGGTCACACATCTGACCGTGCGCAGCGCACCCGTCGTGCTGATCGTCGACGACGCGCACTGGGCGGACGCGGAATCCCTGGCGTGGCTGACCGCATTCGCGGCGCGGGCCGAGGAACTGTCCATGCTCATCCTCGTGGCCTGCAGGCCGGACGAGATCCCCGCCGACGCCGGCTCACTGCGCGCCCTGATGGGGCGCCAGGGAACGCGTCCGCACGAGTTGGCCACGCTCACCACGAGCGCGGTGGCGCGCATCGTGCGCGACGCCCTCGGCGACAGCGCCGACGACGTGTTCTGTCGCGAGTGTTGGGCGATCACGGGCGGCAATCCCTTCGAGGTCGTCGAGTTGGCGATGAGGGGTCGGGCCCGTGGGTTGAAGCCCCACCAGGAGAACATCCCCCAACTGCGCGACCTGGCGTCCGCCGTCAAGGGCAGCGGCCTGATCGACCGCCTCGATCAGCTCGGCCCGTCCACGGTCCGACTCGCGTGGGCCGCCGCCGTACTCGGTACCGCCGTCCCGATCGGCATCGTCGCGAGCGTCGCGGCCCTCGGAGAGGCGCAGGCCGCCGAGTCCATCGACCGTCTGCGCAACGCCCGCATCCTGACCGTCCTCACCAGCCTGCACCGCAAGGAGGTCGTCGAGTTCTTCCACCCGCTCATCGCGACCGCCGTGTACCGGTCGATTCCGCCGGGCGTGCGCGTGGGCATGCACGGGATGGCGGCGCAGGCCATGGTCGACGACGGCTTCGGCGCCGCGGCGGCCGCCCGCCACCTGTTGGAGATGCATCCCGAGGGTGACCCCTGGGTGGTGCAGCAGCTGCGTCAGGCAGCACGCGAGAGCTTCTCCGCCGGCGCCCCCGACGCGGCCCGCCGTTACCTGGCCCGCGCGCTGCGCGAACCGCCGAGCATGGAGGACCGGGCCGAGGTGCTGTTCGAGCTCGGCTCCGCCAACCTGCTGCACGAACCCGCGACGACCATCAACCAGCTCCGGGCCGCCCTGGAGGAACCCAAGACCGAGCAGGCGCTGCGGGAGGCGATCACCTACCGTCTCGCCCAGGCCCTCGCCCACACGGGCCAGATGGCGGAGGCTGCCGGTCTCCTCTCGGACGAGGCACGACTCTCGTCGAGTTCCCGTACCCGACTGCGGATGCAGGCCGAGCAGTTCAAGTGGAACTCGGTCCGGATCGACGAGGACAACTCACCGGCCCGTTCCCGGTTGCTCGCCCAGTTCGCGAAGCGACTGAGCGGTCGCGGCCTGCCCGAGCGGCACATCCTGGGGCTGCGGGCCTGGGACGCCGCGATGCGCGGCGAATCCGTGACGACGGCCCTGGACTACGCGGAGCAGGCGCTGACCGGCGGCATGAGCTGGACCGACCAGGACTTCGGGTTCGAGGTGCCGGCGGTCGTGGCCGTCACGCTCATGTACTGCGACCAACCGGGCCGCGCGGAGGAGCTGTTCAACACCGCCATCGTGGAGTTCGAGGACAAGGGCTGGCGCGGAGCGCACCTGTCGTTCGTCTACACCCTGCTGGGATACGTGCGGTACCGGCGCGGGCGGCTCGCCGAGGCCGAGGACTTCGTGCGCAACGGCCTGCAGATCGCCGACCGTGTCGGGCACGGCATCCCGGCCCAGTGGTACGCGATCGGCACGCTCATCGAAACGTTGCTCGCCCGCGGGAACACGGCCGAGGCGCAGCGGGTCGCCCAGGCCTACCGGCTGGCGGAGGAGCTGCCCAAGGCCGTGGTCTATCCCGACCCACAGGCCGTCCGGGGCAAGCTTCTGCTGGCCCAGGGACGGATCGACGAGGCGGAGCAGCAGCTCAGCGCGGCGGGCAAGCGACTCGACCTGCGCGGCACGCGCAATCCGTCGTGGAGTTCGTGGCAGCTGGACCTGGCCTTGGCGCAGGTCACCCACGACCCCGACCAGGCACGCGCCACGGCGACCGAGGCGTTGGCACGCGCCCGCGCGTTCGGGGCGGCGAGCGTGATCGGGCAGTCCCTGCGCGTCCTGGCGACGACCATGGACGCGTCCCGGGCGGCCGTGCTGTTGCAGGAGGCGGTGGGTCATCTCGAACAGTCGCCGGCCGCCTGTGAACTCGCGCACGCGCTCGTCGATCACGGTACGGCGTTGCACACCCTGGGCGATCCGCACCAGGCGGCCCAACAGCTCTACCGGGGCATGGAGACCGCCGCGGCCTGCGGCGCCGACGCGCTCGCGGCCCGTGCCCGCTCTCAGCTCGCCTCGGCGGGGCTGCGCCCGCGCCGTCTGCACACCTTCGAACAGGAGACCTTGACGATCGCGGAGCACGCGGCGGCGCGTCACGCCGCGCTCGGGCTGGACAACGCGTCGATCGCAAGGGAGTTGGGCACCGATCTGCGGACGGCGTCCGAGCTGTTGTCGGCCTCCTTCACCAAGCTGGGCACCGATCGGCTCGGCCTGCGGCGGGCCCTGGGGATCTGATCGACGGTTCGGGCGATGCCGACGGGCGGCCACGACACGGCCGCCCGTCGGCGCGTCCGCGGGTGTGTACGTCCGTCCGCCTCTGTCTCCGTCCGTCCGTCCGTCCGTCCGTCCGTCAGAAGTCGACGGGGTCGCGGACGAGCGGGCACGTCATGCAGTGGCCGCCGCCGCGACCGCGACCCAGCTCGGCACCGACGATGGTGATGACCTCCACGCCCGCCTTGCGCAGGAGGGTGTTGGTCTGTGTGTTGCGGTCGTAGGTGAAGACCACGCCCGGCTCGATCGCCACGGCGTTGTTGCCGCTGTCCCACTGCTGGCGTTCGGAGGCGTAGACGTCACCGCCCGTCTCGATCACCCGCATGTCGGGCAGGCCGAGGGCCTCCGTGACCACCTCGACGAACGTCCTGGAGCCCTCGTCCGTGATCCGGACGCCGGGAGCCTTGTCCGACGGGCGCAGCGAGAACGTGTGGACCGCGTCCATGATGCGCGGGTACAGGGTGACGATGTCCCGGTCGGCGAAGGTGAAGACCGTGTCGAGGTGCATGGCCGCGCGGAGCTTCGGCATCGCGGCGACGACGACGCGTTCGGCGGCGCCCCGCTCGAAGAGTGCCGCGGCGACCTGGGTGATGGCCTGCCGCGAGGTGCGTTCGCTCATGCCCATGAGGACGACGCCGTTGCCCACCGGCATGATGTCTCCGCCCTCGAAGGTCGCCTGGCCCCAGTCCCGTTCCGGGTCGCCCCACCAGACGGTGGCGTCCTTGAAGTCGGGGTGGAACCGGTAGACGGCCTTCATCAGCAGGGTCTCGTCGTGCCGGGCCGGCCAGTACAGCGGGTTCAGCGTGACGCCGCCGTACAACCAGCAGGTGGTGTCACGGGTGTAGAGCGTGTTCGGCAGCGGGGGCATGAGGTACTCGCGGATGCCGCCGGCGTCGCGGGCCAGGGCCAGGTACTCGGACCTGAACTCGTCCGGGAGGTCGGCCGTGGCGAGTCCGCCGATCAGGAACTCGGCGAGCGGGCGGGGTTCCAGCGTCTCCAGGAAGGCCCGGGTGCCGTCGATGAGACCGATGCCGACCTCGTTCGCGACGATCTTGCGTTCCAGCAGCCAGTCCCTCGCCCCGGGCAGCGCCATCGTCTGTCCCAGCAGGTCGTGGAGCTCGACCACCTCGACGCCCCGCGCACGCAGCTTGTTGACGAAGTCGGCGTGGTCGCGCTGCGCGTTGTCCACCCACATCACGTCGTCGAACAGCAGGTCGTCGGCGTTGGTGGGGGTGAGTCGGCGGTGAGCGAGACCGGGGGCGCACACCAGTACCTTGCGCAGTTTGCCGACTTCCGAGTACACACCCGGGGTCGGCGCGGGACGGACGGAGTCGTTCATGCGGTTCCCCTCGCGGGACGGGTCGGAGTACGCGGGCACTCCGCGACGCACACACGGCACCATGATCCCCCATTCCGTACAAACCGCCCATTCAGTGCGGGAGATGCCGTACCGGTCATTCGACCAGGTGGGCGACGAGGTAGCCGAACGCGTTGGTCGCCCAGTGCAGGGCCATCGGGGCGAGCAGCCCGCCACTCAGCCGGCGCAGCACGCACAGCACGACCCCCGCCGCCGCGGTGAAGAGCACGGCCGCGGCGTTGACGAGCACGGCACCCCACGGCGAGTGCCCGAAGACGGAACCGAGGACGGGTTTCGCGTCGTTCAGGTGCAGCGACGGCAGGATGTGCCACAGGCCGAAGAGCAGGGAGGAGAAACCGATGGCCGCCCGGGTGCCGAAGTCTCGATCCACGAGGCCGTACAGGACACCCCGGAAGGCGACCTCCTCCAGCAGCACCGTGCCGACGGGAACGGCCACGCAGACGCGCCAGAGCAGCTCGCGGGCGCCGAGGCCGCCGGTGCGCCGGTCCTCGAAGAGACCTTGACCGGCCGGTACCAGTGCGACCGCGAGATAGCAGCAGGCGACGACCAGGACGAGGGTCCCGGCCCACCGCAGTTGCCGGGGCAGATCAGCCCTGCCGAGCCCGATGTCGTCCGCGTCGCAGCCGGCGAGCCACGCGAGGACGATCAGGACGGTCGTGGTCACGAGGGCGGTCAGGAGGATCCACGACGGCGCCCAGCGGTTGTCGGCCAGGTTAGTGAGCACCAGGACGACGATCACGCACAGCAGGGCGGCTCGCGTGGTCAGGATCGGACGACGTGAGGCCGTCGGCTCCGGGCCGTTCATGGCGGGTCTCCTCGGCATCCCGTTCGGGTCAGAGCTCGACCCAGCCCAAGGCCAGGGCGACGATCCCGAGGACCGCGCCGGCCACCGAGACGGCGAGGATGACGTACTCGCGGGGCGAGAACAGCCTCCTCCCCTGTTCCCGGCGGGCCATGACGAAGAGGATCGTCGCCGGGGCGTAGATGATGAAGGAGATGAGCACGTAGCGCAGTCCGGCCGCGAAGATGAGGAAGGCCGTGTAGAGCGTCGCCAGCACGGCGACCACCAGTTGGCGCCTCCGGCGACCGGTGGCGGTCACCGCCGCCTCGGTGTGCCCCGCGCGGCGGTCCCCGAAGGCGACCTTGACGGCGAAGGCCGCGGCGAGCAGGAACGGGATGAGGGAGAGGGCGCTGGTCAGGTCGAGGGCGAAGTTGAACGCGTCGTCGGAGAACAACGTGACGATCAGGATGATCTGCGAGAGCACGGTCGTCATCACGAGCGCGGGGACGGGTACGTCCTGAGCCGTGGCCCGGCCGAGAAACCGGGGCATGTCCTCGTCCTTGGCGGCGACGAAGAGGACTTCGGCCGCCATCAGCGTCCACGCCAGGTAGGCGCCGAGCACGGAGACGATCAGGCCGACGCTGACGAAGGCCTTGCCCCAGGTGCCGACGGCCGCCTCCAACACCCCGGCCATGGACGGCTGGCGCAGCTCGGCGATCTCGCTCATCGGCAGGATCCCGTAGGAGACGATGGTGACCGACGCGAAGACGGCGAAGACGCTCAGGAAGCCGAGGACCGTGGCCCGGCCCACGTCCTCACGACGCTTGGCGTGGCGCGAGTACACGCTGGCGCCCTCGACGCCCAGGAAGACGAAGACGGTGGCCAGCATCGTTCCGCGCACCTGGTCGAACAGGGAGCCCGCGTAGTCGGCGCCGGCGAAGTTGTCCGCGAAGACGCCGGGGTCGAGGTAGAACAGCGTGAGGACGATGAAGAAGAGGATCGGCACCAGTTTCGCCGCGGTGACGATCCTGTTGATGGCCGCCGCTTCCTTCACCCCGCGCCGGATGAAGAGGAAGAAGGCCCACAGCCCGACCGACGACAGTGCCGCCGCGAGGACGGTGTCCCCCTCGCCGAGGGCGGGAACGACGGCGCCGATGGTGGACATGATCAGCACCCAGTACGTCACGTTGCCGACGCAGGCGCTGGCCCAGTAGCCGAAGGCGGAGAAGAAGCCGAGGTACTCGCCGAAACCGGCCTTGGCGTACGCGTACACACCGGCGTCCAGGTCGGGCCGACGTACCGCGAGCGTCTGGAAGACGAGCGCCAGCATCAACATGCCGGCGCCCGCGATCGCCCAGGAGATGAGGGCGCCCGCCACACCGGTCTCCTGTGCGAAGCGACGGGGGAGCGAGAACACCCCGGCGCCCACCATGGACCCGACGACCATGGCCGTCAGCGTGAGCAGGGTCAGTTTCGCCGCGGGCGCGGACTCCGGCGCGCTCGGGGCGCGTTCAGCCTGGGACATGGTGTTCCTCATCGCCGGTCCGGACTCGGAACCGGACCCCGCGCGACCTGAGCGGGCAGTCCGTCCGTGGACTCCGCCACTGTCCGTCAGTTCGCCGGGCCCCGCATCTTCTCGATCTTGCCCGATCGGCGCCCCCGGACCGGCCCCCACGAGCCGGCTTCCCGTCCGGCCGCACCCAGCGAGCGCCCACCCACCCGCGCCGTCACGATCGGGGGAGAACGCCGCGGCCGGAAAGGACTCGCGCAGTGAGCACTCGCACACCAGACGAACACGCTCCCCTGAGCCGGAGTACCGGTGACCACGGCGGTAGCCGGCCGTCGCCCCGTACCCGCCCGTCGTCCGGCGCCACCCCGTCGCTCACCGACGGGGCGCGCCCGGCCCGCGCGATGACGCCACCGCCATGGTGCTGAGCGTGATACCTCCCCACGTGCCGCTCCCCGGCAGTGGCGGGCTCCCCGGAGACGGACGGTACGGCGAGAGCCCGCGGAGCGGACGCGTGGTGCGCCGGGGGCTCTCCCTGACCGGTGTCGTGCTGGCGACGCTCTTCTACTGCCTGTCCCTGACCCCGGCCCTGCTCCCCCGCCCGTGGTGGCTCCAGGGGGTGGAGGCGGGGGTGACCGCGGCCCTCGGGTACGCGCTCGGCGCGGTCCTCGGCAGGGTGACGCGGGCACTGGCCGGGCGCAGGCTGATCCTCCCCGCCCGGTCCCCGCAGCGCGCCGTGTGGGCGGCGGTGGCCGCGGTCTGTGGGGTGGCCGTCGTCGTGACGACGGCGTTCGGCGTGTCCTGGCAGGGTGACATGCGCAGGGCGGTCGGGATGCGGCCCCAGGTGGTGTGGTGGCAGTGGGCGCTGGTGCCCGTCCTCGCGGGCCTGGTCGCGGCGCTGCTCCTGTGTGCGGCGCGCGGCCTCAGGTTGGCGACCCGCAAGGTGGCGCAGCCGCTGACGTGGTTGGTCCCCCGCTCGGTCGCCTACGGCACGGGGATCGCCCTGGTGGCCTTCCTCGTCGTCGGTTTCGTCCAGGGCTTCCTGCTCAGGGGCGTCCTCCACGCGGTGGAGAACGGGGCGTCCCTGACGGACCAGGGGACGAGCAAGGGCGTGGTCCGCCCGACCTCCACGACGCTCTCGGGAGGCGACGGCTCGTACACGCCCTGGGACACCCTGGGGGCGAAGGGCCGCGACTTCGTCGGCCGGGCGAGCACCCGCGCGGACATCGCCCGCTTCACCGGGCGGGACGCCAAGGATCCGGTCCGGGTGTACGTGGGCCTGCGTACGGCGGACTCCCTGGACGAGCGGGCCCGGCTCGCCGTCCGCGAACTGGAGCGCGCCGGGGGGTTCGAGCGGGACGTGCTCGCCGTGATGGGCACGACGGGCACCGGCTGGGTCAACGATCAGGGAAGCCGACCGCTGGAGTACCTCTGGTTCGGTGACAGCGCGTTGGTGGCCATGCAGTACTCGTACCTGCCCAGTTGGGTGTCCGTCCTCACCGAGGACGAGGCGGCCGACGCGAGCAGGGCGCTGTTCACGGCGGTGTACGACAAGTGGCGGACACTGCCGGCCGAGACCCGACCGAAGCTGCTCGCGTACGGCGAGAGTCTTGGCTCGTACGCCATGGAGAACGCGCTCGGCGGCACGCTGAAGGGCCTGACCAGCCGCACCGACGGGGCGCTGTTCGTCGGCCCCACGTATGCCAACCCGCTCTGGAAGACGCTCACGGACGGCCGTGCTCCGGACAGCCCGTCGTGGCGGCCCGTCGTCGGTGACGGGGCGCAGGTGCGGTTCGCGCAGGTCCCCTCGGACTACGCGATTCCCGCGGCGCCGTGGACGGGCCCGCGCTCGGTGTACCTCCAGAACGGTTCGGATCCCGTCGTGTGGTGGTCGCCGGATCTCGCCTATCGGCACCCCGACTGGCTCGACGACCCCAGGGCGGGGGACGTGTCATCGGCGATGCACTGGTATCCGGTGCTGACGTTCTGGCAGGTGGTCTGCGACCTGGCCGGCGCGGACGGGGTGCCCGATGGCCACGGACACCGTTACGGCACGATGCCGACGACCGCCTGGGCCCAGATCACCCGGCCCCCGGGCTGGACCCCCGCACGAACCGCCGCCCTCGCCAAGCACCTCGGCGCCAAACCCTGAGGCCGCGCGCGGGGTGCACACCGCCGGCAAGCGGCCGGCGGCACCCCGCGCGTCGGTGTCCGCGAGGGCGCCGGGCCCGGTGCCCACCGGGTCAGGGGGCGCTCTCCGTCTCCGTCTCCGTCTCCGTCTCCGTAGGATCCTCCCAGGCCAGGATGTGGTGCCGGCTCTCCGAGGTCCCGCCGGCCACATTGCGTCCGACCACGTGCATGGCCGCCTCCTCGGCGGACTCCTCCCCCGTGTCGTCGCCGGCGTCGAACCCCAGTACGTCCGTGTTCCGTCGCGAGCCCGCGTCCCGCACGGAGACCAGTCGACCGACTCCGTCCTCGTCGAGGAGGAACGGCGCGCGCGGCGCCTCGCCGATCTCGGGGATCTCCTGGGCCAGTCGTTCGTCGAGCGACTCGCCCTCGCTCTGTTCGCGCCCCGTGGTGCCGTGGCGTGTCACCACGCTCGCGCGGTCCGCGGCGGTCTGATAGCCCTCGTCAAGCCCCAGATCGGCGTTCGGCTCGTCGAGCGCGTTCTCCATGTCCGGCTGTCCCTCGGACGTCTGGTCGGTGTCCTGGGGCTGGTACACGTCGTCGCCCTGGCCATTCGTTTCATCGACCATGGTTCTTTCCCGTCTGGGTTGACGAGCCTCGGCCAGGACCGGAGTGGCGTACTCGCCGGTACGGCCGCTCGCCGCCCCCCGACGTGTGACCGCCCGCACCGTCCATGCGCCGCATCTCCCTCTCGCGTACCGACCGGCCATGGTCAGAGCGCTCAGGCTCTCCTCCCATCATGGCCGCACTCCCGCCGGCTGACGAACGCTGCACCGGTGGCGCCCGGGGCCGGGCCCGGTACGTCCGACAGCGGGCGGGGTGGGTCGGGCCGCGCCGGCCCCGACGAGGTGGCTGGGGTTCTCGCGGTGCCGGCTCGTTCACCCGGACAGGGCCGTTCGACCGGCGGACGCGCCGCCGTCCCCGTTGGTCGCCCCGTACTTCAGTAGCGTCGGCGGCAACGCGACCCACCCGGGGCGCTGCCGTCCCCCGAGACCTGTGAGGCGTTTCCCCCATGAGCCTGAGCATCCGCAACCAGCTGTCCGGCACCGTCACCTCCATCACGACGGGCGAAGCCATGGCGACCGTGAAGGTGCGCCTGGCGGGCGGCCAGGACATCACCGCGGCGATCACCACCGACGCGGTGCGGGAACTCGGCTTCGCCGAGGGCTCCGCGGTCAAGGCCCTCGTGAAGTCCACCGAGGTCGCCCTCGCGACCGCTCCGGTCGAGGGCATCTCCATCCGCAACCAGATCCCTGGAACCGTCACCGACGTCACCACGGGCGGCGCCATGGGCTCCGTCAAGGTGGGCGTCGAGGGTGGCGAACTGACCGCCGCCATCACCAAGGACGCCGTCGAGGCCCTCGGTCTGACCGCCGGCGCCTCCGTCGTCGCCCTCGTCAAGTCGACCGAGATCTCCCTCGCCACCGCCTGAACCCCCGCTCCCCCGCCCGGGGTTTGGTCACGGACGGGCCGGCTGTCCACCGGTTCCCGGCCACGACCGTGCCGAACGGCGCTCCGCGCGTCCCCTTCCCGGGCCGCCACCCGGGAAGGGGCGGTCCACGACCTCACCACCCCCGACCGCCTCACGGCGAACGACGGCCCCGCGGGACTCGGGTTTCGACGCCCGCCCGGCCCCTGGATCCCGGGCTTCGCGTTCACGCTCGGACAGACTCGCGTCACATCACCACGTGTCCGCCCCACCACCCCGACCCGTCACGTGCGAGGTCGGGATGGTTCAGGCGTGTGCAGAAACATTCTTTCATCAACTCCCGTGATTCAAAGCGCTCTTGTGTGCAGACGGGACGGCCGGTAAGTGCCACGATGATCCATGCTTCAACCGTCAGTCGGGGTGACCGAAACCAGTTGTCGGCCCCCTCGACAGCCCTACGCCACGAAGGGGCGGGCAGACATGAGCGCTACACCATTCACTTCTCCCTTAGGCAGCGGGCAGGGCCTGGACGATGAGCAGGTGCGGCTCTACTACGGCCGCAAGACCGCGGACATCCTCCACAAGTACGGCCCGGGCCCGCGCGTCCACTTCCACCTGGGGCTGTTCGGGCACGACACGCACCCGCACACCACGGTCCCGCAGGACGTGATCAAGCAGCGCATCGTGGGCGCGCAGGAGGAGATAGTCGAGCACGCCGCCCGCTCCTGGGGCGCGTACGAACGGCCTCCCCGCACTCTCCTCGACATCGGCTGCGGCCTCGGCGGCGGCTCGCTGTACTGGGCGCAACACCACCGCACGAGGGTCACCGGTCTCACCATCGCGGCCGAACACGTGCCGCTCATCCACCACTTCGCGCGAAAGGCGGGCGTCGGCGACCGGGTCCGCGCCCACGTGGCCGACATCCACGCCCACGACGCCGTGCACGCCTACGACGCCGCCTACGCCAACGAGAGCAGCGGCTACATGGACCGCTCCCGACTCTTCGAGGTCGTCGCGCGAGCACTTCGGCCGGGCGGCTGGTTCGGCATACAGGAGCACTTCGTGTGCCGGCCCGAGTGGCGCGGGTTCCTCGACGAGTACTACAAGACCCGGCTCGGGACGCGCGAGGAGTACGTGAGCGCCGCGTCGGCGGCGGGCTTCACCCTCGAACGGGACGAGGACGTCACCGACCGGGTGGCGGAGTTCTGGGTACAGTCGATGGCCTGGAACACCTGCGAGCTGGACCGGGTCCGGGCCGGCGGCGCCCCGGCGGCGTGGACCGCGAGGCGCCTGGAGGAGTCGACCGTGGTGCACAGCAGACTCTTCCGGCTCTGGCGCGACCACGCGGTCGAGACCCGGCTGCTGATGTTCCGGATCGGGGGCTGAGGACCGTGACGTCCATCGATCGCCCTTCCCGTATCGGCAGGCCGCTGCCGGCGTTCTACTGCCCCCTCACCACCGGACTGGTCCACCCCCGGGCCAAGGAACTGGAGGCCCTGGCCGTCGACTGGCTCGACTCCCACGGGATCCACACCGATCCCGTCGAACGGGCCTGGAGCCTGGCCACGCACAGCGCCGACTTCTCGTCCCGCATCGTCCCGCACGGGGACGACACCGCCCTGCTGCTGTTCATCGAGTGGAACTACTGGGCCAACGCCGTCGACGACTGGCAGGATTCGGGGGCGGACGACGTCCGTACGGCGGCCGTCACCGACCACGGCGCGCGGCTGCTGCGGACCATCGAGACACCGGGGGCAGACGTCCTGCCCGACGGGCCGATGACCCGCGCCCTCGACGACCTCGTGACGCGCACGCACGCGCTGCTCACCCCGTTCGAACTGCGCCGGTTCACCGAGGGGACGCGTGACTGGCTGCTCGGGGCGGCCTGGGAGGCGGCGAACGCCGAGCGGGGACTGGTACCCGGCCTGGCGGACTTCGCGGCCATGGGAACCCTCGCGAACGGCACCCGCTTCTCACTCACCTGGGCCGACGTGGCCAACGGGGTCCGGTTGGCCCCCGACGTGTTGTACGCGCCCGCGGTGCGGGCGCTCACCGACGCCGCGGGATTCGTCGTCAGCGCCGACAACGACCTGTTCTCGTACGACAAGGACGATCACGTCGAGCCGCGGGAGGTGAACCTGATCAACGTGATCGCCCACCAGGAGGGCCTGACACCGGCGCGGGCGGTGCCGGTGGCGGTGGCGCTCCGGGACCGGGTGATGGGCCTCTTCCTGAGGCTGCGGGAGCAGGTGGCCCGCGGCGCGGACGAACAGCTCGCCCGCCACCTGGAGGGGATGGGCCACTACATCGCGGGCTGCCTCGCGTGGCAGGACCGGGCGCCGCGCTACGCCGGCCCGCGCAACCGCAATGAACTGCCCGTGGAGGGGGCCCGGTTCGACATCCGGTACAGCGACGTGCCGAGCGACGAGCGGACGGAGGCACCGCCGCTGCCGGCCCTCGCCTGGTGGTGGGACCTCCTGGACGGGTGAGGGCGGCACCCGCACCCCGGTGGCGACGTTCCGGGGCCCGCGCCATGCGTGGCACGGGCCCCGGGTCGGACGGGTCGGACGGGTCGGACGGGGCTCAGCCGAGTCCGAGGAGTCGTCGCCACCAACTCGGCCTGCGATGGGTGGCGGAGGTCGCGGGCATCGTCGTCGGCCGCGGCGGGACGGGCGCGGTGGGGACGTGCGGCGGGTGTCCGACGGCCTGCTCCGGGAAGGGGCGTTGGCCATTCGACACCGAGCCGTCGTCCAGTGGGCGCGGTGTGAACCGTGCCGGCAGGGCCAGCAGGTGCCGGGACATGAGCGTGCCGCGCCAGCGCAACTCGCTTTCTGCGACACCCAGTTGCAGGTCGGGAAGTCGACTGAGCAGCACTTCGATGCCGGTGTCCGCGATGGCCCGGCCGATGTCCTGGCCCGGGCATTCGTGGGGGCCACTGCTGAAGGCGAGGTGTGAACGGTTGCCGTGTACGGACGCGTCGGGGTCCGGCCGGATCTGCGGATCCGCGTTGCCCGCCGACAGGCCGAGCAGCAGCATGTCACCGGCCTTGATGTCCCGCCCCCCTAGCCGGGTGTCCCCGGTGGCCCACCGCCCGATGATGGTGTTGATCGGCGGGTCGTCCCACAGGACCTGTTCGAGCGCGTCGGGCAGGGTCATGTGGCCGCCTGAGAGGCTGGCGCGGAAACGCCGGTCGGTCAGGACCGTCCGCAGGGTGTTCGCGATGAGGTTGGCGGTCGTCTCGTACGCCGCGATCAGCACGACGCGCAGGTGCATGAGCACTTCCGTGTCGGTGAGGTCCGCCGGATGCTCCAGCAGCCAGGACGCCAGGTCTCGGGCGGGCACCGATGCGCGGGCGTGCACCAGTTGTTCCAGGGTCGCGGTGACGTACCGGTCGCTCTCCAGGGCCGTCTCGGTCCCTTGCAGCATGTCGCGGGCCGCCTTGACCAGGCGGGGGCCGTGCTCCTCGGGTGCGCCGACGAGCTGGGTCATGACGAGCATGGGGAGTTGGTCGGAGAAGGCGGCGACCAGGTCGGCGCGTCCGTCGGCCGCGATCCGGTCGATCAGCTGGTTGGCGAAGCGGGTGACGTGGCGGCGGATGCCTCGTCTGTCGAAGCGCAGCAGGGATTCCACGACGGCGCCGCGCAGCCGTTCGTGGACGGGACCGTCGGTGAAGTTGCACACCGGTACCCAGGCGACCATCGGGCCCAGCGGGGTGTCGGCCGGCACCCTGCCCTCCCGCATGTCGCGCCAGCCCCGGGGGTCGCGGGCGAACCGGGAGGGGGTGCGGGCCACGTCCAGGTTCTCGCGGTGGCCGAGGACGAGCCAGGCCCGCAGTTCTCCCTGGACGAGGACCGGGGCGACCGGGCCGTGTTCCGCGCGGAGCTTCTCGTACAGACCCGCCGGGTCCGACGCCGCCTCGGGTCCGTCGAGCCGGTGCAGCCCGCCGGGCGTCGCCCCGGCGTGCGCGGGGCACCCGGGTGGCGGGGTGGGATTGGTACTCACAGTGCCTCCGTGGTTGCTGCCTGGGAGTGCAGGTAGCGCATGAGGGTCAACAGGACGTCGCGGGCCGAGCCCCGGCGTCTGGCGTCGCAGACGAGGATGGGGACCGTGGGGGGCAGGTCCAGGGCTTGGCGGAGTTCTTCGAGCGGGTGCTCGGGCGCGTCCGGGAAGGAGTTCACGGCGACGACGAACGGCACGCCGCGCTCCTCCAGCCGACCGATCACGTCGAAGCTGATCTCCAGCCTGCGGGTGTCGAGGAGGACGACGGCGCCGAGCGCGCCCTCGAACAGTCCCCGCCACAGGAACCAGAAGCGCTCCTGTCCCGGGGTGCCGAACAGGTAGAGCACGAGTTCGTCGTTGATGCTGATCCGGCCGAAGTCCATGGCGACGGTCGTGGTGGTCTTGCGACCCACCCCGCGCGTGTCGTCCACGCCGATGCCCGCCTTGGTCATCGTCTCCTCGGTGGTCAGCGGCCTGATCTCACTGACCGCGCCGACCATGGTCGTCTTGCCCACGCCGAAGCCGCCGACGACGACGATCTTGACGGCGGTGGCCGTCGACTGCGGGAGTATGTCCTCGTGCCGGGGACCGGCGACGGCCGGCAGGTCAGAGTTTCTGTAGTCCATCGATCACGGCCTCGATCAGAGCGATGTCGGGAAGTTTGGCGACGGGCACGGGCGGGCGCACCTGGACCTGTTTGCCCGCCAGGAGATCGCCGATCAGGACGGTGACCACGCTCACGGGCAGGCCGACGTAGGCCGAGATCTCGGCCACCGACAGCGGTGCCTGGCACATCCGCAGGATCGACGCGTGCTCGGGCTGCATCTCCGGGCGCGTGCCCGCCTTCGCGACCACGAGCGTGACGAGGTCCAGGCGGGTGGAGGTGGACGATCCGCTGCGGCCACCGGTGATGACGTACAGCCTCTCGGGGCTTTCCTCCTCCCATCCTCCGGGGGGCTCGCTCACGCGGTGTGCCCGTCGTGTCGGGGCGGGGTGCTCAGGTGCTCTCCAATCCGGCTCACCAGGTCGCGCATCTGCGCGCCCATCAAGCCGGCGTCCACGCCCTCGTCCGCCAGTACCGCCAGGTAGGAGCCGGAACCGGCGGCCATCAGGTAGAAGAAGCCGCCGTCCATCTCGATGACGACCAACCGCATCCGTCCCTCGGAGCGGGGCAGTTCGGAGGCGACGGCACCGGCCAGGCTCTGCAGGCCCGCGCACGCGGCCGCCAGCCGGTCCGCCGTGTCGATCTCGGCCCCGTACTGGGCCACGCACAGGCCGTCCGCGGACAGCACGATCACGTGACGTGTCTGTGGGACTCCGGAGGCCAGGTCCTTGAGCATCCAGTCCAGGCTGCTGACTCGCTGTTGCATCACTGCTTACGTCCCTTTGTTCGCTGGGCCCGGGCCATCGTCGTCGCCGCCCGACGTGCCGGACAGACCGTTGTGGAATGCCTCCAGCCACATGCCGGGCGCCGCCTCTTCCGTCGGGGTCCGCGAGGAGAACCCGTACGGCGCGTCGGGCGCGACCTCCCGGTCCTTGCGCCGCCGCTGGGGCAGGCCGGTGGGGGTGCGCTCGGTGACGGGAACGGCGTCGTCGCCGCGGCCGGGGCGGGCCGGGGGCACCGTGCGGGCCGCGGCCGGCGGGAGCGGCGCGGAGTTCTGCGCCGAGAGGTGGTCCACGGGGTGCTGCCGAGGGCTGGGGGCGACGGCCCGCGGACCGGAGGACGCGCCGATGCCGTGGGCGAGCCCGGTCGCGGCCGACGTCGTGGTGATGAGGTCCTGGGGAACGATGAGTACCGCGCGCACCCCGCCGTAGGCCGAGGACCGCAGGGAGATCTGGAATCCGTAGGCCTGCGCGAGGCGGCCGACGACCGCGAGGCCCAGGCGCGGGGTCTCGCCGAGGTCGTTGAGGTCGATGCCGGTCTGGGCCTGGGCGAGCATCCGTTCGGCCCGCTTGCGGGCCTCCTCGCTCATGTTCACCCCGCCGTCCTCGATCTCCACGGCGATGCCCGACTGCACCTCCACGGCGGTCAGGTGCACCCGGGTGTGGGGCGGCGAGTACCGGGTGGCGTTGTCGAGCAGTTCGGCCAGGGCGTGGATCAGCGGTTCGACGGCGGGGCCGACGACCGCGACCTCGGAGACCGAGTGGAGTTCGACGCGCTGGTAGTCGATGATGCGGGACATCGCTCCGCGCAGCACGCTGTAGAGCGGGACGGCCCGGCTCCACTGGCGGCCGGGGCGGGCCCCGCCGAGGACGGAGATCGAGTCGGCGAGTCGACCGACCAGGGCGGTGCCGTGGTCGAGCCGGAGCAGGTCGCCGAACACGTCGGGGTTGCTGCCGTGCCGGTCCTCCATCTCGCGCATTTCCTGGGCCTGTTGGTGAACGATGGCCTGCACGCGGCGGGCGATGTTCACGAAGGCGCGCTGCGCGGACTCGCGGAGGTTCTCCTCGGCGTCCACGGCGTCGACGACACGGGCGAGCACGGTCCGCAGGGCCGTCTTGAACTGCGGTGTCATGGAGGTGTCCGCGCTCCAGCGCGAGGCGTGTCCGGCGTTGCCGACGAGCGAGTTCAGCACGTCGTCGGGGAACTCGCCCCGGCGCAGCCGGTCGATCACCTCGGGCAGCAGTACGTCGGCGAGGTGGATCGTCTCGGCCTCCTGGCGCCGCAGGGCGGTGAGGAGTTCCGCGACCTGTGAGCGGTGGGCGGTCGCGGACCGGCCGCGGAGCGTCGCTTCCGCGACCGCCGCGACCGTGCAGGCACCGCCGATCGCGATCCACACGACGGGGGCGGACCCCGAGGTGGAGAGCAGCGCGCCGACCAGGCAGGTCGCGGCCACGACCACGATCGCGGGGAGTGTCCAGCTTATCCCTGCCTCGAATGAGGAGGCTGCGGGTGGGGAATGTTCTTGCGCCATCAAGTTCCTCGAGCCATCGAAAGAGGGGATCTTATGACCGATGGGCGGGAGCTTAACGGGGCCAACTCGACTGGTCCGGAGTTTCGTTGTTGTTCATCAGACGGAGGAACGATAATGCGCCATGACGTGGGCGAAGGGGAAAGGTGTTCGATGCGACCCCCGTTCGGAAAGGTCGCTGCTGAGAACACCGTTCACGGTCAAGGCAATGGAATCGGCGCTCGATAATTCGAACACTCTTCGTGGAACGTTCAGGTCACCCTGCGCGGGTTACCGGACGCCATTCGGCGGGATCGGGTAAAGGGCCGCACACGGAAAGGGCCGTCCGCACCGGGGGAGCGGTGCGGACGGCCGTGGTCGTCCCGCGGTCCCGGCACGGCGGAGCCGTTGCGGAGACCGGGTGCGCGGAGACCGGGTGCGCGGGGACCTGTGCGCCGGGGTCGGGGCGCCGGTGTTCCCCCGCCGGGGTCGTGGCCCCGCTACTGGGGGCGGGCGAAGTCCTGGGTCCACCACGGGCCTCCGGCCTGCACGACCCCGACGCCGATCTCGGTGAAGTTGCAGTTCAGGATGTTCGCGCGGTGCCCGGGGCTCTTCATCCAGGAGTCCATGACCTCAGTCGCGTTCGCCTGCCCCTTGGCGATGTTCTCGCCCGTCGCGGACCACTTGTAGCCGGTCGCGTTGATGCGGCCCGACATGGTGGATCCGTCCGGTCCGGTGTGGGAGAGCTCTCCGGAGCGGGCCATCACCTCGGTGTAGGACTGGGCCGCGGAGGTCAGTTTGGCGTTCGCCGTCAGGTCGCCGCAGCCGGCCTGCCGGCGTTCGGCGTTCACCAGGCTGATGACCTGGGCGACCGCCCCCGAGGGGGGCGGGACGGGGTCGGCCGGTGCGGGCTTCCTGGGCCTGCCGGCCGGCTTGACGGGGGCGGGGGCAGGGGCGGCGGGGGCCGCCTTCTTCTCGGTCGTGTCACGGGGGGCGGTGGCCGTGGGGGTCGCCGCGGAGGCCTTCGGCGAGGCGGACGAGGTCGTCGGGGTCGGCGAGGCGGACGCGGTGGGGGACGCGGACTCCGTCGGCCCTGCGCTCCGCGTCGTCGCGGAGTCGGACGCGGACGCGGATCCTCCGGCCGGGAGGGAGTCCGCCCGGACGTCGGAGTCGACCGTGCGGGCGCTCCCCGCCGAGTCGCCCGCGAAGTCCAGGGCGAGCACTCCCACCGTGCCGGCCGCCAGGGTCCCCACGGCGGCCAGGACCACGCGCCGGGCCCGCGGGTGACGCGCGGCACGGTGGCCGCCGGGTATGCGGGGCTGGGGGGTTCGCATGGCAGGGGCCTCCGTACGGGCGGGTGTCGCACACGCCGGGGCGTGCCTCGGACGTGGTGCCGCCCCGGTGTCGGGCGGCTCCGCACGACTGTACGAGTCGTACGAGCCGCCGGGCGGTCTCTGAAGGGAGCCCGCAGGTGCCCTTAAGGAACCGCTCAGACTCCGTTGCCTCCGGCCGGTGTCGGATCGTGCCGCTGACCGCCCCTGCCGGCCGCTGTCGGGGCCGACCGGTCAGTCCGCCTGTTGTCGTCCGCCACCGCGTCGGCGCCGACCGCGCAGGGAACGCCGGGCGGTGTCGGTGGAGCCGGTGGAGAGGCCGAAGGTGACGCGTACGGAGGCGCCTCCCAGGGCGGCGCGCCCGATCCGCACGGTGCCCCCGGTCGCCGTCGCCGCCCGCCGGACGATGTCCAGCCCCAGGCCCGTCGAGCCGGTGCTGCTCCCGCGCGTCAACGCCTGGTCCGGGTCGGGGATGCCGGGACCGGCGTCCTCGACCAGCAGTTCCACCGCCTGCGCGGTGCGGTCCACGACGATGGTGAACGCCGTGCCGTCGTCCGTGTACCGGAACACGTTGCCCACCAAGGCGTCCACGACGGCGGCCACGTCGTCGTGGGCGAGGTCGACGGTGGTGGCCTCCTCGGCGATGCGCAACGAGCAGTTCCGTCCCTGCTGTTCGGCGAGTACGGCCCAGAAGCCCGCCCGGCGGCGGATCACCTCGGCCGCCTCGCACCGCTCCCCCGCCGTCTTCCCGTGGGCCGCCGCTGTCGCGGCGCCCGTGTCGCCCGCCTCGCGCAGGGCGCGCCCCATCGGCCCCATGGCGAGCGGGGTGCGTGCGGTGGTGATGATCGCCTGGAGTTCCGCCTCCAGTGCGCCGACCGCGGCCTCGACCCTGCCGGACTCCAGGCTCGGGCCCATCCGTTCGGTGGCGAGGTGCAGGGCGGTCAGCGGGGTGCGCAGCCGGTGGGAGAGGTCCGCGACGAGTTCCCTTTCGATGGCGAGGAGTTCGGTCATCCGGTCGGCCATGGCGTTGAAGGCCACTCCGGCGTCGCGCAGTTCGCGCGGTCCCATGGGGACGACGCGGGTGTCGAGGTTGCCCTCCCCCAGCACGTAGGACGCCTGGGCGAGCTCCTTCGAGGACCGGACGACCTTCGCGCCGAGGCGGTCGGCGACGAGTACCGAGCCGATGAGCAGGCCTACCGCCAGGACCAGCATCACGGTCCATGAGGCGGCGACGCCCCGGGTCAGGTCGTCCTCGGGGACGAAGTTCTCGACGACGGCGACCCGGTCGTGCGGGAGCACGACCGGCTGGAGGAAGATCCAGCCGCCGCCGGGCACGTCCTGGGAGATGGACTCCCGTCCCTGTTTGGCCCGTTCGAGCAGTTCGGCGGGGGCGTGGCTGGTGCCGAGTTCGCGCGCGTCGGGCAGGTGGATGGCCAGGTGTTCCGACCGGTCCAGGCCCGCCATGGATTCCCGGAGGTCGTCGGGGTCGGTGGTCAGGGTCAGGATGGGCGCCATGGCGGCGGCCGGTTGTTCGGCGGCCGTGATGCTCTGCTCCCGGGCCAACGACATGACCAGTACGGCGAGCGGGATCAGGAACGAGAGGGCGACCATGGAGGTGACGGCGAGGGCCACTCCCGCCAGGGAGCGTCTCAACGGGGCTCCACCATTTTGATGCCGACTCCCCGCACGGTCCTCAGATAGCGGGGCGCGGCGGCGCTCTCGCCGAGTTTGCGGCGCACTGCCGAGAGGTGCACGTCGACCGTCTGGTCGTCCACGTAGGGTTCGCGCCACACCTCACTCAGGAGCCGACGCTTGGAGACGACCTGTCCCGCGTGATGGGCGAGGAATGCCAGGAGATCGAACTCGCGGCGGGTGAATCGGAGTTCCTGTCCGGCGAGGACGGCGGTCCGGGCCACGGGGTCCAGCGTCAATTGGCCGACGGACACCGGCCGCATCAGATCGGCCGGGCCGGCGGGACGGGGAGCGCCGGCCGGATCCGCGGTGTGCGTTCCGGTCGTGCGGCGCAGCACCGCGGAGAGGCGGGCCACGAGTTGGCCGCCCGAGAACGGTTTGACCAGGTAGTCGTCGGCGCCCGCGTTGAGCAGCCTGATGATCTCCGCCTCGTCGTCGCGGGCGGTGGCGACCACCACGGGCACCGGGGATATGCCCCTGATCATGCGGAGTGCGTCGCCGCCGTCCAGGTCCGGCAGCCCGAGGTCGAGCACGACCGCGTCGAACGACGTCCGGGTGATTTCCCGCAAGGCTCCGAAACCGTCGCCTGTGTTGTGGACGGCGTACCCCTGCTCGGTGAGTATTTCGATCAGGAACGCGCGAATGCGGGGGTCGTCCTCGACGACGAGTACACGGGGCATGCGGGACACCTTATCCAGCGGTCCATTTGACCGGAATCGAGGAGCCGGGTGTCATTCTCCACAGCCTTTCCCGACATTCCACCGGATGTCGGTCACCGGAATGGGGTGCCCTTTCCGGTGCCGTTCAGGGCGACCGGACGGCCCGTCACCACGCCGGCGTTCGATCGCGGCGGGCTCGACCGTCGCTTCAGAAGGACGTCTCCCGCACGGTGGCCCGCGCCGACGGCACGACGGTCGCCGTGACCTGCGAACGGTGACCGCTGCCGGAGAAGGTGACGGTCAGTGTGTCGTCGGCGGACTGGGCGGTGGCCACTTTGAATCCGGGCGCCGGAACCGCGGAGATCAGACACACCCCGTCGCTTCCGTACCGCACGGTCGCCTTGCCGCCCGTCGACGGGATGGTGTGCGGACCCGAGCCGCCCCGCTCGCAGCTCTGGGCCGGGGTGGTGCGTGGGGTGCCGCTCGGGGTGGAGGAGGCGCTCGCGCGGCTGCTCGACGCCGACGGGCGCGGCGTGTTCGCGGCGGACGGCGACGCCGAGGAGGCCTGCGGGCCGGGAGCCGAGGGCGAGGTGGAGGGGCTCGCCGAGACGGACGCGGAAGCGGAGGCGGTGACCGGCGCGGGCGGGCTCGACGAGGGGAACACGGTCGGCGCCGACCGGGCGACCGGGGGCTTCGGTCGGGTGGAGCCCGTCACGAAGTCGACGGTGGCCATGACGGCCGTCACGCTGGCGGCCGTACAGGACACCCATATGAGCAGGTAGCGCGGAAAGCGGAAGCGGTGCACTCCACCATAGTGACGGAGGCGCGGACCGGTCGGTGACCCGGTACGCGCTCCCCCGCCGCCGGGCCCACCGACCTGCGGTGAACTCGGCGGCGGTGACGACTACGGCGCCATCTCGTACGTCCCCGACAGCGCCTCGACCCGCGCCCACACGCGCGCCGAGCGCTCCTCGTCCACGACGGGACGTCGTACCGCGCCGAGTGCCCAGTCCTGCTGCTGCCCGGTGGCGGAGTCCTTGCCGTGCAGTTCGACGGCGTGCGCGGAGAAGTCGCGCACGAGGACGGAGAACAGTTCGTCCAGCACGTCCTCGTCCAGGCCCGTGAGGCGGGCCTGCTCCAGGATCAGCTGGCCGTGGACCACGAGGGCGAACAGTTGGCCCACGGCGAGCAGCAGGTCCAGGTCGCGGCTCTGCTCCTCGTCGGGCGCGGCGGTGGCGACGAACTCGCACAGCGCGTCCGCCTGCTCGCGCAGTCGGGCGACGTTGGGGAGCTCGGCGTACGCGTCGTAGGCGGTGCGCCAGTCGTGGAAGCGCACGGAACCCAGGCCACGGGCGGGCCCCTGGCGGAAGAGGAACGCGTCGTCGGCGGCGTCGAGCCGGGTCGGGACGGGTGCGTAGTCGGCCGGGTCCAGCAGGTGGTTGCGCATGAACTTGAGGATCAGCGCGAGGTTGACGTGGACCGTGCCCTCCAGCTTGGGCAGCCCGCGGATCTCCACGGCGGCCTGGGCGAAGTACGTGTCCTTCTCGAAGCCCTTGGCGGCGATGACGTCCCACAGGAGGTCGATGACCTTCTCGCCCTCCGTGGTCACCTTCATCTTCGTCATCGGGTTGAACAGCAGGTACCGGCGGTCGTCGGGGCCCGCGGAGCGGAAGTAGTCCACGGCGCGGTCGCTGAAGAGCTTCATTCCCACGAGGCGGACGTACGCGTCGCTCAACTCCCGCCGCACGTGGGGGAAGGCGGTGACGGGGCGGCCGTAGAGCACCCGGTTGTGCGCATGGGTGACGGCCTCGTACATCGCGTGTTCGCAGATGCCGATCGAGGCGGTGCAGAGGTTGAACTTGCCCACGTTGACCGTGTTGAGGGCGGCGTCGAAGGCGGCCCGGCCGGTGTGCAGGACGTCCTGCGGGGTCACCGGGTAGTCCGTCAGGCGGAACTCGCTGACGTACTTCGAGGAGTCGACCACGTTCTTCACGAGGTCGTACGAGGGGTGGCGGCTGTCGGCCGCGAAGAAGACGTATCCGTCGGGGCCCTCGACGTCGGTGCGGCGGCCGAAGACGGAGACCAGGCCGGCGGCGTTGCCGTTGCCGATGTAGTACTTGGAGCCGCTCGCCCGGAACCCGCCGTCGCCGTCGGGCTCCAGGAGCATGTCGGTGGAGTAGATGTCGGCGCCGTGCGTCTTCTCGGACAGGCCGAAGGCGAAGACCTCGCCCTGGTCGAGGAGTTCGGCGGCCCGGCTGCGGGCGTCGGCGTTGTCGCTCTGCCAGACGGGTCCCAGGCCGAGGATGGTCACCTGCCACGCGTACCAGTAGTCGAGACCGTAGAACCCGAAGATCTCGTTGAGGGCGGCGATCCGGGCGGTGTCCCAGCGCCGGCCCTCCTGCGCGGAGGCGGAAGCCGGGGTGAGGAAGGTGGCGAACAGGCCTTCCTTGGCGGAGAAGGCGAGGAAGTCGCCCAGCCAGGCGCGGGACCGGTAGTCCTCGATCAGCCGGCGCTTGCCGCGCTCCTCGAACCAGTCGACGGTGGCGCGCAGCAGCCTGCGGGTCTCGGGGTCGAAGTGCTGCGGGTCGTAGGTGCGCGGGTTGAACAGCAACGGGTCGGCCATGGAGGTTCGCCTTCCGAGGGGTCGGGGGTACGGCTGGGGAGGTGCGGAGTCGGGGAGCGGGGCGCGGGGTGGGCGCGGTCAGGCGTCCGGGTGGGAGGACTCGCCGATCCGGTGGACGGTGGCGAGTACGTCGTCGAGCCAGGCGACGGTCATGCGTTCGTAGGCGATGCCGCCGCGCAGCACGACGTGTTGCAGTTCCTGCCCGGCGTCGGGCGGCGTGGGGGCCTCGGGCCCGGTGAAGTCGCGCCGTTCACCGGCGAGGTAGTGCGCGAGGCGGTCGGCGTGTACCTGGCGGTGCCGTTCGACCTCGCGTGTGAGCGCGGCCGGGTCGTCGAAGGCCGCGCCGCGGATCTTCACGGCGAGGTCGTGCCGCAGGCTCTCGGGCTCGATCGGTTCGTGCAGCCACCCGGAGAGGGCGGTGCGACCGGCGTCGGCGACCGAGTATTCCTTCTTGTCCGGGCGGCCCTGTTGCGGCACCTCGCGGACGGCGAGCAGGCCGTCGCTCTCCATGCGCTTGAGCACGCGGTAGATCTGCTGGTGGGTGGCGGTCCAGAAGTAGCCGATGGACCGCTCGAAGCGCCGGGCCAGCTCATAGCCGGAGCCCGGCTTCTCCAGCAGCGAGACGAGGATCGCGTGTTCGAGCGCCATGGTGCGATCCTTCTATGCAACTCGTTGCATAGACAAGTCGCAGCGGCCGGGTGAGACGTGACTCACCCGACGCGACTCACCCGGGACGACCCGTCTCGCCAGGGCCCAAGGGGCGGGTTCACCCGCGCCGAGGGGCCGTTCCACCGTTGTGCGGGGCCCCCGGTAGGCGGCCGGCCCCGCGGGTGTCCGCTCACCGGCGTCCGCGCTGCGCCTCCACGATCCGGCTCACGGCGCCGTCCACTCCCGCGCGGCGCTGCACCTTCTCGGAGAAGGCCGGGAACTGGCCGGCGATGG
Organism: Streptomyces sp. CA-243310; assembly: GCF_050936775.1. NCBI lineage: Bacteria > Bacillati > Actinomycetota > Actinomycetes > Kitasatosporales > Streptomycetaceae > Streptomyces > Streptomyces sp. CA-243310. The sequence continues at coordinate 3,388,860 of NZ_JBNJMF010000001.1, read as the reverse complement.
CACTGAGCAGCCTCAACTCCAAGGGGGCCACGTTGACTTCGCACAGATCGCGCTCGACGGCACGGGTCACGCCCCGAGCCACGTCCTGCGGCGACACCGTCCGCGCCCCGCCGGGGGGCGTCGATCCCGTCGCGGCGAACATGCCCGCGTCCCGTACGTATCCCGGTTGGACGAGCGAGAGTCCGACGCCGGTGCCCCGCAGGTCCTGGCGGAAGGCCAGCGCGAAGCCGCGCAGGCCGAACTTCGAGGCGTTGTAGAGCGAGGAGGACTTGGTGGCGGCCTTCCCGGAGATCGAGCCGACGAGCACGATGTGGCCCTTTCCCGCCTCGACCATGCGGGGTGCGAGCAGACGGGTCAGCATGACGGGGGCGCGCAGGTTCACGGCCAGGGAGCGGTCGACCTGCTCGGGGGTGTAGTCGAGCAGGTCGCCGCTGGACGGAAGGGCCGCGTTGGCGACGAGGATGTCCGTCTCGGGGCACGCCTCGGCGAGACGGGTGACGTCGTCCGGGTCGGCGAGGTCGGCGAGGACGGCTCGGGCGCCGAGTTCGTCGGCCACGGCCTTCAGGGCGTCCTCCCGGCGCCCCGTGATCACGAGTTTCGCGCCCTTCGCGGTGAGCGTGCGGGCCAGCGTCAGGCCTATGCCACCCGTGACGCCGGTGAGGAGAACGGTCGATCCGGTGATGCGCATCCCAAGATCCTCCTTCTTGTTCGTTCGAACGAACAATAGAGAGTGGGTCCGGGCGTGTCCACGGCGGGAACCGGACTGCGTGGACTCCCGAACTGCCGCCTCGCGCGGCACGGTTGGCTCGGGAGGGGCGGGCGACGGGCCGTCCGCGAACCGACGGGCGAGGCGTTCCGCGCGGGACACCCCACCCGGGGGCGGGCCGCCGTTTGCGACAATCCCCCTGTCGATCGACGGCCGTGAGGAAGCAGGGTGGAGCACGTGGCTCAGCAGGCAGAGGACCGCGCTCCGGACGGCCGCGCGGAACGCGGACGGCAGTCGCGAGTGAAGATCGCGGACGCCGTGCTGGCGCTGCTCGACGAGGGGGAGACACATTTCGCCGCGGATCGCGTGGCCGAGCGGGCGGGCGTGTCCCGCCGGTTGGTGTTCCACCATTTCGCGGACATGGCCCAGTTGATCGAAACCGCCATCACCCGCAGGCTGGAGCAGTTGATCGAGCAGATCCGACCCCTGCCGACCGAGGGGTCGCGTACCGCCCGGGTCGCGGCCCTCACGGAGCAGCGGGCCAGGATCCTGGAATGGATCACACCGGCCCAGTTGACGACCATGCGCCTGGAGCGGCGGTCCGAGCGGATCGACGAGGTCACCCGACAGGTGCTGGACCTGGCGCGCGAGCGCTTGGCGACGGTCTTCGCCGAGGAACTCGACCGGGCGCCGGCCGACCGGGCGGCCGACCTGCTCAACGGTCTGGACGCGGTGACCACCTGGGGCGCCTGGTACCACTGGCGCAGCAGCGGTCTCGACGTCGACGCGGCGCACCGCGCGATGGAGACCTCGGTGCACGCCCTTCTGGCGGCGACGGATCAGGCGGAGGACTCGGCGGGCGCCGGACGGCGCTCCCCGGCCGGGGGCGGGGTGTGACCGTGCCCGGACAGCCTCGCGTGCAGGGTGGGCCCGCCCGCCGCCACGAGGACGAACAGGCAGCCGGCGGTGACGAGGCTCGGCTCGGGGAGCCACGCGCCCAGGATCCAATCGAGTAGCAGCGCGAGGGCCACGAGCAGCACCTTGGCCGCCAGGAGCGAGAGGACCAGCCGCTTGTCGCGGGCCGTCCCGGCTCGGGCCCGACGGCGGCCGTTCAGCGTCATCGCCAGTGCGGCCACGGCGAGGACGGCCAGTACGCGCAGTGCGTGCTCGGCGGGCGGAGTGTCACCGCCGAGGGCCCAGACCGCACCCATGACCAGGCCCGCCACGGCGTACGCGACGGCCTCGGCGTGCCGGGACATCCACGTCCGGGCCCGGGCGGGCGGCCGGGGCCGCTCCGCCGCGCGTCGGTCGGACGGTGCCACGCCCGGGGGCCTGCGAGTCTCGACAGTGGTCGGCATGTCGACCCCTCGATCACTGGAGGAGAATACTTATTGCACTTCGAGTGTCATATGTTTGGTCTCCTCCGTCAAGCGGTGCGAGGCCGGCCCCGATCGCGGACGCCTACGCGCAGGAAGGACACAGACCCCGATAGGTGACCTCCACCGCGGAGACGGAGAACCCGAACCGCTCCTCCGCGGGAAGGTCCGACAGGGGGCTGCCGGTCGGGTGGACGTCGCGGATGGTCCCGCAGCCGGAGCACACCAGGTGGTGGTGCGGGTGGTGCGCGTTGGGGTCGTAGCGCTTCGCCCGTCCGTCGGTGGACAACTCCCTGACCTCGCCCAGGACGACCAGCTCACCGAGGGCGTTGTAGACGGTCGCCCGCGAGATCTCGGGCAGTCGCTCCACGGCGCGGGCGTGCACCTCGTCGGCCGTCAGGTGCACGTGATCACCGTCGAGCACCTCCGCCACGACACGTCGCTGGGAGGTCATCCTCCAGCCACGCCCCCGCAGTCGCTCCAGCAGATCACTCATATCGGTTCGCCTTTTCAGGTTCGGTGGGAGCCCGGAGTTCGTCGGCCCGTCCGGAATCCTATGGGATATGGGTCTGGTGCCCTTCTTGACTTGGACTCTGTCCATCGTAGGATCGGTTCTGTCGACAGCCAAGGGACAGGAAGATTTTCAGCACCGCAGGAGACACCGACGTGACGGACCGCCCCCGCGCAGCAGCCGGGCCGCGTCCGACCGACCGGGCGTCGGTCGGGTTCGGCACGCGCACCGTGTGGTCGCCGGCGGCCGCTCCCGCGCCCTGCGGCCTGACCCCGATCGTTTCGCTGTCTCGCCGCCCACAGTTGCCTGGCACCGAGATCCGCTTGGCCCGGAAGGATTCCCATGTCTGAGAACCATGACGCAATCGTCGTAGACGCGAAGACGAACGAGGGCGGAGGTGGCTGCCCGGTCGCGCACGAGCGGGCCGCCCACCCGACGCAGGGTGGTGGAAACCGCCAGTGGTGGCCGGAGCGGCTGAACCTGAAGATCCTCGCCAAGAACCCCGCCGTGGCCAACCCCCTCGGCGAGGAGTTCGACTACGCCGAGGCGTTCAACAACCTTGACCTCTCGGCCGTGAAGCGGGACATCGCCGAGGTTCTGACGGACTCGCAGGACTGGTGGCCCGCCGACTTCGGCAACTACGGCCCGTTCATGGTCCGCATGGCGTGGCACAGCGCGGGCACCTACCGCATCAGCGACGGCCGCGGCGGCGCCGGTGCCGGACAGCAGCGCTTCGCCCCCCTCAACAGCTGGCCGGACAACGGCAACCTGGACAAGGCGCGCCGCCTGTTGTGGCCGGTGAAGAAGAAGTACGGCCAGAACATCTCCTGGGCCGACCTCATGATCCTGACCGGCAACGTCGCCCTGGAGTCGATGGGCTTCGAGACCTTCGGCTTCGCCGGCGGCCGCGCGGACGTCTGGGAGCCCGACGAGGACGTCTACTGGGGCCCCGAGACCACCTGGCTCGACGACGAGCGCTACACGGGCGACCGCGAGCTGGAGAACCCGCTCGGCGCGGTCCAGATGGGCCTGATCTACGTCAACCCCGAAGGCCCGAACGGCACCCCCGACCCGCTCGCCGCGGCGCGCGACATCCGTGAGACGTTCCGCCGCATGGCAATGAACGACGAGGAGACGGTCGCCCTCATCGCGGGTGGCCACACCTTCGGCAAGACCCACGGCGCCGGCCCGGCGGACCACGTCGGCAACGACCCCGAGGCCGCCTCCATCGAGCAGCAGGGCCTGGGCTGGAGCAACAGCTTCGGCACCGGCAAGGGCGGCGACGCGATCACCAGTGGCCTTGAGGGCATCTGGACGACCACCCCGGTGACCTGGGACAACACCTTCTTCGACATCCTCTTCGGATACGAGTGGGAGCTATTCAAGAGCCCGGCCGGCGCGCACCAGTGGCGACCGAAGGACAACGGCGGGGCGGGCACCGTTCCCGACGCCCACGACGCGTCCAGGACCCACGCGCCCACGATGCTGACGACGGACCTGTCGCTGCGCGTCGACCCGGCGTACGAGCAGATCTCGCGGCGCTTCCACGAGAACCCGGCCGAGTTCGCGGACGCCTTCGCCCGCGCGTGGTTCAAGCTGACGCACCGTGACATGGGTCCGATCGTGCGCTACCTCGGCCCGGAGGTCCCCTCCGAGACGCTGCTGTGGCAGGACCCGCTCCCCTCGGTGACGCACGCGCTCGTCGACACGGAGGACGTCGCCGACCTCAAGCGCCGGGTCCTCGCCTCGGACCTGTCGGTGTCCGCGCTCGTGTCCGCGGCGTGGGCGTCCGCCTCGTCGTTCCGCGGGAGCGACAAGCGCGGCGGCGCCAACGGTGCGCGCATCCGGCTCGAACCGCAGAGCGGTTGGGAGGTCAACAACCCCGACGAGCTGGCGACGGTACTGCGCACGCTGGAAGGCGTCCGGGAGACCTTCAACTCCGCCCGGTCCGACGGCAAGCAGGTCTCGCTCGCCGACCTGATCGTGCTGGCCGGCGGCGCGGCCGTCGAACAGGCCGCCAAGAACGCGGGCTTCGACGTGCGGGTGCCCTTCACCCCCGGCCGGGTGGACGCGTCCCAGGAGCAGACGGACGTGGAGTCGTTCGCGGCTCTGGAGCCGGCCGCCGACGGTTTCCGCAACTACCTCGGCAAGGGCAACCGGCTGCCGGCCGAGTACCTTCTCATCGACCGGGCGAACCTGTTGACGTTGAGCGCGCCCGAGATGACGGTCCTCGTCGGTGGGCTCCGTGTGCTCGGCGCGAACCACCAGAAGTCCTCGGCGGGCGTCCTCACCAAGACGCCCGAGTCGCTGACGAACGACTTCTTCGCCAACCTGCTCGACCTCGGCACCACGTGGACGGCGACGTCCCAGGACGCGAACACCTTCGAGGGTCGCGACTCCTCGACGGGCGAGGTCAAGTGGACCGGCACCCGCGCCGACCTCGTCTTCGGCTCGAACTCCGAACTGCGCGCGGTCGCGGAGGTCTACGCGAGCGATGACGCGAAGGAGAAGTTCGTCAAGGACTTCGTCGCCGCGTGGGACAAGGTGATGAACCTGGACCGGTTCGACCTCGTCTGATCGCGGCGTCCGGGTCGGCCCCACCGGCCGACCCGGACCTCGACACCAGGGGGACGTCGACACAGGCGCGATGACGCGTGGGCCGGCAGGGCCGCCCTGGAATCCGGCCCATGGCCGCCCCCGCCGTTTCGCGTCCGTACTCGGCGACGAAGCGACTCATCGGGCTGTGCCTCGGTTGCGGCCTGACCGTCGTACTGCTCGGGGCCGCACCCCGACGTGCCGGCCGCGGGGGTGGCCGCGGACCGGCTCCGCGACGCGGTCACACCGCTCCGCCCGTACGCGGTCTCCGGCCTCTCGGCGCCCGGCCTGCGCACGGCCGCGAGACACCTCGACGCCACGGCGGCGGGCCTGACCTGGCTGGAGTTCGACGCGACGGGCCGATCGGCGACCGGCGCCCTCGACCCGGCGCGCGCGACCGTCGGGGCGGGCGCCGGGTAGGGGCCGGCCGCGCACGCGCGCGCTCCCCTGCCCGAGGTTCTGCCCGTCGCCGGCAACCAGCAGTGCGGTGGGGCGAGTTGGAGTTCCCTGTCGCCGTCCCCGGCGAGCCGTCCGCAGTCGGCGCAGGGGGCGGGAACGTCATGTGGCGCGGCCGTAGCGGACGTTGCCGGTCCAGATCCGTTCCAGGCGCACCGAGGCGCCCGGACGCGGCGCGTGCCACAGCTTGTCGTTGCCGGCGTAGATGCCGACGTGTCCCACGGTCGAGCCCTTGGGGAAGAACACCAGGTCTCCCGCCGCACGTTGGACGGAGGGGACGGGCCGGGTGTGTGCGTACTGCTGCTCGGCGGTGCGGGGCAGATCCTTGCCGGCCTGCCGGAAGGCGTAGAGCGTCAATCCGGAGCAGTCGAAGCGTTCGGGGCCCGTCGCGCCGCGCGCGTAGGGTGCGCCCTCTTTGGAAGCCGCCACGGCCAATGCCTTGTTGCCGTAGGCGGGGGCCACCTCGATGGGGGCCGCGTGCGCCGGAACCGCGGTGCCGGCGGGGGTCGCGATGGTGACGAGAAGCAGGAGCGGAGATGCGAGTCGAGCGGTTTTTCGGCGAAATGGGGCTTTACGTGCGTCCGTCGTGGAGTGGGGCATCGTGATACCTCCGTACTCGGATGCGAGACAGCCGACCTGTTTCTTCGAATTGCTCCTTTCGTGGATATCCGTTGACCCGTGACCGCCGACAAGTGTTCTTCACGTGACGCCGGATATCGGTGCGAGACACGGCATATCCCGACTGTTTTCTGTAAAAGTTCGCCATTCGACAACGCGGCTCCGCAACTCCCCTCGCGGTGACGGACCGTGGGCACCAGGCGCGCCCGCCGCACGACATGAAGGAGCCGGGCCCGCCATGCGGGCCCGGCTCGTACTTCTCGTTCACCGCCCCGGTGGTTTCGACGCGGCACCGTCGTGCGCGCCACCCGGGTCCCGGAACCGCGACCGGATCAGTCGGTGCCGAACTCCATCGCGGCGCGGTCCAGCAGCTCGTCGTCGCCGGAGACCTCACCGCGCGAGGCGATGGCCTCGGCGCCGCCCTCCGGCATGCTGCCGATCAGGCCGGTGGCGGCCGCCTGCGCGGCGCCGACCAGTGCGGGGCGGGCCGTGCCGACGATGCCCAGGCCCGCGTACTGCTCCAGCTTGGCGCGCGAGTCGGCGATGTCGAGGTTGCGCATCGTGAGCTGACCGATCCGGTCCACCGGACCGAACGCCGAGTCCTCGGTGCGCTCCATGGAGAGCTTGTCCGGGTGGTAGCTGAAGGCCGGGCCCGTGGTGTTCAGCAGCGAGTAGTCCTCACCGCGACGCAGCCGCAGGGTCACCTCGCCGGTCACCGCGGAACCGACCCAGCGCTGGAGCGATTCGCGGACCATGAGGGCCTGCGGGTCCAGCCAGCGGCCCTCGTACATGAGCCGGCCGAGACGCCGACCCTCGTTGTGGTACTGGGCGACGGTGTCCTCGTTGTGGATCGCGTTGACGAGGCGCTCGTACGCGGCGTGCAGCAGGGCCATGCCGGGGGCCTCGTAGATGCCGCGGCTCTTGGCCTCGATGATCCGGTTCTCGATCTGGTCCGACATGCCGATGCCGTGCCGGCCGCCGATCGCGTTGGCCTCCATCACCAGGTCGACCGGCGAGGAGAACTCCTTGCCGTTGATCGTCACCGGACGGCCCTGGTCGAAGCCGATCGTCACGTCCTCGGGGGCGATCTCGACCGTGGGGTCCCAGAACCGCACGCCCATGATCGGCTCCACGGACTCCACGCCGGTGTCCAGGTGCTCCAGGGTCTTGGCCTCGTGGGTGGCGCCCCAGATGTTGGCGTCGGTCGAGTACGCCTTCTCGGTGCTGTCCCGGTAGGGAAGCCCGTGGGCGACCAGCCACTCCGACATCTCCTTGCGTCCACCGAGCTCGGTGACGAAGGCGGCGTCGAGCCACGGCTTGTAGATGCGCAGGTGGGGGTTGGCGAGCAGACCGTAGCGGTAGAACCGCTCGATGTCGTTGCCCTTGAACGTCGAGCCGTCGCCCCAGATCTGCACGTCGTCCTCGACCATGGCCCTGACCAGCAGCGTGCCGGTGACGGCGCGGCCGAGCGGGGTGGTGTTGAAGTAGGCACGGCCGCCGGAACGGATGTGGAACGCGCCGCAGGCGAGCGCGGCCAGGCCTTCCTCGACCAGGGCCGCCCTGCAGTCGACCAGGCGCGCGACCTCGGCCCCGTAGGCCTGGGCCCGCCCGGGCACCGAGCCGATGTCGGGCTCGTCGTACTGGCCGATGTCGGCGGTGTAGGTGCACGGGACGGCACCCTTGTCGCGCATCCACGCGACCGCGACCGAGGTGTCGAGGCCGCCCGAGAAGGCGATGCCGACGCGCTCGCCGGCGGGCAGGGAGGTGAGAACCTTAGACATGGGAAGAGTATGCACCGAAACGCATGTCTATGCAAAACCCGCCTCCTCCCGGCGGTCACGACCCGGTGCGGGTTCGCCGGGGCGCGTCACCTCGGCCGCAGGTTCCGGGCAGCGTACGGGCGACTCCGAGAGGGTGGCTCAGGTCTTCAACGTCCGTACTGATGAAGGGCGATGTGCAGGGTGTCAGTGATCTGGACGCGGGCCGCGCGGGCGGCGTGCGTGCCGCGGAGCAGGTCGAAGAGGACGAATCCGTGGATGGTGCCCTGGTAGCGGACCGACACCACGGGGACGTCCTCCTCCCTCAGCCGGGCCGCGTACGCCTCGCCCTCGTCGCGCAGCACGTCGGCCTCCGCGGTGAGGACCAGTGCCGGAGGCAGCCCCCTGAGCTGCTCGCTCGGCGCCCTGAGCGGGGAGACGGCACGCTGAGCGCGGGTCTCGGCGTCGGGCGCGTACTGCTCCCAGTAGTCCCGCATCGCCGCGCGCCCCAGGAAGTAACCCTCGGCGAACTCCTCGTAGGAGGGGGTGTCCATCGCGGCGTCGGTCGCCGGGCAGACCAGGACCTGCTGGAGGAAGCGCGGCCCGCCGCACCGGTTGGCCCTCAGGGTGAGGGCGGCGGCGTGGTGCGCGCCGGCGCTGACGCCGATCACGGCCATCCTGGTCCCGTCGAGACCGCAATCACCCCCCTGGCCGACGATCCAGCGCGCGACGGTGTGGGCCTGCTCGACGGCGCCGGGGTGGCGTGCGTCGCCCGGGACGTCGTACTCGGGGATGACCACGGCGGCATCGGTGCCGAGGACGAGGTCGGTGACCAGGTGCCGGTGCGCGTAGGCGTCGGTCAGCATCCAGCCCAGTCCGTGCAGGTAGAGGACCACGGGCAGCGGTCCGTCGCTGTCGGCCGGGCGCAGGATCCGTACGCGGGTCCGCCGGCCCGCCGGACCCGGGACGGCCAGCCACTCCTCCACGACGTCGGGTTCGTGCGGCGCGTCGCCGCCGTCCCAGAGTTCCGACAGGCGGGCGCGCGAGGCCGCGAGGTCGAGCCCGTCGCGTTCCGTCGGGCACGAGTGGCGCCGCACGAAGGCCCGGGCCTGGCGGTCGAGAACGGGTCCCGGTCGGGCGACCTCGACGTCGTTGTTCACGGGCACTCCTGCACGGGGCTCCTGTACGGGGCGTGGCTGCGGGCCTTCGACGGAGCGGCCTGACGGCCCCCACGGCCGGGCAGGCCGGCGCTCGGTGCCGGATCCGGTCATGCCGCGGTACCGGGGGCGGGCCCACCCTACGGAACACCGGTCGGGACTTCGACGGCGGCACCGTGCCCGTACGTGACGCTGCGTGCACGGTTCGCCGGGCACGCGGTGCGCGGCGAGAGCCGGTGCGGTCACTCCTTGCCCCTCTCCGTGTCCGTGGCCGTGGCCGTGGCCACGCTCGCCGACGGCAGTCATATGACCTACCAGGCGTCGCCGCCCGCGCCACAGACTCGAAGCAGTACCGCGGGAGGGCAGCCGCCCCCTCCCCCGTGCGTCCTGTTGTTCTCCGAGGCGGCCGAAGGGAGTCTGCGTGCGTGCTCTCACCGCACCTGCCGCACCACCGGATGCCGACGCGGAGCGGAACACGGACGGCGCGGCCGACCTCGCGCGCTGGTTGGCGCCCGTCTCGGCCGGCGCCCGGGCCCAGGGGTCCGAGGCCGGCGCGCCCCGGTGTCGCGGCTTCGGATACCTGCGCCTGCTCCTCTGGCAGGCGGCGCCCGCGCAGCTGAGTCGTACGCCGCGGACGGTGGCGCGAGAGCCCCTGGACGCCGTCGCCGTCGTGCTCCCCCGGCACGGCACGACCGCCGTCGCCCAGGACGGCCGAACGGCCACCGTCGGAGCGGGCGAACTGACCCTGATCGACCTGCGCCGGCCGTTCGCACTGGAGCGCGCCGCGGGGGCGTCGGTACTGCTCTGCCGGCTGCCGGCGCACGCGCTGGGGCTCTCGGTGGCGGACCTGCGTCCCGTCCTCGGGCGCGTCGTGCCGATCGGCGGGGACGGTGTGGCGGCCTTGCTGGGGCCCCTGCTGCACGGTCTCGGCGCGTCGGGCGACGCGATGTCCGCGACGGTGGGCGAGCGGCTGGGCGGTGTCGTCACGGAGTTCGTGGCCGCGCTCGTGAACGAGTGCAACGAGGGGCCGCAGGAGCGGAGCGGCCCCGTGTGTCCGGGGCGTGAGGCACTGCTGCGCGCCGTCCGGGAGCACATCGATCGCCACCTCGGCGACCCGGACCTGTCCCCGGAACGCATAGCGGCGGCCCACGGCATCTCGGTGCGCTACCTGCACCGGCTGTTCGAGGCGGAGGACATCACCGTGGGCAGGCTGGTCCACCGGCGGCGCGTCGAGCAGTGCGAGCGTGAGCTGAGCCGGCGCGGTCGGGTGAGCCCGTCCATCTCGGCGGTGGCCCAGCGCTGGGGCTTTCGCAGCCCGGCGCACTTCAGCCGGGCCTTCAAGGCCGTGTACGGGCACTCGCCGCGCCAGTGGCGGGCGGCTGCCCTGGGCGCCGCGGAGGCCGCGCCCCCGCGAGCGTGACGCGGCACGGAATGCGGCGCCCCCAGGGCTCCCGCCGGCGGGCGGCGGGGGCCGGGGTTCCACCGGCGGGGTCACCCCGTGGGCCGGACCGGCCGGACCCGGGAGTCGCGCCAGTCGCTCGGCGACATTCCGTACGCCGTACGGAAACTGCGGCTGAAGTGGGCCGCGCCGGCGAACCCCCAACGACCGGCCACGACGGCCACGCCGATGTCGGCGCGCCCCGGCCGGGCCAGCTCCCGGCGCGCCTCCTCCAGTCGGCGGTGCTGGATCCAGCGCCCGACCGTGCTGTCGTGTTCCGAGAACAGCTTGTGCAGATGGCGGATCGACACGTGGTGCGCGGCGGCGACGGTCACCGGTGACAGTCCGCGGTCCCAGAGGGACTCGTCGATGTGGGCGCGCACCCTGCGGGTGAGTTCCTCTCGCTCGGGCCGCCGTGCCGGCCGTGCCCCGCTGTCACCCGCCTCGACCGCCAGGGCGGCGACGAGTTCGGCGACATTGCCGGCCAGGTGCAGGGCCGTGCGCGCCGAGTACCCCGGGGCCTGCTCGGCCAGGGTCCGCAGGAGGGGTGCGAGCAGCGGGGCCACGGACCCGCGCAGGGGCGGGTCCCGGCGGACCAGGTCGCTGATCTGCTCACCGGTGACGGCGAGGGAGCCGCACGGGATCCGCACGAGGTGCAGGCGAAACCCCTCGTACGCGTGGAGGGCGAACGGCTCCGACCCGTCCAGGACGAACAGCTCCGACGGGCGCAGGGCCGCCCCCGTTTCCCCCCGGCCGGCGGGGAGCGTGTCCGGGCCGCCGGGGACCAACCGTGCCCGACCGTCGGAGAGGACGCCCAGGAGGAGGTGCCCGCCGGGCACGCCCCCGGCGTCCAGGGCGAGGGTGGTCCGGGCGGGACCGCGGACCGTGCTCACGTGCAGGAAGCCCAGCGTGCCGGAGTCGACCCGGCCGGTGAACGCGGCTTGGCCGTCGGTGACGACCAGGGGGGCGAAGGCCTCCGCGAGGCTCGCGCCGGCCGACACGGCTCCCGGGACCGCCCCCGTGCCCGCGTTCGGGTTCGTGCTGCCCGCGTTCGGGTTCGGGTTCGGGTTCGTGTCCGATCGTTCCGCGCCGGCGGTTCGGGACATGGACGTCAGGCTCATGCGGCCCCCTGGTCTGTGCGTCGCCCCGGAGGCCGAGGCGTTGTGCCGGAAATCCGGGCCGCGCGCCACGCGCCCGCCCTCGCCCTCAGCCTGCGCCGGGACGGTACGGATGGGTAGGGCGCGGGGCGTTCAGTGCACGGACGGGCAACAGCCGTGCAGGCTGAGGCAACTTCGGGCGTCGTCGCCACGCTCGTACGAGTGCAGGATAATGGCGTGGCACTCGAACGCCGCCGCCGCGCGGGCGGATCGGGGCGGAAGGGGCCGGGGCGGCCGCTTCCGGTGAGCGAGACGCCCGGCCCGCGCCCCGGCCGACTGGAGGATCCGTGGTCACCGAGAACACCGTGGCCACCGGGAACACCGGGTGCGACGGACCGCGTCTCGTCGGCCGGCAGCGCGAACGCCTGCTGCTGGAGAGGGCGCTGCGGAGCGCCCGGTCCGGTTCGGGCGGTTCGGCGATCGTCCTGCGGGGTGACGCGGGGATCGGCAAGACCGCGCTGCTGGACTGGACGGCGGCACGCGCCGCCGAGGCCGGGTTCACCGTCCTGCGCGCCGTCGGCTCGGAGGCAGAGCTGGCGACCGCCTTCGGTGTGCTGGGGCACGTACTGCGGACACTGCCGGGCGGCTCGCGGGCACTTCCGGAACATCAACAGGCCGCCCTGGACCGTGCGCTGGGGATCCGGGAAGGCCTGCCGCCGGAAGGGTTCACGGTCGGGGCGGCGGCGCTCGGGCTGCTCGCGGAGGCGGCGCGCCACCGGCCGTTGCTGATCCTGGTGGACGACCTGCACTGTGTGGACTCCTCCAGCAGGGCCGTCTTCGCCTTCCTGCGGCACCGGATCTGCGATCTCCCGCTGGTGATGGTGTTCACGACGCGCCCGGACGGTTCCGCTCTGGAGGGGTGGTCCACCCATCCGGTGGACGTGGACGCGCTGTCGGGCGACGACGCCGCCACCCTGCTGCGCCAGTGGCATCCGGGCCTGGCCGGGACCACGGCCGCGCGGGTCGTGGACGAGGCGGCCGGCAATCCGCTCGCCCTGGCCGAACTGCCGAGGCAGTTGGGCCGGGAGCACCGGCGGGGCACGGTGCCGCTGCCGGAGCGGCTGCCGCTCGGGCAGCGGCTGGAGCAGTTGTTCGCGCAGCGTCTGGAGTCGCTGTCCGCGGAGACGACGAGGGTGCTGCTGGAGGCCGCCCTCGGCGGGGACGGGTCCGCCGGACAGGGGGGCACGTGGTGGCGGTCGGCCGGCGGGGACCGGGCGGAGCAGGTGCTCGACCGCATCGAGGCGAGCGGTCTGGCCCGGCTGGACCACTCCGGGAGACTGGCGTTCCGGCATCCGCTGGTCCGCAGCGCGGTGATCGCCTCGGCCTCGGAGGCGGAGCGGCGGGCCGTTCACCGGGCCCTGGCGGAGGACCTGCCCCCGGGGGACGTACGGCGCCTCCTGCACGAGGCCTCCGCCGCCGAGGCCCCCGGCGAGCCGCTCGCCGCGCGGCTCCAGGAGGCCGGATCGCGGCTCGCGCTCCGCGGGGGCGACGCGGAGGGGGCGCTGCTCCTGGACCGGGCGGCGGCGCACAGCACCGACCCCGACAGCCGGGCGAGGCGCCTGACGCTGGCCGCGGTGATGTCGGCGCGCGGCGGACGACTGCCCTACACGGCTCGGCTGGTCGACGAGCTCAAGCGGGGTCCGGTGCCGGCGGACATCGCCCCCTTGTTCGCGTACGCGGTCGTGTACGTGGACCAGAGCCATCACCTGGACTTCGACTCGTCGTTCACGCTGTTGCCGCAGGCCCTCGCCGGTCTGGCCGCCTCCGGCGGGGAACCGTTCGGCGACCTGGTGGAACAGGCCTTCTTCAAACTGCTGCTCGCCACGGCGTACACCGGCGATCCCCGGGGGCGGCGGGCCCTGGAAGCACACCTGGGGCAGGTCTCCCCGGCCGCTCGCCTGTGCCACCGCGCCTGGGCCGATCCGCCCCGCACCGCGCACGGCGTGGAGAGCGAGCTGCGGGCGATGTCCGAGCGCATGGCGTCGGGACAGGAGGCGGGGCACTCCTGGCTGCTGCTCTGGACCGCCTGTGCGGTGGACGGCGCGGACTCCGGCCTGTGGCGGCTCTTCGCCGGGCAACACGGGTTCGCCACCCAGGGTTCCGTCGCCAAGGCCAAGTGCTACCGGCATTTCCTGCGAGGCCGCTGGGACACGGCGGAGGACTGCCTGCGGGAGGCGGACGCCGCCGAGGAACTCGGCTACCACTGCAACGCGTTGTTGTTCCGTCACTACCACGCCCACTTCCTGGCGGGAAGGGGCGACGAGGCGGGGCTGCGCGAGGCCCGGGCCCGGATCGAGCCCGCCGCGAAGAGGGCCGGGATGCGTTTCGTGACGGACCACCTGACCCATCTGGGTGCGCTGGCCGCGCTGGCGCACGGGCGGTACGAGGAGGCGTACGGCAGGCTGCGCCGGTTGATGGCCCCGGGTGAACTGCCCCTCGGACTGCCCTGGTTCCACCTGCCCTTCTTCGACTTCGTCCTGGCGGCCGTACGGTGCGGGAGGCAGGCGGAGGCCGTGGCCCACGTGACCGCCGCGCGGGCGGCCCGGATCGGCGAGATTTCCGGACACCACGCCTTCCTGCTCGCGGCGGCGGACGCGCTGACGGCCGGCTCGGAGGAGCACGACGTCGAGGACGCCGACGCGCGGTACGCCGCCGCGTACGCGGTACCGGGCGCCGACCGGTGGGTCTTCGAACTGGCTCGGCTGCGGCTGGCCCACGGTTCCCGCCTGCGGCGGCGGGGCCGGCGGGACGAGGCCGAGGAAGTGCTGCGCACGGCGTACCACTCCTTCCTGGAGCTGCGGGCCGATCCGTGGGCCGAGCAGTGCCGGGAGGAACTCCGCGCGGCGGGCCGGTCGGTGGACGGCGGGCCGGCCGGCCGTGAGCCGCTCACGCCCCAGGAGCTGCGCATCGCGCGTCTGGTGGCCACGGGGCTGACGAACAAGGAGATCGGCGCGGCGTTGCGGCTTTCCCCGCGTACCGTCGCCGGGCATCTCTACAAGGTCTTCCCCAAGCTCGGGATCACCTCGCGGGCCGCGGTGGCCCGGGCGCTGGCGGACGCCTGAGCGGATGCCCCGCGCGCGTCCCGGCATCCGGCGGCCGGGGCTCCGCGCCGCCGCCCGGGCTACGTGTCGAAGGCCCGCCGGTGGTCGTCGTCCGTCGCCGCTTCCCGCAGGGCGCGGGCCATCCCGCCCCGGGTGGTGATGCCCAGCTTGGGAAAGATCTTGTAGAGGTGTGCGCCGACGGTGCGGGGGGACAGCCTCAGGCGTACGCCGATCTCTCGGTTGGTCAGCCCCTCGGCGGCCAGTTCGGCGATTCTCGACTCCTGTGCGGAGAGCGGGTGGCGGACCGCGCCGACGGGGCGTTCGGCCCGCGCCGCCTCCGGGACCGGTCCTCCGGCGGCCGCGAGTTCCCGCGCGGCCTGCCCGGCCCAGGGCGCCGCACGCAGCCTCTCGAAGACCGCGTGCGCGGCCGTCAGCCGGGCGGCGGCCTCCCGGCGGCGGGAGCGGCGTCGCAGGCAGGCGCCGTGGGCCAGATGGAGCCGGGCCAGTTCGAAGGGCCATTGCTCGGCTCCGGGAAGGGCGTAGGCGGCCGTGTACCGCTCCTCGGCAGCGTCGTCGGCCGCCGCCAGAGCCTCGGCCGCGGCCACGAGGAAGGCGTGGTGGGGAGAGACGGCCGCGATCCCGGCCTCGCGCACGGCGTGCAGGTGGGCCCGCGCCTCGTCCCGGTGGCCGGTTTCCACGGCGGCCTGGGCGAAGTCCAGCAGGGTCAGCTGGATCCAGGGCAGGCGCGGCGGCGGAGCTCCCGGCGGGGTGAGGGACCGTATGTGGTGCCAGGCCTCCCCGGCGCGACCCTGCCCCAGGGCGCACAGCGCCCTCAGGCCGAGCAGCCGGCCCGTGACCAGCCGAAGGTGTCGGTCGGCCGCCCAGGGCGCCAGGAGCCGTGTGATCGCCTCCAGGCCGGCGGTGTCGCCGCGCCCGGCGAGGACCTGGCCGTGGTGGAGGAGGAACATCATCTCGTTGTAGCCGTAGCCGTGGGCGGCCGAGGCGGCGGCGCCCCGACGGGCGAGGGCGAGGGCCTCGTCCCACCGGCCGTGGAGGAAGTGGTCGTGGGTGCGGGCGAGTTCGATGAACGCCTGGGTCACGTAGGTGCTCCGGGACGAGAGGCGGTCCCACAGCTCGGCGTGGTCCGCGACGGCGTCGACCGCCATCGCGGTCCACAGGAGCAGCCGGGCGGCGAGGGGGTCCGCCGGCCCGTCCGCCTGTGCCGCGACGGCGGCCCGCAGGCGGGCGGGCACCTCCCGGGCGGTGCGCGGCGGATCGGCCCACGCCTGATGGCACAGCGCGGTCAGTTCCGAGGCCTGCCCGACATGGCGGTCCAGGGCGGCCCGGGCCCGGTCGTCGCCGGTGTGCGAGGCGACGATGACGAGGACAAAGAGCGCCGGTTCGAGCAGGGCCGCGCGCTGCGCCGCGTCGCGGAAGGGGGCGGCGGCGTCCAGCACGGCGGGCAGCCCCTGGAGCGCGGGGGTCGGATCCCCGTCGAGGTGGAGCCGCACGTAGGCGACCGCCAGGGCGTACAGGGCCGCCGGGCGCGGTGGGCCGGGGCGGGCCTCGTTCTCGGCTTCGGCGAGCAGCCGGTCCGCGAACGTCAGTCGGCCGCCCCGTGCGGCCAGGGCCGCGGCGGCGACGAGGCGTGCGGCCCTGGCCTCCGGGTCGGCGGTGAGTCCGGCGGCGCGCGCCATGACGC
This sequence comes from Streptomyces sp. CA-243310, assembly GCF_050936775.1. Classification (NCBI taxonomy): domain Bacteria; kingdom Bacillati; phylum Actinomycetota; class Actinomycetes; order Kitasatosporales; family Streptomycetaceae; genus Streptomyces; species Streptomyces sp. CA-243310. Next base: position 3,372,346 of record NZ_JBNJMF010000001.1, on the reverse strand, counting down.
TCGCCCCCTCCGCCTCGCCGCCGCGTTCCGCCATGGTCTGCGCGGCCGCGTGCAACAGGGCGGCCAGGCCGTCGTCGGGGCCGATGGCGGCCGCCGCGAGGTGCGCGAGCCGCTGCGGACTGTGCGGGGGCAGCGCCTCGGCGAGGTCGCGGTGGGCGGCACGGCGCTCGGCGGACGAGGCGGTGTGGACGAGCCCGGCGTGCACCAGGGGGTGGTGGAAGCGCACGCGGCCCGTCCTCGGGTCGACGCGCGCGAGTCCGGAGTCCTCGATCCGCCGCCACGTGTCGGCCGCCTGCGCCCCGATGGACGGGTGCGCGTCGTCGGCCGTGCTCGGGCCGTCGGTCTCCGTGGGCGTGATGTTCTCGGGCGTGGCCGCGCCGGGCGTCGCCGGACCGCCGAGGGCCGCGCGCAGCAGAATGTGGCGGGCGTCCTCGGGGAGGGCGCGGAGCCGGTCCTCGTACAGTCTGCCGAGGCGTTCGCCCAGCGGCAGTTCGCCGAGCAGCTCTCCGGTCTCCGGATCGACGTGGACGGCGAGTCGGTCCGGGGCGGCGCGTTCCCACTCCGCGGGCAGTTCCCGCAGGGCGAGGGGGTTGCCGCCCGCGGCGCGCAGGACACGTCGGCGCGCCCACGCGGCGAGGTGGGGGTGCAGCCCGCGCAGCAGGTCGCCGGCGCGTGCGTCGTCCAGTGGTTCGAGGTCGATCGGGCGGCCGACCTCCCGTGCGGCGTGCCGGCCCTCGTGCCGGGTGGCGCCGATGACGACGAGCGGGAGGCCGGCCGCCCGTGACCCGATGAACCGGAACACGGAGGCGCTGGAAGGATCCGCCCACTGCAGGCCGTCGAGGAGCAGGACGATCGGCCGGCGGGCGGCGGCCCGGGCCAACATCGCGAGCGCCGCCCCGGCCACCTCCTCCACCGCGGGCGCCGCTTCCGCGCGTACCCCCAAGGCCGCTTCCAGCAGGTGTCGTTGACCGTCAGGGAGGCTGTGGGCGGTATCGAGCAGCGGCCACAGCACCTGGTGCAGGGCCGCGAACGGGAGTGCCGATTCGGCCTCGGCCCCCGCCATCCGCAGCACGCGAAGGCCGGAGCGGCCCGCCCGCTCCTCGGCCCAGTCGAGGAGCGCGGTCTTCCCCATCCCGGGATCACCGCGCAACAGGAACGCCGCTCCCGTCGCACATACGGCGTCCAGTGCCGGGGCCAGGAGTTCGCGCTCGGGGCCGCGCCCCGCCCGATCCGCCGCCGATCGCGCGGGGCGCGCGCCGCTCTCGGTCTCCATGTCGGCTCCGCTCTCCACGTGCTTCCCGTCGTCCCGCCGGCGGCCCCCACCGCGGCGCACGCCGCCTCACCGAGCGCACAGTAGACCAGCCCCCGATCACGGGCGGAAATCCGAAACCGCAGGTGGATGGGTGGGTCGGCGCATATCGGGCCGCCACGGCGGGCCTTCCCCGCACCGTGACGCGAGGGGTGTGCACTCAGCGGCGGCCACGCCCTCGCGCGGCTCGGACGACCTCGGGCGGGCCGGTCAGGGCATCTCGTCCGGGTCGCAGCTCGCGCGGCGCAGCCCGATGGTGCGCAGGGCGCGCATCAGGCCGTCGGCGTCGCCCTCGCGGACGACGTGTACGGCCCCTTCGTCGGCCACACCGTCGAGTTCGGCGACGAGGGTGTCGGCGCCGGTCCGCAGGACGACCCCGCCGGCGGGTCCAGGGCGCGCACCCCGCGGAAGACCTCCAGCGCCGCCGGGTCGGCGGCGAGGGCGCCGGACAGGGCCAGGACGGTGATGTCGGGGAGCAGGACCCGGGCGTGGGCGAGGGCGACGGCTCCCTCGCGGGCATGGGAGATGACCTGGAAGTGCGGGTTGCTCTGGATGCGCGACCGCAGCCGTTCCAGTTCCTCGCCTTCGGGCACACCGACCACCAGAACCGTCATCACGGTCCCCATCCTGCGTCGCGGCCACCGTCGGGGCGACCCGGGAGGGTCCGGGGGCCGGCCGGGCCGCGCCACCCGCGCCCCGGAGTCCGGGACCGCGAGCGAGTCCTGCGCGCGGGGCCATGGGCCCGTGTGATCGACGAGGAGCGGGGTACACGCCGGCGCAGAGAGATCGACCGCCGGAGAAGGGAACTCCCTCCATGCTGATGGCCCACCCCGCGCTGCTGCCCGCCGCCGTCCGGGAGTACGAGACGTTGAGCCTTCTGAACGCCCTCGAAGGCAGCCCGCGAACGCGGCGGCGGATGGAGGAGGTCGCCGAGCTGCTGTGCACGGCGACGGGGACCGGCAACCCGGACGCCGCCCTGATCGCGGCCCGCTACCGGCTTCCCGGCGCGGGTACCTTCGACGATTCGGTCCTGCCCTCCTGAGGAGGGGGTCGAGGCGCGGCGCGGGGAGCGCGGTGGGAGCCGACGCCGGATCTCGACGAGCACCTTTGCCCGTTATCGCCTAGTTTGATCCCCGTCAGCATCCCCAGCAGAAGGAGTGCACCATGGCCGACAAGGGCGGCATGGACAAGGCGAAGGGCAAGGCCAAGGAGGTCGCCGGGAAGGTCACCGGCAACGACCGGATGGCCGCCGAGGGCAAGACCGACCAGGCCAAGGGCAAGGCCAAGGAGGCCATGGGCGAGGCCAAGGAGCGCGCCCAGGGCGTCACGGACTCGATGCGGGACAAGCGCACCAAGCCCTGACCCGGCTCGCCCGCGCGGGGTCCCCGGACACTGGTCCGGGGACCCCGCGCGGCGTCCGGGCGGCGTCCGCGCCCTCGGCGCCGCGTCCGGCGTCGGCGCCGCCGTCGGGTCCGGCGGGCGGAGCACGTCCGCCCGGGGCTCACGCGCCGCCCAGCACCAGTTCGTCCAGGGGCAGGGACCGCAGGAAGTCCTCGGCGTCGAAGGCCTCCCCGGCGGTGACGACACCCCCGACGCCTCCCCGGACACCACCGTCGGCCACGATCCGTTCGACCGCCTCGACGACGATGGGCGCGGTGAAGGCGTAGATGTCGCGGCCCCGGGCCACCGCCCGGCGCTCCTCGTCCCCCCGGCGGACGACGACCTCGACCAGGAAGACCTGATCCGACCGGCCGGCGGCGTCGGCGGAGCGCGGACCCGTGGTCCGCGGAGCGGTCAGGTCCTTCAGCGGGGTGACGTTCAGGAACGTGTTGATCCGCGGGGTGTCCAGGTGTCGGGAAACGGTGATCACGTCGGTGGTGGAGAACTCGCCCACCACCTCCTCGACCCCGAACGGCTCGGGAAACGTCCACGTCCCCGTCGGCGCCGGTTCGTCGCCCGCGAGGACCTGGAGCCGGTGGTCGGTGAAGACCACCCGGCGGCCGGCCCGGCGCTCGCCGGCCAGCAGCGTTCCCCGGGTGGGGTGCCAACTGTCCAGCGCCACCGCGATGGAGATCTCGTCGGCGGCGGGCCAGTCCCCCATGGCGGCGGTGGCGAGCAGGTCGCCCAGCGCTCCGTAGAAGGCCATCACCGGGGCCACCACGACCCCGGCCTCCTTCACGCGCGGGTCGTCGCGGTACGTGTCGAAGGTGTCGATCGCGACCAGCGTCTCGCCGGTGACGTCGAGGTAGTGGATCCCGGCGCGCAACGCGGCCTCGACCAGGGGCGGCACGGTCTCGGCGAAGGGGCCCGCGCAGTTGATCACCGCGGCGGCGCCCTCGATCGCGCGGTCCAGGGATGCCGCGTCGTCGACCGAGGCGAGCTTCCACTCCACCCCGAGATCGGCGGCCACCGCCGCGAGCTTCGTGGCGTCCCGCCCGGACAGTACCGGTGTCCAGCCGCGTTCCAGCAGTTCCGCCGTGACGAACCGGGCGGTGTGACCGTAGCCGCCGAACACGGCGATCACCGGGTTCGCACGGGTCCGGTCGGGTCGGTGGTGGTGCTCCGTCATCGGTTCTTCTCCTGTCGTGGGACGCGTTCCCATCCTGCTCGGAGGTGCGCTTCGCGACGACCTTGCCGAGCGTCAACGTGCGCTAGGTTCGCGTCATGCCCGCCCATCGCGTCGCCATGGCCGTCACCGACGACATGCCGATCTTCGAAGCAGCCGTCCCGTGCCAGATATTCGGCGTCGACCGGCCTCATCTGGTCGATCCCTGGTACCGGTTCGCGGCGTTCCCCGTCGGAGGCGCGTCGGTTCGGCTCACCCCGGGCTTCACCCTCGCCCCCGTCGACGACGGCTGGGGCATCGAGACGGCGGACACCCTGGTCGTCCCCGCCTGCACGAACGTGCACGAGGAGCCGCCCGAGGAGCTGGTGGGCATCGTCCGGGAGGCGTACGAGCGCGGGACACGGATCCTGTCCATCTGTTCCGGCGCCTTCGTGCTGGCCGCCGCCGGGGTGCTGGACGGGCGCCGGGCCACCACCCACTGGCTGCACGCGGACGAGCTGGCCCGTCGTCATCCCGCCGTCCGGGTGGACCCGTCCGTGCTGTACGTGGAGGACGCCAACGTGATCACCTCCGCGGGGACGGTGGCCGGCATCGATGCCTGTCTGCACGTGGTGCGCGGCGACCACGGTGCGGCCGTGGCCGCGGAGTTGGCCCGGGGCCTGGTCACGCCGCCGCACCGGGACGGCGGCCAGGCCCAGTACCGGCGCCCGTTGCCGCCCGGGTCGGGCGACGACTGGCTGGCGGGACTGCTGGACTGGGCCGACGAGCACCTGCACCTGCCGCTGACCACCGCCGACCTGGCCGCGCGGGCCCACGTGAGCGTGCGCACCGTCGAGCGCCGGTTCGCCGACGCGCTCGGGATGTCCCCGCTGCGCTGGGTGCTGCAACAGCGGATACGCCGGGCGCAGCAGTACCTGGAGACCAACGACCGGACCATCGAGTGGATCGCCGCCACCTGCGGATTCGGCGGACCCGCCGGCCTGCGGGCGCACTTCGCGCGGATCGTCGGCCTGTCCCCCAGCGTCTACCGGCGCACGTTCCAGGAACGGGCGGCTGCGCGGCCCGCCGGCTGACCTCCTGTCTCTCGTACACCTCGCGGCGGCGTTCGCGCGCGGGTCGGTGCGGTGGGTCGGATCCCCGGTGGGTCAGACCTGCGGTCGCACGAGGGCACGGGCCGCCGCGAACTCCTCCCGGGCCGCCTGCTCGGCCGCCTCCAGGTAGGCGAAGGCGTCCTCGCCCACCGGTACCCGCAGGGGCGTGGGCGCGTCGGAGGCGACGACCGCGAGCACACGGTCCGCGAAGTCCTCGGGCCTCCCGTACTCCTCGTTGTCCTCCATCGCCCGGAACCCGCCGAGCATCTCGCCGGTCGCCTCCGCGTAGTCCGGGAGACGGTGGGCCGCCTCCGCGAGGGACGATCCGTACCGGGTGGCGAAGACGCCGGGCTCGACGGCCGTCACCCTCACCCCGAACGGAGCCACCTCGGCGGCCAGGGCCTGGCACATGCCCTCCAGCGCGTGCTTTCCCGCGACGTAGGAGGCGAGACCGGGAAAGGCCATGCGTCCGCCCAGCGAGGAGATGTTGACGATGTGTCCGCCGCCCTGGGCCCGCATCAGCGGCAGGACCAGACGCGTGAGGCGCCAGGGGCCGACGAGCAGGGTCTCGATCTGGTCGCGGAGTTCGGCGTCGGACACCTCCTCGACCGTGCCGAAGAGGCCGCTCCCCGCATTGTTGACCATGACGTCGATCCCTCCCATGCGGTCCGCGGCGGTCCGGACGGCCTCCTCGCACTGCCGCGCGTCGCGCAACTCCATCGCGATCGGGGTGATGTGGCCGGGCCAGGCCTGGACGAGATCGTCCAGGGAAGCGAGTTTCCTCGCGGTCACCGCGACCTGATCGCCGGCCCGCGCCGCAGCCGTGGCCAACGCCCGCCCCAGCCCCGAGGAACCCCCCGTCACCAGCCAACGACGCCCCATCGTTCCCCCTTCGAAGTGCGTACAGGGCGCCATGGTCGCCGAGCCGAGCGCCCCGCGAACAGCCCTTGTGAGCGGCGTGCGGGAGCGCGTGAGGCACAGGCGACGGCGCGTGCGCCCCCGAACGGGGCGCCCCTCCTCGACGGTCGGTACGGGGTGGGCGGTCGGTGTGGCGGGGCGGGTCGGGCTCAGGCCGGGACGAGCGCTTCCCACTGTTCTCGGGTCGGGCCGTCGAGCCGCGGCGAGAACTCCGGGTGGGCCTCCAGCCAGGAGGTCACGTGTCGGTCCACCTCGTCGGTGCCGTAGGCGTCCTGGGCCGGTCTCAGGAGGTGGCGTACCTGGGCTCGGGCCCTCATGACGACGGGATCGTCGAAGGCGCAGGCGGCCACGGCCGCGGCCCGCCGGTCCGTGGGTGGTGCGCTCTCCGTGAGGCGTCGTTCGTTGGCGCGGTCGGCCGCGACCTGTGCGTCGAACCACGGGCGGAGGGTCCGCGCCGTCCAGGTGTGATGGTGGGCGGGGTCCGCGGCGATCAGGTCGGCATGGGTGGCGAGGTGTTGGGCGGCGCCCAGCCCGAGGGCCACGCCGTGACCCAGGGTGGGGTTGGTGTGCATGAGGCTGTCCCCGACGTTGACCAGCCCGGTGACGACGGGACCCTCGTCGTCGACGAGGGCGGTCCAGCGGTTGTCCAGGCCGGCCATCGCGAGGACGGCCGACTGCGGTTCGGGGTCCAGGTCGAGCCAGGCGGCGGTGGCGGGGAAACGGCGGGCGGCGGCCTCGAACACGGCGGGGTCGGTGAGCGCGCCGCGGGTCGCATCACCCGTGGAGAGCACCAGGTGCACCGCGAAGGTGTCGTTGTCCGAGGGGAAGACGCCGGCGAGCGCGAACGACGAGGCCGAGCCGGTCTTCACCCGTCCGGGGTCGCGCGGACCGTCGGCACGCAGGCGGTACCAGCGGCACAGGTAGGCGATCCCGGTGCGGTGGCTGTCGACCACGGGCGGCCGGCAGCCGGCCGCGACCAGCCATGCGGGAACCGGCGAGCGGCGACCGGACGCGTCGACGACGAGGTCGGCTTCGTACGTGTCCGTTCCCACCCGCACCCCGGTGACCCGGGCCGGTCCACCCGCCGCGAAGGCGAGCCCGGACACCCGACGGCCGCCCCGCACCTCCACGGTGTCCTCCCGCCGTACGGCCGAGGCCAGGGCGGCCTCCAGCACGATGCGGCGGGTGCGCAGGGTCACCAGGTCCTCGTCGCCGGCCCGGTGCGGCGGGTGCTCGCCGAACCAGTCGAAGTCGTGGTACTCCCGGGCTCCGCGTGCCAGCAGGTCCGCGTAGACGTCAGGGGCCTCGGCCCGCAGCACGGTGCGCACGGGCGCGAGGAACGAGTGGGGTTGGACGGCCTGGGGGACGCGGGGTCTCTTCCAGTGGAAGAAGTCCCGGTTCGGGTCCTCTCCGGCCTGCCGCGCGTCCTGTTCGAACAACGTGACCGCATGGCCCCGTCGTCCGAGCATGAGCGCCGTCCCCAGCCCGCCGATTCCCCCGCCGATCACCGCAACCCGCGCCACCGAAAGCTCCTTCGCGTCGTGTTGCGGGACGAGCCTACCGCTTGATGATCTCCGCTCGACACCGTGGCACGGCAAAGCGTCCTGCTCGGCCGGGCCGGGCAGGACGCTCCTCACGCATGGACACTTCCCGTGTGGAACAAGGAAGTTGACGACATGTCAGGCCGCTGCCGTGCCGGCGCTCTCCTCGGCCGCGACGGCCTGGGCGATCGTCTCGTACACGTGCGGCTTGTTGTGGGAGCGCAGCATCCGCTGCGCCTCGCGCTCGGGGGCCACCACGCTGAGGGTGGCGCCCAGCTCCTGGCAGCGCCGTTCGGCCCGCAACACGGTGCTCAGTACCGCCGGGCCGATGAGCGGGGCCGCGACCACCATGACGAGGTGCCGCGGCCGGTACCCGCGAAGCAGGGCCTCCAACTCCCAGAGCGCCACACCGCGGTTGCTGATGTCCAGGTCTTCGTTGAGACGGATGACCAGCACGCCGTTGTCGAAATCATGGGTGATAGGCACGGGCGGCCCCCTTCGGGCACTCTTGACGGTAACCATCAAATGCCCTGTGACCAGGGCGGGAACACGTTGAAAATGCGTCAGCGTCCAGCAGGGACACTGGTTCGCCCCCCGCGAACCGTCTGCCCCACCGACACCTCGACATGCATGCGCGTTCAACCACCCACCCGGACGTCAGTGGTCGCCGGAGGCCTCCGCCGCGGGAGACGTGGCGATGCGGGGCAGTGCGTAGGGGTGCTTCTCGGCCAGCCAGGCGACGAGCTGCTCGCGTACCGTGCACCGTGTGGTCCACAGGTCGTCCGGGTCCTTCGCCGTGACGATCGCACGGACCGTGACGGTGCTGGCCGTGGTGTCCGTGACGGCGAGGTCCCAGCCGCGACCGTCCCATTCCTCGCAGGCGTCCAGGATCTCCTTCAGCTTCTCCCGCATCAGCGCGAAGGGCGTGGCGTGATCGCAGTGGATGAACACCGCGCCCGTCATCTGGATTCCACCGCGCGACCAGTTCTCGAACGGACGGCCCGTGAAGTAGGAGACCGGCATGGTGATGCGGCGTTCGTCCCAGGTACGCACGGCCAGGTAGGTGAGGGTCACTTCCTCCACCACTCCCCACTCCTCGTTCACGACCACCGTGTCGCCGATCCGCACCATGTCGCCGAAGGCGATCTGGAAGCCGGCGAAGAGATTGCCCAGGGTGGACTGGGCGGCGACGCCCGCCACGATGCCGATGATGCCCGCGGAGGCCAGGACGGACGTGCCGATGGCCCGGAAGTCGGGGAAGGTCAGCAGCATCGCGGCCGCCGCGACGACGGCGACGACCGCGGTGACGATCCTCATGATCAGGGTGACCTGGGTCCGTACCCGGCGGACCCGGGAGGGATCACGGGTGCCGGTCGCGTAGCGGGCGTACGAGGACTCGACCACGGCGGAGGTGATGTGGACGACGAACCACGCACCGGCGCCGATCAGCATCAGGGACAGCACCTGACTGACGGCGCCCTCGTGTTCCCGCAGGGGCCGCCAGTCGATCTGCCGGTACGAGCCCTTGAGCAGGGCGGCGAGCAGGAAGACCTGCAGGGACACCCGGCAGCGGCGCAGGCGGTTCCACAGCGGTGTCTCCGGGTGCCGTGCGTCGGCGCGGCGCAACAGCAGGTCGGTGAACCAGCCCACGGTGAGTGTGAGCACGATCGAACCGCCCATGACGGTCAGTAGACGCAGAACGGTGTTCATAACTCCTCAGAGCGGATCTCGGCAGGAGACGGACCCCGCCGCTCGTGCCCGACGGCGCGAAGGACAAACCGCACCCGCCCGCTCGACGAGGAGGATCATCCGCGGGCGTGACCCAGGGGAATCGGCCACGAGGAGAGTGCTGGTCGGACCCTGTGTGCGGCGGGGCGTGTGGGGTAGGGGCGCCGCATGTTCCGGCATCGACGTGTACGTGTGACAGCTGTGTTCCTCACCGCCTGGGTGGGGTTCACCGGACTGGAGAGGTGGAGTGAACGGGCGCCGTGGTCGGCGGCGGTGGCGGCCGGAATGTTCTGGGCGGGTGTCGTCGCGGGGACGTGGTGGTTCGCGCAGTGGACGCTGTTCCCCCGAGCGCGGCGTGGTGCCGACGCCGACCGGGGCCCGCGCCGTGCGCAGGCGCCGGACAGCGGGCCGGGCGGGGAGCAGCACGCCGAGAGGGGGTCCGTCCCGGACCGGGTGGGCGCGCGGCGATGACGTCCGTGATGCCTGGTTCGCGGGGGCGAGTGGGCCGTGCCCGGATCCCGCGCATCGTCGCCCGGCGCCGGGGCAGACGCGGGTAAAGGTTACGTATCCGGGGAGGGAAACCATGGCCGGTCTGCTCGCCAAGTTGAAGGAATTCCGTCGCACCCCGCAGGGTGTCCGGGCGGAGGCGTCCGTCCGTCGTGCCGCCGCCGATCCGCGCAAGCGGGCGCAGGCCAGGCGGCTCGTCGACCGACTCCGCAGGCGCTGACGGCGCCTCCCGACCGGACGGGACGGCGCGGGACAGGACGGTGCGGGCCACCGCGATCGAGCGGTGGCCCGCACCGTCCTGCGTGCCGGCTTCCCTGAGCGTCGAGGCGGTCTCTTTCGGATCTTGCCTGACCGGCACGATCCGAAAGAGACGCCCTAGTGGCCGTTGATCACGAACTGTGATCCGGGCTCGACCACGATGTCGCCGGCCGCCGAATCGGTGAGGACGACGTTCGACAGGGTCGCGCTGCCGCGTGCCCCGCCGTGCGCCCGGATGCCGGCGCCGTTGTTGGACTTGTCGACGCGCACGTTGGTGATCTTCGCGTCGGGCACCGCTCCCCCACCCGTCTTGAACTGGATCCCGTCATAGGTGGAGTCGTGGATCTCGGTGTCGCGGATGACGACGCCCGGGATGGGCTGGTTGGCGGCGAAGAGCGTGATCGCGCCGAACTCCTGGTCCTCTCCCCAGAAGGCGCCGCCCGTGCGGAACAGCCCGTTGCCGGAGATCAGGGTCTGCCCGGAGAAGGGCAGTGGGTCGTGGTCGGTCGCCAGCATGATGCCGGGGTAGTTCATGGTGTCGCTGATGAGGTTGTTCTCGATGGTGTTGCCGTAACCGCCGTAGACCGCGATGCCGTTGGCCCGCCACGGCAGCTGGATGGTGTTGTTGCGGAAGTGGTTGTCGTGGCCGATGTCCACCGACTGGTCCTTGACGTATTTGCTGGACCACACCGCGAGGGCGTCGTCGCCGGTGGTGCGGAAGGAGGAGTTGAAGACCGTCGAGTTTCGGGTGCCGTTGGCGAAGTTGATGCCGTCGGCGTAGAGGTCGCGGACGCGCATCCCGCTGAACTGGACGCCGTCGCCGGGTCCCCACAGGGCGGGGATGTTGTCGTGGTCGCGGCCGACCCAGACCCCGACGTTGGCGTGCTCGATCCACACGTTGGTGATCTTCGTGTTCTTGCCGAAGCGGCCGTTGAGGCCCACTCCGCCCTCGGCGTTGCCGTCGCCGCCGCGGATCGTGCCCGATCCGAAGATGGCGATGTCGGAGATCTGCGTGTTGTCGTCGATGTCGAACCCGAAGTTGCCCTCGTGCGGGTGGTTGATGCCGCCCGCGTTCTGCGGCGCGGTCAGCGTGTAGAGCTGGGAGTACCACATGCCCGCGCCCCGGATGGACACGTTGCTGATGCCCACCTGGTTGAACTGGCCTCGGTCCAGCGGGTCGTCGGTGAGGATCTTCTGCTCTTGGCGCCACTGACCCCGCGGGATCCAGACGCAGGCGATCTGCCCGTTCTGGTCGGCGGTCACGGCCTTCTGGATGGCGGCGGTGTCGTCGTTGCCGTCGCCCGGGATCGCACCGTAGTCGGTGATCGACGTGCACTCGGCGGGTTTGGCCGCCGGAGGCGCCACCTGCTCCAGGTCGACCAGGTCGATGACGTGGTACGGGGCCGTGTCGTCGGCGTCGCGCTGGAGGCGGAAGGTGGTGCCGGCCGGGTGGCTCTTCGCGAGCAGCGCGTGCGATTCGTCGAAGAGCCTGCGGGCGTCCGCGCCCGGGGTGTTGGTCAGGCCCTCGGGGCTGTCGGTGCTGCCGTAGAGCCAGCTGTGCTTGGAGGACAGGGTGAGCTTCTGGGCGAAGGTGCCGTTGATGTAGAGGCTGATCGTGGCGTCGGCGCCGCCACCGCTCGGGGCGTCGGGGACGGAGTTGCGCACGACGATCGAGTTGGCCGACCCGGTCGAGGTGAACTGGACGTACTGGCCGGTGGAGGTCAGGCGGACCGACTCCCGACCCGAGGACTCGGTGGCGAAGTTGGTGTGGCCGAAGGTGCGCTTCGCGTCGGTCCGCAGCAGCGTGCCCGTGTAGGTGCCGGCCTCGGCCTCGTACTCGGTGTACGGGAGGGCGGCGCCGCGGCCGACGACGACGGCGCGGGAGAAGCTGTTGTTGGTCTCGTTGGTCTCGACGACCAGGCCGGTCCCGTCGGCGGTCGCCGTGAGGGTGGCGCCGCCGCTGACCGCGGTCCAGGTGCCGTTGACGGGCACGCTGACGGTCGCGCCCGCGGCGATGGCCGGGGTGGGGCCGTTCAGGGTGGTGGCGCCCGCCACCAGCCGGGTGACGGTGCCCGGGTTCACGCCCGTCGTGCCGCGGTTGCGTACGGCCACGGTGAAGGAGACCTGGGCGCCGACGGCCGGGTCGGCCGGGTCGGTGGTGATGGAGAGGGCTTCGAGGTCGGGTCCGGGAGCCTGACCGACGACGAGTTTCGCCGCGGCGACACGGCTGTTGTTGGTGTCGTCCTGCTCGGGCACCGTGTCGTCGGGGTCGACGACGGCCGAGACGGTGTGGCTGCCCATGGGCCGCCTGCCGACCGCGACCGGAACGGTTGTCGAGGCTCCGGCCGCGAGGGCTCCGACCGGTGCGCTCCCGGCGAGCGCACCTTCGAGGCTGACGTTCACGGTGGTGGTGCCGGAGGCGACCGTGCCGGCGTTGCGGACCGTGACGCCCACGGTGACGGCGTCGCTCTCGGAGGGGGTCACGGGCGCCCAGGACAGGTCGGTGACGGTGAGGTCCGGGTTCGGGGCGGGGGCGCCGATGACCTGGAACTCGGCGATCTGGCCGCCACCGCCCCCGGTGTTGCCGGTGAACTTCAGCTGGACGTCGGCGAGGCGCCCGGTGACGGGCAGCGTCACGGTGTTCCGGTTGCCGGTGGGGCTGAACACGAGGTCGGCGCGGGCTCGCAGCGAGGTGAAGCCGGACGCCGACTCCTCGCGGCCGAGCACCTCGACGGCCTGGGTCCGGGTGGACCAGGCGGGGTCGGGGTTCAGTTTGAGGACGACCCCGGTGACGTCGGCGTTGGAGCCGAGCGTGACGGTCAGCGTCGATGCTTGACCGGCCGCCTCCCAGTAGCTGGTGACGCTGTCGTCGTTCGCGTGGGCCGCGACGTACGTCTGGGTGGTGCTGGACGCCTCGATGGGCTTGCTCTTCGCCAGGTTCACGCCGGTCGGCGGGGTGCCCGGGTCTCCCGGGTCTCCCGGATCGCCGCCTCCGTCGGCGGCGTGGACCTCGAACTCGGACACCTGGGCGGCCGGCCAACCGGTGTTGCCGCTGACGGCCACCCGCACCTGTCGCACCGTCGCGGCGGTGAAACCGATGGTCACGGTGTTGGCGCGGGCCGGGTTGAACTCGCGTCCGGACGAGGCCGACAGGGTGCTGAAGGTGCTTCCGTCGGTGCTGCCCTGGACGGTCAGCGTCTCGGTGCGCGTCTCCCAGGAGGCGGGCAGTCTCAGCACCACCTCATCGACGGAGACATTGCGCCCGAGGTCCACTTGCAGCCACTGCGGGAAGGTGGACGGACTCTCCCAGTACGAGGCCTGGTTGCCGTCCGTGACCGCCGAGGCCGCGTACCCGCCGAGGGATCCGCTCGCGGTGACCGGCTTGCCGAGGGCGAGATCGGGGCCGCCCGCAGCGGTGGCGAGGGTCGCCGGGAGGAGTCCGATGGCCATCAACATCGCCACGACCAGGCCGGCCGGCAACCGCAGGCCGCCTTGCATCCATCTCATGCTGTCCTCTGTTCCATGGGGGGACGGCCTCGATGCCGATGCAGCGGGCCGGAGAGCCGAGCGTGGGACGCCGGCAGGCACGCGCGCCTGCCGTGAACTTGCAAAGCATTCTTGAGTTTTTGAGTGATCCGATCCGCATTGTGCGGTCGTGGCGCCACAGGTTTCTAGCAGATGCCGGCTTTGTCAACGCCCTTCACATGCGCGGGGGTTGAGAATCCGCTCTCCCGACACCGGGCGGGGGCCGTGAGCTGCGCGCGGATCCGCCCGTGCGGTGGCGCGGCCGGCAGCGACCAAGGAGCGGGGGGGTGCCCGGGAGTCGACCCGGCGCGCGGGCGCCGGCGGACACGGCGACGGCGGACGTGGAACGGGACGCGGGGGGCGACGGACCTGGAACGGGACGCGGGGGCGACGGCATCACCCGCCGCGTGCGGGATGTCTCCCCGCGGGCGGTGCCCACACGGGGAGTCGGGTCAGCCCGGGAGGGTGACCAGACCCGCCTCGTAGGCGGTGATCACCAGTTGGACCCGGTCGCGGGCACCCAGTTTGGTGAGCAGCCGCGACACGTGTGACTTGGCGGTGGCCACCGTGATGAAGAGTTCCTCCGCGATCTCGGTGTTCGACCGGCCCTGTCCGACCAGGGTCAGTACCTCCCGCTCCCGCTCGGTGATGCCCTCGACCGGCCGAGCGGAGGGACTCCGGGCCGGCGCGGGGCGCCCGATGAACTCCGCGATCAGGCGCCGGGTCACACCCGGGGCGATGAGCGCGTCTCCGGCGGCGACCACCCGGATCGCCGCGAGGATGTCGTCCAGGGCCATGTCCTTGACCACGAACCCGCTCGCCCCGGCCCGGAGCGCCCCGTGGACGTGGTCGTCCTCGTCGAAGGTGGTCAGCACGAGGACGCGGGTCGCCGTCGGACCTGCCGTGATCAGCCGGGTGGCCGAGATCCCGTCCATGTCGGGCATTCGGATGTCCATCACCACGACGTCGGGGCTGAGGGCACCCACCAGTCGGACCGCTTCGGAGCCGGTGCCCGCCTCGCCGACGACCTCGAGGTCGGGGTGGTCGGCCATGAGGACGCGCAGTCCGGCCCGCACCAGGGGCTGGTCGTCCGCGAGCACGATGCGGATGGTCATCGGGTCTCCGCCGCGACGCCGACGCGTTCGGGCAGGGGCAGTCGGGCCGCCACCCGGAAGCCGCCCTCGGGTCGGGGGCCGACGCTGAGCCGGCCCTGCAGGAGGCCGACTCGTTCCCGCATGCCGACGATGCCGAAACCGTGGCCCGAGCCGGTCGCGGTGGCGCCCCGCCCGTCGTCGACGATCTCCACCGACAGTTCCTCTTCCCCGTGGTCGATGAGCACCCTGCACCGGCCGGTGCCCGCATGGCGGACCACGTTGGTCAGCGCCTCCTGGACGATACGGTAGGCCGACAGGTCGATGTCCGTCGGCAGGGGGCGCCGCAGGCCGGTGCGTCGCAGGTCGACGCGGACGCCCGCGTCCGCGGTGGCCTCGGCCAGCCTGTCCAGGTCGTCCAGGCCCGGGGCGGGTCCGGGGGGCATCGGGCCCGAGCCCGCCGCGCCGGTGTCGGTCCGGCGCAGTGCCACCAGGGTGCGTCGAAGGCCCGACAGCGTCTCCCTGCCGGTGGTTTCGATGGCCCGCAACGCTTCCGCGGCCTCGTCCGGCTGGGTCCGGATGACGCGGGAGCCCACCCCTGCCTGGATGGCGATGATGCCGATGCTGTGCGCGACCATGTCGTGCAGTTCCCGGGCGATCCGCAGGCGTTCGGCGGTCACCGCCTCCGCCACCTCCTGCGATCGGAGCTCCGTCGCGTGCTCCCGCCGTTCGCGGACCAACAGGCCCGCCATGCAGGACGCGAGGAGCGCGAGGAGGGCGATCACCCCGTTGACGGTCAGTGTGTTCCCGTCCGAGAAGCCGCCGATCACGAGGACTTGGACGAGGAGGGTGGCGGTCGCGGCAGCGATCGACACACCTCGGCCGCGGGTGGCGACGATCAGGCCCAGGACGAGGTCCGCCGCAAGGAGCGACAGGAACTCGCCCTGGAAGGAACCCTCCTGGACCGGTGGGGAGGAGCCGGGGAGGACCACTGCGGCGGTGGCTCCGAGGCAGGTCATGGCCAGCGCGACCACGGGGCTCCGGCGGACGACACCGACGAGCAGGCTCGCGGCGAGCAGCACTCCGATGGCGTGGAAGGTGCCCGAAGCCCTCGGTGCACTCCCCACGAGCAGCCCGGGCACGAGCACGTACAGGACGCCACCCGCCCAGGCCATGGCCCTCGTCGTCGTCATCGGCGCGCCCGCCCCACGGGGAGTTCGCGACCGGTGCGGCGCGCGGGTGACGGGGTGACCGGTGTGGCGTCCATGCCGCGAGGGTAGCCGGCGCTCGCCCGCCCGGCATCACCCCGGGGACGTACGCCCCGGGGCGAACGCGGCGGCGCGATTGTCTCCCGCGGCCGCATGCCCGGGCGGGATCGGCCCGGAAGGGTTGTCCTCGTGATCGAAGTCAACGAACTCTCCAAGCAGTACGGCGGCAGGACTGCCGTCGACCACCTGTCCTTCAGCGTGCGGCCGGGCCGGGTCACCGGCTTCCTCGGACCCAACGGATCGGGCAAGAGCAGCACCTTGCGGATGATCCTGGGCCTGGACTCGCCCGACGGTGGCACCGCCACTGTCGGCGGTGTCCCCTTCCGGCGTCACGCTCGGGGGTTGCGCCGTGTCGGGGCCCTCCTCGACGCCGGTCAGGTCCACGGCGGACGCAGCGCGGCGGCCCATCTGTCCGCCTTGGCCAGGAGCAATGGCATCGCGTCGGGACGGGTGGACGAGGTGTTGCGGGAAGTGGGATTGGCCGGGGTGGCGACCCGCCGCGTCGGCGGGTTCTCACTGGGCATGAAGCAGCGGCTCGGCATCGCCGCCGCCCTGCTCGGCGATCCGCCCGTGTTGATGTTCGACGAGCCGGTCAACGGCATGGACCCGGAGGGTGTGCTCTGGGCCCGCCGTCTCTTCCGGCGGCTCGCGGCCGAGGGGCGCACGGTCTTCCTCTCCAGCCACCTGATGTCGGAGATGGAGAACACCGCGGACGAACTCGTCGTCATCGGCCGGGGCCGGCTCCTCGCCGCCGAGTCACTCCGGGAGTTCGCGGAGCGGAGCGCCCGTCTCGGCGTCGTGGTGGGCACGCCGCGGGCCGCGGGACTGACGGCGGTGCTGACCGCGGCGGGAGCGGACGTGGAGCCGGAGGGTTCGGCGGGCAGCGAGCGGATCGTCGTGACCGGGTTGCCCGCCGACCGGATCGGAGCGCTCGCCGGCGAACACCGCATCCATCTGACCGAGTTGACCACCCGTACCGCCTCCCTGGAGGAGGCGTTCATGGAACTCACCGCCGACAGCGTCGAGTACCCGGGAGGAACGTCCTGATGACCGCCCACACCCCCGCGCCCCCGCCCGCCCCGGCCTGCCCTGCCGCGTCCATCGTGGAGCCGCCCGTCCGATTCCGCGATCTGATCGCCTCCGAGTGGATCAAGACGCGGTCGCTGCGTTCGACCTGGTGGGCGCTCGCCCTCACCCTCGCGTTCGTCATCGGGTCCGCCGCGGCGGTGGCTCTGGCGGAGGTCGGCAACCTCGAAGGCTCCGGCCCGAACCCCACGGGGAACCGCGACTTCCTCCCCTTCGTCGCCTTCCCGCCCGCGGGCTACTGGCCGCTGATGGTGGTGGCGACCGCCCTCGGCGCCCTCACCGTCGTGAGCGAGTACGCAAGCGGACTGATCCGAACGACCACCGTGGCCGTGCCCGCGCGCGGTGCGGTGGTGGCGGCCAAGGCGGTCGTCACCGCCGCGCTGTGGAGCGCGGTCGGCGCGGTCGTCTCCACCGGTTCGTTCCTGGTGTCCCAGGCCGTCTTGGACGGTCGGCACGCCGGGGTGCCGTTCGCCCATCCCGGCGTGGCCCGGGCGCTGGTCGCGTCCGCCCTGCTGGCCCCGGTCTGCTCGCTGGTCGGGCTGGGGATCGGGGCGCTGGTCCGGCACGGTGTCGCCACCATGGTCGTCGGCGTCTTCACACTGGTGATGCTGCCGCCGGTCTTCTCGCAGAGCGAGCCGTGGTCCGCGGCCGTCAATCACGCGATGCCCTCCAGCGCCTGGCAGCGCCTGGTCCAGAGCTGGGAGCCGGATCCCTCGTCCCTGGGTCACAGCGCGACCGTCGCCGGTTCGTGGATCGTGTACGTGCTCTGGCCGCTGATCGCGGTCGTGCTCGCGGTGGTCGTCGTACGACGCCGCGCCGTCTGAGGGAGTCGACGTCGGGCCCGCCCCGGCGGATGGGGTCCTGCCGCCGCCTACGCCGCGGCGCGCACCTCGGTCTCGGTGGGCGTCACGGTGCGCGGACGGCTCCGGGCCACCCCCACCCCGGCCAGGCACAGCACTCCGCCGAGCAGGGTCAGCCATGCGGGTACCTCGCCCAGGAACACCCAGCTCAGCAGGACCACGACGGCCGGTACGGCGTAGGTCGTGGAGCCCAGTTTCCCGGCCGGCATCCGGGCCAGGGCGTACGTCCACGCGATGAAGGCGAGCGCGGTCGGCACCACGCCCAGGTAGATCATGTTCAGCGTTGCGGACAGGGGTGCCTCGGGCAGTTCCGTCGCGAATTGCCCGGCGAAGGGAAGGCAGGCCACGGCGCCGATCAGGCAGCTGTACGCGGTGATCTGGAGGGGGGTTCCGAAGGAGAGCGCCGGTTTCTGCGCGACCACACCGGTGGCGTAGGCCACGGCGGCCAGCAGGCACAGCGCGACCCCGAGCACCGAGGTGGATCCGTCGCCGCCGGACGACATGGAGAGGCCGACGACCACCGCGCCGACGAAGGAGACGGCCATGCCGGCCAGCAGTCGCGGCGGCAGCGCCTCACCCAACAGGCGGGCGGCGAGCAGGGCCATCAAGATGGGGCCGGTGTTCACCAGCAGGGAGGCCGTACCCGCGTCGACCAGCCGTTCGCCCCAGTTCAGCGCGATGGTGTAGCCGCAGAACCAGACGAGTCCGGACACCACGATGCCGCGCCGGGCTCCGCGCGGGGGCAGTCCCTGGCGTCGGATCAGGAGCAGGGTGACGAGCACCAGGGAGGCGGCCAGCAGCCTGCCGAGGGCCAGGGCCCCGGGTGAGTAGGCGGCGCCGGCGCTGCGGATGGACACGAAGGCGGAGGCCCAGGCGAACACCGTGAAGGTGACGGCGCCGACCGTGAGGACGGCGGGTGAGAGCACACTCAGACGGGACTTCATGGAGGCACCCTAACCAGCAAATATTTCGGCGTCCACCGAAATGTTCACTCCACTTCTCGGCGGTGTCCCCGCGTCCGGCACCCGATCGTCAGGCCCAGGCCTCCGCCGCGATCCCCAGCAGTTCCCCCAAGGCCCGCTCCCCCTCGTCGGTCACCAGGAGCCCCCGGCCGCCGCCGACCGGCCTCACCACCCAGCGCTCGTCCAGCGCACGCGCACACAGCCGCGCCCCGGCGAGGCCGCCCAGGTGCCGCCTCCGCTCGGTCCAGTCCAGGCAGGAGCTCGCCAGGGGCCGACGCCCTTCCCGGGCAAGGTCCACGCCTGCCCGGCCGCACCACTCGCGCCCCGCCTCGGTCAACTCGAAGGCCTCCTCGATCCGCAGCAGCCCCCGCTCCGCCATGGCGTCGGTGACCGCCATCCCCAGCCGCCCCGCGAAGTGGTCGTAGCAGGTCCGGGCCCGGGCGAGGGGGTCGGGCGCGGACACGACGGGCACGGCGTGCGCGGCGTCCCGATCCGGGATGGCGTGGGAGGCGAGTTCGTCCACCAGGCGGGCCGTCGCCGCGTCCGCGATCCGTACGTAGCTGTGGCGGCCCTGCCGCTCGGTGACGCAGATCCCCGCGTCGAGCAGCCGCGACAGGTGGCCGCTGATCGTGGACGGCGCGACCGAGGTGATCCGGGCCAGTTCACCGGCGGTCCAGGCGCGCCCTTCGAGCAGGGTCATACAGATGGCGGCCCGGGTCTCGTCGGCCAGCGCGGCGGCGAGGGAGGCCAGGCGAGCCGCGGGGGCGGGGGCATCGGCGGGCCTTTCGGCCGGTACGTCGTTCATGCCCCCAGGATGCCGCAAGAGTTCGCCCAACACCGAATGGTTGTCGGCCTTTCAGGCGGATCGTGCGGCATCGCGGCGCGGACGAGGCGCGGACGAGGCGCCTCCGCCGCGCCTACCGCCTCTTCTCCGCCACACACAAGGCTTCGACGAGAAGATTATTGATCGCGCACTAGACTGGCCGGTTGTTTGGTGCTGGGCCGGAACAACCCGGGCAAACCTGGGCTCCGCCGGCGACCCGGGACACTCCGGGACCGAGACGTGAGGGCCGATGGCAGCCACACCTGAGCGCGGTGAACTGACTCTGCTCGACGACGAGGGCGGAAACGGCCACGTGGGCGCCGCCGACGCGGACCGAGACGGCCTCGGGCCCGAGGGTTCGGGCGGGCCCGGCGGTTCCGCCGGGCACGGGGAGTCCGGGGAGCACGGGACGGGCGGGGAGTCCGGTAAGGGCGCACTCTTCTCCGCCGGGCCCGCCGCCCCTCCGCGCACCCTCGTCGACGTCTTCGACGCCACCGTGCGCGCGCACCCCGACGAGCTCGCCCTGGACGACGGCGCCGCCCGCCTGACCTACCGGGCGCTGGCCTCGGAGGTGGAGCGTCGCAGGCGTGCCCTCGCGGCCGCTGGGGTGGGGCGCGGCGACCGGGTCGGCGTTCGCGTGCCGTCCGGGACCAACGAGCTGTACGTGTCCGTCCTCGCCGTGCTCGCCGCCGGCGCCGCCTACGTGCCGGTCGACGCCGAGGACCCGGACGAGCGGGCGGAGCTGGTCTTCGCCGAGGCCGGGGTACGGGCCGTCCTGGGCGCCGGAGAGCGTGTCGAGGTGACCGAACCGGCGGCGGCGCCCGCAGGACTGCCGAGGGAGCCCGCCCGGCGCCCCGGACCCGAACACGACGCGTGGATCATCTTCACCTCCGGTTCCACCGGCAAGCCCAAGGGTGTCGCGGTCAGCCACCGCGGCGCCGCCGCGTTCGTGGACGCGGAGGCCGCGCTCTTCCTCGCCGAGGAACCGATCGGGCCCGGCGACCGGGTCATGGCCGGGCTGTCCGTCGCCTTCGACGCGTCCTGCGAGGAGATGTGGCTGGCCTGGCGCCACGGCGCCTGCCTCGTGCCCGTCCCCCGCTCCCAGGTCCGCAGCGGCGCCGACCTCGGCCCCTGGCTGTTGGAACAGGACATCACCGTGGTGTCCACGGTCCCCACCCTGGCCGCGCTCTGGGAGCCCGACACCCTCGCCGACGTCCGGTTGCTGATCTTCGGCGGGGAGGCGTGCCCGCCCGAGCTGACCCAGCGCCTGGTCACCGAGGGCCGTGAGGTGTGGAACACGTACGGCCCCACCGAGGCCACCGTCGTCGCCTGCGCCTCGCTCCTGACCGGCGAGGAACCGATCCGGATCGGCCTCCCGCTGAACGGTTGGGAACTGGCCGTGGTCGACGAGTCCGGCGAACCGGTACCGATGGGCGGCAGCGGACAGCTCGTCATCGGCGGTGTCGGACTGGCCCGCTACCTGGACCCGGCGAAGGACGCCGAGAAGTACGCCCCGCTCGAATCCCTCGGCTGGCGGCGCGCCTACCGCAGCGGCGACCTCGTCCGCGCGGAACCGGAGGGGCTGGTCTTCCTCGGCCGGGGCGACGAACAGATCAAGCTGGGCGGTCGCCGGATCGAGCTGGGCGAGGTGGACGCCGCGCTCCAGGCCCTGCCCGGTGTGGCGGGCGCGGCGTGCGCGGTCCGCACGGCGCGCGGCGGCAACCAACTCCTGGTCGGCTATCTGGTCACCCAGGAGGGCTGGGACCATGCGGCGGCCGTCGAGCGGCTGCGCGCCGAGTTGCCCGCGGCCCTGGTGCCGCTGCTCGCGCCCGTCGCCGAACTGCCGACGCGCACCTCCGGCAAGGTGGACCGGGACGCGCTGCCCTGGCCGCTGCCCGAGACGGAGGCCTTCGGGCCCGTGGAGCAGTTGTACGGCACCGAGGCCTGGCTCGCCGAGCAGTGGGGCGAGACCCTGGGCGTGACGGTCGCCGGGGCGTCCGACGATTTCTTCGCGATCGGCGGCAACAGTCTCGCGGCCGCCCGTCTCACCACGCGCCTGCGCACCCGCTACCCGCGCGCGGCCGTCCTCGACATCTATCAGCAGCCCACCCTGCGCAAGCTGGCCCGTCGGTTGGAGAAGTCGGTACGGGACGAGGACGCCTCCCGGGTCGTCGCCCCGGTTCCGGTGCGCTCCCAGGTGGCGCAGTGTCTCCTGCTGCTCCCGCTGTTCACGCTGGTCGGGCTGCGCTGGACGGTGGCGCTGCTGGCCCTGGGCAACGTGCTGCACCTGTTCGGGCCCTACCCGTGGGCACCCACCGCCTCGTGGTGGGTGGTCGCCGCCGGCGCGGCGCTGCTGTACAGCCCGCCGGGCCGGCTGCTGATCGCGGCCGGCGGCGCGCGCCTGCTGTTGCGCGGGGTGAAGGCGGGGCGGCATCCGCGCGGAGGGAGCGCGCACCTGAGGTTGTGGACGGCCGAGCGGCTCGCCGAGTGCGCCGGCGCGACGTCGCTGTCCGGTTCCTGGCTGGAGCGTTACGCGCGGGCCCTCGGCGCCAAGGTCGGGCCCGAGGTGGACCTGCACTCGCTGCCGCCGGTGACGGGCATGCTCAAGCTCGGCCGCGGCTGCGCCGTCGAGTCGGAGGTGGACCTGAGCGGGTACTGGTTGGACGGGGACCGGCTGGTGATCGGCCCGGTGAAGGTCGGCGCGGGTGCGGTGGTCGGCACCCGCAGCCTGCTCTTCCCCGGTGCGCGGGTCGGCAAGCGGGCCGAGGTGGCCCCGGGTTCCGCCGTGGCCGGGCAGGTGCCGACCGGCCAGCGCTGGGCCGGGGCTCCCGCCGTCAAGCTCGGCAAGGCCAAGCGCAACTGGCCCCGGGAACGGCCGCCGCGCGGGCTCCGGTGGCGGGCCGCCTACGGGGCGGCCGGCTTCGGCCTCACGGCACTGCCTGTGCTCGCCGCCGTGCCCGCCCTGTTCGTGGTCGGCCGGTTCGTGCCGGCCGACTCGGGGCTCGTCGAGGCGCTGCGGGGCGCCCTGCTCGCCGTGGTGCCCGGGGCCCTCGCGTTCGGGGCGGCGTACGCGCTGCTGTTGCTGGTGTCCGTACGGCTGCTCAGCCTGGGTCTGCGGACGGGCACGCATCCGACGCACGGCAGGATCGGCTGGCAGGCGTGGACGGTCACCCAGCTGATGGACCTGTCGCGGGAGACCCTGTTCCCGTTGTACGCGGGGCTGATCACTCCGGTGTGGCTGAGGCTGCTGGGCATGAGGATCGGCCGGGGCGCGGAGGTGTCCACGGTGCTCGCGCTGCCGAGCCTCACGACCGTCGGCGAGGGTGCCTTCCTGGCCGACGACACCCTGACCGCCCCGTACGAGCTGGGCGGCGGCTGGATGCGGATCGGTCACTCCGAGATCGGCCGGCGGGCGTTCCTGGGCAACTCCGGCATGACCGCGCCGGGCCGCACGGTGCCGGACGGCGGGCTGGTCGGGGTGTTGTCGGCGACTCCGAAGAAGGCCAAGAAGGGCAGTTCGTACCTGGGTCTGCCGCCGGTCAGGCTGCCCCGGTCCACCGCGGACGCCGACCAGAGCCTGACCTACGATCCGCCGGTTCGGCTGCTGTGGGCGCGGGGCCTGGTGGAGCTGTGCCGGCTCGTGCCGGTGTTCTGCTCGGCGGCCCTGGCCGTGCTGACGGTGGCGGCGCTCTGCGCGCTGGGCACCGGGCACGGTCCGGGGATCGCGGGTGCGGCGCTGTTGTCCGGGGTGGTCCTGCTCGCGGCCGGTACGGCGGCGTGCGGGGTCACGGTGGCGGCGAAGTGGCTGCTGGTGGGGCGGCACCGGGCGGGAGAGCACCCGTTGTGGAGCGGCTTCGTGTGGCGCAACGAGCTGGCCGACACCTTCGTCGAGGTGCTCGCCGTTCCGTGGTTGGCCGGATCCGTGCCCGGTACGCCGGTGCTGGCCCTGTGGTTGCGTGCGCTCGGGGCCCGGATCGGCCGGGGCGTGTGGTGCGAGAGCTACTGGTTGCCGGAGACGGACCTGGTGGTGCTGGGCGACGCGGTGAGCGTGAACCGCGGCTGCGTGTTGCAGACGCACCTCTTCCACGACCGGATCTTGAGGACGGATACTGTGGTCCTCCGTGAGGGCTCCACCCTGGGGCCGGGCGGCATCGTCCTGCCCGGGAGTACGGTCGGTGCCCACAGCACACTGGGTCCCGCCTCCCTCGTGATGGCCGGGGAATCCGTCCCCGCCGACACCCGTTGGCTGGGCAACCCGATCGAGGCGTGGCGGGCCTGAGAGGGCCCGAGCACAGTGCAGGGAGCGGCATGAGCGGCCAGAGAACAGCGGAATCGGACCCGTACTTTCCGGCCAACGGCGACTCTCGTTACCGTGTGCACCGCTACGAACTCGCTCTGGAGTACCGCCCCGGCCCCAACCGGTTGGCGGGGACCGCCCGGCTCAGCGCCATCGCGGGGCGCGCGCCGCTCGCCGAGTTCCACCTGAACCTGGCCGATTTCCGGATAGGCCGGGTCCTGGTGAACGGCCGGGCGCCGCATTTCACCCACCGCGCCGGGAAGCTGCGGGTCCGGCCGTCCAAGCCGCTCGCCGCCGGCGCCGCCTTCACGGTGGAGGTGCACTGGGCGGGCAATCCCAAGCCGGTGCGCAGCCCCTGGGGCGGCATCGGCTGGGAGGAGCTGACGGACGGCGCGCTGGTGGCCAGCCAGCCGGTCGGCGCCCCCTCCTGGTACCCGTGCAACGACAGGCCGGCGGACAAGGCCTCGTACCAGATCTCGGTCAACACCCCGTCCGCCTACACGGTGGTGGCCGGCGGCCGGTTGCTCACCCGCACGACCAAGGCCAGCACCACCACCTGGGTGTACGAACAGTCCGCGCCGACCTCCAGCTATCTGGTGGGCCTGGCCATCGGCGCGTACCAGACGGTGCTGCTCGGCGATCCCGGGCTCGGCGGGGTGCCGCAGACCGCCCACGTACCGGCCCACCTGCTGCCGCGCTTCTCCCGGGACTTCGCCCGGCAGCCCGCCATGATGCGGTTGTTCGAGGACCTGTTCGGCCCGTATCCGTTCGGCGAGTACGCGGTCGTGGTGGTCGACGAGGAGCTGGACGTGCCGGTGGAGGCGCAGGGGTTGTCGCTCTTCGGCGCCAACCACGTGGACGGGGCGCGCGGTTCGGAACGGCTCGTCGCCCACGAGCTCGCTCACCAGTGGTTCGGCAACAGCGTCAGCATCGCCGACTGGCGGCACATCTGGTTGAACGAGGGCTTCGCGAAGTACGCGGAATGGCTGTGGTCGGAGCACTCCGGTGGCCGCACCGCGCACGCGCTGGCCGTCGGCGCGCACCGGCTCCTGTCCTCGCAGCCGCAGGACCTCACGCCGGCGGATCCCGGTCGCAAGCTGATGTTCGACGACCGGCTGTACCAGCGCGGGGGTCTCGCCGTGCACGCGGTGCGCTGCGCCCTGGGCGACGGCGCGTTCTTCCGGATGTTGCGTGACTGGGCCTCGGCGCACCGGCACGGCGTGGTGACCACCGCGGGCTTCATCGGCCACGTGGCCCGCTACGCGGCCGAACCGGTCGACGACCTGTTCGCGACCTGGCTGTACGACCCGGCGCTCCCGCCGCTGCCCTCGCCGCCGCTGCGGCCACCGGTACCGGCGCGACCCGGCTACCCGCCCGCGCACGGCGAGCCCGCCCGCAAGGGTCTCGACTCCGTCTGAGAGGCCCGTCGATCGAACGCTCCCCGCCTGGCGTACGCGGGCGCGGATCGGGGTAGTCCTGCTGCCGAAGCCCGGCGGCGCCGCGCTTCGGGGCCGTCCCGACCGGGCCGGTTCCCCGTGTGGACGAAGGATGTTCAGCATGGCCAGTGGCACCGTGAAGTGGTTCAACTCGGAGAAGGGCTTCGGCTTCATCGCCCAGGAGGGTGGCGGCCCGGACGTGTTCGCCCACTACTCCAACATCGCGGGCTCGGGCTACCGGGAGCTCACCGAGGGGCAGGCCGTCACGTTCGACGTGACCCAGGGGCAGAAGGGGCCGCAGGCCGAGAACATCGTGGTCGCCTGACACACGGAACGCACGGAACCCGGGGCGGGGCCTCACCGGTCGTCGAACCCTCCGGCGCTCCGCCCCGGAGCCGCTCGGCACGGGGGTTCTCCCGGCGCCCGCGCCGGCCGTTCACCATCCGGTGGCCGGCCGGGGCGGGCGCCGCGTCACGTGCTCAGACGATGTCCTCGGCGATCTCCGCCTGCTCCCGGGCGTTCCCGTACGCCGACGGGGTGCCGTAGGAACGTCGGGCGACGTACCACCACACGCTGGCGAGCACCAACACGACGGCCAGGGCGATCACCGCGTAGTTCATCGAGTCGATGGTGACCGGGGACTTCTGCGGCAGGCAGAACAGCACGGTGACGACGGCCACCCAGACGACGGCGATCCAGCCGATCGGCTTGCTCCAGCGGCCGAGGCTCCACGGGCCGGGTTCGAACCGGTCGCCGGCGCGGAGCCGCAGGTAGATCGGGATGGCGTAGGCCGGGGTGATGCCGATGACGTTGATGGCGGTCACGGCGCCGTACGCGGTGGCGGAGTAGAGGGACGGCAGGGCGAGCACTCCCGCGACGACGACCGACAGCCACACCGCCGGGACGGGCGTCTGGGTACGGCTGCTGACCTTGCGCCACAGCGCCGAGCCGGGGAGTGCGTTGTCCCGGCTGAACGCGAAGACCATCCGGCTCGCGGCGGCGACCTCGGCGTTGCCGCAGAAGAGCTGCGCGACGATGACGACGAGCAGGAGGGCGGTCGCACCCCCGGAACCGAGGGCGTCCAGCAGGATCTGGGCCGGCGGGACGCCGGTGGCGCTGTTCTGGACGGCCGCGTAGTCCTGGATGGCGAAGGTGAGGCCCGCGAGCAGGGCGAATCCGGCGATCCAGGAGACCCAGATGGCCCGGACGATGCCCTTGGCGGCGGAGACGGAGGCGTTCGAGGTCTCCTCGGACAGGTGCGCGGAGGCGTCGTAGCCGGAGAAGGTGTACTGGGCGAGGAGCAGGCCGACCGCCGCCACGTAGAACGGGTTGGCCCAGCCGGTGTCGTTGACGAACTCGGTGAAGACGAACGAGGCCGACTGGTGGTGGTCGGGGACGAGGGCCAGGGCTCCGACGATCACGGCGACGCCGGCCAGGTGCCACCAGACGCTGATGGAGTTGAGCACGCTGACGAGGCGGACGCCGAAGAGGTTGAGCGTGGCGTGCAGCAGCAGGATGCACAGGAAGATCAGGAAGGTGGAGCCGGAGGTGGGCACGAAGCCGAACTGGAGGTTGAGGAAGGCGCCGGTGAACAGGGCGGCGCCGTAGTCGATCCCGGCAATCGCGCCGAGCAGGCCCAACAGGTTCAGCCAGCCCGTGTACCAGCCCCAGCGGCGTCCACCGAGCCGGTCGGCCATGTAGTACAGGGCCCCCGACGTCGGGTAGGCGCTGGTCACCTCGGCCAGGGCGAGACCCACGCAGAGCACGAACAGGCCGACACCGACCCAGCCCCACAGCATGACGGACGGCCCGCCGGTGCCCAGGCCGAAGCCGTACAGGGTCATGCAGCCCGAGAGGACGGATATGACCGAGAAGCTGATGGCGAAGTTGCCGAAGCCCCCCATGCGGCGGGCGAGCACCGGCTGGTAGCCGAGTTCTCTGAGTCGCTCCTCCTCGTCCTGTCGGGGTGGGGCTGCCTTGGGGTCCTGGCGGGATTCCCATGCGGTTCGGGACATGGCGGTACCTCCGGGGGTGGTGGCGCAGGGGACGGTGGAGCAGGGGACGGTGGGGCGGCGCGGGGCTGGCGTCACGGGAGCGGAGCGGTCCACGGGGTGGTTCGCGGGGTGGTCCGCGGGGTGGTTCAGTCCCGGCCGGCCAGGCTGCGTGACCTGGCTTGGAGGAACACCTCCTCGGCGGCTGCCGGGTCGGCCGGGTCGCGGGTCCGGTCCGCCCACGGCAGGGTGGTCCAGTACCGGTCGATCGCGTCGAAGACCCGGGACGCGTCGTCGAACCGGAGGGCTCCCCACAGGGCGTGGGCCAAGTGGTTCAGATCGAGTGGGGAGGCGTACGTCGGGTCGGTGTGGCGGAACCAGACGTCGAGGGCGTGTCCGGCTTCGCGGGCGGCGTCCTCGGCGACCCAGTGCAGGTCGAGGGCCTTGTCCTGGCCGCCTTCGCGTCGGTAGCGCTCGACCCGCACGTAGAGCGGCAGCACATGGACGGCGGACCCGGGCGGAGCGGAACCGGCCGCCCAGTGGACGAAGTCGGCCGCGTCGGAGAGGGGTCTCGGCGTGCGCGCGTACACGAACTGGAGCATCCGGTGGTACGCCTCGCGGTTGTACGGGTCCCGCCGGTCCGCCTCCGCGAGAATGCCCCAGGGCCCCGTGGGCAGCATCGGGCCGGGAGGCGGGAGCCGGTGCTCGTCCATCTGGTGGTTCTCGTCGAGGAGGGCGAGCGCGAGCAGGCAGATCCAGGGCACGGGGTCCGCGGGGCTGAGGCCGGCGGTGGCGTTGCAGGCCTGCCAGGCCTCCTCCCACAGTTCACGGGTGCGGGGGTGTCCGGCGCGGTGGGCGCGTACGGCGCGTTCGACGGCGACCCGGGTGTGCATCACGGTCGCCGCGAGGCTCCGCGGTTGCTCGGTCCGCCACGCCTGTACGACGTCGGTTCCGGCGGCGACGGCGGCGAGGACCTGGGTGCGCTGGGTCCACAGTCCCCAGCCTGCCGTCCGTTCGAGTAACCGCTCCATCGACACCCAGCGACCGGTGCGCAGGTCCTGAACGGCCAGACGCAGTTCGTTGTCGTGGCCGGCGGGGTGGTAGACGGGCCGGAAGTCTCCGCCCGCCATCACCTCGTCCCGGACGACGGGAGGCGGGATCGCGGGCGACGTGCGGTGGTGGTGTTCATCAGTCCTCGGGTCGCGTGGGAGGTGGGTTCAGCCGGGTTCGACCGGCACACCGCGGCCGCGTCGGCGCACGTGAGGTGCGAACCGCGTGCGAACCGTGCGCCCGATCAACGCCGTTGACCCACGGTCGGCATCCTTCCCGTTGATCGGCGATCACTATAGAACGAGTGAGCGCATCCGCATCCGAGAACTTGATCGACCGCAAGTATCAAGTCATCGGCGACATGTGACTTTGCGTCAGGCGCATGTCCCACCTCGCCGGTGGATCTTGACGGGGTGACGTCCGCTGGTGAAGGCTTCCGACCGACGGGCAAGCGACCGGAGATCAGACGTGCGGACCCCAGGAGCGGAGCGGTGATGACGGGCCCGGTGCTCGCGGTCGACCAAGGCACATCGGGAACCAAGGCGCTCGTCATCTGCCCGGTACGCGGGGTCATCGGAACGGGTTCCGCACCCGTGCGACCCCGATACCTGCCGGGCGGGCGGGTCGAGGTCGCCCCCCTCGAACTGCTGAACTCGGTGGTCGAGGCCGGGCGCGCCGCGCTGGCCTCGGCCGGTGAGCCCGTGGTGGCGGTGGGGCTGGCCAACCAGGGCGAGACCGTACTCGCCTGGGATCCGGCGAGCGGCGAGCCGCTGACCGACGCGATCGTCTGGCAGGACCGGCGCGCCGAACCCCTCTGCACCGAACTCGCCCCGCACGCCGCGTGGTTGCGGGAGACGACGGGGCTGCCGCTGGACCCGTACTTCGCCGCACCCAAGATGGCCTGGATACGCCGTCACCTGACCCGCGAGGGTGTCGTGACGACCAGCGACGTGTGGCTCGTCCATCGTCTCACCGGTGCGTTCGTCACCGATGCGGCGACCGCGGGTCGTACCCAACTGCTGGACCTGGAGACCGTCCGCTGGTCGGACGCGGCACTCGGCGCCTTCGACCTCTCGGACGAACGACTGCCGGAGATCGTCGACGCGGACACCCGCGTCGGCACCACCACCGCCTTCGGGCCCGAGGTGCCGTTGACGGGGCTGCTCGTGGACCAGCAGGCGGCGCTGCTCGGCCAGCGCGTCACCGAACCCGGCGCCGCCAAGTGCACCTACGGAACAGGTGCGTTCCTGCTCGCTCAGACCGGCCCGCTGCCCCGCCGCAGCTCGTGCGGGCTGGTCGGTTGTGTCGCCTGGCGGATCTCCGGACGCACCGACTACTGCCTGGACGGTCAGGTGTACACGGCCGCGTCCGCCGTGCGCTGGCTGACCGATCTCGGGGTGATATCGGGCGCCGAGGACATCGACACCGTGGGCGGCGGCGTCGCGGACTCCGGGGGCGTCACCTTCGTGCCCGCGCTCGCCGGGCTCGCCGCCCCGTGGTGGCGCGGCGACCTGCGGGGCTCGGTCACCGGCCTCGGCCTCGACACCACGACCGGGCACCTGGTGCGCGCCCTGTGCGACGGCATCGCCGCGCAGGTGGCGGAGCTCGCGGACGCGGTCGCCACCGATCTGGGCGCGCCGCTCACGTCCCTGCGCGTCGACGGCGGGCTGACCCGTTCGGCGCTGCTCATGCAGGCCCAGGCCGATCTGCTCCGGATCCCCGTCGAGGTCTCGGCGTTGCCCGACGTGACGGCGCTCGGCGTCGGCGCGGTCGCCCGGATCGGCCTCGATCCGTCGCTCACCGTCCACGAGGCCGTCCCGGAGTGGAAACCGGCCGCCGTCTACGAGCCGAGGGTCGATGCCGGGCAGGCGGCGGAACGCCGCGCACGGTTTCGGACGGCGGTGTCGGCGCTGCTCGGCGACGGCCCGGCATGAGCGTCACCGCGGCGGGCGCCCTGCCGGGCGGGACGTACGACGTGACGGTCGTCGGCGCGGGCGTGGTGGGTGCGGCCATCGCCCGCGAACTGGCCCGGCTCCCGTTGCGCGTCGCCCTGGTCGAGGCGTCGGACGACGTCGGTGACGGCACGTCCAAGGCCAACACCGCGATCCTGCACACCGGCTTCGACGCGGTGCCCGGCTCCCTCGAAGCCCGGCTGGTCCGGGAGGGACGGCGGCTGCTCACCTCGTACGCCGCCGAGAGCGGCATCCCCGTCGAACCGCTCGGGGCGCTCCTCGTCGCCTGGGACGAGGATCAGCGGGCCGCGCTGCCGGGCCTCGCCGACAAGGCCGTGCGCAACGGCTACCGCGCGGCCCGGATCGTCCCGCCCGAGGAGGTGCGGGCCCGCGAACCCCGGCTCGGACCCGGAGTGACGGGGGCACTGGACGTGCCGGGCGAGTCCGTCATCTGCCCCTGGACGACCACGCTCGCGTACGCGACGCAGGCCGTCCGCGCGGGCGTCGACCTGCACCTCGGCTGTCGTGTCGGATCGGTGGTCCCGGGGGACCCCCACACCCTGACCACGACTCGGGGGGCGCTGCGCACCCGTCACCTGGTCAACGCGGCGGGCCTGTACGCGGACGAGATCGACCGGCTCCTGGGTCACGCGGACTTCACCGTGACGCCCCGGCGGGGCCAGCTGATCGTGTTCGACGAACTCGCCCGCGACCTGGTCCGGCACATCCTGCTTCCGGTGCCGGGCGCCCTCGGCAAGGGCGTGCTGGTGTCGCCGACGGTGTACGGGAACGTGATGCTCGGGCCGACCGCCGAGGACCTGGACGACAAGACGGCCACCGGTTCGACCGCCGAGGGGCTCGCGCTGCTGCGCGAGCGGGGCCGGCGGATCCTGCCGGCGCTCCTGGAGGAGGAGGTCACCGCCGTGTACGCGGGGCTGCGGACCGCGACCGAGCACGACGACTACGCGATCAGGGCCCATCCCGCTCAGCGGTACGTCACCGTGGGCGGGATCCGCTCGACGGGCCTCACCGCCTCGATGGCCATCGCCGCCCACGTGGTGGAGCTGCTGGCCGACGGCGGTCTGCCCGTGACCGGCGCGCGCGAGCCGGAGCCGGTACGCATGCCGAACCTGGGCGAGGCGTTCCCGCGACCGTACCGCGACGCGCGGATGATCGAGGCGGACCCGGAGTACGGCCGGATCGTGTGCCACTGCGAGCGGGTGACCCGCGGGGAGATCCGCGACGCGTTCGCGTCGACGATCCCGCCCGCGTCGCCGGACGGACTGCGCAGGCGCACCCGAGCCCGGGGCGGTCGCTGTCAGGGCTTCCACTGCGGCGCCGCCGTCCGCGCCCTGTTCGAGAGGGCCCGGCGGTGAACCGTACGGTCGACGTCCTGATCGTCGGGGCCGGTCCCGCCGGGTTGGCCCTGGCCGCCCGCCTCGCCCGCGCCGGCGCCGGGCGGGTCGAGGTGCTGGAGCGCGAGCGGGAGGCCGGCGGGGCACCCCGCCACTGTCACCACGGCCTCGGGTGGGACGCCGCCCGGCCGCTCCGTTCCCGACTCCACGGTCCCGCGTACGCGCGGGAGTTGACGGACACGGCCGTGGACGCCGGGTCCGAGGTGCGTACCGGGGTCAGCGCCACCGGCTGGGCGGGGCCCCTGACCCTGGAGACCACGAGTCCGGCGGGCCTCGACCGGATCACGGCCCGGGCCGTGATCCTCGCGACGGGAGCACGGGAGCGCCCCCGCAGCGCCCGACTCGTCCCGGGTTCCCGTCCGGCGGGTGTCTTCACCACCGGTGAGTTGCAGCAGTGGGTCCACCTCCACGGCGGGTCGGTCGGCCGGCGGGCCGTGGTGGTGGGCGCCGAGCCGGTGGCCCGGCACGCGGTCCGGACCCTCCGGCACGCGGGTGCGGAGGTGGTGGCGATGGTCACCGAAGGGCCGCGCGCCCGCGCCCTCCCGGGGGTTGCGCTGCTCACGGACACGATCGTGGCCGAACTGCGGGGCAGGGGGCGCCTGTCGGGCGTGGCCGTCCGCCACCGGGACGGCAGGTCGGGGGTCCTCGCCTGCGACACGGTGGTCTTCACCGGCGACTGGATCCCCGACCACGAACTGGCCCGCCGCGGCGGCGTCCCCCTGGACGGGGGTACGCGCGGCCCCTGCGTGGACGCGTCCTTCCGTACGCGGACACCGGGTGTCTTCGCGGTCGGCAACGCGCTGCGCGGCGTCGAGCGCGCCGCCACGGCGGCTTCGGAGGGCGCCGCCGCCGCGACACCGGTGCTGGCGCATCTCGCGGGGGCGCCCTGGCCGGCTCCGGGCCCGCTCCTGATGGTGCGGGCACCGTTGGTGTGGGTGACACCGAACCGCCTCACGGGCGTCGCCGGACGTCCGCTGCTGTTGCGGTCCGGGGAGCCCCTGACCTGCCCGGTGGTGACGGTCGAGCAGGACGGGCGTCGACTGTGGCGCCGTCGGATCCCCCGCCCGGTGTCACCGTCCCGGTCGCTGCGGCTGCCGGCGGGGTGGACGGCCCGGGTCGACCCGTCGGGCGGACCCGTGGTGGTGTCGGCCGTCTGACGCGTCGGGCGCGGTGTCGGACGCGTGCGAGGACGCCCGCCCGGATGCGGACCCGGGGCGGGCCCCCGGTCGAGGGGTGGCCCGGTCGGGGGCCGGCCGGTTAACGCCGTCGCGGTGAATCCGCCTGGCATGATCGACCATCACGTTACTTTCCAGTAGCGCAACCTCCCCCCACCAGAAGGCCTTACGTACGTGCGCATGCTCGCCAGACGCCTCCTCCTCCCCGGCCTCACCACGCTGGCACTCGCCGCGACCGGTTGTGCCTCGACCACGCACACCGGCGCCGCCGCCGCAACCGCGGCCCCCGCCCCCATCGCGTCCGAAGCCGACGGTTCTCGGCAACTCGACGTCGCCGCGGCCCCGATGGACTCCCCCACCCCGACGGCCGTCGCCCGGGCGGGCACCGGCGGCGGGAGGGGCGCCCCGAAGGCGTCGCCACTGAGGGTCGCCTCCTACGACCGGAACACCGGACGGGCCGTCATATCCCGTCCCCCGCAGCCGATCAAGCCGTCGCCGGGCAGCTCGGCGAGCAGCTCGCCGGCACCCGACAAGCCCGTCGCCGTGGGCGACGTCATCGCCAGCGCACCCGCGCCGGGAGCCCCCGACGGACTCCTCGCGAAGGTCACCGAGGTCGGTGCGAAGACCCCTCTGGGCACCGAGGTCAAGACGACCTCCACGACGTTGTCCTCCGTCCTGGACGACGACAAGGCGGACGGCAAGGTCCCGGTCGACCCGGCGACGGTCACCGTCGAACCCCTGATGAAGGGGGTCACGCTCTCCTGGGCCAAGAGCCAGGGGGTCCGGTTCGGCCCCGAGGGCGCGAAGCTCCCCCTGGGCAACCTGCGGCTCGACGTGAACGCCCCCGTCGAGACCGCCCCCGGCGCCCCCCTCTCCGCCGGTGCCTCGGTCTCCGGATTCGTCCAACTCGCCCCCACGGTGGAGTTCTCGTACGACGGCTCGGGCGGCGCTGGCCCCCGTGCCGCCTTCCTCGGCCTGAGCGGTGACTGGTCCTCCCAATGGCGCCTCAAGGGCCATGCCGCCGCGAGCACCGGAGCCCCCAAGCGCATCCCGTTCGCCACACTGCACGGCGCCCCCGTCATCCAGGTGGGCCCGGTGCCGGTGGTCGTCACCCTGGACCTGACCTGCTACATCCAGGTGGAAGCCGACGGACGCGTCACCCTCGACGTCCGGCAGGACGTCAAGGGCGACTTCCGTGTCGGCGGCAGCTACGCGCTGGGCAAGGGCTGGAATCCGGTCAACGCCTCGAACGTCCGGAGCACGCCGGTCAAGGCCGAGGTGACCGCCAACGGACGCGTCAAGGGCGCGCTCGGCGCCGAGGCCTCGGTCGGCCTGTACGGAGCCGTGGGCGTGTCCGCGGACTTCGCCCCCTACCTGCGCGGTGAGGCCGACGTCAAGGCGTCCGCCTCCACCGACGGCAAGACCTCCGTCAGCGGCGCGTGGGCCCTCCACGGCGGCTTCGACCTCAGCGGGCAGCTCCAGCTGAAGCTTTCACTGTTCGGCACGCCCGCCTTCGAACGCCGCATCCCGCTCGGCACCCTGAACCGCGAGTGGCCCCTCACGAGCGGCAGGATCGGCCGCCAGGTGTCTTGATCACGAGCGTTGTCGACACTGGCTGGGCCTTGAACATGGCGAAGACCTCCGGTGTGGTGGGAGCTGTCCGGGAGCTCACCGCACGGAGGTCTTCGCGTCCCACCGGGACGCCGGGACCAGTGAGCCGACCCGGCCCCGACCCGGGGATGCAGCCGGTTCGGGGCCCGGCGGACCGGCCGGCCCCGCGCAGGCCGCCCGAGGAGTGCGAACGGCTGCCCGAGGCCGGTCCGGGCACCGTGCGACGACGCAACAGGCACATCGGCCGCTTCTGGAAGATAGTGAGATCAGGGGATCTCCTTCGTCTGGGGACGCACATGGACCGATACCCGCCCATCGCCGAGCACGGACTCATAGGCGACCTGCAAACGGCCGCGTTGGTGACGTCACGGGGCGTCGTGGACTGGTTCGCGGCACCGCGCTTCGACTCGCCCAGCATCTTCGCCTCCCTGCTCGATCACGACCGGGGCGGATACTTCCGACTCGCGTCCAACGATTCCCAGGCCACGTGCAAGCAGCTCTACTACCCGGACACCGCTCTCCTGGTCACCCGGTTCATGTCGCCCGACGGGGTCGGCGAGGTCATCGACTGGATGACCCCGAACACCGGCCTCTCCCCCGCGGACCGGCACACGCTGATCCGGACCGCACGCACGGTGCGGGGAACCGTCAGCTTCGACCTGGAGTGCCGCCCGCGCTTCGACTACGCCCGCGCCGCCCACGAACTCGACGTGGCGCCGGGGATCTCCACTTTCCGCGCGCCCGGCGTGACCGCGTTCCTGCAAAGCACCTTCCCCCTGGAGCGGGACGGTGACGATCTGCGCGGGTCGGTCACGCTGAACGTCGGCGAGACCGCGGCGGCCGTCCTCACGGTCTGCGGCACCGGCGCCGAGGCGCCTCCCCCACTCGGCGTCGACGGGATCACCCAGGAGCTATGGGACTCGGCGGACTTCTGGCAGAAGTGGGTGCGCGGCTCCAACTACCGGGGGCGCTGGCCCGACATGGTGAACCGTTCCGCGATCACCCTGAAGCTGCTCACCTACGCTCCCAGTGGCGCCCCGGTCGCCGCGGCCACGATGGGCCTGCCCGAACAGGTCGGCGGCGAACGGAACTGGGACTACCGCTACACCTGGGTGCGCGACGGTTCGCTGTCCGTGCGGGCGTTGCTCGACCTCGGCTATGTCGAGGAGGCCAACGCCTTCGTGCACTGGCTCGGTGACCGCCTGCGCGAGACCGAGGGCAAGCCGGGCGAACCCCTGCAGATCATGTACCGGGTCGACGGGGAGCCCCTGCTCACGGAGGAGATCCTCGGGCATCTGGAGGGCTACCGCGGCTCGGCTCCGGTGCGGCTCGGCAACGCGGCCGCGGACCAGTTGCAGCTGGACATCTACGGCGAGGCGCTCTACGCCCTGTCGGCGGGGCACGAGGTCGCCGCCCAGGCCGGTTACCGCGGTTGGAAGGTGCTCTCCCGCACCCTGGACTGGCTGGCCGACTCCTGGGACCGCCCCGACGAGGGCATCTGGGAAACGCGCGGCGGCCGCAAGGACTTCACGTACAGCCGGGTCATGTGCTGGGCCGCCTTCGACCGGGGTCTGAAGCTGGCGACCGAGTTCAGCCGGCCCTGCGACACCGAGCGCTGGCGGACCGCCCGCGACGCCGTCATCGAGCAGGTGATGGAACGCGGCTGGAGCGAGTCCGCCGGAGCCTACGTGCAGCACTACGGCGGGGAGGACGTCCTGGACGCCTCTCTGCTGCTCATGCCCCGGGTGGGGTTCGTGAGTCCCCGGGATCCGTCGTGGCTGTCCACCCTGGACGCCATGGACCGCACGCTGGTGTCCGACAGTCTCGTCTACCGGTACGACCCCGCGGCGTCGCCGGACGGACTGCGCGGCTCCGAGGGCACGTTCAGCCTCTGCACCTTCCTGTACGTGGACGCGCTCGCCCGGGCAAGGCGACTGCGTCCGGCCCGGTACACGTTCGAGAAGATGCACACCTACGCCAACCATGTCGGTCTCTTCGCCGAGGAGGTGGGTCCCAGCGGCGAGCAACTCGGCAACTTCCCGCAGGCGTTCACCCACCTGTCGCTCATCACGGCGGCCTGCACGCTCGACGAAGCCCTCGACCGGCAACGCGACTGACGTGGCCGGCGAAGCGGTGCCCGAGGGCCCCCGGTCGCGGCCGGGAGCCCCACCGCGCCAGAGTCCCGCCGCATTCGAGGCGCTCTACCGGCGCCTTCGGGACCGGGCGACGAGCGACGTCCGGGGCGCGGTGGCCACCATCACTCCCGAGCACGTCAAGGCGGCGACGAACGAGATCCGGACCGGTCGGACGGTGACGCTCGCGGCGCCGATCGAGACCCGGCCCTCCCCCGACAATCCGGAGCCGGCCGCGCACAGACTGACCGGCCCGTCCCGGAACGAGGTCCACGCGCACGGACTCCACTTCGCCTTGGACCACTTCGAGATGAACGTGCACGGCAACGCCGACAGCCACCTCGACGCCCTCTGCCACGTCGTCTACGACGGGACCCTGCACGGCGGTGTCGACGCGGCCACGCTCACCCCCGAGGGCGCGGTGGCCCTGTCGGTGGACTCGGTCAGGAACGGCATCGTGGGCCGAGGGGTCCTGCTCGACATCCCCCGGCTGCGCGGCGTGCCGTGGCTGGAACCGGGTGACCACGTCACCGCCGACGACCTGTCGGCCGCCGAACGGAGCCAACGGGTCGAGGTCGGTGAGGGGGACCTGTTGTTCGTCCGGGTCGGCCACCGGCTCAGACGCACCGAACTCGGCCCCTGGGACGCCGCGACCTCGCGCGCGGGACTGCACCCGACGGCGATGGAGTTCCTCGCCGACCGCCACGTCGCCCTTCTGGGCGGGGACGGCAACAACGACACGGCGCCGAGCATCACGGACGGCGTGGACTTCCCGGTGCACGTCCTCGGCGTGCACGCCCTCGGGTTGTACCTCCTGGACTACCTCCGGTTCGAGGGCCTGGTGCCGCTCTGTGAGGAGGCGGGCCGCTGGTCGTTCTTCTGCGTGGTCGCGCCGTTGCGCCTGTCCCGGGCCACCGGTTCGCCGGTCAACCCCATCGCCGTCCTCTGACCGTCGGTCCGAAGGCGGGCAACCCCACACCCTCGACAGCAAGGTGGCCGCCATGGCCGACAACCAGCGATACGACGTCATCGTCATCGGCACCGGAGCCGGCGGCGGCACCATCGCCCACCGCCTCGCCCCGAGCGGGAAGCGCATCCTGATCCTGGAGCGCGGCGGGTACCTTCCCAGGGAACGCGACAACTGGGAGTCCACTGCGGTCTTCGTCAAGGGCAAGTACCGGGCGCCCGAGTTCTGGTACGACAAACACGGCGACCGGTTCCCGCCCGAGGTCAACTACTACGTCGGCGGGAACACCAAGTTCTACGGCGCCGCACTGTTCCGGCTGCGACCCGAGGACTTCGGCGTGCTGCGCCACCACGGCGGGCTGTCCCCCGCCTGGCCGATCGATTACGAGGACCTGGAGCCGTACTACACCGAGGCGGAACACCTCTACCTCGTACACGGCCGGCACGGCGAGGACCCGAGCGAGGGGGCGGTCAGCGCCCAGTACGCCCACCCGCCGGTGGAGCACGAGCCGCGGATCCAGCAG
This sequence comes from Streptomyces sp. CA-243310, assembly GCF_050936775.1. NCBI lineage: Bacteria > Bacillati > Actinomycetota > Actinomycetes > Kitasatosporales > Streptomycetaceae > Streptomyces > Streptomyces sp. CA-243310. The sequence continues at coordinate 3,334,264 of NZ_JBNJMF010000001.1, read as the reverse complement.
CTCAGCGACGACCTCACGGCCCAGGGGTTGCATCCCTTCCACCTGCCGATCGGGGTGAACCTCATCCAGGACGGGCGGGGCCGCGCCACCCACGAGAGCGTGTGCATCCGCTGCGACCGGGTGGACGGCTTCCCCTGCCTCCTCGGCGGCAAGGCGGACGCGCAGGTGATCTGTGTCGACCCCGCGCTGCGGCACGACAACGTGGAGATGGTCACCGGCGCCGATGTCCGCAGGCTGGAGACCGACGCCGCCGGCGGCACGGTCACCGATGTCGTCGCGCGGCTGGAGGACGGCACGGAGGCGCGCTTCAGCGCCGACATCGTGGTGGTGGCCTGCGGCGCGGTGAACTCCGCCGTACTGCTGCTGCGTTCGGCGAACGAGCGGCATCCCGGCGGCCTGGCCAACAGTTCGGACATGGTCGGCCGCCACTACATGCGGCACAACAACCTGGCGCTGATGGCCGTTTCGAAGGAACCGAACGACACCCGCTTCCAGAAGACCCTCGCGCTGAACGACTGGTACCTGGGCTCCGACGACTGGGACTTCCCGCTCGGCGGCATCCAGATGTTGGGCAAGTCCGACGCGGACCAGATCAAGGGCGAGGCGCCCCACTGGGCCGGACTGCTCTCGCCCGACATGCCGTTCGAGGTGATGGCCCACCACGCGGTGGACTTCTGGCTGTGCGGCGAGGACCTGCCCGGGCCGGAGAACCGCGTCACGCTCGACGCCAAGGGCGACGTCCATCTGGCCCTCGACGAGAAGAACAACATCGAAGGGCTGGAGCGGCTGCGGCACAAACTGCGCAAGATGCTCGACTCCCTCGGCATGCACCCTCACCATCTGCTCCCCCACAGCCTCTACCTGCACAAGGGGATGCCGATCGGCGCCACCGCCCACCAGGCCGGCACCGTGCGTTTCGGCACCGACCCGCGTGCCTCGGTACTGGACGTCAACTGCAAGGCGCACGACCTCGACAACCTCTACGTCGTGGACACCGGCTTCTTTCCGAGCATCGGCGCGGTGAACCCGTCCCTGACCGCCATCGCGAACGCGATGCGCGTCGGTGACGTCATCGCCGAGCGCCTGGGTTGAGGCGCGGTGGCCCCGGTCGCGGCCCGTACGGCGCCGACCGTCGTCGTGGTCATGGGCGTCTCCGGCTCGGGCAAGAGCACGCTGGGGCGGCTCCTCGCGGGGCGGCTCCACGTGCCCTTCGCGGAGGGTGACGGCTTCCACCCGGCCGCGAACGTCGCCAGGATGGCCGCCGGTCACCCGCTCGACGACGCGGATCGCGAACCGTGGCTGACGAGCCTCGCCGGGTACGTCCGCGAGACCACCCGGGCCGGGCAGAGCGTCGTGATGTCGTGTTCGGCGCTCAAACGGAAGTACCGGGATCGCCTCCGGTCCGCCGGTCCGGGCGTCTGGTTCCTGTACCTGGAGCTGGACCGGGAGGTCGCACGGGCGCGGGTCGCCCGTCGGGCGGGGCACTTCATGCCGGTCGCGCTCCTGGAGTCGCAGTACGAGGCCCTGGAGCCCCTGGGGGTCGACGAACCCGGGCTCACCGTGCACGCGGCCACGGCCGCCGACGCGGTCCTCGCCCGGGCCCAGGCGGCGATCACGCGTTTCGAGGCCCGGGGCCGGGCTAGGGGCGGATAGCGTCCGGGACGGCCCCCGGGCCACGAGGTGTCGCCGAACCGTCCTGTGTGTAGCGTCGTATGTGGTCCCACTCTGGGGGCGTCATGGTCCTCGACCTCCTGCTCATCGGGCTCGCCATCGCCCTCGACCCGCTGCCCATCATGGCGTTCGTGCTGGTGGTGACATCGGCGAGGGGCGTGTGGAAGGGGCTCGTCTTCATCCTGGCCTGGTTCGCGTGCCTGGTCGCGGTGATCGCCATCGTGCTCGCGGTGACCGGCGGCCAACCCCCGGCGCCCCGTTCCCCGCCCGGGGTGGCGGCGCTGGCGGTCAAGCTGGCCATCGGGCTCGGGCTCGTCGTCTACGGCCTCCGCCGCCGCCGCACGATGCGGCGGGTGCGCGCGGGCGCGACGGGCGGCGAGGACTCGGCGACCACGTCCGCCGGCGCGGGCGGCAGGGGCACCACCCTCCGGGGCCTCGACGCGGCGGGCGAACCCTCCGCGGCGACCGCCTCGGCCATGGAGTCGCCGTCGATGTGGGGGGCGGCGGCGCTGGCCGTCCTGCTCCAGCCGTGGGGCCTGGTCGCCGCGGGGGCGGTGACCGTGATCGAGGCGAACACCTCGCATCCGGCCACCTTCGTGGCCCTGTTCGGTTTCTGTCTCCTCGGCAGCGCGGGTCTGCTGGCCGCCGAGCTGTACATCGTGTTCTCGCCCGAGGCCGCTCAGGTACGACTGCACGGACTGCGCGCGTGGTTGGTGGGCCACAAGGAACAGGCGATCGTGGTCGGCTCGCTGGTGCTGGGCCTGTGGCTGACCGCGCAGAACATCTACCTCTTGACCGGGTGACGCCCGAGCCGGTCCGCGCGGCGGCGACCCGACGACCTGCCGAACAGGCGACCGGACCGAAGCCGGACATGCGGAGGCACCGGGGCGGTGTTGGAATGGCTGTAGACGACGTCCGCCCCTGCCCCGCGCGTGCCGGAACGCACGGCCCGCGCCCGCCGCCGCCGGAACGTCCTCCCCACACCCAGCCAGACGGGAGCAACCATGAGCAGCGAGGTCGAGGAACGTACCGGAGGCGGAGCCATCGAGGACATGGGCCCGGTGGACTATCTCGTGATCGAGTTCCCCGGGAACCGCATGACGGGTGAGGGGTTTCCCCTGCTCGTCGATCTCGTGGATCGCGGCGTGATCCGCATCCTCGACCTCGTCTTCGTCCGCAAGGACGCCGACGGTTCGGTGACGGCGGTGGAGCTTCGTGACCTCGGCGACGAGGTGGACCTGTCGATCTTCGAAGGGGCGTCCTCCGGTCTGCTGGACCAGGGCGACATCGACGACGCCGGCGGCGCGCTGGAACCGGGGAACTCGGCCGGGATCATCGTGTACGAGAACACCTGGGCGGCGCCCTTCGCCCGCGCCATGCGGCGTGCGGGCGCACAGCTCGTGGCGGCCGGACGGATCCCCGTCCAGTCGCTGCTCGCGACGCTGGACGCCATGGAGGACCCGACCGACGGACGGTGAGGGCGGCCTCGGCCGGCTCCGCCCCAGCTTGGAGATGAGCATCATGGCCCGACTTCTTCGCGGGATCGCCCGTACCGCCGTCGTCGCCGGAACGGCGACCGCGGTGTCCAACCGTGTGTCCCGGCGGCAATCCGGCCGATGGGCGGATCAGGAGGCCCAGGCCCAGGCCGAGCCCGCCCCCCAGGCGGCTCCGGTGGCGGCTCCGGTCGCGGCTCCCGGCGACGAGATGAGCAGCAAGATCGACCAGCTGAAGGAGCTCGGCACCCTCAAGGAACAGGGGCTGCTGACCGAGGAGGAGTTCGCCGCGCAGAAGCGCAGGATCCTCGGCTGACCCCGACGGCGTACGGACGGTGTGGCGCGCTCAGTCGCGCCACACCGTCCGTAGGCGCAGGCTGTCGTAGATCGGGGTGCTGCCCATCCGGTCGGCGGTCAGGGTCGCGGCGAAGCAGGCGGTCATCAGGGGAATCAGGAGTGAGGTCGCGCCCGTCATCTCGACCACGAGCACGATGCCGGTGAGCGGAGCGCGGACCACCGAGGCGAAGAGCGCGGCCATCCCGACGATCGCGAACGGCACCGCACCGGAACCGCCGCCCGGGACGAGGGGCTGCGCGAGCGCGTGTACGAGGGCGCCCCACAGGGCTCCCACGGCCAGCAGGGGCGCGAAGAGTCCACCCGGTGTGCGGGCCGCGTAGCTGAGCGGGCCGGCCAGGAACCGCACCAGGAGGTACCCGGCGAGCACGGGGACCACCGGGATGTCGCCGCCCAGCAGGCGCCCGCTCAGCCGGTCCCCGCCACCGGCCAGCTCGGGGTCGATGCCGAGCAGCAGGCCCACGACGGCGCCGATGGCGGCCGCTCGCGCGACCGGTCCGACCCGGGTGACGTGGTCGCAGAGGTCCAGGAGCCCGATGACGAGGCGGTTGTAGGCCGCCCCCAGGACGCCCGTGGCCGCGCCGAACAGCAGGAAGGCGGGCAGGAGCGCGAGCGGCGGGACGGGCAGGTCGGGGACCCGGAAGTCGAGCCGGTCGCCGACCACCAGGCGGGAGCATCCGACGGCGGTGGCGGTGCCGATGAGCGTGACGAGCACCAGGCGGGCCCTGACCGACTTGGTCACTTCCTCACAGACGAACAGCACTCCGCCCAGGGGCGCCGTGAACGCGACCGCGAGGCCGGCGCCCGCGAGCGAGGTGTGCAGGAGCCTGATGTCGTTCTCGTCCCTCCCCGTGCGGCGCCCCGCCTCGGCCCCGATGGCGGCGCCCATGTGCACGGTCGGCCCTTCCCGGCCCAGTACCAGACCCGAGCCGATGGCGATCAGGCCGCCGAAGAACTTGGCCGGCAGCAGCCACGGCGGCCGGGGGGAGCGTTCACCCCGCCACACGGCCTCGACGTCCTGGATGCCGCTGCCGGCCGACAGGGGGACCCGCAGGGCGATGGCGCAGGCCACGGCGGCGCCGGTGGCCGTGAGCACGGCCGGTACGAGCGGGCCGAAGCCGCCCAGCTGCTCCGACGCCTCCACCAGCGATCCGCGTAGTTCCGTCGCCCGCGCGAGGCACCAGCGGAAGCCTCCGCCGACCAGCCCGACGAGGCAGCCCGCGACCGCCGCGACGAGGTGGACGGCGATCCGGTCGCGGGACGCACGGGGCATGCGGTGACCTCCACCAAGCCGTGACCCGCGTCCGTCGGGTCCGTCGGGCCGTCGCGTCCGTCAGAGACTGGCCCGCGGTCCGCCTGCCGTTCCGGACCTCGCCGCGACCGCGCCGAAACCGTCCCCGACCGGGCCAACGGGCGGGCGTCTTTCACCTGCGGGGCGCGGTGTCCACGACATCGACGATCGGTGGCCGTCAGGACACCGACGAACGGGCGAAAGCGTGATAAGCCATCATCTCCACCCATATGGCTTTCTCGGCCTTGCGCGAAGGGGGAATTCGTTGTCGAACGATCCACCGACCGGCCCTCGTTCCCGAACAGACAAGGTGGTCTTCGGGGTCACGGCCGTGCTGACCCTGGCTTTCGTGCTGTGGGGTGCCCTGGCCACGGATTCGCTGGAGAGCGTGTCGAGCAGCCTGTTGAAGGGGCTCATCCACAACGGCGGCTGGGCCTTCATGCTCGCGGCCACGGGCTTCGTGGTCTTCGCCCTCTGGCTGGCCATCAGCCGCTACGGCGGGATCCGCCTCGGCCGGGAGAGCGAGACTCCGGAGTTCCGCACCGTGTCGTGGGTCGCGATGATGTTCAGCGCCGGCATGGGCATCGGCCTCATGTTCTACGGCGTGAGCGAGCCGCTGGCGCACTACGGGACGCCCCCGCCGGGCACCCACCCCGTCGATTCCGCCGAACGCATGCAGACGGCGATGGCGACCACGCTCTTCCACTGGACGCTCCACCCGTGGGCGATCTACGCGGTCGTCGGACTCGCCATCGCCTACAGCACCTTCCGGCGCGGCCGGCGCCAGACGATCAGCGCGGTGTTCGAGCCGCTCATCGGCTCCCGGCACGCGCACGGCGCGGCGGGCCGCGTCATCGACATCGTCGCGATCTTCGCCACCCTCTTCGGCTCCGCCGCCTCCCTGGGCCTGGGCGCCCTGCAGATCGGCAGCGGTTTCCGCGAACTCGGCTGGATGAGCACCGTCAGCACCGCGCTCCTGGTCGCCATCATCGCCGTGCTGACCGTCGCGTTCGCGGCGTCCGCGGTCTCCGGCGTGGAGCGCGGCATCCAGTGGCTGTCGAACATCAACATGGTGCTCGCCCTCGTCCTCGCGGTCTTCGTGTTCATCGCCGGACCCACCATCATCGTGCTCGACCTGCTCCCCACCTCCCTCGGCGCGTACCTCGGTGACCTGCCCCAGCTGATCGGCCGCACGGAGGCGACCGGCGGCGGCGAAGTCGCCGGCTGGCTGGGGAGTTGGACCGTCTTCTACTGGGCGTGGTGGATCTCCTGGACGCCGTTCGTCGGCATGTTCATCGCCCGCATCAGCCGCGGCCGCACGATCCGCCAGTTCATCGGCGGCGTCATCCTGGTACCGAGCACGGTGAGCCTGCTGTGGTTCGCCGTGTTCGGCGGCACGGCGATGAAACTCCAGGAGAGCGGCAGGCTCGGCAAGGAGACCACGCCGGAGGGGCAGCTCTTCGGGCTGCTGCAACAGTTCCCCGTTCCCACCCTGATGAGCCTGCTGGTGATGGTCCTCGTCGGCATCTTCTTCGTCTCCGGCGCCGACGCCGCGTCCATCGTGATGGGCACGCTCTCGCAGAAGGGCACCTTCGAACCGGCCCGGCTGGTGGTCGTCTTCTGGGGCGTGGTCACGGGGGCCGTCGCCGCCATCATGCTGCTCATCGGCAACGGCGAGGGCGACGCGCTCGCCGGGCTGCAGAACCTGACGATCCTCGTGGCGGCCCCGTTCACGGTGGTCATGATCGGCATGTGCGTGGCCCTCATGCGCGATCTGCGCCGGGACCCGCTGATCGTCCGGGGGGAGATGGGCAGGGAGGCCGTGGCCCAGGCCGTGGTCGCCGGACACGAGGAGTACGACGGCGACTTCGAGATCCGTATCGGGCCGGGCACCGGGCCGACGCCCACCGGTCCCCGGCCGCCGTCCCCGCTCGACGAGGGGCCGTAGCGGCGGGACGGGAGGGCCCGGCGGCCGGGCCCGACATCCGGCCCTGCGTGAGGTCGTCCCGGGGGCGCGGGGGTCCCGCGCCCCCGGGACGGCCTTCCCCCACTCAGAAGTTGATCATGTGTCCGGCGAGTCCGTGGACGGCTTCCTTGACCGCCTCGCCCAGCGTCGGGTGGGCGTGCACGTTGCGGGCGACCTCGTGCACGGTCAGGTCCCACTGCTGGGCCAGGGTCAGTTCCGGCAGCAGTTCGGTGACGTCGGGCCCGATCAGGTGGGCACCGATGATCTCCCCGTGGGTGGCGTCGCTGATCAGCTTGACGAAGCCGACCGGGTCGCCCAGGCCGTGCGCCTTGCCGTTGGCGGTGAAGGGGAACTTGGCGACCTTGACGTCGAAGCCCTTCTCCTTCGCCTGGGCCTCGGTCCAGCCGAAGCTGGCGATCTGCGGCTGGCAGTAGGTGGCGCGCGGGATCATCGGGTAGTCGAGTTCCATCGTCTCGGCGTCGGCGATGGTCTCGGCGGCGATGACGCCCATGGCCTCGGCGGTGTGGGCCAGCATGAGCTTGGCCGTGACGTCCCCGATGGCGTAGATGTTCGGGACGGAGGTGCGGCAGCGGCCGTCGACCTCGATCGCCCCGCGTTCGGTGACGCGTACGCCGGTGGCTTCGAGGCCGTAGCCGGTGACGTTCGGCGCGAAGCCGATCGCCTGGAGCACCTTGTCGGCCTCCAGCACCTTCGGGGCGCCGTCCTTGCCGGTGACGTGTACGCGCACCCGCGGGCCGGACTCGTCGATGGATTCGACCCTGGTCGAGGTCAGCACGTCGATCCCGAGCTTGCGGTACTGCTTGGCGAGTTCGGCGGAGACGTCCGCGTCCTCCAGCGGTGCGATCCGGTCGAGGAACTCGACGATGGTGACCTTCACGCCGTAGTTGTGCAGGACGTAGGCGAACTCGATCCCGATGGCGCCGGCGCCGGCGATCACGACGGACTCCGGGACGTCCTCGGCCAGGATCTGCTCCTCGTACGTCACGACGCGCTCGCTGCGCCGGGTTCCGGGCAGCAGCCTCGGGGTGGCGCCGGTCGCGATGACGCACTGGTCGAAGGACACCTCCCGGGTGCCGCCGTCCGGTTGGGCGACCCGCAGGGTGTTCGCGTCGAGGAAGGTGCCCCGTCCGTCGATCTCGGTGATCCCGTTCTTCTTCATCAGGTAGTGGACGCCCTTGACCCGGCCGTCCGCGACCCGGCGGCTGCGGTTGAACGCCTCCGCGTAGTCGAAGGTGACCTTGCCCTCCACCTTGATGCCGAAGGTCTTGGCCTCGTGGGTGAAGAGGTGGGCGAGTTCGGCGTTGCGCAGCAGCGCCTTGGTCGGGATGCAGCCGACGTTCAGGCAGACACCGCCCCAGTACTTCTCCTCCACGACCGCGACGCGCCGTCCCAGTTGGGCGGCGCGGATCGCGGCCACGTATCCGCCGGGTCCCGCGCCGAGTACCACGACGTCGAAGCGCTCGTCCATGTGCGTTCCTCTTCTGTCGGACCAAGTGTCAGGGCCTGTGCCGGGACACATCCTTCGACCCTAGGCCGTGCCGGTCCACGGCGGGGGCCGGGGGGCCGGTACTGCAACGGGGGGAGGAACGCGAGGCGTGCACCGGCGGACAGCCGTGCGGGCCGCATCCTGGCCTCTCGTACGGTCGGCACGGCGTGACCCGGTCGGCCGTCCCGCCCCGTTGCGCGGTCCCCGCACCGCCCGGAACCCACGGAGAACCATGGCCGAGCCCACCGCCCCTCAGGCCACCGCCGCGACGCTGGTGCGCCGCCCCCGGTTGTGGCTGGTGCCCACGGTCCTCACGGGGCTGCTCGCCCTGTTGCTGTCCCTGCTGTACATGGGCGGGATCGTCAACCCCAACTGGGACCTGCACGACCTGCCCATCGCCCTGGTCAACGAAGACACCGGCAAGCCGCCGGCCGGGCAGAAGGAGAACCTGGGCGCGCAGGTCACGGCGGCCATCGCGGCCGACACCGGCGGCGGCAAGGCCGATTGGCGCACGCTCACCCGCGCCGAGGCCCAGGACCAGCTCGACTCCGGCAAGGTGTACGGCGCGTTGGTCGTCCCGGTGGGGTTCACGAACACCGTCGCCGCGCTCACCACGTCACGGGCCACCGAGCAGCCGACGATCACCGTGCTCACCAACCCGGGCAAGGGAAGTCTCGGTTCCTCCCTCGCCAGTCAGATCACGACGAAGGCGGCGCACCAGGCGTCCCGGAGCCTCGGCCGGCAGCTCACGGCCGCGGTGGGCACGCAGTCGAGTCCCACCGTGGGGCTGCTGCTCGCCGACCCGGTGCACGTCGTCACCGGCGTCGGCCACCCGATCGGCGACAAGAGCGGTCTGGGCCTGACGGCGTTCTACTACACCCTGCTGCTCGTGCTGGCCGGATTCATGGGCGGCAACGTCATCGGCAACGGCGTCGACACCGCCCTCGGCTACGCGGACAACGAGATCGGCCCCTGGCACACCCGGCGTCCCACCGTGCCGATCAACCGAACGCAGACGCTCCTGCTGAAGATGGCGATGACCGCGGGCATCACCCTCCTGAGCGCCTCGCTGGTCCTCTTCGCCTGCGTCGTCGTCCTCGGCATGGACGCTTCCCACGTGCCCCTGCTGTGGATCTTCTCCTACTGCGCGGCCCTCGCCGTCGGCCTCGGCGTACAGGCGATCAACGCCGCGTTCGGCGGGATCGGCCAGTTGGTGTCGATGTTCGTGTTCATCGTGCTGGGCCTGCCCTCGTCGGGCGCCACGGTGCCGCTCCAGGCGGTGCCCGGCTTCTACCGCTTCCTGTCGCACTTCGAGCCCATGCGGCAGCTCAGCGACGGGGTGCGGGCCATCCTCTACTTCGACGCCCGGGGCGACGCCGGGCTGACCCGCTCCTGGATCATGATCGCGGTCGGCGTGGTGCTCGCCCTGCTCTTCGGTTTCGCCATGACCGGGTACTACGACCGCAAGGGCCTCAAGCGCCTCACCCCGCAGCCCGCCTGATCCATCCGTCTCCCGGGGCCGGCTACGTGCCGACGGTGTTCATCAGGATGATCGCCAGGAGGTCGGCGAAGATCACGGCGAGGATGCCGGAGATCATGAGCCACGCCCTGCGTGACTCCTCCCTGCGCGATTCGTCCATGTCCGTGTCCATGGCGTCACCTCCGGTCGGCGCACTGCCGGGAGCGCGGCCCGGCCGCATGAGCGTGCGGCCGGTCCCGCCCCCCCATGATGGGCCGGCCTTCAGCGTGTGCCACATCCGTCCCTCGGTCCTACGGTGGGAGCAGCAGTTGGAGCGGCCATGCGCGTCACACCCACCTCGCACCCCACGTTCTCCTCGCCACGCCGGCGGACGAGGCGCCTGACGTCCCCCTGCGGCGATGAACGGCTCTGAGGGGGCAGGCCGGCTGTCGGCCGCGGAACGGCTGCGCAGTGCGATCCGGCGCGCGCGGGCCGGGCGCCGGTGGGGACGCGTGCGGGAACTGGATCTGTGGCAACGATCGCTCGGGTTCGCCGCCCTCGGGTTCCTGACGCTGGTACCGCTGCTGATCGTCGTGTCCGCGGCGGACGCCGGAGGCGGGCAGGGGTTCGCGCAGTGGCTCGGGGACGGGCTCGGGGTGTCGGCGACCGCCAGGGTGGAGATCGAACGTCTCTTCGCCCTGCCGGGACAGGCGTGGCGGACCACGACGGCGTTCGGCCTCGCGCTCCTGGCCGTGTTCGGTCTGTCCTTCGCGACGATGTTGCAGAGCGGCTACGAACGGGTCTGGGACCTGCCCCCGGCCCGGTGGTGGGGCCGGTGGCGGCACGTCCTGTGGCTCGGCGTCCTGATCGGCGTCCTGTACCTGTCCGCGTTCTCCCCGCCGTGGCGCCACTCCCCCGCCCGCGGCTTCGTCACGGTCCTCATCGGCGTCCTGTTCTTCTGGTGGTCCCAGAGACTGCTGCTCGCCGGTCGGCTCCCCTGGCGCGCGCTGCTCCCCGGCGCGGTGGCGACCATGACCGGTCTGTTCGGGCTCCGGATCTTCTCCCGGCTCGTCTTCTCGCCGCTGATCGCGTCGAGCGCCGTCACCTACGGCCTCTTCGGAACCGTCCTCGTCATCCAGTCCTGGCTGGTCGGCGTCGGAGTCGTCGTGTTCGGCGGCGCGCTCGTCGGCCGGCTCCTGCACGACGAGCTGCCGCGCCGGCCTCCCGGCAGGCGGCGGGAGCCGTGAGGGGGCGACCCCGCCCGCCAGGGTGGCGGACGGGCTCGAGCCCTGTTTGGCTGGGGGAAGGCGGTACTCCCCGACGCAGTCCCCCGACCCGAGGACGGATCATGGGCAACGAGAGCCGGCCGAGCGCGCGAACACGGCAGATGCGTGACAAGGCCCAGGAACTGGAGCAGGCGGCCCAGCGGGCCACGGATCCGGCGGAACGGCAGCGGCTGACGGAGAAGGCCCTGCACATTCGCGAGAAGAGCGAGCAGGAGAACGGCCCGGGCGCCGGGACCATGGACCCCATGTGACCTCACGGCGCCCCCAAGGGCGCCTCACCCCCGGGAGCCGGCCGCGTGAGCGCGGCGACCGCCCGGCGCGCGGAGCCGGGCGGACGAGAGCGGCGGGGGCACGGCTCACGGGCGGGGGTCGGTGCCTCCCGCGGCCTCCCCCGGCGTCTGCCAGGAGTCCTCGCGTCCTCGCGCCGCGGGGGGCTGCTCGGTCGGCTGAGCCGGGGCCGCGCGCCGTGCGTTGCGTCGGCTGCCGTACCAGAAGGCACCGATCAGCAGGACGACCAGGACCACGCCGGCGATGACGAGGTACAGCGAGCCCTGGCCCTCGGCCGCGAGCGCGCCGGTGGCGATGTCGGAGGGGATCTCGGTGGCGTGTGCAATGGCAGTCATGAATCCCGCCTACCCGCGATCGGCGGACTTACGGCGGTGCGGTGACACGGCGCGCCACCAGCGACGACGGTCTCCCGACGCCCCGCCGCCGCCCTGGATCCCGGCGACGGACCCCGTCCCATGTTTCGAACAAGTCTTTGCGGTCAGACGGCCTTTGAGGAATGTGTTCGATGGACGCGGCCGTGGGAGAGCAATGGGGATGGCGAAGGTGTCACATCTGCCCGGGCGGGCGGAGCACCACTGGATCTGGCAGATGGAGGCCGCGTGTCGCGGCCTGGGCTCGGAGGCGTTCTTCCACCCGGACGGCGAACGAGGACCGGACCGGGCGATCCGCGAGGAAGCGGCCAAGGCCGTGTGCGCGGCCTGCCCCGTGCGGGCCCGCTGCCTGGAGCACGCCCTGAGCGTCGCGGAACCGTACGGGGTCTGGGGCGGGTTGACGGCGAAGGAGCGTCAACCGGCCGCCGACTCGCGCGCCGCGGCGGCCTGATCGTGCCCCGCCCCCGACGTTCGAGACCCGATCACGCTCGCGGCCGTCGGGCGTACTCGCCGCCGGAGCACACGTCTTGGGAGACGAAACCATGAGCGGACCGATCCGAGCGGACGCGACCGGGGCGAGCGCGTCGCAAGGCCCCCTGGGCTACCAGCACGCCTCGGGAGCGGCCTGGGTGGTCGAGGCGCGCGGAGAACTGGACCTCGAAACGCTCCCTCCGCTGGAAGCGGCACTCAGTCAGGCCGCGGCCTCCCACCACATCGTGATCCTGGACGCGCGGGGCGTCTCCTTCGCGGATTCCACGTGCCTGAGCGTGCTGCTGCGCGTGCGGCAGCTCACCGACCTGCGGATCGCCGCGCCCTCCCGTCAACTCGGGCGGCTGCTGGAGGTCACCGGCGCGGACCAGGTCGTCACCGTCCACCCCGACCTCGCCGCCGCGACGCTCCAGACCTGAGCCGCCGCCCGCGGGGCGGCTCACACGGCGCGCGCCTCGTCCACGCCGTCGGTGATGGTGAACAGCGCGCGGGCCTCGGTGAGTTCCAGGAGTCGGTTCAGCCGGGGCGGTACCGGACCGGCGAGGACCAGGCGGCCGCTGCGCAGCAGGATCACCATGTGGTTGAGCAGCGAGGAGTCGGCGAACGTGACCTCGCGGACGTCCAACACGATCCGCCGCAGGGACGGATCGGCGACGGCCGCCGCACTCGCCGCGGTCAGCGGTCCCAGGGTGTCCTGATCGAACTCCCCCACGCACGTGATCACACGGACCCCGCCGTCGTCCGGCAGCACCACCACGCCTTGCTCCACCTGCGACCCCTTAACGCGCCGGATCCCGGTCGCTCCACACGACAAGCCGTCCGCTGCCCGTTCCCGGGCAGCGCATCCGGTGCGAGGCTACCCCGGGCGACGGAATCGTGAACCGGCCGGCCGGGCCGCGTGTCGCGGGTGCCCGGGGTGGCGACGTCAGCCCTGGTCGCGCCCGTAGTAGTCGGCGACCCGGCTCCGGTAGGCGGCGTCTGCGCGGTGCTTGTCCTTGTCGTACTCGGGTGCGTTCTTGATCTGTTCCCTGGTACGGCTCACCCGGATCTTCTCCCCCTCCATGTCCACGCGCTCGATCGTCCCCGCGGGCAGGAGGACCTCCTTGCCGAAGATCCACGGCCCGGTGTCCACGACGATGTACGAGGACCCGACGTCCTCGGTGTGCGAGTCGACCTTGCCGATGTGCCCGTCGGCGGCCTCCACAGTGAAGCCGATCAGCACGGCGCCGACCGGGTAGCGGGAGTCGGGGCCGTAGCTCCACAGTTCGGACATGGATCCTCTTTCCTGGTCGCCCCTCGCACCGAGGGGACGCGGCCATGTTTCCCGGCCGGGACTCCCGCCGGCGGGCCTCGTACGGCGCCTGCGGCGAGAGTCACCCGGACGGCCCCGCGAGGCACCGCGGGTCAGCTTTCGCGGCTCGGCAGGATCTCCTTGACCTTGGCGATGGCGTAGCCCCACCCCTGGCTCACGGTCGGCTTGCCCGGCACGGCCACTTCCTCGGGATTGGTCAGCACGTCCAGCAGGACGGGGCCCGGGGTCTCGAACGCCCGGCGCACGCTGTCGTGGAGATCGTCCGGATCGGTGACACGGATGCCGGTGATGCCGAGCGCGGTGGCCACGGCCGCGAAGTCGGGGTTGTCCAGCTCCGTGCCGAACTCGGGGAGGCCCGCCTGCTCCTGTTCGAGTTTGACCATGCCGAGGCGTCGGTTGTCGAACACGACGAGCTTCACCGGCAGCCGGTACGTCTTGATCGTCATGAGGTCGCCGAGCAGCATGCTCAGTCCGCCGTCGCCGCAGAAGGCGACGATCTGGCGGTCGGGCGCCCAGAGCTGGGCCCCGAGCGCCTGGGGCATGGCGTTGGCCATCGAGCCGAGGTTGTACGAGCCGATCAGGCGCCGGTCTCCGCGCATCGTGACGAAACGGGAGAGCCAGACCGTGGCCATGCCGGTGTCGGAGGTGAAGACGGCGTCCTCGTCGGCGTACCGGTCCACCGCGGCGGCCAGTGCCTCGGGCCGGATCTGGTGGTCGCGGTTGTCCAGCGCCGCCCGCAGCCTGCCCGTCCACCGGTGCTCGTGGGCGGGGTCGGCCAGACGCCGCTGGCCCTCCTCCCAGCGGGTGAAGCGGTCCCGGGCGTCGTCGAGGTGCGTACGGTCGGGGACGTGGTTCAGCAGCGGGAGCAGGGCGCGCAGCGTGGCGCCCACGTCGCCGGCGAGGCCCACGTCCACGGGCACCCGGCGTCCCAGGTGTTCCTCGCGGGTGTCGATCTGGACCACCTTGCAGTCCTTCGGGTACCAGTCGCGGTAGGGGAAGTCGGTGCCCAGCATGAGGAGGGCGTCGCCGCCGTCGAGGGCGTGGGAGGCGGCGGGGTTGCCGATCAGTCCGGTCTGGCCGACCTGGAAGGCGTTGTCGTCCTCGAAGCCCTCCTTCGCCTTCAGCGTGAGGACCATGGGGGCGGAGAGCAGCTCGGCGGCCCCGAGCACCTCGGTACGGGCCTCGCGGGCCCCCCGTCCCACCAGCAGGGTGACCCGGGAGGCGGCGTTGAGGAGCTCGGCGGCCTCGGTGAGCGCCGGGTCGTCGGGGCGGGTGACGGCGCGGTCGAGGGCGAAGCGCGTGGGGCGGTCCTCGGTCAGCTCCCGGTCGCCCAGGTCGCCGGGGACGGTCAGGACGGCCACCCCGCCCCGGCTGACGGCGGCGCGCACGGCGGACTCCAGCATCCGGGGCATCTGGTCCGGGGAGGTGACGGTGGCCCGGTAGACGGCCACGTCACGGAAGAGCAGGTCGTTGTCGACTTCCTGGAAGTAGTCGCTGCCGATCTCGGCGAGGGGTACCTGGCCGCAGATCGCGAGGACGGGGGCGTGGCTCTTGGCGGCGTCGTAGAGCCCGTTGAGGAGGTGCACGGAGCCGGGTCCCACCGTGCCCATGCACACACCGAGGGTGCCGGAGAGCTGGGACTGGGCCCCGGCGGCGAAGGCGGCGGCCTCCTCGTGGCGGCAGCCGACCCAGCTCAGGTCGTCGGTGGTGCGGATGGCGTCGGTCAACGGGTTGAGGGCGTCCCCGACGACCCCGAAGACGTGCCGGACGCCCAGGTCCTTGAGTGCGTCGACGATCACTTGGGCGACGGTGCGTGCCACAGGAGTGCCCCTTCGGTCGGGTACGGCCCTCCGCGCGAGTGCCGGGTCGGTGGGTGGTGCCGGGTCAGTGGGTGAAGCGGTCCGCGTCGGCCGCCCGCCAGTCGGATGCCCAGCTCTCGGGCGCTGATGCGAGGAGTTGTCCGGGGGCGAGCCATTCGTGGAGTTCCGCGTAGGAACGCACGGTGTGCGGGTCCACCCGTTGCAGCAGTTGGTGCGGGCGCAGCCCGGACGGCTCGTCGACGCCCATCGCCGCCATGATCTGGAGGGCGCTCTTGACGGTGGCCTCCTGGTAGCGCTCGACGCGCCGGGACTTGTCACCGACGTCGACGGCGCGGGCCCGCCGCTCGTCCTGGGTGGCCACTCCGACGGGGCAGGTGTTGGTGTGGCAGCGCTGCGCCTGGATGCAACCGATCGCGAACATCATGGCGCGGGCGGCGTTGGTGTAGTCGGCGCCCTGGAGGAGTCGTTTGACGAGGTCGCTTCCGGTGGCGACCTTGCCCGCGGCGCCGATCCGGATCCGGTCGCGCAGCCCGACGCCCACGAGGGCGTTGTGGACGGCCATCAGTCCTTCGCCGAGCGGCAGGCCCATGTGGTCGGCGAACTCCAGTGGCGCCGCGCCCGTTCCGCCCTCGGCGCCGTCGACGACGATGAAGTCGGGGGTGGTGTCCTCCTCCAGCATCGCCTTGCACACGGCGAGGAACTCGCGGCGCGATCCGACGCACAGTTTGAATCCGACGGGCTTGCCGCCGGCCAACTCGCGCATCCGGGCGAGGAAGCGCACCAGTTCGCGGGGAGTGGAGTAGACGCGGTGGAAGGGTGGCGAGATCACCGTCTTCCCCTGGGGGACCCCGCGCACCTTCGCGATCTCCGCGTTCACCTTGGCCCCGGGCAGCACCCCGCCGATGCCGGGCTTGGCGCCCTGACTGATCTTCAACGACACGCACTTGACGTTCTCGTGCGCGGCTTTCCGCGCGAACTGCCGTTCGTCGAAGTCCCCGTCGTCCGTCCGGCAGCCGAAGTAGCCGGTGCCGATCTCCCAGACGAGGTCCCCGCCGGGGCGCAGGTGGTACTCGGACAGGCCGCCCTCGCCGGTGTCGTGGGCGAAACCGCCGCGCCGGGCACCGGTGTTGAGGGCGAGTACGGCGTTGGCGGACAACGAACCGAAGCTCATGGCCGAGACGTTGAGCAGGGCCATGTCGTACGGCCGGGTGCAGTCGGGGCCCCCGATCCGGACCCGGGGCGCGTCGGTGCGCACGGGTCGGGGGGCCATGGAGGGGGTGAGGTACTCGCTCCCGGGCCGGTAGAGGTCGCGTTCGGTGCCGAACGGCTCCTCGGCGTCGGTGCCCTTGGCGCGCTCGTAGACGATGCTGCGGGTGTCGCGGTCGAAGGGGCGGCCGTCGAAGTTCCGCTCGATGAAGTACTGCTGGAGTTCCGGCCGCAGCGCCTCCAGCGCGTAGCGCAGGTGCCCGAGCAGCGGATAGTTGCGCAGCAGGGAGTGCCGGCGTTGCACGAGGTCGTGGACGGCGACCGCCGCGAGCGGGAGCAGGGGGACGGCGAGCGCCCACCACCACGGCGAGGCCAGGACGGCTGCGACGCACGCACCCGCCGCGAACGTGGCGAGGAGGGCCACCGGAAGTATCTTCAGCACGTCGGCCGTGTGTCCCGAAGCCCGACCGCCAACCCCCTTTCACAGCGCGGTGATCGTCACGTTTGCCGTGACCCGGCAGGGCATACGCCACGTCGGAGGTGGGGGATGCCCGAGTGGAGCAAGCTGCCGGGAACGGTGAGGACCACGTGTACGGAGGCCGCCGGACGTGTCCGGCGGGGGGTGCTGCACCAGGGGAGCGAGCGCGACGTCCTGGTATTGGGAGCGAAGACCGTGGTGGCGGCCATGGCGGCGTGGATGTCGGCCCGTCACTTCCTGCCGGCCGCGGTGGCCACGTTCGCCCCGTTCACCGCGCTCGTGGCTCTCCAGACGACGGTGTACCGCTCGGTGCGGCACTGCGCGCAGTACCTGATCGCGATGGCGGTGGGGGCGGCCCTCGCCGCCTCGTTGGCGGCCGTCGCCGGCATCCACGGCTGGACCTTCGGGGTGCTCACCCTCGCCGCACTCGCGCTCGGCCGTGTCCGGCGCCTGGGCGAACAGGGCACCCAGGTCGCGATCGTGGGCTTCTTCGCCTTCTCCTCCGGACAGGGCAGGATCGACTACATCGGCCATCTCGTCGCCTCCGTCGTCATCGGCGCGCTCTGCGGGCTCACGGCCCACCTCGTCCTCGCGCCCGCCCGGCACACCCGTCACCGGCAGGAGGCCGTGGCCGACCTGTACGAGGGCGTCTGCCGGCGCGTGAACGTACTGGCCGACACGATCGACTCCGAGAACCCGGACGCGGCCCGCGTGGAGCAGTTGCGCCATGACTGGCGGCGGCTGTCCGCGGACGCCGACCGGATCCGGCACGCCATCGACGCGGAGACGGAGAACGGCCGGCTCAATCCGCGTCGGAGCATCGCCGGCGCGGCGCAGGCACTCCCCGGGCCCAGGAGGCGGTCGACGTGGCCCAGCGCGGCCTCGACCACGTACGGTCCATCAGCCGCAGCCTCCACTACGCCCTCGACAACGGCGAACTGGACGCCGTCCCCGCCTCGTTCCGCTCCGCGTACGCCTCGCTGTTGCGCACGGCGGCCGACGCCCTGGAGCACATCGGCCGGACCGTCCGGACCGAGCCCCGGCTGCTCGGCGAGATCCTCGACCGGACGACCGCCGAGTTCGACCACGCCCAGAGGGAGGCCCTGAACTCCCCCGACACGCATCCGGCGGTCTTCACCCTTCAGGGCACGCTCCTCACCGACGCGGGCCGGCTGGTCGCCGAACTCCGCCGGGGACACGGGGTGCTCGACCCGACCGCCTGAGGCGGTCGGGTCGGGCGTCGGGGCCCGGGGCCGGGGGTCGGGCGGACCGGCTACTCACCCCGGGCGGACTTCACGGGACCGGGCGCACGGCGCCGCGCGTTGCTCTTCGACGGATCGGCCTCGCCGCCCTCGTCCTTCCCGGTGCCGGGAACGACCGCCTCCTCCGCTTCCTTCCGGGCCTGCGGGTCGCCGCTCTCCCCGGGCGCCTGCGACGGAGGGGTGGGCCTGGTGGATTCCTTCTCGGCCATGGTGTGTCTCCTGGTGTCTCGTGGGGGTTCTCTTCCGGAGGGGGTCGAGCCGTCGGCTACCGCGGCTCCTCCTCCGGGTCCTCGATGACGTGTACCGCGGCTTCCTCGGCCGACGCGGCGCCGGCGTCGACGCCCACGTCGTGCGCCAGCACGTTGTTCTCCCGCGGGGAGTCCGTGGCGGGTGCCAACCGGCCGGCGCGGGCGTCGCCCGCCTGCGGGTCGACGGGCTCACCCTCCCCGCCGTCCAGGTCTCCGATGCCGTCCCCCGCCGGGGGCTGCACGTCGGGTACCTCGCGGGCGAGACGCTCGTCGAGGCTCTCGCCCTGCTGCTGTTCCTCGCCGGTGGTGGCGCGGCGGTCGCTCGCGTAGGGCCGCTCGGGCGGGGAGTACCCCTGGTCGAGGCGGGCGTCGGTGTCGAGCTCCCCGACGCTGTGGTCCATGTCCGGTTCCTCGGAACGCTCGTCGTCGGGCTGGGGCTGGTAGACGTCGTCGCCTCGGGCGTCGGATTCGCTCATGAGCACGTCCTTTCCTCGATGCGCCGCCCGATCGTGGCGGCGCTGCCGTTCCCTGGGGCGCCTCCCCAATAATCGGGGATCACGCGGGCCGATCCGCCCCGGTTGTACCGCGGGCCCCGGAGTGTGGTCGTATCGGCTGTCATGAACCACGACCTCCGCACAGACGACTTCCCCGAAGCCGACGGCGACGGTCGGCGCGAGCGGGCCCGCAGGACGGTCGCCTCCCGCGCCACCGACCCCGACGACTACATCGCCCTGTTGAGCGCCCTGGATCTGCACGCCGACGGGGACGCGCGACCGGCCGCGCGGACCTGTGCCCGGGCCTCCCGACGCCCGGACCGGGCCACCCGTTCGGAGTAGACGGGTCGCCGGGGGTGACGCCCCGGTCACACAGCGGATCCGGGCGTCCGGCGGCCGTCCCGCGCCACCCGGACCGGTTGCGGCGGCACGGCTCAGGGTGCGGTCTGGAGGGGGCACGGGGTGAGCGCGGAACAACGAGGTTGCCGCGCGCCACGTGCCGAACCGCACTGGAGGATTCACCGATGAGCGCTGGAAACGGTTTCCTGAGCACCGAGCAGCTGTTGACCCTGACGGCCTACGACGCCGACGGGGAGAAGATCGGCAGCATCGGTCAGGTCTACCGCGACGACGCGACGGGCCGGCCGGAATGGGTCACCGTCAAGACCGGCTGGTTCGGCATGAAGGAGTCGTTCGTTCCCCTCGCGGGCGCCCGCAGCGACGGCGAGGGGCTGCACGTCCCGCACGCCAAGGACGTCGTCAAGGACGCCCCGCGGGTCGACGCCGACCAACACCTCGACTCCGACGAGGAGCACAGGCTCTACCGGCACTACGGTCTGTCCCCCGCGGCCGCCGACGGCAACGGCAACGGGAGCGGCAAGGGCAAGGGCGGCGGAAAGACCCACCGCACCTCCGTGGACGCCCCCGGCATCGCCACGGGGACGTACGTCGACGACCGGGACGAGGGCCGCGGCGGGGACGAGCTGATCCGCTCCGAGGAGCGGCTGCGCGTGGGGACCACGAACGAGGAGGTCGGGCGCGCCCGACTGAAGAAGGTCGTCGTCACCGAGAACGTCACCACCACGGTCCCCGTCAGTCACGAGGAGGTCCGTGTCGTACGCGAACCGGTCCGTGGCGGAGAGCGGGTGCGCGGCGGCGCCATCGGCGAGGCCGAGACGGAGGTGACCCTGCACGCCGAACGCGCGGTGACCCGCAAGGAGACCGTGCCCGTGGAGCGCGTGCGTCTGGAGACGGAGAGGGTCACGGAGCAGCAGGCGGTCTCCGACACCGTGCGCAAGGAGCAGGTCCGCTACGAGCAGGGCAGGGACAGCTCCCGTCGGGGTGAGGGCGGGAAGGGCCCGCGCCGCTGACGCGAGGCGCCGGCGCCCGAACCGCGCGGAACGGCCTGTACCGCTTCGATGAAGCGGTACAGGCCGTTCCTGGTCCCGGGGGTTCCGGGGGCCGGGGGTTCCGGGGGCCTCCCGGGTCGTCCCGGAGGGGTGGATCCGGGTGTCAGAACTTCGGGTCGGGTGACTGGGCCGCGCACAGTTCCGCGGCCTCCTCCTTCGTCTCGACGGAGGGCGGGGAGCCGTCCAACGGCTTCTGCGCGGTCTCCTTCATGCAGGCGACGGCGATGATGCCGACGAGGGCCGCGGCCATCGCGTAGTAGGCCGGCATGAGGTTCGTGCCGCTCCAGCTGATGAGCGCCGTGATCACCAGCGGGGTCGTCCCTCCGAAGATCGACGCCGACAGGTTGTAGCCCACGGACAGCGAGCCGTAGCGGACCTGCGTCGGGAAGAGGGCCGGGAGGGCGGCGGACATGGTGCCGAGCAGGCAGACGAGCGAGAGCCCCAGCATCAGCATGCCGAGGGTGATCGCCGGGATGCCGCCCTGGCGGATCAGGAGGAAGGAGGGGAGCGACAGCACGAAGAAGCCCACCATGCCCGCCATCAGCAGCGGCTTGCGGCCGAACCGGTCGGAGAGCTTGCCGACCTGGCTGATGAGGAGCATCAGGAAGATCATCACGCCGAGCAGGATGAGCAGGCCGTGCGTCTCGCTGTAGCCGAGCTCGTCCGACAGGTAGGTCGGCATGTACGACAGCAGCATGTAATCGGCGATGTTGTACGCGCCGACCAGGCAGACGCAGAGGATCAGCGTCGGCCAGTACTGCCGGAAGATCTTCCCGAGGTCGCCCTTGGTGGTCGTCTCCACGCCGTCGGCGGCCTCGGTGGCACGTGCCTTGCCGCCCTCCAGTTTCTGGAAGGCCGGGGTCTCGTCGAGGCGCAGGCGCAGGTACAGGCCGACCAGGCCGAGGGGTCCGGCGACGAGGAACGGGATGCGCCAGCCCCAGGTCTCCATCTGCGGGTCGTCGAGCACGGCGTACAGCGCGGTGACGAGGCCGGCCGCGCCGACGTAGCCGGCCAGGGTGCCGAATTCCAGGAAGCTGCCGAAGAAGCCGCGCCGCTTGTCGGGGGCGTACTCGGCGATGAAGGTGGAGGCGCCGCCGTACTCACCGCCGGTCGAGAAGCCCTGGAGCATGCGGAAGGCGATCAGCAGGACCGGGGCCCACACGCCGATCGTGTCGTGCGAGGGGATGAGACCGATGGCGAACGTCCCGACCGCCATCATGATCATGGTGAGCGCCAGGACCTTCTTGCGGCCGAGCCGGTCGCCCATCGGGCCGAAGAACATTCCGCCGAGGGGCCTGACCAGGAAGGCCACGGCGAAGGTGGCGAACGAGGACAGCAACTGGGTGGTGTCGCTCCCGGACGGGAAGAAGACGTGGCCCAAGGTGACGGCGAGGTACGAGTAGATGCCGAAGTCGAACCATTCCATGGCGTTGCCGAGCGACGCCGCCTTCACGGCGCGCTTGACCGCCTGCTCGTCGGTGACGGTGATGTCCGTCCGACGGAGTCTTGGGTTCCGGCGCTGCCTGACGGCACGGAACAGGATGGGATGGCGCTTCACCGCTTCCGGATCGGCCACCTGCTGGGATTCGGGGGCCGTCATGGCCGGTCCTTTCCTCGGTGGGTCTTCCAGGAACCGCTTCTGCGCGATCATGGCGACCGCAAACCGGATCGACGGCCGGATGCGACGTGTGTCACATCCGAGCCGCCGACCGGGCGGGTGGCGCGGGGGCCGTGTCCGGGGCCGGCGCCGGGGTGGGCTCAACCCGGCCAGGTGCCCGTCAGACGCCGTGCCGCGACCGCTCCGGACCGGTCCACGGCGGCCTTGGTCACCGCGAAGATCGCCCCCTGGAGGCCCGCGGCGATGAGGATCTCCGTCCAGGAGCGGTCCTCGTCGGTGGCGTCGGGGGCGTCGCCCTCCCCTTCGATCAACTTCCAGGCCTGCTTGAACGCCATCCCGGCGAGCATGCCGCTGACGGCGCCCAGGGCGAACCCGACGGGCTTGTACGCGATCTTGACGCCGTTCACTTGCGGCCCCGGCTCCGACGCACCACCGCGTACACGGCCAGCAGGGCGCCGAGCACGAGGAGCGGGGCACGGTTCGCCCGGACCCTTCCCGCGACCTGGCCCGCCGTGTCGAGGACCGACTCGGGTGTCTTGTCCGCCGCGAGCCGGCCGACGTGGGTCGTGGCCTGGACGACCTGTCGGGATGCCTGCGCGGCCTTGTCCAGGACCGGGTCGGGGGTCTTGTCCTTCACCAACTGCGCGGCCTGCTCGGCCGTCTCGCGGATCTGGTCGGTCATCCGGGCTGCCTTCTCCACGACCTGCTCCTTCATGTCGATCGGACGTCTCCTTGCCGCGCCGGCCCCGCACGCGGGGCGCGCATCGCGGTCACAGCCCGGCTACCCCGCATCGGCGGGAACACCCACCCGACCGGGTCGTCCGTCGCGGGCCGGGCCGCCCGCCGGGCAACGGCGAGGGGCCCGAACTCGTCGAGTCCGGGCCCCTGTTCACGCGGATGCCTGCGTGTGGGCGTTCACGCGCGGGTCAGACGGGGCGACCGCCGAAGGGGATGTCCGGGCCGTAGTAGACGCCGAGTTCCTCCCGGTAGCCGGTGTCGCCCAGGTGCTTGTCGCGATGGAACTCGGGAGCGTTCTTGACCTGCTCCCTGGTCCGATCGACGAAGATCTTCTTGTCGTCCGGGTCGATCCGGGTGACGGTGCTCGCGGGCAGGAGGACCTCCTTGCCGAAGATCCAGACTCCGGTGTCCACCAGCAGGTAGGCGTCGCCGACCTCGTCGGAGTGCTTGTCCACCTTGCCGATGCCGCCGTCGGTCGCCTCGACCTTGTAACCGGCCAGATCGGTGCCGGCCAGGTGGCCCGAGGTCGCCTTGAAGCTCCACACATGCTCAGTCACGCGAAAACAACTCCTCCGGTGAGCGGAGGACGCCGAGGGTCTTCCCCGCGCCCGTCCCTTCTGTTCGCCGTACGGCCGTTCGCCGTGCGCGCCGCGCGTCATGCGCCATGCGTCGTGCGCTGCGGCCGATGCGTCCGGCCTGGACATCGCCTGCCCCGCCCTCCCCCACCCACACCCCGGAACGCGTCGTCGCCGCGGGCCGGCCGAAACCGTTCGAACGCCCGGAGCGGGCTCCGTTCGGCGGGTGGGAAGCGGCTTCCCGGCGGCGGCCAAGTCGCTTGCGTCCGCGGACGGGTGCCTGGCAGCGTTCGGACTCCGCGACCGCCACGAGGTTCCCGGGAACGGGGTGCGCGTGAGTGCCGCGGGCGCGCGGGGTAGTGTGGCAGGAGCAATTGAACGTGTTCAGTCCTGGATCGGATCGGCGACGCGAGACCCGCCTTCGAGCAGTCGGGTCGAGCGCTCGAACCGGCCACCGCACGTCACAACGGCCCAAGGAGTCAGAAGTGAAGCAACACGCGGAGAGCGCCGGCCGGACCGCGCTCGTCGAGGACCTCATGGGCCGCTTCCCACAGGTGCCGCGGGAGGCCGTGTTCAAGGAGGACCTCCTGCGGGGCGGCATGGCCTTCGACGAGTCCGCGCTCAGCGGCACCACCGACGGAACCTCGGGTGACGTCAAGCCGAAGTCCTACTTCATCTTCTCCTTCGACCACCGCACGCTGCCGGAGCTCGGCGCCGCCGCGCTGAACCGGCCTCCCGAGGAGATCGTGCTGACCGGCGGTCCGTACGACCTGCGCCGCACCGTCGTGTCGGTTCGGGTCAATCCGGACTCCCCGTACGTCGTGCGCGGCGGCGAGGACGGCGCGCTCGGCCTCTACCTGGACGGGGCACGGATCGCGGACGTCGGCCTGCCGCCGATGCCGGAGTACTACCGGCACAAGCTGTCGAACGGCAAGTCCGTGATGGAGGTCGCGCCGACCATCCAGTGGGGCTACCTCGTCTACCTGACGGTCTTCCGGGTCTGCCAGTACTTCGGGGCCAAGGAGGAGTGCCAGTTCTGCGACATCAACCACAACTGGCGTCAGCACAAGGCGGCGGGCCGGCCCTACACCGGCGTGAAGCCGGTCGAGGAGGTCCTGGAGGCCCTGGAGATCATCGACCGGTACGACACCGCGGGCACCTCCCGGGCCTACACGCTCACCGGAGGCTCGATCACCTCGCAGGTCGCCGGCCGGGACGAGGCCGATTTCTACGGCCACTACGCCAAGGCCATCGAGGAGCGCTTCCCCGGCCGCTGGATCGGCAAGGTGGTGGCCCAGGCGTTGCCCCGCGCGGACGTCCAGCGTTTCCACGACCACGGCATCCGGATCTACCACCCGAACTTCGAGGTGTGGGACCGCCGGCTGTTCCAGCTCCACTGCCCGGGCAAGGAACGCTACGTGGGCCGCGACGAGTGGCACCGCAGGATCCTGGAGTCCACCGAGGTGTTCGGCCCGCGCAATGTGATCCCCAACTTCGTGGCGGGCATCGAGATGGCCGAGCCGTTCGGTTTCACGAAGGTCGACGAGGCGATCGAATCGACCACCGAGGGACTGCGGTTCTTCATGTCGAACGGTGTGGTGCCGCGCTTCACCACCTGGTGCCCGGAGCCGACGACACCGCTGGGCAAGGCCAACCCCCTCGGGGCGCCGCTGGAGTACCACATCCGCCTGCTGGAGGCGTACCGGGCGACCCTGGAGGAGTTCGGTCTGAAGTCCCCGCCCGGCTACGGTCCGGCCGGACCCGGCCGTGCGGTGTTCTCCGTCAGCTCGTTCATGGACAGCCTCGAAGGCCTGGAGGAAGAGACTCCCTGACGGGCGGCGCGGAAGGCGGTGACGCGGCACGGCACGGTACGACCGTCCTCGCGACGGTCGTACCCGGGCGGGTCGTACCCGGGCGGGTCGTCTCCGGTCAGCCGGTCGGATCGGACAGGATCTCCCGGACCTCTTGCGCACAGCGGCACGCGGCGGCGAGCCTGACAGCCCACTCCAGCGCGTCCTCGCGGGAGGGCACGTCGATGATCGAGAACCCGCCGAGGACCGCCTTCGTCTCCGGGTACGGACCGTCGGTGACGGTCCCGTCGGTGGCCGCGATGCTCGCCCGCTGCCTTTCCAATCCCCCGCCGAAGACCCACACGCCGGCTTCCCGAGCCTCCCGCACCACCGCGATCGAGGCCTCGGCCACCTCGGGCAACTCCTCCTCGGGGAAGCTCATCGCGCCGTCGTCGAACGAGATCAGGTACCGCGTCACGCATGGCTCCCTTGGTCATCGGCCTCCATCGGCCGCCGCCGAGACACGTCCAGGGTCTAGTGCGGCTTCCAGGTGAACTTGCCGCCGCCCACCCAGTGGACCGTCTCCAGGTCGTCGAGGTCGTG
This sequence comes from Streptomyces sp. CA-243310, assembly GCF_050936775.1. Lineage (NCBI taxonomy): Bacteria > Bacillati > Actinomycetota > Actinomycetes > Kitasatosporales > Streptomycetaceae > Streptomyces > Streptomyces sp. CA-243310. Next base: position 3,308,536 of record NZ_JBNJMF010000001.1, on the reverse strand, counting down.
AATCGGGACGCCCGCCTCCGCGGCGATCAGGAGCACGTCCGTCATCGATGTCGCCCTGCCGATGAATTCCCCGTCCACTTCCACGATGCGAAAGGGCGGAGTGCCGGGCTGTACCCCCCGGACGGTGACCCGGGCCGCTGAGATGTAAGGAATCGAGCTTTCGGTCATGTGGCGACGGTTCCACGTCTCGGCCACCCGCGCGCGGCGAAACGGACGGAAAGCCGATCGCTTGCGCCCGATCGTGTCCCGATGCCCCTCCCCGGCGCACCGGCCTCGTCGCGGTCCCGGGCACCCGGGCCACCCGTCTCGTCCCTCGACCGGCGATCCGTCCGGCCGCTCCGATCTCGGCGGGGGCCCGCGGTGGCCGGCGCCGCGGTCCCCGCCCACCGGACGGACGCAAACGTCCGGGTCATCGACCCCAGCGCAGTGCCGCCGTCTCCACGGGCGCGTCCCACAGCCGCAGCAGTTCATCGTCGGCCCGGCACAACGTCACCGAACATCCCGCCATGTCCAGCGAGGTGACGTAGTTCCCCACGAGTGTCCGCGCGACCGGAACGCCTCGGTCCGCCAGCACCCGCGCCACCTCGGCGTGGAAGCCGTACAGCTCCAACAGAGGTGTCGCGCCCATGCCGTTCACCAGGGCCAGCACGGGCCCGTCGGCCGGCCCCACCGCCGCCAGGTCTTCCAGCACGGCGCCCACCGCGAACTCGGCGATGTCCCGGGAGGGCATCATCGCGCGACGCTCCCGGCCCGGCTCGCCGTGGATGCCGACGCCCAACTCCAGCTCCCCGTCGGGGAGGTCGAAGGTCGGGCTGCCCTTCGCGGGGGTCGAGCAGGCACCGAGCGCCACCCCGAAGCTCCGGGAGGCGTCGTTCACGCGTCGGGCGAGCGCCGCGACCCGTTCCAGCGGTGCCCCCGCCTCGGCGGCGGCGCCGGCGATCTTCTCGACGAAGAGCGTGGCCCCCGTACCGCGTCGCCCGGCGGTGTACAGGCTGTCGGTGACGGCGACATCGTCGTTGACCAGGACCCGCTCGACGCGGATGCCGTCCTCCTCGGCCAGCTCGGCCGCCATGTCGAAGTTCAGCACGTCCCCGGTGTAGTTCTTGACGACGAACAGCACGCCCTGCCCGGAGTCCACGGCCTTGGCCGCCCGCAGCATCTGGTCGGGTACCGGTGAGGTGAACACCTCGCCGGGGCACGCGGCGGACAGCATCCCGTACCCGACGAAACCCGCGTGCAGGGGTTCGTGTCCGGAGCCGCCCCCGGAGACCAGGCCGACCCGACCGCCCTCGCGGGCACCGCGCCGTACGACCACCCGGCGCTCCACGTCCACGTCGAGATCCGGGTGGGCCGCGGCCATCCCCCGCAGGGCGTCGGCGACCACGGTCTCCGCGCTGTTGATGAGCATGTTCATCGAGTACCTCCGGGGTCGGACCTGGCGGACGAGTCTCGTACCGGTGCGCTCCGCGGCTCGGGAGCGCGGGGTGCGGACGACCGCGACCGCGGTCGCGCGCCGTACCTCAAGTGTGCCGCGAAGGCCCCGGGATCCGCAGCGGCCCGCGGATTCCGGGGGTGTCCGCAGGACCGGGGAGAGCCTGCGGATCCGGGGCGGATCTCCGCCACTGGCCCGGAGATATGTCCGGGATTACAGTGATTCATTGAGGCTCGGGGCAGTCGACGGCCGGTCCCCGGCCGTCGGGAAGGGGCACCCATGGCTGAGCGACTCAAAAGATCAGGCCTGGTCGCCGAACTGTCCGCCGAGTTCGCCGGCACCCTGATCCTCATCCTCTTCGGTTGCGGCGTGGTGGCCCAGGTGGTCGCCGGCGGCGCCCTCACGGACCCGGCGGGCGGCCTGGGCAATCACGACAGCATCGCCTGGGCCTGGGGCCTCGGCGTCACGCTGGGCGTCTACGTCGCCGCGAGGCTGAGCGGTGCTCACCTCAACCCGGCGGTGACCGTCGCGCTGGCGACGTTCAAGGGGTTCCCCTGGAGCAAGGTCGCCCCCTACGCGCTGGCCCAGACGGCCGGCGCCTTCGCGGCGGCCCTGATCGTCCGGTGGAACTACACCGAGGCGCTCGCCAAGGCCGACCCCGGGCACACCATCAAGACGCAGGGCGTCTTCTCCACGCTGCCGGCCAACGGCAACACGAACCTGCCGGTCACCGAGTGGGGCGCGTTGCGCGACCAGATCATCGGCACCGCGATCCTGCTCCTGCTGATCTTCGCGGTCACGGATCTGCTCAACACTCCCCCGGGCGCCAACCTGGCGCCGTTCATCGTCGGCCTGATCGTGGTGGCCATCGGCATGGCCTGGGGCACCAACGCCGGTTACGCGATCAACCCGGCACGTGACTTCGGTCCCCGACTGGCCAGCTTCCTCACCGGCTACGGCGGAGCCTGGCGAGATCAGTACGGGAACTTCTACTTCTGGGTCCCCATCATCGGTCCGTTCATCGGCGGTGTACTGGGAGCGGGTCTGTACAAGGTCTTCATCGGTCGGTTCCTGCCGAACGCCGAACCGGAACCCCCGGGACGGATCCCGGCCCCGGACGAGAACTGATCGTTTGCCCGCCCGGGCGGCTGAAGGACCGACCGCTCGGGCGGACGACCGACCACCCCACGCCACGGACCCCAGGGCAGCAAGGCCCCAAGAGAGGCGGCACCCCCATGGCTGACTTCGTCGGCGCGGTGGACCAGGGGACCACCAGCACACGTTTCATGATCTTCGACCACGCGGGCAACGAGGTGGCGAAGCACCAGCTGGAACACTCGCAGATCCTCCCCCGCTCGGGGTGGGTCGAACACGACCCGGTCGAGATCTGGGAGCGCACCAACTCGGTGATGCAGAACGCCCTGCGGCACGGGAACCTCTCGGCTTCCGACCTGGCGGCCATCGGCGTCACCAACCAGCGGGAGACCACCGTCGTGTGGGATCCCCGCACCGGCCGCCCCTACTACAACGCCATCGTGTGGCAGGACACCCGTACGGACTCCATAGCGGCGGCACTGGAGCGTTCGGGCAAGGGGGACGTGATCCGCCGCAAGGCCGGCCTGCCACCGGCCACGTACTTCTCCGGCGGCAAGATCCAGTGGATCCTGGAGAACGTCGACGGGGTCCGCGAGGCGGCCGATCAGGGCCACGCCCTCTTCGGCAACACCGACTGCTGGGTGCTGTGGAACCTCACCGGCGGCCCCGACGGCGGCATCCACGCCACCGACGTGACCAACGCCAGCCGCACCATGCTGATGGACCTGGAGACCCTCGACTGGGACGACGAGCTCCTGGGCTTCTTCAACATCCCCAGGGCGATGCTCCCCAGCATCAACCCGTCCTCCCACGCACAGGCCTACGGCCAGACCCGCACTTCCCGGCCGTTGCGCGCCGCCATCCCCATCACGGGCGTCCTCGGCGACCAACAGGCGGCCACCGTAGGACAGGTCTGCTACGCGCCCGGCGAGGCCAAGAACACGTACGGAACCGGCAACTTCCTCGTCCTGAACACCGGCACGGAGCTGGTCCGCTCGTCGCACGGGCTGCTCACCACGGTGGCCTACCAGTTCGGCGACGAGCCGGCCGTGTACGCGCTGGAGGGATCCATCGCGGTCACCGGCTCCGCGATCCAGTGGCTGCGCGACCAGCTGAAGATCATCGGTGACGCGGCCGAGAGCGAACGCCTCGCCCGCACCGTCGACGACAGCGGCGGGATCTACTTCGTACCGGCGTTCTCGGGCCTGTTCGCCCCGTACTGGCGTTCCGACGCGCGCGGAGCCATCGTCGGCCTCGCCCGCTACCACGACAGCGGACACCTGGCCCGGGCCGCCCTGGAAGCCATCTGCTACCAGAGCCGCGACGTGGTCGAGGCCATGGAGCAGGACTCCGGCGTCCACCTCGACGTGCTGAAGGTCGACGGCGGCGTGACCGCCAACGACCTGTGCATGCAGATCCAGGCCGATGTCCTGGGCGTACCGGTCAGCCGGCCGGTGGTCGCCGAGACGACCGCACTGGGCGCCGCCTACGCCGCGGGCCTGGCCACCGGCTTCTGGCGCGACCAGGACGAACTGCGCACCCACTGGCAGGAATCCAAGCGCTGGGAACCCCAGTGGTCCGAGGAGCGGCGCGCGGAGGGGTACGAGGGCTGGAAGAAGGCGGTGGAGCGCACCCTCGACTGGGCCAAGGTCGAGTAGGGCGGTTCGAGCGGGCGGTACCGGTGGGGTGATGCCGGTACCGCCCTGCGTCGTTCCCGCGGGCGGCGACTCAGAACGTGACGACGACCTTGCCGGTCGCCCGGCCGGATGCCATCCGCTCCAGTCCGTCCGGCACCACGTCGGCGAGGGGGATGACCGCGTCGATCGAGGTGGACGCGATCCGGGGGTGCTCCTTCAACAGGGCCATCGCCTCGGGAAGGTCCTGATCGCAGATGTGCACCTTCGAGGTGGAGATCCGGATCTCGTCGAGCACCAGCCGGGTCAGGTTCAGGGGCGACGGGTCGCGGTGCAGGCCGACCAGGCGGATGTGACCACCGCGGCTCACCGCGTTCATCGCGGTCGCCAGGCCCTGGGGGACCCCCGAGGTCTCCAGGACGATGTCGGCGCCGTTGCCGCCGGTGACGCGCCTGATCTCGGCGACGGCATCCTGGCGGGAGGCGTCGATGAGCACGCTCGCGCCGCTGCGCTCGGCGGCGTCCAGGCGGGCCGGCGAGACGTCCACGGCGATGGTCTCGATGCCCCGTGCCGTGAACGCGGCCAGGGCCGGCAGGCCGATCCCGCCCAGGCCGATGACGACGACGGTCGCCCCCGCCTCGGCCTCGGATCCGCGCACCGCGTGGAGGGCGACGGCGAGGGGCTGGGCCATGATCGCGACGTCGGGCGAGGCATCGCCGACGGACCGGCTGATGCGTGCGGGTACGTTCACCCGTTCGGCGAGCCCGCCGTCCACGTGGAGGCCGACCGTGTAGTAGGTCGCGCACAGGTTGGTCCGACCGGCGCGACACCAGCGACACGTCCCGCAGGACACTCCGGAGCCGGGCACCACCACGTCGCCGACGGCGAACCCGGTGACGTCCGCCCCGACTCCGGCGACCCGTCCGACCATCTCGTGACCGAGGACGAGCGGGCCGACGTGGCCGCTCGCGGGGTGCGGGACGTCGATGGGGATCAGGTGGGGCCCCGAGGTGAACTCGTCGACATCGGTTCCGCAGATGCTCGCCCGCAGGATCTCGAGCTGGAGTTCGTGCGGGGCGGGTGACGGCGGGTCGGGCCACTCCTGGACCCGGACATCACGTCTCCCGTGGTAAACGGCGGCAAGCATCGGCGCATCCCCCTGAATTGGATTGGATTTGCACCCTAGTTGATCGAAGTCGACGGGAAGGGAAGTTCCGGTTACCACCTCGGACGGATCCCGCCGGGGCGGAACAGGGTGCCCCGCGATCCCCTCGGGAAGGACCACGGGCACCCCGGCCGGCGCCTGCCCGGCCGGGACGGGCCCACACTCCGCCACCCGGGTGAGCCCCGAAAGCCGCACCGGACCGTTCGACCTGAACCGGACCGTCGTGCTCAGGTGCGGGGCAGCCGGGTGGCGGTGTCGAGGTAGAAGGCGTCGATGCTCTGGACCGCCTTCTCGAACTCGTCGAGGTTGACGGGCTTGGTGACGTAGGCGTTGGCGTGACTGCTGTAGGCCCCGGCGACGTCCTCCGGCGCGGAGGAGGTGGTGAGGACGACGACGGGGATGGTCTGGAGGTTCTCGTCGCTCTTCAGGATCTGGAGGAGGTCACGGCCGTTCATGCGGGGCATGTTGAGGTCGAGGACGATGAGGTCGGGACGGACGCTGCCCGGGGTGCGCAGGTACTCCAGCGCGGCGACCCCGTCGGTGACCTGGACCAGGTTGCGGGTCCCGCGCTCGGAGAGAGCCTCCTCGATGAGCATGGCGTCGGCCATGTCGTCCTCGACGAGCAGGACGTCGTAGGGGCGGGAGGGGGCGCTCATCATCGGATGCTCCGTGGGTTTGTCGTGGGAGTGGTTGAACAGTCCGGGCCAACGCCGTCGGGCACCCTGTCGGGTGATTCCGCAGGCGTCGCCGAGCTGCGGGTAGCCGGCGCCCGCGCGGGCGGCGCCCGCGGCGACGTCGCGTTGGAGCCTCTCGGCGGCCTGCCGCACGTGGTCCAGCACGTTCAGCAGGGCCAGGGCGCGCGTCGGGTCGTCGGCTTCGTCCGCCCGCGGTGCGGTCGGGGCGTCCAGGAGCCGGCGAGCGAGGCACCGGGCGAGCTCGGCGACCGCCGTGTCCGCGACGGCGGCCGTCTCCTGGGACGTGGTCCGCAGTGGGAAGTTCTGGCCCGGCATACCCGGCACTCTAGGCCCCCGAGCGGACCTCGACAACAATGGTTGTCCGCGACGGCTCTAGAGTATGCAGGCCGCACCACATCGGGCAGCGGTCGTGACAGCGGAGGGGCATACGAGATGACCGGCGAAGAGGGGCTGCCGCGGCCGCGGGGTCTGTCCACGTGGACGACCCGGCGGTGGCTTCGCGTGGGGGTGGCCGCGTCCCTGGTGGTCCTGGCCCTGCTCGGGGTGACCGGGGCCTGGGTCCTCGAACGGACGGCCTCCCTGAGCAGGGAGCTGGTGGACGTGAAGTCCCCCGCCCTGACCACCTCGATCCGCCTGGAGTCGACGCTGCTCAACCAGGAGACGGGCATCCGCGGCTACGGGCTCACCGGCACCGCGGAGTTCCTGATCCCCTACCAGCGGGGCCTCACCGAACAGAAGGCGTCCACCGACCGCCTCGCGGAACTGCTCCGCGACGACGCCACCGGTCTGAGGGACCTGAAGGCCGTCGAGGAGGCGGTGGAGGCCTGGCAGGACCGGATCGCCCGCCCGATCGCCGCCTCGCCGCCCGGGACGCCCCCGTTCCTGGCCACCGAGCGCGCCGCCGAGGCGAAGGCCTCGTTCGACACCCTGCGGACGGCGATGGCCGACCAGCAGGAGAAGCTCCAGGTCGACCGCGCGAACGCGCGGGAGGACCTGTTCGCGGTCATGCGCCTGCGGAACTGGGTCTTCGCCGCCATCGCGTTGGTCATCGTCGCCCTCGCCGGGCTGGTCTTCGAGGGACTGCGCCGCGGCATCACCACACCGCTGGAGCAACTCGGGGCGGACGCCCGTGCCATCACCGGCGGCGACTTCGAGCATCCGATCACCCCGACCGGCCCGGCGGACCTGCGCCGGCTCGGCGCCGAGGTCGACTCCATGCGCCAACGGCTCGTACGGGAGCTCTCCTTCACCGAGGAGGCACGTCTGCGCCTCGACGCGCAGGCCGCCGATCTCAGGCGCTCCAACGCCGAGCTGGAGCAGTTCGCCTACGTGGCCTCGCACGACCTCCAGGAGCCCCTGCGGAAGGTCTCCAGCTTCACCCAGTTGCTCCAGCGCCGCTACGGGGGACAGCTCGACGCGAAGGCGGACCAGTACATCGACTTCGCGGTCGACGGCGCGAACCGCATGCAGACCCTGATCAACGACCTCCTCGACTTCTCGCGCGTCGGCCGCGTCCACCACACCCACCAGAGCGTCGACCTCGGCACCGTGATGGACCGGGCCCTGTCCGCACTGAGTGTCAGCGTCGAGGAATCCGGGGCGGTCATCACCCACGACGCACTGCCGAACCTGGTCGCGGACCCCACGCAGATGGGAATGCTCTGGCAGAACCTGCTCGGCAACGCCGTGAAGTTCCGCCGTCCCGGTGAGACCCCGAGGATCCACGTGTCGGCCGAACGGGAGGGTGAGCTGTGGCGGTTCGCCGTCACCGACAACGGCATCGGCATCGCCCCCGAGTACGCCGCGAAGGTGTTCGTGATCTTCCAGCGGCTGCACACCAAGGACGTCTACAACGGCAGTGGCATCGGCCTGGCGATGTGCAAGAAGATCATCGAGTTCCACGGCGGCGCCATCGGGATCGACCCCGACCACACCGACGGCACCCGCATCGTGTTCACCCTCGCCGCCGCACCGCCCGAGAACGCCGAGCAGGAGACGGTGGAGGCGGCGGACCGTGCCGGGGAGGAGCGGGAGTCGTGAGCGTGGTCGAGTCGGCGTCGCGGTCGGTCGAGCCGATGTACCGCGTCCTGCTCGTCGAGGACGACGAGGCCGACGCCCTCCTGGTGGAGGAACTCCTCCACGACAGCGGGCTGCGCTTCGAGCTGACGGTGGCCCGGAGCCTGGCCGATGCCCGTGTCGCGCTCGCCGACCGCCGGGCCGACTGCGTCCTGCTCGACCTGCACCTGCCGGACCTCTCGGGCACGGACGGTGTCATCACCGTCCGTGAGCTGGCCCCGCACACCGCGGTGATCGTGTTGACCGGCCTGTCCGAGCAGCGGGCGGGCGCCGACGCCATGGCCGCCGGTGCCCAGGACTACCTCGTGAAGGGCAAGGTCGAAGCCGACCTCCTGGGCCGTACGGTGCGCTACGCCGTCTACCGCAGCGAGACGGAACGCGCGAGCGCCGAGGCCCAGGCCACCCGGCTGCGGGCGGAGGAGAACGCCCGCCTGGAACGCGGGTTGCTGCCCCGGCCGCTCCTCGACACCAGCACCGTCACCGTGACCACCCGCTACCTGCCCGGACGGGAACAGGCCCTGCTCGGCGGCGACTTCCTCGACGTCGTCGAGGGCGACGACGGACTGCTCCACACCGTGGTCGGCGACGTCAGCGGACACGGACCCGACGCGGCTGCCCTCGGCGTGTGCCTGCGCATCGCCTGGCGGTCCCTGATCCTCGGCGGGCACCGCGGACCCGACCTGCTGCACCTGCTGGAGCGCATCCTGGTCGCCGAACGCGGCCTGCCGACGATGTTCGCCACCTGCGCCCTGCTCACGCTCGACCAGGCGGCGGGCACCGCCACCGTGTACCTGGCCGGTCACGACGCTCCCCTGCTCACCGTCGCCGGGCGGACCCGCGAGACGGCCGCGGAACACGGGATCGCGCTCGGTATCGCCCCCCGCTCGGGGTCGTGGTCGGCCACCGTGATCCCGCTCCCCCCTGCCGGGGCCCTGACCCTCTACACCGACGGCCTGACCGAGGGGCACAACGGCACGGCGAACGGCGAGCGCCTGGGGGTCGAAGGGCTGCTCGCCCTCATCGGGAAGCTGCCCCCGGCCGATCCCGGCGCCCACGTCGACCTCCTCGTCAAGGAGACCCGCGCCCTGAACGCGGGACGCCACACCGACGACCTGGCCGTCCTGCGCCTGGACTGGCACGGCGCGGGGATCATCCGAGGCTGAGCGTCGCCGTGATGTGCTTGCCGGCCTCGTGGGGCGTCACGGTGACCCGGTCGGCGAGGGTACGGACGAGGGGCCAGCCGTAGCCGCCGATCCGGCGGCCGGCCGGGGGGCTGGTCTGGGTGACCGGAGGAACGGGGTTGCGGTCGGCCACCGAGACGCGCAGGTCGCCGTCGCGGACGTCGGCGTGAAAGCCGGTCAGGCCCCCGCCGTGGCGTATCGCGTTGGTGACCAGTTCGGACGTGACCATCAGCGCGTCCGTCACGATGGGGGCGTCCGACGGGAGACCGGAGTTCTCCAGCAGGACCGCGACGATCTCGCGGGCCTCCGCCACCGTCGCGGGCAACACGGGCCCGGTCCCCACGGAGACGTCCGTCGGTACCTGCTCACGGGCCGGCGGGCCGCCGTCCCCTGGTACCTGTGTCATGTCTCCCTCGCCTGTCGCGGCCGCACCGATCCTGGTGATACTCGCACAGCACTCGGACACGCGGCCTTCGGGGAGGTCCCGGACGGTCGCCACGCGGGCGCGGGAGACTCTCGTGCGCCCGGGGATTCGCCGTACTCCCGGGCGGGCACGGCGCCTTGGTCCGCGCCGTACGTGCCTCATGTCCGGGGCAGGGGGGTGCGCAGGGCGCTGCGTCCCCCGTCCCACGCCTCGCGCAGGTGGTCGGCGAGACGGTCCTCCAGCAGGACGGTCGCCGCGCACCCGAACGCGATGTCCGCCTCCAGGTCCGGTTCGTCGGCGAGCAGCCCGCCGATCACGTCACGGCGTACGACCTGCTCGTGGACGGCGTCGGCCTCGACGTGTTCGGCGTAGAAGTGCTCGGCCGCCGGGCCGGCCCCGCAACGGCGCATGGCCTTGGCCAGTCGCCTCGATCCGGGTGACGAGGTGACCTCGACGCACGCGAAGTGGCCGACGAGCGCGCCGCGCGAGGCCCGGTGCAGCCCGAAGAGGGACATCAGGTTCACGGTCGCGAGCAAGGGCGCGGGGGCGTGGTCCAGGTAGTGGCCGTACGAGGGGTCCAGTGCGAGGTCGCCCATCAGGTCCGCGAAGAGCCGGGCGTGGATCCGCTCGGCGCGGCCGGCGCCGAACTCGTCGAACTCGATGGCGACCATGGCGGCCTTGGCCCGACCGGAGAGCCGGGGGATCACCCAGACGTGGGGGTCCGCCTCCTTCAGATGGTACAGGGAACGCAGGGCCGCGTACTCGCGCAGTTGCCAGAGCTCGCCGTCGGTTTCTAGGCGGTGGCTGAGGCTGTCGGAGAGGTCCACGGGCTCCAGGAGGAGCGGGGCGAAGGCCTCGTCCACGGTGCGGGGGGCCCGGGGCAGCTCGGTGCGCAGGGCGTGCAGGAAGCGGGCTTCCATGGCCGCGCGCAGTCTCAGCAGGTCCGGGTCCCATTCGCGGGCGTCGTCGACGTCGTCGAAACCGCGGTAGTGCAGTTCGTACAGGAGGTAGAGGGCCAGCTGGAGGTCCTCGCCCCACGGGTCGGCCTTCAGCACGGTCCCGGGGGCGTGGACCGGTGCCTGTCCCGATCGCAGGGCCCGCGTCACGGCCCGGGACAGCTCGCCACGCCCTTCGACGAGGCGGGGGCCCGCGGCGGTGGCCGTCGCGCTCGGGGCGGGAGGGGGCATCACGGGGTCCTGTCCTCGGGTGGCGCGGCGGGTCGCTCGCGTCGGCGGTGGCTCGTGTCGCACCACGGGTGGGTGCGGCTGCGGCGGCAGGTGCACACCGCGACCATGAAGCGGTCGGACCGGGCGACCGTCCCGTCCTCCAGGACGATCTCGACCGGGCCCTCGACCAGGACCGGGCCCTGGGGGTCCACCCGCACCCGGCGGGGGCAAGGGGCCGCGCCGGACCGGTGCGGGTCGCCGTCCGTACTGGTCACCGCATACCTCCGGGGTCGGGTGGGGCCGCGACGGTGGTGTCGTCGACGACAGGGTGCGACTGCCCAGGGGCGGGCGCCCTATCCGTGATTCCCGCGGTCTTCGGAGGATGCGACGAAGAGCGTTCCCGTCCGGCCCCATGCCCCGCGTGGCCGCAGGTCGCGTGGTGCGCGGCGGGGCCGGATGCCCGGACGGCCCCGGTGTGGGGCACACGGGGGCCGGGGCTGGGCCGCAGGGGCGAGTGGATCGCTCTAGCCGGCGAGCATTCCGGTGCGCAGGCGGGTGAGGGTGCGGGTCAGGAGGCGGGAGACCTGCATCTGGGAGATGCCGAGTTCCGCGCCGATCTCGGCCTGGGTCTTCTCCTGCCCGAACCGCATCGACAGGATCTGCCGGTCCCGGGGCGCCAGGTCCTTCAGGAGCGGAGCCAGCGTGTGGAAGTCCTCGAACAACTCCATCGCCGGATCCACGTCACCCACCGTGTCGGCCAACGAACGCGGCTGCGCCGACGGCCGGCTCCCCGAGGACGTGGACTCGTCGATCGAACCGCTCGTGTAACCGTTCGCCGCGACCATCCCCTCCACGACCTGCTCCTGCGACAACTCCAGATGCTCGGCCAACTCCAGGACCGTCGGCGCCCGACCGAACACCTCCGTCAACGCCTCCTGGCTCTTCGCCAACTCCGTCCGCAACTCCTGCAACCGACGCGGCACATGCACCGCCCACGTCGTGTCACGGAAGAACCGCTTGATCTCCCCCGTGATGAACGGCAACGCCAACGTGGAGAACTCCACCTCACGCTCCGGATCGAACCGGTCGATCGCCTTGATCAAACCGATCGTCCCGACCTGGATGATGTCGTCCAACTCGATCCCACCACCACCACTGGCACGCCCCCGAAAACGCCGGGCCGCGAAGTTCACCAACGAGATGTTCATCTCGATCAGCGTGTTCCGCGCGTACTGATACTCACGCGTCCCCTCCTCCAACGACCGCAACCGCACCAGGAACAGACGCGACAACTCCCGCGCGTCCGACGGCGCCACCGCACGCGCGTCATCGATCCGCGGCAACACCGACGAACCGGACCCCTCCACCGACCCCACAGGCGGCACGACAGACGGCGCGCCAGACGGCGCGACCCGCACATCGACAACCGGGCTGACAACTACGGCGGCATGGGACATGAAACCGTTCCTCCCCTGGACGGATGACTTGCTTCCGCCCTCGTGCCCCCGATCTCAGGTCGTACACGTGTCTTGCGGCCCGCTCCACTTCCAGTCGGTGATCTCCGCCGGGTCCACGCCGGTACGGCGCAGTTCCGCCCGGATCCGGTCGCGTGCGGCGGCGTGGCGGGCGGCCGATGCCGGTGCCTGCGGGTGGCGTGGTTCCAGGTGGTGCAGGGCGGTGATGGCCAGGTCGTGGCGGGACGTGCCGTTGGCGGCGAGGAGGTCGTAGGGGGTGGTGGTGGTTCCCTCCTCCATGTAGCCGCGGACGTGGAAGCGGTCGGGGTGCGGGCGGCCGTGGAGGAGCTGGTGCACGGCCGAGGGGTAGCCGTGGAAGTCGAGTACGACCGGGGTGTCCGTGCCGAAGAGGGCGCGGAAGCGGTCGTCGGTCATGCCGTTGGGGTGCCGATCGGCGGGGGCGAGGGCGCACAGGTCCACGATGTTGACGAACCGGATCGTGGCGTCGGGCAGGTCGTCCCGCAGCAGGGAGACGGCGGCCAGGGTCTCGACGGTGGGGATGGCGCCCGCGCAGGCGAGGACCAGGTCGGGTTCGCCGCCCGCACCGTGGGAGGCCCAGTCCCATGTGGACGCTCCGGCGGCGCAGTGCGCGCGTGCCGCGTCCAGTCCGAGCCATTGGGCGGCCTCGTGTTTGCCCGAGACCACGACGTTGACCTTTCCGGTTTCGTCGAGGAGGCGTTCCATGGTGACCAGGAGGGTGTTGGCGTCGGGGGGCAGGTAGACGCCCGTCACCGCGTTCTTCCGGGTGATCAGATGGTTGATGAACCCGAATCCCTGGTGGCTGTAGCCGTTGTGTTCCTGACGCCATCCCCCGCTGGTCAGGAGGTAGGTGAGGCTGCTGACCGGGGAGCGCCAGGGCACCTCGTGGGAGGTCTTGAGCCATTTGGCGTACTGGTTGACCATGCCGTCGACGATGGAGGCGAAGGCCTCGTAGGTGGGGAACAGGCCGTGCCGGCCGGTCAGGAGGTAGCCCTGGAGCCAGCCCTGGCAGTTGTGCTCGGACAGGGTCTCCATGACGCGGCCGTCCCGGGCCAGGTGTTCGGCGTACTCGTCGACCGGCCAGGCATGGGTGCGGCCGGTGGCTTCCAGGACCGCGTCCAGCTTGTTCGAGGCGAGTTCGTCGGGCGAGACGACCCGGAAGTCGCGGCGCTCGGAGGTGCGGCGGAAGATCTCCGTGAGCCAGTCGGCGAGGACCTCGTTGGCACTGGCCCGGGTGCGGCCCGGCCCGCCCTCCAGGGCGACGGCGTGGGGGGCGAGCGCGGGCAGGTCGAGCGGCCGGCGCAGCCGGCCCCCGTCCGCCGCGGCCTGCATGCCGATGCGCCGGTCCCCGTCGGGGCAGGACGCGGTCACCTCGGGCACGGGCCGGCCCCGCGCGTCGAAGAGTTCCTCGGGCCGGTAGGAGCGCAGCCACGCTTCGAGGGCGCGGAGTTGTTCCGGATCGTCGTGCGCGTCGGGGAGGGGCACCTGGTGGGCGTGGAACGTCCCCTCGATGCGGACGCCCTCCACCTCGGGCGGAGCGCCCTGGCCCTTGAGGCTGCGCAGGACGATCATCGGCCATCGGGGACGGGGGTCGGGCGACGCCCCGGAGCGGGCCCGGGCCTGGATCGCGGTGATGGTGGTGTGGGCTTCGGCGACCGCCTCGACCAGGGCCCCGCCGTCCGGATCGGAGGTGACGTCGACGATCCGCGGATCCCAGCCGTAGCCGCGGAAGAGGTCGGTCAGTTCTCCGTCGGACATCGTGGCGAAGAGGGTGGGAGAGGAGATCTTGTACCCGTTGAGGTGCAGGAACGGGAGGACTGCGCCGCTGGTGGCCGGGTCGAGGTACTTGGACGAGTGCCACGCGCCCGCGGTCGGACCGGTCTCGGCCTCGCCGTCGCCGACGATGCAGGCGACCAGCCGTCCGGGGGCGTCCAGGGCCGCGCCGAAGGCGGTCGCCAGGGCGTATCCCAGCTCCCCGCCCTCGTGGAGGGTTCCCGGTACGGCCGGGGAGAGGTGGCTGGGGAAGCCGTCGGGCGCGCAGTAGCGGCGGCTGAGTTCGCGCAGTCCCTCCGCGTCACGGCTCAGCGCCGGGTCGTACGCGGCGTGCGTCGCCTCCAGCCACAGGTTCGCGTGGACGGCGGGTGCGCCGTGTCCGGGACCCGTCACGAGCAGGACGTCGGCGTCCCGCTGCCTGATCAGTCGGTTCAGGGCGCCGTAGACGAGGGTGATGCCGGGGCAGGTGCCCCAGTGGCCGAGGAGACGGGGCTTGAGGTGCTCGGGTCGCAGCGGCTCTGCGAGCAGGACGTTGTCCCGGAGGTGGATCAGGGACGCGGCCACGTAGTCGGCGGCCCGCCGATAGGCCCCCAGGCCCTGGTCGGCGGACTGCGGCACCGTCGTCTCGCGTGTCATCGGACCACTCCCCTCGCAACGGGACGCCTTCGGCATCACGTTCCGCGCATGCCCCCGCGGTCGTGCACGAAGCTCACGGGGGCGTGTTCGTGGTGCGGGGGTGGGGCCGGGCGGCTCACGGCCGTCTGGCCGGCCTCCGCAGGACCCTCATGCTGCGGCCGGTGAGGACCGTCTTGGCCGTCGCCTTGAACTCGGTCTCGTCCTGCGTGTCGTCGCCGTCCAGGGCGGTGTCGAGGGCGACCGTCCAGGCCTCGCCGTAGGCTGCGGGCGGAAGTCGGAAGGCGGTGTCCTCGGGGGCGCCGTTGTACATCAGCAGCAGCGAGTCCGGGCGGGCGGCGTGCTCGGCGTGGTCCGCCGCGAGGAGGTCCCCGCAGAGGTAGACGGTGATGCCGAGGTTGTCGGGCCGGTCCCAGTCCTCCTGGGTCATGCGGTCGCCGTCGGGCCGCAGCCACACGATGTCGGCCGCCGGCGCGGTCGCGTTGGTGGGTGCCCCCTGCGGAAAGCGGCGCCTGCGCAGGACGGGCTGTTCACGACGCAGGGCGAGGGCCCGTCGGGTGAACGCGAGCAGTTCGGCGTCGGCGTCGGCGAGCCCCCAGTCGATCCAGGAGAGTTCGTTGTCCTGGCAGTAGACGTTGTTGTTGCCGTGCTGCGTACGGCCCAGTTCGTCGCCGTGGGAGATCATGGGCACGCCCAGGGAGAGGCACAGGGTGGCCAGCATGTTGCGCTGTTGCCGCGCCCGGAGGCGCAGGACGTCCGGGTCGTCGACGGGGCCCTCGACGCCGCAGTTCCAGGAGCGGTTGTCGGCCTCGCCGTCGCGGCCGTCCTCCCCGTTGGCCTCGTTGTGGCGGTCGTTGTACGACACCAGGTCCCGCAGGGTGAAGCCGTCGTGCGCGGCGATGAAGTTGATGCCCGCGCGGGGGCGTCGTTGATCGGACTGGTAGAGGTCGGCGGAGCCGGCGATGCGGGCGCCGAACTCCGGCAGGGCGGATTCGTCCCCTCGCCAGAAGGAGCGGACGGCGTCCCGGTAGCGGCCGTTCCATTCGCTCCACAGGGCGGGGAAGTTTCCGACCTGGTAGCCGCCTTCCCCGATGTCCCAGGGCTCGGCGATCAGTTTGACGCGGCTGATGACCGGGTCCTGATGGACGATGTCGAAGAACGCGGAGAGCTTGTCGACGTCGTGGAACTGGCGCGCCAGGGTGGCCGCGAGGTCGAACCGGAATCCGTCCACGTGCATCTCGGTGACCCAGTACCTCAGCGAGTCCATGATCAGCTGGAGGACGGCCGGGTGCCTCATGAGGAGGCTGTTGCCGGTGCCGGTGGTGTCGAAGTAGTGGGCGGGGCTGTCGTCGACCAGGCGGTAGTAGGAGGGGTTGTCGATGCCCCGGAAGGAGAGGGTGGGCCCCTGGTCGTTGCCCTCGGCGGTGTGGTTGTAGACCACGTCGAGGATGACTTCGATGCCCGCCCGGTGCAGTGCCTTGACCATGGCCTTGAACTCGGTGACCTGCCCGCCGAGGCTCCCCCCGGAGGCATAGGCGTTGTGGGGGGCGAAGTAGCCGATGGTGTTGTAACCCCAGTAGTTCGCGAGTCCCTGGTCGGCGAGGAAGCCGTCCTGGGTGAACTGGTGCACGGGCATCAGTTCGAGTGCCGTGACGCCGAGTTCCTTCAGGTGCCGGATGACGGCCGGGTGCGCCACCGCGGCGTAGGTGCCGCGCAGTTCCTCGGGTACGTCGGGGTTGCGGCGGGTCAGCCCCTTGACGTGGGCCTCGTAGATGACCGAGTCGTGGAACGCGTGGCCGGGGGCTGGTCCCCCTCCCAGTCGAACTCTCCGCCGGTCACGACGCCGAGTGGTACGTGGCCCAGGCTGTCACGGTCGTCCGCAAGGCCCGGGTCCTCGGCCTGGTGCCCGCTCAGGGAGGGGTCCCCGTCGATCTGGCCGTCGACGGCCTTGGCATAGGGGTCGAGCAGCAACTTCGCCGGGTTGCAGCGCAGTCCCTCGTCCGGACTCCAGGGGCCGTGGACGCGGTAGCCGTACCGCTGCCCGGGGCCGACTCCGGCGACCCGGCCGTGCCACACTCCGCCTTCCACTTCCGGCAGGGTGATCCTCTGCTCGCCGCCGCCGTCGTCGATCAGGCACAGTTCCACCGTTTCGGCGCAGTCGGAGAACAGGGCGAAGTTCGTCCCCGAGCCGTCGTGGGTCGCGCCGAGGGGGTACGGACGTCCAGCGGAGATATCCATGCAGGAAGGTAAACACGGCGACGGGCGTCGTGCCGTGTCGGAGCCGGTGATCGGGCAGCGTGACGTCGTACCGCGTGACCGTGCGACGCACGACGGGGCGGGGGCGGCAGCCGTCCGGCTGCCGCCCCCGCCCGGGGTGTCCGCGCGTCCGTCAGACGCGGTGCGGCCCGTCGTAGTAGCCGCCCACCTGACGGTGATAGTCCGCGTCACCGAGGTGCTTGTCCTTGTCGAACTCCGGAGCGTTCTTGATCTGCTCCTTCGTCCGGTCGACATGGATCTTCTTGTCGTCCGCGTCGATCCGACTGATCGTCCCGGCCGGCAGGAGTACTTCCTTGCCGAAGATCCACGGACCGGTGTCGACCACGATGTACGCCGAACCGACCTCGTCGGAGTGCTTGTCGACCTTGCCGATGGAGCCGTCCGTCGCCTCGACCTTGTAGCCCGTCAGGTCCGCACCGGCCAGACGACCGGACGTCTCGCGGTAACCCCAAACATTCTCAGTCATACGAAGAACTCCCTCACCATTCGAAATCGACGGAGGCTTTCTCCCGGCACGTTCACCACCGGCAAGGCGCCGTTCCGCCACAACGCCGCCTGCCCCCGACAACCGCACCCACACACCCGAAACGGTCTTTTCTCGATTGACCCGAAAGAGCGGGCCACGTGCCCCCGGGCGAAAAGGCGCCCCCGGACACGACTGTGGGGCCCGCCCCCGGAAGGACGGACCCCACAACGCTTTCACCACGGACGGAAGACCCGTCTACCAGCGGTACCAGCGGCCACTCCCACCCTTCGGACGGGCCACGAACCCGACGAGCCACAGCACCAGAACGGCGATGGCGACCCACCAAAGGATCTTCACCGCGAAACCGGCACCGAAGAGAATCAGAGCGAGCAGAAGAACAAGAAGCAGGGGAACCATGATTATCAACCTCCGAACAACCGAATGCCCCCACTCCCCCAAGCCATGCACACCGGATTTACCTGTTTCTTATCCACGCAGGCGGGCAGCCGAACGGGCCGCCCTTCCCGGGGGCGCCGACCGGTGCGGGAGTGCCCGCACCGATGGCCCCGGGTCTCGGCGGAGCCAAGGACGCGGCGGCGAGGGGCATTTCACCCGTCGACGCCCACACGCCCTCCCCGCCGAGGCCCGCGGCGATCGAGGGGCCGGCCGGAGGTCCCGGGTCGCGACCGGTGGGGGTGCACCGGGTGGTCGTCCGTCGCGCATGCGGGCCCGGGCAGGCTGACCGGCCCGAACGCGAGATTGCCGGCCCCGACCTCGCCGGGGCACGGGGCCGGTCCGTCCTCACGTTGCCACGGGTCGCGACGGGCCGCATCAGCGCGCGACGGAAGGTCGCCATCGGTGCTCCGGAGCGCCGACCTGCGGGCCGGGGCCGGCGGCGCCATCATGAGTCCCGAGCGTCGCTCATCAAGGCCCGATACCGATCACGTCTGGAGTTGTGCCGTGCTCGAACGCAAGCGCCGCAAGGACCGCACCGAGGTCACCTTCGTCCTGCCCGCCGAGACCCCGCCCGGCCCGGTCAGCGTCGTGGGCGACTTCAACGCCTGGACTCCCGGCACCCACGAGCTGCGGCCGCGCCCCGACGGTACCCGCGCCGTCACCGTCGCCCTGCCCGCGAAGGCCGACCACTCCTTCCGCTACCTGGCAGCGGGCGACTACTGGTTCAACGACGACACCGTCGACGGCAGGGGCGACGGGAACAGCCACCTCACCACCTGAAGGGGCCCCACGGGCCCCATGGGACGGCCACCGGCCCGCGCGCCGCGCGAGCGGGAGATCGCCCCCGCCGCGGTTTCGACACCGCGTCGCGGACGACCGGTGCCGGTGGCTTCCCGACCGGGCCCCCGAGGGGGTCCGCCCGTCCGCGCCGGGGGGCATGGCGACCGCACGGGGAACCGTCAGGGGCATGCCTCCCCGGTCTTCACCACCCTGAAGGCGACGGGGGTACCGGACAGCGTGGCTCCGGCCTTCGGGGTCTGGGCGCAGACCTTCCAGTTCGATTCTTGAAGGACCATCCGGCCCTGCGCGGTGGCGTCCTCGACGGTGATGCTCGCGTTCGAGGGCAGCGCGCCGCGGACGGCCTTCATGCCCTGACCGACGAAGTCGGGCATGGTGTCGCCGGCCGGCTTCGGCGCGGAGACCTCGGCGTCCGGGCAGGTCTCTTCGAGCTTGACGGTGCCGAAGTCGACGGTGGTGGCGGTGTCGACGCCACTGCCCGCGGCAGGGGTCTGCGTACAGACCTTCCAGGCGCGGTCGAGCACCTGATTGCGGTCGCGGCCGAGGCTGTCGTGGGACTTCAGGAGGGGAAATCCGGCTGCCTGGGCTTCGTCCTGGGCGCTCTGCAGCCCTTTGCCGATCATGTTCGGCAGGGTGGCCTTCCCGCTCTTGGCCGAGGAGGCGGCGGCCGAGCCTGCGGGTTTCGGATCCCGGTCCGACGGGCTCTCGGTCTGCGGGTCGCAGGCGGTCAGGGCGAGTACCCCGGCGGCCACGGCGACGACGGTGATGCCGTGTTGAGTGCGCATCAGCACATCGTGACCGCCGGGAGACGTCCACGAGGGCTCCTTGACGGCTCTGTGACATGCGACGCCATGCGGATGCCGGATCCTGCCCCGCCGACCGGCACGTGGCCGTCTGCCGGTCACGGGACGGCGGTGGTGACGGTCGTGGTGGCGGTGTCGGCGGCGGACCACGCGCCGTCGAAGTACAGCCTCACGAGGTCACCCGAACCCGATCCGTACCGACGGGTCCGTTGCCCCGGGGTGGTGACCTCGACGGTGATGCCGAGGATCCTCGCGGTGGAGGTCATGTCGGCGGAGGCGTCGCCGCTCCCCTCCCCGCCCGGATCGTCGGCACGGCGCCCGAGGAGCCAGCGGAGGTGTTGGAGGCGCGTGAGACCCAGCTCGTCGACGGTGAGCGAGCCGCCGAGCAGCACCGCGTGCGCCGCCTGACCGGCGGTCAGGCTCACGTCCGTGCGGGCGAGATCCGCCACGGGCACGGGTCGGCCCCGGTCCAACAGGCGTCTGCCGCGCTCGTCGCCGAGCGCCGCCAGCAGTGCCTCCTCGAAGGACGTCTCCTGCTCGTCCGGTGCGTTCCGTACGGGGGTTGGGCCCGTGTCCGCCGGGGTGGGTACGACGCCGATCCCCTCCTCGCCCTCTGGCGTGACCTCGCGCGGCGCGGACTCCGGCGGCGTCGACGCGGTGGGGTCGGAGCGCGGGGTCCGCGTGATCGGCCGGCCGGTCTCGGTGCCCTCGGTGGCGGGCGGCCGAACGGCGGGACCGGCGGTGTGCGGGGCCGCCTCCGGTACCGGAGGCCGCAGGGGGCGGACGGGGTCCGGGACGGCGAGGCGGTAGTGGCGGTCGGCCAGGACGAGGACGACATGGGGACGGACGGTCTCCGGGGGTTCCACGAGACCCCGGAGTCGGCCCGGGCCCGGCCGGTCGCCCGGGGTGAAGGTCTGGAACGTTCCGTCGCCGAGGACCACGGTCACGTCGATCCCGAAGGTACGGGCGGCGAGGAGCGGGAGGAGGTCGGCGGCGGCGTGGTCCCACCCGGCGTCGTCGTCGGCGTCGCCGGGCCTGTTCAGTTGGGCGGTCCCGAGGGCGGCGCGGGCGGCGGCGTCCAGGCCGACGGCGTGCGGGACGACGCCGAGCTGGTCGAACTCGCGGCGGCCGGGTGTACCGGCGGTGAGGTCGGGTGCCGGGCCGGTGGCATCGATCTCGGCGGCGGTGAAGACGTCGGTGTCGTCCGGGGCCGTGGCGGCGAGGAGGTCGGCGTCGGCGGGGTCGGTCAGTCGGGCCGCGAGGAGCCGGCGCAGGGCTCGGGGGGTTCCCGGGTCGGCCGGGTCGATGCCGTGTCGGGCCCGCAGGGCGGGTGCCGTCCTGGCCAGGCCCTCGGCGAGCGCGTGGAAGAAGGCGTCGCCGTCCCGGGGCACCTCGTGCACGGTGTACGCGAGGTGGTCGGGCGAGGTCAGTCGGGCGCCGTCGGCGGACGGGACGTAGCGGGTCCTCGGGGGCCGCGGGGTGGTGCCCGTCGGCGGAGGCTTCGGCGGAGCCGTGTACGTCACCGGGGCCGGTTCGGGGAGGCCGTCGAGGTGCCGGCGCCCTTCGGCGGTGGCGTGGAGCCGGTGCCAGCGGGTGAGCCGGTCGGTGGCGGAGCGTGTCCGGTGGAACTCGGCGGCGGCGGTCTCCGCCGACCGGGCGAGGGCGTCGAGTTCGGCCCGGCGCGTGTCGAAGGCCCGGTCGGCCGTGTCGATTCGGGCGGTGGCCCGGGCGAGGGCGGCGCGGGCGGCGGCGTCGGCGCGGACGGGACCGGTGAGGCGGCGGGCGGCGGCCGTCTGTCGGGCGCGGGCGGCGGCCGTCTCCCGGTCGGCGCCGGTGCGCAGTGCGGTCGCGGTCCGCCGGGCCCGTTCGGGTCCGGGACCGGGGTCCGCGCTGGTCGCGGGGGCCGCGCCGGTCGCGGGCCCGGCGGTCGCCGGCGGTGCGGTCCGTTCGGCGGCGGCGAGTGCGGTGCCGGCCGTTTCGTGCAGACCCCGGGCGGTGGCGACGCGTCGGGCCGCGGCGTCGCGGAGCGCGGTGGCGGTGCGCCGGGCGGTGGTGAGGCCTTCCTCGGCCTGGCGCACGGCGTCGGGGTCGATGTCGCCGCCGGGCAGGGCGGCCCATCCGTGGAGGGAGTCCAGGACCTCGCGGGCGGCGTCCTCGGTGGCCCGGGCGGTGCGCTCGGCCCGCTCGATGTCGGCCTCGGCCCGCCGCAGGGCGACGGACGCGGCGTCGAAGGCGTCGGCGGCGCCGTCCAGGGCGCTCGCCGCGGCATGGTCGCGTACCGCGTCGGCCTCGGCACGGGCCAGGGCCGTGTCGGCGGTTTCGGAGGCGTCCAGGAGGGGGGCGAGGCGACGGGCGGTGTCCTCGGTGGCGGTGCGGGCGGGGCCGAGGGCGCCCCGGGCCGCGTCCCGCCGCTCGCGCAGTCCGGTCGAGGCGCGGCGCTTATTCCAGTACGCCTGGTCCGCCTCGGTCCAGGCCTTGGCCGCCTTGCCGGTGGCGTCCCAGGCGGCGGAGACCCGGGCGGGGAAGCCGGTGTCGTCGATCAAGCCGAGTTCCCGGGCGACGTCGTCGCGGATCCAGGCCAGGGCGTAGGTCCGGGAGGAGACCGCCTTGGGGCCGCGCGGCGGGTGGCCGAGGGTTCCGGCGAGGAACCTGCCGAGGCCGGAGTCCTTGATGCCGCGGTGCACCTCGGCGACGCTCAGCCAGTCCGTGGGGACGGCGAACAGGAAGGCCCGGCCGGTCTTGGGTTTGACGTTGAGCGAGGAGAGCCGTTCCGAGCCGACCGGGGCGCCGTCGCCGTCCGCGGCGTTCGGGCCGGTGGTGTTCGCGGCGAGGGGGTTGAGGCCGGTGTCCTCGGTGCGGATCGCGACGCCCCCGCCGAACGCGGAGTCCTGGGCGTTCTCGTGGCTCACGGAGGTGCCGACCCCCTCTGCGCTCTCGCGCAGGACTTCGAGTTTCTTGCCGTCCGCGACGGACAGCAGGACCGCCCGGGAGAAGTCCGGTTTCGCGTGCAGGGAGAGCCGGGCGGAGTCGGTGCCGGCCGCGTTGCGGTGGGTGAGCCCGGGGACCTCGTATCCGGTCGGGGTGAGGGCCTGGTCGTAGAAGGTGGACAGCGCCGTGTTGGTGGTGCCGTCCTCCAGGGTCTGCGCGGCGCCGCCGCCGGGCCGGGTGAGGGCGGTCCCGGCGGCCCGGCGCAGGAGTTCCCCGCGCAGCTCCCGCGTGACGTCGGCGTCGTCCAGGTCGTCGAGGTCGAGTCCGTGGGCCTCGCCGATGGCGCGCAGGCCGGCCTCCCGGACGTGTTCCAGTCCGATGATCCGGCGGACGTGGAAGCCGTTCTCGGGGAAGGTGAACGGCCGTGCGGTGCCGTCTCCGTGGAGGGTGTCGGGGCCGAGGAGTTCCGGGCGCGGGCCGGACCGGGGCGGGGTGGCGACGGTGAGGTCGGGTGGGGCGAGCCGGGGGTCGGGCGCGGCGTCGGCGGGGTCGGGGTCGGGAGCCATCAGGCTGAGCGGCACGTGTTCGCGCAGGTCGCCGATGGCGCCGGTGACGGAGATCCGCTCCTTGCCGGCGAACCGCCGCAGCGCGGTGCGTGCGGCCGTGGGTCCGGTGTCCGGGCCCGGGGTCCCGGGGGTTCGCGGGGCGTCGTCGAACTCCAGGGTGAGGCGCAGCCGGTAGGGGGTGGTGGTCTCGGCGTGCGGTTCGGTCGACGCCGCCCGGTAGGTGGTGCTGGTGGAGGCGGAGAGGGCGGTCGAGATCGAGCGCCGCGAGGTGCCGGTCTCGGTGTGGGTGGGCCCGGAGGCGACCGCGGTGGGGTCGCCGGTGTACACGCTTTCGCCGACGAGTACGCCGATGTCCCGGCCGGAGGTGAACTCGGCGCCCTCCTGGCGGGTTTCGACGGCCCGCCGGTTCTCCTCCATCTCGGTGCCGTGGTCGAGCATCCGCAGGACGGGCGTGCCGGGCAGGAGTTCCACCCGTACCCGCGCCCGGCGGCTGCCGATCCGTACGCCGCTCCAGCCCCAGCCGCCGGTCCGGGCGGGGGCGCTCGTGCCCGTTCCGGTCGTCTCCCGGTGCAGGGCGCGCAGGACGCGGGAGGTCACGTGCCGGCGGATGTCCTCCCGGGCGTCGTCGTCGAGGCCCGGTCCGCGCGCTTTCGCCTGGAAGGCGGCGAGCACGTCGGTCGGGTCGAGGGTGTTGACGGGGTACGTGCCGAAGGGGTTGCCGCGCGTCCAGGGTTGCGGGGACCAGCCCTTGGCGGTGTAGCGGGGCACGTCCCCCATGCCGTCGTCGAGGATCCCCAGCAGGTGGGCGCTCTTCTCCGGCACGTGGGCGAGCCAGCCGCCGGGAACGGTGGTGACCGATCCGGCGGCGCCGGCGAAGGAGGAGGGGACGAGGGGAAGCCCGGCGGCGGTGGTTCCGAGCATGCTGGACACCATCGCGGTCCAGTGCTCCACGGTGCCGCTGATCAGGACCTGGTGGCCGAAGCTCTTGAGGTTGAGGTCGGCGACGACGCTGCGGGTGAGGGTCCGGTTCTGCTGCGTGCTTTCGGACCAGGGGTTGACGACGAATCCGTAGGCGCCGAGGGGGCCGCGGGCGTCGCCGTGCGGTGTGGCGTAGGTGAGCTGTCCGCCGAAGGAGTGCGTGACGCTCCGCCCGGTCTTGCCGGTCGCCTGGGTCGAGCTGCCGAGAACCGTCTCGGTGTCCATCTCGACCGGGCCGGTCAGCGCGTGGATGCCGCGGACCGCCGTGTAGTGCCGGAAGGTGCCCCACAGGGTGCCGTACGGCGGTTTGCCCATCAGGCCGGCCAGGGCGAAGCCGAGCGGGCCGGCGCTCTGGTCGAAGTTGGCGGTGGCGTACTGCGGTTGGAAGGCGCGCAGGACGGCTTCCCGGGCCGGGGCGCCCT
Organism: Streptomyces sp. CA-243310; assembly: GCF_050936775.1. Lineage (NCBI taxonomy): Bacteria > Bacillati > Actinomycetota > Actinomycetes > Kitasatosporales > Streptomycetaceae > Streptomyces > Streptomyces sp. CA-243310. Next base: position 3,284,075 of record NZ_JBNJMF010000001.1, on the reverse strand, counting down.
CGTGGGAGAACTGCCAGGAGCCGCCGGAGGCGGTGCGCACGACGTCGGCGACGGCATCGAGCAGCGCGGGTGGCACGAGGACGGTGACGGTGAGGAAGGGGTGGTGCTGGAGGTCTCGGAAGAGGCGGTCGCCGCGCCGGTGTGCCCGGCCTCCGGCATCGGGGTCGCCGGTCGCCGCGAGGTTCCCGGTGGCGAGGGCATGGGCCCGGCGGCGGGGCATGGGCGTGCTCGCCCGCGGGCCGCCGGGGACGCGGTACGGGTTGGGGGCGCCGGGGCGGTGCGGGTCGACCGCGGGGGCGTGCCGATCGGGGATGCCGATCAGGACCTGCCCGATGACCGGTCCCCCGCGGACGGGGATGCCGTGCGGTCCGGTGCCGATGAGCGGGGCCTCTGGGCTCTGGAAGACGAACGGTTGGGTGCCGAGGAGCCCGAGGGTGGCGACGCCGCGCAGCATCCCGCGGAAGCGCCAGTACCCGCCGTGGCTCACGCTGAGCGCGAGGTCGTAGCGGTAGAGGTGGGAGGGCTTGGTGCTCACCGACATGGGCTCGTTGGTCGCGGAGGAGCCGTGCCCGGACTCGGAGTCGTGCCGGACCGTGCTCCGCCAGCCGAGGGAGAGCACTCCGGCGTTGCCGGGGGCGCCGATGGGCTCGCCGGCTCCCGGGTCCGGGTCGCGGAAGGCGAGTTGGAGGTCGACTCCGCCGCCCGTCGTGCGCGTGCGGCTCTCCTGGCCGTCCAGCCGTTGGCCGCCCGGGGTGCTGTGGCGCAGTTTGAGGTCGTCCTGGCGTCCCTCGTACCGGCGGTTGGTCAGTTCGCCGTGCACGAGCACGTACCGGTGGCCCTGGCCGAGGGTGCCGGGTTCGGTGAGCCGGATGCGGATGCCCGTGGTGGTCAGGGCTTCCAGTCCCGCGGCCAGGCTCAGGTGGGAGAGGGCGGCCAGGACGGTCAGCGTGTTCGACAGGGCGGTCCGGTAGGCGTCGGCGTCGTTCCACGGGGAGGCGGGGCGGGGCGGTCCGAGCGGCCCGGCGGTCCCGCCGGCTGCCCGGGCCCGGGCGAGGAGGCCGCGCCGGACCGGCGGGGCGAGTTCGTCGAGGGGGGCGACCATCCCGGGGTGGGTCTGGGCGAGGGCGGTCAGGACCGCGTCGGCGAACGCGTCCGGCAGGGTGCGGGGGCGGCCGTCCACCTCGCGGGTGCGCCGGCCGTCGGCGTGGGCGAACTCCTCGACGCGGTGCATGCCGAGGGTGGGCGGGTGGTCGGGGGTGAGGTAGGCGGGGGCGAAGGGTTCGGGCAGGCCGTGCCGGAGCGCCAGGGTCGTTCCGTCGTCCCAGCCGGCGAGCCTGCGGGCCTCCGTGCGGGTCATGCGGTCCAGGCTCCAGGTGTGGAAGCGCTCGGCCGGGGCGCCGCTGCCGGCGTGGCGTACGTACACCGTCTTGCGGACCAGGTACAGGGCGGTCGGGGAGCCCTTGACCTGGCCGGAGGTCTTGAGTCCGCCGAAGCCGCCGAGGGCGGTGGTGCGGGACACCGAGAAGAGGTGGCGGAAGGCCGGGCCGAACTGGAGGCGCAGGTTGAGCACGTCGCCGCCCAGGTCGAGGAAGTTGAAGGCGGGGCCGAGCACGCCGTCGATGCCGAGGTTGGCGCCCTTGGTCAGGGAGCGGTCGTTGCGAACGGTGGAGGTGGCGATGTCGCGCAGTTCGGCGTCCGGGGTCTCCGTGACGAGGGTGGCGCGGACGGGCACCACGCGCTCGACGACGAAGACGCCGAGCGGGGTGCGGCGCCGGTCGTCCGCGAACAGGGGGGCGGTGGTCAGCCGTCCGGCGGCCAGCATCCGGGCGTGCCGCTGGAAGGACTCGCCGGAGAAGAAGACGTCCAGCTCCTGATGGGCGGAGCTGCCGGGCGCGGCGCCGATCCGGGCGGCGGCCCAGTCCCGGATGCGGCTGACGGGGCCGAAGCCCTCGGTGCGCACCAGCCGGTACTGCGTCTGGTGGTCCATGGCGATCGTGCGGGGTGTCCGGCCCGGCTTGGACGGCTTCACGGCGCTGTCCGGCAGGCGCAGGGCGAGTCCGTCGCGGACGGTGAAGCCGACCTGCGCCGCGCGTGCCGGGCCGGCGGTGCCCGGCGGCGTCGGTTCGGTGATCAGGCGGCCGTCGGCGTCGGTGACGCGGAGGCTGAGGTGGAGGTCGTCCAGGTGGACGTGGGAGCCTTCGAGGGTGCGCGTCTCCGCCTGCGCGGAGGCCTGGTCGATGTGGCCGTGGCCCACTTTGGTGCCGAACCCGCCGCGCAGGGTGAGCCGGCCGAAGCCACCGAACGCGGCGGCGGAGGCCGGCCCGAGGAACGGCCCGCCCAGGCCCAGTTGCGTCGTGGACCGCACGCTGCTGTTCCGGCCGGCCTGGACGGTGGCCCGATCCATCGTGTCGATCTTGGTCGGGCTGCCGTACGTGTCGGCGAACCGCTCCCAGTTCCCGTGGTGGCGGGCGGTGACGTGCAGGATCCGAACCTGGCCGGCGGCGTTGGTGTACGGGAAGGCAAGCCCGCCGATCAGGGCGCGGGGGCGTCGACGCAGGGCCGCGCGCAGATCCGCCAGGGGGCCGGGGTCGGCCGCTGAGCCCGGTTCGGGTGCCGTGGGACGCAGGGACGCGTCGCGCCGCAGCAGGGTCTCGGCTTCGGCGGCGATCAGCTCGGCGCCGCGCAGGACGACGCTGCTCTGGCCGAACGTCGCCGGTTGGGCGAGGAGTTCCTCCATCAGGTCGGCGGGGGCGTCCGCGAGCAGGGAGGCCAGGTCGTCGACGTACGCGGGGAGGCCCGTCCCGTCCGGGAACAGGGTGCGCCCGCCCCTCGCGGCCGGCGCCGGGGCGCCCCGGTCCAGCCGGGGCGGGCGGGTCCCGTCCAGGCGGTTGCCGGTGCCGGTGCCCGGGAGGGAGGTCGCCGTGGTGGACGGGGTCGGCGCCGCCGGCACGGACGGGATCGCGACGGGGAGCGTGGGCGGGACCGGAGCGGATCCGGGAACGGGTGTCCGGCCGATCGTGGTCGGTGCCGGCTCCGCGGGCCGGGGCGCACGCGGCTCGGCGCCCCGGGGGCCGCCCACCGTGCGGATGGGCCGTGCGGCCGGATCGGGAGCGGGGTCGCCGGCCGGGGCCCCGGTCGTATCGCCGATGTGGGCGGCCAGGAGACTCAGGTGTCGGCCGCGCAGCCCTCCCTGCGGGAGCCCGGCCGGCGCGGGCCGGGTGTAGTCGCCGAGCAGACTGCCGGGAATGTCCGCACGCCCGGTGGCGTCGGCGCTCCGGGCCTCGTCGCGCAGGCCGAGTTGGTGGGCGATCTCGTGGACGTAGTCGACGGGGTCCGCGTCCGCCCACCAGGCCGTACGGGTCATCGGCCGGTCGCGACCGGCCAGGCTGACCGTGAGTCCGTTGGGGTGCGGGTCCTCGGCCGTCTGCTCGACGGTGACATGGAGCCGGCCACCGTCCGGCAGCCGGTGCGCCGGGTCGTTGAAGTACGCCTCGACGCCGCCCCGCACCTTGTCCCAGACGTCCGCCGGCAGGCCCCCGGGGCCGGTGGCGACGCGGACGGTGAGGTCCGTGACCAGGTCGCCGTCGTGGGCGACCTGCCGGACCTCGAACTTGGACCGCACCACGTACCGGGTGCTCTCCCCGGGTCGCGCGGGATCGGCGGGCGTGGACACCGGGTCGACCCAGGTGTGGGCGCGCGTGACCGGGGGCACGGCGGCCCGCGCCGCCTCCCAGGTCGCGTTCCCGGTCAGGGGGGTGGCGCCGGAAGTGGGACGGATGACGGCGCCGGGGTCCGACGCGTCGTCCGGCGCGTCGTCTTCCGTGCCGTCCTGCGCGTTGTCCTGTATGCCGTCCGGCGCGTTGTCCTGCGTGTCGTCCGCCGTCCTGTGTGTCGGCGCCGTTCGGCCCCGCCCGCCCTCCGCTTCGGGTCCGGACGCGCCCGGGTCCCGGCGGCTCGGGGGCGCGCCCGCGTCCCGGCCGGCCTTCGCCGCGTCGGGCGCGGGACGAGGATCCGTGCCGCTGTCCGCGGCGGGGCCGGACGCCGTGGGACGCGGTACGGCGGGCACGGGCTCCGTCCCCGCGCCCGCCGCGGCCGGCCCTTCTCCCTCCTCGCCGGCCGCACCTGCGCCGATGCCGGGACGGGTGCTGCCCGCAGGGCGGGCGGAGCCGACGGTGTGGGGCGCGGGCAGCTCCGGTGCCCCGTCGCCGGAGCCGTCGGCGTGCGTTTCCGCGGCCGCGGCCCGTTCCGGGCCCGTCACCGCCTCCTTGACCGCGGGCGGGGAAGCCGGAAGCGGGGCGCCGGCCGTCGAGGAACCCGGGCCGGGGGCCCAGGGGACCCGAGGGCCGGCCGGGTCCGCGGTGCCCGGGGTGGTGGTCGTGGTTCCGGTCGTACGGCTCGTGGCCGGGCGGGGGACGAGGGCGGTGCGGGTTTCACGGCCGGGGCCGTCGTACGCCGCGGGGACGCTCGACGTGAGAGCGCGGGGCGGCGGACCGAGCGTGACCGGCGTCGCGGGAGTGGGCTGCCGTGCCGACGGGGCGGGCGGGGGTGGTCCGGTGACCTCGGGGTCGGTGCCCGCCGCGATCGGCGCCGCGGACCGTGGCGGCACGGCGACCGGCACCGGGACCGGGGAAGCCGCGGGGGCGGTCGGGGCGGCGCGGCCCGAGGGACGCGGTCCGCCCGTTCCTTCCGGACCTCCGCGCGCCGGGGGCCGGTTGACGGACGAGGGGTCGCCGGCTCCGGGGTCCGAGAGATACGCGTGGCGCAACCAGAGGGCGCCGCCGCCGACGGCGCCCCCGGCGATCGTCTCGAACGCCGAACCGGTGCCGGATCCGACGAAGGTGTCCCACGAGAACTCCCAGGTTCCCTCGAAGACGCCCTGGACCAGGGTCTCGCCGGCGGCCTCGCTGACCGCGCCGACGACGAACGCCTCCGCCACCTCGTTCGCCCCGTCGAGCAGGGTGGTGAAGCGCGGATGGTCCTTGGCGAAGCGGTCGAAGTCGTCGAAGGAGTGCTTGAACCAACTCCGGAAGTGGTCGGCGGCTCCGCCGAGCGCACCGCCGAGCAGCCCGACGACCGCGCCGAAGGCGGCGGACTTGCCGACGTCCTTCCAGTCGATGCCGTCCGGCCGGCGGTCGTTCGGGTTCAGGGCGATCTGGGCGAGGCGCACGGCGAGGGTCTGCAGGGCCTCTTCGAGGGCGCCGGTGAGGCTGGGGGCGAGATGGGTCATGCGCAACAGCCGGTCCACGACGAGGAGGACGGCGAGTCGGCTCCGGGCGCGGGCCAACGCCATCTGTGACACGGACGTGCCACCGGTGATCACGGCGAGGGCCGCCAGCAGGGCCAGTTCGAGGAGGAGCGCGACGATCTCCGCGATGATCTCCCACTTGGCCTGCTGGATGTTCATGGAGTGGTCGATCTGGCCCCGGGCGATGTCGTCGAGTTGGTCGGTCATCGCGTCGAGGTGGTTCACTCCCCCGTCGTCGGTGAGCAACGACAGGCCCCGGACGTACCGGTCCGACACCTCCCGCGGCAGGGCGGTGGACGCCTCCGCGATCGACTGCCGGATCTCGTCCCGCAGTTCCCTGATGCCCCGTCCCAGCCGCAGGTACAACTCGCGGCTGTCGTAGGCGAGGTTCTCGCGGGCCTGGACCGGCATTTCGCCGATCAGCACCCAGAACATCCGCCGGACGTCCTCCGGGAAGTCGATCTCCTGCATCTACCGCTCCGCCCGGCGTGTTCCGTCCGGCGGGTGCGTTGGGCGGCGACCGGGGGGCGTGGCGTCCCGCGGCCCCGATCGTCTTGCTCCACCCCTGTCGGAGGGGCAGGGCGTGGCGTTGTCTTGACGCACGGTCGGGCTCCGTCGGGTGGGCGGCGGTGTGCGGCGCCAGAGGGGCCGGGGATCGCCCGATGCTAGGCAGAGGAGTGACGGAGCGGCCAACGACGTATGCCGGGAATGAGATGGTTCGCCGTGTTCCCGGGGAAGAGCGGGGCAAGTGTTCCGGCGCCCGTTCCCCGGGCTTAAGTCCACGCACCCCGAAGCGATTCCGACCGGGCGCGCGAGCTTCCTCCGCTCGGCACGCGGACGGGCGCCGGAAGCCGGATGCCGGGGCACGGCCGTGCCCCGGGCGGAGGCCGCCCGGGGCACGGATGCGTCACGTCAACCGCCCACGCGGGGCGGGGAGTCGGATCAGGAGAAGGACCACACGTGGTCGTCGCGCTTGTTGCAGTCGAAGATCGTCAGCCGGGCGTCCTTGCCGCCGCTGCCGTGTTGACCCGACACGTCCAGGCACTTGCCACCACTGGACTGGTTGCGGATCCAGAACTTCCCGTCCGACCGCTTCTCCAGGTACCAGAGTTGGTTGTCGGCGCTGGTGGGACGGCAGTGGAACTCGGACACCCCGGTACCGGCCGACTGTCCGGCGAAGTTCGGCAGGTCCAGGCAGAGACCGTCCTTGCCGTTGCGGATGGTGAAGAGGTCCGCGCCGTCGGGGCCGGCGCCGGGACGGCTCACGACGAGGTCCCAGAGCTGGTTGTCGCCGGCCGTCGTGTTGCAGGTGAACTGGTTGACGGGACCGTCCACCGTGCCCTTGCCGTAGTTCGGGACGTCGGCGCACATGCCCGTCATGGCGTTCTTGAGCGGCACGTTCCGCACGGTGGCGAAGTTCGCGCTCTGCGGCAGGGCGCCCCCCGCACGGGTCGCGGGCTTGGCCGCGACCTTCTTCTTCGGGGCGGGCTGGGCCGGGGTCTCCTTCTTCGGCGCCGGCTGGGGCGGGGTCTCCTTCTTCGGGGCGGGCTTCGCCGGTTCGGGGGACTTGTTCGCGCCGGGCGCGGTGTCCTTCCCCGGCGCCGCGTCGGCCACCTGCTCCACCTCCCCGGGGGCCGGGGCGTCGGCGGTCAGCGGGGCGGCGCGACGCTCCCGCGCGGGGGCCTCCTTCTGCCGGGGCACGGCGAGGGCGGGGGAATCCTTCGAGTCGACGGACGCGTCCTGTCCCGCGTTCTCGTCCTGTCCTGCGGTCCTGTCCTGGCCCGCCGCCTTGTCCTGGCCTGCCGGCGCCTTGTCCCGGCCCGTGGCCTTGTCCTGCTCCGCGGCCTCGTCCCGCACCGGGAGCTTCCTGTCGGCCGGTGCGTTCTCCGGCGGTCCGGGTACCGGGAGCGCCTGCGTGCCCGGGGCCTTGCCGTCCGCCCCCGCGCCTCCCGCGCCCTCGGCGGTGACCGGCGGCGCCTTGGTGCCGGTGCGCCCGTCGTTGCGCTTCTCCACGTCGGAACCGACGTTCGCGCCGGCCGGTCGCTCGGCGGCCCCCGACTGCCGGTCCGGCACGGTGCCCGTCCGGGGCGGCGACGCGGGCCTGCGGGTGGGGGCGGCCGTGGCGTAGTCGTTTCCGACCTGCCCCCCGTTCGGCACGAGGTTCTCCAACACCGTTCCGCCCACCGGCACTTCCCGCACCGACGCCTGGTTGCGATGGTCGTCGTTGCCGAGGCCGAGAAGGAGGAACGGAGCGCCGATGAGCACGGTTCCCGCTATCGCCGCCGCGGCCAGCAGCGGCTTGTTGGGCCGTCCGCCGGGCGGCTCGTCACCTCGCGCGACCGCGACGGCGCCGCCGTGCGGTGCGTACGGCGCCGTGGCCGACACGGCCTGTGCCTCGCTCCCGCGCCAGGTGGCGGCGGCCCTCGCCACCGCCCCGCCGGTGCGCGCTGCGGACCGGGAACCGCTCCGCACCTCGGTGGTGGCCGTTTCGGTACCCGTACCGGTCGTGGTCGCGGGCGTACCGGTGCGTGCGGTCCCGGGTGCCGAGGCCTGGCTCTCCCGGGCGACGGGGCCCGGTGGGATCGCCGGCACCCGCGTCGTGGCGGATCCGCGCGGTACGAGCGCGGAACCCGGTTCGCCGGGCACCGCGGGCAGGACCGCCGCGAGTCTCACGGCAGGGCTCGGCATCTGCGAGCCGCCTTCTTGCTGGGGCATTGACACTCCTCATGCCTCGTTCGAACAGTCGGTCGTCGTGGTGCGCCTTGGTGGTCTCGCGGAGGACCGCGACAGGGCGCGGCCGGGTGGATGGTCAGTCGGTGTCCGGCCCGGCTCCCCCCAGCGGGCCCGCGCAACGCTCGGGCCAGGGCAATCCGGCCGGGGCTGCGGTGCGTGCGCGCAGCGCCTCGTCGAGACGTGCGAGCACCGCACGGTCCTCGGCGTCCGGTTCCGCGTACCGGGCGGGTGGGGCGGTCGCCGGGGTGGACAGTTGACGCAGCAGGACGAGCGGGTCGGAGCCGTCCGTCCGCACGTCGAGCACGCGAAAGGCGGTGCCCGGGGCGAAGACGATCTCGTCGTGCGCGGCGGAGGAGCCCGCCGCACCGAAGAGCTGCCGTACTCGACGGCCGGTCACCGACCAGATCGCGAACCTGGCGCCCCCGATCTCCTGGCCCGTCCCGCCGCACGGCAGGGCGCTCACGGCCGACGGTTCGCGCAGTACGGTCCCGGGCCACGGCAGTTCGGCCCCTGGACGCGTGTCGGCTCCCGCGCCGAGACCCGTGGCGGGGGGCGCGCCCCGCAGCGCCGCGCCCCGGAAGGACGGCAGCCGCCGCAGCGCAGACGCGACGCAGGCCGCGTACGGGAGGAGTCGTCCGCCCCCGGCGCGCAAGGCCCGGTCCAGCTCCCGATGGCCGAAGGGGCCGTCCGGGGGTCCGAGGTAGAGCAGCAGGGCGACCAGGTCGGCGCGGGCGGCCACTTGTTCCGCGCCCCGCAGCGCGGGCAGCCGGGTCAACGTACGGGCCACGGCGGCCGCATGGCGTTCCCAGGCCGTGTCGGCGAGCGTCCGGAACGCCGCCCGTTCGGCGTCGGTGCTGTGGTGCTCCGGCAGGACGGGTACCGGGGGCAGTGATCCGCGCGGCGGCGCCGACGGGCGCGTGGGAGCGAGTCCCACCGGCGGATCGGCGCGCCCGGGCAGCGGGGCGTCCGGCGCACCGGGCAGGGCCCCGGACCGCGTGCTCGCCGGCCCGGTGACGGGAGAGGCCGCGGGGGCCGGGTCGGGGATGGGACGGGAACCGGAGGAAGCCGCAGGCGGGGCGGCGACGGGCGACACGGGTGACACGGGCGAGGGAACGGTACGCGGCACGGCGCCGACCGATGCCCCGGCAGACCGGACACGGCTCGGGGCGGAGGCGGCCACCGCGCCGGCCGGCGCCGACGGACCGGCACCCGCGACGGCCGGGTCACCGCTCGCCGCGGCGGTCGAGGCGGCGGTCGGGGCGGGAGCGCTCTCGGGAACACGGGATCCTTGCCCGGAGGAGCCCGCACCCGGATCCGTGAGGGTCGCGGTGGTGGTGACGGTGGCCGTCACGACGGGCTCCGGGTGGGTCGGCTCGACTTCCGCCCCCCGCGCCGGGCCGGCGGCCGGGAGCGGCGCCGGGTCCGGGATCGCCCGCGGACCCGCGACCGGACTCGGGTTCCGACTCGGGGGTGAGGACTCGGGCTCCGCTTCCCGCGACTCCCGTGCCGGACGGAGCACCCGGGGGGCGGGGGCGGCCGTCCCGGTGGTCGGGCCGGTCGGCGCCGTGACGGGTGGTCCGGCCGTGGTGGGGACGATCGGCCCCGGGACGGCGGTCGACGGCCCGGCGGCGGGCTCGGCACGCAGCACCCCGCCGGGGCGGGCCGCGCCTTCGGCGGGGCGGCCGAAGGTCGCGAAGCGCACGCTGCGGACACCGTGCAGGACGGCCAGGCGCCGCAGTTCACGGCCGCCGTCCAGGGCCTTTCCGTGCACGTGGAGTCGGGCTCTGCTGCGCAGATCGGGCTCCAGCCCGTCGAGCAGTTCGGACAGGGCCGGCCAGAGCGAGGTGTCCAGTTCCTCCCCGGGGCGTCCCACCTCGATCGCCGGACCGTCCGCGTCCACCGGACGCGCCGCCACGGGCCGCGGGCCGTCGTCCCGGGCGCCGACCAGCAGGCCCGCCCGGCTCACGGAGACCTGCCAGCGGTCGGAGAGGTGCACGACCCCGTGTTCGGCCGGCTCCCGGTCCGGCAGTGGTGGGCTCCAGCGCAGCAGGCTCGGCTCCGGAGCACCGGGGGCGCAGAGCACCGAGTCGACGAAGGGCTGCCAGCGCGGAGCCCCGTCGCGGCCGATGAGCAGGGACCGCACGGTCTCGTCCGGCCCCGTGCCCGAGTCGACGATCAGCGGGAGCCCGCTGTGGACGACGACGCCGGCGCCGACGAGGTCGGCTGCGGCCTGACCGGCGCGCAGCACGTCCCGTCGGCCGCCGGGTGCCACCCGCAGCGCGGCCCTCGCCGCGTCGGGTAAGGAGGCGACGACGTCGGAGACGTCCTCGGTGTCGATGTCGTCGCCGTCCGGCACCCCGAGCACCAGCAGCGGGCCTCGGCCGTCCATCGGTACCGCGTAGCAGAGGTCGCCGGGCCGGGGCGCCGGGCCGTCGCCGGAACGGATGAGAACACCTGCGGGGATCTCCTCGACGACGCGACCGCCGCGGGTGCGGGACGGCAGGCGGACGGGTTGCCAGACGGGCACGGGCTGGCGCGGCCCCAGCGGCACGGGGGCGACACCCGGGCGGAAGCGCCACCACCCGCGCTCCCCGCCGGCTTCCCCGCCGGGCGGTCCGTGGACGAAGAGACCGCCGCCGGGGACGCAGAGCACCGTGCCGTCCGGGGCCACTACCTCCAACTCCCATGCATCGGATATGCGTTGGGCCACCGACCGGCTCTCGCCCGGCCGGCCGTCGCCGGAGCCGGACATGACCAGGCGCACGACGGTGGCACCTTCGTCGCACACCGAGTCGAGGAGGTCGCCGAGCCGTGGCCACAGCGCGGGGGCGGACTCCTCGTCGGCGCCGGCGACCACGGTGACCGTACCGGGGTCGTCCGACTCGGCGCACCGGACCAGATCGGCGATCTCCTCCGGCCCGAGCAGCTCGTCGGACGGCCGGCGGAGCAGCACGACCCGGTCGTACTCCTCGACCAGGAAGCCTCCTCCCCCGGCGGCGCCCTCCCCGGAGGGAACGTCCTGCGAGGCGGGCTCGTCCCTGCGTCGGTTCCAGAGCATCACCGGCGGTCCCCGTCCGTCGTAGCCGCGCGGCCTTCGTGGCTGACCCTCGTCATCGCTGTCGTCATCGTTCCGATCCTGGCCGGCCGGACGGCAATCGACCGGCAGTTCGAGTCAACGCTACTCGTGCGTACGGCGGTTGACGGCGAAGTGAAGGATTCGACCGTCATCGATGCCACGGGGCGCGGGTGCGGGTTCGTCATGACGCGTCTCCTGTGACCACGTACGCCGGGTCGCCGGAGTTCACGGGCGTGCCTCCGCCGGTGCCGGCGCCGCCGACGGACCCGCCGGCCGGGGCGGCCGTGCCCTGGATCCCCAGGGCCCGCGCCACGACCTCCCACACCGCCGCCGGCGGCGCCTCCCCCGCAGGGCCGCTCAGCAGCCACCGCAGGTGCTGAAGCGGCGTCAAGCCCAGCTCCTCGACCGTCAACGAGCCTCCGAGCAATACGGCTTGGGCGTTCTGTCCCGCGGTGAGCACCACCCCCGCGTCGGTGAGCTCCGACAACGGGACCGGTCGGTCGCGGTCCAGCAGGCCGGTCACCTCCGCGGACTTCAATGCCGACAGGAGCGCCTCGTCGATGTCGAGGCCCTCGATCCCCGCCGCCCGGGCGTGGGCGATCAGCACGTCGTCTGCGCCGGGAGCCGGGACGGACAAGGGGTTCGGCGCCGGGGCCGGTGTGCTGCCGGGGGCGGTGGCGGGGATCGCGTCGCTGCCCCGGTAGTGGCGGCGTCCGGGCGAGTAGTGAACCTCGACCACGGGGGCGCCCTGGGGCCCGTAGCGGTCGAAGACGCTCGACGGGCCGCCGTCCCACTCGGGCTGGGCGACGTCGACGGCGACCCCGAGGACGTGTGCCGTCAGCATCAGGAACGCGTCCCCGTGGTCGGAGGCCCAGCTGTTCTCCCAGGTACGCACCGCGTTCAACAGCCCCTGGAGTTCGGCGGCGTCGAGCGGCGCGGTGCTCATCCGGTAGGCGACCGCGAGTTCGTCCCGCAGTTCGCCGTCGGTCAGGGCGGTGGTGTTGCCGACGCCGTGCCGCAGGGCGAGCGCCGCCAGGTCGGCCCGGGTGGTGCCCGGGGCCCTCAGGTGGCGGGCGAACTCATCGGCGATGGAGGCGCGGAGTTGGAGTACGACCTGGTCGGGCAGCGGCGTTCCACCGGCGGATTGTTGAACGTGGTGCGCGATGGTGGTGCGCAGGGCGGCCACGGCCGCCTGCGACGGATGGTGCGCGGGCAGTGTGCCCGTGTACGACAGTGCGGTGGCCTGGGCGTGCAGGTCGGCGCGGACTCCGGCGGTGTTCGAGAGCCAGGCGAAGACCGCCGGGTCGTTGGCGGCCAGACCGGGCAGCCGGTCGCGCACCAGTCGGGGCGCGCCGGCGAGGAACGCGTACAGCAGGCACTCGCCGTTGGCGACGGTACGGAGCGGGCCGCCGACGGGTCGGCGGCGCGACGACTGCCCCTGCGCGGCCGGGGTGGCCGGCGCGGTGCCGACACCCGTGCCGGTGCCGGTGCCGGTGCCGCCGACCGTTCCCTTGGGCGTGGACGGGGGCGGAGGCTTCACCGCGGTCTTCCCGTGCGGCTGCTTCGTGGAGGCCGCCGTGGCGGTCCGTGTCGCGGGGGTGGCCGTGGAGCGGGTGGCCAGGGCGGTGCGCGGGCCGCGGGCGGGGTTCGCCATCACGGAGGACAGCGGGACGTCGACCAGGCCCTCGCCGGCGGTGCGGCGGGCCGCGCCGAGCGTACGGGCGAGGCGGGGCAGGCGCCGAGCCGCGGTGGTCTGGATGCCGGCCTGAAGGATCTGCTCCTTCCGTGCGGCAGCGATGACCAGGTCGATGGCGTCGAGGCTCTTGCGCCGCCGGTCGCGCTCCCCTTCGGCCGTGTTCCGGCGGTCGTCGGCCCGGCCGAGGGCGGTACGGCGGTCGTCCTCGCCGGCACGGGTGGCCGTCACGGCGGCCGTGAGGCCGGGCAGGCGCCGGCCGGCGTCCTGCGCGTCGGTACGGGCCGTCGCCAGATCGGTCCCGAGCCGGCCCAGCCGGGTGCGCAGCCGGGCCTGCCGCGCCCGGATCCGGGCCAGGTCGGTCCGCGCGCCCTGTTCACGGGCCCGCACGGCAGCGACGCTGAGCGGCGGCCCGGGCGCCTTCGTCCGGCGGGCCATGTGGCGCAGTTCGGCGGCGGCGGTACGTGCCTCGACCGACCGGGCCCGCTCGTCGCGCTCGGTGGCGGCGATCCGCCGTTCCACGGCGGTGATGTCCTTCTCCGTCCTGCGCACCCGGCCGTTCAGGCGGACCTCGGCGTTCTTCCCGTCGGTCAGAGCGGTCCGGGCCCTGGTGTGGGCCTTGACCGCGTCCCGCAGTTCCCCGACGGCCCGTCGGTGGCCGGCCTCCTCGGTGGCGAGTGCCTTCACGGCTCCGTCGAGGGCGGTGAGGGCGGCGGCCCGCGGGGCGCGCCGGTCGCTCTCCCGGCGTCGGGCCGCGGCCTGCCCGTGCAGGGCGTCGCTGTGCTCGGTGATGGTGTCGGCCAGGGAGTTCCAGGCGGTGACGGTGGCCGCGTCGGTGCTCGCCAGGGAGCCGTCCTCGGCGAACACCCAGTGCTGGAGCCCTTCGTCCGTCCGCAGGACGAGTTCCACCGGCCGGGCGGCCAGTACGGCGGTACGGGAGGCCGCGTAGAGGGCGCGCGCGAGGAGCGAGCCGTCCGGGTCGGGGCCGGGGGCGAGCCAGATCTGCGCGGCGTCCTCGTTCAGGTCGAGTACGCCGGCCAGCGCTGCGGGCAGGTCGCCGAGGGGGTGCCCCGTCCAGTCGCGGAGGTCGGCCGCGGACTGCCCGGCGAGCATCGACCGGAGGTCGTACACCTGAGGGTCGGTGCGGGCGTCGGTGATGCCGTGGCCGAGCACGTCGCGTTCGGTCAGGCGCATCTCGGCGCTGCCGGTGACGTACCGGGTGCCGCCCGGCCCGGTGACGGTGATCAGGACGTCGACCATGGTCTCGTGACTGCGGGTGCCGCGTCCGCCGTCGGCCGACAGGGCGGTGCCGCCCAGCTTGAACCATTCGCGGCGGCTCGCGGTGACGGCGGAACCGGGCCCCTGGGTCGGGGGCTGCCGGCCGAGCACGGGGAGGCCGACGCCGAACAGGTGGCCGGGGTCGAGCGAATCGGCGGTGTGGGCGGTCTGCAGGACGGTGTTCGAGGCGCCCCCGACCGTGAGGGCGGTCGACGCAGTGGTACCGGGCAGCCGCAGCCGGTCCAGGGTGACGTCTCCGGCATCGGTGATCCGTCGGGGGTTGCGGACCTCGATCCGCAGGCCCGGCTGGGCATCGGTGTCCCGCTCCGCCGGATACGCGCCGGGCATGGAGGAGGTGATGCCGGCGCCGCGGGGCAGGTCCACGCTGACGTGCTCGGCCTGGATCAGTTCCCCGATGCGTACGGCCGCCGCCTCGGCGGACTCGGAGAGGGAGGTCGAGGTGAGGCCCGGCGCGAGGTCCGGCGCGACCTCGGCGAGGGCCCGGGAGAGTTCTCGGTAGGCGTTGAAGTGGAACACGGGGGCCGGGCCGGTCGGCACGACGCGCTGCCCGGCGCCGATACGGCGGCCACCCGCGGCCGCCGGCGCGCCGGCGGTCCTCGGGTCGAGGGCCGACACGCCCGGCGCCAGCGGGTTCGCGGGCGCCGGCGGGTCGACTGCCTCGCTGCCGGTGAAGCGCAGGGTGACCAGGGCGGGCACGGTGGCGGTGCGTTCGGGCCGGCCGAACAGGATGCGCCGGGCCCACTCGATCCAGCCGGTGTTCTCGTCGAACCAGCCGATCACGCCGGCCTCGACCATGCCGCCGGGGATGTTGAGCGGCCATTCGGTGACCAGTTCGGAGCGGACGGAGGCCGTGTACTCGTACTCCACCTCGAAGTCCGCCGCGTTGTCGGTGCGCATCCAATGGCGGTCCTCGTCCGTCGAGGAGTTCCTGGCCGTGTCGGAACTGCTGGTGGTGTAGGTCAGGGCGGGGCCGGTGCGGTCGGTGCGGGTGTCGTCGGCGGGGCGCGGGTAGCGGGCGTTGGGGGTGAAGGTGGTGGCGCTCTGGCGGGTCGTGGTGGTGCCGACGGAGGTGTTCGACGGGGCGTGGACGTGTACCTGCTCCTGGCCGGCGCCCGCCCCGGCACGCCGGCCGCGCACGGTGCGCAGTCCGGCGGTGTCCTGCCGGGGCCTGGCGTGGAGCGACACCTCGACGAGCCGGGCGCCTCCCTTGGCGACGTGCAGGAAGTGGAAGCGCTGGGCGTGGCCGGGTCCGCGAGCGGGCAGGGCGCGCAGGGCGGTGGACGTGGTCAGGTCGGCGATCCGGGTGCGGACGCCGGACAGGTACGCGGAGTGGCCGGGGCTGGTGGAGCCGGGGGCCTCCTGCTCGACCAGCCGGGTCAGTTCGGTCCGCAGCGCGTCGCGCCGCTCCACGGGGCCGCTCGCGGACGGAACGGGCGGCGCGGCGCCCGTGTTCGCGGCACTCGTGTTCGCGGCGCCCGTGTTCTGGGCGGTCGTGTTCTGGGCGCCCGTGTTCTGGACGCCCGTGCCCCCGGCGGTCGTGCTCGGCGCGGTCGCGTGCGCCGCCGGTGCGAACTGCCGGACCGAGAGGATGCCGGCGAACCCGGGCTCCCCGGTCCGGGCGAAACGATCCGGCAGGGGCAGGTCGGCGGCGGGACGCGGGGTCGGAGTCAACGAGGCGACGCCCCCGAACCACTCCGTGTCCCGGCTCAGTTGGGTGTCGCTCATGAGGAACTGCGCGCCGCGCGGGATCTCGACGGCGAGGGTGACGGGATCGGTGCCGGTGATGCCCAGGGTGTTGCCGACCAGGTTGCGCCGGCCGTGACGCACGGTGACGAGGATCGTCGCACCGGTGCGAAGGCGGTGCTGCATGCCGCCCTCGGTGGGCGTGCGCGTCACCCCGGTGGAGGAGGTGACGGTCTTGCTCGTGTCGGTGCGGCGGGTGAGGGCCTGGCGACCCGAGGGGTTGAACAGCGTGGCCGGTTCCGGCGCCGGACCGTCGCTCTTCGCCGCGCGGGCCGACTTCCCCGCGCCGCCCTGGGCGGCGTGGGGAGCCGGAGCGGGCCGCTGAGCGGCGGTGAAGGCCCCGGCGAACTGGTGGGTGGTGCTGCCGGCGCTCTGGTGCGCGACGGTGTCGGTGGCGCCGACGTCCGTCTCCAGGTACTGGGTCGCGCTGTTCGGGTTCTCCGGGTCGTGCAGGTAGCCCTGGAGTTCGACGGAGAACTCGTGGTCGGCGCCGAGGCCGGGCAGGGTCAGACCCTCGATGACGTAGCCGCCCTTGAAGATCTGGTGGGAACGGGCGAGCAGGTTGGCGGTGCCGAGCCCGGCGCGCAGCGCCTCCCTGAACGGAGTGCTCTCGTCGGTGGGGTCGGCCCCGTCGAGGTTGTCGACGAGGCCGCCGGCCTTGTTCGCCAGATCCGTCAGGAAGCCGGCGGTGGCGTCCCACGCCTTGTGGAGGGCGCCCTTGGGGGCATGGCCGGGGTGGGTTCCGGTCACGATCCGGTCGAAGGCGTCGACGAGGGCGGCCGAGCCCTGGAGCCCGTCCATGATCGCGTCGTCGGGCAGGCGGACCACGTTCGGCACGGGGTTTCCGGTCGGGTCCGTCAGGGCCAGGCGGGTCCGGTCCGCAGCGTTGACGGCACGTACCCGGGGGGCCGCGGGCGCCTGGCGTGCGGCGCCGGCCGGCTGGGTGCGGTGGTGCGGGACGGCGAGGGTGAGCCGCCCCGGGACGGTGTGGACGGGCGGCCGTTCCTCGTCGGGCGGACGCGGGCGGGCGCCGGGCGGGTCACCGGCATCGGCGAAGCGCTTCTTCGGCCGGGCGTCGCCCTCGTACAGGTCCAGCGCCAGCAGCGCGGGCACCTCGAAGACCTCGGCGTCCTGGCCGCTGCCGATGAAGAACTGGTCCTGGCTGTTCCCGGAGCCGGCCGCGAGGGTGTCGGCGCCCTGCCGGCCGTACGTGTAGTCGCCGGCGCCGGCGAGCGTCCACGGAGCCTCGTCGGGATCGCCGACCGGACCGGACGGGCCTCCCCCGATGCCGACCTGCCAGCCGTGGGCGCGCCCCCTGGACTCGTTGCCGGGGACGCCGACCGAGGAGATGCCCATGACCTGGATGCCCGGCAGAGTACGGCGGTGGCGGGTGTGGCCGGCCGGGTCGCGGGTGGCGCTCAGGCGCAGTTGGACGCGGCGGGTGCCGCCGGTACGCGACGGCAGCTCCATCCAGAACGGCTTGCCGCCGTCGAGGAGCGCGTCGGCCGAGGCGCGCAGGCCCACTTCGGAGCGGGCCTGTTCGAAGCGGCGCAGGTTGGCGAGCTGGGCCTGCGCCCTCTCCTCGTCCTCCACGTAAGGAGTGCGCGGGCGTTGGATGGGCGGCAGGAACCCCTCCTCCCGCAGCCATGCCTCGGCCCGCCGGAACATCGGCTCGGCGCCGGTGACCGCCAGCGGGGCCGCGGACAGGC
The DNA here is from genome assembly GCF_050936775.1 of Streptomyces sp. CA-243310. NCBI lineage: Bacteria > Bacillati > Actinomycetota > Actinomycetes > Kitasatosporales > Streptomycetaceae > Streptomyces > Streptomyces sp. CA-243310. Next base: position 3,266,577 of record NZ_JBNJMF010000001.1, on the reverse strand, counting down.
CGATCGACGCGAGGTTCTCCAGGTCGTCGGGGAGCTGCCGCGTCCCCTTGCCGATGGGGTGCTCCTGGCCCTGCGCGTCGGCAGCGGTGAGCACGCGCATCCGCAGGCCCCCGTCCCAGGGGCCGGCCCGGTGCGTGGTGCTTCCGCCGCGAGCGCGCACGAGGGTGACCCGGTAGGTGACCCGCGCCGGGGTGAGCAGATGGCTGCGGTTCGTGCGTACGGCGTGCGCGAGGGTGGCGGAACCGCCGGCCGAGAGCGAGGAGTTGGTCTGCCATTTCCCGCCGCCCTTGAAGGCGATGGCGCCCTGGGCGCGCGTGGAGGCCGCGGGGTGACCCTGCTGCGTGTCGGACGTGAAGACGGGGGCGACGCTGCCGTCGACCGCGACACCGCTGGTGTGTTTGACGGAGCTGTCCATCTTCACGATCTCGGAGACGTGTGCCTCGAGGTTGATCTTGCCGTCGATCGAGCGGTGGGTGGGGGCCGGGTCGGGTTCGACCACGGTGGTCAGCTTGAGGACGCCGATGGCCTTGCCCCGGTCGTTCAGCAGGATCGGCGAGTACAGGCCGCCGCCCCGCTGGAGGGGAAGGGTGCCGCGCAGCACCGGCTCGGACAGGAACGCCTCCAGTTCCTCCGCGGAGGCGTCCGACAGGTCCGACAGGTCGTCGCGGAAGGCGTGGTGGACCTCGGAGAGCAGTCGGGCGGGTTGCATGACGGTGTCCACGCCCCAGACCGGCAGGTCGTCGAGGGCTGCGGGCGGCGGCATCGGTCCGTTCGGTTCCGCGGCCAGGTGCTGGGGGAACCAGACGGTGACCGGGCCGTGCCGCTCGCCGTCCCCCCAGTCGGCGTTCCCGCTCCCCGGTCCGGCGGCTGCCGGCCGGTCGACCCGGAGCTGCCACTCCGAGACGAACTCCACGGGCTGGGACAGTTCGTTGCTGCGCTGCGCGGTCATCGTCTGCACCGCGGACGTGACGGTGCTGCTCGTGGAGAACTGGTTGTGGGTCAGTGTGACCGCCAGTGCGGCGTCCACCCGGCTGACCGGTCCCGCCCGCCCGACGGTGAACGAACCGGACCAGGTGACCGGCACCGTGCGGACGTTCCCGGAGTTCTGGGCCACCGAGGACTCGGAGCTGCCCTGGCCGCGACGCTCCACACGGCCCTCGGGATCCTCGACGCCGTGCTCGCCGTACCGTCGGGACCGGGCGGGGTCCCGCAGGCCGAGCCGGACGTCCACGGTGCGCTCCCGGCCCTCGTGCGTGACGGTGATCCGCCTGCCGGTGCTGCGCAGGTACGGCAACTGCCGTGCCAGCTCGACGGCGTTGGCGCGCTCCCGGAGCTGGACCCGTACCGGATGGTCGTGGGGGGCGCCGGCGGGAACGCCCAGGCGGGTGAGGATCTGCCGGTGCAGCCCCTCCACCACGGCGTCGGACAGCGGTTCGACGTGGACGAGGCCGACGTTCCCGTCGTACCCGGTGCCGTAGGTGGTGGCGTACGTGGAGAGGGGCGCGCTCCAGTCGCGCGGGGCCCGGGCGGACTCCCAGCGGCCGTCGTGCTCGTCCGGGGGCAGCGGGTCCGCGTCCGGAGATCCGGTCCCCGGGGTGGTGGCGCCGACTGCGGGGGTGCCCGCCGTGAGCGGGTGGTCGCGCACCGCGGGGCCGGAGTCGAGGGCCGACTCCAGGGTGCGCAGGTCGGCTTCGGTGACGGCTCCGGTCGTGGGGATCCCGCCGGTGTCGGCCATCACCCCGGTGGGATCGGCGGCGAGGAGCCGGCGGAACAACGACTCGGGGTCGCGTCCCCGGTCACGCATCCCCGTGTAGTGCAGGATCTCGTGCAGTGCCACGGCGTCGTCGCGCCCGGGCCCGGCACCCAACCGGATGTGCAGTTGGTCGCTGCCCGTCGGCTCGTCGGCGCGGCTGAGTTCCACCGCCTCGGCGTGCTCCGGGGCGTGGGTCAGCACCAGGTCCACGTGCAGTTGGTCGCCCGAACCCGGCAGCCGCAGGCCGTGGTTGACGTGGACGGCGAGGAGCGTGCGCATCCGCTGCCGGAAGGCGGGCAGCCCGGCGGGGTCGAAGCCGGGCCCGAACCGGACCGGCAGGTGCAGGGCGACATCGCGCACCCAGCGCCCGTCGTCGGCCTGGACGCGTCGGACCCGGGCACGGACCAGTGTGGTGAGGCCGTGCAGGGTGCCCGGGGCACGCCTCTCGTCGAGCGGGTCGCTCGCGGGGTCGAACCGTTCCAGGTGCAGGGAGGACGCCGGAGCGGACGCGCGCCGATGGCTCCACTGCCCGAACCGTACGGGTACCGCCGCCGTCGCTTCCTCCTCGGTGGACGGCGGGCCCTCACCGCCCCCGTCCCGCTCGATGGAGGCGGACACGACGGCGGGGCGCGGCGTATCGCCGGGACCCGTCCCGGTCGGGAGCGGCGCGGCTTCCCCCGGCGCCGGTTCCGGTTCCGGGGGCCCGCTCGTGGTGTCGGGAACCGGGTGCGGGGGGGCCTGCGTCGCGGTGCCGGGTGGGCCGCCGACCGTACGCACCGGCGCCGGGGCAGCGGGTACGGAACCGGTGTCCGCGTCCGGTACGGCGGGGGCGTCGACGAGGGAGGCGAGCAGGTTCAGGTCACGGCCGCGCAGTCCTTCGCGGGGCGGCCCCGACGGGAGGGGCCGGATGTGGTCGCCGGCCGGGCCGGCCGGGATGTCGCCGTGCAGGCCGAGTTGTCGGGCGATGCGTACGGCGTGGTCGGTCGGGTCCGCGCCGGTCCACCACGGGGTGCGGTTCGTCTCCCCGTCGCGTTCCGCCGGGGTGACGGTGCGGTCGTCCGGGTGCGCGGGGCCCGCCATCTGTTCGACGGTCACCTGGAGCAGGTCGCCGCCAGGCAGCCGGTGGCCCGGCGCGTTGAAGTACTCCTCGACGCCCGTGCGGACACGGTCCCAGGCGTCCTCGGGCATGCCGTCGGGCCCGGTCTCGACCCTGACGGTGAGGTCGGTGACCCAGGCGCCGTCGTGCTCGACCCGGCGCACGTCGAACGCCGCCCGCACGGTGCGCGGGACGCTCCCGCCGGGCCGCGACGGATCGGCGGCGACGGGCGCGTCGTCGGTCCACGTGTACTCGCGGGTGACGGGCGGCACGGCGGCTCGCGCCGCCTCCCAGACGGGGTTCCCGGTCCGCGGGGCGGGGCCGCCGTGCGGGGCGGCCGACGCGGGGGTGTCCGGGGCGGTGACCGGGGGCTGGGCGCTCTCCCCGGCCGGGGACGCCTCGTCGGGCACGGTGGACGTCTCCGCCGAGGACTGGCGGACCCGGGTCGGCGGGTCGGCGGCACCGCCGGAGGCCGTCGGGCGGGGTGCGGCGCTCTGCGGGGGCGGTGCGGGGTGTGTCGCCCCCTCGCCGCCCCTGTCGTCGGGCGTACCACCGGCCTCGACGTCGCCGGGTCGTACCTGTCCGCCGGACCGCGCCCCCGCACTCGTGCCGACGCCCCTGTCCGTGCCCGTGCCGATGCCCTTGTCCGTACCGGTACCCGTGCCGGTGGCCGCGTCCGGGTCGGGGCCCGTGGCCGCGTGGACGTCCGGGTCCGCGTCCGCGTCCACGGGTACGGTCCGCGTCGCGTCGTCGGGCGTACCGCCCGGTCCGGCGGCGACCGGGAGCGGACGGCCACCGGTCCCCGGGGCGGCCGTGGCCGGAGGGGGCACGGTGCCGCCGGCCGCGGGCCCGGAGGGGGAGGGCACGGTGCGTTCCGGGCCACCGTCCCGGACGAGAAGGCCGTCGGACGCGTCGGACGGATCGGCCAGGACGTCGTGCGGTGAGGTACCGAGTCCGACAGGACCGGGCGTCCGCCCGATCACCGGGGAGGGTGTGGGGTTCGGGCCGGCGACGTGCGGGAGCGGGTCGACGGCGGAAGGCCTCGGGTCGGGGGCGGAGGTGCGTGGCTCCGGGCCGGTGAACCCGTCGGGACCCGGGCCGCCGGGCGCGGTGACCGGGCTGGGGGCGAGGAGCGTGGTCGGCGCCATCGGGAACGGGGCCCGGGGGGACGGCTGTGGGGTGGGCGCGGTGGACGGCCGGACGCCGAGCGAGGCGTGGTCGCCCACCGTCGCCGCCGGCAGGGCAGGCGGTACGGGCGCGGGGACCGGGGTCGGGTTCGCCGTGGGGGCGGGCGCGGAACGCGGTGGACCGTCTGAGCCGCCGGGACCACGGCTGTCCGGACCGCCCGGGAAGTCGACGTCGTTGAGGTCGGTGAAGTCGCGGGAGTCGGTCAACCACTTGTGCAGCCACAGACCGCCGCCGCCGAGGGCTCCGTCCGCCATCACCTCGAACATCGAGCTGGTGCCGGATCCGACGAACGTCTCCCACTTGAATTCCCAGACGCCCTCGAACGCTCCCTTGACCAGGACCTCGGCCGCGGACTCGCTGATCGCGCCGACGAGGAACGCCTCGGCGAGGTCGTTGACGCCGTCGAGGAATCTGATTGTGGAGGGGTTCTTCCTCGCGAAGTCGTCGAAGGAGTCGAAGGTGTTCTTGAACCACTTCCCGGCGTGGTCGAACGCTCCGCCGAGGACACCGGCGAACCCGCCGGCGAGCGCTCCGAACGCGGCTCCCTTCCCCACGTCCTCCCAGTCGATCCCGTCGGGCCTGCGGTCGCGCGGGTTCAGGGCGATCTGTGCGAGTCGGACGGCGAGGACCTGGAGCGCCTCCTCGATGGCGCTGGTGAGGGTGGGCGCGAGGTGGGTCATGCGCAGCAGCCGGTCCACGATGAGCAGGACGGCCAGCCGGCTCCGCGCCCTCGCCAGCATCATCTGGGAGACGGACGTGCCACCGGTGATCACGGCCAGGGCGGCCAGCAGGGCGAGTTCGACGAGAAGGGCGATGATCTCGGCGATGATCTCCCACTTCGCCTGCTGGATGCTCATCGAGTGGTCGATCTGCCCCCGGGCGATGTCGTCCAGCTTGTCGACCATCGCGTTGAGGTGGTTCACTCCCCCGTCGTTGGTGAGCAGCGACAACGCCCGCACGTACGGGTCGGCCACGTCGTCCGGCAGGGAGGTGGCGGCCTCGGAGATGGAGAGCTGGATCTCGTCCTGGAGGTCCCGGATGCCGCGGCCGAACCTCAGGTACAACTCACGGCTGTCGTACGCGAGGTTCTCCCGTGCCTCCAACGGCATTTCGCCGATGAGGATCCAGAGCATCCTCCGGACGTCGTCCGGGAAGTTGATCTCCTGCACCCAAACCTCCGCTCACCCGTGCCCTGCCCTCGCCACCCTGGACCGGTCCGCCCCGCGGCGCCCGCGGTCAGTGGCGCCCGCCGGTGCCCGGGTCGTCGAAGACCGTGTCGGGGGTCCTGCGCCGGTGCTCCGCGATCTGCTCGGTGGAGTACGAACGGGTGCGCTCGATGTTGTCGAGGTTCGCCAGCGTGGCCTGCACGAGTCCGTCGAGGGCTTCGTACAGCACCCGCCCGGTGCCCAGGCAGTACTCGTTGTTCCGTTCGTAGACCGGGCGGACCTGGAGGGCGAAGTCGTCCGTCCAGCCGGGCCACGGGGTGTAGTTGCGCTCGTCCGCGGTGAAGCTCCGGCTGAGGCCCTGCGCCAGTTCGGGCAGTCGCCGCATGCGTTCGACGGCCCTCCTGAGCGCCTCCGGGCTCGCCTCGTACACACCGCTCATGACCGGCTCCTTCCCCTGTGTCCGTCTTCCGCGTCCTCGTGGATCTCGTCTCGCAGCCGGTCTCCCGGGCGGCGGACCGGCTCGCCCTCGGCCTCGTCGAGCAGGGCGGAGCCGTAGATGCGCTCCCAGTCGACGGTCATGCCGCGCAGTTCGGGCGTCGCGGTACTCGGCCGGGTGAGGGGGTCGAAGAGGTCCATGACCTGGCGTGCCATCTGCGCCCGTCCTCGTTCGGCGGCTTCCAGCACCGATGCGGACAGTTGGGCCGGGTTCATCGAACGGTACTTGCCGTCGAGGAACTTGAGTCCGGTCAGCTCGCCCCGCGAGCCGACCGTGACTTCCACGGAGCGGTCGCGGGAACGTACGGTCGCGCCGGCGTCGGCCAGTTGCTCCTCGGCCCGGGCCACGGCGGCCTTGACGGACTCCAGTTCCGCCATGGCCTTGGCGATGCGCTGCTCGATCGGTTCGGTCACCGGTGGTACCTCCGGTCGTCCGGGCCGGCGCCCGGGTTGACGGTCTGGCGGTCTGGCGGTCTGGCGGACGGGCGGACGGGGGAACGGCGTCGGGGGTCATCGGCCGATCACGGCGGGCGCGCCTCCCTCGTCGGTGCCCCACACGTCCTCTTCCTCCTGCACCCAGGCGTCGCGGGTGCGGTCGCCGCTCTGGGTCTGCTGCCCGCCGGGAGCCGCGCCGCCCATCGGCGCGAACGGAGAGGCGCCGGTCGTGGTGGCGGTCCGGGGAGCGGAGACCCGGACGTCGTTCTCCTCCTGCACCCCCCGCGGGCTTCCCGCACGTGGCCGACCGCCGCGCGGTCCGCCGCCCGTCCGGCCGTCGTCGATGACGTTGCGGACCCGCTCGGAGGTGCCCGACCCGCCGCCGCCCCCGCCGCCGCCCATCCCGCCCATGGGACCGCCCATCCCGCCCATCGGTGTGCCCATCGGCCCGGCGGGGCTGCCCGCGCCGGAGCCGGAGCCGGGCAGCGAGCCGGTGTTGAGCGGGGTGCCGACGTCACCGAGGGCTCCGTGGGCCGGAGCGGGGCCCGTGGCGCTGCCCGCGAACGACGGCTGGTACGGGGTGTGGTCGTACAGCTCCTCCTCGTACGAGCCCAGGGAAGCGTCGTGGGAGGAGGGGCGGGAGACTCCGGGGAGCGAGGAGTGGGAACCGGGGCCACCGGGCAGGACCCCGTCGCCGTTCAGGTGCCCGCTGATCACGGTGCCGTCGGGGCGCGTGGTGATGCCGATGCCCGTGTCGGGATCGATGGTGGTGGTCGTGCCGTCCGGGTAGTCGGTGACGAGCCGGCCGTCGGCGCCGATGTGGGACACGCTGCCGTCGGAGTGCGGCAGGCGGTCACCGATGTTGAGGGGGCCGGTCGTGGAGGTGCCGTCGGGGCGGGTGACGGTGGCGGTGTGGAGGTCCGGGTCGATGGTGACGGTGCTCCCGTCGGGGTGGTGCGTGACGATCCGGCCGTGGTCGTCGATGGTCGTCGCGCTGCCGTCGGGCATCGTGATGCCGTGGTCCGAGTAGACGGGGTTGCCGGTCGGGTCGGGCATCGGCGAGGACAGGTCGCCCGGGTTCAGGTGTCCGCCCGACAGGTCGCCCGGGTTCAGCTGCCCGCCCGGCAGGTCCACGGAGCCGGGCCGGTCCAGGCCGGGAAGTTGCCGGCCGCCGGCGTTCTCGTGCGCGGCCCGGGCCTGTTCGACGGCTGCCTCCTGGCGGGCCTGCGCCTCGGCCTGGCGGGCCTCCACCTCGGCGCGCTGCTCGGCCTCGCGCTTCTCCTGCTCGGTGAACAGTTGCTCCTGCCGAAGCTCCTGTTCGGTCTGGAGTCGCCCCTGCTCCTCCTGGCGCTCCCGCTGAGCGGCCTCGGCCTTCGCCTGGGCCTCTTCCTGCTTGGCCTCCTGCTCGCGCTGCTTCTCCTCGGCCTTGGCCTCCGCCTCGGCCTGCCTGGCCTCCTGCTCGCCTTCCTTCCGCTCCGCCTTCTCCTGCGCCTGCGCCTGCCGGCGCTCGGCCTCTGCCTCCGCCTCCGCCTGCTTGGCCTCGGCTTCCCGCTCCTTCTCCTCGGCCTTGGCCTGGGCCTGGGCCTCCTTCTGCTCCTGCTCCTTGCGAGCCCGTTCCTGGTCGGTGCGGGCCTGGTTGAACTGGGTGGCCTGGACCTGCTCCTGGCGCTGTTGGGCCTCTTCCTGCTTGCGCTGGGCCTCTTCCTGCCTGGCCTCCTGCTCGCGCTGCTTCTCCTCGGCCTTGGCCTCCGCCTCGGCCTGCTTGGCCTCCTGCTCGCCTTCCTTCTGCTCCGCCTCGGCCTCGGCCTCTGCCTGCCGGCGCTCGGCCTCTGCCTCCTTCTCGCCGGCTTTCGCCTCCGCCTCGGCCTCCTTGCGTTCCTGCTCGGCCTTGGCCTGGGCCTCCTTCTCGCCCACCTCCTGCTCTTTGCGACCCTGTTCGGCCTTGGCTTCCTGTTCCTTGCGTTCCTGCTCGGCCTTCGCTTCGGCTTCCTTGCGTTCCTGCTCGGCCCGGAGCCGGGCTTCCTTCTCCTCGGCCTCCTTCTCCTTGCGCTCCTGTTCCGCCTTGGCCTGGGCCTCCTTCTCGTCGGCCTCCTTCTCCCGGCGCTCCTGTTCCTTCTTGGCCTCTTCCTCCCGGCGCTTGGCCTCCGCCTCCGCCTTGGCGGCCTGCTCCTTCTGCCAGGCCATGAACTCTTCCTGCTTGCGTGCGGCGTCCGCCGCCGCCTTCGCGGCGTCCGCCTCCTTCTTCTCGTTCTTGTCCTCGGTGTAGGAGCTGGTGAGGTCGCCGCCACCGCGGGTGCGCACGGATCCGAGGTCGAAGTTCTTGGTGCTCCAGCTGTTGTGGACCTGGCGGATCGCCTCGTTGGCGGGTACCTCCAGGCTCTCGATGACGGAGGCCTGCCAGTTCTGGACGGCCCGCTCCCCCACCTTCTTCCAGGTGGTGAGGTCGTCGAGCTGCCCGAAGTTGTCACCCATTCCGAACCGGGTGGCGGTCTGGTCGAAGCCCGCCGTGGCGTGGTAGGTCGTGGTGGTTCCGTACCGATTGGAACGCACCTTGTAGGTGATCATCTTGATGTTGCGTTCCCACACGTGGTCGGTGATCTCCACGAGCAGGTCGTGCAGCCACCGCAACGGGTTGCCCTCCATGTACTCCCAACGAGCCCAACTGCGTTGGAGGGTGGAGGCGGCGTTGCGGAAGTCGGTCTTGGCCTGCCGGAGTTCGTCGCCCTGCCTGGAACCCGTCGAACCGGAGGGGCGCATGTCCTTGGCGTAGCCGTCGTACTGCTTGCCGAGGGTGTGGACCAGGTTCCAGAAGACCCCGGCCGCCTGGCCGCGCCAGGCCTCGTTCTGCTCGACACCGATCCGGCGCTCCCACTCCTCCACCGCGTCCCGGCGGTCGACGAAGAACTGGGCGGCCCGGTCGAACGCCGAAGCCGCGGTGTCGAAGGAAGTGAGGGTGACCGCCTGATCGTTGGGGACGTTCTTCCCGTTCCAGTGGAAGCCGTGCGTGCCGTCCCGGTCGTTCAGGAGGGCCTCCAGTGCGCGGCCGGTCCCGTAGCTGTACTGGGTGAGGGGCTGGGTGGTCCAGACGGCGGCGTCGCCCGTCAGGCCGAGGTGGTTGTCGTACTGGCTCTTGAACTCCCCGCCCTCGACCACGCCACCGGCCGGCGGGCCGTCGCTTCCCTTGTTGCCGAGCAGGGTGATCCTGGCCTTGTACATGGAGACCTGGTCGCCGCTGGACGGGTTGTCGCCGCCGGTCAGGTAGAAGGGGATGACGAAGTCGGTGTTCTCGATTCGCCAGCCCGCGTTCTCCACACGCCAGTTGAAGTCGTTCGGGTCGGCGTAGTCGACGTGGGACTGCTTGCTGATCTCCACCTTCATCTGCGGGATGCCCGCGTTGCCGGCGAGTTCGTCGAAGAGCGTGTGGCGCTGCGGCGCGTCGTAGCCGGTGAAGAGCTTGACGGCCTGGTGCCAGGCATCGTTGTCCGAGGTCAGCGGCTTGATGTTCTCTTCACGCACGGTCGGGGCTCCGGGGACTCGGGCGGTCGGGAGGCGGGGCGGGGGCCGGTCCGGTTCCTGCTAGTCGTCGTCCTTGTCACGGCCGCCGAGGGACCCGTCGACGTCGGAGAAGATGTCGAGGAACTTGTCCCCGTCGATCTTGGCCAGATTGTCGCCCTGGGCCTTGAGGAGGGTGTCGATACTGGTGCGCAGATTGTCGTCGATGTCATCGAAGAGGAGTTTCTGGTCCTCCAGCACGGTGGTGACGGAGCCGATGAGCTCCTCCACCGCCTCTTTGATGTGTTGGCCGTTGGTGGCGCCGTCCTTGGTCATTCCCCCGATGGTGAGGGGAAGTTCGGCCCCGGGCAGCGCCCAGTCGCCGTGGGCCCCCGTCGACAGGAGGGCGTCCAGCGCAGGCACCACCGCCCCGTCCGGACCCACACCGTCCCCCATGATCTTCTTGATCTCGGCGATGAAGTCGGCGATGTCGTTGTTGAGGAAGTCCTCCAGCCAGGCCTTGTCCAGGTTGACCGGGGTGTTCTCCGCCATGTCCCGCTCCTGATCCCGCTCTTGCTCCTGCCGGGGCTCCGGCCGGTGCCGTCGGCTCGTGCGCCGACCGGGTCGCCGGCTCGTACGCCAGGGTCGTCCGCCGGCCCGGCCGCCGGGTCGCGGGGAGCGCTCTCGACGCGCCCCCGCGGACCGGTGGCCCGTGCCGGTTTCGGGGTTTCGAGGGCCGGGTCAGCGGCCGATGCGCACGTCTCCCCACATCTGGGTGAGGGACTTCTCGCTGTACTGGTAGTTGTCGGAGACGTCGGTCAGCAGTCGGGAGTGGTTCGCCAGGAGGTTCTTCATCGCCTCGACGGCGTTGTCCCACGCCTGCTGCTTGCCGTTGTAGACCTGGCGGTCCTCGCCTTCCCAGGTCTGCTTGAGCTCCTGGAGCTCGGCTTCGAGGTTGGCCAGAACACTCGCGATTGCCTTGGTCTGGGTGACCATGTCGTCCGCCGCGTTCGACATGTGCCGGTAGTCGACGTAGATGTGACCGTCGGTGAAGTCGCTCATCGTGGGGCCTCGTCTCACAACTGGAGGGAACAGGAGAGGGGTCGGTCCGTGCGATACCGGGCCCACCGGGATGCGGTCCGGTCCGGAAAGATGGCCTGATCAGCCGCTGAGCGTGTCGAACACCGACTGCGACTGGTTGTAGGCGGTGGTGATGCTCTCGTTGTTGGATCCCTGGGTGAGCCCCTGGGTGCGCAGCGTCTCGTTCAGGGTGTCGACCATGTCCCGCACGTTGCGCGAGATGATCTCCGCCTGGTCGTCCCAGAGCTTGAGCAGGTCCTGGAACGCCTTGCCGTCGGAGCCCTTGAGGCCGGACGACAGGTTGAACTTCATGTTCTCCACGTCCTGTCGGCAGTTCTGCACGCCGGTGAACGCCTGCTCCAGTGCCATGATGCCGTTCCGGGTGGCCTGTTCCTGTGACTGCTGGAAGCCTGCCATGTGCCGCACCTCCTGGTGGTTGTCACCGCCGAGTCCCACTGTGACGCCGGGTCCGGCGTCCGCGGGCGGCCTTCGTCAGCCGACAAGGTACTCAACCGGGCTGCCTGGAACCTCAGTTGTCGTCTGTCGCAACATGGCCGCAACCTGGATTCTCGGTGATGCCATGTCAAGAATCCAGCTTCGTAGGCCATGGACCCTGCATTTCGCGTCAACTACACGGACAGGACGTCTGGTTCTCCCGGACGGTTCTCCGACGCGTCCCTCACGGTCGCTTCGCGGTATCGGATACGGCGCCCCCCGTCGGGCAGGGCGTCGCGGTCGTGGTCCCTCGACCGGTCGCGGCGGCCCGCGGGCTGAGGTCGGGTCCGGTCGGGAGCATGGCCAGCAGCGGTGAGGGCAGTCCCCGGGCCTGACCGCCCGCGTAGCCGAGGGCGGTGAGCGTGTCCGTGCCGACGACCCGGTACTTCGTTCCGCCGTCGGTCACCAGGTAGAGCGTGGAGCCGAGTTCGCCGCCACCGGCGCCCAGCACGCGCACCAGGGCGCCGCCGCCCGGCCGGACCGTGATCCGCTCGACGGGCGTACAGGCCGGGGTCAGACCGTCCGGGGCGGGCTGCGCGGCCGGGCCGAGACCGACCAGCGGGGAGAGCGCGACGCTCACCCGGCTGCCGGCGCCGCCCGACTCTATCCGGGCACACGCCGTCGAGCCGGTCGCGGGGACGACCGCCCGGGGCGGCGCCTCGGGCAGACCGGTGGCGGTACCCCCGGCCGGCAGGGGGGCGGTACGGCCGTCCAAGGCGTCGGCGCCCAGCTCGGCGGCGGTCGGGGCGGCGCCCGCGTACGCCGTGAGACGGGTCCGCGGATCGCCCAGGACCAGGGCCGCGCCGGTCGCGGTGAGCGGGGCCAGGCCGTCCTGGCGCAGCAGGTAGTAGCGGGCGGCCGAGCCGGGCACCGTGATCCGGAAGACCTGGCCGACGCGGGTCTCGCGACCGCCGAGCCGCGGACCGTCCGAACCGCGGCCGGTCACCTCCGGCGGGGTCAGGTCGGGCCCCTCGGGGAGGGCGTTGAGGAAGGCCGCCGAGACCCGTGTGCGGGGCCGGGCGTCGTAACCCAGCGCCTGCGCGGCCTTGACCTCGTCGCCCAGACGCAGGCGGCTGCCGCGCCACACCAGGTGCTCCGCCCGGTCGGGCCCGACCACCAACAGCGCCTCGTCGTCGCCCAGTCCACGACCGCCGGCGGGCGCGCCGATCGCCAGGACGGTGGTGGCGGAGCCGCTCGGGATCCCGGAGCACACCTGCCAGGGCGTGGTGTCCAGGCGGTCGGCGGTGGGCAGCGTGTCCGGCGCGCCGGCGATGCCGGCGGGTGCGCCGCGCGGGGTGTCGGCGAGTGAGCGGCTCCCGACCGAGGTGACCTTGAGGTCGGCTCCGGCGAGCAGGCGCGCGGAGGTGTAGTTGCGCACGGGCCGGAGCCTGCCCTCCAGGTAGAGGTAGCGCGAGCCGGTCTCCTTGGCGACGACGAGGGTGCCCGGCTGCCGCCAGGAGTCCTTGGTCCCGGGTTTGAAGAGGCCGAACACGAACGCGCCGGCCGACAGCAGAACGGCGATGACCACGCCGATGGCGATGCCGCGGTTGGTGCGTCCCTGCGGGCTTTCCGGGGCGTCCGGGTCACTGCGGAGCATGGCGGAGGTGAGACGACCCATGACGAACATGTGGGCCTGGACCTGGTCGCGTTTCGACTGCATCGTGGCGCTCCCCGGATCAGCCGTTGAGGGACCGGAGGGCCCCGTAGACGCCGAGCACCCACAGGACCAGCGGCAGCAGGGCGATGGCCGCCGCCGAGTGGAACAACTCGGCCGCGCGGCCCCAGTACGGCACGAGTCGGCGGCCGGGCACGGTCCAGGAGGCGATGGCGAGCACGGCGGCGCCGGCGAGCAGCGCCACCACGAGCAGGAGCCTGCCGGACGGCGTGTGGGACGCGGCGGCCGTCCACACCAGCAGGACCGGGCCCCAGAGGCCCGGCACCACCAGGGACAACCGCTGCCACACGTTGCCGAGTCCGCGGGAGTGCAGCAGGAGCAGCAGCGCGAGCACGGCCGAGGTGCACACTTCCGCGAGCCCGGTGTGCCGGGCGAGCACGGTGAGGCAGCCGGTGCAGACCAGTCCGACCGCCCCGTACAGGGAGCTCATCCAGCCGTCGGCGAGCACGGAGCGCGCGGTGACGGTGGCCGTCGGGTGGGGTTCGATGCCTTCCTGGAGCTGCTGTGCGTTGGTGGGGAGCGGTGGCATGCGCAGGCCCGCCATGCGGAAGGAGAGCGAGGGCACGAACGCGCCGAGGAGGACGGCGAGGAGGGCCGTCACGGCGACTGCCTCCCCGAGCGGCAGTCCGGCGACGAGCATCACGGCGCCGGTGAGCGCGCCGAAGCCGGCGAGCACGGCGGGGGCCAGGAAGAGCGCGGCGTACGCGGCGACCGCGGCCAGCGCCAGGACCGCCCCGCCCGCTCCGGCGACGGACGCGGCGAGCAGCCGGGCGGCCAGCCCCTCCTGGCCGTGCGGGCCGGTGACGGCCCCGCCGGGCAGGAGCCATCCGGCGAGCGCGAGGTAGGGACCGGCCATCAGACCCAGGGCGGCTCCCGCGCCGCCGTCACCGACGGCGCGGGCCGCCGCTGCGGCGCCGGCGAGGAGCAACAGCGCCGCCGCGGCGGCGCAGACGGCGCGGGTGTCGCCGGAACCGCCGGGCAGGGCGAGCACCGCCAGGCCGGCGAGGAGCGCGGTGACGGCCGAGGCGCGCAGCAGCGCGCGGGCGGCGGCGGGGGTCCAGCCGTGGGGCTGCCGCTGGAGCGCCGTGGCGATGCCGTCCACCAGGTCGTCCAGGTGCACTTCGGGCAGGGCCTCGGTGCGCGGGCGCAGGTAGAGGGTCTCGCCGTCGCGCAGGTCGAGGGAGTCGAGGGTGTGTTCCTCGTCCAGCGGTTCGCCACCGAGGCGTTGGAGCACCCAGCCGCCGTGGTCGATCCCGGATTCCGCCAGGTCGTCCCCGGCGTAGCCGAGGACGGCGGGCAGCAGGTCGGCCACGGGGACGTCGGCGGGGACGGCGAGGTCCACGGTGCGGGCGGGGGCGCGTACGGTCAGGCGACACAATCCGGCCACCTGGTTGTCACTCATCGGTCTGGCTCACGCCTCTCCGGGTTCGATCGGCAGGCCAACGGGCGCCGACGGAGCGCTGGTTGGGCCTTGGGCGGTCAGCACGAACGATCGTAGTATCACTCACCTGTCCGAGGTATTCGCCGTCTGCGCGTGTGGCGACGCCCGCGACCCTGGTGCGAGGAGTCCGTTCGGTGAGTGTGGTGCTGTTCCGAAGGCCGGCCCGCAGGCGCGGCCCGGAGATGCCGGACGGGGAACTGACCCTTCAGGAGCCGCCCGTGCTCCCGGAGGTGGTGCCCGATTCCTCGGCGGTGTGGACGTACCTGCCGATGGCGCTGATGTCGGTGTCGATGATGCTGATGTTCATCCGGCCCGGGGCGGCCGGTGGCGGCGGGTTCATCTATCTGGCGCTGGGCATGATGGTGATCGCCTCGGCGGCCATGATGCTGGGCCAGGTCATGCGCCGCAACAGCGAGCGCAAGCAGCGCGTCAAGGGCGAGCGTCGCGACTACCTGCGCTACCTCACCCAGACGCGGCGCAAGGTGCGGGCGGCCGTGATCGACCAGCAGCGGGCCCTGGCCTGGCGGCATCCGGACCCGGCCGCACTGTGGTCCCTGGTCGGCACCACGCGCCTGTGGGAACGGCGGCCGCAGGACGAGGACTTCGGCGAGGTGCGGGTGGCGGTCGGCGACCAGAAGCTGGGGCTGCGACTCCATCCGATGGCGACCAGTCCGGTCGAGGACCTCGAACCGCTCGCCGCCCACGCGCTGCGCAGCTTCATCCGGGCGTACGCCACCGTGCCGGACCAGCCGATCGCGATCAACATGCGGGCCTGGGCTCGGGTGTTGTTCCGGGGCGACGAGGAACGGATACGCGCCCTGGCCCGGGCGCTCGTGGCCCAGTTGGCCGCCTTCCACTCCCCCGACGACCTGTGGATCGCGCTGTGCGTGTCCGACGAACGGCGCGCGGAGTGGGAGTGGGCGAAGTGGCTTCCGCACCATCTGCACCCACAGGAGACCGACGGCGCGGGGCCGGCGCGGATGACCGGGTCGGCGCTCGGTGAGCTGGAGGACCTGTTGGGCGCGGAGTTCCTGGAACGCCCGCCGTTCGATCCGGAGTCGCTGCCCGGCCGGGAGGAGCCGTTCACGGTGATCGTGGTGGACGGCGGCACGGTCCCCGGCGGGCACCGGCTGGACGGGCCCGGGCTGCGCAACACGGTGGTGCTCGACCTGACCGGGGCGCTGAGTTGGCGACCGGGCCGGGTGACACTGCGCTTCGAGGTGGCCGACGGCGACTTCCGGCTGGTGCGCACGGACCGTGACCGCAAGGAGCAGGTCGCACCCCTGGGGCGCCCCGACGCCTTCGGTACCCGGGGCGCCACGGCGCTGGCCAGACGCCTGGCCCCGTACCGGATGGGCATCGGCACGGACAGCGCCGAACCCCTGTCGACGGACGTGGAGTTGACCACTCTGCTGGGCATCTCGGACCTGTACGGGCACGCGGCGGACACGCTGTGGCGGCGCGGAACGGGGCCGAGCCGACTGCGGGTGCCGATCGGGGTGGGCGCGGACGGGGCTCCGGTCGAGCTGGACATCAAGGAGTCCGCGCAGGGCGGCACCGGTCCGCACGGCATGCTGATCGGCGCGACCGGCTCCGGCAAGAGCGAGTTGCTGCGCACCCTGGTGCTGGCGCTGGCCCTGACCAACTCCTCCGAGACGCTGAACTTCGTCCTGGTGGACTTCAAGGGTGGTGCCACGTTCCTCGGCCTGGACGAACTGCCCCACACCTCTGCGGTCATCACCAACCTGGCCGACGAGGCCGCGCTCGTCTCGCGCATGCAGGACGCCCTGCACGGTGAGCTCATCCGCCGCCAGGAGCTGCTGCGGGCCGCCGGGAACTACACCTCGGCGCTGGAGTACGAGAAGGCGAGGGCGGCCGGGACCCCGCTGGCCCCGTTGCCGAGCCTGTTCGTGATCGTCGACGAGTTCAGTGAACTGCTGGCGGCGCACAGGGAGTTCATGGAGCTGTTCGTGATGATCGGCCGTCTGGGCCGCAGCCTCGGCGTGCACCTCCTGCTGGCCTCGCAGCGCCTGGACGAGGGCCGGATGCACCAGTTGGAGAGCCATCTGTCGTACCGGATCGGGCTGCGCACCTTCTCGGCCATGGAAAGCCGCGGGGTGTTGGGGGTACCGGACGCCTACGAGCTGCCGTCGGCTCCGGGCGGCGGCTTCCTCAAGTCAGGGGTCGACGCGTTGACCCGGTTCCGGGCGGCGTACGTGTCCGGGCCCTACCGGCACCGGCGGGGCGGCGCGAGCCAGGCGCGGGCCGCCGGCCAGACCGTGCCGTGGAGCACGGGGTACGTGGTGCCGCGTACGGTGCCCGACCTGCCGGCGCCCGAGCCCGAGGCGGAGGAGGGCGGTGACTCGCTGCTGTCCGTGGCCGTGGAGCGGCTCCTCGGGGCGGGCCCGCCGGCGCACGAGGTGTGGTTGCCGCCGCTGGACCTGCCGGCGACGCTCGACCAGATCCTGGCGCCGCTGACGCCCGACCCGGAGCGTGGTCTGACCACGGTGGACGGGCCGGACCGGGGGCGACTGAAGGTACCGATCGGCATCGTGGACCGGCCCTTCGACCAGTTGCGCGACCTGTTGACCGTGGACCTGTCCGGGGTCGGCGGCCACATCGCCGTCGCCGGCGGCCCGCAGAGCGGCAAGAGCACGATGGTGCGCACCATCCTGGCGTCCCTCGCCCTCACCCACACACCGCGCGAAGTGCAGTTCTACTGCCTGGACTTCGGCGGTGGGACCCTGTCGGGGCTGGCCGGGCTGCCGCACATGGGCGGTGTCGCGGCGCGCATGGACGGCGAACGGGTGGGCCGGACGATCGCCGAGGTGACCACGCTGCTGGCGGCGCGGGAGAAGTTCTTCCTGGAGCACGGCATCGACTCCATGGCCACCTTCCGGCGCCGCCGGGCCGCCGGCGAGTTCCCCGCCGAGGACCACGGCGACGTGTTCCTGGTGATCGACGGCTGGTCCACGGTGCGGCAGGACTACGACCGCCACGTTCCGACCTTCGGTGCCATCGCCGCGCGCGGTCTCAACTACGGCGTGCACCTCATCGTGACCACGGCGCGTTGGGTGGAGCTGCCGTCGGCGGTGCGGGACCAGGCGGGCACCCACCTGGAGCTGCGGATGGGCGACGCCATGGACTCGGAGATCGACATCCGGCGGGCCGCGACCGTGCCCCGGGTCGCCGGCCGGGGCCTGACCCGGGAGGGCAAGCTGCACTATCTGACCGCCCTGCCCCGCATCGACGGTGGCGAGCGGACCGACGACCTGACGGAGGGCGTGGCAGCTCTGGTCGCGGCGGTCCGGGAGAGCTGGAGCGGCCCGCCTGCCCCACAGGTACGGATGCTGCCGACCGAGCTGCCCGTGGCCGAGCTGCCGGCCCCCGAGGGGAACTTCCGGGTTCCCCTGGGCCTGGAGGAGGATGAACTGGCGACCGTGTGGCACGACTTCAGCGAAAGTCCGCACATGATCGCGGTCGGGGACACCGAGAGCGGCAAGACCAACCTGCTCCGGCTCGCGGCACGGGCCATCATGGACCGGTACACGCCGGCCGAGGCCAGGATCATGGTGGTGGACTACCGGCGCGAGCTGGTCGAGGCCATCCCGGACACCTACCGGCTCGGGCACGCGGTCTCCATCGACGCGCTGAAGGACCTGGTGGACGGTGCGGCCCGCGCGGTACGGACACGGGTGCCGGGACCGGACATCGCCCCGGCCCGCATGCGGCTCGCCGACTGGTGGACCGGTCCCCGGCTGTTCATCCTCGTGGACGACTACGACATGGTGGGCACCAACCCCGCGCACCCGCCCTTCGACCCGCTGCTGCCGCACCTGTCGCTGGGTTGGGAGGTCGGACTGCACCTGATCGTCGCCCGCTCCGCGAGCGGGGCCGGGCGCGGCATGGGCGACGCGCTGATGCGTCGCCTCCAGGAGGTCAACACGCCCTCCCTGTTGTTCTCCTGCCCGCCGTCCGAGGGGTACGTGCTCGGCAACACCAAGGGCAGGTTGCTGCCGCCCGGACGCGCCACCCGCATCGCCCGACGCCGCACGGTGCAGGTCCAGACCGCGTTCCTGGGGGACCCGGAGTCCTGAGGGGAGCCGCGGTCAGTCCCGGTCCGGGCCGGGCGAGGACCCCGGGTCCCGGCCCGGGGGGCGCCACCCGCGGGCCCGGCCCCGGGGGACCACCACCGCGGCGGCGGCCACCAGGAGCACCAGGCCGCCGCCCGCCGCGGCGACGACGAGGGCCCGCTGCCGGGGTGCGGCGGGCGCCGGGTCCGGCACCCGGGCGGGCCCGGGGCCCGGGACCGGGGCGGCGCGGTCGGCCGGCACGGCCGTCAGTGCGGCGTACGGGTCCAGCCTCGGGGTGGTGTCCGGATAGCCGGACACGACGAGCCGGTCGCGGACCTGGTCCGCCGTCAGCTCGGGGTGGCGTGATCGGACCAGGGCCGCGGCCCCGGCCACGTGGGCGGCGGCGAGCGAGGAACCCGAACCGAGGTAGTGGCCCGCGCCCCGGGGTCCGGGGCCGACCACCGCGTCCCCCGGCGCCGCCAGGTCGGCGCCGACCGCCGTCGGCGCCCGGTCCGGACGCCCGCCGCCGGGTCCGTAGTCCATGACGGACAGGGCGTGCGGGGCCGCCGCCGGCCAGTACCAGGGCTGCGCCGGGGGGCTCGCGTCGCCGGCCCCGGGGGGCAGGTCGGGGGCGAAGGGGGCGACGACCAGGGCGTCGCGTCCCGCCGCGTGGGCGACCGCGTCCGTGAGCACGCCGGCGCCGGTCGGCAGCGCTGACGCGACGTACACCACCCCGGCGCCCTCGTCGGCGGCGGTTCGGATGGCGCCGGCCAGCGACTCCGGTGTGGCGACGCCGCGTTCGTCGGTGCCCCGTATCGCCAGGAGCCGCGCCGCGGGCGCCACGCCGACCGTGCCCACGCCGGGCAGCGGCGCCCCGGCGATCAGTCCGGCGGCGAAACTGCCGTGGCCCACGCAGTCCTGGTCCGCGGGGCCGATGTGACGGACCCGACCGGCGAGCGCCGGGACCCCGGACCCCACACCGGTGTCGACCACCGCGACGGTCACCCCGGCACCCTCGGAGACGCGCCGGGCACGAGTCAGGCCGAGCGCCCGCACCGGCCAGGGTTCCGTCTCGGCGACCTGCCCGGAAGCCGCGGCGCAGGGTTCGTCCGCCGCCAGCGAGGAGCGGACCGGAGGCAGGGCGACGGGGTCGGAGTCCGCCACCGCGGGCGCCGGCCACACCGCGGAGAGCATCACCGCGGCCAGTGCCGCCGCCGAGGCCGGTGCACGGGAAAGCGCGTGTCTCATGGCGCGCATCCTAGGCGGTGTGCCGAGTGGCGCAACGCAGCGCCCGACAGGGCCGATTCGGCCCGCGTCCCACGACCGCGGCGTGAACTGGCCTGCTCCACCTGGTAGATCGCCGTCCCCCTCACGTAGCCTGCAAGCGGTGCGTCGCATCGCCCCCGCAGGGGGCGGAGACGGCGTCGGAGCGAGGAGGACCAGCGTGTCACGGCAGTTGCTCACCGTCAGCCCGGAGGAACCGCAGGGGTTCCGAACCATCGGTGAGGCGTTGGCACAGGCCCGCACCGGAGCAGTGATCCGGGTACGGCCCGGCCGGTACCCGGAGAACCTGACGGTCCGCAACCGGGTCACGATCGTCGCCGACGGCGAGCGCGGGAGCGTCGAGATCTGCCCGCGCCGCGGCAGTGCCGTCTCCCTGATCGCCGACGCCGTGATGCTGACCGATCTCACGCTGCGCGGCGGCACGGAGGACGTGCCGGTGGTGGACGCGGTGCGCGGTCAGGTCGCCATGGACGGCTGCACCGTCGTCGGCTCCGGGTGGACGGCCCTGCTGGCCCGCGAGTCCGGGTCGCTCGCGGTGCGGGACTGCCGGATCAGCAACCCGGTCGGGGCGGGCGTCGTCGACACCGTGCCGACCGGGACGGTGGTGGCCGGCTGTGTCATCGAGAACCTGGGCACCTCGGGCGTGGTCATCGGCGAGCAGGGCCGCACCACGGTCCGTGACTGCCGGATCCGTGACGCCCGGGGCAACGGGGTGCTCGCCAACGGTGAGGCGCAGGGGGTGGTGGAGGACTGCGAGATCACCGGCACGGAGAAGCCCGCTCTTGCCTTGGAGGGGAGCAGCGCGACGCGCGTGTCGCGCACGCGGATCCACGGCGCGGCCGTGGGGGTCTATGTGACCAGCGACTCCCGGCCGGTGCTGGAGGAGGTCACCGTCACCGACATCGACGGCCCCGGCATCGTGGTGG
The DNA here is from genome assembly GCF_050936775.1 of Streptomyces sp. CA-243310. Taxonomy (NCBI): domain Bacteria; kingdom Bacillati; phylum Actinomycetota; class Actinomycetes; order Kitasatosporales; family Streptomycetaceae; genus Streptomyces; species Streptomyces sp. CA-243310. The sequence continues at coordinate 3,245,978 of NZ_JBNJMF010000001.1, read as the reverse complement.
CCTCGGGCGCCGCCCCGGAACTGGTGCGCTGTCGCACCTCGCGGACCAAGGGGAACGGCCTGGCCGTCACCGAGCGGTCCCGGGGCGTGTTCCGGGAGTGCGAGTTCGACACGGCCGGCGGTCCGGCCGTGCGGGTCATCGGTGCCGGCGCGCCGTCGTTGACCGACATCACCGTGCGGGACTGCGCCGACCCGCTGGGCGCCGTGGTGCTGGACGAGAACTCGGCGGCCGAGTTCGACCGTCTGCACGTCGCGGACGCGGCCGGAACCGGGATCCTGATCCGCGGCGGCGCCAACCCGGTGTTGCGGCACGCCCGTGTGACGTCCGCGGGGAGCCACGGCGTGGAGGTCGTGGACGGGGGGCGCGGCCGGCTGGAGCTGTGCGAGATCGAGGGCTCCGGGGCGTGCGGTGTACGGATCGCCGGCGGCGGAAACCCTCACCTGCGGGACACCGCCGTCCGCGCCTCGGCGGACACGGGCGTACGGGTCGGCGCGGACGGGCTGGGCACCGTACGGGACTGTCGTGTGCACGGTTCCGGCGCGTCCGGCGTCGGAGTGGACAAGGGCGGTGAACTGTCGCTCCTGCGTACCGAGGTCACCGACTCGGGGGCCCATGGGGTGATGGCCTCCGACGGCGCCCGGCTCGCGCTGGACGCCTGTCTGGTGAGCGGCAGCCTCGGCGACGGAATCCGGGTGGACAGCGCCGAGCCGATCACCGCGACGGGCTGCGCGGTGCGGGACAACCGGGGCGCCGGCCTGAAGCAGACCCGGGCCGGTGATCGGCTCGTCGTGGAGGACCTGACCAGCGCGGGCAACGGCTCGGCCGACGCGTGGGGCGCCGGAGCGGCCGGGGTCGGGGAGTCGCGGGGGCCGGCCCGGGTCGCTCCGCGCGGTCCGCAGGAGGAGCTGGAATCGCTGATCGGCCTCGCGGACGTGAAGCACCAGGTGAAGACGCTGGTGAACCTGAACCAGCTCGCGCAGCGCCGGTCCCGGCTCGGCATGCCGATGCCTCCGATGAGCCGGCACCTGGTGTTCTCCGGGCCGCCCGGCACCGGCAAGACCACCGTGGCCCGGTTGTACGGCGGCATCCTCACCGAGTTGGGGGTGCTGCGTTCCGGCCATCTGGTCGAGGTGTCCCGGGCCGATCTGGTCGCCCAGGTCATCGGCGGCACGGCGATCAAGACGACGGAGGCGTTCAGGGAGGCCCTCGGCGGGGTGCTGTTCCTGGACGAGGCGTACACGCTGTTGTCCGACGGCAAGGGCGGCGGCGCCGACTTCGGTCGGGAGGCCATCGACACCCTGTTGAAGCTCATGGAGGACCATCGCGACGAGGTCGTGGTCATCGCGGCCGGCTACACCGACGAGATGGCCGCCTTCCTGGACTCCAACCCGGGTCTGGCGTCCCGTTTCACCCGCACCATCGACTTCGCGAACTATTCGGTGGAGGAGCTGGTCACCATCACCGAGCGGATGTGCGAGGCCCACCACTACGCGCTGGACCCGAGCACCCTCGACGCCCTGGCCGGCCACTACGGTCGGATGGAGCGGGGCGCCGCCTTCGGCAACGGCCGGGCGGCACGCCGGGTGTTCGAGGAGATGGTGGATCGGCAGGCCTTCCGGCTGGGCTCGATGGCGGATCCCGCGGAGAGCGACCTGTCGCTGCTGCTGCCCGAGGACGTGGCCGTCGAGGAGGGTGGCGCCGATCGGGGCGCCGACAGCTCCGAGGAGCTGCTCACCCGTCTGGACGGCATGATCGGCCTGTCCGCGGTGAAGCGGGCGGTGACCGACCAGGTGCATCTGCTCGCCGCCGCCCGGCAGCGGCGGGCCGCCGGGCTTCCCGCCCCCAGGATCAGCCAACACCTGGTGTTCTCCGGCCCGCCCGGCACCGGCAAGACGACGGTCGCCCGGCTGTACGCGGGCATCCTGCACTCCCTCGGGGTGCTGCCCAAGGGCCAGTTGGTGGAGGTGGCGCGCACCGATCTCGTCGGCAGGTACGTCGGCCACACCGCGCAGTTGACCAAGGAGGTCTTCGAACGGGCCCTGGGAGGTGTGCTGTTCATCGACGAGGCGTACACGTTGACCCCGGAGGGCTCTCCGTCGGACTTCGGGCGGGAGGCGGTGGAGACGCTGCTCAAGCTGATGGAGGACCACCGCGACGAGGTGGTGGTCATCGCCGCCGGGTACACCGCCGAGATGCGCCGCTTCCTTGACTCCAACCCCGGTCTGACCTCGCGTTTCACCCGCACGGTCGAGTTCGAGGACTACACGGTGGAGGAGCTGGTGGGGATCATCACCGCGCAGGCCGCCGACTCGGGATACGACTGCCCGGCGCCGACGGTGGAGGCGCTGCGCGCGTACGTGGCGGCGTTGCCGCGCGACCGGTCGTTCGGCAACGCCCGCACGGGACGCATCCTGGTGGAGGAGATGATGACGCAACAGGCGCGCCGGCTCGGGGCGTTCACGGCGCCGGGCCTGGACGATCTGCGGCTGCTCCTACCGGAGGACCTGCCGGGCTCCCGGCCGACGCCGGTGTGAGACGACGCGGCCGGGCGCCGTGCCCCCCGGCCCGGTCGGGTGTCAGTCCCGGACGAGCAGGACGACGAAACCGACGACGACCCCCAGTACCAGAGCGAGGACGGAGTACCGGGGCCTGGACTCGCTCAGCACGGGAAGGAAGCGGTCGACGGAGAAGCGACCCGGCCCGGTGAGGGTGAGGGCGACGACCGCGGCCAGCAGGGCCAGTTCGAGCTCCACTCCCCTGGGGGCGAAGAAGCTGTTCACGCCCCGAACGGCGAGGATGTTGACGAAGGTGCCGATCAGGACCGCTCCGGCGAGCGGGGTGAGCAGCCCGAGGGCGAGGCCGAGGCCGCCCAGGGTCTCGGAGAGGCCCGCGATGACGGCCATGGCGTCGCCGGCGGGGTAGCCGCTCATCGTGAAGCCCTTTCCGGTGGCGGTGAGACCGGGGCCGCCGAACCAACCGAAGAGCTTCTGCGTGCCGTGGCCGGCCATGGTGAGTCCGACGGTGAGCCGCAGCACCAGCAGGCCGACGTCGTGGGTGGCGGTGGTGGCGGGAGCCGGGAGGGTGCGCGGGTTCGCGTGTTCCCGTCGTTCGTAGGCCATGAACGTCCGTTCTTCCGTCTCCGGCGAGTGGCTGCCACCCTATGCCGCTCGTCCGGAATGTCCTGGTAGTGACGTCGCCGCTGTCGCCCGGAAGCACCGGTGGCGCCCCTCCCCCGTGTCGGTCGCCCCGGTGTCCCGGTCAACCCGGCCCGAGGAGCCCGCTCGCCCGCGGGTCCGCCGGGGCCCGCCCCCAGTCCATCCGGCACCAGGGAAGGGCGAGGTCGCCCTGCGTCGTGACCGGCCGGGGGGCCAGGGAGTCGACGTCGACGGCTTCCCGATGGCGGGCGTACACCGTGTCCACGTAGCGGTGGCCCGTGTCCGCGGCGATGAAGAGGACCGTGCGCCGCGGGGACCGCGCCCGTTCCCAGCGGGCGGCGAGGTAGGCCGCCCCGGAGGACAGCCCCGCGAACACCGCGTGTCTGCGCAGCAGGTCGACGCTGCCGGCGAGGGCGGCGTCGAAGGACACCCAGTGGAGCGTGTCGTAGGACGTGTGGCCGACGTTCCCGAAGGGGATGGAGCTGCCGATCCCCGCGATGATGATCTCGGGATCGCTCACGTGACCGGCGCCGAAGGTGACGCTGCCGAAGGGCTGGACACCGACGAGTTCGACGCCGGGCGCGTCCTCGCGCAGGTAGCGGGCGAGAGCGCCGGTGGAGGCGCCGGATCCGACGCCTCCGACGACGGTGAGTTCGTCCGTGCCGGTGGATTCCCGGATCAGGCCGGCCACGGCGCGGTAGCCCAGGTAGTGGATGTCGTCGTGGTACTGCCGCATCCAGTGGTACTCGGGGTGCTCGGCGAGGATCTCGTGGACGCGCTCGACCCGGCGCTTCTGGTCCAGTTTGAGGTCGTCGCAGGGCTCCATCCGCTCCAGCGTCGCCCCGAGCACGGCGAGCTGGGTGCTCAGCGTGTGGTCGACCGTCGTGGAACCGACGATGTGGCAGCGCATCCCGTGGCGGTGGCAGGCCAGCGCGAGGGCGTGGGCGTAGATGCCGCTGGAGCTGTCCACCAGGGTGTCCCCGCGCCGCACCGCGCCGGTGTCGAGCAGGTGGCGTACCGCGGCGAGCGCCGAGACGACCTTCATCGTCTCAAAGCGGAGACAGACGAGCCGGTCGTCGAGGCGTATCAGGTCGGGTCGGCCGATCGACTCGGCGATGTGCTGGTCCACTGGGGAACTCCTCGGTCGCGGGGATGGTGGTGAAGGTGGAGAAGACGCGGGTGACGGGAATCGCGCGGTGTTCCAGGGCCCGTACGCAGCTTCCGATCCGGCGCCGAAGGTCGGGGGCGGCCGGGTCGAAGAGCACGCCGGCGACGGAGCCGCTGTGCGCGATCTGTACGCCCGCGGCCCCGAAGCGCGCGGCGACGTCGGTGAGGCCGTCGAACTCCGGGTGGCCCAGGACCTCCTGTCCGCGCCGGGCACTGGCGGTCGCGACCTCGCCCAGCAGGGCGACATCGCCCGTGGCCACGGCCTGCCGCAGCAGGACGCGCAGCCGTTCACAGGCGCGCACGTCGCCGTCGTCGTGCGCGCGGGCCGGCAGGGAGAGCGTGTCCACGGGTGCGCCCGCGCCCAGCGAACAGCCCACGACGACCATGGGTGGCAGGGCGCGGCCGAGTACCTCCAGCACCCGGCCCTCGCGCTGGGCGAAGAGCACGGGGCGGCCGTCGAGCATCAACGGATCACAGGCCAGCTCCGCCCGGACGGCCAGCCGGGCGATCGTCTCGGGTGGCAGGCGAGTTCCGTAGGAGTCCGCGACCGCCCGCACCACGGCGACGACATCGCTGCTGGAGCTTCCCATGCCGAGGCCGACCGGGATGTCGCCGGTGATCCGCAACTCCCCTCCGCACGGGGGCTCCGGGTGCCCCGGCGCGCACTCGGCGACGGCGAGGACCGCCGCGCGGGCCGCTTTGGTGCGGTCGGCCGGCAGCACGGTGAGCCGGTGCGGCGGCGTGCCCGGGCGGCGGGTGAACTCGGCGCGGCTGCCCGGACCGGGCAACGGCAGGGTGACCAGGCCGGCGCGGCGTCGCCCGGTGTCGTCGAGGAAGACGCCTTGGAGTATCTCGCCGTGGTGGCCGGGGGCGTGCCCGGTGCCGGTACGGCCTCGGTCGGGGCGCCGCCCGGCGCCGGGCGCGTTCCGGCGGGGTGCGGGGGTCATGCCCCGGCCTCGGCGCGGTAGCGGTACAGGACGGTGGGGTCGGCGCTGAACTGGGAGAAGGGGAAGGGTTCCGCGGACAGGGCGGTGACCCCGGCGCCCAGGAAGGCGCGGGCCACGGCGCTGCCGCTCTGCGCGTACACGACGAGGGGGACGCCCCGGGTGCGGCAGCGGTCCAGGATGGTGTCGAACGAGCCGTTTCCGAGGGTCATTCCGGTGGCGACGACGACGTCGGCGCCGTCCAGCACCTCGTGCATGTCGGCGGTGACGGGATCGCCCCACCGGGTTGCCTCGAGGTTGGGGTCGCACGGCAGCGGGTCGCCGCCGCGTTCGCGGATCGCCGCGACCAGCGGGTCGACCACGCCGATGAGGCCGACCTTGGCGCCCTCCTCGATGTCGAGCAGTCCGGCGATGGCCGCGTCGCGGGCCCGCGCCCGGACTTCGGGGGTACCGGCGGGCAGGACGACCCGTTCGGCGCTCGCGCCCCGTCGGGTGTCCGCGGCGGCGTCGTCCGCGTCCGCCGCCGCGTGGTGCGGGCGCCGCTCGGCGAGGTAGGCGTCGAGGGCGGCGATCCGCAACGGACGTGGGCCCTCGCGCAGCAGGGTGTCGAGCGCGGTGCCCGAGGAGTCGCGGCAGACCGACGGATCGATCTCACCGGACTCGAAGGCGCAGCCGCCGAAGGAGCCGCCGAGGCGCACCAGGACGTACTGGTTGAGGTAGGTGGTGTCGCCGCCGGCCAGCCGGGTGCCGTGGTGGATCCAGAAGACGCTGGTCGCCACGAGATCGGAGGGGAGCGGGCCGTGTTCGCCCTTCAGCACGGCCTCGACGAGGGCGTGGACGGTCGGTGCGGGGGCGGTGGTCGTCGGGGTGGTCATGGGGTTCCTTGTCACGGGGTGGGGCGGTGGGCGGGGTCGGTTCGGGGTACGGCGGCGGGGAGGGGGCCGTGGTGGACGAGCGTGGGACGGCCCAGCCGGTCGGTGGTCAGCTCGGCGTCGACCTCGAAGGTCTCGGCGAGGTGCTCGGGGGTGAGGACCTCGGCGGGGCTGCCGGAGGCGACCAGCCGCCCGGAGCGCATGAGCACCAGGCGGTCGCAGTACCGGGCGGCCAACGAGAGGTCGTGCAGGGCGACCAGGACGGTCTGGTCGGTGCGGGACAACAGCTCCATCAGTTCCAACCGGTGTTTCACGTCCAGGTGGTTGGTGGGCTCGTCGAGGAGCAGCGCGTACGGCTGCTGGGCGAGCGCGCGGGCGATGTGGGCGCGCTGCCGTTCGCCGCCGGACAGGGACTTCCAGGAGCGTTCGGCAAGCGCGTCGAGCCCGACGCGGTCCAGTGCGGCGGCGACGATCGCCCGATCGGTGTCGCTCGGGCCGCGCCGGCGGTCCCGGAAGGGGGTCCGCCCCAGGCCCACGACGTCGGCGACGCGCAGGTCGGCGTCGAGTCCGCAGTCCTGCTCGACGAAGGCCAGCCGGCGCGCGATCCTGCGGGCGCTCCAGCCCCTCACGGGCAGGCCGTCGTAGCGGACCGTGCCGGCGTCGGGGACGCGCAGCCCGGCCAGGCAGCGCAGGAGGGAGGACTTGCCGGAGCCGTTGGGGCCGATCAGCGCGACGCTCTCGCCGGCGGCCACGTCCAGATCGACACCGCGTACGACGGGGGTGCCCGCCGCCGACCAGCTCAGTCCCTCGGCGGTGATCCTCACAGGTCACCCCTCCTGCGCAGGACGGCGAGGAAGAGCGGTACGCCGATCAGTGCGGTGATCACGCCCACGGGCACCTCGCGGGGGGCGAAGGCGACCCGGGCCAGAGCGTCGGTCCACACCAGGAACACCGCGCCCGCGAGCGCCGCGCAGGGGAGCAGCACCCGGTGCGTCGGCCCGACGAGGAGGCGCGCCCCGTGGGGCACGATCAGCCCCACGAAACCGATGGCGCCGACGGTGGCCACCGCGACCGAGGTCAGCACGGCCGTCACCACGAGCAGCAGCATCCGGGTGCGTCGTACGTCGATCCCCAGGGACGCGGCGGTGTCCGCGCCGAACGCGAGAGCGTCGAGGGCGTTGGCGCACAGCCACGCGACGACCAGCCCCAGCGGTGTGACGATCGCGCAGACCACGACGGCGTCCCAGCGGGCGGGGGCCATCGAGCCCAGCAGCCAGTGGGTGAGGGCGCGCGTGGTGTCGGCGTCCGCCGAGGACATCAGGACCAGCGAGGTCAGAGCGGTGAAGAGCTGCCCGACGACCACGCCCGTCAGGACGATGCGGACCGAGTCCAGCCCCGTTCGGCGCAGCAGCGCCGTCAGCAGGGCGAAGGACAGGAGCGCCCCGGCGAGGGCGCCTCCGGTGACGCCCAGGGCTCCGGCGCCGGCCAGGGGCAGGACGACCACGACGACGGCTCCGGTCGACGCGCCGGAGGACACGCCGATCAGGTAGGGGTCGGCGAGCGCGTTGCGGGTGACGGCCTGGAGGACGGTGCCGCAGACCGCGAGGGAGGCGCCGACGAGCGCGGCCATCAGGATCCGCGGCAGTCGAAGGTCCCAGACGAGCGAGTCGGTCAGCGGTGGCAGCGGCTCGTTGCCCAGACCGAGGTGCGCACCCAGGACGCGGGCGAGGTCGCCCCACCCCACGGGGGCGGTGCCGATGCGCAGGCCGGTCGCCACGGAGGCGGCCAGTACGAGGACGGCGGCGAGCATCGGCCATGCCCGGGCCGGGGAGGTCCGGCCCACCGGTGCCGAAGGGCGGGACGTGTGGGTCCGCCCGTCCGGCGGCGGCTCGGGGGTGGGTGCCGTGAGCCGCACCCCGCGTGCCGCGGGATGGAGCAGGTCCGACGGACCCGGGCGGCCGGCGAGGTCAGCGGACATGCCCGAGCGCCTTCATGCCCTCGGCCAGCAGGCCCAGCGCGTGCACGGAGCGCACGGAGGGGTCCAGCTCGATGCCCGGCACCACGATGATCTTGTTGTCGCGTACCGCCGGCAGCTTCGACACCAGGGGGTCCGCGGCCATCGCGGCACGCTTCTCGGCCGCGCTGTCACCGGGTCGCCCGCGCTCGGAAAGGTCGCCCAGGACGATGAAGTCCGGTGCGCGCTTGGCGACTTCCTCCCAGGAGACCTCCGGCCAGTCCTCGTTCACGTCGTCGAAGGCGTTCCTCGCCCCGACGATTCGGCTCATCTCGGCGGGCAGGCCGGTCTTCCCGGCGACGTACGGCATGCCGTTGAAGACCGAGTAGAGGTAGACGACGGAAGGCGACTTCGTGTCGCGGGCGGCGGCCGAGGCGTTCTCGCCGGCCTTCGCGACGGCGGCGCGCTGCCCCTCGACCAGCTTTCCCGCCCGGTCCTCGACGCCGAAGACCTTGCCCAGTTGCTCATAGTCGGAGAAGAGCAGTTCGAAAGGGCTCTTCCCCGCCGCGTGCGACTGAGGGCAGTCCACGGCGCTGACGAAGGTGGGCACATCGAGGGCACCCAGCTCCTCGCGGGTTCCCGCACGGTCGCCGGTGTAGAGGTCGGCGGAGGCGGCCAGGACGAAATCCGGTGTCGCGGCGCGGAGTTGCTCGCCGGTGGCGATCTTGGGGGCGATGACGGGGATCCCGGAGTACGCGTCCCGGTACCGATCGGGGATCTTCGTCTTCAGGTTGGCCGTCCCGGCCATCCGGTCCTGGAGGCCGAGTTCGAGCAGGGTCTCCGTCGAGGCCTGGTCCAGGGCGACGGCCCGCTTCGGCGGCCGTTCGAGGTCGAGTTCGCGCCCGCAGTTGGTGACGGCCGCTCCCCCGGCGCCCGCCCGGGCGGCTCCCGCCCCGGGCGACGCGGGGTCGTCGCCGGCGGTCGAGCAACCCCCGGTCGCGAGAACGAGGGTGAGGGTGGCCGCGGTCACGAGCCGGGCGCGGGGGCGTTGACGCATGGGGTCTCCGATCCGAAAGAGGGCGTGGCTGTCGCCGAGCCGCCGTGGTCACCCACGGGGCGGGAGCACCACGTTCGAAGAGTACTGTAATGGTTATCGTTTTCATTAACACCCCCGGGGCGCCCCGTGAGGCGCGACCCGGACCTGCCGACCGATGAGGAGCACCGCACCGTGACGACCACACCCACCCCCATGACGCCCAGGCCCACCCCGCCACCCCCGCGTTCCGTCCTGAGCGACCCCGCCTTCCTGCGCCTGTGGGCCGGGACCACGGCGTCCGGACTCGCCACCTGGGCGCTGCCCTTCGTGTTGGGGCTGGCCGTCCTGCACCGCGATCTCGGGGCGGCCGGCCTCGGTCTGGTTCTCGCCGCGCGCACCGCGGGGTTCCTCGGCGCCGTCGCCGTCGGAGGGGTACTGGCCGACCGTCACTCCCGCCGGGCGGTCGTGCTCTGGTCGGCGCTCGCGGCAGCGGTCGCGGCACCGCTCCTCGCCGTCGGCCTCGGCCGCTCACTCGTGCTGATGACCGTCGCGGCGGCCCTCGCGGGAGCCGGCCAGGGAGCCTGCCGCCCCGCCTTCCAGGCCCTCACCGCCGAGGTCGTCGACGCCGATCGCCGCCAACGGGCGAACGCCGCCATGTCCCTCTCGGTACGGACCTCCACGCTGGCCGGACCGGCCCTGACCGCGCTGGTCGCGGCCTTCGTCGACGTGCGGACGCTCCTGCTGGGGATCGGCCTGCTCTGGCTGGTCGCCGCCTTCGTGCCGGGCCGGGGGACCGCCGCGGGTCCGTCCACCGAGCGGACGCCGCGCGTGTCCTTCCGCGCCGAGTTCGTCGACGGCATACGCGAGGCCCGACGCCACCCCTGGTTCCTCGCCGGACTCGGAGCCCTGACCGCCGTCGTGGCGCTGGGCTATTCGGCCACCAGCGTCGCCCTGCCCCTGATCAGCCGCGACCGCCACGGCACCGAATGGGTCCTCGCCGCGGCCATGACCGCCTACACGGTCGGCGCGCTCGGCGGCGCCGTGCTCACCACCCGCCGGCAGCCCCGCTCCCCCGGCTGGACGGCGTTCGCGGGACTGGCCGCCTACGGCTTCGCGCCGCTGAGCCTGATGCTGCCGGTGCACCCGCTGGTGGTCATCGCCGCCTACGTGGTGGCGGGGATCGGCATCGAGCTGTTCAACGTGCCCTGGTTCACGGCCGCCCAGCGCGAGGTCGCACCGGACAAGCTGGCCCGCGTCTCCTCCCTGGACTTCCTCGTCTCCTACGGCCTGGCCCCGGTCGGCCTCGCCCTGATCGCCCCGGCCATCGACGTCTTCGGGGTCACACCGGTGCTCGCCGTCTGCGCCGCGATCTGCTTCCTCGCGCCCGCCGCCGCGGCGCTGACACCCACGGCCCGCCATTTCGGGCGACCGTCGACGGCCGCCGACTGACCGAACGGCCCCCGCCGCCGTTCCCGACCGGGGCCCGCCACCAACCGCACCGGCGCCCGCGCAGGCTGCGCCCTCGCGGCGATCCGTACGGACGGACATGAGTCAACCCCGCCTGATCCGAGCCGGATCGGCGGCAGGGCTGTGCGGCGGCACGGAGGCCCGGACGCGGTGGTGAACCCCGGCCGGCTGTCGGCGTGTCCGGTCGGCGCCTCCCCGACAGGGCGGCGGGGCCGCCCTGTCGGGGCATGGGCCCTCAGCGGCGGCGTGCGCAGGTCCAGGCCCCCATGCCCTGCATCTTGGCGAGTCTTCTCGCCGTGGCGATCTGCTCCGCCTTCGTGGCGAGATCGGCGCGTGGCGCGTATCTGCGGCCTCCTGCCGCGTTCCAGCTCGACTGGGTGAACTGCAAGCCGCCGTAATGGCCGTTGCCGGTGTTCGTCCGCCAGTTCCCGCCGGATTCACAGCGGGCGATGGCGTCCCAGTCGGGGCTCGGTCTGGAGTGGACCGCAGCGGCATGAGCCCCGGACGCATCCAGGAAAGTCGCGGTCAATACGACCACGGAGGCCAGAAGTTGGCCGATTGTGCTCCGGCTTCGGAGGTTCTTCCGGTTGCGCGACATCAGTCCTCCTTCGCTGTTGGGGCGGACCTGCCACGAACAGCGGGCGGGCCCGCGGACGACCGTCCTCGGGTCGTGGCCACAGCACAGCACAGACCGGCGCGCTTCCAGCGGCACTTGCGGTCGGCGAAAGAATGACGCCACCCGAACGGACGCTCCGGCACCCTCGTGAGGCACCACCCTCACGCAGAAACGTTCCTTCTCCCGGGGGATCCCCGTGAGACCCGCCCGAGCCCCGGGGCCGGCCCCGCGACGGCCCCGCTCGCACGGGGCCAAGGACACGCACCGACGGCGCCCGACCTCAGCGCGTTCGGCGGCGATGCGGGCGAGCAACTCTCGGCGCCCGGAGCGCGCCGGAACTCCGGCGCGGCGCGGTCCGTGCGCGACGGCGAACGGGCCGTACTCACAGTGGGAGACCTTCGAGGGCCGCGCCGGGATCGGTGCGGGCGGCAACGCCGACGGACGTGTGAAGGCCTTCGCCACCTGCAACGTCGACGTTGATCACGGGTGGCCGACACGATCCGGTCCGATCCGACCACGCGGGCCCGAAGGCCGGTCGACTGACGACGAGTTGGCCCGTCCCCACCCTCGGGGAGACGGGCGCCGCGCCTCCGGGGCTGCCCTCGGGTGTCCCGGATCCGGATACGTGAAGGGCGGGTCCTCCTCCGCTGCCGCTGTCAACGGCCTCTCCACAGCGGGGACTTCCTGCCATCCGGAGCGCCTGCTCCAGGCCCGTGATCGTCATCTCTTCGGCCGCTCGGATCCGGCCGGTTGAGGGCCGCGGGGTTCACGATCCCGGCGCGGAGGGCACGACGCTATCGCGGTACGTCCATGTGGAGGCGGACCGTCGTGCCCTGGTCACGGGTGGAGCGGATCTCGACGAGGTCGCAGAGCTGTTGCGCGAGCCAGAGGCCGCGACCGCCGATCTGTTCCGGTTCGGGACGGGTGCGGCCCACCATCACGTCGGGGATGTAGCCGGAGTCGCGGAACTCGCAGAGGAACGTCGAGTCCCGCGACCAGGTGCGCAGGGTTCCGTTGCCCCCGCCGTGGCGGATGCTGTTCGTCGCGATCTCCGTGACGGCGACGGCCAGCTTCGGCAGCCGGCCCTGCGGGACGCCCGCGTCGGACGCGCACTGGGACACCTTCGCGCGGATCGCGGCGAGATCACCGTGCGCGTAGCTCAGTTCCTGGAACGGATCGCACGGGTCGGTCAGGACTTCGAAGGGGTATTCCTCGCCGGTGAGGTAACCGTCGTTGCGCACGTACCGCCCGTCCCGGCGGATCAGCGGGTGGCAGCGGGACAGGGACCGCAGGGCTTCCTCGTCCTCGTCCTCGGCATCGTAGGGACACAGCATCGACCAGGTGGAGCTGCGCGCGAAGGCCCGGTTCAGGAGCCATTCGTGGTGGCGCAGCTCCGAGAGGTGGGCGGCGTTGCGCGCCTGGCGCCACGCGGTCTCGCCGATGCCCCGAACCTTCCGGTCCCCCTCGCCCCGCTCCCTCATCCAGGCCGTCCAGGCGGCGACGAGCCGACCGGGATTCGGTCCGGCCGTGGTGGTGTCCACGAAGGTGACGGCGGGTTCGTCGGCGAGTTCACCGCGCAGGAGTGACGCCTTGTCCGAGGGGACGGCGACGACCACCGCCTCACCGCCTTCGAGCGCCTCGTGGATGAAGCCCAGCGTCCCGGACAGGAACTGCGCATCACCGCGGTAGGGGTACAGCTCGTGGTGGAACGGGTCGCCGTCGTGGTCGGGGTCGGACGGCTTCGAGGGGTAGGTCGTGCTCATGCGGCCATCACCACCGGCACTCCGGGGGCCGCGTAGCCCGCGAGTTCCCAGCACAGACGCACGGTGTCGTTGGCGCCTTCCACAAGAATACGGCGGTCCGGAAGGTGGCGGGCGGCGTCCACGAGCGCGTGCATCCCGGCGGCGTCGATCATTTCGAGCGCGTCGAAGCGGAGTCTGATCTTCGGCGCGTTCCGTACCGCTGCCCGCACCGCGGCGTTGAACGTTGGCGCGCAGTCCGAGTCGATCACTCCGTCCACGCTCCACCCGTCGGCGCCCGTACTGAACATCCGGAAAGTCGGACGCTGTGCGCGCGTGCCCGTCTCGTGCGGATGCACGCATGCCACCCGCTCCAGCGCGGACGCGTCCCACAGTGACGGTCTGAAGGAGCAGACCACGATGGCGCCGCTCTCTGCGGCGAACTCGTCCAGCCGCAGCTCTTGCGCCAGCAGGTCCTCGGCTCCGTCGGGCGCCGAGGAGGGCTTGCGCTCGGTGAGGACGCGTACCGAGCGGAATCCCTGGCTCGTGGCGGTACGGACCTCCCGACGCACCGCGGCCAGGATCGACTCGGAATCCGCCGTACTCGGGAAATCGAGGATCACCGCGGCGGAGGGCAGCGGCTTCGCGGGGCGCGGGGCGTCGATGGGGCCGATGACCAGGACCTTGTCGCCGTACAGGGCTCCGTCGGCGAGATAGGCCCGGGCGTCCGAGAGCAATGTCGCGGAAGGCTGCATGAGCCGGCAGACATGGTCACCCAGCTCGACCTCGTCCAGCGTCGCCAACGTCCGCGCCGCGCGCACTGCGCCCCCTTCCGGTCCTCCGACCCGTCCTGTCGCCTGAATACCTCACATTACCGGGCGCCTTGGCGACGAACGGTAATCGACCGACTGCGGGAAGGCTCGCGCAGCACCATGCGGGCGTCGCCGGCGCATCGGGCCCGATCGGAGGTCCGGACCGCCGAGGGCTCGGCCTGCCCGACGGTGCCCGTCACCTGGCAGGGGCCGCGTGGCGGCGACCGTGCCGCGTCGGATCCGGGCGACTCGTCGTCGCCGCCCGACGGCGACGCGTTCAGAGTCGCACGACGAGGAGGGCGGTGTCGTCGGTCGAGCCCTCGGGCGGGAGGAGGGCCAGGAGGATGGCGTCGGCGAGGGCCTCGGGATCGCTTCCCCGGTGGCGGGTGAGGGCCCGGGTGAGGCGGTCGAGGCCGACGTCGATGTCCTCCCGGCGACGCTCGACGAGTCCGTCGGTGTAGAGGACGAGCGTGTCGCCCTCGGTGAAGCCGGTGGCGGCCTGGGGGCGGGCGACGTGTTCCGGGCGGGCGCCGAGAGGGGGATCGGTGGCCTGGTCGAGGAACTCGACGTCGCCGCTGAGGTGGAGCAGGGCGGGCGGGAGGTGTCCGGCGCTGCTGTAGGCGAGGGTGTGGGTGTCCCAGTCGATGTACGTCTCGACGGCGGTGGCGTTCTCGGCCCCTTGGACGGAACGGGCGTACAGCCCGAGGACCTCCAGGGCCTGGGCGGGCCCGTCGGCGACGAGGGAGGCGGCGCTGAGGGCACTGCGGAGCAGGCCCATGACGCCGGCGGCGTGCAGGCCGTGGCCGACGACGTCACCGACGGCCACGGCGATGCGGTCTCCGGGCAGGTCCACGAGGTCGTACCAGTCGCCGCACACGTTGAGGGACCCGACGGCGGGCCGGTAGCGGACGGCGGCGCGGTGGTGGCCGATGTCCCCGGGAGCGGGCAGCATCGCCTCCTGGAGGGCGAGGGCGACCTCGCGTTCACGGTTGTGGGCCTGGCGCAGGCGATCGTTGACCTCCTGCAGTTCGCGGGCGCGGGTGTAGAGCTCGGCTTCCAGGACCCGGGCCCGGCCGCCGTCGGGGGCGCCGCGGGCCACGATGAGCTCGGTGACCTCCGCCACCCGGAGCACGATCAGGACGACCCGGCCGTCGGGGCCGAGGACCGGGGCGTTGATCGGGCTCCAGTAGCGTTCCTCCCATTCGCCGGGCCGTTCCGCGGACTCCACGTCGTAGCGTTGCAGGGCCATGGTGTCGCGCTCGCCGGTGGCCAGGACCCGCCGGAGCGAGGCGTGCAGGTTGCGGGTGCCGTTGGCGCCGACGTCGTTCGGGTTGTCGGGGAACGCGTCGAACAGGTAGTCGCCGACCACCTGCTCGCGGGTGCGGCCGGCGGTACGCAGGAATTCCTCGTTCGCGTCCAGGAACACCAGGTCGGGGCTCAGCAGCGCCACCATGCCGGGCAGCGTCTGGAACACCGCCGCGTAGTCGATCTCCGGATCCGTCATGCCCAGCCCGCCTCAGCACCGGCCACCCTCGGTGATCCCCACGATAGGGCCCGGCCGATGTTCGCGCCGCCCCGCGCTCACGGGCGTCCGCTCGTTCAACCGGACACATGGCCCGATACTGGACTCATGACGCGGAAGAGCGACACGTCACACGGCCCGTCCACCCTGACCGTCAAGGGTCGGGACCTGCGGTTGCGCACCCTGGGCTTCATCCTCCTGGTGGCCCTCGCGATCTGGTTCATCGCGGCCAATACCGGGTCCGTCACCGTCAGGATGTGGATCCCCACGGTCACGATCCCCCTCTGGGCCGTACTCACGGTGACGCTGCTCGTGGGCATCGTGCTCGGCCTGGTCATCGCCCGCCGCCGGGCCAGACGCTGATCCGCACGCCCACGCCCGGAACCCCCGGCGAGGAACCTCGGCGACGGTTGCCGGGTGACGGCCCGGGGCGAGGGAGCCGAGGGGCCTTGGCCCTGTCGTCGAAGTCTCGCCCGCGGCGCCACTTCGACGACGGGACCTAGAAGGCCGAGTGGCTGAACCAGTGGGCGGTCAGCTCCGCGTCGCCGAGCAGGTGGAAGGCGTCGCCGCGATGGTCCAGGCGCCCGTAGAGGAGCAGCAGGAGGTCGGCGGCGGAGCCTCGGACCGTGGCGTCCGCCGTGCGGGGCTCGGCCTGGTCGGCGAGGAGGGCGAAGCCGTCCGGGCGCAGACCGACCAGCCAGTCACCGTCGCCGTCCGTGCAGCTGAAGCGGAGGGCTCGGTCCGGGGCGCGCAGTCGGGCCGTCAGGGGTGCGAAGGGGGCGGCGAACGGCAGGTTGGTGAGGAACTCGTCGATGCCGTCGACAGCCAGGGCGCGGTCGACGTGCGGGGAGCGTCCGAGTGCGAGTTCGGCGTCCACTCGGTGGACGAGGGTCTCGTAGAGCATGCGCCGGACCCAGAACCGGGCGTGCTGGTCGACTCCCCAGGCCCACATCGGTGCGTCCAGGTCGGTGGCGGCGAACACCTCGGCGGCCTCCGCCGCGCTCGCGGCCAGCCAGTCCGGCAGGGCGTCGGGGCGCTCGGGCAGGCGCAGGTCCACCTCGCGGCTGGTCGGCGGTTGCTGGACGCGCAGGCGCAGCAGCTCGGTGAACCAGCGGTGCACGCTTCCGACGTGCCGCGTGAGGTCCCCGAGCGTCCAGCCGGGGCAGGTCGGCACCGGGGTGGTGAGGTCGGCCGCCGTGACGGTGGCGACGAACGCGGCGGCCTCCGTGGCGACCGCTGTCGTGTGCTGGGCTGGGTTCATGCCCCGCGCCTTTCCTCGGGTGGTGCTGCCCGACCGTGAGATGCTTGAGCTTCTTCATAGTTCATGTGATGAAGCATGCTGAACCTAATTCGCCCATGCCGAGGGTGTCAACTTTCGCCCGCACCACGGTGTGCGGGGCCGTCCGCTCCTGGTCCACCCGCACGTCGTTCGGATCCCCGGGGCCGACGGCGGCGATGGCCTCGGCGGGTTCGACCTGCCGCCGGACGTGAACGGGCCGTGCAGGCTCGCGCCGCCACCACGAGCCCTGCCGAAAGTCCCTCGCCCCTCCTCGCCTCGGCTCCTCGCCTCGGCTCCTCGCCTCGGCTCCTCGCCTCGGCGGTTTGCAGGCACGGCCGGCGCGGGCACATCACCGTGCGGATCCACCGGGCCGTCCGGCTTCGGATGCGTCCGACGAGCCGCCACGCCGGTGCCTCCTGGTGCGCCCACGCCGCGGACGGAGTCACGGGCGCACACCGGTCGCTCGTGCGCGCGGCGGCGAAGTACCGTGTGCACGTGGCTTCGAATGGCCGAAGACGGGGGTCGTGACGATGACGAACGGGGTTCGGGCGCAGCAGCGAGAGCAGACGCGGCACGGTCTGCTGCGCGAGAGCCGGCGCCTCTTCTCCACTCTGGGGTACGCCTCCGTGGGCCTGTCGGAGATCGTCCGGGCCGCCGGGGTGACCAAGGGTGCGCTGTACCACCACTTCGACAGCAAGGCCGACTTGTTCCGGGCCGTGTTGGAGCAGGTACAGCAGGAGGTCGCCGCGCACATCGCGGCGACGGCGGATGCGCAGGAGGATGCCTGGGACCAACTGGCTTTCGGCTGCCAGGCGTTCATCAGCGCTTCCACCGATCCCGCGCTCCAGCGCATCATGTTGGTCGACGGGCCGGCCGTGCTCGGCTGGAGGGAATGGAGGGCCATGAACGAGGCCACTTCGGGCCGCCACCTGACCGAGGCGCTCACCCTCCTCATCCATGAGGGCACCATCCCCGCGCAGCCGGTCGCGCCGCTCATGCATCTGCTCTCGGGGGCCATGAACGAGGCGGTGCTGTGGCTGGCCGCGTCGGAGGAATCCGCCGATCTCACGGACACGCGGCATGCGCTGGCGCGGATGCTGGAGGCACTCCGCGCGAGGTGAGCCGCGGGCGGGCTCCGCGCGAGGCGACCAGGGCGGGCACGCCGGCCGCGAACGGGACCGCGCGGCCCGGCCGTCGCGCCGCCCCCGGCGCCGACCTACCGGGCACGCCTCGCGCAGTTCACGCAACCGCCCTGCCCGCCGCGAACGTTGTTGAGGGCCGGCGCCCCGGTGTGGCCGCACCTCAGGCAGCGACACTTCCACGGGTCGCGCACCCGGCCCGGAAAGGGTTCCAGCGGCTGCATGCCGATGGCGCGCATGTCCGCTTCGGCGACCGCCGGATCCACCGGTGCGCGCCCGGCACAGACCTGGCAACCGCCGCCCGCCCGTACCCCGAACAGCCGCGGGTGGACGACCCGCCCGCAGGCGAGGTGGCGGCAGCGCCATCGCGCGCCCGCGCCCGGATAGGGGTCCAGGGGCTCGAACCCCGCCCCGCGCATGTCCGTCTCGGCTCGTTCCCCACCGGCGGCCAGTCGTCGCTTGTCGGCGGCGGCCCGGCCGCACCGGCGGCACCCGGAGGTGCGGCCGGAGCGCACCGAGCCGAGGGTGGGCGCGACCAGGTGGGCGCTCTTCAGGCAGCGGCACTTCCAGGCCGTGTTCGACCCGGGGTAGGGCTCCAGGGGTTCGAGTCCGGCGGCGCGCATGATCGCGACCGCCTCATCGGGATCGGTTCTTCTGGGCACGACGCGGTCTCCCCCTTCGACGGGCCGCCCCCGCGGCCCGCGACCGGTCAGTTCGATGCGACGACGTCGATCCGGACCCCGTTGGGATCCTTGATGACAAGGTGTCCGCGCTCCGGGCATTTCCACGCACCGAGGGTGGCGAGGCGCTCCCACTCCCCTGCCCGGTCGTCCACCTCCAGGGTGATCCGCACCGCGCGCATCGGCGTGCGCAACGCCTCGGGCAGTGCGGGGTGGCCGTGGTCGACGAGGGCGAGTTCGTGGTGTCGCCCGGGACGGCTGAGGCCTGCGTACCACTCGGTGGCGTGGGTGGCGGTGAAGCCGAACAGCGTGTTGTAGAACGTGCGGGATTCCCCTAGCCGCGAGGTGCAGATCACCGGACAGAAGCTGGTCAGCATGGGGTGCCATCTCCACTCACGTACCAACGGTATGCGAACTGAACCTAATGACATACCGTTGGAATGTCAACGCGGCTCCCCTACCCCAACGAGGGCCCGCGGCCCGGGACATGCCCGTACGTCGACCAGTTCAGTTCGCACGGCTCGACGGGCACCCGCACCCCTGCGGGAACGGCCAGGGCCGCGGCATGCGTGCCGCCCTGGGGGCCACAGGACAGATTGGTGACGGTCCAGCCCGCGGGCCGTCCCGCTTCACCGTCCCCCAGGTAGTCGCGGTCCAGTCCCCGGCTGAGCCCGGTCCCCAAAGCCTTCAGGTAGGCCTCCTTGCGCGTCCACAACCGACAGAAGCGCAGGGGCCGTTCCAGCCAGGGGGTGCGGAGCAACTCGCCCCGCTCCCGCGGATGCAGCCGCGCCAGGCACAGCTCGACCGTCCGGCGGCCGGGCAGTGGTTCCGCGTCGACCCCGACGGGCGCGTCGGCGACGCCGACGAGCGTGATGCCCGCGCAGTGGGAGAGGGAGAAGTGCAGGTCGTCCGGGCCGCCCAGGAGGATCGGCCGACCGTGTTCCCCGCCGCAGTGCGCGCACGGGTCCCGGCCGAACCGGAGGTCGCGGGGGTGGAGCCCGAGCCGGTCGCCCAGCACCAGCCGCAGCCCGGCGTGCGCCGCCAGGTACATCGACCGGTCGCGCCGTCGGGTGAAGGAGTCCGCCTTCGCCCGCTCCCCCGCGTCGAGCAGGGAGAGCGAGCGCCCCTCCCCCCAAGGGGGTTCGCGCCGCACCACCCATACCCGCGCCTCGCGCACCGGACGTTCCGTTGCCGCCGTGTCCGCCCGTGCTGTCATGTCCGCCTGCCTTCGACACGGCGGACGTGACGCCCCGGACCATCCCTCGTTATGAGGAAATGACCGTATGCCCGCCTCAGAACGGTGTTGTGATGACGTCTTCCACCCTGACCGGCTTCTATCCCGTGCTCTGCACCGAGCGGCTCGTCGAGTCCGTGGCGTTCTACCGCACCCTGTTCGGGTTCGAGACGACCTACACGAGCGACTGGTACGTGAGCCTGCGGCAGCCGGAACCGCCGCACCACGAACTCGCCCTGGTCGCCGCGGGGCACGAGACGGTACCGGAAGCCTTCCGCCGGCCGGCCGGGGGCCTGCTCCTCAACTTCGAGGTGGCCGATGTGGACGCCGAGTACGCGCGACTCGTCACGGGCGCCGGCCTGAAGTTGGAACTTCCCCTGCGCGAAGAGGCGTTCGGTCAACGGCACTTCATCGTGGCGGCTCCGGACGGCGTGTTGATCGATGTCATCACGCCCATCGCACCCTCGGCCGCCCACGCCGCCTGCTACGAGGACCGGTCCGTCCCCGGAGCGTGAGCGGTGTGGCCCCGCGTCCTCGACACGGGGCCACACTCCCTCGGCGTCCCGCCCGCGCCGGCAGGCACGGGCGGGACGCGTCACCCCTCCACGGCGGCGGCGTTCACGACGCCGT
This sequence comes from Streptomyces sp. CA-243310, assembly GCF_050936775.1. NCBI lineage: Bacteria > Bacillati > Actinomycetota > Actinomycetes > Kitasatosporales > Streptomycetaceae > Streptomyces > Streptomyces sp. CA-243310. The sequence continues at coordinate 3,225,732 of NZ_JBNJMF010000001.1, read as the reverse complement.
CGGCCGAAGCGTCGGAGTCGGCGGAACCACCGCCCGTGGCCGGGAGCTTGATGACCGCGGCCACCAGGACGGCCGAGGCGAGCGCCACGAACACCCCGATGCCGCCGATGATGTTCAGGCCGTCGGTGAACGCCGCGCGGGCCGAGTCGAGCAGGGCAGCCGCCGTCTCCGAGGACTGGGGCCGCGCCGCCTCGACCGCCCCGGCGAGCGTGTCACCGGCGCCCTCCGGCACCCCCGCGGGGACATCCACTCCGCTGCGGTACACGGCGGCCCCGAGACTGCCCAGCAGGGCCACGCCGAGCGCCATGCCGAGTTCGGTGCTGGTCTCCGAGATGGCCGCGGCCGATCCGGCCTGCTCGGGCCGGGCCGATCCGACGACGATGTCCGTGCCCAGGGCGATGAGCGGTCCGCCGCCCGCGTAGACGAAGGCGAAGCCCGTCACCACCTGGGCGACGCCCGAGGAACTGTCGGCCAGGCTCAGCATGAGGTGGCCGACGCCCGACACGGCCAGTCCGGCGGCGACGACGTACGCCGGACGGATCCTGCTCGCCGCCATCGGGGACACGACGGCCGTCACGATCAGCGCGAAGGCCGCGGGCAGCAGGTACAGGCCGGCCCTCATCGGGGAGAGCCCCCCGACCAGTTGGAGGTACTGGGTCACCGTCAGATACGTTCCACCCGCCACGAGCATGCTGAGCAGCAGCGTGATCAGTGCCGTACGGAACGTGCGGTTCCCGAACAGTCCGAGGTCCAGCAGCGGGCTCGCCAGCGTGCGCTGCCGACGGATGAACAGGACACCGACGACCAGGCCCACGACGAGCGCCAGGATCGGGATCGGGCCGACCCCTTCGTTGGCGATCTCCTTCAGTCCGTAGATGATCGGGAGGATGGCGGCGAGCGACAGCGCCACACTGGTCAGGTCAAGCCGACCCGCGTCCTCGTCCCGGTATTCCGGCAGCAGGATCGGGCCGGCCACCAGCAGCAAGCCCATGATGGGCACACCGAGCAGAAAGACCGAGCCCCACCAGAAGTACTCCAGCATGGCTCCGCCGACCACCGGGCCGAGCGCGATGCCCACGGAGAACATGGTGACCCAGACGGCGATGGCCACGCCGCGCTGCCGCCCGTCGCGGAACATGTTGATGATCAGGGCGAGGGTCGAGGGCATCAACGTGGCTCCGGCGATGCCCATCGCCGCCCGCGCCGCGATCAGCATGGCCGGGTTGTCGGCGAAGACGGCGGCCAGGGACGCGACACCGAACGCGGCGGCACCGATCAGGAGCAGCTTCCGGCGGCCGATGCGGTCGCCCAGGGTTCCCATGGTCACCAGGAAGCCGGCGATCAGGAACCCGTAGATGTCGATGATCCACAGCATCTGGGCGGCGGAGGGGTTCAGGCCCTCGCTGATGTGCGGGACGGCCAGGTGCAGCACGCTCACATCGATGGACAGCAGCAGTGTCGGCAGCGCCAGTACGGCCAGGCCCAACCACTCACGAGGTCCTGCCTGTTCGGTGGTGTCGGCGGTGGTACTCATTCGGTTCCTTTCGGGGGTGGTGCTGATCGGGGCCCGACGCGGTCATCGGGCGAGGGGGTGTGGGAGGAGCGGATCCGACCGGGGGTCGTCGGGTCCGGGCACCAGACGGGCGGCGATGGCCGCCGCGTTGGCGGGTGTGTAGAGGTAGAAGTGGCCGCCGGTGAAGCTCTGTCGGTCGAAGCCGCCCGAGGTCTCCAGCGCCCACAGGTGCATCCGGTCGTCGATGACGACGGGATCGTCCACCGCACCGAGCGCCAGGATGGGGACGCCTGTGCCGGACAGCGGCCGGCGGTAGGTCTCCATGGCCTCCAGGTCGGCCCGGATCGCGCGGAGCGAGGACCGCATCAGGTCGGCGCGGTCCATCAGCCACGGGGACATCCCGCCGATGTCGGTCAGGTGCTCCAGCAGCTCCGTGTCGCCGCGCAGGTGCGCGAACGGCGGCTCGCCGGGAAAGCAGGGCGGCTGGCGCGCCGACACGGCGAGCAGGGTGGGAGGCAGCCCCTTCTGCTCCATGAAGCGGGTGAGTTCGTACCCGAGCACGCTGCCGAAGCTGTGCCCGATGACCGCGTACGGCAGCGGCTCCAGCTCCGCGAGGCCCTGGCCGAGGGCGTCGACCAGCGGCTTGACGCGGGTCAGCGGCAGCTCGTTGATGCGCGCACCGCGACCCGGCAGTTGGGCGACGACGCACTCGACGTCCTCGGGCAGCACCTGCCACCAGGAACGGAAGGCGGACGGCCACCCGCCGGCGTGCGGGAGCGCCACGATCCGAAACCGCGGACGGGTCCGGGGTCCGGTCCCCGGACCGGTGCCGGCCGGCCGTCGCGCACCGTTGCCCACCGTCATCCACCAGCTGCCCATCACGGCCCCCCGTCCACGAGCGCGGGCCGCTCGCAGGCGCCGGATCGGCCTGCCGCGGCCGTGCCGGCCAGCAGCGGGTGGTGCTCCTCCAGGTGGGTGATCACCCGGTCCTGGTGACGCTGGAGGCGCTGGCCGGGAAGGTGTTCGAGGGAGTGCAGGAACGGGTCCTGGGGAGCCGGCAGGCCGGCCACCGCGCAGGCCGTGCCCAACACCAGCATCGGCTGGTACCACGCCGAGTAGCCGCCCTCGTGGGCGAAGACGATCCTGCCGCCGGTCAGTTCGTCCGCGAGCCGGCACATCACCGACGTCATGGCGTGGAAGGTGCGACTGGTGCACAGCATCCGACCCATCGGATCGTGGCCGCTCGCGTCGACGCCCGCCGCCACGAGGATCAGATCGGGGCCGAAGGCGCGGGCCGCCGGTGCCACGATCCGGTCCGTCACGGCGAGGTAGGCGCCGTGACCCGAGCCGGCGGGCAGCGGCACGTTGAGCGTGGTGCCCGCCCCCTCGCCCGCCCCGGTCTCCAGCACGAGACCGGACGCCGCCGGGAACAGTCCCTCCTGGTGCACCGAGACGTACAGCACGTCGGGGTCCTCGTAGAAGGTCCGTTGGATGCCGTTGCCGTGGTGGACGTCCCAGTCGAGGATCAGCACGCGGCGCGCACCGTGTCGCTGGGCGGCACGGGCGGCCACCGCCAGGTTGTTGTACAGGCACAGCGCCATGGCCCGGTCCGGCTCGGCGTGGTGGCCGGGCGGCCTCACCAGGCAGTACGCCCGGTCGAACCGGCCCTCCATGACGCCGGTCGCGGCCTGCACGCAGGCCCCGACGGCGAGCCTCGCGGCCTGCGCACTGTGGTAGTTGACGTGGGCGTACACGCCGGCGTCACCCGCACCGGCCGCCGAGGCCGCCTCGACCCGCTCGATGTGTTCGGGTACGTGCACGAGCAGCAGGTCCTCGTCGGAGGCGGGCGTCGGGGTGTGGCCGGTGAACCGGTCCATCACCCCGGACGCCTTGACCAGCCCCTCGGCACGCCGGAGGTCGGGGTCGACCGCGAACTGGCGCAGGGGCTCGACGCCCGGCCCGACGGGCACGTACCCGGATCCGGGGCCGGGGTCGTGCCAGAAACAGATCTCGTGGCTGTACCACGCGAGGCGGGAGGTGTTCACCAGCCGGACACGCCCAGCGAGGCCCGGCTGATGCCGGCGACCTTCTCGATGTACTGGAGGTAGTACTCGCGCTCCTCGTCCGGGGTGCGCTTGGTGCGCAGCGTCGTCTCCAACAGACCGAGCACCTCCCCGGCCTCGGTCGAGGTCAGCCGCCGTTCACCGACCTCCTTCTCGAACGCGCGGATCCGCTTGGTGGGCTCCACGACGCCCGAAACGAACTCCGTCTGCCCGGTTCCGTGGTTGCGGGTCGAGGCGATGGTCTTCAGAACGGCCCCGAAGAACGCAGTGGTGTCGACATCGGTCATGTTCGATTCCCCCCTTGGTTGCCGTGCGGCAATCGGCGCACGGTGGTGTCCCGTCGGTGCTGTGGAGCGCTCCGCCCGGTCGGTGCTCAGTGGACGAGGCCGCAGGCACGGCCGGCCTTCTCCAGCGTCACGACGGCCGCGTCGAGGTCGGCGTCGGAGTGGCTGAGGTTGACGATGGTCCGCAGCCGGGGCAGCGTCCGCGGCACGGCCGGGTAGACGATCGGCTGGACGAAGAGCCCGTCGAGCTGGCAGAGCCGGGCCATCTCCCCCGCCTGGTCGGCGGTCGCGCAGATGATCGGCACCACCGGCGTCTCGCCGGTCAGGGTGTCGAAGCCCAGGGCGCGCAACTGCTCGCGGTACCGGGTCGTCTTCGCCCGCAGTTGCCGGGTGAGGGACGGGGCGGCATCCATCACCTCGATCGCGGCCTTGGCCGCCGCCACCTGGGCGGGGGTCGCGGCGGCCGAGAACATCCAGCCGCGGGCGTTGTTCTTCAGCGCGAAGACCAGGTCCCTGGATCCCGCGACGTAACCGCCGGCGCTGGGCACCGTCTTGGAGAGCGTGCCCATCTTGACGTCGACACGCGCCGGGTCGATGCCGAAGTGCTCGGTGATGCCGCGTCCGGTGTCTCCGAGGACGCCCAGGCTGTGCGCCTCGTCGACCATGAGCGGGGCGTCGTGGCGCTCGCAGAGTTCCACGATGCCGGGCAGGTCGGCGACGTCCCCGTCCATGCTGAACACGGCGTCGGTGACGACCAGCCGGCCCGCGTCGCCGACCTTGCGCAGGGCGCGTTCCAGGTCGGCGAGGTCGTTGTGGGCGTAGGTGATGACCGACGCGCCGGACAGCCGGTAGCCGTCCAGGATGCTGGCGTGGTTGTAGACGTCGCCGATGACGAGGTCCCCGGGGCCGACGAGGGCGCCGACCGTCGCCACGTTCGCCATGTATCCGCTGGAGAAGACGATGGCGTCCTCGGTGCCCAGGAAGCGGGCGAGGGCGAGTTCCAGCTCCCGGTGCAGGTGCAGGGTGCCCGCCAGGAGCCGCACCCCGTGCGCGCCGGTGCCGTGTCGCTCGACGGCGCGCAGGACCTGGTCGTCGATGTAGTCGTGACCGATGAGGCCCAGGTAACTGTAGGAGGCGAAGTTCAGGAACCACCGGCCGTCGAACTTGATCCGGGAGCCCTTGGCCTCCTCGATCACCGGCTCGTAGAAGTACTCGTCCTTGGCGACGATCAGACGGTCCTCCGCCGACAGGGCGTCGATGCGGCGGTCGAGGAACCTGCCGTGGGGCGCGTCGGCCAACCGGCCGGGCAGGGTTCGGCGGGGTATGCGGTCGGCCGCGGGGTCGGGAACGGCGGCGGCACCCGGGGGCGGGCCGGGGGCCCGGGGCGGGACGGGAGCCGGCGTCACCGTGGGGGTGGGCGGGGCGTGCGGCACGTCCCTGAAACGGTCCCAGTCGGGGACGAAGGTGGCACCGGCGGCCCGCCCGGTCACGGGCGGCGGCAGCGCGCCGCGTGGCGCACCGGCCGGGGCCGCCCGGCGCGCCTCCCGGGTCGGTGCGGGGGCGGAAGCGGGTGTGGATGCGGGGGCGGGGGCGGCTGTGGGGGCGGAGGCCTGGGCGGGGAGGTCGCGCGGGAGCGATTCGAGGTGGGTGAGCAGCGCGCCGACGTTGGTGCGCTCGAAGAACACCATCGGGTCGATGTCGAGCCCGTCGGTGGCCAGCGTCGCGGCCAGCTCGACCGCCATCATCGAGTCGAGGCCCAGCTCCAGCAGGTCGTCCTCGACGGCCACGTTGTCGACGAGCAGGACCCTGCCGATCGCATGGGTCAGCGACGGCCACAGTCCGGTTTCGGGTGTGACAGCGGTCATGGGTTCATCCTTCGCTTTCGCGGCGGCGGACAGGACGTAGTGCGCGGGTGGTTGCGCCAGGGCCGTACGGAGGAGGTCGATGCCGTCGCCCGCGGTGAGGGCGGGGACCCCGTGCGCCGCGGCTTTGGGAGCGATGGACTCGCCCATGCCGACGGTCCACAGGCCCCAGCCGAGGCTGTACCAGGGCCGGCCCTCGGCGCGTTGGCGGGCGGCGTAGCCGTCCAGGTAGGCGTTGGCCGCGGCGTAGGCGCTCTGGCCGAGGTTCGCCCGTACCGCCGCGACCGAGGAGAACAGGGCGACGAAGGCGGGCTGTTCGTACTCGGACACCAGGTCGGCGAGTGCGTGCGCGCCGCCGATCTTGGGTTCGAGTACGGCGTTCACCTGATCCGGCGTCAGGCCGCGTGCCAGGCCGTCGCGCAGGACTCCGGCGGCGTGGAACACCCCGTCGTAGCGCGGGGCTTCGGACAGCGCCTCCCGCAACGAGCGGACGTCCGCCGCGACGATCTCCAGGTCACAGCGTTCCGCCAGCCTGTCGAGGCGCTCGCGGGCCTCTCCCCGGTCCGGGACGGTCCGCCCGACCAGTGTCAGATGGGCGCAGCCCGCCTCGGAGAGGTACTCCGCGACACTCAGGCCGATGCCGCCCATGCCGCCGGTGATCAGGAAGCGGCCGCCTCGGTGGCGTGCGTCGGCGGTGGCGTCCGTCGGCGGGTGCGGCTGTAGGGACGGTTCGTACCAGGCGTTGCCGCGCCGGGCGAGTTCCGGCCGGTCCTGACCGAGCGCCTCCCACAGGGAGTCGGAACCGTCGTCCTGCGGACCGGCGGGCTCGTCGGGGTCGAGGTGGAGGTCGGGGTCGAGGTCGAGGAGGCGGATCGTGCTGCGGGGATGCTCGACGCGCAGGGTGCGTCCGAGACCCCACAGGGCGGTCATGAAGGGGTCGACGGTGTCCTGTGTCGCCACCTGGTGGGCGGCGGTGGTGACGATCAGCAGGGAGGGTGTCGGCGGCCGGGCCAGGAGCCGGCGCACCAGGGCGAAGACCTCCCCGAGCGCCTGCGTGACCCGTGCCTCATCGGTGAGGCCGCGTGGCGCCACGTACACCACGTCCCGTAAGGCGGTGTCCGCGGGCAGGGTCTCCGGGCCTCCTGCGGCGAACTGCTCCGGCGTCAGGTGCAGGACGTGCCGGCCCGCCCTGGGTCGGGGGGCGTGGGCGGACACGACCAGCACGGGGGCCTCGGCTGCGGACGCGTGTCGCGGAGCCGGGCCGGTCCTCCGCCAGACGACGGTCTCGATCGAGGCGGCCGAGGGCGGTGCCTGCCCCGGTTCGACCCGCAGGGCGGGTCCGGCGGCAGACGTGGCGGGAGCGGCCGGGGTGGCCGCCGCCGCGGACTCCGGGGGTTCCGCGAGTCGGGCGGCCTTGAGGGTGATGCGGTCCAGTTCCAGCAGGACCTCCCCCTGCTGGTTGCAGACCAGGGCACGCCCTCGTACGGCGCCTCCCGCGCCCTCGGCCGCGGTCGGCTCGTCCCGTTCGACCAGGGCGATCACCGTGCCGGAGACGCGGCGGCGGGCCTCCAGCCGGCCGATGTACCAGGGCAGGCACGCCCCGGCCGCACCGCCGTCGAGCATGCCGAGCGCCTGGAAGACGCTGTCGAGCAGCGGCGGCGGCACGAAGGGGGGCGCCGCCGCCGCGTTCGGGTCCTCCGCGGCCCGGAGCATCAACAGCATCCGGCCCGGGCCCCGGTGCGCCGACCGGATCGCCCGGTACGCCGGCCCGTAGGCGATCCCGCTCGCCTCGCGCCAGGCGGCCACGTCCGCCAACGGCACCTGCTCCGTGCAGCCGGCGCGCAGCGCCGTCACGTCGACGTAGCGGGGTGGCGGCAGCGGGCTGCCGGTGGCGCGGGCGGTGCTGTGCTCGACGGGTACTCCGTCGCTCGCGGGCGGTACGGAGCGCAGGGCGCACCGGCCGTCCTCCGTCTCGCGGACCTCGATCTCGACCCCGGCTCCCGTCACGAGCAGGGGTGTCCGGAAGGCGATCCGTTCCAACTCCCACCGGCAGTCGGGGCGCCCGATGTCGCAGGCCGACAGTACGGCGTCGATCTGCGCGGCGGCGGGGACGACCGGGGTGCCGCCGATCCGGTGGTCGGAGACGAGCGGATCGGCGGCGCTGAGGTGTGTCCCGACGCCGCTCACGTGTGGAGGTCGAATCGTCCGGTGGCCAGGGCGAGTCCGTTCACCTGGATGTCGACGGTGTGCTCGCCCGTGTAGTAGCGGCGCGTCTGGATCTCCTTGATGGTGTGTGTCTTCTCCAGGGACCGCCGTTCGCCGGGGCCGAGCTCGATGGTGGTCAGCTTGAAGACCTTCGGAATGCTGCGCCCGTTCTTCCGCACGTGGTGCACCACGTAGTCGACGGCGATGCTGTGCGGCCGGTCGTCGGTGTTCTCGATGTCGAAGTCGATGACGAGGGTGTCCCCGAGGGTCACCGCCCCGGGGGTGATCCGCAGCCGGGGCACCTTGACGTGCTCGCCGCCTGTGGCCCCGAGGAGGGTGAGGGCCTGTTGGTCGCCCTTCTTCACGAGGGTGCGCAGCCCGTGCTTGACGATCCAGTCGGTCTCGGGGGTGGGGCTCTCCTCCAGCCAACGGAGCGCGGTCGCGAGGGCGAGGTCGGGGCTGTCCTTGGAGATGTCGTTGAGGTTGTTGGCGACGGACTTCCGCACGTACTCGGAGGAGTCGCTGCGCAGCGGTTCGAGGATGTCCAGGACCGGCTGCGGGTCCTTGACGAACACGGTCAGGGTTCGGGCCCAGGGCAGCCGGGAGCGGATGCCTTCGGTCGCCAGCCGCCGTACGTTGTGGCTGGGGCTCTGGGCCCATTGTGCGACGCGCTCCATGGTCGGCGCGTAGTGCTGTTCGACGTAGGGCCGGATCGCGTATTCACCCGTGTGTCGCCTGGTGATCTCCTCGATGGCGTCCAGTGACGCGTCGGGGTGGTCCAGGCCGTACTCCTCGACGAAGCGGGCGACCGGCATGAGGAACCAGCTGGTGTTGAACATGCCCTCGCCTTCGGCCAGTTCGTCGCCGAGAACGGACAGGAGGATCGGCAGGGCATCGGGGTACTCCGCGGGCAGACGGGTGCGCAGCCCTTCTGCCAGGACGAGGACCCGGTCCTTCAGTTCCTTGTCGGGGATGCGGGACTCGACCTCCGCGGCGTAGCCCTCCACATCGAACGCGGGGTGGACGGTGCGGATCTTGCCGCCGATCAGGCGTGCCGCTTCGCCGTTGAAGTGTCGCTTCAGTCCGTATTCGCTAGCCATGGTTCCGGTGCCTCTTCGTCTCGTTCTCGATGTTCGTGTTCGTCGTCTCGTTCGGGCCGGCGGATATCCAGAACCGCTGCCGGTTGAAGGGGTAGGTGGGAAGGGTGATGGTCCGTTGCCCCTTCCCCGCATGAACCCCGGACCAGTCCAGATCACCCGACGTCGCATTCACATACGCCGCCAACGACCCGTGCACCTCAACCTGATCCACCCGATCCCGCCGCAACGTGCCCAACCACACCGGCTGCTCCCCCACCCACGAAGCACGAGCCAACGACGTCAACTGCGGATGCGAACCGATCTCCCACACCACCCCCGCACCCACCCCCGACACCGTCGCCACCGCCTCACCAAAACGAACCGGCTCACGAATCGCCCGACCCCAATACCCCGGATCCACCACCGACCCCGCCGAATGCCAACCACCCGACACCGACGACACAAACCCGATCACCGGAGCCGACAACCCCACACCCCCACCGCCTCCACAAAAGGCCCCACCGCACCCTCCATCAACACCGAATGAAACGCATGACTCACCCCCAACGGAACACACCGCAAACCCGACCCCGAACAAAACTCCGCCACCACACCCGCCGGCCCCGAAACCGTCACCACCCGCGGCCCATTGAAAGCCGCCACCTCCACCCCCGGAAACCCCGCCAAAGCCTCCACCACAACCCCCACATCCCCATGCACCACAGCCATCGCACCCCGACCCGGCTGCCCCTCCATCAACTCCCCACGCAACACCGTCAACCGCAACAGATCCCCCAACCCCAACACACCCGCAGCCCACGCAGCCGTCAACTCACCCAGACTGTGACCCACCACCGCACCCGCACGAACCCCCACCGACTCCAACCAACGCACCAACCCCACCTGCACACAAACAATCCCCACCTGCGCATACCGCGTCCGATCCAACCCCCCACCCACACCACCGAACAACACATCCAACAAAGGCACATCCAAATGCCCCACCAACACATCCGCACACTCATCCAACGCAGCCCGAAACACCGGCTCCGTCACATACAAACCCCGCCCCATACCCACATACTGCGAACCCTGACCCGTAAACATGAACACATTCGAAACCGAAACACCCCCCCTGCGAGAAACAGCCGCCCGACCCCCCGCCACATCCCGCAAACCAGCCCTCACCGCACCCGCATCAACACCCGACACCACCGCACGAAAACGATGACCCGCACGACCCACATTCGCCGAGAAAGCGAAATCCCCCAACACCTCCCCGGAAAACACCCACCAACCCATCCGCATACACACCCGCAAGCGACCGCAACGCCGACTCGTCAGCCCCACTCACCCGCACCACAAACGAATCCTGAACCGGCACCTCACGCACCGACGGAACCGGAGGCTCCTCCACGATCACGTGGGCATTCACCCCACCCATCCCGAACGCGCTCACCGCCGCCCGACGCGGACCACCCTCACGCGGCCACTCCACCGCACGATCAGCCAGATAGAACGGCGTCTCCTCGAACCGAATGTGATCATTGGGCCGCACCACATGCAGCGACGGCGGAACCACCCCGTGCTCCATCGCCAAAAGCACCTTCACCAAACCCGCCAAACCCGCCGCCGGCTCCAGATGACCCACATTCCCCTTCAACGAACCGATCGCACAGAACTGCGACCTGCCCGTCACCCCACGCCACGCACGCGTCAGACCCTCCACCTCGATCGGATCACCCAGACCCGTCCCCGTCCCATGCGCCTCCACCAGACCGATCGACTCCACCGACACCCCCGCATCCCCCAACGCCGCGGTAATGACGTCGGATTGGGCGCGCGGGCTGGGCGCCGAGTAGCGGCTGGTGCGTCCGCCGTGGTTGACGGCCGCTCCCTTGACGACGCCCCGGATCCGGTCGCCGTCGCGGACGGCGTCGTCGTACCTTCGCAGGACGACGGCCACGGCTCCTTCTCCGGGGACGAAGCCGTCGGCGGTGCTGTCGAAGGCGCGGCTGCGGTGCCGGGGTGACAGGGCCATGAGGTCGCCCATCGACCGGAAGTACTCCGGGCTGATGCCGGCGTGCACGGCCCCGATCACCGCCGTGTCGATGTCACCGGTGCGCAGGTGCTGGAGTGCCGAGTGCAGGGCGACCAGTGAGGACGAGCAGAGCGTGTTGACGAGTCCGCTCGGGCCGTGCCAGTCCATCAGGTACGACAGCCGATTGGCGATCATCGCCTCCAGGCCGAGGCCCCGCCCTTCGGCCACGCCGTGGCGCACGCGCTCCTCGTGGTAGTGGTCGTGGCTGTAGGCGATCCACAGGCCGGTGCTGCCGTGGGCGCGGGTGCCGATCCGGCCGCCGTCCTCCAGGGCCTCCCAGATCGTCTCGTAGACGATGCGTGCCTGCGGATCGATCAGGGGGGCTTCGCGGGCCGAGATCCGGAAGGGAGCGGGGTCGAACTCGTCCACGCGGTCCAGGAACGAGGCGTGCGGGACCGGCCCTTCCGTGTTCTGCCATCGCCCTTCGGGCAGCGGGCGGACCGTGTCCCGGCCTTCGACGAGCAGTTCGGCGAAGGCGGCCAGGGAGTCGGCGGTGGGCAGCCGGATCGCGGCGCCCACGACGGCGACGTCGCGCGGCCGGGACGCCGGGACGGCCTCGGAGCGCGCGGGCGCGTGCGCGTCGTCGGCGGTATCCGCGGCATCGGCGGCGACCGGGCGCGGGGTGGCGGTGGCGGTGGCGGTGGCGGTGGCCCGTGCCTTCGGTGCGTGGTCCGTGAGTGCGTGCCCCTGTGGCGTGTGCTCCTTTGGCGTGTGCTCCTTTGGCGCGGCCGGGCCCGCGGTCGCCCCGGGGGTCTCCGCGGCCGGCGCCGGAGTGGCCTCGGGATGCTGAGCAATCGCGGGTGGCGGGTCGGTCGGGGCCGGCTGCGCGTCGACGAGCGCCGGCGCCTCCTCCGCGAGAAACTCGGCGAACTGCCGCGGCGTCGGGTACTCGAAGAACACCGTCGGGTACAGGGACAGGCCGTGCTCCTGGGAGATGCGCTCGCTCAGTGCGACCAGGCCGACCGAGTCGAAGCCGGCGGACAGGAACTCCGTGTCGGCGTGTTCCTCGGGGGTGCCCGTCAGCGCCAGGAACCAGGCGAGGGCCCGTACGGGCCTGGAGGTGGTGGGCGCCGCAGGTACCGGCGGGGTCACGGGGCGGACGGGTGTCGGAGCGGGCGCGGGCGGCAGCGCCGCGGTCCGTGTCGTGGGCTCGATCGGCGCGGGCGGGCGCGTTGCGATCGGCGCCGGGGACTCGACCGGCGCGGGCGCTTCGCCCGCGGTGAAGGCCTCGACGGGAACCCGCTTGGACGACATGTCGCCGAAGACCAGCAGGGGTGTGCCCGCCTCGTCGGTGACGGTCTGGGTGACCCGGCAGGCCTCGTCGTTCCAGAAGGCGATCTCGGTCCGTACGTAGGCGGCCCCGTCCAGTGGTCCCAGGACGTCCAGTCGGCCCACCGAGAGCGGGATGAACGCGGTGGCGTCCGCCGCGCCGAACACCGGGTTGGCCGGGTCGATCGCCGCGACCGTGACGCTGTCCAGGAGCCCGGGGAACAGGTGCACGCCGGCCGGGTTCATCTCCCGCTGTCGGGCGCCCTCGATCCGGGCGAGCGTGCCGCCGTCGGGAAGGCTCGCCACCCAGGAGATGTTCCGGTAGTACCGGCCGTGGTGGTAGCCGATCCGGCGGAGCCACCGGTAGAGGCCGGAGCCCGCGTGCACGGTGGAACGGGCGCAGTCGGCGAGCAGGCCGGCGAGGGGGACGGGGAGCGGCCCGGACGGTCGGGCGGCGGCGAGTCGGCCGGTGACGTAGGGCTCCCCGCTCTCGGAGTCCTCGATCCGGAACCGTCCGTCCGCGGCGACCCGGCCGATGACCCGGCGGGCCCCGGACGCGATCAGCGGGCGGTGGAAGAGGACGTCGCGGGCCCCGTGGAAGGGGTCGCCGCGCAGGGCGGCGCCCTCGCGCAGGAAGTCGAACCAGGCCACGCCCGGGAGCATGAGCGTGCGGTACACGGCGTGCTGGGCGATGGGTGCCTCGGCCGGGCCGAAGACGCGGGCGTAGGCGTAGCCGGCCGCCCCCTCGTCCGACACCAGCTCCGCGGGCGTGCCGGGTTCGGCGGAGCGCAGGGGCTCGGAGAGGTTCAGGGCCCGGCCGCGCGGTTGGGCGTGGGGCAGCAGACGCTTGCTCCACACCGCGCCGGCGGCCCGCCGGGCCGCCTCCCAGTCGATGTCCCGGCCCGCCCGGAAGAGCTCCGCGGCGATCGTGGCGAGTACGAGGTCGACCCCCCGTTCGTCGCGGGCCCCACCCAGCCGTTCGACGATGTCGTGGCCGGCGGGGCCGCCGCCCCGGGTGTCGTGCGACGGGTCGGCGGCTCCTCGCAGGACGTCGGCCAGGGCCCGCTCCAACGGAACGCGGCCCCAGGTGAAGTCCGCGACCGCCTCCCAGCCCGGAGGCAGGTCCAGGGCCTCCTCGGGCACCCCGCGCTCGCGCAGGGTGATCGCGAGGGCGACCGCGGACAGTATCCGCAGCAGTTCGCCGGAGAACTCGGCCGGCGGGGTGCCGGTGGCCGCCTCGAACAGGCCGACGACCTCGTGTACGGCCGGCGTGGAGCGGTCGAGGGCGAACAGCCACGCGGGCGGGGCCGCGGCGGCCTGCGGCCGTATCGAGACGACGGTGTGGGAAGAGACGACGGTGTGCGAATCGCCGACGTGGGCGGGTGGGGCGGCATGGGCGGGTGGGGCGGCGGGCGTCAGGAGCCATGCACGCAGCGCGGCGGCGAGTTGATCGGCGTCCGCTCCGACGACGGCCGTTCGCTCGGCGCGGTGCGCTCGTGCCAGCCGGGCCGTGGCGCACGCGTCGCCGACAGCGCCGGGCTCGTCCGACAGCGACGGCAGGAACTCCAGCCACTGCGCCACCAGTTCGCGCAGCGCGTACGGGCTGTCCGCGGAGAGCGGCAGCACGTGGACCGGCCGGCTCAGGGTGTCGGTCGCCGGCGGTCCGGCGAGGGCGCCGGTCGGGTCGGGGGCGGCCTCGACCACGACGTGCGCGTTGGTGCCGCCGAAGCCGAATCCGCTCACGGCGGCCCGGCGTACGGGCGCGTCCGGCCACGGGTGGGCGGTGTCGGGCAGGTGGAAGGGGCTGTCGGCGAGGTTGAGGCGCGGGTTGGGCGTGTCCACCGCCACGGCCGGTACGGTGCCCTCGCGGAGCGCGAGGATGATCTTCGCGAGTCCGGCGAGGCCCGACGCCGAGTGCAGGTGGCCGATCCGCCGCTTGACGGAGCCGAGCGCGACGGAGTTGCGCGGGACCCCGTGTCGGGTGAACACCTCGGTGAGCGCCCGCACTTCGATCGGGTCGCCGATGGCGGTTCCGGTGCCGTGCGCCTCCACGTACTGGACGGTGGCCGGGTCGATCGTCCGGTAGGCCTTGCCCAGCAGGTCGACCTGGGCCTCCAGGCTGGGTGTGGTGACGCCCATGGTGCGGCCGTCGTTGTTGACCGCGACCCCGCTGACGGCTCCGAGGATCACGTCGCCGTCGGCCAGCGCGGCCGGCATCGGCTTCAGCACGAGGGCGGCGGCTCCCTCCCCGGGCACATAGCCGTTGGCCCTGCTGTCGAAGGTGTGGCACAGCCCGTCCGGGGAGAGCGCCCCGGTACGGGAGAGGAGGACGAACGTCAGCGGGTCGATGAGCAGGTCCACCGCGCCGACCAGGGCGAGTTCGCAGGTCCCGGCCGCCAGGCTCTGGCAGGCGAGCCAGACCGCCGACAGCGAGGACGAACAGGCGGTGTCGACCACCAGGCTCGGGCCCGCCAGGTCGAAGCGGTCGGACAGCCAGGCCGCGGTGAAGTTCTGCGACCGCCCCCACAGGGCGGCGGGCCCGGGCTCGCCGGCGGAGCCCGGTGTGCCGGGCGGAACCAGTCCCCGGCCCCGGTCGAACCCGTACCCGTTCATGCGCGCGCCGACGAACACGCCCGCATCGAGCCTGCGGCGCACCCCCAGGTAGCCGGCGTCTTCCAGGGCCCGGGCGCCGACCTCCAGCATCACCCGCTGCTGGGGGTCGAGGAACACGGCGTCGTCGGCCGTCATGCCGAACGTCTCGTGGTCGAAGGAGAACGGGTCCACCAGGAACGCGCCGCGGTGGTGCGTGCCCTGGTGGGTTCCCTCGCCCCGGTACAGCTCGCGGGCCCACCGGCTCGGCGGGACCTCGCCGACCTCGACCCCGTCGCGGCCGAGGAGGGCCGTCAGGTCGACGGCGTCCTCGGCGCCCGGGAGGCGTACCGCGAGGCCGATGACGGCGATGCGGGTGTCGGGCTCGCTCACGGTTGTCCTTTCGTTCGTCCCGCCCGTCCCGCCCTGCCCGGTCATCGCTGCCCGTCCCGCTGGAGCAGCGGGCGCAACAGGGCGCTCAGGGCGGACGTGGACGGGGCGTCGTGGTCGGGGGTGGGCGGGTCGTCCCGGTCGGGGGTCGGCGGTCGACTGGCGGCCGGCGCCTCGTGGGCGGCCAGTCCGGCCGCGATGTCGTCGGCCGTGCGTGCCCGCATCAGCAGCGACGGGTCGACGGTCAGGCCGCTGCGTTGTTCGAGCACCGTGGTCAGCTCGGCGATCATCAGGGAGTCCAGGCCCAGCCCGGGCAGCGGGCGCTCCCCGGGGTCCTCCCCCAGTACGTGGACGAAGGCGTCGCGGACCCGGTCCCGCATGCCCGCGCGGTCGTGTCCGGCGCGTGTCGGTGGGGGAACGACGACGACATCGGGTCGTGCCCGCGGCGGCGTGGGCGTGGGCTCGGCGACGGAGTCGACGGGCTCGGACTCGACGGGCTCCACGGGCTCCGCCGGGGTGGTGGCAGGGCTTCCGGGGAAGATCACGGCGCCGCCCGTCCGCAGGTGGTCGACGAAGGCGTCCAGGGCCCGGTCGGCGCCGATCGAGTGGGCGGCGGAGAAGGACGCGTCCGCTTTCATGCCGATGCCCGTCCAGTTGGGCCAGGCGTGCGCGGTGACGGTCGTGACGGCGCCGTTCTCCTGTTCGGCGAGGGCCAGTTGGTAGGCGTTCGCGAGGCTGTAGTCGACCAGTCCCCGGCCGGCCATGGCCTGCGTGCCGGCGATCGAGGACACCAGGACGACGAAGTCGGCGCCCTCCTCCTTCCCCAGCCGTACGACGTTCAGCGAGCCGGGGACCTTGGGGGTGAGCACCTTCTCGGCGTCGCTCCACGGCCGACGGTGCATCGCCCCGAACGGATGGACACCGCCGGAGGAGTGCACCACGCCGACCAGCCGGCCCCAGCGCCCGCCCAACCGTCCGGCGACCGCGGCGAGCGCCTCGGGGTCGGACACGTCGCAGGGCACGTAGTCGACCTCGGCGCGCGCCGCAAGGTCCCGCAGGACCTCGGAACGCGCGGGATCGAGGGCCGACCGGCCGATGATGCCGATGCGCTTGGCTCCCCGGTCGATCAGCCGTTCGGTCAGGCGCAGTCCCACCGCGCCCAGTCCTCCGGTGACCAGGCAGTACCCGTCGGGGGGCAGGGCGTACGGCGCGCCGGGCACCGCCGGCACGGAGTGCGGCGCGTACCGGACGCCCCGTCGGTGGGCGACGACGACCGTGTCGCCGCCGGCATCCGTCCCGGCCTGGGTCCGGGTCCCGGCTTCGATGTCCGTCACGGCCGCCAGGGCGCCGTACTCGGCTGCCAGGCGATCGGCGAGCGTCTCGGCGGATTCGGCGGGGTCCAGGTGCACGACCGCGGTGGGCCTGCGGCCCTCGGCTCCGGCGGACCGTACGGCCATGGCCATGGCAGCCCGCTCGGGGCGCAGGCTGCCGCGCTCTTCGGGCTGCACGGCGGCGGCGTGGAAGCCGGCCCACAGCATTGCCCCGCGCGCGGGCAGCGTCGCCACGATGCCGGTCAACTCTGCCCAGAACAAGCTGAGTTCGTCGGTTCCGTGCCTTGGGCTGCCCTGGGTGCCGATCACGATGGCCCCGTCCGCCCGGCGGCCGGACTCGACCACGGTCAGGCCCCGCCTCCGGAGCGCCGCCGTCAGCGCGCGCCCGAGCTCGGGATCGGCCGTGACCAGGCGTACCGCGCCCGAGCCCGGGCCGGGGGCCGAACCGTGAGCGGGGGCGGGGGGCAGCTCCCGGACTCGCCATTCGACGCGCACCGCCTCGACCCCTGTCGGCGGCAGGTCGGACGCGGGGGCCGACGGGCCGGTGGTGTGCCAGTACGCATCCCGCGCGAACGGGTACGTGGGGAGGTCCGTGACGCGGGCACCGACGGCGGAGAGCGCGGGCCAGTCGATGTGCGCGTAGCCGACCGCGGTCAACTCGGCGGCGCCGACGGATGCGTGGGGTCCCGCGGTCGACCCGGCGCGGAGCGCCGCCGCTTCGGCGGTCAGGTCGACGTCGACCCGGACGGGGCGGATGCGGCCGGCGGCGACGGAGCGCAGCGCGGTGGCGAGTTCGGCGGCGGTTCGCCCGTGGACGGCGGTCTGGAACTCCAGTGGGGAGCGGCCGGTGTTGGCGGTGTGGCAGAGGTCGGCGGTCTCCCGGGCGTCACGTGCGACGTCGAACCGGTCGGCGTAGGCGCCCGCCAGTGACCGCAGCGCCGACTCGTCAGCCCCACTCACCCGCACCACGAACGAATCCTGAACCGGCACCTCACGCATCGACGGAACCGGAGGCTCTTCGACGATGACGTGGGCATTCACCCCACCCATCCCGAACGCGCTCACCGCCGCCCGACGCGGACCACCCTCACGCGGCCACTCCACCGCACGATCAGCCAGATAGAACGGCGTCTCCTCGAACCGAATGTGATCATTGGGCCGCACCACATGCAGCGACGGCGGAACCACCCCGTGCTCCATCGAGAGGAGCACCTTCACCAGACCCGCCAGACCCGCCGCCGGCTCCAGATGACCCACATTCCCCTTCAACGAACCGATCGCACAGAACTGCGACCTGTCCGTCACCCCACGCCACGCACGGGTCAGACCCTCCACCTCGATCGGATCACCCAGACCCGTCCCCGTCCCATGCGCCTCCACCAGACCGATCGACTCCACCGACACCCCCGCATCCCCCAACGCCGCGGAGATCACCTCCTGTTGCGCCGCACTGCTCGGAACCGTCAACCCACTGGTGCGACCACCGTGGTTGACCGCACTGCCCTTGATCACACCCCGGATCCGGTCACCGTCCCGCAAAGCGGCCCGGAGCGGCTTCACCACCACCGTCACCACACCCTCACCCGGCACGAAACCATCCGCCCCCGCATCGAACGGCCGGGACGCACCCGAGGGTGACAGGGCCCGCAGGTTTCGCATCGCGACGTAGTGCAGTGGGGACATGCCGACGCGGACGCCGGCCACGATCGCCTGCTCGCACTCACCGTCGCGGATGCTGCGCACCGCCGTGTGCAGCGCGACCAGCGACGACGAACACAACGTGTCGATCGTCATGCTCGGCCCGTGCAGATCCAGGAAGTAACTCACCCGGTTCGCGAGGAACGCGTTGTGGTTGCCGAGGCCGCTGGGGGCGTCCAGCTCCGGCTCGATGTTGTAGTCCTTGTAGTGCTGGTAACTGGCGCCCACGAACACGCCCGTAGAGGAGGACAGTTGTCTGGGCGGCAGGCCGGCCGACTCCAGTGCCTCCCAGACGGTGCGGAGCAGCCAGCGGACCTGCGGGTCGAGGACCTCCGCCTGCTTGGGGAAGAAGTCGAAGAACCGGGCGTCGAACTCCTCGACGTTGTCGAGGAATCCGCCCATGTCGGGCTCGTGACCGCCCGCGTACCGTCCCCAGCGGTGCGCGGGTGCCGGGTGGATCTCCTCGCCGGCGTCGGCCAGGAGCGACCAGAGCCGTTCCGGGTCAGAGGCACCGGGAAGCGCCAGGGCCAGGCCGATGACGGCCATGTCCTCGGCAGCCGCCGTGTCTTCGAGGACCGCCGGACCAGCGGTGGCCGAGGCCGCGCCGGGGGCCTCCGCCTCGATGGCCTCGACCGGGGCTGTGCCCGCGTCCGCGTCCGGGTCTGTGGTGAACGCGCCGTCGGCCGCCGGCTCCGCGACATGCGCGGCGAGGGTACGGCAGTCCGCGGCGTCCAGGACGTCCGTCGGGCTCAGTCCCACCCCGTACCGCGTCTCGATGTCGGCCGCGATGGCCGTCGCGAGCATGGAGTCGAGGCCCGCGGCGGACAGCGAGGTGGTCGCGGTGACACCCGGGTCGTGCAGGACGTTGCGTACCAGCGAGACGATCGCCGCCTCCGATGCCGCGGCCCGCGGCGTGCGGCGCGCGGGACGAGAGGGCGGCGCGGCGTCGGCTGCCACCGTCCGGTACTCGACTTCGTCGAGCCGGGCCAACACCCGGCCGTCGGCGGCGAACAGCGTCGCGTCGCCGCGCCGCGTGCCGTCGCTCGCGGGCTCGGCGCCTTCGAGCAACACGAACACCGTGCGCGCCGGATCCGCCCAGCGGGTCGCCCGGCCGATGGAGACCGGCAGATGGGTGGCCGACGGGGCCGCGGGGTCCGCGAGCGTGAGCACGGCCATGGCCTGGAGGGCCGCGTCGATCGCGACCGTCTGCGCCTCCAGCGGGCTGTCGGTGGGAACGTCGACGCGTACGAGCACTCGGCCCGGCTCGTAGTACACCTCGGTGATGGAGCGGAGCGGGGCGGCGAGTTCCATGCCCTTCGCCGCGAACCAGGCGTAGAGGCCGTCCGGTTGCAGGGTCCGGCCGAGGCCGGCCCGCAGTGCGTCCACGTCGACGGCGGCGGGCTCCGGGCCCGCCGGGGTGTCGGCGGTGGTGAGTCGGGCGATGACCCGGTCGGCGTGACGGAAGGAGGCCGGTCCGTCGCGGGAGGGGTCGTCCAGGTCACTGGTGAGGGGATGGGTTCCGGTTCCCCGGCCCGTGAAGGCGATCCGGCGCAGGACGTCGCCCGAGCGCAGCCCGATGGCCACGGGCAGTGCCCCGGGCACGGTGTCCTCGCCCAGCACCCGGTGGGCGGGCGCGAGTCGGCGCAGGGCAGCGGCCACGTCCTGCGCGGCGGGCCCGGCCGGTGGGACGGGCGGGGACGTCACCGCGGTGTCGGCAGGAGTCCCGAACGGGTAGGGCGGCAGGGCACGGTGGCGTGCCGGCCGGCCCGGGTACACCTCGGCCCAGTCGACGGTGCCGCCGCCGACGTAGCGCAGGGCCGGCCCGCTGAGCCCGGTCGAGGCGCTCTCCACCAGCCTGTCGCCGCGTACGACGGTGCCGGGTGCCCGGTCCGCCAGGCGCAGCGCCGTGGCCAAGCCGGTGCTCAGTTCGTCGGCCGTGGTTCCCAGGACCGCGACCCGGTGGGCCCGATGGTCGCGTCCGATGGCACTGGAGCGACACAGGGCGCGCAGGTCGTCCGCGGTCCCCTGCGGCAGCAGCGGGCGGACGTCCGCCATGCGTCGGAGCAGGGCTTGCGGGGTGTGGGCGGACAGGACCAGCAGATGCTCGTGCCGTGCGGAGGCGGCGTTCGGGGCATCGTGGCCGGACTGCCCGTGCTCGGGTTCCCCGAGGTACTCCTCCACGACGATGTGCGCGTTGGTGCCGCCCATGCCGAAGGAGCTGATCCCCGCCCGGCGCGGACCGTCCGAGGTCCATGGCCGTGGCTCGACCGGAATCACGAACGGTCCGGTGGACAGGTCGAGGTGGCTGCTGGGGGTCTCGTGGCCTGCGACGGGCGGTATCTCCCGGTGTCGCAGGGACAGCAGCACCTTCAGCAGGCCGGCGAGCCCGGCCGCGGGCTCCAGGTGTCCGATGTTTCCCTTCACCGTGCCGATGTGGCACGGGCCGGTGCGGTCCGGGTCGTCACCGAACACCTCGGTCAGCGCGGCGATCTCGATCGGGTCGCCGAGCCGGGTCGCGGTGCCGTGCGTCTCGATCAGGGAGACGTCCGCCGGGGCCAGTCCGGCGTCGGCGAGCGCGGCCCGGACGACAGCGGCCTGGGCCTCGCTGCGGGGCACCGGCAGGGCGCTGCCACGGCCCCCGTGGTTGACGGCCGTACCGCGGATGACGCCCCAGATCCGGTCACCGTCCCGTTCCGCGTCCGCGAGCGGCTTCAGCATCACGGCCAACGCGCCCTCGCCGGGCAGGAATCCGTCCGCCCGCTCGTCGAAGGGCCGCGGCAGGGTCTCGGACAGCGCGCCGAGCCGGCTCAGGCTGCGGTAGTACCAAGGGGTCAGACCGACCTGGCAGGCTGCCACGATGGCGGCGCCACAGTGCCCCGCACGCAGCGCGGCGACCGCCTGCTGGATGGCGACGAGCGAGGACGAGCAGAGGGTGTCCACGGTCTGCGACGGGCCGGTGAGGTCCAGCGCGTACGAGATGCGGTTGGCCAGTACCGCGTTCATGGAGCCGAGCGCGGTGTGCGGTCCGACGGTCTCCAGACCCTGCGTGTCGCGGTGGTGGGTGTAGGTGGCGCCGACGAAGACGCCGATGTCGCGGCGGTCGGCGAGAGCGCTGTCGTCCCGTACCGTCCAGGCGTGTTCCAGCAGCAGCTTCTGTTGTACGTCCATGTCCTCGGCCTCGCGTACCGAGATGCCGAAGAAGCTCGGATCGAAGCGGTCGATGCCCGAGACGAACGCGCCGGTGCGGCAGTAGGTGCCCGTCATGCGGGGGCCGCGCGGCTCGAAGTGGGTGTCGATGTCCCAGCGTTCGGCCGGGACCTCGGTGAACGCGTTGCCGCCCGAGCGGAGCAGGTCCCACAGCTCCGCCGCGCCCCCGGCGGCGCCCGGCAGGTCACCGGAGACGGCGACGATCGCCACGTCCGCGTCACGGCCGTCGGCCCGCGTGCGGCGCCGCGGTGTCGGGAGCGGGCGGTCGGGGACGGAGGCCGGGAGCGCCTCGCCGGGGCGGGTGGGTTCGAAGGGCCTTACCGGGTCGGCAGGCTCGGAGGGTTCGACCCGCCGGGAGGGCTCGACCGGGTGGGAGGCCTCGAGGGACCCGGCCGGCTCGGGGGGTTCCGGCGCGGCCACCGCGGTGGCCGCGCCGTAGCGGTCGGTCAGGGCCTGCACCAGTTCGGCGAACTCGCCGTACTCCAGGAAGAGCGTCGCCGGGAGGTGTATGCCCCACCTGCGGGACAGCTCCTCCGACAGCTCGACGCTCATGATCGAGCTCATGCCGTAGTCCGTCAGGGGGGTGTCGCGGTCGAAGGAGGCGACACCGAGCCGCTCGGTGAGGAACCGCTCCAGGCCGTCGGCGACGTGTTCCCCGGCGCCCGTGCCCGACCCGCGGGCACTGCCGGACCCGTCGGCCGTGTCCCGTACGCCGGCACGTGCCTCGGCCGGTACGACGGAGGGTGCTTCGGCTTCGGCTTCCGCGGCCTCCGGCTCGATCATCTCGTCGTCGGCGTCCGGGTGGGCGACGACGACCTGGCGGGGGTCCTCCGCCGACCCCAGTACCGCGATGAGGGCGTCCAGACCCTCCGCGGTGCCGAGCGGCCGGACGCCGCGCCGCCGCAGCTGCTCCGCGACGGCCGTGCCCATGCCCACCTCGCCCCACAGGCCCCAGTCGATGCTCAGCCACGGCGAGCCGTGTGCCTGCGCGAAGGCGTCGAGGTAGGCGTTGGCCGCGGCGTACCCGGCCTGCCCGAGGTTGCCGAACGTGCCGGAGACCGACGCGAACAGCACGGCGAAGTCCAGGTCCTGCCCGGCCACCGCGGTCGCCAGCTCGCGGACTCCGTCGACCTTGGGCCGCATCACCGCGGCGATGTCCTCGGCGGTGGCGCTGCGGATCAGGCCGTCCTTGAGCGTGCCGGCGGCGTGAACGACGCCGTGCAGCTCGCCGTACTCCGCGCCGGCCCGCCGCACCACGGCCGCAAGTGCGCCGGGGGTGGTGACGTCCGCGCTGTAGGAGACGACCTCGCAGCCGTGTGCGCGGATCGCGGCCGTCCGCTGCCGGTCGACGGCCGCCGCGCCGGAGCGGCTGACCAACGCGACGACGCCGGCGCCGTCCCGTGCGAACCTGTCGGCGACCTCCAGGCCCAGACCGCCGTGCCCGCCGAGGATGAGGTAGCGCCCGCCCTGCCTGACCGGCCCCGGACGTGAGCGGGGCGCGGCGTGCGCGGAACGGTCGCGGACCCGGACGGGTACCCGGCGGACACCCTGCCGGTAGCCGGTCTCGGTCGGGCCGTCGCCGTCGCCGAGTTCCGCGAGGAGCGCGTGGAGGGCGTCGTCGGAGGACCGGTCGATGTCGACGAGGCGGGGGCGCAGGCCCGAGT
Organism: Streptomyces sp. CA-243310; assembly: GCF_050936775.1. NCBI lineage: Bacteria > Bacillati > Actinomycetota > Actinomycetes > Kitasatosporales > Streptomycetaceae > Streptomyces > Streptomyces sp. CA-243310. The sequence continues at coordinate 3,202,477 of NZ_JBNJMF010000001.1, read as the reverse complement.
ACTCGATGGCGGCGGTACGCAGGAAGCCCCACAGGGCGGCGCGCGCGGGCACCGGCCGGTCTCCGTCCGCGACCGCTTGCCCGTCCCGGGTCACCACGAGGAAGCGGCCCTTGCGCTGCCGCTCGCCGAGGGTCCGCAGGGCGGCCAGGCAGCCGTAGAGGCCGAGGCGGAGTTCCGTCTCCTCCGCCCGGGCGTCGTCGGACGCCTCGCCGGCGTTCCACAGGTGCACCACACCGGCGATCGGGTCCCCGACCTCGTCCCAGAGCTGCTGGAACGCCTCCTCGTCCGGCCGCGCAAGCATCCGCAGGTCGCGGTGACCGTCGCCGGCCCGTTCCTGTGCGTGGTCGTGCGCCCGCGGTCCGGACGGGCCGATGCCGACCTCCACCACGCGGGCGCCGTCGGCCCGCAGCCGTCCGGCGGCGCGCGCGCCGAGGCCGTCCGTGCCGGCGTCGTGCAGCACCACCCAGGTGCCGGTCACCGGCTCGATCCGGGCGGCGTCCGGCGGTGCCGAACGCCACACGATCCGGCTGATGGGCAGCGCGGCCGGGCGTGCCGGGGCCGAGGCGGCGGTCGGTCGCGAGACGGCGGCCGTTCGTCGCATGCGGAGCCCCTCGAACTCCGCGGCGACCTCCTGGGAGGGCCCCAGCAGAGTCGCGTCGGCGGTCGCGTACGCGCCGTCGACGCCGGTGCGGCGCACCAGGACGGTGGCACCGGTCGACAGCGCCGACAGGTCGGTGAGGACCCGGAACCGGGTGATTCCGATCGGCAGCATGGGGTGGGGTCCGTCCGCTCCCGTGAGGTCCTGGAGGGCGCAGCTCACGACCTGGAACACCCCGTCCACCAGGAGTGGATGCGCGTACCAGGGCACGGGCTCGGCGTCGGACCTCAGCGTCGCCCTGGCCACGCCGTCGTCTCCGACGGAGAGGTCGCGGACGGTACGGAAGTCGGGCCCGTACCGGAGGCCCTCGCGTGCCCAGCTGTCGTACAGCCGGTCCGGGGCGATGGTGCGTGCGCCGGTGATCCGCGGTTCGGGAACGGTGTCGGCGGTGGGGGCCGGGACGTCGCCCGGGAGCAGCAGTCGACCGGTACCGCCGGACAGCGGCTTGCGTTCGCCGGCCACGACCGTGCTCAGTTCGAAGCGGGTCCGCGGCCCGAAGGACACGTCGAGGCGGACGGGAGCCGTCGCGTCGTCGCTGATGGTGAGGGGCCGCAGGAACGTCACGTCGGTGAGTTCCAGCGGGGTGAACGGCCTGCGTCGGGCGACTCCCACCATCGCCATCTCGAGCTGCACCGCGGCGGGCAGCAGCCCGGCGCCGGCGGAGCGGTGTTGGGCGATGAAGGGCTCCTGGCCCGTGAACGTCTTCTCGTACGTCTCGTCCGGGTACGTCACTGTCCCTCGCTCCGGTGCTCGTAGTGACGGTCGAACAGCGGGTGGCCGACGGTGCTCGTCGCGGCGCCGCCGTGGCGTGCGGCGGGCACGATCAACTCCTGCCGGTTGAAGGGGTAGGTGGGAAGGGTGATGGTCCGTTGCCCCTTCCCCGCATGAACCCCGGACCAGTCCAGATCACCCGACGTCGCATTCACATACGCCGCCAACGACCCGTGCACCTCAACCTGATCCACCCGATCCCGCCGCAACGTGCCCAACCACACCGGCTGCTCCCCCACCCACGAAGCACGAGCCAACGACGTCAACTGCGGATGCGAACCGATCTCCCACACCACCCCCGCACCCACCCCCGACACCGTCGCCACCGCCTCACCAAAACGAACCGGCTCACGAATCGCCCGACCCCAATACCCCGGATCCACCACCGACCCCGCCGAATGCCAACCACCCGACACCGACGACACAAACCCGATCACCGGAGCCGACAACCCCACACCCCCCACCGCCTCCACAAAAGGCCCCACCGCACCCTCCATCAACACCGAATGAAACGCATGACTCACCCCCAACGGAACACACCGCAAACCCGACCCCGAACAAAACTCCGCCACCACACCCGCCGGCCCCGAAACCGTCACCACCCGCGGCCCATTGAAAGCCGCCACCTCCACCCCCGGAAACCCCGCCAAAGCCTCCACCACAACCCCCACATCCCCATGCACCACAGCCATCGCACCCCGACCCGGCTGCCCCTCCATCAACTCCCCACGCAACACCGTCAACCGCAACAGATCCCCCAACCCCAACACACCCGCAGCCCACGCAGCCGTCAACTCACCCAGACTGTGACCCACCACCGCACCCGCACGAACCCCCACCGACTCCAACCAACGCACCAACCCCACCTGCACACAAACAATCCCCACCTGCGCATACCGCGTCCGATCCAACCCCCCACCCACACCACCGAACAACACATCCAACAAAGGCACATCCAAATGCCCCACCAACACATCCGCACACTCATCCAACGCAGCCCGAAACACCGGCTCCGTCACATACAAACCCCGCCCCATACCCACATACTGCGAACCCTGACCCGTAAACATGAACACATTCGAAACCGAAACACCCCCCCTGCGAGAAACAGCCGCCCGACCCCCCGCCACATCCCGCAAACCAGCCCTCACCGCACCCGCATCAACACCCGACACCACCGCACGAAAACGATGACCCGCACGACCCACATTCGCCGAGAAAGCGAAATCCCCCAACACCTCCCCGGAAACACCCACCAACCCATCCGCATACACACCCGCAAGCGACCGCAACGCCGACTCGTCAGCCCCACTCACCCGCACCACAAACGAATCCTGAACCGGCACCTCACGCACCGACGGAACCGGAGGCTCCTCCACGATCACGTGGGCATTCACCCCACCCATCCCGAACGCGCTCACCGCCGCCCGACGCGGACCACCCTCACGCGGCCACTCCACCGCACGATCAGCCAGATAGAACGGCGTCTCCTCGAACCGAATGTGATCATTGGGCCGCACCACATGCAGCGACGGCGGAACCACCCCGTGCTCCATCGCCAAAAGCACCTTCACCAAACCCGCCAAACCCGCCGCCGGCTCCAGATGACCCACATTCCCCTTCAACGAACCGATCGCACAGAACTGCGACCTGCCCGTCACCCCACGCCACGCACGCGTCAGACCCTCCACCTCGATCGGATCACCCAGACCCGTCCCCGTCCCATGCGCCTCCACCAGACCGATCGACTCCACCGACACCCCCGCATCCCCCAACGCCGCGGAGATCACCTCCTGTTGCGCCGCACTGCTCGGAACCGTCAACCCACTGGTGCGACCACCGTGGTTGACCGCACTGCCCTTGATCACACCCCGGATCCGGTCACCGTCCCGCAAAGCGGCCCGGAGCGGCTTCACCACCACCGTCACCACACCCTCACCCGGCACGAAACCATCCGCCCCCGCATCGAACGGCCGCAGGGCGTTGGACGGGGAGAACGAGCGCAGGCGCGAGCCCAGTTGGAAGTACTGGGGCGACATGGCCAGGTGCACGCCGGCCACGACCGCCTGGTCGCACTCACCGTCGCGGATGCTGCGCACCGCCGTGTGCAGCGCGACCAGCGACGACGAACACAACGTGTCGATCGTCATGCTCGGCCCGTGCAGATCCAGGAAGTAACTCACCCGGTTCGCGAGGATCGCGTTGTGGTTGCCCAGGCCCGCCGCCGTCTGTACGACGTCCCCGACGACCGTGTCGCGGTAGTGCTGGTAACTGGCGCCCACGAACACGCCGGTGGAGCGTTGAGGTTTCCCCGCCAGGCCGGCGTCCTCCAGGGCCCGCCAGGCGGACTGGACGAGATGCCGCTGTTGGGGATCGATCCACGCCGCCTCCGCCGGTGACAACCGGAAGAACCCGGGGTCGAACTCGGCCAGCCCCTGGACGAAGCCCGCGCGCCTGAGGTAGACGGTCCCGGGTTCGCCGTCCGTCCCGTAGTACGCGTCGATGTCCCAGCGGGACTTCGGCACCTCGGTCAGGCAGTCCTCGCCCTCCACCAGGACCCGCCAGAGTTCCTCGACGCTCTCGGCGTTCGGGAACACTCCGTCGAAACCGATGACGGCGATGTCGTGCCGGTCCGCGTCATCGGGTGCCGGGTCCCCCGGCTGCTGCCCGGCTGCCGGCGCCTGGATCTGCTTCGCGACCGCGACCGCGACCGGGGCCGGGGCCGGCACCGGCACCGGTGCTTGGACGGGTACCGCGCGCTCCTCGGGTTCGGGCGTCCGCGGGGCATCGCCCGCGAGCGGGGGGCCGCCGTCGGCGGGGGCCGCGGTGACTCCGTACTCGTCTCGCAGTTCGGCGGCCAGCCGGTCGACCGTGCCGACTTCCAGGACCAACGTGACGGGGATGTCCACGCCCAGCTTGGCCCGGATGTCCTGGGCCAGCGACACCGCGAGCATCGAGTCGAGCCCCTGCTCCTGGAGCGGGCGGTCCGTCTCCAGTGCGTCGACGTCAAGCTCGAGGGCTGCCGCCACCCACCGGGCCAGCGTCGCTTCGAGACCCCCGGTCGTCGGGCGGCCGGGGGCAGGCACGGGACGGTGGCCGTTGGAGACGGCGGTGGAGACCGTACCCGGGTCGCGTGCCGGGACCGGCGCGGGACGGTGCCCGTCCCGCGCGTCGCCGCCCGAGCCTTCCGCGCCTTCCGCGCCTTCCGGCGAGGGTGCCGGGGACAGCCGCTTCCAGGTGATCCCGCGGGCCTCCAGTACGGGTTCGTCGCCGTCGAGGACCACCAGGCTCGCGGTCAGCAGGCCGGAGTCCGGGCCGCCGTCCCGGTCGCGGCGGGCGTACACCCTGGCGGTGTCGGGAAGCCGGCCGAGGACGGTGAGGCGTTCGACGGTGAACGGAACGTACAGCCCCTGCGCACCACACGCGGCGAGCGCGATCTGGAACGCTCCGTCCAGGAGCCGGGCGTCCACGGCGCCGGTGGTCGGACCGACGCCGCGCAGCACGCCGGTGGCCTGCCCGGGTGCCACGGAGAGCGAGGTCACGGTCCGAAAGCCCGTCCCGTAGCCGAGCCCGGCGCGCTCGAAGGCCTCGTACATCGCGCCGAGCGCGACGGGGGTGAAGCCGTCGGCGCTGGACGGTGCGGTGAGCAACGGCTGTTCGGGCGCGGTCACCTCGGTGTTGGCGACCAGTGCTCCGGTGCCGTCGCGAAAGGCGATCGTGTCGTTGTCCCGCTCGGCGGTGAGGGTCGCGGGGGTCTCGACGGCCGCCCGGAAGGTGAGGTCCCGCAGACCGAACCGATCGCGTCCGAGCAGTTCGGCGATCTTGCCGGGGTAGCCGGCGCCGGGCAGTGTCGGCTTGCCGAGGACCACGTGCTCGGCGGCTTCCGGATGTTGCGTCCAGGTGTTCTTCGTACGGCCGGGCACGGCCTGCCGTACGGCGGTGTTCGGCTGCTCGGCGGGCTCCAGCCACAGGTACTTCTCGGCGTGCGGCCGGGTCGGGAAGCGCACGCCGGACAGGCGGCGCGGTCCGGCGGGCAGGTCGGCGCCGTCGACGAACGCGCGGGCTGCCGCGTCGAGCGTCCGGCGGTCGGCGACGGCGGCGAGGGACCCGTCGTGGGTGCGCGCCGCCCGGGAGGCGACTCCCACGTGCAGGGAGCGGGTGTCGGCGACCCCGGCCAGGAACAGCCGGACCTTGTCCTCCAACTGCTCCACGCTGTCCGCCACGCAGGCCAGCCGGTGGGCTCCCGCCGGGCGCTGCCGGCTCGCCTCGCTCAGTGCGTCCAGGGACGGGCAGTAGGAGGAGCGCAGCATCAGCACCAGCCGGTGGGCCAGCGTGCGCAGCGCCTCGTCCGAGCCCGCGGAGAGGACCAGCAGCCGCGGGCCGGGTTCGTCGCGTTCCGGTGCGGTGGCGGGGCCGGCTTCGAGGACGACGTGGGCGTTCGCGCCGCCGAAGCCGAAGCTGCTGACGCCCGCGACGCGCGGGCCGCTCCCCCACGGCCGGGGCCGGTCGGCCACGAAGAGGGGCGAGCCGTCGAAGTCGAAGGAGGTGTTGGGGGTGCTGAAGTTCAGCGACGCCGGGATGTGGCCCGCTTGGAGCGTCAGGATCGTCTTGATCAGTCCGGCGATGCCCGCGGCCGGCTCCAGGTGGCCGATGTTGGTTTTCACCGAGCCCACGGCGACGGGTTGCCGGCCGGCCGGTCCGCCCAGGACCGCGTGCAGGGCTTCGAGTTCGATGAGGTCGCCGAGCTGGGTGCCGGTGCCGTGGGCCTCGATGTAGCCGATGTCGGCGGCCGTGCGCCCGGAGCCGGCCAGCGCCTTGCGCAGTACGGCTTCCTGGGCCGGCCTGCTGGGGGCGGTGAGGAAGCCGGCGCTGCCTCCGGTGTGGTTGACGGCGGTGCCGCGGATCACGGCCAGGACGGCGTCGCCGTCGCGTTCGGCGTCGGCGAGCCGTTTGAGGATGACGGCGCCCGCGCCCTCTCCTCGTACGTAGCCGTCGGCGCCGTCGTCGAAGGCGCGGCACGTCCCCTGGGGGGACAGCATCCCGTTGCGGACGAAGGAGCGCGTCTTGGCCGGAGTGAGGACCAGGTTGGCGGCCCCGACCACGGCGGCGTCCACGTCGCCCGCCCGCAGGTGCATGGCCGCCTGGTGCAGGGCGACGAGGGAGGACGAGCAGGCCGTGTCGACGGCGAAGCTCGGCCCGGACCAGTCGAAGACGTGCGACAGCCGGTTGGCGAGCAGGGACGGGGCGGTGCCCGTCGCCACGTGCGGGTCGTCGTGCCCGATGCTCCGTGCCACCAACTCCGGGAAGTCGCTCGCGATGGCGCCGACGAAGACGCCGGTGGCGGCACCGAGGGAGGTGTGGTCGTGGCCGCCGCTCTCCAGGGCCTCCGCGGTGACGCTGAGCAGGATCCGCTGGAGGGGATCCATGCGGCGGGCCTCGCGGTCGGTGAGTCCGAAGCGGGCGGCGTCGAAGTACTCGACACCGTCCACCCAGCCCATCCGTACGTCGTCGGTGCCGGTCTCGGACCACAGGTGGGCCCAGCCGCGCTTGCCGTCCGGGGCGTTCCCGACGCTGGACACCCCGTCGACGAGGTTCTGCCAGAACTCGTCGGGAGTGGCGGCTCCGGGGAACCGGCACGCCATGCCGATGACGGCCAGGGCGCCGTCGTCGGCGGCCGGCCGAGTGGGCTCCGCGGGCGCGGACACCGCGGACACGACGGGGTCCGGCCGCGCGGGTGAGGTCGCCACCCGCTCGCTCGTGGCGGGTTCCGTCGCGAGGGGCTCGGGACGCGCCGGCTCCGGGGCGGTCGTGACGGGGACTTCGGTCTCCGGGCCGCCGAGCAGCGGTACCACTCCCTCCGCGCCCAGCAGCCGGGCCAACTTCACCGGGGTGCCGGAGGCGAAGATCGACGGGGCGGTGAGGTCGACGCCCAGCTCACGGCTGAGCCGGACGGCGGCGGACGTGACGTTGACCGAGTCGCCGCCCAGGTCGAAGAAGTTGGCGTGCACGTCGAAGGAGGGAAGGTCCAGCGTGGCCGCGAACATCGCCGCGATCGAGTCGGCGAGCGCTTCCGCCGTCACCGGAGCCGTCGCCGGAGTGGCCGGTACCGGAGTGGCCGTCGCGGGCGTGATCGTCGCGGGCGTGATCGTCGCGGGCGTGATCGTCGCGGGCGTGATCGTCGCAGGCGTGATCGTCGCAGGCGTGATCGTCGCAGGCGTGATCGTCGCAGGCGTGATCGTCGCAGGCTGTACGGATTCCGGGGACGTCGGCGGCTCCACGGGCTCCACCCGTGTTTCGGCGGACCCGGCGGCGGTGGGGATGATGGTCTCGCGCGTAGGCAGCGGCAGCCGGGCGCGCGCCACCTTGCCGTTGTCGGTCAGCGGCAAGGCGTCGAGGTTGACGTAGGCGTCGGGCACCATGTAGCCGGGCAGGGCGGCGCCGACGAACGCGTCGAGCCGGGACTTGACGGGCGTGCCCTCGCCCACCAGGTAGGCGGTCAGCCTCGGTTCGCCCCTCCCCTCGAACCGCGCCGCGACGACGACGGCGGCGGTGATGCCGTCGAACCTCTCCAACACCCTCTCGATCTCGGCGGGTTCGATGCGGTTGCCGCGCACCTTCACCTGGGCGTCGGCGCGGCCGAGCCACTCGATCGCGCCGTCGGCGTGCAGGCGTACCTCGTCGCCCGTCCGGTAGAGCCGTACGCCGGTCACGGGGTGGACGGTGAAGACGTCGTTCGTCAGGTCCGGCCTGCCGGCGTAGCCGCGGGCGAGTCCGGCGCCCGAGAGGTACAGCTCGCCCGTGGATCCGGCGACACACGGCTCCAACTGCCCGTTGAGGACGTGCAGTTCCGTGTGAGGCAGGGGCTCGCCGAGCGGAACGAAGGAGCCCACCGAGGTGACCCGGTGGCACGAGGTCCAGATCGTCGCCTCGGTCGGGCCGTACAGGTTCCACAGGGCGCGGGCCGCCGCATGGAGGCGCTCGGCGGTGGCGGGCGGCAGGGCCTCGCCCCCGGAGAGGACGGTCAGCCGCTCGGCGGGGGTCCAGCCGGTGCCCAGCAGCAGGCGCCACAGGCTGGGTGTCGCCTGGGCCACGGTCACCTCGGCGGTGAGCTCGGCCAGACGATAGGGGTCTCCCGCGATCTCCCGCGAGGCCAGGACCACGGTCGCGCCGGACGTGAGCGGGAGGAAGAGTTCCAGCAGGGAGATGTCGAAGGCGACCGTGGTGTGCGCGAGCACGGAGTCGTCGGGCGAGACCCCGAGGCGTTCGCCGATCCCGGTGAGGAAGTTGACCAGCGCTCCGTGCTCGACCTCCACGCCCTTGGGGTTGCCGGTCGAGCCGCTGGTGAAGAGGAGGTAGGCGAGGTCGGAGGCGGTGACCGTCGCCGGCACGGCCTGCGCGGAACCGTCCGACGCGGGTATCAGCCACGCCGGGCCCAGGGACGCGCCCAGGGCGTGGGTACGGTCGTCGGTGACGATGAGGTCGCACCGCGAGACCTCCACGTACCGCCGGAGCCGGTCCACGGGGTAGCCGGGGTCCAGGGGCAGGAAGGCCGCGCCGGCGCGCAGGATTCCGAGCAGTGCCGGGAGCAGCGCGACGTCCCGTTCCATCAGGACGGCCACCACCGAGCCGGGCTCGATGCCCTCGTCGTGCAGACGGGCGGCGACGGCGTCGGCCCAGGCGTCCAGCCCGGCGTAGTCCAGTGTGCGGGCGCCACTGCGGACGGCGATGGCGGCCGGCCGGTCCGCCGCGACGGCCGCGAACAGGTCCAGGAGCGTCCCGGGCACGGCGGGGGCGCCGGCGGTGTCCGGTCGGGACTCGGTCGGTCGCGCGTGGTGCTCGTCGGTCCGGGCGTCCCGGCTTCCTTCGGCGTGCGGAGCGGGGCCCGTCTCCTCGCCGTGGAGGAGGGCGGTCAGGACCAGGTCCTCGACCTGCTCGGTGAAGTCCAGCGCCGCGTCCGCGTCCATCGCGGTCTCGCGGACGAAGATCGTGGGCGGCCCGTCCGGCAGGCACAGCAGGGCGATCTCGGTGTGCGGTTCCGAGGACGCCTCCTCCCCGGCGCCCCGGTCCAACACCATGACGCGGGTGAAGCTCGGTTCGTCGGAGCCGAGCGGGCGCCCGGCCAGGCCGAGCCGGAGTTCGAGGTCGCCGGCGTAGCCCTGGTGGGCCGCGGCCTCGTCCAGCTTGGCCTGGAGGGAGCGGGTGGTGTCGCCGTCGAACCGTACGGGGAAGCGTGCGGCGGCGATGCCATGGGTCCGCTCGGAGAGGTCCCGCGCGGCCGAAGGCGACCAGGCGAAGTCGAAGACGTGCTCGCCGGTGCGCTCGGCGACGACGGTGAGGAAGGCGCGGACGACCGCGACCGCCTCCTCCCGCGAGGCGGGGGTGAAGGCCAGTTCGTGGCGGCTGTAGTGGGCCGCGGCGGCGGAGAAGTCGTCGGCGGGCAGCGGGGCGGGGCGCAGCCGCTCAAGGCGTGCGCGCCACCACGGCTCGTGGGGCCGCAGCGCCTTCTGGGCGGCGGCGATGTCCGCGAGGCGCTGCTCCGAGGCCGCGGGCAGCGGTGCCCCCGGGGTGATTCCGAGCCGCTGCGCGGCCGCCTGGCCGCTCAGCGCGCTCCCGTCGACGGCGTTCCAGTCGCTCAGCACGAGGTCGGCGTCCGGGGCCGCCAGGGTGATGGCGGACGTGGTCACCGACTGCACGGTGGTCCCGGTACGCGTGTCCTCGCGCGGGATCAGCCTGACCTGTCGGGTGAACACCGCACCCTGCTCGGTGACGAGGGTCGTCACCCCGAGGGGGTTCGGGAAGGAGCCGTAGTCCAGGGCCTTGGAGAGCCGTTCGGCCTCGGCGGCCGAGGTGCCCGCGTGGATGATGCCGCCGGATGCCATGCGGTCGGACCGCCGGTAGAACCGCCGCTCGCGGTCGCCCGTGTCCAGCGGCTCGGGCAGGGTCCGCGCCACGACGTGCGGGACGAGGTCGGCGAAGAGCTCGATGCCCACCTCGGCCGTCTCGTACGTCAGGGACAGGGCCGTCGAGTGGTCACGGATGGGGAACCAGCGCTCCAGCAGCACGCCGCCGGCGTCCACGGCCTCCGTCATCCGGTGCCAGGTGGCCGCGTGCCGGGACGCGCCCTCGTACAGCGCCCAGGCGGGGACGTGGCTGCCGGAGTAGCGGGGCAGCGGCCCGTCGTGGAAGTTGATCGCGGCGATGTCCGGCAGGTCGAGGACCGGGGCGGGCAGGATCCGGAAGTTGACCATGCTGAAGAGGTAGTCGAACGGCCGCGCCGACAGGGTCTGCGCCAGGTCCGCGTGCGGGTCGAGCACCGGGACGCCTTGTGTGCGGGCCCATTCGGTCACGGCGGGGTCGTCGCTGAGGATGCCCTCGATGCGCACGCCGGAGTCGAGGAGTCGGGCGGCGCACCGAGTGAGGACCCTGGTGCCGCCGATGAGGTAGCAGTTGGCTGTCGTGCTCACTCTGCGGCCTTCCCGGACTCGGCGGTGTCCTCGCCGTGCGCGGCGGCATCGTTGCCGTGCGCGAGGGTGGCCGGGGCTTCGGCGCACTCGCGGGCGACCCAGGAGTCGATCTGGGAGACGACCTCCTCGTCGAGCGAGAGCTGCCCGGGTGTCCACAGCGGGTTCGACAGGCCGCGGTGCGTGCGCTCGCACATCTCCCAGTCCTCGTGGTTCGCCTTGTCCCACAGGGCGAACACGGCTTCGTGGGAGAAGTCGCTCTTGGCGGTCTCGGAGGGGTGGAAGAGCCAGAAGTGCCGGACGAAGCAGGTGCCGGGGCTCTCTGGCCAGACCCATTGCATCATCACGTAGTCGGCCGTGAACCCGAACAGGAGGTTGGGCAGGATGGTGATCCAATTGATCTTCAGCCGGTCCCCTTCGGGAACCTGCGGCATGGGCGTCCGGCCGCTGCGCCCGGTCATGGAGACGGAGTTGTAGCCGCCGCGGATCGACTGCCACGCCCCGACGATGTCGCCCTCGAGGTCGTAGGTGCCCGCGTCGTCGAAGTCGGTGATGCGGTGCAGGTCCTTGTGGGCGGTCGGGAAGTGCAGGCTCTCGTTGACGTTGTGTGCCACGAGCTTCCAGTTCGAGGCGACCGGGTAGTCCTTCGCCTCGACGCACTCCAGGTCGGCGAGCTCGTAGACCTTCGCGAACTCGCCGAACTCGCCGAGCGAGGCGTCGAGGTCGGGGGCGTCCTCGGAGAGGGCGATGAAGACGACACCGAACCGGACTTCGGTGCGCACCGGCAGCAGACCGTTCTTCTCCTTCTCGAAGAAGTGGTCCAGGTAGGTGCCGTTGAGGCTCTTCAGCTTGCCGTTCCGGTCGTACACCCAGCAGTGGTAGAGGCACACCAGGCTCTGTCGCTTGCCCGTGGCCTCCTCGACGAGCTTGTACCCGCGGTGCCGGCAGTAGTTGTGGTAGGCCTGGATGCCGTCGTCCCCGTGGATGAGGAGGACGGAGCCGGTGCCGATGTTCAGGGTGCTGTAGGCACCCTTCTCCTTGAGGCGGGAGACGTGGTCCACCGGGAGCCAGCGCCGGCCGTAGATGCGGGACATCTCCCGCCGGTACTGCTCCTCACCGGTGTAGAACTCGTGTGACCTGCCGATGCCGCCTGTCTCGAAGTAGGGCCTTTCCTCGTCCTGGTCACTGATGAGATCGAACATGCTGGACGCACGCGTCATCTGGTGGGCTCCCTCAGAGGGTGAAGCGCATCGAATGCAGTGCCGAAATGCCATGGGCTCGGGGCCTGTGGGAAGGCCGCACCGAGCGTCGCCGGTGGCGGGACGGCAGGGTGGCCGAACGCTGATGGGGAAAGAAGTGGCCGGGCCGGGCCGGCAGGGCGCGGCGGGCTCGGTCGACGGGCACCCGGGCCCGGTCGGTGAGTGGTCGGGCCACTGCCCTGTGGTCCGACGGCTGCTCGGAGGACCGCCGGGTCGTCGGACGACGGCCGGAGCTGCGTGCGGGCGGGCCCGCCGTCCTCCGGAGTAGTCCGTCCTCCGGAGTGGTCTACACGGCTGCCTGTGCGGGGGTGGCGCGAAGCACCGGCGCGAGCGTCGGGATCGGCACGCTCGACGCACGGCACTTGGCGTTCGTGTCCCGGTGGGACTCGATGGGGCGGGGGTCGTCAGCCGGCCGGATCGTAGATCCGTTCCTCCTGCGGGGTGCCGGCGGCGTCGTAGAGCTGCTCAAGGGCGTCCGGCGCGTAGACCTCGTAGTCCGGGACGACTCCGCCGATCAGGCCGAGCATCTTGTTGGTCCACTCCTGGGTCTGGCCCATCGCGGCCATCGTCGCCCGGAAGAACGGCGGGAGTTCGGTGAGTTCACCGAGCGTCGTCGTGAAGTCGTAGACGCCGGCGCTCTCCTCGTCGCGCACCTTGTTGTACTCGGCGAGCGCCTCGTCCATCGGCCGCTCACCGGTCAGGCCCTGGTGGACGCGCTCGGCGAGGAGTTCGCCGTGCAGGAAGCCGTCGGTGATGCCCCACCCCGTGTAGGGGTCCTTGTGGTAGCCGGCGTCGCCGACCAGAGCCCAACCGGGGCCGTGGGCGCGGCGGTAGTAGTTGTCCGGGTAGCGCATGGGCCTGAAGTCCTCTTCACGCCGCCCCTGGTCGCGCAGTTGCGCTCCCATCTCCGGGGACACGTCGTCGAACACGCCCTGGAAGCCGCCCTCGACGTCCTGACGGAACTCCTTGAGCTGGCGTCGCGTGCAGATGACGGCCAGCATGTTCACGCCGTCGTTCGTGGGCCAGGTGCCGAACCACTTCTCGTTGAAACCGGTCTTGTGGTGCAGACCCCAGTCGTCGAGGCCGCTGTAGTACGAGTAGTAGATGAAGCCTGCCGCGGGGCGCACGTTGTACAGTTCCGCGCCCACCTTCTTGGCGACCGTCGAGTGGAAGCCGTCGGCCCCGATGACCACGGTGGCGCGGAACTCCCGCTCCGGCCCGTCCCCTTCGCGGCCGCGGATCCCGGTCACACGGCCGTCGGTGAAGACCAGGTCGGATACGGTGAACCCTTCGATGACCTCGGCACCGGCCCGGCGAGCGGCGTTGACGAGGATTTCGTCCAACACCGTACGACGGGGGCAGTAGACGGCGTCGACACCGTCCACCGGGTCGGCGAACCCGTTGAGATCGATGCCCCGGTACGAGTAATGCATCTTTCGGAGCGCCGGCGTCTTGGCCGCGATGATCTCCTCGAGCAGACCCCACTCCTGAAGCTTCAGCAGGCCGGCCTGGTGAATGTAGTGGGTCGACACCGTGTCACTGGGGAATGAGGCCCGATCCACCACGAGCACCCGGTGGCCCTGTCGAGCCAGCAGCATCGCAACGGGCGATCCCGCACAGCGGCCACCTACAACAATGACGTCGTACATACAACCCTCCGGTCAAATGGTTTGACGTAACTGATGCACCGTTGATCGGCGGCGCAAGCACGATCCGGAGGTTATGGAGACCGGTATATCCAGGTCAAGCCTCGGTAATGTCTGGCCGATGGGCGGGCGTTCGTTTTTCGCCAGTAGAATCACTCACTCCGCCGGATTCTCGTAAGAAATGCCCCGCTTTGCCCGATTCGAAGGGGTGGGGATGTGCCATGCGTCACAATCGCCATCCAGACGGAAATCAGCCAGTCCGGTCAAGGTTCGGTCATCACTCATACCGGAATGCTCTCTTCCTAAACTAATGCACTTGACACGATTCACAGATGGGTTGATCCGGGGGGCCGGGTGGAACCCTCGTGGTAATGACCAATCCCAGGGGGCTGTCGGCGTTCTCCATAACCGATGAAAGGCACGGCGACAAGATGCCGAAGGTCGGCTCATCGGTAATCTCGGCAGGCCGACATCCGCGCCCGTCGATGGCATCGGGAATCGGCGAATCCGGCGCGCAGTGGCGCCCGGGCACACAAAAAGGAGTCCGATGGTGAGGGGCGGCCACATGGCGCCTGCGCTCCGCGGTCTTTTACGGTGTGACGGCACGCCCCGTCCTTCCGCGACTCTGACAACGGAGGTACCGCACGTGAACGCCGACAGCGACCGGCGGCCCTTCCTGCCGGTCCGCGGAGCCTGGCACGGAGCCTGGTACCGGGACGTTCCGGCCCGCCGAACGGACCGGACCCGAGCGCCGGCGGTGACCGCGCGGCGGCCCGACGGGGGATGAACGACCGAGGGCCCCGCACCTCCCGGTGCGGGGCCCTCGTGACGGCGCGGGGCACCAGTGGGCGCCCTGGGGGGAGTTCTCGATCGACTAGCGCACGAGGCCCCACGACTGGCCGTAGTTGAACTCGGGCGAACACTGCCACAGCGTGACCCACGTGCCGTTGGCCTGTGATCCGCCCTTGTTGGTCAGGCACTTGACCCCGTTGACGGTCCAGGTCCGACCGCTGTTCCCGGCGAAGTTCTGGGCGGGCGATCCGGTGCAGTCCCACAGGGTGAGGACGGCGCCGTTGGTGTTCGTGGCGTTGCCCCGCGGCGTCAGGCACCTGCCGCTCGCGTCGTGCACGATCGAGTCGCTGACCCAGTGCCAGTTCTGCAGGTTGCTACCCGTGCACGACCACGTGGTGATGACCGTGCCATTGGCCCCGCTGTTGCCCTGGGGAGTGGCGCAGTTACCGGAGTTGTACAGCCGGGTGCCGCCGGCGGCAACGGCGGCCTCATCGCCGAGGATGTTGAAACCGAGTACGGTCAGCAGCGCCACCAGCGCCGCTGTCAGCCTACGCGTCATGTCTTCCCTCACTGATCTTCGTCGGCCCGACGGCCGATTCTCTGACTTCTCCGACGCCGCGCCGGGCACAAGTGAAGGTCCACGTCCGCCGGCGACACACACCCGGTCTCGGGCATGCGGGAGCACGACACACGAACGATCAGGTTCAGGCTGTCGGCGCCACGGAACTCCCCCTGGACGACCCCACGATCCCGACCAACTCGCCCTGCCCCAAGGCTTGTCGAAACAGCACGAGAGATCGAACTCCCGTACCGATCTCCGCCCGGCAAGCAACATACACAGCGGCGTCACCCGCGGGCAAAGACAATCCGACACCCGTCCCGGCACCGCGACGTCGGTCTCTTCGGCCGCCCGCGGACCGACGAGGCGGCGATGTGCCCGGCCTTCGGCTTCGACTCTCTCGGACTGTCGGAGATCGTGGCGTCGACGACCGTCCGCAACCTCCGGTCGCGGGCGGTGATGCGCCGGATCGGCAGGACCCGGGTCGTCAACCCGGTCGGTTCCGGCCACCGGTCCAGGGTCGTCCTCGTCCTCGCGGCTCAGTACGGGCGGGCGCGCCGCGCGAAGGCCGGGGACAGCTCGTTCCGGGACGCGCTCGGGAAGGCGACGGTGTTCGGGTCCCCGTCGGACACGTACCGGTTCTTCCCCGCGGCGAGCTTGTCCAGCCAGCGCGACGAGCCGAAGTCGGCGTCCTCGCCCTCGGGTCCCGCCGAGCGGATGCGCGGGATCGCGCCGGGGGTGAACGTCTTCGCGAACGGCGAGACCGAGGGGTTGGCTCCCACGAGGTACACCCCGTCGTAGCGGTAGCCCGTTCCCCGCGTGGCGATTCCGGCCGGCCGGGGCATGGCGCCGAAGGGCAGGGCGAGTGACGTGACCCGCGTCCCGGGCACCGCCCTCTCGATCGCGAGCTGTCCGGCCGAGATCGCCCGCGTGGCACCCGCCTCGTCCAGGGAGCGCAGGTTCTCGTGGCGGTCGGTGTGGTTGGCGACCTCGTACCCGTGCCCCTTGAGCCAGGTCAGGGCCTTGGCGGTACCGGTCGCCGAGAAGCCGTCCGCGTTGACGAAGAACGTCGCCACCGGCTTGAAGCCGGGGTGCTTCGCGGCCGTCTCCCTCAGGATGGCGACGGCCGTGTCGGGCGCCGGGACGCCCCCCGGGCCGAGGCGCACCTGACTGTTGGTCGAGTCGTCGAAGGTGAGGACCACCGGGTGCGTCCCGGCGGGGATGTCGATGCGGCCCGTCTGGAAGTCCCGGGCCGTCACGGGAACGTAGTCCTCCCGCGCGAGACGCTCCATCTCGGCACGGAAATCGGCCGGGGTGCGGTCGTAGACGCCGGCCGGTTTCCCGGTGAGCTGGTGGTACATCAGCACGGGCACCTGGCCGAGTTCGTCGGCGCCGACCTCTGCCGGCGTCTTCGCGGCGACGGCGCCGACCGCGGCGGACGTGGCGGTCCCACGGCGTTCCCCGGTGGCCGGTGACGGCCCCGTGGAACAGCCGGAGGCGAGCAGGGCGGCGCCCACCAGGGCGCTCAGCGGGACGAGCGGGTGGCGCATGAGGAGCCCTCCAAAGCGGACGTTTCCCGCCATCCCTACCTCCGACGGGAGCGCGCGTACCGCACCGCCCCCTGCATGGCGTAGCCGCCACGCCGGGCATTCACGAGGCATTCGTGTGAATTGTGGGTGGAACGCGGCGACGAGGGCGCCGGCCGGCAATGAATGAAGTCAGCATCCGGCTCACGGCACGAAGGACGGCACGATGTCCCCCCAGCACATATCGCGCTCGGCCACCCCCCTCCGCCTCCGCCGCCCGAACCATCGGGTCGTCCTGTTGGCGACGACCGGGGCTCTCGGACTGGCCGGAGCGGCCATCGGAGCCTGGACCATCCTCGCGCCGGGCCCGGGCCTCCACGGTCTGGGCGACGGCGCCGTCCTCGACGGCCGCGAAGCGGCGCACGTCAGCGCCTACCTGGCCACCGAGGAGGCCGGCGGCAGGGACGGACTGCGCGCCACCCTGGACGGCACGGCCGTCCCCGTCACGGCCGAGGCCTCTCGCCTGAAACTCGCCCTCCCGCGCCTCACCGAAGGCCGACACACGTTGGTGGTGACGGGCGACAGCAGCTTCCCCTTCGCCTCGTACCGCAAGGTCGTGGGCTTCCGGGTGGACTCCACCGCTCCCGAGCTGGCGGTGGCCGACCCCGACGTCAAGGGCGTCGCCACCCGCGTGACCCTCACCGGCCGCGCGTCGACCGACTCCGAGGTGAGCGTCAACGGCAGGAAGGTCCCCGTCGACAAGACCGGGGTCTTCAGGATCACGGTCCCCGAGGGCACCCCCCTCGCGACGGTCACCGCGGTGGACCGTGCCGGAAACACCACCACCAAGGAGGTGTCCACCCGGGGGCGGCGCCCCATGATCCGTGCCGCACACATCACCGCCATCGGGTGGGGAGACGACACCCTGCGCGGCGGCATCCTCGCCCTCGTTCGAAGCGGCAAGCTCAATGCCGTCGAGCTGGACGTCAAGGACGAGGACGGCGAGGTCGGGTACGACTCACAGGTGCCGCTGGCCCGCCGGATCGGCGCGGCCAAGGGCTACTACGACGCCCGCAAGGCCATCGCCGAGATCCACGCCGCCGGCGCCCAGGTCATCGGCCGCATCGTGGCCTTCCGCGACCCCAGGCTCGCCTCGGCCGCCTGGAAGTCGGGCAAGAGCGACCAGCTCGTCCTGACCCCGACCGGACAGCCCTACGACGGCGGCCACTACGGTGCGCTGTCCTTCACCAACTTCGCCAACGCCACGGTCCGCGCGTACAACCGGGACCTCGCCGTCGAGGCGGCCCGGCTCGGCTTCGACGACATCCTCTACGACTACGTGCGCCGCCCGGACGGCCCGCTCTCCCACATGCGCTTCCCGGGCATCGGCAGCGCGACGCCCGAGCAGTCGATCACCTCGTTCGTCGCCGACACCCGCACCGCGCTGCGTCCGCACACCGCCTACCTGGGCGTCTCGGTCTTCGGTATCGCCGCCACCCGGCCCACCGAGATCGCGCAGGACATCGGGGCCCTGGTCAAGGTCACGGACTACATCGCACCGATGGTCTACCCGTCCCACTGGGGGCCGGGCGAGTACGGTGTCGCACAGCCCGACACCGCTCCGTACGCGATCGTGCAGCGTTCCCTCGCCGACTTCGCCCGCCAGGCGAAGGGCACCCGGACCGAGATCGTGCCGTGGCTCCAGGACTTCTCGATGGGCAGCGCCTACGGGCCGGCCGAGGTGGCCGAACAGATCAAGGCCGCGGCGGCCAACAAGATGAATTCCTTCATCCTGTGGAACGCCGGTGCCCGCTACCAGGGCGCGGCGCTCCAGCAGATCACCACGCGCTGAGGGGCCACCCGCGGGTGGGCCCGACACCGAGGCGGAACCGGTGCTCACGGCACCGGTTCCGCCTCGGCGCGGCGCCCGACGCCTCGGCGCCCGTGGGGAAGGATCTCAGCCCCGGTGCCTTGCCACGGTCAGCGCGTCCCTGACCTCTTGCACCACGCGGGCCGCGTCCTCGGGGTTCTTCACCACATCGGTGTGGTTCATGTCCACGACGAGGACCTCACTGGCCGAATAGTGCTTGTGCACCCAGTCGTCGTAGCCGGACCACAGCGTCCGGTAGTACTCGACGAGGCTCTCGTCCTGCTCGAAGTCACGGCCCCGCAGCCCGATGCGATGCAGCACCGTCTCGAAGTCCGCCTTGAGGTAGACCATGAGATCGGGCGCCTTGCGGTACGGCAGGCCGTCGATCTCGCGCATCATCTCGCCCAGCAGTCCCTCGTACACCCGCATCTCGAGGGAGCTGATCCGTCCCAGGTCGTGATTGACCTTGGCGAAGTACCAGTCCTCGTAGATGGACCGGTCGAGGACGTTGTCGCCCTGCTTGTACGCCTCCTTGATGGCGGCGAACCGGGTCTGAAGGAAGTAGAGCTGGAGGAGGAAGGGGTAGCGGTTCGCCTGGATCTCCTCGGGGCTCGCCGTGTAGAAGAGCGGGAGGATCGGATTGTCTTCGACGCTCTCGTAGAAGACGTCGCTGCCCAGCTCCTTGGCGAGCAGCTCGGCCACGCTCGTCTTGCCGATCCCGATCATGCCTCCGACGCAGATCACCGGCATACCTCACTTCTCCCTGGGGGTCTTCTGTTCACGGGCGGGGGGCTGCGCACCCCACACCACTGAGACGCGTATCGGCGGTCACTCGATTCCCCAAGACCTTCTCGACCGGCGTCCCGTGTTTCCCGCACGGGCCAGGGCCCCACGCAGGCCACGCGCCCCGACCGGCCGGACCCGACCGTTCCGCAGGTGCCGCGGACCGCGACGAGCCACCGCCGCGCGGCCGCCTTGAAGCATAAATGACAACCCGACCCATTCCGGCCGGCGCGTCGGCGCCCACCCCGCCTCGCTCGCGCCGGAGCCCCCGACTCCACGCAGTGCCCCCTGGGCGGGGGCACCGCCGGACCCGCCCGGCGGGGTTCCTCTCCCCCTCACCGGCCCGGCACGCACCCTCTGCGCACGGCGCCACCCGACGGCCGGGCCGCCCCGTGCCCCCAGCGCATCCGAACAGCAGTACCGAAACACCTCGGACACCGAGGTGCCGACAGCCGCGAAACCTCCCGTCCTCACAGGTCACACGGCACGTCGTCGCCTGTAGGGCACCGGCGGGCAGCCATCGTTCTACGGTCAACCTTCAAAGCTTGAGCACAAGTTGCATACATTCCCCTCTTCAGGGGGCCCACCATGCTCTAGATTGACCGTGCTTCGCATCCTTGGACACGAAGCACCACAAAGTGATCTACAGGTCTGACGTCACGGACGGTCGGCAATGGCGTGCCCGGCGCCCGACGTGAGTGATCGATTCGTGGAGCCCGAGGGGGGAGCCTTGGGTGTGGGGGGCAATGGTCATGGGTTCCCGTGTGTCTCGGGGCCCTGGCAGGACATGACAAATCCGCTGTCGGCCGTGTGGGGTCTTCACGTAACGCCCCACTGAGCCGGTATGCCATGCGGGGGGCCGAGTCCCCCCGGCGGAGGGAACAGCGCGACGCGGGAGGCGGGGGCCTTCCGATGGGGACGAACAGCGCGGCACGGGGGGTGGGCCTCCCGGGGGACGAACAGTGCGGGGGGCGCGGGCCTCCCGGGGGGAGGAACCGTGTGGAACGAACACGTCGAGTCCACGGGCGACCTGGGGGGAACCGTGCGGCAGGGGGAAGGGGAGTCGGTCGGGCCGTTATTATCGGCGCCCGGGCGTACGGCGAGCCGAGCCATCGGCCGGCCCGCCGTCGACTGGGCGCAGCGGTACCGCCACACGGTGATCATCAGCGATACCGTGGCCACCGCCTTCGTGGTGGTGGCGATCGGCGGCTTCTTCGGGGTCAGGGACGCGGCCAACTGGCACGAGAAGTGGAGAATCCTCGCCTTCGGCACCGAGCTGCTGGTGCTGGGAGCGCTTGCGGTGACCCGGTCCTGGGCGCCGGCCGTACTCGGTCAGGGCGCCGAGGAGTTCCGTCGGCTCGGGCGCTCACTGTTCGCGGCGGCCGTCGTGCTGGCGCTCGGCGGGATCGCCCTCACCTCGCACAACATCAAGCTCTGGATCTTCGTCGCGTTACCGGCCATCGCGCTCGTCACGATGACCGAGCGGTACCTGCTGCGCCTGTGGCTGCACAAACAGCGCAAGGAAGGGCGGTGCCTGCGACCGGTGCTCGCCGCCGGAAGCCCGGCCACCGTGCGCGACCTGATCGCCCGAACCCGCAAGTTTCCGCACCTCGGGTGGCGGGTCGAGGCCGTGTGCACGCCGGACGGTCTCTGGCTCGACGGTGACCACCTGGACGGAGTGCCCGTCGTCGGCCGACTGACGGACGTCGCGGGCCACGTCCACCGTGACGGCTACCGTGTCGTCGCGGTCACCTCGGACCCGCACTGGTCCCCGGACCGGCTGCAACGGCTGGCCTGGAACCTCGAAGGCAGCGATGCCGAGATGGTCGTGGCCCCCGTGCTGATGGAGGTGGCCGGACCGCGGCTGCACGTCGACGCGGTGCTCGGGATCCCGCTCCTGCGGGTCAGCATGCCGATCTTCACCGGGACCCGCCGAGCGGTCAAGGAAGTCGTCGACCGACTGGGCGCGCTGGTGTTGCTGATGCTGTTCACGCCCCTGATGGCGTTCGTCGCCATGCTCGTCCTGACGGACAGCCGGGGTGGGGTGTTCTACCGCCAGCGCAGGGTCGGCAAGGACGGCCGGGAGTTCACCATGGTGAAGTTCCGCACCATGGTCGCCGGGGCCGACCGGGCACGCGCCGAGCTGGCCGACCTCAACGAGGGCGCCGGCCTGCTGTTCAAACTCCGCCGGGACCCGCGGGTGACCCGGGTGGGATCGATGCTGCGCCGGTACTCGCTCGACGAGCTCCCGCAGCTCCTCAACGTGCTCACCGGATCGATGTCGCTCGTCGGTCCGCGGCCTCCGTTGCCGGAGGAGTCCGCCGCCTACGGCCCGGACATCCGGCGGCGCCTGCTGGTCAAGCCCGGGCTCACCGGCCTGTGGCAGATCAGCGGACGCAGCGACCTGCCGTGGGAGGAGGCGGTCCGGCTGGACCTGCGGTACGTGGAGGACTGGTCACTGGCCCTCGACACGGTGATTTTGTGGAAGACGCTGCGCGCGGTGGTTCAGGGGCAGGGCGCCTACTGATGCGCGGGGAACGTTGTCCGGTCGGCTCACGTACCGCAGGCCAAAAGGGCCTGCCTGGGGGGAGGAACGGGTTATGAGAGTCAGCGTCTTGGGGCTCGGCTACGTCGGCTGCGTGTCGGCTGCGTGCCTGGCCAGCCTGGGGCACGAGGTCATCGGGGTGGACGTGAACCAGGCGAAGGTCGACCTGGTCAACGCCGGCAAGGCCCCGGTGGTCGAAGAACGGATCGGCGAACTCATCGCCGAGGTCGTGGGGTCCGGGGCGTTACGCGCCACCAGCGACGTCCGCGAGGCGATCATGGCCAGCGACGTGTCACTGGTCTGCGTGGGTACGCCGTCGGAGCCCAACGGCAGTCTGTGCACCACCTACCTGGAGCGGGTCACCGAGCAGATCGGTGCCGCGGTGGCCGAGCGGGGCGGGCGACAGACCATCGTGTTCCGCAGCACCATGCTGCCGGGCACCTGCCTGAACCTGCTGGTGCCGATCCTGGAGAAGTACATCGGCGGCACCGCCGGTGTGGACATCGGGATCGCGGTCAATCCGGAGTTCCTGCGCGAGGGCACGAGCGTGCGGGACTTCTTCGATCCGCCGAAGACCGTCATCGGCGAACTCGACCCGGCGAGCGGCGACGTGGTGGAGGCGCTGTACGACGGATTGCCCGGTGAGGTGTTCCGGGTGCCGATCCCGACGGCCGAGGCGATCAAGTACGCCGACAACGCGTTCCACGGCCTCAAGATCGGCTTCGCGAACGAGCTGGGCGCGGTGTGCCAGGCCCTCGGAGTGGACACGCACCAGGTGGTGGACGTGTTCCTGGCCGACCGCAAGCTGAACATCAGCCCCGCCTACCTGCGGCCGGGCTTCGCCTTCGGTGGCTCCTGCCTGCCCAAGGACCTGCGCAGCCTGCTCCACGCGGCACGACGGGCCGACATCTCGGTGCCCATCCTCGCCCACGTGCTGCCCTCCAACTCCGAACACCTCCAGCGCGCCGTGGAAATGGTCGAGCGCACCGGCAAGCGTCGGGTCGGCCTGTTCGGGCTGTCCTTCAAGCCCGGCACCGACGACCTCCGTGAAAGCCCGCTCGTCGAGCTGGCGGAGAGGCTCTTCGGCAAGGGCTACGACCTGCGGATCTACGACCCCAACGTGAACCTCTCCCGGTTGCTCGGCGCGAACCGCGAGTACATCGAGACCAGGCTGCCGCACCTCGCGCAGTTGCTCGCCGAGTCGGTCGGCGAGGTGCTCGAGCATGCCGAGGTCTGCCTGGTGGGGACCAAGGATCCGGCCGTGTTGTCGGCGCTGCCCCATGGCGACGGCCCGCTGATCGTCGACCTCGTCCGCCTTCCCGACGCCGATGCGCGCCGGACCGAACCGGGGTACATGGGCCTTGCCTGGTGACTCGACCGGCGGCGGCGGGACGACCCGTCGCGCGCTGGTGCTCGTGGAGAACCTTTCCGTGCCGTTCGACCGGCGGGTGTGGCAGGAGTGCACGACGCTGCGCGACGCGGGCTGGACGGTGCATGTGATCTGTCCCCGAGGGACCACCCGGGACACGGAGTCGGAGGTCTTGCTGGACGGGGTGCGGATCCACCGCTACCCGTTGCGCGCGGCCACCGGAGGACCGGCCGGCTACATCCAGGAGTACGGATCGGCGTTGTGGCACACGGTCCGGCTGGCCCGCAGGATCGGCCCGGTCGACGTGGTCCACGCCTGCAATCCACCCGACCTGTTGTTCCTGCCGGCGCTGTGGATGAAGCGGCGCGGAGCGCGGTTCGTCTTCGACCAGCACGACCTGGTACCCGAGTTGTACCTCTCCCGGTTCGACCGCGGCCAGGACCTGCTGTACCGCGCCGTGCTCGCGCTGGAACGACGGACCTACCGGGCCGCCGACATCGTCCTCGCCACGAACGAGAGCTACCGGGACGTCGCCATCCGCCGCGGCGGCCGGCGGCCCGAAGACGTCTTCGTGGTGCGCAGCGCGCCCGACACCCAGCGATTCCAACCGGTGCCGCCGGAGCCGGAGTTGAAGCGTCGCAAGCCCCATCTGCTGTGCTACCTGGGTGTCATGGGTCCGCAGGACGGCGTCGACTACGCCCTGCGGGCTCTCGCGAAGCTGCGCGACGAGATCGGGCGGACCGACTGGCACGCGGTGTTCGTCGGCGCCGGCGACAGCTTCGACGCCATGGTGGAGCTGTCCCGGCAGCTCGGCCTGTCGGAGCAGGTGCAGTTCACCGGGCGCATCCCGGACGGCGATCTGGTGCGCTACCTGTCCACCGCGGACGTGTGCCTGTCCCCCGATCCACTCAATCCACTCAACGACGTGTCCACCATGAACAAGGTCCTGGAGTACATGGTGATGGGGCGGCCGATCGTCTCGTTCGACCTCCGGGAGGCCCGGGTCTCCGCCGGTGAGGCCGCCGTCTACGCGCCCGCCAACGACGAGGCGGAGTTCGCCCGACTCATCGCACTGCTGCTGGACGATCCGGAGAAGCGGGCCCACATGGGCAAGGTCGGCCAGGAGCGCATCAACGGGCCGCTGTCCTGGCGGAACTCGCAAGCCTCGCTGCTCGCCGCATACGCCGCAGCCCGCCCTGATGCCGTCGAGGTGTCGAGGGGCGACCCGGAGCGGGCGGGAGGAGGCCGCACCGTTGAGTGATGACACGATACGCCTGGCAACGATGGGGCGGATCATCCGTCGGCGCCGGCGGCTCCTCACCCTCCTCGTCGTGGTGGGTGCGCTCGTCGGCTACGGCACCTCGTTGCTGTTCCCTCCGCAGTACACGACATCGGCATCGGTACTGCTGCCGGGGGCGTGGCAGGAGCGCGAGCTGCTGACCCAGGCGGAGATCGCGACGAGTTCGGTGGTGCTCGACCGCGCTGCCGCCACCCTCGGCTGGACCGAGGTCAGCGGCAGCGAGCTGCGGGACCGGGTGAGTGCCACGACCGCCGACGGGAACATCATCACGATCTCGGGCACCTCGGACACCCCGGAGCGCGCACAACGGCTCTCCGACCAGGTGGCCCAACAGTTCGTCACGTTCGCCGCGAGGATCGCGGGCGCGGGCGCGGACCCCGAAGCGGCGGCGCGACCCGAGGCGCTGCGGCAGATGGTGACGCAGACCAGCCGCCGCATCACCGAGCTGGCCGATGCGGCCGATCCGGGGAAGTCCGTGGAGAGCGTGCAGACCCGCACCGAACTCGCGAAACTGCGCACCGCGTTGCAGGAGGCCGTCAAGAAGCTGGAGCAGGCCGACCCGACCGCCGACAAGGCCAACATGGTCGTCATGGGGCCGGCGCCCCGGCCGACCGGCGAGGCACCGCCGACGAGGATGCAGCTCGTCATCGGCGGGGCGCTGCTGTTCTTCCTGCTCGCGGTCATCGGTCATCTCGCCTCCGCACGGATGAGTCGCCGGCTGCGCACCGAAGCGGAGATCGCCGCAGCGCTCGGCGGGGCGTTGCTGGGTACCGTCGACGTACCTGGTGAACGGCCCGTGCACCGGCCGGCGGGCCGGGGCCCGCGCGCCAAGGTCCGCCGGTTGCTCGGCGTGGACGTCCGGTGGGACGTACCGGCGCCGCGGGCCTCCGGCGACGAGGCCGGCAGGCGGGTCCGCTACCAGCGGGTGTGCGCCCGCCTGCGGGAGCGGTTGCCCGTCCCCCGGCGGCTGTTGGTCCTCGTCCCGGACGGCGACGAGATCGCCCTCGGCGCGGCCGAACGGCTCGTCGCCGAGGCGGAGGGCGAACCGCAGCTGCGGGTGGTGGGCGTCTCGGTGTCCCGGCCGCTGGTGCAGGGGCGCGACGACGAGTCGGGTGTCCTGGTCGTGCTGAGCGCGGGCAACCGGACCGCGGGCGAGCTCGCCGACATCGCCGGGGCCTGTGCGGACGCCCGGCAGCAGGTCGTCGGCGTCGTCCTCGCCGGCCTGGTCCGGGCCCGTCCGGCGAAGTCCGCCGGCGAACCCCGACAGGACGCCACGCCGGCGTTCGCGGTGGCCGCCGACGCGGCGGGAGGTTCGGAGTGAGCACACCCACGCCTTCGGAGCCGGCGGCCGCCGCTCCTTTGGTGGACCTCCAGGCGCTGGTGGTCGCGGTGCGCAGGCGCCGGCGCCTGTGGTGCTGCATGGCTTTGTTGGGGCTGCTCGTCGGCGCGGCGGTGGCGGTCCTCATGCCCCCGCCGCCGACCGCGGTGACCACGGTGCTGGTGGCACATCAGGCGGACCAGCCGAACGACCCCGGAACGCTGATCCGCACCGATGTCGGACTGCTGCACACCACGCGGATCGCCGGCAAGGCCCTGCAGGCCCTCGGATCCCCGGACAAACCAGAGGACTTCATGCGGGACTACGGGGGCATCGGCTTGTCCAACAACCTGCTCCAGATCACCGTGACGGCCGGCAGCGACGCGGAGGCGACGGCGCGGGCCAAGGCACTGGCCGACGCGTTCGTCGCGGACCATGTGAGGCGGATCCGGGAGGCCGCGGACGCCGAGGCCAAGACCCTGCTGGACCAGCGTGACCGCATGCAGGCCGAACTCGCACAGGTCAACAAGACCATCGGGGACTCGTCGCCGCAGAGCGGGCCGAAGGCTTCGGCGACCATGGAGTCGCTCTTCACCCGCCGGGCCGAACTCGCTTCGCGCATCACCGACTTCGGCCGCCGGGCCGCGGAGGCGCGCATCGGCACCCCCCGGCTCATCGCCGGCACCCAGGTCGTGGACGACGCGCGCGCGGTGCGGCAGTCGCTGCCCAGGAGCGCCGTCACCAATGCCGGGGTCGGGCTGGTCCTCGGGCTGGTCCTCGGGCTCGCGGTAGCCGCGGTCGGCGCCGTGGTGGCGGACCGTCCCGTACTGCGCCGGGAGATCGCGGCGAACCTCGGCGCCTCGGTCATCGCGGAGGTGCGCCGCACGCCCCGACGGTCGGCCGTGCCCTGGCAGCGCCGACGGACCCGGGAGGCGAGGACACGACTCACCACGACCCTGGCCCGTGCCGTGCGCGGCTCCGCGGAACCGGTGTCGTTGCTGGAACTGGGGTGCGCGCACACCGCCGGTGTGATCGCCGTGGACCTCGCCGGCGCGCTGACGGAGGAGGGGTCGGGTCCGGTGGTGATCGTCGACGGTCTGCCCGGCCGGCGGCTCGCCCACCACCAGCCGAAGCCGGGAGACCCCGCCGTGGTCGACGGCGAGAGTGCCGCGAGCCTGTCCGAGCAGGACCGCCGGCTCGGTGTCGGCTCGGTGGCGCCCGGCTCGGCGTGGACAGACCTCCAGTACCTCGGCACGCGGACCGTGCTCGTCGTGCGGGCCGGGCACGGCAGCGCCGCATGGCTGCACACCGTGGCACGGCAGCTCGCGGACCTGGGCATCGCGGTGATCGGTGTGGTGCTGATCGACCCCGATCCCCGTGACCGGACCGACGGCACGCTGTGGGACGCCTCGCACGCCGCGCATCGCGGCCACGGCGAGCAGACGGCCCGGCAGAACGGGACGGACCGGCCTCGGCCGGAGCGGCCGTCCTTGGCACGGGTCCCGGACATCGACCAGGAAGCGCGGTAGGACATGTGTGGCATCGCAGGCACGTACCGGTGGCCGGACGGGAAGGCAGTGACCGACCGGCTCACCGACACGCTCGCCCATCGCGGTCCCGACGGGGCCGGCCGGTACAGTCACGGCGCCGGTGACGGCGAAGTGCACCTCGGACATCGTCGGCTGGCCATCATCGACCTGTCCGAGACCGGCGCCCAGCCGATGGTCTCGGACGGCCTCGTCCTGACGTACAACGGCGAGCTGTACAACGCGCCAGAGCTGCGCGCCGAGTTGGAGGCCACCGGGGTGCGCTTCCGCGGCACCTCCGACACCGAGGTGCTGTTGGAGGCCTGGCGGCGCTGGGGCACGGACTGTCTGCCCAGGCTGCGCGGCATGTTCGCCTTCGGGATCTTCGACGAGCGAACCGGTGACCTGGTGCTCGCCCGCGACCAACTCGGCGTCAAGCCGCTGTTTCTGCTCCGGCGCGACGGGGGCCTGGTGTTCGCCTCCGAACTCAAGGCGCTCGCCGCCGCCACCGGCGGGTCCCTTCAGGTGGACCACGCGGCGCTGGTGGCCTCCCTGCTGTACTACTGGGTGCCGGACTCGCGCTGCGCGTTCCGCGAGGCGGAGAAGCTGCCGCCGGGGAGCTGGCTCCGGTGCCGGCCGGACGGCCGGGTGGAGCGTGGCCGGTACTGGAACCTCCGGGACGTCGCCGCCGAGGGCCAGGAACGGGCCCGGAGCGGCGAGCGGCCGGATCTCGCCGCCGTCATCGAGGAGTCGACCCGCCGGCACCTGCTTTCCGACGTACCCGTGGCGACGTTCCTCTCCGGGGGTCTCGACTCCAGTTACCTGACCGCGCTGGCCGCCCGCGACCGACCCGGGATCTCCGCCTACACGATCGGGTTCCGCGCCGAGGACGCCAAGTTCGAGGCGATGCCCGACGACCTTCGCTACGCCCGGCGGGTGGCCGAGCGGTTCGGCGTCGACCTGCACGAGATCGAGATCGCTCCGAACGTGCTCGACCTGTTGCCGCGCATGACGTACCACCTGGACGAGCCGA
Source organism: Streptomyces sp. CA-243310 (assembly GCF_050936775.1). Lineage (NCBI taxonomy): Bacteria > Bacillati > Actinomycetota > Actinomycetes > Kitasatosporales > Streptomycetaceae > Streptomyces > Streptomyces sp. CA-243310. The sequence goes on along the minus strand of NZ_JBNJMF010000001.1, from coordinate 3,174,061 downwards.
TCGGCGACCCCGCCGCGATCAACACCTTCCTGATCTGCCAGGCCGCCCGGGAGGCCGGGGTCAAGGTGATGCTCTCGGGGATGGGCGCCGACGAGCTGTTCGCCGGCTACCGCAAGCACCTGGCCAACCTGCTCGCGCTGCGCTACCAGCGCGTACCGCGGCCCCTGCGGCGCGGCCTGTCCGGCGCCGTGGACCGGCTTCCGGTCGCCACGGCCCGCCGGGGGTACCGGTCGGTGCGGTTCGCGAAGCGTTTCCTGTCCTTCGCCGATCTGCCGGAGGAGACCGCGTTCCGGCGGAGCTACACCATGTACGACCAGGACGAACTGCTCGCCCTGATCGATCCGGACCTGGCCGGGACGGTGGAGGACGTGCTGACCGAGCACGCGGACGTCTACCGGGACAACGACCTCGACGACTTCGTGAACCGGATGTGCCTGGGCGACGCCCGGATGTTCCTGCCGGGCCTGAACCTCGCCTACACGGACCGCTCCAGCATGGCCGCGTCGACCGAGGTGCGGGTGCCGTACGTGGACGTCGAGGTGGTCAAGGCGGCGTTCGCCGTGCCCGGCGAACGCAAGATCGTCGGACGGCAGGGCAAGGCCGTCCTCAAGGAGGCTGCCGGCTCGGTCCTGCCCCGGGAGATCGTGTACCGGCCCAAGGGCCTGTTCAGCGCCCCGCTGCGCGCCTGGATGAGCCGGGATCTGGCACCGCTGGTACGTGAGGTGGTGCACGACGGCGTGCTCGTCAATTCGGGCTTCCTGCGCCGTGACGCGCTGGCGCGCATGGTCGCCGAGGACGCCTCGGGACAGCGGGACTTCTCCAAGCATCTGTGGCACGTACTGACCCTCGAGTACTGGTACCGCGGCGCGACCTCTGGCTCCGGCCAGGGCACTGACTTGACGGCTTAGAACAACAGGAGTTCCGGTGAAACAGGTTGTGCAGAACTACAAGAGTGGCGAGCTGGCACTGCTCGATGTTCCGGTGCCGGGGTGCAAGCCGGACGGTGTGCTGGTCAGGACCGCCTACTCGCTGATTTCCACCGGCACCGAGCTGATGAAGGTGTCCGAGGCCGGCATGTCGATGGTGGGCAAGGCCCGCTCGCGTCCGGATCAGGTGGCCAAGGTCATGCAGAGCGTCGCCACCAACGGGGTACCCGCCACCTACCGCAAGGTGATGGGCAAGTTGGACTCCTACACGCCGCTGGGCTACTCGCTGTGCGGGGTGGTCGAGCAGGTGGGCACCGGGATCGACGACGTCAAGGTCGGCGACCTCGTGGCCTGCGCGGGCAACGAGCACGCGCTGCACGCCGAGCTGAACTGGGTGCCGAAGAACCTCTACACTCCGGTACCGGACGGCCTCGCGCCGCGACACGCGGCCTTCGGCACCGTCGGGTCGATCGCGATGCAGGGCGTGCGCCAGGGCGAGCCGCAGCTCGGCGAGGTGGCGCTGGTCATCGGTCTCGGGCTGATCGGGCAGCTGGTGGTGCAGCTCCTCACCGCCTCGGGGGTCCGCGTCGTCGGGGTGGACCCCGACCCGGCGCGCTGCGAACTCGCCGAGCGCCTGGGCGCGGCGACCTGCGGCGATCCCGCGGCCGCGGCCGTGGAGGTCGCCGTCGCCGAGCTGACCGGCGGGCACGGCGTGGACCAGGTGTACCTGGCCGCCGGCGGCGACAGCAACCAGCCCGTCGAGCTGGCCGCGCGGCTCTGCCGGGACCGCGGCCGGGTCGTCGACATCGGCAAGTGCCGTCTGGACCTGCCGTGGAACGCGTACTACGAGAAGGAGCTCGACGTCCGGTTCTCCCGCTCCTACGGCCCCGGGCGGTACGACCCGGCGTACGAGCTCGAAGGGCGGGACTACCCGATCGGCTACGTGCGCTGGACCGAGCGCCGCAACCTGGCGTGCTTCCTCGATCTCCTCGCCCGCGGTCGCGTCGACGTGGAGCCCCTGGTCTCCCACGTCGCCGACTTCGACGACGCCGTCGAGACGTACGGGCGCCTGAAGGACGGCGAGCTGAAGGCCGTGGCCGTGCTGTTCCGCTACCCCGAACAGACGGAGGAGGCGGGCGAGGCGCAGGCCCCGGCGGTGACCGTCCCCGCCGTGCGACGCGGCGGCGCAGCGGCCGGCCCGACCCGTTCCGTCAAGGCGCCGGTGCGACTGGCCTTCGTCGGCGCGGGGAACTACGCGACGTCGATGCTGCTGCCGCACCTGGCGCAGCGCGAGGGCGTCGAGTTGTCCACGGTCGTCACCACGACGGCGCTGTCCGCCGCCAACGCGCAGCGGAAGTTCGGCTTCGCCGAGGCGACCACCGATCTCGACGCCGTGCTCGGCGACGGGTCCATCGACGCGGTGGTCGTCGCCACCCGGCACAGCACGCACGCCGAACTGACCCGCCGGGCCCTGTCGGCGGGCAAGGCGGTGTTCGTGGAGAAGCCCCTGGCCCTCGCGGAGGACGAACTGGCCGGGGTGCTCGCGGCGGTGGAGGAGTCCGGCAACGACCGGTTGCAAGTGGGCTTCAACCGCCGGTTCGCGCCGCTCTTACGGGAGGCCAGGAAGCGGTTCGGTGCCCGGACCGGCCCGGCGAGCCTGCGATACCTGATCAACGCCGGCCGGTTGGAGCACGGCAGCTGGTACCTCCGGCAGGGGACCGAGGGCTCGCGCTTCGTGGGCGAGGGCGGCCACTTCATCGACACGGCGAGTTGGCTGCTGGGTGCCGATCCGGTCTCGGTGTACGCGGTCGCCACGTCCGGCAACGAGGACCTCCAGGTCCTGCTGCGGTACCCGGACGGGTCGACCGCCACCATCAGCTACGTCACCACCGGTTCACCCGGTTTCCCCAAGGAGACGCTGGACCTCGTCGCGGACGGCAAGGTGCTGCGGCTCGACGACTTCGTCCGTGCGTCGGTGTACGCGGACGGCCGGGGCGGCCCCAAGCGGTGGGTCAGTTCGCGCCTGCCCAAGGCGCGGGACAAGGGCCAGTCCGCCGAGTTGGCCGCGTTCGTCAGGGCCGTGCGGACCGGCGGGCCGATGCCGGTGTCCCTGGAGTCGTTGGTCGCCACCACGACGGCCACCCTCGCCGTGCAGGCCGGCCTGGCCGGCGGGGCGCCGGTCACGTTGGCGGGGGCGCGATGACCACGAACGCGGGCTGGTACGTGCGCCGGCTGTCGCGGATGGGGCCGCGCGAGGTCGGCGGCCGGGTGGGCGACACGGTGCGCAGGCGCCGGTGGCGTTCCGCGCTGCCGCAGCGCCCGGTCGTGGCCGGCGCCCGGTTCACCGCGGTACTGCCCGCGGGGGCGATCGACGCGGTGCCGGCGGACGCCGCGAAGCGTCTCCTCGCCGACGCCGACCGGCTGATGGCCGGGCACGGCGGGTACTTCGGGGTGGACCGCGACGACCTGGTCGACCCGGACTGGTGCCTCGACCCGAAGACCGGGCGCCGGGCGCCGTGGGGTTACGCCTTCGACGTGCCCTACCGGGACGAGGACGCGGTCGGGGACATCAAACAGATCTGGGAGCTGTCCCGGCACCAGTACCTCACCGTGCTCGCCGCCGCCTACGCGATCTCCGGGGACGAGCGGTACGCCGAGCGGGTCGCCGAGCACCTTCGGGCGTGGTGGGCGGCCAACACGCCGCTGCGCGGGGTGCATTGGATCAGCGGCATCGAGCTGGGCATCCGACTCCTGTCCTGGGTGTGGGTCCGCCGGCTGCTCGACGGCTGGCCGGGAGCGGCCGGCCTCTTCGAGGACAACCCGGTGGCGCTGGACCAGATCTGGCACCACCAGCGTTGGCTGGCCGCCTTCCCCAGCCGGGGGTCCTCGGCGAACAACCACGTCATCGCCGAGGCCGCCGGACAGTTCGCCGCGGCCTGCGCGTTCGGCTGGTTCCCCTCCTCGGCGCGTTGGCGGGACGACGCGTTGCGGTCGTTGGACCGGCAGCTGCGGGGCAACACCTTCGGCTCCGGTCTCAACCGGGAGCTGGCCACCGAGTACCACGGCCTCGTGCTGGAGCTCGGTCTGGCCGCCCTCGCCGAGGCGGATGCGTGCGGTGTGGCGGTCCCCGCGACGACGCGGCTGGTACTGCTGCGGATGACCGACGCGCTCGCGGCGATCGTGGACGGTCGGCTTCGGCCACCGCGCCAGGGGGACGCGGACGACGGGCACGGTCTGGTCGTGGACGGAGCCGGCACCGACCGCTGGGCCTCGCTGCTGGCCACCGGGGACGCCGTGTTCGGCCGGCTCGCCTGGTGGCCCGCGGTGACCGGCACCGACGTGCGCACCCCGCTGTTGGCCTCGCTCATCCGGCCGGGCGCGCCGGCCGTGACCCGCCCGGCGAGCAGGCCGGCCCACTTCGCCGACGCGGGCATGACCATCCTGCGCGGTCCGGCGGAGATCTGGTGCCGCTGCGACGGTGGCCCGCACGGGTTCCTGTCCATCGCCGCGCACGCCCACGCGGACGCGCTGTCCGTGGAGGTCCGGCACGACGGGGTCGACGTGCTCGCCGACCCGGGGACGTTCTGCTACCACGGGCAGCCCGAGTGGCGGCGGTACTTTCGGTCGACCCTCGCCCACAACACCCTGGAATTGGACGGTGGTGACCAGTCCGTCTCCGGCGGCCCGTTCCTGTGGACCGGGCACGCCCGCAGCCGGGTCCTGGTCGCGGACGCGTCCGGTACCGCCGCCGGGGGGACGGCCCGCTGGTGCGCCGAGCACGACGGCTACGAGGGGTCCGTGCACCGGCGCCGGGTGGAGCTGACCTCCGAGAGCCGGGAGCTGCGGGTGGTCGACGAGGTGCGCGGGCCGCGCCGGGCGGCGCGGTTGGCGTTCCATCTCGGCCCGGTGATCGCAGCGGACCTGGTGGGGTGCCGGGCGGAGCTCACCTGGAGCCGGGACGGCGAGGACCGTTCCGCCGTGCTCGACCTGCCCGGGCAGTTGTCCTGGCGGGCGCATCGCGGCGAGACGGACCCGCCCTTGGGCTGGTACTCCGACGGCTTCGGGCGCAAGGAGCCCACGACCACGCTGATCGGCACCGGTTTCGTCGACGGCACGGAGGGGTTCACCACCGTGCTCAGGTTCCGCGACTAGGGAGAACGCGTGGTGATCAAGAAGCGGCACTGGACGCTGCCGACGGCAACGCTGGTGCTGCTCCTGCCGGCGACCGGGTGCGTGGGCGCGCCGGGCGCACCGGGCCCGTCGGCGGAGCCGACCGTCACCCCGACCACCTCCGTGGCCCGGGTGTGCGACACGTCCTCGGTCGGGCCGGCGCAGGCTCCGCCGGGGGCGGTGACGGTCGACCCCGCGGTCGTCGGTGACCTGGCCGCGAAGACCAGGAGCAGCCCCCCGAACACGACGTTCTGGCTGGGGGCGGGGACGCACACGCTCGAAGCCGACCGTTACGCGCAGGTTCTGCCGAAGGAGGGGGACAGCTACCTGGGGGCGCCGGGCGCGGTGCTCGACGGCCGCAAGACCAACCAGTACGCGTTCGGTGGTACCGCCGGGAACGTCACCATCCGCCGGCTGACCGTGCAGGGGTTCGTCGCGCCGCAGAACGAGGGCGTGGTCAACCACGACTCGGCCGACGGGTGGGTGATCGAGCACGCGACGATCCAGAACAACTCCGGTGCCGGGCTGATGGCCGGTGCCCACCAGCGGATCCGCGCCAACTGCCTGCGCGGCAACGGTCAGTACGGAGTGAACGCGTACAAGTCCGGCGGCCCCATCATCGACCTGGTGGTCGAGGGCAACGAGATCGTGGGCAACAGCGTCGACGACTGGGAGCGCCGGCAGCCGGGCTGCGGCTGTACCGGAGGGGTCAAGTTCTGGGCGGTCAACGGCGCCGACGTGCGCGGCAACTGGGTGCACGACAACCGGGGTCCCGGGATGTGGGCGGACACCAACAACAACGACTTCCGCATCGAGGAGAACGTGGTCGAGGGCAACGACGGTGCCGCGCTGATCTACGAGACCAGCTACAACGCGGTCATCCGGAAGAACACGATCCGGCGGAACAACTGGGTCGAGGGCCGCAAGAAGGCCGACGTCGGCGACGCCTTCCCGTTCGCGACCGTCTACCTGTCCGAGTCCGGTGGTGAGCCGCGGGTCCCGGCCCGCACGGACAAGATCGAGATCCATGACAACGTGCTGGAGAACAACTGGTCCGGGATCACCCTCTGGGAGAACGCCGACCGGTTCTGCAACAGCCCCGCCAACACCTCCTCCGGTGACTGCACGCTGCTGGTGAAGGACACCGACACCTGCGCGCAGCCGAACATCACCACCGCGCCGCTCTACGCCGACTGCCGGTGGAAGACGCAGCGGGTGGACATCCACGACAACCGCTTCGTGCTGGACACGTCCGTCGTCGGGTGCACGGTGAAGTGCGGTCGCATGGCGGTGCTGGCCAACTACGGCACCTACCCGGACTGGTCGCCGTACAAGGGCGAACCGGTGGCCGAGGCGATCACCCACGAGCAGAAGAACCGCTGGCACGACAACGTCTACGTCGGACCGTGGAGCTTCGTCGCCCACGACCCGAGCCGAGAGCTCGACTTCGGGCAGTGGCAGGGCGCGCCGTACCGGCAGGACGCGGGCAGCACCTTCCGGCCACAGGCGGGTGGTTGAGGTGGGTCGGAACCCGACGCGCGAGGGACCGACACACGACGTGCCGGCGCGCGACGGGCTGCCGGGCGGACCGGACGGCGCGGGCACGCGGCCCGGCGCCGAACCGGGCACTCCCGGCGCTCCGAGGATCGTCGGGATCGTCTGGGGGCTGCTGATCCTCAACACGCTCGGCTCCGCCGGCGCGGAGACCATCATCCCGCTGCCCCGCTCCCTCATCCAGATGGTCACCATGGGCTCGCTGGTCGCCGCGTTCGTGCTGGCGCTCGCCGTCAATCTCCGGCTGCGCATCCGGGCGAGCGCCTTCCTGTTCCTGCTCACGCTGCTGCTGGTGCCGAGCGTGATCTCCAGCGCGCACCTGGAGTCCGGGTTCGGCGCGCTGTTCCGCTGCACCCGGCTGGCTCTCTTCGTCGGCACGCTGTGGCTGCTCAGCCGCTGGTGGGACGGCGGTCACACGTTCGTCCGGCATCACATCCGGATGTACTTCGCGGTGCTCGCCTCGGTGGCCGCCGGCCTGCTCGTCTCACCGGGCGCGGCCATGCCCGACGTCTACGGCGGGCGGCTGGTCGGCGCGCTGTGGCCGCTCACCCCGCCGCAGATCGGACAGTACGCCGCGGTGATCATCGGGCTCACCGTGCTGCTCCTTCTGGGCCGCCGGACCGATCGGCGCAACGCGGCGCTGGTCATCGTGCCGGCGCTCGTCCTGCTCGCGCTGACGCATACCCGGACGGCCACCCTCGGCCTGCTGATCGGGCTGGTGCTGGCGATCGGCTCGCTCGTCCTGACCAGTGCCGCCGCCCGCCGGTTCTTCGCGTGGGCGGTGCTGTGCTCCGTCGTGGCCGCGGTGGGGTTCAACTCCGCGCTCCAGGCGTGGTTCCTGCGCGGGCAGAGCCAGGAGAACTTCTCCAACCTCACCGGTCGGGCCAAGGTCTGGGACGCCCTGCTGGCGGCCCCCAGGACGGGATCGGAGCAGATGTTCGGCGCAGGCCTGGGCGACAAGTCCTTCGGGGGGCTGCCGATCGACAACAGCTGGCTGGCGGTCTACAACGAGCAGGGTCTGACCGGTGTGACGATCGTGGGCGCGATCGTGATCGTGCTGGGCGGCGTCGCGTTGCTGCGCCCACCGTCGCTCCAGCGGGCCTGCGCGCTCTTCCTGGTCAGCTACTGCGCCATCGCGTCGTACACCGAGGCCGGGCTCGGCGACGCGTCGCCGTATCTGCTGCATCTGACCGTGGCCGCCTCGCTGTTGGCGTCACCCGTCGCGGCCACTCCCCTCACGACGCCCGAAGTGTCCCGTCGACGCACACCCCAGTGGGCCCGGAAATCGGAGGTGATCTGAGCATGCACGTCCTCGTGGTGCACAACCGCTACGCCTCGGCGCAGCCGAGCGGTGAGAACAAGGTCGTCGACCAGGAGGTGGGGCTGCTGCGCGAGGCCGGCCACCGGGTCGAGGTGTTCGAGCGGCGCAGTGACGACATCGCCGCACGGTCCCTGGTGTCCAAGGCCGCGCTGCCGTTCCTCGTCCCGTGGAACCCGGCGGTCCGTACGGAGCTCGCGGCGCGGCTGCGCGACGAACGGCCGGACGTGGTGCACGTCCACAACGTCTTCCCGCTCCTGTCGCCCGCGGTACTGGCCGCCTGCGCCGACGCCGGTGTGCCCGCCGTCGCCACCCTGCACAACTACACCCAGGTCTGCCCGCCCGGGACGCTCCAGCGGGACGGCCGGCCGTGTACCGAGTGCGTCGGGACCGCGCCGCTGCCGGCCGTCCGGCACGGCTGCTACCGGGGCTCCCGGCTGGCGACGGTGCCGCTCGCGGTCAGCCTGTCGGTCAACCGGCGGCGGTGGTGGTCCGGTGTGGAGCGGTTCTTCTGCATCTCCGGGGCGCAGCGCGACGTCCTGGTGCGGGCCGGCATGCCGGCCGATCGGCTGGCGGTGAAACACAACTTCGTGCCCGAACCGGGCACGGTCAGAACGGGCGGCGGCGAGCACCTGCTCTATCTCGGCCGGCTCGCGGAGGCCAAGGGCGTACGGCTGCTGATGGCCGCGTGGGACGAGATCGCCGCCGGCGGCGGTGTGGGCGTGCCACTGGTGGTCGCCGGGACGGGGCCGCTGGAGCGGGAGGTGACCGCCTGGGCGGCGGGCCGGGACGACGTGCGCTACGTCGGTCTGTACGACGAGGCGCAGTGCCGGCAGGCCATCGCGCGGTCGGTCGCCGTGGTGGCCCCCTCGACCTGGCTGGAGGCGTTCGGCCTGGTGGTCGTGGAGGCGATGGCGGCGGGGGTCCCGGCCGTCGCCGCCGGTCACGGCGCCTTCGTGGAACTCGTCGAGGACGGGGTGAGCGGTCTGCTCCACCGGCCGGGCGAGCCCGCCTCGCTCGCGGCCTGCATGCGCCGGGTCACGGCCGAGCCGGACCGCAACCGGGAGATGGGGCGGGCCGCCCGGCGCCGTTACGAACAGGGGTTCAGCCCGACCGTCGGGCTGGAGCGCCTGGTGGAGGGGTACCGCACCGCAATCGCGGTGCGGTCCGGTGGCGGGCATGGCGCGCCGCCGGTCGGACAAGGAGTCCCGCCGCGGGAAACCCGCGCGGGCAGGGATGGGGGCAGTAGATGACACGATGCCGACTCTGCGGCTCGGCGACGCTCGCGAGCGTCGTCGACCTGGGGGCGACCCCGCCGTGCGAGAGCTTTCTCGCCGCGGACGAACTGGACCGGCCGGAGCAGACCTACCCGTTGCACCTGCGGGTCTGCACCGACTGCTGGCTCGCGCAGATCCCTCCGCTGATCACGCCGGAGGAGACCTTCACGCAGTACGCGTACTTCTCCTCCTACTCGACCTCCTGGGTGGAGCACGCGCGCACCTTCGTCGCCGACGCCGTACAGCGCCTCGCCCTCGGCCCCGACGCCTTCGTGGTCGAGGTCGCGAGCAACGACGGGTACCTCCTGCGGCACATGGTGGACCGGGGGGTCCGCTGCCTCGGCATCGAGCCGTCGGTGAACGTCGGCGCCGCGGCGCGGGAGGCGGGCGTGCCCACGCTCACGGAGTTCCTGGACCCCGCCACCGGCGCGGCCGTCCGTGCCGAGCACGGCCCGGCGGACCTGGTCGTGGCCAACAACGTGTACGCGCACATCCCCGACGTGGTCGGGTTCACCCGGGGGCTGCGCGCCCTGGTCGCCGACGACGGCTGGGTCTCCATCGAGGTGCAGCACCTGCTGACCCTGATCGAGGAGAACCAGTACGACACGATCTACCACGAGCACTTCCAGTACTACACGGTCGCCTCCGCGATCCGGGCGCTGGCGAGCGGCGGACTCTCCCTCGTGGACGTCGAGTTGCTGCCCACGCACGGCGGCTCCATCCGGCTGTGGGCCCGGCCGGCCGAGGCTGCGGGCGAGCCGAGCCGGCGGGTGGCCGAGGTGCTGGACCGGGAGAAGGCCGCCGGGTTGCAGGACCTGTCCGGGTACACCGAGTTCTCCGATCGGGTGGCCAAGGTCCGCCGGGACCTCCTGCGGTTCCTCATCGAGGCGGCCGAGCGCGGTGAGACGGTCGTCGGATACGGCGCCCCCGGCAAGGGCAACACCCTGCTCAACCACTGCGGCATCCGCCCCGATCTGCTCGGGTACACGGTCGACCGCAACCCCTACAAGCACGGCAGGTTCACCCCGGGCACCCGCATCCCGATCCTGTCGCCCGAGCAGATCGGCATCGACCGACCGGACTACGTGCTCGTCCTCCCGTGGAACCTGCGGGACGAGTTGGTCGAGCAGCTGTCCTTCGTGCACGCCTGGGGTGGCCGACTGGTCTTCCCCATCCCGGAACTGAGCATCGTGGAGGTCAAGCCGTGAAGGTCGTCCTGTTCTGCGGCGGTTACGGGCTGCGGATGCGCAGCGGAACCTCCGACGACGTGCCCAAGCCGATGGCCATGGTCGGTCCTCGGCCGCTGATCTGGCACGTCATGCGCTACTACGCGTACTTCGGGCACACGGAGTTCATTCTCTGCCTGGGGTACGGGGCGCACCACATCAAGGACTTCTTCCTCAACTACGAGGAGACGACGTCCAACGACTTCGTGTTGCGGGGCGGGCGGACCGAGCTGTTGTCCACCGACATCGCCTCCTGGACGATCACGTTCGTGCAGACCGGCATCGAGTCCCCGATCGGGGAGCGGCTGCGCCGGGTGCGGCACCACCTCGACGGCGACGAGATGTTCCTCGCCAACTACGCCGACGTGCTCACCGACGCCCCACTGCCGGACATGATCGAATCCTTCTCGCGGCGCGACGCCGGTGCGTCGATGATGGTGGTGCCGCCCCAGTCCTCGTTCCACTGTGTGGAGCTGGGCGAGGACGGCCTGGTGGGGGCATCACCGCGGTGAGCGACATGCCGCTGTGGGAGAACGGCGGCTACTTCGTGCTCCGCCAGGAGGTCTTCGACCACATACCGGAGAACGGTGACCTGGTCGCCGACGGATGTGCCCGACTGGCGAAGCAGGGACGGCTGGTGGCGCACCGGCACCGCGGTTTCTGGAAGCCCACCGACACCGTGAAGGAGCGGGCCGCGCTCGACGCCGCCTACGCCGTCGGCGACCGCCCGTGGGCCGTGTGGGAACGGGACGGTGCGGGAGCGGGCGCGACCGGCGGCGCCGGGGCGTGGACCGCGTGATCCGGCTCGGGACCGGGCGTCTGGACCGGATCGTCGCGGTGGGCGCGCACTGCGACGACATCGCGATCGGCGCCGGCGGCACGCTGCTGACGTTGTGCCTCGCGCGGCCCGGCATCCGCGTCGACGTGCTGGTGCTGTCCGGTGGGGGCGGCGAGCGGGAACAGGAGGAGCGGGCCGCGCTCGCCGCCTTCTGCCCGGGCGCCGACCTGCGGCTGACCGTGCTGAAGCTGCCGGACGGCCGGCTGCCCGCGCACTGGGACGAGGCGAAGGCCGCGGTCGAGGAGCTGCGCGGGCAGACCGAACCGGATCTGGTGCTCGCGCCGCGTACCGATGACGCGCACCAGGATCACCGCGGTCTGGCGAAGCTGATGACCACCGCGTTCCGCGACCACCTCGTGCTCGGCTACGAGATCGTCAAATGGGACGGCGATCTGGGCCGGCCGGCGGCGTACCAGCCGCTGTCGCCGGAGATCGCCGAACAGAAGGTGCGGCTGTTGCAGGAGCACTACCCCTCGCAGCGGCACCGGCCCTGGTACGACCGGGAGGCCTTCCTCGGGCTGGCCCGGATCCGGGGCATCGAAAGCAACGCGCGCTACGCCGAGGCGTTCGCCGTCACCAAACTCACTCTCGACCTGGGGGAATGAACCTTGCGCGTACTTCTGACCGGACACCAGGGCTATCTGGGCACCGTGATGGCCCCGGTCCTCGCCGCCGCCGGGCACGAGGTCGTCGGTCTCGACGCGGGCCTGTTCGCCGACTGCGTGCTGGGCCCGACGCCCGCGGACCCGCCGGGGCCTCGGGTGGACCTGCGCGACATCACGGCCGAGCACGTGGCCGGGGTGGACGCCGTGATCCATCTGGCCGCGCTGTCCAACGACCCGCTGGGATCGCTGGCACCGGACCTCACCTACGACATCAACCACCACGCCTCCGTGCGGCTGGCCGAACTGGCCCGCGAGGCCGGGGTGCGGCGCTTCCTGTACGCGTCGACCTGCTCCGTGTACGGCGCGGCCGGCGGTGACGACCTGGTGTCCGAGGACGCCCCGCTGCGCCCGGTGACACCGTACGCGGAGTCCAAGGTGCGGGTGGAGGACGATCTGCACGCGTTGTCCGACGGCGACTTCAGCCCGGTGTTCATGCGCAATGCCACCGCGTTCGGCTACTCGCCCCGGTTGCGTGCCGACATCGTGCTGAACAACCTGGTGGGGCACGCGCTGCTGTCCGGTGAGGTGTTGGTGCTGTCCGACGGCACTCCCTGGCGCCCGCTGGTGCACGCCGCCGACATCGCGCGGGCCTTCGCCGCCGCGCTGACGGCGCCGCGCGAGGCGGTGCACGACCGGGCGTTCAACATCGGCAGCGAGGCGAACAACGTCACGGTCGCCGAGATCGCCGAGCAGGTCGCCGAGGCGGTGGACGGCTCGAAGGTGGTGATCACCGGGGAGACGGGTGCCGATCCGCGCTCGTACCGGGTGGACTTCTCCCGGTTCCGCGCCGCCGTGCCCGGCTTCGACTGCGAGTGGACGGTGAAGCGGGGCGCGCTCGAACTCGCCGACGCCTACCGGAAACACGGGCTGACCCGGGAGGACTTCGAGCGGCGCTTCACCCGGCTGGCCGTGTTGCGCGCGGCGTCCGAGTCCGGCGCCGTCGACGACACCCTGCGGTGGCGCCGATGACCGCGGCCGGCGAGGAAATGCACGCGCTGGTGGAGCGGTTGTACCCGCTGTGCCGGAGCATCACCGGCGACGGCGTGCGCGCCACCCTGGAGATCGTCGGCGAGTACATCCCGCTCCAGGTGCACGAGGTGCCGACCGGGACCCAGGTCCTCGACTGGACGGTGCCGCAGGAGTGGAACATCCGGGACGCCTACATCGCCGACCCGGCCGGCAACCGGGTCGTCGACTTCGCCGCGTCCAACCTGCACGTGCTCGGCTACAGCGTGCCGGTGTCGGCGACCATGCCACTGGCCGAGCTGCGTGAACACCTGCACACCCTGCCGGAGCACCCGAGCTGGGTGCCGTACCGCACCAGCTACTACACACCGCAATGGGGGTTCTGCCTGGCCCAGGAGACCCTGGACGCGCTGCCTGACGGCGACTACGAGGTGCGCGTCGACTCCACGCTCGCGGACGGGCACCTCACCTACGCGGAGCACGTGGTTCCCGGGCAGGTCACCGACGAGGTGATCGTCTCCTGCCACGTGTGCCACCCGTCGTTGGCCAACGACAACCTGGCCGGCATCGCGGTGGCGACGTTCCTGGCCCGGGCGCTGGCGGAGCGGACGCCGTACTACACCTACCGGTTCCTCTTCGCGCCCGGCACCATCGGGGCGATCACCTGGCTGGCCCGCAACGCGGATCGGGTGGAACACGTCAAGCACGGGCTGGTGCTGGCCTGCGCCGGGGACTCCGGCCGACTGACGTACAAGCAGAGCCGACGCGGTGACGCGGAGATCGACCGGGTGATGCGGCATGTGCTGAGCACCTCCGAACGCCCGCACCACGTGGCCGAGTTCACTCCGTACGGCTATGACGAGCGGCAGTTCTGCTCACCGGGATTCGATCTCGGCGTGGGTTCGCTCAGCCGGACCCCGTACGCGGGCTACCCCGAGTACCACACCTCGGCGGACAACCCGGACTTCGTCTCCCCGGAGGCGATGGCGGACACGCTCGCCGTCTGCCGGGAGGCGTTCGCCGTGCTCGACCGCAACCGGCGGTACCTCAACCTCAGCCCCTACGGCGAACCGCAGCTGGGACGGCGCGGGTTGTACGCGTCCCTCGGCGGTCGCAGCGACGCGAAGCAGGCCCAGATGGCCATGCTCTGGGTGCTCAGCCTCTCCGACGGCGAGCACGGTCTGCTCGACGTGTCGGAGCGGTCCGGGCTGCCGTTCGACACCGTCGCCGCGGCGGCCGACGCCCTGTGCGGCGCCGGGCTGATCAAGGCGTGACACCGATGGCCACCGAGGGGGAGAAGACGGCGACACCGGCGGTCCGGGCCGAGGAGGGCCGGCGGTCCGCCGCGCGGGCCGTCGTGGGCCGGCTGTCGTGGGGGCTGGCCGATCAGGCGGCCTCCAGCATGACCAACTTCGCGGTGGGCATCTACGTGGCACGCTCGCTGGGGCTGGCCGCGTTCGGCGTGTTCAGCCTGGCCTGGCTGACCTACGGCGTGGTGCTCAACGTCGCGCGCGGGCTGGCCACCGATCCGCTCGTGGTGCGTTTCAGCGGCGCGCCGGAAGCCTCGTGGCGGGCGGCGGCGGCCCGTTCGTCGGGGGCCGCGCTCGTCGTCGGCACGGTCCTCGGCGCGGTGTGCCTGCTGGTCGGGCTCGGCCTCGGCGGCGACGTGGGTTCCGCGTTCGCCTGTCTCGGCGTCGTGCTGCCGGCGCTGTTGCTCCAGGACGCCTGGCGGTTCGCGTTCTTCGCCGCCGGCGCCGGCCGCAAGGCCTTCGCCAACGACCTGGTGTGGGGCGTCGCGCTCGTCCCGGCCATGGTCGTGGCGGCCCGCGTGGGCAGCGTGGCCTCCTTCGTGCTCGCCTGGGGCGCGTCCGCCGCGGTGGCCGCCGCGTACGGCTGCTTCCAGTCCGGCATGCGACCGCGGCCGGCCCGGGCTCGCGGGTGGCTTCGTGAGCAGCGGGACCTCGGCTACCGGTACCTGGTCGAGAACGTCAGCCTCAGCGGCGCCGGCCAGCTGCGGGCGTACGGGCTCGGCGTGATCGTGGGGGTCGGCGCGGTGGGGGCGGTCCGGGGTGCGGAACTGCTGCTCGGTCCGTTCCTCGCCCTGCTGATGGGGCTCTCGCTCGTCACCGTCGCCGAGGCGGCGCGGGTGCTGCGGCAGACCCCGCACCGGCTGGGCCCGTTCTGCCTCGCGCTGGGCGGCGGGCAGGCCGCCGCCGCGCTGCTCTGGGGCTCGGCGCTGCTGCTGATGCCCGACCGGCTCGGCGAGGTCGTACTCGGCGGCGTCTGGCCTTCCGCCTCGCAACTCATCGTGCCGGCCACCCTCGGCGTCGCGGGCGCCGGCCTCGGCGGCGGCGCTGCGGCCGGACTGCGCGCGCTCGCCGCGGCGCGGCGCAGTCTGCGCTGCCAACTGTTCGCCTCCGTCTGCTACGTCGGCGGCGGACTCGGCGGGGCCGCCGTGGCCGGCACGGTCGGCTCGGCCTGGGGCGTCGCCGCCGCGACCGTCTGCGGCTCGGCCGTGTGGTGGCTGCAACTGCGGTCCGCCCTGCGCGAGCGCCACCACGACCACATCCCCGAAGTGAGGACATCATGACCGCCCAACCCCGGCTGAGCATCGGCCTGCCCGTCTACAACGGCGAGGAGTACCTGGCGCAGTCGCTCGACGCCCTGCTCGGCCAGACCTACGAGGACTTCGAGCTGGTCATCTCCGACAACGCCTCGACCGACGGGACCCGGGACATCTGCCGCCGGTACGCCGCCCGGGACTCACGCATCCGCTACCTCGGGCTGCCCCGGAACATCGGTGCGGCGCCGAACCACAACCACGTGTTCACCGAGTGCCGCGGCGAACTGTTCAAGTGGGCCTCGCACGACGATCTGTACGCCCGGGACCTGCTGCGGCGGTGTGTGGAGACGCTGGACGAGCGGCCCGAGGTGATCCTCGCGCACAGCGGGCAGGCCGTCATCGACGGCGACGGCAAGGTGAAGGTCCCGTACGAGTACGGGCTCGCCACCGACTCCCCCCACGCGCCGGAGCGCTTCCGCAGTCTGCTGTTCGAGCCCGGTGGCGACGACTTCTACGGGGTGATGCGGGCGGACGTGCTGCGCCGGGTGAAACCGCACGACAGCTACCACCACGCGGACCGCACGTTCGTCGCCGAGATCACCTTGCACGGGCCCTTCCACCAAGTGCCGGAGCTGCTGTACTTCCGCCGCGACCATCCCACCCGCGCCGAGCGGGCGAACCCGTCCAAGCGCTCCCGGTGCGTCAACCTGGACCCGCGTCGGGCGGGCCCGCTGCATCCGACGCCCCGGTTGCTCGCCGAGTACGTGTGGGGCTTCGCCTCGGCGATCCGGCGGGCGCCGTTGTCCCCGTCCGACCGGCGCGCGTGCCGGCGCCATCTGGCCGCGTGGATGACCAGCCGGCTGCGGCCGGGCGCCGGCGAGCGGGTCGAGGACCGCGCCCCGGTCGACGCGTCCCTCCTCGATGTGTCCGTCGACGCCCTCGTCGCCGGCCGAGAGGGGAGGCGGGCATGACCTCCGGAGACGGAACTCCGGTGCGTGTCGGGGTGTTCGGTCTGCTCGGTTCCGGCAATCTCGGGAACGACGGGTCGCTGGAGGCCGTCCTCGGCCACCTCCGCGCCGAGCACCCGGGGGCGGTCGTGGACGCGCTGTGCGGCGGACCCGAGGTGGTCTCGTCCCGGTACGGCATCCCCGCGACCCGGCTGCACTGGTACCGCGGGGAGTACCGGACCGCGTCCCGTGCGGGCGCGGTCGCCGCGAAGGGTCTGGGCAAGCTCGTCGACGTCTTCCGCACCGCCGCCTGGGTGCGCCGGCACGACGTGGTGATCGTGCCGGGCATGGGCGTCCTGGAGGCCACGCTGCCGCTGCGGCCGTGGGGGTTCCCGTACTCGCTGTTCCTGCTCTGCGCGTCCGGCCGGTTGTTCGACACCCCGGTCGCGCTGGTCGGTGTCGGGGCCGCCCCGATCGGCAACCGGCCGACCCGAGCCCTCGTGCGCTGGTCGGCGCGGCTGGCCGGCTACCGGTCGTACAGGGACACCCTGTCCCGCGACGCGATGCGAGGGATGGGCGTGGACACCGCGCACGACGAGGTCTACCCGGACCTGGCGTTCGCCCTGCCGACGCCGCGGGCCGGCGCGCCCGCGGTCGCGCCGGGCACGGTCGCCCTGGGCGTCATGGCCTTCCACGGCGGCGACGACGACCGCGACCGCGCCGAGGAGATCCACCGGCGCTACCTCGGCGGGACGATCCGTTTCGTCCGCGCGCTGGTCGAGGACGGCAGGCCGGTGCGGCTGCTCACCGGCGACGCGTGCGACGCGCCGGTGGTCGCCGCGATCCTCGACGCGGTGGACTCGCCGCTGGTCACCGCTTCCGAGGCGGCCTCGCTGGCCGACCTGATGGAGGAGATGGCGGCTGCCGACACCGTGGTCGCGACCCGCTACCACAACCTGATCTGCGCGCTGAAGGTCGGCACGCCGACGCTCGCACTCAGCTACGCGGCGAAGAGCGACGCCCTCATGGCCCGGATGGGCCTGGAGGCGTACTGCCACCCGGCGCGGGAGGTCGACGCCGACCGGCTGCTCGAACAGTTCCGGGAGCTGGAGAAGCGGTCGGCGGAGCTGCGCCGCATCCTCACCGAGCGGAACCTGATCGCCGTCCGGCAACTCGACGGCCAGTTCACTGCCTTGACCGCTGCCGTCTTCCCGACGGCCGCCCCCACCCACGCACTGCGGGAGACTCCATGAAGGCGACCGAAGTCCCGACGATCGCGGGCGCGTACCTGTTCGAACCGACGCCGTACGCCGACGAGCGCGGCTTCTTCTGCCGGACCTTCGACGCCGACCTGGTCCGCTCGGTGGGCCTCGACCCGGACGCCTTCATCCAGGACAGCGTGTCCCGCTCGGTCCGGGGGGTGCTGCGCGGCCTGCACCTGCGCGCCGGCGCGGGCGAGGCCAAGTTGGTGCGGTGCTCGTACGGGAAGATCTTCGACGTCGTCGTGGACCTGCGGCCCGACTCGCCCACCCACCGCAACCGGGCCTTCTTCGAACTGTCCGGCGAGACACAGGCGACCCTGTACATCCCGGCCGGGTGCGCGCACGGCTTCCAGGCGCTCACCGACATCGCCGACACCTCGTACCGGATCGACCGGGCGCACGATCCGGCCGAGGACGTGACGATCGCCTTCGACGACCCGGAGCTCGCCATCCCCTGGCCGCTGCCGGTCGCATCGATGTCCCGGCGGGACCGGGAGGCGCCGAGCCTCGCCGAGGTCCTCAAGCACCAGGAAGGTTGAGGTCGGCGTGCACACCGAAGACACCGAAGTCGGCGCGGAATCCGACGAGTTCCGTCTGCCCCGTTCGCGGGTGGCCAACGAACGGCTGCACTCCCTGATCCCGGGGGGCGCGCACACCTACGCCAAGGGCGACGACCAGTACCCCGAGAACCTCGCCCCGGTCATCAGCCACGGCAGCGGTGCCCACGTGTGGGACGTGGACGGCAACCGCTACATCGAGTACGGCTCGGGCCTGCGGTCGGTCAGCCTCGGCCACGCCCACCCCCGCGTGATCGAGGCGGTGCGGCGGGAAATCGACCGCGGCGGCAACTTCGTCCGACCGTCCATCGTCGAGGTCGACGCGGCGGAACGCTTCCTGGCCACGGTGCCGACGGCCGAGATGGTGAAGTTCACGAAGAACGGATCCGATGCCACCACCGCGGCGGTCCGCCTCGCCCGCGCCGTCACCGGGCGCCCGCGGGTCGCCCTCTGCGGCGACCATCCGTTCTTCTCCGTCGACGACTGGTTCATCGGAACCACGCCGATGTCCGCCGGCATCCCGGCGGCGACCACCGAACTCACCGTGGCCTTCCCCTACGGAGACCTGGCCGCCACGGAAGAGCTGCTCACCCGGTACCGGGACGAGGTCGCCTGCCTGATCCTCGAACCCGCCGGCCACGCCGAGCCGCCGCCCGGGTACCTCGCCGGCCTGCGCGCACTGGCCGACCGGCACGGCTGCGTACTGGTCTTCGACGAGATGATCACGGGCTTCCGCTGGTCCGAGGCGGGCGCCCAGGGCCTGTACGGCGTCGTCCCCGACCTCTCCACGTTCGGCAAGGCGCTGGGCAACGGATTCGCCGTCTCGGCGCTGGCCGGCCGCCGCGACCTGATGGAGCGGGGCGGACTGCGTCACTCCGGCGACCGGGTGTTCCTGCTGTCCACCACGCACGGTGCGGAGACGCACGCGCTGGCCGCCGCGATGGCCGTGCAGACCACCTATGCCGAGGAGGGCATCACCGCACGGCTGCACGACCTCGGCGAGCGGCTGGCCGCCGGTGTCCGCGAGGCCGCGACCGCCATGGGCGTCGGCGATCACCTCGTCGTCAAGGGCCGTGCCAGCAACCTGGTCTTCGCCACCCTCGACGAGAACCTGCGGCCGTCGCAGCAGTACCGCACGCTGTTCCTGCGCCGGCTCCTCGCGGGCGGGGTGCTGGCCCCGTCGTTCGTGGTGAGCAGCGCACTCGACGACGTCGACATCGATCACACCGTCGACGTGGTGGCGCAGGCGTGTGCGGTGTACCGGAAGGCATTGGACGCCGCCGATCCCGGCCCCTGGCTGGGCGGGCGACCGGTGAAGCCCGTGTTCCGCCGCCTCGCATGAAATGACGTGACGTCAGCGCACTTGCCCGTACATGGCGTTGGTCGTCCGGTCGGCCCTCCGGTCGGCCGTCCGGTCGACCAGCCACGCGGTCGCCGGTACCAGCGCCAGCGCGGTGCACCAACCGCCGAGGACGTCGGTCGGGTAGTGCGCTCCCAAGGCGACCTGGGCCCAGCCCATGGCGGTACCGGCGACCAGCGCCGCGGCGAGCACGAGGAGCGTTCCGGCCGTCCGGCCGAGGCCGAGGCGGCCGGTCGCGAGCAGCGCCACCACGAGGGCGAGGGCGGTGAGGAAGGCGGTGTGCCCGCTCGGGTACGACAGGTAACCGCCGTTGATGGTGCGTCCCACCAGGTACTTGAGGCCCGTCGTCGTGCCCACCGTGACGCCGGCGCCGGTGACCACGAGGACCGCCGTGCGCGGGCTGCGGAGCAGCAGGCAGCCCGCGACCACGGCCGCGACCAGCATGGCCGCCCCGGCGGGCTCCCCCAGGAAGTCCGTGGCCAGGGCGACGTGCCTCCAGGGCCCTCGCACCCCGTACACCGCCTCATGGATCCACGCGTCCACCGTGCCGGGCTCGCTGTGGCCGGCGTACAGGAAGCCGAGCACGACGACCACCAGCGCGGTGAGGGCCGCGATCAGCCCGATCGACCCGCGGAGCGACGGGGGCAGCACCGAGGGCGCCGGTCGGTCGGGCACTCGCCCACCGCGTGGGTCCACTCCGGCCAGAAGATCCAACGCGAGCCCTCCGTCATGTCCGACCGGCCATCAGGTCGACCAACTGCCCTGTGTGCAGCGGCTCCTGGCCGGTACGACTCCTCGACACCCTAGCCAACGATCCGGTCGCGCCACGGCAAGTCACTGCGAGCGGTCCAGTACGCGGGTGAGGAAGCGTTGCGTGGCCTGCTCCCTCGGGGCGGTGAGGACTTGCTCCGCGGTGCCCTGTTCCACGATCACACCGTCCTCCAGGAAGCAGACCTGGTCCGCGACCTGCCGGGCGAAGCCCATCTCGTGCGTGGCCATGAGGATGGTCAGGCCGCGCTGCTTGAGGTCCGCGACCACGTCGAGGACGTCGCCCACCAGCTCGGGGTCGAGCGCCGAGGTGATCTCGTCGAAGAGGAGCAGCTCAGGCTCGGTGGCCAGGGCCCGGGCAATCGCGGCGCGCTGTTGCTGGCCGCCGGACAGCCGGTCGGGGTGTTCGTGCGCCTTGTCCGCGAGTCCGAGCCGCGCCAGCAGCTCACGGGCCGACTCCTCGGCCCGTTTGCGCGGGACGCCGTGGACCCGGCGCGGCGCGAGCGTGATGTTGTCCAGCACGCTCAGGTGCGGGAACAGGTTGTAGGCCTGGAAGACGATGCCGATCCGTCGGCGGGCGACGTCGGGATCCAGGCGGGGGTCGGTCAGTTCGCTGTCGCCCAGGTGGATGGTGCCGTCGTCGACGACGTCCAACAGGTCCACGCAGCGCAGCAGGGTGGACTTGCCCGAACCCGAACCGCCGATGAGGCAGACGACCTGGTGCTCGGCGACGTCGAGGTCGATCGAGCGCAGGACGAGACGAGACCCGTACTGCTTGCGTACGCCGCGGATGCGCAGCAGCGGCCGGCTCATCGGCCCGTCTCCGCACGGGTGCGCTGCGCCGCACGGCGCTGGAGCCGGTCGGCGAAGCGGGTCAACGGAATGGTCACCGCGATGAACAAGAGAGCCGCTCCCAGGTACGGGGTGTAGTTGAAGTCGTAGTCCGCCTTGATCTGCGCGGCGCGCAGCGCTTCCAGCGGACCGAGCACGGCGACCAGCGCGGTGTCCTTCTGCAGTGCGATGAAGTCGTTGAGCAGGGGCGGAAGGACGTTGCGCACCGCCTGCGGCAGCACCACGTGCCGCAGGGTCTGTCGTTCGCCCAGCCCCAGGGCCCGCGCGGCGTTGCGTTGCGCGGGGTGGACGGAGTTCAGTCCGGCGCGCAGCACTTCGCCGACGTAGGCGCTGTAGGACAGGACCAGGGCGATCACTCCGAGCACCCAGGGCTCCGAGGGGGTGCCCTGCAACCTCAGGGCCGGCAGCCCGAATCCGACGAGGAAGACCAGGAGCAGGGTCGGCACGCCGCGAAAGACGTCGACGTAGACGGTCGCGGCCAGCCTCAGCGGCGCCAGTCCGGGCGCGCGGGTCACCCGTACCAGGGCGATCAGCAGCCCCAGGACCAGGATCAGCACTTCGGCGATCAGGAACATCTGAACGTTGAGCCAGAAGGCCCGCAGGAGTTCGGGGAACGCGTCCCGGAGCTCGGCGCCGTCCAGGAAGAGGCTGTGGACGCGCTCCCAGCCGGGCGAGGCCACCGCTGCCGCCGCCATCAGCACCAGGCAGAGAAGGGTGCACAGGGCGGCGGTCCAGGTGTGGCGTCGTTTGCGGGAGCGGCGGAACCGTTCCCGCTCCCGCTCGCGTTCGCTGGGTCGGTAGGCGTCGTTCGGCGGTGTGGCCTGCTGATTCTGAGCGGCCGTCTTCACGAGGTCCACGGTCGGCCCGCTACGGCTTCAGCTCGGGGACGTTCGCCGAGGCGGACAGCCACTGCGACGTGAGCTTGGCGAGTGTGCCGTCGGCCTTGAGTGCGCTCAGGGCCTGGTTCACGCAGGGGGTGTACCCGCTGCCCTTGGGCAGGAGCAGGCCGAACTCCTCGGGGGTTCCGCCCGCGTAGCCGAACTGTCCGACGATCTTGGCGTTGTCCAGCTCCGAGCCGGCGAGGTAGAACACGGTCGGCAGGTCGGTGACGATCGCGTCGATCTGGCCGTTCTTCAGCGCGTTGACCTCGTCGTTGGTGGTGTTGAAGACGCTCGGTCGGCGCGAGGGCTTGAGCTGGTCCAGTACCGCCTGGTAGCTGGTGGTGGCGACCTGGACGCCGATCCTGGCGTCCCTCAGTTCACCCAGTGAAGCGGCCTTCGCGAAACCGGAGTGGTCCAGCGTCAGGACGGCCTGGTCGGCCGTGTAGTAACTGGTGGAGAAGTCCACCGCCTTCGCCCGCTGCGGGGTGATGGAGATCTGGTTGATGTCGAAGTCGAAGTTCTTCGCCCCGGGAGCATAGGAATGCGCGAAAGGTTCGACGACCCACTTCACCTGGTCCCGACCGAAGCCGAGTTTGCCGGCGACCGCGTAGGCCACCGCGCTTTCGAAGCCCTTCCCGTTGGCCGGGGTGTTGCCGTCGAACCAGGGCGCGTAGGCCGGGGAATCGGTGGCAACGGTCAACTGCCCGCTCTTGTGCAGGCTTGGGCTGCCGGTGGTGCAGGTGGGGGCGGCGGATCCGGTCGCCCCGGCGGGACCCTCCGGCTGGGGTGCGCAGGCGGAGGCCGTCAGCAGGACGGCGACGGCGGAAGCCGCAACGGTTGTGCGGGTGCGGAACATGGAGGGTCCTTCGAAGGGGTCCGGAAAGGGGGGGTACGGGAACGGGCCGAGGCCGTGCGCTCGGCGACACGGATCGGCGGCGCGGCGCACGACCGCGCCGGCCACCATGGGGTGACGCGCCGCTCACATGTCAGCCGGCGAGACGGAACACCTGGTCGCCCTGGCGCAGACCGAAGAGTTCGGCTGCCGAGCCGCCGCGAACGACCAGCTCGGCGAAGCCGATCCCGGAACTCCCGACGGTGATGCCGGGCTCGCCGAGCGGGACGTCGGGCAGCCGGTCGTAACATCGCACCCGGACGCCGCGGCCGTCGCGCCGGTTGTGGACGGTCAGCCCGTCCGTACCGTCGTAGCCGGGCAGTGCGACGGCGGGACGGTCCAACTTGCAGTTGCCGAAGTTGTCCACGACGGCGACCCGCACCTCCTGCTCGGCGGGCGGGCGCACCGCCAGCGGCTGCGCGGGGACGGGACGGCCGTCCGCCAGCCAGCGGGCCAGCAACGGTACGTACCAGAGGCTGCGGAACTGGGTCCGTACGATCTCCTCGACCTCGGTGTCCGCCAGCTCGGCCCAGTCGGCGGCAGCGGCCTCCAGCACCTCACGGACGTCGGTGACCCGGACCTCCTCCAGCCCCAGGTAGGTCGCCAGCGGGGCGAGGACGCGGTGGTTCACCGTGCTGATGACCAGGTGCTGCCCGTGGCGGAAGTAGCAGAACGGCACGCCGTTGGGCCAGTGCCCGTCGCGCGGGGCGATGTTGACCATGACGACCACCGGCCGGGTCGGCCCGCCGGTCAGGTCCGTTGAACGCAGGAGGTCGAGCAGGGTGAGGGCGGCGGCGCCCTCCGGGTCCGGTCCGCCGAGCGGCAGGACCGTCGGTGTGGCGCCGAAGAGGGTGGCGATCCGGGCGGACTGACGGGCCAGCGCGTTGGGATCGGCGCAGTCGGTGAGGGCGACGACTGGCAAGTGGGACATGGCGGGTACTTCGCCTTCTGTCGGTGGCGGGCGGGTCCGGGTCCGGGTCCGGGCAACAAAAAACGGACCCTCCGTTTCCGGAGGGTCCGTCGCAGCTGGTGCGCACACGGCTTCGCTAGCGAAGCGCCTCCGGGGGTGGGGGCATCATTCGCATCATGGCGAGGGTGGTGGTGTGCTGCATGGACGGGACTGTAGCAGCAGGTGGGAGCGTCGGGAACGACCGTCCACCACGTGAACACCCGGCGCCGGCACGCCCGCGTGGGACCACCGGCGGCCACCGCAGGGTACGGCCCGACGCTCCCCGATCCACCCGGCCCGCCGGCCTCCGAGCCCCTCCGCACCGGCACCCGCGGCGATCGGATGCCGCGCCGAACGGTGACGCGTCGTCCACACGGCGTAACGGTCGGAGCTTGAGGAGGGCACGTCATCGCCTCGGGTCAAGATCGATCGGGTCACAGAACCGCCCCAACCGACGGGTGGCCGAGAACAGGTCCCGAAGGTGGCGAGAAGCATCGTCTCGGCTGGTCGGCGGCATGCCCCGACACGATGAACCCGGTGGTCGCGCACCCGACTCCGGCCGGTGCGTGTAACAGGAAGGTATGAGGGCACGGTTGGGCGGAACGGCCCGCCGGTCGGACGGCTCTTGGTGATCAGAAGCGTTCGCTCGGACCGCCCCGCACCGACCCGAGCGGCCGACACCACCCACCGATCCCGAGGAAGAAACGATGCGCGTTCACAAGCTCACCTTCACGGCCCTGGCCATCGTCGCGGGTCTCTCGCTCACGGCCTGCCAGAACGGCGAGGACGGTGCGGCTCAAGGCGGCCCGTCGTCCGCGTCCACCGCATCACCGGCCGCGTCCACCCCGCCCTCCTCGGGCGGCGCTTCGAGCTCCGGCAGTTCGGACCAGAGCGGCGGCAAGGCCTCGGCGGGGACGGGCGGCAGCGGGAAGGGCACGGCCGCCGGGACCGGCTCCGACAGCGGCAAGACCAACAAGTGCCGCACCGACGACCTGGAGATCACGGCGATCGACGGCACCGTCGGCGGCGACACCGACGGCACCGTCGCCGTACAGCTGAAGAACCGCGGCGGCAAGGACTGCACGCTCTCCGAGTACGCGGGCGTCGACGTGAAGACGGCCTCGGGATCCCTGTCCGCCAAGCGCACCGGCGAGCACCCCGGCACGACCACCCTCAAGAAGGGCGCCGCCGTCTCCTTCGGCGTCACCTACCCGCTCAACACCTCGGGCGGCTCCGGAGTCCGCATCACGGGACTGGTCGTGACCCCGCCGGACGAGACGAAGTCGGTCACCCTCGCCTGGCCGGGCGCCGCCACGCTGCCCGTCACGGAGGGCAACGGCTCCCCCGTCAAGGTCGGCCCCATCGGGAGCGCCGGCCAGGGCGGCTGACCCGGGGCATCGACGCGAGTCGCTCCGCCCGCCGACGAGCGAGGCCCCGCGTCCGGGGAACGACGCGGGCCCTCGCTCGTCGCCGTGGGCGTCGAGGGCATCGTGCGCCGTCGACCTCGACGCTGTGGCGTTCGGGCACACAGGAGTGTGCCCGATTGTGATGACCGCCCACATGTACCGCCGATCTGCGGACTTCTACGTTGTGCCGACACGGAACGTCCCCACAGGCCCCTGGAAGTGGTGCACATGGTCTCCCCCGCAGCGGCTCCGCAGACCCGGTCCGGCATCAGAAGGATCGTCGCGGCCAGCCTGATCGGCACCACCATCGAGTGGTACGACTTCTTCCTCTACGGAAGCGCCGCCGCCCTCGTCTTCAACAAACTGTTCTTCCCCACCGCGGACCCGCTGACCGGAACGCTGATCGCGTTCGTCACCTACGCCATCGGTTTCCTCGCGCGTCCGCTCGGCGGGGTCGTCTTCGGGCACTTCGGCGACAAGGTCGGGCGCAAGAAGCTGCTCGTGCTCAGCCTGCTCCTGATGGGCGGGGCCACCTTCGCCATGGGGCTGTTGCCCACCTACGGCACGATCGGGGTCGGGGCGCCCGTCCTGCTCACGATCCTGCGGCTCGTACAGGGCTTCGCACTCGGCGGCGAGTGGGGCGGTGCCGTGCTGATCGTCTCCGAGCACGGGGGCGACGAGCACCGCGGCTTCTGGGCGTCGTGGCCGCAGTCGGGTGCGCCCGGCGGGAATCTGCTGGCCACCGGGGTACTCGCGCTGCTCGCCTCCGTACAGTCCGAGGCGGCCTTCCTCGCCTGGGGTTGGCGCGTCCCGTTCCTCCTGTCGGGGGTGCTGGTGATCGCCGGCCTGTGGATCCGGATCTCGGTCTCCGAGTCGCCGGTCTTCCTCGCCGCGCAGGCGAAGGCGGCGGCCGAGGCACCCGCGTCCGGGGAGGTCGCGCGGAAGGCACCCGTGGTCGAGGTGTTCCGCAGGAGTTGGCGCGAGGTGCTCACGGCGATCGGGACCCGGTTCGGCGAGAACATCTCGTACTACGTCCTGACCTCCTTCCTCCTCGTCTACGTGACCACTCACCTCGGGATGTCGAAGAGCACGGCGCTCAACGCCGTGCTGATCGGGTCCGCCGTCCACTTCGTCACCATCCCCGCCTGGGGCGCGCTGTCGGACCGGATCGGACGCCGGCCGGTCACGATGATCGGCTCCGTGGGAATGGCCCTGTGGGCGTTCGCCTTCTTCGCCCTGGTGGACTCCCGGTCGTTCCCGGTGATCACGGTGGCGGTGACGGTCGGCCTGTTGCTGCACGGCGCGATGTACGGCCCGCAGGCCGCCTTCATCTCGGAGATGTTCGACACCAGGGTCCGCTACTCCGGCGCCTCCATGGGCTCCCAACTCGCCTCGATCGTCGCGGGGGCACTGGCGCCGATCATCGCCGTCGAACTCCTCAAGGACCACGGCTCCTCGCTGCCGGTCTCCGTGTACCTGTGCGCCGCCGCCCTCGTCACCACCCTCACCGTGGCCGTCGCCAAGGAGACCCGCGGTCGGGATCTCACGGCGCCCGCCCGCGCTTCCGCTCCGGCCGGGCAGCGCCCGCCCGTCCGCGCCGCACAGCCCTCCGACATCGCCTGACCGGGACGAACGCGCCCCGGGAACTGCCAGCATGGGCCTCGTGAACGACGCGACCAACCACGACGCGACCGACCGCGGCGCCGGCACCCCCGGCGCCCTCCCCTCCTACGCGACCGGGCCGCACCCGACCGGCACCGACTCCACCCACCCCCGGCTCCCCGAGGCCAATCCCGCCGCAGCGGCCCTGAGCGGGCTGCTGGGGCTGCTGGCCGAGGGGGCGCCGGCCGAGCGGCTGACCACCGCCGCCGCGCGGGCACGCGACGGGGGTGCCCGCGCGGCGGAGGTGGCCCTCGTGGAGGAGGCCGCGCAGGCCGCGCTGGACATCCGGCGCACCCTCGACCAACACAGGCGCCGGGAGGCGGAGTTGACGGCGCTGTTCGACACGGCCGGCGACCTGGCGGCCCTGCGCGACCTGGACTCCGTGCTGCGGGCGATCGTCCGACGGGCCCGCACCCTGCTGGGCACGGACGTCGCCTACCTGACCCTCAACGACGCAGCCGTCGGGGACACCTTCATGCGCGTCACCGACGGTTCGGTGTCGGCCGCCTTCCAGCAGCTGCGGCTCGGGATGGGCGAGGGGCTGGGCGGGCTGGTGGCGCAGACGGCCCGGCCCTACGCCAGCAGCGACTACCGCGCCGACGGCCGCTTCCGGCACACGACCGCCATCGACCGCGGCGTCGGCGAGGAGGGACTGCGGGGCATCCTCGGGGTCCCGCTGCGGGTCGGTACGCGGGTGATCGGGGTGCTGTACGCGGCGGACCGGGCGGTCCGCGCCTTCGCTCCCGACGCCGTGGCCCTGCTGTCGTCCCTCGCCGACCACGCGGCCGTGGCCATCGACGGCGCCCGGCTGTTGGAGGAGACGCGCGCCGCGCTCGTCGACCTGAACGAGGCCAACGAGACGGTCCGCGCGCACAGCGAGGCGATGCGGCTGGCCACCGAGACGCACGACCGGCTCACCGAACTGGTGCTGCGCGGGGGCGAGATCGAGGATCTCGCCCGTGAGGTCGCGGCCCTCCTGGGCGGCGGCATCGTCATCCACGACGTCGACGGCACCGAACTCGCGCGGGTCGCCTCCGAACCGATCGCCCCGCCGGTACGGGGCGCCGCGGAGTCCCGCTCGGGCGGCCGGGCCGTCCCGGTGGAGGGGACCTGGGTGTGGGCGGTGTTGGCCGGCCCGGAGCTCCTGGGCAGCATCGCCCTCACCGGGCGGGCGCCGCTCACCGAGTCCGAACGGCGATTGTTCGAGCGCGCCGGTCTCGTCACCGCCCTGCTGTTGCTGCTCCGGCGCTCCATAGCGGAGGCAGAGGACCGGGTGCGCGGCGAACTCCTCGGCGATCTGCTGGCGCCGGAGGAAGGCGACCGGGCCCGCGATGCCGGGAGCCTGACCCTGCGGGCCCGCAGGCTGGGCCTCGACCTGGCGCGGCCCCACTCGGTGCTGGTCCTGCACTGCGAGGAGGCCGTACGGGCCCGCCTGGCCGCCGAGACGGCCCGCCGGGCGCGTTCCCTGCGGGGGCTCTCAGGCGTGTACGAGGGGCGCGTGGTGCTGGTCGTGCCCGCCGTCGAACCCGACGACCGGCCCGGCCCGGTCGCCCGGTCCCTGGCCGGGGAACTGGGTCGCGCACTGGAGAGCCCGGTGACGGTGGGCGCGGCCGGTCCGGCGGATCGACCGAACGGGTTGTCGACCGCCCACGCCGAGGCCCTGCGCTGCGTGGAGGCCCTGCACACGCTGCATCGCACCGGCCACGGCGCCGCCCTGCCGGATCTGGGATTCCTCGGGGTGCTGCTCGGCGACCGGGCCGACGTGTGCGGCTACGTCGAGCGGGTGCTCGGGCCGGTCATCGCCTACGACGACCGGCGCGGCACCGAACTCGTCCGAACCCTCGACGCGTACTACGCCCACGGCGGGAGCCTGTCCCAGGCCAAGGACGCCCTGCACGTCCACGTGAACACGGTCGTGCAGCGGCTGGAGCGGATCCGCCGACTCCTCGGCGACGACTGGAACACCCCGACGTCCGCCCTGGAGCTGCAACTCGCCCTGCGACTCCACGGCTTGTCGGCAGGATGACGACAGCCGTCACCCGGCGCCCTCGCGCGCCGGCCCGACCCGCCCGATCGGCAGGGCGCCCTCTACAGCGTGTCCTCCAGCCCTTCCGGCAGGCGCCCGGTGTGCAGTACCCCCAGGGTCTGGGTGGCGCGGGTGAGGGCCACGTACAGGTCGCTCGGTTGATGGTCCGCGGGCTCCACCACGATCACTGTGTCGAACTCCAGGCCCTTGGCCTGGCGGGGCTCCAGCAGCACGACGTCGCGGGTCAGGTCCGGTTCGCCGCCGACCGGAACGCCGGGCAGCGCGCCCGCGAGCTGCTCGTGCAGCGGGCGCGGGGCGATCACCGCGAGCCGGCCCTCCGCGGGCGCGGAGCCACGCACGGCCTCCGCGACGGCGCCGGCCAGGTCCTCCGTGGCCCGCACCCAGGGGCGCACCCCGGTGGAACGCACCGAACCGGGCGGTTCGAAACCGGGGTGCCGGGCCCGGAGCACGGCGGCGGCGAGGTCCATGATCTCCGAGGGCGTGCGGTAGTTGACCGCGAGGCGCACCAGTTCCCAACGGTTCTCGACGTACGGGTCCAGGATCTGTTCCCACGAGCCGCAGCCCGCCTCGTCGCCGGTCTGCGCCGGGTCTCCGACGAGGGTCATGGAGCGCGTCGGGCAGCGTCGCATGAGCAGCCGCCAGGCCATCGCGGAAAGCTCCTGCGCCTCGTCCACGATGACGTGCCCGAAGGCCCAGGTGCGGTCGGCGGCGGCCCGCTCGGCCGCGCTGCGGTGGTCGGCTTCCTCGTGTCGCTCCGCCATCCGCTCCGCGTCGATGAGGTCGTGCGCGGCGAGGAACTCGTTCTCGGTGTCCTCGAACTCGTACGACTCCGAACCGAGCGAGAGGTCCAGGACCCCTTGGGCGTAGGCGACGCGCTCCATTCGCTCGCGTTCCTCGGCGGCGCGCCGCGCGCTGTCGTCGAAGCCGAGGAGTTCGGCCGCCTCGTCGAGCAACGGAACGTCCGCGGGCGTCCAGTCGTCCGTGGTGCGGCGGATCAGCTCGGCGTCCCGCTCGGAGAGGTGCTCGGGGTCCGCGAGGAACTCGGAGACCAGCCGCAGGGGTGTGAGCGAGGGCCAGAGCGTGTCGATGGCCGCGTGCACCTCGGCGCTGGTCGCGATCTCCTTGCCGAGCTGCGCGACGTCATCGGGGCCGAGCAGGTTGGGGCCGCCGTACGGATCGGCGCCGAGGCGGTCCGCGAGCTGCTCGGTCAGCGCGTCGATGACACGGAACGCGAAGTAGGGCCGGGCCAGGTTGTGCGGCAGCCCGGTGGCACGGGCCCGGTCCCGGGCCTCGTGCGCCATGGTGCGGTCGAGCAGCAGCGTCCCGTAGTCGTCGTGGTCGATCTCCAGGGCGGGCTCGGGCACGACGTCGGCGTCCTCACCCGCACCGGCGGGTACGGACTCCGGCAGCGCCTGCCGGTCCGCCACGACCCGGGCGAGCACCTCGGCCATCCGGGCGTCGCCCTTCACGGCGGCGGCGCCGGGGCGGTCGGTACCGGTCGCGTGGACGCCCGGGTACAGCTCGCCCGGGGTGGCCAGCAGCACGCCGGTCTCGCCGAGGGAGGGCAGCACCTCCCCGATGTAGCCGAGAAAGGCCGGGTTGGGTCCGACGATGAGGACGCCGCGCTTGGCGAGCGTCTCGCGGTGGGCGTACAGCAGGTAGGCGGCGCGGTGCAGTGCGACGGCCGTCTTCCCGGTGCCGGGTCCGCCCTCCACCACGAGTACCCCGTGGTGGGGGGAGCGGATGATCCGGTCCTGCTCGGCCTGGATGGTCCGCACGATGTCGTGCATCCGGCCGGTCCGGGCCGCGTCGAGCGCGGCGAGCAGCACGGCGTCCGCGTCGGCGCCCTCGTGCCCGGTGCGCTCGGTGTCGGCGAGGTCGAGGATCTCGTCGTGCAGCGCGACGACCTCCCGGCCCCGGGTGGTGAGGTGTCGGCGCCGGCGCAGCCCCATCGGCACGTGCCCGGTCGCGAGGTAGAACGGACGCGCGACGTCGGCGCGCCAGTCGAGCACGAGGGGGGTGCGTTCGCCGTCGTCCTGCCGGATACCGATACGGCCGATGTGGTGGTCCCGACCGTCGGAGAACTCCAGGCGGCCGAAACAGAGACCGTTCTCCCCCGAGTCCAGGGCGGAAAGGAGACCGGATTGCTCGGCGACCAGCACATCCCGCTCCAGGCGCGCCTGAAACCCGCTCCCGACGTCGGCCAGGGCGCCGGTCATCGCGCGTTCGGCCTGGTCACGCAGGTCATCGAGGCGGGCGTAGATCCCGTCGATGAATTGCTGCTCGACACGGAATTCTTCGGTTGACAATTCCACTCCTGACGCGGTACGATGTCCTCGTAAAGCTGTTTCATGCTCACATTCCGACGAACATGAAACGTCAAATATACCCCCCAGACGAGAGCTCCGGCCGCCATTCGGCCCGGAGCTTTTTTGCATCCCGGGAACCTCGCATCCCCGGAAGCGATGGACCGAGGCGTCATCCACGGTCCGGAGCACATCGACAGACCGGATCACCTCGACATTTTTGCACTAGTGCATATATTTGATGTTCCTAGTTCATAGAGCTAGAGTGCCTTCATGCCTGCGAAGATCCCCGCCCCCGTCACCCTGACCGGCCGGCACGTCACCCTCGTCCCCCTGTCGATGGACCACCTCGGCGACCTGTTCGCGGCCGGGGGCGGTGACGACGAGGTCTGGCGCTGGCAGGGAGGCGTCGCACCGCGCACCGAGGCGGAACTGGGCGCGACACTCGCGGGACTGCTCGCGGACGCGGAGCGCGGCACCTACCTGCCTTTCGCCGTCATCCACCGCGCGAGCGGCAAGGCGATCGGCTGGACCACCTTCATGGACGTCGACGCCGCCCACGAGCGCCTGGAGATCGGCTGGACCTGGTACGGCCGCGCCCACTGGCGCTCGGCGGTCAACACCGAGACCAAGCTGCTCCTCATGACCCACGCCTTCGAGGAACTCGGCATGGGACGGGTCCAGTTGAAGACGGACCACCTGAACCTCCGCTCACAGGCCGCCATCGCCCGACTCGGCGCGCAACGCGAGGGCGTACTGCGTCGCCATCGCCGCCGCCCGGACGGCACCTGGCGGGACACCGTCTACTTCTCGCTGCTCGCCGAGGAATGGCCGGCCGCCAAGTCCCGCCTCGGCGCCCGCCTCTGACATCGCCCGAGGGGCGCGCCGCGTCGGGTCTCCGACGCCCGGCGCGCCCCGACCGCGAGGGGGCCCGACGGACGACCTCCCGCCAGACTGGTGCCATCCGGCCAATAGATTGGCATGGGCCTGACATTTCAAGACCCCTGTGGGACGTTCCGAGCGGCGCGGCCCCCACGCCTCGCCGTACACCCCCACAAGGACGTGGCAAAGAGGAGCGACATGAGGACGATCTCCACATGGTCCCGCGTCACCGTACTGGCCGCCGCGCTGGTGCTCGGCGGCTCGACCACCGCACTGGCCCTGGGACCCACCGTCGATCAGCGGGTCGACGGGGTGATGGTCGTGGCGGGCAACACCTGCGCCTGGACCAACGCCCGCACCAGCGCCGTCCCCCCGAGCACCCTCACCGTCGACCGCACCACCGTCAACACCCCCGGCGGCAACCTGGCCTGCGGCGGCGGAATCACCGCCTCCCTCAACAACAACCCCTCGTTCACCTTCGACGACGCGGCCGCGCTGGCGAAGACCGACGCCATCGACATCACCGGCAAACAGAGCTTCATCTCCTGTCGCTACAAGGCGACGAACATCGTGTGGAACCGTGACGGGTCCACACGGAAGTACGTCAACCAGGCCTTCACGGCGACCAAGACCTCGGGAAGCTTCCTCTGCCCGGGCTCCGTCACCACCCCGGCCGGGGACGCGTCCATGCTGTTCCACTGACCCCGGCCAGGCGCGTCTCGCCCTCCCGGGCGAGGCGCGTCGCCGACACCGGTTCGGCTCGCGGACGTCCGCCGGGATGTCCCCGTGAGAGCGTCCGGGGGGCGACGGCGTGCTTCCCTGCCGGCCGCGAGGACCGGCGGGGGTGGTGCTCATCCCGCGTCGCGGGTTCTCCCGTGTCGCCGGTCCAGACCGCGGCCCCACGCCACGCAGGCGACCATGACCGCCGTCCCGCCGACGGCGAAGAGGGCGGGGTCCGGCCGGTGGCCCATGGCCGCGCGCCTCTCCTCGTAGGTGGTGGTGGCGCCGAACCCCACGCAACTGTCTCCCGGGGTCATCGTCCGCCCGCCGCAGGTGGGCCGGTCCCAGGTGCCGGCGAGCAGCCCGATCACGCCCAGGACGGCGGTCACGCAACCGAACAGGCCCACGAGGGCGAGCGCGACGAGACCCGCCCCCGTGCGCGAAGTCCGAGCCGGGGCGGACATCGGGGAGGTGACCGGCCCCGAGGAGCCGGCGGCGGCGGAGGCGCGGGCGGAGGCCGGGTGGGTGTCCGGATCGGTCCGCCGGGCGGCCGGCAGGCAGCCGCGCAGCCAGGGCACGTCGAGGTGGGTGTCCTCCAGGCGTACGCCCTCGGCGGTGATCTCCTCCAGCGTGCCGTCGCGCCGGTACGAGGAGACGCGCAGTCCCGAGAGGCCCTCCGCCGGCCAGACCGCGGCGGCGACGACCAGCCGGCCGGTGTCCTGCCCGCCGGTCCCGCGCGGGGCCGGCGACTCACGCACGTACACGGCGCATTCGGCCTCGACCTGCGCGAGCAGTTCGCGCAGCGTGTGCGACGCGCCGAGGTCGGGGAACGTGCCCACGGGCGCCACCTCGGGAGGACGGTGGGCCCGGACCCTGCCGGGGACCGCGCCGTGCAGGCGCATCGTGGCGCACGCCTCGCGGAAGGCTTCCCACAGGACGCGTTCGAGGTACTCGTCGGGTTCCGGCGGAGGGCCGGACTCGTCACCGGTCATGGTGTGAGTCTGGCCCTCGGACCGGTGGACCGAAAGGAGAATCCCCTGACCGATACCTCGCTCAACACCCCCGACATGGGTGCGATTTCACCTGCGCGACCCGCGCGGTCACCCGCCGGCCACGGAGACCGGCACGGGCGCCGGTTCTGTCGCGCACGGCGTGGACAGGGGCGTCAGGCGGTGAGGTGCCCGGCCGTGGGGACGACGATGCCGAAGAGGTCGGCGATGGTGGTGAGGCTCGCGGCCTGGAGGGCGGCGGCCGGTACCGCGGTTCCGTCGGGCCCGGGCAGGGGGCGGGTGGCGGTCGCCTCGGCGACCACGGTGGGTCGGTAGCCCAGGTTGAAGGCCCCCTGGGCGGTGAAGGTGACGCACATGTGGGTCATGAACCCGGCCAGGATCAAGTCGTGGCCGGCGCCCAGTTCCGTCAGGGTCTTCTCCAGCTCCGTGGCGTGGAAGGAGTTCGGGAACTGCTTGACGACGACCGGTTCGCCGTCGCGGGGGGCCACCTCGGCGCTGATGGCCCCGATCTCGGCGCGGATGTCGTACGGGGTGCCCTCGCCGCCGTCGTTGATGATGTGGATCACCCGGGTTCCGGCGGCCCGGGCCGCGGCGAGCAGGCGGCCGGCCGCTTCCAGGGCGGGTTCGGCGCCTTCGAGGGCCATCACGCCGGTGCGGTAGGTGTTCTGGAAGTCGATCAGGAGGAGGGTGGAGTCCGCGAGGCGGGCCGGCGTGTCGTCGAGGCCCATGACCTGGCGCAGGGTGCTGGAGGTCGAGGTGTTCACAGTCGATTCCTTCGGTCAGTCAGTGGTGCGGAACCGGCGGCGGTATGCCGCCGGGGTGGTCGCGAGCTGCTTGCGGAAGGCGCGGTGGAGGGTTTCCACCGAACCGAGACCGGCCGCCGAGGCGACCTGTTCCAGGGGGTCGTCGGTGGTTTCGAGGAGGCGTCGGGCGGCTTCGACCCGTACCGCCTCGACGTAGGCGGCGGGGCTGGTGCCCGTCTCCTTGCGGAAGACCCGGGCGAAGTGGCGCTCGCTCATGCACATGCGGGCCGCGAGCGCGGCGGCCGACAGGTCGGCGTCAAGGTGTTCGGTGACGTGCGCCCGCAGTTCGTCGATGTCCCTGCGGGTGCCGGCCGGTCGGCTGAGGGGAACGCTGAACTGGCTCTGCCCTCCTTGCCGTTTGAGGTACATCACCAACTGTCGGGCGACGCCCAGGGCCAGTTCCTCCCCGTGGTCCTCGGCCACCAGGGCCAGCGTCAGGTCCATGCAGGCGCTGATGCCGGCCCCGGTCCACAGTCGGCCGGAGCGGACGAAGATGGGGTCGGCGTCCACCTCCACCCGGGGGTGTTCCGCGGCCAGTTGGGCGGCCGTGGACCAGTGGGTGGTGGCCCGGCGTCCGTCGAGCAGGCCGGCCGCGGCGAGCAGGTGGGCGCCCACGCAGACCGATGCCACGCGCCGGGCGTGCGGCGCGGTGGCGGCGATCCACTCCACCACCTCCGGGTCGACGAGCGCGACGGGGCCGTCCTCGCCCACGGAGACGGCGCCGGGGACCAGCAGCGTGTCCACGGCGGCGCCGACCTCGGCGAACGCAAGGTCGCAAACCAGGCGGACGCCGGCGGAGGTGGTGACCTGACCGCCTTCGGGGGCTGCCAGCCGCACCTCGTAGAGGCGACGGCCGGCCACCCGGTTGGCGAGGGCGAAGACCTCGGCGGGGCCGGTGACGTCGAGGAGGTCGACATCGGTGAAGACCGCGATGACGACACGGTGGGGCGTGGGCATGCGTCCATCGTCGTCGCCCTCCGGGATGGCCGCAATGACGGTTGTCTGTCACATCCGGCCATGGGGCGAGGGCGCGTACCGGCCGATCGGATCGTCCCGGTCGGCCCGGGATCAGGAGGACGGGGGCCGCAGTCGCACCACGGCGGCGCGTCCGGACGTCTCCAGCCGGCGGACGTCCGGGCCCGTCAGGAGGGCGGCGTCGTACCGACCCAGCGCGGTGGCACTTCCCGGCGTCGATCCGTCGATCACCGCCGTCCCCTCCAGTGCGACCACGAGCAGGGTCTCGCCGGGGTTCGGCGCGAGGGTCTGTTCGACGGCGGTGACGCGGACCTCGGCGCTCGCGCCCTCCCGGCGGTACATCACGTTGAAGTTGACGACCGGTCCGTCCAGGAGGCGGCAGTCGGTGGGCCGGTCGCCGGGGAAGCTCCGGGGCGCGAAGCGCACATCCAGGAGGCTGCGCTCCCCCGCGATGGTCAGGTCCATGCCCGCGCCCTCGACGACGGTGAGGACCCGGTCGACGCCGGGGAAGGACGAGAAGGGGCCGTCCGCGGTGACGTCGGCGAGGCTGACCCGCCACGCGAAGTCGTGCGTGTCCGCGCCTTCGGGCCAGACGGCGATCTCCCGCGTGATTCCCCCGGCGTTCTTCCACGGCGCCGCCGGCCGGTCGGCCGCCCGGTGGATCCGCGTCGTTCCCCCGCCGGTCGCTCCGCTGCCCGTACCGCTGGTCATGCTGCCGCCCTTCCGGGCCCGGGTGCTCTCCCGGGCCCGGCCGAGCCTAACGCTCTAGTTGACGGAGAGATCGTCGCCGTACACCGTGCCCTGCCCGTACCAGCCGTGCAGGTAGACGGTCACGGTGCCGGAGGCGCCGGTCGTGAAGGGGACGGTCAACTTGGACCACCCGGTGGAGCCGGTCCACGCACTGCCGGTGGCCCCGCCGCGTACACCCAGGTAGGCGTAGCCGCCCTGGACCCACCCGCCGAGCGTGTACGCGGTGTTCGGCGCCAGGGTGAGGGTCTGCACGCATTCCCCCGTCTGTCCGGCGGTGGGCGAGGCCTTCAGGGCGTACGAGCCCCCGTGGGCCGGGGCGGTGACCACCGCCCCGCCGCTCTGGCAGCTCCACGGCGCGAGCGATCCGCTCTCGAAGCCGCCGTTGACCAGTGCCCCCGCGCCCCCGCCCGGTCCCGACACCGTGAGGGTGAAGGGGGCCGAGCGGGTGAGTCCGCCGCCGGTGCCGGTGACGGTCAGGGGGTACGTTCCGGGGGTCGCCGTGCCGGCCGCGGTGACCGTCAGCGTGGCGGATCCGCCCGTGGTGACGGAGCCCGGGGCGAGGGTGGCCGTCACCCCGGCGGGCGCTCCGGTGACCGTCAGCGCGAGGGGCCGCGCGGTTCCCGAGCTGAGGGTCGTGGCAACGGTCGCGGTGGTCGTGCCGCCGGGGGCGACCGAGGCCGAGCCGGGGGTCACCGCGACGGAGAAGTCGTCGACGACCGGTCCGCCGCCGCCGGTGAACGGGGCGAAGGTGTGGCTGAAGTACCAGGGGTCCTGGACGATGCCGGAGCAGGTGTCGGAGCCCGCGGTCCCGGGGCAGCCGCCGTTGTCGCGCTGGAGCGCCCAGAAGGACAGGGTGTTGAGGCCCTTCGCGGTGGCCCAGTCGTGGACCACCTTCGCGTCGGCGGTGGTGAAGGTCTCGGCGGGACCGTAGTCGTCGATGCCCGGCATCTCGGTGACGCCGGTCATGCCCCAGAGCTGGGCGGGGGTCTTGGTCGGGTACAGGGAGGCGAGTTGGCCCTGGAGACCGGTGGCGGCGGTCTTGGTGTCCTCGGCCATGGCGTGGCCGGCGCCGTCGTAGTAGTCGAAGGTCATCAGGTTGACCACGTCGACCCGGGCGCCGGCGGTCTTGGCGCTCTTGAGCACGGCCAGGCCGCTGCTCGCCAGTCCGCTGGTGGTGGTGGGCAGGGTGTAGGAGACCTGGAGCGGGCGGCCGGTCGCGGCGGCCCAGTCCTGGAGTTTCCTGATCGCCTGGTTGCGGCGGTCGATGCCGGCCTTGTTGGTCAACGAGTTGTCCTCGATGTCCATGTCCAGGCGGGAGACGTCGTAGGTCGTGACGACCTTCTGGTAGGCGGCGGCTATCGCGTCCACGTCCGTGCAGCTGTCGGCGATCTCGGTGCCGCCGTTGTCGGCCGCGTATCCGCCGAAGGAGGGGATGACGTCTCCGCCGCGGGAGCGGATCGTGGCGAAGTCGGCGCCGAAGACGGAGCCCGAGATCGGGCTGCCCGTGTCGCCGTTCCAGTACGGGGTGCAGGATCCCTTGGTCTCCGTCTGGACGAAGGCCATGGTCAGGTACTTGGCGCCGGACTTGAGCGCGAGGTCGGCGGGGCTGTCGGAGGAGTACGCCTCGAAGTACGGGGCGAAGACGTGCGCGGGCAGTGGGGTCGCGGCGTGGGCGGTGCCGTCGACCACCCCGACCACGAGTCCGGCGGAGGCGACCAGGGTGGTCAGGGCGGCCAGTAAGGAGTGAACGGGCCTGGAACGACGTCTCATCGATGCTCCCGGTGGGGCGCGAGCGAACGGGCGGACGCCTCATGATTGGTCTGGACCAACACCGGGTCAAGGGTCCAGACCATTTCTTGAACCGGACCACACACTTCCCGCCGAGGAGTGCACCCGAGTCGGCCGACCCGGTCCGTACCGGTCAGCGCAGGATGCCCGCCTGTCCGGCGGCCCGGATCCACGACGGGAATTCCGACAGCAGCTTGTCGTACAGCTCGGCGTCGGAGATCGCGTCGATGTCGTCCACCGCGAAGAACCCGACGTTGTCGACCCGCCGGCCGGGCATGTCGTCGAAGCGCTCCAGCACGCCGAAGCCGGCCCGGCCCAGGCCGACGAACTGCCAGAACACCGGCTCCTCGACGGCCGCGCGCAGTTCCTGTTCGATCTCGTTGTTGCGGTACACGCCGCCGTCCGAGAAGAACAGCACGAGGGTGGGCGCGGGGACCGCGGTGGCGCGCACGTAGGCGCGTACCTCCGCGATGACCTTCTGCTCCTCGTTCTGGAACCCGACCGCGCGCATGTCGACCTGCCCGGCGGTCAGGCCCTTCGGGGGCTTCTTGCGGCCGAACAGGCTCATCTGGCCGACCCGGACGTGCAGGCGGATCCACTCCGGGAGTTCACCGATGGTCAGGTCGGGCAGCCGCGCGGGGTTGGTGGCGAAGGTCCACGCCTGCATCTCGCCGTCGTCGTCGAGCTGCGCGGCGACGGCGGCCATCCGCTCCACGACGCCGGCCACCGTGCCCCGCGAGTAGAGCGTGGACATCGAACCGGACGCGTCGAGGACGAGGATGACGCGGGCGGTCACTCCCGCCGCCCCGTTCTTCGTCAGGCTGACGGCGACCTGCTGCTTGCGCAGCGACAGGCGCCCCCGCATCTCGGCGGGGAGCCGCTCCTCGCCCTTGACCAGCCGGACGGCGGGCGCGCCGGTGGAGGCCCGCACGGGAGCGGGGGCCGGCGCGGGCACGGGCGCCGGGGTGAAGACGGGCGCGGGCGACGGAAGTACGGGGGCCTGCGCGGCCACCGGGGCCGGGGCGTCGTCGACCGTGATGCCGTAGTCGGTCGCCAGCCCCGCCAGGCCGCTCGCGTATCCCTGGCCCACGGCTCGGAACTTCCACGCGCCGGCCCGTCGGTAGAGTTCACCGCTCACGTACGCGGTCTCCGTGTCCGCCGTCATGTCGAAGCGGGCCAACTCCGCGCCGGACACCGCGTCGAGCAACCGCAGGTGCAGCGCGGGCACCTGCCCGAAGCTGCCCCCGTCGGCGGACGCGCACAGCACGACGCGCTCGATCGCCGGCTCCAGCGCGGTCAGGTCCACCTGGAGGGAGTCGGCGCCGGGCTGCTTGCCCAGGTGCCGCACGGCGTCCGAGGAGTGGCGCGGCTGGTTGTAGAAGACGAAGTCGCCGTCGGAACGGACCCGTCCGTCGCCGGTGAGCAGCAGGGCGGACGCGTCGACGTCCGGGACCCCGGGCCCGGCCGACCAGCAGAGCACGGCCCTGACGGACGAGGCCGGGACGGGCAGGTTGGCGCCTTTACTCAGTGATGTCACGGCGGACAGTCTGCCCGGCGCTCCGGCGGTCCCGGAAGTACGTGCCCCGGCGAGGCTCCCGGGTCAGGGGCGACGGGTGGTGTGGGGAAGGGAGTAGTGGCCCGGCCGTTCACGGTCCCTCGGTGTGCCCGACGGGGCGTCCGTGTCGATGGCGTCGACCACGACCGGGGAGCTGCCGGTGGGGCCGGTGGCGGTGGCGCGCAGGCGGTAGCGCTCGGTGCGGACGGCGTCGCGGGCCAGGGGGGCGCCGCCCGAGTGGAGCGCGTACGGCTTGAGGTCGTTCGCGACGCGGAGTTCCGCGGGGCGCCAGGTGCCGGTGGCGGGGTCCCGGTGCTCCAGGACGAAGGACCGGGCAGGACCCGGGGTGTCCCCGGGCTCGGGCACGAGGCTCTCCATCTGGAAGGTGAGCAGCAGGTGCCGGTACGCCTGGGTGTTGCCGCCCCGCAGGGTGACCGTGAACTCCTGCGCGGGACCGCCGCGAACCAGGTCGAGGCGGCCGGCCCGGGTGGACACGGCCATGGACAGCACGGTCGCGGGAGCCGCGGGCGTCGGCGGAGCGGATCTCGTCGGGGCGGGCGGCGGACTCGGGGACGAGGACGCCGGTGTGCCCGGTGCCGGGGTCCGGGTGGTCGGGGGCACGGTGGTCGGGGGCAGGGCGGAGACGGCGGAAGCGGAGGGAGGCGCGGAAGCCTCGGCGGACGGCGTCGCGGCGACGGCGGAGGGACCGGGGCGGGGCGAGGCGGCCGGGGTCGGCCCACAGCCCGCGAGGGCAGCCGCCATCAGTACCGAGACGGCGAGCGGACGCGCCCGGGTGGCGGATCGGCGCCCGCCCTCGCGACCGTCCCGGCGTCCGTTGTCGCTGTTCTCAGGTCTGTTCCCGCGTCTGTTCGCGTGTCCGGCGTGCATGGCGGCCCTCCTGCGGCTCCCGACTGGGGGAGGAACCTAGCAAGGCCGCAGCCCCGCAGCGGTGGGGCTGCGATGACGCTTCGGTCACGGTTGCGGGCCGGTCCGACGCCACCGGGCGGTACGAGCCGGACCCGCCGGGACACCGGGTGTCGAACCGGACGGGCCGGCCCGGCCCGGACACGACGATGTCCCGGACCCGGCGCGACGCCGGACCCGGGACACCCGAGGAACTAGGCCGTCTCCACCGTGCGGCAGACGAAGCCCAGGCGGGTCAGCGCGCGGGTCACCTCGCCCGCCGTGAAGTCGCGGCGGTCCTGCCGGGTGATCACCTCGCCGACCTGCTTGACCGGGTACGTGCGACGGCCGATGATCACGGATTCCCCGGTGACGGGCTCGGCCTTGATCCCCTTCATGGACTCCAGGACCTCGGCCTTGGTGAGCTCGAAGGGGAAACGGGCGATGACGCAACGCATGATGCCTCCGCGGGGACGGGAAGGTGAACGCCGGACCGGATGGCCGCGAAGGCGGTCAGGACGTGAGGGCGAGGACGCCCAGGGTGTAACCGTGCTCGTCGACCACCGGGGACACCTCCAGGACACGCCCGCGCATGACGGTGCGGGCCTCTCCCACCCCGGCCGAGGACTCCGTGAAGGGTCCCCGGTCGAGCGGGATGTCGCACAGCCGGGTGGGGGCCGCGCCCCAGGATCCGCCCCGGTGCGCGTCGAGCTGGGCCCGGGTGACCAGACCTGAGCACCGGCCCTCCTCGTCCTGGAGGACCAGGTGCTCCGCGCGGGCGCTGATCAGCACCGAGCGTGCCACGTCGACGTGCATGTCGTCGCCGACCCGGGGCCCGAGGTCGCCCATGGCGTCCCGGGCCGTCAGGCCGGTTCCGTCGCCCGGTCGGGCGAGGGTGCGCACGCGTTACGCCGCGCTGTCGTACGAGCGTCGCCGGGCCTGCGCCGGGCGGCTGCGCCGGCCGCGGGTGGAGGCGGCGCTGCGCGTGCGCCGCTCCGTGACCGGTGCCGTGATGGTGACGGGCACGCCGGAGGGGGCCTGGGCACCGGTGATGCGGTTCAGTTCGGACTCGCCGGAGCGGACCTGGGTGGTCTGCGGGGTGATCCCGGCGGCGGCCATCAGGCGCACCATGTCCCGGCGCTGGTTCGGCAGGACCAGGGTGACGACGCTGCCGGACTCGCCGGCGCGCGCGGTGCGACCACCGCGGTGCAGGTAGTCCTTGTGGTCGGTCGGCGGGTCGACGTTGACGACCAGGTCGAGGTTGTCGACGTGGATGCCCCGGGCGGCGACGTTCGTCGCGACCAGCACGGTCACGTGGCCCGTCTTGAACTGCGCCAGCGTGCGGGTGCGCTGGGGCTGCGACTTCCCGCCGTGCAGCGCCGCGGCGCGCACCCCGCTGTTGAGCAGGTCCTGCGTGAGGCGGTCCACCGCGTGCTTGGTGTCCAGGAACATGATCACGCGGCCGTCGCGGGCGGCGATCTCGGTCGTGGCGGCCTGCTTGTCGTGGCCCTGGACGTGCAGCACGTGGTGCTCCATCGTCGTCACGGCGCCGGCCGACGGGTCCACCGAGTGGACGACCGGGTCGGTGAGGTATCGGCGCACGAGCAGGTCCACGTTGCGGTCCAGAGTCGCCGAGAACAGCATCCGCTGCCCC
Source organism: Streptomyces sp. CA-243310 (assembly GCF_050936775.1). Lineage (NCBI taxonomy): Bacteria > Bacillati > Actinomycetota > Actinomycetes > Kitasatosporales > Streptomycetaceae > Streptomyces > Streptomyces sp. CA-243310. The sequence goes on along the minus strand of NZ_JBNJMF010000001.1, from coordinate 3,131,629 downwards.
TCGGGACGCACCTGGTCCAGCAGGGCGGTGACCTGCGGCATGAAGCCCATGTCGGCCATCTGGTCGGCCTCGTCCAGGACGGTGATGGCGACCTGGTTGAGCCTGCAGTCGCCGCGCTGGATGAGGTCCTTCAGCCGGCCGGGCGTCGCGACGACGACCTCGGCCCCGCCGCGCAGCGCACCCGCCTGGCGGCCGATGGACATGCCGCCGACCACGGTGGCCATCCGCAGGCGCATCGCCTTGGCGTACGGCGTCAGCGCGTCGGTGACCTGCTGCGCGAGTTCACGCGTCGGTACGAGGATCAGCGCGAGCGGCTGTCCGGGCTCGGCGCGCTGACCGGCGGTGCGGGCCAGCAGGGCCAGGCCGAAGGCGAGCGTCTTGCCGGAGCCGGTACGGCCGCGGCCCAGGACGTCACGGCCCGCGAGCGTGTTGGGCAGGGTGGCGCCCTGGATCGGGAACGGTACCGAGACGCCCTGGGCGCCGAGGGCCGCGAGCAGCGCCTCGGGCATGTCCAGGTCGGCGAAGGCCTCGACGGCGGGCAGCGCCGGCGTCAACGTCACGGGCAGGGCGAATTCGCCCTGCGGGGCGGCGGAGCGGCGGCCGTAGCCGCCGGAGCGGTTCCCCCCGCCGGAGCGGGAGCCGCCGCCGGAGCGGCTGGGGGCGGAGGAGCCGAAGCGGCTGCCGCGGCTGCCGCCGGAGGAACCGTAGGAGCTGCCGGAGCCGGATCCGTAGGAGCTGCCGGACGAACCGTAGGAGCCGGACGAGCTGTAGGAGCCGCCGGAAGAGGCCCCCGTGCGGGAGCGGGACGAGCGGTCGTTGGTGCGAGCTGCGCGGTTCATGCAGAACCTTCCTCGATGCGGCGCGTATCGAGGAATTCCTGGCGTTGGCGTGAGCCGCAGCGGATTCGCAAGAACGAGCCGAAGAAATGACACAACAGGGCCGAGCCGAACACGCGGAGCGGAACGGAACGGTTCACTGCTGAAAGGGGCGTCACCCTGCCCGGCGGCCGTGGCACAGGCCGGGTATCAGGGGCGACGGCCGGGCGGACTTCCACCCGGGCGGGTAGTGGGCGCTCCGGCAGACGATGCTGCCGCGCCGCTCACGCGGGCCGTGACGGCCGGCGGAGCTGGGAAAAAGCAACGAGCTGGGGCCCGCACCCCAAGGTGCGGGCCCCAGCTACGCAGTACGTGTCAACGCTTAGGCGGGAACGATGTTCTCGGCCTGGGGGCCCTTCTGGCCCTGCGTGACGTCGAAGTTCACCTTCTGGCCTTCCTGAAGCTCACGGAAGCCCTGGGTGGCGATGTTCGAGTAGTGGGCGAACACGTCAGCGCCGCCACCGTCCTGCTCGATGAAGCCGAAGCCCTTTTCCGCGTTGAACCACTTCACGGTGCCAGATGCCATATGAATTCTCCTTTGGGGCTGTACCCGGACCCACACTGTGCGGGCACCGGAGTCGAAGTAATGATTGCCCCGTCCGAAAAAAACATCCGGAAATAAAAAGTGCACCCACCGAAATGAATCGGGGGGAGCACTTGAAGTCTTTGGGAACCACAACTGCAACTGAGAAGAACAGTAGCACAGCGCTAGCCGGTGAGCGCGGAAAGTTTTCGCCTCTCGGCCTGTCGCCACATAAACCCTGCACGCGTATTCGCTGAATTTCTACAGCGGCGGCAACAGGTATGAGCCGCAGGCCCGGCGCTCAGGGGGTCCTGTCGTCGGCGGGGCCGGGGCCGGTCATCCGCGCATTGGCCCGCAGGGCCTCGTCCAGCTGGTCCTCGAGCGCGATGATCCGGCACGCGGCGTCGACCGCCGTGCCCGCGTCGACCAGCTCCCGGGCGCGCGCCGCGAGGTGCAGCTGATGGCGGGAGTACCGGCGGTGGCCGCCCTCCGAGCGCAGTGGAGTGACCAGTCCGGCCTCTCCGATCACGCGCAGGAAGGCGGGCGTGGCGCCCAGTATCTCGGCGGCCCTGCCCATCGTGTAGGCGGGGTAGTCGTCATCGTCGAGACTGTCGGCGAGCGGGGACTTCTCGGGGGGCATGACACCTTCGTTTCGCTGGCTCACTACGCCAGAAATACTAGGCCTCTCGCTCTCCAATGACTACATTCGTGAGCACAGATTTACCTGACCGGGTGAGGGATCGCCCTCCGGACCGGGTGCGACGTGCCATCGGGGGCCGCACGCGCTTCGGACGAGCGGCGGCCAGGCCCGGGCGTGGCCGCCGCTCGTCCGACACACGGCTCGGTCAGCCGCGGAAGTCGGCCGTCCGCTCCGGGGAGGCCTCGGCGAGGGCCCGGGTAACGGCCGTCACGCCGGCGCGCAGTCCGTAGACCGGGGTGCCCGGCTGCTGGCGCCAGGACTCGTCGACGCCGCCGGCGTCGACGGTGTCGAAGCCGAGTGCGTCGATCAGGTCGCGGACGACCTTCTTGGCCGCCTCGTCGTCTCCGGCGACCGGTACGGCGATCCGGTCGGGGGCGCCCGACGGCAGCGGCTTGTCGAGGATGTCGTCGGCGTAGGTGCCATTGAAGGCCTTGATCACCGGGTGGCCCAGGTGGTTCTGGGTCCAGCGGCTCTCGGTCAGGCCCTCGTCCTCGATGGCGGCGATGCGGCCGTCCCGCTGCTTCGGGTAGTAGTTGCCGGTGTCGATGACGGCGAAGCCCTCCGCCGCCCCGTCGAAAAGACCCGCCGGCAGGTCCGGCACGTTCTTCAGCGGGACGGTGACCACGACGATCTCGGCGCCGCGGGCGGCGTCGGCGACCGTGACGGGGGTGGCTCCGGTTTCCCCGGCGAGGGCCGAAAGGGTTTCGGGGCCTCGGGAGTTCGCCACCGAGACCTCGTGGCCGAGCGAGGTGAGCCGACGGGTGAGGTTGCCGCCGATGTTGCCGGCGCCGATGATGCCGATCTTCATGAGCTCTCCAGTGCGTGCGGAGTTCGGGTGTCGCGCTTGTCCGAACCTCCGGGAGGCGCGCGGCATTCCACCCTTCGGCGACCGATTTCACGGTTCCCCCGTACGGACGACTCCCGGACCCCGTGACGGGTGCGGCGCGGTCCCGGCGGGCCGCAGTGCGTCCCGGGCGGGACGCGCGTTCGGCTTCCGATTCTTCAAGGCCATCGTGGCCGGATTCGACCGTCGAGGATCAGTCATATCGCCGGCGGGATAACGATTCTCATTCGTGCCGGGCAGGCCCCACACTCATGATTCGTTTACGCCTGAACCTTTTTGACGAGCCGCCGGTAACTCCACGGGGCGGTCATGTGACGGAAAGGAGAGGAACACCCGTCACGTCGGATTCGAGCCGGCGCATGGCTCGACTTTCACAAGATCCGTTATGTAGTGTTCCGTTTGTGCACCGCCCAACGGGGGGCGGGAGAGCAGCCACAGGTTTGGTATGGACCAGTTCCGTACCGGGTCTCGCTCGCGGGCTCGGCCGACCACCGCCCCCGTCATTCGCCGTTCCGCTCCATACGTGACCCGACACGGGGGACCTTCATGCGGTTCCAGCTTCTGGGGCCCTTGAGTATTGCCCACGGCCCCGAAACCGTAGTTCTCAAACCATCCAAACCAACCAGCCTGCTCGCCGCTTTGCTGTTGCATCCGGGCACGGTGGTTTCCACCGACTATTTGTTGCGAGCCGTGTGGGACGAGGAACCTCCCACCACCGCACGGGCCGCACTTCAAACGTGCGTCCTGCGACTGCGCCGACTATTCGTCAAGTACGGCATATCCGCCACCACCATTGAGGCCGTACCCGGTGGATACCGTATGGCCAATGACGTCGAGACCCTCGATCTCGCACTGTTCCGATTTCTCGCGGGACAGGCCCGGGCCGCCACCGGCGAGGAAGAGGAGTTGTATCGACTTCGCGCGGCGCTCGCCCTATGGCAGGGGCAGCCCCTGGCCAACGTGGCCTCGCGCATGCTCCAGCGGGACGCCGTCCCGGCCCTGGAACAGGAGCGGTTGCGCGTCCTGGAGCGCGTCTGCGATCTGGAACTCGCCGCCGGCAATTGCCATCAGGTGCTCGTCGACCTCTACGAGGGCGCTCGCCGGCATCCGGTGCGCGAACGCTTCACGGAGCAGCTCATCGAGGCGCTCTACCGCACCGGGAGACAGGCGGAGGCCCTGGCCGAGTACCGGGCGATCAAGGATCGGCTGCGCGACGACCTCGGCGTCGATCCCGGACCGGGACTGCGGCGGTTGGAGCTGGCCATCCTGCGGGCCGAGGAACTCGGGCGGCCGGTCCCCGTCGTCACGCGAAGACCGCCGGTGGTCGTGGAGTTGCCGGCCGCCACCACCGAGCGGCTGTCGCCCGTGACGGGTTTCACCGGACGCGAGGCCGACCGCGGCGCCATCGCGGCACGGTTGACCGCCCCCGGCGGGCCGCGGCTGGTCGTGGTGTCGGGTGCGCCCGGGATCGGCAAGTCGGCCCTGGTCCGGCAGAGCGCGTACGAGGTACAGGACGCCTTCCCCGGAGGGGTGTTCACGGTTTCGTTGACCCGGTCGGACGGGAGTCCCGTCGACGTCGAGGAGGCCCGCAAGCTGCTGGCCGAACCCGGCGACGGCAGAAGGCTGTTGATCCTCGACGACGCCGTCGGCGCCGGGCAGGTGCTGCCGTTGCTGCCGACCGCGGGCGACACCTCCGTGGTGGTCAGCAGCCGACGCGGACTCGCGGCCGTCGTCGCGACCCGCGGAGGCTCCGTGCACCGGCTGGACGTCCTCGGGGCGAGCGAGGGGTACGCGCTGCTCGCCGGACTCGTCGGGGAGGAAAGGATCGCGGCCGAGGAGGAGGCGGCTCGTGAACTGGCCTCCGTCTGCGGGTACTTCCCTCTCGCCCTGCGCATCGCCGCAGGCCGGCTCCTGACCCGCCCCGGGCTTTCGGTCGCCGACTGCGCGGCGTGGCTCGCGGAGGATCCTCCCGTACGGCTGGCCCTGGCGGAGGATCCCCGACTGTCCGTGCCCGAGGTGTTCGGCCAGGCCCTGGCCGCACTCGGCCCGGAGCCACGCGAGGCGTTCCTGCGTCTCGGCTCGCTCGAACCGGGGGCCGACCTCACGTCCGCCGGGGCCTCGACCGTCCTCGAACAGCTGGTGGAGGCCGGGATGCTGGAGGACGGACCGCCCGGACACCCGTACCGTCTGCACGCCCTTCTGCACGGCTACGCGCGTCACGTCGCGCGAGAACGTGCCACCGCCCCTCCCCCGGCGCACTGACACCCGACCACCTCCGCCTCGGCCGACCACGGCCCGGCGTCCCCCACCACAGCTCCCGACCCGTACGTTCCGCTCCCCGTACCGCCCAGACCGCAATCAGGGGTGACCCATGTCCCAAGCCAGTTACGAAGCCGTCGCCACGACCCGGCCCCGGATCCGCCGGGACGTGCTCTTCACGCAGACGCCCGAGGGCGTGCTGTTCCACAACACCGACGGCGGGTTCCGGCTCAACGCCCGTACCGCGTACCGGTTCGCCACGCTCGTCGTCCCGCACCTCACCGGGGAGCACACCGTCGCCGCGTTGTGCGAGGGGCTCGGCGACGACCACCGGGCCATGTTCGGCGAGCTGGTCAAGACCCTCTACGAACGGGACTTCGCCCGCTCCGTCGGCGCGCCCGAGACGGACGCGACGCCGGTCCTCCCGCCCGACGTGGCACGGCGCTTCGCCCCGCAGATCGCCTACGCCGACCACTACGCCGACGACGCCGAGAACCGGTTCCTGCGGTTCCGCGACACGCGGGTGGCGGTGCTGGGGGACGACCCCGTCGCCCGCTGGTGCGCCCTGAGCCTGGTGCGCAACGGCTCGGCCCTGGTCGGCGTGCTGCCGGGACCCGACCTCGGGGAGATCGAGCGGGAGGCCGCGGAGGCCTCGGCCGACGGCGCCCCGGTGGAGGTGCGCCCGCTGGCCGACCTCGGGGCGGAACCCGGTTGGGCCGCGTTGCACGGCTTCGACACCGTGGTGGTGACGGGCGGGACGGCTGCGGCGGCCCGGGTGCTGCCCCTGCTGCGCGCCGGCATACCCGAGGGCCGCACCCTCCTGCCGGCCTGGTCGTACGGCTCCGACGCCGTCGTCGGCCCGTTGATGGCCCACGGGGCCACGGGTTGCTGGGCCTGCGCGGCCCTGCGGCTCGGCGCGAACGGGGACACCGCCGGCGCCTCGGCGGAGCTGTGGAGCGCGCTGGCCCTGCCGGGGGCGCCGGCGCCGGTCGGCCCGGTGCCGGGACGGCCGCTGGCCGCGATGATCGGCAACCTGCTCGGGTACGAGGTGTTCCGCACGGCCTCGGGCGCCCTGCCCGCGGAGACCTCCGGCCGGCTCCTGGTCCAGGACGTGGAGTCGCTGGACGTCACCGCCGAGCCTCTGCTGCGCCATCCGCGCTGTCCGTTCTGCGCGGAGTCCGATCCCGGTGAGGCGGAGCCGGTGGACCTCGGCGCGGCCGGCGCGTCGGGCGCGGTGTCGCTGCCCACGGTGGAGACGGCCCGCGAGGCAGACGCCCTGGTGGAGGAACTGAACCGGCGCTCCGCGCTGGTACGGCCACGCGCCGGGGTGTTCACCCGGTACGCCGACGAGGCCCTGACCCAACTGCCGTTGAAGCTCGGCGTGGTCGAGCTGGGCATCGGTCACACCGGCCGGAGGTCGGTGGCCGCCTTCGACGTCCACCATGTCGCCGGGGCGCGGATGCGCGCGTTGGACGCGGCCGCGCTGGTGTACGCCGAGCACGTGGTTCCGGCGCGCGGGCCCCTGGCCGACGACGGGTCGGTGCCCGTCGTCGACCCGGCGGCGCTCGCCCTCGCGAGCGGGCTGCCGGGCCGGGTCCACGCCTACGAGCGGGCCGTGTCCCTGCTCACGAAGGAGCACGTGCTGGTGCCGGCGGGCGCCGTCAGACCGTTCGGGCCGTACAACGCGGACCGGCTCTTCGAGCGGACCCGGGCCGGGGCGGGCGCCGGTCCCTCCACGGCCGACGCCGCTGCCGCGGGTCTGCTGTCGGCACTGGGGCACGCCGCGCTGCTGCGCGTCGTACGGGGCGGGGGCGCCGCCGTCGTACCGCTGCCCGACACGGACGGGGCGGAGGTCGAAGGGTCGGGCGCCGAGCTGGTGTTCCTCGTACGGTCCGCGGACCGGTTGGGGTTGGCGGTGGAACTCCTGGACCTGGGTGAGGGCGCGCACAGCGGTGCGCAGGTGATGTTGGCCCGGACCGGGGGGCGCTGGGCGGTCGGCGCCGGTCTGGATCGTCGTACGGCGGCGGTGGAGGCGCTGCGGGAGCTGCTGGGCGCGGCGCAGTACGAGGCCGACGCGACGGTGACGGGCTCCGTCGCGGACACCGGTGATCCGCTGCTGCGGGACCTGGACCCGCGCGCGCTCGCGGTGGCGGGCGAGGCCGCCCCCGTCGAGGGTGGGGCCGGGACCGACTGGACGGCGGTGTCGGCGCGCCTGGAGGCCGCCGGACGGGACGCGTACGTGGTGGGGACCGGGTCGGCGGACGTGGCGGGCGTGGGCATCCACACCGTGCGGGTGCTGCTGACCGCGCCGCGGGAGCTCCGCGATGACGCGTAGCGCGCTCGTGGACGGGCTCGGGGTGGAGGCGGCCGGGCGGTTCGCCGACCTGCTGCGGCGGTCGCTGGACGCACTGGGCGGGCCGCCCGTGCGGTTGTCGGTGCTCGGTGTGCAGGACGCGTTCGCCGGTCCCGGAGGGTCGTCGCCCGTGACGGACGACGCCTCCGAGTCCGCTGCGGAAGCCTCCCCGGGCGCCGTGCCCGTCTGGCTGTACGGCCACCAGGCCGTCGTCGGTCCGGTCGTACGGCACGCGGGCGGGGCGGGGTGCCCGCACTGTCTGGAGCGGCGTTGGCAGGGGGTCCGCTCGGTGGCGCTGCGGGACGCGCTGGAGTTGGGCGGGGGCACCCGGCCGGCGGGTGAGTGGCCGTACGCGCACGCCTTCGCCGCCGATGTCCTCGCGGCGCTGGTCGCGGGGGTCGGGTCGGGCGCGGGAGGTGGGCTGTTCCCCGAGGTGCGGGTGCTGGACCTGCGGACCGGCACGGTCCGACGCCATCCGCTGGTGCCCGATCCCGAGTGTCCGGTGTGCGCCGTGCCCGTCGTGGACGTACCGAGGTCGTTGGAGCCGGCGCCGGCGGTGAAGTACCGGCCGGGGGTGTTCCGCACCCGGCGCGTGGAGGAGTACGGCATCGACGTCGGGGCGTTCGCGAACCCGCTGTGCGGGGCCCTGGGGCCCTCCCTGGTCCAGGACGTCTCCTCCACCTCCACCTCGGCGACGATCGGTTGCTTCTCCATGCGGTCGGGCGACTACTTGCGCGAGACGTTCTGGGGCGGCCACACGGACTCGTTCGAACGGAGCGCGCTGGTCGGGGTGTTGGAGGGATTGGAGCGTTACGCGGGAATGCGTGCGCGATCCCGGGTGACGAACGTGCGTGGTTCGCTGAGTGAGTTCGCGGGGCGTGCCGTGGATCCGCGCGAGGTGGGCCTGTACGACTCGGACTTCCACCGGGACAACCCGCGGGTGCGCCCCTTCGATCCCGATCGGGAGATTCCGTGGGTGTGGGGCTGGTCGCTGCGCGATCGGGAACCGCGGCTGGTTCCGGAGATCCTCACCTACTATCACGCGCCGGGTCTGGAGAACCGGTTCGTGCAGGAGAGTTCCAACGGGTGTGCCTCCGGCGGGAGTCTGGCCGAGGCCTGCTACTTCGGGCTGATGGAGGTCGTCGAGCGGGACGCGTTCCTGCTCGCGTGGTACGGGCGCCGGCGACTGCCCGAGATCGACCCGACGACCAGCACGCGGGCATCGACGCGGGCCATGGTCGACCGGCTCGCCCTCTACGGGTACCGGGCGCGGTTCTTCGACACCCGGGTCGACTTCCCGATCCCCGTGGTGACCGCCGTCGCGGAACGGTTCGACGGGGGGCTCGGACGGATGTGCTTCGGGGCCGGGGCCGGCCTGGACCCGGAATCGGCCCTGGATTCGGCGCTGTGCGAGATCGCGACGGACGCCGTGAACCTGGCCGGCCGGACCGAGCGTGACGAGGCCCGGTTGCGGGCCATGGCCGCCGATTTCGACCTGGTGACGGCGCTGCACGACCATCCGCTGGTGTACGGGGTGCCGGAGATGGGCCGACACGCCGATTTCCTGTTGCGCGGGCCGCGGGACCGGCCGCCGGCCCCGGTGTCGGACCTGTACTGGTCGGATGCCTCGGGCGGTGGTGTGTCGGCGGACGTCCGCGAGGACCTCGACCGGTGCGTCGGGGCCGTGACCGGCGCCGGCTTCGACGTGGTGGTGGTCGACCAGACCCTGCCCGAACAGCGGGCGCTCGGCCTGCACACGGTGAGCGTGCTGGTGCCGGGGCTGCTGCCGATCGACTTCGGTTGGTCGCGGCAGCGGGCTCTCGGGATGTCCCGGTTGCGGGGGTTCACGCGGCCGAGCGGATCCCACGACGGGACGCCCGGGGACTTCAACCCGGCCCCGCATCCCTTCCCTTGACGTTCCGTCCGTCAGTTTCGACCGTATCCGCCGACGACCGCAGGAGGACGTGTGGGCTTCGCCCATGACTATGCCGACGCCATCATGCACCGGGGCAGGGTGCCGATGGAGCCCGTCGACTTCGTACCCGACTGGGCGGACCGCCCGCGCGACGCGAAGTTCTACCCGGGCGCCGAGACCCTGCCGCTTCCCGAGCCGGAACCCGGCGCCGGGGACGGTGTGTTCACCTTGCCGCTGCTGTCCGGGATGCTGCGGGACTCGTACGGTCTGACCGGCCGACGCCTGGGCGTGCAGGCCAACACCGACCTGGCGGCGCTCCCGCACTACACGCACGCCAACTGGTCGCGGGGCACTGCGTCCGGGGGCGGCCTGTACCCGGTCGGCGTGTACTGGGTGGCGGGCTCGGGCGGGCCGCTCGTGCCCGGGGTGTACCACTACGCGCCGCACCAGCACGGACTGCGGCGGCTGTTGAGCGGTGAGGTGGGCGCGGAGGTCCGCGGCGCGCTGGGAGCGGGCCTCCCGGACTCCGGCCAGTACCTCGTCCTGAGCGTCAAGTACTGGCAGAACGCCTTCAAGTACAACAACTTCTCCTTCCACGCCGTGAGCATGGACGTGGGCACCGTGCTCCAGACCTGGCGGCTGTGGGCCCGGGAGCGCGGTCTGCGGATCGCGCCGGTCCTCTGGTTCGACGAGGAACGGCTGGCCCGGCTGCTCGGTGTGGTCCCGCGGGAGGAGGGGATCTTCGCGGTCGTGCCGCTGGAGTGGGAGGGCACGGCGCCGGCGCTGCCGCCGTCCGCTCCGGTCGCCCCGGCTCCCGCCGTACGCCACCGGGACGCGGAGCGTTCGCGTACCGTCCTGACCTTCGAGACCGCCGGCCGGATCCACGCCGCCACCCTCGGGCGCGCCGAGGACCGGCCCGGGCCCGGGGCGCTCGACGCCGCCGCCGCGGGTCCGCCGGCCGGCGGCGCCCCGGTGCCGCTGCCGCCGGCGGCGCCCCCGGTCAGGGAGGTCACCGCGGCGTTGCGGGCCCGGCGCAGCAGCTTCGGCCGGTTCGACGCGTCCCGGGCGGTGGCCGCCGATCGGTTGGCCGCCGTGCTGGCCGACTGCGCCGCCGCCACCGTGGGCAGCGACGCGGAAGGGCCGGACGGGCCGCGGCTCACGGCGCTGTACGTCTTCGTCAATCACGTGGAGGGCGTCGAGCCGGGCGCGTACGCCTACGATCCGGACGGTCACGCCCTGCGGCTGGTGGTTCCCGGGCCTCCCGGGCCGTTCCTCCAGCGCAACTACTTCCTCTCCAACTACAACCTGGAGCAGGCGGGCGCCGTCCTGGTGCCGACCGTGCGGACCGCCGCGGTGCTCGACGCCGTGGGAGACCGCGGGTACCGGCTCGTCGGGGCCACCGTCGGCGCGGTCGCCCAGACCTTCTACACCGCCGCCGCCGCGCACGACCTGGGGGCGGGGGTGGCCCTCGGCTTCGACAACATCTCGTACGCCGAGGAGTTGGGGCTGACGGGGACCGACGAGGCCGCTCTGCTGATCATGCTGCTCGGTCACGAGCGGTCCCGGCCCGCCGACTTCCGGCATGAGATCGCCTGAGCCGCACCGCGGCGCACTCCTTCGGCGCAACGACGAGAGAACCAGGACGTTCAGGATGAACACCACCACCGATTGGCACGCGGGCGACCGCTTCATGCTGCGCGTGGCCGGGCTGCCCCTGACCTCGGTCGACGGGCTGCGCGGCACGGACACCCCGCGCTGGGCCGCCGATGTGCTGAGCGCCGAGGACGTGGTCCGCGCGGACGCGGAACTCCTCGGTGACCTGCTGCACCGGGCGGTCGGCGCGACCGACCCCGCGCCGGGCGGGCCGGGCGCGGCCCTGCGCCGGGAACTGCTCAGGCTGCGGCGCCTGGTCCACAACGGGCGGGCGCCCGCCGACCCGGACGCGGCCGTGCGGATGGTCGCCGGGCTGGACGGGGACATGGGGCACCGACTGGCCGGCTGGCTGGAGCGGCGCGCGGCACTGGAGAAGCTGCGGGGCGACGGGGAGGCGTTGCTCGCCGCCGATCTGCGGCGCGGTCGTGACGCGCTGCGTCGGCTGCTCGCCGACGAGCGGGTGCGGCACGGGCTGTTGTTGGCCTCGCCGGTGCTGGAGGCGCAGCTCGACGCGTACGCGGCGGCGACCTCGGACGGCCGCGAGCCGGGGGGTCGCATGCGCAAGGTCGAGCGGTCGGCGCTGTCGTACGTGTACCGAACCGCCTGCAAGACCAGCCCGTTCAGCACCTTCACCGCGGTGGCGACCGGCCGGTTCCGGGCCGGCGCGGGCACCGAGGGCATCCGCGCCGAGGACCGGTGGAGCAGTCGCGTACGGCTGAACGTCGTGGTGCTCGCCCGGCTCGCCGAGCTGATCCTCGCCGACCCGGTGCGCCGCCTCGACCTGCCGCTGCGGCCGGCCTCCGGCTGGGGGCGCGAGGACGAGCGGATCCGGTACGTCCGCCGCTCGGTCACGCCCGGGGACGACACCGCGGCGGTCACCTTCGACGCCGTCCGCGACCGGCTGTTCTTCCTGCGGCGCAGCGGCACCCTGGACCGGCTGCTCGCCCTGTTCGCGGACCGGCCCGAGCTGCGCCGGCGCGAACTCGCCGACTGGTTGGCGGTGGAGCACGGCGCGGCGCCCGCCGAGTGCGAGGCGTACGTGTCGGCGCTGATCGAGCTCGGGATGGTCCGGGTGCCGTGCCTGGACACCGAGGTCCACGACGGCGATCCGCTCCCCGCCTTCCGGCGGTCGCTGGCCGCCCTGGAGCGACCGTGGGCCGACGATCTCGCCGCGCTCCTGGACGGGCCGGCGCGGGCGCTGGAGCGCTACCCGGTCGCCGGACCGGCGGAACGGGCCGCCCTGCTGCGGACGCTGCGCGGCGATCTGGGAGCGGTGGCAAGGGAGTTGGGGGCCCCACCGGACACGGCGCTGCCGCAGACCCTGCTGTACGAGGACGTCAGCGCGGGCCGTGACCTGTCGTGCCCGGCACCCGACTGGACGTGGGACGGGGGCGCGCTGCGCTCCGTCGAGCGGATCCTTCCCGCCTTCGACCTCACGCTGGCCCAGCGCATCACCTTCGAGGGGTTCTTCACCGCCCGCTACGGTGCGGGCGGTCGTTGCGAGGACCTGTTGGGTCTGGTCCACGACTTCCACGAGGACTTCTTCGACCAGTACCTGTCGTTCACGGCCCGGCGCACCCCGTTCGACGCGCACGGGGAGTACGTGCCCGAGGAGAACTGGTTGGGTCTGTCGGGACTCCGGGCGCTGGACGCGGCGCGGAGGGCGTTCGTGACGCGGATGCGGGCGCGCTGGTCGGCCCACGAGGAGACCGGCGGGGCCGGGCTGCGGCTCACCGAGGGAGACGTGGCGGCCGTCGCCGTCGAACTGGAGGGTGTGGCAACCGGGTTCGCACCGCGCTGCCACCACCTTCAGTTCGCCCGGGACCCCGCCACGGGTGACCGGATGACCGTGCTCAACCGCTCGTACGGCGGTCTGTCGTTCCCCTTCAGCCGGTTCACGCACGTGTACGAGGAGGGGCCGGGCGGACGCCCGGACCTCGCCGGGGAACTGCGCGGGACGGCCTCGCGGGTGACTCCCGTGGGCGCGGTGTTCGCGGAGGTGACCGGCGGGCCGGTGACGACCAACCTGAATCTGCACGGACCGCTGACGGACTACGAGATCGTCTGCCCGGGAGAGAGCGGGACCCTGCCCGAGGACCGTCGGCTGGACCTCGGCGACCTGTACGCCGAGCACGATCCGGGGACGGGGCGGGTGGCCCTGCGTTCACACCGGTTGGGGTGCGAGGTGATCCCCGTCTACCTGGGCTACCTGGTCCCGCTGGCCCTTCCCGCGATCCCGCGCACCCTGCTGCTGCTGTCCCCGTCGTCGATGTCGCCGTTGGACGTGTGGGCGGGCGTGCCGGAGGGTCCGGCGCGCGACGGGGTGACCTCGCGTCCCCGGGTCGTCCACGGGGACCTGGTGCTCGGTCGGCGCTCGTGGAGCACGACGGCGGGTGAGCTGCCGGTGTCGGGGGCCCGGGAGGCCGCGCACTTCGTGGAGTGGCAGCGCTGGCGCCGGACGCACGGACTGCCCGAGCGGGTGTTCGCGACGGTGTCGGCGGGGCCGTCGGCGCTCGGTGCGAAACCTCAGTACGTCGACTTCGCGTCGTTGCTCTCCCTCTCCGTCTTCGAATCGCTGTTGCGGGAGCCGGGGCACCGGGTCGTCTTCCGCGAGATGCTGCCCGACCCCGACGGGCTGCACACGTACACCTCGGCGGGCGCCCACGTGGCGGAGCTGGCCGTGGAGACCTTCACCGCCCCGAGCCCCCCGAGCCCCTCGAACCTCCCGGGTCCCCCGGGTCCCTCGCAGTACTCGAAGTCGCCCCTTTCCCCCGACCGACGCCCGGAAGGCGGTTCCCGATGTCAGAGCTGAGCGAGACGCGCGGTGCGTGGCAGGCGGTGCACGTCTTCTATGCCGCCAACCCGCAGCCGTTGCTGGTGCGGTGCGTGCGTCCGTTGATCGCCTCGCTGACCGAGGACGGGCTGCTCGCCGGCCACTTCTTCATCAACTACTGGCTGGAGGGCCCGCACGTGCGGTTGCGCCTGCGGCCCGTGACCCCGCAGGCCGCCCCGGAGGTGCGGCGCCGCACCGAGGAGGCCGTCGCCGCCTTCCTCAAGTCCCGGCCGGCGCTGTACGAGGTGGACTCGGGCTTCCTCAACGAGTTCTACAACACGCTCTTCGACATCGAGTTCCCCGAGGGCGACCGCGCCGGCTTCATGGGGCCGGACGGCCGGATGAACCTGCGGCCCAACAACTCCTACGCGTACGAGCCGTACGAGCCCGAGTTCGGGAAGTACGGCGGCCCGGCCGGGGTCGAGCTGGCCGAATGGCACTTCGCGCACTCCAGCGATCTCGTCATGGACGCGCTGGGCACGATGAACCTGCACCTGCGGACCGTGCTGTTGGGCACGTCGGCGCAGCTGATGATGGTGATGGCCGGGGTCTTCCTGCCCGATCGGGAGGAACTCGGCGGCTACCTGGACCGCTACTACGAGTTCTGGCACCGTGCCTTCCCGGGGACCGGCTTCATCGGATCGGCCGAATACGACCGTACGTACGGGCAAAGCGCTCCGGGGATCGCCCGCAGGTTCGCCGCCGTCCGCGAGGCGCTCGGGTCCGGGGAGACGGGACGGCTGCCCGCGTTCCTGGCCGGGTGGGCCGAGCACTGCCGGGAGCTGCGCGAGCGGGCGGAGGCGCTGGCGGCCTCCGGGGAGCTGGTGTTCCGTTCCTGGGACGGGACCCGGGACGAGCGGGTGACGGATCCGGCGGTGGCGCTGCCGCTGCTGCTCTCCCCGTACATGCACATGACCAACAATCGGCTGCACGTGACGATCCGGGACGAGGCCTACCTCGCCCATCTGCTGGGTCGGGTGCTGCGGGAGGGCGTGGACAGCGGGGCCGCCGAGGCGGCCCGGCCGTGACCGCCTCCTCCCCCGCGCCCTCCGGGATGTTGGCGCACCGGCCCGCGCTGCGACCCGGGGTCCTGCTGTCGCCGCCGTTGCTCAACGGCCCGGCGACCGTCCACCTGGTCAAGGACCCCGTGTCCGGTGCCTCGTTCGAGATCGGGCCCAAGGAGTTCTTCCTCGTCTCGCGGCTCGACGGGCGGCGCAGCCTCGCGGAGATCGGTGAGGCCTACGCCCGGACCTTCGGGCGCAGGCTCGGCGAACGGAACTGGCAGCAGTTGCTGGGCCTCCTCGGTACGCGGCGGCTGCTCGCCGGCGGACCGCCGCCCGAGCCGGCGGCCGGCCCGGGGCCGCAACGCACCGGGACCCTGCTGCGGGGCACGCTGCGGCTGGTCTCCGACGCGGACGCCACGACCGCCCGACTGCACCGCTTCCTGCGGCCCGTGTCGCGTCCGGCGGTGCTGGTCGCGCTGTTGCTGTGCTGTCTCGCCATGGAAGGGGTGCTCGCCGTGTCGGCGGGCCGGCTCGTGGGCGACCTGTGGTGGTTGCTCTCGCGTCCCGTACCGCTGCTGGCCGTGGCCACGCTCATGTGGCTCAGCACCGCCCTGCACGAGTTCGCGCACGGGGTGGCCGCCCGTCACGTCGGCGGGAGCGTCGGCGAGATCGGGCTGCGGTGGCGGCTGCCCGCCGCCCTCATGTACTGCACCGTCGACAACTACCGCTACCTGCGCCGTCGTCGCCACCAACTGGCCGTCGCCGGGGCGGGGGCCTTCGCCAACCTGCTGTTCCTGCTGCCCTTCCTCGGCTGGTGGGCCGCCCGGCCGGTCGGCGACCCCACCGGCCGGGTGCTCGGGGCGCTGTTGCTGCTCGGCAGTGTCCAGGCCCTGGTCAACCTCCTTCCGCTGCCGCCGCTCGACGGCTACACCATGCTCGGTCACGGCCTGCGGGTGACCCGGTTGGCTCCGGCCTCCTCGGCGTACCTGCGGCTGCGGTTGCGCGACCGGACCGCCGCGGCCGCGTACCCCGTGCGGGCGCGCCGGATCTACCTCGCGTACGGCATCGGTTCGGCCGTTCTCGTGCTGCTGCTCCTCTGCGCCGCGGCGGCCGTCTGTTGGTACGCCGTGGCCACCACGACCTGACCCCGACCCGACCCCGACCCCTTGTCCGCAACCGTCCCCGATACCCGTCCGTCCCGAATTCGCTCCTCGCACGATCCGCACCGATTCCGATCCCGACACCGAGGGAACCGCACATCCCATGACAACTGACAGCAACCGGCCGGCCGACGAGTCCGCCGTCACCATCGAGGACGTCCGCAAGCGCTACGGCGACCGGCATGCGGTCGACGGGATATCCCTCGACGTGCGCCGCGGCGAGTTCTTCGGCCTGCTCGGCCCCAACGGCGCGGGCAAGACCACCCTCATCGAGATCATGGAAGGACTGCGCCAGGCCGACTCGGGCACCGTCCGGGTCCTCGGTCACAGCCCCTGGCCGCGCAACACCGCGCTGCTGCCCCGCATCGGCGTACAGACCCAGGCGTCGGCCTTCTTCGTACGACAGACCGCCCTCGAACACCTCTCCACCGTGGCGGGTCTCTACCGCCGCGACCGGGCCGCCGCCGCCCGCACGTTGGAGACGGTCGCGCTGACCGAACAGGGCGGGGTGTTGGTCGAGAACCTCTCCGGGGGTCAGCGCCAGCGCCTGGCCATCGCCTCGGCCCTGGTCCACGACCCCGAGTTGATCTTCCTGGACGAACCGACCGCCGCTCTCGACCCGCAGGCCCGCCGTGACCTGTGGGAGGTGCTGCGCACCCTCAAGAGCGAGGGCCGCACCATCGTCTACACCACCCACCACCTGGACGAGGCGGAGGCCCTGTGCGACCGGGTGGCGATCCTGGTCGGCGGCAAGGTGGCCGCCCTGGACTCGCCGCACCGGCTCGTCACGGCGGCCGGGGCGCCGGCCCGACTGCTGTTGCCCGTCGGCAGGATCGGCGTCGAGGAGGCCTCGGCGCTGCCCGGGGTGGACCGGGCCGACCTCCAGGGCGGCTCGCTGGTCCTGGAGACCGCCGTGCCCGGCAAGGTCCTCCAGGCCCTCGACGGGCTCACCGGGCTCGACGGGGTGATGACCCGGACGGCCACCCTGGAGGACGTCTACCTCGAACTGACCGGCGCAGCACACCACCACCCGACGGAGTCCCAGGCATGAGCGCGTACACGGCCCTGACCGCAGCCGGCTACCGGGCGCAGGTCCGGGACAAGGCCACCCTCTTCTTCACCTTCGCCTTCCCCCTGCTCTTCCTGGTCGTCTTCGGGCTGATCTTCAGCGGGCAGGACGTCGAGGAGAGCGGACGCCCCTACATCTCGTACATCGCGCCCGGCGTGATGTCCTGGGGCGTCGCCAACGCCGCGGTGTTCGGCATCGCCTTCACCCTCATGCAGTGGCGGCGCGACGACCTGCTGCGGCTGATCCGGCTGACGCCGACCCCGCTGACCACGGTGCTCGGCTCGCGGTACGTACTGGCGCTGGTCGTCGGCGTGGTGCAGGCCGCGGTGTTCGTGGCGGTGGCGATGCTGCCCGGCTTCGGGCTGGAGCTGGACGGGCGCTGGCCGTTGGTGCTGCCCGCGCTGGTGCTGGGCATCACCGCCTTCATGGCGATCGGGGTGATCGTGGGCACCTACGCGAACACGCCCGAGGCGGTCGCGGCCATCGCCAACTGCATGATGGTGCCGATGGCCTTCCTGTCCGGCTCGTTCCTGCCGCTGGACATGATGCCGTCCTGGCTCAGGTCGGTCTCCCGGGTGTTGCCCTTGCGGTACCTCAACGACGCCGCGACCGGTTCGCTGACGGGGTCGGGCTCGCTCGCCACGATCGGTGTCGGGTGTGCGGCGCTGGCCGGCTTCGCCCTCCTGTTCGGGGCCATCGGCCTGAAGACCTTCCGGTGGAGCAACCAGGCATGACCGGGACCCTCGCGGACGCGACGCCCCCGCAGTCGAAGGGCCGGTCGAAGGGCCGGGGGTCGACGGGCCCGGGACCAGGGGCGCCGCCGTCGCCGGCGCCCTCGGCCCCCGACGGGGCTCCGCTGGAGCGGGCCCGCCGGGAACTGGCCGGGGCCCTCGCCGGGCTCGGTGCGACGGTGGTCACCCTCGGCGTCCACGATGCCCTCGGACCGCGCGCCGCCGACCCCTTCGCCGGGGTCCGGCCGGCCGCCACGGTGCACCTGACCGCGCGGGACGTCCTGGTGGGCCCCTGGGGCGGCGACGGTACGGCCCCCGCCTGCGGGCAGTGCCTGGCGATGCGGCGGCAGCGGTTGCGCAGCCGCAGCGAGCGGGACGCGTTGGAGACCGGCGTCGCACCGCCGGTCCCGGCGGCCCGGGAGCGACCCTGGCTGACGGCGTTCGCGCGGGACGCCGTCCACGCCCTGCACCGCGCGGTGTTCGGCGGCGAGGTCGCCGCGGCCGGACCGTCGGCGGCCGACCGGGCGCTGCCCCGGGTGTCCCGGTTGGACCTGGAGACGCTGGCGGTCACCCAGCATCCGCTGGCCGCCGACCCGCTGTGTCCGGACTGCGGGCCGCGCGGGACCGACTCGCCCCGGCCGTTCGTCGCGCGGTCGCGGCCCACACCCCACCCGGGTGCGCAACGGCTGCGCGCTGCCTCCTCGTACCCGCTGCCGCGGGAGGCGCTGGCCAATCCGGTCACGGGGGTGCTGGGCGGGGGCACCTGGATCAACGTCACCTCGCCCACCACCGCGCCGGTCGCCGGCAGCGTGTTCATGCGCGGTTACGCCGGTCTGACGGACGTCACCTGGAGCGGCCAGGCCAACAGTTTCGAGGGGAGCCGCGACCTCGCGTTCCTGGAAGGGCTGGAGCGGTACGCGGGGACCCACCGCAGGACGGGGAGCTCCCTGCTGATCGCCTCCTACGCGGAACTGGGCGATCGGGCCCTGGATCCGGCGCGGTGCGGTTTCTACGCGCCCGCCACCTACCGGGACGACCCGCTGGTCTCCCCGTTCGATCCGCGGCGCCCCATCCCCTGGGTGTACGGGCACGCGCTCGGTGCGGACCGGCCCGTGCTGGTGCCGGCCCGGCTGGTGCACTACAGCGCGGGGGTGGAGGCCGACAACTTCGTCTTCGAGTGCTCCAACGGCTGTGCCATCGGCAGTTGTGTGGAGGAGGCGCTGCTGGGTGCGTTGCTGGAGCTGATCGAGCGCGATGCCTTCCTGCTGGCCTGGTACGGGGGCCTGCGGCTGCCGGAGATCGACCTGGCGACGGTACCGGGCGCCGCGGTCCGCATGATGGTGGATCGGGCGGCTCTCCAGGGCTACGACGTGCACGCCTTCGACAACCGGATCGACATGGCGGTCCCGGTGGTGACCGCCCTGGCGGTGCGTCGCGACGGCGGGCCCGGCCTGTTCTCCTTCGGCGCGGGCGCGGCGCTGGAACCGGCGGCGGCGGTGGAGGCCGCCTTGTCGGAGGTGCTCACCTACATCCCGCATCTGCCCGGGCAGGTGGCGGAGCGGCTGGGCGAACTGCGTTCCATGGCCGCGGACTTCGATCGGGTGCGGCACCTGAAGGACCACGCGCAGTTGTACGGACTGCCCGAGATGGCCCCGCACGTGGGGACCTATCTGGACCCGCCGGCCGTTCGTCCCCTGGCGGATCTCGACCCGTCCGCGGGGCGGGACGGGCGACCCGTGTCGCAGGACCTTCGCGATGATCTCCGTTGGGTGGTGGCGGAGTTGGCGCGCACCGGGCACGAGGTGATCGTGGTCGACCAGACGACGCCGGAACAACTGCGGGCGGGACTGGCCACGGTGTGCGCGATCGTGCCGGGGCTGTTGCCGATCGATTTCGGCTGGTCGCGACAGCGGGCCCCGTACATGACCCGGTTGAGGACGGCTGCCCGGCGGGCGGGACTGCGCGGGACGGACCTGACGGACGCCGACGTCCGGATGGTGCCGCACCCGTTCCCCTGACGCCCCGGATTCCCTGCGCCCCCCTGGCGCCCCGGCGACGAACGACGCCCCGGCCCCCGCGCGTGCGGGGGCCGGGGCGTTCCCGCGCTCGGGTCAGGCGCTGCAGGAGGTGGTGCTGGTCGTCGAGGAACAGGTCGACGTGGAACTGCAGCTCGTGGAGCCGGCGAGCACGACCTCGCTGGCGTCCGAGTAGTCGGAGATCTCGAAGGTCTCGGACTCCAGCTCCAGGATCTCGTCGGCGAGCGAGGCGAGGGGGGACTTCTCCATGGTGACTCCTTCGGTCGAGTGCGGTGGTCGTGGCGCCGTTGCCGTGGTGCCTTGCGGTGGTGCCTTGCCGTGGTGCCCTTCCATCAGAACCGGTCGCGCCGTCACCTCACCCGGCCTCCCGCTGTCACCTCTCTGACAGGAAGTGTCAGCGCCCTGTCTCCCCGGATCCGACCGGATCGGCCGATCATGGGGGAATGACCCGTGCCGCCGTCCTCGCCGGACTTCCCGATCTGCTCAGGCCGTTGACCGTGTTCCACCTCGATCTGCACCGGCATCCCGAGCTGTCGGGCGAGGAGCGGCGCACGGCCGGGCGGTTCGCGGACCGCCTGGAGGCCGCCGGCTACCGGACCGCGCGCGGGATCGGCGGGCACGGCGTGGCCGGGGTGCTGCGGCGCGGTGAGGGGCCTGTGGTGTTGCTGCGCGCGGAGTTGGACGCGCTGCCGGTGCGGGAGACCACCGGGCTGGCGTACGCGAGCGAGGGCGAGGTGGCGCACGCCTGTGGGCACGACCTCCACCTGGCCGCGGCGGCCGGGGCGGCCGAACTGCTGGCCCGCGCCGACGCGGGGGCCTGGGGCGGGACGCTGGTGGTCGTCGGGCAGCCCGCCGAGGAGACCCTGGAGGGAGCGCGGGCGATGCTCGTCGACGGGCTGTACGAGCGCGTCGGTGTGCCGGACGTGGCACTGGCCCAGCACGCGGCCCCGCTGCCGGCGGGGATGGTGGCGCACGGCTACGGGCCGATGACGGCCGGGAGCGTCACGTTCCGGGTCGTGGTGCACGGTCGGGGCGGGCACGCCGGCGCCCCGCACCTGACGGTGGATCCGGTGGTGACGGCCGCGCACGTCGTCACCCGGCTCCAGACGGTGGTGGCTCGTGAGGCCGCCCCCTCCGAACAGGTCGCCGTCACCGTCGGATCGCTGCGGGCGGGCGAACGGGCCAACATCGTGCCGGACCGGGCCGAGCTGGGGATCACGGTGCGGGCGGCGGGGGACGCCGCCCTGGCCCGGGCGGCCGGAGCGGTGGAGCGGATCGTGCGCGCCGAGTGCGCGGCGTCGGGGTGCCCCCGGGACCCGGAGATCGAGCGGGTGTCGACCTCGCCCGTCACCCATCCCGACCCGGCGACGACCGCCGCGGTACGCGGGGTCCACGCGGCGGAGTTCGGGGCGGAGCGGGTGGCGATGTGGCCGCCGACCCTGGCCACGGAGGACTTCGGGCTGTTCGGCGACGCCGGCCGGGAGTGGCACGGGGCGTCGGGGGTCCGGCTCGCCTATTGGATGTTCGGGGTGGTGGGGCCCGGCGCCTGGGCCGCGGCGCCGGGCGCGGACGCGGCGTCCAAGTTGGCCGCGCTGCCGGCGAACCACGCGCCGGACTTCGCGCCGGACGTGCGCACGGCGCTGCCGGCGGGGGTGCGGGCGCTGACCGCGGCGACCCTGTCCTGCCTCGGATCACCCGCGTAGCGCCCGGTCCGCCAGTTGTGTCCACTTTCCGGCCATTTCGCTGGAATGAAGAACCACCCCGGGGCCCGTGACGTCGATCAGGGCAGTGCCGGGGATCCCGTCGGCACGCACCGGACCACGGGGAAAGGCACCATCGATGTCCAAGCACGTGAGCAGGCGCACCGCCATCGCGATCACCGCCACGGCCGCAGCCGCCGTGGCCACTCTCTCCCTCGCCTTCGTCACCACGGCGACCGCGGACGGGGCCGCCCCGCGCGCCGGGCGGGCCGCCGCCGCGCTGCCGTCGGTGTCGGGCAGCCCGGAGGGCGCGTTCACCCGTATCGCGGACTTCTACGGTTCGTACGTCGACGCGGTCTACGACCACGACGGCAGGACGGCCGACCAGCTGCGTTCCTTCTACCTCTCCGCACCCCTCCAGGCGGACCTGAAGAAGTGGGAGGAGACCAACCACGCGAACGGGGTGCTGCGAGCCCAGAACGTGCCGACGCGGTGGAAGGTCGACTCCACCGGCAGCGGCGCGGGCAAGACCAACGCCACGGTGACCCTCACCTGGGGCGGCGGGGACACCACGCGGATCCACGTCCAGGCCGACCTGAAGACGAAGAAGATCACGTCCATCACGGACTGATCCGTCGCCGCGACGCGCGAGGGGGGCCCACCGGCGGTGGGCCCCCCTCGCGCGTTCGGTTACGCGCCGCTCGCGTCGAGCATCTCGTCACGCTCGACGATCTTCACGCGCTCGCGGCCCTGCGGCTCGCCCAGCGCCTTCTCGGCGGCGTCCAGGCGGTACCAGCCCTCCCACGTCGTGAAGCGGACCTGCCGCTCGACGAGGAAGGCCTCGACGGCCTCCGGCGCGGGCGTGGCCGGGGTGAGCAGGCGGCCCCCGGCGTGGTCGGCAAGGAGGTTCGCGACGGTCTCGTTCGCGTCGCCCTTGGTGTGGCCGATGAGGCCGACCGGGCCGCGGCGGATCCAGCCGGTGACGTACGTGGACGCGAGGTGCTCGCCGGCCTCGATCACCCGGCCGCCCTCGTCCGGGACGGTGCCGGACTCGACGTCCCAGGGAAGCTTGGGCAGCTCGTCCGAGAGGTAGCCGACGGCGCGGTAGACGGACTGGACGTCCCAGTCGGTGAAGGCGCCGGTGCCCTTGACGTTGCCGGTGCCGTCGAGCTCGGTGCGCTCGGTGCGCAGGCCCACGACCTTGCCGTCTTCGCCGAGCACCTCGACGGGCGACTCGAAGAAGTGCAGGAAGAGCTTGTGCGGGCGCTCGCCGATGTCGCGGATCGCCCAGTTCTCCAGGGTCTTGGCGACCATGTCCGCCTGCTTGTTGGAGCGGCGGGTGGCGATCGAGCCCTCGTCGTAGTCGATGTCCTCGGGGTTGACGATGACCTCGATGGTCGGCGAGTGGTCGAGCTCGCGCAGCTCCATCGGGCTGAACTTGGCCTGCGCCGGACCGCGACGGCCGAAGACGTGCACCTCCAGCGCCTTGTTCGCCTTGAGGCCCTCGTACACGTTGGCGGGGATCTCGGTCGGGAGCAGTTCGTCGCCGGTCTTGGCGAGGACGCGCGCCACGTCGAGGGCGACGTTGCCGACGCCGAGGACGGCGACCTTCTCCGCCTCCAGCGGCCAGGTGCGCGGGACGTCCGGGTGACCGTCGTACCAGGACACGAAGTCGGCGGCGCCGTAGGAACCGTCGAGGTCGACGCCGGGGATGCGCAGGTCGCGGTCCGCGGTGGCGCCCGTGGAGAAGACGACGGCGTCGTAGAACGCGTGCAGCTCGTCGAGGGAGATGTCGTTCGGGTAGTCGACGTTGCCGAAGAGGCGGACCTGCGGCTTGTCGAGCACCTGGTGCAGGGCGGTGATGATGCCCTTGATGCGGGGGTGGTCGGGGGCGACCCCGTACCGGATCAGCCCGAAGGGCGCGGGCATCCGCTCGAAGAGGTCGATGGACACGCCCGGCTCGGCGGCTGCCTCGGACTTCAGCAGCGCGTCTGCCGCGTAGATGCCGGCGGGGCCGGCGCCGACGATTGCTACCCGCAGAGGGCGAGGCATGAGTGGGTTCCCTTCGACCGAAAATCAGACTGATCAAAGGAACCCTAAACTAAGGCCACCCTAACCCGGCACCCGCCCCCTGGTTATGACCCCATAAACAGACCTTATGACTCCCCCAAGTCCTTCTTTGCCCTCTCGGGGGCGCGAGCCCCTCGGGCGGCCTTGATCAGGGCCCTTCCCGGTCAGGCCTCGTACTCGGTCAGGTCGATGCTGTAGAGGGTGAGCAGCGAGGCGTACTCGGGGTGGCTCGTGTCGCGGTCCCGGTTCATGTCGAGCTTGCGCAGCACGTTCTCGGACTCGTCGTTGCCCGCCCGGTTGACGGCGATGACGCGGTCGAGGCCCCGGTCCTGGAGGGCGAACTCCAAGGTGGCCTGGGCGGCCTCGGAGGCGTAGCCCTGGCCCCAGTAGGAGCGGCCGAGCCGCCAGGTGATCTCGACGGCGGGCATCACCTCGGGCAGCCACTCGGGCACCGACAGTCCGACGGCGCCGATCAGCTCACCGGAGGCCAGCAGCTCGACCGCGAAGAGGCCGAAGCCCTCCTCGTCCCATTCGTCCTCCCAGCGCTCGATGGCGTCGGCGGTCTCCTCCAGGTCGAGCGTGGAACCGTCGCCGATCCAGCGCATCACCTCGGGGTCGGCGTTGATCTCCGACAGGGGGACGAGGTCGTCGTCGGTCCAGCGGCGGAGGAGGAGGCGGGGGGTGCGGATCTCGGTCATGCCCCACATCCTGCCGAACGTGTCCGGCCAGGGGTAATCGGCCCCCTCCCTGCCGCCGCATCGCAGGTTCATGACCCGTGCGGCGGTGCGGTTCCCGACGGCGGACGGGAGCCCTGCCGCCCGCCGGGGACGCACCGAGAGGGGGTTCCGTCCATGTCCCTCGCGACCCGTGGCGCACCGACCTGTGCCACCCCCGCGACACGCGCGGTCACCTCCTCGACGCGGTCGCGCCTCACCCGGTGACGGTGGTCCGACCGGCGGCGGACCGTGGCGCCCACGGGTTGATGAAGGACACCTCCGGGGCGTCGGCGGACGGGCCGTCCAGCACGGGGCGGGGTTTGCCCTTGAGGTGCTGGTCGAAGAAGGCGGCGACGTAGCGGCGGGTCAGCTCGACGGAGCGGTCGCCGGGCAGCGGGGTCTGCGGATCGGGGAGCCCGAGCTGATCCCCGATGGCGGGCCAGTCGGTGAAGGTGAAGTGACCGGAGCCGGCGAAGCTGATCCAGCGCTTCCAGCCGTCGAGGCGATGCCAGTCGCGGTCCCAGCTCGCGTCCGTGCCGGGGCCGTGGTCCGAGGCTCCCAGCAGCAGGAACGGCCGCCCGCCGAGACCGCCTTCGGGGACGGGGGTGAACAGCGTGCCGTCCATGTCGACGCCCGCCTTGACCCGGGGATCGGCCGCCATCGCGGCGGCGGCCGAGGCTCCGCCGATGGAGTGGCCCGCCATCGCGACGCGGTCCCGGTCGATCAGGCCGGAGCGGTTCCAGGCCGGGTGACGGCCGGTGAGGCGGTCGAGCAGGAAGGACACGTCACGGGCCCGGTTGTCGCTGACGCGCTTGTAGCCGGCCTCGTCGCCGACCTTCTCGCAGGCCAGGCAGGTCGTCACGCGTCCGCCGGGGAAGGCGGTACCCGAACTCTCGTAGGCGTGGTCCACCGCGGCGACCACGTAGCCGCGCGACGCGAGGTCCTCGGCGAGCGCGGTCAGGGTGGCGCGCGGGACGGTGAACCCGGGCGACAGGACGATCAGTGGGTAACGACCCTCGACCGGGCGGGCCCCGGAACGGGCGGAGGACTTCGTGCCGGCGAGGGACGCGACCGGGATCGCCTTGTCGAGCCCCCGGTCCACGAGGAGCAGCCGGGCCTCCTCGTCGGTGAGGTAACGCACGGGTCCGCCGGTGCCGGGCCGGGCCGGATAGCGCATGGTCACCATCAGCTCGCGCGGCCCCGAGCCCGCCCACGGGTCGGTGCGGCTCCGGTCCACCAGGTGCAGGGTGTCCTGCCCGACCGCGAACCGTCCGGTGGGGCGCGGTAGTTCGGGCAGTGCCCGGAGCGTGTCGGACACGACCGGCGCCTCGGCGGCGACGGAGGTTCCCGCGGCGGTGAGCGGGAGCGGGAGCAGCAGCGCGCACAGGGCTGCGACGGTGACGGTGCGGCGACGATTCATGTTCCCGACGCTACGCAGCGTCTCGTGACGGATCATCACCTCGGAGGAGGACGGACACGTCCACCTGCGGGGGGCCACGCGTCCACCTCAAGTAGCAGCGGAATCAAGCCGGAACGCGATCGGTCCGGCCGCCGGAGGCGCTCACCCGCGCTCCAGGCCACTGCACGGCGGCGCGTAGTCCAGGTAGGGCATGTAGGTGGTCCACTGCTCGCGGCTGATCCGCGGCCCGGCGTGCGCGCAGGCCCCCGCGGCGGCCCGGTCCCGGTCGGTGCCCGCCAGTCGGAGGGTGTCGTCGTAGCCGCCCGACGCCAGAACGCTCCCGTCGGGGCTGAACGCGACGGAACCGACGGCGGTGACGTGCCCGGTGAGGGTGGTCGACAGGGCCGGGTGGGCGGGTCGGGCCACGTCCCACACCCGTACGGTGCGGTCGTCGCCGGCGGTGGCGAGGGTGCGGCCGTCGGGGCTGAAGACCACCGAGCCGACCACGTCGGTGTGGCCCCTCAGGGTGGCGAGGGGGGCCGGATGGTGCCGGTCGGTGACGTTCCACAGCCGTACCGAGGTGTGGCCGCCTCCGGCGGTGGCGAGGGTGCGGCCGTCGGGGCTGAACGCGACGGAGAAGACGGTGGTGTCGTGGCCCTCGACGGTCGCCAGCGGCGCGGGGTGTGCGGGGTCGGCGATGTCGGTCAGCCGTACGGTGCGGTCCTCGCTCGCGGTGGCCAGGGTGCGGCCGTCCGGGCTGAACGCGACGGCGCGCGGGGCGTCGCGGTGCCCGGTCAGGACCGCCGCCTCGACGGGGCGGGCGGGATCGGCCACGTCCCAGAGTCGTACGTCGCCAGTGGGGGCGGTGGTGGCGAGGGTGTGTCCGTCGGGGCTGTAGGCGAGGGCGCGTACGTCGCCGCCCCGGGCGACGGGTTCGGCCGCGAGGGTGGGGTGGGCGGGCTCCGCGACGTCCCAGAGCCGCACGTTCCCGTCGGCGGAGGCGGTGGCGAGGATCCGCCCGTCCGGCCGGTAGGCGACGGCGCGCAGCGCGGCGCGGTGACCGGTGAGGGTGGCGACGGCGACGGGGCGGTCGGTACCGCGGACGCTCCAGAGCCGGGCGGTTCGATCCCCGCCGGCGGTGGCGAGTTGACGGCCGTCGGGTCGGTAGGCGAGGGCGACGACCTCCTTGGCGTGGGCGGGGAACGAGGTCATCAGGGTGCTGAGGAGGCTGTCGCGGGTGCGGGTGGTGGGCGAGAGCCGGTGGGCGGTCAGGCCGAGTTGGACGGCCAGGCCCGGTTCGGTGTTGGTGAGGCCGCTCGCGGTCTCGGCGAGATTCTGCGCGACGGCGTCGTTGCGCTGCCGGGTGACCTCCTCCTCGGCCCGTACCGCGTTGCCGGTGGCGACCGCGGCGACCACCACGAGGGCGCCGAGCGAGGCGACGAGGATCCGCAGTCGGCGGGTACGGCGGCGCGCCGAGTCGCCGGCCGCGTCCTCCGCGGCGGCGGAGGCGTCGAGGAACTCCCTTTCCGCGACGCTCAGTCCGGCGGGGCCGGGGGTGTCGAGGAGGTCGCGGACGAGGGTGAGCCGGGTGCCCCGCAGCAGGGAGCCGGGGTCGCGCCCCACACCCTCCCAGGCCCGGGCGGCGTCGGTGAGCTGTCGGTGCCGGCGCAGCAGCTCCCGGTCCTCGGTGAGCCAGCCGCGCAGGCGGGGCCAGGCGCGGATCAGGGCCTCGTGGGTGAGTTCGACCCGACCGTGTCCGAGCGTGAGGAGCCTTTGTCGGGCCGCCCCGGCGAGGACGGCGTCGGTGTCGGCGCCCTGGTCGAGTTCCTCGCGGGCGACGGGCCGTTTGGTGTCCTCGGTGCCCTCTCCCAGGGCGATGAGGTGGACGAAGACCTGGCGGGCCAGCTCTCGCTGACGGCCGGTGAGTGAGGCGTACAGGGTTTCGGCGGACTGGGCGAGGGCGCCCTCGAATCCGCCGGCGGCGCGGAAGCCGTCCAGGGTGAGCGCGGCGCCCCGGCGGCGACGCCAGGTCTCCAGCAGGGCGTGGGAGAGCAGGGGCAGGACGCCGACACGGCCGTGCGCGTGGGCGACGAGGGTGGCCTGGAGGGAGCCCTCGACGGTGAGTCCGGCGCGGCGGGCGGGTTCGACGACGGCCCGGCGGAGTTCGGCGGCGCTCATGGGCCCGACGAGGACCTGGGCGTCGCGCAGGACGTCGACGAGTTCCGTGTGGCGGGTGCAGTGCGCGTAGAAGTCGGCGCGCAGGCACAGGACGACCCGGCAGCGCGAGCCGGGCCGGCGCGCGGCCCCGTCGAGCGCGGTGATGAACCGGGCCCGCTCCCCGGGGTCGGCGCAGACGGTGAAGACCTCCTCGAACTGGTCGACGATCAGTACGAGTTCTCCCGCGTCGGGGTCGTCCCGCCCGCCCAACGCCTCGGCGACGGCGCGGGTCGGGTGCGGGCCGGGGGTGAGGACCCGCACGGCGCGGCGCGGGGCGTCGGCGCACAGCCTGGGCAGCAGTCCGGCGCGCAGCAGGGAGGACTTGCCGGCTCCGGAGGCTCCGACGAGGGCGAGGACGCGGTGCCGGGCGAGGGTGGCGACGAGGTCCTCGACGAGCCGTTCCCGCCCGAAGAACAGTTCGGCGTCCTCGGCGCGGAAGGCGGCGAGCCCCACGTACGGCGGGTCCTGGCAGCCTTCCTCGCCGGCGAGCAGGTCCGGGGTCTCGACGGCCAGTTCGACGGCGACGGCGTGCCAGCGGCGTTCCCACTCCCCCGGGTCGCCACCGCAGGCCCGCACGTAGGACAGGGTCACGTCCAGGCTGGGCAGCCGGCGGCCGGCGGCGGCTCCGGACAGGGTGGCGACGGAGTAGTGGGCGCGGGCGGCGAGATCCCTGTAGGGCGGCGATCCCGCCTCGTGGCGCAGCCGGCGCAGGGCGCCGGCGAACGCCGGCAGGGGCCCGTCCCCACCTTCCAGCGGACGTTCCTTGCGTGCCATGCGCGGCCCCTTCCCCTGGGTGCATTCCTGCCCTTCGGGGTGGATTGTTCAGCAATTGTTTGTTCACTGCCAGGGCGCCGACGCCGAACAACGGAAGGCGGCTAGACCTGATTCCGGCACCACGGCGAACCCGCCGTGAACACCCGGAAAGGGGGGCACTGCGCGGATGAACCGAACACACGTGACGACGATGACGGCGGCGGCCCTGACGGCGGCCCTGACCCTGGGCGGCTGTGGATCCACCGCCTCGCAGCGGGAGTCGGGGCCGGCGCGGGAGCCGAGCGCCGCGCAGTCCCGGCTGCTGGAACGGGCCGAGCAGATCCTCATCGGCGCGTGCATGGCCGAACGGGGGTTCGTGTACGCCGTCACGGAGCCGGCACGGGAGGGGGAGGCGCAACGCTCGTTCCCGTACGGGGTCGACGACGTGGCGTGGGCACGGGCCCACGGCTACGGAGGGCGCGACGAGCGGGCCGCCGCCGAGACCCGGCGGGCCGACCCGAACCAGCGCTACTTCGCCGGGCTTTCGGCCCCGCGGCGGGCGGCGGCGCGTACCGCGCTCATGGGTGCCTCGCCCGTGGGGCTGACGGCCACCACCCCCACCGGGATGACCCTCACGGCGGGCTCCGAGGGGTGCGTGGCGGACGCGCAGCGCGCCCTGTACGGGGACCTGCCCGGCTGGTTCCGCGTGAAGGTCGTCACGATGAACCTGCGGCCGGTCCGGGAGGCGCGGGTGCGCGAGGACGCGCGCTGGACGGAGGCGGTCGGGCAGTGGTCCGCCTGCATGCGGGCCGCCGGCCGGCCGTACGCCACCCCGGCCGACTCCCGCCGGGCCGCGGTCGAGGCGACCGCCGGCGTCCCGCCCGGGAAGGCCGATGCCACCGAGACCGCGCTGGCGGTCACCGAGGCGACCTGCGCGACCGGCACTTCGCTGGCCCGGGTCTCACGAACTCTGGACCGTGCCCACGGCGAGGAAGTCCGTGCGGAGCACCAGGACGACATCGACCTGAGGCGACGGTTCCAGAACGACGCGCTCCCGAAGGCGGAGCGCGTCGTGGCACGACACACCCACCGAGAAGGAGATTCCCATGCGTAAGTTCCGCACGATGATGCTGGCCTGCGCCCTCGCGGCGCCGTTGTTCGCCGTCCCCGCGGTGCTGACCCCTGCGGTCGCGGCTCCCGCCGACAGCGCGGGCGTGGCGGCCGACGGCAACTACTGGGTCTGGGCGGACACCAACCGCGGCGGCCCGTCCTGCGGCTGGAGCGGCAACGACTCCGACTGGCGCACCTGTGGGAGCAGCGGCAGCTACAACATGAACGACCGGGCCTCGTCCTGGTGGAACAACGGCTACGCCGGCTCCCTGGGCGACGTCCGCGTCTACGAGCACATCGGCTACACGGGGGCCTCGACCTGCGCCCCGAACGGTTCCGCGGGCAACATCCCGTGGGAGTGGAACGACCGGATCTCCTCGCACAAGTGGGTGACCAACTGCGGCTTCTGAGGGGCCGTGGAGCGGCCGTCCGGTGATCGCCCGGACGATCCGCGTCGCCTCTCCGTCTCCTCTCCGTCGGATGGTCGGCGGAGGGGCGGCGGGGTCTCCCGGGCTTCGACCGCCCGGGAGGCCCTCGGGGATCGTCGGGGACGTCCGCGGCTACAGCGGGTTCAGGCGGTACCGGACCACGCCGTCGTCGGTACCGGACTCCTGGAACCCGGCCCGCCGGACCACGGCGTGGGAGGCCGCGTTGTCCTCGTCGACCCTGGCGTGCAATCCGGTCAGGCCGGGCTGCTCGAACGCCCAGCCGGCCAGCGCGCGGAGCGCCTCGGTGGCGTGGCCCCGACGGCGGGCGGAGGCGACGAGGTCGTAGCCGATCTCGGCCTGGCCGTCGGGGTCGGGGGCGCCGTGGAAGCCGATCCCGCCGATCGCGCGGTGGTCGCGGGCCCGGACGATGGCGTACGGGCCCCAGCCCGGCCGGTACTCGCCCACCTCGTGGGCGAGCCCCACCATCCCGGCGCCGATGCGGGTGCCCTCGGCCGGCCCGTCCTCGGTCCACGCGAAGCCCCCGGTGCCGCCGGAGTGCAGGTCGGCGGCGGCCTCCGGGCCGATCTCGCACAGGATGACGCCGACGCCGCGGATCGGATCGTTGTACCAGCGCCAGTTCCCCTGGGGGGCGAGGTCGGGGAGGTCGGCCCGGCCGGTGGCCGCGAGCAGCGAGTCCCAGGCGTCGCCGGTGGTGGACAGCGGCGCGTGCGGGAAGAGCCGGTCGAGGACGAGGGCGGCCGTCCGCTCGGAGCCCCGCCAGGCAGTGGCGCCCAGACCGTTCAGGATGTCGTGGCAGTGCAGCAGGGTCTCGGCGGCGCCCATCGCGGCGAAGCCGTCGGGGCCCGCCGAGCCGGCCGGGTGCCAGGCGCGGACGTCCGGCCCGGCCGCGTGCACGGCGGCCGCGAGCAGTCGTCCGCTCGCCTCCACGAGGTCGACGACCCCGCCGGGAGGGGTGTCGGGGGCGGCCGTGACCCGCAGGGGCAGCCAAGAGTCGGTGACCCGGCCGGCGAGCTGCGCGGCGAATCCCGTCAGGTCCCCGGCCAGGTGGACGGCGGTGTCGTGGCAACTCCACTCCAGGCCCGCCGCCGGGACGGACCAGTCGAGGTGCGCGACGCCCCGCAGGGCCCGGACGGCGTCGGAGACGGCGTGGTCGAGGTCGTGCGGGCCCATGATCGTCATGTCTTCAGACTAGACCCGCCCCGTGTCGACCCACAGCGCCGATTCGACGCGCGGTCAGTCCGGGAGCGGGCTCGCGCACCGGGAGCAGTACCGGGCGTCCCGTTCGGGGGCGAGTCGGCCGCAGTCGGGGCAGACCCGGTGGAGCAGGCAGGCCGTTTCACCGCCCTCGACGGGGGCGGCGGCGGGCGGAGCGCCGGCGGGGCCCGGGCCGATGCCGAGGCCGGGGCGGCGGGTGTGGACGGTCAGGTACGCCACCCCGTCCGGGCCCGCGGTGAGCGTGCGACGACTGTTCCTCGGCAGCAGAACGGTGACGTGGGGGCGCAGGTCGTGCGAGCGGCCCCCGGTGTCGAGCCGGCCGGCCCCCGCGACGACGACCAGCAGCACGTCGAGGACGGGTTCGGCGTGCTCCGCGATGACCGCTCCGGGGCGCAGCCGCACCAGGTTGGAGTCGAGCCCGCGGGTGGTGTCGGTCAGGCGCCACAGCGCCCCGCCGGCGTCCGCGGGCGCGCCGGCGATCACCGCGTCGAGGTCGACGGGCACCTCGTCGAGGTGCGAGTGGGTCGTCATGCTCGTCCTTCCCTGCGTCCTCGGCGGGACCGCGCCGGTGCCCATGGCAGTCATACACGATCCGCCGGGGCGCGCCGGGCCCGATGGCCCCTTTGCCCCACCCCGCGCGGGTTGTCGTACCGGCGGACGATAAGGTCGTGGGCACCACCTGCCCACGTCACCGCCTGCCGCTGCCTCGTACGGCCCCTGCGGGCCGCCCGCATCGGAAACACCCTGCCGCACATGACCACAGACACCGCGCCGTACCCCGGCACGCCCCCGACCCCCGCGGCCGATGTCGTGCCCGCGCCGCGCACGCCGCGGATCATCACCGGCAGGGCGCCGGCCCGTCCGACCGCGGCGGCGGCCTTCCACAGCGTCAGCGCGGCGACGACCGTGCTCCTCGGCCTGGTGGGGATCGGCGCGATGCTCCACGAACCGGTGCTGATCCCGCCGCTGGCCGCGAGCGCCGCCCTGGTGCACAGCGCGCCCACCCTGCCGCTGGCCCAGCCGCGCGGGGTGCTGCTCGGCCACCTGTTGGGCGCCGCCGTCGGGTACGGGGTCCTCGCGGCGGCGGGCGGCAGCGCGTGGGCCGCCGCCGTGGCGGCCGGCGTCACCCTGGCCCTCCTGATCGTCGCGCGGACACCGCACTCCCCCGCCTGTGCCACGGCCGTCGTCGTGGTGCTCCAGGGCCCGGATGCCGCCCGGTTCGTTCCGCTGCTGTTCGGCTCGACCGTGCTCCTCGTCCTCACCGGATACGCCGGATCCCGGATCCGGCGCAAGGCCCCGAGGTACCCCGCCTACTGGTGGTGACCCGACCGGGCAGGCGCGCCTGCGCGTCACCCGGGGTGCCGGGGCGCTACTTCTTGTGGTCGGACGGCGCGACCACGGTGGCGGTGAAGGGCGGAGCGAGCGGTGAAGATCTCGACGAGGGACGTGTTCGGGGCACCCTGTTGGGTGAGTCTGATGGCCCGGGACCTGGTGGCGTCCCAGCGCTTCTACGGAGCGGTCGTGGGCTGGACCTTCCGCCCGGCCCCCCTCGGCGACGCCTTCTCCGTGGCCCGACTGGAGGGTGTGCCGGTGGCGGGCATCGGGGCGCTCGCCGCGGATCTGGCGGTACCGGTGGCGTGGACGCCGTACTTCGCCGTGGACGACGTCGACGTGGCGGTGAGCCGGATCCGGGAGCGCAGCGGCACGATCGCCGTCGGCCCGGTGTCCTTCCCGAACGGCGGCAGGGCCGCGCTGGCGGCCGACCTGGACGGTGCGGTGTTCGGGATCTGGGAGGGGGTCGTCTCCACCGACTGGCGGTCCGACGAGGGGCGGGCCCCGGCCTGGCTCGAACTGAGGACCCGCGACGCCTTCGACGCCGCGATCTTCTACGGCGGGGTACTGGAGTGGGCCACCGGCAGGCCCGGCTGCTGCGAGGTCTCGTACGAGGAGGACCAGGTCGTGCTGCGACACGGCGGGGAGGCCGTGGCCCGGCTGAACAGCGGTCCGGTGGAGATGGCCTCGTACAGTCCGCACGCCAGGCCCCGCTGGCACGTCCACTTCCGGGTGCCGCTGCTGGAGCCCGCGGTCGAGGCGGCGGTCGAGCTGGGCGGGCGGGCCGTCTCGGAGGTCACGTCGAACACCCGGGAGCGGTGGGTCGCGCTCCGCGACCCGGACGGGGCCCTGTTCACCCTGACCGCCTCCCTCGTGCCGCCGGCCGCGCCGTGATCCTCCGATGTGCCCGCTCCGCCGTCCCTTGCCACACTGGGCTCAGGAGGTACCCCCGATGGACCCGGTCGCCGCGCTGAACCGGATCGCCTTCCTGTTGGAGCGCGGTCAGGCCCCGACCTACCGCGTACGGGCGTTCCGCACGGCCGCCGCCGCGGTGGAGCACCTGGGCGGGCCGGAGGTCGCCGAGCGGGCCGCCGCCGGCTCGCTGGAGTCCGTGAAGGGCCTCGGGCCGAAGACCGCGACGGTCGTGCGGGAGGCGCTCGGCGGGGAGATCCCGGAGTACCTGCGGAAGCTGGAGGACGAGGTCGCGGCGCACCCCGACGGCCCGCCGGCCAGTGCGCGGGCCCGCGCGCTGCGGGCGGCCCTGCGCGGGGACTGCCACCTGCACTCGGAGTGGTCCGACGGCGGGAGTCCGATCGAGGCGATGGCCCGGGCCGCGGCCGAGCTGGGGCACGAGTGGGCGGTGCTGACGGACCATTCGCCGAGTCTGAAGGTGGCCCGCGGGTTGTCGCCGGAGCGGCTGCGCGAGCAACTGGCGGTGGTGGCGGAGCTGAACGAGGGCTGGAAACCGTTCCGTCTGCTCACGGGCATCGAGTGCGACATCCTGGCGGACGGTTCGCTCGACCAGGAGCAGGAGTTGTTGGACCGGGTCGACCTGGTGGTGGGTTCCGTCCATTCGAAGCTGCGGATGGAGTCCCCGGCGATGACACGGCGTTTGCTGACGGCCGTGCGCAATCCGTCGATGGACGTACTCGGCCACTGCACCGGCCGACTGGTGACGGGCCGGACCCGGCCGGAGTCGGAGTTCGACGCCGCCGCCGTCTTCGCCGCCTGCGCCGAGTCGGGTACGGCGGTGGAGATCAACAGCAGGCCCGAACGGCTGGATCCGCCGCGCCGGTTGCTGCGGCGGGCCGCGGAGATCGGCACGCTGTTCGCGATCGACACGGACGCGCACGCCCCGGGCCAGTTGGACTGGCAGTTGACCGGCTGTGAGCGGGCCGCGGAGTGCGGGGTGGCGACCGAGCGTGTCGTGAACACCTGGAGCGCGGAAGGCCTGCTGGAGTGGACCCGAACCCGCCGACCGCCCGCACCGGTCTGACCTCGCGCCCCCCGTCGCGACCACACCGTCCCGAAACGGATGTGCATGGACCGCTTGCGCGGGGCAGACGACCGGGCACGGAACCACCGCACTGCGAAGGGACGTACACCGTGTCGCGATCGAGGATCCTCGTTGTGGGCGCCGGCTTCGCCGGGGTCGCGTGCGTACGGCGACTGGAGCGCCGCCTGTCCCCGGCCGAGGCGGAGATCTCACTGGTCACGCCCGCCTCCTACCAGCTGTACCTGCCCCTGCTCCCCCAGGTCGCCGCCGGCGTGCTGACCCCGCAGTCGGTGGCCGTGTCCCTGCGGCGCAGCAACAAGCACCGGACGCGGATCATCCCCGGCGGGGCGATCGGCGTGGACACCAAGGCCAAGGTCTGCGTCATCCGGAAGATCACGGGCGAGACCGTGGACCAGCCCTACGACCTCCTCGTACTGGCGCCGGGCAGCATCACCCGCACCTTCGACATCCCCGGGCTGGTGGAACACGCGCGGGGCATGAAGACCCTCGCGGAGGCCGTGTACCTGCGCGACCACGTGATCGCCCAACTCGACCTGGCGGACGCCAGTCAGGACGAGGCCGAACGCGCCTCCCGGCTCCGGTTCGTGGTGGTGGGCGGCGGATACGCGGGCACGGAGACGGCCGCCTGCCTCAACCGCCTCACGCGGCACGCGGCCACCCGCTACCCGCGGCTGGACCCCCGGCAGATCAAGTGGCACCTGGTCGACCTCGCACCGAAGCTGATGCCGGAACTCGGCGACAAGCTCGGCACGGTCGCCCTGGACATCCTGCGCCGGCGCGGGATCGAGGTCTCCCTCGGCGTGTCGGTGAGCGAGGTGAACGCCGAGAAGGTCACGCTCACCGACGGCCGGGTGCTGCCCAGTCGGACCCTGATCTGGACGGCCGGCGTCACCGCGAGCCCGCTGGTGTCCACCCTGGGCGCGGAGACCCTCAAGGGCCGGCTGGTCGTGCGCCCGGAGTTGACGGTGCCCGGGGTCGACGGCGTGTTCGCCCTCGGGGACGCGGCGGCCGTACCGGACGTGGCGAAGGGCGGCGACGCGCTGTGCCCGCCGACCGCCCAGCACGCGATGCGCCAGGGCAAGGCCGTCGCCGACGGTGTCATCGCCACGCTGCGGAACCAACCGCTGCGTCCTTACGTGCACAAGGACCTGGGGCTGGTGGTGGACCTCGGCGGCCGGGACGCGGTCTCCAAGCCGCTCGGCATCGAACTGCACGGCCTGCCCGCGCAGGCGGTGGCGCGCGGCTACCACTGGTCTGCGCTGCGGACCAACGTGGCCAAGACCCGGGTGATGACGAACTGGCTGATCAACGCGGTCGCCGGGGACGACTTCGTGCGCACCGGCTTCCTGGACCAGCGGGCCGCCACCCTGAAGGACTTCGAGCACACCGACGCCTACCTCTCCCCCGAGCAGGTCCGCAAGCACACGGAGTCGCTGCGGGCCGGGGGCTGAGCGGTTCAGCCGGCGCCCCGCCCCAACAGCAGCACCACGTCGGCGGCGGCGACCGCCAGCGCGCCGAGGAACGGCACGCGGCCGCGGGCCCGGAAGGTGCCGGCCACCAGCAGGCCGGTGAACGCGAGCAGCCCCCAGCCGTACGCGCCCACCGGTCCCGGCGGCCCGGTGACCAGGGCCGCGGTCGAGCCGAGCAGGAGCATGCCGGCGACCGCGGCCGAGCCGCGGGCGCCGAGCCGCTGGGGCAGTCCGGTGACGCCGGTGGCGAGGTCGTCGGCGATGTCGGGCAGCACGTTCGCGAAGTGCGCACCGGCGCCGAGCAGCGCGGCGGCGCCGGTGAGCCAGGCCGGTGGCCACGGTGACCCGGGCAGGCCGAGCGTCACGAAGGCGGGGAGCAGGCCGAAGGCCAGGGCGTACGGCGCCCATGACACGACCGTGCGCTTGAGCCACAGGTTGTAGCCCCAGGCGGCGGCGACCGCGACCAGGTGCACGACGCCGGCGAGCAGACCCGAGGCCAGGGACAACGGAACGCACACCAGCAGCGCCACGAACGCGGCGACGGCCACCGAGGCGGGCCGTGCGGAGCCCGCGACCAGCGGCTTGTCACGCCGCCCCGTGGCCAGGTCGCGGCGCAGGTCGGCGCGGTCGTTGCTCCAGCCCACGGAGAGTTGGCCCGCCGCGACCGCCCCGGCGGCGAGGGCGCAGCCTGCGGGCCCCCGTCCGGCAGCCAGGGCGAGGGCGGCCGTGAAGAGCGTCACGGCGACCGCCGGCACGGGGTGGCAGGCAGCCAGGAGGCCGGCCGTCCGGGTTCCGGCGCGGGGCCGCGCGGGGGCGTGTACGGCGGGCGGGGTCTGTCGGGTGACGGGCACGGCGCCACGCTATGCGTCGACGGCACGCCCGGTTCACCCGAATCCTCACGAACTGTCAGTTGTTCCCTATGTTGGGTCAATGACACGTGTCCTGGCAGTGAGCAGCGTGTTCCCGTCCCACCGCTACCGGCAGTCGGAGATCACCGAGGCCCTGGCCCGCTTCCTTCCGCCGGGTGCGGACACGGCGCTGTTGCGCCGTGTCCACGAGTCGGTCCGGGTGGACAGCCGCCATCTGGCGCTCCCCCTGGAGCGCTACGGTCCGTCGAACGACTTCGGCACCACGAACGCCGCCTTCGTCGTCGCCGCGCTCGAACTCGGCACGCGCGCTCTCGAACTCGCCCTGGCCGAGGGCGGTCTGTCGGCGGGTGACGTCGATCTGGTGATGTCCACGACGGTCACCGGACTGGCGACGCCCTCGTTGGAGGCCCGGATCGCCGGCCGGAGCGGGCTGCGTCCCGACGTGAAACGGATGCCGCTGTTCGGCCTGGGCTGCGCGGCGGGCGCCGCCGGTCTCGGCCACCTGCACGACCAACTGACCGGCCGGCCCGACGACGTGGCCGTGTTGCTGTCGACCGAGCTGTGCTCCCTCACCCTCCAGCCCACGGACACCTCGATGGCGAACCTCGTGGCGGGGGCCCTCTTCGGGGACGGCGCCGGGGCGCTGCTGGCGGTGGGCCGCGACCATCCGCTGTACGGGACCGGCGCCGGGCCGACGGTGGTGGCCTCCCGCAGCCGACTGTATCCGGGGACCGAGGACCTGCTCGGCTGGGACATCGGCCATTGGGGCTTTCGCATGGTGCTGGGTCGGGAACTCCCCGACCTGGTCCGGCTGCACGTGGTGGAGGAGGTCGAGACGTTCCTCGCCGGGCACGACCTGAAGCCGTCCGACGTCGACGCCTGGATCTGCCACCCCGGAGGTCCGAGGATCCTCGACGTCCTCGCCGAGACGCTGGGCCTGCCGGACGCCGCCCTCGCCGCGAGCCGGGGGTCCCTGGCCGAGGCGGGCAACCTTTCCTCCGCCTCGGTCCTGCACATCCTCGGCGGGATCCAGGCCGCCGGGCCGCCCCCGCCGGGATCCACCGGGCTCATGATCGCCTTCGGCCCGGGCTTCGCCTCCGAACTCGTCCTCCTGCGCTGGTGATCCCCTCATGTCGATGAACCTGTACCTGCTGATCCTCGCCCTGGTCGCCGTGGAACGGCTCGCCGAGCTGCTCGTGGCCCGGCGCAACGCCGCCTGGAGCCTGGCGCGCGGCGCCCGGGAGCACGGCGGTGGCCACTATCCGGCCATGGTCGCCCTGCACACCGCGCTGCTGGTGGGTTGCGCGGTCGAACCGTGGGCGGCCGACCGGCCGTTCCTGCCCGCTGTGGGTTGGCCGGCGCTCGCGCTGGTGGTGGCCGCGCAGGGGCTGCGCTGGTGGTGCATCGCCACGCTCGGCCCCCGCTGGAACACCAGGGTGCTCGTCGTGCCCGGCCTGCCCCTGGTCGCGGCGGGGCCGTACCGGGTGCTGAGCCACCCCAACTACGTGGCCGTGGTGGTCGAGGGGCTCGCGCTGCCGCTCGTGCACTCCGCCTGGCTGACGGCGGCCGGTTTCACCGTGCTCAACGCGCTGCTGCTGCGGGTGCGGATCCGCTGCGAGGACACCGCGCTCACCGGGGCCCGTACGACGACCCCGCTCGTGGGCTCCGCGTCGTGATCGACCTGCTCGTGGCCGGCGGTGGTCCGGCGGGGCTGGCGACGGCCATCCACGGGGCCCTGGCCGGGCTGGAGGTGGTGGTGCTGGAGCCCCGGCCCACGCCGATCGACAAGGCGTGCGGGGAGGGGCTGATGCCCACCGCCGTGCGGCGGCTGGAGGAGCTGGGCGTACCGGTGGCGGGCCGGCCGTTCCGGGGGATCCGGTACGTGGACGGCGTCAGCGGGCTCCGTGCGGAAGGGCTGTTCCGGGCCGGTCCCGGGCGCGGGGCCCGGCGTACCGACCTTCAGGCGGCGCTCGCCGAACGGGCCGCCGCCCTGGGCGTGCGGGTGCTCCCCCGGCGGGTGACCGAGGTGCGTCAGGACGAACACCGGGTGAGCGCGGCGGGGCTGACCGCCCGCTACCTGGTGGCCGCCGACGGCCTGCACTCGCCCGTCCGGCGCGGGCTGGGCCTGTCCGCGCCGGTCGTGCCCGGTCGGCCGGTCCGGTACGGGCTGCGGCGCCACTACGCGGTGGAGCCGTGGAGCGACCTGGTGGAGGTGCACTGGTCGGCCCGGTCCGAGGCGTACGTGACCCCGCTCGGGCCCGATCGGGTGGGGGTGGCGGTCCTGACCTCGGAACAGGCGCCGTTCGACGTCCAGCTGGCGCGGTTCCCGGTCCTGTCGGCGCGGCTGCCCGGGGCGCCCGGGGCGCCGGTCCGGGGGGCGGGGCCGTTGCGGCAGGGCGCCGTCACCCGGGTCGCGGGGCGGGTGCTCTTCGTCGGGGACGCCGCCGGGTACGTGGACGCGCTCACCGGGGAGGGGCTCACGCTGGCGGTGACGGCGGCGGGGGAACTCGTGCGGTGCGTGTCCGCCGGTCGGCCGCAGCAGTACGAGCGGGCCTGGCGGGAGCTGTCGCGGAGCTATCGCGCGCTGACCGGCTCCCTGGTGTGGGCCCGGGCGCGGCCGGGGCTGGCCCGGCGGATCGTGCCGCTGGCCGCCCGCCTGCCCGGGGTGTTCACCCGCGGGGTGAACCTGCTCGCGTAGGGCGGGCCGGGGCCCGTGCACGCGGGAAGGCCCCGGCGGAGGTCCGCCGGGGCCCCGTTTCCCCGGGTCAGACCCGGTCGACCCGCTTGGGCCGGTACATGAGCGCCACGCCCGCGAGCACCGCGCCGGCGCCCGCGCAGAGCACCGCGGTGACGCCCGCCCAGGCGTGCGGGCCACCCAGCGAGCCCTCCAGGGGATCGACGAGCGCCATGCCCGCGATCACGTGCAGCGCCACGACCGCGAGGGCCGTGACGGCCCCGGTCCGCCACACCGCCGGGGTGTCACGCGCCATCAGCAGTCCCCCGGCCACGAGGCAGAGGAACGCGACCGCGAGGGGCGGCACGTCGCCCGGTCCGAGGACGAACGGGGCGGTCGGGTCGCCCGGCAGGTGCAGCACGCCGCACAGGAGCAGCACGGCGGCCACCGGCCAGCGCAGCACGTGGCGCAGCGCGCCCCCGGCGCGCGGGGCGGGGGGACGGGGTTCGGGCCGGGTCACCGGCGGGCGCTCCCGCCGCGGTGCCGCGTGGTGGTCGGCCAGGGGGTGGGCGGACGGCGGTCCGGCGTGCGGCGGGGGGTCGGCCGGACCCTCGGCCCGGTCGGTGTCGAGGTAGCCGGCCAGCAGGGCCACGTCCTCGATGGACCGGCCCACGGCGGCGGCGCGCAGCGTGACGTCGGCGTCGACGTCACCGTGCGGGGGTTCGCCGAGCAGGGCGACCATCCGCCCGACCTCGTCGACCGGCCGGGAGACCGCGGCCGCCCGGAGTGCCGCGTGTCCGACGTCGGGTTGCTGTCCGGTCCGCTTCAGGAGGCTCACCAGTGCGGTGACCTCCTCCACCGGCCTGCACGTCGCCGCCGTCTCCAGCAGGGTCTGTACGGGTTCCGCGTGCGGCTCCTCGGCGGGGACGGCCGGGGCGGGCGGGGGGTGTCCGGGACCGGTCGGATCGTCGTGCCGGTCCTGATCGTCGTGCCGGTCCTGGGAATCGGGGATCTCGTGGCGGCCTTCGGGGTCGGTCGCCGCGAGGGTTATGGGGTCATTCATGGAAAGCTCCGTTCGCCGACACACGGGTCTACACGTCGCGCGCCGGTCATCGTGCGTCATGGGAAGCGCACGCTTGGTCACATTCAGCGGCACATCGGCGCACTGCGCCATTCGGGGCGGGCAAACGGGGGGCCGGCGCGCCGGTGACGATTCCCCCGGCGAGTCGCGGGCAAGCGCTGTGACATGACTGTCTACGTCGTCACCATTCCCGGCACCCTGCTCACGGAGCTGTCCCCCGAGGCCCGCACGCAACTGGTGCGCGCGCTGCGACCGGCGGATCCGCGCGGCACCGATCTCGGCGTCAAGGAGGATCTGGACATCCTGTCGTTCTACTCGGGCTCGTCGGCGTTCAGCCTGCACCTGGAGGTCGAGGCCGCCACGACGAAGGAGGCCCAGGCCGCGGCCCGTGAGCTCGCCTCGTCGGCGCTGAGCGGAGTCGGCCTGAACCAGGAGACCGCGCCGTTGGGCGATCCGGTGATCACCGGCATCGCGGGCGAGTAGAACGGCGCCGCGACCCTTCGAGATGCGTGCGCGCCCGACTGCTGATTGCCTGGTTGCGCCCGCTCTCCCCCACGGAGTCAAGGAGCGATCATGAGTGTTGCAGGCGAGTCCGGCCGGTCCCGGCAGCTGCGGGACAAGGCCCAGGAGATGAAGGCGGCGGCCGAGAAGTCGACCGACCCCCAGGAGCGCACGCGCCTCCAGGACAAGGCGCGTCGGCTCCAGGAGCAGAGCGAGATGGAGGGTCGCATGATGGACGACCCCGGCATGGACCTCCGCTAGTGGGACGGCTCGCTCCGTGAAGGCGACCGACGTCCTCGTCGACGGGTTCGGACGCGTCCGGGAGGTGGTCCACGAGGTGGTGGACGGGCTCTCGGCCGACGAGCTGAACGCGCGGGTGGACCCGGCCGCGAACTCCGTCGCGTGGTTGGTCTGGCACCTGACCCGGGTGCAGGACGACCACGTGGCGGACGCGGCGGGCGGGGAACAGGTGTGGCACACGGGCGGCTGGGCGGATCGGTTCGCCCTGCCGCTGCCCGCCGACGCCA
The DNA here is from genome assembly GCF_050936775.1 of Streptomyces sp. CA-243310. Lineage (NCBI taxonomy): Bacteria > Bacillati > Actinomycetota > Actinomycetes > Kitasatosporales > Streptomycetaceae > Streptomyces > Streptomyces sp. CA-243310. Next base: position 3,089,575 of record NZ_JBNJMF010000001.1, on the reverse strand, counting down.
CCGGCTACGGGCAGAGTCCGAGCCAGGTCGGCAAGGTGCGCGTCGAGTCGGGCGAGATCCTGTCGGGGTACCACGACGCGGTGCACGAACGGACCCTGGGGTACGTGCGCTCCCTCGCGGCAGCCGATCTGGACCGGGTCGTCGACGAGGGCTGGGACCCGCCGGTGACCCTGGCGGCGCGGCTCGTCAGCGTGCTCTCCGACGATCTCCAGCACGCCGGCCAGGCCGCGTTCGTCCGGGGTCTGCTGGAACGACGCGGGTAGCCGACTTCGCGAGGCGGCGCGATGTCCGTACCCTCGCCGCGTACCCGGTGGGCGCCGACGGCGGTCTGCCGGGAGCGGCGAAGGGATCCGGTGGTGCCGCACCGATGAGTACGCGCCCTCCCGGGAGTCTGGATCGGGAGGGGCCCCCGCCGTCCGGCGCGGTGGGCCCGAGCGACATCGGCGGAGGTGGCGTCATGAGCGGCCTGAAGGACATCCTGGAACCCCCTGTGAGCAGCGGTTCCCTGCCCGGGGCGGTGGCCCTGGTGGCCCGCGGCGGCGCGGTGGAGGTGGCGGCCGTCGGTGCCGCCGAGGCGGGCGGGAACACCCCGATGGCAAGGGACTCGATCTTCCGTGTCGCCTCGCTGACCAAGCCGGTGACGGCCGCCGCGGTGATGGCGCTGGTCGAGGACGGGCGGCTCGGGCTCGCGTCGCCGGTTCGGGAGTGGCTGCCCGAGCTGTCCGCGCCCGTGGTGGTCCGCACGCCGTCGAGCACCGTGGACGACGTGGTGCCGGCCGCCCGGCCGATCACGGTCGAGGACCTTCTATCCTTCCGGGCCGGGTACGGGTTCCCGTCGGACTTCACGCTCCCCGCCCTCGCCCCGCTCTTCGGCGAACTGCGGCAGGGGCCGCCCCGACCACAGCTGGTCTCCGAGCCGGACGCCTGGATGAAGACCCTCTCCCGCATCCCGCTGCTGCACCAGCCTGGTGAGGCCTGGCTGTACAACACCTGCTCGGACATCCTGGGCGTGCTGATCGCCCGGGCCTCGGGGCAGTCGCTGCCGGAGTTCCTGGCGGAACGGATCTTCGCGCCGCTGGGCATGACCGACACCGGTTTCGCGGTCCCCCCGGCGGACCTGGGGCGGTTCACCGGGTACTACCGGGCGGATCCCGGGACGGGCGGGCTCGCCGCGGTGGACGCGCCCGCGGGGCAGTGGAGCCGGATGCCCGCCTTCCCCTCGGGGGCCGGCGGGCTGGTCTCCACCGCGGACGACCTGTACGCCTTCGGCCGGATGCTGCTCGCGGACGGCGCGGCACCCGACGGGAGCCGCCTGCTGTCCCCCGCGTCGGTGCGGGAGATGACCACGGATCGGCTGACCCCCGAACAGCGCGCGGCGGGGGCGCTGTTCCTGGAGGGCCAGGGCTGGGGGTTCGGTGGTTCCGTCGATGTCGCCCCGGTCGATCCGTGGAACGTACGGGGGCGCTACGGCTGGGTGGGCGGCACCGGAACCGCCGCGCACGTCGTGCCCGCGACCGGCGCCGTGTCCGTACTGCTGACCCAGCTCGAACTGACCGGACCGACCCCGCCCCCGCTGATGCGCGCGTTCTGGACGTACGCGAACGGGGACCGGGTCTGAACGACGCCCGGGGCGACAGGCCGGGTTCCGCTCAGCGGCGGACGTGCCAGTCGACCGTGGTGCGCAGGGTGCGGGCGATCTTCGGGTCGCGGACCGAGGGGGTGCGGTCCTCGACCCTGACGGACAGGGTCCGGGTCCGTGCGCCGGAGAGGTACAGGTCCGACACCCGCACCTCGGTCCGGCCCGCGAACCTCCTCAGTTCCCGGCCGTCGAGGTACCAGCGCACCACGAGTTGCCGTCCGTCGGGCGCCGCCAGCCGGGGCACCGCCGTCCTCGCCGTGTCGCGCGACCGGAGGGTGCGGTCGGTGGGGGTGAGCGGGGTGACGGTGTTCGCGTGGCGGTGGAAGCCGGCGATCATCGCCTCGACGCCGGGGAGGTTGAAGGGCTTGTCCAGGACCCGCATGAGCGAGTTGTCGGTGGGTCGGTTCAGCCCGGTGACGTAGTAGCCGCCGCCCTCGTACGCCCCGACCCTGCCGCCGTCGGGAGACTCCTCACCGAGCCACCGGTACCACTTGGCGCGGGTCCGGGCCATCCGGTCGGCGCTCAGCGTCGAGGTGTTGGAGTCCGAGGGCTCGGGGCCGGTGTACTTCTCGTAGTCCGGGGAGCCCGGGTAGAAGTACTCGTCGGCGAGCTTGCCGAGGGAGTGCCCGGTTTCGTGGATGGCGACCTGGCCGGACTTGGCGTTTCCGGCCGAGGCGGTGGAGATGCCCTCGTAGCCGAGGGTGGGGCTGGGTTCGTTGTAGCCCGCCCCGCCGTACTTGGAGCTGTTGGCGAGGACGATCACCAGGTCGGCGGCGGGAGCCTTCGCCACGTAGGTGTCCACCTTGGGCTGGTCGACGCAGAGCAGCCGTTCGATGTCCTCGCACCAGAAGTAGGACCCGAGCGCGGTGTCGCGGACGGTGCCCGGGTCGGGGTCGCCCGACACCCCGGACTCACGGGACACGGCGTCGACGGTCCAGACGTTGAAGAGCCCGCGGTACGTCGCGTAGGGCTCGACGGCCGCGATCTCGCCCCATTTGCGGCGGGCGTCCTCGTGGAACCGGTCGAGTTCGGCGGTGGTGTAGCCGTCGCCGACGACGACCACGTCGAGACGGTCGCTCGTGGGACCGTTGTCGACGAGGGCGGTGACCTCGCCGTCGACTTCCCGTTCGGCGGCGGAGAGCCGGGGCGCGGCCTTCGCCCGCCCGGCGACCGGTACCCGTACGTGGCCCGACCCCGCGATCCGGCCCTCTTGCGGGCCGGGTATCTCGATCTCCACGCCGGTGCCCGCGGCGCCGGACACCGGAGCGGGTGTCGGTGCGCCGGCGGCTCCGGCGGGTACCGCGGCGAACAGCACCGCGGTCGCCCCGGCCGCGGCGACGACCAACCGGACGGTTGAGTTCAAGGGGTCCCCCTCGGAGTTGAACGCGTTGATAATCAGACTTAACTGGTTGCTTAACCTAGGGGTGCGCGAGGGGCGTGCGCAATGGACTACTCCGGCCGGATGCCGGAGAGTTCACGTGAACAGGGGGAAGACATGGACGAACAGGCCTTGATCGGCATCCGGGTTCATCGACTGCGCACCGAACGCGGCCTGACACAGCGGCAGTTGGCGGAGCCTGCATACACCCCGGCCTACATCTCCACCCTGGAGTCGGGCCGGGTCCGCCCCTCCGAGGCCGCGCTGCGCTTCCTCGCGGAGCGGCTCGGCACCTCCTACGAGGAACTGGCGACGGGCCGCCCGCCACACCTGGCAACGGAACTGCGACTGGCCCTGACCGACGCCCAGCGGGCACTGGCCACGGGCGCCGCGGACGAGGCCGCCGCCCACTACCGGCGCCTGCTCGCCGACGCGGAGCTCCTCGACCTCACCCCCGAGCGGGCCGAGGCCCTGCTCGGTCTCGGCGACTGCGCCCTGGAATCCGGTGAACTGGCCTCCGCCACCGCGCATTTCGAGGCGGCCGAGCGGCTCCTCGCGGGCGAGCCGCTGCCCCGTCGCGCCCGGCCGATCCGCGGCCGGGCCGTCGCACACCTGCTGGCCGGTGAACTGCGGTACGCCTGCTACCTGCTGGAATCGACGATCGACGAGCTGAACGCCGGCGGCTTGGGCGACCCCGAGGCACTGGTGTTGCTGTACGCGGCGGCGATCGGCCCGTACATCGACATGGGCGCCCACGCGCGGGCCGCCCGCGCCGCCGAACTCGCCCTGGCGCTGGCCCCGCACGTGCAGGACCCGGCCCTGGTCGCGGGCATGCATCGACAGGTCGCCCGCACCTTCCTCGCCGAGGGGCGGGTGGCCGACGCCGACGCGTCACTGGCCAAGGCCCAGGAGGTCTATCGACAGTTGCGGATGCGCACCGACCTGGCGCACTGCCACTGGATGCGCGGCTACGTCCAGGCCCAGAACGGCGAACTCAAGGCGGCCGAGGTCGAGTTGCGCACCGCGCGGGAGATGCTCTCGGCCAAGCGTGCCGCGCTGTACACCGCCCAGGTCGAGGTCGAGCTGGCCGACGTGCTGCGCCGGCTCGGACGCCACGACGAGGCCGCCGGGCTGCTCTCGGCCGTGCTGGAACTGGGCGACAGTCACGGCGCGGTCCACGCGGGCGGCGCGCACCGGCTGCTCGGGCTCATCGCGGAGGAGCGCGGGGAGGTCGAGTCCGCGGAGGAGCACTACGTCCAGGCGCTGGCCCTGTTGGAACGCAGCGGGGCGACCGGGGACCTCGCCGACCTGTGCCGACTGTTGGGCGACCTGTTGCGCCGTACGGGCCGGATCGAGGCCGCCCTCGACGCGTACCGGACGGGTCTGGGCCACCGCGCCTCCCCGGGCACCACCACGCTGGGCCCCGCGCCGACGGGCCTGACCGCCGCTCCCCCGCGGGCCGGGTGAGCGCCCGGACTCAGGTACGGAGCACGGCGTCGAGATCGCGGATGTGCTCTCCCACGCGTCCCCCTCCGGACGGTGCGGCGGGCAGCCGGCCGAGTACCGCGCCGACGGCCGCCGGCGCGTGGTCGCGCGCCCATTCGAGGGTGCCCCCGGTGACCCGTACGTCCTCGCCGCTCTCCCGTTCCTCCGCCCGCGCCGCGTGGGCCGCCGCGCCGAGGATGTGCTTCACCTGGTGGGCGCTCGCCTTGGGGTGGAGGAACGCGGCGGCCGCCGCGTGGCTCGCCGCTCGCGCCGCGTCCGCCGCCGCGGGCGAACCGGCCTCGCCCGCCGCCTTGTAGGCCGCCCACGCGCTCTGCCGCAGGGCGGTCGTGCGCCGGCCGCCCGCGGCGAACTCGTCCGCCGCGTCGATGGCTTCGCGGGGGCGGGGGTCGACGGGAGGGTCCTGTTCGAAGATCGGCAGCGCCCTGCGGGCACACGCCGCCGCGTAGCCCGTGATCTCACGGAGTTCGTGTTCGCTCAGCTCGATCGCGTTCGACTCGGTTGGCATGCGTCAATCATGCCGCAGGTCCCGTCGAGCCCCCGCGTCGGCGAGGGGAGCATTGCCCGGGAGCGGCGACGCGCGGCCGGTGAGGGTGAGTTCGGCGACACTGGCCCAAGGGCCCCGGGCGCCCGCCTCGCCGAGGACCCTCACCCTGAGGTGGCGGCCGGTGGCGGCGGACAGGGGGATCGACGTGGCTGCCGGGGTGTCGGGGAGGGTGCCGGTGGCGACCGGTGGACCCCAGGCGGTGGGGTCGTCGGACACGTACACCTCGTAGCGGCCGATCCGACCGTTGACTCCGCCGTCCTGTCGGGGCAGGTGGCCGAGGGAGTCCAGCGCGTAGCGGGCGCCGAGGTCGATGCGGATCTCGTGCGGGAGCGCCGCCGGGGCGCCCGTGGACCAGGCGGTGTGCCAGAACGTCGCCGGGTCGCCGTCGAAGGCGTTGCGGGCGACGCCGTTCTCGGCCGCGGTCTCCTGGCTGTCCGCGGAGAGCAGGCTCCAGGCCGACGAGGGGACGGGGGCGGAGTCGGCGGGAACCGGGTCGGCCGGCGGGATGCCGGCGCCGGTGGCCGCGACGGTGAAGGCGCCGGACGTGGTGCCGGTCTTGACCCACAGGACGCCGGACCGGTCGGCCGGGTCGAAGAACCAGCCGGTGGCGGCGGACTCGTAGGCCTTCTTCGTGGTGAGTCGGGTCAGGGCGGAGCCGTTCGCGGTGAGGGCGGAGGGCGCGGAGGACACGTGCAGGGTGAGTTCGTAGGCGCGCGAGGCCGGCTTGCCGGCGTAGTCGCCGACGGGAGCGCCGACCTTGACGGTGATGTCGCCGACGCCGGTGGTGGGCGCGGTGACGGCCACCCGCTGACGGGCGAAGGCCCCCGACTGGTGGGCGCGGGTGCGGCCGTCGTCCTCGTACAGCTCGAAGGAGGAGGCGCCGCGCGGGTGGATGTCGTAGGTGAGGGTGGAGACCGGCTTCTCGCCCGTGTGGTTCATCTGGGGCCACATCGGCACGATGGCGCCGCCCTTGACGAACAGCGGGAGCGTGTCGAGCGGGGCCCGGTGGCCGTCGAGCCGGCCGGGGCCCTGGTAGGTCTTGCCGGTCCAGTAGTCCGTCCAGGTGCCGGCGGGCAGGTGGATGCCGTCGCGGACGGCGGTGTCGGAGACGACGGGGGCCACGAGGAAGGAATCGCCCGCCATGAACTGTCCGCTGGTCTGGTTTCCCCGGGCCACCGGGTCGTCGGGGTACTCCAGGACCATGGCGCGGGTACTGGGCACGCCGCTCTCGTGGGCGATGCGGCTCATCGTGTACAGGTAGGGCATCAGCCGCATCTTGAGCTGGAGGTACTTCCGGTTGATGGACAGGTAGGGCTCGGCGAACCGCCAGGGCTGCTTGTCCTGGTAACCGGCCCGGGGGTTGGTGGCGCCCCACCCCGACATGGTCATGAAAGCGGGGGTGAAGGCCTTCCACTGGAGGTCGCGGACGTAGGTCCGGGGGCTGCCGCCGAAGATGCCGTCGATGTCCCCGGAGGCGTAGTTGAGGCCGGACAGCCCCGCCCCGGTGATGGCGGGGACGTGCCACCGCATGTCGTCCCAGGTGCCGTTGGTGTCCCCGGTCCACACGACGGCGTTGCGCTGGGTGCCCGCCCAGCCGTCGACGGTCCAGACGTAGCGGCGGGCGTCGGAGTTCTTCTCGATGCCGTCCACGGCCTGTTGGACACCGTCGAAGGCGTACTTGTAGCCGCTGCCGATCCAGGCCACGTCGGTCTTCACGCCCCGGCTGCCGGCCGCGGCGACCTCGTCGGCGATGGAACCGAGACCGGTGGAGGTCCACAGGCCCGTCTGGAAGCCCTTGGCCTTGAGTGCGTCCACGGTGGACTTCAGGGGCGCGGTGTAGCCGCAACCGTACCCGTCGTTGGGCAGGAACCAACCCGAGGGCATGTCGGCGTCGCGGGCGTCGCGGGCGTACCCGACGACGTCGGGGGTGGTCTGGTGGCGCAGACGGCCGTGGTCGCCCTGGTAGTCGGGGTTGGAGGCGTTGAAGCAGTCGGCGTTGCCGAGTTCGAAGCCCCACATCGGCGCCAGGAAGGGCTTCCCGCTCACGTCGGTGTACGCGTCGAGGACGCCCTTGAGGGAGTCCCCCGCGAAGTACCACGCGTCGAAGCGGTTCTCGTCGTGCGTGAGGGTGGTGGGTGCGTTGAAGCCGTAGGCCCCCGGGGCCCATGTGTTGCGCATGACACCGTAGTTGTTGGTGGACATGTAGAAGGGGGCCGGGCTGGCATTGGTGTTCTCGCGCCACTTGTTGTCGACGGCGACGGGAACGGTCTTGCCGCGCAGCGCCCACTCCCCCAGCCGCAGGCCCGTTCCGTAGAACTGTTCGTCGGCTCCGCGGGTCAGGTACTGGGTGGTGCGGCCGCCCGACCAGGAGGTGGGCCGGCTCTCCTCCCAGACGAGTGTGGAGTCGTCGGCCCGCAGGACGGAGAACCGCAGGGGTGCCTTGTGGACCCGGATGGAGAGGGCTCCGGTGGTGATCCGGTAGTACGTTCCGGCGTCCGTGGAGGAGGAGTCGACGGGGCCGAAGTCGGTGGTGGGCGCGAGGTCCGAGCCGGCCGGGTCGTCGGTGAAGCTTCCGTCGGGGGCGAGCCGGAGCCGGAAGACGTCGGCGCGGGCGACGACCACGCGCGCCTTGGCCCCGCTGGTCGTCGTCACGGTGTAGGTGTTCCCGGAACGGCTGATGCCGGTGACGTCGCCCGCGGTGCCGGGGGCCGCCGAGGGCGCCGCGGTGGCGGGGCGGGCGATCGGCCCGGCCGCGGCCAGCCCCGCGACGGCGAGGGCGGCGGCGAGCAGCGCCGCGGCGCACCGTCGCCGCGGATTCCTGCTGAAGCGTGTCAGTGTCATGGGCAGCTCCTCGTGCGGTCCGGGCCTCGGACACACCGGCTTGGCATGCTCTCGGCAACATAGCGGCGGATGGAGATCACCTGAAGGAAGCTGCTCGAAGTCGGCTGATATCAAGCAGCTTTGAGCACGCGCCAGAGGTGCGGACATGAGGACCGGCCATTGTCAGACCCCTGGGTCACCATCGGGACATGACGATCACCACCCCTTCCGCCCTGGCCGGCCGTGACGAGTACGCCGACGCGATCGGCACCGCCATCAGGGCTTCCGCCGCCTACTACGGCTCGGGCGATTCACCGCTCGACGACGCCTCCTTCGACCTCCTGGTCTCCCTGATCCAGGCGTACGAGGCCGCGTACCCGGAGCACGTGGATCCCGCCTCCCCCACGGGGAAGGTGGCCGGCGGCGCCGTGCCGGCCGGGGAGGTGGCCCACACGGAACCCATGCTCTCCCTGGCCAACGCCTTCGACCCGCAGGACCTCCTCGACTGGGAGGCATCGCTGACGCGGCGCCTCGGCGGGCCCGTCACGGGCGGATACGTGGTCGAGCCGAAGCTGGACGGCGCGTCGCTGGCCGCGCGCTACCACGAGGGAAGGCTGACGCGGCTGGTCACCCGGGGCAACGGGGCCGCCGGCGAGGACGTGTCGCACGCCATCGGGACCATCGTGGGCCTGCCCCGCGAGCTGACCACGAACGACTCCTTCGAGGTCCGCGGCGAGGTCCTGCTGACCACCGCCCAGTTCGAGCGGGCCAACGAGACACGCGCCGCCCACGGGGCCGCGCCGTTCTCCAATCCGCGCAACGGCGCGGCCGGCACGCTGCGGGCCAAGGGCCGCCCGTACACGGTCGAGATGACCTTCTGGGCGTTCGGCGCGGTCGCCCTCGACGGCGCCGGCGCACTGCCCCGCGGCCGGCACTCCGAGGTGATGGCGTACGTGGCCGGGACGGGCGTGCGGACGGCGGCGGCCACCGAGGCGGGGATGACGGTGGTCGCCACGATCGCCGAGGTCCAGGAGCAGGTGGGGCGGATCTCCGCGCTCCGTGCCGCGCTGCCCTTCGGCATCGACGGGGTGGTCGTCAAACTGGACTCGGCGGTCGAACAGGCAGCGGCCGGGACGGGATCGCGCCACCCGCACTGGGCGACCGCCTACAAGCTGGCGGCCGTCGAACGGCGCACCCGCCTGCTGGAAGTCACCTGGGCGGTCGGCCGGACGGGCGTGCTGGCGCCGACCGCCGTCCTGGAACCGGTGGAGATCGACGGATCGGTGGTGCGGCACGCGACGCTGCACAACCCCGCCGACATCCTCCGGCGCGGGCTGCGGCTGGGCGACACCGTCACCGTCCACAAGGCGGGCGACGTCATCCCGCGCATCGAGGCCCCCGTGGTCGAGCTGCGCACCGGCGCGGAGCGGGAGATCGAGCTGCCCGAGGTGTGCCCCGGCTGCCAGGGGGAGATCGACCGGTCGCAGGAGCGCTGGCGCTGCGCGCAGCCCGCCGAGTGCGGGCGGATCGCGGCCGTGCTGTACGCGGCGGGGCGCGACCAGTTGGACATGGACGGCCTGGGCCAGACGTACGTGAGGGCACTGGTGGACTCCGGCCGGGTCCGCGACGTGGCGGACCTGTTCACGCTCGATCACGCGGCGCTCGCGGAGGCGGCCGGCAGCGAGCGGCGGGCCGTGAAGCTGCTGGAGCAGATCGAGGCGGCGAAGGGCAGACCGCTCTCCCGCGTGTTCTGCGCCCTCGGGGTGATCGGCACCGGGCGGGGCATGTCCCGACGGATCGCGCGACACTTCGTGACGATGGACGCGATCCGGGCCGCCGACACGCGGGCGATGACGGCCGTGGAACTGGTGGGTGAGGCCAAGGCGGCCGCGATCGTGGCCCAGGTCGCGGCGCTGGGTCCGGTCATCGACAAGCTGGTGGCCGCCGGGGTCAACCTCACCGAGCCGATCGCGCCGGTGGCGCCCGGGGCCGAGGAGGGGCCGTTGGCCGGTCAGTGCGTGGTGGTCACGGGGAGGATGACGGGCGCCCTGGCGGCGTACGACACCCGCGACCAGGTGCGCGAGCTGATCGAGCGGGCGGGCGGGAAGTCCGCGAGCGGCATATCGGGCAAGACCACCCTGCTGGTGGCGGGCGAGAAGGCGGGCGGCAAGGTCGCCAAGGCCGAGGCGGCCGGGATCGAGATCCTGGGCGAGGAGGCGTTCGCCGAGCGGATCGCCTCCTTCCTCACTGCCTGACCGGGACCGGCGGGGTCACGACCAGCAGGGGCGGAGCCGGGGACGCGTGGCGGTGCCCGCAGGGCTCGAAGACCAGCACGACGGGCTGTCCCGGGCGCTGGCGCCAGGAGATCCGTTCCGGTGTCCCGGTACAGACCGGGCAGGCGGGCAACGGACTCGGTCCGCGCGGACACTCGGCCTCGGCCTCGGCCTCGGCCTCGGCCACGAGCGTCGGCGGAATCGAGTGCGGGTCACGCATGGAGGCTCCCTGGTCCGTCGGTTGTGCTGCTGGCACTGTGCCATGCGCGACGCACCGTACGCATGGACGAATCATCCAGTGTTCCGGCTGGTCAGAGGTAGGGTCGGAGGTCGATTCCGGGCCTCTGAGGGCACTTGGTGATCAAGTGGTCCTCCGTTCGACCTCGACCAGGCCTCGTTCGTACGCCGCGATCACCGCCTGCGCGCGGTCGCGTACGCCCAACTTGCCGAAGATGCCGGTGATGTGGTTCTTGACCGTCGAGACGCTGATGTCCAGGTCCCGGGCGACCTCGGCGTTGTCGAGCCCCCGGGCCAGCAGCCGCCAGATCTCCAGCTCGCGCGGGGTGAGCCCGTCCGGCAGGGCCGCGGTGTCGGTGGGCCTCGAACGGGGGTCGGGCGCCCGGACGTAGGTGGAGATCAGGCGGGTCAGCAGTCGGGGCGCGACGACGGCCTCGCCGGTGTGGACGGTGCGGACCGCCGCCATCAGCTCCTCGGGGGAGACGTCCTTGGGCAGGAACCCGTGCGCGCCGGCCCGCAGCGCGGCGACCACGTACTCGTCCATGTCGAAGGTGCTCAGGGCCAGTACCCGGGACTCGGGGCAGACCCGGGCCAGTTCCGCGGTGGCCCGTACCCCGTCGAGGACGGGCATGCGGATGTCCATGACCACCACTTCGGGCCGCAGCCGCGCCGCGAGGTCCACGGCCTCGGCGCCGTCCCCGGCCTCCCCCACGACCTCGACGTCCGGGTCCGGGGACAGGATCAGCGCCAGACCCCGCCGCACCAGCGGCTGGTCGTCGGCGATCAGCACACGGATCATCGGCGTCTCACTCTCCCTCTCCCCCGGCCGCGCCCGATGTCGCCGGCATGCGGGCCGCCACCCGGAAGCCGCCGCCGTCGATCGGCGCGGCCTCCAGGGTGCCGCCTTGCAGGGCGACTCGTTCACGCATTCCCATCAGACCGTACCCGGCGCCGGGCTCCGACGGTGGCGGGAGCGGGAGCGGGCGGGGCTGCGGTACGCCCGCCCCGTCGTCGCTGACCTCCACCGTGATCTCGTCCGGGCCGTACGTCAGGCGTACGTCGGCCCGCGCGGGCCCCGCGTGCTTGCGGGCGTTGGTCAGGGCCTCCTGCACGATCCGGAAGACCGTCAGGCCGACCGTCGGCGGCAGGGGCCGGGCCCGGCCGTGGACGGTGAACCGGGTCTCCATCCCGGCCAGTCGGGACTCGGTGATGATCCGGCCCAGGTCCCCGGCCCCGGGTTGCGGGGCGGGCGGGGTGTGTTCGGGTTCCTCCCCGGCCCGCAGCACGTCGAGCAGTTGGCGCATTTCACGCAGCGCCATCCGTCCCGAGCCCTCCAGGGTGACCAGGGCGTCCCGGGCGGCCTCGGGGTCGTGGGCGAGGTTGGCCCGGGCCCCGCCGGCCATCAGCTGCATGGTGGTGATGTGGTGGGCCACGATGTCGTGCAGCTCGCGGGCGATGCGGCGGCGTTCCTCGGCCACCGCCCGGTCGGCGAGCAACCTGCGGTGCGCCGCGACCTCGTGCTGCCGACGGCGGACCGCGAGCCCCGCGGCGACGACGATGCCCGCCGCGACGAGGTTGCCGAAGACACCCCAGCCCGCGTCGACCCAACGCCCGTTGCGGCCGATCAGCGGGAGCGGCAGGACGGCCAGGGCGCCGGCCGTGACCGTGGCCGGTCCGCGCGTCAGGGCGACGGAGTACAGGGCGACCGCCAGGTTGGCCGTGAACCCCGGGGCGAGGGGGCTGACCAGGTTGAAGACCGCGGCGAGAACGAGTGCCGCCGCGAACACGCCCACCGGGTGCCGGCGCCGGGCCGGCAGAGCCAGCGAGGCGAGCACCAACAGGCCGAACGCGGGCACGCTGAGGGTCAGTCCGGAGTCCATGGTCCCGATCGAGTAGCCGGTCAGGTCCACCGCGCCGGACCCGATGGCCACCAGGGCATCATTGCGGGTCCAGGTGAACCCCTCCGCCAGGGCCCGCGGGCCGCGCGGTACGTACGGGTCGCCCCCTAGACGCGTGCGCATGCCGACCGGTCCCCCCTCGTCGCCGACCGCACCGGTCCGTACCGCCGCGCCCCGGGTCACGTAGGTGATCCATTCTCCCACCGCGGCGACCGCGGACGCCCGGGCCCCGGGGTGGATCCCGCACCCGGGACCAGGGTCCTGGTTCGGGCCCTCCCCCGGACCCGGGTCCCGGGTGCGGGCTCATCCCGGGCGCCGACGTTTCGGGAGGCGTCCGGTGATGGGCTGGGAGCAGCCGGGAAACCCCGGCTTCGAGACCCCCGTTACGGAGGATTACGTGATCCGCGCCCTGACCGGCTACGCCACCCGAAGTCCGTGGAAGGTGATCGCGCTGTGGGCCGTGCTGGGCATCGCCCTGAGCCTGCTGGGCCAGGCACTCGTCTTCCGCGCCACCCAGGCCTCGTCGGGCGCCTTCCTGCCGGCCGACTACGACTCGGCCGCCGCGTTGCGGGTCGCCGAGCGGCACTTCGGGGCCAGGCCCGACGCCAACCCCTCGACCGTGCTGGTGGCCCGCGCCGACGGGGAACCGCTGACCGCCGCCGACGAGCGGCGCATCGACGCGGAGACCGCGAAGCTGGCCCGGCGCCCGGTCGTGATGCCCCGGTCCGAGGACGCGCTGCCGTTCGCCCGGGACCACTCCCAGCGGCCCGTGGTCGAACCGGTCGTGACGGCCCCTGACCGGGGATTCCGGTTGCTGACCGTGGAGCTGACCGGAAACCCCACGGATCCCGGGATGCAGGACCTCTACCGCGCCTTCCGGGAGCAGGCGCGGGCCGAGTTCGCGGAGGCGGGGCTGCGGACCGGGTTCACCGGTGGCCTGGCCGACACCGTGGACTCCGCGGACGCCGGCAAGACCCGGTCCACCGTCGTGGGCATCGTGATGGTCCTGGCGATCGTGCTGCTGCACGTCCTCGTCTTCCGCAGCTTCCTGGCGGCACTGCTCCCGCTGCTCGCGGTGAGCGTGATCGGGGGCGCGGCGGCGGGCGCCGTGGTCGGTTCGGCCCTGTTGGCCGGGATCGATCTCGACCCGTCCACACCTCAATTGATCAACGTGGTGCTGGTGGGCATCGGCATCGACTACTTCCTCTTCCTGCTGTTCCGCTTCCGCGAGCAGTTGCGCGACCGGCCGGAACAGTCCGGTCGGGCCGCGGCGGCGGAGGTGGCGGGCCGGGTGGGCACGGCGATCACCTCGGCGGCGCTGACCATCGTGGCGGCCTTCTCCACGCTCGGGGTGGCCACGTTCGGCCAGTTCCGGGTCCTGGGTCCGGCCATCGCCGTGGCCGTCCTGGTGATGCTGCTCGGCAGCCTGACCCTGATGCCGGCGATCCTCGCCGTCGCCGGGCGCAGGATGTTCTGGCCCTCCCGGGAGCTGAAGCGGCAGCCCCGCGAGGGTGTGGCCGCGCGGATGGGCGACCGGGTGGCCCGACGCCCCCTCACGGTGGTGTTCGCCTCGGTGGCCTTGCTGGGGGCGCTGGCGGCGGGGCTGGTGGGGATGCGGATGGACTACGGGCAGAGCGGTGGGAACGGGGAGCGCACGGCTGCGGCGGGCACGGCCGCGGAGATCGCCGGCGCGCTGCCGGCCGGGGTCTCCGACCCCACCGGCGTCTACGTCACCGCATCCGACGGGGGCGTGCTGACCGCGGAGCGGGTCGGTGGGCTCGCCGAGGCGCTCACCGCGGTCGACGGGGTGGGTCAGGTGGCCCCGACCGTCCTGAGCGAGGACCGGAAGGCGGCTCGGATCGACGTGTTCCCGACCTCCGATCCCCATCGGCAGGAGGTCCGCGACCTGGTCTCGGGGCCGATCCGGGACACGGTGGCGGCGCACCGGCCGGCCGGTACCGAGGCGCATGTCGGCGGGACCGCGGCGGTGTTCGCGGACATCTCCGAGGCCGTGGACAAGGACCTGAGGGTGGTCTTCCCGGTGGCGGCGGCCCTGATCACGCTGATCCTGCTGGTGCTGCTGCGGAGCCTGCTCGCGCCGGCCGTCCTGATGATCTCCGTGGGTCTGGGCTTCGCAGCCACCCTGGGTGCCTCGGCGCTGGTGTTCCAACACGCCCTGGGGCGGTCCGGGGTGGACTTCACGCTGCCGCTGGTGCTGTTCCTGTTCGTGGTCGCGCTGGGCACCGACTACAACATCCTGATCGGCGACCGGATCCGGGAGGAGATGGAACGGCCCGGTCCGGCCCGCGCGGCGGTGGCGCGCGCGGTGCGGCACACCGCTCCGACCATCGCGACGGCGGGCCTGGTGCTGGCCGCCTCGTTCGGCAGCCTGGCCGTCGGCCCCGGGTCGGCGACGCAGCAGATCGGTTTCGCGACGGCGCTCGGGATCCTGCTCTCGGCCTTCGTCCTGTCGATCGCGCTGGTCCCGGCGCTGGCGGCGCTGCTGGGGTGGAGCATCTGGTGGCCGCTGCCGCCGCGTCGGACGGCGGGCCCGGCCGAGCCCGTACCGTCGCCGGCCGAACCGGTCCGGGTCGGCTGAACCACCGGTCCGGGTCGGCCGGACCGCGACCGGAACGCACGAAGGCGCCGGCGTGCGGAGGAACGTACCGTCTCCTCCGCGCGCCGGCGCCTCGCGGTGCTCAGGCCAGTTTGTCGATCTCCGGGTGATCGGCGAGCCAGGTGCGGACCGCCTCCTGCTCCTTGCCCTTGCCGGCCTCCTGGATCTTGGCTTCCAGGCCGGTCAGCTGCTCCTCGGTCAGCTTGAAGGAGCGCAGCCACTTGGCGACCTCGGGCTCGTCCGAGCCGAAGTCCTTGCGGGCCAGGGTGTGGATTCCGTCGCCCTTGCCCCAGGCTCCCTTGGGGTCCTCCAACTTGGTGAGCTGGTAGGAGGAGTAGGCCCAGTGCGGGGACCACAGGACGACCGCGACGGGCTCCTTCTTCTCGTAGGCCCGCTTCAGCTCGGCGAGCATGCCCGGGGTGGAGCCGTCGACGACCTTGTACTCGCCGTCGAGGCCGTACTCCCCGAGCACCTTGTCCTTGAGGATCGACATCTCGCCGGCGCTCGGCTCGATGCCGACGATCCGGCCCTTGAACTGTCCGGACTTGCCCTTGAGGTCGGCGAGCGAGCGCACGTCCTTCATGTACGAGGGAACGGCCAGTTCCAGCGAGGTCGGACCGTACCAGGAGCCCAGGTCCTCCAGCTTCTTCCCGTACTTCTCCCAGTACTTCGCGTGGGTGACGGGCAGCCAGGAGTCGGTCTGGAAGTCGATCTGTCCACCGGCCAGGCCGGTGTAGAGCGCGCCGGCCTCCAGCTGGCGGGCGTCGACCTCGAAGCCGCGCCGCTCCAGCAGTTCCTTCCAGAGGAAGGTGGAGGCGATGCCCTCGTCCCACGGGATGTAGCCGAGGTTGATCTTGCGGCCCTTGCCGACGTTCTCGGCGCCGCTCGCCGTGGTCTTCGGCTGGTCCGAGCCGCCGAAGGCGCCGAGGCCACCCGCCACGAGGGCGAGGATCACGGCACCGGTGACCGCGTACGCGGGCTGGGGCCGGTGGTTCCACAGCTTGGCGGCGCCGCGCGCGGCGGCCTGGGTCTTGGCCAGGGCGCGCCGGCCGAGCGGGGAGACCTGGCGGCCGAGGGCCCCGGTCATCCGGTCCAGGTACATGGCGAGGATGACGATGGAGATGCCGGCCTCGAAGCCGAGGCCGATGTCGACGTTGCCGATGGCGCGGTAGACGGCTCCGCCGAGTCCGCCGCCGCCGACCATGCCGGCGATGACGACCATGGACAGGCCGAGCATGATGACCTGGTTGATGCCGGCCATGATGGTGGGCAGGGCCAGCGGGAGCTGGACCCGTACCAGGGTGTCGCGCGGAGTGGTGCCGAAGGCGTCGGCCGCCTCGACCAGTTCGCCGTCGACCTGCCGGATGCCGAGTTCGGTCATCCTGACGCCGGGCGGCAGCGAGAAGATGATCGTGGCGATGATGCCGGGCACCACTCCCACGCCGAAGAAGATGATGCCGGGGATCAGGTAGACCATGGCCGGCATGGTCTGCATGAAGTCCAGGACGGGCCGCAGGACGGCGCTGACCCGGTCGGAGCGGGAGGCCCAGATGCCCAGCGGGACCGCGAAGAACAGCGTGACCAGGGTGGCGACCAGCACGAGGGAGAGCGTGGACATGGCCTCGGACCACAGGCCGACGGAGTCGACGAGTGCGAAGCCGACGAAGGCCAGGAGCGCGGCGAGCAGGCCGCGCAACCACCAGGCGGCGACGGCGAGGATGCCGGCGAACAGCAGGGGCGCGGGGGCGTTCAGGACGGCGTCGATGCCGTCGTAGAGTCCGGTGACCACCGTGCTGATGGCGTCGAACAGCCAGGACAGGTGGCGCTGGAGGAAGTCGACACCGCTGTCGACCCAGGCGCCGAGGTGCAGGCGGGGCATCAGGCTGCCACCCCCGCGCAGTGCATCGGGGGCCGTTGTTCGTCGCCGATGAAGGCGATGAGACGGTCCTGCGGCACGGAGCCGACCACGGCGCCCTCCTTGTCGGTGACGGCGACCGGGTGCGGGACCCGGGCGCTGACGGCGCACAGTTCGGCGAGCGGGGTGTCGGTGCCGACCGTCGGACAGGCGCAGGCATCGGCGTCCGGGAGCGGGACGTCCATGACGGCGTCGGCCGTCAGGACGCGGGAACGGTCGACGTCCTGGATGAAGGAGGCCACGTAGTCGTCGGCCGGCCGCATCAGGATGTCCTCGGCGGTGCCCGACTGGACGATCCGGCCGTCGCGCATGACGGCGATGCCGTCGCCGAGGCGCATGGCCTCGTTGAGGTCGTGGGTGATGAAGACGATGGTCTTCTTCAGGCGCCGCTGGAGTTCGAGCAGCTGGTCCTGCATGTCGCGGCGGATCAGCGGGTCGAGGGCGCTGAAGGACTCGTCCATCAGCAACAGGTCGGCGTCGGTGGCGAGGGCGCGGGCGAGGCCCACGCGCTGCTGCATGCCGCCGGACAGCTCGTCGGGCCAGGAGTTCTCCCAACCGCCGAGCCCGCACAGCTCCAACGCCTCGGCGGCGCGCCGTTCGCGCTCGGCCCGGGGGACGCCCTGGACCTCCAGTCCGTACGCGGCGTTCGCCAGGACGTCGCGGTGCGGAAACAGCGCGAAGTGCTGGAACACCATGCTGATCTTGGTGGAGCGGACACGGCGCAGCTCGCGCGCGGTGAGCGCGGTGAGGTCCTCGCCGTCGAAGAGGATGCGTCCCGAGGTGGGCTCCAGCAGTCCGTTGAGCATGCGCAGCAGCGTGGACTTGCCGGATCCGGACAGCCCCATGACGACGAAGATCTGGCCGGGTTCGACGCTGAAGGACGCGTCGATCACGGCGGCCGTCGTTCCGTCGGCGCGGAGTTCGTCGCGGTCGGCGCCGCGTTCGAGAGCGCGGACGGCGTCGGCGGCGCCATCGGGGTGTCTGCCGAACACCTTGTAGACGTGCTCGGCCTGGAGCGTGGACACATACACCTCGCGGGTCGTGACGGGTACGGCGCACCGATGGGGTCGGCGGGCCGTGGAGCGATGCGGGATCCGCCCGCCCTCGCGCGCGCCGCGTCGACGGCAAGCGGAAGGTTCCGTTCCAGGGGCCCGGGTGCCCTCCCTCAACCACCGCAAACGCCAAGGTGATCCACCTCACGCCGGCGCGAGCGGCAACGTGATCCCCCTCACCCGCACCGGCGTTCGTCGACCCCGGAACACGGCAGGCGATCGGCCGGTTTTACCACGGGTCGGGCCGCGATGGCTGGGCATACGGTGCCCATGACTCCGATACGGCACAGGAATCCGGTACCCGGGACGGGGGCGCATCCGGCGCTGCGGGCACTCGCGATGGCGGCGGCGCTGGGCGCGACGGTGGCCTTCAGCGTGGTGCTCGCCCGACTGACGCTGGAGCCTTCCCCGGCGTCGGAGGCCCTGACCTACAGCAACGTCCACCCGGGGCAGTCGATCCGTGCCTACGTCAATCACGGCACGGCCCGCGAGGCCGCGCGTCAGATCGGCGGGAACCTGCTGCTGGGGGTGCCGTTCGGGGTGCTGCTGCCGGTGCTGGTGCCGCAGGTCCGCGGTCTCGCGCGGGTCGTGCTGTGCACGACGGTCGTGATGACCCTCGTCGAACTCGTCCAGGGGGCCCTGGTCACGGGGCGGGCCTTCGACGTCGACGACGTGATCCTGAACACGACGGGCGCCCTGCTCGGCTACCTGCTGTTGGGGCGGCGACTGGGGCGGGCCGTGCATCCGCGGCGTACGCACTGGTGGCACCGCTTCACCCGGCGACAGCCCGAGGCCGAGGTCGAGGTCGTGAAGCCGCGGCCCGCGCGCCCGTGGCACCGCTTCACCCGGCGGCACCCCGAGAGTGAGGGGGGTGCGGCCGGGTGAGGCGGCCCTGGCCGCGCGACGCGGGCCGGGCCGGGAGGTCGGGCGTGCCGGGCCGAAGGTCAGGCGGCGTGCGCGGCCGATCCACCGGTGTGGTCCGCGTCGGCCAGCATGGAGTCGCGCAGGTGGGCCAGGAGCCGGGTCAGCAGACGCGAGACCTGCATCTGGGAGATGCCGAGCGCGGCGCCGATCTGGGCCTGGGTCAGCTCCTCGCCGAAACGCATCTGGAGCATCCGGCGCTCACGGTCGGTGAGCTGCTCGAGGAGCGGGGCCAGGGACTGGATGTCCTCGACGAGCTCCATCGCTGGCTCGTCCTCGCCCATGACGTCGGCGAGGGTGTGGCCCTCGGTCGGGCCGTCGCTGTGCTCGGTGTGCGGGGCGTCGAGCGAGCCGGAGGTGTGGCCGTTGGCGGCCACCAGGCCCTCGACGACCTCGTCGGCGCTGAGGTCGAGGTGCTCGGCGAGATCGGCGACGGTCGGGGAGCGGTCCAGGCGGACGGTCAGCTCCTCCTTGGCCTTCGCGATCTCGATGCGCAGCTCCTGGAGCCGGCGCGGCACGTGCACGGCCCAGCTGGTGTCACGGAAGTGCCGCTTGATCTCGCCGGTGATGTACGGCATCGCGAGGGTGGAGAACTCGTTCTCGCGACTCGGGTCGAACCGGTCGATGGCCTTGATCAGGCCGATCGTGCCGACCTGGACGATGTCCTCCATGTCGCCGCCCTCGCCGCGGGTGCGGAAGCGGCGGACGGCGTACTGGACGAGTGAGGCGTTCATCTCGATCAGCGTGTTGCGGACGTACTGGTACTCCGCAGTGCCCTCGGTGAGCTCACGGAGCCGCTTGAAGAAGACCCGCGACAGTTCGCGGGCGTCCGCAGGGGCCATCTCCCGGGGGTCGTCGATCCGCGGCAGACCGGCGGCGGTGCTCCGGCGGGGCCGCGGGACGGCGGCGGTGGCGGTGTCGATCTGGGAGGACGGGGCAGGGACCGGCATGGGGGTTCGCTCCTTGGGCTGGTCGGCTTGCGGCGCGTGACCTTGACTGCCGTAGATGCTGGACCTCTTCGGCTCATACGTCAAGAATTACAGGAAATCGCTTTCACGTATTGCATCACCTGAATCAAGTAACGCATCATGAGCATATGGGGACCGCGTCTCAGCGACACAATTGGACTTTCCTCACGAACCACGCACGCGTGCTCGTGACCATCGCCCGGGACCCCGCCGTCCGCCTGCGCGACGTGGCCGCCACCTGCGGACTCACCGAGCGCACCGTGCAGACGATCGTCACCGACCTGGAGGCCGACGGATACCTCCAGCGCGTGCGTGACGGACGTCGCAATCGGTACGAGATCTCCGTGGGCGCCGTCTTCCGACACCCCGCCGAGGCGGGCGTGCAGGTGGCCGGGCTCCTCGCACTCCTCACCGGCGCCCCGGCCGCCCCCGACCGCCGCGCGACCGGGCACGAGACGGCTCGCGCGACCGACGACGGCGCCGCCCCGCCGGCCGACTCGCCGGCCGACCGGACGACACCGGAGCGGCCGACCTCGGAGCACTCGCGTCCCGAATGACGACCGCCCGCTCCGGGCGCCGGCCCACCCGCCGAGGTGGGATGTGTCACACGCCCCCGCCCCGCGGCGCCGCCGTCGTCAGCTGACGCGGAACCCGCCCGCGGCCCGGTCCCGGTGGAGGGTCAGCCGGTCCCAGGTCGGGAAGGCCAGGTCGGTGACGGCGAGCAGTCGGCCGGAGCCGTCGTGCAGGGTGCGGCGGACGCTCAGCCCGCAGGCGCCCGAGGAGGTCGACGGGTGGCTGGTGCGGGTCATGGTGATGGTCTCGGCGACCCGGCCGGTCGCCGTCGCGTGGTCGAGCCAGCGGTGCAGCGGCCCCAGGTCCTCGTCCCGGACCGCGGTGTGGTGACACAGCGCGGACAGTTCGGGGGTGGCGGCCACCACGACGGGGCTGAGGTAGGTGACCGCGTGCTGGACGGGCTCGCCCGCGGAGTGCCGTTCGCGGCGGTGGTGCACGAGGGTGCGCTCACCGGCCCTCATGCCGAGCAGTGCGGCGTGGGTCGGCGCCAGACTGACGAACGCGACCCAACACCGGACGGGCACGGAACCGACCGCCGGCGCCGAGGCCGGGACGGGCGCGGGCGCCGCGACGGGCCGGGTGCCGCGCCGGCCGGTGACGATCAGCCCGTCCGCCCGCAGGTGTTGGAGGGCGGCTCGAATGGTCTGCCGGTTGACCTGGTAGCGGGCGGCGAGGCTGCGCTCGGAGGGCAGTCTCGCGCCGGGGGTCTGCGCGGTGTGGTCGAGTTCCTGCCGCAGCGCTGCGGCGATCCGCTGGTACTTGGGCATGGCGGCCGGGGCGCCGCCCCGCGAAGGGGAGGGCATGGCTACTCCTCTGACGGGTGGTCAAGGACTGCGCGGTCTGCCCGACCAACGTAGCATTGGTCTATACCTTTCAGTACCGGGGGAAGGGTCGCCCGGCACCACCTTGGCCGGAATGCCACGCCCGGTCCGCTACCCCCTCAGCGGGTTCGGCAGCGGCAGGTAGCGCGCGTCCGCGCCGTCCGCCCCGGTCCACCTCAACAGCAGGTTCGTCTTGGCCGGCAGCGACGGGGCGGTCAGGAGTTCGTCGATCTCCGCGAGCCCGGTCGCGGCCCGGAGGCGCAGGAACTCCTCCCGGACGGCGGGCCACACCTGGCCGACCACGGCCGGGTGCGCCTCGGCCAGTGCCCCGCCGACCTCGGCCAGGTGGTTGACCACCAGGCAGTACAGAAGCCGCTGCCGGCCGGCCTCCGGCGACAGGTCGCCCGGGAGTTTCACGCCCTCCGCGTCGCGGAAGAGGGCCTGTACCGGCATGCCCCGGCCGTCGACCGCGACCAGGCAGTTCTGGAGGTGGGCCTCCAGGACGATCCCCCGCCGGGCGAACAACTCCAGCACGGGGGGCACGACATGGCGCAGATACGCCCGCCACCACCCGGCCGGGTCGGGCGTGGCGGCCAACGGGCTGCCCGGGAAGCCCTCCGCGAGCGCGGCGGCCAGCAGCGGATCGGTCCCCGGCAGGCCCTGTCCGCGCAGTCCGTCGCGGACCAGGACGGCCAGTTCCTCGAAGGCGAACCCGGCGGTGCGGTACCCCCGGTCGGCCAGCCAGACGGCCCGCGAGCCCTCGCGGCGCAGTTCGGCGAACCCCGCCTCGACGGCGGAGTCCGTGCGCCTCAGCCTCAGCAGGTCGTGCTTCCACAGTCGGCGGACGTCGTTGGTGACGCGGACGTCGAGGCTGAACTTGACGAACAGGTCGGCGCTCGGATCGGGCGCGTACAGGGTCCGGATCGAGGCGGTCGGCCAAACCGGGCGCCGGGTCGGTCCGAGGCGCAGCAGCCGCCCGTCGGCGAAGGCCTCGCGCACCGCGGGGAGGCCTCCGACCAGGTCCAGCTGCCAGGGGTGCGCCGGCAGCAGCCGGTACCCGGCGGGCGGGCGCGGGCCGTCGAGGAGGTCGGCGAGCGAGTCGATGGCCTCGGAGGCGGCCGGCGGGCCCTCCTCGACCACCTGGTCCTCCCGCAGGCCGAGCAGGACCAGCGGGAATCGGGCGTGGGCCTCGGGCGCGTACGGCAGCCAGCTCGCGGCGGGCGCGCCGCCCCGCGACTTGGGGGCCGGGTGGTGCGGATGGCCCATCACCAGTGCCTGTTCGGACCGGAGGTAGGGGTCCTGCGGGGCCGGGGCCGCGGCCCGGGCTGCCAGCAGCGCGGCGACGGCGTCCCGGCTGTCGGTGATCTCCGTCGGCAGTTCGTCGTTGGAGACGCCCGTGTAGAGGCGCAGCTCGTCCGAGGTGAGCTTGACCAGTTCCGCGAGGCCGAGCGGATGCCGGCCGTTCCCGAGGAGGAGTTCCGGCCGCTCGGGCCGGCGTCCGCCCGTCACCCGCAGCAGTCGCCCGCTGCCGCGCAGCCGGTGGAGGCCCTCCTCACCTGTGGGATCGGCGGCCTCCCGCAGCAGGCAGTTCAGCAGCGGAGCGGCTGCGAGGGCGTCGGCTGCGGCGTTGAGGTCCACTGGTTCCATTCGATCCATTCGGTGATCATCACCGATCATCAGGTGAACCCAATTATGAGAGGACCAGGACCCTGGACCGCAGCACGCACGTCCCCGTCCCCCCGGCCGAGGAGACCGTCGCCGCCGAGCTGGCCGACGTACGGCCCGACCTCGTGGCCGCGTACGCCGCCGAGCTGGAAGGAGCGCGGGCGGCCGTGCTGACCCGGCTCTGGCGGGCGCTGGCCTTCGAACCGCTGCCCTGGGTGGTGCGGCGGGAGTCCGGGCCGGACTCGCTGGTGCTCGTCACCGCCTCGGGTGGGCGGCTGGAGGGGCCGCTGTCCGACCCCTACGCCACCGGGTCCCACGTCACCGAGGTCCGGCTCGACGGCCGGGCGTACCGACACGCCGCACGTCTGGTGTCGGCGCTCGACGTGCCGCACGGGGCCGCGTTCGCCGCCGAGCTGGACGACAGCACGGCCTCGCTGGCGCTGTCCCGGGCGGGGCAGCCCGACCCCGCGACGGACGCCGCCCCGCGAGCGGGCTGGGAGTGGGAACAGCGCGTGGTCGACGGCCACCCCTACCACCCCAACTGTCGCTCCCGTCCCGGCTTCTCGGTGGCGGAGCAGCTGGCGTACGCACCCGAGCACCGGCCGCTCGTACCGCTCGGGACGGTCTCCGTCCGGGCCGAGGAGTGCCTGGTCACCGGGGACTGGCCGGCCGAGCTGCGGGACGGGGGGCACGTGCTGCTCCCGGTGCACCCGTGGCAGGCGGAGCACGTCCTGAAGCAGGGCGGCGGGCGCAGCGGGGGCGGCGGGGGCGGCCCCTTCCCGACCGCGCATCCGCTGATGTCGCTGCGGACCCTCGCCCCGGTCGGGGGCGGGCCCCACGTGAAGACCTCGCTGAGCACCCGGCTCACCTCCTCGGTGCGGGACATCTCCGGCTATTCGATCGAGACGGCCGCCGCCGTCTCCGCGTTCGCGCACTCCCTGTCGGAGCGGCTCGGCGGGCGCCTCCACGTCACCCGCACCCTGGCCGCCGCGACCGCGCACAGCCCGGACCTGGCGACGGTCTTCCGCGAACCCCCGGAGGCGTACGCGGGCCCCGGTGAGCGGGTCGTTCCGGTGGCGGCCCTCGCGGGCACCCCGCTCGCCGCCTCGCCGGCCTGGCGGGCGGACTTCGCCGGGCTGGCCCTGTCGGTGTGCCTGGAGGTGTTGGACCTCGGGGTGGCCCTGGAGGCCCACGGCCAGAACCTGCTGGTCGTCCTCTCCCCCACTGGGTCGCCGCTGCGGCTGGTCTACCGCGACCTCGCCGACATCCGGATCAGCCCGGCCCGGTTGGCCCGGCACGGGCTGGCGGTGCCGCCGGTGTCGGGACGGCTGGTCACCGACGACGAGACGGTGCTGCGGCGCAAGCTCTTCGGCTCTCTGGCGGCCGGGGCCCTCGCCGCCACGGCCGGGTCGGCGCCGGCCCTGGGCGAGGCCCTGGGGCGATCGGCGGACCTCCCCGCCACGGCGGACACCGAGGCCCTGCGGTCCGGGCCGCTCCCGGTCAAGGCACTCACGCTGATGCGGCTCAGCCCCGGCACGCCGGGCGACCAGTGGGCCGACCTTCCCAATCCGCTGTCCGGGGGGTGAGTCCGGCCTCCGCGCGGGCTACTGTGCAGGGGCATGAACGCCACCTCGAACCTGCATTCCGTGCGGGTGTCCTATGACGCCGTCGCCGTCGACTACGCCCGGCTCATGGAGTCGGAGCTGGCCCGCAGGCCGCTGGACCGCGCGATGTTGGCCGCCTTCGCCGAATGCGTGCGGGGCGGGGACGGCGGCCCGGGGCGCGCCGTCGCGGACCTCGGTTGCGGCCCCGGCCGGGTGACGGCGCACCTGAGCGGTCTCGGCGTGCGGGCCTTCGGCGTGGACCTGTCGCCCGCGATGGTGGCGGTGGCCCGTCGGTCCCATCCGGGACTGCGGTTCGAGGTGGGTTCCATGGCGGCCCTGGACGTGGCCGACGGGGTGCTGGGCGGGGTGGTGCTCTGGTACTCCACCGTGCACACCCCGCCGCAGGACCTGCCGCCGGTGTTCACGGAGTGCGCGCGGGTGCTCGCGCCGGGCGGCCACCTGCTGATCGCGTTCAAGGCCGGCGAGTACCGGACCCGGCTGGAGCGGGCGTACGGGCACCCCGTCGACCTCGACGTGTACGGGGTCCCGCCGGAGCGCGTGGCCGCGCTGCTGACCGGCGCCGGCCTGACCGAGGTGGCGCGCCTGGTCCGCGAACCCGACGACGGGGAACGGTCCCCCCAGGGCTTCCTGCTGGCCCGCACACCCGATCCGGACGCGCCCGGTTCCCCGTGATCCGGTGCGTCCGGCCGGGCGGGGGAACGGGGAGGAGCGGGTTCCTGGGCCGTTCGGGGGGCAACTCGGCCTTTGTGGTCCCGCCTTCGCCCCGAACCGGCCCGCCGATGGCAGGAAGGGGGCATGAGCCCGCATCGCCGTCAGGTCCTCACGAGCGCGGCCGCCGCAGTCCTGGCCACGGTCGGGGCGACCGCGCGGGGTCCCGCCGACCCCGTGCGCCGTCCCTCCCGGCGCCCTGCACGCGGCCCCGACTTCGCCGCGCTCGCCCGCTCCGTGGACGGGCGGATCGTCGTGCCGGGCGACCCGGACTACCCCGAGGCACGCCGGCTCTTCCAGCCCCGCTACGACACCCTCGCGCCGGTCGCGGTGGCGTATCCGGCGCACGCCTCGGACGTGGCCGTCTGTCTGGACTTCGCGCGTCGCTCCGCGGTGCCGGTGGTGCCGCGCGGTGGCGGCCACGGCTACGCGGGCTGGTCCGGCGGCGACGGCGGGCTCGTGGTCGACGTCGGGGCGATGGCCGAGGTGGCGGTCGAGGGGGACGGGGCACGGATCGGAGCCGGTGCCCGCCTCGGCGAGGTCAACGCCACGCTCGCCGCACGCGGTCGGGGCATCCCGACCGGGCTGTGTCCCTCGGTCGGGATCGCCGGGCTCACGCTCGGCGGGGGCATGGGGCTGGGCTCGCGGGTGCACGGCACCACCTCGGACGCGTTGACCGGCGCCCGGGTGGTCACTCCCGACGGCGTCGTCCGCGAGGTCGACGCGGGACACGATCCCGACCTCTTCTGGGCGCTGCGCGGCGGTGGGGGCGGCAACTTCGGCGTGGTGACGGAGTTCCGGTTCCGCACCCACCCGGTCGGGGACGTGGCCTTCGCCGAACTGCACTGGTCGGGCGCGGAGTCCGCGGCGGTGCTGAGCGGCTGGCAGCGCTGGTCGGGCGGGCTGCCGGACCCCTTCTGGAGCCACGTGGAGTTCGTGATCGAGTCCGGTCCGGAGCCCGTGCCGTCCGTCAAGGTGCTGTGCTTCGACGGGCGGGACGAGCTGGAACGGCAGTTGACCCGGCTGTCCGACCTGGTCGGCCGGGAACCGCGGGACCGTCACCTCGTCGTACGGGGGTACGCGGACACCCTGCGGGCCATGGCCGGCTGCGAGGAGCGGGCCGCCGCCCGGTGCCGCCTGCCGGGCGTCCTGCCCGGCCACGACCCGCGCGGGGTGATCGGCCGGTCCTCCTACGCGGCCCGCTCGGACTTCTGGACCGGCGCCGGGCTGCCGGAGGCGGCCGTCCGGGCGGTGTTGGCCGCCGTGCGCGGCTACGCGCGGGCGGCGCCGGCCGGTGGGCGGGGCGTGGTCCAGTTCCTCGGGGAGTGCGGCGGGGCCATGAACCGGCCGGCCCCCTCCGACACCGCCTTCGTCCACCGCGACAGCGCGTTCCTGTCCCAGTACCTCGCCTACTGGCCCGAGTCCGCGTCGGCCGACGAGGTGGCCCGGCACCAGGGCTGGCTCGACGGGCTCTGGCAGGACCTGCGCCCCTGGGCGAGCGGTCGCGCGTACCAGAACTACGTCGATCCGAAGCTCGTCGACTGGCGCACGGCCTACTACGGGGCGAACCTCGCCCGCCTCCAGGAGGTCCGACGCGCCCATGACCCGAACCGGTTGTTCCGCTTCCCCCAAGCGATCTAGGGAGCCCCGCATGAGACGCACCTTGACCATGGCGGCGGCAGCGACCGCGCTGGCGCTGCTCGGCGGCCCGCTGCCGGTCGCCGAGGCCGGCACCGCACGGGCCGTCGGCCGATGGTCGGTCCGGGAGGCACAGTCCTTCTGGACCGCCGAACGGATGGCCTCCGCGGCCCCGGCCCCGGCGCCACGCGCACCGGTCGCCGCCCCCGGCTCGGCCGCCGGCCCGGCCGTCACCCCGGTGACCGCGCCCGCGTCCACCACCGCGGCCGAACCGTCCGCCGAGTCCGACCGGGCCGGGGACACCATCGGCGCCGCTCTGGCGGGCCCCGGCATCGGCGCGAACTTCGACGGCATCCCGGTCGTCGGCAGGATGTTCGTCATGAAGGGCGCCGGCGCGTACTTCTGCACGGCGAGCGTGGTCGCCTCGCCCGGCCGCAACCTGGTGCTCAGCGCCGCGCACTGCCTGCTCGGCTCCGACACCCGGAAGGTGGCCTTCGTACCGCGCTACACGGCCCGGAACCCCCGGCCCCACGGCCTGTTCCCCGTGCTGCGCGACGCCAAGGGCCGCTCGAAGGTGTGGGTCCACCCGCGCTACCGCAGCCAGGGCGCCAACCGGGCGGCCACCCTCGACGTGGCCTTCGCGCAGGTCGGGCCGGGCCCCAAGGGGCGCCGGGTACAGGACGTGGTCGGCGGGAACCGGCTGCTCACCGGTGGCCCGTACGCACACCCCCGGGTCACGCTGATCGGCCATCCGTCGTCGGCCGCCCGCCCCCGGGTGTGCGTCAACCGGACCACGAAGTTCACCAGCAAGGACACGCGCATCCCCGGCTCCTTCCTGCGCATCGCCTGCACCGGATACCCCGGTGGGACCAGCGGCGGCCCGTTCCTGGCGCGTTACGACGCGAAGACCAGGACCGGGGACGTGATCGGGGTGATCGGCGGCTGGAAGACGGGCGGGGACACGCCCGACGTCTCGTACAGCTCCTACTTCGGCAAGGAGGTCAGGGCCCTGTTCGACACCGCCGTCGCCGGCGCCCGCGTCGGGTGAGGCACCCGCGCCCAGCGGGTCCGGCGCGGGTTGCCGACCGTACGCGGTGTGGCCGGAACCCCCTCGGCGGTCAACGGGTCGGGGGGCGACAGCTCCAGCCGGCGGCGCAGTTCCGCGAGGGCCGTGTGCACCGGCGCCAGGACGACGTCGGCGCCCGGACGGATGAACGCGAGGGCGTGTGCGGTGGTTTCGATGGCTTCCGCGGCGTCCTCGGCCGCGGTCCGGCTCCACCCGCCCGGTTCGCCGGCGCCCCGGGGCGCGACGGCGTCGTAGAGGTGGCAGGCGGCATCGGCCGCGGCGTCGGCGCGTTCAGCGACGCCCGGCGCCGCGGTGGTCGGCAGGGGCTCCATGCGGGGTGAACGAGCGGTACCCGCCCGGGGGAACGAGCGCGGGACGCCGGATCAGCCGGGCCGCGGCGTGCGCGGTGGCGGTGGCCGCGGCGGCCAGACCGAGGCCGAGCACCGCGTCGCGCGCCCGGGTCGGCCTGAGCACGCCGGCGCGACGCAGCCGGCCGCGGGCCCAGAGGGTGAAGGGGATCACGATCAGCGGGGAGGTGACGACGCCGGGGGTGTAGCCGCGGGTGGCGGCGGACTGGGCGAGGTGGACCAGCCCGTGCAGACCGAATCCGTCCAGGGCGGCCTGGTGGAAGGCGGAGCGCCCGCCGGTGCGCAGACCGTCCGCGGCCGCCGCCGCGACGATCAGGCCCATGAGGCCGACGGCCGTGGCGAACTCGCGCCCGTCCACGTCCGTCACGCTCCGCCACAGCCGTTCGGGCACCCGGGGGTGGCGTTCGCGCAGGACGGGCACCCGGGTGCGGGACCACCGGGCCATGGTGGCGACCTCTTCCAGGTCGTGCGCGACCCAGGCGGCCAACAGCCCGAGGGTGACCGATGCCGGCGCGGACCCCGTCGTGTTCGCGGCGTTCGCACGTTGTTCGATCATGAGACGACAGTCTGCAACCACAGGGGCAGCAGCAGGAGGGAAACCACCGAACTCTTGATCACGAGCGAGGCGGAGAGGTCGACACCCACGTCGTAGCGCTGCGCGAAGATGAACAGGTTCTGCGGGGTCGGCATCGCCGCGATCAGGACGAGGTACGCCAGCCAGTCGCCCCGTACGCCGAACAGCCACCCGCACACCGCCCAGGCCAGCAGCGGGAACGCCAGACACTTGAACCCGATCAGCAGCAGTTCCTCGCGCGTGGTGCCGCGGACGTCCAGCCCCGCTCCCCCGAGGTGCAGACCCAGCGCGAACAGGGCGACCGGGGAGGCGCTGTCGCCGACGAAGGCGGCCCCCTCCAACACCACTCCCGGCACCCGCACCGACAGCAGGTTCAAGACGATTCCGGCGTTGCAGGCCAGCACCAACGGGGTGGCGAGCGAGGCCGCGACGGCGCGCGCGAGCTTCGTCCCGGGACCGCCGGACCCCGATCCGGATCGGCCGAGTTCCATCGTGGCGATGACGACGAGGGACAGCACGCAGACCTGGAAGAGCAGTACCGGGAAGATCGGCGCCGCGGTCCCGAACACGGTGATGAAGACGGGCACCGCGAAGTACGCGGTGTTGACCTGGACGCCGGCCATCACACGCAGCGCCACCGCGCGCGGCTCGCGCGTCCCGCGGGCGACGGCGACGAGGGCCACGACCGCGACGGCGAGGGCGGCGGTGGCCGCGTAGCCGCCGATGGCACGCCAGTCGAACAGCGCACCGAGGTCGCTCGCGTAGATGTTGCCGAAGAGGTAGCAGGGCACCGCGAAGAGGAAGGCGTAGTCCGCGAAGGCCTTGGAGGCCTCCGCCGGGACGGTCTTGCGCCGGGCGAGGAACACCCCGCCACCGAAGGCGAGGAGCACCGGCAGCAGTTTCTCCCACGCGGCCGCGGCCCCCATGCGTACCGACTCCCCCATGCCGATGATCATCTGATCGGCGCCAGTCTATGCCGACCCCCAAGCGGCCCGAGGGGCCGGAACCGGCCGGTGTTCCCGGGGCCGGGCGTGGGCATCATGGCGCTACACGCGACAGGGGGGTGGGCATGAACGTACCCGCGGGGGGACGACCGTACGAGATCCACGAGGACGGCCGGGGGAGCATGATCCTCGCCTCGCTCCTCGCCGGGGCCT
Organism: Streptomyces sp. CA-243310; assembly: GCF_050936775.1. NCBI lineage: Bacteria > Bacillati > Actinomycetota > Actinomycetes > Kitasatosporales > Streptomycetaceae > Streptomyces > Streptomyces sp. CA-243310. The sequence goes on along the minus strand of NZ_JBNJMF010000001.1, from coordinate 3,059,612 downwards.
TGGGGGTGGGGACGTTCTGGGCCTGGCCGCCGTGGGAGATGGAGTCCCTCTTCGCCACCGTCTTCTTCTGGGGCTGGGCGATCCTGTGCCTGCTGTTCGGCGCGGTGGGTCTGGTGTTCAGCGTGCGCGCCGTGTTCGTTCCGGCCTTCCGCGCGGACGGCGAGGGGGTTGGCTTCGGCCGGTTCCGGGCGTCCTGGCCCGAGATCCGGGAGATCGTGGTGGGGACCGTGACCATCCACGTGACCAACTGGGAGGACATGCGCAAGTCCGGGGACAAACAGCGGCGGGTGGTGTGGGTGGTCCTGAACACGGATCTCCAGTACGAGTTCCAGCACCCGATGACCGACGAGCAGCCCGCCCTGGACGACATGCGCCGCGCGCTGGCCGCGCACGCCGGCGACACGCCCGTCTCCCGCTCGGACACCGTGGTGCGGCGCACGACCTGGCAGCGCTGAGGGCGCGATGCCCGGACGCGGCGGGCCTGCCCCCGGCGTGCGGGTCGGGGGTCGGCGTCGGCGCACCCGTGCGGAGGGCGCCTTCCGCGCGCCGCGACGCGCGAGCCGTCGGGAAACCGGCTCACTGCCCTCGACGCCCGACTCGACCGCCTCGCCCGCCTCCCTGGGCGGCTCGCACGTCGCGCCGGCGCCGGGACGCGGGCGGCCCGGGCTCCGGGGGCCCGGTGTCCTGACCCGTAGGGTGGGGCGATCATGAGCGAGACGACGCCCGGGGCGACGGCCCCCGAACCGGTCCCCGCCCCGTCCGGCCGCGCGGTGCCCCGATTCGCGGTGGTGTTGCGGACGCCCGCCCACGCGGGCGAACCGCTGTTCGCGCGGGCCCCCAAGGCCTGGCAGCGGATACTGCCCTTCGCCGTCGTGGCCGTCTTCGTGCTGACGTTGCTGCCGGTGACGATCGCCGTGTCGACCAACGTCTACGGGGCCGGCGGCGGCTGGGCCGGCGCCCTGGGCGTCGCGCAGACCGTGCCGCTGCTGCTCGCCGTGACCCGGCCGTTGGCCGCCTGGGGCATCGTGTTGACCGCCGACGTCGTGGGCGCGGTGGTGCTGGCCCATGCCGACGGGGTGACCGGGCACAGTTGGCCGTGGCCGCCGATGGTGATCGTCGGCTACCTCGTGGCCATGGTCTGTCTGGGGCTGCGCGAGTCGGTCCGCAACCTGGTCGCGGTGTGGCTGGTGACGGGTGCGGCCGGAGGGGCGCTCGAATTCCTGCGGCCCGACGGGGTGACCACCACCACCGCGCTCCTGTTCATCCTCGCCGGTGCCTTCCTCGCGCTGACGGGTGCCCTGCGTGGTCTCGGCGACGCGCAGCAGCGCATCGCCGAACAGCAGGGCATCAGCGAGGCCGAACGTGCGCGCCGCACCCTGCTGGAGGAACGGGCCCGGATCGCGCGGGAGTTGCACGACGTGGTGGCCCACCACATGTCGGTGATCACCGTGCAGGCCGACTCCGCCCCGTACCGGCTGCCCGGCATGGCCGATCCGGTGCGCGAGGAGTTCGAGATGATCGCGGCGAGCGCCCGCGAGTCGCTGGGCGAGATGCGCCGGCTGCTGACGGTGTTGCGGGGGAACGGCGACGGACCGGGCGGGGAGCGTGCCCCACAGCCCGGTATCGACCGGCTCCAGCAGTTGGTGGAGGCGACCGTGCGCGCCGGGCAGCCGGTGCGGTTGTCCCTGGCCGCCGGGGCCGCGGCGGCGGCGCCCGCGGCGGTGGACCTGTCGGCGTACCGGATCGTGCAGGAGGCGCTGGCGAACGTGGTGCGGCACGCTCCGGGCGCGCGGACGCACGTCTCGCTGACGCTCCACTCCGACGAGTTGCTCGTCCTGGTGGTCAACGGGCCGGCCCCCGACGCCGCACCGCCCCTGGAGACCTCGGGCACGGGGCACGGCCTGGTGGGGATGCGGGAGCGCGTACGGTTGACGGGCGGCACTCTGGACACCGGTCCGCTCCCGGACGGTGGCTTCCGGGTCGCCGCCCGTCTGCCCCTGAACGAAACAGCCGAGGAACCGAGTTGACCATCCGCGTGATCATCGTCGACGACCAGGCCATGGTGCGGGCGGGGTTCGCCGCGCTGCTCTCGGCGCAGGCCGACATCGACGTGGTGGGCGAGGCTCCCGACGGCCGGGAGGGGGTGCGCGTCTCCCGCACGACGCACCCCGACGTGGTGCTGATGGACGTGCGGATGCCGGAGATGGACGGATTGACGGCCGCCCGCGAGCTCCTCGATCCCCCGAGGGGCGTGGTGCACCGCCCGAAGGTGCTGATGCTGACCACCTTCGACATCGACGACTACGTGTACGAGGCGCTGCGCGCCGGCGCGTCCGGGTTCCTGTTGAAGGACGCTCCGCCGGCCGACCTGATCGCGGCGGTCCGGGTGGTCGCCTCGGGCGAGGCGCTGCTGGCGCCGTCGGTGACGCGGCGGCTGATCGCCGACTTCGTCCGGCAGCGGCCGGCGCCGCGCAGGGACCCGGCGCTGCGGCTGAAGGGGCTGACCCCGCGCGAGACCGAGGTGTTGGAGCTCATCGCGCGCGGGCTCTCGAACCAGGAGATCGCCGGGCATCTGGTGCTCGCCGAGCAGACGGTGAAGACGCACATCGGCAAGGTGTTGGCCAAATTGGACCTGCGGGACCGGGCCCAGGCGGTGATCTTCGCCTATGAGGCGGGGCTGGTGCGTCCCGGCGACGGCGCCTGATCCCGGGTACCGCTCTCCTCCACCCCCTACCGGGGTATGACATCGGGGTTGGCTCCCCGGTGGGACGTGCCGGCCGGTACCCCCTTCCTACCTTCCTCCTCGTCACGAGGAGAGGAGAAGGGGCATGCGCCGCTTCGGAAGGACACTGGTCACCGCCGCCGTCGCGGTGGCCGTGGTCGCGGGGACCGCGGGATGGGCTTCGGTTGACAGCCGGCGGGCGGTCACCGGCCCGCCGCCGGGCGCCGACGCCTGGCGGGCCGACAGCGTGTCCGGCCGGAGGCTGCCGGATCCGGAGAGCGCGCCGCCCCGGGAGGTCGCGGCGTTCTTCGCCGGGCTGGACGAGTCCGGGCGGCGCCGGCTGCTGCTCCGTCATCCCCTCGTGGTGGGCAATCTGGACGGGGCTCCGCTCCCTCTGAGGTACGAGGCCAACCGGCTGGCGGTCCTCGCGACGGGCGACGCCCGGTTCGATTCCCTCGCGGCCCCCGGTCGCCGGATCCTGGCCTTCGATCCGCGCGACGGGGGTCAGGTCGCGGAGGTGTTCGGGGATCCGGAGCGCGCGGCGCACGTCTCGGTGATCGTGCCCGGTTCCGACAACGACGCGAGCACCCACGACGCGCGGCGCACGCCGTACACCGGTCCCGCCGGGATGGCTCGGGCGCTGTGGTCGGCGACGTCGGGGGACACGGCCGTCGTGGCGTGGACCGGGTACACCACCCCGGTGGGGGTGGGGTTGGACGCGGCCGACGGGCGGCTGGCGCAGGCCGGGGCGGTCCGGCTGGCCCGGTTCACCGCGGGGTTGGACGCGGTGGGGGCGCCGGACCCGGTGTTGTTCTGCCACAGCTACGGCTCGGTGGTCTGTGGACTCGCGGCCCGGCACACGGACGCGAGCGACATCGTCGTGTTCGGTTCCCCGGGGATGCGGACGAGGACCGCCGCCGGTCTGGGCACGGCGGCGCGGGTGTGGGCGGCGCGTGGTCCCTCCGACTGGATCGCGGACGTACCGAACGTCGAGGTCGCGGGCATCGGGCACGGCGCCGATCCCACGTCCCCGGCGTTCGGTGCCCGCCGGATCCCCGCCGACGACGTACGGGGGCACACCGGCTACTTCGCACCGGGTACGCGGTCGTTGGCGGCCTTCGCCTCGATTGCGGACGGGGCGGCCCGATGAGCATGACGACCTCGCTGCGGGCAACGGCCGAGCGGATCGAGACGCGGACCCCCGCCCACCGTGACCGGGCGATCGACGGGCTGCGCGCCCTGGCCCTGCTCGCCGTGCCGATCGGGCACTGGATGTTGGGCGGTCTCACCCTCGACGACGAGGGCGCGCTGCACAACGCGAGCCCGCTGGCGTCGTTCGGCGGCCTGGCCCCGGCCAGTTGGGTGCTGCAGATGCTCGGCGTGTTCTTCCTGGTGGGCGGGTACGCGTCGGTGCTGTCCTTCCGCCGTCGTGACGGCTCGACGGCGGCGTGGCTGAGGGGCCGGATCGTCCGGCTGGGGCGGCCGGTGCTCGGGGTCACCGCGGTGTGGGCGCTGGCCGCGCCGGTGGCGTACGCGGCCGGGGTGCCGGAGACGACCCTGCGGACCGGGGCGACGTTGGTGATCCAGCCGCTGTGGTTCGTGGGGGTGTACGTGGTGGTCACGGCGCTGACCCCGTACTGCGTGCGGGCGGCGGGCCGGCTCGGAGGCTGGGCGGCGGCCCCGTTGCTCGGGTCGGTGGCGGTGGTGGACTTCCTGCGGTACGGGCCGTTCTCGGACTCGGTGCCGTCCTGGGTGGCCCTGCTGAACATCCTGCCGGGCTGGCTGTTCGCGTACCAGCTGGGTGTGTCCTGGGGGGAGCGGCGCGTCGACCGGCGCGGGGCGTGGCTGCTGCTCGTCGGCGGGTCCGTGTTGTTCGCGGCGCTGCTGACGGTGTTCCACTACCCGGCGTCGATGGTGGGCGTACCGGGCGAGGCGCGGACCAACTCGCACCCGCCGTCGCTGCTCGTGCTCGCCCTGGCGGCGGCCCAGTCGGGGGCGGCGATCCTGCTGCGGGACCGGCTGGCGCGGCTCCTCGCCCGGCCGGCGCTGTGGGCCCCGGTGGTCGTCGTCAACCTGTGTGCCATGACGGTCCTGTGCTGGCACCAGACGGCGATGCTGGCGGTGGCCGTGCCCGGATCCCTCCTCGGCGGGGCCGCCGGCCTGACGACCGCCCCGGACAGTGTGGGGTGGCTCCTGGCCCGGGCGGCGTGGCTGCCGGTCTTCGGGGCGCTGTTGGTGGGGATCGCCCGTTACGCCCGACGGTTCGAGGAGCCGTGGACCGGGGCGACGGCGGTGCGGCGGGCCGCGGCGGGACTGCTGGCGGCGGGCTTCGCGGTGTTCGCGTTGGGCCTTGCCTGAGGGCCCGCCGGGACCGCGAGGTCCGGCGCGGTCCCGGCGGGCCGGCGGGAGGGAACCGGTTCCGCACCCGGCACGTCCCTGTCGTGCCCGTCGTACCGACCGGCATCGTGACGCGAGGGGGACCCTGTGATGCGCCGGAGAGACACCGCCCGGTTCGCCCACGTCGGCGTGGTGGCGGTGAGCGTCGCCGCGCTGCTCACCGGGTGCGGCGCCACCGAACCTGCGGCGCCGGGAGCGCTGCCCGCCGCCGGCGGTGGGAAGTCCTGTCCCGCGCCGGGCCGGGACGAGCCCGAGGCCCCGCCCACGTCGATCGGGGGGACCCCGGCCAACACCCCCGAGGGTCTGCGCCTCTCACGGGCGGTCGGCGAACAGGGGCGGGGCGCCTTCGCGGACGTCTACGCGACGCACATCACCGACCTGCCCCCGGGTCGGGTGGCGCTGTGCGTCACGGACCTGGCCCGGGGCCGCCTGTTGGTGGAGGCGGCCCACCGGACGGATCCCGGCCTCGATCCGGGCCGGGTCGACCTCTACCCGAGTCCGTACAGTGGGCGGGCGCTCGGCGCGGTGAGCGGGGAGCTCTGCCGGATCGAGGACACGTTCCCGCTCTACGCGTGCGCCGCCGCACCGGGGGCGACCGGGGTGGAGGTGGACTCGGACGCCGCGGGCGCCGCCTCCGCCGAGTTCAGGGCGCGGCTGTCGAAGGCCGCGGGAGGCATCCCCGTGACGGTCCGGGAGGGCCGGCAGGCGCTGCCGGACGTCGGATAGCCGGGCGGCCCGGCCCGTGGGGCCGGGCCGGGCGTGTGCGCGTGCGTGCGCTTGTGCGTCAGGCGATCGAGGCGGCGACGATCGCGGCCACCGCGAGGTTGCAGGAGGCCGTGACCCAGACGGCCGGGTGCGGCTCGGGGTCGACGACGATGGCGCCGAGCTTGCCCGGGGTCACCAGGTCCAGCACCAGGAAGGCCACGGCCATCAGGACCAGCCCGAGGAGGCCGAACGCGGCGGTGGACAGCAGGCCCTTGCCGAAGTCGTCGTACGTCGTCCAGATCGAGGTGAAGACGATTCCGCCGATCCCGAGCAGCGCGGAGCTGAGCAGGAGCGCGGCGTTGCGGTTGCGCTCCTCCCAGATCTGCTTGGGGAGCTTCCCGGGCGTCAGCACGTCCACCAGGACGATGCCGAGGATCAGCAGGACCAGGCCGAGGGCGCCGAACGCACTGGTGCGACCAAGTCCATTGATGATGTCGCTCATTGAGAAGCCTGTCTCCGGTTGGGTAGGAAGGGGAGGGCGTGTCCGCCGTGTGGGTGGCCGAATCTATCGCACGGTCTTGCGGCGGACCATGGGGAGGTCAGGAAATGGCAAAGCTCAGGGCCGCGCGGGCCGACGAGGCCGGGGAGCTGTCCGCGCTGGTGCTGCGGTCCAAGGCGCACTGGGGGTACGACGAGCGGTTCCTGGCCGGCTGCGCCGAGGAACTGCGGGTGCGGGCGGACGAGGTCGCGGCCCGGCGGATCGTCGTCGCCGAGGACGCGGACGGGACGGTGCGGGGCCTCGCCTCGCTGGAGGGGGAACCCGCCGGATCCGCGGCGACGCTCGGCCTGCTCTTCGTGGACCCGGTGGCCATCGGGTCGGGCCTCGGGCGGCTGTTGTACCGGGACGTGCTGCGCCGGGCCGTCGGGCTGGGGGTGCGTCGGCTGCTGATCGACGCCGATCCGCACGCGGCGGGGTTCTACCGGGCGATGGGCGCGGTGGCCGGGCGGGGTGCCCCGGAGGGGCTGGTCCGCTTCGAGGTGGCGCCCGTCCCGCTCGCGGACTGGGCGCGGGCGTGGACCGGTGGCGGGCCTTCGGTCCACGTGGGCAATGTCGCCGAGTTCAACGCGCAGTTCGACGACCCGTCGCTGGACCGGGAACAGCGGGCCGCGCACCACTACGCCTGCCTGGCCGCCTTCTACGGTCCGGAGCCGGCCGCGCTGGTGCTGCCCCTCGCGGTGTCGCCGGGCTGGACGCGCCTGGTCGCCCGGCAGCTGGAATGGGGGGAGGTGGAGGTGTACGACGGGCTCGTGGTGGGGGGTCCCGGCCTGTCGGACGCCGTACGGTCCCGGCCGGCGCTGGCCGCGCGGCTGACGCAGGGCGCGCCGGCCCTCGTCCCGTGGGGGCTGACGGAACCCTTCGGGCGGCTGTCGGGGCGGCCGTGGCGAGCGCGCGACCTGCGCTACGAGTCCAAGTCCGCCGCGCACGCCCTGTTCGGCCGGATCCTGGCGGGCGGGGCCCATCCGGGGATCAGGTTGCCGGGGCAGTGGCGGGCGGCGGGCCGCCGGCAGGCGGTGCGGCTGCTGTCCGCCCGGGTGGCGCGCGGTGAGAGCAGCGTCCTGAAGTCGGAGCACGGGGTCGGGGGTTCGGGTACCACGCACGCGTCCGCGGAGCGGGTTCGGGCCGCCGGCGGGGCCCGCGCGCTGGTCCGGGGTCTGCCCCGCGGCCCGCTGCTGGTGGAGGAGTACGTGTCCGGTCCGGCGGGGGCCGGCGGCCCGGGTGATCTGACGTACGACGGGTTCGTGGACGGCTCGGGGCGGGTCCACACGGTCGGCGGGGCGGTGATGGACGTCGTCGACGGGGGCTACCGGGGCGCGACGGTCGGCCCCGGGGTGGTGCCCGCCGCGGCCGAGGGGCCCCTGTCGCGCTTCGGGGCGGCGGTGGGGCGGGAGTTGGCCGCGTCCGGCTATCGGGGCTGGTTCGACGTGGACTTCGTCGTCGACGGGGCGGGGCTCCTGGCGCCGACCGAGACGAACCTGCGGCTGACCGGGCCGTCGAGCGCCTTCATGGTGGCGGCCCGGCTCGACGCGCTGCGCGGCGCCGGACACCTGGTACGGATCGTGGACCGGGTGGAGTTGGGGGCGAGGCTGCCGCCGGCCCGGGTGGACGAGTGGTGCGCGGACCTGGCGCGGGAATGCGCCGGACTCGGGGCGGTCTTCGTTCCGGCGATCACGACCGGGGCCGACGATCCGTCGCCGTGGCTGGGCGTGTTGGTGGCGGCGCGCGACCGGGAGGTGTTGGACGGCGCGGAGGCCCTGGTACGGGCCGGGGCCCTCGGGGTGGGCGTCGCGCTGGGGTTCGACACTCCGGACGAGCCGCCGACGGGGCCCGGACGGGCGGCCGACGCGGACGCGGAGCAGTCCGGGCCGGCCGGACCGGTGGATCGGTGGATCAGTCGTCGAAGTCGAAGGCCGAGGCCGGTTTCCGGATGACGTAGGCGGCCACGACGGCGCCGGCGATCATCAGGGGGATGTTGAAGGCGTAGACCAGGGCGGCCTGGCGGGGCCAGTCGTGTTTGGCGGCCAGACGGTAGAGGTTGTCCTGGGGCCACCAGGCGACGAGCAGGTAGACCACGGCCAGGTGCGTGGCCGCGGTGAGGGCCGCACCGCGCCCCTGTTCCCGCATCCTCGGGCGGCCGGTGAACAGGAACATCAGGCCCGTGCCGAAGGCCAGGCACTCGCAGAGGTAGAGGACGAAGAACAGGGGCGCCCAGGGGGCCGGTATGCCCGCGAGTTCGGTCGAACCGGGCCAGAGCACGTCGGTGAAGATCAGCGCCATGAACCCGAAGACGATCGATCCGCAGCCGGTGGCGCAGCCGGTCGGGAACTCGGTGGCGCCTGCCGAGGCCGTGTACTTGCCGTACTTGCCGCCCGTCCTGCGGACCGGCGTCGCCGGATCGGTCAGCCGGGGCGGTCGTGGCAGGGCGGCCCGGTCCTCCTGGCCGGCCGGGTTGCGCGGCAGGGCCCGCAGCCTGACCACCGTGCGCGGGAGTCGTTCCTCGGGCACCTTCCCCCGCAGGTGGTCGCGGAGTTGGTCGGAGCCCGGCAGGTCATCGCCCGGGAGCCAGGTGCCCCCGCCGCCGGGCGGGGGGCAGATGTACGCGACGAGTCGTCGCGCGCCTCGGCCGACCTCGATCTCGGCGACGAGGGCGGCGCCGATGTGTTCGTGGGAGCGGATCAGGGCTTCCAGGGGGTGGGGGTCGAAGGGGTGGCCGTCGAGGGGGATGCGGTCCCGGATCCGGCCGCCGAACTCCCACAGCCCGTCGGGGCGTTTGCGGGCGAGGTCGCCGGTGGGGATCGCGTCGCCGCCGTCGGGCGGACCGAGGTACAGCTGCCCGTCCCGGAGTTCCGCCCGGCAGCCGGGGAACGGGGTGCCGATCAGGGAGAGTTCCTCGGGGGCGTCGAGCGGTCCGGGCAGTTGGGACAGTTCGAACCAGGTGCCGACGCCGGCGGTCTCGGTGGATCCGTAGACGTTGAGCACCCGAGCGCCGGTGCGCAACCGGGCTTGCAGGGCGGCCTGTTGGTCGAGGTGGAGCCGGTCGCCGGTGATGTGGAGGAGGCGCACCGACCGCACCGCGTCGTCGCCCTGCCGCGGAACCGGTGCTCCGGGACGGGCGTCGAGGGGGGTGTCGCGTTCGGGTACGAGCAGGCCGGCCGCACCGGCCGGGTCGGTGTGCACCACGGTGACCCGTTCGGCCCCGACGGCCGCGCGGAGGGTGTCGGGCGTCCACGGGCCCCGGTCGGGGAGGACGAGGGTGCCGCCCGAGCACAGGGCCCGGGTCCAGCCGGTGGTGAAGGCGGTGACGTCGGACCCGGCGGTGATCAGGTGCCGATCCTCGGGGGTCGGCCCGGCCACCGCCTCCCAGGCCTCGAGGGCGGCGAGCAGCAGGGCGTGGGTGACGGCCACGGCGCGGGGCTCCGCCGCCCCGGTGAACTGGAACAGCGCGTCCCGGGCGGCGGCGCGGGCGGGGGGCTGCGCGGGCCGTTCGCCGATCGCGCCGGTTTCCGCTCCGAGGCGCATGAACCGCAGGTCGCGGCCGTCGTCGAGACGGGCCTGGTGGGCGGCGTGGGTGAGGACGGCGAAGGGTTCCAGGGTGGCGAGCCGGCGCGGCCCGGAGCCCGAGGTCTCGACGTCGAGGACGACGTACGCGCCGCCGGCCTTCAGGGTCGCGAGCACCGCGACGACGATCTCGGCCTGCCGGGCCGTCCCGATGGCCACGAGCCCGCCGGGAGGGAGGCCGGCGGCCAGCAGGTGGTGGGCCAACCGGTTGGCCCGTACGTCGAGTTCCCCGTAGGTGAGACTGCCGGGGGCGGCGGTGACGGCGCGGGCCTTCGGGGTGTCCCGGGCCCATCGTTCGAAGCGGTCGAGGACGCTGTCTGCTGCCGGGCGGGAGGAGGGGGCGGACGGAACGGACTCTGATCCCTGCGTCATCCCCCGATGATGCCACCGGGTTCCGACATTGCACGAGAGTCCCCAATGTCCCTCGTGCGAGCGGGGGTTGGCAGCCATCCAGGGCATGTGAAGGCCGATGCCTTGACCTAAAGTTTGGTTGAGGTCCTACTGTCCGGTTCATGGACATGGAAGTCACCGCCTGGACCTCGCTCCACAGCGCGATCAACGCACAGCAGGATCGTCGCCCGCTTTCCCGGGCGAGCCTGCGGCGGGTCGCCGCCTTCGCCCTCCCGCACCGCCGCGGGCTGGCCCTCTTCCTGCTGCTCAGTGTCGTCACGGCGCTGCTCGCGGTCGCCACTCCCCTGCTCGCCAGTCGGGTCGTGGACACGATCGTCGGCGGCGGGGACGGTGCCCGCGTCACCCGGCTCGCCCTGTTGATCGCGGTGATCGCGGTCGTCGAGGCGGGGCTCGGGCTGTTGACCCGCAAGTTGTCGTCCACCCTGGGCGAGGGGTTGATCCTGGACCTGCGGACGGCGGTCTTCGACCACGTGCAGCGCATGCCGGTCGCCTTCTTCACCCGCACGCGGACCGGAGCCCTGGTCAGCCGCCTCAACAACGACGTGATCGGGGCCCAGCGGGCCTTCAGCAACACCCTCTCCGGCGTGGTCTCCAACACCGTCACCCTGCTGCTGACCCTCGTCGTGATGCTGAGCATCTCCTGGCAGATCACCCTGCTGGCGCTGGTGCTGCTGCCGGTGTTCGTACTGCCGGCGCGCCGGATGGGCACACGGATGGCGGCCATGCAGCGGGAGGCGTCGACGCTGAACGCCGCGATGGGCACACAGATGACGGAACGGTTCTCCGCCCCCGGTGCCACCCTCGTCAAACTGTTCGGCCGGCCCGCCGACGAATCCGCCGAGTTCGCCGCCCGCGCGGCCCGGGTGCGGGACATCGGCATCCGCACGGCGATGGCGCAGTCCGCCTTCATCACCGCCCTCACCCTGGTCTCCGCCCTGGCTCTCGCGCTGGTGTACGGGCTCGGCGGGTACTACGCGCTGCGCGGGACCCTGGAGGCCGGCTCCGTCGTCGCCCTCGCCCTGCTGCTCACCCGTCTCTACTCCCCGCTGACGGCGCTGGCCGGCGCCCGCGTCGAGGTGATGAGCGCCATGGTCAGCTTCGAGCGGGTCTTCGAGATCCTCGACCTGAAGCCCCTCATCGACGAGAAGCCGGACGCCGCGGTCGTGCCGGAGGGCCCGGTCGCGGTGGAGTTCGACCGGGTGTCCTTCGGGTACCCCTCCGCCGAGCGGGTCTCCCTGGCCTCCCTGGAGGAGGTCGCCACGCTGGATCCCCGGGGTGGCACCGAGGTGCTGCACGAGGTGTCCTTCCGGGCCGAGCCCGGGCAGATGATCGCCCTCGTCGGTTCCTCCGGCGCCGGCAAGTCGACCATCGCCCAGTTGCTGCCCCGGCTGTACGACGCCGACGCGGGCGCCGTGCGGATCGCCGGAATCGACGTACGGGACCTCACGGCCGACTCGATCCGCGCGACGCTCGGCATGGTCACCCAGGACGGCCACCTCTTCCACGAGTCGGTACGGGCCAACCTGCTGCTGGCCCGGCCCGAGGCCACCGAGGAGGAGATCTGGGAGGCGCTGCGCCGCTCCCGACTGGACGGGCTCGTCGCCTCGCTGCCCGACGGTCTCGACACCGTCGTCGGCGAACGCGGCTACCGGCTCTCGGGCGGCGAACGGCAGCGGCTGACGATCGCCCGGCTGCTGCTGGCCCGTCAACGGGTGGTGATCCTGGACGAGGCCACCGCCCATCTGGACTCCACCTCGGAGGCGGCGGTCCAGGAGGCCCTGGCCGAGGCCTTGGCCGGTCGGACCGCCGTGGTGATCGCGCACCGGCTGTCGACCGTGCAGGCCGCCGATCGGATCCTGGTCGTGGAGGAGGGCCGGATCGTGGAGCGGGGGACGCACGCCGAGCTGCTGGCGGTGGGCGGCCGGTACGAGGAGCTGTACCGGACCCAGTTCGCCTCCGAGGACGCCGGGCACGCCTCGGACACCGGGTCCGGCGAGCCCGGTGCGGCGGTCGGGGCCGACGTGGCGGTCGCGGTCGTGCCGGGCGGCGGGACGGGCGCCCCGGGCGCATGATGCCGAAAGGCCCGTACTCCGGGGCCGCTGCCGATCGTGGAGGTCGTGATGGACATCAAACTGGAGCTGGTCGCCGTCCCCGTCACCGATGTCGACCGGGCCAAGGCCTTCTACGAGAAGATCGGCTTCCACGCCGACCACGACGTCACGGTCAGCGAGGAGATCCGCTTCGTCCAGTTGACCCCGCCCGGATCGGCCTGCTCGATCGCACTGGGCAGGGGACTCACCCGAATGGCCCCCGGGTCGTTGGACAACATGCAGGTCGTGGTCACCGACATCGAGGCGGCCCACGCCGATCTTCGGGGGCGGGGCGTGGAGGTCACCGAGGTCCAGGACATGCCCTGGGGTTCCTTCGTGTACTTCTCGGACCCCGACGGGAACGGCTGGGCCGTCCAGCAGACGAAGCCCCGCCCGGCCGCGTCCTGACCGCTCCGCGACTCCCCCGGGCGCCGGCGCGTCGGATGAGTTGACCTTCAAGTGGGATGAACGTCGATGATCGCGGTCATGGACGACAGCACCTCCGATCTGATGGGCATCGGCGCGTTCGGCCGCCGTGTCGGGCTCGCGCCGAGCGCCCTGCGCTTCTACGACGACTGCCGCGTATTGCTCCCCGCCCACGTCGACCCGGTCACCGGCTACCGCTCCTACTCCCCCGACCAGCAGCCGCGCGCCACGCTCCTGCGCGGGTTGCGGGAGGCGGGGTTGGCGTTGACCGACGTGGTCGCCGTACTCGACGGGACGCCCGAGGAGGCACGGGCGGTGCTCGAACGCCACCACGTGGCCGTGCGGGAGGCCCGGCGCGCCACCGACGCCGCGCTCGGGGCGGCGCTGGAAGGGCTGCCGCCCGGACCGGGCGGCACCGAGTTCACCCTGGGCGGGGCCGAGCTGGCGAGCGCCGCCCGGCAGGTGGCCCCGGCCGCCGGGCGGGATCCGGCCCACCCCGTGCTCGGCCGCGTGCTCGTGGAGTTCGACCGGGACGAGGTCCGCTTCGTGGCCACCGACCGCTACCGGATCTCGCTGCGCACCCTGCGGCCCCGCGCGGCGACCGGGCCGCCGGGGCGGCTGCTGATCGACGCCGACACGCTGGTCGCACTCGGGACGTGGACCGCCCGGGCCGCCGAGGTGACCTTGGTGGCGCGACCCGGCGGCGCGACCCTGACCGTCCGCCATCCGGGCGGGACGCGCGAGGTGCCGGTGGCCGGGGGCACCTTCCCCGCCTATCGGGACGTGCTCGCGGGCCTCCCCGCCCCCGCGCACCGGGTGGTCGTGGAGCGGGTCCGGCTGATCGCGGCGCTCGACGCGTGCGGGGACTCCTCGGCCGTCGCCCTGGAACTCGGCCGCGACCGTCTCCTCGTCGCCCTGCCCGACGGGACCCCGGCGCCGATCGAGCCGGCGGCCGTACGGGAGGACCGGGAGCCGGTGCGGATCGGCTTCGACCCCGCCGTGCTGGGCGCGGCCCTGGAGGCCGGCGTGGGGCCCGACGTACTGCTGGAGTTCTCCGAGGTCACCGGTCCGGTCCTGGTGCGATCCGCCGACCAGGGCAGTTTCACCACCCTGGTGATGCCGGTCGCCCTCCCGCCCGGCCACCCGACACCGCCGAGGACGTCCGCGTGAACCCGGGGAACCCCGTCGTACGGCTCGGCGTCCACCGGATCCGTTCGCAGGGGGGCCGGATCCGATTTCGAGGGGGATCGGGCGCCGCGCGGTGTCAGCCGTCGTACGGGTGCGGCCGGGTCCGCAGGGCGTGCCCGTGGCGTACACCTTCCCGGAAGGCGGCCTCGTAGGCCTGGTCCCCCAGCGCGCTGCGGGCGGTGCGCTCGCATTCCTCGCGTACGGGGCCCAGTTCGGGGGTGCCGCGCTGCGGGTGGCCGACCGCCTGCCAGTACGCGTGGCCCGCGCCGTACGCGTGCGCCGCGCCCGCCTCGTCGCCCGAGGCGGCCCGGGCCGCCGCGAGCAGGTCCAGGCCGAGGGCGGTGCCGAAGCTGTCGCCCAGTTCCCGCTTGCTCTCCAGCATGGCGCGGGCGTGGCCCGCCGATTCGTCCGGCCGTCTCTCGAACAGGCAGATCAGGGCGAGTTGGTACTCGGCGTACGCCCGCGTCCAGTGCTCGTCGCGGGTGACACAGCCGGACCGCAGCCGCTCGGCTTCCGCGCGGGCGTCCGCGAACAGGCCCAGCCCGGTGAGGGCGAACACCCGTACCAGGTGGCAGCGCAGTCGTGGCGCCGAGTCGAAGGGCCGGCCGGGGATGGTCTCCAGGACGTTGTCGGAGACGATGCGCGCGGCCAGCGGCCTGCCGGCCAACAGGTGGCTCAGGCCCAGCAGGTAGGCGGCGTCCAGGGCGGGTCCGGGCGTGTGCTCGAACTCGCCGGCCAACGCCTCGCAGGCGAGCGCGAGTTGGTGCGCCTGCTCCTTCTCGCCCTGGAGCAACAGGGTGACCCCGAGGGCCCACAGGGAGCGGACCCGCCCCTCAGCGGGCACGTCTTGGGGTCGCGCGGTGGACAGCGCGCGCTCCAGGTAGCCGCGGGCCGCGTGCAGGTAGCCGCTACAGGCCCAGAAGAAGCCGACGCGCCCGGCCAGTTCCAGGGCCTGCTCGGGGGTGGTCGCCAGCGTGTGGTCGAGGGCGGCGCACACGTCGCCGTGCGCGAGGGCGATCCGCCGGTAGGCGTCGCGCTGGCCCGGCCCGAGCCAGTCCCGCTCGGCGGCGCGCACCAGTTCCAGGAAGTACCCCGCGTGCCGGGTCCGCAGGGCTTCGCGCTCCCCGACGGCGTCCAGCCACATGGCTCCGTACTCGCGGATCGTGTCGAGCATCCGGTACGTGGCACCTTCGGCGTCCGGGTCGACCGCGCCGTCGTCGGTTCGGCGTACGACGGACTTGGCAACCAGCGCCGCCAGCAGCGGCCCGGTGTCGGCCTCGGTGAGCGGGGCGGCGGAGCAGACGGCGCGCACGGCCGTCGCGTCGAAGGAGCCGCCGAACACGGACAGCCGCAGCCACAGCAGCCGTTCGCGTGGCTCGCACCATTCGTGGCTCCAACCGATGGCGGTGCGCAGGGCGCGGTGGCGGGCCGGCAGGGCGGATCCGTCGCCGGCGAGCGGGCCGATCCGACGGGCGAGCCGCTCGGCGAGTTCCTCGACGGTGTGGTCCGTCAACTGCGCGGCGGCGAGTTCCAGCGCGAGGGGGACTCCTTCGAGGCGGGTGCAGATGGCCCGGGCGGCCTCGGTCCGTTCCTCTCCCCAGGGCGGGGCCTGCGTGGGGTCGGCCTCGCCGGCGCGGTCGGTGAACAGGGCCAGCGCCTCCACGGCGTTCGCGTCGTGGGGCAACGATCCCAGTTCCAGGACGCGTTCCCGGTCCGATCCCAGTGATTGACGGCTGGTCAGGAGGATCACCAGGTGCGGGGCGGCGTCCAGGAGGTCCCGTACGAGGGAGCGCACGGCGACGATCAGGTGTTCGCAACAGTCCAACACGAGGAGGAGTCGACGCTCCCCGATCCACTGCCGGACCGCCTCACCCAGGGTGCGGGGGGTGTGGTCGGCGAGGTCGAGGGCGTCGGCGACGATGTCCACCAGCAGCCGGTCGTCGGGCAGGGGCGAGAGGTCCGCCCAGTGGATCCCGTCGGGGAAGGAGTCACCGGCTCCCGTCTCCAGCGCCTGCCGGACCAGGCGGCTCTTCCCGACGCCCCCCGGCCCGGTGAGGGTGATCAGTCGGCTCCCGGCCAAGGCCGCTTCCAGCGCGGCCAGTTCGCCGTCCCGCCCCACGAAGGAGGCGGGTCCGCCGTCACTTCTCTCGGTATGTCCCCACACGCGCCCAGTGTGGCGCACGGTGCGCGCTTCTCGGGCCCGTCGGGGAAAAACGGCCGGGACCTCGCGGGTGGCCGGCGGACGTCCGGCGGGTCGGTCAGGGGGCGAGCACGTCGAGTTCCTCCAGGGCGCCCACCGCGATCTGCCGGGTCAGTGCCTCGGCGCGGGCCGCGTCCCCCTCCCGAACCGCTTCCGCGACCCTCACGTGCAGGGTGACCGCGGCCGGGTCGGGGTCGTGGAACATCACCGCGTGCTCGGTGCGGCCGGTCAGCACCTCGGCGACGACGTCGCCCAGTCGGGCGAACATCTCGTTGCCGGAGGCGTTGAGGACGATCCGGTGGAAGGCGATGTCGTGCCGCAGGTATCCCTCCAACTGGTGACCGCGGGAGGTGCGGACCATGCCCAGGGCGGCCTCGGTGAGCCGGGCGCACTGTTCCGGGGTGGCCAGCGCCGCCGCAAGTCCGGCGGCGGCCGGTTCGACGGCCGAGCGCAGCACGGTGAGGGAGCGCAGTTGGCGGGGTCGGTCGGTGCCGGCGAGCCGCCAGCGGATGACGCGCGGGTCGTAGACGTTCCACTGGTCCGCCGGGCGCACGGTGACGCCGACCCTGCGACGCGACTCGACGAGTTGCATCGACTCCAGGACTCGGACGACCTCGCGGACGACGGTGCGGGAGGCGTCGAAGCGGTCGGCGATCTCGTCGGTGCGCAGGACGCTGCCGGGCGGGGATTCGCCGGCCGTGATCGCGAGACCGAGAGCGTCCAGGACACGGGAGTGAAGCCCCTGCACAGGACTGCCTTCAGTGGTCATGGCGTAAGCGTACGGTGACCGCCGATCGAACAATAGATGTGATGTATCCCCCCACCCTCTTGAATAAGTACTACTTAATGGGCTTCAGTGGTGCCGCACGAACCGATGTCGACGAGGACAGCGAGGTAGGACGTGAGCTCCCAGCGCGTCATTGTGGTGATGGGTGTGGCCGGCACGGGCAAGACGACCGTGGGCCGACTGCTCGCGGAGGCCCTCCGTGTCCCCTACGCCGAGGGCGACGTCTTCCATCCGGAAGCCAACGTCGCCAAGATGTCGGCGGGCACCCCGCTGGACGACGCGGACCGATGGCCCTGGCTGGACGCCATCGGCGAGTGGATCCGTCGCGGCGCGGACCTGGAGGGCGGGGTCGTCGCGGCCTCGTCCCTCAAGCGCTCCTACCGCGATCGGTTGCGGAGCTTCGCCCCCGGGGTGGTCTTCGTCCACCTCACCGGCGAACGCCCCCTGATCGAGCGACGGATGGCGGAGCGCAAGGGACATTTCATGCCCACCACCCTGCTCGACTCGCAGTTCGCCACGCTCGAACCCCTACAGCCGGACGAAGCCGGTGTCGCCGTCGACGTCCGCGGCACTCCCGAGGAGATCACCCACCGGGCACTGGAATCCCTGCGCCGGCTCTGATCCGCGAGGGATCCCGGAGCCACCGCACGGCCGGCCCGGGGCCCCGCACGCCCTCCCCCGGGCCGTCGCCTGCCCGCGAGCCGGCCACACGGCGCCCCGGGCCGCCCCGCCGTACCCGACATCACGCAACACCACTCACCGCCACCGAAGAGCCACGAGTTAAGGAACCGTCACCGTGACCGGTCTCAGCGTCGAGACGTTGGCAGCGGCCGCCCCCGGACCCATCACCTCGGCCGGGCACGCCCAGCTGGGCGTGGCCGTCCTCGCGGGCATCGCCGTCATCGTCCTGCTCATCACCCGCTTCAAGCTGCACGCCTTCCTCGCCCTCACCGTGGGCTCGCTCGCCCTCGGTTCGTTCGCGGGCGCACCGCCGGCGAAGACCATCGCGAGCTTCACCGCCGGCCTCGGCGCCACGGTCGCCGGTGTCGGCGTACTCATCGCGCTCGGCGCGATCCTCGGGAAACTGCTCGCCGACTCGGGCGGCGCCGACGAGATCGTGGACACGATCCTGGCCCGCGCCAAGGGCCGGGCGATGCCCTGGGCCATGGTGCTGATCGCCTCCGTGATCGGGCTTCCGCTCTTCTTCGAGGTCGGGATCGTGCTCCTGATCCCCGTGGTGCTGCTGGTCGCCAAGCGCGGCAACTACTCCCTGATGCGGATCGGCATCCCCGCCCTCGCCGGACTGTCCGTGATGCACGGGCTGATACCCCCGCACCCGGGCCCGCTCGTCGCCATCGACGCACTCCACGCGAACCTGGGCGTCACCCTCGCCCTCGGAGTGGTCGTCGCCATCCCGACAGTGATCATCGCCGGGCCGCTGTTCTCCCGGTACGCCGCCCGCTGGGTGGACATCCCCGCGCCGGAACACATGGTCCCGCAGCGCCAGTCGGCCGAGTTGGAACACCGCCCGCGGTTCGGGGCGACCGTGTTCACCGTGCTCCTCCCCGTGGCCCTGATGCTGGTCAAGGCGCTCGTCGACATCGTGGTCAACGACCCCGACAACGGTGTCCAGCGCGTCACGGACGTGGCCGGCTCACCGCTGATCGCACTCCTCGCGGCCGTGCTGGTCGGCATGTTCACCCTCGGCAGGGCGGCCGGGTTCACCAAGGAGCGACTCTCGTCCACGGTGGAGAAGTCCCTCGCCCCGATCGCGGGCATCCTGCTGATCGTGGGCGCGGGGGGCGGCTTCAAGCAGACGCTCATCGACGCCGGGGTCGGCCAGATGATCCTGGAACTCTCCGAGAGCTGGGCCGTGCCCACGCTGCTCCTGGCCTGGCTCATCGCGGTGATCATCCGCCTCGCCACCGGCTCGGCGACGGTGGCCACGATCTCCGCGGCCGGCCTGGTGGCCCCGATCGCCGCGGGCTCGTCGACCACGGAGACCGCCCTGCTGGTGCTGGCGATCGGGGCGGGCTCGCTGTTCTTCAGCCATGTCAACGACGCCGGGTTCTGGTTGGTCAAGGAGTACTTCGGGATGACCGTCGGGCAGACCGTCAAGACCTGGTCGGTGATGGAGACCATCATCTCGGTGGTCGGCCTGGGCTTCGTCCTGCTGCTGTCCCTCGTCCTCTGAACCGGGCGGGCGGTGGTCCCGTCCGGTTCAGGCGTGGGGTCGGCCGTCGAGCTGTGCGGCGGCCAGGGCGAATCCGCCCGCGGCGGTGGCACAGCGCTCCGCGAGGGCGGCGACCTCGGCGCGGAAGGCCTCGGCCGCCGGGCCCTGGTCGCGCAGGTCCTCGGCGGCGGCCCGCAACCGACGCGCGTGTGCGCGCAGAACCGCGCAGTGCGTGCGCAGGGTGGTGGTGTCGGTCATCGGGACCACTCCTCGCCGTCGTGGATCCGGATCAGGCGGCTGTCCGTGATCCGGGTCCGGAAACGGGTCGGTGCGGCGTACGCGGGGCGTCGTGAGCGCTGTCCGTACGCGCCGGTCAGCCGGAACACCCGGGTCCGGGGGTCCGCGGGGCGTCGTGCGGCGCCCCGGGAGTCCACGGCGAAGACGTGCGTGACCGGGTAGACGGTGGTGAAGTCCCGGCTCCCGGCGAGGTGCAGGGCGGTGCTCCCGCCCAGGCCCCTTCCGAACAGGGCGAGTTCGGTGCCGGAGGGCACGAGGGCGCGGACGGCTCGGGCGACCGCGTGCGCGTACGAGATCTCCGGTCCGTCGGCCACCGCGTGCGCATCCACACCGGCGGGCGTCGCGCCCGCCCCGGGCGTCCCCGGTGGTTCGGCGAGGTGGATGACGTACCGGAGGGCTCCGTCCGGGCCGACCACCTGCTGGACGAGGAGGGTTCCGTCGGCGCCGAGCGAGGCGAGGTTGCGCACGCATCCGGCGACGGTGCCGCTGGTGTCGAGCCGGTCGAGGAGCCCGTCGGGGCGCTCGGGCCCCCCGGCGGGGCGGGGGCTCCGGGCGAAGAGGGCGCGGGCGGCGGCGCCGAGACCGAGCAGGGGTTCGGCGGGCATCGCCCGTCCGATGGCGATCTGCCAACCGGCGTGGTCGTTGAAGGGGTTCTCGTCGGTCAGCGCGTGCCAGGCGAGGAGGTCCGCGAAGGACGGGGAGAGCAGCGTGAAGGCGCGTTCGGCGCCCTGGACCCGCATCAGCTCGCGGAACAGTCGGACGGCCTCCGCCTGCCGGCCCTCCTCGACCGCCTTGAGGATCCCCGCCGCGTCCGGATCCGTGAGCAGCTCCGGCCGGCCCGCGCCGGCCGCCCGGATGCGGGCCTTGAGACCGCAGACGGCGAGGCTGACGGCGAGGTTCTCCCGGCCGGTGAGGATCCCGGCGAGCCACCCGGCCCGGGCGACGCCCCGGCCGCGCGGCGCCCAGCCGAGTCCCGCCGGGTCGGTCAGGGTGCGCAGCAGGGTGCGCCAGCCGAGCCGGCGGGGGCCGGACCGGCCGAGCGCACTGACCGGCAGGCGCCCGCCGAGGGCCAGTTCGGAGGCGTGGCGGGCGGCTTCACCGACGGCGTCGGCGGCCTCCGCCAGCGCGCGGCACACGGCGTGGAGCAGCTCGGGATCCGGGTCGGTGGACGCGGTGGTCGCGGCGTCGGACATGGGTTCCTCGTGGGGTCGGTACGGCGGGCGGGCGAAGGGGCCGGGCGACCGCGGCACGGGTGGGCGTCGGCCGGGCGGGTCGGCTGCGGAGCAGGTGCCTGGGGCGCGGTCGGGGTCAGCGGCGGGTGATCGTGAGCCGGATCCGCCTCGGATCCAGCGCGGCGGGCAGCGGACCCACCGGATGCAGGGCCGGTCTGCCGTCCCGGACGCGGTGCCCGCGCAGCAGTTCGGCGCAGAACGCGGACACGACGAGCAGGCCCAGCCGGTCTCCGGGGCAGCGGCCGGCTCCGTGGCCGAAGGGGGCCATCCGGAGGTCCGCGCGGGATCCCGGGGAGGTCCATCTCCCGGGCACGAAGACGTCCGCGGCCGGCACGTGCTCGGGGTCGCGCTGGTGGAACAGCGCGGGCAGGAGCACGGGGGTGCCCGCCGGATGACGCACGCCCCGCCACTCGGTCTCGGTCCGGGTGACCCGGACCAGGTCCGGCACCACCGGGTAGAGGCGCAGCGTTTCCTGTACGCAGGCCCGCAGCCGGGGCAGTTCGCCCTTGGCGGCGTCGCCGGACCGTGCCTCGGTGGAGGCCGCCTCGTGTTCGGCCGGGTGGGCGGCGAGCAGCAGCAGGGTGCGCAGCAGGGTCGCGGGGACGGTGTCCAGGGCCCGCAGCCAGTGGAGGGCCTGGCCGATGGGGTCGAGGGTGCCGGCGGGGTCGGGGTGCCGGCGGGCCCGTCCGACGAGGGTGAAGGGCTCGGCGGCGGCGGCGTACCGGGCGATGCGCGCGGACGCCTTCTCGTGGAGGGTCTCGGCGGCGCGGTTCTTGCGGTGCGCCCCGCGGTCACCGCCGGCGTCGAGTCGGTCGAGCCAGCCGGCGAGTTCCTCGTCCCCGGCGGCCGTGTCGCCCAGCACCATGCGGCGGGCGGCCCGGGTCACGATGTGCCGGGCGCGGGCGAGTCCGAGCGTGGGGGAAGCGCCCAGCCGGCCCGCCTCGTCGGCGATGACGGCGAGGAACGGGCCGCAGGAGGGGTGTACGGGGCTGCCCGAGGCCAGCACGATCTCGTTGACCTCGCGGCGGTGTTCGCGGAGGTCGTCGTGGTCCTCGGGGCGGGTGGGACGGCCGGCCGCGGGCGCGCCGGGTGCCCGGCACTTGTCCGGCGGGCACGTCGCGAGTTCGCTCGGGGGCGCTTCGTGGAACCGGGGCAGGTCGAGTGGGTCCAGGAGGACCAGCGTGGGGCCGGTCGGGCCGCGCAGCAGGACGGGTGCGCCGCCGTGTCGGGCCCGCAGGGCGCGCAGGGTGGCGGCGGGCCAGCGGGGCCGGCCGGCGCCGGGCGCGGGGCGGAGCAGTCGCGCGGGCGGGCCCACCAGATCGCGTACGAGCACGGGCAGGGTGTGGGTCGCGGCGAAGCGTACGGCCTCGACCCGGCCGGCCCGTGCGGGGCGGCCACCCTCGGTCGGGGCCGCCTGGCCTCGGGTCGTGGTCGACTGGGTCATGCCGGGACCACCTTGCCTGGGTTGGACAGGCGCTTCGGGTGGGGAAAGCCGCCGAGGGGCGGGCGGCTCGCCGTACCTCCGCACAGCCGGAAAGCAACGGTCGGTGACGTCGGGATCACCGTACGTCGAGCACGGGGGGTGCGCGCTCCGAGTGCTCTGCGGGAGTGGACCGAGGGACCGGCGGCGGGTGCGCGGCCGTGCGGGTCGCGTTCATCCGGCCAGGCCGGCGCCGCCTCACTTCGCGGTGGGAGCGGTGGGCGCGGTGAACACGGCGTCCCGGAAGGCGGTGCGCAGTGGTCCCGTGCCGTGTGCGGGGAGGAGGGCGGCCCAGCGGTGGTGGCGGGGCGAGACCCAGACGGACGGTCCGTCGCCGTGGGCCCAGACCCCGCCCGCGACGGGGTGCCAGAGCAGGCCCCGGGCGGGGGTGAGTTCCCCGGTGCGGATGCGGAGGGACTCCGCGGTCCAGGAGCGGCTGACGGGGTGGTCGGCGGTGGAGAGCAGGTGGCCGAGGAAGCGGCCGAGGTCGCCCAGGGGTGCGTGCAGGGAGCCGCCGGCGAAGCGGGTCCGGCTCATGTGCAGGGGTTGCCAGACCCGGGCGGTGGCGCATTCGGCGAGCGGTTCGCCGCAGAGG
The DNA here is from genome assembly GCF_050936775.1 of Streptomyces sp. CA-243310. Taxonomy (NCBI): domain Bacteria; kingdom Bacillati; phylum Actinomycetota; class Actinomycetes; order Kitasatosporales; family Streptomycetaceae; genus Streptomyces; species Streptomyces sp. CA-243310. The sequence goes on along the minus strand of NZ_JBNJMF010000001.1, from coordinate 3,036,792 downwards.
TGTTCGGCGAGCCGGGTCAGTGCGGGCACCCCGTCGGGGTGGGTGAGCAGCTGGTGTGCGGTGGTCTTGCCGGAGGTTCCCGCGGCGGCCGGGCCGTAGGCGGCGAGCGGGGTGTGCAGGGCGAGTTCCCCTGCCGTGACGAGACTTCCGATGACGGGCCACAGCGCCAGCACGGCGGCGAGCCGGCCGACGTCGGACGGGGCGTCCCCGTCCCCGCCCGCGGCGTGGGTGCCGTCCGGGCCGCCGACCGCCCAACGGGCCTCGGGGTCGCCGACCCGTACGAGTTCGTGGATCCGCTGTTGCGTCTGGTCGTCCGGCACCGTCATGGTCGCCCACGCTAACGGCGCCGGCCCCCGGCCCTCCGTGCCCGCTCCGGCGCGGCCGTCGTCCGCCACCCGGATGCCGGTACGACAATCCGTGCGCGACGTCGCCGCGGGCGCGAAAGGGGGCGGGACACCCGTGGGTGTCCCGCCCCTTCGCGTGTCCGGCCGGCGAGGTGCGGGCCGTTCGGGTCGGGCCCGGGCCCGACCATCGGACCCGGGCCGGCCCGTCAGGTCCGGTCGGGCCGGTCCGTGACGCGCAGGGTGTTGAGCAGGGGCTTCCCGTAGCCGTTGTGCGTGATGAAGCGGACGTTGAGCACGCCGTCCGTGACCGTCACCGTGTAGGAACGGGTCAGGGCCGTGTAGGTGCCGGCCTCCAGGGAGACGTCCAGGGACGGCAGGACCTGGGTGCCCTCGGCGATGACGTCGAAGACGCGCTTGTTCGGCTTGGTGTTGGAGAGCTCCGCGAAGCCCAGCTCCACCGTGTAGGTGCCGTTCGGGACGTTGTCGAAGCGGTACTCGTACATGCCCTCGCGGGCGTTGCGGTACAGCCTCTGGTCGTCCGTTCCGGCGATGGTGCGGCCGGTGGACTGGACGGTGGCGTTGCCCTGGTAGCCGTACGACCCGGAGGTGTACTTGCGGTCGGGCGACCAGCTGTCACCGATGGCGTCCGTGCCCGCGTAGTCGGATCCCGCGTCCAGGGCGACCTGGTAGCGGGGGACGACGACCTTGACCGGGACGGTCAGGACCGGTGCCCGGCCGCTGGCCGACGTGATCTTGAGGTCCGCGGTGAGGACCGTCCCCGCCGTCAGGCCGGCCGTGTCCACCGTGAGGGTGAGCGGTGCCTTGCCGCCGGTGGGCAGGGTGCCCGCACCGGGAGTGGCGGTCAGCCAGGGCGCGTCCTCGGTCACCGTGAACGCGGTGCCCAGGCCCGGGTTGGTCAGGTCGAGTGTGCGGGTCCGCTTCTGGTTCGCGGGGAGCACGACCTCCACCGCCGACTTGGCGGCGGTGACCTTGCCGGTGCGCAGGGACTGGGTGACGGAGGTGACGTCGGCCGGCTTGACGTCGACCGTGGCGGTGGCGGACTCGTACGAAGGGGCCGACAGCGCGACGGTCCGTGCGCCCGAGGGGGTCTGGACGACGTAGCCGCCGTCCGCCGCCGTGGTGGCGGAGACCGCCGTGTCGCCGGTGCCGACGGTGACGGTGGCGCCCGCGACGCCGTTGCCGTCGTTGGCGTCGAGCACCCGACCGGCGACGACACCGCTCTTGGTGGTGCGGAAGGCGATGGACAGGCCGTCCGAGACGACCGCGGTGTTGAACGAGTACGTGAAGGCGTCGGTGCCGGTGGCGTTCTCCACGCCGATCGTGGCGGTGGAGCCGCCCTTGATGCCGGTGCCGCCCGTCCCCTTGTAGGCGTAGGAGACGGTGCCGTCCTCGCCGATGGAGGCCGAGAACGAGAACGTGTCGGCCTGGGCCGACCAGTGCGACACATTGCGCCACTCGATGACGTAGGTCCGGTGCGGAGCCGTGCCGGTCACGGCGGTGAAGACACCGGATCCGCTGCCGGCGGCGCCGACGACCAGGTCGTCCCAGAACGGGTAGAGGGCCGCGTTCGGGGTGGCCGTGCTCGGGAGGTCGCCGTTGATGTCGCCGGTGTTGTTGCCGCCGAAGCTGACGGTGCCGTTGGTGCCGATCCACGCCTGGCCGTACGTCTTGCCGTACAGCGGCAGCGGGAAGGGCAGGTCGACGCGCTCGGTGGTGTTGTCACCGGTCAGCGCGAGCTGTCGGTCCCCGGCCGCGTAGGGGCGACCGCTCGTGGTGGCGCAGGCGTAGCCGTAGGCGTCGGTCCGCTCGGGGAGGTCCACCGCGACGGTGGTGTCCCCGGCGACGGTGACGTGCGCGCTGCCACCGGTGACGCAGCGGGAGGCGTGGGTGGCGTTCACGTCGTACGTGCCGTGCGGCAGGGTGACCTCGAAGCGGCCCTGCGCGTCGGTGGTCGCGGTGACCGGGGTCTCGGCGACGGTGACGACGGCGCCCGCGACCGGACCGCCGGCGGCGGAGACCGTGCCGGCGAGCTTGGCGGAGGCGGCCTGGGTGAGGGTGAAGTCACCGGTGGCGGTGGCGTTCTCGGTCACGGTGGCCGTCGCGGTCTGTTGTCCGTAGCCGAACTTCGACGCGGTCAGGGTGTACGCGCCCACCGAGAGGGAGCCGAAGTTGTAGGTTCCGTCGGCGGCGGTGGTCGTCGTGCGGTCGATCGGACCGTCGGCGGTGATCTTCACGCCGGCGACGGGCGCGTCACCGGAGCGGACGGTGCCGCCGAGTGCGCCGATCGCTCCGCGCGGGGCGCCGTTGACCGCGGCGAGGGCGTCCAGCCTGCCTTCGCCGAAGACGTTGTTGTCGGCGGCGGTGCCACCGCACTGGCTGCTGTCGGTGTCCGCGGCGGTGCCGTCCAGCAGGGCCTCGGTCTGCGCGATGTCCCCTTCGAGGGCGGGCGCGGCGGACCAGAGGAGGGCCACGGTGGCCGCGGTGTGCGGGGAGGCCATCGAGGTGCCGGAGAAGGCCTCGTACCCGCCGCCGGGCACGGAGGAGCGCACGTTCACGCCGGGGGCCGCGATGTTGGGCTTGACGATGCCGCCGGGGCCCGCGCCGCGCGAGGAGAAGGAGGCGATGGCGCCGTTGATGTCGAAGGCGCCGGAGCTGTAGGAGCTCGCGTAGTCGCCGGGCGATCCGCTGGTGGCGCAGCTCGGGCCGGAGTTCCCGTTGGAGAAGGCCGGGAAGATGCCGGCGGCCCGCCAGGTGTCGACGATCTGCTGGTACCAGTCGTCGTGGGCGGCGCTGCCCCAGGAGTTGTTGACGACGTGCGGGGCCAGGTCCGGCCGCGGGTTCTGACCGTTCAGGTCGGTCGGCGCGACGATCCACTGGCCGGAGGCGAGCAGGGAGGCCTCGGAGCAGGAGTTGGTCTCGCAGCCCTTGGCGGCGATCCACTTGGCGCCGGGGGCGACGCCGATCTTGTTGGCGCCGCCGTCGTCGCCGACCATGGTGCCCATGGTGTGGGTGCCGTGGTCGTTGTTGTCGCAGGGCGCGGCGCCGGCGCAGACGCCGGCCGGGTCGAACCAGTTGTGGTTGTGGTCGTACGACCCGTCGGCGTTCTTGCCGCGGTACTGGTTGTTGACGGCCGGGTGGGTGTAGTCCACGCCGCTGTCGATGTTGGCGACGACGATGCCTTCGCCGCGCACGCCGAGCTGGTCCCAGACCTGGGGGGCCTTGATCCGGTCGATGTTCCATTCGACGGCGTCGGCTGCGGTCTTCTCCCGGCTGCCCTCGGCGGGCTTGGGGAGGGACACCTTGTCGTCGGCGTCGATCCGGGCGACCTCGGGGCGCTGCGCCAGGGTTCCGGCGAGCTTCTCGCTGCCGACGACCCGGACGGCGTTGACGATCCAGAACGAGGTGTACTCCGCCTTCGCGCCGTCCAGGGCCTTGATCACGGCGGCCTGGCTGCGCGCGGCATGGTCCTTCTTCACCCGCAGAACCGTTTCTGCCTTGGCGGCGCGGGTCTTCTGCTTTCCTGCGGCGGTGAGGTCGGCGGCGCTGTCGAGATACACCCAGAAGACGGCCTTCGCGGAGCCGTCGAGCTGGGTGCGGAGCTTGGGTTCGATCTTGCGCTCGGCGGCCCCGGGGGCGGGGCCGGGCTCCGGCGCGGCCGCGGCCACCCCGGCGCCGATGGGTAGGAGCAGGATCGAGGCGAGAGCGGCGAGCGCCGCGCGCAAGGATCGTCGTCTGTCGCGTTGTGCCACGTGTGGTCTCCTCGGACGCCGTGTGCAGGTTGTGCGGAAAGGGCGTGCGTGGTGCGGGGAAAAGGCGTGCGTGATGTGCGCGGGTCATGTTGATCGAGGGGTCATGTGCATTACAAGAGGGCCTATTGAGCCGAGTCGCGGGCCGGCCGGGTGGCCCATGTCGGTCGACCGCGCCAGCCTGGGGACATGACCACACCCGACCGACCGTCACCCGAGCCGCCCCGACCCGACGTCCCGCTCGCCTCGACCCGGGGCAGGTGGATCCTGCTGACCACCGTCCTCGGATCGGGCATGGCCCTGCTCGACTCGACCGTGGTCAACGTGGCCCTCCCCGCCATCGGGCGGGATCTGGACGCGGACCTCGCGGTGCTCCAGTGGACGGTCAACGCCTACCTGCTGACCCTGGCCGGCCTGATCCTGGTCGGCGGGGCGCTCGGCGACCGGTTCGGACGGCGCCGGATCTTCGTCGTCGGCGTGGTGTGGTTCGCGCTGGGCTCACTGCTCTGCGGCATCGCGCCGAACGCCGGCGTGCTCATCGCCGCCCGCGCCCTCCAGGGCGTCGGCGGCGCGTTGCTGACGCCCGGTTCGCTCGCTCTGATCCAGGGGTCGATCCACGCCGACGACCGGGCCCGGGCGGTCGGCCTGTGGTCGGGGTTCGGCGGAGTGGGCGCGGCCGTGGGCCCGTTCCTCGGCGGCTGGCTGGTGGACGGGCCGGGATGGCGCTGGGTGTTCCTCATCAACATCCCGGTGGCCGCGCTGTGCGTGCCGGTGGCCCTGCGGCACGTACCGGAATCCCGGGACCCACACGCGCACGGCACGTTCGACGTGGCCGGCGCCGCGCTCGGCGCCGGCTCGCTCGCCCTGGTCACCTACGCGCTGATCGAGGCCCGCAACGGCGGCGCGCTCGTCATCGCGGCGGCCGTCGGCGGAGTGCTGCTGGCCGGCGTGTTCGTGTACGTGGAACGACGGCGGGCCGACCCGATGCTGCCGCCGGACATCTTCGCCTCCCGACAGTTCACGGCGGTCAACCTGGTCACCCTGTGCGTGTACGCGGCCTTCGGCGGCTTCTTCTTCCTGGCCGTGCTCCAGCTCCAGGTGGTGGCCGGCTACTCCGCGCTGGCCGCCGGGGCCGCCCTGCTGCCCACCACCGTGCTGATGCTGCTGCTCTCCGCCCGGTCGGGGGCGTTGGCCGAACGGATCGGGCCGCGGATCCCGCTGACGGTGGGGCCGCTGCTCTGCGCGGCCGGAATGCTCATGATGCTGCGGGTCGGGCCGCACGCCTCGTACGTACAGGACGTGCTGCCCGCCCTGATCGTGATGGGGATGGGGATGGTGGCCCTGGTGGCCCCGCTGACGGCGACGGTACTGGCCTCGGTGGACCCGGGCCGGGCGGGCCTGGCCAGCGGCATCAACAACGCCGCCGCCCGCGTCGCCGGACTCCTCGCGGTGGCGGCGCTGCCGCTGCTGGCGGGGATGGGGCCCGACGCCTATCTCTCCGCCGACCTCTTCGACGCGGCGTTCGACCGCGCCATGCCCTGGTGCGCCGGGATCCTCGTCGTCGGCGCGGTTCTGGCGTGGGCGACCGTGCGCAAGCCCGCGCCCGACGCCCTCCAGCCGCAGTGTCGCACCCAGTGCGGGGTCACCGCCCCGGCGCTCGAATCACCGCGGGCGACGCGGGGATGACACCCCACCGGGGCGCCGCCGGAGGTCCGGCGGCGCCGCTGTCGTCACGACCCGGGCCGGTCAGGCCGAACTCGATCCGACTGCGGGGAAGTTGAAGGAACCGCGGTCGTCGACCCGGGACCAGGTGGACGCGTACCCAACTCCTTGACTGAAATTTCAGTTAGTGCCACAGTGCGGCTACCCCTCATCCCCCCTCCTCCGGAGGTTCGAAATGAATCCAAGCCGTAGAACCCTGTTGCGCTCGGCGGGAGTCGGCGCCGTCGGACTGGCCCTCGGCGGCCTCGTCCAGCAGTCCGCGCAGGCGGGCCAGACAGTCCGGGCCGGGGCCGCCGCCGGCCGGATGACCGTCCCGCTCGACGACGTCCGACACCTGCGCACCTGGATGGCCTGGCCCTCCAACCGCTCCATCTGGGGCTCCGACCTCGCCGGCGTACAACAGGACATCGCCCTCATCGCCCGCACCGTCGCCCGCTTCGAGCCCGTCGTGATGTGCGCGGCGGACGCGAGCGCGGCGGCGACCGCCCGCTCCCGCTGCGGTTCCACCGTCACCGTCATCTCCACCATCCCGGTCGACGACCTCTGGATGCGCGACACCGGCGCCGTCTTCCGCCGCGACGGCGCCGGCGCCGTGGACGCGATCGGCCTGGGCTTCAACGGGTGGGGCAACAAGCAGACCCATCGCAAGGACGAGAACGTGGCCCGGCTGATCGCCTCCCGCGAGTCACTGCCGTTCGCCGCGGCGACGTTCGTCGGCGAGGGCGGCTCCGTCGAGACCGACGGCGACGGCACCCTCATGGCGACCGAGAGCAGCCTCGTCAACAAGAACCGCAACCCGGGACTCAGCCGGGCCCAGGTGGAGGCCAAGGTCCTCGCCGCCTACGGCGCGGACAGGATGCTCTGGGTCCCGGGGATCAAGGGGCAGGACATCACGGACGACCACATCGACGTCACCTCCCGGTTCGTCCGACCCGGCGTCGTGATGGTCCAGGTACCGCCCGCCGACCGCACCGACATCTGGGCCAAGGACGCCCGGCAGCAATTCGCGATCCTGTCCGCCGCCACCGACGCCAAGGGCCGCCGGCTCCAGGTGATCAAGGTCGACGGCCCGGACACCCTGCGCTCCGACAACCCCGACTTCGTCGACTCCTACCTGAACTTCCACGTGGCCAACGGCGCGGTGATCACGTCGCAGTTCGGGGACCGGGCCAAGGACGCGGGCGCCCGCCAGGCGCTCGCGGCGGCCTTCCCCGGACGTGAGGTCGTCCAGCTCGACGTGGACCGGCTGATGGGCGGCGGCGGGGGCATCCACTGCTCCACGATGCAGCAACCCGCCGCGGGCTGAGCCCCGCGGCGGGACGGCGGTTCCGACGGCGGGCGTGCGCGCCGCCCCCGTCGGAACCGTGTGCGACGGGTGTGCGACGGGCCCGCGAACCGCCTCGCGCCCTCCCCCGGGGCCGCGGGCCCTACCGGTTCTCGTCCTACCGGTTCTCGTCCTACTGGTTCTCGGCGCCCAGCACGAAGAGCAGGTAGACGAAGAAGGCGAAGAGGTGGCCGACGAAGAGGTAGGCGATCAGGCGGATGATCAGGCCGCGCGGGAACTTGGACTCGAAACGCTTCAGCAGGGCGCCCGGCGCCGAGTCGGTCTCCTGCGAGTCGGCCGGGCCGCTCCGACCTGCCGGGCCGCTCTGATCGGCGGGACCGGCCGGGACGTCGTTCGCGGGAACACCGGGCGCCTCGTTCGCGGTGGCGGTCACGTTCTCTCCCTGGGTCATGGTGCGGCTCCTCGACTAGTGGTGGTGCTGGGTCGCGCCGCCGAGACACACCCCGGCGAGGCCGCTCTGCAGCAGCGTGTGGACGAACAGCAGGTCCGCGCCGGAGGCGTCGGCCGCGCCGATCCGGTGGGGCGTGAGCGAGTCGAAGTGCGCGCTGTCCCCCGGGTCGAGCAGGTGCTCGGCCTCCCCCAGGTGCAGCCGCAGCCGCCCGGTGAGGACGTACAGCCACTCCTCGCCGGGGTGGACCCTGACCAGTTCGCCCTTGACCTGGCCCTGCGGAACGTGCACGCGCAGGGCCTGCATCCCCCGTCCCGAACCACCGGCCGGCCAGTAGGTCCAGCCGTCGGCCTCGCGGGCCCCGGGTCCGCCGCCCCGTACGATGGGGTCGGCCGCGGCCGAGGTCTCGCCGAGCAGTTCGGAGACCGTCGTCCCATAGGTGCGGGCGAGTCCGAGCAGCAGCGGCAGCGAGGGTGTGCGGCGGCCCGTCTCCAGGCGCGACAGGTGGGCGGGCGACAGTCGGGCGCGTGCGGCGGCCGCCTCCAGGGTGAGCCCGGCACGGCGGCGCAGATCGCGCAGGCGCGGGGCCACGGTGGGGAGTTCCCCCGACGGATCGTCGGGGTCGGCCGCTTCTTCGGGGCCGGGGGCAGGACCGGTTGTCATACCTCGATTGAGCCAGATTCTTACCCCACTGGCAAACACTCTTGCCTCTGAGGCAAAGAAGCCGGTCCTCGCCTACGCGGGGCGTTCGCCCAGCACCCTCTCCACGGTATCCGCCTGTCCGGCCTCCTTGTCCGGGCGGTACCGCAGCACCCGCGCGAAACGCAGCGCGACCCCGGCCGGGTAGCGCGAGGAGCGTTGCAGACCGTCGTAGGCGATCTCCACCACCAGCTCCGGTCGGACCCGGACCGTGAAGCCGTCGTCCTCCACCGCCAGCTCCAACAGCCGCTCGGTCTGCCAACGCAGCATCACGTCGGTGAGGCCCTTGAAGGTCTTGCCGAGCATGGCGTGGGTGCCGTCGGCGGCGCGGGCTCCCAGATGCAGGTTCGACAGGAGGCCGGTGCGTCTCCCGTGCCCCCACTCGGCGGCCAGCACCACCAGGTCGAGGGTGTGCACGGGCTTGACCTTGAGCCAGTGCGTGCCGCGCCGGCCGGCCGCGTAGAGCGAGTCGAGGCCCTTGATCACCACCCCCTCGTGGCCCCGGCGCAGGGACTCGGCGGCGAACTCCTCGGCGGCGGCCGTCGCGCCCTCGGCCTCCGGGTCCTCCACCGCCAGCCTCCGTACGCGGGCGGACTCCGGGACCAGCCGGGCGAGCGCCGCGTACCTCTCGCGCACGGGCAGGTCGAGCAGTGCCTCCTCCCCCGCGGCCAGGACGTCGAAGAAGTGGACGCGGACGGGAAGGGCCTGCCGGGCGGCCGCCACGTCCACCCGGGAGCCCACCCGACTCGCGATCTCCTGGAAGGGGACCGGCCGGCCGTCGGGGCCCTGCCCGACGACCTCGCCGTCGAGGATGAACCGCTCGCCGGGCAGCGTCAGGGCCAGTTCGGCGACCTCCGGCAGCCGGTCGGTGATCTCGTCCAGGGAGCGCGTGTAGATCCGTACGTCCGGCCCGTCGCGGTGGACCTGGACGCGGATCCCGTCCAGCTTCTCCTCCACCGCGCAGGGCCCGAGCGCGGCCAGCGCCTGCGTCACCGATGCGGCGGTGCCGGCGAGCATCGGCTGAACCGGCCGACCGACCCGCAGGGTCACCCCCTCCAGTGCCTGCGCGCCGTCGGCCAGCACCGCCGCGGCCACCCGGGGCAGGGACCCGTCCACCATCACGGCGCGGCGCAGCGCAGCGGCCGGCACCCCGGTGGCCGCGGCCACCGCGTCCAGCGCGACGGCGTCGAGCGCGCCCTGGCGCACCTCTCCGAAGAGCAGACCGCGCAGGAAGCGTTGCTCGGCCTCGGTGGCCGCGCCGAACAGGGCGTCCACGATCCGGTGCCGCTCGACGCGGGAACCGGGGCCCGCGACGGCGGCGAGTTCGGTCACGGCCGCGTCGACCTCGCCGACGGTGAGGGTCGGCCCGGGCGCGGGGTCGATCTCCCGGCCGAGGGTGCGCCATCCGATGCCGGGGCGGCCCTGGGGCAGCCGCCCGGCGAGGTAGGAGACGACGACTGCGGCCTCCTCGGCGGGCGCGGAGGCGAACACCTCGGCGAGCAGGGCGGTCTTCGCGGAGCGGGCGGAGGTCTCGGAGACCTCCCGGGACACGCGCGCGACCTCGGCGAGCAGCATGCGGACCATCCTGCCGCCGCTCGCGCCCGCGCGCAGGTCGACCGCGCGCAGGAGCCGTGTACGGCAGGCGCGGTACGGGGGGCCGCCCGGGTAGTCCTTGAGAAGGTGCCGGGCTCACCCTGCGGGCTCTCCGGCGGCGGCCCCGGGACGTCTAGGCTTCCTGTATGAAGCTCCGACTGCCCCGGCGTCGCCGGGACCGCCTGTTGGCCGGCGGCGCCGCGCTGGTCGTCCTGGCGGGGGCCGGTACGTTGACGGCCACCGCCGCGGCGTCCGACCCGCCCGGCGTGCAACGCCAGGACCACGTATTGCAGATGCCCGACGCCGGGATCGACATCTCGTACTTCACGGCCGGCGAGGGCGGGGAGGCGACGCGGAAACGGCCCGCCGTGCTGCTCGGGCACGGCTTCGGCGGCAGCAAGGACGACGTCCGCGCGCAGGCGGAACGGCTTGCCCGGGACGGGTACGCGGTGCTGACCTGGTCGGCGCGCGGCTTCGGCCGCTCGGGCGGCCGGATCGGGCTGAACGATCCCGGGCTGGAGGGCAAGGACGTCTCCCGGCTCGTCGACTGGCTCGCGACCCGGCCCGAGGTGCGGCTCGACGCGCCCGGCGATCCGCGCGTGGGCGTGGCCGGGGCCTCGTACGGCGGTGCGGCGGCGCTCCTCGCGGCCGGGTACGACCACCGGGTGGACGCCATCGCCCCGCAGATCACGTACTGGAACCTCGCCGACTCGCTCTTCCCGAACGACGTGTTCAAGAAGCTGTGGACCGGCATCTTCTTCACCACCGGCGCGGCCGGCGGCGGTGCGACCGGTGGCGGCGCGGGGGGCGGCGCGACCGGCGGCGGCGCGGCTGCCCTCCAGCCGTCGGCGCCGTCCGCCGACCCCGCGGCCGTGCCCGGCTGCGGACGGTTCCAGCCGGAGCTGTGCGCGATGTACGAGAGGGTCGCGGTCGCCGGGAAGCCCGACGCCGAGGCACGTGCGCTGCTGGCCGCGCGCAGCCCCTCGGCGGTGGGCGACAAGATCAAGGTGCCCACCCTGATCGTGCAGGGCCAGGACGACTCGCTCTTCCCGCTGGACCAGGCCGACGCCATGGCCAGGGCCATCGCGGCGAACGGCGCGCCCGTGTCCGTGGACTGGGCGAGCGGCGGCCACGACGGCGGGATGCGCGAGGCCGGCCGGGTCGAGGCTCGGGTGACGGCCTGGTTCGACCGCTACCTCAAGGGCGACGAGCAGGTGGACACGGGTCCCGTGTTCCGGGTCTCGCGCACCGGCGGGATCGATTCCACGAACGGCACCGTGCAGGTCCGCGGCGCGAGTGACGACCGCTATCCCGGGCTCACGTCGACGCCCCGGGAGTTCGCGCTCACCGGCCGCGAGCAGACGTTCGCCAATCCGGCGGGCGGCACTCCGCCGTCGCTGTCCTCGCTGCCCGGGATCGGCGGCGGGCTCGCCGCCTTCGGGGCCGGGATCTCGCTGGACTTCCCCGGGCAGAACGCCCGCTTCGAATCGCGGCCGATGACCGAGGAGGTGCGGATCACCGGCACCCCGACCGTCACCCTGAACGTGAGGTCGACGGCTACCGACGGTTCGGCCGTGTTGTTCGGCAAGGTGTACGACGTCGGGCCCGACGGACGCGGGCAGGTGCTGCCCGGGCAACTGGTCGCCCCGATCCGGGTCACGGACGCCGGACAGGGCCGTGCCGTCCGGGTGAGGCTGCCGGCCGTCGACCACGCCGTCGAGGCCGGCCACCGGCTGCGCCTGGTGATGGCGGCCACCGATCTCGGGTACGCGTCGCCCGCCGCGCCCGCCACGTACACCGTCTCGGCGCGGGGACCGCTGTCGGTGCCCGTCGTCCCGGGGGTGCGCACCGCGGCCGCGAGCATGCCCGGCTGGACGTGGGGGCTGCCCCTGGGCGCCCTGGCCCTGGCCGCCGCGCTGTTGGGGATCCGGCGGAACGGCAGGGGCCGCGCCGGGGAACGGTCCGGGGCGACCCGGCCCGATCCCGCCTTGGCCGACGTGCCGCTGGAGATCACCGGGCTGACGAAGCGCTACGCGAAGGCCCGGGACCGCTACGCCGTACGGGACCTGTCGTTCCGGGTGGAGAAGGGGCAGGTGCTGGGTCTGCTCGGCCCCAACGGCGCGGGCAAGACCACCACGCTGCGGATGTTGATGGGGCTGATCTCGCCGGACGCCGGCGAGATCAGGGTGTTCGGGCACGCGGTACGGGCCGGGTCGCCGGTGCTGTCGCGGGTCGGTGCCTTCGTGGAGGGCGCGGGCTTCCTCCCGCACCTGACGGGCCGGGCGAACCTGGAGCTGTACTGGCAGGCCACGGGCCGTCCGGCGGCGGACTCCCACATGGCGGAGGCCCTGGAGATCGCCGGACTGGGCGACGCGCTGGAACGCGCCGTGCGGACCTACTCCCAGGGCATGCGGCAGCGGCTCGCCATCGCACAGGCCATGCTCGGCATGCCGGACCTGCTGATCCTGGACGAGCCGACGAACGGCCTGGACCCGCCACAGATCCGGGAGATGCGCGACGTCATGATCCGGTACGCGGCGGCCGGGCGGACGGTCATCGTCTCCAGCCACCTCCTCTCCGAGGTGGAGCAGACGTGCACGCACCTGGTCGTCATGGACCGCGGCCGGCTCGTGCAGGCGGGCGAGGTCGCGGAGATCACCGGCGGCGGGGACACCCTGCTGGTGACCCTGGCCGGGGCGGTGGACGAACTCCTCGTCGAGAAGGTGGCGGCGCTGGAGGGAGTCGGTTCGGTGGTGACCGCCGACGACGGACTGCTCGTACGGCTCGAAGGCGCGACGGCCGCCGAGCTGATCGCGGAACTCGTACGGCTGGAGGTGCCGGTCTCCGCCGTGGGACCGCACCGCCGGCTGGAGGACGCGTTCCTCACCCTGATCGGAGGTTCGGCGTGAGTGCCGTGACAGAGGTGGCCGTGACGGAGGTGGCCGACGGCTACCGCGCCGGCCGTACGCTGCCGTTGCGCGTGGAGGCGCTGCGCCAGTGGCGACGGCGGCGGACCCTGGTGATGGGCGGGATCCTCGCGGCGCTCCCCCTCGTCATGATCATTGCTTTCGCGGTGGGTGGCACGCCCGACGAACGCGGCGGCGGCAACGGCCGGATCACCCTGATCGACACGGCGACGGCCTCGGGTGCGAACTTCGCGGCCACCTGCCTGTTCGTGTCGGCCGGTTTCCTGCTGGTGGTGCCGGTCGCGCTGTTCTGCGGGGACACCGTCGCCTCGGAGGCGAGCTGGTCCTCGCTCCGCTACCTGCTGGCCTCGCCGGTGCCCCGGGCCCGGTTGCTGTGGAGCAAGCTGGTGGTGGCCCTCGGGTTCAGTCTCGCCGCGATGGTGCTGCTGCCGGTGGTGGCGTTGGCGGCGGGCACGGTCGCGTACGGCTGGGGGCCGCTGAAGCTGCCCACCGGCGGGACGTTGGCGGCCGGTGACACCCTGCCGAGGCTCGCGATCGCCGTCGCGTTCGTCTTCGTGTCGCAGTTGGTCACGGCCGGACTGGCGTTCTGGCTGTCGACGCGGACGGACGCGCCGCTCGGCGCGGTCGGCGGCGCGGTCGGGCTGACCATCGTCGGGAACGTCCTGGATGCGGTGACCGCGCTCGGATCGTGGCGCGAGTTCCTGCCCGCGCACTGGCAGTTCGCGTGGGCGGACGCCCTCCAGCCCCACCTGGAGTGGGGCGGGATGATCAAGGGCACGGTGGTGTCGGTGTCGTACGCGGTGGTGCTGTTCGCGCTCGCGTTCCGGGGCTTCTCCCGCAAGGACATCGTGTCCTGAACCTGCCGCCGTCCGGACGGACGGATCGAACGGCCCGGGCGGGCCCGCTCCTCGCGGGCCCGCCCGGGCCGTTCGCACGTGCCGGCGCAGGACCTAGCCGAGCACCCGGACGGGCGCGCCGTCGAGGTAGGCGCGGATGTCCTCGACGGCCTCTCCGTAGTACGTCGCGTAGTTGTCCCGCGTGACGTAGCCCAGGTGGGGCGTGGCCAACAGGTTCGGCGTCGTGCGCAGGGGATGGTCGCGCGGCAGCGGCTCGACGTCGAAGACGTCGAGACCGGCGCCCGCGATCCGCCCCTCGCGCAGGGCCTCGATCAGCGCGTCCTGGTCGACGATGGCCGCCCGCGAGGTGTTGACGAGGTACGCGGACGGGCGCATCAGTGCCAGTTCCGGCGCCCCGATCAGGCCGCGGGTGCGGTCGCCCAGCGCGAGGTGGACGGACACGAAGTCGCTCTCCGAGAGGAGTTCCTCCCGGGACGCGGCCAGGGTCACCCCCACCTCGTCGGCGCGTTCCCTGGTGAGGTTCCGGCTCCAGGCCGTGACCTCCATGCCGAAGGCGAGACCGATCCGGGCCACCCGACCGCCGATCTTCCCGAGGCCGAGCAGGCCGAGCCGGCGTCCGTGCAGATCGGCGCCGATGGTCTGCTGCCAGGGCCCTCCGGTGCGCAGGGCGGTGTTCTCGGGGACGATGCCGCGCGCCAGGGCCAGGAGGAGGGCCCAGGTGAGTTCGACGGGCGGGGTGGAGGAGCTGCCCGTGCCGCACACGGTCACGCCGCCTCGCGCGGCGGCGGCGTGGTCGATGACGGAGTTGCGCATGCCGCTCGCGACGAGCAGGGCGAGGCGGGGCAGCCGGTCGAGCAACGAGGCCGGGAAGCGGACGCGTTCGCGCAGGGTGACGACGATGTCGAAGTCGGCCAGGCGGGCCGCGAGCCGGTCCTCGTCGTCCAGGTGGTCGGAGTAGGTGACCACCTCCACCCGGTCCGCGATCGGGGACCAGTCGGCGGAGGTCGTCGCCGCGTTCTGGTGGTCGTCGAGAACGGCGCAGCGCAGCGCGGTCGCGGTCATCGCGCCCCCGCAGCGGCGCCGCCGATGGCCTCGATGGCGTCGATCTCGGCGAGCAGCGCGGCCTCCAGGGGCCGGTCGGCGACGGCCGCGTTGGCCCGCACCTGTTCGGCGGAGGTGGCGCCCGCGATGACGGAGGCGCAGCCCGGCTGTGCGGAGAGCCAGCCGATGGCGAGTTCCAGGACCGTGCGGTCGTACTTCTCGGCGAGGCCGGCCAGTGCCTCGACCGCGTCCAGGCGCTCGTCGGTGAGGTAGCCGTCACGGCCTTCGAGACGCGAACCGGGCGGGACGGGCGCGCCGCGTCGGATCTTGCCGGTGAGCAGGCCGTTGGCCAGGGGGAAGTACGGGAGCACGCCCACACCGTGGTGCAGCGCGGCCGGGACGAGTTCCCGTTCGGCGGAACGCTGGAGCAGCGACCATTCGTTCTGCGCCGACACGAAGGGCGCGGCGCCGATCTCCCGGGCGACGTGGGCGGCTTCGGTGAGCTGCCAACCGCTGAGGTTGGAGTGTCCGATGTAGCGGACCTTGCCCTCGGTGACGAGTTCGGTGAGCGCGGCGAGGGTTTCGGCGATGGGGACGTCCGGGTCGGGACTGTGCAACTGGTACAGGTCGATGTGGTCGGTCTCCAGCCGGCGCAGGGACTCCTCGACGGCGCGGCGGACGTAGGCGCGCCCGCCGCGGGACCCGGCCGCGGGTCCGAAGCCCATGTCGACGCCGTCGTAGCCGAACTTGGTGGCGAGGACGACCTGGTCGCGGCGGCCCTTGAGGGCCTGGCCGAGGTGGCTCTCGGAGCCGCCCCGGCCTCCGTAGATGTCCGCGGTGTCGAGGAGGGTGATGCCCGCGTCGAGGGCGGCGTCGACGACGGCGCGGGTGGCGCGGGCGTCGAGGCGGCCGCCGAAGTTGTTGCAGCCGAGGCCGACCGCGGAGACCCGCAGACCTGAACTGCCCAGGGAGACGTGACGCATGGATCCTTCTCCGCTCTCGCGATTGCACGTGATCCGAAGGAAGTTACCCCAGGAGCACCTTGCCGGGCAGTTGTGCTGAGGCGGGCCTGCCCGATGTCTGATCCGACGGGCGGCTCCCGTTCCGCCGTGCCCCGAGCCTCGGTGGACGGCCCTACGCCGTAGCGCACTTGCGCGGGGTCGCCTGAGACCCGGAGCGGGGCCGCGCGGGACAGGACCGACGGCACGGCCACGATCCGTGTGGCGGTCCGAGTCGGTCCGACCCGGCGAAAGGAGAGGGCGGAGCGTGTCATAGCGTGCCCTTCATGGATCAGGAACAGAGGGCCGGGGGGACCGGTTCCGCGGGCAGGCGGCGGTTCATCGCCATCGCGGCGACGGGAGCGGTCACGGCTGTCGGGATCGGTGCCGCCGCCGGCTGCGGGGGCGGCGACGCCGAGGAGGCCGGTGCGGGCGGGGATCCGAAGTCGGCAGGCTCCCCGTCGGGAGCACCGAACGCGTCCGAGTCCTCTCCCGGGGCCGGGTCCCGGGAGTTCGACGTCAAGGCCGAGAACGCCCGACCCGGAAACGCCGACTGGCACGTCACCAAGGCTGGACCCGCCCGCGCCATCGAGGGTTTCGCCGACCGGGTCAGTGTCCTTCCCGGTGAGTCGTTCGGACTGCACGTGTCCACGGCGGCGCCCCGGTTCACGGTCTCCGCGTACCGCATGGGGTGGTACGGCGGCGCGCGGGCCCGGCTGGTGTGGCGTTCGCAGGCGCTGCCCGGGGTCCGGCAGCCCGAGCACACGGTGGACGCGGGAACCAGGATGGTCCGCACCCGGTGGTCCCGTACCACCACGGTCGACACCGGTGGCTGGCCGGAGGGTTGCTACCTGCTCCGGCTCGACGCGCAGGGCGCCGAGGGGCAGCGTTTCGTCCCGCTCACCGTCCGCTCGGCGTCCACGAAGGGACGGACCGTCATCGTGAACGCGGTGGCGACCTGGCAGGCGTACAACAGGTGGGGCGGCTACGGCAGCTACGACGGACCCACCGGCGGATACGCCTCGCGTTCACTCGCCGTGACCTTCGACCGGCCGTACGAGTACGACGACGGGGCGGGCCTGTTCCTGGTGTACGAGGCACCGCTGATCGCCCTTGCCGAGCGGCTCGGCATACCGTCGGCGTACACGACGACCACCGACGTGGCACGGGAGAAGCGACTGCTGGAGGGGGCGGTCGCCGTACTCTCCTTGGGGCACGACGAGTACTGGTCCCCGGAGCAGCGGGCGCATGTCACCGCGGCC
The DNA here is from genome assembly GCF_050936775.1 of Streptomyces sp. CA-243310. Classification (NCBI taxonomy): domain Bacteria; kingdom Bacillati; phylum Actinomycetota; class Actinomycetes; order Kitasatosporales; family Streptomycetaceae; genus Streptomyces; species Streptomyces sp. CA-243310. Next base: position 3,019,849 of record NZ_JBNJMF010000001.1, on the reverse strand, counting down.
AGGGACGCCGGCACCAACATCGCGATACTCGGCGCGAACTGCTGTTACCGCCGGATCCGGCTGGAGCCGTCGGACCTGGGGCCGGACCGCACGGTGGTCTGTTACAAGTCGTCCTACGCCCAGGACCCGGGGTTCAAGAGGGGCCACCCCGCGACGGTCGACTTCCGCTCGGCTCCCGCCGCCGACCCGGAGAGTTCCCTGCTCGGTGTCATCTACGACGGCTACCCGGTGGACGCCCCCTACGTGGTGGCGCGGCCCGGGCACTGGCTGTTCGAGGGCACGGGGGTGAAGGCAGGCGACGGGTTCGCGCACCTGGTCGGCGTCGAGTACGACAAGGTGGACACCGGATTCCCGACACCCCGCCCGATCGAGATCATCGCCCACTCCCCCGTGGTCTGCGAGGGCAGGCCCAGCCATCAGGACACGGCCTATTACACCGTGGCGAGCGGCGCCGGGGTGTTTGCCACGGGGACGATGCGCTGGGTCGAGGCACTCGACGCGACGGGCGACGGGCGAGGCGGCGGCAATCACGGTCTGGACGCGCGTTCCGGGGCGCTGACCACACGGGTGACGGAGAACCTGCTGCGGGTCTTCGCCGCCGGGCCGGCAGGGCGGACGCGTCCCGCGCGGGACAACGTCGATTCGGTGTACGGACGTTCCTGATCGGGCGGACGTTCCCGACGGGGTCGTCGGCACCGTTCCCGACACCACCGTCCCCGGCACCCCGCTCCGCGGCGCCTCATTCGACCGAATACCGATGGACCCGGCCCGATCCGTGTGCTTAGGCTCGTGCGGACGGCGTCGCGTGTCGGTCACCGACCGGGTGAGGCATGGAGGCGCCGTGACATGCCTTTCGGAGGCATCCACCCATGTCAGTAGAGCTGAACCACACGATCGTCCACAGCCGTGACAACCGATGGTCCGCCGAGTACCTCGCCGACATCCTGGGTCTGGAGGTCGGGACCGAGTGGGGTCCCTTCATCCCCGTCGAGACCGGAAACGGCGTCACCCTGGACTTCGCGACCGCCGCCCCCGGCGAGTCCATCACTCCCCAGCACTACGCGTTCCTCGTCTCCCAGGACGTGTTCGACGCGGCCTACGAGAAGATCAAGGCGGCGGGAACCGAGTACTACGCAGATCCGCATCGCAGGCACCCGGGCGAGATCAACCACAACGACGGGGGCAGCGGCGTCTACTTCCCCGACCCGTCCGGCCACTGGTTGGAACTGATCACCCGCCCGTACGGCTTCCAGGGCTGAGCCAGGAAGGGCCGGGCGGTCGGTCGGGCAGGGCGGATCGGTCGGGGACACCCGCGTCCCCCGACCGGGCGCCTGCCGTCAGCGACGGCCGGCCGGCCGGCCGTCGCAGGTGCCGCGGGCGTCCGGCGGCAGGTACAGGATGCTCGGGCCGCCCGTCGTCGGGTGCGGTCCGACCCGGGTCCGTACCCCGTACACCCGTGCCAGCAGATCCTCGGTGAGCACCTCGCCCGGGGTCCCCGAGGCGACCACCCGGCCGGCTTCCAGCACGTACAGCCGGTCGCAGAAGGACGCGGCCAGGTTGAGGTCGTGCAGGACCAGCAGGCCGGTCGCCGGCAGGGCGCGGACCAGGGTCAGGATCTCCAACTGGTGTCGGATGTCCAGGTGGTTGGTCGGTTCGTCGAGGGCCAGCAGGCCGGGATCCTGGACGAGCGCGCGGGCCACCAGGGCGCGTTGGCGTTCGCCGCCGGAGAGTTCGTCGAACCGGCGGGCGGCGAAGCCGGCCGCCCCGACGGCCTCCAGGGCCTCCGCGACACGTCGGACGTCGTCGGGGCCGTCCTGCTCCCAGAACCGCTTGTGGGGGCTGCGCCCCATGGCGACGACCTCACGGACCGTCAACCCGAACGTTCCGGAGGCTTCCTGTGGCACCACCGCCACCCGTCGGGCCCGTTCCTTCACGCCCATGGACCCCGCGTCGGCGCCGTCCAGCAACACCCGGCCGGAGGTGGGCCGCAGGGCGCCGTGGACGCAGCGCAGCAGTGTGGTCTTGCCACTTCCGTTGGGGCCGACCACGCCGACGGTCTCGCCGGGGCGGGCGGTGAGGTCCACTCCGTGCAGCAGGGTCCGGCCGTGGATCTCGTAGCCCACGTCCTCGACGGCGAGTTCCACCGGTCGTCCTGTCGACGGGTTCATCCGGCCACCCCCTCGGTCCGGGTGGACCTGCGGAGCATCCACAGGAAGAACGGCCCGCCGACCAGCGCGGTGACCACGCCGACCGGTATCTCCTCGGGCGCCGCCGCGGTCCGCGCGACCAGGTCCGCCAGGGTCAGGAACACGGCCCCGCCCAGCGCGGCCACCGGCAGCAGCGCCCGGTGTCCGGCGCCCACCACCATGCGGGCGGCGTGCGGCACCATCAGGCCGACGAAGCCTATGGCCCCGCTGTAGGCGACCAGCACCCCGATGACGAGCGAGGCGAGGACGAAGACCGCCGCCCGGAACCGAGCGGTGTCCAGGCCCAGGGTGTGCGCGCCCTCCTCCCCCGCGAGCAGGAGGTCCAGGGGGCGTGCGAGGGCGATCAGCAGGCCGGTACCGAGGAGCAGCGCGACCGAGGGCAGGGCCAGTTCGTCCCAGCGGGCCCCGCCGAGACCGCCGAGGGTCCAGAAGAGGACGCTACGGATCTGGTCGGGGTGTGCGGCCAGGACCAGGACCAGGCTGGTGAGGGCGGACAGGACGTATTGGACGGCGACCCCGGCCAGGATCAGCCGGCCGGTGGTCATGGTGCCGCCCCGCCGGGCCATCGCGTAGACGGCGACGAGCGCGCCCATGGATCCCGCGAACGCGGCGACGGGTACCGCCGCCCCGCCCGCGGAGTCGAGGACTCCGGCGCCGAGGACGATGACCAGTACGGCTCCCGCCGACGCTCCGGAGGACGCGCCGAGCAGGAAGGGGTCGGCGAGTGGGTTGCGCACGAGGGCCTGCAACACGGTTCCGGCCACGGCGAGTCCGGCGCCGACGACGGCGCCGAGGAGGAGGCGGGGCATCCGTACGTCCCACACGATGGCACCGGCGGCTCCACCGCCGGCTCCCGCTCCGGGTCCTGGTCCTGGTCCTGGTCCTGGTCCTGGTCCTGCGAGGAGGACGTCGATCACCTGGCCCGGGGCCATCCGTACCGCGCCCAGCGCGAGGCCCGCGAGGGCGGAGACCACCAGGGCGGCGGCGAGCAGGACGAGGACGACCGGGGTACGGCGCGGGCTCACGCGGCGTCGGGGTGCAGTTGGCGCCCCAGGGACTCGGTGGCGTCGGCGACGCGCACGCCGAGGACGGCCGTGGACAGCGGGAGCACCACGAACCGCTTGTTCCTGATCGCGGGAACCTGCGCGAGAGCCGGGTCGTTCAACAGGCGCTGCTTCTTGGCCTCGACGGTGGTCCCCGCGTAGTCATAGATCAGGATGACCTCGGGCTTGCGTTCGATGACCTTCTCCCAGGACACGTCGCCGAAGGTGTCGTCGAGGTCGGCGAACACGTTCGTCCCGCCGGCCAGGGAGACGATCTCGTTGCCGATGCCGGTGCCCCCCGAGGTCGAGGCGGAGGCCTCGCCCGAGTCGTAGGCGAAGACGGCCGGCTCGGACTTGTCCTTGACGCGTGCGGTGACGGCGGCGATGCGCCGCTGCTGATCCTCGATCAGCGCCGCACCGCGCTCCGGCACTCCGAAGGTGCGTGCCACTTCGGTGATCTCGGTCTTGAGCTGCTCCAGTCCCACCGGACCGGTGCCGCAGTACTCCACGTTGAGACGGGAGTCGATGCCCGAGGCGGCCAGTCCCCCGCGGTCGCGTCCCTGCGCCTTGTCGAAGGCGCTGGAGTAGCCGCCGTACACGAAGTCGGGGTCGGCGTTGAGGAGGACCTCCTTGGAGGGGTACTCCTTGGCCAGCACCTTGATCCGGTCGTAGGCGGGTCGGTAGGCGGGCAGGATCGCGTCGTCCAGGTAGGCGGTGCCGACGATCCTCTGCTCCAGCCCCAGCGCCAGCATGATCTCGGTGGCGTGCTGGTTCATGGTGACCGCGCGACGGGGCGGAGCCTGATAGGTGGTGCTCACACCACAGTTGGTGACGGTGTACGGGAACCCGGGCGCCGTGCCGGAGGCCGCGTCCGACCCCGAGCCCTTCCCGCCCGGCGAGCCCCCGCAGGCGGCCAGGGGCGCCAGCAGCGCGAGGGGTATGAGGGAGCGCAGAACGGTGCGCGAGCGCGACATGGCGAAGCCTCTCCGGGGGATCCGCGTCCCCGGTCGAAGTGAAGAGGCGGTGCGTCAGTGTCTGACTCCCGGATCCCGCGGACGGGCTCCGGTCACAGTGGCGGGACCGCACCGGATTCGCACCGGTTTCCTGTCCTGCACCGCCTGGGAGAACGCTGCCCAGTCTGCCAGACACCCGGCGGCGAACCGGCCCGCGAGAACCCCTCACCCGCCGTCCCCGCACGGGCTACCCTCCCCGGATGGAGCGCGCGGAAATCATGAAGCGAGTCATCGGGATCCTCACGGAGTCCCAGGAAGTCCGCAGGTCTCACGAGGCCGGCGGCGAGGCCGGTCCCCCCTCGGAGCCGGGTGTCGTCACCCTGTTGCTGAGCGAGATGATGCCGCACTTCAGCGTGCCGGCCGACGCGACTCCCCTCCAGGTGGGTCGCATCGTCGGGGAGACGCTGGCTCCCGCCATGCACACGATCGTCGGATCCTTCGCCGCGGCGTTCAGTGCGCTGGCGGCGGTCCACGACTCCGGCCGGACGGACGTCAGCTCGATGGACGTACTGCGCGAGCTGGCGCTGCGCGTCGAGGCGGGAGCCTACGACCACGGCCTCGGCCACGACCTGCCCGACGAGGGTCTCGACGAGGGTGGCTCCGACGCCTAGGCCCCGTCGCCGCCATCCGGAATTCCCCTTGTCATATGCCTACCCGCGCCCGTACACGCGGGCATACGGTGTGCTCCCGGACCATCCCGGGCGCGCGTCCCTCCCGCTCTCCCCACGGGAGGGCCGCCGCGCGCCCGCGCGGACGAGGGGGCCGGCCACGGGGCCCGGTCGTCCCGATCGTCGTATTCCGGACCCGCGAGCCCGTGCGTGCCAGACTGGGGCAACACGGACGAAGGGACGACATGGCGGACGGCACGGCATTGGGTGACCGGATGAAGCGGTACGAGGCGGCGCACCGTGCGGTCCTGCCACGTCGCACCTACACATTGCTCCGGGTCGACGGCCGCGCGTTCCGCACCTACACACGGGGAGCGACCCGCCCCTTCGACGAGGCCTTCATGGCCGACATGGACGCGGTCGCCGAGGCCCTGTGCGCGGAGATCGCGGGGGCCCGGTTCTCGTACACGCAGTCCGACGAGATCAGTGTCCTGTACACCGACTTCGGCAGTGCGGGCACCGAGCCGTGGTTCGGCGGCGTGGTCGCGAAGCAGTTGTCCGTCGCGGCCTCGCTGGCCACGGCGGTGCTCAACGAGCGACGTCCGGGCGGGCGGGCCCTGTTCGACGCCCGCCTGTTCACCCTCTCCGACCCCGTCGAGGTCGCCCACTACTTCCGGTGGCGGCAGCGGGACGCGGTGCGCAACAGCATCGGCAGGGCCGCGCAGAACCATTTCCCCCACGAGCGGCTGCACGGCGTTTCGTCCGGCGGCATGCGCGAGTTGCTGCGGTCGGAGGCCGGGGTCGACTGGAACGACTACCCCGACGGCTGCAAACGAGGACGGATCGCGGTACGCAGGAGCGGTGAACGGGAAACGACCCACGTGGACCCGCGGACCGGGGCGGAGCACGTGACCGCGGCGGTCCGCTCCTGGTGGGAAACCGTGCCCGCTCCGCACTTCACCGCCGACATCGACGGTTGGCCGGTCGGCACGATCCCGGCGATGCCGGGCCTCGGCGACCGTCCCGCCTGACCGCTGCCGCCCGCCCGCCCGGCCGTTGTCAGTGACCGGCCCTAGGCTGGCCTGACACATTCGAGCGATTGACCGCGGGCTGCGGTGCTACTCGGATGCCGCCCGTCGGACCCCTCGGGGACAGCGACCGACGGGCGGACCCATGTCCGCCCGACATCGGCAGAACGCCTGTCTCCACGACCGTTCCCGTGGATCGACCACACGACTGTGAATTGCGAGATCCACGGCTGGTGAGGCCGGCCCCACACCCACTGAAGTCGACATCAACGGACCGTTCACTGATCACGCACGACGCAACTCGATCAACAGCGGGCTACCTACTCCAACAGCGGTTGCGGATCGATAGCCTCACCGAACCTCGACCGCCCGCCCCTCCCTGACGCACGGAGATCAGCTCCCACATGACATTAAAAGGATGCGCCGGCGCCACCCTCGTCGGACTGTCCGCCGTCGTAGCGCTCCTCATGTGGGCCGACGGACGCGTTGCAGCTGCGGCAGTCTTCCTCCTGCTACCTATCGCAGCGTGGATCAGCTCCATCAGGAGGCGACGGCGACGCGCCGCCGAGTACCGGCGAGTACGCGAGATCCAATCGACTGAGATCGTCCGCTACCACGCAATGAGCCCCCGCCAGTTCGAGCACGCCATAGCCTTCCTCTGCGAACGCGACGGCTGCCAAGGCGCCGGAGTCGTCGGCGGCGCGAACGACCTCGGGGCCGACGTAGTCGCCAACTGCCCCCAAGGCAGGCGCATCGTCATCCAGTGCAAGCGGTACGGGCCCACCACCAAGGTCGGCTCACCAGACATGCAGCGCTTCGGCGGTACCTGCTTCAGCATCCACGGCGCCGATGTCGCCGCAGTTGTCACCACATCAGCGTTCACCAAGCCCGCACGGGACTACGCACTCCGACAAGGCATCCGGATCTTCGACGAGAACGACCTCGCCGCCTGGGCGACGCGTACCGGGCCGGCTCCCTGGATGTAGCGGACATCATGAACACATGCCCGCACGGCTCCTCGTCGACCTGCACGCCGCCCACGCCGCCACCGGCCTCCCCGCCGAACCCAAGGGCACCGCACGAACAGACTTCCTCGCCGGCCTGAACGCCATCGACAGGGACATCGTCCACGGCAAGGACGACAAGGCCATCAGCTGTGGCATCGACACCTGCGGGCTGGTCAAGCGATTCCCCACGACCAGACCAAGCAGGTCGACCAGACCAACAAGCGGTGGATCAGCGCCACGCACCCGGATGGCCACGGCCTCACCAAGGCCGCCAAGATCGTTGAGGTGGCGCACAAGAACATCTGCCCCGACTTCTGACCCGCTCAGGGCCCGGTCAGGCACCCGCGCGGCCGGGCTCCGGCAGCCCGGGCGCAGGGCGGACCAACACCGATGCCACGTTTCGCGCGGCAGCCGCCGCGGCTGGTATCCCCTTCATCTCGGCTCCCAGCAGCTCGTGTCACGGCGCTGCCGGCACGCTCGTCGCCACGCATGGGCCGTTCATCACGGCCCCCCTGGTCGCCACGTACATCGGCGGCGACTCGGTCCACCCGACCGACGCGGGTCACGTCTACCTCGCCTGCCGGATCACCGCCGCGATCCGCGGGCTCATGCCCGCCTGATACCCACAGCGCCCCTTCTCGCCCGTGGGCGGAGGGGGCGATTTCGTGCGTTCAGGATCCGTCGAGCGCATTGATGGCCTTGAGGACCAAGGCTCGGGCCTCCGCGCCGTACACGGCTGATGAGCGCAACTGCTCGAAGGCCTTGAGGTATTGAGCGATCTCCGAGGGTTGTGTGATCTTGACCTGGGCTGAGAGGAGTTCCACTGAAACGAGCTTGTCGTCGTACACATGAAACGTCTCCACAGGCCATACAGCCCGGGCTTTCGTGCTTGATGGGATCACGCCCAGGGACACGCCGGGTAGTGCGCCGGCCGTCAGCAGGTAGCCGAGCTGGGCGGCCATCGCTTCCGCGTCCCCCATTCGGTAGTGCAGGGCCGCCTCCTCGACGATCAGGACTGCGCGCCTTCCCGGGTCGTGAATGACCTGGGACCGGCTCACGCGAGCCCGGGCTGCTTCCAGTCCGCCGCCGGGGACCTCACGGAAGCGCGCGACGACATCAAGGAGGCCGGCCGCGTACCCCTCGGTCTGCAGAAGTCCGGGGACGAGGGTGGAGGAGTAGATCCGGAACAGGCAGGTCTCTTGGAAGAACTGCACCCACGATTCCTGTAGCCGCTTCAAGCCGCCCTGCACCTGGTGGCGCCACTCGTTGTACATGGTCTCGGCATTGCGGGACTGCGCGAGAAGGTCAGCCGTTTCGGCCGCCGCGTCGCAGGCCCTGCACCAGCGGCGGATGTCGTCCGGTGACGGTGGCGTGCGCCCGTTCTCGATGCGGGAGGACTTCGAGTGTGTCCAACCGCAGCGCCGGGCCAGCTCGCTCCCGGTGATGCCCGCATCGGCGCGCAAGGCGCGCAGCCGGTCGGCTACGCGTTGACGCGCGGCCTGTGCCGACGAGGACGGGGAAGCGGGCATGAGCTGGCCTGTACGCCTTTGACTAGTAGATCTTGAACGACTCGTGGGGGTACGCTCTGGCCCACACTTCACGGAACGCCTCCGCGCACAGCAGGGCTGCGGCCGGGTCCTCGCTGACCTCTCCTGGTCCGGACGCGCCCTCGCCGGTGAAGTGGTTCCACCGGATCAGGCGATCGTCGAAGAGCCAGAAGTCGTTGCCAGGCAGCGGGATGTCCGACGCCTCGCGGCGGGGCAGCCAGCGGACTTCCTCGCCGGCCGCCACGTTGATGCCGGCCGCCTCGTGCTCGTAGCGGATGTAGTCGCTGGCCGGCATGGAGATGATGCGAGCCCGCTGGACACTCACGCCCCGCTGGACCGTGCGTCGGACGAGGTCGACCCATGGCCGCCAGTATGGCGAGTTCGGGTCCATGTCCCTCTCGCCGGTCGTCCGCCAGGTCGCGAAGTCGCCCGATTCCGAGGCCACTCCGTAGCTGTCGCGCATCTCCAGGTGCACGGCCGTGTGGACCGTCGTGTCGAAGAGCTCAGGAAACGTTGGCACGCTCTGCCGCATCGCAGGCCTCCCTCAGCATCGGCGCCATGCGGGCCGGGATTCGAATGACCGCCTCGTTCGGCGGGATGCCCTGGGCGTGGCCAGGTACCTGGAACGCGGCGCACCACGCTTGCAGTTCCGGGCCTGGCTTCCATCCCTGGATCACGAGTTCGCGTGTCTCCTCATCCACCCAGACGGTCGGACTCTCGGCGGTGCCCGTGTCGGGGTCGATACCGATGAACCGTAAGTTCATTGCGGCCTCCAGCGCTTCCGGTGTGCACGGATGTACAGCACGGTGCTGCGTCCGAGGGCCGCCGTCAAGGGTGCGTTGAGATCTTCACCTTGGGCAATGAGTCACCCTGAACATCGGTGCACATTGGTGGCGTTCATGCACAGCCGATCGTCACGCTCAGGGGCACCACCCGCTGACGACGGTAGGGAGGCGGACATGGAGGTCCGCGAGCACAGACCTGACGGCGCGTTCGGGCACGTCGATCACCCGCTGCTGTTCAAACAGGTCCGCGACACGAAGAGCGACCGCACGGGCCGGCTTCGCGCGGTGGTCCGGGAGTCGGCGGGCACCGTGGCCGGGCGGCCGACGTACACGCGGACCGCGTACATCCGGGCCGCAGACGGCCGCGAATTCACAGCGGCGCCCGACCGGCTGGAGCAGGCGTGAGCGCGGCCGGGCATATCTGCTGCCGGTGCGACCGCGTCATCCGGGCGGGCGGGCACGAGATCCCCCGGGACTCGACGTCCGGGGCCCGCCCGCCGAGCTGGGCGCACGACATCCGCGATCCGTCCTGTCGGCCCGTCACCGTCGGGGATCAGCGGTGAGCGACGAGCGCGCACGCCAACTCGCCTACGTCCTGGTCGTCCTCGGGATCCTCGCCGCGATCGTCATCGGCGCCGCCCACTGATCCCCCGCCCCGCGTCGCCTTGTCGCCCCCTGTCGGGCGGCCGGGGCGGGTCTACCCCGATCGGAAACCGTGTGATCACCACCGAGTTCGTGGCGACCGCCACCGACGTGACCACCTGCGAGGCCTGCTGGAAGCAGCCGGTCGAAGCGGCCCGCGTCGGTCAAGGCGTCCGAGATCTGCTGTGCCTGGACTGCGCGGTAGCCGGCTACCCCGCCCGCACCGACTTGTTCCCGCCGCTTGGCATCCGCGGCCTGACCCGCGCCAAGGTGGACATGGGCAAGCACAAGGCACCCGGACCGCCGAAGATGCCGCCGGACCCCGGGCCGCCACTCCCCAACCCGAAGCCCACACCGACGCCGAACAAGCCGCCCGTGTAGGCGTGCGGTCCCTGGCCCGAGTCGGCCGGCGCCTCGGGCCGGCAAGGGGCCGGCAGAACATGATCCAAACAGCAGAGCCCCGCCGGACCTCCGGCGGGGCTCTCACCTTTTCCCAGCACAGCAGGGCTATACCCTCCGTGCGGTCGTGCAGGGGCGGCAGGACTTGAACCTGCAGCCTACGGTTTTGGAGACCGTTGCTCTGGCCAGTTGAGCTACGCCCCTTCGGCAGGACCAACCATGGCACGGCGCGGCCGGAAGGGGCCATCGAATTTCGGTGGTCGACCGCACGGCGGCGGTCGGCGTGCTGGACGCGTCCGTCGACCGCGCGCCTCCCGCGTCCTGGGGCCATCAATGCGGAACCAGCCACAAATTACCTCGGCGTATGTAGTGACTTACCACGCCGACGACAGTAGAACTTGTTCTCACTCCATCGAGAGTGAGGAACGTCACATGAGCGACAAGTCCCTGCACAGCAAGGTTTCCAAGGGTGTCTCGCGCCGTGGTTTCATCGCTGGAACTGGTTCCATTCTGGGAGCCATGACCCTATCGGTCAACGCCGTTCCGGCTCATGCGAAAGCCGCCGCCGCGGCAGCGCCCATCGACAACGGGGCCCACGTCGCGGCCCTCGTCATCGGCACCGGGTACGGCGGCTCGGTCGCCGCGCTGCGCCTCGCCCAGGCCGGTGTCGACGTACACATGATCGAGATGGGCATGGCCTGGGACACCCCGGGGCCGGACGGGAAGATCTTCTGCAACACGCTCAACCCGGACAAGCGCTCGTACTGGCTGCGCACCCGGACGAAAGCACCGCTGAACTACTTCCTCGGCTTCCCCATCGACAAGGACATCCCCAAGTACACCGGCATCCTGGACGCCGAGGACTTCGCGGGGATCACCGTCTACCAGGGGCGCGGTGTCGGCGGCGGTTCCCTCGTCAACGGCGGCATGGCCGTCACGCCGAGGCGGGAGAACTTCAGCGCGATCCTGCCCACGGTGAACGCCGACGAGATGTACGACACCTACTATCCGCGCGCCAACTCCGGCCTCGGGGTGGGCCTCATCGACCCGGCCTGGTTCGACACGGTGAGCTGCTACCAGTTCGCCCGCGTGGGTCGCAAGCACGCGCAGCGCTCCAACTTCCCCTTCGTCTTCGTGCCGGACGTGTACGACTGGGACTACATGAAGCAGGAGGCGGCCGGCACGGCCACCAAGTCGGCGCTGGACGGCGAGATCCTCTACGGCAACAACAACGGCAAGAAGTCGCTCCAGAAGACCTACCTCGCGGCCGCCAGGGCGACCGGGAGGGTGAGCATCTCGCCGCTGCACAAGGTCACCACGGTCACCCCCACGACCGGCGGCGGCTACACGGTGGTCATCGAGCAGCTCAACACGACCGGTGACGCGGTGGCCACCAAGACCGTCACGGCCGACAAGGTGTTCTTCGCGGCCGGCAGCGTCGGCACGAGCAAGCTGCTCGTGCGGCTGAAGGCGACGGGCGCCCTGCCCGCCCTGAACGGCGAGATCGGCAAGGGCTGGGGGGACAACGGCAACGTCATGTGCGGGCGGGCCAACCACATGTGGGACCCCACGGGCAAGCTCCAGGCGACGATCCCCTGCGGTGGCATCGACAACTGGAACGCGGGCGGGGCCTTCGCCGAGGTGGCACCGCTGCCGACCGGGATCGAGACGTACGCGTCGTTCTACCTGTCGATCACCAAGAACCCCCACCGCGCCGAGTTCACCTGGAACGCAGCGACGGGGAAGGTCGACCTGAACTGGCAGACGGCCTGGAAGCAGCCGGCCATCGACATGGCCAAGACCATCTTCGACAAGATCAACTCGAAGGAGGGGACGATCTACCGCACCGACCTCTTCGGGACGTACAAGATCTGGGGCGACCACCTCACCTACCACCCTCTGGGCGGCGCGATCCTGGACAAGGCCACCGACAATCACGGCCGACTGCACGGGTACTCGGGCCTGTACGTGATCGACGGGGCCCTGATCCCCGGCAACGTCAGCGTCAATCCGTTCGTCACCATCACGGCGCTCGCGGAGCGCAACATAGAGAGGATCATCGCGACCGACCTGTAGCGGTGACGATGACCGAGGCCCGGGGCCGATCGGATCCTCCGACCGGCCCCGGACCATGTCAACTCCCCGGCAGCATGCAGACGCTGTCGAGGCCGAGCACGTGATTGAGCCGGCCGAACGCCAGCCAGGAGCCGATGCTCATGCTCAACTCCACGATCTCGACCTGGCTGTAGAGCGCGGTCATCCGCTCCCAGAACTCCTCGTCGAGGCCGTGGTGGTCCAGGGCGTACCGCTCGGCGTACTCGGCGGCGATCCGTGTGCGGTCGTCGAAGGCCTTCGTGGTCCGCCACTCGGTGACCGCGTCGGCGAACTCGTCCTCGACCTTCTCCCCGTCGCGGTCGGTGCGCCAGTCGAGGCAGAAGACGCACCCGTTGATCTGCGCGATGCGCAGCCGGGCGGCCTCGAACTCGCGCAGACCCAGGGTGGTGTGGGCGTACACGGACAGGGAGAAGTTCGCCGCCGCCATCCCGATGCCGGGGACCATGTCGCCCCAGACGTACTCGATGGGGTGTTGGCCCTCGGGGATGTCGATTCTCATGGCTGCTTCCTTCCGAGTTTGCCGACTGCGGGTCGCAGCGGGACGTCGAGCGCGTCGTAGATTCCCGGTTCGGCGGCCACGAGCCAGTCGATGGCGCCCACCAGCCGGCCGACCGCGGTGGCGTTGCCGCCCGCGGAGCGGTTCTCGCCCTCGTCGGTGGCCTCGATCGTGACCTCGATGCGGGGGCGGCCCTCGATGATCACCCGGTGGGCGCCTGCCCCGTCGGGCGGTGTCGGCCAGTCGGGGGCGCAGGAGGGGTGGATGCGGGTGACGTGTTCGATGACGATGCGGGGTTCGCCCTCGACGACGCCCTGGACCTCGAACCTGATGGCGCCCTGGGTGCCGGCCTCGAACTCGCCCATGGTGCGGGTGGTCACCGTGCTGTCGAGGGCGCGGCGCTCGGAGGTCTCGCGGATCTCGTCGAGTTCGACGCCCAGGGCCCGTGCCATCAAGCGGATCTGCCCGCCCCACACCATGGTGGGGACGGAGGGCATCAGCATCATCGGTGCGTGGTCCATGGGCTGTCCCATGCCGACCAGGAGGCGGACCGAGTCCGGTTGGTCGTAGGTGGAGTAGTCGAAGATCTCCTGGCAGCGGATCACGTCCACGGTCGTGCCGAGGCCGCTGATCAGGAGGGGGAGCACGTCGTTGCCCCAGCCCGGGTCGACGCCGGAGGCGAACAGCGAGCCGCCGCCCTCGGCTATCGCGGCCGACACCGGGTCGATGAACTCGGGTGGGGCGTTGCGGGGGTCGTAGAGCGGGTACAGGGCGGGGCTGACCACAGCCGCTCCGGCGGTGATCGCCCGGGTGATGTCGGCGAGGGCGTCGTCGGGTCGGATGTCGCCGGAGGCCGCGTAGACGAGGGCGGCGGGCCGGTCGGCCAGCACCGCGTCGATGTCGTCGGTCGCGGAGACCCCCAACACCCTGTCGAGTCCGGCCAGTTCGCCGGCGTCGCGGCCGACCTTCGCCGGGTCGTGGACGATCACTGCCGTGAGTGCGAGCGCCGGGTGGGCCTCGACGGCGCGGATCGCCGCGCGGCCGACGTTGCCGGTACCCCAGACCACCGTGGGAATCATGCGCGGAGGGTAGCGACGGCGCGCGAAGGTGCCCAGTGCCGTGAAGGATGTTTTTTCGGACGGGCCGGTGACGGCGGAGAACCCGAGGTGGACGCCCCCTTGACCGAGATGGTCCAGACCAATAGTTTCCGAGGTGCACAGCACAGCGCACGCGAATCCGCTCCCGCATCCGCAAAGGAAGCCCATGCGCTTCAGCACGCTCGGCAGGCTGACCGTCGCCGCCTGCTCCCTCTCCCTGCTGGCCGCCTTCGCGCCGTCCGCCGCCGCGCAGGCCGATGGCGGCGACCACGACCGCTCGTACCGGAAGGTCGGGTACTTCACCCAATGGGGCGTCTACGGGCGGGACTTCCAGGTCCAGGACCTTGAGGCCAACGGCACGGCCGGCAAGCTCACCCACATCAACTACGCCTTCGGCAACATCAGTCCCGAGGGCAAGTGCTTCACGGGCAACGTGCCCGGCGAGGCCGACGCGTGGGCCGACTACGCGCGCCCGCTCGACGCCGCGAACTCCGTCGACGGGGTGGCCGACGACGACCGCCAGCCGCTGGCCGGCAACTTCAACCAGCTGCGCGAGTTGAAGGCCCGGCACCCGGGACTCAAGGTGCTGATCTCCCTGGGTGGTTGGAGCTGGTCGACGAACTTCTCGGACGCCGCGCTCACCCCGGCCTCGCGCAGGGAGCTCGTCCGGTCCTGCATCGACCTCTACATCAAGGGGAACCTGCCGCAGGACGGCGTCCGAGGCGGCCAGGGCGCGGCCTCCGGGGTCTTCGACGGGATCGACCTCGACTGGGAGTGGCCCGGCTCGGCCGGTGACACCGACACGAAGTACCGGCCGCAGGACAAGCGCAACTTCACCGAACTGGTCAAGGAGTTCCGCACCCAGCTCGACGCGTACGGCCGGGGGCAGAAGCAGAAGCGGACGTACGAGCTGACGGCCTTCGTCCCGACCGCACCCGCCAAGATCGACGCGGGCTTCGACGTCCCCCGGATCATGCGCGACCTCGACTTCGTCACCCTCCAGGGCTACGACTTCCACGTGTCGGGCGAGAAGAACACCGCCCAGCAGTCCGCGCTGTACGCGCGGAACGACTTCAGCGTGGACGGCACCGTGGACGCCTGGCTGCGCCGCGGCGCGCCCGCGCGGAAGCTCGTGATGGGGATGCCGTTCTACGGGCAGGGCTGGACCGGCGTCAGCGGCGGCGGCGACGGCATGGGGCAGCCGGCGACGGGCCCCGCGCCGGCCGCCTGGGCGGCGGGATACGCGGACTACAAGGAACTGCGACAGCTGGCCGGCTCGGGGACGTACCGGCTCCACCGCGACCGACGCGGCGGCCACGCCTGGCTGTTCGACGGCACCACCCTGTGGACGTACGACGACCCGCAGGTGCTGCGCACCAAGTCGCGGTACGTACGGGACAACGGCCTGGGCGGCGCGATGTTCTGGTCACTGGACGCCGACACCGCCGACGGCGAGCTGATCACGGCCGTCGACCGGGGTCTGCGCGGCCGCTGACCACGGCTCCGACAGCCCCCTCCTGACCGGCGCCGCCGGGCCGCGAGACGACCCGGCCCGGCGGCGCCTCCATGCGCGACGCGGCGCGGTGTGAGTGCGCCGGGAGCGGCGCACCGCAGGTGGGAGGCCTGCGAGGGATGTGCGAGAGTGCCGCATGACCTCTGAAACGATCAATGCCGCCGCAGCCGGAACCTGGCGGCTGGGCGATCTGACCGTCAACCGGATCGGCTTCGGCGCGATGCGCCTCACCCACCTCGCCGACGGTTCCCCGAGCGACCGCGACCGGGTCACGGGCGTACTGCGCGAGGCCGTGCGGCTCGGGGTGAACCACATCGACACGGCGGCCTTCTACTTCTCCCCGCTGCGTTCCGCGAACGAGCTCATCAACCGGGCGCTCGCCCCGTACGGCGACGAGCTGGTCATCACCACCAAGGTCGGCCCCGGCCGCGACAGCGCCGGCAACTGGTGGTGGGCGGAGCCCGACCAGTTGCGCGGCCAGGTCGAGGAGAACCTGCGCCAGTTGGGCCGCGACCACCTCGACGTGGTCAATCTGCGGGTGCCCCGGCGCGAGAGCACCGGTTCGATCGCCGAGCACTTCGGGGCACTCGCCGAACTCCGCACGGCCGGGCTGATCCGTCACCTCGGGATCTCCAACGCGCGCCCCGACCACCTCGCGCAGGCGCGGGCCATCGCTCCCGTGGTCTGCGTACAGAACCCGTACGGGATCGGCTCCCCGGCCGAGGACCACGCCTTTCTCGACGCGTGCGGCGAGCAGGGGGTGGCCTTCGTGCCCTTCTTCGCCATCGCCGGCGCGGGCCGGGAGGCGGGGGTCGTCGAGACGGACGGGCCTCGGGTGCTCGCGCTCGCCGCGGAGCACGGGGTGTCCACGGCCCAGCTCCGCCTGGCCTGGACGCTGAGCCGGGGCCCGCACGTACTGGCGATCCCGGGTACGGGGAACCCGGATCACCTGGCCGAGAACGTCGCCGTCGGGTCGCTGCGCCTGTCGCCGGCTGAGATCGCCCTGCTCGAAGCACCGTAGCGGGCGCCGGCGACCGGACGTCCGGGTCCGCCGCCGGTCGGTGGTCAGTCGGAGCGGGCCCTCCCCCGGTGGGCCGCGGCCAGGGCCGCCGTCTCGGCGAAGGTCGGGACGCGGCCGGTGCCGCCGCGGCCGGACACGGACAGGGAGGCGGCGGCCAGCCCGTGGGACACGGCGTCCGCGAGGGTGTCGCCCAGCGCGAGCCGGGCGGTGACGGTACCGGTGAAGCAGTCGCCCGCGCCCGTCGCGTCGACGGGCGCGGCGTTGACGGGCACCGGGTGGAACACCGGCCCCGACCCGTCGTCCAGCAGCAGCCGGTCGGCGCCCCCGGTGACGGCGACGGCGCGGGCGCCGAGTGCGCGGTGGCGGGCGGCCGCGAGGAGCGGTTCGTCGGTGTCCACCAGCGCGAGCGCGTCGGCCGGGCAGGAGGTCTTGAGCAGCCCGGTCAGCGGGGCGATCAGGGCCAGCAGGGAGCGCGCCTCGTCCCGACCGGTCAGACGGGGGCGGTGGTTGGGGTCGTACGAGAGGTGTCCGCCGGCCTCGTGCACGATCCGGGCGGCGGCCACCACCGCCTCACGGCTGCTCGGTGACAGGGCGCCGGTGATGCCACTGGTGATCAGGGTCGGGGATCCGCTCAGCAGTCCCCGCCAGGAGGCGACGTGCCGGGGCGAGAGGGTGGAGCCGGCGCTGCCGGTGCGCCAGTAGACGAACTCCCGGTCGCCCTCGGTGTCCGCGGAGAGCAGGTAGGCGCCGTTGGGGCGCGGGGCGCGACGCACGTGGGAGACGTCCACGCCGAGGGCGGTGGCGCGGGCCAGCAGCGGCACGCTCAGCTCGTCCTCGCCGACCACGGCCAGCAGCGCGGTTCGGGCTCCGGCCGCCGCCGCCGCGGCGGCGGCGTTGAGTGCGTCGCCCGAGTAGGAGAGGCGGGCGGGGGTTCCGTCGGCGGCCTCGCGGAGGGCGGCGTCGGCGTGGATCTCGACGAGGACCTCGCCGAGGACGAGTACGTCGTAGTCGGTGGGGTGCGGCCGTCCGGGCACGGTCAGCGCTCCGGGGTGCAGCGCGGGCAGCACGGCCGGGCCAGTTCGGCGAAGACGGCGGCCAGTTCGCCGGGGTCGGCCGGGAGCCCGTCGCCGATCCCGACGGCGCCCGCCCCGGCGGCGAGCCAGTCGCGCACCTCGCCCGGCCGGATGCCGCCGGTCGGGATGATCAGGGCCTCGGGGAGGACGGCCTTGAGGGAGCGGACGAACCGGGGGCCGCCCACGTGGGCGGGGAAGACCTTCGCGGCGCCCGCGGCCCGGGCGGCCCCGGCGATCTCGCCGGGGGTGAACCCGCCTTCGATGAAGACCGCCCGGTGTCGACCGGCGAACTCGCGGACCTCGGGCGCCGGGTAGGGGGAGATCAGGAACCCGGCGCCGGCGTCGAGGGCCTGTTCGGCCTGGGCGGTGGTGGTGACGGTGCCGACGCCGATCAGCGCGGAGCGGCCGGTGGCGTCGGTGAGCGGCGCGGTGCGGGCCACGGCTTCGGCCCAACCGGGGGTGGAGGTGGTCAGTTCCACGGCACGGCAGCCCGCGGCGAGGAGGGCGGTGGTCCGGAGGACGGCCTCGTCGGCGTGGGCGTCGCGCAGCACGGGCAGCAGGCGCTGCGCCGCGATGACCGCGTAGGGATGACAGTTCGACAAGGAAGGAACCCCCAGTTGTTCCGCGTAGTGGAACGACGTATCGTGTACCGGCACTTGCTGTTTCGGACCCTACCCACGCCTGGAGCCCTCGTGTCAACGGACGCAGCACCCGGAGCCGACGGCGTCACGCGCGGCGGGCGGGCCTCGGCGGCGGGTTCCGCGTTGGAGAAGTCGCTGCGGATCCTGGAGGCGGTGGCCGCCCCGGGCGGCCCGCACCGACTGGCCGACCTGACGATCGCGGCGGCCGTGCCCAAGTCGAGCACCTTTCGGATCCTGGCCTCGCTGATCGAGCAGGGCTTCGTACGCCCCGAGGAGGGGAGCCGCTACGGCGTGGGGCCCCGGTTGCGGGGGCTGTCGGCGCTGGTCCGCGGCGGGGAGCCGGCGAGCGTCGAGGAGATCCTGCGCGAGCTGCGGCGGGCCACGGGCCAAACGGTGCATCTCGCCCTGCACAGCGGGGAGACGATCACCTACATCCGGAAGTTGGAGAGCGACCAGCCCTTCCGGACGGCGTCCCGGGTGGGCATGCGGATGCCGTTGCACACCACGGCGATCGGCAAGAGCGTCCTGGCCGGCCTGACGACCGAAGAGGTACGGGAGCTGATCGCCGCCACGGGACTGCCGGGGCGCACTCCCGGGTCCCTGACCACCGAGCGGGCGCTGCTGACGGAGCTGGACCTCGTCCGCGCCCGGGGGTTCGCGGTGGACGACGAGGAGAACGAGCCGACCATCCGCTGCGTCGGCGCGGCGATCGAGGGCCCGGACGGTCGCCCGATCGGCGGGGTCTCGGTCACCACCGTCACCTTCCTCGTGTCCCGCGAGGAGATCGAGGCGTACGCGCCCGCCCTGCGCGCGGCGACGGCGGCGCTGTCCCCGCTGTTGTGAGGGCCGCGCCGACCCGCCCGGGTGGCCGATGACACGGCCGCCGGGGGTGGCGGCGGATTCGTCTTCCGGATAAGTGTTATCGGGGCCCCTCTCGACGGTCTCCCAGGTATTGGGCATCACCGACCGCCGGTACGGACAGGGAACATCACATGAGTACAGAGCACACGGCAGCGCTGGTGGCAGCGGCCCGCGCGGGCGATCCCCGCGCGCAGGACGAGCTCGTCAGCACCTACTTGCCGCTCGTCTACAACATCGTCGGCCGGGCCCTGAACGGGTCCTGTGACGTGGACGACGTGGTGCAGGACACCATGCTGCGGGCGCTGGACGGGCTGGGCGGGCTGCGGACGGACGACAGCTTCCGGTCCTGGCTGGTCGCGATCACGATGAACCGGATACGGGCCCACTGGGCGGCCCGGCAGAACGGCCCGGGCGAAAGCGGCCTGGACGCCGCCTGGGACGTCGCGGACCCCGGCGCCGACTTCGTGGACCTGACCGTCGTACGGCTCAACCTGGAGGGGCAGCGTCGGGAGACGGCACGGGCGACGCGCTGGCTGGAGCCCGACGACCGGGCGTTGCTGTCGCTGTGGTGGCTGGAGTGCGCCGGTGAGCTGACGCGCGGCGAGATGGCGGCCGCCCTGGAGCTCTCCCCCCAGCACACGGCGGTCCGGGTCCAGCGGATGAAGGCCCAGTTGGAATCGGCCCGTGTGGTCGAGCGGGCACTGGACGCCCAACCTCCGTGCGAGGGGCTGCGGACGCTCGCGGCGGGCTGGGACGGGCTCCCCTCGACGCTGTGGCGCAAGCGAATAGCCCGGCACGCGCGGGAGTGCGTGCGCTGTTCGGGGCTGTGGAGCGGCCTGGTCCCGGCGGAGGGCCTGTTGGCCGGGCTGGCACTGGTGCCGGTCGGTGCGGCGCTGCTGGCCGGCGTCCGGTCGGCCGCGGCGGGTGCGGGCGGCATGGCCCCGGTGGGCGCGGCCTTCGCCGACTCCGGTCCCGCGTACGACGCGGGCGCCCCGTACGGCTCGGACGCCTCGTTCGGCTCGGTCGCCCCGCACGGCTCGGGGTCCTCGTACGATGCGGGCACCTCGTTCGCCGACGCGGCGACGCAGTTGTCCCCGGTGGTGTCCGGCCCGGGCCGGGCGGCCCGCCGCAAGGCGACCGAACAGGGCGAGGGCGCCGATGGACACGGCGCCGACGCCGCCGGACGCGGCGCGTTGCGCAGGCGGCGCCAGAACCGCCGCCGGGCGATCGGCGGCGCGGTCATCGCCGCGTGTGTCGCGGGCGGCGGCCTGGTGTACCTCGGCTCGCTTCCCGGCTCCGGTGAACCCGAGGCCTCCGGCAGCGCCTCCGCGTCCCCGCTGGCGGCGCTGTCCGCACCCGACGCGAGCACGGCCTCCCCGTCGACCTCCGCATCGCCTTCGCCGTCCCCGTCCGCGTCCGCCTCGCCCTCTCCCTCCGCGTCGGCCTCCGCCTCCCCTTCGCCGAGCCAGACCCCGAAGCCGAAGCCGACCCCGAAGCGGACCAAGAGCGACCCGCCGGCCCCGCGCCCGTCCGCGCCGGCGCCGGCGCCCGCCCCGCCGCAGGGTGTGGCCGCCCAGGTGGTGGCACTGGTCAACTCGGAGCGTGCGAAGGCAGGGTGTGGACCGCTCAAGGAGGACTCGCAACTGCGGTCGGCCGCCCAGGGGCACTCGGACGACATGGCCCGGCGTGACTTCTTCGCGCACACCAACCCCGACGGCGCGGACCCGGGCAAGCGGACCACCGCGGCCGGCTACGACTGGTCGACGTACGGGGAGAACATCGCGAGGGGGCAGCAATCGGCCCAGTCCGTGATGGACTCCTGGATGAAGAGCCCGGGCCACCGCGCCAACATCCTCAACTGCTCCTTCAAGGACATCGGCGTGGGGATCCACAACGGCTCCGGCGGCCCCTGGTGGACGCAGAACTTCGGAGCCCGCTGATCGACACCGGCCCCGGGCGTGGCCGCCGCGCGCGAGGTCGCGACGGCCTCCGCCGTCAGTGGTGGAACCCGGACCGGGGTTCGGTGGTGGGAACGGGCTGCGGGTGCCTGACCAGGTGGTCGACGGCCGCCTTCAGGTCGGTGACCAACAGGGCGATCTGATCCCGCGTCACCCCGTGCCGGATCAGCACGCGTTGGATCACGGTGTCGTCGCGGTCGGCGGGCAGCGGGTACGAGGGCACCTGCCAGCCGCGCATCCGCAGCCGGTCGGAGAGGTCGTAGAGGGTGAAGCCCGCGCCGGCCGGGTCGGCGAGGGTGTAGGAGACGGCGGGCAGCGCGCCGTGCCCGTCGTAGAGCAGCGTGAAGGGGCCCATTCCGGCGATCTCGCCGGCCAGGTACCGGGCGGTGTCGGCGCAGGCCTGTTGGACGCGCCGGTAGCCGCCCTTGCCCAGGCGCAGGAACAGGTAGTACTGGGCGATGATCTCGCCGCCCGGGCGGGAGAAGTTGAGGGCGAAGGTCGGCATGTCGCCGCCGAGGTAGTCCACGTCGAAGACGAGGTCGGCGGGAAGAAGGTCGGCGGTGCGCCAGACGATCCAGCCGACGCCGAGGGGCGCGAGCCCGTACTTGTGGCCCGAGGTGTTGATCGAGGCCACGCGCGGCAGCCTGAAGTCCCACACGACGTCGGGGTGGAGGAAGGGCGCGACGAAGCCGCCGCTGGCGGCGTCCACGTGGATGGGGATGTCCCAGCCGCTGGTCTGCAGGATCCGGTCGAGTTCGGCGGCGATCCCGGCGACGGGTTCGTAGTCGCAGGTGTAGGTGACGCCGAGGATGGCGACGACTCCGATGGTGTTCTCGTCGACGTGGTCGGCGAGCTGATGCGGCCGCAGGCCGGTGGCACCCGGCTCCAGGGGGATCTGGCGGAGTTCGACGTCGAAGTAGCGGGCGAACTTGTCCCAGCAGACCTGCACGGGTCCGCACACCAGGTTGGGTCGGTCGGCGGGCAGTCCGGCGGCCTTGCGGGCGGCGCGCCACCGCCACTTGAGGGCGAGTCCGCCGAGCATCGCGGCCTCGCTGGAGCCTGTGGTGGAGCAGCCGGTGCCGGTGGTCCCCTCCGGGGCGTTCCACAGGTCGGCGAGGATGTTGACGCAGCGGGCCTCGATCTCGGCCGTCTGCGGGTACTCGTCCTTGTCGATCATGTTCTTGTCGAGGCACTGGTTCATCAGGCGGTGGACGCCGTCGTCGGACCAGGTGGTGCAGAAGGTGGCCAGGTTCTGGGCCGCGTTGCCGTCGAGGAGCAGCTCGTTGCTGATCAGCTCGTAGACCACTTCGGTGGGTGAGTGGTCCTCGGGCATCCGGTACTTGGGGAGAACCTGCCCGCTCAGGACGGACGCGAACACGTCCGTGTCGGAGTCGGTGGCGGATGCGTCCTTCGTCTCATGCAGGGCCATGTCGGAACTATAGGTCGATATCGGTCATTTACCCCCCAAGGCGGCTTCGGACGAAGCGGAGGGCGGCGTTTCGCCGCACCTTCCGGCCGACTCTCCGATGTGATCCCGCTCATGGGAACCGCGTGACACCGAAAGAATTACTGGCTAGTAGACTTACTGACGCAGATCTTCCCGTACAGACCGTCGAACTCGACCAGAACGGGAAGATCGCCCCAATCGTTCGATGTGAAACTTATCCTTCGATGTCCGGATAACGGTCAACTGGCCCCGCCCGCCTGATAGTTCTTCGGCCATGAACAAGATCACCCGCAGGCAGGCCTTGGGCACCACTGCCGGCGCACTCTCCGTCATCGGCCTCGCGGGCGCCACCGCGTACGCGGCCGGCACCGACTCCCGCGCCGCGATACCCGCCGGCACGGTCGACGAGGTCTACCTGGGACGCCGCATACAGATCACCGCCGCCACCGGCGGCGGTCACCACGGCGGTCACCACTCACCCGGCCTGCCCACGGTCCGCATAGACGGCAGCGAACTCCACGTGATGCAGAACGCCGACGGCAGCTGGATCAGCGTGGTCAACCACTACGAGACCTTCGCCACCCCGATCTCGCTCGCCCGCGCCGCCGTGCGCGAGCTCCAGGGCGCGACCCTCGTCCCGATGGGCGGCATGTGATGACCGTGCGCAAGAACCAGGCCTCGCTCACCTCCGAGGAGAAGCGCGCCTTCACCAACGCGCTGCTCGAACTGAAGCGCACCGGCCGCTACGACCGCTTCGTGACCACGCACAACGGCTTCATCATGAGCGACACCGACTCCGGCGACCGGGTCGGCCACCGGTCCCCGTCCTTCCTCCCTTGGCACCGCCGGTTTCTCCTGGAGTTCGAAGCGGCTCTCCAGACCGTGGACAAGAACGTCACCCTCCCCTACTGGGACTGGACGACGGACCGCACCACCCGCTCCTCCCTCTGGGCCGCCGACTTCCTCGGCGGCACCGGTCGGGCCCGCGACGGTCAGGTCCTCGACGGGCCGTTCGCGTACGCGACGGGCAAGTGGAACGTAGACGTCCGAGTGGACGGCCGCTCCTACCTGCGGCGCGCCCTGGGCACCGGTGTCGCCGAGCTGCCCACCAAGGCCGAGGTGGAAGCCGTACTGGCCATGCCGGTGTACGACATGGCTCCCTGGAACAGCGCCTCGAACGGCTTCCGCAACAACCTGGAGGGCTGGCGCGGCGCCAACCTCCACAACCGGGTGCACGTGTGGGTCGGCGGGCAGATGGCCACCGGCGTCTCCCCGAACGACCCGGTGTTCTGGATGCACCACGCGTACATCGACAAGCTGTGGGCCGACTGGCAGGCCAGGCACCCGCAGTCCACGTACCTGCCGGTCGCCGGCACCACCAACGTCGTTGACCTCAACGACACGATGCGACCGTGGAACGACGTGACCCCGGCCGACATGCTGGACCACCGGAAGTTCTACACCTTCGACACCGAGCCGGTCTCCGCGAGCCAGCGGTAACGCAGTTCGGGGCGGCCCACCTGGCCGTACCGGGGTGTCCGGTCCGCGCGACCGGTGTCCACCAGGTGCTCCAGATAGCGGCGGGCGGTGATTCGGGAGATCCCGGCCGCCTCGGCCGCCCCGGCGGCGGTCAGCCCGTCGCCCGCCGTACGCAGCAGCGCCGCGACCCTGTCCAGGGTCGGGGCGCTGAGGCCTTTGGGGAGCTCCGCCGGGCGGGGCGCGCGCAAGGCGGCCATCGCCCGATCGACGTCGTCCTGGCCGGCGGCCTCCCCCGCCGTCGCACGGAACTCGGCGTAGCGCAGCAGGCGTTCGCGCAGGGTCGGGAACGCGAAGGGTTTCAGCACGTACTGCACGACACCCAGCGAGACGCTCTCGCGGACCACGGCCAGGTCCCGCGCCGAGGTCACCACGATCACGTCCACGGGGTGCCCCGCCGCCCGCAGGCCGCGCGCGAAGCGAAGGCCGTGGCCGTCGGGCAGGGTCAGGTCGAGCAGCAGCAGGTCGATCCGGGTCCGTTCCAGGACGCGGGTGGCCTCGGCCAGTGAGTGGACGGCGGCCACGGCGGTGAAGCCGGGCACCCGGTCGACGTAGAGCGCGTGCGCGTCGGCGGCCACCGGGTCGTCCTCGACCACCAGGACCCGCACCCCGGGGGCGCTCATGCCCGCACCGCTCGGCGCACGGGCAGCCGTACGGTGAACTCCGCGCCGCCGTCCTCGCCTCGGGCGGCGTCCGCGCTGCCCCCGTGCCGGTGGGCGACCTGACGGACCAGCGCGAGGCCGAGCCCGCGCCCCTCCCCCTTGCCGGACCAGCCGCGTCGGAAGACGTCGGCGCCGGCGCCCTCGGGCAGGCCGGGGCCGTTGTCCGCCACGCGGATGAGGATCCGGTCGCCGTCGGGCCGGACCGTGACGGCGACCCGCCCGCCCGGGGTGCCCGTGAGCGCCTCGACGGCGTTGTCGACGAGGTTGCCGAGCACCGTGACGAGGTCCCGCGCGGGCGGCGTCCCGGGGCCCGTGTCGACGGCGCTGCTGTCCCGGGTGACGATCAGCTCGACCCCGCGTTCGTGTGCCTGCGCGGCCTTGCCGAGCAGCAGGGCCACCAACACCGGTTCGCCGACGGCGGTGACCACCTCGTCGGTGAGGGCCTGGGCCAGTTCCAGTTCGGCGGTGGCGAACTCCACCGCCTCGTCCGCGCGCCCGAGTTCGATGAGGGAGACCACGGTGTGCAGCCGGTTGGCCGCCTCGTGGGCCTGCGAGCGCAGGGCCTCGGTGAACCCCCGCTCGTTGTCCAACTCTCCTGCCAGTGACTGGAGTTCGGTGTGGTCCCGCAGGGTGACCACGGTACCCCGGCGGCCACCGCCCGCCACGGGAGAGCTGTTGACCACCAGGACCCGGTCGGCGGTCAGGTGCACCTCGTCCACCCGGGGCCGGTCCGCGAGCAGGGCGCCGGTGAGGGGCGCGGGCAGCGCGAGGTCGGCGACACCGGTTCCCCTGACCTCACCGGACAGGCCGAGCAGTTCGCGGCCCGCGTCGTTGATGAGGGTGATCCGGCGCCGGCCGTCGAGCATCAGCAGGCCCTCCCGCACGCCGTGCAGGGCCGCCTGGTGGTAGTCGTACACACGACTCAGTTCGGCGGCGTTCATGCCGTGGGTGTGCCGGCGCAGTCGGGCGTTGACGACGTACGTGCCCACGCCGCCGAGGGCGAGGGCGCCGGCCGCGACCCAGACGAGGGCCGAGAGCTGCCCGGCCAGCCGGTCGCTGATCGCGCGGACCGTGATCCCCGCACTGACCATGCCCACGACGCGCCCGCCGTCCAGCAGCGGGGTGACCACGCGGATCGAGGGGCCGAGGGTGCCGGTGTAGGTCTCGCCGAAGGTCTCGCCCCGCAGTGCCGGGGCGGTGTTCCCGAGGAAGGGTTCGCCGATGCGGCGCGGGTCGCGGTGGGTCCAGCGCCGCCCCTCCGGGGACATGATCGTCACGAAGTCCACGCCCGAGTCGACCCGAACCCGTTCCGCGTAGGGCTGGAGCGCCGCCGACGGGTCGGTCCCGCGTCCGGCGCCCCGGACCGCCTCGACCACCGAGGGCGAGTCGGCGACCGCGCGGGCGACGGCCCCGGCCTGGAGGCGGGCGGCCTCCTCGGCCTGGCCGCGGGCGGTCGCGTAGGCGAAGACCGCGCACCCGGCGAGGACGACGGCGACCAGCAGCACCTGCATGGCGAAGAGCTGGCCGGCGAGGCTGCGCGGCGGTCGGGGGAAGCGGAACATGGCGCTCAGTCTGCACCCGGCCGTGAACTCAATGAACGCAAGGGTGACCGGGGTCACAGGGTGGGCGATGGTCTCCCGGAACGCAATCACCACCAGGAGGCATCGTGGCCGCCAGGCGCGACAAGACCCACTATCTCTACATCGCGGTGATCGCCGCGGTGCTGCTCGGCATCGCCGTGGGCTTCGCCGCCCCCGGCGTGGCCGTCGAGCTGAAGCCGCTGGGCACCGGCTTCGTCAACCTCATCAAGATGATGATCTCGCCCGTGATCTTCTGCACGATCGTGCTGGGCATCGGCTCGGTGCGCAAGGCCGCGAAGGTGGGCGCGGTCGGCGGTCTTGCCCTCGGCTACTTCATGGTCATGTCCACGGTGGCGCTGGCCATCGGCCTGCTGGTGGGGAACCTGCTGGAGCCGGGCAGCGGACTGCACCTGACCGAGGCGGCGCGCAGCGCCGGCGAGGCGCAGGCGAAAGCGGGCGGGGCGGAGAGCACCCAGGAGTTCCTGCTGGGGATCATCCCGACCACGATGGTGTCCGCCTTCACCGGGGGTGAGGTGCTCCAGACGCTGCTGGTGGCACTGCTCTGCGGTTTCGCCCTCCAGGCCATGGGGCGCTCGGGCGAGCCGGTGCTGCGCGGCATCGGGTACATCCAGAAGTTGGTCTTCCGGGTGCTGGCGATGATCATGTGGGCGGCCCCGGTGGGTGCCTTCGGGGCCATCGCGGCGGTGGTCGGCGCCACCGGCATCGACGCGCTGAAGTCCCTGGCCGTGATCATGATCGGCTTCTACACGACCTGTCTGCTGTTCGTGTTCGTGGTGCTGGGCACGCTGCTGCGGGTGTGTACGGGGATCAACGTGTTCTCCCTGCTGCGCTATCTGGGTCGGGAGTTCCTGCTGATCCTGTCGACGTCCTCGTCCGAGTCGGCGCTGCCGCGGCTGATCGCGAAGATGGAGCACGTCGGGGTGTCGCGACCGGTGGTCGGCATCACGGTGCCGACGGGCTACTCCTTCAATCTGGACGGGACGGCGATCTATCTGACGATGTCCTCGCTGTTCGTCGCGGAGGCGATGGGCAAGCCCCTCGCGCTGGGCGAGCAGATCTCGCTGCTGCTGTTCATGATCATCGCCTCGAAGGGCGCGGCCGGGGTGACCGGCGCGGGTCTGGCGACCCTGGCCGGCGGCCTCCAGTCCCACCGCCCCGAGCTGGTGGACGGTGTCGGACTGATCGTGGGCATCGACCGGTTCATGAGCGAGGCGCGGGCACTCACCAACTTCGCGGGCAACGCCGTCGCGACGGTGTTGATCGGGACGTGGACCAAGGAGTTCGACCGTGAGCGCGCGACCGAAGTCCTCGCGGGTCGCCTCCCCTTCGACGAGACCACGCTGGTCGACGACGTGCGCGCAACGGATCCCGACGGGGAACCGACCGCCGTGCCCGTCCAGTCGGCCGGCGACAAGGACGGCGTCCCGGTCTGACCGGAACGCCCGTGAGGGGGTGGGCCCGGCGCGACGCCGCCCCCTCCCCGGGGCCGGCCGGGCGGGGCTCGCCCCCACGGTGCCCGGCCCGGCCGGCCCGCATCCCCGACCGGACCCGCTGGTGTGCAGGGGCGAACCCCCGGCCCCGTTGACCGGATCCACCGACCTGCCGGCGCGTCCGCGCGGGGCTCGCCCCGACGAGCGGGGAGACCCACGAGGGGGCCGTACCGAAAGGGGGCGCGGGGCCACCGACCGGCAGGTCGCCGGCGCGGCCCGCACGCCGGGCAGGGCGAGATCCGGCCGCTCGCGAAGGAGTTCGCGGTTCGCTCCCGCACCGGACGACGAAATCCGGTACGGTACGGCGATTTTCAGCCACAAGATCATCAACTTGCCTGCGGTAAAAGGTACTTCCCTACCGGGCCAGGCGTCTGACATCTTGCGTCCACCACTCGTTTCGTACGACCCGGTAGGTGCCACCCGCACCACCGGGTCATCGGAGGACGCATTGATACCCCACATATCCAGCCGACCTCGACGTGCCTTGGTGCTGGCGGCCGCCCTCGGCGCCGCTCTCACCTTCGGGGCCCCCGCCGCGCTCGCCGGCACCGCCCCCGTCTCTCCGTCCGCCCCGGCCGCCAAGGCCGTGGCCCCGGCGGCGGCGCCGACTTCCCAGAGTGCGACCTGGGTTGCCGGCACCCGCGCCTACCTCGTGATCACCGCTCCCGGTGACACCTCGGCGGTCCGGTCGGCCGTCGCCTCCAACGGCGGCACGGTCTTCCAGTCCTACGACGCCATCGGCGTGATCGTCGCCCACTCCGCGTCCGGCACCTTCGCCTCGACGATGCGCGGCGTGAGCGGGGTCCAGCAGGTCGGCGCCACCCGCACGTCCGACGTGCCGGCCGACGCCTACAACCCGGCGCTGCCCGCCAACCCGGCGCAGTCCACGACCCCGGCGGGCGAGCCGGTCCGCGCGGACATGACGCAGATCAAGGCCGACCAGGCCTGGGCCGTCACCACCGGCTCCGCCTCGGTCAAGGTCGGCATCCTGGACACCGGTGTGGACGACCAGCACCAGGACCTGGCGCCGAACTTCAACGCGGCGGACTCCGCCTCCTGCGCCTACGGCAAGCCGGACACCCGTACCGGGGCCTGGCGCGACGTCGGCACCCACGGCACGCACGTGGCGGGCACCGTCGCGGCGGCCAAGAACGGCAAGGGTGTCATCGGTGTGGCCCCGGGAGTGAAGATCTCCTCGGTGCGCATCGCCGAGCCCGGCTCCTCGCTGTTCTTCGCCGAGAACACCGTCTGCGGGTTCATGTGGGCCGGTGACCACGGCTTCAAGGTCACCAACAACAGCTACTACACGGACCCCTGGCAGTTCAACTGCCCGGACAACGCCGACCAGGCCGCGATCATCGAGGGCGTCAAGCGCGCCCAGGAGTACGCGGAGGGCAAGGGTTCGCTCCAGGTCGCGGCCGCGGGCAACTCCAACATCGACCTGGCCAACAAGAAGACCGACACCGAGAGCCCGAACGACTCGACGCCGGTCACCCGCACCATCACCAACGCCTGCCTGGACATCCCGACCGAACTCCCCGGCGTGGTCACCGTGTCGGCGATGGGCACCACCGCGAAGGCCTCGTACTCCAACTACGGCCTGAACGTCATCGACGTCACGGCCCCGGGCGGCGACGCCACCGGCATCTACAGCACCCAGCCGGGCGGCAAGTACGGCACCATGAGCGGCACCTCGATGGCCTCCCCGCACGTCACGGGTGTGGCCGCGCTCATCGCGAGCGCCAACCCGGGCATCACCCCGGCGCAGATCCGCGACAAGCTGGCCACCCAGGCCAACGACGTCGCCTGCCCCTCGGACAGCCGCTGCACCGGCACCACCGCCAGGAACGGCTTCTTCGGCGAGGGTCAGGTCGACGCGCTGAAGGCGGTCGGCGGCTCCACTCCGCCCGCCGGCAAGTACTTCGAGAACCAGGCCGACTTCACGATCGCCGACAACGCGACCGTCGAGAGCCCGATCACCGTCAGCGGGGTCACGGGCAACGCCCCGGCCACCCTCAAGGTGGGCGTGGACGTCAAGCACACCTACATCGGTGACCTCAAGGTCGACCTGATCGCCCCGGACGGCACGGTCTACACCGTGCACAACCGGGCCGGCGGCAGCGCCGACAACATCGCGCAGACCTACACCGTCAACGCCTCCTCCGAGGTCGCGAACGGCACCTGGAAGCTGCGCGTGAACGACAACGCCGGGGGCGACACCGGCAAGATCGACGCCTGGAACCTGACCTTCTAGTCGGACTCCGCGTGACCGGCGCCGGTCACACACGGCCGGCGCGGTGTCGCCGGGGCCATCGGGGAGCGGTACGTCTACTCCCCGGTGGCCCCGGTGCGTTTCGGGCCGCGCGAGCGCAGCACGCAGTCCCCGCAGAGGCCCCCGCCGGGCACCTTGTAGTAGAGGCAGCAA
The DNA here is from genome assembly GCF_050936775.1 of Streptomyces sp. CA-243310. Lineage (NCBI taxonomy): Bacteria > Bacillati > Actinomycetota > Actinomycetes > Kitasatosporales > Streptomycetaceae > Streptomyces > Streptomyces sp. CA-243310. The sequence goes on along the minus strand of NZ_JBNJMF010000001.1, from coordinate 2,989,634 downwards.
CTGCGGCGCAGGAAGGCCGGCCCGAGCCCCTCCTCGTACACGAAGGTGCCCGTTCCGCCGAGCGCCCCGTCCTCGGACAGCAGCTCGTCGACCAGGGCCACGGCCGGGCCGCCGGGCACCCGGTCGAGCAACACCCTCAGCGCCCCGACCAGCCCGGAGGCGGTGTTGCCCCGCAGCACCCTGGCGGACACCCCGAACCGGGCGCGCAGCGGGGCGTCCAGTGCCGCCAGGTTCCCGAGCACGGTGTCGCCGAGTCGCTCGGCGGGCCGGGCGCCCTCCCCGGGGCGGGGCAGCCACAGTTCCAGCGAGCCGCCCTCGGGCAGCCGCCACCAGACCCGGTCGGGGGCCAGGTCCGGCACCCGACCGGCCAGGGCGGCGCAGCCGAGGCCGAGCGACCAGAGCCGGGAGGCGATCCCGAACTGCGCGGTGGAGGCCGCCACCCGGCCGGGCCCGCTGCGGACGCGTCGCCCCACCTCGTTCACGTACGGGTCGAGGTGGTCCGTGTACAACGCGTCGACCGGGCGGAAACCGGGGCCGGGCGGCTCCGTCCCGAACGGCACGGTGAAGAAGGGGCCGACGGAGGCCAGCCGCCGCAGTACGTCGTCCATGCCCCGATGATCTCAGGCGGCGGTGCCGCCGCGCGAAGGGCCTCAGGCGGGCTCCGAGCCCTCGGTGATCTCCACGTAGTGCGGGTTGTACATGACGCCAAGCACGTTGCCGAAGGGGTCGATCACCGAGGCGGTCGCGAAGCCGGCCTCGCCCCACTCCGTGACCGGCTGGTACTCCGTGGCCCCCAGCTCCAGGAGCCTGCGGCGGGCCGCCGGCAGATCGTCCACGTGCCAGTACGCGACGACCCCGGAGGGGGTCCCGATGACCGCGCCGGGCGGGGCGTGCCGGGCATCGATGATCCCCAGTTCGTCCTGCCGGTCACCGATCCGGAACTCCACGTAGCCGGGGCGCTCGAAGTACGGCTCGATCCCCAGCAGCTCGGTGTACCAGCGCTTCGCGGCGTCCAGGTCGTGCGCCCAGAAACTGAGTGTGGCGAGACCTCGCAGCATGGGGTCCTCCCGATCTCCGACAGCGGTTCCCCCTGACGTTACGACGGCCCGCGCGGGCCCGCTCCCCTTCGCCCGGACGCGCTCGCCCGGTGACCACTCACCTCGCCGAGGCGCGCGTCCGAGGGGAGCGCGGGGCCTGATCGGGCCCGCCCGCGACCCGGGTGGCGCAACGCGTCGCCGCCGCGATGCGCGCGCCCGGGGACGCTCCGCCCACGACCGCCTGTTCGATGCCCTGAGGTGTCGGGGCGCGCGGCGTGATCGTCTGTGGGACAGGCCGTGTGAGCCTTCCCCGAGTGCGCCGAACCATCCCGGCGTCTTCGCAGCTCAGAGGCCCTGTCGCGGCCTCGGTTCGAGGCCGGTCCGGCCGTCTGTGCGGTCCGTGTCGGGCGGTGGAACGGTTGTCCGTGGATCAGGATTGCGGGCCCCGGACCCCGGGGACGGAAGTGATCGAAAAACATGGTCGCGACGTTGCCATTCAGGGGGTTCATGAGAGGACTTCGAGGGGCTACATTGAGCCACTCGCGTTCACCTGACAGCCCGTTGCCTTTCACTCGCGTTTTGCGCGGGGGGTGACGTCAGGAGCGCAGACTGTGCAACCACCCCACCGCCCAGAAGGACCGAAGGCTCCGTGCCCGTACCCGTACTCCTCGCCGGCCGCAGCGTGCGGCTTGAGCCCCTCGCCCCCCACCACACCGAGGCCTTGGCCATGGCCGGGGCCGAGGATCGTACGACTTACGCCTTCACTCCCGTACCGCACGGGTTGCAGGCGTCCCACGAGTACATCGACCGTGCCCTCGCCGATCAGGCGGCGGGTCGATCCCTCCCGTTCGCCGTGGTCAGAGCCGCGGACGGGCGGGTGGTCGGTTCGACCCGGTTCCTGGAACTCGACTACTGGCAGGGGCCGCTCGTGTGGCCCGCGGTGCCCGGGGTCCCGTTCGGCGACCCGGCGACGGCGATCCCCGACGCCGCCGAGATCGGCAACACCTGGCTGTCGCCGGGCGCCCAGGGCACCGGCATCAACACCGAGGCGAAGCTGCTCATGCTCCGCCACGCCTTCGAGACCTGGGGCGTGCGCCGCATCTCCCTGCGCGCGGACGCCCGCAACGGCCGCTCGCGGGCCGCGATGGAACGCCTCGGATTCACCTCGGAGGGGGTCCGACGGGCCCACTCACGGGGCCTCGACGGCGCGGTGCGCAGTACGGCCTTCTACTCGATCCTCGACGAGGAGTGGCCGGCCGTGCGGTCGATCATCGAGCTGAAGGTCTCGGGCGCGGCGCCCCGCAAGCGGCGCCGCAAGACGCTGATCCCGGCGTAGCGCCCCCGCGTTCGCTCCCGGCCCGGTCTCCCGCGCCTCCCCCCGGCCCCTCGTTCCCGACCCGTCCCGACCTTCAGTCGAGGAAGGCCGGGGCGAGGGCCGAGGCCATGAGGCGGGCCGGGGCCCCGGTGCCGTCGGCCGGCACCGTGTAGAGGTCGGCTCCGAAGTCCCCGGGCAGGGAGTAGACGACGGTCCGCCCGTCGCGCCACACCACCTGGTCGTCCACGCTGCGGTCCTCGGCGAGCGGGGTCTCCCGCATGGACGCGAGATCCAGGGAGTACAGCCGCCAGGGCGCGTCGGCCGACAGGCCGGGCACCCGCTTCTTGAACACGAGCCGGGTCCCGTCGGGCGACAGGGACGGGCATTCCGCGTTCTCCCGGAGCGTGGTCACGGTCCGCTCGGCCAGGTCCCCGCGGACCAGGTGGGTTCGTCCGCCCGTCGCGAGCGTCGCGTAGAAGGTCCGTTCGTCGGCGGCGAAGGTGACGCCCCAGAAATTGACGTCGGCGTTCCGGTAGGCCTTCCCGTCCTTGCGGATGGCGAAGTCCTCCAACGAGGCGTCGAACCGGCCGGTGCGCAGGTCGAGCAGCGAGGTCCGGGTGGAGAAGTTCGTACCGGCGTACGAGTCACCGCCGACGAAGACCGTCCAGGCGGCGAACCGGCCGCCGGGCGAGACCCGGGCCCGAGTGGGAATGCCCGCCAGTGGGCGGGCGGACACCTCGTGGAGTCGGGCGTCGAGGACGACGGCCCGGTAGGTGTCCTGGACCCCGCCCTTGACGGCCTGGAGGCAGATTCCGGTGCCCGCCGCGGAGTGGAAGCGCAGGCAGCTCACGCCGGACGCGGTGCGGGGGCCGTCGGGCGCGCCGGCGGCGGTGGTGGCGAGCTCGTCGCGGTGCGGGCCCCAGGCCATGTTCCGAAAGACGATCCGCGCCCCGCCCCGGCCCCGGTCGAGCGAAACCTCCCCCCGGTCGACCGGGGGGCCGCCCGCCTGCGTCCGGTTCTTCTCCTCGGCGCGCGAGGAGGCCCGTACGACGGCGAGCGCGCCCACGGCGGCGAGGAGCACGACGGCGCAGACGAGGATCAGGAGCCGGCGCTGGAGGGTCATGGGGGGCCTTTCGGGGGTGGGGGGATCAGCTGTTCGCCGGCCGCAGTCGGACGCAGCCGACGACGACCGCGGTCAGCAGGGCGGCCGCGACGAGGAGCGCCGGGCGGGCGCCCCACACGGTCCAGGCCGCGCCGAAGCCGAGCGAGGCGGCGAACCGGGCGAGTGCCTGTCCGGTCTGGACGAGGGCGAGCCCGCCGCCGCGGTGTTCCTCGGGGACCGCGTCGGCGGCGGCAGCCATCAGCACGCCGTCGGTCGCGGCGTAGAAGCCGCCGTGCAGCAGGAGCACCGCGTAGGGCAGGGCGGGGTGTCCGCCGCCGGTCAGCAGGAGCCCGTACACGGCGAGGAGCGCGAGGTGACCGCCGAGGAAGACGCGCCGGCGGCCGATGCGGTCGGCGAGTCGGCCGAGCGGCAGCGCCAGCAGGAAGAAGGCGGCCGCGGTGCCGAGCGGCAGCAGCGCGAACCAGCGGTCCGCGAGGCCGGTGGCCCGCTGGAGCAACAGGAACACGAAGGCGTCACTGACCGTGCACAGTCCGAGGAGCAGGGCGCAGAGGCCGATGCGGCGCAGGTCGCGGCGGCGCAGCAGTCCGAGGGCGGCGCGCAGCGAGACGGGTTCGGCGGCCGGGATCGGGACGGTGCGCCGGCCGGGCACGAAGAGCACCAGGACGAGCACGCCGAGCGCGGCCACGCAGGCGCTGACGGTGAACACGGCGTCGTAGCCCTCGGCGGCGCCACGCAGGACGAGGAAGGCGAGGATCGGTCCGATCAGCGCCCCGGCGGTGTCCATGGCCCGGTGGACACCGAAGGCCCGGCCGCGTTCCCCGGGCGCCGCGGAGAGGGAGATCAACGCGTCGCGCGGGGCGGTGCGCAGGCCCTTGCCGGTCCGGTCGACGGCGAGCACGGCGCCGATGGCCGGCAGGGTGTGCGCGAGCAGCAGCAGCGGTTTGCAGAGGGCGGAGAGACCGTAGCCGAGCCCGGCGAGGAGCTTGTGCCGGCCGAAGCGGTCGCCGAGGTGGCCCCCGGCGAGCCGGACCAGGGCGCTGACGCCGTTGTAGAGGCCGTCGAGCAGTCCGAAGCCGAGCGGGGAGAGGCCGAGTCCGGCGACGAGGTAGAGCGGCAGGACGGCCGTGACCATCTCGGAGGAGACGTCGGTGATCAGACTGACCGTGCCGAGGGCGAGCACCGTGGGGGCGAGCGCGGCGCGCCGCCCCGGGCGGGTGCCCGGGGCGGCGGCCGGTGACTCGGGGGGCACGGCGGGCGCGGGGGTTCCGCGACTGTCCGCGACGTACATGGTCAGGAGGCCCAGATCCCGGTGATGTCCTGGGCGCCGGCGGCGTTCCCGGCGTGGGTGGTCAGTCCGGCCAGGCCCTCCAGGGTCCGCAGCATGTCGTAGTGGTTGTGGGTGGTGGCGGAGGTGCTGCCCGGGGTGACGGGCTGGCCGTAGAGCACGGTCGGGATCTTGTTTCCGGCGAGCCTGTTGTCCTCGTCGAAGGTGACGACGAGGAGGCTGTTGTGGGTCTTGGCCCAGTCCGCGTAGGGCTTGAGCTTGTTCTTGAGCCAGGTGTCGCCGGTGCCGACGGAGCAGTCGTGCATGTCGTTGCAGAGGTTCGGGACGACGAAGGACACCTTGGGCAGGGTGGTGAAGTCCGTCGGGAACTGGGTCATGGTCTTGGCGGTGCCGGTCGGCACGTTGGAGAACGCGAACCAGGGGTTGTGCTTGCGGGCGTAGTCGCCGCTGCTGCACGTGGTGGAGCCCTGGGCGGGGAGGGTCTCGTTGTAGCTGGCCCAGCTCTTGCCGGCGGCGATCAGTTCGGAGGCCAGGTTGGGTGCGGAACTGAAGCCGGGGGTGTAGCAGCTGTCGCCGGTGACTCCCTGGTTCGAGCCCGAGAAGAGCTGGAGGTAGTTCGGTTGGCTGGGGTGCGTGATGCCGTAGGACTGGGTGAGGTTGGCGCCTCCTGTCTTCAGCGCGTTGATGTAGGGGGCGCTGGAACTGCCGATGACCTGGTTGTAGGCGTGGTTCTCGAAGACCACGACGACGACGTGGTCGGGGGCGGGGAGGGCGGCCGCGTGCGCGGGCTGGGCGGCTGCGATGCCCGCCCACGCGGCGGCGCCCGCGACGGTCACGCCGAAGGCGGAGGCCAGGGCGGTCTTGCGGCGAGGACGTGAAAGGGACATGCCAAACACGAGACATACCTCCGGACATGGGGGGCTGACGGCGGCGCGGACGCACCATACCCAGCGGCATGTGCATGGGCCAGGGATGGCCGGCGAACAGAACGGGAACTCCGCGCACCTTCCTGGAGAAGGGCAATGAGCGTCCCTACCGAGGGTCAAGAGAAGTAAAAATGCGGAACCTCGGAGCACTTTCGTTCATCATTCGAACGGAAGCAGTCAAACTTGCCCCGACGGGGCAGTAGCAGCCGGAGAGCCACCGCAGATGTCGTACGCACCCGACGGGCCGCAGTACCAGCCGCCGTATCGGCCTGAAGGGCAGCAGCCCCGGCCGTCCCGCGGCCAGCAGCAGGGCGGCGGTCCCGGCCGGCAGCCGCAGTACGGGCAGCCGTACGGGCAGCCGCAGTACGACGCCCAGGGCCGGCCTCAGGGCGGGCAGGGCGGCCCCTACGGCGGCCAGGGTGGCCCGTACGGTCAGCAGGGCGGCCCCTACGGCGACCAGGGCGGCGCTCCGCACCACGGTCAGTACGGTGCGCAGCAGCCTCCCTACGGCGGACCCGATCCGCAGTACGGGCAGCAGTACGGGGAGCAGTACGACGAGCCCCCGTACGACGAGCCGCCCCGGCGCAAATCCAAGGTCAAGCGCTGGCTGATCGCGGGGACCACGGTCCTCGCACTCGGCGGCGTCGCGGCGCTCGTGATGAGTCACTTCGACATACCGCCCTTCAGCGACAAGGGCAAGGACGTCTCCTTCGGAGGCGCTCCCGACGGCAAGAACGAGGAAGCCGCCAAGCCGCCGGCGACCTCGAAGATGTCCATGCCCACGGGCCCGAAGGCGCAGTTCAAGAACTCGATGACGCTGGCCGACGGCACGCACGTGGCCGTCACCACGCTGGACGGCAAGAAGTCCGGCTTCAAGGGCAAGGTGTGGGTCTGGGCTCCGAAGGAGTACAACGACCCCAAGTTCGCCAAGAGCGGCTTCCCCGTCATGATCGCCCTGCCCGGCGGCGCCGGCTACCCGACCAACTACTGGATGGGCACCGACCTCGGCCTCCAGAACAGCATCAGCAAGTGGTACAGCGAGGGGAAGAGCAAGCCCTTCATCCTCGCCATGCCCGTGCTGAACCCGGGTCCCGACGACAAGGGCATCTACTGGGACGGGTCGGACATCCCCGCCCAGCCCAAGATGGGCACCTGGCTCACCGACGACGTCCCGGACCTGATGCGGGAGAACTTCCGCACCGTCAAGTCGAGGGACGGCTGGGCCTACATGGGCTCCTCCACCGGCGGCTTCGCCAGCCTCAAGGCCGTGCTGAAGTACCCGGAGAAGTTCAAGGCCGCGATCTGCTCCGGCCCGGACATCGTTCCCGACTCCTCGCTGTGGAGGGGCCACGAGAAGGAGAAGGCGGAGAACAACCCGGAGCTGCTCGCCAAGCAGCTCATCGAGAAGAAGGGCCCGGACGTCTACCTGGCGTTCCAGGTCGGCGACAACGAGAACAACAAGAAGACCCTGCCGGACGTGAAGAAGTTCATCGCCACCTACGGCAAGGGTCCCGTCCACACCAGCCTGAGGGTCATCCCCAACGGTCAGCACAACGCCAAGACGTACGTCCCGAACATGGGCGAGGGACCGATCCAGTTCATCAGCAAGGTGATGGAGGGACCGGTCGAGTAACGACCTTCCTAGGGAGTGACGCCCACGGCACGCTCCGAGGCCCGCTCCTCGCGCTCCGGCCCGCCGAACACCTTCGGCGGGCCTTCGCCGTCCCACGGGGCCCAGCCCGGATCGCCCGTGACGGCGAAGCGGACCCAGGCCGCGTGCATCTCGTCCGCGAGGGCCTGGGGCGCGTCGGGCCCGGCCAGCCAGGAGGACTCCGGCTTGTGGAGGGTGTCGAACACGAAGCCCAGCTCCAGGGCGTGGCAGGCGCCGAGCCCGGGGACGCCACTGGGCCACCGGAACTCGTAGAGGTGGCTCGGGGCCTTCCGGCGGGATCCGGCGAGGCGCCGCAGCGGGTCCCGCAGGAGCCGGTCCGTGAGCAGGTGCCCGGCGAGGTCGGCGGGGCCGGCGTCGGGGCGTTCCGCGCGCAGGGCCCGTACCGCGTCCCGGCCCTTGCCGGCGCGGACGCGCGCCAGTTCCACGGCGAGCGGACCCATCCGCTCCAGGGCCCGCATGGCCCCGGTGGGCGCCAGCCAGAGCCGGTGCTCCTCCGCGGTCCAGCCCAACAGCAGCGGCACGTCGGGGGAAACGGCGGCCAGGGGGTCCTCGGGGAGCGTGTCCGGGTCGGCGACGAGCCCGAAGGCGGGGCCGCCGGTGACCGGGCTCGACCGGCGCGAGACCGCCTCCTGGGCGGCGAGCAGGTCGGGCAGGGCGACGTCGGTGAAGGCGCGCGCGGTGGCGGGCACCTTCAGCAGCGAGGCCATTCTGCGGACCATCGGACGTACCCGGTCCCGGGACATCGCCTCGGGTGCGCCGCTCTGCAGGACGGCCCGGGCGAACAGCCCCGCCGCCCGGGGCGCGGCGAGCAGGGCTCCGATGCTGATCGCCCCGGCGGACTCGCCGAACACCGTGACCCGGTCGGGGTCCCCGCCGAAGGCCGCGATGTTGTCCCGGACCCAGGTCAGGGCGGCGATCTGGTCGAGCAGGCCGCGGTTGGCGGGGGCGTCGGGGAAGAGCCCGTACCCGAGGACCCCGAGCCGGTAGTTGACCGAGACGAGCACGACGCCGTCCCGGGCGAAGGCCGCGCCGTCGTAGACGGGTACGGCGGTCGATCCCCGGGTGAGGGCGCCGCCGTGGATCCACACCATGACCGGCAGTCGGGCGCCGGCCGTCGGCTCGGGGGTCCACACGTTGAGGTTCAGGCAGTCGTCGCCGGGGACGTCCGGGTCGGGCAGCAGGACCGCGAACCGCTCCGGGTAGGGGACCTTCGGCGCGGTGGGTCCGAACGCGCCCGCGTCGCGGACGCCGGGCCGGCCGGCCGGGGGCGCGGGCGCCGCGAAGCGCAGGGCTCCCACCGGCGGCGCGGCATACGGGATGCCCCGGAAGACGGCGGTCCCGTCGGTCTCCGCACGGCCTTCGAGCACACCGCTCCCGATCGTGACCCGGGGTCGGGCACCGCCCGCTGAGCTCATCGTGTCCTCCTGGGGTGACGTGCGCACCGGCCACCTGCATCCGTTCTCCGGGGCACGGTCGCACAGCCTCGCGACGGGTGACAAGGCGTGACCCGGCCGGCACGGCCGGGCTCCACCGGCCGGCCGAACGGCTGCGCGCGCGGGGAGTGCGCGGGCGGCCGCGCGGGCGTGCGGACCGGGGCGCGGCCGGGGTCGGTTCGCCCCGGCGGCGAAGGGCCCGCACGGGTGCATCCGTGCGATGTTCGGCCACCGGGTGGGTGTCACGCCCGTGACCCCGCGGCCCTCTCCGCGTTGTACGCCATGTCAAAGGCCACGGATTCCGTGGCACCCCCATTTCCCACGAGGAGATCTTGATGTCGCGTATCGCGAAGGCATTCGCCATCACCGCTGTCGCCGGTAGCACCATCGCCGCCGGTGCGGGTCTGGCAGTCGCCGATGCCGGAGCGCAGGGTGCGGCTGTCGGCTCCCCCGGTGTCCTGTCGGGCAACCTGGTCCAGGTCCCGGTGCACGTCCCCGTCAACGTCTGCGGCAACACGATCAACGTGATCGGTCTGCTGAACCCGGCGTTCGGCAACACCTGCATCAACCAGTCGGGTGGCGGCGCCACCACCCAGCACCACACCGCGGGCTACGGCGGCTGATCGCCTGCCCTGACGGCCGAGTGACGAAGGGCCCCCGCCGTGTGGCGGGGGCCCTTCCCCGTGGGGCCGGGCGGGTCATTCGTAGCGGTACAGGCCCTGGTGGCCGAGCATCTCGCGCGGGGTGACGTCCCACGGGGGCATCGGCTCGTCCAGGGCGATCACCCGGCCGCGTTGGAGGTCGCCCAGGGCGAGCGGGGTGGCGGGCAGGTAGCCGGAGTTCGGGTGCCGCTGCTGCCAGCGGTCCCAGATGAGGTCCACGAAGGCGTGGTGGAGCCAGAACGCCGGATCGTTGGGGGCCGTGCCGCCGGTCATGTGGCCGCCGATCCACTGGTGGACCTTGTTGTGGTTGCGCCAGCGTTCGCTCTTCGGGGCGGCCCAGCCCTCCAGCTTGTTGCGGAAGCCGCCCGCGCTCGCCGTGGAGTCCCAGGGCGAGGTGTCGTAGGTGGGGTCGTCGATCGCCCACCGGAGTTCGGCGGGGGTGGGCAGGGCGATCGGGTTCTGCGGGCGTCCGAGGTTGCGGGTGAGGTAGGCGGCCTCGGTGATGCCGACGGTGACCGTCCAGTTCCCCTTGGCGTGGGCGAAGGGGCCGGTCATCACCTGCCGGTCGCCCTCGCGTCCGGTACCGCCGAGGAAGTCGTCGGCCCAGAGGGAGGACACGGGGCTCGAGTCGGTGGTCCAGTCCCAGTACGGGACGGACACGCCCGGGTCGACGGACCGCAGCTGTCGCTCGAATTCGAGGAGGTAGCGGCGGTGCCAGGGGAAGAACGACGGGGACATGTGGCCGACGCGGAGCTTTCGATCCCGGTCGGGCACGAAGTACGTCTCGTGGGTCCGTACGAACTGGTCGTAGGTGCCGTTGCGCTTGAGTTCCAGGACGGCCGCCGTGAACCGCTTCTTCTGGGCGCTGGTCAGGTTCTTCTGGTTCTGCCGGGTGTACAACGCGGGGCTCCTGCCGTCAGCCGTGGTGGGGGGCGGCCATCGCCAGCTGATTGGTGCCCAGTTCGTCGACGGCCGCGCGGGCCAGTTCCATGGGGGTCCCGTACGACTGGAAGTGGTTGACGCCGCTCAGGTAGCTGCCGTCCGCGCGGCGCATGACGTGGAGCGGGCGCCCGTCGATGCGGACGCCTGCGAGGTCCACGGCGATGTGCCGGCCCCGGTAGGTCTCCTCGGCGAGCGGGGCCGGGGTCACCGTCTGGCGGGGACGCCGGGCACGCAGTACGGGGGCCAGGGCCGCGGCGGTGCCGGCGAGCACGGCCGCGGTGAAGGCCGAGCGCAGGAGCGCGCGCCGGGTGAGTGGTGCGGGCGGTACGGCGTACATACGGTCTCCCTCGCTCGGTGGTCCCGCGGCTACGGGGACTAACGCGGCCCGAGGGGCGAGGTCACCCCTGTGGGTGCTTGCAGAAGAGGGTGGGGGGTGGAACCGGCCGTGCGGGTCGGTGGCGTGGTCGGGGATCGTGCCGACCTCGGTCCTTCGACTCCCGGTACCAGCCGACCGTGCCGTCGACGGGGCCGTCGGCGCCGTCGCGGAAGATCCACCGTGCGAGGGGGCCGTCCTCGACGGCGGGCAGCAGCCCGTCCCACCAGGCGGCGGCCCCGGCGCGGTCGCGTCCGGCGAGGAAGCCGAGGGAGGGTCCCCCGGCGACGACCGCGACGAGCGGATCGGCGAGCTCGTCGCGGTACGCGGCCGGGTCGGCGGGGGTGAGGGCGGCGGTCATGCCCCGAGGACGGTGATCACCTCACGGGGTCGCGCCGGCGACCGCCGTCCCGGGGCGGGGGCCGGGAGCCGGGAGTTCCGCGAACTCCGCGACCAGGCCGCGGTGGTGGCCCGCCGTGCCCAGGGCCAGGGAGTCCGCCTTGGCCCGCTTGAGGTAGAGGTGCGCGGGGTGCTCCCAGGTCATGCCGATGCCGCCGTGCAGTTGTACGCACTCCTCGGCCGCCCGGACGGCGACGCCCGAGCAGTACGCCTGGGCGACGGCCACGGTGAGCGGTGCGTCCGGGGCGCCCGTGGCGAGGGCGTCGGCGGCGGCGCGGGCCGCGGCGCGGGCGGAGGCCACGTCGAGCCAGAGGCGGGCGAGGCGGTGTTTGAGGGCCTGGAAGGACCCGATGGGACGGTTGAACTGGTGTCGGCCGCGGACGTGGGCGACGGTCTCCGTCAGGCACCATTCCGCGAGGCCGAGTTGCTCGGAGGCCAGCAGTCCGGCGCCGGCGAGCAGGGCGCCCGCGACGGCGGCCCGCGCGGTGGCGGCGTCGGCCAGGCGGGTGCCGGCGGCCCCGTCGAGGGTGATGCCGGCGAGCGGGCGGGTCAGGTCGAGCGGGACCAGCGGGGTCAGCGCGACCTCGGAGGCGGGGACGGCGTACAGCCCGGTGTCGGCGAGGACGAGCAGCACGTCGGCGGCGGCCGCGTCGGCGACGGAGGTCACGGAGCCGGTCAGGGTGCCCGCGCCGGTGTCACGCACACCGGTGGGCAGGGGCGCGCCGGGGGCCAGGGTCAGCGGCACGGCGGGGACGCAGAGCCGCTCGCCGGAGGCCACCTGGCGCAGCAGTTCGGCCACCTCGGCGGAGGAGGGGTCGCAGCCGAGCAGGATCTCCGCGGCCAGGACCCCGGCGGTCAGATAGGGGACGGGGGCGACGGCCCGGCCGAGTTCCTCCAGGACCACGGCCGCCTCGCGGTGGCTCGCGCCCTGACCGCCGAGTTTCTCCGGCACCAGCAGTCCGGCCGCGCCGATCCCGGCGGCGAGGGTCTGCCAGGTCCGCGGGTCGTGGGGGTGGTCCGTCTCGACGCGCGCGAGGATGCTCGCGGGGGCGCAGCGGTCGGCGAGCAGGGAGCGTACGGCGGACCTCAGCTCTTCCTCGGTCTCGGAGTAGAGCAGGTCGAAGGGGGCGCGCGGGCTGGTCATCGGGCCAGGTCCTTCCAGGCGAGGTCCTTGTCGTCGCGCGGTTCGGCGGGCAGGCCGAGGACGCGTTCGGCGACGATGTTGAGGAGGATTTCGCTGGTGCCGCCCTCGATGCTGTTGCCCTTGGCGCGCAGGTAGCGGTATCCGGCGTCACGGCCGGTGAAGTCGACGATCTCGGGCCGGCGCATGGTCCAGTCCTCGTACAACAGGCCTTCCTCGCCGAGGAGTTCCACTTCCAGGGCGCTGATCTCCTGGTTGAGGCGGGCGAAGGTGAGCTTCATGCCGCTGCCCTCGGGGCCCGGTTGGCCGGCGACGAGTTGTTGGCGCAGCCGCTCGCCGGTGAGGCGGGCGACCTCGGCCTCGACCCACAGCTCCAGGAGCCGCTGGTGGAGGTCGTGGGTGCGCAGGTCGGGACGTTCGCGCCAGGTGGCGGCGACCGGGGCGATCATGCCGCCCTCGCGCGGGATCCGCATGCCGCCGATGGAGACGCGTTCGTTCATGAGGGTGGTGCGGGCGACGGCCCATCCCTGGCCGACGGCGCCGAGGCGGTGGCCGTCGGGGATGCGGACGCCGGTCAGGAACACCTCGTTGAACTCGGCCTCGCCGGTGATCTGGCGCAGGGGGCGGACCTCGACGCCCGGGGCGTGCATGTCGCAGAGGAAGTAGGTGATGCCCTGGTGCTTGGGCAGGTCGGGGTCGGTGCGGGCGATCAGGATGGCCCAACGGGCGGTGTGGGCGCTGGAGGTCCACACCTTCTGGCCGTCGACCACCCATTCGCCGGCGGCCTCGTCGAGGACCGCCCGGGTCCCGAGCGCGGCGAGGTCGGAGCCGGCGCCGGGTTCGCTGAAGAGCTGGCACCAGACCTCCTCGCCCACCCACAGGGGGCGCAGGAAGCGGTCTTTCTGCTCCTCGGTGCCGTACGCGAGGATCGTGGGGGCGGCCATGCCGAGGCCGATGCCGATCCGGCGCGGGTCGTTGTCGGGGGCTCCGGCGGCTTCGAGTTCGTTGTCCACGAGCACTTGGAGGGAGCGGGCAGCTCCGAGGCCGCCGAGGCCCTCGGGGTAGTGGACCCAGGCCAGCCCGGCGTCGAAGCGGGCGCGCAGGAAGTCGGCCCGGGGGGTGTCCGCGGGCGGGTGGGCGGCGAGCAGATCGGCCACGCGTGCGCGCAGTTCGTCGGCGGTGGTCATCGGGAGGTCCCTCCGTCCAGGGCGGGCAGCACGACGATGCGACCGGTGGTGGCGCCGTCGGCGAGGCGTTGCACGGCGTCGGCGGCGTCGGCGAGCGGGACGCGTTCGCTGACGAGCGGGGCGATGGCGCCCTCGGCGGCCAGCCGGGTGAGTTCGGTGTGGCAGGCGAGGATGGAGGCGGGTTCCTTGATGGCGTAGAGCCCCCAGTGCAGGCCGAGGACCGCGTAGTTCTTCACCAGGGCGTGGTTGAGGGCGGGGGTGGGGATCGTGCCGCTCGCGAAGCCGACGACGACGATCCGGCCCTCGAAGGCCACGCACTTGGCGGAGGCGGTGTACGCGTCCCCGCCGACCGGGTCGTAGACGACGTCGGCGCCGCGCCCGCCGGTGAACTCCTTGACGCGGGAGACGAGGTCCTCGGCCGTGCGGTCGATCACGAGGTCGCAGCCCAGTTCCTCGGCGGTGCGGACCTTCGCCTTGCCGCCGACCACGCCGATGACGGTGGCCCCGGCGGCCTTGCCGAGTTGTACGGCGGCGCTGCCGACGCCGCCGGCGGCCGCGTGGACGAGCAGGGTCTCCCCCGCCTGGAGGCGGGCCCTGCGGTGCAGGCCGAACCAGCCGGTCTGGTAGCCGATGTGCAGGGCGGCGGCCTCGGCGTCGTCGAGCGTGTCCGGGGCGGGCAGCAGGGCGCGGGCGGGCGCGGTGACGTACTCGGCGAAGCCGCCGTGGGGCAGGCTCGGGTTGGCGATGACGCGGCGCCCGTCCTCGGTCTCGCCGCAGATCTCCACGCCCGGGGTGAAGGGCAGCGGCGGTGTGATCTGGTACTGCCCGCGGACGAGCAGGGCGTCGGGGAAGTTGACGTTGGCGGCGAGCACCCTGAGGCGCACCTCGCCCTCGCCGGGAATCGGTTCGGGAACCTCTTCGAGGCGCATGGCCTCGCGGGGCTCGCCGGGGGTATGTACTCGCCATGCCTGCATCCGGGGCCTCCAGCCGCCGTCGAGGAACCACGCTCCGCGGGCATACTAAGCGGTCGCTTCTGGATCTGGGAACCACTTCCGCCGGACTCTCCGCCGGGACCCGGGTCCCGTGCGGTCCGCGTCCCCGGATCCGTGCGCGCGAGGTCAGCCGGTGAACAGGCTCTCGGGGATAACATCAACAAGCAGGTGTCACAGGGGACATGACACCTGTCGCCGCCGTGTGCGCGGCGGCGCCACACCGTCATCACCAGGGGGATTCCACCGATGGACAACGTGCGCATCAGACGAGGTGCGGCGGCGGCAGCGGCGGCCATGGTCGTGGCCGGCCTCGTGACGGCCGCCGGACCGGCCGCCGCCGCCCCGTGCACGCCGAAGATCCGGGTCCTGGGCGCGCTGACGCCCGACACCTACTACCCGGACTCCGTTCAGACGCAGGGGGTGCTGGACTTCGGCGCGGGGAACCTCAGCGTCGGCGTGTCCGGTGGCAAGCCCGTGTACTGGACGGGCACCACCCTGCACAAGGTGCCGCTCGCCGACCCGAACGCCGACGGACGGGTGCTCGCCGTCAACCGGCACGGCCTGATGGTGGGCGTGCTCCACGACGCCGCGGGAACCTCGCTGTTCTCGTACCGGAAGGGTGCCGCGGCGGTCACCACGCTGCCCGGCGGCTACGGGTACGACATGGAGGCCGACGTCAACGACGCCGGGTACATCGTCTCGCGGGGCACGCCGGGTGGCGTCGTCTGGAAGGACGGCGTGAAGGTGCGGGACCTTCCCGTGCCGGCGGACGCGGGCCCGGGCACGCGCATCGAGATGGTCACCGGCATCAACGGCCGCGGGGACGTCCTCGGGATGTCCGAGCAGGACTACGAGGTGCCCGAGACCGGGCAGCACCTCCAGGGAAGCCACCCCGTGCTGTGGCCGGGGGACGGGAGCCCGGCGCGCACGCTGGCGCCCAGCGGCGGCGGCACGCCGGAGTCGAGCCACGTCCAGGACATCGACGAGAGCGGTCGGATCGTCGGCTACGACTGGCGGGGGCCCTGGCACGAGTACAGGCCGTTCGTCTGGACGCCCCCGCACACCGGTCCCGGTTCCTCCCCCGGCGTCCTGAGCACGCACCCGTACGGCACCTTCGAGGCGATCAGTGCGACGACGAACGTGAGCGTCGGCACGGCCAAGTTCCACCCGGAGTCGATGACCCTCCAGGACCAGGCGCAGTGGTGGCCCGGCTCCGGCCCGGTCCTCGCGCTGCCCCGGCTCGCCAAGGGCGCGCCGAGCACGGCCGACGCGGTCACCGACGACGACCGGGTCGGCGGAGCGGCCGTGAACGCGAAGGGCAGGCTCAAGCCGGTCATCTGGACCTGCGCGAGCAGGCAGGCGTACGCGCCCGGCCGGTAGGCCTGCCCCGGGCATGGCGATCTGGGCGTCCACACGCTATCGATGGGCGCATGGAGAACCCTCTGCGCGGTCTACCCGCGCCGCCGCCGCTCGGCGCCACCGCCCTGCCCCCCGGAACCTACGCGGGGCAGGTGGTCCTGGTGACCGGCGGCGGCACCGGGCTGGGCAAGGCCATCGCCGCCGAGTTCGCCCGGCTCGGCGCGGACGTGGTGATCGCCGGCCGGCGCGCCGCACCACTCGACTCGGCCTGCAAGGAGTTGGCGGCCGTCCCGGGTGCGGGCCGGGTGGCGGCCGCCGTCTGCGACATCCGGGACCCGGAGCGGGTCTCGGACGTCTTCGACGCGGCCGAGGCCGCGTTCGGTCCGCCGGACGTCCTGGTCAACAACGCCGCCGCCAACTTCCCCTGCCCGGCGGAGGACCTGTCGCCGAACGCGTGGCGGGCGGTGGTCGACATCACCCTGACGGGCACCTGGTTCATGACCCGCGAGTTCGGGCGCCGCCACCTGGCGGCGGGCACTCCCGGCTCGATCGTGAACATCGGCGCCTCGTACGCGTGGACCGGCGGCCCGGGCTTCGCCCACAGCGCCGCCGCCAAGGCAGGTGTGAAGAACCTCGTGGAGACGCTCGCCGTCGAGTGGGGTCCGTACGGCATCCAGATCAACGGGCTGGTCCCCGGGCTGTTCCCGCACGCGGACATGACCGAGGACATCCGGGGCGGCCAGGACACTGCCGCTCCGGACGACAGGGACGGCCGGCAGCCCGCGCTGCGGGTCGGCGCGCCGCGCGAGCTGGGCTGGGCGGCGACCTTCCTGGCCTCGCCCTACGCCCGCTTCGTCACCGGGCACACGCTGGTGGTCGACGGTGCGAACTGGCAGCGGCGCTCGCTGGTGAACCCCGAAGTGGCGCCGATCCGCACCCAGTTGGGGCGCGGGCCGTTCAGGCCGTGAACCGATCGGTTCACGACGGTCCCGGCGGCCGGTCGGGGCGCCGGGGCTCGCCGGCGGTGCCCACCCGTCACCCACCGGTGAAGTGCGGCGGGCGTCGGGCAGCCTTGGCCGCGTACCCCTCCCGGGCGTCCTCCGAGGTGAGGGTGAGTGCGGCGGTCATCGCGACACCGTCGAGGGCGGCCGGGAGGGCGGCGTCCGCATAGGCGTCGATCCCGCGCTTGATGCCCTGGACGGCGAGTGGCGCGTTGGCGGCGATCTCGGCCGCCAACGCGCGGGCGGATGCCGCCAACTCGTCCATAGGCAGCACTTGTTGGACCAGGTTGAGGCGTTCCGCCGTACGGGCGTCGATCCGCCGCCCGGTCAGGGCCAGGTACTTCGCCCAGCCGGCACCGGCCTCGCGGGCGATGCGCAGGTCCCCGCCGGCGTCCACCGCCACGCCCAGCCGGGCTTCCGGCAGGGCGAAGACGGCGTCCTCGGCCGCCAACCGCACGTCCGCCATCAGCGCGAGTTCGAAGCCGAAGCCGAGGCAGTATCCCTGGACGGCGGCCACGACGGGTTGTGGGAGCCGGGCGAGGACCGCGAAGCGCTCGTGCACCCAGCGGATGCCCTCGTGGTAGTTCCGGGTCCGCTCGGCGGGGGTGCGTCCGGTGATCGCGCCACCGGGGGCCGTGACGTCGATCCCGGCGCAGAAGGCGCGCCCGTCGGCCCTCAGCAGGACCACCCGCACCGCCGGGTCGAAGCGGATCCGGTCGGCCAGCAGACCCAGTTGGCGGGTGGACTCCCAACTCCAACCGTTGAGTCGGTCCGGACGACAGAGGGTGAGGAACGCGATCCCGTCCTCGACTTCGAGGCGGATGCGCTCCTCCCCCTCCTCGATCTCCGTGGTGATGGTGTCGATCACCCGATGCCCCCTCGCCACTGACGGATCGTCAGTTTAGGGGGGTCCGATCAGCGCGGGAAGAGCTCGAACGCAATCGCCGGGCGACCCCCGAAGCGTGCCGAGGCCTGCTGGGCGTTGCCGGTGAGGAAGGTCCGCACGTACTCCTCGGGGTCCTGGTCGGTGAGCACCTCGATGTAGGCCTTGTGCTCCAGCAGGGACGCGATGGACCGCTCCAGACCGGCGGTGGCGTCGACGGCGTGCGTCGGAGTGGCGGAACCGGCCACCGCGACCCAGCGCACCCCGTTCCAGGGCTCCAGGCCCTGCACGGAGATCAGCTCGGGGAAGATCCAACGGTTGCCCGCGTCGCCGGCCGCGTCCAGCACGGCGCGTCCGACGGCCTTGTGGTCGGGGGTGTTCCAGAAGCCGCCGCCGTCCGCGCCGCCCCAGGTGTCCCGGTGGTTGAGAGTGACGATCAGCTCGGGGCGGTGCCTGCGGATGGCGGCGGCGATGTCCCGGCGCAGGTCGAGGCCGTACTCGACGACCCCGTCTCGATGGTCGAGGAACTCCACCTCGGACACCCCGACGACGGCCGCGCTCGCGCGCTGCTCCGCCTCCCGCAGCGGTGCGCACTCGGCGGGGGCGAGGGTGTCGATGCCCGCCTCGCCGCGCGTCGCCAGCACGTAGACGACCTCCCGGTCACCGTCGGTCCATTCCGCGATGGCGGCGGCGCAGCCGTACTCCAGGTCGTCGGGGTGGGCGACCACCGCGAGGGCGCGCCGCCAATCGGTGGGCATCGGCTGCAACGGGGCGGGCTGTGCCTGTTGTTCGGTCATGCCTGGCACCCTAAGGGCTGTCGTCGAAGTGACGCCGGTACGGCCCGCGGGTGTCCGGGGGCGGGTGCCCGGAGTTCGTCGCGGACGAGGGCCGGCAGCCGGGCCGGGGCCCGCCCGCGGTCAGCCCGGGACGGATGGCCTCGCAGTCGGGGCTGACGGTGGCCGCGGTGCGGTCGCCCTGGCCGGATCGCGGTCGTGGGACGGGAGGATCGGTTTCCCGAACCCAAGCAGCGCCCATCGGGCCCCCCGGGCCGGGTGGCGGCGCGGCGGTACGGGTGCGGCCGGCGGGGCCCGGACGGGCCCGCCTCCCGCGCCCGTCCCGCCGCGTACCCGCGCCCGATCACCCCGTGTGGTCCGGGGCGTCGGGGCGCGGGAGGCGGAGCGGGATCAGAACTCGACCACCGACCGCAGCACCTCGCCGCGCTCCATGCGACCGAAGGCCTCCTCGACCCCGTCGAGCGCGATGGTCTCCGAGACGAAGGCGTCCAGGTCCAACCGGCCCTGGAGGTAGAGGTCGACGAGCAGCGGGAAGTCGCGTTCGGGCAGGCAGTCCCCGTACCAGGAGGACTTGAGGGCGCCGCCGCGTCCGAACACGTCGATGAGCGGGAGTTCCAGCTTCATGTCCGGCGTCGGCACGCCGACCAGGACGACCGTCCCGGCCAGGTCGCGGGCGTAGAAGGCCTGCCGATACGTCTCGGGCCGGCCGACGGCCTCGATGACCACGTCCGCGCCGTTGCCGTCGGTCAGCGCCCGGATGGCCTCGACCACGTCGTCCTTGCCCCCGTTGACGGTGTGGGTGGCGCCCAGGCCCCGCGCCCACTCCAGCTTCCGGTCGTCCAGGTCCACGGCGATGATCTTCGAGGCGCCGGCCAACCGGGCGCCCGCGACGGCCGCGTTGCCCACTCCCCCGCAGCCGATGACCGCGACGGAGTCCCCCCGTCCGACGTTGCCCGTGTTCAGGGCCGCGCCGAGGCCGGCCATCACGCCGCAGCCCAGCAGGCCGGCGGCGGCGGGCGAGGCGGCCGGGTCCACCTTCGTGCACTGGCCGGCGGCGACCAGCGTCTTCTCGGCGAACGCGCCGATGCCCAGGGCCGGGGAGAGCGGCGTGCCGTCCTCCAGGGTCATGGGCTGGGTGGCGTTGTGCGTGGCGAAGCAGTACCAGGGACGGCCGCGCTTGCAGGCCCGACAGGTCCCGCACACCGCACGCCAGTTGAGGACGACGAAGTCACCGGGCGCGACGGACGTCACGTCCGGTCCGACCGATTCGACGACGCCCGCCGCCTCGTGGCCGAGGAGGAAGGGGAACTCGTCGTTGATGCCGCCCTCGCGGTAGTGCAGGTCGGTGTGGCAGACCCCGCAGGCCTGGACCTTGACCAGGGCCTCGCCGGGCCCCGGGTCGGGCACGAGGATCGTCGTCGTCTCCACCGGTGCGCCCTTGCTCCGGGCGATGACCCCTCGTACGCGATGTGTCACGTCGTACCCCGCTCTGATCGGATCCGTCTGGATCATCGAACGTACACGGGCGGCACGCGGTGCGGGAGCCGTGTCACCCTTCGGCGCGCGGACTGGCCAGTTCCGGTGGACTGGCCAGTTCCGGTGGCACGGCGGCCCGCAGCGCCGCGCCGAACGCGGCCACCGCGGGGTGCCCGGCCGCACCGTCCCGGAAGGCGATCTCGGTTCGGCGCTGCATGAGGAGCCGGGTGAGGGAGACCCCCGGTTCGGCGCCGCGGATCCCGAGCTGGGGCACGACGGCCACTCCCTGTCCCGCCGCGACCAGGGCGAGGACGGTGGCGAACTCGTCCACCTGGTGCCGCACCCGGGGGGTGAACCCGGCCGCCTGGCAGGCGCGCACCGTCATGGCGTGGCAGAGGGTGCCCGGCGTGGCGGTGATCCAGGGGGCGTCGGCCCTCGTCCGCAGGACCGCGCCCTGGTCGGGCCCGGCCTCCACCTCGGCGCCCTCGGGGACGGCCAGGTACATCACCTCACCGAACAGGGGCTCGGTGGTGAGGCCGGGTTCCTCGGGCGTGGGAACGAAGTCGTACGCGTGGACCAGCGCCACGTCCAGGTCACCGGCGCGCAGTGCGTGCGCGACCGCCGCCGGGTCGGTCTCGGAGACCATCGGCTCCAGGCGCGGGTGGAGGCGGGCGAGGGCGACCAGGGCGGCCGGGACGATGGCGCGGGTCGCGGTGGGGAAGGACCCGACGCGCAGGACGCCGGCGAGGCCGCCGCGCGCCTCGGCGAGGTCGGCTTCGGCCCGCTCCAGCCGCTCCAGGACGGCCTCGGCGTGGCGGACGAGATCCTCGCCGGCGGGGGTGAGGCGAACCCGGCGGCCGGTCCGCTCCAGCAGGGGCAGGCCCGCCTCGCGTTCCAGGACGCCGAGCTGTTGGGAGACCGCCGAAGGGCTGAAGGCGAGGGCTTCCGCCACGGCGGCGATGGTGCCGCGGCGGGCCAGTTCGCGCAGCAGGCGCAGGCGTCGTACATCGAGCATCGGCTCAGCTTACGCTTCGAGTAAGAAATGCGAACTGGATTCGACGATCGGGGCGGGGCAGGCTGGTCGGCATGACACAGAACGCCTCGCAGGACACGGCGACGCCGCCGAACGCGGCTCAGAGCCGGGACCGGGACGCGCGCCCCTTCCCGGGCGGGATCCACGTCCCTCTCGTCACCCCCTTCACCGCTGCCGGGGAGGTCGCGGTCGACGCCCTGGAGGCCCTCGCCCACGAGGTGCTCGACGCGGGCGCCCGCGGGATCGTCGCCCTCGGCACCACCGGGGAGAGCTCCGGCCTCGACGCGGCGGAGCGCGATCTGGTCACCGACGTCTGCGCCCGGGTCTGTCGCGAGCGCGGGGCGCCGCTCACCGTCGGCGCGGGGGCGAGCGGGACCCGGGCGAGCGAGGCCGCACTGGCCCGGCTCGCGCGTCGGCAGCCGGTACGGGCGGCTCTGGTGACCGTCCCTTCGTTCGTGAGGCCCTCGGCGGCGGGGGTGCTGGCGCACTTCGAGCGCCTGGCCGAGGTGAGCCCCGTACCGCTGGTCGTCTATCACGTCCCCTACCGCACGGGGCAGCCCCTGGACGCCGCCGCGCTCCGCGGGCTCGGGGAGCTGCCCGGGGTGGTCGGGGTGAAGTACGCGGCCGGCGGCATCGACCAGGACGTCGTGGCGCTGCTCGGTGACCGGCCGGAGGGTTTCGCGGTGTTGGCGGGCGACGACGCCTACGTGTCACCCCTGTTGGCGGTCGGCGCGCAGGGAGCGATCCTCGCCTCGGCCCACCTGGCGACGGAGCGCTTCGTGGAGCTGGCGGCGGCCTGGGAGGCGGGCGAGGTGTCGCGCGCGCGGGCGCTGGGCCACGCGCTGGCCCGACTCTCGGCGGCGGTCTTCGCGGAGCCGAACCCGGCGGTGGTCAAGGGGGCGCTGCACGCCCTCGGCCGGATCCCGACCCCCGACGTACGGCTCCCCCTGCTGCCCGCGTCCGCGAGGTCGGTGGCCGTCGCCCTGGAGGCGTTGACGGAACTCGCGACCGACCCGGTGGGGGCCGGCGGGACGTGACCCGGGGGCACGCTCCGGGGAGCGGCTCCGCCTCGGCGGCGCCGGCGCCGGCCGGGCAGGAATTCACGCCGGAAAGGAACCTTGATGGGCGATTCGCCACCAACGGGTGGCTCGCCCGAATCCGGTAGACAGAAGGGCGACTTGCCCTGTTTTCCGCACGAGGCCGCCCGCCCGTGATGTGAGTCACTCGGGGCCCTTCAACATCAATTCCGCGAAAGAGTCGGATCCCCTTTCCCCGGAAAGGAAATCGACATTCCCCGCTTCCCATTCCCAAGGTCATTAACCGGAACGAATGCGGGATGTCGATCACCCGACGCAATTCCAGGCTTGTTCGGCCCCCACAGGCTGTCTTACGGTCACCTCGTTCCCGGTGGCCCGGCGTTCGATCCCCTCACCGCCAGGGACGCTCCCCGCACCCCCACGTGAGGAATTCCGCCATGCCCGCAAAGGGAAAGCACCGCCGCCCGAAGCAGCACTCGATCGTCCGCAGGCTGGCCATCGCCGGGACGGGCGGTGTCGCCCTGGCCCTCCCGCTGATCGGTGCGGGCACCGCCGGCGCGGCCGAGAGCATCGCTCCCACCACGTACTCGGTGGTCGCGGGCGACACGCTGTCCACGATCGCGGCCAAGCACGCGCTGAGCGGCGGATGGGCGCAGCTCTACGAGGCGAACCGCGGGGTCGTCGGCGCCGACCCGGCGGTCATCCGGCCCGGGCTGACGCTGTCCCTCGGCACGGCGGCGAAGACCGCGGCGGCGGCGAGACCGGCGACCGCGTACACGAACAACCTGGACGGCTGGATACGCGAGTCGCTGGACGTGATGGCCCTCCACGGAATTCCCGGAACCTACGAGGGAATTCACCGCAATGTGATGCGGGAGTCCTCGGGCAATCCGTTGGCGATCAACAACTGGGACTCCAACGCCGCCGCCGGCATTCCCTCCAAGGGTCTGCTCCAGGTCATCGATCCGACCTTCCGCGCCTACCACGTGCCGGGCACGTCCGAGGACTCCTACGACCCGGTCGCGAACATCACCGCCGCCTGCAACTACGCGGCCGCCCGCTACGGTTCGATCGACAACGTCAACGGGGCCTACTGAGCGGGCCGCCCGCCACCCGGGCACCGGCACCGGTCCGCGGTGCCGCCCGGTTCACGGCGGGCCCTGGCCGCGGGCCCGGAGGGTGACGCGGAGGGGTGGGCGCGGCGCCGGGAGCGCCCGGAGCGGGTGGACGGCGGGGCCGCCGCCGCCCACTGCGCCCGACGCCCGTCCCCGATCAGGCACGCGTACGCGCTCCGCGGGCTCGGAGCAGGGTGCGCAGCGGGGCAACGAGACCGTACCCGGTGTCCTCGCGCAGAGCCTTGACGCCGGCCCGCTCCACCGCGGCGAGTTGGTGTGCCATCAACTCGGCCATCGTGGCGATCATCGGGCGCAGGCCGGGAACCGCGAGGTCGACGAGTCCGTCGGTGGCGTCGAGGGCGGTGCGGGCGAGGCCGCGTTCCGCGTCGAGGAGCGCCCGTACCGCCGGGGTGTCGCGGGCCTGTTCGAGGTCGGCCCGGGTCACGCCGTGTTCGGCGAGGCGGGCACGCGGGATGCAGAGCCGGCCCTCGGCGAGGTCCGAGGCAAGGTCGGCCAGGAAGTCCACGCGCTGCGCCGCTTCGACGAACCTCCGCCAGCCGGCGGCCTGTTCCTCGTCCGGGCCGCCCTGGTACTGGAGGCCGACGAAGGCCAGTACCGCGGGCCAGGCGTACGCGTCGAGGTAGTCCTGGAAGTCCTCCTCGGCGGCGAAGCCGTCGAAGGCGGCCTCGAAGGTGACCGCGCCCTCGATGAAGCGGGACACCCAACGGACCGGCATGCCCCGGGTGTTCACGGCGTGGGCGTAGGCACGCACCAGCGGATCGGCGCCGGCGCCGGTCCGCACGGCGACCTCGAAGTCCTCCGCCAGCGCGGCGAGACCGGCGGTGCGCCGCCGCGCGGTTCCGGTCTCGGCCACGTCGTCGACCCGGTTCATGAAGGCGAGACCCGCCGCCAGCCAGGGCTGGAGCGGCGGCGCGGCGAGCAGGCGCAGCGCCGCGTAGGGGGCCGGTTCGCGGCGTGCCACCCGCCGGGCCGCGTGGGTGAAGTCGGCTCGTTGCCGGGATCCGGAGATCCCCGCCGCCGTGAGTGTGGTGCGCCAGCCGGGCATGGTGGGGCGGACCCTTCTCCGTGGTCGGCGCGCGCTGCCGCGCCCGCGCCTGCGGAGTACAGCATGTCAGCCGCCGACCACCTTCTTGATCATGCCGTCGACGCCCGCCAGGACGTAGCCGCCCTGGCCGTAGGGATCGCTGATGTAGGGGCGGATGGCCGGGGTGCCGTCCGACCACACGTCGAGGATGAGGTAGCGCTGGCTGGGCACGGCGACCGCGAGGCGTTCCCTGGACTCTTTCAGGAGGGTCGGCAGCACGTCCCACTTCACCGTCGACATGTCCATCAGCTGCCCACCGGCGGGGACGGTCCCGCCCGGGGCGAGGCGCCGTGCGGTGCCGTCACGGTACTGCCAGTTGTCGTACGTCTTCGCCCCGGGCGCGGTGGGGACGCCCGCCAGCATGTACTCCGGGTAGACCACCAGCCTCACGAACGTCGTGGTTCCGGCGCCCTGCTTCAGGGCCTCCAGACCGGCGCGGGCGCCGTCGGGGGTGAGCAGGTCGGCGCGGGAGGCGGCGGGCGGAGCGGAGTTGGTGCGTCCGGCGGGGGTGGAGGCGGACGGCTTGCCGGTGGCGGGCTTCGCGCCCGCCGGGCTCGCGGCGGGCGAGGGATCGACGGAACGGGAGGCCGCCGGGGCTCCCTTCGCGTCGTCGCGGGTGGCGTCGTCGCCGTCGCCCAGCAGGTTCACGGCCAGGGTCGCGCCACCCGCGAGGAGCAGCGCGACCAGCGCGGCGAGCAGTGCGGGCCGGCGGCGCGCCGTCCGGGCGGCGGGCACGGGGGTGGTCACCGCGTACGGGTTGCCGCCCGGCGGGCCGAAGGGCGCCCCGGGGGAGTTCACGGCCGTGGGAGGCGGGCCGTAGGGCCCGAATCCGGGCGAGGGCGACGGTGCGGGGGCCGGTGGGGGCGGCGTTCCCCGGAGAGCGCTGCTCGCGTCGCGGAGCAGTCGTTCCAACTGCTCGGCGTCGGGCCGCGCGGCCGGATCCCGCACCAACAGCCGTTCCAGTACGGGCCCCAGCGGTCCGGAACGCGTCGGCGCCGGGATCGGGTCCTCCAGCGTGGCGACCATGGTGGCCATGGTCGTGGCGCGGCGCAGCGGGTGGACCCCTTCGGAGGCCACGTACAGCGTCATGCCGAGCGACCACAGGTCGGAGGCGGCCAGGCCCTCCGCGCCGCGCACCCGCTCGGGCGCGATGTACTCGGGCGAGCCGATCAACGCGCCCGTCGAGGTGAGCGCGGTCGATCCGTGCAGCGCGGCGATGCCGAAGTCGGTGAGCACGGCCGAGCCCTCCGGCCGCAGGAGGACGTTGGCCGGTTTCACGTCACGGTGGAGCACCCCTTCGGCGTGCGCGGCCCGCAACGCCGACAGCACGTCGAGCCCGATGCGCAGGACGTCCGCGACGGGCATCGGGCCGGACTCCAGCCGGTCGTGCAGTGAGCCGCCCTTGACCAGCTCCATCACGATCCACGGATGCCCCTCGCCGTCCGGCGCGGGCTCCACGATGTGGTGGATCGTCACCACGTTCGGGTGGGTGAGCCGGGCGAGTGCCCGGGCCTCGCGCACGGCCCGTTCGCGCAGCTGGACGACGAGTCCGGGCTGCGCGGCGGCGGTCGCCGGGTCCGGCGGGCGCACCTCTTTCAGGGCGACGTCGCGGTGCAACGCGATGTCGCGGGCGCGCCACACCGTGCCCATGCCTCCGGCGCCCAGGGGGCCGATCAGTTCGAAGCGGCCGTCGACCAGCTGTCTGCCGGCCTCACTCGTGTCCATGGGCGGTCATCGTAGGCGGCGCCGCTGTCAGCAGCCCCGCCGGTCCACCGTCAGCACGCCCTGCACGGTCGTGAGGGTGCGGTCGTAGCACCCTCCCGGCTGCTGCGATCCGTGGAGCCGGTACCGCGCCGTGGTGGTGGCCACCGCGTGGCGCTGCTCGCGCGGGACGTTCGCCGTGTAGCTCGCGTCCCCTGTGTACCGGTCGTCGAGCCGTGAGCGGTCGATCTCCCGGCCGCCGCGCAGGACGACGGTGTCGGCGCGGTCGCCGAGGGAGAGGACGGTGCGCAGCCGGTCCCCGGCACCCAGGGTGGTCTCGCCGTCCATCGTGTACGTGCGTGACGTGCGGGTGGTCGTCGGGCCTCGGGTCACGCTCTCCCGGTCGGTCCACTCGGCGGTGAGGGCGTCACGGCTCTCCCCCTCGGTCCAGCGGTGCGTGGAGGCGTGCCGGACGGTGCGGGTGACGGTGGTGACGACCCGGCCGTGGGAGGTGTCGAGGTGCCCGGCGATGGTCAGGCCGTGGCCGCCGTCGGTGTCCAGGCGGTGTTCGGCGCCGGGGGTCCAGCGGGAGGAGCCCGTGGGTGCGACCTCCTCGTGCCGGGTGAGGGCGCCGGTGACGACGGCACGGCCGGCGTCCTGCCAGAGCAGCAGGTTGGTGGGGGTGCTCCAGCCGGCCTGCCCGGCCGGGACGCCCGCCACGGACACCTCGATCCGGTGCGGGCGACCGTCGTTGAGGAGCGCCGCGTAGGGCGTCAGGTCGTAGCGGATCGGCTGCACGTCGAAGGCGCGGGGGCCGGGGATCACGTACCAGAGGAAGGGGTTGGACCAGCCGCCGGTCCAGACGGTCGGGAAGGGGGCCGCGAGACCGGCGAGCTGTCCGTCGACGAGGACGCGGACCTCGCGGTGGGGGCCGCCGGCGGCCTTGCAGGAGTAGGGGGCCGCGTCCGGGACGGTCAGGTACCAGTACTCCTCGCAGCCCCCGCCCGAGCCGGTCGCGTACACCTCCGCCAGCAGGCGTTCGGTGTTGCGCGGGGTGGTGACCGCGGGGGTGGTGAGCGGGAGGACGCGGTCCGGGGTGTCGGGGGCGGGTCGGGTGCGGCCGTCGGAGGCGTGGAAGGTGAGGGTGACCTCGACGTCGATGACGCCGGTGTAGGTGTCGTCGACGACGTTGCCGATCAGCATCTCGACGGGCTGCGGACGGCTGAGGGTGTCCCGGTAGTGGGTGACGTCCTTCTCCACGGACCAGGTGATGCCGTCGGGCGAGGGTTCGGGGGTGGAGGTGCGCAGGATCTCCACCCCGCCGACGGTGAGGTTGCCCAGGCGGTCGTACTGGCGGCCCTTGACCTTGCCGTCGAGGCGGAGCACCACCTTGGCCCAGTCGCCGCGGCCACAGCCGCTCGGGGGTGCGTAGTCGCCCCGGTAGGGGGTGAAGTCGACGAACCGGGCCTGTGCCAGGGTCACCCGGCAGGACCGGGTCGGCGGCCGGGTCACGGGCGGGCCGGGGGTGAGCGGGTCGTGCCAGTCGGTCCCGAACTCGGCGGGGGGCTCGGCCCCCGCGGGTACGGGCGTGGAGGCGGGTGCGGCAAGGGGCGCGGGCGGGGCCGATGCCGCCGCCGGGACACCGGCGGCGGCCAGGGTGGCCGCCGCGAGCGCGAACGCGCCGAGCAGGCCCGTGATCCTGTGTCGTCTCATGGGCCCGAAGTGAAGCCCGGCCCGACCGGGCGCCGCCAGGGCCTCCGGCCCGACGGTGGCCGATTCTCGCCGCTGCCCCGCACGGCTCGGGAGCGGTCCGGGTGCGGTCAGGCCTCGTGCGGGCCGGCGGCCAGGAGGACCACGCCGTCGTCGTCGGCGTGGACGAGGTCGCCGGGGCGGAAGGTGACCCCGCCGATGACGACGGGCTCGTCGACGGCGCCCGCGCCCGTCTTGCCGCTCTTGCGCGGGACCGTGCCCAGCGCGAGGATCCCGAGGTCCAACCCGCCGAGCGCCACGCTGTCGCGCACGGCGCCGTTGACGATCATCCCGGCCCAGCCGTTGGCGTGCGCCGCTCCGGCGATGAGGTCGCCGGTGAGGGCGGTGCGCAGTGATCCGCCGCCGTCCACGACGAGGACCGCACCGTCGCCGGGCGTGTCGACCAGTTCGCGCACGAGGGCGTTGTCCTCGTGGCAGGTGACCGTGCGCACCGGCCCGGCGAAGAGCCCACGGCCGCCGAACCGGCGGAACTGCGTGGCACAGACGGCGAGGAACTCGCCGTGCTCGTCGTACAGGTCGGAGGTGGGGACGGGGGTGACGCTCATGTCGCTCTGGACTCCTCGCGGGTCGTACGTCGCGCCGTGCGGGGCCCAGCGTAGGCGGCGGCCGGAGGGGCGTCAGCGCCGGGAGTGCCCGAAGAGGATCCGGTAGGCGACGAGCAGCACGAACGAGCCCGCGATGGCGGAGCCCCAGGTGGCCGCGTCGAAGAACTCGTTCTGGATCGGCCGGTCAAGGAACCTCGCGGAGAGCCAGCCGCCGGTGAAGGCGCCCGCGATGCCGATGAGGGTGGTGATGACGAGGCCGCCGGGGTCGCGTCCTGGCAGCAGCAGCTTGGCGATGCCTCCGGCGAGCAGCCCCAGGATGATCCAGCCGACGATGCCCATGGTCGTTCACTCCGCTCCGGTCGCGCGATGACGCGTGTGTACGCGTTCTCACGAGGGAGGACGCCCCGCAGCCCGAAACGGTTCTCCGCGGGTCAGCCGCGCCGCACCCGGGCCGCGCACGCGACGGTGACGACGGCGGCCGCCATGGCGCCCAGCGTCATGAGGCCGCCGCGGGAGCGGTAGGAGAGGACGGAGAAGGTCGAGCACGCGGAGAGCGCCGATCCGGCGCTGAGCCAGGATCCCGACGAGCCCAGTGACAGGGCCGAGCCGATCGACGCGGCCGAGAGCGCCGAGCCGATCGAGGCGACCGACAGCACGCTGCCGACGGAGCCGATGGAGAGCACCGAGTTCACCGAACCGATGGACAGCACCGAGTCCTTGGACCACAGGGAGAGGAACGACCGCTCGATCATGCCGGTCATGCTGCCACATGCCGGCTCGGCAGGGCGGTGGGCGCGGAAGCCTGATCGCCCGGCGTCGTCCTGGTGAGCAGCATCACCCCGCGGCCCGCCGCGAAGGCGCCGGCCACGGCGAGGACGATGCCCGCGGCTCCGCCGTGGAGGCGCTCGCCGAGCAGGACCATGCCGATCGCGGCGGCCGCGAGCGGGTTGGCGAGGTTGACCACGGCCAGGGGCGCCCCGAGCCCGCCCCGGTAGGCGCGTTGGGACAGCAGCATCCCGCCGACCGCGAACACCACGACGAGCAGGGCGACCGCGATCACCCGGACGCTGAACAGGGCTCCCCCGCGGCCTCCCGCGACGGTGACCGTCTGGGTCAGGGCCGAGGCGGCTGCGGAGGCCAGCCCGGACGCCGTCGCGTGCCGCAGGCCCGAGCGCACGTCGCCGCGGACCGTCAGGAGCATGATCACGGCGGCGGTGGCGCCCGATACGGCCAGTGCCTCGGTCAGGGTGAGGGTGTCGTCGGGGGCCGGTCCGGAGGCCGGGAGGAGCAGCAGGCCGAGTCCCGCGACGGTGGCGAGGGTGCCCCGCCATTCGGTGGCCGCGACCCGCCGGCCGGCGCCGCGCGCCCCGAGCGGTACGGCGGCGACGAGGGTGAGGGCGCCGAGCGGCTGGACGAGGGTCAGCGGCCCGTACCGCAGCGCGGCGGCGTGCAGCAGCGCCGCGGCGGCGTTGAGTCCGGCCGACCACCACCAGGCGCCGTTGCCGAGGAGCGCGCCGGCGCTGCGGGCGACGGCGGCGCGGGCGAGGCGTTCCTGGGCGACCGCGGCCGCCGCGTAGGTCACGGCGGAGGCCAGGCAGAGCGCGACGGCGAGGGCGGTGGCGTTCATCGCCCGGCTCCCGCGGTCGCGGGGACGTTCACGGCCGGGTCCCCGTCCGCGCGGGCGGGGAGGTCCGGGCCGGCGGCTGCCCGGACTCCCGCCGCGGGGCTCCGGACGGGTCGCGGTACCGACGGGCCCACCGACGGCGGGGCCGCTTCCGGCGCCGGCTCCCTCTCGGCCCGGGCGTGCGGCTCGGGGACCGGTCGCGGGACGACCAGCAGCGCGGCCCCCAGCAGCAGGGTGGCGACGATCGCGTCGAGCCAGTAGTGGTTGGCCGTCCCGACGACCACGAGCAGGGTGGCCAGGGGGTGCAACAGCCACAGGATCCGCCACCGCGACCGGGTGGCGGCGATCATCCCGAGGGCGAGCATCAGCGCCCAGCCGAAGTGCAGTGAGGGCATGGCCGCGAACTGGTTGGCCATGGTGTCGGCGGCGGGCGCGGCCCGGTAGACGGTGGGCCCGTACACCTGCCCGGTGTCCACGAGGTGCGCGGCGTCGAGCATCCGCGGCGGCGCCAACGGGAAGCTCAGGTGGATCGCGAGGGCGGCCCCGGTGAGGACCGCGAGCACTCGGCGGGTCCACAGGTAGTGGCCGGGGCGGCGGAGGTAGAGCCAGCCGAGGAAGAGCGCGGTCGCCGGGAAGTGCACGGCGGCGTAGTAGGTGTTCGCGACGTGTATCAGGGATTCGCCGTGCAGGAGCAGCCGCTGTATCGCGCCCTCGCCGGGCAGGTGCAGGGCGCGTTCGGCGTCCCAGATCCACGTGGCGTTGCGGAAGGCCTCGTCCGTGCGGCCCGTCGAGAGCGTCCGGCCCGCCTTGTAGACGGCGAAGAGGCCCGCGACGAGCAGCAGCTCGCGTACGAGTCGGCGTCGTGCCGCTCTCGGACCTGCCGGTGGTGGGTCCGCGGGTGTGGTGTGGGAGGTCATCCCCCGGTCTCGCTTCCTGTCCTCGGCGCACGGCTGGGTTCGGGGCTCGTCCGGTCGGGGCCTCGCCGTACATCGACACGCCAGTGTATCGATACATTCGCGTATCGATACGCCGGTGTACCGATACGCCCGCGTAGCCGTACACTCGAACCACGCCGGACGGCAGAGCGAGCCGCCTGGGCCCGCAGCACGCCGCCGAGGAGGGCCGCATCCATGACGTCGACCCCGTCGACCACCGCGCGTCGTTCCAAGATCAGCCCGGAGCGGGTGCAGGAGTTCTACGACGCCGTGCTGGAGCAGTTGCGCGAGCACGGATACGAGGCCCTGACCATGGAGGGCGTCGCCGCGCGGGCCTGCTGTGGGAAGTCCACGCTCTACCGGCAGTGGAAGACCAAGCCGCGGCTCGTCGCCGCCGCGCTGCGCGCGAACCGGCAGGGCACCCTGGCGGCCGTGGACACCGGGACCCTCGCGGGCGACCTGCGCGAGGCCGCCCGGATCGCGGCCGGCACCTCCGGCCGGGACACCAGGCTCTCCCAGGCGCTCGGCCACGCCGTGCTCGGCGACGAGGAACTCCAGGCCGCGCTGCGCGAGGCCCTGGTGGAACCCGAACTCGCTGCGTTCGACGCGATGGTGGCGCGGGCGGTGGCGCGGGGCGAGGTCACCGCGAACCATCCGGCCGTGGAATTCCTGCCGGCGCAGCTGATGGGCGTCTTGCGGATCCGGCCGGTGCTGGAGGGGCGGTACGCCGACGCGGACTATCTGGTGCGCTTCGTGGACGCGTCCCTGCTGCCCGCGCTCGGCATCACCCCCGCCGACATGGCGACCGCGCCCGGCACCACCCCCTGAGACAGGCGGGCCGCCGTCCCCGATGACCGGGCGGCGACCCGCCCGCGCTGCCACGTGGGGACGGCGGCAGCGCGCCGGCCGGACCGGGCGGCGGGCACTCGCACGACGAGTGACCGCCGCCCGGTCTGAACGGCCGCGTCACGTCAGGAGCCGGCAGCGCCCATGATGCGGGTGTACTCCTCCGGCTCGGTGTCGAACCCCCGCTCCCGCGCGTTCAGCGACCAGCCGCCCGAGGCGTCCCGGACGAACTCCGCGACCGTGGCCGCGGTGGATCCGGCGACACCCTCGAAGTCGGACTCGGCGAGATCCGTGTAGCCCTCGCGGATCCGCAGTCCGGTACCGGCCACGGAGGCGAAGGTCTTCGTGCGGGCGCCCTGCGGGCCGGGGTCCTGGATCACCACCCCGACCACCACCCGGACCAACTCCGTCGACATGCGGTTCAGTTCGACGGTCATCACCTCGTCGAAGCCGAAGCCCTGCCCGGTCTCGCTGTCCCGGTCGAGGGTGATGGTGCCGTCGGGTGCGCGGCTGCCGAAGTGGACGAGGTAGACGGGGTCGCCGTACGGAGCCGCCGCCCCGTAGACCGCGGCCAGTATGTCGAGGTCGTGCGCGGGCGCACCGGTCGGGCTGGGGTCCCACCGCAACGCGATCTCCACCTTGGCCAGGCTCTTGCGTATTCCGCTCATCGAACTCCCCCTCCGCGCACCGGGCATTGCCCGGCCATGCTGTCACGCGACCGCGATCACCGTGTCGACGACCGAACGTTCCAGGCCAGTCGGGATCCGCCGCCACCGGGCGGTCGGGGCGGCCGGTCGGCCCCCGCCGCCCGTGCCGGCTCGCTACCAGTCCCCGTCCTGTACCGGCTTGCCCGGGCGGGGGGCGTTGCCCAGGGGACGGGTCTGGGACGGGGTCGGGGCAACCCACGGGGTGTGGTCGTCGCCGATCCAGTCGCCGACGGGCCTGACCGCGCCGAGGGCGTCGGTGGCCGGGAGGTCGGTGCCGCTCTCGTCGTAGTAGTCGAACCACGGCAGCCCGGCCCTGGTGTAGGCGGCCCGGTCGACCGGCGAGGGCGGGGCGGGCTCCCCGGTGATGCGCCGCCACTCGGGCGGGGTCACCAGGTGGACGAAGACGCGCGCGGCCGGCTCCTCGGCCCAGTCCGACAGGGGCCGCGTGTCCTCGTACACCTCCTGGCGCATGGAACCGCCCACCCCCAGGCCCATCGCGGGCGCCGACCGCGCCGGGGCCGCGGCGCGGGCGGCCATGGGCGCGCTTCCCGGGGCCGCCGGCGCGCCCGGAGCGCCCGCGTACCCGCCGAAGGAGGGCGGCATCGGCGGCGGAACGAGCCGGGCCCGCTCCTGCTCGCGCCAGCGCCGCAACGGATCGGGGCGGAGCGGGAACGCCTGGAGCTGCACACCGCCCGTGGTCTCCTCGCCGGTGACCTGCCCCTCGACCGTGGCGCCGAGGCCGAGCGGCACGGCGACGAACTGACGCACCGCCCCCTTGCCCGAGTTGATCCCGTCCAGCCACGGCTGGCGCGGGAGCAGGACGTAGTTCTGCGGGCGGCGCGCGAGCCGTCCCGTCCAGCGCTCGCCCGAGACGGCGCAGACCTTGCCGACGCCGACCTGGAGCGCCGCGGGCTCCCGGGTTCCCGCGAAGCTCAGCCACATCGCCTCGCGCAGGTGGACGGGCAGCATCACGCCGCCCTTGGCAAGCCACTCGGGCGGAACCGTGTCCGGGTGATCCTCGACCCGTCGCAGCGGGAACTCGCCGAGGCCCGGGGGGAGCCCGTGGGTACCCGACTCCGGGAGGCGCAGGGTTCGGATGAACCTGATCTGAGCGCCGTCGCCGAGCTGCAGCGCGTTCCCGTTGATCCTTGCCGAACCGTTCGCCACGCCGATCCCCCTTGTCCGGCTACGCCCCGGATCGACCGGTAAATCTTTGGCCGAACCGGATTGTTACCCTCAAGTTTTCCTCAGATGTAGTGACGGTGTGCCCGCCACCTTCCTAGCTTCCTCATACACGTGCGCGACGACCCCGCGGTTCCGCGCGTGCCCGGACCCTTACCGGCTCCGCTCCCCCCACCACCCCGTACCGACCCGGTACTCCGCACGACACATTTCGCCCCCGTTCCCGCGTGATCCGCGTTCCCGAGGAAAGAGTGCAGCATGAAGGTTCCCAAGGCCGGTGCGGTCGCCGCAGTGATCGCCCTCGCCGTCACCGCCTCCGGGTGTGGCGGTGACGACCCCAAGGAGCCCATCGGGATCGGGATCAAGTTCGACCAGCCCGGGATCGGCATGCGCGAGCCCGACGGCACCTTCACCGGTTTCGACGTCGACGTCGCCACGTACATAGCGAAGGAGCTCGGCTACAAGCCGAGCGAGATCGAGTTCAAGCAGGTCTTCAGCTCCGACCGGGAACTGCTGATCCAGTACAACGAGGTCCAGTTCGTCGCCGCGAGCTACTCGATCAGCGACAAGCGCAAGGAGAAGGTCGACTTCGCCGGCCCGTACTTCATCGCGCACCAGGACCTGATGGTCCGGGCCGACGACAACAGCATCACCAAGGCCGAGGACCTGAACTCCAAGAAGCTCTGTTCGGTCAGCGGCTCGACCTCCGCCGAGAACGTCAAGAAGAACCTCGCCCCGAAGGCGAGCCTGCTGGAACTCGGCAGCTACTCGGAGTGCGTCGTCGCCCTCCAGGCGCGCGAGGCCGACGCCATGACCACCGACAACTCCATCCTGGCCGGGTACGGGGCCCGGAAGGAGTACGCGGGCAAGTTCAAGCTGATCGGGTTGAACCTCAGCAACGAGAACTACGGCATCGGTATCAAGAAGGGCAACGCGGACCTCCAGCGCAAGATCAACAGCGCGCTGACGAAGATGGTCTCGGACGGCTCCTGGGACGCGGCCGTGAAGAAGAACTTCGGCCCCGCGAACTACAAGAACGAGCCCGCACCGCGGGTCACCTCGGGCAACTGACACGCGTCGGCGCCGGGCGGGACCCCGGCGCCGAAGCGCGTGGCCGACGCGGGGCCGGGCCGGCCCGAGCCGCCCCCGGCGGGCCGGGAACCGGGGGACGGCGCTCCCGCGCGTCGGGGCCGGGCGCTCCCGTGCCTCAGACCACCGGGGCCTTGCCGCGCAGCACGGTCAGGAACTCCCTCATCCAGGCCGAGTGGTCCGGCCAGGCGCGGGCCGACACCAGGGTGCCGTCCACCACCGCCTCGGAGTCCTCGAAGTGCGCGCCCGCCGCCTTCATGTCGATTTCCAGGGCCGGGTACGCGGTGACCCGGCGGCCCTCCAGGGTCCCGGCGGCGGCGGTGATCAGGGGGCCGTGGCAGATCTGCGCGATCGGCTTGTCCGCCTCGGCGAAGGCGGCCAGGATCCGTCGCACCTCGGGATCGTTGCGCAGGTACTCGGGCGCCCGCCCGCCCGGGACGACGACGGCCTCGTAGTCCTCCGTCACCACGTCGGCGAAGGCGATGTCGGCGGGCCAGGTGTAGCCGGGCTTCTCGGTGTAGGTGTCGAACCCGTCCTCGAAGTCGTGCACCACGAAACGGAGTTTCTTGACCTCCGGGGCCGCGATGTGGACCTCGTAGCCCTCCTCGCGCAGTCGCTGGTACGGGTAGAGGACCTCCAGCGACTCCGCGGCGTCGCCGGTGACGATGAGGATCTTCGTTGGCATGGGCTGCTCCCGGTGGGGATTTCGCACGGTTCGGGCCCTCGCTACCGTGCCCCTGCCCCACCGCGGACAAACACAGGATCCGCACGCCGGACACATCCTTTTTACCTGTTGGGCGCATGACAATGTCAGCCTCGCTCTGCCACCTGACACCCCGCCAACCGCCTTGGCGGGGACGGTGCGTGATGGAGAGGCATCCCCCACGTCATGAGAATCTCCCGACTCGCCCCCTGTGCGGCCGGCCTCGCGGCCGCCTCGCTGGTCCTCATACCGGCCACCGCTTCGGCCGGCTCGCAGCGGACGGCGGCCCCCCACGCCGACGCGCCCGCCGCGGTCGGCGCCGCCGCGGCCTACGACGACTACTACGCCCCGGCGCAGGGCAAGACCGGCGCCGCGCTGAAGACCGCGCTCCACGGCATCATCAAGACCCAGACCAAGGTGTCGTACGACGGTGTGTGGAACGCCCTGAAGGTCACCGACCAGGACCCCGCCAACCCGAACAACGTCATCCTCGTCTACTCGGGCCGCTCGCAGTCCAAGACCTCCAACGGGGGCGGCGCCAACGACTGGAACCGCGAGCACGTCTGGGCCAAGAGCCACGGCGATTTCGGCACCGCGACCGGCCCCGGCACGGACCTGCACCACCTGCGTCCCGAGGACGTGACGGTCAACAGCACCCGCGGCAACAAGGACTTCGACAAGGGGGGCAGCCCGGTCTCCGAGGCCTCCGGCAGCTTCACGGACTCCGACTCCTTCGAGCCGCGCGACGCGGTCAAGGGCGACGTGGCCCGGATGCTGCTCTACATGGCCGTGCGCTACGACGGCGAGGACGGCTTCGCGAACCTCGAACTCAACGACAAGGTCAACAACGGCTCCGCCCCGTCGATGGGCCGGATCAGCGTGCTGAAGGAGTGGAGCCGGCTCGACCCGCCGGACGCCTTCGAGCAGCGCCGCAACCAGGTCATCTTCGACACGTACCAGCACAACCGGAACCCGTTCATCGACCACCCGGAGTGGGTCGACTCCATCTGGTGACCGATCCCGGCAACCATGACGCCCTCCGGGGGTTGACGCCCGTCAGGCCGGGTATTCGCAGGCCACAGGCTGCGTTCCGCGCCCGACGGCGGCAGCCGACGGAGGTACGTCGTCATGAGTGGAGCCGGACTTTCCGATCACGAACAGCGCGCCCTCTCCGAGATCGAGGCCCAACTCAAGGGTGATCGGTCGCTGAACCGTCGACTGCGCTCCGCGAGCCTGAGGCAGCGGATCGTGGCCGCCTGCGGGCTGGGCGCGCTGACCGTGGCCCTCCTCGTCGCGGCGGCCATCACCGTGGCACAGCCGCTGATCTGGTCCTTCGCGGCCGCCTGGATACTCACCGTGGTCATGTCGCTGCCGCTGATCGGCCAGTGGGCCCGGCGGCGGTGGCAGCTGCGCGACCACTCGCCCCGGCGCGAGCCCCAGGACCCGCAGAGCCGCTCGGGCCCGGTCCACTGACCACCGGGTTCACTGACCGCCGGGTCCACCGACCGCCGGGTTCACTGGCTGCCGAGGGCCATCCACTTCTCCGGGTGGTCCAGGGGCGCGAAGCCGACCTTCGCGTAGACCTCGTGGGCATCCGCCGTGGCCAGCAGGATCCGCCGCAGGCCGTACGGCTCCAGGTGGTCCCGGACCGCGGCGGCCAGGGCGGTGCCCAGGCCCTTGCCCCGGGCGTCCGGGGCGATGTAGACGTCGCACAGCCAGCCGAAGGTGGCCCGGTCGGTGACCACGCGCGCGTAGCCGAGCTGAGCGTCCGAGGCGCTGTCGTACACGCCGAAGTTGAGTGAGCCGGCGATGGCCGCGTCGTGCTTCTCGCGGCTGCGGCCGAGCGCCCAGTAGGAGTCCTCGGACAGCCAGCGGTGGATGAGCGCGGCGTCGAGCCGGGCCGGGTCGGTGGATATCTCGAAGCCGCTCGCGAGCGCGTGGGTCGTGGTCCGGAGTTCGTCGTTCATGGACCGATCCAATCAACGCGGACCGGCGTTGGCCAACGGGTTCAGCGCAGCCCGTCGGCGAGCGAGCGGAACGCGGCCCAGTCGAGGCCCGGGGTCCGGGAGTCCCAGAGCTTCTGCGACACGGCGGCCAGCGGGAGCCGGATGCCGTCGGCCACCTGTGCCTGGGTCTGGGACCCGGCCAGGTCGGCCCAGACGGCGAGCCGGCCGCCGAGGATCTGGTCGTCGTACGAGGCGGGGACGGGCGTCGTGCCGCGCAGGACCAGCGGGGTCCACTGTTCGTAGATCCGCCGGCCGGTGGGGTAGGCGAAGTCGTTCGGCTGGCCCAGGACGTAGTACAGGTACTCGTCGTTGAGGTTGACGACCTTGCGGCCCTCCCGGAGGTACGCGAGGGGAGGTCGGGCGCCGAGCTCCTTGCCCGTCCAGTACTCGACCTGGAGGTCCTTGGCCGCGGGTACCACTCCCCCGGCGAAGAAGCCGTCGTTCCAGGCCTTGAGCGTCTTGCCCGAGGGGCGTACGACGGCGGCCCGGTCGTTGAGCCAGCCCGCGGCCAGGTCCTGCACCCGCGCGGACGGCCCGTACCGCTGACGGGCGGCGGCGGCGAGCTGGGGGAAGGAGGCCTGCGGGTCCTTGACCACGAGGGCCTGGTACTCGTCGGCGCCCAGGTGCCAGGCGCCGCCGGGGAAGAGGGGGATGTACTCGCGCAGGAGCTCGTCCACGAGCTTCGCCGACGCCGGGTTCGATATGTCCACGGCGCCCTTGACCGGGCGGCCCCGCACGTCGCGCAGCTGAAGGTCCGGGTGGGCGCGCAGTACGGCGCCGAGGTGTCCGGGCGAGTCGATCTCGGGGACGACGGTGATGTGCAGGCGGGCGGCGAGCGCGGTGATCCGGCGTACGTCGGCCTTCGTGAGGTGCGGGGTGGACACGATCTCCGGGTGGGATGTCGACTCGATCCGGAAGGCCTGGTCGTCGGAGAAGTGCAGACCGAGTTGGTTGAGCTTGAGGTCTCCCATCTCGCGCAGCCGGTCCTCGATCCAGTCGGGGGTGAAGTTCTTGCGCGCGATGTCGAGGTTGAGGCCGCGCTGCGGCTTGGCGGGGGCGTCGCGCACCGTGCCCTCGGGGGCCTTGCCGGCCGTGCGTATCTCCTGTTTCAGGGTGCGCGTGCCGTAGAAGACGCCGGCCTCGTCGGGCCCGGTGATGCGTACCCGGCCGTCCCCGACGGTGAGGGTGTACGACTCGGGCGCTCCGGAGTTCTTCGCGCCCAGCGCGAGTTCCACGTCGCCGGGGCGCGGGGCGGCCGTCTGCGCGAAGCCCATCTTGAGTTCGCCGGCGAGCAGCCGGCCCTCGTCGGACAGGGCCGCCGCGTCGGCGGGCGGTACGACGACCCGGGCGGCCGGCGCGGGCTTCCAGCCGGGGCCGCGGGCGGGCGCGTGTTCCCGGACCGCGGGGATGGTGCGGGGTGCCGTGGACAGCGGGTACGACGGCGTGGGGCTCGGTTCGGGGGCGGGTGGCGCCGACGGGGGCGGGGCGCCGGGTGTGGTGCCGGTGACCGGTGGGGTCTGCGCCCCGCGGGCGCTGTCGGAGCCGGCCGAGCATCCGGGCAGGACCAGCGAGACCACGGCGGCGACCGTTGCCGTCGCGATGGCCCGACCTTTCCTGTGCCTCGTCGTTTGACTCATCATGCGCTCGTGTCCCCCGTACCCAACCTGGCACGGGGGACACGGGCTCGCGACCCGGGAGGGCTCAGACCAGCGCGGCGAGGGTTTCCAGCGCGGCGACGGCGAAGCCGTGGTCCTGCTCGG
This sequence comes from Streptomyces sp. CA-243310, assembly GCF_050936775.1. Taxonomy (NCBI): domain Bacteria; kingdom Bacillati; phylum Actinomycetota; class Actinomycetes; order Kitasatosporales; family Streptomycetaceae; genus Streptomyces; species Streptomyces sp. CA-243310. The sequence goes on along the minus strand of NZ_JBNJMF010000001.1, from coordinate 2,950,476 downwards.
GGGCCCCGCCGCCGACGCCGATGGCGCCGATCAGCCGGCCGTCGCGGTGGACCGGCAGGCCTCCCGCGATGAACAGCAGCGGCCGGTCGAGTGCGGTCGGCAGGGTGTGGAAGGGGGCACCGGGCCGGACGGCCTCGACGAGGTCGGCGGTCGGGGCGTTCAGTTGGAGGGCGGTGTACGCCTTGCGGGTGCTGGTCTCGCCGGAGATCAGGACGGCCCGGTCGTCGCGGCGGAAGGCCAGCGGGTGCCCGCCGGCGTCGAGAACGGTGACGCTGACGGTGACCCCGGCCTCCTCGGCCGCGGCGCGGGCGGCGCCGAGCAGCAGTTCGGCGTCCTCGGTGGTCAGCGGGGCGACGGCGGTACGGGTGGCGGTGGTGGTGCCGGACATGGGGTGCTCCCGGGTTGTCGGTGATCGGTGGGTGTCGGTGATCGGTGTGTGGGGACTCGGGGTGTCGGGGGAAGGGCGGGTCAGTGGTGTGCGGGGACGGCCGTCCCGGGGGTCGCGGTGGCGACGACCCGGCTGCCGGCCGCGCGGGCGGTCGTACGGCGTTCCAGCGCGCCGGAGACGACGGCGAGGACGAGCGCGGAGGCGGCGAGGGTGGCGCCGACCCAGTTCGGGGCGGTCCAGCCGAGGCCGGCGGCGAGGACGAGCCCGCCGAGCCAGGCGGCGAGGGCGTTGCCGAGGTTGAAGGCGCCGATGTTGACGGCGGAGGCCAGGGTGGGGGCGCCGGCGGCCTGGTCGAGGACGCGCTTTTGCAGCGGGGGCACGGTGGCGAAGCCGAGGGCGCCGATCAGGACGATGGTGACGGCGGCGCCGAACCTGTTGTGGGCGGTGACGGTGAACACGGCCAGCACCACGGCGAGCGCGCCCAGGGACACGTACAGCATCGGCATGAGGGCCCGGTCGGCGAACTTTCCGCCGATGAGGTTGCCCGCGACCATGCCGAGGCCGAAGAGGACGAGCAGCCAGGTCACGGAGGTGTCGGCGAATCCGGCGACGTTGGTCATCATCGGGGTGATGTAGGTGATGGCGGCGAAGACCCCGCCGAAGCCGAGCACGGTCATGGCCATCGCCAGGAGCACCTGCACGTTGCGGAAGGCGGCCAGCTCGTGGCGGATCCGGACGCCCTCGGGGCGGGGCAGTTCGGGGACCAGTTTGGCGATGCCGAGCAGACCGAGCACGCCGAGGCCGGCGACGAGCAGGAAGGTGACGCGCCAGCCGAGGGTCTGGCCGACGAGGGTGCCGAGCGGCACGCCGACCACGTTGGCGACGGTGAGGCCGGTGAACATCATGGCGATGGCGCCGGCCTTCTTCTCCGGGGCGACGAGACCGGCGGCGACCACCGAGCCGATCCCGAAGAAGGCGCCGTGGGCGAGTGAGGCGACGACGCGGCCGGCGAGCATGACGCCGAAGGCCGGGGCGAGGGCGGAGATGACGTTGCCGACGACGAACAGGCCCATGAGCAGCATCAGCATGCGCTTGCGGGGGATGCGGGTGCCGAGGATGGTCATCAGCGGGGCGCCGAGGACGACACCGAGCGCGTAGCCGGTGACCAGGAAGCCCGCGGTGGGGATCGAGACGCCGTAGTCGCCGGCGACCTCGGGGAGCAGGCCCATGATCACGAATTCGGTGGTGCCGATCCCGAAGGCGCCGATGGCGAGTGCCAGGAGTGCGAGAGGCATGAGGGGGTGCCCTTCAGGGGGAGGTTGCCTGTACTGCCGCTTCACTTGCTGTCGCGGCTTACGTGCGTCCACATTAATTGCAGACGCGGGATATTTGCAAGCGCGGGCTATTGCAGCCGTGTCCTATCCTGGGGGGATACGCTTCGAAGGAGGAGCCCGCCCATGACCGCAACGGACAGCGCACTCACCGCCCTCTCCCAGGGCTGGTGCGCCCTCTCCCTCCTCCACGGCCGGATCGAGGCCCACATCGAACGCGCCCTCCAGGCGGGCCACGAACTGAGCGTGCGGGAGTACTCGCTGCTGGACGTGCTCAGCCGCCAGCACAGCGGTCCGGGCGGACACCTGCGGATGCACCAGGTGGCCGACTCGGTCGTGCTCAGCCAGAGCGCGACGACCCGGCTGGTCAGCCGGCTGGAGGACCGCGGACTGCTGAACCGCTACATCTGCGACACCGACCGCCGGGGCATCTACACCGACGTGAGCGAAGCCGGCCTGAGCCTGCTGACGGCGGCCCGACCGACGAACGACACCGCCCTGCGTGAGGCCCTCGACGAGGCCGCGCGCAACCCGGAACTCGCCCCGCTGGTCGCGGCGGTGGAGAACATCCGCACGGTCTCCGCGTAACGCCCGGACGTGACAAGACCCGGGAGAGACGGCCCATGCCGTCTCTCCCGGGTCTTGTCGTTCAGGGCCTAGCCGCCCCGGTTCGGGCTGGCCGAGGGGAAGGGGGCGGACGGGGACGGGGCGGACGGGGACGCGGACGGCCGGGGCGCCGAGGCCGAACGGGACGGGGGCCTCGGGGACCCCGTCGGGCTGCTCGGTTTCGCCCTGGGGGCTCCCGACCGGCTCGCGGCGGGGGACGGGGGTCGCGACGCGGGGGGCTCCACGGTGCCGCCGGCGGGATCGGGCGTCCGGGGCGGGGCGGGGCTGGGCGAGTGCTGCGACGGGGACGGGGACGGGGTGAACTCGGGCGGCGCGGCCGGCGGGACCGGGCGCGGCGGCGCGGTGTCGGGGGTGAGCAGGACGTACGCGGTCACCGCCGCTGCGGCTGCCGCCAGGCCGGCCAGGGACCACGACAGCCGTCGCAGCCACAGCGCGGTCGGCGCGAGCCGTCGCAGGTGGGGGCCCGGAGGGGCGGCGGGGCTCAGTGCCACGACGGTCACCTCGTCCGCCCGCGCGGCCAGGGCCTGCCGCAGCCGCCGCTCGACCTGGCGTTCGTCGGCGTCGTACGTCATACCCGTCCCTCCAGAATCCGTTCCAGCGCGTCCAGGGCGCGGCTCGCGTTCGATTTGACTGCGCCCCGGCTGATCCCGAGGGTGCCGGCGATCTCCGCCTCGCTGAGGTCCTCCCAGTAGCGCAGTACCAGGACCTGCCGCCGCCGTGGGGTCAACCGCCCGAGTGCGGCCAGTACCTCGCGGTGCGACTCGTCGAGGACGACGGCCGCCTCTGCGGACGGCATGTCGGCCGTCACGGGTGGGTTCCAGGCGCGGGCGGTGCGTCGGCGGCGCAGTACGGAGCGGGAGGTGTTCACGACGGCGGTGCGCAGGTAACCGAGCGCGTTGTCCACCTCCTTGATCTCCTCCCCGTGCCGCCGGTAGAGGGCGGTGAAGGCGTCCTGCACCACGTCCTCGGCGGTGGCCAGGTCGTCGACGAGGAGCACCGCGAGGCGGACCATGCGCAGCCGGTGCGCGTGGTACAGCTCGCTGACGGTCGGCGGGTTCGGGGCGTCGCCGTACCCGGTGGTGTCCCGGGCGTCGGTGTACGCGTACCCGCGCCCGGGCGCCTCGGGGGCGGGCCGGTCGCGGCGGAGCAACAACGCCCACAGGCCCCGCCACGCCCGGCCGAAGCCGGGCGTGAGGGGGCCGACGGTTGGTGCGAGGTGGAGCACGGAGGTCCTCAGTTGGCGGCGCGGCGCCGTACGGCGTACAGGGCGCCGGCTCCGGCGGCCATGAGGCCGACGGCCCCGGCGCCCAGCGCCACGTTGGTCGAAGAGGAGCCAGTATGCGCGAGTTCGGCCCCGTCGGGCGAGGTCGAGGAACCGGGGGCGGCCGGGGCGGCGCTCGGCGTGGCGGTGGGCGGGGTCCCGCCCGGGCTCGCCGGGCGGGAGCTCGGCTTGGCGCTCGACGGAACGGAGGGCGAGACGGAGGGCTGCGGGGCACCCGGGACGGACGGCGACGCGCTCGGGGCGGTGCTGGGCCGGACGGTGGGCCGGGCGCTCGTCGAGGGGGTCGGCGACGCGGACGGTATCGCGCTGGCGGACGGTGCCGGGGCGGCGCTCGACCCGCCCTGAGCGGCGAAGGCCGGCCCGCCCAGGGCGATGGCCACCCCGGCGGCGACCGCGGTGACGGTCGCCGCCCGGCGGGCGGACAGGGTGACGCGCTTCAGGTTCTTCACGGTGGTACTCCACGCTCGTGCGGTCGGGACGAGGACGTGGAACCACGCCCTTCACCCCCGCACGACGCGCGACCGACCCGGAGGTTGCCGCCGTTTCCGAGAAACTTTTCCGCGTGCGCCGTGAGGTGTTCGCCGTCCGCCGGTTCCGGGGCCCGCCGTCAGGCTCCGCCGGGCGGTCCCGGAGGCCAGGGGACGTCGGCCAACAGCGGCAGCAGCACCTCCTCTTCGTGGTCGAGGTGCGCGTTCAGCGCGTCCGACATGTTCCGCAGCTCGCCGCGGAACCGCTCCGGTTCGGCGACGCCGAGATCGCCCAACAGGGCGACCAGCGCGCCCTGGAGAAGCGCGACCGTACGGTGCTCCGCGCGGAGCCGGTCGAACACGTCGGACAGGGCGGGATGGTGGACGGCCATCCCGGGGAAGAGGTGCGCGTCCTCGGCGGTGTGGTGGAACTCCAGGGACCGGCAGAAGGCCAGGCAGCGCTGTCGGATCTGGAGCCCGAGCGACGGCGGCGGCGGATCCCCGGGACCCGAGTGCGCGGCCCGTGCCTCGAAGTGGGCCTCGACCTCGGCGCCGACGTGCCGGAGCTGCGCCCGCAGCCAGGTGTGCGTCTCCAGCAGTTTGTCGGCCAGGGTGGCGATCTCGCGCGGCGCCGCCCAGCCGTCGGGTTCGGGGCGCCGCAGCTCGACGACGGGCAGGATCCGGGTGGTGCGGGCCTGGTAGTCGGCGTACCCGGGGGACCTGCTCTCCACGTACGCGAACAGTTCCGCGCGCCGGGGCTCTTCGGCGGGGACGGCGAGGGCCTCGAAGGTCTCGGTCCCGAGCTCCACACGGACCACGGGGTGGGCGAGCAGGTTGTGGTACCAGTCGGGGTGGCGGGGGCCGCCCAGGTCGGAGGCGACGAGCAACAGGGCGTCGTCGTGGCGGACGTATCCGAGCGGGGTGGTCCGCGCCGTCCCGGTGCGGGCGCCGGTGGTGGTCAGCAGCAGCAGGTCCGCCCCTTCGAAGGGGCCACCGACCTTGCCGTGGCGGGCGCGGAACTCCTCGATGACGGATCGGTTGAACGGTGTGGGCATGCGGTGTCTGTCTCCGGAACGTGGTGGAGGCGCGCACGGCGACGCGGGAGGAGCGTGAGCGGTGCGCGGCGCGTACGGCGTGAAGTGCGTGGCGGGAGGCCGGCCACGTGGTGCGGCTCGCGGGGCGGGACGCGAGGGAGGAACGACCGCCTCGGGCTGCTCGGCGTCAGATGCGGAGCGCGGAGTGCGAACTCATGGAGTGTCCCCTGAGTGAAGGGTGTTCGCCCGACTGCCGGCCGGCCCACTGCTCTTGGCCGGCGTCACGCGACACCGGCCCCCATTACACGCACGCGGCGCGCGTCTGTCAACGCCGAAGATCGTTTCCGAAAGCCACGCTCGCCGGGTTCGGCGCAGTGCCTCGACCCGAGGGGCGACGCCGGTTCAGCCGGCGGGTACCAGGACGACGGCCGTGCCGTACGCGCACACCTCGGTGCCGACGTCGGCGGCCTCGGTCACGTCGAACCGCATCATCAGGACCGCGTTGCCGCCCCGCGCCTTCGCCTGTTCGATGAGCCGCTCCATCGCCTGGTTCCGGGTCTCCACCAGGGTCTTGGTCAGCCCCTTCAGCTCGCCCCCGATCATGGACTTCAGGCCCGCGCCGATCTGGCTGCCCAGGTGTCGGGAGCGCACCGTGAGGCCGAAGACCTCGCCGATGACCCGCTCCACCCGGTAACCGGGGACGTCGTTGGTCGTCACCACCATGACACCGGTCTGCTCGGCGCCGGGGCCGCCGCCGTAGTCTTCGATTCCCATGCGTCCCACTCTGGATCCGCGGGCCGTGCCGCGCATCCCGGCGGCCGTCGGGCGGGCCGGCGCGTCCAGCGGTCGCCCGGCAGCGGAAACCTTCCCGAGGCGACCCCGTGGAAGGACAGTCCCTCCCCCGTGGACGTGCCGTTCGCGGGGGCTCGATGGCGTGCGTCTTCGACACGCCCTGGTACGTGGTCGTGCGCACCGCGGGCAGCAGATGGACCGCGTCGTGGGCCTCGGTCGCGTAGTGGGGCGGCCCGCGTCAGGCGTCGGGCCTGTTCGGCGTTGTGCGGGACGCGGGCCGGGCCGGATCCGGGGGGAAGGCGTAGGCCGTCGGCAGGGCGCCGGGGCCCGTGCCGGACGTGAAGGAGATCGTGCGGTGGGCGCGGGCGCGGGGTCGCGCCCGTACACGTCTCGCCGCCGGTGGGCACTCCGACGCGGCCCGGACGACACATTGGGCATTTCGGGCTAAACGGCGGTGCGCCGCCGGAGCCCGGGGGCGCCGCGTGGTCATAGTCGTCCCTGGCAGCCGCCAGGTTGCCGCCCGGTCCGCCCGTCGCGGTCGGGCGGATGTCTTTGCAGAGGAGCCGGCTCATGCTGAAGCCCACCAGGACCATCCTCGCTCTCGCCACCGGAGGCCTGGTGCTCGGCCTGGTCGGCGCGGGCACCGCCATCGCCGACGAGGGCCCGATGGACGACATGTCGGGACACGAGAAGGTCATCCTCGACGGTCACGACGACTACGACGACGGTGACTACGACCGGCCGCGCCACGCCTGGGGCAAGGTCGTCTCGCACGGCCCGCTGAAGGTCCGCAGCAAGCCGAGCACCCGCGCGTACGTCCTGGGCAAGGTCCAGCCGCACCAGAAGCTCGCCCTGGAGTGCAAGACCCGCGGCGAGCGGGTCGACGGCAACAACATCTGGTACCTGCTGGCCGAGCGGGACCGTGAGAACGGCAACGACGGCATGAACGGGGACGAGGACCGCACGGAGCGCATGAACCACAAGGACCGCAAGGACCGTTGGGTCTCCGCCCGCTACGTCGACAACCTCTCCCCCGTGAAGTGGTGCCGCAACTGATCGGTGACGTCCACGTCCTGACGGCCGAGGGTCCGGCCCCTGCTCACGGGGGCCGGACCCTCGGCCGTCGTACGGGCGGTCGCGGTCAGTCCGCCGGGCGCACGCTGCGCGGTCCCGCGCAGCGCGCGCCGTACGCCTCGACGCGCGAGCGCAGTTCCCGGTCGGCCGTGACCACGACGCGGTCGCGCCCCGCGTGGGCCGCGACGAGTTCCACGATCCGGTCGTCGCCGCTCCCGGGCGCGGAGTCCACGCGCACCCCGGACACGGACCCGACGCCCCGGGCGGCGCCTTCGACGACCAGGACGATCTCCTCGCCGGCGTCCCGTTGCGCGAGCCGGTCCCGCAGCCGCTCGGCGGCGCCCCGGCGGTCGCGCCACCAGCCGTCGGGGACGGACCCGACGACGTTCGCGCCGTCGACGATCAACAAGGTCCCGGTCGGGTTCACGATGGCGACCCTCCTTTGGGCTCTGTCGTCAAAGTTTCGCCTGGCCCGCGGCGCCACTTCGACGCCAGGGCCTAGAAGTCGCCGTAGTTGACCTGCCAGGTGGGCAGGCCCATCCGACGCCAGACCGCGACCACCCGGTCCCGGTCGTCCAGCGAGACGCGTACCGCGTAGCGGTGGCGCACGTGCGCGTCGAACAGCTCGGCCTTCACGACGTCGTCGCGGCGTGTGTCGCCCGCCGCGCGCATCCACAGCTCGTCGTACGGCACCTGGTGACGCCGCAGCCAGGACTCCGTCTGCGGGCGGTGTTCCTCGCCGCGTCCGGACAGCAGCACGATGACGTCCCCGTGGGCCCGCCGGAAGGCGTCGAGGGCGCCCCGCACGGAGTCGTTGAGCCGGTCGAGTTCGCAGCGCGTGAAGTCGTAGGGCCCCCGATCACCGATCAGGGCGAGCGTGCCGTCTATGTCGCACATCACCGCGGAGGGCAGCTCCGGGTCGGCCACGTACGGCTCGACGGGAGGCTGGTCGTTGAGCCACTCGGCGGTGAGCCTCCAGCCGCCCTTGCGGGACTTGGCGTGCTTGTCGGCCAGGATCCGGATGATCTCCTCGCCGACCTGCCGCTCGCGGGCCGCGTCCCGACGCAGGCACTCCTCCAGTGGCACGTCGGTGAAGTCGTGCACGACGAAGGTGGCACGGCCCCCGACGGCGGCCTTGAGGCGCTTGGGGATGTTCGGCGTGAGGTGGGTGTTGTCCACGACCACGTCGAAGCCCCCCTCGACCGCCGCGCGAAGCGCCGCGTCCTGGATCTCCAGGACGGTCTGCTCGTGCTTGTACGAGTGGCCGCGGCCGTGGTCGTGCCCGTCGAGCATGCCCCGGAGGTCGTCCAGGTTGACGCGTCGCATCCGGCCACCGGACTCCGCTTGCAGGGCGCGCGCGGCGGTGGTCTTGCCGGAGGCGGGCAGTCCCGTCATGACGTGGACGACGGGCAGGGGACGCAGGGGCGGCGCGTCGGCGGCCGGGGGTTCGCTCACCGCCGTGCCGGACCCGACGTCCGACGGCACACCGGCCGAGGGCCGGTTGGCCGGGGGCCCGGTGACGGAGGGACGCGCGGCCGACGAAGGGGTCGCCGACGACGCGGTGGCCGCACGCGCGGCGACCGGGGTGACCGGCTTGCCCGCCGCGGCCGACCTGGCCTGCGCGGGTACGGTCACCGCGGGCACGGCCCGCGCTCCGTCGCCGGGCCGGGGTGCGCTCTCCTCGTCCGTCAGGAAGGGAACGGAGGTGTCCGGGCGCAGGGAACGCCAGGTGACGAGTTCCGTCGACCTCCCGTCGAGCCGCAGGAACATGGTGGAGCGCAGGATGCCGGCCGGCAGTTGCTTGGCGGCGCGCGCGAAGGCGCCCCGGTCGGCCGTCAGGTGGGCGAGGCTCGCGAAGGCCTCGTCGATGGAACGCTCGCGCTCGGCGGCGGCCTCCTCCAGCCGGTCGATCACCTTGCGGACCCAGGCGTCGAACTCGTCCGGGACCTGCGCGAGCAGCGCGTCGAGCGGCTTCCCGCCCCAGGCCTGGAGGTCCGCGACGGTGCACTGCAGTCCCTGGGCCAGCTCCTTCGCGGACAGGCCGGCGAAGCGCTGGACGCCGTGGCTGCGCCAGATGTCCCGCTCGTTGACACCGGTGAGCACCCTGTGGAGGCGCACGTACTCGGCGATCTTGGCCTTGGCCCGGATGCCCGACGCGAAGCGCAGCACGTATCCCTCGGCGTCGGTGCCGGTGGACGTGCCGCCTCCGAGCAGCGTGTTGGCCTCGGTCAGTGCGACGAGTTCGGCGAGGGGCATGGCGGGCCACACCTTGACGACGGCGCCGACGGTCCCCCAGTGCGCCTTGGCCTCGGCGAGGGGCACCTCGGTGCCGTCCGCGCCGAACGCGGCGAGGAGCACGAGGTCGCGGCGCTCGCCGTAGTCGACGACGATCCGGTTCTGCGGGTACAGGATCTCGGCGAGGTAGGTCACGCCCGGCACGAGCGCCGAGGTGTCCAGGCCGTCGAGCCGGCGCTGCGCCCAGGTCGCCTGGTTGCTGATGAAGGAACCCTTGGACGCGACCCGCCAGCGGTCTGCGTAGTGGAAGACCACGGCCAGGCTGCCGTCGACCTTGTCGTAGACCTCGAACGGCTCGTCGGGCAGCGCGGGGGCGTACGGTTGGCCGGACTCGTGCTCGCCGACGTTGAAGAACTTCGGCAGCGGCAGGGCGACGATCCGCCCGGTGGTGTCGTCGACGACGAGACCGCGGCAACGCCTGGTGACCTGGTTCCAGACCTGCTCGTACTGCGCGGTGCGCGTGTACGTGTAGATGGACAGCGGCAGTTCGGGGTGCGACTTGCGCGTCACGTACCCGGCGTCGATGGCCGCCGCGAGATCCTGGGCGGGCAGCAGTGCGTGAAGAGTCAGGTGGTCCTGGCTCATGGGGTTCCTCCCGGTTCGAGATGCCGCATTCTCTCGCGCCGGGTACCTGCGCGGTAGTCAATTACGGCCGGATACCGGGGCTGATCAGGGATTCCCCGGTGGCGGGCCGGTTCCGCCCGCTATCGCGAGATGCAGAGTTCGTTGCCCTGCGGGTCGAGGAGGGTGGTCCAGACGCTCGGCCCCTGGCGGCCTTCGTGGAGGCGCTTGGCGCCCTTGGCGACGAGACGCTCGACCACGGCCTCGTGGTCGGGTCCGGTGCGCACGTCCAGGTGGACGCGGTTCTTGACCGTCTTGGCCTCGGGTACGCGCTGGAAGAGGATCCGGGGTGCGACCTCCAGCCCGTCCGGGTGGCGGATCCCGGCCCCCGCCTTCCAGACGAGGACGCCGCGGTGGGTGGTGGTGTCGTCGTCGGTGGCGTGTCCGGCCTCGATCATGCTGCGGATGAACGCCTCGTCGCTGGGCTCCACTTCCCATCCGAGGGCGTCGGCCCACCAGTCGGCGAGCGGGTGCGGGTCGGTCGAGTCGACGGTCACCTGGAACGTGTAGGCCATGCAGGGACCCTACTGAGCGGCGCGCGGGCGCGCCACAGGAACGTGACCCGCGTCGTTTCGCCTCGGCCGCCCCGGCGATCGGTACCGTTTCCGGCACGTGTTCGGGCTTCGTCCGCCGGACGTCATCGGCCACTGCGCCTCATGGGGGCATCGGATGGGATCCGACCACGCGGGGAACGACCGGGGCGGGATCCTGCGGGCGCTCGCCGACCGGCTGTTCCCGCCGACGGGCGGCGGGGCCGTCCGGCCGCACGGGCTGGTGCCGCCGCTGCTCGTCGTGCTGACCTTCGTGAGCGGTCTGGTGGACGCCGTGAGCTACCTCGGCCTCGACCACGTGTTCGTCGCCAACATGACGGGGAACGTGGCCCTGCTCGGTTTCGCCCTGGCCGGTGACCGGGAGCTGTCCGGCGCCGCGTCGATCCTGGCCCTCGCCGCGTTCCTGCTGGGAGCGTGGGCCGCCGGCCGGTTGCGCCGGTCCGGGGCCGGGAGCGGTAAGGGACTGTTCGGTCCGCTGGTGGCGGTACAGGCGGTGTTGGTGGCGGGGGCGCTGGCCGTGTCGGTGACCGGCGGTGGGCAACTGCCGCTGGTCGGACTGCTCGCGCTCGGCATGGGCCTGCAGAACGCCGTCGTCCACCGGCTGGCCGTCCCCGATCTCACCACCACGGTGGTCACCCGCACGCTGACCGGGCTGGCGGTCGACCCCTGGGGGCCGCCGTCGGTGCGGCGGGTGGTCTCGGTGGTGGCGTTGCTCTGCGGGGCGCTGTGCGGCGGGCTGCTCACCTTGAACCACGGCTCGCGGTGGGCGCTGCTGGCGGCGCTCGTCCTGCTGGCGTGGGTGGCCGCGCTGGGCCTGCGCGGCGCCGGTCCCGGTCCGGAGCCCGCCGGGCCGTAGCCGCGCGGACCGGCCGCCGCCGGCGCGTACGTCAGCCTCGGGGCGCCGGCGCGCCGGCGGTGCGCCGATCCAGGACGAACGCCGCACAGGTCATCACGCAGGCGGCCATGGCGATCCACAGCAGCGCCTCCCCCACCGGGCGCAGCCAGGCGACGCCCGTCGGGTCGGCGGCCGACAGGCAGGCGGTGGCCGTCATGCCGAGGGGGAAGACGGTGGACCAGCGCCGGATGTCGTAGCGGGGGCGCGGGCGGCGCAGCTCGGCGGTGAGCAGGACGACGTACCAGGCCAGTGAGAGGCCGAGGGCGACGAGGGTGGCCGTGCGCAGAGTCGTGTGCACCGCACTCGTCCAGACCGGCGCGGCGGTGAGCTTGGCGCCCGCGAGGGCGGTGATGGACAGCGCGCCGCCCGCCACCCAGTGGTCCCCCGCCCCGCAGCTCACCTCGTGGAGGTCGAAGCGGGCCAGGGCCAGGCCGTACAGGAGCACGCCCAGGCAGAAGCAGGCGAGTCCCGCCCGGGCGAGCCAGTCCTGGTGGAGGCCGACGCACAGCGTCGCCGCGAGGACGGCCAGGCCCTGGGTGGCCACGCAGACCAGGAAGACCGCTCCGGGCATCCGCCGCTTCCAGTGCCGCAGGACCTGGTACAGCAGCAACGGCCAGAGCGCCGCGGCGAGGGCGAGCAGGGCGGCGGCGACGGCCTCCAGTCCGGCCTGGGCGAGCCGGGCGCCGAGCACGCTGGTGGCGGCGACGGCCGTCAGGGCGGACGGGGTGTAGGCCTCGGACCGGAAGCGGCCCCGGTCGGTCACCATGCGGAGGCCGAAGTCGGCGGCCAGGACGCACCACAGCGCCCCGGCGACGGCGAGCGCGGCCAGCGACAGGATGTCGTGGCCGATCAGCTCCAGGCCGATGGAGAGGATCCCGGCGGCCATGACGGCGGAGCCGGCGGCGGGCGGGAGTCCGGTCCACCAGCGGTCTGCGCGCACGAGGCGCCCGGGGAGGAGGCTCACCCCTCCAGCGGACACCCGTCGGCGGCGAGCCGCCAGCCCACGTCCGTGCTCCCGCCGCGAGGCGCCGCCGGCGCGTCCTCGGCCGGGGAATGCGCCGGAGTGCCGTACCCGGGGCCGGGCGGGGTGCCAGGGTGGGAGGACCACAACCTTGGGGGCCGGCCATGGAACGTGAGGAACGACAGCGGGCACAGCACACCGGGCACGAGGTCCGACCTTCCGCGTCGGCGGGTGGGCACGGGTCGTACGGACCGCCCGCGCGGGGTCGGGCGATCCGGACCGCGACGTTCGCCCCGCACGACGAGGAGCGGCAGCGGCAGGAGTTCCTCACCGGGACCGTCCCGGCGGCGGGCGCGTGCGTGATCCTCCCGGTGGGCGTCGCGCCGGAGGCGGACGCGTTGCCCTCGTTGCTCGTCATCACCGTCCACGAGGACGAACGGACCTACGGGCCGGCGCCGGCGCTGCGCGAGGCGTTCGCGCTGCTCGACGCGCGGGGGGCGGTGGAGACGAGCCGGGGGCTGGACGTCGGGTGCGCGTGGTCCGGCTTCGGCGGGGTCAGACCGGTGGTCAAGCTGCGGCTGGACTTCCGGGTGCCGCGGACGGCCCCGACCCGGTCGTCGGTGTCGATCGTGGTGCCGGCGGATCCGTACGCCGAGGTCTGGCACCACGTCCTCGAGGGTGGCCTCCTCGGCATCAGCACGAAGGCGCGGCTGGACCGGGTCACGAGCCTGCCCCGCTCGTCGTTCGCCGCCGGACTGGAGGCCTGTCTGTTGCTCGGCACGGGGCCCTCGCCGGTGTTGGAGCGGCTGATCACGACGTACGAGTGGCCGCGCGGCTGAGTCGGGCGGCCGACCGGGCGACCGGGCCGGGGCCCCACCGGGCTGCGGGGCCCCGGCGTCAACTGACGCCGCGGGTACGGAACTGGACGCTGACGCGGGGGCCGACGGCGCGGGTGGACTTGGGCACCGCGTGCTCCATGGTGCGCTGGCAGGAACCGCCCATGACCACCAGGTCGCCGTGCCCCAGCGGCAGCCGCAGCAGGGTCGGGCCGCCGTCGCGCGGGCGCAGCACCAGGTCGCGGGGGTCTCCCACGGAGACGATGGCGACCATGGTGTCCTCGGTCGCGGAGCGGCCTGTCCGGTCGCCGTGCCAGGCGACGCTGTCCTTGCCGTCCCGGTAGAGGCACAGCCCGGCCGTCACGAACGGTTCCCCCAGTTCGGGGGTGTAGTGGCCGGTCAGCGCGGTGCGGGCGCCGGTGAGCGCGGGGTGCGGGAGTGGATCGCCGGGCCCGTAGAAGGCGAGCAGCCGGGGTACGTCCACGTCCCGTTCGTACATCCGGCGCCGCTCGGCGCGCCAGGGGACGTCGGCGGCGAGTCGCTCGAACAGCGCGTCGGAGCCGGACAGCCAGCCGGGCAGGTGATCGACCCAGGCGCCGGCCCCCAGCTCCGTGCGGCGCAGTTCCGTGAGCGGGCCGATCCGGATGTCGTCGGCCTGGTCGAAGAGGGAGCCCTGGAGCGCGTGCATGGTTCCCAGCGTACCCCCATAACCGAACATCTGCTCGAATAACCGCGTCGGTTGCGCAGCAGGGGTCGATCCACACCGCCTCCACGGCGGCGAGGTGCGCGAGGCCGCGGTCCGGTGCGTGGCGAGGCTCTCCCGGAGACGGCCTACGCTCGGCGGATGCGCATCGTTTCCCTGCTGCCCGCCGCCACCGACATCGTGGCCGAACTCGGACTGCTCGCCGATCTGGTGGGCCGTACCCACGAGTGCGACTGGCCGGCGGCGGTGGCCGGCGTGCCGGTGGTGACCTCTGCCGCGTTCTCGTCCGACGAACTCTCCAGTCGGGAGATCTCCGAGGCCGTCGGGGGCGCGGCGCACAGCGGCTCCTCGCTCTACGGCCTGGACGTGGAGGCGCTGGGCGCGCTCGCACCCGAGGTGGTCCTCACCCAGGACCTGTGCGACGTGTGCGCGGTGTCCTACGCGGGCGTGAGCCGGGCGGTGCGCGTGCTCGACGGAGGGCCGAGGGTGCTCAGTCTGGAGCCGCGCACCCTCGACGACGTGCTGGACTGTCTGGTCCGTGTGGGTGAGCTGCTGGGCGTACCCGAGGTGGGACGGGCCCGCCGGGCGCAGGCGCAGGCCCGGTTGGAGGCGGTGCGCGCCGCCGTGGCGGGCCGTCCCCGGCCCCGGGTGGTGGCCATCGAATGGCTGGATCCGCTCTGGCCCGCCGGGCACTGGGTGCCCGAGCAGATCACCGCGGCGGGCGGGGAACCGTTGATCGCGGCCCCGGGCGAGCACACCCGGCCGATGGACTGGGACACGGTGCGGGCCGCCCGACCGGACGTCCTGCTCCTGCTGCCGTGCGGGTTCAGCCCGGTGCGCACGCTGCGCGAGCGCGGGGCGCTCACCGCGCTGCCGGGTTGGTCGGAGCTGCCGGCGGTGCGGTCCGGCGAGGTGTGGGTGCTGGACGGTCCCGCGTACTTCAACCGGCCGGGCCCGCGGGTGGTGCGGGGCGCGGAGGTCTTGGCGCGGGTGCTGCACGGGGTCCGGATCGGTGACCCGGTGACGGAGGCGGAGGCCTTCCGGCTGCCCGGCCCCGCCTGACGTGGGCCGGCACCGGGCAGGCGCACCGTGACCGGACCGGGCGCGGCAGGCCGCACGGGGCCGTCGGCCCGCGTGGCGGCGAGCCGGCACCGATGCGGGTCAGCCCCGGGGGGCGTACATGATCACGGCGACGCCGGCGAGGCAGAGGCAGGCGCCGATCAGGTCCGCCCGGTCCGGCCGGTAGCCGTCGAGCACCATGCCCCAGATCAGCGAGCCGGCGACGAAGACCCCGCCGTACGCGGCGAGGATCCTGCCGAAGTTGGCGTCCTCCTGGAGGGTGGCGACGAAGCCGTAGACGCCGAGGGCGATGACGCCCGCGCCGATCCACGCCCAGCCCCGGTGCTCCCGGACGCCCTGCCACACCAGCCAGGCTCCGCCGATCTCGAAGAGGGCCGCCGCGAGGAACAGGCCGACCGAGCGGGCGACGAGCACGTCGACGTCCGTCTCTAGCGGCCGCGCGGCTTGCCGCGCTTGCCGCCGCCCTTGCCGCCCTTGGGGGCGCCGGCGCCCCCGCGCGGGTTCTTGCCGGCCGTCTTGCCGCCGGTGGGCTTGCGCGCTCCGCCGGGCGCCGGCCGCTTGCCCTTCGGCTGCGCCGGCGCGGGCGCGGGGGCCGCCAGGGAACGACCGCGGGAGCTGTTCACGGTCCGCCCGCGGACGATGCCGATGAACTCCTCCACCAGGTCGGTGGTCTCCTCCTCGAGCCAGGAGAGCGCCACCCGCGACTCCGGGGCGCCCGTCAGCGGCCGGTAGGTGAGGTCCTTGCGGTGGTAAAGGCGGGCGAGGGACTGCGGGACGACCAGTACGCCGATGCCCGCGGCCACCAGTTCGACGGCGTCCTCCGTCGTGGCGGGTCGCTCGATCGCGGGCCGCCCCGGCAGGGCGTCCCAGTCGAGGGTGTCGTCGAGGGGGTGCAGCACGATCTCGTCGGCCAGGTCCTCGGTGGACACCTCCTCGGCCGTCGCCACCAGGTGGTCCTTGGGGATCACGACGACCGTGGTCTCGGTGTAGAGCGGGATGGCGCTGAGGTCCGTGCGGTCGATCGGCAGCCGGACGAATCCGGCGTCCGCCTCGCCGGCGCGCAGCGCGTCGGCGGCTTCGGCGGGGGCGACCGCGACGAGGGTCAGCGGGATGCCGGGCAGGCGTTCGTTCCAGATCCGCACCCACTTGGTGGGTGTCACCCCCGGAACGTAGGCGAGCCGGAACGAGGGAGGTACTTCCGAGCCTGTCACCGGGCCAGGTTACCGGCCGTGGTCAGAGGTGGTGCACACGCTCGATACTCTTGACTCCATGACGTCGCACAAGACCGCCCAGACCATGAAGCCCGCGACCGCGGCGAAGAAGCTGGGTGTGTACCTCGAAGCCACCCCCGCCGAGTTCCAGGAGGGTGTCGTTTCGCGCAGCGAGTTGGGTGCCCTGCAGACCGATCCGCCCGAGTGGCTCCAGGAGCTGCGCCGCAACGGCCCGCACCCCCGGCCGGTGGTCGCGGCCAAGCTGGGCATCTCCATCGCCGGTCTCGCCCGGGGCGGGGTCACCGAGCCCCTCACCACGGAGCAGATCGAGGCGCTGAAGAACGAGGCCCCCGAGTGGCTCCAGAAGGAGCGTGCCACGCAGGCCGACGTCCGCAAGGAGACGGTCCGCATCAAGGAGAAGAACGCGCAGAAGCAGGCGCAGCAGGAGCAGCAGGAGGGCTGAGAGCCCCCGCACTGCTCGGCACCGCCTCGAACGGCCCCGGACCCCGGTCCGGGGCTGTTTCCGTGTCCGGACCGGTTCCGCGACCGGAGCCCCGGTCGCTACCCGGTCGGTGGGGGCGTCCCTCTGGGCCAATCGCCGCAGTGAAATGGACGCGACGGGGGCGAGGACTTCCCATGGAGGGACGGCCGACGGCGGCGGCACGGATCGGGAGGTGCGGTGGACGAGGACCGGTACGAGCTGGTGTTCCGGAGCGGCGAGGACGGGGGGCGGGCGCAGGACAAGGTCCTCGTCTCGCGGACCTCGCAGGCGGGACCGGGTGGTCATCCCGTGTACGCCGACGAGACCGGGATCATCCGCGCGGAGATCAGCGATCAGGGCGAGGTCAGGATGCTCGCCTCGGGCGGTCAGCAGGACCCCGAGTACCCCGTGGTGGCCCGCCGACCGGAGTGAGGGGCCGAGCCGGGCCCCGGTGAGGAGCCGTGCGGCCCGATTGAGGCTCCGTGCGGCCCGGGTGGGCGGCGGTGTGCCGCGCCGGCGGGTCAGGCCCGGTGTTCCGGGCCGCCGATGTAGTAGGCGCCGACCTGGCGGTGGTACTCCGCGTCGGTGAGGTGTCGTTCGCCGGCGAACTCGGGCGCGTCCTTGATCTGCGCCTTGGTGCGGTCCACGTGGATCCGCTGTTCCTCCTGGTCGATCCGCGTGACCGTGCCGGCGGGCAGCAGGACCTCCTTGCCGAAGATCCAGTGGCCGGTGTCGACGACGAGGTACGACGCGCCCACCACGTCGGAGTGCTTGTCGACCTTGCCGATGTGGCCGTCGGTCGCCTCGACCTTGAAGCCCGTGAGGTCGATGTCCCGCACCCGACCCGACGTCTCGCGGTATCCCCATACGTCGCCCGACATGGAAACCACTCCTTCGCTGTCGGTTTCGGTCCTCAGGCTGGCACCTGCCCGGTCCCGCGCGGCTCAAGCGGCGATACTCGCGCGATGAGGGCGCCTGCGCGCCGAGGCGGGGCGGGGAAGGGGTCAGCGCGGGCGGGTGCGGGCGATGAGGAGGGCCACGTCGTCGCGGTCGTCGGGGTGGCGCAGGGCGCCCAGGAGCACGTCGCAGGTCTCTTCGAGGGGGCGCTCCGGGTCGGCGAGGAGGGCCGTGAGGGCCCGCAGGCGCACGTCGATGTCCTCGTCGCGGGTCTCGACCAGCCCGTCGGTGTAGAAGACCAGCTCGTCGCCGACGCCCAGTTCGAACGTGGTGGCCTCGAACTGCACGCCGCCGACGCCCAGTGGCGCCCCGGTGGGCAGGTCGAGCAGTTCGGGCTCGCGGCCGGGGCGGACCAGGACGGGCGGCAGGTGACCGGCGGTGGCGATCCGGCAGCGGCTGGCGTGCGGGTCGTAGACCGCGAAGACGCAGGTGGCCATGGTGTGCCCGAGGCCGGTCGTGGTGTGGTCGAGTCGGGTCAGCACGGCGGCGGGGTCGAGGTCCAGCTCGGCCAGCGTCCGGGCCGCGGTGCGCAGCTGCCCCATGGTCGCGGCCGCGTTGATGCCGCTGCCCATGACGTCCCCGACCACGAGAGCGGTCTTGTCGTCGGGCAACGGGATGACGTCGAACCAGTCCCCGCCGACCTCGCCGACGGCCGCCGCGGGCTGGTAGCGGTAGGCGATCTCCAGGCCCGGGGTGACGGTGGGTTCCTGGGGCAGCAGGTGGCGCTGGAGCGTGAGGGCGGCCCGGCGCTGGCGCTGGTACCAGCGGGCGTTGTCGATGCACACGGCGGCCCGCGCGGCCAGTTCGGCGGCGAGCAGGACGTCGTCGTGGTCGAAGGGCATCGGATTGCTCGTGCGCTGGAGGCCGAGGACGCCGATGACCTCCCCGCGGGCGGTCAGGGGCACCGCCAGGTAGGAGTGCAGCCCGGCCTCGACGAGCAGGGCCGCGGCCTCGGGGTTCCGGGCGATCCCGACCAGTTCCTGGTCGGTGACCTGCCGCACGAGGATGGCCCGGCCGGTGAGCACGCACTGGGTGACCAGGCGGGTGGCGTCGTAACGGGCGAGTTCGCCGACCGGGTCGACGGCCAGTGTGGCCGGGCCGGGACGGGCGGCGGTGACGGCGAGGGCGCGGAACTGCACGGTGTCGGCGTGTGGGTCCTCCGGGGGTTTGTCGGTCCTGAGGATGCTGTCGAGCACGTCGACGGTGGCGAGGTCCGCGAGTTCCGGGACGGCGACGTCGCCCAGTTCGCGGGCCGTCACGTCGAGGTCGAGGGTGGTGCCGATGCGTACGGACGCGTCGGCGATCAGGGCGAGGCGTTGCCGGGCCAGGGCGACGGCCCGGGAGGTGCGGTGCTGCTCGGTGACGTCCACGACGGAGGCGGCCACCCCGATCGCCCTGCCCACCGAGTCGCCCAGCCGGTAGAGCGAGACCGACCAGGCGCGCTCGTCGCCGGGGTCGGCCGGGGTGTGGCCGGTGGTGAGCCGGTTGAGCTGGGGGATGCCGTCGTCGAGGACCTCGCGCATGGCCGCCTCCAGGGGGCCCGAGTCCAGGAGCGGGAGGGCCTCGTGGAGGTACCGGCCGAGGTGTTCCTCGGCCGGGATCCCGTTGATCCGCGCGAGCGCCGGGTTGACCAGGACGTAGCGCAGGTCCGTGTCCATGACGGCGAGGCCTATCGGGGACTGCTCGACCAGCCCCAGGGACAGCGCCAGACTGCGCTCCACGCGCCGCAGCACGGTCCGGTCGGAGGCGATGCCCAGGGCGTACGTCTTGCCCCGGGCGTCTTCCAGCCGCATGTTGCGGAACTCCGCCAACCGGGTGCTGCCGTCCTTGTGCGACACCGGGAACACACCGGCCCACGGGCCGCCGCCCGCCATCACCGCCGCGAACAGGGCCACGACGTGGTCGCGCTGTTCCTTGCCGACGAGCATCTGCGCGGCGAAGCGGCCCAGGGCCTCCTGGGCCGTGTAACCGAACAGTTCCTCGGCCTGTGGGCTCCACAGCGCGATGCGCCCGATGTCGTCGAGCAGGACCGCCGCGACGCCGAGGTCGTCCAGGAGCCCGCCCGGTTCCGCGAAGAACGCGTCGCCGGATTCGTCGGAACCGGGGGGAACGGCATCAGCACTGCTCATGCCGGCCGCTCCTTCCCACCACCTGGCCCGGAGGTCAGCGGTTGGGCCCGCTCCCTTCCCACGCACGCGTGCCGGGTGGGTTCCATCCTCCCTCCACCACGCGGAACCGGCAGCCGCTGGTCCGCCGATCCGGTGGCCGGGCACCCGACGGGGCGACGGGGGCGCGGACCCGCCGGCGTAGGGTCGGGAGGTCCCGTACGTCTCCATTCGCCCCCGGGGAACCCGTCATGCCGCAGCTCGGTCCGCAGTCCGTCGATCGGGCGCTGGCCCTCCTCGACGCGGTGGCCGACGCGGACGGGCCGGTCAGCGCCAAGGCACTGGCCCGCCGGACGGGCTGCTCCCTCTCCACCGTCTACCACCTCCTGGCGCCGCTCACGGAGCGCGGTCACCTCGTGCGGACGGCGCGGGGGTACGCGCTGGGGCCGCTGATTCCCCGGCTGCACCGCAGCTACCTGCGGCACCTGGAGCCGGCGCCGGGCGTCGGCGACGTGTTGGCGCGACTGCGCCGGGCCACCGGCGCGGAGGCGTACTACACCGCGTACCGCGGCGGGCTGATCACCGTGGTCGACACGACGGCTCCCGTGACGGACACCGAGAACCCCTTCGCGCCGGGGCGGGAGACGCGTGCGCACGCCACCGCGCACGGCAAGGCGCTGCTCGCCGAGATCCCCCGTCCGCTGCGCCGGCGCTACCTCGCGGAGCACGGCATGGCGCGCCTGACATCGGCCACCATCACCAGCGCGGAGTCCCTGGAGGCGGAGCTGTCCCGGGTGCGGGGGCAGGGGTACGCCGTCTCGGTCGGCGAGGCCGACCCGGCGTACACCTGTGTGGCCGTCGCCCTGCCGGCGGAGCGGCCCCGGGGTGACGACGCGGTGCACGCGCTGTCGGTGTCGCTGGCGACCCGGGAGTACCGGCGACGCCCCGAGGAGGTCCGCGGCGCGCTCGCCCACGCGGCGGGCCTGCTCTGAGGCTGCCGGGCGGGTCACGGGCGGCGCCGGGGTCTCGTTCCGCGGCCGTCGGGGCGCCGCTTTCCGAGCCTGTCGGAAAGCGGGCCGGTCCCGGGTGCGGTGGCGGGCATCGGGTGCCAGGCTGGTGCCCATGATCTTCATAGCCGTCAGGTTCGACGTCCGTCCGGAGCACAGCGACAACTGGCTCACGCTCGTCGACGACTTCACCCGAGCCACCCGCGCGGAGCCGGGCAATCTGTTCTACGACTGGTCGCGCAGCGTCGACGACCCCCACAAGTACACCCTGCTGGAGGCCTTCGCCGATGCCGAGGCGGGGGCCGCGCACGTGGCGTCGGAGCACTTCAAGGCCGGGATGGAGACGTTGGCCGGTGCCATCGCCTCGACCCCGGAGATCATCAACGTCGAGGTGCCCGGCCGGGGCTGGAGCGCCATGGCCGAACTCTCCCCGCGTCCCTGAGACCCCGGCTCGTCGCCGTGGACGGGACTCTGACCGTCAAGGGGTCGTGGCCGCCTCGACGTGGGCGACCATCCTGCGCGGCACCTTGAGCCCGGTCGGTGGCGGTACCCGTCCAGGGTTTCAGGATCACGACGCCACCCCGCCCGAGCCGGGCGGACACCGCGGGAGGGGGCCTACGCGAGGTCGAGGAGTTGTTCGTGGAAGCCTCCGAAGCCGCCCGGCCCGTGCACGAGGTGAACCTCCAGGATCCAGTGGCAGCGCCACCCGGCCCGGTCGGTGCGGCGCAGCGGATGGTCGTTGTCCGGGGTGACGTAGGACTCCACCTTGGCGCCGTCGATCAGCTCGTGCGGGAACTCCCCCACCAGGTGTCCCGCGTGCCAGCCGCCGAGCGTCCAGCCGGCCTCGGACGCCGAGTGCTCGACGGCCGCGTACAACTGCTTGCCGGTGATGTGGGGATCCTCGCGGAAGGCCTGCCGCCCCTCCGCGAACACCCGGGCGAGGTCGTCCCGGAGCCGGTGCTTGACCGGGTCGTCGCCGAAGACGAAGGTGCGGCCGAAGTCGGCCTCGTACTCCTCGAAGATCGGGCCGAAGTCCGCGAAGGCGATGTCGTCCTCCCCGATGATCCGGTCGGGCGGGTTCTCCCGGTAGGGGAACATCGTGTGCGGGCCGGAGCGGACGATCCGCTTGTGCCAGTGCTTCGTGGTTCCGAACATCTCGTTGGCCAGGTCCCGGATGCCGTCGCTGACCTCGCGTTCACCGGCGCCGGGCACGACCAGGCCTCGCGCCTCGACCTCCGCGAACAGATCCACCGCCTTGCGTTGCGCCTCCACCAGGCCCAGGGCGCGCAGTTGCTCGTCCATCCGATCAGGTACCGCCATGGAGCTGTTCCTCTTCCGCTTCCGGTGTCGCGCGCACGAGCACGAGCGATCCCTCGTAGAACGACCGATGCCGCAGATGACCGAACCGTTCGTCCCACACCCCCGAGTCCAGATCCGCCCGCAACCGTGTCGTGAAGCGTTCGCGCACCCCGTCGTCCACGAAGCTCCACGCCGAACACGCCTGCCGTGCCGCCGGGTCCAACAGCATCTCCGGACGCCCGAAGTACGCCTCGTTGAACCCGTCCGTGCAATCCAACGGAATCGGCACCGCCCGCACACTCCCACAACCGCCCAGAGCCGCGGCCATCATTCCGATGGAGGGATACCGGTGCGCCTCCGTGTCGAGGACCTCGGGCGCGTACTCGTACAACCAGAAGTCCCGCACCCGTTCCGGATCACAGGTCAGCACCACGACCGGGCCCCGGGTGACCCGCCGCATCTCGCGCAGACCCGCCCCCACGTCCGACCACTGGTGGACGCTGAACAGCGTCATCGCCCCGTCGAACTCCCCGTCGGCGAAGGGCAGGTGCTCGGCGACCGCGTCCACCGCCCGCGGCAGGCCCGCGGCGCGGCGTGCCCGCATCGACCGCGAGGGCTCGACCGGCGTCACGGTCGGCGCCGCCGACTCGTACGAACCGGCCCCCGCACCGACGTTGACCACCCTGCGCGCACCGCCGAGGGCGTCGGCCACGAAGTGCGCGATCCTCGGGTCCGGGCGCCGGTGAGGCGCGTGGCCCGCACCGATGTCGCCGCGGTCCACGTCCCCCGCACCGCCCTGCACGTCACGGACGTTCACCGCCACCGCCACCGCCTCCTCCTGTACCGGGAACCACGCCTCCCTTCATACTGCATGTGCAACCCTGCTTCGTACATCACGCCGCATATGCTTGTCGAAACAGCCAAGAGTCGCGCAGATGTGAACCTGTAGGTGCCTCCTGGTCCGGTGGGGTTCAACTCTCGGTCGTCAGTCCACCCGGCAGCGGATCGAAGTACTGGCTCGCCGACATCTCGGTGCCGTCCTCGGTCCGGACCCGCCGCAGCGCCAGCCCCCGCCCCGGCGCGGACCGCCCCTCCGATCCCGCCACGATCACCGGACCGTCGGAGGTCGAGCGCACCACGCGGCCGGGCGCGCCGTCGTACCGGTCCGGCGTCACGGTGGCGGACAGGATCTCCAGTCGGCGCCCGCCGTGGTGCGTGTAGGCGGCCGTGGAGGAGCGGGACTGGGCCCGGACGAGATCGCCGATCTCCTCGGCCGACCGGTTCCAGTCGATGCGCAGGGCCTCCACGGACCGGACGCCGGCCCGGTGCGGCGGCGCGGGGGGCGCGACCGGGCCGCCGGACTCCTCGTGGACGGTGTGGGACGGGGTGGTGTCGAAGTGCCGGTGCACGCGGCGCAGCAGGGAGCCGAGTTGGGCGCGCTCGGGAGCGCTCAAGGGGCTCAGGAACTCCTCGTCGGCGGACGCGATGTCCGCGTTGAGGCGACTCAGCGCGGCGCGGCCGTTCTCCGTGAGGTCCACGACGACCCGGCGGCGGTCCTCGGTGTCGCGGGTGCAGTCGACGTGACCGGCACGGCTCAGGTCGTTCACGATCTTGACGAGATCGCTGGCGTTCATGTCGAGACGGGTCGCGAGGGTGCCCTTGGACTGCGGGCCGAGGTCGGACAGCAGTGCCAGCACGGTCAGGTGCCACAGGCGCAGCCCGTGTTCGGTCAGTTTGGCCGTCAGTCTGCGTCGGGCGGCCTTGCCGATGGCGTAGACGAGGTAGGCGTTCAGGTCGAGGACGCTGGGCGGGGTCGCGCTCTTGGGTTCCGGCGCCGCGGTCGGTCTCCCGCAGTGTTCGGCCCCACCGGCGGCGGGTGCCGGGTTCGGCTCCGGTGCGGGTCTCTCCGGCGTGGCCCCCGGTGCCGCGGCCCCCGGCGCCGGTGGGGCGCCGATGGTCGGATCGGCGTTGGTGAGGGCGCCGAGCACCCGCGCCCAGTCCGCCCGGGTGTTCCCCACTCCGATGATGACGAACGGGGACCCGGCGGGGTCCCCGTTCGTACCGGTGGTCGTTTGTCGCTCCATCAGCTTTCCCTCATTCCCCGTTCATTCGGTGCCGAGTGCGTCGCCGACGGAATGACGTCGCCGCCCCACGGATCCGGTGATCCGCGCGGCGGCGAGGGGTCGGGTCGGCGCCCCGTGGTCGGTGCGGGGGGCCGTCCGGTCGATCGGTGGCGGCTTCGGCGTGCGGCCCTCAGGGCCGACTGGTCAGATATCCACCCATGGAGGTGAAGTACTCCGTCGCGGTCAGTTCCCGGCCGTCCTCGGTGCGGACCCGGGTGACGGCGAGTCCGCGGTTGCGGCCGGTGCGCGCGTCGGCGCCGGCCACGATGACGACCCCGTCGCCCTCGCGGTAGAAGATCCGGCCGGGGGTACCCCCGTACCTGGCCTCGGACACCACGGCGGCCAGGATCTCCAGGCGCTTGCCCCGGTGGTGGGTGAAGGCGCTCGGGTAGGGGTCGGACTGGGCCCGGACCAGGCGCGCGAGGTCTTCGGCGGGCCAGTTCCAGTCGATCCGGACGTCTTCCTCGGCGCGCTTGTGGAAGAAGCTCGCGAGCGAGCGGTCCTGCTTGGTGAACTCGGTCCGACCGGAGGCGATCAGGTCGAGCGCGCCCACGGTGACCGGGGCGATCAGGTCGACCGTCTTGTGGAACAGGTCGGTCGCGGTGTCGGTCGGTCCGACCGGGACCGCCTGCTGGAGCACGATGTCCCCGGCGTCGAGTTCCTCGTCCATCAGGTGGGCGGTGACGCCCACTTCGGACTCGTTGTTGATGAGGGCCCAGATCAGCGGGGAGAAGCCCGCGTACTTGGGGAGCAGCGAGTCGTGGACGTTCAGGGTGCCGTGGCGCGGCAGTTCGTAGATGCGCGGGGGGATCCAGGTGCGCCAGTTGTTGGCGACGATGATGTCCGGATCCGCTTCCTTGAGGCGGACGAACAGTTCCTCGTCGTCCGGGCGGTTGCGGATCTCGACGGGCACCGCGTGCTCGGCCGCGAGGTCGGCGACCGAATCGCTCCAGATCTTCTCGTAGGCGTGCTCGCTCTTGGGGTGCGTGACGACCAGCACCACGTCGTGCTCGGAGTCCAACAGCGCCTGCAGAGTGCGATGTCCCCAGGTCTGGTAACCGAACATGACGACCCGCATGCGGTCCTCCTCAGAAGAATGATGGATTGGCTCCAGTAAAGCAAGGCTTACCTAACTACGCAACGCCCCTATATCCTGGGTTGGTTGAACGTGAAATTCCCCGAGAAGGGGGCCCGTCGCCCCATCGACAGGGGGTTGAGGATCAGGTTAGGCTAACCTAAGTTCCACTGGCAGTCGCACGTCGGCATGCCTTGCTTCCGCTGTTCCCCTCACACCTGGCAAGCGGCCGCCCCCCGATGGGAGTGACATGTCACGAGCTCTTCCTGACGATGCGCCATTGATCCACGACCTGATTGGAATCGGCTTCGGACCGTCCAATGTGGCGATGGCCATCGCACTGAGCGAGCACAACGCGAGCGTCGGCAGGGAGGGGGCGGTCACGGCCCACTTCTTCGAGCAGCAGCCCCGCTTCGGCTGGCACCGCGGCATGCTGATCGACGACGCGACCATGCAGGTCTCCTTCCTGAAGGACCTGGTGACGCTGCGCAATCCGACGAGCGAGTTCAGCTTCCTCTGCTACCTGCAGAGCCGGGGGCGGCTGATCGACTTCGTCAACCACAAGAACCTCTTCCCGCTGCGCGTGGAGTTCCACGACTACTTCGAGTGGGCGGCGGCCAAGGTCGACGACATGGTGTCGTACGGCCACGAGGTCATCGCCGTACGACCCGTCGTGATCGACGGCGTGGTGCGGTACGTGGACGTGATCGCGCGTTCCGGCGCGGAACCGGTGGTCCACCGTGCCCGCAACCTCGTGATCGGCACCGGACTGCGACCGCAGATGCCGGAGGGCGTCGAGCGCACGGACCGCGTCTGGCACACCTCCGACCTGCTGACGCGGGTGGACGCGCTCAAGGACACCGCCCCGTCCCGGTTCGTCGTGGTCGGCGCCGGCCAGAGCGCCGCCGAGAACGTGGCCTTCCTGCACCGCACCTTCCCCGAGGCCGAGGTCTGCGCGGTCTTCTCCCGGTACGGCTACAGCCCCGCCGACGACAGCGGGTTCGCCAACCGGATCTTCGACCCGGACGCGGTCGACGAGTACTTCAAGGCGCCCGAGGACGTCAAGCGCAAGCTGATCGAGTACCACGCCAACACCAACTACTCCGTGGTGGACATCGACCTCATCGACGATCTCTACCGTCAGCAGTACCAGGAGAAGGTCCTGGGCACCGAACGGTTGCGCTTCCTGAAGGTCTCCCGCCTCACCGACGTGGTCGAGACGCCCCACAAGGTGCTCACCACGGTCGAGTCGCTGGTCACCGGCGAGCGGACCCATCTGGACGCCGACGTGCTGATCTACGCCACCGGCTACCGTTCGGCCGACGCGCTCGGCCTGCTCGGCGAGATCGGCCGGTACTGCCTGCTGGACGAGCAGGGTCGGGTCAGGGTCGAGCGGGACTACCGCCTGACCACCGACCCCGAACTGCGCTGCGGCATATACCTCCAGGGCGGCACCGAGCACACCCACGGCATCACCTCGTCCCTGCTGTCGAACACGGCGGTCCGGGTCGGGGACATCCTGCGGTCGATCGTGGACCGCGGCCCGGAGCCCGCCGGCGGACCCCGCCGCGCCGCCGACGAGATCGGCTCCCCGCTCTAATCGGCTCCCCGCTCTAGGCCCTGTCGTCGAAGTCTCGCCCGGCCCGCGGCGCCACTTCGACGACAGGACCCAGGCCCTGTCGTCACAGTCCCGCCCGGCGCGTGCACCACGCGCCGGGCCGGTGCGACGTACACCCGCCCGCAGTCCCGCAGTCCCGTGAAAGGAAACACCCGTGCCACTCGGTACCCGCTCCGCGTCCACGAGATTCGCCCGCCTCCTCCCCCGCGCGGCCGTGGCCGCGACGGCGGCACTCACGCTCGCCGCCTGCGGCGGCGGTGACTCCGACAAGACGGACACCGCCAAGTCCGGCGAGACCGGTGCGGCGGCCGGGGCCTTCCCCGTGACGCTGGAGCACAAGTACGGCAGCACGACGATCGCCGAGCAGCCGAAGAAGGTCGTCACGCTCGGCCTGTCCGACCAGGACGCCGTCCTGGCCCTCGGCGTGAAGCCCGTCGGCGCGGTCGACTGGTTCAAGGAGCAGCCGTACGGCAAGTGGCCCTGGGCCAAGGACCTGTGGGGCTCCACTCCCCCGCAGGTCGTCGGCGAGCGCGACGAGTACAACATGGAGAAGATCGCGGCGCTCAAGCCCGACCTGATCATCGCCCAGTACTCGGGCATGAAGAAGGAGCAGTACGACACCCTGTCCAAGATCGCCAAGGTGGTGGCCCAACCCAAGGGCGCCGAGGACTACCAGGCGACCTGGCAGGTCATGACGAAGCAGATCGGCAAGGCGCTGGGCAAGGACGCCGAGACCGGGAAGCTGATCGCGGGCATCGACGCGCGATTCAAGGCCGTCCGGGACAAGCACCCCGAGTGGAAGGGCAAGACCGTCTCGGTCGGGGAGCCCTACGAGCCCGGCAAGTTCTCGGCCTTCTCCCCGAAGGACCCGAAGGTCATCTTCCTGAGCGAGATGGGCTTCACCACCTCCGAGGCCTACCGCACGGCCCTCGGCAAGGAGAACGTCGCCGACCTCAGTTCCGAGCGCCTCGACGTCATGGAGGCCGACCGGACGGTCTGGCTGGGCACCGCGGAGACCGAGGCCGCGATGAAGGCGGACCCGCTCTACCAGAAGACCAGGGTCCACCAGGAGAAGCGCGACCTGTTCCTGCCGTACGACAGCCCGGACATCGGCGCCGCGCTGTCCTTCAACACGGTCCTGAGCATCCCGTACGCCATCGATCAGGTCGTACCGAAGCTCGAGGCCGTCAAGTAACGCAGGTCCCCGTCCCGCGCGAACCAGGGAAAGGCTGAACGAAACGATGTCTGACGCCGCCGAGCCGGACGACCCGGCATCCGACTCCGCAATACCCGTCACCGGCGGGCAGGCCGGGATCTGGCCGGCCCAGCGGATCGAGCCCGACAGCTCGGCCTACAACGTCACGTTCACCCTGGAGTTGCGCGGGCCGGTCGACCTCGACCGCCTGGGCGCCGCCGTGCGGCAGGTGGTCGAGGAGGCCGAGTGCCTCCACGTACGGTTCACGGCGGACGCCGACGGGCAACCCCGCCAGCACGCCGCGCGGTTCCCGGCGCACGTCCCCCTCGTCGACCTGCGGGACGCGCCGGACGCGGAGTTCGCGGCCTGGGACTGGATGGAGGCCGACCGCGCGCGGCCCTTGGACCTCGCGCGGGGCCCCCTCTTCCGGCACGCCCTGGTCCTGCTCGCCGACGATCACGTCCTGTGGTACCAGCTCTACCACCACATCGTCATCGACGGCCTGAGCGTGGGACTGCTCTCGCGGCGGGCCGGCGAACTCTACGGCGACGCGGGACCGGTCGGCGGGATCGACTGGACGTTCACCCGCCTCACGGACTCCGAGGCCGCCTACCGGGCCTCCGCGCGCTTCGCGGAGGATCGCGCCCACTGGCTGGAGCGGCTCGCGGACCGGCCCGAACCCGTGCGCCTCGTGCGGCGCGGGCCCGCCGTGATCGCCCGCCGGGTGCGCTGCACCGACGAGTACTCGGTGGAGGACACCACGCGCCTGCACGCCGGCGCCGAGCGGTCGGGCGTACGGCTCTCCCGACTGCTCGTCGCGGCCGTGGCCGCGCTCCTCCACCGGGTCACCGGCGCGCAGGACCTCGTCCTCGGGCTGCCCGTCACCACCCGGGTGGACCCGGGGACGCGGGAGGTCCCCGGCATGGTCTCCAACATCGTCCCGCTGCGGCTGGGCGTACGGCCGGACATGACCGGCACGGAGTTGCTGGCCGAGGTCGACCGGCGCGTCACCGAGGCCGTGGCACACGGCCGTTACCGCGCCGAGGAGCTGGCCAAGGACCTCGGGCTCGTGGAGGGCGTGGCCGAACTCGTCGGGCCCACCGTCAACGTGCTGCCCGGCACGGGTTGGCTGCGCTTCGGCGAGCACCCCGGCGACCTGCGCCCCCAGTGGATGGGCCCCGTCAGCGACCTGGCCGTCACGGTGGGCGAATCGCAGCGCGGCGCCGTCCGCTTCCACTTCGACGCCGACGCGGACGTGAGCGACGACGAGGAGGTGGGCGGCCACGCCCGGCGGCTGCGCAGGGTGCTCGATGCCCTCGTCGACAGGCCGGAACTCCCCCTCGGTCGCATCGAGTTGCTCGCGGACTCCGAGCGGGACCACCTGCTGGACTCGCTCGCCGTCAGCGCCCACCCCACCGAGGAGGTGTCCTGGCCGGCCGCCTTCGAGCGCCGGGTACGACTCTCCCCGGACCGCACGGCCCTCGTGTACGAGGACCGCACCCTGACCTACGGAGAGCTGAACTCCGCCGCCAACCGGCTGGCCCGGCTGCTCCTGGCCGACGGGGTGGGCGCCGAGGACATCGTCGCCGTGGCCGTTCCGCGCTCCCCCGAACTCGTGGTCGCCCTGCTCGCGGTGATGAAGGCCGGCGCGGCGTACCTGCCGCTGGACGCCGACCACCCCGGCGAGCGGATCGCGTACATGCTCGCCGACTCCGGCGCGCGGACCGTCGTCACCACCCGGGAGGCCGCCGACGGGCTCCCCGAGGACACGGCCGCCGGCCGGCTGGTGCTCGACGAGCCGGCGACCGTCGCGGAGCTGGCGGCGGCCGATCCCTCGGACCCCGGGATTCCGGTCGTCCTGGACCAGGCCGCGTACGTCATCTACACCTCCGGGTCCACCGGGCGCCCGAAGGGCGTGGTGGTCTCCCACGACGGCATCGGCAGCCTGATCGCCACCGCCACCGAGCGGATCGGCATCGACGAGGACAGCCGCGTCGTGCAGTTCGCCTCGGTCGGCTTCGACGTGACCGTCTGGGACCTGGTCATGTCGCTGTGCGTCGGCGGCCGGGTCGTTCTCGTGCCCGTCGAGCGGCGGGTCGCGGGCCCGGCCCTCACCGACTACATCCGCGCGCACGGCGCCACCCACATGATCCTGCCGCCGTCGCTGGTCTCGGCGCTCCCCCGGGAGTGCGAACTGCCCGAGGGCTCGGTGCTCGTCGTCGGCACGGAGGCCGTGCCGGGCGAGCTGATCGCCCGCTGGGCCGGGCGGGTCCGCGTCGTCGTCGCCTACGGGCTGACCGAGGCGACCGTCAACTCCACGCTGTGGTCGGCGGATCCCTCGCGTCCGGGGCCCGCGCCGATCGGCCGCCCCGACCCCAACACGCGCACGTACGTGCTCGACTCCGCGCTCCGCCCCGTCCCGGTGGGGGTGGAGGGCGAACTGTACGTCGCGGGTCGGGGTCTGGCCCGGGGCTACCTCGGCCGGGCCGCGCCGACCTCGGAGCGGTTCGTCGCGGACCCGTACGGGGACCCGGGTACGCGTATGTACCGCACGGGCGACCGGGTCCGCTGGGGCGCCGACGGGAACCTGGAGTTCCTGGGGCGGGCGGACGGTCAGGTCAAGATCCGGGGCCACCGGATCGAACCGGGCGAGATCGAGAGCGCGTTCATGGCCTGCCCGGGCATCGCGCAGGCCGCCGTCCTCGCCGTCAAGGACCACCGGGGAGCCGGGCGCCTGGTCGCCTACCTGGTCACCGGGTCCGGGGCGGACGGGGCGGATGGGGCGCACGCGGCCTCTGACGATCGCGGGGGCGACGGGCGCACCGCGGAAGGGCCCGCGGCGGACGCCGTCGTACGGGCCGCGCGGGCCCGGGTGACCGAGGTGTTGCCGGAGCACATGGTGCCGTCCGCGGTGCTGCGCCTGGACGGCCCCCTGCCGCTGACGCCCAACGGGAAGCTCGACGCGCGGGCGCTGCCCGCACCGCGCTGGACGGAACTCGCCGGGGACGCGGAGCCGACCACACCGGCCGAGGCACTGTACGCCGGACTGTTCGCGGAGGTGCTCGGACTGCCCTCGGTGGGCGTCCACGACAGCTTCTTCGAACTCGGCGGGGACAGCATCGTGGTGATCCGACTGGTCACCCGGGCCCGGGAGGCCGGTGTCGAGGTCGGCCCGCGCGAGGTGTTCCGGCTGCGCACCCCGGCCGCGCTCGCGCGGGCCACCGGCGCCGCGGCCCCCGGCGCACGGCCGGCCGGCCCGCTGCCCGAGCCGTTCTCGCTCGTCGCGTCGACGGCCGCCGAGCGCGCCGACTTCGTGGCCGCCGTCCCCGATCTGGTGGACATCGTGCCGGCCACGCCTCTCCAGGAAGGTTTCTTCTTCCACGCGCAGATGGACGGCGCCGAGGCCGACGGGTACGCCGTACAGGACACCCTCGACCTCGCGGGCGACGTGGACGCGGACGCGCTGCGCGTCTGTGTCCAGCACCTGCTGGACCGTCATCCGCTGTTGCGCGCGGCCTTCGTCCAGCAGCACGACGGCCGGATCCTCCAGCTCGTCGGCGAGCACGTCGAGCTGCCCTGGACCCGGGCGGACCTCTCGGGCCTGGCCCCGGACCGGCGGGACGCGGCGGTGGAGGAGGCGGCCGCGGCGGAACGGGCCGCCGGCTTCGACCCGGGACGGCCGCCGCTGCTGCGGGCGGCCCTGCTCAGGCTCGGCGCGGACCGGTCACTGCTGGTCCTGACCCTGCACCACATCATCGCCGACGGCTGGTCGATGTCCCTCCTGCTGCGTGACCTGCTGGCCGGGTACCGGCCCGGCGAGGCGCCGCCGCGCCCGGCGCCCGATCCGGGCTACCGGGCCTACGCGGGCTGGCTCGCGGGCCTGGACCGGGAACGGGCGCGCGCCGCGTGGCGCGGGGCGCTGGCCGGGCTCGACGCACCGGCCGCGCTGCCCGTGCGGCCGGTGGAAGCGGGAGCCGGCGGGCACGGTCGGATCACGCTGGACCTCACGGAGCGGGAGACGGCCGCGCTGACGGCGCGCGCCCGCGCACTCGGGCTGACCCTGGGCACGGTCACGCAGGGCGCCTTCGCCCTGGCCCTCGCGGACGTGCTCGACTCGTACGACCTGGTCGTCGGGGTCACGGTCTCGGGGCGGCAGGCCCCGGTCCCGGGGGTCGACACCCTGGTCGGCCTGCTGATCAACACCGTTCCGGCCCGGCTGGCCTGGCGTCCGGAGCAGCCGCTGGGCGAGGTTCTGGCCCGGTTCCAGGAGAGTCAGGCGGAGCTGCTGGACCATCAGCACCTCGGGCTGGCGGAGATCCGGCGGGCCGTGGGCCGGGGCGAGCTGTTCGACGCGCTGGTGGTGGTCGAGAACCTGCCGGACGGCGGGGAGCGCGGCGATCCCGCGGGACTGATCCGGATCACGGGCTCCCACGTCCGGGACTCCGTGCACTATCCGCTCGCGTTGACCGTCCTGCCGGGCGCGCGGCTGCGCCTCCGGCTCGACCACGACCGTTCCCGGCTGGACGACCGGGCCGCCGAGCTGTTCACCCGGCGACTGCGCGCACTGTGCGCGCAGTTGGTCGCCGATCCGGCCCTGCCGGTGGCCCGTGTCGGCCGCGGGGCCGCCGCGGGCGCCCTGGCCGGGGCGGTGCGTCCGCTGCCCGGCGCCACCGTGCACGCGGCGTTCGGCGTCCAGGCCCGTCGAACGCCGGACGCGACGGCTCTGCGGCACGACGGCCACGGCACCCGATACGCCGAACTGGAGTCTTTGGCACAGGCGTTGGCGCACCGGCTCGCCGCCGAGGGCGCGGGTCCCGAGGCCGTGGTCGCGGTCGCGGTGCCCCGTTCGGCCGGCGAGGTGGTCGCATGGCTCGGTGTGCTCAAGGCGGGCGCCGTGTGCCTGCCCGTCGATCCGGGGGCACCGGCCGAACGGGTCCGGCACATGCTGGCCGACTCGGGCGCGCGGATCCTGGTCACCACCGGGGAGACGCGGGACGCGCTGCCCGCCGCGGCCGGGGTGCGCACGGTGCTGGTCGACGTGGACGGCGCCGTCGTCGGGGCCCGCGTGCACGGTCCGCGCGCGCTGCCGGACTCGGATCCGGACTCCGCCGCCTACCTGATGTACACCTCGGGGTCCACGGGCCGGCCGAAGGGCGTGGTGGTGACGCACCGCGCGCTGGCCGGGCAGCTCGCCTGGACGGCCGAGCGGTTCGGCTTCGGTCCGGACGATCGGGTGCTGCACCAGTACGCGGCCGGCTTCGACCCGTCGCTCCAGGAGGTGTTCGTCCCGCTGCTGACCGGGGGGACGGTCGTGATCGCCCGGCCCGACGGGCACCGCGATCCGGCGTACCTGATCTCCCTGATCCGCTCCGAACGGGTCACGACCCTCGACCTGGTGCCCTCGCTGTACACGGCGTTGCTGGCCGAGGAGGTGACGCCGGGCGGCGACGGGCCCTGGTGGTCGGGCCTGCGCCGGGCGTTCAGCGGCGGCGACGCCCTGACGGTCCCGTCGGCCCGGCGCTGGCGCGAGCGCACCGGCGTCCCGCTGTTCAACGTGTACGGGCCGACCGAGGCGGTCATCCAGGTCACCGGCTGGGAGGTCGGCCCGGATCCGCTGCCCGACGGGGGCACGGCGGCCACGGTGCCCATCGGCCGTCCGGTGTGGAACACCCGGCTGTACGTCCTCGACCGGCACCTGCGGCACGTGGCCGCGGGTGAGGTGGGAGAGCTGTACATCGCCGGTGCCCAGCTCGCCCGCGGCTATCACGCGCGCCCCGCCCTCACGGCGGAGCGGTTCGTCGCCGATCCGTTCGGCGCTCCGGGCGAGCGGATGTACCGCACCGGGGACCTCGTGCGGTCCACGGCGGACGGTGTGCTCACCTGTCTGGGGCGCACCGACCACCAGGTCAAGATCAGGGGCAACCGGGTGGAACTCGGGGAAATCGAGGCACGCCTGCGTGCCGAGAACACGGTCGGCGAGGCGGTCGTGGTCGCCCGCGCCGACGAGCGCGGGGTCACCCGGCTGGTGGCCTACCTGGTCCCCGCCCGCGCGGACGTGGTGCCCGACCCGGAGGAGCTCCGCCGGTCCCTGGCCGAGGCGCTCCCCGAGCCCATGGTGCCGAGCCGCTTCGTCGTCCTCGACGCGCTGCCGTTGACCGCGGGCGGCAAGACCGATCAGGCTGCGCTGCCCGCGCCCGAGGTGCGGCGCGGCGCCCGACCGGCCCCGGCCGACTCACCGGGGGATCGCGAGCAGCGGTTGCGTGAGGTGTTCGCGCAGGTGCTGGGCCTCGACGAGGTCGGCGGCGACGAGGACTTCTTCGTGCTCGGCGGGGACAGCATCCTGTCCATGTCGGTGGCGGCGCGGGCCCGCAAGGCGGGGCTGACCGTCACCCCCCGGGCGGTGTTCGAGCACCGTACGCCCGCCGCGCTGGCGGCGGCGGTCACGCCCACCGGGGCGGCGCAGGACGGTCCGCGGGCCGCCGCCGACTCCGACGGGGTCGGCAACCTGCCGTTGCTGCCGATCGTCCACCAGCTGCGGGAGGACGGCGGTCCGATCGGCCGCTTCAACCTGTCGATGCTACTCCGGTCCCCCGCCGGGGCCGACCTCGCCTCCCTGGCCGGTGCGCTGCAGGCCGTGGTGGACCACCACGACGGCCTGCGCCCGGTGCTGTCCCGGATGGACCTGGGGCCGGCCCTGCCGGCGCTGTGGTCTGTCGTGATCCGGCCGCCCGGCGCGGTGGACGCGGCGGGCCTGTCGCGGCGCGTCGACGCCCGCGGTCTCGACGGGTCCGCGCTGCGGGCTCTGATCGCCGAGGAGTCCGACGCGGCGGCTTCGCGACTGGACCCCGACGCGGGGATCGTCGTGCAGGCCGTCTGGTTCGACGCGGGCGCGGGGACGCCGGGTCGGCTGCTGCTCGTCGTGCACCACCTGGCCGTCGACGGGGTGTCCTGGCGGGTGCTGCTCGATGACCTGGCGGTCGCGTGGGAGGCGGTGTCGCGCGGCGGGCGGCCCGTGCTGGAACCGGTGCCGACCTCGCTGCGGCGGTTCGCGCGGGAGGTCGTCGAGCAGGCGACCTCGCCGCGCCGGCAGGCCGAACTGCCCTACTGGGCGGGGGTGCTGGCCCCCGGTGCGGAGTTGCTGCCGGGCGCGGGTCGGACCGGTACCGTCGGGGCGGCGCGTGAGCACGAGGTCCGGTTGACGGGCGAGGAGACCAGGGCGCTGTTGACGGTCGTGCCCGCCGCGGCCGGGGCCGATGTGACCGAGGTGCTGCTCGCGGCGCTGCGGGTGGCGGTGGCCCGGCGCGGCGGCAAGCCCGAGGGCGACCTGCTGGTGGACCTGGAGCGGCACGGGCGCGAGGGCTTCGGGGACGGGCTGGACCTGTCCCGTACCGTCGGCTGGTTCACGGGGCTGCATCCGGTGCGGCTGCCGGCGGCGGGCGATCCGCGGGATGTTCTCGGGCGGGTGCGGGAGGCGGTGCGTTCGGCTCCGGACGCGGGCGCCGGGTACGGCATGCTGCGGTACCTCAATCCGCAGCTCGCCCCGGTCTTCGCCCGGCTCTCCGGTGCCCAGTTGCTGTTCAACTACTTCGGTCGGCTGCCTGCGGACCAGGATCGGGACTGGGCACCCGCCCTTGAGGCGGACGCGTTGCGCGTGGAGCCCGACGCCGGGCTGGCGATGCCCTACGCGCTCCAGGTCAACGCCGTCTGCGCGGACACCCCGGACGGTCCCGAGCTGCGTGCCACGTGGACCTGGCCGCAGGGCGAGGGCGGGGCGCTGACCGGGCAGGACGTGAGCGAACTCGCCGACGCCTGGACGGCGGCCCTGCGCGAGTTGATCGCCGGCGCCGGTACGGACGGCACGCGCGGGCTCCGGCCGGCGGACCTGTCGTTGGTGGACCTCGACCAGGGGGGCATCGACGTGGTGGAGCGGGCCGCCCCGGCGCCCGTCGCCGACGTGTGGCCGCTGTCGCCGCTCCAGGAGGGCATCCACTTCCACGCCAGTTACGACGCCTCCGCGCTGGACGTCTACACCGCCCAGGACTGCTTCGACTTCGACCGTCGCCTCGACGTCGACCGGTTGCGCGCGGCCTGCGCCACGCTGCTCGCCCGCCATCCGGCGCTGCGCACCGGCATCGTCGGCGACGGTCTGCCCGGCCCGGTGCAGTTCGTCTGTGCGCCGGACACGATCACGGCGCCGTTGGTCGAGACCGACCTGACGGGGCTCGACGAGGCGGGGCGGGAGGTACGGCTGGCGGAGATCTCCGAGGCGGACCGGTTGCTGCGGTTCGACCTGACGTCGCCTCCGTTGTTCCGGCTCCGGTTGATCCGGCTGACCCCGCACACCGACCGGCTGATGCTCAGCCATCACCTGGTGGCCTGGGACGGCTGGTCGCAGTCCCTCTTCCTGGAGGAGCTCCTCGGCCTGTACGAGTCGGCCGGCGACGCCGCGGGGAGGGGGACGCCGGGAAGCTACCGCGACTACCTGGCCTGGCTCGCCGGGCAGGACGTCGACGCGGCGCGGGAGGCCTGGCGCCGTGCCCTGTCCGGGCTCGCGGAACCCACACTCGTGGCGCGGGAGCGCGGCGGCGAGCCGACGATCCCGCGCCGTCGCTCCCTCGACCTCGGCGCGCAGTTGAGCGAGCGGCTGCGCCGGTGCGCCCGGGAGCAGGGGTTGACCGTCAACGCGGTGCTGTCCGCGGCGTGGGCCCTGGTGCTGTCGGCGGCGGTGGGTCGCGACGACGTGGTGTTCGGGGCCACGGTGGCGGGTCGCCCTGCGGAGGTGCCGGGCGTCGAGTCGGCGATCGGCATGTTCTTGAACACCGTGCCGCTGCGGGTGCGGCTGCGGCCCGAGGAGAGCGTCCTGGAGCTGCTGCACCGGGTGCGTTCGGAGCGGGTCGAGGTGATGGACCACGAGTACCTGGGGTTGGCGGAGCTCCAGCGGGCGGGCGGTCACGGGGTCCTGTTCGACACCCTGTACGTCTTGCAGAACTTCGCGGACGAGGACGGTTTCCGTCGGCTCACCGAACGGCACGGCATCACCGGTGTCGACAGTGTGGACGCCACCCACTATCCGATGACGCTGATCGTCAATCCGGCCTCGGTCGTCGGCGTGAAGCTGGAGTACCGCTGCGATCTGATCGACGACGAGCGGGCGGCGGCCACCCTGGAGCGCTTCCGGCTCGTGGTGGGCCGGCTGGTCGACGGCCTCGCGGAGCGGGTCGCGGCGCTCGATCTGCTGCTGCCCGCGGAACGGGCCGCCCTGGCCCGCGCGTCGGCGGCCGACCTGCCGGTGCCGAACGAGACGGTCGCCGACATGCTGGCGGACCAGGTCGGCCGTACTCCCGACGCGGTCGCGCTGGTCTTCGGCGCGCGGGAACTCACGTACGCGGAACTGGACGACCGGATCAACCGGTTGGCCCGGCTGCTGCTGGCGCGGGGCGCCGGACCCGAGCGGGTCGTCGCCCTGGCGCTGCCGCGTTCGATCGAGATGGTGGTGGCCCTCTTCGCGGTGCTGCGCACGGGGGCCGCGTACCTGCCGCTCGACCTCGACCATCCCGCCGACCGGCTGCGGCTGATGATCGAGGACACCGGACCGCTGTGCGTGGTGTCCACGGAGGCCGTCGCGCCGACCCTGCGCG
The DNA here is from genome assembly GCF_050936775.1 of Streptomyces sp. CA-243310. NCBI lineage: Bacteria > Bacillati > Actinomycetota > Actinomycetes > Kitasatosporales > Streptomycetaceae > Streptomyces > Streptomyces sp. CA-243310. Next base: position 2,912,830 of record NZ_JBNJMF010000001.1, on the reverse strand, counting down.
GGAAGGCGGGTCCGCTCGCCGTCGAGCTGGCGTTGGACGATCCGGGGGTCGCGGCCGAGCTGGCCGCGCTGTCCGGCGGGGTGGTCACGGACGCCGAACGGCCGGCGTTCGCCCACACGGTCGCGGACCGGTTGGAGCACCCGGCGTACGTCATCTACACCTCCGGTTCCACCGGTCGTCCCAAGGGCGTCGTCACCCCGTACCGCGGGTTGACGAACATGCAGCTCAACCACCAGGTGGAGATCTTCGATCCGGCCATCGCCTCGGCGGGCGGGCGGCGGTTGCGGATCGCGCACACCGTCTCCTTCGCCTTCGACATGTCCTGGGAGGAGCTCCTCTGGCTCGTCGAGGGCCACGAGGTGCACGTGTGCGACGAGGAGCTGCGGCGCGACGCCGCGGCCCTGGTGGACTACTGCGACCGGCACCGGGTGGACGTGGTGAACGTGACCCCGACGTACGCGCAACTCCTCATCGAGGAAGGGTTGTTGGAGCGTGACGAGGCGGCGGGCAGACATCGTCCCGCGCTGGTCCTGCTCGGTGGCGAGGCCGTGTCCGACACGGTGTGGGACCGGCTGGCCCGTACGGAGGAGACGTACGGCTACAACCTGTACGGTCCGACCGAGTACACGATCAACACGCTCGGGGGGTCCACCGCCGAGAGTGCCCACCCGACCGTGGGCCGGCCGATCCGCAACACCCGAGGGCACGTGCTGGACGCGATGCTGCGGCCGGTCCCGCCGGGCAGCCCGGGTGAGTTGTACATCTCCGGCACCGGTCTGGCGCGGGGCTACCACGACCGGCCGGGGCTGACGGCGGAGCGGTTCGTGGCCGATCCGTTCGGGGCTCCGGGGTCGCGCATGTACCGGACGGGCGACCTGGTGCGACAGCGTCCCGACGGGTTGATCGACTTCCTCGGTCGGACCGACGACCAGGTCAAGATCCGCGGCTACCGGGTCGAGTTGGGCGAGATCGGGACGGCCCTGTCCGAGCATCCGCTGATCGCCCACGCGGCCGTCGTGGTGACGGAACACGCGGGGAACAAGCGGCTGGTCGGGTACGTGGTGCCCGAACCGGCGGCGGCCGGCGGCGACACGCTCCTCACGGAGGTCCGCGAGCACCTCAAGGCGGTCCTGCCCGGCTACATGGTCCCGGCCGCCCTGGTGGCCGTGGAGACCCTGCCGTTGACGGTGAACGGCAAGCTCGACGTACAGGCCCTGCCCGCACCCGACCTGGGAGGTTCCGGCATCCGCCGGCCGCCGCGCACCGCCCGGGAGGAGGTGCTCCGGGCACTGTTCGCGGAAGTGCTCGGGCTCCCGGAGACGGCCGTCGGGATCGACGACTCCTTCTTCGACCTCGGCGGCCACTCCCTGCTGGCGACCAGGCTCGTCGGCAGGGCGCGCACCGCCCTCGCGGTCGAGCTGGCGATCAGGGACCTGTTCGAGGCCCCGACCGTGGCCGAACTGGCCGGGCGCGCCGAAGGCGGCGGGTCGGCGGGTCGGCCCGCGCTGACGGCGGGTGAGCGTCCGGCGGAACTGCCGCTGTCGCACGCCCAGCAGCGCCTGTGGGTGATCCGGCAGATCGAGCCGGCGTCGGCCGCCTACAACTTCCCGCTCGTGATGCGGCTGCGCGGCCGGCTCGACGTGTCTGCCTGGCGGGCGGCGCTGGCCGACGTCACGGCCCGCCACGAGGCACTGCGCACGGTCTTCGTCACCCGGGAGGGCCTGGCCTTCCAGCGGGTGCTGCCCGAGGACGAGGCCCTGCCGGTGGTGGAGGTCGTCCCGGCGACCGAGGAGGAACTGCCCGCCCTGATCGACACGGCGGTGCGCCGCCCGTTCGACCTCGCGGGGGAACTGCCGCTGCGCGCGACGGTGCTCACGGTCGGCACCGAGGACCACGTGGTCGTCCTGCTGCTGCACCACATCACCACGGACGAGTGGTCGGACCGGCCCTTCCTGCGCGATCTGGGCACCGCCTACGCCGCCCGGCTGGGCGGGACGGCGCCGCACTGGGAGCCGTTGCCCGTGCAGTACGCGGACTACGCGCTGTGGCAGCGGGAACTGCTCGGTGACGCCGCCGATCCCGGCAGCCTCGCCGCGCGGCAGCTGGAGTTCTGGCGCGGCGCCCTGGAGGGGGCGCCGGAGGAGATCGAGCTGCCCGCCGACCGGCCCCGGCCCGCCCGGCCCGTCTTCACGGGTGGTGAGTTGGACGTCTCGTTCGACGCGCGGGCGCACCGGGGGCTGCGCCGGCTCGCGAAGGAGCACAACGCGAGCATGTTCATGGTGGTGCACGCGGCCGTCGCGGCGCTGTTGCACCGGATGGGCGCGGGAGCGGACCTGCCGATCGGCTCGCCCATCGCGGGGCGCGGCGACGAGGCCCTGGACGACCTGGTGGGCTTCTTCGTCAACACGCTGGTGCTCCGGACCGACCTGGGCGGGGACCCCGCCTTCGGTGAGCTGGTGGAGCGGGTGCGCGACACCGCGCTGGCGGCGTTCTCGCACGCCGACGTGCCGTTCGAGGCGGTGGTGGAGGAACTCAATCCGACCCGTTCGCTCGCCCGCAACCCGCTCTTCCAGGTCATGGTCGGCTACCACCAGCGCACCGGGGAGGACGCGGCCCTGCCCGGATTGGCGGTGGAGTACGTGCCGTTCCGGATCAGCTCGGCCAAGTTCGACCTCGTGTTCAGCTTCACCGAGCGCACGGGCTCCGACGATCCGGGTGCGGACGGTCTCGACTGCCGGCTGGAGTTCGCCACCGAGTTGTTCGACCGCGAGAGCGTGGAGCGACTGGGCGAGCGGCTGCGCCGGCTCGTCTCGGCCGTGGCCGCCGACCCGGCCCTTGCGGTGTCCCGCCTGGAGATCATGGACGCCGGGGAGCTGCGTCTGGTGCGGGAGGAGTTCAACGCCACCGACCGGGTGGTGGACGAGCTGTCCCTGCCCGCGCTGTTCGCGGCGCGGGTCGCGGAGCGGCCCGACGCCCCGGCGGTGGTCGAGCGGACCACGACACTGGGCTACGCGGCTCTCGCTGCCCGGTCCGACCGGATCGCCCGGCTGCTGGCCGCGCGCGGGGTGGGCGTCGAGAGCGTGGTCGGGGTGGCCGTGCCGCGCTCGACCGACATGGTCGCGACGGTCCTGGCGGTACTCAGGCTGGGTGCGGCGTTCCTGCCGCTCGACCTCGTCCATCCCGCCGACCGGCTCGCCTACATGGTCGAGGACTCGCGTGCCGTCCTGGTCGTCGGAACCGAGTCCGTCGCGGGGAAGATCCCCGCGGTCGAGGGGGTCTCGGTGGTCCTGCTGGACGCCCCGGGCACGGCGGCCGAGCTCGACGGACTGCCCGGCGGCGCCCCGGACCTGCCGGACGTGCCCCTGGACGGGGCCGCGTACGTGATCTACACATCGGGTTCGACGGGCCGTCCCAAGGGCGTGGTCGTCCCGCACGAGGGCATCTCCAGCCTGGTCGCCACCGCCGTGGACCGGATGGGGTTGCGCAGCGACAGCCGGGTCCTCCAGTTCGCGTCGATCGGCTTCGACGTGGCCGTGTTCGAGCTGGCGATGGCCCTGTGCCACGGCGGCCGGCTGGTGCTCGTCCCCGACGAGGCGCGGGTGGCGGGATCGGCGCTCACCGAGTTCCTCGCGGAACAGGGCGTCACGCACATGATCCTGCCGCCCTCGCTGGTCTCGGCGCTGCCGGCCGGCTGTGAGCTGCCGGAGGGCTCGACGATCCTGGTCGGCACCGAGACGGTGCCCCCGGACCTGTTCGAGCGCTGGGGCGCCACGGTGAACCTCATCGCGGCGTACGGACTGACCGAGGCCACCGTGAACTCGACGCTGTGGCCCGCGCGTCAGGCCGGCGGGCGTCCCGGTGGTCGGGTGCCGATCGGCCGTCCCGACCCCAACACCCGCTGTCACGTGCTGGACGCGACCCTCTCCCCCGTCCCGCCCGGGGTGACCGGCGAACTGTACGTCGCGGGTCGGGGTCTGGCCCGCGGCTACCTGGGCAGGCCGGGGCTGACCGCCGAGCGGTTCGTCGCCGACCCGTTCGGGGCGCCCGGCGACCGGATGTACCGCACCGGGGACCGGGCCCGTTGGCGGCGGGACGGCAATCTGGACTTCCTGGGCCGCGTCGACACGCAGGTGAAGATCCGCGGCTTCCGCATCGAGCTGGGCGAGATCGAGTCGGCCCTGGCCGCGCATCCCGACGTGGCGCAGGCCGCGGTGGTGGCCGAACGGGACGGTGACATCGTGCGTCTGGTGGGGTACGCCGTGGCGGAGCGCGGGGAACTCGACCCGCGGGCCCTGCGCGCGCACGCGGCCGGGCTGCTCCCCGAGTACATGGTGCCCGCCCTGGTGGTGCCGCTGGACGGGCCGCTGCCGCTCACCCCCAACGGGAAGCTGGACCACAAGGCGCTGCCCGCGCCCGACTGGTCGGGGATGACGGGCGACGCCCGCCCGGCCGATGCCACCGAGACGCGGTTGGCGCGGTTGTTCGGCGAGATCCTCAAGCTGGACGAGGTCGGTGTCCACGACGACTTCTTCGCCCTGGGCGGCCATTCCATGGCCTCCATGCGGCTGCTGGGCCTGATCAGGGCCGAGTTCGGGGTGGAGCTGGGCATCCGGGACGTCTTCGACGCCCTCACGGTCAGTGGCATCGCGGAGCGGCTGGCCGGCGCGCGGGCGGCCCGGCCGGCCCTGCGGGCGGGCGCCGGATCGGGGAGGCGGGAGCTTCCCGCAGCGCCGGTTCAGGGCGCGCAGTGGCGGGCGTACGGACCGCGGCCCGGCTTCGACAGCGCACTCGCGCTGCGCTCGCCGGGCGGGCTCGACCCCCGGGCGCTGGCCGACGCGCTGGCCGACGTGGTGGACCGGCACGCCCCGCTGCGCACCTCCTTCGGCGAGGAGGCGGGGGAGCTGCGGCTGCGTCCCGCCGTCGAACCACCGGTGCTGGCCGTCGAGGAGTGCGCGGACCTGGAGTCCCGCCTCGCCGAACTCGCGGGCGACACGGCGGACCTGACCTCGCAGGCGCCGCTGCGGGCACGGCTGCTGACGGCTCCCGACGGGGCCCAGGCCCTGTTGCTGGCCTCGCACCACCTGGCGGTGGACGAGTGGTCGGTGGTGCCGCTGTTCCGGGACCTGACGACGGCGTACGCGGCCCGGGTCGGCGGCGCCGCGCCCGACTGGGAGCCGTTGCCGGTGTCCTACGCGGACTACGCGCTCTGGGCGCGCGAGGTGCTCGGCGACCTCGACGACCCGGGCAGCGCGGGTGGGCGGCAGCTCGCCTACTGGCGCCGGACGCTGCGGGAGGCGCCGCGCGCCCTGGCCCTTCCGACGGACCGTCCGCGGCCCGCGGACGCCGGCCGGGCGGGGTACACGGCCGGACACGTGCCGTTCGTCCTCGACGAGGGCTTGCACGCCCGGGTGGACGCCCTGGCCCGGGCGAGCGGGACCAGCATGTTCATGGTGCTGCACGCGGCGCTGTCGGCACTGCTGACGGCGCACGGCGCGGGCACCGACCTGCCGATCGCGACGATGGTCGCGGGCCGGTCGGACGAGCGGCTCGCCCCGCTGGTCGGTTGCTTCCTCAACACGGTGGTGTTGCGTACCGACACCGGCGGCGACCCGACCTTCCTGGAGCTGTTGACGCGGGTGCGGGAGACGACGCTGAGCGCGCTGGAGCACCAGGAGGTGCCGTTCGACGCGGTGCTCCGCGCCTCGGGGTTGCCGGCGCGGGGGCCGCAGGTGACGGTGGTCCACCACGAGCAGGCGGACCTGGACGAGTTGGAGGGCGGCATGGGCACCTTCCAGGCCGTTCCCGTCGCCCGGACCACCGCGGAGCTGACGCTCGGGTTCTACGAACCGCGCGGCGAGGGACCGGTGTACGGCGAGCTGATCCACGCGATCGAGCTGCTGGGCCCTGCCAAGGCCCGGCGGCTCGCCGAGGAACTCCACGTGCTGATCGGGCACGTGGCCGACGACCCGCGGCAGCCGCTCTCGGAGCTGTTCGCGATCATGTCCACAAGGAGTGGGAGCGCATGACGACCAACCCGTTCGAGGACCCTCGGGGACGCTTCCTGGTCCTGGCCGACGACGAGGACCGACACTCGTTGTGGCCCGCCTTCGCCGAGGTGCCCGCCGGATGGCGGATCGTGTTCGGGGAGGACACCCGGGACGCCTGCCTGACGTACGTCGAGACCCACTGGACGGACCTGCGGCCCAAGAGCCTGGTCGGACGGGACTGACCCTCCGGGTCCCCCGAGGACGGGCAGAGCCCCGGACGTCGCTGCCGCGGCGTCCGGGGCTCTCGCGTGCGTGCCGGGGTCCGACCGGGCGGGGTCGTCCCGGGGTGCTCAGGCCTCGCGGGGCCGGGGCAGGGGCAGGGTGGCGTCCGTCGGACCGGAGCGCCGACTGTCGGACCAGGCCGCCCAGAGGCCGGCGTAGCGGCCGCCCGCGGCGACCAGTTCCGCGTGGGTGCCGCTCTCCACGACCCGGCCCCGGTCGAGGACGACGATCCGGTCCGCGCTCGCCGCCTGCGGCAGCCGGTGGGCGACCATGAGTCCGGTCCGGCCCTCCAGGGCGCGCAGCGCGGCGGCTTCCAGGGTGCGGGCGCCGGCGCTCCCGGCATCGGCGGTGGCCTCGTCGAGGATCGCCACGGGCGGATCGGCGAGCACGAGCCGGGCCAGGGCCAGTTGCTGGGCCTGCGTCACCGTCAGCCGGTGTCCGCCCTCCCCCACGACGGTGGCCACGCCCTCGGGCAGGGCCTCCACCCAGGTCAGGGCATCGACGCGGGCCAGCGCGGCGGTGATCTCCGCGTCGGTCGCCGCGGGCCGGGCCAGCCGCAGGTCGTCCGCGAGCGGTCCGGCGAAGACGTGCACCTCCTGGCTGATCAGGGTCACGGCGGCGCGTACGCCCGCCGGGCCGAGTTCGCGGGTGTCGGCGCCGCCGAGTTCGATCGAGCCGGAGGTCGGTCGGTGGACGCCGGCGATCAGCTTGGCGAGGGTGGTCTTGCCGGCGCCGCTGGCGCCGACGAGCGCCACGCGTTCCCCGGCCCGGACCTCCAGCTCCACCTCGGTCAGGACCGGGTGGCCGGCCTCGTACGCATGGCCGAGCGCCCGGACCCGTACGGAACCGTCGGCCGGTCGGGCCGCCCCCGCGGGCCCCTCCTCGGCCGGCAGGGAGGCGACGCCGACGAGCCGGGCGAGGCTCGCGCCGGCGGACTGGGCGTCGTCGATGAGGAACAGGGCCGTGTTGACGGGGTTGAACAGGCCGTGGAAGTAGAGCGCCGCGGCGGTGGCGGTGCCGATGCTCACGGAGCCGTTGCCGACCAGCAGGTAGCCGGTGACCAGTACGGCGGCGAGTCCGATGAACTCGGCGAGGTTGAGCCGGGAGAAGAAGCCGGAGACGAGCCTGATCCCGCGCAGGGCCAGGTCGACGGCCTCCCGCGAGCGCGCGTCCAGCAGTCGGGCGTGCTGCCCGGTCAGGCGGAACGCCCGTACCGTGCGCACGCCGCCCACACTGTCGAGGAGCTGGTGCTGGAGGGCGCCGTTGGCGACGCGGTGGGCGGCGTACACGGGGACCGCGCGCGGGATGTACCAGCGGACGGTCAGGACGTGGACCGGGACGGCGAGCAGTACGGCGAGCGGGAACCGCCAGTCGAGCACGGCGAGTCCGGCCAGGGTCAGCACGATGGTCAGGAGGGCGGTGGTGAACTCGGGGAGGGCTTGGCGCACGACCCGGGTGATGAGGGTGACGTCGCCGGTCACCCGTGAGGTGAGGTCGCCCGAGCCGGCCTGTTCGACGCGTTCCAGTGGGAGGTTCAGGGCCCGTTCGATGAACCGTTCGCGCACCCCGGCGAGGACGGTTTCGCCGAGCCGGGCGACGAGGGAGCTGCCGAGGGCGGTGGCGGCGCCCCGGCCGACGGCCACGGCGAGCAGGAGGATCATCGGGACGGTCAGCGAGCCGGTGCCCCGGTACGCGGCCACCAGGTCGACCATGCGGCCGAGGATCGGGGCGGTGAGCAGGCCGATGCCGGTGCCGAGGGTCAGGACGGTCGCGGCGGTGAGGGCCTGGAGGCGGCGTCCGCGCAGCAGTTCGGCGACGGCTGTGAGGGTCTGTTTGCTGGTGGCCACGGGCAGGATGGCGCGTGCGGCGGCGCTCGTCCCGCCCGGCGGCGGTGCGTCGGTCGACCCGGTCGACCCGGTCGGCTCGTTCCGCCCGGTCGGCTCTTCGGGCGTGTCGTCGGAACTCATACGAGCACCACCGATCGGTAGGACGCGTCGTCGGTCACGAGTTCCGGATGGCGGCCGTCGGCGGTGACGGCGCCGTCGCGGATGACCACGACGCGGTCGGTGACGGACAGCAGCGCGGGGCTGGTGGTGACGAGGAGCGTGGTGCGGCCCTTGCGCAGGTCGCGCAGGCGCGCCGCGATCAGCGACTCGGTGACGGTGTCCACGGCGGTGGTCGGGTCGTGGACGACCAGGACGTGCGGGTCGGCGGCCAGGGCCCGGGCCAGTGCGACCCGTTGGCGTTGGCCGCCGGACAGCGACCTGCCGCGTTCGCCGAGCGGGGTGTGCACGCCCCGGGGAAGCGCACGGGCGACGTCGTCGGTGGTGGAGGCGTTGAGCACCGGGGCGAGGTCGGCCACGGAGGTGTCGGACCCCGCCCGGATGTTGTCGAGCAGGCTGGCCTCGAAGAGGTCGGCGTCGTGGTGGGCGACGAGGACGGCGCGGCGTACGGCGTCGGGGTCGAGGGAGGACAGGGCGATCCCGCCCAGTTCGACCGTGCCGCGCTCCGGGTCGAACTCACGTCCGAGGCACAGCAGCAGGTCGGTGGCGGCGGCCGGGTCGGGGCAGACGACGCCGACCAGGCTGCCCTCCGCGATGTCCAGGTCGATGTCGCGCAGCGCCCCGTACGAGACTCCGCGCAGCCGCAGTCCGCCCGTGAACGGGTCGGGCGGGGTGGCGGTTCCGGCGGGCACGGCGTGCGAGGAGTCGAGCACCTCGCCGATCCGGGCGGCGGAGGCACGGCCCTGCGCGAACTCGGCGCTGACGTAGGTGAGGAGTTGGAAGGGGCCGAGGAGGAACTGCGCGAGGCCCACGGCCGCGACGAGTTCACCGACGCTGAGCGAGCCGTTCATGGCGAGGCGGGCTCCGACCAGCCCGATGACGGCGATGAAGACGCCGGTCAGGGAGAGGATCGCCCCGTCGTGCCAGGAGCGGCTGCGGGCGGCGCGCAGGGCTGCCGCGAGGGAGTCCCGGCTGGTGCGGCGGTACCGGTCCACTGCCGCGGGTTCGGCGCCGATGCCCTTGAGCACGCGCAGGCCGGCGACCAGGTCGGCGGCGACTCCGGAGGCGTGCGCGGCCTGTTCCTGTTCGGCCTCGCTGCGCCGTTCGAGGGGGCGGCTGATGAGGTGTCCGAGCCACAGCAGGGGCGGCACCCCGAGCAGGATGAGCAGGCCGAGGGGTACCGATACGCGCAGCAGGGCCACGGCGCTGACGGCGAGCCCGGCGACGGCGGCGATCCCGTACGGCAGGGCGGCGACCACGGCGCCCACCCGGGCCGCGTCGCCGGTGGCCATGGCGGTGAGCGCGCCGGGCAGCCGGCCGGAGTCGGCGCCGCCGCGCGGGTCGAGGACCCGGATGCCGAGTTCGGTGCGGATGCGGTGCGCGGCCAGTTCGCCGGAGCCGTCGGTGATGCGGGCCGCGGTGCGGTAGCAGGTGGACAACACGAGGAAGAGCACGGCGAGGACGAGCAGCCAGCGCAGGAGTGCCGCTCCGGATCCGGTGGCGACGGCCCGGTCGATGATGACGCCGATGACGACGGGGACCATGGCCTCGCAGGCCTGGTGGGTGGTTCCGAGGAGCGAGGCGGCGGCGACCCGGCGCCGCTGCGCGGTGATCGCGCGCCGGAGGACAGAGCCTCCGGGTGGGCTGCCGTCGAGCATGCGGGACCTCCGGAGGTCTCGGGTTAGGTGAGGCTACTCTAATGTTCGACCCTCCCCATCGGGTGCGAATTCCCGCGCCCGATGGACTGCCTTGCGGTACAAGCGCGTTGACCCCTCCGAGAACATTCGGTTAGCCTCACCTAAGTTGAACGTGCTTGGTCGCAGTGTGCGACCGGTCGCCGAGGGGAGCCGTGTTGTCGGTCGAGACCCGGGCGAAGGTCGGACGTGATGCCGAGGAGCTGCCGCCCCCTCGGGGACGCGGAGCCGCGATGGCCGCCGTGCGGAGCGTGGGGTTGCTGGTCGCGCTCGCCGCGCTCGTGGTGGTCTCCCTGCTGAGCGTGTGGTCGGGCACCCGCGACATCCCCTTCACCTCGACGTGGGGCGTGCTGTGGAACCCCGACGACTCGCAGACCTCCGTGATCATCCACAGCTACCGGATCCCCCGGACCGTGCTCGGGCTGCTGGTGGGCGTCGCCCTCGGGCTGTCCGGTGCCCTGATGCAGGCCCTCACCCGCAACCCGCTGGCCGACCCCGGCCTCCTCGGGGTGAGCCTGGGGGCCTCGACGGGGGTGGTGGTGGCCATCGCCTTCCTGGGCATCGGTTCGGCCCTCGGCTACGTCTGGTTCGCCTTCGTGGGAGCCGCCGTCGCCTCGGTCGTGGTCTTCCTGCTCGGCTCGGCCGGGCGGAGCCTGGCCACCCCGGACCGGCTGGTGGTGGCCGGTGCCTCCGTCACCGCCGTGTTGTACGCCTTCAACTCCGCGATCCTGCTGCTGAACCCGCGCGCCTTCAACCAGTTCCGCCACTGGACGGTGGGTGCGCTCGCCGGCCGCCGGATGGACGTGGTCTGGGTGATCCTGCCCTTCGTCGTCGCCGGACTGGTCCTCGCCCTGCTGCTGGCCCCCTCCCTCAACGCCCTCGCCATGGGCGACCAACTCGGCCGCGCCCTGGGGGTGAACGTCGGCCGCACCCGGATCCTCGGGGTGATCGCGGTGATGCTGTTGTGCGGGGCCGCGACCGCCGCCGCCGGCCCGATCGGGTTCGTCGGCCTGGTGGTCCCGCACGTGGCCCGCTTCCTGGTCGGCCCCGACCAGCGTTGGGTGATGGCCTATTCGGTGCTGCTGGCACCGATCCTGCTCGTCGGGTCCGACGTCCTGGGCCGGGTGGTCGGCGCGCCCGGCGAGATCCAGGTGGGCATTGTCACCGCGTTCGTCGGGGCGCCGCTCTTCCTCGTCCTCTGCCGCCGCCGAAAGCTGGTCATGCTGTGAGCCCCGCCCGGGGAACGGGGGCGCCCGCCGCGGCCGACCGCCCGAAGCCCCGTCCCACCGCCCCTTCGCGGGTGATCACCGGCCGGGTGGTGCGCGGGCGTCGAGGGGGCGTCTCGCTGCGCTTCCACGGCCGTACGCTCCTCGTCGGCGTCACGCTGGCCGTCGTGCTCGTCGCCGTCATGCTGGTCACCCTGGCGACCGGCGACTTCACCCTGTCCGTGCCCGAGGTCCTCCGGGCCCTCACGGGCCAGGGCTCCGGAGCGGCCGACTTCATCGTCAACACGCTGCGCATGCCCCGTCTGGTGACCGCCCTGTGCGTGGGCGCCGCCCTGTCGGTGAGCGGCGCCATCCTGCAGAGCCTGACCCGCAACGCCCTGGGCAGCCCCGACATCATCGGCTTCACCAACGGTTCGGCGACCGGGGCGCTGGTCGTGATCGTCACCCTGCACGGCAGCATGACCCAGATCGTGTTCGGCGCCCTGATCGGCGGGCTGGCCACGGCCCTCGCCGTGTACCTGCTGGTGTTCAGCGGGGGCGTGCAGGGGTTCCGTCTCGTCGTCGTCGGCATCGGGGTCAGCGCACTGCTGCTCGCCGTCAACGCGTACCTGATCACCCGCGCCAGTTGGCAGGAGGCGCTGGAGGCGCAGGCCTGGCTCGTCGGCACCCTCGGCAACCGGACCTGGGACCACGCGGCGGCCGTCGGGATCGCGGTGGCCGTCCTGCTGCCGCTCGCGTTCCTCCTCGGCGGCCGGCTGACCATGGTGGAGATGGGCGACGACACCGCGATGGCGCTCGGGGTGAACGTGGCGCGCACCCGGACGGCCCTGCTGATCGTCAGTGTCTCGCTGGCCGCCTTCGCCACGGCGGTCACGGGCCCGATCGTGTTCATCGCGCTGGCCGCGCCCCAGTTGGCCCGCAAGTTGATCCGCTCCTCGGGTTCCGGCCTGGTCCCGGCCGCCCTGATGGGCGCCGTCCTGCTGGCCGTGAGCGACCTCGCGGTCCAGCGCCTGTTCACCCACGCCCTCCTTCCGGTGGGCACCGCCACGGGAGTCATCGGCGGTCTCTACCTCATCTGGCTGCTGGTCACCGAGTCGCGAAAGAGCCGCGCATGACACGTACGAGCGCTCCGGACACCGTCCCGTCGGCCCGGCTGCGGGCCGAGGGCCTGACCCTCCGCTACGAGCAACGGACCGTGGCCACCGACCTCGGGGTGGTCGTCCCCGACCACTCCTTCACCGTGATCATCGGCCCCAACGCCTGCGGGAAGTCCACCCTGCTGAAGGCGCTCGCCCGGATGCTCAAGCCCGCGGCGGGCGAGGTCTACCTGGACGGGGCCGCCATCGCCTCGTACCGTTCGCGCGAGGTGGCCCGCCGACTCGGTCTGCTCCCGCAGTCCTCGACCGCCCCGGGCGGGATCACCGTCGGCGACCTGGTGGCCCGGGGGCGCTACCCGCACCAGCGGATGCTCAGGCAGTGGACCCCGGAGGACGAGGACGCGGTGGTCGAGGCGATGCGCCAGACCGGGGTGCTGGAGCTCTCCGACCGGCCGGTGGACGACCTCTCGGGCGGGCAGCGCCAACGCGTCTGGCTGTCCATGGTGCTCGCCCAGCAGACGTCGATCCTGCTGCTCGACGAGCCGACCACCTACCTCGACATCGCCCACCAGGTGGAGGTGCTGAACCTCTGCGCCGACCTGCACGAGCACAAGGGCCACACCATCGTCGCCGTGCTCCACGACCTCAACCAGGCCTGCCGGTACGCCAGTCACCTGGTGGTCATGAGGCCCGGCGGCACGATCGCCGCCGAGGGCGACCCTTCGACGGTGATGACGGCCGAACTGGTGCAGGACGTCTTCGGCCTGCCCTGCCGGATCATCGAGGACCCGGAGACCGGCACCCCGCTGATGGTCCCCACCGCCCGTACCCGCCACCCCCTGACGCCGGAACCGGTGGCTCCCACTTCCTGAGGACCGATGCCCATGCTCAGTACGCGGCTGACCAACGCGCACGTCGTCACCATGGACCCGGCGCATCCCGTCGCCCACGACATCGGGATCTGGCGCGGCCGGATCGTCGGCCTCGACGAGGCGGTGACGGGGCTGCCCGCCCGCGAGGTGGTGGACCTCCAGGGCGCCACCGTGCTGCCGGGGTTCATCGACAGCCACGTCCACCTGGCCTGGACGGGTCTGAAGGCCGCCACGCCGAGCGTGGCGCCGTGCGAGCGGGTCGAGGACGTGTTGGCGGTGGTGGCGCGGGCCGTCGCGGACAAGCCGGTCGGGGCCTGGGTGGACATCGTCGGATACGACCAGCGGGCCCTGGGGCGGCACCTGACGGCCGTCGAACTGGACAAGGTGAGTGCCGGCCGCAAGGTGTTCATGCTGCACGACTCCGGGCACGGCTGCGTGGTCGACAGCGCGGTCCTGGACCTGCTGCCCGCCTCGGCCGCGGCCGGCGGGGGCTTCCTCGCCGAGAGCGCCATGACCGCCGCCAGGCGATTGCGCCTTCCCTACTCCCAGGAGGAGTTGGCCGACGCCGTCGAACGCGCCGGCCGGCAGTGCCTGCGCGAGGGCATCACCGCGTGCGCGGAGGCCGGGATCGGTGGCGGGCTCCTCGGCCACAGCCCGGTCGAGGCCGGCGCCTACCAGTTGCTGCGCGACCGCGGTCGGCTCCCGCTGCGGGTCCAGTTGATGGCGGCCGGGGACACCCTGCATCCCGTCGCGGCCCATGCGGACGACGGCTTCCCGCGCGCGCTCGACCTGGGGCTGCGGACGGGGTTCGGGGACGACTGGCTGTCCGTCGGCGCGCTCAAGATCTACACCGACGGCGGCATGATGGCCCGTACGGCCGCGCTGACCGGCCCGTACGTCGGGACGGACGGCATCGGTGAACTCCAGGACTCCCCCGAGGCGATCACCGATTCGATCGTGGACGGCCACCTCGCCGGCTGGCAGCTCGCGGTGCACGCCATCGGCGACCGAGCCGCCGACCTCGCCCTGGACGCGCTGGAGCGGGCCCAGGCCCTGCGGCCCCGGCCGGACGCCCGGCACCGGATCGAACACGCCGGGCTGATCCGCCCGGACCAGTTGCCGCGGTTCGCCGCGCTGGGTCTCAGCGCGGTGGTCCAGCCGAACTTCCTGCGGTACTTCGGGGACGACTACGCGGCCGTCATGGGTCCCGAGCGGGCTCCGTGGATGTACCGGGGTCGCGGGTTCCTCGACCACGGGGTGAACCTGGTGGGCAGCTCCGACCGGCCCGTGACGGACGGTTCCCCCCTGCGGGGCGTCCAGTTCATGGTCGAGCGGACCTCGCTGTCGGGGCGCGCGATCGGCCCGGACGAGGCGATCGGGGTCCGGGAGGCCCTGTACGCGTACACGGTCGGCGGCGCCCACGCCTGCCGCCGGGAGGACCGCGCGGGCAGTCTGGCGCCGGGAAAGTGGGCCGATCTGGTGGTGCTCGCCGACGATCCCACGCGGGTCGAGACCTCGCGCATCGGCGACATCGAGGTGCTCGACACGTACGTGGACGGCGCGCCCACGGCGGGCCGGGTGTGACCGCGCCCGCCCGCTCGACACCCGAAGGTCCCGGACCGGAGCCAGTCGACTTAGGGTAGCCTAAGTTCGATCGCTGTCGGGTGGGAAGGTCGCAGACGAATGACGGTCAGCACGTACCGGGACGCGTGGGGCATCCCCCATCTGCAAGCGTCCGACCACCTCCGACTCGCCTACGGGCAAGGGGAGAACGCCGCACGGGACCGGGCCTGGCAGATCGAGGTCGAGCGGCATCGCTCGCAGGGCACCACGGCCTCGTTCCTCGGCCCGGAGGCCGTGGCCTGGGACCGGTTCGCCCGTCAGGCGCGGCTGGACGACACCGCGCGGCGCTGCTTCGCCGGTCTCGACGAGGAGACGGCCGCGTGGGTGGGCGCGTACGTCGACGGGGTCAACGCGGTCCTGGCCGACGGCGCGGCCGCGGCTCCCGAGTTCGCCGCGGTCGGTCTCGCACCCGGACGCTGGCAGCCGTGGACCCCGCTCGGGATCTGGCTGGCCCACCACATCCTGTTCGCGGGGTTCCCCACCAAGCTGTGGCGCGAGGAGGTGATCCGCCGGCTGGGCGAGGAGGCCGCCGAACTGTTCGCGACCGACGATCCGGGCACGGCGGGCTCCAACGGCTGGATGGTGTCGGGCGACCGGACCGCCACCGGCGCCCCGATCATCGCGGGAGACCCCCACCGCTTCATCCAGGATCCGGGCTTCTACCAGCAGGTCCACCTGTCGTGCCCCGAGTACGACGTCGTCGGCTTCGCCGTCGCCGGCGTGCCCGGCATCGCGCACTTCGGTCACACCGGCTCGGTGGCCTGGGCCATCACGAACGCGATGTCCGACTACCACGACCTCTACCGGGAACGGCTGCGCCCGGTGTCACCGACGGGGGACGACGGCGGGTTCGAGGCGCTCGGGCCGGACGGTTGGCGGCCGGCCCGTCATCACCGGGAGGTCGTCGAGGTCGCGGACGGCGCTCCCGTCGAGATCGACGTGATCGAGACGGACCGCGGCCCGATCGTCATCGGCGGGCGGGTTCCGGGCGGTCCGCGGGAGCCCGAGCCGACCGAAGGACCCGGCCGGGTCAGCCTGCGGTACCCGCCCAGGGTCACCGGGGACCTGGGCTTCGCGACCATCCCGGCCCTCATGCGGGCGCGTACCGTCGAGGACGTGGACCGGGCGCTCGACGGCTGGATCGAACCGGTCAACGTGGTCCACGCCGCCGACACGGCCGGGGGGCTGCTGCACCGGGTCGCGGGCTACGTGCCCGATCGCCATCGTGACAACGGGCTGCGGATCGTGCCGGCCTGGCACGCGGGGCACGACTGGCGGGGGCCGCTCGCGACGCCGCGGGAGGACGCCGGGGCGGAGGGCCTCGCCGTGATGGCCAACGCCCGCGGGATCGCGACCCCGCTCGGGGTGGAGTTCGCCCCGCCGTACCGGGCGCGGCGGATCGAGGCGCTGTTGCGGGAGTCCCGGGAGTGGACGGCACCGGCCATGTCCACCGTCCACATGGACACCCTGCTGGAGGCGGCCCGACCGCTGTTGGCGGCCGTCGGGCGCCTGAACGGTCTGGGCTCCGGGGCCGAACGGCTGCGTGAGCGGCTGCTGGCGTGGGACCTGCGCATGGACGCGGACAGTCGGACCGCCGGCGACTACGCGCGGCTGCGTTCGGCCGTCACCCGCCGGATCGCGTCCTCCCCGCAACTGAGGCCGCTGGCCGCGACCCTGCCGTATCCGTCGGTGTTCCGGCCGTGGCTGACGCTCACCGCGAAGGTCGCCTTCGCCCTGGAGAACCTGCTCACGACGGACCTGCTGCCCGGACTGCCGCTGACCGGCATTCTGCGGGCGTCCCTGGAGGAGGTCGCGCGGGAGGAGTCCCTCGCCTGGGGCGCGTCGCACCGACTGGCCCCGCTCCGCGCACTGCCGTCGGGCGGCCTGTCCGGGGACACGTCCGGGGACACCTTCGGGGAGGGAGGGGCAGGGCCCGGGCTGAGCGGCGACCACGACTGCGTCCTGGCGACCTCCAGCACCCCGGGTGTCACCGATCTCAGCTCGCGCGGTCCGTCCGCCCGTTACGTGTGGGACCTGTCCGACCGGGACCGCAGCCTCTGGGTGGTACCGCTGGGCGCCACGGGCTTTGCGGCCGGCGGACACCACCGCGACCAGCTGCCCCGATGGCTGCGCGGCGAACTCGTGCCCGTGCTGACGGACTTCGCCAGCCTCGTCCACGAGCGCACCAGTGCGCCGCGGACCCTGCCGGCGGCGGAAGCGGTCCGCTCCCGCTGAGGCGGGGGCCGGTATCGGACGGGGCGGGGCCGCCACCGGGCGGCTCCTCAGCGCCAGTTGTCCTCGATCCAGCTCTGACAGGCGGTGCGCGAGGCCTCGCCGTGGACGACCTGCCAGCCGGCGGGAACCTCGATGCCGTCCGGCCAGAGCGAGTGTTCGCCGCCGGTGTTGCGCAGCACGCGGAAGAGGCGGTCCGGATCGTCGAACGGGTTGGTCATGACGACCTCCCTTTCAGTCACATTAATGGAAGAATATACCGATACATGTATGTTCAAACATGTACTCGTGGTATCGGAAATCAGTCGATGAGGCGGCGGGTCATCCCGCGCAATGCCAGGAACCAACTGAGGGCCGTGAATCCGATCAGGACGAGCGCGTGGACGAGGTCGCCCATTCCCAGAGTCCCGAACGCCGAGTGACGCACCAATTCCATACAGTGGTAGATCGGATTCACGGTTGCGATGCCTCCGATCCACCCGGGCAGGCCGTCCAACGGGAAGAACACCCCCGCCGCCATGACCATCGGCGTGAGGACGCCCGACACCACCAACCGCAGCCAGTCGATCGCCGGCACCAGGCAGGAGACCCACATGCCGCACAGGGCGAAGCCGAACCCGGAGAAGAGCGCGATGAACGGCACCAGCAGCAGTCCGGGAGTCGCGGGCAGGCCCGCGGCGAGCGTGATGAGCAGCGGGGCGGAGCTGTAGATCGACGACTTGACCGCGATCCAGGAGGCCTCGGCCGTGATCAGTTCCCAGACGTCGACCGGCCGGCTGAGCATGTCGTCGTAGAGCTTCTGGTAGCACCGGCGGTTGAAGGTCTCGAACATCCCGGCGAACGCCGAGGCGAAGAGGACCGACGTGACCACCATGCCGGTGCCGATGAACTGGATGTAGGGGCGCCCCTCCGCCGTGCTGATCAACCGGCTGAACCCCAGCCCGAATCCAGCCATGTACACCAGCGGCTCCACCAGGGAACCGAAGGTCACGGCGGGCCAGTAGCGGCGGAAGAGCAGGAGTTCCCGCAGCCAGACGGCCCGCAGGGTGGGCCAGAGCACCGGGGTCGCCCTCCGCGAGTCCTCCGGGGCGCGTACCCGCGTCTGCGCGGGGCGTGCGGGAGCTGCCCTCGTCATGGGAAGGGTCCTTTCTGGAACGGCGGAGCCGTCGCGGGCGGGGCGAGTCAGCTGAAGAGTGCCCCGGTCAGGACGACGAAGACGTCCTCCAACGTGGTGGGGCGCAGGACGTCCGGTGCGCCCAGGAGTTCGTGGACCGAGGCCGTCATGGTCTCGGCGCGCAGCACGGAGACGGAGAGTCCGGTCCGTCGGCTGGGCAGGCCCGCCTCGGTCGCGACCCGCTCCACGCGGGCGCGGCGCGCCGCGTCGCCCCGGTACTCGGCGGCCTGCGCCCCGGCATGCGCGCGCAGCAGTTCCGCAGGGGTGTCCTGGGCGACGAGCCTGCCGCCGAAGACCACGGCCACGCTGTCGGCGAGGCGCTCGGCCTCCTCGATGTAGTGGGTGGACATCACCACGGTGGTGCCGCCCGCCCGCAGTTCCTCGATGACGTCCCAGAGGTCCTGGCGGATCTGCGGATCGAGGCCGACGGTGGGTTCGTCGAGCAGCAGCAGCCGGGGGGACAGCAGGGTCCCCCGGGCCAGGAGCAGTCGTCTGCGCATGCCGCCGGAGAGGGCGTCGACGCGGTGGCCGGCTCGATCGGTGAGGCGTGCGTCGGCCAGTGCCCGGTCCACCCGGGCCCGGCATTCGCGCGCGGGCACGGCGCCCAGCCGGGCGAAGACGTCGAGGTTCTGTCGGACCGACAGCTCGGAGTCGAGGTTGTCGTGCTGCGGCACGACCCCGATCAGGGACCGGACGCGACGGGACTCCTCGGGCAGTCGGTGCCCGAAGACCTCGACGGTACCGCTGTCCGCCCTGCTCTGCCCGGTGAGCATGCGCATGGTGGTGGACTTGCCCGCTCCGTTCGGACCGAGCAGGCCGAGGAACATCCCGGCCGGCACCTCCAGGTCCAATCCGTCGACGGCCCTGGTCGACCCGTAGCTCTTGACCGCGCCGCTCATGCGGACAGCGGGGACGTTCACCCTTGAATCCCCCTCAAAGCCGTTGACATCGCGGGGCAACTGGTCATGGCCGTCCTGCGGCTGCCCATCCAAACACCATGGGGCCGGACCCGGCAAGATCTATCAACGATTGCCCGGTGCTGTTACGTTGCTTCGGTGAACGAACCCGCCTGGTGGTTCGCCAAGTGCCGGGGGACACGAATGAGAACGCGCATGCCTGCGCTGTCGGCGGTCGCGCTGCTCGCCCTGACGGCGGCCTTCTGCGGATTGTCGGTGCAGTCAACTTCCTTGCCTATGGGCAAAGATGAGGCGCCGAGTTCCTTTTCCGCAGGGCGTGCGAAAGAGCACATCGAGCAGATCGCGACCACCCCCCATCCCTCCGGATCTGCGGCGTCGGACCGGGTGCGCGGCTACGTGGAAGGCCAGTTGCGGAAACTTGGCCTGAATCCATCGGTGCAGGAGGCGACGGAGGTGCTTCCCGGCTCCTCCGCCTCACACTTGGCGGGGCGGGTCCACAACATCACGGCGACCGTCCCCGGACGTTCGTCGACCGGAAGGATCCTGCTCGTCGCCCACACCGACTCCACGTCCTCCGGTCCCGGCGCGTCCGACGACGGACTCGGCGTGGGCGCGGTGTTGGAGATCGCCCGCGTCCTCAAGGCCGGGGAGCGCACGCGCAACGACGTCGTCCTGCTCTTCACCGACGCGGAGGAGATCGGGCAGCTCGGGGCCCGGGCGTACGTGCGGAACACGCCGTCCCTCGACCCGCGACGGGACGTCGTGATCAACTTCGATGCCCGCGGCACCACGGGGCCGGCCGTCATGTTCCAGACGGGCGAGCGCAGCGCGGGCGTGGTCGGTGCGTTGGGCGACCGACCGCCGGTCACCACCTCCCTGGCCGACGAGGTCTACCGGCTGCTCCCCAACGAGACCGACTTCACGCACTTTCGCGACGCGGGCCTGACCGGTCTGAACTTCGCCGTGATCGGTGGCAGTTCGCGCTACCACTCCACCGAGGACGACATCGAGCACGTCGACTCCGGCAGCCTCCAGGACCTGGGCGCCACCGCGCTCTCCGCCACCCGGAGCCTCGCGGGCGCGAACCTGGAGCGGATCGCCGGGGCTTCGGACGCGACCTGGTTCAACGTGGGCCCGGTACTGGTGCGTTACCCGGCCGGAGCGGTGCTGCCCCTGGCGGGAGCGGCTCTTCTCGCCGCCGTCGCGGCCGGCTGGTACGCCCGCCGGCGGCGGGCGTTGCGCCTGCGGAGGGTGGCGGTGGCGGCGGCCGCGTTCCCGGTGGTCCTGGTGGCGGCGGGGGCGGTCGGCTGGGCTTCCTGGCAGGCCCTCCTGCTGGTCAAGCCCGCCTACGGCCGGTTCACGCACGGGGATCCGTACCGGACGGAACTCATCGTCGCCGGGCTGGTGTTGCTCGTCGTGGCGGTCGCCTGGGGTTGGACGCGGTGGGGCCGCACCCGTACGACGCAGCCGGAGTCCCTGGCGGCGGTGCTGGCGTGGCTGGTGGCGCTCGCCCTGGCCACCGCCCTGGCGTTGCCCGGCGCGTGCTACCTGTTCACGTGGACCGCGCTCGCGGGCGCGGCGGCGTTGGCCCTGACGGCGCGGCTCGCCGAGGAGTCGCCCTGGCGTCCCGTGGCCCTCGCCCTGCCGGGCCTGCCGGCCGCGGTCCTGATCGTCCCGCTGGTCGTCCTGCTGTTCCCGGCGGTCCAACTCGGCGCGGCGGCGGCTCCCTTGGTTTTCGTGGCGCTGGTCGCGGTGTTGCTGCTGCTGCCGTCGGCCCACCTCGCGGGTCGGCCGCGCGCCGGGCTCGCCGGTGGTCTCGCCCTCGCCCTGTCGGGAGTCACCCTACTGGGCGTCGGCGCGGCGGTCGACGGCACGGACCGCGGCCACCCGCTGCCCGTGAGCCTGATGTACGCCCGGGACCTGGACCGCGCACGCGCGTACTGGGTGTCGGAGAACGCCGACCCGGACTCGTGGGTGGCCCACTACACCGACGGGGAACGCACATCGGAGCTGGAGAACAGCATCCCGGCCCTGCCGGCGCCTCCCGGCGGTCACCTCGTCGGTGACGCCCCGGCGGTGGCGGTCGCGGAACCGGTGGTGAGAACCGTCTCCGACGAACGCGTCGCGGAAGGACGCCGGTTGACCCTGTCCGTGTCCGCCGAGCGGGGCCGCTCCGTCCTGACCGCGCTCTACGTGGACACCTCGTCCACCGAGGTGGTCAAGGCGAACCTGGCCGGCGCCCCCGGCGGTTCGGGCGAGATGCCCGGCGGGGAGAACCGCTCGTACACCGCGACCCCCTGGAAGTGGGGGTTCGTCCACGCCGCGCCGCCGGCGGAGGGGTTCACGCTCACCCTGACCGTGCGGGGCGACGGTCCGGTGCGACTGCTCGCCATGACCGAGGAGGCGGGGCTGCCCGCCTCCGCCCTGGACCGACCGCTCCCCGGGGACCGGGCGTACTTCGCCGACGAGGCGGGCCTGTCCCTGGCGAGCCGCACCTACACCTTCTGACCACGGGTCGTGCCCGCCGGGCGGGCACGACCACACCGACAGCTTGGAGAGACGGATGACAGTGAACGAGCCCGCCCAGCAGGGACAGGACCGGGGCACGGTGCGACTGCGCGACGCCACGGCCGAGGACGCGCAGGCCGTCACGGGGGTCTTCCTGGCCTCGCGCGCCGCCGCGATGCCCTACCTCCCCCGGGTCCACAGCGACGAGGACACCCTCGCCTGGATCACGCACGTCGTCCTCCCCGACAGCACCGTCTGGGTCGCCGAGGACGAGCACGGCGAGCTGCTGGGCTTCGCCTCGCTGGAGGGCACCGAACTCGACCACCTCTACCTGCGGCCCGACGCCCTGCGCCGCGGCATCGGCTCGCGGCTGCTGGAGCTGGTCCGCGGGGCGAGCCCCGCGGAGCTGACGCTGCACGTGTTCCAGCGCAACACCGGCGCCCGCGCCTTCTACGAGCGACACGGATTCGTCGCCGTGGACTTCAACGACGGCAGCCGCAACGAGGAGAAGGAGCCGGACGCCACGTACCGCTGGACCGCCGGGGACTGACCATCCCCCGGCTTCGACGGGTAGTTGTCGCGATTCGGACCACAGGTCCACACGGGGAAGAAGGAAGACACGTGCAGGGTGAAGCCGACCGGTCGACGGAGATTCCGCTGTCGTACGCACAGTTGGCCCTCTGGTTCAACGACCGGCTGCAGGACGGCGACGCGTCGTACCACATGCCGGTGGCCATGCGACTCACCGGAATCGTCGACGTCGACGCCCTCCGGGCGGCGCTGGACGACGTGATCGGACGCCATGCCGCGCTGCGCACGGTCTTCCCCGAGCGGGACGGGACCCCGTACCAGCACGTGCTGGATCCGGCCGAGGTGGCCACGCCGCTCACGGTGGCCGAGGCGAGCGAGGAAGAGCTGCCGGGGTTGATCGCCGCCGCCTGCCGGGTCCTCTTCGACCTGACGGCGGACCCGCTGCTGCGCCTGCACGTCTTCGTGCTCGGTCCCCGGGAGCACGTGGTGCTGATGGTGCAGCACCACATCGCGGGTGACGGATGGTCCATGGCTCCGCTGGCCCGCGACCTGAGCGCCGCGTATCTCGCCCGGAGTCAGGGCCGGGAGCCGATCTGGGCCCCGCTCCAGGCGAGTTACGCCGACTACGCCCTCGAACAGCGCGAGTCGCTCGGCGACCTGGAGGACCCCGACAGCGGGATCAGCGGCCGGCTCGGCTACTGGAGCAAGGCCCTGGACGGCATCCCGGACTGCCTCGAACTGCCCACCGACCACCCCCGGCCGGCGGTCAAGACCTTCGAGGGCGACTACTTCCCCTGGGAGATCTCCGCCGAGCTGCACCGTGAACTGCTGGCGCTGACGCGCACGTGTCGGGTGAGCCTGTTCATGCTGGTCCAGGCCGCGCTCGCCACGGTGCTGACCCGTTCCGGATCCGGGACGGACATCCCGATCGCGAGTCCCACCGCCGGGCGGATGGACGAGCGCTTCGACGACGTCGTCGGGTACTTCGTGAACCCGCTCGTGCTGCGTGTGGACACCTCGGGCGATCCGACCTTCCGGGAGCTGCTCAAGCGGGTCCGGCGGGTCGATCTCCAGGGCTTCTCCCACCAGGAGATGCCCATCGAGCGTTTGATCACCGCGCTCAACCCGCCGCGTTCGCTCGGCTGGCATCCCCTGTTCCAGGTGATGCTCGCCTTCCAGAACCTGCCCAAGGCCGAACTCGTCTTCCCCGGAGTGGACATCGAGTTCGTGGAGGCCGACCCGGGCGGCGCCCGGTTCGACCTGTCGTTCAACGTCATGGAACGCCGTGACGACGACGGCGGACCGGGCGGGCTGACCTGTTTCGTCGAGTACAGCAGCGACCTCTTCGACCTGGCGGGCGCCGAGGCCCTGATGAGCCGGCTCACCCTGCTGCTGGAGGCGGTGGCCGATGACCCCGATCAGCGCATCGGCTCCATCGACCTGTTGACCCCCGAGGACCGGGCGGCCCTGCCCGCCGCCTGGGACGGCCCCGCGCTCCCCTCGGGTGCGGGGGCTCCCTCGGACGTCACCTTCCACCGTGCCTTCGAGGAGCGCGCGGCGGCCGACCCCGACCGGATCGCGGTGGTCGCCGGCGCGACCCGGTCGACCTTCGCCGAGGTCAACGCGCGGGCGAACCGGCTGGCCCGGGAACTCGTGCGGCGCGGCGCCGGCCCCGAGCGGTACGTGGTGGTCATGGCGACCCGGGACGCCGATGTCCTCGTGAGCCTCCTCGCCGTCCTGAAGTCCGGGGCCGCCTACGTGCCCGTCGCGGTGGACACGCCGGGGGAACGGCTCGCCGGGCTCCTCGACACCGTCCGGCCCGTGTGCGTGATCGTGTCCGGGGCGGCCGTCGAGGGACCGTTCGATCATCCGGCGGCCTGCGTGATCGACGACCCGCTGGTGACGGCCGCGGTCGCCGCGCACCCGTCGCACGACCTGACGGACGCCGACCGCACCGGGCCCACGGGTCCCGGCGACGCCGCCTACGTCATCCACACCTCGGGCTCGACCGGCACCCCCAAGGGCGTCGTCGTCGAGCACCGGTCCCTGACCAACCTGATGCGGCACCACCGGGCCCGTCTGGTGCGCCCGGGGACCCCGGACGGCCTGGACGTCGCCCTGGTGGCCTCCCTGACCTTCGACACCTCGTGGGAGCCGCTGTTCTGGATGCTGGAGGGCCACCGGCTGCACCTGCTCTCCGACGAGGTCCGGCTCGACCCGGCGGCGCTGGTGGCGTACGTACGGCGCGAGCGGGTGGCCTTCCTCGACCTCACCCCCACCTACGTGGCGCCGCTGATCGCCGCCGGGCTGCT
The DNA here is from genome assembly GCF_050936775.1 of Streptomyces sp. CA-243310. Lineage (NCBI taxonomy): Bacteria > Bacillati > Actinomycetota > Actinomycetes > Kitasatosporales > Streptomycetaceae > Streptomyces > Streptomyces sp. CA-243310. Next base: position 2,888,372 of record NZ_JBNJMF010000001.1, on the reverse strand, counting down.
GGACGAGGACGCGCACCGGCCCGAGGTCCTGATGCTCGGCGGCGAGGCCGTGGGGCCCGACCTGTGGACCCGGCTCGCGGCCGTGCCGGACGTGGCCGTGCACAACTACTACGGGCCGACGGAGACCACCGTCGACGCGCTGTCGTGCGCGCTGGGCGACAGCGCCACCCCGGTCATCGGCCGGCCCATCGACGGCGTGCGCGCCTACGTGCTGGACGGGTTCCTGCGCCCGGCCCCCGTCGGCGTCCGCGGCGAGCTGTACCTCGCCGGGGTGCAGGTGGCCCGCGGCTACCTCGGCCGTGCCGCGCTCACCGCGGAGCGGTTCGTGGCCGACCCGTACGGTCCGCCCGGTTCCCGGATGTACCGCACCGGGGACCTGGCGCGGTTGCGTCGCGACGGCCGGGTCGAGTACCTCGGTCGCGCGGACGAGCAGGTGAAGATCCGCGGCTTCCGGATCGAGCCGGGCGAGATCGAGGCGGTCCTGGAGCAGTACCCGGGCATCGTCCAGGCCGCCGTCGTGGTCCGGGGCGACTCCCCCGACGACCGGTTCCTGGCCGGCTACCTCGCGCTCGCGCCCGGCGCCGCCCCCGACCCGGCGGAGCTGCGCGCGCACCTCGCGCGGCGACTGCCCGACTACATGATCCCCGCGGCGTACTCCCACCTCGACGCGCTGCCGCTCACCAGCAGCGGCAAGCTGGACCGGGCGGCGCTGCCCGAACCGGAGGTACGGATCTCCGAGGGTCCCGGGCGCGCGCCCGAGGGCCCCGCGGAGACCGCCCTGTGCGCGCTGTTCGCCGAGGTGCTGAGGATGCCCGAGGTCGGGCCCGACCAGGACTTCTTCACCCTGGGCGGCCACTCGCTGCTCGCGATGCGGCTGATCAGTCGCATCCGCACGGAGACCGGGGCCGACCTCACGGTCCGGTCCGTGTTCGAGGCCCGTACCCCGGCCGGCCTGGCCCGGCTCGTGGGGGCCGACGGGGTGGGGGGCGGTGAGCGTCCCCGTCCCGCGCTGCTGCCGGCGGAGCGCCCCGACCGGATCCCCCTGTCGTACGCGCAGCGCAGGCTCTGGTTCCTCCAGCGCCTGGACCGGGAGAGCCCGGCCTATCACATCCCGCTCCCCCTGCGGCTCGACGGGCCGATCGACATCGGGGCCCTGGCGGCCGCCCTCGGAGACGTCGTCGAACGGCACGAGTCGTTGCGCACGGTCTTCCCCGACGACGGCGGTGCGCCCCGTCAGCTGGTCCTCGATCCGCGCCGGCTGCCGGCGCTGCTCGACGTGCTGCCGCTGGACCCGGACGACGCCGACGGCGCCGCGCTCGACGCGGTACTGGCGGCGGCCGCCTCGGAGCCCTTCGACCTGGCCCACCGACCGCCCGTCCGGGCAAGGGTGTTCAGGATCGCGCCCGAGCGACACGTGCTGCTGTTGACCATCCATCACATCGCCTGCGACGCCTGGTCCCTGGGGCCGCTCGCCCGCGACCTGGGCGCCGCGTACCGGGCCCGGTTGGCCGGTCGGGAGCCCGACCGCGGCGCGCCGCTCGCGGTGCAGTACGCCGACTACACCCTCTGGCAGCACGCCCTGCTCGGGGACGACCGGGATCCGCGCTCCCTGGCCGCCGAGCAGTGGGCCCACTGGAGCGAGGCCCTGCGGGGGCTGCCGGAGGAGATCGCGCTGCCGGTGGACCGGCGTCGTAGCGCCGCGACGGGACACGCGGGCGGGGTCGTGCCGCTGCGGGTCGACGCCTCGGTGCACCGCGCCCTGGTGCAGCTCGCGGGCGGCGAGGGCGCGAGCCTCTTCATGGCCGTCCAGGCGGGCCTCGCGGGCCTGTTGACCCGGCTGGGAGCCGGTACCGACATCCCGCTGGGCACGCCGGTGGCCGGGCGGCTCGACGAGGGGCTGGGCGAGCTCGTCGGCTTCTTCGTGAACACCCTGGTCCTGCGCACCCGGACCGAGGGCAACCCGACGTTCCGGGAGTTGCTGCGGCGCGTGCGGGAGACCGACCTCGCCGCGTACGCGCACCAGGACCTGCCCTTCGAGCGGCTGGTGGACCTCGTCAACCCGGCCCGCTCGCCCGGCCGTCATCCGCTCTTCCAGGTCGCTCTGGTGATGAACCAGGCGGTGGAGACCTCCCTCGACATTCCCGGCGTCTCCACGCGGGGCATGCAAGTGGGTCTCGCCCCGGCCAAGTTCGACCTGACGTTCACGCTCGGCGCGGAGTCGGCCACGGACGGCGCGACGGGCGCGCTGGTCGGTTCCGTCGAGTACCGGGCCGACCTCTTCGACGAGTCCACGGCCGCCGCCCTCGCCGACCGGCTGGCCCGGCTGCTCACCGCCGTCGCGGCCGATCCGGACCTGCCGCTGAGCCGGGTCGGGCTGCTCGCCGACGACGAGCGGACCCGGATCCTGGAGGAGTGGAACGACACCCGGCGGGACCTGCCGCCGACCACCCTCGCCGACGCGGTCGCCGAGCAGATCGCCCGGACCCCCGAGGCCACCGCCGTGGTCTTCGAGGGCGCCGCGGTGAGCTACGCCGAACTGGACGGCAGGGTGGAGGCGCTCGCCCGGCGGCTGACGGCCGCCGGGGTCGGCCCCGGGAGCCGGGTCGCGGTGGCGTTGCCGCGCTCGGTCGAACTGGTCGCCGCCCTGTGCGCCGTCCACCGGGCGGGCGGCGCGCACGTGCCGCTCGACCCGGACTACCCGGCGGAGCGGCTGGCGTTCATGCTGGCCGACGCCCGGCCGGCCGCGCTCGTCGCGGCGGGGCGGACCGCCGACGCCCTGGGGGTGCCCGAGGGCCTCACCGTGGTGGACCCGTGGGCCGGGGCGACGGACCAGCCGTCCGGCGACGGGGCCGCCGCACTCGAACCGGTCGGCCCGTCCCCCTCCGATCCCGCGTACGTGATCTACACCTCCGGCTCCACCGGGCGCCCCAAGGGGGTCGTCGTCCCGCACGAGGGCGTCGCCAACCGGCTGCGTTGGGGGCAGGAGGAGTACCGGCTGACGGCCGCCGACCGGGTGTTGCAGAAGACACCGTCCAGCTTCGACGTGTCGGTCTGGGAGTTCTTCTGGCCGCTGACCACGGGTGCCACGCTGGTCGTCGCCAAGCCCGAGGGGCACCGTGATCCCGCCTACCTGTCCCGGCTGATCCGCGAGGAGCGGATCACCGTGGCTCAGTTCGTCCCCTCCATGCTGGACGCCTTCCTCCGGGATCCCGACGCCGGTCGCTGCCGGTCGCTGCGCCTGGTCGTCGCCAGTGGCGAGGCGCTGGGGTCGGCGACCGCGCGCCGGTTCCGCGAGGTGCTGCCCGACGTGCTGCTGGTGGACCTGTACGGCCCGACCGAGGCATCGATCGAGGTGACCGCGTGGGCCTGCGGCCCGCAGGACGATCCGAGCCGGCCCGTTCCGATCGGGCGGCCGGTGTGGAACACCCGTGTGTACGTCCTGGACGCCGAACTCCAGCCGGTGCCGCCGGGGGTCACCGGTGACCTCTACCTGGCGGGCGTGCAGTTGGCCCGCGGCTACCTGGACCGGCCCGCGTTGACCGCCGAGCGGTTCGTCGCGGACCCGCACGGCGCCCCCGGCACCCGCATGTACCGCACCGGTGACCTCGCGCGGCTGCGGGCCGACGGTGTCATCGAGTATCAGGGGCGGGTCGACGGACAGGTCAAGGTCCGGGGCTTCCGGATCGAGTTGGGGGAGATCGAGGCCGTGCTCCGCGAGCACCCGGCGGTCGGCTCCTGCGCCGTGGTCGTGCGCGAGGACCCGCGCGCCGCGTCCCGGATCGTCGCCTACCTCGTGCCCGCCCCGGGCGGCGCGGCACCGGGCGCCGAGGAGCTGCGCACGCATCTGCGGGGCCGGTTGCCCGAGCACATGGTGCCGACGGCGTACGTGCCCCTGGACGCGATCCCGGTGACGGCCAACGGCAAGCTGGACCGGGCCGCGCTGCCCGATCCGGCGGTGGTCGTCGGGGACTCGGCCGCCCAGGAGCCGCGGACCCCGTTGGAGAAGACCCTCACCACGCTCTTCGCCGATCTGCTCGACGTGCCCGCGGTCCGGCCGGACGACGACTTCTTCCTGCTGGGCGGACACTCGTTGCTGATGGTGCGGTTGGCGGAGGGGATCCGGGCCGAGCTGGGCGTGGACCTGCCGATCCGGGCCCTGTTCGACTGTCCCACCCCCCGGTTGATAGCCGAGCGGCTGTCGGGGGCGACCGGCCCCTCGACCGGCCCGGCGTCCACGGCGCCCGCAGCGATCGAACCGGTGCCGGGGCCGCCGCTGCCCGCCGATGCGCCGTCGGCCGACCGGGAGGTGGCGCTCCCGGTGTGGGAGCCGCTGCTGGCACTGCGGGCGCAGGGTTCGCGGCCCCCGCTGTTCTGCGTGCATCCGGTGGTGGGTGACGGGTTCGGGTACGCGGGGTTGCTGCGCGGCCTCGGCCCCGATCAGCCCGTGTACGCGTTGCAGGGCATCGGCCCGGCGGGCGGCGGGGAACGTCCGGCCGACCTGGGCGCGCTCGCGGCGGAGTACGCGCGGCGCATCCGCGAGGTGCGGCCCCACGGCCCGTACCGGTTGCTGGGATGGTCGTTCGGCGGGGTGCTCGTGCACGAGATCGCGGTCCAGCTGAAGGAGAGCGGCGAGACGGTCGACCTGGTCGCGCTGATGGACAGCACGGCCCCCACGGCGGCCGATGTGCGGCAGGGAACCGTCACCGAGGGCGAGGTCCTGCTGCGGCTCCTCGACGCGGTGCGTGCCCCTCGGGAGCGCATGGAGGCGGCGGCCGACGGGAGTTGGACCCCGGACGCGGAGGAGTTGCTGAGGCTGCTGGCACCCGCGCTGGGCGCGTCGGCACCGCGCGACGCGGCCCAGTTGGCGGTGATGCTGGACACCTGCCGCTACCACGGCGAGTTGATGGCCCGCTGGTTCCCGAGGGTGCTCGACGGCGGGCTGTTGACGTTCACCGCCACCGCCGAGTTCGCCTACGACGGCCCCGGGGCGGGTGCGGGGCAGTCCGTGGCGGGTCCGCAGAGCTGGGTGAACCACGTCGTGGGACGCATCGAGGACCATCCGATCGACGCCCGGCACCTGGAGCTGGCCGATCCCGGCCCGATCGACGAGATCGGGCGGATCCTCGCCGCCGCGCTGGACCGGAGGGAGAGCCGATGAGCACGATCTCGGGAGCGGTGTTCGCCCCGGGGCAGGCACGGTGCACGGCCGTCCGCGAGGGCTGCCGGCCCGCGGACCGGCCGTCCGGGTACCCGGAAGGGGTCCGGACGGCCGGTGGCCGGAACTCGACCGCGCCTTCCCGCGGTGGGCGACGGTCAGCCGTGGCCCGGGGCGTCCCGGTCGGCGGCCTCGGCGGCCAGTTCGGCCATCACCTCGGCGCGGTGCGTGTGCAGGAAGAAGTGGTCGCCGGGCAGGATCCGGTGGCGGAAGCGGGCGGCCGTCGTCGAACGCCAGCCGCTGATCCACTCCGGGCCGGCCAGTTTGTCGTCCGCACCACCCAGCGCCACGACCGGGCAGGGCAGGACGGTGGGGCGCACCCGCGTCGTGTAGTCGGCGAGCAGTGTCAGATCGGCGCGGATCACCGGCAGGAGCAGGTCCACCAGGTCTTGGTGCTCCAACACCTCGGCCGGTGTGCCGCCGAGTTCGACGATCCCCTTCATCAGCCGGTCGTCGCCGAGGTCGTGGAGCGTCGCCACGGCCGGCGCGCCCGGGGGCCTGCCGCCGGAGACGATCACGGAGAGCGGCATGGGCAGTTCCTCGGAGGCGAGTCGGCGGGCCGTCTCGTAGGCGATCTGCGAACCCATGCTGTGGCCGAAGAGCATGAACCGCTCGTCCGCCGGCCGGTGGGCGAGTACGTCGAGCAGTCCGTCGACGACCCGGTCCATGGAGCGCAACGGTTCCTCGGCGAGTCGGGTGCCTCGGCCGGGCAGCTCCACCGGAACGAACCGTAGGCCGGGCTGGTGTTGACCACGTGCCCACGGCAGGTAGGAGCCGGCCGAACCTCCCGCGTGGGGCAGACAGTAGACGCGGACGGGTCCGGCGGCGCCGTCCGGATCCGGCGCGGAGTCCCACGGCGTCCATCGGCTCCGGTCGGACCTGGGGGCGTTCAGATGGCCGATCACGGCGCACCGTCCTTCATGTTCGAGGTGATGTCGACAGGCTTGACGGCCCGTCTTCCGAGCTTATTGCCGGATGAGTTGGCAGGCCAGTGAGTGCGTTCTCACAATTTGCAAAGAAGATGCCTGGTGGTCTTGCGGAGGGATGGTGCTCCCCTGGTAGCGTGCGGGTCGGGGAATAAGGTTTCATGAAATTTCATTCATGGACCAAGCTCATCTGGCAAAACAGCTTGACCTGCCGTTTTGTTGACTGGGCAGGTGTGAACGGGGACTATCGAAGTGTGTGGAATCGCGGGTATATTTTGCCTGGATCGGGCGAAAGCAGCCAGCGGGCAAATCGTTGGCGACATGGCCGCATGCCTGACTCACCGCGGTCCGGATGACTCCGGATTTCACGTCCGTGACGGAATTGCGCTCGGCTTTCGCAGACTGGCGCTGAACGACCTCGAACGAGGCAATCAGCCACATTCATCGGAAGACGGGAACATCGTTTCCGTCTGCAATGGCGAAATCTACAATCACCGCGCATTGCGCTCCGTGCTGCACGCCCGCGGGCACCGCTTCCGCTCCGAGTGCGACACCGAGGTCCTGGTCCACCTGTACCGCGAGTACGGGGACGATCTGACCGCCCACCTCGACGGGCAGTTCGCGTTCGCGCTCCACGACGCGGTCGCCGGGCGGCTGTTGCTGGCGCGCGACCATGCCGGCATCGTGCCGCTCTTCTACACGGTCGTGGACGGCCTTCTCGTCTTCGGCTCGGAAATCAAGGCGATTCTGCGCCATCCCGCCGTACGCCCCGAGGTGGATCTGCGCGGCCTGGACCAGGTGATGACCCTGCCGGGCCTGGTCAGCCCGCGGACCATGTTCGAGGGGATCCACGCCCTGCGCCCCGGTGAACGGCTCGTCGCCGACTCCGCCGGCATCACCGTCGAACGGTACTGGGACCTGGACTTCCCGCAGGCCGGCGATCTGGAGCCGGTTCCGGCCGACGCGCTCGACCGGCGACTGGACGAATCCGCGCGGCACCTGGAGACGTTGCTGGAGGAATCGGTCGGCACCCGGCTGGCGGCCGACGTCCCGGTCGGGCTGTACCTGAGCGGCGGCCTGGACTCCAGCCTCATCGGCGCCTTCGCGGCCTCCGCACGCCCCGGGCACCGTTGGCCCAGCTACTCCGCCGTCTTCCCCGACCACGACTTCGACGAGAGCCCGCACCAGCGGCTCGTCGCCGGCCGGCTGGGCACCGACCACCACGAGGTGCCGATCCGACACGAGGATCTGGCCCGGCGGTTCACCGCCATGGTCCGGCACAGCGAGACACCGGTCCGCGAGTCGTACAACGTCAGTTCCATGCTCCTCTCGGCGGCGGTGCGGGACGACGGCACGGTCGCCGTCCTGACGGGCGAGGGCGCCGACGAACTCTTCGGCGGCTACCCCGGATACCGTTTCGACGCCGCGGGCCTCGGCGGCAGTCGTCTCAGCGGCCTGGACGCCGAGTTGGAGCGGGAGATCCGGCATCGGATGTGGGGACTCGACATCGGCTACGAGCAGGATCAGCTGCCCGCCCACGAGTTCCGCCGCGACCTGTACGCCGACGACCTCGCCGACGCCTTCGACGGGTTCTCCGTCACCACGCAACGCCTGGTCGAACCCGACATGTTGAGGGGACGTCACCCGCTGCACCAGCGGTCGTACCTGGACTTCCACCTGCGGCTCGCCGATCACCTCCTGGGCGACCACGGTGACCGGATGTCCCTCGCCAACAGCGTCGAGCTGCGGTTCCCGTTCCTGGGTCGGGCCGTGGTCGACCAGGCCACCGCGCTGCCGCCCGAACTGCTGGTCGCCCACGGCCGGGAGAAGGCCGTCCTGCGCCGGGTGGCCCGGGGCCGTGTCCCGGACGAGGTCCTGGCACGACCCAAGTTCGGCTTCCGCGGCCAGACCAGCAGCCACCTCCTCGGGGGCGAGGCCGACTGGTTCGAGGAGCTGCTGTCACCGGCGGTCGTCCGCAAGCAGGGGTACTTCAACCCGGACACGGTCGCCGCTCTCGTACGCCGACAGCGCGACCAGAGCCGGCAGGTGCACGCGCACCTCGACACCGACTACCTGATGCTCGTCGCGACGTTCGCGCTTTTCGTCGAGGAGTTCGATCTGCCGTGTCTCGGATGACCCGCTCCACCTCCGACGACGGGGGTGGCTGTCCGCCCTCCCCCGCTCCGGACCTCCCCTCCCATCCGCTCGTCGGCGTCGTCGGCGGCATGGGGCCGCTGGCCTCCACGGAACTGCTGCGGACCGTGTACCGGTCCTGCGTCGGGCAGGCCGAACAGGACACGCCCCGGATTCTGCTCTGGTCGGACCCGGCCGTGGTCGACCGCACCGAGGCCATCGGCCGGGGCGAACTGGGAACGCTGCTGCGAGCCGTGGAGACGGCGGTGCGCGGACTGGTCGGCGCCGGGGCCGAACGCGTCGTCATCGCCTGTGTGACCGCGCATCACGTACTGGACCACCTGCCGCCCGAACTCGCCAAGCGGTGCATCTCGCTCGTCGAGATCATCCACGAGGAACTGGCGCGCGCGGACGAGCCGCACCTGCTGCTCTGCACCCGCGGGACCGCCCAGGCCGGCATCCTCACCTCCGGTCCTCGCGCGGCCGAGTCGGCGCACCGGCTGGTGCTGCTGGATCCGGACGATCAGGAGGCCCTCCACCGGGAGGTGTACCGGATCAAGCGCGGCGCCGATCCGGCGACGACGGTGGACTTCCTGCGCGCCACCCTGTCGCGCTACGGCGTGCACGCGTACGTCGCCGCCTGCACCGAACTCCACCTGGTCACCCGGGCGATCGAGGAGTCGGGCCGAGCGCACGAATTCCCTGCCATCGACCCCCTGTCGGTCGTGGCGCGACGGATCACGAACGGAGAGCTGTGAGCCACACGAAGATCCTGGACCGCTGGGCCGGACAGGTGGAGGGCGACGGCCGGGCCCCGGCCGTCACCACCCCCGACCGCGTCTGGAGCCGTCGGGAACTCGCCGAGTTCGCGTCCGGTCTGCGGGCCGCCCTCGCGGCCGGCGACGGGCCGGCGCGTCGCGGCCCGGTGCTGGTGGCCTGCGCCGACCCCGTGGCCGTCATGGCGACCATCCTGGCCTGCGCCGCCGCCGGCAGGGCGTTCGCCCCGGTGGACGTGCGCCAGCCCGCCGCCCGCTGGACGGCGATCGTTCAGGACCTGGGACCCGACCACGTCGTCTGCGACGCCGCGGGGCGCGCCGCCCTCGAAGGCTGCGACACGGGCGCGGCCGTACGGATCGACGCCGAGACGGTGGCCGCCGAGGCGCGGGCCGCGCGGGCGTGGCACGTCGACGACTGGCGCGCCCTCGACGTCCCCGACGGCGGGTACGTCTACTTCACCTCGGGGACCACCGGCCGTCCCAAGGGCATCCGGGGCAGCCTCACCGCCGTCGCCCACTTCCTCGACTGGGAGAACGAGGAGCTGCGGGTCGGCCCCGGCACCCGGGTCTCCCTGCTCACCTCGCCCGGCTTCGACGCGTTCCTGCGCGACGCGCTGCTCCCGCTGTGCGTGGGCGGGACCGTCGAGGTGCCCGGATCCGGCGGGGTGCCGGTCGGCGCCGCGCTCGCCGCGTGGTTGGAGGAGCGCGCCGTCGAGGTGTTGCACTGTGTGCCGACCGTCTTCCGCACGCTGCGGTCCGCCGGACTCACCGCGGGCTCGCTGCCCGGTCTGCGGGCCGTGCTGCTGGCCGGCGAACCGGTGCGCGCCGCGGACGTCGCCTGGTGGCGCGGGCTCTTCGCCGACACCAAGGAACTCGTCAACCTGTACGGGCCGTCCGAGACGACCATGACCAAGGTGTTCCACCGGCTGACCGCCGAGGACGCGGTCGCCGAGACCGTACCGGTGGGCCGCCCCATGCCGGGCGTGGAGATCCGCGTACTGCTCGCCGGGAAGCCCGTCACGGGCGCGATCGGCGAGGTCGAGCTGCGGACCCCGTTCCCGCTCGGCGGGTACCTCGACGGTTCCGCCGGCGGGTTCCGCGAGGGCGACCGCTTCCGTACCGGCGACCTGGGCAGACTGCGCGAGGACGGCGTCCTGGAGGTGCTCGGCCGGCGGGACCAGCAGGTGAAGGTCAACGGCGTGCGGATCGAACTCGGCGAGGTCGAGGACGTGCTCCGCCGCCACCCCGGGGTGCGGGACGCCTGCGCGGCCGCCGTGGAGGAACCGGGCGCCGAGGCCGTGCTCTGCGCGTACGTCGTCGCCGACGGGGTGACGGACGAGGACCTGCGGGCCCACACCGCCGCCGGTCTGGCCCCCGGGAGCCGGCCCTCGGTGTACGTACGGCTCGCCTCGGTTCCCCGCACCCTCAACGGCAAGACCGACCGCCGGGCGCTGCCGCTGCCTTCCGCCGCCTACGCCGGGGACGCCGGACAGGCCCCCCTGGACGGCCTGGAGAGCGAGATCGCGGCCATCTGGAGCGAACTGCTGCACCTGCCCGGGATCGGCCGCGACGACGACTTCACGCTGCTCGGCGGCGACTCGCTGGCCATCGCCCGGCTGCTTGACCGGCTGCGCTCCCGCTTCGCCGTGGACGTCCCCGTCGGCGCCTTCGTGAAGCGACCCACCGTCGCCGGACTCGCCGCCGTGATCACCGACGGCCGCGACGGGCACCCCGACGCGGCGAGGAGCACCCGATGAGCCCCGCCGCACCCCTGCCCCCGCGCCCGGACCGCCGCACGGCTCCGCTCTCCTACGCCCAGCGGGCCATCTGGCGGGCCGAGCAGGTGCTGCCGGGCACCGCGCTGCACAACGAGACGGCGGCGTTCCGGCTGACCGGGCCGGTGGACGCCGACGCCCTGGAACGCGCCCTGGCCGAACTCGCCACCCGTCACGAGGTGATGCGCTGCGCCGTCGTCGCCGACGAGGACGGCGCGGCGGTACAGCGGTTCGAGGACCTCACGCGTCCGACCGTGGAGCGGGTCGACCTGAGCGGGCACCCGGCGGACGATCGTGAGCGTCGTCTCGACGAGCTGGTCGCCCGTGCGGCGGCCGTCCCGTTCGACCTGTCGGGGCGCCCGCCGTTGATGCGCACCCACCTCTTCCGGTTGGCCGAGCGGGAGCACCTGTTGTTGTTCACCGCCCACCACATCGTGGTGGACGCCTGGGCGTTCGGGGTCTTCCTGGAGGAACTGGCGGACCGGTACGTGGTGGAGACGGGCGGTCCGGAGACCGCCACGGAGGAACTCCCCCGGCCCGCGCTCGACTTCGGCGACTACGCGGCCTGGCAGCGCACCGACCCGGACGCGGGTCGCGGCCTGGATCACTGGCGCGACCGGCTCGGGGACGATCCGGAGCCGGTGCGGCTGCCGTCGGACGGGCGGCGCGTCGGCGCCGTCGACGAGGCGCCGGGCACGGCGCGGGTGGCGGGCGCGCTGCACGGGTTCACCCTTCCCGCGGATCTGGTCGCACGGCTCTCGGCTCTCGGCCGCGCCGAGCTCACCAGTGTCTCGGCCGTCGTCCTCACGGCGTACTGCGTCGTCCTCCAGCGGTACGCGGGGCAGGACGACCTCGTCGTCGGCATGCCCGTCGCCACCCGCAACCGCCCCGCCCTCGGCGGCATGATCGGCCCGCTGCTCAACGTGATGGCGCACCGGGTGGACCTGAGCGGCACGCCCACCTTCCGGGAGGCGCTGTACCGCACCCGGCAGGCGCTCAAGGCGGACCTCCGGCACCGGGACACCCCCTTCGACCTGGTGGTCGAGGACCTCGGCCCCGGGACCGGCGCCGGTCGTACGCCCCTGTTCCAGCTGATGTACGCCTTCCACAGCGGCCCCACCACGACCCTGCGGCTGCCGGGTGTCGAGACCACCCCGGCGCCGTCGCACAGCGGCACCGCCAAGTACGACCTGTCGCTGTTCCTGCGGCCCCGGCCGTCCGGTGACCTGGACGCCTCGCTGGAGTACCGCACCGCGCTGCTCGCCCCGCGGACCGTCGCCGGGTTCGCCGACGCGCTGTCGTGCCTGCTGGCCGCCGCCGCGGACGACCCGGGCCGGCCGATCGCCGAACTGCCGGTCACCACGCCGGACGAGACCCGCAGGATCGTGCGGGAATTCAACACGAGCGATCCGTCGTCGCCGGTCTGGGGCGCCGTCCCCGAGGCGCTGCGCGTCCTCGCCCTGCGCGACGGGGACGCCCCCGCCGTCGGCTCCGTCGACGGGGCCCTCACCCGGGCCGACGTGGCCGGCGCCGCCGACCGGGTGGCCGGCGTGCTCGCCGGCCGGTGCGGGGTGCGGCCGGGCGACCGGGTGGCCCTGCGGGTCCGGCGCGGCGCGGAACTGATCCCGCTGATCGTCGGGTTGTGGCGGGCCGGCGCCGTGCTGGTGCCGCTCGACGCGGCGATGCCCGACGAGCGGGCCGCGCACGTGCTCAAGGACAGTGGCGCGCGGCTGCTGGTCACCGACGAACCGCTCGGCGCCGCCCTGGCGGACGCCGCGGGCGAGGGGACGCCCCGGCTCGACCCGCGGGAGCTGCTCGACACCCCGGCGCCCGCCGCCGGGGACGTGCCGTTCCCCGACGGTCCGGCCCCCGACGCGCTGGCCTACCTGATGTACACCTCGGGTTCCACCGGGACGCCCAAGGGTGTGGCGGTGCCGCACGGCTGCGTGGCGAACCTCCTGCACAGCGTGGTGCGGGAGCCGGGCATCGAGGAGCACGACGTGCTCGTCGCCGTCACCTCGCTCACCTTCGACATCAGTGTCCTGGAACTGTTCGCCCCGCTGGTCGCGGGCGCCCGGGTCGTGGTCGCGCCGCGCGAGACGGTCCGCGACGCCGAGGCCCTGGGGACGTTGTTGGAGAAGTCCGGGGCCACGCTGATGCAGGCCACGCCGTCGCTGTGGCGGGGCCTGCTGGACGGCGGCTGGCCGGGCCGGGCCGGCCTTCGGGCGTTCAGCGGCGGCGAGGCCCTCGACGAGGTGCTGGCCGGGCGGCTCCTGGAGCGCTGCGCCGAGGTGTGGAACCTGTACGGGCCCACCGAGACGACGATCTGGTCCACCGTCGGGCGCGTCCTGCCGGGCGAGCCGGTGACCGTGGGGCGTCCGGTCGCCCGCACCGTCTGCCACGTCCTGGACGCGGCCGGCCGGCCCGTTCCCGTCGGGGCCGTCGGCGAGCTGGTCATCGGCGGCGCGGGCGTGACGGCCGGCTACTGGAACCGGCCCGAGCTGACCTCGACCGTCTTCGTGCCGGACCCGGTCACCGCGACCGGTGGGACCGTCTACCGCACCGGTGACCTGGCCCGGTACCTGCCGGACGGCCGGCTGGTCGTGCTGGGCCGGGTGGACCAACAGGTCAAGATCCTCGGCCATCGCGTCGAACCGGGCGAGGTCGAGGCCCTGTCGGGTTCCCACGAGGACGTACGGCAGGTCGCCGTGGTCATCGATCGGGCGGGAGCCTCGGGCCCGCGCCTGGTCGCGTTCGTCGTCCCGGAGCGGACCGGCGGGGTGTCGACCGAGGCGTTGCGCCGGCATCTGCGCGAGCGGCTGCCCGCGGCGGCCGTCCCGGCCGTGTTCGAGGAGGTCGCCGAACTGCCGTTGAACACCAGCGGCAAGATCGACCGGCCCGCGTTGACCCGCATGGCGCGCACCCTGCGGTCCGGGGCGGGGCGGACCGCCCCGGTCACCTCCGTCGAACGGTCCGTCGTACGGCACTGGGCGGCGGTGCTGGGGCTCGCCCCCGACGCGGTCGGAACCGACGACGACTTCCTCGCGGCGGGCGGCAACTCGATCGCCGCCGGCCGTCTGATCGGGCTGGTGCGCGCGGAGTTCGGGCAGGCCCCCTCGCTGGCCGCCTTCTACGCGGACCCGACGCCGGCCACCCTGGCCCGCTCGGCCGCCGGTGCGCCCGCCGGTCGGGACGCCGAGCCGGTGCCCGGTCCCGCCGCCGGGCCCGCGCGCGGATCCGGCGATCCGGTGCCGCTCACGGACCAGCAGCGGCAGCTGTGGCTGGCGGGGCGGCTCGCCCCCGAGTCGGCGGCCTACAACCTGGCGGGCGCGGTCCGACTGGACGGCGACGTCGACGCCGACGCCCTGGCGGCTGCGCTGCGCGACCTGGTGACCCGTCACCCGGTCCTGGCGGCCCGTGTCGGCTGGGAGAACGAGCGCCCCGCCCTGGTCCCGCTGCCCGCGGACGCGGTACGGCTCGCCGTCGTCGACCTGCCGGACTCCCCCGGCACGGACACCGAGGACGCGTGGGAGACGGTCGCCGCCGCGGAGGCGGCCCGGCCCTTCGACCTGGCGGTGGGACCGCTGCTGCGCCTCACCCTGGTCAGGGGACGGGGTCGTACGGAACTGCTGTGCACCGCCCACCACCTCGCGGTGGACGGCTGGTCCGTCTCCGTGGCCTTGCGCGAACTGGCCGCGCTGTACGGCGTGCACGCCAATGGTGCCCGACGACTCCCGCTACCCGAGGCCGAGTTCATCGGGTACGCCGCCGCGGCCGACGCCCCCGCCGGTCGCGCCGTGCGGGCCGGGCACCTGGGGTACTGGCGCGAGCGCCTCGCCGGCCACCCCGGGGTGCTCGCCCTGCCCACCGATCCGCAGGCCCTCGCCGACGCCCCCGGGGCCGGTCGGACGCTGCCGGTGGAGCTGTCCCCGGCGCTCACCGCGCGGCTGCGCGGGACGGCCGCCCGGCTGCGGGTCACGCCGTTCACCGTGCTGCTCACCGTGTTCGGCTCCCTGCTGGGCCGTTACGCGGCGTCCGACGACGTCGTCGTCGCCGTACCGGTCGCCAACCGCGAGGCGCCCGGACTGGAGGGTCTGGTCGGCAACCTCGTCAACACCCTGCCGGTGCGCGTGGACCTCTCCGGTACGCCCGGCTTCGCCGAACTCGCCTCCCGCACCGGTCGGCTGCTCGCCGCGGACCTGGACCGGCCGCTGGTCCCCTTCGACCGGCTCGTCGCGGAACTGGGCCTGGCGGGCGACCCGGGCCGACCGGCGCTCGCCCAGGCCTCGCTGGTGTGGCAGGACGCGGCGCCCGACCTGGTCCGGCTGGGCGACGTCACCGGCGAGCTGCGGCCGGTGCGCACCGCGACCGCGAAGTACGACCTGACGCTCGCCCTGGACGAGCACGCCGACCGGATCGACGGGGTGCTGGAGTACGCCGTCTCCCGCTTCGGCGAGGAGTCGGCGGCCCGGTTCGTCCGCCGACTGGAGGCACTCCTGCACGCCGCGCTCGACGACCCCGACGCCGACCTGGACGACGTCGACCTGGGCCGGGGGGAGACCCCCTCGCCCCGTCCCGCGGCGGACCCGGGCGCGTACCGGGCCGCCCACCGCGTGCCGGTGCACGATCTGTTCCGGGCGGTGGCGGCCGGGCGTCCCGACGCGCCGGCCGTACGGTGCGCCGGGGTGGAGGTCACCTACGCGGAACTGGACCGTTGGAGCGACGACATCGCGGTCCGGCTGCTGGCGCGCGGCGCCGGCCCCGGGTGCTTCGTGTCGGTGCTGCTGCCCACCGGGCCCGCGCAGACCGCCGCCGTCCTCGGCGTGGCCAAGACCGGCGCGGCCTTCGCGGTCCTCGACGGGGTCGGCCCCGAACTGCGGCTGCGCGCCGTGCTCGCCGACGCGGACCCGGTCGCCCTGCTGGCCACCGAGGCCTCCCTGGCGGCGTACCCGGCGCTGTGGGACCGGGAGGCGGTGCGGTTCGGCGGCGTCCCGGTGGAGTGGTGCGACACGCGGGCACCGGCCGGCGACGCCGCCACCTCGCGGCCGACGGCGCCGGCGACGACCGGTGACGACGCGCTGTGCCTGGTGTACACCTCCGGTTCGACCGGCACCCCCAAGGGCATCGTGCTCCCGCACGCGACGCTCGCCCAGTTCGCGCACTGGCAGGGGGCCCGCTTCTCGGTGCGGCCGGGGAGCCGTGTGGCCCAGTGGGCGCCGTTCACCTACGACGCCGCCTACACGGAGGTCTTCGCGGCCCTGTGCCACGGTGCGACGCTGTGCGTGCCGCCCGACGGCACCCGCCACGACCCGGTGGCGCTGGCCGGCTGGCTGCGCGCCGAACGGATCACGCAGATCCAGACGGTGCCCGGTTTCCTCACCGTGCTGACCGAGGCGTTGGACCGTTCCGGCGAGGGGCTGCCGGACCTGGAGCACCTGCTGCTCGCGGGCGAGGCGCTGCCCCCGTCCCTGGCCGCGGCCTGGGCGGAGCGGCCCGACCGGCCGGCCCTGCACAACCTGTACGGGCCGACCGAATGCGTGTTGGCCACGCACCGGGAGCTGGCGCCCGGCGAGGCGTTCCCCCACTCGGTGCCGATCGGCGTGCCGATCCCGGGCCGGGAAGCGCTGGTCCTGGACCACCGGGGCCGGCCCTGCCCGGTCGGGGTCGTGGGCGAGATCCACCTGCGCAGCGACCTGTTGGCCGGCTCGTACCGCAACAGGCCCGAGGAGAGCGCCAAGGCGTACGTCCCGGACCCGTGGCGGCCCGGCGGCACCCTGTACCGCACCGGAGACCTGGGCCGTTTCCTGCCGAACGGCGAACTCGCCTTCACCGGCCGTACCGGCAGCCTCGTGAAGATCCGCGGCAACCGGGTGGAACTGGAGCAGATCGAGGCGCTGTTGGAGTCCCATCCGGCCGTACGGGAGGCCGCCGCGGCCCTCCACGACCGGGCGGGCGCGCCCCGTCTGATCGGGTACGCCGTGGCGGCGGACGGGGTGAGCGCCGCCGAACTGCGGGCCCACCTCGCCGAACGGCTGCCGGCCGCGGTGGTCCCGGAGACGGTGGTGCTGCTGGACGCACTGCCCCGTACCCGCACCAACAAGCGCGACCGTGCCCGGCTCCCCGTGCCGGCGGCGACGGTGGTCGGTGGCGGGGAGCCGCCGTCGGCCGGAGCCGAGCAGGTGGTCGCCGACGCCTGGCGACGGGTGCTCGGCGGCGACTCCTTCGGGCGGCACACCAACTTCTTCGAGGCGGGCGGCGATTCGCTGCTCGCCGCCCGCCTCCAGATGGAACTGGGCGAACGGCTCGGCCGGGAGATCCGCCTGGTCGACGTGTTCGCCCGCCCCACCGTCGCCGGGTTCGTCGCCGGACTGGGCGAGGAGGCGGGCGCCGCCGCGGCGGCCGGCTCCGACGAGGCCGCCTCGCGCGGCGAGCGGCGCCGGGCCGCCCTGCGGTCCCGCCGCAGGTGACACGCCTGCCCGAGTGACACGCGTACCCAACAGAGCAGAAGACGAGAGAGGTTGAGACATGGACGTCGCCGACGTGATGGCGGAGTTGCGCAATTCGGTCGGTTCCCGCGGGCTGGAGCGCGTCGAGGAGTGCCTGTGCATCCTCGTGGGCGAGCGGGCCCCGGAGTACCTGCACGAGGACCAGGAGCCGACCCGGCTGTTCTTCCCCGGCATCAGCGCCCTGCCGTGGCACGACGCCGCGGCCCAGCCGTGGACGGCGGGGATGGAGGCCTCGTACGACGCGATCAAGGAGGAGTTCCTGGCGCTCCGTTCGGAGCAGGCCAAGTTCGCGCCGTACGAGGACATGTACACGAAGGAACTGGGCTGGCAGGGCTGGGACACCTACCAGCTCTACCGCAACGGCACCTGGCGGGACGAGGTCCTCGAACGCTGTCCCGAGACCGCGAAGGCCGTGCAGTCGACGCCTCACGGGCCGCGCGACGGCATGTTCACCATCCTCAACCCGGGCGTCCACATCACCCCGCACACGGGCGGGGTCAACCTGCTGCTCACCGCCCACCTCCCGCTGATCGTCCCGGACGGCTGTGTGATCACGGTCGGCGACGACGAGCGGGGCTGGGAGGAGGGCAAGGTCATCCTCTTCGACGACAGCTTCATCCACGAGGCGGAGAACCGCGGCACGCAGCAGCGCGCGGTCCTGCTCTGGGACGTGTGGCACCCGGAACTCACCGAGGCCGAGGTGCGGGCGCTGGAGTTCCTGATGCCCCGGTTCCAGAGCTACCTGATGGCGGTCTGACACCGGCAGATCCCGACCGTCCCACCGAACCCACGCACCGGCGTGGCGCCGCACCCACCCCTGACGGAGAACACCTTGAACGCACAGCAGCTTCTGCCGGAACCCGATGACCGGGCCGACGTCGAAGGCCGGATCGCCGTCGTCGGCATGGCGGGCCGGTTCCCCCAAGCCGATTCCGTCGACGCGCTCTGGGAGCTGCTGGCGGCGGGCACCGAGGCGGTCAGTCGGTTCTCCGTCGAGGAGCTGCGCGCCGACGGGGTCGCCGAGGCCGAGTACGCCCACCCGCGTTACGTGCCCGCGAAGGGCGTCCTCGACGACGTCGCCGGCTTCGACTCGACGCTGTTCGGCTACGGCGCCCTGGAGGCCTCGGTCATCGACCCCCAGCAGCGCGTCTTCCTGGAGACGGCCTGGGCCGCCCTGGAGGACGCCGGGTGCGACCCCGACCGGGCCGCCGGGCCGATCGGGGTGTACGCGGGTTCGCTGCTGAGCACCTACCTCATCCACAACCTGCTCCCCCGCACCGATCTGCGGGAGAAGCTGGGTGTGCCGCTGCTGTTCCAGGGCAACCAGCCCGACCAGTTGGCGGCCCGGGCCGCGTACAAGCTCAATCTGCGCGGTCCGGCGGTGAGCGTGCAGACCGCGTGCTCCACCTCGCTGGTCGCGGTGCACCTCGCCGTGCAGAGCCTGCTCTCCCAGGAGTGCGACATGGCGCTCGCGGGCGGTGTGACGGTCACCGTGCCGAACCGCTCCGGCTACCTGCCGGTGGAGGGCGGCATCGAGTCGGCCGACGGCCACTGCAAGCCGTACGGGGCGGACGCGGCCGGCACGGTCTTCGGCAACGGCGCGGGCGTCGTCGTCCTCAAGCGGCTGGCCGACGCGCTGGCCGACGGGGACCGCGTGCACGCGGTGATCCTCGGTTCGGCCGTGAACAACGACGGCGCCGACAAGGCCGGTTACACGGCGCCGAGCGTGAGGGGGCAGAGCGCCGTGATCCGCGAGGCGCTGTCCGTCGCGGACGTGGCCCCGCGCAGCATCGGCTACGTCGAGGGCCACGGCACGGCCACGCCCATCGGGGACCCCATCGAGATCGAGGCCCTCACCGCCGCCTACCGGGCTGCCGACGACCGGCCGGACGCCGCGCCCGGGGCCTGGTGCGGGCTCGGTTCGGTCAAGTCGAACCTGGGCCACCTGGACACCGCGGCCGGGATCACCGGCTTCATCAAGGCCGTACAGGCACTGCGCCACGGCCGGATCCCGGCCAGCCTGCACGTCGACGCCGCGGCACCCGGCGCGGGGCTGTCGGACAGTCCGTTCTTCGTGCCCACCGACCTCGCCGACTGGCCCGTCACCGACGGTCCGCGGCGGGCCGCCGTCAGCGCCTTCGGGATCGGCGGCACCAACGCCCACGTCATCCTGGAGCAGGCGCCCGCGACGGCCGGCGACGCGCCGGCCGGGGCGCGGGCCGACGTACCGGTCGCGCTGCCGCTGTCGGCACGCACCTCCACCGCGCTCGACAGTGTCGCCGCCCGGCTCGCCGACCACCTCGCCGCGCACCCCGAACTCGCCCTCGCCGACGTCGCGCGCACCCTGCGCGACGGCCGGCGCCGGCTCTCGCACCGCCGGGTCGTCCTCGCCCGTGACACCGCCGGGGCCGTCGCGGCCCTGCGCGGCGGCGACCGCCGCGACCGCGTGGGCGCCCGCACCGGGCGCAGCGACGCGCCCGTGGCCTTCCTGCTGCCGGGGCAGGCCGCCCTCGTACCGGGCCTCGCCGACGGCCTGTACCGCGCGCACCCGGTGTTCCGCGAGGCGCTCGACGAGTGCGCGCGGATCCTGCGCCCGCACCTCGGCGCCGACCTGACGGAGCTGCTGCGGGACGGTGACGCGGATCAACTGCGCCGCACCTCGATCGTGCAGCCCGCCGTGGTCGCCCTGGGGTACGCCCTGTCCCGGCTGTGGGCGCACTGGGGCGTCCGCCCGACCGCGCTGCTCGGTCACAGCCTCGGCGAGTTCACCGCCGCCCTGCTCTCGGGGGTCGTCGCGCTGCCGGACGCGCTCGCGCTGGTCGCGACCCGGGGCCGGTTGATGGAGGAGATGCCGCCGGGCGCCATGCTCGCGCTGCCCCTGGGCGAGGCGGAAGCGGCGGGGATCGCCGCCGCCCACGGGCTGGACCTCGCCGCCGTCAACGGCCCGGCCGCCACCGTCCTGTCCGGAACGCCGGACGCCGTCGAGCGGGCCGCCGCCGCGCTCGCCGAGCGGGACGTGCGCGCGCTGCGCCTGCCCGTCGACCGGGCGTTCCACGGCGCCCCGTGCGGGCCGGCCGCCGCCCGGTTCGCCGAGGAGCTGGCCGCCGTGCCGTTGCACGCACCGGGCATCCCCTTCCTCTCCGGGGTCACCGGCGACTGGATCACCGCGGAGCAGGCCGGCGACCCGGCCTACTGGGCCCGGCAGATGCTCTCCCCCGTGCGGTTCCACGAGGGTCTGGGCCGGCTCCTCGCCCTGGACGAGGACCTGGTGCTGGTGGAGAGCGGCCCCGGCAGCGTGCTCACCGACCTGGTCCGCTCCGCGGGCGCGGGCCCCGTCGAGGGCGCCGCCGCGGCCCGGACCGGAGCACCCCGGATCGCACCGGCGCCGCTGCCCTCGCGGGGGCGCCGCTCGGCCGACGACGAACCGGCGAGCGCGGTCCTCTCCCTCGCCGGGCTGTGGGCCCACGGCGCCCCCGTCGTCTGGGAGCCCGCCGGAGTCGACGCGCACCTCACGGGCCTGCCCGGCTACCCCTTCGAGCGGCTGCCGCACTGGATCGAGCCCGGCCCGGCCGCCCCGACGGCGAGCGCAGCGTCCCCGGCCACCGCGCCGGCCACGGCCGGGGCATCGGAGGCCGACGCGGTGCACGCCCGCATCGCGTGGCGTCCGCTGGGCGCCGGGGTCGAGGTGCCGGCCGACCCGTTCGCGCGCCGCCAGACCTGGCTGGTCCTGTGCGACGCCGAGGGCGCCACGCAGCCGGTGATCGACCTGATCGCGGCGCGGGGACAGATCGTCACCGTCGTGCGGCCCGGCCCCGAGTACCGTCGGGTGCGCCGCGGCGTGTACGAGATCGACCCGGGCGACCCGAGCCAGTACGCGAAGCTGCTGGCCGACCTGCGCGGGCTGGTCCGCACCCCCACCGCGATCGTCCACGGCTGGGGCCTCGCGCCCGCCGCCGACGACCACGGGACACAGGGGTACTTCGGGCTGGTCCGGCTGGCCCGCGCCATGACCGAGGCGAGTGTCGTCAACGACGTGCGCCTCGGGGTCCTCACGGCCGGCGCGTTCCGCGTCCTCGACGGCGAGCGCCCCGACCCCGCGGCGGCCCTGCTCAGCGGCCCGGTGCAGGTGCTGCCCGAGGAGTACGCCAACCTCCGGTGCGCCCAGGTGGACCTCGCCCCGGGCGCCAAGCTCGACGCCGACTCGGCCCTCGACGTGCTCCGCGCGGTCGTCGCCGCCCCGGCCCGACTGCTCGCGCTGCGCGGCGCCGACCTGCTCACCCGCGCCGTCGAGCCCGCCCGGCCGGCCGGCCCGACGCCGTCCGCCGGGTCCGCGCCCGGCGCGGTCTGGGTCGTCACCGGCGGCTTCGGCGGCATCGGTCGTACGCTGGCCGGCCATCTGGCCCGTACGGCCGGAGCGCGGATCGCCCTGTTGGGCCGCCACCCGGTCACCGACGAGGACGGGGGGCCCGCCGCGGAGTTCGTCGGGGACCTGCGGGCGAGGGGCACCGAGGTGCTCTGCCTGCGGGCGGACGTCGCCGACGCGCACTCCCTCGCCGAGGCGCTGGACCGTGTGCGCGAGACCTTCGGCGGCATCGACGGCGTCGTGCACGCGGCCGGCGTCCCCGGCGGCGGTTCCGTGGAACTGCGCGACGACGACGAGGCCCGTGCGGTGTTCGCCCCCAAGACCGCGGGCATCCGCAACCTGCTCGCCGCCCTGCGGCCCGGCGAGGCGGGCACGCTGCTGCTCTGCTCCTCGCTGGCCACCCTCGTGCCCACGTACGGGCAGGCCGACTACGCGGCGGCCAACGCCTACCTCGCGGCGGCCGGCGAAGCCGAGGACGCGCGCGGCGAACGGCGCGTCATCACGGTGAACTGGGACATGTGGGCCTCGGTCGGCATGGCGAGCGAAGCCGAGGTCCCGGCCGACCTGCGCGCCCTCCAGGAGCGCATGCTCGCGGGCGCCCTCACCCCCGCCCAGGGGACACGCGCGTTCGCGGCGCTGCTCGAAGGCCCCGGCGGGCAGGGCGTGGTGGCCCGCGCCGGCGCGGAGGTCACGGACGACGGGACGCTGCGGCTGACCGCCGAACCGGCCGTCGCCCGCCCCTCGACCACCCTGCTGCCGCGCCCGGAACTGGCCACCGCCTACACCGCGCCGGGCACACCGACCGAGGAACGCCTCGCCGAGATCTACGGCGAGATGCTCGGCATCGACCGGGTGGGCATCCACGACGACTTCCTGGACCTCGGCGGTCATTCGCTGCTCGCCGCGCAGGTCGTGGCGCGGTTGCGCGCCGAGTTCGGGGTGGACGTGCCCGCCCGGGCCTTCTTCGAGGGCGGCCGTGTGGCCGATCTCGCCGTGGACATCGAAGACCGTATTCTCGCCGATCTGGAGAACCAGTGACCGACTCAGCAGGCCGCCCCCCGGCAGACGCCGGACGCGCGGAGCGCCTGGCCCGGCTCACTCCGGAACAGCGCGCCAGGTTCGAGGCGCGCACCCGGGGCAACACCGCCGGACAGAGCGCCCCGGTCGCCGTGCCGGTGACGCCGCGACGGGACGCGGACGCTCCCGCGCCGCTCTCCTTCGGCCAGGAACGACTGTGGTTCCTCGATCAACTCACTCCGGGACTCGGGGTGTTCAACGAGTACGTGGCGCTGAGGCTGACCGGTCCACTGGACCGGGCGGCGCTGGACGCGGCGCTCAACGGCCTCGTGGTCCGACACGAGGCGCTGCGCACCGTCGTCGACCCCTCGGGCGAACGGCCGGTACAGCGGGTCCTGGACCCGGCGCCGGTCTCGGGGCCCGGGTCGGAACCGGTGCTGACGGTGGTGGACCTCGATCCCGGTGCCGCAGGCGGAACGGACGCCGCCGAGCGGGAGTCGGCCGAGCGGGAGGCCCGCCGGCCCTTCGACCTGGAGGGCGAGCGGCTCTTCCGGGCGGTGCTGATCCGCTCCGCCCCCGACCGCGCCCTGCTGGTCGTGGTCAACCACCACATGGTGGGCGACGCCTGGTCCCGCGCCGTCCTGGTGGAGGAGTTGTGCGCGGGCTACCGCGCGTTCCGCGACGCCCTGTCCGGTGGCGCCGGCGGCCCGCAGGGCGGGGCCGGGCCGCTGCCCGTCCAGTACGGCGACTGGGCGGCGCGGCAGCGCGTCGAGCTCACCGACGAGGCGCTGGCGCGACCGCTCGACTACTGGCGCGAGCGGCTCGCCGACGCCCCTCCGCTGCTCTCCCTGGCCACCGACCGTCCGCGCCCCGCCACACCCACGCACCGCGGCGGTCGGGTGCACCTCACCCTGGACCGGGAGCTGACGGAGGGCATCGAGGAGGCCGCCCGACAGGCTCGGGCCACGCCCTTCATGGTGACGCTCGCCGCCTGGCAGGCGGTGCTGATGAGGCACTCCGGGCAGCAGGACGTCGTCGTCGGCGTGCCCACGGCCGGTCGGGACCGTCCCGAACTGGGCGGCATGGTCGGAATGTTCATCAACACCCTGGTGATGCGCACCGACCTGGCCGGGGATCCCACGTTCGGTGAGCTCGTCGGCCGGGCCCGGGAGACCGCGCTGGGCGCCCTCGCCCACGCCGAGGTGCCCTTCGAGCGGCTGGTCCGCGACCTCAGCCCTGACCGTGACCTGAGCCACGCGCCGCTCTACCAGGTGCAGTTCGGCTATCGCAACGTGCCCGAGCCCGTGATCTCGCTGCCCGACGTGGCCGTCGAACTCGTCGACCTGGACAACGGGCTGTGTCGCACCGACCTCAGTCTCGAACTCGCCCGCGCGGCGGACGTCACCACCGGCGTGTGCGAGTTCAGCGCCGACCTGTTCGACGCGGACACCGTGCGGTCCTGGACCGAGACCCTGGAGCGCGTTCTGCGCCGCGGTACGGCCGACCCCTCGCTGCGGCTCTCGGAGCTGCTGGCGCTCACTCCCGCCGAGGAGGCGCTGTCGGCGCTCGCCGGCGACGGCGGACCGCTGCCCGCGGACGCCGAGGACGTGCTCGTGTCCCTCGCCCGCGCCGTGCGCGAACGGCCGGACGCCCCGGCCCTGTCGGCGGGTTCGGACCCCGACGGGCCGGTGCTCGCCTACGGCGCGCTCGACGCGCGGATCGAGGAGATCCGGGCCCGGCTGTCGGCCGCGGGCGTCCGACCCGGGGACCGGGTCGGCGTCTGTCTGCGGCGCGGCGCCGATCTCGTCGCCGCGCTGTTCGCCGTGCTCCGGGCCGGTGCCGCGTACCTGCCGCTCGACCCGGGCTATCCGGCGGAGCGGATCCGCTTCGTCCTGGAGGACGCCTCCCCCTCGGCCGTGCTGGTGCACGCCGGGACCCGGGACGCCGTGCCCTCCGGGGCGCCGCTGCTCGACCTCGACGCGGCCGACACGGACACCGGGCCGCCCGCGCCCGCCGCCGACGGCGGGTCGCACGACCCGGAGGCCCCCGCGTACGTCATCCACACCTCGGGCTCCACCGGCAGGCCCAAGGGCGTGGTGGTGCTCCGGCGCAACCTCACGGCGTTCCTCGCGGCGATGGACCGGATCGTCACGGGCCGGGACGACGCGCCCGGTGCGGTCGGGGCGGACGCCGAGCCGATCACCTGGCTCGCCGTCACCAGCGTCTCCTTCGACATCTCCGTGCTGGAACTGCTGTGGACGATCAGTCGCGGTCACCGGGTGGTGGTGAGCCCCGACGCGGCGACCTCCGGGGTCGTCGCGCGCCGGGCCGAGGGGCCGGCGCAGACCGCGGTCGCGCCCGCCGTCGTACCGGAGTTCAGCCTCTTCTACTTCTCCAGCGACTCCGAGGCGCACGCCCCGGGGCCGGCCCAGTACCGGCTCCTCATGGAGGGCGCCCGGTTCGCCGACACGCACGGCTTCAGCTCCGTGTGGCTTCCGGAGCGGCATTTCCACGCGTTCGGCGGGTCCTATCCCGCGCCGTCGGTGCTGGCCGCCGCCCTGGCGCAGAGCACCGAACGGATCGGGATCCGGGCCGGCAGCGTGGTGCTGCCGCTGCACCATCCCGTCCGGGTCGCGGAGGAGTGGTCGGTCGTCGACAACCTGTCCGGGGGCCGGGTCGGTCTGTCCTTCGCCTCCGGCTGGCACGTGGACGACTTCGTCCTCGCCAAGGACGCGTACGAGGACCGGCAGAAGCTCATGGTCGAGGGCATCGACGAGGTGCGGCGGCTGTGGCGCGGTGACCGGGTCGCCTTCGAGGGGCCCTCGGGTCGGAGCGTGGACGTGGCGGTCATGCCGCGTCCGGTCCAGCCCGAACTGCCCTTCTGGCTCACCTCGTCCGGCAATCCCGAGACCTGCCGCAAGGCCGGGGAGATCGGCGCGCGGCTGCTCACGCACCTGCTCGGCCAGAGCGTCGAGGAACTGACCGAGCGGATCGCGATCTACCGCGAGGCCTGGCGGAGCGCCGGTCACGCGGGCGAGCCGCACGTGACGCTGATGCTGCACACGTTCATCGGGGACGACGCGCAGGACGTCCGGGCCCACGCCCGGCAGCCGTTCCGCGACTACCTGCGGTCCTCCGTCGGACTGATCGAGAAGATGGCGGCCACCCTCGGCATCGACGTACGCGCCGACGACTTCAGCGCCGATGACCAGGAGGCCCTGCTCGACCACGCGGCGGCCCGCTACCTCACCGACGGCTCCTTCATCGGAACCGTCGAGGACCGGCTGCCCCTCCTGGGGCGGCTCGCGGGCGCGGGCGTCGACGAGGTCGCCTGCCTCGTCGACTTCGGCGTCGAGCCGGACGCGGCGCTCCGCGCGCTCACCGGCCTGGCCGCGCTGCGTTCGGCGGCGCTGCACCGGTCCGACCCGGCGTCCCTCGCAACGGGGTCCGGGGACCCGGGCCCCGCGGAGGCCGAAGAGGTCCCGCTGACCTCGCTGATCCGCGCCCACGGCGTGACCCACCTCCAGTGCACCCCGTCCCTGGCACGCGTCCTGTTGGACGAGCCGGACGCCGGGGCGCTCGGCGGGCTGCGTCGACTCCTCCTCGGCGGGGAGGCCTTGGACGCGGACCTCGCGCGCCGGCTGCACGAGCACCTCACCGGCACGCTGCTGAACATGTACGGGCCGACCGAGACCACCGTGTGGTCCACCAGCGACACCGTGGACCCGGTGCGGGGCGCCGTCACCATCGGCCGCCCGATCGCCGGGACGACCGTACGGGTCCTGGACGAACACGGCCGCCGCACGCCCGTCGGCGTGCCCGGCGAGCTGTACATCGGCGGCGCGGGCGTGACCGCGGGCTACCTCGGGCGTCCGGAACTCACGGCCGAGCGCTTCGTGCCGGACCCCGCCGCGGCATCCCGCCCCGACGGCACGGGAACGGACGACGCCCGCCTGTACCGCACGGGTGACGTCGTCCGGGTGCGGCCCGACGGCCGGTTGGAGTACCTGGCCCGCAACGACGACCAGCTCAAGATCCGCGGATTCCGGATCGAGGCCGGCGAGGTCGAGGCCGCGCTGACCGCCGTGCCCGGCGTCCGCCAGAGCGTGGTGACCGCGCACGGGCTCGGCACGGCCCGGGCGTCCCTGATCGGGTACGTGGTGCCCGACTCCCCGGACTCCCCTCCGGCGACGGCCGACCTGCGCGCCGCACTGGCCGCCCGGCTGCCCGGCTTCCTCGTGCCCTCGCGGTTCGTCGTGCTGGACGCGCTGCCGTTGACGAGCAACGGGAAGGTGGACCGGGGAGCGCTGCCGGCGCCCGACACGGACCG
Organism: Streptomyces sp. CA-243310; assembly: GCF_050936775.1. NCBI lineage: Bacteria > Bacillati > Actinomycetota > Actinomycetes > Kitasatosporales > Streptomycetaceae > Streptomyces > Streptomyces sp. CA-243310. Next base: position 2,861,331 of record NZ_JBNJMF010000001.1, on the reverse strand, counting down.
CTCCGCCGGCGGCGCGTACGTCGCGCCCTCCACCCCCACCGAGGAGCGGATCGCGGCCATCTGGCAGCAGGCCCTCGGCATCGAACGGGTGGGCGTCCACGACGACTTCTTCGAGCTGGGCGGGCACTCGCTGCTCGCCACCCAGGTCGTCGCCGGGATCAGGCGCGCGTTCTCGACCCGGCTCCCGCTGCGCACCCTGTTCGAGGCGCCGACCGTCTCGGCCCTGGCCCGCGGCGTGGACGCGCAGGTGGACGGCACGGCCGACCCCGCCGACGACACGGAGCGGTCGGAGCGACCGGCGGCGCTGCTGCCGGATCCGGCGACCCGGCACGAACCGTTCCCCCTCACCGAGGTGCAGCGCGCCTATTGGATCGGCCGCAGCGGCGCCGTCGGCGGAGACGTGTCCTGCCACCTGTTCGTCGAGCTCGATGTCGACGACGTGGACCTGGACCGTCTCGAAGGCGCCTGGCGGTCCCTCGTCCGACGCCACGACGCCCTGCGCCTGGTCGTCGACACGGACGGCACCCAACGCATCCTCCCCGAGGTGCCCGACTACCGCATCGAGCGCGCCGACCTGCGGGCGCTGCCGGCCGCCGAGCGCGAGGCGCGGTTGCTGGCGATCCGCGACACGATGTCCCACCACGTGCTGCCCGCCGAGACCTGGCCGCTGTTCCAGATCCGGGCGAGCCACACCGACGGCGGCGGGGCCCGGCTGCACTTCAGCATCGACACGCTCATCGCGGACGGCGGCAGCGTACAGATCCTGCTGCGCGAGCTGCTCGCCGTCTACCGGGGCGAACTCGCTCCGCGCCCCATGGAGTTGTCCTTCCGCGACTACGTCATGGCCGAGCAGGCCCGACGCGCCGGGCCCGGGCACGAGCGGGACCTCGCCTACTGGCGCGAGCGGCTGGACACCCTGCCGCCCGCGCCGCCGCTGCCGCTCGTCAAGCAGCTCGGGGAGCTGGCCGAGACCCGCTTCCGGCGGCGCGAGGCGCACCTCCCGGCCGAGCTGTGGTCCCGGCTCAAGGCGCGGGCCGCCGCCGCCCGGATCACGCCGTCGGCGCTCGCCCTCGCCGCGTACGCCACGGTGCTCGGCACCTGGTCGTCCAGCGACCGCTTCACGCTCAACCTGACGCTCTTCAACCGGGTCGGCGACCATCCCGAACTGAACACGCTCGTCGGCGACTTCACCGCGCTCAGCCTGCTGGAGGTGGACCGCGCGACGGGCGGCTCCTTCGAGGAGCGGGCCCGCGCCGTGCAGGAGCGGCTCTGGGAGGACCTGGACCACCAGCTCGTCAGCGGCGTGCGCGTGGCCGGCGAACTGGCCCGCCGGCGCGGGGTGGCCGCGGCGGCCATGCCCGTCGTGTTCACCAGCGAACTCGGCGCGGCCGACGCGGGCGGCACCCCGCCGGCCGGGCTCGGAGCCCGGGTCGCGCACACCATCACCCAGACGCCGCAGGTCTGGCTCGACCACCAGATCAGCGAGGACGAGGGTCGGCTGCGGCTCACCTGGGACGCGGTGGAGGCGCTGTTCGCGCCGGGGACGCTGGACGACATGTTCGGCGCGTACACCGGGCTGCTGACCGCGCTCGCGACGGACGCCGACGCCTGGATCGACCCGCACCGCGAGGTGCTCCCCGACGACCAGGTCGCCCGGTACCGGGTGCTCAACGCCACCGACGGGCCGCTCCCGGAAGGCCTGTTGCACGAGCCGTTCCTCGACCGGGCCCGCCGCTCGCCCGGCCGTACCGCCGTGATCGCCGCCAACGGCACCGTCACCTACGGCGGGTTGGAGGAGGCCTCCCGGGCCGTCGCCCATGCCCTTCGCGCGGCCGGGGTCCGCCCCGGCGACGTGGTCGGGGTGATCGCGGACCGGGGTTGGGAGCAGATCGCCTCGGCCATCGGCGTGCTCCGGATCGGGGCGGCCTACCTCCCGTTGGACGACGGTCTGCCGGCGGCCCGCATCGCCGGTTCGCTGCGGCACGCGGGGGCCTTGGCCCTGCTCGTGCCCCCGGCCGCGTCCGTCCACGAGCGCGTCCCGGACGGCGTCGCCGTCGTCCGCTTCGACGAGGCCCTCGCGTCCGCCGGCCGCGACGCGGCGCTCGAACCGGTGGCGACGGATCCCCGCGACCTCGCGTACGTGATCTACACCTCGGGTTCGACCGGGGACCCCAAGGGCGTGATGACCGATCACCGGGGCGCCCTGAACACCGTCGTCGACATCAACGAGCGCTTCGGGGTGACCTCCGAGGACCGGGTGTTCGGGTTGTCCTCGCTCGGCTTCGACCTGTCCGTGTACGACCTGTTCGGCACGTTCGCGGCCGGCGCCACCCTGGTGCTGGCGGGACCCGGGGAGGACCGCGACCCGGTGCGCTGGAACCGGCTCGTCGGCGAACACGGCGTCACCGTCTGGAACTCCGTGCCCGCGCTCATGGAGATGCTGCTCGCCCACACGGCGGGCAACGGCGCGGCCACCGCGGAGAGCCTGCGCCTGGTCATGCTCAGCGGGGACTGGATCCCGGTGGGCATGCCCGACCAGGTCCGGGAGGTCGCCCCGAAGGCGCGGGTCGTCAGTCTCGGCGGCGCCACCGAGGCGTCCATCTGGTCGGTGCTGCATCCGATCGACCGCGTCGACCCGGACCGGTCGAGCATCCCGTACGGGCGGCCGATGCGGAACCAGACCATGTACGTCCTGGACGACGCGTTCCGGCTGCGTCCGACCGGACTGCCCGGCGCCCTGTTCATCGGCGGCGTGGGTCTGGCGGCGGGCTACCGCAACGCGCCGGAGACGACGGCGCGGGCGTTCCCCACGCACCCCGTGACCGGGGAGCGGCTCTACCGCACGGGCGATCTGGCCCGTCTGCTGCCGGACGGCGACCTGGAGTTCCTCGGCCGGCAGGACTCGCAGGTGAAGGTGCGCGGCATGCGCATCGAACTGGGCGAGATCGAGGCGGCCCTGGTGCGCACCGAGGGGGTGCGCGAGGCCGCGGCACTGGTCGAGGGCCACGGCACGGCCGCCCGCCTCGCGGCCTACGTGGTCCTCGACGCGGCCCGACCGTCGGACACCGCGGTCGGAGCGGGCGTGGAGGCGGGCGCGTCGGGTGTCTTCGGAGCCGAGCAGGCCCGGCTGCTGGAGCGGCGATTGAGCCAGCCCGGCCGTCGAGCCGACCTCGCGGGCCGTGAGATCCTCCCGTTCGTCCTGCCCGCCGACACCCTCGCCCTGCGGGCGTCGGCCGCCGGTCGGGGCGCGGCCGGTTCCTTCGGCGCCGGCCCCGTGCCCGCGGCCGACGTGTACGCGCTGCTGACGGCGCTCGCCCGGCAGGACGACGACGGCGTGCCCCGGTACGCCTTCGGCTCGGCGGGCGGGCTGTACCCCGTGCAGACCTACCTCGCGGTGGCGCCGGGCGGGGTCACCGGGATCCCGGCGGGCGTGTACTACCTCGACCCCGCGGGCCCGGCCCTGGTCTCGCTGGACGCTCCGGACGCCGGTCGGGCGCTGGCCCCGGAACTGTTCTCCGAGGCCAACCGGGCGCTCGTGGCGGGCGCCGGGTTCGGGATCTACCTGGTCGCCCGCGACCGCGCGGTGACACCCGTGTACGGCGAGCTGTCCGAAGGGTTCTGCCTGCTGGAGGCGGGTGCGATGGCGCAAGTGCTGCGTCAGCGGGCCGCCGACTGTCGCGTCGGGCTCTGTCCGATCGGTGACGTGCACGCGGAGCCGTTGCGCGCTCTGTTGCGGTTGGAGGAGGACCAGAGCGTGCTGCACACCCTGGTGGGTGGCCTGCCCTCGGGCGCCCCGGCCTCCGGGGCGGCGGACGACGCGCAGGACCGGGCGTCGGCGCTGCGCGCCGAACTGGCCGCGCGGCTGCCCGGGTACATGGTGCCGCAGCGGGTCGGCGTGATCGACGCGCTGCCGCTGTCGGCGAACGGGAAGGTGGACCGCAAGGCGCTGGCCGCGCGGGCGTCCGCCCCGGCGCCGACCGCGCCGGAGGTGGCCGTACGGGTCCCGGCCGCACGGGTCCCGGCCGCGGTGGCCCCGGCCCCCGTCGAGCGGGCCGTGTTGGTGGCACGTCCGACGGGCAACACCGTCGACCGGCTCGTCGCGTTGTGGCAGGAGGTTCTGGAGGGGCAGGAGTTGGGCATCGACACGAACTTCTTCGAGTCGGGCGCCACGTCCATCCACCTCGTCCGCGTCCAGCGCCGGGTCACCGAGGAGTTCGGGCGGGAGGTGTCGGTGGTCGAGATGTTCGACCGGCCGACGATCCGCCACCTCGCCGACCTGCTCGACCGGCCGGAGGCCGATCCGGCACCGGTGCGTCCCGCGACGCGTCCGGCCGATCCGGAGGCCGTCACCGAACCGCCCACCGGTACCACCAGTACCACCGGCACCACCGCCGACGAGTCGGTCACCGACCGCAGGCAGCACCACGAGAGGCGCCGCGCCGCCCGCCGGCGAGGCGGCTCCGGCACCTCGCCGGCCAACTGAGACCGACCGGCACCTCGCCGGTCGGTCCGATCCGCGGCCGAGAACGCCCGAAGGAGAAGACACCGCATGACCATTCAGGACACCAGGGAACCGGGACCCGCCGATGCGGCGGACCTGCCGGACGCGGTCGCCGTCATCGGCCTCGCCTGCCGGTTCCCCGGCGCGCGCGACGCCGACGCCTTCTGGGCGAACCTCGTGGACGGCCGGGAGACCGTCGGTTTCCGCACGCCCGGGGAACTCGCGGCCCTCGGGGTCCCGGCCGAGCGCCTGGCCGACCCCAGGTTCGTGCCGGCGGGCGGTGTCCTGGACGGCATCGACGAGTTCGACGCCGAGTACTTCGGGATCCCGCCCCGCGAGGCGGCGCTCATGGACCCGCAGCACCGGCTGTTCCTCCAGTGCGCGGTGACCGCGCTGGAGGACGCCGGCCTGCGGGCCGAGGGCTTCGACGGTTCGATCGGCGTGTACGCGTCGGCGGGCTTCAACTCCTACCTCACACACCATCTGTTGCCCCACGCCGGGGAACTGGGCGACCGCGCGGACGTCCAGTGGCTCGCCTCCGGCGACAAGGACTACCTGGCCACCCAGACCTCGTACCGGCTCGGGCTCACCGGGCCGAGCATGAGCGTGCAGAGCGCCTGCTCCTCCGCGCTCGTCGCCGTGCACCTGGCGAGCGAGGCGCTGCTCAGCGGCGAGTGCGACGTGGCCCTGGCCGGCGCGGTGTCGGCGGGGGTGGCGCAGGGACACGGTTACCTGCACTCCGAGGGCGGCATCCTGTCGGCCGACGGACACTGCAGGCCCTTCGACAAGGCCGCCACCGGCACCGTGTTCGGCAGCGGCGTGGGCACGGTCGTCCTCAAGCGGCTCGCCGACGCGGTGGCCGACGGCGACACGGTGCGGGCGCTGCTGCTGGGCTCCGCCGTGAACAACGACGGTTCCCGCAAGGTCGGGTTCACCGCCCCCGGCATGGACGGTCAGGTCCGGGTGATCTCGGCCGCGCAGGCAGTCGCCGGGGTCACCCCCGACGAGGTCTCCTACGTCGAGGCGCACGGCACCGCCACCGCGCTCGGAGACCGCATCGAACTGGCCGCCCTGGCCAAGGTCTTCGGATCCGACCCCGACGCGGAGCGGGTGCTCGGCGCGGTCAAGTCGAACGTGGGGCACCTGGACACCTGCGCCGGCATGGCCGGATTGATCAAGACGGTGCTCTGTCTGCACCACCGCACCCTCGTCCCCACCGCCCACTTCGAGCGGCCGACCGACGGCCTGGCCGAGACCGGGTTCCGCGTCCTGACGACGGCCGAGGACTGGTCCCGCCCGGACGGGTCGCGGATCGCGGGCGTCAGCTCCTTCGGGATCGGCGGCACCAACGCGCACGTGATCCTCCAGGACCCGCCGCCGCTGCCGCGCCCCGCCCGGCCCGCGCCGCGGGCCGCCGAGTGGGAGGTGCTCCCGCTGTCGGCGCGCACGCCCGAGGCGCTGGAGCGGGCCGCGGCCCGGTTGGACGTCGCGCTCGCCGCACCCGACGCGCCGGACCCGTCCGACGCCGCGCACACCCTCCAGATCGGGCGCACCGCCCACGCCTGGCGCGCCGCGGTCCCCGTGCCGCGCAGCGGATCCGCCACACCGTTCGCCGCGGTCCGGCCCGTCCGGGCCGCCGACCGCGAGCCGGACGTCGTCCTGCTGTACCCCGGCCAGGGTGCCGGGGCGCCCGGCCTGGCCGCCGAGATGTACGAGACGGAACCCGCCTTCCGCGAGTCCCTGGACCGTGCGCTGGAGGCCCTGGAGCCCTGGACGGGGGCGACGCCCCGGGCGCTGCTCCTGGACCCCGCGCACCCGGACCTGTTCGACCGCACCGAGGTGGCGCAGCCGGCGCTCTTCGCCGTCGAGTACGCGCTGACCGCGTGGTGGACGGCCGCGGGGATCCGCCCCGTCGCGCTGGTCGGGCACAGCGTCGGGGAGTTCGCCGCGGCGTGCGCCGCCGGGGTGTTCACCCTCCCGGACGCGGCCCGGCTGGTCGCCGAACGCGGTCGGCTGATGGCGGGCATGGCCCCGGGCTCCATGCTCGCGGTACCGCTCCCCGAACGGGAGACACGGGCGCACCTGGAGCGGCTCGGCCGGGAACTCGGCTCCGAGTCGGGGACCTTGCCGGAGATCGCCGCCGTCAACGCGCCCGACCGCTGTGTGGTGGCGGGTGATCCGGGCGCGGTGGACCGCTTCGCCGCGCTGCTGGCCGACCAGGGGGTGACGGGCCGCCCGCTCGGCGTCCGGCACGCCTTCCACAGCCGGCACGCCGACCCGCTGGTGGAGGAGTTCACGAAGCTGGTGGCCTCGGTGCCCGCCCAGGCGCCCGCCGTCACCGTGGTGTCGACCCTGACGGGGCGCGCCCTGACACCGCAGGAGGCCCGGTCGCCCGAGTACTGGGCGCGGCAGATGCGGCGGACCGTGCGCTTCGCGGACGCGCTCGCCGCCCTGCCGGAGGGGGCCGTGCTCGTCGAGGCGGGCCCCGGGCAGGCCCTGTCGGGGTTCGCCCGGCGGAGCCCGGCGGCCGAGCGGCTCGTCCTGCCGTCCCTGTACGCCCCGGACTCCGGCGCGGCGCAGGACCGCCCGCCGGCCCGGTTGACCGCCCTCGCCGGGCTGTGGGAGCGGGGGGTGGTCGTCGACTGGTCCGCCCTCGGGGAGCGGGCGGGACGACGGCGCGTGCCGCTGCCCGGCTACCCGTTCGAGCCGGCCCGCCACTGGTTCACGCCGACGGGCGCTCCCGTGGCCGGCCGGTCGCGCCCCGAGGCACCGGAGCCCGCCGGGACCACTTCCGTCGGGGCCGCGGGCGGCGCCGGGGGTGTAGATGGCTCCGCGTCCGCGGGTTCGGTCGACGAGTGGCTCCGCGTGCCGTCCTGGTCGCAGGCGGCGCCGCCCGTCGCCGACCCGCACGGCGCTCCCGGGGCGGTCCTGCTCCTGGCCGACGAGGCCGGGTTGGCCGACCGGATCGCCGCGCGGCTGGTCCGGGCGGGCGCCGAGGTCCACACCGTACGGGCCCTCCCCCGCACCCCCGCCTCCCCGGTTGGCGCCGACGGCGCCGGGACGGGTCCGACGGCGGTGCGGACGGTCGACCCCGAGGACCCCCATGCCTTCACCACGCTCGTCGGTGAGCTGGCCGACCGGGGCCACGTGATCGACGCGGTCGTCTCCTGCTGGGCGGTCGACGCCCTCGACGCGCGGCGGGCCGACCCCGACGAGGTGGCGCGCGGCGCCCTGCTCGCCCTCACGGTGCCCGCCGAGCTGGCGCAGGCCCTGAGCGGCGCCTTCCCCGGCCGGCCCGTACGGACGCTGCTGGTCAGCGACGGAGCCCACGGCGTACACGGCCGTGCACCCCGCAGCCCGCAGGCGGCCACGGCCATGGGAGCCGTGCGCGCGCTGCCCGGCGAACTGCCCGGGTTCACCGTGGGCGCCCTCGATCTCGACTGCGCGCCCCACGACGCCCCGGCGCTGGAACGCGCCGCCGACGCGGTCCTCGTCGAGCTGCGCGCGGCGGGGCCGGTGGCGCCGCTGATCGCCGTCCGGGGGCGGGCTCGTCTCGTGCCCGGCTGGGAGCGGCCCGCACTGCTCCCCGGGGACGAGGCGTCGACGTCGTCCACCACGGCCCTTCCGGGCGGCGGTTGGCTGGTCACCGGCGGCCTCGGCGGCATCGGTCTGGCCGTCGCCGGGCGCCTCGCCCGGGACGGCGGTCGCACGCTGCTGCTGATGGGCCGGCGCCCGGTGCCGGACGGTCCGGGCTGGACCACGATCCGCCCCGCGGGCGCCGCGCCGGCCCCCGACTGCCCGCCGGAGCAGGCCCGTGCCCTGGCCGAACTGACCGGACACGGGACGGCCGTCTGCCTCGTCCAGTGCGATGTCACCGACGCCGGGGAGCTGGAGTCCACCCTCGGGCGGATCCGCGCCGCGCACGGCCCGATCGCCGGGATCGTGCACGCGGCGGGCCTGCCCGGGGGCGGCACGATGGCGTTGCGGACCCGGCGGGACGTGGCCGGGGTCCTGGCTCCCAAGGTGCGCGGAACCCTCCTGCTGCACCGGTTGACGGCCGACGACCGCCCGACCGTCGTGCTCTGTTCCTCGGTCCTGTCGGTCACCGACGCCGCCGGGCAGGCCGACTACAGCGGCGCGAACGCCTTCCTCGACAGCTACGCGCACACCGACGACACCCTGGTGTCCATCGGCTGGGACCGCTGGTCGCAGACCGGCATGGCGGTGCGCCACGCCCTCGGGAACACCCCGGGCGAGGCGGGCGACCCGCTGGACCACCCGCTGTTCGAGGCCCGTCACACCGGCGGGGACGGTTGGACAGCGCTGAGGCTGCGCACCGGCCCGGACACCGACTGGCTGTCCGCGGAACACCGGTTGTCGGACGAGCCCGTGCTGCCCGGCACGGCGCTCCTCGACCTCGTGGTCGCGGCGCACGCCCTGGTGGCGGGTCCGGGGGCGGTCGAGCTGGACGCCGTGTTCACCCGGCCGCTGTGGCTGCCGGAGGCCGACCCCGCGGTGGTGACCGTACGGCTGCGTCCCGCGGCGGGAGGCGGGCACGACTGGGAGGTGTGCTCGTCCGCGTCCGCCCGACCGCACGGCCAGGGCCGGATCGCCGCGTACGACGGCCCCGCCCCCGGGCCGACGGCCCCCGACGGGGCGACCCTCGACACCGAGGTCACGGCCGGTGGGGTCCGGCGCCCGGACGCCCCGGCCGGGGACCGCGTCCCGACGGGCGCCGTGGGACTGACCACCGGCCCCCGCTGGGACTGCCTCGACGGGATCCGTCGGGGCGACGCGGAGGCGGTGCTGACACTGCGCCTGCCCGAGGCGTTCCACGGCGACCTCTCGGCGCATCCGCTGCACCCCGCGCTGCTGGACGTGGCGACGGGCGCCGCGGCCGGCGTGTCGGGACGTCATCTGCCGGTCGCCTACCGGCGCATGATCGTCCACCGGCGGCTCGGCGCGGCGCTGCGCGCCCACGTGGTGATGCGGTCCGGCGACCCCGCCGCCGACGACACCCTGGTCGCGGACGTGTTGCTCACCGCCCCGGACGGTTCCCCGCTCGTGACGGTCGAGGGGTTCGTGCTGCGCGCGGTCACCGCGCCCGCCGGCGCGGACCTCCCGGGTGCGCCCGGCAGGCCTGCGGACACCGACGGCATTCCCACCGGGCGGGGTCTGCTCGCCCTCGAACGGATCCTCGCCAACCGCCACCTGCCGCACGTCCTGGTGAGCCCGCGCGCCGGCCTCGCGCACCCACTGCCCGGCACGGCCGGCGGACCGGCGGTCGGCGCGGAGGCCGCACGCCGCACCGACGCCCCGGACGACACGGCGCGGCCCGTGGACCCCGACGACGTCGGGCAGCGGATCGCCGAGGTGTGGTCCCGGATGCTGGGCGTGCCCCGGATCGGCGCCGACGACAGCGTCTTCGAGCTGGGCGCGGACTCCCTGACCATCGTGCAGATCACCGCCGAACTCCAGCGCATCGGCCTGGCCGTGGCGCCGAGCGACCTGTTCGCCCACCCGACCGCGGGCGGCCTCGCCGCCCACCTCCGCGACGCGGCCGAGGCCGCGTCCGGGGGACGCGCGGTGTCCGGGACACCCGGGGCCGGCCGACCGGCCCCCGCCGTCGACACACCGCCCCGCGCGGACACCGGCGCCTTCCCGGACGCCGATCTCAGCACCGAGGACCTGGCACAGGTCATGAACCTGTTCGGGTTCGGAGAGGACAAGAAATGAACAACATCGAGGACATCTACCCGCTGTCGCCCGCACAGGAGGGCATGCTCTTCCACAGCACGACCTCTCCGGAGCACGGCCTCTACCTGGAGCTCACCACCTTCCGCGTCAGCGGGGACCTCGACGTCCAGGGCCTCACGGCGGCCTGGCAGGCCGCCGCCGCCCGGCATCCCGTCCTGCGCACCGCCTTCGTCCACGAGCGGATCAGCGCACCGCGGCAGGTGGTCCTGCCGTCCGCCGAGGTGCCCGTCGACTTCCGTGACCTGTCGCACCTCGACGGCACCGCGCGGGACACGGAGATCGCGGGTGAGCTCGACCGCAGGCGCCGCGAGCCCTTCGACCTGACCCGCCCCCCGCTGATGCGGCTGCTCGTCCTGCGCCTCCCGGACGAGCACCTCCTCGTGTGGACCTATCACCACCTGCTGCTCGACGGTTGGTCGGCCGCCCTGCTGATGGCCGAGGTCACCGCGACGCTCGGCGGCGCGGACCCGGGTCGCCCGGCGCCCCCGCCGTTCCGCGACCACATCGCCTGGCTGCGCGATCAGGACGCCGACCGGGACCGGGAGTTCTGGACCGATCACCTCGCCGGGTACCGGGAACCGGCCACCCTCACGCTCCCGGGGACCCGCCCCGGGGCCCGCCCCTCGGGCGACTACCGCAGGGTGTCCGCGACCCTGTCGGCCGGGACCACCGACCGGCTGCGGGCCCTCGCGGCGTCCCGCTCGACCACGCTCGGCAGCGTGGTGGAGGCCGCCTGGGCCGGGACCCTGGCCCGGTACAGCGGCAAGCAGGACGTGGTGTTCGGCGTCACCGTCTCCGGCCGCCCCACCGGCCTGGACCGGGCCGCCGAGATGATCGGCATGTTCATCAACACCGTCGCGACGCGCGCCCGCATCGATCCGGAACTGCCCGCCGACGCCTGGCTGTCACGGTACGCACAGGCCCGGCACCCCATCCTGGAGCACCAGCACACCCCGCTGACCGACGTGCAGCGGTGGGCCGGGCTCCAGCCGGGCGTCGCGCTCTTCGACTCCGTGGTCGTGTTCGAGAACTACCCGGACGAGTCGCGGGCCGTGCTCTCCGGCGGGGCGGTCATCACCGACGTCCGCTACGAGACCCGCACGAACTACGCGGTGACCCTCGTCGTGCGGACCGGTGGGGAGACCCACCTCCAGGCGATCGTGGACTCGGCCCGCTTCGACGAGGGCGAGGCCGAGGCCCTGCTCGCCCACGTCGCGGCCGTCCTCACCCGGTTCGCCGAGCGCCCGCAGACGCCGGTGAGCGAACTCCTCGCCGTCCCCGAGCCGGTCCGCGCGCTCCAGCTCGACCGCTGGAACGGCGCCGACATCGACCGGACCCCGCCGCGCGCGTTCCTGGCCGACCTGATCGGCGCGGCCGTCCGCGACCGCCCCGACCACCCGGCCGTGGTCGCCGGATCGACCACGTACGACTACCGCGCACTGGACGCGCGGGCCACGGCGCTGGCCCTGCGGCTGGTCGACCTCGGGGTGCGCGCCGGCGACCGGGTGGCGGTCTGCCTCGGTCGCGGCGCCGACCTGGTCACCGCGCTGCTCGGCGTCGCGCGGGCGGGCGCCGCCTTCGTGCCGCTCGACCCCGCGCACCCGGCGGACCGGATCGCGTACGTACTGAAGGACGCCGCGCCGGCGCTGGTGCTCACCGACGGCACACCGCTGCCCGGTCCGGAGTCCTGGAACGGCGCCGTGCTCGACCTGTCCCGGGAGACGCTCCCGCACGGGGCGGGCGAGGACGGCACCCGACCCGACCCGGCGGCCCTGCCCGACGCGGACCCGGACGGGCTCGCCTACCTCATCTACACCTCGGGCTCCACCGGCAACCCCAAGGGCGTCGCGGTCGGCCACCGGGCGCTCGCGAACCTCGTGGACAGTCTCGCCTTCCGGCACCCCGGTCTCACCGCCGAGGACCGTTTCCTGGCCCTCACCACGCTGACCTTCGACACCTCGCTGGCCGAGCTGCTCGTACCGCTGGCCGTCGGCGCGACCGTCCACGTCGGCCACCGTTCGCTGGGACTGAGCGGCACCGAGCTGGACCGGTACGTCGAACGGCACGGCATCACGGCCCTCCAGGCGACCCCCTCCCGGTACCGGGCGCTGCTCGACTCCGGGTGGCAGGGCGTGGGCCGGCCGCGGCTCTACAGCTGCGGCGAGGCGTTCCCGCCGGACCTGACGGCCCCGTTGACCGAGCGCGGGTCGAGCGTGTGGAACATGTACGGGCCCACCGAGACCACCGTCTACTCCAGCGTGGAGGAGATCCGCAAGGACACCGTGCGGGTCACCGTGGGGCGCCCCCTGTCCAACACCGTGCTGCGCGTCCTCGACCCGGCCGACGGGCTGCTGCCGATCGGCTGCGTGGGCGAGCTGTGCATCGGTGGCGACGGGGTCGCCGAGGGCTACTGGAACCTGCCCGAACTCACGGCGGAGCGCTTCGTCGGCGACCCGTTCACCGAGGGCCGGACCCGGATGTTCCGCACCGGTGACCACGCCCGGGTGCTGCCCGACGGACGGGTGGAGGTCCTGGGCCGGATCGACCGGCAGCTGAAGCTGCGCGGGTACCGGATCGAGCCGAGCGAGATCGAGGCGGTGCTCCTGGACCTGACCGAGGTCGCGGGGGCCGCCGTGGCCGTGCGGGACGGCCGGCTGGTCGCGTGGACCGTGCCGGCGGACCGCTCCGCCGTGCTCGAACCCGACTGGTTGGCGGGTGAGTTGCGACGTCGGCTGCCGTCGTACATGATTCCGGAAACCTTCGTGGGGCTGGCCGAGCTGCCGATGACGCCGGCGGGCAAGACGGACCTCCTCGCGTTGCGGGCGCCGCTGCCCGCGCCGGAGGGGACGCCCGACGCCCCCGCGCCGGAGGTCGCCGGCACCGAGGAGGCACGGGGGCGGGAGGAACTGGTCGCGAAGCTGTTCCGGGACGTGCTCTCCCTGCCCGAGGTCGGGCTCGACGACGACTTCTTCGAACTCGGCGGCGACTCGCTGCGGGCGATGCGACTGGCGTCCAAGCTCCAGGCCGAACTCGGCGCCGAGTTGGACATCGAGCTGTTCTTCGACGCCTCCACGGTCCGGGAACTGACGGCCGCCCTCGCCGAGGCCCTCCCGGAATCCGGCTGACGGCACCCGGAGACGGCCCAGGGCGCGCCGACCGGGCCGGCAGAGCAGACACACACCACACACACCGATGGGAACACGCGTGATGGCCACCCTTCTCGAACCGGCCGACGACCGGCTCGACACCCTGCTGTTGAGACGGTGGGACGGCGCCCCCGAGCGGGTCGCCGTCGTCGACGGCGACCGCGAGATCACCGCGGGCGAACTCCGGGACCGTTGCCTGCGGGTCGCCTCGCTGCTGCGGCGGCGGGGGGCGCGTCCCGGAGACCGGGTGGCGGTCTACGTGGAGCGCTCCGCGGAGTTCGTGGTGGGCGTGAGCGGTGTGGTCCTCGCCGGCGCCGCCCAGGTGGCGTTCGACGCGAACGACCCGGTGGAACGCACCCTCGACATGCTGGCCGACTGCCGGCCCCGGCTGCTGATCACCACCGAGGCCCTCCGGTCCCGGCTCCCCGCCGGGCTCGACGTCGAGGTGGTGACGGTCGAGGAGTGCGCGGCCGAGGCGCCGGTCGGCGCGTTCGAGACCGCCGCCGACCTGGCCGAGCAGCCCGCCGTGGCCATCTACACCTCCGGCTCCACCGGCCGCCCCAAGGCGTCCCTCATCCCGCACCGGGCGGTCGCCAGTCGCCTGAAGGCGCTCCAGCGCGCCCACGGGCTGGGCGAGGACGACCGGATGCTGCACCACACCGCGTGCAGCTTCGACATGTTCCTCATCGAGGTGTACTGGCCGCTGATCACCGGTGCCACGATCGTGATCGCCGCGCCGGGACGCCAACGCGACGCCGACTACCTCGCGCGGACGATCCGCGAGGCGGACATCACCACCTTCTACTGCGTGGTCTCCCTGCTCGACCTGTTCCTGTCGGCCCGCGGCCCGGAGGAACGCCTCGACGGGCTGCGCCGGGTCCTCACCGGCGGGGAACCGCTCGGCCCCGAGCTGGTCCGCCGCTTCCACGCGCGGTCCACCGCGCCGCTCACCAACCTGTACGGGCCGAGCGAGTGCACGATCTACTGCACGGCGTGGGTCCCGCCCCGGGACACGGAGCTGGACACGGTGTACATCGGCCCGGCCATCGAGGACACCACGTTGCGGATCCTCGACGAGGACGGCCGTCCGGTGGCCGACGGGGAGCCGGGCGAGCTGTACATAGGCGGTGCCGGTCTCGCCCTGGGCTACCTCGACCGGCCCGAGCTGACGGCCGAGCGGTTCGTCCCGGACCACCTCGGCGATCCCGGCGACCTCCTCTACCGTTCCGGGGACCTCGTGCGGAGCCACCCGGTGGGCGGGCTGGAGTTCCTCGGCCGGGTGGACCTCCAGGTGAAGGTGCGGGGCTACCGCATCGAGCTCGGCGAGATCGAGGCCGCGGCCCTGCGCGTCCCCGGGGTCCGCCAGGCCGCCGCGGTCGCGTGCGGATCCGGCGGCGAGGCGCGCCTGGTCGGCTTCCTGGTCGTCGAGCCGGGATCCGACCCGCGGGCCGTGACCGCGGCCGTCCACGCGGCCCTGCGCTCCGCGCTCCCCGGGTACATGGTTCCCGCCGCCCTCACCGTGCTGCCGGAGCTGCCGCTGACCGCCAACGGCAAGCTCGACCGGACCCTGCTGGCGGAGCGGGCCGTCACGGCGCTGCCCGCCACCACCGCGCTGGAGATGCCCGCCGGGGAGGCGGGCGAAGTGGAGAAGCTCGTCGCCGACGTCTGGTGCGAGGTGCTCGGCCTGCCGGCGATCGGCCTGCACGACGACTTCTTCGACATCGGCGGGGACTCCTTCAAGGTGATCCGGGTGACCCGGAAACTGGAGAAGCTGCTCGGCTTCGAGGTGCCGATGCACCTGGTGTTCGACGAGCCCACCGTCGCGGAGTTCAGCGCCGCCCTCGCCGAGCGGCACGAGGAGGAACAGTGAGACCCCGGACCCCGATCCGCTCGTTCGACGACCTCCGCCTCCACGCGCCGGACCTGTCCTCCCCCGTCGTCACGCTCTTCAGCGGGGGCCTGGACAGCACGTACCTGCTGCTGCGGCTGGTGCGGGCCGGCGTGCGGGACGTCCACGCGCTCAGCGTCGACCTCGGCGAGGACGAGAGCAGCGCGCACAAGCAGGCGCTGGCCGACCAACTCGGCATCCGGCTGCACCTGGTGGACGCCCGCGCGAGGTTCGCGGAGGAGTACGTCCGCCCCGCGATAGCCGCGCACGCGGTGTACCTCGACACCCACCCGATCAGCAGTTCCCTGAGCCGGCCGCTGATCGCCGAGATAGCCGTGGACACGGCGCGAGAGCTCGGCGCCGGCACGGTGCTGCACACCGCGAACCGCTCGCAGAACACCCTGCGCCGGCTCAACGGGGCCCTGGACCTGCTCGGGTTCGCCGGGCGCCACGGCAGCCCGTACGACCTGACACCCGTCGACCGGGGTCGCAAGATGCACGAGTTGAAGGAGGCCGGGCTCGACCAGCTGAACGAGCGGCTGGTCAGCGGCGACTCCAATCTGTGGTGTCGGGAGTTCGAGTCGGGGATCCTCGACGACCCCGAGGACCACGCCGTGCCGGAGGAGCTGTACCGGTGGAGCGTTTCCCGGCCCGGTACGGGACCGGAGGAGATCGAGATCGGGTTCGACCGGGGCCGGCCCGACTCGGTGGACGGTCGTGCCCTGCCGCTGACGGAGCTCGTCGAGACGCTCAACCGACGGGTCGGCGCCCACGGCATCGGTCGGTACTCCGGGCTGGAGCACCTGGCCGGGGGACAGAAGGTCCTGGAGGTCAGGGAGATGCCGGCGGCGACGCTGCTGCTGCGTTCCCACCGTCACCTGGAGACGGCGACGCTGCCCGCGGAGACGATCAGGGAGAAGATGCACCAGGAGCAGATCTGGGTGCGCGAGGCGCTGGAGGGCCGTTGGTTCGACGGTCTGCGGCGGGCGAGCCAGGCCTTCGTGGACGTCTGCTCGCAGGGCGTCACCGGCACGGTCCGTTGGCGGCTCGGTGCGGGGACCGCCGTGACGCGGGCCATCGTCGCCGAGGAACCGCTCTACCTCCGGGACCGCGAGGCGTGGGAACACTCCTCCGTCGCCGCCGAGCGGGGCTCCTTCGATCCGGCTCGCGTACCGGACCCGGAAAGGGCGTACCGCGCGTGACGCGCGCCGACGGCCCCGGGGGCGCGGCGCGGGACCTGCCCGTGTTGGTCGTCGTCTACGGGCGCGGGGCGGCCACCCCGCTGGGGATCCTGGACACGGCGCGGGGGCGTTGCACGGTGGTGTTCCTCGGCGACCTGGGCGATCCCCTGGTCGCCGCGGACCTGGCCCCGGTGTCGAGGAGAACGCGGGTGATGGACACCGGCGGGTTGACCGAGGGGCAACTGTGCGCGCTCGTGCTCGGGTTGGAGCCCGACGGTGTGCTGACGTTCAGCGACGCGCTGCTGCGGGCGACCGCGGTGGTGGCGAAGGCCTGCGGTCTGCCGTTCCACGAACCGGACACCGCGCAGGTGTTGGTGGACAAGTTCCGCCAGCGCGAGGCCCTGGCGTCGGCCGGGGTCCAGAGCACCGTGTGCCGGCTGATCCGCTCCGCCGGGGACCTCGCCCCGGCGCTGGCGGCGACCGGGCTGCCGGCGGTCATCAAGCCGCGGGCCGGGTGCAGCAGCACGGACACCTGCCGGGTGGACAGTGCGGAGGAACTCGAGGCGCGGTACGAGGAGTTCACCGCAGGGGTGGCGGAGCCCCGCACGTACGTGCTGGAGGAGTACCTGGTCGGCGACCCCTCGGCGGTGGGGGACTTCTGGGGCGACTACGTCTCGGTCGAGTCGGTGACCAGGGAGGGTGACACCAGGACGGCGGGAGTCACGGGCAAGTTGCCGACGGCGTACCCCTTCCGGGAGACCGGCCTGTTCGTTCCGGCCGAACTCCCCGAGGACCTCGTCGAGCAGGTGGTCCGGCTGGAGCGGCGGGCGTTGCGGGCACTGGGCGTCCGTGAGGGGGTGACCCACACGGAGATCAAGTTCACGCCGGAGGGCCCCCGGGTGATCGAGGTCAACGGACGCATCGGCGGCGGCATCTCCGACATCCTGAAGCGGTCGTCGGGAGTCGACCTGCTGGCCCATGCCGTCGAGTCGGCGCTGGGCGCCTTCGACCCGCCCGAGCCGGTGCTCGGGCTCGACGGACCCGACCGCAGGGTCGCCTTCCAGTACCTCGTGTCCCCGCCGTCGGACGCCTGCGTCCCGGGCGGGGAGGAGCTCCTCGACGACCTCTATGACATTCCCGGCGTCGATCTGGTGGACGTCGCCATCGACCCGGGATGGCGGGCCGACTGGCGGGCGGGGACGGAGTGGATGCTGGGGACGGTCTACGGCTCGGCCCCCGGGTTCGCCGAACTCCGGGTCACCCTGGAGGCCGTCCAGGACCGCATGGGCGCCTTCTGGTCCGAGGTCGAGGGCAGGCCCCGCTCCGCACGAGGGAGTCACACGGACCCGGCCGGCTGAGTCGGCCGGTGCGGCCCGCTCGGCCGCCGGGCCGCCGGGCCGGACGATCGGGGGCCGGCCCTTCCCGCGGCCGGCCCCCGGCGATCAGGCGCCCCGTGCCGGGCGCCCCGCCCAGTCCAGGCACACCACCGTGGCGTCGTCGGTGGACTCGATGCCGGCGCCGCGGTGGCCCGCGAGGTGTTCCAGGATCGCCCCCGGCACCTGGGAGGGCGGCAGGAGGCGGGTGCTGGTGATGGCCCGGGCGAGTGCGCGCAGGCTGTAGCCCTCACCGGCCGGCGAGGCCACGTCGTAGACCCCGTCGCTCGCGAAGAGGAGCCGGTCCCCCGGCTCGACCCGGAAGTCCTGGCAGGTGTAGACGGTGTCCTCGAACATCCCGAGGGGCAGCTGCGCCTCCAGCTCGACGGCCTCGACGTTCCCGTCGCGCAACCGCCAGACCTTCGGCGACCCCGCGTCGACGATCTCGACGCGCCCCGTGTCCAGGTGGAAGTCGAGCAGCAGCATCGCCAGATGGCGCTCGCCGCGGTACTGCCCGTAGACCGCCTGGTCCGCGAGGGAGGCCTGGTCCACCAGGCCCAGCCCCGCGCGGCGCGCGTTGCGCACGGCGTTGACCGCCAGGTTCGTCAACAGCGCGGCGTCGATCCCGTCACCCATGCCGTTGTTCACGCCGAGGAACAGGCGATCGGCCGAGGTCGACCAGTCGAAGCTGTCGCCGTAGATGGCGTAGGCGGGCTCCAGCTGCGCGCCGAGGCTGTACTCGGGACGGGCGCAGGAGCGGCCCGGGAGCAACTGCCACTGCATCTCGGCGGCGAGGGTCAGCCGGTCCGTGCGCCGCGCCTGACGGAAGAGGTCGGTGTCCCGTTCGGCCACGAGGAGCTCGTGGCCGAACGCGTCGGCCACGAGCCCCAGCTCGTCCCTGACCTCGGGCGTACCCGCACCCTCGGGCAACGTGACGCTCAGCACTCCGAGCCGGTCTCCGCGCACGCTCACCGGCAGGTGGACGACGACCCGCTCGTCGCCGTGCACGAGGTACGGCTCCTGGGCGCCGAAGGCCCGGCCGGGAGCCGTGGAGTACACCGACACCGGCTCGGCGCCGTGCGGCGGCGTGGTCAAGGGTTGCAACCGGGTCATGGAGTAGTCGGCCAACAGCAGCTCGACGGACAGCGCTCCGTGGCGTGCGACCAGCAGCGCGCGGATCTCGTCGAGCAGCTCGTGGGGTGCCGCGGCGCGCAGGATGCGCTCCACCGAATCACTTGGGGGCACGGGGTGCGGCCTGCCTCTCCTCTTCGTGGGTGTGGACGCGATGTGTGCATCCGGTAGAGGAGTGTCACACGCGTCGCGGGCCCGGGCGTACCGGTGTGCCGCCAACCCCGCCCGGGGCGCCTGGTTCCGGGCCGGGCGGGCGTGGCGCGCCGATCTTCGACCGCGTCGGGCACCACCGGGCGGAAGCGACATCCGGGGCGCGGCGGTGGCAGAGTGGCCTCATGCCCCCTCTCGACGACCTCCCCGTCACGGAAGCCCACCCTTCCGTCACGACCGGCGCGGTCGCGGAGCTGCTCGAAGTACTGCTGGCACGCGGCCAGGACACCACGACCCCGGCGATATCGCCCTCGCAGCTGCGTGCGCTGCTCGTCGTGGAGCAGTCCGAGGGCATCAACCTGCGCACCCTGGGCGCCATGCTCGGCTCCCGACCGCCGTCGGTGACGCGTCTGTGCGACCGGATGGAGGCCATGGGGCTGCTGACCCGCTCGCGCAGCCGGACCAGCGGGCGCGAGGTCGAGCTGTACCCGACCCGGCAGGGCCGGGCGCTGCTGGACGAGTACCGGGCGATCCGGCTGCGGGAGCTGGCCGCCGTGCTCGACCTGATGGAGCCGGCCGCGATCGAGGCGCTGATCGTGGGCCTGACGGGGTTGCGGCAGGCGGCCGAGAACCTCTTCGCCGCAGGGGCGCCGGCGGCGGGACCCGAGGCGACGGTGGCCCCGCACGGGGCCGCGGCCCGGGAGTCGACCACCAGGGGCGCCGGCGTCGGACCGCTGCGGACCAGCCGGCTGTCCGACACGGCCTGACGTGCTCGGGGCGAGCGCGACGGATCCCGGCCGCTGGTCAAACCCTGATGATTGACCAGTTAAAATATTGCCTGATGGCAAATGATCGCTCTAGTCTCGCTCCGGACGCACCAGGCGCCCGTCGGGCCTGCGCGCTGTGTGGCGAGAGGGGAAAAGCAACGCCATGGGGAGCGCTCTCGGCCTGGGGTCCTCGCACCCTGCCGACAACCCGGCACCGCTGTCACGCGCGGTGGTGAGCCCGCCTCGGCAGGCCACGTCGATCGACGAGGACCGCTCCCGTGCGCTGTGGAGCGGCCTTCCCCCGCGCGTCCTGCTCATCGAGGACGACGAGGGTGACGCCCTCCTCGTCGAGGAGCTGGTCGCGGACAGCGGAGTCGACGTCCGGCTCGGTCGCGCGGGCTCCCTCGCCGAGGCCCTGCCCCGGCTGAAGGGCGAGGCGCCGCAGTGCGTCCTGCTCGACCTGCATCTGCCCGACGCCCACGGGCTCGACGCCCTCAACAAGGTGCTGGCGAACGCCGCCGAGGCCGCCGTGGTCGTCCTCACCGGTCTCTCGGAGGAGCAGGCGGGTCTCGCCGCCGTCGCGGCCGGGGCACAGGACTACCTGGTCAAGGGCCGCCTGGAGGCAGACGTCTTCATGCGCGCCATCCGCTACGCGATCCAGCGAAAGCACACGGAACTCGCGGCGGCCTCCCTCCAGGCGAGCAGGCTGCGCGCGGAGGAGAACTCCCGACTGGAACGCGGCCTGCTGCCCACGCCGCTCCTGCTGGACGACACCGTCGCGGTCTGTGCCCGGTACCAGCCCGGTCGGGCCCAGGCACTCCTCGGCGGTGACTTCTACGACGTCGTCCAGACACCGGACGGGGCGACGCACGCCGTCGTCGGTGACGTCTCGGGGCACGGCCCGGACGAGGCGGCGCTCGGCGTGTGCCTGCGCGTGGCGTGGCGGGCGTTCGTGATGGCCGGCGCCCGCGGTCAGGACCTCCTGGAACTGTTGGAGAAGATCCTGGTCGCCGAACGTTCCGGGCCCGAGATCTTCGCCACGCTCATCGCGGTCACGCGCCCGCCGGGCTCGCCGCACATCAGCGTGCAGCGGGCCGGGCACCCCGGCTTCCTGGTGCGCTCCTCGGCGGGCGTGCGCCTGGAAGAGGTGCCCGGCGGCCCCGCCCTGGGCATCGTGCCCGACTGGGACACCCGGTGGCCCGTCGTCCAGGTACCCGTCGAGAACAAGGGGGCCGTGATGCTCTTCACCGACGGCCTGATCGAGGGCAGGATCGGCTCCGGCTCGGACCGCCTCGACGAGGACGGCCTGTTGGACATCGCACGCCGCCACAACGACCTGCCCGCCGACGCTTTCGTCGACACCCTGATCCACACCGCCCAGACCCTCGCCGCGGACAGCGGGGGGCTGGCCGACGACGTCGCCGTACTCCACCTCGAATGGAACACCTCCTTGTGAGTGCCCCGGACCCGACAGCCCCCCCGACCCCCCGTACCCGGCGTACCCGGCGTACCCGGCTGAGCCTGCGCGCGTGGTTCATGGCCGTGCTGGCACTGCTCGGGGTGATGGTCGTCGCCACGGCCGTGGTCGGCGCCGCCCTGCTGTCGAAGACGACGGCGGCCGGTGACCGACTCGTCGACCGGATCGCGCCGGCCCAGCGGGAGGCCCTGCGCCTGGAGTCCGCCCTGCTGGACCAGGAGACCGGAGTCCGCGGCTACCTGCTGACGCGCGACCCGAAGCTGCTGGAGCCCTACGAGCGCGGCCTGGAGAACGAGCGCGCCTCGTCCCGGAGGCTGGAGACGCTGCTCGACGACGAGAGCGGCGCCCGGACCGAACTGGCGGCCGTCGAGGAGGCCGCGCGCGCCTGGCAGGACTCCTTCGCCTCGCCGAGCCTCGCGTCGGCGAAGGCCGGGACGACCGGGCCGTCGGTCCAATTGGGCAAGGACCGCTTCGACGAGGTCCGCGACCGCGTCAAGACCCAGCAGACCCGACTCGACACCGTGCAGGCCGACGCCCGCACCACCTTCGCCCAGGCCCGCTCCGAACGCGACCACGTCCTGCTGGCGATCGTCGTGGCCTTCCTCGTGACCGGCCTCAGCCTCGCCGTGCTCCTCCAGATGAGCGTCGTCCGGCCGCTGGCCGAGGTCCGGGCCGCGTCCCGGCGGGTGGCGGCGGGCGCGTTCGACGAGGAGATCCCCGAGACGGGACCCTCCGACCTGCGCTCCCTCGCCCGTGCGGTGGAGGCCATGCGCCGCCGGACCGTCGCCGAACTGACGGCCTCCCGCAGCAACGCGGAGCAGCTCAAGCAAACCGCCGCGGACCTCGACGCCCAGGCGGTGGAACTGCGCCGCTCCAACGCCGAGCTGGAACAGTTCGCGTACGTCGCCTCGCACGACCTCCAGGAACCGCTGCGCAAGGTCGCCTCGTTCTGCCAGCTCCTGGAGAAGCGCTACGGGGACCGGCTCGACGAGCGGGGCAGCCAGTACATCGGCTTCGCCGTCGACGGCGCCAAGCGCATGCAGGTCCTGATCAACGACCTGCTCACGTTCTCCCGGGTGGGCCGGGTCCAGGACGCCCGGGAGACCGTCGCCCTGGACGGCACCGTCGACCGGGCCCTGCGCAACCTCGCCACCGCCATCGAGGAGAGCGGGGCCGAGATCGTGCGGCCGGAACGCCTGCCCTCGGTGTCGGGCGATCCCACCCTGCTCACCATGCTCTGGCAGAACCTCGTGGCCAACGCCGTGAAGTTCCGCTCCCCCGACCGCCCCGCGCGCGTCGAGATCGCCCTGTGCGACGACGAGGAGGGAACCGGGGCCGAACCCGGCTTCCACACGTTCACCGTCACGGACAACGGAATCGGGATCCCGGCCGAGTTCGCCGACAAGGTGTTCGTGATCTTCCAGCGCCTGCACGGCCGGGAATCCTACGGCGGCACGGGGATCGGCCTGTCGCTCTGCAAGAAGATCGTCGAGCACGCGGGCGGTCGTATCCGGATCGACACCGCCCACACCGGCGGAACGCGGATGGTCTTCACCCTGCCCGTACTCACCGACGACGGGCCCGTGGCAGGATCCGGCTCCGTGGCAGGATCCGATTCCACCTCCGTGGACGCGAACGCGACCGTACCGACCATCGAAGGAAGTACCGCATGAGCACCCCCCTCCCCAGGCCGCAGAGCCAGCCGGCGGAAGTCCTGCTCGTCGAGGACGACGCGGGTGACGAGCTCATGACCCGCGAGGCCTTCGAGGACAACAAGATCGGCAACACGCTGCACGTCGTCCGGGACGGCCTGGAGGCCCTGGACTTCCTGTACCGCAGGGGCGACCACACGAACGCCCCGCGCCCCGACCTGATCCTCCTCGACCTGAACCTTCCCAAGTACGACGGTCGGCAGGTCCTCGAACAGATCAAGAACGACCCCGATCTGAGTCACATTCCGGTGGTCGTCCTCACCACGTCGGCGGCGGAGGAGGACATCCTGCGCAGCTACAAGCTGCACGCCAACGCCTACGTGACCAAGCCGGTGGACCTCGACCAGTTCATCCGGGCCATCCAGCAGATCGACGACTTCTTCGTCACCGTGGTGAAACTGCCGCGGTCCGTCTGATTCGCGCACCACGACCGGGTGTGACCGGTCGGACCGGATCAACCGACATCGAAGAGAGAGAAAGGTGGAGCACATGGACGCTCACACGTTCCCGGGTGGCGATGACGCGCGGTGCCGCGTCGAGACGCGTTCCGAGGGCGACGTCCGCGTCGTCGTGATGGCGGGCGAGTTCGACATGGACAACGTGGACGAGCTGCGCAGCGCCCTGGACCCCGAGGCCGCCGGCATCGCCCGGTACGTCCTGGACGTGGCGGGGGTCACCTTCGCGGACTCGACGACGCTGAGCGTCATGCTCCAGCCGGCCCTGAACCGACCCGTGATCCTGGCCGGGGTGGTGCCGCCCCGCCTGGGCCGGCTCCTCGACATCACGGGTGCCTCCCAGGTCTTCGCCGCGGCCCCGACGCTGTCCGAAGCCATGATCATGACCGTGCCTTCCCAGCGTCATCGACCGTGATCCACGGGCCGGGCAGGGCACCGATGTTTGCCGCTGCGATTGCCGGCGCGGCTACAGGGCAGTCGAGTAGCGTCCGCGTCTGACGGGAGCGATGAGAGGTGAACGTGCGATACGACGTGAACGGACCGGCGCAGCCCGTTCCGCACACCGCCATGGAGGCGAGGGACCGCGTGCGGTTCCTGCTGGGCTCGGCGGGACTCGTCGGTGTCGGCCCGGACGGGGAGGACGTCCTGACCGACGCGCTCCTGGTGACGTCGGAATTGGCGACGAACGCCATCCGGCACGGCGGCGGGATCACCGGATTCAACGCCTCGGTGTCGGAGAACGGTCTGCGCCTGAGCATCAGCGACCCCAGCGGCGACCGCCCCGTCACCCTGCCCCGCCAGGCCGGCACGTTCCTCGCCGGCGGCTTCGGCTGGCCCCTGATCCAGCGCCTCTCGCACAGTGTGACCGTCACCCTCCTGCCGGCGGGCGGCAAGCGCGTCACGGTGCTCGTACCGCTCGCCGTGCACTCCGTGGCGACCCACCGGACCGGTAACCTCGACCCCCGCCTGGACCTGGACCTGGACCCCGGTCTCGGCCTGGACTCGGTCCCCGGCCACGATCGGGACCGCGACCGTGTGTCCCCTCGGAGTGACGCCGCGTCCTGATCGGTCGCCGGGCGATCCCGAACGGTCACGACCAGCCACGACCGGTCTCAGGCAGGCGCGCTCATCCGCATGCTGAGATGCGACGCCACGACCCGGGACTCTCGTGGCAGACTCCCCGCCATGCCGCACCAGTTGATTATTGGCGCCGGCGTGCGGGCCCCGGACTGACCGAGCGATTCGCCCTCGGTCCCACCGCCCGCACGCAGACCTCTCGCATCCGCGAGGGGTCTTTTTGTTTTCCACCCCGCCTGCCGACCCTCCCCGACCCCTCTCCGACCTCGCCTCCGACCCCGACCGCCGACCCCGACCACGGTCCCGACCGCCGCCCGCGGCCGGGCGCGCGCCCGGGTCTGCCTCGGCCCGTTCCGCCTCCCAGGACAGGAGCCCGCCCCATGACCGTCAGCGACACCCTCCCCACCGTCGACATCGCCGCACGCCGGTCCGCTTCCCGCGCCGTGCCGCCCGCCCCGCAGGACGCGGAGGAGGACTCGTACGCGCTGACCCTCACGCTCCGGGACGGCGGGCACGCCCTCTCCCGCATCGTGACCGTGCTGAACAGCCTGTGTGTCACGGAGCTGACCTTCCGGGCGTCCGACGAGGCCCCCGCACGCTGCGAGATCGTCGTTCCGGCCGCGGACGCCCCCCGCGCCCGGGCCAGGCTGCTGCGTTGCGTCCACGTACTGGACGTCACGGCCCGGCGCGTGCGGCGCCGAGCGCCGTGGAGCGACCGGGACCACGCCGAAGACCTGCCCGGACGTCCTGGGTAGGGTGACGCGACAGCACATCGCGAACAGCATCGAGGAGCAGACGTGAGCGAGCCGGCGTCCATCGCCCTGCAGCAGGAGATCGCCCGGGACCTGCAGGTCGCCGAGACATTCGACGCCGAGCGGGAGATCGAGCGTCGGGTCGCCTTCCTCACCGAGCGACTGACCTCCACCGGTCTGCGCTCCCTCGTGCTCGGCATCAGCGGCGGCGTGGACTCGACCACCGCCGGCCGGCTGTGCCAACTCGCCGTGGAGCGGGCCCGGGCGGCCGGACACGAGGCGCGGTTCCACGCGATGCGGCTGCCCTACGGGGTGCAGGCCGACGAGCACGACGCCCGGCTCGCGCTCTCCTTCATCCGGGCCGACCACGTGCTGACCGTGGACGTCAAGCCCGCGAGCGACGCGGCCCTGGAGGCCTCGCTGGCCGCCGGCGTGGACTTCCGCGACGCCCGTCACCAGGACTTCGTGCACGGCAACATCAAGGCCCGGCAGCGCATGATCGCCCAGTACGCGGTGGCCGGGACGCACGACGGTCTGGTCGTCGGCACCGACCACGCCGCGGAGGCCGTGTCGGGGTTCTTCACCAAGTTCGGTGACGGCGCCGCGGACCTGGTCCCGCTGACCGGGCTGACCAAGCGCCGGGTGCGCGCCGTCGCGGACGCGCTGGGCGCGCCCGCCGAGCTGGTGTGGAAGGTCCCGACGGCCGACCTGGAGACCCTCGACCCGGGCAAGGCCGACGAGGACGCCCTCGGTGTCACCTACGACGACATCGACGACTTCCTGGAGGGCAAGCCGGTGGACGAGCCGACCTTCGCCACCATCGTCGGGCGCTACCGACTGACGGACCACAAGCGCCGACTGCCCGTGGCTCCCTGACGCTCCGGCCCCGGGCGCCGGGTGACGGATCGGTGAAAGCGGTGGGCGTGGCCGCCCGGCCCCGGGGCGACCGCCCCGGGGCCGGGCGGCCGTCGTCGGGGCTCGTCGCCGGGGCCGGTGGCTTCGGGTTCATCCGGCCGGCGGAACAGCGGATGCCGTCCGCCCCCCGCCGGGGCAGGCTGTGCGCAAGGACCCCATCACCGCACAGACGAGGACCGCGCCATGTCCCACAGTCGGCGTATCGGCGTCATCACCGGGGCCGCAGCACTGTTGCTGACCGCCACCGCCTGCTCGGGCCTGGGCCGGAGCACCGTCGGCATGCTCACCTTCCGCGGCCACGAGTCGCCGGTCGAGTTGAGCTACTCGAACACCCCGGTCAGGGGCTGCCACAAGATCGCCATTCCCAGGGGCGCCACCCACGTCGAGAACAACACCCTCGTCGACATCGTCCTGTACCGGACGCCCAACTGCGAGAAGACCGATCGGGCCGACGGGATCTACGTCGCGACCACCCTGTCGAACGTGACGGCTCCCCGCACCCTCCCCTGGCGCAGTTTCAGCGTCATCCACTGATCCGAACGGCCGGACCGCCCCACCCGGCCTCGCGGGGCCGGGTCACGGGCATCCCGTCAGCTCGCGGGCGTCCATCGGCATCCGCCACCTGCGCCGCCGGCGTACGGACTCCAGGTCGGCGCGGAGCGGGCCGGGCGGCACCACCAGGACCGGGCAGGACGCGTGCGCCAGGCAGTACCGGGCCACCGACGGCCTCAGCGCGCGGAGCACGGGAGCACGGCTGCCGGTTCCGACGACGAGCAGGTCCCCCGGATCCGCCACCGCGTCCACCAATGCCGCGCCGGGCGTGCCGCGCACGGTCAGTCCGGCCAGGGTGACCCCCGGCGGGCGCGCCCCGAACGCGCGGTCGAGGATCTCCCGCAGCCGCTCGACCGCAGCGGACCGGCAGCCGTCGATCACCGACGGGCCCCCGGAGCAGCACCCGGCCGGCCCGCCGCCCGGCGGCTGCCAGGCCAGTACGACCCACAGCTCCGCATCCCGTTCCCGGGCCTCCGTCGCCGCCCGGTGCAGCGCGGTCATGCTCCCGAGGGATCCACTGGTCCCCACCACGACGCGTCCTCGCACAGTCCCGCCCGCCCTTTCACGTGGTCCGACGCGCTCCATGGAACGGCCGCGAGGGGGTGCCTGGCGGGCGCCCTGACGGTTTCCGAACGCAGGACCCGGACTTCTTGACGCGCCCCTCGCACCGCGCCCGCCGCCGATCACGCTCCGCGCCCCGCCCGATCGGTCACCCCACACGGCCGACGTGGGGCAACGACGGAGCCGACGCGGGGCCGGAGCGGGAGGAAGGCGGCCCGAAACGGAGCCGATGCCGGGCGGCCGGTGTGGTGCCGACGGGCACCGGGTGGCGGCCCGCTCGTCACGGCGCGCCACCGACGCGGCGGATCGGCCGCGCACCGCTCCCTGAGCACCGCGGGGCGGCAGGCGGCGGGCTGTGGCGGCTCGGGTGGCAGGCGGTCGCTCAGAGGCCGAACCGTGCCCGGCGCCCCTCGGGAACGAGGTCCGTGTACTCCGGGTGCTTTCCGATCCACCCCCGGATGAAGGGGCAGTACGGCAGGACGTCCAGCTCGCGGGCCCGGACGTCGTCGAGGGCCCCGCGGGCGAGCAGGCCGCCCAGACCCTGACCGGCGAAGCGGGGCTCCGTCTCGGTGTGGATGAAGGCGATCTCGCCCTCCGAGAGGAAGTACTCGGCGAAGCCGGCCGTCTCGGTCCCGTCCGCTCCGGCGAGGATCTCGTACCGGGACTTCTCGGGGCGGTCCACCACTCGTGGTTCCATGCTGCTTCCTCCTGCGCGGTGATCATCCGGTTGTCCCGTCAGATGATCCACTGTCCGCGCATCCGGCCGACGGGCGGGACACCCGCTCTGCCTCGTCCGCGACTGACGGGAGCCGCCGGGGGCTGCGGCGACGAGGGTGCCCCGGTCCGCCGCCCCGCACGGGTCGGGACGGCGGACGGGTTTACACCGGGGCCGGAAGGGTCAGTTCGAAGCGGCAGCCGCCGGGCACGTTGTGGACGTCGGCCCGTCCCGCGTGCGCCTCGACGATGCCCCGGACGATCGCGAGGCCCAGCCCCGCCCCCGACGGAGGGGTGCGGGCCGGGGCACCGCGCCACCCGGTGTCGAAGACGCGCGGGAGGTCCTCCTCCGGGATGCCGCCACAGGCGTCGGTGACCGACACCACCACCGCGCCGGCGCGGCGTTCGGCGGCAATCGCCACCGTGCCGTCGGCCGGGGTGTGCCGGATGGCGTTCACCAGCAGGTTGGACAGCACCCGGGTCATCTCCTTGCCGTCGACCTCCACCGGCAGCGGGGCCACGCCCTCGCCGGCCAGGTGAACCCCGTGCCGGCGGGCGAGGGCGTCGGCGCCCGCCAGCGCGTCGCCCACCAGGTCGTAGACGGAGAGTCGGGTGGGGCTGAGGCTGAGGGCACCCGCGTGGATGCGGGACAGCTCGAACAGGTCCGTGACCATCGAGTTGAGGCGTTCCACCTCGGCGCGCATCTGCCGGTGGTAGCGGGCCGGATCGGCCACGAGGCCGTCCTCCAGCGCCTCCGACATCGCGCGCAGGCCGGCGAGGGGGGTGCGCAGGTCGTGCGAGATCCAGGCGACGAGTTCGCGCCGTGAGGTCTCCAGGGCGCGTTCCCGTTCGCGGGAGGCGGCCAGGCGCGCGCCGGTCCGGTCCAGTTCCCGGCTCAGCGCGGTGAGTTCGGCGGGGGCGGGCACGGTGGGCGCCGTGAAGGTGCCCACCTCTCCGAACTCGCCGGCCGCGCGGACGAGTTCCCGGCAGCGCAGCACCACCTGACGGCCCAGCAGCAGGGCGGTGACGAGCGACACGGCGGCGGCCACCGCGACGACGGTGGTCACCACGGCCAGGTCGTGGGAGGACAGGAACATCGCCCATGCCACCGTGAGCGTGCCGGCGAGCATCGCCGAGACCGCGACGGCCGCCACGACCGCGAGGGAGACGGCGATGCTGCGCCGGCGCAGTATCCGCAGGGCCACCGCTCCGAGGAGTCCGGCGGCGCCCGCGCCGAGGAGCGCGTACAGGGCGATGAGCAGCAGGTCACGCATGGCCGTCCTCCGTCCGGACGCTCATGGCACCCGACCCACCCGGGGCACCCGCCGTGTCCCGGGCGGCGTCCGGGCCGGTTTCGAAGCGGTATCCGGCGCCCCACACGGTCCTGATCAGTGTCGGATTCGCCGGGTCGTCCTCGATCTTGCCGCGCAGTCGGCGGACGTGGACGGTGACCGTGGACAGGTCGCCGAAGTCCCATCCCCAGACCTCGCGCATCAGCCGCTCGCGGTCGCAGACCTGCCCCTGGTGCCCGAGGAAGTAGGCGAGCAGGTCGAACTCCCTGAGGGTGAGAGCCAGTTCCGCGCCGTTCTTGGTGACCCGGCGGGCGGCCGGGTCCATGGCGATGCCGGCCGCGGCGAGCACGGGGCCGGTGTTCGGGGTGGCGGTCGAGGCCGCCCGGCGCAGCACCGACCGTACGCGCAGGACGAGCTCGCGCGGGCTGAAGGGCTTCGTGACGTAGTCGTCGGCGCCGACCTCCAGGCCCAGGATCCGGTCGTCCTCGTCTCCGCGCGCGGTGAGCATGACCACCGGGACGGGAGGGGCCCCGTCCCGGTGGGCGCGCAGTCGACGGCAGACTTCGAGTCCGTCCATGCCGGGGAGCATCAGGTCGAGGACGACCAGGTCGGGTCGGTGCTCCTGCGCGGCGCGCAGCGCGGCCGGGCCGTCGGCCGCCCGCTCGACGCGGTATCCGGCCCGTTCCAGGTAGCCGGCCACCACCTCCGAGACGGTCGGGTCGTCGTCCACGACCAGGACGAGGCCGGGGGTCTCGGCGGGCACGGGTTCCCGCTCGGGGTGCGGGCCCGTGTCCGGATGCCGCTCGATGCTCGATGCCATGCCTCAAGGGTGACACCGCGCGCCGCGGCCGGGGCCCTCGGATGCCCGTACGCGGCACGGCGTCCGCGTTTCGTAAGGTCTTGAATCGCCTTTCCGGGCTGTCCGGTTCCTACGGTGTGGAGGGTGACTGAATCTGCCTGTGCACCGCCCCGCGCGGACCTCGTACTGCCGTGCCTCGACGAAGCGGAGGCACTGCCCTGGGTGCTGGCCCGCGTGCCCGCCGGCTGGCGGGCCATCGTCGTCGACAACGGTTCCACCGATGGCTCCCCCGACATCGCCCGCGCCCTCGGTGCCACGGTCGTCCACGAGCCCCGACGCGGGTTCGGGGCCGCCTGCCACGCCGGACTGATGGCCGCGAGCAGCGACCTGGTCTGCTTCTGTGACTGCGACGGCTCCCTCGATCCCGGGCTGCTCGCCCCCATGGCGGCCCGGATCGCCGCCGGCGAGACGGACCTGCTGCTCGGCCGACGCCGACCGCAGGGCCGCGGTGCGTGGCCGGTCCACGCCAGGGCCGGCAATCTCGCGCTCGCCCGGATGGTGCGCCGCCGCACCGGCCTGCGGCTGCACGACCTCGGTCCGATGCGGGTCGCGCGCCGCGAGGCCCTGCTCGACCTGGCCCTGACCGACCGCCGCAGCGGTTATCCGCTCCAGATGGTCGTACGGGCCGCCGATGCAGGGTGGCGGGTGGGCGAGACGGACGTGCCCTACCTGCCCCGCTCGGGGAAGTCCAAGGTCACCGGGACCTGGCGGGGCACCTGGCAGGCCGTGCGCGACATGCGCCGGGTCCTGGGCGAAGCCCCCGGCACCCACCGCGCACCGGGTGAGGGGGTCGCCGCGTGAGCACGCTCCTCGTCATCGCGAAAGCGCCCGTCGCCGGGCGGGTGAAGACCCGACTGACCTCGTACTTCACCCCTGCTCAGGCCGCCGAGCTGGCGTGCGCCGCGCTCCGTGACACTCTCGCCGCCGTCCTCGCCACCCCGGCCCGACGGCGGATCCTGGTCCTGGACGGGGAAGCCGGCCCCTGGCTGCCGGAGGGCATCGAGGTACGGCCGCAGTGCGCGGGGACCCTGGACGCCCGCCTCGCCGCGGCTTTCGCCCTGGCGGGCGGACCGGCCCTGCTCATCGGGATGGACACCCCCCAGGTCACTCCGGAGCTGCTCGGGCAGGGGCTCGACTTCGCGGACACGGACGCCTGGTTCGGGCCGGCGGACGACGGTGGTTTCTGGGCCCTGGGGCTCGCCGACCCGGACCCGGACCTGTTGCGCGGCGTCCCGATGTCCGTACCGGACACCGGCGCGGTGCAACGGCGGCGGTTGATCGCCGCGGGACTGGCCGTGCGGGACCTGCCCGAGCTGTGTGACGTGGACACCCCGAACGACGCGGCGCGTGTCGCGGCCGCCGCGCCGGGCACCCGGTTCGCGGCCCTGCACGCCGACCTGTGCGCGGTGACCCGATGACCGTTCACCTCCTGGAACCCGCCCGCACCTGGCAGGCCGACCCGTACGCCGACGCGCTGCGCTCCGGTCAGGGGCCCCTGTTCCTGCGGCGCGGCGACGGTTGGCTGCTGCCCCTGGACGTCGAACGCTGGTGCGCGGAACCGGACATCGCCGACGACACCGTGCTGGACCGCTGCCGGGGCCCCGTCCTCGACGTGGGCTGCGGGCCGGGCCGGCTGGTCGCCGCGCTGGCCCGCAGGGGTCACACGGCGCTCGGCGTGGACGTGACGCCGGCCGCCGTGGAGCGCACCGTGCGGGCGGGCGGCAGCGCCCTGTGCCGGTCGGTGTTCGATCCGCTGCCCCGCGAGGGGCGCTGGGGCGCGGTCCTGCTCATCGACGGCAACATCGGGATCGGCGGCGACCCCTCGGCCCTGTTGCGCCGCGCGGCCGAACTCACGGCTCCCGACGGGGCCCTGTTCGTCGAGGTGGTCGGCGCCGACGTGGACGAACGCGTCGAGGTCCACGTCGACGACGGACACGGCGGGCGGGGGGCGCCCTTCCGGTGGGCCAGGCTCGGTACCCGCGCCCTGT
The DNA here is from genome assembly GCF_050936775.1 of Streptomyces sp. CA-243310. Classification (NCBI taxonomy): domain Bacteria; kingdom Bacillati; phylum Actinomycetota; class Actinomycetes; order Kitasatosporales; family Streptomycetaceae; genus Streptomyces; species Streptomyces sp. CA-243310. The sequence continues at coordinate 2,829,083 of NZ_JBNJMF010000001.1, read as the reverse complement.
GCGCGGCGGCGGAGGGCGCGGGCTGGAGCCCGGCGGGCACCTGGCAGGCGGCGGGCCGGCACTTCGTGCACCTGGGCCGCTGACCGCACCCACCGGACAGCCGCCCTCCGGCCGGAACGTTCTTCCGGCCGGAGGGCGGCTTCCGTGCGTTCAGTGCCGGCGGGCCGCCCGGCGCAGGGCGGCGCGCGTGCCCGTGTAGAGGAGGGTGAGCACGGTGATCGCCGCGATGGTCAGCAGCCAGTTGCGCAGGTAGTCCAGTGGCAGGACGGTCGCGTTGGCGACGGCGCCGGGGCGCAGCAGCGGGGGCAGGGCGATGGCGGTGAGGGAGCCCGCGACGATCAGGGCGGCGCGCGGGACGCCCCGCAGACGGAGTCCGGCCGCCGCGGTCAGGGCGGCGACCGCCGCCACGAGCGGGGCGACGAACCCGTCGTGCACCACGACCGCCCCGGCGAGCCACAGTGCGATGCGCCAGGGTTCGGGTTGCCGGACCAGGAGCAGCCCGCCCCAGGCCATCAGCGCGAGTCCGAGGGTGCCCAGGACGTATCGGGACCTCATCACACGACCTCCAGTCGGCCGACCCACTTGGTCTGCAGGACGCCCGGCCGGTTGGGGGCGATGATCCGGGCGGGGTAGCCGTGGTCCAGGGACAGCACCTCACCTCCCAGCCGCAGGGCGAGCAGGGTGAGGGGGTCCTGCGCGTACAGGCGTCCCATGTCCATGACCCGGTAGGCGCCGGCCGCCTCCAGCGACACCACCCGGGCCCGCGAGCCGGGGCCGCCTCCCGCCCGCTCCAGCAGGTCGCGGACCCGTACCCCGGTCCAGCGGGCCGACTTGCTCCAGCCCTCGACGCACGCGATGGGCAGTGTCACCTCGTGCTGGGGCAGGGCGTTGAGTTCCTCCAGGGTCAGGGTGAACGGGCGGGGTCCGTGGACGGTCAGGCGCCAGTCGACGAGCGAGGCCTCGGTGACGCGCGCGGCGGCGGCCGTACGGTTCACCGGCAGTCCCTGGACTCCGTGCGCCGGGCTGCGCGGGGCGAACAGCACCAGGCGGCCGAGCGCGGTGACCGACTGCCCGGCGGTGGTCACCGTGACCGCTCCCACCGCGGCTGCCACCCCGACCAGCAGTTGCCGCCGGTTCGGTCCGTCGGCCTCGGGCAGGGACAGGGTGCCGGGGGAATCGAGGGTGAAGTGGTCCCGGATCCGCGGCCATTGCACCGCGATGTGCAGCAGCAGGGCGCCCATGACGACCCAGGCGACGGCGTAGTGGACGGGCACGAAGTTGAACGGCCACGGGTACCACTGGAACGTGTTCAGCAGTCCGGTGAAGAGCTGGAACAGGGCGGCCGCGACCAGTACCGCCACCGACAGGCGCTCCAGCGCGTGCAGGACGGACCGCACCGGCGGCCACGCGAACAGGCGCGGGTAGACCGTCCACAGTTTCGCGAGCAGCAGCGGGATCGCGGCGATGCCCGAGACCACGTGCAGGCCCTGGGTGAGTCGGTAGCCCCAGTACGGGCGGCTCGGCAGATGGTCCGCGAGCCATCCCGGCGGGTGTTGGAGGAAGTGGCTCAGCACACCGGTCGCGAAGCAGACGACGAAGGCCAGGGCCAGCCAACGGCCGATCGCGGTCGCGGTGCGGGCGTCGTGGAGCCGTGCCTTGAAGGTGATCGGCGGGCCCGGGGGCAGAGTGAAACGCATGTCTCCATCACACCCCCGCGTTGATGCGCGCGAGGGGCTTCGACACCTTACGAAACGCGGACGTCGGGGGCGTCGGGCCCCGCTTGAGGGGTGCTTCCTGGAACGCTTGCGCCTTGTGAACCCGCGTACCGCCCTCGCCTCCGCCGTCCTCGCCGCCCTCGTGGCGGCGCTCGTCCTCGCCGTGCGGTACGACGGTGTCTTCACCGACCCGGTCGGCCTGTTCGCCCGGTACGCCGTCTGCTGGCTGCTGTTCGGCCTCGCCCTGGCGGCGCTGCGCCGCGTCCCGGCCGAGCGCGTGGTGCCGCTGGTCCTCGCCGGGGCGGTCGCCGTCACCGTGGCCGGGCTGGTCGCGCCGCCCCGGACGAGCACCGACTCGTACCGGTACGCGTGGGACGGCCGGGTCCAGTCCGCCGGGATCTCGCCGTACGACCACGCGCCGCGCGATGCGGCGCTCGCGCGGCTGCGCGATCCGTGGCTCTTCCCCACGGGGGCCGCCTGCACCGGCCCGGACCTCGTCTCCCTTCCCCACGCGGGCGCCGTGCCCCACTGCACGCGCATCAACCGGCCCGGCGTCCACACCATCTACCCGCCCGTCGCCGAGGCGTACTTCCTGGCCGTCGACCGGTTGTCGCCGCAGGGGGCCCGACACAAGGCCTTCCAGGTCGGCGGCGCCCTGATCTCCCTGGGCGTGACCGGCGCGCTGCTCGCGCTCCTGCGGCGCCGGGGCCGTGACCTCCGTCGGGTCGCGTACTGGGCCTGGTGTCCGGCCGTGGCCATCGAGGCCGTGAACAACGCGCACGTCGACGTGCTGGGCGCGCTCCTCGCGGTCGTCGGCCTCGGCCTCGTCGCCTCCCGGGCCACGGGGCGGCGGGCCGGCGGCGGGCTGTTGCTGGGCGCGGCCGTCGCCACCAAGTTGCTGCCCGCGATCGTTCTGCCCGGCGCGCTGTCGGGCGTCCGCCGGGTCCGGGACGCGGCCGTGGTGCTCCTGCCCGCGGCGGCCTTCACCGCCCTCTCCTACCTGCCGTACGTCCTCCTCTCGCAGGGCTCCGTCCTCGGCTACCTGGGCGGCTACGTGCAGGAGGAGGGGTACGAGGACCCGGCGTCCGGGTCCCGCTACTCGCTGCTGCGTCTGGTGCTGCCCGACGACTGGGCGTTGCCCGTGCTGCTCGTCGTCGTGGCGGGTGTGTGCGTCCACGTGATGTGGCGCGGGGACCCTCGGCGGCCGTGGAGCGGGGCACTGACGGTCGTCGGCTGGTCCTTCGCGCTCCTCACTCCCGGGTACTCCTGGTACGCCCTGCTGCTGATCGCCCTCGTGGCCCTGGACGGTCGCTGGGAATGGCTCGGTGTGGCGCTCGCGGGCGCCGCCGTCTACGTACTGGCCCCGGCCTTCGACCACGCGGCGGCGCTGAGCAACATCGCCTACGGTGCGGCGGTCGCCCTGGTCCTCGTCGTCACCCTGCTGCGGCGCCGTGCTTCTGCCGCGACGGGACAGGGTCTACCGTCACCTGTACGAGGAGGAGACGGTCGGCGCCGACCGTGACGGAACCCCTGGCCTCCATCGGCGCGTCCGGCCCCCGGCCGGCCGGCGGGGCGGAACCGACTTCGGGAGCCTGAGTGGAGACAACCCTCGTGGTGGCCGCGATCGTGGTGGCCGCACTCGTCGTCAAGACCGCCGTCGCCGAGCTGAGGGAGCCGGGGGCCGGACGCGTCCAGTGGGCCTTCCTCCGTGATGCCCGGGCCCTCGCGGCGGGGGTGTGCACCGCGGTCCTCCTCGGCCTCGTCGGCTGGATCCAGGCGGGCGGTGAGGGCGTCGTGTGGGCCGCCCTGGCCGGGGTGCTCGTCGCCTTCGCCGTCGGCCGGGGCCGCCGAACCTGAGTCCCGGGGCGCTGTCGCGGTCGAGGGGCGATCCGGTGGCGAGGACCGCCCGCGCGGGAGCCCCCGGTCGGCTCGGAATTCCCGTTCTCCGAAGATCCTCGGCGCCGTGGAGAACGCGACACCGATGCCGCGACCGGAAAAGCCGCCACATCGTGAGCGGAAGAATCCGGAATAGTTGATTCCGGCCCGAACTCACGCCCGTCGGTCCGTGCGCTCGCCACCCTTCACCAAGGTGCGACGAGACCGACCGAATCGAGCCAATGGGCATCAAGAAGGCGCTTGTTGACGGTCGATCACCTGTTCACGCCCAGTGATACGATCATCGCACTTGCGGGCGGTAGATGGCCATAAAGCGACATCTCCGAGCACGGCGACCATCCGGGCAGAACCCCCGGCACGGGCGGTCCGCCGGTCCACCCGCATTTGACGGAATTCAGCAACTGGCCGTCAGTCGCCTGAAGAGAGTCTTATGACGTATTACATACAGACCCCAGTGCTCTGGGCCCTTTTCGTCGTCATCGTCGGCGGCGCCGCCGGCGCCGCCGCCGTCATCGTTCGCCAACGCAGAACGACCCGGGCCCTGAGGCACGAGTTCGAGGAACTCACACACCATTACGCCGCACTGGAGAACAGTTTCTCCACATCCGTCGAGGCCGAGAAAGAACAGGCCCAGGACGCGACGAAATCCGTTCTCAAGTCCGCCATGCGGACACTTCAGGGTCTTGCCGCCGAGCAGCAATCGGTCCTCTCCGGACTCCAGAGCAAGTACGGCGAGTCCGTCATTCTCCAGGACCTCCTGGAGATCGACCACACGAACTCGCAGTTCGGACGGCGTGCGCAATCCATCGCCGTGCTGTGCGACGGCTGGCTGGGACGCCGGCGCGACGTCGCCTCGGTCTACGACGTGGTCCGCAGCGCACAGGGTCGCATCCGCCATTTCCGGCGGGTGGAGATCCTTTCGCAGGTCGACTTCGGCATCACCCACCGGGCCGTCGAACCCGTGGCACTGGCCCTCGCCGAGATGCTCGACAACGCCACCAGCTATTCCAGCCCGGACACCGTCGTCGAAATCAACATCCGTACCGTGCCCAAGGGCATTTGCATCGTCGTCGACGATGCCGGCGTCGGCATGAACGAGGAGGAGCGCGCCAGGGCCGTGAGACTCCTGACGACCGAACGGGTCTCCGGCGTCTCGGGACTCGGCAGCCCCCCACAGTTCGGCTTCGCCGTGATCGGCGTGCTCTGCGAGCGATTCGGCTTCGAGGTGTCCGTGGACTCCAGCTCACCGTACGGCGGCGTCCGCGCCGTTCTCCTGCTGCCGCACGAACTGCTCACCGGCATGCCGGAGCGCAAGGCCCCGGCTCCGACAGGCGCCGCGTCCGCCGCCCACCCGAGCGGCCCCGAGTACGCGGTGGCCACGTCCTCGACCGTCGACGGCCTGCCCAAGCGCAGCCGCAAGCGGCCGATGGCGATCGTTCCCGGCAACACCCAGGGGGCACCGTCGGCGAGCCGCTCCGACGCGGAAGCCGCAGCGATCATGGGCGCGTTCCAGCGGGGCACGCTCCACGGACGAGCCACCCCCTCGGGCTCGTCGGCGGGCCAGACGAGCAGCACACGTGATGCGAGCAGCGAAGGACATGAGGTCCCGTGAACAACGATCTGTCATGGATGCTGGACAGCGCCCTGGAGATACCCGGGGCGCTGCATGCGGTCCTGGTCTCCGCCGACGGCCTGCTGATGGCCCGGACGAAGGACTTCCACAAGGACAACGCGGACACGGTCGCCGCCGCGATGAGCGGTGTGCAGTCCCTCAGCCGCTCGCTCGGGTTCTTCGTCGACGGCGGCCACCTCCAGTGGCGCCAGACCCTGGTCGAGTTCGACGGCGGCTGGGTCTTCCTGATCTCCGCCGGGGAGGGCGCCTACCTCGGCGTCTCGGCCTCGCCGGACGTCGACATGCAGGACATCACCTTCCGGATGCAGCAGCTCGTCGGCCAGTTGGGCAAGGCCTTGACGACACCGCCGCGCGAGAACCTCGGCGTCCACTCGTGAACGGCTTCGACGAGCTGGAGCCGGAGGCCGCGGCATTAGTGCGTCCGTACGTCATCACCAAGGGGCGCGGCCTGCCCGACGAGGAGCACCTGTCCCTCATCACCCTGGTCACCGCCGCGGGTGACCGGCAGCAGCGTCCGACCCAGCTGTCTCCCGAGGAGCAGGGCCTGTTGGACCTGTGCACGGCGGGCTACCTCTCGGTCGCCGAGATCGCGGGGCACACACGGCTGCCCATGGGTGTGGTGAAGATCGTCCTCGCCGCGCTCGCCGAGGGCGGCTACCTGATCACCCGTCCTCCCGTGCAGCGGGCCACGCTCACGGACCGCCACATCCTCGAGGAGGTGCTGAATGGTCTCCGCACCAAGTTTGGCTGAGCAGGCGTACGTCCGCGACGGAGCGACGCAGACGGCCGTGAAGATCCTCGTCGTCGGTCACTTCGCCGTGGGCAAGACCACCTTCATCGGCGCGATATCGGAGATCCCTCCGCTGACGACCGAGGAGACGATGACCCGCGCCGGCGAGTCGTTCGACGACCTCAAGGGAGTGCGAACCAAGACCACCACCACGGTGGCCATGGACTTCGGCCGGCTGACGATCAGCGAACGCGTGGTGCTGTACCTGTTCGGGACCCCCGGCCAGCTGCGGTTCGTACAGATGTGGGAGGACATGGCACGTGGCGCGCTCGGCGCGCTGGTGCTGGTGGACCCCGAGAGACTGGCGGACTCCTTCGCCGTGATCGACCTGATCGAGCAGTACGGCCTCGACTACGCGATCGCCGTCAACCGCTTCGACGGAACGCCCGATCGCGCGGAACGGGCCCTGCGCGAGGCGCTGGACCTGCTCGACGACACCCCGGTCGTCACGTGCGACGCGCGCGACCCCAAGTCGTCGGCCGACGCATTGATCACACTCGTCCGCTATTTGCTGGACCGCGCTCGCTAGGAGCAGACATGGACGCTCAACACACCGCACCCGTTCCCCCGCCCGGGTGCCCCGCTCACCAGGTCGGCGGCCGAGTGCCGCTGCACGGTCCGGGGTTCGCGGCAGATCCCCAGGCGTACTACACCTATCTGCGCCACTACGGGCCCACCGCTCCCGTGGAGCTCGCTCCCGGGGTGGAGGCCACCCTCGTCACCGACTACTCGACGGCCCTGCAACTGCTCCAGGACTCCGGTTCCTTCCGCAAGGACGCCCGCCGCTGGCGGGAGCTGAACGAGGGCCGGATCAGCCCGGACAACCCGGTCGCGGCCGTGCTCTCGTACCGCCCCAACTGCATGTTCAGCGACGGCGTCGAGCACCTGCGGCTGCGTCAGGCCATCACGGACAGCATGGGGCGCGTCGACTCGCGCAGACTGGCGCGCAGCACGGAACAGGTGTCCAACTACCTGGTCTCGCAGTTCGGTTCGCGTGGCTCGGCCGACCTGCTCGGCGACTACGCCAAGCAGCTTCCGCTGTTCGTGTTCAACGAACTCTTCGGCTGCCCGGCCGACATCGGCGACCGCGTGCTGTTCGGAATCACCGGCATGTTCGACGGCGTCAACGCCGAGCGGGCCGCGGAGGTGCTGTACGGGGCCGTCGGTGAACTGGTGGCGCTCAAGCGTGCCAAGCCGGGCGAGGACGTCACCTCGTGGCTGATGCAGCACGAGGCCAAGCTGACGGACGAGGAGATGGTCCATCAGCTCGCCCTGCTGTTGGTGGCGGGCAACGAACCGCTGCGGAACCTGATCGGCAACACCCTGCACCGGCTGCTCACCCACGACGCGTACGCCCACAAGGGCGGCCTGATCGACGAGGCCATCGACGACACGTTGTGGGAGAACCCTCCCATGCAGAACCTCGCGCCCCACTACCCCGCCTCCGACATGGAGTTCGCCGGGCAGAAGGTGCAGGCGGGCGATCTGATGCTGGTCAGTTTCGCGGCAGCCAACACCGGGCCGGCGCTGACGTCCGCACGTCAGGCCGGCAGCAACCGGGCCCACCTGGCCTGGAGCGCGGGCCCGCACGCCTGCCCGTCGAAGGAGCCCGCCCGGCAGATCACCGTCACCGCCATCGAGAACCTCCTCAACCGGCTCCCGGACGTCGAACTCTCCGTGCCGGAGGACAGCCTGGTGTGGCGCCCGGGTCCGTTCAACCGCGGCCTCGCCACGCTGCCCACCAGGTTCACGCCGTTCGAGACGGTCCGCGAGAGCGCGCCGCAGGCGCGCGCCGGGGCGTCGACGAGCCACGACCCGGGCGTGACGAGCCACCGGCGTGAACACAGCGGCAAGTGGAGCCAGTTCCTCAACTGGCTTACCAGGTGATCAAGTCCACTCCTGCCGGTCCTCCCGCCGCCGCATGAGCGTTCCTCCTCAAGGGTAGTGAGCATCGCGTTACTCGATGTCACTTACGAGGCAAGGGAGGTGTCGTGGACCAGATATCCGACGACGCCGCGGTGCTGCAACACCTCACCGGACAGGGAACCCTCGATACCCGCCCCTCAAGGCGGGTATCTTCTTGGGCGCTCCCGTCGGTGGGGGGCGGGTCGGTGACCGCCCCAGGGCCTGTTCCCCCGAGGGCCCCCCTCGGGGGAACGCTCGGCACCCATGCGACGAGACAGGCCCTGCGGCTCTGCGAGGCCGCGGGGTTGAACGGCGCCGACTCCGCGTCCTACGCGCGGACGCTGCTCGCGGCGCTCGGCCCCGTCGCGGAGCGGTCACTCGACCTGCCGCCTCCCGAGCGCTCGTTCCTCTCCGACGACCACTCGCCGGTGGAGTTCTCGCTGTCCTTCGTGGCGCACGGCGAACCGACCCTGCGCGTGCTGCTGGAGCCCGGTTACGGCGCCGGCAGTCTGGCGGAGAACGGGCGGACCGGGTTGCGGGTGGTCCGCGAGATGGCGCAGCGGTGGGGATTCGACACGAAGCGGCTGGACGAACTGGAGGACCTGTTCTTCCCGCCGAACCCGCAGGGTCCTCTGGCGCTCTGGTGCGCGCTGGAACTCCTCCCCGGTGGAATCCCCAGGATCAAGGTGTATCTGAACCCGGCGGCCTCCGGGCAGGAACGTTCCGCCGAGACGGTGCGCGAGGCCCTGCGCCGCCTCGGCCACCGGAAGGCGTTCACGGCGTTGCCGGAGGGCGACCGTCACCTCTTCTTCGCCTTGGACCTGGGCTCCTGGGAGGAACCCCGGGTCAAGGTCTACCTCGCGCACCACGACCTGACGGCCGCGGAGGCGGCCGGGCTGTCGCGCGTGGCCGGCGGACCCGACGAGACCGAGGTCACGACCTTCTTCCGGACGGCGGCCGGTCACGTCCCCGACCTCGACGACCTCGATGACCTCGACGTCGAGGACGGGCGGATCGGACGCCCGCGGCGGCGGCCCGTCCAGTCCTGCCACGCCTTCACCGAGACGGCGACCGGACGACCGAGCGGCTTCACGCTCTACGTCCCGATCCGCGACTACGCCCGACACGACGGCGAGGCCCTCGATCGGGCGCTGGCCGTGCTCGGCCGCCACGACATGGACACCGCCCCGCTCGTCCGGTCGCTGTCCGCCGCCACCTCCCGGGATCTGCGCGACGGGGTGGGGCTCATCGCCTACGTCGGGCTCGTCCACCAGCTCGGTCGTCCGCCGCGCGTGACCGTCTACGTCTCCTCGGAGGCGTACGAGGTCAGGCCGCCGGTCGTCACGCCGCCCGTGTGGGCCGCGGTCGCCGGCTGAGCCCGCTCGCCGGCGGCGCTCCCCCTGGGTCACCGACCGGATCCCGCGGATCGGCGTCGTGGGACGCCGTGCGGGGAGCCGTGCGGGGAGGCCGTGCGGGGGACGCCGTGTCGTGGGGATCGGCCGCCGTGTCGTGGGGATCGACCCGGCCCGGCTCCCCGGTCAGGCGTCCTGCAACGCGTCCAGTTCGCGCAGGTAGGAACCGACGTCCACCTGGATGGAGGCGCTCTCGGTCCGCCCGTAGCGCGCCTCGATGGCCTTCAGGTACGTACCGATCTCCTCGCGCATGGCGTCCGTCGACGGCAGGGGGGCCTCGCCGTCGACGATCCGGGCCACCCAGCGCGCCTGGGCTTCCACGAGGCGCGTGATCGAGCCCACGGGGCGGATCAACCCGACGAAGTACAGGCCGGGGTGGTCGGGCGCGACGACCCGCTCGTACAGCTCCACCGCTTCCTGCCGGGGGCCCGCCGGACACCCGGCGGGCAGGAACGGGAACGCCATGCGGAACCCCGTGCAGTAGACGATCGCGTCCGCCGCCACCTCGGTTCCGTCGGTGAAAGTGACCCTGTCGCCGTCCAGGGAGCCGATCGCGGGCCGGGGTATCACGCCGCCGTGCCGGATGCGGCTGAGTATCTCGTCCGAGATGGTCACGGCCGAGGAGAAGACCGGGTGGTCGGGCTCGGGCAGACCGTAGTCCGACAGCTTCCCCCGCGCCACGCGCAGCGCCTGCTCGACGAAGCGCCGCTGCTCGGGGAACGACATCTCGCTCCACCACGGAGCGTCGGCGATCAGGTCGACCGACATGCCGAAGAGCTGCTTGGGCACGACGTGCAGTCCCCGGCGGACGGACAGGTCGGTCCGCTCGGCGTGCCGGGAGAGGTCCGCGGCGATGTCCACCCCGGATGCGCCCATCCCCACGACGACGACCCGCTGCCCGGCGAAGTCGCCGCCGTCGTGGTAGTCCATCGAGTGGAGGATCCGACCGGTGAAGGACTCGGAGCCGGCCGGCAGCGGATCCGGCAACACCGCCTCCGTGTTGTGGCCCGAGCCTACGATCACGTGCGTGAAGCGCCGTCGCGTCGTCTCACCGTCCGCGTCCCGACTGACGACCGTCCAGGCACCGTCGTCGTCCTGCCGCACGGACACGACCTCGGTCCGCAGCTCGACGCGGGGCAACAGACCGGCCCACTCGGCGAACGACCGCAAGTAGTCGGCGACATCGCGGTGTCCGGGGTAGAGCGGCAGTTCGGCCGGCATCGGGAAGTCGGAGTAGCCGGTGAGCTGTTTGGCACTGTTCAGGTGCAGCGACATGTAGGCCGGTCCCCGCTCGCCGGCTCCCGGCTGCCGCCAGATCCCTCCGACGTCCGGCGCCTTCTCCAGGCAGACGAAGTCCACTCCCCTGGCGGAGAGGGCGTGTGCGGCCGCCAGCCCCGACAGTCCCGCACCGATGACGCACACCGTCGCGGCGGTGGGAACCCCGCCGACACGCGCCCCGCCCCAGGAACTCTCCACAGAACACCATCCGTCCTTGTACCGGGCGTTGGCTTCCCCGCCGCTGCGCGCCCCGCTCGGGCACGGGGGAACACGGCAGCTCACGGGGGCCCGGGAACCTCACCCTATCGACCGGTCAAGGGAGTTGAGGGTTCAAGATCGTCCCAATCCGGTCGCGGTCCGCGCACCGGTTCGCGCCGGCCCGGGCCCCTCCCCGGTGTGCGGCGGCGTCCGCCGCGCCCCGTCGGCCGTCAGTGACGTGTATGGAGTGGGCCGACTCCCGTCAAGGTGGCGTCAGGGGACCGGACGGACGCGGCGCGGGCGGGGATGGTTTCCATGACGCGTCCCGAGCGGTCGCACCTCACGGCGAGCCGCCCGGGGCGTCATCCATCGTTCGCGGTTCCCCAGGGAGAGCCCCATGTGTCTGTTCCGGTACGACGACGATCCCGAGCCCGAGGAACGGGTCCCGGCCGGGCTGCTGTACGTGCCCGTCCGGCCGGGAGGCGGGGCGGGGGTGGCCATCCGGCTGTTCCACACTCCGCTGGGCGCGCGCACCGCCGTCGGTTTCACCGCTGTGGAGCGGTTGGCCGCGACCCTCGGCGAGAACCAGGCGTACGTCCCGCTGTCGGAGTCCCTGCTGCGCGAGCTGTGCGCGCCGCTCGGAGCGCGACTGATCACCATCGATCCGACGCTGTCGGCTCCCTCGGCCGTCGCGACGACCCACCGACCGGACCGGCTCGCCGTCCGCGGCGCCTGAGGGGCACCGGCACCGAAGGTCAGAAGTTCGGCCTGTCCCCCGCCGACGGCTCGGCGCAACGTGTCGTCGCCCGCATCCTGGGCCAACCGCAGCTCGAACTGACCGGCCTGCACTGCCACATCGGCTCGCAGATCACCGAAGTCGGGCCGTACGTGACGGCCGTACGCCGCATGGTGGACCTGATGGCCCTTCCGCGACGCGCACGGCGTGGTGCTGCCCGAAAGGCGAAGACCCCCGGTGTGGTGGAGGAGGGTCCGTGCCGCGTGCGGGCGCGGGGCCGCTTCGGCGTCGACCGGGAGGTTCGCGGTCGCGACCCCGTCGGGCCCGTGTCGGGCACCGCCGCGTCAGGCACCGGGGGTCTTCGGCCGGGGCTGTTCGGCGACGTGGTCCTGTCAGGCGACGGGGCCCTGTTCGGCGACGGGATCCTGTTCCACGAGCCTGGCCAGGCGGGCCAGCATCCCTCGGTGGCGGAGCTGGATCAGGGCTTCGACGGCGGGGTTGTGCAGGGTGCCGCCCAGGCCGCGCAGGGGATGCTCATCGCAGATGACCAGTGTCTCCTCGCCCCACGGCCTGAGTTGCAGGAAGATCCTCGCCGTGCCGAGAGGATCGAACGAGGCTTCCAGTTCCAGTTCCCTGCCGGGCTCGGCGTTCCGGACGGTGGTGACGCCTTGGGTCGACCAGGGGCCGAGCCGGAGGGTGTAGCGCAGGCGGGAGCCCACCTCGGGCCAGGTCCGGTCGAGGGGCGTGGACTGCGACGGGCCCACCACCCAGTCCTCGTAGCGGCTCGGGTCGGCGAGTACCGCCCACACCGCGTGCGGGGGGCGATGGATCAGTTGACTGCGTACGGCCATGGGTGGAGCCCCTCTGCCGGAACGGATGGTGCGTCTACACCGTGATGGCTGCTTCTTCCCGGCCTGGCCCGCCGCCCGCCTCCGGAAGGCGCTCGCGCCGCCCGCGGGCGCGGCGCTCGTGCCGGCGCCCCCGCTCACGCCCATCGTCCCACCGTTCGCGCCGGCGGTCGCGTCGTCACCGGGCCCGGGCGCGGATGACCACCAGTTCCTCCCGCTCCTCGGTTTCGGCCGCCAGGCCCTGTCGCTCCAGCCAGGAGCGCCGCGAGCGCAGGACGGGGCCCCAGGGCACGGAGGCCCGGGCCGTGGCCTCGGCGGCGAGCCCCACGCCGGTCAGTCGGGAGAGGGTCTCCTCGGTCCCGCACATGCCCGAGTGCACCATCAGCAGGACGCCGCCGGGACGCAGCAGGGCCGGGGCGCCGGCGCAGATCCGGTCGATGACGCGGCGGCCGTCGGGCCCGGCGTCCCAGGCCCGCTCCGGGCCGCGCGTGGGGAGCCGGTCGCCCGGGGCCGGGACGTACGGCGGGTTCGTGACGACCAGGTCGAAGCGGCTCCCGGCCGTTCTGGCCTGGAAGTCGCCGTGCAGGACGCGCAGCGGGAGCCGGTGGCGCCACGCGTTCAGCCGTGCCGTGGTCACGGCGGCCCGGGAGACGTCGACCGCCGTGACCCGGGCTCCTCTGGACGCGGCGTGCAACGCCAGCATCCCGGTGCCCGTGCCGATCTCCAGAACCTCCGTGCGGGGCCCGACGTCCTCGCGGGCAAGTGCGTCGACGAGCAGCCCGGTGTCCGCCTGCGGTGCGTAGACACCGGGCAGGGCCATCAGCCCGGCGGGCAGCGAAACCAAGGACAGGGCGGTACTGGGCACCGCTTACCTCCGGGTTCGAATGCGGCCCGGGAGTGGGCCGCCGGAATGCACGACATGGTGCGGCTTCCCTGGTTCGGGTCCTTCATCCGAATTGCGTCCATCTTCAGAGGATCAGACGGACATTCGGCCGACGGGTCGTCCCGATCCCCGGGGTTTCGGTGTTCCCCGGGTTTCGGTGTTTCGGGCGCGTCGGGGCTCTCGGTACGAAAGCGCGGGAATAGCGCCGGGCACGATGCACAGGGGCTTTCGCGCCCGGTTCGTCATGCGCGACCGGGCTCCTCGGGAGAGGACGTCCTGCGAGGCCTGTTCCGTGCGTGCTCGATCATCGCCGCGATATCCAAGTGGTCGGGTCCGGCGGCCTGCTGATCGGGCCGTTCTCTCGGTATGGGAAGGGGGGAGGTGAGAGTCGGGCGGGCTGTGCGGCCGCTGGTCACCGGAAACTCCTTTTCTCGAAGGTTTCGGAAGAATCGGGCGCCGCCGTGCGGCGGCACGGCGCCCTGGGTGGGCGCGATCCGTGTCAGGCCATGTCGACCGGTCGTCCGGGACCCGGGACCCGGGACGGGGAGGCACCGCTCAGCCCGGCCACGTTCCCGTGAAGCGTCGGGCCGCCACGGCTCCCGAGCGGTCGACCGCGGCCTTGACCACGGCGAAGATGGCGCCCTGGATGGCGGCGGCGATCAGGATCTGCCGCCAGGTCCGGTCCTCGTCCGTGGCGTTGGGAGCGTCTCCCTCACCTTCGACGAGCTTCCAGATCTGCCGGAACACGGCGCCCGCGATCATGCCGCCGGCAGCGCCGAGAGCGAGCCCGACCGGCTTGTAGGCGAGGGTGGCCGCCTTCATCGCCGGTGCCCCCGGCCACGGCACACCAGCAGGAGGGCCAACGGGGCCGCCCCGCCGACGGCGAGCAGTGGCGTCCGGCCGGCGGGCGCCGCGGGCGGGCGCTCGACCGGCTCGCGCGGCGGCACCGGCGTGGGCGTACCGCAATCGGTTCGGCGGTCGTTCGTCATCGGTGGACCCTCTTCTTGATCTCGACCGGTTCGGTCTTGGCCCGGTCCTGACTCTGTCGATGGTCTGCTCGGAAGGAGGACGGACCTTGCGTCCGCCTCTTTCCGGCGGGCGACGATCGGCGGGAATTCACGGCCGAAGCGAGAAGTCCGCCGGTGGCGGCCTCTCCCTTTCGAAAGCCTTCTTCCCGGAAGACGCGCACGATGTCGTCATGCCGCGCCTACCCGACAAGCGTCCGGGCACCCGCCCCGAGGGCAGAAAATCCGGTACGGGAAACTCATCGGCCCGGCGGCGAATGGAGTTCCGTCCGGCCACGGGCGGTGACGATACCGAGGTGGGCCGGGGAAGGATCCCCGACGACGGTGAGGCGGATCCACATCCGACGGTCGCAGATTTTCGGTTTCCGGGAGGAGCGGGTGTCTCGCGGGAAGGGCTCGGGTTCCGCGTGCGGAGTGCGTTTGCCGATGTTCGCCCCAGGGTTCCCTTACACCAGGATCCGCTGCCGCGTCGGTGAATCAGCTCACGTTCAAAACACTCTGGGGCGGACCGAATTGGCCGGTGTTCCACAGCTCTCGGGATGGCCTAGAGTTCCGTGGGGACCGCTCGGTCTCCTTTACGAGGGGTGTGCGCCGTGGCTGATGAGAACGTTTCGGATCGTTTGATCGGCCTGTTGTCCGTCCGGGGGGAGAACCTCGACGCCGAGTGGGCGGACAAGGTGAACGATTCGCTGGGTGGGCGGGTGAGTCGCGCGGAGGTTCAGCGCGAACTCCAGGAGCTGTACGCCGCACTGGTGGCCGCGTTGAGCAGCGGCAGCATGGACGGGCGCGGCGAGGCCTTCGGCGAGGTCCGCGCCCTGCTCACGGAGTTGTCGCGGGCTCGGGCCCGGCAGGGATTCAGCCCCACCGAGACCGCCGTCAGCGTGTTCGCGCTCAAGGAGGCCCTGGAACCGTCCCTGACCGGCGAGGGCAGCGACGTACAGGCGTACCTGAGGTTCTCCTCCCTCCTGGACACCCTGGGCCTGTACACCATCGAGGTCTACACGCGCACCCGCGAGGAGTTGATCTCGGCGCAGGCCGAGCAGCTGATGGAGCTGTCCACGCCGGTGGTGAAGCTGTGGGACGGGGTCATCGGTGTTCCGCTGGTCGGCACCCTGGACTCGGCACGCACCATGGTGGTGATGGAGAAGATGCTCCAGGCGCTGATCGACACCGGCTCCGAGCAGGCCATCATCGACATCACCGGCGTCCCGGCCGTGGACACCGAGGTGGCCCAGCACCTGCTGAAGACGGTGGTGGCCGCACGCCTGATGGGTGCAGAATGCACCATTTCCGGCATTCGTCCGCAGATCGCTCAGACGATCGTGGCCCTGGGCATCGACTTCGGCGACATCGTCACCAAGGCCACGCTCGCCGATGCCCTGCGGCACGCGCTGCGACGCTCCGGCGTCTCCTTCTCGCGCACGACGCCGCAGGCCGGTGGCCGGTGAGCGAGCAGGTCCCGGTCCTGCGGATCGGACAAGTGCTGTTGGTGTCCATCCAGACGGATCTGGACGACCAGGCGGTGATGCTGCTTCAGGACGACCTCGCGGCCGCGGTGGTGGAGTCGGGCGCGCACGGGGTGGTCATCGACATCACCGCCGTGGAGATCGTCGATTCGTTCGTGGGTCGGATGCTCTCCACCATCGCGTCGATATCCGGCCTACTGGACGCGCAGACCGTCGTGGTCGGGATGCGTCCCGCGGTCGCCATCACCCTGGTCGAACTCGGCCTTTCGCTCGGCGGCGTGCGAACCGCCCTGACCCTGGACAAGGGGCTGCGGATGCTGGAACAGGCACGCGCGGTCGCGATGGGCGAGAACACGTCCGCCCATCCGGCCGAACGAGGCCGTGACGGCGTTGCGCCGGATGCTGCGGCCGGTCTGTGAACGGGCCTTCCCACGGCCCGCAGGTACTGGAGATCACCGCCAACGCCGGGGTGGTCCAGGCCCGTCAACTCGTCCGCGCCCTGGCGCAGGAATGCAGGCTCTCCCTGGTGGAGCAGACCAAGCTGATCACGGCCGCGAGTGAGTTGGCGCGCAACACCCTCATCTACGGCGGCGGGGGCACCATGACCGCCGTCGTGGTCGACGAGCGGGGCCGGCGGGGAGTGCGTTTGAACTTCGTGGACCAGGGGCCCGGCATTCCCGACGTGGAGCTGGCCCTGACCGACGGCTGGACCTCGGGCAACGGCATGGGCCTCGGCCTGTCAGGATCCAGGCGGCTGGTCGACGACTTCGTCCTGGACACCGCACCGGGGCGCGGCACCACGGTCACCATCACCAAGTGGGCCCGGTGACGGGCCTCGACGGGCCGCTGCTGCTCGACTGCGAGGACTCCGCCTGGTTCCGTGACCAGCCGGAGGCCGCGCGCGGTGCGGCGGCGGCCCTGGGCCGACGGATCGGGCTGGGCGAACACCGCACCGCCCAACTGGTGTTGGCCGTCGCGGAACTGGCGACCAACGTCACCAAGCACTCCGCCGACGGCTCCATGCTGCTGCGCGTGCTGCGCAACGATGCCGTGGCGGGGGTCGAGGTGGTGGTCGTCGACGGCGGTCCCGGCATGGCGGACGTCGCGGCGGCGCTGCGGGACGGGGTGTCGACCATCGGCACCCTGGGGATCGGCCTGGGCGCCGTGCAGCGCCTGGCGGACAGGTTCGACGTCCAGTCCGTGCCGGGAATCGGGACCGTCCAGCTGGCCCGCTTCTGGCCGCACCCCCCGCACCCGTCGGTGACGGGCGAGGCCGTCGTGGGAGGGATCACCCGACCGATGGGCGGCGAGGAGGTGTGCGGCGATGCCTGGGCCGCACGCGTCGACACCGGCGAACGTACCGCGCGGGACAGCGGGGCACGGGACGAACGGGCCGGCCGCCCGAGCGCGTCCGGTACCTCGCTCGACTGGACGGCGATGACCGCGACCCGGAGACCGGTCGAGCGCCCGCACGGCCCCTCCTACGGGTCCGACCACTCCCCGCGGCCGGGGGCCGGGGGCCGTTCGGCCCTCGTCCACGGTGCCGCCGCGGGCCCGGGCCGGGCCGTGCTGGTGATGTCCTGCGACGGACTCGGGCACGGACCGATGGCCGCCATCGCCTCGCAGGCGGCCGTGCAGGCCTTCCGTTCCGGGACGGCGCGCACTCCGGAGCAGGTCGTGGAGGAGGTGCACCGGGCCCTGCGCGGGACGCGTGGCGCCGCGGTCGCGGTCGCCCGTCTGGAGCCCGACGGCCGATTGCTGTTCTGCGGGATCGGGAACATCGCCGCGGCGGTGGTCACCGCCGATTCCCGCGCCGGCCTGCTCTCCCACCCCGGGATCGTCGGCAACCAGATGCGCCAACTGCGCACGTACGAGCACCACATACCCCCTCACGGGGTCCTGATCATGCACTCCGACGGACTCAACGAACGCTGGAGGCCCGCCGACGTGGCCCCCCTGCTGCATCACCCGCCCGCCCTGATCGCCACCGGCCTGTTGCGCCATGCCGGGACCCGCCGCGACGACGCCAGCGTGGTGGTCGCCAAGGGAGCCTGGTGAACGCGCCCGTCCCCCGCACCCGCGGCCACGCTCCCGCGCTGGTCACCTCGGTCGGCACCGAGAAGGACGTCTTCGACCTGCGCCGCCGCGCGAAGGCCATCGCCCAGGCCGTCGGTCTCGACAACCGCGACCAGGTGCGCCTGGCCACGGCGTTGAGCGAACTGGGACGCGATCTCCTGCGTCCCGCCCCCATGACCGCGACCTTCGACGTGCTGCGGGAGCCGGCCGCGCTCAAGGCCTCCCTGCGGTGGCGCGACGACCGTGTCCCCGGCGACGAGTCGCTGGCGGCCGTCACCCGGCTGCTGCCACAGACCCGCTACGAACCCGCGCCCGACACCGCCGACCGGCCCGCGACCGCGGCGGTACTCTCCTGCGGCGGCCGGATCGACATCGTCTGCCCGATCCCCGAACTCGCCGCCAGGACACTGGAGATGACACAGCTCCGGGCCGTCGTGGAGGCGGACGCCCCCGCGAGCGCGATCGACGACCTACAGGCCCAGACCCGCGACCTGATCGCCGCGCTGGAGGAGGCCCACGCCCAACGGGACGAGTTGGAACGCCTCAACGAGGAGCTCACCGAGACCAACGCCGGGGTCATGGCCCTGTACGCGGAGCTGACGGTCGAGCACAAGGACGTCGTCGAGCGCTTCGGGCGGGAACACGAACTCGCCCTGACCCTTCAGCGCACCTTCCTCCCCGCCACCCTGCCCGACTCCCCCGGCGTGGAACTCGCCGTGCGCTACCTGCCCGCCGCGACCACGGCCGAGATCGGCGGCGACTTCTACGAAGCCGTCGACACCCCTCACGGTCTGTTGGTGGCAGTGGGCGACGTCGTCGGCCACTCCCTTCAGGCAGCCGTGGTCATGGGCCAGTTGCGACACGCGCTGCGCGCCTACGCAGCGCAGGGCCACCCGCCGCACGTCCTGCTGCAACACCTCGACCACCTGCTGGGCCTGCATCAGCCCGGGTGGACCACCAGCGTGTGCATCGTGCTGATCGAACCGGGCAACGCCCGTCTGCACGTCGCCAACGCCGGCCATCTGCCCCCGCTGCTCCTGTCCCCCGGCGACCCCCCGCGCTACCTGCGCGAACACGGGCCTCTCCTGGGACTGGGGCTGCCGCACCCCCGCGCCGTCAGCCACCGGATCGAGCCGAACAGTCTGCTCCTGATGGTCACCGACGGACTCGTCGAGACCCGTGACAGTGACATCCACGACCGGCTGCGGCTCCTCAGCAGCACCGCCGCGGCAGGCCCCGCCGACCCGGAGGGCCTGTGCACGCGGCTGGTGGACGTGTTCGCGGCCGAGCCCGAGGACGACATCATCGTCTTCGCCGCCCGCCTCAACCCTCCCGGGTAGCCCTCGGGGTGGCCGTCAGGCGGTGCGGGCCACTCGGAGGGAAGCCCGCGTGGCGAACCGCATGCGTGGAGTTGCCGTGCGGATTCCGGCACGGAAGGCGACGCCCGGGATCTCGCGACCCTCCGGATCAGCGACCCTCCGGATCAGCGACCCTCCGGATCAGCGACCCTCGAAGTCGAGGGCCTCGGACAGCGCGGCTTCCCGTTCCGCCACGTCCCCCGCGCTTGCGGCGATCACCGCGTACCGCCAGGAGCGGCCGTCGGGCGGAGCATCCGCGTAGAGGACGACACCCTCGCCGCTCGCCGGGTCGAAGGCGAGGTGGTGTTCGCGCACCCGGTCGAGGGCCGCCCCGAAGCCGAAGGGGCGCCGCGTCCATCCCGTGGCCACCGACCAGGCCGGACGGGTGACGGGCGAGGCCGCCGTCAGGCGGGTGACCATGGCGTGCGGGGTGGTGGTGGCGGTACGGCGGATGTTGCTCTCGCTCGCGTACGCCTCTCCGTCCGCGTTCACCAGCGCGTCGACTCCGAACGGCCCGGCGTAGCCGTGGTCGGCGAGATGGCGGCCCAGGGCCGCCCCCCACTTCTCCAGTTCCTCGGCCGGATGCGCCATGGACGGCGGCAGCGGGGAAAGGTACCCCGTGAAGGACCCGTCGGTGGTACGCATCGCGCCGCTGAACAGGGCGTGAGTTCCGGAGGCCGTGGTCTCCAGTTGGATGCTCGGCGACTCGATCACGTCGAGGCATTCCTCCACCACCCACGTGCCCTCGGGGCCGCCCACGGTGTCGAGTTCCAGGGCCGCGCCGCCCCGCAGGTCCTCGCGGGACACGAAGCGCAGACCGTGGCCTCCCGCGGACCGGTCGGGCTTGACCACGACACGTTCGTGGTTCTCCAGGAGCTCGCGGACGACGCCCTCCGTCTCGGCGCGTCGGCACACCCGTCCCGTCGGCAGCCGCATGCCCAGGCGCCCGGCCACTTCGCGGAAGCCGGCCTTCGTGTTGAGCAGCATGGCCGTGTGCAGGGCGCCCGCCGCGGCGTCGACCGTCGGGTAGGGGTGCACCGTGAGGCCGAGATCCCGGGCGAACGCGATGGCCGACGCGTCGAGCGCCGTCGGCAACAACGCCGCCCCGCGGTCGGCGGCGAGAGCCCGGACGTGCTCGGCGAGTCCGGCCTCGCGCACCGCCCGCGCCAGGGGGACGGCGCCGGACGGGGGCACCTCGACGACCGTGACCGTCTCCGGCGGCACCCCCGTGAGGTCGCCCACGTACCGCAGGAACTCCCCGCTCAGGGGCACCGGGGTGACGAGTACGTCCCCTGGCCGCAGCAACCACGCCTTGCGCGGCGCCTGCTGTGCCCACCGCGTCAGCACCTGCCCCTCGCCGAGGTCCACCGCCAGGTCCGAGAGGAAGTTCGCGAAGACGACGAACGGACCCGTCTCACTCATCCGGACCCGTCTCATTCATCGCTGCTCCTCTGTCGCCTGTTCCACTGCTACCCGCGCCGGCCGGTCCGAGACGCGTGTTCGCGTTCCGTCACCCTTGCGCCCCACACCCCGACCTCGACGGGATCTCGACCTCCCCGTACATCCGTTCGGCCCCTCTCGTGCGGAGGGATCCGCGTTCCGGCGGGGGGACTACCGGTGAGCGGGTGCGTACCTGTAGCCCGCACGGCGCACCGCGGGTCACCAGGTGGGCCAGGCGGGCGAACCAGGGTTCCCGGCCGGCGGGGCTGCGCGGGCACCGGGCCCGGGCCGCCCCGGACACCGGTGCGACACGCTCGCACCGTCTTTCCATCCGAGACGACGCTGTCCGTCATTCGGTCAAGCCTTGCCTGGAAGGCCACTTCGGGCAAGTATCCCTATCAATCCGATGGGAAAGGTGGGAATTTCGGTGCTCTGCCGCCCGTCCACCCGCCGGTGCCGGCGCTCACCGGGCCCGGCACCCCGCATCCGACGGCCGCCCCGGGTGACCCCCGCGAGGCCGGAGCGCGACTGAACCACCAGCCGCCCCGACGCGACCGACTCCCGCCCGCGCCCCACCCCTTGCGCCTCTCCCCCGCCTTCCCCGCCCCACCCGCCGACGCCACCCGACAACGCTCCGGAGTAGCCGACATGACCACTGCCGTCCCCCATGGCACCGCCGTCCGCCCAGCGCCACGCGGCGGCGACCGGGCCTGTCGGTGACGCCCGTGCCGACGACACCGAGCACCCTCGACCGCACCACCGCCGCCGAGCGGCGTCGGACACTTGTACGCACCACCCGCGACGTGGCGGAGGACCTCGCCGCGGACGCCCTCGCCCGCGACCAGGCGGGCAGACCGCCGACCGACGAGGTGGCCCGACTGCGCGAGGCCGGCCTGCTCGCGGCCCTCACCCCGCCGGCGCCGGAGCGCGGGACGGACTGGCGCACGGGGTGCGCCGTCGTCCGGAGGGTCGCCTCGGCGGACAGCTCCGTCGGCGAGGTGCTCGCCCGCCACTACGTCCACGCGTGGAGCGGACGCTTCCATGCGAGTCGCCACCACGCGGACGCGCTCGAAGAGGAGTCGGTGCGGGCGCAGTGGCTGTGGACCGGCGCGTCCCGCGGTACCGCGCCCGACGACGACAGCGACGGACAGGACCTCACGTTGAGGCCGCGGGACAGCGGCCACGTCCTGAACGGGTGCCGGTTCGTGGACACGGCGGTCGCCGTCGCCGACCGGATCGTGGTCGACGCCCGCTGCGCCGTGACCGGTGACATCCTGACCGTACTGATCCCGCCCGACGCGCGGGGCGTGACCGTCGAACCCGCCCACGACCGCCTCGGGCAGCGCGTCGCCGGCGCGGGCACGGTGGTCCTCGACCGGGTCACCGTCCCGCCCGGCCAGGTACTCGGCCGCCGGCCGGACGACGAGGAGTCGACCGCGCCGTTCACCGCGCTCGCCGAGCCTGCGCTCCGGCTCGCCCTGTGCCACGTGGGCCTGGGAATCGTCGAGGGCGCGCTCAGCGAGGCACGCGACCTCAGCAGGGGCGGCCGTGCCTACCGTCTGCCCGGTACGGACCCGGACCTCTTCCTGACGTACGGGGAACTCGCCTCCGCCGCCCAGACCGCCATCGCCGTGGTCGACCGGGCGACGGAGACGATGGCGCAGGCCCTCGACACCGGCGCGCGGCTCGACGACGAGGAAGCCGCGGGCGTCTCGGCCCTGGTCGCCACGGCCGAGACGGTGACGTCGAAGGCAGCCCTGCACATCACCGCTCGGGTGCTGGAACTCGCCGACGCGCCCGGCCTGGACCGCTTCTGGCGCAACGCGCGCGTCCTGACCGCCCACCACCCCGCCGCGCACCGCCTGCGCTCGATCGGGGAGCACTACCTCAACGGCTCCCACCGCGCGGTGGCGGCGACCTTCCACTGACCGCGGCCCCCGCGCGGGGCGCGCGTCCACCACCGCCCGACGTGGACACGCGCCCCGGCCGGCGGCCCGCCGCGCCGGACCTCACGCCGGGACCTCACGCGGGGACCTCACCCCGGGACATCGGCCGGGGACGTCGGCCGGCGCCGTACGGGATAATGCCGGTATGCGGATCTCAGCCAGGGCGGACTACGCGGTACGTGCCGCACTACAGCTCGCCGGGTCACTGGATGACGGGCCACTGAAAGCGGAGGCCATCGCCGAAGCCCAGGACATCCCGCACAAGTTCCTCGAAGGCATCCTGAACGACATGCGCCGGGGTGGCCTCGTGGTCAGCCGGCGCGGCGGCAACGGCGGATACCGCCTGGCCAAGCCCGCCGAGTCCATCAGCATCGCCGATGTCATCCGCGTCGTGGACGGACCACTCGTCTCGGTGCGCGGGGTCCGCCCGCCGGACCTGTCCTACACCGGCCCGGCCGAGGCACTCCTGCCCCTGTGGATCGCGCTGCGGGCCAACGTGCGGGAGATCCTCGACGGCGTGTCGCTCGCCGACGTCGCGTCGTCCCAACTGCCCGCCGACGTCTCCGCGCTGGCCCGCACCCCCGAGGCCTGGACCAATCCCTGACCCTCGCCCCACCTGCGCCTTCTCGGATCGCGAGATTGAGGCGTCCAGTATGCGGTCAGCCTCTTGGGGCGGGTGTCGCCGTCTGCCAATATGCCTACCAACCCGGTGGGAAAAGCAGGAAATCAGGGAGGTGGCCGTGCGAACACCGCATCACGCACGCCGTGGCTCGCCCCTGACCTCCCGTCGACACATCGACCTGGTCCGTACCTCCAGCGCCATCTGTCAGACGGCCTGACACCCTCCGCGGGACTCGACGATCCGGCAAGCCCGGTCCACGGGCCCGCCCCCACCCGCGGATCGGCTCGCCGCCGGCCGCGCGGCCCCGCCCGGTCGATCTCCGTGCTCGGGCGGCTTCGCCCCCACGGGTGCGACACGTGGGCCGCGCCTTCGCCCCCGGGCATCGCACCGCTCTCGTCCGCGGCCCGTCCGCTGCCCGTCCCCGACCGCGACCCGCCTCCGAGGCCGGGAGCGGTGCGATGCCGTGCGTGCCGACGGCTCGCGCCGCCCGGCTCAGCCCCCGCCCTTGCCCGTACGTCCGTACGTCCCCACCGCTCCGAACTCCATGACGTGAAAGGACACTTCCGTGTCTGTTGCAAGACCGCTCACCGCCCTGCGTGCCATCGCCGTCACGGCCGCGCTGCCCCTGCTGCTCGCCTCTTGCGGTTACGGCTCGGATGCCGAGAAGGGCAAGTCCGCCGACAAGCCCGCACCCGCCGGCGCCGAGGGCAAGAAGCTCTCCGCCCCCGAGGTCCGCATCGGCTACTTCCCCAACCTCACCCACGCCACCGCCCTGGTCGGCATCCAGGAAGGCCTCATCGCCAAGGAACTGGGCGCCACCACCATCAAGCCCCTGACCTTCAACGCCGGCCCCTCCGAAATCGAAGCCCTCAACGGCGGCTCCCTCGACATCGGCTTCATCGGCCCCTCCCCCTCCATCAACGGCTACGTCAAATCCAAGAGCACCAACCTGCGCATCATCTCCGGCTCCGCCTCCGGCGGCGTCAAGCTCGTCGTCAACCCCGACAAGATCAAAACCCTCGACGACATCAAGGGCAAGAAGATCGCCACCCCCCAAAAGGGCAACACCCAGGACGTCGCCTTCCTCAACTGGATCGCCACCAAGGGCTGGAACGTCGACCCCGAATCCGGCAAGGGCGACGTCTCCGTCGTCCGCACCGACAACAAGGTCACCCCCGACGCCTACAAACAAGGCTCCATCGACGGCGCCTGGGTCCCCGAACCCACCGCCTCCAAACTCGTCTCCGAAGGCGCCAAGGTCCTCCTCGACGAAACCGAACTCTGGCCCGACAAGAAGTTCGTCATCACCAACGTCATCGTGTCCCAGAAGTTCCTCAAGAAGCACCCCGACGTCGTCGAAGCCGTCCTGACCGGCACCGTCAAGACCAACGACTGGATCAACACCAACCCCGACAAGGCCAAGGCCTCCGCCAACGCCGCCCTCAAGACCCTCGGCGGCAAAGCCCTCGACCCCAAGGTCATCGACCCCGCCTGGCCGAGCATCCTCGTCACCGACGACCCCCTCGCAAGCACCCTCAAGACCGAATCCGACTGGGCCGTCAAGGCCAACCTCATCCAGGAACCCGACCTCACCGGCATCTACGACCTGAAACTCCTCAACAAGGTCCTCAAGACCGCCGGCAAGCCCGAGGTCTCCGACGCCGGCCTCGGCGCCAAGTAACCCCCGGGGCGAAAGGGCGAGGGGAGGACGTGGTCGGCCCCTGACCGCTCGGTCAGGGCCGCACGGACGCGTCCTTCACGTCACCTGGGCCCCCGGCCCGCCGTCCGGACCGCCGTCCGGCCGCCGGGCCGCCCGATGCGGCAGAATGTCGACATGCCCCGTGCTTCCGACACCCGCCAGAGCATCATCGACGCCGTACTGCGGATCATCGGGCAGGACGGCATCGCCGCCGTCACCAACCGGCGGATCGCCAGGGAGGCCGGGGTCTCCCTCGGTTCGGTCACCTACCACTTCGCCACCCAGCACGAGCTGTTGCGCGAGAGCCTGTTGCACTTCGTGGCCGAGGAGACCCGGCACTTCACGGCGCTCGCCGACTCGTGCTCCGACGAGTCCTTCGACATCGGACGGGCGGCCGAGGTCGTCGCGCAGGTCGCGGGCGGCAACGCCTTCGACAGTCGGCACATCGCGCCCTTCGAGCTGTACGTACAGGCCGGCCGCGACGAACGGCTGCGAGCCGCGGCGACCGAGTGCTTCGCCGCCTACGACCTCCTGGCCACCCGCATCCTGACCCTCCTCGGTGTACCGGACGCCGAACGCCTGGCGGGCGTGGCCGTCGCCCTGGTCTTCGGGCAGCAGTTGCGCCGTCTGGCCACCGGCGCCCCGGCCGCCGACCTCGTCGACGCGCTGCTGGTCCTCACGAAGCTCACCCCGACGCAGGCTCCGTAGGCTCTGTCGTCAGAGTTCGCCCGGCAGGCGTTCGGCGACGCGGGCCCGGGAGCGGCAGGGAGAACCAGACGGCCTTCCCCTCGGCCGTCGGGAGCGTGCCCCAGGCCTCGGCGAGCGAGTCCACGAGGAGCAGGCCCCGTCCGGACTCCGCGTCGGACGAAGCGAACCGTGCCTGTGGAAGGACGGGGCTGCCGTCGCACACCTCGACGCTGAGTTCCCGGCCCGCGTGACGCAGTCTCAGCCGGACCGGGCCGCAACCGTGGTTCACCGCGTTGGAGAGGAGTTCGGACGCGAGCAGGCAGGCCGTGTCGCACAGTTGGTCGTCCACGTTCCCCCACCGGGCGAGGGTGGCACGCAGGAAGCGCCGACCTTCGCCGACGCTGCTCGGCCGGGGGTCCAGTACCACGCTCTGTGAGGTCACCGGCAGGTCGGGGATGTGCACGAGGAGCAGGGTGACGTCGTCCGTGTTGTCGTCGGCGTCCGGCAGCATCTCGCCCAGGAGGGAGTCGGCCATTGTTTCGAGGTCATCGGTGTCGGCGAAGGTCTTTCCCAATGCCGTTGCCAGACAGTCGAGTTGCTCCTCGATGTCGCTGCCCGGCGTTTCGACGAGCCCGTCGGTGTAGAGGGCGAGCACCGATCCGGGTTCCACGGTGTGGCGGCTCTCGTGGTGCGGGACCTCGCCGACACCGAGCGGCACGCTGACGTCCACGGCGAGCCGGCTCACCCCGCCGTCCGGCGCGGCCAGGAGCAGCGGCAGGTGTCCGGCCGAGCACACGGTCAGTTCCGCGGCGTCCGCGTCGACGACCAGGTAGCAGCAGGTGACGAACTGGTCCGGGAGTTCGCTCACCACGGCGTCGAGGGCTCGCATCAACTGCCAGGGCGGCATGCCGGTCTTCGCCAGCGCGTGCGAAGCGGAGCGCAACTGCCCCATGACGGCGGCGGCTTCCAGTCCGCGCCCCATGACGTCACCGATCATGACGCCCACGCGGCCGCCGCCCAGGGGGATCAGGTCGAACCAGTCGCCACCCACGCCCGCGCCCTGGCGCGCCGGGGAGTACCGGCTCGCCGTCGGCATGCCCGGTACGTCGGCGGGCGAGCCCATGAGGCTGCGTTGCAGGGTCAGGGCCACGTGGCGCTGCTGTTCGTAGAGTTCGGCGAGCTTCTCCTCGGCGGCCTTGCGGTCGCTGACGTCGCGGATGGCCGCCGACACGAGGGTTCCGTCGGGGGTCTCCAGGGGGCTGAGGCTGATCTCGACGGGGAACTCGCGCCCGTCCCTGCAGAGTCCGTGCAGTTCCAGCCCGGCGCCCATGGGTCTGACCTGGCGGTTGACGAAGTAGCCCTGCCGGAAGCCGGAGTGATGGCCCCGGAAGCGCTCCGGTACGAGCACCTCCACGGGGTGGCCCAGGAGGTCGGCCCTGGTGTGGCCGAAGAGCGCCTCGGTCTGGGCGTTGACGAGTTGGATCGTGCCGCGGTCGTCGACGATCACCATCGCGTCGGGGGCGGCCTCCAGGAGCGCGCGGAACAGCTCTTCGGCGGCCCTGCGTTCGCTGACGTCGCGCACGGCTGCCGAGATGAGCAGGCCGTCGGTGGTCTGGAGGGGGCTGAGGCTGATCTCCACGGGGAACTCGCGCCCGTCCCTGCGCAGTCCGTACAACTCCAGTCCCGCGCCCATGGGCCGTACCTGTCGGCTGGCCGCGTATCCCCGGCGGTGCCCGGGGTGGTGCCCCCTGAAGCGCTCGGGCACCAGGACGTCGATGGGCCGGCCGAGCAGTTCGTGCCGGGGGTAGCCGAACAGCGCTTCCGTCTGCGCGTTCACCAGCCGGATCACTCCGGCGTCGTCCACGATCACCATCGCGTCCGGTGCCGCCTCCAGAAGGGCCCGGAACGGCTCTTCGGTCGTCGTCGTCATGTTGCGCCTCGCACTCGCCGGACACCGGTCACCACCGAAGCGAACATCCGACCACGCATCCCCCCACCACTTCGCGGGTTGACCGGAACACACGCGCAATTGACCGGGTATGAGCGCCGGCCGGGGCGGTCGCCCCGGGCATCCGTCGACGGGCCGGGCGCGGACCGTCACCGCCCGGTGCCATGACCACGGCCGTCCTCGCGAAGTCCGCGCCGGCGGTCGTGCCCGGGCAGCCGCCCGGCCGGGGAACAGGCCCGTGAGCGGAGCCGGCAAGGTCCTGCGCCGTGCCGCCCGCAAGGCCCGCTTCCACGCCCCGATCCGTTTCAGCCCTCAGAGCCCTCCGGGCGCACCACCCGCACGGGTGTGAGGGGCGGAGTGTCACCGGCCGCGCATCCGGCGAGGAACGCGTCTGGAGTCGCGTACGAGAACCTCCCGCGCGCGGTGGCCGAGCTTCGTGCGATCCACCGGGATCGGGCTTGACCGGTGAACCCGCGGCAACGTAACTTCGACCGCACCCGCTCACGAGCCACTGGAAGGAGGCGAAGTCGGATGTCGACCATCTCCGCGATACTTCGCCTCGCGCACCAGATCGCCTGGGCTCCGGGTCGCGTGGCACACGGCTGCTGAACGGCCCCTTCTTGCCGGCGTGCCCGATCGCGGCCCCGGCACCTTCTCCTGCCCTTCACCCTTCACGGCACCCCGCTGCGTGCCGATGCGTCGCGCTCGGGTTCATCGAGCCGCGCCACTGAACGAGAGAGCACCCCACATGGCGACCAGGACCATCAGATCGACCGTGCGCCGGAACGAGGACGTGGCATGGTAGCGGCGCGCATCACGGTCAACGGAAAAGAAGCGACGATCGCGCCGTGCGCACCCCACGCCACGGTGCTGGACTTCCTGCGCGAACGCGGTCTCACCGGCACCAAGGAGGGCTGCGCCGAGGGCGAATGCGGCGCCTGTTCGGTCCTCGTGGCGCGGCCCGGGGTGAACATGCCGACGGACTGGGTGGCGGTCAACGCCTGCCTGGTCCCGGTCGCGGCGCTCGACGGCCAGGAGGTCGTCACCTCAGAGGGCCTCGCCACCGCCGGCGCACCCGGCACGCCGGCCGCGTTGCACCCCGTACAGGAGGAGATGGCCGTCCGCGGCGGCTCCCAATGCGGTTACTGCACACCGGGGTTCATCTGCAGCATGGCCTCCGAGTACTACCGTCCCGACCGCTGCGCGCGCCCGGACACGGAGACGCACACGAACACGGGCTCGGGCGGCGAGGCCGACCCCGAGCACGGTCCGAACGGCTTCGATCTGCACGCGCTGAGCGGGAACCTGTGCCGCTGCACCGGCTACCGTCCCATCCGCGACGCCGCGTTCGCCGTCGGATCCCCCACCGAGGACGACGTGTTGGCGCGGCGTCGCGAGCAGTCCCCGCCCGAACCGGTCGCCACCGCGTACGCGCACGGCGACAGCGTGTTCCTGCGGCCGGGCACCCTGGCCGAAGCGCTGCGGCTGCTGCGCGAGCGACCCGAGGCCGTGGTCGTCGCCGGCAGCACCGACTGGGGCGTGGAGGTGAACATCCGCTCGCGGCGCGCGACTTGCGTGGTGGCCGTCGACCGGCTGCCCGAACTGAGGGGTCTGCGCGTCGAATCCGATCACGTCGAGATCGGGGCGGCGCAGACGCTCACGGAGATAGAACGGCGCCTCGACGGCACCGTCCCGCTGCTGGCGGAGCTGTTCCCGCAGTTCGCGTCCCGGCTCATTCGCAACAGCGCCACCCTCGGCGGCAACCTCGGTACCGGCTCCCCCATCGGTGACAGCCCGCCGGTCCTGCTCGCGCTGGAGGCGTCGCTGGTGCTCGCCGGCGTCGACGGTGAGCGCGAGGTCCCCCTCGCCGACTACTTCACCGGCTACCGGCAGAGCGTGCGCCGCCCCGACGAGCTGATCCGCGCGGTGCGCATCCCGCTGCCGCTGTCACGGGTCACGGCCTTCCACAAGATCGCCAAGCGGCGTTTCGACGACATCTCCAGCGTGGCGGTCGCCTTCGCGCTCGACATCGAGGGCGGGATCGTCCGCAAGGCGCGCATCGGCCTGGGTGGCGTGGCCGCCACCCCGATCCGCGCGTTGGCCGCGGAGGCCGCCCTGGAGGGCAGGCCGTGGGTGACGGAGACCGTCGAGGCCGCGTCCCGGGTGCTGCGCGCCCAGGGCACCCCGATGGACGATCACCGCGCCAGCGCCGGCTATCGCTCCGCGATGCTCGGCCAGAGCCTGTTGAAGCTGTACGCGCGAACCACCGAGGCGGTGTCGTCATGAGCCAGTTGTCCCAGCGTCCCGAGAAGTCCGTCGTCGGCGTCTCCATGCCGCACGAGAGCGCCAACCTGCACGTCACGGGAGCCGCGCTCTACACCGACGACCTGGTCCATCGGACCAAGGACGTCCTGCACGCCCACCCCGTCCAGGTCATGAAGGCCCACGGCAGGATCATCGCGCTGCACACCGGGCCCGCGCTCGCCGTGCCCGGTGTGGTCCGCGTGCTGACCGTCGCCGACGTACCCGGCGTCAACGATGCCGGGATGAAGCACGACGAACCCCTCTTCCCCGACGAGGTCATGTTCCACGGTCACGCGGTCGCCTGGGTGCTCGGTGAGACCCTGGAGGCGGCCCGGCTCGGTGCGGCGGCCGTCGAGGTGGAACTCGACGAGAAGCCCTCCGTGATCTCGCTGCGGGAGGCGATCGAGGCCGGCAGTTTCCACGGCGCCCGACCCGTGATGACGACCGGGGACGTCGACGCGGGATTCGCCGACTCCGCCCATGTGTTCACCGGGGAGTTCGGGTTCTCCGATCAGGAACACTTCTATCTGGAGACGCACGCGGCGCTGGCCCATGTCGACGAGAACGGGCAGATGTTCGTCCAGAGCAGCACCCAACATCCCTCGGAGACGCAGGAGATCGTCGCGCACGTGCTCGGCCTGCACAGCCACGAGGTGACCGTGCAGTGCCTGCGGATGGGTGGCGGCTTCGGCGGCAAGGAGATGCAGCCGCACGGGTTCGCGGCGGTCGCCGCGCTCGGCGCCCTGCTGACCGGTCGCCCGGTGCGGGTGCGGCTCAACCGGACCCAGGACCTGACCATGTCCGGCAAGCGCCACGGGTTCCACGCCGAGTGGAAGATCGGATTCGACGCCGAGGGCCGCATCCAGGCCCTGGACGCCACCCTGACCGCGGACGGCGGCTGGAGCCTGGACCTGTCCGAGCCGGTGGTGGCCCGCGCCCTGTGCCACATCGACAACACCTACTGGATCCCCCACGCACGCGTCGCCGGTCGCATCGCCAAGACCAACAAGGTCTCGAACACCGCCTTCCGCGGCTTCGGCGGACCGCAGGGCATGCTGGTGATCGAGGACATCATGGGCCGGTGCGCGCCGCTGCTCGGCCTGGATCCGATGGAGTTGCGCGAACGCAACTTCTACCGGCAGGGCCATTCGACGCCGTACGGGCAGCCCGTCCCCCACCCCGAACGCATCTCGATCGTCTGGCAGCAGGTCAAGGCCGATGCGAAGATCGACGATCGCAGGCGGGAGATCGAGGCCTTCAACGCCGCGCACCCGCACACCAAGCGGGCGCTCGCGCTCACCGGGATCAAGTTCGGGATCTCGTTCAACCTCACGGCCTTCAACCAGGCCGGGGCGCTGGTGCTGGTCTACAAGGACGGCTCGGTCCTGATCAACCACGGCGGGACCGAGATGGGGCAGGGCCTGCACACCAAGATGTTGCAGGTCGCCGCGACCACGCTGGGCATTCCCCTGCACAAGGTCCGGCTGGCCCCCACGCGCACCGACAAGGTGCCCAACACCTCCGCCACGGCCGCCAGCGCCGGGGCGGACCTCAACGGTGCGGCGGTGAAGAACGCCTGCGAGCAGATCCGCGAGCGGCTGCTCCAGGTCGCCGGCACCCGACTCGGGGCGAACGCCTCGGACGTGCGCCTCGTCGAGGGCGTCGCGCGCGCCCTCGGCAACGACAAGGAGCTGGCCTGGGACGATCTGGTGCGCACCGCGTACTTCCAGCGGGTGCAGTTGTCGGCGGCCGGGTTCTACCGGACCGAGGGGCTGCACTGGGACGCGAAGGCGTTCCAGGGCTCGCCGTTCAAGTACTTCTCCTACGGCGCCGCCGCGGCCGAGGTGGAGGTGGACGGCTTCACGGGCGGGTACCGGATCCGGCGCGTGGACATCGTGCACGATGTCGGCGACAGTCTCTCCCCGATGATCGACATCGGTCAGGTCGAGGGTGGTTTCGTGCAGGGCGCGGGCTGGCTGACGCTCGAGGACATGCGGTGGGACACGGGTGACGGGCCGAACCGCGGCCGGCTGCTGACCCAGGCGGCGAGCACCTACAAGCTGCCGAGCTTCTCGGAGATGCCCGAGGAGTTCAACGTCAGGCTGCTGGAGAACGCCACCGAGGAGGGCGCGGTCTACGGGTCCAAGGCGGTGGGTGAGCCCCCGCTGATGCTGGCCTTCTCGGTACGGGAGGCGCTGCGGCAGGCCGCGGCGGCGTTCGGACCCGCCGGAGTCGGTGTGGAGCTCGCCTCGCCCGCGACACCCGAGGCGGTGTACTGGGCGATCGAGGCGGCCCGCGGGGGCGGCGCGGGGCAGGACGGTCAACCGGCTGTCGGCAGCGAGGTCCCCGCCGACGCGGACGCTTTGAGCCATGCCTGACATGAGCTGGGTGGCCGCGGTCGCGCGGTTGCGGGCACGCCGGGAGCCCGGCGTGCTCGTGACCGTCGCGACCGTGCGCGGCCACGCGCCCCGCCGGCCCGGTGCCAAACTCGTCGTGGGCCGGACCGAGACGTGGGGTTCGATCGGTGGCGGCAACATCGAGGCCGTCGCCATCGACCGCGCCCGCGAGCTGTGCGGCACGGCCGATCCGGAGCCCGAGCTGATGGAGTTCGCCCTCAACGACAAGGTCACCGGCCCGCACGGCGTGCAGTGCTGCGGCGGAGCCGTCACCGTACTGCTCGAACCGCTGCCGGTGGTCCGGGCGGTGGCGGTCTTCGGTGTCGGGCACGTGGGCCTGGAGCTGGCCCGCATCCTGGCCCGCCAGAACCTCGATCTGTACCTGATCGACACCCGGCCCGACATGCTCACCGACGAACGGCTCGGCGTGCTCGCCGACGCGATGGCGCAGATCCACGTGCGTCACACACCGCTCCTTCCGGAAGAGGTGCTCGCGGAGCTGCCGGCCGGCACCCACGTCCTGATCATGACCCACGATCACGCGGAGGACGCCGCACTGTGCGACGCGGCCCTGCGCACCGCCGGCCTCGGCTCGATCGGCCTGATCGGCTCGTCCGCGAAGTGGGCGCGGTTCCGGCAGCGCCTGGCCGACGAGGGCGGCCACGAAGCCGCCGGAATCGACCGGATCAAGACCCCGATCGGGATCACCGGAATCACCGGGAAGGAGCCGGCGACGATCGCGGTGAGCGTCGCGGCGGACCTGCTCCGCGCCTTCGAACAGGACCGCGAACGGGACCGTGAGAAGGGCCCTGAACAGGGCCGCGGGCCGGCGGTGCCGTACGCCGTCGCCGGCAGCGCCTGAAGGGGGCCCGTCACCGCAGCTGGCGGCGGACCAGGTCGTGGAAGAGGCCGGAGGTGTCGGCGAGCAGTTCCGCGGGCGGGCCCTGCTGGACGATGCGGCCGTCCGCCATGGCGATCACCCGGTCGGCTCCCATGATCGTGGAGAGCCGGTGGGCGATCACGACGCGGGTGGCGCGCAGGGCGCGGGTGGATTCGACGACCACGCGCTGGGCCTCGTTGTCCAGCGCGCTGGTGGCCTCGTCGAAGAACAGGACGCGCGGCTTGCGGATGAGGGCCTGGGCGATCATCAGTCGTTGGCGCTGGCCTCCCGAGACGGTGCCGCCACCGTCGGACAGCATGGTGTGCATGCCCATCGGCATGGCCTTGACGTCCTGCGCCAGGCCCGCCATGGCGGCTGCCTCCCACGCCTCTTCGAGGGAGAACGTCCCGGCGCCGCGGATGCAGTCGAGGATCGATCCGGTGAAGGGCTGGGCGTTCTGCAACACGACGCCGCACTGCCGGCGCACGGCCGCCTGGTCGAGCGCCGCCAGGTCCTGGCCGTCGTACATGACGCTGCCGGAGTCGGGCTTGTCGAAGCCGATGAGCAGCCGCAGCAGGGTCGACTTGCCGCAACCGCTGGCTCCGACGATCGCGACGAACTCTCCCTCCCTGATGCGCAGGTTCACGTCGTCGAGGACGAGCGGGCCGTCGTCGGCGTAGCGGTACGACAGGTCCTTGGCCTCGATGGCACCGGTCAGCTCACCCGGTCGGGTACTGGACCGGACCGCCTCGGGGGTCTCCCGCAGGAGCGGCTTGACCTGCTCGAACATCGGCAGCACGGCAGCGGCCGAGATGAGCGCACCGGTCAGCTGCGTCACCGAGGACAGCAGCATCGTCAGCGCGGTGCTGAAGGTGAGGAACTCGCCGGCCGACATGGCACCGCGGGCCGGTCCGGCCAGCAACATGAACATCACCAGCGTGCACAGCGGCAGGTAGACGGCGCCCAGGACCGTGATGACGTTCTGGATCCGGCCGATGCGCTGCTGGAGGTCGCGGGTTCGGGCGAACTCCCGCGCCCAGGCGGCGTACGCGAAGCTCTCGGCCGCGGCGACGCGGAGCTTGGGCAGGCCGCGCAGGGTCTGGAAGGCCTGGTTGTTGAGCCGGTACCCGAGGGCGATCAGCCGGCGCTGGTAGCGCAACTGCCACAGCCCCAGGCCCAGGAAGACCCCGGCGACGACGACCAGCATGGCGAGGGCCACCAACGCCAGCGGCACGCTGTAGACGAGCAGCAGGACGAGGTTCATCGCGCCGACGGCGCCCGCCTGTACGCAGACCGGCCCGATGCCCGACAGCACGCGGCGGATGGCGCTGATGCCCATCGCCGCTCCGGCCAGTTCGCCCGTGGAACGGCCGGCGAAGAACTTCGTCGGCAGCCGCAACAGCCGGTCCCACACCGCCGGCTGCAAGGTGGCCTCGACACGGCCCTCCATGCGCAGGAGGGAGGTGTTCTGCAGCAGCATGAAGGCGGCCGAGACGATGCCGGTGGCGATCAGCGCCAGCCCCGTCTGCACGATGAGGCCGCTCTCGCCCTGCGGGACGTAGCGGCCGAGGACCCGGCCGGTGGCGATCGGCACCAGTGCGCCCAGGGCCACCGCGACCAGCCCGCCCAGCATGAGGCTGCGCAGCTCCGGGAGGGTGCCGCGCACGCTGAACCGGAGCAGTGCCGGCAGGCCCACCCGCCCGTCGGGCAGCGGGCGGTACAACATGACGGCGCGCGGCTCGAAGACGGCCTCGTTCGTCCTGCCGACGCGCTCGCGCGTACCGGTGGCGGGGTCGACGGCCTCGTAGCCGCCGCGTCGCCACAGCAGCGCGACCGGCGTTCCGTCCTTCTCCCGCCGGCCCACCAGCGGCCCGGTGTTCTCGCGCCACCAGCGCCCACCGAGCCGGACCACGCGGGTACGGATCCGGGAGGCGAGCGCGATGCTCTCGACGGGATCGACCTGCCCGGCGGTGCTGTCCGCCTCGCCCGGTTCGGCCAGGGTGATGCGGGCCGCGTCGGCGACGAGCCCGCACACGGCGAAGGTGGCGTCGACGCCCGCGCTGCGGTGGGAATCCCGGCCGGAGCGGACGATGGACGCCAGCAGGGTCCGGTCCGCGTGGGTGCGGGCTGCCCGGCCCGCCTCGATTCCGGCCGCCGCACGGTCCTCGTGGGCGCGCTCCAGCTCTTCGATCCAGCCGTCGAGGGCGTAGAGCAGCCGGTGCTGCTGGTCGACCATGCCCTGCCACATCGCCGCGTCGACGAGGAGGGTGCCCACCGCCTCCGTCTCGTACACGGCCCCGTACTGGACGCTGCCCGGGGCGATCTGCATCCACAGGATGTCGTCGTCGGCCCCGCCGTGTTCGGCGGGGGCGCCGCCGTCCAACGGCGCCTGGTAGAGCACGCGCAGGCCGCGCCCGATGCCGCGCGCGAAGGCGTCCTCCAGGGGGCTCGGTCGCCCTGGGGCGGGCCCGCCGTACTGCCCTTGATCGGCGTGCCACGGTCCGCCGTGGAACCCGGGCACCGGGAACTGGTCGCCGTACTCGGGTCGGTACAGCTCCCGCAGCTCGATGCGCCGCAGCCGACACCCTTGCAGGGGCCGGCCGACCAGGGTGTGCTCCGGTCCCTCGGCCGGGCCCAGCAACAGTGTGCCCGGCTCCAGCCGGCCCAGGAAGTGCCAGTGTCCGGCCTGCGAGGCGTCGACGGCGAACAGGTCCAACGCGCCCCGCACCACCAGCCACAGGACGAGCGGGCCCTCCAGGGACAGGCTGCGCAGGCCCGTGCAGTCGACCGCCGCGCCCAGGGCGCCCAGTGCCGCGACGACCGGGTCCGGGGGGCCGCCCGGTTGACCGGCGGCGACGGGGGGCGTGGTGGCGTCCGTGGTGGTGGCGGTGTGGTGGGCGTGCGTCACCTCAGTGCTCCTTGACCAGTTCGGCGTACGGGCCCCGCGCGGCGACCAGGTGCTCGTGCCGGCCGCGTTCCACGATCGCGCCCCGGTCGAGCACGACGATCTCGTCGCTGTCGCGGACCGTGCTCAGCCGGTGGGCGATGACCACACAGGCGCAGCCGCGTCGGCGCAGGTTGTCGATGATGACCTGCTCGGTCACCGCGTCCAGGGCGCTGGTCACCTCGTCGAGCACCATCACGCTGGGGCGGCGCACCAGTGCCCGGGCGATCTCCAGGCGCTGTCGCTGACCGCCGGAGAAGTTGCGACCGTCCTGCTCGACCCGGCTGCGGATGCCGCCGGGGCGGCGGGCGACCACGCCGTGCACGGCGGCGTCCTGAAGGGCCGCGACGACGGCCTCGTCCGGGATGGAGGGGTCCCACAGCGTGACGTTGTCGCGGACGGTGCCTTCGAAGAGGAAGACGTCCTGGTCGACGAAGGAGACGGAGGCGGCCAGCGCGCCGCGCGGGATGTCCTCCAGCCGCATGCCGTCGATGCGGATGGCCCCCTCCCAGGGGGTGTGGAGGCCGGAGAGCAGCCGGGAGACGGTGGACTTGCCACTGCCGGATCCGCCGACGAGCGCGACCTGTTGCCCGGGGCCGACGGAGAGCGAGAAGTCCGTGAGCAGCGGGGCGTCCAGCGGGCTGTAGCCGAAGGTGACGTGCTCCAGCTCCACGTGGCCTTTGAGGCGTCGGGTGCCGGCGGCGGGCTCGCGCCGCGAGTGGACCGGGTCGACGGGGAAGTTCTCGACGTCCTTGAGACGGGCTACGTCGGCCGCGAAGTCCTGGATCCTTCCGGCGACGCCGCCCAGCCGGGAGATCGGCGCGGTGAAGCTGGTCACCAGGGCCTGGAAGGCGACGAGGAGACCCACGGTGAGATGCCCCTCCACCGCCCGCAGTCCGCCCATCATGAGGATCAGCGCGCTGTTGAGCGCCGCGAGCGTGGGTGCGACGATCGCGAGCCAGGCGCTGGGCACGCCGAGCCGCTGCTGCACGTCGAGGGTGACGGCGTGCTGTCCGGCCCAGCGCCGGAAGAAGCCGTTCTCGCCGCCCGTGGCCTTCATGGTCTCGATGAGTTGGAGACCGCTGTACGAGGTGTTGGTCAGCCGGGCGCTCTCCGCGCGCAGCTTCTGGGTGTCGGTGGCCCTCAGCCGGATCACGATCCGCAGGGCCACCACGTTGAGCAGCGCCACGGCCACGCCGACGAGGGTGAGCTGCGGATCGTACGTCCACAGCAGCACCGCGTAGATCACGACCACCACGGCGTCCACGCCCGCGGCGGCCAGGTCCCTGGCGAGGGTCTCGGCGACCGTGTCGTTGGATTGCAGGCGCTGGACCAGGTCCGCCGGGTTGCGCTGGGAGTAGAAGGTGACCGGAAGCCTCAGGAGGTGCCGGAAGAAGCGGGCACCGCCCAGGGTGGAGGAGATGATGCGCCCGCGCAGCAGATTGGCCTGTTGCAGCGCGGTGAGTGTCGCGGTGAGCACGAGGGCGACGGCCATCGAGGCGAAGAGCACGCCCAGCAGCGACGTCTGCTCCCCGATCAGGAACATGTCGATGTAGGTGCGGCTCAGCGCCGGCACCGAGGCGCCGACGGCCACCAGGAGGAGGCTGGAGAGCACGGCGGCGGCCATGGTTCCCGAAGTGCCCCGCAGACGGGCCGGCATGGCGCCCAGGACGCCCGGCTTGCGGCCGCCGCGGCGGAAGCCGTCGCCGGGCTCGAAGGTGAGCACGACACCGGTGAAGCTGGTGTCGAACTCGTCCAGGGGGACGAACCGGCGTCCCTTGCCCGGATCGTTGACGTACACGCCCTTGCGGCCGAGCCGGCGGCTCATCCCGTCGTAGACGACGTAGTGGTTGAACTCCCAGAAGAGGATGGCCGGGCCGCTCACCTCGGCCAGCGCGTCCAGGCCCATCTGCATGCCCTTGGCCGTCAGCCCGTAACCGCGTGCGGCCTTGAGGAGGTTGCCGGCGCGGGAGCCGTCGCGGGAGACGCCGCACGCGATGCGCAGTTCCTCCAGGGGGACGAAGCGGCCGTGGTGTCCGAGCACCATGGCCAGCGCGGCGGCGCCGCACTCCACCGCCTCCATCTGCAGCACGGTGGGGGTGCGTACCGGGCGGGGCGTCCTGCCCGGGGTGCGGGTGCGGGCCTGCGGCGGGTGCCGCCCTTGGAGTCGGGGCGGTGCCGTCGGTGTCCGGACGAAGGGAGCTGCGGCGGCGTGCCGGTTCGCGGCGCGGTCACGGCAGCAGCCAGTCGACGGGGCGTTGCACGGCGAGGTGGACGGCGCCGCTGACCGGTGTCCTCGACGGGACCTCGTCCGGGGGGCCGTCGCCGGAGGACCAGCGGTAGCCGGACCCGGTCGAGGTGGAGGGGTCCAGCTGTACGAGTACCGCGACCGGGTTTCCGGCGCGGGTGAACTGTGCCGCGAGCCCGCCGTCGCCCAGGAAGCCGCCGATCTGCGCCGTGGTCTGCGGCGTGCGGCCGACCGCCTTGACACGGCCGCGCAGCGTGCCGAACCGCTGTTGCGGGACCGACTGGACGGTCAGGTCCACGGTCGCGCCGACCGGGATCGTCGAGGCGTTGCCGCCGGGCACGTACAGCACGGCCACCAGCGGGTCCTGCGGGTTCTTCACGCGTTCCACGGTGGCCACGTCCGCACCGGTGGAGACGACCGAACCCACCTTGGCCACGAGTGTCGCCAGCCGGCCGCCGGTCACCACGCGCACGGGGCGGTCCCCCTGGGGCGTACGAACGGTGAGCAGGGGCGCGCCGGCGGTCAACAGCCGGCCCTCCTCGGCGAGGACCGCGGTGACCTGTCCCGCGACCGGGGTCTGCAGTACGTAGCTGCCTTCGGCGTGGGTGAGGATGCCGGGGGCGCTCAGCTTGGAGGACACGGTGCCGGTGAAGGCCCAGAAACTCGCGGCGGCCATGACGATGACCGTGACGACCAGGACGAGCCGGCCCTGCGGGCGCGCGAAGCGTACGGGCAGGTCGAGTTCTTCGGGCGATTGCAGCTTGGAAAGAGCCTTTTGGCGAAACTGCACGGACCATTCCTTTGACTGCATTCGTATCGGCCGGGCGTATCGGTCATACGGTCTTGCGCGGACATACGGCCTTGCACGGGCATGCGGTCTTGCACGGACATGCGGACAGCCAGGAACCCCGGAGCCGTGGGGGACGCTCCGGGGTTCATGGGGATATCCCGATCAGAGACCGGCGATACCGGTGTTCACCGAAACGCCGGTGACGCCCGTGACGACGCCGGGGACCTGCGAGACGATGCCCGTGGCGGCCTGGACGGTGTTCAGGGAGCCCAGGACGTTGCTGACATCGCTGGTCACGGCGCCGACGAGGCCACCGGACACGCCGATGATGCCGCCGGAGACGGCGTCCAGCTCGGTGTCGGCGATCTCACGGGTCTCGATGTCGTTACGCATGGCGCGCACCTTTCATTGGGGGGAGGTATTCATTCACGCGACGGTGGAGCGGCCTGAAATCGGGCCACCCATTTCGACTGCCGCAATACGCAAGATGTAAGCACGCGAACGGGTCGGCGGACCAATCCCGTTGACACCCCATCACGGTCGGACGGGCATCCCCGACGACTGAAGTGCAGCTTGATTCACCGAATGGTGACGGCTTCTCCACAAGAACGAGTAACAGATGTGGGGCCTCCCTTCCTTACACGGAACCAACCGACACGAAACCACCACAAACGGGCGGAGCATTCCGGTCATATCGCCGGACGAGGAGGTGAGTTGGCACAGTCGCGGACACGATGTGCAGGTTTCCGTAAGGCGCGTGGGGTGACG
Source organism: Streptomyces sp. CA-243310 (assembly GCF_050936775.1). Taxonomy (NCBI): domain Bacteria; kingdom Bacillati; phylum Actinomycetota; class Actinomycetes; order Kitasatosporales; family Streptomycetaceae; genus Streptomyces; species Streptomyces sp. CA-243310. Next base: position 2,789,192 of record NZ_JBNJMF010000001.1, on the reverse strand, counting down.
GGACCGTCACACCCGGTGTGCGTGCGGGAGGAGCCGGGCCCTGCGCGCCGACCCCGAGTCGGTGCCCGGTGGCGCACCGGGCCGACGCGGGACGGACTCGGGCGGGGTGCACCGCGACGTACGGCGCATGCACTGGGGGGCGCGGGGGTCCTGCGGTGCTCGGGGGTGGCGCGATGTCCGGGGTGCGGGAGGCGTCCGACCCCGGTCGGGCGGGCTCAGCCTGCTCCGAGGACCTTGTCGATGTAGCCCGCGAGCGAGGACCGCAGGCCCTCCGCGTCCACCCCCCGCTCGTCGATCAGGTGGGCCACGAGGTCGGCGCGGATGGCGGCCAGCAGTGCGTGGGCGGTGAAATCCGCGTCGTGAACGCCGGGCACCTCGTCGAGGGCCGCGCGGAGGACCTCGTGCCACCAGCCGTAGTGCTCGGCCCGGTAGGGGCTGCTGAGGCCGGCGTCCTCCGCGGCCGTCATGAGGTTCCGGTTCTCGATCTTGAAGCGCAGCGAGGCGTCCAGAAGGTCCGCCACCCGCTGTCGCGGCGAGGACCCCGTCGTGTCCTGCGCCTCCCGCACGGCGCGCCGGAGGGGTTCGAGGCGAGAGGCGATCACCGCGCCGATCAGGCCCGCGCGGTCGCCGAAGCGGCGGAAGAGGGTGCCCTTGCCGACGCCCGCGGCCGCGGCGATGTCGTCCATCGACACGCTCTGCGGGCTGCCACTGGCGGCGAAGAGGGCGTCCGCTGCCGCCAGTACGGCTTCTCGGTTGCGCAGGGCGTCCGCGCGTTCCGTGCGCTGGGCCACGGGTCCTCCTTGGTCTTCGCCCGTCACCGACGGTCCGCCCGCCCGGGATGCGGCGGGCCGGTTCGTGACGTCGTCGAGCCAGTCGACGATACGCGTTCCCGCGCGCCGGCGCCGATCCCGCCGGGGCGGCACGGGAACGACTCCCCCGTCAGGCGATCTCCCTTGCGACGAAGGCGCGGAAGGTGCCCGGAGGTCGACCGGTGAGGCGTTCCACGGTGTCCGTGGTGCGGTCCTCCGCACCGCCGGCGATGGCGCGGTCCATGGCGGCCAGCATGGTGGCGAATTCCGGCGGGATCTCGGCCGCCCAGCGGTCGCGCAGTTGCTCGAACGTCAGATGTCGGTGCACGACGCTGCGGCCGGTGGACTCGGTGAGGATCGCGGCGACGTCGTCGTGGCTGAACGTCTGCGGACCGGTCAGGATCAGATCGGTGTCGGGGGACTTCTCGTCGAGCAGGGCCCGTACGGCGACGGCGGCGATGTCCTGCGCGTCGACGAAACCGATGCGGCCGTCACCCGAGGCCGTCAGGATGACGCCTCCCTCACGGATGCTGCGGGCGTGCGGGGTGGATCCGGTGAAGTTCTGCATGAACCAGGAGGGCCGCAGCACCGCCCATTCGTCGAACAGGCCGGGCAGCGCCTGGTGGACCTGACCCACCGCGGGGCCGCCCGCCGGGATCGCCGACGCCCCGAGCAGCACCGCGCGTCGCACGCCGGCCGCTCGGGCCTCGTGGAGGAAGGGCAGCATCACCGCGGCCGGGTCGGAGGAGCCGACGGGCGGGACGAGGTAGGCGCGGTCGACCCCGCTCAGGGCCTCGCCCCAGGTCGCGGGCTCGTTCCAGTCGAAGCGGACCGCCTGCGCGGCGCCCACCGGGGCGGCGGTGCGTCCGCCCGCCTTGACGTGGTGGCCTTCGGCGAGGAGACCGGCGGTGACCCGGCGACCGGTGGTGCCGGTGGCGCCGATGACCAGGGTGGCGGCGGGGTCGCTCATCGCTCGGCTCCCGTGAAGTCGGCGCCGGACTCCTGCACGGCGAGGGGGTTCCAGTAGTCGCGGTAGGAGGTCATGAGGCCGTTCCTGACCGTGACGACCGCGATGTAGGTCATGTCGAAGGGTCCTCCTGTCTTCACCAGGCGGCCCACGCCGCGCATCTCGACCACGATCGTCTCGGGGACGGAGGTCCGGTGGACCGTCACCTCGGGGAAGTCGTGCAGGTCGATGTGGTCCGGGTAGGGGCGCATGTAGTCCGCGATGGCCCGGCGACCTTCCAGCCGCGCGGGCCACCCCGGAGGCGCGAAGGGGAACTCCAGGATCCCGTCGTCGTCCCACAGGTCCATCCATGCGGGGACGTCCTTCTCCAGCAGCAACCGCAGACCGTGGCGGTAGAGCTCCTCAGGAGTCATGGGGATGGTCATGTTCGAGGTTTCCATTCCGCTCGGAAGCGAGGCGTCACGCACGGCGACACGCACGGCGTCACGCACGGCGACGCCCGTCGGTGCAGACGTCGGCCGGGGGTGGAAGCTGTCGGGCCACCCAAAGCGGACCGGCGGTCCGCATGAGGCAAACATACGGACCGCCGGTCCGCTTAGCAAGACGGACGAGCGCCGCGGCCCGCCCGGGTCCGGGTTGGTTGGCGGGATGCGGCGTGGTTGGCTGTCGTCCGGACAGACTCCAAGACCGCGGCTCGGCCGGTTCGGGCGCGGTCGGAGAGGCGGGGCCGGGACGAGGGGTGCGGGAGTACTGGTGCGGGAGAAGACGGACGGACTGCCGAGACAGCTGTGGGACCGGGCCCGGCTCGGGGCGGTCTCCGCCACGGAACTGCTCGACACCGGGCCGGAGCAGGTCTTCGAGGACCTCGCGGGCCTCGCCGCCCGGGTCACCGGCTCGGGGCGGGCGTTCATCACGCTGGTGGACGACCGGCGCTCGTTCTGGAAGGCCTGCGTCGGGGTCGACGCGACCGCGATCGAGGACCGACAGAATCCGGTGGAGGAGAGCTTCTGCTTCTTCCTGATCGGTCTCGACGGGGAGCCGTTCATCGTGGACGACGCCGCCGACGACCCCCGCACCCGTGACCATCCCTCGGTCGGACCGATGCGCATCGGCGCCTGGGCCGGATACCCCCTCCTGGGAGCAGGCGGCGAGGTGCTGGGCAGCTTCTGCGTCATCGACGACAGCCCCCGCGTCTGGACGCCCGCCGATCTGACCACGCTGGAGACGCTCGCCCGCTCGGTCGGCGCGGAGATCGGCCTGCGCCGGTCGCTGACCGCCGCCCGGAAGGCGCACACCCTGTCGGCGGACCTCGCCCACTCGCTCCAGCAGGGCCTGCTGCCGCCGGCCCTGCCCCTGGTACCGGGCGTGGAGGTGGCGGCCTCCTACCTTCCCGCGTCCCGCGCCGGCCGTTCCGACATCGAGGTCGGCGGCGACTTCTACGACCTGTTCCGCACCCGCGGCTCCTCCTGGGCCGCCGTCCTGGGCGACGTGTGCGGCAAAGGCGTACAGGCCGCCCAGGTGTCCTCGATGGCCCGCTACACGATTCGCGCCGAGGCCGGCGAGAACCGTTCCCCCGCAGGACTCCTCGACCGCCTCAACACCGCGATGCTCGCCCAGCACGCTCCACGCTTCCTCACCGCCGTCTACGCCCGCTTCCGGACCACCCGCGGGGGCCTCGCGGGGACGCTCGCCCTGGCCGGCCACCCGCCCGCCCTCGTCCGCCGGGCCGACGGCACCGTCCGTGAGATCGGCAGGCCCGGACAGCTCCTCGGCGTCTTCGACCCCATCCGGCTGGCCGACACCAGGTTCCGTCTCGCCCCGGGGGACCTGCTCCTCCTCTACACCGACGGCGCGACCGAGGCACGCGCCCGCCCCGGGGCCCCCGACCGGGAGCACGACGTCTTCGACGACGCCGACCTGGCCCGCGCCCTCGCCGACACGGCCGGCATGAACGCCACCGACACCATCAGCCACATCAACGACACCCTGGCTGCCCGGCACGAGGGATGGACCAGCGACGACACGGCCCTCCTGGCCCTGCGCGTCCCCGAGCAGCACCCCGGCTGAAAGCCCCGCCACGGAAACCGTCCTGCGCGGCACCGTCGGCTGCGGGGACGAGGCGGAACTGCGCCCGGCCTTCAGCCGTGTCCTCACCGCGGACCGCCTCCCGCTGATCGTCGACCTCGGGGCCCTCCTGTACTGATCAGGCGGTTACCGCGTCCGTACTGATCAGGCGGTACCGCGTCCGGCCGCCGCCCGTCCCATCGACAGCGCCAGAGTCCGTACCCGGCGCCAGTCCATCGGCGGTGCGACGCGCGGCACGCCGGGCCGGTGACGGGGCACGCGTACGCGCAGGGCGCCGGGCGAGAGGCGGCAGCGCACCGGAGTGGGCAGCGTCAAGGCCTCGCCGTCGACACCGACCGGTATGACCGGGGCGTCGGCGTCGACGACGACCTCTCGGGCGGTGGTCGCGGTCAGCCCGCGGCCCTGTCCGCCCCGCAGCAGGAGTTCCGTGGCCTCGGCGGCGTTGGCGACGCCGACACACAGCACCCCGAGCTCGCCCGAGTCCAGTCTCTGCCGGCGCCCCAGTCCCGCCGAGTCGCCCCTCGCATAGGGGTTGTTGCTCACCAGTACGGCCTGGGGCCCCTCCACGGCCAGGGCGTCGGCACGGACACTCAACACCGCGCCGCTCCGGTGGGTCAGCAGGTCCGGCAGCATCTCCAGAATGGTGCGGGCCTTGTCGTCGCGGTAGGCGGGACTCTGGACGACTTCCGCGTACACGCCGAACGAGGCGTTGTTGATGAAGACGCGCTCCGCGTTCCGGTCCCCGGGCGGTCCCCCCTGGAGGTAGCCGATGTCGATGCGCAGTTCGACCGCGTCGTCCAGTGCGTCCAGACACCTGGAGGGGTCCTCCCGGTCCAGGCCCAGGTCCATGGCGAAGTGGTTGCGGGTGCCGGCGCCGATCACCATGAACGGTATGTCGTGCTCCGCGGCCACGCCAGCGACCAGGGCCTGTGTCCCGTCGCCACCCGCGACGCCGAGCAGATCGGCCCCGCCGCGGACGGCCCGCCGCGCCAGCTCGGCCACGTCCTGCCGTTCGGCCGGGTCCAGTACGACGACCTCGGCGCCCTTGGCCCTGGCCCGTTCCGCCAGGCGGAACTTGCCGACCTTTCCGCCGCCCGAGCGCGGATTCATGATCAGGAACGGGTGCTCGGCCCGGCCGGCGGACCGCTCCGGCATGCCCGGCGGGGCGTCGTCGGCAAGCGCCGCCCTGCCGGCGGAAACGGCCAGTGCCCACAGGCCGAGCGAGACCAGCACGACCCACAACAGTCCGGCGGACGCGTACAGGAACAGGACACCGAGCGGCGCGGCGATCACCAGCATCACGGCCGGCACCCGGAGCCAGCCGGTGTGGGTGAGCATCCACCAGCCACCGGCCGCCGTGAGCACCAGACCCGCCCACCCCACCCCCATGAGCACGAGGCTGCCGAATCCGGCGAAGACCACCAGTACCAAGAGCGCGGCCACGCCCGCCGCGAGGGCCAGACGCGCGGTCCAACGCCTGCTCATGGGGCGGCCTCCCACCCAGGTCCGGAGGTATCCCCTCAAGCCTATGGGCGCTCCTGCCGCGCGGCACGTTCCGGCTTCCTCACCAGGCCCGACAACTTCCGGGCCTCCGCGTCGCGTCGCGCGCGGAACCCACCTGCGGTTCCCCTCCCCCCTCCTCGACATCCGCCGCGCAGCCTCCCGTAAGAGTGGCGTCAAGGGTTGCGGGGCTGCCGTATGGACCCCGTCAAGGCGGCTTAACACCCGGGTCGGGACGCGGTTGTCTCGTCATCAGCCAACTGGCTGATTCATTTCTTCCCACTTCACTCAGGAGCTCGCGATGGCCGATCTGGCCTTCGTCGTCACCACGATCGCGGTGTTCGCGATGGTGGCCCTCATCGCCCGGGGGGTGACCAGGCTGTGACCGTCGAGAACGTCGTCGGCCTCGTCGTGGCCGTGTCACTGCTCGGTTACCTCGTCCTCGCCCTCGTGTATCCGGAGAGGTTCTGAGCAGACATGAGCCCCGTAACCGCCGGCGTGCTCCAGTTCCTCGCGCTGATCGCCGCGCTCGCGCTGGCCTACCGCCCACTCGGCGACCACATGGCCCGGGTCTACTCCTCCGAGAAGCACCACAAACCGGAGAAGTGGATCTACAAGGCCATCGGCGCCGACCCGAACGTCGAGATGCACTGGCCCGCCTACCTGCGCGGCGTCCTCGCCTTCTCGGCGGTGGGCGTCCTGTTCCTCTACGCCCTTCAGCGCCTGCAGGGCAGCCTGCCGGGTTCGCTCGGCTTCGTGTCGATCGATCCGGATCAGGCCTTCAACACCGCCGCGTCCTTCGTGGCGAACACCAACTGGCAGTCGTACTCCGGCGAACAGGCCATGGGTCACGTCGTACAGACCGGCGGCCTCGCGGTGCAGAACTTCGTCTCCGCCGCCGTCGGCATGGCCGTGGCGGTGGCGCTCGTACGGGGCTTCGCCCGCTCCCGCACCGGTGAACTCGGCAACTTCTGGTCCGACCTGGTGCGCGGCACCGTCCGCGTCCTGCTCCCGATCTCCGTGATCGGCGCGGTCGTCCTGGTCGCCTGCGGAGTCATCCAGAACTTCGCCGGGATCCACGAGGTCGGCCAGTTCACGGGCGGCTCGCAGCAGTGGAACGGCGGGGCGGTCGCCTCGCAGGAGGTCATCAAGGAGCTGGGGACGAACGGCGGCGGCTACTTCAACGCCAACTCGGCCCACCCCTTCGAGAACCCGACCCCCTTCTCGAACCTGTTCGAGATCTTCCTGATCCTGCTCATCCCCTTCGCGCTGACCCGGACCTTCGGCCGGATGGTGGGCAACCTGCGCCAGGGCTACGCGATCCTCGCGACGATGGGCATCATCTGGATCGCGTTCACCGGTCTGATGATGTGGACCGAGTTCGCCCACCACGGCCCGGCCCTCGACGTCGCCGGCGGCGCCATGGAGGGCAAGGAGACCCGCTTCGGAATCGGCGGCTCGTCGATCTTCGCCGTGGCCACGACGCTGACGTCGACCGGTGCGGTCAACTCCTTCCACTCCTCCTACACCGGCTTCGGCGGCGGCATCACCCTGCTGGGCATGCAACTCGGCGAGATCGCCCCCGGCGGGGTCGGATCCGGCCTCTACGGCATGCTGATCATGGCGATCATCGCGGTGTTCATCGCCGGCCTGATGGTCGGCCGCACCCCCGAGTACCTCGGCAAGAAGATCGGCATCCGCGAGATCAAGCTGGCCGCCTGCTACATCCTCGTCACCCCGGCCCTGGTGCTGTGCTTCACCGCCGCCGCGATGGCCCTGCCCACCCCGGGCAACTCCATGACGAACTCCGGCGCGCACGGCTTCTCCGAGATCCTCTACGCCTACACCTCGGGTGCCAACAACAACGGCTCCGCCTTCGCCGGACTCAACGCCGACACCCAGTGGTTCAACAGCACCATCGGCATCGCCATGTTGCTCGGCCGGTTCCTGCCCATGGTGTTCGTCCTCGCACTGGCCGGCTCGCTCGCCGAGCAGAAGCCCGTACCGGAGACCGCGGGCACGCTCCGCACCGACAAGCCGCTCTACGCGGGCCTGCTCGTCGGCACGATCGTCATCATCACCGGCCTGACCTACTTCCCCGCCCTCGCGCTGGGGCCGCTCGCCGAAGGGCTCGCCTCATGAGCACCATCACTCCCACCCGTGCCCCGCACGAGGACGTTCCCACCGGGCACACGCCTGCGGCACACCGTGTCGGCGGGGGGCTGTTCGATCCCAAGGCACTGCTGAAGTCCTTCCCGGACGCGGTGCGCAAGCTCGACCCCCGCGTGATGATCAAGTCGCCCGTCATGTTCGTGGTCCTGATCGGCTCGGTCGTCACGACCGTGCTGGCGGCCAAGGACCCGACCGACTGGTTCGGTTGGGCGATCACCGCCTGGCTGTGGCTGACCACGATCTTCGCGAACCTCGCCGAGGCCGTCGCCGAGGGCCGCGGCAAGGCCCAGGCCGACACGCTCCGCAAAGCGAAGACGGACACGGTCGCCCGCCGCCTCGACGGCTCGCTGGAGGAACGGGTCCCCGGCGCGGAACTCCGCATCGGCGACCTGGTGATCTGCGAGGCGGGCGACATCATCCCCGGTGACGGTGACGTCGTCGAGGGCGTCGCGTCGGTGGACGAGTCGGCCATCACCGGTGAATCCGCGCCCGTCATCCGCGAGTCGGGCGGCGACCGCAGCGCGGTCACGGGTGGCACGAAGGTGTTGTCCGACCGGATCGTCGTCAAGATCACGACGAAGCCCGGCGAGACCTTCATCGACCGCATGATCGCCCTCGTCGAGGGCGCGGCCCGGCAGAAGACGCCCAACGAGATCGCGCTGAACATCCTCCTCGCGTCCCTCACCATCGTCTTCCTGCTCGCGGTCGTCACCCTCCAGCCCTTCGCCATCCACGCGGGCGCCGAGCAGTCGATGATCGTGCTCACCGCCCTGCTGGTCTGCCTGATCCCCACCACCATCGGCGCCCTGCTCTCCGCCATCGGCATCGCCGGCATGGACCGCCTGGTCCAGCGCAACGTCCTCGCCATGTCGGGCCGGGCCGTGGAGGCCGCGGGCGACGTGTCGACGCTCCTGCTCGACAAGACCGGCACCATCACCCTCGGCAACCGCCAAGCCTGCGAGTTCGTGCCGGTCAAGGGCATCACGGACGCCGAACTGGCGGACGCCGCGCAGCTTTCGTCGCTGGCGGACGAGACTCCCGAGGGCCGCTCGATCGTGGTCCTGGCGAAGGAGAGGTACGGGCTGCGCGAACGCGGTCGGAGCGAGCTCGCCGGCGCCGAGTGGATCGCCTTCACCGCCCGGACCCGGATGTCCGGCGTGGACGTGGACGGCCGCAAGACCCGCAAGGGGGCGGCCGGTTCGGTCATCACCTGGGTGAAGGAGCAGGGCGGTCAGGTCTCCGACGATGCCGACACCCTGACCGACCGGATCTCCGAGGCCGGCGGAACCCCTCTCCTCGTGGCCGTCGATGACGAGCGCGGGGCCCGTGTCCTCGGCGTCATCCACCTCAAGGACGTCGTCAAGGAAGGCATGCGCGAACGGTTCGACGAACTGCGTCGCATGGGCATCAAGACCGTCATGATCACGGGCGACAATCCGCTCACCGCGAAGGCCATAGCCGAAGAGGCCGGCGTGGACGACTTCCTCGCGGAAGCCACGCCCGAGGACAAGATGGCCCTCATCAAGCGGGAGCAGGCGGGCGGCAAGCTGGTCGCGATGACCGGCGACGGCACGAATGACGCACCCGCACTCGCCCAGGCCGACGTCGGCGTCGCGATGAACACCGGCACCTCGGCCGCCAAGGAGGCCGGGAACATGGTGGACCTGGACTCCAACCCCACCAAGCTCATCGAGATCGTGGAAATCCCCAAGCAGTTGCTGATCACGCGCGGTGCGCTGACGACGTTCTCCATCGCCAACGACGTCGCCAAGTACTTCGCGATCATCCCGGCGATGTTCGCCGTGGTCTACCCGGGCCTCGACAAGCTCAACATCATGGGCCTGGCCTCACCCGAGTCCGCGATCCTCTCCGCGGTCGTCTTCAACGCGCTGATCATCATCGCGCTCGTGCCGCTCGCCCTCAAGGGCGTGCGGTACAAGCCGACCAGCGCCGACAAGATGCTCCGGCGCAACCTCGGCCTGTATGGCGTGGGCGGCCTGATCGCCCCCTTCATCGGCATCAAGGTCATCGACCTCCTCGTCTCCCTCGTCCCCGGGCTCGCCTGAATTAGGAACGTGCTGATCTGTGATGAACAACTCTGTGGGCAACACCGCGCGTCTGCTCGGCGCGGGTCTGCGGGCCCTGCTGGTCCTGACGGTCATCTGCGGCGTCATCTACCCGCTCGCCGTCACGGGCATCGCCCAAGCCCTGTTCAACGACAAGGCCGACGGCTCCGAGATCAAGGACAAGAGCGGCCAGGTCGTCGGCTCCTCCCTCATCGGGCAGAGCTACAACCTGCCGAAACAGAATCCCGACGACACCGAGGAAGCCGCCAAACCGGACCTGAAGTGGTTCCAGCCGCGCCCCTCCAACGGCCTGGGCTCCAACAGCGTGAACACCCGGTACTCGCTGATCCTCTCCGGCGCCACCAACCGGTCCGCCGACAACGGCGCCGTCAACGGCCTCTGCACGGCGGGCGCGGAGCAAGGCACCCTGTGCGCCCAGGTCGTCGCCGCCAAGGACGCCGTCGTCACCGACAACTCCACGGCCGCCCACACGGTCGAACCCGAGGACGTGCCGGCCGACGCCGTCACCTCCTCCGGCTCGGGCCTCGACCCGCACATCTCCCCCGAGTACGCCAAGCTCCAGGTCCACCGGGTCGCCGAGCGGAACGGCCTCGACGTCGAGCAGGTCGAGAAGCTCGTCGCCGACCACACCACCGGCCGCACCCTCGGCTTCATGGGCGAACCACGCGTGAACGTCCCCGAACTCAACACCGCGCTCAGGGCACTGACCCGGGGCTGATGTTCCACGACGCGCGGACCGGGAGCCGGCCGGGAGCGGGTTCCTTCGTGGTCCACCGCCCGTTCGGTGCGCTCAGGCGCAGACTCGCCCGTCGTGTCCGGCCGTGGACCGCGGCGTCAACGGCGGCCTCCCGCACCTCCCGCAGCACGTCGTGGAACGGCTCGCGAGTGGGTTGTCCGGCGGTGCCCGGCACCTTCTTCCGCCCGGTCACCGCGGCCAACTGACCGACCATCGCCTCCAGGAAGAGGTCGGCGCGGTTGTTGCCGATCCGGGTGGCGATGGAGTACCCGACCACGTCCACGTCGGCCGGCCCATCCTGCTCGTTTTGCACGAACCAGGACATGGGCGCGGTCGCCCGGTCCCCGAGTGGACGGGCGGGCGGAACGCCGCGGCGTGCGTCCGAACCCTCGACAGCCCGTGGGCTCTGACGCATCATCATTATTGCACTACCAGTGCAAGAACACCGAAGGGCTCGTGCTGCCCACGTGCCCGTCGACCGCCCGCTCGTACCGCCGCACGCACCACCGCACGTGTCCCGCCGCGTTCCACCACCCCCTTCCCCGCCCCTCCACGTCCTCACTCGGTCAACGGATGAAAGGCCTCCGCATGCGCAGGTTCCTCCGCGCCCTGGCCGTCCTGGTGGCAGCCGCCGTGTTATCGCCCCTCAGCGCCGCCCACCCGGCCGGTGCGCTGACCCCGCGCGCCCTGCCCATACCCGGAGATCCTCGCGGGGCCGCGCTGCCCCCGTTCACCGGTCACGCCGTCGTACCGCGACCGGTCTCCGTCCCCGCGGTCCCGCAGCACCCGTTCATGGCCGCCAACGGCTCCAGCAACCTCCACGGCGACGCCTACCAGAGCGACGCGTACGACGGCCCCGGCCCCACCGGCCGCGGTCTCGCCGTACGCGGCAGGCTCCAGGGCGGCCTCTGCGGCTCGGTCACCTTCGACTCCAGGGGCCGGATCGTCACCGTGTGCATGACTCCCGGACACGCTCCCCGGCTCATGCTGCTCGATCCGGACGACCTCGGGGCGGTCGCCTCCCTCACGCTGCCCGGGACGGCGGGCACCAGCCCGACGGAAGTCTCCGGAGGCGGCTACTTCTACCTCGATCAGCTCGACCGGGCCGTCGTCCCCACGAAGGACGGCACCATCGAGGTCGTGGCCGTCCGGCACGACACGCTCGTGACGGAGGCACGCCACGACCTCAAGGCGGTGATCGGCACCGGCGGCATCGTGTCCGTGCTCCCCGACTGGTCGGGGAGGATGTGGTTCGTGACCGACAGCGGTGTGGTCGGCGTCCTCGATCCGGCCACCGGCGCGGTCTCCACCCACGTGTTGCACGGGGAGACGATCGCCAACAGCATCGCGGTCGACGAGTCCGGCGGCGTCTTCGTCGTCAGCGACCACGCCCTCTACCGGTTCGACGCGCCCGCCGCGGGCCGGCCCGTCGTCACCTGGCGGGCCGCGTACGACCGGGGTTCGCGGCACAAGCCCGGCCAGCTCAGCCGGGGCAGCGGCACCACGCCCACGCTCATCGGCTCGGCGTCCGGCCCGGGCGGAGGATACGTGGCCATCACCGACAACGCCGATCCGCGGATGAACGTACTCGTGATGGCGCGCGGGAAGGCCGGCCCCGCGAAGGTGTGCGAACAGCCGGTCTTCGCCCCGGGAAAGGGCGCCGACGAGAACAGCCTCGTCGCCGTGGGCGGTGACCTCGTCGTGGAGAACAACTACGGCTACGTCGTCGAGGACCACGCGCTCTTGAAGGGCATGCTCGGAGGGCGTCAGGTCGACACCGAGCCCGGCCTGGCCCGGGTGCACGTCGACTACGCCACCCGTACCTGTTCCCTCGCCTGGTCCGACAGCGGCGAACGGGTTCCCAGCGTCGTCAGCAAGGTCTCCCTCGCGACGGGTCTCCTGTACACCTTCACGCACCCGACCGCCGACGAACTGCGGTCCGCCGGCGGGAAGGGCGCCCCCGCGATGCCCGACGCCTGGTACCTGACGGCGCTGGACGTACGGACCGGCAAGCGGGTGTGGAGCCGGCTGGTCGGCTCCGGACCCCTGTTCAACAACCACTACGCGCCGGTGACCCTGGGCAGGGACGGCTCCGCCTATGTCGGCGTGGTCGGCGGCCTCGTCAGGATCACCGACTCCTGACCCGTACGGCCGGACCGTCCGACCCGCGCCCGACCCGCCGTCCGGGTCTCCCGCTGGACCCGGACGTGTGACAGACACGAACCCCGCCGCGGTACGGGGCATGAACCGCGCCTCTCACGGTTACCCCTTCCCCGGGGCTCGTACGGCACCACGGACGGCCCCGCGAATGGCTTCACGAAAGGTACGCCGATGAGACGGCGCAGCATGCGTCCCCGGGGACTGAGCTCCCTTGTCACCCTTGTCCTGACCGGCGTGGCGGCCACCACCGCCGCGGTCCCCGCGCACGCGGTCACCGTGCCGTGCGACACCGCGGCCCTGATCGCCGCGATCAACAACGCGAACACGAACGTGGCCCCCGTCATCGACCTGGAGCCGTACTGCCTCTACGAGGTCACGGCTCCCTACATTCCGGGCGCCGACGACGGGCTCCCGCCCATCACCAACAACAATCCGGGCGGCGTGACCATCAACGGCCACAACGCGACCATCAAGCGTGTCGGAAACACCTCCTTCCGCTTGTTCGAAGTCGGCACCCTCACGCCCGTCCCCACCCCGGGCAGGCTGACACTCAACGACCTGACCGTCATGAACGGGCAGCCCGGCTCGAACATCGGTGGCGGCGCCGTGCTGGTCCGGAACAACAGCACGTTCGCGGGCACCCACGTGGCCTTCCAGGGGGGCACGGCGAACATCGGCGGCGGCGCCCGGTTCATGCCCGGCAGCACGGCGACCCTGACCGACAGCCGCATCTCGGACAACCGCACCACCGGCGGGGCGAGCACCGCGGGCGGACTGGAGTCGGAGGGACAGCTCACCCTCGTCGACACGCACATCACGAGCAACCGTGCGCGCGTCGGCGGCGGCATCGGGCACCCTTCCGGGACGCTCACCATCAACGGCGGCAGCGTCAAGCACAACACCGCCTTCGACAACGGCGGGGGCATCTTCTCCCAAGCGAGCGGTGTCCTGAACGTGCTGGGGGCCTCCGTCACCGACAACCGCGTCACCACCGGCGGTCTGGCGGCGGGCAACGGGGGCGGGGTGTACGTCAGCGGCGGTACCAAGACCTTCACCAACTCCACCATCGAGGGGAACACGGTGACGGGCCAGACGGTGGAGGACGGTGGAGGCGGCATCTTCATGCTCGACGGAACGCTCACGCTGGACAACACCAAGGTGAAGGGGAACAAGCTGATCGGGGAGGGCGGCCTCGGGGCCGGAATCAGCGTGTTCGGCGGCACCGTGAGCCTGATGAACGCCTCGGACGTCACCGGGAACCTGGCCGCCGGCCGCTACTCGCTGGGCGGCGGGATCTACACGACCAACCTCGCCAACACCCCGACGGTGAAGGTGAACCGCTCCGCCATCGACCGCAACAAGGTCTCCGGCACCGGCTCCCGAGGCGCCGGCATCTACAACGCGGGCGGCACCTACGAACTGACCGACGCCTCGGTGCAGTTCAACGTCGCGCCGGACGCCCCCGCACCCGGCGGCATCTGGACGAGCACCGCGATCACCTCCGTCACGAACACCACGATCGCCAACAACGCGCCGACGAACTGCCTCTACAGCCTGGCGCCCGTCACGTCCTGCGTCGGCTGACCCCTCCCCCGCCGACGCCCCGCGGCCCCGTCCCCCGGCAGGGGGACGGGGCCGCGGGCCATGCGGCCGGCTATCAGGTGGTACTCACGAAGGTGATGTAGACCGCGCCGTTCAGACCGACGTTGCCGTTGGAGATCACCGGAACGCTCACGACCGTGTCGGTGTTGGCCGCCGCCCAGCTGCCGCCGCCACCACCACCGCCACCGGTGATGGCCTCGCCACCGCCGCCGCCACCGCCGCCACCGCCCCAGCCGCCACCGCCACCGCCACCGCTGCCGTAGTTGGTGCCGTTGGTCCGCCACTCACCCTCGCCGCCCTGCCCGGCATTGGCGAAGAACAGGGAGGAGTTGTTCGTCCAGCTCGCGCCGGCGTTGGGACCGTTACTGGTGTGGACCGGCCCGCCGAGACCGCCGATGCCGTCGATGCCCGGGGTCCCGTACTTGCTGTCCACGCCGGATCCGCCGCGGCCGCCGTCGCCGCCGTCACCGTTGCTGGCACCCTTCCCGCCCGCACCGGTACGGGTGAGGCCGGTGGTCGCCTTGCCGTCACCGCCCGTGGACCCGGCCGAGATGATCTGACCCGAGACCGCGGTGCCGCCGTTTCCGCCGGCGCCGCCGTTCCCGTTGGCGTTGCCCTGTCCGCCGCCGCCACCACCGGCGGCATCGGCGAGCACCGTGGTCGTGGTGCATGTGCCGTAGCCCGCGATGCACGGGTTCTGCGTGGTCAGGTCCACGCCGGAGACCAGGGTCGAGGCACCGCCTCGACCGCCGGCGGACGTCGCGCCGAGTTGACCCACGTAGTAGTAGAGGGTCTGCCCGTACGCGGCCTGGAAGCTGGCGATCGACGTCACGGTCTGCGCCTTGCCGCCGTAACCGCCGTTACCGCCGGTGTAGAGGCCACCGCCGTTGCTTCCGTACCGGCCGGCACCGCCGTAGGCCGTGACGACCATGGGAGTGGCCGCCGTCAGCGAGGTCTGCGTCGCGGCCTGCGCGGCCGTCAGCAGGGCCGTGGTGCCGTACGAGGAGAGGCCGTCCGGCAGGAGGCAGGACACCACGCCGGTCTGGACCTCGCCGCACGAGATGTCGGTCGTCGTGGCCGAGGCGGCCGGTGCGGAGAGCGCCAAGATGGAGGCCAGGCATGCGCCGGTCCCCAGGATCTTGACGGCCCTTTCCGATCTGAGCATGAAATTCCCTTCAGGGGCGGGCAGTTGTGCCCGGCGTTCGATCACGGCGCGCATTGTGCGACGGCCGTCACGGTGGCGTTCATTGGCGAGGCGTTCAGGACGGTGACGGTCCAGGTGTCGGGGGTGGCCGCCCGGGAGTTCAGCAGGACCTGCAGCACGCCGCTCATCAGGTAGCCGCCGCTGACGAGGGTGCTCCCGGCCGGGCAGGTGGCGAACACGGTGGCCTCTTCGCCGGGGACCACCGTGATGGGGTCACCGACGATCTCGCTGGTGGACGCGGGCCCGACGGGCCCGCTGGGCCCGGGAGGACCGCTCGGCCCCGGAGCACCACTGGGGCCCGGGGAGCCACTGGCCCCCGGAGGACCGCTCGGGCCCGGGGAACCGCTGGGACCGGGAGGACCGCTCGGGCCCGGGGAGCCACTGGCCCCCGGAGGACCGCTCGGGCCCGGAGGACCGCTCGGGCCCGGCGGGCCGCTCGGGCCCGCAGGCTTGTGCCCGTCGTGGTCTTCGTGCCGCGGCGGCCCGTCCTCGTCGTCGTGGTGCGGTGGCCGCCAGTCGTCCGAAGGGTCCGACTGATGGGGACCGCATTCCACCCAGGGGGGACAGAACGCCTTCGGGCTGGGGTCCGCCCGCACCACGACCGGGGAGGCCGACGGCCCCACCGGGGCCGAGGCCGCGGTGCCCGCGAGCCCGGCCGCGGCCACGGTGAGCACGACGAGAGCCCCGCAGACCTGGGGGATCCGCCGACCGGGCAACGGCCCCCAACGGCCGCGCCGAGGGAGATCAGAGCGCATCAAAGTGCTTCTGCTTTCTAGGGGAAAGGGAGAGCGGGTCGCGGCATCGTTACCCTCTGGGGGCTCCTCCGCGTCCGCTCAGCTCCCTTTTGAGTGACTGTCATACGACGCCCGGCGTACGGCGGCCCAAGACAGCGGGCCGCTCCGTGGCGACGTCGTACCGCGGTCAGCCCTCGGGGGACTGCTCCGGCGCGTCCTCGGGCGCGTCCTCGGGCCCGTCCTGGTGGGGCTTCGCGCCCGGCTCCCCGTGGGGGTCCTGACCGGGCTTCTCGGCCTGGCCGGGGCCGGGCTTGTGGTGCCCGCCGCCCTCGGCCGCGACCACCCGGAAGGGGATCGACTGCCACAGCTGGGAGCCGTGCCCGGCGAGCTCCAGGCGGTACTCGCCCAGGATGCGGTGGTGACGGCCGTACCGCGCGGGCACCGTGACCGTGCCGGAGACCTCTCCGTTGGCGTTCGCGAGGAGGATGGCGAGGGTGACGATGCGCCTGCCTCGGCGCAGGTCGCCGTTCCCGTCGAGGTCCCCGTCGATTCCCGCCACGGCACGGGTGTCATCGGCCCGGCCTTCCGGGATCAGCCGTACGTACACCTCCTCGTTCGGCCGGTAGCGGCTCGCGGACACGGTGAAGCTCTCTCCGTGCGCGACGGTGCTGCGGTCGACGATGACGGTGGAGAAGGGAGCCGGGTTGACCGCGGCCGGCGGCGCTGCCGACGCCGCGGCCGGGCCCGCGCTCAGTACTGCGGCTCCGGCCGCCAGGGCGACGAGCCATCGCGGGTTTCTGGGCATGGTGGGGAGGTCTCCTTCGGATACGGAGGGACACCGGCCCGTTCTTCGAGCGCCGGCCCGCGATTCGTAGACACGTACGCGCGTCACCAAACAGGCGCGCCACGCGGCTCCCCGGGACGGTCGCGGTCTGCCACCCGTACGGTCGGCACCGGGGCGGCGAGGACGGTCGCGCCGACGCGGCCCCCTTCCCGTTCGCTTGCGACGATGGCACCAAGCGAGGTGGGGAGGGGTGTCGTGAACCGGCCGGCCCACAACCGCGGTCCGAGGACCGCGCTACGGACGGCCGGGCGCCGGACGGCCGGGCCGAGCGCGGCCGCCAGTCCCGGCTGAAGATCGCCCGCCCTCGGCGCGGGCGACACGCTCGTCAGGGCCGCCCGCGTCGAGGACGGCCGGGCCGCGTGGCCCGCCGAGGTGGGGGGCGAGCCGCAGCCGCGGCCGAGCACCCGGTGGTGCAACGGCCCGGCGGGCATCGGCGGCTTCCTCGTCCGTCTGGGGTCGGCCACCGGTCTGCGGCGCTTCGTGGACCTCGCCGAGCAGGCCGCGGCGGCAGCCGTCGGCAATCCGTGGCGTGCGATCCCGGGTGCCTGCTGCGGAATCGCGGGGACCGGCCACTTCCTCCTGGACATGGCCGACATCACGGGAGAGGCCCGCTACCGCACCCAGGCCGAGGGCATCGCCGCGGTCATCGACGCCCAGCGCTGCGAGAGCGACGGGCTGCTCCTCGTCGCCGATGCCACGAGCGGCTCCGAGTACGCCAACGGGGCGGCGGGGATCCTTGACTTCCTGCTGCGCCTGCGGCACGGCGGCACCCGCCCGTGGACGGGGCGTGGGCGCCCGCGTCGTCCGAGCCGGCCACGCCGTCCCCTCCACCGGACCCGAACCCCTGACAGCACGCTCGCGCCGTGCGTATGCTGGACGCGTTGTTTGCACCTTGAGTGCAATTAATGCCCGTCAAGGCTGCCCTTCCCGCTCGCGGACCTGCACCTCCCGTGCGGGAAGGGCGTCGCGCTCGACCCCACGGCCCGGCCGGCCGCCGGGACCGCCCCGCATCCAGGAGTGGAAGACATGACGGACGACGCCCCAGAGTCAGAAGCCGGAACCGGAACCGTGCCGCGGCCCCCGACAGCCGCGCCTCCCGCCTCCCCCGCCTGCCCCGCCCCTCCCCGCGATCCTCACGATCCCCGCAGCGCCACGGGACGCACCCGCCGTAACGTCCTGCGGGGCGGCGTACTGGCCGCCGCCGTGGCCGGTCTGGAGCTGCTCGGACAGTCCTCGGTCGTTCCGTCGAGGAACACCGCCCGCGCGGCGACGGGCGGGGGCGACCAGGCACCCGTCCTGCCCGACGTCCAGTTCGACATCGCGGACTTCATCGCACCGGTCACCGACGTCGACGGCGTCGAAGTCCAGTTCGGCCCCGTGCACACCCTCTTCGTGACCGCCCGCCTGCTGCGGCCGCCCACCCGTGTCGACCAGGTCAAACTGGCCGGCGCGCTGGCCGCCGTCGAGCGCGCGTATCCCTTCAGCCCCTCGGGTGTGTTCACGTTCCTCTCGTACGGCCTTCCGTACTTCAGACGATTACCGGGAGGGCTGCAGGGCCATCTGGTCTCCGCGCACATGCCGCGCCTGCGCTCGACGGCACACCGGTACGTCCTGGAGGAAGCGGTGCCCGGCCCCACGGACGTGTCCCCCGCCAACAGCGGCATCGTCAAACGCCGGTTCCACGTGCCCGTGTCGATCGAGGGCAACGACCTGCTGCTCACGCTGCGCAGCGATCACGCGGCCAACATCCAGGACGTGCTCCGGTGGCTCGGCGGGAGCCAGACCCTCGCCGGCCGCCCCCAGCCCTCGCCGCCCCTCTCCGACCTGCTGTCCTTCACCTCCACCCGGGCGATGTTCACCCAGATCGGACTGCCCAGGAAGCTGGCGGACAGCACGTCGCTGCCCTACGCCTTCATGGTCAATCCGCGTTCGCCGATGTGGATGGGCTTCGCCGACCAGCAGACCGCCGGGACCGCGGACGCCGACGCGGTCACCTTCCGGGCGAGCGGCCTCACCACGGCCGAGCCGGGCTCGTACTTCGACCAGGGCGCCGTCCAGCACCTGTCGCACGTCCTCATGGATCTCCAGCAGTTCTACGACGTCGACGACGCCGGTGTGCCGGGAGACGACGCCTCGTTCACGGAACGCGTCCAGTACATGTTCCGTTCCACGCCGCCGCCTTCGCCGGGGAACGCCGACCAGATCACCGACGGCGGAGGCCCCGCGTTCCTGCCGAACACCTTCCGGGGCACGGACGACGCCCTGCTGAGCGCCCAGGGCAGGGGCACCCCGGACGGGGAGCGCCGGATCGGCCACCTGTCCTGTCTCCAGAGGTCGTCGCGCACGGCCGACGGCAAGCCGCTGCACGTACGCATGGACGGCCCCGGTTACAGCTCCATGGACGTGCCGGACGGGTCCGTCCAGCCCAAGCTGGAGTTCACGGTGTTCGTCCCGACGGCTGACTTCTTCGCCACGATGCGTACGAATCAGGCCTCGCTCGATCTGACGGCGGCGTACGGCGTGCCCGAGGAAGAGAACGGGCTGGAGCGGTTCCTGACGGCGACACGGCGACAGAACTTCCTCACGCCGCCACGGCGCCACCGGGCGTTTCCCCTCGTCGAATTCCTCTGAGGCCCCCGGCCCGCAGTCCGTGTCGACGTCCCTCCCCGAAAGACGTCGGCACGGAGCGGCCGGGGCGACCGCGTACGGCCGGGGCCGCGCTACTCGTGCGCCGCTCCGGACGGCCCCACGGGATCGCCCTGCCCGGAGGCCCGCGCTCCGCGCCCCGCGGCACCGGCACGAGCCCGTTGCCCTTCCTGCGCGTGCGGAAGCAGTTCGGCGTGCGACACGTTCTTCTCGCGATGGTGTGGTCGTTGCACCGGTTTGGCTGCCCACGTAGCTTCTACCTGCGCTCTCTCGTGCTTGAGGCGGAGAAGCGGGAAGCCTCTCATGGGTCACAGGCGACGGTAGGTGGCTGCGCTGGCAACGATGGCTCTCTCCGGAACGGGACTCTTCACCCGGTTCCCCATGACCGCTGCGGCGGCGGATACAACGACCTTCTCCACGAGGGAACGGCCGGTGTCACCACAGGTACCACCCTCACCTTCGAGGCGTACGGAGGGCGGGGCCGTAACGGGATGACCGTGATGACCGGCAGCTGGGCCGTCTTCTACGGACCTTGCCTGCCGAGCCCGCGGTGTTCGAAAGAGACGGCCGAGCGGCCGGTCCCGGCCGGCCCTCCCGACCCGGCCGCCGGGGGCGAGCACCCGGGGGCCCGGACGGCGCCGACCCGGTCCAGCACTTCGAAGGGCCCCGCGCCGGCTCTCCCGGTCCGTTCTGTCAAGAGCCAAGTCGAAAAAGGAGCTTACCTTCCATGCGCGTGAGCAATCTCGTCGCGGCGGCGGTCATTGCCGGCCTCGCCCTCTCCCCCGCCACCGCCCTCGCCGTCCCGGCCCGGCAGACAACCCAGGCTGCTGCCGTCTCCGGAGCGGCGGCCGACAACGGTGAGCGTTGTGTCACCGAGACACACCGGCTCTCTCCGTTCCTCACCGTCGAACTGGGCGCGGACCAGGGTGGCCCCTTCGCGCGCATCACGCTCCTGACGATCGCTGCGGACGGGACGCCGGTGTACTCCGTCCTGGCCGTGCTGACCAGGGACAACCCGCACGTCATCCATGAGCGCCGCTGGATGCGGATCTTCGAGGGCGCCTTCGAGACGGGATTCACGAACTCGTCGGCCATCATGCGCATCGACTTCCCGGCCGGCTGCCACTCCCACCAGGGCGACCCGGGTGAGCATGGTCGCCCGCGGCCCACGGCATAACTGCGCTACGAGGAACGGGGCCTGACGGTGCTGCCCGACGGGCCCGTTCCCCGACACCGGCCGATGGCAGTCGGCATGCCCTCCCGACGCTCCCGGCGCGACCACCGGCCCGGCGCGAATCCCATTCGCGGATCACATGTGAAAGCGAGCAATCCCCATGAAACGAACACGGCGATGCGCAACCGGTCTCGCAGTGATGACTCTGATGGCGACCGGACTCGGCACCGCCTTCTCCGCACCTGCCGTCGCCGCGACGACGACCACCTTCACGACCCCGGGCACCTACACCGTCTCCGTCGAGGCAGGCAGCACCGTCACCTTCGAGGCGTACGGAGCGCAGGGCGGTGACTGCGGATCGCCGGCCGGAGACGGAACCACCACCGGCGGCACCGGCGGCAGGGGCGGCAAGACGACGGCGACCCTCACCGTGGACTCGCCGACGCTCATGCAGGTGCGTGTGGGTGGAGCCGGCACGTGCGCCACGGCGGGCCTCAACGGCGGCGGCGCGGGCAGTGCCAAGTACTCCTACTCCGCTTCCGGCGGCGGGGGCGGTGCCTCCGACATCCGCGTCGGCTCCTTCAACCTGGACGACCGCATCCTCGTCGCCGGAGGCGGCGGCGGAAGCGGAGCCTCGGGGCAGTACGTAACCGGCGGCATCGGCGGCAGCGGCGGCAATGCCGTCATCGAGAGCGACGGACACCGCAACACCATCGCCGGCAGTGGGGGTGGCGGATACGGCGGAAAGGGCGGAGTCAACGGCGGATCGGGCGGCGCCCGGGGAACCACCCGCAGCGCCAACGGCCACGCCGGCGCAGACGCGAGCGAGGACGAGGGCGGCAACGGCGGGCACGCCGGCACCACCGACTACGTCTGGGGCGGTGCCGGCGGCGGCGGAGGCGGCGGCTACCAGGGCGGCGGTGGCGGCGGCGGCGCCGGTGTCTCCGGCAACGGCCGCGGCACCCATTACGGCGACGCCGGCGGCGGCGGAGGCGGCGGAAGCAGCTACGCCTCGACCACCGACGCCTCCTTCGAAGACGGCGTCCAGACCGGTAACGGCATGGTCGTGATGACGGTCAACTGAGTCGAACGCCCGCGGGCGTCGGGGACCGGACCGACCCGTGGGTCGGGTCGGCCCCCGACGCCGGGCAGGTGCCACTCGCAGGAGACCCGAGTCTCGGGTACGCCGCGCCCGGCATGTCACCGCCGAGGTGGCGCCCTTCGCGGCTTCCCTGTCCTCCCCCGCGCCGGTGGTGCGCCACACCTTGCCGGTGTTGCCGGTGTTGGCTTCCACGGTCACGTTGCCCCCGATGAAGGTGCCGCCGTTCTGGACGTTGATCCCGTACACCGCGGGCTGCTTCCACGGCACCAACGCCCCCCGTCCGGCCCGCCGCCGGCCAAGAAGGCTCCCGTCGCCGCCCCGACGTCCTCCCGGTAGAGGATCTGGCGGGCGTTCACGCCGGCCCGCACCCCTCCGTTGCTCCAACGGCCCACCCGGCGGGCCTTCCGGCCCCCGGCGCCGCAGGCTGGTCTCGGAAGCCGAGCGATGACCTGAAGGAACGGATCTCGTGGAGTTTGTCGCCGACCCCAGGCCACGCCGGGCGCGCCTTCCGCGCGTCCCGCATCTTCGCGGAGCACGCCGCCGAGGCACTGACCCGGGACCCCCAGGCCCGAGACACCGGACATTCGCCGGCCGACCGGCGGATGGCGCTCACCCCCGCCGGGCACTGCCCAGCACGTCCCCGGAGGACCCCTCATGAAGCAAGGCATTCTGAGCGAGATCCTGGACTACTCCAACCGTGCGAACCCGTACCCGCTGTACGAGGAGCTGCGCAAGACCCCGGTCTTCCACGACGGGACCGGCCCGTACGTCATCAGCACCTACCACGAGATCCAGGGCCTGCTGCACGACCCGCGGCTCAGCTCCGACGCCCGCAACCTGGCCGCCACGGCCGTGGATCCGCTGGCCGAGGAAGCGGACGAGGAGGCCTCCGCCCTCCCGCCGGTCTTCCTCAGGATGGACCCGCCGGAGCACGACCGGCTGCGTCGGATGACCAACAGGCCGTTCGGGCCGCCGCACTCCCCGTACCGCATCGACGGGATGCGCGGAGACCTGAAGGGCATCGTCACCGGCCTCATCGACGACTTCGCCGATCCCGGCCGCATCGACATCGTGGAGCAGTTCTCGTACCCGTTCCCCGTCACCGCGATCTGCCGGCTTTTGGGCGTACCGCGCGAGGACGAACCACGCTTCCAGGTCTGGGCCGGCATCATCGCCAAGAGCCTGGACCCCGACCCGAACGTCGATCCCCGGGATCGACTCAAGGGCGGGCACGACGCCCAGATGGAACTGGGCATGTACCTGGCAGGGCTGATCCAGGAGCGGGGCAAGAAGCCCGGCGACGACATGCTCTCCCAGTTGGCCGTCGGGCACGGCCAGGACGGCACGATGAGCACGATCGAGTTGATCAGCACCGCCGCTCTGATGCTGGTCGCGGGCCACGAGACCACGGTGAACCTCATCACCAACGGAATGCTCACCCTGCTGCGGAACCCGGACGTGCTCCACCAACTGCGCCGGGAGCCCGGTCTCGCCGCGCCCCTGGTGGAGGAGCTGCTGCGCTTCGAGCCACCGGTCCAACTGCTGCCCCAGCGCACACCGCTCGTCGACCTTGAGGTGTGCGGGGTCACGATCCCCAAGGGCTCCGCGATGTGGCTGGTCCTCGCCTCCGGTAACCGCGATCCGCTGCGCTTCGAGAACCCGGACCGCTTCGACCCGTACCGCAAGGACATCCAGCACCTGGGCCTGGGCAGCGGCATCCACAGCTGCTTCGGCGCCCCGCTGGCCCGCTTGGAGGCGCAGCTCGCGCTGAGCGAGCTGGCTCGCCGCCTGGAGAATCCCCGGCTGATCGAGGACCCGCCGCCCTACCGGCAGAACGTGGCGCTGCGCGGGCCCCGCCACCTGTACGTGACCTGCGACGGAATCAGACCCTGAGTTCGACGTTCGCCGTTCGCCGTTCGCCGTTCGCCGTTCGGCCACACCGGAGTGCGGCGCGGGCCCGCACTCCGGCGAGAGAGGCGTGGCCGGCGGGGCCTCCCGGCACTCAGTGCGGCAAACGGGTTTCGAGCAGCACGAGACAGGGGGTGGGGTCGATGCTGATGTCTCCCAGGAAGGGATGACTCAGAGCTGCGACAGTGAAGAGGATCAGGCTGGCGGGGACGGAGATGGCTCCTGCGATCAGCCAGTGCGCCAATCGCGTGCGCACGGGAACCACGTGAGGGCAATCGTCACCAGTACGCCGACCGTGAGGACGGCCGACAGGAGTCCGGGGAGGGCTTCACCGGTTGCCGAGATCCCTTCACGCCGAGCCCTGATGAGGTCGTGGAACGCCGAAACGGCACTGGCGAGAACGATCTCTTCCCTGGGGTGCCCGGCTCGAAGGCGAAGATGGTCTGCTCCATGCCCGACACGATGTCCACGGCGCCGGTCGGAGTGCCGCCCCGGCGCTGCTGCGACCAGGATTCGTGAACCACGTACGTGGTGTAAGAGGTGATTTCCTCCTCCAGTTTCCCGCGAAGGGGCGAGGGAATTCCGATACTCCCCGAATGAGCTCGGACAGGAGATGGCGGCGAGGAGACAGGCGCCGGCAGGGGAAGCCCAGGGCCTGATGAGCTCGGAAGGTCCGGGGGTGGTGAGACGTCTGCACCTGCCCGAAGCCCCACCTGATGCAGCGTCAGAAGAGCCGGTTCGGGTCAGCGTTCGTAGACACACGCCCACCCACGGACGCCCACAGAAGGGGAAGGCCCCGCACCATCGAAGGGCAAGCGCGGGGCGTGATCGGAAGCGCCGAGGCTTTGGCAACCAGAAGGTGCGCGACCCGCACCCTGCGGGACCGCATCTCTCCAACTACCGCAGGTCAGCGCACTCGGCCGCGTGGTTTGAGGTGGGCCGGAGGCAGGTCGGGAGCCGGAAGCGGAGGGCCCTCAAACCCCTTCACCTCGCCGAATCTCGTCCCGTTCATCCAGTCTTCGCGGGCCTTCGCGACATCCTCGTGGGACCGTCCGATCCAGTTCCAGAACATGACGATCTCCTCCTCGAACGGCTCGCCGCCCAGCAGCATCAGGCCCGCGTCCGAGGCCGCCCGCAGGGGGAGTTCCGTGCGTCCGCAGCCCAGGTAGAGCATGGCGCCCGGCAGGACCGGGACGCCGTCTACGGTGGCCTCGCCGGACATCGACAGGACCGCGTACTCGAAGTCCGGGTCGAGCGGGAGCCGGGTTTCGGTGCCCGCCGCCAGGGCGAGGTCGGCGCCGACGATCGGGCTGTAGGTGCTGCCGGGCGAGGTGGCGCCGTCCAGGGTGCCGAGGATCACGGTCGCGGTCAGGCCGGGGGCGGTGACCTGCGGGAGTTCGGCGTGGTGCTGGAAGTGCGGGGCGACGTCGCGGTGGGCGTCGGGGAGGGCCACCCACAGTTGCGCGCCGTGCAGGAGGCGGGCGTGCGGGCGCGGGCTCTCCTCGGAGTGGCTGATGCCGCGGCCGGAGGTCATCAGGCCGAGTTCGCGCGGGCGGATGGTTTCCAGGCTGCCGACGCTGTCGCGGTGCAGCACCTCGCCCTCGTGGAGCCAGCTCACGGTCTGGAGCCCGGAGTGCGGGTGCGGGGCCACCTGCATGCCGGGCTCGTCGGCGATGTCGTCCGGGCCGTAGTGGTCGACGAAGCACCAGGCGCCCACCATGCGGCGGCCCAGGTTGGGCAGCAGGCGGCGGACCTCGGTGGACTCCCCGAGCTTGACGGTGCGCGGGCTCAGGAGTTCGCGCACGGGCTCGGCCACGACGAAACCGCGGCCGCCGCAGGCGGAGAGAGCGGGCTGGCGATCGAGATTGCTCATGGGGCACAACTTAGCCCCGTGCCGGGTCCGGCGTTCCATGGAATGTTCGGTGGATCCCCCGTGTTGGGGAGGTCGGACAGAGCATCGGAACGGCGGAAGGAACGCGATGAACACGCCGGTGGAGTACCTGGAGCACGGGACGCCGGCCGAGCGCTGGGCGCGCGCCGGGCTCTTCTTCGAGGCGAAGGAGTACGCCACCGCCGCCCGCGTCCTGGGCTCGCTGACCGCCGAGGCCCCCGAGCAGCTGGCTCCCCGCCTGCTGCTGGCCCGCGCCTACTACCACTCCGCCCAGCTCTCCCGCGCCGAGCTGGAGCTGCGCGCCATCCTGGAGCGCTGGCCGGTGGAGGACTACGCGCAGCTGCTCCTCGGTCGCACACTGGAGCGACAGGGCAGGGCCGCCGAGGCGGCCCCCCACCTGCGGATCGCCGCCGCGATGGCGGGCGAGTTTCCCGAGTAGCGAGCCGCCCGGCCCCGCCCATGCGGGGCCGGGCTGTCGTCTCGGATAGCCTGGGTCGAATATGAACCGTCTGACCACGCCTTTCGGCTCCTACGAACTCACCCGCTTCCCCCAGGACCCGCGCGATCGTCTCCGCGCCTGGGATGCCGCCGATGAGTACCTGCTGCGGCACCTCGAATCCGGTACCGGGGAACGGGGCCCGGTGGATCTCACCGGCGATCGGCAGATCACCGTGATCGGGGACCGTTGGGGCACGCTGACGACGGCCCTGGCCGCGTTCCACCCGACGCAGATCACCGACTCCTCGCTGACGCGCTCGGCCACCATGGCGAACCTGGATCGTGCCGGGATCGGGACGGCCAAGGACACGGTGCGGCTGCTGACCACGCAGGACGCGCCGCCGGAGCGGATCGACGTGCTCCTGGTCCGTGTCCCGAAGAGCCTGGCGCTGCTGGAGGACCAGCTGCACCGGCTGGCTCCGCACGTCCACGCGGGCACGGTCGTGGTCGGCACGGGCATGGTCAAGGAGATCCACACCTCCACGCTGCGGCTCTTCGAGCGGATCCTCGGGCCGACGAAGACCTCGCTCGCGGAGAAGAAGGCCCGGCTGATCTTCTGTACGCCGGGCACCCCCGGGGCCACGCACGCCGTGACCCCCGGCCCGTGGCCGCTGACGTACGTCGTGGACGAGGACGGGGGCTCGGGCGCCGGGCTGACCGTGGTCAACCACGCCGGCATCTTCTGCGCCGACCGGCTCGACGTCGGCACGCGTTTCTTCCTCCAGAACATCCCGACCAACACGGACGGGGCCCGCGTCGTGGACCTCGGCTGCGGCAACGGGGTCGTCGGCACGGCGGTCGCGGTCGCGGACCCGCGGGCCGAGATCGTGTTCACGGACGAGTCGTACCAGGCGGTGGCCTCCGCGAAGGCCACGTTCCGCGCCAATGTGACGCACGAGCGGGAGCGGGCCGACTTCCTCGTCGGTGACGGGGTGGCGATGCTGGACCCGGGTTCGGTGGACCTGATCCTGTGCAATCCGCCGTTCCACTCCCACCAGGCGACGACGGACGCCACGGCGCTGCGCATGTTCGCGCAGTCGCGCAAGGCGCTGCGGCCGGGTGGCGAGCTGTGGGTCGTCGCCAACCGCCACATGGGCTATCACACGCACCTGAAGCGGCTGTTCGGCAACAGCGAGGTCACCGCGAGCGAGCCGAAATTCGTGGTGCTGCGGGCGGTCAAGCGGATGGAGCGCGACCAACGCCCGTAAGGGCCATGTGACCTGCCGGTACGTCCTACACTCTGCCGCGTGGACAGCCAGGGGGAACAGGACGGACGCGCCGGTGGGCGCTATCGCCGGGAGGACGTGGCGCGGGCGGCGGGCGTCAAGGTGCGCAACCTGCGCTACTACCAGGAGCGCGGGTTGTTGCCGCCGCCGCGCCGTGAGGGCCGGGTCGCCTGGTACTCCGACAACCACCTGACCCGGCTGCGCCTGATCAACGACCTGCTGGGGCGCGGCTACACCGTGAACGGCATCGCCGAGCTGCTCGACGCGTGGGAGCGCGGCGGCGGGCTGTCCCAACTCCTCGGCCTGGAGCGGGCCATGACCCGTGACTGGGTGCAAGAGGTGCCCGTCACGATGACGTTGGCCGAGTTGCGCGCGCTGTTCGGGCCGACCGCGAACGCCGAAGACACCCGGCGCGCGGTCGAGTTGGGGTACGTACGGATCGACGGGGACCGGGTCACGCACCTGAGCGGGCGGCTGCTGGAGGCGACCCTGACGCTGGTGCGGCAGGGCGTGCCGCTGGCGGAGATCCTGGACGCGGCCGACTTCGTCCAGACACAGGCGGCCGCGCTCGCGGACCGGTTCGTCGGACTGTTCCGCCGGCATGTGATCGGCCCGGACGGGCTGGAGCGCCTTTCGGCCGGCCAACTCGATCACGTGTCCGATGCGGTGTCCGCGTTGCGCCCGGTGGCGGGTGAGGTCGTGGCCTCGGAATTCGCCCGGGCCATGGAGCGGAGGGTGGCCGCGGAGGTTGCCGAACTCCTGCGCGCGGAGCAGTGACCGGCCAGTAGGAGTCGGCCGAAACGGTACGCTCCGGCAACCTTGCCAACCTCCATTGGCACTCTTACATTCAACTCGTCGGTAACAAAGGTGCACAGCCGAGATAAGGGACGATCTCATGGCAGTCTCACCGAACTTGCCCGAACCGCCCGGCACCGAGGGCGACGCGGGCGGCGACGCCGGCAGAGGTGACGGGCGCGTCCGCTGGCGCAAGTTCGCACTTCTGACCGTGCCCGCCATCGCCGTGACCGCGGGACTCGGGATAGCCCTGGCACAGGGGGCGCTCGCCGCCTCCTTCGCCGTTTCCGGGCAGCAGTTCAAGGTGTCGGCGGCGAGTCTGGAGGGCGAGGGATTCGCCCAGTACGGCAGCGTCGACGTGAACGCCCGCAACGAGCTCATCCCGGTGGCGGTCACCGCCATCAAGGAGGCCAAGCTGCACAGCCTCTGCCAGTCGGTGGTCACCACCCTCCCGATGATCGGGGACATCTCGCTCAACCTCACCGCGGGCAAGAAGAACCCCGTCGAGGCGAGCAACCTCTTCGTCGACGCGACACAGCTCTCCGGCGACGCGGTCTTCAGCAACATCGAGATCGGACGCGACGCGTCCACCCTCGACAAGGGGCCGGCGGAAGCGGTCGGCATGCAGGACCTGTTCGCGCAGCAGGCGGACACGGTCAACATCACCGATCTGCACCAGACGGCGTGGGCCACCAACGCCGGGACCTTCAAGCTCTCCGGGCTGAGCATGAACATCAGCAAGGGGAAGAAGGAATGCTTCTGAGCCGCTGGCGGCGGTGGCGACGCAGCAGGCCCTTCTGGGGCGGCCTCTTCGCCATCCTCACCGGGGTGTGGATCAGCGTCCTGCCACTGGCTCCGTTGAAGATCATGCTCCAGCAGGGAGTGGCGGGCATCCCGTCCGTCCTGATGGGCATCATCTTGATCGTGCTCGGGCTCACCGCCTGGTTCTCGCCCCAACAGCGCACCCTGGCAGGGATCCTCACCACCCTGATCGCGACCGCCACGCTGGTCCTGTCGAACCTCGGCGGGTTCCTGATCGGCACCCTGCTGGGCATCGTCGGCGGCGGGATGATCTTCGCCTGGCAGCCGAACACCACACCACGTGCCGGGGGCTCCGCCGCTCCCGGCACGAAGCCGCAGGCCGGCCCGGAAACGGAGCCGGAGGCAGGCACGGAAGCGGGCCCCGATCCCCACGGGGACCGCAGTCACTCCCCCACCCCGCACCACGATCCCCAAGGAGCACAGCCATGAGCCGCAAGCGCACCGCTCTCGCCCTCGGGATGGCCGCGGCCGCGGCGCTGACGGTGGCCTCCGCCACCGCCACCGCCGCGCCCTTACCGCTGGCGGGTTCGACCACCGTCACCCCGGCCGGGCACGCCTTCAAGGCCACCCTCAGCGGGAAGGCCACGCTCAAGGCCGGTTCGGTCACCGTGACGTGCACGGTCTCGGTCGCCACCGGTACGGTCCCGGCCGCGCCGGGCAACAACAACCCGGCCGGTGCGGTCACTTCGCCGATCACTGCGCCGACGTACTCCTCCTGTTCCGCCAGCCTGCCGGGCGTGACGCCGACGGTCACCACCAGCGGTGCCTGGACGGTGTCGATGCAGAACGGCTCGCCGATCACCGCAACCTTGAAGGTGCCGGTCGGCGGACTCGTCGTGACGACGTCCGGCCTGGCCAACTGCACCGTCACGGCCGCTCCGAGCGCACCGGCGAACGTCGGCGGCACCTGGACCAACGGTGCCCCGTCCAGCCTGACCTTCACCAACGCCTCGGTGCCGGTCACGGTCACCGGCGGATTCGGGTGCCCGACGAGCGCGACGTCCTCGACGTTCAACGCGGTCTACAAGGTCACCGACACGACCAACCCGGCGCAGCAGATCACCGTCGGCCCCTGAACCACTCACGCGTGCACCATCCGCGCGTGCACCATCCGCGCGTGAGGCACCCGTACGAGCGGGCCCGCCGGTACCGGAGCGATTCCGGCGTCGGCGGGCCTTCGACGTGTCCGGGCCGGCCGACCCGCAGCGGGGCGTCGCGGCCGATGCGGGCGTGCGGGCGGTGCGGGCGGAAATCCCGTTGCCCGGGGGCTCCTTGCCGGGTGATGCTGCCGGCATGTCAGACACCACCGCACCGCCGCCCCACACCGACCAACCCCCGCGTACCCCCCGTGGCGTATCCGACCTCTTCTCCGACGGCCGCCTCATCGCGATCCCCCGCAAGGTCGCCCGCCGCGAGCAACTGCTGGTCCACCTCACGGAGACCCTGTTCGCCCCGGACCGGGACTACACCGAGCCCGAGGTGAACGACGCGCTGCGCACGGTGCACGAGGACTGCTCCGCCCTGCGGAGGTACCTGATCACCTCGGGCCGCCTCACGCGCACCCGCGACGGCAGCAGCTACCGGCGGGTGACGACCACCCGGTAGTGGGTCGTCAGCCGCCCGTCGTCACCGATCACGTGGAAGGCGACGACCGGCGGCTCGTCGAGGTGGACGTACTCGTTCTCCCCGCTGCGGGCCTCCCAGGGGAGCCGGGTCGTGGACACCACGCCCGGCGCGACCAGCAGCGGGCGGCCGGCGAAGGTGGTCGCGGCCCCCGTGTGGGCGTGCCCGCACAGGAACGCCGTGAGGTGCGGGTGCCGTTCGGCGAGGTCCGCCAACCGCTCCTCGCCGAACTGCCGGATCCCGTCGACGTAGGGGATGTGCAGGGGAACGGGCGGGTGGTGGAAGGCCACCAGCACGGGGACCTCGCGCGGGGTCCCCTCCAGTACGCCGTCCAGCCAGGCCACCGTGGAGTCCTCCAGGAAGCCCTGGTGCTCGCCGGGCACCGACGAATCGCACGCAGCGAGCACGAACCCCGCACCCCGCAGGACCTGGTCGACGGGCGCCCCGGTGGGGTCCGCCTCGCCGAGCAGGTCCCGCCGGAAGGCCACGCGTTCGTCGTGGTTGCCGGGGCAGACCACCAGCGGATGGCGCGAGGCCAGTTCCTTGCGGGCCTCCGCGTACTCGGCGGGGCTGCCGTGGTCGGCTATGTCGCCGCTCACCAGGACGGCGTCCAGGTCGTACGGCAGTTCTTCCAGGTACCTCATGACGGCGCGGGTGCGATCCGCGGCGCGCGTGTCGCCGTCGAAGTGCACGTCGCTGAGGTGGGCGATGACTGTCACGGACGGTGGCTCCTTCACTCGGGTGCCACCATTCAACAGGCCCGCCCGCGCGGCGGGTCAGCCAGGTTCGACCGTCCCCCGTCGGGTCCTGACGAGCACCCAGCCGGCGGCGACCAGAGCGGCGGCGGTCCCCGCGAGGGCGAGGGCGGCAACCCCGGAGGCGGCCAGCGAGCCGTGCGCCGAGGCGCCGGGCGGCAGTGCCCCGGGCCCGTCCGCGGCCGGCCCCCCGCCACCCGGGGCGGGCCCGCCGGCCGGCCCGGGCGCGGGTCCGGACGTACTGCCCGCCGGAACGGGTGAGAGGGACGAC
This sequence comes from Streptomyces sp. CA-243310, assembly GCF_050936775.1. Lineage (NCBI taxonomy): Bacteria > Bacillati > Actinomycetota > Actinomycetes > Kitasatosporales > Streptomycetaceae > Streptomyces > Streptomyces sp. CA-243310. The sequence continues at coordinate 2,757,581 of NZ_JBNJMF010000001.1, read as the reverse complement.
TCCGCGGGCTCGGGCCGTCGGGAGGGGGCCGGCGAGGAGCCGGGGGTGGGGCCGGCCGAGGAGCCCGTGGAGGGCGCCGTGGACGGATCGGGCGAGGGGCGCTGGGACGGATCGGTGGAAGGGGCCGTGGAGGGGGCCGGTGAAGGATCGGCCGGCGCGGACCGCTCCAGCCGGGTGATCGTCCCCTGCGCCGGGCCGCCCACCCACACGACGTCGCCCCCGGGCTGCACCGCCAGTGACGCGGCCCCCAACTGGGCGTGGTTGCCCGGCAGTACGGTGGGCTTCGCCGCCTCCGTCAGATCGGCGGTGCGGTACACGGCGAGGGATCCGTCCCCGTCGCCGCCCGCCTGCGCGGGGTCCCCGGAGTCCTGCCAGACCACGAAGGCCTGCCCGGTGGCCTCGTCGAACCGCGCGGCGCGCGGCAGGTCCGGCCCGCTCAGGGCGCCGATCCGGCGTCCGGCCGCGTCGTGGACGACCACGGAGTTGTCGAGGCCGACCCAGACCGAGCCGGTTCGCGGATCCACTTCCACGAATCCGGCGAACCCGTCTCCCGCGGGGAGTTCCACGGTCGCGGCGACCGTCAGGGTCACGGCGTCCACCTTGTACAGGCGACGGCCGGCCGTGTCCGCGAACCACACCGCCTTGCGCACCGGGTCCACCGCGAAGGAGTCGCCGCCCTCCAGGGTCAGGGACCGTCCGAGAACCGCGCCGTCGACGGTCGCTTCCGAGAGGACGGGGCCCTGGGCGGCCAGTACCGTCCCCGGTGCGAGTCCCGGGCCGAGGTCGGTGACGGTGGCTCCCGTGATCCAGGCCCCGCTCGCCGCGGCGTCGCCCTCTCTGGCCGTGCCGATGCCGCGCAGCGGATAGCCGAAGACCACTCCGTCGTCGGGCAGCGGGGCGACGATCCGATGGGCGGCGCGGGGGCTCGACGCGCCGGTGGGGCCGGGCATCCGGCTCACGGTGCCGCGTACCGTGCCGGTCTTCGGATCGAGGACGTGCAGTCCGCTCTCGTTGACCTCGGTGGTCTCCGGCCGGTCGTCCGAGGCGACGTACAGCTTCTTCGAGTCCGGGTGCAGCAACAGGTCGCGGGGCTTGCCCGCTGAGGTGAAGACGCCCGCTTCCCGATAGCCGGCGGCGGTCTCGTGCGCGGGGTGCGTCGCCTCGCGCGACCCGCCGGCGGCGAGGGCGACCGGGGCGCAGACGAGCACGAGCGCACTCGCGAGTACCGGGACTTGGGGTTTCATGGCGTCCTCGTGGCGTGCGTCGTCCTGAGTGGTGGCCGGACGGCCCTTAGTTGAAGGTCACCGGGACGTGCACGTCGTACGCGCGGTTGCCCGGGTTGAAGTGGTCGGCGCGGGTCACGACGGCGCACTCGACGGTCTCGCCGCAGATCTGGCCGTTGCCGAGGTCCGCCTTGACGTGGATCGTCACGGTGAAGGTGCCGCCCGCGCCGAACCGTGAGGTGTTGGGCAGGGTGCCGCCGAGGGTGTCGGACACCCAGTGGGAGGCGCCGGTCGTGCCCGACTGGTCGGAACCGCCCAGACAGGGCGTCGGCTTGGAGGCTCCCTGCGGACCACTCACCGCGCACAGTCCCACGTACACGCCCCGGCCGGTGTTGTACCCGGTGCCGGAGACCGTGATGTTCTGCCCGCCGGCGGCGGCGGTGCCGGGCGAGGTGAGGGCGAGGTGGTAGGTCGTACCGCCGTCGGTGACCGTACGGGAGGAGCCGGCCGCGGCGGCGGACCCGGCACTCACGCCGAGCGCGAGGGCCACGGCGGCGGTGGCGGCGAAGGCCGCGCGGGCGGCGAGACGTACGGCGGTGCGGGGCAGGCGGGCAGCGCGCATGGGAGAACACCTTTCCGACAAGCGAGGGGAACCGACCGGAAGATCGACTTAGGTAAGGCTAACCTCATCCGACCGGGGGTAGAACCCCTCCCCGACAGTGCGGCCGAATACCGCTCGCATGACCGAAACGCGTGAGGGCCCCGCCACCGGACACGGTGGCGGGGCCCTCGACGGCGGTGACTCAGCCCCGGTACGTCTCCAACAGGCGCAGCCAGATCTCGCTGATGGTCGGGAACGCCGGGACCGCGTGCCACAGGCGGTCGATCGGAACCTCGCCCGCGACCGCGATGGTGGCCGCGTGCAGCAGCTCGGCCGCGCCCGGCCCCACGAAGGTGGCTCCGACCAGGACTTCTCGGTCGAGGTCCACCACCATCCGGGCCCGGCCCCGGTAGCCGTCGGCGTAGAGCCCGGCGCCGGATACCTTGCCGAGGTCGTAGTCCACGGCACGGACCCGCAGTCCGGCGCGTTCCGCCTCCGCGAGGGTCTGACCGACCGCCGCCGCCTCGGGCTCGGTGAACACCGCCTGCGGCAGGGCCCGCGTGTCGGCGGTGGCCGTGTGCGCGCCCCACGGCGCGGTGTCGAGGGGCCCGGTCCCGGCCGCGCGCGCGGCGATGGCGGCACCCGCGATCCGGGCCTGGTACTTGCCCTGATGGGTCAGCAGCGCACGATGGTTGACGTCTCCGACGGCGTACAACCAGTCGTGGCCGGGGACCCGGCAACCGTCGTCCACCTCGATCCAGTCGCCGGGGGTCAACCCGACGGTGTCGAGGCCGATGTCCTCGGTACGCGGCGCGCGACCGGTCGCCATCAGCAACTCGTCGCCCTCCAGGGTCTCGCCGCCCTCCAACACCACCGTGACCGGCCCGGTGGAACCGTCGCGGACGACCGCCTCGACGGCGACCTCCGTACGAACCACCGCACCCGCCTCGCGCAGCGCCTGCGCGACCAGCTCCCCGGCGAACGGCTCCATCCTCGGCAGCAGCCGCGAGCCGCGCACCAGCACGGTGACCCGGGAACCCAGCGCTTGCCAGGCGGTGGCCATCTCGGCGGCGACGACACCGCCACCGACGATCAGCAACCGGCCCGGGGCCTGCCGGGCGGAGGTCGCCTCGCGGCTCGTCCAGGGCCGGGCGCCGGCGATGCCCGGCAGCTCGGGGATCACGGCCCGGGTTCCGGTGGCCACGACCACCGCGTGCCGGGCGGCGAGCACGTGGTGCTCTCCCTCGGGGCTGGTGACGGCGACCTTGCGGATCCCGTAGAGCCGCCCGTGCCCCCGGTAGACGTCCGCCCCGATGGAGTCCAGCCAGTCGACCTGGCCGTCGTCCTTCCAGTTCCCGGTCCAATAGTCGCGGTGCGCGAACACCGCCTCCGCGTCCAGGGGGCCCTGGACCGCGCCCGCCAGGCCTGGCACCCGGCGCGCGTCCGCCCGGGCCAGCGCCGGACGCAACAGCGCCTTGCTCGGCACGCAGGCCCAGTACGAGCACTCGCCGCCCACCAGCTCGCTCTCCACCACGGCCGTGCTCAACCCGGCGGCGCGGGTCCGGTCGGCGATGTTCTCCCCGACCGGGCCCGCGCCCAGCACCACAACGTCGTACTCCACCGCTTCAGTCATACGGACCAGTGTCACCGCAGGCCGGGGGCGGTGGTGACAATCTCAGGACTCCGGCGTGCCGGAGTCCCCCGCGCCCTTGGCCTGCTCAGCCGCGATCTTCGCCCTGACCTCGTCCATGTCGAGGGCGCGGGCCTGCGCGATGAGGTCGGTCAGCGCCGCCTCCGGCAGCGCGCCGGGCTGGGCGAAGATCGCCACCTGGTCCCGGACGATCATCAGCGTCGGGATCGAGCTGATCTCGAAGGCTCCGGCCAGCTCCTGCTGCGCCTCGGTGTCCACCTTGGCGAAGACGAGGTCCGGGTTCGCCTCGGAGGCCTTCTCGTAGACCGGCGCGAACTGGAGGCAGGGTCGGCACCAGCCCGCCCAGAAGTCGATCAGCACGAACGGGTTGTCGCTGACCGTCCGGTCGAAGTTTTCCTTGGTCAGCTCCACGGTTGCCACGGTGTTCAAACCTCCTGATTGGTGCGTGTGCTGCTTGAACGAATGGCCCGCCCCATGAATTCCTCCCCGCCCCCGCACCACGCTGATCTGCGAGGACGCTCCCCCGAGCCGGCGGGCGACCATCGCGCCCGCTTCACGACGGCGACGGTCGGACCGGCCTCAGAACGGATGGCCCGCCGGTGTGGCGCGCACCGTGGTCCAGCGGAGTTCGGTGAAGGCGTCCAGGTTCGCCTCCCCGCCGAACCTGGCTCCCGTGCCCGAGGCGCCGACTCCTCCGAAGGGCGCCACGGCCTCGTCGTTCACCGTCTGGTCGTTGACGTGCGCGATGCCGGTCGGGATGCGGTCGGCCAGCTCCAGCCCGTGCGCGGCGTCACGGGTGACGATGCCCAGGGAGAGCCCGTACGGGCCGGCCGAGGCCAGAGCCACCGCCTCCTCCTCCGTCGCGAAGGACCGTACGGGCGCCACCGGGCCGAAGACCTCCTCCGCGTAGGCGGGCGAGTCGTCCGCGACGCCCGCCAGGACGGTCGGCCGGTAGAAGAGCCCCTGGTGGGTGCCGCCCGCGACGAGCTTGGCGCCCTGGGCGGTACTCGCCTCGACCAGCGCGTGGACGCGCCGGACCTGGTCCTCGTCGATCAGCGGGCCCAGGTGGACCCGGTCCCGGTACGGGTCGCCGACCGCCAGCTCCTCCGCCCGTACGGCGAGCCGCTCGACGTACTCGTCGTACAGCGAGGCGTGGACGAGGTGCCGTCCGGCGGTCATGCAGATCTGGCCCTGGTGGAAGAAGGAGCCCCAGGAGGCCTGCGCGACGGCCGCCTCGACATCGGCGTCCTCCAGCACGACGAGCGCCGAATTGCCGCCCAACTCCAGGTGGGCGCGCTTGAGGTGACGACCCGCCAGTTCTCCGACGGTGCGGCCGGCGGCGGTGGAGCCGGTGAACGACACCACCCGGACGCGGGGGTCCTCGACCACCGCGGCGCCGGTCCGGGCGTCCCCGGGCAGTACGTGCAGCAGCCCGGCGGGCAGGCCCGCGGCGGCGAAGACCGCGGCGAGGGCGAGGCCTCCGCAGACGGCGGTGCGCCGGTCCGGCTTCAGCAGGACCGCGTTGCCGAGGGCGAGCGCCGGCGCGACCGAGCGGATCGACAGGATCAGCGGCGCGTTGAACGGGGCGATGACCCCGACCACCCCCGCCGGCACCCGTCGGGTGAAGGAGAGCCGGGGCGCCTCGCTCGGCAGCACCTGGCCGGCCGGCCGGGAGGCCAGCGCGGCGGCCTCGTAGCACTCCTGGGCGGCGACGTGCAGCTCGAACTCCGCCTTGCCCGGAATCGAACCGGACTCCCGCACCAGCCAGTCCCTCAGCTCCTGCGCGTGGGTCGTGAACAGGTCCCCGGCGCGGCGCAATACCGCCGACCGCTCCAGGTGGGTGGCCCGCGCCCAATCGGACTGCGCGGCCCGGGCACGCACGGCGGCCTCCGCGACGTCGGCGGGCGCGGCGAGGTCCAGCGTGGCGAGGGTACGTCCGGTCGCGGGTTCGACGATCGGGGCGGTTCCGCCGGTCAGGGTGGGTCCGTCCTGCCAGAGCGTCGGATCGAGGAGCGGCATGGCGCGGGGCCTCCGGGTGGGGAAGGAACGGGGCGGGGGGCGGCAGCACGGGCCATCGTGTCAGAACGGGAGTCCCAATTCTGTTCAGTTATTGGGCAGTTGACGGGCCGGGTGACCGGAAATGATCGAGATGGCGGCGGACCCCGCTCGCCTTCCCGGCGCCACCGCTTCCGACCACCCACCCGCTTCCGACGACCCACCCGGCTTCCGACCACCCGCTCACGGTCGCCGCCCACGACCGCCGGTTCAGCGCTCCAGGACCAGCGCGATGCCCTGTCCGACGCCGATGCACAGTGCCGCCATGCCGGTTCCCGAGCCGGCCGCCGCGAGTTGGTGGGCGACCGAGCCCGCCAGTCGCGCCCCCGAGGCCCCGAGCGGGTGGCCGATCGCGATGGCTCCGCCGCGCGGGTTGACCTTCGTCGGGTCCAGTTCCGGCCAGGCCGCCAGGCAGCCCAACGCCTGTGCGGCGAAAGCCTCGTTCAGCTCCAGGACGGTGAGGTCGGACAGGTCGCGACCGGCCTTCGACAGCGCCCGCGCCACCGCGTCCACCGGCCCCAGGCCGAACAGTTGGGGCTCGATGCCGGTGACGGCGGACGCGCTGATCCGGGCCAGTGGCTCCCTGCCGGTGGCCGCCAGCCCTTCCTCGTCGGTCAGCAGCAGCGCGGCGGCGCCGTCGTTCAGGGGAGAGGCGTTCGCGGCGGTGACGGTCCCGGAGCCGTCCGAGCGGAACGCCGGCTTCAGCCGGGCGAGCGCCTCGGGCGTGGAGCCCTCCCGGATCGACTCGTCCCTGGCCAGATCGGCGCCCGGGTACGGCACGACCTCGTCGGCGTAGAGCCCCGAGGCCCAGGCGGCGGCGGCCTTGCGGTGGCTGTCCAGGGCGAAGAGGTCCTGTGCCTCGCGCGTGATCCCGTGCTTCTCGGCGACGAGTTCGGCGCCCTCGCCGAGCGAGCCGGTCCACTCGGCGGGCATGCGCGGGTTCGTCATCCGCCAGCCGAGGGTGGTGGACCACATCTGCTGGTGTCCGGCGGGGAAGGCCCGCTCCGGCTTCTGCACCACCCAGGGGGCGCGGCTCATCGACTCCACGCCGCCGGCGATGGCGACGGACGCGTCCCCGAGCGCGATGGCCCGGGCGGCCTGGATCACGGCTTCGAGACCGGAGCCGCACAGTCGGTTGACCGTCACACCGGGAACGGTGACGGGCAGCCCGGCGAGGAGCACCGCCATCCGTGCGACGTCCCGGTTGTCCTCGCCCGCGCCGTTGGCGTCGCCGAACACGACGTCGTCGATGCGGGCCGGGTCGAGGTCGGGCGTGCGGTCCACCAGGGCGCGCACCACGTGGGCGGCCAGGTCGTCCGGCCGGACCCCGGCCAGGGCCCCGCCGAACTTGCCGATCGGCGTGCGGACGGCGTCGACGACGTACACGTCGCGGACGGTGCGGATGCTCATGGGGTCTCTCCTGGGCGGATCCGTACGGGCGGCGCCGCGACGGCGCCGGTGTGGGCACCGGCCCGCGACGCCGGGTGCGCCCGGTGGGGCGCGCCCGCAGTCTCCGTCCGGCGATCACCGCCTGTCAACGGTTCCCCGGGTCCGCGCGCCCGCGCCGGGGCCCGCGCCGGCTCGATCACGGGCCGGGCCGCGTCGGCCGGCCTGGGCCGGCCGACCCACTGACCACGGGTCCCCCGGCCTGCGGACCCGTGGCGCGGAAGGAGTGCGGGGCCGCCGTGTCGGGGATGCGGCCGTCGCCCGCGGGGCCTGCGTGTCAGGTGGACTCGCGGTGGACGGCCGTCGCCGCCATCAGGTCGTGCCGCTCGGAGATCTCGGCCGGTTTCCGTACCGCCGCGTCCACCAGGGAGGCCAGGTGGTCCCCCGTCGGCAGTTCGAGGGCCACGGTGCTCAGCCTCGGCCGCAGCAGTCGCCCGATCAGCAGGTCGTCGGCGCCCATGACGGCCACGTCCTCGGGGACGCGCAGCCCCGCGTCCTGCAAGGCCCGCATCAGCAACATCGCGTACTCGTCGTTGTAAGCGAAGACCGCGTCCAGCCCGAGCGTCGCCCAGCGGGCGGCGAGCGCCCCGGCCGACTCCTCGGTGTAGGCCATCGTCAGCGCCTCGACCTCGGCGCCGGCCACCGAGCGGGCCCCGGCAAGTCGGGGCGTGGAGAAGAGTTCCAGGCCGCCCTCCTCGGGGACGATCACACCGATCCGGCGCCGGCCCCGCTCCACCAGGTGGGAGGCGGCCCGGACGCCGACCTCCGCCTGGTCCATCACCAGCGCGTGCGCGCCGGGCACACCGACCGGCCCGAGCGTGATCACCGCGCGGGCGCCGGCCCGCTTGAGGGTGGCGACGTTGCGCGCGGACAGGGTGATCTCCCCGAGCGAGATCACCGCGACGGGTCGCAGCTCGGCCCAGGCGCGGGCGGCCTCGTCCCCGCCGAGACCGAGGCTGCCGTATTGGACGACGGTGTAGTCGAGGCGGCGCAGGGCCCACTGGAGTTCGTTGAGGAAGGTGCTGTACAGCGGGCCGATCGGCACGTGGGACGTGGGCAGCAGGACGATCCGGGTGTGCCCGGCGCGCAGACTGCGGGCGGCGGCGTGCGGGACGTACCCGAGTTCCTCGGCGGCCGCGCGGACCTTGCGCCGGGTGGGCTCGCTGATGCGCACGGCTTCCGCGTTGTTCAGCACGTACGAGACCGTCGCGCGAGAGACGCCCGCGAGGCGGGCGACATCGGCGCTGGTCGGCACGGGTTCCGGTACGGGCCCGGGGAGGGGCGCCGGCGCGGGGGGCGGCGTGGAGGACGAGGGGGCCGCGGGCGCCGGGTTCGGCGACTTCGGCGACCTCGCCGGCTTCGATGACTGAGACATTGCCATCGCATCTTTCCAGACCGGTTGCGTCCGAGGGCTGGCGGATGGCCGGAAACGGGTGCTACACAGTGGTTACACGATTCATTGACACGTGTAACCGACTGCCACGGCCCGCCCCACAAAGGTCGGGCCCGTGTGGCCGGCCGTGCCGCCGCCCTGCCGCGACCCTTCGCACCCCGCCACCGCGACAGGGCGGCGCGCACCCCCTCACCCTCCACCCCCCGCATCCTCCGTCAGCCGCACGCAGACACCGCCCAGGATGGCACCGTGGCCCTTTCCTCCCCCGGCACCGGCACCGCCGGCGCCGCCCCCGACGCGTCCGGGAGACCCGCGAAGTCCGGCCCCGGACGCGGCCTGCTCCCGCTCCTGCTCGTCGGCAACACCGCCATGTACTCCCTGTACATCGGCGTGGCCGGCATCCTGCTCGCCCTCCAGGTCGAGCACATCGACCCCGTGCACAAGGTCGCAAACTTCGGCCTGATCGCGGGGGTCTCGGCCAGGCCGTCATGAACGTCTACCAGGCGGCGATCACCTCCGTGGTCCCCGACCGGGTCCCCGTGAGCGCCCGCGGCAGGGCCTCCGCCGCCGTCGGCCTCGGGCTGCCCTTCGGGTCCACCCTGGGTGCCCTGCTCGGCGCCACCTTCTCCGAGGACTACCGCACCGGATACCTCGTGTTCGGCGCGATCGTCGCGGGGGCCGCGGTGCTGTTCACGGCCTGCGCCCGGGAGGAGCGACTGCCGGCCCGCGCGCCCCTGCCGGTCCGGGCCCAGCTCGGCGCCTTCGCGAGCGCGCTCGGCAACCACGACTTCCGATGGGCGTTCATCGGACGGGCGCTGCTCGTGCTCGGCTACTTCGCCGTGAGCGGCTACCAGTTGTACATCCTCCAGGACCACACCGTGCTGCCCGACGGGATGAGGCCGGAGGCGGCGGTGGCCGTGATGATGCCGTTGACCAGCGTGGCCATGGTCGTCTCGACGGTGCTCGGCGGTTGGCTGTCCGACCGGTTCGACCGCCGCAAGCTCTTCGTCGGCGCGTCCGCGCTGCTGTCCGCGCTCGCCCTGGTGATTCCGGCCCTCTCCACGAGTTGGACGGCGATGCTGGTCTTCTCCGCGGTCAACGGGCTCGCCTTCGGCTGTTACATGGCCGTGGACACGGCACTGGTGACCATGGTGCTCCCCAAGGCCGAGGACGCGGCCCGGGACATGGGTGTGCTCAACATCGCCAACGCGGGGCCGCAGATCATCGCACCCTTCATCGCCTCGGTGATCGTGTCGGTCAGCGGGGGCTACACCGCGCTGTTCGTCGTCGCCGCCGTCCTGGCCGTGGCGGGCGCCCTCGCGGTGAGGCCCATCCGCGGAGTCCGTTGACGACGGCTCTGCCGGGCCCCGCCCAGTGTGCACACGACCCGCGGTTCACCAGTTCCCCGGAGGACCGGCTCTGGCGACGCTCCGGTCCTCCCCGTTACCGTCGTTCCTACCGATCGGTAAGGGGGAGGTCCGATGTCGGCGTCATCGCTGGATTCGGTTGGCTCGGCCCCGCGGGTCTCCGCGGGGTTGTCGGACATGGTGAGCGCGCTCGCCGAAGGCAGCGTCACCGCACGCGTGTTGACGGAGCAGACCCTGGAGCGGATCGCGGCCGCCCAGCCCGCGCTCAACGCGTTCCGTGTCGTACGGGTCGAGGCCGCGCTCGCGGAGGCGGACGACGCGGACCGGCGACTGGTGGCCAGCGAGCGGCTCCCGCTTCTCGGGGTGCCGATCGCCGTCAAGGACGACATGGACGTCGCCGGGGAGCCGACCGCCTTCGGCAGCGCGGGGACCTTCCCGCCGAAGCGCGCCGACAGCGAGGCCGTGCGCAGGCTGCGCGCGGCCGGCGCGATCATCGTCGGCAAGACCCAGACCCCGGAGTTGGGCCAGTGGCCGTTCACCGAGGGGCCCGCCTTCGGCGACACCCGCAACCCGTGGAACACCGCCTACACGCCCGGTGGTTCCTCGGGCGGCTCGGCGGCGGCGGTCGCCGCGGGGCTCGTCCCGGCGGCGCTCGGCTCCGACGGGGCGGGCTCGGTCCGCATCCCTGCGGCGTGGACCCACCTGGTGGGCGTGAAGCCGCAACGGGGGCGCATCTCCACCTGGCCGGAACCCGAGTCCTTCAACGGGCTGACGGTCAACGGCGTGTTGGCCCGCACCGTCGCGGACGCGGCGCTGCTCCTCGACGCGGCGAGCGGGCAGCACGCCGGGGACCTGCACAACCCGGCGCGCATCTCGGCGGTCGACGCCGCCCGGCGCGCGCCGCGCCGCCTGCGGGTCGCCCTGTCGTTCGCCATGGCGTTCACCGCCACGGCGAAGTCCCTGGACCCCGTGGTGCGTGCGGCGGTGGAACGGCTGGCCGCACGGCTGGAGTCGCTGGGGCACGAGGTGGTCGAGGAGGATCCCCGCTACGGCCCGATCGGTCTGACCTTCGCGCCCCGCGCGACCGGCGGAGTGCGGGATCTGGCGGCCCGCGTACCGGATTCCTCGCTGCTGGACCCCCGCACCCACGAGGCCGTCCGTACGGGGCGGATCCTGGGCGGGGTGCCCCTGCGCGTCTCGCGCCGGGCGGAAGCCGTGCTGCAACGGCGGGTCGGGGAGATCTTCCACCGCTTCGACGTCGTGCTCACCCCGACCACGGCCACCCCGCCGCTGCGGATCGGCGCCCTCGCGGGCCTGGGGGCGCTGGCGACGGACCGGGCGATGATCGCGGCGTGCCCGTACGCCTGGACGTGGAACGTCCTCGGCTGGCCGGGTGTCAACATCCCGGCCGGATTCACCGCGGACGGTCTCCCCCTGGGCGCCCAACTCCTGGGTCCCGCCGACGCGGAGCCCCTGCTGCTCTCCCTGGCGGCCCAGGTCGAGGCGGCCGAGGACTGGTCCTCGATGTGGCCGGAACCAGTAACCTCACCGGAATGACGGCACTTTCCCACCAGAGCAACGACCACGGCGACGGTCACGTCGAGCAGCCCGGGCGTGACGGCGATACCGCGACACGCGAGGCGGATCCGCGCGCCATCGGCCCGGTGCGCACCGAGTACGCGCCGGACAAGGACGGCGATCCGGATCCCGGCGAGATCGTGTGGACCTGGGTTCCGTACGAGGAGAACGACGGGCGGGGCAAGGACCGGCCGGTGTTGGTGGTCGCCCGGGAGGCGGGCGGGAGCACGCTGCTGGCCGTGCAGTTGTCCAGCAAGCGGCACGATCACGACCGGGAGTGGGTGCCGATCGGGACCGGGCCGTGGGACGGCGCGGGGCGGGAGTCCTGGGTGGCGGTGGACCGGGTGCTGAGGGTGCACGAGTCGGGCATGCGGCGCGAGGCGTGTGCGTTGGACCGGGGCCGCTTCCAGCTGGTCGTGGAGCGGCTGCGGGAGCGGTACGGCTGGCAGTAGCCGGACGCCCGTGAGCCGCCCGCCCCTCGGCATCGACGGACCGGGCCCCGGGGCGGGCACCGGCCGGGGGTCAGCGCCCGGGGTCCGGGCTTCCCGGCCGGGCACACAGCCCCGCGAACGCGCGTTCGAATGCCTGGCGGGGGCCGGGCTCGCGGTCCAGCACCGCGAACACGACCCGTTCGAAGACGCCCTCGAAGCGGCCGGTGAGCAGTTCCCGGAAGGCCTCGGCCACCACCGTCGGCTCGTTCCGGAAGACCCCGCACCCCCAGGCTCCCAGCACCAGCCGCCGGTGGCCGTGGAGCGCCGCCACCTCCAGGACCAGCTCGGCCCTTCGCGCCAGGGCACCCGGGATCTCGTGGGCGCGCTCCGGTTCCTGGCGGCGGATGGTGCCCGCGTTGGGGGCCGGGGAGGTGAGGAAGGCGGCGGGGAAGGGGGTTTCCAGGAGACGGCCCCGGTCGTCGCGGAAAACGGGGACCGCGGGCGAGTGAATCACCCGGTCGGTGTAGAAGGTGCTCTTTCCCGCGCGGTGGACGTCGTAGTACTCCGGGGCCTCCAACAGGGTCTCGTACAGGGCCGAGGCGCGGCACAGCACCTCCTCCTGCGCCTTGGCGCCGCGGACGTAGCCGCCCCCGGGATTGCGGGCCGAGGCGAAGTTCAGGACGGCGACCCGGACCCCCTGCGGAGCGTCCGTCGCGAGCCGGCGGGCGGCGACGGTGCTGCTCTCGCCCGTGACCTCGAAGGCGGTCTCCCCTTCCCTTGCGAGGGGGTCTTCATATGGAATGACACGGTTTGGTCCATATATTCTGGTTCCTGCCTTGGCTTCCGCCAGGGCGGCGGCCAGGGAGATCTGCCGTCCCGTCCGCGTCCGGTACCCGCCGGCCGCAAGGATCGTCGCGTTCTCCCGCGCGATTTCACGCAGTCTGCTGCTCACCCCGCAATCCTCCGGTCGGTCCCCTCGAACGGCAATGGAATTTGTGGCTCGCAGACGGGTAGGCACGGGTGACATCACGGCCGACGAAAGCGCCGGCCGCCGACAGGAGACGAGGATCCGGTCATGCGCCAGGACTCACCTGCTCCGCCTGTGCACCACCCCCCGCCCGAGCCCCTCACCGAGGCCTCGGCCGAGGCGCTCCTCCACGGCATCTGTTTCAAGACGGGTCCACCTCGTGTGCTCGGGGCCGAACTCGAATGGCTGGTGCTGGACGCCGAGCGGCCCGAGCTCGCGCTGTCCGCCGACCGGCTCGCCGCCGCGCACGACGCGGCCCGCGCGCTGCCCCTGCACTCCGGGTTCACCGTCGAGCCCGGCGGCCAGCTGGAACTCAGTTCGGCTCCGGCCGATTCCCTGACGGAGTGCGTGGACGACCTTCAGGCCGACCTCGCGGCCGTACGGGGCGTCCTGCACCGGCAGGGCCTGGTGCTGCGGGGCCTCGGGCAGGACGCACGGCGCCCCCTGCGCCGGATGCTGGACAGCCCTCGCTACCAGGCGATGGAGACGTACTTCGACCGTACGGGTCCCGCCGGACGGGCCATGATGCGCTCCTCCGCGTCCGTACAGGTCTGCGTGGACGCGGGCCACGAGGAGCCGGGCCCGCTCGGGTACGGACGGCGCTGGCGGCTCGCGCACCTGCTGGGCGCGGTCCTGGTGGCGGCGTTCGCCAACTCCCCCGGCACGGAGGGCCCGTACGCCGGCTGGCGGTGTGCCCGCCAGGGCATCTGGAACGACATCGACACGCGGCGCGCCCTGGCCCCACCGCTGGAGGAGGAGCCCCGCGAGGCGTGGACCCGGCACGCGTTGGACACCGAGGTGATGTGCGTCCGGTCCGTCGGGGGCGGGGCGCCGTGGGTGATCCCGCGCGGCCTGACATTCCGGGACTGGCTGACGTCGGACACGGGCCCGCGGCCTCCCACCGCCGAGGACCTGGAGTACCACCTGACCACGCTGTTCCCGCCGATCCGACCGCGCGGCCACCTGGAACTGCGGATGATCGACGCGCAGCCCGGCGAGCACGGCTGGATGGTGCCGGTGGCCGTGGTGCACGCGCTGTTCGACGACCCGGAGGCCGCGGAGACCGCGTACCGGGTGTCGAAGGCGCTGTCGGACGCGTACGGATCCCGGAGCGCGCCCCGCAACCCGCTGTGGCGGTCCGCCGCCCGCGCGGGGCTCGCCGATCCGGAGCTGCGGTCGGCCGCCGTCGCCTGTTTCCTGGCGGCGGGCGAGGCGCTCCCCCGACTCGGGGCGAGCACCCACGTCCGGGACGAGGTCGGCGCCTTCACCGAGCGCTACGTACTGCGCGGCCGCTGCCCCGCGGACGACGAAGAGGAACAGCGGCAGCCCGCCGGGAAGGACGCACGCCCGTGACCACCGACATACACCCCGAGATACTCCGCGAGCGGGCCGTGGCGGCCCTGACCGCCGCCCGGGCCCGTACCGCCGGGCTGACCGAGACCGTGAGCGACGGGGACCTGACCGCGCAGCACTCTCCCCTGATGTCCCCGCTCGTCTGGGACCTGGCGCACATCGGGAACATGGAGGAACTCTGGCTGCTGCGCAACGTCGCCGGCCGCGAGTCGATGCGTCCCGAGATCGACCCGCTGTACGACGCGTTCGAGCATCCGCGATCCGAGCGGCCCAAGTTGCCGCTGCTGGGGCCCGAGGAGGCCCGCCGGTACGCGGCGGAGGTTCGCGGACGGGTCTTCGACCTGCTGGAGCGCACCCCGTTGGAGGGCACGGACCTGCTGTCCGGCGGCTATGTCTTCGGAATGATCGCCCAGCACGAACAGCAGCACGACGAAACGATGTTGATCACTCATCAGCTGAGGCAGGGACCAGCGGTGTTGACCGCCCCGGACCCGGATCCGCCGCAGGGTCCGCCCCTGTCCGCGAGTGAAGTGCGGCTGCCCGGCGGGCCGTTCACGATGGGGACGTCCGCCGAACCCTGGTCGCTCGACAACGAGCGTCCGGCGCACACCCGGGACACCGCGCCGTACTGGATCGACACGGCGCCGGTGACCAATGCCGACTACCAGGCGTTCATGGCGGACGGCGGCTACCGCGAGTCCCGCTGGTGGGCGGCCGAGGGCTGGGAGCAGATCCGCGCGCACGGGATCGAGGCCCCGCTGTTCTGGCACCGGGAGGGCGACGCGTGGTCGCGCCGCCGCTTCGGCGTCACCGAGGCGGTGCCGGGCGACGAGCCCGTGCTGCACGTCAGTTGGTACGAGGCGGACGCGTACGCCCGCTGGGCGGGGCGCCGGCTGCCCACCGAGACCGAGTGGGAGAAGGCCGCCCGGTACGACCCGGGCACGGGCCGTTCCACCCGGTACCCGTGGGGCGACGCCGACCCGACCCCGGCGCACGCGAACCTGGGGCAGCGGCACCTGCGCCCGGCCCCCGCCGGCAGCTATCCGGCCGGGGCCTCCCCCCTCGGCGTGCGCCAGTTGATCGGCGACGTGTGGGAGTGGACGGCGTCGGAGTTCCTCCCCTACCCGGGGTTCCGCGCCTTCCCCTACCGGGAGTACTCGGAGGTGTTCTTCGGCCCCGGGCACAAGGTGCTCAGGGGTGGGTCCTTCGCGGTGGACCAGGTGGCCTGCCGGGGCACGTTCCGCAACTGGGACCTGCCGGTGCGCCGGCAGATCTTCTCCGGGTTCCGCACCGCTCGGGATGATGCCTGATGTGTCGCCACCTCGCCTACCTCGGACCGGTGGTGAGCCTCGGGAGGCTGTTGAGCGAACCGGAGCACTCCCTCGTGCGGCAGTCGTGGGCGCCGCGCCGGCAGCGCAACGGCACGGTGAACGCCGACGGCTTCGGCATCGGCTGGTACGCGGAGGGCGACCCGGTGCCGGCCCGCTACCGACGGGCCGGCCCGATCTGGGGCGACCTCACGTTCGCCGACCTCACCCGCGTGGTGCGCAGTGGCGGCGTGCTGGCCGCCGTACGGGACGCCACGGTGGCGGGGGCCGACGGGGAGGCCGCCGCCGCACCGTTCTCGGACGGGCGGTGGCTCTTCAGCCACAACGGCTCGGTGCGGGACTGGCCGGAGTCGGCGGCCCCGGTCGCCGCCGGACTGCCGGTGGAGGAGCTGCTGCAACTCTCCGCGCGGACGGACTCGGCGCTGATCTGGGCGCTGGTCCTGCACCGCCTGCGCGCCGGGGACGACCTCGGCGCCGCCCTCGCCGGTCCCGTCCGGGACCTGGCCTCGGCCGCCCCCGCCTCACGGCTCAACCTGTTGTTGACCGACGGCTCCACGATCGCCGCGACCGCCTGGGGCGATTCCCTCTGGTATCTGGCGGATCCGCGCGCCGGGCGCGTGGTCGTGGCGTCCGAGCCGCACGACGACGACCCCCGCTGGTGCGAAGTACCCGACCGGACCCTGCTGACCACAACCCGCACGAGGGTCGATCTGACCCCGCTCAAGGAGAGCCGACCGTGAGTGATTTCCAGTTGACCCGGACCCTCGACGAGAACGCCGCGGAGAAGGCGCTGCGCACCGATGTGCGCGGCGGACTGACCGGATCCCCCAAGAAGTTGCCGCCCAAGTGGTTCTACGACGCCCTCGGCAGTGAACTCTTCGAGGACATCACCCGGTTGCCCGAGTACTATCCGACGCGCGCCGAGCGGGAGATCCTGCTGGAACGGGCCCGGGAGATCGCGACGGAGAGCGGCGCCCGCACGCTGGTGGAGTTGGGTTCCGGTTCCTCCGAGAAGACCCGGCACCTGATCGAGGCGATGCCCGCGTTGGAGACGTACATCCCGGTGGACGTCAGCGAGAGCGCCCTGCGGGGCGCGGCGGACACCCTGCTGGCCGAGCATCCCGGCTTGAAGGTCCACGCGTTGGTGGCGGACTTCACGCGGCCACTGCGGCTGCCCGACTCCCCCGGGCCTCGCCTGGTGGTGTTCCTCGGCGGCACGATCGGGAACCTGCTGCCGCCGGAGCGGGCCGCGTTCCTGGCGTCGGTACGGGCGATGCTGTCGCCCGGTGACGCGCTGCTGATGGGTACCGACCTGGTGAAGGACGAGGCCGTCCTGGTCGCGGCGTACGACGACGCGCAGGGAGTGACGGCGGAGTTCAACAAGAACGTACTGGCCGTGATCGACCGCGAGTTGGGCGCGGACTTCCACACCGCCGAGTTCACGCACGTGGCGGTGTGGAACAAGGAACACGAGTGGATCGAGATGCGGTTGCGGGCCCGTTCGGAGGCGGTGGTGAAGATCCGGGCCCTGGACATGGTGGTGCCCTTCCGGGCGGGCGAGGAGATCCTGACGGAGATCTCCGCGAAGTTCCGTCAGGAGGGGGTGCGCAAGGAACTGGCTTCCGCCGGGCTGGAGTTGACCCGGTGGTGGACGGACTCGGAGGGTCGCTTCGCGCTGTCCCTGTCGGTGGCGGAGGACCCGGTGGGCTGAGTGGGAATGCCCGGCAGGAAGGGTGCGGTCCGCTGGGGCCGTGCCCCCTGTGCGGGCTCCGCGGGATGAGCGGGCCGCGCGGCCGGTACCGGTCGCGCGGCCCGCGCCCGTACGGCCTCCTGCGCCGCCGCCGCGAGGTCCCGTCGGCCCTCGTGCCGGCCCGGCGGGATCCGCGGCAGCAACCACACGTCGGCCCGCACGCCCCGTGCGCGGGCGATGCGCCACAGGGAGGCCGTCAGCGGGTCGTCCCCGACGAAGGCGGGCGCCCCGGCGAGGGTCCCGGCGGGTTGCCCGCCTCCCGACAGCCGGTACGCGAGCCGGATCGGCTGGACGGGCACGCCCGCGTCCAGCGCCGACTGGAACGCGGCCCGCCGGAACGGCCCTTGGGCCCGCCCGCACCAGGTGGAGCCCTCGGGGAAGACGGTGACCCGGTCCCCGGCGAGCAGCGCGCGGGTGAGGGTCGCGACGGTGTCGGGGAGGGCCCTGATCCGGTCCCGTTCGATGAACAGGGTTCCGGCCCGGGCGGCGAGCCGGCCGAGCACGGGCCAGGCGCCGATCTCGCTCTTGGCGAGCATCCGGCAGGGCAGCACGGCGGACACGAGCGGGACGTCGAGCCAGGAGATGTGGTTGGCGACGATCAGTCGGGCGCCGCTCGCGCCGGGGCTTCCGTGCACGGTCGTCCGTACGCCCAGGGAGGCGACCAGCGCCGCCGACCAGCCCCGCACCAGGGCGTGTCGGGGACGGGCCGGGAGCAGCCGTACGGGAGCGGCGGTCAGGACGGCGAGGAGGACGAGGGCCGCGGCGCCGGCGAGGCGGAGCACCGCGTGCGGGACGCTCGCCGTTCGCCCCTCGTGGCCGGCGCAGGCCTCGGGGGTACAGGGAGCCGTGGGCAGCCAGGCGTTCATGCGCCCGGGGTGAGCGAGAGGAAGTGGTTGAGGTAGCGCGGGTTGGTCCGGCGCAGGGAGAGCAGTACGTACAGGTCGGCGCAGCCGAACTCGGCGTCCAGCGCCGGCTCTCCGCAGACCCAGGCGCCCAGGCGCAGGTAGCCGCGCAGCAGCGGGGGCAGCTCCTGCCGGCCGGGGACGGTGACGCCCTCGGGGCTCCAGGGCAGGTGCGGGGTGACGCGGTACTCCTCGGGGGCGAGGTTGCGGCGCAGGACCGTCTCCCGGGTGGCGGCGGCCAGCACCCCGCCGTCGGCGAGCGGGACGGAGCAGCAGCCGGCGAGCCAGTTGTGGCCGGAACGGTCCATGTAGCGGGCGAGGCCGGCCCAGATCAGGGCGATGACGGCGCCGTTGCGGTGGTCGGGGTGGACGCAGGACCGGCCGACTTCGACGAGGTCGTGTCGGATGGGCGCCAGCGCGCCGAGGTCGAACTCCGCCTCGGAGTAGAGGCGGCCCGCGACGGCGGCGCGTTCCGGGGGGAGCAGCCGGTAGGTGCCGACGACCTGCTCGCTCTCCTCGTCGACGACGAGGAGGTGGTCGCAGTAGGCGTCGAAGGCGTCGATGTCCAGGCCGGGCTCGGTGCGGTCGAGGCGCGCGCCGAGTTCCCCGGCGAAGACCTGGTGGCGCAGCCGCTGGGCGGCCCGTACCTCGTCCTCGTCGCGGGCGAGCCGGACGGCGTACCGGGGGCCGGCGGGCGCGGTGCGGTCGGCCGGGAGCGTCGGGGTGAGGGGGGTGGCGGGGAGCGCGGGGGACGCGAGGGGGGACGGGGACAGGGGTGCGATGGTCATGGCTGCTCCTGATCCGGGCACGGAGAGCCAGGCCGGCAGGTGGGCCTGGCTCCTCTACTTCTTCCGTGACCGGCTGGATTCGACATGACCGCTCAGCGGCGGCCGGATGTGCGGACGCTGAACTCGGCGAACCCCTGCGGGCGGGCCCGTGGGACGGGGGCCGCGTCGGGGTCGCCTCAGTGGTCGGAGCCGAGGATCCGGCTGATGGACTCCGAGGCGGTCTTCGCGGCCCGCTTGGGGTCCTGGCCGGTGAGCGCGGCCGTCATGTACGGCTTGATGGGGTTCTCGGCCTCGACCTCGGCCCATCGGGCGGACTGCGGGGTGGCTCGTCCCTGGGCGGCGCCGACGGCCATGGTGGCGGCGCCCTCGTTGCCCTCGACCACGTGGGCGAGGGTGGTCTTGTTGGGGACGTAGCTCATGGTGGTGGCGAGTTCGGTCTGCCACTTCTCGCTGACGAGCGCCGTGATCAGGTCGACGGCGTGCTCGCGGTTCCCCGCCTTCTCCGAGATGATCAGGTCGGATCCGCCGGTGAAGACGGCGCCGGGCTTCTCGGCGCTCTTGCCGGGGATCGGGAAGAAGCCGAGCTTGTCCTTCAGGGCCGGATTGGCGGCCTCTATCGCCGCCGCCTGACTCGGCGGGCCGATGATCTGGGCGATCCGGCCGCGGGCGAAGGCCTCGGACTGCGGGGGCGTCTCCTCGTCGGCGTCCTTGGGGCCGTCGCCGAGTCCCTGGAGTTGCCCGTAGAACTCCATGGCGTTCAGGGCCTTCTCGTCGTCGAGGGCGCCGGCCCACTCTCCGTTGGTCTGCACCGCGAGTTCGCCGCCCTCGTCCCAGATGAAGCCGGCGAGGACGTACCAGTTCTGGCCGGGCAGGTAGATGCCCTGCTGTTCGCCCTTGTCGAGCCGTCGGGTCGCCTGGATCCAGTCCTGACGGGTCTTCGGCGGGGTGGTGATCCCGGCGTTCGCGAAGAGTTCCTTGTTGTAGATCACCACCCGATTGGCGGCGTACCAGGGAACTCCGTACTGGGCGCCGTCGACGCTTCCCGGGTCGGAGAGGCCCTTGAGCCAGTGCCTGCTGTCCCAGTCGCGCAGCCCGTCCATGGTCACTTCGGAGATGCCGCCGGTCTCGACGTACTGGGCCACCTGGGTGTTGCCGACCTCGATGACGTCGGCGCTCTCCTTGCTCGTGCCTTTGAGGACGGCGTTGACCTTGTCGCCGATGCCCGTCCACTCCTGGATCCTGACCTCCAGGTCGATGCCGGCGTGCTCCTTCTCGAAGTCGGCGGTGAACTTCGCGATGAAGTCGTCCGAGGCGCTGCCCTTCATCAACCAGAGCGTCACCTTCTCGGGTCCGCCGTCGGATCCGGCCACCTGGCTGCAGCCGGTGAGGGCGGTCGCGGCCGCGAGAACGGTGCACACGGCGAGGAAGCGCATCTTCACGAGGGTCACCTTCTGGGGATGGATCTCAGATGGCTTGAAATTGGCATAGACCAATAGGTTGGTCAAGACCTTTCCCTCGGGATTTTTCACGCAAAGTTCGCGGACCCGGACTTACTGGGGCACCTTGGAACAAGGCAACAGTGACCACCATCGGGAGACCCCATGTCCAATCACACGTACCGGGTGACCGAGATCGTCGGCACCTCCTCGGAGGGCATCGATCAGGCCATCAAGAACGGAATCGCCCGAGCGGGGCAGACGATCCGCAACCTCGACTGGTTCGAGGTCACCCAGGTGCGCGGACACATCGAGAACGGCGAGATCGGCCACTACCAGGTCGGCCTCAAGGTGGGCTTCCGCATCGACGGCGAGGACTGAAGCCGTCGGCGAGAGCCGCGACCCCGATCGACGACGAGCGGAACGGGCCCCGCCCCCGGGCGGCAGGCGGGGCCCGCCGCTCAGGTGCGGCCCTCGCCCTCCTGGGCGGACTCGAGTTCCGGTGCGTCCGCCGCCCAGTCCGCGAACACCACCCGGAAGCCGGCCGCCCGGGCCGCCTGACAGACCAGCTCGTCGTCGTCCACGAGCATCCGCACCTCCCGACCCCCGGCGAGGCGCCGCAGCACCTCCAGCTTCGTCGTCCGGGCCGGCCGACGGTCCTGATTGCCGCGCATCCACAGCCGCCCCTCCGGCAGACCGTGCCGGTTCAGCCACTCGACGGTGTCCGCGCGGCACCGCTCGGGGCGCCCGGTGAGGTACACGACCTCACAGTCGGCCGCGCTCTCCACCGCCAGCGCCACCCCGCGCGCGAGCGGCGGATCGGCCGGGGCCGCGCCGAAGAAACCCGCCCAGTCCCGGGGGCGCCGCTCCAGGAAGTGCTGCCGGTGGTCGGTGTCGGCCAGGGTGTTGTCGATGTCGAAGACGGCCAGCGGGCGGCGGTTGTCGGTCTCACGCGTCATACGACCAGCCTAGGTTCCGCCGTCGAAGCGGCGCCGGTCAGGCCCGCGCCGACCCGCGGGCGCCGGGCCGGCTGGTCTTCCAGCGGGCCCTGGCCGGGGTTGTACCTCCTCGCCTTCATCTCGATCCGCGGCGCAATCCCCCTCGCGCCCACCCGGACCCGGGAATCCTCCTCGCTCCACGACGTTGACACCGGTGTGATCCGAAAAATCTCGATACTCGACCGGTCCCGGACCCGCGAGGGCCACAGCGCCCCACAGGCGCTGCGCGACACCGTGGCGCTGGCGCGCGCCGCGGAGGAACTCGGCTACCACCGCTTCTGGGTGTCGGAGCACCACAGCGTGCCCGGCGTCGCCGGCTCCGCACCGACCGTGCTCGCCGCGGCCGTGGCCGCCTCCACCCAAAGGATCCGGGTGGGTACGGGCGGGGTCATGCTGCCCAACCACCAACCGCTGGTGGTCGCCGAACAGTTCGGGGTCCTGGAATCGCTGTTCCCCGGCCGCGTCGACATGGGCCTCGGCCGCTCGGTCGGCTTCACGGACGGGATCCGCCGGGCACTGGGACGGGACACCAAGGACGCCGACCTGTTCGAGGAGCAACTGACCGAGCTAATGGGCTGGCTGGACGGAACCCAGCGCGCCCACCCCCAGGTCCACGCCCTACCGGCGGAGGGCCTGCCGATCGCCCCGTACGTGCTGGCGACCGGCGAGGGCGCGGGCACAGCGGCGCGGGCCGGACTGCCGATGGTGGTCGGGGACCTGCGGGGCCGGGCGAAGGTGGCCGAGGTCGTGGAGCGCTACCGCGAGGAGTTCCGGGCGTCCGCCTGGGGCGCGGAGCCGTACGTGATGGTCTCCGGGACCGTGGCGGTCGCCGAGACGCGGGAGGCCGCCCGCAGGATCCTGATCCCCGAGGCCTGGTCCCTCGCGTACTCCCGCACCCGGGGCAGCTTCCCGCCGCTGCGGCCGGCGGAGGAGATCGAGGCACTGGAGATGACCCCGAAGGAGCGTGAGCTGTACGAGGGCGCGCTGGTCGGGCACATCCACGGGACTCCGGAGCACGTCGCGGCGGAGCTGGCCGAGGTCGCGCGGACGACGGAGGCGGACGAGTTGCTGGTCACGACCTCCACCTATGACCGGACGGCCCTGCTGGACTCCTTCGCGGGGCTGGCCCGGCTCGCGGGGCTCTGAGCGGACGCCGCACGCGACGGTGCCCGTCGAGGGCGGGCGGGAGCGGGCCGCCGCCGCCCCGCCGCACTAAAGTGGGGCGAATGCACCACTCCCCCGCCCCGGCCCCGTACGCCCCCGCCCCTCCGAGCCACGACCCCTGCGTACGGGTCCGGGGCGCCCGGGAGCACAATCTGCGCGGCGTCGACGTGGACATCCCGCGCGACGCGCTCACCGTCTTCACCGGGGTCTCCGGCTCCGGGAAGAGCTCCCTGGCGTTCGGGACGCTCTACGCCGAGGCCCAACGTCGGTACTTCGAGTCCGTGGCCCCGTACGCCCGCCGACTGATCCACCAGATCGGCGCCCCGAAGGTCGACTCCGTCACGGGTCTGCCGCCCGCCGTCTCGTTGGAGCAACGGCGCTCCTCGCCCGGCTCGCGTTCCTCGGTGGGAACGGTGACCCTGCTGTCGAACTCCCTGCGGATGCTGTACTCGCGGGCGGGCACCTACCCCGTCGGCGCCGAACGGCTCGACTCCGACGCCTTCTCCCCCAACACGACCGCGGGCGCCTGCCCTTCCCGTCAGGGACTGGGGCGGGTCCACCACACCGACGAGCAACTCCTCGTACCGGAGCCCGACCTGTCGATCCGTCAAGGCGCCATCGCCGCGTGGCCGGGCGCCTGGCAGGGCAAGAACCTGCGGGACGTCCTGGACGCGCTCGGGTACGACGTCGACCGCCCTTGGCGGGAGTTGGCCGCCGAGGACCGCGAGTGGATCCTGTTCACGCCGGAACAGCCCGTGGTGACCGTGCACCCGGTGCGTGACGCGGACCGCATTCAACGGCCTTACCAGGGCACGTACATGAGCGCGCACCGGTATGTGATGCGGACCTTCTCCGACAGCAAGAGCGCCACCCTCAGGGCCCGGGCGGAGCGATTCCTCACCGATGCGCCCTGCCCGGTGTGCGAGGGGCGCCGGCTTCGCCCCGAGGCCCTCGCGGTGACCTTCGCCGGCCGCACGATCGCCGAGGCGGCGGCGCTCGCACTGACGGACCTGGACGAGGTGCTGGCGTCGACGCCTTCGGAGGGGGAGGCCGCCCGGGTCCTGGTCGAGGACCTGCGGTCGCGCATCGACCCCGTCACCGAGCTGGGACTCGGCTACCTGAGCCTGGACCGCACCGCACCGAGCCTGTCGGCGGGCGAACTCCAACGGCTGCGGCTGGCGACGCAGCTGAGGTCGGGCCTGTTCGGAGTGGTGTACGTCCTGGACGAGCCGTCGGCGGGGCTGCACCCGGCGGACACCGAAGCCCTGTTGAGCGTGTTGGACCGACTGAAAGCCGCCGGGAACACCGTCTTCGTCGTCGAACACCATCTGGACGTGGTGCGCCACGCGGACTGGCTGGTGGACGTCGGGCCGGCGGCCGGCGAGCACGGTGGGCGGGTACTGCACAGCGGACCGCCGGCCGCACTGGCCGACGTGCCCGAATCGGCGACCGCGCGGGCACTGTTCGGGACGCGGGAGCCCGTCGCGCCCCGGCCGCCGCGCACCGCGGGCGCGACGATCAGACTCAGCGGGGTGCGGCGCCACAACCTGCGCGGTGTGGACGCCGAGTTCCCGCTGGGGGTGTTCACCGCCGTCACCGGCGTGTCCGGATCCGGGAAGTCCACGCTCGTGGGGCAGGCGCTCGCCGGGGAGGTCTCCGGGCGACTCGCCGATCCCGACTTCCCCGTACGCCGCCTCGTGGAGGTGGACCAGAAGCCGATCGGCCGGACCCCGCGGTCCAACCTGGCCACGTACACGGGACTGTTCGACGTGGTGCGCCGGCTCTTCACGGCCACCGAGGAGGCGAAGGCGCGCGGCTGGAAGGCCGGCCGGTTCTCGTTCAACGTGCCGGGCGGGCGCTGCGAGACCTGCCAGGGCGAGGGCTTCGTGTCCGTGGAACTGCTGTTCCTTCCGAGTACGTACGCCCCGTGCCCACAGTGCGCGGGCGGCCGCTACAACTCCGAGACGCTGGAGGTCCGCTACCGGGGCCTGGACATCGCGGGGGTGCTCGGCCTGACGGTGGAGGCCGCGGCGGACTTCTTCGCGGAGGTCCCGGCGGCGGCCCGCAGCCTGCGGGCACTGGAGGAGATCGGACTGGGCTACCTGCGGTTGGGCCAGCCCGCGACCGAACTGTCCGGCGGGGAGGCGCAGCGCGTCAAACTGGCGTCGGAGCTCCAGCGCTCGCGCCGTGACCACACCCTGTACCTGTTGGACGAGCCGACCACGGGACTGCACCCCGCCGATGTGCGGGTGCTGATGCGGCAGTTGCACGGCCTGGTGGACGCCGGGCACTCGGTGGTGGTCGTGGAGCACGACATGGCGGTGGTGGCCGGCGCGGACTGGGTCCTCGACATGGGCCCGGGCGGTGGCGCGGCGGGCGGCCGCGTGATCGCGTCGGGAACCCCGCACGAGGTGGCCCGTACGCCCGGCAGCGTCACGGCGGCCTACCTGGCGCGGGCACTCGGCTCCGGGGGCGGGAGCTGACAGCCGCCTCCCGGACGGGCACCGGTACGGCTCAGGCGTCGCCCGGCAGCAGTTGCTGCGGGAGTTCCCGGAAGCTCCACTCGCCCCGACGGCGGGTGAAGATCCAGACGAGGTCGTAACGGTCGGGCCAGAGCGCGGGGACCCCGAGGACGTGGTGCGCGCCGAGGGCGCGGACCAGGCGGGACATGCCCGCGTACTCCCAGCAGACGAGCACGGGCATCCGCGCGGCCAGGGCGGCGCGGGCCAGGCCGGCTTCGGCGCCGATGCCGAACTCGGTGCGGACGGGAGTCTTCAGCGCGGTGGCCAGCGCCTCGACGGTCTGCTTGCAGCGGGCCGGGGCGGGCGGTTTGCCGCCGGTGGCGAAGACGGCCGCCGGCCGGGGCAGCACCGAGCCGCGACTCGGCGGGAAGAGCCGGTGCAGTTCCTCGGCGCGGCGCCATCCCCGGCCGGCCAGGAATCCGGGGTCCTCGTTGCCGTCCTCGTCCTCGCCGACGTCCCCGGCGTACGGCTTCTCCCCGTGCCGGATCACCATCACGACGGCGTCCTCGGCGAGGGCCTGGGGGCCCGGCGCCGGGCCGGTGGGCTCCTCGGAGGCGCAGCCGGCCACCGCGAGCGGGGCGAGGGCGGCGGCCAACAGGGTGCGGCGGCGCGGTCCGGTCCCGACGGGGGCTTCTGGCATGGGGCCCACTGTCCCCCACGCGCCGCGCGCCGCCGGAGCGCGGCGCGACGTACGGCCCGTACGAGCGCCCGGTCGGCGGATCGGCTCAGCCGATCGGCTCAGGCGAATCGGCCAGGCGGATCGGCTCAGGCGGATCGGCTCAGACGGATCGGCTGAGGCCGGGGGAACCGGGGCCGGTCGGCGCGGACCGGCCGGGGGCGCTCGTACGGGGGCTCACACGGACCGGTTCAGCCCTTGCGGACCGCCCGCAGCCACTCCTTGTTCATCGCGGCGATCGACGGCAGCGGGATGCCCTTCGGGCAGGCCGTGGCGCACTCGCCGGTCAGGGTGCAGCCGCCGAATCCCTCGTCGTCCATCCGGGCCACCATGTCGAGGACGCGGGTCTCGCGTTCGGGCGAGCCCTGCGGCAGCACGTTGAGGTGGTTGACCTTGGCCGAGGTGAACAGCATGGCCGAGCCGTTGGGGCAGGCGGCCACGCACGCCCCGCATCCGATGCACTCCGCGTGCTCGAAGGCGTGGTCGGCGGCCGGCTTGGGCACGGCGGTGGCGTGCGCCTCGGGTGCGGCTCCGGTGGGGGCGGTGATGTAGCCGCCGGCCTGGATGATCCGGTCGAAGGCGCTGCGGTCGACGACGAGGTCCTTGACGACCGGGAAGGCCGAGGCCCGCCAGGGCTCGACGTCGATGGTGTCCCCGTCGGCGAAGGAACGCATGTGGAGCTGACAGGTCGTGGTGCGCTCGGGTCCGTGGGCGTCACCGTTGATGACGAGGCTGCAGGCTCCGCAGATGCCCTCGCGACAGTCGTGGTCGAAGGCGACCGGGTCCTCACCGCGCAGGATGAGGTCCTCGTTGAGGGTGTCGAGCATCTCCAGGAACGACATGTCCCGGGAGATCCCGTCGACCTCGTAGGAGGCCATGGCGCCCGGGGTCTCGGGGTTGCGCTGGCGCCAGACGCGCAGGGTGAGCCTCATGCGTAGCTCCGCTGGGTGGGGTGGACGTACTGGAAGACGAGGTCTTCCTTGTGCAGGACGGGTGCGGCGCCGGTGCCCTGGTACTGCCAGGCGGCCACGTATCCGAACTCCTCGTCACGGCGGGCGGCTTCGCCGTCCGGGGTCTGGGACTCCTCGCGGAAGTGCCCGCCGCAGGACTCGGCTCGGTGGAGGGCGTCGAGACACATCAACTCGGCGAGCTCCAGGTAGTCGACGATGCGATTGGCCTTCTCCAGCGACTGGTTGAACTCGGCGCCGCTGCCCGGGACCTTGATCCGCCTCCAGAACTCCTCGCGGATCTCCGGGATGCGGGCCAGCGCCTTGCGCAGACCGGCTTCGGTGCGGGCCATTCCGCAGTACTCCCACATGAGTTCACCGATCTCCCGGTGGAAGGAGTCGGGGGTCCGGTCGCCGTCGACGGCGAGGAGTTTGGCCAGGCAGTCGCGGGTCTCGCGCAGCACCGCGGCGACCTCGGGGTGGTGGTCGTCCAACACGTCGGCGTCGACCTCGGCGTGCCGGCGGGCCAGGTAGTCGTTGATGGTCGAGGGGAGGACGAAGTAGCCGTCGCCCAAACCCTGCATCAGCGCGGAGGCGCCGAGGCGGTTGGCCCCGTGGTCGGAGAAGTTGGCCTCGCCGATCGCGAACAGGCCGGGGACGGTCGTCTGGAGGTCGTAGTCGACCCAGAGTCCGCCCATCGTGTAGTGCACGGCCGGGTAGATCCGCATGGGCACCTCGTACGGGTCCTCCGCGGTGATCCGCTCGTACATGTCGAAGAGGTTGCCGTACTTCTCCGCGACCTTGTCCTTGCCCATGCGGCGGATCGCGTCGGCGAAGTCGAGGTACACGCCCTGTCCGCCGGGGCCGACACCGCGTCCCTCGTCGCAGACGTTCTTCGCGGCGCGGGAGGCGATGTCGCGGGGCACGAGGTTGCCGAAGGAGGGGTAGATCCGCTCCAGGTAGTAGTCGCGCTCCTCCTCGGGGATGTCGGCGGCGGGCCGGTTGTCGCCCTCGGCCGTGGGAACCCAGATCCGTCCGTCGTTGCGCAGCGACTCGCTCATGAGGGTCAGCTTCGACTGGTGGTCGCCGGTGCGCGGGATGCAGGTGGGGTGGATCTGCGTGAAGCAGGGGTTGGCGAAGTGGGCGCCGCGCCGGTGCGCCCGCCAGACGGCCGTCGCATTGGAGTTCATGGCATTGGTGGACAGGTAGAAGACGTTGCCGTAGCCCCCGCTCGCCAGGACCACCGCGTCGGCGTAGTGGGCCTCGATCGCGCCGGTGACCAGGTCGCGGGCCACGATGCCCCGGGCCACGCCGTCGATCGTGATCAGGTCGAGCATCTCGGTGCGGGCGTGCATCTCGACGTTCCCGGCGGCGATCTGCCGGGACAGCGCCTGGTAGGCGCCGAGCAGCAGTTGCTGTCCGGTCTGACCCCGGGCGTAGAAGGTGCGGGAGACCTGGACGCCGCCGAAGGAACGGGTGTCGAGGAGGCCGCCGTACTCGCGGGCGAAGGGAACGCCCTGGGCGACGCACTGGTCGATGATCTCGACGGAGATCTGGGCGAGGCGGTGGACGTTGGACTCCCGGGCGCGGAAGTCGCCGCCCTTGACGGTGTCGTAGAAGAGGCGGTGCACGGAGTCGCCGTCGTTGCGGTAGTTCTTGGCGGCGTTGATGCCGCCCTGCGCGGCGATGGAGTGGGCGCGGCGCGGGGAGTCGGAGAAGCAGAACTGGACGACGTGGTAACCCTGCTCGGCGAGGGTGGCGCCCGCTGCTCCGCCGGCGAGACCGGTACCGACGACGATGACGGTGTGCTTGCGGCGGTTCGCCGGGTTGACGAGTTTGGCCTCGAAGCGGCGGCGGTCCCAGCGTTCGGCGATGGGGCCTTCGGGGGCCTTGGTGTCGGCGATCGGGTCGCCGAGGGTGTAGTCGGCGTAGGGGGTGCTCATGGTCAGCTCACCACTCCGGTCATGACGGCGACGGGGACGGACACGAAGCCCGCGAAGAGGACGAGGGCCAGGGCGTCGGCCAGGAACTTCAGGGCCCGGTCGCGCCGGGCGTTGCCGGCGCCGAGGGTCTGGGCGGCGCTCCAGAAGCCGTGGCGGACGTGCAGACCGAGGGCCGCCATCGCCACGATGTAGATGGTGTTGCCGTACCAGGTGGAGAAGGTGGACAGCACGTTCTCGTAGGGGTGGCCGGCCCAGGCGCGCTCGTTGACGGTGAGCGTGGTGAGGTCGAGGAGGTGCCAGACGATGAACAGGGCGAGGATGATTCCGCCCCATCGCATGGTGCGGGTGGCATAGCTCGCGCGCCGGCGCTTGTGGGCGTACTTGACGGGGCGCGCCTTGATGTCGCGGCGGCTGAGCTGGTACGCGCAGACCGCGTGGGCGACGACGGCGGCGACCAGTACGAGGCGGACGATCCACAGGGCCCACTCGTGGTGGAGGAACGGGGAGCCGAGCGTGCGCAGCCAGTGGGCGTAGCCGTTGAACTCGTCCGCACCGAAGAAGATCTTGAGGTTGCCGAGCATGTGGACGACGAGGTAGCCGAGCATGATCAGCCCGGAGACCGCCATCACGGACTTCTTGCCGACGGTGGAGTCCCAGAGCGTGCGCGGGGTGGACGGCCGTCGATCCGTCCGGGTTGCCAATGCCATGACATCGACGGTAGGGACGAAGGTCCCGAAAGGTCCAAGACATGGTGAAGCTGATGTCGATAGGGATTGTCTATGTGGGGGCTACCCTGGGGCGATGCAGTTCCAGCAGCTCGTGTACTTCGTGGCCGTTGCCGAGACCCGGCATTTCACCCGCGCGGCAGAGCGTGAACACGTGGCGCAGCCTTCGCTCTCCCAGCAGATCAAAGCGTTGGAAAGGGAGCTGGGGGCCGAACTCTTCAGCAGGGCGCGCGGCAACATCGCGCTCACCGACGCGGGCGAGGCCCTGTTGCCGCTGGCCCGACGCATCCTCGCGGACGCCGACACGGCACGGCTGGAGGTGCAGGAACTGGCGCAGCTGCGGCGCGGGCGGGTGCGCCTCGGGGCCACGCCGAGCGTGTGCACGGGGCTGCTGCCGGGCGTACTGCGGGCCTTCCACTCCGCCCATCCCGGGATCGAGTTGCTGATCGAGGAGAGCGGCTCGCTGGACCTCGTACGGGAGTTGGCGCGAGGGGTCTTGGACCTGGCTCTCGTCTCGCTGCCGCTGCCGCCGTCGGCGCCTGCCCTGACCACGATGGAGTTGTTGACGGAGGACCTGGTCGTGGTCTCCTCGGCCGACCTTCCGCCGCCGGCGGGAGGCGGCCCGCTGACGATCTCCGCGTTGCGGGACGAGCCGATGGTGATGTTCCGACACGGCTACGACCTGCGCGACCTGACGGTGGCGGCCTGCCGGGCGGCGGGCTTCGAGCCGGTGTTCACGGTGGAGGGCGGCGAGATGGACGCGGTGCTCGGCTTCGTCCGCGCGGGTCTGGGGCTCGCGGTGGTACCGGCCATGGTGGTCGCCCACGGCGGCCCCGGATTGCGTGCCACCCCTCTGGCGGGCTCCCCCCTGCGCCGCACGATCGCCCTGGCCCACCGCACGGACGTCGCCCCACCCCGCGCGGCCCGGGAACTCAAGCGCATGCTGCTGAACTGACCGGCTCACCCGGGGCGCGGAGGCGGTCGCCTGTCGGGGTCCGGAAGAGGGCGGCCGGGGGTCGGAGGCGGGTCCGGGGGCTGGGGGCCCGGAAGGGGGCGGCCGGGGGTCGGGGCCGGGGGCCGGGGCTGGGCGGCTGGGGCCGGGGTCGGAGGCGGGTCCGGGGGCCGAGGGTGGGGGCGGGTCCGGGGGCCGGGGGCGGAGGCGGCTCGGGCTCGTGGCCGGCCCCATGCGGGCCGGGGAGGGCGGCCGGGCACGAGCGCCCTCGAACCCAGACGACCGACAGCGACGGCATACGGACCGGGGCAGCGGGGCTCGACCGGGGTATGCGGGCGGCGACACACGGGCCGGGGGCGAGACGCACGACCGAGAGCGACGGGCGCGGCGGCCCGGGACGCTGGGGTACGACTGAGAGCGACGGCACACGGACCGGGGGGCCAAGGCGCACAGTCGGGGCGGCGACACACAGGCCGGAGGCGGACGCGCGGCCGGGGCGACGGTGCGCTCAGACGCGTCTGGACAGGGTGGCGTCGAGGCCCTCGGCCAGCATCCCGAAGGCCTGGTCGGCATCGGCGACGGCAGCCGGGTAGGCGTCGTCCGCAGTCACGCCCGAGGCGATACGGGCCCAGTTCGCCCGCCCCAGCCCTTGACGCACCGCCACCAGATGGGTGGCCGCCATCCGGGCGGCGAGCGGCGCGACGGACTCCCCCTCCAGGACTTCCGCGAGCAGTTCCACCTCACGGGCCGTGTAGTGGGCCATGCGGCCCTCCAGGCTCGCCGTGGAATACAGCAGCCCCTGGAACGCGAGGACGTCCGGATGGTCACAGAGGCCGGTGATCGGATCTCGCTCCGCGAGACCCGCCAGGAAGTGCGCGTGCAGGGCGCCCGCCGGGGTCCGGTCTCCCTCCCGATCGCGCACGATGCGAGCCGCCTCGTCCTGGTGGTCCGCGAAGCGGTCGAGGATCAGATCCTCCTTGCTCGGGAAGTACCGGAACAGCGTGGGTTTGGAGACCTCGGCCGCGGCGGCCACATCCGCCACCGAAACGGCGTCGAAGCCTCGTTCCAGGAAGAGTTCCAGCGCCGTGGCCGCCAGCCTCTGACGCGTACGCAGTTTCTTGCTCTCACGGAGACCTGTCGTGTTTTCCATGTCACACACCGTACACACGAGACGTAACCGAGTCAAATCTTTGACTGGGTTGCTTTTTTGCCCGGGAGCCGCTTTCCTTGAGTCATCGACGACAAGCGGCGACGAGAGGGCCTCCGATGACCGACGTTCTGATTGCGGGTTCCGGCCCGACCGGCTTGACGCTCGCCTGCGACCTGGCGCGCCGCGGCGTTGCCGTGCGGGTCATCGACCAGCGCACTTCACCGCACCACGAGTCTCGCGGCAAGTCCCTGAACCAGGACGGCCTCAAGGTCCTGACGGACCTCGGCGTCGCCGGGCGACTGGCGGCCGTCGGCATTCCGAACCTGACCTTCCGCAAGTACTTCGACGGCGCCCATGTCAATGACACCCCCGTCCCCGAGTTCCTGTTCATGGGTCAGTGGCAGATCGAGACGGTGCTGCGCGAGCGGCTCGCCGAGTTCGGCGTGCACGTCGAGTACGGCGCCGGGCTCACGGCCGTGCGTCAGGACACCGCCGGGGTCGAGGCGGAACTGGCCGACGGACGGGTGATTCGGGCCGGTCATCTCGCGGGGTGTGACGGCGGACGCAGCACGACCCGCACCCTCCTCGGGATCCCCTTCGAGGGCACGAGCGAGGAGGAACAGGCGATGGTGATCGGCGACGTGACGGCACCGGGGCTCGGTCGGGACGTCTGGCACCAGTGGTTCACCTCGGACGGCGGGGTCATGATGCTCTGCCCGATACCGGAGACGGACACCTTCCAGCTTCAGGCCTCCCGGGAGCGCGACGAGCACGGCCGGCCGCTGCCACCCTCGTTGGAGAGCTTCCAGCGGCTCTTCGACCGGCACGCCCGGATGCCGGGGATACGACTCGGGGAAGCCACCTGGCTGTCGACCTGGCGGGTCAACGTTCGCATGGCAACCCGGATACGCCAGGGCCGCGTCTTCCTCGCGGGGGACGCGGCGCACGTCCAACCGATCGCCGGGGGGCTGGGCATGAACACCGGGATCCAAGACGCGGCGGCGCTGGCCCGCACACTGGCCGCGGCCCTCGGCGAAGAGCCCGGACCCGCCCGGGAGGCGGCTTTCGGCGCATACGAGGCGGAGCGACTTCCGGCGGCGGCCGAGGTCTTGACCGAGACCGTCCGACGACACCGGCGGGTGCTGGCCGCCGTGCGCACGGCGGGCAACGGTACGGAGTCCGGCCGGGGCTGACCTTCCCCGCGAACCGCCAGGGGCGCCCCGGCGGTCGCGTCCCGCCCACACCCACGCCCACACCCCCGGACCCGGCCCCAGACCCGCACCCGCACCCGCACCCGCACCCGCACCCGCACCCGCACCCCGAACGACGGCCCCGCGGCGCCCGCCCCCGCACTGCTGAACACGGGCGCAAGAGGCCGCACGACCGACACCGCCGACACCGCCACGGGGAAGCCCGGGTGGGGCGTCGGATGGGATCCCACCGGGCCTGCGGCGCCCGGCGGCGCGGGTGTCAGGGAGTGGGGACCGCGTCCGAGAGGGAGAGCGTGTGGATGCGATCGGGGGCGCCGGGGCGGGCGTAGTACCAGCCCTGCGCGGTGTCGCAGCCGAGGTCCCGCAGTTGGGCGGCCTGGGCCCCGGTCTCCACGCCCTCGACGGTCACGGCGAGTTCGAGACTGTGGGCCAGGGCCACGATCCCCTCGACGATCTTGACGTCGACGGGGTTGGCCGGTTGGTGCTGCATCCCCTGGGTGAAGGAGCGGTCCAGCTTCAGGACGCTGACCGGGAGGCGGCGCAGGTTGGCCAGGTTGGAGTAGCCGGTGCCGAAGTCGTCGAGGGCGATGTCCACGCCGAGTGCCGCGAGCCGGCGCAGCGGTTCGAGGAGTTCGTCGTCGGCTCCGATCAACGCCGACTCGGTGACCTCCAGGCACAGCGCGCCCGGGGCCAGTCCGGAGGCCTCCAGCACCCGGACGGTGTCGGCGACCAGGCCGGGGTGGTGGAGCTGGGTCGGCGACAGGTTGACGTTGATCCGCAGGGCCGAGCCGCCGTACTGGCGCTGCCAGTTGCAGGCTTGTCGGACGGACTCCTCCAGGACCCAGCGGCCGAGGGGCACGATCAGTCCGGTGCGCTCGGCCAGCGGGATGAAGCGGTCCGGGCCGAGCACTCCGTACTGCGGGTGCGACCAGCGCACCAGGGCCTCCGCGCCGTGGACGCTGCCGTCGTGCATGTGCACCAGCGGCTGGTACTCGATGAAGAACTCGCCGCGTTCCAGCGCCGCCGGGAGGGCGTTGGTCAGTCCGTGGCGGGTGATGGCGCGGGCGTCGGCCTCCTCGTCGGCGAACTCGAAGCGGTTCCCGCCGGCCGCCTTGGCCCGGTACATCGTGATGTCGGCGCTGCGCAGCACCTCCGCCGGGGTGCGTTCGCCCGCCGGTCCCTCGACGATGCCGATGCTGCCCCGGACGGTCAGCTCCCGGCCCTCCAGCCGGATCGGGGTGGAGAGTGCGGAGAGGATGCGGACCGCCAGTTCCGTCACCTTCTCCTCGGTGTCGGACCCGGTGGTCAGCGCGACGAACTCGTCGCCGCCGAGACGCGCGACGACCTCGCCGGGCCCGGTCGCACAGCTCTCCAGCCGGTCGGCGACCTCCACCAGCAGTCGGTCACCGGCCGAGTGTCCGAGACTGTCGTTGACCGCCTTGAAGCCGTCGAGGTCCAGGTAGCACAGGCCGAAGCGGCTGCCACCGGCCCCGTTGAGGGCCTTCTCCAGGCGCTCGAAGAAGAGCGTCCGGTTGGGCAGGCCGGTCAGGGCGTCGTGGGTGGCCTCGTAGCGCAGCCGCAGGTTGAGCAGCCGGCGCTCGGTGGTGTCCTCCATGAGGGCCAGTTGGTACTGCGGCCGTCCCTCGGCGTCGCGCAACAGCGACACCGTCAGGTTGGTCCACAGCACCGTTCCGTCGTGCCGGTAGTAGGGCTTCTCCACCCGGTAGTGCTCGCGCTCCCCGCGCACCAGCTCGCCGTACATCCGCCAGACGTGCGGGGTGTCGTCGGGGTGACCCCAATCGCTGACGTTGCGGCCCCGGACGTGTCCTTCGAGGCCGCCGAACATCTGCAGCAGGGTGTCGTTGACCTCCAGCACGTTGCCCTGGAGGTCCGCGATGCCGATGCCGATCGCGGCGCCCTCGAAGACGGCCCGGAAGCGGGCCTCGCTCGCGTGCAGTGCCTTCTGGGCGTCGATGCGGGCGGTGAGGGCGGAGCGGGCGATGGCCTCCTGCTCCTTGAGGGTGCGTTCGCGCAGCGCCCGGGCGAATCCGGCCGCGATGCCGTGCTGGAGCCTGGCGCAGCGGGCCCGGTACTCCTCGGTACCCTCGACTCCGGCGCCGTCCGGGCCGCAGTAGAGGACGAGGTACGACTCGACCACGCCGAGGGTCCCGGCCAGGGCCTCCGGGTCGGTGCAGTGCACGGCGACGAGTTCGGCGCCGACCCGCTGGGCGATGGCCGCGTCGAAAGGGCGCGCGTGGAGTGCCTCGGTGAGGGTACGGGTGAGCGGGACGAGGTGTCGTTCGAACTCCGGCCGGGTCAGCGACGTGGCGGTGACCGGGAAGATGGCGCGTCCCCAGATCGTCGCGAAGCGCGCGATCCGGTCCTCCAACCCGCTGCGCAGTTCTCCCACGGGCGCCCGGCCCGCGCGCGGACCGGGCGGCGGCTTGTCCTCGCTCGGGGGTTCCTTCGGATGCTTCCCGGCTCCGGCGCCCGGCTGGAGGGCCGGGGCCGGGGTGGCGGAGTGCGGAGTGGGAGCCGGGAGTCTCACGCCTTGCGTCCCACGCCGCCGAAGCCCGAGAAGGCGTACGGGTCCTCCGGTGTCTCGCCGTCGGCCGGCGAGTCGGCGCGGTCGGGGCGCCAGTCCGGCATGGAGACCAGGCCGGGTTCGACCCATTCGAAGCCGTCGAAGAAGCGGCTGACCTCCTGGTGGTCGCGCATCACGAGCGGGTTGCGGATGTCCCGGTAGACACCGACCGCCCCGCCCGCGACCTCCTGCGACAGCGGAATGCCCTCGTAAGAGGCGTGGGTGAGGATCAGCAGGCTGCCCGGGGCCAGCGCGTCGCGCAGTTGCGCGACGGCGGCGTACGGGTCGTCCGAGTCCTCGAGGAAGTGCAGGACGGCGACGAGCAGCAGCGCCACCGGGCGTTCGAAGTCGATCAGTCGGCCGACCTCGGGGGCGGCGAGGATCTCCTGCGGTTTGCGCAGGTCGGCTGCGAGGACTCCGGTGAGTTCGTCCCCGGCCAGGACGGCCTGGCTGTGCGCGACGGCCACCGGGTCGTGGTCGACGTAGACGACGCGCGCCTCGGGGCTGGCGGCTCGGGCGATCTCGTGGACGTTGCCGAAGGTCGGGATGCCGGAGCCGATGTCGAGGAACTGGGTGACGCCCTCGGAGACGGCGTGTCGGACGGCCCGCCGCATGAATGCCCGGTTGGCCTGCATGATCTTGGGGAGACCCGGCAGGAATTCCATGGCGCGCCGGGCGGCCTGGCGGTCGACCTCGAAATTGTGCGAGCCGCCCAGGTAGTAATCGTAGATGCGGGACACGCTCGGCACCGATATGTCGATGCCTGGCGGGGCCCAGGCGGGGCGCTCCATCGGGGTCTCCAAGCGGTAGTCGTGCCGTGGTCCGTCGAGGGTCCGCCCGGGGGTCGGACTCCTGTCCGAGCCGAATGTACTGATCATTGCCCAACGGAGCGAGCAAAAGCGGAAATTGGCGATCCGTTCTTGGTCACACACCAAAGCCAGGAACGGGTCCCTCCGGGGGCTTTGAGCGAAACCGACAAATACCTTTTGGGAATTGACCGATCGGTAACCTGACACGACCGAAGACTGGCTCAAACCTCTATGCTCTGAACTCCGCCCGTTCAGGCGAACCAGAGCCGACCTTCACGTGCGCGGGCGCGCGCGGGCCCATGCTCCCGGGGTGAACAGAGCCTGTGCCCGGCGCCTGCTGGCGGTCCCGGTCCTGCTGTGGGCGGCCTTGTCCGCCACGCCGGCCGTGGCTGATAGCCGCGCCTACGCGACGATCGACACCGGGGACGGCGCGACCGCCGTCAGGGCGTTCGTGGCCTCCGACAAGGGCGGGGGCGGGGCCGGCCGAGGTGGCGCACATCACGAAAACAGCCACGCCGCCGGCCGTGGAAACGACCGGGGGAACAGCGAGGGACCCGACCGCGGGAACGAACGCGGGAACGAACGCGGAAACGGTCGCGGTCATGGTCACGACGGGCACCACGGCGGAGGCCATCACGGGGGCCATCACGGTGGGTACCACTGCCCGCCCCCACCTCCCCCGCCCTGCCCGCCGAAGCCGACGCCCACACCGACCCCCACTCCGACACCCACGCCCACCCCGCCACCGCCGAAGCCCACCCCGCCGCCGAAGCCCAAGCCCACCCCGCCGCCTCCCGCACCGCCCGAGCCGGCCCCCGAGCCGCCCCCGAAGCCCGCCCCCGAACCGGTGCCCAAGCCGGCGGCACCCGCGCCTCCGGTCCTCGTGGTCCACAAGCCGGCGGCCCCGCCGCCGCCGAAACCCGCACCGGAGCCGGCGCCCACCCCCGTGGTGACCCCGCCGCCCGCACAGCCCAAGGTCGTCGCCCGGCCGACCTACCACGCCATGACCCGCAAGCCGGTCGAGCACCACATCTCGCCGGTCACCTTCACCCTCATGACCGCGGCTCCCGCGGTGCTCGCGATCGTCGCGCTGCGCCCGCGCTGACCCGCCCTCGGTCCTTTCCCTACCCCTTGTCTTGGAGTCATCTTGTCGGAATGGCTCGTCCTGTCCCTCGCGATGGCAGCGGCCTGCGCCGTGGTGCTGTCCATCGCCTTCTTCAATCACCGGCGGATCGGCGACGACGACGATCCGAACGAGACCCCGGACGTCATCGAGTACATGACGATGATGATCGGGGTGATCTACGCGATCGTCCTGGGCCTGGCCATCGCGGGCGTCTGGGAGGGCCGCGGGGCCGCCCAGGAATACGTGCGCCAGGAATCGCAGGCCCTGCACGAGATCAGCGTCCGATCCGAGGTGTATCCGCCTGACGTCCGCAAGAAGATCCGCTCCGACGTCGACGCGTATGTGACGCACGTGGTCGACACGGAGTGGACGCGGATGGCGGAGAACGGTGAACTCACCGATCAGAGCGCACAGTTGTTGGAGCGCATTCGCCGGGACGTGACCGACTACGAGCCGCGGACCGACCACGAGGGGCAGGCCTACCAGCCTCTGGTCGACCAGGTCGCGCTGGTGGACGACGCCCGCAACGCCCGCGGCCAGAGCGCCGGGGCCACCATGCCCGGTGTGGTGTGGTTCGGGCTGATCGCCGGCGCCCTGGTGACGGTCGGGTTGATCTTCACCCTCCAGATCCGGCGCTCGTTCCGCGAGATGCTGCTGGCGGGGCTCTTCAGCGCCCTGATCGCCTTCCTGCTCTTCCTGATCTGGGACTTCGACGCACCGTTCGGGCGGGGCATCGCGGCGACCGCGGAACCCTTCCTCGCCCAGTTCCCGCATCTGGGCCTGGAGAACTGACGGGGCACCGCAGCCCGGCGTCCGTCGGCAAACCGGGGACGGGCCTCCCGTCCCCGGTTCGGCCTACCGGCATGCCCCATTCGCCCGTTCCTGATCGCGGGTCACCGCCCCCGCACCTAGCGTGGCGAGCATCGAGGCGCACGACCCCCCACGTGCGGAAACCGTTCCGCGGCTGCTCCTCGGGGATCCGGAGAAACTCCATGGGTGCGATACGCAGCTCCGCCACTGCCCTGCTGAGCGCCGGTGCCACGGGTACCGCTCTCGCGCTCGGCGCCCTGGGCGCGCCCGCCGCCTCCGCGGCCGAGGCCGCGCCCATCACCTCGTTCGGCTTCGCCATCACCCCCTCGACCGTCACGCCCGGCGGTCAGGCGGTGCTCTCCGTCAGCGGCTGCGATTCGGCGTTCGCCACCGCCTCCTCCGGCGTCTTCGACACCGTCAGCATCGCCCGCGGCCAGACCGCGCGGGTCACCGTGGACCGGGACGCGCGGGTCGGGGCCCTGTACTCCGTCTCCTTCACCTGCAACGGGGAGACCGGGTCCGCCGACCTGACGATCGCCGGTGGCACGGCCCGGCCCACCACCAGTTCCACCGTGGGCGTCCGCCGCACGCCGGCCCCGATCCCGCCCCCGCCGCCCGCCGTCGCTCCCACCCGGACGCCGACCCGGACGTCCGGCGTCACGCCCACCCGGTCCGTGTCCCGCCCCGCCTCCAGCTCCCCCGGACTCGGTGTCCGAGGCGGACTCGGCGGCAGCGTGGCCGGCATGGACCCCGTGGAGTTGGGCCTGGGCGCGGCCCTGGTGCTCGCCGGCGCGGCCGGTACCACGTACGCCCTGCGCCGGCGCCGCTCGGCCCGCGGCCACTGACCCACTCGCAACGGACTCCGTCCCGCCCGGCCCGTGCGCACCACCCGTACCGCCCGTACACACCTCCCGTTCCACGTACCCGACAACCGCCGGTCGCCCCGAGTCCTGGTCAGGACTTCGGGGCGACCGGCGGTTCCGGGACGACCGGGGAGCGGGGCCGGTCAGACCCGGCCGGCGAGCGGACGGCGACGGCGCAGCACGTGGACGCCGGCCCCGAGGGCGGCGGCGCTGATGAGCCCCGCACCGATGGCGGTCTCGGTGGCGGACGGGCCGAAGGAGCCGCCCAGGCCGCCCTGCGCACCGCGCCCGTCGAGGATCGTGAAGCGGTGCGTGGCCACGAGGCTGTTGTCGTGGCACTTGACGGACAGCGTCTGGTGGCCGGGAGACGCGTGGTTGAAGATGCGGACGGTCGCGAACCCGATGGAACCGGCCGACAGGTTCGTCTGCGGAAAGTTGCCGTGCGACCAGACCGTGCCACCGTGGCCGCAGCCGGCCGCGCTGACCTGCATCGTGGCGCCCTGGTGGACGGAGTACGGGTTGACCGTGACGTTGCTTGGGCCGTTGCCGCCGCCTGATGGCGGCCCGCCGGCCGGGTTCGCCGAGGCGAACGGAATCCCGAGACCGACGACGGCGAACGCCGCGGCGGTCACGGCAAGAGCGCGAGAAGCACGCATGGTGGAACCTCCAGCGGAAAGCGCCCCGGAGCGGTCGCCCGGGAAGATCGACGAGAACGCCTCCCATCACGAACCCTCGGGTCGGCTCGCAACCAGCGCATTTCCGGCTTTGGGCCGCCCGGTTGAGCGACACGCCGAAGCGCGGACATCTCATCTGACGGATCCGCAGGTCACGACCCGTCAGGCATTTATGTGACGATTACCTGGATGGCCGCACCCCGTCCGGCGGCACCACCCGTTCGCCCCTCCCCGATCGCCGTCTCGCGCATGCACCCTTAGCGTGCGTGAAGTAGGGCGTACCGGGGAGGGACTGGAACGCGGGTCGGGACCCCCGCGTCGGGAAGGGAGAGCCATGACCGAGGACGAAAGTGAGCAGCGACCGAGGAGGTACTCCCCCTGGGGTGCGCTCGCGCTGGTCCTGCTCACCGGCCTCGCCATGATGCGCAACGGCGTGGACTTCGAGGGCGGGCCGCCACAGCCCGCCGCCGCGGCGGCGGTCGGGGCGCATACCGACCGACTGCCGGCAGCACCGCCCGCGCCGCCCGCGGACATGGAGGTGTTGGAGCACTCGTCGGTCCAGCGCATCCGGATTCCCGGGATCAGCGTGGACGCGCCGGTGATGACGGTCGGGCTGGACGCGACGGGCTGGATCGACGCCCCGCCGCCGGCGGATCCGAACCTGGCCGGCTGGTACCTCAACGGGATCTCGCCGGGTCAGCGCGGGTCCGCCGTGATCGTGGGTCACGTGGACAACGCGCAGGGTCCGGCCGTCTTCTACGGTCTGGGGTCGGTCCGCAAGGGCAGCCGCATCGAGGTGGAGCGGTACGACGGGCGCACGGCCGTGTTCGAGGTGTACGGCGTGGAGGTCTTCTCCAAGGACGCCTTCCCCGGAGCCCGGGTGTACGGGGACACCGGGCACGCGGAACTCCGGGTGATCACCTGTGGCGGCGGCTACTCGAAGGCCCGGGGCTACGACGGCAACGTGGTCGTCTTCGCCCGGATGGTGGAGGCCCGCTGAGCAGTCGATCGACGTCGACGCGTCGACGCCGCGCGGGGCATCCTCAGCGCGGCGGCGACGCGGGCAGCGTCGGCAGGGTCATCCGGTAGCCCCGCGCGAGCAGTTGGGGCAGGTAGGTGGCGAGTGCCTGGACGCTCTGCGCGCGGTTTCCGCCCGCGTCGTGGTTCAGCACGATCACCCCGGGTCCGGCGCCCTTGAGGACGCGCGAGACGATGGTCGTGGTGCCGGGTTCCGTCCAGTCCAGGGAGTCCACGGTCCAGGCCAGCGGCTCCATGCCCAGGTCGGCCCCGATCTCGAACGCGGCCCTGTTCCAGGCCCCGTACGGCGCCCGGAACCACTTGGGTGCCTCGCCCACCGCTTGGTGGACGACCTCGCTCGTGCGTCCGATCTCGGAAGTGAGGGCGGGGCGGGTGAGTTGGGGGATCAGCGGGTGGGTCCAGGTGTGGTTGCCGATGACGTGCCCCTCGGCAACCATGCGACGCAGCAGGTCGCGGTTGTCGGTGGCCATCTCCCCGCAGACGAAGAACATGGCGCGGACCTGGTACCGGGCGAGGGTGTCGAGGATCCCGGGGGTGTAGCGGGGGTCGGGGCCGTCGTCGAAGGTGAGCACCATGGCGGCGGCCGTGCCCGGGTCGGCCGGCAGTCCCTCGATGGGGCGGGTGCGGACGGCGGGCTTCGCGACGGCCGGACGCACGGGTGAGTCGGAGGTCATGGGGGCCAGCCGGTACGAGGTGGGGGGCGGGCCCTGGGGCAGGCGGGCGGGCGGGCCTGCGGCGGGTCCGGGGCCGGCGGCCGGGGCCGGGCCGGCGGTTCTCGGGACCTGTGTGTCGGTCTCGCCCCCGGTCAGCAGCCCGGAGGCGGCGGCGACTCCGAGGAAGACGGCGCTGCGCAGGAGCACGCGTCGCCCTACTGTCGGTTCGTCATTTTTCATTCTTACTACGTATCAACGACATCGTCGAAGATGTCGAGAGGCGCGGGAGCGCTTCCTCCCCCTCACCCGCACGGACCAGCCGAGGCCGGACGGGTCAGCCGCGTCCGGCCCCGTCAGCCGCGGCGCACCAGCGGGAACGGGAGCGTCTCGCGGATCGTCAGACCCGTGAGGAACATGACGAGTCGGTCGACGCCGATGCCCAGCCCCCCGGTCGGCGGCATCGCGTACTCCAACGCGTCCAGGAAGTCGTTGTCGAGTTCCATCGCCTCCGGGTCGCCGCCCGCCGCCAACAGCGACTGCGCGGTGAGTCGGCGGCGCTGTTCCACGGGGTCGGTGAGTTCCGAGTAGGCGGTGCCCAGTTCGGTGCCGAAGGCCACCAGGTCCCAGCGTTCGGCGAGTCTGGGGTCCTTGCGGTGCTGTCGGGTCAGTGGGGAGACGTCGGTGGGGAAGTCCTTGTAGAAGGTGGGGAGCTTGGTCCGCTCCTCCACCAGCCGCTCGTACATCTCCAGCACCACGTCGCCGCGGGTGTTCTCGGGGGTGTGCGGGACCGACGCGCGGTCGCACAGCCGGCGCAGCACGTGTTCCTCGGTGTCGGCGTCGACCTCCTCGCCGAGTGCCTCGCTGATCGCCCCGTACATCGTCTTGACCGGCCAGGTCCCGGAGATGTCGTGGACGACGAGCTTGCCGTCGGCGTCCGCCTTGTGGGCGATGGGAGAGCCGTAGGCGGCGGTGGCGGCGCCCTGGATGAGTTCGCGGGTGAGGTCGAGCATCACGTCGTAGTCGGCGAACGCCTGGTACGCCTCCAACATCGTGAACTCGGGGTTGTGTTTGTAGGAGACGCCCTCGTTGCGGAAGGTGCGGCCCATCTCGAAGACCTTCTCCATGCCGCCGACGCAGAGCCGCTTCAGGTACAGCTCGGGTGCGATGCGCAGGTACAGGTCGAGGTCGTAGGCGTTGATGTGGGTGCGGAACGGCCGGGCGTTCGCCCCGCCGTGGATCTGCTGGAGCATCGGGGTCTCGACCTCCAGGTAGCCGCGGTCCAGCAGTCCCTGACGCAGGGCCTGGACGGCGCTGGAGCGGGCGCGTACGACGTCCCGGGCCTCCGGGCCGGCGATGAGGTCGAGGTAGCGCCGGCGCACGCGCGCCTCGGGGTCGGCGAGACCCTTGCGCTTGTCGGGCAGCGGTCGCAGGCATTTTCCGGTGAGCTGCCAGGAGGTGACCACGACGGACAGCTCGCCGGTCCTGCTGGTGCCGACCTCCCCGGAGACCACGACCTGGTCGCCGAAGTCGACCTGGGAGGTGAAGGAGTCCAGTACCTCCGCTCCGGCCTCGTCCCGTGTGAACATCAGCTGGGTGTCGCCGGTCCAGTCGCGCAGCACGGCGAAGACCACGCCGCCGAGGTCGCGTACCACCATGAGGCGGCCGGCGAGGGTCACCTCCTCGCCGGTCCGGGCTCCGGGCGGGTAGCCGGGGTGGGCGGCCTTCAGCTGTGCGACGGTGTGGGTGCGCTGTCGGATGCCGACCGGGTAGGGGTCGGTGCCGGCGGCCCGGATCCGGTCCAGCTTGGCGTGGCGGACCCGCACCTGCTCGGGCAGTCGTTCGGCGGGGGCGCCCTGGCCGGGCTCCCCCGCCGATTCCAGTCCCAGGGAGTCGATGGAGGGCAGACCCACGGTGCTGGACGGGGCGGTGAGGCCCTTGGGGTGGCCGTTGCCCCACAGGGTGCGCATGCGCGGTACGGAGACGAAGCCCTCGGCGATGCCGGAGGCGAGGCTGACCCGGGCGAGCGAGCCGGCGTCCTGGTAGCAGAGGAATCGGGGGTACCACTCGGGGCCGTACTTGACGTTGGAGCGGTAGAGGGCCTCCAGCTGCCACCAGCGGGAGAAGAACAGCAGCAGTCTGCGCCACAGCCGCAGGATCGGGCCGGCGCCGATCCGGCCGCCCTCCTCGAACGCGGACCGGAAGACGGCGAAGTTCAGGGAGATCCGGCGTACTCCCAGGCCGGGCGCGGCGGCGCACAGCTGGGCGACCATGAACTCCATGACCCCGTTGGGCGCGGAGCGGTCGCGGCGCATCAGGTCGAGGGAGATGCCGTCCTTGCCCCAGGGGACGAAGGACAGCAGGGCGATCAGCTCGCCCTTGTCGTCGAGGGCCTCGACCAGCAGGCAGTCTCCGTCGGCGGCGTCGCCGAGCCGGTCCAGGGCCATCGAGAAGCCTCGTTCGGTCTCGGTGTCGCGCCATGTGTCGGCCCGATCCACGATCATCTGCATCTCGTCCTCGGAGAGGGCGGAGTGGCGTCGGATGATCGTGGTGGCGCCCGCGCGGCGGACCCGGTTGACGGCCTGCCGGGTGACGCGCATGTCGCGGCCGTCGAGGTCGAAGTGGGCGACTTGCAGGATGGCCTCGTCGCCGAGTTGCAGGGCGCCGAGCCCGGAGCGGGCGTACGCGGTCGCCCCGTCCTCGGAGGCGCCCATGACGGCGGGCTGCCAGCCGTAGCGGCCGGCGACCGCCAGCCAGGCGTTGATGGCCGGGGTCCAGGCCGCCGGGTCGCCGACCGGGTCGCCGCTGGCGAGGCAGACGCCCGCCTCCACGCGGTAGGTCACGGCGGCCTTGCCGCTGGGGGCGAACACGACGGCCTTGTCCCGGCGGGTGGCGAAGTAGCCGAGGGAGTCGGCGCGTCCGTACGCGCCGAGGAGGGCGCGGATGCGGGCCTCCTCGTCGCCGTGGAGGGCGGCGGTCAGCCGCTGGGAGCGGAAGAGGGTGGCGGCCGCGTTCAGCAGGGCGAGGGCGCCGAACAGGCCGAGCAGGAAGTAGAGGGGGCGGGGCGGGCGGCCGTCGAACTGGCGG
Organism: Streptomyces sp. CA-243310; assembly: GCF_050936775.1. NCBI lineage: Bacteria > Bacillati > Actinomycetota > Actinomycetes > Kitasatosporales > Streptomycetaceae > Streptomyces > Streptomyces sp. CA-243310. The sequence continues at coordinate 2,713,323 of NZ_JBNJMF010000001.1, read as the reverse complement.
GCGGAGAAGAGTCCGCCGAACACCTGCTTGGCGGCCCAGTCGAGCCACTGCCCCTTGGGCAGGGTGCCGGGGAACAGTGCGACCAGGCCCCAGCCGAGGAGGACGGCGGCGAGCAGTCCGAGGCCCAGCACGAGCAGGGCCCGCCACAGGGCGCCGGGGCGGGAGGCGGCGTAGAACTCCTGGCGGGCGGCGATCAGGACGACGAGGGCCGCGACGGAGATGCCCATCGAGATCCCGCCGACCCCGTAGTCCCCGTCCGCGATGATCAGGACGTCGACGAGGATCAGCAGGGCCAGATAGGTGACGACGATCCACCACGCGACCCGCTTGCGCATGCCGAGGGCGGCGGCCAGCAGGAAGAGGAAGACGGCGTACGCGAGGTTCTCGCTGACGGGCACCACGTACTCGTCGAGGAAGCGCACGATGTGCCGCAGGAGTCTGCGCAGCGTCGGGGAGAGCGCCAGCAGGGCGCAGAACAGGCCGAGCGCCCCGAAGAACGCTCCGAACGCGTCGGGAACCCGGTTGAGGAAGCGGTTCCGGGTTCCGCGTGTCTCCTCCACGGTGGCACTCATGGTTCGCACTGTAGGGAGGCCGGTGCCGCTCCGCGCGGCGAGGCGGCTAGCCTCGGAGGCGTGACAGAGCACGTGAACACGGGATTCGAGCGCGGTACGGACGGTCCGAAGGTGATCCTGGCCGGGGTCGACGGGTCGGAGTCCTCGCTCCGGGCGGCGGCCTACGCGGCGGGGCTGGCCCGGCGGCAGAACGCGCTGCTGGCGTTGGTGTACGTCCAGCCGGTGATGCAGGCGGGTGCCTCGTTGGGCGCGCCGGTGGCGGATGCGACCGGGGAGATCGCCGAGGGCATCGTCGCGGAGATCCGCGCCTCGGCGGAACGGCTCAAGGGCATCTTCGAGGTGCGCTGGCAGTTCCACACGTTCCGCGGGGACCCGTACGCGGGCCTGGTGAGCGCCGCGGAGGAGCTGACGGCGGACGCGGTGGTGGTGGGCGCCTCCGAGCAGGCCGGACACCGGATCATCGGCTCGGTGGCGGTCCGGTTGGTCAAGGCGGGCCGTTGGCCCGTCACCGTCGTGCCGTAGCCCGACCGCTGCGACCCGGCCCGGTCCGGGTCACCCGGTCCACCGCGCGTCACCCGGTCCACCGCGCGTCAGCGGGTCGGCCGGGTGACCGCTTTCAGGCCGTCCTTGGCGGCGCCCCGGCTGAGGACGGCCTCGGTGATGGCCTCGTGCGCGGTGCGGTGGTCGTCCCGGTCCGACTGTCCGGCCAGGGCGTCGACGAGGTTGACGACCCTGCCTTCGTCGTTGTCCATGAGCTGCGGGATGAACTCGGCTTTCGTGACCTGCCAGCGCTGCCCGGCCGCGGCCGGCGGGGCGAAGGTGAAGCGGCCGATGGAGCTGTAGCTGCCGCGCAGGTCGCGGTCTCCCTCGTGGTTGTACATCTCGCCCGCCACCTGGTCGCCCATGCCGTAGACGATCCAGGTCCCGTTGACCTTTTCGTAGGCCTGTGGGATGTGCGCGTGGGTGCCGAGAACGAGGTCGATGTCCGGCCGTCCGGCCGTCTGCGACGCCGTGAGTTCCCTGCCCAGGGACACTTGCTTCTCGTCGGGCTCGGTCTGCCATTCCGTGCCCCAGTGCGTACTGACCAGCACCACGTCCGCGCCCGCCTTCCGGGCCGCCCGCGCGTCCGCGACGATCTTCTTGGATTCGAGCAGGTTGACCGACCACGGCTTGCCCTCGGGCATCGGATAGCCGTTGGTGTCGAAGGTGTACGCCAGGTGGGCGACCTTGGCGGTGCCCGCGGTGTACAGCCTGGTCCTGGCGGCCTCGGCGGCGGTCCGGGCCGAACCGGCGTGTCCCAGGCCGACCTTGTCGAAGCGGTCGAGGGTGCGTTCCAGCCCTTCCTCCCCGTCGTCCAGGGTGTGGTTCGACGCGGTGGAGCAGCCGTCGTAGCCCGCGTCCTTCAGTGCGTCGGCGATCTCGGGGGGCGACTTGAAGGCGGGGTAGCCGCTGAAGGGCCCGCCCTCCTCGCCGTAGATCGTCTCCATGTGGCAGAGGGCCAGGTCGGCTGCCGAGACGACCGGTTTGACGCCTGCGAACAACGGCTTGAAGTCGTGGCCGTCGCCGGCCGCGTCCACCGCCCCCTGCCGGATGACGGAGGTGTGGGGCAGTACGTCGCCGGTCGCCACCAGGGTGAACCCCCTCGCGGGGGCCCCGGCCGCGGGGGCGCCGGCGGCCTTGGACGGTGGGGGGCTCTGGGGCGGCACCAGAGCGGCGGGGGCGGTTCGGTCGGAGGTGGAGCAGCCCGCGACGGCGGCCGACAGCAGGACCGCGGACAGCAGCGCGAGGGCCCGGCGGGTGCGCGTGGTCATCTGCCCCAACTCTCATTAGTAGGACTATCCGATGATCTGAATTCATAGAAGAAGGCGTCCCCTGTCAAGGAGCGGGGCCGCCCGTCGCCCGCCGGCTCACCCCGATGGCCGTTCGCCGCGCCGTTCGACCGTTCACCGTCCGGCGGGGCCGCCCACCGGACGACCCGGGTGCTTGGGCGCACCGGCGGCGCAGGACGGTTCCGGGGTGGCTCCGCGCAGGTCAGGGTGAGTGCGTCGACCCGGGCGGGCTCCCCAGCGGACGCCGGCGAACCTCGGAAGGAGCCACTCGTGCCAACCTCTCCCACCCTGCGGCGCACGGATCCCGAGGCGCTTGCCGAACTCCAGCGCGACCACGGGCGGGCTCTGTTCGGTTTCCTGCTCGGCCTCACGGCAGGGGACGCGCAACGCGCCGAGGACCTGGTGCAGGAGACCCTCGTACGGGTCTGGCAGCACCCCGAGGTGCTGGCGAGCAGCCACGACTCCATGCGGCCCTGGCTCTTCACCGTCGCCCGGCGACTGGCGATCGACGCGCGCCGGGCCAGGCTGTCCCGGCCGCAGGAGGTGGAGCCGGACGGCCTGGAGCAGGCACCGGCGCCCGTGGACGCGGTGGCCGGCTCGGTCACGGCGATCGACGTGCGGCGCGCCGTCGGCACCCTGGGGCCGGAGCACCGCGAGGTCTTGATGCAGGTCTACTTCCAGGACCGGTCGGTGGCCGAGGCCGCGGCGGAACTCGGCATTCCGGCCGGCACCGTCAAATCCCGCACGTACTACGCCCTGCGCGCCCTGAGGAAGGGGCTCCAGGGGTACGGACTCGGCGCCTGAGCGACCCCGACCGGGTGGAGAACCGTCCATGGGTCCGCTCAAAGAATGTCTCCAATGCGCACGGATCGGACATGAAGCGCATCGAAATCGGCATCAGAGCGTTCAAGTTGAGTAAACATCCCCCGCTCCGCGAGTCGCTCGGTGAAGGCTCAGGGCTGACGACGGGACGCTCGACACGCGGGAGAGGGTGGAACGGTGCAGCCCGAGGGTTTGAACGGCACCAGTGGCGGTGGGCTGGCGGTGCCCATGGCATGGCTCTACGCGGAGTACATCGCGGACGAGCTGCTGCGCACGGGCCGGCTGATCCCGGCCGGAACACAGGAGTTCCGCGCGGGACGCGACACGCTCGCGCTGACCATCTACCTCTCGGACGCCGCCGGCGAGCTGTCCGGGATCCGCGTGGTGTCCCAACTCGACGAGTGGATGTCGCTGACGGCGTACGGACACCCGTGGCGCGACTGGGTGGAGACCCGCTTCCTGCAACTCGGCGAGGAGGACCGGACACACGACGGCGGCGCGAACGCCGACCTGGAGCTGGCCCGCGCCGCCTGGCGGTGGCTGGACCGCACCGAGCTGTTCGCCACCAACCTCGAACCCGAGCGGAGCGAGCCCGAGGAGATGCCTCCGGGGCTGGACGAGAACGCCCGCATCTGGACCCCGGCCTGGCAACTGGGCCTTCCGTTGGGGCACTTGGCGATGCAGCTGTTCTGAGGTGCGACGGGGAGCCCGCGCCTCGGGGACTATCCCGGGCGGCGTGACCCCGGGGCCTCCGCGGGATCCGCGACCAGCCCGGTGAAGTCGGCCTCGTTCCGCTCGGCCCGTGTCACGTACCACCGGGCGATCAGCCACATCACCGGGTACACGAGCAGGCCGAGCACGACCCGGACCAGCGGCCCCGAGCCCACGTGCGGCAGCAGGAACAGCAGCGGCAGCGTCGCCACCAGCAGCAGGAGCGCAGCCAACGCGCCAATTCCCGCCCGGAGTTGACTGCGCATCAGGGCGCGTACGTAGGTGGCCCCGAGGGTGGTCTGCTCCGAGATCTCGGATCGCGCCGGCGTGTGTGGCGGCCTGCGGCGGGCACCGCGCGGCACCCCCGTGACGGTCTCCCGCCGGGGCGGCGGCTGATGCTCGGCCATGGTGGCGGATTCTACGCAGCCGGTCGCGGCGGGAGAAGGCTATTTCAGGAGCCGGGACAGCCTCCGGTCCGCGAGTGGCTTGCCGCCGGTCTGGCAGGTGGGGCAGTACTCGAGCGAGGAATCGGCGAAGGACACCGAGCGCACGGTGTCGCCGCACACCGGACAGGGCTCCCCCGTCCGGCCGTGCACGCGCAGGCCGCTCTTCTTCTCGGCCTTCAGCCGCCCGGCGGCGACCCCGTGGGCCCGGGCCACCGCCTCGCGCAAGGTGCTCTGGAGGGCCTCGTACAGGGAGGCCACCTGCGGCTCGTCGAAGGAGGCGGCCAGTTTGAAGGGCGAGACGCGGGCCGCGTGGAGGATCTCGTCGCTGTACGCGTTTCCGATGCCGGCGATGACGCCCTGGTCGCGCAGCACCCCCTTGATCTGCCGCCGCTCCCCCGCCAGCAGCGCCGCGAAGGCGTCCCGGTCGAAGTCCTCGGCCAGCGGGTCCGGCCCGAGCCGGGCGATGCCGGGAACCTCCTGCGGATCGCGGACCACGTACACCGCGAGCCGCTTCTGCGTGCCCGCCTCCGTGAGGTCGAAGCCGCCGCCGCCCTCCAGCACGAGACGCAGGGCGAGCGGACCCTTCCCGGGGCGCGGCGGCTGCTCGGGCATGGCGTCCTGCCAGCGCAGCCAGCCGGCCCGGGCCAGATGGGTGACGAGGTGGAGTTCGCCGACGCTCAGGGCCAGGAACTTCCCGTACCGCACGGTGGGCCCGATCGAGTGGCCTTCGAGGGCGGTGAGCGGGGGATCGTACGTCTTGAGCACGCTGACGGCGAGCGGCAGGACGCGTTCGACGACCCGTCCGTCGAGGTGTTCGTCGAGGAACTCCCGCAGAGCCTCGACCTCGGGCAGTTCAGGCATCCTCCCAGCCTGCCGCCGGCTCCCCGACCGCGCGACTCGGCATGCGCACCGGGCGCCTCACCTACCCCATGACGAACTCGCACCACACGCATTTGCCGCTCCCCCGCGGCTCCACGCCCCACACGTCCGCGAGCCGGTCCACCAGCATCAGACCTCGCCCCGACACCCCGGAGTCGCCCGCCTCCCGACGCCTCGGCAACGCGCTGGAGCGGTCCTCGACCTCCACCCGCAGCCTTCGTTGCGAACCGGCCAGGATCCGCAGCGTCACGATCGCCGGTCCGTCCGTGTGCATCAGGGCGTTGACGATCAGCTCGTCCGCGACCAGTTCGATCTCGTCGGACCGGCCCCGGGCTCCCCAGGCCCGCACCGCCGCGCCGATCATGTGGCGGGCGGCGACCAGCGCCTCGGGGTCGCCGGGGGCCACGTGCTGCTGGAGGCGTCCGCCGGCCTGTGGGGTCTCGTCCGGTTGGCGTCGCAGCAGCAGCAGGGCCATGTCGTCGTTGCCGCCCCGCTCGTCGACGACCTCGCAGAGCCGGTCGGCCAGCTCCCCCAGGTCGGCCGGTCCTTTGCGGATCAGGGTGGTGAGGAGTCGGATGCCGTCGTCGAGGTCGGCGCCGGGTTGTTCGACGAGCCCGTCGGTGCAGAGCAGAAGCGTTTCCCCGGGATCGAGTTCGACCGTGGTGACGCCGTACTCCAGACTGCCGAACTCCGCCGACAGCCCGAGCGGCATCCCGCCCTCCACCGGCAGCCGCAGGCAGTCCCCGTCCCGGGTGCGCAGCAGGGGGTCGATGTGGCCGGCCCGGACCAGTTGGAGCACGCCCGTGGCCAGGTCGACCTCGGCGTACAGACAGGTGGCGAACCGGTCGGTGTCCAGTTCGTGGAGGAAGACGGACGCCCGGGCCATCACCGTGGCCGGCGAGTGCCCCTCGGCCGCGTACGCGCGCAGCACGATCCGCAGCTGCCCCATGACCGCCGCCGCGTGGGTGTCGTGGCCCTGCACGTCCCCGATGACCGCGCCCACCTTGCCGCCCGGCAGCGGAATGACGTCGTACCAGTCGCCGCCGATGTCCTGGCCCATCCGGGCGGAGCGGTAGCGGACCTCGATGTCGACGCCGGGGACGGACGGGATGCGGCGCGGGAGCATGGCCTGCTGGAGGCCCTCCGCAAGGTCGTGTTCCTGTTCGAGCAGCATGGCCCGCTGGAGGCTCTGCGCGATGCTGCTGCCCAGGGCGACCAGCAGATTGCGTTCGTCCTGGGTGAAGCCGTCCTTGTCCTGGTAGAGGAGTCCGATGGCGCCGATCGGGCGGGCCTGGGCGATCAGCGGCAGGTACGCGGCGGCCGAGATGTCCATGTACGAGATCTTGGCCCAGAGCTCCGGATAGCCCTCGGCGAATTCCTCCGCGGAATCGAGGAAGCAGGGTTCGAGCGAGCGGACGACCTCGCTCATCGGGTACGCCTCGTCGATGCGGGTGTAGCGGGTGCCCGGCAGGAAACTGCCCACGGGTCCTTCGGCCACCAGGTGGATGCGGCCGGCCTCGACGAGGCCCATCACCATGCCCATGGAGCCGAGCCGCTCCAGGCCGTGGGCGTCGCCGATGACGTCGATGACGTCCCGAACGGTGCGCGCGTGGGCGAGGGCGGCCGTGGTGCTCTCCACCACGGAGGTCTGGCGGCGGCGTTCCTCGTCCAGACCGAGGCGCTCGGCCGAGTGGCTGAGCTCCTCGGTCGCGTCGCGGACGATGCCGATGATCCGGTGCGGCCGCCCGTCCGTGCCGCGCATGACCCGGCCCTGGGTGTGCGTCCAGCGCAGTCGGCCGTCGCGGCAGCGGATGCGGAAGTAGGCGCCGTAGCTGTCCACCCCGCTCTTGAGCGCGCCGGAGACGAGGGCGTCGAGCCGGGTCGCCTCCGCGGCCGGAACGCGTGGCGACAGGGACGCGGGGCGTCCGTCGTACGTGGCGGGGTCCGTGTCGAAGACGTCGAGGGCCGCTGCGTCCAGATGCATGAGCCCGGTGACCAGGTCCCAGTCGAAACTGCCCATGCGGTTCAGCGAGAGCGACCGGTCCGGGTGTGCGGGCCAGTCGTCCGGCAGCGATACGGTGGTCGGCACCGATCCACCATGACACACCGGCGGGTCAGGCGCTCTCCAATTGCCCGCCCGGGTCCGAGGGCTGCCGTCCGACGTCGGGGACGTTGCCCGGGCCGTACGGATCCCCCTGGTCCGGCACCGCGTCCGGTCCGGTCGGCAACCCGGGGTCACCGTTCGGCGACCCGGGGTCGACGGGCATCGGCTCCGTGAAGAGGTCCGGGGGGACGTCCGACGGCTGACCGGGCGGTACGCCGGGCGGGACCTCGGAGGGCACCCCGGCCGCCGGGCCGGACGGCACCTCCTGCGGCTGCCCGTTCGGGACGCCGGGGGGAAGGCCGCCGGGAACGTCCGCGGGCGGGCCGGAGGGGCCGTCGGACGGCGCCCCGGAGGGTGCCGACTCCCCGGGGGACGACTCGGCGGTGGTGGCGGGACCGTTCGGGATGCCGTCCGACGGATCGTAGGGGGGCACCACCTGCGGAGTCCTGTCCTGGGCTCCGTCGTCGCCGCTCGTCCGCTCGATCCAGGTGTTGTTGGCGATGTTGACGATGGTGAGTCGGCCCAGCACCTGGGCGGTGGGCTCGATGACGATCACCTGGTTCGCCTGGTAGCCGTTCCACGCGTCGCCCTTGAGCACCGGGCTCCCCTTGGGGGCGCGCGGCGCGCCCAGGGGATTGCCGCCGGCGCAGCGCACGCGGGGCATGCCGTGGTTGTCCACGAGGACGGCCGTCCCGGCCTGGAGCACGGACTGGAAGCTCGTCTCACGGCCGTCGCGCAGGCCGTGGCTGGTCATGCGGGCGTCGGCGCGCAGCACCACCGGGGTGAGGCCGCGCAGGTACTCGGGGAGCTTCGCCTGTTCGATGCCCGAGGCGCGGGCGAAGGCGCCGGCCTTGGCGTCGTCCCCGGTGAGGAAGCCGACCTGCTGTTCGACGTCGCAACTGCCGAGCCGCTGGGTTCCGCCGTACAGGCCCGGGGTGGCGGCGTTGACGGTGCGGATGCCCTGGCCGGACGCGTTGGGGAGCGGCGGCTGGACGGGGGCGGATTCGGCGGTGGCGGAGGAGTTGGTGAACGGGTCGGGGCCGGCCGTGCCGACCGACTGGAGGTGGACCTCCTGGCTCTCGGGGCCGGCTGTCGCGGCCCGGGGTTCCTCGGTCGTGCCGCAGGCCGTGGCGAGCAGCCCGAGCAGGCCGACGAGCGCGAAGAGCGGCGCCCTGGCCGGTGTGTGACGGCGTGGTGTGTGACGGTGTGGATTCTGACGGTCTGTCGATGCGTGCACGTCGGGCCCGTCGCTCACGTGTTTCTTCCTTTCGCCCCGGTTGCTCCTCCTTGTCTGCCGCATCTCCCCCGGAGCCGCATCTTGAACGCGTTCAAGGAACTTGTGTGGTCACAGCCCCCTTCGAGAGCGCGTACGCCTCCCCACGAACCGGCGCCGTCCGCCCCGGCGCCCGATACTGGAGGGGATGGACTGGTTCACGGCGCCCGACTACTGGCTGGGCCGGCTGGTCTTCCAGCGGGCCCTGGCCGGGGTGTACCTGCTCGCCTTCATCGGGGCGGCCCTGCAGTTCCGGGCGCTGATCGGGACGCACGGCATGCTGCCCGTGCCGCGCCACGTGCGGCACGTGCCCTTCCGGCGCGCCCCGAGCCTGTTCCAACTGCGCTACTCCGACGGCCTGTTCGCCGGTTGCGCGTGGACGGGGGCGGTGTTCGCGGCCGCGCTCGCCGCCGGCGTCGGGGACCTGGTGCCGCTGGCGGCGGCGATGGCCATGTGGGCCGTTCCCTGGCTGCTGTACCTGTCGATCGTGAACGTGGGACAGACCTGGTACGCCTTCGGCTGGGAGTCGCTGCTTCTGGAGGTGGGCTTCCTCGCGGTCTTTCTCGGCAACGCCCGGATCGGGCCGCCGGTGCTGGTGCTGTGGCTGCTGAGGTGGGTCCTCTTCCGGGTGGAATTCGGGGCCGGGCTGATCAAGATGCGGGGCGACCCCTGCTGGCGCAAACTCACCTGCCTCTACCACCACCACGAGACCCAGCCGATGCCCGGGCCGCTGAGCTGGTTCTTCCACCACCTTCCGAAGCCGCTGCACCGCGTGGAATGCGCCGCGAACCACGTGACCCAGCTCGTGGTGCCGGTGCTGCTCTTCACTCCGCAGCCGGTGGCCTCGTACGCCGCCGCGATCGTCGTGGCCACCCAGGCGTGGTTGGTCCTGTCGGGCAACTTCGCGTGGCTGAACTGGATCACGATCACGATCGCGCTGTCGGCGATCGACTTCACGGGGCTCGCGGGTCCGCCGCCGGAGGCCGCCTCGCGCGGGGCTCCCCTCTGGTTCGTGGCGCTGGTGTGCGCGGTGAGCGCCCTGCTGCTCTGGCTCAGCCGGCACCCGGTGGCCAACATGGCCTCCCGCCGCCAGGCGATGAACCGCTCCTTCGACTCCCTGCACCTGGTCAACACCTACGGGGCGTTCGGCACGGTGGGGCGCGTCCGGGACGAGGTGGTGGTGGAGGGGAGCGCGGACCGGGTGCCGCGCGAGGACGGCGACTGGCGCGCCTACGAGTTCAGGGGCAAGCCGGGCGCACCGGGCCGGATGCCCCGCCAGTTCGCCCCGTACCATCTGCGCCTGGACTGGCTGATGTGGTTCGCGGCGCTCTCCCCCGGCTACGCGCGGGACTGGTTCGGGCCGTTCGTCGAACGCCTGCTGGCCGGAGACCGGGACACCCTGCGGCTGCTGCGGCACAACCCCTTCCCGGACGCCCCACCGGCGCATGTGCGGGCCAGGCTCTACCGCTACCGGTTCACGACCTGGCGGGAGCTCCGTGAGACGGGCGCGTGGTGGCACCGCACCTTGCTGCGCGAGTACCTGCCACCCACCCGCCTCGCGGAGACCTCCCGGTCAGAGCCCGAGTAGCGCCGCCTCCCGCTCCGGGGAGATCCCCTTGGCCGAGCGGTCGGGGCGTAGCGGGGCGTCGCCGTCGAGGGATCGGAGCCAGGTCCAGGTGTCGGCGACGGTCTCGACGACGGGGCGGCACACGAGGCCCGCCTCCACCGCCTTGGTCACGTCGCCGCTCATGTACGCGTGCAGTTCGCCGCCCTCGGGAAGCCAGATCGGCAGTTCGGTCCACGGCTGGACGCCCGCCGCCTCGATCGCGGCCGGGTCGATCCAGCGCAGTTCCGCGTTCCCGCCGGTGGCGGCGAGGCACGCTTCCAGGAGCTCCTCCATCGTGGCGTGACCGACCGGGGAAACCAGGTTGTAGGGGCCGCCGCGCCCGGCCTCGGCGGCGTCCAGGGTCCAGGCCGCGAGGTCGCGCACATCGATGTACTGGAGCCGGTGCCCACGCGGCCCGGGGGCCACCATCGGGCCGCCGCGGGCGGCGCGGTCGAGCCACCAGGGCAGTCGGCCGACGTTCTCGTACGGACCGATGATGAGCCCGGCGCGCACCAGCAGGGCGCGGTCGCCGAAGGCGTCGAGGGCGGCGAGTTCACCGCCGCGCTTGTCCTCGGCGTAGGCGACGGACTCGGCGTCGGCCGAGCCCTCGACGAGCGGGCCGTCCTCGTCGAGGCCGGCCGGCGCCGGGTAGGCGTACACCGAGCGGCTGGATATGTACACGTACCGCCCGACGCGGTCGGCCAGCAGGCGGGCGACGTCACGCACGGCGGTGGGCGCGCCGCTCCACGTGTCGACGACGAGGTCCCACTCACCGTCGGCGAGGCCGGCCAGGCCCTCGGCGGAGGTGCGGTCCCCGTGCACGGCGAGGACGTTGGGCGGGGGCGCATGGTGGCCGCGGTGGAATACGGTCACCTCCCAGCCCCGGGCGAGGGCGTCCTCGGTGATCGCGCGGCCGACGAATTCGGTACCACCCAGCATCAGCAGTTTCATGGGATGAGCCTGCCCGGCAGGTGACCGGCGCGGAACCCGTGATCGCTCTCGGCGATGACGCCCAGGGCGTACGCGAATCGGGAACTCCGGCCGTACGGCCCGGTGTCGCAGTCGCGTCGGGTCCTGTCGGGTGTCGCGGTCGCGTCGGGTCCCGTCGGGGCCGAGGGGCACATGCCTCGCCCCCGTCGCCGTGGTGGCGCGGGGGCGCAGGTCGGGGCCGTGGGGCCGGTGGCTCTAGTCGATGCCGGGGAGAATGTGCGGTTCGGCCAGGTCGTCCTCGTAACCCGCCAGCCGGATGGGGGCGGACCGCGCCCACACTTCGAGGCTTCCGAGTTCGTCGGACCGGGTCTTCCCCTTCACCGCTCGGACGGTGCGCTCCAGCGATGGGTCGGGCTTGGTCATTTCAGTCACCGCGAACTCCCTTGTGTCGCGTAACCCAGCGGGCTGATCGCGCGCCGGAGATAGGGAAATAAAGGTTTTCCGGACGCGGTGGCGCCTTGGTGGAGCGGGGCCCGGGTGAGGCCTCCATGCCGATCAGAGTACACATATGAGCGGGGCCCCGCTCGATGGAACGGTAAAATCCACGCCGGATCACTCGTTTTCGCCCCGAGTTCAGCACGTCGGACGCCGGCGGTTCACCGGAGTGGACTGTTCGACGTGCGCGAAGACACGAAGCGGGGCGGTCAGTTGGGCCTGCCGGGGTGCCGGCGGCAATCCCGACCGTAGCGGCGACCGGGTCCACCCGCGCGGGTTCCGCCGGCAACACGACGGCCGCGTCCCGGCGGAACGGGACGACCGGCGCGGGCCGCACAGGGCAGGACGGGACGCGGCGGGCGCATGAGGGGCGGGCCCGGGCGTTGGGCCGGGCGGGTGACGGCCGGGCGGCGGCCCGCGTCATCGAGACGGGCCCGTACGCGGCAGCCCGCGGGAGGTCGCCGCGCGCTCGCGGCCTCACCCGAAAGGAGGACGCGGGGACCTCGCGCTCGGGAGCGTCGTACGCACGGTCCGGTGCTTCGGGGCCGCGCCCCGGGGAGGAAACGCCGCTCGCCCGGCCGAAGTCGGCACGGGCGAGCGGGTGCGGAGGGGAAGGCCTACCAGTTGGCGGGGGCGTAGTCCTTCAGGAAGACGCCGAACAGGTCCTCGCCCGCCTCGCCGCGCACGATCGGGTCGTAAACGCGGGCCGCGCCGTCCACCAGGTCGAGCGGGGCGTGGAAGCCCTCCTCGGCGAGCCGGACCTTGTCCGGGTGGGGCCGCTCGTCGGTGATCCAGCCGGTGTCCACCGCGGTCATCAGGATCTGGTCCTTCTGGAACATCTCCTGCGCGCTGGTCCGCGTCAGCATGTTCAGCGCGGCCTTGGCCATGTTGGTGTGCGGGTGGCCGGCGCCCTTGTAGCCGCGGCTGAACACGCCCTCCATCGCGGAGACGTTGACGACGTACCCGCGGCCGGCCTCGGCGGCGGCCATCGCCGGCCGGAGCTTGCTGATCAGGATGAACGGCGCGGTGGAGTTGCACAGCTGCACTTCGAGCAGCTCGATCGGGTCCACCTCGGACACCGTCTGGATCCAGCTGTTGGTGTCGTGCAGGTCGGGGACCAGGCCACCGGCGTCGATGGCCGTGCCGGCGGCGATCCGCTCCAGGGAGGCGGAGCCGGAGACCAGCGCCAGCTCGGTGACGTCCTGCGCGCTGAGCTTCTCGCCCTTGCCGGTGGGCAGGGCGGCGACCCGGTCGACCGTGCCGCTGCCGAAGGTGCCGATGACCTCGGCGGCGGGCAGCTCGCCGGCCGGCAGCGGAGCGTTCTCGGCGGCGACGAGTTCGCTGTAGGCGCCCGGGGAGCGGCGCACGGTCTGCGCGGCGTTGTTGATCAGGATGTCGAGCGGGCCCTCGGCGGCGACCGAGTCGGCGAGCGCGACGACCTGGGCCGGGTCGCGCAGGTCGATGCCGACGACCTTCAGGCGGTGCAGCCACTCGGAGCTGTCGGGCATGGCCTTGAAGCGGCGGATCGCGTCGTTGGGGAAGCGGGTGGTGATGGTGGTGTGCGCGCCGTCGCGCAGCAGCCGCAGCGCGATGTACATGCCGATCTTGGCGCGGCCACCGGTGAGCAGGGCGCGGCGGCCGGTCAGGTCGGTGCGCGCGTCGCGGCGGGCGCGGTTGAAGGCGGCGCAGTCCTGGCAGAGCTGGTGGTAGAAGGCGTCGACCTCGACGTAGCGGGTCTTGCAGATGTAGCACGAGCGGGGACGCTGGAGTATTCCGGCGATCGGCCCCTTGGTGGCGGCGGTCAGGGCGTTGCCCTGGGTCTCGTCGTCGATGCGCTCGGCGGAGCCGGTCGCGGTCGCCTCGGTGACGGCCTTGTCGTTGGCGGTCTTGGCGGCGCGGCGGTCCTGGCGGCGACGCTGCTTGACCGTGCGGTAGAGGCCGGCAGTGGCACGGCGTACGGTGATGGCGTCGGGGTGGTCGACGTCGAGCTTGTCGAGTTCACCGAGCACGTTGAGGACGAGGGCCAGCCGCTCGGGGTCGATGCCCGGCCCGTATGCGTGGTTGTCTTCGGTCACCGTCATGGCCGCTGCCGTTCCTTGATCACTCGTCCGCGTCCGCCTGCTGCGGAGGTCCCAAAAGGGCCACTGTACGGAGGCGACGCGCCCGGGGACAAACCCGCGCCCGGACACCTCACGCACCGCGAGTGGCCCGTCACGGTGGGGAGGGGCCGACGTTGATCGACGACGTGGCCGGAATCCGTCTGTCCGGCCGTCCCGTAGTCCCACCGGAGTATGCCGAGAGGATGACACGAAGCCCTCCGGAGGCTCCTTTGGGGGGAGGAATAGGGCGCCCGGGTCGGGCATTGTGGAATTCATGAGTGCCTTCGCGGTGTCCGTTCTGCTCTGCCTGGTGTCCGCCGTCGCGTATGCGGGCGGCGCCATCCTCCAGGAGCAGGTGGCGGCGGGCTCGCCGAACCGGTCCTACGCGCCCCTGCGCCGGGCCGGTTGGTGGTTCGCGGTCGGGCTGAACGCGCTCGGCGCGCTGTTGCACGTGGTGGCGTTGGCGTACGGACCGCTCAGCCTGGTGCAGCCGCTCGGAGCCCTGACCATCGTCTTCGCGCTCCCGATGGCGGCCGTCCTCGTCCATCGCAGGGCGGGCGCGGCGGCGTGGCGCGGGGCGGTGCTGGCCACGGTGGGCCTGGCGGGGCTGTTGGCCCTGACCGGCGGCGAGGGCCGGGCGGAGCAGTCGTTGACGCACGGGGGTCGGACCCTGCTGCTGGTGGTCGCGGGCGCGTCCATGGCGGTGCTGTTCCTGACGGCGCACCGCACGCGGCGGGCGGTACGGCGCAGTGTGCTGCTGGCCGGGGCGGCCGGTACGGCCTTCGGCATGGCCTCGGTGTTCACGAAGTCGGTGGCGGAGGGCTTCTCCCTGGACGCGCCGACCGCGATGTGGCGCGACCTGGCGGCCATCGCCACGCTGGCGGCGGGCGGACTGCTGCTGTCGCAGGCCGCCTACCGGGGGGCGGGGCTGACGGCGCCGCTGGCGACGGTGACCGTGGTCAACCCGGTGGTAGCGGCGGCCGTGGGAATCTCGGTCTTCGGCGAGGGCTTCCGCCACGGGTCGCTGGGCGCGGTGGCGGCGGCGGTGTGCGCCGCGGTGGCGGCGGCCGGCCTCCTCCTGCTCATGGCCGTGCCGCCGCACGTGCGCGGGTCAGATGCTGACGCCGTGCCCGCGGAGGTACCGCAGCGGGTCGATGTCGGAGCCGTAGCCGGGTCCGGTGCGCATCTCGAAGTGCAGGTGGGGGCCGCTGCTGTTGCCGGTCGAGCCGGAGCGGCCGATCCGCTGACCGCCGGAGACCTGCTGTCCGCCCCTGACCCCGAGCGCCGAAAGGTGCGCGTACTGGGAGTACCGGCCGTCGGCGTGCCGGATGACGACCTCGTACCCGTAGGCCCCGGACCAGCCGGCCGAGACCACGGTGCCGGAACCGACCGCCTTGACGCCGGTACCGGTGGGCACCGGGAAGTCGACGCCCGTGTGGTAGCCGCTGGACCAGGAGGAGCCCGCGACGTGGTAGGCGGTGCCGAGTCCGGCGTCGACGGGCGCGAAGAAGCCGCCCGGGGAGGTCTGCTGCTTCGCTGAAGCCGCCTCGGTCTTCGGCTTCGCCTGCGGGGCCGGCTTGCTCTGCTCCGGCGTGGGCTTGGGCTTCGGGGCGGGCTTGCTCTGCTCGGGCTTCGGCGCGGCCGGCGCCACCGGCTTGACCGGCTTCGCGGTGCGCGGCGGCTTCTCCGGGTTCTGCGCCGGCGGTGCGGCCGTGATCCGCAGGGTGAGGCGCTGGCCGGGCAGGATCAGGTTCGGGTCGGCGCCGACGGTGGCCCGGTTGGTCTCGTACAGCGCCTGCCAGCCGCCCTCGACGTGCTGGTCGGTGGCGATGGCCGACAGGGAGTCCCCGGGGGCGACGACGTACGGGTTCGGGAGCACGGAGGTGCCGGTCGGACGCGGCGCGGTCTTGGTCGTCGCGGCCCCGTCCTGCGGGAGCTTGGCGGTGACCTGCACCTTCATGGGCTGGGGCGCGGGGGTCCGGGCCTTCGCCGGCTGCGGCTTCGTCGACTGCGGGGTGACGGCGGGCGCCGGGCCGCTGCGGCTGAGCCCCGCGGCCGGTCCGCACGAGGGCCAGGCCTGCGGCCCCTGCCCCTTGAGGACCTTCTCGGCGACCGCGATCTGCTGGGCCTTGGTGGCCAGGTCGGCGCGGGGGGCGTAGGCGGTCCCGCCGAAGGCCCGCCAGGTGCTCTGGCTGAACTGGAGCCCGCCGTAGTACCCGTTGCCGGTGTTGATCTGCCAGTTGTTGGTCGATTCGCAGGTGGCGACCTTGTTCCAGGTCTCCACCGAGGCGGCATGGGCGGACCCGGCCCCGACGAGAGGGAGCGCGATCCCGGCGCCACCGGCGGTGACGACGAGCGAGGCCCGGTTGATGCTGCTCGGCTGGTACCGGCGGTGCCGGCCCCGTACGCCCATGGGAGCCCCCTTGAAGACATCAGGAAGGGCACAAGGTAGCGGCGACACGAGCCGCCCGGCAAGTATCACAACCAGCCTGCCTCAAGGCGAAGTTGAGAATCAGTGCACAACGGACGAGCTCTCACATCCCGGTCGATGTAGCGTCGGGGGTCCCCGCACATCGAGGCACGCAGGAGCGCACGCATGAGCAGCAGCACCGCCCAGATCGGTGTCACCGGGCTCGCGGTGATGGGCAGCAACCTGGCCCGGAACTTCGCCCGCAACGGCTTCACCGTCGCCGTCCACAACCGCACCGCCGCGAAGACCCACGCCCTGGTGGAGGAGTTCGGGCACGAGGGCTCCT
Source organism: Streptomyces sp. CA-243310 (assembly GCF_050936775.1). Classification (NCBI taxonomy): domain Bacteria; kingdom Bacillati; phylum Actinomycetota; class Actinomycetes; order Kitasatosporales; family Streptomycetaceae; genus Streptomyces; species Streptomyces sp. CA-243310. Next base: position 2,696,801 of record NZ_JBNJMF010000001.1, on the reverse strand, counting down.
TCGTCGCGGCCGAGTCCGCGAAGGAGTTCGTCGACGCGCTGGAACGACCCCGCCGCCTGATCGTCATGGTGAAGGCCGGCGAGCCCACCGACGCCGTGATCCGCGAGTTCGCCGAGCTCCTGGAGGAGGGCGACGTCATCATCGACGGCGGCAACGCCCACTTCGAGGACACGCGCCGCCGCGAACGCGAGCTGCGCGAGCAGGGCATCCACTTCGTGGGCGCCGGCATCTCGGGTGGCGAGGAGGGCGCGCTGCTCGGCCCGAGCATCATGCCCGGCGGGCCGGCCGAGTCGTACACCTCCCTCGGCCCGCTGCTGGAGAAGATCTCGGCGAAGGCCGCCGACGGCACCCCGTGCGTCTCGCACATCGGCCCCGACGGCGCCGGCCACTTCGTGAAGATGGTGCACAACGGCATCGAGTACGCCGACATGCAGCTCATCGCCGAGGCCTACCACCTGCTGCGCGAGGTCGCCGGCTACTCCCCCGCGAAGATCGCGGAGACCTTCCGGACCTGGAACACGGGCCGGTTGGACTCGTACCTCATCGAGATCACGGCGGAGGTCCTCGCGCACACCGATGCCGCGACCGGCCGGCCGTTCGTGGACGTCGTGGCCGACGCCGCCGAGCAGAAGGGCACGGGGCGCTGGACCGTACAGATCGCCCTCGACCTGGGCGTGCCGGTCTCGGGGATCGCCGAGGCGGTCTTCGCCCGCGCCGTGTCCGGTCACGGCGACCTGCGCGAGGCCTCGCGCGACCTGGCGGGCCCGTCGGCCACGCCGCTCTCCGGGGCCGCCGCCGACGCCTTCGCGTCCCAGGTCGAGCAGGCCCTGTACGCCTCGAAGATCGTCTCGTACACGCAGGGCTTCCACCAGATCCAGGCGGGCAGCGCCGAGTACGACTGGAACGTGGACCTGGGCGCGGTCGCCTCGCTGTGGCGCGGCGGCTGCATCATCCGGGCGGCGTTCCTGGACCGGATCCGCGCCGCGTACGACGCCGAACCCACGCTGCCGAGCCTGCTCGCGAACCCGGAGTTCGCCCAGGAGATCGGCGCGGCGCAGGACGACTGGCGCGAGGTGCTGGTCGCGGCGGTCCGCCAGGGCATCCCGGCGCCGGCGTTCGCGGCCTCGCTGGCGTACTACGACGCCCTGCGGGCGGAGCGGCTGCCCGCCGCCCTGACCCAGGGCCAGCGGGACTTCTTCGGGGCGCACACCTACCGGCGCACCGACCGGGAGGGCTCGTTCCACACCCTCTGGAGCGGCGACCGCTCAGAGGTCCGCACGGACTGACGCGCGGCGCGCGCACCGACGCGCCTCGGCCCGGGGCTCCGAGTGGGCCCGGGGCGGCCCGGCCCCGGTCGAGCGAACCTCGACCGGGCCGGGTTCGGGCCTCAGGCCCCGATCGAGCCCAGCGGGCCGGGCTGCGGCACGGGGGCCGGTCCGGGCGGCGCCGGGATCGGGTCGGGCTCGGGCACCGGTCCGGGTACGGGCGGCGCAGGCCGCGGCGTGGGCGGTTCGGGGTCCGGGAAGGGTCGGGGCCCCGGCGTCGGATCGGGTCCCGGCACCGGGGGCTGCGGGTCGGGGACCGGAGGCTGGGTCTGCTCTTCGATTCGCACCATGTGTCCCACCTTCCCCGGAACCCCTGCGGTACGCCCGCCGGAGGGCGGCCGACCGGAGGGCGGCCGACCGGAGGACGCCCGTACCGGCTGACGGCCGAGCGCGGCGGCCAGGCCGCGGGCGGGGCCCGTCAGGACCGGGATCAGGGTCGTGGTCGATGCCGCGGCGCCGGCCATCGAGCCCTGGGCGAGGAGGATGACGTCCGTGTCCGTGACGGCGTCGATCGCCTCGGCCACCAGGGCGAGGGAGCCGGCTTCGTCACCCGCCGCGAAGCGGTCCCAGGCCCCGGCGACCACCCGCGTCCGAAGGGACACCTCACGCGTCCCCGCCTCCTCGGCCGGCAGGCCCGCGGTCGGAGCCGGCGTGGACTCCAACGAGGCCAGTACGGTGATCCGGCCGCCGATCCGGACCGCCTCGGCGGCCATCGGCCGGTCCACCCGGAACAACGACAGTCCCAGCGCGCCGGCCTGCGCCTCCACGACCGCACCGATCGTCGAACAGGTGACCAGAACGGGGCCGGAGCACCCGCCGAGCAGCTCCCGGACCGCCGGCGCCACCGCCTCCGGTCCCTCCGCACGGGCCCGGTCCGGCAACTCCGGGACCACCAGGTGCCGCAGGGCGGCGCCCGGGTGATCCCGGTCGCGCAGCGCGTCGAAGACCGGGACGTGCGCCGCGGACGTGTGCAGCAGCGTCAGGGACACGCGGGCCCCCGCGGCGGCGTCCGTCACCACAGGTCGGAGTCCGAGGCGAGCTGCGCCTCGGCCGCCGCCACGACCTCCGCCGGGGCCACGGGCGCCAGGTCGGGGTGTTGGGCGGCCCAACTCGCGGCATACGGACAGAGCGGCACCACGGGCACCCTCTCGGCCGCGGCGATCGTGTAGAAGGTCTCCACCAGACGCCCCGCGATGCCCCGCCCCTCGTGCCCGGGCTCGACGATCGTGTGGACCGCCACCAGGGCGTGGGGTTCCTCCGCGAGGACGAAGTAGGCGATGAGGCCGACCGCGCCCCCGTCCTCGACGGCGAGCAACCGCCCGGCCCCTCGGTCGTCCTCGAACACGATCGTCGGCTCGTCCGCCATGTTCCCGACTCCCGACCTCGTCAGACGGCAACCGCGTGGGGGCTGCGCTCCTGGTCCGTTCCCGGTACCGGCGCGGAGGGATCCGCACCCAGCTCGATGATGCGGTTGTCCGCGTCCACGTGCACGACGCGGGGCTTCAACACCCGGGCCTCGGCGTCCTCGACCTGCGCGTAGCTGATGAGGATGACCAGGTCCCCGGGGTGCACGAGGTGGGCGGCGGCGCCGTTGATCCCGATGACACCGGACCCGCGCTCGCCTTCGATGACGTACGTCTCCAACCGGGCCCCGTTGGTTATGTCCACGATGTGGACCAACTCCCCGGGCAGCAGGTCGGCCGCGTCCAACAGGTCGGCGTCGACGGTGACCGACCCGACGTAGTGCAGGTCGGCCTGGGTGACGGTGGCCCGGTGGATCTTGGACTTGAACATGGTGCGCAGCACTTTGAGCTCCCAAACGACGGCTCCCTGCCTGCTTTCTGCAGGTCAAGGGCGCTATGGACTCTACACGGACGCTCGTCAAGACGGAGATGAAAAGGAACATCGACCCCCTCCGCCGAGAAGGCTCGAAGCCTGCGCTTCTGCGCGAACCGGGCTGTTGCCACACCGCCGACCAGGCGTCACATCGGACAGCACCCGTCGTACCTCTCGCCATCCGCCCTCTCATGGAGAGGGGCGACCACCGTCAGGCCCACGGCCAGAGTCACGCCGAGGGCGACGCGGATCTTCGACTGGTGCTTCCCGTACCAGTTCTTCGTCTTCTCGACGAAGGAGGTGGGCTCGCCCCCTCGGGGGACACGGAGTCGGTCACCCGCACAGAGCTACCCGACCCATCCCCCACCTGTCAGCCAATCACCCGACATCGCCCGATCAAGCTCAGTGCCGTGTTCGGCTCCGGCCCGCGCCGGTGGAGCGAGTGTCCGAAGTTGCGGTGGTCGGCGAGCGATGCATCCTCACCGCCGAGCCACCCGGGTCGCCACCGGCGCGGGCGGCTCAGGAGGTCGGGCGCGCCCCGAGGGACTCGCGGGTTCCGGCCAGCGGGTCGCGACCGTGCTCCCTGGCGTACTCATGGCGGCGAGAGTCGGCTTTGGAGGGATTCGCCAGGCAGCAGTAGTCCCAGAAGTCGACCAGCACCCGGAACGCGTCGTCGAGCGTGCATTCACCCTGAACGTGCTCGACGAAACAGTTCTGCACCCTCACGCCTTGAGGGCTGATGGTGACGGTATGCGCGTTCCCGTCCAGGTCCTCCGGTGCGAAGCCCGGATTGGCCTTGGCCTCGGCAACCAGATCGATCGCTTCCAGGACGGACAGCGGCGAGAGCTGGATGTCGGCCGTAACCCACTGTCCCAGGATGTTCAGCTCGGCAGGCCCCGAGAAGGACGGCACCCCGAAGGCGTCCTCAACGTAGTACCTGGTGCGGATCACTGCCCTGTCCTCCTTCTTGCCCACTTCGGCATGAGCGGGTAAATCGTCTTCGCGTCACCGCCGATCGGATCGAAATGGCCTCCGAGCGTGATGCCCTTCCAGTCTCCACGCCACGTGTTGGTGGCGGGGTCGACCACCCGGGCTCGTGCCGACCGGTTGCCCGCTCCTCTGACGCGTCGTGAGGTGAACTGTGGTGGTTCATCAGGTCCCGTCGCGCGGTGGACGGCGGCATTCACCGAGAGCCTCTCCACGGCCAGGCGCGCCGAGTCGGGGACCCCTCTCGACCGGGAGGCCCTGAAGTGGCCGACCATGGCCCCGGCCGGGTGGGTCAGTCGGTCGGGGGGACGAACTCGGGCTGGTCCAGGAGGCGGAGCCAGCTGCCGTCCGGTTGGCGGCGGACGACCTGTGCGCGGGCGCCCGCGCCGTCCTTCGGCGGGGTGGAGGTGAGGGCGATGTCTGCGCTGATCAGCGTCGGCAGCGGTTGCTCCGGTTCGAAGCGGGGGCCGCCGGCCAGCACCTTCTCCCACAGTGCGCGGATCGCCTCCCGGCCCACGGTCCGGGAGCCCGGCGGATAGGCCATCACCGCGTCCTCCTCGTAGAGAGCGGCGACCCCGGCCGCGTCACCGGCGTTGGATCGTTCGACGAACAGACGGGTGATGTCCTCGGGGCGCATGGCCTTCTCGTACTCCGGCGTGTGCTGCGACATGACGTCCTCACTCCTCGATGCCTGATGCGCTCTGCTCAAGCGCTCGACGGTCGAGCGCTCGACGGTCAAGCGCTCGGTGTCGAACCTCGACACCTCCCAGCCTGAGCGATGCCGATCCAGTAGTCCAACAGCTGGATCCACTGAGAGCTAGAATTGACAGTCATGGACCTGAGGCAGTTGGAATACTTCGTCGCGGTCGCCGATGAGCGGAACTTCACGCGGGCGGCCGAGCGGGTGCACATCAGTCAGTCGGGCGTCAGCGCGCAGATCCGCCGGCTGGAGCGGGAGCTCGGCGCCGAACTGTTCGACCGGTCGGCCCGTACGACGACCCTCACGGACGCGGGCCGGGCCGCTCTCGATCACGCCCGGGCCGCGCTGTCCGCCGCGGCGGCCGTCAGTCAGGCGGTGGGCGAGGTGACCGAGCTGATCCGGGGTCGGCTCACCGTCGGGATGGTCATCGGCTGCACCGTCACGCCCCTGTTCGACGCGCTCGCCGCGTTCCACCGGGCCCATCCCGGGGTGGAGATCTCCCTGCGGGAGGAGAACTCCGACCGGCTGATCGACGGGGTGCGCGGCGGCACTCTCGACATGGCTCTCGTCGGGTCCTCCACCGCCACCCACGACGGGCTGGATGCCTTCACCATCATCAGCGAGCGGCTCGTGGCGGCCGTGCCCTTCGATCACCCCCTGGCCCGGCGGGACCGGGTCACCCTGCACGACCTGGGTGCTCATCCGATCGTGTGCATGCCCCGGGGCACGGGTCTGCGCACGGTGTTCGACCAGGCGTGCGCCGCGCAGGACCTCCGGATCGGGATCGCGTTGCAGGCCGGGGCCGCCGACGCCGTCGTCGACCTCGCCGTCCGCGGTCTCGGCGTCGCCGTCCTCAGCGAGTCGATGGCCGCCGGCCACGCCGACCGGCTCACCGCCCGCACGATCGACGACGTCACCTCACCGGCCCTGCTGTCGCTGGTCTGGAAGACCCCGCACGCCCCCGCGACCCGCGAACTGCTCGCGCACGCCCGCCGCGCGTTCCTCCGGTCCGACGCCGGCCGGGAACCACCCGGCGGGGACACCGTCCGGTGATCGCCCCCGCTCGGGCCGCGGGGCGTCCGACGGCTGCGCTCGACCGCTGCAACAGCTTTGCGGCACAGGCTTGTTGGGGACAACGGGAGGTCAGAGGGGTGGCCGGGGCGCTGGTGCCGTACCGGACACTCGGTCGGTTTCGGTGCGGGTGGCGGGTGGAGCCCCGCCGCGGACGCCGACGAGCCGTGCACACAGGAGGCGTGAAGTGGCCAGGCAGGAGCGCGCGGTCCGGACGCGCGGATCATCGTCGAGGCCGCGGCCGAGATGCTCAATGAACTCGGATACGACGCGACGACGATCGGCCCCCCGTACCGCGCCGAACGCCTCCTCGGCACGGCCGCTCCGGCGGAGCCGGCCCGATCCGCCTGATCCTGCCCGCCGATGGGGTGCGCCGGAGATCAGTGGGGCACCACCGCGTACGCGGGAGCGCCGGCCCCCTTCGTGTGGACCGAACTGTTCAGCACGACATCGGCCCGCAGGTGCGGTCGGTGGGTGGCCAGGTAGCGGTCCTCGGCCGGCATCCAGTCGTCCTCCCACAGGTGGCGCGCCGACTCCCCGTCCCGTGCCAGGCCACGGCTCAGCCGTACCTCGCGGCGGGCGTCGCAGAACACCCGGTAGGTGTACACGTGGCGCAGCCGCAGGTGGAGTGCGTGGACGCCCTCCACGATCAGCGGGGTGCCGGGCGGGAGTTCGGTCCACTCCGCGAGGCGGTCCAGGTCCCAGTCGTAGCGTCGGTACCGGACGGTGCCCCCGGTGGCCGCCGGTCGCAGCACCTGCGTTTCGAGTCGGGCCAGGTCGACGTCGGCGGCGATGGCGCCGACGTCGCGGGGGCGCTCCGCGGAGGGGAGGTGGAAGTCGTCGACGTGGATGACGACCGCGGACTCCAGCCGCTCGGCCAACAGGTCGGCGAGCGTGCTCTTGCCGGACGCGCCCGGTCCGTCGATGCCCAGCAGGATCGGCCGGTCCCGCAGCGCGGCGGCCCGGGTGGCGTCCTCGGCCAGTGCGTCGATGTCGCAGATGAGCTCGCTCACGGTGCCTCCTGCTGCTGGTCGGGGGATCGGCCGTCTCGGGGGGCGAACGCGTCGAGGGCTTCGGTGTCGGTCGCGCGGGCGCGGAGGAAGCAGTCGGCCCAGTCGGCGGCTTCGGGGTAGGCGGAGTCCCGGGTGACATCGGCGATGGCGGACTCGATGTCGAAGTCGGTGGTGCGCAGTTCCACTCCGGGGCCGAGCAGCGCCCAGTGGGCGCCCGAGCGCCCGTAGGGCATTCCGACGCTGCCCGGGTTGACGACGAGTCGGCCGTGGGCGAGGCGCACGAAGGGCATGTGGGTGTGTCCGCAGACCACGGTGCGAACGGTGGGATCGAGGCCCGTGAACACCTCGCGCCAACGATCGGGCGGGGAGTCGACCAGCACCACCTCCTCGTCGTCCCGGGGGGTGGCGTGGCAGAACAGGGTGTTCCCCAGGCCGCGCAGGGAGAGGGAGAGGGTGCCCGGGAGGCGGGCGAGCAGATCGAGGTGTTCCGGCCCCAGTTGCTCCGCGGCCCATTGCGCGACGGGGTCGTGGAGGGCGTCGCGCTCACCGCGGCGGTATTCGAGGAGTTCCCGGTCGGCGTTGCCGCCGACCCAGGCGACGCGTTCGCCGAGGCCTTCGAGGAGGTCAAGTACCCGGATGGGTTGTGGCCCCGCCGCGATGTCTCCGGTGAGCACGACGAGATCCGCGGCCCGCACGTCGGGTTCGGCGAGGACCGCTTCCAGGGCGGGCAGGACTCCGTGGATGTCCGAGAGGACGGCGACGCGGGTGCCGATGTCGTCGGCCATGGCCGTCCTCCCCGAGTTCACGTGCGCGTGACGCCGATCCCGCCGATCGTTCCCGACGATAGATCAACAGGAGTCGCGGGAGAAGCGGTCGGCGCATCATGAACCCGTGCGGCGGGACGGAGCGCCGCGGGCCCGGCACGATCCGGGGAGGTCGGCCGGGGCCTGGCGGGGCGGCCGCCGGGTTCCGGCCCCTTGGGGGCGACGGATCCCGGCGGTCGCCCGGGAAGGCGGGGCCTCAGGAACCCGCGCCGCTCATGGCCTCGTGGCCCGGGGGGTGTTCCGCGCCCTGCGAGGGGCCCTGTGAGGCGCCGTGCTCCGTTCCGTGCGAGGCGCCGTGACCGGAGCCGGTCTCGACGGTGCCGCCGAGTCGCTCCCGGAGGGGTGCCAGGGCCTCGGCGGAGGCGGCGGTCACGACCCAGCGTTCTCCGACCAGGTACACGCCTCCGTACATCCGGGATTCGTCGAGCCACGCCCGCTGACCCTGGTCCGCGGCGAAGGTGGCCATCCGGAATCCCTCCTTGCCCGCTCCGCACGCTCCTTCCTTCAGTTCCTCCGCGTCGACGGTGATCTCGGGTCGGCAGTCGAGGGCGGCGGCGATCTGGTCGAGGGAAGCGGGGCGGGCGGTGGACGACGGGGCCGGGGTGGCCGGGGTCGCCGAGGGTGCCGGGGCGGTCGGGGTGGACGACACGGCCGCGGTGGCGGCGCCGGCCGGGCGGGCGTCGGCCGCTCCCGCCTTCCCTTGTCCCGCGCAGCCGCCACACATCATCGAGGCGATCAGCACGGCGACACAGGGCACCAGGTGGCGGGCGGTGATCCGGGATGAAGCTGACACGTCTCCCTCACAGGGGTCGGGGCGGGCACGAGGACGGGGCGCGGACGCCGGTTCCGGCTTCGGATCAGCCGGTGGTCGTGGTGACCTTCTTGCCGGCGTCGTTGACCGCGAACCAGAGGCCCTGCTTGCCCTGTCCGTTGGTCTCGCCGGGCTCCTTGTCACCCGTGAACAGGTAGACCGGCCAGCAGTCGATCGTCAACTGCTCGCTCCCGTCGGGTCGCTTGACCTTGCCGACGAGCCCGGCGGGAATTCCGGAGGCCTTGGCCTTGTCCACGGGAGGGGCCGGCTTCCATGTGTTCAGGCAGGCGTCGAGGCAGCCGAATTTCATGGGCCACGCACTGTCCTTGTTGAATCGGTAGAGCGTACGTCCCTCGGCATCCACGAGAATCTTTCCGAGCTTCTCGTTGGCGGCCACGGCGAGTTCGATTCGCTCATTGGAATTCATGTCCCCCATTCCACCGTTGCCGCCGGTCTTGGGGGGCTCGACATCCTTCTTCGGCGGCTCGGCGTCCTTCTTGTCGATCGCCTTCTTGCCGTCCGCGGCGAGCGCGTGCCAGGTGCCGCCGACGCCCTCGCCCTTCGCCTCGCCCGCCTTGCCCTCCTTCGAGTACCGGTACACGGGCCAGCCGCCGAGGGTCAGCTGCTTGGAGCCGTCGGCCCGTTCGACCGACCCGAGCATGCTCGGGTCGATGCCGGCGGAGGCCTGGGCGTCGTCGGCCGACACCACGGGCCAGGTGGCGGCGCAGCCGCCCTCGCAGTTGGATTTGGGGGGCTTGGGCGTGTCCTTGTCGAAGCGGTAGAGGGTGGCGCCGGCGCTGTCGGTGACCACCTTGCCGACCTCCGGGATGTCCCGCAGGGCCAGTTGTCCCGCCGGGGCGGCCTTGGCCGCGGCCGCCGGCTCGTCGCCGTACCCGGATCCCGCGCCGGCCGCCGGATTCGCGCCCGTTCCGGGCGCCCCGTATCCGGCTCCGGATCCCGATCCGGCTCCCGTGTCATATCCCTTGCCGATGGCCTGACCGGCGCCCGCCGGCTGTACGGAATCCACTGCGCGGTCGGAATCCCCGCCGCTGCAGCCCGCCGCCAGCATCAGTACCGCCATCACCGATCCGGCGGCTGCCGTCCCACGATGCCTGTTGTTCACGATCACTCCTTCGGGTCCAGCCCGGCGTTTTCGCTTACAGGCTTATTCATAAGGCCTGCGGGGCCAACTGAATTCAGAATCAAAGGATTTTGTCAGATCGCGCCAAACGTTGAACTCGTTTTCCGGGCGGTTGTCCACCGCGTGCTCATTCCTGAATGCGGAGGGCGAGCGCGGGGCAACGGCGTACGGCGCGGAGCGCCTTCGGGCGCAGCCGTGCGGGCACCTCCATGACCGCCAGCGCGGGGAAGCCGTCGTCGTCCAGGCGGACGACGTCGGGCAGCAGGTCCACGCAGAGGCCGTGCCCCTTGCACAGCGTCCAGTCCACGACGAGGCGTTCGGGGCTCTCGTCCTCGGGCAGGGGCAGCGCTCCGAGGACGCGCCGTCCGCAACCGCTGCCGAGCGCGTGGTCCCGGAACTCGTCGGGGAAGACCGCGAGCGCGGAGGCGACGAATCCGGCGGTTCCGTCGGGGTGGCTGCACGCGCCGCGGCGGCGTACGCCGCGCATCCGGGCCTGTACGGCGTCGAGGGCGGCCCCGCCGCCACCGGCCACGAGGGCGTCCACGGCGTCGGCCAGCGACGGCAGGCCCCGGGCACAGGGGCCGCACTGGCCCGCGGACTCGCCGGCCATCCAGCGGGCCACTCGGGCCACTTCGCCGGCCGGGCAGGTGTCCTCGGGCAGGGGCAGGACCGCGCCGGCTCCGAGCACCCCGTCGTACGAGGTCAGGGACTCACGGGAGAGCGCGGCCACGCGCGCCGACGCCGGCGGCAGCCAGCGGCCGTGGTAGCCGCCGATGAGGACGCCCTGGCCGGGGGCGGTGCCGCACAGTTCCAGGACGTACGCGAGCGAGGTGCCGAGCGGGACCTCGACGGCGGTGGTGCCGGCGACGGTGAGCATGACGGTGCCCGGTTCCTTCTCGGTGCCGACCGAGCGGTAGTCCTCGACGCCGAGCCGGGCGGCGACGGCTATCTGGGCGTACGTCTCCGTGTTGGACAGCAGGGTGGGCATGCCGCTCAGCCCACGTTCGCTGGTCCGTACCTTCTTCCCGTTGGGCAGTGCGGGGCCGCCGTCGATGCCGTTGATGAGGGAGGTGCCCTCGCCGGTGACGAAGCGCTCGGGAAGTCGGGACACCCGCACCCGCCTGCCGGCCGGGCCCCGTTCGGCGACGGCCTCGCGCAGGGACTGCTCGACGTCGTCGCGGGTCACCCCGATGACGACCTCCTCCGCGCCGAGCGCGCCCGCGGACAGCAGGGCCCCGTCGAGCACCAGGTGCGGCACGTGCAGCAGCACGGCGGTGTCCTTGAGGCAGCTGGGTTCGCCCTCACTGGCGTTGACGACGACGGCGCAGCGCCCGTCGCCCGATCGGGCGGACCGGGCGACGGCGCGGAGCTTGCGGGCGAAGGGGAATCCCGCGCCACCGCGGCCCCGCAGGTCGATGCCCTCGGCGAGCTGCACGAGGTCTTCGAGCCCGTACCGGGGCAGGTCGCCGTGGACGGAGAGGTGGGCGGCGCGATCGAGCCGCGCCATGACGTCGAGTCCCGCCAGCAGTCTGGGCATGCCCACACAGCCGAGTGCCGGGCGCGGCAGATCGGTCACTGCCGCCCCCGGATACCGTCGAAGGGCCCGCCGGGCCTCTCGGTGGTGACTTGGGCCTGACTGGGGATGAACACGGTTCCGTACTGCGGATACTCGGGCTCGGGTGGGGATTCCGGTCGGGCCGCCGTCACCGGGCCGGCCATCCCCCGCTGGATCAGGAGGGTGTCCGGCACCGGACCCGGGCGTGGGTCACGGCCGGCTCCCTGGCCGGCGTACGAGCGCTGGCCGTACGACTGCTCGGCGTACGGCGGGGGGTAGGAGGGCTGCTGGGCGTACGGCTGCGCATACGGCTGTGCGGGCGCCTGTTCGGCGCCGCGCGGTGCGGGTTCCTGGTCCCAGTCGGGACGGGCCTCGAACTCCGGGAGTTCGTCCGACTGCCGGGCCAGGCGGGCGGTCAGTCGGGACGCCGCCCACTCCGCGGGGCGGCTCACGAAGGGCCGCGGATTCCGCGGCGGCGCCTGCTCGGGAGCTTTGGGACCTTTGGCGCCTTTGGGACTCGGGGGCGTTCCGCCCGGCGGCCGGGCAGGGAGGGAGCGCAGTCGCCGACGGAGCCTGATGACGAGTACGGCCGCGACACCGAGCAGGCACAGGCCGTACGCCACGGTCACCCAGCCGCTGGCGGGGCGGCCGGCTTTGAGCCCGTGCACCAGTGAGGCGCCCCACGCCGGGTACGCGCCCATGTGCAGGGCCCGCCACCAGATGGAGCGTCCCTTGGTCGCGAAGGCGCTGCGGACCGCGCCGGAGACCGCCACGGAGACGAAGAGGTATCCGGCGAGGGTGCCGAGCCCGACGCGCAGGGGCTGGACCGGGTCCGCGAAGGGGACGACCGCGGCGGCGGCCACCGTCTGCGACTTGGCGATCTTGACCCAGATGTGCAGGCCGAGGAAGCCGAGTCCCGCCACGGCGAGGCCGCGGTGCACGCCCTGGGCGACGAGACGGTGCCCGGACGAGAACAGTGTCCGGTCGGTGGCCGCCAGGCCCCACAGCACGGTGGAACTCAGCGAGACGAGCGAGAGCACGCCCGCACCGAAGTCGAGGAAGTTCCAGAAGTCGGTCAGGGCACCCGCCTGCGCCATCACGACCAGGGCGGCCAGGGCCGCCAGCGCCGCGAGGGTGATGGCACCGGGGTGCGGGCCGCCGGCGGCGGACAGCAGGGGCGGTCGCCGTAGGGCTCGCTTCCCGGCGGCCGCGGCGGCGACCATGCCGGCGTGCCGTCTGGTGTTGCGTGCCCGGTGTGAGCTCGGCGTACGAGGCGTGGACAAGGGCATGTAGTTCTCCCATACGCCCGGGCTCCGAGCACTCCACCTCGCGCTCGGCGCCCGGGGACTGTCGTCGGAACTGCTCCGCGGCAGGCAGGAGATGGTGCCTCGCCGGCCGGGAGCGGGGGCCGGAGTGCAGAAGCATCGTGGACCTTCGCAGCACCTCCACGGGATTTATCGAAACGTGATAATTTCTGGCCCCCGCGCAGTCATCGACTCGAACATCCCCGGAAGATTCCCTTCCAGTGGTGCGGTGGCAACGAGGTTCACGCCTTGTCCGCCGCCACACCTCCCCGTTGGCAAAATCTAGGCAAGGTCGCGGGACTGCAAGTGGTTGGCATGCTCCTGGAGGGAGTACGAGGCGCTCAACTCCCCCGTCGGCACTGACGTCGACGGGGAGGAGGACAGCCCCTACAGGCTTGTCACCCTCCCACGGGGCAGGCCATACCCCGGCATGAACGAGGTAACAATGTGCGAACTTCTGAACCGCATCTGGTCCCGCCCGCGCGGCGAATGGACCCGGGTCCTGCGAAAGGAACTACCCGCGCTGGCCGCGGGGATCGTGGAGGAACTGCGGAGCGACATCCCCGGTTTCTCCACTCTCATCGAGGACATCGACGACGAGGTCGTCAGAGAGCACGTGGAGTCGGCCCTGCTCACGGTCCTCGGTTACCCCGAACCGTCGGTAACACCGCAGGATGATGCAGCAGATCAGATTCAGCCGGCCCGGCAGGCAGAGCCGGCCCGAAACCCTCGGCAGCAGGACGCGGACGCGCTCTTCCCTCAGGACGTGCACGGCGGCGGCTCGTTGCCCACCCTCAAGGCGGTCCCCTCCCAGGGATTCAGCACGGGGCCCGAACGTGCTCGGCGAGAGCTCTTCGCCGTTCTCACGTCTGACATGCCCATGTCCGAAATAGCCCTGGCCGAACTGGCCGTCGCCGCCCGCTGGCCGCTGCCCTCCTCCGTCCGGGCCATCGCCCTGGTCTCCCCCGGCGAAACCCAGCAACTCGCGGCCGTCCTCGACGACGCACTGGCCGGACTGGTCAACGGCCAACCCTGCCTCCTGGTCCCCGCCCCCGACCCGGACGCCCGCACCACACTCGAGGGCTCCCTGCGCGGCCGATTCGCCGCCGTCGGACACCCCGTCCCACCCCGCGACACCGCCTCCTCCCTCCGCTGGGCCGTACGCCTGCTCAACCTCACCCCCACCCGCTCCGGCCCCGAAGCACGCGCCGTCTTCGTCGACGACCACCTCTCCACCCTCATGCTCCTCCAGGACGAACCCCTGGCCCACGCACTCGCCGCCCGCTGGCTGCGCCCCCTCGCCGACCTCACACCCCGCCAGAGCGAACGACTCGAAGTCACACTCCTCGCCTGGCTGGAAGGAGGCGGCGCCCCCGAAGCCGCGAAAGCCCTCAGCGTGCACCCCCAGACCGTCCGCTACCGCATGCGCCAACTCGAGAAGCTCTTCGGCCCCGGCCTCCGCGACCCCCGCACCCGCTTCGAACTCGAAATGGCCCTGCGCAGCCGGCGCCTCATGGCCCAGGTCAGGCGCCAACACTCCCGAGTGACCCGCAGAGCCCGCGTCGTCACCGCCGACTTCCGCCCCCCACTGGGCGCCGGCCGCATGGCCCGAGTCAACGGCCTCTGACACCACGAACAACACCCCCGACGAATGGAGCCGGCCCTCCCCCCGCAGATGCGGGGGGAGGGCCGGCTCCATTGGCTTTCGCCTCTGTTCCTTTCCCGTCGGTTTCTTTCGTGATGGCGCCTTTCCCGTTCACCACCGGGTCACAGGCGTGCGGCCATCCCCGGGGCTCCGGCGCGCAGCGCGGTGTTGAGGTCGGTCAGCTCCCGATAGGCCCGCGAGCAGGAGCGGCAGGCCGAGAGGTGGCGGGCGAGGCGGCGGGAAACCCCGCGCCGCCTGACCGCGGCGCCGAGCAGGCTGACGAAGTGGCGGCAGCGCGCGTCGTCGGCCGGGTCCACGTGGGCGCCCAGGTACGCCTCGCGCAGCCCCTCGCGAGCGCGAAAGGCCAGCGAGGTGACGGCGCTCTGGGTGATGCCCAGCAGTACGGGAACCTGGTGCGGGCAGTCGTCCTCGACGAGGGTGTGCCACAGGACGGCTTTCCAGCGTTCGGGCAGGTTGCGGAAGGAACGTGCGGCGAGCCGGCGGTTCTCGCCGTCCACCAGTCGGCGTTGCGGGTCGTCACCCGAGGGGCCGGGGCGGCACCAGGACTCGACGTCCGGCGTGAGGATCACGCGTTCGTCCCCGGCCCGCCACTCGACCGCCGTGTGCCGGACGACGGTGAGAAGGTACGGGCGCCAGTGGTCCCTGGGGCCGGAGCCGGAGCGAACGGCCTGGAGGGTGCGCAGGAAGGCCTCGGAGACGAGGTCCTCGGCGTCCTGCGGGGCCCGGCTGCAGGCTCGGGCGCAGACGAGGGCCGCGGGGCGGTGGCGTCGATAGAGGAGCTCGAAGGCCTCGGTGTCCAGGGCCCCGCGGGCACAGGACCGTCTGATCCGCCGGATGAGTTCCCGATCGGACTCGCCGACGCGGCCTGACGTGCCGATCCGGCCGGGCGCACGGGACCGGCCGGATGTGTCTGAGGGGACGGACATGTCGCTCCTCACGTGCTCCGGGGCCCGCGGGCCCCGTTCGGGACGGCAAAAAGGGCGGTGCCGGTCCGAAGTCGGCTTCGGACCGGCACCGCTCTCGGGGCGACGCGGGAGAGGTGGGAGGAGGGCGACGCCCCGAGAGTCTCAGCGGCAGGCGCGCCCGCCGTTGATGCACTGCACGGCCTTGTTCATCAGGCTTTTGTTCATGACGTTGATGAAGTCGCCGTGGTCGGTGACCGGCTTGTGCAACTGCTCGGGGAAGCTGTCGACGGCGAACTTCGCGCCGGGGGCAACTCCGTACACGATGCGCTGGACCAGCTGCGGGATGGCCTTCATCCCGGCCGGGCAGGCGCCGTTGGCGGCGGCGAAGGCCACGTGGGTGCGGTGGTTGGCGCTGTCGGTGTTCTTGCCGTCCCAGCAGCTCTGGAACTTGAAGGTGCGCACCACGTCACTGCCCTTGGGGCAGATCGGGTACTTGTCCTTCAGCTGGCGGTTCTCGAAGCCCGTGCAGCTCCACGACGCGTTCGCGTTGGCGTTGCCGTTGGTGAAGGCCTTGGCGTCACCGGTGATGATGCGCAGGAAGCGCGGCATGGCGGTGACCTTGGCGACGGGGCTGCCCTTGAAGTCGATGGTCACCTGCTTCGGCTGGAGGATGGTGCCGATGTTGGCGTCCTGGCCGCCGCCGGGGGCGTTGGCGTCCTTCTCGGCGCGTCCGTCGCGAAGGCGCAGGACCGGCCAGTAGTAGGTGGACTGGTCGCCGTTGGTGCACGTGGTGCCGGAGGCGGCCAGGCTGTTGTTGGTGGAGAAGGCGTCCGTGGTCTTGTTGCCGACGTAGTCGTGCATGTGGTGCGCGCCGTTGCTCACACCGGGGGCGACGATGACGTTGTCGGGGTTGAAGTGCTTCTCCTGGTTGCGTCCGCACTGCACGGACAACTGGCCCCGGGAGGCGCCGGCCCTCGCGCCGGGGTTGGCCACGTTCGGCCTCACCGTGTTGATGGCGACGAAGTCGCTACGTGCCGGCCCGCCGCCGTTCTTGCCCTTGGCGGCCTGGTTCTGGGGGGCTGCCGCCTGGGCGTCGACCTGGGCTCCGGGGGCGTCCGGGATGTCGGCGGCCGCGGCCTCCTTCATCTCGCAGCCGCCGAGGGCCTTCAACTGCCCTGCGTTGCCGCCGGACTGGCCGATTGCCTGCGACATGTCGGCGATGGTCTTGTCGCGCTTCTGCTTCAACTCGCCGAGGAGGTCGCCGCCCTTGGCCTTGCCGGTGGCGAGGCGCTTGTAGGAGTCGGCGATCTGCGTGTCCAACTGCGCCAGTTTGGCGTCGACTTCGGGCTTGGCCTGGTCGGGCACCGCGCGAAGTTTGTCGCCCACGTCGGGACAGTCGATGGTGGCCGTCACCGGCGCCGTCCGCGCGGAGTCCTGCCCGGCGGATGCCCCCTGCGCGACGATCACGACCCCGCCGCCGCCCAGGACCAGGGCGGACACGATGGCGAGGGCCTTGTGCGTCGGCCGCAAGCGGCGTTTGTGGCCCTTTTGACTCATGCGATCACTTCACTTCGTCGGGGGTCGGGAAACAGTGGAGGGGGCGGGAGTGGCGTCCACCAGGCCGTCGAAGTCGACCAGCCCGGTGGCCTCGAGGACCGAGATGTGGTCCAGGACCGTGGTGTTGGCGTCATTGGCCAACTCGCGGACCATGGAGTTGCGGGTCTGGGCCCGGATCTGGGCGACCAGCGCGAACACCTTGCCGTGGGCACGCCGCAGCAGTTGGGTGAACACGCGTTCGTACTCGTCGCCCTGAGCCGCGGTCATCTGGTTGAGCCAGCCCTGCTGCTGATCGCTCGGCCGGTCCGGCAGTTGGACGCCGAGGGCGCCTCCCACCTCTATGACGCGCCGGTCGAGCTCGGTATGGCCCTCGACGAGGTGCTCGCCGGCGGTCCGCACCGTGGGGCGCGCACCGCGTTCCTGGGCCTGGCGCCCGGCGGGCAGCTCCCAGAGTCCGGCGAGGCGCACCTTGCGGATGAAGTCTCGGTCCTGGGGGGTCAGTGGACCGAAGGCGGTACTCAGCACCCCGGCGCCGTCGTCGTCGCCCGCCGGGGCCGAGGCGGCCGCGGAGGCTCTGCCACCGAAGCTCTGCACGGGAATCAGCAGCGCGATCAACGTGAAGGCGAGGGCTCCGATGACCATGCCCGTTCCCATCACGTGTTTCGACGCGACCGACATGCTGCCGACGGAAGACCGGCGGATTGACGGCACTGTGCCTCCTTGCTGCGTGGACCGGGAGGGACTCAAGGCCGGAGGGGCCGTGGGCGGCGGCTGACGCGCCGCCCAGGACCACAACCGTCCGAACTCCCGGGTGGCTAGGGACGCTAGCGCCAGTTGTGGTGCTCTTTTGGAAGGGCCATCACGAATGGACAAACATCCGGGCAACGCCTCGAAAGGCTGGTACGGTTCGGGCGCCCGGGGCACTGGTGACTGCGACCCTCGCCACCACCCGGGCCAATGTCGCCTGCGTTTCGGCCAGTTGTCCGGAATTGCAGTCATTCGCGAGGAGCATGGAAGCCGCCCTTCGGGATGATTCGCCCGCGGCGCGGTGTGCCACATGGTGAGCGGGAACCGTCCCTCACCGAAAGGAACGGCACTTCGTGCACATGAAGCGATTCGCACCCCTGCTCGCCGTCGGTCTCCTCGCCTCCGGCGTCCCGCTGTTGTCCGCGACCGGGGCGTCCGCCGCTCCCGCGGACCTCGACTCGGCACGCGGGCCCTCCTGGCACCGGTGCAGCCCGGACCAGCCGGCCTCGTACCAATGCGCGACCATCAAGGTTCCGCTCGACTACCAGCACCCCCGCGGGCGCACGATCGACCTCGCCATATCCCGCGTCAAGAGCGAGAACCCGGCCAAGCGACACGGGGTCATGCTGTTGAACCCCGGTGGACCGGGCGGCAGCGGCCTCGACCTGCCGTTGATGATGAAGGAGTCGATGCCCGACGAGGTTCGTGAGAAGTACGACCTCATCGGCTTCGATCCGCGCGGTGTCGGCTCCAGCAGTCCCATCACCTGCGGTCTGAACGACGCCGAGCAGAGCATCGACCGGCCGTACCGGCCGGGGACCTTCCCCTCGGACGTGGCGTGGGCGCGCACCGTCGCGGACAAGTGCCGGCAGAAGGCCGGTGCGGTCCTCCCCCACATCAGTACCCGCAACACCGCCCGTGACATGGACGCGATCCGCGCCGCCCTGGGCGAGCGCAAGATCTCGTACGTGGGCTACTCGTACGGCACGTATCTGGGCGCCGTGTACACACAGATGTTCCCGCAGCGTACGGACCGCTTCGTCCTGGACAGTGGTGTCGACCCGCAGCGGATCTGGCGGGGCATGATCCAGGTCTGGGCATCAGAGGCCGAACCCGCGTTCAAGCGGTGGACGGAGTGGACCGCCGAGCGCGCGGGCGAGTTCCGGCTCGGGAACACCCCGAAGGCGGTGTCCGACACGTTCTGGGCACTGGTGGCGCGGGCCGACGCGGACCCGATCGTCCTCGAAGGCCAGAAGATCACGGGGGACGACATCCGCGCCGCGCGCGGGCTGTTCTTCTACCCGGCGCAGGCCGCTCCGCTCGTCAGGGACCTCAAGGACGCGGCCGAGGGTCGGCCGGCGGCTGCCGGCGCCGCGAACCGTTGGCGGTCCGTGCGGGCCGGCGCCGAGGAGCCCGCGTCGGACAACGGCAGCGCCGTCTTCTGGTCCGTGGTGTGCGCGGACACGGACAACTGGCCGCGCGACCCCGAGCGTTACCGTCGGGACGCGGCCAGGGACAAGGTCGCGTACCCGCTGTACGGGGACATGGCGTCCAACATCAAGCCCTGCGCGTTCTGGCAGCGACCGTTGGAGGCGCCCACCCCGATGCGGACCCGCGCGAACGTGCTGACCGTGCAGAACGAGTGGGACTCCCAGACTCCCCTCGTCAGCGGCCAGGGCCTGCACCGCGCGCTGAAGGGCTCCCGGATGGTGCTGGCGGCGGGCGGCGAGGGGCACGGCGTGTACCTCGTCGACCCGGCCTCCTGCGCGAACGCGCCGGTCAACGCCTACCTGGCCACGGGCCGGCTGCCCGCCGGGGACGTGACGTGCCGGACCGCGCCCGGTGACGGCGACCGCCGCGAGGCGTCGCCGCGGCGCGGCCCGCTGCCGTTCCCGATCGGACCGCAGCGGTTCTGACGCGCGGCCCGACCGTGAGGGGCGGGCCGGCGTACCGGCCCGTCCGTCACGGGGCGCCCCTCCGTCACCGGGGGGAGGACGCCTCCACGGCCGCCTTGATCCGGCGACCGAAGTCGGGGGCGTCCTTGCGGGCCGCCCCCAGGGCGAGCCCGACGAGCAGCTTGCCGACGCCGTGTCCTTCGAGGGTGTTGAAGATCCGTACCCGGGTACGACCTCCGGGCAGGGGTTCGAAGTCGTAGCCGCCGTTTGCGGTGACCAGGTTCCGGCTCAGCTCGGTCCAGCGGATCGAGCGGGGCGGGTCGAAGCCGTCGATCCGGAACTCCCGTCCCGTCTTCATCCCCGCGTCCTTGACGGTGCTGCGGAAGACCGTGCCGACGGCCGTCGGACCCTCGGGACTGCGGGTGATCTCCTGGACGCGCGGACTGAACTGGGGGTCGTTTCGGCCGTCCGCCAGGTAGGCGAAGACCACCTCGACGGGGCGGTCGATCTCGACGCTCGCCTCGAACTCTCCGGACATGCGCACTCCTCGGTGGATGATCCCCGGGACATGATCGCAGGCCGCCGACGCCCGCGCGCGTCGGCGGCCGGGGACTCAACGGCGTCGGCCCGGCCGTGCGCGTCGCGAGGGGATCCGGGCCGGGCCGCGGCCGGGTGATCCGGTGACGGGCTCCTTCGGGAGGCCGGTCCCTCCGGCGCGCAGCGGGGTGAACAGTCCGGCCCCGACCAGCAGGAGGCAGAAGGCGCCGGCGGCCAGGCTGATCACCGGGACTCCGTGCGTCTGGGCCAGAAGGGTGAGGACGGCCGCCCCCACCGGGCCCGAGGCGTTGTGGACGGTCCAGAACACGGAGGTGACCCGGCCCAGCAACGGGTCAGGCGTCACCTCCTGGCGCAGGGTCATGGAGCAGACCCCGGCTACGGTGAGCCCGAACATGAACACGGCGGCCAGTGCGGCGATGGTCGGCACGTCGCGGCTCACGCCGATGCCCGCGACGGAGAGGCCGACCAGGGCGACGGAGCCCAGCCAGCACGCGCCGAACCCGAGGAGGCGGCGCAGCCTCCCGGCGCAGAGGGCGCCGACGAGCGTGCCGAGACCACTGACCGCGACGACGTAGCCGAGGGTGGCGGCGCTCTGGTCAAGGTCGTTCCTGACCCGGAAGATCAGCAGGTCGGTGGCGCCGACGGTGACGAAGGTCAGCAGGGTGAGGAGCACCGTCAGCGGGCGCAGCAGCGCGTGGGACCACAGGAAGCGGAAGCCGACGAGGAACATCTCGCGCGCCTTGCGGGCCCCGCTGACGGGCAGGTGCTCCGCCTCCGTCCCGTCCGGGGTGGGGCGCGGGGTGAGCCGTACCCACCGGAGGGTCACGGCGGACACCAGGAAGGTGGCGCCGTCGACCCCCAGGGCCCAGTCCGGGCCGATCCACACGGCGATGGCTCCGGCGGCCACCGGCCCGACCAGGGTGCCCACGGCGAAGGTGCTCATCAGCCGCCCGTTGGCTGCGGTGAGGTCCTCGGCGGGGACCAGGTTGGGGACGGCCGTCACGTACGCCACGTCGAACAGCGTCTTCAGCACGCCGACCAAGGCGGTCATCAGGTACAGCAGCCAGATCCGGGGGCCGGCGAGCCACAGGAACGGCAAGGCGCCCAGCAGGGCCGCGCGCGCCAGATCGCAGACGATCATCAACCGGCGCCGGTCGACCCGGTCGACCACGTGGCCCGCGAACAGTCCCGTGACGATGCCGGTCGCCGCCGCGACGGCGGTCATCAGGCCCATCTGGGCGAGGGAGTCGGTGGCGTCGAGCACCAGCAGGGGCAATGCGAAGAACGAGATCGACCCGCCGATCACGGACAACGCCTGGCCGAGCCAGAAGACGTTGAAGTCCTTGTTGCGGGAAAGGCGGGAGACGTTCGAGGGCCGGGTGGGCCCGGGCGCTCCCCCGCTCACCCGAGCAGCGCGTACACGGTGGAGGCCTTGGCTGCCGGCTCCGCGGAGCCGTCGGGCGTCATGGTGATGTCCGCGAAGGCCATCCGCTTGCCGAGTTTGGTGATCCGTACGTCGATCAGCACGTCGGTCCCGACCACGGGGCGTTGGAAGCTGGTCGACTGCTGGACGGTGGTCATGGGTCCGTACGCGCCGCGCGCGGCGGAGATCGCGATGACGGTGGCCGTGTCGGCGGCGGCCATCAGGGCCTGCCCGCTGAGCCCGCCGCCGTCCCGGGCCAGGTCGTCGGACCACGGCAGCCGCAGGACGGCGTGCCGTTCACCGGTTTCCATGACGGTGAGGCCGAGGGCGAGTACCCACGGGGCGAAGTTGTCGGCGAGGATCTTGTCGGCGTCTGCGGGTGTCAGCGTCACCCGAGGCATTGTGGCGGCCCGGCCGGGCCGCCACAACACCGTTGATCCGTGCGGGATCCGCGTCGTCAGGGGGGCGTCGTCACAGGCTCGCGGCCAACTCCGTGCCCTGGCGGATGGCCCGCTTGGCGTCCAGTTCGGCGGCCACGTCGGCGCCGCCGATCAGGTGCGCGTCGACGCCGGCCGCGCGCAGCGCCTCGTACAGGTCGCGGCGCGGCTCCTGTCCGGTGCACAGGACGACCGTGTCGGCGGGTACCAGGCGCTGTTCGCCCTCGACGGTGATGTGCAGGCCCTCGTCGTCGATCCGGTCGTACGTCGCGCCGGCCACCGAGACGACGCCCCGGTGCTTGAGTTCCGCGCGGTGGATCCAGCCGGTGGTGGTGCCGAGGTTGGCGCCGACCTTGGTGGCCTTGCGCTGGAGCAGGTGCACGCGGCGCGGGGACGCGGGGCGCTCGGCGGCGGTGAGACCGCCCGGGCCGGTGTAGGCGGTGTCGACGCCCCAGTGACGGAAGTACACCTCGGGGTCCTGGGAGGCTCCCTCGCCGCTGTCGGTGAGGAACTCGGCGACGTCGAAGCCGATGCCGCCGGCGCCGACCACGGCCACCCGCTCGCCGACGGGGGCTCCGTCGCGCAGGACGTCGAGGTAGTTCACGACGTTGGGGTGGTCCACGCCCTCGATGGCGGGGGTCCGGGGGGTCACGCCGGTGGCGACGACGACCTCGTCGTAGCCCTGGAGGGTGTCCACGTCGGCGCGGGTGTTGAGGCGTACGTCGATCTCGCGGGCGGCGAGCTGCGTGCCGAAGTAGCGGATGGTCTCCTCGAACTCCTCCTTGCCCGGGATGCGGCGGGCGACGTCGAGTTGACCGCCGATGTGCCCGGAGGCCTCGTAGAGGGTGACGGCGTGGCCGCGCTCGGCGGCCGAGACGGCGCAGGCCAGGCCGGCGGGGCCGGCGCCGACGATGGCGACGCTCTTCTTCAACTGGGTGGGCGAGAGCACGAGTTCGGTCTCGTGACAGGCGCGCGGGTTGACCAGGCAGCTGGTTATCTTGCCGCTGAAGGTGTGGTCGAGACAGGCCTGGTTGCAGCCGATGCAGGTGTTGATGGTCTCGGGGGCGCCGGCGCGGGCCTTGTTCACGAACTCCGCGTCCGCCAGGAAGGGGCGGGCCAGCGACACCAGGTCGGCGCGCCCGTCGGCCAGCAACTCCTCGGCGATCTCCGGGGTGTTGATCCGGTTGCTGGTGACGAGCGGCACGGAGACCGCGCCCATCAGCCGCTTGGTCACCCAGGTGTAGGCGCCGCGCGGGACGGAGGTCGCGATGGTGGGGATGCGGGCCTCGTGCCAGCCGATGCCGGTGTTGATGATGGTCGCGCCGGCCGCCTCGATCTCCTTGGCGAGGTGGACGACCTCATCGAGGGTGGAGCCGCCGGGGATCAGGTCGAGCATGGAGAGCCGGTAGATGAGGATGAAGTCCTCGCCGACGGCCGCGCGGGTGCGGCGGACGATCTCCAGCGGGAAGCGCACCCGGTTCTCGTACGCACCGCCCCAGCGGTCGGTGCGCCGGTTGGTGGCGGCGGCGATGAACTCGTTGACCAGGTATCCCTCGGATCCCATGATCTCGACGCCGTCGTAGCCCGCGAGCTTGGCGAGCCGGGCGGCGCGGACGAAGTCCTCGATGGTCCGCTCGACCTCGATGTCCGTCAGCTCGTTCGGGACGAAGGGGCTGATGGGGGCCTGAAGCGGGCTGGGGGCGACCAGGTCCTTGTGGTAGGCGTAGCGGCCGAAGTGGAGGATCTGCATCGCGATCTTCCCGCCCTCGGCGTGCACCGCCTCGGTGATCACCCGGTGCTCGGCGGCCTCGTCCTCGGTGGTGAGGCGGGAGCCGCCCTCGAAGGGGCGACCGGCGTCGTTGGGGGCGATGCCGCCCGTGACGATCAGGCCGGCGCCGCCGCGGGCGCGCTCGGCGTAGAAGGCGGCGAGGCGCTCGAAGCCGCCGGCGTGCTCTTCGAGGCCGGTGTGCATCGAGCCCATGATCACGCGGTTCGGCAGGGTGGTGAAGCCGAGGTTCAGGGGGCTCAGCAGGTGCGGGTACCGGCTCTGGGAACTCTGCGGGTTCATCGGGGTGTGCCTCCTCGCGCGGGGTGATGAACCTGTTCTAGCGAGGCGCGGAGTCTTTTGCAACTAGGTGCATAACCGATACCGGGGCAGTTCCTGGCAATTCGGCTCGGGAATCACGTACCGCACGGCCCGTGTGAGCCGGGGTGTGGCGCAGCTCACCAGGCCGGGACCGGCCCCGGCCCGGGGATCGCACCGGGCCGGGGCCGGGGCTCAGGCCCGGCGCAGGCGGATCGTGACGATCTGGAACGGGCGCAGGGTCAGTCGCACCGTGCCGTCCGCCGCCGGGGCGTCGACGGCCGTGCCCTCCAGCGGCCGTTCCAACAGGTCGCTCTCGATGGCAGCCGAGATCGGGAAGCCCGCCGTCAGCCGGGCGCCCGCCCGGCCGCCCCGGGACTCGTAGAGACGGACGATCACGTCCCCGCCGCGGTCCTCCGCGAGCTTGACCGCCTCGACGACCACCGCGTCGTCGTCGACCGCGACGAGGGGGGCGACCGGGCCTGCGCCGGTGACGACCCGTTCCGGCAGGTTCAGCGCGTGTCCCTCCCGTACGGCGTCCCCGAGGCTCGCGCCGGGCGCGAGGGAGTGGCGCAGGGTGTGGGCGCCTTGGTCCGTCTCCGGGTCGGGGTAGCGCGGCGCCCTCAACAGGGACAGCCGGACCGTGGTGGTCTGGCCGCCGTCGGGCCGCACGTCACGGGTCACGTCGTGCCCGTAGGTGGACTCGTTGAGCAGCGCGACCCCCCAGCCGGGTTCCTCCACGTGGATCCACCGGTGGGCACAGATCTCGAACTTGGCCGCCTCCCAAGAGGTGTTGGTGTGGGTGGGCCGGTGGACGTGCCCGAACTGGGTCTCCGATGCCGAGCGTTCGGCCTTCACGTCGAGCGGGAATGCGGCCTTGAGGAACTTCTCCGTCTCGTGCCAGTCCACCTCGGTGACCAGGTCCACCGTCCTGGACTCCGATCGCAGGGTGATCGACTGCGTCGCCCGGGAGGAGCCAAAGGAGCGGGTGACCCGCACCGTCGCAGCCTGCGGATCGCTCTCCGTGACCTCCAGGGCGTCCCACTCCACGAGGTCGGTGACCCGGTGGCGGTAGAAGGCCTCGATGTCCCAGGCGTCCCACATGTTGGGGAAGTCGGGGTGGATCTGGAGCAGGTTGGCCGCGCCTCCCGGCGCGAGCGACTCCCGGTCCGTCTCCAGGTCGTACGCCGACACGATCAGGCCCCGGCCGTCGATCTCCACGCGCAGCCGCCCGTTGACGAGGACGTGCCCACCGCCCGGCCGCTCCCCCACCGTCACCGACCGACCGACGGGCGCGGGCGGAGCCGCGCCCCCCGCTGGGACGCCGCGTCGGGCGTGCGGGGCGCAGTTGAAGACCAGGCGCTCCGTACCCTCGCCCGCCAGCGCGAGCTGCGCGGCGCGGGTGATCGCCGTGAGCTCCTCCCGGACCCTCGCGTACGTCTCGCGCGCCTCGCGGTGCACCCAGGCGATGGAGGATCCGGGCAGGATGTCGTGGAACTGGTGCAGCAGCACGGTCTTCCAGATCCGCTCCAGGTCCTCGTACGGGTAGCTGTGCCCCGGCACCCGCACCGCTGCGGTCGCCGCCCACAACTCGGCTTCACGCAGGAGGGATTCACTGTGTCGGTTGCCCTGTTTGGTCTTGGCCTGGGAGGTGTAGGTGCCGCGGTGGAGCTCCAGGTACAGCTCGCCGGCCCAGACGGGGGCGTCCTCGTACTCGGCGTGGGCCTTCTCGAAGAAGGTGTCGGGCCGTTCGATCTCGACGCGCGGTGATCCCTCCAGGTTCCGCTGTCGGCGGGCGCGGGCCAGGTGTTCGCGGGTGGGTCCGCCGCCGCCGTCGCCCCAGCCGAAGGGGGCGAGGGAGCGTGAACCACGGCCCTTCTCGCGGTAGTTGCGTGCCGCGTGGGCGAGCTGCGCCCCGCCGAGATCGCAGTTGTAGGTGTCGACGGGCGGGAAGTGGGTGAAGACGCGACTGCCGTCGATGCCCTCCCACCAGAAGGTGTGGTGCGGGAACGCGTTGACCTGGGACCAGGAGATCTTCTGGGTGAGGAACCAGCGGGCGCCGGACAGTTTGACGATCTGGGGCATGGCTGCGGTGTAGCCGAAGGAGTCGGGCAGCCAGACGTTGTGGGTCTCGATGCCGAACTCTTCGAGGAAGAACTTCTTGCCGTAGAGGAACTGGCGGGCCATGGCCTCGCCGCCGACCATGTTGGTGTCGGACTCGACCCACATGCCGCCCACCGGCACGAACTGCCCGTCCGCGATCTTCTTCTTGATCCGCTCGAAGAGTTCGGGACGGTGGGTCTTGATCCAGTCGAACTGTTGGGCCTGGGACATGGCGAAGACGAACTCGGGGTGCTCGTCCATCAGGTTGACCATGTTGGACGTGGTGCGGGACACCTTCCGGACCGTCTCGCGCAGCGGCCACAGCCAGGCCGAGTCGATGTGGGCGTGGCCGACCGCGCTGATCCGGTGCGCGGAGGCGTGGGCGGGTGCGGCGAGGACGGCGGCGAGCCGCGCGCGGGCCTCACCGGCGGTTCCGGGGATGTCGCCGAGGTCCACCGCGTCCAGCGACGCGTCGACGGCGCGCAGGATCTCGTACCGTCTGGCATCCTGCGCGCCGAGCTGCGCCATCAGGTCGTGGAGGACTTCGAGGTCCTGGACGAGTTCCCACACCTCGGTCTCGAAGACCACCAGGTCCATCCGGGCGAGCCGGTAGAGGGGTTGGTCTCCGCTGGTCAGTCGGTCGCCCTCGTGGGTGGCGCGGTGATCGACGAGCACGGGGTTGGCGGCGGCCTCCACGTACCACTCGATGCGCTCGCCGGCCTCGGCGAGATCGGTGACGCGAACCCAGTCGTTGTGGGGGTTGAGTGCCTTGATCTCGGTGCCGTCGGCGCGGTGGACCAGGCCCTCGCACTGGAAGCCGGGCATCATCCGGTCGAAACCGAGGTCGAGGACGGCCTCGACGACGCGGCCGGCGTGGCCGGCCGGGACCACGCCGGTGACCTTGAACCAGGTGGTGCCCCAGGCCGGACCCCACGGTTCACCGACGGCGCAGGGCGCGTACGGCGCGGCGAGGCCTTCGGCCACGGGGACGGGCTCGCCCGGGGCGTCCCAGCGCTCGACGGTGAGCGGGACCGGGCGGGAGCGTACGGCGGGTTTGATCCGTTCAGCGAGGACCCGGCGGAGGCGGAGTTCGGTGACGCTGCGGTCGTCGTGCATGACGGCTGCTCCAGGAGGGAGAGGTCGTGTGGTGGGTGGGTGCGGCGCTCAGGTCTTGACGGCTCCGTCGCCCACGCCCTTGAAGAAGAAGCGCTGGAGGGCGAGGAAGAGGAGCAGCATGGGCAGGAGCGCCGTCATCGCGCCGGCGGCGATGAGCCGCTGGTCGTTGACGGTGGTGGCGCCGGCCAGGGTCTTCAGGCCGAGTTGCAGGGTGTAGTGGTCGCTGTCGGTGAGGACGAGCAGGGGCCACAGGAAGTCGTCCCAGGCGCCCATGAAGCTGGTGATGCACACGACGGCCAGGGCGCCCTTGGCGGTGGGCAGGAACACCCGGGTGAAGCGGGCCCATTCGTCTGCTCCGTCCAGTACCGCGGCTTCCTCCACCTCCCGGGGCACGGCGAGGAAGGCCGCACGCATGACCATGATGTTCAGGACGGAGACGGCGCCGGGCAGCCACACGCCGACGAGGGTGTCGACCAGGCCCATGTCGCGGATCGTCAGGAACATCGAGATCATCACGGATTCGAAGGGGAACATCAGGGTCGCCACGAGCACCGTGAAGACGGTTCGGCGGCCCTTCCAGCCGGCGCGGGAGAGCGCGTAGCCGCCCATCGCGGCGAAAGCCGTGTTCGAGGTGATCGCGAGGACCGCCACGACGAGGGTGTTGCCGACGTACTGGAGCAGGGGAAACGATTCGGCGACCCGGACGTAGTGGTCCAGGGTGGGTTGTGCGGGCAGCACCCCGTCGTACACGTTCTCGGTGCGACCGCGGATCGAGGTGAGGAACTGCCAGACGATCGGCCCGAGCATGACCACGAGCACGACGATCAGCGTCGCGTACCGGCCGGCGAGGCACAGCAGTCGACGCCGCCGCCCGCCCCCGCCCCCGGCGCTGCGGGACGGCTCCGCGGCGAGGGAGATCCGCGTGCTCAACTCTCGTCCCCCTTGGAGAAGCGGCGGCCCAGCAGGCTGAACACCAGCGTCAGCAGGAACAGCAGGATGGAGATGGCCGAGGCGTAGCCGGTCTCGCCGGAGAAGCCGAGGCCGACCTGCCGGATGAGGAACGGCAGGGTGCGGGCGCCGCCGCCGGGTCCCCCGCTCTCGCCGCCGAGGATGTAGATCTCGGTGAACACGCGCAGCGCGGAGATGGCGGAGAGGGTGCCGACCAGCAGCATCATCGGTTTCACCTGCGGGACGGTGATGCTGAAGAAGCGCCGGACCGCGCCCGCACCGTCCAGGGCCGCCGCCTCGTGCAGGGCGGCGGGCACGTTCCCGAGGGAGGCCAGGTAGAAGACCATGTAGTAGCCGAGGCCCTTCCACACCGTCACGATCATCGCGGAGACCAGCAGCATGGTGCTGTCGGTGAGGAACGGGATCGGTTCGGAGACGATGCTCAGCTTCCGGAAGACCGTGTTGACGAGCCCGTCGCTGCGCAGCAACCACTGCCAGATCAGGCCGACGACCACGGCGGAGGCGATCACCGGGGTGTAGAAGGCGGTCCGGAAGAAGCCGATGCCGGGAACCCTGGTCTGGACGAGGACGGCGAGGGCCAGCGGCAGGAGGACCAGGCACGGCACGACGACGAGCAGGTACACCACGCTGTTGCCGGTCGCGACCCAGAAGTCGGGGTCGGCCAAGGCGCGCCGGTAGTTGTCGAGGCCGACGAACTCTCCGCCGCGCAGGATCCGGGCGTCGGTGAAGGAGAGCAGGACGGTGTTGACGAACGGCCAGAGGCTGAACAGGGTCACCATCAGAAGTCCGGGGGCCAGGAAGAGGTAGGGCGTCCACCAGGTGCGGTGCGGAAGTCCCGTCTCGGCCGCGGCGCGGCCCCTCACCGGTTCGCCGCGTCGGCGAGCAGCTTGTTCGCCTCCTCCTGTGCCTTCCTCACCGCCGCCTTGGGGTCCAGCTCGCCCTGGATGGCCCGCTGCATCTCGCGGACCACCGCGTCACCGACCTGGTTGGTCCACTGCACGGGGGTGTTGGCGTCGAGGTCCGCGCTCCTCAGCTGCTCGGCGCCGATCGCGCGGGCCACGGTCTCGGCGTCCTTGCCGTCTCCCCGGTCCGCGAAGTAGGGGTCGGTCAGTCCCCGGGCGTTGGAGGGGTAGATGGTGGCCTTCTTGGCGAACTCGACCTGGTTGGGTCCGTTGGTCACCCACTTCGCCAACTCGGCTGCTGCGTCCGGGTGTTCGGTGTCCTTCCTGATGCCGAGCGACTGTGCGTAGATGCCGATGTGGCCGAGCGTTCCGGTGACGGCGCCCGCGACCCGGGTGTGGGCGTAGACCTGCGGGGCGTTGCGCTTGATGTCCTTGACGAAGCCCGGGGAGCCCGGCCCGAAGACCAGCTTCCCGCCGCCGTACAACTGGTTGACGTCGTCCGCCTTGAGGAGGGACTCCTTCGGCATCGCGCCCTTGGCGTACAGGTCCCTCATGCGTACCACCCACTCGACCGCCTTGTCGGTGTCGAAGGTGAACGCGCTCCCGCTCGCGTCGAGGATCGGGACGCCCATCTTCTGCCAGTCACCGGGCAGTCGCCCCTTGGGGTCGGCCATGAAGGCGGCGTAGCGACCGCCGGAGCGTGCGGCTATCCGCTCGGCACAGTCGAAGAACTGCTCGACGGTGGTGGGCGGTCGGGCCGGGTCCAGGCCGGCCCGCTCGAAGAGTTCCTCGTTGTAGGTGAGGATCTCGGGGGTCACGTACCAGGGATAGGCGAACACGCCGTTGCCCTTGCCGGGGAGTTTGAACTGCTCCCAGGAGCCCGGGACGTAGTCCTCGGCGACCTCTGCGTCGAGGGCGGCCACATCGGCGAGCATGCCCCGGTCGCCGAGGAGCTGGAAGGAGTCGGTGGAGAGGTTGACCACGTCCGGGAGAGCCCCGGCGCCGGCGTCGGCGACGAGCTTCTCGTTGTAGCCGTCGCCCGGAACGTCCTCCCATCTCACCTTCACCTCGGGGTACTTCGCCTCGAAGGCGTCGATCACGCCCTGGACGTACGAGGTGTACGCGGGTTTCAGCTGGAGGGTGCGGAAGGTGATCGCGCCCGCCACCCGGCCGGTCCTCCTCGCCTCCTTCACGTCGTCCGGGGCGGCGTTCATGCCGCATGCCGCGGTGGACAGGAGTGCTCCGGCCACGAGTGTGGCGAGGGCCGTGCGGAGCGCGGGGGAACGGGTCATCGTCGCCGCCTTCGGAAGGGTTCCGGCGGTTCCGGCCTCGCTGCCGGAGCGCGGCGCCCACGCTGGCTCGAAGGGGCGGGCCCGTCAACGTGCCCGAGGTCCCGCCGGCCGGGTATCCCCGCATCCCGCATCGCGCCGGCGGACCCGCACGCAGACCCGGGCGTCCCGGTCAACACCACCGCCACCTGGACTGATGCGCTTTACCTCGGGCGCCGCGAGGGATCGCGCGCGGGTGCGGCCCCGGGCGTCGATGGCCGGGATGGTGCCGGGCCCCGGCGGTGGGAACATCCGCTGGGTGGCGGGCGGGGCGGCGCCTACTTCATGCGGTACTCGACCTTCTCCGCGAGCTTTCCGTCCTTGAAGCAGAAGCGGAACACGTCGTTGCCGTCGGAGTCCGCCGCGGAGACGTACCAGGAGCAGACGCTGCCCGCCGGTTCGGCCGGACCACCCTCCTTGAGGGCCCCCTTCACGAAGGTCTCGCCCGAGGGCAGCTTGGCGCGGACCGCGTCCTCGGCGTCCCCGACCTTCACCGAGCGGTAGACCTCGGGTTCCACGAAGGTCTTCTCGGCCACGTCCATGACCTTGCCGACGCCGAGGAACAGTGCCACGAGGGCGCCGATGCCCAGCACGAGCACCACCCCGCAGCCGATCAGACAACCCTTGCGCTGTGCCACGCCCGTTCCTCCATGCCTCGACGCACCGCGTTGATCGTGGTGACGATCGGACTCTCGCAGGGCGGTGGGGCGGGAGGCTGTCCTCCAAAGTCTTCGGCTGCGGCAACCATCGTCGTTCGAGGTCGACACCCCCTCCCCGTGTATACAGGGAGGGAATGCGAATACGGACGAACCGAGAGGAACCCACCGTGAGTGAGACCGCCGAGCCCCTGATCGTCGTCGGCGTGGACGGTTCGAGCCACTCCAAGGAAGCGCTGCGCTGGGCCGTCGCCCAGGCCAAGGCCATCGGCGGCCGGGTACACGCCGTGATGAGTTGGGACTGGAACACCAACCCCTTCGCGGTGGGCCCGACATCGCAGGAGGACCTCGCCGGCATCGAGGAGTCGGCCCGTCTCAAGCTCGCCGACACCGTCGCCGAGGCCGTCGGCACCTCACCCGGCGTCCCGGTCTTCCGCCGCGTCGAACAGGGCGCGCCGGCGAAGGTGTTGGTCGAGGCGTCGCGGGAGGCCGAGCTGACGGTGGTCGGCACGCGGGGGTACGGCGGCTTCAAGGGTGCCCTGTTGGGCTCGGTGAGCCAGCAGGTGGTCCAGTACGCACGGAGCACCGTGGTCGTGGTCCGGGACGAGAACGAGGACTGACGCGAGGACTGACGCGGGGAGTCCCGCCTCCTACCGCTCCGCTTGTCGGGCGGGCACCGGAGCCGTCAGGTCCGAGGGGTCCGTGTTGGCTCCGCACAGGATCACCGCGACCCGCTCCCCCAGTGGCTCCGGGGCCCCGCGGAGGGCGGCGAGGGCGGTGGCCGCCGCCGCCTCGACCACGATCCGGTGCTCCTCCCAGAGTCCCCGGCGGGCGGCGACGATGGCCGCGTCGGGGACGAGCACCGAATCCACGTGCCCCTGCCGCGCCGCGGCCAGGGCGTCGGCGCAGACGCGGGTGGCGCCGAGCGAGTCGGCGGCGACGGAATCCACCGGGACGTCCACCGGCCGACCGGCCTCCAGGGCGGCGTTCAGCGCCCGGCAGTTCTCGGGTTCGGCCGCCACGACCCGGACGCCGTGCTCGCGCGCGGCGGTGGCCACGCCGGCGAACAGTCCGCCGCCGCCGACCGCGACGACCACCGTGTCCAGGCCGGGAAGCCCCGCCCGGATCTCGTCGAGCAGGGTGCCGGCGCCCGCGGCGATCAGCGGGTGGTCGTACGCGTGGCTGCTCAGGGCGCCGCTCTCTTCGGCGAACTCCCGGCAGGCGGACTGCGCTTCGGCGTACCGGTCGCCGACGAGCCGCACGTCGGCCCCGTACCCGCGCAGCCGCTCGACCTTCACACGGGGCGCGTTCACGGGCAGGAACACGGTCGCGGCCACCCCCTGCGCGCGCGCCGCCCAGGCGCAGGCGAGACCCGCGTTGCCGCCGGAGGCGATGGTCACCCCGGCGACGGGGAGGGTGCCCGCCTCGCGGTGGGCGACGAGGAAGTTCCGGGCCCCGCGCGCCTTGAAGGAGCCGGTGTGCTGGAGGTGTTCCAGGGCGTACCAGACGCCCCGGTCGGCGGGCACCACGGCGACGGGACGGATCACGTCGGCCATCCGGCCGGCGGCGGCGCGCACGGCCGCGTAGTCGAGCTGCTGCTCCATGAACGGTCTCCTCTTGGGACGGTGGCGGGTTCGAACGGCGGCGGGTTCAGGCGCTGCCGCGTCGGTCGGGGGCGGGCCGGGCGGCCTCGATCAGCTGGCGCAGGGCGCCGTGGTACACCTCGTGGTCGGTCAGTGGGGGCAGTACGTCGGCCAGGCCTCCGCAGAGCACGGGGAACTCGGCCGGGTCCAGCGCGGCCAGGGCGGCCCGGGACGCGGCGGTGGCGCCGGCGGGGTCACGGTGGTCCACGAAGGCGGCGCTGCCGAGGGTGAGCAGGTACATCCGGCGGTAGACGGTCATCGCCTCGGCCGCGGCCATCCCGGCGGCGACGCTGTCGGCCAGCGCGGGTTCCACGAGTCGGGCGAGCAGTCGGCGGCCCAACCAGGGCCGGCCACCGCGCAGTACGAGCAGGCCGGGGTGTGCGGTGAGCAGTCGGTAGAACGCGGAGAACCGCTGCTCGGTGGCCTCGGCCCAGTCGGTGCCGGCGGCGATCTCGGGCAGTTGGCCGGCGAGGTGCTCCGTGCACAGGTCCAACAATCCGGCCAGATCGGCGCAGCGGCGCTGGACGGTGGCGTGCGAGACGTCGAGCCGGTCGGCGAGGGCGCGGAAGCTGAGCGCGGCCGGCCCTTCCTCGTCGAGGATCCGCAGGGCCTCGACGGCGATGGCCTCGGGGGTGGCGCGGTCCAGGGCGGCTGATCTTCTCGGCATGGGATACACCGTAACAGACAGTGTCACGTACGCCGTATCTCACCCGTTCCGTCGAGACGGGCGACCGCGGGGCCGGTCAAGCGGGCGCCCGTGACGTCGACCCTTCGTGTGATGTCGACTGCACCCATATTGCTGGTCATCAGGGCACAATCAGCGACTTGTGTTGACAGTGGGTAGTCGCACCGCTGCACTGGGCGCTCGACAGACCCTCGGTACGTCCCCCACGTCAAGGAGACCCCGTGCCGCCTCGCCCGCGTGCGTCGCTCCCCTGTCTGACCGCGGCCGCCCTGCTCGCCCTGCTGCTGTCCCCCGCGACGGCGGCGGCCGAGCCCACCGCCACGTCGGACACCCCGCTCGCCCTCACCCCTCCCATGGGTTGGAACAACTGGGCGCACTACATGTGCGACATCGACGAGGCCAAGGTGGTCGCGAACGCCGACGCGCTCGTCTCCACCGGTCTCGCCGCCAAGGGCTACGACACGGTGACCGTCGACGACTGCTGGATGACGAAGAGCCGTGACGCCGACGGCGACCTGGTGGCCGACCCGGAGAGGTTCCCGCACGGGATGGCCTGGCTCGGCGCGTACCTGCACGCCAAGGGGCTCAAGTTCGGCATCTACCAGGACGCCGGCGCGCTGACCTGCGGACGCTACCCGGGCAGCGGCGCTCCGGCGGGCGGGGGCGCCGACCACTACGCGCGCGACGCCCGGCTCTTCGCGTCCTGGAAGGCGGACTTCGTCAAGATGGACGGCTGCAACCTGTACGTGCCGCCCGGCAAGACGAAGGAACAGGCCTACCGCGACGCGTACCGCGGCGTGGCCCGGGCCCTGCGCGACAGCGGTCGCGACATGGTCCTGTCCGCGTCCGCGCCCGCCTACTTCCAGCAGGGCGAATGGGGCGGCGCCGACTGGCACAAGGTGATCGACTGGGTGGGCGAGACCGGCCAGTTGTGGCGCGAGGGCCGTGACGTCAAGGTGTACGCCCCGGCCGCGCCCACGACCTCGCGGTGGAGTTCGGTCCTCGGCAACTACGGCTACAACCGTTGGCTCGGCCGGTACGCGGGCCCCGGCAACTGGAACGACCCGGACTTCCTCATCGCCGGCGCCCCCGGACTCACCGAGGCGGAGAGCCGGAGTCAGGTCGGGCTGTGGGCCATGATGGCCGCCCCCTTCATCCTCTCGTCCGAGGTTTCCGCGCTCACCCCGGCCGGGATCGCCGCGCTCGGCAACACCGACCTGATCGCACTCGACCAGGACCCGTTGGGCCGGCAGGGCGCGGTGGTCTCCTCGAACGGCACCTCCGACGTCCTGGTACGGCCGCTCGCGAACGGCGACCGCGCGGTGGCCGTCCTCAACCGGACCGGCGCCGCCATGGACGTCGAGGTGCCGCTGGAGGACATCGGTCTTGCCCCGTCGTGCGCCGTCGACGTCAAGGACCTGTGGAGCGGGGCACGTCGTGAGGCGACCGTCTCGCTGACCGGCAGGGTCGCCGCCCACGACACCGCGGTGTGGCGGCTCACCCCGCGCGGCTGCGGCAAGGCCGTACCGACCGGGCAGATCGCCGGCAACGCGGCCAAGTGCGCCGACGGGGCCAACACCAGCGGTGTCGGCGCGGTGGTCATGGCGGCCTGCACGGGCGCTTCCGACCAGCGGTGGACCGTGGGCCCCGACTCCCGACTGCGTTCGGCCGACCAGTGCCTCACGGCCGGGGCCGGCGACCTGGTGGAACTGGCCGACTGCGCACCCGGGCGATCCCGGCAGAGCTGGGCGCACGACCGTCCCGGCGCCCTGATCGAGAAGAGCAGCGGGCTGTGCCTGACCGCACCCGCGGCCGCGGCGACCCCGGACGCGCCGGCCGAGCGGCTGCGCCTGACCCCTTGCGGCGACCACCGGATCGACCAGAACTGGGCCCTGCCGGTCTGACGGATCCGGCCCGACGGCTCTGGTCCGATGGCTCTGGTCCGACGGCTCCGATCGACGGAATGAGGTACGACTCGATGGCACGCAGCGGGCGCCCGCGTGGGCGCCGTACGGCCGCGGGGGCGGCGCTTCCCGCGGCACTGCTCGTCCTGCTCCTGGCGGGGGCGGCGCCCGGGGCGGTCGCCTCGGGCGCGGGATCGCCCACCGCGCCGGGTACGCGGCAGGCCGACGCGCGGCAGAAGGGGGCCCGGCAGGCCCCGGCGACCCGGGACTTCGACGCGCGTCCGGCACGGGAGGCTCTGGAACGGCTGCTGCCCCGGCACGCCGGCCAGTTCACGCTGGTGCCCGACCCGGGCGCCGCGGCGGACACCTTCACGGTGTCCGGAACGGCGGGCGCCCTCACGGTGCGCGGCACCAGCGGCGCGACCCTGCTCACCGGGGTCGGCTGGTACCTCCGGCACGTCGCGGGCGCC
Source organism: Streptomyces sp. CA-243310 (assembly GCF_050936775.1). Classification (NCBI taxonomy): domain Bacteria; kingdom Bacillati; phylum Actinomycetota; class Actinomycetes; order Kitasatosporales; family Streptomycetaceae; genus Streptomyces; species Streptomyces sp. CA-243310. The sequence goes on along the minus strand of NZ_JBNJMF010000001.1, from coordinate 2,661,187 downwards.
GACATCGGTTGGCCCGGCGACAGCCTGGGGATGCTGCCGGAGCGCCTGCCGGCCGTGCCGGAGCCGGTGACCCGGAGCGCGCTGGTCGCCCACCGGTACGCGCTCAACGACACGGACGACGGCTACTCGGGCCCGTACCGCACCTTCGAGGAGCACCGACGGCAGGTCGACCTGCTGGCCCTGCACGGCGTCAACGAGGTGTTCGTGCAGGTCGGCGCCGAGTATCCGTACTACAGGGCGCTCCAGGGGTTCGGATACTCGGCGGCGGAGCTGAGGGCGTGGATCCCCGGTCCCGCGCACCAGAGTTGGTGGCTGCTGCAGAACATGAGCGGCTTCGGCGGGCCGGTCTCGGAACGGCTGATGCGCGAGCGGGCCGGAATCGGCGGCCGGATCGCCGAGCAGTTGCGCGGACTGGGCATGACCCCGGTGTTGCCGGGCTTCTTCGGCACGGTGCCGCCGGCGTTCGCCGCGCGCAACGCCGGCGCCACGACCGTGCCGCAGGGTGACTGGGCGGGCTTCGACCGCCCGGACTGGTTGGACCCGAACTCGGCCGCGTTCGGGAAGCTGGCCGCCGCGTACTACGCGGAACAGCGGACGGTGTTCGGGGACAGTTCCATGTACCGGATGAGTCCGTTGCACGAAGGCGGAAAGACGGGTTCGGTGAACGTGGCGGCGGCGGCCGGGGCGGTGCAGAAGGCGCTGTGGGCTGCCCATCCCGGCGCGCTGTGGGCGGTGTTGGGCTGGCAGGAGGATCCGAGGAGGGAACTCCTGGCCGGGGTGGACACCTCGAAGCTGTTGATCCTGGACGGCCTGTCCGACCGGTACGACGGGTTGGACCGGGAGGCCCGGTGGGGCGGGGCGCCCTACGCGCTGGGCACGATCCCCAACTTCGGCGGGCACACCACGATCGGCGCCAACACCGCGGTGTGGAGCGACCGGTTCGGCGCCTGGCGGTCCAAGCCGGACAGCGCGCTCTCGGGCATCGCGTACATGCCGGAGGCCACCGGGACCGATCCCGCCGCCTTCGACCTCTTCACGGATCTGGCCTGGGAATCCGGGCCGATCGACCAGAGGAAGTGGTTCGCGGCGTACTCCGCCCGCCGGTACGGGCGCTCCGACACCGAGGCGGCGGCCGCGTGGGAAGAACTGCGCAAGGGCCCGTACAGCACCCCCTCGGGGCTGTGGTCGGAGTCCCAGGACAGCCTGTTCACGGCCCGACCGAGCCTGAGCGCTGCGGGATCCGCCCGCTGGAGCCCCAAGTCGATGCGCTATTCGGCCGGTTCGGTGCGCCGCGCCCTGGACCACCTGCTGAAGGTGGCCCCGCCGCTGCGGGCTTCCAGCGCCTTCCGGTACGACCTGGTGGACACGGCCCGGCAGGCGTTGGCGAACCACTCGCGGGGGCTGCTGCCGAAGATCAAGGCGGCGTACGAGGCGAAGGACGTGCGCCTGTTCCGTGAGTTGACCGCGCAGTGGCGTGACGGCGAGAGGCGGTTGGACGCCGTCACGAGCGCCGATCCGAACCTCCTGCTGGGGCCCCGCCTCTCGGCCGCACGCTCCCGGGGCGCCGACACGGCGGAGGCGGACCGGTACGAGTACGACACGCGTTCGCTCCTGAGCGTGTGGGGCCCGCGCGCCGCCTCCGAGGGAGGCTCGCTGCACGACTACGCGAACCGCGAGTGGGGCGGTCTCGTCTCGGAGCTCTACGCACCGCGTTGGGACGCGTACTTCGCCACGCTGGAGGAGGCTCTGGTCCGGCGGGCGGTGCCCCGGCAGATCGACTGGTACGCCTTCGAGGAGAAATGGGCGCGGCAGACCACCCGGCACGCCCAGGCGCCGGTCGGGGATCCGTACGCCCTGGCGGCGGGGATCGCAGCCGCGCTTCCCGCCGCGAAATGACCTACACCATCGACCGTGGCGCCGTCCGGGGCTTCCCGTGACCGTCACCCTCAGGTGGGTAATTCCACACTCGTGAGAGGGAGAGCGCATACGGCTGATCACCGCACTGGACGGGGGGTCGGTTCACTGGCCCGGACACGAACAGGGGCGGCTGTCGGAGCGATCCGGTGGCCGCCCCTTCCGACGCCCCCAGGAGCGCACCGAGCATGTCCGAGACCGAGCCGGAGCGGCCCTCCCCGGCGCCGCAACCGCCGTCCGACCTCGCGACCGCGTCGATCCGGGCCGGCGGGGACCCCGACCAGGCCGTCCCCCCGCCGCCGCGGGTCGGTGACCCGGGGCGGGAACCGTCGCCGTGCTCCGAGACGTGGGACCTGATCACCGACGGGGTGGTCGAATTGCGCAAGCGCAGGCCCCGCGGATGACGGGTGCGGTGCCGGCCGGCACCGCCCGGGGGCGGGGCCAATCCAGTGGCTCGGCGGCTACGAATGGCTCACGAGGCGCGCGGATGCCGACGAACGACCGGGAATCCCGGAGGATCTTCCCGTGAACGACGTGACACGAGCGGACCGCGCCGAGGACGGCATGCCCGCCCTCCTCGGCCGGGTCGCCGAAGGGGACGAGGACGCCTTCGTCTCGGTGTACGAGGCGGTGAGCGGATCCGTGCTGGGCCTGGCGTACACGGTGCTGCGCGATCGGGCCCAGGCCGAGGAGGTGGCGCAGGAAGTGCTCGTCGAGGTGTGGCGCACCGCCGGGCGCTACCGCGCCGACCGGGGCAGCGTGCGGACCTGGGTGCTGACGATGGCGCACCGCCGCGCGGTCGACCGGGTGCGTTCCGCGCAGGCCTCGACCGAGCGCGAGCGGCGCGCGGCGCGGCTGGAGGCCGCCCTCCCGGAGTTCGACGAGGTGAGCGAGGCGGTGGAGCACCACGAGGAGCGTGACCGGGTACGGCGCTGCCTGGGTTCGCTGACCGAGATCCAGCGCCAGTCGGTGACCCTGGCCTACTACCGGGGTCTGACCTGCCGCGAGGTGTCCGAGGAACTGTCGGTTCCGCTGGGTACCGTCAAGACGCGCCTGCGCGACGGACTGCTGCGGCTGCGCGACTGTCTCGGGGTGAGCGGCGGATGAGCACAGAGGACACGGAAGGCACGGAGGGCACGACGGGCATGCACGAGGGCACGGGTGCCTACGTCACGCACGCGCTGCCCCCGGCGGAGCGGGCGGCCTTCGAGGCGCATCTGGAGACCTGCGAGGCGTGCCTGCGGGAGGTCGCGGAACTCGCGGCCACGGCGGCCCTGCTGGGCCGGGCGGTGGCGGTGGAGCCGCCGCCGGCGCTCCGGGAGTCGGTGCTGCGCGAGATCCGGGCGGCGCCCGCGCGGCCGGAGCCCGTACGGGTTCCCGCACACCACGCGCGGCCCGCGCGGCCCCGGCTGCGCTGGGCCCTGGCGGCCTGCCTCGCGGCGGCGGTCGGTTTCGGCGGGGTGGCGGCCTGGCAGTACCAGCGGGCCGAGACGGCCCGGCAGGACGCCCGACGGGTCGAGGCGCGGGCGGAGGCCCTCACCGGGGTGCTCGCGGCGCCCGACGCGCGGCTGGCCACGGGCCGCATGGCCGACGGCGGCACGGGCACGGTGGTGCTCTCCCGGGACCGGGACCGGGCCGTGTTCGTGGCCGACGGTCTCGCGGCGCCGCCCCAGGGGCGGGTGTACCAGCTGTGGTACGCCGACCCGAAGGGCGTCATGCGTCCGGCCGGGCTGATGGACCCGGCGCGACCCGACGCCCCCGCGCTGTTGAAGGGCGAGGTGGGTCCCGCCACCGGGGTCGGGGTCACGGAGGAACCGGCGGGCGGTTCGGCCGCACCGACCACGGATCCGCTGGTGGTGCTCGCGTTCCCGGCGGCGGGCGCCGCGTAGGACCGGAACCGGGGGGGTGCCCCCGGACGGAACACAACGGGCACGTCCCACCAAACCGGTTGCCGGGCCGCTCCGAATGACCCGCGTGAAGGAAGACCCGGGAGGCCCGCGACCCACAGTGTCGGGCGCGGCGCCCGAGGGCGGGGGGAACGACCCGACCCGAGGAGTCACGTGATGACAGCACGTCGCAACACAGGCATACGCAGGGCGGCGTTCGCCGCGTCGGCCGTGGCCGCACTGGCCCTGGGGCCGGCTCTCGCCGCGGGTTCCGCGATGGCGGCGGACGGCGAACCGTTCGGACCGGGCTGCGCCTCGGTACCGAAGGACGGCTCGGGCTCCTTCGCCGGCATGGCCAAGGACCCCGTGGCCACGGCCGCGTCGAACAACCCGGCCCTGTCGACCCTGGTCACCGCCGTCAAGAAGGCCGGCCTGGTCGACACCCTGAACAGCGCGAAGGACATCACGGTGTTCGCGCCGACCAACGCGGCCTTCGCCAAGGTACCGAAGGCCGACCTGGACAAGCTGCTGGCCGACAAGGCGCAGCTCACCAAGGTCCTCACCTACCACGTGGTGGGCCAGGAGCTGACACCGAAGCAGTTGGAGCAGGGCTCGTTCGACACCCTGTCCAAGCAGAGGCTGACCACCTCCGGTTCCGGCGAGTCCTTCAAGGTGAACGGCAACGCCTCGGTGGTCTGCGGTGACGTCCACACCGCCAACGCGACGGTCTACCTGGTGGACTCCGTCCTGATGCCGAAGTCCTGACACCCCGGACCCGCCCCTGCCCCGCCCCCTCCGGCGTCCGTCGGACCGCGCCCGCCCCGGGCACGGTCCGACGGACGCCGCACTCCGGATCACCCCAGGCGGATCGGGAGCGTCTGCACGCTGTTGCCGATGAAACTGCGCTGGTAGGGCAGTTCCGCGTCGGGCACCGCGAGGTCGAGGTCCGGAAACCGGTCGAAGAGCCGCTCCAGGGCGATGCAGGCCTCCAGCCGGGCGAGCGGTGCGCCCACGCAGTAATGGGCGCCGTGCCCAAAGGAGAGGTTGCGACTGTTCTCCCGGGTGAGGTCGAAACGGTCCGCCCCGGGACCGTACGCGGCCTCGTCACGGCCGGCCGCGGTGTAGCCCGCGAGAACCGGGGTGCCGCGCGGGATCACGGACCCGCCGACGGTCACGTCACGGGTGGGGTAGCGGAACGGGAACCAACTGACGGGGCCGTCCCAGCGCAGGGTCTCGTCGACCACGTCGGACCAGCTCGCCTTTCCCTCGCGGACCAGCGCGAGTTGATCGCGGTGGGTACACAGGGCGCGCACGGCATTGCTGATCAGGTTGAGCGTGGTCTCGTGGCCGGCGACGAGCATCAGACGCATCGTGCCGATGAGTTCGGCCTCGCTGAGCCGGTCACCGTCCCCGTCGCGGGCCGCGATCAGGGCGCTGGTGAGGTCGTCGCCCGGTGCGGCCCGGCGGGCGGCGGCGATGGCGCCCATGAGTTCGACGAGTTCGCGTACGGCGGCCATCACCTCGGCCGGGGTCGTGTCGGTGGAGACGATCACCGTGTTGGACAGGTGGTGCAGCCGCCCCCGGTGCTCCTCGTCGACGCCGAGCAGTTCGCAGATGACGCTCATCGGCAGGGGCAGCGCGAAGTGGGTCCTGAGGTCCGCGACGCCGTCCGGGGAGGAGGCCGCCGCCGCGGCGAGGTCGTCGAGCAGCCCGGCGGTCAACTCCTCGATGCGCGGCCGCAGTCGCTCCACCTGCCGGGCCGTGAAGGCGTTGCCGACCAGGGAGCGCAGCCGGCGGTGGTCGGCGGCGTCGGCGGTGTGCATGCCCTGGGCGTTGGCGAAGACCCGCAGGGGCCAGTCCCGGGGGACGCTGCCGTCATGCAGGCCGGGGAAGTGTCGGGCGTCCTTGGCGACATCGGGGTGGGCCAGGAACTCCTTCAGTGCGTCGTGGCCCAGGACGACCGCGCCGGGCACTCCGCCGGGGAGGACGACCTCCGCCACGGCGCCCCGGGACCGCAGGCGGGCGTTGAGGGCGTGCGGGCACCCCCCGGCGGGATCGATGACGTGCGCGTCTGCAGTGTGGGACGACAAGCCGATTCTCCTGACCGTGTGGAAGAGACCCGGCCAACAGTGAGGCCTGGAGGCGGGGTTGTTCAAGCCCGACTCCGCGCCGTCCCGAAACGAGCCGAGGGTGAGGGTGAGGGTGATGCGGGTGGTGCCTCCGGTGAAGTCGGTGGCGGTGGCGGTGGCGGTGGCGGTGGCGGTGGCGGTGGCGGTGGCGGGCCGGGGTGCCGGACGCGTCGGCGAGCATGTCCGGTTCGACGAAGGCGTGCACGGCGCTCTCGGCGCGGCCGACGACGTCGTCCCCGATGTCGCCGACGCAGACCACGGGACCACGGGACCACGGGGGATCCTCGGGCGTCCTTGCCGATGGCGGGGCCTTCCCGGTCGGTCGTGCCGGCCCCGGTGACGGTGCGGGTCGCCACGAGTCGGCCGGATGTGGTGTTGTCGTCGACGGCGAAGACCTGGTCGGTATTGCCGCTGTCGTCGACGGCGCGGAGGACGCCGGACGCCTGCGGCTCATGGCGAGGACGCCGAGTCCGGCCAGACCGCCGGGCGGGGACGGCGGTGGCCAGGGCCGCCACCCATGGTGTTCTGCGGGTGGGCGACATGCGCACCGCGGGAGGGGCATCGGTTGCCGACTCCAGGACCAACTCCTTCCCGTTTGAACATGGTTCAATGCCAAACCGGCAGGCCTCGCGGTCCGCAAGGCCTGTTCCGGTCAGGGTGCGGGCTCACTCGCGGATGCCTCGTGCGGGGCATGCGCGACGAAGGCAGGGCCTCGCCACCCAAGGGGTGTCGGGTGTGGGCGACACCCACCGGGGCGCGGCGGCGGCGGGGTGGACGAGCGGATCTCGGCGCCACTGCCGAAGGCCCTGGACACCGCGTCCCGGTGCCGGATGAGCGCGCCGCACCCGTCCGCGACCCGGTGACCCTGGCGAGTCGTTCGTCGACTTCCGGCCGGGGCCCGGGGCGCACGCCGGAGCAGCCGGACACGGCCCCCCTCCCGGTCCGTCGGCCCGCGCCCGCGCACGGCAGCGCCATGGGCAGCCCATCGAACACCCGTAACGGCGCCGGGTGGCCGCGCCCGTGACGGAACGGCGGTCCGCGACGGCGACGAGGGGGCGAAGCTGCGCGAGAGCGGGGGTCATGACCGGACGGTAACCGGGCGATGCCTTACCCGTGAGGGGCGCCATGTTGAACAACTCCCGCGCCGCGATGAGTCGTTCATGCCCGGGTGGCGAGAAGACGCACCGACACGGCGTGACCTGCGCCCGACCCTCCCCCCACGTGCTCCCCGGACCCGGTCCGCGGAGCGGGGATCTCCGCAGGCCACCGGGGCGACGGGGCTGCGGGGCGGACCGCGCCCGGACGGTCGCGAACCGGCCGGCGGGTCTGGAGGGAGCGAGAGAACCCACTCCGCATACCGGTTGACAGTGCACGGTCATCACCGCACGATGCATCGCGGCGCCGGGGAGTTTGACCACCGCTCAACCCCGTCCGAACCGTCGACGGGTCACCCGGCCACCGCACGCACCGCGCCGGCGGAGTCGTCGACCGGCGTGTTCCCCCGTCCTGCCCGCACGGCCCGCACCCCCACAGCACGGCCCGTACGGCCCACGCGTCGCCCCGCACGACACCGCCCCGCAAGGCCTCGCGCGCCCCCTCGCGAGGCGCCCCGGGCGCGACGCGCACCGCGCGACGTGACACGGAACGGCACGGCACCACGCGCCTCGCACCACCCCGCGCGACCACCCGCACCGGAACACACCGCACCGCACCGGAACCCACCGGAGAAGGAGCGCCCGTGACCCCCCACCCCGAGCAGCCCCCCGCCACCCGCGACCTGGTCGTCGCGGTCTGCCCCTTCGAGGAACCGCACCCTCGGATCGTCACCGCCGCCGAGCGCGCCGGGGCCCTCGGGCTGCTCGACCTCGGCCGGGACCCCGTACCGGCGCGGGCCGCCTTCGCGGAGCTCGGGCGGCGGCTCGACGGCCGTCCGTACGGGGTGCGGATACCGGTGGGCTGTCCGCTGGGCCCCGGGGAACTTCCGGCCCAGGTGGACACGGTGCTGCTCGCCGATGTCGCGGAGCACACCCCGGGTCGGGTGGCCGCCTGGGCTGCGGCCCCCGGATCCCCCCGGGTCTGGGCCGAGATCACCGGCCCCGGGGAGGCACGGGCGGCGGTGGCGGCCGGGGTCGGGGCGATCGTGGCCAAGGGACACGAGGCCGGCGGCCGGGTGGGCCCGACCACCACCTTCGTCCTCCTCCAACGGCTGCTGGCCGGCTCCGGACCGGGAGTGCCCGTCATCGCGTGCGGGGGCATCGGCCCGCACACGGCGGCGGCCGCCGTCGCGGGCGGGGCCGCCGGCGTGCTGATGGACGTACAACTGGCCCTGACGGTCGAGGGGGTGGCCGGCCTGCCCGCAGAAGTCGTGGCCGCGCTGCGGGCGATGGACGGTTCCGAGAGCCGGCTGGTCGACGGGCACCGGGTGTTCGCCCGGCCCGACCTGCCGCCGCCCGACGGACCGGCTGCGCGCCTGCTCGGGGCCCGTGACCTGCGGACGCAGTTGCTGCCCGTCGGCCAGGACGGGGGCATGGCCGACCGGCTGGCCCGAAGGCACCGCACCGCGGGCGGGGTGCTCCAGGCCGTCCGGGCCGCCGTCGCCGGACACATCGGGGTCGCCACCCGAACGAGACCGCTGCTCGGGTCCCGGGTGGTGGCGCAGGGCCCGATGACCCGGGTCAGCGACCAGGCGGCGTTCGCCGAGGCGGTGGCCGAGGCGGACGGAGTCCCCTACCTCGCCCTCGCCCTGACCCGGGGCCCGCAGGTACTCCGACTGCTGGCCGAGACCGCGGAGCGGCTCGGGGACCGGCCGTGGGGCGTGGGCCTGCTCGGCTTCGCCCCGCCCGAGCTGCGCCGGGAGCAGCTCGCGGCCGTGGCGCGGGTGCGCCCCCCGTACGCGATCATCGCCGGCGGCACCCCGGCGCAGGCGGCCCCGCTGGAGGCGGCGGGAACGGTGACGCACCTGCACGTCCCCTCACCCGGCCTGTTGGAGCGGTATCTCGCCGAGGGGGCGCGGCGGTTCGTCTTCGAGGGATCGGAGTGCGGCGGGCACGTGGGGCCGCGCGCCTCGTTCCCGCTGTGGGAGGAGCAGGTCGAACGGCTGCTGTCCTGCGCCGAACCGGCCCGGCTGGACGTCCTGTTCGCAGGCGGCATCCACGACGAGCGGTCCGCCGCGATGGCGGTGACGGCCGCCGCCCCGCTGGTCGCCCGGGGCGCCCGCGTCGGCGTACTGATGGGCACCGCCTACCTGTTCACACGGGAGGCGGTCGCGGCGGGCGCGATCCTGCCGGGCTTCCAGCGGACGGCGGTGGAGTGCGAGGAGACCGTCCTGTTGCACACCGGACCGGGCCACGCCACCCGTTGCGCGGAGACCCCGTACGCGGTGACGTTCGAGGAGACCAGACGGCGACTCGCCGAGGACGGGACCGAACCGCGCCAGATGTGGGAGGAGTTGGAGCGGCTGAATCTGGGCCGGCTCCGGATCGCCGGCAAGGGGGTGCGTCGGGGTGCGGGCGGCCTGGAACCGGTGAGCGAGCCGGAGCAGTTGACGGACGGGCTGTTCATGCTCGGGCAGGCCGCCACCCTGCGGTCCGCGACCACGACGGTGGCCGCGCTGCACGCCCAGGTCACCCGGGGGGCGACGGAGTTCCTGGACCGGCGGGCAGCCGAGACCACCGGAGCGGCCGGCGAGGAGACCGGCCCCGTCGCCGAACCGCTCGACGTCGCCATCGTCGGAATGGCCTGTGCCTACCCGGGGGCACCGGGTCTCGACGCGTACTGGTCGCAGATCCTGGCCGGCCGGGACGCCGTCACCGAGGTACCGGCCGAGCGGTGGGACCCGGGGCTCTACTACGATCCCGACCCGGCCCGCGCCGGGGAGCGCACCCCTTCCCGCTGGGGCGGCTTCCTGGCGCCGGTGCCGTTCGACGCCCTCGCCCACGGCATTCCGCCGACCTCGCTGGCCGGGATCGAACCGGTACAGCTCCTGGCCCTGGAGATCTCGGCGCGGGCGCTCGGGGACGCCGGGTACGGTCGGGACAGGGAGTTCGACCGTACGCGGACCTCGGTGGTCTTCGGCGCGGAGGCGGGCACCGAGCTGGCGGGCGCGTACGGGTTGCGCGCACTGTATCCGGCCTATCTGGGCGAGCTGCCGCCCGCGCTGGACGAGCAGTTGCCCCGGCTGACGGAGGACTCCTTCCCGGGCATCCTCGCCAACGTGATCGCGGGACGCGTCGCGAACCGTCTCGACCTGGGCGGCGCCAACTGCACCGTGGACGCGGCCTGCGCCTCCTCGTTGGCCGCCCTCGACCTGGCCTGTCGGCAACTGCGCGACGGTGACAGCGACATGGTGGTGTGCGGTGGCGCCGACGTGCACAACGGCATCAACGACTACCTGATGTTCGCCTCCGTACGGGCCCTGTCGCCCGGCGGACGCTGCCGGCCCTTCGACGCCGCCGCGGACGGGATAGCGCTCGGCGAGGGGGTGGGCGCCCTGGTGCTGAAGCGGCTGTCGGACGCGGAGCGCGACGGTGACCGGGTGTACGCGGTGATCAAGGCGGTCGGCGCGTCGAGCGACGGCCGATCGCTGGGGCTGACCGCGCCCCGACCGGAGGGACAACGACGGGCCCTGGAACGGGCGTACGCGCGAGCCGGCGTCACCCCGGCCGACGTGGGGCTCATCGAGGCCCACGGCACCGGGACCGTGGTCGGCGACAGCACCGAACTGGCCGTGCTGAGCGCGCTGTTCACCGCCTCGGGAGCCGCGCCGGGATCCTGCGCCCTGGGGTCGGTCAAATCGCAGATCGGCCACACCAAGTGTGCGGCCGGGCTCGCCGGCCTGATCAAGGCCGCGTGGGCCGTGCACACGGGCATCCGGCCCCCGACCGCACATCTGAGCACGCCGAACGCGGCCTGGAGTCCCGAGGACGGCCCGTTCGTCTTCGACACCGAGGCCCGGCCGTGGGCGGTGCCGGTGGAGCGGCGGATCGCGGGCGTCAGCGCGTTCGGCTTCGGAGGCACCAACTACCACGCCGTGTTGGCCGGTTACGGCGGTGCGGAGGAACCGGACCACGGGCTGGAGGAGTGGCCGGCGGAACTTTTCTGCTTCCGGGGCGAGGACCGGCGGGCCGCGGGGCGGGCCATGGCACGGCTCGCCGCCCGACTGGAGGAGAACGACGCGGCCGGCCGGCCCTGGGCCCTGCGGGACCTCGCGGCGGAGGCCTGCGCGTCCGGCAGCGGGCCGGTGCGGGTGGCCGTGGTCGCCACCGACGCGGACGAACTCGCGGTCCGGCTGGAGCAGGCCCGCGGCTTCACCCCTGGCACGGGGGTCCACGTACGGGAGGAGGCGGCCGACCCGGGCGGGGTGGCGTTCCTCTTTCCCGGACAGGGCAGCCAACGCGTCGGAATGCTCGGGGACTTGTTCATGGCGTTCCCCGCCTTGCGCGGGCTCCTGGACGAGGCACCGGGCGGGGTGGCGCGCGCGGTGTTCCCGCCGGCCGCGTTCACCGCGCCGGCCCGGTCCGCTCAACGGGCGGCCGTCACCGACACCCGGGTGGCCCAGCCCGCCCTCGGGCTGGCCGGCGCCGCGGCGCACCTGCTGCTCGGCAGGTTCGGTGTGGTGCCCGACTGTGTCGCCGGGCACTCCTACGGGGAACTGACCGCGCTGTGGGCGGCGGGCGCGTACGACACGGCGAGCCTGTCGCGGCTGAGCACGCGCCGGGCCGAGGCGATCCTGGCGGCGGCCGGGGCGGATCCCGGGGCCATGGCGGCGGTGTCCGCGGCCCCGGAGGAGGTCCGGGACCTCGCGGCGCGGGCCGGGTGCGTGGTGGCGAACCACAACGCGCCCCGCCAGTGCGTGATCTCCGGCCGGACGGAGGCCGTGGCCGAGGCGGTTGCGGCACTTCGGGCATCCGGACTCGCGGCCGAACTCCTGCCGGTGGCCTGTGCGTTCCACAGCGAGGTGGTGGCCGGGGCCGAGTCCGCGCTCGCCGCGGAACTGGCGGCGACGGAGGTGTCCGGGCCGACCGTGCCGGTGTGGTCGAACACCACGGCGGCCCCGTACCCGGCCGACGCCGAGGGCGTACGCGGCCTCCTGGCGGGTCAGGTGGCACGGCCGGTCCGGTTCGTCGACGAGGTGGAGGCCATGTACGCGGCCGGCGTCCGGACGTTCGTGGAAGCGGGGCCGGGTCGGGTGCTGTCCGGTCTGACGGCCCGGATCCTGGGCGATCGTCCCCACACGGTGGTGCCGTTGGACGTGCCCGGCGAGCACGGTCTGATCCGGCTGGTCACCGCCCTGGCCGAGCTGGCCGCGGCCGGTGTCCCGATCGCCCCCGAAGCCCTGTTCCGCGGCCGGACCGCCGCGCTGCCGGACCGGGCGCCGCGACGCCCGGGCTGGCTGGTGGACGGCCACCTGGTCCGCACCTCGGCCGGCACCCCGATCCCGGGCGGCCTCCGCCCCGCCCACCGCATCCCCCGACCGGAGGCACCGATGAGCCCGCAGAGCGCCGCCGAACAGGACGGCTCCCCCCTTCCTCCCCTTCACCCCCGCCCCGTCGCGACCCCGGCTCCCCCGACGCGGCCCGGCCCCCCGGCCGGAAACGGCCGCGGGCCGACCGCGGCCCCCGGGCCCCGTGACGAGGCCGTGCTGGAGTACCTCCGCGGCTCGCGCCTGCTGATCGAGGCCCAACGCGAGGTCCTCCTCGGCTACCTGGGCCTGCCCGGCGCGGGCACGCCGGCCGACCGGGCGCCGGGCGCCCCCGCCCGGCCCGAACCGGACGCGGCGTGGGACGACGGCTCCGCGTGGACCGACGACCCGGCGTGGACCGACGGCCCGGCGTGGGTCGGGGCGGGGCCCGACGGACACGTGCCGGTTGCCGGGAGCCCGGGCCGTTCCCCCGACCCGTGGCGGTCGGCGCCGGTCAACGGCCGGGAGCCGGCGCGCGCGGCCACGGCGCCCGGCGGCGGGGTGGCGATCGAGGCGGCGGCGCACCCCGATCCGTGGCGGCCGGCCGACCCCCACCCCGTCGACGGCCCGGTGGGCCGGCCGGGTGCCCCGGCGACCGCCGCCGCCGCGCCGCTGACCGCGGGCGAGGTGATGGACGTCGTCCTCGACATCGTGCACACACGAACCGGCTATCCCCTGGACATGCTCGACCCCGCGCTGGACCTGGAGGCCGACCTGTCCATCGACTCCATCAAGCGGGTCGAGATCATCGGCGCCCTCGCCGACCGGATCGGACTGCCCCGGGAACCGGACGGATCCACCGAGTCGGCCGTCGAGGAACTCTCCCGCCTGAAGTCCCTGCGCGGCGTGGTCGACTGGGTCGTGTCCCACACCGCGTCGTCCGCCGACGGGTACGACACCACGACCACCGGCACCGCGACCCCCGACGCCCCGGCCGCCGGCGCCGCGCTCCACGACGCCCCGGCCGTCGCCTCACTGTCGACCGGCGCCCGGTCCGAGGGGCGCACGCCCCGCACCGCCGGGCCGCGACCGCGCCGCATGCGCGTGGACCTCGTACCCGTCGCACCGCCCGGCGGGGATCCGGCCGGACTGCGCGGGCTGCGGGTCGGGATCGTCGAGGACGGGCAGGGGGTGGCGCTCGCGCTGGGCGGGGCCCTGGAGTCCTGCGGGGTCGAGGTGCGGTTGCTGTCCGCGCCCGAGGCCGGCCACGACGGGCTCGTCGACCTGTCCGCACTGCGGGCCGGGCAGGGCGCGGGGCAGGAACCCGTCCTGCCCGGCGCCTTCGCCGGGCTCAAGCGGGCCCTCGTAGGCGGTGTGGGTCGGCTGATCCTCGCCGCGACCCCCGAATCGGGCCTGCACGGCTTCGCCCGCAGCGCCGCCCTCGAGTTCCCCGGCGCCCTGGTCCGGGCGGTCGGAGTACACCCGAAGGAGGACCCGGCTCGCGTCGCCGCGCAGCTCGTCGCCGAGTTGAGCGACACCGCCGGGGTCCGGGACCGGCACGAAGCCGATGCGTACGCCGACGCCGAGAGTGACGGCGAGCACGACGGTCGCGCCCCGGGCGCAGGCCCGGCCGCCGCCCCGCACTCCGTCGTCTACACCGCCGACGGAGCCCGCGTCACCGCCCGTCCCGTGCCGGCCGACCTCACTCCCTCCGGGTCGCCGCCGCCCCTCGACCGCGACTCCGTCGTCCTTCTCACCGGCGGCGCCCGGGGGATCACCGCCCGGACGGCGCTCGCCCTCGCCCGGGCCACCGGTTGCCACGTCGAACTCGTCGGGCGCACTCCCGAGCCGACGGCCGCCGAGGACGAGCGGTACGGGCAGGCCACGGACCGGGTGGCGCTGCGCGCCGCGCTGGTGGCGGCGGGGTTGCGCACGCCCGCCGAGATCGAGGCCGCCGCCTCCCGGATCCTCGCCGAGCGCGAGGTGCGGGCCACCCTGGCGGCCCTCGCCGGCGTCGCCGCCTCCGTGCGCTACCACCGCGCCGACGTCACCGACGAGCGGGCGGTGCGGGCGGTCGTGGCGGCCGTACGGGCCCGGCACGGCCGGCTCGACGGCATCGTGCACGGCGCCGGCACCCTCCGGGACGGACTGCTGCGGGACAAGCGTCCCGAGTCCTTCGCCGAGGTGTTCACCACCAAGGTGGCCGGCGCCCGGCACCTCGCCGCGGCCGCCGCCGACCACGGCGACACGCCCGCCCCCGCCTTCCTGGCCCTCTTCGCCAGCGTGTCCGGGGTGTACGGCAACCGCGGCCAATGCGACTACGCCGCCGCCAACGACGCCCTCGACGGTCTCGCCCACACCTGGGCCGCCGGCTTCCCCGGCCGGGTGCTGTCCGTCGACTGGGGTCCCTGGGCGGCCGAGGCGGGCGGCATGGTCACTCCCGAGTTGGAGCGCACGTACGACCGCCGGGGCATCGCGGTGATCGGCCCCGAGGCGGGTACCGCCGCCTTCCTCGCCGAACTCGCGGACGGCCACGACGTACAGGTCGTCCTGACGGCGGCGCGGGACGACGGGCACGGCCGGACCCCGGGCAGAGCGGGAACCGTGCACGAAGCCGGCACCGGCCACGGCGACGGGACCGGGGAGCGCCGTGACTGACGGGCCGCGGCGCGGGCCTCGACCCACCGACGCGGCCATCGTGGGGATGGGCGCGGTCTTCCCCGGGGCCCCGGACCTGGCCGCCTACCGCCGCAATCTGCTCGCCGGAACGGATTCCATCGGGGAGGTTCCGCCCGGCCGCTGGGATCCCGAGGTCTACTACGACCCCGCCGGGGGCACCGGGCCGGCGCGCGGGGATCGTTTCTACTGCCGGCGGGGCGGCTTCATCGACGGGCCGGCCGCCTTCGATCCGACACGTTTCGGGATCATGCCGTCGGCGGTCGAGGGGGCCGAACCGGACCAGCTCCTGGCCTTGCACGTCACGGCCGAGGCGGTCGCCGACGCGGGCGGCGAGGAACGGCTGCCGGCCGACCGGTCGCGGATCGGGGTGGTGTTGGGGCGCGGCGGGTTCATGGGTGTGGCCACCGCCCGCCTGGACCAACGGGTGCGCACGGCGCACCAGTTGGCGCAGACGTTGCGGGAGGTGGCGCCCGAGCTGGGGGAGCGGCGCATCGCCGAGGTGCGCTCCGCGTTCCAGGACGCTCTGGGGCCGGATCGACCCGACGCCTCGATCGGGCTCGTGCCGAGCTTCACCGCCGCCCGGACGGCGAACCGGTTGGACTTCCGGGGCCCGGCCTACACCCTGGACGCGGCCTGCGCCTCCTCGCTCCTCGCGGTGGACCAGGCGGTGGGGCTGCTGGCGGGCGGGCGCTGTGACGTGGTGGTCGCCGGGGCGGTGCACCACTGCCACATCGCCACGCTGTGGAGCGTGTTCACCCAGTTGCGGGCGTTGAGTCCGACCGAGCGGATCCGCCCCTTCGACCGGCGGGCCGACGGGACGCTGCTCTCGGAGGGCACCGGGGTGGTGCTGCTGAAACGGCTCGCCGACGCGGAGCGGGACGGGGACCGGATCTACGCGGTGATCCGTGGTACGGGGGTCGCCGGGGACGGGCGGGCGGCGAGCCTGATGAGCCCGCTCGTGTCGGGGCAGGTACAGGCGCTCGAACGGGCCTGGCGGGAAGCCGACTTGGACCCTCGCTCCCCCGGGGCGCTGGGGCTCCTGGAGGCGCACGGCACGGGAACCCCGATCGGGGACGCGGCCGAACTGGACACACTGGGGCGGGTGTTCGGGTCACCCCGCGACGGGGCGGGACGGGTCGGCTTCGGGTCGGTCAAGTCGATGCTGGGGCACACCATGCAGGCGTCGGGCATCGCCGGTTTGATCAAGGCGGCGCTGGCGGTGCACGAGGGGGTCCTGCCGCCCACCCTGCACCTGGACGAGCCGCACCCGGACCTGGCCCGTACGCGGATGCGGCCGGTCACGGTGGCAGAACCGTGGGAACGCGGCCCCGAGCCCCGGCGGGCCGGCGTCAACGCGTTCGGGTTCGGCGGGATCAACGCGCACGTGGTGCTGGAGGAGGCCCCGGGTGCCTCCGCGAATCCCGGCGGCGCAGCGCCGAGACCCGCGCCGCCGGTGCGCCGCTTTCTTCCGGTGGGCTCGCCGCCCCCGACTCCGACCGCGACGGGGGCAGGGGGGCGGGAGGATGTCCTCCTGTTCGCCGGGGAGAGCACGGCCGACGTGGTCGCGCTCCTGGCCGCCGGCGCGCCCTCGGCCCCGTTGGGGTCGGCGCCCGGGGACGGCCCGTGCCGGCTCGCGGTGGTCGGGCCCACACCGCAGCGGCTCGCGCTGGCCGCGAAGGTGCTGGCGCGCGGGCGGACGTGGCACGGCCGGGGAGACGTGTGGTTCACGCCCGAACCTCTGGGCGGCCGGCTCGCGTTCCTCTACCCGGGCCTGGAACCGGAGTTCGCGCCGGTCGCCGACGACGTCGCGGACCTGCTCGGCCTGGATCGCCCCCGGCTCGGACGGGGCGGGGAGTTGATGGAACGGGCGCTGGACGCCATCGAAGCGGGCCGGTTCTTCGGCCGCGCCCTCGGTGAACTGGGCATCGAGGCGGACGTGTCGGCCGGTCACAGCCTGGGTGAATGGGCCGCGATGGTGGCGGCCGGGATGTACCCGCGGGAGGCCGTCGACACCTTCCTCGCCTCGCTGCGGCCGGGCTCGCTGAAGGTACCGGACCTCGTGTACGCGGCACTGGGTTGTGGGGCGCGGCGGGCCGAGGCGGCGATTCACGGCGAGGGCGGGGTGGTGGTCAGCCACGACAACTGCCCGCACCAGTCGGTGGTGTGCGGGGATCCCGCCGGGGTCGCCCGGGTCGTCGCGCGGCTGCGGGCCGAAGGGGTGATGGGCCGGGAGCTCCCGTTCCGCTCGGGTTTCCACACGCCGATGTGGGAGCCGTACCTGGGGCAGGTACGGGCGGCGTTCGACCGGCTGCCGCTGCGGCCGGCCGCGGCGGGGCGGGTCTGGTCGGCGACGACGGTGTCCCCGTTCCCGGCGGCGGCCGAGGAGGTGCGGGAGTTGGTGGTGCGGCACCTGCTGGAGCCGGTGCGTTTCCGTGAGTTGACCCTGCGGATGTACGAGGACGCCGGGGTACGGCACTTCGTGACGCTGGGACCGGGGAGCCTGCCGGGGTTCGTCGAGGACACCCTGCGCGACCGGCCACACCTGTCGGTGTCCGTGTCCTCGCCCCGTCTTGCGGGCGTGGCGGCGCTGCGACGTGCGTGCGCGGCGCTGTGGACGCAGGGGCAGGCGCCGAAGTGGGACCGGCTGTCGCAGGACACCCCGCCGGACCCGCGCACGACGCCGGACCCGAACGCGACGCCCGCGGCCGTCGCCCCGACCGTGGCCGCGGGCCCGGTCGAGCCGGTGGGCAGGCCGGTGGTGTCCCGCGCGATGCCGTTGGACCTGGGCTCCCCGCTGGTCCGCCTCTCCCCCGCCGCCCTGGCCCGGCTGCGCGCCTGCGACCCGGCCGGGGCCGGGGTGGCGCCGGTGATCACGACCCCGGCCGGGAGCACGACCCGGGCGGGAACCCCGTCCGGCCTTCCGGCCGGAGCCGCGGCCGTCACGACCGCCACCGGCCGCCCGGCGGGAACCCCGCATCACCATGGGGCGGGAGGCGGCGGTGGGGCCGGGGCGGGGCCGGCCCCGGGCAGGGCGGTCCTGCGGCTCGGCCTCGACACGCTGCCCTACGTGCGGGACCACCGGGTCTACCTCCAGCCTGCGGGCTGGCCGGAGGAGTCCGACTGGTTCCCCGTCGTGCCCATGACCACCATGCTGGAACTGGCCTCGCAGGCCGCGCTGGCCCACATCGCCCGCTCCGACCACGACCGGGACGGTGTCGAGGTCGTCGGGTACGAGGACGTCCGCGCCCTGCGCTGGCTGCCCGTCGAGCCCGCCCACGACATCGAGGTCAGCACGCGCGCGGACGGTCCCGGACGCGTCCACGTCGCCCTGGGCGAGTACGCCACCGTCGTCGTGCTGCTCGGCCGGTCCTTCGATCCGGCGCCCGCGCCCGACCCCAGGCCGCTGCGCGACCCGGGCCCCGCCCCCGTCAGCGCGGACGCGCTCTACCGTGACCGGTGGATGTTCCACGGCCCCCGCTTCGCCGGCGTGCACGAGGTCCGCACCGTGGCCGCCGACGGCATCCGGGGCGTGCTGCGCGCCCTCCCGGACCCCGGGGCGCTGCTCGACGCCGCCGGGCAGTTGTTCGGGCACTGGATGCAGTTGCGACTTCCGGTGGACCGGCTCGTGTTCCCCGCCACCGTCGACCGGGTCCGCTTCCACGGGCCGCCGCCCCCGCCGCACGCGCTGGTGGCGGCCACCGCCCGGATCCGGGAGGTCCGCGGGACCACCGTTCGGGGCGATCTCGAACTGTGCCGTCCCGACGGCCGGGTCTGGGCGCGGATCGACGGCTGGACGTACCGGCGCTTCGGTGCCGACGAGCGGGTGTGGCCGATGAAGTTCACCCCGGAGGTCTGCGGGATCGGTGAGCCGCAGCCCGCCGGGTGGTGCCTGGCCCGCCGCCGGTGGACGGATCCCGCGTCGCAGGAGCTGGTGATGCGCCGCTATCTCGGGGCGGCCGAGCGGGCCGTGTACGAGCGGCGTTCACCGCGGGAGCGGCCCGGCTGGCTGCTCGGCCGGATCGCGGCCAAGGACGCGCTGCGGGGCCTGCTGTGGGACGGCGGCGCCGGCGCCGTGTTCCCGGTGGAGGTACCGGTCGGCAACGATCCGTCGGGCCGTCCCGTACCGGAGGGGCCGCTGGTCGCGGGGGTTCACCTCTCGATCGCGCACAAGGACCGGCTCGCGGTCGCGCTGGCCCACCGCACCCGGCCCGTCGGGGTGGACGTGGAGACGGCGACCACCGATCCCGACGCCCTGACCCGGATCGCCCTGGGCACGGGCGAACGGGCCCTGGCCGAAGGGCTGGCGGCCCTCGACGGGAGCACTCTGCCGGCCGCGCTCACCACGCTCTGGTGTGCCAAGGAGGCCGCCGCGAAGGCGGAGGGCACCGGTCTCGCCGGACGCCCCCGCGACTGGCGGGTGTCGGGCGATCCCGGATCCGGCGTCCTGCGCGTGGTGTCCCCCGCGCGCGTCGTCCACACGGTCCGCCACGACACGATTCCAGCGAGTCACCCCACCCCCCTCGATCACCTCGTCGCCTGGACGGAGCCCCACCATGACCGCTGACATCCTCGCCGAGATCACCGACATGCTCGTGGAGATCGTCGGCGACGAGTTCCTCGTCGCCCAGGAGGTCACGATGCGCACCACCTTCAACGAGGATCTCGCCCTGGAGAGCATCGAGTTCGTCGCGCTCGCCGAGTCGCTGCACCACCGCTACGGCGCCGAGGTCGACCTGATGGGGTTCCTCGCGGAGAAGGACATGGACGGCATCCTCGCCATGTCGGTGGGCGAGATCGTCGAGCACATCGCCCGGGTCACGCACGGTTCCCTCGCGCGGACGACCGGCTCTCCCGCCACCGCCGCCTCGGCCGGCTGAGCCGCCGTGTCCTTCGTGCGCGCGAACGGCCTGCGCTTCCACGTCCAGCGGCTCCCGGCCGACGCCGGCGCCGGAGCCGACCGCCGACCGGTGGTGGTCTTCCTGCACGGTCTCGTCGTCGACAACCTGTCCTCCTTCTACTGCCCGCTGGCCGTCCCGGTGGCCCGGTCCGGGTTCGAGACCGTGCTGTACGACCTGCGCGGGCACGGCCGCTCGGAGCGGCCGGCGACCGGTTATGACAGCGACACGGCCGTACGCGATCTCGTGGCCCTGCTCGACGTCCTGGGCCTCGGGAACCGGCCGACGCACCTCGTCGGCAACAGTTACGGCGCGACCCTCGCCGTGCACGCCGCGCTGGCCCGCCCCGACCTGGTCGTCGGGCTGACCCTGCTCGAACCTCCGCTCGCCGGGGCCTGGGTGGAGAACATGGTGGACACCCTGTCGGCCGCCGCGTTGAGCCTGGAGGACAGCCCGGTGCCGGCCGAGCTGCTCACCCTTCGGTTGCGCAAGGCCGCGAACCTCACCTCGATCGCGGACGACCTGCTCAACCGGACCAGCCTGATCGACGACATCGCGGCCAGTCGCGTCTTCACCCCGACCGACTACGCCCGGTTGGCCTGCCCGACCTCGACGCTGTGCGGGGAGCACTCGGAACTGCTGCCGGGCGGCCGGACCTTGGCCCGACACGCCCCTCGGGCGACGCTGACGGTGCTGCCGGGCCTGGGGCACGACGTACTCAAGGAGAGCAGTGGTGTCCTGCGGGAGACCGTGCTCGCCCACCTCCGGACGACGGCCGCGTCGCGGGCGCGGACGGGAGCTCTGATCCGATGAAAGTACTCTTCGTGGTTCCGCCGCTCGCGGGACACGTCAATCCGACCGCGGCCGTCGGGGCGGAACTCGCCTCGCGGGGACACGAGGTCGCCTGGACGGGGCCGCCCGCGGAACTCGCCCGGCTGCTCCCCCCGCACGCACGGATCCTCCCCGCCGGCGAGCACCTCGCGGGCGGCTACGCCGGGCTGCACGAGCGGTGGCGCGACCTGCGCGGGGTGGCCGCGCTGCGCTTCCTGTGGCAGGAGGCGCTGATACCGCTGGCCCGGGCGATGGAACCGGGGGTGAGCGCAGCGGCCGCGGAGTTCGCTCCGGATGTACTGGTCGCCGACCAACAGACCCTGGCCGGACCGCTCGTGGCACGTCGGCTCGGGATTCCCTGGGTGACGTCGGCCAGCACCTCCGCCGAACTCACCCGGCCCTTCGCCGATTTCCCGAAGGTCGGCGACTGGGTGTCGGAGCGGATCGGCGCGCTGCTGAGCGAGTACGGCTCGGACGACGGCGGCTGGGATCCGCGGTTCTCCGATCGGCTGGTGTGGGTGTTCTCCACACCCGAGTTGGTGGGCACCGGCGTCGAGGTTCCTCCGCACCACGCCTATGTGGGGCCGGCCTTCGGGGCCCGGCCGGTGGCGCCCGACTTCCCCTGGCGGCGACTGGACCCGGCGCGCCGGCGGGTCCTGGTGTCGTTGGGCACGCTCAACCAGGAGGCCGGGATCCGATTCTACCGCTCGATGCTCGGAGCCGCCGAACTCCTGCACGACGAAGTCCAGTTGGTGGTGTCCGCGCCCGCTTCCGCGCTCGGGGGCCGAACGCCGGCGAATGTGCTGGTCCAGGACGGCGTTCCACAACTGGAGCTGCTGCCGCACCTGGACGCGGTGGTCGGCCACGGCGGTCACAACACCGTCTGCGAGGCACTCGCGCACGGGCTGCCGCTGGTGGTCGCGCCCATCCGGGACGACCAGCCGATCGTGGCCCGTCAGGTCGTCGAGGCGGGCGCCGGCGTCCGGGTGCGGTTCAGTCGGACGGGGCCCGAGGAACTGCGCGACGCGCTCACGGCCGTGCTGGACGATCCCGGCCCCCGCCGGGCCGCCCGCCGCATCCAGGCCTCTTTCGCCGCGGCCGGCGGGGCCGCCGCCGCGGCCGACCGGTTGGAGAAGTTGTCATGACACCACGCCCTTCACGCCGGATCCGGTGGACCTCCGCCGCCGTCCTGGTCGCTCTCGGCGCGGGCACGGTCCGCTCCCACCGCAGGCTGCGTGCCATCCCGGTGCTGCCCACGATCCCGCCGGCCGCGTCGACCGGAGCGCCGCGCACAGCCGGATGGCACCTGCTGACGGCGCGGGGGGTCGAGCCCGATCCGGCGACCTTCCTGCCGGCATGCGCGCACGCCGACCGGGAGGGCCTGCGGGTGCTCGACCTGCTGCCCGGCGATCTGGCCGTCGAGCGCGCCCTCGGGCTGCTGCGGCTGGCCGATCCGGCCCGGTACCGGGCCGACCGGCTGGCCGAGGGCCGCGGGGCCGGGTTCGCCGTGCTGGTCGCGGAGGAGGTGCTGACCCGGGCCGGGGTGGAGCCGGCCGGCGCGCCCCCGGAGCCGACGGAACTCCTCGCCCTGGTGCGTCGCTTGAAGGAGTACGCGCCCGCCGCGACCGGCCTGGCCGTCGCACCGGCGCTCCGCGCGGGCCGCCGGCCGGAGCCGACGGGTGCGGTACGGGCCGCCGAGCTGCGGGCGCAGGGCCTGCCGGCGGGGACGGTCGTCGCGGCGCAGCTCGCCGGGCTGGCCCTGCTCGCGGCCGTCGCCGCACGGCAGGGCCGGTGGGGCGCCGCCGCTGCCGGGCTGTACTGGCTCCAGCCGTACCTGGTCCTCACCGGCCCGGGCACGCCCCTGCGTCCCGCCGACCTCGCCGTCGCCGGCGCCGTCCGACCGGCGCACGCGCTCGGCGCGGCCCTGCGCACGGCCGCCGACCTCGCCGGGACGTCCCCGCCGGCCGCCGACAAGGAACGGGCCGTCGTCTACCGGGCCGAACTGGCCGCGGGCACCGACCGGTTCCTCGAAGCGCGCCGGCCGGACTGTCCGTGGTGCGGCTCCGGGCGGCTCGCGGTGCGGGTGCGGGTACCGGACCTGCTCCAGGGCAAACCGGGTCGCTTCATCCTGGAGGAGTGCGGGGACTGCGGGCACGTCTTCCAGAACCCCCGACTGACCCCGGAGGGGCTGGAGTTCTACTACCGGGACTTCTACGACGGTCGCGGGGGCGAGAACGCGGGTTCCGTGTTCGGCCGGCTCGGCGACTCGTACCGCAAGCGCGCCGGGATGCTCGAACCGTACGGCGAGCCGGCGTCCTGGTTGGACGTGGGCACCGGGCACGGGCATTTCTGCAACGCGGCGCGGGCCGTGTGGCCGCACACCCGCTTCGACGGGCTGGACATGGGCGACGGGGTCCGGGACGCGGAGCGGCGCGGCTGGGTGGATTCCGGGTTCCAGGGCCAGTTCCCCGAGTTCGCCGCGAAGCTCGCCGGCCAGTACGAGGTGCTGAGCATGTACCACTACCTGGAGCACACCCGGGATCCGCTCGCGGAGCTGGACGCCGCGGCCGCCGTGCTGGCGCCCGGCGGATTCCTCGCGATCGAACTCCCCGATCCGCGGTCGCGGATGGCCCGCCTCTTGGGGTCGGCCTGGCTGCCCTGGTTCCAGCCCCAGCACCAGCACCTGATCCCGGCCGGGAACCTGCGGGAGGCGCTGATCGGCCGCGGCTTCACGGTCCTGGCCGAGGAACACGGTCCGGCCCACCAGGGCAACGACTTCGTCGGCGCGGTGGCCCTGACCACGACCCGGCTGGCGCCCGACCCGGACCGCCCGTGGGCGCCTCCGGCGGGACCCGGGCGGCGGGCCGTGGCCCGCGCGGTCCGCGCGGCCGCGCTGCCGTGCCTCGCGGGCGCGGTGGTGCTCGACGCGATCCGCACGGTCGCGGCCCGCCGCACGGACGGCGGCAACGCGTACCGGATGCTGGCCCGCAAGGGCGGCGGCGACCCGGACCCGAAGCCGACCCGCGCGGACGGCGACACCGCGTACCCGAAGCCGGCCCGCCGGGACGAGCGGTGACGGCGGGCGAGGTGGGCACGGTCGGGCCGGACCTGGCTCGCCGGGCCACCGCCGACCCCCTGTTCCGGTTGGTGGCGTACGCGCTGGAGGCGGCGCACGGTCTGCGGCCGACCGCCGTCTGGAGCGCCCCGTACGCCTTCCACCTGGATCGCGACGTGTGGCCGGCGGGCTCCGCGGGCGGCCCGCACCCCGGTCCCGGGTCGGTCGCGGGCGCCGGCTGGCCGGTCGCGGCGGCCGCCGCGCCGCGCGACGACGGGCTGGTGCGGCTCAGCTCGCTCGCCCACCCGGCCGACGGGTGCGATCTGCCGCTCACACCGTCGGGGCCCGCGCCGGCCCCGCCCGCCTGGGCGGTCCGGCCCTACGAGGTACTGCGGGCACTGGCCCGCGCCGGATACGGGCGCGGCGGCTCCGACCTGCATGTCCAGGGCTCGCTGACGGAGGCCTCCGGGCTGGACACGGCGGAGCCGGCGGACTGCGCGGTGGCGCTCGCGGTGGCCGACGCGCACACGCCGCCGGGCGTGGATCCGGACCGGGCGGAGCTGGCCGGGCTGCTGGCCGAGGCGCTGCCGGACGGGGACCCGGCCCTGCGCCGCGCGGCCCTGTTCACCCGCCCCGGGCAGGCCCTGCTGCCGGGGGGCGCCGACGCCCACCGGTACGCGCCCTTCGACCCGGCGGCCCGGGGCGCGCGGCTGGTGCTCCTGGTCGTGCGCGGCGACCCGGACGAATGGGCGACGGGGTCGGCACGGGCCGTGGCCCGGGCCCGCGAGGCCGGGGCGTTGCGGGCCTGGTCGCCCGGGAGGCTTCCGGGACGGAGCGTGCTGATGCTGCTGCCCGAGGAACGCAACACGGACGTCCGGGCCGCCGTGGCCCGGGAGTTCCGCGATCGGGCGCGCCCGGCGCCCCGGTTCCTGAACATCGCCGTGGCCGGAGCGGCCCGGCGCGAGCAGTGACGACCGGCACCCCTGCCGGCGTCCCGCCGCATCGAGGGGAGACGTCCGTGCCCCTCACCGCGTGGCAGCGGACCCGAAGGTCCACCACCGGCCGCATCACCGGAAAGCCCAGGGCCACCGGGACCCACACCGTGACCGCCACCGCCACCGACTCCACCGGAGCCACCATCCACGTCAACCTTCACCCTCGCCCTCCGCTGGTTCTGATGCCCTCACCGGGCAAGCGCCCCGGCCCGCCACCACGTCCGCCGAACGGCGCGCCCCGCTCCACACGGCGTCGTAGGCTCGGTGCATGGCGGACGCAGAGCAGACCCTCCGGGGCAAGGTCGCACTGGTGGCGGGTGGAACACGGGGCGCCGGCCGGGGCATCGCGGTGCAACTGGGAGCGCGGGGCGCGACCGTGTACGTGTCGGGGCGCAGCACGACCGGCAAGCGGTCGGAGTACGACCGGCCGGAGACGATCGAGGAGACGGCCGCGCTCGTGACGTCCGCCGGCGGTCACGGGATCGCGGTGGTGGCGGACCATCTGGTGTCCGAGGAGGTCGAGGCGCTGGTCCGGCGGATCGACTCCGAGCAGGGCCGGTTGGACGTCCTGGTCAACGACATCTGGGGTGGCGAGCTGCTCTTCGAGTGGGAGAGCACGGTCTGGGAGCACGACCTCGACAAGGGGCTGCGCCTGATGCGCCTCGCGGTGGACACCCACGCCATCACCAGCCATCACGCGCTGCCACTGCTGCTGCGGGCTCCGGGCGGTCTGGTGGTGGAGATGACGGACGGGACGGCCGAGTACAACGCGAGTCGCTATCGGGTGTCGTTCTTCTACGACATCGCGAAGTCGGCCGTGTTGCGGATGGCGTTCGCCCTCGGCCACGAGCTGGGGCCGCGCGGCGCGACGGCGGTGGCGTTGACCCCGGGTTGGCTGCGGTCGGAGATGATGCTGGAGCACTTCGGCGTGACCGAGGCTAACTGGCGGGACGCGCTGGAGAGGGTCCCGCACTTCGGGATCTCCGAGACCCCCGCCTACGTCGGCCGCGCGGTCGCCGCGCTCGCCGCCGACCCCGAGGTGTCGCGCTGGAACGGGCAGTCCCTCTCCAGCGGGCAACTGGCCCGGGATTACGGTTTCACGGACCTGGACGGCAGCCGGCCGGACGCCTGGCGGTACATGGTCGAGGTGCAGGACCCGGACCGCCCGGCGGACACCACCGGCTACCGCTGAGCGCCGGCCCGCCTCACTCCGGGTCCCGCCGCCCCTCCACCCGACGGGCGAGCCCGTCGAGGACGCAGCGCAGCCCGAAGTCCCACACGCCCTCGGGTCGGTAGCCGCCGACGGCGCTGCCGACGCGGCCCGCGAGCGGGTAGCGCTCGGCGTCCATGGCCCGCTCCAACAGCGGGGCACTGACGGCCCACCACTCGTCGTCGCTCTGCCGTTCGTTGTGGGCCGCGGCGTCGGCGGCGGCCAGGGCGTTGGCGTGGACGAAGCCCAGCAGGTGGGTGAGGGCGGCGTCCATCTCGACGTCGGTCAGGCCGATGCCGTCGAACGCCGCCAGTTCCTGCTCGTACTTGCCGATCACTCCGGGGCCCAGCGGGGGCCGGGTGACCGGGAGGTCGGCGATCCACGGGTGGCGCAGGAACAGGTCCCGGTTGTCGTCGGCCACCCGTTCGACCCGGGCCCGCCAGGAGTCGTCGGGGCGCGTGTCACGGCGCGCCATGCGCCGGTACGCCTCGTCGAGCATCAGGTCGAGCAGTTCCGCCTTGCCCGGTACGTACGTGTAGAGGGTCATCGGGGTCACTCCCAGCCGGCCGGCCAGGGCCCGCATGGTGAGGGCCGCCAGGCCCTCCTCGTCCGCGAGCGCGAGCGCGGCCTCGATGACGGCGTCCACGGTGAGCCCCTGGCGGGGGCCGCGCCGTCCGCTCGGCGCCCCCTGCCCGGGCTCCCTCCACAGCAGTTCCAGGGTGCGGACGGGGTCGCCCGCACCGCTCCGGTCCTTCGCCATGCCCGGCTCCTTCCAGCCCTCGTCAGAATTCTTCTACGCCGTACAGAATACTATGTACAATGTTGAGCAGAGCCACCGAGCCGCGAGGAGTTCCGTGCAGATCGCCAATTCCGCCACATCCCTCAACGTCGACGACGTCCACGCCTCCGCAACCTTCCTGACCAGCCATTTCGGCTTCCAGGAGGCCATGTCCGCCGACGGCTTCATCTCACTCTCCCACCCGGACGGCCCCCAGGTGATCTTCCTGCGCCGGGGACTCGAACTCCTCCCCGAGGGCTTCCGGGACCAGCACGCGGCCGGCCTGATCCTGGTGTTCACCGTCACCGATCTGCCGGGCGAGCACGAACGACTGCGCGCGGCGGGCGTCCCCATCACCATGGCGCCGCGCGAAGAGCCCTGGGGCGAACGACTGTTCCAGGTCACCGACCCGAACGGCGTGATCATCGAACTCGTCGACCGGGTCACCGTCCCCGGCGCCGACGAGCCGGCCGACGACCACCAGTAGGGAGCCCTCGTGACCTCTCAGCCCATCGCGGCCGCCGACGCCCACCAGGTCATCCAGGTCCGGGGCGCGCGGGAGAACAACCTCGCGGACGTCTCCCTCGACATCCCCAAGCGCCGCCTCACCGTCTTCACCGGGGTCTCCGGCTCCGGCAAGTCCTCCCTGGTCTTCGGCACCATAGCCGCCGAGTCCCAGCGCATGATCAACGAAACGTACACCGCCTTCATCCAGTCGTTCATGCCGAGCCTGGGCCGCCCCGACGTGGACGGACTGCACAACCTCAGCGCCGCGATCGTGGTCGACCAGGAGCGGATGGGAGCCAACTCCCGCTCCACCGTGGGCACCGCCACCGACGCCTACACGATGCTGCGGATCGTCTTCTCCCGGCTCGGCGTCCCGCACATCGGGACGTCCGCCGCCTTCAGCTTCAACACCCCCGACGGCATGTGCGCCCGCTGCGAGGGCATCGGCCAGGTCTCCGACATCGCGGTCGACCAGCTCGTCGACCGCGAACTCTCCCTCAACGAGGGCGCGATCACCGTCCCCGGCTTCGCCGTGGACTCGTGGTACTGGCAGGTCATGGCGAACTGCGGCCTCTACTCCCCCGACACCAAGCTCAAGGACTTCACCGAACGGGAGTGGGCCGACTTCCTGCACAAACCGTCGGTGAAGGTGAAGGTCGGCTCCAACAACGTCACCTACGAGGGCCTGATCACCAAGATCCAGCGCACCTACCTCGCCAAGGACCGCGAGGCCATGCAGTCCCACATCCGGGCCTTCGTGGACCGGGCCGTGGTCTTCGCCGACTGCCCCGACTGCGGGGGCACCCGGCTCTCCGCCGCCGCACTGTCCTCGCGTATCGACGGGGCGAACATCGCGGACTGCTCGGCCATGCAGATCAGCGATCTGGCCGCGTTCGTCCGCCGGGTCGACGATCCGGCCGTCGCCCCCATGATCGCCAACCTGCGGGACCTGCTGGACTCCCTCGTCGAGATCGGCCTCGGCTACCTGAGCCTGGACCGACCCTCCGGCACCCTGTCGGGCGGCGAGGCCCAACGCGTCAAGATGGTCCGCCACCTCGGATCCTCACTGACGGACATCACCTACGTCTTCGACGAGCCGACCACCGGCCTGCACCCGCACGACATCCGACGCATGAACGACCTGCTCCTGCGGCTGCGCGACAAGGGCAACACCGTCCTGGTCGTGGAGCACAAGCCGGAGGTCATCGCCATCGCCGACCACGTCGTGGACCTCGGCCCGGGGGCGGGCACCGCCGGCGGGCGGCTCTGCTACAGCGGGGACGTGGCCGGACTGCGCGCCTCCGACACCCTCACCGGCCGGCACCTCGAACACCGGGCCGCCCTGCGCGAACCCGTGCGCACCCCGCGCGGACACCTGTCCGTCAAGGACGCCCGCCTGCACAACCTCAAGGACGTCAGTGTGGACGTCCCCCTGGGCGTCCTGACGGTGGTGACCGGTGTCGCGGGCTCCGGCAAGAGTTCCCTGATCCACGGCCACCTCTCCGGACGGGACGGGGTGGTGGTCGCCGACCAGTCCCCGATCCGGGGCTCGCGCCGCTCCAACCCGGCCACGTACACGGGCCTGCTCAACCCGATCCGCACCGCCTTCGCCAAGGCGAACGGGGTCAAGGCGGCGCTGTTCAGCGCCAACTCCGAGGGTGCCTGCCCCAAGTGCACCGGTCTCGGTCTCGTCTACACCGACCTGGCGATGATGGCCGGGGTGGCCTCGGTCTGCGAACAGTGCGAGGGCAGGCGCTTCACGCCCGAGGTGCTCACGTACCGGCTGCGCGGCAAGAACATCAGCGAGGTGCTCGACATGCCGGTGACGGAGGCGCACGCGTTCTTCACCACCGGCCAGGCCGGGGCGATCCTGGGCCGGCTCGCGGACGTGGGGCTGGGCTACCTGCGGCTCGGGCAGCCGCTGAACACCCTGTCGGGAGGCGAGCGCCAGCGGCTCAAGCTCGCCATCAACATGGCGGAGAAGTCCTCGACGTACATCCTGGACGAGCCGACGACCGGCCTGCACATGGCCGACGTCGACAAGCTCCTCGCCCTGCTGGACCGCCTCGTGGACGACGGCAACTCGGTCATCGTCATCGAGCACCATCAGGCGGTGATGGCCCACGCGGACTGGCTCATCGACATCGGTCCGGGCGGCGGCCACGCGGGCGGCAGCGTGGTCTTCGAGGGCACTCCCGCCCAACTGGTCTCTGATGCCGACACATTGACGGCACGTCACCTGCGGGAGTACATCGGCTCCTGACGGCGGGACGGGATGTCGGGCCGCCGCCGCACGCGGGGGGCGGCCCGGCACTCCCCGGGCGATGACGCGCCGGGCGGTGACGCTCAGCCGGCGACGATCTCGTCCCGCGCCTCCGGGAAGATCGGCTCGTGGTCCCCTCCGAGGGGCGAAGAAGCGGGCCACGTCCTCCTCGGTGACCGCTTCGAGGGTGGCGGGCGACCAACGGGGCCTGCGGTCCTTGTCGATCACCTGGGCCCGGACGCCCTCCACCAGGTCGGGCGACGTCAAGGCGTTGCAGGAGACCCGGTACTCCTGCTCCAACACCCATTCGAGGGGCCCGAGTTCGCGTGCCCGACGTACGGCGGCCAGGGTGACCTTGAGGGCGGTGGGTGACTTGGCCAGGATGGTCTCGGCCGCGTCCTTGGCCTCGGGTTCGCCGCTCGCGAGGAGCCGTTCGACGATCTCCTCGACGGTGTCGGCGGCGTAGCAGGAGTCGATCCACCGCCGGCGCTCCGCCAGTTCGGCGTGTCCGGGCGTGCCGACGTGGTGCGGCAGCACCTCGTGGACCGGGGCGAGGAGGAGTTCGGCGGTCAGATCCGGTAGTCGCCCGGCGGGGACGAAGTGACCGGCGAGCCCGCACAGCAGCGCGTCGGCGGCCCCGACGGCCGTTCCGGTCAGGGCCAGGTGGAGGCCCAACTCTCCCGGGGCTCGCCCCAGGAGGTAGGTGCCGCCGACGTCCGGGACGAAGCCGATGCCGGTCTCGGGCATCGCCACGCGGGAGCGTTCGGTGACGATGCGGACGTTGCCGTGGGCCGAGATGCCGACCCCGCCACCCATCACGATGCCGTCCATCAACGCCACGTACGGCTTGGGATAGCGGGCGATGAGCGCGTTCAGCCGGTACTCGTCCCGCCAGAAGTCCGCCGAGGCCCCGCCGCCGGCCTTGGCATCGTCGTGGATGGCCCGGATGTCACCACCCGCGCACAGCCCCCGCTCGCCGGCGCCACGCAGGAGGACCTGGGTCACACCGGGATCCCGCTCCCAGTCCGTCAGCGCCTCGGTGATCCTCAGCACCATGGGGTGGGTGAGCGCGTTGAGGGCCGCGGGCCGGTTGAGGGTGATCATCCCGGTGTGGCCGTCGATCTCGATCAGGACCGTCTCGTCTGTGGCGCCTTCGCTCTTCATACCGGTCAGTATGGAGTGTGGTCCGCCCGGCGGAGGAGCATCGCGGTGGTGTCGGTCACCCCGGACGCCGCCGTGAGGGGGGCGCCCCCACGTCCACGACCCGGTCGGCATACTTCCGTGATGGATGATTCGAGCGCGTCCTGGCGCAACACCACGCACGACTGGGTGAGATCCGTGGACCCGGAGCACCTCGCCCTCATCCGCCGGGACCCGGCGGGCCTCGCTCCCGGCGGGGTACGGCACCTGGTCCTGGAGGTCCTCGCCTACGCGGCGGACGAGGCGCAGTACGGGGGCGCGGGCCGCTGTACCGTGACGCTTCACCCGGACGGGTCGGTGTCCGTCGCGGACGACGGGCGGGGCACCGACACCCGCTTCGACGAGCACGGCCGGGCGGTGCGGAAGCCGGTCATGGCGACGAAGGACCTGCGGTTCTTCGACCACCCCGACGCCGAGTCGCTGCCCGACGGGCATCCCCGCCGGGGCATGTCCGTCGTCGCGGCGCTCAGCGAGTGGCTCGTCCACACCAACCGTCGTGCGGGCGGCGCCTGGAGCCAACGCTACGAGTACGGCGTGCCGGCGACCGCGCTGACGCCGGTCACGGACGACGGCACCACGGGCACGGCCGTCCACTTCCGCCCCACCGGCCCGGCGGCGACGACCGACTCCGCGGCCTTGACCGACGCCGCATGCGACCTGGTCGTCGAGCAGCTCGCCGGCTTCGCCTCCGCCTGGCCCTTCCTGTCCGTCCACTTCGACGACCGCCGCGCCGACTGACCACACGGTCGCCGAGAC
The DNA here is from genome assembly GCF_050936775.1 of Streptomyces sp. CA-243310. Taxonomy (NCBI): domain Bacteria; kingdom Bacillati; phylum Actinomycetota; class Actinomycetes; order Kitasatosporales; family Streptomycetaceae; genus Streptomyces; species Streptomyces sp. CA-243310. Next base: position 2,629,689 of record NZ_JBNJMF010000001.1, on the reverse strand, counting down.
CCGCCGACTCGACCGGCGGGCGACCCGGCGGGCGGACTACAGGTGCGTCCCCGGCATGTGCCCGAAGGCACGTCGGAACACGTCGATGAACGCGCTCGCGCACGACCACCCGCAGCGGTGCGCACGCCGCGCGCTGGGGCCGGGTGCCCACCGTGCGCCGGGCCTACGCCGCCGCCGTCCCCGTCGTGGCGGGGATCCTGTTCCTGCCGCTGCCCCTCGTGTACGGATGCGCCGCGCTGGCCGCCACCGCGCTGTACGTACCGTTCTCGCTCCAGGTCACCCTGGGCCAGGACTACCTGCCGACCCGCATGGGTACCGCGAGCGGGGTCACCCTGGGCCTGACGGTGAGCATCGGCGGCGTGGCGAGCCCGCTGATCGGCGCCCTCGCCGACGCCTCGTCGCTGCGCACCGCGCTACTGCCGCTGATCGCGCTGCCGCTCCTGGCGTGGGCCCTGGCCCGGCGCCTGCCGGAGCCGGCCGCGACCGGGCGGCGGCGACGGGTGCCGCGGGCGTTCCGACCGGAAAGTCATAAGGTCACCTTGCAAGTTTGACTGTATGTCCCTACCGTGGCGACATGCCCTCCGCGCCCTCCGATCCCTCCACGACGTCCCGAGGCCCTCGGCCCCGCGACACGGCGGAGGAACTGCAACTCGCGCTCGGCCTGCTGGTGCGGCAGATGCGGGCCGCCGCCGGTGGCGGGATCACCCTGTCGCAGATGTCCGTGCTCAAGCGGCTCGACCGGCTCGGCCCGCACACCGCCTCGGAGCTGGCCCGGGCCGAGAAGATCCGCCCCCAGTCCGTCATCGCCACCGTGAACGCCCTCGAGGCCGAGGGCCTCGTCGTCCGCACCCCGCACCCCACCGACGGGCGCAGGCTGCCGATCTCCCTCACCCCCGAGGGCCGGTCCCTCGTGAGCGAGCGCCGCGAGGCGGGCCACGGCCGGCTCGCCGAGCTGATCGCCGAGCGGCTGAGTCCCTCGGAGCAGCGGATGGTGGCCGAGGTCGTACCGCTGCTGCGGCGGTTGGCCGAGGACTGAACACCCGACGACCCGAGGAGAGCGACCCCATGACCGCGCCCACGTCCCCCGCACGCCCCGCGTCCGACCTGACCCTTGATTCCGCCACGGCGCTGGTCCTCATCGACCTCCAGAACGGAATCCTGGCCCTGCCCACGACCAGGCCCGCCCCCGAGGTCCTGAAGAACGGCATCGCCCTCGCCGAGGCCTTCCGCGCTCGGGGGCTGCCGGTGGTGCTGGTGCGGGTCGCCTGGTCCCCCGACGGCGGTGACCTGCCCGTTCGCCGGGTCGACCGGCCCGGACCCGCCTCGGCCCCGCCCGCTTCCTTCTCGGAGATCCCGGCCGAGCTGGCGGCGCTGGGGAGCGTGATCGTCACCAAGCGGCACTGGGGCGCGTTCACCGGCACCGAACTCGATCTCCAGCTGCGCCGCCGCGGCGTGCGCCGCATCGTGCTCGCCGGCATCTCCACCAGCATCGGCGTGGAGTCCACGGCCCGCACGGCCTGGGAGCACAGTTACGAGCTGGTCTTCGCCGAGGACGCCACCGCCGACACGGACCCCGACGCGCACGCCCACACCTTCGGCAAGATCTTCCCTCGGATCGGCCGGGTGAGCGGGACCGGCGAGGTCATCGCGGCCCTGGACGACCTCGGGCCGAACGGGGCCCCGGACGCCGTCACTCCGCGCGACTGACCGGCCCGCCGGGCCCGTCCGTGCCGTCGGGCCCGACCTCAAGCCAGACGCACTTTCCGTCCGGGCCCGGTCGGGAACCCCAGGACCGGGCGAGCCGTTCCACGATGAGCATCCCGTGCCCGCCGGGCCGCCCGGGTGCCGCCGAGCCCGCCGGCACCGGGACCGGTGGGGCCGGATTGCCGTCGGTCACCTCTATCCGCAGCCGCTCCGGCGTGCGGTCGAGGACGAGCACGCCCGGCCCTCCGCCGTGCAAACAGGCGTTCGAAACGACCTCGGACACCAGGAGCAGTACGTCGTCGGTCGCCTCCTCGGACCACCGCCAGGTGTCGAGCGCCATGCGGGTGAAGTCCCGGCTGCGCGTGACCGGGTTCCGGGCGCCCGCCAGCTCCAGGAGCCAGGTCCGGTCGGACGACCCACGCTGCTCCATGGCGCTCAGACTCCTCGTGTTCGTGCTCGTGTCCGTGTCTCTGTTCCCGTGCGACCGTCGGCCGTCCGGCCCGTCGGGAGTCGACGGCCTAGCCGGGCTGCCGGCCGCCGAGCGCCTGTTCCACATCGGCGTGCACGGGGAAGACCCCGTCCGCGCCGGTGATGCGGAACATCCGTGCGACGGGTCCGGTCAGACCCGCCAGCTCCAGGGTGCCCTCGGCCTCCTGGGCCGTGATCCTGCTGTGCAGCAGCACGTTCAGACCGGTGGAGTCGCAGAACTCCAGCTTCGAGAGATCCACCAGCAGGCGGACACCCGGGGTGATCGCCGCGTCGAGGGCATCCCGCAGGGGCTGGGCCGTGTCGTGGTCCAGCTCCCCGGTGAGAGCCAGGATCACGGCGCCGTCCGCGGTCCGCTCCGCCACGGTGAACCGCTCTTTCTCCGCTCCCGGCACCATCCGCCATCATCCTTCCGTCCTGCTGCCGATGCGCCTGCCCCGATACCGCCGGGATACGCGCCAAGGCATGAAGTCTGTCGGACCGGGCGGGCACATCCCCGCAACCGGTCGGGAACCACACCGTACGTGGATGAGGACACCGCCCCGTCGGCGCCCGCGCCGAACGACCGGCACGCCCCCCGTGCCACCTGAACGGCCGCCCGCGTCAGGGCACTTGACCGGGCACGGAACGAGAGGCGCAGGGAGTGCGGCGGACCGGGGACGGCCGGCGGAGAACGAAAGAGAGGCCGTATCGGATGAATCCGATACGGCCTCTGCTTCACGACTCTTTCGAGTCGGGACGACAGGATTTGAACCTGCGACCCCTTGACCCCCAGTCAAGTGCGCTACCAAGCTGCGCCACGTCCCGTTCTGCTTTGCGCCTTCCACCTGGGGTTTCCCCCTCGTGCCGGGCACATGCAGAACATTACCCCACGCCGAGGGGTACGCGTGCACCGGTGATCGGCGGGAGAGAGGATGTCCGGGTGAACGCACGGGATCGGGATGGCGAGGGGCGGGCGCGGAGCGCGCGTCCGCGGGACGGACTCGGACGGCCGTTGCCGTACGGCACGCCGGGTGTCGAGCGGCAGCCCGAGGGGGTGGTGCGAACGCCCGCCGCGACGGTCGCGGAGGCGCAGCGGCTGCTGGACGCCGGGATGCCCTTCCACGCGCACGAGGTGTTCGAGGACGCCTGGAAGTCGGGTCCGCCGGCGGAGGCGGCGTTGTGGCGGGGGCTCGCCCAGTTGGCGGTGGGACTCACGCACGCGGCGCGGGGGAACGCCACCGGCGGGGCCCGGTTGTTGCGGCGCGGCGCCGGCGTCGTGGCCGGACTGGACGCCCCGTACGGGATCGACCTGCCGGGGCTGGCGGGGTGGGCGCGGGCGCTGGCCGGCCGCGTCGAGGCCGGCGCGGTGGTGGACGCGGCGGCCGAGGCGCCCCGGCTCTCCGCGACCCCGGACGGACCGGCGGCCTGACCATCCCGCGCCCGACCGCTACGCGGGTTGGAGCAGGTCCCAGCGGTTGCCGTACAGGTCCTCGAAGACCGCGACGGAGCCGTACGTCTCGTGGCGCGGTTCCTCCAGGAAGCGGACCCCCTCGGCGGTCATCCGGGCGTGGTCGCCCGCGAAGTCGTCGGTGTGGAGGAAGAACCCGACGCGCCCGCCGGTCTGGTCGCCGACCCGGGAGCGCTGGGTCTCGTTCTTGGCGCGGGCGAGCAGCAGGGCCGCTTCGGTGGCGCCGCGCGGGCGGACCACGACCCAGCGGGAGCCGTCCGGGCGGGCGGTGTCCTCGACGAGGGTGAAGCCGAGGGCGCGGGTGTAGAAGTCGACGGCCTCGTCGTAGTCGTGGACGACGAGGGCGGTGAGGGCGATGTGTGCGGACATGGGTCCTATTGTGCGGACCCGCCGAGCAGGACGACCTCCAGGGTCCGGGGGCCGTGTACGCCCTCCACCCGGTCGAGCTCGATGTCGCTGGTCGCCGAGGGCCCGGAGATCCAGGTCAGCGGACGGGTGGGGTCCAGCCGGTCCAGGGCCTGCGGGATCGAGTCCACCAGTCGGTCGGGGATCCGCACGACGCAGACGTGGTGGTCGGGGATCAGGGTGATCCGGCGCCGGCCCTGCTCGGGGCCCGCGTCGAGGACGAGGGTGCCGGTCTCCGCGACGGCCAGGGCGCAGCCGGTCACGACGCTGTCCACGCCGTCGAGTTCGAGGGGGGTGGACGCGGCCAGGTCGTGGACGAGGGTCACGTCGGCGTCGGCGAGCCAGTGCGGGGGCAGGTCGGGCGGCACGAGCACGGTGGCGGATCCCCGTCGGGCGAGGAGTCGCGCCAGGAGCGGCGGCAGGCCGTCCTCGTCGGCGCGGTGGACCGTCGCCCGGTACTCGGTGAGGTGGGCGGCGAGCAGGTCGGCGCTCTGCTCGGGGGTGCGGGCGCCGTGGTGGCGGAGGTAGTCCCGGGGCACGTCCGTGTCGGGGCCGTCGACGGCGCGTCGGATGCGGCCCAGGATGAGATCCCTGGTGCTCATCGGTGTTCCTCTCCCCGGTCGCCGCGTTCCCGCGCCCACCAGTCGCGGAACGACTCGGCGGGCGGGCGTGGCAGCTCGCGGCTGTCGGTCCAGGCCCGGCCGGGCCCGGGCAGTCGACGCGGTCGCAGGCGGCGGGCGCGGGACAGCAGCCGCTCCCCCGCGCGGAGGGCGCCCGGGCGGTCGAGGAGGAGGCGGGCGGCGCGCATGGCGGCGCGTTCGGCGGTGTGGCCGCGAGCGGGACGGATGTGTACGCGGATGCCCTCGCGGGTCACGGGGCCGCCTTGGGCGACGCGTTCGCGGAGGTGGACGAGTACCTCGGGGATGTCGATGGCGACGGGGCAGACCTCGTAGCAGGCGCCGCACAGGGTGGAGGCGTAGGGCAGCGAGGCGTCGATCTCGCTCGCGGTGCCGCGGAGTTGTGGGCTGAGGATGGCGCCGATCGGGCCGGGGTAGACGGAGCCGTAGGCGTGACCGCCGGCGCGTTCGTAGACGGGGCAGACATTCAGGCAGGCGGAGCAGCGGATGCAGCGCAGGGCTTGGCGGCCGACGGTGTCGGCGAGGGTGTCGGTGCGGCCGTTGTCGAGGAGGACGAGGTGGAAGGCGGTGGGGCCGTCGCCGTCGGTGGTGCCGGTCCACATGGTGGTGTAGGGGTTCATCCGCTCGGCCGTGGAGGAGCGCGGCAGCGTCTGGAGGAAGATCTCCAGGTCCCGGAAGGTCGGCACCACCTTTTCGATGCCCACGACCGAGATGAGGGTCTCGGGGAGGGTCAGGCACATCCGGCCGTTGCCCTCGGACTCGAGGACGACCATGGTGCCGGTCTCGGCGACCATGAAGTTGGCTCCGGAGACGGCGACTTTGGCGCGCAGGAACTTCTCCCGCAGGTGCAGGCGGGCCGCTTCGGCGAGTTCGCGCGGGTCGTCGCCGAGATCGTCCGGTGCGGGCCTGCCCCAACGGGCCATCTCGGTACGGAAGATGTCCCGGATCTCGGCCCGGTTGCGGTGGATGGCGGGGACCAGGATGTGCGAGGGCCGGTCGTGGCCGAGTTGCACGATGAGTTCGGCCAGGTCGGTTTCGTACGCGGCGATCCCGGCGGCTTCCAGGGCCTCGTTGAGGCCGATCTCCTGGGTGGCCATCGACTTGACCTTGACCACCTCGCGCTCGCCGGTGGCCAGTACCAGTGCGGTGACGATCCGGTTGGCCTCGTCGGCGTCGGCGGCCCAGTGGACGGTGCCGCCGGCCGCCGTGACGGACTCCTCCAACTCCACCAGGTAGCGGTCGAGCCGGCGGAGCGTGTGGTCCTTGACCGCCTTGCCGGCCGCGCGGAGTCGGTCCCAGTCCGTCAACTCCGCCACGGCGCGGGCCCGTTTGTCGCGGATGGTGTGCGTGGCGTGCCGGAGGTTGGCGCGCAGGACCTCGTCGTGCACGCCGTCGCGCGCCGCGGTGGGGAAGGCGGGCATGCCGAGCGGGATGGCGGTCATCGCAGGGGGTCCTCCTCGGTCGCGGCGAGGATCTCCGCGAGGTGCAGGGCGCGCGGCGGGCCGCCGCGGCGACGGAGCATCCCGTCGAGGTGGGCGAGGCAGGAGTTGTCGGCGCCGCAGAGCACCTCGGCGCCGGTGGAGGCGGCGCTGCGGATCTTGTCGGCGCCCATCGCGACGGAGACGTCCGGGTTCTTGACGGCGAAGGTGCCGCCGAAGCCGCAGCATTCCTCGGCCCCGGGGAGTTCGACCAGGTCGAGGCCCTTGACGGCGGCCAGCAGCCGCCGGGGGCGGTCCCCGAGTCCGAGGGTCCGCAGGCCGTGACAGGAGGGGTGGTAGGTGACGGTGTGCGGGAAGTACGCGCCGACGTCGGTCACCCCGAGGACGTCGACGAGGAACTCGGTCAGCTCGTACACGCGGGGTGCGAGAGCGTCGGCGAGCCGGGCCAGTTCCGGACCGCGTCCCTCGTCCCGTGCTCTGCGGCCGATCCGGGGGTAGTGCTCGCGGATCATGGCGGCGCAGGACGCGGAGGGGGTGACCACGTACGCGTGGCCCGCGAAGGCCTCGGCGGTGCGCCGCATCAGCGGTTCGCTCTCGTGCCGGTAGCCGGTGTTGTACTGCGGTTGTCCGCAGCAGCTCTGGGCGGCGGGGAAGTCCACGTGGACGCCGAGCCGCTCCAGCAGACGGACCACGGCGATGCCGGTTCGGGGGTACAGCGCGTCGTTGACGCAGGTGACGAACAGGGCGGCGCGCATGACGGGCAGAATAGCCGGGTGAAGAAGTTCTACGTGATCGGCATCGGCGCGGGCGACCCGGACCACCTGACCCTCCAGGCGGTCAAGGCGATCGGCGCTTCGGACGCATTCCTCATCCTGGAGAAGGGCGAGGAGAAGTCGGACCTGACCGGGCTCCGGCGGGCGATGTTGGACGAGTACGCCCGGCCCGGCCATCGGCTGGTGGAGGGCCGCGACCCGGACCGGGACCGCACGCCGGCGCAGTACGCCCCGACCGTGGACGGGTGGCGCAGCGCCCGGGCGGAGATCTTCGAGCGGTTCATCGCCGAGGACCTGGCGGACGGCGAGACCGGGGCGTTCCTGGTGTGGGGCGATCCCTCGTTGTACGACTCCACGCTCGCGATCCTCGACGAGGTGCTGGAGAAGGGTCGGGTCGCCTTCGACCACGAGGTGGTCCCCGGCATCAGCAGCATCTCCTCCCTGCTCGCCCGGCACCGGACCACCTTGAACCGGGTGGGTCGCCCGGTGCAGATCACCACCGGGCGGCGGCTCGCGGAGGGCTGGCCGCAGGACGTGGACGACGTGGTGGTGATGTTGGACGCGCGGCACGCCTTCACGGCCCACCTCGACCAGGACCTCTACATCCATTGGGGCGCATATGTCGGCACGCCCGACGAGATCCTGGTCTCGGGCAGGCTGGCGGAGGTGGCCGGGCGGATCGAGGAGCTGCGGACCGAGGCCCGCGCCCGCAAGGGTTGGATCATGGACACGTACCTGCTCAGGCGTCCTTGAGGTAGTCGGGCAGGGCGGCGGCCAGGCGTTCGTACTCCTCGGGCCGGTTGTAGATCTGGCCGCAGACCCGGATGCCGCCGCCGCCCGGCCAGGGCCAGATCAGTACGCGTACGCGCAGCTCGGCGGCGATCCGTTCGCGCAGGGCGCGGGCGCTCTCCTGGGTTTCGGCGATGCCCGGCGGCAGGCGCAGGGCGCGCATGGCGAGGCCGTCGGTGTGCGGGAGCGGGGTGAGTCCGGGGAGTTCGGCGAGCAGGGCGGCGCCGTGGGCGGCGAGCGCGGCGTTGTGGGCCCGTACCGCGGTCGCGTCGAGGCGTTCGAGGAGGTCCAGGCCCTCGGGTGCGGCCAGCCAGCCGGTGTAGTCGATGGTGGCCCGGTTCTCGACGGAGCGGGGGAAGCCGTGCCGGTCCTCCCACGAGGGGACCAGGGCCCGGATGCCGGACCGGTGGCGCGGGGCGACGGCGAAGACGGCGCTGCCGGAGGGCGCGTACCCCCATTTGTGCAGGTTCCCGAACCAGAAGTCGGCGCCGCCGGCCAGCGGGTCGGCGAGCATGCCGGGGGCGTGGGCGCCGTCGACGATGGTGGTGACGCCGCGGGCGGCCAGGTCGGCGAGGAGCGCGGGACCGGCGATGAGCCGGGCGGTCGGCGAGCTGACGTGGTCGAGGACCGCCACCTTGGTGCGGGGGGTGAGTGCGGCGAGTACGGTCTCCCGTACGGCGTCCTCGTCGGGGAGGTACGGGTCGAGGGCGACCGTGGTGAGGGGTGCGCGGCGGGCCGCCGCCTCGACGACCGTGCCGTAGCCGTGGTCGGTGACCAGGATCTCGTCGCCGTCGGCGAGGGGGACGGCGTCGAGGGCGAGGTTCGCCCCCTCGGTGGCGTTGGCGATGAAGCCGATGCCGTCGGTCTCGGTGCCGAGGTGGGCCGCGACCCGGGCGCGGGCCTCGGCGATGCGTTCCGGCACGCCGATGAAGAACACGTCGGGGTCGTGGTGGACCTCTGCCTGCAGTGCGGCGTGCGCCTGCTGCACGGGGACCGGCACGGCTCCGAAGGATCCGTGGTTGAGGTGCGCGACGTCGGGGTCGAGCCGGAACAGGGCGCGCCCGCCGGGGAACTCCGCCGGGCGTTGCGGCTCGGTCACTGGGCCTCCGTGAGTGGGGTCGGCTGGTGTGCCGATCCTCTCCCGGGGCGGGTCCGGACCGGAAGACCGCACCCGGCGGCCGGAAGCCCCCGGGTCGCAGGACCACCACCGCCGCTGCCGGGCTACTCCCGGCCGCTCGTCGCCGCGTAGTACTGGAGGTCCTGGACTTCCACCCTGTGGTCGGCGGGGTAGGGGAGCTCGACCTCCGTCACGGTCCGGCCGGCCCGCACCACCTCCGCCGAGCTGACGCCCGTCTTCAGCGGCAGCAGTTCGGTGTGGAGTCCGGCCGGGGCCTCGTGGGAGTCGTTGGCGGCGCCGACGGTCGTACGGATCTGTGCCGACCCCGTCAGGAAGCTCAGCACCTCCACGGTGTCCCGGGAGGCCGCGCTGCCCCTGCGCAGCGACATCACCAGCGACTGGTCGCCCGTCGGGTCGGCGGAGGCGAACTGGGTGCGGGCCGTGAGGTACAGGGTGTCTCGGACGATCCGCGGCCAACTGCCCGTCTTGAACCGGGTCAGGTAGTACGAGGTGAGGTCGAGGTAGGCGTACCCGTTGTGCAGGGACGGTGCGAACTGGCTGCCCTCGGAGTAGTCGTTCCAGGTGGTCAGCTGCACCCAGTCGGCCCCGTCATCGATGGCGTGCGTCCATGTGGACCGGAGCGTGGCGGTGTTGCCGGCTTCGTCGTAGATGCCCTGGTTGGGGCGGGCGTCCTGGACGGAGACGGGCTGCATCCAGATCTTGCCCATCTCGTGGGCCCGTCGCGCGTCGCGCGTCGAGCTGTCCTGGCCGACGTAACTGCGGCTGCCCCACTCGGAGAAGCCGTGGCTGATCGGCGCGAAGGCCGCTCCATTGGCGCCGAAGTCGAGGAAGAGGGGGACGAAGGCGGTGCGGATGCCGTGCTTCGAGTTCAGGTCGTCGATCATCCGGGTCCACCAGGCGACGTTCTTGGCCTCGGCCTTGAAGGGCGACACTACGAGGCGCCCGTCGCCGAGCCGGTGGGCGGCCGGGCTCTTGCCCAGGGCGGCGATGGCGTCGGCGAGTACGCCCGGGTCGTCGGTCTTCAGCGAGGTCATGTCCGGCATCAGCATGATCTTGAAGTCGGGGTCGACCGAACGGGCTGCCTCCATCAGGAGGTTGGAGCGCTCCCAGTTCTTGCCGGAGAGGGAGAGCATGTCGAGGGTGAATCCGTCGATGCCGGCGGCGCGGGCGGTGCGCACCTCCTGCTGGAGGTTGGCGTACTCCCAGTTGCCGCCCTTGGGCGGGACGGGCAGCGGGCGGTCGCGCAGCAGGCCGCCGTAGCGCTCGTGCTTGCCGCGCTCGCCGTCGGGTTCGAGGTAGTTGCGGGTGTAGTAGTCGACGTCCGCACTCGCGTTGTCGAGGGACAGCGGGTACGGGGTGAAGTAGTGGGCGAACACCAGCTTCTTGCCGGCGGAGCCCGAGCGCAGTGCGGCCGGTCGGGGCATGTCGAAGGGCAGGGCTCCTGCGGCGCGGGTGCCTCCGGTGTCAGCCTGTCCCCGGGGGGTCGGCCGTTCGGTTTCCGCGGGCGATCCGGTCGGGCTCGGTGTGGCCCCGGGCGTGCGGGACGCCTCGGGCGAGGGATCGCCGCCGGGGGCGATGGTCCGGGGCGCGTCGATCTCGGGCGTCGCGCGGTTCTGGTGGGCGTCGGCGGTGAAGGGATCCCAGGCGATGCCCGTCGCGGCGCTGACGCCGACGAGCAGGAAGGCCGCCATCAGGAACGCCAGCAGGGGTCTGCGCCCCCGGAAGCGGGGACGGCGTCGGTGCGACGCGGGTCGTGCCTCCCGCTCTGCCCGCCGGTCCGCTCTCATGTGTGCCCCTCCCCGGAATATGCCCCGGCTGCGGGGCTGCACAGCAGTAGAGCCGATTCCCGGCTGCCAAACAACCGTTCCAAGGAGGCGGGGGTCCGGCACGTACGTCACGGGGACCACGGGAACTACGCCGGACCGCTTTGCCTTGGCCAACACGGCGTCCGCTTCAGGGGCCTTGGCGCACGGCGGCCCCGGGCGGGTTTCGTGGCCGCGCGGACGCGTCCGCAACGTTCCGCGCCCGCCCGCGGGCCGGCAGGCGCGCCCCGGGACGGCGGACGCGAGCGTTCCCCACCTGGGGCCTTGACCGCTGTGTTCCCCTCGCCGGGCTTCGCGCCGCGCGCGTCGTCTACCGGCCCTCCACCATCCGGGCGACGCTCGTCACGCACGTCGTGGACCGCTCCGAGGGCCGGTGTCGGTCAGCCGTGCGGGGACGGACCCCGGCCGGTGCGCGAACCCCTCGGCGGAATAAGACATTCCCCTGGTCTTGCCATGAAACTGGCGCATAATCGTCGGCATGCGGTCTGAAGCACGCCTCTTGCCGCGCCTGGTCACGCATGCAATGGGGGGCATCGTGCCGATGGGGGAATCTCGACCGGCCGGGACACTGCCGATGACGTCGACGGAGCTGTCATGGCTGCTCACCGCCGTCCGACGGGGCCGCGTACTGACCGTGACCGGCCGGTTCCGCGCGCCGCGCAGCCTGTTGGTGCGCGACGTCGCACGGCGGCTCTCGTCCAACTTCTGCGACGGCGTGGCCGTGGTCACCGTCGCGGAGGCCGGTGGCGTCCCCGAACTCGTGGCCGCACTGGGCTGCGTACCCGGCATGCCCTTCCTGCCCTGCGGCACGCGCGACGCCGTCTCCTGGCTCGCGGAACGGGACATGCTCCTCGTCCTGGACGGCGTCGACCACCTGACGGCCGACACCCTGCGCTGGCTGCGCGAGCTGCTCGCCGTCGCGCCGGGACTGCGGATCCTGGCCGCCGGGCGCCATCCGCTGGCCGTCGGACAGGGCGGGGTCCACCGGCTCTGAGGCCCGTACGGACACGCCCGGCCCCATGGCTGCCGCGCCGGCCCGTCGCGGTCGGCAACGTGTGGGAGTGGTCCGCGGACCGCTTCGCGGCGGACGGCCCCGAGCGCGCGATGCGCGGCGGCTCGCACCTGTGCCACGACTCGTACGGCAACCGCCACCACGTCGCGGCCCGGACCCGCACCCGCAGCACCCCGAACAGCTCCGCGGGCGACATCGGCTTCCGCGTGGCGGCCGACGTCCACACCGCGATCCAGGGCCGGTCAGATCCGGCGGATCCGGGCCCACATCCGTGACCCGGGCACCGAGGGGGGTGCCGACACCGTTCGACGGGACCGGAGTTGGGACCAGACGACGTCCGGGCACCGGCCCTGCGGCCGGGACGCGAGGAACTTCCGGTAGGGCACGACCCGGGGTTCGTGGCCGATCTCCACCCAGTGGGGGCGGCCGGAGACCTCGTCCCAGCCGTCGTTGGGGAGCGGGACGTGGTCACGTCGGCCGTCCTTGTCCTTGGTGGTGATCTGCGCGACCTCGGCGCCGCCGCGTCCGGTGGCCAGGACCACGCAGTAGTGCCGCAGGTGCCGCGACGGGTCCTCCCGCAGCGGCACCATGGCCAGCCAGATCTCCCCGGCCCGGGGCCGCGCGCCGCGCGTGCGGTCCCAGCGGCGTATCCCCAGGTACACGGCGAGGGCGACCAGCCCGGCGGCGCCGCTCGTCAGGGCGCCCCGTGCGTTCCACGACCGGATGCCCTCCACCAGGTGCCCGGTGTAGAGCACGGCGCCCGCGACGGCCGCCAGGAGCAGGGCCGCCCGGGCCAGGAGACGCCGCCACGCGAAGGGCGCGCCCCGACCGGCGAGGGCCGTGACGGCGAGCGCGACCACGACCGGTATGCCGTACAGGATCGCCCAGGCCCCGGGTCCCTCCGCCCGTACCGGCGGGTCCTGCAGGGCCATCAGGTCGGGGATCAGCACCGGCGTGGCGAGCAGCCCTCCGACGATGACCACCAGGTTGAGCAGCAGATACCCCACGCACCCGATTCCGGCGCAGGACGTGTTGTCTCGACGAGCCACCAGTTCTCCCCCCAGCTCACCGGCGGCAGGCTAACGCACCCGGCGGGTTCGTGTGGGGCGAATCAGCTCTGCCAGGAGGGGCGTTCCCACTCGTCGGCGGGCAGTCCGAGGATCACCTCGTCGACGAAGGCCCCGTACACCCACGCGGAGCGCCTCAGGGTGCCCTCGACCTGGAAGCCCGCGCTCCGCGCGGCCCGGATCATCGCCGGGTTGTCGGCGAGGGTCTCCAGTTGGAGCCGGTGCAGCCCGCGCACGGTGAACCCGTAGTGACACAGGAGCTGTACGGTCTCCGCGCCGATCCCGCGACCGCGGGCACCGGGGAGGAGGGACATCCCGAGGTGGGCGCCCCGGTTGTGCAGGTCGATGCCCCACAACAGGGCCTCGCCGGCGAGTTCGCCGGTGGCCAGGTCGACCACGGAGAAGGCGGCCTTGCCGTCGTCGGAGGGCCCGTCGGGCTCGTAGGGGGAATGTCCGCCCGCCAGGGTCAGCGGGCGCCAGGGACGCGAGTCCGACCGGGCGTGGTTCGGAACGTCGTCGTGGAGTCCGGCGTGCAGGATCGCCACGTCGTCGGGGTGGCGGGCGCGCAGCCCGGCCAGCTGTCCAGTGATCACCCCGTATTACTAGCCGTGTGCGGACCCCTTCACAACCGGAATACGGCCGCAGACGCGCCGACGCCCCGGCCGGGAGGTCCCGGTCGGGGCGTCGGCGGACACGCCGTGGGCGTCAGCCCAGGATCGCGAGCGCCTGGTTCAGGGTCTCGGACGGGCGCATGATCTTCGAGGCCTTGGCGGCGTCGGGCTGGTAGTACCCGCCGATGTCGGCCGGGGAGCCCTGCACCGCGATGAGCTCGGAGACGATGGTCTCCTCCTGCTCGCCCAGCGTCTTGGCGAGCGCCTCGAACGCGGTCGCCAGCTCGGCGTCGTCGGTCTGCTTGGCCAGCTCCTGCGCCCAGTACAGGGCGAGGTAGAAGTGGCTGCCGCGGTTGTCGATGCCGCCCAGCTTGCGGCTCGGCGACTTGTCCTCGTTGAGGAAGGTGCCGGTAGCGCGGTCCAGGGTGTCGGCCAGCACCTGGGCGCGGGCGTTGCCGGTGGTGGTCGCGAGGTGCTCGAAGGAGACGGCCAGCGCGAGGAACTCACCGAGGGAGTCCCAGCGCAGGTAGTTCTCCTTGACGAGCTGCTGCACGTGCTTCGGGGCGGAGCCGCCGGCGCCGGTCTCGAAGAGGCCGCCGCCGTTCATCAGCGGGACGACCGACAGCATCTTGGCGCTGGTGCCCAGCTCCAGGATCGGGAAGAGGTCGGTCAGGTAGTCGCGCAGCACGTTGCCGGTCACCGAGATGGTGTCCTCGCCGCGGCGGATGCGCTCCAGGGAGAAGGCGGTGGCCTCGACCGGGGAGAGGATCTTGATGGTCAGACCCTCGGTGTCGTGCTCGGCGAGGTAGGTCTTGACCTTGGCGATCAGCTGCGCGTCGTGCGCGCGGCCCTCGTCCAGCCAGAAGACGGCCGGGTCGCCGGTGGCGCGGGCGCGGGTGACGGCGAGCTTGACCCAGTCCTGGATCGGCGCGTCCTTGGTCTGGCAGGCGCGGAAGACGTCGCCCTTGGCGACCTTCTGCTCCAGGACCACGTTGCCCTCGGCGTCGACGAGGCGGACGGTGCCCGCGGCGGCGATCTCGAAGGTCTTGTCGTGGCTGCCGTACTCCTCGGCCTTCTGGGCCATGAGGCCGACGTTCGGCACCGAGCCCATCGTGGACGGGTCGAAGGCGCCGTGCGCGCGGCAGTCGTCGATGACGGCCTGGTAGACACCGGCGTAGCTGCTGTCCGGGAGGACGGCGAGGGTGTCGGCCTCGGCGCCGTCGGGACCCCACATGTGGCCGGAGGTGCGGATCATCGCCGGCATGGAGGCGTCGACGATCACGTCGGAGGGGACGTGCAGGTTGGTGATGCCCTTGTCCGAGTCGACCATGGCGAGGGCGGGGCCCTCGGCGAGCTCGGCGTCGAACGAGGCCTTGATCGCGGCGGCGTCGGGCAGCGCGCCCAGGCCGTTCAGGATGGTGCCGAGGCCGTCGTTGGGGGACAGACCGGCGGCGGCCAGGGTCTCGCCGTGGCGGGCGAAGGTCTTCGGGAAGAAGGCGCGGACCACGTGGCCGAAGACGATGGGGTCGGAGACCTTCATCATCGTGGCCTTGAGGTGCACGGAGAACAGCACGTCCTCGTTCTTGGCGCGCTCGATCTGGGCGTTGAGGAAGGTGCGCAGCGCGTCGACGTGCATGACGGACGCGTCCACGACCTCACCGGCGAGGACCGGTACGGACTCGCGCAGGACGGTGGTGGTGCCGTCGGCGGCCACGTGCTCGATGCGGAGCGTGCCGGCCTCGGTGATCACGGTGGACTTCTCGGTGGAGCGGAAGTCGTCGGCGCCCATGGTGGCGACGTTCGTCTTCGACTCGGAGGTCCAGGCGCCCATGCGGTGGGGGTGGGCCTTGGCGTAGTTCTTGACCGAGGCGGGGGCGCGGCGGTCGGAGTTGCCCTCGCGCAGGACCGGGTTGACGGCGCTGCCCTTGATCTTGTCGTAGCGGGCGCGGATCTCGCGCTCATCGTCGCTCTTCGGGTCGTCCGGGTAGTCCGGGAGCGCGTAGCCCTGGCCCTGGAGTTCGACGACCGCGGCCTTGAGCTGCGGGATCGAGGCCGAGACGTTGGGCAGCTTGATGATGTTGGCGCCCGGGGTCTTCGCCAGTTCGCCCAGCTCGGCGAGGGCGTCCGCGATGCGCTGGCCCTCTTCCAGGTGCTCGGGGAAGCTGGCGATGATCCGACCGGCCAGGGAGATGTCACGGGTCTCGACATTCACACCGGCCGTCGACGCGTACGCCTGGATCACAGGCAGGAAGGAATACGTCGCGAGGGCCGGGGCCTCGTCAGTGTGCGTGTAGATGATGGTCGAGTCAGTCACCGGATGCTCCGCTCCACAGTCTGCGTCTCTCGTCTGCAACATTGCTCGACATCAAGATATCTCGTGATCGGACCGGTCTGGACAGCCCCCTGCCGGAACCCGGGGGAGACACGCGTCACCCGGCCCCGCCCGCCCGGTCACACGGCCGCGGCCCGGGACGGGGAGGGGACCGTCCCGGGCCGCGGGGTGCGGGCGCCGGATGGGTGGCGCGGGGTGCGTGGGGGGTCAGCCGATGTGGAAGGGGTCCCCGTAGACCTTCCAGTCGAGCGGGGTGTCGAGGTTCAGGTTCCCCTTCTTGACCCACGCCCGCTGGGCGGTGTCCACGCGGCTGGTGTCGCTGTGGGCCTCCTCCTGCTTCATCGCCCAGACGCGGGCGTCGAGGAAGGCGTTCAGCCAGGTGGTCTCGTTGCCGCCCTGGGCCGGGGGCTTGGCCTTGGTCAGGGCGCGCTTGCGGATGTTGCGGAAGCTGGTGGAGTCGCTGCCGTCGCCGTGCATGACGATGGCGTCGTAGTAGGCGAACTGGCCGAGGGTGCCGACACCGTCGCTCTTGCCCTGCTTGACGGCGGGGTTGAAGTAGACCCGGTCGCGCTCGTGGTCCTGGGCCTTCTTGAACTCCGTGTCCTGGGCCGCCTTGGCCCAGTCCTTGGTGAAGTTCGGGTCGAGGCCGGCGTGCGAGTCGCCGCCGTCGACCTTGCGCAGCGCCGGGAGGTACTTCGCGAGCACGTTCGCGGGCTTGACCTGCGTGTAGTACTCGACGAGGTCCAGCATGTCGCCGGTGCCGGAACAGAATCCGATGATCCCGGCGGTGTAGCCGCGGCCGTCGTCGATGTCCTCTATGTACTTGTACTGGGCCTTCCAGTCCAGCGAGGAGTTCTCCGCGCTGGAGACGATCTGCATGGCGATGTCCTTCTTCGCCGGGTCGTCGAGTCCGGTCGCCGCCGCCGCGGTGGAGGCGGCGGGTGCGGCGGCCGGGGCCGCCGTGGCGTGGGCCGCGACGGGGGCGGCGAGCAGGGCGGCGCCGAGCAGGGCGCCGAGCGCGACGGTCCTGTTCTTGCGTTGGGGGGTGAACACAAGGCCTCCATGCGGTGGTTGAGGCTTCCCGATTCGGTTAGGAAACTTTCCTACCAGATAATCGAGGCGCGGAGAACCCTTGGCGAGCCCTTGTTGTCAGTTCCGGAGCAAACCAATCCATGAGGGCTTCGGCTACGAAACCCTCCATGTGTCACCCCTGCCAGCAGTCGCCGCTCCCGAAGGAACCCCTGCCATGACCAGTACTCGAAACGGCCGGCTCCTGGGGCGAAGGGGGCTCTCGTGCGGCAACCGGTGACCTTCGGCGCGGCATGGGAGAAGCCCGGCCCCGACCTGCCCACCCTCATGGACCTGATCGCCCGCGGCGACCAGGACGCCTTCGCCACGCTCTACGACGTGGTCGCGGGTCCCGTCTACGGCATCGTCGTCAAGGTCCTGCGGGACCGGGCGCAGTCCGAGGAAGTGGCGCAGGAGGTCCTGATCGACGTCTGGCGGCAGGCCGCGCGCTACCGCTCCGACAAGGGCAGTGTCATGACCTGGGTGATGACGATCGCGCACCGGCGCGCGGTGGACCGGGTCCGCTCCGCGCAGGCGGCGGCGGCCCGCGAGCAGGACAACGCGGCGCGGGAGCACACCCGCCCCTACGACGAGGTGAGCGAGCAGGTGGAGGTGCGGCTGGAGAGCGAGCAGGTGCGCCGCTGCGTGCGCGGTCTCACCGAACTGCAACGGCAGGCCGTCAGCCTCGCCTACTACGGCGGGCTGACGTACCGAGAGGTGGCGGAGACCCTCGGCACCCCGCTGCCCACGGTCAAGACACGGTTGCGCGACGGTCTGATCCGCCTGCGCGACTGCATGGGGGTCAACGCATGAGCACCGGGACCGACCACATGCACGCCCTCGCCGGCGCCTACGCGCTGAACGCCCTGGACTCCGAGGAACGGACGGCCTTCGAGCACCACCTGGCCCGGTGCGCGCTGTGCCCCCAGGACGTACGGGAGTTCACGGCGACGGCGGCCCGGCTCGGCTCGGCGACCGCCCTGCCTCCGCCACCCGCGATGCGCGCGCACGTACTGGACCGGATCGACACGGTGCGGCAGCTGCCTCCGGCCCGCCGGGGCATCCCGAGCCTGCGCAGGCGCGCCCTGCCGATGGCACTCGCGGCCTGTCTGGCCGGGGCGCTCGCCCTGGGTGGCACGGCGGTGTGGCAGCGGGACCAGGCCGTCCAGGCCGGCCGCGAGCTGCGCGAACTGCAGAACCTGACGGACGTGATCACCGCCCCGGACGCCCGGACGGTGGTGGGCAGCACCCCGTCCGGCGCGAAGGGCACGGTGGTGGTGAGCACGGCGCGGAACCGGGCCGCGTTCGTCGGCTCCGGGATGGCACCCGCCCCGGCGGGCAAGACGTACCAGCTGTGGTTCGCGGACGGCCCGGAGATGCGACCGGCGGGCCTGCTCGGCGGCGACGGAAGCACCCTGATGACCGGGCCGGTCGGCCGGGCCACCGCCGTCGGGGTCACCCTGGAGCCCGCGGGCGGATCGCCCCGGCCGACGTCCGATCCGGTGATGCTGATGAGCCTGGCCGGTTGACGCCGGGCGCGCGGCCGGCCGGTTCGGATCATCGACCAGGCCGCACGCACTCAAGCGGCGGCATTTCCGTGTCGGGCACCAGTCGTGGCGACCCCGGCCGGCTTGGTTGACTGGCCGGACACCACGGGGTCCGGCCCGGTGTCTGCGGCTCTTTCGCCGCGCCGGGCCCCGAGGGGTCGGGAGGAGTCCCCGCACGCCGATCGCGGTGTTCGGCGCGCGGGGTCCTGCCCTGCGGGGCCGTGGCCGCACGCGCGCGGCCGTGGCGCCCTCCCGCCGGGTCAGAGCCAGCCGTTGCGCCGGAACCCCCGGTGGATCACGAGGCAGGCAGTCGCCATGACCGCGATCACCAGCGGGTATCCGTACGTCCAGTGCAGTTCCGGCATGTGGTCGAAGTTCATGCCGTACACCCCGCAGACCATGGTCGGCACGGCGACGATCGCCGCCCAGGCCGTGATCTTGCGCATGTCCTCGTTCTGGGCCACGGTCACCTGCGCGAGGTGGGCCTGGAGGATGGAGTCGAGGAGTCCGTCGTAGGCGCCGATCTGTTCGGTGGCGCGGGTGAGGTGATCGGCCACGTCGCGGAAGTACGCGCGGACGTCCGGCGGGATGAGCGGTATCGGCTCCGTGGCCAGCAGGTGCAGCGGTCGACCGAGGGGCGCCACCGCCCGCCGCAGTTCGAGGAGTTCGCGCTTCAGCTGGTAGATCCGTCCGGCGTCGCCACGACCGCCGTACTCGCTGAACACCGCGGTCTCGACGGCGTCCATGTCGTTCTGCACGGCGTCGGTGACGGCCACGTAGTCGTCGACCACGTGGTCGGCGATGGCGTGCAGAACGGCCGCCGGCCCCTTGGCGAGTTGATCCGGAGCGGCTTCCAGGGCTTCCCGGACGGGGCCGAGGGTGCCGCGGCCGCCGTGCCGGATCGTGAGGACGAAGTCCTCGCCGACGAAGGCCATCAACTCGCCGGTCTCCACGACCTCGCTGGTCGCGGTCAGCTCCTCGTGTTCGACGTAGCGCACGGTCTTGAACACGGCGAAGAGGGTGTCGTCGTACCGTTCCACCTTGGGCCGTTGGTGGGCGTTGACGGCGTCCTCGACGGCGAGCGGGTGCAGGTCGAACAGCCCGGCGAGGCCGGTGATCTCCTCCTGGCTCGGCTCGTGCAGGCCGACCCATACGAAGCCCTCGCCGTTCTTGCGGACCCTGCGCAGCGCCTCTTCGACCTCCCCGCAGTCCTCTTGGCGGAGGCCGTCGCGGTAGACGAGGCAGTTGACGACCGCGCTGCCGAGAGGGGAACGGGCCGGGTGGCTGAGGTCGACGGCCCGCCGGTAGCCGCGGCGCACGGCCCGGCGCAGGTTGCTGAACATGGACAAGGACGTACTCCCCTTCGGCGGATCAGCCGCCAGTCTGCCACCGCCGCGCCGGTGCCCGACCCGGGACACCACCGCACCGGGACAGCACCCGCGCCGGAGGCCGGTGGACCGGGTCGGCGACGCCGTGTGACACCGCGCGTGCCCCGGCGCGGCACGGCGAACCCCGCCGGGGCGACGGTGGCCGTCGCGGGGCGTCAGTACGATGGCCTCCCCGCGACAGTCGGGACGCGGACCGGAAGGCGGAGGGCATGAACGACCACGACGAGGGTGGCTCCGCCGGCCCGCACCCCTCCCGGCGTCGGGCCCAGGGGCAGTTGGAGGCGCAGGTGCTGGCCGCGCTCGGCGAGTCCCCGGATGCCGCCACCGCGGGCTGGGTGCAGGAGCGGATCGGCGGCGGCATCGCCTACACCACGGTGATCACCATCCTGACCCGACTGCACGACAAGGGCGCGGTCGAGCGGGAGCGGTCCGGCCGGTCGTTCCGTTGGACGCCCGTCGCGGACGGCGCCGGACTGGCCGCGCTGCGCATGCGCAAGGTCCTGGACGGCGAAGCGGACCGTGACGCGGTGCTGGCCAGTTTCGTCACCGCGCTGTCGCCCCACGACGAACGGCTGCTGCGCGAGTTGCTCGGGGGCGAGGTGCCGGGCGGCGGATCCCCCGGCTCCGGCCCGACCCGGGCTTGACGGGACGGGACACCGATGGGCCTGCTCGTCTTCCTTCCCCTGGTCCTGCCCCTGACCGCCTGGCCGCTCGCCCGGCCGGCCGCGCAGCACCTGCACCCGCGCACCGCCACCTGGCTGCTGACCGGCGTGGCCGCCGCGCTGGCCCTGTGCAGCACCCTGTGTCTGGGCCTGCTCATGGTGGTGGGGACCGCTCAACTGCCGGGCAATCCGCTCCCCGACGCCTGGTCGGACCCCGAGGTGCGTGCGGCGCTCCCCTACGACGAGGTGGCCGGCCCCGCGGCGATCCCCGCGCTGGCCGCCGTGCTCGGCTCCGCCGCGACCGCCGTGTGGCGCGCTCGGCGGGTCCGGCGCGACTGCCGGCGCGCACTCGCGGGACTGACCGACGGGCCGGTGGTGGTGCTGCCGGCCGCCGAACCGTACGCCTACGCGTTGCCCGGCCCGGGCCGGCACGGTGGCCGCGTCGTGGTGACGACGGGCCTGCTGTCCGCACTCGACCCGGCGGAGCGGCGGGCGCTGTTCGCCCACGAGCGGGCGCACCTCGCCGGTCGTCACCACCGGTTCCTGACGGTGGTGCGGCTGGCCGCCTGCGCCAACCCCTTCCTGCGACCGCTCCGTTCGGCCGTGTCGTACACGGCCGAACGATGGGCGGACGAGGCCGCGGCGGCCCGGGTCGGCAATCGGCGTACGGTCGCCACGGCCATCGGCAAGGCCGCCCTGCTCTCCCGCGCCACTCCCCCGGGGCTCCCCGCCGCGACGGCCGGGCCGGTGCCGCGCCGTGTGGCGGCCCTGCTGTCCCCGGCCCCGCCGGCGCTCGTGTGGCCCCCGTTGCGCACGGCGGCCGGGCTGGCCACCTGGAGCGCGGCGGCGGGCACGACGGTATCGGCGCTCTCCTCCGCGAACTCGGCGGTGACCCTGATCTGCGTCCTGCGCACCGCCACGGCGCTGTGAGGTCACCGGCGGGGCGCGGGGGCGCCGGTCGGGGGCGCGGGGCGACTCAGAGGTCGAACTCGTGCGGGGGCAGGTCCAGCGCGTAGCAGGCCTCGCGCACCACGGCCTGCTCGGTCTTGTCGAAGTCCCCGTCGGCCCCGCCGATGACGATGCCGATCTGCACCACGGCGCGCGCCTCGGTCGGCTTCTTCTTCGCCTTGGCGATCTCCTGGAGCACGCTGACCTTGCCGAAGTCGAAGTCGGTGGTGAGCTTGGTCAGGTTCGCCTCGAACCGGCGGCGCAGGTCTTCGGCGTCGAAGTTCCGCAGCACCTCGTTGCCGGCGATCAGCTGCGCCACGCGCCTGCGTTCGTCGGGATCGATGGTCCCGTCGGCGGCGGCGACCAACGCGCACATCGCCATGCTCGCGTCGCGGAACGCGCCGCTCTTGAGGTCGTTCTTGGTCGCCACGAGCTGGGTCTGCATCGTCGATGCGGACTCCTTGATGCGGTCCCACAGGGCCATGAGAGCTCCATACGTCGGCTTGCTTCTACAACACTGTAGAAGTTACCAGGCGCCGGTGACACACCCTCACCCCGGCGCCCCGCCGACCGACCACCGGGGCACGCCCCCGACCCGGCCGCGCGGTTCAACCCCGGTCGACGAACACGCTGGTCGACTTCACCCGGGCGACCGCCCGGGCACCGACCTCAAGTCCCAGTTCCTCCACCGCCTCCCGCGTCAGCAGGGACACCACCCGGTGCGGTCCGGCCTGGATCTCCACCTGGGCGTCGACCGCGCCGAGCTTCACGGCCGTGACGATGCCCGGGAAGGCGTTGCGCGCCGAGGTGTACGGGGCTTCCCCGTCGTCGTCCTCCTGCGCCACCTGAACGCAGAACGCCGCCAGGTCCGGGCCCTCGACCATGCGCCGCGAGCCTTCCCGGCGGGTGGGGAAACGTTCGGCGTCGGCCCAGCGGCGCGCCGTGTCGACGCTCACCCCGAGCAGTCGCGCCGCCTGGCCGATCGTGTAGGACTCCATGTCCGACAGCGTAGGACCTGCTCGCCTCAGCGCGCCGGAGGCAACAACGCCTCCCCCGCGGCCTGCGCGATCACCTCCGCGACCACCGCGAGCGCGGGCGAGTCCAGCTTCCACTGCTGCCAGTACAACGGCACGTCCATGGTGCGCTTCGACGTCAACAGCACCAGTTCGCCGGACCGCAGGAGCGGGTCGGCCTGCGCCTGCGGCACCAGCCCCCACCCCAGGCCGGCGGCCACGGCGTCGCGGAACCCCTCCGAGGTCGGCACGTGGTGCCGGATCGCACTCGCCCCCGCGCCCGAGCCGGCGCCGCGCGCCAGGCTCCGCACGAACCGGTCCTGGAGCTCGTCGCGCCGGTCGAAGACGATCACCGGCGCCTCCCGCAGGTCCCGCTCCAACGGCCCGGTCAGGTAACGGGCGGCGAAATCGGGCCGTGCCACCGGCAGGTAGCGCGCCAGCCCGAGCGCCCGGACCGTGCACCCGGCCACCGGGTCCGGCGTGGAGGTGACCGCAGCCATCACCTGGCCCTCCCGGAGCAGCGCCGTGGTGTGGCCCTCGTCCTCGCGGTGCAGCTCGAAGCAGACGGGCGGATCCCGGGGCACGCGGGTCAGTGCGGGCAGCAGCCAGGTGGCCAGCGAGTCGGCGTTGACCGCCATCGGCAGGCGGACCGGCTCCCGCTCCTCGTCGGCGCCCAGACCGAGTTCGGCGCGGGCATCCCGTTCCAGCCGGGCGAGTTGGCGGGCGAACCGGATCACCACCTGCCCGGACTCCGTCGCCCGTACGGGTTTGGTGCGCATCAGCAACACCCGGCCCGTGCGCTGTTCCAGGGCCTTCACGCGCTGGCTGATCGCGGAGGGGGTCACGTGCAGGGCGGCGGCCGCGGCGTCGAAGGTGCCCTCGTCGACCACGGCGAGCAGGGTCCGCACCTGCTCCAGGGGAAGTTCTTCCATCACGAGCGCTAAGGGTACGTAAAAAACTTTAGCTGTACTGAACCGGAGCGCCTGCATACGGTCGAAGCCATGACACACGGCATCACCACGGCGGGTCTCGCGGGCTTCGGCACCGGTCTCTCCCTCATCGTCGCCATCGGCGCCCAGAACGCGTTCGTCCTGCGCCAGGGAGCGCGCCGCCAGTCGGTGCTCCCGGTGGTGGCCATCTGTGCCGTGTCCGACGCGCTCCTCATCCTGCTCGGCGTCGCGGGGGTCGGAGCCTTCGTCAACGCCTGGCCGGCCGCGCTGACCGCCGTCGGGATCGCCGGTGGCACCTTCCTGATCTGCTACGGGGCCCTCGCGGCCCGCCGGGTGCTGCGACCCGATCCGGGGGCGGCGCTCACCACTTCGGGCACGGCCCCCGGGTCCGCCCGCACGGCCGTGTTGACCTGCCTGGCGATGACCTGGCTCAACCCGCACGTCTACCTGGACACCGTCCTGCTCGTGGGCTCCCTCGCGGCGGACCGGGGCGATCTGCGCTGGGCGTTCGGCGGCGGCGCCGTCCTGGCCAGCCTGGCCTGGTTCAGCGCGCTCGGCTACGGATCACGGCTGCTCAGCGGTCTCCTCGCCCGACCTTCGGCCTGGCGGGTCCTGGACGGCCTGGTCGCGGCGACGATGGTCACCATGGGCGGGCTCCTCCTGGCCGGCACCTGAGCCCCGGGGAGCCCCGGGCGGGCGGCGGGGAACACGGTCCGGGCGGGCGGCGGGGCCCGGGCGGGTAAAACCCCTGCGCGCGGGGCGGTCGTACCGGCAGCATGCACGTCATGACGACACCCGCGGACGCCGCTCGTGACGCCCTCGACGGCCTGGCCCTCGGTGATGCCTTCGGGGAACTGTGGTTTCCGTGGTTCCGGCCCGGCGACTCGGCGATCGAGGGAATCCGGGCGCGCCGCACCCCGCAGGAGTCGACCTGGCGCTGGACCGACGACACGGCGATGGCGGTGTCGGTGCTCCGGGTCCTGAGGGAGCACGGCACGGTGCGGCAGGACCGGCTGGCGGAGGCGTTCGGCGCGGCCTACGTGACCGACGCCCATCGCGGCTACGGCAACGGCATGCGCCGGCTCCTCCCGGAACTCGCGAAGCGGCCGGCGAGTTGGCGCACCGAGGCGAGGAACCTCTTCAACGGTCAGGGCAGCCTCGGCAACGGCGCGGCGATGCGGGTGGCGCCCCTGGGCGCGTGGTTCCACGAGGACCTGGACGAGGTGGCGGATCAGGCCGTTCTGTCGGCCGAGGTCACCCATGCCCACCCGGAGGCGATCGCGGGCGCCGTGGCGGTGGCCGTGGCAGCCGCCCTGGCCGCGCGCAGCCGGGAGCGGCCCGCTCCCGAGGCGTCGGCCTTCCTCCGTGAGGTGGCCGCGCTGACACCCGCCGGGCAGGTGGCCGGGGGCCTGCGCCGAGCCGCCGACCTGCCCGCCGGCACCACACCGGACGAGGCCGCCGACGTGCTCGGAAACGGCCGGTTGATCCGCGCGAGCGACACGGTGCCCTTCGCCCTGTGGTCCGCGGCCCGGCACCTGGACAGCCTCCTCGACGCGCTGTGGACCACGGCGGAGGGTCTCGGCGACATCGACACCAACTGCGCGATCAGCGGCGGCACGGTCGCCGCGCGCACCGGTACCGCCGGCGTCCCCGAGACCTGGTGGGCGCGGCGCGAACCCCTGCCCGGTGGCCCCGTCACCGCCCGAACCGGTACCTGAACGGGCGCGCGCGGCCGGGGGCACCGCGGGATCCGGACGGGCCCGGGCATCGGCGGGCCCGCCCCGAGACCCGTCAGACCAGTTCGGGCTGGGGCTCGCGTCGCTGTTCCGGAATGCGCGCCGACGGGGTCGTCCGATCCCACGACCGGGTGGTGCGCACGTAGGCGTAGACCACCGAGCCCGTCGCGAGGAGGAGCAGCGGTCCGAACACCCAGGGGTGTCCGGCCATCTCCGTCGACAGGTAGCGGTACGACACCAGGAGCGCGACGAACACCGCGCCACCGTGGGCGACCAGGAGGGCTCCGGACCGGTCCCAGCCGCGGGCGAGCGAGCGCAGCCCCGCCTCGATCGTGAGCGTGAACACGACGCCGGCGATGATGTCCGCGCCGTAGTGGTATCCGAAGCCCAGCGTGGCGCCGAGCGTCGCGATCAGCCAGAACGTGCCCGCGAACCGCAGGGCTCGCGGGGCCTTGCGGGAATGAATGAAGATCGCGGTGGCCCATGCCGTGTGCAGGCTGGGCATGCAGTTGCGGGGGGTGAACTCGTCGAAGGGCATCGCCTGCGGGACGCCCGGCGGCGGCGGGGTGTTCGGCCACAGGTCGGCCAGGGCCCACTGCCCGCCGTCGGCGCCGTAGGCGAAGATCGGCCCGACCACCGGGAAGATCATGTAGATGCCCGGCCCGAGCAGGCCGATGACCAGGAACGTGCGCACCAGGTGGTGGCTCGGGAAGCGGCGCTCGATCCGCACGTTGCGCAGTTGGTACAGGGCGACGGCGACCGCGGCGACCGCGAGCTGGATGTAGACCCAGTCGAGGACATGGGCGCCGACGGCACCGGTGGCATCGACCAGGCGACCCACGACCCACGACGGGTTGCCCAGCGCGTGATCGGCGGTCGCCACGTACTGGTCGAGGACCATCGGGCGGCTCTTGGACGTGATCAGCAGCCAGGTGTAGCCGGTCTTGCGACCGGCCACGAGCAGCAGGGCCAGCCCGACGCCCTTCAGCAGCAGGGCGCGCTCCGCGCCGGTGCGGCGCGTGACGGCGATGACGGCGCAGCCGAGGGTCACCCACAACGCGCCGTTGCCGACCATCATCTGGGCGCCGACCAGCCACCGCACGAACCAGAACACGAGGTCGATGCCGACCGCCGCGCCGACCGCGATGAACCGCTCCCGCCAGGTGAGCACCACCATCACCAGGGCCATGCTGGCGTACAGCACCGTCCCCGACTGGGGCGCGAAGATCACCTCGCGCGCCTGAACGGTGACCGGACCGGGCACGCCGTAGTGGCGCGCGGCGATCTCCAGCGCCACGAGGAAACCGAGGGCGATCACACTCACCGCGGTCCACAACAGGACCCGCGGCCGCCGCCACCCGGAGAACCCGATTCCGTCACCTCTTCGCGAAACGGATCGCGACACCCTAGATATCAATTTTCAGCCGACTTATATAAATGAAACCTGTGATCATTGTCTGCTCGAACATGTTAACGGAGCTGGTACACATCACCGATGGCAGGTGGCTCGAATGTGGCGAGCGCCTCGCCCGTCGCCCGTCATCACCCACGGCGTAACCATGGCCGCCGCACGCCGCGCCCTCGGGCGAGGTGCTGGGCCCATCAGCCGGTGAGCGCCGCCGCCACCGACCGGTGACCGTGAGTGGTGGGCGTGCGCGAGGGCCCTGCCCCGTGCCGATCACCACGCGAGGTCACCCGGCACCTCAGAGGGGCAGCGCCTGCCCCAGGCCCATCCAAGGGGTGATGTGGCAGCCCCGACCCGTTCCGGACGGCCCGCCGCTGTTTCGTGAAGCGCGGCGCTGCGACCCCGTTTTGCCCATTCGGTCCGGCACGAGACGGCAGTCATTTAACTACCGTCTTCAACCATTCCCGTCGCGTGGATAAACCAGGGAGATTCAAAGCTCGCCCCACTCGGCGCGTAGCGTTTGCGATCACTCGGGAGTAGGGGTACAGAGGAAGTGAGGCATTTTCGCCCGATCCATCGTATTGGGGATGACCTCATGCCTGTCATAGCATGGGCTCTGCTCGGATTTCTGATTCTGCTCGGCATCCTCGGCGCGACGGGTGCGGCATTTGCGTGGCGGATGGCCGTCAGGGAGCCGGAGCGCGAACCCCGGATTGAAGTGCTGGCCGGCATAGGGGGCGGGTTGATCACCGGCATCGCGATAGGGGTTTCGGCCCTCTTCCTGGACAAGCAAATCGAAGAGAGTCAGAAGTATGCGGCATGGCGCGCGAACGTTGAAATCGTCGAGGCCATGCCAGGATTCACGCCCGGCAATCGCGATATCGACGGAATCAATTTCAGCGGCAAGCTGATGCGCAACGCGGACTTCATGGGAGTCAAGGTCCGGAACGGCCGATTTCAGGATACAAACCTGGAGCGGTCTCACTTCGAGGACGCCAAAATGCAGAAAGCGAACCTACTCGGGGCCAACCTCTACGAAGCGAGCCTGATAGGCACAAACCTCGACGGGGCCGATCTGAGGAGCGCCAATCTCACCCTCGCAGCCGTCAACGGCGACAAGACCTCGTTCAAGGGAGCGAAGGTGGACGCGCACACGTGCTGGCCCGAAGGCGTTGACGAGAAGAAGCTCGCCACGGTCATCGTCGTGAATGACGGGCCCGACAAATTCCGAGGTGGCGAAAAGGCTCCCTGCTGCACTCTGTGGAAGGGAGGGGAGCGAACCAGGTGACGAGCACGAGCAGGATACGAATGGCGACCGAGTGGCGAAGGCCAGCTCGCCATCGTTGGTGATCTACCCATGGGGCCACAACCCCGGATATGGACAAGCATTCACCGGTAGCCATTCGATGCTTGGCGCCCTTACGGCAACTCCAGGAGGAAGAAATGGGACTCAGGGACCTACTCCTCGGCAAGAGGCCTCCTCCGCCAGACGTCGACAGTGCACCGGTGGAGCGAAGTCCTTTTGAAACCGTACCCAAGGCCCAGCGAAAAGCGGGACAATCACTCAAGGAGCTCTTTGGCGTGCTCCACGGGACGAGTTCGGGTCGCGTCAAAATATGCCCGACATGCAACCGCTCCATGGGTCCCGATGAAACCCATTGCCCTATCGGACACTACGTCGGGTAGGGCGCCACCCCATCCGGCCCTGACGCCGGAAATGAAGCGGGAGGTTACCCCTCTCCCCTCCCGAACGCACATGTGCGTGGCGCGCCATGCCTACGCCGCTCGAATGCGAGTCCGGACGAGATCGAGGAGCCACTCCCCGCCATGCGCCGACATGTGACGCCACCCCCAGGGAACGACAAGAGCCCTGCCTCACCGAAGTGAGACAGGGCTCCGATCTGCGACTACGAGGCGAACCCCTTAGTCGGGACGACAGGATTTGAACCTGCGACCCCTTGACCCCCAGTCAAGTGCGCTACCAAGCTGCGCCACGTCCCGATGCCCGCTGACCTGGGAGTTTCCCCTGGTTGAACTGGCACGAGAACAATACCGCACTTCGGAGGGTGGTCGCGCGCACCTTTCCCGGACCCGATCCCCGGACACTGCACGGACACCCGACAGCCGACACCCGACAGCCGGGCCCGACGGCCGCGCCGGCAGCCGCTTGACCTCAAGTCGACTTGAGGTTGCACGGTTGGACGCATGACACAGGCAACAGCGGACACCGGACTCCGCCACGAAGACCTGGGCCGGCTCATCGCCCTCATGACCGGGGCCGAGAAGCACGGGCCCGCCGCCACGTCCACGCTCGACGTGTTGTGGGTGCTCTACGACCGGGTGTTGCGGGTGGGGCCCGAATCCGCCCGGGATCCCGAGCGGGACCGCTTCCTGCTCTCCAAGGGACACGGGCCCATGGCCTACTACGCGGTGCTCGCCGCCAAGGGGTTCTTCCCCGTGGAGTGGCTGAGCGGATTCGGCTCGTACGACTCCCCGCTCGGCCACCACCCGGACCGCACCCTGATCCCCGGCGTGGAGATCGGCAGCGGTTCGCTCGGGCACGGCTTGCCGCTGGCGGTCGGCAGCGCGCTCGGGCTGCGGGCGCAGGGCTTGGACGAACAGGCGGTGTGGGTGCTGATCGGGGACGCCGAGCTCGACGAGGGCAGCAACCACGAGGCACTCGCGCACGCCGGTTCGGCCGGTCTGGACCGGCTGCACACGGTGGTGATCGACAACGACTCCGCGACCCACGGATGGCCGGGCGGGATCGCCTCCCGCTTCGAGGCGGCGGGTTGGTCGGCGGTCACCGTCGACGGACGGGACCACGAGGCGCTGCACGCGGCCTTCACACTGCCGCATCCGGGTCGACCGCACGCCGTCGTCGCCCGCGTCGAGAAGAAGTTCTGATCAGACGTCCGGGTCACCGACGTCCGGATCACCGACGTCCGAATCACCGACGTCCGGATCGGGCGTCCTGAGAGAAGCAGAAACCAAGGGGCAGGGAAGAACATGGACACCATGCGGGAACGGTTCATCGCGGTCACGTCACGGCTGCTCGACGACGATCCCCGGCTGGCACTCGTACTCGCCGAGATCACCATGGACGGATTCCGTCCGGCCCAGGCACGTCACCCGGACCGGGTCCTCAACGTGGGGATCCGTGAGCAGTTGCTCGTGGGCGTCGGCGGGGGCCTGGCCCTCACCGGCATGCGACCGATCATGCACACCTTCGCGAGCTTCCTCGTGGAGCGGCCGTTCGAGCAGGTCAAGTTGGACTTCGGCCATCAGGACACCGGTGGTGTGCTGGTCAGCGCGAGTGCGAGCTACGACTGGCCCGCCGGCGGCTTCACCCACATGTCGCCGGGCGACGT
The DNA here is from genome assembly GCF_050936775.1 of Streptomyces sp. CA-243310. Lineage (NCBI taxonomy): Bacteria > Bacillati > Actinomycetota > Actinomycetes > Kitasatosporales > Streptomycetaceae > Streptomyces > Streptomyces sp. CA-243310. The sequence continues at coordinate 2,599,934 of NZ_JBNJMF010000001.1, read as the reverse complement.
CGCCCTGATGGACACCCTCGAAGGCTGGACGATCCACGTGCCCGGCCATCCCGACGAGGCCGAGGAACTCCTGCGCCACGCCTACGCCGCCGGCGACGACCGGGTCTACGTCCGCCTCTCCGCACAGCAGAACCACCGCCCGCGCCCCTTCGCCGGCCTGGGCTTCCAGACGGTCCGGCAGGGCCGCGGCGGCGTGGTGCTCGCCGTCGGACCGCTGTTGGACAACGTGCTGGCCGCGACGCGGGACATGGACGTCACGGTCCTCTACGCGACGACCGTGCGCCCCTTCGACGACGCGGCGCTGCGCGCGGCCGTCGGCTCCGGTCCGGCCGACGTCGTACTCGTCGAGCCGTACCTGGCCGGCACGTCCACGGCCGCCGCCAACGACGCCCTCGCCGACCTCCCCCACCGCGTCCTCGGCCTCGGCGTCTCGCGGGCCGAACTCCGCCGCTACGGCACGATCGACGAACACACCGCGGCCCACGGGCTGGATCCCGCCGGACTGCGGCAGCGCATCTCGGCCTTCCTGGACCCCCGCGCCTGAGGCCGTCAGCCTGGGCCCTGTCGGTCCTCGCGCGTGTGCACCAGGTCGACCAGTTCCGCCGCGAGGCCCTTCAGCGTCGCCAGTCCCTCCAGTCCCCAGCCTCTCGGCACCAGGTCCACGGCGCACACCGTGCCCAGGACGAACCCCCGACGGTCCGTCAGCGGGGCTCCCAGGTAGGACCGCACGCCGCTGCCGTCCACGACGGCGTTCCCGGCGAAGCGCGCGAAGTCCCGGACGTCCTCCAGGGCCAGCGCCCGCCGCCGGACGACCACGTGGGGGCAGTAGCCGTGGTCCCGGGGCAGGGAGCGCGCCGGATAGCCGCGCCGCGGGGCGTCGGGCCGGTGGTGCAGTCCTCCGAAGAACTGCCGCTCCTCCCCCATGAAGTTGACGCCCGCGTAGGGCGTCTCCAGTGTCTCGGCGACGCGTTGCGCGAAGGCGTCCAGTTCCGGGTCCGCCCTTTCCCCCAGGCCCAGTTCGCGCAGGCGCGGGGTGCGCGCGGGCGCTTCCCGATCCACGGGGGTGAGGAGCAGCCGGCGGGTCGATGCGTTCAGGGTCATGCGGTTCCCCCGGATCCGAGAGCGTGAGGGGTGGGGCGGCGCGGGCGGCGCTGCCCGCGCCGGCCCCGCCCGTGACCGCCTGGCGGCGGAGCGGGCGGGGCCGGGGCGGTCGTCACAGGCACCGGTGCAGGCCTTCGAGGACCGCCCGCAGCAGGGTCTGGTCGTCGGCGATCAGTGCGGCGCCGCCCAGGTGTCGCGGCGCCTGCGCCGTGACGGCCCCGTGTTCGAGGAGGTCGCCGAGCAGTACCTTCACCACCGCCGTCGGGAGCCGCAGGTGTCCCGCCAGCTCGGCGACCGTGACGGCCGCCACGCCCGCGCACAGGCGCAGGACGAGGGTGTGTTCGGGTCCGAGCGGCGCACGCGGGCGTACGCCGGTCGCCGTCACCAGCGAGAGCAGATCGAGTGCGACGGCCGGTCGGGTCCGCCCGCCGCTCGCGGTGTACGGGCGCGTCACCCGACCCGCCGTGTCGTCGAGCCACGGGGTGTCCCGTCCCGCGCCGATGGTGCGCGTCCCCCCGATGCGGGTCCTCATCGCTCCGCGTCGGCGGCGACGGGCCGCCTCGGCGGCGCCGACAGGTACGGACGGACGCTCTTGACCATCATCGCCATCTCGTAGCCGAGGACCCCGGCGTCGGCCTCCCCGTCCGCGAGGACCGCCAGACAGGTTCCGGAGCCGGCCGCCGACACGAAGACGAGGGCCGTGTCCAGTTCGACCACCACCTGCCGGACCTCCGCGCCGCCCGCGAACCGGGCACCGGCCCCGCGCCCGAGGGAGTAGAGCCCGCAGGCCAGCGCCGCCATGTGGTCGGCGTCGTCGGCGTCCAGTCCGTACGCGCAGGTGACGAGTCCGTCCGCGGTGAGCAGGACGGCGCCGCGGGTGTACGGCACCCGCTGGACCAGCCCGCTGAGCAGCCAGTCGAGATCGGAGAGCCTGACTGTCTTCGTCGCCGCTTCGCCGCCCATGGGGGTGTGCTCCTTGCCGAGGTGTGGGGTGGGGGTGGTGCGAGGGGTGGGGATCGCGGTCATGAGGGCCCCTCCGATCGGGCGAGACCGAAGCCCCGCTGGAAGGCCGCCATCAGCCCGGGGTCGTGAACGGGTGGTTCGGCATCCGGCGCACGATCGGGTCCGGCGGCCCCGCCGGGCTCGGGGACGGGATGGGGGCGGGCGTGACGTCGGGGCAGTGGTGGCGGATCCGTGTCCGCACCGACCCCGGGCCCACCGGCCGGGACGACGGTGCCGAGGACCACCCCGGCGGCCTCCGCCGCGTACCCGGGCGGGGACGGGTCCCACGTCGACGCGGCCGGACGCGGGCCGACCGGCTCGGGCCCGTGGCCCTCGGACGTGTACCCCTCGGACCCGTGGCCCTCGAACGAGAGGTGCTCGGTGCCGTGCCCCTCGGACGGGCGCACCTGGGCGGACACCCGTACGGGCGCCAGGGTCGGCATCGGCATCGGGTCCATGTCGCCGGACCCCCACGAGCCGGCCCGGGAGCCACCCCCCAGCACGTCGGCGACGCTCGGGGCCTCCGCGCCCAACAGTTCCTGCGGCAACACGAGCACGGCGAGCACCCCGCCGTAGATGTTGGACTTGAGCTCGACGGCGATCCCGTGCCGCCGGGCCAGCGCCGCGACCACGAACAGGCCGATCCGACCATCCGCCAGCAGGTGCCGGACGTTGACCTGGTCGGGATTGCCCAGCAGGGCGTTCATCCGGTGCTGTTCCTCGACCGGCATGCCCAGCCCCCGGTCCTCCACCTCGACCGCGACCCCGGCGGTCACGCGCTCGGCGCGCACCGTCACGTCGGTGTCGGGGGCGGAGAAGACGGTGGCGTTCTCGACGAGTTCGGCCAGCAGGTGCACCACGTCGGCGACGGCGTGCCCCCGGACGGTGCCGCCCGCCGGGGGCACCACCTTCACCCGCGTGTACTGCTCGACCTCCGCGACGGAGGAGCGCAGCACCTCGCCGAGATCGATGGGGCGGGTCCACTGGCGCCGGGAGGGGGCGCCGCCGAGCACGGCGAGGTTCTCGGCGTGACGGCGGATCCGGGTGGCGAGGTGATCGACGTGGAAGAGCTCCTTGAGGAGGTCGGGGTCCTCGACGGTGTCCTCCAGGCCGTCGAGGAGGGCGATCTCTCGGTGCACCAGGGACTGGAGGCGGCGCGCGAGGTTGACGAAGACCTCGACCTTGCGGTCGCTGTCGGACGGGGTGACCGGGCCGGCCAGCCGGACGAGGGTCTTGTGCGCCTGTTCCCGGGCGCCCCGGAGTTCCTGGGAGAGCAGCCAGAACTCGTCCACTCCCGCCGGATCGGTGTGCGGCGGCGGCCCGTTCGGTCCGCCGCGTACCGGGCGGCCCGCGGCCTCGCCCCGTTCCAGCCGTTCGGCGGCCGTCCGCAGTTCCTCCCGGCCGCGCACGCTGGAGCGGCGCAGGGCCTCGCACCGGTCGCGGACGGCTTTCGCCGCGCGTTGCCCGCCCAGGAGCGCCGCGGCGAGGGCGCCGAGCACGAGCAGGGCGCAGCCGCCGAGCACCGGCCACAGGCGTGCGTCCCGGTCGCCGGCGCCTCCGCCGAGCTGGAGCGTGAAGATCACCGCGGCCGCGCCGCTGAGTCCTGCGGCGAGAGTGGGCAGGACGGTGGCGCGGAGCATCTGGGGGCGTATCTGCCGGCCGGGACCGGTGGCGGCGTGTCTCGACGGGGAGTGGCGGGCGGCGCGGAGTGCGGACATCGGCGTCCTCGGTACGTGGGGCCCGGGCCCCACGTACCGAGGCCCGGCGTTGATCACCGGATACCCACGCTAGACCGCACTCTCCCGCCCGGGACCGTCAGTCGGGAACTTGGCGGGGGTGCTTCCCGCTTGCGACGGAGCGCTCGTACGACAGCCCGAATCCGCCGGGAGCGCGTACGGCCGGGCAGGTGCGGGCGTACGCCGTCCCAGCGCGCGCCCGCGCTCCCGGCGAGGACCGGAGCCGCCCCCGGGGCCCCGAGCCCCTTCGTGACCCGGGGCCCCGGGTCGCGAAGGGGCTACGACCCGACGGCCTCCGACTCCTCCCGGCCGGTGACGGCCGGGGCCGACGCGGTCCTTACGGGGGCCGCCGGCGCGGCCGTCGCCGTACGGGCGGGGACGGGTTCGGCGGCGACGAAGGGCCGCCACCACGGTTCGACCGGCGCGTCGGAGGAGCCCGGTTCGAACGGCTGGCCCGGCACCGGCAGGGCGATGGCGGAGCCGGTCTCCCGGGAGGCGGTCACCGTGCCCTCGCCGGGTTCGTCCCAGGGGTGCAGGGCCAGGTTGAACGTGCCCCAGTGGATGGGCAGCATCGTGCCGTGCGGGATGCCGCCCTGGAGGTCCAGGTGGGCCTGCATGCCCTCCTGCGGCGTCATGTGGATCTCGCTCCAGTATTCGGAGTACGCGCCGATCTGGATCATCGTGGCGTCGAAGGGACCGTACGTCGCGCCGATCTCCTTGAAGCCGGGGAAGTAGCCGGTGTCACCGCTGTGGTAGATCCGGTGCCGCTCCCCCGCGACGACCCAGGAGGCCCACAGGGTGAACTGCTGGTTGCGCAGCCCCCGACCGCAGAAGTGCCGGGCCGGGGTGGCCGTCAGCGAGAGCCCGGCGACCTCGGTGGTCTCGTTCCAGTCGAGTTCGCGGATCCGGTCGGCGGGGACCCCCCAGCGCTCCAGGTGGGCACCGACGCCCAGCGGGACGGCGAAGACGATGTCCCGACCGGCCAGGGCCTTGATCGTCGGGAGGTCGAGGTGGTCGTAGTGGTCGTGCGAGATCACGACCACGTCCACCTCGCCCAGGGAGGCCAGCGGTACGGGCACCGGGTGCAGCCGCTTGGGTCCGGCGAAGGGGAAGGGGGAGCACCGCTCGCCCCACACCGGGTCGAAGAGCACCCTGCGGCCGTCGATCTCGGCGAGCACGCTGGAGTGCCCCATCCAGGTCAGGCGCAACCCGCTGACCGGCGGCTTCGCCAGTTCGGCGAGGGTCGTGGGATACACCGGGATGGCGCCCGAGGGGCTGCGCCTGACCCGCTGTTCCTTGTGGAAGTAGATCTTGGCGAACTCCGCCATCGAGCCGGAGGGCCTGGTCCGGGCGCCGACCGGGTTCTGGAAGACGCCGTCGGCGAAGTTCGGCGAGCGGCGGATCCGCTCCAGGCGCGCGCCTGACGGATCCGCGCCGAAGGCTTCGGGCCGCAGGGCACGCAGCCGGGGACGCAGGGGACGGGAGCCGGTCAAGGCGCCTCCAGGGTGGATCGGGGCGGGACGGTCGTACGTCTACGACCATCCCAACGCACACCGGCCCCGAAGGATTCCTCGCGGCACCGACCGACTCCCCGGGCCCGCCGTCCCGCGACCCGGCCGGCGGATCCCCCTGGGTCCTGAACGCCTGCCCCGAGGGCTCGGCCTGCGGGCTCGGGTCCTGCCGCCTCGGGTCCTACAGGGGCAGCAGGTCGGGGCGCTTGGCCTCGACGTGGTCCCCGGAGGACTCGCCGCGCAGCCTTCGGCCGATCCAGGGGACCAGGTGCTCGCGCGCCCACTGGATGTTGTCCCGGGTCACGTCCACCGATCCGCGCGGTCGCTCCGGCGGCCACGGCTGGTCCGGGTCGGTCGGCACGTCCAGGCCGAGCACCTGCGCGGCGCGCAGCGCGACGCGGGTGTGGCCCTCGGGCGAGAGGTGCAGTCGGTCTCCGTCCCAGGCCCGTCGGTCCTGTACGGACTTCAGGGACCACAGGTCGAGGACCGGGCAGTCGTACTTGTCCGCCACGGCGCGCACGTGTGCGTTGTACGTGGCGATCTTGCCCCGCATGTACCGCAGGACCGGTACGCCCCGGGTGTCGAATCCGGTCGTGATCATGACCTGCCCGACGGAGCCCACGAGATCGGCCACGGCCGCCTCGAACCGCTCCGCCGTCGCGTCCGGGTCGCTGCCCGGCCGGATGATGTCGTTGCCGCCCGCGCAGAAGGTGACCAGGTCCGGCGCGAGGGCCTTGGCCCTGGGTACCTGGTCGGCCACGATCTGGTCGAGGAGCTTTCCGCGCACGGCCAGGTTGGCGTACCGGAAATCGTGTTCTTCGCGCCGATCGGCCAGGAGTACGGCCAGCCGGTCCGCCCAGCCGAGATGTGAATCCCCGGGTCCCGGGTCCCCCACGCCCTCGGTGAAGCTGTCCCCGATCGCCGCGTACGAGCCGATGGTCTTGAGTGTCGTCTTCGTCGCTGCCACAGTTCGACATCCTTCACCCCCGCGGCCGACCTACGCCAACGTAATGAGGGGTTGACGGACCGTGATCTATCCCACCATGCATACGCGGAATAAGAATCGCGTGAGGCCGGGCCCCTCCTCGGGTCCCGGCCTCACGCGTGTCCGTGCTCCTGCGAGCGGTGCGTCAGATGCTGACGCCCTTCGAGCGGAGGTAGGCCAGCGGGTCGACGTCCGAGCCGTAGGACGGGCCGGTGCGGATCTCGAAGTGGAGGTGCGGGCCGGAGGAGTTGCCGGTGGAGCCGGAGAGCCCGATCCGCTGTCCGGGCGTGACGCTCTGGCCGGTCGAGACGGACAGCGAGGACATGTGGCCGTACTGCGAGTACTTGCCGTCCGCGTGCCGGATCACGACCTCGTTGCCGTACGCGCCGCCCCATCCGGCGGAGACCACGGTGCCCGCGCCGACGGCCTTGACGGTGGTGCCGGAGCTCGCGATGAAGTCGACGCCGGTGTGGTAACCGGAGGACCACATGGCGCCGGAGGCACGGTACTGGGTGGAGATCCCGCCGCCGACCGGGGCGACGAAACCGGTGCCCGTACCGGCGCTCGCGGAGGTGTCGCCGGAGGTTTCACCGCCCTGACCGCCGGAGGCCGCGGGCCGCTTGGCGGGGGCCTTGGTGGCGGAGTCGTCGTCGGAGCCGGCCTGAGCGGCGCCGGAGGACCGCTCGGGCGACTTCGGAGCGGGGGTGGCGGCCTTGCCGGAGCGCGACTGCGACTGCGACGGGCGGGCCGGGGCGGGGGCCGACTCGGTGGCGGGTGCGGCCGAGCCGAGGGTCAGCCTCAGGCCGGGGTGGATCATCGAGGGGTCGGAACCGACGGCCTGCCGGTTGTCGGCGTACAGCCGCTCCCAGCCGCCGGAGAGCCGGCGGTCGGCGGCGATCTTCGAGAGGTAGTCGCCCGACACGACGGTGTAGACGGTCGGGGCGGCCTTCGCGGCGACGGGAGCGGCCTGGGTGGCCTGGACGGACACCGGGGACTGCGGGACCGACACGGGCGCCGCGTCCGGGGCCGACACGGGCGCGGCGACGGGGGCCGCCGCGGGAGCGCCGGCCGCGTGGGCGCCGGCGGCTCCGATCAGCGGCAGGGCGAGAGCCGCACCACCGGTTCCCGCGACGGCGAACCCGCGGGACAGGGAACTGGTCTTCGGACGGCGGTGCTTACCCTTTGCGGGCATGGCGGATTCCTCTCCGACGCCTGCGAGGTGAGCTGTCGGGTTCGGACTGGAGATGTCCGGCCGCGCATCGGCGTCGGTGACGACGGCCGAGGTGCGGCTTCACCCCTAGCCGTCCCGGAGACGAGGCCCGGAACGGCGGCTTACCTGGTTCCCCCGCTCCTGCCGCGCGCGTGAATAGTCGGGTGGGGTTCCCGGGCGGCGGCAGGATTAGGCGGTCCACCCGGATCGATCGCGAAGGTAATCGAGTCCTGCCGCGCACAACAAGCCATGAATTTCCTGACGGAATCCCAGACATGGGGGGACGACGGAATTCCCGTCACCCTCTGTCCATTCCGAGTCATCAACAACCCTCGCCACATGGCAATTCGGGATTCGTGATCAGGCACGCACGGTCACCGTATGATCTGGCTCACGGAGCCTGGCGCGATCTCGCCTCCGCTGATGGCAAGTTGTTCCCAAGTAGTGTAATTCGGACACCTCACGACGACGCGGAGGAACCCTCTTGACCCGGCAGATACCCCGAACCCCGTCCACGGCGCCCGAACTGTCCGGAGTGCGCAACTTCCGTGACGTGGGCGGGATGACGACCGCCGACGGACGGAGGGTCAGGACAGGACGACTCTTCCGAAGCGGACATCTCGCACATGCCACCGAAACCGACGCACAGTTCCTCGTATCGCTCGGGCTGCACACGGTCTTCGACTTCCGCAACGACGCCGATCACGCGCTGGAAGGGCAGGACGTGGAACTGCCCGGCGTCCGGAACGTGAACATCCCCCTCTCGGATCCCGCCGACGGTCGGGAGTTCTGGACGATGGTCCGCGACGGCGACCTCGACCGGCTGCGTGCCGTACTGGGTGACGGAAAGGCCTCCGCCCGGATGGAGAACTCCTACCGCGGCATCATCCGGAACCGGACCGTCGAACACGGTCGGGTCGTCCGCTCCCTCGCCGAGGAGAGCCTCCCCGCCCTGATGCACTGCGCGGCGGGCAAGGACCGGGCCGGCCTGTCGATCGCCGTCACCCTGCTCGCGCTCGGGGTGGAACGCGAGGTGATCGTGGCGGACTACCTGGAGTCGAACGCCCCGCACAACCGCTACCGGGTCCGCCGCGGCAGCGACGCCCCCGAGGCCCGCTCGCCCGAGGTCATGGCCCTGCTCGCCCCGCTCTTCGACGCCCGCGCCGAGTACCTGGGCGCCGCGTTCGAGGTCGTCGACGAGACCTGGGGCGGGGTGGACGGCTACCTGACGGAGGGTCTCGGGCTGACGCCCGAGACCCTCGACCGGCTGCGGGACCGGCTCCTCGAGGAAGCGGTCTGATTCCGTCGACGGTGGACACCGCCGGGTGGAAGCAGGCCTTCAGCGGTTGCCGACGGCCTGCTTCACCAGCGTCCGACCGAACTCCCACATCAGCCCGCCCCCGCCGTGCGCCTCGTCCATGACCTCGCGGAAGGCGCCGACGAACCGGTCGACGTCCCGCTCGTCCACGATCAGCGGCGGAATGAGCTTGATGACCTCCAGGTGATCCCCGGAGACCTGGGTGAGGATCCGGTGCTTCTGGAGCAGCGGTACCACGACCATCTGCGCGAAGAGCCCCTTGCGGGCCGCCTGGAGCATCGTCCAGCGGCTGCGCAGCCCCAGCGAGGACGGTCGGCCGAACTCGATGCCGATCATCAGGCCGCGACCGCGCACCTCGTGCAGCAGCTCGTACTCGTCCACGAGCGCGGCGAGCCGCCCGCGCAGCAGGTCGCCCGTCGATCGCGCACGGGCCACCAGCGCCTCGTCGTCCATGACCGAGAGCACCGCCAGTCCGGCCGCCATCGCCTGTGCGTTGGATCCGAAGCTGGCGGAGTGCACCAGGACCCGGTCCATCGAGGAGTAGACCTTCTTGAAGATCCAGTCCTTGCCGAGGGTGGCGCCCACGGGCACGTACCCCCCGGAGAGGGCCTTGGCGACGCACACCAGGTCCGGTTCCACGCCGGGTTCGTGCTGATAGGCGTAGAAGTCACCGGTACGTCCGAGGCCGGTCTGCACCTCGTCCGCGATCAGCAGCGCCTTGTGCCGGTGCAGCAGTTCCTGCGCGGCGAGCAGGAACCCGGGCGGGGCGGCCAGCACGCCCTTGCCCTGGATCGGTTCGACGACGAGCGCGGCCACGTCGCCGCGCCGCAACTCGCGCTCCAGGGCTCCCAGGTCTCCCAGCGCGATCTTCGTGTCGGGCAGCAGCGGGGCGAAGCCGTCCCGGAAGCCGTCCTCCCCGTTGACCGAGAGCGACCCGGTGGTGAGGCCGTGGAAGGCGTGGTCGCAGTAGAGGACCCTGGGACGCCCGGTGGCGTACCGGGCGAACTTCAGGGCCGTCTCCACCGCCTCGGTGCCGCTGTTGCCGAAGAAGACCCGGTCCAGGTGCGGACTGTACGACAGCAGTTTCTCCGCGAGCAGTCCGGGCAGCGGCTGGCAGTCGAAGCGGGTGAGGTCGGCGAGCTGCGCGTCCAGGACGTCGTGCAGGGCCCGCCGGACCACGGGGTGGTGGCGGCCCAGTCCCATCACCCCGAAGCCGGCGAGCATGTCCAGGTAGTCGTTGCCCTCGGCGTCGAAGAAGTGGGCTCCCTCGGCCCGCTCGTAGACCTTGTCGAAGCCGATGGTGCGCAGCATCCGGGGCAACTGGTGGTTGAGGTGGCGGCTGTGCAGCTCGTACCGCTCTCCCCCGCGTTCGGCCAGCAGGGCGCCGAGGTCGAAGCCCTTGCCCCGGCCGCCCTCCCCCACGTGGCCGGCGCTCATGCCGACGTGCCCCGGTTGCCGCCGATGGTCTCCCGGGCCGCGCGCAGGGACTCCTTGAGGGAGCCCATGGTGGCGAGGACGGCGGTGGGTTCGTAGCCGCAGTGCGCCATGCAGTTGGCGCAGCGCGGGTCCTTGCCCCGGCCGTACTTGCTCCAGTCGGTGTCCTCGATCAGCTCCCGGTACGTGGGGACGTATCCGTCGCTCATCAGGTAGCAGGGGCGCTGCCAACCGAAGAGCGAGTAATTCGGAATGGCCCACGCGGTGCAGGGGAAATCGGCCTTGCCTTCCAGGAAGTCCAGGAAGAGCGGTGAGTGGTTGAGTCGCCAGCGACGCCGATTGCCGCCCGCGAAGGCCTTCCTGAAGAGTTCGCGGGTCTGTTCCACTCCGAGGAAGTGTTCCTGGTCGGGCGCCTTTTCGTACGCGTAGGCGGGCGAGATCATCATCTCGTCCACCTCCAGGTCGTCATTGAGGTAGTTCAACACCTCGATGATGGTCTGGGGGGTGTCGGTGTTGAAGAACGTGGAGTTCGTGGTGACCCGGAATCCACGCTTCTTCGCCTCCTTGATGGCCGCCACGGCCTCGTCGAAGACGCCTTCCTTGGCCACCGACTCGTCGTGCCGTTCGCGCAGGCCGTCGATGTGCACGGCGAACGCGAAATAGGGGGACGGGGTGAACTTCTCGATCTTCTTGCGGAGGAGCATCGCGTTGGTGCAGAGGAAGACGTACTTCCTCTTGGCCACCAATTGACGGACGATCTCGTCGATCTGCGGGTGCATCAAGGGCTCGCCACCGGCGATGGAGACCATGGGCGCCCCGGACTCCAGGACGGCGCCCACCGCCTGGGCGACCGGCATGCGCTGCTTGAGGACGCCGGCCGGGTGCTGGATCTTCCCGCACCCCTCGCAGGCCAGGTTGCAGGCGTAGAGCGGCTCCAGTTCGACGATCAAAGGGAACTTCTCGACCTTGCGGAGCTTCTGTTCGAGAAGATAGGTCCCGACCCTGATGGACTGTCGCAACGGCATGGCCATCTGGCTCACCTCCTGGGGAGCGGCAAAGAACGGTGCCAGTCATGAAACGCGGGCAGTACGGCGCGCAACACACGGAAAGCCGATATTCCTCCGCGCACCGTGCCGATACGGACGAGCTCGTGCTCCGGAGCGTCCACGATCACCCGGACGGCCGCAACCGGGCGGTTCGCGCCGGGTTCCGCGGCGGGTCCGCCGACGGCGGTCCACAGCGTGGCCGCGGATTCCATGTCGACCGCGACGGCGCCGGTGGCGCGCAGGTGCGCGCGCTCCTGGCCGCGGACCACGTGGTCGGATCCGGTCAACGCGCCGAGGTGCACGGTCCGGCCGGGTACGGCCCGGGCCAGTGCCTCGGCGAGCAGGGCGGTGCCGTCGCAGGCGACGGTGCCGCGGGGGTCCCGGGTCTCCTCGGCGACGACGAGGTCGCCCGGGTTCATGCCGGGTACCAGGCCGGCGCAGAAGCCGGTGGCGAGCACGGCGGCCCGCTCCATCCCCGGGGTGGTGAGCGCCCGGCCGACGGCGGCGTCGGCGGCGCGCGGGCCCATGCCGGTCCGCAGGACGGTGTGCGGGGGGGCCGAGCCGCGGTCGCCGCCGCCGCGCAGGGCCAGGCGTTCGATGCGCAGGGCGCAGGCGATCAGCAGCGCGGGATCGGCCCGGGGCGACCGGGCCGCGGTCATCGGGCCTCCCGCGCGAGGGCCCCGGTCGATCGGCCCGACCAACCGTCGGGGCCGAAGGGTTCGCCGTACAGGTAGCGTCCGAGGGCGGTGAGCGGGAAGACCTGCCGGTACAGGTGGTAGTTGATGGAGAAGTCCCAGGGGAAGCCGGTGCCGGTGAAGTACGGCTCGTCCCAGGAGCCGTCCTCCTCCTGAGTCCGGACCAGGTAGGCGATGCCCCGCTCCACGGCCGCGCCGTCGCGTTCGCCGGCCGACAGCAGCGCCATGAGCGCCCAGGCGGTCTGGGAGGGAGTGGAGGCGCCCTTCCCGGCCCATGACGGGTCGTGGTAGGACCGCTGGTCCTCGCCCCAGCCGCCGTCCTCGTTCTGTACGGTCTCCAGCCAGCCCGCCGCCCGCCTGATCGCGGGGTGCGAGAGGGGCATCCCGGCGGCCGTCAGGGCGGGTACCACCGATCCGGTGCCGTACACGTAGTTGGTGCCCCAGCGGCCGAACCACCCTCCCTCCGGCTCCTGTTCGGCCAGCAGCCAGGCGATTCCGCGAAGGGTCCGCGGCTCGGCGGACCTCCCCTCGACGGCGAGCATCTCCACGACGTGGGCCGTGACGTCGGCCGACGGGGGGTCGATCACCTCGCCGAAGTCGCAGAAGGGCAACTTGTTCGGGTACGGGCTGGTGTTGTCGGCGTCGAAGGCGCCCCAGGCCCCGTTGCGGGACTGCATGCCGAGCGTCCAGGCCACTCCCCGGGCGATGGCGGCCTCGACGCGCTCGGGTTCGGGGTGGCGGATCCGGCGCAGGGCCAGGACCACCTCGGCCGTGTCGTCGATGTCGGGGTAGTTGTCGTTGTGGAACTCGAACGCCCAGCCGCCGGGGGCGAGTCCGGGGCGTCGGACCGCCCAGTCACCGGTCCGGGTGATCTCCTCGCCGAGCATCCAGTCGGCCGCCTTGACGAGGGCCGGATGGTCGGGTGCGACGCCCGCGTCGGCCAGCGCGATGGCGGCGAGGCAGGTGTCCCAGACAGGTGACTGGCAGGCCTCGATCATCCTGGCGCCGTCCTCGCGCCACACGGCGAACCGGTCGAGGGACTCCAGCCCCGCCCGCATCACCGGGTGCCGGAGGTCGTGGCCGAGCAGGTGCAGGGCGATCACGGAGTACACGGCGGGCGGCTGGATGCCGCCCCAACAGCCGTCGCTCTCCTGACGGTCGAGGATCCACCGGCCCGCGGCGGCCATCGCCGCCTCGCGCAACCGGCGCGGTGCGAAGCGCCGGTAGACGTGCAGGGCCTTGTCCATCCGCTGGAACAGCCCGTCCCAACTCGCCAACGGGGCGAGCTTCACAGCGGGGAAGGGCGCCCGCGGATCGGCGTGCAGTTCGTCCAACGCGAACGGCGCCGGGCTCACCGGCCGCAGTGCGGAGACCACGGTGAGCGGAACGATGGTCTGGCGGGCCCAGCAGCCGAAGTCGTAGATGTTCAGCGGCATCCAGGACGGGAGGAAGACCAGCTCCGGAGGGAGTTCGGGGAGGTGGTCCCAGCTCCACCAGCCGAAGAGCGCCAGCCAGATCCGGGTGAAGACCCGGGCGGCCGCGATGCCTCCGTGGCCCCGGATCCAGGCGGAGGCGCGGGCCATGTGCGGGGCGTCCGGGTCGTCCCCCGCGAGGCGCAGGGCCACGTACGCCTCGATGGTGGCGGAGAGGTCGGACGGGCCCCCGTGGAAGGTGGCCCAGGTGCCGTCGCTCTCCTGTTCGCCGCGGATGAAGAGGGCCGCGGCCCGGGTGGTGGCCTCGTCCCGGATGCCGAGGAACTGCCGTAGCAGCAGGTCCTCCGCGTCCATGGTGACGTTGGTCTCCAGGTCGCCCTTCCACCAGCCGGCCGGGTCCTGGCGGCCCAGCAGGTGGTGGACGGCGCGCGCCACGGCCTCCCGGGCGTCCTCGGCCCCACCCGGCTTCGGGGACCCGGTCGTTGGCGCGGATCCGGTCGAGGTCGCGGATCCGGTCGGTGTCGGGCCGGGGTGTGTCCCGGGGCCCGGCCGTTCCCGGACCCCGGCCGGTGCAGGGCCAGGCGGCCCCGTGGTGGCGGCCGCGGTGTGCGTCGCGGTGCCGTGGTCCGGTTCGGTGCCGCGGAAACCCGCACCACCGTCGGTCGTCGCTGTCATGGCTTCCCCTTACGTTGCAGTGTCCTCTGCTGTGCTGGGGTCTGCCGTCGGCCGGTGCGCGCCCGGGCGTGATGCCCGTCAGACGGCGGCGCCGGCCGGCGACTCGCGATTCATATCCACGTACGGGTGGCGATCACCTCTTGCGCACGACGACGAAGTCGGCGAGGGCGACGAGCTGTTCGCGCACCCGCTGCGGCATGTCGACGTCATCGAGCGCGCGGATGGCGATCGTGTGCTGGCGGCGCGCCTCCTCGGCGGTCCACTCTCGGCCGCCGGCGGCGTCGATCAGGGCGGCGCGCGCCGCGAACTCCTCCTCCGAGAAGTTCTCGAAGTCGTTGCTCTTGGCGTCGGCGGCGAGCAGCTCGCCGAGTTCCTCGGCCGCCGGACCACCGGCCGCGAGGGCGGCGACGACCGGCAGGGACTTCTTGCGCTGGCGCAGGTCGCTCCACGTCTGCTTGCCGGTGGTCTCCGGGTCTCCCCAGATGCCGAGCAGGTCGTCGACGGCCTGGAAGGCGAGGCCGAGGTGGTAGCCGTACTCCTCCAGCTTGTCGGCGGTGCGGTCGTCCGCGCCGCCGAGCACCGCGCCGATCGACACCGCGCAGGCGAGCAGGGCGCCGGTCTTGTTGCCCTCCATCTCCAGGCACTCCTCGACGCTGACGCGCTCGCGGTGCTCGTACGAGATGTCCTGGGCCTGGCCGTCGATGAGCTTGCGGCTGGCTGTGGTCAGCCGGCGGGTGGCGCGCCCGGCCTCGACGGTGCCCAGTTCCAGCAGGACCTCGTTGGCGAGGGCGAAGAGGGCATCGCCGACCAGGATCGCGAGGGCCGGGCCGTGCACCTTCCACACGGTGTCGCGGTGGCGGCGCTGCTCGTCGCCGTCCATCAGGTCGTCGTGCAGCAGCGAGAAGTTGTGGACGAGTTCGACGGCCACGGCTCCCGGGACGCCCACCTCGGGCGCGGCGCCCGCGGCCTCCGCGGAGAGCAGGGCGAGGGCGGGGCGGATCGCCTTGCCCCCGTCGCCGTCCGCCGGGTTGCCGTGTGCGTCGATCCAGCCGAAGTGGTAGGCGGCGACGGTGTCCATGGGCGATGCGAGCCGTTCCACGGCGGCGCGGAGCACGGGCGTGGACAGTGCGCGGCCACGCTCCAGCAGGGCGACGGTGTCCGCCTTCTCCCCACCGGCCGTGCCCACACTGGCATCCGCGTTCTCGACAGCCGGATTCCCCGGGTTCACTGGCTCTCCTCTGGTTCCTGTACGTGTACGTGCTGCGCGCGCTGCGGCGGTGGTGTCGATGCTCGTCATACCGCCTCCCGCAGCGGGTGTTCACGCCGGCGGTCGAGACCGGCGAGCGCGGCGTGTGCCGCGGCCAGTCCGCTTCGGACGGCGCTCTCCATGGTCGCGGGCCAACCGGTGGCGGTCCACGCACCGGCGAGAAAGAGTCCCGGCGTGTCGGTCCGGGCACCGGGTCGCAGTCGGCCGACTCCGGGGGTGGGGGCGAAGGTCGCGGTCCGCTCCCGGGTGATGAAGAAGTCCCGTACCTTCGCACCGCGTGCGGCGGGCAGCAGTCGCTCCAACTCGGGCAGGTACTTGGCCCGCAGGACCGAGACGGGTTCGTCGATGTCGTCCTGGGCCACCGACTGGGACAGGGCGAGGTACTGGCCGCCGTCGGTGAGCCCGGAGGCGTCGGTGCGGTCGAAGACCCATTGGACCGGGGTGCCGAGTGCGGCGAAGAAGGGCTGCCTGAGGACCTTGCGGTCGTAGACGACGTGGACGTTGAGGATGGGGGCCGTGGCGATGTCGAGGAGCTTGTCCGGGTCGGCGAGGGCGCCGGGCGGCAACAGCGCGTGTGCCTCGCGTTGGGGGACGGCCAGGACCACGGTGTCCGCGTCGAGCGATTCGCTCTCGGTGTCGACCCGCCAACTGCCGGACTCCAGCCGCGACAGGCAGGTGACGCGGGTCCGCAGCTCGGTGCGCACGCCGGCCGCGTCGAGCGCCTTGCGGGCGAGGACGTCGTGGAGGTCGCCGAGCGGGACGTGGGCCCAGCCGATGTCGGCGGCGCCGTTCTCGGACAGCAGGCCGGTCTTGAAGACCTTGGCGGCCAGCCCCAACGAGGACTGGTCGGCGGTGGCGTTGAGGGTGGCGATGCCGACGAGGTCCCACAACGCCTCGATGGTGCGCGGGGATTGGCCGTGGCGGCCGAGCCAGGTCGCGAAGTCCACGCCGTCGAGCGCCGGGTCGGCGGGGTCGAGGCGGCGCAGCGCGAGGGCGGCGCGTCCGACGCTCGCCCGTTCGGCGAGGGTGAGGTGCGGGTAGCGGGCCAGGGAGGAGGCCAGGTGCAGGGGCACGGGCAGGGCGCTGCGGCGCAGCCGGCCCAGGCGCGGTCCCCGGGGGTGCGCCACGTCCAGTACGGGGACGTCGAGCCGGTTCTGGAGGGGGGCGAGGGCGGCGCCGTCGACGCGGTCGAGGAACCACCGGTAGGCGGTGCAGCAACGCAGGTAGACGTGCTGGCCGTTGTCCACGGTCAGCTCGCCGCGCTTGAAGGAGAAGGCGAGTCCGCCGAGTCGGGGGCGGCTTTCCAGGAGGGTCACCCGCATGCCGGCGTCGGCGAGTTCGAGGGCGGTGGTGACACCGGCCAGGCCTCCGCCGACGACCACCGCGTGGTTGGCGGTCATGCGTCCTCCTCGTCGACCTTCGGGTCCCCATTGGTCCGGTCCATTACCTCGTCAGACGCCCCGGCGAGCGGCGGGGTTGCCCCGGTCCGGGCGTCGCGGTCGCGGTCGAGGGTGGCCCGCGCCGTCAAAACCGCCTCCTGGTGCTCTGCCGGGAGATGGTCCGGGCGTCGAGGCCGGAGAGGCCGCGCACGGCGACGTACGCCTTCTCGTGCGTGGGCAGCGAGACGCGTCCGCGCAGCACGGCGTCGGGTTCGCGCTCGATGCGGTCGAGGAGGCGGCGGTAGATGCCGGCCATGGCGGCGACGCAGGCACCGCTGCGCCGGTCGAGCATGGGCAGCAGTCGGTAGCCCTCGACGAACAGGGCGCGGGCGCGCCGGACTTCGTGGTGGACGAGGCCGGCGAAGTCGGCGCCGGCCGACATCCGCTCGCTGCGGAAGCCCTCGGAGCAGCCGAACTTGGCGAGGTCCTCGGCCGGAAGGTAGGTGCGTCCGTTGCCGGCGTCCTCGCGAACGTCCCTGAGGATGTTGGTGAGTTGCAGGGCGAGGCCGAGGGTGTCGGCGTACTCGCCGGCCCGCTCGGCGTCGTGCGCGCCGGGGGCGGTGCCGAACACACCGAGGGAGAGGCGCCCGATGGCACCCGCGACGCAGCGGCAGTAGACCTTGAGGTCGTCCCAGGTCTCGTAGCTCTCACCGCGCACGTCCATCAGGACGCCGTCGATGAGTTCGTCGAGTCCGCCCAGGGGGATCGGGAAGCGGCGCGCGGCGTGGGCGAGGGCGACGGCGACGGGGTCGGTGTCGTCCTCGTCGATCTCCTCGGCGCGGATCCGGCCCAGGAGGGCGCGGGTCTCCTCCAACCGGACGAACTTGACGTCGGGCGCCAGCGTGCCGTCGCCGATGTCGTCGACGCGGCGCGAGAACGCGTAGAGCGCGGACATCGCCTGCCGCTTGTCGTTGGGCAGCAGCCTGATGCCGTACGCGAAGTTGCGGGCCTGCGAGCCGGTGACGGCCTCGCAGTAGCCGTAGGCGGCCTGGACCGGCGCGGACGGTGTGGACGCGTGTGTGGGGCCCTCCACGTTGGGGCTCACCCCTTTCTCGGCGCTGTGCGCAGGACGGCGGCCACCTCGCGGAGCAGGCCGCTCCCGGTGGGCTTGGGCGGGCCGGGAAGTACGTCGAAACCGGCGTCGGTGACGGCTCGCAGGGCGGCGCGCCCGCCCCCCACGAACCCCGCGAGCAGTAGTCGGAGCCTGCCGTGGACGCTACCCACGAGAGGGATGCCTTCATTCAGGAGGTCCCGGGCGCGCACGGTTTCGAATGCGATGAGGGAGCGTACGGACGCTCTCGCGGTCGGGGCCTTGAGGTCGACCTCGGACACGTGGAAGCGGCGCATGTCCTGCGCCGGGAGGTAGATCCGGTCGCGGCCGAGGTCCTCGGCGACGTCCTGGAGGTGCTCGGCGATCTGGAGTGCGGTGCAGACGGCGTCGGAGCGTCGGATCCGCTCGGGGGTCGCCGTCCCGGTGAGGGCGAGCACGAGGCGGCCGACGGGGTTCGCGGACAGCTCGCAGTAGGCGAGGAGGTCCTCGTACGTCTCGTAGCGGGCGACCCGCTGGTCCTGACGGTTGGCCTCGATCAGACCGAGGAAGGGCTCGGGGGTGAGGTCGTGTGCACGGACCACGGGCCGCAGGGCCCGCAACAGGGGGTGCCGCGGGGAGCCGTCGGCGCCCGCGAAGACGCGCTTCAGGTCGGCCTCGAAGGCGTCCAGCATGGCGAGCCGGTCGTCCGAGGCCTCCGGGTCGAGGCCGAGCAGGACGGCGTCGTGGCCACCGGGGGCGAGGTCGCCGTCGCCGATGTCGTCGACGAGCCGGGCGTAGCCGTACACCGCCGTCAGCCCGTCGCGCCAGGCGCGGGGCAGGAAGACGGGGGCGACGGGGAAGTTCTCCGTCCGGGCCTTGTCGAGGGTGAGGCTCGTGTGGGCGTCGGACGTCGCGGGGACCGGGTGCCGTCGACCACGGATACCGTGCCCGGGGCTCACCGCCCGCCGCCCGGGGCGGGGACGGCCACAGTGTTTGGGGGCCGGAGAATTCCCGTAGCCATTGCCGTCACATCTCCCGTTCTACACTGCCGACCCAAGGCATCCTATTTCGGACACGCCGCCGGACTTTACCCGGGGTACCCCCGGCCATTCGACTGTGGGGAAACGTCCCCTCTTGATGTGATGGAGAACTGCCCCAGCTTACGCTGTACAACGTCGCGAAGGCCTATCGGGTATTCGCTTCGCGAGCGAATGTCGGAGGGCGGAGATAATCACCGTCACACCAAGGCCCCCGCCGCACGGAGCGGCAGGGGCCTGAAGTATTACCGGGCAATGACAGGCGCCTCGTCCTGTCAGTGACTGGTGGCCTTCTCATATGCCGAGACGACTTCCTCGGTGGGCCCGTCCATCAGCAGCTCACCCTTCTCCAACCACAGCACGCGGTCGCAGGTGTCCCGGATGGACTTGTTGTTGTGACTCACCAGGAACACCGTTCCGGCCGTCTCGCGCAGCTCGCGAATACGGGCTTCCGAGCGGACCTGGAACTTGCGGTCACCGGTCGCCAGCGCCTCGTCGATCATCAGGACGTCGTGGTCCTTGGCCGCGGCGATGGAGAAACGCAGGCGCGCCGCCATGCCCGAGGAGTACGTGCGCATCGGCAGGGAGATGAAGTCGCCCTTCTCGTTGATGCCCGAGAAGTCGACGATGTCGTCGTAGCGCTCCCTGATCTGCTCGCGCGTCATGCCCATCGCCAGACCGCCGAGGACGACGTTGCGCTCGCCGGTCAGGTCGTTCATGAGTGCGGCGTTGACGCCCAGCAGCGAGGGCTGGCCGTCCGTGTAGACCTTGCCGGACTCGCAGGGCAGCAGCCCCGCGATGGCGCGCAGCAGGGTGGACTTGCCGGAACCGTTGGAGCCGATGACCCCGATGGCCTCGCCGCGGTACGCGGTGAAGGAGACGCCGCGCACGGCGTGGACCCGGCGCACGCCCGGGGAGTCGCCCTTGCCCCGGCGGACTATCTTGCTCAGCGCCGCCGTGGCGCTGCCCCTGCCGGAGCTGCCGGTGTTGACCCGGTAGACGATGTGGACGTCGTCGGCGATGACGGTGGGGACGTGCCCCTTCTTGATCTCAGCCACGGCCGTAACGCTCCTCAGCCTTCCAGAAGTACACGAAGCCGCCGATGCCGATGAGGACGGCCCAGCCGACCGCGAAGCCCCAGACGTGCGGCGGCAGGTTTTCCGGTCCGTAGCCGTCGATCAGCGCGAAGCGGATCAGGTCCATGTAGATGGCCGCGGGGTTCCACTGGAGGACGTCCGCGATCCAGGCCGGCTTGTCCTTCAGCATCTCGTTGATCGAGAACATGACACCCGAGGCGTACATCCACGTGCGCGTGATGAACGGCATCAGCTGCGCGAGGTCGGGGGTCTTGGACCCCATCCGCGCGAAGACCAGTGCCAGCCCGGTGTTGAAGACGAACTGCAGCGCCAGCGCCGGGATGACCAGCAGCCACGACAACTGCGGGTAGTTGCCGAAGGCCACCGCGACGATGACCACCACGATCATCGAGTACATCAGCTGCTGGAGCTGCTGCATCGAGAAGGAGATGGGGAGCGAGGCGCGCGGGAAGTGCAGGGCGCGGACCAGCCCGAGGTTGCCGGGGATCGCGCGGACGCCCGCCATCACCGAGTTCTGGGTGAAGGTGAAGACGAAGATGCCCATCACCAGGAAGGGGATGTAGACGCCCTTCTCCATGCCCCGGCCCGCGTTCAGGATCAGGCCGAAGATCAGGTAGTAGACCAGGGCGTTCAGCAGCGGGGTCGCCACCTGCCAGATCTGCCCGAGCTTCGCCTGGCTGTACTGCGCCACCAGCTTGGCCCGGGAGAAGGCCATGATGAAGTGACGTCGGCCCCAGAGCTGCCGCACGTACTCGCCCAGGCCGGGCCGGGCGCCGCTGACGGACAGGCCGTACTTCCCGGCGAGCTCCGCGGGGGCGAGCCCCGCGTCTTCGGACGGCGGCTTGCTCGTGGCGAGGGCGCCGTCGTGGGTTGTGTCACTCACAAGTTGAAACTTTCCGTCTTCAAGATGCGGCAGAAGGGGGGATCGGACCCGGAGTACGGGGCCCTTGATCAGGCCCCATGCTCCCAGACGCGAGCTTGTCAGATGACAGGTGGTCGGCCGAGCCGGGTCAGCCGCCAGACCGTACGCCACTTCATGGGGCGTCTGGGACCACACGGGGTGGTCCAACCCTCCTTGAACCCGCCGAACCAGGCCTTGAGGGCCGGTCCCGACGGCTTGCGCAGGAGCGTCAGGGCCATCCAGACGCCCAGGTAGAGCGGTACCAGGAGGGCGGGCAGGTTCCGGCGGGCCAGCCACACCCGGTTACGAGCCACCATACGGTGGTAGACCGCGTGCCGGGACGGGGCCGTCGTCGGGTGCAGCAGCACCATGTCCGCGCGGTAGTCGATCCGCCACCCGGCGTCGAGTGCCCGCCAGGCCAGGTCGGTCTCCTCGTGTGCGTAGAAGAACTCCCCCGGCAGCGCTCCGACCTGCTCGAACACCCTCGTACGGACGGCGTTGGCGCCGCCCAGGAAGGTGGTCACGCGGGAGGAACGCAGGGGGTCGGAGGCGCGCAGCCGCGGCACGTGACGCCGCTGGGTCTCGCCGGTGTCCGGATCGGCGATCCGGAAGCTGACGATCCCGAGCGAGGGGTCCTCGGCGAAGGCCTGCCGGCACAGTTCGGCGGTGTCGTTGCGTTCCAGCAATCCGTCGTCGTCCAGGAAGAGCAGGGCGTCCACGTCGGTGCCGCCGGGGCCGAAGGCCTCGATGCCGACGTTGCGGCCGCCGGGGATGCCCAGGTTCTCGGGCAGATCGACCGTACGGACCCCCTCGGGCAGGCCGGTGACCTTGACGCCCTGGCCGACGACGACGACCTCGACGGGGGCGCCGTCCTGGCGCGCCACCGAGTCGAGGAGCGCCTTGAGCTCGTCGGGACGGTTGCCCATGGTGATGATCACGGCGCCCAGCCGCATCGGCGTCGTCACTTGAGCCTGCTGGAGGCCAGGACCGACACCAGGTGCAGCAGGGTCTGCAGCAGGGCGATGCCGGCCAGCACGGCGACACCGAGCCGGGTGTAGAACAGGTCACCCCTGATCTGGTCGACGACGGCCAGCAGCAGGATGAGCAGGGAGGCCTCGATGCCCAGGATCAGCCGGTGGAACTTGAGCGCGGCGGCGGCCCGGCGCGCGAGCGCCATGCCGGACGAGCGCGGTTCCGACGCCTCTTCCTTGACGGGCGCCTTGCCGACCTGGTGCCGGGCGACGCCGACCAGGTCGGTCTCGGCCTTGATCAGGATCGCGCCGAGCGCCGCCAGGGTGCCCAGGAAGGCCCACAGCCAGTCGATCCGCCCGCTGCCCCACAGATCCGAGGCGCGCAGGCCGAAGCCGACCAGGACCGCGGCGTCGCACAGGTAGGCGCCGACGCGGTCCAGGTACACCCCGGAGAGCGAGAACTGCTTCTTCCAGCGGGCGACCTCGCCGTCGACGCAGTCGAGCAGCAGGTAGAGCTGGACCATGATCACGCCGAGGACGGCGCCCCAGATGCCCGGGATCAGCAGGGCGGGGGCCGCGAGGACTCCGGCCACGGTCATCACGTAGGTCAGCTGGTTGGGCGTGACCTTGGTGGAGACCAGGACGCGGGTGATGCGCAGGGAGATCTCGCGCATGTACAGGCGTCCGCCCCAGTGCTCGCCGCTGCGTCGGTCCTTGACGCCCGGCGGGTGAACGACGGGCCGGAGTTCAGCTACGGATGGTCTGGACATAGTCGGCGTAAGCGTCCCTGATCTCGGCTGCGGACAGGTTGAGGTGCTCCAGGATGGTGAAGCGTCCCGGTCGGGTCTGGGGGGCGTACTCGACGGCCGCGACGAACTCGTCCACGCTGAACCCGATCTCCTCGGGCAGCACGGGCAGCTCGTGGCGGCGCAGCACCTCGACGAAGAGCGCGGAGTGCTCCTTGGCTCCCCGCAGGTGCATGGCGAAGGCCGCACCGATGCCGACCTGCTCGCCGTGGAGCGCGGAACGTCCCGGGTAGAGCAGGTCGAAGGCGTGGCTGATCTCGTGGCAGGCGCCGGACGACGGGCGGGTGTCCCCGCTGATCGACATGGCGATGCCGGAGAGCACGAGGGCCTCCGAGAGCACGGTCAGGAACTCGTCGTCGCCCACCGTGCCGGGGTGGCGCAGGACGGACTCGCCGGCGGTGCGGGCCATGGCGGCGGCCAGGCCGTCGACGGGCTCGCCGTTGAGGCGGTGCGAGAGCTCCCAGTCGGCGACGGCCGAGATGTTGGAGATCGCGTCGCCGATGCCCGCGCGGACGAAGCGGGCCGGGGCGTCCTTGATCACGTCGAGGTCGATGACCATCGCGATCGGCATGGGGACGCCGTAGGAGCCGCGGCCGTTGTCGTTGTCCAGGATGGACACCGGCGAGCAGATGCCGTCGTGGGAGAGGTTGGTGGCGACGGCCACCATGGGTAGCCCGACCCGCGCCGCGGCGTACTTCGCCACGTCGATGATCTTGCCGCCGCCCAGCCCGACGACCGCGTCGTAGCGGCGGCCCTTTATGTCGTCGGCCAGCTTGACCGCCGAGTCGATGGTGCCGTCGACGACCGGGTACCAGTCGGCGTGCGGCAGGACGGGCTCCAGCTTGGCGCGCAGCACCTGGCCGGATCCCCCGCTGATCGCGATGGCGAGCTTGCCGGACGCGGAGACGCGCTGGTCGGCCAGGAGGCCGGCCAGGTCGTCCATCGCGCCGCAGCTGATGTCGACGACGACGGGCGAAGGGATCAGCCGCGTCAGTACTGGCATGCGATGGTCCGGCCCTTGGCGAGGTCGTCGTGGTTGTCGATCTCGACCCACTTGACGTCACCGATGGGGGCCACGTCGATGGTGAAACCGTCGTTGACGAGCTGCTGGTAGCCGTCCTCGTAGTAGAGGTCGGGGTCGCGCTCGAAGGTGGTCTGGAGCGCGAGCGCCAGTTCCTCGGCGGCCTCCGGCTCGATCAGGGTGACCCCGATGTACTCGCCGGTCGCGGTGGCCGGGTCCATCAGCTTGGTGATCCGCTGAACGCCCTTCTCGCCGTCGGTGATGACCTTCATCTCCTCGTCGGCCAGG
This sequence comes from Streptomyces sp. CA-243310, assembly GCF_050936775.1. NCBI lineage: Bacteria > Bacillati > Actinomycetota > Actinomycetes > Kitasatosporales > Streptomycetaceae > Streptomyces > Streptomyces sp. CA-243310. The sequence goes on along the minus strand of NZ_JBNJMF010000001.1, from coordinate 2,575,931 downwards.
CTCTTGACCGTGTCGAGGGCGAGGATGATCTTCCGACCCTGGCCGCGGGCGGCCAGCAGGGTCTTCTCGACGGAGACCGGGTGGACGGTGTCGCCGTTGGCGAGGATCACGCCGCGCTTGAGGACCTCACGCGCGCACCACAGGGAGTAGGCGTTGTTCCACTCCTCGGCCTTGTCGTTGTCGATCAGCGTGATCTTGACGCCGTACTTGGCCTCCAGGGCCTCGCGGCGCTCGTACACGGCTTCCTTGCGGTAGCCGACGACGATCGCGACCTCGGTCAGTCCGACCTCGGCGAAGTTGCCGAGGGTGAGGTCGAGGACGGTCAGGCTCTCCTCGTCCCCCTCGGGACCGACGGGCACGAGGGCCTTGGGCAGGGTGTCGGTGTAGGGACGCAGACGGCGTCCGGCACCGGCAGCGAGTACAAGGCCGATCATGCTGGTTCTCCTTCGTCATGTACGGCGGGTGCTCCGGAGGAGACCCAGAACCGGATGCTCTCCGAGAGCACCACGAGTGCCACGAACACGGCCGTGACCGTGAGCGCGACGGGGAAGTCCGCGGGGCGCTCGGCCAGGACGGCGGCCAGCGCCGCGGTGAGCAGCACCCGGCCCTCGTGCCCGCCGATCGTCCGCACCAGCCAGTGCGGGGGCGCCCCGGTGCCACCGCGGATGCGGTAGACCGTGTCGTAGTGATGGTAGGCGACCGCCGCGACCAGTCCGAATGCCGCCGGGAGGGCTCCCGGGACATCCGCCTTGACCGCGAGGATCAGGACGGTGGTGTACTCGGCGGCCCGGAAGACGGGCGGGACGAGCCAGTCGAGGGCTCCCTTGAGGGGGCGGGCGACGGCGGCGCCGGCGAGGACCGCGTAGAAGACGGCGGCGACGACGACCTGGCGGGCACCGAACTCGTACGCCCAGGCCGCCCACAGCAGCGCGACCGAGCCGACGACGGCGGCGGCGATGCCGGCGCCGGGCGCCATCCGGCCGACGATCCGGCCGGTGAGGGTCGCGATCGGGCCCGAGTCGGCGAGGTCGGCCAGCGCCTGCGCGGCGCGGTCGGTGCGCTTCGCCTTGCGGGTCAGCGAGCGCAGCACGCGGCCCGCGGTGGTGTAGAGCGCGCCGAAGGCGCAGCCGACGAGCAGGGCGTAGAAGACGATCCGGGGGGTGGTGACGGCGGTCAGGACCGCGATCATCGCCCAGCGTTCGCCGATCGGCAGGATGATCATCCGGCGGACCCAGACCGTCCAGCCGACGCTGTCGAGCCGGTCGGAGAGGGCGGCGGTGGGGCTCGTGTTCGCCGTGGCGTCGTGGTTCGCCTCGTTGAAGGAGAAGTCGACGATGTGCCGGCAGGTCATGAGGATCATCGCGCCGAGGGCCAGGGCCCAGACGTCGTCGCCGTTCCTGGCCGCGCCGAGCGCGAGGCCCGCGTAGAAGGAGTACTCCTTCGCGCGGTCGAAGGTCGCGTCGAGCCAGGCGCCCAGCGTCGAGTACTGGAGCGAGTAGCGGGCGAGCTGCCCGTCCGCGCAGTCCAGTACGAAGGAGACGAGGAGCAGGACACCGGCCGCGACGTAGCCCCAGCGGTCGCCGGTGGCCGCGCAGCCGGCCGCGACGAGCGCGGTGAGCAGCGAGGCGGTGGTGACCTGGTTGGGGGTCAGGCCGCGGCGCGCGCACCAGCGGGCGACGTGGCGCGAGTACGGGCTGATGAAGAAGGTGGTGAAGAACCCGTCGCGGGATTTCACGGCGGTCCGCAGTCGCACGGCCTCGTCGTCCACGGCGGCGACGGCGGCGACGGCGCTCGCGCGTTCCGGGCCGGCGGCGGGGACGGCGGCGACCAGGGTGCCCAGCTCGGGGCGCTGCACGGGGATCCCGGCGGCCTCGACCGCGGCGGCGAGCCGGTCGGGGTAGGGGCCGGCGCCGTCCTCGGGAAGGGCCGCGGCGAGGTCGAGCGCGGCGCGGGCACCGGGCTGGACGGCGAAGGCGCCGGTCACGGCGCAGGCGTCGAAGCGCGGGTCGGTGAGCGCGAGCCGCAGGGCGTGCACGTGGCCGACGAACGCGCTGTCGACGACGGCGACGCGCTGCTCGGCCGGTACGTCGGCCAGCGCGGTGGCGGTGTCCTCGGGCCTGGTGACGGAGCGGACGTCGAAGCCCAACGTGCGCAGTTCGTCGGCGAGCGGCGATCCGGGGACCGGCAGGCCGGTGAGGATGACGGTCGGCAGTCGAACCCACTCCTTGCAGCGAACACGGGACGGCCGCCGCGTGGGGCGGCGGCACGTCGGGCAGAGGCTATCGGATGAATGGAAGCGGGGGTTCACCACCCGTTTGCGCTCCGACAAGCCGAATGTTCCCGGGCTGGGAGGCCCTGTGGCGATCATCATCGACGAGAACGCTCGGGGATCACAAACCGTGTGACTGTTAGGCTTCTCGCAGACGTGTACGACTTTCGCGTACATGTCCCGAACCGGAACCGGACGAGAAAGAGGTGGGTTGATGACCGTCGCAGAGGTCGCCGCCAAGGGCAGCGACGCGCTCCGACACATCCCCGTCTCCCTCCGGGCGTCCGGCCGGGCCTGATCACTCCGATCGGCCCCGTCGGCCGGAGCCCCCGTTCCAAGGGTTCACGTTGACCGACCACACCGGTTCCGTTCCTTCCGACCCCTCCTCTTCCACGCCCGATTTCGGCGACCCCGATTTCCGTGAGGCGTTCCTCACGCTCCACCGCGGCCTGCCCCGCCAGTCCCCCGGTTCCGACGCGACCACCCGGCACCTGCTGTCCCTGTGCGGGCCGCTGCCCGAACGCCCCCGGGTCCTGGACCTGGGCTGCGGTCCGGGCCGCGGCGCGCTGCTGCTCGCAGCCGAGGCGGGTGCCGAGGTGACCGCGGTCGATCTGCACGAGGGCTTCCTCGACGAGCTCCGCGAGGCGGCCGAGGCCCGCGGGCTCGGCGACCGCATCCACGCCGTCAACGCGGACATGGGCGCGCTGATCTGCGAGGACGGCTCCTTCGACCTCGTCTGGGCCGAGGGTTCGGCCTACATCCTCGGCTTCGACCGCGCGCTCGCGTCGTGGAAGCGCCTGCTCGCACCCGGCGGCGCCCTCGTGGTGACGGAGTGCGAGTGGACCGTCGAGGAGCCGTCCGCGGGAGCCCGCGCCTTCTGGGACCCCCGGTGCCCGCTGCGTTCCACCGCCCGCAACCTCGCGGCCGTCCAGCTCGCCGGGTACCGGGTGTCGGGCGTCCACCACCAGCCCGACTCCGACTGGGACGAGTACTACGGGCCGCTCGGCGACCGGGTGCGCGCCTGCGCCGATCCGGCCGCCGGCGCCCCGGCCCGTGCCGCCGTGGCCGCCGTGCGCGAGGAGCTCGACGTACGGGACCGGCACGGGCACGAGTACGGGTACACGGGCTACGTCCTGCGCCCGGTGACCGCCGGGGACGGCGACGCCTGGCCGGCCCGCCCGGAGACCGCCGCCGATGTCCCGGGAGTGCGCGAAGTCAACCTGGCGGCGTTCGAGACTCCCCTGGAGGCGGATCTGGTGGACGCCCTCCGCGCGGACGCCTCCTGGCTGCCGGGGTTGTCGTACGTGGCCGAGCGCCCGGACGGATCGGTGGCGGCGCACGCCCTGCTGACCCGCTGCGAGGTGTCCGGCGCGCCGGCACTCGCGCTCGCACCCGTGGCGGCCGACCCCGCGATCCACCGCTCGGGCGCGGGCAGCGCGGTCGTACGGGCGCTCCTCGCGGACGCCCGCGGGCGCGGGGAGTCGTTGGTGCTCGTCCTCGGGCATCCGGCGTACTACGCGCGCTTCGGTTTCGTGCCGGCGTCCCGGTTCGGGATCCGGGCGCCTTTCGAGGTGCCCGACGAGGCGATGATGGCGCTCGTACTGGACGACACCGTGGCCATCCCCGCGGGCACGATCGCCTATCCGGCGCCGTTCGGCGTCTGACGCGGCGGCCCGGCCCGGTCGCCGGCGCCCGCGTGATCCGCCCCCCGTCGCCCGCCCGGCGGGCGACGGGGGGCGGACATGCGCTGATGTTCGAAGTGGGGACAAGCCGCTTTTGTACGGCAGACTTGAGGGCCGAAGTCCGAAGCGAAGGATGGGTATGCCGACCACACCAGCCACCGCCGCGAACAGCGCGTCCACCGGCACCGGGATCCAAGAAGCGATCATGCTCGAACTGGTCGACGAGTCCGGCAACACCATCGGCACGGCGGAGAAGCTCTCCGCCCACCAGGCCCCCGGTCTGTTGCACCGCGCGTTCTCGGTGTTCCTCTTCGACGAGCAGGGTCGGCTGCTGCTACAGCAGCGGGCCCTGGGGAAGTACCACTCCCCCGGCGTCTGGTCGAACACCTGCTGCGGTCACCCCTACCCCGGGGAGTCGCCGTTCGCGGCCGCCGCCCGGCGCACCCACGAGGAGTTGGGGCTCTCGCCCTCGCTGCTCGCCGAGGCGGGAACGGTGCGCTACAACCACCCCGACCCCGCGTCGGGTCTGGTGGAGCAGGAGTACAACCACCTGTTCGTGGGACTCGCCCAGGCTGAACTGCGGCCCGATCCGGAAGAGGTCGGGGAGACGGCGTTCGTCACCGCCGACGAGCTGGTGAAGCGGCATGCCGAGGCACCGTTCTCGGCGTGGTTCATGACCGTGCTCGACGCTGCCCGGCCCGCGATCCGCGAACTGACCGGGGACGCCGCGGGCTGGTAGTCCCCGCGCAGGGGCGCGGGCGCCTGCCGCGCACGTGGCTCACACGTGCGGGGCGGGGGTCGACGGCCCGGTGGGGACGGTCAGCGGCAGCGCCGCCCAGATCACCTTGCCGCCCGTCGCGGTGTGCTCGACGTCGCAGACGCCGCCGGCCTCCAGCGTGATCTCCCGGACGAGCAGCAGACCCCGTCCGCCGGTCTGGCCGAAATCGGCCTCGAGGGCTTTGGGGCGGTACGGGTGGTTGTCCTCGACGGCCACCCGTACCCATGCACGGCCCACAGCGACCTCGACCGCGACCTCGGGCGAGAGCAGGGCCGCATGCCGGACGGAGTTCGTCACCAGTTCGGAGACGATCAGCAGCAGGGAGTACACCAGGTCCTGATGGGCCGGCACCCCCTGCCGGCCGAGCAGGTCACGAACCGCCCGGCGGGCCTGAGGAACGGATTCTTCCACCGCGGGAGCGGTGAATCGCCACACGCCCTCGTACGCGAGGGGGTCGGCCGGAGCCTCCGGCTCACCCCCCTGCGCCGGCGGGGTGTTCCCGCTGTCGTCCATCTTCCGACCCCCGTCTTCGCGCTCGATCGTCTCCACGCGTCAAGAGTGGGCACCGGCCTGGTCCGGACCGCGTCGCTGACCATAAGTCAGCGCCAATCGGACGCTTTCTGACCAATGGCGTATGACGGAGTCGGTTGTCCGACCGTTCCTGATCCCGCGATGCGCTCTTCTCGGACGTCTCGCGCGTCCCGCCCGCAGCAAGCGGCCCCGCTGCCGGCCCGCCCTCCCCGACCACGCCGGCCGGCCCCGACCGACTCCCCCGATCATCGGATCGACGGCCCGGGATAGCATCCGGCGCATGGACGCAGCCCTCCTTCACCGCGTGGCCGGCGGGGTCGCCACCGTCGTCGTCTCCCATCCCGCGAAGCGCAACGCCATGACGGCCGACATGTGGCGGACCCTGCCGGGCCTGCTGTCCGGCCTGGCGGCCGACCCGGCCGTACGGGTCCTCGTGCTGACCGGAGCCGGGGCCACCTTCTGCGCGGGCGCCGACATCTCCTCGCTGACGGGATCCGACGATCCGCAGGCGCTGGCCGTCGCGGCCGAGGAGGCCCTGGCCGCCTTCCCCAAACCCACGCTCGCCGCCATCCGGGGCTTCTGCGTGGGCGGCGGCAGCCAACTGGCGGCAGCCTGCGACCTGCGGTTCGCCGAGGAGGGTTCCTCGTTCGGGGTGACCCCGGCGAAGCTCGGCATCGTCTACCCGGCCTCCTCGACACGGAGGTTGACCGCTCTCGTGGGACCGGCGACGGCCAAGTACCTGCTCTTCTCGGCGGAGTTGATCGACGCCGATCGGGCGCTGCGCACCGGCTTCCTCGACGAGCTGCTGCCTGCCGGTGAACTGGACAAGCGGGTGGCCGAGTTCACCCGGATCCTGACGGCACGCTCGCCGCTCACCCAGGGCGCCGCGAAGGAGTTCGCGAACGGCCGCGAGGACCGGGACGCCCACTGGTCGGCGCAGGCCGCCGGCAGCGGGGACACCGCGGAGGGAGTGGCCGCGTTCCTGGAACGCCGGACCCCCGTCTTCACCTGGACGCCTCCGCCGCGTTGAGCCCGCGCAGCATCGCGACGATCTCGGCCGGGGCCTTCTCGGGGGACCCCGCGTCGTAGGGCGGCTGCGGATCGTACTCGGTCATCAGCTGGACGATCTGCGCGAACTCGTCGCCCGCGATCCGGCCGAGCAGCGTGAGCCCCATGTCGATGCCGGAGGACACCCCGGCGGCCGTCACGTACTTGCCGTCGAAGACCACCCGCTCCCCGGTGGGTTCGGCGCCGAACGCCGGCAGCCGGTCCAGCCACAGCCAGTGGCCGGTGGCCCGTCGCCCGTCGAGCAGGCCGGCGGCGGCCAGCAGGAGCGAGCCCGTGCACACGGAAGTGGTCCACGTGGTGGTGGCGTCGACCTCGCGCAGCCAGTCGAGCACGGCGGGATTCTCCATCTGCGTCTCGGGGTGCGGCCCGCCGGGCACGACGACGACGTCCGGGCGGGTCACCTCGCCCAGCGACTTGTCGGCGACGAGCGCGAGGCTCCCGTTGTCGGTGCGCACGGGCCCCGGGCGCTCGGAGACGAAGACGGTCTCGGCGCCCTGGAGGCGACCGAGGGTGTCGAAGGGGCCGATGGCGTCGAGGGCGGTGAACCCGTCGTAGAGCAGTACGGCGATCTGCATGGCTCCTCCTGAGCGGTGATCGTCCGGGGGCGGGAGCCCGCACCCGGCAAACTCGTGGGGCACCCCGGGTGCACGTGGTCACGCCGGGGCTGCGCCGAAGCGGCGCCGGTACTCGGCCGGGGACTGGCCCAGGGTCTTCACGAAGGCTCTGCGCAGCGCCTCCGGCGTTCCGTACCCGCAGGCACGCGAGATCTGCGCCACGCCCTCCGCGCCCTCCTCCAGCAAACGCCGCGCGTGCTCCACCCGCACCCGCTCGACGTACCGGCCGGGCGTCACCCCGGTCTCGGCCCGGAAGGCCCGTGCGAAGTGCCGCGGCGACAGGGCCGCGCGGGCCGCGAGCGCCTCCACGCCGAGGTCCTCGCCCGGGTGCTCGGTGATCCACTGCTGTACGTCCCGCAACGGCTCCCGGCGCGCGGTCTGCGCCGCGAGTTGGGCGCTGAACTGGGCCTGGTTGCCGGGTCGGCGCAGGAACACCACCAGGTGCCGGGCGATCACCAGCGCCGTGTCCCGCCCGTGGTCCTCCTCGACCAGCGCGAGCGCGAGGTCGATCCCGGCGGTGACCCCGGCCGAGGTGGTGACCCGCCCGTCCCGCACGTAGATCGGGTCCGGCTCGACCGTGACGGCCGGATGGTCCCTGGCCAGCTGTTCGCACACCATCCAGTGCGTGGTCGCGCGGCGCCCGTCCAGCAGGCCCGCCTCGGCCAGCAGCAGTCCCCCCGTGCACACCGACACCAGGCGCCCCGCGTGACCCCCGTACACGCGCAGCCAATCGGTGATCCGGGGCTCGAAGTCACCCGTGTACCGCCCTCCGGGCACCAGCAGCGTGGTCTCCTCGTCGGGCCGGGCGCTCTCCAGGTCCCCGTCCGGCACGAGCGTCAGACCGCTGCTCGTGCGGACCGCCGCCCCGCCCGGGGAGACCGTGCGGATGGCGTACCCGCGACGGCCCGGGAAGCGGGCGACGGCGGCGAAGACCTCCACGGGACCGGTCACGTCCAGGCTCTGCACACCGTCGTAGAGGACGACCAGCACGTTTCGCGACGACATGGCTCCATGGTGTGACCCCGGGAGTCATGGCCGCAATGACGGGCATCCCACTTATCCGGACACCGCCGGCGATGCTGCGATCCTGTCGGGGGCGTCATGGCCGGCCCGCGCCCGCCGACCCGAGGCGTCCGCAGCACCCGAACCGTCCTGACCGTCCGAACCGTCCTGACCACCCGAACCGCCCGGAGCAGTCCCCTGAACACCGTCCTCGCCGAGTCCCTCTCGATCGCGCTGCTGCTCGCCGTGCTGGCCTTCGCCGTGGTCCGTCCCCGCGGGCTGCCCGAGGCCGCGGCCGCGGTGCCGGCGGCCGGCCTGCTCATCGCCCTCGGGGTGGTGTCGCCCGCGGACGCGTGGACCCAGGTCCGGGAACTGCTGCCCGTGGTCGGATTCCTCGCCGTGATCCTGGCCCTCGCGCAGTTGTGCGCCGACGAGGGCCTCTTCCGGGCCGCCGGGGCGGCCGTGGCCCGCCGGTCCGCCGGGCGCGGGCCGGTGACCCTGCTGGGCGGGGTCTTCGTCATCGCCTCGGTGGTCACGGCCTCGCTGAGCCTGGACGCGACGGTGGTGCTGCTGACCCCGGTGGTGCTGGCGACGGCGGCCCGGCTCGGTGCCCGGCCGCGGCCCCACGTCTTCGCGACCGCGCACCTCGCGAACACGGCGTCCCTGCTGCTGCCCGTGTCGAACCTGACCAATCTGCTCGCCTTCGCGGCGAGCGGCCTCAGCTTCACCCGGTTCGCCGCGTTGATGACGCTGCCGTGGCTGGTGGCCATCGCCGTGGAGTACGCGGTGTTCCGGCGCTACTTCCGCGCCGACCTGAGCGCCCCGCCGGAGCACGTGCCGGAGGCGGCCGAGGAGGCGCCGATGCCCCGCTTCGCGCTGGTGGTGCTCGCGCTGACCCTGGCCGGCTTCGCCGTGGCCTCCTTCGCGGGGGCGAGCCCGGTCTGGGCCGCGCTGGCCGGCACGCTGGTCCTGGCCGTACGGGCCCTGTGGCGCCGGGAGACCACCCCGCGACGGGTCGTGGCCTCCGCGGCGCCCGCGTTCTGCCTGTTCGTCCTCGCGCTGGGCGTGGTGGTCGTGGGGGTGGTGGACCACGGGCTCGGCGACGGCCTGGCCGCGGTGCTGCCGGCCGGCGACTCCCTGGCGGCCCTGCTCGCGGTCGCGGCCGTGGCCGCGGTGCTGGCGAACCTGATCAACAACCTGCCCGCCGTGCTGGCCCTGCTCCCGTTGGCCGCCCCGGGCGGGGCGGGCCCGGTGCTGGCGGTCCTGATCGGCGTCAACATCGGCCCGAACCTGACCTACGCGGGCTCGCTGGCCACCCTGCTGTGGCGACGCCTGCTGCACGTGCACGGGGACCGGGTGGCCCTGGGCGACTTCACCCGCCTGGGCCTGCTGACCACCCCGACGGCGATCGTGGCGGCGGTGACCGCGCTGTGGGCGGGCCTGCGGGTCCTGGGCACCTGACCCGGCGGGCCACCGGCCGGCCGGCCGGGGTGCGTGCGCCGATAGGATCGGCAGATCATGACTGCAACCCTCGTCGCCAAGAAGCTCACCGCCGCGCACGGTGAGCGCACGCTGTTCGCCGATCTCGACCTCGTCGTCGCCCCCGGGGACGTCATCGGCCTCGTCGGCGTCAACGGCGCCGGAAAGTCCACCCTGCTGCGCCTGCTCGCCGGGCTGGACACCCCCGAGACGGGCGAGCTGCGGCTGTCGCCGCCCACCGCCGCCGTGGGGCACCTCCCGCAGGAGCCCGAGCGTCGCGACGGCGAGTCGATCCGGGAGTTCCTCGCCCGCCGCACCGGTGTCTCCGACGCGCAGACCGAGCTGGACGCGGCCACGCAGGGGCTCGTGGACGGCACGCCCGGCGCGGACGACGCGTACGCGGAGGCCCTCGACCGGTGGCTGAACCTCGGCGGCGCCGACCTGGACGAGCGGGCCCAGGAGGTGGCCGACGACCTCGGTCTGGCCGTCGGCCTGGACCTTCCGATGACGGCGTTGTCCGGCGGGCAGGCGGCCCGCGCCGGCCTGGCGTCCCTGCTCCTCTCCCGCTACGACCTGTTCCTGCTGGACGAGCCCACCAACGACCTGGACCTCGACGGCCTGGAGCGGCTGGAGCGGTTCGTGAAGGGCCTGCGCGCGGGCACCGTCGTCATCAGCCACGACCGCGAGTTCCTCACCCGCACCGTCACCAAGGTGCTGGAGCTCGACCTGGCACAGCAGGAGGTCAACCTGTACGGCGGCGGCTACGACGCCTACCTGGAGGAGCGCGAGCGGGCCCGCAGCCACGCCCGCGAGGAGTTCGACGAGTACGCCGACAAGCGCTCCGCGCTGGAGGGCCGGGCCGCGATGCAGCGCGGCTGGATGGACAAGGGCGTCAAGAACGCCCGCCGCAAGGCCACGGACAACGACAAGATCGGCAAGAAGTTCCGCAGCGAGGCCAGCGAGAAGCAGGCCTCCAAGGCCCGCCAGACCCAGCGCGCGATCGAGCGGCTGGAGGTGGTGGACGAGCCCCGCAAGGAGTGGGAACTGCGGATGGAGATCGCCGCGGCGCCGCGCTCCGGCTCGGTGGTCGCCACCCTGCGCGAGGCGAGCGTCCGGCGGGGGGACTTCACCTTCGGCCCCGCGCACCTGCAGATCGACTGGGCGGACCGGGTCGCGATCACGGGGGCCAACGGCGCCGGGAAGTCCACCCTGCTCGCCCTGCTGCTGGGCCGGCTCACCCCCGACTCCGGTTCGGCCACGCTCGGTTCGGGTGTCCTGGTCGGCGAGGTCGATCAGGCCCGCGGACTGTTCCTCGGGGAAGAGCCGCTGTTGGAGGCCTTCTGCGCGGCGGTCCCGGAGACGGAGCCCGCCGAAGTCCGCACCCTGCTCGCCAAGTTCGGGCTGAAGGCCGTGCACGTGCTGCGCCCGGCCGCCACCCTCTCCCCCGGTGAGCGGACCCGGGCGGCCCTGGCACTGCTCCAGGGTCGCGGGGTGAACCTGCTGGTGCTCGACGAGCCGACCAACCACCTCGACCTCGCGGCCATCGAGCAGTTGGAGGCCGCCCTGGAGTCGTACGAGGGAACGCTGCTGCTGGTCACCCACGACCGGCGGATGCTGGAGGCGGTCCAGGTGACCCGCCGCCTGGAGGTCGCGGACGGCAGGGTCACCGAGCTGTAGTCCGCCGGGCCGTGCCGGTGGTGGGGCCGGGCGCCCGGAGGCGGCCCCGCTCCCCGGCCGCAGGCCTCAGCGCGTGGCGCCCTGTCCGGGGGCGCGCCGTTCGCGGGCCATCTTCCGCGCGACGAAACCGCGTGGGAGGTGGCGTACGGCGAGCGCGTACGCCTGGTAGCGGCGGCCCGTGATGCTGATCGGCCGGCTGCGGGCCAGGTCCCTCAGGGCCTTGGCGACCACCGCGTCGGGCTCCAGCCAGACGGCCTCGCGCAGGGCGCTGACGTCCATTCCGGCGCGCTGTTGGAACTCGGTGCGGGTGAAGCCCGGGACCACCGCCAGCACCCGGACCCCGTACGGCTCCATGTCGACGCGCAGGGACTCGCTGAACGCTGTGACCCAGGCCTTGGCCGCGCCGTACGTCCCCGTCGGCAGCAGTCCGGCGACGGAGGAGACGTTGAGGACCGCGCCCCGGCGGCGTTCGCGCAGCCCGGGCAGGAGGGCGTGGGTGAGGCGCAGCGGAACCTTGACGAGGAGGTCCAGCATCCGTTCCTCGTCCGCGAGGGGGCTGTGGGGGAAGGGCGCGGGCAGCCCGAAGCCGGCGTTGTTGACCAGGATGTCGACGGGGTGGGCCCGGTCCGCGAGGCGGTCCTCGACCGTCGCGCGTTCCTCCGCGTCGAGCAGGTCGGCGGGCAGCACCTCGCAGGTCACGCCGAACTCCCGGCCGAGTGCCGCGGCGACGGCGTCGAGCCTGTCCTTGTCGCGGGCCACGAGCACCAGGCCGCAGCCCTTGGCGGCGAATCCGCGCGCGAAGGCAGCGCCGAGGCCGGCGTTGGCCCCGGTGATCAGAACGGTGGTCAAGAGAGCGTCACTTCCGTGTCGTCGAACGGTCGGGGGCGGTACGGGTCAGGGGGTGAAGCCGGTGGTCGAGGGTGAGGCGTAGGCCTCCGCGACGTCCACGAGGAAGCGGGCCTCCTCCTCCAGGTCGCCCGCCTCCGCGGAGGTCTGGATCGCGGGCGGCAGTTCCAGGACCGCGGTGTCCCCCGGCTGCCGGCCGGGCAGTCCCGCGAGTTTGGTCTGTCGGGCTTCCTTGAGTACGCACGCCAACGCGGCTGCGGTGCGCCGCTGTTCGGGGATACCGCTCCCGGCGACGTGGCTGCGGGCGAGTTCCGGTACGCCCGGGGCCACGTACTCCCCCAGGATCAGGATGGCGTCGCGCGTCTCGATGACCTTCCGGTACACGAGCAGGTGGCGCGGCATGGGCGGCCACAGCAGCTCCATGATCCGCCCGGCCCGCGAGGCCGAGAGCACCACGTGCGGCACGGCCTGGACCAGGTCCCGCCACAGGGGCCACAGGCGCCAGGCGGTGGCGATGTCGGCGGTGGTGCGGCGCAGCGCGAAGAGGGTCGGCACCAGGATCGCGGCGGCGCGCAGCAGTCCGTGCAGGTTCATCATGAGCGGCAGGGCGGGCATCGCCCAGGTGTTGGCGAACAGGGCCTTGAGGAGGTACGCGAACCAGAACAGGCCGGCCAGTGCGGTGCCGAGGCCGAACAGCCGCAGACCCAGGGCGAGTCCCCGGCTCTCGGTCCGGCGGCTGTAGCGCCGGCAGACGTACACGCAGACCGTGTTGGCGACGAGGTGGGCCGAGATCAGCACCAGCCAGTAGGCGAGGGACGGCACGGGGTCCCCGACCGGCGGCATGGCGTGGGTGCCGTGTTCGGGCGCGGCGACGTCGAGTGCGACCAGGGTGGCGAGCCAGGCCGACGTGCCTATCCAGGCGGCGAGTTGGAGCCTGCGACCGCGGGTGGCGGCGGCCACGAAGTACAGGACCGCTCCTGCGGAGAGGACGCCGATGAGGTTGCGCACCAGGCCGATGGTGTGGGCGTACGCGGTGTCGCGGCTCGTCGCGTAGGCGACGACGGCGGGGAGGTTCAGGGTCATCGCCGCGGCGGCGGTGGCGACGGCGAGCCACAGGCCGCGCTGTTGCGGGGAGCGCAGGGCGCCGGGGGCTCGCAGCAGGACGGCGAGCCACAGGATCACCACGCTGGGGACGGCGAGCCAGTCGCCGATGGCGGTCAGTTCAGCCGCCATCGCGCACACCCTGTTCGTAGCCCATGGCGGACTCCAGCCGGGCGAGGGCGCCGCGGTGGGCCGTTCCGGGCCGGGGGCCGGGGCCGACGGCACGCATGCGGATCATGCTCGCGAGCATCTCGGCCTCCCGCTCCTGGCGCGTGGTGTAGTTGGTGCGGCCCAGGACCACGGGGGCGTGCCCGTCGGTCTCCTCGCCCTCCAGCGAGTGGTGCCCGAAGAGGATGTGGCCCAGTTCGTGGAGCACGATGTGCTCGCGGTGCAGGGGGGTGGTCTGGGCCTCGTAGAAGACGTAGTCGACGCGGGCGGTACCCACCCACAGTCCGCAGACCCCGGACTCGGCGGCTTCCTTGGGCAGCGGGTGCAGCCGGATCGGGCGGCCGCGCTGCTCCGCCATCCGGGCGCACAGGCTGTCGAGTGAAAAAGGATGCGTCAGGTCCAGATGGCCGAGAATGTTCTCGCACCGTTTGCGCAGGCTGAGATTCCGATAGGGCATGTCTTCCCTCTTCGGACCCTTTCTCGGGCAGCGTTCATAGGTGTGCGTGGGCATGGGCATTACATCCTGTGCCATGAGACGGCCCCGAGGAGTTCGGCCCCTGAGGGAAATGCGGAAGCCCGTCCGCGCGTCACGAACGGGCGTTCCACCATCCCTACAGATCACTTGAGGTGCTTGGCAAGGTATGTCCCCGTGTGGAGAACCTATTCGGCCATCCTCGGCGTGATCTCACGCGCCACCCCCGTCAGCGGCCTCGGCGCTCCTCCTTGCCGGTGAGGCCGGCACGGCGCAGGGCGTCGGCCATCGCGCTGTTGGCGGGCGCCGGGGCTCCGGATCCCTGCCCGCCTCCCTGGCGCTGACCGCCCTGACCGCCCCGGCCCTGACCGCCGCCTTGGCGCGGACCGCCCTGACCCGCCTGACCCGCCTGACCGCTCTGACCGCCCTGGCCCCGTCGGCCCTGGCCTCCCTGGCCGCCCTGTGGGGCCGCGCCGCGCTGCTGCGGGGGTCGGCCGCCGCCCCGGCGCTCCTCCCGGTCCCGGGGCGCCCCGGCGGAACGGTCCGCCCCGGCCTCGTCCTCCAGTCGCAGCGTCAGCGAGATCCGCTTGCGCGGGATGTCCACCTCCATGACCTTCACGCGGACGATGTCGCCCGGCTTCACCACGTCCCGCGGGTCCTTGACGAAGGTCTTCGACAACGCGGAGACGTGCGCCAACCCGTCCTGGTGGACGCCGATGTCGATGAACGCCCCGAAGGCGGCCACGTTGGTGACCACACCCTCCAGGATCATCCCGGGGGCCAGGTCGCCGATCTTCTCGACGCCCTCCTTGAAGGTTGCCGTCTTGAAGGCGGGCCGGGGGTCGCGACCGGGCTTCTCCAGCTCGCGCAGGATGTCCGTGACGGTCGGCAGCCCGAAGGTCTCGGTGACGAACTGCTCCGGCCGCAGCGACCGCAGGACCGCGCCGTTGCCGATCAGGGACGCCACCTCGCCGCCCGCCGTCTTGCCCATCGCCCGGACCACCGGGTAGGCCTCGGGGTGCACGCTGGAGGAGTCCAGCGGGTCGTCCCCGTCGCGGATCCGCAGGAAGCCCGCGCACTGCTCGTAGGCCTTGGGGCCCAGCCGGGCCACGCCCTTGAGGCCCTTGCGGTTGCGGAAGGGGCCGTTGGCGTCGCGGTGGGCCACGATGTTCTCGGCGAGGCCGCCGCTGATGCCGGAGACCCGTGAGAGCAGCGGCGCGGAGGCGGTGTTGACGTCGACGCCGACACCGTTCACACAGTCCTCGACCACCGCGTCGAGGGACCGGGAGAGTTTCATCTCGGACAGGTCGTGCTGGTACTGGCCGACGCCGATCGACTTCGGGTCGATCTTGACGAGTTCGGCCAGCGGGTCCTGAAGGCGGCGGGCGATGGAGACCGCGCCGCGCAACGACACGTCCATGTCCGGGAGTTCCTGCGAGGCGAACGCGGACGCGGAGTACACGGACGCGCCGGCCTCCGAGACCATCACCTTCGTCAGCCCCAACCCGGGGTGGCGGGTGATGAGGTCGCCCGCAAGCTTGTCGGTCTCGCGGGAGGCGGTGCCGTTGCCGATGGCGATCAGGTCGACCGCGTGCTCCTCGGCCAGCCGCGCCAGCTTCGCCACGGACTCGTCCCACCTGTTGGCGGGGACGTGCGGGTGGATCACGTCGGTGGCCACGACCTTGCCGGTCGCGTCCACGACGGCCACCTTGACGCCGGTACGGAAGCCCGGGTCCAGGCCGAGCGTCGCGCGGGTGCCGGCGGGTGCGGCGAGCAGCAGGTCGCGCAGGTTGGCCGCGAAGACCCGTACGGCCTCGTCCTCGGCGGCGGCCCGCAGGCGGGTCCGCAGGTCGATGCCCAGGTGCACCTGGATCTTCGTGCGCCAGGCCCAGCGGACCGTGTCGGCGAGCCACTTGTCGCCCGGGCGGCCCCGGTCGCCCACGCCGAAGCGGCGCGCGACCATGCCCTCGTACGTGGAGGGGCCGGGCGTGTCGCTCGGCTCCTCCGGCTCCAGGTCGAGGCTGAGGACGTCCTCCTTCTCGCCGCGGAGCATGGCCAGGACCCGGTGCGAGGGCAGCGCGGTGAGGGGTTCCGCGAAGTCGAAGTAGTCGGCGAACTTGGCGCCCGCCTCCTCCTTGCCCTCGCGGACCTTCGCGGCGAGCCGGCCGCGTCCCCACATGCGTTCGCGCAGCTCGCCGATGAGGTCGGCGTCCTCGGCGAACGTCTCGGTGAGGATGGCGCGGGCGCCCTCCAGGGCGGCGGCCGGGTCGGCGACGCCCTTGTCGGCGTCCACGAACGCGGCGGCGGCGACGGCCGGTTCGACGGAGGGGTCGGCCAGCAGCCCCGCGGCGAGCGGGGCCAGGCCGGCCTCGCGGGCGATCTGCGCCTTGGTGCGCCGCTTGGGCTTGAAGGGCAGGTAGATGTCCTCCAGCCGGGCCTTGGTGTCGGCCGCGTTGATCCGGGTCTCCAGCTCCGCGTCGAGCTTGCCCTGTTCCCGCACGGAATCGAGGATGGCCGCGCGGCGGTCCTCCAGCTCGCGCAGGTACCGCAGTCGCTCCTCCAGGGTGCGCAACTGGGCATCGTCGAGCATCTCGGTCGCCTCCTTGCGGTAGCGAGCGATGAACGGCACGGTCGAGCCGCCGTCGAGCAGCTCGACGGCGGCCTTGACCTGCCGCTCCCGTACGCCGAGCTCCTCGGCGATCCTGCCTTCGATGGACATCGTCACGGTGCGGTCCTGCCTGCCTTCGTACGTCTGCATGGGATGCGTGGAAGGCTGCCAATTGTGGCAGGTGCCGGTGACGGACGCCGGGAGCCGTGTCCCGCGCCGGTCGCCGCCCCTCCTCTCAGGCCTTGCCGATGAGGTCCGGGGGGAAGGCGCCGGCCGCGAAGGCCTTCGCGGTGAGGGCTCCGCCGAGTTCGCCCAGGCGGGCCAGGCCGCTCGCGCCGAGGTGTTCGTACGGGGCGGCGTCGAGTCGGTCGGTGTCGGCCTCCAGTGCCTCCCGTACGGCCTTGCCGTGTGCGGTGAGTTCGTTGTCCGCGTCGAGGATGTCGCGGGCCCGCAGCCGGTCGGCCGCGGCTTCCAGGTCGGCGGGTTCCCAGCCGCGCGTGGCCCTGAGCCACTTCGGGGCCATGCCCCGGCCGGTCGCGGTGTGGCTGATCAGCGCCTCGACGGGGTCGAGGCCGGCGAGCAGCAGGGCGGCGAGGTGACCGTCGCCGCGGTGTTCGCGCAGCAGGGTCACCGCGTGCCACAGGCGCAGGTGCGGTTCCTCGGGGACGGGGAGGTCGGCGTGGGCGGAGTACAGGACGCGCGCGTGTCGGGTACAGCCCTCGGCGGCGTGCTCGGCGAGGTCGGCGGTCTCCGCGAGTTCCGCGGACTCGATGGTCTCGGTGCCGAGGAGGCGGCGCAGGGTGGAGTCGGCGGCGCGGAGCCGGGCGGCGAGGGCCTGCTCGGGGGTGAGGGTGTCCCAGACGGCGGGCAGGTGCCGGGCGACGAGGTCGTGGCGGTAGTTGTAGAAGGTGGCGGTCACGGTGCCGGGGCCCACGGTGCCCATGGCGGCCGACCGGGAGGCGAGGTTGACCGCGACGCGGTCGGTGACCCCCAGGGCGGCGAACTCCTTCGCGAGGTCCGGGGAGAAGTAGAGGAAGGCGTGCAGCGGGTTGATCACCGCGTGCCAGCAGTGCCGGGCGGCGCGTGGGGGAAGAGTCATACCCGGCAGATTACCGACTGCTTAGTATGGTGCAAGGTGGCGGGCGGGACACCCGACACCGGATTCCTCACGGGTTCCCCCCCGCCCCGTGGCGCCCCGACCCTTTCCGGACTTTCTCGCGCGGCGGGCCGGCGTGGGCGCGGGCCGAGGCGCTCGTACCGCCCCGGCGGGGTGAGCGGGCCGAGCCGGGCCGGGCGCCGCCGGGTGGACGCCGTCGGAGCTCGGCGAGGACGTCCGTCGCGTGGACGCCGCGCCGCAACCCGGACTTCGTCCGGCGGGCGGCGCCCGACACGCCGGAGTCCGTGATCGACGGCCTGTGACGGCCGAATGGCGATCATGTGACAGCAGGGGCCATGGACATGACGTGGGGCACCGCGCGTGAATACGGTCGAACGACGAGACCCCTGAACGGAACTGTCTCCCCTACCCCTTGGAGCTCTTCGTGCATCGGAAAGTCATCGCCCCGAGCGTGCTCGCCGCCTCCCTCCTGCTGGTGATCCCGGCATCCGCGGCGAGTTCCGTCCCGGGCGCCGCGGGTATCGGCGACACCTACTACCCGGCGAGCGGCAACGGCGGGTACGACATCTCGCACTACGACCTGCGCCTGCAGTACCAGCCGAAGACGGACCTCCTGGAGGGCACCGCCACCCTCCTGGCGACCGCCCGGCAGGACCTGTCCCGCT
Source organism: Streptomyces sp. CA-243310 (assembly GCF_050936775.1). Lineage (NCBI taxonomy): Bacteria > Bacillati > Actinomycetota > Actinomycetes > Kitasatosporales > Streptomycetaceae > Streptomyces > Streptomyces sp. CA-243310. The sequence continues at coordinate 2,557,854 of NZ_JBNJMF010000001.1, read as the reverse complement.
TCAACCTCGACTTCGGCCTCAAGGTGAGCGAGATCCGGGTCAACGGGGTGAAGGCGAAGTTCGCCACCTCCGGCACCCAGGAGCTGGAAGTGACGCCGGCCCAGCCGCTCCAGCGGAACAAGCAGGCCAGCGTCGTCGTCAAGTACGCCGGAAAGCCCTCGGAGTTCAAGGTCGACGGCTGGTCGGCGTGGCAGCGCACCCCGGACGGCGGCGTGGCGGCGCAGGAGCCCGACTCGGCGATCTGGTGGTTCCCGAGCAACGACCACCCGCTCGACAAGGCCACCTTCGACGTCTCCGTGAACGTCCCGGACGGCACCCAGGCCATCAGCAACGGCGTGCTCCAGTCGCAGACGTCGAAGCTGGGCTGGACCCGCTACAACTGGCGCTCGAACAAGCCGCAGGCCACCTACCTCGCCACCCTCGCCATCGGCAAGTTCGACATCACCACCGACAAGACGGCGAGCGGCCTGCCGATCCTCAACGCGTACAGCAAGGACCTCGGCGACAACGACGGTGCGGCGCGCGCCAGCGTGGAGCGGACCGGCGAGGTCGCGGAGTGGCTGGAGGGCGTCTTCGGCCCGTACCCCTTCAACGCGCTGGGCGGCTACGTCCCGAACGTTCCCAGCGGGTTCGCGCTGGAGACCCAGACCCGGCCGTTCTACAGCCCGAGGCAGTTCGCCAACGGCTCGAACGTCTCCGTGGTCGTCCACGAGCTGGCGCACCAGTGGTACGGCGACAGCGTGTCCGTGGACAACTGGAAGGACATCTGGGTCAACGAGGGCTTCGCCCGGTACAGCCAGTGGCTGTGGTCGGAGAAGGAGGGCGAGGGCACGGCGCAGGAGCTGGCCGAGTGGACGTATGCCTCCCGCGCCGCCGAGGACCCGTTCTGGCAGGTCAAGCCGGGTGACCCGGGTGCGGAGAACCAGTTCCACGGCGCCGTGTACGACCGTGGCGCGATTGCCATCCAGGCGCTGCGCAACGAGATCGGCGACGAGAAGTTCTTCCAGATCCTCAAGGGCTGGCCGACCGAGCGCGCCTACGGCAACGCGAAGGTCGGGGACTTCGTCCGCTACGCGGAGAAGATCTCCAAGAAGCCCCTCGCACAGCTCTTCGAGACCTGGCTCTACACCCCCGGCAAGCCGGCCTTCGCGCCGCCGGCCGCCGCCTCCCCGTCGGCCCGGTCGCTCAAGGCGCCGGCCGTCAAGCCGGTGGAGCCGAAGTCCTGGAAGAAGATCGCGGCGACGAACTCGATCCACGAGCACTGAGTCGGCGGCCGTCCGGACCGGTCGCCGCTCCCGGCGGCCGGTCCGGTCCCGGACCGCGGCCCTGCCGGCCGGTCACCGTCCGGAGGCGCCGCCGTCGGGGAGGTGGCGGCCGGCGGCGCACGCAACCACGGCGTGACCATGGGCTCGACGCTCGGACGCCAAGCGGCGTGATCGCGGGCGGGCGCCGGTTCGACGACGGTACTCAAGGGTGCGTCGGCGCCGCCGGGGAACCCCGCCACCGGGCCCGGGCCTCCCGGGCGAGGGGCAGGTAGCGCAGCCGTTCCGGGAGCAGCGGTACGAGGATCCGCACGGCCGTGCTGAACCGCCGGAGCCGGCGCTCCTGGGCCGGAGTCCACTCCAGCCCGACGGCCGCGCGGGCCTCGGGCGGCATGTAGCCGGCGGTGACGAAGGCCCGGAAGCGCAGGAACACCGCCCGCAGGACCGGCCAGGTCAGGCGCAGCAGGAGCCGGACCGCCGGCGAGCCGCCCTCGGGGCGGGGCAGCGGCACGTCGGTGGCGACCAGCTCGCGGGCGACCGGGGTGGACTCGATCTCCTCGGCCAGCATCCGGTGGTAGTAGACCCAGTACTCCTCGATGGTCTGCGGCATGTCCCGGTCGTGGATGCCGAGGATCCGGCCGACCTGGAGCCACTCGCGGTAGAGCTGCCGCTCCTGGGCGGGGGTGAAGCGGCGCAGCAGGTACCGCCCGGCATACAGGTACACCGGGAAGCCGGTCGCGTGGACCCAGGAGTAGCAGGCCGGGTCGAGCGAGTGGTAGCGCCGGCCCCGGGTGTCGGTGCCCTGGATCTCCTTGTGGAGGCGGCGCACCCGACGGCCCTCGGCGGCGGCCTCGTCGCCCCCGTACACCCAGAGCTGGACCGAGCGCAGCGAGCGTTCGCCCCGCCCCCAGGGGTCGGTACGGAAGACGGAGTACTGGTCGACGCCGGCGCCGATGGCGGGGTGGGCGACCTGCATCGTGAAGGCGGCGGGCAGCATGAGCAGCGCGCGGACGTCGCCGGCGATGGTCCACAGCACTCCGCCGGGCGCGGGCGGCTCGGGGTCGGGGCGGCGCGCGGCCGTCGGTCCGATGGGGGATGCGGGGTCCGTCTGCTTCATGACACAAGTATGCGAGCACCGGACGGTCGTCCCCCGGACAGAAAGTCTCTGCATGGGTGTTACCCAGAGGTAACTGGTGCTGCTTGTATGACGGCGTCGATCTTCCCCCGCAGGAATGATGGAGACCTCCATGCTGCAGATCTCGCCCCGCTCTCGTCGCGCCGTCGCCACGGCCGTCGCCGCGGTCGCCGCCGGCGCGCTGGCCGTCACCACCGCGCCGGCCGCCACGGCCGCGGAGAGCGCCGCGACCCCCCGGCTCAGCGTTCTGACGTACAACGTGTTCCTGATGAGCAAGAACCTGTACCCGAACTGGGGCCAGGACCACCGGGCGACGGAGATCCCCAAGGCGTCCTTCTACCAGGGCCACGACGTGGTCGTGCTCCAGGAGGCCTTCGACAACGGCGCCTCGGACGCGCTGAAGGCCAACTCGGCCGCGCGGTACCCCTACCAGACCCCCGTCGTGGGCCGGAGCAAGAGCGGCTGGGACGCCACGGGCGGTGCCTACTCCGCCACCACTCCGGAGGACGGGGGCGTCACGATCCTGAGCAAGTGGCCGATCGTCCGCAAGGAGCAGGTCGTCTACAAGGACGCCTGCGGCGCCGACTGGTGGTCCAACAAGGGCTTCGCGTACGTCGTGCTGAACGTGAACGGCGCGAAGGTGCACGTGATAGGCACCCACGCCCAGTCCACCGACCCGGGGTGCGGCGCGGGCGAGGCGGCGCAGATGCGCAGCCGCCAGTTCAAGACCATCGACGCGTTCCTGGACGGCAAGAACATCCCGGCGAACGAACAGGTCATCGTCGCGGGCGACATGAACGTCGACTCCCACACCCCGGAGTACGCCTCCATGCTCGCGGACGCGGACCTGGCCGGCGCCGACGCGCGCACGGGCCACCCGTACTCCTTCGACACGGCGCAGAACTCGATCGCGAACTACCGCTACCCGACGGACCCCCGCGAGGACCTGGACTACGTCCTCTACCGCAAGGGCAACGCCCGCCCGGCGGGCTGGGAGAACAACGTGGTGAAGGAGCAGTCGGCGCCCTGGACCGTATCCAGCTGGGGCACGTCGTACACCTACGACAACCTCTCGGACCACTACCCGACGATCGGCCGCTAGGGCCGGGGCCCGAAGCTCCGGTCTGGCGATGCGGGCTCTCCGGCACACGCCAACCGAGCTTTCAGGGCCCGGCGATGCGCCCTCCCGCCTTCGGGCGGGCTGGGCGCTTTCGTGCCTCATGGATCACACGAGAGCTGCCCTGCCCCCTACCCTGTCAGTGTCGAGCTGCAAGGAGAGGGGCAAGGCCCATGTCTACCGATGCTACCCCGGACCCGTACCGCGAACAGCTGGCCTTCGGCCAGAGACTGCAGATCCTCCGCAACCGCCGTGGGCTCACCCGCGATCAACTCGGCGGCCTCGTCGGCCGGTCCGGCTCGTGGGTCAAGGCCCTTGAGACCGGCCGACTGAAGACTCCGGCCCTGCCGATGATCCTTCGCGTCGCCGAAGTACTCCGTGTCGGAAACCTCTCCGATCTCACGGGGGATCAGTCCATGCACATCGCCCTGTTCACCGGGCCCGGACACGCGCGGTTCGCCGCCGTCCGCGAGGCCCTCAACACACTCCAGCTCGGCGGTACTCGCGAGGCTCCGTCCGCCGAGCACCTGTCCGCGCGCCTGTCCCGAGCATGGCGGGCCCGGCACTCCGCACCGAACCACCGCGACGTCATCGGATCCCTGCTGCCGGACCTGATCCAGGACGCACAGGCCACGGTCCGAGCAGCGGACACGGTCGCCGACAGAAAGGCCGCTCAGGCTTCGCTGGCGCAGGTCTACTTCCTTGCACAGTTCTTCTGCGCGTACCAGCCCGATGCCCCCCTCGTCTGGCGTGTGGCCGAGCGCGGCATGATGGCCGCCCAGGACTCCGAGGACCCGCACGCCATCGGTCTCGCCGCGTGGCTGACCACGCAGGCCCACCGCGAGAGCACGCACCTGGACGCTGCGGACGCCGTCACCCTGGAGACGCTTCGCTACCTGACGCCCCTCCTCCCCGACGCCGGCGCGGACGTGCGGGCCGTGGCGGGGGCGCTGACCGTCGAGGCCGGCATCACTGCCGCGCGCCGGGGCGAGACGGGCACGGCATGGAGGTACTGGGACAGTGCGCGCGCCCTTGCCGAGGCCCTGCCCGTCGACTACTTCCACCCCGTGACGAGCTTCTCCCGGTCGGTCATCGGCGCTCACGCGGTGACCGTGGCGGTCGAGTTGCACGCGGGCAGGGAGTCGGCACGGCAGGCTGCTCGCGCGGAGGCGGAGGCCATCCCGTCCCGACCGCGCCGAGCCCGGCACCGGATCGAGCAGGCACGCGCCTACCACCTTGACGGCCAGCCCGATGTGGCGCTGGCCACGCTCGCACAGGCCCACGAGGCCGCGCCCGAGACGCTTCGGTACAACGGGCATGCTCGCCGCATCATCCTGGAAGAGGCCGAGGCGAAGTCTCCGCAGCGCCGTCGACGGGCCTCCGAACTCGCCGTTCGATTGGGTGTGTTGACCGCGTAATCAAGGGGGCACAATCTGTGTCCCTGTTCTCTCGGTGCCGGCCCTACCGTCGTCCTACCACCCACTGACGACGGCAGGGAGCACCCACATGACACCCGACGACATAGCGCACTTCGAGGAACTCGTGTCGCGGGCCCTGGCCTCTTACGAGCAACGACCCGACGCCGTGGGCGTGGCCCGTCTGATCGATGACCTGATCACCGCGGGACAGTCCCTCCACGCCGCGGTGACGGCGTTGCCCGCCGGTCAGCGCACGGAGCGCGAGGGAGCGGCCCTGGTCGAGTGGACGTACTTCATCGACGTCGGCCCGCTCGGCGCCGGCGGCGACCACGCGAACTGGAACCATGCCCGGAACCTGGCCCGCATCGCGCGCGTCCTCGCCGCGGCGCTCGCCGTGCGGCGATCGAGCGCGGTCCGGTGACGGAGCGGCTGCGGCAGGTCGCGTCCGTCGCGATCGTCGCCGGTCTCCTCGCCGCGATCTTTCTCGGTACCCGCTGAATCCCGCCCGACCGGGCGGGCGCCCTCGCACCGTTCACCCCACGACGGGAGTAGATCCATGGGCAAGCACAACGGTCCGCCGGCGGACAAGCCGTGGACCCCGCCGCCCACTCCGGCGAGTCCGGACGGTGGCCGCCCCTCGCCTCGACCTTCCTCTCCCCCGCCGGCCAAGAAGTGAACCGGGCGATCTGTCGCGAGGCCCTGGCGACCGTCGGGTTGCTGGGTGAGCCCTGGCCGGCGCGGGCCTTCGACACCGTGGACCGGGAGGCCTTCGTCCCCTCGGCCGTGTGGCTTCCCGTGCGGGACGCCGAGGGGCTCTGGCAGTTCGTCGACCGCGACGAGGATCCGGCGGCCTGGCGTCGCGCGGTCTGGGACCCGTACCGGTCGGTGGTCACGCAACTGGACGACGGCGCACGCCCGCCGGGGCCGGCCGACGGCGATCTCACCTCTTCCGTGTCGGCCCTGGACATCGTCATGCGCAAGCTCTGCCACCTGGAACTGACGTCCACATCGAGGGTGTTGGAGATCGGTTACGGCTCCGGCTATCACACGGCCCTGCTGTGCGAGCGGGTCGGATCGGACCGGGTGGTCGCCATCGAGGTCGACGAGGGACTCGCCCGTACGGGCGCCTCCAACCTGGAGGCGTCCGGGTACGGGCCGCAGCTGATCGTCGGGGACGGTCTGAAGGGCGCCCCCGGCGGGGAGCCGTTCGATCGAATCGTCAGCACGGCGGCGGTGCGGCGGGTACCGTACGCCTGGGTCGAGCAGTCGGGGCCCGACGGGGTGATCCTGACGCCGTTCGGTACGGCCTACAGCAACGCGGGGCTTCTGCGGCTCCGCGTGGACGGCACGGGCACGCGGGCGCAGGGCGCGTTCGTCGGCGAGGCCGCGTACATGTGGATCCGCTCCGAACGACCCGCGGTCGTCCTCCGCGTCCCCGAGGGGTCGACGAGGCGGCGGTCCCCGATCGACCCCGCGCAGGCCATGACGGGCGGGTACCTCCAGGACTTCGCCATGGGTCTCCTCGTCCCGGACGTCTCCTCCTCGCACCGCGGCGACGGCGACGAGCGGCGGGTCCAGTTCGTCGACGAGGCGGGCACGTCGGCCACCATCGTCCGGTACGGCGACTGGTGGGAGGACGACGCGGTCACCTCGTGGGGGCCGCGCGATCTGTGGGCGGAGGTGACGGCGGCGTACACCTGGTACGAGGTCAGGGGCCGGCCGCACATCACACGCTTCGGGATCACCGTGGACGGCGACGGCCAGCGTGCGTGGCTGGACGAACCGCGGCAGTCGGTCCGCCGCTGACCGCGGCTCCGGCCGGCGATGCCCACCGGCCCGGGCTCCGCTGCCGGGACACTCGGCCGTCCCCCTCGCGCGTTCCGGCCGGATGCCCGCGCCCTCGGCTCGAACGGGTCGAGCCGGTTCCTCGCCCTGTCCGGTGGGCACGGGGTCGCCCGCCGGACAGGGTGAGGCCCTCCGGGTCAGGGCGTGTCGTACGGGTCCTCGTACAGCCCCTCGATCAGCTCTCCGTACTTCTCGCGGATCACCCGGCGGCGCAGTTTCAGGGAGGGCGTGAGTTCTCCGGTCTCGGGGCCCCACTCCCCGGTCAGCAGCCGGTAGCGCTTGATCTGCTCGGTGCGGTTGAGCCGGGCGTTGGCCGCCGTCACCGCGCGGGCGATCTCCTCGACGACGGCGGGGTGCTCGGCGAGCTCGTCGAGCGTGGGGGCCTCGATGCCGCGGGTCGCCGCCCAGACGGGTGCCAGCTCGGGGTCCAGGACCAGCAGGGCGACCAGGTAGGAGCGGCCGTCGCCGTGGACCAGGGCCTGGCCGATCAACGGGTGCTCCTTGACGGTGTTCTCCACCAGGGCGGGCGAGACGTTCTTGCCGTTCGAGGTGATGATCAGTTCCTTCTTGCGGTCGGTCAGCCAGAGGAACCCGTCCTCGTCGAGCCGGCCGATGTCCCCCGTCGGGAACCAGCCCTCGGGGTCGGCGGCGCTCTCCACCGTGCCGTCGGGCCGCAGGTAGCCGTCGAAGACCGTGGCGCCGCGGGTGTGGATCTCGCCGTCCTCGGCGAGCCTGAGTTCCAGGCCGTCGATCGGGCGGCCCACGGAGCCGAGCCGGAAGTGGTCCGGGCGGTTGACGGTGCACACGCCGGAGGTCTCGGTCAGTCCCCAGGCGTCCATGATGGTGATGCCCCAGCCGGCCCAGAAGCGGACGACGTCGATCGGCATCGGCGCCGTGGCGCTGGCCGTCCAGACGAGCCGGTCCATCCCGGCCAGCACCAGCAGCGGGTCCAGGACCCGTTCCTTCGCGGCGGCGTACGAGGCTTCGAGCGCCGCCGGCACCTCCTCGCCGCGCTCCCGGTGGCCGGCGCGCTCCCGGGCCAGGTCGTTGGCGGACTCGATGGCGCGGCGCTGCTCCTCGGGGAGCCGTGCGAGGACGGCCCGTACGGAGGCGGCGAGCTTCTCCCACACCCGGGGCACCCCGAAGAACTGCACGGGCCGCAGCTCGCGCACGGCCGTCGCGACGGCGGTGGGGTCGGCGCAGAGTCGCACGTGTGCGGCGCGCAGGAGGGGGAGGTAGATGCCGAGGACCCGTTCGGCGATGTGCGCGAAGGGGAGGTAGCAGATGTGCTCGGCGTGTTCGGGCAGGTCCACGTCGCCGTCCAGGCGCACGGCCTGGAGCACGATGTTGCGGTGGGTGAGGCGGACCCCCTTGGGGTCGCCCGTGGTGCCCGAGGTGTAGACGACGGTAAGCGGGTCCTCGGGGCGGGTCTCCTGCCAGGCCTTCTCGAAGGCGTCGGCGCGGTGCAGCCGGGTGCCGTCCGCGTACAGGGAGGCGTAGGTGTGGTGGGGGCCGGCGTCCGCGGCCTCGGCGACGACGAGCCGTTCCAGGGGGACGGTGTCGTCGGCGAGGAGCGGTTCCCAGCGGGCGAGTTCGCGGGCGCCCTCGACGACGGCGATCCTCGCCCGGCTGTGGCGGGCCATGTAGGCGATCTGCTCGGGCGCGGAGGTGCCGTACACGGTCACGGGTATCGCGCCGAGGTGGACGAGCGCAAGGTCGGTGAGCCAGTGCTCGGGGCGGTTGCCCATCATGAGCAGGACGTGTTCGCCGCGCCCGACGCCGAGGGCGGCGTAGCCGGCGGCGAGGACGGCGACCTCGCGGCGGACCTCGCCCCAGTCGAGGGTCTTCCAGCCGGCGCCCTCGCGCCACGAGAGGGCGGGCAGGTCGCCCAGCTCGGCCGCGTTGCGGGCCAGCAGGGCGGGGAGGGTGAGTTCCTCGGGTCGTCCGGGCAGTCGCAGGTTCGTGGTCATGGGCAGCTCCTGGCCGTTTCACATCGTTGGTGCGACAGCAATACTGTTGAACCTCGGTACCGAAAGGGCTGTGCCGAAAGCAGGCTGTGCATGAACGGGTCGTGCCGAACAGGCCGTGCTGATCAGAGAGCGAGGCGGCGACCATGACCACCCAGGCACCGGAACCCACGCTCACCGTCGACGAGCTGGCCGCCCGGGCGGGTGTGACCGTCCGCACCGTACGTTTCTACAGCACGCGCGGGCTTTTGCCCCCTCCCGTGATCGGTCCCCGTCGGGTGGGCCACTACGGGCCGGAACACCTGTCCCGGTTGGCCCTGATCGAGGAGTTGCAGCACCAGGGCATGACCCTGTCTGCCATCGAGCGGTACCTGGACGCGCTGCCGGACGACCTCAGCGCCCACGACCTGGCGATCCACCGGGCGTTGGTGGCCACCTGGGCGCCCGACGCGCCGCTGGAGTCCTCGCGTGAGGAGTTGGAGAAGCGGGCCGGGAGGCCGCTGACGGACGGCGACCTGCGCCGGTTGACCGCCATGAACGTGCTGGCGCCGACCGCGGCGGGCTTCCGGGTGGACGTGGGGCTGTTGCGGCTCGGGGTGGCGCTGCTGGACGTGCCGATCGCGTACGAGACGATCCTGGCCGCCCGCACCGTGTTGCTGGAGCACGCGCGGACCGCGGCGCACGAGTTGACGGCGTTGTTCCGGGACGAGGTGTGGGGTCCGTTCACCGAGGGCGAGAACGACCCGGAGCGGGTGGAGTCCATGAAGGCGCTGTCCGCGCACATGCAACCCATGGTCGTCCAGGCACTGGTGACGGCCTTCCAACGCTCACTGAAGCAAGAACTTCGGACGGCGTTCGTACCGGAGGGGTAGGTTCGGGCGCATGGCGATCATCCACAAGACCACGATGAGCCCCGGCAAGCTGGAGCTCCTGGGTGCCTGGCTGCCGGACCGACCGTGGTACCTCCCCACCGGCGCCGCACCCGACCTGGCACGGGCCGGCGGTTTTCGACTCGACGACCCGGCGGGCGAGGTGGGCATCGAGTTCATGGTGGTCACCGACGACTCGGGCGAGCGCCCGATCGCGTACCACGTGCCCCTCACCTACCGGGGAGCGCCGCTCGACGGCGCCGACGCGGCCCTGATCGGCACCTCCGAGCACGGTGTGCTCGGAACCCGCTGGGTGTACGACGGAGCACACGACCCGGTGCTCGTCGCCGAGTTGCTGGCGCTGTTCCAGGGCCGCGCGGTACCGCAGCGGCAGAGCGAGTCCGGTACTCCCGACCCGTCCGTCACCGCCCGGTTCGACGGTCCGGGGCTGCCGGCGCTGCTCCCGGCGGAGGAACCCGAGATCCGCGACTGCGCGCGGGCCACGGAGGTACGGGTCGCGGGCCCCGGGCGTACCCGGCTCGACGTCACGCGGGTCCTGACGCCACTGGCCCCGGACGCCGGCCCGGTCGAGGCCGCCGGCGGGGTCACCGCGGGGTGGACCGCGCCGGACGGCGCCGCGCACCGCGGCGTGTTCGCCTCCCTGCACTCCCCCGCACACGAGGACGCACGCGAGGACGCCCACGGGAATGCTCACGGGGACGCCTGACGCGAGCGGCGCCCGGAGCCGATGCCCGACGCGCCGCCGCCGACGTCCGCGCCGCGCGGCCCCGGGATGTCGCCCCGGGGCCGCGCGGCGGCCGATCAGTCGGCGTACGTCTCGCCCCGCTCGGCCTTCGCCACCAGCGACGCCGGCGGGGTGAAGCGCTCGCCGTACTTCTCGGCCAGCTCCCGCGCGCGGGCGACGAAGCCCGGCAGCCCGCCCTCGTAACCGTTGACGTACTGGATCACGCCGCCGGTCCAGGCCGGGAAGCCGATGCCCATGATGGAGCCGATGTTGGCGTCCGCGACGGAGGTCAGCACGCCCTCGTCGAGGCAGCGGACGGTGTCCAGCGCCTCGGAGAAGAGCATCCGCTCCTTCATGTCCTCGAAGGGGATCTCCGCGCCGGGCTTGGTGAAGTGCTCGCGCAGGCCGGGCCAGATGCGGGCCCGCTTGCCGGCCTCGTCGTACTCGTAGAAGCCGCCGCCACCGCTGCGCCCGGGGCGGTCGAACTCGTCGACCATCCGGTCGATGACCGTGTCCGCCGGGTGCTCGGCCCAGGCGCGGCCCTCGGCCTCGAAGGCCTTGCGGGTCTCGTTGCGGATCTTGCGGGGCAGGGTCAGGGTCAGCTCGTCCATGAGGGAGAGCACCTTGGCCGGGTAACCGGCCTGGGCGGCGGCCTGTTCGACGGAGGCGGGCTCGATGCCCTCGCCGACCATCGCCACGCCCTCGTTGATGAACTGGCCGATGACGCGCGAGGTGAAGAAGCCGCGCGAGTCGTTGACCACGATCGGGGTCTTGTTGATCTGGCGGACCAGGTCGAAGGCGCGGGCGATGGCCTCGTCTCCGGTGCGCTCGCCCTTGATGATCTCGACCAGCGGCATCTTGTCGACGGGCGAGAAGAAGTGCAGGCCGATGAAGTCGACGGGGCGCGAGACCCCTTCCGCCAGGCCCGTGATGGGCAGGGTGGAGGTGTTGGAGCAGAGCAGCGCGTCGGGTTCGACGACGTCCTGGATCTCCTGGAACACCTTGTGCTTCAGGGAGGTGTCCTCGAAGACGGCCTCGATCACGGCGTCACAGCCGGCGAGATCGGCGGCGTCGCCGGTCGGGGTGATCCGGGCCAGCAGCTCGGCCCGCTGGTCCTCGGTGGTCCGGCCCCGGGAGACCGCCTTGTCCAGCAGCTTGCGCGCGTACTCCTTGCCCTTGGCGGCGGCCTCGACGGTGACGTCCTTGAGGACCACGTCGATGCCCGCGCGCGCGCAGGAGTAGGCGATGCCCGCGCCCATCATCCCCGCTCCGAGGACGGCGACCTTGCGGACCGTGCGCGGACCGACGCCCTGCGGGCGGCTGCGGCCCGCGTTGACGGCCTGGAGGTCGAAGAAGAACGCCTGGATCATGTTCTTGGCGGTCTGTCCGGTGACCAGCTCGGTGAAGTAGCGGGCCTCGATGGTCAGCGCGGTGTCGAAGTCGACCTGGGAGCCCTCGACGGCGCAGGCCAGGATGTTGCGCGGCGCCGGGTAGGGGGCGCCGCCCAGTTGCTTCTTGAGGTTCGCGGGGAACGCCGGGAGGTTGGCGGCGAAACGCGGGTTGGACGGCGTGCCGCCCGGGATCTTGTAGCCGGGTACGTCCCAGGGCTGCTTCGACTCGGGGTTCGCGTCGATGAAGGCGCGCGCCTTGGTCAGCATCTCCTCGGGGGTGGCGGCCAGTTCGTGGACGAGGCCGTTCTCCAGGGCGCGCCGCGGGTTGTACTGGGTGCCCTGGAGCAGCACCTTGAGGAGCGCGTCGGCGATGCCCATCAGCCGCACGGTGCGGGTCACGCCGCCGCCGGCGGGCAGCAGGCCGAGGGTGACCTCGGGCAGGCCGATCTTCGAGCCGGGCGCGTCCAGGGCGATGCGGTGGTGGGAGGCCAGACAGATCTCGTAACCGCCGCCCAGGGCGGCGCCGTTGATGGCGGCGACGACGGGCTTGCCGAGGGTCTCGATGCGGCGCAGCGAGCGCTTGATCTCGGTGCCGGTGTCGAAGGCCAGGCCGGCGTCCTCGGGGCGGAGCCGGATCATGTCCTTGAGGTCGCCGCCGGCGAAGAAGGTCTTCTTGGCGGAGGTGAAGACGATGCCGCGGATGGAGTCCTTCTCGGCCTCGGCGCGGTCGGCGATGGCCGCGATGGAGTCCTTGAAGGCCTGGTTCATCGTGTTGGCGGACTGGTCGGGGTCGTCGAGGACGAGGGTGACGACGCCGGTCTCGTCCTGTTCCCAGCGGATCGTGGTGGACTCGCTCATGTTCGCTACTTCCGTGTCGGCCGTGTCAGGGGCGGGGTCTGGGATACAGGGACGGTTCAGAGACGTTCGACGATGGTGGCGACGCCCATGCCGCCGCCCACGCAGAGGGTCACGAGGCCGTAGCGCTTGTCCTGGCGCTCCAGCTCGTCGACGATCGTGCCGAGGATCATCGCGCCGGTGGCGCCCAGCGGGTGGCCGAGCGCGATGGCGCCGCCGTTGACGTTGACCTTGTCGAGGGAGACGCCCATGTCCTTGACGAAGCGCAGGACGACGCCGGCGAAGGCCTCGTTGATCTCGATGAGGTCGATGTCGTCGATGCTCAGACCGGCCTTGGCGAGGGCCTTGCGGGTGGCCGGGGCGGGGCCCGTGAGCATGATGGTGGGCTCGGATCCGGACACGGCCGCGGAGACGATCCGGGCGCGGGGGGCGAGTCCGTTGCGCTCGCCGGCCTCGCGGGAGCCGATGGCGACGAGGGAGGCGCCGTCGACGATGCCGGAGGAGTTGCCTGCGTGGTGGACGTGGTCGATCTTCTCGACCCAGTGGTACTTCTGCAGGGCCACGGCGTCGAAGCCGCCGAGGTCGCCGATGTCCGCGAAGGACGGCTTCAGCCTGGCGAGGGTGTCGGCCGTGGTGCCCGGGCGGACGAACTCGTCGTGGTCCAGGACGACCAGGCCGTTGCGGTCGGTGACGGGCACGACCGACTTGGCGAAGCGGCCGTCCTTGATGGCGGCGGCGGCGCGCTCCTGGGACAGGGCCGCGTACTCGTCGACGTCGCGGCGGGAGAAGCCCTCGATGGTGGCGATCAGGTCGGCGCCGATGCCCTGCGGGACGAAGCCGGTGTCCCAGTTGGTCATCGGGTCGGCGAACCAGGCGCCGCCGTCGGAGGCCATCGGGACGCGGGACATGGACTCCACGCCGCCGGCGAGGACCAGGTCCTCCCAGCCGGAACGGACCTTGGCGGCAGCCATGTTGACGGCTTCGAGACCCGAGGCGCAGAAGCGGTTCTCCTGGACGCCCGCGACGGTGTCCGGCAGCCCGGCGGCGATGGCCGCGATGCGGGCGATGTCGGATCCCTGGTCGCCGACCGGGCCGACGACACCGAGGACGATGTCGTCGATGGTGCCCGGGTCCAGGCCGGGGTTGCGCTCGCGCAGGGCGTGGATGAGGCCGACGACCAGGTCGATCGGCTTGGTGCCGTGCAGGGAGCCGTTGGCCTTGCCGCGGCCGCGCGGCGTGCGGATCGCGTCGTATACGTACGCTTCGGTGCTCACTGGTCAAGCCTTTCGAGGGTCCGGAGGGGTGGATCGGGGAGGTCGGTCGGAAGGGGGCGTCAGCTCAGCAGCGAGCGGCCGATGATCTCCTTCATGATCTCGGTCGTGCCGCCGTAGATGGTCTGGATGCGGCCGTCGACGAAGGCTCGCGCCACCCGGTACTCGGTCATGTACCCGTAGCCGCCGTGCAGTTGCAGGCAGCGGTCGGCGACCCGCTTCTGCAGTTCGGTGGCCCACCACTTGGCCATCGATGCGTGGACGTGGTCCAGTTCCCCGTTGGCGTGGTCGGTGATGCAGCGGTCGAGGAAGGTACGGGTGACGGCGCACTCGGTGGCCATCTCGGCGATCTCGAACCGGATGTGCTGGAGCTTGGACAGCGGCCGGCCGAAGGCCTCGCGCTCCTTGACGTACGCGGTGGTGATCTCCAGCAGGTACTCGGCGGCGGCCATCCCGGCCATCGCGATGCCCATCCGCTCCTGCGCGAGGTTGGTCATCAGGTGGACGAACGCGCCGTTGAGCTCCCCGAGGAGGTTCTCCTTCGGGACCCGGACGTCGTGGAAGAACAGTTCGGCGGTGTCCTGGGCCTTCTGGCCGATCTTGTCGAGGTTGCGGCCCCGCTCGAAGCCCTCCGCGCCCCGTTCGACGACCAGCAGCGACATGCCGTGCGCCCCGCCCTCGGGGGTGGTCTTGGCGACCACGATCACCAGGTCGGCGAGGATCCCGTTGGAGATGAACGTCTTGGATCCGTTGAGCACCCAGTGGTCGCCGGCGTCCTCGGCCGTGGTCCGGATCCCCTGGAGGTCGGAGCCCGCCCCCGGTTCGGTCATCGCGACGGCGGTGATGATCTCGCCGCTGCAGAAGCCCGGCAGCCACCGGCGTTTCTGCTCCTCGGTGGCCAGCGAGGTCAGGTACGGGCCGATGATGTCGTTGTGCAGGCCGATCGCGAGTCCGGCGGCGCCCGCCCGGGAGAACTCCTCGGCGATCACGGCGGCGTAGCGGAAGTCGGTGTTCCCGCCGCCGCCGTACTCCTCGGGGACGGCGAGGCCCAGCAGTCCCTGCCGGCCGGCCGCGAGCCAGGCCTCCCGGCTGACGATGCCGTCCTTCTCCCATGCGTCGTAGTGCGGCAGCACCTCCTTGTTCAGGAAGGTGCGCACGGTGTCGCGGAACGCCTCGTGGTCGGCGTCGAAGATCCGGCGCTTCATGGATGGGCTCCTCACAGCCAGTTCTTGACGGTCTCGATGAGCCGGGCCGGCTCGGGTCCGACGGGCGTCACGTTGAGCATGGTGACCCCGGCGGCACGGAAGGCCTCGACGCGCTCGCGCACGTACCCCTCGGGGCCGCACAGCGTCATCAGTTCGCAGAACTCGTCGGGCACGGCCGCCGCGGCGTCGCGCTTGCGCCCGGAGAGGTACAGCTCCTGGATCTTCCGGGCCTCCTCCTCGTACCCGTAGGCGACGGCCAGGTCGTTGTAGAAGTTCTTGCCGGGCGCGCCCATCCCGCCGACGTACAGGGCGATCTGCGGGCGCGCCAGGTCGCGTACGGCGGCGGCGTCCTCGCCGATGGCGAGCAGGCCGCCCGCGACGATCTGCATCGGGCCGAGGTCCGGGGAGCGCTTGGCCGTGCCCCGGGCGAGGGCGCCGCCCCACACGTCCGCGGCCTTCTCGGGGAGGAAGAGGGTGGGGAGCCAGCCGTCGGCGATCTCGGCGGTCATCGTCACGTTGGCGGGGCCGAGGGAGGCCACGTAGACGGGGACGGTGTCGCGGACCGGTCGGGTGAGGATCTTCAGGGGTTTGCCGTGCCGGCCGCCCTTCTCGGGCGGCAGCGGCATGTCGGTGATCCCGTGGTGGTCGATCGTCTCGCGGCGCCAGATGCGGCGGCACAGTTCGACGGTCTCGCGGGTCCGGCCGATCGGCTTGTCGTACGGCTTCCCGTGCCATCCCTCGACCACCTGCGGGCCCGAGGCGCCGAGGCCCAACAGGGCCCGACCGCCGGAGAGCGCGTCGAGACCGGCCGCGGTCTGGGCGATGAGGGCGGGGGTGCGGGAGTAGACGTTGATGATCGCCGAGCCGATCCTCATCCGTTCGGTGCGGGCGGCCAGGTATCCCATGATCGTGGCCGCGTCGAAGCCCCAGGCCTCCGCGACCCAGACGGCGTCGAGTCCGGCCGCCTCCAGCGCCGCCGCCTCGTCGGCGGCCCGGCGCGGGTCGCCCGCGTAGTCGAGCATCATGGACAGTTCCATCAGGCGTCCTTCCCGAGCAGGGCCGGCAGGTCCCAGTCCGCGGCCACGGACGCGGTGTGCGCGCCGGGCAGGGCGGGCCCGCCGGTGACGGCCGTGCCGGTGGCGGAGAAGCGGGGTGCGGGCGCGGGCTGGGTGATCCCGCCGACGTCGGTGAAGGTGCCGCGGGCGGCGAGGTGCGGGTGCGCGGGGGCCTCGCGCAGGGACAGGACCGGCGCCACGCAGGCGTCGCTGCCCTCGAAGACGGCCGTCCACTCCTGCCGGGTACGGGCCTTGAAGCGGGCGGCGACCGTCTCGCGGAGTTCGCCCCAGCGGGCCAGGTCCTTGCGGGCCGGGGCCCGGTCCTCGATGCCGAGCAGTTCGACGAAGGTGTCGTAGAACTGCTGCTCCAACGCGCCGACGGCCATGTACTGCCCGTCGGAGGTCTCGTAGGTGCCGTAGAAGGGGCAGCCTCCGTCGAGCAGGTTGGCCCCGCGCCGGTCCTGCCAGCCGCCTGCGGCCATCATCCCGTGGATCATCGAGGTGAGGTGGGCGGTGCCGTCCACGATGGCCGCGTCGACGACCTGTCCGGTGCCGTCGGGGGTGCCCGCGTGGCGGAGCGCGGCGAGGATCCCGATGACCAGGTACAGGGAGCCTCCGGCGTAGTCCCCGACCAGGTTGGCGGGGACGGCCGGGGGCTCGCCCGGGTTCCCGATCATGCCGAGCGCGCCGGTGACGGCGATGTACGCGATGTCGTGCCCGGCCGTGTGCGCGAGCGGCCCGTCCTGGCCCCAGCCGGTCATCCGGCCGTAGACCAGCCTCGGGTTGCGGGCGAGGCACGCGTCGGGGCCGACGCCGAGGCGCTCGGCGACCCCGGGACGGAACCCCTCGATGAGCACGTCGGCCCGCTCGACCAGGTCCAGGACACGGGCCGGGCCCTCGGTGGACTTCAGGTCGAGCAGGACGGAGCGCTTGTTGCGGTTGGTGATGTCGTACGCCGGGTCGACGGCGAGCCCGCCGCCTCCGGGCCGGTCCACCCGAACGACGTCCGCCCCGAGGTCCGCGAGGACCATCGCGGCGAACGGCCCCGGCCCGATGCCGGCGAGCTCGACGACGCGCACGCCCGCGAGCGGGCCGTTCCGGCCACCGTCGCCGGTCCCCTCGGCGCTCCCGTGCCCGGTACCTGTCGCTGCCATCGAGCCCCCAGCATCCTGGTGCGTGGTGTGACACAACTGATGTAACACCAGCGATGCTAGGAACGCGTTCCCCTCAGCACAAGAGCAAGCGCTTAGCCATCTGCCTCGATTCGCGCGTCCAGCTCCTTCACGTGGCGCTTGAGGGCGACGGTGCGGTAGCTCTCCTCCACCCACTCGCACAGCACCTCCACCGAGGGCGCGCCCTTCTCCCCCAACGGCACGGAGACCCATCCCGACCGGCCGAGGCCGTACCCGGTCGGCTCGGCCCCGGGAGCGGTCATCGCGTGCCCGTGAAGCGCCTCGTCCTTCAGTTTCACGGAGATGCCCGGCGGACCGTCCGTGTTCCCCATGAAGACGAAGATCTTCTTGTTGACCTTCAGCACGGCGTCCTCGGGTCCCCACGGGAACTCCTCGACGGCCTCCGGCAACCCGAGGGCGAACCCTCGCACCGCCTCCCACTTGCGCACCGCAGCCTTCACCGATACCTCCACTCACCGCAGGCGGCCCCGGTACCGCGCGATGCGCGTCCGGCGCGTACCTGCCCGTACGGACAGCCGTCCCTCACGCTAGCCTCAGCCACCGACACCAGCTGGGAGGAGCGATCCATGAACGAGCGGGTTCGGCACCACGATCCGGAACGGGCTTACGACGTCGTGCTTTTCGGGGCCACCGGGTTCGTCGGGGCACTCACCGCCGAGTACCTGGCGGCGAACGCCCCGGCCGACTGCCGGTGGGCCCTGGCGGGGCGGGACCTCGGCAAACTGGAGCGGCTGCGCGAGCGCCTCGCCGCACTCGACCCGGCCTGCGCGGCCCTGCCGCTGATCCGCGCCGACTCGGGGGACCCCGACACCCTGCGGGAGTTGGCGTCCTCCACCCGGGTCCTGGCCAGCACCGTCGGGCCGTACGTCTGGTACGGGGCGGAACTGGTCGCGGCGTGCGCCGAGGCGGGCACCGACTACGCCGACCTCACGGGCGAGCCGGAGTTCGTCGACCGGATGTACGTCGAGCACGACGCGCGGGCCCGCGAGACGGGCGCCCGGCTGGTGCACGCGTGCGGCTTCGACTCGATCCCGGCCGACCTCGGCGCGTACTTCACGGTGGGCCGGCTGCCGGCCGGGGTGCCGCTGCGCGTGGACGGGTTCATGCGCTCCAACGCCATGCTGTCCGGCGGCACCCTGGCCTCCGCGCTCACCGCCATGAGCCGGGGCCCGCAGACCCTGGCCGCGGCCCGCGAGCGGCGCCTGCACGAACCGCGACGGCCCGAGCGCCGGGTACGGGGCACGGGCGGCCACCCGCACTACAGTCGCGAGACCGGCACCTGGGCGCTGCCCCTGCCGACCCTGGACGTGGCGATCGTGGCCCGGTCGGCGGCAGCGCTGGAACGGTACGGGCCCGACTTCCGCTACCGGCACCACGCCTCGGTCAGGCATCTGCCCGTCGCGGTGGGCGGATCGGTCGCGGTGGGCGCGACGGCGGCCCTGGCCCAGGTGCCGGCGGCCCGACGGTGGCTGATGAGCCGCTGGGAACCGGGCCGCGGCCCCGACGCCGAACGACGCGCCCGCAGTTGGTTCACGGTGCGCTTCGTCGGTACGGGCGGTGGCCGCCGGGTGTTCACGGAGGTCTCGGGCGGCGACCCCGGCTACGGGGAAACGGCGAAGATGCTCGCGGAGTCCGCGCTCTGCCTGGCCCACGACGCCCTCCCGGACACCGCCGGCCAGCTCACCACGGCGGTGGCCATGGGCGACGCCCTCCTTGACCGGCTCCAGAAGGCGGGCATCCGCTTCCGGGTCGCGGCCGAGGACTGAGAAACCGGGTCGGGCGGCGGGCGGAGGGCTCGGGCGGGGTGGCGTCGGCGGGCGGGCTCGGGCGGCGTGGCGCCGGGGGCGCTCCGGCCCCGCCCGCCTACTCCGCGACGGCTTCGCGCAGGGCGCGCCGGCACAGGGAGTCGGCGCGTCGGGTCGTCTCCGGAATCCGGTAGCGGGGGCCCAGCGCGAGCGTGTGCGCGCAGGCGTTGTCCAGCGAGACCCGGTGCCCCACCGAGACGTACACCGGCTTGATCCCGTCCTGCGTACGCAGTGCCCGGCCGACGACGGCCCCGTCGGGCGCGAGCAGCGGGGAGGCGTCGCCCCGGCGGGCGCCCGGTTCCTCGTACGTGAAGGTGAACGGGTTCTTCGCGACTCCGATGCTGGGCAGCCCGGTGACCACCCCGAGATGGCAGGCGAGGCCGAAGCCGCGCGGGTGTGCCAGTCCGTAGCCATCGCAGACGACCAGCCCCGGGGTGACGGTCAGCGACTCCAACGCGGCCAGCACGGTCGGCAGTTCACGGAACGCCAGCAGCCCCGGCACGTAGGGGAAGCTGACGTGCCCCACGGCCGTGGCCTCCTCGACCACGTCCAGGGTGGCGGCGTCCAGGACCACGGCGGCGGCCGCCACGAGGTCGCGCTCGTCGTCGTAGGCGACGTCCACGCCCGCGACGAGCCCGCTCCCGACCGGCGGCCCCATCTCGTCCAGCACCACGCTCTTGCGCAGTTCGTCCTGTATCGCCCGGGCCTCGGCCTCGTCGACGGGGGTCTTCGCACTCGTCATGATGGTCCGAGAGTAGCCTGGCGATCATGTTCGTCATGGAGCTCACCTACACCGCGCCCGTCGAATCCGTCGAAGAGGAAATGGACGCGCACATCGCCTGGCTGGACGGCCACTACGCCTCCGGCGTCTTCCTCGCCTCGGGCCGCAAGGTCCCGCGCGAGGGCGGGATCATCCTGGCCGCCGGGATCTCCCGCGCGGAGATCGAGAAGATCGCCACCGAGGACCCCTTCACGGTGGCGGGTGTGTGCGAGTACCGGATCACCGAGTTCATCGCCACCAAGACCTCGGCGGACCTCGCGACGGTCCGCGAGAACCCGGCGGCATAGCGGGCCTGTCGACGAGACGGCCCGACCGCCGGCGATCCCGACCGGGCGACGATCCGGCAGGACCGCGACTGCGGCCGAAGCAGGCCCGGCGGACACGGGCCGACCGGCGGCGCACGCCCATCCCACGGCGCGCGCCGACCGGATGGCGGGACGGCTCGCGCCGCGGCGGGACCGCGCCGCGCACTGCCGCTGACGACCACCCTGAGGTAAGTTCCCTTGAGGAACTCACCAATTCCGGGGGGAAGACCCATGCCTCAGCAGACGTGGACCGCCGTCGACGACTACTTCGACGGCCTCCTGGTCGAGGAGGACGCGGCGCTCATCGCCGCCACCGCCGACACCCTGGCGGCCGACCTGCCCGCCCACGCGGTGGCCCCCAACCAGGGCAAGTTGCTCCACCTCCTCGCCCGGATCCGCGGCGCCCGCACCATCCTGGAGATCGGGACGCTCGGCGGCTACAGCACCATCTGGCTCGCCCGCGCCCTCCCGGAGGGCGGCCGACTGGTCACCCTGGAGGCCGACGAGCGGTGCGCGGACGTGTCCACCGCCAACATCGCCCGCGCGGGCCTCGCCGACGTCGTCGACATCCGCCGCGGCAAGGCCGTCGACCTGCTCCCGGGGCTCGCCGACGGCGAACCGTTCGACCTGGTGTTCATCGACGCCGACAAACCCTCCAACCCCGTGTACCTGGAGTGGGCGCTCAAGCTGACCCGGCCCGGCAGCATCATCATCGGCGACAACGTCGTCCGGGACGGCGCCGTCATCGACGGCGCCGACACGGACCCCCGGGTCCAGGGCGTCCGACGGTTCACCGAACTCATCGCCGAGCACCCGAGGCTGAGCGCCACCGCCCTGCAGACGGTGGGCTCCAAGGGCTACGACGGGTTCATCATGGCGCTCGTCACGTCCTGATCACCGCGGCGCCCCGGAGTCGCGACATCGGGAGACCCGAGGCCTCGGCCGGGCGCCACCGCCCCGGCGGGCGCGGGGACCGGGCGCCGGGGCCGGGGGCGCACCCGAGGTGCGTCACCGCCGCTCCAGCCGCGCCACCCGCCCCTTCTCACCCGACGCCCAGCAGCCACCGTCCGCCGCGCAGTCGACCGTGTCGTACGAGCCCTCCTCCAGCGGCCGCCAGGTGCGACCTCCGTCGAGCGTCACGTCCGTACCCGTCGGCCCCACCGCCAGCGCGGCCGAACGCAGGTACGGATGCCAGGCCACACCCGAACGGTAGGCGGGCGGCGGAGTGGCCGACGGACGCCAGGTGCGACCCCCGTCGACGGACACCGCCGCGGCCTTCGGCGAGGCCTCGCCCGTGCGGTAGTCGCCGCCGACCGCGAGTCCCGTCGCACGGTCGCGGAAGGCCAGGGCGAAGACCCCTCGGGCCGGATCGCCGGCCGGTACGGGGGATTCCGCGACCCGCCAGGTGCGTCCGCGGTCCGCCGAGTGCAGGACGCGGGCCGTCGCGCTCCCGCCCGTGGCCAGCCAGACGTCGCGCGACCCGGCGGTGACCAGGCATTGGCCGCTCGCCGCGAAGCCCGCCTCGCCGGGCAGGGCCGCCGGCATCCCGGCGTCCGGCAGCACACGCCAGTTCCGCCCGCCGTCATCCGTGGACAGGACACGGAACTTCCCGTCCACCGGGTCGCTCACGGCCAATCCGTGCCGGGCGTCGAAGAAGGTGAGGCAGTCGTAGAAGGCGCGCGGGTCGGGATTGCGGAAGGTCTCGATCCAGGTCGCACCGCCATCCTCGGTCCGCAGCACCCGGGACGCCTCACCCTCACCGATGGACAGGGCCACCGCCCGCCGCGCGTCGAAGCCCTCGATGTCGCGCAGCTCCAACCCCTCGGCGACCGCCCCCGGTGGCGAGACGTCCCGCCAGGCGCGCCCACCGTCCACGGTGCGCAGGATCGTTCCCTTGGAACCGGCCAACCAGGCCGTGGAGCGATTGACGGCCGCCAGCCCGCGGAAGCGGACCGCATCCTTGCCGGTCGCCTTCAACGCCCAGCCCACACCACGCGGAACCCGTAAGTCCGCGGCCGAGGCAACGTCCGACCTCGCGGACGCAGTCGACATTGCGGACCCGGCCGACGTCGCAGACCCGGTCGACGTCGCAGCCGGCGCCGGTGCGGCCGCGACACCCACCAGAAGAGCCGCCGCGCACATGCCAATTCCCAGAAGTCTCATGGCGCCGGAAGCTAACGCACCCCCGATTCTCCGTCCAGGGCGCGTCCGACCGATCGCGCCCCGTTCCGGGCGGGCGGGGCGGGGCGGCGGGCGGGGCGGGCGGACCTTCCCCTCCCGCGACGCACCGGGGCCCGCACTTTGCGCCTGCGGAGTGAGCGGGAACCGGACTTACTGCGACCACCTGGACGACCTCACAGCAGACCGAGTTCCTTGCCCCACACCCGCCATCCGGTCACCCTGTGCGATCACACAGGTGTCATCAAGCCAATCGGTGACGCAGCTCACGCAATCCGGCGTGCACGGAACTGTCGATTCAGGCGTCTACCCCGTTGCCGGGAGCCACGCCACGACCCGGCGACAGATCCGCCGCAAGGGAGCGAGCCTTGATCACTGTCATCGAGCAGGCCGTGCAGGCCCGACTGGTCGCCACCGCACCGAAGGTCGAGACGGTGCCCGTCACGCTCTGCTATGACCGGGCGGACCCCTTCGCCGTCCGGATGGCCTTCCCCGCCCCGGCCACCCTGGAGGGCATCGAGATCTCCTGGACGTTCGCGCGCGAACTGCTGGAGTGCGGTCTGCAGCGCCCGTCCGGCCACGGCGACGTGCGCGTACGCCCGTACGACGCCGAGCGCACCACGGTCGAGTTCCACGCCCCCGAGGGAGTGGCGATCGTCCTGATGACCACGGCCGACCTCCAGCATTTCCTGGAGCGCGCCTCCACGGTCGTCCCGCCGGGCCTGGAGCACCTCTACCTCGATGTGGACCACAGCCTGGCCGAGCTCTTGCGCGGATCCCGCTGAAACGCCGGATCCGGGCCACGCCCCGCCCACACCCTCCGCCCGCGCTGCTGCGACCCCGATCGGCCGGAAGGGCGTAAATCGTTTGCGGACGGCTCCGGCCATCCGTAGCTTCGTGTACGCCCCAATGCCGTCGAAACGGAGCAGGACGTTGCTCTTCTGAGGTCCGAGACACCGACCACCGTCGCCCCGGTCACCACCGGCGCCGCCGTCACCGCTCTCCTCGCGAGACCCCGTGACCGCGCGTTCCCGTGACCGCGCGACCCCGTGACCAGTCGTCCCGACCTGTCGGTCGTCTCCCCCGTGTTGCACACGATCACCACGCAACCTGGAGGCCTCCATGAGCCACGCCCCCGCCTTTCTCACCTGCACCGACCTGTCCTTCGCCTGGCCTGACGGGACCCCGGTCCTCGACGACTTCCAACTGACCGTCGGCCCCGGCCGAACCGGTCTGATCGGCGTCAACGGCTGCGGCAAATCCACCCTGTTGAAACTCCTCGCGGGCGAACTCCGGCCGACGGACGGCCGGTTGTCCGTCACCGGAACCGTCGGCCACCTCCCGCAGGACGTCACGCTCGACACCACCCTGCGCGTGGACGAGGCACTCGGCATCCGCGAGACCCGCACCGCACTCCACGCCATCGAGGCGGGCAAGGCCACCGAGGAGAACTTCACCGCCGTCGGCGACGACTGGGACGTCGAGGAGCGGGCCCTCGCCACCCTCGACCAGCTCGGCCTCGCCCGGATCGGACTCGACCGGACCGTGGGCGAGCTGTCGGGAGGCGAGTGCGTCCTGCTACGGCTGGCGGCCCTGCTGCTGGCCCGCCCGGACGTCCTGCTGCTCGACGAACCCACCAACAACCTCGACCTGCGCGCCCGCCGCCGCCTCTACGCGGCGGTGGAATCCTGGTCGGGGGTGATGGTCCTGGTCAGCCACGACCGGGAACTGCTGGAGCGGGTCGACCAGATCGCCGACCTGCGCGACGGGGAAGTCCGTTGGTACGGAGGGAACTTCACCGAGTACGAGGAACTCCTCGCCGCCGAGCAGGAGGCGGCCGAGCGGATGGTCCGGGTCGCGGAGGCCGACGTCCAACGACAGAAGCGCGAACTGTCGGAAGCCCGGATCAAGTTGGCCCGGCGCAAGCGCTACGGCCAGAAGATGTACGACACCAAGCGCGAGCCGAAGATCGTCATGAACGCGCGCAAGCGCGCCGCCCAGGAATCGGCGGGCAAGCACCACACCATGCACGCCGAGAAACTGGCGGGCGCCCGCGAACGGTTGGACCAGGCCGCGGAGGCGGTCCGGGACGACGACGAGATCCGGATCAAGCTGCCCACGACACAGGTGCCGCCGGGCCGGCGCGTGCTGACCCTGAGCGACCTGCGCCTCGTCCACGGGGCATCGGTCACGGGTGAATGGGAGCTGCGCGGACCGGAACGGATCGCGCTCGTCGGCGGCAACGGGTCCGGCAAGACCACCTTGCTGCGGACGATCGTCGGACAGGTGGCACCGGTGTCCGGGGAGGCGTTGACGCACGTGCCGACGCGCTTCCTGCCCCAACGGTTGGACGCGGCGGTACTGGACGACGAGCGTTCGGTGGTGGAGAACGTGGCGCGGTTCGCCCCGCACGCCACGAACAACCTGATCCGAGCGCGACTGGCGCACTTCCTGTTCCGGGGCGCGCGGGCGGAGCGGGCGGTGGGCACCCTGTCGGGAGGCGAACGGTTCCGTGCGGCCTTGGCGGCCCTGCTGCTGGCCGAGCCGGCCCCGCAGTTGCTGATGCTGGACGAGCCGACCAACAACCTGGACCTGGCGAGCGTGCGGCAACTCACGGACGCCCTGGCGTCCTACGAAGGCGCGCTGCTGGTGGCCTCGCACGACGTGCCGTTCCTGGAGTCGATCGGCATCACGCGCTGGCTGCTGCTCGACGGCGCGTTGCGGCCGACGACCGCCGAGGAGGTCAGGGAGTCGCTGTGGCACACCTGACGGATGCCCCGGGACCGGCGCCTTCGGCGATCGGGACGACCGGGACGACCGGGGGGCCAAGCCGGCGCGACCCTCGGGCTGCCGGACCCGAGGGCGCCGCCCCCGAAGCCACCCGCCCCCGAGGGCGCCGGGCCTGAGGGCGCCGGACCCGAGGGCGCCGGGTCCGACATGGTGGACGGCGCGACGCCTCCCGCCCGTTCCGCCATTCCGTTCACGTCGGCCGCCCCCGGGGCCGGACGGCACCGTACGCGCGCGACGGCCGGGTCGGGTCGCCCCGCCCCCTCGGCGACCCGACGGCGGACGGCGGCTCGCCGCCCCCGGTGTGGATTCCCGATTCGCACATGAACCCGTTCCAGACCCGGCCCGCCCGAGGCGCACCCGACCCGACCACGCCCCTGACCCCCTCACCGCCCCGCCCCGACGCCCCCGGCGCCCTGCGGCCCCCTTCCCCCGCCCCGCCGTCCGGGCGCCGCCGGGGCGGGGAGACGCCTCGCCCCCGACACCGGCCGCCACCCGAGGGCGCCGGGGCACGCGCGCACCCGCGAGCTTCGACGCGTACCCACACGTACCGACACCCACCGAAACGTGCGCACGAGCCCACTCGACGGCACCCGGCACCGGCCCTTCCAGGGCGAGCGCGTGCGCCGCGCACGCGCCTTCGGTGTCGATCCGAGGGCGCCGAGACACCGAGTGGCGTGATTTGCCTCCCCCATTTCGCCCCTCAGGGGCCTTCCGACACCCCCCAGAACTGCATAGATAACGGGATGCAATCGGGCATATAACCGCCTGGGGCTTGGCTGGCCTTGATGTCGCGCTTAACCTACGACTCCGTAGGCTACGGAACCGTAGGTAATCCGCTGTCCCCCCAGGAGCACCCGTGACAATCACCTCTCCCCACCTCGGCAGCTCGGAGGCGTGGACGGACGCCAAGCTGCTGTTCGCGCTGGAAGAGGTGGTCGAAAAGGAACTCAACCGCCACCTGAAGGTCACCAAGGACTGGATGCCCCACGACTACGTTCCGTGGAGCGACGGCCGAAACTTCCCCGCCCTCTTCGAGGACGGCGAGGCCTGGAACCCCGAGCAGTCCAAGGTCACCGACATCGGCAAGATCGCCCTCGTCGTCAACCTGCTGACCGAGGACAACCTCCCCAGCTACCACCACGAGATCGCGTCGCTTTTCGGCCGCAACGGCGCCTGGGGCACCTGGGTACACCGCTGGACCGCCGAGGAGGGTCGCCACGGCATCGTGATGCGCGACTACCTGCTGGCCTCGCGCGCCGTGGACCCGGACAAGCTCGAGGCATTCCGGATGCAGCACATGTCCGAGGGCTTCGAGTCCGACAACCGGCACTCCATGCTGCACTCCGTGGCGTACGTCGCCTTCCAGGAACTCGCGACCCGCATCTCGCACCGCAACACCGGCCACCAGTCCGGCGACCCGGTCTGTGACCGGATGCTGGCCCGGATCGCGCAGGACGAGAACCTGCACATGATCTTCTACCGCAACCTGCTCGGCGCCGCCTTCGAGCTGGCCCCGGACCTGACGATGCAGGCCGTACGGGACGTCGTGGTCGGCTTCCGGATGCCCGGACACGGCATGCCCGGCTTCGAGCGGATGGCCGCGCAGATGGCGATCGGCGGGGTCTACAACATGCGGATCCACCACGACGACGTCCTGAGCCCCGTGATCCGATTCCTGAAGATCATGGACATCGACGGTCTCGGCCCGGACGGACAGAAGGCGCAGGAGGAGCTCGGGCTCTTCATGGGCGGCCTGGACGGCGAGGCCCGCAAGTTCGACGAGCGCCTGGCCGCCCGCGCGGCGCGCATCGCGGCCCGCAAGGGCTGACCGATTTCCGCTCGCTCGGGCGAGTGATGCCGATTGCCCTGGCAGAGCACCGCTCTGCCAGGGTTTCGCGTCATGACCTTGCTCCAGGTGGAAATCGACCAGCTGACCCGTCTGACCCGGGCACTCGACTCCTCGCTGGTCTCCCTGCGGGAGGCGCGGAAAGCGCTGGACCACGTCCGGGCGGACCAACTGGGCACCCGCGACCTCGACGCCGCCTGCGACGACTTCCAGGAGAAATGGGCGTACGGCACGCGCGAGCTCACCAAACGCGTCAAGAACGTACGGGCGGGCGTGGACCGCAGCGCCGCCGAGTACGCGGAGTTGGACAAGGCCATCCGCGACGCCTTCCGCCAGGCCGCGGCCCATGGCTGACCACCCCGCGCTGGGCTTCGACCCCGCCCCCGGACATCCCGCCTCCGTCCTGGCCCTGGCCAAGAAGCTCACCACCTCCGCGACCTCCCTCGGGGAAGCCGGGCGGGTCGTCGGAGCCCTCGTCTCGCACAGCGCGGGCTGGCAGGGCGAGGCCGCCACCGCGTTCCGCGCCTCCCTGTCGAGCGAACTCCCCCGCTACCTCAACGCGGCCCACACCTCCCTGACGGATGCAGCCCGACAGCTCAACTCCTGGCACGAGACCCTGGTCGCCCACCGCGCCCTGGCGGCCCGTTACGAATCCCAGGCCGCCGCCGCCACGACCGACGAGGCCCGCGCCGACGCCCGCCGCCTGGCCCACGAACTGGCCTCCGACCACACGGCATCGGCCCGCGCCATCGCCAAGACCCTGAACTCGGCAGCCGCGAAACTGGCCCCGAAGGAACCGGGCATGTTGGCGTCACTGTGGAACAAGATCACGGAAGACCCGGGCGACGCCCTGTCGAACGCGTCGGCCATCCTGGGCGCGGTGGGGGCGCTCGTTTCTCTCGCCTGCCCCCCGGCCGGCTTGGCGATCATGCTGGTCGGAAGCGGTCTGTCCCTGGCCGCGCTCGCGACGCACGTCTCCGATCCGAAGTTCAGAAGGTCCCTGACGGACGGCATCACAAAGGGGCAGTTCGATGCAGACTTCTGGAAAAGCAGCGTGACCCTACTGGGCGACACGCTGGGAAGCGTCCCGGGGCTGGCCTCAGTGGCGTCGGGCGCCAAGGCGGGAACGGCTGCTGCCCGCACCGCAATGGCCGTTCCCGAGGCCAGCGCCTTGTCGGGCCTTTCACCAGGCGCAGGAGCATTTGCGCGCGATGCGTGGTCTACGGGTCGGAGCCTCCAGGAGGTCGAGAATCCTCTATCGACGTGGGCATTGCGAAGTACGGATCCGGCCGTACCGAAGGCAGTCGGGGTGGCTCTACCCGTAGCCGGTGGAGTCACGGCAACCAGCGGATACCTCTCTGACAGCGAATCGGTCGAGCAAACGACCACTGCGGCAGACGGTGCACGAGTGATCATGGATGACGCGCCGAGCAACGGGGCCAAGGCGGCGCAGGCATGGACAGCCCTGAGGACCCGATGAAGACCATCACGATGCCCCCCGTCTGGTTCCGGCTCCCTCCCGGGTTCCATCACATCAGCCCCGAGGATCGCGCGTCAGTGGACTTCGTGGCCGACGCACTAGGCAGTCCAGATGCGCGGCAACAGCTCTCTCAGATCATGGACAAGCTCGACGAGCTGACCCACCACGATGTGGTCCACACATCGGTTGGCTTGCACCCCGGCGAATCCGATGATCTCTGCACGTCTCTCTTTTCGTTGACCGGGCGCCTGTCCCCGTACTCGGATCCACGCCTGGGGGTGGCACGCACCGCCCTCGCCATCGCCGGATCAACCCTGTGGAACAGCTCTGCGTGCAGGTTCATCGACCTCCCTTCGCAACAGCCGTGCGCCATGGTCGCCGGATCCATCAAGCTCCCCGAACAGAAGCAAGAAATGTTTCAGGCCAGGGTTTCGATGCAGCACCCGACCGATCCATACCTGCTCATCCTGGATCTGACCAGCGCGGCAACCGTCCATGCGGATGCGTACACCGACATCATCGAGGCAGTCGCATACACGGTGAGTGCCATCGACCCGACGCCAACTGCCCCCGATGGACCCAACACGTCTCGGATCCTGGAGGTGCTCCTGTGACGTTCTTGGCCGGCAAGGTTGCTTGGCACCATCCACGAACAGCAGCGGGGTACAGGAGGCTCGCTCGCTCTCGCTGCGTGTGGTTGGGCTGTTTGATCAGTGCGGTACTCGCCCCCTTGTTGTGCATCTCGCTCGCCTTGTCCTCCACGCTGCCCGCTGTCAGTTGGGTCGTCACCATCCCCTTGCTGCCGGTGGTGGTCCTCGCCTTCTGCCGGCGGCAACGCATCGCAGCCGTGCTCCAGGCTTACCCATGGCAGGAAGTGACTGCTCACCACGTCATCCAGCGCCCGTCGATCATCGAAATCCACTTCACTGAGGATCTCGTCCCGGCATATCGCATGATCCCCTTCCCCGTCCGAGTCACGAGTGACGCCCATCCCGAGCTGATCTGGTTCGCGGGCGATCCACGGTTTGGCGGAGTCGTGTCGCCGGTCGGGGGACATAACCTCGTGCGAGTCGTACCCGACAAGGTGCCGGCCGAGGGCCGGCAGGGTGGGGATGACGTGCTGGCTTCGCGGGTGGGGTTGCGGCGACGGAGTGGCAAGGGGACGCAGACCTGATCAGTGGCGGGGGCGGAGGGCGAGGCGTTCGGTTTCCGAGAGGCCGCCCCAGACTCCGAAGCGTTCGTCGTTCGCCAGGGCGTACTCCAGGCAGGCGACACGTCCCTCGCACGCCCCGCACAGCCGCTTCGCGTCGCGCAGCGAGGAGCCCGGCTCCGGGAAGAAGAAGCCGGGGCCCGTCTGGGCGCACAGGGCGAGTTCGTACCAGGCGGGGGCGGCCACTGCGTTGGTCGGCCGTTCACTCGTGTTCATCGACATGACGGAGATACTCATCGCCGGCGATGGACGTCCGATCAACGCCTGATCAACACCGGTGCATCGTGCACGATCTACCGGTGGTCGCGCAGCCATCGCGCAAGCGCGGCGAAGTCCCGGTCGGTCAGCCCCGTACGGGGGTCTACGCGGTGCAGCAGGGCCGGGGCCGGGTGGTGTGCGGCCACCCACGCCCGGTCTGCGGGGGTGATCTCGTCGTCGACCCAGAGGAAGGGGCGTCCGGTCGCCCATTCCACCAGGGTGCGGGTCTTCCAGTGGAGCCCGGCCCGCTCGTCCTCGGCGGCCCGCTCGCCCTCCTCGGCCGGTTCCGGCCAGGCCACGACCGGCAGTTCCGGGAGGCCGATGCGGGGCGCGACGTACTCGTTCGCTTCGCCCATCCACGTCGTCGCCCACACCAAGTCGCACCGCAGCGCCGCGAGTCGCGCCCCGTGCCCGGGGTCGAGCCTGGCCAGGAGGGGGTTGCCTCCGGGTTGGCCTTCGTTCCCCCGCGGCGCGGGCGCCTCGCGGTATCCGGTGCCGCCGAACGGGATGAGTGGGCCGTCGACATCGAGGAAGAGCAGGGCGCGCCGCGTGGTGCCGGTCATCGTCGTACCGTATCCGGCGGCCCGGCACCGAGCGGTCAGACTCCTGGCGGTCAGACGGCAAGCGATCAGACGCCTGGCGGTCAGACGGCGAGTGGTCAGATGTCTGGCGGAGCCACGGCAGTCGTCACTGTCCGTCCTCGTGCCTGGCCCGGCTCGGCTGGACGCGCTTGGGCTCGCCCGGCATCTTCGGGTAGTCGGGCGGGTAGGGCATGTCACCCATCCCGTGATCGTGTTCCTGCCGGTCCGCGAGTTCCAGTACGGCGTCCAGCACGAAGGCGTGTTCGTCCATGTCGGCGTGGAGATCGCCGAGTTCGGCGAAGCGTGCCGGCATGGTGACGATGTCGAAGTCGCGCGGCTCGGCGTCGTCCACCTCGTCCCAGCGCAGCGGGGCCGAGACCGGGGCGTGCGGGCGTGGACGGACGGAGTAGGCGGAGGCGATGGTCCGGTCGCGGGCGGTCTGGTTGTAGTCGACGAAGATCCGCTCGCCGCGTTCCTCCTTCCACCAGGCCGTGGTGACCTTGCCCGGCATCCGTCGCTCCAGTTCCCGTCCGAGCGCGATGGCGCTGCGCCGAACCTCCGTGAACGTCCAGCGCGGTGCGATCGGCACGAAGACGTGCAGCCCGCGCCCGCCCGAGGTCTTGGGCCAGCCCCGCAGGCCCAGTTCCTCCAGGAGCGCGCGCAACTCGTGGGCGGCGGCGACCGCGTGATGGTAGTCCGTGCCCGGTTGGGGATCCAGGTCGATGCGCAGTTCGTCCGGCCGGTCGGTGTCCTCGCGGCGCACCGGCCAGGGGTGGAACGTGAGGCAGCCCAGATTGGCGGCCCACAGGACGGCGGCCGGCTCGGTCGGGCAGATCTCGTCGGCCGTGCGGCCGCTGGGGAAGGCGATGTGGGCCGTCGGGATCCAGTCGGGCAGGTTCTTCGGGGCCCGTTTCTGGAAGAAGGACTCTCCGTCCACCCCATCCGGGAACCGCTCCAACGTGGTGGGGCGGTCGCGCAGGGCCCGGGTGATACCGGACGCGACGGAGAGGTAGTACTCGGCGACGTCCCGCTTGGTGAGGCCGCGCTCCGGAAAGTAGACCTTGTCGGGGCTGGACAGTCGGACCGTCCGCCCTCCCGCTTCCAGCTCGATGGCATTGCCCGCAGCACCCATGTGCGCCACGTTAGGCGGGCCCGACCGGGTGCGCATACCGGGCGGGGCCGGACGTACCACCGCAGAATCGAAGACATGGATCTGCCGGTGATGCCCCCTGTGAAGCCGATGCTCGCCAAGTCCGTGGGCAAGATCCCTCCCGGCATGCAGTACGAGGCCAAGTGGGACGGCTTCCGCGCGATCGTGCACCGCGACGGTGACGAGGTCGAGATCGGCAGCCGTACCGGAAAGAGCCTGACCAGGTACTTCCCCGAGCTGGTGACGGCTCTCAGGGAGAACCTGCCGGAGCGCTGCGTCGTGGACGGCGAGATCGTGATCATCCATGACGCGCGGCTCGACTTCGACCGGTTGACGGAGCGCATCCATCCGGCCGCGTCCCGCGTGAAGCTCCTCGCGGAGACCACCCCGGCCGGCTTCGTCGCCTTCGATCTGCTGGCACTCGACGACCGGGCCCTTCTGGACGCCCCGCTCTCCGAGCGCCGCGAGATCCTCGCCCGTGTCCTTTCCACCGCCCGGCCCCCCGTCCACCTCGCGCCCGCGACCACCGACCCTGCGCGCGCGCAGGAGTGGTTCGAGCTGTTCGAGGGCGCCGGGCTCGACGGGGTGATCGCCAAACCGCTCGATCTCCCCTACCGGCCGGACGCCCGCCTCATGTTCAAGATCAAGCACGAGCGTACGGCCGACGTCGTCCTCGCGGGCTTCCGTTTCCACAAGAGCGGTCCGATTGTCGGATCGCTGCTCCTGGGCCTGTACGACGACCAGGGCGCCCTCCAGCACGTCGGCGTGTGCGCCGCCTTCCCCATGAAGCGCCGCGCCGAGCTCATCGATGAACTCGAACCGCTGCGCATGCCGGACCCCGAAGGCCACCCGTGGGCGGCATGGGCCGAGGAGTCCGCGCACGAGAGCGCCCGGTTGCCCGGCGCGCAGAGCCGGTGGACCGGCAAGAAGGACCTGTCCTGGGTGCCGCTGCGCCCGGAACGCGTCTGCGAGGTCAAGTACGACCACATGGAGGGCGACCGGTTCCGGCACACCGCGCAGTTCCGCCGGTGGCGGCCCGACCGGACCCCGCAGAGCTGTACGTACGCCCAGTTGGAGGAGGTCGTCCGCTACGACCTCGCCGAGGTGCTGGGAACCGAGACGCCGGACACGGGGAGCGAAACGGGCCGGGGCCGGCGCACGGACACGGGCACCGCCACCGGCACGGACACCGCCACGGGCACCGGCACCGGCACCGGCACCGGCACCGGCACCGGCACCGGAGGCTGACCGGCACCGCCTCCCCCTCACCCGGCCGTCAGCTTCTCCCATGCGGCGCGATCCGGTCCGACCTCGTTCGGCGCGTAGTCCGGCCGTTCCGCGAGCCAGCGCGCCACCCGCGCCCTGATCTCCGGGTCCGCGTAGGCCCGTTCCGGCGGGTCGGCCAGGTGGCGCACGCGGGCCCGGGCCCGCATCACCTCCGGGTCCTCCAGCGCGCAGTCGAACAGCGCGGCCACCTCACGTGCCGTCCCGGTACGAGCCGCCCTGGTCGCGAACCGCTCCCCGATGGCCGCGTCGGCCACGACCTGGAAGTCGAACCACGGTTTCAGCGTCCGCAGCGCCCAGGCGTGGTACTCGGCGGCGAACCGGTACGAGCCCGGGTCCTGGTGCGCCGTGCGCGCCACCCGGCTCGCGGCCCACAGGGCGAGCGAGGTTCCCTGGCCCAGGGTCGGGTTGGTGTGGGTGATGGCGTCCCCGACGGGCACCAGCCCGCTCACCACCGGACCCTGCTCGTCGGCCGGCGCGGACCAGCGATTGTCCAGGCTCGCGGCGACCAGTACGTCGGACAGCGGTTCGCCGCCCAGGCCCAGCCACGCGGAGCCGGGAGGAAAGGCGCGCGCGGCGGCCTCGAACACCTCGGGATCGCGCAGCGCGGCGCGCGTGGGGTCCCCCGTGTGCACGAACAGCGTGACGGCGAAGACCCTGTTGTCGGCGGGGAAGACGGCGCACCCGGCGAACGCTCCGCCGGTGACCGCCCAGGGGCGGCGCGGGCCTTCGTCCATGCCGTCGGGCAACCGGTACCAGCGGCAGAAGTACGCCAACCCCGTACGGTGCCGCTCCACGGGTACGGGGCGGCAGCCCGCCTCGGCCAGGAGGCGTTCGACGCCGCCCCGCCGCCCGCCGGCGTCGACCACGAGGTCCCCGGAGAACGTCCCGGTCGGCGCGGTCACCCCCGTGACCCGAATCCCCTCGGGCCCGGTCACCGTGGTCAGCCCGATGACCGGCTCTCCGTGACGGGCGACCACCCCGGTCTCGGCACGCAGGGCCGTGGCGAGCGCGCTCTCCAGAACGATGCGCCGAGCCTGGAGCATGACGAGGTCCTCGTCGCCGGGGCGGGTGGGCGGGCGGGCGTCGAACCAGTCGAGCTCGTGTCGCTCACGGGCCCCGAGCCGCAACATCTCCGCGTGGACGTCGGGCAGTTCGACGCGCAGTACGTTCCGTGCGGCGCCGAGCAACGCGTGCGGTTGGGTCGCCTGGGGCACGGCCGGGCGGCGCCAGCCGAAGAAGTCGCGGTCGAGCGCGGTACCGGGGGCGCGGGTGTCCCGTTCGAAGAGTTCCACGGTGTGGCCGCGCCGGGCGGCGAGCAGCGCGGTCGCCTGCCCTCCGATGCCTCCGCCGATGATCAGGACATGTGCCATTGCGCCCCCCTGAGCCAAGGAACCGTACGACGATCACACGGATCAGAGCCTGCACGGCCGGCAGGTGCCCGAAACCCGCACACATGTCCCCATCGCATCGCACGATCACACGACCGATCGGAACGGACGCGCGTGGAACAGGTGCGCGTGGAACAGGTGCGCGGAACAGGCCGGCCGTCGGACGGTGGTGGCCACAGCCGGGCGAAGGTCAGCCGGTGTCCCCTCGCGCCGCCCTCAGAGCACGGCGGGTCTCCTCCTCGATCAGGTCGGTGTTGATGGCGACGGCCGCCCGAACCCCTTGCGC
Source organism: Streptomyces sp. CA-243310 (assembly GCF_050936775.1). Classification (NCBI taxonomy): domain Bacteria; kingdom Bacillati; phylum Actinomycetota; class Actinomycetes; order Kitasatosporales; family Streptomycetaceae; genus Streptomyces; species Streptomyces sp. CA-243310. The sequence goes on along the minus strand of NZ_JBNJMF010000001.1, from coordinate 2,523,181 downwards.
GGCGGCGCCCACCAGTTGCTCCATCGGGGCCGTCACATTGCCCGCCGCCCATACACCGGGCAGCGCCGTCGCCCCGGTCTGCGGATCCGAGTCCACACAGGTGCCGATCACCCGGCCGTCCCGCTCGACCGTGGCCGCCGGCAGCCCCAGGCCGGTCAACACCCCGGACCGGGCGGTGAACCGCGGCGCCACCACCAGCGCCCGACAGGCAACCGACCGGCCGTCGGCCAGCACGACTGCGGCGAGCCGGTCGTCCGGACCCACGTCCAGGCCCGCCACCTCGCCCTCGATCACCTCGACCCCCCGGGCCGCAAGCAGTTCACGCTCCTCCGGTCCCGGTGCCCAGGTGTGGGACAGCAGCGTCACCCGGTCGCTCCACTGGCGCCAGAGCCCCGCCTGGTGCACGGCGAGGGGGCCGGTGGCCAGCACCGCGAGGGGCAGGTCCCGTACCTCCCATCCGTGGCAGTACGGGCAGTGCAGCACGTCCCGCCCCCAGCGGTCCCGCAGCCCCGGCAAGGGCGGCAGCTCGTCCAGCCGCCCGGTCGCGACCAGGAGCCGGCCCGCCCGTACGACCGAGCCGTCCCCGCACCGGACCAGGAATCCCCCGCCCGGTACACGGTCGGCGGCGACGACGGTACCGGCGACCCCGGACCGGATCCGGGCCCCGTACCCGAGCACCTCCGCCCGCCCGCGGGCCAACAGCTCGGCGGGGCTCGCGCCGTCGTGGCCGAGGTACCCGTGCAAGTGCGCGGCGGGGGCGTTGCGCGGACTTCCGGAGTCGAGCACCAGCACCGACCGCCGGGTCCTGGCCAGGGTCAGCGCCCCGGCGAGCCCGGCGGCCCCACCACCCACGACCACGACGTCCGCGACCTCCGCGCCGTCCGCCACACCAAGCCCACTCGTCGCACTCACTGCACCCACCACACCCATGTCACCCATCGCACCCACCACGCCCATGTCACCCATCACGCCCACCTCACCCGTCGTGCTCACGGCACCCACCACACCCACCGCAATCCGATGCACCCGCCACGCCCGTCTCGCGGACTCGTATCCGTCCTCTGGCGGCCCGAGCGTCGCCCCGACGCACCCCGCTTGACAAATGTCCTTGCCGAATCGGCAAATGGAGACATGGCCTCCGCACCCGCCGAATCCAACGGACCCGCCGAATCCACCGGACCCACCGGACCCACCGTCCCCCCGACCTCCACCACCGAGTCCTGGGTACGCGCCGCTCCCCGACCGAACGCCGTCGTGGGCGTCGGCCTCGTCGTGGTCGACGCCGACGGCCGGATCCTGCTCGGCCTGGCCCATGACGGCCGCTGGGAACTCCCCGGCGGCAAGGTGGACCCCGGAGAGGGCTTCGAACAGGCCGCGGCGCGGGAACTCGCCGAGGAGACGAGCCTGCGCACAAGACTCGAAGACATCGACGTCCTGGCCGTCCACATCGACTCCGCGTCCGGCGTGACGCGGCTGACCGCCGCCGCCGTCACCCACACCGTCGAGGGCACACCGGCGGTCACCGAGCCCGACAAGATCGCCCGGTGGGCCTGGTTCGCCCCCACCGAGATCCCGAGGGACCTCTACGTCCCCTCGGTGACGGTTTTGCGCACCTGCCTCCCCGAAACCCGTGACCTGCCCGACGTCTCGACGTACGACTACGTGACGCACGACCGGTAGTGCCGCGACCGGGAGAGTTCACCGGAGAAGGACGGCCGACTCCCGCCCGGCGCAGCCGCTCCCGAGCCCGGCCCGGGGCGCTCGTCCCGACTCTGGTGTTCGGGCGACGGAGCGCCCACCCGGTTCGGCGACAGACCCGTCGTTCAGGTCGCCGCCCCCGCGGTCGGCCTCGGCCTCGGGGCGAAGTTGCCGTCGCGCAGGTCCTCCGCCAACAGCCGCTTGGCGATGGAGTCGGCGGCCGCACGCAGTTCCGCGCTGCGCGGCCGGCCCCGGTCCTTCTCCAACCGGTCGCCGAGCCAGTCGCCCCAGGCCCGCGAGATGACGCCCGCCTCCCGCTCTCCCGCCCGGGTCAGCGAGACGAAGTCGTTCTCGCGGGCCAGGTACCCCTCGTCCACCATCCGTTCGAAGACCGGAAGCAGCACTTCCGGCGGGATCGAGCGCCGCGCCGCGACCAGGCCGAGGCTCGCGTACCCGACCGTCCGGGTCAGCAGGTCCACCTGCATCACCGCCCACGCCCCCGCGATGTCCAGGCGGGTGTCCGAGGCGGCGACGATCCCGCGCGCCGTGTCCGCCCCCATGCCCCGTACGAGTTTGCCGACGGCCAGCTCCAGCAGCTTCGCCGAGTCACCGGAGGCCGTGGCGGGCGAGCCGAAGCCGTCGCCCATGTCGGTCGAACCGGCCCGGGCGCTGTCTCGCAGCCGTACCTGCTTGAGGAAGAGGGCGACGACGAACCCGAACAGCGCGACCGGCACGGTCCACAGGAACACCGTGTGCAGGGCCTGCGCGTACGCCTCGATGATCGGCGCGGCCGTCGCCGGGTCCAGCCCGTGCACCCCCTCGGGGCTCTGCGCGGCCTTGGCCACCTGCGCCGGGTCCTCTCCGGTGGCTCGCGCGGCCTCCGAGACCGCGGCCTCCAGCTCGGGTCCCAGGGTGTTCGCGTAGATGGTGCCGAAGACGGCGGTGCCGAAGGCGCTGCCGAGCGTACGGAAGAAGGTGACGCCGGAGGTGGCCGTGCCCAGGTCGGCGTAGTCGACGGTGTTCTGCACGGCGATCGTCAGGACCTGCATGGACAGGCCGATGCCGGTGCCGAGCACGAACATGTACAGCGATTCCAGCCAGGACGCGGTCCCCGGCTCCATCCGTGAGAGCAGGTACAGGCCCAGTGCCATGACGGCGCAGCCGACGATGGGGAAGATCCGGTATCGGCCGGTCTTGCTGACGGTGTTTCCGCTGAAGACGGAGGCGATCAGCAGGCCGATCACCAGGGGCAGGGTGCGGACACCCGAGACCATGGCGGAGTCCCCGTCCACGTACTGGAGGTACGTCGGCAGGAAGGTCATCGCGCCGAGCATCGCGAACCCGACGACGAAGCTCAGGATGGAACACACCGCGAAGACGGGGTTGTGGAAGAGCCGCATCGGGAGCATCGGCTCCGCGGCGCGCGTCTCGACCAGGCAGAAGAGGGCCAGCGCGACGAGACCGCCCGCGAACAGGCCGATGATGACACCAGAGGTCCAGGCGTACTCGTTGCCACCCCAGCTGGTGGCCAGGATCAGCGCGCTCGCCCCGATGGCGATCAGGGCGATGCCCAGGTAGTCGATGACGGGCTTGCCCTCCGCGCGCACCGACGGGATGGTGCGGGCGGCCGCGATGACGACGAGGATCGCGATGGGAACGTTGACGTAGAAGCACCAACGCCAGGTCAGCTGGTCGGTGAACAGTCCGCCGAGCAGCGGTCCGATGACGGTGGCGACACCGAAGACGGCGCCGATCATGCCCTGGTACTTGCCGCGCTCGCGCAGCGGGACCACGTCGGCGATCAGCGCCATGGCCGTGACCATCAGGCCGCCGGCGCCGATGCCCTGTACGCCGCGCCACACGATCAGCAGGGTCATGTTGCTCGCGAGACCGCACAGGAAGGAGCCGGTGATGAAGATGACGGCGGAGAGCTGGAAGATCAGTTTTCGGCCGAAGAGGTCGCCGAACTTGCCGACCAGCACGGTCGAGACCGTCTCCAGCAACAGGTACGAGGTGACCACCCACGACATGTGGTCGCCGCCGCCTAGGTCGCCCACGATCGTGGGCAGGGCGGTGCCCACGATCGTCTGGTCGAGCGCGGCCAGCAGCACGCCGAGCATGATCGTGCCGAAGACGACGTTGCGCTGCCGCCGGTCGAGCACGGGGGGCGCCGCGGCTACGGCGGGGGCGGTGGTCACATCTCGCACTCTCACAGCGCGCCCGGCGCGGCGCATGCGGCGCTGGGCCGTACGACTGACTCCCACGCGCCGGGTACGACCCTCCGCAAGCCTCCCTCCGGCGCCGCGTCAGCGCAGGTAGGACAATCCCGGGTGCTCCGCCGCGTACCCGTCGAGGAGGCGGCGGGCCACGCCCACCGAGTCCACGAGCGGGTGCAGGGCGAAGGCCTTGACGGCGCTCGCCCGCGAGCCGCTCGCCGCCGCGGCGAGGACCTCCCGCTCCACCGCCTTGACCGAGGTCACCAGCCCCACCGCGTGCAGCGGCAGGGGGGCCACGCCCACCGGGTGCGCCCCGTTGGCGTCGACCAGGCAGGGCACCTCGATGACGGCCTCGGCGTCGAGCACGGACAGGGTGGAGCCGTTGCGGACGTTCAGGATCAGGGTGGCGCGTTCGTCCCGGGCGATGGCCCGCATCAGTGCGAGCGCGACCTTCTCGTAGCCGCCGGACTCCAGGTCGCTCTCGTCGCGGTCGCCGACGCCCGCGGCCTCGCGATTCTCGGCCATGTAGGTGGCCTCGCGTTCGGCCCGGGTGCGGTCCCAGGCCGCGAGTGCCGCGCCGGCGGGTCGGCCGGGACGGGCCGCCTCGGCGTAGAAGCCGCGTTGCCGGTCGCGCAGGAAGGCTCCGCGGGTCTGCTCGACCTCCTGGTAGGCGCGCACGGTGTCGCGGTTGAAGTAGTAGTAGTGGAGGTACTCGTTCGGGATCGCGCCGAGCGAGCGCAGCCATGCGGCACCGAAGAGCCGGCCCTCCTCGAAGGACTCCAGGGCCGCCTCGTCCGCCAGCAGCCGGGGCAGTTCGTCGCGTCCGCCGACGCGCAGCCCGCGGACCCAGCCCAGGTGGTTGAGGCCCACGTAGTCGATCCAGGCCTCCTCTGGCCGGGCCCCCAACAGGCGCGCGATGCGCCGGCCGAGCCCCACCGGGGAGTCGCAGATGCCGATCACCCGGTGTCCGAGTTCCTCGGCCATCGCCTCGGTCACCACGCCGGCCGGATTGGTGAAGTTGATGACCCAGGCCTCGGGGGCGACCCGGGCGATCCTCCGCGCGATCTCGCGCACCACCGGAACGGTCCGCAGCCCGTACGCGATCCCGCCCGCGCCCACGGTCTCCTGGCCCAGGACTCCCTCGGCCAGGGCGATCCGCTCGTCGGCTGCACGGCCTTCGAGGCCTCCGACGCGAATGGCCGAGAAGACGAAATCGGCTCCGCGCAGGGCCTCGTCGAGGTCCGTGGTGGTGACGACGGTCGGCGCGTCCGGTACTCCGGCGGCCTGGTCCGCGAGCACCCGTGCCATGACGGTGAGCCGGCCGGCATCCTCGTCGTACAGGGTCACGCGGGTCACCCGGCCCTCGGCGTGGTCGCCGAGCAGGGCTCCGTGGACGAGCGGTACGCGGAATCCGCCCCCGCCGAGGATGGTCAGCCGCACGCTTCTACCGCCCTTCGCCAGTGCCACGATCGGCGACACGGATGCGGTGGCGCGTTCCGCGCGTTCCCGATCCGCGGCGCCCGGGACGCGGCACACGATCAAGGACCCCAGTCTCCCCCGCCGGCGTCCCGCCGGGGATCACCGCGTCGGCGACGGCACGGCGCGCAGGCGCGCCCCCGGCTGGTACGGGGACGTCGCCACGCCGCGGATCGGGCCGGTCGGCAGACCGTTGGGCGCCGACAGGACGAGGGTGATCCGGGCCAGGCCCATGCCCTCCAGCATGCGGCTCGATTCGGCCACCATCCGGCAACGCACCAGACCCCAGCCGGGGTCCGGGTGGCGCACGGTCCGTACGGCCCCGTCCAGTTCGGCGGCGGCGGCCCCGTGGGTGCTCAGCCAGTGGGGGACGCCGTACCGGTAGGCGGCCTCCATGAACGGGTCACGGGCCACCTCCTGGCGGATGCTGCGCAGCCCCTCGTCGTCAGGGGCGACGGCCAGGGCGTTGGCGAACTGGGCCAGGAGCGGCACGCACCAGGCCGGTTCGTGGTCCTCCAGAACGGCGGCCGCGTCCGGGTGGAACAGCACGAACCGCAGGAAGTTGTCGTCCGGCAGGGCCGTGGGGTGCGGGCGCACGGACTGGAAGAGCCGGTCGAAGGCGGAGTTGGTCAGGGCCACGTCCCAGCGGTGGTCCACCAGGAAACTCGGGTAGGGCACGGCTTCCATCAGGGCCGCGTAATCGCACAGGTAGTCGCGCTGGGCGGGGTCCTCGGGCAGCCGGTTCTCCTCGGCCGCGCGCCAGGTGGGCGGCGGGTCCCGGTCGACCATGACCCGGAACAACCAGAAGCACTGGCGCTCGCTCATCTCCAGGGACTCGGCCAGGGCGAGCAGCTTCCGGTCGGTCCATTCCTTGACCAGGCCGCGTTCCCAGTTTCCGTACGCGCGCACGCTGATGCCCAGCCGTGCGGCGATGTCCTCCTGGCTCAATCCGAGTTCTTCGCGGCGCCGGCGCAAAATCTCCTTGCGTCGCTCCGACCGCACTGCGCCACGGGCGGTGTCATCGTCCGCCAGGCGCTCCTCACCGGCTCGGGCGAGGCCATCGGACGGGCCCACCGCTGCGAGATGTAGCACCGAGAGCTCCCCCTCCTCACGGTCTGGATCTTCATTTCCGTGTGGCGATCCTGCTACCGACTTCATTCGAGTGTCAACTATTGTGGCAATTCCAGCCTCTTGGCAGCTCATTCCCGCCACAGCTGTGGCAAGTTCTGGCCCTGCCGCGCGAGACCGGATAGATTCCCTGAGGCCGACTCACGTGCCTGTACCGACCTCGCGCGATCTAGGAGAACCACTGGTGACAGACGGCTTCCCGGCTCCCGTCGCGGTGGCCAACGTGTCTCTGGCAGCCACCGTCACGCGGGTAGCCGAACTCGCGGGCAAGATGGGCCGCGACCTGAACCAGGTCTTCGACCTGCGCAAGCTCTCGGACGCCTCCGGCGTTCCCACGGACGTGGTCAAAACCCTCCTCGACGGCCGGCGGGCCGGCGAACCCGACCTCCAGACACGCTTCCTCCAGCGGCTGGACCTGCTGAGGCGCACCCGGGTGAAACCCAACGGCCGCCGCTACACTCAGCAGGAGATCGCGGACGGCGCGGGCATGTCCCGGCAGCAGGCGGGAGCCTTGATCAACGGCGACCGGCGGCCCACCATGGAGCACTGCGACGCCATCCAGCGCTTCTTCGGGGTACACGCGGGCTTCCTCACCGCCCACGACGCCGACGCCCTGACCGACGCGCTCCAGCGGACCGAACAGCAGTTGCTCCAGGACTTCGCCGGACGCGAGCGACAAACCGCACCGACCGAAACCGCTTCGGTGGGCGATCCGCTGGCAAGACTCCTGCAGGACCACGGAGTCCGGGGCATCGCCTGGCGCGCCGCCCAACTGCCCAGCGACAAGCACCGGGACAAAGTGACCGAATGGCTGGACATGCTCCTGGAAAGCGTCAAACCGAACGAATCATGACCCAGTCGAAAGTCTGGATCTGATCCTTGAGTCCTGATCCGGATCCGCGCCGACGGGGAGAACGGTGAGCATAGGCAGAGCGCAGCGGCGGTTGTGCGGGGAACTCGTGGCCGGCCTCAAGCTGACCACCCCCGTGGAACCCGTGGACCTCTACGCCGCCCTCTGTGAGGGCATGAGCAGACACCGCGGCCGGCCGGTGCAGTTCCGGATGGCACCGTTCCCCCAGGGAACGGCGAGCGGCCTGTGGCTCGACATGGCGGACCGCGATCTCGTGGTCATCGAGGAACGCACGGCGCCGGACCACCAGTTGGTGATCCTCGGCCACGAGCTGTGGCACATGAAGGCCGGTCACTGCAGTCACCACGTCGACGGAGCCGCCGTCGCCGCCCGGATGTTGACCGACGAAGCCGACCTCGGCGAGACGGTGCGCCGGGTCGCCGCGCGCACCCGCGCCGACGTCCGGGAAGAGACCGATGCGGAAACCTTCGGCCTCCTCCTCGGCAGCCGGTGCCGGACGTGGCTGGCCGGGTCCTCCGGCCAGCGCGCGCCCGCGCAGCGCGACCAGTTGGCGGGCCGCATCGAGACCTCCCTCGGCTACCGGGGGCACAGGAACGAGCATTGAACGGACAGGACTACTACATTCCGGCCGTCGCGATGGCGATCTCCCTCGTCTTCAAACTGCCGGCACTGCGGACCAACTGGCGTGACCCGCTGTTGCGCTCGGTCTGTTTCCTGCTGCTCCTGGCCGGATCCGTCTTCACCTTCGCCGCCCCGCCCACCATCGAGGCCGTCAACCGGTGGACGGGAATCACCAACTTCTCCGCCCCCTGGGTCTACTGCCTGATGACGGCGTTCAGCGCCTCCTGTCTGGTCCTCCTCCTCAACTGGAGGGGCGGACCCGCGGAGGACATCCGGCGCGTCTCCCGCCGGTGGATCACCGGCTACGCCGTCGTCATCGTCGTCATCATGAGCCTCTTCGCCCTCGGCTCGGCCCCCGTGGAACGGCTGCGGGACTTCGACACCCACTACGCGAACACCCCGTACATCGGCGCGATGATCGGCCTCTACCTGGTGGCGCACACCGTGGCGGCCATGACCATGGTGGCGATGTGCTGGCGCTGGTCCCTCCAGGTGAGCGGCTGGCTGCGCAGCGGCCTGGTCGTCATCGTCTGCGGATACGCCTTCAGCCTCACCTACGACGCCGCGAAGATCTCCGCGGTCGTGGCCCGCTGGACCGGGCACGACCTCGACGACCTGAGCACCTACGTGGCCCCGCCGCTCGCCGCCGTGGGCGCGCTCATCAGCGCCGTCGGTTTCGTGGTGCCGCTGCTCTGCCAACGGATGTCGGACAGCCTGCACGCCTGGTCCACGTACCGCCGCCTGGGCACGCTCTGGCACGAGGTCCAGCGCACCGCGCCCGCCGGCATCCCCGGCGTGCGGATGTCCTGGTGGTCCCCGGCCGAGATCCGGGTGATCCAGCGGGAGTCGGACATCCACGACGGTTTCCTGCGGCTCGGCCCCTGCTTCGACCGGCGGCACCGGGACCTCGCCTACGAACGGGCCCGCGCGGACGGCGAGGACGAGGTGACGGCGCGCGCCGTGGCCGACGCCGCGATGGTGGCGGCGGCCGTACGCGCCGACGCCGGAGACCCCGAGACCGCCGGGGACGAGGGCGAGCGGGTGCTGATCACCGCCGAAGGAGCGCGTGACCTCGTGCGGATCTCCCACGCCCTGCGGTACTCCCCCGTGGTGGCGGCGGCACGCCGGCAGGCCGCCCTGGCCGCGACCGGCCCGTAGGCCGGTCCCGGCCCGGAGACGACAGCCAGGCGAGACTTCGACGACAGGAGCTAGCGGGAAGCCGTCACCGACAGGCTGGGGAAGAGGTCCTGGAAGGGCCCGGCCGAGTCGACCCCGTCCCGGCCGTAGGGCGCGTCGAAGCTCCACACCATGAACAGCAGCATCACGATCAGCGCGCTGAACAGCCCCGCCAGCAGCAACTCCCGCCCGGAGCGGCGGATCTGGAGCGTGAAGATCAGCCCGACCGTGACCACCCCGCCGACCAGCAGACCGAACCACACCACGCCCGGCAGCGTGGACTCGTCGCTCTGCAACCGCGAGTGGCGGGCGTCGTCGGCGGTCGCGATGTGGTCGAGCAGCGGCTGGTAGGCCTGTGCCTGGAGTTCGGTGGTCGGGCTCTGGTGGGTGACGTCGCCGCGCAGCGTGCCGAGCAGCCGCGCGCCCTCGGTGGAGGCGGCCTCGCCCGAGGTGAGGAGCGGCCAGTCCACGGAGACGGTGTGGGCGACGTACGCGTTCACCTCGCCCCGGATCCGGTCGCGGACCGGGGTCGGGTAGACGTCGGCGCGCTGGGTCACCTCGTACAACGACTGGGCCTCGCGGCGCACGCTGTCCTCGGCGGTGCCGCGCGCCTCCCAGACGCCGGCGATGGCCAGGCCGAGGACGATCGCGTAGACCACGCCGACCATCATCGTCATGTACTCGATGACGTCGGGGGTCTCGCTGGTGTCCTCGTCGGCGGCGACCCGGCGGTGCCGGATCGTGGTGATGGTGAGGACGAGGGCGCAGACGAGCGCCATGGCGATGGCCAGGACCAGCCATTCGGACACGAGGGATCTCCCGTTCGGAGGTCGGTGGGGAAGGGACCGCGAAGCCGCCGGGCGGCTAGCCGCGGCCCTTGGAGCGGGGGCGCAGCGCGGCGGCGGCGAGCACCGCCGGGGTTCCGACGACGACCATGAGCATCATGGCGGACAGGCCGTCGGGGGCCCGGCGTTCGGACGCCGAGGGGTGGTACGGACGCATCCGGAAGGCACTGGTGAACTCCGTGGTCGTCCTCGCCCGGGCCGGCGCGGGCGCGGCCGACGGCGCGGGTTCGGCGGGGGTCGCGGGCGAGGCGGCGGCCGGTGCCCCCGGCCGGGCCGGGGCGGCCGGTGGCCGGCCGGGGAGTCCCGGTGCCGGGGCGGCGGCGGGCGTGCCCGCGGGGGCCGCGGGGAGCCCCGGGGCCCGACCCGGATGGTGCGCGGTCGGCCCGGCGCCGGGCAGGGTCACCCGTACGGGCGGCCGGAGGGCGGGTGGTACGACGGACGGTACGAACGGCGGCCGGACGGCGGCGAGTCCGCCGGCGGGCGGCCGGACGTGCACGGACCCGCCCGGTACGCACACGTCCACCCGGGCGCCCCGCCCGTGGCCGTCCCCGGCCACGGCCACGTGCCCGTGCAGTGGACAGAGGGCGCCCACCAGGCCCGCCCCGGCGACGTACTGCCATGCGGTCACCACGCGGCACGACCTCCCGATCCGTTCGTCAGCCGTGACCGGCGGCAGCGCGGGTCACGGCTGAAGAAACGATCAGGGCGCGGCTTCGACACGCGCCATACAGGTCAAGATCTTGTACGAAGGGTCACCTCGGGCCTTCGACGGGCCCGCTCCGCCCTCCCGACGCGTCCCGCCGCGGCGTCCGCGCCGCCGTGGACCGGTGATCGGGCGAACCGACTCTCGACGGCTCGGCGGGGCGGTCCGGGTGTCGGGCGCGGCCGGGTGACGGCCACGAGGACCGGCGGCGCAGTCACATAGGCTGCCTGTATGTCCGCTTCCGCCGCCCTCCCGGAGCCGCCCCGGGAACCACCCGTCGCCGCATGGGGCGTACTGCGGCGGCCGGGCCGGTTCCTCACCTCGTGGTGGCCCTGGCGCTGTTGGGGATACCTCGCCACCGGATCCGTCCTCGGCTACGCCGTGTTGCTCGCCCTGCTCGGGCTGGTCGGCCTCGGACTGCTGCTCGCCGTCGTCGGCGTCGGACTGCTGCTGCTGATCGCGGCCGCGACGCTGGGCGTGCCGCTCGGGCGGCTGGAGCGCCGGCGGCTGCGGTTCGTGGAACCGGCGCCGGTCGCCGATCCGCACGCCTCGCTCGCCGGGGCCCGGATGTCCGCCCGGCTGCGCACCCGACTGCGGGAACGGTCCACCTGGCGGGAGTTCGGGTACGCCGTGCTGCTCGGGCCCGTCTTCGGGGCGGCCGGCTTCGGGGTGCTGACCCTGCTCGCGTTCTCCCTGGTCCTCGTCGCGACCCCGGTGTTCGTGTGGGCCGTCGCCCCGGACCACGTCATGCTGATCCCCGGCCGGGCGGTGTCCGGCCCGCTGGAGGCCTTCTGCGGCACCGCCGTCGGACTGTTCGCACTGGCCGTGACGGGGTACGCCGGGGCGCTGCTCGCGGGGGCTCAGGTGAAGACCGTACGGCTGCTCCTCGGCCCGCGCGAGGAGGACGCCCGGGTGTGGGAACTGACCCGCTCACGGGTCCGCCTCGTCGACGCCTTCGAGGCCGAACGACGGCGCATCGAAAGGGACTTGCACGACGGGGCACAACAGCAGCTGGTGGCTCTCAGCATGACGCTGGGGCTCGCCGAGATGGAGCTGCGCGGGGTCCCGGGGTCCGCCGACGCCGCCGCGCTCGTGGCCCGGGGGCGCGGCGAGGCACGGCTGGCACTGGAGCAACTGCGCGACCTCGTAAGGGGAATCCACCCCCAGGTACTCACCGATCACGGTCTCGCGGCCGCCGTCGCCGAGGTCGCGCAGCGCCACCCGGTGCCGGTGACGGTGGACCTGGACCTGCCCCGGCTGCCCGACTCCGTGGAGATCACCGCGTACTTCACGGTCACCGAGGCCCTGGCGAACGCGGCCAAGCACAGCGGGGCGGCGCACATCGGCATCGCCGGTAGGGTCGAGACGGGCCGACTCACTCTCACCGTCACCGACGACGGCCGCGGCGGGGCCGATCCCGGCGCGGGAGCGGGTCTGGCGGGTCTCGCGGACAGGGTGGCGATGTTGCAGGGCAGGCTGGTGGTGTCCAGTCCGGTGGGCGGACCGACCGAACTCCGGGTGGAGGTGCCGTGCTCCGGCTGATCCTCGCGGAGGACTCCGTGCTCCTGCGGGCCGGTCTCACCGAGTTGTTGACCCGCGGCGGCCATCGCGTGATCGCCGCGGTCGGTGACGCCGATCAGCTGGTGCGGGCCGTGGAGGCGGAACGACCCGACGTGGTCGTCACGGACGTGCGGATGCCCCCCGACTTCCGCGACGAGGGGCTGCGGGCCGCACTCGAACTGCGTGCCCGGGACGTCTCGTTGCCGGTTCTGGTGCTGTCCCAGTACGTGGCCACCGCGTACGCGACCCGGCTCCTCACCGCCGGCGGGCGCGAGCGGGGCGCCGGCGGGCTGGGCTACCTGCTCAAGGACCGGGTCGGCGAGGTGGCCGAGTTCCTCGACGCGCTCGAACGGGTGGCCGGCGGGCAGACCGTCATCGACCCCGAGGTGGTGCGCGTCCTGCTGAGCGCCCGGACGACGGACCTGCCGCTGTCGCGGCTCACCCCGCGCGAGCGCGAGGTCCTCGCCCTGATGGCGGAAGGCCTCAACAACCAGGCCCTGGCGGCCCGTCTGTTCGTGACCGAGGCGGCCGTCGTCAAGCACGCGAGCAGCATCTTCACGAAGCTGGACCTGGACCCGACGGAGGGGAACCGTCGCGTCCTGGCCGTACTGGCCCACCTGCGGGGCGTACAGGCCTGACCGCGCCCGGCGCCCCTCCGCCCGGGGAACCGCCCGTACGGGTCGGGGGCGGCGCGCCCGGACCCGTCACCGACGGCCGCCCGGAGCCCGCGACGACGAGGGAGCGGGACGGGAGGTACATCGAGCGGGCCCACAGGGAGAGCACCAAGGGCAGCGCCAGGTAACCGAAGCGGCCCGCCGGGGCCAAGAGGAAGGCCAGGGTGAATCCGATCGCGAGGCGGTCGGCGGCGGCCCGCAGCGTCCGGGGCGGGCGCGACACCAGGAACGCGGCCACGCCGACAGCGCCCACCACGAGCAGACCCATCGTCAGATACCAGCCCCACGGCCCGAGTTCCGCCAGCAGATGCCCCGGCAGGGGGCTGCTCGCCGGGGTCGGCACCTCGGCCCGACCCGTGGGGAAGGCGAACACCTGCCCCCACATCTGCGCCGGCTGGAGCAGCGCGCTCGGCAACACCAGCGCGGCCGTCCCCGAGACCGCCACGACGGCGCAGCGCACCGCGGCCCGCCCGCCCCGAGCGGCCGCGAGGACGGCGACCGCCACCGCCACCGCGGGCAGCGCCGTCCACTTCAGCGCGCACGCCCCGGCGAGGGCCGCCCCGGCGAGAGCGGGCCGGCCGGCCACGGCAGCAGCCAGGGCCAGGCAGCACAGCCCGGTCAGCGGCAGGTCGACGCCGCTCACGACCAGCGGCAGCGCCAGGACCGGCGAGGCCACCAGGACGGGCAGCAGGCCCCCGGACTCCGCACCCATCACCCGGCGCCCCGCCCACAACCCGGCGAACAGGGCCGCAGCACACCACGGTCGGGCGTCGCCCGGCGGGCCCGGCAGCACGCTCGGGATGCCGAAGGCCGCCATGCCCGGCAGGTACGGGGTGTAGTCCTCGACCCGCGCCGGGCGGTCGACGTACATCCGCCCGGAGTCCAGGAGGAGGCGCCCGGACCGCTCGATGACCGCCACCTCGCTCTGCCCCTGCCCGGTCAGCACCAGCCACAGCAGCGGAACGGCCACGGCGCCCGCCAGGGCCACCGCGACGGCCGCCCCCGGCCGGCGGGCGGTGAGGCAGGCCGCTCCGAGGTAGCCGACGGCCGCGCACCAGCCCCAGAGCCGGTGCGGGGCGAGGGTGGAGAACAGCGGGAAGCACAGGGCCCACCCGGCCGCGAGCAGCCACAGGGCGGTCATTCGGGGGGCGGTCCACCAGGAGGCGGGGGAAGGGGTCATGGGTCCATTGCAGCCGTGCGCCCCCGCTGGGGTCTGCACGGCCAAGTGGACACTTCGGGGTGGGGTTTCCCCTACTCCCGGTCCGCGTCGGACACGGGTGAGGGGCGCGACCCGTGCGGGTCGCGCCCCTCATTCCGGTGAAGCGGTGGGCCTCAGGCCTCCGGAGAGCCGCCGAAACGCTCCCGGTACGACTCCAGGTCCTCTTCGGTGATCTTCGCGAAGAGCACCGGCGGCACGGTGAACGGCGTGCCGGCCGGAACCGCGTCCAGCGACCTGGCCTGCTCCGGGGTCACCCACGTCGCCGTGTCCTCGGCGAGCGTGAACGCGGAGCGCATGGCGCGCGCCGAGGACGGGATGAACGGCTCGGAGACCACCGAGTAGAGGTGGATGAGGTTCATCGCGGTCCGCAGGGTGAGCGCCGCACCCTCGGGGTCGGTCTTGATCTCCAGCCAGGGGGCCTTCTCCTCCAGGTAGGAGTTTCCGGCCGACCACAGGGCGCGCAGCGCCGCCGCCGCCTTGCGGTACTGGAGGGTCTCCATGTGGCCCTCGTACTCGGCGAGCAGCTCGGCGATCTGCTCGCCCAGCTTCGCCTCGGCCTCGCCGGCCGCGTTGCCCGCGGGGACGTCGTCGCCGAAGCGCTTGCGCGAGAAGGACAGCACGCGGTTGACGAAGTTGCCGAGGGTGTCGGCGAGGTCCTTGTTGACCGTGGCGGTGAAGTGCTCCCACGTGAAGGACGAGTCGTCCGACTCGGGTGCGTTGGCGATGAGGAAGTAGCGCCAGTAGTCGGCCGGGAGGATCTCCAGCGCGTGGTCGGTGAAGACGCCGCGCTTCTGCGAGGTGGAGAACTTGCCGCCGTAGTACGTCAGCCAGTTGAAGGCCTTGACGTAGTCGACCTTCTTCCACGGCTCGCGGGTGCCGAGTTCGGTGGCCGGGAACATCACCGTGTGGAACGGGACGTTGTCCTTGGCCATGAACTGGGTGTACCGGACGTCCTCGGCCTCGTACCACCACGCCTTGTAGTCGCGGTTCGCCGGGTCGGCGTCCGCCCACTCCTTGGTGGAGGCGATGTACTCGATCGGCGCGTCGAACCAGACGTAGAAGACCTTGCCCTCGGCGGCCAGCTCGGGCCAGGTGTCGGCGGGGACGGGAACGCCCCAGTCGAGGTCCCGGGTGATGGCGCGGTCGTGCAGGCCCTCGGTCAGCCACTTGCGGGCGATCGAGGAGGCCAGCTGCGGCCACTCCTCCTCGTGCTCCGCCACCCAGGCCTCGACCTCGACCTGGAGCTTGGACTGGAGGAGGAAGAGGTGCGTGGTCTCGCGGACCTCCAGCTCGGTGGAGCCGGAGATCGCGGAGCGGGGCTCGATCAGGTCCGTGGGGTCCAGGACGCGGGTGCAGTTCTCGCACTGGTCGCCGCGGGCCTTGTCGTAGCCGCAGTGGGGGCAGGTGCCCTCGACGTAGCGGTCCGGCAGGAACCTGCCGTCGACCGGCGAGTACACCTGCCGGATCGCCCGCTCCTCGATGAAGCCGTTCTCCTGGAGCCGCCGCGCGAAGTGCTGGGTGATCTCGGCGTTCTGCCGCGAGGAGCTGCGGCCGAAGTAGTCGAAGGACAGCTCGAAGCCGTCGTAGACCGCCTTCTGGGCGTCGTGCGCCTGCGCACAGAAATCGGAGACCGAGAGACCGGCCGCCTTGGCGGCGAGTTCGGCGGGGGTGCCGTGCTCGTCGGTGGCGCAGATGTAGAGGACGTCGTGGCCGCGCTGGCGGAGGTACCGGGAGTACACATCCGCCGGAAGCATCGACCCGACCATGTTGCCCAGGTGCTTGATCCCGTTGATGTAGGGAAGCGCGCTGGTGATCAGGTGTCGAGCCATCCTCGGATGCTCCATTCGTTTCATTTGTACGGATTTACGCGTGACGACCCGCCGTGACGGATCGTGATGCTGTTCATCGTATCGAACCGCCGAAAGGCGCCGTCCCGCAATTTCCACGGGTGGACCCGACGCAAAAGCGAGGACAGTGACCTCTGCGTCACGGCCCTCGCAATGGGGCCATGCTACAGCCGGGGGGCCGGGGCCCCGACCGGTGGTCGCGGGGTGGACGGCCGCGCCGGCGGGGGTCCCGTCCCGGGTCCGGCGCGGGCCTGCGGCGGCCGGGGTTCAGTCCCGGCCGCCGGTCGCGCCGTCGAGCGCGGTGATCCCGGCGCCGCTCGCCAGCCTTCCGGTCAGCGTGACCGCGCCGCCCCGGGCGCCGGCCGGGGCGGCGAGGCTGCGGCCCTTGCTCTCCGCGCGGACCGCGCCGGTCGCGGTGATCGCCGTGACCTCCCGGCTTCCGGCGGCGAGCTGGTACCAGCGGCCGGCCGGGGAACGCCAGCGGGTGCCCGCGAGCAGGTGTTGTCCGAAGCGTCCGCAGGCGGCGGTGGCCCGCGCCCGCGCCACGTCCTGCGGCGGCCCCGAGGGCGGGCGCAGTTGGACGAGCACGTCCCCGGGCCCGGCCCAACCCGAGGCCCGGGTGCAGGACCAGACGGCCCGACCTCCCCCATCGGGGAGTTCCGAGTCGGCGAAGTCCCAGATGTTGACGGCGCGCACACCGGCGCCGGGGAGTTCCCGCAACCGGCAGGCGACCGGCGCCCACGCGGCCCGGGCGGCCGTTCCGGTGGCCTCGCGCGGTTGCCGGGCGGGCACGGCGCCGGGACCGGTGGGCAGCGGTGTGTAGGTGAGGTGCACCGGGGTGAGCGCGCCCAGGTCGGCGAGGACGAAGGCGTGCTTCTCCACGATGCGGGCGGAGGAGGTCAGTTCCAGCGCGGGCCAGGTGTCGCAGGCGCCCGCGGCGCGGGGCACCGCGGTGGGCGCGGTGACCCCGTCGGCGGAGACGGCCAGGGGTTTCGCCGGGTCCCCGGCCCGCGTCAGGTCGCGGGTGCCGGCCTTGGCGATCCACGGTGCGAGCAGGTACCGGGCGGCCGTGCCGGTGCGGCCGAGGCTGAGCGCGGCGGCCGTGGTGACCCCGGACTCGTCGGTACGGGCGAATGCGAGCTCCCGGGCACCCGACCCGTCGGCGGCCTCGGTGTAGCGGACGACCCGGTCCGCGTCGAGCAGGAGCACCACGGCCCGGCCGTCGCCGTCCCCCGCGTACAGCAACTGGGGCGGGCGGCCCGGCGGGTCCGTGGGCGTCCCCGGCGCGGCCGTCACCGGCACCTCGCGCGATCGGGCCGCCCACGTGCCCAGGGCCCGGGCGAGCAGGGCCCGGTCGGCGGCGCGGGCGCCCCGGGCGGGCCAGGCGGTGAAGTCGACCCGGGCGGTGTCGGCCCAGGCCTCGGCCGGCACCCTGACCAGCCGGGCGGGGTCCAGTGCCCCGACGGCCACCGGCCCGGCGAGCGGCCGGGCGTCGGGCGCCCGCGACGCGGTGTGGGCGGCCAGGACCCCGCCTACGACGGCGAGCGCGGCCGTCGCGGCCCCTACGGCCCGGACCCGGCGACGGCGGCGCAGCAGGTCGGTGGGGCGGGCGCTGACCACGCTGGCGTCGAACTCCGGGTTCCCCAGGGCTCCCGGGAGCGCCTCCTCGGCGCGGGGCTCGCCGTCAGGGTCGGCGGTGTCCCCCACGGGCACCGCCAGCGCCTCCCGGACGGCGTCCGCCGGGTCGGCGGCGCCGGCCGCGCGGAGCAGTCGTACGACGCTCTCCTCGGGCAGGCCGTCCAGCCGGTGCAGCACGAAGGCGGCCCGCACCGGGGCGGACGCCCCGGCCAGCAGTCGGGCGACCTCGTCGATCCCGCCGGCCGGGGGCCACAGCCGCAGCCCCCACACGAAGGGCGGGGCGGGTGGCCAGGAGAGCCGGGCCAGGGCGGCGCGGGTCCGGCCGGCCCGGGCGAGGGAGGCGCGGAGCACGCGTACCCGCACGTCCTCCAGCGGGGCGCCGGGGCTGTCGGGACCGCCCGGCCCGTCGGCCCCGGGACCTCCTCCCCCGGTGTGCGGGAGCGCGCGCTGCACGGCTTTGTGCGCCAGCAGTACGCGGGTGTGCCGCCCCGATGTCCCGGGGAGCGTCACGTAGGCGAGCCGTACCAGTCGGGGGTACTGCTCGACGATGACCGCCTCGGCCTGCTCGACTGCGGTGGTGCCGAATCGCTGTGATGTGCCCACGCTCCGACAAACGAGTGAATCTTGGGATGGTCACACGCGGGGCGCGGCGGGCGCGGTGCCGGAGGCGCCGGCACGCGAACGGCATATGCGTATGCGCCGGTTGAGGGGCGGCTCGATCGAAGTTGGTCGCAAGTCGATCACCACTGTGCCGATTGCTTCCAGCTTTCTTCTATACGCCCTCCGAGTGCGCCCGCGCTGACACGCTGGCGGTGCGAGCGCCCAGGGGATGAGGGCTCAGGGGATGGGGTGGAGCGGTGAACGATGGCGGACCGGAGGAGCCCGGCGGTGCCGTGGGACTGCCGAGCCGGCGACGGCGGCCGACTCCGATGACCCAGTGGGATCCGCCCGCGCGCCTGTCGTACTGGGCCTTCCACACCAACCGGCGGCCCGCCTACATGCGGTTCGCCTACCTCCAGCTGGGCTCCGACGCCGCCGCCGAGGACGCCGTGGACGCCACCTTCGACGCGCTCATGAACGACTGGCTCCGCATGCTGCACATGGACCGCCTGGACGCCTACGCCTGGACCGTCCTCAAACAACGGATCGTCGATCGGCAGCACCGGCGCGTCCCGTGCCCCCCGCCGATGGACATCAGCGCCTTCGAGGCGGCGCTCAAGGAAGCCCACTGCGATCAGTACGAGGTGCTGACCGACACCATCCGCTTCTACTCGGCCGTCTCGCGGCTCGCCGAACGGCAGCGGGACACCGTGATCCTGCGCTACGGGCTCCAGTGCACCCCCGGGGAGGCCGCCTCGGTGATGGGTGTCGACGAGGCAACGGTCCGCTCGCAGCTCGGCCAGGCGCACCGTCGACTCGCCCGGCTGCTCGACGCGTCCGTCGAGTCATGAGGCCGGGCGAGAGCCGGGACCGCGACGGAACCCCTCGCTCCCTGGCCGAGTTCCTGGCCCGGGCGGGCGTCCGCGACCGCTACCCGCACTACGACCTCGGCGCGGCCGAGGCCCGACTGCTGCGCTCGCCTCGCACGCCCGCCGGCCACGCACGGCGCGGTTCCCCCCCGGGCTGGAGCGACCCGGCCCGCGACGTACCGCTCGACGCCGAGCGGGCACGGCGCGACCTGAAGTCGGTCTGCCTGGGCGCCGTGTGCGATCCGAACGCGGAGGCCCGGCTCGCCTCCTTCGCCCGCGGCGGGCACACCGACCTGGCCGGCGCGGTGGTCTTCGGCTGCCTGCTGCACCTGTCCGGTCTCCGCGAAGGAGCCCGGTTCTGGTGGCAGTTCGCGGCCGGCTCCGGACGGGCCCGGACCGCTGCGGCCGCCTACTGCCTCTTCCTCGACCACTCCCGGCGCGGCGAGCACCACGACGCCCGCCTCTGGGCCCGGGAGCTGGGCCGCCGCGGGTACCGGCCCGCCGGCCACCGGGAACTGCGCGAGGTCCGGCTGTGCGCGCAGGCGGCCGTCCTGCGCCACGTGGACCAGCTCGACGATCCCGACCTGGGGCCGGTGCCGCTGCCCAAGCCGGGGCTGACGGCCGTGCTGGCGGCGTTCCGCCCCGCGCCGGCGCCGCCCGCACCCGCCGCACCGGGCGCCGACCCGCCACGCCGGCCGCCCCTCACCGGAGCCTCCCGTACCGGCGGATCCCTCGGCGCGGCGGGCGAGGCCCTCGCGCAGGCCCGCCGCGCCCTGGCCGTCGTACGCGTACTGGAACGTCGCCCGCTGGGCGTGCGGGCCTGCCAACTGGGGCGTGAATCGGGCCTGGCCGAAGCGGAGCTCGCGCCACTGCTGTCGATGCTGTGCGAGGAGGGGTACGCCTGCCGGCCCGGCGCGGGGGTCTACGTCCGCGGACCGGCCCTGGACCGGCTCGCCGCCCCGGGCCTCGCGGGCCTCGCGGGGCAGCTCCGGCGTGCCCTGGCGCGGGACGGCGCGGGCGCCGCCGTCCACCTCCGCCGGCATCCCGACGAGGAGGCGCGGATCGCGCGGCCGGCGGACGGGACCGGCACCGCGACGGGGTGGCGGTGGCCGGACTTCCGCGCCGGCGCGCACGCGCCCGGCATCGGGGCGTGCCCGTTCACCCGGTTCGGCCACGGACTCGGCGCGCACCACGTGGCGCGGCTCCGCCCGGCCCGGCCGACGCCGCCGGCCGTCATCACCGACGGCCGCGTCCTGTTCCACGCCCTCGACTCGCCGGCGCCGGACATCCCGGTCCTCGACCTGCGCGCCTGCTCCCCCGGGGCCGTCTGCCCGGTCGCGTCGATCGCCGGCGGCTGCCTCGCGCTGTCGCTGCCCGCGTCGCCCGCGCACCGGCTGCGGCGCGCGGGCGACGCCCTGCGCCGTACGGCGGTCCCGGTGCTCCTGGCCCTCCTCCTGGCGGGCGCGATCCCGGTGGACGCGCCCGCCGTACGGGTGGACCTCACGGAGGCGGCGAACACGCCGAGCCCCCCGGTGCCGCCGGTCTCGCCCGCCGGGATCACCCCGGAGACCCTGCGGCACCTGCGCAAGCTGTTCCGTACCCCGGTCGGCGGTGGCGCCGGCGCGGACGGCCCCCACCTGGTCAGCGACCCGGCCGCGGCGGCCGCGTACCTCTTCGCCGCCGTGCCGGAGGGCACCGAACGACCGCGGCTGGCGCTCCCCCACACCTTCGCGCCGCTCACCCCCGGAAGCCTGACCGCGCCGGGAGGGCTGGTGGTGCTGGGGACGGACGAGACGTGACGGGCCTCAGGCCGGGGGGACGAAGGAGTCCAGGGCCGCGTCGAAGTGGCTCCGCGCCTCTCCGAGGCGTCCCACCGGGGCGGAGACCCAGACGTCGTACATGCTGCCGTTCTCGTCCCAGCAGAGGTCGAAGGTGTGCCGGGGGCCCTCCGCCGCGGTGAAGCCGTTCCAGGTGAACTCCCACAGCGCGGCGGGCAGTCCGTTGTGGGTGGTCCGCACGATCGTGTTGTCGCGGTAGCCGGGATTGGTGTCGGGGCCACCCGCGTCGGAGCCCTTCATCGCCGCGGGCGGCCCGCCGGCGACCGGCGGCGTCGACTTGATGCCGATGCGGAAGGCCCCGTCCGGGGAGATGTAGAAGACCCGCTGGTCATCGGTGGTGCGCCGGTACCCCTGGGGCACGGCGAGGCTGAACCCCTCCCGGTCGACGACCGTGCGGTAGCCGGCGGGCGCGGGCTTGGTGGGCGCGGACCGCTCGGGCCGCGGGGTCCGCGCGTCCACGGGGCTCGGGGAGGCCGGGATCCCGGCAGCGGATCCGGGCGCCCCGGCCGGGGCCGTGGCAGCGGGGCCGGCCGTGTCGGCCCGCCCCCGCGACCCGTCGTCGAGCAGCGAGGTCACGGTCATGGTGGCGACGACCGCCAGGACGACCAGGGCCACGACCAGCCCGATCCGCAGAGCCGGCCGGGCGGGAGCGACGGTGGGGCCCGCCGGTCGGGCGACGTGATCGGTCGGGGAGTACCCGGGCGGGGTGCCGGTGCCGGTCGCCGCCTTCCGACCGGAGGTCCCGGCGGGCGGGGTCGGGGCGGCGGCCCGGTCGAGCAGGGGCACCCTGCCGGTGGCCACGTACGCCGACAACAACCGCTGCGTCTCGGCGGCGTCCAACCGTCGCTCCGGATCCCGGTCCAGCAGCCCGCGGATGACCGGCAGCAGCGGCCCCGCCTTCGCCGGCGGGCGGATCTCGTCGTGGACGACGGCGTGCAGCACCCCGCCGAGGGAGTCCCGGTGGAAGGGCGATTCCCCGGTCAGGGCCGCGCACAGCAGGGCCCCCAGTGACCACAGGTCGGATTCGGGTCCCGCCGCGGCGCCCTGCATGCGTTCGGGCGAGGTGTACTCGGGTGAGCCGACGAAGGCCCCGGTCTCGCTGATGGTCGTGGCGCCGGCGAGGTGGGCGATGCCGAAGTCGGTCAGGACCACCCGGTCGGTGCCGGCCTCCATCAGGACGTTGGCGGGCTTGACGTCCCGGTGGAGCACCCCGCGCGCGTGGGCCGCGGTCAGGGCGCCGAGCAGGGCGAGTCCGGTGCGGGCGGTCTCGGCGGGGTCCAGCGGGCCCGCGGCGGTGAGTCGGTCCGCGAGGGACCCGCCGTCGACGAGTTCCATCACGATGTACGGCCGCCCGTCGTCCTCCACGACGTCGTGGACGACGACCACGTGCGGATGCCGGACCTGCGCCGCGGTGCGTGCCTCGCGCAGGGCTCCCGTGGCTTCCGTTCCGTCCCCGACGTGGAGTTCCTTGACGGCGACCGACCGTCCGAGCAGCTCGTCGGTCGCGCGCCAGACGGTCCCCATGCCGCCCCTGCCCAACCGCTCCTCCAGCCGGTAACGCCCGGCGACCACAACCCTGTTGCGCGGATCGTGCTGCGACACGTTTCCCCCCTCGCCCCGTTCAGGGCCATGATGCCGCACAACGCAAAAAGCCCCACCGAAGTGGGGCTTTCGTGCTGGTGTCCGAGGGGGGACTTGAACCCCCACGCCCGATAAAGGGCACTAGCACCTCAAGCTAGCGCGTCTGCCATTCCGCCACCCGGACCAGGTGGTCGGCCCCGGTTTCCCGCGGCGACATGGACAACAATAGCAGGGGATCGACGTGGTTCCGACCAGGTATTCGGCTCCCGTGGAATCCGACGCGCCGCGCTGACCTGCGGGCATGCCTCGCGGGTCCGGACGGGACGGATCGTCTCCCCGGTCGGCCCGGAGAGGGGCGGACCCGCGTTCCCGTACGGCGGTCCGGGGTCCGGCTACGGGCAGTGGATGACCTGACCCGCGTACGAGAGGTTGCCGCCGAAGCCGAAGAGCAGGACGGGGGCACCGGAGGGGATCTCGCCGCGCTGGACCAGCTTGGACAGGGCCATCGGGATGCTGGCGGCCGAGGTGTTGCCGGAGTCGACGACATCGCGCGCGACGACGGCGTTGACGGCTCCGATCTTCGCGGCGAGCGGTTCGATGATCCGCAGGTTCGCCTGGTGCAGGACGACGCCGGCCAGGTCCTCGGGGGTGATCCCGCTCTTCTCGCAGACCTTGCGGGCGAGCGCGGGCAGCCGGCTCGTGGTCCAGCGGTAGACGGCCTGGCCCTCCTGCGCGAAGACCGGGGGCGAGCCTTCGATCCGCACGGCGTGGCCCATCTCGGGCACCGAACCCCACAGCACCGGGCCGATGCCGGGCTGCTCGCTCGCCTCGACCACGGCGGCTCCGGCGCCATCGCCGGTCAGCACGCAGGTGGTGCGGTCGCTCCAGTCGGTGATCTCGGTCATCTTGTCGGCGCCGATGACCAGGGCGCGGGTGGCGGCGCCGGCGCGGATCGCGTGGTCGGCGGCGGCCAGGGTGTGGGTGAAACCGGAGCAGACGACGTTGATGTCCATGACGGCCGGGCCGCCGCCCATGCCCAGCTTGGCCGCGACACGGGCGGCCATGTTGGGGGAACGGTCGATCGCGGTGGACGTGGCCACGAGAACGAGGTCGATGTCGTCGGGGGTGAGTCCGGCGTTCGCGAGGGCCTTGCCCGCGGCCTGGAAGGCCAGCTCGTCGACCGGCTCATCGGGTCCCGCCATGTGGCGCGTCTTGATGCCGACCCGGGATCGAATCCACTCGTCGTTGGTGTCGACCATGGCCGCGAGGTCCTCGTTGGTGATCACTTTCGCGGGCTGGTAGTGCCCTAGCGCCACCACGCGTGAACCGGTCATGGGCGGGAATCCCCTCGTCGACAGTCAGGTTCACCCAGCTTTGCCTGCTACCGGTGGGTACGTGTGCGCGTGACCCGACAGGATTAAGGCACCTGAATTTGGAGAATTCCGAGGATCCTCCTGCCGGGGGCGTCCGCGACGGCGGATCCGCGAGAATGGGCCCGTCAGCTGCACGACGAGGAACGAACGGTGGACTGATCACATGGGACGGGTCACCGAACGCCGTCGCGTCGTCCGGATCCGCGGCGGCGTGGCGGGCGCCCGCCCGGACACGCTGGTGGCCGAGGAGCCGCTGGAGATCCGGCTGAACGGCAAACCACTGGCCATCACGATGCGCACGCCGGGCGACGACTTCGCGCTGGCGGTGGGCTTCCTGGTGAGCGAGGGCGTGTTGGCGCGCGACTCGGACGTCCAGGCCGTCACCTACTGCGAGGGGGCGACCGCGGACGGTTCCAACACGTACAACGTGGTGAACGTGCAGCTCGCGGCCGGGGTGCCGGTGCCGGACATCACACTGGAGCGCAACGTCTACACGACGTCCTCCTGCGGGCTGTGCGGGAAGGCGAGCCTGGACGCGGTGCGTACGGCGAGTCGGTTCCCGGGGATCGACGCCGACCCGGTCCGGGTGAGCGCGGAACTGCTGTCCCTGCTGCCGGACCGGCTTCGCGCGGCCCAGAAGGTCTTCGACCGTACGGGAGGGCTCCACGCGGCGGGCCTGTTCTCCGCGGAGGGCGAGCTGCTCGACCTCCGGGAGGACGTGGGGCGGCACAACGCCGTGGACAAGATCGTCGGTCGGGCATTGCAGGCCGGTCGGTTGCCGCTGTCCGGCTCGGTGCTGCTGGTGTCGGGGCGGGCCTCGTTCGAACTGGCGCAGAAGGCGGTGATGGCGGGGATACCGGTACTGGCGGCGGTCTCGGCGCCGTCCTCGCTGGCGGTGGACCTCGCGGTGGAGACGGGGCTGACGCTGGTGGGCTTCCTGCGCGGGCCGGACATGAACATCTACGCGGGCGAGCAGCGCGTGAGCCTGTAGCGGCCCGTCACCCGGCGTCGGCGACCGGTCCCCCGCCGCCGACGCCCCATCCCGTCGACGCCCTCACCCGTCGACGTCCTCGACGTCCCTCAACGTCCTCGGCCGCGGCCTCGGCGGGTCGGGGTCGGCTTCGGCTCCGGGGGGTCGATGCGGTGCAGGTCGAGCGTCGCCGGGAGCGGGGTGGCTCCGGGGCCGCCGGCCTGGGCCCACGCGATGATCTCGTCGGTCGCGGTGTCGTCCAGGGCCCAGCCGAACCAGGCCGCGCGGGCGCCCTTGCGGCGGGCCTCGCCGGCGGGTTGGACCACGATGACGTTGGCCTGGGCGCAGGGGCCGAGGCAGTCACTGGTACGGACGGCGAGGCGGCCCCCGGAGGCGGCGGCGGCCTCGCGCAGCCGGGCGAGTTGGCCCGCGTGGTCGGAGCCGGGGTTCTTGCGGGGGTCCCCGCAACAGCAGCCCCGGCAGACCACCAGGGTGCAGGGTCGTTCGGCGTGGGCGGCGAGCGGGCGTATCCAGGTCACCGCCGCACGCTACCGGGCCCGCGGCGCGGGGTGTCGGACCGGCCGGGAGACCTCCGCCACACGTTCGGCGGGGAGTTCGGGGTCGGTGTCACGGGCGCGCCGGCGGGCCAGTACCGCGCAGACCATCAGCTGCATCTGGTGGAACAGCATGAGCGGGAGCACCGCGAGGCTCGCGTGGGCGCCGAACAGCACGCCGGCCATGGGGAGTCCGGCGGCGAGGCTCTTCTTCGACCCGGCGAACTGGATGGCGATCCGGTCCTCCCGGTCGAATCCGAGGCGCTTCGCCCCGTACCAGGTGACCAGGAGCATCACCGCGAGGAGCACGGCCTCCACCGCCATCAGGGCGACCAGCCGCAGGGCGCTGACCTGGTGCCAGATGCCGGCGACCATGCCCGCGCCGAACGCCGTGTAGACGACGAGCAGGATCGAGCCCCGGTCCACGCGACCCAGCACCTTCTTGTGGCGCAGGAGAAACCCGCCGAGACGGGGCCGCAGCAGTTGTCCGAGGACGAAGGGCAGCAGGAGTTGGAGGGCGATCTTCCGCAGGGAGTCGAGGGAGAAGCCGCCCGCGCTGTTGCCCAACAGTGCGGCGGCGAGCAGGGGGGTCAGGAAGATGCCGGCGAGGCTGGAGAAGGTTCCGGCGCAGATCGCGGCGGGCACGTTGCCCCGGGCGAGCGAGGTGAGGGCGATGGAGGACTGGATGGTGGAGGGGACCAGGCAGAGGAACAGCAGGCCGCTGTACAGCGGGGGCGTCAGGATGGTCGGGACGAGGGCGCGGGCGGCCAGGCCGAGCAGCGGGAAGAGCACGAAGGTGCAGGCGAGCACGGTCAGGTGGAGCCGCCAGTGGCGCAGCCCGTCGAAGGCCTCGCGGGTGGAGAGCCGGGCTCCGTAGAGGAAGAAGAGCAGGGCCACGGCCGCGGTGGTGGCGCCCTGCGCGACGGCGGCGGCCGGCCCGCGGGCGGGCAGCAGGGTGGCGAGGCCGACGGTGCCCAGCAGGGCCAGGACGTACGGGTCCGGGCGGAGCCAGGAGGGTGGGTGGGGGCGTCGCATCGGCGCGGTGCTCATTCGTTCTCGGGGCCTGACCGCCTCGGGGCTCGGCGGGTCACGGCGGGACGTCGGGAGGGGGCCGTGCGCGGGACGCCTGGCCTCCTTCATCGTCGGGCACCGGGCGGTGATCGGGAATCCCGTATACCGAACTGACTGTCATCGCGAACAGCGATAGCGTGGGGCCATGAACGGCATGTACGACCCGGTTCAGCTGCGCACGTTCCTCACGGTGGCCCAGACGCTCAGCTTCACGCAGGCGGCGGGGCGGCTGGGCGTACGGCAGTCGACGGTCAGCCAGCACGTGCGGCGGCTGGAGGACGCCACCGGCAGGCCTCTGTTCGTCCGGGACACGCACAGTGTGGAGCTGACGGAGGACGGTGAGGCGCTGCTGGGGTTCGCGCGCACGATCCTGGAGGCGCACGAGCGGGCGGCGGCCTTCTTCTCCGGGACCCGGCTGCGGGGGCGGCTGCGGTTCGGGGCGTCGGAGGACTTCGTGCTGACCCGGCTGCCGGAGGTGCTGGAGGGGTTCCGGCACGAGCACCCCGAGGTGGACCTGGAGCTGTCGGTCGAGCTGTCGGGCACCTTGCACGAGCGGCTGGACGCGGGGCGACTGGACCTCGTGCTGGCCAAGCGGCGTGGCCGGGGGGACGAGCGGGGTCGGCTGGTGTGGCGGGACCGGATGGTGTGGATCGGCGTGGAGGGGCTGCGGGTGGACCCCGAGCGCCCTGTTCCGCTGATCGTCTTCCCGCCGCCGGGCATCACCCGGGCGCGGGCCCTGGAGGTCCTGGAGCGGGACGGGCGGGCCTGGCGGATCGCGTGTACGAGCGGCAGCCTGAGCGGCCTGATCGCGGCGGCCCGGGCGGGGCTCGGCGTGATGGCGCACACCCGCGGGCTGATCCCGCCGGGCCTGGTCCGGGTGGGCGGGCTGCCGGAACTGGGGCCGGTCGAGTTCGCGTTGCTCCAGGGACACCGGTCGACGCCGGCAGCGGAGGCCCTGGCGGCCGCGATCCTCTCGGGCGGCGACCGGCTGAGCCGGCCTGCCTGACCCGCCGCGGACACGAGTCGGGGACGGGCGGTCGGGGTGTGTTGCTCGCGCAGATGTCGTGGAGATCCGGGCCCGTTCCTCCGTCGATCACCCATCGATCTCCCATCGATCTCCCGTCGATCTCCACGGGCCCCGTGCCCACGGCGCTGACCAGTGGTGATGGCTTCGCATCGGTTGTTCGGACCTCCTCCCCTCGGGCCCCCGCGTGGGGTACCGTCACCGGCGCCGTGCGGAGCGAAACTGCGCGGAGAGGAGCGGGCCCTTGCGCGAATTCACCGTCCCACCCGTGGTCACGGACGTACCGGTCGGCGGTCTGGCCGACGTCGTCTTCCAACATGCCCGGCAGGATCCGGACCGGGTGGTGCTCGGCCGCAAGACGGACGGGGTCTGGGGGGACGTCACCTCCGGGGAACTCGCCGATGAGGTGCTGGCGCTCGCGAAGGGGTTGCTGGCCCAGGGCATCCGGTTCGGGGATCGGGTGGGCGTGATGTCCCGGACCCGGTACGAGTGGACGCTGTTCGACTTCGCGCTGTGGGCGATCGGGGCCCAGCCGGTGCCGGTCTACCCGAGCGCGTCGGCCGAGCAGGTGCACTGGATCCTGTACGACTCCTCGTGCACCGGCTGCGTCGTGGAGAACGAGGACCAGGCCATGACGGTGGGCTCCGTCATCGAGCGTCTCCCCGAGCTGCGCAGGCTCTGGCAGCTCGACGCGGGTGCGGTGGCGGAGTTGGTCGAGGGCGGGCGCGGGGTCGCGGAGGACGTGGTGCACCGCCACCGTCGCGCGGTGACGCCCGACGCGACCGCCACGGTCATCTACACCTCGGGGACCACGGGTCGTCCCAAGGGCTGCGTGTTGACGCACGCGAACTTCATGTTCGAGGCGGACACCATGGTCGACCGCTGGGAATCGGTCTTCCGCGCCGGCCCGGGCGAGCAGCCCTCGACGCTGCTGTTCCTGCCCCTCGCGCACGTCTTCGGTCGGATGGTGGAGGTCGCCGCCGTCCGGGCCCGGGTGAAGCTCGGTCACCAGCCGGTGCTGGCGGCGGCCGAACTGCTGCCGGACCTGGCCGCGTTCCGGCCGACCTTCGTGCTGGGGGTGCCGTACGTCTTCGAGAAGGTGTTCGCGGCGGCCCGCCGCAAGGCGGAGGCGGAGGGGCGCACGGGCCCCTTCGACCGGGCGGTGGAGACGGCGGTGCGCTACGCCGAGGCCCGTGAACAGAAGGCCTTCGGCAGTGGGCCGGGGCCCTCGGCCGCGCTGCGCGTGGAGCACCAGGTCTTCGAGAAACTGGTGTACGGGAAGGTCCGCGAGGCGATGGGCGGGCGGGTGCGGCACGCGATGTCGGGCGGGTCGGCGATGTCGCGCCGGCTGGGGCTGTTCTTCGACGGCGCCGGGATCACCGTGTACGAGGGGTACGGGCTGACGGAGTCCTCCGCCGCCGCCACGGCGAATCCGCCGGGGGCGACGAAGTACGGGACGGTGGGCCCGCCCATCCCGGGCGGTTCGGTGCACATCGCGGACGACGGGGAGGTCTGGCTGCACGGGGGGCACGTCTTCTCCGGGTACCTCAACGATCCGCACGGTACGCAGGAGGTGCTGCGCGGCGGCTGGTTGGCGACCGGGGACCTGGGCCGGCTCGACGCGGACGGGTACCTGACCATCACCGGGCGCAAGAAGGAGATCCTGGTGACGTCGAACGGGAAGAGCGTCTCCCCGACGGCGCTGGAGGAGCGGGTGCGCTCGCATCCCCTGGTGTCGCAGTGTGTCCTGGTCGGCAACGACCGGCCCTACATCGCGGCTCTGGTGACCCTGGACATGGAGGGGGTCGCGCACTGGCTGTCGATGCGGGGGTTGCCCCAGCAGGCGGCGGCGCGGGTGATACACGACCCGGAGCTGTCGGCGGAGGTGCGCCGTGCGGTGGTGGCCGCCAACACCCTGGTGTCACAGGCGGAGGCGATCCGTACGTTCCGGGTGCTGGCCGAGCAGTTCACCGAGGAGCGGGGTTTGTTGACGCCGTCGTTGAAGTTGAAGCGGCGGGCGATCGAGCAGGCCTACGCGACGGAGGTGGCGGCCCTGTACCAGGGCTGACGGGTCGGGGCGGCTCCGGCAAGCATCATCTGACGATCCGTCATTTCACCTGGTCGACGATATTGACGGTGCGTCAGCTCGCGCACAGAATGCGGGGATTCCAACCGGAGGGGATTCCACACATGCCGCGACCCATCCACGCCCTCGCCGCCGCGGCGGCGGCCCTCGCGCTCCTCACCGCCTGCAACTCGGCCTCCACCAACGGCACCTCGGCGGGCGGGCCCGGGAACACGCAGGGCACCACGCGCGGAGTGTCCGCCGACTCGATCAAGGTCGGTGGCATCGTGTCGATGACCAGCGCCAGTGGGTACAGCAAGAAGGACACCGACCTCGGGGCGAAGGCCCGTTACCTGCGCGCCAACGCGGAGGGCGGTGTCAACGGCCGCACGATCGACTACATCGGCGCCGAGGACGATGGCCAGGACCCCGGCAAGAACACGGCCGCCGCCCGCAAGCTCGTCCAGCAGGACAAGGTCTTCGCGGTCTCCCCGATGAGCTCCGTCACCTTCTCCGGCGCGGACTTCCTCCAGAGCGAGAAGGTGCCGACCTTCGGCTGGGGCACCCTCCCGTCCTTCTGCGGACCGGAGTACATCTACGGGTTCAACGGATGTCTGGTCCCCACCCCCGGCGGAACGATCAACCAGACCTGGCCCGAGGGCATCGGCCGGATCCTCGGCGGGGCGGCCGGCAAGTCCGTCGCGATCATCGCCAACGACAGTGACGCCGGGAAGTTCGGCGTGGCCACCTTCCGACAGGGATTCGGCAGCGCCGGATTCACGGTGTCGTACGCGAAGGCGTCGGTGCCCGGCACCGCCGTGCCGAGCGACTGGTCGGCGTACGTGAAGGAGATCCTGGCGAGCAACGGCGGCAGGGCCCCCGACGCCGTCGTCTCCGTCATGCAGACCCCCAACAACATCGGCCTGTTCACCGCGCTCAAGCGCGCCGGCTACCGGGGCGTGCTCACCGACCCTACCGATTACGACCCGGGGCTGCTCGCGAAGGACGCCACCCGGCAGGCGCTGGACGGGGTGTACGTACTCCTCCAGTTCGAGCCGTTCGAGTCGCAGAACCCGGCGATGGCCCGGTTCAAGGCCGACATCAAGGCGGCGGCCGGCGGGCGGGAGGTGCCGCTGAGCATGCACATGATGACCGGGTACATGTCCGCGGACCTGTTCCTCTCCATCGCGGGCAAGGCCGGCAGGAACCTGACCGCGGAGACCTTCCAGAGCGCCGCCCGGACCTTCTCCGACACCGGCACGCTGGTCGGCGACCGGGCGGAGCCCAAGGGGCAGAAGGACAGTTTCGGCTGCGGGGCGCTCGTCCGGCTCAAGGACGGCGCGTACGAGGTCGCCGTCCCGTTCGCGTGCCACGAACCCATCCCCTTCACGTAGGCCCGCGGCATGGGTGACCTGCTCGTCTTCGTGCTGAGCGGCCTGGTCTCCGGCGCCCTGTACGCGCTGCTGGCCACCGGGCTGGTGCTGTCGTACTCGGCGTCCGGGCTCTTCAACTTCGCGCACGGGGCCACCGCCTACCTGTGCGCGCTCACCTACTACGAGCTGCACTCCGGGCTGGGTTGGCCGGCCGTCCCCGCGGCGCTCCTGGTGGTGCTCGGCGTGGCGCCCGGGATCGGCTGGGGGCTGGACCGGCTGATGTTCCGGCGGCTCGCACGGGTCGGGGAGACCGCGCAGATCGTGGCGACCATCGGGCTGCTGGTGGCGCTGCCGGCGGCCGGACTGTGGGCGGTGGAGCTGCTCGGTGACGCGGGGGCGCCGGTGAAGCCCGCCGAGAACCAGTTCGGGCTTCCCGGAGTGGGGCCGAGCCCCGCGCGGTCCTGGCAGCTCGCCGAGGGCGTCGGCATCGACTCCGATCAGCTGATCACCTGGGTGGTGACGGCCGTGGTGGCGGTGGCCCTGTGGGTGCTGATGCGACACACCCGGCTGGGGCTGACGCTGCGGGCCGCCGTCGACAACCGCTCCCTGACCGAACTGCGCGGGATCAGCGCCGACCGGCTGTCCTCGGTCGCGTGGATGATCGCCTCCGGGCTGGCGGGGCTCGCAGGGGTGCTGGCGACCCCGCTCCTGGGGCTTTCCGCGCACGACTTCACCCTGTTCCTGTTCGTGTCGGCGACGGCCGCCGTGATCGGGCGGTTCGCTTCGGTCCCCCTGGCGTTCGCGGGCGGGCTGGGGCTGGGGGTGCTGCAGAACCTGGTCGCCGGCTACGCCTCCTTCGCCGAGCGGATCACCGGGTTCCGGACGGCCGTGCCGTTCCTGATCCTGTTCGGCGGGCTGCTGGTGCTGACCCGGCGGGCGCGGACCGCCGCGACGATCGCCTCGGACGCCCCGCCGGTGGACCATCTGGCCGGGGCCTCGTGGGCGCGGCGGTGGGGGGTGTGGGCGGCGGCCGCGGGGCTGCTGTGCGTGGCCTTCTACACCGTGACGACCCCGTTCTGGAGCGGGCTCCTCGCCCAGGGGTTGGCCATCGCCCTGGTGTTCATGTCCTTCACCGTGGTCACCGGGCTCGGCGCGATGGTGTCGTTGGCGCAGGCGACCTTCGTGACCGGGGCGGCGTTGGTGGCCGGGCTGCTGATGAGCCGGGGGTGGCCGTTCGTGGCGGCGTTGGCGGTGGGCACGTGCGTGGCCGCGGTCCTGGGCGCCCTGGTCGCGCTGCCGGCGCTGCGGCTGGGGGGACGATCCCTGGCCCTGGCGACACTGGCGCTGGCGTTCCTCGCCGACCAGGTGCTGTTCCAGTCGCGGTGGTTGCGCAACGGGGACTCCGGCTGGTCGATCCCGCGGCCGGTCGTCGGCCCGGTGGACCTGTCCGACGACCGGGCGATGGGGGTGGCCCTGGTGGTGCTGGTCGCCGTCGTGGCCGCCGCACTGGGCGCGCTGCGCGACTCCCCCTCGGGCCGGGCGATGCTGGCCGTGCGGTCGGCCCCGGCGGCGGCCATGGCGTCCGGGGTGTCCGTGCTGCGGACGAAGCTGCTGCTGTTCACGCTGTCGGCCGGACTCGCGGGGTTCGGGGGTGTCATGTACGCCTCGTACAACACCCGGGTCACGGCAACGGACTTCACGGCGATGACCGGGTTGGTGTGGCTGGCCGTCGTGGTGGCGGCGGGGGTGCGTCGGCCGCAGTACGCGGTGGTGGCGGGGCTGGTGTTCGCGGTCGCCCCGCAGGTGATGGCGCAGTACGTGACGACGTCGGCGCACCTGCCGGTGATCCTTTTCGGGTTGGCGGGCCTGGCCCTGGCCAATGACCCGGACGGCTACTGCGCCGCCGTGCCCGTACAGCTGGCCAGACGGCGCGCCGGACGCGCCGCCGGGGCGGGAGCCCGCGCCGAGGTCGAGGTCGGGGCGGAGGCCGCGTCCCGGTCCGCTTCGGGGGCCCCGCGCCCGGGCCCCCGCGCCGCGCGCGGCGGCGGGGCCGAACGGGAGGGGCCGCCCGTCGCCCTGGAGTTGCGGGGGGTACGGGCCGGGTACGACGGCGGGGAGGTGTTGCACGGCGTGGACCTCGTCGTGCGGCGGGGCGAGATCCTGGCCCTGCTCGGGCCCAACGGGGCCGGCAAGAGCACCGCGTGCCGGGTCGCGGCCGGGATGCTGACCGCCGGCGACGGCCGGGTCCTCGTGGCCGGGCGGGACGTGACGCGGGAGGGGGCCGTGCGGCGTTCGCGGGGCGGGGTGCTGCTCGCTCCCGAGGGGCGGGGGATCTTCCCCTCGCTCGACGTGGAGGAGAACCTGGCGATCCATCTGAGGGATCCGGCCGAGCGGGACGCCGTGTTCGGGCGGTTCCCCCGGCTGCGGGAGCGGCGCCGGGTGCCCGCCGGCGCGTTGTCGGGCGGGGAGCAGCAGTTGCTGGCGCTGGCTCCGCTGTTGCAGCGCCCACCGGGGGTGTTGATCGCCGACGAGCCCTCGCTGGGACTCGCGCCGCGCGTGGTGGACGAGGTGTACGAGTTGCTCGTCGAACTCCGGGCCGCCGGGACCGCGCTGCTGTTGGTGGAGGAGAAGGCGGCCGAGATCCTCGGGATCGCGGACACGGTCGCCTACCTGTCCCAGGGACGGGTGTCCTGGTGCGGCCCGCGCGCCGAGGTGGAGACCGACCGGCTGACCGAGGCCTACCTGGGGATGGTCCGATGACGGCGCCGTACGTGTTGGAGGCGGTCGGGGTCGGTGTGCGATTCGGCGGGGTCCGGGCGCTGACCGGGGTGGACCTCGGGGTCCGGGCCGGGGAGGTGTGCGGTCTGATCGGCCCGAACGGGGCCGGCAAGACCACGCTGTTCGACGTGCTGTCCGGGATCCGCCGCCCCGATCGGGGGCGGATGCTCCTCGACGGGGTGGACGTGACCCGCCGTTCCCCTGTCTGGCGGGCCAGGCACGGGGTGCGCCGGACCTTCCAGCGGCAGCAGCTCTTCGGGCAGCTCAGCGTGGCCGACAACGTGCTCGTCGCCCAGGAGTGGCGCGGTGGCGGGGGCGGTCCGGTCGCGGACCTGGTCGCCGCGCCGGCCCGCCGCCGCCGGGAGCGGGAGCGCCGCGAGCGGGCCGCGCGGGTGCTTGAGGGCTGCGGGATCGGCGAGCTGGGGGACGTGTACGCGGGCGGGCTGCCCGTGGGGCGGGCCCGCATGGTGGAGCTGGCCCGCGCGGTGGCCGACCGGCCGAGGGTGCTGTTGTTGGACGAGCCCGCGTCGGGGATGTCGGCGCCCGAGCGGGAGCGGCTCGCGGCGGTCGTCCGGCGGCTCGCCGAGGAGGAGGGGTGCGCGGTGCTGCTGGTCGAGCACAACGTGGCCTTCGTGATGGAGCTCTGTGCGCGGGTCGTCGTACTGGACCTCGGGACCGTGCTCGCCCAGGGGGCGGCGGCCGAGGTGCGGGCGGACCCGCGGGTGCGGCAGGCCTATCTGGGAGCCCCTGAATAACCACCCATTTGGCGGGAATGCGGGCCCCGAGTGGCTGGTTATGGCCCCTCGCAGGACACGGTGGTACCGCCGTGTCCGCATCCGCACACCTGTACCCGACGACGAGGAACGACCCGACGTGAACCAGGTCCCCGGCATCAAGCTCAACAACGGCACCCTCATGCCCCAGCTCGGCTACGGCGTCTGGCAGGTCCCCGACGACGAGGCGGAACAAGCCGTCACCACCGCCCTGGAGGCCGGCTACCGCAGCATCGACACGGCCGCGATCTACGGCAACGAGGAGGGCACCGGCCGGGCCATCGCGGGCGCCGGGGTGCCGCGTGAGGAGCTCTTCGTCACCACCAAGCTGTGGAACTCCCCGGACCGGGTCTGGGGCCGCGACGAGGTCCTGCGCGCCTTCGACGCATCGCTCTCCAGGCTGGGCCTCGACCACGTCGACCTGTACCTGATCCACTGGCCGCGCCCCATGCGGGACGACGTCCTCGCCACCTGGAAGACCTTCGAGGAGATCGCCGCGAGCGGCCGCGCCAAGGCGGTCGGCGTGTCGAACTTCCGCCCCGAGGACCTGGAGCGGATCCGGACCGTGAGCGACCTGGTCCCGGCCGTCAACCAGATCGAACTGCACCCGCTCTTCCCGCAGGGCGCGCTGCGCGCCGTGCACGCCGACCTCGGCATCGCCACCGAAGCATGGTCCCCGCTCGGCCAGGGCAAGGAACTGCTCACGCTTCCCGCCGTCACCGCCATCGCCGCCAAGCACGGTCGCACCGCCGCGCAGGTGGTGCTGCGCTGGCACCTCCAGCTCGGCAACGTCGTGATCCCCAAGTCCGTGACCCCCGCGCGCATCCGCGAGAATCTGGATGTCCTCGGCTTCGAACTCGACGCCGACGACATCGCCGCGCTGGACGCCCTGGGCGCCGGCACGGCGGGCCGGCGGCTCGGGCCCGACCCGGCCGTCTTCGACATGTGAGCGAGCCGAGGGTGTGCGGGTGAACGTTCCTGACGGGGTCTGCCGACTCCGCAACGTGGGCAGCGGTCTGCTGCTCCAGGTGGAGAGCGGGAACCGGGTGCGGGTGGGGCCGGACGGCCCGCCCGCGCCCGCGTCCGCAGACCAGTGGGAGATCTCGCCGGTGTACGGCGGCGGTGGGATCTTCCACGTGGTGAGCGTGCTCAACGGCAAACGGCTGGACGTCGCGAACGCGTCCGTGGACAGCGGGACCCGGGTCCAGGTGTGGAAGGCCAACGCGTTCGGCGCCCAGGAGTGGATCGTCGAGGAACACCTGGACGATCCCGGCGTGGTCTCCCTGATCGCCGTCATCAGCGGGCTGCCGCTGGAGGCCGACGAGGAGGGGCGGGCCCGCCAGTGCGAGGACACCGACTCGCCGTCCCAGTGGTGGCGCCTGGAACCCGCCTGACCCGCTCCTCCGTCGCCGCCGATCCGCCGCCGATCCGCCGCCGTCAGTCGCGTACGAAGACGGCCAGGCGGTACGTCGGGGCCGCGCGCGGGACCTCCCGGTCGGGCAGCTCCTCCAGCCGGGTCGCGACCTCCTCGACGGTGGCGCCCCGGGGCGCGACGCGGGAGGCGTACCGTCCCGCGCGCAGCGCCTCGGCCGCGCCGCGCGGGGTGACGCCCTGGCCGAAGCCCGTGAACAGGGCCTCCCCGCACGGCCGCAGACCCGCCCGCGCGGCGTACGCCGTCACCTCGGCCGAGGCGTCCGCCGGGGTCGACGTGAGGTGCGGTGCGAGCACCTCGTCGATGTCGCCGCCGACGTCGTGGGCGGCGTCCTTGTCCACGGTGGTGACGAACACCCCGCCCGGCCGCAGCGTCCGCCCCACCTCCGCGATCAGTCGCGGCACCGCCCCGGGCTCCCGCAGCAGGTGCAGGAGCCACACCGCGCTCACCGCGTCCAACGAGCCGGACCGCACGGGCAGCCCGGTCCCGGAGGCGATCACCACCGGGATCCCGCGCCGCGCCGCCGTCGCCGCCATCCCGTACGAGGCGTCCGCGCCCAGCACCCGCAGTCCGGGGCGCCGCAGTCGGGCGGTGACGATGCCGGTACCGCAGCCCAGGTCGAGCAGGGTGCGCGCGGGGGCCGGGACGAGGTCGAGGACCGCGGCCGCCGCGGCCTCGGCGCGCGGGACGCCGCCCCGGGTGGCGTCGTAGGCCTCGGCCTCGGCGTCGTAGTCGAGGAGGGAACGCGATATCGGCATCAGTTCGCCCCGTGGGCGGGTGCCAGGGCCTCCAGTCGTTCGGCGAGGGCGAAGTCGGTCTCGGTGACGGAGTCGCCCGCGCTGTGGGTGTTCACGGACACGCGGACCGTGTCATAGCCCAGGGTGAGGTCCGAATGGTGGTTCAACTCGTCCTGCACCGCGGCGATGTGGGAGACGAGGGCGCTCGCCGCGAAGTGGCTGCCCAGCCGGTAGGTGCGCAGGATCCGGTCGTCCTCGAAGGCCCAGCCCGGGAGTTCCCGCAACCGGTCCTCGATCTCCTTCTGGGAAAGCGGCTCACCCGACATCCGCACACTCCTTCACGACTCGGTCGGCTCCATCGCCTGACGTGGGGTCAAGGTTCCCACAGCGCGGGCCCGCGGGAAGGTCTCGCGCGGCGGTCCGTGCCGGCGCGTCCGCGCGTCGTCGCCGCGGCACGCCGGCCCCACGCGGCGGCCCGGAGCCCCTGGGCTACCGTCGGGACATGACGACGGTGAGTGTGGGCGCGATGCTGCGCACCTGGCGGGAGCGGCGCGGGATCAGTCAGTTGGAGCTGGCGGGCCGCGCCGACTCCTCGTCGCGGCACATCAGTTTCGTGGAGACCGGCCGGTCCCGGCCGAGCGAGGAGATGGTGCTGCGGCTCGCGGAACACCTGAACGTCCCGGTACGGGAGCGCAACGCCCTGTTGCTGGCGGCCGGCTATGCACCCCGCTACCCGCACACCCCGCTCGACGACCCGTCGATGGAGGTCCTCCGGGACTCCCTGGAGCGGCTGCTGGCGGGCTACGAGCCGTATCCGGCGCTGGTCGTGGACGCCACGTACCAGGTGATCGCCGCGAACCGGGGCATCGCGCTGCTGCTGGACGGAGTGCCCGAGCACCTGCTGGCGCCGCCACTGAACGCGATGCGGCTGACCCTGCACCCGCAGGGCCTGGCCGCGCGGATCCTCAACCTGCGGGAATGGCGCGGGCACCTGCTGGAACAGATGGAGCGGCAGATCGCCCTGTCGCGCTCGGAGCCGCTGCGCGCGCTGTACGAGGAGGTGGCGGCCTACCCCGTGGCGGAACGGGCCGATCACGGAGAGCCGCAGCAGGCCGTGGCGAACATCGCGCTGCCGCTGCGGATCGAACACGACGGGCACGTCCTGTCCTTCGTGTCGTCCATCTCCACCTTCAACACGCCGATGGACGTGACCGTCGCCGAGCTGGCCATCGAGACCCTGCTGCCCGCCGACCCGGCGACGGTGAAGTACCTGCGTTCAGTGGTTCCCTGAGGGCACACCACGCAGCGCGAGCCCCTGGGCGAGCGCGAACCCGGCGACGACGAGGGCCTGTGCCGGGATCCACACCGCGCCCGCGACGGTCGGGGTGAACCAGAGGAGCGCCGAGGCCAGGCTCAGGGCCGCCCAGAGGCAGTTGATCTCGATGACGAGGCGGACGGGGAACACCGGCGGCCGTCGGCGGGAGGCCAGCCATCCGACGCCCGCCCCGTACAGGGCGAGGAGCGCGCCGAGGGCGAGCAGGGTCGTCGAGCCGACGCCCAGGAGTCGGCCGAGCGGCGCGGAGAAGGCCAGGTAGGCGAGCCCGTTGCCGGTGGTGACCAGTGAGTCGAGCGCGAGGAACCGGCGCAGCACGACCTGGGGCCCGGTGGTGCGGGCGACGCCGGTGAAGGGGGTTGCGGACATGGTGGATCGACCTCCGTCGAGGATCGGACGTGCGGGGTGGTGGGACACCGGGTCCCGGAGCCGAGTGCGCGGCCCCGGGACCCGATGCGTCCCACTGTGCCGACGGGCCGGGTCGGGGTCGATTACGTCGGGGGTAATCAGTGCCCCTCACGGACGTGTCAGGAAGGGAGCGACTCCCACCAGCTCCGGCCTTCGGCTGTCCATGCCAGTCCGCAGAGATCCGCCCTGGGCCGCCTCCGGTGGCTCCCCGATTGGCTCCCCCTAACGCATCCCTGACCGAGAGGCCTCGCGCCCTTCCACACGTCGATGCATGAAGGCACTCCGGGCGAAGGCAACGCTGACACGTGAAGTCCTCTGCTGGCCCCCATCGCTCACGCCTCGCGAACCTGCATCGAGGCTCAACGTTCCCAATCCTCAACAATCGGCCGGAAGAGCACGTCATGCCAGGGTCGTACCCATTCTTGAAGATACGGCACATCACTTGAAGAAGGCACAGGAGACGCCTCTTCCAAGCGCACCAAAGACGGCATTACCGCAGCATCGCCAATCAATAGCGCCTCTCCCGAAGAGAGCATTGAAAGTGAATCAGTGAGCAGCCCGAGAGAATCGGGAATCAGGCGCTTTACATAGTTTTGATCTTCGGGATTGGTCAAGCGCATAGCAAGAAAATTGCTGCACTGCGAGAAGATTGTTTCGGAGATCTCTGAGGGCCTTTGACTCACGATGGCCGCGGTGATGCCATACTTGCGCCCCTCTTTCGCGATTCGTTCGATTGCAACTCGCGCAGCATTGTACTTGGCAGGGCCACCTTTCGGTACGTATTTGTGAGCCTCCTCATAAACCACGAGAAGTGGCGTCTCAGTTCGCATCTCAGGGTGCGTCTTCTTGTAGTAATAGGCGTAGTCAAATAGAAGTCTCGAAATCAGAGACACTGTAATGCTCAGCACTTCAAACGGCACGCCACTCAGGTCAATGACAGTAATATTTGAAGTAGCGCCGGCGGTGTAGCCCGTGAACTGCCTCAAAGTATCTTCCAGCGTCGTCTTCTTCGTGCGCTCCCCCATCAGGAAGTCAAGTCGACGGTCGTGACAACGATTCTCTAGGCGCGTAATAAAGTTATCCAACTTACCATGCAGTGGGCCTTGTTTTGCGCCGCGAGAGCCGTCGATCATTTCTTCATTCTTGCTGCGAGCTGCAGTGAGAATATCCTCAATTTCGAAGAACACCGGCGAGTCGTAGTGGATCCGCTCGCGCATTTCATCATCACCGACATAATGGGCACGCCTACTGGTCGTGACTGCACGCTTCAGAACCGCAACCTGGTTATGCGATTGCTCCTCGCGGCTCTCAATAAGCAAGTCCTGCAACTCCTCAGAGCTGAGCATCCAGTACGGGAGCGTCAGATCTTCAACATTGAGGAAATTAGCACCAGGAAATGCTGTTTGATACTCGCAGTGGATGTCAAAGATCACGATATGCGTATTATTCAGTCGATACCCTCCCTGACTTTCCTTACGCATGCCAATGGCCGTCTGAATGATCCTGGCCATGGCATGTGATTTTCCCGAGCCGGTTGACCCTACGATCGCAAGGTGACGATTGAAGAACTTATCCCCATCGACGGGCACATCAACATGCCGCTCCCGGGCCAAATGGGCAAACAGAAACTTCTTCCCGGCCGGCACGGATTCATACACTTTTTGGACTTCACTCCGCGAGGCAACCTCTACCGACTTCGGCGGAATAGCGATGCTTCCCCCACCGCGCTCAAAATTTCCATCAGCGTCGATAAATCCGAGCGGGAGAGCCTCCAAAATGTACACCCGCTGGTGACCCTGCCCTCCACCCGGAACAGGCTTCAGCTCGATTGAGAAGCTTTCGATGATGGCGATAATCGAACAATCGGCACTGTCGAAAACGCGCAGGTACGAGCCAACCTTGAGGGGGTCGCCGGAAGAAAGCTCAGTAATGTCATTGACGGCAATCTTAATTCGCTCTGGGTATACTCCGATGACTTCCGCGCTTGACATATCCTAGCTCCGCCCTCGAAAGATTTCGGTAAGTTCCACAGGTTTTTCGATGACCGCATGTCGAGTTCTGGCTTCACTGAACGGATTACTAGCTGGATCGGTGAGATAGAAGTCATGAACCTCGCGCATATTCACACGATTGACTATTTCACCCAGTCGCGCGAAATCGAGTAGTTTGATTCCATAACCGGGCATCGGTGGTTCGATGATACTCAGGGCACTAAAGTCCGCCCCGCCATAATCGAATCCATCATGAAAATAGATCCGCTCTCGCCAGAGAGCGTGTTTCAATTCTGTGAGCTCGACAGGACCGCGGAAAGTAACGTAGGGAGCAGGCGACTCGCCTACATAATAGCGACGCTGAAGACATTCGACGATGTCAACCAAATCTGTACTGTGAGTGGTGTCGTCACACTCCACAATTACTAGACGTTCACGCGGTGGTATGTGGGCGGACTTAGCCCGGTACTCGTCGCGCAACAGTCGCAGATACTTCGCCTGTCCGCAGATTTGCGCATAGCTCGCTTCAAATACTGCTGCACGCGCATGATGCACCAGGTCTCGCAGGTCTTTCATGGAGATCATTCGGGTCCCAGGGGGGCGCTTAATGATCACATCACGTAGGTAGCCGTGAATGACGGCGTGCCAGCACATCGCTTCGGATTCGCTTCGTGCTCGTAGAACCCTTTTCAGGTGGTCAAGCACGGTGCCGAACTGCGCCTCGAAGTCAGGCGCGAAGATCACTTCGAAGGACTTGGTGAACCATTCCTTGGTCTCCGCATCATATTTCCCAGAGTGCTCGCCAAGCATCGCCTCTAGTTCATCTTCGCTGAGCCGCAGAGTTTCACCCTGCAGTCTGTCAACGAAGTAACAGTACAGGGCGAATTTCACGCTCCGATCAGCAGCAAATTGTTGCATCATTTGCCGCACGGCCTTCGCGATTCGGGATGGGCTGTACTTGCCGCTCCGATGCTTAACCTGAATATGAAACGATTGCACCCCAATGTCCTGAGCGCCTTCGATCTCCACGCTTATGTTTGGGTTGGAAAGCACCTGCAGCAACGAGGCGTCGAACTGGAATGCAAATCCCTTGATGGCGTCATGCCCACCGTCACGCGATGATGTAAGAGCGTTCAGAGCTGCGCACCCCAGCTTCCACGACCTGGTCCGGAGGCAACCGCAAGCTCGACGCGAGCCACCGTGACATGGTGTTACCAACTCGCACCCATGTTAGGACCGGTAGAGCCTTTGAGGTGGGGGTTCGTTCCAACTGCTTCACTTCTCAAGGGCCGCTTCGACACCCATGCCGTGGTGGCTGGCCCTCAACTCGTCGACAGCGATCGCGGGCCGCCGCTACACGGCCCCCTGGCGGCCCCAAGCTCGACCCTCTTTCGCCAGCGCGACGACGTGCGAGGCTGGAGCGCGCCGCCAGACGTCATCGCGCACGCGGTGGAAGAAGGAGGAACGCGTGACG
Source organism: Streptomyces sp. CA-243310 (assembly GCF_050936775.1). Taxonomy (NCBI): domain Bacteria; kingdom Bacillati; phylum Actinomycetota; class Actinomycetes; order Kitasatosporales; family Streptomycetaceae; genus Streptomyces; species Streptomyces sp. CA-243310. The sequence goes on along the minus strand of NZ_JBNJMF010000001.1, from coordinate 2,481,265 downwards.
AACCCCAGCCCTCGCGGGACGTACTTGACAATCTCAGAGGCCCTGCGGGCAAGGATCGCAGAGGGGACCTACCCCGATGGCCTTCCGTCCGAAGCGGAGATCGGGCGCGAGTTCGGCGTGGCGCGCACGACGGTCCGTCGTGCGCTTCGCGCGCTGGAGGAAGCCGGCGACGTGACCACGGTCGCCGGGGTGGCTTGTGAGCAGGGCTGGAGCCTTGGGGGACGAAGCCTTGAAGAAGGTCCGCTCGATCCTGAACCGCTCCGTGAATCACGCGAGGAAGCGCGGGCGCGCCAACAGCAACGTGGTCGAGCTCGTCGACCTCCCTGAGGGCCGCCCTGGACGACCGAGCACTCCCTCGCCATGGTCGAGGCGGAGGCGGTCCTGCGCGCCCGTGAGGGTACGTGGATTCACGCGTACGTGGTTCTCGCGTTGCTCGTCGGTGTCCGCACCGAGGAGGAGCGCCCTCTCACCTGGGCCCACGTGCATACGGAGGTGCAGGGAGATACAAGGCCGCACGTCGACGTCTGGCGCTCCGTTCGCCGCAAGGGAGAGACCAAGACCATGCAGAGCCGACGGTCACTGGCCATGCCCCTTCAGGTCGCTCAGGTCATGAGTGACTACCGCCGGACCCAGCAGGAGGAGTTCAAGGCCGCGGGGAAGGTCTGGAGCGCCGACGGACTCGTCTTCCCCGACGACAGCGGGAAGCAGCGAACCTCGACCAGCGTCCTGCGCAACTTCCGCTCGCTGCTTCGCGAGGCCGGCGTGAAGAGTCCCGAGAAGTGGACGACCCGGATGCTCCGCACGAGCTGCGTCTCGCTGCTCTCCGCTCACGGAATCCCGATCGACGTGATCGTCCTCGTGGTGGGGCACAGCGGGACGCACACGACGGAGCGGGTGTACCGCAAGCAGCTTCAGCCGGTCATCAGGGAAGGCGCTCAGGCCATGGACGAGATCTTCGGGCTGAGAAGTCCGGAGGACACAGCCGGCGGCCGGTAGTCCTGAACCGCCGGCGTGGCTCCCTGGTTGGCTCCCTGGGCCCAGTTCTCTACCGGGCCCAGGGGCCTCACCTGCCTGAACGTGGCGTTCACGCCCCGGATCCGGTTACGTCGGGGGTAAGGGCCCTTCCCCGAGGTCGTGCGCGGGCCGCGAGTGCCCGAATCCCTTGAGCGGGTGCCCAACTTCTTTGAGGTGGAGCGAAGGAAAGGTGGGGGTTGCGCTGGTTCGGCGCGGGGGTGCGGGCTAGGCTTCGGGCAGCCCGAACGCCCGAGCGACATACGGAGAGTTTCCGGTGCGAGCCGCCGCCCGACCCGACCTGATCACGCTCCGGGACCGTGTCGACAGGCTGGCGCGGCAGCGCGGACAGGACCCGGCCGACGTGCTGTCCGTCGAGCGGCTCAGCCACCTCTCCGGCGTCGATCCGGAGCGGATCCCGCGGGTCTTGGCCGGCGAAGCGCCCGAAGTCCCCCTGATCCGGCGGGTGCACCGTCGTTTCCTGCGGCTGCGCGAGACCCGGCGTGACAAGCACGGCCGGGAGTGGTCGCTCGCCGCCGTGGCCGATGACTTCGGGGCGCCCGGCGCCTCCCTGGGTCCCCTCAACGCGGGCACGGGCCTGCCCGGGTTGGGGCACGCGGCCGGGATCCAGCGGTTCTTCGGGGTCTTCGCGGGCTTCCTGCTGGCCGACAACAAGAGCGCGGTGGAACGGGCCCTGGCCACCGCCCCCGCGGGGCGGGGCGCCCCCGACGACCTGGACCGGCTGTCTTTCGTCACCGGCATCACCCCCGAGGCCATCCGCCTCACCCTCGACGGCCGGCCGGCGCGGCTTCCGCTCCGGCAGCAGGTCCGGGAGCGTTTCGAGCACCTGCGCCGCACCCGGCCCCGGGAGGACGGGCGGCCGTACTCCCTGACGGCCATCGCGCGTTCCTTCGACGCGTCGGGGCAGTCGCTGACCCGCCTCGCCCAGGGCGAGGGCCTGCCCAGTCTGGCCGCGGCGGCCGGGATCCAGCGGTTCTACGGGGTGGAGGGCGGATTCCTGCTGGCCGATGACACCGAGGCGCTGGCCGCGGCCCTGGTCGGGATCGAGCACGAGTTGGAGTCGGCCGCGCACGAGGCGGAGAACCCGATGCTCGCGGTCCTGCGGGCGCACGACGTACGCAGCATCGTCACCCGCGCCGGCCTGCTCTCCCCCGCGGGCTGGAAGTCCCTGGCCGACCACCTGGACGATCTGCTCGCCCGGGAGGGCCGTCTCGACGTCCGCCCCACCGGGGACCCGGGACCTGCCGGCCGGGGCCCGGTGCCGGGCCCCGAGGGGGGCGCGCCATGAGGGCCACCCGGGCTCCGCGCTGTGGCGACTCCGGCTCCGACTCCGACCCGGGCTCCGACCCGGGCTCCGACCGGCCCGCCCGAGCGGCCCTCGGGACGCGTGCCGCGGCGCCCCGCGCCCCGGCCCCACGCCGACCCCCCGCCCCGCCCCCTTCCCGGCTCGACGCACGAACCCCGCCCCGCTCCCGGGCGGTTCGACCGTCCACGGCGATCGGACCGGTCAAGTCCCCCATCGACAGGGCCCGTTGACCGGGCGCCGGCCCCACCCGCCCCGGTGGCCCGAGCACACCACTTCACTTGTGTCGCCGTCTCCCGTGCGGCCCCGACAGAGAGCCACCACACGATGCCCCAGCCTTCCGCACCCCGTCATGTCGTCGTCATCGGCGGCAGCATGTCCGGCCTCCTGACGGCAGCCGTCCTCGCCGAACACGCCACGGTCACGATCATCGACGCCGACACGCTGCCGGACGGCCCCGCTCCGCGCCGCGGCCTGCCGCAGGCCCGCCACGTGCACGTCCTGTGGTCGGGCGGGGCGCGCGCCATCGAGGAGATACTGCCGGGCGTCATCGGGGAATGGACGGCCGCGGGCGCCCTGCGTCGCAGCCTGCCCGTCGAACTCGTCACCAAGGCGGCCGAGGGCTGGTTGCCGCGGTGCGGGGAGAAGCAGTTCAGCATCTCGTGCAGCCGCGACCTCCTCGACTCGGTGGTTCGCGAGAAGGTCCTCGGCCTCAAGGAGGTGCGCACCCTCCAGCAGAGCCGGGTACGGGGCCTGGAGGGCACGGCGGCCCGGATCACCGGGGTCCGCGTCGACACCCCCGAGGAGGAGGACCGGCTGATCACCGCGGACCTCGTCGTCGACGCGAGCGGTCGCGGCTCCCGGAGCCGGACCTGGCTCCAGGAACTGGGGGTGGGTGAGATCGAGCAGGCGGAGGTCGACTCCGGTCTGGTCTACGCGACCCGGATCTTCGAGGCGCCCGCCGGAAGCCACGCGATGGGCTTCCCCATCGTCAACGTGCAGTCCGATCCGCGGGTGCCCGTGCCCGGTCGTACCGCGACGATCGTCCCGATCGAGAACGGCCGGTGGCAGGCCACCCTCTCGGGCACCCGCGGCGGCCAGCCGACCGCCGACCCGGACGCGTTCATCCCGTTCGCCATGGAAGCGCGGGACCCGGTCGTCGGCGAGTTGCTGAAGGGAAAGAAGCCGCTCACCGAGGTGTCCGTGACCCAGGGCACCGCCAATCGCCGCGTCTTCTTCGAGAAGGCCGACCTGCCCGAGGGCTTCTTCGCCGTCGGGGACTCCGTCGCCACCTTCAACCCGTTGTACGGGCAGGGCATGTCCGTCGCCGCCCGCGGGTTGCTGGCCGTACGCGACCTGCTGCGCGCCCGGGGGCTCGCCACGCCCTCCGTGGGACGTGCGGCGCAGCGCGCGCTCGCCCCGCAGGTCTCCACCGCCTGGGAGCTCGCCACCTCGCAGGACATCCTCTACCCGGAGGCGACGGCGACCGGCATGAAGTCCAGGCCGGGCTCCGCGCTGGTCACGCGGTACGTGAGCCGGCTGATGACCGGCGCCACCACGCAGGAGCAGCTCACGGGCGCCTTCCTCCAGGTCATCACCATGACCAGCCCGCCGACCCACTGGTTCCGCCCGGACGTGCTCTGGCGCGTGCTGCGGGCCTCCGGGGAGGGCGCCCACAAGGCGGCGCCGCTCACCGCGGCCGAGCGGACCATCGGCGGGCTGGACCGGCCCGGGAACCCGGGCGCCGAGGACGGCCGGACCGGGGGCGGCACCCCCGCCGACCCGGTCGGCCGCCCCTGAGGCCTGCCGGGTCGCACGGGACCGGGCAGGACCGTACGGGACCGGCAACGGCCGCGGGCCGGGGAAAACGGGACGCCCCGGACCGAAGGGGGCCGGGGCGGTCGTCGTACGGGATCGGGCGCGCGGCCGGGTCAGAGCCCGGCGAGGTCCAGCCCGGCCTGCGCGGCGGCGGCCCGCACGGTCTGCTCCAGGAGCACGGCGATGGTCATCGGGCCGACGCCGCCGGGGACCGGGGTGATCAGGGAGGCCCGGGTGGCGGCCGACTCGATGTGGACGTCGCCGACGTTGCCCGCGTTGTAGCCGGCGTCCAGGACGACCGCGCCCGGCTTGATGTCCTCGCCCCGGATGAACTCGGCCTTGCCGACGGCGGCGACCAGCACGTCGGCCTGGCGCACGATCGAGGGCAGGTCCACGGTGCGGGAGTGACAGTAGGTGACGGTGGCGTTGCGCTCCAACAGCAGCATCCCGGCGGGCTTGCCCAGGATCGCGCTGCGGCCGACGACCACGGCGTGCTTGCCGGTCAGGTCCACGTCGTACTCCTCCAGGAGGCGCATGATGCCGCCGGGGGTGCAGGAGACGAAGCCGGGCAGGCCGAAGCCCATGGCGGCGAAGGAGTGCATCGTCACACCGTCGACGTCCTTGCCGGGTGCGATGGCCTCGAAGGCGGCCCGCTCGTCGATGTGGTGCGGCACCGGGTGCTGGAGGAGGATGCCGCTGACCTCCGGGTCCTCGGAGAGCGCGGTGAGGGCGGCCACCAGTTCCGCGGTGGTGGTCTCGGCGGGGAGCTCGACGTGGCGGGAGGTGATCCCGGCCTTGGCGCAGCGGTTCTGCTTCATCTGTACGTAGGTCACGGACGCGGGGTCCTCGCCGACGAGCACGGTCGCCAGACAGGGGGCGGTGCCGGTGCGCTCGGTGATCTTCGCGGCGTGCGCGGCGGTCTGTTCGGAGATGCGGCGGGCGACGGCGGTGCCGTCCATGAGCCGGGCGGTCTGGGCAGTGGTCACGGGGTCTCCTGGGCGTCGCAGCGGAATCGCGGTTCGCCCAGGCGCGCGGCAGTCGACGTACCCACCGGTACGCCGGGCCGCTCCCCGGTGGTGATCCACCCGAACGCCAGTCACGGCCCGCGGGCCACTCTAGTCGACGCCCGCGCACGGCGGGCCGGCGATACCCGCTGGAGGACCGGCTCGCGGCCTGCGACGATCGGGGGATGACGCGTACTTTCGACCATCTTGTCGCCGAGGCCGAGTCCGTCTCCGTGGACGGCTGGGACTTCTCCTGGCTCGACGGCCGCGCCACCGAACAGCGCCCCTCGTGGGGCTACCAGAAGCTCCTCGGCGAACGCCTGTCCCGGGTCTCCTCCGTCCTCGACGTCCAGACCGGTGGCGGCGAGGTGCTCGCCGGGGCCGGCGCGCTGCCGCCGCTGACGGTGGCGACCGAGTCCTGGCCGCCGAACGTCGCCAAGGCGACCCGGCTCCTGCACCCGCTGGGCGCGGTGGTGGTCGCCGACTCCGACGAGCCGCCGCTGCCCTTCGCGGACGAGGCCTTCGAGCTGGTCGGCAGCCGGCATCCGGTGACCGTCTGGTGGGACGAGATCGCCCGCGTGCTGACGCCGGGCGGCACGTACTTCTCGCAGCAGGTCGGTCCGGCCAGCGTCTTCGAGCTGGTGGAGTACTTCCTGGGCCCGCAGCCGGAGGAGGTCCGGCGCGACCGGCACCCCGACGACGCGGTCGCCGCCGCCCGGAAGGCGGGCCTGGAGATCGTCGATCTGCGCTCCGAACGACTGCGGACGGAGTTCAACGACATCGGAGCCGTGATCTACTTTCTACGGAAGGTGATCTGGATGGTGCCGGGCTTCACGGTCGGGCACCACCGGGACCGGTTGCGCGAGCTCCACGAACGGATCGAACGCGAAGGTCCGTTCGTCGCGCACACCGCCCGTTTTCTCGTCGAGGCCCGCAAAAAGGGCTGAGCCGGGAGGGCGCGGGAGCGCGGACGGATCCACGTCGGATCGGTTGCGTCGCCACAGCGTGGCGCAGGTCACTCAATTCAGCGCGTAACGAATCGACTCGGGCATGCGATGAACCGACAGGTGTCCTCGCGCGGCCCCGGAATACAGACCCCCCTCGGGTCTGTTTCCCGAAGTCGCGCGATGATGTCCCGCTCACCCCTTATCTGTTCGCAACGAGAGGCTCCTTGTGTCGCTCAGCCCGTCCCGTACGTTCCCTCCGGAGATCGCCGAATCGGAGGCCCTCGTCGCGCTCGTCGAGCGCGGCCGCGAGCAGGGTCACATCAACGGTGATGACGTGCGCCAGGCCTTCGAGGCCGGCCGCATCCCGGTGGACCAGTGGAAGCGGGTCCTGCGCAGCCTGAACCAGGTCCTGGACGAGGAGGGTGTCGCCCTCCACGTCAGCGCCGCCCCCGCCACCAAGGCCGCTGCGAAGAAGCCGCGCAAGGCTGCCGCCCCGGCCCGCACCGTGACCAAGAAGGCCGCCGCCGCGCCGCGCCCCATCGGCGCGCGCAAGACGGCGGTCCCCGCCACCGCCGCGGCGATATCCGCACCGTCGGCCTCCGGGACCGAGGAGGAGGTGGCGGCCGAGGCCGCCGCCGAGCCGAAGAAGCGGACGGTCAAGAAGACCGCCGCGAAGAAGGCGACGGCCACCAAGAAGACCGCCGCCACGAAGAAGGGCGCCAAGGACGGCGACGAGGGCGAGACCCCCGCGGCCGAGGGCGAGGACTGGGCGGCCGAGGACCCGGCCGACGAGGCCGAGGAGGAGACTCCGAAGGTCGGCGGAACCCAGGGCTTCGTGCTGTCCGACGACGACGAGGACGACGCCCCGGCGCAGACCGTCATGGTCGCCGGTGCCACCGCGGACCCCGTCAAGGACTACCTCAAGCTGATCGGCAAGGTGCCGCTGCTCAACGCCGAGCAGGAGGTCGAGCTCGCCAAGCGCATCGAGGCGGGTCTCTTCTCCGAGTACAAGCTCGAAGAGGAGGAGGACCACAAGGCCACGTTCAAGCGTGAGCTGGAGATCCTCGTCGAGGACGGTCGCCGGGCCAAGAACCACCTGCTGGAGGCCAACCTCCGTCTCGTGGTCTCCCTCGCCAAGCGCTACACGGGCCGCGGCATGCTCTTCCTGGACCTGATCCAGGAGGGCAACGTCGGTCTGATCCGCGCGGTGGAGAAGTTCGACTACACCAAGGGCTTCAAGTTCTCCACGTACGCGACCTGGTGGATCCGGCAGGCGATCACGCGCGCCATGGCCGACCAGTCGCGCACGATCCGCATCCCCGTCCACATGGTCGAGATCATCAACAAGCTGGCCCGTGTCCAGCGGCAGATGCTCCAGGACCTCGGTCGGGAGCCCACTCCGGAGGAGCTGGGCAAGGAACTCGACATGACCCCCGAGAAGGTCATCGAGGTCCAGAAGTACGGCCGTGAGCCGATCTCCCTGCACACCCCCCTGGGTGAGGAGGGCGACAGCGAGTTCGGTGACCTCATCGAGGACTCCGAGGCGGTCGTACCGGCGGACGCGGTGTCCTTCACCTTCCTCCAGGAGCAGCTGCAGTCGATCCTGGGGACGCTCTCCGAGCGTGAGGCGGGCGTGGTCTCCATGCGGTACGGCCTCAACGACGGCCAGCCGAAGACCCTGGACGAGATCGGCCGCGTGTACGGGGTCACCCGTGAGCGCATCCGTCAGATCGAGTCGAAGACCATGTCGAAGCTGCGTCACCCGTCGCGTTCGCAGGTGCTGCGCGACTACCTCGACTAGAAGCGGGGACGGGGGCCCGGGACGGTCGGCAGACCGCCCCGGGCCCCCGTGGCGTGTGCGGCTCGGGCGTGCGCGGCCCGCTCGGGGCCGCCCGCCGGTCAGGCGGCCGCGGCGCGCTGCCTGCGGGCGGACATCACGGCGTACACGACCACGCCCACGAAGAGGAACAGCACGCCCTGGTAGACGGCGGCGTACCCGGAGCCGGCCACGAGCCACATCGAGAAGGCGAAGGCGGCGCAGGCCAGGACGGTGTCACGGACCAGCCGGCCGCGGTGGACGCGTGCGGACTGCCCCGAGACCAGGAAGTAGATCTGGGCGGCGCTGGAGAGCAGGTACGGGACGGTCGCCGTGAAGGTGGTGACCAGCACCAGGATCTCGAAGACCCCCTCGGTGCCCGCGGTGTAGTTGTAGACGGTCAGGGCCGAGGCCAGGACGACGGTGACGAGGACCCCGACGATCGGGACCCCGCGCCTCTTGGTCTCGAAGGCCTTCGGGAAGAGCCCGTCCTTGGCCGCGGCGTACGGGGTCTGCGCGCTGAGCAGGGTCCAGCCGTTGAGGGCGCCGACCATCGAGATCACCGCGGCGCAGGCGACGAGGGTGCCGCCCCAGGTCCCGCCGAACATCGCGTCGACGGCGTCGCTGAAGGGGGCCTCGGAGGTGACGAGCGTGGCGTGCGCGACCAGGCCGAAGACGGACAGGGTGCCGAGCAGGTAGACGGTGGCGGCGCCGGTGGTGCCCAGGATGGTGGCGCGGCCGACGTTGCGGGCCGGGTCGCGTACCTCGCCTGCGCTGACGGCGGCGGACTCGACCCCGAGGTAGCTGAAGAGCAGGATCGCGGCGGCGGCGGAGATCGCGCCGACGGCGCTCTGGTCGGTGGCCTGGAAGGGTCCGAGGTTGGCCGGGTCGAAGAAGAACAGCCCGCCGACGGCCACCAGCAGCAGCGGGGCGAACTTCAGTACGGTGGAGACCAGTTGGACGACGCCCACGTAGCGGGTGCCCGCGAGGTTGGCGAGCGCGGGCAGCCACTGGACGGCGAGCGCGCCCAGGCACATGGACCACTTGTGCTCGCCCACGGCGGGGAAGAGGACCGTGAGGTAGCCCACGGCGGCGACCGCGAGGGCGGCGTTGGAGACCCAGGTGGTGATCCAGTAGCTCCAGGCCGCGAGGAAGCCGGCGAAGTCCCCGAAGGCCGCGCGGGCGTAGACGTACGGGCCACCGGTCTGCGGGTTGCGTTCGGCGAGCCGGCCGAAGACGAGCGCGAGGGCGATGGCGCCGACGGTGAGCACGGCGAAGGCGACGAGGCTGATCGTGCCGAAGGGGGCCACCGCCGCGGGGAGGAGGAAGATCCCGCCGCCGATGATGTTGCCCATGACCAGGCAGGTCGCGATCGGCAGGCCGAAGCGGCGGGCGTGCGGGCTCGCTTGTTCGTCGGTGGGGACGGGGGCGGGGAAGGGGGTGGTGCTCACGGGTGACGCGCCTCTGGTGTTTCACATGCTGGACAGGTCGACACATCGTCGGGCACCGTCAAGGCCGCACCAAATCAGCGGGTTTCGTCCTGTACGGACACCTCTACGGAAGGAAGGGTTCCGCTCACCTCGGGTTTCGGCCGGTGATCCTGCGGTGCGGCGGCCGTGGACGGCGCGACCAACGGGACCTGCGGGCCGTCCGCCTCGCGCAGCCACCGGCGCAACACCTCGTGCACCGCTTCGGCGCCGACCAGCCCGGTCCCCGGGTCCGACAGTTCGGTGGGCCACATCAGGAACGGGTGCCCCTGCTCACCGCCCAGGCCGCCGTGCGAGCCGATCTGCTCCTCGAAGGCGTGCACGGTCCCGTCGGCCGGGTCGAACGCCGAGTTGACCATGATGTCCGCCACGTGCGGGAAGGAGTCGGTCCGCCGGACGGCGTCGGCCGCGCCCGGCCCGAAGTCCGCCAGCAGCCGCTCCGCCGCTCCCGGCTCGTCCAGCCGGGCCACCGCGCCGCCGGGGCCCAGCACCTCCCCGTCGACCAGCAGGAACCCGACCCCCGGATGGTTGGCCAGCGTCGCCAGCAGCGCCGGGTGGGTCCGCTCGATCCACGCCCGGTCGGCCCGCCCGGGCAGGTCCGGGAAGGAGACCAGCCCGAGGTTCCCCGACGCCAGGACCACCGGGTCCGAGCCACCCGTCGGATCGGCCTCCTCGCTTTCCTCCACCGGCCTGTTCAGGGCCGCGCGGACCGCCGCGCGCGCCTCGGCGCCGCTGCGGGTGCCGCCGGCCCGGCGGGAGACCGGGAGCCCGCATCCCGCCCGGACGAGGTCCTTGAGGGTGAGTCCGTACCGGCCCAGGAAGGTTTCCCCCGGACTCTGCCCGTGGTCCGAGAGCAGCACGATCCGGTAGGCGCGGGGGGCGTGCTCGGCGACCCGGGCGATCAGCGCGAGGCTCCGGTCGAGGCGGGCCAGCACCCGGTCGGTGTCCCGGCCGTGCGGGCCGGAGTGGTGCGCGACCTCGTCGTAGGCCACGAGGTCCGCGTAGACGCAGGCACGGCCGGCGAGCATGTCCCCGATCACCGCCGCGACGACCACGTCCCGCTCGACGACGGTGGCGAAGGCCCTGATCATCGGGTAGAGCCCGCCGCGGCCCACGCGCGGCACCTCGTGCCGGATCCGGGCGCGGACCGACTGGCCGATCTCGCGGCCCACCTCGGCGACGAAGGACAGGGCGGTGCGGACGGCGTTGGCCGGGTCCGAGAAGTACGCGAAGTAGCCCGCCCGGGAGCGGTTGGCCCGGCCTCGCCGCGCGGACACCGACAGCACCAGGGCGAGCTGGTCGGCGCCGCCGCTGAACAGGTTGCCGCGGCTGGCCCCGTCCAGGGAGAGCAGTCCCCCGTCGCCGGTCCGCTCGATGGCGCGGCGCTGGAGTTCGGCGGCGCTGGTGGGCCGGTTGCACACCACGATCTCGCCGGTGTCCTTCTCGTACCAGCGGAAGGCGGGCACGTCGAAGTTCGAGCCGTGCAGGATGCCGAGCTGGCTGGCACCCGTCTGGCTGGACCAGTCCGTGCGCCAGGACATGACGCGGTGGCTGCGCTCCAGCCAGTCGCCGACGGTGGGCATCGCCTCGGACCCCGCGGCCCGGCGCAGCACCTCGTACCCGACCCCGTCGAGCTGGAGGAAGACCAGCCCGGGAGGACTCTCGCCCGCGCCGGGGGCGCCCGTGCGCAGCTGCCGGCGCCGGCGCCGGTCGGCGAGCCGGTAGAGCCGGCGGCGGTACGCCTCGTCGTCGCGGACGGCCAGGGCCGTGGACGTGGCCGACGCCACCGCGGACATGACGGCGGCGACGACCACGGCCGTTTCGGGGGCCACCTCGCCGCGGCCGTCGGGGATCAGGTCGAGCGCCATCAGCAGCAGCGAGCCGTTGAGGAAGAAGACGAGCAGCCCCAGCAGCAGGGCCGGCACCAACAGCAGGGCCCGGACCAGCAACGGCCACACCAGCGCGCTCAACAGGCCGAAGGCCCCGGCGCCCCAGACTGCGGTCAGCGCGATGCGGGTGAGGCTGTCACCGTCGTCGGACTGGAGCCGGAAGTCCGGCAGGATCCCGGCCAGGGCGAGCATGGTGAGCGTGGACACCGCCCACACGAGGATCACCCTCACCAGCGCGCCGCCCGCCGTGCGCCACCGTCCTCGCCACACTCCGTACCCCCGTTCGTGGTCCACTGCCAGCGTCGCACAGCGCCGCGAACGCGGCCGGGCGACACAGGTGGCGCACGAACGTACGGAAGCCGCCGGTCAGGTCGTGTTACGTACCGTCGTAGCCCGCCGTCGGCATGGACAGTCGGCGGTGCACTTCCGCCTTCATCGCGGAGGTGTACGTCGGCTCCTCCAGCCCGGCGGTCTCCAGCCGGACCCCGCGCCGTTCGCACTCGGCGGTGAAGTCCTCGACGGAGCGCAGCGCCCGGGCCAGCACCCGGTGGTTGGCGGCGACGAACAGGTCGACCCGTCCCGCGTCGACGTCGGACCACAGTCCGCAGTGGTCGTGGCGCAGGCCGTAGACCAGCAGGTGCCGGGTGACGACGTAACCGCGGTCCGCGGCCCAGCGGGCGCACATCGCGTGCTGGCTGCGGGTGTCCACGGCGAAGGGGTCGACGTCGAGTTCCTCCAGCGGGGCCATGCCGGCGATCACGGCCACGCGCAACTCATCCATGGCGCCCGACCCTACTCCGATCCGCGGCCGTCGAGGAGAGGGCTGTGGGATTCCGATTGCGCGCGGTTCGACGGGACAGGATCTAAGGTCGACAGGACCGATCGAGGGAGGGAGCACCGGTGCCGGTGGAGATCACCTGGTGGGGGCATGCCACGTGCACGGTGGAGGACTCCGGACTCCGGTTCCTGACGGACCCGCTGTTCGCACGTCGGTTCGCACACCTGCGGCGACGCCGCGGGGCGGTGCCGCCGCAGCATGCCGCCGAGGCGGACGTGGCGGTGGTCTCGCACCTGCACTCCGATCATCTGCACCTGCCCTCCCTGGCCCGGCTCGCGCCGGGGACCCGTCTGTTGGTGCCCCGGGGCGCCCGCCGGGCCGTGCCGGGGCTGGCCCGGGTGGCGGTGGCCCGGGGGCTGGCGGTCACGGAGGTGGCGCCGGGCGACGTGGTCCCCGTACGGGACGGCGTACGGGTCCGGGCGGTCAGCGCGCGCCACGACGGCCGGCGGCTGCCGTACGGACCGCGGCTCGCACCGGCGCTCGGGTACGTGATCGAGGGCGCGGCACGGACGTACTTCGCCGGGGACACCGGGCTGTTCGACACGATGGTCGACGAGGTCGGCCCGGTGGACGTGGCGCTGCTCCCGGTCGGCGGCTGGGGGCCGTACCTGGGGGCGGGGCACCTGGACGCGGGTCGGGCGGCGCGGGCGCTGGCGGACCTCGCGCCCGCGGCGGCGGTTCCGGTGCACTACGGGACGTACTGGCCCATCGCCATGGACGCGGTGCGGCCGCACGAGTTCCACGCGCCGGGCGAGGAGTTCGCCCGGTTCGCGGGGCGGCTCGCGCCGAAGGTGACGGTCCGGGTGCCCGACCACGGCGAGCGGGTGCGGCTTCCGTGACCTGGCGCGACCTCCTCGCGACAGCGGTCGGGCAGGTCCCGCCGGACGGCACTCGGCAGGCGGTCGGGTACCCGGCGCTGTTCCTGCTCGTGGCGCTCGGAGCACTGCTGCCGGTGATCCCGACGGGGGCGTTGGTGAGTTCGGCCTCGGTGGTGGCCTTCCATCAGGACACCCTGCCGTTCGGACTGCTGTCGGTGTTCGCCGTCTCGGCGTTCGCGGCGTTCGTCGGGGACCTCGCCCTGTACTGGCTCGGGCGGCGCGGGGTGCACTCGCGGGGCGGCTCGCGGTGGCTGGAGCGGCTGCGGGGGCGGGCCACCCCGGAGCGGCTGGAACAGGCTCAGACGAAGCTCGACGAGCACGGCGTGCTGGTGCTGGTCGTCTCGCGGCTGGTGCCGGCGGGCCGCATCCCGGTCATGTTGGCCTGCCTGCTGGCCGAGATGCCGCTGCGCCGGTTCGCGCGCGGCGACGCGCCGGCGTGCCTGGCGTGGGCGGCGACCTACGGCCTGATCGGGATCCTGGGCGGTTCGCTCTTCTCGGAACCCTGGAAGGGCGTGGCCCTCGCGGTCGGTCTGACGCTGTTGATCAGCGCGGCGCCGGCGCTCTGGCGCCGCGTCCGACGCGGTGCTGCCTGAGAGCACGGGTCGGCGCACACGGGTTCCGGTTCCCGGGGCGGTGCGTCAGAACGTGCGCGAGGCGCCGATCGGCAGGTCCCACAGTCGCTCGCGGTCCAGTCCGGCCCGCTCCCAGGCCGCGCGCACCCGGTACAGGGGCTCCATGACCGGCTCGGCGGACAGCACGAAGGTGGCCCAGTGCATCGGTGCCATCCGCCGGGCCCCGAGGTCGAGGCAGGCGCGCACCGCCTCCTCCGGGTCGGTGTGCACGTCGCGGAGCCACCATCTCGGGGCGTACGCGCCGATGGGCAGCAGCGCCAGGTCGATTCCGGGGTGGCGGCGGCCGATCTCCGCGAACCAGTGCCCGTAGCCGGTGTCCCCGGCGAAGTAGACCTTCTTGCCGTGCTCCGTGTCGGTGAGCATCCACCCGCCCCACAGGGTCCGGCAGCTGTCGAGCGGCGACCGCTTCGACCAGTGGTGCGCGGGGACGAACTCGAAGCGGACGCCGCCCAGTTCGGCGCACTCCCACCAGTCGAGTTCCGTGACCCGCTCGAAGCCACGGCGGCGGAACCAGCGTCCGAGACCGGCGGGGACGAAGCAGGCCGTGTGGCGGGGCAGCCTTCTGAGGGTGGGGGCGTCGAGGTGGTCGTAGTGGTTGTGGCTGATCACCACCGCGTCGACGGGCGGCAGGTCCTCCCAGCGCACGCCGACGGGGGTCAGCCGGGCGGGGGTGCCCAGGATGCGCCGGGACCAGACGGGGTCGGTGAGCACGGTCAGCCCGCCGGTCCGCAGGACCCAGCCGGCGTGGCCGACCCAGGTGACGGACACCGTCCCGGGCCGGGCCTCGGGCACGGGGGCCGGGGCGCAGGGCAGGTCGGGGATGCCTCGCAGCCCTTCCGGACCGGGTCGCAGGGCTCCTTCGCGGGCCAGTCGGGCGAGCGCGCGGACGCCGGGCAGGGGGGTCGTCAGCCGGTGCGCGAAGGAGCGCGGCCACCGGCGGACCTCGCCGAGCGGCCGGGGCACGGCCGCCTCGGGCGGGGCGGTGGGCGCGGCCGGGCCGAAGGGGACGGTGCGGTCGGGCCGCACCGGTGTCCGCCGGGTCACGCCCGATCCCCCGGCCGCACCGGCGTCCGTGCGGTCCGTCATCGGGGGGTTTCCGTTCGGCGGCGGGGGTTCACTCGGCCAACCCGGCCAGCACCGACCGCAGCCGGTCCAACGCGTCCCGGACGTGGGGCAGTTCCAGGGGGTCGGGGGCCGTGAGCGCGGCGAGCCGTTCCTGCGGGCTGGCCCCGAGCAGCGGGCCCGTCGACAACCGGACGCGCAGCCCGACGGGTTCGTCCGCGAACCGCTGTCCGCCGGGCGTCGGCGAACCCAACCGGCCGCCCAACCAGTCCTCCAGTTCCATCGCGTCGCCCACGCCCTGTCGGGCCAGGCCCGCCCGCAGCGGGGTCAGGTCGGCGTAGAGGTGCCGGCCGGCCTGCGGAGGGCGGGCGAGCGCCCCGACGGCGAGGATCTCCCGGTGCGCGGCGGCGGCCACGGCGCCGTGCAGGGCCGCCGCCGCGTAGGCGCGGGCGGCGACGGCGTCGGGCTCGTCGAGGGCGTGCGCGGCGGCTCCGGCGACCGGACCGGCGACCAGGGCGCCGGTGGCGGTCAGCACGTCGAGGGTGCGGGCCCGCAGCCAGGTGCCGCGGGCGGTGGCGGGGAAGCGGATCACGGCGGCGGGCCAGCCGGCGGGCAACAGCGCCCCCGACAGGTCGACGAGGACGGCGGCCTGGTCGGGGAGCATCTCGGCGGGGCTGAGGACGAGCGTGTGGTGCGGCCGGTGGACGGTGTCGCGCCAGCTCTCGTCGCTGACGACGAACAATCCCGCCTCCTCGGCCGCCTCGCAGGCCTCGCGCAGCATCTCGGGCGGCGGCACGGTCGCGGTCGGGTCGTCGGCGACGGAGAGCAGCAGGACGCGCGGGTCGCCGCCCTCGGCGCGGACCCTCCGTACCGTCTCCAGCAGGGCGTAGGGGTCGGGTACGCCGCCGCACTCGGCGGGGGTCGGCACGTGGAAGGCCCGCCGTCCCAGCAGGCGGACCTGTGGGGTCCACCAGGCGGGACAGGGTCGGGGCAGCATCACGTCGCCGCCGTAGGCGCCGAGCAGCGCGAGCAGCAGCGCGGCGGCGCCGGGTCCGGCGGCCACGTTCTCGGGCTCGGTGGGCAGGCCGCGTCGGGCCCAGTGCCGGCACGCGGCCTCGCGCACGGTCGGGCCGCCGCCCGGCGGTTCCGGCGCGGAGCGGTCCGCGGCCCCGGCGAGCACGGCGGTCAGTTCGGGCAGGACGGGCAGACCGGGCGGGGGCGCGGGCGGCACGTACCGGACGGGGCCGCGCCCCTCCGCCGTCGTGCGCTGCCACCCCGCCGTCCCCGCCATTCCCGCAGTCCTTCCCGTGCACGCCACCGACCGACCGACCATGACCTTTATACGGTTATTCGACCTGTTTCGCCCGTCAACCCCCACACCTGAGGCGCACCGGCGGGCGATCCCTCGCCCGCAGACCCGGCGGCGCGGCTGAAGCGACCGCCTCGGCGCCCGACCCCTTGAGCCACAAGGCCGATGTCCACATGGCGAAACGCGCATCCCATATGACGGGCGAGGGATTACGGTGATCACAGCGCTTCCCGGAGACGCGCTCGACGAGGAGGAGTCACGCCGTGAACGCCATGAGGGAGACCGCCGTCTACACGCACGGCCACCACGAGTCGGTGCTCCGGTCGCACCGTTGGCGCACCGCCGAGAACTCGGCGGCCTACCTGATCGGCGAGCTGCGACCGGGCATGGCGGTCCTGGACGTGGGGTGCGGTCCGGGCACCATCACGGCGGACCTCGCGGCGCTGGTGGCCCCCGGCGGGCGGGTGACGGCCGTGGACGCGGCGCCGGACGTACTGGCCCGGGCCCGGGCCCACGTCGCGGAGCGCGGACTGTCCGGCTCGGTCGAGTTCGCCACGGCGGACGTCCACGCACTGGACTTCCCCGACGACTCCTTCGACGTGGTCCACGCCCACCAGGTGCTCCAGCACGTCGGGGACCCGGTGCGCGCCCTGTGCGAGATGCGGCGGGTGTGCCGGCCGGGCGGGATCGTCGCGGCCCGGGACGCCGACTACGCGGCGATGACCTGGTTCCCCCGGACGCCCGGCCTGGAGGAGTGGCTGAGCCTGTACCGCGCGGTCGCGCGGGCGAACGGCGGCGAGCCGGACGCCGGGCGGAGACTGCTGTCGTGGGCGCGGGAGGCGGGCTTCACCGAGGTGTCCGCCTCGGCCGGCGCCTGGTGTTACGCCACGCCGCAGGAGGTCGCGTGGTGGTCCTCCCTGTGGGCGGACCGTACGACGGCGTCGACGTACGCATCGATCGCCACGCGCGGCGGCCACGCGACACCGGCCGAGCTGACGACGATCGCGGAGGCCTGGCACGCGTGGGGCGCCGCGTCGGACGCCTGGTTCTCCGTCCTGAACGGGGAGATCCTGGCCCGCGTCTGACCCGTCGGTCGGGGACGCCCCGTAGGGGAGGGACGCGGCGGCCTCCTCCCCGGTCACGAGGCCGACTCCCCCCATTCCGGCCTACGTTGGGGCGGCACCTCACCCGCAGCCGACGAAGGGCAGTCCCCGCTCATGCGCCGCCTCACCACCACCGCCACCCTGCTCCTCGCCCTCGGCCTGGCCGGCTCCGGCACCGCGCCGGCCGTGGCCGCGCCCACCGCCGGCGCCCCGCGGCCGGCCGCCGCCGGCCACCCCGACGGCGCCGCCTTGAGCCGCGCCCTGGACGCGGTGATCGCCCAGGGCGTGCCCGGTGCGGTGGCCGAGGTGCGCGAGGACGGGCGGGTGTGGCGCGGGGCGAGCGGTGTCGCCGACCTGTCGGGCCGGCCCGCGCGGGCGGACGACCGGTTCCGGGCGGGCAGTGTCACCAAGACCTTCGTGGCCACGGTGGTCCTGCAACTGGTCGCGGAGGGCCGGATCGCGCTGGACGACCCCATCGGCCGCCACCTCCCGGGGCTGATACCCGCCGGGGCCGACGGCGCCGAGGTCACGGTGCGCCAACTGTTGGGCCACACCAGCGGCATACCGAACTACACGGACGTGCTGCGTCGACAGCCCGACCCGATCAGAGCCCTCCAGCACAGCGCGTACACGCCCCGGGACCTGGTCGCGATGGCCCTGCGGGAGCCGCGGGCGTTCGATCCGGGCGCCCCGGGCCACTGGCAGTACTCCAACACCAACTACGTCGTCCTGGGCCTGCTCATCGAACGGGCCGGCGGCCACTCCCTCGGCCGGGAGATCGAGCGGCGCGTCATCCGCCCGCTGCGGCTGGCCGACACCCTGGTCCCGGCCGGCTCGGACCTGCCCGGACGGCACCTGAACGGTTACGAGTGGCTCGACGGCCCCGGCGCCGCCCCCACGGACCTCACCGAGTTCAGCGCCGGCGCCTTCTGGGGACCGGGCAACATGATCTCCACCGCGGCCGACCTCAACCGCTTCCAACAGGCCCTGTCCGACGGCCGGCTGCTTCCGCCCCGACTGCTGCGGGAGATGCGGGAGATGCGGGACACCGATCGCGCGGGACGCTCGTACGGACTCGGTGTGGAGGCGAACACCACCGTCTGCGGCATGACCGAGGGGCCGGTCCGGGGACACAGCGGCAGCGTGCCCGGCTACAACACCTACAGCTTCGCCTCGGCCGACGGGCGGCGGCAGATCGCCCTCGCGGTGAACGTCGACCTCACCAAGACCGGGGGCGCGGACGAGGCCATCGGCCGCGTCC
The DNA here is from genome assembly GCF_050936775.1 of Streptomyces sp. CA-243310. Classification (NCBI taxonomy): domain Bacteria; kingdom Bacillati; phylum Actinomycetota; class Actinomycetes; order Kitasatosporales; family Streptomycetaceae; genus Streptomyces; species Streptomyces sp. CA-243310. Next base: position 2,462,886 of record NZ_JBNJMF010000001.1, on the reverse strand, counting down.
TGGCCACCGCGCTCTGCCGGCCGGCCCCGCCCGCGCACCCCGCTCCGTAGCCACCCCGTCACCCCCTCGTACCGCCGCCGGGGCGGGGCGCCGTCTCAGGGGGTCGGTTTCGGCGGGCGCATGCGGAAGTCGTACGCGGGGGGCAGCGGGCGGTCGGTGAGCGTGGCCCACACCTCGGTGAGGGTTTCCTCGCCTTCCCGGAGATCGGCGAGTTCGAGGCCCTCCTCGAAGACGCGGCGGGCCGCGGCCACATGACCCTCCGCAGCGAGGAGCCGCGCCGCGAGGAGCCGGAAGCGGCCCTCCTCGCGACGCGCCGGTCGCAGTCGCTCCCACACCGCGCGGGCCCGGTCCGGCCGGCCGGCCGCCAGCAGGGCGGTCATGGCCTCCCGCCCGAGCGCGGACTCGGCGGCCGGCCAACCGGCCTCTCCATCGCTCTCGTCCGCCAGGCCCGCGAACGCCTCCGTGTAACGGTCGGCCGCCCGGTCGAGGTCGCCGGCCAGCGCGTCGGCCTCCGCCAGACACCTCAGCAGCGGCCACCGCGACGACGCCGGCGCGAGCCCGCGCTCCCAACTGCGCACGGCCTGGGCGATGTCCCCGGCGTGCCACTGGGCCACGCCCAGGTGATACTCGGTCAGCGGGTCGGCGGGCGCGGTCTCCAGCATGTCCCGCCAGTGCGGGGCGACCAGGCTGGGGCCGGGCGGGGCGGCCCGCTTGGGCCGGGGGAAGGCCCCGGAGCGCCACAACTCCAGCCAGGGGGTCTGCTCCTCCCCCAGGGTCGACTCCTCGAAGGGGGTGCCGGGCAGCTTGAAGCCCGCGCGCAGCACCTCCAGCGCGCCCCAGCCGGAGCCCGTGGCGAGCCGCTCGCCCGGTTCGGTGTCCGCGGAGCCCCGCCAGGCCTCGTACGCCGCGTCCAGCCGTTCCCGGGGCAGCGCCGCCTCCAGGGCCGCCCCGGCAGCGGCGCGGGCGGCGTTCCAGTCGCTCCCGTGCACCGTCGGGGCGTCCGCCGACAGGGCTCCGTACGCCTCCAGCCAGCTGAACTCCGCGCCGCCGTCGAGGCGTACGTGTTCGAGTTGGGTGCGGGCCAGGCCCGCCTGGATCTCGGCGTAGCCGATCGTGCCCGGCTCCGTGAGCCACTCCTGCCAGCGCCGTCCGCCGGTGCCCGCGCCCCACGCGAAGAGCTTGCGGCCACGCAACCGCCCGGTCGAACTCTGGACGATTCCCCGCCCGTCGGCGTCGAGCGAGGCGATCCAGGGCCGGTCCGTTTCCCGGACCTCGTAGAAGTAGTCGGCCGGGTACGTGCCGCGCAGCGGGTACGTGCGGTCGACGCCCTCCCACTCCGGTACGGGGACGCGGCGCAGCTCGCGTTCGTACCCGAAGTGCCAGGCCTCCTCCGCGGGGGCGAGCACACGGGTGCCGGCGTCCTCGGGGACGGCGATGTTGGACCACCAGTAGACGGGTGCGGGCCGCTCGTGCGGGTTGCGCACCCGGACCCCGACGTACAGGAACTCCGAGTCCTCGGGCAGCCACAGGTCCACCTGGAAGGGGGTGTCGCGCAGCCGCTCCCATTCCCACATCCGCAGCATCGTGGCGCCGTCGGGCCCGGGGACGAGCGCGGCGTGCAGCGGGGCGCAGGCGAGGGCGCCGTGCCCGGTGGCTCCGATGTTCCATTCGACGCCGCCGGAGAACCAGGCGCCGTTGAGGGCGAAGTGGGCGGGTTGGAACACCGGGTTGCGGTAGAGGAGTTCGCGTCCGGTCGACAGGTGGACGAGGGAGTGGATCCGGCCGCCGAGCCCCGGCAGCACGGTGACGCGCAGGTGCGCGTTCTCGATGACGATCGCCTCGTACTCGCGCCGCGCCCGCTCCCGTCCGTAGCCGTCGCGGATCCGGACGGGCAGCAGCGAGCGCAGCGGCTCGTACCCGATCTGTCGCGCCGTGTCGCGGGGCAGTCCCCGGCGCGACCGCTCGTCCAATTCGTGCGTCCCGTCGGGCGCGCGCAGGGCGGGCAGGGGATTCTCGGGGCCCAACGGGGCTCCGGAGAGGGTCAGTACGGCACGTCGGACGGTGGTGGCCATGAAGGAATGGAACACGCCACGGGGGCCGGTGCACAGGGGTTCCGCAGATCACCACCGGTCAGGATTACGCAAAGCCCTGGCCTGCGGGTGACGCGATCGGTGTCAGGCGAACGACCCCGCCACCAGGTCGGCGAGCAGGGCCCCCGCGCGCCCGTCGGGGTCCAGGTCCGGGTCGTAGATCGTGACGTTGAGTCCGACACAGCGCGGGGAGCGGGCCAACACGCCGAGCAGTTCGACGAGTTCGTCGGCAGTCAGTCCGTCCGGGTCGGGACTGTCGACGGCCGGCATCACGCTCGGGTCCAGGACGTCGGCGTCCAGGTGCACCCAGAAACCGGCGGTGTCCGGCGGGTGGAGTCCTTCCAGGGCGTCCCGGGCGACGGGACCGGCGCCGCGTTCGCGGATCTCCCCGACGGTGGCAGCCCGGATCCCGGCGGCGCGCAGCTCCGGGAGGTCGCCGTCGCCGTCGCGGATGCCGAAGAGACGTACGTCCTCGTCGCGCAGGTACGGGCGGAGCCCTTCGAGGTCGGTGAGGTCGGCCTGGCCGCGCCCGGTGGACAGGGCCAGTTCCTCGCCGCCCGCGGCGCCGACGGGTCCGTTGACCGCGGTGTTCCCGGGGTGACGGAAGTCCGCGGAGCCGTCGATGGCGGCCAGTCCGTACCGGCCGAGGCGCCGCATGGCCAGTGCGGCGCCGAGCTGGATCGAGCAGTCCCCGCCGAGCACGACGGGGAACTCCCCGTCCCGCAGGTGTGCCTCGATGCGGTCGGCGAGGGTGACGGTGTAGCGGGCGAGGGCGGCGGCGTGGAAGACCCCGTCGCCCTCCTTCCAGTCGCCCCGGTCGTAACGCGGCGGGACCGCGACCCCGCCCTCGCGCGCGCCGAGTCGGGCGAGGAGCCCCTGTTCGCGCAGGGCTCCCGCCAGCTTGTAGACCCCGGGTACGGTGCCGGGTGCGGGCGGGCGCAGGCCCAGGTTCGAGGGGGCGTCGAGCAACACGATGGTTCGCATGCCCTCATCCTGGGCGACGCGTGGCCCCGGGGCCGGGCATTTCGGCGGTCAGGGCCCAGCGCTCGTGGTCGCGCCAGGCCCCGTCGATGTGCAGGAAGTCCGGGGAGAGGCCCTCCAGCCGGAAGCCGCGGCCTCGGACGAGGGCGAGGGAGGCGGTGTTGCCGGGCTGGACGTTCGCCTCCAGTCGGTGCAGCCCGAGGCCCTGGCCGGCGGGTGCGAAGGCGTACCCGATCACGAGGTCGAGGGCCTCGCCGAGGAGTCCCCGGCCGGCGGCGTGGGCGAAGGCGGCGTAGCCGAGGGCTCCGCATTGGAAGCCCCCGCGGACGATGTTGTTGACGTTGACGAATCCGGCGATGGCCCCGCCGGCGCGCTCGCAGACGAGGACTCCGAACCGGCTGTCGCCGTCGCCGAGCCGGGCCGCCCAGGGCTCGTACGCCTCGACGGTGTCGGGCGGGAACATCCAGGGGCGGTGCAGGGCGCGGCTTTCGTGGACGCGTGTGACGAACTCGGGTCCGTCGGCCGGCCGAAAGGGCCTGATCCCGACCCTGGCCCCCTCGTCGAGGTAGGTGACATGAGACATCGGCCCAGGGTAGAGGAGCGGGGGCGGGGGGCCGTCACGGCTCCAGCGGCAGCCGCGGCACGTCCGTCCGCTCGATCCCGAACACCTGCGCGTAGAGCGAGAGCTCCGCTTCCAGGGCCCGGACCATGGTGTCCGCGCGGCGGAAGCCGTGGCCCTCGCCCGCGAAGGTCACGTAGGCGTGCGGGACGGCCCGGCCTCGCAGGGCGGCGAGGAGCCGTTCGGCCTGGGCCGGCGGGCAGATCGGGTCGTCCAGGCCCTGGAGCAGGACGAAGGGCGCGGTGATCCGGTCGGCGCGGGCCACCGGGGAGCGTTCGCGGCAGATCAGGTCGAGGGTCCGGGGCGGCCCGGCGAGGCCGTCGATGTAGCGGGATTCCAGGTCGTGCGTCTCGGCCGCGAAGCCGCGCAGGTCCAGCACGGGGTAGATGATCGCCGCGCAGGCGTACAGGTCGGTGGCGGCCAGGGAGGCCGCGGCGGTCCAGCCTCCGGCGCTGCCGCCGCGGATCGCGAGCCGGTCCGGGTCGGCGGTGCCCTCGGCGGCCAGGGCGCGGGCCACGGCCGCGCAGTCCTCCACGTCCACCACGCCCCACTGCTCGCGCAGCCGCTCCCGGTAGGCGCGGCCGTAGCCGGAGGAGCCGCCGTAATTGACCTCGACGACGCCGATGCCGCGCGAGGTGAAGTAGGCGATGTGCAGGTCCAGTACGGGTGGCACGTGATCGGTGGGTCCGCCGTGCACCCACACCACGTACGGGGGCAGTTCGTCGGCGGGGGCCGGTCGGTCCGGGTGGTGCGGCGGGTAGACGTGGGCGTGGATCTCGCGGTCGTCCGGGCCGGTGAAGGTCCGGCTCTGCGGCTCGGGGTAGTAGGACGGGTCGACGGGGTCGGACGCCCGGGCGCCGATCACGCGGGCGTGGCCGGTGGCGGTGTCGAGTTCCACCACCTCGTATCCGCTGCGCGGGCTGGCGGCGACCCCGAAGACCCGGGAGTCGCTGACGGCCAGGGTGGGTTGCCAGGACGTCCAGGGCCCGGCGGCGTCCACGAGGTCCCCGCTCTCGGGGTCGAGTACGCCGAGCACCGAGGAGCCCTGGCCGTGCAGGACGGCGACGAGCCCGTCAGGCAGCGGGGCGAGCCAGCTCAGTCCGGGCTTCCACAGCGGGCCGCCGAACTCCTCTTCGCGGGGGCACAGGTTGACGGCCTCGCCGCTGTGCGGGTCCACGCGGTACGGGTTCCACCAGCCGCTCCGGTCGCTCACCGCGAGAAGGGTCCCGTCGGGCGCCCACTCCACCTGGGCCACGGCCTCGTCGGGTCCGCCGAGCACGGTGCGGGGGGCGCCGATCTCGCCGGCCCCGGTGACCTCGGCGAGCAGCAACTCGGTTCCGTCCCAGGGCATCCGGGGATGGTCCCAGACCAGTCGGGCCAGGGTGCGCCCGTCGGGGGACAGTCGGGGCCCGGTGGTGAACCGGTGCCGATCGCCGGTCAACTCCCGCACGGCGTCACGGTCTTCGGCGGCCGATCCGTCCAGGGGGACGGCGGCCAGGACGCGCCGCACATCGGTGGGCGCGGGTCCGGTGAACTCCTCCAGCACGCACCAGACCTCGTCGCCGCGCAGCACCGGGTCGGCCCAGCGCAGTCCGCCGCCGACCGTGCCCACGGGGGTGAGCGGTCGGGGGGCCGGAGCGCCGGACGCGTCCGGTTCGTACGCGTACAGCCTCTGGTCGGCGAAGTGCACGAACACCAACAGCGGCCCGCCGGAGTCCCGTTCGACGCCGGCCCAGGGGCGTCCCCCGTACTCGGTGACCCTGCTGCGGACGTTCCAGGGCGCGGGCAGCACGGGCCGTTCGGGGCGGCCGTCGGTGGGGCGCCGCACGAGGGTCCGGCGACCTCCCTCCTCCGGCCGGGGCTCGGTCCACCACACCTCGGGGCCGATGGTGCCCACGTACTCGGGCCGCCCGTCGAGTGCGGCGGCGAGCGCGGCGTCGATGGGCGAGGGCCAGCCGCCGTAGGGCCGGGGCGGGGTGAGCGGCGCCATCACCGGGTCCCCGTCACAGCGCGCGCAGGGCGCGGTCGAGGACGCGGACGCCGAAGTGCAGGGCGTCGACCGGGACCCGCTCGTCCACGCCGTGGAAGAGGGACCAGTAGTCGAAGCCGGGTGGCAGCTTGAGCGGGGAGTAGCCGTAGCCGGTGATGCCGAGCCGGGAGAACTGCTTGGCGTCGGTGCCGCCCGCCATGCAGAACGGGACCACGTGCCCTTCGGGGTCGAAGTGCTCCACGGCCTCGCGCAGGATCCCGAAGGTCCGTCCGTCAACGGGTGCTTCGAGCGCCACCTCGCGGTGGTGGAACTCCCAGCGCACGTCGGGGCCGGTGAGCGCGTCGAGGGTGGCGATGAACTCCGCCTCCCCGCCGGGGAGCGTGCGGCCGTCCACGTAGGCGGTGGCCTGGCCCGGGATCACGTTCACTTTGTAACCGGCGCTGAGCATGGTCGGGTTGGCGCTCTGCCGCACGGTGGGCCGCACGAGGGCGGCGGCCGGTCCGAGCGCGGCGAGCAGTTCCGTCAGGTCGAGGTCCTCGCCGCGCGGGTCCACCGACAGGCCTTCCAGGGCGGCGAGTTCGGTGATGCAGGCGGTCACGGTGTCGGTGAGGCGCACCGGCCACTCGTACTCGCCGATCCTGGTGACGGCGGCGGCGAGCCGGCTGACGGCGTTGGCCCGGTTGGGCTTGGATCCGTGCCCGGCGGTGCCGTGCGCGGTCAGCTTCAGCCACGCGGTGCCCCGCTCGCCGGCGGCGATCGGGTAGAGGGAACGGCCCGGGGCGGGGTGGACGGTGAAGGCTCCGGACTCGCTCAGCCCCTCGGTGCAGCCCTCGAAGAGTTCCGGGTGGTGGTCGGCGAGGAAGCCCGCCCCGTCGATCGCGCTGTCCTCCTCGTCGGCGGTGTACGCGATCACGATGTCGCGGCGCGGCTTCACGCCCGCCCGTGCCCAGGCCCGTACGACGGCCAGCACCATCGCGTCCGTGTTCTTCATGTCGACGGCGCCGCGGCCCCAGACGACGCCGTCGCGGATCTCGCCGGAGAAGGGGTGCACGCTCCAGTCGGCGGCCTCGGCGGGCACCACGTCGAGGTGGCCGTGGACCAGGAGGGCGTCGGCTCCGGGGTCGCTGCCCTCGATCCGGGCCACCACGTTGGTGCGGCCCGGGGTGCGTTCCAGCAGGATCGGGTCCAGGCCGGCGCCGGCGAGCCGTTCGGCGACGTACTCGGCGGCCGGTCGCTCGCGGCAGTCGCCGCCGCCGCGGTTGGTGGTGTCGATGCGGATGAGGCCGGAGGTGTAGTCGACCACCTCGTCGAGGGCCGTCGGGTCCACGGCTTCGCAGGGGCGGGTCTCCGTTGCGTGCATGTCAGCCATACTGCTCCTCCACAGCCGCCGAGACGACCGTCGTGACCGTCTTGAAGGTCCGGATCCCCTCGTACATCGTCTCGTTGGTGTACGCGACCCTGCGTTCGCCCGAGCGTTCGACGCCGGGGACCACGGTGGCGGCCAGGCCCAGGTGCTCCGCGTCGAACTCCAGTTCCACCCTGAACGGTCCTCCCACCACGGGCTCGTGGCGGACCGCGAGGGCGACGGCCTCCGTCGCGGCGGCCCGGATGTCGGCGGCCGTGCGGGCGGGCGTGCGACAGACGGCCGCGTACCGCGAGACGTGGTCCTTGACCGCGACGGTCACCGCGTCCGGGGCGTATCCGGCGGCGTCGACACAGGTCAGGTCGTCGCCGGTGACGAGGATGACCGGGACTCCGTACTCGGCGACGACGTGGGCGTTGAGCAGCCCCTCGCTGGCGCGCACACCGTTGACCCACACGCCGGTGATCGAGTTCGCGAGGTAGGTGTGGGCGAGGACGCCTTCCGTGCCGGCCCCGGTGTGGTAGCCGACGAAGGCGATGCCGTCCACGTCGCCGTACTGGACGCCCTCGACCATGGACAGCGACTTGTGCCGGCCGGTGAGCATCTCGACGCGGGCGTCGAGCTTCTCCAGGAGCAGGTTCCGCATGGTCCAGTGGGCCTCGTTGACGAGGACCCGGTCGGCGCCGCCGTCGTAGAAACCGAGCACCGCGGCGTTCACGTCGGAGGTGAACATGGCCCGGCAGCGCTCCCACTGGGGGGTGCCGGGCAGCACGTCGGCGGGCCAGGTGACGCCGGTGGCGCCTTCCATGTCGGCGGAGACGAGGATCTTCATCGGGTCCCCCGGTGGGTCGGGTCGCGGCCCCGGTGGGCCGGGCCGCGGACCCCTCACCCTAGCCGCCCGGGCCTCTCCCGCCCCGGGGGCCACGCCCGGGCTCCGGCGACTCGCCCCCGGACGGAAGACCACCCGAACCGGTGAGCCGCCCGGCGCAGCCGGCGGGCAACGGCCTTGCTCAGCCCTCGACTTCACCGGCCAGGTTGGCGAGCAGGGTGTCGTGGATGCGGGCGAGGCCCTTCGGGGCGAAGGTGCGCTCGAAGAAGCCGCCGATGCCGCCCGCGCCGTTCCAGACGGTGCTGACGACCACCTTCGACCTGCCTTCGCCGGCCGGGGTCACCGTCCAGGTGGTGACCATGGAGGAGTTGCGGTCCTTCTCCACGAGCCGGCCCTCGGTGGGCTCGGCGACCTCCAGCAGGCAGTCGCGCACGCGCTTGCTGGTCGCCTGGAGCTTCCAGTGGACCAGGGTGCCGGCGCCGTCGCCGCCCTCGCGCACCTCGTACTCGCTGTAGTGCTCGGGGAGCAGCTTGCCCCGGGTCCCCGAGTAGTCCGCCAGCGCGTCGAACACGGTCTCCGCGTCAGCCGCGATGATCCGCTCCGTGGTGGCCTCGACCTGCGCCATAGCTGTTCCTCCAGCAGTTGTGTCCGCTCGTCGCGGCTAGACAACCACCTCCGGGGCGGGGGCCCAAATCCGGGGGCGGACGGGACATCGACCTCGGTGGGCGAGGGGTTCCCGCCGGCCGGCCGGATTCCGCCCCGCCGGGGCGGCCCCGCCGGAACCCGAGGTCCGAACGACCCGCCGAGGCTGCGCACGCCGGTCCGACCCGGCTCACCCTCCTGTGGTCCCGGACGGCCCCTGAAAGCTCATCACATCGGACCAATCGGCAGCCCAATCCCGGATTCCGGCCTTGGTTTCCGGGACGATTCCGCCCAGAACCCTCGGCTGGGAGGCCCCATGCTGCACCCCGTGACCAAGCGCGGCCCGCTGAAGAAGCGCGCCGCCGTCCTGCTGTCGATCTCCACCGTGGCCGCCGCCCTCGCGAGCCCCGTCACCGCCGCCCCGGCGGCCGCCACGGCCCCGACGGCCCCGGCCCTGCGCTGGACCGACTGCAAGACGCCCCGCCACCCCACGCTCCAATGCGCCTCCCTGAAGGTCCCGCTCGACCACGACCGGCCCGCCGGCCGGCAGATCGCCCTCGCGCTGACCCGCGTCCCGCACACCTCCGCGAAGTCCCGGGGACCCCTGCTGGTCAACCCCGGTGGCCCCGGCGGCAGCGGGCGCGCCCTCGCCGGGTACATCGCCTCCGCGCTGCCCAAGGACGTGGCCGGCTCGTTCGACGTGATCGGCTTCGACCCGCGCGGCGTGGGCAAGAGCGAGCCCGCCCTGGACTGCGGCGCCGGGCACTTCACCCCGGTGCGCCCCGACTCCGTGCCCCTGGACCGGGCGACCGAGCAGGCCAACCTGGAGCGGGTCAAGACCTTCGCCGAGTCCTGCCAGACCAAGCACGCGGACGTGCTCCCGTACATCGGCACCGTCTCGGCCGCCCGCGACCTGGAGGTGCTGCGCACGGCGCTCGGCGCACCGAAGCTCAGCTATCTGGGGTACTCCTACGGGACCTACCTGGGCGCCGTGTACGCCCGGCTCCACCCGGACCGGGTGGACCGGCTGGTGCTGGACTCCGTCGTGGACCCGGCCGGCGTCTGGTACGAGGACAACCTCGCCCAGGACCAGGCCTTCGACGCCCGCCACAAGGCCTTCCTCGCCTGGGTGGCCCGGTACGACGAGAAGTACCGGCTCGGCACCGACCCGGCCCGGATCGAGGCGCGCTGGTACGAGATGCGCGACGCGCTGCGCGCGGCGCCGGCGGGCGGCAAGGTGGGCCCCTCCGAACTGGAGGACACCTTCATGCCCGGCGGCTACTACAACGGCTACTGGCCCCACCTCGCCGAGGCCTTCTCCGCGTACGCGGTGGACAAGGACCCCAAGCCGCTGGTGTCGGCCTACGAACGGTTCGGCGCGGTGGAGCCCTCGGCGGGCAACAGCTACAGCGTCTACACCGCGGTGCAGTGCCGGGACTCGGCCTGGCCGCGGAACTGGAACCAGTGGCGCGCCGACATGTGGCGCACACACGCCAAGGCACCCTTCATGACCTGGAACAACGCCTGGTACAACGCCCCCTGCGCGTTCTGGCCGACGGAACCCCTGCAGGCCCCGGACGTGACCAACACCGAGCTTCCGCAGGCCCTGCTGTTCCAGGCGACGGAGGACGCGGCGACCCCGTACGAGGGCGCGGTCAGCATGAAGGGCAAGCTCAAGGGCGCGGCCCTGGTGGTGGAGCAGGGCGGCGGCAACCACGGGATCGCCCTGAGCGGCAACAAGTGCCTGGACGAGAAGCTGTCCGCGTACCTGCGCACCGGCAAGGCCGCCGACGCCACCTGCCCCGCGCAGCCCGCCCCGACGCCGGCCGCCGCGACGCGCGCGGTCCCGCCCTCGGCCGGCGGGGCCGCCCTGCACGGCCTGCTGGGCTTCCGCGGCTGAGCCCGGGAGGGCAGGATCGGCGCATGACCACGCCCCGCACCGACCACCTCACCCGCATCGCCGCGCCCGAGGGCGTCGGCCCGAGCCCCCAGTACAGCCATGTCGTCTGGGGCACCGGCCGGTTCGTCGCGATCTCGGGGCAGTGCGCCTTCGACGAGGAGGGCGGGGTGGTCGGCGTCGGCGACGCCGCGGCGCAGGCCCGTCAGGTGTTCGAGAACCTGCGCTGCTGTCTGGAGGCCGCCGGCGCGACCTTCGCGGACGTGGTGAAGCTGACGTACTTCGTGACGGACGTGGCCCACCTGCCGGCGGTACGGGACGCCCGGGCCGCCGTCATCCCGGCAGACCGCCTCCCGGCCTCCTCGGCGGTCCAGGTCGCCGCCCTGGTCCACCCGGAACTCCTCCTGGAGGTCGAGGCCTTCGCGGTGGTCCCGCTCTAGGCCCCGTCGTCGAAGTCTCGCCTGGCCCGCGGCGCCCGATACCGCACCTCGCCGCGTTGTCGGGGCACCCCAGTACGTCCAGTACACGGACGCCCCTCCGCCTCGCGATGCACGGCACCGAACACCGCGGGCCCTACCGGCGCCACTTCGACGACAGGACCCTAGGCCCTGTCGGACGGCTCCCGGTCGGCCGGGGCCAGTCGGCGCAGTGCCTCCGTCGCGGCCACCGCCAGGCGGGGGTGGGACTGGGCGCGGGTGAGGACCTCGCGGGCCCGGGGGTCGGCGAGTGCGCCCAGTCCCTCCACGCACGCCAGGGCGACCCTCCAGTAGGGGTCGTGGGGCGAGAGGAGTCGGGACAGCGTGCCGATCAGCGCCGGCGCCGACTCGGGGGCCCGCAGCGCCGCCAACAGCCGGACCGGGTGGAGGGCGTAGGCGGTGCGGAGCTCGTTCGTGGCCAGGGCGGCCGCCGCCCGGGCCGTGCGCGGGTCCCCGAGGACGGCCAGCGCCCGCGCGGCGGCCTCGCAGCGCGGCGGGTCGCGGTGGTTGAGGAGCAGCACCAGCGATTCGAAGGCCCGCCGGTCCCCGGCCAGCCCCAGCCGGTAGGCGGCCAGCTCGCGGGCCCACAACGGCAGGCCGGCGCGGGTCAGGGAGGCCGCCAGCGCGTCGGGGTCCGCCGCGAGCAGTTCCTCGTACTCCGCCGACTGCCCCGACTCGGTCCGCAGGCGCTCCAGCACGTCGTTCACGCGGCCAACCCTAGGGGGGCGGGGCCGCCGCCACGCCGGGTTCCCCGAGATGTGCGCACCCCTGATGATCGATGATCGATGATCGGTACATTTGGGCGTTACAGGTCACATCTCCGCGCTATGGCGCGCCAGTTACCGGCGAGTTACTCTCGCTTCAACACGTACGGGGCAGGCCTGGTGACGCAGCCGCCTCGTACCAGTCGGTTCACCACCCCGGTACCCCCGGGTACCGCATGTTCGTGATCGGCGTGACCCTCGGGACAGGGTCCGCCGCTCCGCCCCCTCTTCGGGCATCTCTGCGGAATTTCCGGTCCGCGTGCCGTGCGGCCGCGCGCCTTCCCTCAGTCGTCACCCTCTTCCACTGGAGTCCCGCGATGGACCTTCCGTCCACGTCCAGTCAATCCACCCTCCAGACCATCGCCGTCGTCGGCCTCGGCACGATGGGCACCGGCATCGCCGAGATCCTCGCCCGGGCCGGCCGCGAGGTCATCGGCATCGACATCAGCGACGCCGCCACCCGTCGGGCCGGTGCCGCCCTCGCGGCCGCCACAGCCCGCTCCGTCGCCAAGGAGCGGCTGACCGAGGCCGAGCGCGACGGCGTGCTCGCCCGCTTCCGCACCTTCACCGAGTTGAGCGCGGCCGCCGACGCCGACCTGGTGATCGAGGTCGTCCCGGAGGACTACGCGCTCAAGCAGCGGCTGTTCCGCGAACTCGACGCGGTCGTCCGCCCGGACACGATCCTGGCCACCGGCACCAACGCCCTGTCGGTGACCCGGATGGCGGCCGAGTCCCAGCGCCCCGAGCGGGTCCTGGGCCTGCACTTCTTCAACCCGGCGCCGGCGATGAAGCTCGTCGAGGTCGTCTCGTGCGTGCTCACCTCCCCGACCGCCGTCGAGGCCGTCACCGAGCTGGCCCGCGAGCTGGGCAAGCAGCCCGTCGCGGTCGGCGACCGGCCCGGCTTCGTGGCCGACGGCCTGCTCTTCGGCTACCTCAACCAGGCCGCCGCGATGTACGAGTCGAAGTACGCCTCCCGCGAGGACATCGATGCGGCGATGCGGCTCGGCTGCGGCCTGCCCATGGGGCCGCTGGCCCTTCTCGACCTGATCGGCGTGGACACGGCCCGGACCGTCCTGGAGGCCATGTACGCCTCCTCCGGCGACCGGCTGCACGCCCCGGCCCCGATCCTCGGCCACCTGGCCGAGGCCGGCCTGACCGGGCAGAAGTCCGGGCGCGGTTTCTACACGTACGAGGCCCCGGGCAGCCAGGTCGTCGTCCGTGACCTCCAGACCCCGCCGGACGGCTCCCTGCTCGGCTCGGGTCGTCCGGTCTTCTCGGTCGGCGTGGCCGGTTCCGGGACCATGGCGAGCGGTATCGCGCAGGTCTTCGCGCAGGCCGGGTACGCGGTCGTGCTGGCGGCCCGCAGCCAGGAGAAGGCGGTGGCCGCCAAGGCCGCGATCGGCAAGTCCCTGGGCCGTGCGGTGTCCAAGGGCAGGCTGACCGAGGCGGCCGCCGCCGAGACCATGGAGCGGATCACGCCGGCCGGCTCCCTGGACGCCTTCGCCGAGGTGGACCTTGCGGTGGAGGCGGTCGCGGAGGACCTGGCCGTCAAGCAGGAGCTGTTCGCCGGTCTGGACAAGGTCTGCAAGCCGGGCGCGGTCCTGGCGACCACCACCTCCTCGCTCCCGGTGATCGCGGTGGCGCGGGCGACCTCGCGTCCGCAGGACGTGATCGGCATGCACTTCTTCAACCCGGCTCCCGCGATGAAGCTGGTCGAGGTGGTCCGGACCGTCCTGACCGCCGACGACGTGCACGCCACGGTCCGGGAGGTCTGCGCGAAGGTGCGCAAGCACCCGGTGGACTGCGGGGACCGGGCCGGGTTCATCGTGAACGCGCTGCTGTTCCCGTACCTGAACAACGCGATCAAGATGGTCGAACAGCACTACGCGAGCCTGGACGACATCGACGCCGCGATGAAGCTGGGCGGCGGCTACCCGATGGGGCCCTTCGAACTCCTCGACGTGGTCGGCCTGGACGTGTCGCTGGCCATCGAGAAGGTCCTGCACAAGGAGTTCCGCGACCCGGGCCTGGCCCCGTCCCCGCTGCTGGAGCACCTGGTGGCGGCGGGCTGCCTGGGCCGGAAGACCGGCCGCGGTTTCCGTGAGTACGCCCGCCGGTAAGCCGAGCCGGGACCGGCGGACACCCGAGCCGGATGCGTGGGGAGGGCTGCTCGGGCCTGCCGGACCCTCACGGCAGGCGAGCCCTCCCGACGAGCACTGTGTGCGCAGTGCGGGCTCTCCCCCGCATCCCTCCCCGTCCCACCCCCCTCAGGAGCGCCCTCCTGCGCGAATGAAGTACTTTCGCTCTATGTCCCAGCCCGCCAAGACCTCGCCCCGTGCCGCCGCGACCTCCGACGCCCCGGAGGGCACGGCCGGCACCAAGGCGGCCGCGCAGCGGCTCAAGATGCGCCGCGAGCTGGCCGCGGCCGCCATGGAGCTGTTCGCCACCAAGGGGTACGAGGCCACGACGGTCGACGAGATCGCCGCGACCGCCGGGGTGGCGCGCCGGACCTTCTTCCGGCACTTCCGCTCCAAGGAAGAGGCGATCTTCCCGGACCACGACGACACCCTGACCCGCGCCGAGGCCGTGCTGGACGTGGCCCCGGCGCACGAGCACCCGCTCGACACGGTGTGCCGCGGGATCAAGGAAGTCATGAAGATGTACGCCGCCTCGCCGGCGGTGTCGGTGGAGCGCTACCGGCTCACCCGCGAGGTGCCGGCGCTGCGGGAGCGGGAGATCGCCTCGGTCGCCCGGTACGAGCGGCTGTTCACGCGCTACCTGCTCGCCCACTTCGACGAGCAGGACCACCACGACGGCAATGACGATCCGCTGCTGGCGGAGGTGGCCGCCTCGGCGGTGGTCACGGCCCACAACCACGTGCTGCGGCGCTGGCTGCGGGCGGGCGGGCAGGGGGACGTGGAGGCGCAGCTGGACCACGCCTTCTCGATCGTGCGCAAGACCTTCGGATCGGGGATCGGCGCGGGCCGCACCGCGGCGGGCCCGCCCGCCGCGCCGGCCGCGGCCGTTCGCGCGCAGGGCGAGGTGCTGGTGGCGGTGGCCCGTACGGACGCACCGCTCGACGAGGTCATGCGGACCATCGAAGAGGCGCTCAGGAACAAGCAGGACAGCAAGCAGCAGTAGCACACGTCGTTCACGCGGGTTACCCGCGTCACAGTGGCCGCTCCCGTTCCGGGGGCGGCCATTTGCGTTTGTCCGGGTTGTCCCTACTCGCGGGTAACCCTGATCGATCATCGCTCATCTGCGCAGGTCAAATAGCAAATGAGAGAAAGTTTTGGCACGCGGTGCCTTGCTGAGTGACACGGGGTGCCATACGTTGAATCTCGTCCGGATGTCCCCGCGGTCCTCGCCCACTCGGCACGAACCGCGCCCCGGATGCCTGCGTCACCAGGCACCAGCACGCCTCACCACGGGCGTCGCAGCACCACCGCTTCGCCGAACCGACGGCACACACCACACCCGTTCCACGCGCACCCGCGTATCCCTCAGCGCACCCTCATCAGCGCTCGCCGGAGGCAACACCGTGAAGGACATCCTGGAAGCCATCCAGTCGCAGGCCGCCACGCCCGCCGACTTCGCGGCCCTGCCGCTCCCCGACTCGTACCGCGCGATCACCGTGCACAAGGACGAGGCGGGGATGTTCGAGGGGCTCACGACCCGTGAGAAGGACCCCCGCAAGTCCCTGCACCTGGACAACGTCCCGGTGCCGGAGCTCGGCCCGGGCGAGGCCCTGGTCGCCGTCATGGCCTCCTCGGTCAACTACAACTCCGTGTGGACCTCGATCTTCGAGCCGGTGTCCACCTTCAGCTTCCTGGAGCGCTACGGGCGCCTGTCGGACCTCAGCAAGCGCCACGACCTGCCGTACCACGTCATCGGCTCCGACCTCGCGGGCGTCGTCCTGCGCACCGGTCCCGGCGTGAACTCCTGGCAGCCGGGCGACGAGGTCGTCGCACACTGCCTCTCGGTGGAGCTGGAGTCCTCCGACGGCCACAACGACACGATGCTCGACCCCGAGCAGCGCATCTGGGGCTTCGAGACCAACTTCGGCGGCCTGGCGGAGATCGCCCTCGTCAAGTCCAACCAGCTGATGCCCAAGCCCGACCACCTCAGCTGGGAGGAGGCCGCCTCCCCCGGCCTGGTCAACTCCACCGCCTACCGCCAGCTGGTCTCCCGCAACGGCGCCGGCATGAAGCAGGGCGACAACGTCCTGATCTGGGGCGCCAGCGGCGGTCTCGGCTCCTACGCCACCCAGTTCGCGCTGGCCGGCGGGGCCAACCCGATCTGTGTCGTCTCCAGCGACCAGAAGGCGGACATCTGCCGGTCGATGGGCGCGACCGCGATCATCGACCGCAACGCCGAGGGCTACAAGTTCTGGAAGGACGAGCACACCCAGGACCCCAAGGAGTGGAAGCGCTTCGGCAAGCGCATCCGCGAGCTGACCGGCGGCGAGGACATCGACATCGTCTTCGAGCACCCCGGTCGCGAGACCTTCGGCGCGAGCGTCTACGTCACCCGCAAGGGCGGCACCATCACCACCTGCGCCTCGACCTCGGGCTACATGCACGAGTACGACAACCGCTACCTGTGGATGTCGCTCAAGCGCATCATCGGCTCGCACTTCGCGAACTACCGCGAGGCGTGGGAGGCCAACCGCCTGATCTCGAAGGGCAAGATCCACCCCACCCTCTCGAAGGTCTACTCCCTGGAGGAGACCGGCCAGGCCGCCTACGACGTCCACCGCAACCTCCACCAGGGCAAGGTCGGCGTCCTCGCGCTCGCCCCCGAGGAGGGCCTGGGCGTCCGCGACCACGAGTTGCGCGCGACGCACCTCGACGCGATCAACCGCTTCCGTAACGTCTGAGATCGTTCAAGGGCCAAAGGGACAGCCTGAGATGACAGAGCGCCAGAAGGACCGTCCGTGGCTCATGCGGACGTACGCCGGCCACTCCACGGCCGAGGCGTCCAACGAGCTGTACCGCCGCAACCTCGCCAAGGGACAGACCGGCCTGTCGGTCGCGTTCGACCTGCCGACGCAGACCGGCTACGACCCCGACCACATCCTCGCCCGCGGCGAGGTGGGCCGGGTCGGGGTCCCGGTCTCCCACCTGGGCGACATGCGGCGGCTGTTCCAGGACATCCCCCTGGAACAGATGAACACCTCGATGACGATCAACGCCACCGCCATGTGGCTGCTGGCGCTCTACCAGGTGGCCGCCGAGGAGCAGGGCGCGGACATCGCCCTGCTCCAGGGCACCACCCAGAACGACATCGTCAAGGAGTACCTCTCGCGCGGGACGCACGTCTTCCCGCCGGGACCGTCCCTCCGCCTGACGACGGACATGATCGCGTACACGGTCAACCACATCCCGAAGTGGAACCCGATCAACATCTGCTCGTACCACCTCCAGGAGGCCGGGGCCACCCCGGTCCAGGAGATCTCGTACGCGATGTCGACCGCCATCGCCGTGCTGGACTCGGTCCGCGACTCGGGCCAGGTGCCCGAGGAACGCTTCGGCGAGGTGGTCGCCCGCATCTCCTTCTTCGTGAACGCGGGGGTCCGCTTCATCGAGGAGATGTGCAAGATGCGCGCCTTCGGCCGCATCTGGGACAAGGTCACCCTGGAGCGCTACGGCATCGACAACGCGAAGCAGCGCCGCTTCCGGTACGGCGTCCAGGTCAACTCGCTGGGGCTGACC
Source organism: Streptomyces sp. CA-243310 (assembly GCF_050936775.1). NCBI lineage: Bacteria > Bacillati > Actinomycetota > Actinomycetes > Kitasatosporales > Streptomycetaceae > Streptomyces > Streptomyces sp. CA-243310. The sequence continues at coordinate 2,445,521 of NZ_JBNJMF010000001.1, read as the reverse complement.
GAGGCCCAGCCGGAGAACAACGTCCAGCGCATCGTGTTGGAGATGCTGGCGGTCACCCTCTCCAAGGACGCCCGCGCCCGCGCCGTGCAGCTGCCCGCCTGGAACGAGGCGCTGGGCCTGCCCCGGCCCTGGGACCAGCAGTGGTCTCTGCGCATCCAGCAGGTCCTCGCGCACGAGAGCGACCTGCTGGAGTACGAGGACATCTTCGCCGGCTCGACCGTCATCGAGGCCAAGGTGGACTCGCTGGTGACGGAGTGCCTGGCCGAGATCGACCGGATCGAGGAGATGGGCGGCGCCATGGCGGCCGTCGAGTCGGGCTACCTCAAGTCCCAGCTGGTCTCCTCGCACGCCGAGCGGCGGGCCCGGATCGAGGACGGCGAGGACAAGATCGTCGGCGTCAACTGCTTCCAGCAGACCGAGGAGAACCCGCTCACCGCCGACCTGGACGGCGCCATCATGACGGTGGACGGGGCGCTGGAGGCGCAGACCGTCGAGCGCATCGGCCGCTGGAAGGCCGAGCGTCAGGAGTCCTCCGACCGGCAGGGCGGCGGCGACCCGTTCGTCTTCCCGACGGTGCGGCAGTCCCTGGACCGGCTGAAGGACGCCGCGGCCGGGACCGAGAACCTGATGGAGGCCACCCTGGAGTGCGCCCGGGCGGGCGTGACCACCGGGGAGTGGGCCGGCGCGCTGCGCGAGGTGTTCGGTGAGTTCCGCGCCCCGACCGGGGTCTCCTCGGCCCCGGTGGCGGTCGCCGCGGAGGCGGGCTCCCCGATGGCCCTGGTCCGCGCGAAGGTCTCCCGTACGGCCGACGATCTCGGCTCCGGCCGGCTGCGGCTGCTGGTCGGCAAGCCGGGCCTGGACGGTCACTCCAACGGCGCCGAGCAGATCGCCGTCCGGGCCCGTGACGCCGGCTTCGAGGTGGTCTACCAGGGCATCCGGCTGACACCCGAGGAGATCTCCTCGGCGGCGCTGGCCGAGGACGTGCACTGCGTGGGACTGTCCATCCTGTCCGGTTCGCACAGTGCCCTCGTCCCCGACGTGCTGGAACGCCTGCGTCTGGCGGGGGCGGGCGACATCCCCGTCATCGTGGGCGGCATCATTCCGAATGCCGACGCGGTGACACTCAAGGCGGCCGGCGTGGCCGCCGTGTTCACCCCCAAGGACTTCGGCATCACGGAGATCATCGGACGTATCGTCGACGAGATCCGCAAGGCCAACAAGCTCCACCCCCTTGACGAAGCCGACATCGTCGACACAGCTGACATCGCCGAAAGCACGGAGGTCCCCGCATGACCACGCCCACTTCCCCGGTCAACCGACTCCGGCCGCGCCGCTCCTGCCTCGCGGTGCCGGGCTCCAACCCCCGGTTCCTGGAGAAGGCCCAGGGCCTGCCGGCCGACCAGGTCTTCCTCGACCTGGAGGACGCCTGCGCCCCCCTCGCCAAGGAAGGCGCCCGCCACACCATCGTGGAGGCGCTGAACCAGGGCGACTGGACGGGCAAGACCCGGGTCGTGCGTGTCAACGACTGGACCACGCACTGGACGTACCGCGACGTCATCACGGTCGTCGAGGGCGCGGGCCAGAACCTCGACTGCATCATGCTGCCGAAGGTCCAGGACGCGCAGCAGGTCGTGGCGCTGGACCTGCTGCTGACCCAGATCGAGAAGACCATGGGCTTCGAGGTCGGCAAGATCGGCATCGAGGCGCAGATCGAGAACGCCAAGGGCCTGGTGAACGTCGACGAGATCGCCGGCGCCTCCCCCCGGCTGGAGACCATCATCTTCGGCCCGGCCGACTTCATGGCCTCGATCAACATGAAGTCCCTGGTCGTGGGCATGCAGCCGCCCGGGTACGGCGCGGACGCCTACCACTACATCCTGATGCGGATCCTGATGGCGGCCCGCATGCACGACCTCCAGGCGATCGACGGCCCCTTCCTCCAGATCAAGAACGTGGACGGGTACCGCGAGGTCGCCGGCCGCGCCGCCGCCCTCGGCTTCGACGGCAAGTGGGTGCTCCACCCCGGCCAGGTCGACGCCGCCAACGAGGTCTTCTCCCCCTCGCAGGAGGACTACGACCACGCCGAGCTGATCCTCGACGCGTACGACTGGTGCACCTCCGAGGCCGGCGGCAAGAAGGGGTCGGCGATGCTCGGCGACGAGATGATCGACGAGGCCAGCCGCAAGATGGCCCTGGTCATCGCGGGCAAGGGCCGCGCCGCCGGGATGCGTCGCACCACCAAGTTCGAGATCCCGGAGGCCTGATCCCCATGCAGTTCGGACGCACGTACGAAGAGTTCGAGATCGGTGCCGTCTACAAGCACTGGCCCGGGAAAACCGTCACCGAATACGACGACCACCTCTTCTGTCTGCTGACCATGAACCACCACCCGCTCCACATGGACAGCAACTACGCGGAGAACACGACCGACTTCGGCAAGAACGTCGTCGTGGGCAACTACATCTACTCCCTGCTGCTGGGCATGTCGGTCCCCGACGTCTCGGGCAAGGCCATCGCCAACCTGGAGATCGAGTCGCTGCGCCACGTGGCGCCGACCTTCCACGGCGACACCATCTACGGCGAGACCACGGTCCTCGACAAGACCCCGTCGAAGTCGAAGAACGACCGCGGGATCGTCTACGTCGAGACCAAGGGTTACAAGCAGGACGGCACCCTCGTCTGCGTCTTCCGGCGCAAGGTGATGGTTCCGACGGAGACCTACATCAAGGAACGCGGCGGCGAGCAGCCCGGCCGCCCCACGCTGAAGGAACAGGGGAAGTAGAACCATGAGCCGACTTGCCCAGACCGCCGGCCTGACGGACGACCAGAGGGACATCCTCAAGACCGTCCGGGAGTTCGTCGACAAGGAGATCATCCCGGTCGCGACCGAGCTGGAGCACCGCGACGAGTACCCGCAGCAGATCGTCGACGGTCTCAAGGAACTCGGCCTCTTCGGCCTGATGATCCCCGAGGAGTACGGCGGCCTGGGTGAGTCGTTGCTCACCTACGCGCTGTGCGTCGAGGAGATAGCGCGTGGCTGGATGTCCGTCTCGGGCATCATCAACACCCACTTCATCGTGGCGTACATGCTCAAGCAGCACGGCACGCAGGAGCAGAAGGACCACTTCCTCCCCCGCATGGCGCTGGGTGAGGTGCGCGGCGCGTTCTCGATGTCCGAGCCCGGGCTCGGCTCGGACGTGTCGGCCATCACCTCGAAGGCGGTGAAGGACGGCGACGAGTACGTCCTGAACGGCCAGAAGATGTGGCTGACGAACGGTGGCACCTCGACGCTGGTGGCCGTTCTGGTCCGAAGTGACGAAGGACACCCCGAAGGCACCGCCCCGCACAAGTCCATGACGACCTTCCTGGTCGAGAAGGAGCCGGGCTTCGGCGAGGTCCGTCCGGGCCTGACCATCCCGGGCAAGATCGACAAGATGGGCTACAAGGGCGTCGACACGACCGAGCTCATCATGGACGGACTGCGCATTCCGGCCAATCGGGTACTGGGCGGCCAGACCGGCCGAGGGTTTTACCAAATGATGGACGGGGTCGAGGTCGGCCGCGTCAACGTGGCGGCGCGTGGTTGCGGTGTCGCCCAGCGTGCGTTCGAGCTGGGTGTCTCCTATGCCCAGCAACGTCACACTTTCGGCAAGGCCATCGCCGAACACCAGGCCATCCAGTTCAAGCTCGCCGAGATGGCTACCAAGGTCGAAGCCGCCCATGCGATGATGGTCAATGCAGCACGCAAAAAGGACTCCGGGGAACGAAACGACCTCGAAGCAGGGATGGCGAAGTACCTCGCCTCCGAGTACTGCAAGGAGGTGGTGGAGGACGCCTTCCGCATCCACGGTGGGTACGGCTTCTCGAAGGAGTACGAGATCGAGCGCCTCTACCGCGAAGCCCCGATGCTCCTCATCGGCGAAGGTACGGCCGAGATCCAGAAAATGATCATCGGGCGACGCCTGCTGGAGGAGTACCGGCTCCAGGGCTGAAAGTCCCTTTCGTGGGGAATCGCGCAAAGGTTCCTCACGAAAGAGTCACTACCAGTGACCGACTTACGGCCATCGACTCGGCTTCTGGCTTGCCCAGTTGTTGCGCGCAACCGATAGCATTCCAGTAAAGCCGCCGTCCCGTCCCCCCGTTTGCGGCGCGGCAATCACCCGCTACGAAGGTCATCCATGCCCCACAGCCAAACCTCTGCACCTCGCGTCGGCCTCCTCGGTGGACGTCTCGCACGCGGAGCATCGCCGTGGCTTCTGCCGACCGTCGCCACCGCGGCGCTCAGCCTCACCCGGGCGCGCAAGTCCGGGCGCTGGGCCGCGGCGGCCGTGCCCGCCACCGCGCTCGCCGCGGGCATGCTGTGGTTCTTCCGCGACCCCGAGCGTGAGATCACGCAGGGTCGGGTCATCTCCCCCGCCGACGGTGTGGTGCAGAGCATCATGCCGTGGAAGGACGGACGGACCCGTGTCGCGATCTTCATGAGCCCGCTGAACGTCCACGTCAACCGTGCGCCCCTGGCGGGCACGGTGACGTCCGTGGAGCACATCCCCGGCGGGTTCGTCCCGGCGTTCAACAAGGAGAGCGAGAACAACGAGCGCGTCGTCTGGCACTTCGACACCGAGCTCGGCGACATCGAGATGGTGCAGATCGCCGGCGCGGTCGCGCGTCGGATCGTCCCGTACCTGCCGGCCGGCACCAAGGTGGAGCAGGGCGAACGCATCGGTCTGATCCGCTTCGGATCCCGCGTCGACATCTACCTCCCCGAGGGTGTCGAGGTCGCGGTCGAGGTCGGACAGGCCACCACCGCGGGGGTGACCCGAATTGACCGTGACTGACCCTGAGACTCCTGCCACAGGCTGGGTGCCGGAGGCCAAGGACGAGGACGACGCCGAGGACATGCCGCTCTCCCTGCGGCTGTCGATAGCGGACACCCTCACCCTCGGCAACGCGACCTGCGGCTTCATGGCGGTGTACTTCACCACCACCGGCATCCTGATCCCGCACCTCACCGGCAGCGGCGAGTCGGGCATGGCCCGCAGCAGCGCCGCCACGGCGGTGATACTGATGCTGCTCGCGGCGGTCTTCGACCTCTTCGACGGGATCGTGGCCCGCAAGCTGCGCAGCTCGCCGATGGGCGCGGAGCTGGACAACCTCTCCGACCTGATCAGCTTCGGGCTGGCACCGGCGTACTTCGTCCTCGTCTACGGCATGGTCGCCGACGACGCGGTCCAGAAGATGTCGGCGCTGGCGGCGATCGTGGTGCTGCTGGCCGTGGTGCTGCGCCTCGCGAGATTCAGCTGCGTGACGATGAAGGACGGCATGTTCCAGGGCATGCCGAGCCCCTTCGGCGCGCTGACGGTCGTCTCGATCGTTCTGCTGGAGCTGCCGTTCGTCCCGACGCTGCTGGCGATCGTCGGCGTGGCGTGGCTGATGGTGAGCCGGGTCGAGTACCCCAAGCCGCGAGGAGTCCTCGCGGTGGCGATGCTGAGTTGGATCGTCGCGGCGATGGGCCTGTTGGCCGCCTGGGCGTTCGACGCCCCCGGTGGTCAGCTGCTGCTCCAGACCGGCTGCGCGCTGCAGATCGCCATGGCGGCGACGATCCCGCTGTTCGCGACGACCCGTCGCGCGAACACGTTCCGCCACAACCGGCGCGAGGCCAGGGCCACCCAGGCCCCGTAGGCTCCACGCCGTGAAGCTGTCCGAGAGGGCCCCCGATGCCACCGAGGCGCCGGGGGCCCTTTCCGTTGCCCCGGCGCCCTGGCGGGGCCACGGGAGGCCTTCCCGGGGCCACCCCGCTCGGAGCGCCCCGTCCGGGGTGCCGCCTTCGCCGGTCCGGACGCTCCGAGCCGAGCCCGGGGCGGCTCGGAATTCCGCGCAGGGGCCTCCCGGGCGGGGGCGGGCGTAACCTAGATGTCGGAAAACCGCCAGCCCCGCCCCGTACACATCGGGATCCTGGAGCCATGTACACCGACACCGACCGCTGTGTCAGGGCCGTGCAGTCGAAGGACGCCCGCTTCGACGGCTGGTTCTTCACCGCCGTCCTGACCACCCGGATCTACTGCCGCCCCAGTTGCCCGGCCGTGCCGCCCAAGGTCGGCAACATGTCGTTCCTGCCCAGCGCGGCCGCCTGCCAGCAGGCCGGATTCCGGGCGTGCAAGCGGTGCCGGCCCGACACCTCCCCCGGGTCCCCCGAGTGGAACGCCCGCGCCGACGCCGTCGCCCGCGCCATGCGGCTCATCCAGGACGGGGTCGTCGACCGCGAGGGCGTGCCGGGGCTCGCCACCCGCCTCGGCTACTCGACCCGGCAGGTGGAACGACAGCTGAACGCCGAGCTGGGAGCGGGGCCGCTCGCCCTGGCCCGGGCCCAGCGGGCACAGACCGCGCGGCTGCTGATCGAGACCTCCGAGCTGCCCATGGCCGACGTCGCCTTCGCCGCCGGGTTCTCCTCGATCCGGACCTTCAACGACACCGTCCGCGAGGTCTTCGCCCTCTCCCCCAGCGAGCTGCGGGCCCGCGGCGAGAAGGCCCACCGCAACCAGCCCCGGATCCCGGGAACCATAAGCCTGCGGCTGCCGTACCGGTCCCCGCTCAACCCCGACAACCTCTTCGGCCACCTCGCCGCGACCGCCGTGCCCGGGGTCGAGGAGTGGCGGGCCGGCGCCTACCGCCGAACCCTGCGCCTGCCCTACGGCACCGGCGTGGTCGCCCTCACCCCGCAGCCCGACCACATCGGCTGCCAGCTGGCCCTGACCGACCTGCGCGACCTCACCCTCGCGATCAGCCGCTGCCGCCGACTGCTCGACCTGGACGCCGACCCCGAGGCCATCGACGAGCAGCTGCGCGCCGATCCGCTGCTGGCCCCGCTCGTGGACAAGGCTCCCGGGCGCCGGGTGCCCCGTACCGTCGACGCGGCCGAGTTCGCCGTACGGGCGGTCCTCGGGCAGCAGGTGTCCACCGCGGCGGCCCGTACGCACGCGGCCCGGCTGGTCGTCGCGCACGGCGAGCCGGTTGCCGATCCCGACCCGGCGGGCGGGCTGACGCACCTGTTCCCCTCCCCGCAGGCGCTGGCCGGGCTGGACCCGGAGTCCCTCGCCCTGCCGCGCAGCCGCCGCACGACGCTGACCACGCTCGTGGCGGCGCTGGCGGACGGCTCGCTGCCGCTCGGCATCGACAGCGACTGGGAACTCGCCCGGTCACGGCTCGGCGCACTGCCCGGGTTCGGCCCGTGGACCACCGAGGTCATCGCGATGCGGGCGCTCGGCGACCCGGACGCGTTCCTGCCGTCGGACCTGGGGGTCCGGCGGGCGGCGCGGGGGCTCGGTCTGCCGTCGACGCCCGCGGCGCTGACGGCCCGGGCGGGCGGCTGGCGGCCCTGGCGCGCGTACGCCGTGCAGTACCTGTGGGCCACCGAGGACCACGCCATCAACCACCTGCCCGTCTGAAGGAGCCCGACCGTCATGACCAGCAAGCAGCACACCGTCGTCGCGAGCCCCTACGGCCCGCTGACGCTCGTCGCCACCGACGGCGTCCTGAGCGGCCTGTACATGGTCGGGCAGCGGCACCGACCGGCCGAGGAGTCCTTCGGCGAGCGGATCGCGCCGACCGAGGCACCGTTCCCCGAGGTGGTGCGGCAGTTGACCGCGTACTTCGCCGGGGAGCTGAGCGAGTTCACCCTGCCGCTGCGCATGGAGGGGACCGAGTTCCAGCGCAGCGTGTGGGAGCAGCTGGTGCGCATCCCGTACGGCGAGACCTGGTCGTACGGGCAGCTCGCGGACAAGCTGGGCAAGCCGGGCGCCTCGCGCGCGGTGGGCCTGGCGAACGGCAAGAACCCCATCGGCATCATCGTCCCCTGCCACCGCGTCATCGGGGCCTCGGGCGGCATGACGGGCTACGGCGGCGGGGTCGAACGCAAGGTGCGGCTGCTGGCCTTCGAGTCCGGCGCCCCCACCCAGGAGGAACTGGGCTGACCCGCCCCCACCTGCGGCGGCCCGGGCCCTGTCGTCGACGTCTCGCCTGGCCCCACTTCGACACTTCGACGAGGGAGCCTAGATGACGGCCAGGGGCACCAGCAGGGCGAAGCCCGCGCCGGCCTCCACCGCGTAGGCGTACAGCGAGGGGTGCTGGACGGGGGCGGCGAGGAGCACCACGCTCTGCTGCTCTCCGGCCGCGGTCACCCAGGCGGCGTCGGCGCCGAGCTTGCCCTGGTACCAGCCTTCGCAGGCGCCGGGGCCGGTGACGGCGAGGAGGTCGTCCTCGCGGCGGTAGAAGGCCTGCCAGCCCTCGGCCGGCGTCGACCAGCCCTCGAAGTCGCTGAACTCGGCCCACCCGCCGTCGCGTATCGCGCCGTCGAACATCCAGACCGGGGTCCCCTCGGGGGTGAACTCGCCGCTGGACTGGTCGTCGGTGGTGAAGTGGACCATCGGGAGGGCATCGGGACCGTCGGCCGTGCTGGGCCAGGCGTACATCGTGATCATTCGCTGAATTCTGTCCTGGTCGAAGTAGGCCTGAGGTAACGGTGGCTACGCGGACGCCGGGCGGCGGCCGTTCTCAAGCTCGGCGGTGCTCTCGCCCGACTCCCTTACGCGGTAAGCCTCTTGGGTGCGCAGGCCGAGCGATCCGAGCAGGTGGGAGGTGAGTTCGGCGGGCTCGACCAGCTTCCAGGAGATCAGTTCCTCCTCCTGGAGCCTGATCGAGGCCAACTGTCCGGCGTCCAGCACGCCTCCGTCGTAGACGTAGGCGACGATCGGCGGGCGACCCGGGCCCACGCTCCAGTCGACGGCGAGCAGCCTGCCGAGCGGGAGGTCCAGTCCGATCTCCTCGGCGCTCTCGCGGCGGGCCGCCGTGCGCGGGGACTCGCCGGTGTCCGACTCGATGGTGCCGCCCGGCAGGGCCCAGCCCGCGCGGTAGTTCGGCTCCACGATCAGCACCCGTCCCTCGGCGTCCCGGAAGAGCGCGGCGGCGGCGGCCAGCACCCGGGGCAGGCTCGCGATGTAGGTGGCGTAGGCATCGGTGGTGGTCACGCCCGCAACCCTACCCAGCCGCCGCCCGGTGTGTGGATCACGTCCCGGAGGCGCCGCCCTCGCCGTCCGTACGGTCCCGCCCCTTGGACTCGGCGACCCGCTTGAGCCGGTGGTGGCCCGCCCGGCCCTGTTCGGTGACGGCGTCGCCGACCATCGCCTTCACGGCGTCGCGCATCCCGTGGAGCGCGTGCGTGCGGGCGGGGCCCGCGCCGGGGTCCTCGCGCAGCTCCCTCACCAGGGCCCAGCAGAGCAGCAACATGACGATGACGAAGGGCAGCGCGACCAGGATGGTCGCGGTCTGAAGGGACTTCAGACCGCCCGCGAGGAGCAGCGCGGCGGCCACACCGGCCATCAGGATGCCCCAGGTGACGACCAGCCAGGTGGGCGGGTTCAAGGAGCCTCGGCTGGTGAGCGAGCCCATGACCAGGGAGGCGGAGTCGGCGCTGGTGACGAAGTAGGTCATGACCAGGACCATCGCCACCCAGGAGGTGACGGTGCCCAGCGGCAGCGCGTCGAGCATCGCGAAGAGCGACGCCTCCACGCCCTCCCGGACCTTGCCCGCGAGGTCGGCGGCGCCGGTGGATTCGAGCCGGATGGCGGTGCCGCCCATCACGCAGAACCAGACGACGGTGGCGCCGCTGGGCACCAGCAGGACGCCGACGAGGAACTCGCGGATGGTGCGGCCGCGCGAGATGCGGGCGATGAAGGTGCCGACGAACGGGGCCCAGGAGAGCCACCACGCCCAGTAGAAGATGGTCCACGCGCCGAGCCACGAGCTGTCGGTGAAGGCACCGGTCCCGGTCGCCAGGGGCAGCAGTTCGTGCAGGTAGCTGCCGACGCTCGCCGGGATGACGTCGAGGATGTAGACGGTCGGGCCGAGGACGAAGACGAAGAGCATGAGGACGGCGGCGAGCACGAGGTTGATGGTGCTCAGCCACTTCACTCCCTTGTGCAGGCCGGAGAAGGCCGAGAGCACGAAGGCGGCCGACAGCGAGCCGATGATGACCAGTTGGACGGTGATCGTGTCCTCGACGCCTGCGGTGAGGTCGAGCCCCTTGGCCACCTGGAGCGCGCCGAGGCCGAGGCTGGTCGCGGTGCCGAAGACCGTGGCGAAGACGGCGAGCAGGTCGATGGTCCTGCCGAGCGGTCCGTCGGCCCGCCGCTCGCCGATCAGCGGGACGAAGGCGGAGCTGAGCCGGTTGCCGCGGCCCTTGCGGAAGGTCGCGTAGGCGAGGGCGAGGCCCGCGATGCCGTAGATGGCCCAGGGGGTGAGGGTCCAGTGGAAGAAGGAGTAGTCGAGGGCCGCGCGGGCGGCGGCGCCGGTGCCGGGGGCCGCCCCGGAGGCGGGTGGCGGGTGCAGGAAGTGGGTGAGCGGCTCTCCCACGCCGTAGAACATCAGCCCGATGCCCATGCCGGCGCTGAACATCATCGCGATCCAGGAGAGGTTCGTGAACTCGGGCTCGGAGTCGTCGGCGCCGAGCCTGATCCGGCCGAACCGGCCGAGGGCGAGGACGACGCACATGACGAGGAAGACGTCGGCGGCGATCACGAACAGCCAGGCGAAGTTGCCCAGGACCCACGCGAGCGCCGTGCTCGACGCGGCGTCGAAGGAGTCCTCGCCGAGCGCCGCCCACGCCACGACGGCGAGCACGGCGAGCACTCCGATCGCGACCACCTGGAGGTCGGGAGTACCGCCTCCCCGGTCGTCCGGACCCGCGCCCGAGGGCTCGGGACGTGGCTGTTCCAGTGAATCGGCGCTCATGCGGCCACACTATGCAGACCTATATACCGATTTAGGGTCATGGCGCGCCGGGTGTGGCCCAGGCCACCCATGGGCATAGGAGGATCCTCCGGATACGCTCATGGGGGCGCGACTGCACTGTTCGATAGCAAGGGATTAGCAAGGTGACGGACGGAGCAGTAACTGAGACCGCGCGCGTGCTCATCGCCGCGGACAAATTCAAGGGCTCGCTCACGGCCGTTCAGGTCGCTGAGCGGGTGACGGCGGGCCTTCGCGCCGCCGTCCCGGGCGTGGAGATCGAGACCCTCCCCGTCGCGGACGGCGGCGACGGTACGGTCGCGGCCGCCGTGGCCGCCGGTTTCGAACGCCGGGAGGTACGGGTCACCGGACCCCTCGGCGACCAGGTCACGGCCGCGTTCGCGCTGCGCGACGGCACCGCGGTGGTCGAGATGGCGGAGGCCTCCGGGCTCCAGCTGCTGCCCCCGGGCGTGTTCGCCGCGCTGACGGCGACCACGTACGGATCGGGTGAGCTGCTGAAGGCCGCGCTGGACGCGGGCGCCCGCTCGATCGTGTTCGGCGTGGGCGGCAGTGCCACCACCGACGGCGGCGCCGGCATGCTCGCGGCGCTGGGCGCGGTGTTCCTGGACGCGAACGGCGAACCCGTCGGTCCGGGCGGCGGAGCACTGGCGTCACTGGCGTCTGCGGACCTGTCCGGCGTCGACCCGCGCTTCGCCGAGGTCGACTTCGTCCTCGCAAGCGACGTGGACAACCCGCTGACGGGCCCGAAGGGCGCGCCCGCGGTCTACGGCCCGCAGAAGGGCGCCTCGCCCGAGGACGTGGCGACGCTCGACGCGGCGCTGGCCCACTTCGCGGTCGTGCTGGAGAAGTCGATCGGCCCGAAGGCCGCCGAGTGCGCGGCGCTGCCGGGCGCGGGCGGCGCGGGCGGCATCGGCTACGGCGCACTGCTGCTCGGTGCGACGTTCCGTCCCGGCATCGAGCTGATGTTGGAGGTGCTCGGCTTCGCGCCGGCCCTGGAGCGGGCCACGCTGGTCATCACCGGTGAGGGTTCGCTGGACGAGCAGACCCTGCACGGCAAGGCCCCGGCCGGGGTGGCGGCGGCGGCGCGCGCGGCGGGCAAGGAGGTCGTCGCGGTCTGCGGGCGGCTGCTGCTGGAGCCGGAAGCCCTCCAGGCCGCCGGCATCCGGCGGGCGTACCCGCTGACGGAGATCGAGCCGGACCCCGCGAAGTGCATCGCGAACGCCGGTCCCCTGCTGGAGCGGGTCGCGGCCACCATCGCCGCCGACGTGCTCTGACGCCTTCGAGGGCACGAGAGGCCCGGCCCCCGACGCTGCTCGGGGTCCGGGCCTGCGGCGTACGCGCGCACCGTCGCGAACAATGCGGTACCGGTCGGTCGGGCCCGACCGGTAGACAGGGATCGTGACCACGCTGCTGACCGAGCGACTGCTGCTCGCACCCCTGGACCGGGCCTCGGCCGAACACCTCGTGTCCGGGGCACCCCGGACGGACGATCGTTGGGGGCCCGGGTACCCGGACGCCGCAGACCGGGCGGGGGCGGAGCGGTTCCTGCGACTGCTCGCCGAACGCGGCGGTCCGGGGGCGTTCGGCGCGTACGAGATCCGGCGCCGCGAGGACGGCGTCGCGATCGGCGGGGCCGGGTTCCACGGGCCGGTGAACGCCACCGGACGGGTCACCGTCGGCTTCGGGCTGATCCCCGCGCGCACGGCGCCCGCGGGGTGGACGGGGACACCGACCGGGAGAACGCGGCCTCCGGGCGGGTGATGGCCGCCGCCGGGATGCGGTTCCTGCGGGAGGAGGGCCGGCTGCTTCACTACGCGGTGACCTGGGCCGATCGCTGAACCCACCGACCCGGGACCCGCCCATGCCCGGGCTACGCGGTGACCGCGCCCCGGACCGCGGAGAGGAGCCGGGCGGTGGTGGTCACGCGGGCGAATCCGCCGCCGTGGAGGTTGACGGCCGTGGCGGTGGCCAACGCGTCGGCGGTCAGGGCCAGGCCGTCCGGGCCCTCGAGATCGAAGGTGTGCGTGGCGTCGAGGGGGACGAGTACCTCGTAGCCGAGGTTGCCGCCCACCCGGGCGGTGGTCTCGACGCACATGTTGGTCTGGATCCCGACGACGACGATCCCGCCGATGCCCTGGGCCCCGAGCCAGCGCGCCAGGTCCGGGGTGCCGTGGAACGAGGAGTTCACCGTCTTGGTGACCAGCAGGGCTGCCGTGTCCCGGCGGTCCCGGACGAAGTCCTTGAACGCGTGGCCGGGGTGGTCCTCGGCCAGGACGGAACCGGGGACGACCGAGGTGTGCCGGACCAGGACCAGGGGGCGGCCCGTCTCCTGCCAGGCGTCCATCAGGGCGGCGATGTTGGCCTCGGCCTCCGGGTTGTTCCGCGGGCCCCAGAAGGACGCGTCGTCGAAACCGCGCTGGACGTCGACGACCACCAGGGCGGTGTTGTCGGCGATCTCGATCGCGGGGTCGTTCGGGTTCGGGTTCTCGTGCGTCGTCATGGCCCCATCCTGTGCGGCGGGGACCGGACCCGACAGGAGCACCGCGGACCCGAACCGATGGGATCCTGCCACCATGGCAGTCATGCACCGGATCGCGATCGTCTGTCAGCCCGGCATCCGCGCCTTCGACCTGGCCGTCATCACCGAGGTCTGGGGTCCCGACCGCAGCCGCGCCGGCGTCCCGCACTTCGAGCTGCGGCGCTGCGCCCTGGACACCGGGCCGATCACCCTGCCCGGCGGGCTGACGCTGACGCCCGACCGGGGACTGGATTGGCTGGCCCGCGCCGACCTGGTCGTCGTACCGGCGCTGTCCGAGCCCTGCGACCCGACCCCCGAGCCCGTGTTGGCGGCCCTGCGGGAGGCCCACGCGCGGGGTGTGCCGGTGGCCTCGCTCTGTGCCGGTGCGTTCATCCTCGCCGAGGCCGGACTGTTGGAGGGGCGCAGGGCCGTGACCCACTGGTGGCTCGCCCCCCGGTTGGCCGAGCGCCATCCCGGGGTGCTGGTCGAGGACGCCCCCCTCTTCGTGGAGGACTCGGGCATCTGGACGTCCGCCGGGGTGGCCTCCGGCATCGACCTGTGCCTGCACCTGGTCCGGGAGGCGCACGGTTCGGAGGTCGCCGCGGCCATCGCCCGGTCCATGGTGACGGGGCCCTTCCGCACCGGGGACCACGCCCAGTACCTGGACCGGCCCACGCCCGCGGGGGACCGTACCGCCGAGGCGCTGGCCGCCGTGCGGGAACGGGCCCTGCGCCATCTGCACGAGCCCCTGGACGTCGCCACGCTGGCGCGCTGGGCCGGCATGTCTCCCCGCTCCTTCGCCCGGCACTTCGCGGCAGGCACGGGCACCACCCCGCACAAGTGGCTCCTCCACCACCGCCTGGACGAGGCCCGCAAACTGCTGGAACGCACCGACCACCCGGTGTCCGAGGTGGCCCGGCGCGCCGGGTTCTCCGGCGAGGTGAACTTCCGCCAACGGTTCACGGCGCACGTCGGCATGAGTCCGCGTGCGTACCGCGCGGAGGCCGCCGCCACTCCCAAACCGCGGCGACAGTGTTAGAAATGGCTCATGACCGGACGTTCGGGTCGATCCCGGGGATCACCGCCGGCGGGCCACCCACCAGGCCTGCTCGCGCGTCTCTCCCTGGCCCCGGGCAGCGTCGCCGGTCAGGTGTTCGCTTTGCAGGCCGTGATCGTGCTGATGGTGATCGCCGCGGCGGCACTGGCGCTGGTGTTCCAGGCCCGGTACGACAGCGGGCAGGACGCCCGCAACCGCTCGCTGGCGGCCGCCGAGTCCTTCGCGCGCGCGCCCGGCCTGCCCGCAGCGCTCAAGAGTTCCGATCCGACCGCCGTGCTCCAGCCTCTCGCGGAGGGCGCCCGCAAGGCCTCCGGGCTGGACTTCATCTCCGTGCTGAAGACCGACGGGGTGCGCTACACCGACTCCCGGCCCGAGCTGATCGGCCGGCGGGCCACCGGCGACCTCGATCGCGCCGTCCGGGGCGAGTCCTTCACCGAGACCTTCAAGGGCGCCCCGAGCAACGCGGTGCGCGCCGTGGTCCCGGTGCGGGACGCGAGCGGCACCGTCGTCGCCCTCGTCGCCACCGGCATCGAGGTCCAGAACGTCGGTGACGCGGTCGAGAACCAGCTCCCGCTGCTGCTCGGCGCAGCCGCGGGCGCGCTGCTGCTCGGCACCGGCGGAGCCGCTCTCGTCAGCCGCCGACTGCGGCGCCAGACCAGCGGCCTGGGCCCCGCCGACATGGCGCGGATGAACGAGCACCACGAGGCGGTGCTGCACGCCGTGCGCGAGGGCGTGCTGATCATCGGCGCCGACCACCGGCTGCAGCTCGCCAACGACGAGGCCCGCCGGCTGTTGGGCCTGCCCGCCGATGCCGAGCAACAGCATGTGGAAGACCTCGGGCTGGACCCCCGTACCTCGGCCCTGCTGACATCGGGGCGGGTGGTGACGGACGAGGTCCACCCGGCGGGTGACCGTCTGCTCGCGGTGAACGTCCGGCGCACCAGGCCGGACGCGGGGCGTCCCTCGGGCAGCGTGGTGACCCTGCGGGACTCCACCGAACTCGCCGCGCTCTCCGGCCGGGCGGAGGTGGCCCGGGACCGGCTGCAGATGCTGTACGACGCCGGGGTGCGGATCGGTACGACCCTGGACGTGACGCGGACCGCGGAGGAACTGTCGGAGGTGGCCGTCCCCCGGTTCGCGGACTTCGTGACCGTCGAGCTGTTGGAACCGGTACTGCACGGCGAGGAGCCCTCGGTCCCCACCGGGACGTACACCGAGATGCGTCGGGCGGCCATGTCGGGGGTCCGCACGGACCAGCCCCTCCAGCCGGTCGGGGAGGTCATCCGGTTCGTCGTGCCCACGGCGCCGATGGCGGCGGCCCTGGCGGCGGGGAGCGCGGTGCTCGCCTCCGATCTGCGCACCGCCTTCGGCTGGCGGGCCCAGGACGCCGAGGGGACCCGGATCGCGCTGGAGTACGGGCTGCACTCGCTGATCTCCGTACCGCTCCAGGCCCGCGGGGTGGTCCTCGGAATGGCCAATTTCTGGCGGGCCGACACCCCCGATGCCTTCGACGAGGAGGACCTCTCGTTCGCCGAGGAACTCGGCGCACGGGCCGCGGTGTCCATCGACAACGCCCGCCGCTACACGCGCGAGCACGCCACCGCCGTGACGCTCCAGCGCAGCCTGCTCCCCCGGGTGCTGCCCGACCTGACCGCCGTGGACGTCGCGTTCCGCTACCTGCCCGCGAAGGCCGGGGTGGGCGGGGACTGGTTCGACGTGATCCCGCTGGCGGGGACTCGGGTGGCCCTGGTCGTGGGCGACGTGGTCGGGCACGGGGTGCACGCGGCGGCGACCATGGGACGCCTGCGCACCGCGGTCCACAACTTCTCCACCCTGGACATGCCGCCCGACGAGCTGCTCGGACACCTCGACGAGCTGATCGACCGGATCGACCGCCACGAGAGCGACCTCGACGCGGAGGACGGCGAGCCCGTCGACGAGGCGGCCGGGGTCACCGGCGCCACCTGCCTGTACGCGGTCTACGACCCGGTGTCGGGGCGCTGCACGTTGGCGAGCGCCGGGCATCCCGGGCCGGCGCTGGTCCACCCCGACGGCCGCGTGGAGTTCCCGGAGCTGCCGACCGGGCTGCCACTGGGCGTGGGCGGGATGCCCTTCGAGACCACCGAGCTGATGCTGCCCGAGGGAAGCCGGCTGGCGCTCTTCACCGACGGCCTGCTGGAGGACCGCGACCGGGACTTCGACACCGGTCTGGGGCTGCTCGGCGAAACCCTGGCACGGCCCGGACGCACTCCCGACCAGGCGTGCGCCGACGTGCTGGCGGCGCTGCTGTTCCCGGCGCCGAACGACGACATCGCCCTCCTGATCGCCGACACCAGGCGGCTGGACGCCGGGCGGATCGCGGAATGGGACGTGCCCGACGACACGGCGGCGGTCTCGCGGGTGCGCAACGCGGGCTCGGCGCAGATCGCCGCCTGGGGCCTGGAGGAGATCGCCTTCACGGCGGAGCTGATCCTCAGCGAGCTGATCACCAACGCCATCCGCTACGGGAGCGCGCCCGTCGGGGTGCGGCTGCTCCGCGACCGGACTCTGATCATCGAGGTGTCCGACGGCAGCAGCACGTCCCCGCACCTGCGGTACGCGGCCACCACCGACGAGGGCGGTCGGGGGCTGTTCCTCGTCGCGCAGTACGCCGAGCGGTGGGGCACGCGGTACACCGAGCGGGGAAAGGTGATCTGGGCGGAACTCCCGCTGACCGGGAACCCGGCGGAGCCGCTGGCGGCCCTCACGCTGGACCTGGACGAGCTGGAGGGCCTGGCCTGGTGACGGTGTCGCGCCGGCCCGGCCTGGTGACGGTGTCGCGCCCGGTCAGGCCGGCGGGGTGCGCACCGTACGGGCCAGCAGGACGGCCACGTCGTCCTGCGGGGCGTCGGGCAGCAGGTCCAGGATGCCGTCGCAGAGCTGTTCCAGGGGCCGTGCCGCCTGCCCCAGGGCGCGGGCGAGCCTTTCCATGCCGTGGTCGAGGTCGCGGTCCCGGGACTCGATGAGCCCGTCGGTGTACAGCGCCAGCAGGGTCCCCGGGGGCAACGACACCTCCTCGGTGCGGAAGTCCTGCCCGCCCGTGCCCAGCGGGGTTCCGGGCGGTCCGTCGAGGAAGGTGACCGTACCGTCGGCGGTGACGACGGCGGGCGGCGGGTGGCCGGCGCGGGCGATCACGCAGCCGCCGGTGGCCGGGTCGTGGACGGCGTACACGCAGGTGGCCATCTCGTCCTCGCCCAGGTCGGCGACCACCGCGTCGAGGGAGCGGAGCATCAGGGCGGGCGGCACGTCGTGTCGTGCGAGGGTGCGCACCGAGGTGCGGAGCTGGCCCATGACGGCCGCGGCGTGGATCCCGTGGCCCATCACGTCGCCGATGACCAGGCCGGTCCGTCCGCTGGGCAGCTGGATGACGTCGTACCAGTCACCGCCCACGTCGTGGTCGCTGGCGGGCAGATAGCGGCCGGTGAGTTCGAGGCCGGTGACCTCGGGGAGGGCGCTGTTGGTGAGGCTGCGCTGGAGCGTGAGCGCCGCCTGGCGCTGTGTGGTGTACATGCGGGCGTTGTCGATGTTGAGGGCGGCGCGGGCCACCAGCTCGTCGACGAGCACGCAGTCCTGTTCGTCGAAGGGCTCGCGCTCGCGCAGCCGGGTCACGGCCACGGCGCCGAGCACCTTGCCGCGCGCGACCAGCGGGACCAGCCGCGCCGACCCGAGGGTGGAGAGGTAGGCGCGCAGGGGCTCGGCGCGGGGGTCGGTGATCAGCGCCGGGATGTCGGAGAGGTAGAGGTTCATGGGCCGGCCGTCGGAGATGACCCGCTCGTAGACCGTCCCGACCGGGATCTGGAAGGTCTGCCCGGCGACGAGTTTCGCGGTGGGCGCGGTCGGGTCGGGGAAGGTGGCGGCCAGTCTGCGCAGGAGTCCGCGCGTGGAGGTCCCGCCGGTCATCTCGTCGGGGTCGAGGACGGCTTCCAGGAGCTGTACGTCGGCCGAGTCGGCGAGCTGGGGCACGAGCAGCTCGACGATCTCCCGGGCGGTCTGGTTGAGGTCGAGGGTGGTGCCGATGCGGGTGCCGGCCTCGGCGAGGAGGGCGAAGCGGGTCCGCGCCCGTTCGGCCTCCAGTTGGGCCCGCTGGCCCTCGGTGATGTCGATGAGGGAGGCGATCAGGCCGAGCCTGCGACCGCTCCCGTCGAGCAGCGGGGCGTACGAGCAGGACCACGTCCGGTCGTGGTCCGGGTCGGCGGGGGTGCGGCCGGTGCGCCGGACGTCGACGACGGCCGTGCCCCCGTCCAGGACCTGCCGCATCGTGGCTTCCAGGGCGACCGCGTTGACCCCGGGGACCACCTCGGTGAGGCGGCGGCCGAGGTGCGCCGCCGCGGAGACCCCGTTCATGCGGGCCAGGGCGTCGTTGACGCGCAGGAACCGCAGGTCGGGGCCGAGCGTGGCGAGGCCTATCGGGGACTGGGTGAAGAGGCTCTGGAGGGCGACGAGGGAGTCCCGCATGTGCAGGACCTCGGAGGTCTCCACGGCGATGAGCATGGCGCCCGTGCGGCCCTGCGGGTCGGCGGCGGGCACGATCCACATCTCCATCGTCACGCGGTGCCCGTCCCGGTGGCGCACGGGAAGGGTTCCGACGACGGTCTCGCCCGCCTGCACCCGCCGGGTCAGGTCGTCGGCCAGCTCCCGGTTGGCGTCCGGGACCAGGACCGCGGTGCCGGGCCGGCCGAGGATGTCCTCGGGGCGGTGGCCGAGCAGGTCCTGCGCGGCCAGCGACCACTCCACGACGCGGCCGTCGGCGTCCTCCCGCCACAGGGCGATCGGCAGCAGCTCGCGGAGCACTCCCGCATAGCCGACCGTCGCCACCGGCGGGTCCGGCACCTCGCTCGCCGACCGGTATGTGTCCAACGCACCGACCTCGTCGCTGGTGGGCCTGTTTCCTTCCGAATCACCCTAGCCGAGGGCTCGCCCCGGGGCGCTGCGGTCGCGCCGGCCCGGGGCGCCCCGACCGGGCGTCCGGGGCAGGCGGCGACGGCCGGGACCCGGGATGAGACCCGGGTCGAGGCCCGTCGGGCGGCCGGGCCCGTCAGAAGTCGGCGCGGACCAGGGCGTCGGCGCGGCCGACGGACTCCAGCTCCCAGGTCTTGCAGTAGAGGCGGCGGATGTACTCGATGTCGGCGTCCCGCGCCCGGGCCTCGCCCACCGGGTAGAGGACCGTCAGCTCGTAGGACTTCTCCCGGTTGATGTCGCCCTCCTTGTCCCTCCACTGGCCGCGCGCCTCCTGGAGGGTGAGGCCGGACGGGAAGCGGGGGGTGATCACGTCGGTGACGAACTTGTCGAACTGCGCCTCGGTGATCGGCGGGTTGCCGTTGTGCCGGCCGGTGCCGAAGTAGAGGTGGGTGGACACGTAGGCGCTGCCCCGGCTGCCGGGCGCCGGTTCCTGGTTCGCCACCGAGGCGGCGGCGGGCGACTGCGGGGCCGTGTCGAGCGCGGGGCTGCCGGCGGCGAAGAAGAGCACGGCCGCCGTGAGCACGGCCGCCGCCGCGGGCATGGATATTCGGATGTGACGCATGGGATCCCTGTCTGTGAGTGGGTCGCGTCGATGCCCGGGCAGAGTCCCGGTGACGCGGTGGAGGAGGGGTCTCAGGCCCGGCGGTCGCTCCGCGTCACCGGTGCGGGCAGGCACTCCAGGAGGTGGGTCGCCGCGTCCTTGAGCGACGCGGGGACGCGCGGTCCTCGGCGCAGCCCCGTCGCGGCGCCCGCGAGGGTCCGGGTGGTGCGTACGGAACCGATGGCGGCGGCGCGCGGGGCCAGGTCCGCGATGAGGTCCAGCGCGTCCGTCCAGGCCCCGGCGCGGGCCAGGGCCGCGAGGAGCTCCGCGCGGAAGAGGTGCCGGTAGGACGGCCCGGGGGCGGTGGCCGCCCGGTGCAGCAGGGGCAGGGCCCGGTCCCAGTCGCCCAGCCGGGCCAGGACCCAGCCCTCGTGGCCGAGCAGTTCGCTCTCGTCGATCCACCAGGCCCAGTGCGGGTCGTGCCGGGACAGGCCGTCGAGGAACCGGCCGCGGGCCCGCGAGATCAGCCGGCGGGACTCGCGCCGGCCGCCCAGCAGGGCGGTCGCGTGGGCCTGCCGGATCAGGACGAGGCTGTCCACCCGGGCGGGCAGCGGGCGCGGACCGGTCACCCGGGCCGCCGTCTCCAGGGCGCCCCGGGGGTCTCCGGCGGCCGTCTGGAGCATGCTGTGGTTCAGCAGGGTGAGCCGTTCGGTCCAGCGGTCCCCGCAGAGCCCCGCGAGGGTGAGGGCCCGCGTGTTGGCGCGGTGCGCCTGCCGGTGGAGCCCCGCGTCGAAGAGGATCCAGCCGACGACCTCGCTCAGTTCGGCCACGGCGGCGACCCGATCGAGGTCCCGGCGGCGGGCGGGCGCGGGATCGCCCGAGAGTTCGGGGAAGTCCCGCAGGGCCCGGCGTACGGCGGGCAGCGCGGCCGTCGCGCCGTGCGCGGCGTCCAGGGCCACGAGGCGTTCCACGGTGCGGGCGGCGGGCGGGGTCACGACGCGCCGGTCCGGGCGGCGGGCCACCGGCCGTCCTGGCCCAGGGCGGTGAACGACGAGGCGACCTCGGTCAGCCACTGCACCTCGTCGCGGAAGTCCTCGTACGGCGGGCGCGCGGGGATCCCGGACGCGTCGTCCTGTTCCGTCCTCTCCTCGGGGGAACGGCTCAGGGCGGCCCGGACCTGGAGGGCTTCGCCCAGGGGCGAGGTCGGGTCGTCCGGGAGGTCCAGGGAGCGGGCGACCCGGGAGAACTCGTCGTAGGACAGCGAGGTGCGCAGCATCAGTTGTCCGTCGCGTATCTCGATGACGCGCCGGTAGAGGCTGTAGTGCAGGTCCCTGGGCGGGAGGAGGTCGCGCGCCCAGGACCGGGGCGGGGCCAACGCGATGTCGGGCAGGGCCTGGTGGAGCGCGCCCCACAGGGGGCGCAGGCACAGGTACGCGCGATAGCTGCGGACCCAGGCCCGTACGCGGGTGAGGTGGATCCCCCAGGAGGGGATGGTCCATCCGGTGACCTGGAGCAGGGCCCCGACGCTGCCGCACGTCCACTGGACGGGGTCGAGTGCCGCTCCGTCGAAGTCCAGTCGGGTGCCGGCGATCTGGATGCTCCGGGTGACGCAGTAGACCAGGATGAGGCTCGCGCCGAGGGTGACGGTGCGCATGCCGGCCGCGAGCCACTGCCGGTTGGCGACCTTGGTGAACCGCAGCGAGAGCCGCACGGTCTCCGCCTGCCCCACCGCGCAGATCAGCAGGTAGAAGAACATGTACAGGGCGTATCGGCCGTCCTGGATGCTCAGCAGGATCGTCGACGTCGCCGTCTCGGACTGTGCCACGGGGCCGACCGCGAAGGAGGCGACGACGAGCACGGCGAGCGCCGCGCCGAAGAACAGGACCCGCTGTCGGGCCATCCGTCGGGCCTGGTCGGGGGGCGCCGACCAGTGGACGAGCACCACCTGTTGCGCGGCGGTGAGGACGACCACCGCGACCTGCGTGATGAGCGAGGTGACGTTGGGCAGGCCGAAGAAGCCGGAGATGTGCAGGCGGAGTTGGTCCAGGTCGACGAGGAAGCTGATGCCGGAGCACAGGAAGTACACGCACAGCGCCCACAGCGCGACGTCGTGCCGTCGGCGCAGCAGGTCCGGGAGCCGGTAGCCGAACGCGGCGAGCCCGACGAAGGCACAGACCCAGGCGAGGACGGTGTAGAGGGTGGTCACTGCTGGTCCGGCTTCCCGAGGCCGCGTTCGATGCGGGCGAGGACGTCGGCGGCCTCCTCCGGGACGGCCCAGGCCTGTTCGACCCACCTTTTCGTGGCCCGGGCCAGGATGAGGGAGGCCATGGTCTCGGCCTCCTGCTCCTCGCCGTCGCTGTAGCGGGAGCGCATGAGCGCGCCCTGGACGGCCGCGGGGTCGACGTCCGCGAACAGCGGACCGGATGCGACACCGTCCAGCCGCACGGACCCCCGGTGCGCGAAGGCGATGTGGGCCAGCTCGTGGGCGATGATGTGTTCCTTGTGGGCGGGCGAGGCCGACTTCTCGAAGGCGACGACGTCGAAGTCGTCCAACTTCAGCCAGATGCCGAGGAGATGGCGTTCGGGGAAGGTCGTCGGAACCAGGTGGATGGGGCGCCCGCGCTGTTCGCTGAGGTACCCGTGGAGTTCCTCGATCCCGCAGCCGTGCCCCATGCCCCACTCCGCGAGCATCTCCTCGCAGGCGCGGCGGACCTTCTTGAGTCGCCGTCTGAGTCGCCTGTCCTCCGAGTTCGGTAACGCAGAGCCAGGCACCTTCATCCTCAGTCCTCCGGCGAAACTCGGCGGCCGCCCTCGCGGCCCGAGGTTCGTGATCCCCGGGCAGACAACGCGGACATGATGCCACACGCACAACTCACCGCCGCGTGGCGTGGGTTCCATCCGGCCACGCGCGACCGCGGCCCGCCGTCGAGTGGCGACGGCGGGCCGGGCGGCCGTTCAGGGGAGCCGACGCTCCGCCGCGTCCTGGGTCCCGTCGTCGAAGTGGCGCCGCGGGCCAGGCGAGACTTCGACGACCGGGCCTAGTGCCAGTCGTCCCAGGGTGCGTCGGCCTCGTCCATGTCGGAGGGCGGCTCGTCCTCGTCGCGCGGCGGCTCCGACCCGTCCCGAGCCGAAGCCGGGGCGTGGGCGGACGCGGGGGCTCCGGTGGTCGGGGCTCCGGTGGTGGGGGCTCCGGTGGTGGGGGCTCCGGGGGTCGGGGCGTCCCGCACCGCCGGCGGGGCACCGCCCGATTCGGCCAGGGTGGCCAGGATGCCCTCGGCGTACTTGGTGAGCTTCGCCTCGCCGATGCCGTTGATCTCCCCCAGCTCGCCGGCGGTGCCGGGCAGCCGGGTCGCGATCTCCCGCAGCGTCGCGTCGTGGAAGACGACGTACGCCGGCACGCCCTGCTCCCGCGCGGTCTCGGCCCGCCACGCGCGGAGCGCCTCGAAGACCGGTACGGCGGTCGCGGGCAGGTCGACGGGCACGCGCGCGCCCTTCCCGGAACGGGACCCGGACTCCTTGCGGCCCGCGCCGGCCGGCGCGGCCTTCTCCTTGCGCAACGGGACGGTGCGCCGGCCGCCCAGCACCTCGCCGCTGGCCTCGGTGAGGACCAGCGTGCCGTACTCGCCCTCCACGGCCAGCAGTCCCATCGCGAGCAGTTGCCGTACGACCCCGCGCCACTCGGCGGTGCCGAGATCCGCGCCGACCCCGAACACGGAGAGGCCGTCGTGGTCGAACTGGATGACCTTCGCGGTCTTCTTGCCCTGGAGGATGTCGATGATCTGGCCGGCGCCGAACTTCTGCCGTCGCTCGTTGGCCAGCCGCCACACCGTGGACAGCAGCTTCTGCGAGGCGACCGTCCCGTCCCACGACTCGGCCGGTGTCAGACAGGTGTCGCAGTTGCCGCAGGGCTCGCCGGACTGACCGAAGTACGCCAGGAGCCGCACGCGCCGGCAGTCGACGGTCTCGCACAACGCCAGCATCGCGTCCAGATGGGCGGCCAGCGAACGGCGCCGCGTGTCGTCGCCCTCGGAGCCCTCGATCAGCTTCCGCTGCTGGACCACGTCCTGGAGGCCGTACGCCAGCCAGGCCGTGGCCGGCTCGCCGTCGCGTCCGGCGCGGCCGGTCTCCTGGTAGTAGCCCTCGACGGACTTCGGCAGGTCCAGGTGCGCCACGAACCGCACGTCCGGCTTGTCGATGCCCATGCCGAAGGCGATGGTGGCGACGACCACGACCCCGTCCTCCCGCAGGAACCGCGACTGGTTCGCCGCACGGGTGCGGGCGTCCATGCCCGCGTGGTAGGCCACGGCGTCGATGCCGTTCTCCACCAGGGCCGCCGCCGTCTTCTCCACGGAGGCGCGCGACAGGCAGTAGACGACCCCCGCGTCCCCGGGGTGCTCGGCGCGGATCAGGTCCAGCAGCTGCCGGAGCGGGTTGTTCTTGGGGACGATCCGGTACTGGATGTTCGGCCGGTCGAAGCTCGCGACGAAGTGCCGGCCCTCCTCCAGCCCCAGCCGCGACGCGATCTCGCCGTGCGTCGCCTCGGTGGCCGTCGCGGTCAGCGCGATCCG
Organism: Streptomyces sp. CA-243310; assembly: GCF_050936775.1. Classification (NCBI taxonomy): domain Bacteria; kingdom Bacillati; phylum Actinomycetota; class Actinomycetes; order Kitasatosporales; family Streptomycetaceae; genus Streptomyces; species Streptomyces sp. CA-243310. The sequence continues at coordinate 2,421,039 of NZ_JBNJMF010000001.1, read as the reverse complement.
CGGCACCTTGGGCCAGCGCTCGTGCAGCATCGACAGGGCGAGGTAGTCGGGGCGGAAGTCGTGCCCCCACTGGGCCACGCAGTGCGCCTCGTCGATCGCGAAGAGCGACACCCTGCCCTGGTCGAGGAGCCGCTGCGTCCCCTCGGTGCGCAGCCGCTCGGGTGCCAGGTAGAGCAGGTCCAGCTCGTCGGCGAGGAAGGCCCGCTCGACGCCGCGGCGCTCGTCCGCGTCCTGGGTGGAGTTGAGGAACCCGGCCCGCACCCCGAGGGCCCGGAGGGCGTCGACCTGGTCCTGCATGAGCGCGATCAGGGGCGAGACCACCACGCCCGTGCCCTCTCTGACCAGCGCCGGGATCTGGTAGCAGAGCGATTTGCCGCCGCCGGTGGGCATCAGCACGAGCGCGTCGCCGCCTTCGACGACGTGCTGGATGATCTGCTGCTGCTCGCCGCGGAAGGAGTCGTAACCGAAGACCCGGTGGAGCACCTGCAAGGCGTCGGGGATCTCAGTGGGCGCGTCCGAAAGGGTCATACCGGAAGCCTAGCGACCGTCTCCGACACCGGGGTCCATGATCGGCCGGCCCGGACAAGGATCACAGGGCCGCGGCGAAGGTCTCGTACGCCTCGGTCCCGAAGAGCACGAACCGGACCTCCTCCACCGAGGTCCCGGACGCCCGCACCGTCTCGATCGCGATCCGCGCCCCGTCGTCCATCGGCCAGCCGTAGATCCCGGTGGAGATGGCCGGGAAGGCGACCGTACGGGCGCCCAGCTCGTCCGCGACGCGCAGCGACTCGCGGTAGCAGGACGCCAACAGCTCCGACCGGTCGTCGTCCGGGGACCAGACCGGTCCCACGGTGTGGATCACGTGCCGGGCCGGGAGTCGGCCCGCCGTCGTGGCGACGGCCCGGCCCGTCGGGAGGCCCTTGCCGTAGTGGGAGCGCCGCAGGTCCTCGCAGGCGGCAAGGATCTCCGGGCCGCCCCGCCGGTGGATCGCGCCGTCCACTCCCCCGCCGCCGAGCAGCGAGGAATTGGCCGCGTTGACGACCGCGTCCACCTCCTCGGTGGTGATGTCCCCCCGCACCAGGGTGATGCGCGCGGGCATCAGGTCGCCTTCCGCAGGTGGCGCCAGACGGCCTTGGCGGCGTTGTGCCCCGACATCCCGTGCACCCCGGGCCCCGGCGGCGTGGCGGCCGAGCACAGGAACACCGCCGGGTGGGCGGTGGTGTACGGGAAGAGGCTGATCTTGGGGCGGAGCAGCAGTTGCAGGCCCGAGGCGGCGCCGCAGGCGATGTCCCCGCCGACGTAGTTGGCGTTGCGGGCGGCGATCCGGGGCGGGCCGGCGGTGGCACGGGCCAGCACCAGGTCGCGGAACCCCGGTGCGAAACGCTCCAGTTGGCGCTCGACGGCGTCGGTGAGGTCGCCCTCCCAACCCGCCGGCACGTGCCCGTACGCCCAGAAGGTGTGCTTGCCCTCGGGGGCCCGGCCGGGATCGACGAGGCTGGGCTGGGCGGTGATCAGGAAGGGGGTGCGGGGCGCCCGCCCGCCCGAGGCCAGTTGCAGGGCGGCGTCGATGTCGCGGGTGCGCGGGCCGATCTGCACGGTGCCGGCCCGGCGGGGCTCCTCGGCGGTCCAGGGCACCGGACCGTCCAGCGCGTAGTCGATCTTGAACACGGAGGCCCCGTACCGGTAGCCGTCGTAGACGCGCCCCAGGCCTGCGATGCGGGCCAGAGCGGTCGGCGAGGTGTCGAAGACGTACGCGCGGGCCGGCGGCAGGTCGTCGAGCCGTTTGACCTCGAAGTCCGTGTGGACGCTTCCCCCGAGGTCGCGCAGGTACGCGGCGAGGGCGTCCGAGATGGCCTGCGAACCGCCACGCGGCATCGGCCAGCCGCCCGCGTGCGCGGCGAGGGCGAAGACCAGGCCGATCGCACCCGTTCCGATGCCGCCGAGCGGGGCGATGGCATGGGCCACGAGCCCGGCGAACAGGGCGCGGGCCCGGTCGTCCCGGAAGCGGCGCAGCAGCCAGGTGGAGGGCGGCAGTCCGTCCAGCCCGAACCGGGCCAGGGTGAGCGGGTCGCGGGGCAGCGCGGTGGAGGGCAGCGACATGAAGTCCCGTGCCAGGGTGTCCCACTTGCCGAGGTACGGCTGGACGAGCCGGCGGTACGTGCCCGCGTCGCGGGGCCCGAAGGAAGCGGCCGTCTCCGCGACCGAGCGGGACAGCACCGCGGCCGTGCCGTCGTCGAAGGGGTGCGCCATCGGCAGCGGGGCGTGCAGCCACTCCAGGCCGTGGCGCTTGAGCGGCATCGTCGCGAACACCGGGGAACCGGCGCCGAGCGGATGCACGGCCGAGCAGGGGTCGTGTCGGAAGCCGGGGAGGGTGAGTTCCTCCGTCCGGGCTCCCCCGCCGACGGTCCCCTTCGCCTCGAACACGGCCACCGAGAAGCCACGCCGGGCCAGTTCGACGGCGGCCGTCAGGCCGTTGGGCCCCGCCCCCACCACGACTGCGTCGAGAATCGACGACACTGACAGCTCCTTCGTCCGGCGGCGGCTCCGCCCACAGGATGCGGCATCACGTCCAGGATATGGGTCTCGCCCGCACGGATCCGGGGTGGGGCGGCGCGGTCACGCTCCGCGCAGGAGGTCGCGGACCCGGACGGCGGTGGCCTCGTCGCGGCCCACCGCGAACGGCAGCGCGTTGTCCCGGTCCACTCGGAAGGGGACCCCGTCGACCGTGGTCTGGGCGCCACCGGCCTCCGCGACGAGCAGCAGGCCCGCCGCGTGGTCCCAAGCCGAGGGCCAGGTGAAGGCCAGGGCGTCCATCTCGCCGCGCGCCACCTTCAGGTACTCCAGGCCCGCCGAACCGCACGGCCGGGCCGCGACCCCGGGGACGTCGAGCCGGGCGAGCCGCCGCTTGTCCTCCTCCGAGGTGTACAGCGGGTGCGCGATGGCGATCCGCAGGTCGGCGCCCGGTTCCGGCGAACCGCTGCGGATGCGCGTCCCGTTGACGTGCGCGCCCTGTCCGCGCACGGCGGTGGCCAGCTCGTCCAGGGCCGGGGCGAAGGTCCAGGAGGCGAGGATCTCCCCGCGCACGGCCAGCGCCACCAGGGTGCAGAAGTTGGGGTCGCCGGCGACGAACTGCCGGGTGCCGTCGACGGGGTCCACGATCCACACGGGCGCGTCGGCGCGCAGCGCCTCGTACACGGTGGGGTCGGCGTGCACCGCTTCCTCGCCGACCACCGCCGAGCCGGGCAGCAGCTTCGTCAGGGCGAGCGTCAGGTGCTCCTCGGCCCTGCGGTCGGCGACGGTCACGAGGTCGTGCGGGCCGCTCTTCTGGTCCACCTCGTGGTCCGCGAGCTGCCGGAACCTCGGCATGATCTCGACCGCGGCCGCCTCGCGGACGGCCTCCTCGACGGCGGACAGGTCACGGGCCAGGAATTCATCGATCATGTGTCCAGCAAAGCACGACCGTCCGACAATCCCCACCGACGGTCCCCCACGGCCGCCCGGACACGAGGTGACGCCCGGGTGAACCGGCCCGGGGCGCGCCCCGGGATCGCACGGCAGGCGGAGCCCCCGGTGCGCGTGGCCGCCGCTTCCCCGCGGGGCATCCCCGCGGACGGGATCGGCCTTCCTCGACCGCGCCGCGCTCCGCTCCCGCTCCGGGCCGACCCCGCTCCGGTTCCGGCCGGCCTTCCCCGGGATCCGGCTTCCGGTCAGGGGGTGTCGTCGCCTCCGGTCTGCCGGATCCGGGAGCTGCCGGTGCCCTTCGCCCGCTGCCTGAACCGATCCGCGGGCGAGGCCGACCCGGCCCCACCGCGTCGAGGCACCCGGTTGCCGACGACCTGCTCGACGACCGCCCGGTCGCCGGCCTCGGCGATCTGCTCCACCGACCGGCCCCCGCCCGGCGTCGGCGAGGGCGGGGCCGTCCGCGAACTCCACCGCGTCAGGCCGAACAGCAACGCCGCGGCGACGACGGTGCCGGTCGTGGCGGCCAGGGCCCAGCGATCTCCGCTGTCACCGGGCAGCCACCCCCAGGAGGCCGCTCGGACGAGCCACACCACGCAGGCGAACGCGGCCACGGACGAAACCGCCGCCACCGTCCGCCGCAAGGGATCCGACATCGCCCACCACCCTCTCCGACAGCCTCCCGCGAGCGGTCGACCGACACCGGCACTGCGACCAACATGGCACAGCCGGCGGCCTCTTGTACGGATCCGGCTGCACTCGATCATGTTCACCGCACAGACTGGCGAGCATGAGCGCACGCTTCCCGGCAGACGGCACCGAACCCTCCGAGGGGATCCACGTCGAAGCCCGGGTGCAGGGGCAGGGGCAGGCCTACCAGGTCGTCCAGGGCACCCAGAAGATCGTCCACCACCATCATTACCCGGGCAGCGAGCCCGCCCCGCCGCTCGGCCTCCCGGAGCTGCGGCTGTGGATCAAACGGCTCGCATCCGACTACCGCACGCTCGTCGCCGACGGGACCGTGACACCGGGGCGGCGCCAGGCGGTGGCCCACCGCCGACAACTCGACTGCCTGTCGGACGAGTTGGCCGGAACGGCCGGCCATCGGGAGGGCCGGGAGCAACTGCGCCGTCTCCTGGCGGCGGGCGCCGCCCAATACCTCGACCGGGCCACGCCGGTACCGGACGGCGCGCTCCCGGAAACGGTCATGGTCGACCTCGTGGTCTTCGCGCTCTGGCCGGTGGTCCAGACACCGCGGCCGGCCGATGGCTGGCAGGACCACCTGGCGGAACTCACCACCCCGCGGCTGGCCGCCTTCGTCGCCGGAGCCCGGGACGCGGCCGGGCGCGGGCGACCGATCGCCCCGGAGGCGTTCGGCCGCGCACTCGCCGGCAAGCCGTTCGCCCCTGGAATCCTGGCCCTGTTGGACGACCTGGACGACCCACGCGGGGGCGGTGCCAGTCTCACGGCCCTCGCACTGGCCGGCCGATACGCCCGACCGCCGCAAAAGGCCGGCGCCAAGGCGCTGCTGGCATGGCTCCTGGGTGCGGGCGCGGTGGGCGCGGTGGGCGGCGCCGGCGCGGCCTCCGCCGGGGACTTCGCGGATCGGGCGTGGCAGTGGCTCCACGACGCGGGGCGCGGGAGCACTCACCAGGGTTCCGGCGGCCCGGACATGGGCGACGACGAGGATATCGACCAGCACCGCGGAGGGGGACGGGCTTCGCACGGCGCGGGTCACCCTCACGGCGCGGTTCCCTCTCACGGCTCCGGTCACGACGCCGTCGGCGACTTCATCGACGATCTCTTCTCCTGAGAGCAGGTGGCCCCGGTGAGTCCGATGGAGTTCATCCAACAGGCCCTGATCACCGTATTGATCACCAGTGCCGGATGGATCGGATCGACTTTGCTGCTGTACCTGATGAGCTTCGGGCACATCAAGACGATCCGTCTGCTCCTGAAGGTGCGTCGCTCGCTCGCGCATGTCCCTGCGGGCAGCGTCTTCCACTGTCGGTCCGGGGAGGTGACGGTCACCCGTTACGACCAGACCCTCGACGAGGACGTCACCCTGTCCTTCGTCCGCTTCTCGTGGCCCACGCTCCTGAGGTGGAAGACGGGTACCGGGAAGTCGAAGGCGCGCTTCCACAGGCGGTTGCGGGGGGAGCTGTTCTGGCGCACCGCGCTGCTCGTCCTCGTCACCGTGCCCCTCTTCGCCGGGGTCCTCTGGCTCACCCTCGTGTCCGATCCGCTCTGGGGGTACCTCCTGATCTTCCTGGTGGCACACCAGACCCTGCTTGCCGTCATCAGCCGCGTCTTCTTCTTCAAGTTCTGGGCCCTCGGCATGGTGACGACCTATCTCTTCCTGCACAAGGTCAGCCTGTGGCACCCCTCCCCGGAGGTCGCCGCTCCCCTGTTCTGCGGGTTCATGCTCCTCTCGATGGGCGTGCTCGCCCTGATCTTCCGGCAAGAACGGAAGCCGGCCACGTAGGGCACCGCCCCGTCCGACCCGGGCGCCCAGGCCGTCTCTTCCGGATCTTGCCTGACCCGCGCCGCCCGGCACGATCCGAAAGAGACGACCCAGCCGTCTGCCCGGGCCCGTACACGGTGCCCCTGCCCGTCGGTCGGTACCGGCTCAGCCGGCGAGTACCGGGATGACGTGCTCGCCGTAGGCGTCGATCACCGCCTCGCGGGCGTCGTGCATGGCGTACACGGCGAACTGGTCCACGCCCAGGTCGCGCAGGGTGCGCAGCTTCTCGATGTGGGCCTCGGGCGGGCCCAGGAGACAGAACCGGTCCACGATCTCGTCGGGGACGAAGTCGGCGGAGGGGTTCCCCGCGCGGCCGTGGTGGCTGTAGTCGTAGCCCTGGCGGGCCTTGACGTACTCGGTGAGGGCGTCCGGGACCATCGCGGAGTGCTCGCCGTAGCGGGAGACGAGGTCGGCGACGTGGTTGCCGACCATGCCGCCGAACCAGCGGCACTGGTCGCGCGCGTGGTCCAGGTCGTCCCCGACGTAGGCCGGGGCCGCCACGCAGATGGTGATCGCGTTCGGGTCGCGGCCGGCCGCCGTGGCGGCCTCGCGGACCGACCTGACCATCCACTCGGTGAGGTAGGGGTCGGCGAGCTGGAGGATGAACCCGTCGGCCTTCTGGCCGGCGAGGGCCAGTGCCTTGGGTCCGTAGGCGGCCATCCACACGGGAAGTTCGCCGTCCCGGATCCACGGGATGCGCAGGCGCTGCCCGTCGACCTCGGCCTCACGGCCCTCGGCCAGGTCCCTGATGACGTCGATGGCCTCGCCCAGGCGGGCCAGGGTGTTGGGCTTGCGTCCGGCGACCCTCATCGCGGAGTCCCCGCGGCCGATCCCGCAGACGGTGCGGTTGCCGTACATGTCGTTGAGGGTGGCGAAGGTGGAGGCGGTGACCTCCCACGTGCGGGTTCCGGGGTTGGTGACCATCGGTCCGACGCGCATCAGCCGGGTGTGTTCCAGGATCTGGCTGTAGATGACGAACGGCTCCTGCCACAGCACGGCGGAGTCGAAGGTCCAGCCGTAGCGGAAGCCGTTGCGTTCGCCGCGGCGCATGAGGCTGACGACCCCGGAGGCGGGCGGGTCGGTCTGGAGGACGAGGCCGAAGTCCATGGGGCGGCTCCTTACAGGTACTGGCAGGTGGAGCGGGGGACGAAGGCCCCGTGGCCGGCTCGTCCCGTGTACTCGCGCCGGTCGATGACGAGTTCGCCGCGCGAGAGCACGGTGTCGACGCGTCCGGTGATCCGCTTGCCCTCGTACGCCGAGTAGTCCACGTTCATGTGGTGCGTCTCGGCGGAGATGACCTGCTCGGCGTGCGGATCGTAGAGGACGATGTCGGCGTCGGCGCCGGGCGCGATGGTGCCCTTCCGGGGGTAGAGGCCGAACATCCGGGCCGGGTTCGCGCAGGCGATCTCGATCCAGCGGCGGCGGCTGATGTGTCCGTCGAGGACGGCCTGGTGGAGGAGGTCCATGCGGTTCTCCACGCCGGGCAGCCCGTTGGGGATCTTCGAGAAGTCCCCGCGGCCCAGTTCCTTCTGGCCCTGGAAGCAGAACGGACAGTGGTCGGTGGAGACCACCTGGAGGTCGTCGGTCCGCAGGCCCCGCCACAGCGCCGCCTGGTGCTCGCGGGGCCTCAGCGGGGTGGAACAGACGTACTTGGCGCCCTGGAAGTCCGGCTCCGCCAGGTTGTCGGTTGACAGGAACAGGTACTGCGGGCAGGTCTCCCCGAAGACCGGCAGGCCCTTGTCGCGGGCGACGGCGAGTTCCGCCACCGCCTCCTCGGCCGACACGTGGACCACGTACAGGGGGGAGCCGGCGACCCGGGCGAGCTGGATGGCCCGGTGGGTGGCCTCGGCTTCGAGGAGGACCTTGCGGACCTCGCCGTGGTGGCGGGGATCGGTCTCCCCTCGGGCGAGGGCCTGTTCGACGAGGACGTCGATGGCGATGCCGTTCTCGGCGTGCATCATGATCAGTCCGCCGTTGCCGGAGGCCCGCTGCATGGCGCGCAGGATCTGACCGTCGTCGCTGTAGAACACCCCGGGGTAGGCCATGAAGAGCTTGAAGGAGGTGACCCCCTCCCCCACCAGGAGGTCCATCTCCTTGAGGGTGCCCTCGTTGACGTCGGACAGGATCATGTGGAAGCCGTAGTCGACGGCGCAGTTGCCGTCGGCCTTGTCGTACCAGGTGTCGAGGCCCTGGCGAAGGGACTGGCCCATCGTCTGCACCGCGAAGTCGACGATGGTGGTGGTGCCGCCCCACGCGGCGGCCCGGGTGCCCGTCTCGAAGGTGTCGGACGCGGCGGTCCCGCCGAAGGGCAGTTCCATGTGGGTGTGCGCGTCGACGCCGCCGGGGATGACGTACTTCCCGCTCGCGTCGATGGTGCGGTCCACCGTCGTGCGGTCGGATGAGGCCCAGGCCTCGGCGGTGGCCGAGCCGTGGGCCGCGAGCGCCGCCACCCGGCCGTCCTCGATGAGGACGTCCGCGTGGAGCTCGTCGGCGGCCGTGACGACGAGGCCGTCACGGATCAGGGTGCGGGTGGTCATGTACGTCTCCCCCGGAGGGCTAGAGGGCGGTGCGCAGGGCCTGTTCGAGGATGTCGGCGCCCTCTTCCGCCTCGGCGACGGTGAGGGACAGCGGCGGCGCGATGCGCAGCACGCTGGTGTCGTGCCCGCCTCCCTTGCCGAGCAGCAGGCCGCGTTCGCGGGCGGCTTCCAGTACGGCTGCGGCCGCTTCGGGGTCGGCGCGGTCGGTGCCGGGCCTCGTCAGCTCCAGGCCGGCCATCAGGCCCCGGCCGCGCACCTCGCGGACGGCGGGCACGCCGGCGGTGACGGCGCGCAGTCGTTCCAGGAGGAGGCCCCCGACGCGGCGGGCGTTGCCCTGGAGGTCGTGTTCCAGGAGGTACGAGAGGTTGGCGACGCCGGCCGCCATGGTGACCGGGGAGCCGCCGAAGGTGGAGATGGAGTTGGAGTCGACGCAGTTCATGACCTCGGCGCGGGCCACGACACCGCCGATGGACATGCCGTTGCCGATGCCCTTGGCGAAGGTGAGGATGTCCGGCGGGCCGTTCTGGGCGTGCGCCTGCCAGCCCCAGAAGTGTTCGCCGGTGCGGCCCCAGCCTGTCTGTACCTCGTCGCTGATCCAGAGGATGCCGTGTCGGTCGAGGACCTCGCGGAAGGCCCCGTACAGGCCGTCGGGCGGGGAGGTGAAACCGCCGACGCCCTGGATGGGTTCCGCGATGAGCGCGGCGACTCCGCCGCGCGCCTGGCCGAGCACGTCTTCGAGGTCCGCGACGGCGGCGGCGGTGAACTCGGCGTCGGGCAGTGCCGCGAAGGGGCCCCGGGTGCGCACCGCGCCCTGGACGTAGTACGTCTGGAGCGGCGAGAGGCTGGTCGGGGACCAGCCCCGGTTGCCGGTGATCGAGACGGTGGAGAAGGACCGGCCGTGGTAGCTGTTGCGCATCGCCAGGATCTGGTTGGAGCGGCGGTACGACGTGGCGAGCAGCAGGGCGGTGTCGTTGGCCTCGGTGCCGGAGGTCGTGAAGAAGACCCGTGCGTCCGGGATGCCGGACAGGGCGGCGACGCGTTCGGCCAGTTCGACCATGGGCCGGTTCAGGTACAGGGTGGAGGAGTGGATGATCCGCCCGGCCTGTTCGGAGACGGCCTTGGTGACCTCGGGCAGGGCGTGGGCGGTCATCGTGGTGAGGATGCCGCCGAAGAAGTCGAGGTAGCGGTTGCCGTCGGCGTCCCAGACGTGGCGGCCCTCGCCGTGCGTCAGCTCGATGGGGCGGTCGTAGTAGAGGGCGAGCCACTCGGGCATGACGGTGCGGTGGCGACTGTGCAGGGGGATCGGGTTGGTCACGGCTGTACGAGCCCTCCGTAGGCGTCGGGACGGCGGTCGCGGTAGAAGGCCCACTGGTTGCGGACCTCCTCGATGAGGCCGAAGTCGAGGTCGCGGACGAGGAGTTCCTCTTCCTTGTCGCCGGCGACCTCCCCGACGAACTGACCGCGCGGGTCCACGAAGTAGCTGGTGCCGTAGAACTCGTTGTCCCCGTACTCCTCCTGGCCGACCCGGTTGATGGCGGCGACGAAGTACTCGTTGGCGACGGCCGAGGCGGGTTGTTCCAGCTGCCACAGGTAGGCGGACAGGCCTCGGGAGGTGGCGGACGGGTTGTAGACGAGCTGGGCACCGGCCAGGCCCAGCGCACGCCATCCCTCGGGGAAGTGGCGGTCGTAGCAGATGTACACGCCGACCCGGCCGACGGCCGTGTCGAAGACGGGCCAGCCGAGGTTTCCGGGGCGGAAGTAGAACTTCTCCCAAAAGCCCTTGACCTGCGGGATGTGGTGTTTGCGGTACTTGCCGAGGTAGCTTCCGTCGGCGTCGATGACGGCGGCGGTGTTGTAGTAGAACCCCTCGGACTCCACCTCGAAGACCGGTACGACGATCACCATGCCGGTCTCGCGGGCGAGGTCCTGCATGCGGCGGACGGTCGGGCCGTCGGGGACGGCCTCGGCCCAGCGGTAGTGCTCCGCATCCTGCACCTGGCAGAAGTACGGGGCGTTGAACACCTCCTGGAAGCCGATGATCTGCGCGCCTTGGGCAGCCGCCGCGCGGGCGTGCTCCTCGTGTTTGGCGATCATCGACTCGGTGTCTCCGGTCCAGGTGGCCTGGACGAGCGCGGCGCGGACGACTTGGGCCATGAGCTGCTCCTCGCGACGGGAACGCCGACTTCTACGCACGTAGATGGTGGTGCGTAGGGAGTAGAACGTAGGCCTCGTCACAGCGTGGGGCAAGAGCGCCTTGCGCGGTTGGAGTAGTCGATCGCACTACGTTGGCATGCGGTCATTTCCTGTCATCAGGCGGGCAAATTGATACTCAAGTGGTTACGGAGCAGCGATACCGGCCACCCGCAGGGCATGTGTCAGGTCCCGGTGTCGGGTCCCCGGGAGGGCGCCCGCGGCCCGGAGCAACCTCGGGGCGAACCAGTACGGATCCCGTCGCGCCAGAGCGGCCGCCTCCTCGGCCGTGCGCAGCCGCACGAAGGCGCCGAGCAGGGCGTCGGCCTCCCGTTCCCGACCGGCCGCGCCGAGCGCGAGGGCGGCCTCCGCGATCTCGGCGGCGGGCCGGGCCACCCCCTGGCGCAGCAGCGCGTCGCAGTCGGCGTCCCGACCGGCCACCGCGAGGGCCGCCGCCGCGGCGGCGAGCCGTTCGGGCGGGAGCGAGGCGGCCTCCCAGAGCAGGGTGGCCCAGTCGGCGGTGAGCCCGGCGCGGGTCAACGCGGCGGCGAGCCCGGGCAGTAGTTCGGCCGGCCAGGCCGCCGCCTCGCACAGCAGGGCGTGCGCCTCGCCGGTGCGGCCCCGTGCCCGGAGGTCCGCCAGTGCGGCGGCGAACGCGGCGGTGCGGCGGGGGCCGACGGGGCCGGGCGGGCGCGGCTCCGGACCGGGTGGTGCGGGCTCCGGGGCCGGGGGGCGGGGCCGTCTCGGTTCCGGGTGGCCGAACCGGGCCCCGCGCGGGGCGACGGCCGCCGCGTCGTCCGGGCCGCCCGGCGGCGCGGTGTCGGCGGCCGGGGCGGGCTCCGCCGCCCCGGCGTACCGGGCACCGCCTCCGGAGCGCCGGCCACCGCGCAACCACCGCCCCTCGGCCCGACCGACCGGGGGCTCGGCGGGGGCGGGGGCGGGCGGGGCGTCGACAGCCGGATCGTCATACGGATCGCGAACCGGATCGTCATACGGCTTGTGGGCCGGATCGTCATACGGCTTGTGGGCCGGATCGTCATACGGCTTGCGGGCCGGGGCGCCGGACGGATCGGCGGCCGGGTCCTCAGCCGGGTCGACGGCCACCGCCGCGGCCGGGAGGGGACTCGTGCCGGTTCCGAAGGTGGTGGGTTCCGCAGGGGTGCCGCCGCCCGGGGGCGCCGGGGCATGGGCCTGGGTGTGTGGGGGGCGCCGCCGCGGCACACCGGGCAGGGGGTCGCCGGCCGCGGCGGGGGCGGTGTCCGACCGCGTCCACTCCCGCACCTCGGCCGGATTCATCGGCAGCGCGGCGAGCCGGGCCGTGAGGTCCTCGTGCCGTCCGGCCGCCCGGGCGGCGTCGTCCCGGGTCCAGGCCACCTCCCGCGCCAACGCGGCGGCCTCCACCGGGTCCGGCGTGCCGCCCAGCCGGGCCGTCAGGCTGCGCAGCGCCGCCTCCGAGGCCTCCCGCTGCGCGACGGCCGTCCGGAGGTGGGTCCGCAGTTCGCCCGCGCCGCCCGGGGCCCGGTCCCAGGCCCCGGCGGCGGCGGCGCGCAGCCGGGCCGCGTACTCCACCTCACCGGCCGCAGCCCGGGCGTCGCCCAGCAGGGACGCCACCACGTCCCACGGGGGAATCGCGGCTCCGTCCAGACAGGCCCGCATCCCGTCGGGGTCCCGGCGCAGGAACTCCCCGTACCAGCCCGCCTCGGGATCCAGTCTCCGCGTCAACCCACGCAAATATTCGGCAAGTTGAGCGATCAGCAGCGAAGTCGCCGTCTCCATGGGCGCATTGGATCCCACCCGTGTTACAGGTGGACTACGGGAGCCTCAAAGCTTGACGGCAATCGCGGTGTGCGGGCGCTTGCCGCGACGCACCACGGTGGCGGGCACGTCCACCAACCAGAACTGCCAGGTGTACTTGCGCATCATCAGCCCGCGCACCCGCTTGAGGCCCGCCTCGTCGAGCAACCGCGCCTCGCCCGGCAGTGCGGGAGCCCCCTCCGGGACACGTCCGCGCACGTCGCAGGGGCCGACGGTGACCCGGCCGCTGTTGCGGATCCGCTTGACCTTCCAGGAGTCGCTGCGCGTCCACACGTACAGCTCACCCCCGTCCGCCACCGCCCAGACGGGGGTGGCGACGGGAGTGCCGTCCTTACGGAAGGTGGTGAGGCTGACGTACTTGCCCCGGCCTAGCTCCTCAAGGTCCATGCCCCCGAGCTTAGGGGGTTCCCCGCCGATCGGCCCGGGCCGGGAGCGGGGTGTGCCCGGCGACGGCGCCCGGGCGGCGGGAGACCGCCTCCCCCGAATCCCCGACACGGGCTCGACCCTGGGGTACGGCGCAGGCCGCGAGCAGCAGGCCGCTCGCGAGGACGGCGCCGAGCAGTCCGAATCCGAGTCGCTTCGATGCGTTCGTGGCTGACACGCCCTCACGCTTGCCCCGCGCCCGGCGGGCCCCACCGCCTGTTGGGCCGTTCGGCCGACCGCCCCGCTCGAACGACAGGCCTGCGGGGCCGATCAGGCGTACCTTCGCCGCTCCTCCGACCGCACCCGACGGCACCCGCCGACACCCGCTCGACCAGGCCGCCGACCCCGACAGAGGCGAACCCGACGGAGGCGAACCGGACGGGCGGGAACTCACGGGAACTCAGACGGGCACGAAGGCGCAGCGCCGCATCACGTCGTCGAGGGAGAGGCCGAGGGCGCCGGCGAGGGCCGCCACGGTGAAGAAGGCGGGCGTCGGCGCACGACCCGTCTCGATCTTGCGGAGCGTCTCGGCGGAGAGGCCGGCGCTCGCGGCGATCTCGACCATGCTGCGCGGGCCTCGCGCCTCGCGGAGCAGCGCGCCCAGCCGCTCGCCGCGCTCGCGCTCTTCGGGGGTGAGGGGGGTTCGGACCATGCGGCCATCCTACCCCGGGACCCAATTTTCATCCCGTTAAAGTTATACCGGTATAGTTATTGGCATGGTGAAACTGAAGACGGACCGAGACATCGAGGAAATGCGGGCTCCCGGCCGTGTCGTGGGAAGGGCCCTGGCGGCGGCGCGGGAGGCCGCCGACGTCGGGGTCTCCTTGCTGGAGCTGGACGCGGTGGCCCGTGAGGTGCTGCGGGAGGCCGGAGCGACCTCCCCCTTCCTGGGGTACCGGCCCCAGTTCGCGCCCGTGCCCTTCCCCGCCGTGCTGTGCGTCTCGGTCAACGACGCGATCGTGCACGGCGTCCCGACCGGATACCGGCTGTGCGACGGGGACCTGGTCAGCGTCGACTTCGGCGCGAAGCTGGGCGGCTGGGCCGGGGACGCCGCGGTGAGCTTCACGGTCGGCCGGGCGCGCCCGGCCGACCTGCGACTGATCGAGACCGCCGAGGCCGCCCTGGCCGCCGGCATCGCCGCCGCCGTGCCCGGCAACAGGATCGGCGACATCGCCCATGCCGTCGGCACGGTCTGCCGCGGCGCCGGGTACGGCATACCCGACGGGTTCGGCGGGCACGGCATCGGCCGCTCCATGCACGAGGACCCCGGCGTGCCCAACGAGGGTCCCGCCGGGCGCGGCATGAGGCTGCGCGCCGGCATGGTCCTCGCGATCGAACCGATGGTGATCGCGGGAGGCACCGACGACTACACCTGCGACGCCGACGGCTGGACCCTGCGGACCGTGGACGGCAGTCGCGCCGCGCACGCGGAGCACACGGTCGCGATCACCGCCGACGGCCCCAGGATCCTCACCACCCCGTGACGTGCCGGCCCGCCGCCTGCGGCCCGGCACGGTCCGCGGGGGCTGCGGGCCCGGCACGGTCCGCGGGAGACGGCCTACGGGCGGCCGCGCGGGGCGACCACCATCGCCGAGCCGCCGCCCCGCCTGCTGGTCTCGGCCGCGGCCAGCCAGCGCCCGTCCGGCAGCCGCTGCACGCCGGTGGCGGCGCCGATCTCCGGGTTCTGCCGGAATCCCTGCCCGATCGCCTCCAGTTCGGCGCGCACCGGACTGTTCCACAGGCCCGGTTCCAGCTCGGTCGTCGTCTGGTTGCGCTGGCTGGCCCGCGGCGCCGCGATGGCGTCGACCAGCGGGAGGCCCCGGTCGAGGTGTCCGAGCAGGGTCTGCAGCACGGTGGTGATGATGGTCGCGCCGCCCGGGGAGCCCACGGCCAGCACCGGGCGGCCGTGCTCCAGCACGATGGTCGGGGCCATCGACGAACGCGGTCGCTTGCCGGGGCCGGGCAGGTTCGGGTCGGGGACGCCGGGGGCGGCCGGGGCGAAGGAGAAGTCGGTCAGCTCGTTGTTGAGCAGGAAGCCCCGGCCCGGGACGGTGATCCCGCTGCCGCCCGTGGACTCGATGGTCAGCGTGTACGACACCACGTTGCCCCAGCGGTCGGCGACCGTCAGGTGCGTGGTGTTCTCCCCTTCGTACGTGGTCGGGGCGGCCTTGCCCGTGGTGGCGCAGGGCACCGGATTGCGCGGGTCACCGGGGGCCAGCGGGCTGGTCAGCGTCTGGCCGGGCTTGACGAGGCAGGCGCGGCTGTCGGCGAACCGCTGCGAGAGCAGTTCCCGCGTCGGCACGTCCTCGGCGGCCGGATCGCCGACCCAGCGCCCCCGGTCGGCGAAGGAGATCCGGGACGCCTCGATGAACCGGTGCAGGTACTGCGCCTCGGAGAGCGAGCCCAGGTCGGTGCGCTCCAGGATGTTGAGCGCCTCGCCGACGGTGGTGCCGCCCGAGGAGGACGGGGCCATGCTGTAGACGTCCAGGCCCCGGTAGCCGACCCGGGTCGGGGCCTGCCGCTTGGTGGCGTACGCGCGCAGGTCGCCGGTGGTCAGGTCGCCCGGGCGGACCACGCGGGTGGCGGCGGGGTCCACCGGGGGCTTGCGGACGGCCCGCACGATGTCCTCGGCGATCGGGCCCCGGTAGAGCGCCCCGGTGCCCTTGCTGCCGAGTTCGCCGTAGGTGGCGGCGAGGTCGGGGTTCTTGAAGGTGGAGCCGACCACCGGCAGGGCTCCGCCGGGCAGGAAGAGCTTCGCGGTGGCCGGGAAGTCCTTGAAGCGGTCCTGGTTCAGTTCGGTCTGGGCCCGGAAGGTGGCGTCCACGACGAATCCGTCGCGGGCCAACTTCTCGGCCGGGCGAAGCAGTTGCCCAAGGGGCCGCGAACCCCAGGCGTCGAGCGCGCTCTTCCAGGTCGCCGGGGTGCCGGGGACGCCGACCCCGCGCCCGCTGGTCTGGCCCTCGGCGAAGGGGATGGGGACGCCGTTCTCCTGGAACAGGCCGGCGTCCGCCGTCGCCGGGGCGGTCTCGCGACCGTCGATGGTGTGCACCCGACGGGTCTTGGCGTCGTAGTACACGAGGTACCCGCCGCCGCCGATCCCGGCGGAGTACGGCTCGGTGACGCCGAGCGCGGCTGCGGTGGCGACCGCCGCGTCCACCGCGTTGCCGCCGGAGCGCAGGACGGCGATGCCCGCGGCGCTGGCGTCGGCATCGACGCTGGCCACCGCACCGCCGTGACCGACGGCCACCGGGACCTTCGCGGGGGCACCGACCGCCGGCGCCGACGGTGGCGCCGCCGCCCCGGTGGACACCAGTGCTCCGACGAGGGCGACCAGCGCCCATTGACGTGCGGCGGGACGACGCATCCGTACCTCCAGTCGACGGCCTGTCAGAGCCCGTGCCACAGGCCCAGGCCGGCACTCTAACTTCACCGCACCCCCCGCGTCAGGACGGCCTCGCGCGGGTTAACATCCGCGCCATGAACGACGACGTGCGCAACATCGTGCTCGGCGTGGTGGCCACGGCCATCAGCGGCGGCTTCGGCTGGTTCGCCCGTACCTACCTGTGGCGCCGCACGCTCCGCCGCAAGCAGGCCTTCTTCGGCCTGCCGTCCGGCTCCGACTGCCTGTTCGTGGTCAACCGGCAGATGGGCGGCACGGAGGGGTCGGTGCACCGCAACGACGCCTTCGCGTTGCTGGAGATATCCGCCCTGATCAAGGACTGCGGCGCGAACCTGCAGATCGTCTCCCAGGACACCGTGCGCCAAGGGTTCGGCGAGCGCGCCGAGTTCTGCGTGGGCGGTCCCGTCTCCAACGCGCGGACGGCCGCCCACCTGGGGTCGATGCTGCCGGGCATCCGGGTGGACGTCAGCACGGCGGCGGGCCCCGACCGGGGCGCCATCATCGTCGGCGAGGAGACGTACCGCTGGAACAAGGGCCTGGTGGACCACGTGGTGCTGGCCCGGCTGACGACGGGCCCCGGGAGCAGGCCCGTGTTCCTGATCTCCGGGCAGACCGCGATCAGCAACCAGGCCGGCGCCCGCTATCTGGCGCGCAATCACCGCGAGTTGGCCCGCAAGTACGGCAACGACTCCTTCTGCGTCGTGCTGAAGGTGGTCAACTCCGACGCCTACGGGCCGGACGTGGCGGAGCTGTTGGCCGATGTCACCCGGCCGGCCCGGACACCCGCATCGGCAGCCGCGTGATCCCGTTGATGAAGTTCGAGACCAGCCGGCGCGGCGGGCCCGTCGACTCGGGCGCCGGCATCAGCGTGCGCCACTCCTCGTAGAGGGTGCGCAGTTGGAGCCGGGCGAAGTGGGCGCCCAGGCAGACGTGCGGTCCGTCGCCGAAGGAGACGTGCGGGTTGTGCGCGCGGCCGAGGTCGAGCCGGTCGGGTGCGGTGAAGACCCGCTCGTCGTGGTTGGCGGAGGCGTGGAAGACCACCACCTTGTCCCCGGCTCGGATCCGCTGCCCGCCGAGTTCGGTGTCCACGGAGGCGGTGCGGCGGAAGCTGAGCACGGGCGGGTGGACGCGCAGGAGTTCGTCCACGGCCCGGTGCATGGGCACGTCGCCCGCGGCGAGCCGGCGATAGCCGTCCGGGTCGCGGGCCAGGGCGAGCAGGCCGCCGGGCGCGGCGCTGCGTACGGTGTCGTTGCCCGCGACGGTCAACAGGAAGAAGAACATCTCCAGTTCGGCCGGATCCAGTTCGGCTTCCGCGAGGGCGGTCATCACGTCGTCGCCCGGATGTGCCCGCTTGTGGGCGGCCAGTTCGCGGGCGTATCCGAACATCTCGCCCAGCAGCGCCGGGGAGCGGGGGTTGAGGGGTTTCCCGTCCGGGCCGAGCAGCGGTGCGGGGGCGTCGTCGGGGTCCTGGTAGCCGATGACCCGTACGGTCCACTCCAGGAGCAGCCCCCGGTCGGCGGCCGGGATTCCCATCAGGTCGGTCAGGTTGAGCAGCGCGTACTCGTCCGTCACCGCGGACACCAGGTCGGTGGTCCCGCCCTCGGCGCCGTCGCGGGCGGCGCACAGCAGTGTGCGGGCCCGCTCGCGGACCCGGCCCGCGAAGGCGTCGACGCGGGCGGGGGTGAAGGCGCGGGCGACGAGCCGCCGCAGCCGGCCGTGCCCGGGAGGGTCCTGGTTGAGCATGGTGCGGCGCAGGAAGGGCAGGTCGGCGGGGTCGGGGTCGCGGATCTGGGTGGCGCCGAGCCACGAGGAGTAGGTGGTGTGTTCGCGCAGGACCCGTACGACGTCGGCGTGTCGGGTGACGGCCCAGAAGCCGGGCCCCGCGGGCCAGCCGAGGACCTCCGGTTCGGCCTGCCGGGCGACGGGGTGCCGGTCGCGGAGCAGCCGGTAGCGCCGGTGGGGGATGTCTTCGGCGTACAGGCGGGGGTCGAAGACGTCGGGGACGTCCGCGTCGCCGTGCGTGGGGGCGGGGGCCATGGGGTCACGGTGCCGGTCGGGGCGCGTGCCTCGCAAGAGGACCGAACCCGACGGCCCGACACGATGCGAGGGGGATCTCCCGGGCTCTGTCGTCAAGGGTTCGCCCGGCCCGCGGCGCCCGGTACCGCACGTCGCCGCGTTGACGACAGCGTCCTAGAAACCGCAGTGGTCGGGTGCCAGGACGCTGTCGGGGCCGGCCAGGGTGACCTCGGCGTCCGCCGGGATCCCGGCGGAGGAGACGACGGTGCACATCACCTGCCGGCGGGCCGACTCGGACAGGGGTCGCACCGGGAAGGGCAGTCGGACCCGGACGGACCCCTCCCCCGTCATCTGCGTCAGCGGGCGGCCGTCGAGTGTGCCGGGCGCGGTCGACGAGGGCAGTTCGGTGCGCAGCCCGGCCGCTTTCGCCGCGGGGTCGGGACCGTTCATCAGCAGGGCGATCATGGCGCCCGGCCCGTACGCGGGCCCGTCGGTGATCGGGACCGGCGCGAGGCGCCCGTCGGGCAGGACGAAGTACAGCAGGCCGGCGTCGGGCGGGGCGGCGACCGTCAGCACCCCGGGCCGGCCGATCTCGACGACGGGGGTGTCCTTGATCCCGCACGCGGTGAGCAGGGTGAGGGGGGCGACCAGAGCGGCGACGGCCCTGCGTACGGGGGTCACGCGCGGGCCTCCAGGGGCATGTCGAGGGTGAAGACGGCCCCGCCGTCGGCGGCGTTGGCGGCGTGCAGGGTGCCGCCGTGCAGACGGACGTTCTCCAGGGTGATGGCGAGTCCGAGGCCGCTGCCGGCGGACCGGGTCCGGGCCGCGTCGGCCTTGAAGAACCGGTCGAAGATGTGCGGCAGCACCTCGGGGGCGATGCCGGGCCCGCTGTCGGCCACCTCGATCACCAGGCGGTCGCCGTCGGGGCGGGGCGGGGAGGTGACGGTGATCCGGACCGGGGCGCCGCCGTGTCGCAGGGCGTTGCCGACGAGGTTGGCGAGGATCACGTCGAACCGGCGCGGGTCGAGCCGGGCGCGGACTCGCGGGGGCAGCTCGGCGCTCACCCGGTCGTCGTCCCAGTGGCGTCGTTCCAGGGACTTGCCCACGGCCTCGGCGACGTCGACGTCGTCGAGGTTCAGCTCGGCCGCGCGGGCGTCGAAGCGGGAGATCTCCATGAGGTCCTCGACGAGCACGGCGAGTTTGCCGGTCTCGGCGCTGATCAGCCGCAGGGCCTTGGCCGTGTCGGGGTCGAGGCTCTCGGCGTCCTCGTCGAGCACCTCGGTGACGGCGAGCATCCCGGCGAGGGGGGTGCGCAGTTCGTGGGAGACGTCGGAGGCGAACCGGCGGGCGCGTACCTCGGCCTGCCGCAGTTCCTCCACGGAGCGTTCCAGCGCGCCGGCCGTCTCGTTGAAGGTCCGGGCCAGTCCGGCGAGTTCGTCCGCTCCCCTGACCTCGATGCGGGTGTCCAGTTGTCCCCGGCCCATCTGCTGGGCCGCGGTGCGCAGTCGGCGTACGGGGCGCAGAACGCTGCGGGCGGCGAGCAGGGCGGGGACGACGGCGATGGCGAGGCCGGGAACGGCGCCCTGTTGTGCGGCGTCGACCATCGCGCTGACGGTCTGTTCCTCGGTGTTCAGGGGCATCACGGCGTAGAAGACGGCGCCGGTGGGTCGGTTGGACCCGTCGTGGACGAAGACGGCGGGCATCCCGACGGCGAGCATGGCGTTGCCGTCGCCGTCCCGGACCCGTTGGAAGGCGCCCGACCGGGTGTGGCGTATCTGTTCGCGGAACCCCTCGCCGACGATGGGTGACACGAGGGGGCCGCCCGGGTTGTTCGAGGTCGCCTTCAGGTCGCCGTACTCGCCGTACACCACCCAGGAGTGGGGTTTGCCGCGCCGACCCAGTTCGGTGACCATGCTCTGGAGCTGCCGCCGGTCGAGGGGCAGTTGGACCGCCTGGCTGTCGATCTGGTCGCGCAGGGTGCTGACGGCGGTGTCCTGGGTCTGCTTGAGGATCGCGGTGCGGGCCTGTTGGTACGTCAGCGCGGCCGTGGTCACCGCGCAGATCGCGGCGACCAGCAGGAAGGCGGCGATCAGCCGGGTCCGCAGGCCGAGCGGGGCGATGCGTCCCACCGCGCGCCCTAGAGGGGACCGAAGCGGTAGCCGAAGCCCCGCACGGTCTGTATGTAGCGGGGGGCGGCGTCCGGGTCCTCGATCTTGTGGCGCAGGCGCCGGACGCAGGCGTCGACGAGGCGGGCGTCACCGTGGTAGCTGTGCTCCCACACGTACTCCAGCAGTTGCCGGCGGGAGAAGACCTGCGCGGGGGCGGCGGACAGGTGCAGCAGCAGTTTGAGTTCGCTGGGGGCCAGCGGGACGTGCGTGCCGTTCTTCGCGACGGTCAGACCGGCGCGGTCCACGGCGAGCGCGCCGTGCAGCTCGATCCCGGCGCGGCCGTCGGTCGGGGCGGCCAGGCGTCGCAACACGGCGCGGACCCGGGCCTCGATGATCTCGGTGCGGACGGGTTTGACCACGTAGTCGTCGGCGCCCGCCTCCAGGCCGACGACGATGTCGAAGTCGTCGCCGCGCGCGGTGAGCATGATGACGGGGACCTGGCTGGTCTCGCGAATGCGGCGGCAGACCTGGACGCCGTTGATGCCCGGCAGCATGAGGTCGAGGAGCACCAGTTCGGGGCGGAAGCCGGCCATCAGGGCCAGGCCGTCCTCCCCCGTCTCGGCGGTGCTCACCTCGTGGCCTCTGCGGCGAAGGCCGAGGGCGACCCCTTCCCGGATGGAAGGGTCGTCCTCGATCAGCAGTACGCGTGGCATCCGGTCAGTATCCAGTGCGGTTCGGGTGCCTTCCTCCCCCTACCGGCCCGTTCTCCGGCGGAGGGAGGCCGACAGGTCGGTGATCTCCGTGAGGCGCAGCGGCCTTGCGAGGAGGATGACGACCAGGGCGAGCGCCGCGGTTCCCGCTCCGACCGCGGCGAATCTGCCGAACCCGTCACACGCGAGGGCCGCCCCGTGTCCGACCGCCGCCGCCGGCAGGCAGGCCAGGAGCAGCCGCAGGTGGGTGCGCAGCGCCGTGCTCCGGGCCCCGGCGGGGGTCTGCGCGCGCGGGCCCAGCCGGCGGGCGAGGGCGTACGCGGTGACCGCGGCGCCCGCCAGGTAGGCGAGGGAGGTGGCGCCGGCGATGCCGGTGACGACCCAACGCGGCGGGAGCAGGGCGTGGGCGGTGTAGGCCAGTGACGCGGTGAGCACGACGATGACCAGGTTCAGGAAGAACGGGGTCCGGGTGTCGGAGAGGGCGTAGAAGCCGCGGGCGAGCACGTACTGGGCCGAGAAGGCGACCAGGCCGGGCGCGAAGGCCATGAGGATGCCGGCGATGACCTCGCTGTCGGCGGGCCCCACCTGCCCGTACTGGAGGACGCTCGCCGTCACCCAGGGGGCGAGGGCGGCGAAGATCGCGGCGGCGGGCACGACGAGGGCGGCGCTGGAGCGCAGTGCGTACGAGACGTCGCGGCGGACGGCGGCGTGGTCCCCGTCGGAGGCCGAGGCGCTCATCCGGGGCATCAGGGCGGTGACCAGCGAGACGGTGACGATGCCCTGCGGCACCACCCACAGCTGGTAGGCGTTGCTGTAGGCGACGTAGCCGGCGCCGCCCGCGATCCCGGAGTCGTCGGCCAGTTGGCCGGCGGTGGTGGAGAGCAGGGTGACGACCCAGTAGGCGAACTGGTTGGTGAGGACCAGGGCGACGAGCCAGCCCGCGTTGCGCAGCGGGCGGGTGAGGCCGCTGCCGCGCCAGTCGAAGCGGGGACGCCAGCGGAAGCCGGCTGCGCGCAGCGACGGGATCAGGGCGAGGGCCTGGACGACGATGCCGGCGGTGGTGCCGATGCCGAGCAGTCGGGTCTCGGACGCGCTCAGCACCTCGTCCCCACCGACGGACACGTACAGGTGGAAGCCGAAGACGGCGATGAGGACGAGGTTGTTGAGGATCGGGGTCCACATCATCGCCCCGAACCGGCCGCGGGCGTTCAGCACCTGCCCGAGCAGGGTGAACAGCCCGTAGAAGAGGATCTGCGGGAGGCAGAACCGGGCCAGGGCCACAATGGTGTCCAGTTGGGCCGCGCTGTAGCCGGCGGGTGCGTAGGCCCGGACGATCCACGGCGTGGCGAGCACCGCGGCGGCGGTGAGCGCGAGGAGGGCGAGGACGCAGACGGTCAGCAGTCGGTCCGTGTAGGCGACGCCGCCGTCCTCGTGGCGTTTGGCCGCCTTGATCAGTTCGGGGACGAAGACGGCGTTGAGCGCGCCGCCGATCAGCAGGATGTACACGATGTTGGGGAGGGTGTTGGCGACGGCGTAGCCGTCACCGAGGAAGTGCGTTCCGAGCGCGGCGGCGACGACGGCGGAACGGACGAAGCCGGTGGCGCGCGAGACGATCGAACCGGCGGCCATCAGCGCACCGCTGCGCAGCACGGAGCTCTTGGCGACCGCCGGGGCGCCGCCCGGCGCCGGTCTCGTCTCGGTGGGGGCGCTCACCTGTGGGCACGGGGGGCCGCGGTGGCCCGGTCGCGCGCGGTGCTGTCGTGTCCGTTCAAGGGTCTCTCCCGCTTGCCTGGTGCTTCGGCGATCCGGCCGGCGGTGAACGCGTGTTCGCCGGGGCCGAGGGGGGAGGGTACCCCGCGGACGCCGTGGCCATCGGATCAGGCCGTGGGGCGACGGGGGCGCGGGCGCCGCGGACGCGGCCGGAATCGGGCCACCGCGTCGACGGCGCATTTCGCCGTCCGCCGGATCAGGGGCCCCTGAGGTGAGGGCCGAAAGTCCTTTCACCCGGCCCGGAGGGACGTCCGCTCATTTCACCGCGCGGGCCTCGAACGGGAACCGGCATTCGGTTGCCGGATTCGCTGCGGTCCATGTCACATCCCCGCGGCCGATCTTTCTCGCGAAATCCGCAACCCGGGACCCCCGGCCGCCCTCTCTCTTTACGGACGATCATTACTTCGGAGGGGTTTCCGTTGAGCCGCACACGCCGTATCGACCTGTCGCGCCGTCACCTCACCCGGGCGCGCAGTCGAACCGCCGCACTGGCCGGCGCCGCCGCGCTGGCGGCCCTCGCACTGACCGCGTGCGGCAGCGGTTCCGGTTCCGCCGGGGCCGACGACGGCAAGCCGGGCAAGGGCGAGAAGGCCGCCATGGCGATCTCGGTCAACCTGACGGGCGGCGAGGTCAAGGCGGGTCAACCGGTCACGGTGACCGTCGCGGACGGCAGACTCGCCCGGGTCAAGATGACGGACGGCAAGGGCGGCGAACTGGCCGGCCGGATAGCCGCCGACGGCAGGACCTGGACGTCGGAGCGCAACGCGTCTCCGGGGGCCGAGTACCGGGTCGAGGCGCAGAACGCGGAGAGCCAGAGCGCGGAGGCCCGTTTCAAGACGTCCGCGGCCGACAAGGTGAACAAGGTCACGATCAATC
Source organism: Streptomyces sp. CA-243310 (assembly GCF_050936775.1). Lineage (NCBI taxonomy): Bacteria > Bacillati > Actinomycetota > Actinomycetes > Kitasatosporales > Streptomycetaceae > Streptomyces > Streptomyces sp. CA-243310. The sequence continues at coordinate 2,397,211 of NZ_JBNJMF010000001.1, read as the reverse complement.
CGGGCAGGGTCACCCCGGTCGTGGGCGTGGCGCAGCCCGTCTCGATCGTGTTCGACAACCCGGTGAAGAACAAGGCCGAGGTGGAGAAGCACCTGAAGGTCACCACGTCGAACAACACCGAGGGTTCCTGGGGTTGGTTCAAGGACTATTCCGGCAATGACCGGGTGGACTGGCGCCCGAAGGAGTTCTGGAAGTCCGGCACCGACGTGAAGGTCGAGATGAACCTGAACGGCGTCGACTCCGGAACGGGCGGCGGACTGTTCGCCAAGGACTACTCCACCGAGTTCAAGATCGGCAAGGACCGTCGGATCAAGGTGGATCTCGACACCCACAAGCTGGCGGTCACCGAGGGCGGCCAGGTCGTGAAGACCATTCCGATCTCGGCCGGCACCCCGGGCGGTCAGAAGGCCTCCTGGTCCGGGACCATGGTGCTGATGGCGAAGGAGGGCACCATCCGGATGGATTCCCAGACGGTGGGCCTGGGCGACTCCTACGACAAGATGGTCGACTACTCGATGCGGTTGACCTGGTCGGGCATGTACGCGCACGCCGCCCCGTGGAACAGCGCCAACTTCGGCAGGGCCAACTCCAGTTCCGGCTGCGTGGGCATGAGCGACGCCAACGCGGCGGCGTTCTACGAGCAGGTGCAGGTCGGGGATCCCTTCGAGGTCGTCGGCAGCGGCTCCAAGGGGCGTGCGGACATCGGCAACGGTTACGGCGAGTGGAACCTGACCTTTGACGAGTGGAAGGCCAAGAGCGCGCTGAACGGCGCGCCGCAGAACGGCTGACCACATGACACCCTCCGCCGCGGGCCGATGCGTTGAACTTCAGTCAATCGTTACTCGTACGTAACTTACTCACGGGTTACCTACGGTAAGTCCCTCCCGTTACCGTCGGGTCACTTTGACACCGGCGCACGCGAGGAGCGACAGATGGTCCGCACCACCAGCACCGCAGCGGCCGCAGCGACCGTGGCGGCCGTGCTCGCGGCGACCGCCCTGGGCCTGGCCCCCCACCAGGCCCAGGCGGCGCCCGTCACCGGGCCCACCGCCGCCTCCGGCACCTCGCCGGAACTGCGCTTCCACGACATCCCCGGCTCCGGCGGCATCACCCTCAAGGGCAACGTCTTCACCCCCGCGGGCGCCGGGGCCGGCGCGAGGTACCCGCTGATCGTGCTGCCCACCAGCTGGGGCCTGCCGCAGATCGAGTACGCCGCCCAGGCCAAGAAGCTCGCCGACTCCGGTTACGTCGTGGTCAGTTACACCTCCCGCGGCTTCTGGCTCTCCGGCGGACAGATCGAGACGGCCGGCCCGGCCGACACCGCCGACGTCTCCGCCGTCATCGACTGGGCCCTCGCCAACACCCCGGCCGACGCCGCCCGCGTCGGGCTCGGCGGGGTCTCCTACGGCGCGGGCATCAGCCTGCTCGCCTCGGCCCGCGACCCCCGGATCAAGGCGGTGGTCGCGCTCAGCGGCTGGGCCGACCTCATCGAGTCGATCTACTCCGGCCGCACCCAGCACCGGCAGGCGGCCGGGATGCTCGGCGTCGCCGGGCGGATCACCGGCCGCCCCGGACCCGAACTCCAGCAGATCCTGGACGACTTCCTCGGCTCCCGGCTGGATCGCGAACAGCAGATGATCGACTGGGGCAAGAAGCGCTCCGCCGCCTACGAGGTGGACCGCATCAACGCCAACGGCGCCGCGGTCATGCTGGGCAACGCCTGGGGGGACACCATCTTCCCGCCCAACCAGTACGCGGACTTCTTCGAGAAGCTGACCGGACCCAAGCGCCTGGAATTCCGTCCCGGCGACCACGCCACCGCCGAGGCCACCGGCCTGCTCGGACTGCCCAACGACACCTGGACCAACGCCCACCGCTGGTTCGACCGCTACCTCAAGGGCGAGCGCAACGGCGTGGACTCCGAGGCCCCGGTGCAGATCAAGTCCCGCAGCACCGAAGGCTACGAGGGCTACGCCGACTGGAAGTCGGTCGGCTCGGGCGGAACGCAGCGGCTGGCGCTCTCCGACAGCGAGCACGTGTTCGCCAACGTCGACTCCGGCGCCAACGGCGGCACCCTCTTCCTGTCCAGCATCCTCGACCAGTTCGTCAAGGCACCCCCGGTCGCCTCCATCCCGCTCCTGCCCCGCGCCTTCGCCGCCGTCTGGCAGTCGGACCGCCAGGACGAGGTCCGCAGGGTCCGCGGCACGGTCAAGGTGCACACCACCGTCACGCCCACCAAGGCGGACGGCACCTTCGTCGCCTACCTCTACGACGTCGGCCCTCTCGGCCTCGGCAAGCTGGTCAGCAACGCCCCGTACACCTTCCACGGGAAGACGCCGAACCAGGCCTTCGGGGTGGACCTCGACCTCTTCTCCACCGCCTACGACGTCCCGGCCGGCCATCGGCTCGCCCTGGTCGTGGACACCGTCGACCCGCTCTACATCGAGCACAACCCCACCGGCGCGCAGCTGACCTTCTCCTCGCCGCGCACCGATCCCTCGTACGTCTCGGTGCCGCTGCGCGAGCAGTGACCGCGGCTGCCGCCGGGCGGGTTGGCCCTTCGGGCCGCGGGCGGACTACGTGCGTCCGCCCGGCAGCGCCGTTCCCGGTTCGGCCGGGGCGACGGTGACCGCCTCGGTCTTCGGATTGTGCCGCTGCCGTCGCGCCACCCAGGTGGCGAACCAGGACAGCAGCATGCACATGCCGATGTAGATGGGAGAGATGATCATGACGACCGGGATGAACGGCAGGTCGTAGTCCAGGTTCGAGGCGATCAGCTTGCCCGCGTGCAGGAACTCCTCGTAGGTGATCAGATAGCCCAGCGAGGTGTCCTTCAGGGCCACCACGAGCTGGCTGATGATCGTGGGCAGCATCGCCCGGACCGCCTGCGGGGCCAGGACGAAGGTCATCACCTGGGTCTTGCGCATGCCCAGGGCGTACGCGGCCTCGCGCTGGCCCTTCTCGACCGAGTTGATCCCCGTGCGGAAGACCTCCGCCAGCACCGAGCCGTTGTAGAGGGTCAGCCCCGCCACCAGCGCCGGCAGCGGCTGGACCTTCAGCGCGACGAAGATGAAGAAGATCATCACCAGGACGGGCATCGCCCGGAAGAACTCCACGCACAGCGTGGCGAGCCAGCGCACCGGACGGTGGATCGACATCCGTCCGGTGGCCAGCACCGCGCCCAGCGCGAGCGAGAGCACGGAGGCGTACGCGAAGGCCTTGAGGGTGTTGCCCAGCCCCCTGAGCAACAGTTCCTGGATGCCCTTGTACTCGAAGGGGGTCCACTTGGCGGCGGTGAACTGGTCGGTGTCGAAGAGCAGGTAGAGGATCCAGGCCAGCACCAGCAGGATCAGCGCCGTGGAGACGATCCCGTAGAGGAAGTGCCGGCGCCGGGCCCGAGGACCGGGGATGTCGTAGAGGGCACTGGACTCCGGGTCCCCGTGGAGCGTGTGCGCGGTCATCGGGCGACTCCGAACCGCTTCTCGAGCACGTGGAAGAGGAGGCTGATGGACAGGGTGATGATCAGGTAGCCGACGGCGATCCAGACGAAGGTCCAGATGATGCTGTAGCCCAGCTCGTTGAGGGTCTTGTAGGTGCCCAGCAGCTCGTTGACGCTGAAGGCGCCCGCGATGGCCGAGTTCTTGGCGAGGGCGATCAGCGTGGAGCCGATGGGTGGGATCACGGAGCGGAAGGCCTGGGGCAGCACCACCGTGCCGAGGGTCTGGTCGAAGGACATCCCCAGGCTGCGGGCCGCCTCGCCCTGTCCCTTGGGCACGGTGTTGATGCCGGAGCGCAGCACCTCGCAGATGAACGCGGAGGTGTAGCAGCCGAGCGCGAGGATCGCGAAGAGCTGGAAGGGCAGCACGATGCCGAAGCGGGGCAGGCCCAGCAGCACCGCGAAGAACAGCAGGGTGAGCGGGGTGTTGCGCAGCACGGTGACCCAGACCGTGCCGAAGACCCGGAAGGATCCGACGGGTGCGACCCGGAAGGAGCACATCACGAAGCCCAGGACCAGGGCGAGCAGGGAGGCGTAGAAGGTGAGTTGCAGGGTCCCGAGGAATCCCTTGCCGTAGATCGCGAAGTTCTCGGTGAGTACGTCCATGGAGGTGGCTCCGCTCCTCTCAGCTCGCCGGGTAGCGGTCGATGGGTGGTGGGGTCGGGGCGGGCTCGCCGGACAGGCCGAGCGTGGCCTCGTACGCCTTCTTCCAGTTGCCGTTCTTCTCGTTCTCCGCCAGGGCGTCGTCGAGGGCGAAGCGCAGGGCGTTGTCGCCACGCGGGACACCGATCCCGTAGGGCTCCTCGGAGAAGGGCTCGCCGACGACCTTCAGTTCGTCGGGGACCTTGGCGGCGTAGCCGAGGAGGATCGAGTCGTCGGTGGAGACGGCGTCGACCTGGTAGGTGAGCAGGTTGTCCACACAGACGGAGTAGGTGTCGTAGGAGACCAGCACGGCCTCGGGGTGTTCCTTCTGGAGGCGCTGGTAGGGGGTGGAGCCCGCCGCGGAGCAGACCTTCTTGCCGGCGAGGTCCTCGGGGCCCTTGATGTCCTTCTCGTCCTTGCGCACGAGGAGGGACTGGCCGGCCATGAAGTAGGGGCCGGCGAAGCCGACCTGCTTCTTGCGGTTGTCGTTGATCGTGTAGGTGCCGACGTAGTAGTCGATCTGCCCGTTCTGCAGGGCGGTCTCGCGGTTGGCGGAGGCGATCGTCTTGAACTCGATCGTCTTGGGGTCGAAGCCGAGGGAGGCGGACATCATCTTGGCGATCTCGATGTCGAAGCCGGAGTAGCGGCCACTGGCGGGGTCCTTCTCCCCCATGTACGGCTGGTCCTCCTTGGCGCCGACGACGAGGTGGCCGCGCTTCTTGGCCCGCTGCCAGGTCGGGGACTCGGGCAGCGTGAAGTCGGTGGCGACCTTGTAGGTGGGCAGGTCCTCCGGCTGGGGCCCCTTGACGGGTGGGCTGCCGTCCTTGCCGCAGCCGACCGCGGAGGCGAGCAGGGCGAGGGCGAGGAGGACCCCGGGCAGGCGGGATCGACGGGAGAGCATCACGGCCGGCCCCTCAGTGCTTGAGGATCTTGGAGAGGAAGTCCCGGGCCCGGTCGCTCTCGGGCGCGGTGAAGAAAGCCTCCGGGGTGCGGTCCTCGATGATCTTCCCGTCGGCCATGAACACCACGCGGTTGGCGGCGGAGCGGGCGAAGCCCATCTCGTGGGTGACCACGACCATGGTCATGCCCTCCGCGGCCAGCTGCTGCATGACCTCCAGCACCTCGTTGATCATCTCCGGGTCGAGCGCCGACGTGGGCTCGTCGAAGAGCAGGGCCTTGGGGCTCATGGCGAGGGCGCGGGCGATGGCCACGCGCTGTTGTTGGCCGCCGGAGAGCTGGGCGGGGTACTTCTCGGCCTGGTCGGCGAGGCCCACCCGCTCCAGCAGTTCGCGGGAGCGCTTGTCCGCCTCGTCCTTCTTGCGCTTCCTGACCTTGACCTGCGCGAGCGAGACGTTGGCGAGGACGGTCTTGTGCGCGAAGAGGTTGAAGGACTGGAAGACCATGCCCACCTCGGCGCGCAGTCCCGCCAGCTCCTTGCCTTCGGCCGGCAGCGGCTTCCCGTCGAGCGTGATCGCTCCCGACTCGATGGTCTCCAGCCGGTTGATGGCCCGACACAGGGTCGATTTGCCGGAACCGGAGGGGCCGATGATCACCACCACCTCCCCGCGGCCGACGGTGAGGTTGATGCCTTGGAGCACGTGCAACTGCCCGAAGTGCTTGTTGACGTCCCGCAGCTCGATCAACGGATCGACGGCCATACGCTGCCCTGCCCACTTGTCGGTGTGTCGAGGTCAGCGCAAACTATCCAGCCGTGGAAAGGCACTTCGCCTCGACACGCCTAAATGCCGCATAAAGGCACCGGAGATCAGCCCTCCGAGGCCTCGGCGTACGCCTGGGACAACTCGGGGGATCCGGTCATCGCCCACGACACCCCGGACTCGACCACGTTCAGCTCCCGGCCCGAGGCCAGCCGGATCACCGGTTGCCCGTTCGGCCACACCTGCCAGACGGTGCCCGGGATGGTGCGGATGATCACGGTCCCGAGGTAGAAGCCGGCGTCGTTGCCCAGCCACGGCACGGCCTCGGGATCCCGTCGCCAGCGGGGCATCAGCTGGTCGAGCGCCTCCAACGAAGCCGGGCTCCCGTCGAGTTCGAGCCCTGCCGAGCGGGCCTGGGCGCGCAGCATCTCGCACTCCGAGAACAACTCGGCGACGCCCTCGGGATCATCCACGAGGGCGGCCGCGAGTCCCGCACCCCGTTCCTTCTCGTTCCGGTTCAGCCAGTTGTCCAGGAAGGGGATGTTCATGCGAACCAGCCTGGCACCCGGATCCGCCGCCGGCCACAGGGCGCGCAGGGATCAGAGGTCGAGGTCCACCACGACCGGGGCGTGGTCGGACGCGCCCTTGCCCTTGCGCTCCTCGCGGTCCACGTAGGCGTCGGTGACGGCCTTGACGAAGGGGGCGTTCCCGTAGGCCAGGTCGATGCGCATGCCCCTGTTCTTGGGGAAGGCGAGCATCCGGTAGTCCCAGAACGTGTACGGACGGTCGTACTTGAGCGCGCGCGGGAAGACGTCCGAGAGGCCGGCCTCGCGCAGCGCCTCCAGGGCGGCGCGCTCGGCGGGGGTGACGTGCGTGAGCCCCGCGAAGACCGCCGGGTCGTACACGTCCTCGTCGGTCGGCGCCACGTTGAAGTCGCCGAGCACCGCGAACGGACGGGGGCCGGCCGCGTCTTCGGCGACGGCGGCGGCCAGGGCCCGGAACCAGTCCAGCTTGTAGCCGTAGTGGTCGTGCTCGACCTCGCGGCCGTTCGGCACGTAGACCGACCAGACGCGCACCCCGCCGCAGGTGGCGGAGATGGCGCGGGGCTCCTGGACACCCTCGTAGTCGGGCCCGCCGGGCAGGCCCGTCACCACGTCGTCGAGACCCACCTTGGAGAGCAGGGCCACGCCGTTCCACCGGCCGGTGGCGTTGACCGCGGCCTCGTAACCCGCCTCGCGGAGCTCCGCGTGCGGGAACTGCTCGGCGGAGCACTTGGTCTCCTGGACGCACAGGACGTCCGTGCCGGAGGACTCCAACCAGGCCAGCAGGCGCGGCAGCCGGGCGGTGATCGAATTGACGTTGTACGTGGCGATACGCATGCCACCCAACCTACCGCCCGGCACCGACGGTCACAGGTCCGTGGCGTCCCCGGCGGTGAGCCTGCCGTGGTCGGTGCGGCCCAGGTTGTCCAGGGCCAGGTCGTAGATCGGCCGGGCCAGGTCCGCGAGGTAGGCGTCGTGGATGTCGATGGCGCGCCGGGGCTTGACCTCGCGGAGGTAGTCGATCACCTCGGAGACCTTGTTCCAGGGCGCGTGCACCGGCAGCATCAGGGTGTCCACGGGGGCGTCGGGCACGGTCAGCGCGTCGCCCGGGTGGAAGAGCGAACCATCGACCAGGAACCCGACATTCGTGACCCGGGGGATGTCCGGGTGGATCACGGCGTGCAGCTCGCCGTGGACCCGCACCTCGAAACCGCCCGCGGTGAAGGCGTCCCCGTGCCCCACCGTGTGCACCCGGCCGGGATGGGCCGGGGCCAGCTTCTCGGCGACGCTGCGCAAGGTCCACAACTCGGCGGCGGGGTTCGCTTCGAGGGCGGCGCGCAGCCGGCCCTCCTCGAAGTGGTCGGGATGCTCGTGCGTGACCAGCAGGACGTCGGCCCCCAGGCCGGCGTCGGGTTCGCTGAAGGCGCCCGGGTCGATGACGAGCACGCGCCCGTCCTTCTCCAGCTGGACGCAGGAGTGGAGCCGCTTGGTGAGCTTCATGATCCCAGGCTAGGCCCTGTCGTCGAAGTCTCGCCTGGCCCGCGGACACGGCTACGGGATGGCGGTGGAGACCACGTACACCCTGGGGGCCGCGGGGTCGCTCATGTCGACCGTGATGTCCCTGGTGGGGCGGGGTTCCTTGGCGTCCAGGGTGATGCCGAACCACGCATGGTCCGGTTTCCAGTTCCAGCCGGCGATCCGGGCGTCGTGACCGGAGATCGACACCCCCCGGGTCAACGCCTCCCGACGGGTGCCCGCGTCGGCCAGGAAGGTGTCCAACTGCGCGGGGGTGAGGGCGAACTCGGTGTAGAGCCGGCTGGTGTGCCAGTTGTTGGTCTCCAGGTAGCCGACGGCCGAGGCCTGATCGGGGATCGGCACCTCGTAGATGCTGCGCTGGACCTTGGAGGGCCAGGCCGGGCGCACGTGGACCGCACCGACCTTGGCGGCCTTGTCGCGGCCGCTCTGGCGGCTCTGCTGGGCCGACACCGCGAGGTAGCCCGCGGGGACCCCGATGAGCAGCACGATGATGATCGCGGTGATCCAGCGGCGCCGGACCACGTGGCGGCGGTCCTCGGCCGGGGGCCGCGGTCTGCCTTCCTCGTCGGGAGCGGGAGCCTGGTGGGGCAGGGTGGGCGGGTTCACTGCTGTTCCTGCTCCCGGTCCTTGGCGGCGCCGAGGTCGCGGCGGCCCAGCTGCGCGTAGCGCTCGTACCGCTCCACGCGGCGGCGGGTGGCCCGGCGGAAACGTCGGGCGACGAGTCGGGCGAGGTCGGCGGCGCCGACCATGCCGGCTTCCGGGCCGAGCTGGGCCTTCGCGATCCGGGCCTCGGGGCGGTAGCCGCGGCCGGTGAGGTGGCGCCGGAAGGCGTCCCGGGCGGGTCCGATGAGCAGGTCGTCGGCGGCGCTGACGCCGCCGCCGATGACGAAGCAGGAGGGGTCGAGGGCGGCGGCGAGGTTGGCGATGCCGACGCCCAGCCACTGGCCGATGTCCTGGAGGAGCTCGATGCACATGGCATCGCCCTCGCGGGCCAGCTCGGTGATGAGCGGGCCGGTGATCTCGTGGACGTTGCCGCCGACCTTGGCGATGATGTTGTAGGCGACCGGGGAGTCGGCCGCGGCCAGCTCGCGCGCCTCGCGGACCAGGGCGTTGCCGGAGCTGTACTGCTCCCAGCAGCCGCGGTTGCCGCAGGGGCAGCGGTGTCCGCCGGGGACGACCTGCATGTGGCCGAACTCGCCGGCCACTCCGTAGCGGCCGCGCTTGACCTGGCCGCCTTCGAGGATGGCGCCGCCGATGCCGGTGCCCAGCGTGATCATGACGAGGTGGTCCTCGCCGCGTCCGGCGCCGAAGCGCCATTCGGCCCAGGCCGCGGTGTTGGCATCGTTGTCGACCATGACCGGGACGGCGAGCCGGGACTGGAGGGCGTCGCGCAGCGGCTCGTCGCGCCAGGCGAGGTGCGGGGCGAACAGGACGCGGGAGCGGTCGGCGTCCACCCAGCCGGCCGCGCCGATGCCCACCGCGTGGACGTCGTGCCGGTCGGAGAGGTCCAGGACCAGCTCGACGATGGTGTCCTCGACGACCTTGGGGCTCTTGGACTTGTCGGGGGTCTCGGCGCGGATCTTCTCCAGGATGACCCCGTCCGCGTCCACCACCCCGGCCATGACCTTGGTGCCGCCGATGTCGATGCCGACGGTGGGGACCCGCGGGGCGGTCAGCAGCGACCGGCGCTCACGGGTCCCGACGGTCCGCAGGACGGTGCCCCGCGCCGACCCCCGATGGGCGAGCGAGAAGTCCCGGTACGTGCTCATCGAGTCGTGTCGTCCCTCGTGGTCCGCGGGGTGGGGGGAGCCGGGTCGGCTGCGTCGGACGGCGGTCCGTCCGCTCCCGATTCTGCCACTCGCTCCAGTTCGTGGCTCAGTTCGTCGAGCTCGGACCCGCCCGCCATCTGTCGGGTGAGCTCGTCGAGGGTGATCGAGTCGCGGGTGTGGCTGCCCGCCATGGTGCCCCGCTTCAGGAGCACGAAACGGTCGCCGACCAGGTAGGCGTGGTGCGGGTTGTGCGTGATCAACACCACCCCGAGGCCCGCGTCGCGGGCGGCGGCGACGTACTTCAGGACCACGCCGGACTGCTTGACGCCGAGGGCCGCCGTGGGCTCGTCGAGGACGAGGACCTTCGCGCCGAAGTACACCGCGCGGGCGATGGCCACGCACTGGCGCTCGCCGCCGGACAGGGTGCCGATGGGCTGGTCCACGTCCCGCAGGTCGATGCCCATCCGGAGCAGCTCGGCCCGGGTGGTCGCGCGCATGAGGTCCACGTCGAGGCGGCGGAAGGGGCCCCGGCCCCTGGTGGGCTCGGATCCGAGGAAGAAGTTCCGCCAGACCGGCATCAGCGGGACCACGGCGAGGTCCTGGTAGACGGTGGCGATGCCGTGGTCGAGGGCCGCGCGCGGGTTGGCCAGCACGGTCTCCTCGCCCTCGATCTCGAAGGTGCCGGCGTCGTGCCGGTGCAACCCCGCGATGATCTTGATGAGGGTGGACTTGCCGGCGCCGTTGTCGCCGAGGACACAGGTGATCTCGCCGGCGGACACCTCCAGGGAGACCCCCTGGAGGGCCTTGATGTGGCCGTAGAACTTGCTGACGTCCGTCAGCCTGACGAGGGCGGTCGCGCCGTCGGGCACGGCCTTGGTCGCGCTGTCGGTCATCACTTCGCCTCCGCCCGCTTGCGGACCCATGCGTTGAGCAGCGTGGCGAGCAGCAGCATGGCGCCGAGGAAGAACTTGAACCAGTCCGGGTTCCACTGGGCGTACACGATGCCGTTGCTGGTCATGCCGAAGATGAAGGCGCCGACCGCCGAGCCGATGGCCGAGCCGTAGCCGCCGGTCATCAGACAGCCTCCGATGACGGCCGCGATGATGTAGAGGAACTCGTTGCCGACGCCCTCGCCGGACTGCACCACGTCGAACGAGAAGAGGATGTGCTGCCCGGAGATCCAGGCGCAGAGCGCGACGCCCATGTAGAGCCCGATGCGGGTCTTCACGACGGGTACGCCGGTCGCGCGGGCCGCGTCGGCCCCGCCGCCCACCGCGAAGATCCAGTTCCCGGCGCGGGTGCGCAGCAGGATCCAGGTCGCGACGGCGACCAGGGCGAACCACCAGAGGATGGTGACCTTGAGGGTGACCGAGCCGATGTTCCACTCGGAGGCGAACAGGGCCCGCGCGGAGGAGAAGCCCTCCATGTCGGCGATGCTCTTGGTGGAGACGGAGCCGCTGATGAGCTTGGTGAAGCCGAGGTTCAGGCCGGTCAGCATCAGGAAGGTGCCGAGCGTGATGATGAAGCTCGGCAGCTTGGTGCGGGTCAGCATGAACCCGTTGAAGAAGCCGATGGCGAGGGTGACCAGCAGGGACACCAGGACGCCGACCCAGACGTTCGCGGTCATCTGGTAGCTGAACATCGAGCTGACCAGCGCCGAGGTGGTGACCATGACGCCGGCCGACAGGTCGAACTCGCCGCCGATCATCAGCAGGGCCACCGGCACCGCCATGATCCCGATGGTGGAGGCCGAGTACAGGACGGTGCTCAGGCTGGAGGCCCGCAGGAAGCTGTCCGCGGCGAAGGAGAAGAACACGAAGACGGCGACCGCGCCGACGACCGCGCCCAGCTCGGGGCGGGCCAGCAGACGGCGCACGAGCGAGGTGGGGGCCGCCCGCTCGTCGACCGTCGCACCGGCGGTCGCGCTCATCGGCTGCCCCGCTTGATGTACTTCTCCAGCTCGGCGGCCTGTGCGCCGGTGACGATCGCCGGTCCGGTGAGGACCGGGCGGCCGCCGCCGAGGACGTTCGCGTTGTAGAGGTTGAGCCAGAGCAGGTCGACGGCCTCGTACCCCTGGAGGTAGGGCTGTTGGTCGACGGCGAAGCCGAGGGCGCCCGACTTGAGGTCCCTCGCCACTGACTCATTGAGGTCGAAGGTGTCCACCTCGGCCTTGCTGCCGGCCGCGCCCTTCGCCTTGACGGCGGTCGCGGCGAAGGGCGCGCCGAGGGTGACGATCGCGTCGACGGAGGGGTCCGCTTGCAGCTTCGCCTGGAGGGACGACTGGACGGAGGGCATGTTGGTGCCCTCGACGTAGAGGTTCTCCATGACCCCGCCGGACTCGCCGAAGGTCTTCTTCGCCCCGGCGCAGCGCTGCTCGTGGCCGACGTTGCCCTGTTCGTGCAGGACGCAGACGGCCTTCTTCTTCCCGCGCTTGGCCAGCTCGGTGCCGACCGCCTCGCCGGCGATCTCCTCGTCCTGGCCGATGTGGGTCAGGGCCCCGTACTCGGCGGACTGGGCGGATCCCGAGTTGACCGTGACGACCGGGATGCCGGCCTTGACGGCCTTGGCGACGACGTCCTTGAGGGCGTCGGGCTTGGCCAGGCTCACGATGATCCCGTCGACCTTCTGGTCGATGGCGTTCTGCACGAACTGCGCCTGCTGTTGTGCCTGGTCGTCGTGGGCGTAGACGAACTTGATGTTGTCCTTTGCCGCGGCCTCCTTGGCGCCCTTCTGCACGATGTCCCAGAAGGTGTCGCCGTCACCCGCGTGGGTGACCATCGCGAAGGTCCAGCGCGGGGTGGACACGGCGGGCCGGCCGGCCTCGGCGGCCTTCGCCCGCTCCTCGGCTCGTTTGCCGCCCGTACTGCTGCACCCCGCGAGGGAGGCACCCAGTACCGCCGCGAGCACGACGCCCATGACGCGCACCCCTGTCCGAACCCTAGCCACGTCGCCGCGCCCTTCCCTTGTCCTGCACTTCTCGGATGTCGAAGCGGATCGATGTCAAAGCGGTCCATTCCGGTTCCAGCCGCCCAGTATCCGCCACAGTGGACCACGGGAGCCCATCGGGGCGGCGTCGGGCGGATTGACAGGTCCCCCATACGGGGTCACGTTGAGTGCATGCGCATCGGGCTCATCGGAACCGGCCGGATCGGCTCGTTCCACGCGGCGGCCCTGGCCCGCCACCCGGACGCCGGCTCGCTGCTGCTCGCCGACGTCGACCCCGCGCGGGCCGCGCGGCTCGCGGATCGGTTGGGGGCCACGGCCGCGCCCACCGTGGAGCAGATCTTCACCTGGGGCGTGGACGCGGTCGTCGTGTGCTGCTCCACCGACGGGCACGCCGAGCTGATCGTCCGGGCGGTGCGCGGCGGGCTGCCGGTGTTCTGCGAGAAGCCGGTGGCACCGGACCTGACCCGCACCCTGAGCGTGCTGCGCGAGGTGACGGCGCTGGGCGGGGTGCTCCAGTCGGGGTTCATGCGCCGCTTCGACGAGGGCTACGCCGCCGCGCGGGAGCTGGTCCGTTCGGGCGCGCTGGGGCGGCTGCACACCGTACGGACGACGACGGCCGATCCGTCGCCGCCGACCGCGGCCTATCTGGCGGGCTCCGGCGGGCTGTACCGGGACTGCCTGGTGCACGACTTCGACATGGTCCGCTGGGTGACCGGGCACGAGGTGAGCGAGGTGTACGCGGCCGGGTCGGACGCGGGGCCGTCCGTGTTCCGGGAGACGGGTGACGTCGACACGGCGGTGGCCGTCCTCACCCTGGACGACGGGACGCTGGTCAGCAGCACCGGCACCCGGTGCAACGGCGCCGGGTACGACGTGCGGATGGAACTCGCCGGGGAGCGGGACCAGGTCTCCACGGGGCTGGACGACCGTACGCCGATCGCCTCGACGGAGCCGCACGGCCCGCCCGCGGCGAGCAAGCCGTGGACGGGCTTCCTGGAACGGTTCGCCCCCGCGTACGAGGCGGAGCTGGCGGCCTTCGTGCGGCTGGTGCGCGGCGACGGACCCAATCCGTGCGACGGCCGCGAGGCGCTCGCCGCGCTGCGGATCGCGGAGGCGTGCGAGTTGTCCCGGCGGGAGCGGCGCCGGGTGCGCTTGGAGGAGCTGCCGGACCTGTGAGCCGCGGGACATCGCGGGCGCCCGGCCGGCTACCAGCGCACCGGGTGGCCGAGGACGCCGCGGACGAGGATGCCGGGTACCCACGCGTGCTCGATCGGCTCCTCCTCCAGGGCGGGGAAGCGCTCCAGGATCGAGCGGATCGCGATCCGACCCTCCAGGCGGCCGAGGGGGGCGCCGACGCAGTGGTGGATGCCGTGGCCGAAGGCGATGTGGCCGCCGCCGCGTCCGGGGCGGCGGATGTCGAAGGTGTCGGGATGCGCGAAGCGGGCGGGGTCCCGGTCGGCTCCGGCGAGGGAGACCAGGACGGGCGAGCCGGCCTCGATCAGGGCGCCGCCGATCTCCAGGTCCGCGCGGGCGAAGCGGAAGGTGGCCGTCTCCACCGGCCCGTCGTAGCGCAGGGCCTCTTCCACGGCGCTGTCGGTGAGCCCGTCGAGGTCGGCGCGCAGGGCCGCGAGCTGGGCGGGGTGGGCGAAGAGGGCCCGCATCGCGTTGGAGATCAGGTGCACGGTGGTCTCGTGGCCGCCGATCATCATCAGGAAGGCCATGGCGACCAGTTCCTGCCGCGAGAGCCGGTCCCCGTCCTCGCCGCGGCTGGTGGTCCAGTCGCTGAGCAGGTCGTCGCCCGGTTCGGCGAGCTTGGCGTCGGTCAGTTCGGCCAGGTACGCCGTCATCGCGCGCAGGGCGGTGTTCTCGGCCTCCACCCCGGTCGGCGAGACGATCTCGGTGACCCACTCGTGGAAGGGGCCCCGGGCGTCCTCCGGTATCCCGAGGAGTTCGCAGATCACCGTCATGGGCAGCGGCCGGGCGAAGGCGTCGATCAGGTCGGCGCGACGTTCGGGCAGGGCGGCCATGTCGTCGAGGAGCCCGTCGACGATCTGCTGGATGCGGGGCCGCAGGGTCTCGATCCGGCCGGGGGCGAAGGACCGCGAGACCAGCCGGCGCAGCCGGGTGTGGTGGGGCGGGTCGGCGCGCATCATGTTGGCGCTGGCGTCCGTTTTCTCGCGGTCGGTGTAGAGCCCGGACGTCAGCCAGTTCTTGGACACGTCGGGGTGGGTCAGGGCTTGGCGCGCCTCGTCGTGACCGACGACGAGCCAGACTTCCTGCCCGTCCACCGCCTTGACGCGGTGGACGGGGGCGATCTCCCGCAGCCGCGCGTAGTGGGGGTACGGGTTTTCGTTGAAGTCTTCGGCGATCGTACTGAGGTCCAGAACCGGCATGTCGTCAGCCTAGACGTGTAGTTGACATCGAAGGAGCGGCTTTCGGCCATTCGTTCAGGCTGCGGCGCGCCGACCCCAGGCCGTGCCGCCGAGCACCAGCGCGACCCCGACGAGGCCCACGGCGCCGAGCCGCTCGCCGGCCATCACGATGCCGGCGGCGGCCGCCCACAGGGGTTCGGTGCCCAGCAACAGGCTGACGCGGGAGGGCGAGGTGCGGCGCACGGCCCACATCTGCACGAAGAAGGCGAAGAGGGTGCAGAAGACGGCCAGGAAGACGAGCCCCGCCCACTGGCGGGAATCGAATGCGGCGGCGGCCTCCCAGGGGCTCGCCCCGCTGCCGGGAAGCAGGGCCAGGACGGCGAACACGGCTACGGCGCAGCCGAGTTGGACCGTGGTGAGGGAGAGCGGGTCGGCGTCCTGGACGGCCTTGATCCGGGCCATCAGCAGGACGTGCAGGGTCCGGGCGAGGGCGGCGCCGAGGATGAGCAGGTCGCCGAGGCCGGGGACGGTGAAGCCCGCTCCCTGGGTGAGCAGCACCACGCCCGCGACGGACACGGCGGCGGCGCCGAGGAATCCGGGCGAGGGCCGCACGCGCCGGACGGCGGCCTCGGCGAGCGGGGTGAAGATCATGGTCAGACTGATGATCAGCCCGGCGTTCGTGGCGGAGGTGTGGACGACCCCGTGGGTCTCCAGGAGGAAGATCCCGCCGAGCACCAGGCCCAGCAGCCCGGCGCCGCGCAGTTGGGCGGCGTTCAGTGCGCGCAGCCGCCGCAGACCGACGCCGACGAGGACGGGCAGGACGAGCGCGAAGCGCAGCACGAGCACCGCGATCACGGTGTGGGTGGTGGTGATCCCCTTCGCGGCGAGGTAGCTGCACCCCCAGACGACGGCGACGAGCAGGACCGGCAGATCGGCGAGCCAGGCTCTGCCGGGGGCGGCGACGGGGGCGGGGGCGGCGAGGGTGGACACCGGTTCTCCAACGGCAGCAGGCGGGTGGAGACTTCGGTGGCTCGCACGGGGCGTGACCACGCTACCCGAGCGCGATCACGCCGGTCGAGCGGTTTGCCGGGCACCGGCCGTGGGATTCGCCCCGCCGGTCGCACCCGGCGGGAACCCGGCCCGCCATCCCACCGGCCCGCCCCGACCGTCAGGCGAAGGAGCCGAAGCGGGCCCGACCCACCGGGCGGTAGGTGTGGATGGACGTGCCCTTCGAGGTGGTGCGGGAGTCGAGCACCTCGCAGGCGGTCGGCAGGCCGCCGGTGGGGAACAGTCGGCGCCCGGCGCCCAGGAACACCGGGAAGACCAGCAGGTTCAGCTCGTCGACCAGATCGCGCGCCAGCAGCCACTGGGCGAGGGCGCCGCTGCCGTGCACCTGGAGTTCCCCCTCCAGCTTGTCCTTGACCCGCGTGATCTCGGCTTGGAGGTGCTCGCCGTCGAGCACCGTGGTCCCGGCCCAGGCGGGCTCCTTGAGGGTGGTCGAGGGCACGTACTTGGGCAGTCCGTTCAGTCGGCTCGCGATCGGGTCGGTCGGATCGGTGTACCGCGGCCAGTGTCCCGCGAAGACCTCGTACGTCCGGCGCCCGAGCAGGAACGCCCCGGCGCGGTCGAAGACCTGCGTGACGAACTCGCCCATGCCCTCGTCGGCGAACGGCACGATCCAGCCGCCGTACCGGAAGCCGTCACTGGTGTCCTCCTCCGGTCCTCCGGGGGCCTGCATCACGCCGTCGAGGCTGAGGAAGGTGGTGAGGGTCAGCTTGCCCATGGGTCCGCGCTCCTTGTCGGTGGTCCGTCCGGCCTTGTCGGCGGTTCGTCCGGCTGTACGGGTTCAGACTTCCCGGCCGCCCGGAACTCATCGGTGCGGCGCGCGTGAACGCGAGGTCCGATTCCCGCCGGCCCGGTTCCCCCCGCGACCGTTTCATTGAACCCGCAACCACTTGTGAGCGAGACGGCCGGACGGGCACGGCCGGACACCAACGGGAGGACACACATGAACGGCACAGTGGCACTGGTCACGGGCGGCAGCCGGGGCATCGGGGCCGCCACGGCCCTGCGCCTGGCGCGGGACGGCGCCGACGTGGCGATCACGTACGTCGACGACGCGACCTCGGCGGCGAAGGTCGTCGGCGAGATAGAGGCCCTCGGTCGACGCGGCCTGGCCGTACGGGCCGACTCGGGCGACGCCGCGGACGCCGCCGGGGCGGTGGAGCAGACCGTACGGGGCCTCGGACGGCTCGACGTACTCGTCAACAACGCCGGCGTCGGCGTGCTCGGCCCGCTCGACGGGCTCGCCCTCGCGGACGTGGACCGCGTCCTCGCGGTGAACGTCCGCGGGGTCTTCCTGGCCTCCCAGGCGGCGGCGGGCCACATGGGCCCCGGCGGGCGCATCATCACGATCGGCAGCTGCATGACCCGGCGGGTCCCGGGCCCGGGCGGCGCCCTGTACGCGATGAGCAAGGCCGCGCTGACCGGTCTGACCAAGGCGCTCGCCAGGGAACTCGGCGAGCGCGGGATCACCGCGAACCTGGTCCACCCGGGCCCGGTGGACACCGACATGAACCCGGCCGACGGCCCCTACGCGGCCCCGCAGGCGTCGATGACGGCCCTCGGCCGCTTCGGCACCACGGCGGAGGTGGCCGCCATGGTGTCCTTCCTCGCGGGGACGGACGCCGCGTACGTCACGGGCGCCGAGTTCTCGGTGGACGGCGGCCACGCGGCGTAGAGGCTCCACTGACCGCACCGGTGAACGCCGGCGGGGCGCACCCGAAAGTGGTGCGCCCCGCCGGGCGGTCGACCGGGCCCCGGGGGTGTCGGCCCCCGGGGTGGTCACGGGTTCGGCGTCAGCCGCCCAGCTCCTGGTGGCGGGCGGCGTGCGCGGCCGCGCCGGCCTCCGTCAGCGAGCCGTACAGGCGCAGACGGGAGAAGCCGCCGTCCGGGAAGATGTCGATCCGGACGTGGGTGCCGACCGCCGGGGCGTCGAGCACGAAGCGGTGGTTGGTGTCGGGCTGCAGGCGGGTGCGCGGCAGGAACTCCGCCCACTCGCCCTCCTCGCCCGACTTGATCGAGAGCGAGGCCCAGCCGGCCGAGTTGCCCTTGAGGTAGGCGGTGTCGATCTCGACGGCGCGGATCTCGGAGTCGGCGACGAGCTGGTAGCGGATCCAGTCGTTGCCGTTGTCACGGCGACGGGCGGTCTCCCAGCCGTCGTCCATCTTGCGGGAGCGGCCCGGGTTGATGGTGTTGGTCGGCGGGGAGTAGAAGCGGTTGGACGCGTCCTCCACCGAGCCGCCGTTCTCCAGGGCGACCACGTCGAAGGTGCCCAGCGCGGCGAGCCACTTCGGGTCGGTGACGACCTCGCCGTGGACGCGCAGGCGGGCGATGCCGCCGTCGGGGTGCTGGTTGACGCGCAGGTGCGTGAAGCGCTGCTCGACGTTCACCTCGAAGCCGTTGGCGGCGTGGCCGCCGACCGGCGTGCGCTCGACGAGGGTCGTCCACTTGACGTCGTCGGAGAGCAGTTCCTCGGCCGTCGGTGAGCCCGCGACGGAGGCGCCCTGCACCGACACGGCCTGCGGCATGTTGCCGCGGAAGTGGGCGGTGTCGACGATGATGCCGCGGATGACGCCGGGGGCGCCCAGGCGTACGAGCGCCCAGTCGTGGTCCTCGGCCGTGGGCCAGGGCTGCGTCGCGCAGACGCCGCGGCGGCGGCGGGTCTCCCAGCCGTCCATGACCTTGCCCTTGTGCCCGAAGTCCTCGGGGTCGAAGTGGGCGGCCTCGGAGATCAGCAGGTTCTCGCGCTGGGCGAAGAACTCGTCGTTGGCTTCGATGACACCGGCGCCCAGCTCACGGGCCGCGAGGTTCGCGTACCGCGTGAAGGGGAAGTCCGCGGTGCGGTAGTCCGCGTACGGGTCGCCGCCTCCGTACGGGTTCGCGTTGCCGGTGAAGGAAGCCGGTCCAGTTGAACGCTGTGCCACTGTCAGTTCTGCCTTTCGAGGAGTCGGCCCGTGGGCTCGTTCGGGGTGCCGTGGTCGGCGATCCGCGTGCCGCGCAGCCAGGTGGACTTCACGACGCCGTGCAGGGTCTTGCCCGCGTACGCCGTGA
Organism: Streptomyces sp. CA-243310; assembly: GCF_050936775.1. NCBI lineage: Bacteria > Bacillati > Actinomycetota > Actinomycetes > Kitasatosporales > Streptomycetaceae > Streptomyces > Streptomyces sp. CA-243310. The sequence continues at coordinate 2,378,137 of NZ_JBNJMF010000001.1, read as the reverse complement.
CCCGGTTGCGGTGGTGCAGTTCCGCGGGATCCACGGTGAAGGTCTCTTCGGGTGCCAGGACGGCGAAGTCCGCGTCGCGGCCGACCTCGATCGCGCCCTTGTCGGCCAGTCCGGCGAGGGCGGCGGGGGCGGCGGACATCCAGCGGACGACGTCCTCCAGGGTGTGTCCGCGCCGGCGCGCCTCGGTCCAGATCGCCGGGAGTCCCAGCTGGAGTGAGGAGATGCCGCCCCACGCGGTGGCGAAGTCGTTCGTCTTCAAATCCGCGGTGGAGGGCGAGTGGTCGGAGACGACGCAGTCGATGGTGCCGGCGGCGAGCGCGTCCCACAGGAGGTCCTGGTTGGCGGCCTCGCGGATGGGCGGGCAGCACTTGAACTCGCTGGCGCCGTCGGGGACTTCCTCCGCCGTCAGGGTGAGGTAGTGCGGGCAGGACTCCACGGTGACGCGCACGCCCTCGGCCTTGGCGGCGGCGATGAGCGGCAGCGCGTCGGAGGAGGACAGGTGCAGGACGTGCACGCGGGCGTTCAGCCGCTTCGCCTGGGCGATCAGGTTGCCGATGGCGGTGTTCTCCGCGTCGCGCGGACGGGAGGCGAGGAAGTCGGCGTACTTCGGGCCGGGGGTCTGCGGCGCGGAGTCCAGGTGGTGGGGGTCCTCGGCGTGCACGATCATCAGGCCGCCGAAGCCGGTGATCTCCGCGAGGGACGTGGCCAGTTGCTCCTGGTCGAGCTCGGGGAACTCGTCCACGCCGGAGGGCGACAGGAAGCACTTGAAGCCGTAGACGCCGGCGTCGTGCAGGGGGCGCAGGTCCTTGACGTTGTCGGGCAGCGCGCCGCCCCAGAAGCCGATGTCCACGTGCGCCTTGGCGCGGGCGACCTCCTGCTTGACGCGGAGGTTGTCGACCGTGGTGGTCGGCGGCAGGGAGTTCAGCGGCATGTCGAGGAGGGTGGTGATGCCTCCGGCCGCGGCGGCGCGGGTGGCGGTCCAGAAGCCCTCCCACTCGGTGCGGCCCGGGTCGTTCACGTGGACGTGGGTGTCGACCAGGCCGGGGAGCAGGACGTCGTCGCCGAAGTCCTCCAGCCGGGCTCCGGCCGGTACCTCGGCCTCGTACTCCGACACGGCCGTGATCTTCCCGCCGGCGACGGCCACCGAGGCGGCGCGCGTCCCCTCGGGGGTGATGACGCGCGTCGAGCGCAGTACCAGTTCCACAGCCGCGTCGGCCACCGGAACCTCCCCATCTACTTCCACAGAGCGAAATTCAACGTTCTGTTGACGGAGTCTTCACCCCGATCCGGGGCCAGTCAAGAGCGCCCGGACGGACCACCCAGCCACGGACGGCACAATTGGATGTTTCCACAGGATGGAATTAAGATTTCACTATCCAGAATGTAGCTACCGCCATCGGGAGCCGCGCGGTTGACTTCCGAGTACGTCCACCACCAGGACAAACCCCCTCTGACCGGCGGGGACGGCAGTGCCCCGACTCTAGGGCCGACGCCGACCGACCGGTAGGCTGATTCCTTGCCTGCCAGCACCGAAAGGACCGCGCCCGTGCCGACGTCCAGCGCCAGCACCACCGACGCTTCCGCCAAGCCCACCGCCGCCGGGGGTGGCGTCCAGTCCCTTGAGCGCGCCTTCGATCTGCTCGAACGCATGGCCGATGCCGGGGGCGAGGTCGGCCTCAGCGAGCTCTCCGCCGCGAGCGGTCTTCCGCTGCCCACCATCCATCGCCTCATGCGCACCCTCGTGGCGTGCGGTTACGTCCGGCAGCAGCCCAACCGACGGTACGCCCTCGGCCCCCGGCTGATCCGTCTCGGCGAATCCGCCTCGCGCCTCCTGGGCACGTGGGCCCGTCCCTACCTCGCACGGCTCGTCGAGGAGACCGGCGAGACCGCGAACATGGCGCTGCTCGACGGCGACGAGATCGTCTACGTCGCCCAGGTGCCGTCCAAGCACTCCATGCGCATGTTCACGGAGGTGGGCCGCCGGGTGCTGCCGCACTCCACGGGCGTGGGCAAGGCGCTGCTCGCGTACACCCCCGCGGACGAGGTGCGCGCGCTGCTGGCGCGCACCGGGATGCCGGCCGCGACCGAGAAGACCATCACCACGCCCGACGGCTTCCTGGAAGCCCTGGAGCAGGTCCGCAAGGTGGGCTACGCGGTCGACGACAACGAGCAGGAGATAGGAGTCCGCTGCCTGGCCGTGTCGGTGCCGAACTCGCCGACCGCCGCCGCGATCTCCATCTCGGGCCCCGCGGGCCGGGTGACCGAGGCGCTGACGGACTCGATCGTGCCGATCCTCCAGGGGATCGCCGCCGAGCTGTCGGTGGCCCTGCAGAGCCAGAATCCCGCGTAGGGCGTAGGGTCCCGTACGCGAAGGCCCCGGACCGCCCTTCTCGAAGGGGGCGGGCCGGGGCCTTCGCGTGTCGGGGCGGTCCCTCGTACCCGGCGGGGCCGGGACCCTCGCGTCCCGGGCGGGGCTTTCGCGTGTCAGCGGGCCGGGGCCGTCTCCGTGAGCCGGCCGTCCGTCATCGTCATCGTGCGGTCCACGCGCTCCAGGTGGGCGTGGTCGTGGGTGACCAGCACCGTGGCGGTGGACCGTTCGCGGGTGAGGGTGACCAGGAGGTCCAGCACGGCCGCCCCCCGCTCGTGGTCCAGGGCGCTGGTGGGCTCGTCCACCAGCAACACGGCGGGCTCGTTCATCAGGGCGCGGGCGATGTTGACGCGCTGGCGCTGCCCGCCCGAGAGCTGGTGGGGGCGCTTGTCGGCCTTGTCGGCCATTCCCACGGCGTCCAGCAGGTCCAGGGCCCGGCGGCGCAGCCGCTTGGCCGGCCGGCCCGACAGGTGGGCCATCACCTGGAGCTGCTCGGCGGCGGTGAGCGAGGCCAGCAGGTTGGGCTGCTGGAAGACGATGCCGATCTCCTCGCGGCGCAGCGCGGACTTCTCCGCGGCGCCGAGCCGGGCCGTGTCCCGGCCCGCGACGACCACGCTGCCCGCGTCGGGGGTGACCAGGGTGGCGGCGACCGCGAGCAGGCTGGACTTGCCGGAGCCCGAGGGACCGATCACGGCGGTCAGGGTGCCGGCCGGCGCCTCCAGGCTGACCGTGTCGAGGGCGGTGAGCCGGCTGTCGCCGTCCGGGTAGGTGAGGGTCACGTCGTGGACGAGCAGGGTCATCGGGCGCTCCCGAGTGCGGTCAGCGGGTCTACGGCGGTGATCCGCCGGATGGACAGGGCGGCCCCGAGCGCGCCGAGCGCGATCATCACGGCTGCGGGGACCAGCACGGTGGCCGCGTCGAGCACGAAGGGCACGTCGCCGCCGCTGATCAGCGCGCCGAGGACGGCGGCGAGGGCCGTACCGAGTCCCGTCCCGACGGTGAGCATCACCACGGCCTGACCGAGGGCGTCCCGCAGCAGGTACGCGGTGGAGGCACCCAGTGCCTTCAGCACGGCGACGTCCCCGCTGCGCTGGATCGTCCACACCGTGAAGAAGGCGCCTATGACGAGGGCGGAGATCGCGAAGAGGAAGCCGCGCATCAGCTGGAGCGAGCCGTTCTCCGAGGTGTAGGAGCCGATCGCGGACAGCGCGTCGTCGACGGTCGCGGTCCGGGTGTCGGCGCTCGCGTCGCCGGCGGCGAGGTCCGCCCCGGACGCGTCGAGGGCGATGACGGTGGCGACGGTGTCGATGGAGGTGCCGGGGTTGCCGACGCGCTGCCAGTCGTTCAGGTCCATCCAGACGACCGGGGTGTGGCTGAAGGCGGCGGTGCCGGAGACGACCGCGACGGACAGTTCGAGCGCGCCGATCCTGAGCTTCCCGCCGGCCGAGAGCCCGCCGAGTTCCTCGGCGGCCTTCACGGTCAGGACCACCTGCCCCTGGGTGAGTCCGGATCCGCGGGGGGCGAGGCGGCCCGCCGGATCGACGCCGAAGACCGAGACGGCCGCGGTGCGCTCACCCGAGACGGCGTTGGTGGTGCGGATGCCGATCGGCTCCGCCGATGTGACGCCGGGTCGCTCGCGCCAGGCCAGCCAGGCCTTCTCGGGTATCCGGGAACTGGTGAAGGACAGCTCCTGGTCCCCGGCGGGCGCCGCGAACGACAGGTGTGAGGCGGGCAGTCCCGTGATCGCCGAGATGTTCTCCCGGGCCAGTCCCGAGGTGAGTCCGGACAACAGGCCGACCAGCAGGGTGATGAGCACGACGACCGAGCCCATGAGGGCGAAGCGGCCCTTGGCGAACCGTAGATCTCTCCATGCGACGAACATGTCCCCCACCCTGGTGTTCCCCGTGGACACACGGCATCGCGCCACGGTAGGGATCCTCGCGTCGAAGGGACGCCCCGTACATCAATCTTTTGGTTGACCGGGGTCGGCGGACCCCCACTTACGCTGGTCGGGCCATGGTTGCTCCGGAATCCCGCCCCCTGACCCCCGTCTCCCGCGTCCTGCGGCTGTGCCTGCACGCGCTGCTGCTCGGCCTGCTCGCGCTGGCCGCGGGACGCGCCGTCGCCGACGACGTGCCCCGCGCCGGGTGGGCGGTCGCCGCGTGCGCGCTGTTCGCCGCCGTGTACGTGGCGGGCGCCGTCGCTCCCGTGGTGGACCGCTCGCCGCGCGCCGGAGCGGTGTGGCTGGCCCTGCTCGGCGCGCTGTGGGCCGCGCTGCTCGTGGTCTCCCCGGACGGGCTGTGGATCGCCTTCCCGCTGTACTTCCTCGAACTGCACCTGCTGCGGCTGCGCTGGGGGGTCGCGGCCGTCGCCGTCACGGCCTGCGCGGCGATCGGCGGGTTCCTCGCCCACAGCAGCACCCCCACCCCGGGGGCCTTCCTCGGCCCGCTGCTCGGCGGGGCCGTCGCCGTGGCGACGGTCCTCGGCTACCAGGCCCTGTACCGGGAGAGCGAACGCCGCCGGGAGCTGATCGAGGAACTCATCACCACCCGGGCCGAGCTGGCCGCCGCCGAGCGGGGCGCGGGGATCCTCGCCGAACGGGAACGCCTCGCCCGGGAGATCCACGACACCCTCGCCCAGGGTCTCAGCTCGATCCAGCTGCTGCTGCGGGCCGCCGAGCGCTCGCTCCCCGCCGAAGCGCCCGCGCTGGAGCACATCGGCCGGGCCCGGGAGGCCGCGCAGGAGAACCTCGCCGAGGCGCGCCGGTTCGTCCGCGCCCTGACACCCCCCGACCTGGAGCACGGCTCGCTCGCCGCGGCGCTGGAACGGCTCTGCTCCGCGGCTCCCGGGCCGCGCGTGCGGTTCTCGCTGACCGGCGCCCCCCGGATCCTGCCGACCCCGTACGAGGTGGCCCTGCTGCGGATCGCGCAGTCGGCGCTGGCCAATGTGGTCCGGCACGCCCGCGCGGGCCGCGCGGAGATCACCCTGACGTTCATGGACACCTCGGTCACCCTGGACGTCGTGGACGACGGCCTGGGCTTCGACCCGTCGTCGGCGCCGTCGGGCGAGGGCGGCTTCGGTCTGCCGGCGATGCGCTCGCGGGCCGAGACACTGGGCGGACTGTTCACCGTCGAGTCCGCCCCGGGCCAGGGCACCGCCGTGGCCGTCACCCTGCCGTTGCCCGCGGAGGCCCTGTCATGACCATCCGGCTGCTGCTCGCCGACGACCACCCGGTGGTCCGCGCGGGGCTGCGCGCGGTGCTGGACACCGAGGCGGACTTCGCGGTCGTCGCGGAGGCCGCCACGGCCGAGCGGGCGGTGGAGCTGGCCGCCTCGGCGGGGGTGGACGTGGTCCTGATGGACCTCCAGTTCGGGTCCGGCATGCACGGTTCGCAGGCCACCGCCCTGATCACGGCCCGGCCGGACGCCCCCAGGGTGCTGGTGCTGACCACGTACGACACGGACGCGGACATCCTGGCCGCCGTGGAGGCGGGCGCCTCGGGCTACCTGCTCAAGGACGCCCCTCCGGAGGAACTGGCGGCGGCGGTCCGCACCGCGGCGGCCGGTCAGTCGGCGCTGGCCCCGGCGGTGGCGCTGCGGCTGATGGACCGGATGCGGATGCCGGCGGAGGCGCTGACGAAGCGGGAGCTGGAGGTGCTCCAGCTGGTCGCGGACGGACTGTCGAACCAGCAGATCTCGAAGCGGCTCTTCCTCAGCCAGGCCACCGTCAAGTCCCACCTGGTGCACGTCTACGCGAAGCTCGGCGTGGACTCCCGCACGGCGGCGGTCGCCACGGCCGCCACCCGCCGACTGATCCGCACCCCCTAGGGCGGGGTACGGGACCGGGCGCGGGGGTGGCGGTGGGGGTGGACACACCCCCGGTGGGGACAACCCCCCGGTGGGGACACCGGCACGCAGGCGGGTCCGGCGGGCCGGCCCCCGGGAGCATTCGGGGAAAGAGACCCGACCGAGGGAGAGCCCCGTGTCACCCGTCGCGCCGCCCACCACCGTCCGCACCGCCCACGCCCTCTGGATGACCGCGGTCGCCGCCGGCGTCTTCGAGACGGTCCTGTCGATCAGCCGGATGACGGGCGACGGCAGCGCCGCCGACGGAATCGGGGCGGGGTTGGCCTTCCGCCTCGCCGTCTTCACCGCCGTCGTCCTGACCGCCCTGCGCATGCGGGCCGGCGCCCGCTGGGCCCGGCTCGCCCTCGCGCTCGGCCTCGGGATCCTCGGCACCGCCTCGCTGGTCGTCGAGCCGCTCGGGTACCTCCTCGACGGGGGTTCGATCGCCTCCGCCGCCGAGCGGGCGGACGCCGGTGCCTGGATCTTCGCGGCGAGCCGGGCCGTGCACGTGGCGGCCGTCCTCACGGCCGTGTTCCTGATGTTCCGCCCGGCCTCCAACGCGTGGTTCCGCGAGCGGGGCCGGGCCCTGTCCCGGAGCGCGGCGACCTGACCGACACGATCCGGGCGGGACGTCTCACGCGACCCAGTACGGCCGTTCCACCGACGGGGGCAGCGGCACCCCGTCGTGGAAGGCGGCCGCGAGCCGGCGGACGCCCTCGTCGAGGCGGTCCGCCGGGAGCGTGTAAGGGATGCGCAGGCGGTGTTCGAAGGTTCCCGGGTCCACGCCGAAGCGGGCGCCGCGCCCGATGTGGACTCCGGCGGCCGCGGCCCGTTCGGAGAGCGCGGAGCTGACCGGTTCTCCGAGGTCCACCCAGAGCGAGAGGCCCCCCGGCGGCAACTCCCAGGACCATTCCGGGGTGTGCCGTTCGAGGGAGCGCACCAGGGCCTCGCGTTGCTCGCGCAGGTGCCCGAGCCGGGTCGGGAGCGAGGCGTCGAGCCCTTCCAGCAGCGGCAGCGCGACGAGTTGGTCCAGGACCGAGCCGGTCATGTCGGCCGCGACCCGCACGGCCGTCAGCTCGGCGATCATCCTGGCGGAGGCGCGGATCCAGCCGACGCGCAGCCCGCCCCAGTGGGTCTTGCTCAGCGAACCGATGGTCACGACGTGGTCCGCTCCCCCGCGCGGAGCGAGGGAGGCCAGCGGGGCGGGTGCGGGCACGTCGAGGGCGATGTCCGCGATGGTCTCGTCGACCACCAGCCAGGTGCCGGTGCGCCGGGTGGCCTCCAGCAGGCGCTGCCGGTCCTCCTCGGGCATCAGCGCGCCCGTCGGATTGTGGAAGTCGGGGATCACGTACGCCAGTCTCGGCACGGTCTGACGCAGTGTGGACTCCGCGATCTCCATGTCCCAGCCCGCTTCGGAGACGGCGATCGGCGCGGTGCGCAGTCGGGCGTGCCGCAACGCGTCGAGCGCGTTGGCGTAGGTCGGGTTCTCGGTGACGACCCGGTCCCCCGCCCCGCACAGCAGGCTCACCACCAGGGCGAAGGCCTGCTGGGCGCCCGCCGTGACGAGGATCTGCTCGGGGCGGGTGGGCAGTCCGCGGCGGGTGAAGCGTTCCGCCACGGCCGTGCGCAGGTCGGGCAGGCCGAAGGGGTGGTAGCCGGGGTGCCGGGCCACCGAGGGCAGGCGGGGCGCCGCCCAGGCCAGGGCCGCTTCCAGGCTGCCCTCGGGGGCGCCCATCGCGGCGATGGCCAGGTCGATGCCGGGATCGCCGTCCGGGCGGTACCCGCCGGCGCCGGCGAGCGGGTGGGTGCCGACGGGCCCGTGGCCCTCGGGGAGCTCGGTCCAGGTCCCGGAGCCGCGCCGGCTGCGTGCGTAGCCGCTCTCGCGCAGCAGGTCGTAGGCGCCGGTGACGGTGGCCCGGCTGGCGCCGACCGCCGCGGCGAGTTCGCGTTCGGCGGGCAGCCGGACGCGCAGGGCGATGCGGCCGTCGAGGATCAGGGTGCGCAGGGCGTCGGCGAGGGAACGGTAACCGGGGCGTTCCCGGACCTCTGCGGGCAGCAGCGCGGCGAGCCGTCGGCTGCCGATGGTTCTGTCCGCCGTGTGGACCACTGGACCGTTCGCCATGCCAACCTCCCCCGATTGGCTCTGCCCGCCAGGCCAATCGAGGACCAGACTCGCCGTATTGGCCCCCGATTGGCAAGGAGACGCCGACATGCTGACCGATCGCGAGGAACGAGCCCGGGTGAGCGCCGTCGAGCAACGGATCTCGGAGCCGCTGCGCTTCCCGGCCCCGTCCGCCGCCCTGTCCGCCGCCGTGCGGGTCGTTTCGGCGGCCGTGCCGGCCGTGGCCGCCGCCGTGCGCGGGATCCTGGCCCGGCGCCCGCGCGGTGCGGTCCGGGGGCGAGAATCGCTGCCATGTCAGCCAACACCCTCCCCGGTCTCCCCGCCCCCGTGATCGCGGGCCTGCTGCTCGCCGCCGGGGGCGGTCGACGCCTCGGCGGCCGCCCCAAGGCGCTGCTCTCCCACCACGGCCGCCCGCTCGTGGAGAACGCCGTCCGAGTGCTGCGCGAGGCGGGCTGCGGCCCGCTGCACGTGGTGCTGGGGGCCTCGGCGGCCGAGGTGCGCGAGCGCGCCGACCTGACCGGTTGCGTGGTGGTGGACAACCCGGCCTGGGCCGAGGGCATGGGGTCCTCGTTGCGGGTCGGGCTCGCCTCGCTGGCCGGCGTGGGGGCGGACGCGGCGCTGGTCTCCCTGGTGGACCAGCCGGGCATCGGGGCGGCGGCGGTGGCCCGGGTGCTGGCGGCGTACCGTTCGCCCGCGAGTCTGGCCGCCGCGGCGTACGACGGCGAGCGGGGGCACCCGGTGCTGTTCGGGGCGGACCGCTGGGCGGACATCGCCGAGACCGCGACCGGCGACCAGGGGGCTCGGGTCCACCTGAAACGGCACGCCGGGGAGCTCACCCTGGTGGAGTGCGGGGACATCGCGGAGGCCTGGGACATCGACACGCCGCCGGACCTGGCCCGACTCGCATGAATCGGCCGGGCGGCGGGAAGCAGCGGGGCGTGACCACCATGGCACCCAGGGCCACCGATCGGCGGAATCTGTCGACCCGGAGAATCTCGACATCAACAAACCATTGAACTTCCACCATGAGGAAATTACTATCCACTGGTCAGAAGCGCCCTGAACCCACAGACGGCGCCCGCGACCGTATCCCGGAACTCTCCACACCCGACGGCACTGCGTGCCGTCTCGCGCGAGCATTCCCCCGCGGCCGCCAGGCACCGCCGCTGAAGGAGTGACAGATATGTCCGCACCAGCGCCGTCCCCGCTGGCCATCGTCGACGCCGAGCCCCTGCCCCGGCAGGACGAAGTCCTCACCGAAGCGGCCCTCGCCTTCGTGGCCGAGCTCCACCGGCGGTTCGCCCCACGCCGCGCCGAGCTCCTCGCCCGACGCGGCGAGCGGCGCGCCGAGATCGCCCGGACCTCCACCCTCGACTTCCTCCCGGACACCGCACAGGTCCGCGAGGGAGACTGGAAGGTCGCGCCGGCCCCGGCCGCGCTGAACGACCGCCGCGTGGAGATCACCGGTCCGACGGACCGCAAGATGACCATCAACGCCCTGAACTCGGGCGCCAAGGTCTGGCTCGCCGACTTCGAGGACGCCTCGGCTCCCACCTGGGAGAACGTCGTCCTCGGCCAGCTGAACCTGATCGACGCCTACGAGCGTCGCATCGACTTCACCGACCCCCGCACCGGCAAGGCGTACGCGCTGAAGTCCGCCGACCAGCTCGCCACCGTCGTGATGCGGCCGCGCGGCTGGCACCTCCAGGAGCGCCACCTGCGCTTCGAGGGCGGCCCGGCCTCCGGCTCGCTCGTCGACTTCGGCCTGTACTTCTTCCACAACGCCCAGCGGCTGATCGATCTCGGCAAGGGCCCGTACTTCTACCTGCCGAAGACGGAGTCGCACCTCGAGGCCCGCCTCTGGAACGACATCTTCGCCTTCGCCCAGGACTACGTCGGGATCCCGCAGGGCACCGTCCGCGCGACCGTCCTGATCGAGACGATCACCGCGGCCTACGAGATGGAAGAGATCCTCTTCGAGCTCAAGGACCACGCGGCCGGCCTCAACGCGGGCCGTTGGGACTACCTCTTCTCCATCGTGAAGAACTTCCGTGACGGCGGCGAGAAGTTCGTCCTGCCGGACCGCAACGCGGTGACGATGACCGCCCCCTTCATGCGGGCGTACACCGAACTGCTGGTGCGGACCTGCCACAAGCGCGGCGCGCACGCCATCGGCGGCATGGCGGCCTTCATCCCGTCCCGCAAGGACGCCGAGGTCAACAAGGTCGCGTTCGAGAAGGTCAAGGCCGACAAGGACCGCGAGGCCGGCGACGGCTTCGACGGCTCCTGGGTCGCCCACCCCGACCTGGTCCCGATCGCGATGGCCTCCTTCGACGCGGTGCTCGGCGACAAGCCCAACCAGAAGGACCGGCTGCGCGAGGACGTCTCGGTGGCCGCGGGCGAGCTGATCGCCATCGACTCGCTGGACGCGAAGCCGACCTACGAGGGTCTGCGCAACGCCGTCCAGGTCGGCATCCGTTACATCGAGGCGTGGCTGCGCGGCCTGGGTGCCGTCGGCATCTTCGGCCTGATGGAGGACGCGGCCACCGCAGAGATCTCCCGCTCGCAGATCTGGCAGTGGATCAACGCCGGGGTCGTCTTCGAGAACGGCGAGACGGCCACGGCCGACCTGACCCGCACGATCGCGACCGAGGAACTGGCCGCCATCCGCGCCGAGGTCGGCGAGGACGCCTTCACCACCGGCAAGTGGCAGCAGGCCCACGACCTCCTGCTCCAGGTCTCCCTCGACGCCGACTACGCGGACTTCCTCACCCTCCCCGCGTACGACCAGCTCACCGGCTGACCCACGCGCGTCTTCGGCTGACACGCACAGCAGCCGAGTACGAAGCCCCGCCCCCGCCGCCTTCAGGGCCCGGGGGCGGGGCTTTTTCGCGTCCCTCGTCCGTGATCGCGCACGCTCGGGCGGGGTCCGGCAGGAAGAACGCGGGCCGACCGAACGATCGGACGTTACCTCATCGTGATATGCGCGTACCTAGCGGTAACATGCGGCCGCGTGTCACCTTTCCGATGCCACCGGCGCCGGCGGTAGTCCCCACTTCCCCAGCCGTACACCGGAGTTCCTCCGGGCATCGGCGTGGCAGACCGCAGGAGTTCCGCAGTGATCGGATTCCGCAACGTCAGCAAGGGCCGGACCGGCAGTCGTGTGCGACGACTGGCCGGGGCCGCACTGGTCCTCCCCCTCACCGCCGCCGCGCTCGTGACCGGCGGGGCCGGAACGTCCGCGGCGAGCCCGGGCAACGGGCCGACCGCGGTGGTCTCCCTGGGCGACAGCTACATCTCCGGCGAGGCCGGCCGGTGGAAGGGCAACAGCCTGACCAACGGCGGCAGCCGCAACGGCACCGACCGGGCCTGGATCAGCGGCAGTTCCTACGATCCCTCCAGGGTGTACGGCACCACCGTCGGCGGGTGCCACCGGTCGGACTCGGCCGAGGTGCGCAGCGCCGGGCCGATCGCCGACGTGGCCGTGAACCTGGCGTGTTCCGGCGCGGTGTCGGAGAACGTCTTCCGGGCGTCCAACGGCGGGGTTCCCTTCAAGGGCGAGGCCCCGCAGGCCGACCAGCTGGCCGCCGTGGCCGCGAGCCACGACGTCAAGGTCATCGCGCTGTCCATCGGCGGGAACGACCTCGGCTTCGCCGACATCATCGTGGACTGCGCCCTCGACTTCGTGCTCTGGGGTTCCTACTGCAACGACGACCAACAGGAGGTCGTCGACGGGAAGATGGACGCGGTGATGGCCAAGGTGGGCAAGTCCGTCGACGAGATCCGGGCGGTGATGCGCGGAGCAGGCTACGCGGACTCCTCGTACCGCGTCGTCCTGCAGTCCTACCCCTCGCCGATCCCGCGGGGCGCCGAGAACCGGTACCCGCAGAGCGACTGGAGCCGGTTGAACTCCGGCGGCTGCCCCTTCTGGAACCGGGACTCCGACTGGGCGCGGGACGCCCTGGTGCCGCAGATCTCCGATCGCCTGCGCGCGGTGGCCACCGCCAAGGGCGTGCAGTTCCTGGACCTGCGGGACATGATGCAGGGGCGCGAGGTGTGCGCGAAGGCCAGCCGGCAGGTCACCTCGTCGTCGGCCGCCTCCGCCCGGACGAGCGAGTGGGCGCGATGGATCGACAGCAGTGAGACGCAGAGCCTGATCCAGGAGTCCATGCACCCGAACCACTTCGGGCAACTGGCCCTCGGGCGCTGCCTGGCCCTGGCCGCGGCCCGACCGGCGACGTCCCGGGACAGTTGCAGGAACACGGCCGGGGGCGACCAGAGCGGGATGTACCTGACGCTCGCCCCGTAGCCGCCGCTCGGTGTGTGGGCGGCGCGGAACCCGTGGCCGAAAGGGCCCGGGTTCCGTGGGGGTGTGCCTGCCCGTGAATGCCGTCGCGGGCCGTTCAGTTGTCGGTACAGCCCTTGCTGTTGATCGCCGTCGCGGCGCCCTTGTCGTAGCCGGACTGCCAGTTCGGGTCGGGGGCGAGGTTCTTCGGCGGGTTCTTCTCGCAGGTCGCCAGGGTGTCCTTGAGACCCTGCTGGTACCCCGTCCGGAACTGCTCCTGTGCCTTCGCCTGGTCCCCCTCGCCTTCGGCTTCGGCCGCGGCGCCGTTCCCGGTGCACGCCACGGACGGGCCCCCGGTCGGGGTTGCCGTGTAGACGCCGGGACTCTCGCCGCCGGAGTAGCTGAGATCGCTGCCGTCACTGCTCAACGTCTTGGTTGTCCCGGCGTCTTTGTTCAGGAGCACGAAACTTCCGTTGAATCCCTGGAAGTTGAAGATGACCGTACCGGGCATCGCCTTGTTCGGCGCAACCTGGCAGGACGCCGCCGGCACGGCGCCGGGGAGGGTTCCCGCGAAGGCGGCCGGTCCGATGGCGAGCGAGGAGACGACCAAGGGAGGAGCCGCCATCAGGCACCTGAGTCGGTAGCTGCGCATGTTCGTTCCTTCCGGGAGCGGCCCGAGTCGGGAGCGCGGGGAGTCGGGAGCGCGGGAAACGTGCGGAGAGGACCGCCCCCGCGTGCCGGAACGCCCGCGCCGCCCCGGTCCCCGGACCGTCGGCGCGGCGGGTGCCCCGCCTCCCTTCCATCGTCATGCCACCCGGGGAAGCTGTCGACCGCAGTCCGGCGCCGGTCGACACCCGGGGCGAGCGGCGCGATCGTGGGAGGGGGACCGTTCGCGGACGTGACGGAGGGGGGAACCGGCGCTCCGCTCAGCTCTCTCCCCCGCCGGGGAGGGGACGGGAGAACACGATGAACCGAGGCTCATCCCTCGTCCTGACCGTGACCGTGACCGCCGCCTGTACGGCCTCTCTGGGGTCGGTCGCCGCGGCACGCACCGCCGTGGTGCCCGCGGCGTCGTGCTCGGTCGCGGTCGACCGGGAGAATCCGAACCAGGTCGTCGTCAGCGGCGAAGGCTTCAAGGGCACGAGCGTGACGCTCACCGCGGCCGGAGGCGACGGGACGATCCCCGACATCCCGGTGACCAACGGCTCGTTCACCAGCCCCTCCGTGCGCAGCCACGTGTACACGGCGGAGTCGCCGAAGGACCCCGCCGTGGGATGCGGTATCGCCCCGGCGAGTCCACAGAGCCCCCCGCCCAGCCCCCCGACAAGCCCCCCGCCCGCGAACGAGCAGTATCGGACGGGGTACCAGCAGGGCCTCAAGGACACCCTGGCGACCTGCGAGAAGAACCCGCCGAAGAACCTCGCCCCCGACCCGAACTGGCAGTCCGGCTACGACAAGGGCGCCGAGACCGCGATCAACAGCAAGCGCTGCGCGGCATCCTGAAGGCGCCCTCGCCGCGAGCACGGGGCGAGGGCTGCGTCCAACCCTTCCTACACGGCGGGTTGCCCGTCTTCGTCGCGGACGGAGGCCGGTCGCAGTGTGGTCATGGCTTCGGTGAAGGCATCCCGGCAGCGCAGCCAATCGGGGTCCGGGATGCCGGTCCCCAGGGCCAGCAGTTTGGGCAGCAGGTCCGCCGAGAACGCCTGGGCGGCTTCGGCCGGAAGCAGGGACGGCAGGTTGTCGATGGCGATGACGTCGAGCGGTCGCAGGCCCTCGACCAGCCGGCGGGCCGGGGTCTCCCAGTCGGTGAGCCGGTCGTAGACGGGCAGCAGGTGCAGGGGCGAACCCGTGTCGCAGGTGATGTCGGCGATCACCGAGAGGCGGCGCCCGTCGCGGCCCGGCTCGCCGTCCAGGTCGGCGGCGGTGAGGAAGGGCGGCACGGGACGGGTGGTGAGCACGGCATTGACGAGCACGTCGCAGCCGAGCAGGGCGGCCCGGTCCAGGCGGGCGGTGTCGGTGCGGTCCCACCGGGTGACCCGTACGCCGGCGGTGGCCAGGGCGTCGCAGGCGCCGCGACCGCTGCGCCCGTACCCTCCGATCACGATGGACCGCAGCTGCACCCCGTCGGGTGGGGGAACGGCTCGCGAGGCGCGTAATCGGCGGTCGAGTTCGGCCCGGGGCATCGGGGTCAGCGGGCCTTCGAGCAGGCCCCGCGCCTGGAGCACGGCCAGCGCCGCGCCCACGTAGCCCGCCCAGTACCCGAAGGCGGCGAGCCTGCGGCCCCGGGCGTCGGCCAGGTACTCCAGGTCGAGCAGGGTCCCGCCGCCCGCCGCGAACCGCTCCAGCAGGGCCGGGGCCTCGGCCTGGCCCTTGTACGCGTGCCCGAAGTACACGTGTCGGTGGTGCAACCGCTCGGGTGTCGGCGGGAGTTCCTTCAGGCCCAGGACGTACGCGGACCGGGGTGCGGCTCCGTCCGCCCAGGATCCGGCGGGTGCGGCGCGGCAGCCGGCGTCCACGTACGCGGCGAGGGGGAAGACGCGGTGGTCGGAGTCCTCCACGGTGAGTCGTACGCCGTGCCGGACGAGCCGTCCGGCGTCCTGGGGGGTGAGCGGCGCCCTTCGTTCGGTGAGGCGTGTCTCGTTGCGCATCCACAACTGCGGCACATCTGCCATCGGCGGTACCACCTGTCTGCTCAGGACGCCTCGACGGACGTCCGCGTGCAACATGTGACCGACCATCAGAGTCCGTTCGCCGGTGCCGTTCGGCAAGGAGCGCGGCAGCGGGAACGGGGGCTCAGAATTCAGGCAGCAGCGCTCGCGGTCCGATCCGTGCGCCCTCCGCGTACGCCGCCCGGAGTTGCTCCTCGGGCATCCGGTCCCCCAGGACGTCCAGGGCGCGCGGCGCACGGGCGGCCGCCGGACGGGCCCCGGAGACGGAACCGAGGAGCCGGGCGGATCGCGTGTACCGGCCCTGGCCCGCCTCCAGCTCGGCCAACAGCTCCGCCGAGAGGGCCCGGCCGGTCCGGTCGCCCAGGGCCGACTGCGTCTCCAGCGCGCGCAGCACCTCGGTACGGGCCGCATCGGTACGACCCTGGCGGGCCAGGCGCACGGCCGAGGCGTGGCTCGCCCAGGAGCGGGCCCACGGGTCGCGACGCCCGCCGGGCGGATCGACGTCCGGGGCGGTGAGGGCGTCCGGGGCGGTGTACCGATCGAGGCCCGGGGCGGCGGTCTCGGGAGCGGTGTCCGGATCCGCGTGCGCGAGGGCCAGTGCGAGGGCGGCCCGGAACACCTCCCGGCCGGGGCCGGACACGGTCGCGGCGGGCAGCAGTTCCAGCGCCTCCCGGTACTCGGCGACAGCGCTCTCGTGGCGGCGTTCCCACAGCGCGATCGTGCCGCGCACGTGCGCGAGGTGGGCGAGGCAGGCGTCCTCCCCTTCCTGCACCGCGGCGCTCCACGCCTCCACCAGCAGCGGGTCCGTACCGTCCGTACCGTCGAGGATCGCCGTCAGCCAGGCGGTCAGCCACAGGGCGCGGGCCGGCCGGGGCCGCGGGTGCAGGGCGAGGGCGCGCTCCAGGTGACACCGGCCCTCCGCCGGAAGCCCGCAGGCCGACCAGAGGAACCACAGGGTGACGGCCAGTTCCAGGGCGGCGCCCGAACCCGCGGCGAGCGGGTTCATCGCGGCCCGCAGCTCGGGCAGTTCGGCCAGGGCCAAGGCCCGGGCCTCGCTCTGCGCGCCACCCCGCCACAGTCGCGCGGCGCGCTCCGCGAGCGCGCGACACCGCTCCTGGTGGCGCAGGGCGACGGTGGTCCCGTCGCCGCCGGGGCGTCGGGCCAGACGCATGGCCGCGTGGGCGCGCACGGACAGGGGCAGTCGGTGCCGGCCGGGGCGTTCCTCGTCCGCGAGCAGGGCGGGGGCGAGCCGGGCCAGGGCTTCCACGGCCGTGTCCGGGGTGAGTTCCCCGAACCCGCACACCTCGGCGACGGCCGCCGCGTCGAAGGGGCCCGCGAAGACGGAGAGCCGTTCCCACAGGAGGCGTTCGGCCGGCGAGGCGAGTCGGTGGGTGCGCTCGGCGTCGACGCGGGTGGCGCGACCGGCGCCGCCCGCGAGGAAGGTCAACGGGTCGGCGGTCAGGCGGCGCAGGGCTTCCAGGGGCGGGTACCGGTGCGCGCGACCGGCGGCGAGTTCCAGTGCGCCGGGGATGCCGTCGAGGGCCCGGCACAGGGCGGCGACGGCGGCGGCGTTGGCGTCGGTGAGCTGGAAGAAGGGGTCGGCGCCGCGCGCGCGTTCCTCGTACAGCCGCACCGCGGCGGAGCCGACGATCGCGGCGGCCGGTTGCCGCGCGGCGGGGTCCCGGGGTTCGGCGGGCAGCGACAGCGGCGGTACGGCCAGTTCGGCTTCGCCCGGCAGGTCGAGGCGTCGTTGGGAGGTCGCCAGGATGCGGGCCCGGGGCAACCAGGCCATCAGGTCCGCGACCACCCGTGCGGCCTGCGTGCCCAGTTGTTCGCAGCCGTCGAGCACCAGCAACACCTCACGGCCGTCGAGCCCGTGGACCAACTCGTGTGCCATCACCGCCCAACGGGATTCGGGGAGCGCGGACAGCTCCACCCACACGGTGTCGGCGCCGTCGGCCGCGGTCAGGGCGCGTACGGTGCGCACGGCGAGGCGGGTCTTGCCGATGCCGGCGGGTCCGGTGAGGGTCACCAGCCGTCCGGTGGCGAGCAGTTCGGCGGTGGCGGCCGTCTCCCGGTCCCGCCCGACGACATCGGACAGCTCCGCGGGCACCGCGCGGCGCGCGCACGCTTCGGGGTCCCCCACGCGTCCTCCCGCGACGTCCTGTACTCGCGCACCACCGTCGGATTCATCGGTTCGGTGCACAAAGAGAGATGATCTGCGGAAAGTCCGGTCTTCCGACCCGCGACCGGGAGAACCACCAGGGGGAGGGTATGCACACGGCCATTTCCGCCGTGGACGACACCGACCGGGCGCTCGTCCACGCACTCCAGCTCGCGCCCCGGGCGAGCTGGGAGCGGTTGGGGCCGGTGCTCGGCGCCCGCCCCGACACGCTGGCCCGCCGCTGGGAGCGCATGACGGGGGCCGGCGAGGCCTGGATATCGGGGCTGGGGCTGCGTACGGGCAACCAGTCGCCCTGCATGGCCTGGGTGGAGGTGACCTGCGCCGCCGGCACCGCCCCGGCGGTCGGCGCGGCGCTGGTCGGCGACCCGCACACGCTCGGCGTGCAGCACACCACGGGCGCGCGTGACCTGTTGGCGTTCGTGGCCGTCCCGAACCTGCACACGCTGTACCGCTACCTGTCCTTCCGCGTCCAGCGGATCCCCGGGGTGGGCGCGACCCGGTCGTCGATGGTGACGGCGGTGCACAGCGCCCCCGACCGGTGGCGCCTGGATCAACTGACGCCCCTCCAGATCGATCTGCTGACCGGTCGGACCCGCCGCTCCACGTCGTCGGCGGCCCCCGCCGGCCCGGCGCCGTCGAGCATGACCGAGGAGGACCGGCCGCTGGTGCTGGCGCTGGCCTCGGACGCGCGACGCAGCGTGGCCTCGCTGGCGCGGGAGACCGGCATGAGCGAGTCCACGGTGCGTCGCCGGCTGGGCCGGCTGGAGGCGGGGCAGGGCCTGCGCTACAGCTGCGCGATG
This sequence comes from Streptomyces sp. CA-243310, assembly GCF_050936775.1. Lineage (NCBI taxonomy): Bacteria > Bacillati > Actinomycetota > Actinomycetes > Kitasatosporales > Streptomycetaceae > Streptomyces > Streptomyces sp. CA-243310. Next base: position 2,359,863 of record NZ_JBNJMF010000001.1, on the reverse strand, counting down.
GCCTCGGGGGTCTCGGGGTGGCCGGTGTCGGCGACCCTGTGGGCGGAGGTGCCCGAGCACGAGGTGGCCGACTGCGCGGCGGCGGCGATCGGCTTACGCGAGACCCGGACCTGCATGTCCGTCAGCGGCCCCTGGAACTTCATGATCAGTGCGCGGCTGCGCACCATCGCGGAGCTGTCCCGCTACACCTCGGACCTCTCGCGCCGGTTGCCGGCCATGCGGGTCACCGACTCGGCGGTGGCGCTCCACGTGCGCAAGTCGGAGGCGCAGGAGTTGGACCAGGAGGGGCGCCGCGTGCGCACGGTGCTCCCGGACATCTGGACGGAGCCCACGCGCGCGGCCTGATGCCGGCGGGGAACGGGCGGGCGGTCCCGGGGACCGGACGCGCGACGGGACGCGGGCGCGGGAAGACGGGCGCGCGGGACGCGGGGGAAGACGGGCGCGCGGCGGTGCGTACGCCACACCCGCAGTGGGTGGCGTACGCACCGCCGCGCGCCGGCCGGGGACCCGGTCTCAGTGCACGAACGCCGGTTCCGACGTGGCCTGTGCGGCCTCGTCCGTCTTCTTGGCGCCGAGGTGGTTGAAGGCCAGGTTGAGCAGGATCGCCACGACGCAGCCGGTGCTGATGCCGGAGTCGAGGACGACCAACAGGTCCTTCGGGAAGGCGTGGTAGAAGCCGGGGGCGGCGATCGGTATCAGGCCGATGCCGACCGAGGCGGCCACGATCAGGGCGTTCTCGCCCTTCTCCATGGCGGCGCCCGCCAGGGTCTGGATGCCGCTGGCGGCGACCGAGCCGAAGAGGACGATGCCGGCGCCACCGAGTACGGGCAGCGGCACCACGCCGATCACGGAGGCCGCCACCGGACACAGGCCGAGCAGGATCAGGATGCCGCCGCCGGCCGCGACGACGAACCGGCTGCGCACCTTGGTCATCGCGACGAGTCCGATGTTCTGGGCGAAGGCGCTGCACATGAAGCCGTTGAACAGCGGGCTGATGGCACTGCCGAGGGTGTCGGCGCGCAGGCCGCCCTCGATGGTCTTCGCGTCCGCCGGACGGCCCACGATCTTTCCGAGGGCCAGGATGTCGGCGGTGGACTCAGTCATGCAGACCAGCATCACGATGCACATGGAGATGATGGCCGCGACCTGGAACTGCGGGGCGCCGAAGTGGAACGGGGTGGGGAAGCCGACGATGTCCGCGTTGCGGATGGCGTCGAAGTTCGTCATGTGCAGCGGGATCGCAATGAGGGTGCCCGCGACCAGGCCGAGCAGGATGGATATCTGCTGGAGGAAGCCCCGCAGGAACTTCCGCATGACCAGCACGATCGCCAGGGTGAGGGCGGCCATGCCGATGTTCTGCATCGACCCGTAGTCGGAGGCGGTGCTGTTGCCGCCCTGCGACCAGTTGAAGGCCACCGGGAGCAGTGAGACGCCGATCAGGGTGATGACCGTGCCGGTGACGACGGGTGGGAAGAAGCGGACGAGCTTCCCGAAGTAGGGGGCGGCCAGGAAGCCGAGGAGTCCGGCGACGATGATCGCGCCGAAGATGACGGGGATGGCGTCGACCCCCTCCCCCTTGCCGATGGCGATCATCGGGGTGACACCGGCGAAGGAGACGCCGTTGACGAAGGGGAGTTTGGCGCCGATCTTCCAGACCCCGAGGGTCTGGAGCAGGGTGGCGAGGCCGGCGGTGAAGAGCGAGGCGCCCATCAGGAAGGCCGTCTCGGTGGCGGAGAGACCGACGGCGGGTCCGACGATCATGGGCGGGGCGACGACACCCGCGTACATGGCGGCCACGTGTTGGAGGCCGCTCGTGAACATTTTCAGCGGAGGCAAGGTCTCGTCGACCGGGTGCTTCTCCTCCGGTGTTGCGACTGCGTCTTTGCGAAACCTGGGCGTTGCGGCCACGGCTTCCTCCGGTCGGGTAACACGTCGGCAGGGACGTGGGTGTCTTGGAGGTGGTGCGAAGGCTGTGCGAGTCGAGCCGTTGTGAAGTTGTGGGTGTGCCGTCCCGAGGGGTGTGCGGGACGCACGGGGGTGCGGAAACGATTCGCCCGAGTCGTTCCCACGGGTGCTGTGATGCCTTGGAGCCGGCGTGGCCGTGGCGTGACGCAGCGGCGTGTCGATGGTGGTGCGCGCCGCGGGAGTGTCACGAGTCACCGCCCCCGGGAGCGCCCTCGGTGTTGACCTCGGGCGCTTCCCGGGAACGGCTGCCGCGGACCCCGCTCGGGTCCGCGGCCGCCGGTCGAGGGCCGTCCCCCCCGACCGGACTCCGGGGGATCAGGCCTGCGCGGAGAGCCGCGCGAGGCGCTGGGCCTCTTCCCGCGTGGACACGGCGATGGCGTCCTCGTCGGCGAAGAGCAGTCGGTTGTTCTCGACGATCTGCTTGCCGTTGACCAGCGAGAGGGTGACCGGCGCGGCCGCGCCGAAGACGAGCGCGGTGACCGGGTCCGCGATGGAGGAGTGCGCCAGCGTGCTGACGTTCCACATCACCAGGTCGGCGAGCTTGCCCACCTCCAGCGAACCGATGTTGTCGGCGCGGCCGAGGACCTGGGCGCCACCGTACGTACCCAGGCGCAGGGCCTGGCGCGCGTTCAGGGCGCGCTCGCGGTGTACGGGGTTCAGACGGTTGATGAGCAGCGCGTTGCGCAGCTCGGTGTGCAGCTCACCGGACTCGTTGGAGGCGGTGCCGTCCACGCCGAGGCCGACCGGCACGCCGGCGGCCAGCATGTCGGGTACGCGGGCGATGCCTGCGGCCAGACGGGCGTTGGAGGACGGGCAGTGCGCGACACCGGTCTTGGTGCGGGCGAACGCGGCGATGTCGGAGTCGTTCATGTGGACGCTGTGCGCCATCCACACGTCCTCGCCGAGCCAGCCGGTCGACTCGAAGTAGTCGGTCGGGCCCATGCCGAACAGTTCCTTGCAGAACTGCTCCTCCTCGACGGTCTCCGAGCCGTGCGTGTGCAGGCGCACGTTCAGCCGGCGGGCCAGCTCGGCGCCCTGCTTCAGCAGCTCGGTGGAGACCGAGAAGGGGGAGCACGGGGCGACGGCGACCTGGGTCATCGCGTCGAAGGAGTGGTCGTGGTGCTTCTTGACGGTCGCCTCGGTGTCGGCGAGCGCGCCTTCGAGGGTCTCGACGGCGTGGTCCGGCGGCAGGCCGCCGTCCTTCACGCTGCGGTCCATCGATCCGCGGGCCAGGGTGAAGCGGACGCCCATCTCGGACGCGGCACGGATGATCGAGCCGGAGAGGTCGCCGGAGCCCTTGGGGAAGACGTAGTGGTGGTCCATGGCGGTGGTGACGCCGCCCTTGGCCATCATCGCCAGGGAGCCCTGGGCGGCCGTGTACGTCATCTGCTCGTCGATGCGCGCCCACGTCGGGTACAGCGCGACGAGCCAGTTGAAGAGGTTGTGGTCGGTGGCCAGACCACGGGTGATCCACTGGTAGAAGTGGTGGTGCGTGTTGACCAGGCCCGGGGTGACGAGGTGACCCGTGCCGTCGATGCGGCGGACCACGTTGGCGAGGTTCTCGGGGGCTTTGCCCGCACCGATCGACTCGATCTTGTTGCCGGCGACGACCACGTGACCCGAGGCGTACTCGGTGTCGTTCGCGTCCACGGTCGCGATGGCACAGTTCTCGATGACGATGCGCCGGACGGCGCTGTCCTGGGCTGCCGATGCTGCCATGGGACTTCCTCGTGCTTTCAGTGGCGGTACGGGCACGGCAAAACCCAGGGGATTTGAGTGCCGGAGCCGGGGGCCTTGACAGCTGACAGTACTGCCGCCCCGTGTGTTGCGTCCGGGTGCCGATTAAGGAAGTTGAAGAGTGTCGCGCCGGTCCCGGGGCCACTGCGGAGCCCCGGGGACGCGTGTGCTCGTCAGAGGTTGGTCATGTCCACGGGGATACGGGCGTCGACGCCGTCGCGGAGGACCGTCGCCTCGATCAGACCGTAGGGACGGTCCGCGGCGAAGTAGACCTCGTTGTCGTTCTTGAGCCCGAAGGGCTCCAGGTCGACGAGGAAGTGGTGCTTGTTCGGGAGCGAGAAGCGGACCTCGTCGATCTCCGAACGGTGGTTGATGATGCGCGAACCCATCTGGTACAGGGTCTGCTGGAGCGACAGGGAGTAGGTCTCCGCGAAGGCCTGCAGCATGTGCTTGCGGGTCTCGGCGTAGGACTTCTCCCAGTTGGGCATCCGCTGCTCGTCGTCCGACCAGTTGAAGCGCCAGCGCGCCGACACCTGGGTGGCCAGGATGCGGTCGTAGGCCTCCTTCAGGGTCGTGTACTTGTCCTTCACGTAACCCCAGAACTCGGAGTTCGTGGAGTTCATGACGACGAGGTCCTTGAGGCCGGAGATGACCTCCCAGTTGGTGCCGTCGTACGTGATCTGGGTGACGCGGGTCTCCATGCCCTCGCGGACGAACGAGTGGTTGACCTCGTCCGACCCGATGAACTTGGAGTTGGCGTCGGAGGTGGCGATCCGGGACCAGGAGTACTCCTCGATCCGGATGCGCGCGCGCTGGATCGGCTCCTGGCTGTTGACGAACCAACGCGCCAGGTGGATGCCGAACTGCTCGGCGGACTCGATGCCGTGCTCCTTGGCGAACGCGTACACCGTGTTCTTGGTGGTGTCCGTCGGCAGGACGTTGGCGTTCGAGCCGGAGTAGTGGACGTCGTCCATGTCGCCGGAGAGGGCGACCGAGACGTTGAGGTCCTTGATGTGGTGGGTGTCGCCGTCCCGCGTGATCTTGACTACGCGGTTCTCTGCTTTCCCGTACTGATTCTGGCCGAGAATCGTGGGCATGTCTGCTAGCTCCCTCGGTAAACGGAGTAGCCGAACGGGTTGAGCAGCAGCGGTACGTGGTAATGCTCGCCCGGGTTCACCGCAAAGGTGATGGTGACCTCCGGGAAGAACGCACCGCTGTCCCTTACGCGGGGGGCGTCCTGCTGCGCCTCGGCTTGCTTGTTCGAACTGTGCTTGTTCAGGAAGTACGTCTCGGTCTCGAAGTCGAGACGCACGTGTGTGGTGCCCTCCGGCAGGGCCGGCAGGTCCTTGCAGCGCCCGTCCGCATCGGTGGCGGAGCCGCCCAGGGCCGCCCACTCGCCGTGAAGCCCCGTACGGGCCGACAGGGAGATGGCGACGCCCTCGGCGGGCTTGCCGATGCTGGTGTCCAGGATGTGCGTGGACACCGACGCGGTGGTCTCGGTGCTCATGGCGTGCTCACTCTCCTTCTGCGAGGCGGGTCAGGCGGATCCGGTTGATCTTGACGAGCTCGCCGCGGGCGATTTCCCGCTCCGCTTCCGGCGAGTTGTCGATCCGGACCTTGACCGCGTCCCGCATGAACGCACCGGTTGCACCGGTGGCACAGATGAGGAAGACGTGGCCGAACTTCTCCTGGTACGCCAGGTTCAGTTCGAGGAGCTCGTTCTTGAGGTCCTCCGAGGCACCGGCCATGCCGCGCTGCTCGCGGGCGGAGGTCGGGTCTCCCGGCTTCGGCCGGCCGATCGGCGCGTGGCCCCCCATCGCCTCGGCCAGGTCCTCGGCGGTGAGCTCCGCCATGGCGGACTCGTTGGCCGAGAACAGGGCGTCGGCGGTGGTGAAGGGGCGCTGGGCGAGCAGCTTGCTCCCCCATGCCGAGCTGGCGCAGACCTCGTGCAGTTCGGCCGTGGCCGCGCTGTCGTCCAAGGCGTTGAACCGGGTGAGACCCGGGGTCGGACTCGAAGTCACGGTAGGCCTCCGTGGCCTGTTGTTGCTTGACGGGCTGCGCATAGCTAACGCCCTCGACAACACCGCGTCAACACTTTGTTGAAACTTCGCGTACACAAAAGCCGCCGCCCGGATCAATCGGGCGGCGGCTCGTCACCGTGCGTCAGTTGCTGTTCACGCTTGGCTGTTCTTGTTCGGGTTTTCCCTGTTCAGGTAGTTGTAGACCGTGAAGCGGCTGACCCCCAGGGCCCCCGCGACCGTTTCCACCCCGTGCCGCACGGAGAAGGCGCCACGCGCCTCCAGTATGCGCACCACGTCCTGTTTGGACTTCCGGTCGAGCCGGGCCAGGGGCACTCCGTGGCGGCGCTCCAGCGCCGCCAGGATGTGGTCCAGCGAGTCGGACAGCTGGGGCAGGCGCACGGCCAGCAGGTCCTGGCCCTCCCAGGTGAGCACGACGTCGTCGGGCTGCGCCAGGGAGGGGTCCATCAGCTCGCCGCCGATGGCGTCGACCAGCGGCTTGACCGCGGTGACGAACGGGTGGTCGCGGGGCTCGGTCACGGGGTCTCCTCCCGGATCACGTTCACCTGGAGCGAGACGCGCGTGGCTCCGGCCTCCAGCGAGTCGCGCAGGAGCGCGGAAACGGCGGTGAGCACCTCGTCGGATCCGCCCTCGGCCGTGTTGCCGAACGGGCCGACGTCCACCGCGTCGAGCTGCGCCTTCTGGATGACCTCGCGAGCGGCCACGGCATGGGCGGGGGCCTCTTCGAGATCGAAGGGCTCGGTCGTGAATTCCACTCTCAATCGCACGCGGTCAAGCTACCCCGCGCTCCCGAGGTTTCGGCAGTCCGCACTTGACAGCCACGCAAACCTCGATGCAGTCTTCCATCAAGCAGAAACTAACTTCCGCAATACGGAAGGAGCGCACACCCCTCATGGGATACACGGACCAGCGCTTCGATGTAAACCTTTCGATCCTCTACACGGAACTCCCGCTCCTGGAGCGACCCGCGGCCGCCGCCGCGGCGGGCTTCACCGCGGTCGAGCTGTGGTGGCCCTGGATCGAGACCCCCACCCCCGACCAGGCGGAGCTCGACGCCCTCAAGAAGGCTCTCGAGGACGCCGGCACCCAGCTGGTGGGCCTGAACTTCTACGCCGGCCGACTGCCGGGTCCGGACCGCGGCGCGGTCTCGGTCCCCGGTGAGGAGTCGGAGCGCTTCAACGCCAACATCAACGTGGCCGCCGACTTCGCGGCCTCGGTCGGCTGCAAGGCGCTGAACGCCCTCTACGGCAACCGCGTGGAAGGCGTCGACCCGGCCGTCCAGGACGAGCTCGCCCTGGAGAACCTGGTCGTGGCCGCCCGCGCCGCGGACCGTGTGGGCGCGATCCTCCTGATCGAGACCCTCAACAAGCCCGAGTCGCCGCTCTACCCCCTGGTGAGCGCGCCGGCCGGCATCGAGGTCGTGGACAAGGTGAACGAGGCCACCGGTCTCGGCAACGCCAAGTTCCTCCTCGACCTGTACCACCTGGCGATGAACGATGAGGACCTCTCCGAGGTCATCGAAAAGTACGCCGCCAAGACCGGACACGTCCAGATCGCGGACAAGCCCGGACGCGGTGCCCCCGGCACCGGCGAGCTGCCCCTGGAGGAGCTGCTCGACCAGCTGAGGAAGGCCGGATACGAGGGCCACGTGGGCCTGGAGTACAAGGCCGCCGACGCTGCCGCATCCTTCGCCTGGCTGCCGGCCGAGGCCCGCGCCGCGAAGTAGGCGGACCAAGTCCGGGCGACCAGCCAGGCACCTCACGAACTTTTCGTACGAAGCATGAAGAGAAGGACCCTCATCATGAGCAACCCCACCGCGCTCCCCTCGATCGCCTGGGTCGGTCTCGGCATCATGGGCTCCCCCATGGCCGAGAACCTCCTGAAGGCCGGTTACTCGGTCACCGGCTTCACCCTGGAGCAGGACAAGCTGGAGCGCCTCGCCGCCGCCGGCGGCACCGCGGCCGGCTCGATCGCCGAGGCCGTCAAGGACGCCGACGTCGTCATCACGATGGTGCCCGCCTCCCCGCAGGTCGAGGCCATCGCCTACGGCGAGAACGGCATCCTGGAGAACGCGAAGTCCGGCGCGCTGATCATCGACATGTCGTCGATCACCCCGCAGACCTCGATCGACCTCGCCAAGAACGCCGCCGAGAAGGGCATCCGCGTCATCGACGCCCCGGTGTCCGGCGGCGAGGCCGGCGCCATCGAGGCCGTACTGTCGATCATGGTGGGTGGCGAGCAGGCCGACTTCGACGAGGCCCTGCCGATCCTGGAAGCCCTCGGCAAGACCATCGTCCTGTGCGGCCCGCACGGCTCCGGCCAGACGGTGAAGGCCGCCAACCAGCTCATCGTCGCGGTGAACATCCAGGCGTGCGCCGAGGCCGTGGTCTTCCTGGAGAAGTCGGGCGTGAACCTCACCGCCGCCCTGGACGTCCTCAACGGCGGTCTGGCCGGCTCCACGGTGCTGACGCGCAAGAAGGACAACTTCCTGAACCGCGACTTCAAGCCCGGCTTCCGGATCGACCTGCACCACAAGGACATGGGCATCGTCACCGACGCCGCCCGCAACGTGGGTGCGGCCCTCCCGGTCGGCGCGGTCGTCGCCCAGCTCGTCGCCTCGCTGCGCGCCCAGGGTGACGGTGGCCTGGACCACTCCGCCCTGCTGCGCGCGGTCGAGCGCCTCTCCGGCGCCCAGATCTGATCACGGGTCTGAACGCCCCTCCCCCCAGGGGGACCTGAGTTTCCGGATGGTGCCGGCGCTGACACCTGTCCTGTCGCGCCCAGGCGCCGGCACCGTCCGGATTTCCTCTCCTACATTCTTTCTTTCAACAAACTGTTGACGTCGAGTTCACGCCGAAATTAGGCTGTTCCGCATGACGGAAGATGCATTCCGTCAGCAGTTTCCCGTACGGAAGGTCACCATGTCGAAGCGCACGCTGACGACCGAGTCCGGCGCCCCGGTCGCCGACAACCAGAACTCCGCCACCGCCGGCGTCGGTGGCCCGCTCCTGGTCCAGGACCAGCAGCTCCTTGAGAAGCTTGCCCGCTTCAACCGGGAGCGCATCCCGGAGCGCGTGGTGCACGCCCGCGGCTCGGCCGCGTACGGCCACTTCGAGGTGACCGACGACGTCACCGCCTACACCAGCGCCGCGTTCCTGAACACGGTCGGCAAGAAGACCGAGACCTTCCTGCGGTTCTCCACCGTCGCGGACTCCCTCGGTGGCGCGGACGCCGTCCGCGACCCGCGCGGCTTCGCGCTGAAGTTCTACACCGAAGAGGGCAACTACGACCTCGTCGGCAACAACACCCCGGTGTTCTTCATCAAGGACCCCATCAAGTTCCCCGACTTCATCCACTCGCAGAAGCGCGACCCCTTTACGGGCAAGCAGGAGCCGGACAACGTCTGGGACTTCTGGGCGCACGCCCCCGAGGCCACGCACCAGATCACCTGGCTGATGGGTGACCGCGGCATCCCCGCGTCCTACCGCCACATGAACGGCTACGGCTCCCACACCTACCAGTGGACCAACGCCCAGGGCGAGGCCTTCTTCGTCAAGTACCACTTCAAGACGAACCAGGGCGTCCGCAGCCTCTCCGGCGACCAGGCCGCCGAGCTCGTCGGCAAGGACGCGAACTCGCACCAGACCGACCTGCTCCAGGCGATCGAGCGCGGCGTGAACCCGAGCTGGACCCTCTACGTCCAGGTCATGCCGGCCTCCGAGGCCGCGGACTACCGCTTCAACCCGTTCGACCTCACCAAGGTGTGGCCGCACGGCGACTACCCGCTGCAGCGCGTGGGCCGTCTGGTCCTCGACCGCAACCCGGACAACGTCTTCGCCGAGGTCGAGCAGTCCGCGTTCTCCCCGAACAACTTCGTCCCGGGCATCACCGCCTCGCCGGACAAGATGCTCCAGGGCCGCCTCTTCGCGTACGCCGATGCCCAGCGCTACCGCCTCGGTGTGAACCACACGCTGCTGCCGGTCAACGCCCCGAAGGCGACCACGGCCGACAACTACGGCCGCGACGGCGTCATGGCGCTGCGCAACGGTTCGCGCCACGACAAGAACTACGAGCCCAACTCGTACCGGGGCCCGGCCGAGACCGGTCTGGCGCTCGGCGCCCCGAAGGCCGTCTCCGGCTACACGGGCACCCACGAGGCCCCGGCCCACACCAAGGACGACGACTTCTTCCAGGCCGGTGAGCTCTACCGCCTGATGTCGGAGGCCGAGAAGCAGCGTCTGGTGGCGAACATCGCCGGCGGCCTGTCCCAGGTCACCATCGAGGACGTCGTCGAGAAGAACCTGGCTCACTTCCACGCCGCGGACGCCGACTACGGCAAGCGCGTCGAGGAGGCCGTCCGCGCCCTGCGCGACGCCTGAGCCGCTCAACTGTACCGGGGGCCTGACGGGAGGTCATGCCCCTGGTGCTGAGCCCGCACCGCGGACCCGGATGAGGGGTGGTACGCGGTGGGGGCAGGACGAGGACCGCGGCGGGCGTGCGAGCCAGTGCGGTGGTAATGGGTTCCGAGGCCCGTCTCTCGACCTGAGGGAGACGGTGCCGGAGTTCTCGTCGCCGCCCGCCGCGGTCCCAGCCTCTTCCTTCCGTACGGGGGCCGCGCACAAGGTCCCCCGTACCCGAGGAGGAACACCCTCCCCCAATACTCCGCCCGGCGGTGCGAACGTCCTGTCGCGCCAGCCTCGCACCGTCGGGCGGTCACCATCGAAGCGCCGGGTCACGGACGGTCCCGTGACCCGGCGCTTTGTCGTGCGCGGCGTGCGTCACCGCCCCGACCGCCCCCCGGCGACCGGGGCGGGCACTCAGTGGCCCGCGTGCCTCCGTCGGGCCGCGATGGCGGCCGGGTCCCAGCCGGGCCGGGGCACGGAATCCAGCAGCAGCCGGGTGTACGCGTGCTCGGGGGCGGACAGCAGCGTGGCCGTCGCGCCCTGTTCGACGATCCGGCCGGACCGCATGACGACCAGCGAGTCGGTCACCGCCCGTACGACGCCGAGGTCGTGGGTGATGAACAGGTACGCGATGTCCGTGCGGGCGCGGATCTCCGCGAGCAGGTTGAGGATCTGCGCCTGCACGGAGACGTCCAGGGCCGCCACGGCCTCGTCCAGCACCAGAACCGCCGGTTCCACCGCGAGCGCCCGCGCCATCGCGACCCGCTGGCGTTGGCCGCCCGACAGCTCGCGCGGTCGGGCCGCCGCCTCCCGGTCGCCGAGGCCCACCTGTTCCATGAGTTCCGCGACCCGGGGTCCGGGATCGCGGTCGGGGAAGTGCAGCCGCAGGGTCTCGCGCACCGCCTCGCCCGCCGGGACCCGCGGGTCCAGCGACAGCAGCGGGTCCTGGAAGACCATTTGTACCTCGCGGGCACGGTGCAGCCGGGCGGCCCGGCCGCGCACCGACGGGGCCCGCAGCCTTCCCCGTACGAGGACCTCGCCCGTGTCGGCCCGCTCCAGGCCGGTCACGATCCGGGCCGTGGTGGTCTTGCCCGAACCGGACTCGCCGACGATGCCGAGCGAGCCGCCCGCCGGGACGCGGAAGGAGACGTCGTCGACGGCGCTCACGGCGCCGTAGGCGCGACCCAGGCCGCGGACTTCCAGTACCGCGCTCACGAGAGCACCTCCGCGTGGTGACAGGCCACGCCCGAGCGCGGGGTCGGGATCTCGTCGCCGCACAGATCGGTGGCGCGGGCGCAGCGCGGGGCGAAGGCGCAGCCGGTGACGGTCGTGCGGAGGTCCGGCGGCCGGCCGGCTATCGCGGCGAGGGGCCCGGGCGGCGCGTCGAGGCGGGGGGTCGCCGCGAGGAGCGCCCTCGTGTAGGGGTGCCGGGGGTGTTCGAAGAGGGCTGCGGCGGGGCCGGTCTCCACGATGCGGCCCGCGTACATGACGTGGACCCGGTCGCTGATCGCGGCGGCGAGTTCCAGGTCGTGGGTGACGAACAGGAGCCCGCAGCCCTCGCGTTCCCGCAGCCGGGCCAAGAGGGCGATGGTCTCGGCCTGGGTGGTGGTGTCGAGGGCGGTGGTGGGTTCGTCCGCGAGCAGCAGCCGGGGTCCGGGCAGCAGCGCGGCGGCGATCATGACGCGTTGGAGCATGCCTCCGGACAGCTCGTGCGGGTACTGGCGCAGGACCCGGTCGGGCAGACCCACCGCGTCGAGGAGTTCGGCGAGCCGCCCGTCGGGGACCTTGACGCCCGCGTGCCGCAGCCCCTCGGTGAGGAAGTCGCCGAGGCGGCGCAACGGGTTCATCGCCGCGCGCGGGTCCTGGAAGATCATCGAGGCGGTGTGGGAGCGGAGTTCGCGGAGCGCGGCGGGGGCCATCGTCAGCACGTCCCGGCCGGCGACGCGCACCGATCCGCAGACCTCCGCGCCGGGCGGCAGCAGCCCCAGCGCGGAGCGGGAGGTGAGGGACTTGCCCGAGCCCGACTCGCCGACGAGGGCGACGGTCTCGCCGGCCTCGACGGTCAGGTCCACCCCGGCGAGCACGGGGCGCGGGAAGCCGGGCAGCGTCAGGCGCAGCCCTTCCACTTCGAGTACGGGGCTCATGCGGCGCGCCCCGAGACCCGGTCGGCGAAGCGCTCGCCGACGACGTTGAAGGCGACGACGGTGAGGATCACCGCGAGGCAGGGGGCGAGCGCGGAGAGCGGCGCCCCGTCGAGGATGGCGGACTGGCCGTCGTTGATCATGGCTCCCCAGTCGGGGGTGAGGGGCGGCACGCCGAGGCCGAGGAAGGACAGGGCGGCCAGGTCGAGGAGGGCGTAGCCGAAGTTGACGGTGGACTGGGCGAGGACGACGGGCGCGATGTTCGGCACGAGGTGGCGTACGCAGATCCACGCCCCGGAGAAGCCCTGCACCCGGTACGCCGCGAGGTACGGCTTTCCGACCTCGGAGAGCGCGAGGCCGCGGGCGAGCCGGCTGACGAACGGCGTGTACGCGAGGGACAGTGCGACCATCGGGGCGATCAGCCCGCGCCCGTACAGCGAGACGAGCAGCATGGCGAGGAGCAGCCCGGGAAAGGCGAGCAGCAGTTCGCTGGTCCGGGAGAGCAGGGCGTCGACCCAGCCGCCGCGCCAGGCGGCGGTGACGCCGATGACCACCCCGAGGAGGGTCGACAGGACGACGACGCCGAGCGGGCCGAGGAGCGAGGTGCGGGCGCCGACGATCAGGCGGGAGAGGGTGTCGCGGCCGCTGATGTCGCCGCCGAGCGGCAGGTGGGGCGTGGGGTTGGCGAGCGAGGCCCCGAAGTCGACGGCGTTCGGGTCGTGCGGCGCCAGCCAGGGTGCGGCCAGCGCGACCAGGACCACGAGGACGGCGAAGCCGAGGCAGATCCGGTGGAGCCCGGCACCGCCGCCGGCCTTGCCGATCTTGGTGCGCGAGGCCGCGGGCCGGAGCAGGAGTGCGGTCATTCGGAGCTCCTGGTGCCGAGCCGGACCCGGGGGTCGATGAGCGGGTGGACGAGGTCGACGGCGAGGTTGACCAGCACGAACAGCGCGATGGTCAGCAGGGAGATCGCCTGGACGACGGGGAAGTCCTTGACGGTCACGGACTTCGCGAGGAACTCGCCGAGCCCGCCGAGGCCGAAGGCGGATTCCACGAGGATCGTGCAGACCATCAGCCCGGAGAGGGCCAGCCCGGCCTGGGTGACGACGGTGCCCAGCGCTCCGCGCAGTACGTGGCGGCGTACGACGGTGCGCTCCGGCACTCCGCGGCTGCGGGCGACGGTGACGTGGTCCTGCGCGAACTGCTCCAGCAGGGAGGCCCTGGTGACGCGGGCGAGCACCCCGACGAAGGGCAGGGCCAGGGCCACGGCGGGCAGGACGAGGTGGTGGAGGGTGTCGAGGAAGCCGTCTCCGCTGCCGAGTACGGGGAACCAGCCGAGCCGGACCGAGAACAGCGACAGGAGCAGGATCGCGGCGATGAAGGACGGGGTGGCGACGGCGACCGAGGTGGTGATCAGGACGGCCTGGTCGGTGCGGCGCCCGCGCACGGCGCCCAACAGGCCGAGCAGCAGTCCGCCCACGATGACGAGGAGGGCCGACATCCCGATCAGGGCGAGGGTGACGGGCATGCGGGAGGCGACCAGGTCGACGACGTCGGAGCGGTACTGGACGGAGGTGCCCAGGTCTCCCGTGACGACACCGCCGAGCCACTTCCCGTACTGGACGAGGAACGGGTCGTCGAGGTGGTAGTGGGAGCGGATCGCCTCCAGCGCCTGGGGGCTCGCGCCGCGACCACCGAGCAGGAAGGTCTCGGGCCTGCCCGGGGCGAGGCGGATGGAGGCGTGCACGAGGAACGAGGCGACGAGGAGGGTGGCGAGGAGTTCGCCGATCCTTCGCGACAGGAAGCGGACGAGATCGGGTCTCGGCATCACGGGGCCCCCACTTCGGCCGCCCAGGGGGCGTACATGTACGAGATGCCGGTCGGCGCTCCGGTGATCCTCTTGTTGAGGAACATCGGGCCGGGGTACTCCGCCACCGGCAGGCACAGGGCCGCGTCGGCGGCCATCCTGGCGAGCCTGGCGGTCAGCACCCCGCGTGTGGCGGGGTCGTACTCGGCCGTCGCCCGGTCGACGAGGGCGTCGTACTCCGGTGAGCTGTAGCCGGCGTAGTTCTCGAACTGGCCGGTGCGGAAGTTGCTGTACATGGCGAGCGGGTCGCTGAGCGACAGGTAGTAGGTGAAGGGGAAGAGGTCGAGTCCCTTGCGCGCCTCGGGGTCGGAGAACAGTGCGGTGAAGGCGTCGGGGGCGATGGTGCGGATCTCCATGTCGAGGCCGATGCGGCGGCCCGCGTCCTGGACGGCGGTGGCGAGCAGGGCGACGTCCGGACCGAGCGGGCTGGAGGCGACGGTCACCTTCCTCCCGCGCGCGCCGGCCTCGTCGACGAGACGTTTCGCCTCGGTCAGGTCCCGCTCGACGGGAGGCAGCCCGACCAGTTCCCGGGCGACGGGTTCCTCGGGTGTCCCGCGCCAGACGTCCTTGACCACCAGGGAACTGGTGGGGGTGGCGGCGCCGCGCATCGCGCCCTTGGCGAAGCCCTCGCGGTCGAGGGCCAGCATCAGGGCGCGGCGCACCCGTACGTCGGAGAGGGTGCCGCCGAGGTCGGACACGGCGAGGTTGACGGTGGTGAGGCTCTGCCCCTGGTACACGGAGCCGTTGTCGGCCGCGCGGAACCGGGAGAGGGACTCCGGGGGCACGGCGAAGGAGCCGTCCACCTCGCCGGTGAGCAGGGCGTTGGTGCGGGCGGCGGAGTCGGGCAGGAAGACGAAGTCGACGTGGCCGGCCTTGGCCCGCTTGCCCCGGTAGCCGTCGAAGCGGTCCAGGCGCAGCGAGGCACCCTGTTCCCACTCGCCCAGTTTGAACGGGCCGGTGCAGTCGAGGCCGCCGTCGGCGGTGCCGAACTTCCGGCCCTGTTCCCGCATGGTGGCGGCGTTGGCGACCGTGCCGGCGGAGTTCGCCATGGCCTGTGGGAACAGCGCGTCCGGGGTCTTGAGGTGCACGGTGACCTGGAGCGGGCCGGTCTTCTCGACGGAGGCGACGTTCTTGAAGTCCTCCACCCAGTACGAGCCGAGTTCGGGGTCGAGGTGCCGGTTCAGGCTGGCCACCGCGTCGTCGGCGGTCAGGATGGCGCCGGAGTGGAAGCGCACGTTCGGGCGGAGGTCGTAGACCCAGGTGGTGGGGTCGGGGTTGGACGCCTTCTCGGCGAGGCCGGGTTCCACGGTGAGCTGGGGAGTCCAGCGCATCAGGGACTCGCAGACGTTGGCGAGGACGGTGTTCTGCGGGTAGTCGAAGGCGTAGAGGTAGTCGAGCACGGGCGGCTCGGCGTACAGCGCCCAGGTGAACCCGTCGATGTCGCCGCGAGCGGCGGGTGTGGCGGTGGAGAGGTGTATCGCGGTGGTACCGGCGTCGCCGGCCGGGGCCGCGCAGCCCGCGCCCGTGAGGATCAGGGCGAGGACCGCGGCGGCGGGACCGGCCAGGCGGCGCCGTGAGGGGATCGGCATGCACGCTCCTTGGCGGAGTTTGGCGCTGGGAGGACCTGCTGGTCAGCGGGCCTGCGCGTCGAGTGGCTCGGTGAGCCGGCCGTACAGCTCGGGGCGGCGGGTCTGCATCAGTCCGAAGTCGAGCCAGTCGCGACGCTGGTCGAGGTCGAGGTCGGCGACGAGCACGGCGGGCCGGTCGCGTGGGGCACGCAGCATGACACGGCCGTAGGGGTCGGAGATGAAGGAGGACCCGTAGAAGGTGGAGCGGCCCTCGGTGCCGACACGATTGGGGACGATCATGAAGAGCGCGTTGGCGAGGCCGTTGGCGCTGATCGCGTGCTCCCACATCGGCCGGGTGTCGAAGTCGGGGAGGTCCACCTCGGAGCCGATGGCGGTCGGGTGGACGAGGATCTCGGCCCCGTGCAGGCCGTAGGCGCGCGCGAGTTCCGGGAACCACTCGTCCCAGCAGGTCGGGAAGCCGAAGCGGGCCCCTTCGAGGAAGGTCACGGGGAAGCCGCTGTCGCCGGGGCGGAAGCAGAGGTCCTCGCGGTAGCCGGGGAAGGCGGGGATGTGGTTCTTGCGGGTGCGGGCGACGAGCTTGCCGGCCGCGTCCACGCAGACCGCCGTGTTGTAGCCGAGCCCGCCGTCCTCGGCGCGCTCGTAGAGGGAGGCGTGCACCGTGATGCCGAGTTCCCCGGCGAGTTCGGCGGCCAGGGCGACGGTGGGGCCGTCCTCCAGGTCTTCGAGGTGACGGGCGGCGCCGTCACCCATGGGGTCGTCGGTGTTGCAGAAGTAGGGGCTGCGGGTGAGTTCGGGCAGGCAGACGACCTTGGCACCCTCGGCTGCGGCGATCCGCACGCCCTCGCGCAGGCGCTCGTCGTGCTCGTCCGCGTCCGCGTACCAGCGCATCTGAACGAGGCCGACGCGCAGTGGGACGCGCTCGGCGGACTCCGTCCGGGCCGGGGAGCCGAGCGGTGAACCGTCGCTGACGAGGAGTTCGTACCCGGCGCCGGCATGCGCGGTGGTGCGGGTGGTGGGGGTGTTCACGCGTTCAGGTCCTTCGGGAGCTGCTGGGTGATGCAGTGGACGCCGCCGCCGCCGAACGCGAGGACCGGTGCGGGGACCCCGACCACCTTGCGGCCGGGCAGGGCCTCGGCGAGGACGGCGAGGGCCGCCTCGTCCTCGGGGGTACCTCCCACGGGCACCACACAGCCGCCGTTGGCGAGGTAGAAGTTGAGGTAGCAGACCTCGACCGGGGTGCCCTCGACCTCGCCGTGGGTGGTCTGCGGGACCGCGACGACCCGCAGGGCGCGACCGCGGGCGTCGGTGGAGGCCTCCAGGACGGCGAGGTTGGCGCGCATCCGGGCGTGGTCGGGGTGGGCGGGGTCCTCGGGAAGGGAGACGACCACGGTGCCGGGGGCGACGAAGGCGGCGACGCCGTCGACGTGGCCGTCGGTCTCGGTGTCCTCCAGACCGCCGTACGGCAGCCAGATGATCTTCTCGACGCCGAGCCGGCGCTTGATCTCGTCCTCGATCTCCGTGCGGCTCATGCGCGGGTTGCGGTTGGGGTGCAACAGGCACTGCTCGGTGGTGATCAGGGTGCCCTCGCCGTCGACGGTGATGGCACCGCCTTCGAGGATCATCGAGGAGTGCGCGCGAGGGATGCCGAGTCGGTCCAGGAGGAGCGCGGCGAGCTTGTCGTCGGCGGCCCAGGGGTAGTGCTTTTCGCCCCAGGCGTTGAAGCGGAAGTCGACGCCCACCCGGTCGCCCTGGTCGTCGTAGGCGAAGATCGGGCCGGAGTCGCGCAGCCAGGAGTCGTCGATCGGCAGCTCGATCACCTCGATGCCGGGATCGTCGCCGAAGGCGACACGGGCCTCGTCCACCGCGTCGGCCGCGGCGATCATGATGACCGGCTCGAAGTCGGCGATGGCACGGGCCACCGCCGCGTACTCGCGCCGCGCCGCCTCGAAGGCCGGCCCCCACAGTGCGGGCCGGGTGGGCCACGCCATCAGGCAGGCCTCGTGCTCGGCCCACTCGGCGGGCATGCGGGGGTACGTCGGACTCAGCGGACTCATGGGAGAGCTCCTTTGGTGCGGGTCGGGCTGGGTGGGGCAGCTTCTGGCGGGGGGTTTGGGGAGGTATGGGGCACTTTGGCCACCCCGTCATCCACCTCGACATCCTGACTGAAATTTCAGTCAGGTGAACAGTGACTGAAAATCCAGTCAGCAACCCCGGTGGGAGCTATCGTGGGACCTGACTGAAAGGTCAGTCAAGAGGTAGGGACCGAAAGGTGCGAACAAGAGTGGCCGATCGCCAATCGTTGATCTTGGAAGCTGCCGTGCGCGTGATCGCCCGCAACGGCGTCAGGGGGCTGCGCGTCGAGGAGCTGGCGTCCGAGGCGGGGGTGTCCACCGCGCTGATCTACTACCACTTCAAGGACCGGGCCGGCTTGATCCAGCGGACGCTCGCCTTCATCAGCGACCGCGCCACCGTCTACACCGACGAGGCGCTCGACGACTCCGAGGACGCCCGGGGCGTACTGCTCCAACTGCTGCTGAGCGAACTCCAGGACACCACCCGGGTTCGCGAGAACAGCATCGCCTGGGGTGAGCTGCGGGCGAGCGCGATCTTCGAAACCGACCTGCGCGAGACGCTGGCGGACTCCACCCGCACCTGGAACCGGGACACCGCCGATTCGATCATGGACGCCCAGGTGGCGGGCCTCGCCGATCCCCGGGCCATCCCGCTGGACGTCGCCGAGCGGCTGACCGCACTGGTGGAGGGCTTGAGCGAGCGCTGGCTCAGCGGTTCACTGACCCTGGACCGCGCCCGCGACCTGATCACGGGCGCACTGGACGCGGAACTGGGCCCGCACCCCGGGAAGTGACGCGCCGCGCCGGGTCGCTCGGGCAGCCACCGGACCACCCCGGCGACCCCGACCACCCCGGCGACACCGGCGGCACGGGCGACACGGGCGACACCGCCCGACCCGGCGACGCCGGCCACCCGAACAACGCGAACGACCCGAACGACCCGGCGACGGAACGCGAAACGGCCCCCGCCCCTCCGGCAGGAGGGACGGGGGCCGTCGGGGTCGCGGCGGGGACGACCCGCCGCCTCACGCTCAGACGGTCAGGCGGTCAGACGGTCAGACGGTCAGCGGGCGGATCGCGGTCGGGGCGTGGCCCGGCTCGGTCGCGAGCTCCTCGAACTCGGTGACGTCGCTCATGTCGACCGTCTTGCTCATCGAGATGTTGGTGACACGCTCCAGGATGGCCTCGACGACCACCGGGACGCTGTACTCCGCGGCGAGCTTCTTGGCCTCCTCCAGGGCGGCACCCAGCTCGTTCGGGTCGGTGACCCGGATCGCCTTGCAGCCGAGGCCCTCGACGACCTTGACGTGGTCGACGCCGTAGACACCCAGCTCGGGGGCGTTGATGTTCTCGAATTCGAGGTTGACCTCGAAGTTGATGCCCAGACCGCCCTGCGCCTGACGAATCAGGCCCAGGTAGGCGTTGTTCACCAGGACGTGCACGTACGGGATCTTGTGCTGCGCACCGACCGCCAGCTCCTCCAGCATGAACTGGAAGTCGTAGTCGCCGGAGAGGGCGACGACGGGGGTCTGCGGGTCGGCGGTGGCGACACCCAGCGCGGCCGGGATCGTCCAGCCGAGCGGGCCGGCCTGGCCGCAGTTGATCCAGTGGCGCGGCTTGAAGACGTGCAGCATCTGCGCGCCGGCGATCTGGGAAAGACCGATGGTGGTGACGTAGCGGGTCTCCGGGCCGAAGGCCTTGTTCATCTCCTCGTAGACGCGCTGCGGCTTCATGGGGATGTTGTCGAAGTGCGTACGGCGCTGGAGCGTGCCCTTGCGCTCCAGGTGCGAGGCGACCCAGGCGCTGAAGTCGGGGAGCTTGCCCTCGGCCTTGAGCTCCTTGGCGACCTCGATGAAGAGCTCCAGCGCGGCCTTGGCGTCGGAGGCGATGCCGAGGTCGGGGGCGAAGATCTTGCCGATCTGGGTGGGCTCGATGTCGACGTGGACGAACTTGCGGTCGCCGAGGTACGCGTCCAGGTTGTAACCGGTGTGACGGTTGGCCCAGCGGTTGCCGATGCCCAGGACGAAGTCCGACTCCAGGAACGTGGCGTTGCCGTAGCGGTGCGAGGTCTGCACACCGACCATGCCGGCGGCCAGCTCGTGGTCGTCGGGAATGACGCCCCAGCCCATGAGCGTGGAGATGACCGGGACACCGGTCAGCTCGGCGAACTCGACCAGCAGGTCGGAGGCGTCGGCGTTGATGATGCCGCCGCCGGCGACGATCAGCGGGCGCTCGGACTCCAGCAGGAGCCGGATGGCCTTCTCGGCCTGCTTGCGGGTCGCGGCCGGCTTGTGCACGGCCAGCGGCTCGTACAGGTCGGGGTCGAACTCGATCTCGGTCAGCTGGACGTCGATGGGCAGGTCGATGAGGACCGGGCCCGGACGGCCGGAGCGCATCAGGTGGAAGGCCTGCTGGAAGACACCGGGGACCTGCGCGGCCTCCAGGACCGTGGTCGCGGCCTTGGTGACGGGCTTGGCGATCGAGGCGATGTCGACGGCCTGGAAGTCTTCCTTGTGCAGCTTCGCGACAGGGGCCTGACCGGTGATGCACAGGATCGGGATCGAGTCCGCGATGGCCGAGTAGAGGCCGGTGATCATGTCGGTGCCGGCGGGGCCGGACGTACCGATGCAGACACCGATGTTGCCCGGGGTCGTGCGGGTGTAGCCCTCGGCCATGTGCGAGGCGCCCTCGACGTGCCGGGCGAGGGTGTGGTTGATGCCACCGACGTTCTTGAGCTCGCGGTAGAACGGGTTGATCGCAGCGCCGGGCACGCCGAACGCTTGCGAAACGCCCTCGCGCTTGAGGATCTCCACTGCAGCGGCGGCGGCTGTCATACGAGGCATCGAGTTCTCCTGCGGGTCTGGCGGTCAGGCTTTTCCGTAATCCGGAAGTTTTGTTCTGCTATACGGAACAAGCTAAGCGGCCACTCCGGGGCGCGTCAAGGCGCTTCGGCACCCCGGAACCCACCAAAAGCCGCTTCTCGCTCGGTGACTTGTACGAATGACCATGACGCGACGGAAAATCGAGGACGCGCCCGCGCCGACCGTCGCCCGTGGTGGACCATGGACCCACGCACAGCGACGAAGGGGGTCCGGTCTCATGGCGGGAGCGGTACCGGTGCGCTGTCCGACCTGCCGGCGCGAGAACTCCTACAGCGCGCCGGTCTTCCCCTGCGTCTGCGGGAGCCCGGTCGTGCCTCCGCTGAACCTGGCGGCGCCGGCCGTGCCGCTGACCCACCGCACCTGGTCGGACAGTTGGGTGGCGGTCCGCTGCGAGGCCTGCGGGCGGGAGGGTGAGTGGCCGCGCCCCGAGGTGGGATGCGGCTCGTGCGGGACCGTGGCCCTGGTCCCGGTCCATTCGCCGGAATCCGTGGATCCCGACGCGCCCGGGCGGGGGCCCGGCCGCGGGACGCCGGGCGACCGTTCGGCGACGTCCGAAACGGATCGCCCCCCGGGGGCCCGCGGGGCGGCGGAGCACCCCCCGGCGGCGGCCTCCCCGGCACGGGCGGGCCTTCCGACACCGACGGACCTCCCGGCACCGGACCTCCCGACGCCGGCGGATTCCCCGGCGGCCGAGCGGGCGCCGTTCCGGCCGGTGACCATCCGGACGGGCCGGGACGCGGTGGTCACGGCCGCCCTGTACCTGCGCTGGCTCGGCTTCCGTGACGTACCCCGGCCCGACGGGTCGGCGATCCCCTCCGCGGCGGTGGACCTGCGGGCTCCCGGGGTGATCGCGCAGGTGGACCCGACGACCGCGCCGGCCGGACTGCGGGCGGTGGAGTGCGTGTGGCTGAACGGGCTCACGGCCTCGGCGGCGAGCGTCTACTTCTCCCTCGCCGGCTACACGACGCAGGCCCGGGAGCGCGCGGACCACCTGGGGATACCGCTGTTCATCATGGACCTGACGGGCACCCCGCAGCCGGTCAACGACCCGGCGGACCGGTTGATCGCCTCGGGAGCCTGAGCCGCCGGGTTGCGGGAACGCCCCTCGCCGGGTCACGGGCCAGGTGGGCGATTCGACCGGAGCCATTCGACCGGGAAGACGATGATCGACGGCGTGGTACTAGGCTCGGAGACCTTGACCGCCCTTCCCGTCGAGGAGAGCCCGATGAGCCTGTACGACATTCCGCTGACCACCCTGAACGATGAGCCCACCAGCCTCGCGGCGCACAAGGGCAAGGCGATCCTGCTGGTGAACACGGCCTCGCAGTGCGGCCTCACCCCGCAGTACTCGGGTCTGGCCCGGCTGCAGTTCGCGTACGAGAAGAAGGGGTTCACGGTGATCGGCGTACCGTGCAACCAGTTCGGTGGCCAGGAGCCCGGCACCGCGGACGACATCCAGACCTTCTGCGCGGCCGGTTTCGGGGTCACCTTCCCCATGCTGGAGAAGTCCGAGGTCAACGGCGAGAACCGGCACCCGCTGTACGCGGAGCTGGTGAAGACGCCGGACGCCGAGGGTGAGGCGGGGGACATCCAGTGGAACTTCGAGAAGTTCCTCATCTCCCCCGCCGGCGAGGTCGTCGGCCGCTTCCGGCCGCGCACCGAGCCCGAGGCCCCCGAGGTCGTCGCCGCGATCGAGGCGCAGCTGCCCGCGTAGCACTCGTCACGGGGCGCAGGCGAGGGACACGGGGCGCGGGCCGGGGGCGAGGGACGCGGGGCGCGGGGGCGCGGGCCGGGGTGGGACGTACCGGCCGGCGCCCCGGCTCGGCTCAGTCCAGGTCGGCCTCGTCGTACTCCGCCCCGGACCCGGCCTCGGTGAGTTCGCGCAGCTCGACCCGGCGGATCTTGCCGGACACCGTCTTCGGCAGCTCACCGAACTCGATGCGTCGAACCCTCTTGTACGGGGAGAGCACCGCCCGCGAGTGCGCGAACAGCACCCGGGCCGTCTCCTTCCCCGGCTCCCATCCGGCGGCGAGGGTGACGTACGCCTTCGGAACCGCCAGCCGGAGCGGGTCCGGGGCGGGGACCACGGCGGCCTCGGCCACGGCCTCGTGCTCCAGCAGCGCGCTCTCCAGCTCGAACGGGCTGATCTTGTAGTCCGAGGCCTTGAACACGTCGTCGGCCCGCCCCACGTAGGTGAGATGGCCGTCGGCGTCACGCGAGGCGATGTCCCCCGTGCGGTAGAGCCCGTCCGCCATGGCCTCCGCGGTGCGCTCCGGGTCGTCGCGGTAGCCCGTCATCACCCCGGCGGGACGGGTCCGCAGGTCCACGCAGACCTCGCCCTCCCGCTCGGACTCCTTGCCGGTGACGGAGTCCAGCAGCACGATCTCGTAGCCGGGCGCCGGACGTCCCATGGAGCCGGGCTTGACGGGCACCCCCGGGAAGTTGCCCACCTGGAGGGTCGTCTCGGTCTGGCCGAAGCCGTCGCGGATGGTCACGCCCCAGGCCTCGTGGATCCTTTCGATGACCTCCGGGTTGAGCGGTTCACCCGCGGCGACCGCCTCGCGCGGGGGGTTCCGGAGCTTGGTGAGGTCGGACTGGATCAGCATCCGCCAGACGGTGGGCGGGGCACAGAAGGTGGTCACGCCTCCCCGGTCCATCTCGGCCATCAGCCGCTCGGCGTCGAAGCGCGTGTAGTTGTGGACGAAGACGGTCGCACCGGCGTTCCAGGGCGCGAAGAGGTTCGACCACGCGTGCTTGGCCCAGCCGGGCGAGGCGATGTTGAGGTGGACGTCGCCGGGGCGCAGCCCGAGCCAGTACATGGTGGAGAGGTGCCCGATCGGGTACGAGGCGTGGGTGTGCTCGACGAGCTTGGGCCGGGCGGTGGTCCCCGAGGTGAAGTACAGCATCAGCGGGTCGCCGGCCAGGGTCTCCGCGTCCGGGCTGAAACTCCGGTCGGCGGCGTGGAAGTCGGCCAGGCGCAGCCAGCCGGCGGGGACCTCGGATCCGGCGGGGGCGGCCCCGGGGCGTGTGCCGGGGTCCGTGCCGGGGCGTGTGGTGACGCGCGGTCCGGCGGCGATCCGGGTGTAGGTACCGGGCACCTCGTCGAACTTGCCGGTGTCCTCGGCGCGCGTGATGACGTGCCGTACCCGGCCCCGTTCGACCCGGTCGCGGAGGTCGGCGGCACCGAGCAGCGGGGTGGCGGGGATGACCACGGCCCGGAGCTTCATCGCGGCGAGCATGACGTCCCACAGTTCACGCTGGTTGCCGAGCATGACCAGGATCCGGTCCCCCGCCGCGACGCCCTGGGCGCGCAGCCAGTTCGCCGCGGCTCCCGAACTCGCGCTCAGTTCCTCGAAGGACACGCCCTCGCTCGTTCCGTCCTCCTCGACGATGCGCAGGGCGTCGGCCGGGTTCCCCCGGGCGATGTGGTCGAACCAGTCGAGGGCCCAGTTGAACCGCTCGGGACGCGGCCAGGTGAACCCGGCGTGGGCGGCCTCGTAGTCCCCGCGGCGATCGAGCAGGAAGTCCCGAGCGGCCAGGAAGGTGTGGGTGGCGCTGTTCTCCGTCATGAGAGGCATCGTGCCGCGCCGGACGCGGACACCACCAGGCCGCCGTCAGCCCCGGATTGACCCGAAGCGCACGGCGCCCGTACTCGTACCCGTACCCGTACCCGTACCGGCGGGCGTGTCGGCCATGTCGGCGAGCAGTGCCTCGCCCTCGGCGACGATCTCCTCCTTCCGCGCCCGTGACGCCGGGCCGAAGAGTTCCACGGTGAGCACCCCGGCGTCCGCCTTCCACAGCCCGCCGAGGAAACCGTCGAGGAGCAACACGCGGTGGGCCTGGTTGCCGCTCCACGTACGGCCCTTCAACTCCGGGGTGATCACCCGGGACCGGTCGGCGTGGGAGAGCAGCAGGTTGTCGAACTCGGGAAGGAACCGCGGCGGGGCCGGCGTCCCGGCATCGGGCCTCGGCGCGTCGGGCAGGTCGAACAGCTCGACACCGTTCTCGTCGCGGAAGGTGAGCAACCGCGGCCGCAACCGCTCGAACGACTCCTTCAGCCGGGTCAGCCCGGCCCAGGTCTGCATGTCCTTCACCGAGGCGGGTCCGAAGGCGCCGAGGTACCGGAGCACCACGCCGTCGACGCTCTGCGCCTCGCCCACGCCTTGCACCTCCGCCACGTCGCTCCGTCCCGCGCCCACGCTCTGCGCCTTCCCCACGCTCTGCGCCTTCTCGATCGGCCGCTGGAGCCAGTTCTCCACGGTCGTGAGTCGTACCTGCCCGCTGCGCCCCCACACCCCGCGCGGGGTGACCTGTACGAGCGGCAACAGACAGCGCGCGGCGACGGACAGGGACTGCGGATCGGCTTCGGGCCACTCCTTGAGGAGCTGCTCCCTGATCTCCCCCATGGTGCGCGGCTCGGCCTCCACGAAGGCGCGCGCTTCGAGGGCCAGCCGGTCCAGGTCCACCCCGACGAGACCCTTGCGGAACTGGTTGACCTCGCGGTCGCGCGCCGCCTGGACCAGCGGCCGGAGGATCAACGCGTCGTCTGCGGTGTGGGTGTGGATGGTCGAGCGCATGGTGACCATCCGGACCACCTCGCGGGATTCCATCAGCCCGGCCAACTCGGCGGGCCTGAAGCCGGCGAGCCGGGCGTGCAGCTGGAAGTACGGCGGTTTGACGTTCTGCGCCTGGAGCCCGAGGAGATGCGCGACGGCGTCCAACGCGGACATCTCGGCGCGGCTCAGCAACAGCTGCCGGGCCAGCGTGGCACGGTTCAGTGCGCGGGTGTCGAGTACGGGAGCGGTTCTGGAAGCCATGGCAGCACGCTAGCCCTGCTTGCGGACAGGAACAGTCCTCAATGTCATGGACCATTCCGCCCTATATCCTTCCCCTCGCCCCCAAACACGCGTCCGACCGACCACGGGAGCTGAGCTGCGATGCCGGAGCGCCCACACCGCCGTCCCTCCACACCGTCGGACCCCTCGTCCTCGCCGCCGAACCCCGCATCCTCCCCGTCGGACCCCTCCCGGTCACCCGGCTCACCCGGCTCGTCGGGCTCGTCGGGCTCGTCGTCGAGGCGTACGGGATGGCTGCGCCCCTCCTCCCCGGCCGGCCCGCCGCCCACCACTCCCCCGGCATCGGGATCCGCCCCGGCCCCCGGGCCACCGGAACCGACACCCCCGAACCACCACAGCGTGATCGACTCCGCCGTCTACCGCGACGGCCGCCGGGCCGCGTCCCCCGCCTCCCTCGCCGACACCTTCCGGCAACTGCGCGAACAGCCCGACGGTATGGCCTGGATCGGCCTGCACCGCCCGACGGAGGCCGAACTCCACTCGCTCGCTGCCGAGTTCAACCTCCACCCGCTGTCCATCGAGGACGCGCTGGAGGCGCACCAACGGCCCAAGCTGGAACGCTACGGCGACACCCTCTTCGTCGTCCTGCGCGCCGCCCGCTACCTGGACGCCCTGGAGGAGGTCGACTTCGGCGAGCTTCACGTCTTCGTCGGCCCGGACTTCCTCATCACGGTCCGCCACGGCGCGGCCCCCGACCTCTCCGCCGTCCGCCGCCGCATGGAGGAGACCCCCGACCTCCTCTCCCTCGGCCCGGAAGCCGCCCTGTACGCCATCCTCGACGCGGTCGTCGACGGGTACGCCCCGGTCGTCGAGGGCGTACAGAACGACATGGACGAGATCGAGACCGAGGTCTTCCGCGGCGACCCCGAGGTCTCCCGCCGCATCTACGCGCTCTCCCGCGAAATGGTCGAGTTCCAGCGCGCCACCCGCCCGCTGGTCGGCATGCTCCACAGCCTGATGGCCGGCTTCGCCAAGTACGGCACCGACGAGGAACTCCAGCGCTACCTCCGCGACGTCGCCGACCACGTCACCCACACCAGCGAACGCGTCGACGGCTTCCGCCAAGCCCTCACCGAGATCCTGACGGTCAACGCCACCCTGGTCTCCCAACAACAGAACGCCGAGATGCGCGCCCTGGCCGAAGCCGGCTTCGAACAGAACGAAGAGATCAAGAAGATCTCCGCCTGGGCCGCCATCCTCTTCGCCCCCACCCTGGTCGGCACCATCTACGGCATGAACTTCGAGACGATGCCGGAACTCCAGTGGGCGGCCGGCTACCCCTTCGCGGTCCTGCTGATGGCAGTGGTCTGCGTCAGCCTGTACCTCATCTTCAAGAAGCGCGACTGGCTGTAGGCCGCACACCGCAACCGTTGATCAACCTGGTATCGACAACGGGTGACACAGCATCTGCCGGGCCACCCGTTGCCACGACGAGGTCTGTCCCGGATCCCCCGGCGATCGCGAACAGGAAGTCGTCCAACAACCCGGCCCGTGGAGCGCCGCCCTGCGGAGCGCCGGCCCGTGGAGCGCCGCCCTGCGGAGCGCCGGCCTGTGGAGCGTCGATGTCCGACCCCCTGGCTAGCCTGTCTCCGTGACGCCCACCGATGACCGACAGTTCCCCGCCGCGCTGGCCACTGCGATGGCGGTTCCCTTCGACTACGCCGACGGGAGGACCGGGGTCGACTTCGAGCCCTTCCCGGCCTTCCTGTCCGCTGCCGAGACCACCGACTGGTTCCAGGCGTGGACGGGGAACTGCGAGCTGGACGGCAGCGAGTTCCACGTGTTCGGGCAGGACGGCACGGGCGGGTACGCGGCGTTCTGGCTCGTCCGCCCGAGCCGGCCTGTGGCCGAGCAGCCCGTGGTCTTCCTCGGATCCGAGGGGGAGACCGGTGTCGTCGCCCGCGACCTGGGCGACTTCCTGTGGCTGCTGGCCGACGGCTTCGGCCCCTGGGAAGCCGCCACCTCCTACGAGCCCGACTGGAAGGCGCGCCCCAATCCGGAGTTGGCGGCCATCGCCGAAGGGTTCGCACCGCACCAGCGCCGGTCGGCGGCAGCCGTGATCGAGCTGGCGGCCCAAGAGTTCCCCGACTTCGACGACACCATCATGGGGCTCTGCCCCTGAACCCGGCGTCGCCACCCGCGCGACCGGCCGGAATCACTGGTCGCGTCGGCCGTGGCCGGCGTGTGGTTGGGTTCGGCGTATGGGATTCGGGTGGGTGTGGTCCGGGGGTGGGTCGTGAGGGGGCGCCCGGGAGTGGAGGGGGCCGGGCGGGGGCCGGGAGCGGATGCGGCTCCGCCGTTCGATCCCGAGCTGGCGCCGGCACTGGCCGCCTTGGGAGGGGAGGCGCGGGCGCCGCTCACACCGGGCAACCTCGCGGCGCGACAGGCGCGGGACGCCGCGGGCCGGCCCCGGCCGACGGTGGAGGAGCTTCGGGGTGACGGGCGGTTCGAAGTGACGGAGTTGCGGGTTCCGGGGCCGCCGGGCGGACCGGAGGTCACGCTCGTGAGCGCGCGGCCGGCCGGGCTCGCGGGGCCGCTGCCCCTGCTGTACTACATGCACGGCGGCGCGATGGTCATGGGCAACGCGTGGTCCGTGCTTCCGCGGATCCTTCGTGAGTGGGCGCTGCCGCTGGGACTGGCCGTCGTCTCGGTCGAGTACCGGTTGGCGCCACGGGCGCGGTATCCGCAGCCGCTGGAGGACTGTTACGCGGGACTCGTCTGGGTGGCCGGGCACGCGGCCGAACTGGGCGTCGACGCGGAGCGGATCGTCGTCGGGGGGAAGAGCGCCGGCGGCGGGCTCGCCGCGGCCCTCGCCCTGTTGGCCCGTGACCGGGGCGGGCCCGCGGCTCTCGGTCAGTTGCTGCTGTCCCCGATGCTGGACGACCGGGGCGACACGTTCTCGGACCGGCAGCTCTCGGGGCTCGGCGTGTGGGACCTCACCTCCCACGCGACGGCCTGGCAGGCCCTGTTGGGCGACCGGTACGGCGACGCGGATCTGTCGCCCTACGCGGCCCCCGCCCGGGCCACGGACCTGTCCGGGCTCCCTTCCGCCTATGTCGACGTGGGGTCGGCCGACATGTTCCGGGACGAGGACGTGGCGTACGCGAACGCGATCTGGCAGGCGGGCGGTCGGGCCGAACTCCATGTCTGGCCGGGCGCGTACCACGGCTTCGACGGCATGGCACCGAAGGCGGCTCTCACCCGGGACGCCCGGGACGCCCGCACCCGCTGGCTCCGGCGCCTCCTCGCCTGATCCGCCGGGGAGGTCCTCCGGGGATGGGCACGGCGACCGCGCCGCCGCCCCCTTCCGCGAGGACGCACGGCTGGTCACCTCGTCCCGGAACCCGTCAGGCGGTCGCGGGGGCCGTGGGAGCGGTGGGAGCTGTGGGAGCTGTGGGATCCGTGGGCGTCAGCAGCCGGGCTCGCAGCCGGGTCACGGTCTCGGCGGTGATGCCGACGTGGCCGGTGAGGTAGGCGGTCGGGGACCCGTGGCGGGCCTTCAGGTCCGCGAGGACGAGTTCCATGACGGTGGCCGGGGCGCGCCCGTACGCGGGCCAGCGCATGGTGCGGCCGGGGTGTGCGGTGTGCCAGTCGGCCGTGAGGCGTTCGGTCGCCAGCTCGGTGAGGGCGAAGTCGGCCAGGATCTCTTCCTCGGGCACGTCGAGGAGAGTCAGCACGAAGGCCGCGATCAGGCCGGTGCGGTCCTTGCCGGACGTGCAGTGGAAGACGGTCGGTCCCGGTGCGGCGTCGGCGATCAGCTCGACGGCCTGCCGGATCTCCTCGACGCCGTCCTCGGCCACCTCGGCGAAGCGGTCGGCGAGGTAACGCCAGGGGTCGATGTCGGGGTCGATCTCCGCCTGGTCGTAGGGGCGGTGCTCGATGCTGAGGTTGGCGTACGTGAAGCGGTGCGGCTCGGGCACCCGGCCCTTGGCGTCTGCTTCCCAGGGGTAGCGGAGGTCGATGACGGTACGGATGTCCAGGGCGAGGAAGCGGTCCCAGTCGGCGTCCCGGAGTTTGCCGAGCGAGTCGGACCGGTACAGGGCGCCCGGGATGACGGTGCGGCCGTCGCCGGAGCGGTAGCCGCCCAGGTCACGGAAGTTGTGCAGGCGCTCGAACTCGATGTGGCGGACGGTCATTCGGCTGCTCCCTCGGGTGCGGTGGTCTTCCGGCCGCCAGCATGCCCCAGGTGATCGACTCGGGGTCGTGGGAGTGCCGGGGACGCCGCCTGAGTGGACGAGCCGGGGCGCGTCGGGGCGCCCGGGGGCAGCACGTGCTGTTCTCGGGAGGAACCGTGTTCAGCGCCCTGCCAGGCCCTGGCGCGGCGGGCTGCCGTAGTAGCGGCGGCAGGCGCGCAGCATGCCCTCGGCCGAGAGGGTGAACACGTCGACGAAGTCCCACTGTTGGGGGGCGAGTCGGCCCATCGCGACCACGCAGTCCCCGTCGGCGACGATCCTCGTGATGTCGTGACGGGCGCCCGGCACGGGCGGGCATTCCAGATCGGCGCCCAGGGCTCCCGCGTGCAGCAGCGATCCGTAGCCGTCGAGGTCTCCGGTGTCGAGGTAGTGGTAGGCCAGGCGTACGTGGTCGATCCCGGAGTCGGTGACGACGCGGCTGGGCGGCGGGACCCGCCCGGCGTGCCGACTGTTCATGGGAAGTCCTTTCGTACGGCCGCACCCCGACCGGTGCCGCAGGTCCACGGTGCCCCGGGGTCATAACCCGGTGCTATCCCCGCCCTATCACGGTTCACGCGCACGAAACCCCCACACCATGGACACCGGAGGGGTGTTCGGGGAGACTTGCCCAGCGCTCCACCCGTTCTCAGGCGTTGCCCCAGCTGGGAGACTCATGACTGTTTCGTCCGGCGGGGTGTTCCACACCCCGGACGCGGTGGTTTTCCGGATCCTCGGACCGTTACAGGTGACCGGCCGTGACGGGCCGGTGAGGATTCCCCCCGGGCGGCAGGAAGTCATTCTGGCCGCCCTGCTCCTTGAGGCGAACCGGGTGGTCAGCACCGACTACCTGGTCGATCTGATCTGGGACGACGAACCGCCGGACACGGCGCGCACCCAGGTGCAGATCTGCGTCTCGCGGCTGCGGAAGCTGTTCACGAAGGCGGCCATCGCCGCCGCGATCACCACACGACCGCCGGGGTACGTGCTCAAGACGGAGGGGGACCTCGTCGACGCGGCGCTGTTCGCCCGCAGGGTCGCGGACGCGCGGACCGCCGCGCGGCAGGGCGCCGTGGCCGAGTCGGTCGAACTCCTGCGCTTGGCAGGTGAGTTGTGGCAGGGCGACTGCCTGAGCGGGGTGTCGAGCGAGACGTTGCGCAGCAAGGCGCTCCAGTTGGACGAGGAGCGGTTGACGGCCGTGGAGACCCGGATCGAGTGGGATCTGGACCTGGGGCGGCACCATCAGCTCGTGGGCGAGATCCAGTTGTTGGTACGGGTTCATCCGCTGCGGGAGCGACTGCGCGGGCAGTTGATGCTGGCCTTGTACCGTTCGGGTCGGCAGGCGGAGGCGTTGGAGAGCTACCGCGTAGGGCGCGATCTGCTGGTGGAGGAACTGGGCCTGGAGCCCGGTGGGGCGCTGCGTCGGCTGGAGCGGGACATCTTGTCGGGTGCCGTACCCCCGCTGCCGTCGGAGGCCGGGCCGGGCATCCCCGCCTCGGCGGCGGCGGGGTTCGACAGACCCGGGACCGGCCGTGCGCCGGATGCCGGCACCCAACCCGATGCGCGAGCAGGCGGATACCCCGATGGGCGCCGGGACCGCGCCGACGACGCCGGGGCGACGACGGCCACGGCCGTGACCGCGCCCTCGACTCCCCCGCCCCTCGCCCCGACCGGCCTGATCCCGACCGGCCCCGTCCCGACCGGCCCCGTCCCGACCGACCTGATCCCGACCGGCCTGATCCCGACCGGCCCCGTCCCGACCGGGCGGAGCCTCGCCGAGGCCGAGTCGACCGGAGCCGCTGGGTTCCGCACGGCCATCGGGGCCCGCGAGGAGGTTCCGCGTCAACTCCCGGCCGACACCTCGGACTTCGTGGGCGACGAGGAGCAGATAGCCCTGATCGAGGGGACGTTGCTCGGCGACGGGGATCGGCGGGCGGTGGGGCTCGCGGTGATCGTGGGCAAGCCCGGCACCGGAAAGTCCACGCTCGCCACGCACATCGCACACCGACTGGGCGAAACCTCCTTCCCCGACGGGCAGTTGTACTGCGACCTGCGCGGCACGGGAACCCCGGCCACGTCCGGTGAGGTGCTGGGCCGGTTCCTGCGCGCGCTCGGCATCCCCGGGCCGGTGATCCCCGAGTCGCAGGACGAGCGGGCCGAGATGTACCGGACCCTGCTGGCCGCGCGCCGGGTCCTGGTCGTCCTCGACGACGCGGCGTCCGAAAGCCAGATCCGCCCCCTGCTGCCCGGCAGCAACCGGTGTGCGGTACTCGTCACCAGCCGGGTCCGCCTGACCGGACTGCCCGGCGCGCACCGGGTGGAGCTCGACGTGATGGACACCGAGCGGGCGTTGGAACTGTTGGCGCGGGTCGTCGGCGGCGACCGCGTCGGCCGCGAGGCGGCGGCGGCGGAGGCGCTCGTACGGACCGTCGGCGGACTGCCCTTGGCCCTGCGGATCGTCGCGGCCCGGCTCGCGGCCCGACCGCACTGGCCGCTGTCCTCGATGGTGCACCGGCTGGCCAATGAACGGCATCGTCTGGACGAGCTGACCCACGGCGAGATGACCATGCGGGCCAGCCTCTGCCTCACCCACGACGGGCTGGCGGCGGAGGACCGCCGGCTGCTGCGCCTGCTGAGCCTGGCGCAGGGGCCCACCCTGCCGGGTTGGCTGGCGGGGGCGCTGCTGGACGATCGGAGCCCGTTCCCCTCGGACCTCCTCGAACCCCTGGTCGACGTACAGATGCTGGACGTCGTCGGTGTGGACTCCACCGGCGGCTTCCGCTACCGCTTCCACGAGATCATCCGGGTCTTCGCGCGGGAGCAGTTGGCCACGCACGACGATCCGGACGCCCAGAGGACGGCCGTCACCAGGATGCTCGGTGGCTGGCTGTCGCTTGCGGAGCAGGCCCATCGCCGCATCTACGGCGGTGACTTCACGGTGCTGCACGGCACCGCGCCCCGCTGGGAGCCGCCGGCCGTGTGCGTGGACGAGTTGCTGGTCGATCCGCTGGAATGGCTCGACAGTGAGCACGCGAACCTGGTGCAGGCCGTCGAGCACGCCGCCCGCGAGCAGCAGGACGAGCTGTGCTGGGACCTGGCGACCACCCTGGCCACCCTCTTCGAGGGCCGAGGCTACTTCGACGACTGGGAGCGCACGCACCAACTCGCCCTGGAATCAGTCCGGTCCGCCGGGAACACGCGCGGCACGGCGGCCCTGCTCGGCTCGCTCGGGGTGCTGTACCTGGGTCGCAGCCAGAACGAGGAGTCCCGCACCGCCTTGACGACCGCGCTCGGACTGTTCCGGGAGCTCGACGACCGGCAGGGGCTGGCGCTGTGCCACCGCGATCTGGCCCTGCTGGAGCGGATGCGGGGCGACGACGACCGCGCGCTCGGTCTGTACGACCGGGCGCTGCGGGATTTCGACCGGGTCGGTGACGTGGTGGGCCGGGCCATCGTCCTGACGCAGAGCGCGCACATCTGGATGCGGCGCGGGCAGGACTCGGCGGCGCAGAGCCGGCTGGACGAGGCACTCGGGATCTACCGGTCCGTGGGCTACACGGGAGGTGAGGCGCGGACCCTGCGCAGGGCGGGTCAGTTGTCGCAGAGCCGGGGTGAACACGAGGGCGCGGTAAGGACGTTCACGCAGGTGCTGGAACTGTGCCGGTCGAGCGGGGACCTGATCGGCGAGGGGCACCTGTTGCGCGACCTGGGACACGCGCACGTGGAGATGGGCCGGGGTGAGGCGGCCAGGGGCTTTTACGCGCAGGCGCTCTCCGTGCGGGACCAGATGATGGACCACGGCGGGGCGGCGCTGGTGCGGCTCGACCTGGCGCGGCTGCTGGCCGCGAGCGGGAGCTCCGGGGAACGGTCACGTTCCCGCGAACTGCTGGAGACGGCGGTACGGGCCTTCCGCGAACGCCGGATGACGGTGGAACTCGCGGAGGCGGAAGGGATGCTGGGAATCGGGGCGGCTGCCGGCGGGGGTGCGGTCGCCGTCACCGTCACCGGTACGGCGGGCGCCACGGCTTCGGGTCCCGGCCTCGGGGGCGGTTCCTCGGCGGGCGTGGTGCACGGGCCGGCGATCACGGCCCTGACGGCTCGGGCGGTGCACGCGCCGGCGGCGGAGTCCGCCGCCGGGGTCTGACCGGCCGTCGTTGCCGAGCGGCGGGGCGTCAGTCCCACGGGTTGGTGTTGGTGGAGGCACCCGCCACCGCCGCGGCGTACGAGGAGCCGGCGCCGGTCACCGCGGTGGGGCCGGCCGGGTCGGCGGCGTGGGCGGCCTGCGCCCCGAGGGTGGCGACTCCGGCGATGGCGACGGTGACGAGGGCGGCGCGGAAGGCATGGGTGACGCTCATGTCGGGGTCCTTTCATCGGTGCGCTCCGGTGGTTCCGGGGCGCTTCCTGCTTTCTGGACCTCACGTTAGGAACGGCCGGAATCCCCGGACCGGCCCCGCTCCTATCGCCGCGCTATCACCGTTGACCCGCGCTTTCCCGGCCCCGCGATAGCGGAGCCGGGCCGTCGGACGATGCCCGCGCG
Organism: Streptomyces sp. CA-243310; assembly: GCF_050936775.1. Taxonomy (NCBI): domain Bacteria; kingdom Bacillati; phylum Actinomycetota; class Actinomycetes; order Kitasatosporales; family Streptomycetaceae; genus Streptomyces; species Streptomyces sp. CA-243310. The sequence continues at coordinate 2,325,609 of NZ_JBNJMF010000001.1, read as the reverse complement.
ATAGCGCGCTGCCGACGATGGGAACAGGAACCGGGCGCTTCGTCCCAGGCCCGCCCGTTCCCCCACCACCGCAGCCGGGAGCGCCCACATGACAGCTCACACGACCGCTCGCAGCGCCGCCCACACGAACCCGCACGACACCCCGTACGACACCCCGTACGGGACGCACGGCGCACGGGACCCGTTCAGCCCACTCGGCACGCACGAAACCCACGGCACGTACGAAACCCACGGCACCCACGGCACCCACCACACCGGCGGCACTTCCGACGCACGGGAAACCGAGGACGGAGCGGTGCGGGAGGCCTCCCGGGTGGGAGCCCTGATCAGAGGGCACCGGCTGCGCATCGGCATGACCCAGCGGGAGCTGGCCGACCTGTCGACGATCAGCGTGCGGGCCATCCGCGATCTGGAGCAGGGCAAGGCGAGACGGCCGCGCCCCGACACGGTGCGGCTGATGGCGGACGCGCTGCGGCTGGGCCCGCGGGCCCGGGCGGCGCTGGAGACGGCCGCGCAGCGGGGTCGACCGGGCGGGCAGGGGTGGGCGGAGCCGCCCGCGCCGCCGACGGCGCTGCACGCGATCCTGGGTCGGGACGACGAGGCGGGGCTGCTGGAAAAGGAGTTGGGTTCGGGCGCGGAGCGGCTGGCGCACGTGGTGGGGCTCGCCGGGGTGGGCAAGACACGGTTGGCGCTGGAGGTGGCGGATCGGTTGCACCGGGCCGGGACGCCGGTGCTGTGGCACGCCTTCCCCGGTGCCACGGCGGACTACCTGACGTGCGGGGAGGGCGCGGTGGGGGCCCGGGTGGCGGCCACCGCGGCCCGACTGTGGGCCATCGCGGGTCCGGCGTCCGCCGTGCCCACAGCGCCCGGTCCCGGGGGCGGGGTCGGGGTCGGGGTCGGCGATCCGGAGGGTGCGGAGGCCGTGTCAGCGTTCGCGGAACTCCTGGGTGACGGGGCCGCGTTGCTGGTCCTCGACGGCGCCCCCGCCGAACCGCCCCGGTTCGGCCTGTTGACGGCGCTGTTGCGGGCCTGTCCCGGCCTGCGGCTGCTGGTCACCTCGGACCGGCCGTGGGAGATACCGGGCGAGCGGATCTTCCTGCTCTCCCCTCCGGCGGTACCGGCCGAGGGAACCGTCGATCGCGCCGCCCCGGCCGTGCGGGTGTTCCTGGACCACGTCCGGCGGGTTCGGCCGGGGTTCGGTGCGACATCGGCGGATCTGGAGCGGGCGACGTGGATCTGCCGCCGGCTGGACGGCCATCCGGGAGCGCTCGCCGCAGCCGCGTCCTGGCTGGTGCTGTGCGATCTCGACGCCCTGTGCCGGAGCCTGGACGCCGACCCCGCGGCCCTCCTGGACCACCTCGGCGGCGGGGAGGGCACGGGGCGCCTGCGGGCGGCGCTGCATGCACTGACGGACCGGCTCACGCCCGGCGCGCGGGATCTGTTGGAGGCGCTGTGCGCGGGCGGCGGTCCCGCCGGCGAGTTCACACTGACCGGCATCACCGCGCTGACCGGCCGCGACCTGCCGGGCTCCGGGCGACTGCTGCGGGAGCTGCTGATCAGCGGGGCAGTACGGGCCGCGCACGAGGGCGACGGTTCCCGCTTCCGGGTGCTGGGCCTGGTCCGGACCGCCTGCCGGGCGCGGGCGGGCGCCTCCGTCTCCGCCACTTCCTGACTCCCTGCTGGCGCACCGGAGTACCGGAGCAACTGCTGCCGGGGCAACTGCTGCCGGAGTGCCGGGGCAACTGCCGCCCGGGCCGGCGCGCCGCAGGTTGGATGACGTACGGCCGGACGACCACCCGACGACAGCCGACGAGTCCCGACGACCACCCGACAGACCCGGCGCGTGTCGGTGCCCCCGGTCCGCCACGGCAACGATTCCTAGGAGCATCCGCATGTCCCCGAAGGCCTCTGAACAGGGCACCGCGCACGGGCCCGCCGCTGTGCGGCTGCCCCTGTCGGCGGCGCAGCGCGACATCTGGATGGCCCATGGGCTGGACGCCACGGGCTGCCGCTACAACATCGGGGAGTACCGGGAGATCCTGGGCGCCCTGGATCCCGAGGCGCTCGCCGGTGCCTGGTACCAACTCGCCCGAGAGGCCGACGTCCTGCGGATCCGGGGGACGGGTTCGGACGAGCAGGGCCGTCTGTGGCAACTCGTCCACCCCGAACCGGTGGGTCGGCGGCTGGAGTTCGTGGATCTCGGTGGGGAACCGGATCCCGCCGCGGCGGCCCGCGTGTGGATGGCGGCGGAACTGGCCAGGCCCTTCGACCTGGCCGAGGACTGGTTGACCCGGCACACCCTCATCCGATTGGGCGGGGAGCGGTGGTTCTACTTCCACGCCTTCCACCACCTCGCGATCGACGGCATGGGCGTGGCCCTGCTCGACCAGCGCCTGGTGGACCTGTACGCGGCGGTTTCCGCCGGGGAACCCCGGGGCCCGAGCCCCTTCGGAACGCTGTCGGACGTACTGGCCGAGGACGCGGCGTACCGGGCCTCCACAGAGGGGGTGGCCGACCGGGCGCACTGGGCCGCGCACCTCGCCGACCTGCCGGCGACCCCGCGGCTCGGGGAGGGGCACACCGGCCGTACGGTGCCGGGCGCACTGCCGTTCGTCCGTCGGACCGTGGTGCTGTCGCCCGATCGGGCCGCACGGCTGCGCGAGGTGGCCCGGGAGCACCGGGCGCCGTGGACGATGCTGGTGATCTCGCTGGTGGCGGGGTACACGCATCGGGTGAGCGGGAGTCCGGAGACGGTGTTGGGGCTGCCGGTCACGGGCCGGCGGACCGAACTCGCGCGGCGCACACCGGGGATGCTGTCGAACGTGGTCCCGCTGCGGGTGCGGGTCGCGGCCGACGGGACACTCGCCGAGCTGTTGGCCTCCGTCGTCGCGGAGACCCGGCAGGGTCTGCGGCACCAGCGCACCCGGTACGAGGACATGTGTCGCGACCTGGGTGTGGGCGAGACGGAGCGGCGGATCACGGCCCCGCTCGTCAACATCATGGCGTTCACGCCGGGGATGCGCTTCTGCGGGTTCCCCACCACTCAGCACAACCTGGGCAACGGGCCCGTCGAGGACCTGGCGGTCGGCGTGTACGACCTCGGTCCGGAGGGCGGGTTGCGCATCGACTTCGACGCGGCGCCCGAGGTGTGCGACATCGAGGCGGTGGCCGGCCATCAGGACCGGTTCCTGCACTTCGTGGAGCAGGCTCTGGACGGCTTCCGACTCCCTTTGTCTCGCGTCGAGTTGTTGGGTGGGGTGGAGCGGCGGCAGGTGGTGGAGGAGTGGACGGGCGCCCGTGCGGAGATCGGCGAGGCGACCCTCACGGACCGCTTCGAGGAACAGGCACGACTGCGACCCGGGGCCCCGGCCGTGCTCTTCGGCGGCCGAACACTCACCTACGGCGAACTCGACACCCGCGCCAACCAACTCGCCCACCACCTCACCGCACACGGCCTGGGCCGCGGCGACCTGGCCGGCATCCTCCTCGACCGCGGACTCGACTTCGCCATCGCCGTTCTCGCCGTCGTCAAAACCGGCGCCGGCTACGCACTCCTGGACCCCGAGTTCCCCGACGAACGCCTCACCCGCACCGCACACGACGCCACCATCCGCGTCCTCCTCACCGACACCCGACAGGGCCCACGCATCAACGGCCCCTGGACCACCGTGCGAACCGACGCCGACCACGCCGCCATCACCGCGCGGAACTCCGACAACCTCGGCGTGCCCCTGAGCCCCGCCGACACCGCCTGCGTGATGTTCACCTCGGGATCCACCGGACGCCCCAAGGGCATCCTGTCCACCCACCGCAACCTGGTCTCCACCCTCACCGCCCAGACCTACGCCCACTTCGGCCCCGCCGAAGTCTTCCTCCAATGCTCACCCGTCTCCTGGGACGCCTTCAGCCTCGAATTCTGGGGAGCACTGCTCCACGGCGGAAGCACCGTCCTCCAACCCGGCCAACGCCCCGACCCCGCCGTCATCTCGGCACTCTCCCGGCAACACGCCGTCACCATGCTCCAACTCTCCTCCAGCCTCTTCAACCACCTCACCGACGAACACCCGGACACGTTCGCGAAGGCCCGGATCGTCTACACGGGCGGCGAGCCCGCCTCCCCCACCCACGTCCACCGACTCCAGCTGCTGCACCCCCACCTCACGATCACCAACGGCTACGGCCCCGCCGAGTCGATGGGGTTCACCACCACCCACACCATCGAACCCAGCGTCGAACCCACCGGCACGATCCCGATCGGCCGCCCGCTCACCAACAAGCACGCCTACGTGCTGGACGCGCGGCTGCGTCCGGTCCCGCACGGCACCACGGGCGAGCTGTACCTGACGGGCGACGGCCTCGCCCACGGCTATCTCGCCCAACCCGCGACCACGGCGGACCGGTTCGTCCCCCACCCCTTCGGGCCGCCCGGCTCCCGCCTCTACCGCACCGGCGACCAGGCCCACTGGGACACCGACGGGAACCTGCACTACACGGGTCGCACCGACACCCAGATCAAGATCCGCGGCTTCCGCATCGAACCCACCGAGATCGAGACGGTCCTCACCACCCACCCCCTCGTCAATCAGGCCACGCTGGTCCACTCCGACGACCGGCTGACGGCGTACGTGACGCTCACGTCCGGGACACGGCCCGCGCCGAGCCCGGGTGACCTCAAGGCCTGGTTGCGCGAGCGACTGCCCGACCACATGGTCCCCGCACGGTTCGCCGTCCTCGACCGGCTGCCGCTCACCCCCAACGGGAAGATCGACCGGCGGGCGCTGCCGGCCGTGGAGGCACTGCCGGCCGTCGGGGGCGGGCGCCGCGCAGTGAGCTGGAGGAGGTCGTCAGGACGCTGATCGGCGAGGTCCTCGGTTCGTCCGTGCCGCTGTCCATGGACGACGACTTCTTCGACCACGGCGGCCACTCGCTCCTCGCCGCCCGCCTCACCAACCGGATCGGCGCCACCCTCGGCGTCACCCTCACCCTGCGGGACGTCTTCCGTCACCCGACCCCGGCCGCTCTGGCCCGGCGGATCGAGGACGCCGGACTGCGGCCCGCCCTGCCGCCGCTGACCCGCGTCGAGGAACGTCCGGAGCGGCTGCCGCTGTCCTTCGCCCAGCAGCGGCTCTGGCTGGTGGAGGCGCTGGGCGGGCGGGGAACCTCGTACAACGTTCCGTTGGCGGTCCGGCTGGAGGGCCGGCCGGATTCCGACGCGTTGCGGGAGGCCTTCGGGGACCTCGTCGCCCGCCACGAGCCGCTGCGGACCCGGTTCGCCACCGCGGAGGGACATCCGTACCAGGTCATCGATCCGCTTCCCGTCGCACCCGTCTTCGAGGTGCGCGACATCCCCGCGGAGCGTCTGGACGCCGAACTCCTCGCGGCGGCCCGTCATTCCTTCGACCTGACGGCCGAACACCCCTTGCGCGTCACGCTCTTGCGGACGGACGGCGGGGACTGCGCCCTTCTCGTACTGCTGCACCACATCGCCACCGACGGCCAGTCACTCGGGCCGCTCTTCGCCGACCTCTCCACCGCCTACGCGGCCCGGCTCGAAGGCCGGGCGCCCGACCGGGATCCGCTGCCCGTCACCTACACCGACTACGCCCTCTGGCAGCGTGCCGCGCTCACCGGACGGCCGCTTCATGAACAACTCGCCTACTGGAAGACCTCGCTGGCGGGGCTCCCGGAGGAACTCGCACTGCTCCACGACCGCCCCGCGCCGGCGACCGCCGCGCAGCGCGGGGGCGTCGTCCGAGTGGACTTCGGGGCCGAACTCCACCAAGACATCGTGGCGTTGGCGCGTGCTGAACGCTGCACCCCGTTCATGGTCGTACAGGCCGCGCTGGCCGCGACCCTGACCCGCTCGGGCGCCGGCACCGACATCCCGATCGGGTCGCCGGTCGCCGGTCGGTCGGACGAGGCGCTGTCGGCGCTGGTGGGATTCTTCGTCAACACCCTCGTGCTGCGCACCGACACTTCCGGCGATCCGGAGTTCCGTGAGTTGCTGGCCCGGGTCCGCGGCGCCGACCTGGATGCCTTCGCCCATCAGGACGCCCCCTTCGACCTGGTGCTGGAGGCCGTGAACCCGGCGCGCTCCCTGGCCCGGCACCCGCTGTTCCAGGTCTGTCTGGCGTTGGAGTGCGGTCCGTCGGTCGTGCCGAAGCTGCCGGGGCTGCACGCCGGGCCGGTCGAGCCGCTGGCCACCGGTGCGGTCAAGTTCGACCTGGAGTTCCTGCTGCGGGCCGACGAGGAGCGGGGTCTGACGGGGGCCGTGCTCTACCGCTGCGACCTGTACGAGCGGGAGACCGTCGAACGGCTCGTCGCGAGGGTGCGCCGTGCGCTGGAGCAGGCGACGGCCGGACCGCGCACGCGGTTGTCGGAGCTGGAGCTGCTCGGGGAGGTGGAGCGGCGGCAGGTGGTGGAGGAGTGGACGGGCACCCGTGCGGAGATCGGCGAGGCGACCCTCACGGACCGCTTCGAGGAACAGGCACGACTACGACCCGGGGCGCCCGCCGTGCTCTTCGGCGGCCGAACACTCACCTACGGCGAACTCGACACCCGCGCCAACCAACTCGCCCACCACCTCACCGCACACGGCCTGGGCCGCGGCGACCTGGCCGGCATCCTCCTCGACCGCGGACTCGACTTCGCCATCGCCGTACTCGCCGTCGTCAAAACCGGCGCCGGCTACGCACTCCTGGACCCCGAGTTCCCCGACGAACGCCTCACCCGCACCGCACACGACGCCACCATCCGCGTACTCCTCACCGACACCCGACAGGGCCCACGCATCAACGGCCCCTGGACCACCGTGCGAACCGACGCCGACCACACCGCCATCACCGCGCGGAACTCCGACAACCTCGGCGTGCCCCTGACCCCCGCCGACACCGCCTGCGTGATGTTCACCTCGGGATCCACCGGACACCCCAAGGGCATCCTGTCCACCCACCGCAACCTGGTCTCCACCCTCACCGCCCAGACCTACGCCCACTTCGGCCCCGCCGAAGTCTTCCTCCAATGCTCACCCGTCTCCTGGGACGCCTTCAGCCTCGAATTCTGGGGAGCACTGCTCCACGGCGGGAGCACCGTCCTCCAACCCGGCCAACGCCCCGACCCCGCCGTCATCTCGGCACTCTCCCGGCAACACGCCGTCACCATGCTCCAACTCTCCTCCAGCCTCTTCAACCACCTCACCGACGAACACCCCGAGACCTTCACCACCACGCGGATCGTCTACACCGGAGGCGAGCCCGCCTCCCCCACCCACGTCCACCGACTCCACCTCGCCCAACCGGGCATCACCATCACCAACGGCTACGGCCCCGCCGAGTCGATGGGCTTCACCACCACCCACACCATCGAACCCACCGCCGAACCCACCGTCACCGTCTCGATCGGCCGCCCGCTCACCAACAAGCACGCCTACGTCCTCGACGCCCACCTCAGGCCGACCCCGGCCGGCACCGTCGGCGAGCTGTACCTGACGGGCGACGGCCTCGCCCACGGCTACCTCGCCCAACCGGCCACGACCGCGTCGCACTTCGTGCCGCACCCCTTCGGTCCGCCCGGCTCGCGCCTCTACCGCACCGGCGACCAGGCCCACTGGGACACCGACGGGAACCTGCACTACATGGGCCGCACCGACACACAGATCAAGATCCGCGGCTTCCGCATCGAACCCACCGAGATCGAGACGGTCCTCACCACCCACCCCCTCATCGCGCAGGCGACCCTCGCGACCCACCCGGACCACCGCAACACCCCTCAGTTGACGGCCTACGTGGTGACGACCGGGGAGCTGACCGCGCAGGACGTACGTCTGTGGCTGCGCACGCTCCTGCCCGACCACATGGTCCCGGCCTTCGTCGTCCCGCTCGACCGGCTGCCGCTGACCCCCAACGGGAAGATCGACAAGACCGCGCTGCCCAAGCCCCAGGCCGTGACCACGCCGGGTGGTCGGGCCCCGCGCACACCGCTCGAGGAGTCCGTGCGGGACTGGTTCGGCGAGGCCCTCGGCACTCCCTCCCCGCTGTCCATCGACGACAACTTCTTCGACCACGGCGGCCACTCGCTCCTCGCCGCCCGCCTCACCAACCGGATCGGCGCAGCCCACGGGGTCACCCTCACGCTGCGCGACATCTTCCAGCACCCCACTCCCGCAGCCCTCGCCCAGCACGTCGAGGCCCTGACGGCCCCGGCGGGGCCCGCAGCAGCCGCGCCGCGGCGAGACCGGCCCGCCCTGCGGCGGCGCACCCCCGATCAGGAACGGACTTCCTCATGAACGGCGTGAACGACATGAACGAGGTGGACGACATGCACGGCACGTACGACGACGACCGGTCGCCGGCCTTCACCCCCGCACCCGACGACGTGGTCTGGGACCTGCCGGGCGAGGGCGAGCGGCGGACCTCGCTGCTGGTGCTCCCGCACGCCGGCGGCAACGCGCACGCGTACGCCCAGTGGCGCGCGTACCTGCCGGCCGACGTGCGTCTGCTGATCGGCCAGTACCCGGGGCGCGGCGCCCGCTTCGCGGAGGACCTGCCGCGCGACGTCGCCGATCTCGCCGGCCCGGTGGTGGCGGCCCTGCCGGCCGGGACCGCCGACGACCTGGTGGTGTTGGGCCACAGCATGGGGTCGCTCGTCGCCTTCGAGGTGGTACGCGCCCTCCAGGCGACCGGCCGCACCCCGCGTGCGCTGGTCGCGTCGGCCTGTCGGGCGCCGTTCCTCGCGAACCCGGCCGCCGTCCACCCCGAACTCCTGGACGACGACGCATTGGTGGCCGCCATCAAGCAGCGCGGTGGCACCGACGACGGAATCCTCGACGAGCCGGAACTCCGGGAGATCATCCTGCCGGCCATCCGGGCCGACTTCGCGATCGACGACGTGTACCGCTGCGAGGAGGCGACGGCCCGGGTGGACTGCCCGGTGACGGTGATCGGCGGTGACGCCGACCCGGTCGCGCCGGCCGCGTCGTTGGGCAACTGGGCCCGGATCACCGACCGGGGTTTCACCTCACACGTGTTGCCGGGCGGCCACTTCTACTTCCAGCGGCGGTTGCCGGAGTTCTTCGCCGTGCTGGCCTCGGTCGTCGGCGGGCACGTGCAGGCCCCGACCTCCGTCTGACCCGCGCCCCGCCACCGCGCCGGCCCCTGGCCCGACCGTGGCCCGCCCGTCGCCCGCCCTTCCCCGTTCTTTCGTTCCGCACCCTCGAAGGACCCCTCATGACCCTGACCACCGTGGCCCACACACAGGCATCCGCCGGGATCACCCCGGTCCGCGAAGCCGGGAAGCCCGTCGTCGTCCACACCCCCGCCGGCGCCGACCTGGACACCTCCGTCGCCTGGCTGACCGCCCACCGGGAGGCGATCCAGGCCGAGTTGCACCGCTCGGGCGCCGTCCTGCTGCGCGGGTTGCCCGTCACCGACGCGGCCTCGTTCGCCGTCGCGCGGGACGCCCTGATCCGGCAGCGGGCCGGCTACAAGGAGAAGGCCACCCCGCGCACCGACTTCGGCGAGGGCGTGTTCTCGTCCACCGATCTGCCGGCGGTACAGCCGATCCGGCTGCACAACGAGAACAGCTACACCCTCGACTTCCCCGGCGTGCTGCTGTTCGGCTGTGTGATCGCCCCCGAGGAGGGCGGCGCGACCACGGTCGGGGACATGCGCGAGGCGCTGCGCCTGCTGCCGCCGGAGCTGGTCGAGCGGTTCGAGCGGGCCGGCTGGCTGCTGGTGCGCAACTACTCCGAACTGGCCGGCCTGCCCTGGTACAAGACCTTCGCGACCGAGGACAAGGCCGTGGCGCAGGCGTACTGCGAGGAGAACACGGTCGGCTACGAGTGGGTCGACGACGGGGATTCGATGATCACCCGGCAGCGGCGTTCGGCGATCGTCACGCACCCGGTGACCGGTGAGCGCACCTGGTTCAACCACTTCGCGTTCTGGAACAGCCGGACCCTGGACCCCGATGTCCGCGAGGTGCTGGTGGAGACGTACGGCGAGGACGGGCTGCCCTTCAACACCTATCTGGGGGACGGGTCCCGACTGACCGACGCCGAGGTGGACGCCGTCAACGCCGTCTACGACCGGGTGACCGTACGGGAGACCTGGCAGGCGGGCGATCTGATGATCGTCGACAACATCCTGTGTGCTCACGGCCGCGAGGCGTTCAAGGGCGACCGGAAGATCCTCGTCGCGATGGGCGAGCCGGTCGCCCTCGCCGACTGCGCCCCGGCCACCGAGCCGTCCACCACCGTCCACAGCGCGCCCACCGGGGAGTGATCGCCGTGACCGCAGTCCTTCCCGAGCGCCCGAGCACCCTCGCGGCGCGTCCCGAGCCGCTTGCCGCCACCGACCTGCTGAACCGGCTCGCCCTGGTGCCCGCCGCGCGGACCGCCGTCGTCGCGGGCGACCGCGCGCTGAGCTTCGGCACCCTGCGGGCCCAGGCCATGCGGGTCGCCGGCCGGCTCGCCGAGCGGGGCATCGGCCCGGAGAGCGTGGTCGCCCTGTGCCTGCCGCGCGGCACGGAGCTGGTCGCCGCGCTGCTCGGCGCCCTGTGCGCGGGGGCCGCGTACCTTCCCGTGGACCCGAGGCTGCCCGCCGAGCGGCGACGGTACCTCGTCGAGGACGCGGGGGCCGACCTGGTGGTCACCGCGTCCGACCTGGAGCCGCTCGTCGAGGGGACGCCGCACCTCGCGGTGGCCGCCCTGACGGCGCCCGGCCCCCGGGACCGGCCCTTCGCGCCGGTCTCCGTGTCCCCCGACACCCTCGCCTACGTCATCTACACCTCGGGTTCCACGGGCCGGCCCAAGGGCGTCGAGGTCGTCCGGGGCGCCGCGTCCGCGCTGCTGGCCGAGTTGGAGGACGCGGGCATCGCGGTCACCGAGGGCGGGCGGGTCGGCTGGAACGCCTCGCCGTCCTTCGACGCCTCCGTGCAGCAGTGGGTGCGGGTCTGCCGCGGCGACACCCTGGTCATGATCGACGAGGAGACGCGTGCGGACCCGGCGTTGCTGGCCCGGCTGATCGACGAGCAGGCCCTGACCGATCTCGACATCACGCCCTCGCACGCCGATCCGTTGCTGGACCTGCTCACCGCGGACGGCGGACCGCGCCCGTTGACCCTGCTCGTGGGCGGCGAGGCGATCGGCCCCGCGCTGTGGCACCGGCTCGGCGAGCGCGGCGCGGCCGGGGTGCTGCGGACGGTGAACCTGTACGGGCCCACCGAGTGCACGGTGGACGCCACGGCGGGTTGGGTGGACGCGGCGGACGAGCCGCACATCGGGGCCGTCCTGCCCGGCCTGCGGATGCGGGTCCTCGACGGGCGCCTGGAGCCGGTGGCGGAGGGCGAGAGCGGCGAGCTGTACCTGGCGGGCCCCCGGGTGGGGCGCGGCTACCGGCGCCGCCCGGGGTTGACGGCGGAGCGGTTCGTCGCCGACCCGGGTGGCTCGGGTGAGCGGATGTACCGCACGGGCGACCTGGTGCGGCTGCTGCCCGACGGCCGGCTGGGTTACCTCGGCCGGGCCGACGGGCAGGTCAAGCTGCGCGGTCACCGGATCGAACTCCGCGAGGTGGAAGCGGTGTTGTCCTCCGTGCCGGGGATCGCGGAGGCCGTGGTGGTGCTGCAGGACGAGGTGCACGGGGCGCCCGGGTTGGTGGCCTACCACCGGGACGTGGAGCCGGTCGCCGAGGCGGCCCTGCGTTCGGCGCTGGCCGCCGCGCTGCCCGCGTACATGGTTCCGTCGGCCTTCGTGGCCGTGGACCGCTTCCCGACCACGCCCAACGGGAAGGTCGACCGGGCCGCGCTGCCGGCGCCCGCCGCCGCCTCCCCGCAGTCGCCGCCGGCCGCCGTCGGGCTGACCCGTTCGCAGGAGCTGATCGCGGGCGTCTGGGCGGCCGTGCTGGGCGCCTCGCGCATCGGCCCGGACGACAACTTCTTCAAGCTGGGCGGACATTCGCTGCTCGCGATCAAGCTCGTGTCGCGGGTCCGCGCGGAGCTGGGCGTCTCCCTCCCGGTGAAGGCCGTGTACGCCAACCCGCGCCTGCGGGACCTGGCCTCCCACATCGACACGCTCGTCGCGGCCGCCGCAGGTCCGGCCCCGTCGGGCCAGGACGGCTGAGGACATGACCGAGATCCCGTTGTCGTTCGCGCAGCGCCGGCTGTGGTTCCTGGGCCGGTTGCACGGACCGTCCGCCACCTACAACGCTCCGGTGGTGCTGCACCTGGACGCCGAGCCCGACGCCGAGGCGCTCGGCCTGGCGCTGGTCGACGTGGTGGAGCGGCACGAGGTGCTGCGCACGGTGCTGCCGGCCGACGCCGACGCCGGGCCGCACCAGGTCGTGCGGGAGGCGGCGGCCGTGCCCCGACTCACCGTCCGGGCCTGCGCGCCGGGCGGGGTGGAGGCGGCCGTGGCCGCGTTCGTCCGGCAGCCCATCGACATCACCCGTGAACCGCCGCTGCGGGCTCGGCTGCTGCGCCCCGGCGACGGGACCTCGGTCCTGGTCCTGCTGATCCATCACGTGGCGACCGACGGGTGGTCCGTACGCCCCCTGCTGCGCGACCTGTCGGTGGCGTACGGTGCGCGCCTCGCGGGGCGGGGACCGGGCTGGGAGCCGCTGCCCGTGCAGTACGCGGACTACAGCGCCTGGCAGCACGAGCTGCTCGGGGATCCGGCCGACCCGGACAGTCTGGCGGCCGAGCAGCTGGCCCACTGGCGGACCGTGCTGGACGGCGCCCCGCCGGTGATCGCGCTGCCGGCGGACCGGCCGCGTCCCGCCGAGCCGTCGGGACGGGGGGCCATGGTGACGGCCCGGCTGGACGCGGCGTCGCACGAGGGGCTGCTCGCCCTGGCCCGTGCGCACCAGGCGAGTCTGACGATGGCGGCCGGTGCGGCGCTCGCGGCGGCCTTGGGCGCCGCCGGCGCGGGCGAGGACGTGGTGATCGGCACCCCGGTCGCGGGCCGGCCCGAGGAGGACCTGTACGAACTCGTGGGGTTCTTCGTGAACTCCCTCGCGCTGCGCACGGACCTGTCCGGGGATCCGACCGTCGGTGAACTGCTGGACCGGTCCCGGGACGCGAGCCTGGCGGCGTACGCGCACCAGGACCTGCCCTTCGACCTGCTGGTGGAGCGGCTCGCCCCGGAGCGGGCGCTGGGACACCACCCGTTCTTCCAGGTGATGCTGACCGTGGACACCGGCGGTGAGGCGGTGGGGCCGGTGGAGTGGGCCGGCGGGATCCGCGGGCGGCTCGCGGACGTCGCGTTGGACGCGGCCAAGTTCGACCTGACCTGGTACTGCGTGGAGCGGCGGACCTCCGAGGGGCGGCCCGGGGGGCTGGAGGTGGCCCTCCAGTACGCGACGGACCTGTTCGACGAGGACACGGCCCGGCTGCTGCTGGACGTGTACGTACGGGCGCTGGCGGGCTTCGCGGCCCGGCCGGCGACCCGGTGGGGCGCGCTGGGGCTGGTGTCGCCGGAGGAGGCGGGCGGGTTGGCCGCCCGGAACGCGCGGCGCACGGTCGACGCGGCGCCGCCGCCGGCCCCCGGGACGGGCCGGCGGGACGTGCTGTCCCCGCGCGAGGAGATCCTGTGCGGGCTGTTCGCGGAGGTGCTCGGCCGGGAGGCGGTCGCCGTCGACGCGAACTTCTTCCGCACCGGCGGGCATTCGCTGCTGGCGAGCAAGCTCGTCAACCGGATCCGGGGCGCGCTCGGCGTCGACGCGGGCATCCGCGACCTGTTCCTGGCGCCGACGCCGGGCGCCCTGCACCGCCGGCTGGCCGAGCGGGGCGACGCGGCGGCGGCCCGGCCGGCGCCGGTGCCCGTCGCGGGCCGGCCGGAGCGGGTCCCGCTGTCGGCGGCGCAGCGGGCCCTGTGGCTGGTGGGCCGGATCGAGGGCCCGTCGGCGACGTACAACGCGCCGCTGGTGATCCGCTGGGACGGGGTCCCGGAGCGGGCCGCGCTCGCGGACGCGCTGGGGGACGTGCTGGAGCGGCACGAGGTGCTGCGCACGGTGTACGGATCCGAGGGCGGGGAGCCGTACCAGCGGGTCCTGACCGCCCGGGAGGCCCCGGTGGAGGTGGTGGCCTGCCCGCCCGGCGAGCTGGAGGCGCTCGTGGACCGCTTCGGGCGCGAGGTCTTCGACCTGGGGAACGAACTCCCCGTGCGGGCGGCCCTGTTCGTGCCGGGTGACGGTACGTCGGTGCTGGTGCTGCTCGTCCACCACATCGCCACCGACGGGTGGTCGATCGCGCCGCTGCTGCGGGATCTGGGAGAGGCCTACGAGGCCCGGCGCGCGGGTGGGGCGCCGCGGTGGACCCCGCTGCCGGTGCAGTACGCCGACTACGCGCTCTGGCAGCGGGCGTTGACGGCGGAGCCGGGTCGGCTCCTCGACTTCTGGCGGGAGACCCTGGACGGGATGCCGGCCCGCACCGCGCTGCCGGCCGACCGGCCGCGCCCCGTCGAACCGTCCGGTCGGGGGGCCACGCTCTCCGCGACCCTGACGGCCCCGGAGCACCGGGCGCTGGCCGGGCTGGCCCGCTCCGGCCGGGCGAGCCTGTTCATGGTGGCCCGCTCCGCGTTGGCGGTGGCCCTGTCGGCCACCGGGGCCGGACAGGACGTGGCGATCGGCACCCCCGTGGCGGGGCGCGCGGACCAGAACCTGCACGAGCTGGTCGGCTGCTTCGTCAACTCCCTGGTACTGCGCACCGATCTGTCCGGTGCGCCGACGGTCGCCGAGCTGGTGGAACGGGTACGTGACGCCGACCTGGCCGCCTTCGACCACCAGGACCTGCCGTTCGACGTACTGGTTGAGCAACTCGCCTCGCCGGCACGCGGCTTGGGCGAGCATCCGTTCTTCCAGGTGATGCTGACCGTGCGGGAAGCGGCCGACGACCGGGTGCGGCTGGGTGGGATCGAGGGCCGGGTCGGCAGCACCGACCTGGGTGCGGCGAAGTTCGACCTGAGTTTCCACTGCGCCGAGCGGCGGGACCCGCAGGGCGGCCCCGACGGGCTGGACGTGCACGTGCAGTACGCCGAGGACCTGTTCGACGAGGACACGGCGCGGCTGCTGCTGGAGTTGTACGTACGGGCGTTGCGCGCGTTCGCGGCGGATCCCGGGGCGCCGACGGCCGGACTGGATCTGCTGTCGGCGCCCGAGCGGCGGGCGCTGCGGGAGCGGCGGGACGGGCTGGAGCGGGCCGTCGCCGCGGCGGCGGCCGTACGGGAGTCGGCGCCGGTCGCCGCCGGGGCGCTCTCGCCCCGCGAGGAGATCCTGTGCGGACTGTTCGCGGAGGTCCTGGGCCGCGACGGCCTCGCGGCGGACGCCAACTTCTTCAAGTCGGGCGGGCACTCGCTGCTCGCGAGCCGGCTGGTCAACCGGATCCGGGCCGTGCTGGGCGTGGAGGCGGGCATCCGCGACCTGTTCCTGGCCCCGACGGCGAGCGCCCTGCACCGGCGGCTGGGCACGGCCGCGGGGGTGACGCGACCCGCGCTGCTGCCCGTACCTGACGCGGAGCGGCCCGCGCGGCTGCCGCTGTCGTACGCCCAACGCCGGCTGTGGTTCATCGACCAGTTGGAGGGCCCCTCGGCCGCGTACAACATCGCGCTGGTGCGACGCCTGGACCGGCCGCTGGACCCGGCGGCGCTCGCCGAGGCGCTGGCCGACGTCGCCGAGCGGCACGAGGTGCTGCGCACGGTGTACGGGATCGAGGACGGGGAGCCGTACCAGCGGGTGCTGGAGGGGGCGAGGCCGCCGCTGGTGCTCGGCCGGCCGGTCGACGTGGCGGCGGCGGTGGACGAGGCCGCCGGGCACGTCTTCGACCTGACGCGCGACCTGCCGTTGCGTGCCTGGCTGTTCCTGCCGGACGGGGACGGTCCGCAGACCCTGGTGCTGTTGCTGCACCACATCGCGGCCGACGGCCGGTCGACGGGTCCGCTGCTCGCGGACCTGTCCGCGGCCTACGAGACCCGGTGCGCGGGCGGCGCGCCGCGGCGGGAGCCGCTGCCGGTGCAGTACGCGGACTACACGCTGTGGCAGCGGGCCCTGTCGGCGGGCGCGGACGCCGAGGTGGAGCACTGGCGGGCCGCGCTGGCGGGCCTGGCGCCGCTGATCGACCTGCCGACGGACCGGCGACGGCCGGTCGAGCCTTCGGGGCGCGGGGCGGTCGCCGGTTTCGCGGTGTCCGCCGCGACGCACCGGAGGCTGACCCGGATCGCGCACTGCGGCGGGGCCACGTTGTTCATGGTGGTGCAGGCCGCGCTCGCGGCGGCCCTGTCCCGGTGCGGCGCGGGAACGGACCTGGCGCTCGGCACCTCGGTGGCGGGGCGCTCCGACGAGGCCCTGTCGGGGCTGGTCGGCTTCTTCGTGAACACGCTGGTGCTGCGGACGGACACGTCCGGGGACCCGACGTTCGAGGAGCTGCTGACCCGGGTGCGGGAGGCCGACCTGGCGGCGTACGAGCACCAGGACCTGCCGTTCGACCGGCTGGTCGAGGCCCTGAACCCGCACCGTTCGTCGGCGCACCATCCGCTGGTGCAGGTGATGCTCCAGGTGAACCCGGCGGAGTCCGACGCCGCCGACGGCGGCCCGCTCGCCGGCGTCTCCTTGCCGTTCGGGGCCGGGTCGGCGAAGGCGGACCTCACCTTCGCGTTGACGGAGAACACGGGCGGCGGGATGAGCGGGGTGTTGGAGTACGCGAGCGACCTGTACGGCCCCTCGGGGGCGGCGCGGCTCGCGTCGCTGCTGGTGGAGGCGTTGGAGTTGTTCGCCGCCGGTCCCGGGAGGCGGATCGGCGAGCTGCCGGCGCCGCCGGACCGGCGCCCCGAGCGGGTCCTGGTCGGCGGCTACCGGGTCGACACGGCGCACGTCGGGGCCGTCCTGGCGGAGCATCCGTCGGTGGTCCGGGCGGAGGTGCGCGTGGAGGACGGCCGGCTGGTCGCGTACGCGTCGGGCGGCGTGACGGAGGGCGAACTCCAGGCGTGGGCGGCGGAGCGGCTGCCGGAGTACGAGGTCCCGTCGGCGGTGTTCCCGCCGGCGAACCCCGCGAACCCGGCGGGGCCCGCGTCCGCCCGGACGCCGTCGCCGTCCGAAGCCCGCGACCCGGACGCGGAAGCGGGGGACGGACCGGTGGCGGCGCTGGTGAGGCTCTTCGGGGAGGTGTTGGAACGCGAGCGGATCGGCGCGCGGGACAACTTCTTCAAGTCCGGCGGACACTCGCTGCTCGCGGTGCGGCTGGTGAACCGGGTCCGTGCGGAGCTGGGCCGTGAGCTCACCCTGCGCGAGGTGTTCCGGCATCCGACGCCGGCCGGCCTGGCAGCCCTGCTGGCCGCCGGCCCCCTCGGCGGCGGCTCCGGCCCGGCGCCGACGTTGCGCCGCCGCACCCGGGGTGGCTCCCGCGTCCCGCAGGCGTAGCGGGCGGTCGTCGAACCCCGGGGGCCCTGCCCCGGGGTTCGACGGCAGTGCGGCGGCAGTCCGGGGCGGCAGCGCCCGGCCCGAGCTGCCCCGGGGACTGCCCGCCGGGGCCGGGGGCGGTGCCTAGCGTGGTGGTCACGGACTCCGCTCCGCATCCCACCCCTCGCCTGGAGGCCCCGCGATGCCCTCGACCGCCCCCACCGCCTCCGCCGTCCTGGACGGCGGCCCGGCGATCACCCCGGCGCCCGGAGTGCTCGACCGGATCGCCGCCCAGAGCCCCGAACGGGTGGCGCTGGTGCACGGCGAGCGCCGGATGACCTACGGGCAACTGGCCCTCGCGGTGGCGTTCCGCGCCGACGAACTGGCCGGCTCCGGGGCGGGCCCGGGGCGCCTGGTGGCCGTCCACCGGCCCCGGGGCGTCGACGCCGTGGTGGGCCTGCTGGCCGCCCTGCGGACCGGGGCCGCCTACCTGCCGCTGGATCCCGGGGCGCCCGCCGCCCGCAACGCCGCGATCCTCGCCGACTGCGCGGGTGTCGACGTCCCCCTGGTCGAGGGCGAGTTCCCGCTGCCGGGCCCCGGGGTTCCCGAGGGTTCCGCGTACGTGATCTACACCTCCGGCTCCACGGGCACGCCCAACGGCGTCGTCGTCGGGCACGGGGCGTTGGCCCGGTTCGTGGCCGGCGCGGGCGCCCGGTACGCGATCACCGCCGAGGACAGGGTCGTGCAGTTCGCCCCGCTGCACTTCGACGCCAGCGTGGAGGAGATCTTCCTGACCCTGGGTGCGGGCGCCACGCTCGTGCTGCGGGACGAGGAGATGCTCGACGTGCCGGGGCTGCTGGCCGGGTGCGCGGCGCACGGCGTCACGGTGCTCGACCTGCCCACCGCCTACTGGCACGAGCTGGCCCACGCCCTGGCCTGCGGGGTCGCCCGCCTGCCGGACACCCTGCGCACGGTCGTCATCGGCGGTGAGGCCGCGCTGCCCGAGCGGGTCGCCCAGTGGTGCCGGAGCGTGGACCCGGAGCGGGTACGGCTGTTGAACACGTACGGGCCCACCGAGGCGACCGTCGTGGCCACCGTCGCCGACCTGTCGCGGTACACGGGCGGGCCGGTGCCCATCGGGCAGCCGCTGCCGGGCGTCCGGGCGGCCGTGGTGGATGGTGAACTGTGGCTGCTCGGCGATGCGTTGGCCACCGGCTACCTCGGCCGGCCCGAGCTGACGGCGGCCCGGTTCGCCATGCTGGGCGAGGACCGCGCGTACCGCACCGGCGACCTGGTGTTCGTTCGGCCGGACGGGCAGTTGGGCTTCCGGGGCCGGGCCGACGACGAGGTGAAGATCAACGGGCACCGGGTGGACCCCGCCTCCGTGGAGGCCGTGTTGACCGCGCACCCCGGGGTGCGGGAGGCCGCCGTGGTGCCTCGGGAGACGGCCGACGGGGTCCGCCGGTTGGCCGCGTTCGTGGTCGCGGACGAGGGGGTGGACGCCGCCGCGCTGCGGGACCGGGTCGCGGCGGAGCTGCCGGCCGCCGCGGTGCCCGGCACGGTGACGTTCGCGGAGCGCCTGCCGCGGACCTCCTCCGGGAAGATCGACCGCAAGGCGCTGCGCGACCCGGCGGCCGGCCACGGCGCCGAGCCCCCCGCCGGTTCCCCCGCCGGTTCCCCCGCCGAGGTCGTGTTCGACGGGAAGGTGCTGCCCCCCGAGGAGCGGGTCCCGTTGTCCTTCGCGCAGCGCCGGCTGTGGTTCCTGGCCGGGCTGGAGGGGCCGTCGGCGACCTACAACCTGCCCGTGGTGCTGCGGCTGGACTCCGTGCCCGACACGGCGGCGCTGGCGGCGGCGCTGGCCGATGTGGTGGAGCGGCACGAGGTGCTGCGCACCGTCTGCCCGGCGGTGGACTCCGAGCCGTACCAGCACGTGCTCCAGGCACCGCCGGTGCATTTCGAGGTGACCGGGTGCGCGCTGCCCGAGGTGGCCGCGCTCGTGGCCCGGTTCACCGCCGGGACCTTCGATCCCGGCACCCAACTCCCTTTCAGGGCAGCACTGTTCGTGCCCGACGACGGATCGGCGACGCTGGCGCTGCTGATGCACCACATCGCGGCCGACGGCTGGTCGGTCGGACCGCTGCTGCGCGACCTCGGCGAGGCGTACGCGGCCCGGACCGCCGGGCGGGCACCCGCCCGGGAGCCGCTGGCCTTGCAGTACGCGGACTACACGCTGTGGCAGCACGAGCTGCTGGAGCGGCCCGCGCGGGCACTGGACCACTGGCGGGCCGCCCTGGACGGCATGCCGACGCTGCTGGACCTGCCGCTGGACCGGCCCCGGCCCGCCGAGCCGACCGGCGCCGCCGCCACGCTGGTGGCCCGCCTCGACGCCGACACGCACCACCGGCTGGCCGCGATCGGCACGGAACGCGGGGCGAGCCTGCTGATGGTGCTCCAGCCCGCGTTGGCGCTGGCGCTGGCCGCGGTCGGGGCGGGGACGGACATCGCGATCGGCACCCCGGTCGCGGGGCGGGACGACGAGGCCCTGGACGAACTGGTCGGGCTCTTCGTGAACACGCTGGTGCTGCGCACCGACGTCTCGGGCGACGCCCCGTACGGCGAGTTGGTCGAACGGGCCCGGGACGCGGACCTGGCCGCGTACGCCCGCCAGGAACTCCCCTTCGACCTGCTGGTGGAAGCCCTGAACCCGCGGCGGGAGTTCGCCGTCAACCCCTTCTTCCAGGTGATGCTGACCTCGCAGGCACAGGACGGGGAGCGGGTCTCACTCGGCGACGGCGCGCTGACCGGGCAGTACGTCGAACCGGGGCTGGAAGTCGCCAAGTTCGACCTCAGCGCCTCCTGCGTCGAGCTGCCGGGCGGCGGCCTGGAGGTGTGGTGGCAGTACGCGACGGACCTGTTCGAGCCGCGGACGGCCCGGTTGCTGCTGGACGTGTTCACCCGGGCCCTCGCGCACGCGGCGGCCGACCCCGACGCGCGGCCCTCCGCGTGGCCGCTGCTCGACGAGGAGGAGCGTCGGGGGATCGTGGAACGCCGGACGCGGGCGGCCGGGGCGCGGGCGGCCCTCGACGCGTCGGCCGGCGGGACGGCCGTACCCGCCGGCCGCCGGTCCCCCGCCGAACAGGTGCTGTGCGCGCTGTTCGGCGAGGTGATCGGCCTCGACGGGCCGGTGGCCCCCGACGCCAACTTCTTCTCGGAGGGCGGCCATTCGATGATGGGGGTGCGGCTCGTCAACCGGATCCGGGCCACGCTCGGGGTGGAGGCGCGCATCCGGGACCTGTTCCTCGCGCCGACCCCCGCCGAGCTGGCGGTCCGCCTGGTGCGGGAGGCCGCGCCGGCCGGGCGGCCCGCGCTGGTCCCCGTGCCGCCGGCTGACCGGCCGGAGCGGATCCCGCTGTCCTCGGCGCAGCGCCGGCTGTGGTTCGTGGACCAGTTGGAGGGGCCGAGCTCCTCGTACAACATCCCGTTCGCGCTGCGCCTGGACCGGCCGCTGGACCCGGCCGTGCTGGCCTCGGCGCTCGCCGACGTGTCGGACCGCCACGAGGTGCTGCGGACCGTGTACCCGGCGGTGGACGGGGAGCCGTACCAGCGGATCCTGGAGGCGGTTCGACCCGAACCGGTACGGGTGACCGTGCCGGAGGGACACGGCGGGGCGGCGGTCGACGCCGCCGCGGGCCACGTCTTCGACCTCGCGACGGAGCCTGCGCTGCGGGCGACGCTGATCGACGCCGGAACCGAACGGTTGCTGGTGCTGGTGGTGCACCACATCGCCGCCGACGGCTGGTCCGCCGGACCGCTCCTCGCCGACCTGGCGCGGGCGTACGAGGCCCGGGAGGCGGGCCGGGCTCCCGATGTGGAGCCCCTTCCGGTGCAGTACGCGGACTACACGCTGTGGGAGCGCGCGGCCCTGGAGGAAGGCGGCGCGGCGGACGGGGACACCGCGTTCGCGCGGCAGGCCGCGTACTGGCGGCGGACCCTGGCCGGCGCCCCGCCCGTACTGGAGCTGACCGCGGCCCGCACCCGGCCCGCGGAGGCCTCGCACCGGGGGGCCGCCACACCGGTCGCGCTGGACGCCGACACGCACGCCCGGCTGGAGCGGCTCGCGCTGGACCGCGGCACCACCGTCCTGACCGTGGTGCAGGCGGCCCTGGCCGCCACCTTGACCCGGCACGGGGCGGGCACCGACCTGCCGCTGGGGACGGTGACCGCGGGCCGGGACGACGAGGCCCTGGACGATCTGGTGGGCTTCTTCGTCAACACCCTCGTCCTGCGCTGCGACACCTCCGGCGACCCGTCCTTCGCCGAGCTGCTGGAGCGGGTCCGGGACACCGCGCTCGGCGCCTACGCCCACCAGGAACTCCCCTTCGACCTGGTCGTCGAGCAACTGAACCCGGTGCGCTCCACCGCCCACCACCCCCTGACGCAGGTGATCGTGCAGGTGCAGCCGGACGAGCCGCGGACGGCGCCGGACGGGGCGCTGACCGGGGTCCCGCTGGGATCGGAGTCGGGGTTCACCAAGTTCGACCTCACGCTGTCGCTGCGCGAACTTCGTGGCGAGCAGGGGGCTCCGGGCGGGCTCAGCGGTGTACTGGAGTACGCGACGGACCTCTTCGACGAGCCGACCGCCGCAGTACTGGCGGAGCATCTGACGCGGACCCTGCGGGCGGTGGCCGAGGATCCGGGGCAGCGCATCGGGGACGTCCCGCTCCTGTCGGGGCGGGAGGAGTCCCGGTTGGCCCGGTACAACGACACGGCCGCGCCGAGCGTCGCGGGCGGGCTGATCCACGAGGGGTTCGCGGAGCAGGCCCGCAGGACGCCGGACCGGATCGCCGTCTCGTACGAGGAGGAGGAGCTGTCGTACGCGGCGCTGGACGCGCGGGCCGGCGCCCTCGCTCACCGGCTCGTCGCCGCGGGCGTGCCCCGTGACGGGGCGGTCGGGGTCCTGCTGGACCGCACGCCCGGCCTCCTGGTCGCCGTGCTGGCCGTGCTCAAGTGCGGGGCGGCGTACGTCCCGCTGGACCCGCGGCTGCCGGAGGCCCGGATCCGCATGATCATGGAGGACGTGTCGGCGCGGGTCCTGGTGACGGGGTCGGCGCACCTCGACGGGACGTCGGTCGGACGGGAGCGGGCGGCCGGCGTGCGCGTCCTGTCCGTGGACGACACCGACGGCCAGGGGTCGGACGCGGTCGCCTCGGGTCCCGGCGTGGTCGTGGGCGAGGACGCGACGGCGTACGTGATGTTCACCTCGGGCTCCACGGGCCGGCCCAAGGGGGTCGCGGTCACCCACCGCAACGTGGTCGAGCTGGCCGGGGACCGCTGCTGGGACCGGGCCAACCACCGGCGGATGCTGGTCCACTCGGCCATTGGCTTCGACGCCTCGACCTACGAGCTGTGGGTGCCGCTGCTGAACGGCGGGCAGTTGGTCATCGCCCCCGGCGACGGCACCGACGTCGCGGAACTCGACCACACCATCCGCACCCACGACGTCACCGCCGCCTACTTCACGATGGGGCTGTTCCACATCATGGCGGACGAGGGCCTCGACACCCTGAAGCTGCTGGACGAGGTGTGGACCGGCGGCGACGTCGCCTCCCCCAGCGCCCTCCAGCGGGTCCTGGACCAGTGCCCGGACACCGTCCTCGTCCACTCGTACGGGCCGACCGAGACCACCTTCGCCTCCCATCACCAGCGCCTCCCCCTCACCGTGCGCACCCTGCCGGGCGTGTACCTGGGGGCCGCGCTCGACAACACCCGCGTGCACGTCCTGGACGCGCGGCTGCGGCCGGTCCCGGTGGGAGTGCCCGGCGAGATGTACATCGCCGGCACGCAGGTGGCGCGCGGGTACGTCGGCCGGCCGGGTCTGACGGCCGAACGGTTCGTCCCCGACCCGTTCGGCGGCGACGGCGGGCGGATGTACCGCACCGGGGACCTGGCGCACTGGACGCCCGACGGGGAGCTGCGGTTCATCGGACGGGCCGACGGCCAGATCAAACTGCGCGGCTTCCGCATCGAGCCGGGCGAGATCGAGGAGACCCTGGCCCGGCATCCCGGCGTGGGGCAGGTCGCGGTGGTGGTCTTCGAGGACGGACCGGGCGGCAAGCGCCTCGTCGCGTACGTCGTGCCGCGCGCCGGCCACACCCTCACCGACGCCGAGCTGCTGCGCTGGGCCGGCGGCGAACTGCCCGAGCACATGGTCCCCGCCGCGGCGGTGGTGGTCGAGGGCATTCCCCTCACCGTCAACGGCAAGCCGGACCGGGCGGCCCTGCCGGCGCCCGCGCCCGCGGTGCGCGGTACGTGCCGGGTACCGCGCACCCCGCGCGAGGAGGTGCTCTGCGGGCTCTTCGCGGAGGTGCTGGGGGTCCCGGACGTCGGCATCGACGACAACTTCTTCGGCCTGGGCGGGCATTCGCTGCTCGGGGTACGTCTGATCAGCCGGATGCGGACCGTGCTGGGGCTGGAACTCGGGGTCCGCGACCTGTTCCGCACCCCGACCGTGGCGGGCCTGCTGGGCGACGAGCCGACCGGTTTCGACCCGATGGGGGTGATGCTGCCCCTGGCCACCCGGGGTGCGCAACGGCCGTTGTTCTGCGTCCACCCCGGTACCGGGGTGGGGTGGCCGTACGCGGGGCTCGCCCGGCACCTGGGGCCCGACCAGCCGCTGTACGCGATCCAGGCGCGGGCGTTGAGCGAGCTGGGCCACTCCCCCGGGACGGTCGAGGAGATGGTGGCGGACTACCTCCCGCTGATCCGGGAGGTCCAACCGCACGGCCCGTACCGCTTCCTGGGCTGGTCCTTCGGCGGCACGGTCGCGCACGCCCTCGCCGTCGCGCTGGCCGAACTCGGCGAACGCACCGAGCTGCTGGCCATGATGGACGTCCACCTGTTGCCGACCGAGCCGGAGCGGCGCGCGATGACCCCCGCCCAGAAGCGGGACATGCTCGTCGGCGACGCCGCGGACGAGCCGGCGGACGCCCCCTTCGACGTGGACGCCCTCATCGGCCTGGTCCGCCTGAAGGACCCGGTGCTCGGCGCGTTCTCCGACGAGGAGATCCGCTCGGTGATCGGGGCGTCCATCAACCACGCGGAAATCATGAACCTGTACGCGCCGCGCCCGGTGGCCACCGACCTGTTGTTCCTGGCGGCCCTTGAGGACGGCGAGACGGAGAACACTCTCGCACGGCACTGGATTCCCTACATCGAGGGCCGCGTCGAGAATCACGACATCGGGGTCCCGCACACCCGCATGGGAGAGCCGACCCCGCTCGCCCTGATCGGCCGCATCCTTTCCGAGAAATTGAGGAGTCTGTCATGACCAATCCTTTCGACGACACCGAGGGCACGTTCCACGTCGTGGTGAACGCCGAGGGCCAACACGCCCTGTGGCCGGCGTTCGCCGCCGTACCCGACGGTTGGGATTCGGCCTGGGGCGCGGGGACCAGGGCCGACGCCCTGGCGTACGTGGAGGAGAACTGGACGGACATCCGCCCGAAGAGCCTGATCGCCCAGTACGCGTGAACCAGCCCGCGCCCCACGCCTGAATTCTTGCCGAATTCGGGGAGAGCCGTGACCCGCAACCGCGGGTCACGGCTTTCCGTATGCCCTTTTCCACACACAGGCGTTCCGGACGGAAGAGCGGATCGAATTCCCCGATACTGCCGCCCGGACTTCCCCTTGCCGGGGACTTCCGTTCCTATATTTGTCGGCATGCGACGACGGAATGTGAACATCCTTCTGACGGGCACGGCATCGGATTCCCATACCTGGAATCTCGTCTATCTCCAGCTCTTCCTGGAGGAGCAGGGCCACCGGGTGCGCAATCTGGGGCCCTGTGTGACCGACGACCTGCTGACCGCCGCGTGCGCGGCCGACGCGCCCGACCTCGTGGTCATCAGCAGTGTGAACGGCCACGGTTACCGCGACGGCCTGAGCGCCGTCCGGGCCGTGCGGCGCGCCGGCCTGACCCTTCCCGTGGTGATCGGCGGCAAGCTGGGGGTCGCGGGCCGGGCCGATCCGCACGCCCGGGGCCTGCTCCTCGACGCGGGCTGTGACGCCGTGTTCGACGACGGGGACGTCGAGGCCCTGCGCCGCTACCTGAGCCCCTCTCCCACCGTCGACGCCACCGCCGCCGCCGCGCGGGCCGTGGCATGACCGCCGCCACGCTCGCCGCACCGACCGTGGCCCGACCCACCACCACGGCCCCCTCGTTCGGGGCCTTCGTCGCGCGGGCGGCGGCCTCCGGGCAGCTCGTCGTCCAGCCCCGGATGGGGTTCGGCGCGCCGCGCCGGATGCGGTACGGCCTGGAGCGCACCAAGTCCGCCGTCGCCACCACCGCGGGCACGCTCACCATCGACAGCTACACCCGGGTCGGCGATCAGGACGCCGTCCGGGCCGCGCTCGCCGGGGGGCTCGCGCTCAACGGCTATCCGATCGCCACGCACTCCGCCGACCTGACCCGCGCCCTGCTCGACGGGGTGCTGGACCCGGGGTTCCCGGTCCAGGTGCGGCACGGCTCCTCCCGGCCCGAGTCGATCGTGCGGGCCCTCGCCGCCGCCGGGCTCGACGCCACGGAGGGCGGGCCCGTCTCGTACTGCCTGCCCTACGGGCGGACCCCGCTGTCGGAGTCCGTGGAGAACTGGGCCCGCTGCTGCGAGTTGCTGTCCGAGTTGGTCCCGGCGCCGCGGGTGCCGCACCTGGAGAGCTTCGGCGGCTGCATGCTCGGCCAGCTCTGCCCTCCCGGGCTGCTGGTGGCGCTCAGCCTGCTGGAGGGGCTGTTCTTCGCCCGGCACGGCATCGGCAGCGTCTCCCTCAGCTACGCCCAGCAGAGCGACCCCGGCCAGGACACCGAGGCGATACGGGCGTTGCACCGGCTCGCCGGGGAGTTCCTGCCGGCCGGCGTGGACCGGCACGTCGTCCTCTACACCTACATGGGGGTGTTCCCCCGTACCGAGCCGGGCGCGACCCGGCTGCTGGAGGCCTCGGCCCGGCTGGCCGTGCGGGCCGGGGCGCAGCGGCTGATCGTGAAGACCGCGGCCGAGGCGCACCGCATCCCGACGGTGACGGAGAACGTGCGCGCCCTGGAGACGGCCGCGGCGAGCGCGGCCCTGGCCGAGGCGGAGGCGGGGCCGGCCGGCGGCTCCGCCGACAGTGAGGTGTACCGGGAGGCCCTGGCCTTCGTGGAGGCCGTGCTGGACCTCGACGAGGACCTCGGGCGGGCGCTGTGGAAGGCCTTCGCACGGGGCGTGTTGGACGTCCCGTACTGCCTGCACCCGGACAACGCGGGCCGCTCGCGCAGCGTCGTGGACGGGGCCGGCCGGTTGCGCTGGTCCGAGGTCGGGGCGATGCCGGTCGCGCCGTACGCGGCCCGGGCCGGCCGTAGGCGCCCCATGACCTCTGACGGGCTGCTGGTGGCCCTGGGGGCGGTGGCCCGGAGGTACGACGGCGCCGGCGAGGAGGACCGACCCGGCTGACCGGGACCCGCGCGCGGCCGGTTCGAGCACGCGGCCGGTTCGAGCAGACACGGACACGAGACAGGAGTCGACACCATGGAAACCACGCACGGAACGGAACCCGCGAAAGACACCGCGGAGACGACGGGGACGTTGCCCCCGACCCCGACCCCGACCCCGACCCCGGCCCCGCCGCCGCTCGGCGAGCACCTGCGCTCCCCCGAGCTGCGGTCGGCGATGCTGGTGCAACAGGAAGTCCTCTTCGCGGCCCGGGAGTTCCTGCGCGGCAGAGGGTTCGTCGAGCTGCTCCCGCCGCTGGTGGGTCCGGTGACGGACCCGGGCGGTCGGGGCGCGAAGGCGCTGGACGTGGACTACTACGGCCGGCCGTACAAGCTCATGACGAGCGCGATCCTCTACAAGCAGGCCTCGCTGAAGGGCTTCCCCCGGCTGTTCTACATCGCTCCGAACGTCCGCGTGGAGCCTCCGGAGACGGCGTCCACCGGCCGACACCTGGTGGAGTTCCACCAGATCGACGTGGAGTTGGCGGGCGGTACGCGCCGCGACGCGCAGGAGCTCGCCGCCGGGCTGCTGACGCACGTGGTGGAGCACGTGTGGACGGCCGTACCGCAGGTGCTGCGCGAACTGGGCCGGGACGAGCTGGACTTCGCCGAGCTGCGGCAGGGAAAGTTCGACACCCGTACCCACGAGGAGGCGGTGGCCGCGCTGATCGGGCGGGGCCACCCGCAGAGCCCGGACGCCGAGATCGACTGGGCGGGCGAGAAGGTGCTCTCGCTGGAGGCCGACCGCCCGTTCTTCGTCGACGACTACCCCAAGGGTTCGCGCGGGTTCTACGATCGCGAGGACCCCGAACGGCCCGGTGTGCTCCGCAACTTCGACCTGATCGCGCACGGCGGCTTCGGCGAGCTGGTCAGCGGCAGCGAGCGCGAGTCCGCGTACGCGACGATCGTGACCCGGATGCGGGAGAGCGGGGAGAACCCCGCCAAGTACGCCTGGTACCTGGACCTGGCCCGCGAGGGCATCGAGCCGAGCGCCGGTTTCGGAATGGGGCTGCAACGCCTGGTCCGGTTCCTGACCGGACTGGACGCGCTGTGGCAGGTCAGCGCGTACCCGAAGCTGCCCGGGGTGATCGCGCCGTGAGCGGGCTGAGCGCCCCCGGGTTCCCCGAGGAGGCGGTACGGGCCCGGGCGCGGGCCGGGACGGCCGAGGTGTTCCCGGCGGCGGACGGGTACGGGTCCCGGCTCTTCGGAGCCGCCTCCCCCGTCGAGCGGGACGGCCTGGACGCCTTGCGGCTCGTTCCGCCGGTGTTCATGCCGAGGCGGCTGGAGAAGCTGATCGACCTGGGCAGGGAGCCTTCGTACGAGGACGTGGACCTGCGCACCCGGGTCGGCGGGTTCGCCTCGCGGCTCCCGCTCTACCTCTCGGCGTTCGGTTCGACCCGGGCGGGCAACGGGGACCTCGGCGTGGCCGCGGGCCGGCAGGCCGCGCGGCTCGGCATCCCCATGGTGATCGGGGAGAACATGGTGCCGGTCCACGGCTACGGCACGCGTTCGGCGCTGCTGGAGCGGGTGGCGGCGTACGCCGAGGCGGTCGCCGACGGGGTCGGCGGGGTGGTGGTGCAGCAGTCGACCGAGGACGCCGACTCCGAGGTGTGGAACCTGCTGTACAGCGACCCGGGTACGCGCGCCCTGCGGGACTCCGGCCGGCTCGGGTTCGAGCTGAAGGTGGGCCAGGGCGCGAAGCCGGGGCTCGGCGGGATGACCGTGGTCGGGGCGGCCGATGCCGAGCGGCTGGCCGAACAGTTCGCGGTGCGGGATCTGTTGGGCGATCCCGGCCGGCGGCTGCGCTGCGCGACCCCCGGCACGTTCACCGAGGAGATCGTCCTGCGGCAACTGAGGTTCATGCGGAACAACTTCCCGCTGGCCCGGACCTGGGTGAAGTTCCACCCGGGCCGGGACGTGGGCCGGGCCGCCGCCGTCGCCTGGACGGCGGGCGCCGACGCCGTCACGGTGGACGGCGCGGAGGGCGGCACCGGCTGGGCGCCGCGAGCCTTCCTGGACGGCGTCGGCCTGCCCCTCGAAGAGTGCCTGCGCCGCGTCGGTCCCCCGGCCGGGGACCTGCTCGCCTCGGGCCGGATCTGGGAGGGCGGTCGCGCGGTGCGGGTGCTCGCCCTGGGCGCGAGGGCGGTGGGCCTGGGCCGCGCGGCGCTGCTCGCCGTGGACGAGGACCCCCGCGCGGGCCTGGTCCGGCTGGTCGAGGCGCTGGCCCTGGAGACGCGGCTGCTGGTCAGCGCACTCGGCAAGTACCACGTCGGCGACCTCGACCCGGCCGACCTGTGGGCTCCGGACGGTCCCGGCGCGCCCGCGCCCGCCACGCCGTTCCCCGACCGGGCCGCGTCCGCCACGACGCATCCGGCCGCGTCGGCCGCGGTGGGTGGGCCGTCGTGAGGCGGGGCCGGCGCGGCGGCCGGTCCGCGCCGCCCGGTTGTCCGGGCCGCCGACGTCGGCCCGGCTTCGCCCGGGCCCGGTTCCGGCTCTCCGAGCTGCCCGGGGTGACGGTCACCCCCACCGCCGGCGGTGGCGCGGCCGGGGCCGCCGCCTCCCGGGTCCTGACCGGGGCCGGCCTCGGCCACCTCGGCGGGCACCTGGAACTGCGGAGCTTCGGCTCGCCCGGCCCGTCCGCCCGGGCCCGCGCGGCGGAGCACGCCGTCCGGGCCGCGCTGCGCACGGTCTGACCCCCGCCCCCGTCCGCCCCTCCCCGTCGCTCGCCGCGTCCCCGCCCTCCCCGCTCTCCTCGCCTTCCACACGGAACAGGTGCACCTGATGGACACCCCCGCACGCCCCGACACCGAACGACCCGACCCCGCGAAGGTCCAGTGGGGTCGCGTCGGCAGCCTCGTCGGCGGCCAGGCCGCCGTCCAACTGGGCAGCTTCGCCCTGCTGATCGCCATGAACTGGACCGCCGTACAGATCGGCGGGACCCGCGCCGTGACGCAGTTGATGCTCGCCGCGACCGTGCCCCGCGCCCTCATGCTGATCTTCGGCGGGGCGGTCGCCGACACCCTCGGTCCGCGCTTCGTCCTGCTGCGCACCACCGCCGCCCGGGTCGTGTTGCTCGGCGTCGGCGCCGTGGTCACCGCGAACACCGGACAGCTGTGGCCCCTGGTGGTGATCGCCCTGGTCGAGGGCGTGCTGCTCGGGCTGGCCGGACCGGCGTCCGGGGTGCTGCTGCCCCTGTTCGCCCGCGGCGACCAACTGGCCCGCGCCAACTCCCTGTACGCCATGGTCCTGCGGGTCGCACCGATCCTCGGCGCCCCGGCCGGCGCGTTCCTGATCACCGTCGGGGAGCTGTGGGTGGCGATGCTGGTCGGGGCGCTCACCGGCGCGATCTGGCTCGGCTGCCTGCTGCACGTCACCCACGGGTTCGTCCGGCCGGAGCCGGAGCCCGGGGTCTCCCTGGTGAAGCGGTCCGGGGACGGTTTCCGGCTGCTGGCCCGGCATCCGAGGCTGCGCTGGATGTTCGTCGCGGCGCTGTGCCTGGACATGGCGTTCAGTTGGCCGGCAGAGGTGGCGCTGCCCCTGCTGGTGTCCGAGCGGGGCTGGGGCGTCGGCGCGGTCGGCGTGGTCCTGGCGGCGTTCAGCGTGGGGGCCCTCGGCTCCAGCGCGGTGGGGGCGGCGTTCGCGCACCGCATCCCGATGTTCGTGCGGCTCGTCGTGACGGGCGCCGGCCTGGCCGCCGGCATCCTCGTCATGGCGCTGATGCCGTCGGTGGTCTCGCTGACCGCCGTCGCCGCCGGGGTCGGGCTGCTGTCCGGGCTGAACGGCCCGGCCATCGTCACCCTGTACCAACAGTCCGCCCCCGAGGACCGGATGGGCGCCGCGATGTCCACGCTCTCGCTCGCCGGGATCGGCACCGCGCCCGTCTCCATCGCCGTCTTCAGCTCGCTCTCGCTGGTCCTCGGTGTCCAGAGCACCTGGCTGCTGTGCGGCGCCATCGCGTTCGTCTCCCCCTTCGCGGCGGTGATGGCCCTGCGCCAACCGTCCCGGGCCGAGGAGCCGGCGCCGGTGGAGCCGCCCGTACCGGCCGCGGTGTGAGGGGGGCCCGTGACATCCCTCGCCATCCCGGCCCGCGGCCGGGCCCCCGGGCGGCTCCTGGTCCCGGAGGCGCTGTCGGACCCGGGGCCGGGGCGGGCCGCGCTGGTGGCCGCGACCCCGCAGCTGTGGCTCGTGGACACCACCGCGTACCGGGCGCACGCGGCCCGGCACGCCCCGGGGACCCTGGACGCCCAGGAGTTGGCGCGGGCCGCGGAGTTCGCGCGGGCCGCCGACCGGGACGCGTACGTCTGCGCGCACGTGGCGTTGCGCCG
Organism: Streptomyces sp. CA-243310; assembly: GCF_050936775.1. NCBI lineage: Bacteria > Bacillati > Actinomycetota > Actinomycetes > Kitasatosporales > Streptomycetaceae > Streptomyces > Streptomyces sp. CA-243310. The sequence continues at coordinate 2,294,383 of NZ_JBNJMF010000001.1, read as the reverse complement.
ACTGCTCGGCGCCTACCTGGGGGCGGCCCCGCGCGAGGTGGTCGTCGAGCGGGCGCCCTGCTCGCACTGCGCGGAGCCGCACGGGCGTCCCGTGCTCCCGGGCGGGACTCTGCACTTCTCGCTCTCGCACTGCACCGGCATCAGCCTGTTGGCCTTCGCCTCCGCGCCCGTCGGCGTGGACGTGGAGGAGGTGGTGCGGCCCGACGTGATCGCCGACACGGCGGACGTGCTGCATCCGAGGGAGGCGGCGGAGCTGGCCGCCCTCCCGGCCGCTGAACGCGCCCGCGCCTTCACCCGGGTGTGGACCCGCAAGGAGGCCTACCTCAAGGGCCTCGGGGTGGGGTTGTCGGAGAACCCGGCCGCGGACTACGTGGGGTCGGGGCCGGAGCCGGCGCGGCTGCCGGGGTGGACGTTGACCGACGTACGGGTCCCCGAGGGCCACCGGGCGGCGCTGGCGCTGAACACGGGGCGCGCGGAGCCGGCGGGGGACCCGGCCCGGGCGGGCGGGGTCGGCGCGGCGACGTCCCGGCCGGTCGCCGGTGCGACGCTCACGCCGCCCCGACGGCCGCCCGCGGGTTGAGTGCGGCGAACTCCAGCGGCGCCGACGGGTCGATCGTCAACTCGTACGGCGCCGGCTCCGTGCCCGCGCGGACCAGCAGGTCTCCGATGGCCGCGATCATCGCGCCGTTGTCGGTGCACAGGGTCATCGGTGGAACCCGCAGTTCGATCCCGGCGGAGGCGCAGCGTCGCTCCGCGAGGTCGCGCACGCGGGAGTTGGCGGCCACTCCGCCGACCACCACCAGGGTTCGGACCCCGTACTCCTTGCAGGCCGCGACCGCCTTGCGGGTCAGCACGTCGGCAACCGCCTCCTGGAGCGAGGCCGCGCCGTCGGCGACCGGCGGCTCCTGGCCGCGCAGCCGATGGCCCTCGGCCCAGCGGGCGGCGGCGGTCTTGAGCCCCGAGAAGGAGAAGGAGTAGGCGTACGGGTCTCCGGCGCGGGGTCCGCCGGTGAGCGGGCGGGGGAAGGCGACGGCCTTCGGGTCGCCGCCCCGTGCGGCCCGGTCGATGGCCGGTCCGCCCGGGTAGGGCAGGCCGAGGACTCGTGCGACCTTGTCGAAGCACTCGCCGGCCGCGTCGTCGAGGGTGTCCCCGAGGTGCAGGATCGGTTCGCGCACGAGGTCGCGGACCAGCAGCAGCGAGGTGTGGCCGCCCGAGACGATCAGGACCATGCAGGGTTCGGGCAGCGGCCCGTGCTCCAGGGTGTCGGCGGCGACGTGTCCGGCCAGGTGGTGGACCCCGTACAGCGGCAGGTCGAGGGCGTAGGCGAGGGTCTTGGCGCCGGCGAGCCCGACCTGGAGCGCGCCGGAGAGGCCGGGCCCGGTGGTGACGGCGATGGCGTCGAGCTGCGACATCCGCAGGCCGGCCTGGTCGAGGGCCTGGCGGACGACCGGGTTGAAGGCGTGCAGGTGGGCGCGGGCCGCGATCTCGGGCACCACTCCGCCGAAGCGGGCGTGTTCGTCCATGCTGGAGGCGACGACGTGCGCGAGGAGCTTTCCGTCGCGCACGATTCCCGCGCCCGTCTCGTCGCAGGACGATTCGATGCCGAGCACCAGCGGAGATCCCACGACGACACCTTCAACCCTTGTTGCGAATGGTTCGCAACAAGGGTAGCGGGGCCGTCACCCCGACCGTGCACGGGCTGTGAGGACGGACACGTGCCCTCTCGGGAACCCTCGCCAGCTCGCACCCGTCGGACGGGACGTCGAAGGATCTTCGGGAACGGGAGCGGGAGCGCCACATGGTCGGCAAGACGGGGGGCGGGCGGAGACGCGTCCGCGTCGTGCTGCTCGGGATCGTTCTCGCCCTGCTGGGAGCCGGTTCCTGGGTCGTGTGGGAACTGCGCGCCGCCGCCGCGCACCTCGCGGACGGGGACCCGGCACAGGGCACCTACCTCCAGGATCCGGAGCGCGCCGACCGGACGGCCTCGGCGGTCCTGGACGGCCTCGTGGTGGAGGTCGAGGCACCGCGCGACGACACCCCGGACCCCGCCGGTTCCGGGGCGACCGCCGAGCCCGCCGGGTCCACGACGGCGGTGCGGTCGCGGCGGGAGGGCGACTGGCGCCCCTCCTCGCCCCTGGAGGCCCGGAGCACGGCGCCCGAGCCCGCGATCGGCGCGCTGTTCTCCCCCGGCGGCGACTGGGACGGCGACCACCACTGCTCCGCCGGCGTGGTGCACTCCCCCGACGGGGATCTCCTCGTCACCGCCGCCCACTGCGTGTACCAGGGCGGCTTCCGCACCAACCTCGCCTTCGTTCCGGGCTACCGGGACGGCGTGGCCCCGTACGGCGTCTGGGTGCCCACCCGGATCGACGTGGACTCCCGCTGGACGGAGTCCGCCGATCCCGATCACGACGTGGCCTTCGTCCGGGTGCGCCGCCCCGGACACCCCGGGGAGCGGCTGGAGGACGTCACCGGCGCGCCCGCGATCCGGTTCCGGCCCGAACTGCCCCTGCCCGCACGGGTGGTGGGCTATCCGAATGACGCCGAACGGCCGGTGGAGTGCTACAACACGGCCCGCGCGGAAGGGCCCGCGCAGTTGCGGCTGGACTGCGCGGGCGTACCGAACGGAACCAGCGGCGGCCCGATCCTGGCCGAAGGCCCCACCCTGATCGGGGTGGTCGGCGGCCGTGACGGCGGCGGCGACGAGAGGACCTCGTACAGCAGTCGGTTCGACGACGGCACCCGCGCCCTCTACGCGCGGGCGACCGGATCCCCCTGAGGCGGCTCCCGGGATCCGCTCCGGGTGCGCCTGCGCCTCGGGGGGAGCCCGGGTCCTGGGTGGTTGTCCGCAGCGTCGTCGTCCATGCCGCCGAGTGTCCGGGACGGCGGGGCCCCGTTCGGTGCCCGCCCGGGGCGCCCGGAGGCGTCCCGGGGGCGGACGGGCTCACTTCCGGGTGCCCGTGACGGCGGATCCGGCGGGCGTCAAGAGCCCGAGGGGGCGAGTGTCCGCCCTCCGCCCCCGAGGCATCGGCCGTTCAGCGCGCCGGCACCGGACAGGGCACCCCGGTCAGCTTCTCGGAGGCGCTCCACAGCCGCTCCCCCGACGCGTCGTCGAGGGTCCACTTGGCCCGCCAGGACCGGACGGGCGCCCCGCGCCAGCCGAGCCGCGGTCCGATGAACGCGTCGGGCCGGACCCCGGGGGCGGTGGCCGCGTACAGGGTGGGCAGCGCGCCGGCCTCGGCGGACTGCGCGACGACGGCGATGCCGACGGCGTTGACGGCGGCGTTCGCGGCGACGGCGATCCGTGACGTGACGGTGCGCCCGGCCCGGGGGGCCGCCCCGACGTGCAGGTTGGTGGAGGCGTAGCCGGGGTGGGCGGCGGCCACGACGATCCCGGAGCCGGCGGCCGCGAGGCGCCGGGACAGTTCGTGGGTGAAGAGCAGGTTGGCGGTCTTCGAGCGGCCGTAGGCGATCCACCGCCGGTATCCGCGTTCGGCGTTCAGATCGTCGTGGTCGAGGTCGCCGAGGACGTGGAACGCGCTGGAGAGGTTGACGATCCTGGCCCCGTCGCCGGCGGCGAGGACTCGGGGCAGGAGCAGCCCGGTCAGGGCGAAGTGACCGAGGTGGTTGATCCCGAACTGAGCCTCGAACCCGTCAGCGGTGCGACCGTACGGCAGGGCCATCACGCCGGCGTTGTTGACGAGCAGGTCCAGGGTGTCGTGGCGCCGCGACCAGGCTCGGGCGAACTCCCGCACGGAGCCGAGGTCGGCGAGGTCCAGCGGCATGAACTCCACGTCCGCGCCGGGCACCTCGGTCCGCAGCCGTACCGCTGCGGCCCGGCCCCGGGCCGCGCTGCGGCAGGCCAGGACGACCCCGGCCCCGGCGCGGGCCAACTCGCGGGCGGTGACCAGCCCGATCCCGCTGTTGGCGCCGGTCACGACGGCGGTACGGCCACTCTGGTCGGGGATGTTCCTGACGTTCCAGCCGGGCATCTCGACTCCCTCACGACGAAGTGGTTACTGAGGGTAACATCCCGCGTTCCGGGCGGTCGGCTCGGGGGCCCGCACGTGGGCCCCGTCACCCCGGGGACCGGGCACAGCCGCAGGCCAGTAGGCTGCGGGTCCATCCGCTTCCCCTCCCGCGAGGTCCACGCAGTGAGCTCCGCACCTCCCACCCTCCCCGTGACGGTCGTCGGCCTCGGCGCCGACGGCTGGGCCGGACTCACCGCCGCCGCCCGGACCGCGCTGACCTCCGCCGAGGTCCTGATCGGCGGGCCCCGCCAGCTGGACCTGCTGCCCGCCGACTCCTGCCCCGGCCAACGGGTCGCCTGGCCCAGCCCACTGCGCCCCGCGGTGCCGAAACTGACCGCCGAGCACGCGGGCCGCCGGATCGCGGTGCTGGCCAGCGGCGACCCCATGTTCTACGGGATCGGCCGCGCCCTCTGCGAGGAACTCGGCCCGCACGCCCTGCACGTCCTCCCGCACCCCTCCTCGGTGTCCTACGCCTGCGCCCGGCTCGGCTGGCCGGTGGAGGACACCGAGGTCGTCACCGTCGTCGGCCGCCCCGTGGCCCGGCTCGCCGCCGCCCTGCACGAGGGCCGGCGGGTGCTCGTGCTCAGCGCGGGCGCGGGCTCGCCGGGCGAGATCGCCGCACTGCTGAGGGAGCGGGGCTTCGGCCCGAGCCGCATGCGGGTGCTGGAGCGGCTCGGCTCCGAACACGAGGACGCGTACGAGGGCCACGCGGACGGCTGGGACCGGGCGCCGGGCGACCCGTTGAACGTGGTGGCCGTGGACTGCCGCCGCGACCCGGACTCCCCGACACCCCGACTCGGCACCACCCCCGGCCTGCCCGACACCGCGTACGAGCACGACGGCCAGCTCACCAAGCGGCACGTGCGGGCCGCGACCCTGTGCGCCCTCGCCCCGGCCCCGGGCGAGCTGCTGTGGGACATCGGCGGCGGTTCCGGTTCCATCGGCATCGAGTGGATGCGCAGCCATCCCACCTGCCGGGCGGTGACCGTGGAACGCGTCCCCGAGCGGGCCGAACGGATCACCCGCAACGCCGCCGCGCTCGGCGTGCCCGGCCTGCGGGTCGTCCTCGGAGCGGCCCCCGACGCGCTGATCGGACTGCCCGCCCCCGACGCGGTGTTCATCGGTGGCGGCCTCACCGCGCCCGGCCTCCTCGACGCGGCGTGGACGGCGCTGGCACCCGGCGGGCGACTGGTGGTCAACACGGTCACCCTGGAATCGGAGGCCGTGCTCGGCGACCACCACCGGCGCCGCGGTGGCGAGCTGGTCAAGCTGGCCGTCGCCCACGCGGTGCCGGTCGGCGGCTTCACGGGCTGGCGGCAGGCCATGGCGGTCACCCAGTGGTCGGTCACCAAGCCGCACCCGACGACGGACCGGACGACCGAGAACGAGAACGACAAGGACCAGACATGACCGTGTACTTCATCGGCGCGGGCCCCGGCGCCGCCGACCTGATCACCGTGCGCGGTGCCCGGACACTGGCCGCCGCCCCCGTCTGCCTGTACGCGGGCAGCCTGGTGCCGCGCGAGCTGCTGGCCGAATGCCCGGCCGACGCCCGCCTGATCGACACCTCCCGGCTCAACCTGGACGAGATCGTCGCGGAGTTCACCCGGGCGCACGAGGCGGGTCTGGACGTGGCGCGGCTGCACTCCGGCGACCCGTCGATCTTCAGCGCGGTCGCCGAGCAGATGCGGCGCCTCGACGCGGTCGGCATTGCCTACGAGGTGGTCCCGGGCGTGCCGGCGTTCGCCGCCGCGGCCGCCGCGCTGAAGCGGGAGTTGACCGTGCCCACCGTCGGGCAGACCGTGATCCTGACCCGGATCGCCCAGCAGGCCACGCCGATGCCGCCCGGGGAGGACCTGGCCACGCTCGGCCGCAGCGGCGCGCTGCTGGTCCTGCACCTGGCGACGCGGTACGTCGACCGGGTCGTCGAGGAACTGCTGCCGCACTACGGGGCCGAGTGCCCCGTCGCGGTGGTCGCGATGGCCAGCCGCCCCGACGAGCTGATCCTGCGCGGCACGCTGACCGACATCGCGGAACAGGTGAAGGCGGCCGGGCTGGTACGCACCGCGGTGATCGTGGTGGGTCGCACGCTGGGCGCGGAGCAGTTCCGCGACAGCCACCTGTACTCCGCCGACCGCGACCGGCATGTCTGCTGACGGGGACTGCGGTCACCTGCTGATCCTGGGCGGTACGACGGAGGCCCGCCGGCTCGCGGAGGCGCTGGAGCGGACCCCGCTCCGGGTGACGACCTCCCTGGCCGGCCGGGTCGGCGCGCCGGTGCTGCCGCCGGGCGGGACCCGGATCGGCGGCTTCGGCGGCGCCGAGGGCCTGGCGGCCTGGATGACCGCCCACCGGGTCACGCACCTGGTGGACGCCACCCACCCCTTCGCGGAGCGGATGAGTTTCCACGCGGCGCGGGCCGCGGAACTCACCGGCGTACCGCTGCTCGCGTTGCGCCGTCCCGGCTGGGTCCCGGGGCCCGGCGACGACTGGACGTTCGTCGAATCCCTCGACGCGGCGGCCGCCCTGCTCCCGGAGCGGGGCCGCCGGGTGTTCCTGACCACGGGCCGGATGGGCCTGCACCGCTTCGCACACCTCACCGAGCCCTGGTTCCTGGTGCGTTCGGTGGACCCGCCGGCCGGGGAGCGACCGCCGCGCCTCGAAGTGCTGCTCGCGAGGGGGCCGTTCGGCCTCGCCGACGAGCGGGAGCTGCTGGCCCGGCACCGGATCGACGTCCTGGTGACCAAGGACAGCGGCGGCGACGCCACCGCGCCCAAGCTCGTCGCGGCCCGGGAGGCGGGGATCGCGGTGCTGGTCGTACGGCGACCGCCGGTGCCCGAGGGGGTGCCGGAGGCGGACTCCGTCGAGGCGGCGCTGGCCCGCCTGACCGACTTCCGGGCCTGAACCGCCCGCCCGGCCACGGCTGAACCGCCCGAGCGGCCGGGTCCCGGGGCCGTCACCGCCCCGGGGCCCGGCTCTCGCGTCGACCGGTCCGACCGGTCCGACCGGTCAGGCGTAGCGGCGCGGGGTCCAGGTGACCCGCGACCCGTCGGCCCGCTCGGTGACCCGGGTCTGCGAGGAACCGATCAGCAGGATCGTGCGCATGTCCACCTCGGCCGGCTCCAGTTCGGCGAGGGTCACGATCCGCACCGACTGCTCCGGGCCGCCGACGTCCCGCGCGACGACCACCGGGGTCTGCGGGGAGCGCAGTTCCAGCAGGAGTTCCCTGGCCCGCGCGACCTGCCAGGTACGGCTGCGCGAGCCCGGGTTGTACAGGGCGAGCACCAGATCGGCCGCGGCGGCGGCGCGCAGCCGCTCGGCGATGACCTCCCACGGCTTGAGCCGGTCGGAGAGCGACACGGTGGCGTAGTCGTGGCCGAGCGGCGCCCCGGCCGCCGCGGCAGCGGCGTTGGCGGCGGTCACGCCCGGCAGGACCCGTACCGGCACGTCCTTGTAGGCGTCCTGACCGGCGACCTCCAGGACGGCCGTGGCCATCGCGAAGACGCCGGGGTCGCCGCCGGAGACCACGACGACCCGCTTGCCGCGGCGGGCGAGGTCCAGGGCGAACTCGGCGCGCTCCGACTCCACCTTGTTGTCGGAGCCGTGCCGGACCTGTCCGGGCTTCACCGGGACGCGGTCCAGGTAGGTCGTGTACCCGACCAGCACCTCGGCGTCGGCGAGCACCCGCCGGGTCTCGGCGGTCAGCCACAGCGGGCCGGCCGGTCCGGTGCCGACCACGACGACCTCGCCGGGGCCGGACGGCACGCTGCCCGGGTTGCCGATCCGGCTGGGCACCACGGCGACGGCGAAGTACGGGACGCTGTCGGGGTCGGTGTCGGCGAGCAGGCCCGTGCGCTCCCCCGCCATGGTGGCGCGCTCGACGTAGCGGGCCTCGGCGAGCCGGCCGCTGCTCTCCATGGCGCGGCGCACCGCGGGGAAGGTGCGGCCGAGCTTCATCACGACCGCCGAGTCGGTGGCGGCGAGCCGGGCGGTCAGCTCTTCCTCGGGCAGGGTGCCGGGCAGGATCGTCAGCACCTCCTCGCCCTCCACGAGCGGGGTCCCCAGGCGGGCGGCGGCGGCGCTCACCGAGGTCACGCCGGGGATCACCTCGGCCGGGTAGCGGTCCGCGAGGCGCTTGTGCATGTGCATGTACGAGCCGTAGAAGAGCGGGTCGCCCTCGGCGAGCACGGCGACGGTCCGGCCGGCGTCGAGGTGTGCGGCCAGGCGGGCGGCGGACGCCTCGTAGAACTCCTCCATCGCGCCCTGATAGCCGCCGGGGTGGTCGGTGGTCTCGGTGGTGACCGGGTAGACCAGCGGTTCCTCGACGTGGTCGGCGCGCAGGTGCTTCGCGGCGATCGAGCGGGCGATCGAGCGGCCGTGGCGGGCGGAGTGGTAAGCGACGACGTCCGCCTCCGCGATCACCTCGACGGCGCGCAGGGTCATCAGGGAGGGGTCGCCGGGGCCGAGGCCCACGCCGTAGAGCCGTCCGGGGGTCACGTCGGCGGCGCTCATTCGGCCACGCTCGCGATGGCGTTGACGGCCGCGGCGGCGATGGCGCTGCCGCCCCGCCGGCCCCGCACGATGAGGTGGTCGAGGCCCGAGGGGTGGGCGGCGAGCGCGTCCTTGGACTCGGCCGCGCCGATGAAGCCGACGGGGACGCCGATGACGGCGGCCGGGCGCGGCGCGCCCTCCTCGATCATCTCCAGCAGGCGGAAGAGGGCGGTCGGGGCGTTGCCGACGGCGATCACCGAGCCCTCCAACAGGCCCCGGTCACGCCAGACTTCGAGGGCGGCGGCGCTGCGCGTGGTACCCATCCGCGCGGCGAGTTCCGGGACGGCCGGGTCGGAGAGGGTACAGATCACCTCGTTGTCGGCGGGCAGCCGCTTGCGGGTGACCCCGCTCGCGACCATCTGTACGTCGCACAGGATCGGCGCGCCGGCCTCCAGCGCGGCGCGCGCCCGCAGGACGACGTCCGGGGTGTACCCGAGGTCCTGGGGCAAGTCGGTCATCCCGCAGGCGTGGATCATGCGCACCGCGACCTGGGCGACCGAGGCGGGCAGCCCGGAGAGGTCCGCCTCGGCGCGGATCGTGGCAAAGGACTGGCGGTAGATCGCCGCGCCGTCCTTCTCGTACTCGAACACGGGGCACTCGCTCATTTCTTCACTGCGGGGTCGGGGGCCGGTGGGGTGGTGCGGGCGTCCGCGAGGGCCGCGGCAAGTTCGGTGGGGGCGCCCGGCACATGGTGCCGTGCGGGGCGGCCCGGCGCGGAGAGCCGGTAGCCGGTCGGGCCGGCGACCAGGTCCACCCAGGCGGTGCCGCGCGGGTGCCCGCAGCGGCGCTCGCAGCCCGACCAGTGCACGGGCAGCGGGCCGCGCGCGCGGTCCACGACGGCCCGCGCGTCGGCGCGCACGTCCGCGAGGGATTTCGCGCAACCCGGCCGTCCGGTACAGGCGGTGACGGACTGCCAGGGACCGTCGGGGGCGAGGACCAGTCCGGCGCCCTCGATGCGGTCCGTGACGGAGGCGGCGGGCCAGGGGATCTCGCCCGGGGGCAGCACGACGCCGCGCCACGGGGTGACGCGCAGCTCTCCGCGCCCCTGTTCGGCGACCTCGACCAGGACCCGCCACTGCGCGGTGGTCGCCCGGCCCAGCGGGGGCAGGACGCACAGGGCGCCTCGGCCGTCGGCGTCCGGCCCCGCGGGCGCGGGCGGCGCCGCGTACGGCCAGGTCGGCGCGCCCGCGTCCACCGCCTCGATCCCGGCGGCCGTCAGACGTCGGGCCAACTCGGATGCCCGCAGGGGGTGTTCGGGGGGCAGTTCGGACACGCGCCAGGCGCGGGTGCCGGCCGCGGCGGCGGTGTCGAGGAAGTACGCGGCGGCCAGCAGCGCCGCCCGGGGAGCGTCCGGCGCGGCCACGTCGACGGCGTCGGCGGCAACGCCGAGCCTGATCAGCGCCCGTCCGTCGGGCCGGCCGAGCACGGTCACGTCGGGGCCGAGGGCGGCGACGTCCCCGCGTCCGTCGTCGAAGGCGAACAGGAACCGCCCGGACAGGGCGGTGGCCCCGGCGCTCGCGCAGAGCAGCCGGTCGAAGGCCAGGGCCCAGGCGAGCGCGTCGGGCCGGTGCGGCCCCTCCAGCCCCGACATGGGGGTCGCCACGATGTTCCGTACCCGCTCGTGGGCCGGCGCCGGCAGCAGCCCGGCGGCGTCCAGCAGCTCGGCGGGGCCCGCCCCGCAGTCCTCGGCCAGGCCGCGGAGCTGCACGTTCCCGCGCGAGGTGATCTCCAGGTGGCCGTCCCCGAAGCGGTCCGCGGCGAGCGCCAGGGCCTCGGCCTGCGGGGCCGTGAGCAGCCCCGCAGGGATCCGCACCCGGGCCAGGAAGCCGTCGTCCGCCGCGTGCAGCCGCAGCGCGCCGGGGCAGGCGTCACCGCGGTCCCGTATGACGGGTTTCTCCCGCGATGCGGCGGAGGGGGGCGTGGGCATGGCCGCGAGCATACCCAGGATTGCCGCGCCCCGACCTGTGTCCGTCGCCACCCCCGGGGCCGGGGCCGTCCCGCCCCGGGGGCACCGTCCTCTCCGCCCCCACCAGCCACTTTCCGACCTGCGGGGGTTTGGGACACCCGGGCCCCGGGGCAGGGCCCCCGGCAACGGAGCCGCGCACGCCGCCCCCCTAAGATGACCACCGGCGGACCGCACGGCCCGCCGTCGCCGAGGACGGCGACATGGGAGGAAGCCCGGTGAGATTCCGGCGCGGTCCCGCCACTGTGAACCCCGGGGAGCGATCCGCGGGGTGAGTCAGGAACTCCCGCTGTCCTCACTGCCCGGGGCGCGGAAACCCCGAGGAAGGCTGCCGCCGCATGATCCTGCTGCTGTCGACGTCCGACACCGATCTGCTCAGCGCCCGCGCCGCGGACGGCCCCGTCCCGTACCGGTTCGCGAACCCCTCCCGCCTCCCCCTGGACGACCTGCCGGGCCTCCTCGACGGCGCCGACCTGGTCGTCGTACGCCTGCTCGGCGGTCTGCGGGCCTGGCAGGACGGCCTCGATCTGCTGCTGGCCCCGGACCAGACCCGTCCCGTGGTGGTGCTGACCGGCGAACAGGCCCCGGACGCCCAGCTGATGGAGGCCTCCACGGTCCCGATCGGCATCGCCGCCGAGGCGCACGGTTACCTCGCGCACGGCGGCCCCGCCAACCTGGACCAGCTCGCCCGCTTCCTCTCCGACACCGTGCTGCTCACCGGTCACGGCTTCGAGCCCCCGGCCGCGGCGCCCACCTGGGGGCCGCTGGAGCGCACCCCGCAGCGCACCGAGGGCCCGAGGATCGCGGTGCTCTACTACCGCGCCCACCAGATGAGCGGCAACACCTCCTTCGTGCACGCCCTGTGCGAGGCCGTCGAGGCGCAGGGCGCCCAGGCGCTCCCGCTGTACGTCTCCTCGCTGCGCACGCCCGAGCCGGGCCTGATCGCCGAGCTGGAGTCCGTCGACGCGGTCGTCACCACCGTCCTCGCGGCGGGTGGCACCAAGCCCGCCACCGCCTCGGCGGGCGGTGACGACGAGTCCTGGGACGCGGGCGCGCTGGCCGGGCTCGGCGTGCCGATCCTCCAGGCCCTGTGCCTGACCGGATCGCGCAGCGCCTGGGAGGAGAACGACGAGGGCCTGTCCCCGCTCGACGCGGCGACGCAGGTCGCGGTGCCGGAGTTCGACGGCCGTCTGATCACCGTCCCGTTCTCCTTCAAGGAGCTCGACGAGGACGGGCTGCCCGCCTACGTGGCCGACCCCGAACGGGCCGCCCGGGTCGCGGGGATCGCCGTGCGCCACGCCCGGCTGCGGCACATCGAGCGCCGTGACAAGAAGATCGCGCTGGTGTTGTCGGCGTACCCGACGAAGCACTCCCGCATCGGCAACGCGGTCGGCCTGGACACCCCGGCGAGCGCCGTGGAACTGCTCCGCACGCTGATCGCGGGCGGCTACGACTTCGGCCCCGTCGAGGAGGTCCCGGGCCTGGTCTCGGGTGACGGCGACGAGCTGATCCGCGCCCTGATCGAGGCCGGCGGCCACGACCAGGACTGGCTCACCGAGGAGCAGTTGGCCCGCAACCCCGTCCGCATCCCGGCCGCCGACTACAAGCGGTGGTTCGCGGACCTCCCGGCCGATCTGCGCGCGAGCGTCGAGGAACACTGGGGCGAGGCGCCCGGCAACATGTTCGTGGACCGCTCGGCCAACCCGGAGGGCGACATCGTCCTCGCGGCCCTGCGCCGCGGGAACCTGCTGATCCTGATCCAGCCGCCGCGCGGTTTCGGCGAGAACCCGATCGCGATCTACCACGACCCGGACCTGCCGCCCTCGCACCACTACCTGGCCGCGTACCGCTGGATCCAGGCGCGCGCCGAGGACGGCGGCTTCGGCGCCGACGCCATGATCCACCTGGGCAAGCACGGCAACCTGGAGTGGCTGCCGGGCAAGAACGCGGGCCTGTCCGCGTCCTGCGCCCCGGACGCCGCCCTCGGCGACCTGCCGCTGATCTACCCGTTCCTGGTCAACGACCCGGGCGAGGGAACCCAGGCCAAGCGCCGGGTGCACGCCACCCTCGTCGACCACCTGGTGCCGCCGATGGCCCGCGCGGAGTCCTACGGCGACATCGCGCGCCTGGAACAGCACCTGGACGAGTACGCGCAGATCTCGGCGATGGACCCGGCGAAGCTCCCGGCGATCCGCGCGCAGATCTGGACCCTGATCCAGGCCGCGAAGCTGGACCACGACCTGGGGTTGGAGGCGCGCCCCGACGACGACGGCTTCGACGACTTCCTGCTGCACGTCGACGGCTGGCTGTGCGAGGTCAAGGACGCCCAGATCCGCGACGGTCTGCACGTCCTGGGCGGCGCCCCGACCGGTACGGCCCGGGTCAACCTGGTGCTCGCCATCCTGCGCGCCCGCCAGATCTGGGGCGGTACGACGGCCCTTCCGGGCCTGCGCGAGGCGCTCGGCCTGGACGAGTCCGCGGCCACCCGCACCTCCGCCGACGAGGCGGAGGAGACGGCCCGCGCGCTGGTCCAGGCGATGGAGGACGCCGGCTGGGCCCCGGAGGCGGTGGCCTCGGTGGCCGCCGCCCACTCGGCCGACGTGGCGGCGGTGCTGGACTTCGCGGCCCGCGAGGTCGTCCCGCGGCTGGCCGGCACCACCGACGAGATCGCCCACGTGGTCAGCGCCCTGGACGGCTCCTTCGTCCCGGCGGGCCCCTCCGGCTCGCCGCTGCGCGGCCTGGTCAACGTGCTGCCGACCGGTCGGAACTTCTACTCCGTCGACCCGAAGGCCGTCCCGTCGCGGCTGGCGTGGGAGACGGGTCAGGCGCTCGCCGACTCCCTCCTGAACCGCTACCGCACGGACAACGGCGAGTGGCCGCCGTCCGTCGGCCTGTCGCTGTGGGGCACGAGCGCGATGCGCACCTCCGGGGACGACGTGGCGGAGGCCATGGCGCTGCTGGGCGTGCGTCCGGTCTGGGACGAGGCCTCGCGCCGGGTCACCGGCCTGGAGCCGATCCCGCTCGACGAGCTGGGCCGGCCGCGCATCGATGTCACCCTGCGCATCTCGGGCTTCTTCCGGGACGCGTTCCCGCACGTCATCGGACTGCTGGACGACGCGGTGCGGCTCGCGGCCTCGCTGGACGAGCCGGCCGACCGGAACTTCGTCCGGGCCCACGCCCAGGCCGACCTGGCCGAGCACGGCGACGAGCGGCGCGCGACGACCCGTATCTTCGGCTCGCGCCCGGGCACGTACGGCGCCGGCATCCTCCAGCTGATCGACTCGCGCGACTGGCGCACGGACGCCGACCTCGCCGAGGTCTACACGGTGTGGGGCGGATACGCGTACGGTCGCGGCCTGGAGGGCCGTCCGGCGCGCGCCGAGATGGAGACGGCGTACAAGCGGATCACCGTCGCCGCGAAGAACACCGATACGCGCGAGCACGACATCGCGGACTCGGACGACTACTTCCAGTACCACGGCGGCATGGTCGCCACCGTGCGCGCCCTGCGGGGCACGGCGCCCGAGGCGTACATCGGGGACTCCACCCGCCCGGAGACAGTCAAGACCCGCACGCTGGTGGAGGAGACCTCCCGGGTCTTCCGCGCCCGGGTGGTCAACCCGAAGTGGATCGAGGCGATGCGTCGCCACGGCTACAAGGGTGCCTTCGAGCTGGCGGCGACGGTGGACTACCTCTTCGGGTACGACGCCACGACGGGCGTCGTCGCGGACTGGATGTACGACAAGCTGACCGAGACGTACGTCCTGGACCCGGAGAACCGCGCCTTCCTGGAGGAGGCCAACCCCTGGGCCCTGCACGGCATCGCCGAACGCCTCCTGGAGGCGGAGTCGCGCGGCATGTGGGAGAAGCCCGACGCGCGGATCCTCGAGGAGTTGCGCCAGGTGTACCTGGACACCGAGGGCAACCTGGAGGGCGACGCCGAGTAGGGCCGGGCGGTCGCCGGGAAGCCCCGGCCCGCCCTCGTGCCACCGGAGCGACGCGCGTCCTCCCCGCCCGTCGTCGGGGCGGGGAGGACGCGCTCTTTTCCGGCCCGCCCCGACGCCCGCCCGATGCCCGGCCGGACCCGCGGACCGGCCGCCTACTTGGTCGTGGTGTTCAGCGCGACGAGCGCCGCCGCCCACCGGGCGTACTTCAGTTGACCGAGGTCGGCGACGGTCTTGACCCCGAACGCCTCCTGGAGCAGTTCGCCGTCCCGGTCGGTGACGCCCTTCAGGGCCGCCACCGGCGCCGCGAGGACGTCCGCGAGCGGCTTGTCCTCCCACGCCTTGTCCAGCACCTTGCTCAGATCGATCGCAGACATCGCCGTTTCCTCCCGTATGGGATTTACATAGGGGAGGAAATCTAGATGAACAGGACATCGGTCCGGAGGTTCGACACGACGGACCGGATCGCTATCCCCCGTCGGGCCTCCATGTCGCGGAACGTCACTTCCGTCACCTGAAGCAGTGAACTCCCCCTTGTCCCTCCCGCACCAGGGGTAGAGGCCTGCTGATCTCGTGCGGGGGGCCGCTGCCGAAGGCCTCCGCACCCTCGGACCGAAAGGCCTGCCCCGCCGTGACACAGCCGTTCCAACTCCCGGACTTCTATGTGCCGTATCCGGCACGACTGAACCCCCATCTGGAAGCCGCGCGCGCCCACACCAGGCAGTGGGCCCGCGACTTCGAGATGCTGGAGGGGTCCGGCGTCTGGGAGGAGAGCGACCTCGAATCGCACGACTACGCCCTGCTGTGTTCCTACACGCACCCCGACTGCGACGTCGACGCGCTGAACCTGGTCACCGACTGGTACGTGTGGGTCTTCTTCTTCGACGACCACTTCCTGGAGATGTACAAGCGCTCCCAGGACCGGGACGGCGCCCAGGCCTACCTCGACCGGCTCGCCGCCTTCATGCCGATGGACCTCTCCGACGGATTCCCCGAGGCGACGAACCCGGTGGAGGCGGGCCTGAAGGACCTGTGGCTGCGGACGGTCCCCGCCATGTCGGCGGACTGGCGGGAACGGTTCTCCGAGTCGACCCGCAACCTCCTCAACGAGTCGATGTGGGAACTCGCCAACATCAACATCGGGCGGGTGGCGAACCCCCTCGAGTACATCGAGATGCGCCGCAAGGTGGGTGGCGCGCCCTGGTCGGCCGGCCTCATCGAGTACGTCTCCGCGGAGGTCCCGGCGCGCGTCGCGCACTCGCGGCCGCTCGCGGTGCTGCGCGACGCCTTCTCCGACGCCGTGCACATCAGGAACGACATCTTCTCCTACGAGCGCGAAGTCGCCGACGAGGGCGAACTCTCCAACGCCATCCTCGTGTTGGAGACCTTCCTCGGATGCTCCACCCAGGAGGCCGCCGAGGCATCGAACGACCTGCTGACCTCCCGCCTCCACCAGTTCGAGCAGACCGCCCTGTCCG
The DNA here is from genome assembly GCF_050936775.1 of Streptomyces sp. CA-243310. NCBI lineage: Bacteria > Bacillati > Actinomycetota > Actinomycetes > Kitasatosporales > Streptomycetaceae > Streptomyces > Streptomyces sp. CA-243310. The sequence goes on along the minus strand of NZ_JBNJMF010000001.1, from coordinate 2,278,416 downwards.
AGCTGCCCCAGCTCTTCGTCGACCGGGCGATGAACCCGGCGGAGGTCGCGGCCGTCCTCGCCTACGCGAAGGGCCTGCAGGACTGGCAGTCCGGGGGCCACGAGTGGCACATGGTCTCCAGCCGCTACATGAACAAGGAGGCGCGGGCCACCACCCCGCTCAGCCTGCCCTTCATGCCCGACGGGCTCGGCACCACCGCGCTCGACGTCCGGTCCCTGTTCACCCGGCGCTCGATGGACCTGCGCCGCCGCTCCTTCACCCACGTGCCCTTCGAGAAGACCGGACCGTCGGTCATCCCCGACATCTACATGCCGCACCGGCTGTCGTTGAGCCCGCACCTGTCACACGCCCGCGAGGAGTCGGTCGCCTGGTGCAAGGCGATGGGGATGTTGGACCCGCAGCCGGGCGATCCCGGTTCGGCGATCTGGTCCGAACGCAAGCTGCGCGGCTACGACTTCGCCGTCTGCTCGGCCGGGATCGACCCCGACGCCACCCCGGAGGCCCTGGCCCTCAACGCGTGCTGGCTGAGCTGGGGCACGTACGGGGACGACTACTACCCGGTGGTGTTCGCCCAGGCGAAGAACCTCAGCGCGGCCAAGGCCACCACGACCCGGCTGATCGCCATGATCCCCGTCGACCACGCGGAGCAGGCGGAGCCGGTGACGGCGATGGAGCGCGGGCTCGGCGACCTGTGGGTGCGCACCAGCGCGGGCATGTCGCGCGAGCAGCGCACGGAGTTCCGGGCGACGCTGGTGAGCATGTTGGAGAGCTGGCTGTGGGAGGTGGAGAACCAGATCCTGAACCGCATCCCCGACCCGGTGGACTACGCGGAGATGCGCCGTCACACCTTCGGCTCCCACCTCACCATGTACCTGTGCCGGCTCGGCCACCAGAACCGCGGCATCCCCGACGAGATCTACGCCTCGGGCACCATCCGGTCGCTGGAGAACGCCGTCGCCGACGCCGCCTGCATGATCAACGACGTCTACTCCTACCAGAAGGAGGTGGAGGTCGAGGGCGAGGTGCACAACCACATCCTCGTCACCCGGAACTTCTTCGACATCGGCTACCCGGAGGCCCTGCACATCTGCCACGCGCTGATGACGCAGCGGACCGAGGAGTTCGAGCACATCGTCGCGACCCGGCTGCCGCTGCTCTACGACGACTGGAAGTTGGGCGAGGAGGCGCGGGCCGCGCTCGACGCGTACGTCGCCGAGCTCAAGGACTGGCACGCGGGCATCCTCAACTGGCACGAGAAGATCGCCCGTTACCGGCCGGAGGATCTGTACGAGCTGCCGGTCGGCCTGGGTGCGGGCGCCTGGAGCGACGGCTTCGGGATGTCCGCCGCCCGGATCTCGCTGCCCCGCTGACAAGGCGGGCGGGGGCGGTCCGCTCGCCCGCCCCCACCCGCCGCCGGCGCGCCCGCTCAGAACTCGTCGGCGGTGTGCGCAAGCAGCCCGGTCCGCAGCGCCGCGTCCAGTGCGGCAGCCGCGCCCGGGACCCGTTCCTCCACCAGCCCGGCGGCGACCAGCTCGGCGACCCGGGTCCCGCCCAGGTAGCAGGCGGCCAGCTCGCGCACGTCCAGTACCAGGTCGGGTGCGGCCCGGGCGGGCTCGCAGGCGGCTCCGTCCGGTCCCGCCTTGAGCCGGTACCGACCCGCGTTGGCGGGCAGACGCGCGTCGGACAGCTCCAGGACCAGTTCCACCGGCGCGGCCCACGACCGGGCGGTCAGCGCCGCCGGGACGTCCACCAGGCGCAGCCACAGCGCCGGGAACTGGGCGGTGACCCGTACCTGGTCCCGGTCGGCGGCGAAGTGCAGCAGCGGGTCGTCGACCGGGCGGCCCCAGGCGGTGACCTTTCCGGTCAGGTCGAGGGAGGACACGCACTCCCACAGGGCCGCGGCGACCGCCGGGGTGTCGGCCTCCAGTTCGTCCACGCGCACCAGGCCCACGCCGTGGGGCCGGCCGTCGCCCGCCGCCGGGGCGGACTTGGTGCGGTAGAGCACGTACCCGGCGATCGGCTCGCCGGGCGCGCCCAGGACGATGGTCCGGGGCGGGCTCAACTCCTCGTCCTCCTCGTCGTGTTCGCCAAGCCATTCGTCGGCCCAGCGCTCCGCGCTGCGGCGCGGCCGGCCGGCCCGGGCGGCGCGGGCGGCCTCGTGGTACGGGCCGACCAGGTCCGGTACGTCGGCGGGTTCGACCAGGCGCAGCGGGCGTCGGTCCGGGGCGATGCGCAGGGCCAGGGGGCGGGTGGAGTCGATCTCGATGGTGACGCCCTGGGTGGCGGCGCCGTAGCCGAAGCGGCCGTAGATGACGGCCTCGGAGGCCCACAGGGCGGCGATCGGGTCGCCGGCGGCGGTGGTCCGGCGCAGTTGCTCGTGCATCAGGGCGGTGAGGACGCCCCGGCGGCGGTGCGTGGGGGCGACGCAGACGAAGGTGACACCGGGGCAGGCGAGATCGGCCCCGGGCACCGAGAGCCGGAAGGCGTGCGCGGCCATGAAGCCGACCAGTGCGTCCCCGTCGTAGGCGCCGATGCGGGCGCACCGGGTCAGCAGGGCGTGGTGGAGTGCCCGGCGGTCGTGGTCGGGGCGGTCGTGGAAGACCAGGTAGGCGAGCTCCAGAGCGCGGTCGATCTCGGCCTCGGGTACCTCGCGGATGTCCACCATGATCGGGAGACTAATCGGTCATCGCGGACCGGTCACCCCATAGTGGCCGGATCCGTACGGCCTCCCGGGGGCACGCCCGGCGTGCGGGGCGGTGGTGCGGCTGCCCGCCGCGAGGAGGGGCCCGCTCTTCAAGCGACGGAGCCTATCCGTCCGACCACGGTGTTCGATCCGTCGTGGTGGATCGGGATGCGCGCGCCGGTCAGGGCGGCGCCGGTGCCGCCGCGCCGGTTCGCGACGATCTCGGCGGCGATGGACAGCGCGGTCTCCTCCGGGGAGCGGGCGCCGAGGTCCAGGCCGATCGGGGAGCGCAGGCGGGCGAGTTCGAGTTCGCTCACGCCGACCTCGCGGAGCCGCTTGTTGCGGTCCTCGTGGGTGCGGCGGGAGCCCATGGCGCCGACGTAGGCGACGGGAAGTCGCAGGGCCAGTTCGAGGAGCGGGACGTCGAACTTGGCGTCGTGGGTGAGCACGCACAGGACGGTCCGGGCGTCGACGGTTCCGGCGTCGACCTGGGCCTCCAGGTAGCGGTGCGGCCAGTCGACCACGATGTCGTCCGCCTCGGGGAAACGGTTCTTCGTGGCGAACACGGGACGGGCGTCACACAGGGTGACGTGGTAGCCGAGGAACTTGCCGATGCGCACGAGGGCGGAGGCGAAGTCGATGGCACCGAAGACGATCATCCGCGGGGGCGGGACGCTGGACTCGACCAGCACCTTGAGCGGCTCCCCGCACAGCCGGCCGTCCGCGCCGACCTCCAGCACGCCGGTCCGGCCGGCGTCCAGCATGGCGCGGGCCTCCTCGGCGAGGGTGCGGTCGAGCTCGGGGTGTCCCCCGAAGCCGCCCTCGTGCGAGCCGTCGGCCCGGACGACCACCGCGCGACCCATCAACTCGGCCGGGCCCTGGGCGATCCGGGCCACCGCAGCCGCCTCCCCGCGGGCGGCGGCGGCCAGCGCGGCCGCGAACACCTCCCGCACGGGAGAGTCCGCGGCGACCGGGGTGACGAGGATGTCGATGATTCCACCGCAGGTCAGACCCACGGCGAAGGCATCGTCGTCGCTGTACCCGAAGCGCTCCAGGACGGGCTCCCCGTCCTCCAGCGCCTGCCGGCACAGTTCGTACACCGCACCCTCCACGCATCCGCCGGAGACCGAACCGATGGCCGTCCCCTCGCCGTCGACGGCGAGGGCGGCTCCGGGCTGCCGGGGCGCGCTCCCGCCGACCGCCACGACCGTGGCGACGGCGAAGTCACGTCCCTGCTCGACCCACCGGTTCAATTCCTCGGCGATGTCCAGCATGCGGGCCTCCTCGGAGAGGTTCGGTTTCCAGTATCGGATGACGTGGAGAATGCGGCTTGGTGCGCGGGCGTCCGGGTCGGCTAGCCGACGCCGAGCCAGCCCTCGATCGGGTGGAGCGCGAAGTAGACCAGGAAGATGCCGGTCAGCGCCCACATGAAGGCACCGATCTCGCGGGCCTTGCCCTGGGCGACCTTGATGGCCACGTAGGAGATGACGCCCGCGGCGACACCGGCGGTGATCTGGTAGGTGAACGGCATGATCACGACGGTCAGGAAGACCGGGATCGCGGTGGCCGTGTCGGCCCAGTCCACGTGGCGGGCGTTCTGCATCATCATCGCGCCGATGACGACCAGGGCCGCGGAGGCGACCTCGCCGGGCACGATCTGCGTGATCGGGGTGAAGAAGAGGCAGGCGGCGAAGAAGAGGCCGGTGACGACGGAGGCGAGGCCCGTACGGGCACCCTCACCGACGCCGGTGGCGGACTCGACGAAGACGGTCTGGCCGGAGCCGCCCGCGATGCCACCGATGGCGCCACCGGCGCCGTCGATGAACAGCGCCTTCGACAGGCCCGGCATGCGGCCCTGGTCGTCGGCGAGCTTGGCCTCGGTGCCGACGCCGATGATGGTGGCCATCGCGTCGAAGAAGCCGGCGAGCACGAGGGTGAAGACGATCATGCCGATCGTCATGACGCCGACGTCGCCCCAGCCACCGAACTCGACCTTGCCGAACAGCGAGAAGTCGGGCATCGAGACCGCGGAGCCGGAGAGCTCCGGGGGGCCGTTCTTCCAGGCCTTGGGGTCGATGTCCACGATGGCGTTCAGGATCGCGGCGAGGACGGTGCCGCCCACGATGCCGATCAGGATGGCGCCGGGGATCTTGCGGGCCTGCAGCATGAAGATGGCGAGCAGGGTGACGCAGAAGAGCAGGACGGGCCAGCCCGCGAGCTCACCGACGGCGCCGAGCTGGACCGGGGGGCCGAACTGCGGACCCGCGCCGACGAAGCCGGCCTTCACGAGCCCGATCAGGGCGACGAAGAGGCCGATGCCCATGGTGATGGCGTGCTTGAGCGCGAGGGGGATCGCGTTCATGATCATCTCTCGGAGGCCGGTGACGACCAGGAGACAGATCACCACGCCGTACATCACGCACATGCCCATGGCCTGCGGCCAGGTCATCTGCGGCGCGACCTGCGAGGCGAGGACGCCGGAGACGGAGAGCCCCGCCGCGAGGGCGAGCGGCACCTTTCCGACGAAGCCCATGAGCAGCGTGGTCAGGGCCGCCGCGAAGGCGGTGGCCGTGATCAGGGCCGCGGGGGCCATGGTGTTTCCGGCGACGTCCTTGCCGGAGAGGATCAGGGGGTTGAGCAGGAGGATGTACGCCATGGCCATGAAGGTCGTGATACCGCCACGGACCTCGTTGCCGACGTTGGATCCTCTGTGCGTTATGTGAAAGTACCGATCGAGCCAAGAACGCCCGGCGGGGGTGCGAGAGCCGTCGCCGGCCTCTTCCGCGGTGGTCTTGGGCTCCACAGACGATTGGGTCATGGTGCCTAACTCCCAAGGTTCAAAGGGGCACCCGCTTGGAGATTGGAGATGCGGGATTTGGGATGGTGCGTTTGGCTGCACGACCCGGGGTGACGGCCCGAGGCGACGCGAAATGTGCACTGCGTGTACTGCGGGTACTGCGGGGTTTCGCGGTACTGCCGGTGGCTCCGGGGTGGTGGTGCCTTCCGGGTGGGTGGTGCGTGGGGGTACTGCCGGTGGAACGGGCCGCGAGCGGTGCGGCTTTGCGTATTCCGGACTTCGGGCTCCGGGCGGTGCGGTCGGCAAGTGTGACGTTCCCGTGTCACACCGCCCGGAGAGCTGGGGGTCCGGGGGCCTCGCGGCCCCCGGAGCACGCCGTCCTAGAGGGTGCCGGTGAGGGCTTCCGGACGGATCGGCGTCTTGTTGAGCTCCAGACCGGTCGCCGCCCGGATCGCCGCGAGGACGGCCGGGGTGGACGACAGGGTGGGGGCCTCGCCCATGCCGCGCAGCCCGTAGGGCGCGTTCGGGTCGGCGAGTTCCAGGACGTCGACCGGGATGGTCGGGGTGTCGAGGATGGTCGGGATCAGGTAGTCCGTGAAGGAGGGGTTGCGCACCTTCGCGGTCTTCGGGTCGACGATGATCTCTTCCATGATCGCCACGCCGAGGCCCTGGGTGGTGCCGCCCTGGATCTGGCCGACGACGGAGAGCATGTTCAGCGCCTTGCCGACGTCCTGGGCGGTGGCGAGCTCGACGACCTTGACGAGGCCGAGTTCGGTGTCCACCTCGACCACCGCGCGGTGCGCGGCGAACGTGTACTGGACGTGGCCGTCGCCCTGGCCGGTCTTCAGGTCGAAGGCGACGGTCGGCCGGTGCCGGAACTCCAGCTCCAGGTCGATCGCGTCCTCGCCCTCCAGGATGTCCGCCAGTTCGGCGAGCACCTCCCCGCCGTCGGTGACGACCTTGCCGCCCTCCAGGAGCAGTTCGGCGGTCGCCCACGCGGGGTGGTACGAGCCGTTCTTGCGGCGGCCGATCTCCAGAACGGCCTCGCGGACGGCCTCGCAGGTGTTCTTCACGGCGCCACCGGTCATGTACGTCTGCCGCGAGGCGGACGTGGAACCGGCGGAGCCGACCTGCGTGTCGGCCGGGTGGATGGTCACCTGCGTGACACCCAGTTCCGTGCGGGCGATCTGGGCGTGCACGGTGACACCGCCCTGGCCGACCTCCGCCATGGCCGTGTGGACCATCGCGACGGGCTCGCCGTTGATGACCTCCAGGCGCACGCGGGCGGTGGAGTAGTCGTCGAAGCCCTCGGAGAAGCCGACGTTCTTGATGCCGACCGCGTAGCCGACACCGCGGACGACGCCCTCGCCGTGGGTGGTGTTGGACAGGCCGCCGGGCAGCGCGCGGACGTCCGCGCCCTCGCCGGCGGTCTCCCACTGGCGCTCCGGCGGGAGCGGGCGGGCCTTGACCCGGCGCAGCAGTTCGGCGACGGGCGCCGGGGAGTCCACGACCTGGCCGGTGGGCATGATCGTGCCCATCTCCATGGCGTTCAGCTGGCGGAACTCGACCGGGTCCATGCCCAGCTTCGCCGCGAGCTTGTCCATCTGGGCCTCGTAGGCGAAGCAGGCCTGGACGGCGCCGAAGCCGCGCATCGCTCCACAGGGCGGGTTGTTCGAGTAGAGGGCGATGGCCTCGATCTCGACGTCGTCGATCACGTACGGGCCGACGGACAGCGAGGAGGCGTTGCCCACGACCGCCGGGGAGGCCGACGCGTACGCGCCGCCGTCCAGGACGATCTTGCACTTCATGTGCGTGAGCTTGCCGTCCTTGGTGGCGCCGTGCTCGTAGTAGAGCTTCGCCGGGTGGCGGTGCACGTGGCCGAAGAAGGACTCGAACCGGTTGTAGACGATCTTGACCGGCTTGTTCGTGGCCAGGGCCAGGAGGCAGGCGTGGATCTGCATCGAGATGTCCTCGCGGCCACCGAAGGCACCGCCGACGCCGGAGAGCGTCATGCGGATCTTCTCGGGCGGCAGGCCCAGGACCGGGGCGATCTGCTGGAGGTCGGAGTGCAGCCACTGGGTGGCGACGTACAGGTCGACGCCGCCGTCCTCGGACGGCACGGCCAGACCGGACTCCGGGCCGAGGAAGGCCTGGTCCTGCATGCCGAAGGTGTACTCGCCCTTGACGATGACGTCGGCGCGCTTGGCGGCCTCGTCCGCGTTGCCGCGGATGATCGGCTGGCGGTGCACGATGTTCGGGTGCGGGACGTGACCGGAGTGGTGGTCGTCGCGGCCCGGGTGGATCAGCGGCGCGTCGGGGGCGATGGCCGAGGCCTCGTCCGTGACGAGCGGCAGCTCCTTGTAGTCGATCTTGATCTTGGCGGCCGCGCGTCGGGCGGTCTCCGGGTGGTCGGCGGCCACGAGGGCGACCGGCTCACCGTGGTGGCGTACCCGACCGTTGGCGAGCACCGGGGTGTCCTGGATCTCCAGGCCGTAGTTCTTCATCTCGGCCGGCAGGTCGTCGTACGTGAGCACCGAGTACACGCCGGGCAGCGCGAGGGCCTCGGAGATGTCGATCGAGACGATCTCGGCGTGGGCCACGGTGCTGCGGAGCGTCTGGCCCCACAGCATGTCCTCGTGCCACATGTCGGAGGAGTACGCGAACTCACCGGTCACCTTGAGGGTGCCGTCGGGGCGCAGCGTGGACTCGCCGATGCCGCCCTTGGTGTGGTTCTGCGTGACGTTGGTCGGCGTGCCCGCCGGAACCGTGCGCGTGTTCTGAGCCATGGTCAGACCGCCTCTCCCTGACGGGCGGCCGCGAGGCGGACCGCGTCGAGGATCTTCTCGTAGCCCGTGCAGCGGCAGAGGTTGCCGGACAGGGCCTCACGGATGTCCTGGTCGGACGGGGAGGAGTTCTCCTCCAGCAGCGCGTCGGCCTGGACCAGCAGACCCGGGGTGCAGAAACCGCACTGCACGGCGCCGGCGTCGATGAACGCCTGCTGGATGTTGGAGAGCTCGACGCCCTCGCCGGTCTGCGAGTCGCCGGGCTTGGACTGCCACCGCCTGGCCGCGTCCAGGGAGACGCCGCCCTTGGTGCCGCAGCCGCCGCCGGTGCCGCAGGCACCGCCGTGACCGTGCTCCTCGCGCTGCTTGGCGAACTCCGCCAGGCCCTCGACGGTCACGACGTCGCGACCCTCGACCTGGCCGGCGGCCACGAGGCAGGAACACACGGGCACGCCGTCGAGGCGGACGGTGCAGGAACCGCACTCGCCCTGCTCGCAGGCGTTCTTCGAACCGGGCAGGCCCATGCGCTCGCGCAGGACGTAGAGGAGGGACTCGCCCTCCCAGACGTCGTCGGCTTCCTGCTGACGGCCGTTGACAGTGAAATTGACGCGCATGATTACGCAGCCCCTTCAAGCGAGCGGCCGTTTTCGGTGCCGCGGTACTGCTCCCAGGTCCAGACGAGCTGGCGGCGAGCCATGATGCCGACCGCGTGACGGCGGTACTTCGCCGTGCCGCGGACGTCGTCGATCGGGTTGGCCGCGCCGGAGGCGAGGTCACCGAACTGCTTGGCGATCGACGGGGTGATGACCTTGCCGGACTCCCAGAACCCGCCGTCTTCGAGCGCGGCGTTCAGGAACTCCTCGGCGGCCTTCGCACGGATCGGGGTCGGCGCGGCCGACCCGATGCCGGTGCGGACCGTGCGGGTCTCGGGGTGCAGCGCCAGGCCGAACGCGCAGACCGCGATGACCATCGCGTTGCGGGAGCCGACCTTGGAGTACTGCTGGGGGCCGTCCGCCTTCTTGACGTGGACGGTCTTGATGAGTTCGTCGGCGGCCAGCGCGTTGCGCTTCACACCCGTGTAGAACTCGTCGATCGGGATGAGGCGGGAACCGCGTACGGACTCCACCTCGACCTCGGCGCCCGCCGCGAGCAGCGCGGGGTGGGAGTCACCGGCCGGCGAGGCGCAACCGAGGTTGCCGCCGACGCCGCCGCGGTTGCGGATCTGCGGGGACGCGACCGTGTGCGAGGCGAGCGCGAGACCGGGCAGCTCCGTGCGGAGGTTCTCCATGATCTGCGTGTACGGAACGGAGGCGCCGAGCCGGACAACATCCTCGCCGACCTCCCACTCCCGCAGGAGACCGATGCGGTTCAGGTCCAGGAGGTACTCCGGCCGACGGTGGTCGAAGTTGATCTCGACCATCACATCGGTGCCACCCGCAATCGGCACAGCTGTGGGGAACTCGGCCTTAGCGGCGAGCGCCTCCTCCCAGCTGGCGGGGCGAAGGAAGTCCATGTGCGGCTCTCTTCTTCTTCATCGTGTCGTTCACTTCAAGCCAGGAGGCCCCATGGCCCTCGACTGGTCGTTCACGTGCTGTTAACGCGGTGTGGAGCCAGTACACAAGCCGCGCGTCCCCCGGGTGCAGTCACCGAAACCATGAAGGAGTTGGCTGGGGACCTCCCTCGTCTTGTAGATTCGTATGAAAGGCAGGATGCGACGACCTGCCCGATTTCCAACGGCAACATCGAGACAGATCGGCGGCGACATCATGCGGCTGCGCGCACTGCTGGAAACCGAGGCGCTGGGGCTGCGGCTGCTGGGCGGCGAGGAGGAGCTGGACCGGACGGTCCGCGGGGTCATGACGACCGACCTGCGCGATCCCAGCCGGTACCTCTCCGGAGGGGAACTCGTCCTCACTGGCCTGGCATGGCGAAGGAATTCGGCCGACTCCGAGCCGTTCGTACGAATCCTCGCGAGCGCGGGGGTCGCCGGGCTGGCGGCGGGCGAGGCGGAACTCGGCGACATCCCCGACGATCTGGTCTCGGCCTGTCTGCGCAACCGGCTGCCCCTGTTCGCCGTGAACGAGGACGTTGCATTCGCCACCATCACGGAGTACGTGGTGCGGCAGGTCTCCGGGGAGCGCGCGGGCGACCTCGCGGCCGTGGTCGACCGCCACCGACGGCTCATGACGTCCGGGCCTGCCGGCGGCGGTCCCGACGTGGTCCTGGATCTGCTCACCACCGACCTCGATCTCCGGGCCTGGGTGCTCTCGCCCACGGGCCGACAGATCGCCGGCGCGGGCGAACCGCTGGCACCGGGCGTCTGCGCGGCACTGGCCGGCGAGCACCTCGCGGCGGTCCGGACGGGCCGCAGGGGACCGCACCGGATCTCGATTCAGGGTATTACGTACTCGCTCTTCCCGATCAGGGGACACGGCCGGGGCGCCGGACCCGCGGCCCGTGACGTACGCGAGAGCGTGCTCTCCGACTGGCTGCTGGCCGTCGAGGCCGACGCGGGCGACTGGCCGGCCGAGCGCCTGGACCTGCTCCAGGGCGTCACCCAGCTCATCGCCGTCGAGCGGGACCGCCGGGACGCGGCCCGCACGGTGCGCCGCCGGCTGGCCCAGGAGGTGCTGGAGCTGGTGCAGACGGGCGCCCCGCCGGCGGAGATCGCCGCCCGCCTGCGGGTGGCCGCCCCGGTGCTGCTGCCCGGGCTGGGCGCGGCCCCGCACTGGCAGGTCGTGGTGGCCCGGGTGGACTGGGAGGGCGGCGACGTCGCCGGCGGGCCGGTGGCCCAGTCGCTGCTGGAGGAGATCCTGGTCGACCCGTCGCTGTCGGGGCCCGAGCCCTCCGACCGGATCGCGGTCGCCCACGCGGGCGACGAGGCCATCGCGCTGGTACCGCTGCCCGCGCTCTCCGGGGACACGGGCGAGGACAAGGGCCCCGACCCGGCCCTGCACGCCGACGTGCTCCTGAAGACCGTACGGGAGCCCCTGGCGGCCGGCCTCGCCGACGACGGACGGCTCACCCTGGGCGTCAGCGCCGCCGTGCACTCCGCCGAGGGCCTGCGCGGGGCGCTGGAGGAGGCCCGGCACGCCCGCCGGGTCGCCGCCGCCCGCCCCGGCCGGGTGTGCGCCGCCGGGCACCACGAGCTGGCCTCGCACGTCCTGCTGCTGCCGTTCGTGCCGGACGACGTGCGTCGCGCCTTCACGGCCCGGCTGCTCGACCCGCTGCGGGACTACGACCGGCGCCACCGGGCGGAGCTGATCCCGACCCTGGAGGCGTTCCTGGACTGCGACGGGTCGTGGACGCGCTGCGCGACGCGATTGCACCTGCACGTCAACACGCTGCGGTACCGGGTCGGGCGAATCGAGCAGTTGACGGGACGGGACTTGTCGCGGCTGGAGGACAAGCTCGATTTCTTCCTCGCACTGCGCATGAGCTGAGGAATCGCGCCAAGGGGTCGTCGCGGGCCACTGACGAGCCGTCCGGACTTTGTGAAAGAGTTCACCCGACCCCTTGGCCGAAGCCGCCGATCCGTGCTCTCATTTCGCCCCAGGGCTCAAAGACGTGCTGCTTGGTTGCTTTGGGGAGGGCAATGTGGCGGATACCGCCATGTCCGGTGCCGGTTCTACAGGGGGGGACGACCCTCTCCAGCGGGCGATATGGCGGCTGCGCTCGCGCGGCTGTTGGACCGACGCGGCGGCCCTGCTGACACCACACGTACACGACGCGGGCGCCGCCGTTCAGCGCACCGCGCTCCTCGTCGAGCGCTGCCTGTTCACCGGCCAGGGCTGGGCGGAGGCCGAGGACGCCCTGCGGGTCGCGGAGGCCGTGGCGCACGACGACGGCGAACGGGGCGCCGCCGCCTGCGAGCGGGGCCACCTGGCCTACGCCGCGACGGTGTTGGGGGTGCGCGACCGGGCCGACGAGGCCCGTTCCGCCCTGGGGCGCGCGGCGGCCCTGCTCTCGCCGGGATCCCGCGCCCGGCCGCTCCTGGACTTCCGCCGGGGGCTGGTCGCGGAGCACCTGGCGGACGCCCCGCAGGCGGCCCTGCCGGCGTACCGGCGGGCGCACGCCGGCGCCGTGGCCCACGACGACACCCTGCTGCTGTCGTTCACGTGGCGCCACCTGGCCGCGCTGGCCCTGCGCGACGGCGAGATCGCCGAGGCGCGCAAGGGGTTCGCGGAGTCCCTGCGGATCCGGGAGGACCTGGGCTTCCTGATCGGCACCGCTCCCGCGCTGGCCGCCCTGGCGGAGGCGGAACCCGAACCGGAGGCGGCCCGTCTGCGGGCGGAGGCCCGCCGCCTGTTCCACCTGTTGGGCGGCATCCCCACCTGGTTGGCGGACCAGCTCCACCCGAGTCCCGCCGCCTGACCCCGACCCGGCCCCGTCCGCCCGGACCGGCGGCGGGGACCGGGACGCCGTGAGGTGACGCCCCGCCCTCCGGCGCGCGGCCGGGACGTCAGCCCGCGGCGCCCGCGAAGTGTTCCCGTACGAGTGACTCGACCACGGCCAGGTCCCCCGCGATCAGGGCCTCCAGCAGCGCCACGTGCTCCGCCGCGTCCGCGACCAGGTCCGCGCGGCGCACCCGGGGGGCGCCGGGCAGGGGCCACTGGGATCGGCGGTGGAGGTCCTCCGCCACCTGGAGCAACTGCTCGTTGCCGGCGAGGGACAGCACCGCCCGGTGGAAGGCCCGATCGGCGTCGGCATAGCGGGGCAGGTCGCCGGCCACGGCCGCGTCCGCGGTGGCCGCCGCGGCCGGCCGCAGGGAGTCCCAGACCGAGGCCGGCAGGGTCCTGGCCAACCTCGACATCACCGGGACCTCCAGCAGGGCGCGCACCTCGGCCAGCTCCGCCAGCGCCCGCGGGGTACGGGTGAGCACGCGGAAGCCCCGGTTCGGGAGGCACTCCACCGCCCCCTCCAACGCCAACTGCTGCATCGCCTCGCGCACCGGGGTCGCCGAGACCCCGAACCGCTCGCCGAGCGCCGGGCCCGAGTAGATCTCCCCCGGCGCCAGTTCCCCGTCGATCAGTGCCGCGCGCAGGGCGTCCAGGATCTGACCGCGCACCGAATGGCGCAGTACCTTCTGTGGCGCGAGGGTGGGCTTCTCCGCCACCCCCGTGTGGGCCGCCTCCTGCACTCGGTCCCTCCCGGGGTGTCGACGTGCTCCGAGAATAGGCGACACGGCGGGGGGCGCCGATGATACGGACCTCGATCGATCGGGTAAGGTAAGGCTAACCTTCTGACGATCGCTCGATTCGGTGGTCCACGATGCCCGTCCAGACCTTGGCACCCGCCCCGGCCGGCTCTCCGGTGGCGGACGCCTACCAACGCCTGGCCGAGGTGTACGACGGCCTGCGGATCACGGAGCTCGCCGCGCACGAACCCGGACCTCGCGGTGTGGGATGGGTCGGCGCCGACGAGCTCGCGGCGGGCGGGGCGCCTCTCGACGCCTTCCTCGCCTGGGACAACGCCCAGGTGCTCCGGGACTACGGCCACCAGGCCCGGCCCGACGTCGTCGCGGGCTTCGGCCTGCACCGGTACGCCTGGCCGGCCTGTCTGCTGATCACCGTTCCGTGGCTGCTGCACCGGCGGGTCCCCCGGCCGGCCCCCGACCAGGTGGCCTTCCACCGGGCCACGGGCCGGATGGCGGTGCGCGTCGACGGTTTCGCCTGCCTGCCGGACGATCCGGCGGCCGCTCTCCCCGGGGCCCGGGTGGTGCCCGACGAGGAGGCGCTGCGCGTGGAGGTCCGGGCCGCGGTGGCCCGACACCTCGAACCGGTGCTGGAAGGTTTCGGCCCGCGCATGCGGCGCGGCCGGCGCGCCCTGTGGGGCATGGTGACGGACGACGTGGTCGAGAGCCTCTGGTACATCGGGGGGCTGCTCGGCGAGGAGTCGCGGGTCATGGCGGAGCTGGAGGCGCTGCTGCCCGGTTCCACGGCCCCGTACACGGGTGGCGCGGGCTTCCGCACCCTGGCGGGCCCCGACGGCGAGGAGCTCACCACCCGGGACCGGGCCGGCTGCTGCTTCTTCTACACGATCCGCCCGGAGGACACCTGCGTGACCTGCCCCCGCACCTGCGACAGCGAGCGCGTGGCCAGGATGACGGCGACGGTCGAGGCACCCCCGGCGGACTGAACCCACCCGCGTGGGTGAACGCGATTCGAACCCAAACCCATCCGCGCGCACAGGCGTTCGAGCCACAACACCCTATCCGACGGGCCCGGCCCCCCGTTGGCGTCCACTTGCCCCGAAACCCGCGTGTGCGGCGGACCGACTGCGCCACTATGGCGCCCGGAAAGCCGCATACGCGAGGCAAGGGACATCCGCATGAGACTGACCGACATATCGCTGGACTGGCTGCTGCCCGGCAGCCTCCTGATCCTGGGCGTACTTGCGGCAGTGGCGGTACTGGCCCGGGGCAAGCGGGAGAGCGAGAAGGCGGCGGCCGACGACAGCTGGGAGCGCAGCGAGGAACGGCGCCGACGCAAGGAGGCCGTGTACGGAACCGCCTCGTACGTCCTGCTCTTCTGCTGCGCGGCGGTGGCCGCCGCCCTCTCCTTCCACGGGCTGGTCGGCTTCGGCCGGCAGAACCTGAACCTCTCCGGCGGCTGGGAGTACCTGGTCCCGTTCGGTCTCGACGGCGCCGCGATGTTCTGTTCGGTGCTCGCCGTCCGCGAGGCCAGCCACGGCGACGCCGCCCTCGGCTCCCGCATGCTGGTCTGGCTGTTCGCGGGCGCGGCCGCCTGGTTCAACTGGGTGCACGCTCCGCGCGGCATGGGCCACGACGGCGCGCCGCAGTTCTTCTCGGGGATGTCTCTCTCCGCGGCGGTGCTCTTCGACCGGGCCCTGAAGCAGACCCGCCGGGCGGCGCTGCGCGAACAGGGCCTGATCCCCAGGCCGTTGCCGCAGATCCGGATGGTCCGCTGGCTGCGGGCTCCCCGCGAGACGTTCGGTGCCTGGTCGCTGATGCTGCTGGAGGGCGTACGCACCCTCGACGAGGCGGTGGACGAGGTGCGCGAGGACAAGAAGGAGAAGGAGCAGGACCGGCACCGCAGGCGGGAGCAACACCGCCTGGACCGCGCCCACATCAAGGCGTTGGGCCGGCAGAACCGGGCGTTCGGACGGACCCGCGCCCGCCAGGTGGACGTTCCGGGGCTCGCTCCCGGAACGGGCTCCGCGCCGGTCGGCGCGGAGCCGGCCATACCGGAAGCGGGACAGCTGCCCCTGCGCCGCCGGCCCTCCCTGCAGGCCGTGAACGGAACCGACTCCCTTGAGGTGACCGGCCCCCGGACGGTGGACCTGACCGCCGAGGACGACACCCAGACCATTCCCCGCCTCGACTCACTGGAGCGCAAACTCAAGGATCTGGAGCAGCAGTTCGGCTGATCCAGCGCACCCCCGAGGGCCGTTCCGAGCGCCGCGCGCCCGGAGCGGCTCTCACGCTTCCAGCTCGAACCAGACGACCTTGCCGGCGCCGCGCGCCAGGGTGTCCACGCCCCACTCGTCGGCCAGTTCCTGCACCAGCACCAGCCCTCTGCCGTGCGTACCGTCGTCGGCGGACGGTACGTACGGTCGGGGCCGGCGGGAGGCGTAGTCGCGGACCTCGACCCGCAGGCGGGTGGCGGCGAGGCTCGCGGACACCTCCGCGCCCTGTTCGGTGTGGACCAGGGCGTTGGTCACCAGTTCGGTGATGAGCAGCTCCGCCACGTCGGCGGCGTCGGATCGACACCGGTGGCGCATCAACTCCCGTAAGGAACGGCGTATTTCGCCCACTGCCTTGAGGTCGGCCCGGCGCACGCTGCGGGTGATTCCCGACGTGTCCGCCGCGCCCCCGTCCTCGGCGGACGGTTCACGCGGCTCCGGCCGCCCTCTCTTCCACGGCTTTCCGATCTTCGCCCCCACCCGCACGGCGATGTACCTCCCCCGTGTCCATGTCTCTCGAACAGGCCTACGGGATGCATGCCCCTCAGGGGAATCCGCACTCCTTCGGGCTTACGGGCGCGGTACGTTGCGGAGATTGGATCGAGCCATCTGGATCATGCGGCCCACTCCGCCGTCCAGCACGATCTTGCCGGCGGAAAGTGCGAAACCGGTCACCATGTCGGCGCTGATCTTCGGCGGAATCGACAGGGCGTTGGGATCGGTCACCACGTCCACCAAAGCGGGTCCCTTGTGCCGGAACGCGTCCTTCAAAGCACCCGTGAGCTGCTTGGGCTTCTCCACCCGCACGCCGAAGGCGCCGGCCGCGCGGGCGATGGCCGCGAAGTCGGGATTGCGGTTCGTGGTTCCGTACGAGGGCAGGCCGGAAACCAACATCTCCAACTCCACCATTCCGAGGGCAGAGTTGTTGAAGAGGACCACTTTGACGGGTAGGTCGTACTGCACCAGGGTGAGGAAATCTCCCATCAGCATCGAGAAACCGCCATCACCCGACATGGAGACCACTTGACGGTTGCGATCGGTGAACTGTGCGCCGATGGCCTGGGGCAGTGCGTTGGCCATGGAGCCGTGGCTGAAGGAGCCGATGATGCGCCGCTTGCCGTTCGGGGAAAGATAGCGCGCGGCCCACACATTGCACATGCCCGTATCCACGGTGAACACCGCGTCTTCGTCAGCGAGTTCGTCGAGGACCGCGGCGACGTACTCGGGATGGATGGGGGTGTGCTTCTCCACCTTCCGGGTGTACGCCTTGACGACGCCCTCCAGCGCGTCCGCGTGCTTCTTGAGCATCCGATCGAGGAAACGACGGTCGGTCTTGACCTTC
This sequence comes from Streptomyces sp. CA-243310, assembly GCF_050936775.1. Taxonomy (NCBI): domain Bacteria; kingdom Bacillati; phylum Actinomycetota; class Actinomycetes; order Kitasatosporales; family Streptomycetaceae; genus Streptomyces; species Streptomyces sp. CA-243310. Next base: position 2,261,386 of record NZ_JBNJMF010000001.1, on the reverse strand, counting down.
ACCCGACTGTTCAGGGCCCGCAGGGTCTCGCGGGCGTCCCCCCAGACGGCGAGGTCCAACTTGGAGCGGCGACCGAGGTGTTCGGGGCGGATGTCCACCTGGACGATCTTCACGTCGTCGGGGAGGAAGGCGTTGTAGGGGAAGTCCGTGCCGAGCAGGATCAGCAGGTCGCACTCGTGAGTGGCCTCGTAGGCCGCGCCGTAGCCGAGCAGCCCGCTCATGCCGACGTCGTACGGGTTGTCGTACTGGATCCATTCCTTGCCGCGCAGCGCGTGGCCGACGGGGGCCTTGACCCGGCCGGCGAACTCCATGACCTCGGCGTGCGCGCCGGCCGTGCCGCTCCCGCAGAAGAGCGTCACCTTGTCGGACTCGTCGATCAGCCGGACCAGCTTCTCGATCTCCCCGTCACCGGGCCGCACGGTCGGCCGCGCGGTCATCAGCGCGTGCTCGACGCTCTTCTCCGGTGCGGGGAGGGAGGCGATGTCCCCGGGCAGCGCGATCACCCCGACGCCACTGCGGCCGATGGCGTGCTGGATGGCGCTCTGGAGCACCCGGGGCATCTGCTGCGGGTTGGAGATCAGCTCGCTGTAGTGGCTGCATTCGGTGAACAGCCGGTCGGGGTGGGTCTCCTGGAAGAAGCCGAGGCCGATCTCGCCGGAGGGGATGTGCGAGGCGAGCGCGAGCACCGGGGCCATCGAACGGTGGGCGTCGTAGAGCCCGTTGATCAGGTGGAGGTTGCCGGGGCCGCAGGAACCGGCGCAGGCGGCCAGCCTGCCGGTGATCTGGGCCTCGGCTCCGGCCGCGAAGGCGGCCGTCTCCTCGTGTCGTACCTGGATCCACTCGATGCCGTCCGTCCGGCGGATGGCGTCGACGACGGGGTTCAGACTGTCACCGACGACTCCGTACATCCGTTGCACGCCCGCGCGCACGAGGATGTCGACGAACTGCTCCGCCACGTTCTGCTTGGCCATGGAAGGGGCGCCCTCTCCGGATCGGCACTGCCGTGTGCGCCTTCCATCCACGCACGTTCCGCGCCGTTACGCCTCCCAGACCGCGGCGGCCGTCCGGTCGTCGGCGTATCCCTTGAGGCGGAGCTGGGCGTCCGCGAGGAAGGCGGCCAGGCCGGGCGGCTCCTCCTCGGACCAGCGGGCGGCGAGTTCGGCCGAGAGGAGCCCCTCCTCCCGCATCGGGTCCGCGAGTCCGCCGGAGCAGAGCAGCAGGGTGTCCCCCGGCCGGGCCACGGACGCGCGGAACAGGAACCCGTTGCCCACGCCCCCTTCGGGGTGCGCCTCGGACGGTGTGCTCCGCCCCGGGGCCGGGTCCCGGCCCGGCTCCAGGTCCTGCCACCGGCCTTCGCGGAGCCGGAAGACGCCGCCCGCGCCCGCACCGAAGCACACCCGGTTGCGGCACCGCGGGTCCACCGGCAGCAGGACCCCGCGCAGCCCGGCCGTGTAGGACTCCTCGGCGTGGCCCAGTTCCGCGGCCCGGACCCGCAGGCGCCCGTATCCCCGGTCGGTCAGCCGTTGGAGGCCGGAGCGCAGGGCTTCGCGCCGCCCGGCCCGGACGTCGTCGGACAGCCGCTCGTGGCTGCGCCCGACGGCGGCCGCGACCGCGTGGCACAGTTCGGCGGCGGCCTCCTTGGCCCCGGGGGCGGCCCGGTCCCCGCCGGCCAGCACCACCAGCACGAGGGCGGCGTCGCCGGCTCCGAAGCGGGCGGTGAGCAGCGAGTCCCGCCGGGCCTCGCCCCGGAACCGGGCGGAGTCCCCGCGCACGGACGCGGCGCGCAGGGTGTACGTGCCGTGGCGGGCGCCCTCCAGCACGGTGTCGGGCGTCAACGCGTCGAGCGCGCCGGGATCGGCCGGGGGCAGCGCTCCCGGTTCGGCGTTGTAGGTGGGGGCCCGGTCCCCGAGGTGGCGCACCTCGGGCCGTTCGGCGGGGGCGCCCCGGGGCGGCCCCGCCTCCCGGGGCGGCTCCGGCGCGGGTTCCGCCTCGGGTACGGTCCCGTGCCGCGACGAGGCGTCCCGTAAGGGAGCGGCGGCCGGGGTGGGCGCGGCGGGGGGTGCCTCCTCGCGGGGCGCCCCCCGGCCGCGTACGGGCAGCTCGGGCGGCTCCGGCGACCGCGCCGGGGGACCCTGTTCCGGGGCCCACGCAGCCGGTTCGGGCTCGGCGGGCGGGACGACCACGTCGCCCAGGGCATAGCCGGTGGCCCCGGCCGTCCGCGGGTCCCTCGGCGCGGGCGGCGGCGGGTACGCCGGGAGCGGAGGCGGCGGGGGCGGGGCCACGTACGCGGGGGGCCGGGGTGGCGGCGGGGCCGGCACCGGGGGTTCCGCGCCCCGGGACCCGTCCTCTTCCGGCTTCCGCTCCGGCTCGGCCTCCCGCCGCTGGGCGGGCAGTACCGCGCCGGCCGGCCCGGTCGGAGCGCCCGTGTCCACCGGTCCCGGACCGGATGCCGTGCCCGCTCCCGTGCCTGCCTCCGGCTCCTTGACCAGGACCACCGCCGAGCGGTACCGCTGGTCCAGCGTGTCGCCCGGATCGGGTTCGGGTACCGCGTCCGGGTCCTCGTAGAGCTTCTGCCACCAGTCGTCCGCGCCCCGCTGACTCATGCCCCTATTGTCGGCCGTCGAGGGCGGCGAAAAACGCCGAACACACGAAAAGGGCCCACCGGGCCGCCGCCCGGTGAACCCTCCCCGCTTCAGTCGTACGGGCTGACGAACGTCGTAGGCACGCGCGACCGTCCGGGTGACGGACACGCCGTTCGCGTCCGCCGGTTCGCCCCTCGGCGCCACCGGCCGGCTTCGCCCGCGGGGACCCCGAAGACCCCGGACGGGCACGGACTGTCCCCGACGCGCTCGCCCCCGCGCCCGAACACCGTGCCCGTCGCGGGGGCGGCGCTCCGGTCGCTCCCGGCGCCGTGCGCGAGATCGGGCACATCGCGCTCCCCGGGCGAATTCCGACCAACTGCCTCATCGAACCGCAAAGTTGCCGTGCGCGTGACGATCGACCGGCGCATGGTGGTGCCGCGGTGGCGCCACCCTTACAGAGAGCCGGGTGGTACGGCGATGATGTCGGCGGCGGGTTTGCGCCGTGGCCGCTTCCCGCCAGGAACGGTGCCGAGAGAAGGGGTGGACGTGTTGCTGGGTGCGATAGGCCTGGACGAGGGACAGGAGTCGGCGTACCGCGCGCTGGTGGCGTTGGGGGCCGCGGAAGTGCCCGACCTGGCACATCGGCTGACGCTGCCCGTGCCACAGACCGAACGGGCCCTGCGGCACCTGGAGCGACACGGCCTGGCGGCCCAGTCCTCGGCCCGGCCCGGCCGTTGGGTGGCGGCCCCTCCCGGGGTGGCGCTGGGGGCGCTGCTCACCCGGCAGCGGCACGAGCTGGAGCAGGCGGAGTCTGCGGCGGCGCTGCTGGCGCGGGAGTACCGGGCGGAGGCCGCCGAGCCGGCGGTCCACGACCTGGTGGAGGTCGTGACGGGGGCGAGCGCGGTCGCGCACCGCTTCGTACAGCTCCGGCTGGGCGCGGCGGAGGAGGTGTGCACGCTCGTGAGCGGGCGGCCCCAGGTGACGACGGGGATGGACGACGAGCCGGAGGAGCGGGTCTCCGTGCGCGGCGTGGAGTACCGGGTGGTCATCGAGCGGGAGGTGCTGACCCTGCCGAACGGCATCCGCGAGGCGTCCACGGCCCTGGCGCGCGGCGAACGGATCCGGGTGACGGGGCAGGTCCCGACGAAGCTCGTCATCGCGGACCGCAGTCTGGCGATGGTGCCGTTGACGGCCCGGGGCGCCGAGCCGGCGGCGCTGGTGGTGCACGCGTCGGGCCTGCTGGAGTCCCTGATGGGCCTCTTCGAGGCGGTGTGGCGGGAGGCGCTGCCGCTGCGACTGGGTTCCACCGGTTCCCCGGAGGAGTCGGGTGGCGGCCCGGACACCGTCGACCTGGAGATCCTCTCCCTGCTGCTGGCCGGCATGACGGACGCGAGCGTGGCGAAGCATCTGGAGCTGGGGCTGCGAACGGTGCAGCGGCGGGTCAAGGGGCTGATGGAGATGTCCGGGGTCACCACGCGGCTCCAGCTGGGTTGGCACGCGTACGAGCGGGGCTGGGTGGCCCGATAGCCCCTGGTCGGTCAGGCTGGGCAGATGGATCTGCCTCAGCTGCTCCTGGTGGGGCTGGTGCTGCTGCTCGGGGTGCTGGGGGTGCTGGTCCCCGGCGTTCCGGGAACCTGGCTGGTCTGGGCGGGGGTGCTGTGGTGGGCGCTGCACATGCGGTCCTCGCTCGCCTGGGCGCTGCTCGTCGCCACGACCGGCCTGCTGTTGGTGGTGCAGGTGGTGAAGTGGCAGTTGCCGCCCCGGCGGCTGCGGGGCGTGGGGGTCACCCCCCGGATGGCGGTGTTCGCGGGCGCGGGCGCGCTGCTGGGTTTCGTGCTGCTGCCGGTGGTGGGTGCGATCCCCGGGTTCGTGGGCGGGATCTACCTGTGCGAGCGGCTGCGGCTGGGCACGCGCGGGGAGGCCTGGACGTCCGTCCGGGCGGTGATGCGGGCGGTGGGTACGAGCGTGCTGGTGGAACTGTTCGCGTGCCTGCTGGTGGTGGCGGCCTGGCTGGGCGCGGTCCTCGCGTCGTAGGCCCTGTTGCCCAGTCGTCAGGGTCTCGCCTGGCCCGGCCGCCTCGGGGACAGGGTCTAGGTCCGGGGACCGATGCGCGGGGGCCCGTGGGCCGATGCGCGGGGCGGCCGGGACTGTGAGAGTGGGGGCATGACGATGTTCGAGGGCTTCAGCGAGGCGGAACGGTCCTACCTGGGGTCGCAACACCTGGGACGGTTGGCCACGGTGGACGCGGCCGGGCAGCCGCAGGCGAATCCGGTGGGGTTCTTCCCGCAGGACGACGGGACGATCCTCGTGGGCGGCCTGGCCATGGGCACGACGAAGAAGTGGCGCAACCTCACCACCAACCCGAGGCTGTCGCTGGTGGTGGACGACCTGGTGTCCACCCGGCCGTGGCGCGTCCGCGGGATCGAGATCCGCGGGACGGCCACGCTGGAGGTGGGCCCCCACGCGCTGGGAGCCCACTTCAGTCCCGAGGTCATCCGCATCCATCCGGAGCGCGTCCACGCGTGGGGTCTGGACGACTGAACCCGAACGACCGGCCGGCGCCCCGGGCACCGGGGCCCGGGGTGGTGGACGGCGTCCGGGTGGTGGACGGCGTCCGGGGCCGGTCCCCGGGAGCCCGACCCGGGCGGGTCAGACGCGCCCGCCCCGCTTGGCCGCGTGGTTGGCCCGGCCCACCGCCGACTTCAACCGCCAGTCCCGGCGGATCTCGGACCGCAGGCGCGCGTCCGTCTTGGCGACGATCCGCTGGTTCTCCCGCAGCAACTTGCGGTAGCTGTCGAGCCGCCGTTCCGGCAGTTCGCCCGACTCCACGGCCGCCAGCACCGCGCATCCGGGCTCGGCCTCGTGCCCGCAGTCGTGGAAGCGGCACTGTCGCGCGTATTCCTCGATCTCCGAGAAGACCTGCCCGACGCCCACCTCGGCGTCCCACAGTCCGACGCCGCGCAGACCGGGGGTGTCGATCAGGACGCCGCCGCCCGGAAGGGCGAGGAGGTTGCGGGTGGTCGTCGTGTGGCGGCCCTTGCCGTCGACCTCGCGGGCCTCCTGGACCGCCATGACATCCACACCGAGCAGGGTGTTGGCCAGCGTGGACTTGCCGGCTCCGGAGGTGCCGAGGAGCACGCTCGTACCGCCCGCGACGACCGCCGCGAGGACGTCCGTGCCCTCGCCCGTCACGGAGGAGACGGTCAGCACCTGCACGCCCGGCGCGGCGGTCTCCACGTCCTGCACCAGGTAGGACTGCGTGGTCGGGTCGGGGACCAGGTCCGCCTTGGTCAGGACGACCAGCGGCTGGGCCCCCGACTCCCAGGCCAGGGCCAGGAAGCGTTCGATGCGCCCGAGATCGAGTTCGACGGCGAGCGAGACCGCGATGACGGCGTGGTCCACGTTGGCGGCGAGGATCTGTCCCTCGGAGCGCTGCGAGGAGGTGGACCGCACGAAGGCGGTCCGGCGCGGGAGGTAGGTCTTGACGTACCGGGGGTTGCCGGCCGCCTCGACGGCGGCCCAGTCACCGGTGCAGATGACCCGGAGCGGGTCGTGCGGGGTGACGAAGGCGGTGTCGGCGCGGACGATCCCGTCCGCGGTCATGACGTCGCACTGGCCCCGGTCGACCCGCACGACCCGGCCGGGCACGAGGCCCTGCGCGAGGTACGGGGCGAACTCGGCCGCCCACGCCTCGTCCCAACCGAAGGGGGTGAGGGCGTGCGCGAGCGAAGCATCAGAAGTGGAAGACGTGTTGAGCGAAGCGTTGAACAAGGGGAACCCTTCGAAGGGTGGCCCCGGCGGCGCGCTCTGCGCGCGGAAGTCGAGTGGGTGTCAGCCGGAGACCACAGGGGTGGAAACGATGAACTCCTGAATGCGGGCAGCGCCCGTCACCATGACAGTCATCAATGTCCTCACCCCCTGCTTCTCTTCAACGAACCGACACCGTGCCCTCGGCAACGACACACGGTCGCGCCTCGGAACGACCTGAACCATAGCCCCGCCCCGGGGCACGGTGCCACCGATTAAATTCCGGGGCTTCACCCGCGCGACACGACAGTCGGCGGACCAGCGTCACGCCGCGCGGACGTCGCCGCCCACCTGGACCCGTTCCCTTTCCGCTTCCCTTTCCGCGCGGGTCGCCGTGCCTCCCGAAACCGCGCGGGTCACGGCCGTAGGGTCGTCCGGTCAGCAAGCAGCACATCAGGACCCGCACCGCCGGCCGGCCGTACGCGTGGTCGCGCGTCCGCGGGGTCTCCCGGAGGACATGGTGGCCATGACGCGTCGTCCCAACATCCTGCTGATCGTCACCGACGAGGAGCGTTTCGCCCTTCCCCGCCCGGACGGCTTCTCGTTGCCGGGGCGCGAGCGGCTGGCGGCCCGCGGTGTCGGTTTCGACCGCTACTACGCGGCCTCGGCGATGTGCAGCTCCTCCCGCTCGGTGATCTACACGGGGCAACACCTGCCGATCACGCGGATCTACGACAACGACAACATGCCCTACATCGCCCCGCTCGACCCCGCGCTCGGGACCGTCGCAACGATGCTCCGCTCGACCGGCTACCACTGCGCTTACCAGGGCAAATGGCACCTGTCGAACGCCTACGTCACCCCCGGGAACCCCGGCCCGACCACCGACGCACTGGAGCCCTACGGCTTCTCGGAGTTCAACGACTGGGGCGACATCGACGGGGGCGCCTGGGCCGGTCTCAAGCTGGACCCGGTGATCGCCGGGCAGGCGGTGCGCTGGCTGCGGAACCGCGCCCCGGTCGTCGCCGAAGAACAGCCCTGGTTCATGGCGGTCAACTTCGTGAACCCGCACGACATCATGAGCTTCGACTACGGCGGCACACCGCGGGTGAGCCTCCCGATGGGCCTCGCGCACGCCGTCGTCGCCAAGGCCCCGGCGCCGATCCCGGTGTACGGCAGGCGTTGGGACTTCGAGCTGCCCGCGAGCCTGCGCGACGACCTGTCGGGCGCCGCGCCGGCGGTCGTCGAGTACGCGCGCATGCTGGAGAACGTCTTCGGGCCGGTCGCCGACGACGCCCACTGGTACGACGGTCTGAACTTCTACCTCAACTGCCTGCGGGACGTGGACCGCGCTGTGGAGAGCGTGCTCGACGCCCTGGAGGCCTCCGGCCAGGCCGACCACACGGTCGTGGTGTTCACCTCGGACCACGGTGAGATGGCCGGATCGCACGGCCTGCGGCAGAAGGGCAACCTCGTCTACGACGAGAACTTCCACGTCCCGCTGATCATCAGCCATCCCGACCTCGCCGGCGGTACGCGGACCGACGCGCTCGCCTCCGCCGTGGACCTCGCCCCCACCCTCCTCGCCTTCGCCGGGTTGGACCCGGCCGAGGTGGCTGACCGGTTCCACGCGCTCAGGGGGCACTCCCTGACTCCCGTCCTGGAGGGCGGTTCCGTTCGCGACGGGGTGCTCACCGCCGTCGAGTCGATCGTGACCCTCGACGCCTCGTTCTGGACCGCGTTCACGGACCCCGAGGCCCCGCGGCGCGTCGCCTCGGGCGAGCTGCGCCCCGACTGGGACAAGCGCGGCTTCCTGCGCGGCTACACCGACGCCCGTCACACCTTCGGCCGCTACTTCTCGCCCGTCCACCCCAACCGTCCGCGCAACCTGTCGACGCTGTTCGCGGACAACGACGTCGTGCTGTACGACCGCGCCGAGGATCCCGCCGAGCTGCGCAACCTCGCGCTCGAGCCGTCCGGTCGGGAGCTGGTCGCCCGTTACAGCGCGCTTCTCGAATCCCTCATCGACGCCGAGGTCGGCGCGGACGACCACGCGTGGGTCGCCGAACGCCCCCGGCTGCTCGGCTGGCCCACCTGGCGCGGGGACCGCGTGCCGATGTCCGACGCGGGCCGCGGCGCGCGGTGACCCTGGGCTCTGTCGTCGAAGTGGCCCCGGCCAGGCGAGACTTCGACGACAGACCCTGCGGGCGGCGACTCAGCCGCCGGCCCCGTCCCGGCCCCGGATCGCCGTCTCCACCGCCGTGAGGCGGTCGGCCAGCAGGCCGAGGGCGGCGACCGCCCGGGTGACCGGGTCGCTCTCGGGGCCGCCGAGTGCCTGTTCGCGCACGTACGAGGCCTTGAGCGCGGCCCAGCGCCGCGCTTGACCAGCCGTCAGGGAGTGCCGCAGTTCGGCGAGTTTGAGCAGGTTGGCCTCGGCTCCCGTGGTCAGGGTCTGCGCCTGCGCACGGTAGTGGTCGTCGATCAGCGCGGACAGTTCGACCGCGTTCATCACCGGGTCGATCCTCGTCGCGATCTTGTTCATGTCGCGGTAGGAACCCTGGAGCCGGAAGGGGGGTTCCGTGCGGGTGGCGTCCGTCCGGGCGGCCGAGGCGATGTAGGCCGCGTTGACGGCGACGACCACGTCCCGCGCGGCCAGCAGGTGCCGCAGCACCGCCACGATCCGCTCGCGTTCCGCCGGGGCGTACGGGTGGACCAGGCGGTCGGCGTGCGCCGCCGCGTCCCCCGAGGCGAGCCGGACGAGCAGGTCGAGGTCGGCCCGGTCCCGTGCGGCCAGGGGTGCGAGGACGGGGTGCGAGGTGAGGGCGTTCTCGACGAAGCTGAGGGCGAAGGCGTCCTCCTTGCCGGTCAGCACGTCGCCCAGGTTCCGGACGTCGGCGCGGTTGGCGAGCATGTCGGGGATCTTGAACCGCTCCCCGCTCTCCGTGTACGGGTTGCCGGCCATGCACACCGCGAACCGTTTGCCCCGCAGGTCGTAGCTGCGCGCCACCCCGTCGTGGACCCCCTCGATGCGGCGGGTGCCGTCACAGAGAGAGATGAACTTCTGGAGCAGTTCGGGCGAGGTGTGTTGGATGTCGTCGAGGTGGAGCAGGGTGTTGTTGCCCGAGGCCAGCGCGAAGTTGATCTTCTCCACCTCCCGGCGGGCGCTCGCGTCGGGCGCCCGCGCGGGGTCGAGCGAGGTCACCGCGTGCCCCAGCGCCGGCCCGCTGACCTTCACCAGCACCATGCCGAGCCGGTCCGCGACGTACTCCACCAGCGTGGTCTTGCCGTAGCCGGGGGGCGAGACGAGCAGCAGCAGGCCGCTGTTGTCGGTGCGTTTCGCGGCGCCCGCGGTGCCGATCTGTCGGGCGAGGTTGTCCCCGATCAGCGGCAGGTACACCTCGTCGACGAGACGCCCTCGGACGAAGCCCGACAGCACCCGGGGGCGATGCTCGTCCAGCCGCAGCCGCTGCCGCTCGGCGGCGACCAGTTCGGTGCGCCGCTGCTGGTAGGCGCGGAAGGACGGCACCACCGACGTCTCGAACTCGCCCACCCTCGAAAGGAGTTCCGGCAGGTCGAGCAGGATGCGTCCGCCGTCGCCCACCCGCGGGTGGGAGCCGAGCAGCCCGGTGACCGTCTCGGTGGTGGCGCATCCCTCGCCGGGGTCGTGGTGTGGCAGTGCGCCGCACAGTTCCACGGCGACGGCCTCCGCCAACTCCCCGCGCGTGAGCGTCTCCCCGCGCGAGGCGGCGAACCCGGACAGCCAGCTCTCGGCCAGTTGGCGACGGGCGGGCAGGTCGTCGTCGAGCGCGGCCAGATCGGCCCGGTAGGCGGCGATCCCGTCCAGCGCGGCGAACTTGGCCAACAGGGCCCGTACGGGCGGGGCGACCACGAAGGCCGCCCCGCCCGCCAGCTCCTCGAAGAGGTATTCGGCGACACCCCCGTGTCCGCCGAACTCCCGCATCGAGAAGGCCAGTTCCGCCAGGAAGTCGTCGATGGCCGGGGCCGGGCCGAAGGTCTCCCGGGCCCTGGCCATCGACCGGGCCCGCCGGGTCCAGGTCGCCCGGGCCTCCTCGGTGACCCCGTACGCCCAGAACAGTTGGGCCGCGGCCCGGTCCGCGGCCGGGTGGCGCAGCAGCCCCGCCGAGGCGTGCAGCCTCAGCAGGGCCGCCAGGATCAGCGTGGCGTCGTGGTCGTGGACCCCGCGCTGGTGCCCCTCGTCATACGCGGCATCGGCGGCCTCCCGTACGAGGGCGGGCAGGTCCGCGCCCGCGAGCGCGGCCGGTCCCCGCGCGCGCAGCAGCCGGACGGCCAGGTACTCGGCGCGGTACACGGCCGGGTTCTCCGAGGGGAGCGTCTGCTCCCAGAAGGGCCGGGTCGCGGCGAAGTCCGGGTCGGTGACCGGGGAGCGGTAGTCGGTGCCGGCGAGGGCGAAGCCGATACCGTCCCCGTGGGGCACCAGGGCGAGTTCGGGCGGCTGGGCGTTGACGGCGAAGGCGTGTTGCCCGAGCCGGATGACGGATCCGCCGTCGGTGTAGAGGTCGGTGCGGTCGCGCAGGGCCCGGCCGGCCGCCTCGCGGGCGGCACCCAGCCGTCCGTCGAGTTCCTCGGCCCGGACCCGGTCGTCGAGGGCGCGCAGTTCCTCGGCGGTGCGCCGGATCCTGGCCACCATCGGGTCCGAGGCGAAGTAGGTGTGGACGGCGTCGATGTCGTCCAGCGCGGCGATCCGCCGGGTGATGGTGTCGAGGATGCGGCCCGCGGAGGCGGCGAGCCGTTCGGCGCGCCGGGCACGGGTGTCCTGGAGGGTCTGCTTGCGGGCCGAGAAGGCGTCGTAGACCTCGGTGCGGCGCGCTTCGAGGCGGCCCAGGAACTCCTCGGACTCGCTGAACCGGGCTTCGAGGTCCTCGACGCGCAGCAGGAGTCGGGCCAGTTGTTCATCGCACGCGGGCGGGGTGTCGGCGGCGGCGAGGGCGCCGGTGACGGCCTGCCCGAGCAGGGCGTACTCGGCGGCGAACTCGGCCCGCCCCTCCGCACCGACCAACTCCCTGCGGCGCGCGTCGAGGACGGCACGGGCTCGGTTGGCGCCGCCCAGCACGTCCGCGATCCGTTCCAGGATGGAGGTGCGCACGGTGGCGTCGCCGATGTCCAGGGCGGCGACGACGTCGGTGACCGTCCCGAGCCCCTCGGAGTGTTCCGCGAGCCGGCGTGCGAGGGGCTCGGCCTCGGCTGCGACGGCGATCGTCGCCGCTTCCGCCGCCAGGGCGTCGATCGCGGCCCGGTAGTCGGTGAACGCGTCCTCGCCGCGCAGGAACTCCACCGCCCGGCGACCGGCCGCGTCGATGTCGGCGGACACCTCGGCGGCCAGCGACTCGATCCGTCCGGTGTCGACGTACCGCATCCCGGTCAGCGAGACCAGCCGGCCCTGGGCGCGGCGCAGGCCGGTGAGTTGTTCCACCCAGGCGCTCGCGGTGCGCGGGGCGGAGCCGCGGACCCGGCGGACCAGGCCCGCCAGGGAGGCGGCGGCCTCCTCCAGGGCCTCGGCGGCCTGTCGGGTCAGGTTCCGTACGGTCTCGAACTCGACGAGGACCTGTTCGGCGGTGTCCCGCAGGTCGCCCAACGGGGCCGCCAGGTCGCCGACTTCGGGGTCGCCGAGCCAGTGGTACTGGTCGGCGGCGCGCACGGAGGCCGCGGTGAGGGCCTCGTACAGTTCGGCGGTCGGCTCGCCGGCGTCGCGCACGGCGCCGGCGAGTTCGAGGCAGTCCGCGATGGCGCGCACCAGGTCGGCGTTGCCGATCCGGGCGAGGGGCCCGGCGCCGGCGGGGCGGGCGGCGGCGTGGGTGTCGGAGACGTACGGGGACTGCCACACCTGGACGGGGTGGACGCGTGTGGCGCCGCCCGCGTCCCGGTCTGCGGGGCCGCGCAGCACCGTGAGGGTGCCGTCCTCGAAGAGGGCGTGGCCGTGGCAGGGGATGGGGGTCGCGGCGGCCTTGCGGATGACGTTGTACGGCATCAGCAGGGTCCGGCCCTCGTCCCCGGCGAAGACGTGGAGCACGTCCTCGCCGTTGGGCGAGCGCACGGTCCGCTCGTACGTCAGACCGTCGGTGTCCACGTCGAAGGTCTTGTGGGCTCCGCCGGCCAGGCAGTAGCCGCCGGGGAAGACGATGCCCTGGTCCTCGGGCAGTCGCCGGCAGCCCCGGCCGATGCCGTCGAGGCGGACGACGTCCCGGGTGACGGTGTTGAAGACGAGGTGGCGGCGGGTGTCCTCCTTGTAGGGGCGTACGCGCAGCAGGATCAGCGGCCCCACCCGGGCGTGCGCGACCTCGGCGTCGGCGAGGGCCTGGAGCGGCTCGTCGACCGGTTCGGTGAAGACGCCCTCGCCGCTCTCGGTGTCGTTCCCGGTCTTGACGGTGAGGTGGCCGCCGACCGTGGAGACGTACAGGTCCCCGCCGACGGACAGGTGCGGGTGGCGGCCGAGGATCTGGTCCTCGCGGGTGGCGGCCGTCCACTCGACGTCGTGTGCGGCGGGCCGTACGTGGTCCCGTTCGCCGCGCGCGTCGAGGAAGCGGACGCCGCCGCCGGCGAGCCGCCAGCGCAGCACCCGGATGTCGGCGGCCGTCTCGCCGGTCCGGAAGACGGCCAGCAGCCCGCCCTCGACGTGGCGCAGTCGCAGCAGCCGGGCCTGGCGGTAGTAGCGGAAGAGGGCGGCGAACTCGCGCAGGAACCCGGGGTCGTCGAGCAGGCCGGGGACGGCGTCCTCGGGGGCCGGGTTCAGGCCCCGGTCGTACAGCCCGAACACCTCCCCGGGGCGGACGTCCCCGGTGTGCCCGATCGGCACCCCGTGGCCGAGCAGCAGCCACTCGCCCACGGCGACGAGGTCGCGGGCCACACAGGGTTCGGTGGTGTGCACGGGGGCGGTGCCGGTGAGGGTCAGCCCGGTGGAGCCGAACACCTCGACGCGCCGCGCGTTGAGTGCCTCGGCCCGTCGGGCCAGCTCGGCGGCCCGCGCGCCGAGGCGGTCGCGCAGGACCTCGTACGTTCCGGCGTCGATGTCCGTACCCATGGGTCGTCTTCACTCCTGACGCGAGGGGAGAGGGGCCGGGGCCGCCGGTCACGACCGGCCGGCGGCCCCGTGTGTGTCACCGGCGGCCGATGCCGCCGGGGGTGCTGCCTATGCCTGCCGGCCGGCTGCGGCCGAGCCGTTCGCCCGGGCGGCGGGGGCGCCGGTCGCGGCGCCCGCGAGGGCCGTGAGCGGCAGGTCCGAGAGGCCCAACCGGTCGGCCTGGGAGAGCAGTTCGGCCAGTGGTCCGGCGCTCGCGCCGCCGCCCTGCATCAGTTTCATCAGCAGCGCGGACACCGTCAGGTCCCGTACGTCGGCCGCGGCGACGCTGCCGAGCATCCGGGTCAGGTCGGCGGTGAAGTCGGACGAGCCGTCCAGCCACGGCTTCGCGAGGGTCCGCGCGGTGGCCGAGTTCTCGACGAAGGCGTCCATGCCCTTGCCCAGCGAGATCGAGGAGACGAGCCGGTCGAAGAAGACCGAGTCCCCGCCGACGATGTTGATGTCGGCCTTCTCCAGCCCGGCCGCGACCACCATGGCCTGGGCCTCGGCGACCTGCCGCTGTACGTCCAGTCCGGCGAGCCGGACCTCCTTCTCCGCCTGGAGGCGGAGCCGGTACTCCTCGTGGCCCCGCGAGGCGTCGTCCAGTGCGGCCATCGCCGCGGCCTTCTCGGTGAGGCCGGCGGCCTCCGCCTTCAGCTTTCCGCCGATGGCCTCGGCGTCCGCCAGGGCCTGCGCCCTGGTGCCCTCGGCCTGCGCCCGCAGTCGTGCCTCGGTGGCGTGCGCCTCCGCGAGACCCGACTTCTCGATCGCGTCGGCCTCCTTCTCGCGGACCTGTACGGCGGCCAGCCCGGGCGCGGCGGCCTCGGCCTGCACGCCCTCCGCGAGGCGCAGTTTGGCCCGTGCGTCGAGGTCGGCCGTCTTGACCCGGGCCTCGGCCAACGTGACCTGTTCGGCGGCGTGGTGGACGGCAGACGCCTCGGCCGCCTCGGCCGCCTTGATGTCCTTGACCAGTTGTTCCTGGGCCTCCGCCTCGGCGGCGATGACCACGGCCTGCCGGGTCCGCTCGGCCTCCTCGACCATGCGGAGCCGCTTGATCGACTCCTCCTGCTCGGCGACGGTGCGGTCCACCGCGACGCGCTCGCGCACGACCTCGGCGATGTCGCGCTTCTCGGTCTCCACTTCCTTGTCGGCGGCGATCCGACTCAGCTGGGTCTCGCGCTCGCGGGCGATGACCTCCAGCTGGCGGTCCTTCTCGATGCGCTCGGTCTCCACCGCGATGACCCGCTCGCGGTTCTTCGCGGCGACGGCCACCTCGCGGGCCTGGTTCTCGCGTTGCACGCCGAGTTGTTCCTCGGTGCGCAGGAAGGCGCCCTGGGCGCGCAGCCGCTCCTCCTCGACGACCTTGGCGGTCTCCGCCTCCTCCTTGGCGCGCACGGTCTCGATCTCGCGGCGCTGCTTGATCTCGGCGTCGGCCTGCCGGCGTTCGAGTTCGAGGATGGCTTCGCGGGCGTCGACGTTCTGCCGGGTGATCTCCTTCTCCTCCGTGCGCTGGAACTCGTTGGTGCGCACGTGCTCGATGGCGGTCAGCTCGGTGATCTTCCGGATGCCCTGCGCGTCGAGGATGTTGGAGGCGTCGAGCTGGGTGAGCGGGGTCTGCTCCAGGTAGTCGATCGCCGCGTCCTCCAGGCTGTAGCCGTTGAGGTCGGTGCCGATGACGGCGATGATCCGGTCCCGGAACTCGTCGCGCTTGGTGTAGAGGTCGGTGAAGTCGAGTTGCTTTCCGACGGTCTTGAGGGCCTCGGAGAACTTCGCGTTGAACAGTTCCTGGAGGGTGGCCTTGTCGCTGGCCCGCGCGGTGCCGATCGCCTGGGCGACCTTGATGACGTCCTCGGTGGTCTTGTTGACGCGTACGAAGAACGAGATGCGGATGTCCGCGCGGATGTTGTCCTGGCAGATCAGGCCGTCGCGGCCGGTTCGGGAGATCTCGATGGTCTTCACCGAGATGTCCATGATCTCGGCCTTGTGCAGGACGGGCAGGACGACCTGCCCGGTGAAGGTCACGTCGACCTTGCGCATCCGCGACACGATCAGCGCCTTGCCCTGTTCGACCTTCCGGAACAGCCGGCTGAGGACGAACAACAGCACGAAGACGACGAGGAGGATGACGCCGACGAGCACGCCGACGCCCAAGGAGATGGCATCCATGCAGGGGCCCCTTCGAATGGAGCGGTAAGGGAGGTTCCGTGGGGTTCAGGCGCGGGGGTCGAGCGCGCTGTCGTACGGGGCGACCCAGAAGAACTCGCCGGGTTCGTCGTACGCGTAGAGCAGGCCGGTGCTCCCGTGGGAGAGCGGATCGTCCCCGGTCTGGCGGACCTGCACGATCGCGGTCGAGCCGTCGTCGGCGGCCACCTCGGCCTGGCCGAAGCGGTCGTCGACCCGACCCGTGCGGATGACGCAGACGAGGCCGATGAAGTCCTGTCGCGAGGGCGGCGGTTCGTCGGGTCGGAAGAACCCGCGCAGCGGTGCCACGCAGATCCTGGTGGCCACCCTGGCCACGATCAACGCGGCGAGCAGGACGGGGACGGAGGTTCCGCCGCCGAGGCCGGCCCGGTCGAGGTAGACGGTCCCGGCGAGGCTGGTGAACCAGGCGAACGCGGTGAACATCGAGACGGAGACGGAGAACGGGACCCCGAGCGTGCCCAGGGCGGCGGATCCGGAGTCGGTGTCGAGGGTGTCGTGTTCGGCGGCGCCGAGCAGGACGAGCAGCCAGTAGGCGACGACCACGCCGAGGGCGAACGTGAACACCACGGCGGGAAACGCGAACGCGGCGGCGATGAACTCTTCCACCGGTAGCCCCCCTTCCTCTTCCGTGCCTCGGCACCGGGCCGGTACGAGCACCCCGGCAAGCCCAAGTCTGCCGCAACCCCACCTTCGGGTTCATTGCCGGTTCCCGGCAGTCTTTACGCGTTCTTGATGCCGGGCGATGGTGGAACCATTCGGCGCGTGTCCGATTCGTTCAAGACCCTCGGCCGGCGCGCACCCGACACTGGGCGCATGACTCCCCGACTCGACATGATCGGCCTCGTCGTCACCGACATGGCCGCCTCGCTCGCCTTCTACCGCCGCCTGGGCCTGGACCTCCCGCCCGAGGCGGACACCCGGCCGCACGTGGAGACCGTCCTGCCGGGCGGCACGCGGATCGGCTGGGACACCGAGGAGGTCATCCGCTCCTTCGACCCGTCCTGGACGCGGCCCTCCGGCGAGGGCCGGGTCGGCCTCGCCTTCCTGTGCGACTCCCCCGACGAGGTGGACGCCCTCTACGCCGAGCTGACCGGGGCGGGACACCCGGGGCACCTGAAGCCGTGGGACGCGTTCTGGGGGCAGCGCTACGCCGTGGTGCTCGACCCTGACGGATCCGGGGTCTCGCTGTTCGCCCCCGCCTCCGGGGACGAGCAGCCCGGCGCCTGACCCGCGCCCGGCCCGCCCGCGCCCGGCCCGTGGGCCCCGGGCGTGCGCCCGGTCAGGGCGCGGACCTCCCGGCCCAGGTGGGCCTGGTCGGCGTACCCGACCGCGTACGCGACCTCCGCCTGCGGGGTGCCGAGGCGGAGCAGGGCCAGCGCCCGCTGGAGCCGCAGGATCCGCCCCAGGGTGCGGGGGCCGTACCCGAACGCGTCGAGGGAGCGCCGGTGGAGCTGTCGTTCCCCGAGACCGACCTCCCGGGCGATGGCGGCCACCGACCGGCCGCGCCGCACTCCGGCCCGTACCGCGAAGGCGACCGGGTCGGGCGTCGGCCCGCCGGCGGCGGCGCGGGTCCGGGCCAGTTCCTCCAGGCCGTCGCGGGGGTCCGCGTACGCGCCCGTCCGCTCGGCGAGGCGGCGCACCTCGGCGCCGGGCCACAGTCCGGCCAGGTCCACCCGTCGGTCGCGCAGCTCGTGCGCCGGTACGCCGAGGAGCGCGGGCGCCGTGCCGGGGGCGAGCCGCAGCCCCCAGAAGGTTCCGCCGGGGGCCTCGCCCGGGATCTCGCCGGCGGGGTGCGGGCCGGTGTCCGGGCCGGCCACCAGCAGCCGCCCGCCGGTCCACAGCAGGTCCATGCAACCGTCGGGCAGCACCATGGCGCCGGGCCCGTCGGAGCGCCACAGCACGGCGCCGGGCACCAGCGGGGAAGGTCGCTCCTCGTACACGGGGCCAGGCTACGTCCGCGCCCGGCGCCGGCGCGGCCGGGAACCGGGGCCCGCGCCGCCGGGGCGGCTCGTCAGTGCTTGCGCAGCCGGGAGTGGTAGTCCTCGGGCGGCAGGAACCGCGACCAGCGCTCGGGGAACTCCGAGGGCATCCCCGCGTCCTCGTCGTCCTCGGACTCCCCCTCGGCCAGCGCCCGCCAGGCGGCGGCGCGGGCGATCAACCGGGCCGCCTCCGCCTCCCGTACCCGCTCGTTGGCCTCGCGGGCCGCGGCGGTGGCCACCGACGGCCAGACCCGGTCGATGGCGGCGTTGACGGCGGCGCCGACGAGCACGGCGAAGGCCGAGATGCCGATCCACAGCAGGATCGCGACCGGCGCGGCCAGCGAACCGTAGATCGTCGGCCCCTCCACGGTGTTGGTGAGGTAGATCCGCAGCAGGAACGAGCCGAGCACCCACATCGCCAGGGCCACCAGGGCGCCCGGCACGTCCTCGATCCACGGCGAGCGCACGGGCACGGACACGTGGTAGAGCGTGGTCAGGAAGGCGATGGAGAGGAGGGTGACCGTGGGCCAGTAGAGCACCGCGATCACCTCCGTGCTCCAGGGCAGCAGGCTCACCACGGCGTCCGGGCCGGCGACCATCAGCGGCAGCACGATCGCACCGATCAGCAGCGCGATCACGTAGAGCAGGAAGGACAGCAGCCGGGTCTTGACGATGCCGCGCTGACCGTCGAGGCCGTACATGACGGTGATGGTGTCGATGAAGACGTTGACCGCCCGGGAACCGGACCACAGGGCGAAGGCGAAACCGAGGGAGATCAGGTCCGGTCGGCCGCGGCTGGTCACGTCGTCCAGCATGGGTTTGGCGATGTCGTTGACGCCCCGGTCGGAGAGCACCGTGCCGACCGCGCGCAGGATGTTCTCCTCGATGCTGGCGACGAACGTGCCGCCCGTCCAGCCGTCCACGTACCCGAGCAGGCCCAGCAGGCCCAGGAAGAGCGGCGGGAGCGAGAGGAGGGTGAAGAACGCCGCCTCGGCCGCGAGACCCAGGATCCGGTACTCGATGCACGAGTTGACGGTGTCCTTGAGCAGCAGCCAGCCCATTTTGCGCTTGGAGACGTTGCGGTAGAGGGCGCGGGCCCGGTGGAGCCGCCCTGGGATCCGCTGGGGTGTTTCTTTTGCTGGCTGCACGTCCTTACGGTATCCGCATGGCAGCCACCACCCACACAGTCAGCAACCAGGCCCCGCCCCTTGTGGGCTACGAGGCGTTCACCGGCGACCGGGCCCTCACCGAGGGGGTGGAGCGGCACCTCGTCGACGCCTCCCCCGAACTGCGCGACGAGGTGACGCGGGAGCTCACCACGCTCGGCCGGGCCGCGGGTTCGGGCCAGGCCCAGGACTGGGGTGCGCAGGCGAACGAGAATCCGCCCAGGTTGCGTACGCACGACCGGTACGGGCACCGCGTCGACGAGGTGGAGTTCCACCCGGCCTGGCACCGGCTGCTCGGGCACGCGGTGACCTCCGGGCTGACCGACGCCTGGGGCCGACCGGCCGGGCACCTGCGCCGGGCGGCCGGGTTCTTCCTGTGGTCGCAGGCCGAGGCCGGGCACGGCTGCCCGGTGTCGATGACGCACGCCGCAGTGCCGGCGCTGCGCACCGATCCGGAACTGGCCGCCGAGTGGGAGCCGCGGCTGACCTCGCACGTGTACGAGCAGGGCCTGCGGCCCGCCGCGGAGAAGGGCGGCGTGCTCTTCGGGATGGGGATGACGGAGAAGCAGGGGGGCAGTGACGTACGGGCGAACACGACGGCGGCGGTGCCGCTGGATGCCTCCGGCGAGTACCTGCTGACCGGGCACAAGTGGTTCTGCTCCGCTCCCATGTGCGACGGGTTCCTGGTGCTGGCGCAGGCCCCGGGCGGGCTGACCTGCTTCCTGGTGCCGCGGGTGCTGCCGGACGGGACCCGCAACGTCTTCGCGATCCAGCGGCTGAAGGACAAGCTGGGGAACAGGTCGAACGCGTCGAGCGAGGTCGAGTTCGACGGCACCTGGGCCCGCCGGGTGGGCGAGGAGGGCCGGGGGGTGCGGACCATCATCGAGATGGTCGCGGCGACCCGGCTGGACTGCGTGATCGGCTCGGCCTCGCTGATGCGTCAGGCGTTGACCCAGGCCCTCCACCACACGGAGCACCGCTCCGCTTTCGGAGCGCCGCTCACCAAGCAGCCGTTGATGCGCAACGTGCTGGCCGACCTGGCCCTGGAATCGGAGGCCGCCACCGTCCTCACCCTGCGCCTCGCCGCCGCGTACGACGCCGGCACCGACGAGGAGAAGGCCTTCCTGCGGCTCGCGGTGCCCGCGGCGAAGTACTGGGTGACCAAGCGGTGTACGCCGATGGTCGCCGAGGCCCTCGAATGTCTGGGGGGCAACGGCTACGTCGAGGAGTCCGGACTGCCGCGACTGTTGCGCGAATCCCCGCTGAACTCCATCTGGGAGGGCTCGGGCAACGTCCAGGCCCTGGACGTGCTGCGGGCGCTCCAACGCGAACCGCAGGCGCTGAACGCCTTCCTGCGGGAGGTCGGGCTGGCCCGGGGCGCGGACCACCGGCTGGACGCCGCCGTCAAGGACCTGTTGACCGACCTCGCGGACCTGGAGGGCATCGAGGCCCGGGCCCGCCGGGTCGTGGAGCGCATGGCACTGGTGTTGCAGGGGTCACTGCTGGTGCGGTGGGCCCCGCCGGAGGTGGCGGACGCGTTCTGCGCCTCGCGGCTCGGCGGCGACTGGGGCACGGCGTTCGGCACGCTGCCGCACAGTTTGGACCTGGGTTCGATCGTGGCACGGGCACGGATCGCGGGCTAGGAGAGGTCCCCAAACCGCTCACTGCCGTGATCCGGGCCCGTCGGCCGGAAGACCGGGAATGGCGCCGCGCCGACTCGGCACCACCCCGGATCCGATAAGCCCCGAGGAAGGAGCTGTCACGCCGCTCGGCGACGTCCCGATAGTTTCGGTCGGGCGACCGGGGATTGGCGAGAGTTGCATACCGTTGCAACCCTGCACCCCAGTCGTCCCATCGAGTCGGGGACCGCCCGCCGCGCGCCACGGGGAGTTCGGCGGCGCGGACCGCCGGGCGGCTTCCCTCGCACGTCCGTTCCGCACGGGGAGGTTCCGGTGACCCACACCGCAGGCAGCGCGGTCGACGCGGCACGCGTCTCGGCCATGGACGCGCGGCAGGCCGCGCGTCTGCTCAAGGGGGTACGGGCGGCCGCGCTGGCCGGCGACCGTCCCCCGGCCGCCCCCCGGCCCGAGATCGCCGAGTCCTGGCGCCGGATGCTGGCCTGCGGGGTGCACCCGGACCGGGACGCGCGCTCGCGGCTGCTGTCGGCCGCCGAGACCGAGGAACGACGCCAGGTCTCGCCCCTGCGGGAGGTCCTGCCGGTGCTCCGCGAGGGCCTGCTGCCCGCCCTGGACGAGTCCCTGCACATCATGGTCGTCGCCGACGCGGACGGGCGGCTGCTGTGGCGGGAGGGCCACGCCTCGATCCTGCGCAAGGCGGACCGGCTGGGCTTCGCGGTGGGCGCCGACTGGACGGAGGCCGTGGTCGGCACGAACGGGGTCGGCACGACCCTGGTGGCCCGCAGGCCGATCCAGGTGTTCTCGGCGGAACACTTCGTCTCCACCCATCACGACTGGACCTGCGCCGGGGCTCCCGTGTGCGACCCCCGCGACGGGCGGCTGCTGGGCGTGGTCGACGTCAGCGGGCCGCTGGCCACGATGCACCCGGCCACGCTGACGTGGGTCGGCGCGGTGGCCCGGCTGGCCGAGCGGGAGCTGCGGGTCCGCCACCTGGAGTCCCTGGAGCGGCTGCGGGCGGTGGCGGCCCCGCTGCTGGCCCGCCTGACGGACCGGGCGGTGGCCGTCGACCCCCACGGCTGGACGGCGGCCGTGACGGGACTGGCGCCCGCCGACCGGATCCCGCTGCCCAAGGGGCTCGGCCCGGGGCACGTGTGGCTGCCGCAGCTCGGCGACTGCGTGGCGGAGCCGCTGCCCGGCGGCTGGCTGCTGCGGATCACCGCGTCCGGTCCCGCGTCGACGGCCGCGAGCCGGGTGGTCCTCGACCTGAGCCGGGCCGGGTCCTGGACGGTGACGGTGTACGGGGCCGCGGGCAGCTGGTCTCAGGAGCTGAGCCCGCGCCACGCGGAGCTGCTGTTCCTGCTGGCCGAGTCCCCGAGGGGCCGCTCGGCGGCGGAGCTGTCCGCCGAACTGTTCGGGGACCCGACCCGTACGGTCACCGTCCGCGCGGAGCTGTCCCGGGTGCGGCGCCGGCTCGCGGGGGTCCTGACCCACCGCCCGTACCGTTTCGCGCAGGACGTGGAGGTGGAACTGATCCGCCCGGAGCGCCCCGGGGAGCTGCTGCCGCACTCCACGGCGCCGGCGGTGATCAGGGCCCGCCTGGACGACGCGGGGTCCTGGGGGTCGCCCCGGAGCCTGTCGGGCGATGTGATTCCCTGACGTCCATGAGCACCATCACACTCACCACCTGGTCCCTGGAAATGACCTCGCCCGAGGAACTGGTCGCCGCGGCCGTCCCCGGCCCCGAGATCACCGTCTCGCGGGCGGAGGTGCCGTCCCCCGAGTTCAGCCGGTTCCTCTACGCCTCGGTGGGCGGGGACATCCACTGGACGGACCGGCTCGCGCTGACCCGCGCGCAGTGGGTGGAGCAGTTGGGCCGGCCGGGCGTGGAGACGTGGGTCGCGTACGACCGGGGCACCCCGGCGGGGTACTGCGAGCTCGACCCCCAGGACGACGGTGTCGTGGAGATCATGTACTTCGGGCTGCTGCCGGACTTCCGCGGCCGGCGCATCGGCGGTCACCTGCTGTCGGTGGGCGTGGCCGCCGCCTGGTCCCTGGCCGACCGCTGGCCGGGCCGTGAGGGGACCCGGCGGGTCTGGGTCCACACGTGCAGCCAGGACGGGCCGACGGCCATGGCCAACTACGAGCGGCGCGGCTTCAAGGTCTTCCGGACGGAGACGGAGCCCAAGGAGGAGACCGCGACCCCCGGCCCCTGGCCGGGCGCCTGACCGTCCCCCGGGATCACCCCGGTCCCACCCGGCCCCCGGTGGTGGCCGGACCGGGGTGATCCGGATCACGCCATCCCATGATTCGAGACGAGTTCGTCCGCATGATGGACAGTAGTGGACTCCTCCAATCGGCCCGTGCCACGCTTCCGCCATGGATGCAGCTGGAATTGCCTTGGTGAGTCGGCGGCACGTCGACCTCGGCCGCATGTCCAGCGCCATCTGTCCGGCGCGCTGACGGAACCAGCCACCGCCGCACGTCGACGCCGTCCCCGCCGCCGCGGACCCGTCGACGCTCCGTAGCACCGCCCGCCCCCTGAAGGCCGAACACCGCTCCGACCACCGGCAATCCCGGTGAGGAGCGGCACTGTGCCGCACCCGCTCATCGGCGGGCGCACCGTCGGGGCGCACCTACCTGCCGCGCCCCCTGCCCCTGCCCCGAGCCGCCCGAGAAGGACGTACCGCCATGGCCGCCACCCCCGAAACGCCCGCAGCCGCAGCCCCCGCGGCCGCAGCCGCGCGCCGCAAGACCGGCCGTCACCGCGGCGAGGGTCAGTGGGCCGTCGGACACCACACTCCCCTCAACGGCAACGAGCAGTTCAAGAAGGACGACGACGGTCTCAACGTGCGGACACGCATTGAGACGATCTACTCCAAGGCGGGCTTCGACTCGATCGACCCCAACGACCTGCGCGGCCGCATGCGCTGGTGGGGCCTCTACACCCAGCGCAAGCCCGGGATCGACGGCGGCAAGACCGCGATCCTGGAGCCGGAGGAGCTGGACGACAAGTACTTCATGCTGCGCGTCCGCATCGACGGCGGCCGGCTGACCACCGAGCAGCTGCGCGTCATCGGCGAGATCTCCGAGGAGTTCGCCCGCGGCACCGCCGACCTCACGGACCGGCAGAACGTGCAGTACCACTGGATCCGGATCGAGGACGTCCCGGAGATCTGGCGCCGCCTGGAGGCCGTCGGCCTCTCGACCACCGAGGCCTGCGGTGACACGCCCCGCGTGATCCTCGGTTCTCCCGTCGCCGGCATCGCCCGGGACGAGATCATCGACGGCAGCCCCGCGATCGACGAGATCTACCGCCGGATCGTCGGCAACCCGGACTTCTCCAACCTGCCCCGCAAGTTCAAGTCCGCGGTCTCCGGCTCGCCGCTGCTCGACGTGGCGCACGAGATCAACGACATCGCCTTCGTCGGCGTGAACCACCCCGAGCACGGCCCCGGTTTCGACGTGTGGGTCGGCGGCGGCCTCTCCACCAACCCCAAGCTGGGCGTGCGCCTGGGCACCTGGGTCTCGCTCGACGAGGTCCCGGACGTCTACGAGGGCGTCATCTCGATCTTCCGCGACTACGGCTACCGCCGGCTGCGCAACCGCGCGCGCCTGAAGTTCCTCGTCGCCGACTGGGGCCCGGCCAGGTTCCGCCAGGTCCTGGAGGACGAGTACCTGGGGCGCAAGCTGACGGACGGTCCCGCGCCCGAGCAGCCCTCGGGCGAGTGGCGCGACCACGTCGGCGTGCACGAGCAGCAGGACGGCCGCTTCTACGTCGGCTTCGCGCCCCGCGTGGGACGCGTGGACGGGGCCACCCTGACCAAGATCGCGGACGTGGCCCGGCAGCACGGCTCCGACCGGCTGCGCACCACCGCCGAGCAGAAGATGATCGTCCTCGACATCGAGGCCGACCAGGTCGACTCGGTCGTGGCCGCCCTGGAGGCGCTGGACCTGCGGGTCAAGCCCTCGCCGTTCCGCCGCGGCACCATGGCCTGCACCGGCATCGAGTTCTGCAAGCTGGCCATCGTCGAGACCAAGGCGCGCGGCGCCTCGCTGATCGACGAACTGGAGCGGCGCCTGCCGGACTTCGCCGAACCGCTGACCATCAACATCAACGGCTGCCCGAACGCCTGCGCCCGCATCCAGGTCGCGGACATCGGTCTCAAGGGCCAACTGGTCCTGGACGACGACGGCAACCAGGTGGAGGGCTACCAGGTCCACCTCGGCGGCGCGCTCGGCCTGGAGGCCGGCTTCGGCCGCAAGGTCCGCGGTCTGAAGGTCACCTCGGCCGGTCTGCCGGACTACGTCGAGCGGGTCGTCACGCGCTTCCAGGAGCAGCGCGAGGAGGGCGAGCGCTTCGCCGCCTGGGTGACCCGAGCGAGCGACGAGGCCCTGTCGTGAGCGAGCGAGCCGCCCCCTTCTACTGCCCGTACTGCGGCGACGAGGACCTGTTCCCCAACGAGACGGGTCACGGCGCCTGGGAATGCAGGGCCTGTAACCGAGCCTTCCAGCTGAAGTACCTCGGGCTGCTGTCCCGAGGTGTTCAGCCCAACTCCGTTGGAGGCGAAGAGACATGACGACCACTCAGGAGACGCGCGATCTCAAGGCGCTGGCCGAGCAGGCGGGCCGCGACCTGGAGGACGCCTCCGCGCTGGAGATCCTGCGCTGGGCGACCGAGACCTTCGGCGAGAGGTTCGCGGTGACCTCCTCCATGGAGGACGCCGTCGTGGCCCACCTCGCCTCCCGGGTCTCCCCCGGCCTGGACGTGGTCTTCCTCGACACGGGCTACCACTTCGAGGAGACCATCGGCACCCGGGACGCGGTCGAGGCCGTGATGGACGTCAACGTCATCACCCTCACCCCGCGGCGGACGGTCGCCGAGCAGGACGCCGAGCACGGCCCCCGGCTGCACGACCGGGACCCCGACCTGTGCTGCGCGCTGCGCAAGGTCAAGCCCCTCGAAGAGGGCCTGGTCGCGTACGAGGCCTGGGCGACGGGCCTGCGCCGCGACGAGTCCCCGACCCGGGCGAACACCCCGGTCGTCGGCTGGGACGAGAAGCGCCGCAAGGTGAAGGTCTCCCCGATCGCCCGCTGGACCCAGGACGACGTGGACGCGTACGTCACCGAACACGGCGTGCTCACCAACCCGCTGCTGACGGACGGCTACGCCTCCGTCGGCTGCGCCCCCTGCACCCGTCGGGTGGTCGAGGGCGAGGACGCGAGGGCCGGCCGGTGGGCCGGGCGCGCCAAGACCGAGTGCGGGCTGCACGGCTGATGACCGACCGCCAAGCGAACGAAGAACCGACGGAGACGAGAACGATGAGCGTGAGCGACCAGGGCGCCACCGTGTGGCTGACCGGGCTGCCGAGCGCGGGCAAGACCACGATCGCGTACGCGCTGGCCGAGCGGCTGCGCGCCGACGGCCACCGGGTGGAGGTGCTCGACGGTGACGAGATCCGCGAGTTCCTCTCCGCCGGCCTCGGCTTCGGCCGCGAGGACCGGCACACCAACGTGCAGCGCATCGGGTTCGTCGCCGAACTCCTCGCGAGCAACGGCGTCAAGGCGCTCGTGCCGGTGATCGCGCCGTTCGCGGACAGCCGGGAGGCCGTCCGCAAGCGGCACGCCGCCGAGGGCACCACGTACCTGGAGGTCCATGTGGCCACCCCGGTCGAGGTCTGCTCCGAGCGCGACGTGAAGGGCCTGTACGCCAAGCAGGCGGCGGGCGAGATATCCGGTCTGACCGGCGTCGACGACCCGTACGAGGCGCCGGAGTCCCCGGACCTCCGCATCGAGTCGCACACGCAGTCCGTGCACGAGTCGGCCTCGGCCCTGCACGCACTGCTCACCGAGAGGGGTCTGGCATGACGGCCACCGTCGCACACGTCCACGAAGGGACGGACGCGCCCTACGCGCTGTCGCACCTCGACGCCCTCGAATCGGAGGCCGTGCACATCTTCCGCGAGGTGGCGGGCGAGTTCGAGAAGCCGGTGGTGCTGTTCTCCGGCGGCAAGGACTCCATCGTCATGCTGCACCTGGCGCTGAAGGCCTTCGCCCCGGCGCCGGTCCCCTTCACGCTGCTGCACGTGGACACCGGCCACAACTTCCCCGAGGTCCTCGCGTACCGCGACCGGGCCGTGGAGAAGCACAACCTGCGGCTGCACGTGGCCTCCGTCCAGGAGTACATCGACGCGGGCAAGCTCCGCGAGCGCCCGGACGGCGTCCGCAACCCGCTGCAGACCGTCCCCCTCACGGAGGCGATCCAGCGGCTGAGGTTCGACGCGGTCTTCGGCGGCGGTCGCCGTGACGAGGAGAAGGCCCGCGCCAAGGAGCGGGTGTTCTCCCTGCGCGACGAGTTCTCTCAGTGGGACCCGCGCCGCCAGCGCCCCGAACTGTGGCAGCTCTACAACGGCCGCCACGCCCCCGGCGAGCACGTGCGCGTCTTCCCGCTCTCCAACTGGACCGAGCTGGACGTGTGGCAGTACATCGCCCGCGAGGGCATCGAGCTCCCGGAGATCTACTTCGCCCACGAGCGCGAGGTGTTCCGTCGCAACGGCATGTGGTTGACGGCCGGCGAATGGGGCGGTCCGAAGCAGGACGAGTCCACCGAGACGCGTCTCATCCGCTACCGCACCGTCGGTGACATGTCCTGCACGGGCGCCGTCGACTCGGACGCCACCACGCTGGACGCCGTGATCACCGAGATCGCCGCCTCCCGTCTCACCGAGCGGGGCGCGACCCGCGCCGACGACAAGATGTCCGAGGCCGCGATGGAAGACCGCAAGCGCGAAGGGTACTTCTAGACATGACCTCCACCACCGAGCAGTTCGCCGATGTCTCGGCGACCACGCTGCTGCGCTTCGCGACCGCCGGTTCCGTCGACGACGGCAAGTCCACCCTGGTCGGGCGGCTGTTGCACGACTCCAAGTCGATCCTGACCGACCAGTTGGAGGCCGTCGAGGCCGTGTCCGCCCAGCGCGGCCAGGACACCCCCGACCTCGCGCTGCTGACCGACGGCCTGCGGGCCGAGCGGGAGCAGGGCATCACGATCGACGTGGCGTACCGCTACTTCGCGACGTCCCGGCGCCGGTTCATCCTCGCGGACACCCCCGGGCACGTGCAGTACACCCGCAACATGGTCACCGGTGCCTCCACCGCCGACCTCGCGGTCGTCCTGGTCGACGCCCGCAACGGCGTGATCGAGCAGACCCGGCGGCACGCGGCCGTCGCGGCCCTGCTGCGGGTCCCGCACGTGGTCCTGGCCGTCAACAAGATGGACCTGGTGGGCTACGAGGAGAAGGCCTTCGCGAAGATCGCCGAGGAGTTCACCGCGTACGCCTCCGACCTGGGCGTCCTGGAGATCACCGCCATTCCGATCTCGGCGCTGGCCGGCGACAACGTGGTGGAGCCCTCCGCGAACATGGACTGGTACGGCGGCCCGACGGTGCTGGAGCACCTGGAGACGGTTCCGGTCAGCCACGACCTGACCGCCTGCCCGGCCCGCTTCCCCGTGCAGTACGTGATCCGCCCCCAGTCGGCGGAGCACCCCGACTACCGCGGCTACGCGGGTCAGATCGCCTCCGGCGTGCTCCGCGTCGGCGAGGCCGTCACGGTCCTGCCGTCGGGTCGCACCTCGGTGATCGAGGGGATCGACGCGCTCGGCGAGAGCGTGGACATCGCCTGGGCGCCGCAGTCGGTGACCCTGCGGCTGCGGGACGACATCGACATCTCGCGCGGCGATCTGATCGCGCCGTCCGCGAGCGCGCCGGCCACGACCCGGGACGTCGAGGCGACGGTCTGCCACGTGGCCGACCAGCCGCTGGCCGTGGGCGCCCGGGTGCTGCTCAAGCACACGACGCGCACGGTGAAGGCGATCGTCAAGGAGATCCCCTCGCGGCTCACCCTGGACGACCTGTCCCAGCACCCGAACCCGGGGCAGCTCGTCGCGAACGACATCGGCCGGGTGGTCGTGCGCACGGCCGAGCCGCTGGCGCTCGACGCGTACGCGGCCTCGCGCCGTACCGGGTCCTTCCTCCTGATCGACCCGGCCGACGGGACCACCCTGGCCGCGGGCATGGCGGGCGAGTCCTTCGCCTCCCAGGCCCACACCACCGTGCAGGCGGATGAGGAAGGGTGGGACTTCTGACCGTGCTCGACATCTACGCGACCTTCGCGAAGGAGGGCGGCCGCGTCGGCAGCGGCTCCCTCGGCAGCGGCCAGGGAGGCGTGGCGCGATGTGCGTGATGACGTACGCGCACCGCTCGCGCGCCCTCGCCCCCCACGCGTCGTACCCGCCCCCGCTCCGTAGACGAAGACGTGCGTCGTGAATCGACGCCACGAGAGGAAGCTCTCCCGTGCCTGCCACCGGTACCGCCCGTAAGACCCTGCGCCGCGGCGTTGTCGCCGCCGCCGCCCTGCCGCTGCTGATCGGCGCGCTCGCCTCTTGCGGTTACGGCTCGGATGCCGAGAAGGACAAGTCCGCCGACAAGCCCGCACCCGCCGGCGCCGAGGGCAAGAAGCTCTCCGCCCCCGAGGTCCGCATCGGCTACTTCCCCAACCTCACCCACGCCACCGCCCTGGTCGGCATCCAGGAAGGCCTCATCGCCAAGGAACTGGGCGCCACCACCATCAAGCCCCAGACCTTCAACGCCGGCCCCTCCGAAATCGAAGCCCTCAACGGCGGCTCCCTCGACATCGGCTTCATCGGCCCCTCCCCCTCCATCAACGGCTACGTCAAATCCAAGAGCACCAACCTGCGCATCATCTCCGGCTCCGCCTCCGGCGGCGTCAAGCTCGTCGTCAACCCCGACAAGATCAAAACCCTCGACGACATCAAGGGCAAGAAGATCGCCACCCCCCAAAAGGGCAACACCCAGGACGTCGCCTTCCTCAACTGGATCGCCACCAAGGGCTGGAACGTCGACCCCGAATCCGGCAAGGGCGACGTCTCCGTCGTCCGCACCGACAACAAGGTCACCCCCGACGCCTACAAACAAGGCTCCATCGACGGCGCCTGGGTCCCCGAACCCACCGCCTCCAAACTCGTCTCCGAAGGCGCCAAGGTCCTCCTCGACGAAACCGAACTCTGGCCCGACAAGAAGTTCGTCATCACCAACGTCATCGTGTCCCAGAAGTTCCTCAAGAAGCACCCCGACGTCGTCGAAGCCGTCCTGACCGGCACCGTCAAGACCAACGACTGGATCAACGCCAACCCCGACAAGGCCAAGGCCTCCGCCAACGCCGCCCTCAAGACCCTCGGCGGCAAAGCCCTCGACCCCAAGGTCATCGACCCCGCCTGGCCGAGCATCCTCGTCACCGACGACCCCCTCGCAAGCACCCTCAAGACCGAATCCGACTGGGCCGTCAAGGCCAACCTCATCCAGGAACCCGACCTCACCGGCATCTACGACCTGAAACTCCTCAACAAGGTCCTCAAGACCGCCGGCAAGCCCGAGGTCTCCGACGCCGGCCTCGGCGCCAAGTAACCCCCGGTCAGCAGAGAATCCCCAGGAGGTGACGACCATGGCCACCACACTTGCCAAGGCTGCCGAGGACACCGCGGCCGAGCACGGGCACGCCGCCCGCATCGAACACGTTTCGAAGTCCTTCCCCGGCCGGGCCGGATCGCAGCTCGTCCTGGACGACATCAGTCTCGATGTCGCTCCAGGGGAGTTCGTCACCATCCTGGGGGCCTCGGGGTGTGGCAAGTCCACCCTGCTCAACCTCGTCGCCGGTCTCGACAAGCCCAGCGTGGGCACCATCGAGACCTCCGGCCGCCCGGCCCTGATGTTCCAGGAGCATGCGCTCTTCCCGTGGTTGACGGCGGGCAAGAACATCGAACTCGCCCTGCGTCTGCGCGGGGTGGCGAAGGCGGAGCGCCGCCCGGAGGCCGAGCGGCTGCTGGAACTGGTGCGGCTCGGCGGCGCGTACGGCAAGCGCGTCCACGAACTGTCGGGTGGCATGCGCCAGCGCGTGGCGCTCGCCCGGGCCCTGGCGCAGGACAGTGAACTCCTTCTGATGGACGAGCCGTTCGCGGCCCTCGATGCCATCACCCGGGACGTCCTGCACGGCGAACTCACCCGCATCTGGGAGGAGACCAACGTCTCCGTCCTGTTCGTCACGCACAACGTGCGCGAGGCCGTCCGTCTTGCCCAGCGCGTGGTCCTGCTCTCCTCGCGTCCCGGACGGATCGCGAAGGAATGGACCGTGGACATCCCGCAGCCGCGTCGCATCGAGGACGCGGACGTCGCGGAGCTGTCCGTCGAGATCACTGAACACCTGCGTGGGGAGATCCGCCGCCATGGCCAGCACTGACACGAAGCTCAAGGGCGCGGCCAAGGGCACTGACGATCTGGCGGGCCTGGAGGCCGGCCTGGACGCCCTCGACGCGGTCCAGACCCACCGCACCCCGATCGGTGAGGTCCTCGTCAAGAAGGTCCTGCCGCCGGTCATCGCCGTCGGTCTGGTCCTCGTCGTCTGGCAGGTCCTCGTCGCGACGAAGATCACCGACGAGACGAAGCTCCCGTCCCTGTCCGCGGTGTGGGACAGCCTGTCCGCCATGTGGCTCCAGGGCACGCTGCTGGAGGTCGTCTGGACCAGCGTCTCCCGCGGTCTGCTCGGCTTCCTGCTGGCCCTGGCCATCGGCACCCCGCTCGGCCTGCTCGTCGCCCGGGTGAAGTTCGTCCGCGCCGCGATAGGCCCGATCCTCCAGGGCCTCCAGTCCCTGCCGTCGGTGGCCTGGGTGCCCCCGGCCGTCCTCTGGTTCGGCCTCAACGACGCCATGATGTACACCGTGATCCTGCTCGGCGCGGTCCCCTCCATCGCCAACGGACTGGTGTCCGGCATCGATCAGGTCCCGCCGCTGTACCTGCGGGCCGGCCGCACCCTCGGAGCCACCGGCCTGCGCGGGGCCCGGCACATCGTCATGCCGGCCGCACTGCCCGGCTACCTGGCCGGCCTCAAGCAGGGCTGGGCCTTCTCCTGGCGCTCTCTGATGGCCGCCGAGATCATCGCCAGCTCGCCCGACCTGGGCCTCGGGCTCGGCCAACTGTTGGAGAACGGCCGCAACAACATCGACCTGCCGGGCGTGTTCCTCGCGATCATCCTGATCCTGGTCGTCGGCATCGCGATCGACCTGCTGATCTTCAGCCCCGTCGAGCGGTACGTGCTGCGCAGTCGCGGCCTGCTGGTCAAGAGCTGAGTCCCGTGCACGCCGCCCCCGCCCTCCTCGTCATCGCCCACGGCAGCCGTGATCCGCGGCACGCGGCGACCGTGCACGCCCTCACCCGGTGTGCGCGGGCGCTGCGGCCCGGACTGCGGGTGGAGACGGCGTACCTGGACTTCAACGCCCCCCGGGTGGACCAGGTGCTGTCCTCCCTGTACGCGTCCGGCGTCCGGGACGTGGTGGCCCTCCCGCTGCTGCTGACCCGCGCCTTCCACGCCAAGACCGACATCCCGGCCGTGTTGTCGGAGGCCTGCGTGCGCCTCCCGGGCCTCGCGGTCCGGGTCGCGGACGTACTCGGGCCGTCGCCCCTGCTGACGGCGGCCCTGGAGCGCCGGCTCCTCGAAGCCGGCCTCACCCCGGCGGATCGCGCCGGCACCGGTGTGGTGCTCGCGTCCGCCGGTTCCTCGGACCCGGAGGCGAGCGCGGTGATCGCTGCAATCGCGCGGGAGTGGCGGCACACCGGTTGGTGCGCCGTGCGACCCGCGTTCGCCTCCGCGGCACTGCCCCGTACGGAGGACGCCGTACGGGCGCTGCGCGCCGAGGGCGTGCGGCGGGTGGCCGTCGCCCCGTACGTCATCGCCCCCGGCCGGCTCCCGGACCGGATCGCGGCGGGCGCCGAGGCCGCGGGCGCGGACGTGCTCGCCGACGTCCTGGGCGCGGCCCCCGAGTTGGCCCGGCTGCTGCTGCGCCGCTACGACGCGGCCGCCCTGGCCCCCGCCCGCCTCTCGGCGCTGTCGGCCTAGGCCCTGTCGTCGAAGTCTCGCCCGGCCCGCGGCGCCACTTCGACGCCACGACCCAGCGCTGCTCCGCGGAAGTTCGCGGAGGGGTGTGCAGGCTGCTGTGAGTGGGGTGCCCTCGTAGGTCCAGCGGTCGGGTCCGGCTGTTTCGTCGTGCTGGAGCACGCGGGTATCCGGCTTGTCGATCAAATCGTCGCGGCCGTGGAAGTCGCCCACCGGTCTCGGTGTACGTGCGCGTACTCACACGACCTGCGCTCGTGGCCGCCCTGCCGGTCGACGCCGCGGCGGGCAGGCTCGCCCGCCTGGACGGCGCCCGCCACCCCGCCTCCGCGATCCGGGCCGCGACGCCCTTCGCCACGGTCCTCACCCCGGCCGTGACCCTGGTCGCGACCGTGACCGCGGCCTTCGCCGCGCTGCTGCGCTGAGGAGGTCTCCGCGTTCGAGGCCGGCGCCACCGGCTAAGTTCGCGGTTTTCCACGATGCCTGAGCATGACGGCGCCGTGACAGTCTGGCGCCACGCCGAGCCCCACCGCATGGCTGCGTCGGCAGCCGACTCATATCGGGGGAACGGCTGTTGGCGTCAGTGATACAGAAGGGACGTTGTCATGCGCAGGACACTTCGTACAGCTTCGTTGTGCGCCGTGCTCGCCGCCGCAGTTCTCGCCGGCGGGGGCGCCCAGGCGTACGCCGCCCAGGAACAGGCATCGGTGGCGCCCGCCGCCCCCACGGCGGCCTCGGCGTCCGGAATCTGGATATGGACCGGTGAATTCGCCTCGCACCTGGAGGCGGAAACCAACTACTGGGTGCTGTACGGCCTCGGTGCGGCCACCAAGATGCTGATCGAGTACAGCGGCCACAGCACGTGGGTCCTCTACGTCCAGTGACGCGCACGGCGCCGGTACGGCCTGTGGCACCCGTGTGTGAACCAGGCGAACAGGGCCCGCTCCCGTTCGCCGCTACCTCGAAGAGAGATGGCTGACCCATGCAGCTCAAGACCTCGACCACCCGCCTCGGACGCACGGCCGCGGGTGCTCTCACCGCCGTGCTCATGACCGCGGGCGCGCTCGCCCTGGCCCCCGCCGCGCAGGCCTCGACGGGGCAGAGCGCACCGCAGGCGTCCGCGGAGCAGAGCCCGGTCACCGACGGCGGAACGAAGATCTTGCCCGGGACCACCGCACAGCGTTCCACGAGCGTCACCCTGATCAACAAGACCGGGCAGAACCTGATCAAGACGTGGGAGAAGCTCGATCACGGTTGTTGGACGACGGACATGCTGCCGCCCGACAACATCCCCAACGACAAGTCCCCGCGCTGGGCGAGCGAGTCCTGCGGCGCCGCCACCGGAACCGAGGGACGTGCCACGTACGCGCTCTCGAGCGGCGAGGTCCAGCTGCACTGGAACAACCCCTACGTGGGCAGCAACAGTTACGAGTGCCACGTCCCGTCCGGGTACAGCTGCTACAAGAGCGGCGGCGGGGGCAACAACGCCGCGGTCACGTTCACGGTCCAGCCCTCATGGGCGGCGAAGGCGCAGTCCCCGACGAGTGCGGTGCCCGGAGCCACCGCGGCCCGGAGCACGACCGTGACCCTGACCAACAACTCGGGCAAGCTGCTGGCCCGCGATGGTTCGCAGCTGAAGTGGGGGATCTGGTCGGACGGCATGCTGCCTCCCTCCATGGTGCAGCCCGGCATCACCGCGAAGTGGGCGAGCGAGTCGGAGGGCGTCATGACCGGCACGGAGGGCTCGGTCACCTTCAGCATGGCCGGCGAGAGCAACAAGGTGACGGTGTACTGGAACAACCCCTACGTGGGCGGCAACGGGTACGACTGCTCCGTCCCGAGCGGATACACCTGCAGCCGGAGCGGCGGCGGGGGCAACAACGCCTCGGCCTCCTTCACCGTGTCGAAGTCCTGACGCTCCCCCGGCGGTGACGGGAGACCGTCACCGCCGGAGAGGACGCGCGTTCCCCGGCCCCTGCCGAACCGTCCCTTCCGGGATCCGGCAGGGGCCGTCGGGATGAACCCCGCCCCTTCGTCCGGTCTCCGGTCGGCTGGACGCTCCTACGCTCCGCCCTGGCTCCCCGGATCCCCCGCGCCGGTCCCCGGGTCCGCCGCCGGCTCCTCGCGTCCCATTGCGGAGGCCAGTTGGGCACGCCGGGCGATGCGCAGCTTCCGGTAGGCGTGGGTGAGGTGCGTCTCCACGGTGCGGCGGGTGAGGCACAGCGCCGCGGAGATCTGGACATTGGTCCGGCCCCCGGCCGCCAGCTCGGCCACCCGTCGTTCGGCGAGGGTCAGTGTGTGGCCACTGCTCCTCTTCCGCGCTCCGGCTGCGCGCAGCGCGTCGTCCACCATCACGAGGAGACGCGCGGCACCGCCCGGCTCCCCGCTCTCGGCGGTGGGCGCGGACAGCCGCAGGGCCACGGCGTGCGCCTCGCGCAGTGCCTCGCGGCCCTTGCGCCGGTTGCCCGCTTCGATGTGGGCGGCTCCCAGATCGACCAGGGTCTCCACGAGTTCCACGGGTGCGGGACTCGGTCTGAGCAGCTCGGCGCCCTCGGTCAGCGAACACAGGGCCATCCTGCCGCCCACGGCAGCGGCGACCGCCCGCAGTGCCCGGCCGACGGTACGGGCGGTGCCCCAGGTCCGGGCATGGCGCACCTCTTCCTCGGCGAGTTCGCGGGCCGCCTCCCGCTGCCCGAGCCGCACCAGGGCGATAGCCGCTCCGGAACGCCACGGCGTGGCGACGGGGCTGACGAAGTCATGAGCGCGCTGACCCGCCCCGCAGGCCAGGTAGTCGTCGAGGGCCGCCCCCCAGTCGTGGTTCGCCGCGTGCAGCAGGGCCCGTGCGTAACGGACCTCGTTCCACTCCCAGGAACTGTCGTGCACGGGCGGGGCGCCGACCAGGTTCACGGTCCTCCACGCCTCGCGGCGCCCGCCCGTCTCGTACCGTGCGATCGCCACCATGGCCGTCAGATGCGGAAGTCGGACCCCCTGCCCGGCGGTCGCCTCCACCAAGGGCCCGTTCTCGGCTATGACGCGGTCGAACGCTCCGGCCCAGAGGGCCGCTTCGGCTCGGACGCTGAGCAGGCACTGCGTGCCCGCGTTCGTGAGATCCGGGGGAACGGGCGTGGCCGGTAGGCACGAGCCCGTCAACTCGACCGCCTCTTCCAGGCGGTCCGCCCACTGGAGCAGGGTGGCGGCGCTGCCGAGCCAGGCGGTGCGCAGTTGGGGGTCCACGGGCAGGGCCAGCCGCGGGCGGACCCTGGCGACCGCCTCGGCCGCCGAGCAGAGGCCCGCTCCGGCTTCGTACTCGGTGATCAGTCCGCATACGAGCGGCTCGATGGAGGGGGCCGCCGTCGGGGCGAGGGCACGCAGACCGGCGATGGCGGTGCGCCAGGCATCGTTGTCGTGCGAGGAGATGAGGGCACCGAGTGTCTGCACCATCTGGACCAGCTCGGCGTCGCCGGCGCGACCGGCCTGGTGCAGGACCCGTAACGCGGAGCCGGTGTCCCGCCTCGCGACGAGCGCCGCACTGAGCGCGGTCGCCGTCGTCGCCCGCTCCCGAAGGTCGGAATGCAGTTCCAGTCCGCTGCGCAGCCTGCGGATGGCGGCGGTCGCGTTGTGCGGAAGCTCCAGCGAGGCGAGACGTACCGTGAGGTCGGCGCGCCGCTCCGGATCGAGCGGACCGTTCAGCGCATGGCGCAGGTACTCGGCCGACTGGGCCACGTGACCGGTGCGGACCGCGTCCTGCGCCGCTTCGTCCAGAGCACGGACCATCCACGTCTCGCCCGGCCGGTCCAGGCGCAGGAGCCCCGCCGCCACGGCCGCCGCGGGTGCGCCGCCCTCGTCCAGCAGTTCCGCGACCCGGATGCGGAGCGCGGTGATCTCTGCCGGCTCCGCCGCGGCGAGAACGGCCTCCCTCGCCAGGGGATGACTCAGCAACCTGCCGAGACGGCGCACCGACCGCTCGCACGACGAACGGTCGGACGCGCAGAGGCCGGAGAGCCTGCGCAGGAGCGCGGGGTCGGTGTGGAACCCTCCCTCGGCCGCGACGGCGAGGGCCAGGCAGGCGTGGCGCGAACACGGATCGGCCTTCCGCCTCAGCCACTCGGCGATCGTGTCGCGGTACCGGCTGTGCGACGGTGCGGAGTGCGGGCGGGAGACCCGACCCTCCGCGAGGTCGGAGACGAGCGCCCGCACCAGGGCCGCGTTCCCGCCACCCGCCTCGACGCAGGTCGCCGTGTCCTGGTGATCAAGGCCGGCTTCCCGGGCCATGAGGCCGACGGCGGACTCGCTGAGGGGGTGGAGGACGACGGACGTACCGGAGGAGGGCGGGAACGGCACCACTGCCGACGGCGTGGCGCACTCGGTGACCACCAGCAGAACCGGGAGGTCGGCGATGCGGCGCGCGAGGTAGCCGATCCAGCGCCGGGAGACCTCGTCGGCGTGATGGAGGTCGTCCACCGCGACGAGTACGGGCCGCTCGGCCGCGGCTCGGCCCAGCCGGGTCACCAGCATGTGGCACAGCCGCTGTTCATCCGGTCCGCTCAGTCCCGTGAAGGGAAGCACCTCGTCGTCCGAGAGGAACTGTCGGACGAGCCCGAAGGGGAAGTCGGCCTCCTCGGGGACGCCGCGCGCACGCTTGACCTGCATGGCGCCGCCATCGGTCTGCCGCCGTACGGCCTCCTCCAGCAGCGCGGTCCGCCCGCTACCGGCCACCGGTGCCGAGAGCAGGACCCAGCGACCACTGCCCGCGCGCGCGGCCGCCGCCGCTGCCGAGACCGCGCCCAGTGCCCCATCTCGCTCCAAGAGCATGCGTCCCCACCCCTTTCGCCCCCTTCGTCCTGCCCTCCGGGGTTTCCGATCTTCACCCTTGGGCGACGCCAGTCGACTGATCACCCGGGAAACGGCGTGATCTCCGGTGTGAAAGAGCTTGATCTCGCCGTTTTCGTCACGGATCTGCACACACCGCCCGGCACACCAGAACCCGGCCGACCACCCGCCCGCGCCGGCGCGTCCACCGGACACCCCCACACGCCTGCCGGCTCAACCGGATCGGGTCCGCGGAGCAGCACTGGACGCGTCGTCAACGTGGCGCCCGGACCGGGCGAAACGTTGACGCCAGGGCCCGGGATCGGGGTCGCACGGCTTTCCCGCGGGTGCGAAAATGGATGAATGCCCTCGGATCGCCGGGGTCGGGCGTCGGGGGCCGCGGCGTCGCGTCGTCCACCGGTCGTCGTCTCGACCCTCCTCGGGCTCACGGTGTCCGCGCTCGTCGCCGCGGGCCCCGCGGTCTCTCCGGGCGGCGGGCTCGCCGCCGGGGCGGGCGGCGATGTCCGTCTGGAGTGCCGTGGGGCCGGGTCCCCCACCGTGGTGCTCGTGTCCGGGGCCGGAGGGGCGTCGGACGAGTGGACGCACCTCTCGCGCCCGGCCGGGACCACCCCGGAACCGAGCCCCTCGGCGGTGCTCCCGACAGTCGCCTCCTTCACCCGCGTGTGTGCCTACGACCGCCCCGGCACGACCCGTTTCGACGGCAGCCCGGGGCGCTCGACGACCGTTCCCCAGCCCACGACCGCGGCTGAGGGCGTCGCCGACCTGCGGACCGCGCTCTCCGCCGCCGGTGAACGCCCGCCGTACGTTCTGGTCGGCGCCTCCTGGGGAGGCATGATCGCCGCGCTGTTCGCACGGACCGAGCCGTCCCGAACGGTCGGGCTGGTGACGGTCGACGGAGCGTCCCCGTTCCTGCGGGCCGCCCTGACCCCGGCCCAGTGGTCGGCCTGGATGGACAAGATCCGGGCCACGGACACGGGCAAGGGCCTCGAAGTGCCGGACTATCCCGCCTCCCTGCGGGAGCTGGCCGACGCACCGGCGCTCCCGCGGGGCCTGCCCGCCGTCGTCCTCACGTCCGACCACCCTTGGGACCTCCGGCTCGGAGTCGGGGGGTCGACCTGGCCGGCGTGGCTGGCCGCGCAGGACCGGCTGGCCCGCGACCTGCACGCACGGCACGTCACCCACACCGACAGCGGACACGGCATCGCCGTCGAACAGCCCGGCCTTGTCACGGACGCCGTACGCGAGGTGGTCGACCAGGTCCGACACACCGGTACACCGGCACCCGGGCGCGGGTCTGATCGACCCTCGCCACGGACGGGCCGGGCCCCCGGCGCAGACTGAGACAGCCGGCCGTCCCGAACCTCTCGCGCCTCTCGCGCCTCTTGCCCGGGCGGCCGGTGGCCGTACGTGATCCGCCGGACGGCCTCCAGGCCCTGTCGTCGGAGTCTCGCCTGGCCCGCGCGGCGCCACTTCGACGACAGACCCTAGGCGCGGGCCGCCGCCTCGTCGGCGAGGGCCGTCAGGTCCGTGATGGACATGGCGCCGGGCGGCAGTCCCTCCCTGGCGAAGATGTTCGCCGCGTGCCGCAGGGTGTCGTTCACCGGGGTGGCCACGCCGTGCAGCCGGCCCAGCAGGGAGATCTCGCCGTTGAGGTAGTCCGCCTCGACCGATCCCGTGCCGCGCGCCAGGCTCTGCCAGGACGACCCGCCCCGCACCCCCGCCGGCTGGTCGACCTTCCCCGCGCGCGCCGCCGTCTGCTCGGCCTCGGACGCGTACGCGATCCCGGCGGCCTCGAAGGCCGCCTTCGCCTCGCGGATCGCCCGGAGCAGCAACGCCGCCTTCGCGGGATCCGGTTCGGGGCCGGTCGTCGCCTGGATCGCGTTGCCGAGGTTGCCGAGCAGCTTCGCGTACTTCCACCGCGTCACGTCATCGACGACGGGCGCCTCGAACCCGGACTCCTCCAGGTCGGCGGCGACGGCCCGGATCCGTGCGTCGCTGCCGCCGGCCGCCCGGCCCAGGTGCAGGATCCCGGTCAGCGGCGCGCACAGCGCGGAGACCACGCCCGGCTCCAGGAAGGTCGCGGGCAGCCAGACGCACACCCCGTACACCCGGGCGAAGCGGCGCAGCGCCAGTCGTTCGCTCTCCACGCCGTTCTGCAGACAGAGCACGGGAAGCCGCTGCGCCGCCGTGCCTCCGCCCGCGACCTCCGCGTCGCCCCACTCGTCCAGCGCCGCGATGGCGTCCTGCGTCTTCACGGCGAGCAGCAGCACGTCGTCCGGGCGCAGCTCGCCGAGTTCGGCCGGGCCGGTGACGACGGGCAGCCGGTGTACCTGCGTCCCGTCGGTGGTCGTGAGCCGCAGCCCGTCGGCCCGCAGCGCCTCGGCGTGCGCGCCGCGTGCGCACAGGACGACGTCCCGGCCCGTCCGTGCGAGCCGGCCGCCGATGGTCGCGCCGATCGCCCCGGCGCCGATGATGATGTAACGCATCCGCAGAGCCTGGCACATCCGCCGTCCCCGGTTGCCGTCGGGCCATGACGGACCCGATGTGCGGACGCGGTGGGGACCTGCCCGTGCGCCGCCTCGGGCTCGGTACGGGTGCTCTGGTCGGCCCCCGGCACTCGGGCTCCGCGCGGGAACCCGGCCGAGGCCCTGTCCCCGTACGTCGAGCGGCTCGTGATCGCCACCCGGGGCGGGATGGTGCGCACCGGTCCGGACCTCCGGCACGTGTCGGGCCGCCCGGAGCGGCTGCGGGAGCCGTGCGGGGTGAGCCCGCGCGGGCTCGGACCGGAGCGGATCGACCTGTACCGGTCGCACCGCCGGGAAGCTCGGTCTGCCGGCCGGCCGCAGGCCGAGGACAAGGGCGGCGGCGCCCTCACCCCCGAGCGCGCGGCGGCGGTCACCGCGGTCGCGGACGGGCACGGGGCGGGCCCGGGCCGGATCGCGCCGGCCGGCCGTGCGGCGGGTCCGCTCCGGCTCAGTCCCGGGTGAGTTCGACGAGCTTGACGACCGTGTTCCAGTTCCGGGTGGTCACGTCGAGCCCCTTCACGACGGCGGGCCTGGCCAAGACGTCGGCCAGCTTCGATCGGCCGAGGCCGTCCGGGGTGTGGAGGTAGACGACCCGGTCGCCGACCCTGAACTCCTCGGGCAGGTAGGCGGGTGCGTCGATGGCGGAGAAGCGCTCCTCGCCGGGTTGCTCGGAGCAGAAGGTGGCGTGCAGTTGCCTGCCCTCCAACTCGGCGGCGGGGAAGGGGCAGGCGTCGACGACGGCCCGCAGGTGGTCGCCGTCGACCACCAGGCAGGGCACCCTGAAGCCGAAGTGGGCCTCGATGGCCGCCTCCAGTGCGCGGGCGAGTGCGGTGGTGTCCCGTTCCGCGCTGCCGAAGACGGCGTTGCCGCTCTGCAGGTACGTCCGTACGTCTTGGTGGCCGAGGTCCTCCAGGACCTGGCGCAGTTCGGCCATGGGGACCTTCTTGTTCCCGCCGACGTTGATCCCGCGCAGCAGTGCGGCGTACTTCCGAGGAGTCATGCCCGAACGATAGGACGGGGCTGTGACAGTTCGGCCTCGATGAGGTCGGCGGCCCGGGGCGTGCCTCC
The DNA here is from genome assembly GCF_050936775.1 of Streptomyces sp. CA-243310. Classification (NCBI taxonomy): domain Bacteria; kingdom Bacillati; phylum Actinomycetota; class Actinomycetes; order Kitasatosporales; family Streptomycetaceae; genus Streptomyces; species Streptomyces sp. CA-243310. Next base: position 2,220,599 of record NZ_JBNJMF010000001.1, on the reverse strand, counting down.
CTCCGCGGCCGTCGAGGCGCGGACGGCCTCGGCGCGGGCGGCGACCTCGGGGTCGGCGACGAGTGCGAGGACCGCCTCGCGCAGGGTCGTGGCGTCGGCCTCCTCCATCGGGACGTGGCGGGCGATGCCGAGCGCCCGGAGCATGTCGGCGTTGCCGAACTGGTCCACGGCCTGCGGGACCGCGACCATCGGGGTGGCGGTGGCCATGCCTTCCTGGCTGCCGCCGGCGCCCGCGTGGGTGATGAAGGCGTCGGCCTGGCGCAGGACGTCGAGTTGGGGCACCCAGCGGTGCACCTCGACGTGGTCGGGGATCGCGCCGAGTGCGGCGATGTCGGTCTTCTTGCCGATCTGGAGGACGACGTGCCAGTCGGGCAGGTCACGGAAGGCCTCGACGCACGCCCGGTAGAAGTCGGGCCGGTCCGTGAAGGCGGATCCGAGCGACACCAGGAGCACCTTCTTCCCGGCGGCGTCGGCGGGGCGGGTCCAGGTGCCCTGGTCGGCGGCCCGGTCGCCCTGGCAGGCGCCGACGAAGGTGTACACGGACTCGTCGACCCGGTCCGCGTGCGGTTGCAGCGCCTTGGGGATGAGCACGATGCTGCGCCGGGGGCGGCCGATCAGGTGGTCGGAGTCCTCGGCGATGCCGTTCTCGTCGAGCCAGGCGCGGAAGCGGGCGTGGTAGGCCCTGCCGCGTTCGGAGGCGCGCAGTTGCGCGGTCATGGGGGCGGCGACCTCTTCCTCGTAGCCGGTCCAGGCGACCAGGTTCGGGGAGAGGGAGACGTCGGGGACGCCCCAGCGGCGGGCCAGGACGATCGCCGGGTAGGAGGTGATGTCGTGGATGACGAGGTCGGGCTCGTCCCCTTCGAAGGCGGCGGCCAGTCGGGGCAGCGCCTGGATGGCGTCGTCGAGGAAGGGCTCGATGTTGTCGATGAGTTCGGTGCCCCAGGCCTCGGGGTTGTCCTCGGTGGGGAGGGTGGATTCCCAGATCACCGGGGTGGCGCCGGTCGCCGCGACCTTCTCGGCGAAGGAGGCGGGAATGGCGTAGCTGACGCGGTGGCCGCGGGCGACGAGCTCCCGGATCACCTCGATGCTCGGGTTCACGTGTCCGTGGGCGGCGATGGAGAACATGGCGATGTGCGCGGGCTTGACTGGGGTCATGCTCCGACCATAACGAGACGAGACGTCTCGTGCAACGGGTTTCACCCCGCGCTCCCCGGATCGCCGGGTGCCGGGATGCCGCGTGTGGGGGTGCCGCGTGCCGGGTCCCGGGGTACCGGCCCGATCGCGCGGGGATGACAGACTTGGCGGATTCACCACGATCCGGAGAGACGGCGGACAGCAGGCATGGACGAGGCTCGGGCCAGGGACGTACTCACAGCGGCGGGCCTCACGGGTGGGGTCGAGTTGCTGACCTTCGGCGAGAACGCCGTCTTCGCGGTGGGTGACGACCTGGTCGCCAAGGTGGGCCGCGAGGCGGCGCTGTTGGAGCGCGCCGAGCGAGAGTTGGCCGTGGCGGGGTGGCTCGCGGAGGCCGGGGTCCCCGCCGTGCGCGCCGCCGAACCGTCGGCCAGGCTGGTCGCCGGACACCCCGTGACCCTGTGGCACCGACTGCCCGCCGCGGTCCGGCCGGCGGGTCCCGAGGACCTCGCGGCCCTGCTGCGCCTGATCCACGTGCTGCCCGCACCGCCGTTCACCCTGCCGGCGCGCGACCTGCTGGGTGGGGTGGAACGCTGGCTGCGGTTCGCCGGCGAGGCCGTCGACCCGGCGGACGCCGCGTACCTGAGGGCCCGCCGCGACGCGTACGCGGGCGAGGTCGCCGCTCTGACCCCGCGCCTCCCCCTCGGCCCGATCCACGGCGACGCCCTGCCCCGCAACGTCCACGTGGGGCCGGACGGGCCGGTGCTGGTGGACCTGGAGACCGTGTCGAGCGACCTGCGCGAGCACGACCTGGTGGTGATGGCCCTGTCCCGCGACCGCTACGGGCTGCCCGCCGCCTCGTACGAGGCGTTCGTGACGGCGTACGGATGGGACGTGCGCGAGTGGGAGGGCTGCGCGGTCCTGCGCGGGGCCCGGGAGACGGCGAGTTGCGCCTGGGTCTCCCAGCACGCGCCGGACAACCCGAAGGCGCTGGCGGAGTTCCGCCGCCGGGTGGCCTCTCTGCGGGACGGCGACACCGAGACGCGCTGGCATCCCTTCTGAACCGCGGGGACCGGAAGTCCCGGGCCCGGCGCGGCCCGATGCGGCACGGTGTCCCGCTCGCGGAAGGCCGGGGAGTGCCGACCGGCGCGGTCATCGCCTCCGGGGGACGAGCGGCCAGGCCGGCTCGACGACTGCCGTCGGATCAGCGGTACGCCGCAAGTACGCCTGCAAAGAGACCGACTGCTCGGCCGCCGCACGCACCTGGAGGTCATGCAGATCCGCCAACGGCATCGCGGCGACGGGCCGGTGCTTCTCGCCCATGCGCCGCACCACGCGGGCGGCGGCCACGGCATCGGCCCTCGCGTCGTGCGCGTCTTCGAGCGACACCCCGTAGTGGGCGCACAACGCGTGGAGGGCCCGTTTGCCCTTCCGGTACTTGTCGACGTGCTTGTCGATCACCAGCGGATCGATGACGGGCGAAGGCACACTGCCCAGCCGCTCGCTGATCGACTCGACCTCGTGCCGCCGACACTCGCGGTCCAGCAGGGACAGGTCGTAGCGTGCGTTCATCACCACCAGCGGCGTCCCGAGCCGCAGCCCCTCGGCGACGGCCTGCGCGATCTCCTCTATGGCGGAAGCGGCCGGCGCCCCGTGCTCGCGGGCGTGTTCCGTCGAGATGCCGTGGATCGCCGATGCCTGCTCCGGTATCGCCACCCCTGGATTCAGCAACCAGGTCCGCTCGGCCGAGACGGCCCCCGTCGAATCCAGCCGCACGACCGCCGCTGTGACGATGCGGTCGGTCTCGACGTCGGTGCCCGTGGTCTCCAGGTCGAAGGCCACCAACGGCCCACTGATCCAGCTCATCACGCGGCCCTCGTTCCGCCGTGGGCCGCCGACCGGCTCCGCGCTTCGCCGTCGCGCACCGCGACCACCGCGGCGGTCACGATCCGCGACTCCCCCGGATCCGTGCCGGTCATCTCCACGTCGAACCCGACCAACGTTCCCCCGTGCCACGCCACCATGACGCGCCCCTCCCCCGTACAAACTTCCGGTCAACGACTTTCAGCCTGCCACGGGGTACTGACAGCCCGGCCGCCGGGTCGGGTCCGGTCCGGCGGCGCGGGGGTCACGACACCGGCCGCGAGTCCTCCCACACCGATTCGAATTCCTCCCGGTATGTCGTGAACAGGCCGTGGTCGGCGTCCTTGGGCACGCCCCGCCCGCCCCCGCGCAGCACGAGCACGGGGGCCTCCATGCCCCGGGCCCGGCGCAGGTACGACTGGACCACGGCGATCCCCGCGGACTCGCCCTCCACCAGGTACGCGGTGAAGCGGGGGGTCTCGTCGAAGACGTGGATGTCGAAGCGCGAGGGGTCGCGCAGGCCGGCCCGGACCCGCCGCACGTGCAGGATGTTCATCTCGACCGACCGGCTGAGCTCCCCCTTGCGCAGCCCCAGTTCCCGTTCCCGGCGTTTGACGGCGCTGCTGGCCGGGTTCAGGAACAGCAGTCGGACCCGGCAGCCCGCCTCGGTGAGCCGTACGAGTCTTCGCCCGGAGAAGTTCTGGACCAGCAGGTTGAGGCCTATGCCGATGGCGTCGAGCCGGCGCGCTCCGCCGAACAGGTCTTCCGCCGGCAGTTGCCGCTGGAGCCGTACCCGGTCCGGGTGGACCGAGATGACGTCCGCGTACCGGTCGCCGACCAGGTCCTCGACGGCGTCGATCGGCAGCCGGTCGGCCGACGGGGAGCCCGAGCCGCCGCCGAGCACCTCCAGCAGTCGCGCCGAGGCCCGCTCGGCCTGCTCCAGCACCGCCCGCGACAGGGCCCGGTTGCGGGAGACGACGTTCCGGGTGACCTCCAGCTCGTCGAGGGCCAGCTCGATCTCCCGCCGGTCGTCGAAGTACGGCTCGAAGCAGGGCCAGTGCTGGACCATCAGCTCCCGCAACTGCGGCAGCGTCAGGAAGCTGAGGACGTTGTCGTCGGCGGAGTCCAGGAGGTAGCCCTTGCGCCGGCTGACCTCGCGCACGGCCACCGCCCGCTGCACCCACTCCTGGCCCGCCGGCCCGGCGGCGGCGACCACCCAGTCGTCCCCGCCGTGCGCCGGCTCGTAGATCGGCCGCAGCACCGCCCCGACCACCGAGCGCAGCCGCTGTTCGATGAGGTTCAGCCAGATGTATGCGCGTCCCGCCCGCTGGGCCCGGGTCCGGACCTCGCTCCAGGCTTCCGTGCTCCAGTCCAGTTCGGCTCCGGCCCGGGTTCCTCCGGTCTCCGGCGGGGCCAGCGAGACCGCCCCGGCCGGCGCTCCCGCGGGCCCGCCCCCCGCGGTGTCCGCCGGGCCACCCTCGTGACCGCTGTCACCAGGGGGCAGCTCCAGACCTCCCGAGCTCACCCGTGCACCGCCTTCTGCGTCTGGACGCCCGTCTCCAGTGATCACGGAAGGGTACTCCGCGCGCGCGGCCGGATGCAGCCCGATGGCCCTTACACCGGCTGCCCGTTGACCCATTATCCGATGCCCACACAGTCCACTGACCCGCATATCAGCTCTCCGGGTCACCCGGTAGGAGCATCCCAAGTCCCCGCTTGGGGGCGCTCTTTCGGGGAAGATCTGGCAGTGACGTGGTGTACGCCGGATCGCCAGGGGCATCCACCGACATCGAGGGAAGAGTCGTTATCCATGCAGATCTGGCCGGGACAGGCGTATCCGCTGGGTGCCACGTACGACGGCGCCGGCACCAATTTCGCGGTCTACTCCGAGGCCGCCCGACGGATCGAGCTGTGTCTGTTGCACGACGACGGCTCGGAGACCGCCGTCGAACTGCGCGAGACGGACGCATTCGTCCGACACGCCTACCTGCCCGGTGTGATGCCGGGGCAGCGCTACGGCTTCCGGGTCCACGGCCCGTACGAACCCGAGCACGGCCTGCGCTGCAACGCGGCGAAACTGCTGCTCGACCCGTACGCGCGCGCCATCAGCGGCAGCGTCGACTGGGGCGAACAGGTGTACGGCTACCACTTCGGTCGGCCGGACTCCCGCAACGACCTGGACTCGGCTCCCCGCACGATGAGTTCGGTCGTGGTGAACCCGTACTTCGACTGGGCCAACGACCGACCGCCGCGCCACGAGTACCACCACACGGTCCTGTACGAGGCGCACGTCAAAGGTCTGACGATGCGACACCCGGACCTCCCGGAGGAGCTCCGCGGCACCTACGGCGCCCTCGCGCACCCGGCGGTCATCGGGCACCTGACCAAGCTCGGGGTGACCGCGCTGGAGCTGATGCCGGTGCACCAGTACGTCAACGACCACCGGCTGGTGGACGACGGGCTCAGCAACTACTGGGGCTACAACACCATCGGCTTCTTCGCCCCGCACAACGGCTACGCCTCCGGTGATCGCGGCCAGCAGGTGCTGGAGTTCAAGTCCGCGGTGCGGGCCCTGCACGAGGCCGGGATCGAGGTGATCCTGGACGTGGTCTACAACCACACGGCCGAGGGGAACCACCTGGGGCCGACGCTGTCCTTCCGGGGGCTGGACAACGCCTCGTACTACCGGCTGGCGGAGGATCCCCGGCACTACATGGACACCACCGGCACCGGGAACTCCCTGCTGATGCGGTCCCCCCACGTGCTCCAACTGATCATGGACTCGTTGCGCTACTGGGTGACGGAGATGCACGTCGACGGTTTCCGCTTCGACCTCGCGGCCACCCTGGCCCGGCAGTTCCACGAGGTGGACCGGCTGTCGTCGTTCTTCGACCTGGTCCAGCAGGACCCGGTGGTCAGCCAGGTGAAGCTGATCGCCGAGCCCTGGGACCTGGGCGAGGGCGGCTACCAGGTGGGCAACTTCCCGCCCCTGTGGACGGAATGGAACGGCAAGTACCGCGACACCGTGCGGGACATGTGGCGCGGGCAGCCGCGCACGCTGGCGGAGTTCGCGGGACGGCTGACGGGCTCCTCCGACCTCTACCAGGACGACGGTCGGCGCCCGCTGGCCTCCATCAACTTCACCACGTGCCACGACGGTTTCACCCTGAACGACCTGGTCTCCTACAACGACAAGCACAACGAGGCGAACCGGGAGGGCAATCGGGACGGGGAGACCCACAACCGGTCCTGGAACTGCGGGGTGGAGGGTCCGACGGAGGACCCGGAGGTACGGGAACTGCGCGCGCGTCAGATGCGCAACTTCACCGCCACGTTGATGCTGTCGCAGGGCGTGCCGATGCTGAGCCACGGCGACGAGTTCGCCCGCACCCAGGGCGGCAACAACAACGCCTACTGCCAGGACAACGCGGTGTCCTGGGTGGACTGGCCGGAGCCGGGCAAACCGGCGCCCGGGTTGCTGGAGTTCACTCGGCAGATGGTGTGGTTGCGCCGGGACCACCCGGTCTTCCGGCGGCGCCGGTTCTTCCACGGCCGGCCGGTGGAGGGCACCCACGACGAACTCTCGGACATCGCGTGGTTCACCCCGCAGGGCGAGGAGATGCGGGCCCGTGACTGGCAGGCACAGCACGCCCGGGCGCTGACGGTGTTCCTCAACGGCGAGGCGATCTCCGAACCGGGCACGCGGGGCGAGCGGATCACCGACGATTCGTTCCTGCTCATGTTCAACGCGGGTGCCGAGGCACAGGACTTCACCATCCCGGCCGGGCACGGCGCCCAGTGGCGCCTGATCGTGGACACGGCCCGGTCGGACGTGCTGCCACCCGGCACCGGACCGCAGTTCGCGGCCGGCGACCGGGTGGCGTTGACGGGTCGGTGCATGGTGGTGCTTCAGCGCCCTGCGTAGGAGGTCCGCTCGACGGCGGTCGGCCGCTCCTCGCCGGCCGCCGCGATCCGCGGGGCCGTCGCCTGCGCGGGGATGACGGCCCCGGGGTGCGGGCGGCCCGCGGGCTCCAGGGTGGCCAGGGCCATGACCAGGCACAGCGCCGCGGCGCCCACGGCGAGCGCGAAGGGGCCCGCGGCCCCGTACGACTCGGCGAGTTGGCCGCTGATCCCCAGAGCGAGGGCCTGGCCGGCGACGAGCGATCCGGCGGCGAAGGCCATCGCCTCGGCGAGTCGGGCGGGTTCCACGTGCCGCTCGGTGAGCGCGAACGCGGTGATCAGGTGCGGTGCGCAGGCGGCGCCGAGCACGGTGACGACCGCGTACAGCGGCAGCAGGCCGTCGGTGAACACCAACGGCACCGAGAAGGCCAGCCCCGCGGCGGTGGCCAGCCTCCAGCGCAGCCGCAGTCCGAAGCGGGCCGGCAGCCCGCCCATGGCCAGGCCCACGACGGCGCTGACCACGCCCATGGAGGCGTAGACGATGCCGGCCTGCCCCGGGACGCCCAGGCGCAGGGTCAGGGCCGCGATGCCGGCCTGGCAGGCGCCGAACACGGCTCCCTGGAGGGCGAGGGAGGCCCTCACGGAGTACACGATGCCCGGCGGCCGGGACCGGCCGCCCTCGGGGCGGACCGGGGCGGGCGAACCGGCGGTGACGGAGGCCGTCGGGTGGAGGGCGTAGACGCTGCCGAAGACGGCGACGAGGCAGGCGGCGCCGGCGAGGGCCGCGGCGGGGTGCGCGACGAGCGCTGCCGTGCCGACGAGGGCCGGTCCGATGACGAACGACACCTCGTCCAGGGTGCCTTCGAGCGAGTGGACGGCGCCCACCACGCTCTCGTCGGCGTCGGCGCGGCGGGCCAGGGCCACGGTGCGGCTGCGGGCGAGGGGCCCGATCAACGGGATGGAGGCGCCTGCGACCACCGCGATCGAGGCGAGCGGAACCGTGTCGAGGTGTCCGAGCGCCCCGGCGACCAGGGCGCCGGTGGCGACCGCGTTGACGGCGACGGCGCCGAGGACGACGGGGCGCTGCCCGCGGCGGTCGGCGAGCCGGCCCAGGACGGGCCCGAAGGCCACCTGTCCGGCGGAGAGGGCGAACCCGACGATCCCGGCGGTGGCGAGGGAGCCGGTGGTCTTCGCGATCAGCAGCACGCTGCCGAACTGGCACATCGCGACGGGAAGTCGGGCGAGGAAGGAGACGAGCGGCAGAAGGGGCCCGGTCAGGGCGATGACTTTGCGATAGGTGTCGACGGTTCCAAACACCCGAGGAACGTTAACCCGGTGCAGTCACCCGGATGCATTGGGTCATGGCACGGAATCCCGCAGGCTGGGTACGTACGTTCTCATGACCCAGGAGTACTTGAGCAGCCAAGCGGAAACCGATGTTCCGACATCCGTCACTCCGGCGTCCACCTACCGTCTCCAGCTGTGCCCCGAGTACCCGTTCGCGGCGGCCGGGGCGGTGGTTCCGTACCTCGCCTCGCTCGGCGTGTCCCACCTGCACCTGTCGCCGGTACTGGAGGCCGTGCCGGGTTCCACGCACGGGTACGACGTCACCGACCACACCCGGGTGCGGGCCGAGCTCGGCGGGGAGCGGGGGCTGCGGGCCCTCGCCGCGACCGCGCGGGAACACGGGCTGGGCATGGTGCTCGACATCGTGCCGAACCACATGGCGGTGCCGTCGCCGCTGCGGCTGAACCGGCCGCTGTGGGAGGTGCTGCGGGAGGGGCCGCAGTCGTCGTACGCGGCCTGGTTCGACATCGACTGGGAGGCCGGCGACGGGCAGGTGCTGCTGCCGGTGCTCGCCGAACCGCTCGACCCGGGCGAGGTGAAGGTCGTCGGCGGGGTGCTGCGCTGCGGGGAGCACGAGTTCCCGCTGCGGGAGGGAACGGCCGCACTGCCGACGACGGAGCTCCTCGCCGCACAGTGGTATCGGCCGGCGTGCTGGCGCGAGGCCCGGACCGCCCTGAACTACCGCCGCTTCTTCACCATTTCGGATCTGATCGGGGTGCGGGTGGAGGACCCGGAGGTGTTCGCGGCCACGCACGCCAAGGTGCTGGAGCTGGTCCGCGACGGGGTGGTGTCGGGGCTGCGGATCGACCACGTGGACGGGCTGGCGGATCCGCGGGAGTACCTGCGGCGGCTGCGCGCGGAGGTCGGCGAGGAGTGCTGGATCGTGGTGGAGAAGATCCTGGCCCCCCGGGAGCGGCTGCCCGCCGGCTGGCCGGTCGCCGGCACCACGGGGTACGACGCGCTGCACCGGGTGGACGGGGTCTTCGCCGATCCGGCCGGGGTGGACGAACTGGCGCGCCTGTACCGGGAGTCCACCGGGGCACCCTCCTGGGAGGAGACCGCGGCAGCGGCGACGCGTGAGGTGCTGACCGGCGATCTGGCGGCCGAGCTGGCGACGCTCCAGCGACTCGCCGGCGCCGATCTGGGTGCAGCGGTGAGGGAGTTGCTGATCGAGTACCCGGTGTACCGGCCGTACCCCGGCGAGCCGGACATGCCCCCGGAGGCGCTGGAGCGGGCCGGTTCCCGGGTCGGGGCCCACGCGGTGGCCGGCGTGCGGGACCTGGTGGCGCGGGACCCCGCCTTCGCCGCCCGCTTCGCCCAGACCTCGGCCGCCCTGCGGGCGAAGTCGCTGGAGGACCGGGCCTTCTACCGCTGGGCCCCGCTGCTGTCGGCCACGGAGGTCGGCGGGGAGCCCGGCCGGCCGGCGGTGTCCGTGGCCGGGTTCCACGCGTACTGCGCCGACCTGGAACGGGACTGGCCCGCCTCGGGCACGGTGCTGTCCACCCACGACACCAAGCGGAGCGCGGACGTCCGGGCGCGCATCTCGACCCTCTCGCAGGCTCCGGGGCACATGGCCGGACCGGCCGACGGCGGCCCGGACCCCCGGGCCGCGTGGGTGGCGCGGCAGACCGCCCTGGGCCTCGGGGAGGTCCCGGAACGCGGGCCCCGCCTGTCGGCGGCCCTGCTGAAGGGGGCCCGTGAGGCCGGGCTGCACACCAGTTGGACGGAACCGGACGAGCGGTACGAGGCGGGGATCACCGGGGCGGCGTCCCGGCCCGGAGCGCTCCCCGCGGACCTCCCGCCGGAACTGCGGGAGGCCGCCCGGGCCAACCTCCTCGGGATGACCCTGCTCCACCTGGCGATGCCCGGGGTTCCGGAGGTGTACCAGGGCGAGGAGAGCGAGTACCGGGCCCTGGTCGACCCCGACAACCGGCGGCCCTCCGTCCACCCGCGCGAGGCCGCGGCCCTGCTCGACGCGGGCGGGACCCCGCGGGGCGTGGCCCAGGAGAAGCTCGCCCTGACCACCACGCTGCTGCGGCTGCGGCGTTCCCGCCCCGGCCTGTTCACCGGGTACACGCCGTTGGCCGCCCGGGGGCCGGCCGCGGACCACTGCGTGGCCTTCGCCCGGTCGTCCGGTCTGATCGCGGTGGCCACCCGGCTCTCGCACCGGCTCGCGGGCGCGGGCGGCTGGCGCGGCACCGCGCTGACCCTGCCGGCGGGGCGGTGGACGTCCCTGCCGTACGGGGACGTGCACGAGGGCGAGGTCGCCCTGTCGGTGCTGCTGGCGGACCGCCCGGCGGTGGTGCTGCTCCGGTCGCAGTCGGCCGGGTAGCACGGCCGCACCCCCTCCCGGGCGCCTCCGGGAGGGGGGGCCGGCGGGCACCCGGGAGTCCGGTCAACGGACGTACGTTCGGGGGGACTTCAGCCGGAATGCCTGCGTCACCGTGCGCGGGGTGGGCAGAATCCCACGGGTTCGTCGGACAGCGTCCGCACCACCACCACTCTGGGAGCAGCCGGTGTCGCCTCAGGAGATCCCCCTCACGATCACCCCGCAGCAGGCCGCCCACGGCGTGATCCTCACGGTGGCTCTGGCGTCGGGGCCCGCCCGCCTGCGGATCCCCTCCTGCACGGACGGGCAACTCGTCCGGGCCCGCGTGGGCGACACCGACGTACTGCTGCGCATCCGGGTGGGCCAGGTCGCCGGCGCGGCCCCGGGACAGCCCGCGGCCTCGGCCAAGTCGGGCGCCAAGGGGTGCCTGGTGGCGGTCGGGGTCCTCGCCGCCGTGATCGTCGGCGTGGTCCTGCTGAACAGCGGGGACGACGACAAGGGCGAGGCTTCCCCGACGCCCACCGCCACGCCCACGGTCAGCGTCTGGTCCCCCGCGCCGGCCCCGCCCCCCGTGGCCCTCCCCACGTCGACCACGTCGACCGGCGCGTCCGTACCCGACCCCGCGCCGTCGCCGTCGGAGGCCGCCCCGAGCCCGTTCGACCGGGGCACCTGCCTCAACGGGACGCTGCCGGACTCGACGACCGCCCAGCGGGTCACCGGGGTCCGGGAGGTCCCCTGCTCGGCGTCCGACGCGCACTACCGGGTGATCGAGAGCATCCCGATGACCTCCGACCTGAACCGCTGCAACGACAACCCGAAGACGGAGTACGCCTTCTCCTACAGCTACACCCGCAACGGGATCCCCCTCAACGAGTACGTCTACTGCCTGGTCGGAATGGACTGACCGACGCGAGCACGCCGAAGGCGAGGCGTTGGCCAGGGGTTTCCCCGGGATTGGGGGAAGTGCGGGGCGCCCGGAGCAGTAGCGGGTGTGCGCGACGGGCATGGCAGACATGTGACCCTCCTACGAGACATGTGCTACCCCACTCCGCACGAACTCGCCCTGGCCGCACGCGCCCTGGCGGACGAACATCCCGCCCTGGTGCGGTTGCGCCAAGTCGGCGCTTCCCGGGCCGGCCGGCCGCTGTGGCTGCTCTCCGTCGGCGGGGAGCCCGCCGGGGCGGGCGCGCCGGGCCGCAACGTCCTCGTCGTCGCCGGGGCGCACGCCAACGAACCCGTCGGCGGCCCGACGGCCCTCTCCCTGGCCCGGCGCGTCATCCGCGACCTCGCCCCCCGGGCAGGTTGCGGCTGGCACTTCCTGCTCTGCGCGGACCCCGACGGGGCGGCCCTGCACCTCACTCCCCGCCCGTACTCCCTCCTCGACTACCACCGGAACTTCTTCCGGCCCCCCGGGCCCGAACAGCCCGAGTGGGCACCGTCCTTACTGCCCCCGGACCGGCTGCCGCCCGAGACCCTGGCCCTGACCGCGCTCATCGACGAGCTGCGCCCCGTACTCCAGATCTCCCTGCACGGCACCGACCTGGGCGGCTCCTGGGTCCAGCTCACGCAGGACATACCCGGGCTCTCGGAGCCCTTCGCCAAGTCGGCGGCCGAGCTGCGGATCCCGGTGGAGACGGGTGCCTCCGACGCCACCGGGTGGCCCTCTCCCGGGCCCGGGATCTTCGTGATGCCCGAGCCGGGCACCGAGGCGGCCGGGGCTTTCCACCCGGAGGACACCCGGCTGAGCACCTGGTACCACGCCCACCGGTACGCGGGTACCACCGCGATCGTCGAAGTGCCCATGTGGGCCTCCGACCTGGTGGACGACCCGGCCCCGCACCCGGACCCGCGACGCGCGCTGCGCATGCTGGCCGGGCGGCTCAGCGGGGACGCCGACCGGGTGGCCGCCGTGCGCGAGGGGGTGTACGCGGTGGACCCGGACACCGCGCCGCTGCTGCGGGCGGTGGACTGGACGCTCGCCCTGATCCCCCGGATCACGGTCGAGTGGACCGGCCCCGGGGCGCCCGCCGAGGCCACGACGGCGCACATCGGCAGCATCGACGCGTTCGGGCGGCGGCTGTCGCTGCGCGCCGCCGCGATGCTGCTGCGCGTGCTGCGGGCGCAGGGGCATCCGGCGGCGCCGGGGCTGGATCGCCTGGTGACGGGGTGGTGCGAGGAGTTCGCGGCCCGTTTCCAGGCGCGCTGGATCCCGGTGGCCACGCAGGTGGAACACCAGTCCCGCACGGTGCTGGCCACCTACGAACGGCTCACGGCGGTCAACCGGTAGCGGGCCGCACCGGGCCGCACGCCCGCTCCCACCCGGCACGGACCCGAGGGTCGGGTTCGCAGCGCCCTCGGGCCCGCGCGTCGTCCGGCCGGAAGGGCTCTCGTGACATGCCGGTCGCCGAGCCGGCGAGCGACGTACCGGTCCCCGGCCCCGGCGCCGTCGCGCCGCATCCGACCGTGCGGCCCGGTCGTCGAACTCCCGCCGGGGAAGGCTGGTTCACGCACACAATAGACCCGGTCCGTCCGGCGACGGAGTCCTCCTCAGGTCTCCTCCGGCGGGCGGACCATCCCCCGCGGGACGGATACGGTCCGCCGTGACGATTGACGTGCGACTGCCCCGTCCGGGACCAGGATGCATGTCATGACCACAGCGCCCCCTTCGCTTCCCGTCTCAGCGCCCGCCCCCCTCTGGGCTCGTCGTGCCGCCCACGCCATCGCCCTGTGCGCGGTTCCATCCGGCCTGTGGCGCATCGCCATGGCATCCGGTGTCCACGTGGGCTACAGCGAACAGGTACTGCGCGATGTCTTCGACATACCGGGCTGGGGCATCGCCTACGTCGTCGGCCTCTCCGTCCTTGCCGAACTGGGCTCCCTGTTCCCTCTCTTACTCGTCAGCGACCGGTGGCGGCCACTGCGCCCCCGGGCGATGACCAGGGTGGCCTGGACCGCCTCGGCGGCCCTGGTCCTGGTGGCGCTGTGGCAACTCGTGGTCGCCTTCACGGTCGAGAGTCAGACGTACATGTCGAGTGACACGGCACAGACCGTGTGGGCCTTCCTCTTCGCTCCGCTGTTCGCCATCCCGGCCCTGATGACCTCGGTGACCTGGTCGTACGCCAAGCGGCACCGGGAACCGGGGCGGGCGTAGTCCCACCGCCCGGACACCTTCCACCGCTTCACGACCGGGGAGGAACCCGCCCGATGGTCGGGCGAGCCGCGGCGGCCCGTGGACCGGAACCGGTCAGGGGACAGGTGGCCACTCGTGGCCGAACGTCAGCGCCTCCAGCGCGGAAACGACCGCCCGATACCGCTCCAGTTCGGGGTCGATGACTTCCCAGGTGTGGCCCCCCTGGTGGCCGAGGAACCGGCAACAACCGTCGCCCGCCCCGCCGGGGGTGTCGTCACCGGCGGGGCAGTCCGGCAGCCACATCAACTCGTCCAGCGGGCCCTGACCCGTCCACCGCGCCCAGAGGGCCGACCCCTCTTCGTCGTTCTCGCACAGAATCTCGGCATGGGGACCTTCATGCGTCTCCAACGCGCACCGCAGATCACCGCCGTGCGATGCCGCGTCTCGGACGGTGTCGCCGTCGGCGCCGATCCGAAGCAGGAGCATCAGCAGTCCCGGAACGCTCACCCGGATTCGCGCGTCACAGACGTACCGCCCGGGTGTCACGCGCCCCACCCCCGGGCGACGATCCACGCCACGGCGACAATCCAGGCGGCGGCCCCGAGGGTGACGGCGAGCGCACCTCTCCTGGTCCTTCGCACGTGGTCCCTGTGCTCGTCGTCGCCGGTCACCGCTCACGCTCCCCCGCACGCCTGCGCATCACCGCGGTGGCCAGGGCGAGTGCTTCCGGGCAGCAGTGGATGAGGGGCATGTCCCCCCAGTCCGGCCGCGGTTCGTCACGTTCGATGGCCGCAGCCAGCTCTGCCAACGCGTCCCCCATGACCACCACGGCGCGCGCACGCCGTTCCGGCGACTCCGGCTCCGGGCACTCGGACATCGCGACTCCTCTCCGTAGCCGTTCCACTACCAAGGCGATTCAGCGTGACCTAGAGTCTGGGATCTATCAACTGTCCAGGCTATGACTGAAAGTTAATGAGGCACCCGTGAACAGGAATGAGTTGACTCCCGACGCCAGTCCTCGTGCCGCCTTTGGCGCACGTTTACGCAGGTTGCGGGAGGCACGCGGATGGACGCTCGATGACCTCAGCGAGCGAATGGAATATTCGGCATCACATATTTCCGGGGTTGAGAACGCGAACCGCGCTCCAACTGTCAAGTTCGCGCAACGTGCCGATCGCGCGCTGGAACTCGCGGGTACAGGCGAGACGCTGGCCAACGACGTGTTCCGCATCAAGAGCGGATCACTCCTTGAAGGCTTCCCCGAGTACGTGCTGTCCGAAGGACGTGCGGCAGAGGTCCGCTACTTCGAGACCGGCATCATCCCAGGGCTGCTTCAAACCGAGGCGTACGCGGAAGCTCTGACCCAGAGCGCAGTCAAGCGCGGCACCATCACCGCGGAGCAAGCACGCGAGCGGGTCGACGTGGTGATCGAACGTCAGCACGCGCTACGGCGGACGCCGGCGCCACTCGTCATGGCCGTGCTGGACGAAAGCTGCGTCCGTCGACCGATCGGCTCGGTTGCCGAGTGGGACACACAGCTATCACGGCTGATGGAGTTCGCCGAGCAGCCGGACACCGTGTTCCAACTGGCTCCGTTCAGCATGGGAGTACGGCGCGCCTTCAACCTGCCCCTCTACATTCTGACAATGCCCGACCGCTCGATCGTGGCCTATGCCGAGTCCGCCACCCGAGGGCACCTGGAGCGTGACGGCAAGTTCGTGGCGCCCATACTGAGTACCTACCATCAGTTGCAGGCCCATGCATTGTCGCAACCGGATTCCGTGGCCATGATCAGGCAGATACGAGAGGGCACGTCGTGACCGAGACCCCCCGTTGGTTCAAGTCCAGCTACAGCGACAACGGCGGCGCTTGCGTGGAAGTCGCCGACACGCTCGACAGCACTCTCGGTGCCGTACTGGTTCGCGACAGCAAGAACCCGGGCGGCTCGCACCTGTCCTTGACTCGCGAGGGGTTTGCCGGCCTGGTGGTGCTCGCCACGCGCCGGCGCTGACCCCGCGCACCCCGACCCCGCCGCTCCGGCCCGTCCGCGCGAATCAGTCGAGGGAGAGGCGGAAGGTCATCCGGCCGAAGCCGATCTCGTCACCCTCCCGAACCACCGCCGAGCCCGTCACCCGGCGGCCGTTGACGGTGGTGCCGTTGGCGGAGCCGAGGTCCTTGAGCACCCACAGGCCGTCGCGCAGGCTCAGCTCGGCATGCGCCCGGGACACCGTCTCGTGGGTGAGCCGCAGCCCGTTGCCGGGGTCGCGCCCGATCGCGAGGGGCAGGGCGCTGGGATGCGGCAGCAGGAGCTTGGGCAGGCGCTCGGCGTGCCAGGCCTTGCGGACGCCGACGCTCACGGCCGAGGCCCGGCCCACCCAGCCGAACAACCGACGGGTCCAGGCGCTTTCGGTGCCCCGCCGGCTCTGGAGGTCGGCGGTGAGCACCGCGAGATCCTCGGCGCGGCGGGCCACCAGGGCCAGTTCCATCCGCCGCAGGAACGTGTCGTGGGACAACTTTCCCAGGGCCGCGCCCTCCCTGAGCCGGCCCAGCGCCTGGTCGCGCTCGGCGTCGGACAGACGGGGCGCGGGAAAGCCGGGGTACTCGAAACTCGACGTCACAGGGTGATTGTCGGCCCGTCGGGGACGAAGTGTCCAGAACTCCCCCGCCGGGGCCGGGATGATGGGCGCACAACGCAGGCTGGGTACCGCCGGAGACGAGGGGACCGTCCGTGCAGTTCGAGGTGTGGGCACCGCTGACAGGTCGGGTCGCCATGCGACTGAACGACACCGCCTACGAGATGACACCCGACCCGGAACCGGGCCGGGACGGCTGGTGGCTGGTCGACGCGCCGGCCGCCGACGGGGACGAGTACGGGTTCCTGCTGGGTGACGATCCGGTGGTCCGCCCGGACCCGCGCGGGCGCCGGCTGCCCCACGGCCCGGACGGCCACAGCGCGGTGGTCGACGTCGCCGCGCTGCACCCGACCGCTCCGGCGCCCCGCGTCCCGCTCCAGGACGCGGTCCTGTACGAGCTGCACGTCGGAACGTTCACCCCGGAGGGCACCTTCGACGCCGCCGCGGGGCGCCTGCCGTACCTGGCGGGGCTGGGCGTCACGCACGTCGAGCTGATGCCGGTGTGCCCGTTCCCGGGCCGGCACGGCTGGGGGTACGACGGGGTGGCCCCCTGGGCGGTGCACGAGCCGTACGGCGGGCCGGCGGGCCTGTCCCGGTTCGTGGACGCGGCGCACACCGCCGGGCTGGGCGTGGTGCTGGACGTGGTCCACAACCACCTCGGGCCCTCCGGGAACCACCTCCCCGTCTTCGGCCCGTACTTCACGGAGTCCCACCACACGCCCTGGGGCGCCGCGGTGAACCTGGACGCTCCCGGCTCCGACGAGGTCCGCGCGTACTTCATCGGCAGCGCCCTGGCCTGGCTGCGGGACTACCGGATCGACGGTCTGCGCCTGGACGCCGTGCACGCGCTGGCCGACGGGCGGGCCCTCACCTTCCTGGAGGAGCTGGCGGCGGCCGTGGACGAGCTGGCGGCCGAGACCGCCCGCCCGCTGTTCCTGATCGCCGAGACCGACCAGTGCGACCCGCGCGTCACGACCACGCGGTCCATCGGCGGGCTGGGGCTGCACGCCCAGTGGAACGACGACTTCCACCACGCCCTGCACTGCACCCTGACCGGCGAGTCCCAGGGGTACTACGCCGACTTCGCCGCGGCCCCGATCGGCGCCCTCGCCAAGACGCTGACGCGGGCCTTCTTCCACGACGGCACGTGGTCCTCCTTCCGGGGCCGCACGCACGGCCGGCCCGTGGACCGCCGCCGCACGCCGGCGCACCGCTTCCTGGGCTACACCCAGACCCACGACCAGATCGGCAACCGGGCGCTGGGCGACCGGCTGTCGGCCTCCCTGTCACCGGGCCTGCTCGCGTGCGCCGCGACGGTGGCGCTGACCGGCCCCTTCGTCCCGATGCTGTTCATGGGCGAGGAGTGGGGCGCGGGCACGCCGTGGCAGTACTTCACCGACCATCCCGACCCGGAGCTCGCGGAGGCCGTGCGGACGGGCCGGCGGCGGGAGTTCGCGGCGCACGGCTGGAAGGCGGAGGAGATCCCGGACCCGCAGGACCCGGCGACCCGTGACCGGTCCTGCCTGAACTGGCAGGAGCCCGAACAGCCCTCGCACACGCGCCTGTTGGACTGGTACCGGACCCTGATCGCACTGCGCCGCACCCATCCGGACCTGCGCGACCCGGATCTCGCGGCGGTGCGGGTCGCCCACGACGAGGAGCGCCGCTGGGTGACGTTCCGGCGCGGTGAGGTCCGGGTGGCGGTGAACTTCTCGCGGGAGCCGGTGACCATCGCGCTGGGCCGCAACGGGGTGCGGGTGCTGGCCGCCTGGGAGCCCGTCGACCACCCGGGCCCCGACGGCCGGATCCACGTGCCGGGCGAGTCGGCGGTGGTGCTGGGCCCGTAGGGCCCGGCTCGCGGCGGCGGCCGGCTACTCGACGATCGCCATCTCCCGCGGGGCGTTGTTGAGGCGGCGGACGCCGTCGTCGGTCACCGTCACGATGTCCTCGATGCGGACGCCGAAGCGACCGGGCAGGTAGACCCCCGGCTCGACGGAGAAGCACATGCCGGGCAGCAGCGGCTGCTCCTCGCCCTCGATCATGTAGGGCGGTTCGTGGGTGGTGACGCCGATGCCGTGGCCGGTGCGGTGGATGAAGCGGTCCCCGTAGCCGAACTCGGTGATCACCGCGCGGGCCGCCCGGTCCACGTCCTGGCAGGCGATCCCGGGCCGGACCGCCGCCACGCCCGCCCGCTGCGCCTCGCGGACGACGTCGTGGACCCGCCGCTCCTCGGCGGTGGGCTCGCCGACGTGCACGGTGCGGGAGATGTCGGAACCGTACCCGTGCAGGAGGCCGCCGAAGTCGAGGACGACCATGTCCCCGTGCCGGATGACGCGCTCTCCTGCCTCGTGGTGCGGGTTGGCGCCGTTCGGGCCGGAGCCGACGACGGTGAAGTCCACCTGCGAGTGACCGTGCACGCGCAGCAGCGCCGCCAGGTCGGCGGCCACGTCGCTCTCCCTGCGGTCGGCGAAGGGGACGTGCAGGATCTGCGCGTACGCGGCGTCGGCCGCGGCCCCCGCCGACGCCAGGCGGGCCAGTTCCCGCCGGTCCTTCACGGCGCGGAGCATCGGCAGGGCGTCGGTGAGCGGGGCGTAGGCGGTCCCGGGCAACTCGCGTTGCAGGCCGAGCAGGTGCAGGGCCCAGGTGTTGTCGCTCACACCGAAGCGGCCCGTCGCGTCGAGCAGGGGCGCGGTGGCGTCGTACGGGTTCTTCCCGTCGGCCCAGTCGCGCAGGGTCAGGGCTCCCGCGCCGGGGGCCTTCACCGCGTCGGGGGCCTCCAGGGCGGGCACGACGAGCACCGGTTCCCGATCGGCGGCGAGCACGAGCAGGGTCAGCCGCTCGGTGTCGACGGGCCGGTACCCGGTGAGGTGGGTGAGGTCGGGCCCGGGGGCGATCAGCAACCCGGCCAGCCCCGCCTCGGCGGCGGCCCGCGCGGCGGCGGCCATCCGGGCGGCGTAGTCGGCGGCGGTGAAGGGCTCGGTGTCGGCGAGGAGCGGGTCGAGGTCCATACGGGGATCCTGCCGTGCGGCACGCGACGGCGGCAGGGGCCGCGCCGCACGAAATCCGCCGGGGCGGAGTCGGAACGTGCGGGGCGCGGAGGCCGGGAGGCGGGGAAACGGAGTCGCGGGAGCACCCCGCTGATCGGCTATGCTGTGCTTGCACGTCGAACGGGTGGTCCGCCGCCCTTCGTGGTGGGTGTAGCTCAGTTGGTAGAGCACCTGGTTGTGGTCCAGGTGGCCGCGGGTTCAAGTCCCGTCACTCACCCTGTCCGGTCCCGTGAGGGGTACGAGGTTTCCTCGTACCCCTCACAGGCGTTTCCGGGGTCGCGGACGGCCGCCGACCGCCCCGCCTCAGCCGCGCAGGAAGGCCTCGATCGCGGCGGTGAACGCGACCGGTGTCTCGTGCGGCGGGTAGTGGCCGGCGCCCGGGAGCGGTTGGATCCGACAGTGCGGGTACCAGGCCTGCCAGGTGGCGCGCATCACCTCGACGCTCAGTGCCGGGTCGTACTCCCCGACGAGGACCAGCACGGGGACGGTGTTGCCCTTGACCGCCGCGGACAGGTCGAGGGACTCCCAGCTCGCGAGGTAGGCGGCGAAGGCCTCGGGCAGCGAGACGGCCATCGAGTGGGCGGCCATCCGGTCGATCCAGTGGCGGGTCGCGCGGTTGCCGGTCACGAGGTCGAGGATGGCGCGCCGGTTGTCCTCGTCGGCGGCGGCGCCGTGGAAGAGCGCGTGGGTGGCGTCGTCCATCGGGTAGGGGCCGGCCGGGACCGGATTGACGCCGATCAGCTTCTCGATCCGCTCGGGCGCCCGGACCAGCACCTGCTGGGCGGCCTTGCCGCCCATGGAGTGGCCGAGCAGGGAGAAGGTGTCCCAGCCGAGCTGATCGGCCAGTTCCAGGACGTCGTCGGCGATCTCCGGGAGGTGGTACCGGCCGACGACGTCCCGGCGGTCGCCGTAGCCGCGGTAGTCGAGGAAGGCGTAGCTGAACTCCGCCGGGTCCAAGTGGTCCAGTACCGAGCCCCAGTTGGCGGACGTGCCGAACCAGTCGTGCAGCACGATCGCGCGGACGGGTCCGGTGCCGATCCTGCGGTGGGCGATGGCCATGCGTTCTCCTTCGGTGACGGAAAGTGAGGGCGTCGACGCCCTACGTTCTGCCCACCGGGCCTACCATCACACCGTGACGTCGACATCCCGCCCCCGGGAGGTCCCGGGGGCGGCGGATTCCGCGCGTACCGGACGACCGCGTCACACGGTCTTGATCGCCGGGTCGGAGACGCCCGGGGCTCCCGTCTCGACGTGGCCCGCGAAGCGGCGCAGGAAGCCGGCGTCGGCGTCCGAGACGACCTTCACGTCGTACCAGCGGCCCGTGGCGCGCAGGTCGACCGGGTGGGTCACCGTCGTGCCGGGGTTGACCTTGAAGGTCTGTGGCGCGCCGCCGTAGGTGTTGGTCACGGTGAGGTTCACGGCCGCCGTGCCCGCGTTGGCGAGGGTCAGCACGAGGTTCCCGGCGGTCGCGTCGTGGCGGGCCGTGGCCTCGGGGCCGGCCTTCTTGGCGGGGCCCTTCCAGGTGCGCAGGAAGCCGTTCGGGCCCCAGACCGTGAGGTTGACCTGGTTCCCGGTGGAGGCGCTGGTGCTCCAGGTGTCCGAGAGGGTCCTGCCCGCCTCGACCGTGTAGGGCCAGGGCCCGTCCGTGCGGTTGCCGGAGGTGGTGTGGAAGTGGGCGCCCAGGGTGGGCCCGGAGGCGAAGGTCAGGGTGAACTTCCCCGTGGAGACGGTGGCCTTGCCGTCCACGTACGGCTGGTAGCCCAGTGCGCGCGTCGGCTTGGAGCCCGCCTCCTGCTTCGGCAGGGCGCCGGTGGCCGGCGGTACCGGGTGGTAGGACGGGTGGGCGTCGTGGTCCGGCGGGAGGTAGCCGGCCGTGGGGGGCAGGGCCGCCGGGGAGGCGTCCGCCTTGGTGAAGTCGAAGGCCGAGGTGAGGTCCCCGCAGACGGCGCGGCGCCACGGCGAGATGTTGGGCTCCCGGACCCCGAAGCGCTGCTCCATGAAGCGGATCACCGAGGTGTGGTCGAAGGTCTCGGAGCAGACGTAGCCGCCCTTGCTCCACGGGGAGACGACGATCATCGGGACGCGGGGGCCCAGCCCGTAGGGGCCGGCGGCATAGCCCCCGCCGCCCGCGTACAGGTCCTTCGTGACGTCCGCGGTGGACAGGCCCCAGGCGGCCGAGGTGGGCGGGTACGGGGGCACCACGTGGTCGAAGAAGCCGTCGTTCTCGTCGTACGTGATGAAGAAGGCCGTCTTCGCCCACACCGCCGGGTTCGCGGTCAGCGCGTCGAGCACCTGCGCGATGTACCAGGCGCCGAAGTTGACCGGCCAGTTCGGGTGCTCGCTGAAGGCCTCGGGCGCGGCGATCCAGGAGACCTGGGGCAGGGTGCCGTTCACGACGTCGGCGCGCAGTCGGTCGAAGTACCCTTCGCCGGACTTGGCGTCGGTGCCGGTGCGGGCCTTCTCGTACAGGGCGCTGCCGGGCTGGGCGTTGCGGTAGGAGTTGAAGTACAGCAGCGAGTTGTCGCCGTAGTTGCCGCGGAAGGCGTCGCCGATCCAGCCCCAGTGGCCCGCGGCGTTCAGGCCGTCGCCGACGTCCTGGTAGATCTTCCAGGAGACCCCGGCCGCCTCCAGCCGCTCGGGGTAGGTCTTCCAGCCGTAACCGGCCTCCTGATTGCCGAGGACCGGTCCGCCTCCGGTGCCGTCGTTGCCCGTGTGGCCCGACCACAGGTAGTAGCGGTTCGGGTCGGTGGCTCCGATGAAGGAGCAGTGGTAGGCGTCGCAGACGGTGAACGCGTCGGCGAGGGCGTAGTGGAACGGGATGTCGTTCCGCGTCATGTACGACATGGTCGTGGCCGTCTTGGCGGGGACCCACTTGTCGTACTTGCCGTTGTTGTAGGCCGCGTGGCCGCCGGCCCAGTCGTGGTTGAGGCCCTCGACGAACCGCATGCCCAGGTCGTCCACCTGCGGGTTGAAGGGGAGGATGTCCTTCGTCCCGTTGGACTGGTGGAAGACCGACTTCCCGTTGTCCTGGAGGACGGGGCGCGGGTCGCCGAAGCCCCGGACGCCCTTCATCGAACCGAAGTACTGGTCGAAGGAACGGTTCTCCTGCATGAGGACGACGATGTGCTCGATGTCCCGGATCGTTCCGGTGCCGCCCTGCGCCGGAATGGCGGCGGCGCGGGCGATGCTCTCGTTCAGCATCGTGGCGGCGGCCGTACCGCCCGCGATCTGCAGGAACCTGCGACGGTTGAGTTCAGCCATGGGGTGAGGTCCTCTGGGGGTGAGGGGGAAGTCGAGGGGCGCCCCAAGAACAGCGGTCCCGGGGTACCGGACGGAGATCCCTGTCTGACCTTGCGCCGTACAACCGGCGAACGGGAAACCCTGCGGAAAGCTCCCGAAGCAGCCGTACATCTGCTGAAATGACCTCCACACACTGCACGGGGGGACGCGGACTGATGGCGGGGACCGAGTTCTGGCACGCCCGCGGGCCCTCCCCCACCCTGCTCGACGTCCCACCGGATCCCCTGGTGGCACGCTACGGGGAACCGCTCGCCGCGCAACAGGGCCCGGACGTACGGCACCCGGGCGGATTACCGACCCCGCCCGGCGGCCCGCGCCGGGTCCGCGGCCCGGTCCGCACCCGCCGGTCGACCGGGGCGCCGACCCCGGGTGGTCCGACCGCCCCGGCGGGCCCGTCGGCCGGCTCGGAGGCGGGCGCGTGAAGCTCGTACAGCTCCACTACACCTGCGCCCCGCCCGGGCCCGACGGCTCCGGCTTCCGCTTCACCGCGGTCAGTCCGGGAGCGCCCGCGTCCCTGTTGCGCGAAGCCGGGCAGTTGATCGGGTACGAGCCGCCCCGGGACGCGCCCGACCAGCCGACCGGCGATCAACCGGCCTCCTTCCCCGAGTCGTTGAGCCTGAGCGTGCTGTCGGACGGCAGCCGACTGTTGGCCCGCTCGGTGTACACGGGCGCGGACCACGACGGCCGGTGGGGCAACTTCCACACGCACGCGGTGCACCTGCCACAGCCCGCCGGTTCCGGTCCGACGAAGGGCGCGCTGCCGATCACCTCCTGGGGTTCGTCGCAGTGGGCCTCGAACACCCCGCCGGGCGGCCCGCCCGCGCCACTGGACCGGGTTCCCGCGCCGGGCCGCCACGACGCGGCCGGGCTGGCGGAGTTCGTCGCCGCCCGCAGGCCCTGGCTGGCCGGCTTCTTCGCCGACGTGCGGCGGCTCGCGGAGGACCCGGCGGCCCCGCAGGTGGTGCTGGTGGAACGGGACAGCACGGCCGTGGCCCGTTGGATCATGCTGGCGTGCAGCGTGCTGCCGCATCAGCGGGGACAGTGGCTGACCTTCACCACGTACACCCGGCGGCCCCTGCTCGCCCGGCAACGGATCATCGGCGTGCTGCCGGAGGGCGCCACCGGCCTGGACGGGCAGGACCACCGGTACCGGCTGTACGACGCCACGCGCGCACTCGGCACGGACACGGAGCAGGGCATCGGCGCGGACGCGGGCACCGGTTCGGGGGACGTGTGGGCCGACACCGCCGCACGGGTGTGGCCGGCGGGCCGCCACGCGCTGTTGGCGGAGGTACGCCCGCTGCCGCCGGGCCGGCCCTACGACGCGGGCCCGCTGGCAGCCCTGGCCCTGGCCGCCGGGATCACCCTGGACTCCGCGGGCAGGACGGCGGCGGCCGAGTGGGCGGCGGAGCACGGGGCGGCGCTGGACGAGCAACGCCTGCACGCGCTGACCGAGGCCCTGGCGCGCCCGCTCGGGGACCGGGCGCCCGCCGAGACCGCCGCCCGCGGACGGCTGCCGGCGGCGCCGGCCGCCTGGGGTCGACCCGCCGCGTACGAATCGCTGGTGGCCCTGGCACTGACCGAGGCGGTTCGCGGCGCCGGTACCCCGCCGCCGGTCGGCGCGCTGGGCGCGGCCACGCGTGGCCGGCTCGCGGCGGAACTCGGACCGGAACTGCGGGCGGCACTGGCCGACCCGGAGCGCGAACCGGGCGAGCGGGCCGGACTGTTGCGGGTGGCCGCCGTGCTCGGGGTGGACGCCACCGAGCTGGTGCCCGAGGTGGCGCGCGGGCTGGCGGCGGGCCTGCTCGCCGAGCCGGAACGGGCGTACGGGGAGGGTGCGCGGGCCGCGCTGACGGAGCTGCCCGCGCTGCGGCACCTGCTCCTCAACCGGCTGAACGCCTTGGTGTTGGGCGATCCGGCGGCGGGGGTGCGGGTGTTCGCCCGGACCCGGTTGCGTCTACGGGCCGCGGACCCGGTGCGGTACCTGCACATGTGCGCGGCGGCCCCCGAGGTGCTGGCCGCGGTGCCGGACCGGGTCGCGGCCCTGTCGGCCCTGGTGGAACGGAGCGGATCCACCGTCCACGCCGACCCGTTGGTGCTGCGGACGGCGATGCGGCTGGTGTGGGACGGGGAGCCGCCGAGCGCGGCCGAGGCTGCGCTGCTGCTGTCGACGACCGGGGCCGCGCCGCACGTGGAGGCCGGCACCGTCGAAACGCTGGCGCAGGCCGCGGTGCGGGCGCCGGCCGACGACGCGGACGCGGCGGTACTGGCGCCGAGACTGCTGGAGGAGTTCCGGGCGGAGCTGCCCGAGCCGCTGCGGCCGTCGCTGCTGCTGTTGGAGCTGGCCCGGAACCTGCGGGCGGGCACGGCCGGGCCCGGCTGGGTCCGGACGGCACTGGCCCTGCGGAGCCTGGACCCGGAACCGGGGCCGAGGGACCACGCGTACGCGGCGGTGGCGGTGCGGCTGCTCGGCGACGACCGGACCGAGGGCGAGCTGCGGGCACTGATCGAGAGCAACGACGTCGAGCTGCTGGCCGCGTACCGGAGGATGGCCGGCGATCCGGCGCTGCCGGACCGGTTGCGGCGCTCCCCGCGCCGGCTCGCGGGCTGCTTCGCCGCCTGGTCCTCCCAGCCGCAGGCGGGCCCGGTCTGGCAGGAGACCCGTACGGACCTGCTCGATCGGGTGCTGCGGCCCGTCGTGCGGGGGCTGACGCCCGCGGAGTCGGCCGCGGTCGAGGAGGAGCTGGACCGGCTGGGTGGCCGCTGGGTCGAGGAGTTCCGCGCCTGGCAGCGCCCGGGCGCGTTCGGCCGGCTCCGCGACCGGCTGAGGACGTCGTCCCGGCGGCAGCCGCCGCCCGGGTCGCCCGTCCCGGTCCCGTCGCCCCCGCCCGACGTCCCCGCCCGCCACGACGACCGCGTGGACGGAACGGCGGCGAGCGGGCCGGCGTGACGGATCCGTTCGGTCGTCCCCGCGTGCCGGTGCCCGTGCCGTCACCGGGGTGTCGACACGGGCACGGGGACGCGGTGCGTCAGGACGCGTCGGGGGCCAGCCGCAAGGAGATGCTGTTGATGCAGTACCGCTGGTCGGTCGGGGTGGGGTACCCCTCGCCCTCGAAGACGTGGCCCAGGTGCGAGCCGCACTTCGCGCAGCGGACCTCGGTGCGGACCATGCCGTGCGAGGTGTCGGCGATCAGCTCGACCGCGTCGGTGTCCTTCGGGTCGAAGAAGGACGGCCAGCCGCAGTGCGACTCGAACTTCTCCGACGAGCGGAACAGCTCGGAACCGCAGCCCCGGCAGGAGTAGACGCCTTCCGTCTTGGTGTCGGTGTACTCACCGCGGAAGGCGGGCTCGGTGCCGGCGAGGCGCAGCACCTGGTACTCGGACGGGGTCAGCTCCGCCTGCCACTGCTCGTCCGTCTTCTCGACCTCGTACGCCATGACGTTCCCGCTCCCTCAGTTCGACAGCCGGGCGAGGATCTGGGGACCCAGGTCCGTGACGTCGCCCGCGCCCATGGTGAGAACGAGATCACCGGGCTTCGCCATTCCCGCGATGACGTCGGCGACGGCGGCCTTGTCGTGCTCGGCGCTGACGTCGGCGCCCGCGGTGCGGGCGGCGGCGATGATCAGCTCGCTGGTGATGCCGGGGATCGGGTCCTCGCGGGCCGGGTAGATGTCCAGGACCACGGAGGCGTCGGCGAGGGCCAGGGCCCGGCCCATCTCCTTGCCGAGTTCCTGGGTGCGGGAGAACAGGTGGGGCTGGAAGACCACCAGGATGCGGGAGTCCCCGGCGGCGCCGCGGATGGCCTCCAGGTCCGCGGTCATCTCCGTGGGGTGGTGCGCGTAGGAGTCGATGACCTGGACGCCGGCCTCCTCGCCCTTGAGCTGGAGGCGGCGCTTGACCCCGGTGTACTTGCCGAGGGCGGAGGCCAGGTTGTGGGCGGGGATGCCGAGCGCGACACCGGCGGCGAGGGCCGCGACGGCGTTGTGCGCGTAGTGGCGGCCGGGCACGGAGACGGTGAAGGTGAGCATCCGGCCGCCGATGACGACGGTGACCTCGCTCGTCAGGCCGCGCGGGGTGATCTTCGTGATCCGGACGTCGGCCTCGGGCTCCTCGCCGTAGGTGACGACGGTCAGGCCGTCCCGGTCGGCGACCCGGCGGGCGATCTCGGCGGCGCCCTCCTGACCGTGGGCGATGACGAGGGTGCCACCGGGGACGATCTTGCCGACGAAGGTCTCGAAGGACTCGTGGATCTCCTCCATCGACGCGTAGTTCGCGTGGTGGTCGAGTTCCGCGTTGAGGATGATCGCGACCTGCGGGGTGTACTTGTGGAAGCTGCGGTCGCTCTCGTCCGCCTCGGCCACGAAGATGTCACCCGCGCCGTGGTGGGCGTTGGAACCGGGGACGTCGAGGTCGCCGCCGATGGCGTACGAGGGGTCCAGGCCCAGTGCCGAGAGGGACACCGCCAGCATCGAGGTGGTGGTGGTCTTGCCGTGCGTGCCGGCGACGGCGATGGCGCGCGGGCCGTCCATCAGGCCGGCGAGGGCGTCGGAGCGGTGCACGACGGGGATGCCCAGTTCGGCGGCGCGGACCAGCTCCGGGTTGTCGGCCCGGATGGCGCTGGAGACGACCACGCAGGTGGAGTCGTCGGCGAGGTGCTCGGCCGCGTGCCCGATGTGGACCGTGGCGCCGTGGGCGCGCAGCGCCCGGGCGGTCTCGGAGTCACGGGAGTCGCTCCCGGCCACCTCGGCCCCGCGCTGGGCGAGGATCTTCGCGATGCCGGACATGCCGGCGCCGCCGATGCCGATGAAGTGGGGCCGTTCCATGGCGGTCGGCAGGCCGGGCTTCATTCAGGTCGCTCCAGGAATCGAGTACGAGAGGTGAACCGGACCCAGCCTATTCGTTGTGGGCGAAGAGCTTGAGCACCGGAACGCCGACCTTGTGCCGGGCACGGGAGGCCCAGTCCCGGTGGAAGAACTCCTCGACGAAGTGCGGCGCGGTCAAGACGATCACCTCGTCGGCGTTCGTCTCCTCCACGACGGCCTTCAGCTTGTCCAGGGGGTGGGCCCCGATGATCTGCCCGGTGGCGTTGGCGCCCTTGTGGCGCAGGGCGTTCAGGGAGTGCGCCAGGGCCTGCGCGGCGGGACCCTGGGCGGCCTCCCCCTCGGGTTCCTCACCCTCGTGGACGGCCTCGGGGAGTTCGCCGAGCGCGACGTCGTCGATGGCGCGGAGCAGCCGGTCCTGGTCACCCCGGGGTTGCATGAGGACGACGAAGGAGACCTGGTCGTCTCCGTGCAGGGTGGTGACGAAGTCCACGTCCACCGTGGTCAGCGGCTGCTCGATCATCAATACGCTCGTGAACACGGACGCCCTCTCCTTCATGGGCCGAGGCCGGTCGGGCCGGCCCCTGCGGAAACCATCCTGCCCCGCTGTCACACGGGGCCGCGCAGGTAGTGTGCCCAGCGGAAGCTAAGCGGAACGACAAATTCCGCCCCTTGTCAGATCCGACGGTAACTGGTGAAGAGGAACCCGGCCTCTTCCAGTACGCACGCGGGCGCGAGCCGGTGCGGAACCGTGACGGAAGGCCCTCCGGAGATCCGCTGGGCACCCCCCGCGGTCATCGTCGGGGAGATCGTCAGGCACAGCTCGTCCAGCACGTCGGCGGCCACGAACTGGCCCAGCAGCCTCGGCCCGCCCTCGGTCAGCTGACGGCGCAGCCCCCGGTCCGCCAGCTCCCGTACCGCCCGGGCGGGGTCCACGGCGCTCCCGTCGCCCGCCACCACGACCTCGGCCCCGGCCTCCACGGCCGCCGCCACCCGCTCCGAGGGCGCCCCGGCGCCGGTCAGGACCAGCGTGGGCACCAGCGGGGAGGTGAAGAGCGGCAGCGAGAAGTCCAGGTCCATGGAGGCGGTGATCACCGCGATGGCGGCGGCCGGGCCCTGACCGGCGGCGCTGCGGCGGGCCGCGAACGCCTCGCGGGCACGGGCGGGCCGGTACCCCTCCTGGCGAACCGTTTCCGCGCCCACGACCACCACGTCCGCCAAAGCCCGCAGGGTGCCGAAGATCCGCATGTCGGTCTCGCCCGAGATGGGCTGCGAACGGCCGTCGTGCTGGGCGGCCCCGTCCAGCGTGGAGACCATGTTGGCCCGCAGCCAGTGGGCATCGACGTCGAGCGCGGGGTACGCGTACGCCTCCGCGAGCTCGTCGAACGACCATGCGCGGTCACCGCGGGCTGCTGATGTCTGATCGGTCACAGGGAACAGGCGTCGCATCGGTGCAGTGTGGCACGCCCCGTAGAGTTAAGGGCTGTGTCCACCTCTGTCTCGACCTCTGGTTCCGCCGCCGCCGGGCAGCCGCCGATAGCCGACGAGGGCCCCCAGGCGCTGTGCGCCCGCGCCCCGCACGTGCCCGCCGAACGGCTCGTCGCCGAGATGGTGCCGCCGCCGCGCTTCGACTCGGTGCGCTTCGAGACGTACGACCCGGACCCGACGCAGCCGAGCCAGTCCGAGGCCGTCACCGTCCTCGCCGGCTTCGCGGCCGGTCTGGGCGGGGCCCACGCGAGCGGCTCCGGCAAGCGGCGCTGGTTCGCGAAGAAGCCCGCCGCGCCCGCCGCCGCCCCGCGCGGGGTGTACCTCGACGGCGGCTACGGCGTCGGCAAGACCCACCTCCTCGCCTCCCTGTGGCACGCCACCCCCGCGGAACCGGCGCTGAAGGCCTTCGGCACGTTCGTGGAGCTGACCAACCTGGTCGGCGCCCTGGGCTTCCAGCAGACCGTGCGGACACTGGGCGGGCACCGGCTCCTGTGCATCGACGAGTTCGAGCTCGACGACCCGGGCGACACCGTGCTGGTGTCCTCGCTGCTGAGCCGCCTGGTGGAGCAGGGCGTGGCGCTGGCCGCCACCTCCAACACGCTGCCCGGCAAGCTCGGCGAGGGCCGGTTCGCCGCCGCCGACTTCCTGCGGGAGATCCAGGGCCTGTCCTCGCACTTCCGGCCGCTGCGCATCGACGGCCAGGACTACCGGCACCGCGGCCTGCCCGAGGCGCCCGCGCCGTTCTCGGACGAGCAGGTGACCAAGGCGGCGTACGCGACGCCGGGCGCGAGCCTCGACGACTTCCCGGGGCTGCTGGAACACCTGGCTAAGGTGCACCCCAGCCGCTACGGGGCGCTCACGGACGGGGTGTCGGCCGTCTGCCTGACCGATGTCGGCCCGATCCCCGACCAGTCGACGGCCCTGCGCCTGGTCGTCCTGGCGGACCGGCTGTACGACCGGGAGATCCCGGTCCTCGCCTCGGGACTGCCCTTCGACCGGCTGTTCAGTGAAGAAATGCTCAACGGCGGCTATCGGAAGAAGTACTTCCGGGCCATATCCCGGCTCACCGCCCTGGCGCGCGACGCGAAGCCGCTGGTGGCCCAGTAGGTTGGGGAACGCCGGGCCCCTCCCGCACGGATCCGTCCCGGATTCCCCTGCGGGTCGGCCCGGTCGTTGCCACCTCTGCGAAGGGATCCATCATGGCCACCACGCGTACCGCCCACACCGACTGGCAGGGCAGCCTCCTCAAGGGCGCCGGCGTCGTCACCCTCGACTCCTCCGGCCAGGGCTCGTTCGACGTCTCCTGGCCCTCGCGCGCCGAGGCCGCGAACGGCAAGACCAGCCCGGAGGAGCTGATCGCGGCCGCGCACTCCAGCTGCTACTCGATGGCGCTCTCGCACGGCCTGGACGGCGCGGGCACTCCCCCCACCCGGGTGGAGACCAAGGCCGATGTGACGTTCCAGCCCGGTGAGGGCATCACCGGCATCCACCTGACGGTGCGGGCCGAGGTCCCGGGTCTGGACGCCGAGGGCTTCGCCGCCGCGGCCGAGGACGCCAAGAAGAACTGCCCGGTGAGCCAGGCCCTGTCGGGCACGACGATCACCCTCTCCGCCGAGCTGCTCTGACCCCGGCGCCCCGGGGCGCGGCCCGAGCGGGCCGCACCCGGATCCCTCCGGCCGGCGCGCGCCGGCCGACGCCGGTGACCGGGATGCGGTGGGGGCGTCGGCGGGATGGCGGCGGGCACCCGGTGGGGTGACACCCCGCCGGTCGGGGCCGCGTCGGGCGGACGCGGGGCGGGGCGCGTGGTAACACGGCCCGGTCACATGTCAGACGCCACCGCCGGGAGTTGCCGATGTCCGTCACCCGCCGCAGCCTGCTCACCGCCGGCGGCATCGGCATCGCCTTCGGCGGTTCCCTCGGCGCGCTGTTCGCCGGGGCGGCCGACGCGGAGCCGGTGACCCGGGGGTACGGGCCGCTGGTACCCGACCCCCGCCGGTTGCTCGACCTGCCCGCCGGATTCTCGTACCGGGTCCTCTCGCGCGCCGGCGACCCCCTCCGTTCCGGCGAGGGACCCGTTCCCGCGAACTGCGACGGCATGGCCGCCTTCGCGGCGGGCCCCGGCGGAGCCGTCCGCCTGGTGCGCAACCACGAGAACCGGACCACGGCCGCACTCCGGGTCCCCGCCGTCGAGGGGCTGACCTACGACCCCCGGGCGCTCGGCGGCTGCACCGTCCTGGAGCTCGACCGCACCGGCCGGGTGACCGCCGAACGCGTCGCCCTCGCCGGCACCGCCGTCAACTGCGCGGGAGGCCGGACCCCCTGGAACACCTGGCTCAGCTGCGAGGAGACCGAGGACAGGGCCGGGACCTCCGGGTACACCGAGGACCACGGGTTCGTCTTCGAGGTGGACCCCGTCGACCCGCTCCGCTCGGGAGCCGTCCCCCTGACCGCGATGGGCCGCTTCGCGCACGAGGCCGTCGCCGTGGACCCCTCCACCGGAGTGGTCTACGAGACCGAGGACGCCTTCGTCCGACCCTTCGGGCTGTTCTACCGCTTCCTGCCCGCCCGCCCCCTCGCCGGCCCCGGGTCCCTGCGGGCCGGCGGGACCCTGGAGGCGCTGCGGGTCCGGGGGCTCCCGGACCTGGCCGTGGTGGACGAGCCCGGGGCCGAGTTCCCCGTCGAGTGGGTGCCCGTACCGGACCCTTCGGCAGCCGACACCCCGATCCGCCTCCAGGACTTCGGCCGGGGCGCGATCACCCACGCCCAGAAGCTGGAGGGCTGTTACTGGGGCGGCAGCGGAGTCCACTTCGTGTCCAGCTACGCCCGCACCGGGGAGGGCGCCGGCGCCGACCACCACGGGCAGGTCTGGTTCTACGACCCGGTGCGCGCCCGGCTCCGGCTCGACGTGCTCTTCGGACCGGCCTCCGACGTGGAACTGCCCGGGGACTCCCCCGACAACATCTGTCTGGCGCCGGACGGCGGTCTGATGGTGTGCGAGGACGGCGGCGGCGCCCAGTACGTGTTCGGCGTGACCCTCGGCGGGGAGGTCTACCCGGTGGCCCGCAACGCCGACGACATCGGCGGGCCCGGCGCCCCGGCGTGGGGGGAGTTCGCCGGGGTCACGTTCTCGCCCGATCGGCGGACGATGTACGTCAACGCCTATGCCCCGGGGACCACGTTCGCGGTGACCGGCCCCTGGCACTGAGCCACCGACCTCGCATCGCGAGCACGTTCGATGTGTTGCACCATCGGACGCAGCCGACGCGATTGGGGTAGAGGTGGCCAGGAAGCACAGCACGCCCGAAGCCGAGGACGAGAGCGGGACCAAGGGCAGGAAGAAGGAGAAGGACAAGGAAAGGAACGGGAAGGGGAAGGGGAAGGGGAAGGCCGGGCGCGGGGACGGGAACAAGGCCGGGAGCGTCCCACCTCTGCGGGAGGTGCTGCGGGTCCCCGCGGGTGAGCGGCTCGACCTCCGCCGATTCGACCCCTCCGGCACCCCGGCCGGTCCCGCCGGCAAGGCGGCCGGTCGGGAGGCCATCGCCCGGATGGCCGAGCCGCTGGCCTCCCTGCAGGAGCGGCTGTACGCGTCGTCGACCGCCGGGGACCGCCGGCGGGTGTTGCTCGTGCTCCAGGGCATGGACACCAGCGGCAAGGGCGGCACGGTCAAGCACGTGATCGGCCAGTTCAACCCGTCCGGCTGCCGGATCAGGGCGTTCAAGGCGCCGACTCCCGAGGAGCTGAGCCACCCGTTCCTGTGGCGCGTCACGAAGGCCCTCCCGCTGCCGGGCGAGATCGGCATCTTCGACCGCTCGCACTACGAGGACGTCCTGATCGCCCGGGTTCGCGAGCTGGTGCCGCGCAGCCAACTGGGTCGCCGGTACTCCCAGATCAACCGGTTCGAACAGTCCCTCGCGGAGGACGGGGTGACGGTGGTGAAGGTGTTCCTCCACATCGGCTACGAGGAGCAGCGCAGCCGGCTCCTGGCGCGTCTCGACAACCCCGACAAGCACTGGAAGTTCAACCTGGGCGACATCGAGGAGCGCGCACTGTGGCGCGAGTACCGGCACGCCTACGAGCTGGCCCTGGAGCGCTGCGCCGGCGACGCCGCGCCGTGGTTCGTGGTCCCCGCCGACCGCAAGTGGTACCGCGACTGGGCGATCAGCACCCTGCTGCTGGAGCATCTGGAGGGCTTGGCGCCCCGGTACCCGAAGGGTGACTTCGACGTGGACGAGTGCCGCAAACGACTACTTGCCACATAGTCATATATTTTGCTCATGTGACCATTTCAGTCTCAGTGCGCAACGTCGCGGTCGTGACCGCCCTCGGTGCCGCCCTCGCAGGATGCGCGGGCGGCACCGGCACGTCGAAGGCCGGCGGCGAGGCCCGTATGGGCACCCCTGCGGCATCGACCCCCGCGTCCCCCTCCCCCTCCCCCGGCACCCCGGGCTCCTCGGCGGCCCCGCGACCCGGCGCGCCCGGCAAGGCCCCCACCATCGCCCCCGGCCCGAACGGCCTGACCCCGGTCTTCGAACGCGCGAAGCGGCCGGCCGACAAGACGGTGGCGTTGACGTTCGACGCCGACATGACCTCCGATCAGGGGCCGCGCGCCGCCTCGGGGGAACGCTTCGACAACCCCGAGCTGATCTCCACCCTGCGCACCCTCAAGGTGCCCTCGACGATCTTCATGACGGGGCGCTGGGCCGAGGAGTACCCGGACCAGGCGAAGGCGATCGGCACCGACCCCAACTTCGAGATCGCGAACCACTCGTACAGCCACCACGCCTTCAAGTCCCCCTGCTACGGACTGCCCACCCTCGACGGCGCCGCGGCCCGCGCCGACGTGGACCGGGCCTTCGCCGCCTTCCGCACGGCGGGCGCCGTCAACACCGTCCCGTACTTCCGCTTCCCCGGCGGCTGTTACGACGACCAGGCGCTGCGGGCCATCGCCTCGGCCAAGGTGACGGCCGTCCAGTGGGACGTGGTCAGCGGCGACGCCTTCGCCAAGGACCCCGACGCGGTGGCCGAGCAGGTGCTCGCCGGGGTCAAGCCCGGCTCCGTGGTCGTCATGCACTGCACACGCAGCGCCGCACCGGTCACCGAGGAGGCCATCCACACGATCGTCCCGGAGCTGCGCAAGCGCGGCTACCGCTTCGTGAAGGTGTCCGAACTCATCGGGAAGTGAGCGGGCCACGAGCCGACAGCGGGTCCGGGGCCCGGCATGCGGGCCGGGTCCGGGGTCAGCCCGAGCAGGCAGTGCGCTGCGCTTCCTGCCACTCGCACACCGGGCACAGCACCACGCCCGGGGTCGCGACCCCGTACTCGGTGGGCTTGCCGCACTCCAAGCAGTCCGCGTAGGGCGGTCCGGGCACCACGACGGACTCGGCGGGTGCGGTCGGAGCGGGGCAGTACGAGGTCTCCTGCCGGTTCTGGTCCATGCCTTCGAGCGTACTCAGCCTCGCCGCGCGGCGAGGCGGCAGGCCACCGCACCCGCCGCGCCGGCCGCGACCGCCGCCACCGCGAGGGCGCCGACCGGGACCGCCGGCGATCCGGTGACCAGCCCGGTCACCGCGGTGCGAGCCGGGGAACCGGCCGTGACCAGGGCGAGGAGGCTGCCGAGCCCGGCCGCGGCGACGGAGAGACCGGGGCCGCGCAGCAGCGGCCGGCCAGTCAGCGCCCCGACGGCCGTGCCGGTCAGCGCGCACACCAGCACGGCGCCGGCTCCGGCGAGGGCGGCCGGCCCCCGGCCCGCCGCGGCCGGCGCGCACACCGCCAGGACGACCGCGCCCCCCGCGCACCCGATGATCGTGGCCCCGCCGAGGGCGGTGAGCAGGACGGCCGCGTGGACCCGCACGGGTCCCCGCGCGGCGGCGGCGCAGTCACGGGCCGCGTCGGGCTCGCCCGTCACGCAGACCCGTACGAGCCAGGCCGCCACCGGGACCAGCGCGGCCGACGCGAGGCCGAGCGAGTCGGCCATCGGGTCCCCGGGCCGGACCCCGATCGCGAGCAGGGCGGCGTACAGCAGGACGGGCGCGAGCCAGCGCTGGGAGCGCAGCAGCAGCTCCGCCTGGTAGCGGAGCAGGGCGGTCACGGCAGCTCCCGCACGCCGCGGACGTGCCAGGGCGGATCCGCGGTGAGCAGGGCGCGCAGCGCGGCGTCGGACCGCGCGGCGGGCACCGTGAGCAGCAGGCCCCCGTCCGGGGCGGGTTCGGTCGACAGCCCGGGAGGGGGCACGGCGCCGGGCGGTCCCGTCACGTGGACGCGCACGTACGGTCCCGCGTCGCCGGCCTCCGGCGACGCGGGCACCAACGCGGCGTCCTCGATCCGGTGGCGCGCGTCGGCGGCGCCCGCGAGCCGGCGCGGGTCGTGGTCGACGAAGAGCACGGTGCCTCCGCCGGCGGTTCGTTCCAGCACGGCCCGGTCGAGCTCGCTGCGGGCGGCGGTGTCCAGGCCCGTCCAGGCCTCGTCGAGGACGAGCAGGGCGGGATCGGCGAGCAGCGCCTGGGCGACGGCCACCTTCTGCGCGGATCCCTTGGACAGTTCGGCGAGCGGGGTGCGGGCGTGGTCGGCCGCCCCGAACCGCTCCAGCCAGCCGGTGGCCCGGTCGGCCGCGGTGGCGCGCGGCAGGCCGTGGACCCTGCCCATGCGGGTCAGGTAGGCGGCGGCCGTGAGCGGCAGCGCGGCCGGGAAGCGCTCGGGTACGTACGCGGTGCGGCCCGGTCGGCCGGTGATCCGGCCCTCGGTCGGGGTGTCGATGCCGGCGACGAGCCTCAGCAGGGTGGACTTGCCGTCCCCGTTGCGGCCCTCGACGCGTATCAGGGCGCCCGGCGGCAGCTCCATCGAGACGCCCCGCAGCACCCAGGGCCGCCGCCGGCCGTGGCGGCGGCCCACCTTCGTCAGCCTCAATGTCCCGGGGTCGCCTCGGTGACCTCGCTCGGGCGGACGATGACGAAGCCCTCGCCGCTGAGCTTGAGTTGGACGGCCTCGCCGGAGCCGCCGCGGATCATCGAGCCGACGGACTGGGAACGGTGCAGTCCGGTGTCCAGGGAGGCGCTCCAGCCGACGACCGCGTCCGTGTCGACGAACACCGGGGACTGGGCGGTGACCGGGATGATGATCGGGTTGCCGTCGCATGTGACGGCGAGCTTGCCGACGCCGGTGAAGAGGCTGTTGAAGAGGCCGCCGCCGGTCATGCCGGCGCCCTTGACCATCTTGATCTCGTAGGACAGGCCGGAGTCGAAGCACAGGACGTTGCGACCGTTGATGGTGAGCGCGTCGCCCGGCTCGAAGTCGATGATGAAGCAGTTGCCGGCCTGGTGGGCGAACCAGGCCTCGCCCTGGCCGCGCACGGACATCAACGCGAGGCCCTCGCCGGTCACGGCGCGCTTGAGCATGCCGCCTATGCCCTGGCCCTTGCGCTCGAACTGGAGGTTGCCGCGGAAGGCGACCATCGAGCCCTGACGGGCGAGCATCTCGCCGTTGACGGCGTACTTGACGGATTTGGCGTTCTGCAGGGTCATGCCGGGGGCGGCTGCGGGCTGGACCAGGTTCTCGGACGCGAAAAGATCACTCTTCATGCGCCCGATCCTCGCCCGCCGGGGACCCCTGCGACATCATCCTGGAGTCGGAGGCCGGCAAACTTGGCCGGATGAGCACCGACGACACCCAGGCCGCGCGCGGACCCGCGCGGGACGCCCTCCGGGACCCCGCCCCCACCCCCGTGCCCGCGGTCGGGGCCGACAGTCCCTTCCGGCGGGAGCACGCCGCCCGTGACGAGGCCCCGCAGTTCGTGCTGCCGTTGGTCGTACGGATCGAGAAGGCGGCGCCGCCGGCCCGCACCGCCGCCCTGGAGACGGCGGCCCGCGCGGTGCTGGTGCTGCTGACGGACGAACGGGCCCACGGCGAGGGCGAATGGGCCGAGGCCGTACGGGACTGGCAGGACGCCCGGATCCGCAAGGTGGTCCGACGGGCGCGCGGGGCTGAGTGGCGCAAGGCGGGGACGCTGCCGGGCGTGACGGTTCGCGGCGAGGCCGCGCCGCGCACCTCCGCACCGGCCTCGCCCGAAGTCGAGGCCGAGGCCGAGGTGCGCGTCTTCCCGCCCGTGCCGCTCGACGGCTGGCCGAAGGAACTGGCCAAGCTCCAGGTGTCGGGCACCGACCTGGACGACCCGGAGCCGGTCCCCCCTGCCGCGCCCGGCGTACCGGTGCTGTGGCTCAACCCGGACCTCGACATGTCGGCCGGCAAGGCGATGGCCCAGACCGGGCACGCCGCCCAGCTGGCGTGGTGGGAGTTGGAGCCCGCCGAACGCGCGGCGTGGCGCGACTCCGGTTTCCGGCTGGCCGTACGGACCGCCCCGCGCGAGCGGTGGGCCGAGCTGAGCGGCAGCGGGCTGCCGGTGGTCCGGGACGCCGGTTTCACCGAGATCGCGCCGGGATCCTGCACGGTGGTCTCCGACCACCCGGCCCTGCGGGCGCGGCTGTAAGGCCCCCGGGGGCGGGCGCCCCGGCATCCGGACTCCCGCCGTCCGCGAGGAACCTCAAATGTTGCTCTGAACGTCCCCTCCTGCGGATTGGCGCGACTGCGTCGGGGCCATGACACGGGCAGAGGGACCGAGGAAAGGGGGCGGGGGACATGAAGCCCATGGCACACCTGGGAGTGGGCATCGGCTGGCGGCCGGAGATCGCGGACGCGGTGGAACGGCTGCCGGGCCTGGACTGGGTCGAGGTGGTGGCCGAGAACATCTGCCCGGGCCATCTGCCCGCGTCGCTCAGCCGACTGCTCGAACGGGGCGTCCGCGTGGTCCCGCACGGCGTCTCGTTGGGGCTCGGCGGTGCCGAGCGCCCCGACGCCGGGAAGCTCGCCGCGCTCGGGGAGCGGGCGGTGGCCCTGGGGGCACCACTGGTGACCGAGCACATAGCCTTCGTACGGACCTCCTCGCCCGCCTTGGAGGCCGGACACCTGCTGCCCGTGCCGCGCACCCGCGACGCCCTGGACGTGCTGTGCGAGAACGTCCGGATCGCCCAGGACGCGCTGCCGGTGCCGCTGGCGCTGGAGAACATAGCCGCGCTGTTCTCGTGGCCCGGGGAGGAGCTGACGGAGGCCCGGTTCCTGACGGAGTTGGTGGAGCGCACCGGCGTACGGCTGCTCATCGACGTCGCGAACCTGCACACGAACCGGGTGAACCGCGGCGAGGACCCTGCGGCGGTGCTGGACGCGATCCCGCCGGAGGCCCTGGCGTACGTGCACGTCGCCGGCGGCGTGGAGCGGGGCGGTGTGTGGCACGACACGCACGCGCACCCCGTGCCGCCGGTGGTGCTGGACGTGCTGGCGGAACTCCGCCGGCGGTTCGAGCCGGCCGGCGTGCTGCTGGAGCGGGACGACGACTTCCCGCCCGAGGGCGAGCTGGAGGGCGAACTCGCCGCGATCCGGGCCGTCCTGGACGCCGGCCACGCCGCCGCGCGCCCCGCCGGTCCGCGCACCCCCTCCACCCCCTCCACCCGACACGTGCCGCGTCAGGGCCCGTCGGAGCGGGCGCGGACCCGGCTCGGGTTGCAGCAGGCCGCGCTGTTGTCGGCGCTGGTGGCCGGCACCCCGGTGCCCGAGGGGTTCGACCGGCAGCGGATCCGGGTGCAGGCGCGGGCGCTGGCCGCCAAGCGGGCGTCGGTCGTGGCGAACGTGGCGCCCGAACTGCCCGCGATCCTGGGCGGGGAGGAGGCGTACCGCACCGCCTTCCTCGGGTACGCGCGCCACCGCCCCATGACGGACGGGTACCGCCGGGACGCCCTGGACTTCGCCGAACACCTGCTGATCCAGGACCTTCCGGCCGACCCGGCCGCCCGCCGGCGGCTGACCCTCTGGTGGCGGGACCGGGCCGGGGCGCGGCCACCGCGCCGCATCGTGCGCTGGGCACGGACCCTGGTGGGGAGAGCAGCGTGAACATCCTCGCCGTCGCCGTCTGGATCGGCGTCCTCGTCTCCACCGTCCTGCTCCTGCGGGGGCTGCGGGCCTCGCGGCCCCCGGCCGCCCCGTCCGAGCGGCTGCACGACCTCTCGGAGGCCGCGTTCATGGCGGGCGGACCCGGCGCGGTCGTGGACAGCGCCCTCGTCTCGCTGCTCGGCGACGGCCGTCTGGTCGTCGGCGGACCGGGCATCGTCCAGGCCCGGCCCGGCGCCCGCGCCAACGACGCCGCCGAGCGCGCGGTCCTGCTGGCGCTGCGGCTGGCTCCCTCCGGATGGCTGTACCAGGTGCGGTACGCCGCCATGTCGGACCCTGCCGTGCAGGAGATCGGGGACGCCCTGGCCCACCGGGGGCTGCTCTCCCCACCCGGCACGGGACGCACCTGGCGGCGCCGGGGCATCCTTCAGGTCGCGGTGTGCGGTCTGCTGCTGGTGCTGTCGCTGCCCCTCACCATCGTTTCCTGGGCCCTGGCGACCGACCCCCGGGTCCCGTTCATCGTGCTGGTGTTCCCGGCCCTGTTGGGCGGGATCGTGATCGGCGGCGTGGCGGCCAAGCGGGCCGGGCGGCGGATCACGCCCTCGGGGCGGGCCGCGCTCGGCGAGTTCCGGGCCCATTACCTCAACGACCACACCCCGCACGTCCAGACCGCCCTGTTCGGGCTGCGGGGCCTGCGCGACCCGCTCCTGCGCCAACAACTGGTCCCGGCGGCCCGCAGCACCCGGTTGGCCGCCGCCCAGTCCCGGGCCGGGACGGGCCCGCACCGGTCGCGCTCCTCGTCCGGGTCGGGGGACGACGTGCTGCCCGTCCTCGTGTGGTGCGCGAGCAGCGCCACCGGCACCTCGGGGTGTGGGTCCTCCGGGTCCGGGTCCGGTTGTGGCGGCGGCGGGGCGAGTTGCTCCGGCGGCGGGTCCGGCTGCGGATCCTCCGGGTCCGGCTGCGGTGGGGGCGGGGGCGGTTCGAGCTGTTCCTCGTCGGGTTCGAGCTGCTCGTCGTCGAGTTCGAGCTGTTCCTCGTCGAGTTCCAGTTGCGGCGGCTCCTCCGGGTCCAGTTGCTCCAGCAGCTCCTGACGAGCCGATCGACACCGGCGGGTGATCCTTCACAGGGGGCCCGCGGCGGCATCTGACCGGACCGGCCGATGAGATGAAGGGGCCGCCATGCGGGCGCCGCGCTCGTCGCGGGGCGGGGACGGGCCGCCCGCGGCCCCCTCGTCTTCCGCGCCTGCCCCGACGTCGAGGACCTGCCCGAGCCGGTCCGCTGCGCCGCCCTGCGGGTGCCGCTCGACTACGCCCGCCCCGACGGCCCCGGGACATCCATCGCGCTCGTCGCCGCACTGCCCGCCTGGAGGGAACTCCCTGGGTGGCCCGCCACCACGGCACCTACCGGCTGGGCGCCACCCCCGAGGCGGTGCGGGCGAGTGGGGAGCGGGTACGGGGCGCGGTGGCCCGGGTGCCCGTCGGCGGGGTGGTCGGGACCGGCGAGTTGCAGTCCGCCTTCCTGCGGGCCCCGTACCACGACGACGTCTGGCCGGGGCGGAGAACGCGACGGCCGTGTACACGGCGGTGTTGTGCAACGACGCCGCCGGCGGTCGCGACGACTGCGTCGACGCCCATGTGGCGCGGTACTTGCCGCGGGGTGACACCGGCGGACGGCGTCTGACGTGCGCGCCGCATCCGGAGCCCGCACCGGTGTCGCTGGACGACGGGGCAACACGCGCCCCGGGGAATGCTCCCAGGGCCCTGCTGCCGCCTGTCGTCTGAACTTCCGGGCGGATCTCCGGCTGCGTCGTTTCGGGGGCAGGGCCTCCCGATCCACCGGAGGCCCGCCCCTGTGTCAGGGGTGCGCTCCTCCGGTTCCTTCCCCCCAGGGGAGGTCTCAGGCGAGCCCGGCCACCAGATCGGCGACGGACTTGCGGCGTCCGGTGTAGAAGGGGACTTCCTCACGGACGTGCATGCGGGCCTCGGAGGCACGCAGGTGACGCATGAGGTCGACGATGCGGTACAGCTCGTCGGCCTCGAAGGCCAGCATCCACTCGTAGTCGCCGAGGGAGAAGGACGCGACGGTGTTGGCGCGCACGTCGGGGTAGCCGCGCGCCATCATGCCGTGGTCCTTGAGCATGCGGCGACGGTCCTCGTCGGGCAGCAGGTACCAGTCGTACGAGCGCACGAACGGGTACACGCTGACGTAGTCGCGCGGGTTCTCGTCGGCCAGGAAGGCCGGGATGTGCGACTTGTTGAACTCGGCCGGGCGGTGCAGGGCCATGTTCGACCAGACCGGCTCCAGGGCGCGGCCCAGTCGGGTGCGGCGGAACAGGTTGTAGGCGGTCTGCAGCTCGTCGGAGGTCTCCGCGTGCCACCAGATCATGACGTCAGCGTCGGCGCGCAGGCCGGAGACGTCATAGGTGCCGCGGACGGTGATGTCCTTGGCGGCCAGCTGGTCGAACAGCTCCTGGACCTCGTCGGCGAAACCGGCGCGGTTCTCGGGCAGGACGTCCTTCAGCTTGAAGACGGACCACAGGGTGTAGCGAATGACCTCGTTCAGGTCCTTCGCCTTCTTCCCCGCGTTGGGAATCTTCTCTGGTGCAGTCATGTGCCTATTGTCCCGTGTGCTGATCAGTGGTCGTGGCCAGGGGTCCCGAACGCGTTCGAAGTCCCGCGCGCACCGTGTCCGCGGCCTTGCCGGCGCTCGCGACACAGGCCGGGATGCCGACCCCGTCGTACAGCGCCCCGCACACCGCGAGACCCGGCAGGGCGCCGACGGCGGCCCGGATCCGGGCGACGCGGTCGAGGTGGCCCACCGGGTACTGCGGCAGTCCCGCGTTCCAACGGGTGACGGTGGAGGCGACGGGCCGGGCCGCGAGGCCCACGGCGGCGCCGAGGTCCCCCAGCGAGATCTCCACCAGGTCGGCGTCGTCGCGCGTCAGGTCGCCCTCGTCGCCGTGCCGGCCGACGGAGGTCCGCAGCAGGAACAGGTCGGGGTCGGCGCCGGCCCACGC
Source organism: Streptomyces sp. CA-243310 (assembly GCF_050936775.1). Classification (NCBI taxonomy): domain Bacteria; kingdom Bacillati; phylum Actinomycetota; class Actinomycetes; order Kitasatosporales; family Streptomycetaceae; genus Streptomyces; species Streptomyces sp. CA-243310. The sequence goes on along the minus strand of NZ_JBNJMF010000001.1, from coordinate 2,178,662 downwards.
CCACTTGTTGGAGGAGAAGGTGGAGGCCTTGATGGTCCGGCCGTCCACGGGTGGTACGAGGAATCCGCTGGCGCCGCCGTCGGCGATGGCGGCGGGCAGGTCGGAGCGCCGGAAGGCCATGGTGACCAGGGCCATGGAGGCGTATTCGACGTCGCGCAGTTCGACGGCCGCGGTGGGCGCGAGGTCGTCGAGCAGTCGGGCCGCGGCCCCGGCCGGGACGGCCAGGACCACCCCGTCGGCCTCGATGACCTCGGACCCGGCGATCACCCGCCAGCCTTCGGGCGTACGGATGATCTCGCGCACGGGGGTGTCGGTCGAGATCCGCGCCCCGGCGGCGCGGCACGCGTCGGCCACGGCGATCGGGAGCCGCCCGATGCCGCCGGCGATGCCGGCGAAGACCGGTCCGGCGGGGCCGGGTTGTGCCGCCGCCCGGCGCTGGATCTCCCGCACCCCGTCGCCGAGCAGCGGGTGGGCGCGGGCCGCCTCGAAGAGCTGGGGGACGGCGGCGCGCATCGAGATGCGGTAGGCGTCGCCCGCGTAGACCCCGCCCAGCAGCGGTTCCACCAGACGGTCGACGACCTCGCGGCCCAGCCGTGCGGCGACGTACTCGCCGACGGCGACGTCCTCGCCGATCTCGGCGGGCGGCAGCGCGTGTTCGGCCTCGATCCGGGCCAGGCCCTCGGCGGACAGCACACCGGAGGCGGCGAGCGGGCCCACGTCGCCGGGCACGCCCATGACGTGGCCGCGCGGCATGGGGCGCAGCGCGCCCCGGGTCCACAGGTGGGCGGTGGCGGTGGCGGGCGGCTGGAGGGCGTCCCCGAGCCCGACGGCCTTGGCGAGGGCGACCGCCTCGGGGCGGCGGGCGAGCACCGATTCGGCGCCGAGGTCGACGGGCAGGCCGGCGAGTTCGCCGGCGCGCAGTTTGCCGCCGAGGCGCGGGCCGGCCTCCAGGAGGGTGACGCGGAGCCCGTCGGCGAGGAGTCGGTGGGCCGCCGCGAGACCCGCGATACCGCCGCCGATGACGACGACGTGACCGGTGGGGGCCGGTCGATCCGTACGCGTGTCCGCTTCGTGCATGGACACATCGTCTCAGATCGATCAACGAGGCCGGACCGTGACCGCATCGGGATCACCTCGGGACCGCGGAAGCGAAACCCGCGGCCGGACCCTGGACGTCGAACGGGCAACGACGGCCGAACCTCGGGGGTATCACTGATGGGCATCACACGCGGGAACACCCGTGCACACCGTACGGCGGCGGCCCTGGCCGCCCTCTCCCTGGCCGGGGCCCTCGCGCTCACCGGCTGCTCGGCCTCCTCCGGCGACGAGGCCCGGTCGTCGTCCGCCGACAAGGCCGCGGCCGGACCGCGCGAGGCCGCCCCGCAGCAGGGCGCCGCCCAGGGCAAGCCCGGGGCGGCGGCCCCCTCGGCGGGGGCGGACGCGGGCCAGAAGCCGGTGACGGTCCGCCCGCACGTCATCCGTACGGCGACCCTGGCGATCGAGACGACGAACGCGCAGAAGGCGCTCTCCGCCGCCCGTACGGCGGCCGAGAACGCGGGCGGGTACGTCGGCAACGAGTCCACCCGGCGCGACGACGACGGCCGGATGACCTCGACGGTGACCCTGCGGGTGCCGGGCGAGCGCTTCGACTCCGTCCTGGGCGCGATGGAGGGCGGCGGGAAGCTGCTGAACCGCAAGGTCGAGGCGCAGGACGTGACGGAGAAGGTCGCCGACGTCGACAGCCGGGTCCGGTCGCAGCAGGCCAGTGTGGCGCGGGTGCGGGAGATGATGGACAAGGCCTCGGCGCTCTCCGACGTGGTCATGCTGGAGAGCGAGTTGAGCCGGCGTCAATCCGACCTGGAGTCGCTGCTGGCCCAGCAGACGGCGCTGAAGGACCAGACCGCGCTCGGCACGATCACCCTGGAGGTCTCGGAGCCGGCCCCGAAGCGGGCGGCCCCCGAGAAGAAGGAGAAGGACGAGCCGGCGTTCATGGACGCCCTGCGCGGCGGCTGGGACGTCTTCACGACCCTGGTGCGGTACCTGGCCCTGGCGGTGGGCGCCGTGCTGCCGTTCGCGCTGGCGGCAGCGCTGGTGGCGGTGGGCGTCCGGGTGTACCGCAGGTTCCGCCCGGCGACGCCGAAGACGGGCCTGTCCCGCAAGTGGGTGACGGTGCCGGCGCAGCAGTCGCGGGCCGCGGACTCCCCCGAGGCGGCCGACATCGACGCCGGGGCCGACTCCGACCGCTGAGGGAACACCCTTTCGGGCGAGGGCCCGTAGCGTGTCCCCCACGTGACGGCGGCGGTGGAGGACGGTGCGGACGATGGCGGCGGAACGACTGGTGGTGATCGGCGGTGACGCGGCGGGCATGTCCGCCGCGTCACAGGCCCGGCGGCTGAAGGGCCCGGCGGAGCTGGAGATCATCGCTTTCGAGCGGGGGCACTTCACCTCGTACTCCGCGTGCGGGATCCCGTACTGGATCGGCGGGCAGGTCGCCGGCCGGGACGAGTTGATCGCCCGCACGCCCGAGGAGCACCGCGCCCGGGACATCGACCTGCGCACCCGGACCGAGGTCGTGGAGCTGGACCTCGCGGGCCGGCGCGTCCGCGCCCGGGACCTGGATTCGGGCTCCGAGTCCTGGACGGCGTACGACAAGCTCGTCCTGGCCACGGGCGCCCGCCCGATCCGCCCCCGGCTGCCCGGCATCGGCGCGCACGGGGTCCACGGGGTCCAGTCCCTGGACGACGGGCAGCGCCTGATGGACGGCCTGGAGCGTGCGGGGGGCCGCCGGGCGGTCGTGGTCGGCGCGGGCTACATCGGCGTGGAGATGGCGGAGGCGCTGGTCGGCCGGGGCTTCGAGGTCACCGTCCTGCACCGGGGCGAGCAGCCGATGGCCACCTTGGACCCGGACATGGGCGGCCTCGTGCACACGGCGATGAACGGCATGGGCATCCGTACGGTGTCCCGCGCCGAGGTGACGAGGATCCTCACGGACGAGGACGGCCGCGCGTGCGCGGTGGCCACGGCGGCGGGGAACGAGTACCCGGCCGACGTGGTGGTGCTGGGCATGGGGGTGGAGCCCCGGACGGCCCTGGCCCGCGCGGCGGGTCTCCCCCTGGGCGACTCGGGCGGGCTGCTGACGGACCTCTCGATGCGGGTCCGGGGCCACGAGGACATCTGGGCGGGCGGCGACTGCGTGGAGGTCCTGGACCTGGTGGCGGGACGCTCGCGGCACATCCCCCTGGGCACGCACGCCAACAAGCACGGCCAGGTCATCGGCTCGAACGTGGGGGGCGGTTACGCGACCTTCCCCGGAGTGGTCGGCACGGCGGTGAGCAAGGTGTGCGACCTGGAGATCGCCCGCACGGGGCTGCGCGAACGCGACGCGCGGGAGGCGGGCCTGCGCTTCGTGACGGCGACGATCCGTTCGACGAACACGGCGGGCTACTACCCGGGCGCGACCGAGATGACGGTGAAGATGCTGGCGGAACGCCGCACGGGCCGGCTGCTGGGCGTCCAACTCGTGGGTGGGGCCGGCGCCGCCAAGCGCGTCGACATCGCGGCGGTCGCCCTCACGGCCGGCATGACGGTGGACCAGGTCGTCTCCCTGGACCTGGGCTACGCCCCGCCGTTCTCCCCGGTCTGGGACCCGATCCTGGTCGCGGCCCGCAAGGCGGTCGCCGCGGTCCGCTCGGCCGGCGTCTGAGCCCGGACGCGGCGGAGTCCCGCCCGTCGTCGACGGGTGGGGCTCCGCCGGTCACGAACGACGCGGCCCGGGGAAGGGCCCCGCGTCAGCGCCGGGTGCTGGTGTGGACGTGCTCCACCAGGCGGGTCAGGGCGTCGGGGTCGGTGGTCGGCAGGACGCCGTGCCCGAGGTTGAAGATGTGGCCCTCCAGGCCGGCGGCGGCGTCCAGGACCTCGCGGGTCTTGGCCTCCACGGCCTCCGTGGTGGAGAAGAGGACCGCCGGGTCCAGGTTGCCCTGGAGCGCCTTGCCGGGGCCGACGCGGCGCACGGCCTCGTCCAGCGGGACCCGGTAGTCGACGCCCATGACGTCCGCGCCGGCCTCGCCCATCAGGCCGAGCAGCTCGCCCGTGCCCACGCCGAAGTGGATGCGCGGGACGCCGTACGAGGCCACGGACTCCAGGACCTTCGCCGACGCCGGCATCACCGAGCGGCGGTAGTCCGCGGGGGCGAGCGCGCCGACCCAGGAGTCGAAGAGCTGGATCGCCGAGGCGCCGGCCTCGATCTGGACCTTGAGGAAGGCCGAGGTGATCTCGGCGAGGCGGTCCAGCAGGTCGGCCCAGAGCTGCGGGTCCCCGTACATGAGGGCCTTGGTGTGCTCGTGGTTCTTCGAGGGGCCGCCCTCGACGAGGTAGCTCGCGAGGGTGAAAGGCGCGCCGGCGAAGCCGATCAACGGCGTGGAGCCCAATTCACCCGTGAGCATGCCGATCGCCTCGGTGACGTACGAGACGTCCTCCGGAGTGAGGTCGCGCAGTTGTGCGAGGTCCTCGCGGCGGCGGATCGGCTGGGCCACGACGGGGCCGATGCCCGGCTTGATGTCGAGGTCGACGCCGATCGCCTTGAGGGGGACCACGATGTCGGAGAAGAAGATCGCGGCGTCCACGCCGTGCCGCCGCACGGGCTGCATGGTGATCTCGGTGACCAGGTCGGGCCGCATGCAGGACTCCAGCATCTGCGTGCCCTCGCGCAGCTTCCGGTACTCCGGGAGTGAGCGTCCCGCCTGCCTCATGAACCACACCGGGGTGTGGGGAACCGGCTCCCGCCGGCACGCCTTCAGGAAGGCGGAATCGTACGTCTGACTCGGCTGGCCCTTGGGGCGGTCGTTGGCGCTCACGACCCAAATCTTCGCACGTACGAAGAAGTGCCCGACCCGGCGCGGGTGTCCCTGCGCCGTCCGGCCGCTCGTTCCGCCTAGTCTTCCCCGCATGGCTGCGGCTCAGGGACGATTTTCAGATGGCGCTGACGGTGTGGACAGCGCGAAGGAGAGCTCCGTCCCGCTCCCGTTCCGGCGGGCGGTCGACGGCTTGAAGAAGGCGCGGCTGCGGCAGGGGATCGAGATCGACCCCACCAAGCCGCCGCAGAGGCTTGCCCCGTACGCCTACGCGCTGGAGGCGGCGGTCGTCGACGGCGAGGACGACCTGGCCGACGGCCGGCTGATCCTGCTGCACGATCCGTCCGGGCACGACGCCTGGCAGGGCACCTTTCGCCTGGTGACGCTGGTACGGGCGGAACTGGAGCCGGAGATGGCCGCGGACCCGCTCCTCCCCGAGGTGTGCTGGTCCTGGCTGACGGGGGCGCTGGAGGCGCGCGGGCTGGCGTACGGCGAGCCCAGCGGGACGGTGACCATGGCGAGCTCGCACTATTTCGGCGGGCTCTCGGAGCGACGGCCGGCCACCCAGATCGAGATCAGGGCCTCGTGGACGCCGCGCGAGGGGGTGGGCGGGGTGCCGGACACCTCGGCCCATCTGTCGGCCTGGTGCGAGCTGCTGTGTCAAATCGCGGGGCTGCCGCCGGTCGGCCCCACGGACACCGTCACCGGTGTGGTGTCCCTGCCACAGCGGCGCGGTCCTCACCACCCGTAGTCGAGGGGCCGCTCGGCCGCACCGCGGGTCCCGTCCGGGGGCTCCCCGGGGCGGCGCCCCGGGTCGGGTCGACCGATCGAGCCCGCATCGGAGTGCCAGAACGTGCATTCGCTGCGGGCTTCTGATCATCCATTGATCGATCGTGCGTCCGAATTGCCCGAATTGTTACTCACCAAATCGTGATCATTCCCTAAAGCCGGGCGGGTGACGTGCCGAAGGAGTCAATGACCATCAGCACGGAGCGCACCGGCTTTCCTTCCCCCGGCCGAGACGTTCCGCCACTCCCCCAGGAGGCCTAGGTGTCCGTTCTTCTCGAGCAGCCCGCAAGCCTGGTCGCCTACCGCCCGAACAAGCCGACGGCCATGGTCGTCGTGGCCGACCCGCGCGTCCGTTCCACCGTGACCCGCCATCTGTGGGCCCTCGGAGTACGTGATGTGATCGAGGCGTCGTCCATCGCGGAGGCCCGCCCCCGCGTCGGCAGCCCGCGCGACATCTGCGTGGCCGACGTACACCTGCCCGACGGTTCCGGTCTCACCCTGCTCTCCGAGACCCGTGCCGCCGGCTGGCCGAACGGCCTGGCCCTGTCCGCCGCCGATGACATCGGCGCCGTCCGCAACGCCCTCGCGGGCGGAGTGAAGGGCTACGTCGTCACCGGCACCCGGACCAACATCGGGCTCCCCACCCGGCCCGGCGCCGCCCCCATCGGTGCCGCCGCCGCCCGCATGCACCGCCGCCCCCCGGGTGCCCCGAGCCACCCGGGCGGCTACCGAGAGCTCTCCGGCCGCGAGGTCGAGGTCCTGCGCCTCGTCGCGGAGGGCCAGTCCAACAAGGCCATCGGCGTCTCGATGGGCCTGTCGGCACTGACCGTGAAGTCCCACCTCGCCCGGATCGCCCGCAAGCTGGGCACCGGCGACCGGGCCGGGATGGTCGCCGTCGCCCTGCGGACCGGAATCATCCACTGACCCCGCCCGGTGGCTCCCGGGGGACGTCCCGGGAAAACCCCCGGGACACGTTCGAATCCACCCCCTCCTCCCCCTCCCGCCGCACCCCGGCCCCACCCCCGCGCTTCACCACGTCTGGCCCTCGCGCCCGTCGCCGGAACGTTCCGGCGACGGGCGCGCCACATCCACGGATACCCTTGACCGGTGACCGACGCCCAAGAGACCGCAGCACACCTGCGCACCACCACCGGGGGCGGCCCCCCGGACGAAGAGGTTTCGTCCGATGGGTTGCCCGTTCCCTTGCTGGAGCCCCGCGAGGGCATCCCCCCGGTGGTCGCCGACGCGGAGTCCCTCGCCGAGGTGGTCGCGGCCTTCGCCGCGGGCACCGGCCCCGTCGCCGTGGACGCCGAGCGCGCCTCCGGCTACCGCTACGGGCAACGCGCCTACCTGGTGCAGTTGCGCCGCGAAGGCGCGGGATCGGCGCTGATCGACCCGGTCGGCTGCCCCGACCTCTCCAGCCTGGGCGAGGCGCTGTCCGGGACCGAGTGGATCCTGCACGCCGCCACCCAGGACCTGCCGTGCCTGCGCGAAATAGGCATGGCCCCCACCTCCTTGTTCGACACCGAACTGGCGGGCCGCCTGGCGGGCTTCCCGCGGGTCGGACTCGGCGCGATGGTCGAGAGCGTGCTCGGCTACACGCTGGAGAAGGGCCACTCCGCCGTCGACTGGTCCACCCGCCCCCTCCCGGAGCCGTGGCTGCGCTACGCCGCTCTGGACGTGGAACTGCTGGTGGACCTGCGGGACGCGCTGGAGAAGGAACTGGACCGGCAGGGCAAGCTGGACTGGGCCCACCAGGAGTTCGACGCCATCGCCGCGGCCCCGCCCGCGCCCCCGCGCAAGGACCCGTGGCGCCGCACCTCCGGCATGCACAAGGTGCGCCGCCGCCGGCAGATGGCCGTCGTGCGCGAGCTGTGGGAGTCCCGCGACCGGATCGCGCAGCGGCGGGACGTGTCGCCCGGCAAGGTGCTGGGGGACGCGGCGATCGTCGAGGCCGCGCTGGCCATGCCGCTCAACGCGAGCGCGCTGTCCGCCCTTCCCGGCTACGGGCAGCGGATGGGCCGGCGTCAGCTGGAGCAGTGGATGGCCGCCGTGGACCGGGCCAAGGCGCTGCCCGAGAACGAACTGCCGCAGCCGGGCGCGACCCCGGCCGGGCCGCCGCCGCCCCGTTCCTGGGCGGACAAGGACCCGGCCGCCGCCGCCAGGCTCTCGGCGGCCCGGGCCGCCGTCATGGCGCTGGCCGAGGGGCTGAACCTGCCCCAGGAGAACCTGATCACCCCCGACACGGTCCGCAGGCTGTGCTGGGAGCCGCCGCAGCGCCTGGACGCGGACTCGGTGTCCGCGGCCCTGGCGGCCCACGGAGCCCGCACCTGGCAGATCGAGCAGGTGACCCCGGCGCTGGTCGAGGCGCTCGCCGCCACCGACTGACCCCCTCGACGACGAAGGAAGCCCCCCGGCCCCCGGCCGGGGGGCTTCCTTCGTCTCGGCCGTCGACGAGCGCCGGCGGCGGGAGTGTGACCTTCGCCGCTCCTCCCGGAGAGGGTGTGCACATTGGTTACCCGCAAGTAGCATGGGGCAGGTGAGCGGGCGCTCAGCAAACAACGCCGACCGCGCCCCCGCGCAGCAGTGCACACCCGCACCTGGAGGAGAGCCAACGTGCCTCGTACCGTCAGGGACGTCGTCTTCGTCGACGGCGTCCGCACCCCGTTCGGCAAGGCGGGCCCCAAGGGCATCTACAACGGGACCCGCGCCGACGATCTCGTCGTCAAGGCGATCCGGGAGCTGCTGCGCCGCAACCCGGACCTGGACCCCGCGAAGATCGACGAGGTCGCCATCGCCGCGACCACGCAGATCGGTGACCAGGGTCTGACCCTGGGTCGCACCGCCGGCATCCTGGCGGGCCTCCCGCAGTCCGTGCCCGGCTACTCCATCGACCGCATGTGCGCCGGCGCGCTGACCGCCGTGACCGCCGTCGCGGGCGGCGTGGCCTTCGGCGCGTACGACGTCGCCCTCGCGGGCGGTGTCGAGCACATGGGCCGCCACCCCATGGGTGAGGGCGTCGACCCGAACCCGCGCTTCGTCTCCGAGAAGCTGGTCGACGAGTCCGCCCTGTTCATGGGCATGACCGCCGAGAACCTGCACGACCGGTACCCGACGATCACCAAGCTCCGCGCCGACGAGTACGCCGTGCGCTCGCAGGAGAAGGCCGCCAAGGCGTACGCCGACGGCAAGATCCAGCAGGACCTGGTCCCGATCTCGGTGCGCAACACCAACGAGGCCGCCGGCGAGACGGGCTGGGGCCTGGTCACCACCGACGAGCCGATGCGCCCGGGCACCACTCTGGACAACCTGGCCGGCCTGAAGACCCCGTTCCGGGTGCACGGCAACGTCACCGCGGGCAACGCCGCCGGTCTCAACGACGGTGCCACCGCCGCGATCATCGCGTCCGAGGACTTCGCCCGGGAGAACAACCTCCCGGTCAAGATGCGCCTGGTCGCGTACTCCTTCGCCGGTGTCGAGCCGGAGGTCATGGGCTACGGCCCGATCCCCGCCACCGAGAAGGCCCTGGCCCAGGCCGGTCTGACGATCGACGACATCGGTCTCTTCGAGGTCAACGAGGCGTTCGCGGTCCAGGTCCTCGCGTTCCTGGAGCACTACGGCATCGCCGACGACGACTCGCGCGTGAACCAGTACGGCGGCGCCATCGCCTTCGGTCACCCGCTCGCCTCCTCCGGCGTCCGTCTGATGACGCAGCTGGCCCGTCAGTTCGAGGAGCAGCCGCACGTCCGCTACGGCCTGACCACCATGTGCGTCGGCTTCGGCATGGGCGCCACGGTCATCTGGGAGAACCCGAACTTCAACGCCGAGGGAGACTCCAAGTGAGCACCACCGCTGAGCTCCTGAAGGGTGCGGCCGAGCTGTTCCCGGACGAGGTCGTCACGTCCGCGCACGTCCGCCACCTGGACCTGCCGTTCGGCGCCGGGCGCTTCGCGCTCATCACGCTGGACAACGGCTTCGACCACACCAAGCCGACCACCTTCGGCCCCCAGTCCCTCGCCAACCTGAACGCGGCGATCGACCAGGTCGAGCAGGAGGCCCTCGCGGGCTCCATCGTCGGCGCGGGCATCACCGGCAAGCCGTTCATCTTCGCGGTCGGCGCCGACCTCAAGGGTGTCGAGCTGCTGAAGAAGCACGACGAGGCGCTCGCCATCGGCAAGGGCGGCCACGACGTGTTCAAGCGCCTGTCGGCGCTGGCCGTCCCGTCCTTCGCGTACTACAACGGCGCGGCCATGGGCGGCGGTGTCGAGGTCGGTCTGCACTGCACCTACCGCACCGTCTCGAAGGCCATCCCCGCCTTCTCGCTGCCCGAGGTCTTCCTCGGTCTGGTACCGGGCTGGGGCGGCTGCGCCCTGCTGCCGAACCTGATCGGCGCGGACCGCGCGGTCTCGGTGATCATCGAGAACTCGCTGAACCAGAACCGCCAGCTCAAGGGCAAGCAGGTCTTCGAACTGGGCATCGCCGACGCCCTGTTCGAGGGTGCCGACTTCCTGGAGCAGTCGCTGATCTGGACGGCGAACGTCCTGAACGGCGCCACCGAGGTCGTACGGGCCGACGTGGACCGCGCCGAGGGCTGGGACGCGGCCATCGCCCGCGGCCGTGCCATCGCGGACTCCAAGGTGCACGGCGCGGCCCCGGCCGCCTACCGGGCGCTGGAGATCATCGAGGCGGCCAAGGACGGCGACCTGCAGAAGGGCTTCGACGCCGAGGACGCGGCCCTGGCCGACCTCATCATGGGCGGCGAACTGCGCTCCGGCATCTACGCCTTCAACCTGGTCCAGAAGCGCGCCAAGCGCCCGGCCGGCGCCCCGGACAAGTCCCTGGCCCGTCCGGTCACCAAGGTCGGCGTCGTCGGCGCGGGCCTGATGGCCTCGCAGCTGGCGCTGCTCTTCCTGCGCCGCCTGGAAGTGCCGGTGGTCCTCACCGACATCGACCAGGAGCGCGTGGACAAGGGTGTGGGCTACGTCCACGCCGAGATCCAGAAGCTGCTCGGCAAGGGCCGCATCAACCAGGACAAGGCCAACCGCCTGACCGCCCTGGTGAGCGGTGTCCTGGACAAGGCCGAGGGCTTCGCGGACGCGGACTTCATCATCGAGGCCGTGTTCGAGGAGATGTCCGTCAAGCAGAAGGTGTTCGCGGAGGTCGAGGCGGTCGCCCCGGCGCACGCGGTCCTCGCCACCAACACCTCCTCGCTGTCGGTCTCCGAGATGGCCTCGAAGCTCCGGAACCCGGAGCGCGTGGTCGGCTTCCACTTCTTCAACCCGGTCGCGATCCTCCCGCTGCTGGAGATCGTCCGCGGTGAGCAGACCGACGACGCCTCCCTGGCCACGGCCTTCGGTGTCGCGCGGAAGCTGAAGAAGACCGCGGTCCTCACCAAGGACGCCCCGGCGTTCGTGGTGAACCGCATCCTGACCCGCTTCATGGGCGAGATCCAGAACGTCATCGACGAGGGCACCCCGGTGGTCACCGCCGAGAAGGCGATCGAGCCGCTCGGCCTGCCCATGTCCCCGCTGGTGCTCCTGGAGCTCGTGGGTCCGGCGATCGGTCTGCACGTCTCCGAGACCCTGAACCGCTCCTTCCCGGAGCGCTTCACCGTCTCCCCCAACCTCAAGCGGGTCGTCGAGGCGGGCAAGCGCGGGTTCTACGTCTACAACGCGGAGAACGGCTTCAAGCCGGAGCTCGACCCCGAGGTCGCCGCGCTCCTCGTCCAGGGCGACAGCGTCCTGACCGAGGAGCAGGTCCGTGACCGCGTCCTGGACGCGGTGGCGCAGGAGATCGGTCTGATGCTGGAGGAGGGTGTCGTGGCCGAGGCCCAGGACATCGACCTCTGCCTCATCACCGGCGCCGGCTGGCCCTTCCACCTGGGTGGCGTGACGCCGTACCTGGACCGTGAGGGCGTCTCGGAGCGGGTGAACGGCAAGAAGTTCCTCGCCCCGGGTCTGGCGAGCGTCCCGGTCTGACCCTTCGCGTCCCCGACGCGTCGAAACGGACGCCCGTCCCCCGAGCGGGGGCGGGCGTCCGCCGTTCGTGCCGGTGGCGGCGCCCTGCGGGGTCTCGCGGCGCCTCTCGGGGTCTCGCGCGGGGGCGGCGACGTCGGCCCGTACGGGGGCCGGCAGAATGTCTGCATGGCGGATGACACGACACTTTTCAGCCGCCGGACCCTGATGTTCGGCGGCGGCGCGGTCGCCGCCGGGTTGGCCGCGAGCGGTCTGACGTGGGCGCTCTCGTCGGAACCGGACGACGAGCCCGACCCGGCGGAACCCGACCCTCAGCCGACGGCCGGGGACTTCGACATGCGGACGGGCGCGGAACTGCTCGCACCGACGCCGCTATTCAATACGACGGGTCCGCAGTCGTTCGCCTTCGACGATGCCAACGGTTTGGTCTACACCCTTCAGACCGTGGAAAGCGGCATTCAACTGAAGGACGAGTCCGAGCCGTTGACTTCCGGCGACCGAAAGACCGCCGGCGACATGTGCCTGACCCGGATGAGCAGTACGGGAATATCTCTCGGGCACATGTATCTCCGCGGCTTCGGGCATGGAATCTCCTTCGGTGTCGAGCCCGTCGGGAAGCACACCTACATATGGGTGGAGAGCAGGCCCGACGCGGACAGCGGCTACGGCACCCAGATCGCCCGTGTGCTGTTCGACGACGGTGGCGTGGTCGACGGGTCCGACCGGCGGGTCCCGCACTACGATCCGGTCCCGGGCGCGTCCGACGTGTCCCCCGCGCTCGACCTGGCGGGTGGGCGGGTGCTGGTGAGTCACGAGACGGATGGGGAACACCGGCTGTCCGTGTACGGGATGGCGGACTTCCTCGCCGGTCGCTTCGACCCGTTGCACGCCGTGCGGGCCGGTGTCCAGGTGAAGGAAGAGGAGTGGTTCCAGGGCTGCGCCCTGCACGGGAACTTCGTCTACATCCTCACCGGCCGCCCGTACACGACCAAGGACGGGAACAATCCGCGGAAGTCCGGCGGAAACACGCACGTCTCGGCGATCGACATCCGTACGGGACGCGCCCAGGGCCGGCACAAGGTCACCGTGGCACCGGATCTGCCCTTCCGGGAGCCGGAGGGAATGGCGATCGGTTCCGCGGATTCCCGCCCCGCATTGTGCGTGGGCTTTTCCATCAAGGCCGAGGACCACCGAGAGCTGACGGTGTATCGCTTTACGGGGTGAAGAATCGGACCTTGAGGGACGAACGGCACACGTGCACACACAAGGGCCACCAACCATTGGCCCGAGCGTCACCTCGCGTTCTTAACTCGTCCATACGGCTGCTTATACTACTGCGACACTTCCGCCGAATCTCAAACCTCCACGGGGAGGCCTCCCACGATGGGCCCCAAACGACTGCACGCCGTCACCGGCGTTCTGATCAGCGCCGGGCTCATCCTCAGCTTCCTCGGGATGATGGCGGCGGTCGCCACGACCTCGTTGCCGATGTTCGCCTACTGCGCGGCCCTCAGCTACGCGGCCGACCTGATGCTCCACACCACCGAGTCGAGCACCCTGGAGCGGCTGCGCGACTCACGCTTCGGCCTGACCATGCGCTTCCTGATCCGGCAGTTCCTGCTGCTGGGCCTGTGCGGAGCCATCGCCGACATCGAGTCGTTCGTAGCGCAGATGACGACCATCGGCCTGCTCCTCCTGTTCATCCTGCAACTCGCGTACGGCGCGCTCCTCAAGCACGTGCGCAAGCAGCGCAACGAACTGCCCTTCACCACCCGCGGGCTGGACCTGGACGCGCTGGGCATCCGTCGCATGCCGCACCCGTTCCTGGTGGACAAGCACGTCCGCAAGACGCTGCACCTGGACATCCCCCTGGTGGCCGGCGCCCTCGCCACCATCGCGACCGACAACTGGCGCTGGGTCACGTACGGGATGATCATCACGGTCTTCCTCGCCTACCTGTCCCTCCTGGTGCTGCTGCCCGACGCGCGCAACGCGCTCAAGCTGCCCACCACCGACGAGGCCATCGACGAGCTGAACCACCAGCTGGCCGAATACCGCCCCCAGGTCGCCCTCTACTTCACCTTCGCCGCCATCTCCAAAGACTTCATGTACCAGGTGAACATGTGGTTGGAGGCCCTGGAGGCGTTGGACCTGCGGCCCCTCATCGTGCTGCGCGAGCGGGCCACCCTGCGGTACCTGGACGCCACGTCGGTTCCCGTCATCTGCGTGCCCAAGGCCGACAACCTCGCGCGCATCGAGATGCACGAACTCCGCGTCGCCCTCTACCCCGGCAACGCGGGCAAGAACGTGCACATGCTCCAGCGCGCCGAGGTCAAGCACGTCTTCATCGGCCACGGCGACAGCGACAAGCTCGCCAGCAGCAACCGCGTCAGCAAGGTCTTCGACGAGATCTGGGTGGCCGGCCGGGCAGGCCGCGACCGCTACGAGCGCATCAAGCACGCGGTGACCCACAACCAGATCGTCGAGGTCGGCCGGCCCCAGCTGATGCCCCTGCACAGTTGGACGGGCCGGGCCGTGAACCCCGTACCCACCGTCATCTACGCCCCCACCTGGGAGGGCTGGACCGACGACGCCTGCTACACCTCGGTGCTGCCGGCCGGCGAGAAGCTGATCCAGGCGCTGCTCGACCACAAGCTCGACATCCGTGTGATCTACAAGCCGCACCCGCTGACCGGTTCCCGCTCCCCGCAGGCCGCCGCCGCGCACCGACGCGTCATCGCCCTCCTGGAGGAGGACAACGCCCGACGCTTCGGCCGCAACGTGAGCGACTCCAAGGCCGCGAGCCGCAAGCTGGCCCGCCTCGACCAGCGCATCGCCGACCTCTCCGAGCGCGGTGTCCGTTCCCCGTACCCCGACCTCACCGAAGAGGAGCGGACCGCCCGCATCCGGCGCACCCGCAACCAGGCCGGGACCCTGTACTGGAGCGCGATGCCCGACGCCGCGCACCACGTGGTGACGAACCGGATCCCCGCGCTGTACGACTGCTTCAACCATTCCGACCTGCTCATCGGCGACATGTCGAGCGTGGTGTCCGACTTCGTCGCCACCCTCAAGCCGTACGCGATCTTCAACCTCGACGGGCTGCCGGACCAGGAGTTCCGCAACGAGCAGCGCACGGCGTACGCCTCGTACCTGCTCGACGCCGACTGCAACGGGCTGTCCGAGGCGATCGAGGCGATGCTCAACCCGGCCGAGGACCACATGGCCGCCTACCGGGAGCAGCTCAAGGAGTACCTCCTCGGCGCGGAGTACCCGCCGTCGGTCGTTCGCTTCAACGATGCCGCGAACGATCTCTACCGTCGTGGAGTCGCCGACTTCCCGATCGAGTACCCGGAGCCGGCGCCCTTCCCCGCCTAGCCGGCGCACCCTTCCACGGCCGATCCACACCCGCCCGGCCGTGGCCCCCAACCCAGCTCAGAGGAAGAAGGAGACCGTGCCGTCCAGTACCGCCCCCCGCCGTACCATCGCCGTTGTTCTCGCAGGGGGGACCGGCCAACGCATCGGGCTCGAAATACCGAAGCAGCTCCTCAAGATCGCCGGTAAGCCGATCCTGGAGCACACGCTGCACATCTTCGAGTCCGCGGCCGACGTGGACGAGGTCCTCCTCCTCATGACGCCCGACCATCTGGAGGAAGCCCGCCGGATCGTCGAGAACGCGGGCCTGACGAAGGTCTCCCGGGTGCTGGCCGGCGGGACGACGCGGAGCGAGACCACCCGCATCGCCATCGCCGCCGCCTCGCAGGGGCGGGAGGCCGACGAGAACATCAACCTGCTCTTCCACGACGCCGTGCGCCCGCTGCTCTCGCAGCGCGTGGTCCGTGAGTGCGTCGAGTCCCTGGAGCGCTACCAGGCCGTCGACGTGGCCATCCCGTCGTCCGACACCGTGATCGTGACG
Source organism: Streptomyces sp. CA-243310 (assembly GCF_050936775.1). Taxonomy (NCBI): domain Bacteria; kingdom Bacillati; phylum Actinomycetota; class Actinomycetes; order Kitasatosporales; family Streptomycetaceae; genus Streptomyces; species Streptomyces sp. CA-243310. The sequence goes on along the minus strand of NZ_JBNJMF010000001.1, from coordinate 2,163,132 downwards.
CGCACCCACGGGGACGACGGCGAGTTCATCACCGAGGTCCCGGACCGCTCCCGGCTGCGCCGGGGCCAGACCCCCCAGGGCTTCCGGCTGTCCACGATCCGCAACGCCTACGAGCGGGCCGCCGCCGACCCGTTCTTCCAGGCCACCGACGACTGCTCCGTGGTCGTCAAGTACCTGCCCGACGTGCCGGTCCACGTGGTCACGGGCGACGAGTACAACATGAAGGTCACCCAGCCGGTCGACGTGTTCATCGCCGACAAGCTGTTCCAGCTCGCCTCGCACGCCGCGCCCGCCCACGCCGACGAGGCCGCCTACCGCGAGCAGTTGTCCGGCAAGACGATGGTGGTCTTCGGCGGCTCGTACGGGATCGGCGCCGACATCGCGCGCATCGCCGAGAGCTTCGGTGCCCGGGTCTTCGCACTGGGGCGTTCCACCACCGGCACCCACGTGGAGAACCCCGACCACGTCGAGGCGGCGCTGGCCGAGGCGTACGCGCAGACCGGCCGGATCGACCACGTCGTGAACACCGCCGGCGTGCTGCGGGTCGGCCGCCTCGACGAGACGGACGACGACACGATCCGGCAGGCGCTGGAGGTCAACTACCTGGCGCCCGTGCAGATCGCGCGAGCCGCCCACAAGTACCTCGGCAAGACCGAGGGACAGCTGCTGCTCTTCACCTCCAGCAGCTACACCCGGGGCCGCGCGAACTACAGCCTGTACTCGTCGGCGAAGGCCGCCATGGTCAATCTGACGCAGGCGCTGGCCGACGAGTGGGCCGAGGACCACATCCGCGTGAACTGCGTGAACCCGGAGCGCACCGCCACCCCGATGCGCGTCAAGGCCTTCGGCGAGGAGCCGACCGGTTCCCTGCTCAGCTCCGAGGCGGTGGCCCTGACCTCGCTGGACGTCCTGCTGTCCACGATGACCGGACACGTCGTCGACGTGCGCCGGCAGGACCCGACGACGAACGCGGCGCAGCGATCCGCCTTCGAGGCGGCGCTCGCGGCGGTGCTGGTGCAGACGGCCGGGGACGAGGGAGTCTAGGCGTGACGTACGCACCCGGACCACGCCAGGAGGACCGCCCGAGGATCTTCGTGGCGGGCGGATCGAACTCGGTCCACCGGCCCTACAGCTTCCTGCCGATGGCGGGCTGGACCCAGGCGCTGCCGCTGTTCCTGAACGAGGCGGTGGAGGTGGTGAACTGCTCCCGGGCACGAGCCAGCTCCAAGAGCTTCCGCGAGCGCGGCCGGCTCCAGTGGATCCTGGACACCATGCGGCCGGGTGACTACCTGCTCTTCGGTTTCGGGCAGACGGACTGGAAGCCGGACCCCGGGCTGCACACCGAGCCGTTTTCCACCTTCCTGGAGCACATGACGGCGTACGTCCACGGGACCCGCGAACGCGGTGCGCACCCGGTGATCCTGCTGCCGTACGAGCGGCGGCGGATCGACCGGCACGGCAACGTCGCGCGCTTCCTCGGGGACTATCCGGTGGCCGCGCGGCAGTTGGCCGAGGACGAGCACGTTCCGGTCGTCGACCTGTACGAGCAGAGCCTCCAGTGGTGGGAGGAGCTCGGGCCGGAGGCCTCCAAGGCCGTCTTCACCTACCTGCGGCCGGGCGAACCCCTCCAGGAGCACGTGCTGGACGGGGACAACGTGCACCTGCGGGCCGAGGGCGCGATCGAGTGCGCGCGCTTCATCGCCCGCAGCATGCTGGAGCAGGGCGTGATCCCCGCGCACTGGGGCCGCGACCTCGACCGGACCCGTTTCTCGTACGAGGAACTGGGCTGGCTGGACGAGGAGACCTTCTGGCACCGCACCAAGACCCGTGTGTCGAAGATGCCGGCGGCCCCGGCCGGCGCCCCCGCGAACAAGGAGTCCGGCGCGTGAACCACCTCCTCGGCCGGGGCCGGGCCCTCGGCTCGGATCCCTCCCAGGGCGCCGCCTACGCGGGCCTGTACTCCTCGGCGGACCCGCGACACGGCGTGGCCCCCGGCGAGGTCGTCCAGTTCGGTCTCTCGGTCGCCGTGGACCGGACGGGCTCGCGCGGCTGCGCGTACCTCCTGGCCGCCCCGCTGACCGCCGCCGGCGAGATCGTCGGCGTCCAGGGGCTGGAGTACTTCCCCCGGCAGCGCTGGTTCCGGGTGCGCGCGGAGGCGGGTGATACCGGTACCGGTGTCCTGCAGCTGCGGGCCGCCGAGAACGCCAAGGCCCCCCGGATCCGTCCCCAGATCATGGTGGGCGTCCCGGACGCGACCGGACGCAAGATGGTCCGCACCGCCCGACTCGACACCCAGGCACTGCCGTTGCGCCGGCCCGCCGCGCGCGGTCTGCGCATCGCGACCGAGCCCAACACGCCCGGCGCGGTACACGTGCTGTCGGGCGCGCCCACCGGGTCCGCGGCGATCTCGGTGACCCGGCCGGGCAACGGAGACGCGCAACTGTCCTACGACGGGTGGGTGACCTACACGCCCGACCCGGGCTTCGTCGGGTACGACCGCTTCGCGTACGTGGTGGGCATCCCCGGGGCGGGCGAGCAGACCTCGCACGTCAACGTCTTCGTCGGCGCGCTCGCCGCCACGCCGGGCGCGTTCCCGGAACACACGACGGACGTCGCCTTCCGCCCCTGGCAGTGGCCCGAGCTGACCGGCGAGATGCCGTGGCCCGCCCCCGCGCCCCAGCGGTCCGCGCAGAACTGAAGAGGATCACTCGACCATGAACACAGCCGTCGTGAACGTCATGGACGTGACGGTCGCCGTCCGGGTCCGCGATCAGGCCGCCGAACTCGACGCCTGTCTGGCCTCCCTCGTCGGCCAGTCGATCGGCACGGACCGGCTGGAGATCATCGCCGTCGACGACGGCTCCACGGACGACAGCGGATCGGTCCTGGCCAGGGCCGCGCACCAGTACCCCTTCCTGCGCATGGGCATGGTGACCCACGGGCAGAGCCCGGCGGCGGCCCGCAACTGGGCGCTGAGTCAGGTGCGCGGACGGTACGTGATCTTCCTGGAGGCCTGCGACCGGCTGGCGCCCGACGCGTTGGAACGGATGGTCGCGGCGGCGGACACCAACGAGGCCGACGTGGTGCTCGGCAGGTTGGAGAGTTCGGGCCGGCACACCGTCGCGACGTCGATGTTCCGCAAGAACCAGCCCTACACGGACGTGGACACCTCCCGCGTCTACTGGTCGCTGACCCCGGACAAGCTGTTCCGCACCAGCATGCTCCAGCGGCGCGGGCTGGCGTTCCCCACCGACATGCTGATCGGCGACGACCAGGCGTTCACCGCCGCCGCGTTCATCGGGGCGGACAACGTCTCGGTCGTCGGCGACGCGACCTGTGTGGTCAAGGGAGCCCCGCCCGCGTCCCCGGCCGGGCTCGCGGACCGGGTGGCGCTGGTCTCGCGCATGCTGGCGCTGGTCGACGCGCAGGTGCCCGAGGGGCCGCGCCGGGACCGCCTGCACTCGCGCCACCTGGAGGTGGAGCTCGGCAAGGCGACCGCGGCCGCGCTGTTGTCCGCGACGGACCCGACGGAGGCCGAGCAGGCCCTGTGGGCGGCGGCCGAGGTGTTGCGGACCCAGGCCCGCGCGGGGGCGCTCGCGCTGCTGCCGCGCATGCTCGCGGTGCGGTTCGCGCTGCTGGCGCAGGGCAGGATCGCCGAGGCCCGGTCGATGGCCGCCTTCGAGGCGGACAAGAACCGGCCGGGCGTCCGCAAGACGGTGGAGGGCGGCCGGGTGTACACCGGGCTGCCGTTCTTCCGTGATCCGCAGGTCGGCCTGCCGGACGAACTCTTCGACATCACCGACGACATGACGGTCAGTCACGAGTTGCAGAAGCTCCGCTGGGACGGGGCGATGCTGCTGCTCGACGGGTACGGGTTCTTCGAGCAGTTGTCGACGAAGGAGCGGGCCACCCGCGTCGTGCTGAGGGAGCGGACCACCGGCGCCCAGGAGACGCACGCCGTGACCGCGCGGCGGGACGACACCCTCACCAACGCCAAGGGCAACGCGCGGGCGATGGGTCGTTTCTCGGCCCGGATCAACCTGGCGCAGACCGCGATCGGCCGGCCGCTCCCGCCGGGCGTCTGGGAGGTCCACCTCGCCGTGAGTTTCGAGGGCGTGTCCCAAGAGGTACGGCTCGGCCCGAAGCGGGCGGCCGAGGTGGACACGACGGCCCGGATGCCGGTCCGTATCGCACCCTCGCCCGACGCCCCGGAGACGGAGCTGGTCGCGACGCCCTTCTACACCGAGTCGGGCGGTTTGTGCGTCGAGGTGTCTCAGCGGTTCCCGGTGCCGGGTCGCGCCTGAGGGGATCCGACGGCGTCCCAGGGGCCGAAGACCAGCCCCTGGGCGGGGTCCTGTCGCGTGAGGACGAGCGCGCCCTCGCGGTCGAAGGCGGCCACCACGATCCGCCCGGCCGCGTCGACGGCGGGCTGCGGGGACAGCACGCCGTGACCGCCCAGGGAGGCCCGCCAGGTGCCGTAGGCCTCGTTCTCGGTGACGTAGGCGGTGAGTTCGACGCCGCCGTCCGCGCCGACGTGCGTGAGGACCGTGCAGTCGTAGCCGCCGAGCATCGTGCGGACCACGCCCGGCGCGCCCCGGCCACCCGCGTCGCCGAGGCCCACCAGGGTTCCCTGAAGACCCTGTTCGCCGGCGCGCCAGGCGACCAACGAGCCGTCGCCCGGGTAGCGCCAGAAGTACGTCGCCCGGCGGGGGCCCGTCTCGCACACCGCGATCGTGCCGGGGACCACGGGGGACGGCACCCGGTCGGCGTGCCGGAACCGGCCCTGCCCGGCGCCCGCCCAGCGGTCGGCGCCGGCGGCGCCGACGGCGAGCAGTTCCAGCGGGCCGCCCGCGGGCATCAGCGGGGTGACCTCGCCCTCGTAGGGATCCGGGGACAGCTGCTTCCAACCACCCCACACGCCCTCGGCGTTGCGGCTGCACCGCAGGATGCCGCCGTGGCGCAGGGACACGAGCACGTGCACGGAACCGGAGCGCTGGTTGACGGCGATGCGGGGCGGGCCGGTCGGCACATCGCCGGTGGGGCCGCCACGGACCTGGGGAACACCGAGGCCACGCCAATCGGTGAGGGCGCGGCCTGACTGGAACTGGGTGGAGACGGCAATCTCCGGTCTGCCCGAACCGTCCCGGGCGGCGACCGGGGCGGCGAAGTGGACATATCCCTCGCGGCTTCGGGCCATGGCCGCGGACCCGGTCCACCCGGGAACCTCGAACCGCTCGGGGCCCGTCCACCCGGAGGCGGGGGCGGCGGCCTCGGTCCAGCGCAGCAGTCCGTCCGGCCCGCAGGCGTAGGCCGTCAGGCGGCCGTCGCCGCCCGTGAACAACCATGTTCCGGCCGGGGGTCGGACCGGCGGTCGGGCCGGTCCGCCCGGGTCGGCGGACGCCGCCCCACGGGCGGAGAAAGCCGTCCGACCGGCGCTGTTGCCTCGCATCACGCCGTCCATCCGCCCTTCCGTCGAGTGCTGTCCGTCGTTCCTCCGACGGCCTTTCACCGAAAAGGACCAGCCACTCGAAAGCGTGTCCTATGATTCACCCCATCTATAATAGAAGGGCTCCGCCTCCATGATTGACCGGCCCTCGGCACCGGCCCCGGCCTCCTCCCCTGTCTCCCGGCGAAAGCCGCGGCGTGGCAGGCGCGTTCTGTGGATCGTGCTCTCGGTGGCGGCCTTGCTCGTCCTCGCGGTCGGCGGTGCCGGCTGGTGGACCTACAGCCACCTCAACTCGAACATCTCCAGCGTCGACCTGAACCAGGCGATCGGCGACAACCGCCCGAAGAAGGTCGTCGAGAACGCCCAGAACGTCCTGGTCCTCGGGTCCGATTCACGGGCCGGGGCCAACGGCGACCTCGACCACGGCGACGTCAGCGGCGCCCGCTCCGACACCGCCATGCTGGTGCACATACCCGAGGGCCGCTCCAGGGCCACCGCGGTGAGCATCCCCCGCGACACCCTGATCAGCCGGCCCGAGTGCAAGGACAACGACGGCGGCACCGCGCCCGCCGCGAAGCGGGTCATGTTCAACTCGGTCTACTCCCTCGGCGGCCCCGCCTGCGTCGTGAAGACCGTGGAGCAGCTGTCCGGAGTCCGCGTGGACCACTTCGTCGAGGTGGACTTCGCCGGCTTCAAGGGTCTGGTCGACGCCCTCGGTGGGGTCACCGTCACCCTCGACCAGCCGATGAGCGGCGCCAAGGGCGGCCTCAAGCTCGACGCGGGCACCCACCGCCTGAACGGCACCGACTCGCTGAAGTTCGTACGGACCCGCTACGGCTACGGCGACGGCAGCGACCTCGGGCGCATCGGCCTCCAGCAGCAGTTCATGCTCGCCATGCTGTCGGAGATCAAGAAGCAGGACGCCCTCGGCAACCCGGCCCGGCTGTACAAGCTGGCCGACGCGGGGACCAAGTCGCTGACCACCGACTCCGATCTGGCGTCCCTCACCGCGCTGTCCGACTTCGCGCGGAGCATGAAGGCCGTGGACCCGGCGACGATGGAGACCATCATGCTGCCGGTGGCCTACGACAAGGTCGACCCGAACCGCGTGGTCGTCGCCGAGCCGCAGGCCGGCCAACTGTGGGAGGCCCTGCGCACCGACCAGAAGGTCCCCGCCTCGGCGAAGAAGTCACCCGCCAAGGGTGGCACGACCGCCAAGCCGTAGGGCCGCGTCGCTGGGCCAGGCCCTGTCGTCGAAGTCTCGCCTGGCCCGCGGCGCCACTTCGACGACAGGGCCTAGCGCAGCACCGTGCGCCAGTCGTTGCTCGTCTCCCAGTTGCCCGGGGGGTACTCGAACGGGACCTCGCCGAGCAGGACGAAGCCGGCCTTGCGGCAGACGGCGTTCGACGCCCCGTGGTCGACGGGCGGGAAGGCGTGCAGGTGGCGGCGCGTGCCGTGCTCGGCCGCGTGAAGGACGAGGGCGCGGGCCGCCGCGGCGGCGAGGCCGCGGCCCTGGTGTTCGGGCAGGATGCCCCAGCCCGTCTCGTAGACCTCCTCGTCCTTCCAGGTGCGCTCCCAGAAGCCGATGCTGCCCACGCTCTCCCCGTCGGCGACGACGCGGAACATCCGGCCGGCCGCTGGCTCCCGGGCGCTGAGAGCGAGGTACCGGCCGTGCCGGTTCCGGAGCTTCTCCTCCGTCTCCGGGCCGCCGAGATGGGCGGTCATGACCGGTTCGTTCTTGCGGAGCAGCAGCCAGTGGTCGTCTTCCGCCCAGGCTTCCAACGTGATCTCCATGGCGCCCAGGCTAGTCGCGGGGCGCGCCGCCGGACAGGTGCGGGTGCGAACGGACGACCGGGCCCCGGCGGGTCGCTGCCCGCCGGGGCCCGGTCGTGGATGCCTCTGGGTCCTGTCGTCGAAGTCTCGCCTGGCCCGCGGCGCCACTTCGACGACAGGGCCTAGCGTGCCTCGTGGTGCGGGTCGAGGCCCACGCCCTCGCCCCGGCCCAGTCGGCTGTGCTTGCGCCCGTACAGGAAGTACACGCCGATGCCGATGACCATCCAGACGACGAACCGCAGCCAGGTCTCGGCCGGCAGGTTGAGCATCAACCACACCGAGGCGGCGATCGACACGATCGGCACGAACGGCACCCACGGGGTCCGGAAGGCCCGGTGCAGGTCCGGTCGGGTCCGACGCAGGATGATCACACCGAGGGCGACGACCACGAAGGCGAACAGCGTGCCGATGTTCACCAGGGTGGCGAGTTCGTTGATGCTGGTGAACCCGGCGACGATGGCGATGATCACGCCGAGCAGGATCGTCGGCCGGTACGGGGTGCGGAACCTCGGGTGCGTGCGCGAGAAGAAGCGCGGCAGCAGGCCGTCGCGGCTCATCGCGAAGAACACGCGGGTCTGGCCCAGCAACAGGATCATGCAGACCGTGGTCAGACCCACCGCGGCGCCGAAGCTGATGATGCCTCCGTACACCGGATGGCCGGCGGATTTGAAGGCGTCGGCCAGCGGCGCGCTCACCGACAGTTCGGTGTAGTGCTGCATGCCGGTCACCACGAGGGAGACCGCCACGTACAGCACCGTGCAGATCAGCAGCGAGCCGAGGATGCCGCGCGGCATGTCGCGCTGCGGCATCTTGGTCTCCTCGGCGGCGGTGGCGACCACGTCGAAGCCGATGAAGGCGAAGAACACGACGGAGGCCGCGGTGAAGATGCCCATGACGCCGAAGTTGGTCGGCTCGTAGCCGAAGATCAGCTGGACCAGTGGCGCGTCGAATCCCGCGCCGCCCTCCTGGGGCACCGCCTCGGGGATGAACGGCTTGTAGTTGCTGCCCGTGATGAAGAACAGGCCCGCGATGATCACGATGAGCACCACCGTGACCTTGATCGCGACGACGATCGCCGTGATGCGCGCCGACAGCTTCACGCCGATGACGAGGACCACGGTCAGGACCAGGACCAGCAGGAAGGCGAGCAGGTCGAAGGTGCCGCCCGGCACGTCCGGCCCCTCCAGGGCCGCGGGTAGATGGATGCCCGCGTTGTCCAACAACGAACGGACGTACCCGGACCAGCCGACCGCGACGACCGCGGTGCCGAGTGCGAATTCCAGCACCAGGTCCCAGCCGATGATCCAGGCGGGAAGCTCGCCGATCGAGGCGTAGGAGAAGGTGTACGCCGAACCGGCGACCGGGACGGTCGAGGCGAACTCGGCGTAGCACAGGGCGGCGAGCCCACACACGATGCCGGCGGCCACGAACGCCAGGGCGGTGGCCGGGCCTGCGTTCTCCTTGGCGACCTTGCCGGTGAGGACGAAGATGCCGGTGCCGATGATGACACCGACGCCGAAGACCATCAGGTCCCAGGAGGAGAGCGACTTGCGGAGGGCGTGTTCGGGCTCCTCCGTGTCGCGGATGGACTGTTCCACCGACTTGGTACGGAAAGGACTGTTGCGATCCGTGCTCACCGACGCCTCCGAAAGGTGACGCGTACGAGAAACGGGCCGGGAGGCCCACCCTCCAAGGGTGATCTCCCGGCCCGTGGGACGCAACCGCGCGTCGGGGGCCCGATGCCCCGTCGACTAGTCGACGGTGGCGGCCGGCTCGTTGTCGTAGCGCCCGTCCAGCTTGGCGACCAGGCCCGTCACCTGACGGGCGATGTCCGGGGCGGTCAGGCCGATCTCGGCCAGGATCTCCTTGCGCAGCGCGTGGTCGAGGAAGCGCTGCGGGATGCCGAAGTCCCGCAGCGGTACGTCGACGCCCGCGTCCCGCAGTGCCTGCGAGACGGCGGCGCCCACGCCGCCGGTGCGGCCGTTGTCCTCGACGGTGACGACGACCCGGTGCTGCTCCGCGAGCGGGGCCAGGGCCTCGTCCACGGGCTTGACCCAACGGGGGTCGACCACGGTCGTGGAGATGCCCTGCTTGTCGAGCAGATCGGCGATCTCCAGGCACATCGGGGCGAGCGCGCCGACGGACACGAGCAGTACGTCCGGACGGGTGACCTCGGGGGCCGGGGTGCGCAGCACGTCCATGCCGCCGATCCTGCCGACGGCCGGCACGGCCGGGCCGACGACTCCCTTGGAGTAGCGCACGACGGTCGGCGCGTCCTTGACCTCGACGGCCTCGCGCAGTTGGGCGCGCAGCTGCTCCGCGTCGCGCGGGGCGGCGAGCCGCAGGCCGGGCACGACCTGGAGGATCGACATGTCCCACATGCCGTTGTGGGAGGCGCCGTCGTCACCGGTGACGCCCGCGCGGTCCAGGACGAAGGTGACCCCGCACTTGTGCAGGGCGACGTCCATCAGCACCTGGTCGAAGGCGCGGTTGAGGAAGGTCGCGTACACGGCGAAGACCGGGTGGACCCCGCCGGTGGCCAGTCCGGCGGCCGAGGTGGCGCCGTGCTGCTCGGCGATGCCCACGTCGAAGATGCGCTCCGGGAAGGCGTCCGCGAACTTCTTCAGGCCGACGGGCTGGAGCATGGCCGCGGTGATCGCGACGATGTCCGCGCGCTCCCGGCCGAGCTTGACCATCTCGTCGGCGAAGACGGAGGTCCAGCTGGCGGCGGCCGTCTTGACCGGGAGGCCGGTGTCCGGGTGGATGACGCCGACCGCGTGGAAGCGGTCGGCCTCGTCCTGGACGGCCGGCTGGTAGCCGCGGCCCTTCTGGGTGAGGCAGTGCACGATGACCGGGCCGCCGAAGCGCTTCGCGCGCTGGAGCGCGGACTCCAGGGCCTCGATGTCGTGGCCGTCGATGGGGCCGACGTACTTCAGGCCGAGGTCCTCGAACATGCCCTGCGGGGCGATGAAGTCCTTGAGGCCCTTCTTGGCGCCGTGCAGGGTCTCGTAGAGCGGCTTGCCGACGACCGGCGTGCGCTCCAGGAGGTCCTTGCCGCGGGCCAGGAACCGCTCGTAGCCGTCCGTGGTGCGCAGGGTGGCCAGGTGGTTGGCGAGGCCGCCGATCGTGGGGCCGTACGAGCGCTCGTTGTCGTTCACCACGATGACCAGCGGGCGGTCCTTGGCGGCGGCGATGTTGTTCAGCGCCTCCCAGGCCATGCCTCCGGTCAGCGCGCCGTCGCCGATGACGGCGGCGACGTGGTGGTCATCGCGGCCCAACACCTCGTTGGCCTTGGCCAGGCCGTCGGCCCAACCCAGCACGGTGGAGGCGTGGGAGTTCTCGATGACGTCGTGCTCGGACTCGGCGCGTGAGGGGTAGCCGGACAGGCCGCCCTTGGTGCGCAGGCCGCCGAAGTCCTGGCGGCCCGTGAGCAGCTTGTGGACGTAGGCCTGGTGGCCCGTGTCGAAGAGCACCTTGTCCTTGGGCGAGTCGAAGACCCGGTGCAGGGCGATCGTCAGCTCGACGACACCGAGGTTGGGGCCGAGGTGCCCGCCGGTCTTGGAGACGGCGTCGACGAGGAAGGACCTGATCTCGGCGGCGAGCTGTTCGAGCTCCTCCTGGCTGAGCCGGTCCAGATCGCGCGGTCCCTTGATGCGGGTCAGCAGCACCCGTGCCTCCTTGCAGTTGCTTGCTGGTCTGTCGAGTCTAATGTTCCGCTCGCGACGAGCGTCATCGGGCGGTACCGGGAGGGTCACGCCTTTGTCATACCTGTACACCTGATCGCCAAATCACACATCCCAAACGGGTGTATACCCGCACAGTTGTACCCACGAATGTACGCACGAGCGCCCGGCACCACTGGAAGTGGCACCGGGCACTGTGACGGGTCTTACCGCCGGGTACTGCCTGGGACGGAGGTCAGGCGCGGCCGGCCGTCTTCTGGGTCTTGCGGGTGACCGAGTCGATCACGACCGTGGCCAGCAGGACCGCACCCGTGATCATGTACTGGATCGGCGTGGCGATGCCCTCCAGGGCCAGACCGTACTGGATGGAGGTGATGACCATGACGCCCAGGAGGGCGTTCCAGGTCCGGCCCCGGCCGCCGAAGAGGCTGGTGCCGCCGATGACGGCCGCCGCGATCACGTTCATCAGCAGGTCGCCGGCGCCGGCGCTCTGGTTGGCGGCCGCGATCTTGGAGGCCCAGAAGAGCCCGCCGACGGCGGCGAAGGTGCCGGCGATGGCGAAGACCGTGATCCGCACACGGTTCACGTTGATGCCGGCGCGACGGGAGGCCTCGACGCTGCCGCCGAGCGCGAACACCTGACGGCCGAAGGAGGTGCGGCGCAGGAGGAAGTCCGTGCCGACGAGGGCCAGCAGGAAGAGCACCACCGCGAGCGGCAGACCCTTGTACTGGTTGAACACGACGGCGGGACCGAAGGTGAACACCGCGAGGACGCCGGTGCGCAGCAGGATCTCGGTGAGCGGCCGGGCGGGGACGCCCGCAGCCTGTCGGCGCCGGTTGTCGAAGTAGGTGGCCAGGAAGTATCCGGCCACGGCCAGGGCCGCGAGGCCGTAGCCGACCGCCACGTCCGAGAAGAAGTAGGTGGTCAGCTGACCGACCACGCCCTCGGAGTCGAGGTTGATGGTGCCGTTGCTGCCGAGGATCTGCAGCATGGCGCCGGACCAGAACAGCAGGCCCGACAGGGTGACGGCGAAGGCCGGGGCCCCGATCCGGGCGAAGAAGAAGCCGTGGATCGCGCCGATGAGGGCGCCGCCCGCGACGGCGGCGAGGATCGCGAGCCACTCGTTCACGCCGTGGGTGACGGCGAGGACGGCGACGATCGCCCCCGACACACCGCTGACCGAGCCGACCGAGAGGTCGATCTCGCCGAGCAGCAGCACGAAGATGATGCCGACGGCCATCATGCCGGTGGCGACCATCGTGATCGCGATGTTGGTCAGGTTCTCGGCGCCGAGGAAGTTCGAGTTCAGGCTCTGGAAGATGCTCCAGATGACGATCAGACCGACGACGACCGGGAGGGATCCCAGGTCACCGGCCTTCATCTTGCGGCCGAACTCGCTCAGGTAGCCGGCGAAGCCCTGCTCGCGCACGAGCAGGCGGGGGTCGACGGCCGGGATGGCGTCGGCCGCCGCCGCCGGGTTGACCGGGTCCACGTGCCCGACGCGGTCGGCCGGGCCCTTGTCCAGCGGTCCGGCGGCAGGGTTCTGGGTGCTCACTTGCGGGCCTCCCCGGTGCGGGCCGCCCGGCGGGTCACGGCGTTGTCCGTGGCACCGGTGATGGCGGAGATGATCTCTTCCTGCGAGGTGTCGGCGACACTGAAGACGCCGTTGTTGCGGCCGAGCCGCAGAACCGCCACCTTGTCGGCGACGGCCTTCACATCGGCCATGTTGTGGCTGATGAGGATGACGGCGTGACCGCGTTCGCGCAGCCGCTCCACCAGGTCGAGGACCTGTGCGGTCTGCTCGACGCCGAGGGCGGCGGTCGGCTCGTCGAGGATGACCAGCTTGGGCTCGCCGAGCATCGAGCGGGCGATGGCCACGGTCTGGCGCTGACCGCCGGAGAGCGAGGCGATCGGGATGCGGACACTGGGGATCCGGATCGACAGGGTGGTCAGGAGCTCGCGGGCACGCCGCTCCATCTCCACCTCGTCGAGGATGCCGCGGCGCTTGAGCTCGCGGCCCAGGAAGAGGTTGCCGACGACGTCGATGTTGTCGCACAGCGCGAGGTCCTGGTAGACGGTCGCGATGCCCAGGTTCTGGGCGTCGTGGGGCTTGCCGATGGAGACCGGGCGGCCCTCCCACTCGATGACCCCGTCATCGATGGGGTGCACGCCGGCGATGGTCTTGACCAGCGTGGACTTGCCGGCGCCGTTGTCGCCGACGAGGGCGACCACCTCGCCGGAGTGGATCTCGAGTTCTACGTCGGTCAGGGCCTGAACGGCGCCGAACCGCTTCGAGACCCCTCGCAACGCCAGCACGGGCGCAGCGGACACATGAACCATCTCCTTCGCCGCCTGACCGGCGGGGATGTCGTGCAAAAGAGCAGGAACGCGAATGGGGGGTGGAGCGGTGGAGCGTGGGGTGGAGCGTTGAGTAAACGTTTCTGCCCGGCGCCCCGCGGTGGCGGGGAAGAGAGGGGCGGGGCGCCGGACAGGCGTGGGGGTCTGCTCGCCTCGACGACTCGAGGAGGGGAGCGACGGGGCCTTACTTCAGGCCGAGGGTGGTGCAGTTGGCCGCGTACTTGTCGCTGCAGATCTCGTCGGCCGTGTAGACGCCGTCCTTGATGACGGTGTCCTTGATGTTGGCCTTGGTGAGCGAGACGACCGGGATCAGCACGGACGGGACGCCCTTGGTGGTCGGGCTGTCGACCTTCTGGTTGATGATTCCGTCGATCTTCTCGCCCTTGGCGAGGGCGACGGCCATCTCGGCCGCGGCGGCGGCCTCCGGGGCGTACGGCTTGTACACGCTCATGAACTGCTCACCGGCGACGATGCGCTGCACACCGGCGAGTTCGGCGTCCTGACCGGTGACCGGGGGCAGGGGGGACAGGCCGGCCGCCTTGAGGGCGGTGATGATGCCGCCGGCCATGCCGTCGTTGGCGGAGTAGACGCCGACGACCTTGTCCTTGCCGATCGCGGAGAGCGCTCCCGCCATGTTGGTGTTGGCGTTCTCCGGCTTCCACTCCTTGGTGTCGTACTCCTTGCCGACGGTCACCTTGCCGTCGAGGACGGAGTGCGCGCCCTTCTTGAACAGGGCGGCGTTCGGGTCGGTGACGGAGCCGTTCATCATGACGATCTGGCCGTCCTTGGCCTTGTCGCCCAGCGCCTCCAGGAGCGCCTTGCCCTGGACCTTGCCGACCTCTTCGTTGTCGAAGGAGGTGTAGGCGTCGATCGGGCCCTCGGCGAGGCGGTCGTAGGCCACGACCGGGATGCCGGCGTCCTTGGCCCGCTTGACCGAACCGGCGATGGCCTTGGCGTCCACGGCGTCGATGATCAGGACGTTCACCTTGTTGGTGATCATCGTGTCGACCTGCGAGTTCTGCGTGGTCGCGTCCTGCTTGGCGTTCGCGTAGACGACCTCGGCCTTGCCGCCCGTGAGGTCGGCGACCTTCTTCTCGATCAGCGGCTTGTCGAACTTCTCGTAGCGCGCGGTCTGGTTCTCCGGGAGGAGCAGACCGATCTTTATCGCGTCACCCTTGGCGGCGCCCGAGTCCTTCGGCTTGTCGCCGGCCTCCTTCGCACTGCCACAAGCGGCAAGCGACACGGCCATGGCACCGGCGGCGACGGCTACGGCGGCTCTACGCATACGAGTGTTCATTACTTGAACCTCCCTGACGAGGCCGCAACACTGCGGCCGAGGTGGATGTGAGTCAACCCCGGCCGCGTTTTGCCGTCAAGGAGTGAATCCTTAACGAGATGACAACGGTGCCATCCGTTATCTAACTGAAGACATGGTCGTCAGCGTGCGCAGGCCTACCCCGTTCTCCGCCAAAAGCGTCGAATCGCCCATCTCGCTGAGGACGAGGGCCAGCGCCCCCAGCACCTCCGCACGCCCGCCCAGCGACCCCGTGAGGACCGACAGCTGTCGGGCGGCGCTGGGGATCGCGTACCTCCCCACTGATTCACGGATGGGGGCCAGCACCAGTTCACCGGCGTCGGCGAGGGAGCCGCCGAGGACCACCCGGCTCGGGTTCAGGAGATTGCACAGGCTCGCCACACCGCTGCCGATGTGCCGACCGACGTCGGTGATGACCCGACGGCAGCCCGGGTCGCCCTCGCGGGCCAGCTCCACCACCCGTTCCATCGTCAACTCCGGGCCGTGGGTGCCCTGGAGGAGGGGCAGCACGTACCGGGCCGCGGCGAAGGTCTCCAGGCAGCCCCGGTTGCCGCAGCGGCAGACCGGGCCCGACTCGTCGAGGGTGATGTGCCCGATCTCGCCGGCCGTGCCGCCGGGGCCCCGGTAGATCTGACCGTTGATCACCAGGCCCGCGCCGACGCCGCTCGCGACCTTGATGTACGCGAGGTCCTTGACCCCGCGACCACTCCCCCAGACCAGTTCCCCGAGGGCTCCGAGGTTCGCGTCGTTGTCCACGTACACGGGTACGCCCAGCCGCCGCGAGAGCTCCTGGCGGGGGTTGATGCCCGCCCAGCCCGGCAGGATCGCGGTCGAGCCCAGGGTTCCGGACTCCACGTCGATCGGGCCGGGCACGCCGAGCCCGACCCCGATGACCTTGTCCCGACCCACCCCGATGCCCTCGATCAGGCGCCCGACCAGCGCCTCGGCCCGGTCGAAGCCCTCCACCCAGGACGCGTCCACGTCCAGCGGCTCGGATTCCTCGGCCAGCACCTGGTGCGCGAGGTTCCCGACGGCCACCCGCAGGTGGGTGTGGCCGAAGTCCACGCCGATCACGATGCCCGCGTCGCCGCTGAGCGAGACGCTGCGCGCCCGCCGGCCACCGGCCGAGGTGTCGGTGACCTCGACGGTCCCGGCCTCCTTGAGCTCGCGGACGATGTTGGAGACCGTGGCCGCCGACAGTCCGGTGGTACGGGCGATCTCCGCCTGGGTCAGCGAACCCGCGAGGCGCACCGCCCGCACGACCCGTTCAAGATTCGCGCGATGCAGCGAGGACTGCGATCCGGGAGTCTGCACGACTCATCCACTCCTGCCCTTTAGCGACGGCGAGCCGTCGCCCCCCGGCCGGCAGTCGCGGCTGTGTGCTCCGAGACACCGGCGTCTCTCCAACTTGTGAACCTTAAGTCGAGCCTTTGGCCCTCCACACGTCAAGAGGCTGACGCAGCACGAAACGGCCACTACCGGTCATAAGCATGAAAGAACCCCCTCAACATCGTGCTACGGTCGCTGAGGCGCCGATCCTCTGCGGCCTTTCCGGCCGGACCGGGCGCCTCATGTGACGGCGCTATGCAAGGAGGTGTTCGGGATGAGTCCCGATCGAAGTCCTTGCCGCGCCCTCGCCGGCTGACCAGTCCGTCGACTGATCCACTTCCTCTCGTACGCACCGTCGCGGCCCCACGCCGTCACCGCGCGTCCGGCGGCCCCTCGGGCCCGCCATCCCTCCCCTTCCGCACGTCCCGGATCCCCCCGATCCCTCGACGGATGTGCGTCATCCATGCCCGTCGGCGTACCCGTGGCCGCTTCGCGCCGCCTCGCGCCGACCTGTGATCACTCCACGTGACCGCGCGGCTTCGCGCTGCCCGGACGCCGTGGAGGGAGGTATTTGCCATGACCATGCTCACCCCGCGCACCCCGACGAAGCTCGCGCCGCCGGGCCGGGCCCGCCGCGAACGCAAGGCCGCCGAGCTGGAGGCGCGCACCCGCCTCGTCGGCGAGCGGCTCGCCCAGCTCAGCGCCCGCCCCGGCGATCAGGTCCTGCGGGACCTGTCCGCCGGCCGCCACGGCCTCACCCACGACGAGGCCTCCCTGCGCCTGGAGCGACACGGCCCCAACGTCGTCGCCCGGGAGCGCGCCCCGCGCTGGTACGCCCAGTTGGCGAAGGCGTACGCCAACCCCTTCATCGCCGTCCTGGTCTTCCTGGCCGGGATCATGTACTGGCAGGACCCGGCCGACCCGGGCGTCGTCATCCTCTCCGTGATGATCGGCATCAGCGGACTGCTGCGGTTCTGGCAGGAGTTCCGATCGGGCCGGGCCGCCGACGCGCTGAAGAGGCTCGTCACCACCACCTGCGCGGTACAGCGTCGCGCCGGCGGGGGCTCGGCTCCGACCACCTTCGAGGTGCCCATGGACCGGGTGGTCCCGGGCGACCTGGTCAGGCTGGCCGCGGGCGACCTGATCCCGGCCGACCTGCGACTCGTCACCTCCAAGGACCTGATGGTCTCTCAGGCCGCCCTGTCCGGCGAGTCGTTGCCCGTGGCCAAGGCCGACACCCGCGCGGACGACCCGGGGCAGACGCTGACGCGCGACCCCGTCGAGGCCGACAACCTGGTCCTGATGGGCACCTCGGTCACCTCCGGCACCGCCACCGGGGTCGTCGTCGCCACCGGCGCCGACACCTGGTTCGGCTCGATGGCCGGCTCGCTCGTCGGCGAGCGCCCGCAGACCAACTTCGACACCGGGGTGCGCAAGGTCAGCTTCCTGCTGATCCGCTTCATGCTGGTCATGGTCCCCGTGGTCTTCATGATCAACGGCTTCACCAAGGGCGACTGGGACGAGGCGTTCCTGTTCGGCATCGCCGTCGCGGTGGGCCTGACCCCCGAGATGCTGCCGATGGTCGTCTCCGCCAACCTGGCGCGCGGCGCGGTCGCCATGTCCCGGCGCAAGGTGGTCGTCAAGCGGCTCAACGCGATCCAGAACCTGGGCGCGATGGACGTGCTCTGCACGGACAAGACCGGCACCCTCACCGAGGACCGGATCGTCCTGGACCGCTACCTCGACGTGCACGGCGACGAGGACGACGAGGTCCTGGAGTACGGCTACCTCAACGCGCACTTCCAGACGGGCCTGCGCAACCTCATGGACCGGGCGGTCATCGACCGCGTCGACGAGGCCGAGGAGGTTGTCGTCGACGCACGGTTCTCGATGGTCGACGAGATCCCCTTCGACTTCGCCAGGCGCCGGATGTCCGTGGTGCTGAACCGCAACGGCATCGTGGGCGGCGCTCGCGTCGAGCACGTCATGGTCACCAAGGGCGCGGTCGAGGAAGTCCTCTCCCTGTGCACCCACATGACGGACCGCGGTGAGAGGGTCGAGCTGACCGAGCGGCTGCGCGGTCACGTCACCCGGATCGCCGAGGACAACAACCGTCGGGGCCTGCGCGTCCTCGCCGTCGCGACCCGTACGTTCGCCGGCCCGCGCGACACCTACACGGTCGCCGACGAGGACGGGTTGACCCTGGTCGGCTTCCTCGCCTTCCTCGACCCGCCGAAGGCCGACGCGGCCCGGGCCCTGCGGGCCCTCGCCGACAAGGGCATCGAGGTCAAGGTGGTCACCGGGGACAACGACCTGGTCGCGGCGCGGGTCTGCGCGGACGTCGGCCTCGACGTCGGGCGCGTGGTGCTCGGTACCGAGATCGACGCCCTGGACGACGCCGGGCTGCGCGCGACGGCCGCCGGCACGACCGTCTTCGCGAAGGTCAACCCGGTCCAGAAGGCCCGGATCGTACGGGCCCTGCAGACGGACGGTCACACCGTCGGCTTCCTCGGGGACGGCATCAACGACGCCGCCGCGCTGCGCGACGCCGACGTCGGCATCTCGGTGGACACCGCCGTCGACATCGCGAAGGAGTCGGCGGACATCATCCTGCTGGAGAAGGACCTGACCGTCCTGGAGCAGGGCGTGATCCAGGGCCGGACCACCTTCGGCAACACGATCAAGTACATCAAGATGACCGCGTCCTCGAACTTCGGCAACGTCTTCTCGGTGCTGGTGGCGAGCGCGTTCATCCCGTTCCAGCCGATGCTCGCGATCATGCTGCTGGTGCAGAACCTGGTCTACGACATCTCCCAGTTGGCGACCCCGTGGGACCGGATGGACGAGGAGTACCTGCGCAGGCCCCGCAACTGGGACGCCAAGGGCATCGGCCGCTTCATGGTGACCATCGGCCCCGTCAGCTCGATCTTCGACATCTCGATGTTCCTGATCATGTGGCACGTCTTCGGCGCGAACAGCGAGGCCGGGCAGGCGCTCTTCCAGTCCGGCTGGTTCATCGAGGGACTGCTGTCGCAGACCCTGATCGTCCACATGATCCGCACCCGGAAGATCCCCTTCATCCAGTCCCGCGCCTCGTGGCCGGTGATGGTGATGACCGTCCTCGCGGTGCTGACCGGGCTCTGGCTGCCCTTCTCGCCGCTGGCCGGCTCGCTGGGCTTCGTGGCCCTGCCGGCGGGGTACTTCCCTTGGCTGATCGGCGTACTCCTCGCGTACTGCACGCTCACTCAGGTCGTGAAGACCTGGTACATCCGCCGGTTCGGCACCTGGCTCTGATCGACACGACCGAGGGACTCGTCACGACCGCGGAACTCGCCACGACGGCGGGAATCCGCGCGAACGCGGGAGGGAGGGGCGCATGGCGCTCGACGAATGGGTGATGGCCGGGCACCTGGCCGCCGCGCTCGGATTCGGGTCGGCGATCGGCCTGGAACGTCAGTGGCGGGCCCGGATGGCGGGCCTGCGGACCAACGCCCTCGTGGCGGGCGGGGCGGCGCTGTTCGTGCTGCTCTCGCAGTACGGGTTCATGGGCACCGTCTCCGAGGTGCAGTACGACGGCTCGCGCGTCGCGGCCCAGATCGTGTCGGGGATCGGCTTCCTCGGCGCCGGCGTGATCATGCGTGACGGGCTGAGCGTTCGGGGCTTGAACACGGCCGCCACCCTGTGGTGTTCGGCGGCGGTGGGCTGCCTGGCCGGGACCGGGATGTTCGTCCTGGCCGCCTTCGGCACGGTGGGCGTGGTGGGGGCCAACCTCCTGCTGCGCCCGCTGGGCCGGCGCCTGGACCGGCAGCCGCGCGGCGGCGCGGAGGTGGCCACCGACTTCCACTTCGAGGCCGTGTGCCTGGAGGAGGACGAGGCCCACATCCGCCGCCGCGTGGTCGACGCCCTGACCCGACCCGGCCACCAACTGCGCTCGATCCGCAGCCAGGACGGCCCGGTGCCGGGACGGGTGACGGTGTCGGCGCTGCTGACCGCCGAGGGCGAGGGGGGCCGGGCGTTGGAGGAAGCGGTCAGCACCCTCTCGCTCGACCCCTCGGTCTCGGCGGCCGGCTGGTCGGTGGTCCCGACGCCTTCCTGCTGAGAGCGGGACTACTTGAGGGTGGCGGAGGTCAGACCGGCCTGGATCTGTCGCTGGAAGGAGAGGTAGACCACCAGCATCGGGATCATCGCGATGGTCACGCCGGCGAACAGCACCGGCAGGTCCGTCTCGTAGCCCATCTGGTACTGGAGCTGGATCAGGCCCTGGGTGAGCATGTAGCGCTCGGGGTCCGATCCGCTCTGGGGCTGCATGAGCACCGAGGGCAGGATGTACTGGTTCCACTGGCCCAGGACATTGAATATCCCGACGCTGATCAGGCCGGGCTTGGCCATCGGCAGCATCACCTGGAAGAAGATCCGGGTGTCGGACGCCCCGTCGATGACCGCCGCCTCGTGCACCGCCGTGGGCAGCGTGCGGAAGAACGAGTACATGAAGAAGACGGTGAAAGGCATCGAGTAGGCGACGTACACCATGATCAGGCCCTGGTACGTGTTCAGCATGTCCAGGCGCTTGACCATGAAGAACAGCGGTACCAGCGCCAGGAACACGGGGAACATCGCCCCGGACACGAAGAAGTAGTAGATGGCCCGGTTCCCCCGGAAGGGGTACCGGGCCAGTACGTACGCCGCCATCGAGCCGAGCAGCATGGTCAGCGGGACGGAGAACACCATCACGATCATCGTGTTGGCGAAGTAGTCGCCGATGCCCTTGTCCCAGGCGCGGGAGAAGGCGTCGAGGTGCCAGTTGGAGGGCCAGCCGAGTGCCGAGCCGCCGATCTGGGAGTCGGTCTTGAAGGAGCCGAGCATCAGCCAGGCCAGCGGCAGGACGATCAGCACCGCCCAGACGGCCAGGAAGCCGTGCGAGAAGACATTGAGCGCCACGCCCTCGGACGGGGGGCTCCCGCCGTCCTTCCTGACGCGTCGGCCTCCGCCGGACCGCTCGGCCTCGCTCGTGCCGGCGGTCTTGGTCACTGTGGTCATCGTGTCTCCCGCTCAGAACTCGATGCGCTCGCGGCGGGTGGCGCGCAGCGTGACGAGGGAAAGGATCATGGTCAGGATCAGCATGACCACGCCCATGGCGCAGGCGTATCCGCTCTTGCCGAAGTAGAGGAAGTTGCGCATCAGTACCGTGGCCATGACCTCGCTGTGGTGGTCGGGTCCACCGCCGAACTGGCCCGAGGTCATGGTGGACACGAGGACGAACATGTCCATGGCGGCGATGCCCAGGTAGACCGCGGAGGTCTGCACAGAGTCCCACAGCAGGGGCAGGGTGACCTTGAAGAAGGTCTGGGCGCGTCCCGCCCCGTCGAGCAGCGCGGCCTCGTAGATGTCCCTCGGCACGGACTGCATGGCCGCGGAGAAGAGCACCAGGTAGAAGCCCACGCCGTGCCAGACGACCACCATCAGCAGGCACCAGAGCACCAGGTCGGGTTCGTTGAGCCACTCGACGGGGTGGGCCGCGTCGACGAGGCCGACCTTGGTGAGGAAGCCGTTGAGCAGGCCGCCCTCGTCACTTCGGTACACGGCGCCGAAGAGCACCGCGAGGATGGCGAGGGAGAGGACCTGCGGGAAGAAGTAGACGACCTTGTAGAGGGCCGAGCCGCGGACGCCCTTGACCCCGCCGGCCCCGCCGCGTCCGCCCGCGTTCAGCATGAAGGCGAAGAACAGGGACAGCAGGATGGTGATCGTGGGGACGAACACCAGGAGCAGCAGGTTGTGCCACAGGGCGCCTCGGAAGACCTCGTCCTTCATCAGGGCCGTGTAGTTCTCGACGCCGACGAACCGGAACGTCGGCGACTGGCCCGACCAGTCGGTGAAGGAGTAGCCGAACGTCTGGATGTACGGCCAGATGACGAAGGTCAGGTACAGCGCGAGAGGCAGGACGAGGAAGCCGGTGATGAAACCGAGCCTTCCCCTGCTCTGGGCTACTTGGCTCATGGTGTCCGTCCCTGGAGGTGCCGGGTGACCGGTGGACGCGGTGTCAGCTGCGCTTGTTGTTCTTGGCGTTCGGGCTCTTGGCGGCCTTGTCGACCGCGGCCTGGGCCCGCTTGATCCATTCCTTGGGCTGGATGCGCTTGGCCATCAGCTCGTTGGACGCGTTCTGGATGTCGGCGTCCATCTCGCTGTACCAGTCGGGGTACAGGTAGTTGAACGTGTTCGTGCCGGCTCCCTTGAGGGCGGTGACGGCCGACTGGGTGCCCGGCCGCAGCTTGACGTTCGGGTCCACGCCGTCCTTGACGACGGTGAGGGAGTTGGCCTGCTGCGCGAAGAGGGTGGACCACTCGCGGGACAGCATCGAGCGGAGGAACTCCAGGCCGCCGGCCTTGTTCGCGGCCTTCTCCGGGACGATGAACGGCTCGCCGGCGCCGGCGCGGATCGCCTCGAAGGGCAGCTTGCTGTCCGCGAGCACCGGGACCGGGAGGAACTTCATGTCGAAGTCCTCGGGGGTCTGCTTGAGCTGCTCGTTCTCCAGCCAGGAGCCGGAGGGGATGAAGGCGGCCTTGTACTGGTTCCAGGCCGTCTGGGACTCCGTGTGGGTGAGGCCGTTGGTGCCCGGCATCAGGAGGCCCTTCTCCACCACCTCGTACACGGCCTCGACCGCGGCGAGGGCGGCCGGGTTGCCCTCGAAGGCGTTCGATTCGAGGTTGTCGATCGCCTTCATGGCGTCCAGACCGCCCTTCTTGGCGATCAGGTCCATGATGACGACGTTGATGTAGTACGGGAACTTGCCCTGGTGGGCGAGGCCGCCGATGCCGGCCTCCTTGGCCTTGGCGCAGACCGCGAGGAACTCGTCCCAGGTCTTCGGCTCGGTCCAGCCCTTCTCCTTGAAGAGCTTGCCGGAGTACCAGAGGCCGAACACGGTGTAGACGTAGTTGAGGGCGACGAACTTGCCGCCCTGGGTGCCCTGTTCGACGGTGCCGGCGATGAGGACGTCGCGCACCTTCTTGCTCGGGTCGTCGAGCGAGGGCGAGTCGAGCACCTGGGTGAGGTCGGCGAGCTGACCGGCCTTGGCGAGCACGTCGATCTTGATCTGCTGGGCGCCGGAGTCGTCGACGACGTCCGGCGGGGTGCCGCCGTTGAAGCGCGGCTGGAGCTTCGCGGTGATCTCCTGGGTGCCGAGGTGGGTGCTGGTGGTGCCCCACTTCTTGTCGAAGGCCGCTTCCCAGGCCTTCGCGTAGTCGTCACCGAATCCGCCCTTGAAGACGACGACGTCCATCTTGCCGCCCTTGGCCACGCCGAAGGGGTTCTCCTTGGTGACGGCGCCCTTGGGGGCGCCGCCCTTGGGGGTCTCCTCACCGCCGGAGGCGCAGGCGGACAGGAAGCTCATCGTCGGTACGGCGATCAGGCCGAGTGCCGCGGAGCGCTTGATCAGGTTCCGGCGGCCGAGGCCCTCACCGGTGCTGTTCTCGCCGTGGGCGGAGGTGGATCCCATGCTCAAGTCCTCGCCTTCGTCAGGGGTGTGAAGGAGGGAGGGAAAACGACAGCCGCAAGCGGTAGCCGCGCATGCGGACATCGCCGCAGGTCCCCGCCGTCCCCCGGTCCGGGGCCGCTCGTTTCGCGGTGGCCCGGACGGGCACAGGTATAGTCCACTTCCGCTCGGGTGAGCAAGATCGTGCACAAGTATCTGCCCCGGCTTTTCCGAGTTGAGACCTCACCGTCACCTGCCTGGCCGATACCCGACCGCCCGGACAAGCGGAAGGGCCGCACCCCCTTGACGGGGGTACGGCCCTATGGTGCCGACTGCCGGCGGATCGCTCCGCCCGGCGCGCTATCAGCCTCGGATGAGGTTCCGGAGCACGTACTGCATGATGCCGCCGTTGCGGTAGTAATCCGCCTCGCCCGGCGTGTCGATGCGGACGACCGCGTCGAACTCCACACCGGTGTCGGTGGTCACCTTGACGGTGCGCGGGGTGGTGCCGTTGTTCAGCTCCTCCACACCGGTGAAGGCGAAGGTCTCCTCGCCGGTGAGGCCCAGCGAGGCGGCCGTGGCACCCTCGGGGAACTGCAGGGGCAGGACGCCCATGCCGATCAGGTTCGAGCGGTGGATGCGCTCGTAGGACTCGGCGATGACGGCCTTGACGCCGAGCAGCGCGGTGCCCTTGGCCGCCCAGTCGCGGGACGAGCCGGAGCCGTACTCCTTGCCCGCCAGGATGACCAGCGGGATGCCGGCGGCCTGGTAGTTCTGCGAGGCGTCGTAGATGAAGGCGACCGGCGCGCCGTCGACGGTGAAGTCGCGGGTGAAGCCGCCCTCGGTGCCCGCGGCGATCTGGTTGCGCAGGCGAATGTTCGCGAACGTGCCGCGGATCATGACCTCGTGGTTGCCTCGGCGGGAACCGTACGAGTTGAAGTCGCGGCGCTCGACGCCGTGCTCCGTGAGGTACTTGCCGGCCGGGGTGTCGGCCTTGATGGCACCGGCCGGGGAGATGTGGTCGGTGGTGACCGAGTCGCCCAGCTTGGCCAGGACGCGGGCGCCGGCGATGTCCGAGACCGGGGTGGTCTCCATCGTCATGCCCTCGAAGTAGGGGGGCTTGCGGACGTAGGTGGACTGGGGGTCCCACTCGAACGTGTTGCCGGTCGGGATCTCCAGCGCCTGCCACTGGGCGTCGCCCGCGAAGACGTCCTGGTAGGACTTGCTGAACATGTCCTCGCCGATGGCGTTCGCCACGACGTCGTTGACCTCGGCCTCCGACGGCCAGATGTCGGCCAGGAAGACCGGCTTGCCGTCGGTGTCGGTGCCCAGGGCGTCCCGGGTGATGTCCACCTTCATGGAGCCCGCGATGGCGTACGCGACGACCAGCGGCGGGGAGGCCAGGTAGTTCATCTTGACGTCGGGGTTGATGCGACCCTCGAAGTTGCGGTTGCCCGAGAGCACCGAGGTGACCGCGAGGTCGGCCTCGTTGATCGCCTTCGAGATCTCCTCGTCCAGCGGACCGGAGTTGCCGATGCAGGTGGTGCAGCCGTACCCGACGAGGTTGAAGCCCATCTTGTCGAGGTACGGGGTCAGGCCGGCCTTGTCGAAGTAGTCGGTGACGACCTTCGAGCCCGGGGCCAGGGTGGTCTTGACCCACGGCTTGCGGGTCAGGCCCTTCTCGGACGCCTTCTTGGCCACGAGCGCCGCGGCGACCATGACGTAGGGGTTCGAGGTGTTGGTGCAGGAGGTGATCGCGGCAACGGTGACGGCGCCGTGGTCGATCTCGAAGGAGGTGCCGTCGGCCAGGGTCACCGGGGTGGGCTTGGTGGGCACACCGTTGGAGGACGCGGGGGCGTCGGACGCCGGGAAGGACTCCTTGCCGGCCTCCTCGTCGTCGCTGACGTAGTTGCGCACGTCCGCGGCGAACTGCTCGGCGGCGTTCGCCAGGACGATGCGGTCCTGGGGGCGCTTCGGGCCGGCGATGGAGGGGACGACCGTGGAGAGGTCGAGCTCCAGCTTCTCGGAGAAGTCCGGCTCGGCGGCCGGGTCCAGCCACAGGCCCTGGGCCTTGGCGTACGCCTCGACGAGGGCGACCTGCTGGGCGTCACGGCCGGTCAGGCGCAGGTACTTCAGCGTCTCGTCGTCGATCGGGAAGATCGCGGCGGTGGAACCGAACTCCGGCGACATGTTGCCGATGGTGGCGCGGTTGGCGAGCGAGGTGGCGGCGACGCCCTCGCCGTAGAACTCGACGAACTTGCCGACGACGCCGTGCTTGCGCAGCATCTCGGTGATCGTGAGGACCAGGTCGGTGGCGGTGGTGCCGGCCGGCAGCTCGCCGGTCAGCTTGAAGCCGACGACGCGCGGGATCAGCATGGAGACCGGCTGGCCGAGCATCGCGGCCTCGGCCTCGATGCCGCCGACGCCCCAGCCCAGCACGCCCAGGCCGTTGACCATGGTGGTGTGCGAGTCGGTGCCGACGAGGGTGTCGGGGTACGCCTGGCCGTTACGGACCATGACCGTGCGGGCCAGGTGCTCGATGTTGACCTGGTGGACGATGCCGGTGCCCGGGGGGACGACCTTGAAGTCGTCGAAGGCGGTCTGGCCCCAGCGCAGGAACTGGTAGCGCTCCTTGTTGCGGCCGTACTCCAGCTCGACGTTCTGCGCGAAGGCGTCCTTCGTGCCGAACTTGTCGGCGATGACCGAGTGGTCGATGACCATCTCGGCGGGCGAGAGCGGGTTGATCTTCGCCGGGTCGCCACCGAGGGCCTTGACGGCCTCGCGCATGGTGGCGAGGTCGACGACACAGGGCACACCGGTGAAGTCCTGCATGATCACGCGGGCCGGCGTGAACTGGATCTCCTCGCTGGGCTGGGCCTGCGAGTCCCAGTTGCCGAGCGACCGGATGTGGTCGGCGGTGATGTTCGCGCCGTCCTCGGTACGGAGCAGGTTCTCCAGCAGGACCTTCAGGCTGTAGGGAAGGCGGGCGGAGCCCTCGACCTTGTCCAGCTTGAAGATCTCGTACGACTCGTCGCCCACCTGCAGCGTGCTGCGGGCGTCGAAGCTGTTCGCCGACACGACAGTCTCCTTCATGCATGAATTCGCGCGTATTACCGCAATCCTGCCGCCACGCCCCTTGGCCAATCCGCTAAGGTAAGGCTAAGTTAGGTAACCCTTACCAGCGGGGGCGGCTGCGGTACGCCTTCGGCAGATATCTCGATGTCGAGATAACTCTAGTACATGTCCGGGGGAAGGGACGAGGCGCGCACCCGCATGCCCGCCGGAACGGTCAGCTGGCCGGGGGATTCCGCATGCCCGGATTCCACCAACTTGACCAGCAAGGACACCGCGCATGCGGCGATCCGTTCGGGATTCAGCGTGACGGTGGTCACGGAGAGTTCTTTCTCCCCGTACACCGGATCCTCACTCGCGCAGACCAGCAACAGGTCCCCGGGGGTCCGCAGGCCGTGCCGCCGGGCCGCCGCGAGCACCTGCCTGCCGCCCGGGTCGTACACCGCGTAGACCGCGTCGGGCCGCTCCCGCGCCGCGAAGGCGCCGTCGAAGGCGTGGCCCGGCGCGTCCTCGGGGTCGAAGGGGACGACCAGCTCGGGGGCGCCCCGCTCGGCGCACCACCGGGCGTAGGCGGCGGTGACGGCCCCGGTGTAGAACTCCCGGCCGTACCCGGCGTGCAGGGCGATCCGGCGGGCTCCCGAGGCCGCGAGGTGGTCCAGCACCTCGCGGGTGGTGGCGACGTGGTCGTTGTCCACCCACGCGTCCCCGGGCCACGGGTCGGCGGGCCGGCCGTCGAAGACCACCGGCAGACCGCGCGCC
This sequence comes from Streptomyces sp. CA-243310, assembly GCF_050936775.1. Classification (NCBI taxonomy): domain Bacteria; kingdom Bacillati; phylum Actinomycetota; class Actinomycetes; order Kitasatosporales; family Streptomycetaceae; genus Streptomyces; species Streptomyces sp. CA-243310. The sequence continues at coordinate 2,135,872 of NZ_JBNJMF010000001.1, read as the reverse complement.
CGCAGCGCCCGGAGCACCGGATCCCCGGCCGGGCTGTCCAGCAGCAGCATGCCGTCGACGGCGAGGGTGTGCCAGAGGGGATCGCCGCCCCGGGCGGCGGGCAGGGTGGTCAGGGCGTAGCCGCGGGTGTGCGCGGCCGAGGTGGCGGCGGTGAGCAGCCGGGAGAAGTAGGCGACGCCGGCGAAGTCCCAGGGCGAGCCGGCGTACGTGGTGACGGCGATGCCGAGGCTCCGGGTGAGCGGCCCGCGCCGGGTGCCGTAGCCGAGGGCTGCCGCGACCTCGCGGACCCGGCGGCGGGTGCCCTCACCGAGCCGGCCGGTGCCGCCGAGCGCGTGGGAGACGGTCGCGGTGGAGACCTCCGCGGCGCGCGCGATGTCGGCGAGTGTCGGTCCGGGGCCTGGCACGCGGACATCGTACGGAGCGGGGCGCGGCGGGTACAGGTGCGGGGGACGGGGGCGGATGCCGGGTCCGGGTGTGGGGTCCGGGTGCCGGGCAGGGGTGCCGGGGGCGGTCCTCGGCTGCGGATTCCGTTGTCCGGGGCGGGTTCCGGTTAAGGGGTTAACCACCGAGTCTCCAGGCCACCGACCGACTCTGGGAGTGGCCATGACCTCTTCATCCCTGTCCCGCCGGGGACTCCTCTCCGCCGTGGGGGCCGCCGGCGCCGCGGGCCTGCTGGGGGCCGGCCCGGCCTCGGCCGCCGGCGCCCCGTCCGCCCGGCGCGGCTCGGCGGCCCTGGTGTTCCACAACGCCCGCGTGTTCACCGGCCTGCCCGGCGGGCGGCCGGTGGAGGCGGTGGCCGTGGGACGGGACGGGCGGATCCTGGCCACCGGCAGCGGTTCGGTGGTCCGGCGTCACGCGGGCCGGGACACCGAGGTCGTCGACGCGCGCGGGAACACCGTGATGAGCGGCATCCACGACGGGCACACCCACCCGCTGGGCGCCGGGGAACGGTCGCTTCGACCCTCCCTGGAGGGGGCCGAGACCACCGTGGCCGAACTCTCGGAGATCCTGCGCGGATTCCTCGCCGACACCGGCGGCCCGGGTGCGGAGCCCGACGGCTGGCTGGTCGTGGAGGACTGGAACCCGGTCGGCCTGCTGCCCGTCGGCACTGCCCCGCACCACTCGCTGCTGGACGCGCTGCCCACCCGCCGACCGATCGCACTGGTCGGCGGCGACGGACACAACCTGTGGGCCAACAAGCGGGCCCTGGACATCGCGGGGATCACGGCGGCGACCCCCGACCCGGTGGGCGGCAGGATCGTCAAGGGGCCCGACGGACAGCCGACGGGCGTGCTCAAGGACGACGCCCAGGCACTGGTGAAACGGCACGTGCCGGAGCCCTCCCGCGCGGAACTCGTCGCGGCCTGCGCCGAGGTGCTGGGGCTGGCGGCGGCCTCCGGGGTGACGACGATGATGGACGCCCTCGTCGGGCGGCACGAGCTGGAGCTGTACCGGGCCCTGTCCGCGGCGGGGCGGCTGCCGCAGCGCATCGTGCCGGCCATCCGCCTGGAGGTGGGGCACACCAAGGATCCCGCGGCCGCCCTGGCGTACGCGCGCGGGCTGCGCCGGGAGTTCGAGGGCGTGCCGGGCCTGCGGTTCGGGATGGTCAAGGTGTTCCTGGACGGGGTCATCGAGCACCCGGCGCAGACGGCCGCCCTGTTGGAGCCGTACCTGGACGGCGACGGCCGGCCGACGGCGAACCGGGGCGAGCTGTACACGTCCGCGGCCGAGTACGGCCGGCTGACCGCGGCCTTCAACACCGCCGGGTGGCAGATGCACGCCCACGGCCTCGGGGACCGGGCGGTGCGCACCGCTTTGGACGGGTACGAGTACGCCCTCCGGGCGACCGGGCGGCGGGACCCGCGGAACGCCGTCGCGCACCTCCAACTCGTCGACCCGGCGGACCTGCGGCGCTTCGCGCGACTCGGCGTGGCCGCCTGCATGCAGCTCCAGTGGGCCGCGAAGGACACCTGGACCATGGAGGCCCTGTTGCCGTACATCGGGCCGGAGCGGCACCGGTGGATGTACCCGGCGCGCAGCCTGGAGAAGGCGGGGGCCCGTCTGACGGGCGGCTCCGACTGGCCCGTGGACGCGCTCCAGGTGTGGAACCAGCTGCGGACCGCGATCGACCGACAAGGCGCCCACGGCGCGGGCGAGCTGTACCGGAAGCTGGAGGGCCTCGGTCGGGACACGGTGCTGCGGATGCACACCTCGGGGACGGCGTGGCAACTGCGCCAGGAGGCCCTGACGGGCACGGTGGAAACGGGCAGGGCGGCGGACCTGGTGCTGCTGGACCGCGACGTGACCCGCTGCCCGGTGGCCGACATCAGCGGAACGGGCGTACGGATGACCCTGGTCGGGGGCGTGTCGCACACGACGCCGACTCCTCGGCGGGGCGGGAGGCCTCGGCGCGGGCCTCGCGCGCGCGGACCTCGCCGCGCCCGGCCTCGTACGCGGCGGTGCACGGCGGCCGACACCACGCCTGCGGGCACTGAACGAGCCCGGCCCGGCCACGCCGGGCCGGCGCAGACCACTCGAAAAGGAACAACTCCCCCATATGACGCAGGAGGAACGCGCGACACCCTCACCGTGACCGGGCGGGAGCGGCCCCCACGGCCTCCCGCTCGGCCCCTCGGGCACCGCGCGCATCCCCACGCGGGGCCGCGATCTGACGGTCGGTGACACCCGTCCGCCACACCCGACGCGATCACCATCTCATATCTGAGATACCGTGCACCCATGGCAGACGACTACCTCGTACGCATCGGCAAGCTCATCCGTGACGCCCGGCAACACCGTGGCTGGACACAGAGTCAGCTTGCCGATGCTCTCGGCACCAGCCAGAGCGCCGTGAATCGGATCGAACGCGGCAATCAAAACATCAGCCTTGAGATGATCGCCCGAATCGGTGAAGCTCTCGACAGCGAGATCGTCTCTCTGGGCTACGCGGGGCCGATGCACCTGCGCGTCGTCGGCGGGCGGCGGCTGTCCGGCGCCATCGACGTCAAGACGAGCAAGAACGCGTGTGTCGCGCTGCTGTGCGCCACGCTGCTCAACAAGGGTCGTACCGTGCTGCGGCGCGTGGCCCGCATCGAGGAGGTCTACCGCCTGCTGGAGGTACTGAACTCCATCGGCGTGCGCACCCGCTGGATCAACGACGGCGTGGACCTGGAGATCGTCCCGCCGGCCCGCCTCGACATGGACGCCATGGACGCGGACGCGGCCCGCCGGACCCGGAGCATCATCATGTTCCTGGGCCCGCTGCTGCACCGTATGGACCACTTCAAGCTGCCCTACGCCGGCGGCTGCGACCTCGGCACCCGCACCATCGAGCCGCACATGATCGCCCTGCGCCGGTTCGGCCTGGACATCACCGCGACCGAGGGGATCTACCACGCGCAGGTCGAGGCCGGGGTCTCCCCCGACCGACCGATCGTGCTGACCGAGCGCGGGGACACGGTCACCGAGAACGCCCTGCTGGCCGCCGCGCGCCACGACGGCGTGAGCGTCATCCGCAACGCCTCCTCCAACTACATGGTCCAGGACCTGTGCTTTTTCCTGGAGGCGCTCGGCGTCAAGGTCGAAGGCGTCGGCACCACCACCCTGACCGTCCACGGCGTCCCGAACATCGACGTGGACGTGGACTACTCCCCCTCCGAGGACCCGGTCGAGGCGATGAGCCTGCTGGCCGCCGCCGTGGTCACGGAGTCCGAGCTGACCATCCGCCGGGTTCCGATCGAGTTCATGGAGATCGAGCTCGCGGTCCTGGAGGAGATGGGCCTGGACCACGACCGCTCCGCCGAGTACACCGCCGACAACGGGCGCACCCGCCTGGTGGACCTGACGGTCCGCCCGTCGAAGCTCGAAGCCCCGATCGACAAGATCCACCCGATGCCGTTCCCCGGGCTGAACATCGACAACGTCCCGTTCTTCGCGGCCATCGCCGCCGTCGCGCAGGGCCAGACCCTGATCCACGACTGGGTGTACGACAACCGGGCGATCTACCTGACCGACCTCAACCGCCTCGGTGGCCGCCTCCAGCTGCTGGACCCGCACCGCGTCCTGGTGGAGGGCCCCACCCGCTGGCGGGCGGCGGAGATGATGTGCCCGCCGGCCCTGCGCCCGGCGGTGGTCGTCCTGCTGGCGATGATGGCCGCGGAGGGCACCTCGGTGCTGCGCAACGTCTACGTCATCAACCGCGGATACGAGGAACTGGCCGAGCGCCTCAACTCGGTCGGCGCCCAGATCGAGATCTTCCGCGACATCTGAGGCGCTTGCGTCCGGCCGATCGGACGCGAGCGGTTCGAGCCCCCGTTCCTCCCGCGCCGGAGGAACGGGGGCCTCGGTCGTTCTTGCGCCGTTGTCCCCCGAACCGGTGGCCGGTTTCGCGAGAGGCGTCGACGCGGCGGGCGGGGGCGGGACAATCGGGGTCCACGCCGCAAGCCGTGAAAGGGGTCCGCATGGCGAACGTCTGGCTTCCGCCCGCGGAGTACATCGAGACCATCGCGCGGGCGACCAGTTACGCCTGTCTCTACTTCACCGACGACGCGGGACGCCCGGTGCAGTTGCGGGCCACCTACGCGACGGAGACCTGGCAGTGGCCGGGCGGGAACATGGATCCCGGCGAGACGCCCTGGCAGTGCGCGGTGCGCGAGTGCCTGGAGGAGACCGGCATGGCCTTCGAGGGCGAGCCGCGTCTGCTGGCCGCGCACTTCATCTCCCACCAAGGCGCGGCCTGGCCGGCGAACCACATCGGTTTCGTCTTCGACGGGGGAACGCTCACGGACGAGCAGATCGGCGCCTTCGTCCTCGATCCCTCGGAGCACACCGAGGTGAGCGTACGGACGATGGAGGAGTGGCGGGCGACCATGACCCCCGTCAACTTCGACCGCCTGCGGGAGATCGACGCGGCCAGGCGGGCGGGCACCGTGGTCTACATGGAACGCTAGAGAGGCGGGGGTCGGTCATGGCGGCGAAGGGCATCGCGGACACCGGCGCGCCGGTGCCGCCACCGCTGCTTCCCGGGGGTGCGTTGCTCGGCTCGCTGCGGGAGCTCAGGGCGGACGCGCTCGGCACCTTCGTGCGGGCCCGCCGGGAAGCGGGTGACATCGTGCGGATCGGCGCCGGACCTCCCGGGTTGCGCACCGAGCTGTACTGCGTCTTCTCGGCGGAGGGCGTCCGGCAGGTGCTGGCCTCGCGGTCGGCCGAGTTCCGCAAGGACAACGTCTTCTACCAGGAGGTTCGGGAGGCGTTCGGCAACGGGTTGTTGACCAGCCAGGACGAGGACTACCTGCGCCAGCGCCGGTTGATCCAGCCGTTGTTCACGCGGCAGCGGGTGAACGGGTACGCGGACGCCGTCGCCGCCGAGACCCGCTCCCTGTCGGCCGCCTGGGCCGATGCCCCGGACGGGATCGTGGACGTCGGCGCCGAGATGCGGCGCCTCGCCCTGCGCACGGTGGCCAGGGTCCTCTTCGGCGCCGACGTGGACGCAGCCGTCGAGGTGGTCGACCGGTGCTTCCCCGTCATCACGGAGTACGTGTTGCGGCGCGGGTTCTCCGCCGTCGCCGTTCCCCGGACCTGGCCGACCGCGGCCAACCGGAGGGCGAACGCCGCGATGGACGACCTCCACGCGGTGTGTGATCGCATCGTGGCGGGGCGGCGGCACGGCGGCCCACACGGCCGGGACCCCGACGGCGTGGCGGCGGGGGACCTGTTGACCCTGCTCGCCTCGGCGCGGAACGCGGACGACGGGACCTTCGACGCCGGCGAACTGCGCGCCCAGGTACTGATCTTCCTGCTCGCGGGGCACGAGACGACCGCCACCTCCCTCGCCTTCGCCCTGCACCTGCTGGCCCTCCACCCCGACGTGCAGGCGCGGGCCCGCGAGGAGGTCTCCCGTGTGCTGGGCGACCGTACGCCGCAGGCCGCCGACCTGGACCGGCTCCCGTACCTCACCCGGGTCCTCAAGGAGACCACGCGCCTCTACCCGGCCGCCCCCGTCTTCGGGCGCCGGGCCCGCGCCGCCACCGTGGTCGGCGGCCATCTGATACCGGCGGGCGCCGAGGTGATCCTGGCGCCGTGGGTGACGCACCGGCACCCCGCCTACTGGCCCGACCCGGACCGCTTCGATCCCGACCGTTTCACCGAGCGGGCACAGGCCGGCCGGCCGCGCCACGCCTGGTTCCCGTTCGGTGCGGGCCCGCGCGCCTGCGTCGGACAGCACTTCTCGATGCTGGAATCGGTGCTCGCGGCGGCGATGGTCCTGCGCGAGTACGCCTTCGAGGCCGTGGACGAGGTGGTACCGGTCAGTGCCGGCATCACGTTGCGGACGCGGGGGCCGGTGCGCTGCCGGATCCGAAGGGTGGCCGGGTAGGGCGTCCGCTGCCCCGGCGGCCTCATACGGCCGTCTGGGTGTGTTTGCCCTGGAGTCGTTCCAGGTCCGAGGGGCGGACCTGGATGACGAAGAGCGCGATCAGCGCGGTGAGCAGGGTGAAGGCCGCCGCGGCCACGAACGCCGCGCTCACGCCCGAGGTGAGGACCTGGTCGCTCCAGGGTTTCGGGAACTGCTTCGTCCGCGCGAAGAACGCCTTCTGTTCCGGGGTGGCCGTGCTCAGGAAGGAGCCCACCTGGCCCTTGGCCTCGTTGCGGCTGGCCGTGCCGAAGACCGTGACCAGGATCGACAGGCCGAGCGAGCCGCCCACCTGCTGCATGGCGTTCAGCAGGCCGGAGGCGGCGCCCGACTCCCGGTTGGGGACGTTGGAGAGCGCCATCAGTGTCAGGGAGACGAACTGCATGCCCATGCCCGCGCTGAACAGGAGCATGGGGCCCAGGATGCTGCCCAGGTACGTCGAGCCGACGTCGATCTGCGTCAGCCACGCCAGCCCGCCGGCCGCGCACAGCGAGCCGGTGACCATGAACGGCTTCGGCCCGTACTTGGGCAGGAGTTGGGAGGTGGTCCCCGCCATCACCGCGATCATCGCGCTGACCGGCAGGAAGGCGAGGCCGGCCCGCAGGGGGCTGAAGCCGAGCACGTTCTGCACGAAGAGCGTCAGGAAGAAGAACATGCCGAAGATCGCGCAGGCGAAGAAGAGCATGATCGCGTAGGTTCCGGCGCGGTTCCGGTCGGCGAACATGTGCAGCGGGGTGATCGGCTGTGGCGAGCGGCGCTCGTTGGCGATGAACAGGGTCAACAGGGCGACGGCCGCGCCGAAGGACCCCAGCGTCACCGGCTCGGACCAGCCGTCCTGGGACGCGCTGATGAACCCGTAGACCAACGCGACCATGCCGAAGGTCGACAGCAGGGCGCCGGCCAGGTCGAAGTGTCCGGAGTGGCGTTCGGACTCGCGGATGACCCGGGGCGTCACGAAGGCGATGATCAGCGCGATGGGGACGTTGACGAACAGCACCCAGCGCCAGTTGAGCCATTCGACGAGGATGCCGCCGGCCAGCAGGCCGATGGCGCCGCCGCCGGCCGAGACGCCGGCGAACACGCCGAAGGCCCGGTTGCGTTCGGGGCCTTCGCGGAAGGTGCTGGTGATCAGGGCCAGGGCCGTCGGGGAGGCGATGGCGGCGCCGACGCCCTGGAGGGCCCGGGCGCCCATCAACTGCCCGGCGTTCTGGGCGAATCCACCCAACAGCGAGGCCAGGCCGAAGAGCAGCACGCCGAAGATGAACACGCGTCGGCGGCCGAGGATGTCGCCCGCGCGTCCGCCGAGGAGCAGCAGTCCGCCGAAGGTCAGCGTGTAGGCGTTGACGACCCACGAGAGGCTTTCGGTGGAGAACCCGAGGGCGGTCTGGATGTGTGGCAGCGCGATGTTCACGATGGTGATGTCGAGGACCACCATGAGTTGGCACGAGGCGATCACGAGCAGCGCGATCGTGTGCCCCCCGCTTCGGAGCCTGCCGTCGGTCCCGGCGCCGCCGGGCTGTTGGTTCGGGTCCACCTTTTCGACGCTAAGCCCGGGCGCCGGGGGCCACCACTCGAACGGCCTAGCCTATGTGACATTTCACATGCCATACGCTCCATGTCGGAGCGGGGAATCGCACCCACCGCGGACGAACCGCCAAGACCCGCGCAACCCGAACCCGCACTCCGCGTCCCGCACCCGCACCCGGCGCGGACGGGGCGAAGGGCCCGGCGCCGATCGTGTCGGCTCCGGACCCTTCGTTCTCCCTTCCCTGGGATCCCCGTCAGTCACCCGGGAAGTGACAGGCCACCTCTCGCGAGGCGGCGGACCGGAGCACGGGCCGCTCCGCCCGGCAGATCTCCCGCGCCTTCGGGCACCTCGGGTGGAAGGCGCAGCCGTCTGGCGGGGCGGCCGGGCTCGGCGGGTCGCCGAGCAGCACGATCCGCTCGCGCCGCCGCTCGGCGGCCGGGTCCGGCAGCGGCACCGCGGACAGCAGGGCCCGGGTGTAGGGGTGCTGGGGGCTTTCGTACAGGGCGCGCTTGTCGCCGATCTCCACGATCCGGCCCAGGTACATGACGGCGACCCGGTCGCTGATCCGCTTGACGACGGAGAGGTCGTGGGCGATGAACACGTACGCCAGGTCCAGCTCCGCGCGCAGCCGCTCCAACAGGTTGACGATCTGGGCCTGTACGGAGACGTCCAGGGCGGAGACGGGCTCGTCCGCGATGACCAACCGGGGGCCGGTGGCCAACGAGCGGGCGATGCCGACGCGTTGGGCCTGACCACCGGAGAACTCGTGCGGGTAGCGGTCGACGTGTTCGGGGACGAGGCCGACGAGTTCCATCAGCTCGACCGCCCTGCGCCGGGCGTCGGCCGCCGACCAGCCCTGCACGAGCAGCGGGTCGGAGATGATCCGGGCCACCGTCTGGCGGGGGTTGAGGGAGGAGTGCGGATCCTGGAACACCATCTGGAGGCTGCGCCGCAGGGGCCGAAGGGCGCCCTGGGAGAGCCGACTGATGTCCCGGCCGTCGAAGACGACACTGCCCGAGGTGGGCTCCAGCAGCCGTACGAGCATCCGGCCGGTGGTGGACTTCCCGCAGCCCGACTCGCCGACCAACCCGAGGGTCTCGCCCGCCGCGAGGTCGAAGGAGATCCCGTCGACGGCGCGCACGGGCGCCCCCCGGCGCCCGGTCACCGATCGCCTGCCGGGGAAGGTCATGGTCAGGTCGCGTACGGACAACAGGGTGTCCGCGGCGGCGTCCGCGGTCGTGGGCGTGGTGGTGGGCGTGGCCATCAGGCCACCTCCTTCGCGTGCCGGGCCCCGGTGTGGTGGCAGGCCACCGTCCGCCCGCCGGCGTGGGGCACGGGTTCCGGTCGTACTTCCGTGCACAGCGCGGTCGCCATCGGGCAGCGGGGGGCGAAGGCACAGCCCGGCGTCGGGGTCGCGGGCGAGGGCGGGGAGCCGGCGATGGCCCGCAGCGGGGCGTCGTCCGGGTCGTCGAGCCGGGGCAGCGAGTCCAGCAGCCCGCGGGTATAGGGATGGGCGGGGTCGGCGAACAGCGCGTCCACGCCCGCCCGTTCGGCGACCCGGCCGCCGTACATGACGAGCACCTCGTGGGCGACGCGGGCCACCACCCCCAGGTCGTGGGTGATCATCACGACGCCGAGGCCCCGGTCCTGCTGGAGCCGGGCGATCAGCTCCAGGATCTGGGCCTGCACCGTGACGTCGAGCGCGGTCGTCGGCTCGTCGGCGATCAGCAGGTCCGGTTCGCAGGCCAGGGCCATCGCGATCATGGCGCGCTGACGCATGCCCCCGGAGAACTGGTGCGGGTACTCCCCCGCCCGCCGGGCCGGTTCGGGGATGCCGACCTCGCCGAGCATGTCGACCGCCCGTTTGCGGGCGGCGGCCCGCCCGGACCGCAGGTGCACGCGGACGTGCTCGGCGATCTGCTCACCGACGGTGTAGTACGGGTGCAGGCTGCTCAGCGGGTCCTGGAAGATCATGGCCATCCGACGGCCGCGGATCCGGGACAGCCGTTTCTCGGACATCCCGGTGAGTTCCTGCCCGTCGAGGGCGACGGATCCGCCGACCTCCGCGCCGCGGTGCAGACCCATGACGGCGAGCGAGGTGACGGACTTGCCCGAGCCCGACTCCCCGACGATGCCGAGGGTGCGGCCGGCCTCGACGGTGAAGCCGAGCGAGTCGACGGCCCGTACGGTCCCGCGCGGGGTGGTGAACGTGACGCGCAGATCGCGGACTTCCAGCAGGGGTGGCGGTGGTGCGGGGGCGTCCATCAGTACCTCACCCTCGGGTCGACGACGGCGTACAGGAGGTCCACGGCGAGATTGGCGAGGACGATGAAGAAGGCGGCGAGCAGGGTGACTCCCAGGACCACGGGCTGGTCGGAGCTGACGAGCGCCCCGTAGAACAGCCTCCCGACACCCGGGAGTCCGAAGATGGACTCGGTGATGACGGCGCCGGCGAGGAGTCCGCCGAGGTCCATGCCGAAGATGGTGAGGATGGGGGTCATCCCGGAGCGCAGCCCGTGTTTGACCACGACGGTGCGTTCGGGCATCCCCTTGGCGCGGGCGGTGCGGATGTACGGCTCGGCCATCGCCTCGATCATCGAACCCCGGCTCTGGCGGGCGTACATGGCGGCGTAGAGCAGGGCGAGCGCGGTCCAGGGCAGGAGCAGGTTGGAGGCCCAGCCGAGCGGGTCGTCGGCGAGGGCCCGGTAGGTCGGGTAGGGCAGCAGTCCCGCGACGCGGATGACCCCGAAGATCAGCATCACCGAGGTGAAGTAGACGGGCAGCGAGGCGGCGGCGACGGCGCCGACCATGAGCGTCCTGTCGGTGGCGGTGTCCTTGCGCAGGGCGGCGGTGACCCCGGCGCCGAGACCGAGGACGAGCCACAGGACGGCCGCGCCGACGGCGAGGGAGGCGGAGACGGGGAGCCGGTCCATCAGCAGGTCCCAGACGGGCAGGGAGTTCTCGTACGAGTAGCCCAGGCAGGGGAAGTCGCAGCGGACGGCGTACTGCCCGGTGCCGAGGGTGCGGCCGGTGAAGATGCCGGCGAGGAAGTGGACGAAGCGACTCCAGACGGGCTGGTCGAGGCCGAGGTACGCGCGGACGTCGGCCAGTCGTTCGGGGCCGCAGGTCTTGCCGCAGGCCGCGGCGGCCGGGTCGGACGGCAGGACCTGGAAGATGACGAAGGTGACGGCGGCGATGGCGAGGAGCACGCCCGCGAGGGCGAGCAGCCGGCGTGCCAGGTAGAGGATCACGTCCGTCCGCCCCTCGGGTCGAGGATGTCGCGCAGGGCGTCGCCGAGCAGGGTGAAGGCGAGGACCGCGAGGAAGAGGAAGACGCTCGGGATGACGAAGTACACGGGGTCGGTCTCGTAGTAGGCCACGGACTCGGCGATCATCTGGCCCCAGGACGGGGTGGGCGGGCGGACCCCGACACCGAGGTAGCTCAGGGCGGCCTCGGTGCTGATCATTCCGGGGATCAGCAGGGTGGTGTAGGCGATGACCGGCCCGGCGACGCCCGGCAGGACGTCGCGGGTCAGGATGCGCCAGGAGCCGGCGCCTGCGACGCGGGCGGCGTCCACGTACTCGCGGTGCTTGAGGGAGAGGGTCTGGCCCCGGACCACGCGGGCGACGCCGGGCCAGCCGAAGAGGCCGATGACGGTGGTCATGAGCACGATCCGGTTGACGTCCTTGGCCACCGAGAGCATGGCGATCATGAAGATCAGGGACGGGAAGGACATGGTGAGGTCCATCAGGCGGGAGAGCACCGCGTCGACGCGTCCGCCGAAGTAGCCGGCGACGATCCCGGCGGCCGTGCCGACGGCCACCACGATGGCGGTGGCGGCGAAGGCGATCAGGAGGGAGACCTGGGCGCCGGCCACGACGCGGGCGAACAGGTCGCGGCCGGTGACGGGTTCGACGCCCAGCCAGTGCGCGGAGCCGATCCCGCCGAAGGAGCCGAGGGGTTGGCCCGCGAGGTAGGGGTCGATGGCGGACTTGTCGAACTCGTTCGGGGACCAGCCGCCGAGCGAACCCAACCAGGGGGCTCCGACGGCCATCAGGACGAAGAGGAGGACGACGCAGAGGCTGACGCGGACGGTGGGGCGACGACGGAGTTCGCGTCGGGCGAGCTGCCAGGGGCTGCTGCCCGGGGAGACGTCCTTGGTCGGGGCGGCGGCGGGTCGGGGGGCGGCGGGGCCGGGGTCGGTGAGCCGGGAGGCGGCGGATCGGGACTCGGCGGGTTGGGATGCGGCGGGTTGGGATGCGGCGACTCGGTTGTCGGTCATGGCTCGACGGGCTTCCGGGTGTCCGTCGGGCCTCAACCCCGGCTCTTGGAGGGGTCCTTGAGGCCGATCGCGGCGTAGTCGACGGTGCCGGTCCACACCGGGTGGCCGAAGGCGCCCGCGATGTTGGTGCCGATGAGCAGGGGCTTGCGCTCCAACAGGACGGGAACGGACGGGGACTTCTTCATGATCTCCGCGTCGAGTGCGATCCAGGCCCGTTCGGCCTGCCCGGCGTCGGCCATGGCGTTGATCTCGTCGATCCGCTTCATCGTCGCCTCGTCGCGGAACTGGCTGTAGTTGCCCTGGTTGCCCTTCTCCTTGACGGTGCGTCCGTCGAAGACGAAGGGGATCCAGGTGGAACCGGAGGGGTAGTCGGGGCACCAGCCCGCGAGGGTCATGTCGGGGGTGGTGGAGAGGTCGCCGATGACGTCGTAGTACGCGCCCGGGTCGATCGTGTCGATGACGACCTCGACGCCCGCCCGGGAGAGGCCCTGTTGGATGGCCTCGGCCTTGCCCTTGTCACCGGTGGAGACGGCGAGGGACACCTTCAGCTTCTCCTTGCCCGCGGCCTTGAGGAGCTCCTTGGCCTTGGCCGGGTCGCCGGCGGGCGGGATCTGGAGGGTGTCGGCCTGTCGGCCGCCGGAGAGGGCCGGGGGCAGGTAGGCGGTGGCCCGCTCGTTGAGGGCGGGGCCGCCGCCGGCCGTGACCACGGCCTCCTTGTCGACCGCGTACTGCATGGCCTCGCGGACCCGGGGGTCGTCGAAGGGGGCGCGGGAGTTGTTGAGGTGGAGCATCTCCGTACAGCCCTGGGACTCGGCGAGCAGTCGGGCCTTGACGTCCGCCTTGGGCAGGACCTTCGGCGCGCTCTCGGGCCGCATGTCGGAGTACTGGACGGCGGAGGCGTCGGCCCCCTCCCCGGCGATGATGCGGTCGTCGATCTGGCCGCCCTTGAGGCCCATCACGACGACGAAGCGGTCGGGGTAGGCCTTGCGGACGGTGTCGGTGCGGGCGTCCCAGTGCTCGTTGCGGACCAGGACCAGCTTCTTGTCCCGGTCGTACGACTCGATCTTGTAGGGGCCGGAGGAGAAGGGGCGGGCGTCGTAGCCGGTGCCCGTCTCCTTGGACCGGGGTACGGGCGCGAAGGTCGGCAGGGTGGCGGTGGCGGAGAAGTCGGCCACCGGGCGCCCCAGTTCGAAGACGATCGTGCGGTCGTCGGGCGTCTTGATCGAGTCGAGGTGTTGCCCTTGGAGCGGGCCCTTGTACTTCTCGCCGCCGGCCAGGTACCGGGCGGCGTAGTCGGGTCCGCCGGTGAGGTCGGGGGCGAAGGAGCGCTCGACGTTGTACTTGACGTCCTGGGCCCGGACGGGGGTTCCGTCCTCGTACTTGACGCCCTCCTTGAGGGTGAAGGTCCAGGTTCTGCCGCCGTCGGACGGGGTGCCGAGGTCGGTCGCGAGGTCGGGGACCAACTCGCTTCCGGCCTTGCCGGGTTCGGCCTTGAAGGTGACGAGCGTGCGGTAGAGCAGGCGGGTGCCGAAGTCCATGGTCGGCATCGTCCAGTTGCGGGCCGGGTCGAGGTGGGAGAAGTCCTGGTTGGACAGGACGGTCAGGGTGCCGCCCTTGGTCGGGGTGCCGCCGAGCGTCTTGCCCTCGTTGGCGGCGGCGGGGTTGGCGGCGGGGCCGCCGGCGGAGCCCTTGCCGCCGGCGTCGGAGCAACCCGAGGCGCCGACGGCGAGTGCCGCCACCAGAGCGGTGGCGAGGGCGAGTTGGGTGCGCTTGGTCATGGGTCACTCCAGTGAGGGGCACTCTCTACGATGTGACCGGTAACATAGTAATGTGAAATTGCACTGACAAGGGTTCGGTCACGCCGTTACCCAGCCGTGCTCAAAGGGCGTCGACAACGGACCCTCCGGGGGCCGCCGACCCGTTGTGACATGCCCCACCCCCTCTTGCCGCGAGAAGGAAGGGTTACCTAAGTTCGACCGTATGCCCCCACATGACCCCACCCCCACCAACGGCCCGGACGACCCGGCGCTCGTCGGATTCGACGTCGACCTCACCTCGCACGAGGTGCTCCGGCGGGCGCACGTCCTGGACGCCCTCGGCGACGACTGGGATCCCGTCGAGGTGCTCCGCGGCGAGGAGGCGGCCTACGACCTGCTGTACTCCGGCCTCGACGAGGAGCAGCAGCGCGTGCACGACCGGCTCGTGGCCGCCGGTGTGCTCTCCCCGCGCGGGGGCGGCCGTGCTGCCGCTTGACCCGCAGGCGGATCCCGGACGCCGCGCCTGGGTGCCCTGCCCGAGCTGCGCGGACGACCGCGACTGCGCGCCGTGCGGGCAGGGACGGACCTGTTCCGCCCACTGGCGCTACCTGCTCTCCAACAACGGGAGCCTGCTCCACCTCCAGTGCCCGGCCTGCGCCCACCTCTGGGCGCACGAGAGCGGCTTCGGCGCCACCCGCTCCCTGTGGAGCCGGGTCACCGGCGACCGCTCGCGCCCCTGACCCCCACGGGTTCGGGAGGGGCCGGCCCGCGAGGGCGGACCCCCCGGACGGGCCGCCTCAGACGCCGGAGCCGAGCCGACCCGGTGTGCGTCCCACCGGCTCGTCGCGGCCCTGTGCCCAGAGGGAGCGCACGTGGCCGAGGTGGCGGACCATGCACGCCTGGGCGGCCTCGGCGTCGCCGCTGATCATGAGGTCGAGCAGTTCGACGTGTTCCTCGGCGGAGGAGACCAGCTTCCCCGCCTCGTCCAGGCCGGTCAGGCCGTAGAGCCGGGAGCGCTTGCGCAGGTCGCCGACCGTCTCGACGAGGCGGTCGTTGCCGGAGAGGGCCAGCAGGCCCAGGTGGAAGCGACGGTCCGCCTCCAGGTAGCCGATGAGGTTGTGCTCCCGGGCGCTGGTGACGATCTCCAGCGCGATCGGGCGCAGCGCCTCCAGTTGCTCGGGGGTGGCGATCTCGGTGATCCGGCCGATGGTCGGCACCTCGATCATGGTGCGCAGTTCGGTGTACTGGTCGAGGTCGCGTTCACTGACCTCGGTGATCCGGAAGCCCTTGTTGCGGACCGGTTCCACCAGGCCCTCGCGGGCCAGGTCGAGCATGGCCTCGCGCACCGGGGTGGCCGAGACGCCCAGCTCGGCGGCGAGACCGGGGGCGGAGTACACGCTCCCGGGGCGCAGTTCACCCGCTATCAGGGCTGCTCGCAGGGCATGGCCGACCTGGTCCCGAAGTCGTTCCTGGGCCTTGATGAGACTGTGCTGCTTCAGGTCACCCATTGCGTTTTCCTCCGAGACCACTACACCAGCGGCGAGCAGAGGCCAGCGTACAATGTCACGTTGCGCCGCTCGCCCCGGCGGCCCGGAACAGGGCGACCGCCACGGCGAGATCCTCCCAGGCCATGCCCACGCTCTTGAAGAGTCGCGGGGCGTCCGCCCGGCCCGGCGGCGGGACGCGTCCCGCGACCAGGTCGGCCAGGGTGCCCGCGACGTGACCGGGCCCCAGGAGGCCCTCCGCCTCCGGGATCAGCAGGTCCCCCGCCTCGCGCAGGGCCGCCGCGCGCGACTCCACGTACACGATCGCGCGCCGCACCAGGGCGCTGTCCGTCTCCCGGGCGTCCGGCTCGTGGGAGCCGACGGCGACGACGGTGGCGCCCGGGGCGACGAGCCGGCCGTCGAAGAGGGGTGTGCGGGCCGTGGTGCAGCAGACGATCAGGTCGGCCTCCGCCACCGCGGACGCCGTGCCCGTCCGGGCCGTGATCCCGAGGGAGCGGGCGTGCGCGACCAGTTTCGCGGCGCCGGCCGGGTCGCGGGCCACCACCACGACCTTCGCCGTCCCCCGCTCGGCGAGGACGGCTTCGAGGTGTCCGTACGCCTGTGGACCCGACCCGAAGAGGACCGTGTTCGGTGGCCCCTCTCCCCGGGCCAGGTGCCGCAGCGCGAGCGCCGACACCGCCGGGGTGCGCAGGGCGGTCAGGGCGGCCCCGTCGAAGAGGGCGAGCGGGCGCAGTGTGGACCCGTCGAGGAGCAGGTACGAGCCGGTGATCCGGGGCAGCTCGCGCGCCGGGTTCCCGGGGGCCACCCCGGCGACCTTCACGCCGGCGTACCCCCCGAACGCGGCCGGCATCAGCAGCAGCTCCCCGCCGGGCACGGGCAGGGCGGTGCGGGGCGGGCAGGCCTCGGGGTCGAGCCCGGCCCGCAGCGCGTCGGCGAGGGCGTCCGCCGCACCGGTCGGGGTGAGGAGCGCGGCCATCCGCGCGGCGGACCACTGGGGGATCACAGCAGGAACCCGGTACCCAGGTCGTCGTGCGGGTCGACGGTGAAGGTGTGTTCGCCGGTGCGGTGGGCGGTGCCGGTGACCTCGGTGACCGGGGCGTCGGGGGCGGTCCCGGGCACGAGCCGGCCGGTGAACTCCGTTCCCACGATGGATTCGTGCAGCAGTTCCTCCCCCGGGCGCAGCCGCCCGTCCTGGGCCAGCAGCGCGAGCCGGGCCGAGGTCCCGGAGCCGCAGGGCGAGCGGTCGACCTGCCCGTCGGCGAAGACGGTGACGTTGCGCTGGTGCGGTCCGCGGGGGGTGTCCGGCAGTTCCTCGTGGAGGATCACCCCGTACACCCCGGAGAGCAGCGGTCCGTCGGGGTGCCAGGTGCCGGGGTGGGTGGCGAGGGCGGCCCTGATCTCCCGTCCGGTGCGGACCAGTTCGGGCAGCGCCGCGCGGGAGACGTCCAGCCCGAGGTCGCGTGCCCGGACGGTGGCGTAGCAGGCGCCCGCGTGCGCGAGGTCCACCTCGACCGGGCCCAGGGTGGTGGCCACCGGGACCTTGCGGGCGCCGATCCGGGCCGGGACGTTGCGGAAGGTGATCCCGGTGGTGCGGGCCGCCTCGCGGTGCACGGTGACGGTGACCCGTCCGGAGGGCACGTCGATGCGGACCTGTGCGTCACCGGTGTCCGGGGCGGGGACCCGGCCGCTGTCCACGGCCCAGGCGCCGAGGGCCATGGCGCCGTGCCCGCAGGCCGTGGAGTAGCCGTCCTTGTGCCAGAACAGCACCCCGAAGTGGGCGCCGTCGTCGTCCGGGGGCACCACGAACCCGCCGTACATGCCCGCGTGCCCGCGCGGTTCCCGCACCAGCAGGCGCCGTACGTCGTCCAGCGCGCCCCGGCGCGGTGCCGTCCCGGAGCCGCCGGGCCCGATGGCGGTGGCGCAGCGCTCGGCGACGGTGTCCCCGGGGATCGGCGGGAGGCCGTCGCCGACGATGCGGAAGGGTTCGCCGCCGGTGTGGTAGTCGACGGCGTGGACCGGGCGGGGCGCGGTGATCACAGGAGGAACCCTCCGGGGAAGGGGTCGGACGGGTCGAGGAAGTACTGGGCGGTGCCCGTGATCCACGCCCTGCCCGTGACGGTGGGGACGACGGCCGGGAGTCCGCCGACGGTGGTCTCCCCGATCAGCCGACCGGTGAACTCGGTCCCGATGAAGGACTCGTTGACGAAGTCCGCGCCCTGTTCCAGCAGGCCGCGGGCGTGCAGTTGGGCCATGCGCGCGCTGGTGCCCGTGCCGCAGGGCGAACGGTCGAACCAGCCGGGGTGGATGGCCATGGCGTGGCGGGAGCGGCGGGCGTCGGATCCGGGGGCGGCGAGGTAGACGTGTTTGACGCCGGCGATGGAAGGGTCCTCGGGGTGGACGGGCCGGTCGTCCGAGGCGTTGACGGCGTCCATGACGGCGAGCCCGGCGGCGAGCAGTTCGTCGCCGCGGGCGCGGTCGAAGGGGAGCCCGAGGGCGTCGAGTTCGACGAAGGCGTAGAAGTTGCCCCCGTAGGCGAGGTCGTGGGTGACGGTGCCGTAACCGGGGACCTCGACCTTCAGGTCGAGGCCGACGGCGAAGGCGGGGACGTTGGTGAAGGTGGCGGACAGGGCGGCGCCGTCCTCGACCCGGACGTCCACGCTCACCAGCCCGGCCGGGGTGTCGAGGCGGACGGTGGTGACCGGTTCGACGGCCGGCACCATGCCGGTCTCGACGAGCACCGTGGCCACCCCGATGGTGCCGTGTCCGCACATGGGGAGCAGGCCCGACACCTCGATGTAGAGCACGCCGAAGTCGGCGTCGGGTCGGGTGGGGGGCTGGAGGATCGCGCCGCTCATCGCGGAGTGTCCGCGCGGCTCGTACATGAGCAGCGTGCGGACGTGGTCGAGGTGCTCGATGAAGTGCAGCCGTTTCTGCGCCATCGTGGCTCCGGGGATCACCCCGACACCGCCGGTGATCACGCGGGTCGGCATGCCCTCGGTGTGCGAATCGACCGCGTGGTAGATGTGTCGCGTACGCATGTGGACTCCCGACGGGGCTAGTTGAGGCCTTCGGCGAGGGCCTTCTCGGTGGCGGCCCGGACCGCCGCCTCGGTCTCGCCGGTCAGCGGCAAGCGGGGCGGGCGGGTGGCGCCACCGGGGCGGCCGGCCAGGTCCATGGAGAGTTTGATGGCCTGGACGAACTCGATCTTCGAGTCCCAACGCAGCAGGCTGTGAAGGGACTTGTAGAGGGGAAGTGCGGTGTCGAGGTCGCCCGTGACGGCGGCCCGGTAGAGGGTGGCGCAGGAGCGGGGCAGGGCGTTGGGGTAGCCGGCGATCCAGCCGACGGCTCCGGCGAGGGCGAGTTCGAGGAGCACGTCGTCGGCTCCGACGAGCAGGTCGAGTCCGGGGGCGAGTTCCGCGATCTCGTAGGCGCGGCGGACGTCGCCGGAGAACTCCTTGACGGCGACGATGCTGCCGTCGGCGTACAGCCGGGCCAGCAGGGTCGGGGTCAGGTCCACCTTGGTGTCGACGGGGTTGTTGTAGGCCACGACGGGCAGGCCCGCGCGGGCGACCTGGGCGTAGTGCTCCCGTACGGCCCGCTCGTCGGCGCGGAAGGCGTTGGGGGGCAGCAGCAGGACGGAGCCCGCGCCCGCCTCGGCGGCCTGGTCGGCCCAGCGGCGGGCCTCGGCGCTGCCGTAGGCGGCGACGCCGGGCATGACCCGCTCGCCGTCGCCGGCCGCCTCGACGGCCGTACGGACGACCCGGGCGCGCTCCTCGTCGGTGAGGGTCTGGTACTCCCCGAGGGAGCCGTTGGGGACGACGCCGTCACAGCCGTTGGCGATCAGCCAGGCCACGTGTTCGGCGTAGGCGTCGTGGTCGACGGTCAGATCGTCGCGCAGGGGCAGCGCGGTGGCGACCATGATTCCGTGCCAGGGGCGGGTGCGGGCGGGCGCGGGGGTGTGCGCGTGGGTCATGAGAGCTCCCTAGTGTGGTGTGTGACATTTTACTAGTGGGCGCAGGAGGCCCACAAGGGTCCCGGGATCCCGGATCGGGGTCGATCAGCCTCAGGTCGTCCCTTTCGGATCTTGCCCGGCGCGGGTCCGGCAGGATCCGGAAGAGACGGCCTGGTCGTCGGACAGTTCGGCGAGCCGGCGCAGCGGGACCGGGCAGGACAGCGGCCTGCGGTCCGGGTCCGGGTCCCGCCCCGCGAGGGCGGCGACGGCCGGGCCGCACATCCGGCCCTGGCACCAGCCCATCCCCGCCCGGGTGAGCAGTTTGACGGTACGGGCGTCCCCCGCGCCCAGATCGCGCACCGCCTCGCGGATCGGGCCGACGGGCACCTCCTCGCAGCGGCACACCTCGGTGTCCTCCCGCAGCCATCCGGTCCACCCCGCACCCGGACGGTGGGCCGCGCCCATCGCCTCGGCGAACGCCCGCAGCCGCGCACGCTGTCGGCCGAGCGCGGCGGGGACGGGCCGGCCGGCGATCGTGTGGGCCGCGATCTCCCCTTCCACCAGGGCCAGTCGAGCGCCGCCGATGCCCCCGGTCTCCCCCGCCGACCAGACGCCGGGCACCGAGGTCCGCTGCCGCGCGTCCACCTCCAGGGCGACGGCGCCGTCCGCCCCGAGCCGGGTGGCGCAGCCCAGGCCGGTCGCCAGTTCCAGTTGCGGCACCAGCCCGTGGCCCACGGCAAGGGCATCGCAGGGGACGCGGCGGCCGGTGCCGGGCACCGGTCGCCACTGCCGGTCGAGTCGGGCCACGGTCACCGCCTCGACCCGGTCGGCGCCGTGCGCCTCGGTGACGGCGTGCCGGGTGAGCAGCCGGATCCCGTGCCGCAGCATGGCCCCGCCGTACGTGGCGGCCTCGCCGAGCTTGCCGGGGTTGCGCAGCAGTGCGGGGAGCCGTCCGGCGTACGCGGTGTAGGCGGCGGCCTCCACCACCGCCGCGACGGTGGCGCCGGCCGCCGCGAGGGACCCGGCCACGGCGAGCAGCAGCGGCCCGCTCCCGGCGACGACGATCCGCCGGCCCGGCAGCACGAGCCCGCCCTTGAGCATGGCCTGCGCACCGCCGGCCCCGATCACCCCGGGCAGTGTCCAGCCGGGGAAGGGCAGTTGACGCTCGAAGGCGCCGGTGGCGAGGAGCACGGCGCGGGCCCGGACGGCGACGGCCTCCTCCTCGGGACCGGCGACGGCGTGCAGCAGCAGCTCGGTTCCGGCGGGGACGACGGTCCACACGTGGTGGAGCGGGAGGTGGGTGATCCGGCCCGCCGACGCGTGGGCGCGCAGGGCGGCCTCGCGGGTGGCGAAGGCGGCCCAGTCATGGTGCAGGACCTCGGGGCGGGTCGCGCCGAGGTCGGGTGCGGGGCGCCGGTAGTACTGGCCGCCCGGCCGCTCCCCCGCGTCCAGCAGGGTGACGCGCAGCCCGAGGTCGGCGGCCGTGACGGCGGCGGCGAGCCCTGCGGGGCCCGCTCCGACGACGGCGAGGTCGCAGGGCGCGCCGTCAGACGCCGAGTTCGGCACGGCCGGTCCCTTCCTGGGTGGTGACGGTGTCCCCGGGGCGGGCCGGGGTCAGGCAGGCGCGCCGGTTCGGGCGCCCGTTGACGGTGACGAGGCAGTCGTGGCAGCTCCCGATCCCGCAGAACACCCCGCGCGGTGCGCCGTTCCCCCGGGTGGTGCGCCAGGCGAGGACGCCCGCGCCCCAGAGGGCGGCGGCGATGCTCTGGCCCGCGCTCGCGGGCAGTTCGCGGCCGTCGAAGCGCAGGACGTACGTGGCCCGGGGCGCGCCGCCGACCAGGTCGCGGGGCGAGCGGACGGGGCCGCGGAACAGCCGGCGCAGGGGGCCGCGCGGCGGGCGGTCGGGATCGGTGGTGCCGGTCATCGCCTGGTCTCCTTCGGTTCGCCGGTGGCGGGGCGGCCGAACCGGTCCGGGCGGAACGGGCGCGGGTCCAGCGGGGGTTCGCTCCCGGTCAGGGCCGCGGCGATCAGCAGCCCGGTGGCCGGCGCAAGGCCGATGCCGGCGCCCTCGTGGCCGCAGGCGTGCAGCAGCCCTGGGGCCCGGGGGTCGGGGCCGATCGCCGGGAGGTGGTCGGGCAGGTAGGGCCGGAAGCCGTGGTAGGTCCGCAGCACCCGTACGTCGGCCAGTACCGGGAACAGCGCCGCCGCCTGCGCGGCGAGCCGGCCCAGCGCCCGCGTGGACAGGCCCCGTTCGAAGCCGACCCGCTCCCGGGTCGCCCCGATGAGCACCGGCCCCGAGGGGGTGCCCTCGACGACCGCCGAGGACTGGAGGGCCGCGGAGCCGCTGGCCACGTCCGCGATGTAGTCGGCGGCGTACACCTTGTGCCGGACCACCCTCGGCAGCGGCTCGGTCACCAGGACGAAGCCCCGGCGCGGCAGCACCGGCAGGGTGGTCCCGGCCAGTGCGGCGATCCTCCCGCCCCAGGTGCCGGCGGCGTTGACGACGGCCGGCGCCCGCAGCTCCCGGCGGTCGGTGCGCACCCCGCACACCCGGCCGCCCTCCGTGAGCAGCCCGGTGACCTCCTCGCCGAGGTGGATCCGGGCGCCGGAGGCGGCGAGCAGTCGCGCCGCGGCCTGCGCGGGGTGGACCTGGGCGTCCTGCGGGTAGTGGAAGCCGCCCGCCTGCCCCGGGGCCAGGTGGGGTTCCAGCTCGCGCAGTTCCCCCGGTCCCACCTCGACGGCGTCGACGCCCGCGCCGCGTTGGCCCCGGGCGAAGGCGCGCAGGGCCTTCAGGGTGGTGTCGTCCGGTGCGACGACCAGTCCGCCCTTGGCCTCGTACTCCACGGCGTCCGGGAGGACCTCGGCGAGTTCGCGCCACAGCCTCGCCGACAGCAGGGCCAGGTCGAGTTCGGGCCCGGCCTCCTTGTCGGAGACGAGCAGGTTGCCCTCGCCGGCGCCGGTGGTGCCCCCGGCCACGGGGCCGCGGTCCACGACGGCCACGGAGAGTCCGGCGCGGCCGGCGTGGTACGCGCACGCGGCGCCGACGACGCCGGCGCCGATGACGACGACGTCCAGGGAGTGTCTCTGGGGCACGGCAGTAATATGTCACATTCTTCATAGGGTGCCTAGGCACTCCGGGGCCGGTCCCGCCCCCCGTTCACGACGGGACCGACCACCGGCGTCGGTCAGTCGCGCAGCGGTCCCTCACAGCTGTAGGGGGAGGTCCCCGCGACCTTGTTGGTCCAGATCTCCACCGGGCCGAAGGAGCAGTTCATGTCGGCCAGGTTGTTGGAGGCCGCGCCCGCCCGGTCGAGGAGGAAGTAGTCCACCGTCTCGGACATGTCCTTGAAGTTCTGGTCGTCGTTGCGCCAGTTCTTCAGGTTCGCGGTGATCCGGCCGGTGCACGTGAACCGGCGCTTGCCGGGCTCGCCGTTCTCCACGCAGTCCGGGGTGTTGTACGTGGCCGTCGCGAAGGTCGACTTCACCGAGGCGAGCGCGGAGTCGCGCAGCCGGTCGTTGGCGGTGAAGGTGGTGTTCGGCACGTACAGCTGGTCCACCTTGGCGATCTGCGCGTCCAGGAAGCGGTTGTAGTCGCGCTGGAGGTAGGTGTCCGCGCCGGTCCGGTGGCGCCAGGCGTCGTACGCGGCGACGTCGTCGCCCCGCAGGTGGGTGTACATCTCGCGCAGCAGCATGGGCTTCTCGGTCCACAGGAACTCGAAGAAGGTGCCGGCGTAGCTGTAGAAGCGGAAGCCGTCGCCGTCGTAGGTGGCGTTGAGCAGCTGCTCCACCGTCATCCGGGGGCCGCCGCCCGCCGTGTCGGCGATGACGCTCTTGACCAGGGACTTGCGCACGGCGATGCCGTTGTCCCGGGTGGCTCCGTCGAAGAACTCGGCCGTGCCCTCGTCCATGGCGGTCGTGCGGTCGCCCTCGTACCAGGGGCCCTCGCCGAAGAAGCCGGGGACGGCGTAGCGGCCGTTGAGGTAGTGCGTGTACTCGTGGCGGAACAGCTCCTCCAGCGTGAGGGAGGAGTCCTGGGGGACGCGACGCTGGTAGGTGTAGAAGGTGGCGCCGTTCTCGATGTAGATGCCGCCGTTGTTGGTGCCGTAGCCGGTGAGGATGGGGTGGTAGTTCTCGTAGTCGGCGCGGGAGGCGTACAGCACGATGTTCAGCGTGGTGTTGGGGTCGCCGGCGAGCGGCTGTTCGGTGCCGAGCACCCGGTGGTACTGGGACTTGACCTGCTTGCTCGCGTAGTAGAGCTGGTCGACCGTGGCCCGGTCGAGGGCGGTGCGGACCTTGATGGCGCCGTTGTCGTAGGAGTACGTGTAGGGGAAGAGCTGCTTCTCGATGTCCTCCTTGCACACCCCGTACGGCTTGCACGCCTCGTAGAAGTTGAGCCAGGAGACGATCTTGGCCCACTGCTCGCTGCCGTTGCCGAAGCCGGACCGGACCGGTTCCAGCAGGGCGCCGAGGTCGGCGACGACCTGGCTCTTGAGGGCGTCGATCTGGCCGAAGCGGCCGTACTCGCCGAGCGCGTCGCGGGCCACCCACGCGTTGCCGCCGCCCTTGAGGTGGACGTAGCCGCCGAAGGCCTTGAAGGCGGCGCGGTAGGCCGGGTCGGCGGAGACCGCGGCCTGGAAGGCGGCGTCCTGGTTGCCCGGGTAGACGCCGAGGTAGTTGACGGAGAGCGCCGCGAGGGCCGCGCCGCCCCAGGAGGCGTCCTGGCTGGTCGCGGGGTGCGCCGGATCCATGGTGGCGAGCACCTTCTTGATCAGGCCGAGTTGGTGCTGTCGCAGGCCGGGGGCGCTCGCGGCGTAGAGGGCCTCGCGCAGGGTGCGGGCGTTGGTCGGGGTGGCGTCGAAGGTGCGGGCGGCGGCGCCGAAGTCCGCGACGGCGCGGCGCATGGCGTCGACGGTCGGGGCGTCGGTGACGTCGATCTCGTCGCGGGAGTAGTCGTGGTAGGCGACGGCGTGCAGGTAGGTGAACATCTCCTCCAGGTGTGAGGAGTTGCGGCCGTCGTGGGCGGCGGCCGCGGCGGATATCCGGCGGGACACGGCCTGGACGTGGGCGTCGGACATGACCGGCGCGAGGCGGGCGTCCCAGGTCCAGATCAGGCCGCGCAGACAGCCGTCGGCGAGGACGGCCGGGTCGCCGAGGAAGTCGGCGAAACGTTCCGGCGAAAGGCCGGTGATCCCGTCGAGGGTGCAGGGGACGGCGACGGCCTGGTTCCGGGTGGTGGGCGCGGCCTGGGCGGTGGCCGCCTTGCGACTCCTCTCCGACCGCTCGCCGGCCGAGGCGGAGGCCGCGTCGAGGGGCTTCGTGGCGGGGCGCGCGGCGCCGGGGATCGCGCCCGTGTCGACCGCGAGGCCGCCGGGGGCGGTGGCGGGGGCCGGTACGGGCTCCCGGGCGTCGGCAAGGCGGTCGACCTCGTCGAAGGGGTTCGGCGCGGCGGCGCCGGGGGCGCCCGCGGCGGGGGCGCCGGCCGCGAAGGTCGCGGGAACCGTCGCGCCGTTCTCGGCCGCCCGGGTCACGGCCTGCCCGGCGGAGGCGAGGAGCGTGACCGCGACGGCGGCGGAGAGGAGAGACGTACGCACAGCTCTGTGCTGGGACACCGAGAACTCCTGGTGGGGAGGGGAGGTGGGGGAAGTGGTGCGCGAACTGCCTGCGGTGAACTGCCCTGCGTCACACGGCGTTTGACGGGGATTAACGTGCCGCGGTGTGAGCTGTAACATAGTAATGTGAAATTGCACTGACAAGACCTGTGCGACCACCAGTTCGCTTCTTCTGCAGGGAGCCCCCGTGACCGACACCCCCTCCGGCCTCCGCGTCGGCAGCCACGATCTGCCCGTCTCGCCGGAGTTGTCCCGCTTCATGGCCGCCGACTGGACGGCCACCCCGCTCCCCGACCGGGGCCTCGCGCCGGCATCCGCCGTCACCCCGGCCCGCCGCGCCCGACTCTCGGCTCGCTTCCCGGGCGAGCGACTCATCGTCCCTGCGGGCGAGTTGAAGGTCCGCTCCAACGACTGCGACCACCGCTTCCGGCCCCACAGCGCGTACGCCTGGCTGACCGGCCTGACCGGCGAGGACCAGGTGGGTCACGTGCTGGTGCTGGAACCCTCCGGTGCGCACGGGCACGAGGCCGTGCTGTACCTGCGACCCCGGTCGCCGCGCGCCGACGGCAACGAGGAGTTCTACCGGGACCGCCGGTACGGGGAGTTCTGGGTGGGGCGCCGCCCCGACCTGGCGGAGACCGAACGGCTGACCGGACTGCGCTGCGCCCACCTGGACACGCTCGGCTCACCGCCGGCCCGCGACGCCTCCCGCGATCCCGAACTCGCCTCCGCGCTTTCGGAGTTGCGTCTGGTCAAGGACGCCTGGGAAGTCGAGCAGCTGCAACGGGCGGTGGACCACACCACGGCCGGGTTCGAGGACGTCGTACGCGCACTGCCGCGCGCGTTGGCCCATCCGCGCGGGGAGCGCTGGATCGAGGGGGTCTTCGGCCTGCGCGCCCGGGCGGAGGGGAACGGCACCGGCTACGAGACGATCGCCGCGTCCGGCGCCCACGCCTGCGTCCTGCACTGGATCCGCAACGACGGCCGCCTGAACCGCGACGAACTGCTGCTGCTGGACGCGGGCGTCGAGACGGACACCCTCTACACGGCGGACATCACCCGCACCCTCCCCCTGTCGGGCCGGTTCTCGCCGGTGCAGCGCCAGGTGTACGAACTGGTCCTGGCCGCACAGGACGCGGGGATCGCGGCGTTGCGCCCGGGCGCGGGCTTCCGCGACTTCCACCGGGCCGCGATGCGGGTGATCGCGGAGGGGCTCGCCGAGTGGGGCGTCCTGAAGAACGCGGCGGGCGACCTGCACCGGCGCTACACCCTCTGCGGCAGCGGGCACATGCTGGGACTGGACGTCCACGACTGCGCGAAGGCGCGGGCCGACACCTATCCGGACGGCACATTGGAGGAGGGGCAGGTGCTCACCGTGGAGCCGGGTCTGTACTTCCAGCCCGACGACGAGACCCTGCCGGCGGAGCTTCGCGGCATCGGCGTCCGCATCGAGGACGACCTGGTGGTCACCGCGCAGGGCGCCCGACTGATGTCGGGCGCCCTGCCGAGGTCCGTGGCGGACGTCGAGGAGTGGATGGGCCGCCTCCTGGCGGGGTGAACGGGCGCCCCGGTCACCGGGGCGGGGACGGGCGGCGGCTAGTGGTTCCAGTTGTTCCGGTAGCCGCTGTCGTGCCAGTTGCCGTCGTACCCGTGGCCGCCGTCGTGCCAGTCGTCGTTCCAGCCGCCGTTGTTCCAGCCGCCGTCGCGCCACCCGTTGTCGCGCCACCCGTCGTTCCAGTTGCTCCAGTTGTTCCAGTTCGGGTCGTAACTGGCGTCGCGCCAGTTGCCTTCGTTGCGACCGCTGTCGTCCCAGCACCAGCCCGGCCGGTAGTTGCCGCGTGCGGGGTCGCAGCAGGCGGACCACTCTCCGTACCGCGAGTCGGAACACCAGTCGGTCTGCGGAAGGCTTTTTGTCGCGAGACTTGTTGTCGCGAGACTTGTTGTCGCGAAGGCGCCACTGACGGGCATCAGACCGAGCGTGAGCCCGGCCGCCCCTGTCACGGCTGCCGCAACGAACCCACGGCGCATGTCCATGCACCTCCGAGTGTTGGTGGCGAAGCATGCCAAAACGGTCTTATCCACATTCCCCCGGGTTTGGGTCGCTGTCAAAATCACGGCAGGACGGCGATGCCGTCGAGCTCGACCAGCGCCTCCTCGTCCCAGAGTCGGACCACGCCGACGACGGCCATCGCCGGATAGTCCCGCCCCGCCAACCGGCGCCAGATGCGGCCCAGTTCACCGGCGTGCTCCCGGTACGAGGCCACGTCCACCGCGTAGACGGTGACCCGGGCCAACCCCCCGGGGGTACCGCCGGCCGCCGCCAGGGCGGCCAGCAGGTTGGACAGCGCCCGCTCGAACTGTTCCGGCAGGCTCTCGCCCACGACCTTGCCGGAACCGTCCAGCGCGGTCTGGCCCGCCAGGAAGACGAGCCGGCCGCCCGTCATGGCCACGGCGTGCGAGAAGCCGGTCGCCGGGGAGAGCTCCTGCGGGTTGTGGCGTTCCAGGCTCATCCCGCCACCTCCCGGTAGAGCTCCTTCGCGATGATCGTGCGCTGCACCTCGCTGGCCCCCTCGTAGATCCGCGGCGCCCGCACCTCCCGGTACAGGTGCTCCAGCAGGTGCCCCCGCTGGAGGGCGACGGCCCCGTGCAGTTGGACCGCGTGGTCCACGACGTACTGGGCGGTCTCGGTGGCCAGCAGCTTCGCCATGGCCGCCCGCCGCGGGACCTCCGGCGAGCCGCTGTCGTAGGCGGAGGCGGCCGCGTAGACCAGCAGGCGGGCCGCCTCCACGCGGGTCGCCATCTCCGCCACCCGGTGCGCGACCGCCTGGAGGTCGGCGAGGACCCCGCCGAAGGCGGCCCGGCCGGCCGTGTGCGCCAGGGTCGCGTCGAGCGCCGCCCGCGCCATGCCGACGGCGAAGGCGCCGACACTCGGCCGGAACCGGTTGAGGGTGTCCATCGCGACCCGGAAGCCGCGCCCCGGCTCCCCCAGCACGTCCTGCGGCCCGACCGGCACCCCGTCGAAGGCCAGGGCGCCGATCGGGTGCGGGGACAGCATCTCCAGGGCCTCGCCCGTCAAGCCGGGCCGGTCGGCGGGCACCAGGAAGGCCGTGATCCCCCTGGAGCCCGAGCCCTCACCCGTTCGGGCGAAGACGGTGTAGAAATCCGCCTCCGGGGCGTTGGAGATCCAGCGCTTCTCCCCGCGCAGCCGCCATCCCTCGCCGTCCCGCTCGGCGGCCAGGGTCA
Organism: Streptomyces sp. CA-243310; assembly: GCF_050936775.1. Classification (NCBI taxonomy): domain Bacteria; kingdom Bacillati; phylum Actinomycetota; class Actinomycetes; order Kitasatosporales; family Streptomycetaceae; genus Streptomyces; species Streptomyces sp. CA-243310. The sequence goes on along the minus strand of NZ_JBNJMF010000001.1, from coordinate 2,107,587 downwards.
GCGCGGCCGCGTCCGAGCCGGCCGCCGGCTCGCTCAGCGCGAACGCCGCCACGAGCCGGCCCGCCCGCACACCGGGCAGCCAGCGCTCCCGCTGGGCCGGGCTGCCGGCGCTCAGCACCGGGTGGGCGCCCAGGCCCTGGAGGGCGAGCGCCGTCTCCGCCTCCGTACAGCCGTAGGCGAGGGATTCCCGCAACAGGCACAGGTGCAGGGCGCCGGAGGTGAACACCCGCTCCAGCAGGCCCTCTTCACCCAGTGCCGCGAGCAGGGGGCGGTTCACCCTGCCCGCCTCCCCCTTCTCGGCCAGCGGTCTCAGCCGCTCGGTCGACAGCGCGCGCAACCGCCCGCACCATTGCTCGTCTTCCGCTTCGAGCGCGAATCCGGTCATCCGAATGTCCCCGCATCTATCGCGTCCTGTTGACTGCCGTCACCATCACGATACGCTCGTGTTGCCCACGCACGGACAGCTCCACCCCGTTCGGTTCCACACATTCGGTTCCATACAGCAGGGGCCGGCCCCCCACACCGGGGCCGGACCGTCGCAAGGGGGCGAACCCGCCTTGGAGCTCATGCCTTCCGCTCACGTCGACACCTTTGCCCGTGACCATCTGCCGGCCGCGGACGCCTGGCCGCACCTGCTCTTCGAGTTGCCCGAGCTGGCCTACCCGGACCGGTTGAACTGCGGCGCCGAACTGCTCGACGCCACCATCGACCGGTTCGGACCCGACCGCCCGGCCTTCCGCGACGGCGCCGGCGCGGTGTGGTCGTACGGGGAACTGCGCGAGCGCGTCGACCGGATCGCCCACGTCCTCACGGCCGACCTCGGTGTGGTGCCCGGCAACCGGGTGCTGCTGCGCGGACCCACCGGGCCGTGGCTCGCCGCCTGCTGGCTGGCGGTGATGCGGGCGGGCGCGGTGGCCGTGACCGTGCTGGCCGGACAGCGGTCCCAGGAACTGGCCACGGTGTGCGCGATGGCCCGGGTGGGACACGCGCTGTGCCACGTGGACGCGCTGGACGACCTGGTGAAGGCGGAGGTGCCCGGGCTGCGCGTCACCCCGTACGGCGGGGAGGCCCCCGACGACCTGCTGCGGCTCGTCCAAGGACATACGGAGCCCTTCGAGCCCGTCGAGACCTCCGCGGACGACGTGGCCCTGATCGCCTTCACCTCCGGCACCACCGGGCGCCCCAAGGGCTGCATGCACTTCCACCGGGACCTGCTCGCCGTGGCGGACACCTTCTCCCGCCACGTGCTGCGCCCCCGCCCCGACGACGTGTTCGCGGGCAGTCCGCCGCTCGGGTTCACCTTCGGCCTCGGCGGACTCGTGGTCTTCCCGCTGCGCGCCGGGGCCTGCGCACTGCTGCTGGAGCGGGCGGCCCCGCGCGCGCTGCTGCCCGCGCTGGCCGAGCACCGGGTGACCGTCCTGTTCACCGCGCCCACCGCCTACCGGTCGATGCTCGACACCCTGGGCCCCTACGACACGGGCGCCTACGACCTCTCCGCGTTGCGCCGCTGCGTCTCGGCGGGCGAGAACCTGCCCGCCGCCACCTGGCGGGCCTGGCACGAGCGGACCGGGCTGCGGATCATCAACGGGATCGGCGCCACGGAGCTGCTGCACATCTTCATCTCCGCCGCGGACGAGGACGCCCGGCCCGGTGCGACCGGCCGGGTGGTGCCCGGCTGGCAGGCCCGGGTGGTGGACACGTCCGGCCGGCCGGTGCCGGACGGCGTGCCGGGGCTGCTGGCCGTCCGCGGGCCGGTGGGCTGCCGGTACCTGGCCGACCCCCGGCAGCGGGACTACGTACGGGACGGCTGGAACCTGACCGGAGACACCTACGTACGCGACCCGGAGGGGTACTTCCGTTACGTCGCCCGCGCCGACGACATGATCATCTCCTCGGGCTACAACATCGCCGGTCCGGAGGTCGAGGAGGCCCTGCTGCGCCACCCCGACGTGGCGGAGGCGGCGGTGGTCGGCCGGCCGGACGAACGGCGCGGGCAGATCGTCGTGGCGTACACCGTCCCCCGGGACGGCGCCGTCCTCTCCGAGGACGCGCTGCGGGCGTTCATGCGCGAGGAACTGGCCCCGCACAAGTGCCCGCGCTCGTTCGTCTTCCTGCCCGCCCTCCCCAGGACCGCGACCGGGAAACTTCAGCGGTTCCGGCTGCGCGATCTAGAGTGAACCCGTGGTCGAGCAGCACACTCCGCGATCCCTGATCGTCACGTTCTACGGTGCCTACGGGCGGGCCTTCGAGGGCGCCGTCCCGGTGTCCGCGCTGATCCGCCTGCTGGGCGCGGCCGGCGTGGACGCGCCGTCCGTCCGCTCGTCGGTGTCCCGGCTGAAGCGGCGCGGCTTCCTGCTGCCCGCACGCACCGCCGACGGGGCGGCCGGGTACGAGCTGTCCCCGGAGGCCCGCCTGCTGCTGGAGGACGGCGACCGGCGGATCTACGGGTCCCCGCGCCTGTCGGAGGAGTGGCTGGTCGCGGTGTTCTCCGTACCGGAGCAGGAGCGGCACAAACGCCACCTGCTGCGCTCCCGGCTGGCCCGGCTGGGCTTCGGCTCGGTCGCGCCGGGCGTGTGGATCGCGCCCGCGCACCTGCACGGGGAAACCGGGCGCACGCTGGAGCGGCTGCACCTGACGACGTACGTGGAACTCTTCCGCGGCGCGCACCTGGGTTTCGCCGCGACCTCCGAGGCGGTGGCCCGGTGGTGGGACCTGGCCGCCCTCGCCAAGCAGCACGAGGAGTTCCTGGACCTGCACGAGCCGGTCCTGCGGGCCCTCCAGTCGGGCCCGGCCCCCACCCCCGAGGAGGCCTACCGGGGCTACCTGCTCGCGCTGGACACCTGGCGGCGGCTCCCGTACGCCGACCCGGGGCTGCCCCGCGAGCTGCTCCCGGCGGACTGGCCCGGGGACCGGGCGGCGGCGGTCTTCGCCGAGCTGCACGCCCGGCTGCGGGACGTCGGCGCGGGCTTCGTGGAGTCGTAGCCGCCGGGTCAGCCCCGGCCCGTCGGGGGTGTGCGGCTGCCGGCGCGGTAGGGGGCCGGCCAGGGGGCGGCCGGGCCCTGGTAGGCCTGGTCGGCGGCGGCGTGCAGGGTCCAGTGCGGGTCGTACAGGTGGGGGCGGCCGACCGCGCAGAGGTCGGCGCGGCCCGCGAGGAGCAGCGAGTTGACGTCGTCCCAGGAGGAGATCGCGCCGACGGCGATGACGGGGACGCCGAGGGCGTTGCGGATCCGGTCGGCGTAGGGGGTCTGGTAGGAGCGCCCGTACTCCGGGGCCTCGTCCGCCACGACCTGGCCGGTGGAGACGTCGATGGCGTCCGCGCCGCGGGCGACGAAGGCGGCGGCGATCCGTTCGGCGTCCTCCGGCGTGGTGCCTCCGGGCGCCCAGTCGGTGGCGGAGAGCCGGACCGTCATGGGGCGGTCGTCGGGCCAGACCGCGCGGACCGCGTCGAAGACCTCCAGCGGGAAGCGGAGCCGGTTCTCCAGCGGCCCGCCGTAGGCGTCGGTGCGGTGGTTGGTGAGCGGGGAGAGGAACCCGGAGAGCAGATAGCCGTGCGCGCAGTGCAATTCCAGCAGGTCGAAGCCGCAGTCGGCGGCCCGGACGGCGGCGGCGGCGAAGTCGGAGCGGATGGCCGGCAGGTCCGCGGCGTCCAGGGCGCGGGGTACCGCGGAGATCCCCGGCCGGTAGGGCAGGGCGGAGGCCGCGACCAGGGGCCAGTTGCCGTCGGGGAGGGGGTCGTCCATGCCCTCCCACATCAGGCGCGTCGATCCCTTGCGGCCGGAGTGGCCGAGTTGGACGCCGAGGGCGACGCCGGGCGCGGAGGTGTGGACGAAGTCCGTGATCCGCCGCCAGCCGGCCGCCTGTTCGGCGGTGTACAGGCCGGTGCAGCCGGGGGTGATGCGGCCCTCGGCGTTCACGCACACCATCTCGGTCATGACCAGCCCGGCGCCGCCGAGGGCGCGGGAGCCGAGGTGCACCAGGTGGAAGTCGCCGGGCACGCCGGTCCCGTCAGGCGCCGAGTACATGTCCATCGGCGAGACCACGACGCGGTTGCGCAGGGTGAGTCCGCGCAGGGTGAACGGGGTGAACATCGGTGGTGTGTGCGTGTCCGGGCAGCCGAAGTCCCGTTCCACGGCGCCGGTGAACCGCGCGTCGCGCAGCCGCAGGTTGTCGTGGGTCACCCGTCGGCTGCGGGTCAGCAGGTTGAAGGCGAACTGCCGGGCGGGCTGGTCGACGTACCCGGCGATCTCCTCGAACCACCGCATGCTGGCGGCCGCGGCCCGTTGGGTGCTGGCCACGGCGGGCCGCCGGGCCGCCTCGTACGCGGCCAGCGCGGCCGGTACGTCCGGTTCGGCCGCCACGGCCTCCGCGAGGGCCAGCGCGTCCTCGACCGCGAGTTTGGTGCCGGATCCGATGGAGAAGTGCGCGGTGTGCGCGGCGTCGCCGAGGAGGGCCACGTTGCCCTGCGACCAGCGCGCGTTGACGACGGTGTGGAAGCGGGTCCAGGTCGAGCGGTTCCCGCGCAGGGGTCGGCCTCGGAGCGCCTCGCTGAAGATCTTGGCGCAGCGGGCCGCCGACTCGTCCTCGTCGCAGAGGTCGAGGCCCGCCGCCCGCCACACCTCCTCGCGCATCTCGACGATCACGGTGGAGGCGTCGGCGGCGTAGGGGTAGGCGTGCAGTTGCATGACCCCGTGTTCGGTCTCCGCGATCTCGAACCGGAAGGACTCGAAGGCGAAGTCGGCGGCCAGCCAGACGTACCGGCAGCGGCCGGGCGTGACGCTCGGCCCGTAGTGGGCGGCGCCGTTCTCCCGGGTCGCGCTGTGCACCCCGTCGGCCGCGACCACCAGGTCGTGGGAGGCCGCGAGTTCCCGGGTGTCCGGCGCCTCGGCCCGGAAGCGGAGCCGGACCCCGAGCCCGGCGCAGCGCTCGTGCAGGATCTCCAGCAGCCGGCGCCGTCCGAGGGCGGCGAAGCCGTGGCCGCCGGAGGTCAGCAGGCGCCCGCGGTGGACGACGTCCACGTCGTCCCAACGGACGAACTCCGCACCGAGGGCGGCGTGGACGACCGCGTCGGCCCGCTCGATGCCGCCCAGGGTCTCGTCGGAGAGCACCACGCCGAAGCCGAAGGTGTCGTCCGGGGCGTTGCGCTCCCACAGCTCCACGGCGTGGCCCTGTCGGGCCAGCAGCGCCGCCGCGTACAGTCCGCCCGGCCCGCCGCCCACGACGGCGACCCGCAGGGTCTTCTCGACGGCCACGGGGCTACCTGCCCTTCCACTGCGGGGGGCGCTTGCCGGTGAAGGCGGCGTGGAACTCCGCGTAGTCGTCGCCGTGCATCAGAAGTGCCTGGGTGTTGGCGTCCAGCTCGACCGAGGCGGCCAGCGGCATGTCGAGTTCGGCGGTCAGCAGCGCCTTGGTCTGGGCATAGGCCAGGGCCGGGCCGGCGGCCAGGTGGGCGGCGAGTTCGGCGGCCCGGGTGTGGGCCTTGCCCTCCTTGGTCATCTCGCTGAGCAGGCCGATCCGCTCGGCCTCGGGGGCGCGTACGGGTTCTCCGAGCATGAGCAGCCGGGTGGCGTGGCCGAGGCCCACGACCCGGGGCAGCAGGTAGGCGGCGCCCATGTCGCCGCCGGAGAGGCCGACGCGGGTGAAGAGGAAGGCGAAGCGTGCGGTGGGGTCGGCGATGCGGAAGTCGGAGGCGAGTGCGAGGACGGCGCCGGCGCCGGCGGCCACGCCGTGGACGGCGGCGATCACCGGGAACGGGCACTCGCGCAGGGCCCGCACGACCTGGCCGGTCATCCGGTTGAAGTCGAGGAGCTGGGCGGTGTCCATGGCGAGGGTGGCGCCGATGATCTCGTCCACGTCTCCGCCGGAGCAGAAGCCGCGCCCCTCGCCGCCCAGCACGAGGGCGCGCACGGAGCGCTCACGGGACAGTTCGGCGAGCAGATCGCGCAGGTCGGCGTAGGCGCCGAAGGTGAGCGCGTTCAGCTTGTCCGGTCGGTCGAGGGTGACGGTGGCCACGCCGTCCTGCCGGGTCACCCGGAGGTGGCGCCACCGTTCGGTCGCTGGGGTGGAACCGAGGAAGGGGCTCACCCGACCGACGGTATCACCGCCTCGTGACTCCCGTCACAGAAACGCGACACCTCTCGGAGGGCGTGTCCACGCCCCGCGCCAGAGGTCCCCTCCACCGGCGGCACTGGTCCCCCACGTTTCGGACGGGGTGCCCTACGGGGCCACGTTTCGGGTTCGTATCGTTGAAACCGGGAGTTACCCGCCCCCGCCCGTCTCCCCATGGATAAGGACAGTCCCGCCTTGCCCGACCCATCCGCCTGGCGGATCGCCCTGCCGCACACGGCCGCCGCCGTACCCATCGCGCGCGCCCTGGTCCGTACCGCCCTGGCCGACGTCGAACCGTCCGCGGACAGCGACACCGCGGAACTGCTGACCGCCGAGCTGGTCGCCAACGCCGTCGAGCACACCGCGGGCCGGGCCCCGATCGAGCTGGTCGTGGAACTGCTGGCGAACGGCTGCCAGGTCGAGGTGCACGACGGCGACCCCCGGCCGCCCGGCGATCTCTCGACGCGCCGGGACGACGCGCACCCCGACCCCTGGCAGGAGCACGGCCGGGGCCTGCTGTTGATCCGCACGCTGAGTTCCGCCTGCGGCCACCGGCCCACCGGGCGAGGCAAGGCGGTGTGGTTCACGCTGCCCGCACGCCGGCACGCGTGACGGGGCGGCGCGACCACCCGGGAGGCACAGGACCGGCGCCGCGCGCCTCGGGCCCCGCGACCCGCGACCCGCGACCCGCGACCCGCATGACTATGCGGGGAGGTCCGCTCCGGGCTCGGCCAGCGTCGCGACCAGGACGGCCTTGATGGTGTGCAGGCGGTTCTCGGCCTCGTCGAAGACCAGCGAGTGCTCGGACTCGAACACCTCGTCCGTCACCTCCAGGGACTCCAGCCCGTGCCGCGCGTGGATCTCCCGCGCCACCGCCGTCCCGAGGTCGTGGAAGGCCGGCAGGCAGTGCAGGAACCGCACGTCCGGGTTCCCGGTGGCGCGGAGCACGTCCATCGTCACGGCGTAGGGGGACAGGGCCGCGATCCGCTCGTCCCAGACCTCCTTGGGTTCGCCCATGGACACCCAGATGTCGGTCACGACGAAGTCGGCCTGGGCCACGCCCTCGGCGATCTCCTCGGTGAGGGTGATCCGCGCACCGCTGCGCGCCGCGAGGTCGCGGGCCGCGGCCACCACCGACTCGGCGGGCCAGTAGGCGCGGGGCGCGACGATCCGCACGTCCATGCCCAGCAGCGCGCCGGTCACCAGGTAGGAGTTGCCCATGTTGAAGCGGGCGTCGCCGAGGTAGGCGAAGGTGATCCGCTCCAGCGGCTTGGCGCAGTGCTCGGTCATCGTGAGCACGTCGGCCAGCATCTGGGTGGGGTGCCAGTCGTCGGTGAGGCCGTTGAAGACGGGCACGCCGGAGTACGCGGCGAGTTCCTCGACGATCTCCTGGCTGTCGCCCCGGTACTCGATGCCGTCGAACATCCGGCCCAGCACCCGGGCGGTGTCCTTGACGGACTCCTTGTGCCCCATCTGGGATCCGGTGGGGTCCAGGTAGGTGGTGTGGGCGCCCTGGTCGGCGGCGGCGACCTCGAAGGCACAGCGGGTGCGGGTGGAGGTCTTCTCGAAGATCAGCGCGATGTTGCGCCCCTGGAGCAGGCGCTGCTCGGTCCCGGCCCGCTTGGCGGCCTTGAGGGCGGCGGCGAGCTCGATCAGGCCGCGGAACTCGGCGGCGGTGAAGTCGAGCTCCTTGAGGAAACTGCGGCCGGCGAGTTCGGGGGCCATGGGGACGCTCCAGGGTGACACTGACAGGGGATGCTGGAAGTCTATACGATACTCCGCATTGCTATACAGCCCACCCCGGGTCGGGCCGCCGCCCGTCGGCGTCCTCCGGTCGATGTCAGACCGGGTCCCGCTCCACCGGGCAGCTCATGCAGCGCGGGCCGCCCCGCCCCCGCCCGAGTTCGCTGCCCGGGATCTCGATCACCTCGATGCCCTCCCGGCGCAGATGGGTGTTGGTGGTGACGTTGCGCTCGTAGGCGATCACGACCCCCGGCTCCACCGCCAGCACGTTGCAGCCGTCGTCCCACTGCTCCCGCTCCGCCGAGTGCACGTCCTGGGTCGCGGTCAGCACCTTGATCGAGTCCAGTCCGAGCGCGGCCGCGATGGCCCGGTGCATGTGCTCCGGCGGGTGGTCGGTCACCTTGAGTTCGCTCGCCTCGGCTCCCGGCTCGATCGTGTACGAGCGCAGCATGCCCAGTCCCGCGTACTGAGTGAACGTATCTGCGGCCACCATCGTCATCACCGTGTCCAGGTGCATGAAGGCCCGCCGCTTGGGCATGTCCAGCGCCACGATGGTGGTCGCCGACCCGGCGGCGAACAGTCCGCGCGCCAGCATCTCCACGGCCTGCGGGGTGGTCCGCTCGCTCATCCCGATCAGCACGGCGCCGTTGCCGATGACCAGCACGTCCCCGCCCTCGATCGTCGACGGGTAGTCGGCCTGCCCCTGCGACCAATAGTGGAAGGCGCCGGAAGAGGTGAAGAGGGGGTGGTGCTTGTAGATCGCCTCGAAGTGGACGGTCTCGCGCTGCCGGGCCGGCCAGCGCATGGCGTTGATGGACACCCCGTCGTAGATCCAGGCGGAGGTGTCGCGGGTGAACAGGTGGTTGGGCAGCGGTCCCAGCAGGAAGTCGTCCAGTTCCATCGCGTGGAAGCGGACCGACACCGGCTCGGCGTGCGCGTCCAGGAACTCCCGCTTGGTCATCCCGCCGACCAACGCCTCCGCGAGCGCGTGCGCGGGCAGCCCGTCGAAGACCGACCGCAGATGGTCGGTGGCCAGCGGCCCGTACTCCTTCTCGTCGAAGACCCGGTCGAGGACGAGGTGTCTCGCCTCCGGGATGTCGAGCGCCTCCCGGAGCAGGTCGCCGAAGAGGTGCACCGCGACGCCCCGGTCGCGCAACACGTCCGCGAAGCCGTCGTGTTCCTGGCGGGCCCGCCGCACCCACAGGACGTCGTCGAAGAGCAGGGCGTCCTTGTTGCTTGGTGTGAGCCTCTTCAGCTCCAGGTCGGGCCGGTGGAGGATGACGCGGCGAAGCCGCCCGGTCTCGGAGTCGACATGGAATCCCATGCCGTACACATTCCCAGACCGGGCGGCTTTTTGACCTGGCGTCGGCTCAGCGGCCTCGGCGCAGGCCGAGAAGCCCTCAGCGCAGGCCGAGAAGCGCCGCCGGGGTACCGGTCAGCTCGGGGGCGGTCAGACCCAGCTTCGGGGTGGTGAGGCGCGGGATCCCGTAGTTGCTCCCGTCCGGCATGGCGAGCGGGGCGCCGATCACCGCGCCGGGGCTCTTGGCGAGCAGGGTGGTCGAGGGAGCCTCCACCGAACCCTCGCCGTCCGTCTCGGGGCTGCCCGCCAGGTTCGGCACCGGGGAGGTCACGAGGGTGTGACCGAGGTCGGTGCCGATCGGGACCACCGGGAGCAGTGGGGTCGGAAGCAGGTCTCCCGTGTGGTGGCGCGGGGCTTCGGGGGCGCCGACGACCGGCACCGGAACGCCGGTGGCCACACGCGGGGCGTCCACGCCCAGCGTGGTCTCGACGGCCTCGAGCGGGACGGCGACGGGTACCGCGTCGGCCAGGGCCGGGGTGGTCGCGCCGGCCGCCGCCATACAGGTCATGAGCGCCGCAATGCTTCCGCGCGCGGTCATCTTCATAGGTGAGGTTCCGTCCTTTCGGGTCGCGGACGTTCCGCTGCCCTGGATGAACGATCCCGCCGGTCGTTTTCTCGGAGTTCTCCGCGAAAGTTCCCCCATACGACCTAATTCCAGGCCGTACGGGGGCCCTTGCTTTACGCGCCGTGCGGCGGCCCGGGGCGCGGGGTCACAGCCGCGGGTCGACCGGCTCCGACTCCAGCGCGAGGACGGCGAACACCGCCTCGTGCACCCGCCACAGCGGCTCCCCGGCCGCCAGCCGGTCCAACGCCTCCAACCCCAGGGCGTACTCGCGCAGGGCGAGCGAACGCTTGTGCCCGAGGAACCGCCCGCGCAGCCGCTCCAGGTTGTCCGGCCGCGTGTACTCCGGGCCGTAGATGATCCGCAGGTACTCGCGCCCGCGCACCTTCACCCCCGGCTGGACCAGGCGCCCCTTGCCGTCCCTGGCGTACGCGACGAGCGGTTTCACGACCATCCCCTCGCCGCCGGCGGCGGTGAGGTCCAGCCACCAGTCGGTGCCCGCCCGCACGGAGGCCTCGTCGCCGGTGTCGACCACGATCCGGCCCGTGCGGCGCAACAGCCCGGTGCCGGCCGCCTCGTCGGCGGCGACGAGCCGGTCCAGGAGTGCCAGCTGCTCGTCGTGCGGCACGGCGGCCAGCGAGCGCCCGGCGACCGCCAGGACCTGGAACGGCGCGAACCGTACGCCGTCCAGCCCGTCGGTGCTCCAGCAGTAGCGCCGGTAGGCGTCGGTGAACAGGGCCGCGTCGCCCGCCCGTTCGCGCTGACGGACGGTCAACGCGGCGGTGTCCACGCCCCGGGCCCCGGCCGCCTCCAGGGCGGCGAGGGCGTCGGGGAACACGGCGCGGGAGGCGGCGCCCACGGCGGCGTACTGGTTGCGCAGCAGGCCGGTGGACTTCAGCGACCAGGGCAGCAGTTCCCCGTCGAGGAGCAGCCAGTCGGTGTCGAGTTCCTCCCACACCCCGGCGTCGGTGATCGCCCGGCGGATCCGGGTGAGCACCTCCTCGGTGACCTCGGGGTCGTGGAAGAAGGGGCGTCCGGTGCGGGTGTGGACGGAGCCCGTGGGGCCGTCCACACCGAACCGCTCGCGGGCTGCCTCGGCGTCCCGGCACACCAGGACGGTGGCGCGGGACCCCATGTGCTTCTCCTCGCACACCACCCGCTCGACACCGTCGCCGCGGTACTGCGCGAAGGCCTCGGCGGGGTGTTCCAGGTAGCCCTCCTGCCGCGAGGTGGCCGTGGGCGCCATCGTGGGCGGCAGGTACGGGAGCAGCCGCGGGTCCACCGCGAAGCGGCTCATGACCTCCAGGGCCGCCGCCGCGTTCTCCTCGCGGACGTTGACGTTGCCCAGGTGACGGGTCTCGACGATCCGGCGGCCGATGACGTCGTTCAGGTCGAGCGGGCGTCCGTCGTGTCCGCCCGGGGTCTCGGCGGCGAGCGGCCTGACCGGCTCGTACCAGACCTTCTCGGCCGGTACGTCGACGAGTTCGCGCTCGGGCCAGCGCAGGGCGGTCATCTTCCCGCCGAAGACGGCGCCGGTGTCGAGACAGATGGTGTTGTTGATCCAGGACGTGTTCGGGACCGGGGTGTGGCCGTAGACCACGACGGCCTTGCCCCGGTAGTCCTCCGCCCACGGGTAGCGCACGGGCAGGCCGAACTCGTCGGTCTCGCCGGTGGTCTCGCCGTACAGGGCGTGCGAACGGACCCGTCCGGAGGTGCGGCCGTGGTACTTCTCCGGCAGCCCGGCGTGGCAGACCACCAGCCTGCCGCCGTCGAGCACGTAGTGGCTGACGAGGCCGGCGATGAACGTGCGGACGTCCCGGACGAACTCCTCCGGCTCGCGGGCGAGCTGCTCGATGGTCTCGGCCAGGCCGTGGGTCCGCCGGACGTCGGATCCCTTGAGGTGACGGCCCAGCTTGTTCTCGTGGTTCCCCGGTACGCACAGGGCGTTGCCCGAGCCGACCATGCCCATGACGCGACGCAGGACTCCGGGACTGTCCGGGCCCCGGTCGACGAGGTCGCCGACGAAGACGGCGGTGCGGCCCTCGGGGTGGACGCCGTCCTCGTAGCCGAGTGTGGTGAGCAGGGTCTCCAGCTCGGACGCGCACCCGTGGACGTCGCCGATGATGTCGAAGGGGCCGGTGAGGTGGGTGAGGTCGTTGAAGCGCTTCTCCAACACCACCTCGGCCGTCTCCACCTCCTCGACGGTGCGCAGGACGTGGACCTTGCGGAACCCCTCGCGCTCCAGCCCGCGCAGCGAGCGGCGCAGTTCGCGCCGATGCCGCTGGATGACCTGGCGCGGCATCCCGGCCCGGTCGGGGCGGGTGGCGTTGCGTTCCGCGCAGACCTGCTCGGGCAGGTCGAGGACGATGGCGATGGGCAGCACGTCGTGCTCGCGGGCCAGCCTGACCAGCTGTCGGCGGGACTCCTGCTGCACGCTGGTCGCGTCGACGACGGTGAGGCGGCCCGCGGCGAGGCGCTTGCCGGCGATGTGGTGCAGGACGTCGAAGGCGTCCTTGCTCGCGCTCTGGTCGTTCTCGTCGTCGGCCACCAGGCCGCGGCAGAAGTCGGAGGAGATGATCTCGGTCGGCTTGAAGTGGCGGCGGGCGAAGGTGGACTTGCCCGATCCGGTGGCGCCGATGAGCACGACGAGGGACAGGTCGGTGACGGGGAGCACGCGCCCCCGGTCGGTGGTGTCGTGGTCCTCGGTGACGGTGGTGTCGTCTTCGCCGGCGGTGGTGCCGTTCTCGGTGGTCATGCTGCCTCGCCCTCCTTCGGGGTGTCGGTGCGAGTGTCGGTGCGGATGTGGGCGTGGGTGGTCCTGCCGGTGTCGGTCGCCTCGGCCGCGGCGCCGCCCTCGCGGGTGAAGACGGCCATCTGGGTCGGCGGCCCGACCTGCGGGTCCTCGTCCCCGACGGGCACGTGGGTGACGGAGTAGCCGTGCCGCCCGGCGACCCGGTCCGCCCAGGCGCGGAACTCCTCCCGGGTCCATTCGAAGCGGTGGTCTCCGTGCCGGACGTGCCCGGCGGGCAGGGACTCCCAGCGGACGTTGTACTCGACGTTCGGGGTGGTCACCAGGACCGTGCGCGGGCGGGCCGCGCCGAAGACGGTGTACTCCAGCGCGGGCAGCCGGGGCAGGTCCACGTGCTCGATGACCTCGCTGAGGACGGCCGCGTCATAGCCCGCCAGCCGCTTGTCGGTGTACGCCAGGGAGCCCTGGAGGAGGGTGAGCCGGGAACTCTGCCGCTCCCCCATCCGCTCCGGTCGCAGCCGCTTGACGGCGGTGCCGAGCGCCCGCATGGACACGTCCACGCCGACGACCTCCGTGAAGGACGCGTCCTTGAGCAGCGCCTGCAGCAACTGCCCCTGGCCGCAGCCCAGGTCGAGGACACGGGCCGCGCCGGCGGTGCGCAGGGCGCCGAGGATCGCCTCGCGGCGTCGAACCGCGAGCGGCACCGGACGCTCCTCGGTGTCCTTCGTCTCGTCCACGGCGTTGTCGATCTCCTCGACCTCGCTGCCGTCCACCTCGGCGAGACGGACCAGCTCCAGCCGTTCCAGGGCGTCCTGGGTGAGCCTCTTGTGGCGGGCGAGGTAGCGGGCGGTGATCAGCCCGTTCTCGGGGTGCCCCGCGAGCCAGCCGTCACCGGCGCGCAGCAGCTTGTCCACCTCGTCGGGCGCCACCCAGTAGTGCTTGGCGTCGTCGAGCACGGGCAGCAGGACGTACAGCTGGCGGAGCGCGTCGGCCAGGCGCAACTCGCCCTCCAGCACGAGGCGTACGTACCGGGATTCGCCCCACTCGGGGAACCGTTCGTCGAGGGGTACGCGCGTCACGCCGACGGACTCCCAGCCCAACGGGCCGAACAGCCGGCGCACCAGCTCCTCCCCGCCGCGGGCGGGCAGCGCCGGGATCTCGATCCGCAGCGGTCGGGTCTGTTCCGGCAGCTCCGGACGGGCGGGGCACTGCCCCTTGAGGGCGCTGCGGAAGACCCCGCTGAGCGCGACGGCCAGCAGCGAGGACGCCGCGTACGGACGGTCGTTGACGTACTGCGCGAGGGCCGCGTCCGGCGCTCCGCCCCGCCCCTTGCCCCGCCCGCGGCGCACGAGCGCGACCGGGTCCACCTCCAGCAGCAGCGCCGCGGTGCACTCCTCGTCCGACGCCACGGGGTAGAAGACGTGCGCGGTGCCGTGGGAGGTGGGGAACGCCTGCGCCTTCCCGGGATGCTTGTGGAGCAGAAAGCCCAGGTCGGTGGCAGGACGTGCGGCGGTACCGGTCGTGGAGATCGTCAGGAACATGCGCTCGAGTATGTGTGGATCGCGGCTTCCCGGACAACGGAATTCCGGTCGGGGGAGGCACCCCCGCCCCTGCTCGATCCGCCTTCCGTCCCATTCCCCGTACACCGGGCGGCACGTTTTGGCATTCTCGCTGCTCTGAACGCCTTTCGACCCTCGCGCATCCCGGGAGAACCATGTACCCGCCACCCCACGCCCACGCGCCCTTCCACCCCGTCAGACGGTGGTGGCAGCACCCCGCGCTGATCATCGGCGCCCTGGTCCTGCTGCCCCCGGCGGGCATCGTCCTCGCCTGGACGAGTCGTTGGAACCGGACTCAGAAGATCGTCGCCACCGTCCTGTCCGGTGTGTGGTTCCTGTTCGCGATGCTGTCGGACCCGCCGAAGGAGCCCGTGGACGACGCGAAGCCGAAGGCCGCCGCGGTCGCCACGACCTCCCCCGCCGCCACCCCCTCGGCGAGCCCGAGCCCCACGCCCACCCCGAGCGCGGAGCCCGTGATGCCGGCGGTCGTCGGCAAGCCGTTCGCCGCGGCGGAGAAGGCGGTCGAGGCCCTGATCAAGGGCGAGTTGACCGCGCGCAGCGCGTACGCGGACGTCCCCCTCCCCGCGGACCACACCACGTGGCTCGTCTGCTTCCAGGGCGTGGGCGCGGGCACGCGACTCGCCGCGGACACCGCCGGCACGGACGTCCACCTCGTCGCACCGGGCACCGCCTGTCCGGCGTCGGTCGGCGCCGTGCTCCACCCGAAGCCGGTGCCGAAGCCCAAGCCGACACCCACCGAGACCGACGACGACGCGAACGGCACGGGCTCCGGTTCCGCGTCGAGTTCGGGCTCCTCGACGACCGGAGGCGGCTCGTCCTCGACCGGTGGTGGCTCGTCGACCACGACCGGCGGCTCCTCGACCGATGGCGGCTCCTCGACCGGCGGCGCAGACGTCTCCTACCGGAACTGCGCTGCCGTGCGGGCCGCGGGCGCCGCCCCCATCCACCGGGGCGACCCCGGGTACGGCCGGCACCTCGACCGGGACGGCGACGGCATCGCCTGCGAATAGCCCTCCGGGCGGGGCGCCCTCCGCGCCCGTTGCGTCCTACCCCTCCCGCAGTCGCCCGGCCAGGGCCGCGATCCCGGCCGGGCCGATGCGGCAGCAGCCTCCGACGAGTCGGGCTCCGGCGGCCCGCCAGTCCTCCACGGGCCAGGGGGGCGGCGTGGCCGGGGCCTGCCAGGTGTCGGTGTCGGCCCGCCACACGGAGCCGTCGTTGGGGTAGGCCACGAGTGGTTTCCCGGTGGCCTCGGCCGCGACCCGCAGGGACGGCAGCACCTCCCGCGGGTCACAGCAGTTGACCCCGACCGCGATGATCCCGGGCACCCCGGCGGCCAGGGCGAAGGCCTCGGCGAGCGGCTGCCCGGCCCGGGTCCGGCCGTCGGCCGGCGTGTAGCTCAACCAGGCGCGGGCACCCGTCTCCGCCACGACCGTGAGCAGCGCCTCGGCCTCGACGGCGTCCGGGACGGTCTCCAGGGCCAGCACGTCCGGTCCGGCCGCCCACAGTGCCTCGATGCGGGGCCGGTGGAAGTCGACCAGCTCGCGGACCCCGAGGCCGTAGCGGCCCCGGTACTCGGAACCGTCCGCGAGCACCGCCCCGTACGGGCCGACGCTCGCGGCCACCCAGACGTCCCGCTCGGCGGCTTCGGCGGCAGCCGCGGCCAGCCGCACGCCGAGCCCCAGCAGGGCCGTGGTCCGGTCCCGCCCGTACCCCCGGGCGGCGAAGGCCTCGTACCCGACCTGGTAGCTCGCGGTGATCAGCACCTGGGCTCCGGCCCGCGCGTATGCCGTGTGGGCGGCCTCGATCAGGTCCGGCCGCTCGGCGAGCACCCGGCCCGTCCAGAGGCCGCCGGACAGGTCGCAGCCCTCGGCGGCGAGCTGGTTGCTCAGCCCGCCGTCCAGGAGCACGGTGGCGCCCGCCAGGGCTTCGGCGAGCGGCTCGCGGGCACGGGGCATCGGATCCGCCTCCCTCAGCCGAGCTGGGACAGTACCTGGGCGGAGATCAGCTCCAGGTGGTCCAGGTCGTCGAGGTCGAGCAGCTGGAGGTAGACCCGGGAGGCGCCGACGGCCCCGTAGGCGCCGATCTTCTCGACGACCTCGGCCGGTGAACCGGCCAGGCCGTTGGCCTTGAGCTCGTCCACCTCGCGGCCGATCGCCGCGGCCCGGCGGGCCACCTCGGCGTCGTCCCGGCCCACACAGACCACGAGCGCGTTGGAGTAGACGAGGTCGCCGGGCTTGCGGCCCGCCTGCTCGGCGGCGGCCCGGACCCGACCGAACTGCCGCTCGCTGTCGGCGATCGACGCGAACGGCATGTTGAACTCGTCCGCGTACCGGGCCGCGAGACGGGGCGTGCGCTTCGCTCCGTGACCGCCGATGAGGACGGGCACCTTGGCCTGGGCCGGCTTGGGCAGCGCCGGGGAGTTCTCCACCTGGTAGTGGGTGCCCCGGTGGTCGAAGGTGGCCCCGGGCGCGGTGGCCCACAGTCCGGTGACGATGGCCAGCTGCTCTTCCAACCGGGCCATCCGCTCCGCCGGGAAGGGAATCCCGTACGCCTTGTGCTCGTCCTCGAACCAGCCCGCGCCCAGGCCGAGTTCGACACGGCCGCCGGACATCTGGTCGACCTGGGCCACCTGGATGGCGAGGACACCGGGCAGCCGGAAGGTGCCGGCCGTCATCAAGGTGCCCAGCCGGATCCGCCTGGTCTCGCGGGCCAGGCCCGCGAGGGTGATCCAGGCGTCGGTGGGACCGGGCAGGCCGTCGGCCGACCCCATCCGCAGATAGTGGTCGGAGCGGAAGAACGCGTCGAAGCCGAGGTCCTCGGTGGCCTTGGCGACGGTCAGCAGGGTGTCGTAGCTCGCACCCTGCTGGGGCTCGGTGAAAATGCGGAGGTCCATGCTCCCATCCTGCCCCTCCAGCCCCGCCCGGGTGAATCTCCGTCAACCGGACGGTCCACCCGGACCCCGCCGGTGACCGGCCCGGACCGGGATCGACGCCCGGACGAAGCCGAACCGCCGACCCCGCGCGCCGGTCGACCCGCCCGGGAAGCCCCGCCCCCGGCAGGCCCGGCCCGGGCACCACACCGACATCCCGCCGACCCGCCGCCGGAACCCCGCCGCCGGAAAACCGTCGCCGTAACGCCGCCGCCGGAACCCCGCCGCTCAGGACACGCCCGAGGCGGAACCCCGTTCACGGACGGACATCTTGCGCAGTATCGCCCGCACCCGGTCGCTCGACTCGTCGGCGGCGTCGATGGACTCGATGCACTGCCAGTACAGACCCTCGTCGTCCGTTCCACAGGCCACCCCGACCAGTGCTATGCCGACCTCGCCGAGCAGCGCCTGGAGCCCCAGCAGCGCCTGTCGGACATCCGCCACCCCGGCCAGTTGCGCCGCTCTCGGCGGCAGCTCGGGCGTGCTGCCCTCGCCCCGCAGTGCCGCGCGGTCGAGCACTCCGCAGCCTCTGCCACCCGCTTCTCCCAGTCCCCGTGCCTCCGCTCTCAGCTCCGGCGGCCCGGTGACCGCCAGCCAGCTCCCTATCCCCTGCGCGAGCGCCTGGGCCTGCCAGGCCTCGCCCACGATGTCCCACGCAGCCCCACTCTGTGCCAGCGCGTGCCGGCCGGCCGCGATGAGCCGTACCGCATCCATATGCCGTCCCCCGTCCGCACGACATCCCACCGTTCTCCACTACCCAGAGTGAAGGCAACGAGCCAGTAAAGCCAGGGGTATTCGGAAATCTATGGACACAAACATGGTTGTGGACGACGCCATCACTCCGAAGAGTGACGATTCCGGCTCGAACCGCCCGGCGTCGGGAAGCGGAGCTCGTTCCTCTCGATCTTCGCCGCGAGCGCGTCCAGCACATCCACCCCGAGGACCTCACAGAATTGCAGCAGATACGCGAGCACGTCGGCCACCTCGTCGGCCACACGGTGCGCGCTTTCCGGCTTCTCCATGACCCTCGCCGACTGCTCGGGCGTCAACCACTGGAAGATCTCGACCAGTTCGGACGCCTCCACGCTGAGGGCCACGGCCAGGTTCTTGGGCGTGTGGTAGGGGGCCCAGTCGCGGGCCGCCGCGAACTCGGCGAGCCTTCGCTGGAGCAGGTACAGGCGCTCTTCCCGGGGTTGCGTGTCACTCATGGGACCAGGTCTACCACCGAGACGCCGGGGAGTCCGCGCGCGGTTCCCGCGCACCCCTCCCCCACGGAGGCCACCAGCCTGACCTGCCCGCGCGCACAGCAGAGCTGGGCCAGCCGCAGCAGTTCGGCTCCCTGCCGCCGGTCCATCCCGCGGTCGAGGTCGTCGGCGAGCACGGTCAGGGCCTGCCGCGCGGACAGCAGTTCGGCGGCCGGGTCCATGGCCAGCACCCCGGGTCCGGTCAGCAGGACGAGCGCCAGGGCGAGGAAGCGCAGTTCGCCCGAGCCGAGGCGGTCGAGGCCGGTTCCGGGCCTGCCGGGTCCCCGGTCCAGCAGCGCGGCGACGGAGCCGTCCGACAGGTCCCGTACGGTCAGCCCGGCCACCGGCCCGGCGCAGCCGGTGCGCGCCGCCGCGGTCAGGAGGGCGTGGCGGGTGCCGCATTCGTGACGGGTGCGGCGCAGGACGTCGGCCAGGTTCGCGCAGTCGCCGGCGAGCCGCCCGGCGCCGGGCGGGACGGCGGCCCGCATCCGCTCCGGGCGCGGGTCGCAGGGGAACACCGAGCGCAGCGCGACCACCACCTGCTCGGCGGCGGCCAGGACGCGCCGCTGTCCGGCGGTGGCCCCGGCGACGCGCAGCGGCAGCAGGGCGGTTCCCAGGCGGTCGTCCGGCAGCGGGGCGCGGGTCACGCCGACGGAGCCGCCGGTCAGCCAACTCGCCTGCACGGAGCGCCGGCCGGGGTCGCGCAGGGCCGTGCCGAGCAGGACCTGCCCGTCCTGCGCGAGCCGTTCGCCGACGACGCGCAGCGTGGGTTCGGCCTGGACGGCGAGGTCGAGCCGGACCGGTCCGGCGGGTCCGTCGACGGTGCAGCCGATCCGGAATCCGCGCCGGCGCTGGGCGTCGGGCACGGCCCGTTCGGGGACCCGGGCCGAGGGGTCGGGGAACACGGACTCCAGGGTCGCCCCGGAGGCGAGGTCGGCCAGCGCCTCGTAGGCGCTCAGGGCCTGGGACTTGCCGCTGCCGCTGGGTCCGGCGAACAGGGTGACGGGGCCGAGCGGGAAGACGGCCGAGCGGTGCGGGCCGAAGGCGGAGAGCCTCAACTCGGTGATGGCGGGCCGCTGGTGCGCGACGGGCCGCGCGGGGGCGGGATCCCCGGGGACGTCCCGGACGAGGGCTTCGGCGACGAGTGTTTCGGTGGCTGAGGTGTCGACGGCGGGGGCTTCGGCCAACCCTGTGCCCGCAGTGGCTTCCATGGGCCGGACGGTACGGCCGCCGGTGACCCCTCGGCCCCGGCGAACCGTTCCGTCGCGCGGACCTTCCTACGATCGGGGTACGGCCGCCGCGGCGATGCCCTCGACCTCGGTGCCGACCGGCGCGAGCAGGAAGACGTTCCGGTCGACCCGGTGCATCCCGCTGCCCAGCCCGAAGACGACGCCGCTGCTGAAGTCCAGGATCCGCTTGGCCACCTCGGTGTCCGCGCCCGTGAGGTCCAGCAGCACCGGGATCTGGGCGATCAGATACTCGGCCACCTCCCGCGCGTCGGCGAAGATCTGGACCCGGATCACGACGAAGCGCCGCTGTTCCGCCGCCGACGCCCCGGGGGCCGTGGGGATCGTGCGGTGGTCCACCCGGGAGGGCCACTCGTTGCGACTGCGCAGGGGGACCACCTGCGCGAGTCCCTCCCACTGTTCGTCCGTGACGTCGTACCTGCTCACCGGGCCGCCTCGGCCGTGCGCTTCATGTGCATCGGGCCATCCTCTCGTGTTTCACCCGTTCAGCCCAACACCGACACGGCGGGTGTCGGGGCGGGCCGCCGCGGGACCCGAATCTTCACCCGAACAAATCGCCGAGCCTTCGGGTCGACCCGGGCGTGGGGTACTGCCCGGGAGACGGATGGGTTAGGTTAGGCATACCTAACCTTCGGACGATGGAGAGATCCGCATGCGCATGTCCGGTGCCCCTGCCACGCCCGCCGCCGCGCCCACCGACGCCGAGCGGGTCCGGTCCATCCTGGCCGCCGCCCACTCCATGACCGTGGTCACGGACGGACTGCGCAGCGAGGTCCACCAGATGGAGGGCGAAGACCTGCTCGGTCGGCTGCACCTGCACCCGGCCGCCCCCGCCGCCGGCCAAGGGGTCACCGCCCCCGCCGAGGACCGGCCGGTCATCCGGCTGGAGTTCACCGACATCGCCCCGACCCCGGTACGGGACCGGGTGCGCGCCCGGGTCACCGTCATCGGCCACCTGCTCACCCCGTACACCGAGAACAGCGCCGAGAGCACCTGCGTGGAGTACGGCCAGGCCATCCTGGAGACGGCCGAGGGGACCTCGCACATCGGGCTGGAGGAACTGGACCAGGCCTGGCCCGACCCGCTCGCCCCGTACGAGGCCGGGATGCTCACGCACCTGCTCGACGACCACCCCGAACTGGTCACCCTGCTGCTGCGACTGGTCCGCCCGGCGCCCGCGGCCGCCGTGGTGCGCGCCCTGCCGCTGGCCCTGGACCGGTACGGCATCACCCTGCGGCTGGAGGAGGCGAACGGCCACCGTGACGCGCGGCTGCCCTTCCCCTCCCCCCTGGACGACGTCGAACAGTCGGGGGCGCAGATCCAGGCACTGCTCAGCGCGGCCCGGCGGCGCTCGCACCGCAACACCCTGCCCGCCTGAGCCCGCGCCCTACCCGAACTCCCTTGAGGAGCAGACGAGTTCCGACGGACGTCCGGGCCGTGCGGGAATAGGGAGCCACGGGACCCGGGTTGGCGATGATCATGAAAGCCATCACTTACAGCGCGTACGGACCCGCCGAGAACCTCGAACTCACCGACGTGGCGGAGCCGAGGGTCGGACCGGGCGAGGTCCTCGTCCGGGTCAAGGCCGCCGGGGTCAACCCGGTGGACTGGAAGCTCGCCCTCGGATACCTCGACCCCGTCCTGGAGGTCCGCCACCCCGTCATACCCGGCTGGGACGTCGCGGGGGTCGTCGAGGCGGTCGGCCCCGACACCTTCGACCACGCCGTCGGTGACGAGGTGTACGGCTACGTCCGCAAGGAATGGGTACAGCTCGGCACGTACGCGGAGTTCGTCTCCGCGCCCGTGCGCACCCTCGCCCGCAAGCCCCGCTCGCTGAGCTTCGAGCAGGCCGCCGGCCTCCCGCTGGCCGGCCTCAGCGCCTACCAGTCGCTCCTGCGCGTGGGGGCCGGGGCGGGCGAGACCGTCGTCATCCACTCCGCGGCGGGTGGCACCGGTTCGCTGGGCGTGCAGATCGCGGTCGCGCTGGGCCTGCGCGTCATCGGCACGGCCGGCACGCACAACCACGACTACCTGCGCGGGCTCGGGGCCGAGCCGGTGTTGTACGGGGAGGGGTTGGCGGAGCGGATCCGCGCGCTGGCGCCCGACGGTGTCGACGCGGGCCTCGACTTCCACGGCGACGGGGTGGAACTCCTCCAGTCGCTGGTCAAGCAGCGTGACCGGGTGTCCTCCCTGGCCGATCAGGAGGCCGCCGCCAAGGGCGCGCACCAGCCGTGGGTGCGGCCCGACACCGCCGACCTGACCTTCCTGGCCGAGCTGGCCGACGCCGGGCGGCTGACGGTCGAGGTGGCGCACGCGCTGCCGCTGGCCGAGGCCGCCCGGGCGTGGGAGCTGAGCGCCTCCGGCAGGACCCGGGGCAAGATCGTCCTGACCGTCTGACGGCGCACGGGCGCGCCGCCCGGCGTCGGACCCGGGCGGCGCCCCCGCTCAGGCCGTCGGCGCGAGGTGACGGTTGGCCGGGCGGGCGAGGCCGTAGTTCTCGCGCAGGGTGGTGCCGGTGTACTCCGTACGGAAGAGACCGCGCTTCTGGAGGATCGGCACGACGTGGTCGACGAACGCGGTCAGGCCCGTCGGAAGGGCCGGCGCCATGATGTTGAAGCCGTCCGCCGCGCCCTGGGTGAACCACTCCTGGAGCTGGTCGGCGATCTGCTCGGGCGTGCCGGCGTAGACCCGGTGGCCGCGTCCCGCGCCGAGCCGGGCGATCAACTGGCGCAGGGTCAGCCCGTCCCGCCGGGCCAGTTCGGCGACGAGCGTGAACCGGCTCTTGTTGCCGTTGATGTCCCGCTCCTCGGGCAGCTCGGGCAGCGGGCCGTCGAGGGGGTGGTCGGAGAGGTCGACGCCGAGCATCCCGGAGAGCTGGGCGAGCCCGTACTCGGGGACCTGGAGGTCGGTGAGCTGCTGCTCCAGCGCCTTGGCCTCGGCCTCGGTGGAGCCGATGACGGGGGCGATGCCGGGCAGGACGAGCAGGTCGCTCTCGGCGCGGCCGTACCGGGCCAGCCGGGACTTGAGGTCCTTGTAGAAGGTCTGGCCGTCGGCGAGGGTCTGCTGCGCGGTGAAGACCGCCTCGGCGTACCGGGCGGCGAACTCCTTGCCGTCCTCGGAGGATCCCGCCTGCACGAGGAGCGGGTGTCCCTGGGGTGAGCGGGGCACGTTGAGCGGTCCGGCGACACCGAAGTACTCGCCCCGGTGGGCGGCCGGGTGCAGCTTGTCGGTGTCCGCGTAGACGCCCCGCTCCTTGTCGAGGACGATCGCGTCGTCCTCCCAGCTGTCCCAGAGCTTGCCGGCGACGTCCAGGAACTCGCGGGCCCGCTCGTAGCGCAGGTGGTGGGCCAGGTGCTCGTCCTGGTTGAAGTTGCGGGCCTCGTCGACGGTGCCGGAGGTGACGATGTTCCAGCCGGCGCGACCGTTGCTGATGTGGTCGAGCGACGCGAACTTGCGGGCCGTGTGGAACGGCTCGTTGAAGGTCGTGGAGACGGTCGCGATGAGTCCGATGTGCTCGGTGACGGCGGCGATGGCCGAGAGCAGGGTCAGCGGCTCGAACCCGCCGAGGGCGTTGTGGCGGGCCTTGCCCCACAGGGCCAGGCCGTCGGCGAAGAAGATCGAGTCGAGCCGTCCGCGTTCGGCGGTGCGCGCCAGCTCCTGGAAGTAGCGCAGGTCGGTGACCCGTTCGGGGCTGCTGTCCGGGTGTCGCCAGGCGGCGTCGTGGTGACCGGCGTTCATGAGGAAGGCGTTGAGATGGAGGGTGCGGGGAGCGGTCATGTCGGTTCCTCGGGTCGGGTCGGCGCGCACGGGGCACCGCCGGGGGGGTGTGCGGGCGGCGCGGGGCGGCGGCCCCGGGCCGCCCCGCGGGGGCACCGGTGTCAGGCGGGTACGCGCCAGAGACTCAGGCGGCGTTCGATCGCGACGAGGAGCTGGTTGAACGTCAGCCCGATCGCGGAGATGGTGACGATGCCCGCGTACATCTGCGGGATCGCGAAGTTGAACTGCGAGGCGTTGATCAGATAGCCCAGTCCCGCCTTGGCGCCGATCATCTCCGCCGCGACGAGCACGAGGATCGACACCGCTCCGGCCAGCCGGATCCCGGTGAAGATCGCCGGCACCGACGACGGCAGGATCACCTTCTGGAAGAGCCTCGGCGTGGACAGGTCCATCGACCGGGCCAGCTTCACCAGGGTCGGATCGGCGTTGCCGACCGCGCTGATCGTGTTGAGCAGGATCGGCCAGACGCACGCGTAGACCACGATGGACACCTTCGAGGTCTCCCCGATGCCCAGCAGCAGCACGAACACCGGCAGCAGCGCCAGCGCCGCCGTGTTGCGGAAGACCTCCAGCAGCGGCCCGAGCAGCGCCGCGACGGGCCGGTACCAGCCGATGAGCAGGCCGAGCGGTACCGCGATCACGACCGCGATGCCGAAGCCGCCGAAGGAGCGGACCAGGCTGGCCCCGGTGTGTTCGGCGAGCTGCCCGTCCTCCAGCAGCTCCCACCAGGCCGTGGCGACCTCGCTGACCGGCGGCAGGAACGTGGCGT
Organism: Streptomyces sp. CA-243310; assembly: GCF_050936775.1. Lineage (NCBI taxonomy): Bacteria > Bacillati > Actinomycetota > Actinomycetes > Kitasatosporales > Streptomycetaceae > Streptomyces > Streptomyces sp. CA-243310. The sequence continues at coordinate 2,083,522 of NZ_JBNJMF010000001.1, read as the reverse complement.
CGACCAGGCCGAGCCGGGGCGCCGTCTCCCACAGGGCGAGCAGGGCGAGGATGGCGGCCGAGCGCAGTACGGCGGCGCTCAGCCGGCGCCCGACGGCGGCGAGCAGGCCGCGCCCCGGGCTCCGTACGGGGGCCTTCGACGCGACCGGCTCCGTACGGGCGGCGGCCGTGCCCGCGGGGGCCGGTGTCCCGGCGGGCGCCGCCGGCTGCGCGGGTGCCCCGCCGCTCCTCTGTCCCGGGGGCCGGGCCGGGCCCTCGGTCTCCGGCGGGGTTGCCAGGCCGGTCGGGGCGGCGGCGGTGATGTCGGTTCCGGTGCTCATACGGCGACCTCCTCCTTCTCCAGTTGCCGAGCGCGGGCCACCTCGTCGTGGAGCAGGGTCCAGATCTCGTGGCGATGACGGGCGAACTCCGTGCTGGAGCGCAGGTCCTCGCCCGTGGCCCCGGTGGCACGGTCGCCGAGGTCGACCCGGACGACCTCCTTGACGCGGCCGGGGCGCGAGGTGATGACGGCGACCTTCTGCCCCAGGTACACGGCCTCTTCGATGCCGTGGGTGATGAACACGATCGTCTTGCCGGTCCGCTGCCAGATGCGCCGCAGTTCGTCCTGGAGGGATTCGCGGGTCTGCGCGTCCAGGGCCGCGAACGGCTCGTCCATCAACAGCACGTCGGGGTCGTAGGCGAGCGAGCGGGCGATGGCCACCCGCTGGCGCATGCCCCCGGACAGTTCGTGGGGGTGGCGGTCCTCGAAGCCGGTGAGTCCGACGAGGTCCAGGAACTCCCGTGCCCTCTCGGTCCGTTGCCGGCGCGTTGCCCCGGTCGCCTCCAGGCCGAACTCGATGTTTCCCAGTGCGGTGCGCCAGGGCAGCAGCGCGTACTGCTGGAAGACGATGCCCCGGTCGAGCCCGGGCCCGGTGACGGGTTCGCCGTCGAGCAGGATCCGGCCGGAGGTGGGGCGGGTCAGGCCGCCGAGGAGGTCGAGCAGGGTGGACTTGCCGCAACCGCTGGGACCGACGACGACCACGAACTCCCCCGCCTCGATCTCCAGGTCGATGCCGTCGAGGGCGGTGAACTCCTGCCTGTTACTCCTGTTTCTCCTGTTCTTCCTGTCCTTCGTCGGGAAGGTCTTCGTCACGGAGTCGAACACGATCTTCGCCATGGCAGTCGGTCAGCCCTTCCCGTTGCCGTTGAACTCGTTGGTGTAGAGGTCGGCGGCCTTGAGCCGGCCCTTCTTGACCTCGCCGCGCTCACCCAGCCAGTCGATCCAGAGCTGGAATTCCTTGTCGGCGATCCGGCCGCCCGGTTCGGCGACCCCGTACGAGCGCCAGTAGCGCAGCGTCGAGGTGTCCTCGTTGCGTCCGCGCTTCTTCACGATGTCGGTCAGCCGGGCGATGACCTGCTCGCGCGGGGTGGTGCGCGACCAGTCGATGGCCTTGCCGACGCCGGTGGTGAACGTCCTGACGGTATCGGGGTTCTCCTTGATGAAGCGTCGGGTCATCACGTAACTGCCGGCGCTGAACGCCCCCAACAGCTCGAAGTCCTTGAACAGCGGGCGTATCCCGCCCGCCGCGAGCGCCTTGTCGCGGAGCACCCCGCTGAGGACGCCGACCTCGATCTGCTTCTGGCGCAGGGCCTGTTCGGTGTTGACGGGCGGGACGACGAGGGACTCGACCTTGCCGGCGTCGGCCTTGGAGAGGCCGTTGCGCTCCAGGTAGATGTCGAGCAGGGCCTGCGCGTGGGCGCCCAGGGTGTTCATGCCGACCTTCTTGCCGATCAGGTCGCGGGCGGACCGGATCGGGCTGTCCTCCAGGACGTAGTAGCCGAGGTAGGTGTTCTCGTCGGAGCCGTAGTAGGAGATGACGGCCTGGATCTGCGCCTTGCTCGCCGCGAGTTTGACGATCGCGCCGTTGAAGGCGCCGCCGAAGTGGGTCTGGCCGGTGGCCGCGGACTGGATGTCCTGGGGGCCGCTGATGGTGTTGCCGACCCAGTCCAGGGTGAGGTTCCCGAGGTAGCCGAGGTCGGCGGCCAGCTCGGGGAGCGTGACCGCGCCCACCGAGCCCTGGTACTTGAGGGACGTGACCTGCTTGCCGGAGCCGCCGGTGGCGGTGGCCGTGCCGCAGCTCACCGCGGCCGCCGAGATGCCGAGCAGGGCGAGGAACTGGCGTCGGGAGGTGGGGGACGGGGCGAAGGCTGCGGGCATGACGGGTCCTTGTCGGTGCGTACGGGGTCAGTGAGCGGTGGTGAGGGCACCCGCGGGGGCGATGCGCAGCGCGTCGGCGAACTCGTCGACGGCCTGGTACAGGTCCAGCTCCGCCTCGGGCCGGAGCCGGTCCGGGCCTTCCCCGCGCTCGACGGCGGAGTCCAGGACGAAGCGGCCGGCGGTGACGTGCCGGGCGCCGAGCGCGGAGAGGACCGGGCGCAGGGCGTAGTCGATGGTCAGGACGTGGGCGAGGCTGCCGCCGGTGGCGATCGGCAGGACCGTCTTGCCCGCCAGGCCGTCCTGCGGGAGCAGGTCGAGGAAGGCCTTGAGCAGGCCGGTGTACGAGGCCTTGTAGATCGGGGTGGCGATGACCAGGCCGTCCGCCTCGGCCACGGCCTCCACCGCGCGGCGGATCTCGGGCTCGCCCCGGCGGGCGGAGAGCAGGTCGGCGGCGGGGAGTTCCCGTACGGCGAGGTGCGCGGTCTCGTACCCGGAGTGGGAGAGACGACGCAGCACCTGGTCGACGACCACGGCGGTACGGGAGTGGACGGAGGGGCTGCCGGTGATGGCGAGCAGCTTGGGCACGGGGCTCTCCTTGTGACGGCGGGCGGGTCAGACAGAGGCGGAGGAGGCGCCGGAGGCGATGCCGAACTCCGGGTCGGGCACGGTCTCCGGGCTGATCAGGCGCGACGGGCGTCCGTCGGGGCCGACGGGCACGTCGCCGTCGACGGTGACGCGGCGCAGGGTGCGCTCGTGGTCGTCGGAGTCGTCGACGCCGTAGTGCTGGGTGGCGCGGTTGTCCCAGATCGCGACGTCGCCGGCGCGCCACTGCCACCGGACGGTGTTCTCGGGGCTCTCGATGTGCGCCTGGAACAGGTCCCGGAGGACGCGGGAGTCCCGACCGGTGAGGCCGGTGATCCGCTGGACGAAGTTGCCGAGGAGCAGGGCGCGTTCGCCGGTCTCGGGGTGGACGCGGACCACCGGGTGCTCGGTGAGGAACGTGGTGGAGGTGAACACCTCGCGGTACTGGGTGAGGGCCTCGGGGAGCGCGTCGGGCCGAAGGGCCGCGTAGTCGTACTCGTTGGAGTGCACGGCGCGCAGGCCGTCGGCCAGGACCCGGAGCGCCTCCGGGAGGCCCGCGTAGGCGGTGGCGGTGTTGGCCCAGAGCGTGTTGCCGCCGTACGGGGGGATGGTGACGGCGCGGAGGATGGAGAAGGCGGGGTAGGCGGGGACGAAGGTGACGTCGGTGTGCCACTGGTTGGCGCGGGCGCCGTGGTCGGAGTCGATGCCGAGGGCGTACCGGCCGTCGGCGGAGGGCACGGTCGGGTGGGCGACCGGCGCGCCGAGCAACTGGGCGAACGCCTCGTGCGCGGCCTCGTCGAGGTGGTCCTGGCCGCGGAAGAAGACGACCTTGTGGGCGAGGAGGGCGGCACGGATCTCGGCGACGGTCTCGGCGGGCAGATCGCCGCCGAGGCGGACGCCGCCGATCTCGGCGCCGATGCGGCCGCCGATCCTGTCGACGGAGACAGCGGTGACAGCGGTGACGGTGGTCATGGGAACTCCCGGGTCAGAGGTTTATTTCCGCAGGGGAAGAAATGCCGGTACGCGAACGGGTCGCCCTGCGCGGCAATGGGCACGCACAGGGGACGGGGCGGAGGCGGTTCGGGCGCGGGGCGGCCTCGGCGGGCCGAGGGGTCACAGGACCCCGGAGCGGCGTCGCTCAGGCGCGGCGCGGGGCCGGAAGGCGGCCCTGACACTCGCCCGGCGCGGTACAGAAGCCGGGGGTGTGGAGCCGCGGGGCGAGGTGCTCGATCGCGGACATGGCTCGGAGCCTGTCAGCGCCCCCCGCCGGGGTCAACCCCCACCGCAGCCCCCGCCCCCACCCGCCGCCGAAACCCCGCCCAGCCGCCCTGACCTGCCGATTCCCCCCGCCGGAAACCCCCCGGGGCGCCCCGGACCCCGGCCGAAAACCATGGCCGGATTTCACGCCCCCGCAACGCCGCCGCCACGTCACCGGCCCCGGCCCCGGCCCCGACCACGACCACGAACCGCCGCCCGACCCCCACCCCCGGCCCCGCCGGTGCTTGAGGCGCCCGGCGCAGCCGGGACACACGGCAGACGACGGCAAGGCGGCCGGGCAGCGGCCCCCCGCCCGGCCGGGGTTACGGTCGCCCCATGCCCCCCACCCCCGGCGACAGCCGCGCGGCCTCCAACGCCGCCACCGTCCTGCGGACCGTCCTCGTACACGGCCCCGTCGCCCGCAGTGACGTCTCGGCGCTGAGCGGTCTCAGCCAGGCCGCCGTCTCACGCCAGACCACCGGACTGCTCCGCAGCGGCCTGCTGCGCGAACTCCCGCAGCCGGGCGGAACGGGCGAGGCCGCCGGGCCCGGCACCGCCGGCCGTCCCCGGATCCCGCTGGACCTGCACACCGGCGCCGTCGGTGGAGCGCTCGCCGCCGGACTGCACATCGGCGTGCCCGCCTCGAACTTCAGCCTGGTCGACCTCCGCGGCCACGTGGTGGCCCGCCGCACCCTCCCGCACACGGACGGACCACCGACCCCCGCCCACCTCGCGACGGAGCTGGGCCGTTTCCTCCGCGAGCACGGCCACACCACGCACGGGCACACCGGAACCACCGCAGAGCGGGCGTCGAAGCCCGCCCGCCGCCCCCTCCTGGGCGTCGGCGCGGCGCTCGGCGGCTGGATCCGCCCCGCCGAGGGGACCGTCGTACGGCACGAGGCGCTCGGTTGGTACGACAAGCCGCTCGCGGCCGAGCTGTCGGCCGCCCTGGGGTTGCCGGTGCACCTGGACAACCACGCCCGGGCCGTGGCCCGAGCCGAGATGCTGTTCGGGCACCCGTCGGCTCGCCGCAGCCTCGTGCACCTGTTCATCGGCAACGTGGTGGACGCCGCGTTCGGCATCGAGGGCACCGTCCACCAGGGCCCCGGTGCGGCTGCCGGCGACGTCGCCCACCTGCCCGTCCCCGAATCGACGGTCCGGTGCGCGTGCGGTCGTACGGGGTGCCTGCAGGCCACGGCGTCCGACACGGCCCTGGGCGCCGAGGCGGTGCGCCTGGGGATCGTTCCGGAGCCGGCCATCGGGTTGATCGTGGACGCGGCCGCCACTGGCGATCCCCGCGCCGACCGGCTGCTGCGCGGGCGGGCCCGCGCGGTGGGGCGGGCGGCGGCCCTGCTGCTGGACGTGTTCAACCCGGCGGTGCTGCTGGTCTCGGAGCTGTCGAGCATCCTGCACGAGGGCTATCTCGACGAGATCCGCGAGGCGGCGACGGCCCGGTCGCACGTCTGCGACGACCCGGCCCGGATCATCGGCCCGTACGCGGGCCCGGCGGTCCTCACCCAGGCGTCGGCGACGGTCCTGCTCGGCCCGCTGTTCCAGGACCCCGCCACCGCGCCCGTCCTCGCCGCCGCCACCGCGCCCACCGGCCTGTCCGAGATCGCCCCCCATACCCCTACTCGTGGGTAACTCACCCGCTGACCTGCGAGTGCGAGATCACATCCGGCGGTTCTGGTCTCGATTGAGCGACCCCCCTAGCATTCGAGCCATGACGGTCCTGCCTGACGACGGGCTCTCCCTGGCCGCCGAGTTTCCTGACGCGACACATGAGCAGTGGCAGCGCCTGGTTGAAGGCGTACTGCGCAAGTCGGGCAAGGAAGCCTCCGGCGAGGCAGCTGAAGACGCGTTGTCCACCACGCTTGAGGACGGGCTCCGCACCCGCCCGCTGTACACCGCACGCCCCGACGCGGAGGACACCGGCTTCCCCGGGTTCGCCCCCTTCGTCCGCGGCGGCACGCCCGAGGGCACGAGCGCGTCGGGCTGGGACGTACGCCAGCGACTCGCCGGCGGCGACCCCGTTCGGGTGAACGAGGCGGCCCTGGCGGACCTGGAGAACGGCACCACCTCCCTCTGGCTCACCCTGGGTCCCGGCGGGCTCCCGGTGGAAGGTCTCGCCCGCGCCCTGGACGGCGTCTACCTCGACCTCGCGCCCGTCACCCTCGACGCGGGCGCCGCGTACGCCGACGCCGCCCGCGCGCTGCTGGACCTGTACGCCGACCGCGGGGTGGCCCCCGAGGCCGCCCGTGCCTCGCTCGGCGTCGACCCGCTGGGGCACGAGGCCCGTACGGGTGAGCCGCTCGACCTCGCCGAGGCCGCCGCGCTCGCCCGGGAGACGGCCCCCGACTGGCCCCACGTGCGCACCCTGGTCGCGGACGCCCTGCCCTACCACGAGGCGGGCGGCAGCGCCGCCGAGGAGCTGGGGCTGTCCCTGGCCACCGGCGTCGCCTACCTCCGCGCCCTCACGGACGCCGGCATGGGCACCGAAGCGGCCTTCGGGCAGCTGGAATTCCGTTACGCGGCCACCGCCGACCAGTTCCTCACCATCGCCAAACTGCGCGCCGCGCGCCGGCTCTGGGCCCGGATCGGCGAGGCCTGCGGGGTCCCGGAGGCCGCCGCACAGCGCCAACACGCCGTCACCTCACCGGTGATGATGACCCGGCGCGACCCGTGGGTGAACATGCTCCGCACCACCGTCGCGTGCATGGCGGCGGGCGTGGCCGGCGCGGACTCCGTCACCGTGCTCCCCTTCGACCACGACCTGGGCCTGCCCGACGCGTTCGCGCGTCGCATCGCCCGCAACACCTCCACGATCCTGCTGGAGGAGTCGCACCTGGCCCGGGTGATCGACCCGGCCGGCGGTTCCTACTACGTCGAGCAGCTCACCACCGAACTCGCAGCAGCCGCATGGGAGTTCTTCCGTACGGTGGAGAAGGCGGGCGGTCTCCCCGAGGCCCTGCGGTCCGGGCTGGTCGCCGAGCGCCTGGCGGCCACCTGGGCCGAGCGTTCCAAGAAGCTCGCCAAGCGCCGCGAACCGATCACCGGCGTCAGCGAGTTCCCGAACCTGTCGGAGAAGCCCGTCGTACGCGAACCCGCGCCCGAGGGGCCGACCGGCGGACTGCCCCGCGTCCGGCGCGACGAGGCGTACGAGGCCCTGCGCGCCCGCGGTGACGCGCACCTCGCGGTGACCGGGGCCCGACCCCGGATCTTCCTGGCGGCCCTGGGGCCGGCGGCCGCGCACACCGGCCGCGCCACCTTCGCCTCGAACCTCTTCCAGGCGGGCGGCGTCGAGCCGGTGCACGACCCGGTGTCGGTGACCCCGGAGACGGCCGCCGCCGCCTACGCCGCGAGCGGCGCGGACGGCATGGCGGTGCTGTGCTCCAGCGACGCGCTGTACGAGGAGCAGGCCGAGGCGGTGGCCGCGGCCCTGCGCTCGGCGGGCGCCACGACCGTGTTCCTCGCCGGCAGGCCCGGTACCGCCGGGCAGGCCGTGGACGAGTACGTCTTCGCCGGCTGCGACGCGGTCGCCGTACTGTCCTCCGTACTCGACCGGATGGGAGTGGCCCCGTGAGCGGCATCCCCGACTTCTCCGAACTCGCACTGAACGGCGACGCGACGGCCGGTGTCTCCGAGGAGCAGTGGCGCGCCGCCGTCAAGGAGTCCACCGGCAGCGGCGCCTCCGACCTGCTGTGGGAGACGCCCGAGGGCATCGGCGTCAAGCCCCTGTACACCGGGCGGGACCTGGAGGGCCTGGACTTCCTGCGGACGTATCCGGGTGTGGCCCCGTACCTGCGCGGCCCCTACCCGACGATGTACGTCAACCAGCCCTGGACGATCCGGCAGTACGCCGGTTTCTCCACGGCCGAGGAGTCCAACGCCTTCTACCGGCGCAACCTCGCGGCCGGCCAGAAGGGTCTGTCGATCGCCTTCGACCTGCCCACGCACCGCGGCTACGACAGCGACCACCCGCGCGTGACGGGCGATGTCGGCATGGCGGGCGTGGCCATCGACTCGATCTACGACATGAGGCAGCTGTTCGACGGGATCCCGTTGGACAAGATGACGGTGTCGATGACGATGAACGGCGCCGTGCTGCCGGTCCTCGCGCTGTACATCGTGGCGGCGGAGGAGCAGGGCGTCTCCCCCGAAAAGCTCGCCGGGACCATCCAGAACGACATCCTCAAAGAGTTCATGGTCCGCAACACCTACATCTATCCGCCGAAGCCCTCGATGCGGATCATCTCGGACATCTTCGCCTTCACCTCGCAGAAGATGCCCCGGTACAACTCCATCTCGATCTCCGGCTACCACATCCAGGAAGCGGGGGCGACGGCCGACCTGGAGCTGGCGTACACCCTCGCGGACGGCGTGGAGTACCTGCGGGCCGGGCAGGCCGTGGGGCTGGACGTGGACGCGTTCGCTCCCCGGTTGTCCTTCTTCTGGGCCATCGGGATGAACTTCTTCATGGAGGTCGCCAAGCTGCGCGCGGCCCGGCTGCTGTGGGCGCGCCTGGTCAAGCAGTTCGACCCGAAGAACCCCAAGTCGCTGTCGCTGCGCACCCACTCGCAGACCTCCGGTTGGTCGCTGACGGCCCAGGACGTCTTCAACAACGTCACGCGCACCTGCATCGAGGCGATGGCGGCGACCCAGGGGCACACCCAGTCGCTGCACACCAACGCCCTCGACGAGGCCCTCGCCCTGCCGACGGACTTCTCGGCGCGCATCGCCCGCAACACGCAGTTGCTGCTCCAGCAGGAGTCGGGGACCTGCCGGTCGATCGACCCGTGGGGCGGCAGCGCGTACGTCGAGAAGCTGACCTACGACCTCGCGCGGCGGGCCTGGCAGCACATCGAGGAGGTCGAGGCGGCCGGCGGCATGGCCCAGGCCATCGACGCGGGCATCCCGAAGCTGCGCGTGGAGGAGGCCGCGGCCCGTACGCAGGCGCGGATCGACTCCGGCCGGCAGCCGGTGATCGGCGTGAACAAGTACCGCGTGGAGACCGACGAGCAGATCGACGTCCTCAAGGTCGACAACTCGTCGGTGCGCGCGCAGCAGATCGCCAAGCTGCGGCGGCTGCGCGAGGAGCGCGACGAGGCGGTCACCCAGGACACCCTGCGGGCGCTGACGAACGCGGCCGGCAGCGGCGAGGGCAACCTGTTGGCGCTCGCGGTCGACGCGGCCCGCGCCAAGGCGACCGTGGGTGAGATCTCGGACGCCCTGGAGAAGGTCTACGGGCGTCACGCGAGCCAGATCCGTACCATCTCGGGTGTGTACCGCATGGAAGCAGGCGAGTCCCCGTCCGTGGAGCGCACCCGTGCGCTCGTCGACCGGTTCGAGGAGGCGGAGGGCCGTCGTCCGCGCATCCTGGTCGCCAAGATGGGCCAGGACGGGCACGACCGCGGCCAGAAGGTGATCGCCACCGCCTTCGCCGACCTGGGATTCGACGTGGACGTCGGCCCGCTGTTCCAGACCCCGGCGGAGGTGGCCCGCCAGGCCGTCGAGGCGGACGTCCACGTGGTGGGCGTGTCGTCGCTGGCGGCCGGTCACCTGACCCTCGTGCCGGCGCTGCGCGAGCAGCTCGCGGAGGAGGGGCGCGAGGACATCATGATCGTGGTGGGCGGGGTGATCCCGCCCGCGGACGTGCCGACGCTGCTGGAGATGGGTGCCACGGCGGTCTTCCCGCCGGGCACGGTGATCCCGGACGCGGCCCACGACCTGGTGACGCGGCTGGCCGCGAATCTCGGGCACGAGCTGTAGGCGGGCGTCGATGCCGAAGATCGACATCGAGGCGTACGCGAAGGGGGTCCTCGACGGGAAGCGCGCGTTCGTCGCGCGCGCCATCACGCTCGTCGAGTCCACCCTGCCCGCCCACCGGGCGTTGGCCCAGCAGCTCCTGACGGAGTTGCTCCCCCACTCGGGGCGCGCGCGCCGGATCGGCATCAGCGGCGTCCCGGGGGTGGGCAAGTCCACCTTCATCGACGCCTTCGGCACGATGCTCACGGCACTGGGCCACCGGGTGGCGGTCCTGGCCGTGGACCCGTCCTCCACCCGCACGGGCGGCTCCATCCTGGGCGACAAGACCCGGATGGAGCGCCTCGCGGTGGATCCGGCGGCCTTCGTCCGGCCCTCCCCCTCGGCGGGCACGCTGGGCGGGGTCGCCAAGGCCACCCGTGAGTCGATGATCGTGATGGAGGCGGCGGGCTACGACGTGGTCCTCGTCGAGACGGTCGGTGTCGGCCAATCGGAGACGACCGTGGCCGGCATGGTCGACTCCTTCCTCCTGCTCTCGCTGGCCCGTACGGGCGATCAGCTCCAGGGCATCAAGAAGGGCGTCCTGGAACTGGCCGACGTGCTGGCCGTGAACAAGGCGGACGGCCCGCACGAGCGCGACGCGAAGGCGGCGGCGCGTGAACTGGCGGGCGCGCTGCGGCTGATGCACCCGGCGGACGCGGCCTGGACCCCGCCGGTCCTGACGTGCAGCGCACGGGAGTCGGCGGGTCTGGACGAGATCTGGAACCGCCTGGAGCAGCATCGCCGGCTGCTGGAGGCGGGGGGCCGGCTGGCCGCGAAGCGGGCCGCGCAGCAGGTGGAGTGGACCTGGTCGATGGTGCGCGAGGAGCTGTTGGAGCGGCTGCGCGCCGATCCGGCCGTACGCGATCTCGCGCCCGCGCTGGAGGCCTCGGTGCGGGAGGGCACCCTGACGCCCACGCTGGCGGCGGACCGGATCCTGAAGGCCTTCCACGCTTCCTGACGGGCCCGGGGCGGCGGAGCGCGGGGCCGTACGGCGAGGGGGCGGGTACGGGGATCCCCGTACCCGCCCCCTCGCCGTACGCGGTCAGGCCTCGACCAGCACCGGCCCGCCGGAGGCCAGGGCGTCGCGCAGGACCCGTACCCGTTCGCCCGGCTCGACGTCCGCGAGCAGTGCGGACAGCACGGCGATGCGCACCTGACCCGCGCGCAGCGTTCCGGAGGGGACGGCGCCGGCGGCGACGAGGTCGACCGCCCCGCCGTGCGTGTAGATCTCCGTGACCGGCCCGGCGGCGACGCGCGTGGTCAGGGCGACCAGCACGCCCCGCTCGACGGCGTCCCGTACCGCGTCGACGATCTCGGGCGTGGCGTTGCCCGCCCCGGTGCCGACGAGGACGATGCCGCGCGCGCCCGCCTCGACGGCGGCGTTCAGGAGCACCGGATCGCCGTCGGCGTGGTGCATCACCATGTCCACGCGGGGCGGCAGTTCCGGCATGGAGGGCAGGGCGAGCGGGGTCGGCCGCTGCGGGGTGCGCAGCATGGTGACCTTGCCGAAGCCGATCTTCCCGAGCAGTTCCTTCGAGGGGTCGGCGAACGCGTCCGGGGCCACGGCCTGGGTCTTCACGGTCCCGCGCGCGGCGTGCACCCGTCCGGCGAAGGTGATCAGGACGCCGAGCCCGCGGGTGGAGGCGGCTGTGAGCAGCGCGTCGTACAGGTTGCCCGGTCCGTCGCCGTCCGCGGAGCCCATGGGCAGTTGCGAGCCGGTGAAGACGACGGTGCGCGGGTCGTGGTGGTGGAGGTCGACGAGGAAGGCCGACTCCTCCAGGGTGTCGGTTCCGTGGGTGACGACGATGCCGTCGACGTCGGGGTCGGCGAGGACCTCGTGGACGGTGCGGAGCAGGGTCAGCTGGTGGGCGGTGGTGAGCCGGGGGCTGTTGACGCTGAACAGGTCCACCACCTCGACGGTGATCCCCTCGGGGAGCGGGGCGGTGGCCATCACCTCGCTGCCGTCGGCGTCGGCCGCGAAGCCGGACCCCTGCCAGCGGCTGGCTATCGTTCCGCCGGTGCTGATGACGACGATGCGTCCCATGCCCGCCCTTCCCTCACGCCTGATCGCACACAATTCCGATAAAGGCAATGATAGTAAGATCTACGCGCAATGAGATTGCCACTTTGGGCACCGCCGTAACATTCGGTGGTGGATGATTGCGCCATGGATGCCATCGATCGCGAAATCTTGCGCGAGCTTCAGCAGGACGGCCGCCTCAGCAACCAGGAGCTGGCCCAGCGCGTCGGTCTGACCCCCTCCCCCTGCATGCGCCGGGTACGCCAACTGGAACAGGACGGGGTGATCCAGGGCTACCGCGCGGTGATCGACCCCGAGGCGGTGGGCCGCGGCTTCGAGGTGCTGGTCTCCGTCGAGGTGCGGCGCGACCGCGAGGCGGTCGAGGCCTTCGAGGCGGCCCTCCAGGACATCCCCGACGTCATCGAGGCCTACCGCCTGTTCGGCAGCCCGGGCTGCCTGCTGCGCATCGCCGTCGCCGACCTGCGCGCCTACGAACGCCTGTGGATCGAACAGCTCACCGCGCTGTCCGGGATCACCGAGGTCAACTCGCAGATCATCATGAAGCGCGTCAAGGACCACACGGGCCTGCCCGTGGACCTGTGACCGCGGACCCCGGGCCGGACCGAGCGGTCAGCGGCGGAAGTCCGACGGGTCGATCGAGGCCAGCCGCTTGACGAGCGCAGTCCCCGCGCGGCGGTCGGCTCAGAGCCGGCCGCTGTCGGGGGCCCGGCCCAGGGCCGTGACCAGCAGGGCGCCGGCCGCGAGCGCGCCGCCCAGCCACATCACCGCGCTGACCCCGGCGCCGTCCGCCGCGAGGCCGCCGACCAGCGCGCCCAGGGCGATGGCCCCGTTGAACACGCCGACGAACAGCGAGGACGCCGCCTCCCGCGCGTCGGGCGCGGCGGCCAGCAGCCAGGTCTGCGTACTGACGGACACACCGCCGTAGGACAGCCCCCACACCGCGAGCAGCACACCGGCCGTCAGCACGGAACCGCCGAGCACCGGCACCAGGGCGACCGTCGCCGCGAGGACCACGCTGATCACGAGCAGGGTGGCGCGCGGGGAGCGCCCGGCACCGGAGCCCGCGGCGAAGTTGCCGATGACGCCCGCGACCCCGTACACGAGGAGCAGCGTGCCGATCAGACCCGCGCTCGCGCCGGAGACCTCCTCCAGCACGGGCCGTACGTACGTGTAGGCGGCGAAGTGTCCGGTCACCAACAGGGCCACCACCATCAGCCCGGTCCGTACCGGCGGCCGGCCGAACAACCGCATCACCCCGCTCAACCGGACCTCCTGCTCCGCGGGGAGCCGCGGCAGCAACACCGCGAGCGCCACCAGGACCACCAGGGCCAGGGCCGCGATCACCACGAACGCGGTCCGCCAGTCGGCGAGTTCACCGATGTACGTGCCCGCGGGGACGCCGAGCACGGACGCCACGGCGATACCGCTGAAGACGAGCGAGGTCGCCGGACCGATCGACTTCGGCGGCACCAGCCGTACCGCCAGCCCCGCCGCGATCGACCACACACCGCCCATCCCGATGCCGACGAGCACGCGCGCCACGACCATCACCGCGAAGTTCGGGGCCCAGGCCGCGATCAGGTTGCCGGCGGTCAACACCAACATCAACGCGCACAGCACGGTCCGCCGGTCGAACCGACCCAACAACGGGGTCAACAGCGGCGCGGACAACGCGCCGACGAGCCCGGTGATGGTCAGCGTCAGCCCGGCGGTGCCCTCGGTCACCCGCAGCGCGTCCCCGATGGGCGTCAGCAGGCCCACGGGCAGCATCTCGGACGTCACCACGGTGAAGGTCGCACTGGCGACCGCCACGACGCCCAACCAACCGCGGGTCGCCGAGCGCTCCGACACCCCGGCGGTGTCTGCAATTTCCTCAGTCTGTGCCATGCCCTCAGCCAACCCGTCGCGACCTGCGGGAACAACGGCCGATCCCTCATCCTTCGATGAGCGGGACTACTCGATCGGCCGCCGAGCGGCGGCAGTGTAGAAAGGAACACCATGAGCGGTGTGGAGATACGCGAGCTGGAGGTGTTCCTCGCCCTCGCACAGGAGTTGCACTTCGGACGGGCGGGCGAACGCCTGTACGTCTCACAGAGCCGGGTCAGTCAACTGCTGCGCTCGCTGGAGAGCCGCATCGGCGCCCCGCTCGTCGAACGCACCAGCCGCCGGGTCAGCCTGACCCCCCTGGGCGAGAACTTCCTGGCCGCACTCCGACCCGCCTACGACGCCCTGCGCGCCACCGTCGACGACGCCCGGGCCGCCGCCCGCGGCATGGGCGGCACCCTGCGCATCGGCTTCCAGGGCACCGTCGACGACTACCTCAGCCAAGCCATCGCCCGCTTCGGCGACCGCTACCCGGACTGCGCGATCGACATCGTCGAGGTCCCGCTCTCCGACCCGTTCGGACCGCTGCGCCGCCAAGAGGTCGACTGCGCGGTGGTCCTCCTCCCCGTCTCCGAGGACGACCTCGTCCTCGGCCCCGTCTTCTCCCGCCAGCCGCAGACCCTCGCGGTCTCCGTCCGCCACCCCTTCGCCGCCCGAGACACCCTGTCCGCCGAGGAACTCGCCGACTGCAGACTCATCGGCATCGACGGCACCGCCCCCGCCTACTGGCGCCAGGCCCAGGCCCCCGACCACACCCCCGGCGGCCTCCCCGTCCCCGCCGGCCCCAGCGTCAACACCCTCCAGGAGGGCCTCAGCCTGACCGCCGCCGACCGCGGCGCGATGCTCCTGTGCCGCTCCACCGCCGACTACCACGGCCGCCGCGACTCCCTGACCTTCGTCCCCGTCCAAGGCCTCCCCGACTCCGAACTCGGCCTGGTCCGCCCCCGCACCCGCCCGTCCCCCCAATCGGAAGCCTTCGCCGAAGCCCTGACGGAAGCAACGGGCACGCCCTGAACGGACCCCTGGTCCACACTCGGACCAGATCGGCCGGCCTCCGGTCGGGTGAAGGTCCCGGGCGGCGTCGGCTGGTCGGAGGTTGCCGATCCGGGCTCCGGCCCGCGTTGCGCGCTTGGCTCGGTCGCCGGCGTCGCTTAACCGACGCGTGTACGCACCCGCTCAGGGCCGAGGCCCCCCTAGCGGATGCTCTGGAGCAGATTCCCCGTGGCGGTGACCGTCCAGAACGCCCACCCGTTGCGGTTCGGATTGACTTGCGGGTTGATGGCCCGCACAACGGCGACTGCCGCTCCACTGGGCGACTCGTGCTCGCCTCGGCCGGGCCCGGAGTGAATCGTCACGATGCGTGATGAGGGATCGTAGAAGGCCTGGGTACGCCGCCCCTCGTAGATCGCATGGATCTCGATGCCGTGCTCTGTCCTGAGCCCCTGAATCCGCGCTCCAACGAGCGTGGGTGCGGTTCCGTCCTCTGCGATCACCGCCTCGTCGTCCGGCAGTTCGTCGATGTGCTGGGGGGCTGCCTGCCCGACGTAGGCAGGAAGCCCCAGCATCCCGTTGAGGACGTTGGCCAGCAGGGCTCTGCGCGCGCCCAGGAAGTCCGGGAAACGTTCGAGGGACCGCAGCTCCGGGCCGCCGGGAATCCACTGTTCGGCCAGCCGCTCGGAAGCGACGCTCTGCATGTATTCGTCGGGGAGCCTGGACGAGATCATCTTGTTCGTCTGACCGGTGATGAAAGCCAGGTTGGCCAGACTGTTCCACTCCTCCTTCGCATAAACCGACTGCACCCGAGCGCGCGGGAACACGTGATGGAACTCGATCTTCGCACCGGTGTTCATCGGCTGGTCGTTGATCGTGATGTTGGTCGCCCAGTCCCGCGCTCCGCCCCGCAGCGCGGCGATGTACAGGAGCCTGAAGAACGGATGGGTGGAGTACTTCTGCTCCAGGTCTCTGGGATGGAGAGAACTGTCGGCGGAACGGGGCCCGGAGGCCCGACGGATGAGTTCAACGAACAGGTCCTCTCCGCCCCGTGCTCGGATCAGCCTGGCCTCCGCTTCCAGCTTTCCTTCGACTTGCAGCGAGTAGTGACTGAATGCCATCGCCGTGTAAACCCACCTGCGTAGCAACTGCGCCTCACCCGGACGCAGTTTGCCGCCTCGATCATGCAACAGGAGTGCCGGCACGATCGTGAGATTGGGGGACGAGAGGATCTCGGACCGGGGAATCGAGCACTCAGCCCGCAGAAAGTCGATGGCCAGGCGCAACGCCGCTTCGGTGGCCTGCCAGGCTTCCTTCAGGGCGGCTTCGTCGACCTCCGCCCCGATGAGCTTGATGTGGTGTGCGCCGGCCCCAGCGAGAAGGCTCATGAGGCGAAGCACGGCCTCCCTGTTCAGCGCGAAGTTGCCGTCCTGTAGTTCCTGATGGAATGCATCCATGGTGTCGAGGCCGTCGGACCAACGCGCCGCGATGGCGCTGTACACGAGATCCCCCTTGGACAGCCGGCGACCGCCCTTGTTCAGGCGGGCAAAAAGCTCCGCGACCTCCTCGTAGTCATCGGACTCGTAAGTGATGACGGCGATCTGATGGTGCCGGATGTTGTTCACCTTTTGCAGCCGATGCGTCCACGCGGAAAAGCTCGGATCCGTGAGAGGCACGCCGGCGTCGTGCAGCACCTGATAGAACTGCACGTTCTCCTGCAACAGCAGCGACACGGGAAACAGCAGGGGATCCTTGCGCTGAACCGCGCTGGGATTGACGAACTCCTCGGTACGCACATCGAAGCGCAGATCGATGAGACGTCCGTCGGCCTTCGATTCCGGCCGGTACACCCAGGCCAGGGAAGTCAGCCGCTGCTGGCCGTCCAGCAAGTAAAGCGGCTGGTGCTGCGACTTGGCGGTTTGGACGACGGCAGCTGTTTTGAAGGGAACGGTCAGGTTGGTCTTCCACAGCAGCAGGGCACCGACCGGGTACCCCCGGTAGAGCGAATCGAACAGGTCCCGAACGTCGGGCCGCATCCATACGAAGTCACGTTGGATGGAGGGGATCACGACCCTGCCGGTCAGCAGGTCCTCCACCTGCGTGATGATCTTGTCGTTCGCCAATCCCATGACTCCCCCAACTCACTTGCCGGCCAGGGGGCATGCTACCGATCGCGAGTAATGCAACGTCAGGAATGTTGCAGAGCGGGCAGCCCCAGCACCCGCCCGCAGATCGCCGACCGGCCCCGATCGCAGCCCTTCAGAGCAGTCACGTCCGGTTCGCGGCCGAAGGCGGTGCACGGACGCCAACCAGCCGGCCGGGCATCCCGGGAGGCGCCACTGCGCATCGCCTGCAGACGGGGCAAGGATGCGGAAGCGGCCCGGTCACGATCGTGGCCGGGCCGCGCGGGCAGACCGCTACAACGCGGCCCGAGACGCTTCTGGTTGACGTCCCACCAGGACTCGTGCGTCGAGCGTCAAGGTGCTGGGCAATCCGATGAAACACGACGGCCGAACGTCCGCCTTGGCCAACCAGAACCGCTGTTCAGGGCGCGGCTGTTGTGGCTGTCGGCGCCCGCCTGACACCCGCCCGAATCAGGCGGGGTGGACTGCCGGAACGGAGAAGCCCCAGCTCAGGCGCCCTTCGCCACCGGCTCCAGGATCGCCACGCACTCCACGTGGTGCGTCATCGGGAACAGGTCGAAGACGCGCAGCGTGCGGACCTTGTAGCCGTTCTCCTTGAAGTAGCCCAGGTCGCGCGCCAGGGCCGCCGGGTCGCAGGCCACGTACGCGATGCGGCGCGGTGTGAGGCCGGCGATCTGCTTGACCGTCTGCTTGCCGGCGCCGGCGCGGGGCGGGTCGAGGACGACCAGGTCGCACTCGGTGATGCCGGTCTTCGGGAGGATCTGCTCGACCTTGCCCTGCTCGATCCGGACCCGGGGGAAGTCGGTCAGGTTGTGGCGGGCGTCCTCGACGGCGCGCTTCGTCGACTCGATGCCGAGTACCGCGCCGGTCTCGCCGAGGCGTTCGGCGAGCGCGCCCGCGAAGATGCCGACGCCGCAGTAGAGGTCGAGGGCCATCTCGCCCTTGCGCGGCATCAGGCCCTGCATGACGGCCTTGATCAGGGTGTCGGCGGCCTGGGGGTGGACCTGCCAGAAGCCGCCCATGCCGACGCGGTAGGTGCGGCCGTCGGCGCGCTCGCGGACGAAGGGGCGGCCGTGGACGCGGTGGACTCCGCCGTCCTTCTCCTCGACGCGCAGGACCGAGACGGGCTTGTCGAGTTCGACGAGCGGGAGCCGGCCGCCGGGGCGGGGGGTGAGGACCACCTGGCGGTCGTTCGAACCGGAGGCGGCGATGGCCTCCACCGACGCCATCTGGGGCCAGTCCTGCTGTTCGATGCCGAGTTCGCTGACGCCGGGGGCGGCGATCATGCAGTGGTCGACCGGCTCGATGTCGTGCGAGCGGTGCTTGCGCAGGCCCACCCGGCCGTCGTCGTCGATCGCGAACTGGACCCGGGTGCGCCACTGCGGTACCTGGCCGGCGGGCAGCTTGTCGCCTTCGGCGGGCATGACGGTGCCGTCCCAGCCGGCTTCCTCCGGGGTGAGGCCGGCGAGGCGCTTCAGCTGCTCGGCGACGACCTCGCCCTTGAGCCGGCGCTGGGCGCCCGGCTTGGCGTGCTGCCAGTCGCAGCCGCCGCACTTGCCGGGGCCGGCGTACGGGCAGGGGGCCTCGACGCGGTCCTTGGAGGGGTCCAGGACGGTGATGGCGTCGGCGCGCAGGAAGCGGGAGTCGACGTCGCCTTCGGTGACCTTGGCGACGACCTTCTCGCCGGGCAGGGTGTGGCGGACGAACAGGACCCGGCCCTCGGCGGTGCGGGCGATGCAGTGGCCTCCGTGCGCGACGGGGCCGACCTCGACCTCGTACTCCTCCCCGACCAGTGACTGCTTCTCGATCTGCTCGGTCATGGTGGGGAGACTCCAAAAGCTGAAAGCTGAAAAGGAACGGCCGGACGACCGACCCACCAGTTTACGTGGATCTCGTCCGGCCGTTCACCAACCCGGACCCGGGGCGTTCGCGGGCACTGCCGCGGCGATCCCGGGCGCTGTCGTGGCAGCTCCCGGGGCCCCGCAGGGCCGCTCCCGCCGCCCCGGGCCCTACTTCGCCGAGTCCTTCGGCCTCGACCGCGGGGTGTCCACCGGTCCGCGGCGGACCGCGCCCGGCGCGTTCCAGTCCTGGCGCTTCTTCGCCCGCCGCTTGGCGAGCTCCGAGGACTCCAGCTGGTAGGGCACGGAGGTGACCATCACGCCGGGTGTGAAGAGCAGTCGGCCCTTGAGGCGCAGCGCGCTCTGGTTGTGCAGGAGGTGTTCGTACCAGCGGCCGACGACGTACTCGGGGATGTAGACGCTGACGGCGTCGCGCGGGTTCTCGCTGCGCAGTCCCTTGACGTACTCGACGACCGGCCGGGTGATCTCGCGGTAGGGCGAGTCGAGGATCTTGAGCGGGACGTTGATCCCGCGCTGCTCCCAGTCGGCCTTCAGTGCCTTGGTCTCGGCCGGGTCGACGCTGATGCTGAGCGCTTCCAGGGTGTCCGAGCGGGTCAGCTTCGCGAAGGCCAGGGCCCGCAGCGTGGGCTTGTGGACCTTGGAGACGAGGACGATGGAGTGGACCCGGGAGGGGCGCACGCTGTCGTCGCTGGGGCCTTCGGCGGCGGCGATCTCGGCGGAGACGCGGTCGTAGTGCTTGCGGATGGCGGTCATCGTTCCGTAGAAGATGACCATGCCCAGCAGGGCCACCCAGGCGCCGTGCGTGAACTTGGTGGCGAGGACGACGACGAGCACCATGCCGGTGAAGAAGGCGCCGAAGGTGTTGATCGCCCGCGAGCGGTGCATGCGGCGGCGGGCGGCCTGGTCGCGCTCGGAGCGCAGGTGGCGGTTCCAGTGCCGGACCATGCCGATCTGGCTGAGTGTGAAGGAGACGAAGACGCCGACGATGTAGAGCTGGATCAGCTTGGTCGAGTCGGCGTCGTACAGCCACACGAGCAGCATGGCGGCGCCCGCGAGGAGCACGATGCCGTTGGAGAAGGCGAGGCGGTCGCCGCGGGTGTGCAGCTGGCGCGGCAGGTAGCGGTCCTGGGCGAGGATCGAGCCGAGCAGCGGGAAGCCGTTGTAGGCGGTGTTGGCGGCCAGGAAGAGGACGAGCGCGGTGGCGATGGCCAGGATGATGAAGAGGAAGCTGCCACTGCCGAAGACGGCCTCGCCGACCTGCGAGATCACGGGGTGCTGGACGTAGTCGGTGCCGACGGGGACGCCGTTGTCCAGGAGGTCGACCGGGGGGTTCTCCGCCATCTTCACGTCGGTGGCCATGGCCAGGCCGATGATCCCGCAGAACATGGTGACCGCGAGGCCGCCCATGAGGGCGAGGGTGGTGGCGGCGTTCTTGCTCTTGGGCTTGCGGAAGGCGGGGACGCCGTTGCTGATGGCCTCGACGCCGGTGAGGGCGGCACAGCCCGAGGAGAAGGCGCGCAGCAGCAGGAAGACGAGGGCGAATCCGGCGAGCCCCTGGTGTTCGGGTTTGATCTCCAGATCCGCGGTGGGCGCCTTCATCTCGTCGCCGAGTACGAGGCCCTTGAAGGCGCCGTAGGCGATGAGGACGAAGACGGCTCCGACGAACACGTAGGTCGGGATCGCGAAGAGTTTCCCGGATTCCTTGACTCCGCGCAGATTCATCAGCGTGAGAAGGATGATCATGATCATCGCCGAGAGCACCTTGTGCTCGATGACGAAATCGACGGCGGATCCCAGGTTCTCCACGCCGGAGGAGATGGAGACGGCGACCGTGAGGACGTAGTCGACGAGCAGGGCGCTCGCCACGGTGAGACCGGCTTTGGGTCCGAGGTTGGTGTTGGCGACCTCGTAGTCGCCGCCGCCGCTCGGGTAGGCGTGGACGTTCTGTCGGTAGGAGGCGACGACGGTGAACATGAGCACCACGACCGCGACCGCGATCCAGGGGCTGAAGTGGTACGCCGACACACCCGCGATCGAGAGGACCAGCAGAACCTCGCCCGGGGCGTAGGCCACGGACGAGAGCGGGTCGGACGCGAAGACAGGAAGGGCGATCCGCTTGGGGAGGAGCGTTTCTCCGAGGCGGTCGCTGCTTAGCGCCCGGCCGATCAGGATCCGTTTGGGCACGTCGGTCAGTTTGGACACGCAGAGGATCGTAAGCGTTCGAAATCCGCCTGACGAACCCCCGGCCCCTTTACAGGGCAATGAGCGGCCAATGAGGGGCTCCCTGCACCCCAAATGGTCACACTGGTGACCGCCCGTGTGTAGCTTGGGCCATGGTCTGAGACCCTGTTTAGCCAGAGCATGCAATGAGGCTGGAAACCAGCGAGCCGCTGTCAGCCGGAAGGACGGCCGTGCACATCGTCATCATGGGTTGCGGAAGAGTGGGCTCCGCCCTCGCGCAGACCCTGGAACAGCAGGGGCACACGGTCGCGGTCGTCGACCAGGACCCCACCGCATTCCGTCGACTGGGGGCATCGTTCGGCGGCCGCCGCGTCACGGGGGTCGGCTTCGACCAGGACACCCTGCGGGAGGCCGGCATCGAGGAGGCGGGTGCCTTCGCCGCCGTCAGCAGTGGTGACAATTCCAACATCATCGCGGCTCGGGTGGCCCGTGAGATGTTCGGCGTCGAGAACGTCGCCGCCCGCATCTACGACCCCAAGCGCGCCGAGGTCTACCAGCGCCTCGGCATCCCCACCGTCGCGACCGTGCGGTGGACCGCCGACCAGATGCTCCGCCGGCTGCTGCCCTCGGGCGCGGAACCGCTGTGGCGCGACCCGAGCGGCGGTGTCCAGCTCGCCGAGGTGCACACCTCCGAGGCGTGGATCGGCCACAAGGTCAGCAAGCTCCAGGAGGAGACCGGCGTACGCGTCGCGTTCCTCACCCGTCTGGGTGAAGCCACGCTGCCGACGTCCGCGACCGTCCTCCAGGAGGGCGACCTCGTCCACGTGATGATGCGTACGGACGAGATCGACAAAGTCGAGGCGGCCTTCGCCGAGGGGCCTGAGGAGGCACACGCATGAGGGTCGCGATTGCCGGAGCCGGCGCGGTCGGCCGCTCCATCGCGGGTGAGCTGCTGGAGAACGGCCACGAGGTGCTGCTGGTCGACAAGGCGCCCACCGCCATCTCCGTGGAGCGGGTCCCGCAGGCGGAGTGGCTGCTGGCCGACGCCTGCGAGATCACCTCGCTGGACGAGGCCGCGTTGCAGCGCTGCAACGTGGTCATCGCCGCCACGGGTGACGACAAGGTCAACCTGGTCGTCTCGCTCCTGGCCAAGACCGAGTACGGGGTTCCCCGGGTCGTGGCGCGGGTGAACAACCCGAAGAACGAGTGGCTCTTCAACGAGTCCTGGGGCGTCGACGTCGCGGTATCCACCCCGCGCCTGATGTCGGCCCTGGTCGAGGAGGCCGTCAGTGTCGGCGACCTCGTGCGGCTGCTGCGCTTCAGCCACGGTGACGCCAACCTGGTCGAGCTGACCCTGCCGGCCGACTCCTCGGTCGCGGGCACCCAGATCAGTGAGATCAACTGGCCCGAGGACACCTCGCTGGTCACGATCATCCGCGGCAACCGGGTCCTGACCCCGCACGGCGAGGAGACTCTGGAGCCCGGCGACGAGCTTCTCTTCGTGGCCGCCCAGGCCCGCGAGGAGCAGCTGGAGGACCTCCTCCAGGCCCGCCACTAGGTCTCGGCGTCGACGTGAGGGGGGCGGGGCGGCCGATCGGCCGCCCCGCCCCCCTCACGTCGCCTCGTCGGCTCTCATGTCGCCTCGTCGCCTCGTCGCCTCGTCCGCGCGTCCCGGCGGCTACGGCGCCCGGTGGCGTCCTTCGGTGGAGGCGTTGGCCGCCTTCGCCGCCTTGGCGGCCGCCTTGGTCTCCTTCTCGGCGGCCTCCTCGGCCTCCCACTCCGCGATCACGTCGATCGGCGGCGGCGCCTTCGCGAGGAACACCCACGTGAAGTACACGGCCAGCACCATCGGCGGGAGCTTGAGCGCGATGAGCACCCACCCCAGCTGGGTGGCGTCCCCCCACCAGTACAGCGGGAAGAGGATCGCGTACTTGGCGAGGAAGATGAGCCCCCACGCCAGGCTGGCCTTGGTGTAGGCCTTCTTGCGGCCCGGGTTGCGGGTCCGCCAGGACAGGTTCTCCTTGAAGACCGGTCCCAGGATCACGCCGAGCAGCGGGAAGCCGACCAGCGCCGAGAGGGTGAACGCGAAGCCCAGGCCGACGCCGTAGATCATGCCGGGCAGGTAGAAGCCCTTCGCGCTGCCCGTGAAGAGGGCGAAGGCCACGCCCACGCCCACGCCGAAGACCCCGCTGAAGGCGTGCTTCACGGTGTCCTTGCGCAGCAGGCGCACGATCACGAGCAGGACCGCGACGGCGCCCGCGGCGATGGCGGAGCTCTTCACGTCCTTGTTGATCGTGTAGATCATCACGAAGAGCAGGCCGGGGAGCATCGTCTCCACGGTGCCGCGGATGCCGCCGAAGGCGTCGAAGAGCGCCGCCTGCGTCACCGCCTTCTGGTCCGCCGCGGGCCCCGGCGGGTCCGCCGGCGTGGTCGGTTTGTCGAGTGACGTCACCGGTTACTGCTCCTGTCCGAGCGGTCGGAGTTCGTACTTCGGGTTGAAGAGGACCCGACGCCCATGGCTCATCGAGATCCGGCCGGAGGCGATCATGCGCCGTCCCGGCTCGATTCCCACGATCGAGCGACGTCCGAGCCACACCACGTCCAGCGGGGCCGAGCCGTCGAACAGCTCCGCCTCCAGGGCGGGAACCCCGGCGCGAGGCCGCAGGGTCACGGTACGCAGCGTTCCGGTCACCTTGACTATCTGGCGGTCGTCGCAGTCGCAGATCCGCGTGCATCCCGCGGCTTCTGCGTCCTCCTGCAGCTCCGCCGAATGCAGCTCCTCCTGCGAGGTGGAAAGCCGCTCTATCATCCGGCGGAACCGGCCCGCCGGCCTGGCCGGTTTCGCGGGCTTCTCGGGACGCGGTTCAGCACTCATACAGGAAGCGTACCGGCGCTCCCGCTACCTCTCGAAGCGGTATCCCATGCCCGGTTCGGTGATGAAGTGGCGGGGATGCGAGGGGTCCGCCTCCAGCTTGCGCCGCAGTTGCGCCATGTAGACCCGCAGGTAGTTGGTCTCCGTGCCGTACGAGGGCCCCCAGACCTCCTGGAGCAGCTGCTTCTGG
Organism: Streptomyces sp. CA-243310; assembly: GCF_050936775.1. Lineage (NCBI taxonomy): Bacteria > Bacillati > Actinomycetota > Actinomycetes > Kitasatosporales > Streptomycetaceae > Streptomyces > Streptomyces sp. CA-243310. Next base: position 2,059,521 of record NZ_JBNJMF010000001.1, on the reverse strand, counting down.
CTGACGAGCTTGCCGCCGTTGCGGACCAGCACTTCCAGCAGGTGCCATTCCGTGGGGGTCAGGCGTACGTCGCGCCCCGCGCGCACCGCCTTCTTGGCGGCCAGGTCCACGGTGAAGCCGTCGGTCTCCACGATCACCTCGTCCTCGCCCGCGGCCGGCTCGGCCCGGCGCACGGCCGCGCGCAGCCGGGCCAGCAGCTCGTCCATGCCGAAGGGCTTGGTGACGTAGTCGTCGGCGCCGGCGTCCAGTGCCTCGACCTTCTCGTCGGAGCTGTGCCGGGCGGACAGGACCAGGATCGGCACACGGGTCCATCCGCGCAGCCCCCTGATCACCTCGACGCCGTCCATGTCGGGCAGGCCGAGGTCCAGGACGACCACGTCGGGGTGGCGGGCGGCGGCGAGTTCCAGCGCGCTCGCCCCGTCGGCGGCGGCGTCGACCTCGTACTTGCGCGCCTTCAGGTTGATCACGAGGGCTCGGACGATCTGCGGTTCGTCGTCCACCACGAGCACCCGGGTCATTGAGGGCCTGCCTTCTGTCGTACGGAGGGGTCGACCGGTCGATCGAACGAGTGAGAGGGAGAGGGAGAGGGAGGGAACGAGGGAGGGAACGGTTCGGGGGGAGGGCGGGACGCGGGGGACGAGGCGGCGGCGGGAGGGCCGGTCCCGACCTCGCCGTCCACGGTGACGCGCGAGGGGCCGCGCTCCCCCGTCACCGCGCGCAGGGTGAGCACCATGGTCAGCCCGCCGCCGGGGGTGTCCTCGACGTCGAGGGTGCCGTCCATGGCCTCCGCGAAACCGCGGGCGACGGCCAGGCCGAGGCCCACCCCGGCGCCCCGGGGGGAGTCGCCGTGTCGTTGGAAGGGGGCGAAGATCCGGTCCTTGGCCTCGTCGGGCACCCCGGGTCCGCGGTCCACGACCCGTACCTCGACGCGGTCGCCGAGGAAGCTGGCCGCGACCAGAACCCGCTCCCCCGCCGGGCTGTACTTGACGGCGTTCTCGACCACGTTGGCGACGGACCGCTCCAGCAGCCCCGGGTCCACGGCCACCATCGGCAGGGTCTCGGGGACGTCCAGGACCACGCTGTCCTCCGGTACGCCGCCCAGCGCCATCGGGACCACCTCGTCGAGGTCGATCTCGCGGATCAGGGGGGTGACCGTGCCGGTCTGGAGGCGGGACATGTCGAGCAGGTTGCCGACGAGGTGGTCGAGCCGGTCGGCGCCGTCCTCGATGCCTTCGAGGAGTTCGGCCCGGTCCTCCTCGGACCATTCGACGTCGTCGGAGCGCAGCGAGCTGACCGACGCCTTGATGGAGGCCAGGGGGGTGCGCAGGTCGTGGCTGACGGCGGCCAGCAGCGCGGTCCGGATGCGGTTGCCCTCGGCCATCCGGCGGGCCTCCTCGGCCTGTCCGACCAGCCGCTGCCGGTCCAGGACCACGGCGGCCTGGGCGGCGAAGGCGCCGAGCACACGGCGGTCGTCCGCGGGCAGCACGCGCCCCGACAGGGCCAGCGCCATGTGGTCCCCGATCGGCATGTCCACGTCCGCGTCCTCGGGCCGGGCCGCGGGACGCGGGCCCACGCTGCCGGCCGGGAGCCAGGGCTCGACGTCGCTCTCCCGCTCCAGCAGGGCCACCGACTCCATGGCGAAGGTCTCGCGCACCCTTTCCAGCAGCGCGTCCAGGGTGGTCTCGCCGCGCAGGACGCTGCCCGCGAGGAAGGAGAGGATCTCGGACTCGGCGCGCAGGCGGGCGGCCTGTTGGGTCCGCCGGGCGGCGACGTCCACGACGGACGCGACGGCGACGGCCACCCCGAAGAAGACCGAGATGGCGACGATGTTCTTCGGGTCGGAGACCGTGAACCGGTGCACCGGTGGGGCGAAGAAGTAGTTCAGCAGCAGCGAGCCGAAGGCCGCCGAGGCCAGGGCGGGCACGAGTCCGCCGAGCAGCGCGGCGGCCACGGTGAGCGCCAGGAACAGCAGCATCTCGTTGGCGAGTCCGGGGTCGCCGTCGATGTTGGCCAGGACGAGGGCGAGGAGGGCGGGGAAGAGCACGCCGACCACCCAACCGGCCACGATCCGGGGTCGCCCGAGGCGGGCGGCGGTGCGGACCACGGGCAGTCCGCGCCCCTTGGCGACCTCTTCGTGGGTGACGATGTGGACGTCGAGGTCGGGCCCGGATTCCCGGGCCACGGTGACGCCCACGCCCGGCCCGAAGACGTACTGCCAGGTCTTGCGGCGGCTGGAGCCGAGGACGATCTGGGTGGCGTTGACCCCGCGGGCGAACGCGAGCAGGGCGTCGGGGATGTTGTCGCCGATGACGTGGTGAAACGTTCCTCCGAGGTCTTCGACCAGGGTCCGCTGGACCGCGAGCTCCTTCGGGGAGGCCGCGGTCAGACCGTCGCTGCGGGCGATGTAGACGGCCAGGATCTCGCTGCCCGAGCCCTTGGCCGCCATCCGGGAGGCGCGCCGGATCAGGGTGCGGCCCTCCGGCCCGCCGGTGAGGCCGACGACGATCCGTTCGCGGGCCTGCCAGGTGGAGCGGATGTCGTGCTCGCCCCGGTACTGCTGGAGGTACTCGTCGGCCCGGTCGGCCACCCACAGCAGCGCGAGCTCGCGCAGGGCGGTGAGGTTGCCGGGGCGGAAGTAGTTGGACAGGGCCGCGTCGACCTTGTCGGGCTTGTATATGTTGCCGTGCGCCATCCGGCGGCGCAGGGCCTGCGGGGACATGTCGACCAGCTCGATCTGATCGGCCCGCCGGACCACCTCGTCCGGTACGGTCTCCCGCTGCCGCACGCCGGTGATCGACTCGACCACGTCCCCGAGTGATTCCAGGTGCTGGATGTTCACGGTGGACACGACGTCGATGCCCGCGCGGAGCAGTTCCTCCACGTCCTGCCAGCGCTTGGCGTTGCGCGAGCCCGGCACGTTGGTGTGCGCGAGCTCGTCCACCAGTGCCACGGCGGGCCTGCGGGCCAGCAGCGCGTCCACGTCCATCTCCGTGAACCCGGCGCCCCGGTGGGTCAGCTCCCTGCGCGGCACCTGTTCCAGTCCGTGCAGCATGACCTCGGTGCGCGGCCGTCCGTGGTGCTCGACGAAGCCGACGACGCAGTCGCCGCCGCGCTCCACCCGACGGTGGCCCTCGGAGAGCATGGCGTACGTCTTGCCCACACCGGGTGCCGCGCCGAGGTATATCCGTAGCTTGCCGCGTGCCATGCGCCCATTCTCAGGGACGTCCCCGCAGTCCACGCGCCGATGTACGGCGATGGGAGCATCCCTGACGGATCCCTGACGCGTCCGCCGGGAACGGCGGTGGGCCGCACCCCCGCGAGGGTGCGGCCCACCGACCGGTATCGACCGTCGAGCGAGGTCAGCGGACCTCGGTGATCTCCGGACCGCGTTCCAGCTGGCCCATGCCGCCGCCGAAGCGGGAGCCCTCGGGCTCCTCGGTCGTCTGCACGCCGTCCGGCACCATCTGGGCGTCGTTCGGCAGCTTCAGGACGATGGGGTCGCGGGGGGCCATGGGGCCGTCGCCGCGGAGGACGACGGTGTCCCGGAAGATCTGCTCCAGCACGCCGGCCGAATCCGGGCGCACCGCGCCCTGGCCGGAGATGACACCGCGCAGGAACCAACGGGGACCGTCGACGCCGACGAAGCGCACGAGCTGGGCGCCGGTCTGGCCGTCGGGCAGCGGCACGGGGACCTGCGCGCGCAGCTCCCAGCCCAGCGGGCCCTGGACCTCGTCGATGATGCCGCCCTGTTGGGTGATGCCCGTGGCGATCTCGTCGCGGACCTCGCCCCAGATGCCTTCCTTCTTGGGCGCCGCGAAGGCCTGCAGCTGCACGGCGCTGTCGCCGAGGACCACGGTCGCGGCCACGATCGCGTCACCGGCGACCTCGACGCGCAGCTCCATGCCCTCGACACCGGGTACGAGGATGCCCCCGAGGTCGACACGGCCGTCCTCCGGATTGCCGATCACCTCGGAAACGTCCCAGGGGCCGTCCGGCCTGGGGGCCGGCGGCAGGTTCATCCGACGCGGCTTGGCGTCGTCGTCGAGCGCCTCGGCGTCGTCCCGCTCATCGGCGCGTGCGCCGTCGACGACCTGCTCGGCCGCGCCGCCGTCCCTGACGGAGTCGTTCTTCTTGCGACGTCCGAACACGTCACTGTCCTTCCCGGTCGGTTACGACCGAAGCGTAGCCATTCCCACCCTGCTGACCAGCCTCGGATCCGGCCACGGCCGCATGACCGCCGGTGGAGCCGAAACCCCCCTCGGCCCGGGCCGAGCCGGGAAGTTCCGCCACCTCGTGGAAGCGCACCTTCTCGACCCGCTGGACAACCAGCTGGGCAATGCGGTCGAAACGCTCGAACCTGACGCTCTCGCGCGGGTCGAGATTGACCACGATCACCTTGATTTCCCCACGGTACCCGGCATCCACCGTCCCTGGGGCATTCACCAGCGCGAGGCCGCAACGGGCGGCCAGGCCCGAGCGCGGGTGCACGAAGGCGGCGTACCCGTCGGGCAGGGCGATGGAGATGCCCGTGGGCAGCACGATCCGCTCGCCGGGCGCGAGCTCGGCGGCCTCCGTGGTGACCAGGTCGCAGCCCGCGTCACCGGGGTGACCGTAGGCCGGCAGGGGCACCTCGGGGTCGACGCGGCGGATCAGCACGTCGACGCCCCGGCGGGCGTCGTGGTTGTTCTGAGACATCAGGGGTTCACCTCGAAGGCGCGTGCGCGCCTGACCTGGTCCGGGTCGGCCATCGCCGCCCGGATCTCCTCGGGCCGTCCGTTGTCGATGAAGTGGTCGACCTTCACCTCTATGAAGAGGGCGTCGGCGCGTACGGCGACCGGCCCCTCGGGACCGCCTATTCGGCCGACCGCGGAGCAGTAGATCTTCCGCCCGGCCACGGCGGTCACCTCCGCCTCCAGGTACAGCACGGTGTCCACGGGAACGGGCCGTACGTAGTCGGTCTCCAGCCGGCCGGTCACCGCGATGACGCGCAGCAGCCAGTTCAGCGAGCCGAGCGTCTCGTCGAGGGCGGTGGCGAGCACGCCTCCGTGGGCGAGACCGGGGGCGCCCTGGTGTGCCTGCTTGACGGTGAACTCGGCGGTGACGCGCACGCCCTCGCCCGCCCGTGCCTCCAGGTGGAGCCCGTGGGGTTGCCCCTCGCCGCAGCCGAAACAGTGCTCGTAGTGCGCGCCGAGGAGTTCGCCGGGGCCCGGGGCATCGGGGTGCCGGACCGGCGCCGTGGCATCGGCCGGCGGCGTCAAGGCTGTGTTTCGTCCACTCACAGCCGCTGACCTTACCCGCGCGGCGGTTCGGCGGTCGCCTCGTGGCAGGCTTGGACCCATGCAGCCCTCCCCCGCGCACCACGACGAACGCCTGACCGCTCCCCGCGCCTGGTGGGGCATCGCCGTGCTCCTCGGCATCGCGTGCGCGCTGATGCTGTTGCCGCTGGGCACGCTGCCGATGCTGCTCGGTCTGGTCGGGGGCAGTGCGCTGGCGGGGATGGTGGTGAGTTCGTACGGCTCCGCGCGCGTGCGCGTGGTGAACGGTGCGCTGGCGGTGGGTGACGCGAGGATCCCGGTGACGGCGCTGGGCGAGCCCGAGATCCTGGAGGCGGAGGAGGCGCGCGCCTGGCGCACGTACAAGGCCGACACCCGCGCCTTCATGCTGATGCGCAGCTACGTGCAGACGGCGGTCCGCGTCGAGATCACCGATCCGGCCGACCCGACTCCCTACGTGTACGTCTCCACCCGTGAGCCGCAGGCCCTGGTCGCGGCGCTTCGCGCGGCGAAGAACAGCCCCGCCGCGCCGGCGGCCGGCTGAGTCCGGGGGGTCGGGCGCGGCGCCCCGGGGGCGGTCGTCAGCCCCGTCCCTGCGCGTCCGGGCCCTCGATGGCCCTCCTGGCGGCCTCGGGGAGGGGCTGGGTGGGCCGCTCAAGGGGCGGCAAGTGCGGGAGTGCGTCCCAGGCCACGGCGCGGGTCCGCAGGTCCGCACGCACCTTCTCGGCCAGTTTCCGGGTGTCCCGACGGTTCATGACGGCGCCGACGGCGGCGCCCACCATGAACGGCATGAGGTTGGGCAGGTTGCGGAACATCCGCTTCATGATCTGTTGGCGCAGTTCGCGCTTCATCTGACCGCCGAGCGCCGCGTTCAGCGTCGTCGGCTTGGTCAGGTCGACTCCGCGTTCCTCCGTCCACGACGTCAGGTACGCGAAGCTGCGTTCTCCGAGGTTGCCCGGCGCCCGGAGTCCGTAGACCTCGTGGAGTTCGGCGAGGAGCTTCAGCTCGATCAGCGCGACCCCGGTGATCTCCGCGGCCATCTCGGCCGGCATCGCGGGCGGCACCGGAAGCATCGCCGCCGCGCCGATGCCCGCGCCGACGGCGGACGTGGCGTTCGCGGCGCCGGTGATCAGTTTGTCGGCGAGCCGATCGGGGTCGAGGTCCGGGAACTGCGCGCGCAGGGTCGCGAGGTCCCGAACCGGAACGCGCGGTGCGTTCTCGATGATTCGGTCGGTGATGTACAGGGCGGCGGCCTTCGCACCTTCGCCGCCCTTGCGCACACCGTTCTTGACGGCTTGCACCCGACGAGCCCCGAACCACTCCCGGGACTCCTCGTCGGCCGCTGTGGCCGACGGCACCGCCGCGGCGGTGTCGGAGGGCACGGCGGGTACGCCGGGGGCTCCAGGGCCCGTTGCCGGGTCCGTGGTTCCCACCTGCGTCTCCGCCGGATCACCAGACTTCCGGAAGCGTCGCTTCCGAAATGGCGTCGAGCCTGTCACGGCCGACGCCTCTCAGTCGCAGTCGCGACAGATCGGCTGACCGTTCTTCTCACGTGCCAGCTGGCTGCGGTGGTGCACCAGGAAGCAGCTCATGCAGGTGAACTCGTCGGCCTGCTTGGGCAGGACCCGTACGGCCAGCTCCTCATTGGAGAGGTCCGCACCGGGAAGCTCCATGCCTTCGGCCGCGTCGAAGTCGTCCACATCGACGTTCGACGACGACTTCTCGTTGCGCCGGGCCTTCAGCTCTTCGATGCTGTCGTTGTCAACGTCGTCGTCGGTCTTGCGTGGGGTGTCGTAGTCCGTTGCCATTGTTCGCTCTCCCCCTCTGGGATTTAGCGGTGTCTCAGCGCACGTAACGCGCGAGAGGCCGGACTTGTGCCCGACCTGAGGCGGAGATTTTGCCTCACATCAAGGTCTGTTACTCAATCGACACCCAGCCGCACGCCCGAAGGCGCATTTGGCTGGGATGACGACCGGGACCGTACACGGTCCGGGGGCCGTCTTGCACAAACGCCACCCCGTGTATTTCCCGCCATCATGGGGGCCGGAAACCCGGACGTCCCGGGCTTTCCGGCCTTCTCGGGGTCACTGAACGCACATGACCCGACACTCGACAATGTGATCGATCACACAGATCCCCTGGCCGCGACCGTTGGTCCATTCAGCCAACAGCGAACACGCGGGACCGCAGGTCACAAGGGCAACGTGACACGCATCACGAGGCCACCGCCCTCGCGGGGCGTCGCCTGGATGCGGCCGCCGTGTGCGCGGGCCACGGAGCGCGCGATCGAGAGACCGAGCCCCACACCCTTGTCACTGCCCGTTCGTTCGGTACGCAGCCGCCTGAAGGGCTCGAAGAGGTTCTCCACCTCGTACGCGGGAACAACGGGACCCGTGTTCGATACGAGCAGCACCGCGTGACCGTGCTGGACCTCGGTGGTGACCTCCACCCAGCCACCCTCCGCGACGTTGTAGCGGACGCCGTTCTGCACCAGGTTGAGGGCGATCCGCTCCAGCAGCACGCCGTTGCCCTGGACGACCGCCAGGGCGCGTTCGCCGCGGATCTCCACGCCCTTGGCGCCCGCCTCGCCGCGCGCCTGGTCGATGGCCCGCGAGGCGACCTCGGCCAGGTCCACGGGCTTGCGTTCGATTATCTGGTTGTCGCTGCGGGCCAGCAGGAGCAGGCCTTCGACGAGCTGCTCGCTGCGCTCGTTGGTGGCGAGCAGCGTCTTGCCGAGCTGCTGGAGCTCCACCGGGGCCCCCGGATCGGAGAGGTGCACCTCCAGGAGCGTCCTGTTGATCGCGAGCGGCGTCCGCAGCTCGTGCGAGGCGTTGGCCACGAACCGCTGCTGGGCCGTGAAGGCCCGCTCCAGCCGGTCGAGCATCTCGTCGAAGGTGTCGGCCAGCTCCTTCAGCTCGTCGTCCGGCCCGTCCAGCTCGATCCGCCGGGTCAGGTCGGAGCCGACCACCCGACGGGCGGTACGGGTGATCTTCCCGAGCGGCGAGAGCACCCGGCCGGCCATCGCGTAGCCGAAGGCGAAGGCGATGATGCTGAGGCCCAACAGGGCCATCAGCGACCGGCTGAGCAGGTCGTCCAGGGCGTGCCTGCGCTGTTCCAGGACGCAGGCGTTGATGGCGGCGTTGAACTGGTCGAGCGGCTGGCCCTTGCCGGCCACCCCGGGGCAGGTGTTGCTGATGACCGTGACGTCGGTACCGTCCACGATCTTGAAGGGCGCGCCGTTGCCCTCGCGCAGCGCCTGCGCCGCCAGCAGGTAGATGATCGACAGCAGCAGGATGCCGGCGATCAGGAACATCCCGCCGTACAGCAGGGTGAGCCGTATCCGGATCGTCGGCCGCAGCCAAGGGAAGGGACCCTCGGGCTGGCCGGGGTCCCAGGTGGGCTTCGGTGGCGCCGCGGCCGGCGCCGGTGTCGCTGCCATGCCCGTCAGATCCGGTATCCGGAGCCCGGCACGGTGACGATCACGGGCGGCTCGCCGAGCTTGCGCCGCAGGGTCATGACGGTCACCCGGACCACGTTGGTGAAGGGGTCGGTGTTCTCGTCCCAGGCCTTCTCCAGCAGCTGCTCGGCGGAGACCACCGTGCCCTCGCTGCGCATGAGGACCTCCAGCACCGCGAACTCCTTCGGCGCCAGCTGCACCTCCTTGCCCTCGCGGAAGACTTCGCGGCGGTTCGGGTCCAGCTTGATGCCGGCCCGCTCCAGCACGGGCGGCAGGGCCACGGTCGTACGCCGCCCCAGGGCCCGCACCCGCGCGGTGAGCTCGGTGAAGGCGAAGGGCTTGGGCAGGTAGTCGTCCGCCCCGAGCTCCAGCCCCTCGACCCGGTCGCTCACGTCGCCGGAGGCGGTGAGCATCAGGACGCGGGTGGGCATGCCCAGCTCGACGATCTTGCGGCAGACGTCGTCGCCGTGCACGAGCGGGAGGTCCCGGTCGAGCACCACCACGTCGTAGTCGTTCACTCCGACGCGCTCAAGGGCCGCGGCGCCGTCGTACACGACGTCCACGGCCATGGCCTCCCGGCGCAGGCCGGTGGCCACCGCATCGGCGAGCAGCTGCTCGTCCTCGACGACGAGTACGCGCACGTCGTTTCCTTCCTTCGAGCCCAGACGGGCACACCTGTGTTGCGTCGACCATCCTGCACGTTTCGGCGGTAAACCGGCTGTAAGGCGCCGCTCGGCCGCCTTCCCCCGGGTGGAAGTGGGGATTCCCCGGCCCCGCGAGGTTTCTGGGCCCGAGGTGCCGGGGAGGACGACTGCACACCCCGACCACTCCCTGACGGCGGACTGCCACGTGCCACCCGTCGCCGACCCATGAAGAGGGGGCGCACCCACCATGGACGCATTCACCGCAGGCCTTCTGCAGCGCATCGAGGCCACCCAGTCCGACCTCAGCAAGGCCCGTGAGACGGGCGACGACCACCTCGCGGATGTGGAACAGGCGGAGTTGGAGGACCTCCAGCGCCTGGCCGCCGAACACGGCGTACCCGTGGAACGCGGCATCTCCGTCACGGCCGCCTGATCCCACCCCGCCCCGGACCCCGACCCCGGCCGCCCACAGGGCGCCCGGGGTCTTTCCGTGGGCCCGGCCGCCGGAGCGGGCCCACGGAGGGACCTCAGTCGCGCCAGGCCTGCGCCTCGTCCAGCAGCGGTTGCAGCGAGGCGAACACGGCCGGGGTGGCCGCCAGCGCCAGTTCGCCCGAGGCGGGCCGCCCCGGGCGGCCTCCGGTCAGCGCCCCCGCCTCGCGCGCGATCAGCTCGCCCGCCGCAAGGTCCCAGGGGTTCAGCCCCCGCTCCCAGTACCCGTCCAGCCGTCCGGCGGCCACATCGCACAGGTCTACGGCCGCCGAGCCGCCCCGCCGGATGTCCCGGACCAGCGGGATGATCCGCCGGGCGACCTCGGCCTGGTGCGCCCGCCGCGCCTGCACGTACGCGAATCCGGTCGCGATCAGCGCCTGGTCCAGCGGCGCCGCCGGCCGGCACGCGAGGCGGGCGTCGCCCAGCCACGCCCCGCCGTCGAGCACCGCGTGGAACGTCTCCCCGCGCATCGGGGCCGCCACGACCCCGACCACGGTCTCGCCCCGGTACTCGGCGGCGACCGACACGGACCAGCTCGGCAGCCCGTACAGGTAGTTGACGGTGCCGTCGAGCGGGTCCACGACCCAGCGCACGCCGCTGGTCCCGGGGGTGTCCGCGCCCTCCTCGCCCAGCAGCCCGTCCTCGGAACGCCGCCGTCCGAGGATCTCGGTGATCAGCTTCTCCGCCGCGATGTCCATCTCGGTCACCACGTCGATCGGGCTGGACTTGGTCGCGGCCACCGCGAGGTCGGCCGGTCGCCCGTCGCGCAGCAGTTCACCCGCCCGGCGGGCCGCCTCCAGACCCACGTCGAGCAGCTCGGCCTTCAGTTCCGCGGAAATCATGGTGGTGCCACTCCCTGGGGTCGGTCAGGCGTACGGACTGTCCGCTCCGGCGGCGGCCGGCCGCGGGGCGCGCGCCGGGCAGCAGCCCACCGCGCACCGATCATGACTCGGGCCGAGCAGCCCCAGCGCGCACCGTTCGACCGGCACGCCGCGCTCGGCCGCGGCGCGCTCCAGCAGCAGGTCCCGTACCGCCGCCGCGAACCGCGGGTCGGCGCCGACCGTCGCCGAGCGGGCGATCGGCAGGCCCAGTTCGGCGGCCTTGGCCGTGGCCTCCGTGTCGAGGTCGTAGAGGACCTCCATGTGGTCCGAGACGAACCCGATCGGCACCATCACGACCGCCGGGGTGTCCTTCGCGCGCAGGGCCTCCAGGTGGTCGCAGATGTCGGGCTCCAACCACGGGATGTGCGGGGCGCCGCTGCGCGACTGGTAGACGAGGTCCCAGGGCAGTTCGGTGCCCGTCTCGGCGCGGACGGCGTCCGCGATCACGGTGGCCACGTCCAGGTGCTGGCGGACGTACGCACCGCCCTCGCCGTGCCCCTCCACCGGGCCGGAGGTGTCCGCCGAGGCGGTCGGGATCGAGTGTGTGGTGAACACCAGGCGCGCCCCGGCCCGCACGTCCCGCGGCAGCTCGGCCAGGGAGGCGAGCACGCCGTCGATCATCGGCTGCACGAATCCCGGGTGGTTGAAGCAGTGCCGCAGCTTGTCCACGCGCGGCAGCTCCTCCACCCCCTCCTCGGCCAACTGCGCCAGGGCGTCGGCGAGGTTCTCCCGGTACTGCCGGCAGCCGGAGTACGAGGCGTACGCACTGGTCGCGAGCACCGCGATCCGGCGGCGACCGTCGGCGGCCATCTCGCGCAGCACGTCGGTGAGGTACGGGGCCCAGTTCCGGTTGCCCCAGTAGACCGGCAGGTCGAGCCCGTGCTCCGCGAAGTCCTTGCGCAGCGCGTCCAGCAACGCGCGGTTCTGCCCGTTGATGGGGCTGACCCCGCCGAAGCCGAAGTAGTGCTGCCCGACCTCCTTGAGCCGCTCGCGCGGGATGCCGCGCCCCCGCGTCACGTTCTCCAGGAACGGAACGACGTCGTCGGGGCCCTCGGGGCCGCCGAAGGAGAGCAACAGGAGGGCGTCGTAGGGGGCGGCGAGGCCCTCTGCCGCTCGGGGGGCGCAGGCGCGGAGCTGGTCGGACATGCTCGAATCCTGCCACCCGCCGGGCCGGGCCGGGAAACGGACCCGGCGCGCCCGAGACCGAAGATCAAAGGTAAGGTCACCCTAACTTCCTGTCTGGATTTTCCCCATGCGGGCGCCTTGTCGGCGACCGTGACCAGTGGGGGCCACAGACGTCCCTTACGGAGCGCAACGTGCCCAGTCCCTACCGCGCGATCTTCGCGACCCCCGGCACCAAGGGGTTCACGGCCGCCGGCCTCATCGGTCGGATGCCCCTGTCCATGGTCGGCATCGGCGTGCTGACGATGATCACCGAGCTCGGCGGCAGCTACGCCCTCGCGGGCGGGATCACGGCGACCATCGCGCTCTCGGCCGCCGCCGTGGGCCCCCAGGTGTCCCGACTGGTGGACCAGCACGGACAACGGCGGGTGCTGCGCCCGGCGACGCTCGTCGCGGCGGGGGCCGTGACGGGTCTGCTGCTCTCGGCGGCGAACGAATGGCCCCGCTGGACCCTCTTCGTCTTCGCCGTCGTCGCGGGCTGCGTGCCCAGCGTCGGCTCGATGGTGCGCGCGCGCTGGACGGCGCTCTTCCGGGACACCCCGCAACTGCACACCGCCTACTCGTTCGAGTCGATCCTCGACGAGCTGTGCTTCATCGTCGGTCCGCCGCTCGCCGCGACCCTGTCCGCGAGCTGGTTCCCGGAGGCCGGCCCGGTGGTCGCGCTCGTCTGCCTGCTCACGGGTGTGTGGTGGCTGACCGCGCTCACCGCCACCGAGCCCGAGCCCCATCCCCGTCACCCCCAGTCGGACCGGTCCTCGGCGCTGCGCTCCCCCGGTCTCCAGGTCCTGGTCGCCACCTTCGCGGCCACCGGCGCGATCTTCGGGTCCGTGGACGTGGCGACGCTGGCCTTCGCCGAGGAGCACGGCAACAAGTCCCTCGGCGGGGTGTTCCTGGCGATCTGGGCCTTCGGATCCTGCCTCGCGGGCATCGTCTTCGGCCTGCTGCACTTCAAGGGCAAGGCCGAACCTCGGTGGATGCTGGGCATCAGTGCGATGGCCGTGAGTATGATCCCCCTCCTACTGGCCGGGAACCTTCCGTTTCTGGCCGTGGCGCTCTTCGTCTCGGGCCTCGCCATCGCTCCCACGATGATCACCACGATGGCCCTGATCGAGGCGCACGTACCTCACGCGAAGCTGACCGAGGGCATGACCTGGATCAGCACCGGCCTCGCGGTCGGCATCGCGATCGGGTCCTCCGTGGCCGGCTGGGTCGTCGACGCGGCCGGTGCGCGGACCGGGTACGTCGTCTCGCTCTCGGCGGGGGTGACCGCGGCCGCGGTGGCGTTCGCGGGATTCCGCCGGCTGACGAGGCCGGCGCAAGGGGAGGAGCCAGGCACCGATGGGGACGGCGACAGCAGGGCAGAACGGGTACGCCGGGGCGGCGAGGACGCCGGCCACGTGGCGTAACTGGGCGGGGAACGTCAGTGCCACCCCCGCCCGCGTGGTGACCCCGACCTCGGTCGGGGAGCTTCAGGAGGCGGTCCGTCGGGCCGCCGAGGACGGGCTGAAGGTGAAGGCCGTCGGCACCGGCCACTCCTTCACGGCGGCCGCCGCCACCGACGGCGTGCTGATCCGTCCGCAGTCCCTGGCCGGCGTCCGGTCCGTGGACCGCGCGGCCGGGACCGTCACGGTGGCGGCGGGCACGGTCCTCAAGGACCTCAACCAGGCCCTGGCCGGAGAGGGCCTGTCGCTCACCAACATGGGCGACATCATGGAGCAGACGGTCTCCGGCGCCACCAGCACCGGCACCCACGGCACCGGCCGCGACTCCGCCTCCCTCTCCGCGCAGATCCGCGGGTTGGAGCTGGTCACGGCCGACGGCCGACTGCTGGCGTGCTCGGAGAAGGAGAACCCGGAGGTCTTCGCGGCGGCCCGACTCGGCATCGGCGCGCTCGGCATCCTCACCTCGGTCACCCTCGCCGTGGAGCCGATCTTCTTCCTGACCGCCCGTGAGGAGCCGATGCCCTTCGACCGGGTGACGGCCGAGTTCGACGAGCACTTCGCGGAGAACGAGCACTTCGAGTTCTACTGGTTCCCGCACACCGGCAACTGCAACACCAAGCGGAACAACCGCAGCCAGGGCCCGGCCGCCCCGCCCGGGGCGGTGAGCGCATGGGTGGAGGACGAACTGTTGTCCAACGGCGTCTTCCAGGCCGTCAACTCGCTGGGGCGCGCCGTCCCGGCGGCCGTCCCCGGCATCGCGCGGATCGCCAGCCGCGCCCTGTCGGCGCGCACCTACACGGACATCCCGTACAAGGTGTTCACCAGCCCGCGCCGGGTCCGGTTCGTGGAGATGGAGTACGCGCTCCCCCGTGAGCACGTCGTCGGGGCGCTGCGCGAGCTGAAGGCGATGGTCGACGGATCCGAGCTGCGCGTCAGCTTCCCCGTGGAGGTCCGCACCGCGCCGGCCGACGACGTCACCCTGTCCACGGCGTCGGGCCGGGAGACGGCCTACGTGGCGGTCCACATGTACAAGGGCACCCCGTACCAGGCCTACTTCACCGCGGCGGAGCGCATCTTCACCGCGCACGGCGGCCGGCCGCACTGGGGCAAGGTGCACACGCGGGACGCGGAGTACCTCGCCGGGGTGTACCCGCGCTTCGGCGAGTTCACGGCGCTGCGGGACCGGCTGGACCCCGACCGGCTGTTCGGCAACGACTACCTGCGGCGCGTGCTCGGGAGCTGACCCCGGTTCAGGAGGGGTTCGGCGCGGGCCCGGTACCGGTGCTTGTCCCACCGGAACCCGATCCGGAACCGGACCCCGAACCACCGGTCGACTTCCCCGGAGTCGGGGTCGGGGTGGGAGTGGGCGTCGGTGTCGGATCGGGCTTCGGCGGCGTCGGGTCCGGGCTCGACTCCCCGGAACGGGAGGGCGTCGGGTCCGGTCCCGGGCTTTCGTCGCCGGGGGAGGTCGAGGGGTCCGGGGAACCCTTCCCGGTCCCCGGGCTCTCGCCGCGCCCGCCGTCCTGCCCGCCCTTGCCTCCGTCGCCGTCGTCGGCGCCCCGACCGGGGTCCTCGCGCGGCACGCTCGGCTTGTGGTCGGCGGCCTTGCGGGTGCCCCCGGACAGGATGGTGCCGCCACCCTGGCTGACGGAGGTGCCGGCAATCGCCTCGTAGGTGCCGAGTCCGCCGAGCGCGATGGCGAAGGCGGCTCCGGAGGCGACGGCCGTTCGCTTCCAGCCCCGCACCCGGGTGCCGTGCACGGTCGCGTCGCCGAACTCCTCGGAGGGCAGCGCCGCACCCGGCAGCAGCGAGCCGTCCGCAGCCTGGTCCTTGTGCACCACGGGCACCTGACGGGCCTTGGGGCGGGCGGTCTCGCGCAACTGATCGCCGGTACGTCGGAACAGGTGCTGGACGACGGGCCCTCCCGCGGTGGCGACCACGCTCACCACGCCGGCTCCGAGGATCGTGCCGTAGACCCCCATCTGTGAGGCGAGCAGGGCCGCCGCGACGGTGGCGGTGGAGGTGCCCGCGATCTGCGCCACGCTCAGATCGAGTTTCTTCTTCTCCGGTACCGGGTCCACCGTGTCCCGCGTCGTCTTCTGACCCATCGCCATCCCCTGCGTGCCCTGCCTCTCGCGCTTCTCCTCTTCCAGCAGTTACTGACACCTGAGCGAAACGGAAAGTTCCATTTCGGGGGATTCTGTGAAGCAAGACACCCTCAAACCGACCGGGGCGCAGGTCCCGCCGGATACCGACCGCATTCAGGGCAGCTCAACTCCCGCCGCCCGAGACAAGTTCGGCGGCGCGGCGGTCCACCTGCGTGGCCCGAATGGAGTACTGTGGCGAGCCCTGGGGCCGTCCTTCCTTTCGGATGTCCGGACTCGGGAGAGGGGGCCGGACGATGGAGAAACGGCACTCGAGACCGGCGATGCCGCGGTGTTGCACGGGTTCCTGCTGCGCACAGTAATCGTTCGGTCACTGTGCGTACCCAACAGGTAACCGTGCCATAACGGCGATCAAGGGCGCATGCCCGACACGCCGGTTTAACTCGGCAAGGTTGTGGCAGGCTGCACCCGGGCAGGCCACACTCGACTAGCGGAAGCAGCGACGCACGTGACGTCGGCAGGCACCACCCGGGAGGTCCCCATGCCCGAACTGCGTGTCGTGGCCGTCTCCAATGACGGCACACGACTGGTGCTCAAGGCTGCGGACAGCACGGAGTACACGCTTCCGATCGACGAGCGTCTCCGGGCTGCCGTACGCAACGACCGTGCGCGCCTGAACCAGATCGAGATCGAGGTGGAGAGCCACCTCCGCCCTCGCGACATCCAGGCCCGCATACGAGCCGGCGCCTCCGCGGAGGAGGTCGCTCAACTCGCGGGCATCCCCGTCGACCGGGTACGCCGGTTCGAGGGCCCCGTGCTCGCGGAGCGCGCGTTCATGGCGGAACGCGCCCGCAAGACTCCCGTGCGCCGCCCCGGCGAGAACACCGGCCCCCAGCTCGGCGAGGCCGTGCAGGAACGGCTGACGCTGCGCGGGGCCGACAAGGAGTCCGTGCAATGGGACTCCTGGCGCCGCGACGACGGCACCTGGGAGGTCCTGCTGGTCTACCGGGTCGCGAGCGAACCGCACTCGGCGAGCTGGACGTACGACCCGCCCCGCCGACTCGTCGTGGCCGTGGACGACGAGGCCCGCTCCCTGATCGGCGAATCGGACGATCTGCCCGCGGCACCCGAGCCGAGCTTCCCGTTCGTCCCGAGGATCGCGCGCCTGCCCCGCGACCGACCGCTCGACCGCGCGCTCGACCGCCAGATGGAACGCCCCGCCCCGCCGCCGGAACCGGAGGAGGAGCGGGACACCTTGACCAGCCTGCTGGAAGCCGTGCCCAGCTTCCGCGGCGACATGGTGGTTCCGGAACGCGTCGACCTGCCGGCCGAGGAACCGGAGGTCGTCGAGGAGGCGCCGGCGGCCTCCGCGGGAGCCGGCAGCGCGTACGCCGACGTCCTGATGCCGCGCACCGTGGCGGGTCACCGCGACCGGTTGACCGGCACCACCGACCGGCAGGCCGAGGCGGACGGGGTGCGCCCGGGCCGGCGCGCCGCGGTGCCGAGCTGGGACGAGATCGTCTTCGGCACCCGACGCAAGAAGCAGGAATAGCGGGAACACCCGCACGAGAAGGTCGGGGGCGCGGCATGCGCGGCGCCCCCGACCTTCCGTGTGTCCCGCTCTACGGCGTCGGGCCCGTGGCGACCGGGCGGGCCGGGTCCGAGGACCAGTCCGACCAGCTGCCCGCGTACAGCGCGGACGCGATGCCCGCGACGTCCAGGGCCAGCACCTCGTGCGCGCCGGAGACCCCCGAGCCGCAGTAGACCGCGACCGGGGCCCGGCCTGCGGCGCCGAGCGCCTCGAACCGTGCGCGCAGGGACGCCGCCGGCAGGAATCGTCCGTCCGCGTCCACGTTCTCCGAGGTCGGAGCGGACACCGCGCCCGGCACATGGCCGCCGACCCGGTCGATCGGCTCGACCTCACCCCGGTATCGCTCCCCCGCCCGGGCGTCCAGGAGGACACCCGAACGGGCCAGTGCGGCCGCCCCGTCCGCGTCGAGGACCTCCAGCGCGCCCGGGTTTGGCTTGAAATCACCCTCGGTGGGGGTGGGTGTGACGGTCGTCATCGCGCCCCCGGCCGCCGTCCAGGCCTTCGGACCCCCGTCCAGGACCCGAACGTCCGTGTGCCCCGTCCAGCGCAGCAGCCACCACGCCCGGGCCGCGGCCCAGCCCTGTCCGCCGTCGTACGCGACCACCGGCACGCCGGCGCGGACCCCGGCCCGGCGCATCACCGCGCCGAACGCCTCGGGGTCCGGAAGCGGATGCCGCCCGCCAAGTCCCGTCGCGCTCACGGGACCTGCCAGTTCGTGGTCCAGGTCCACGTACACGGCACCGGGCAGGTGCCCCGCCTCGTACGCGGGCCGCTGGTCGGGTCCGCCCAGTTGCCAGCGGACGTCCAGGAGCACCGGTGGGGCGCTTCCGGTCATTTCGCTCATCAGTTCGGAAGCCGAGAGGATCGCAGTCATGGGGCACATCTTCCTCCCCACCCCGGCACCCCGTGTAACAAGCCGGACATCAACGCGCCGCGACGGGCCGCATTGATTCGGTCATCTCTCCTCCGCTCCCGGGAAACGCGGCCCGGTCGAGGCGCGCCGAACCCCTCGGAGTGGAAGCATCACTTCGAGGACAGGACCACGACTGAGGAGACGGCTGACATGACCGAGGCAGCGAAGGCAACCAGGCGTGAGCCCGGTACACCGTGCTGGGTGAGCCTGATGGTGCACGGCCTCGGCCCCACCGAGGAGTTCTACGCCGACCTCTTCGGCTGGGACTACCAACCGGGCCCGGAGCAGTTGGGCCCCTACGTCAGAGCGGTGCTCGACGGCCGGGAGGTGGCCGGCGTCGGCGAGATGCCCCCGGACCGGGACCTCCCGGTCGCCTGGACCACGTACCTCGCCACGGACGACGCCGACGCCACGGCCGAGGCGATCCGTGCCTGCGGGGGCACGGTCGCGGTGGGCCCGCTGGACGCCGGCGTCGCGGGCCGGGTGGCGATCTGCTCCGACCCGCTCGGCGCCATCTTCGGCATCTGGCAGGCGGGCAGTCACCTCGGCACCGCGCTGCACGGCTCCCCCGGCACCCCGGTCTGGAACGAGTTGGTCACGCAGGACACCACGGCCGTCGGCAAGTTCTACGAGCACGTCTTCGGCCACGAGGCCCGCCAACACCCGGACACGACGGACGACTTCGACTACCTGACCCTGCGCCTGGACGGCCACCCGGTCGCCGCCGTGCACGGGGTGGGCCGCTCGCTGCCGCACGACCGGGGGCCGCACTGGATGACGTACTTCGAGGTCGAGGACACCGACGCGGCCACGGCCCGGGTGATCGACCTCGGCGGCCGCGTCGTCGAACCGCCCCGCGAGGGCTTCAACGGCCGACTGGCCACCGTCGCGGACCCGGAGGGGGCGGTCTTCACCCTGGTCCACTCCCGGAACTGACCCCTCGTCGCGCCCGCGGTGGCACCCGCGACGCGGGCCGCTCAGCCGTGGTTGACGGGGAGGACGTCCGGGGAGAGGGCGCCCGCGTGGGCCGCGGCGGAGGTCATGTGGCGGCGGTGGTGGCGGCGGCAGAGGACCTCGTAGCCGATCTCCTCGGCCGGGCGGTTCACGTCGCCGACCACGACCTGTTCGCCCTCCACGACCATCACGCCCCCCACCGTGCGGGCGTTGTGGGTGGCGCGGGCGCCGCACCAGCACAGGGCCTCGACCTGGAGCTGCTCGATCCGGTCGGCCAGCTCGATGAGGCGCTGCGAGCCGGGGAAGAGCCTGGTGCGGAAGTCGGTGGTGATGCCGAAGGCGAAGACGTCCATGTCGAGGTCGTCCACGATGCGGGCGAGCTGGTCGATCTGTTCGGGGGCCAGGAACTGGGCCTCGTCCACGATCACGTAGTCCGCCCGGCCGCCCTGGGACAGCTGGGCGACCAGGTACGCGTACAGGTCCATGCCCTCGCCGGCCTCGACCGCCTCCGTCACCAGACCCAGCCGCGAGGACAGCTTGCCCTCGCCCGCCCGGTCGTCGCGGGTGAAGATCACGCCTTGCAGCCCCCGGGCGGAGCGGTTGTGCCCGATCTGGAGCGCCAGTGTGCTCTTTCCGCAGTCCATCGTTCCGGAGAAGAACACCAGCTCGGGCATGGGAAGTACGGGACCTTTCGGTTCGGGGCACAGGGGTGGGCGGTGACGGTGGGGCGGCGCGTGGGTCAGGTGCGGATTTCGAGGAGGGGGACCAGTTGCTCGGCCGCGGTCATGGAGCCGTGCATGCCGACGAGCGCCGACTCGTTGGGCTCCTTGCGGGACGCGGTGATCGCGACGTCGGCGTGGGCGGCGGCGACGACGTCGCCGATCCGCCTCAGCACACGCTCGTCGCACTCTCCCGGGGCGCCGAACCAGCCGAGTTCCAGGGCCTCTTCGCGGCTCGCGATCCAGAAGCGGTCCCCGAGCACCTCGCGCCACACGGTGAGCACGTCGGCCTCGGCTCCCGGTACCGCGTAGACGTGTCGGGCCCGTCCCTCGCCGCCCAGCAGGGCCACGCCCGCGCCCAGTTCCCAGTCCTCGTCGAAGTCGATCCGCGAGTCCTCGTCGAAGGGCACGTCCACCATGCCGTGGTCGGCGGTCACGTACAGGGCGGTGCGGGGCGGCAGTTGCTCCGCCAGTCGCTGCACCAGTCGGTCGACGTACATGAGTTGACCGCGCCACACGTCGGAGTCGACGCCGTGCCGGTGACCGGCTCCGTCGAGTTCGCTGTAGTACGTGTACACGAGCGAGCGTTCACCGGCGGCGAGTTGGATGGCCGCGAGATCCATCCGCTCCTCGCCGGTCATCCGGCCGTGGAAGGTGCCGCCGCTCAGCGCGATCTTGGTGAGCGGGGTGGTCTGGAAGCCCGGCGCGGACACCTGCGCGGTGTGCACGCCGGCGGCGTCCGCGAGCTGGAAGACGGTGGGGTACGGCTGCCAGGTCTTCGGCTGGGTCCACGGCTGCCAGCGGAGCTGGTTCATCAGTTCGCCGGAGGCCGGGTTGCGCACGGCGTAGCCGGGCAGGCCGTGTCGGGCCGGCGGCAGTCCCGTGCCGACGGAGGCCAGCGAGGTGGCGGTGGTCGCCGGGAAGCCCGAGGTGATCGGGCGACCGGTGCCGCCGCGCGAACCGGCGAGCAGGGAGGCCAGGTACGGGGCCTCCTGCGGGTGGGCCTTGATCTGCTCCCAGCCCATGCCGTCGACCAGGAAGACGCAGTTCCGGTCGGCCGGGGTCAGTTCGGCGATCCCGGCGGCGAGGCCGGGAACGCCCTGTCCGGCCGCCAGGGTCGGCAGCAGGTCGGCGAGCGAACCGGTGCCGTAGTGCGGAACGGGGGCGCCGGCGAGGTCCAGCGGCTCGGGCTCGTCCCAGTTCGCGGGTACGGAGGAGAACATCAGCGGCCGGCGGCGGGCGAGGCCGCGGTGGCCTCGGACAGGGCCTGGGCGAAGACCAGGGTCTGGCGGACCGTCTCCGGGCCGTCGCCGGCCTCGCTGACCCGCAGGCTGAGGTCGTCGGCGGTGGAGTTGCCGGTGTAGCCGTGGTCGGAGTCGCAGTTCGGGTCGCCGCAGGCGGCGGGCTCCAGGTCGATGCGCGAGACCGCGCCCCAGCCGATGGTCAGCACGACCTCGCGCGGCAGGGTGCCGGCGGTGTACGACTCGGGGTTGGCGACGACGCGGCTGAGCACCACCGAGGAGATGCTGCCGAGCTTGACCGACTCGGTGGAGGTCGTCGCGTACGGGGACGGCGACCCGGCGTCGGCGGCCTGCTCGTCGGTGTGGCTCACGATGAAGCGGTTGCCGGTGAGGACCAGGACCGTGACGTGCCGGCGCACCTCGTTGGAGTCGAAGGTCGTCTCCTGGTGGACCAGGTACGACGAGATCGGCTCGCCGCCCACCGCGGCCTCCACGGCCTCGGCCACGAGGGTCGGGTAGTAGCCGCTGCGCTCGATCGCCGCGCGCAGCCCCTGGGTCGTCGTACCGGATTTCGCCATGAGGTCCATCCTAAGGCCCGTCCGGGGCGGCCGGACCGCGCCGGACCGGTCCTAGTAGCTGGGGAGGGTGCGCGGTCCGAGGTCGGTGCGGACGGGCGGGCGGGCCACGCGGACGGTGGCGCTCAGCACGGAGAGTCCCTCGGTGGCGACGACGACGGGTTCCAGGGACACCCCGATCACCTCGGGGTGGTCGTGGACCAGTCGGGACAGGCGCAGCAGCAGCTCCTCCAGGGCGGGCGTGTCCACGGGGTCGCTGCCGCGCCAGCCGAAGAGGAGGGGCGCGGCGCGGATGGACCGGAGCAGGGCGGCGGCGTCCCGGTCGGTGGCCGGGACGAGCCGGTGGGCGGTGTCACCGAGCAGTTCGGAGGGGACACCGGCGAGACCGAAGGAGAGGACGGCGCCCGCGGTGGGGTCGATGACGCTGCGCACGACGGTGTCGACGCCGCGGGGCACCATCGCCTGGACGACCGGGAGCAGCTCGGCCGGCTTGCCGAGGGCCTCGGTGAGTTCGTCGTAGGCGCGCCGCAGCTCCGCCTCGGCCGTCAGGGCCAGGCGTACGCCTCCCAGATCGGCGCGGTGGCGCAGGTGCGGGGCGGTGGTCTTCAGGGCCACCGGGTAGCCGAGCGTGCGGGCGGCCCGTACGGCGGCGCCGGCGTCGGGCGCGGGCAGGGTGGGCAGCACCCGGATCCCGTACCGGGCGAGGAGCGTGATCGCGTCCGCCTCGTCGAGGGTGATCGCGGAGTCCGCGGGGCCGGCGAGCAGGGCGGCGAGCTGCGTGGCGGCTCCGGCCTCGTCGATGTCCTCGTACTCGGGCACCTGGCCGGCGTCGGCGAGGGACCGCCGCCACTGCGCGTATCGCACGGCTTCGGCGACGGCGCGGACGGCCCGCTCGGCGGCGGGGTAGGCCGGGATCCGCCCTTCGCCGGCGGTGCCGGGTCGAGTGGCGGGGTGGGCCGTCGCAGGGGTGTCGGCCTGCCGCGGGGCGCCCGGCGGCGGGGGCGGCGTGAGGGGGATGCCCGCGACCGGGCTGGTCGGGGCCGGGGCTGTCGGGGACGGGGGGGTGGTGGCCGCCGGGGCGGTCGGCGTGATCGCGTTCGCGGGGCGGGGCGCGACGGTTCCGGCGGCCGTCGAGAGGGCCTCGGCCAGCGCGCCCAGCTCCACGTGCACCACCGCGACCGGCTTGCCCGGGTGCTCGGCGACGGCGTCGCGCAGGGCGCTCGCCAGGTCGTCGGCCGGCGCGTTCTCCCCCACCCAGGGGATCGCCGTCACGACGACCGCGTCGCAGTCCGGCGAGGCCAGGGCGTCGGCGAGGGCGGTACGGAAGTCCTGCGGCGTGGCGGCGGTGGTCAGGTCCAGTGGTGGCAGGGGCCGCAGCCCCCGGGTCAGGCAGGCGTCGTAGGTGAGCACGCCCAGCGATTCGGAGTTCCCGAGGATCGCCACCCTCGGGCCGGCGGGCAGCGGCTGACCGGCCAGCAGCAGCCCGACGTCGACCAGTTCCGTGACCGTGTCGACCCGGATGACGCCCGCCTGCCTGAGCAGTTCGGAGACGGTGGACTCGGGCAGCCGGGTGCCGGGGACCACGTGTCCGGCCGGGGTGTGCCGGCCGCCCCGGGCCACGACCACGGGCTTGACGGCGGCCGTGCGTCGGGCGAGGCGGGTGAACTTGCGGGGGTTGCCCAGGGTCTCCAGGTACATCAGGGCCACGTCGGTGGAGTCGTCGTCGTACCAGTACTGGAGGATGTCGTTGCCGGAGACGTCGGCCCTGTTGCCGGCCGAGACGAACGAGGACAACCCCTCGCCGCGCCGCAGCAGCCCCGAGAGCAGGGCGATGCCGATCGCGCCGGACTGGGTGAACAGGCCGATCCGGCCGCGCGCGGACGCCGGGGTGGGGGCCAGCGAGGCGTTCAGCTCCACGTCCGCAGCGGTGTTGATGACCCCGAACGCGTTCGGGCCGATCAGCCGCATCCCGTACGAGCGGACCTGGCGCACCAGCTCGCGCTGCCGTTGCAGCCCGGCCGGGCCGCTCTCGCCGTATCCGGCGGACAGCACCACCAGCCCCTGCACTCCGTGCTCTCCGCACGCGCGGACCGCGTCCGGGACCCGGTCCGCCGGGACGGCGACGACCGCGAGGTCGACCGGGGCGCCGATGTCGGCGACGGTGCGGAAGGCGCGTACGCCGTCGAGCAGGTCGGCGGAGGCCGCCTCGTTGACCGCGTACAGGTGGCCGTGGAAGCCGGTGTCCCGAAGGTTGCGCAGCGCCGCGGCGCCCACGCCTCCGCCGGAGCGGCTGACTCCGATCACCGCCACGGAGCCGGGGGCCAGGAGCCGCTGGACGGAGCGGGCCTCGGCGCGCTGTTCGCGGGCCCGCTGCACGGCGAGGGACTCGGCGGTGGGTTCGAGGTCGAGGGTGAGACGGACGGCGCCGTCCTCGAAGCTGCGCTTCTGCTGGTACCCGACGTCCGTGAACACTTTGATCATCTTGCTGTTGGCGGGCAGGACCTCGGCGGCGAACCGGCGGATGCCGCGCTCCCGGGCCACCGCGCCGATGTGTTCGAGGAGGGCGGAGGCGACTCCGCGGCCCTGGTGCGCGTCCTGGACGAGGAAGGCGACCTCGGCCTCGTCGGCGGGCGCGGAGGCGGGCCGGCCGTCGGGGCCGATGCGGTCGAAGCGGACGGTGGCGATGAACTCGCCGCCGATGGTCGCCGCGAGGCCGACGCGGTCCACGTGGTCGTGATGGGTGAAGCGGTGGACGTCGCGGTCGGACAGGCGGGGGTACGGGGCGAAGAACCGGTAGTACTTCGACTCGTCGGAGACCTGTTCGTAGAAGCTGACCAGGCGGCCCGCGTCCTCGGCGGTGATGGGCCGGATCCGGGCGGTGCCGCCGTCGCGCAGCACGACGTCCGCTTCCCAGTGGGCCGGGTACGAGGGGTCCGACTCGGTGGTCATGGCCACACCTTAAGGGGCGGGCCAACCGAACGGTGCGCGCGCGGCGCGTGCGGCACAGGGGGGCAAATCAGTGCAAGCTGGGGAGGGTCCAACGGCGGTGGATCCGGGCCGAAGGCCGGTTCGAGCATTCCGGGTGCCGTGAGAGACTGGTCTAGACAACCGCTAGCACCTGAAGGGCATCACCATGGCAGAGCGCCGCGTCAACGTCGGCTGGGCCGAGGGCCTGCACGCTCGTCCCGCCTCGATCTTCGTCCGGGCGACGACCGCTTCCGGCGTCCCGGTGACCATCGCGAAGGCCGGCGGCGACCCCGTCAACGCCGCTTCCATGCTGGCGGTTCTGGGCCTGGGCGCCCAGGGCGGCGAGGAGATCGTCCTCGCGTCCGAGGCCGAGGGCGCCGACGTCGCGCTGGACCGCCTCGCGAAGCTTGTCGCCGAGGGTCTCGACGAGCTCCCCGAGACCGTCTGACCCGAGACGGTCCCGACCCTTCGGGTCACACACGCGCGGCGAGGCCGCGGCCCCGGTGCGTCGGGGGCCGCGGCTTCGTCGTTTCAGGAATGCGCCGCATGGCTTCGGGAATGCGCCGGCGCGAATGCGACACGGCGCGGGACGTCGGGGCGGCCTTTACCGCACGCCGGAAATTCCGGCTCGGAATCCGCCCGCCGAAAAGAGCGGGGCGAAATCGGGCCGGCCGGAATCGGGCGGGTGATTCCGGGGCGCCGAAACCCTCCGCATATCCGTCCTTTGTATACGGGCCTTGTTAATGCGGGCCACTCGCCATGTTTACGGCAGGTTGCGAAGTCCTCACGCGCCGCCGGTGCGCCGCGGCCGCGCGCTCGGCGTGCAGGGCCGTGAGGGACCGGGCCCGCTCGGCGTCGCCGCGCGCCACCGCGTCCACGATCGCTCCGTGCTCGGCCCAGGAGTCCACGGGGCGCGTCGGGGCCTCCACCGAGAACATCCAGGCGATCTTGTGGCGCGTCTGCGTCAGCAGGGCGATCAGCCCGGGGCTCGCCGACGCCTGGGACAGCGTCTCGTGGAACCAGCCCCCCAGGGACCGCAGATCCTCCCCCTGGCCCCTCCTGGCCCGTTCCTGGCCCAGCCTGACCAGTCCGCGCAGCACCTTCAGATGCGCCTCGGTGCGTCGGCGGGCCGCCCGGGAGGCGGCGAGGGGCTCCAACAGCATCCGCAGCTCCAGGAGGTCCGAGGCCTCCTGCTCGGTCGGCTCGGCCACACAGGCTCCGGCATGTCGGCGGGTGGTGACGAAGCCCTCCGACTCCAGGGTGCGCAGGGCCTCGCGGACCGGGACGCGGGAAACTCCGTAGCGACGGGCCAGCACTTCCTCGGTGAGGCGCCCGCCGGGCCCGAAGACGCCGGAGATGATGTCGTCGCGGATTGCTGTGCATACCGCGTGCGCAGGAATTCGCAAGACCGGACCTCCGCTTGATTTCGTGACCGTGCCGCGACTCTATTGCAACACACGATAATTTCCGAGGACGGCCCCTGATGTGAAACATTTCCCGCCAACGCGAAAGGCCCCGGCTCGATGAGCCGGGGCCTTCAGCGAAGAGGTGCGAAGCGATCACACGTTGACGTCGTGCGAGCGCAGGTACGCGATCGGGTCGATGTCCGAGCCGTACTGCGAGCCGGTGCGGGCCTCGAAGTGCAGGTGCGGGCCGCTGGAGTTGCCCGTGGAGCCCGACAGGCCGATCTGCTGGCCCGGGGTGACCTGCTGGCCGACGGAGACGTCCAGCGAGGACATGTGCCCGTACTGGGTGTACGTGCCGTCGTTGTGCTTGATGACGACGTTGTTGCCGTACGCGCCGCCGTAGCCGGCCTCGACGATCGTGCCGGCGCCCACGGCGTGGACCGAGGTGCCGGACGCCGCGTGGAAGTCGATGCCCGTGTGGCTGCCGGAGGACCACATGCCGCCGCCCGCGTGGTACTGCGTGCTGACGTAGGAGCCGTCGACGGGAGCGACGAAGGTGTTGAGGCGCTTGCGCTCGGCCTCGCGGGCCGCACGCTCGGCGGCCTCGCGCTCGGCCTTCGCCTTGGCCTCGGCGAGGCGCTTGGACTCGGCGGCGCGCTGCTTGGCGTCGGCCTCGGCCTGGGCCTTCGCGGCGGTGATGTCGGCGGCGCGCTGCTGGGACTCGGCCTGGGTCTCGATCTCGCCCTGCAGGTCCTCGGCGACGACGACGGCGTTGAGGCCGGTGTCCTCCACCGTGGAGGCGGCGGGCTCGCCCGCGGCGAACGCGGGGCCGGCCAGCGTGCCCACGACGCCGGTGGTGGCGAGGGCGGCTATACCGGCGTAACCGGCGGTCTTGCGGCTCAAACGGCTGGAACCACGGTGCTTACCGGCGACACGACTGCTGCCAAACGCCATGAAGAGGTTGATCCTTTCCTTCCTTCTCGCCTACCGGGTTAGCTGACGGGTTCGGAGCAGGAAGGTCTCCTACGGGCCCCCTCTTGCGAGGCGGTCCGATTCACCCCAGGGACACATGTGGGTCCCCGGCTCCCCAGGCTCGCGCCTGACGGGGACTCGGCGATTGCTGTCCGGTGCCGCGGGTGCGGCGGGCACAACTGACGAACAGCACGGCCGACGCTAGGCGGATCATCAGGCAATCACCAAACACGTGCGCTCTTTTGTTACCTACGCCACACCACATACAAGCAACCTCACCACTAAATGGACAAAAGGGGCTCAGGCGACAAGTCGCCTGAGCCCCTTTGATTTCAGGTCAGTTGCCGACGACGCTCACTTCGCCGATCCCCAGCGCCCGCACGGGCTCGGCGATCTGCGACGCGTCGCCCACGAGGATCGTGACCAGCCGATCCACCGGGAAGGCGTTCACCACGGCCGAAGTCGCCTCCACCGTTCCCGTCGCGGCCAGTTGGGCGTACAACCGGGCCTGGTAGTCGTCCGGCAGCTCCTGCTCCACCTGGTCCGCGAGGGTGCCCGCGACCGAGGCGGCCGTCTCGAACTTCAGCGGCGCCACCCCCACCAAGTTCTGTACCGCCACGTCCCGTTCGGCATCGGTCAGACCGCCCTCCGCGAGGGTGCGCAGCACCGTCCAGAGGTCGTCCAGCGCCGGGCCGGTGTTCGGGGTGTCCACCGAGCCGCTGATGGCCAGCATGGACGCGCCCTTGCCGTCGGCGGTGGAACGCAGCACCTGCCCGAAGGCGCGCACGCCGTACGTGTACCCCTTCTCCTCGCGCAACACCTTGTCGAGGCGGGAGGTGAGGGTACCGCCGAGGCAGTACGTGCCGAGCACCTGGGCCGCCCAGACGCGGTCGTGCCGGTCCGCGCCGATCCGGCCGATGAGGAGCTGCGTCTGGACCGCTCCGGGGCGGTCCACGATGACCACGCGACCCGTGTCGTCGGCCGTCACCGGGGGCACCGGGAGCGGATCGGCGGAATTGCCGGTCCAGGCGCCCAGGGTGTCCGCCAGGATGGCGTCCAGGTCGATCCCGGTCAGGTCGCCCACGACCACCGCGGTGGCGGTCGCGGGGCGCACGTGGGCCTCGTAGAAGGCGCGTACGGCACCGGAGTCGATGCGGGCGACCGTCTCCTCGGTGCCCTGGCGGGGCCGGGAGATCCGCAGGTCGGCCGGGAACAGCTCCTTGGAGAGCTGCTTGGCGGCGCGGCGCTGCGGGTTGGCCGACTCGTGCGGGATCTCGTCGAGACGGTTGCGCACCAGCCGGTCGACCTCGCTGTCGGCGAAGGCCGGGGCGCGCAGCGCCTCGGCGAGCAGGCCGAGCGCCTTCGCCAGGCGGGAGGCGGGAACCTCCAGCGAGACCCGCAGGCCCGGGTGGTCGGCGTGCGCGTCGAGGGTCGCCCCGCAGCGCTCCAGCTCGGCCGCGAACTCCTCGGCGGAGTGCTTGTCGGTGCCCTCGGACAGGGCGCGGGCCATGATGGTGGCCACCCCGTCCAGCCCCTCGGGCTCCGCGTCGAGCGGCGCGGCGAGGTTGATCTCGACGGCGACGACCTGCTGCCCCGGACGGTGGCAGCGCAGCAGGGTCAGCCCGTTGGCGAGCGCACCGCGCTCGGGGGCCGGGAAGGCCCAAGGCCTGGCCTCGCCGGCCTCCGGCCGCGGGTGGAAGGTCATCGTGACGGCTGCGGTGTCGCTCACTGCTCCGCCCCTTCGTTCTCGTCGTTCTCGTCGGACTCGTCGGCCGCCAGGGGCTCGTACACGAGCACCGCGCGGTTGTCCGGGCGCAGTCGGGCGGCGGCCACGGCCTGCACCTCCTCGGCGGTGACGTCCAGGACGCGGCCGACGGCGGTCAGGGCGAGCTGCGGGTCGCCGAACAGCACCGCGAAGCGGCACAGTTCGTCGGCGCGGCCGGCGACCGTGCTCAGCCGGTCCAGCCACTCCCGTTCCAGCTGGGCCTGGGCGCGCTCCATCTCCTCGGCGGTGGGGCCCTCGGCGGCGAACCGCGCGAGTTCCTCGTCCACGGCCGCCTCGATGGCGGGCACCTCGACCCCGCTGGAGGTCTTCACGTCCAGCCAGCCGAGCGACGGCGCGCCCGCCAGGCGCAGCATGCCGAATCCTGCGGCCACGGCGCTCTGGTCGCGGCGGACCAGGCGGTTGTGCAGCCGCGAGGACTCGCCGCCGCCGAGGACGGTCAGCGCCACGTCGGCGGCGTCGCACTCCCGGGTGCCGTCGTGCGGCAGTCGGTAGGCGGCCATCAACGCGCGGGCCGGGACCTCCTCGACGATCTCCTCGCGCAGCTGGGCGCCCATGACCTCGGGCAGCGAGCCGTCGCGCGGCGGCTGCTTGCCGTCGTGCGAGGGGATGGAGCCGAAGTACTTCTCGACCCAGGCGAGCGCCTGCTCGGGGTCGATGTCACCGACGACCGAGAGCACCGCGTTGTTGGGCGCGTAGTACGTGCGGAAGAAGTGGCGCGCGTCCTCCAGGGAGGCGGCGTCCAGGTCGGCCATGGAGCCGATCGGTGTGTGGTGGTACGGGTGCCCTTCGGGGTACGCGAGGGCGGTGAGCCGCTCGAAGGCGGTGCCGTACGGCACGTTGTCGTACCGCTGGCGGCGCTCGTTCTTGACGACGTCGCGCTGGTTCTCCATGGACTCGTCGTCCAGGGCGGCCAGCAGCGAGCCCATCCGGTCCGCCTCCAGCCAGAGGGCGAGCTCCAGCTGGTGGGCCGGCATCGTCTCGAAGTAGTTGGTGCGCTCGAAACTGGTGGTGCCGTTCAGCGAACCGCCGGCGCCCTGGACGAGCTCGAAGTGCCCGTTGCCGGGTACGCTCGCGGACCCCTGGAACATCAGGTGCTCGAAGAGGTGAGCCAGACCGGTCCGGCCCTTGACTTCGTGGCGCGAGCCGACGTCGTACCAGAGGCAGACCGCGGCGACCGGGGTCAGGTGATCCTCGGAGAGCACCACGCGCAGGCCGTTGGCCAGCCGGTGCTCGGTCGCTGTCAGGCCGCCGGAGCCGGCCTGGGCTGTGGCCGTGTGACCCATGGGCATGTGGTCCCTTCGATCGCGATGCAGAGATTTCTGTCAGACCTGCCACTGTATGCAAGCGCGTCGACCACCGGAGAAGTTCCCGGGTTCACTCCTGGGTCGGAGTCGGCGTTGTCGGTGCCTCGGGACACAATGGTCCGCGTCACCACTGTCCGCAGGGCCGACCCAGCCTTGCGGTCACAGCCCGTCAGTCCCCGTCAGACCCCGAGTACACCCCCCTTTCATGGTTAAG
Source organism: Streptomyces sp. CA-243310 (assembly GCF_050936775.1). NCBI lineage: Bacteria > Bacillati > Actinomycetota > Actinomycetes > Kitasatosporales > Streptomycetaceae > Streptomyces > Streptomyces sp. CA-243310. The sequence continues at coordinate 2,029,406 of NZ_JBNJMF010000001.1, read as the reverse complement.
GAGCCGCGCAGCGATGGCCCGCCGCAGCACGAAGACCCCGCCGCCGGAGGATTTCGAGGAGAAGATCCTCGACATCGACGTCGTCGACGAAATGCAGGGCTCCTTCCTCGAGTACGCGTACTCGGTGATCTACTCCCGCGCCCTGCCCGACGCCCGTGACGGCATGAAGCCGGTGCACCGGCGCATCGTCTACCAGATGAACGAGATGGGCCTGCGCCCCGACCGCGGGTACGTGAAGTGCGCGCGCGTCGTCGGCGAGGTGATGGGCAAGCTCCACCCCCACGGTGACGCGTCGATCTACGACGCCCTGGTGCGCATGGCCCAACCCTTCTCGATGCGGCTGCCGCTGGTCGACGGCCACGGCAACTTCGGTTCGCTCGGCAACGACGACCCGCCGGCCGCGATGCGTTACACCGAGTGCAAGATGGCCGACGCCACGTCACTGATGACGGAGTCGATCGACGAGGACACCGTCGATTTCACCGCCAACTACGACGGCCAGGAACGGGAACCGGTCGCGCTGCCCGCGGCATACCCGAACCTGCTGGTCAACGGCGCCTCCGGAATCGCCGTCGGCATGGCCACCAACATGGCCCCGCACAACCTCGGCGAGGTCATCGCGGCGGCCCGCCACCTGATCCGGTACCCGGAGGCGGACCTGGAGGCGCTGATGCGCTTCGTGCCGGGTCCCGACCTGCCGACCGGCGGGCGCATCGTGGGGCTCGCCGGCATCAAGGACGCCTACGAGAACGGTCGAGGCACTTTCAAGATCCGCGCGACCGTGGCCGTGGAGGACGTGACCCCGCGCCGCAAGGGCCTGGTCGTCACCGAACTGCCCTTCACGGTCGGCCCCGAGAAGGTCATCGCGAAGATCAAGGACCTGGTCGGCTCCAAGAAGCTCCAGGGCATCGCGGACGTCAAGGACCTCACCGACCGCTCGCACGGCCTGCGCCTGGTCATCGAGATCAAGAACGGCTTCCACCCGGAGGCCGTCCTGGAGCAGCTCTACAAGCTGACGCCGATGGAGGAGTCCTTCGGCATCAACAACGTCGCGCTGGTCGACGGGCAGCCGCTCACCCTGGGTCTCAAGGAACTGCTGGAGGTCTACCTCGACCACCGCTTCGAGGTCGTCCGGCGGCGCAGCGAGTTCCGGCGGGGCAAGCGGCGCGACCGACTGCACCTGGTAGAGGGGCTCCTCGTGGCGCTCCTCGACATCGACGAGGTCATCCGCCTCATCCGGGACAGCGACAACTCCGCGCAGGCGAAGGAACGCCTGATCGAGCGTTTCTCCCTCAGCGAGATCCAGACCCAGTACATCCTGGACACCCCGCTGCGCCGGCTCACCCGCTTCGACCGGATCGAGCTGGAGTCCGAGCGCGACCGGCTGGCCGGCGAGATCGACGAGCTGACCGGGATCCTGGACTCCGACAACGAGCTGCGCAAGCTCGTCTCCTCGGAACTGGCGGCGGTGGCGAAGAAGTTCGGCACCGAGCGCCGGACGGTGCTGCTGGAGTCGGCGGGCACGGCCATCACGGCGGTTCCGCTGGAGGTCGCGGACGACCCGTGCCGGGTCCTGCTCTCGTCCACGGGTCTGGTGGCCCGCACGGCGAACGCCGCGCCGCTGCCCGAGGAGGCGGACGGGGCCCGTGCGAAGCACGATCTGATCCTCTCCCAGGTGGCAGCGACCGCCCGCGCCGACGTGGGAGTCGTCACCTCGTACGGTCGCCTGCTGAGGCTGTCGGTGATCGACCTGCCGCAGTTGCCCGACACCCACTCCGCGCCGAACCTGGCGGGAGGCGCGCCCGTCACGGAGTTCCTGACCGGGCTGGAGGCGGACGAGACGGTGGTCTGCCTGCTCTCGCTGGACGAGTCCTCCCAGGGCCTGGCCCTCGGTACCGAGCAGGGCGTGGTCAAGCGGGTCGTGCCGGACTATCCGGCGAACAAGGACGAGCTGGAGGTCATCACCCTCCGGGAGGGCGACCGGATCGTCGGAGCGGTCGAGTTGCGCACGGGCGAGGAGGACCTGGTCTTCATCACCGACGACGCCCAACTGCTGCGCTACCCGGCGGCCCAGGTGCGTCCGCAGGGCCGCCCGGCAGGCGGCATGGCGGGCATCAAGCTCGCCGACAACGCCAAGGTGATCCACTTCTCGGCCGTGGACCCGGGCCGGGACGCCATGGTGTTCACGGTCGCGGGCTCGCACGGCACCCTGGACGACTCGCTGCTGTCGGCGAAGCTGACCCCCTTCGACCAGTACCCGCGCAAGGGACGCGCCACCGGCGGCGTCCGCTGCCAGCGGTTCCTGAAGGGCGAGGACGTGTTGGTGCTCGCGTGGGCCGGGGGCGCCCCGGTCCGGGCGTCCTCCAAGAACGGGGCCCCGGCGGCGCTGCCGGCCGTCGACCCGCGCCGTGACGGGTCGGGTACGGCGTTGCCCGCTCCCGTGGGGGCACTGGCGGGCGGCGCCCTGTAGCGGAACGCGTCGTGCGGGGACGCCCTGTGGGGCGACGCCCGCGACACGTGGCCACTGACGTGTCAGGGGCCGGGGCGTGCGGGGTGCGGGGTCTTCGGGCCGCGCACCCCGCACGCCCATGAGTGTTTTCCTGGTACATGTCGGTGGGGGCGGGAGAGCGGAACTGATGAGTCGTCGGTCGAGCGGGTTGATCGGGGTCTGGGCCGAGGCCCAGCGCCAACAGCAGCGGACCCAACTGATCCAGCAGCGCGAGGCCGAGCGCAGACAGCGCGCCCACGAACGGGACGTGGCCCGCGGGCAGCGGGAACAACAGGCCGCGTACAAGCAGCACCGTGAAACCGAGGCCAGGCGCAGGACCGAGCGCCTCGACGCGGAAGTGGCGGCCCTTCAGGGGTTGTTGGCGGCCGGCTGCCGGGCACCGGCCTTCCGCATGGCCGCCCTGGTCCGCTCCGAGCGGCTGGAGCCCTTCGACGCGGGCACACTCGCCCACCCCGTGCCGATGCCACACCTCCAGCAGTTCCAGCAGCAGAGCGGCGGCTGGGGAGCCGGCCCGAGCCGGCGGGCGCAGGCGGAGCGCGAGGCGCACGAGCAGTACACCCGGGCCTGGCAGGCGGCCCACGCGGCGGAGCAGCGGCGACAGGGACAACTGGCCTCCCACCGGCGGCAGTACGACGAGTGGGCGGCCGGGCAGCTCGCCGACGTCCGGGCGCACAACAGCGGCCTCGCCGAGTTGGCCGAGGCCCTGCGGGCCGGGGACGCCGAGGCCGCCGTGGAGTACTTCTCGGCGGCGCTGTACTCCTCCACGGCATGGCCCGAGGACCTGCCGAGACAGGTGTCCGCCGCATACGACCCGGCGGCCCGGCAGTTGGTGCTGGACTGGGAACTGCCTCGGTACGCAGTGGTCCCCGAGGCCAAGTCGGTGCGCTACGTGCCGAGCACCGACCAGGACAAGGAGACCGCCAGACCGGCCGGCCCGCGCCGGGCCGTGTACCGGGACCTCCTGGCGCAGTGCGTGCTGTTGGTGCTGCGCGAGCTGTACGCGGCGGACGAGTTCGGCGCGCTGGACTCGGTGGTGGTCAACGGTTTCGTGGACGACCACGATCCGGTGACCGGCCGGGAGGCGCAGATCGTCCTGGCCACCGTGCTCGCGGGGCGCTCCGACTTCACCGGGCTGCGCCTGGAGCAGGTCAGCGCGGTGGACTGCCTCGTCGACGGGCTGCGGGGGCAGCTGTCGACCCGGCCCGACCAGCCGGCCGGCGTACGGGCGGGCCGCAGGCCGGGAGAGGTCGGGGCGGTCGTCAGCCATGGCGGGCACGCGGGCGGCGGGGCGGAGGAGCCGGACCTCTTCACGATGGATCCCATCGCTTTCGAGAACCTGGTCGCCGAACTGTTCCGGGCGATGGGCATGGAGGCGGTGACGACCCAACGGTCCGGGGACGGCGGGGTGGACGTGGAGGCGCTGGACCCGGCCCCGATCCGGGGCGGTCGGATCGTGGTGCAGGTCAAGCGCTACCGGAACACCGTCCCGCCGACGGCGGTGCGGGACCTGTACGGCACGGTTCAGGACGCGGGGGCGAACAAGGGGGTGCTGGTCACCACCTCGTCCTTCGGACCCGGGTCGTACACCTTTGCCAACGGCAAGCCGCTGGAGTTGGTTCCCGGGGTGGACTTGGTGGACCTGCTGCACCGGTACGGGCTCCGGGGGCGTCTCGGCGGTACGGCGACCGGCGGGGCGGGACGGGCTTCGGGTTCGGGTTCGGTGTCGGCCTCGGCTTCGGAGGCGGTCACGGTCGCCGTCGCGATGCCCGCGTCGGCGTCCGCCCCGGTGCCCGCGCAGCGTACGGGCACGGCCTCGGCGGACGATCACAACATCCTCGGCATGAACTGGTCGGGCGGTGTGGCGCTGGACGTGTGCGCGCTCGTCTGCGAGGGCAACCGGGTGCTGAGCGAGGACCACTTCGTGTTCTTCAACAACCCCCGCACGCCGGACGGCTCGGTCCGCTCCCGCGAGCGGGCCGCCCCCGACAAGGCCGCGGTCGAGGTCGACTTCGACGGGCTGCCGCGCCAGGCCGACCGCCTGGTACTCGCCGCCGCCATCGACCCGGAGGTCAACCCGGACGCCGATCTGGCGGGCTTCACCGACGCCCGGATCCGCCTCCTCACGCCGGACGGCCGGGAGATCGACCGGTTGGAGGTCTCCGACGGCCGGGCGGGCGAGACCGCCCTGGTGCTCGGATCGTTTCGGCGCCGGCCGAACGGCGACTGGAAGTTCGTGATCGGCGGCAAGGGCTACCGGGGCGGTCTGGAGGACCTCCTGCGCGAGTACGGCATCGAGGTCGCCTAGCCGGCCTGGACCCCGGGCACGCCGTCGGGGCCCGGGTCGGGCTGGTCGGCAGCGGGCTCCGGGTCGGGGCCCGGGTCGGCGTCGGGCTCCGGGTCGGTGTCGGGGTCCGGCCGCTCCTCCTGCGGGGGCCGGGCCACGTAGCGCAGGACGCCCCACATGCTCTCCGGGCCCGCGAGGTGCGGTCGCGGTTCGCGGCAGGCCTCCAGTTCGCGGAGCAGGGCGGGGCCGTCCGTGCCCGAGCCGATCAGGACGAGCCGGGTCACCCTCGGTTCACCCCTCCCCCAGGGGCCGGGGGCGAAGCGGAGGAAACGGCCGACCGCGTGGACCTCGTGGCGCTCCTCGTGGCCGGGGACGCCGAAGTGGACGAAGCCCTTGATCCGGTAGAGCCCGGCGGGACGGCGGTCGAGGAAGTCGATGAACCGGCGCGGGCTCAGGGCCTGCTCGGAGACGAACTCCACGCTCTCGTAGGCGGCGTGCGCATGCCCCGTGTGGTCGCCGTGTTCCCGTTCGTCGTCCGCCGCCTCCGCCAGCAGGTCCTCGAAGGAGAGCTGGCCGCGTGTCACCGTCCAGGGGCGCGCGTCGAACAGCAGCTCCGGGTCGATCCGCCCGTGGTCCGCGCCGATCACGGGGGTGCCGGGCGCGCAGAGGCCGGCCAGTTCGGCTTCGATGCGGGCGCGCTCGGCCGGGTCCACCCGGTCGGTCTTGTTGAGCACCACCAGGTCGGCGACGCCGAGGTGGCGGTCGGTTTCCGGGTGCCGGGCCCGGGTGGCGTCGAACTCCGCCGCGTCGACGACCTCCACCATCCCGCCGTAGCGGATGGCCGGGTTCTCGCTCGCCATCAGCATGCGGATCAGTTCCTGGGGCTCGGCCAGCCCGCTCGCCTCGATGACGATGACGTCGATCCGGTGGACGGGGGCGGCGAGCTTCTCCAGGTACGCGTCCAACTCGCTGCCGTCGACGGCGCAGCACAGGCAGCCGCCGCCGAGCGAGACCATGGAGTCGCCGAGCTGCCCTGCCACCGACATGGCGTCGATCTCGATCGAGCCGAAGTCGTTGACCACCACCCCGATCCGGGTGCCGCCCCGGTTGGCGAGGAGGTGGTTGAGCAGGGTGGTCTTGCCGGATCCGAGGAATCCGGCAAGGACCACGACGGGGATGGTGGGGTGGGACTGCCTGCTGTTCACCCGGTCGATGGTAGCCGGCGTGGCACCGTGACGGCTCAGCCGAGCGACGGGACCGGTTGGGGCGGGGTCGGCCCGGTGTAGCGGGCGGCCGGGCGGATGATCTTCGAGTCGGCGGCCTGTTCGAGGACGTTGGCGCTCCAGCCGACGACGCGGGCGGCGCAGAAGGTGGGGGTGAACATCTCGCGCGGCAGTCCGCACAGTTCCATGACCACGCCCGCGTAGAACTCCACGTTGGTGTGCAGTTCCCGACCAGGCTTGAGTTCGGCCAGGATCGCCTCCACCTGCTGTTCGACCTCGACGGCGAAGTCGACCAGTGGACCGCCGAACCGGCGGGCGATGCCGCGCAGCATCCGCGAGCGCGGGTCCTCGGTGCGGTAGACCGGGTGACCGAAGCCCATGATCCGTTCGCCGGCGAGCACTCGTTCGCGGATCCACGGCTGGATCCGGTCGGTCGTGCCGATGGCGTCGAGGGTGTCCAGGGCGCGGCTCGGGGCGCCTCCGTGCAGCGGCCCGGACAGGGCCCCGATCGCCCCGGTCAGGCAGGCCGCGACGTCGGCGCCGGTGGAGGCGATCACGCGGGCGGTGAAGGTCGAGGCGTTGAACCCGTGGTCGATGGTGGAGATCAGGTACTGCTCCACCGCTCGGGCCCGGACCGGGTCGGGTTCGCGCCCGGTCAGCATGTGGAGGTAGTTGGCCGCGTACGGGAGGTCGTCGCGCGGTTCCACCGGCTCCAGCCCCTGTCCCAGCCGGTGCAGGGCGGTGAGCAGGGTGGGCACCGCGGCGCAGGCGGCGAGGGCGTCGGCGGCCCTGCGGGCGGGGTCGAGATCGTAGACCGGGCGGAAGCCGGCGGACGCACCCAACAGCGAGAGCGCGGTACGGAGACCGGCGAGCGGCCCGGACAGGGCGGTGGCGCGGGCGAGGGCGGGCAGGGCGTCGCGCACCTCGGCGGGGAGTCGGCGCAGGGGGGCGATCTCGGCGGCGAAGGCGTCCCGCTCGGCGAGGTCGGCGGGCAGCGCCCCGCGGAACATCAGGTGCCACACGTCCTCGAAGGTGCGGCCCTCCGCGAGGTCGACGGCCGAGTACTGGCGGTAGTGGTAGAAGCCTTCTCGGCCTCGGACGTCACCGAGTGCGGTTTCGGTGACCACGACTCCCGCGAGACCGCGGGGTACTTCGACGGTGGTGTTCATGGATTGACCATCGATGATGGATTGAATGCCTGTCAATGTTGATTGAATCAATCTATGTAGGGTGTGCGTCATGAATTCCGAGACCGACGAGGCGGACGGCCAGCGCCGGATCAACACCCGGGAGGCGGCGCGACTGCTCGGAGTGAAGCCCGCGACCGTGTACGCGTACGTCAGCCGCGGTCAGCTCGGCAGTCGCCGCGACCCTGTCGGGCGTGGCAGCAGCTTCGACGCGGCCGAGGTGGAGGCGCTGGCCCGGCGGAGCCGGCGCGAGGCGGCGGGCCCCACCGGGAGCCATGCCGGCGAGCTGTCCGTTCGCACCTCGCTCACGCTCATCGAGCCCGATCGCTACTACTTCCGGGGCGTGGACGCCGTCGAGTTGGCCGCGCGGCACCCCTACGAGGAGGTGGCGGAGTGGCTGTGGACGGGCTCGCTGAAGCGCGGCGCCCGGTTCGTCGCTCCCCCGGATCCGCTGGCCGCCGCCCGGCGGGCGGTGGCCGCCCTGCCCGAGCACGGCGGACCGCTGGACCGGCTTCGGGTGGCCGTCGCCGCCGCCGCGGTGGCGGATCCCCTGCGCTTCGACCTGTCCGAGGAGGCCGTACTGGGCTCCGCGCGCTGCCTGATCCCGACGCTGGTCGGCGCCCTGCCCGAGCAGGGCGCCGCCCGGTGGGCCGGCGACACGCGGCTGGCCCGCCTGTTGTGGTCGCGGCTGACGGCACTGGACCCCGACCCGGACGCGCTGTCCGTGCTGGACCTCGCCCTCGGTCTGCTGGTCGACCACGATCTGGCGGCCTCGACGCTGGCCGTACGGGTGGCCGCGTCGGCGCGGGCCCATCCGTACGCGGCGGTCTCGGCCGGACTCGGCGCGCTCGAAGGCCCGCTGCACGGCGCCGCCGGCCGGCTCGCCCACCGGATGCTGGTCGAGGTCCTGGAGCGGGGCGGAGCGGCCCCGGTGGTGTCGGAGTACCTGCGCGCGGGGCGTCGGGTACCGGGCCTGGGACATCGGCTGTACCGCGGCGAGGATCCTCGTGCCACGGCCCTGTTCGCCCGGCTGGAGGACCTGGGCCAGGCCGGCCCGGCGCTGGGCGCGGCCCGCGACGTGGCCTCGGTGATGGCCGGGCACGGCGGCGGGCTGCACGCCAATGTGGACCTGGCCCTGGCGGTGCTCACCGTGTCCTGCGCCATGCCCGCCGAGGCCGGGGAGACGGTGTTCGCGGTGGCCCGGACGGCGGGGTGGATCGCGCACGCGCTGGAGGAATACCAGGAACGGCCGCTGAGGATGCGGCCGAGCGGGCACTACGACGGCCCCCGCCCGCCGCGGCCGATGCCGTGACGGGTGGGGAGCACCGGGACGGGAGCCGGACGGCGGAGGAGCGCACGGGCCTCGGTCTCGCCGATCCGGCCGCCGGCCGGGCGATCGGCGCCCCGCCGCGGGGGCGCGCGTCGGTGTGGTCCGGCCCCGATCACCGAACCGGTGCCGGGCGGTCCGGCCGCGGCGTCAGGTCCGCAGCCAGACCGCCGTGTCCCGCGGCAGCCGCCCCGTGTCGTCCGGCACGGAGCTGCTCAGCAGGAGTCTCGTGTGATCGGGCAGCGGGACCGGGCCGTCGGACAGGTTGGCCACGCACACCAGCCCGTCGGGGCGGGAGAAGGCGAGCACCCCGGGCGGCGTGTGCAGCCACTCCAGCGAGCCCCCGCCGAAGCCTGCCGCGGCCCGGCGCAGCCCGAGGGCCGTCCGGTAGAGGGTGAGCATCGAATCCGGGTCGCCGTCCTGGCGGTCGGCGGCGTACCTCCCCCAGTCCGCGGGCTGGGGCAGCCACGGGTCGGTCCACGGCTCGGCGGTCCACGGCAGCGGCACCCGGCACCCGTCCCGCCCGGGGTCGGTGCCGCCGGACCGGAAGTGCATCGGGTCCTGGATGCGGTCGAGCGGCACCTCGACCTCCGGCAGGCCCAGCTCCTCGCCCTGGTAGACGTACACGGCGCCGGGCAGGGCGAGTGTCAGCAGGGCCGCGGCGCGTGCCCTGCGGGTGCCGAGATCGAGGTCGGTCGGTGTCCCGAAGGCCTTGGTCGCGAAGTCGAAGCCGGTGTCGGCGCGGCCGTAGCGGGTCACGGTGCGCGTGACGTCGTGGTTGCACAGCACCCAGGTGGCGGGCGCCCCGACCGGGGCGTGCTCGGCGAGGGTCTCCTCGATGGAGGTGCGCAGCCGGTCCGCGTCCCACGGGCAGCTGAGGAAGGAGAAGTTGAAGGCGGTGTGCAGCTCGTCGGGGCGCAGGTAGCGGGCGAAGCGTTCGGAGTCGGGCAGCCAGACCTCCCCGACGAAGACGGCGCCGTACTCGTCGGCGACGGCGCGCCAGGAGCGGTAGACGTCGTGGAGTTCGTCGCGGTCGATGTACGGGTGGACCTCTCCGGGCCGGGGTTCGGGTGACCGCCCCGCCAGATCGGGCAGTGCCGGGTCCTTGGCGAGCAGGGCGGCCGAGTCGATCCGTACGCCGGACACCCCGCGCTCGAACCAGAAGCGCAGCACCTCCTCGTGCTCCCGGCGGACGGCGGGGTGGCCCCAGTTCAGGTCGGGTTGCTGCGGGGTGAAGAGGTGCAGGTACCACTCCCCGTCCGGTACCCGGGTCCAGGTGGCTGCTCCGTTGAACTGTGAGGGCCAGTCCCCGGGCGGGAGTTCGCCGTGTTCCCCGCGCCCGGGCCGGAAGTGGAACAGCCCCCGCTCGGGGCTTCCCGGGCCGGCGGCGAGGGCCGCCCTGAACCAGACGTGTTGGTCGGACACGTGGTTCGGGACGACGTCGACGATGGTCCGGATGCCCAGCTCGCGGGCTTCCGCGATGAGTTTCTCGGCCTCGGCCAGTGTGCCGAAGGCGGGGTCGATGGTGCGGTAGTCGGCGACGTCGTATCCGCCGTCCGCGAGCGGGGACAGGTACCAGGGGGTGAACCACAGGGCGTCCACGCCCAGGTCGGCGAGGTACGGGAGGCGGGCCCGGACGCCTGCGAGGTCACCGGTGCCGTCTCCGTCGCCGTCCGCGAAACTGCGTACGTACACCTGGTAGATGGCGGCCGAGCGCCACCAGTCGGCGTCGCGTGCGGGGAGGGGAAAGTCAGCCACAAGGGGTCCTTTCGCAGGGGGCGGCCGGGTACGGCGATGGGCGTCCCGCGGGCGGCTGGTCAGCCCTTGAGGGAGCCTGCCGTCAGGCCGCTCATGATGTTGCGCTGGAAGATCAGGAAGATGACGAGCGTCGGGGCGGAGGCCATCGCGAGCGCGGCGATGAGATGGTTCTCGGGCACTCCCGTGGAGAGCGAGTAGATGCCGACGTTGAGCGTCTGCAGGGCCGGGTCGGGGAGGGTCAGCATCGGCCAGAGGAAGTCCTTCCACACCCCGACGATCGCGAAGATCGACACGACGCCGAGGATGGGCCGGCTCATGGGCAGGACGACGGAGCGCAGGGTGCGCAGGGCGCCCGCGCCGTCGATGGAGGCGGCGTCGAGGATCTCCTGGGGGATCGAGTCGAAGAAGCGCTTCAGCAGGAAGATGTTGAAGGCGTTGGTGACGGACGGCAGCCAGATCACCCACGGCGAGTCGAGCAGGTTCCGCTCGATGATCGGCACGTCCAGCACCGTGAGGTACTGCGGCACGACCAGGACGGTGGCCGGGATCATCAGGGTGGCGAGCATCATCCCGAGGACGGCCTTGCCGAAGACGGGCCGCAGCCTGGAGAGCGAGTAGGCGGCTGCGACGTCGAGGACGAGTTGGAACGCGAGTGCCCCGAAGGCGTAATAGAGGGTGTTGAACAGCAGCTTGGCCAGGTCCATGACCTGCCAGGCGGCCGTGTAGTTGGCGGCGTGGAGGGAGTCGGGCACCAGGGTCGGCGGGACCTCGGCGAACTCCTCGGTGCTCTTGAGGCCGTTCGCGACCATCCAGTAGAGCGGGCCGAGGAAGACGACGGTGAAACCGACGACGACCAGGCCGAGCACGGCCCGGTAGAGGAACTTCCCTCGGGCGCGGCCCAACCGGGTGGGCGAGATCAGCGTGCGCTCTGCCATGGGGGGCTCCAGGTCAGCTCTCGTTGTCGCGGCTGAGGCGGACGTACAGCGCGGAGAAGCCCGCGAGCAGGACGAGCAGGCACAGCCCCAGGGCCGCGGCGCCGCCGTACTGGTTGAAGTTGAAGGCGTACTGGTAGATGAGGACGACCACTGTGGTGGTCGAGCCCTCCGGGCCGGCGCCGCCGGTCAGCAGGAACGGTTCGACGAACACCTGCATCGTCGCGATGATCTGCATCAGCAGGAGGAGCGAGAGGATGAGTCGGGTCTGCGGGATCGTGATGTGCCAGACCTTGCGCAGCAGTCCCGCCCCGTCGAGTTCGGCCGCCTCGTAGAGCTCTCCGGGGATGCCCTGGAGCGCGGCCAGGTAGATCAGGGTCGCGCCGCCCATGTTCATCCACGTCGAGGCCAGGACCACGGAGAGCATCGCGGTGTCGGTGGACTGGAGCCAGTCCTGCGCCGGCAGGTGCAGGAACTCCAGCACCCTGTTGAAGAGGCCGTGGCCCGGGTCGTAGAAGTACTTGAACAGCAGGATCGAGGCCACCGGGGGCATCATCACCGGGAGGTAGACCAGCATGCGCAGATAGCCCTGCGCGTGCCGGAACTCGTTGAGGACGACGGCGACCACGAAGGGGACGGCGAAGCCGAAGACCAGGGCGAGCCCCGTGAAGAGCAGGGTGTTGCGCCAGGCCTGCCAAAAGCTCGGATCGTTGAAGACGTAGGTGAAGTTGTCCCAGCCCACCCAGCGGGTGGCACCGCCCTCCGTCTTCTGGAAGGCCAGCAGGAACTCCCGGACCATCGGGTACCAGGAGAAGAACGAGAAGCAGAGGACGGCGCCGATCAGGAAGCCGTGGGCCGTGAGGTTCCGCCTGACCGCCCGGCGGAACGCGTCGCGCGACGGTCCGTCGGTACGGAACTCGCGGATCCGGGTCCCCGGGTCACGGGGTCCGGCGGTCTTCCCGGTGGATCCGGGCAGGGTGGGGGCCGACATCGCCGCTCGCTCCTTGGTGGGTCGTCGCCATCGATACGCGGGACCGGCGGGGGCGGTGCCCGGGGGCGCGGGGCGCGTGCCCCCGGGGACCGCGGGCCGGGCGGGCGGCGCCGGGCCGGGGAGGTCCACCCGGCGCCGCCCGGGACGGCTACCGGTCGGCCAGCACCTGGTTGACCGCCTTCTCGGCCTCGCCCAGCAACCGGGCCGCGTCCGCGCCCTTGTTCGTGAGTACCCCGGACATCACCTTGTCGAGGACCTTGTAGACCTCCTGCGCCTTCGGCGGCTCCGCCTTGCCGGGCACCGGGTTGTCCAGGAAAGGCTTGAAGTTGGCGACCGGCATGGTGGCGCTCGCCGCCTTCAGCTCGTCGTCCTCGGCCTTGCTCGCGCCGGTGAAGAAGGCGGGCTGCGGGAGACCGACGGGCAGGCCGTCGGCCTTGCTGCGGTCGTACCGGAACTGCCCCTTGCCGACCGCGAGGGTCTTGAAGTTCAGCCAGGCGACGGCCGCCTTGACCTTGTCGGGCGAGCTGCCCTTCTTGATCATGTAGCCGTTGCCGCCGGCGAGCGTGGACGCGCCACCGGGCATCGGGCCCATGCCGAAGTTCTCGTACTCGGCGCCGAGTTGCTGGACCATGTAAGTGATGTCATCGGGTGCGGCGAGGAACATGCCGAGCTTGTCCGAGGCCATCTGCTTCTGCAGGTCGCCCCACTTCAGCAGCTGGGTCTTGCCCATGCTGTCGTCCTCCCAGCGCATGGCGTGGAGGTTGTCGACGATCTGCCGACCCGTGGCGTTGTTGAACGCGGCCTTGCCGTCGGCGCCGACGATGTCGCCGCCCAGGCCGTACATGGCAGCCGTGTAGTGCCAGCCGCCGGTGTTCTCGACGCTGTACTCGCCGTAGCCGGCGACCCCGTCGCCGAGGGCCGCGATCTTCTTCGCGCCGGCGCGGACCTCGTCCCATGTCCGGGGCGGGGTGTCGGGATCGAGGCCGGCCTGCTGGAAGAGCTTGCGGTTGACGAGCAGGCCCATCGTGTAGTTGCTGGTGGGGACGCCGTACAGCTTGCCGTCGCTCTTCAGGACGTTCAGGACGTTCTTGTCGATGTCGTCGAGCGCGGGGACCGTCTTGGGGGTCACGTACGCCGTGATGTCCTCGGCCCCGTCGTTGTCGAGCACCTGCTTCAGGTCGGTGAAGTAGGCGTAGAAGACGTCCGGTTGGGACTTGGCCTTGAGCATCGCGGTGAAGCGCGGGGGTTCCAGACACTGGCCGGGCGTCGAGCGACCCTCCACGGTGACGTTCGGGTACGTCTTGTTGAACTCCGCCACGTCCTCCTTCCACTCCTTGAGCTCGGCCGCCTTGGCCGCGGGCGGCATGCAGTCGATGGAGAGGGTGACCTCGGTCTTCGGGTCGAGCGGGGCGGAGACGTCGGTGACACCGCCACTCGGCTGCGGCTTCGGGTCGTCACCGCTGCTGCTCGTGCCACACGCCGCGAGGGCGGAAACGGCGAGCGCGGAGACGAGGGCGGCCGCGACGTTGCGGCGGACGTGGGTTCTCATCGGTGGTCCCCTTCGTGCATCAACAGAAGGCGTGGGGCGAGCGGGGCACACTCAACCACCGCCCACAGATGAACGCAATATCTCGCGCAGATTCCGGAAGGAACTGACATTGAGATGTTGGGCGGCTCGGACACGGGACGCAAAAAAGGGCTCCGGAACGTCCATGGGACGTCCCGGAGCCCTTGCCAGAGCGGACGGGGGCGGTACGGGCTACCTGCGGGGCGCCTGCGCGGTGGACCCGCGGACCACCAGCTCCGGCTCGAAGAGCAGCTCTCCGGGCTGTACGGCGGCCCCCTGGATCTGAGCCGTGAGCAGTTCCACGGCGGCCCGGCCCATGGCCTCGATGGGCTGCCGGACGGTGGTCAGCGGGGGCTCGGTGCAGTTCATGAACGCCGAGTCGTCGTAGCCGACCACGGAGACGTCCCGGGGCACGCCCAGCCCCCGGCGACGCGCGGCCCGCACGGCGCCCAGGGCCAGCGGGTCGCTCGCGCAGATGATGCCGGTGACCCCGCGGTCCAGCAGCCGGGAGGCGGCCGCGTGCCCGCCCTCCAGGGAGAACAGGGTCCGCTCCACGTGGGCGGCGGGCAGTTCGGCGCCCGCCGCGGCGACCACGGCCTGGGCGGCCACCAGCTTGCGCAGGGAGGGCATGTGGTCGGGCGGGCCCAGCACGAGCCCGATGCGTTCGTGCCCCAGGGAGGCCAGGTGTCGCCAGGCCTGCTCGACGGCGACGGCGTCGTCGCAGGCCACGCACGGGAAACCGAGGTCCTCGATGGAGGCGTTGATGAGCACCACCGGAACCTTGCGCTCGGACAGCAGCCGGTAGTGCTCGTGCGGGGCGTCGGCCTGCGCGAAGAGCCCGCCGGCGAAGACCACGCCCGACACCTGCTGCTGGAGCAGGAGTTCCACGTAGTCGGCCTCGGAAACCCCGCCGGTGGTCTGGGTGCACAGCACCGGGGTCAGCCCCTGTTGCGCCAGCGCACCCCCGATGACCTCGGCGAAGGCCGGGAAGATGGGGTTCTGGAGCTCCGGCAGCACCAACCCGACCAGCCGGGCGCGTTCGCCGCGCAACTGGGTGGGGCGCTCGTAGCCGAGCACGTCGAGAGCGGTGAGCACGGACTGTCGGGTCGCCTCCGAGACGCCCGGCTTGCCATTGAGCACCCGGCTGACCGTTGCCTCGCTGACTCCCACCTTCTTCGCCACTTGAGCAAGTCGTCGCGTCATGAGCGCAAGACTAGCGCAAGGACTGCAAGTCGCTTGCGATTCCCTTCTGGTCAGTCCGGGTCACGCGGGCCCCGTCCGGGAAGACCCCGTATCGCTGCCGGCGCCCGCTCCGCCGCACCGCACCCCGCCCGCCGGGCGGGCTCCCCGATCCGGCCGGTGGCCCGGAGCACACTGGCGGCAGAGCGCCCCGCATCCCCACGACCACCAGGAGGAACAGCCATGGCCCCGCCCGAGAAGGCCGTCCGCACCAACGGCGTCACCCTCGCCACGCAGGCCTTCGGCGACCCGACCGACCCGACGGTACTGCTCGTCCCGGGCGCCGAGGCCACCATGGACTGGTGGGACGAGGAGTTCATCGCCCGGCTCGGCGCCGCCGGCCGCCACGTCATCCGCTACGACACCCGCGACACCGGGCGCTCCACCGTCTTCCCGATCGGGGAGCCCTCGTACACCGGGGACGATCTCCTCCTCGACGCCCTCGGTGTCCTCGACGCGCACGGCGGCGCCGCGGCCCATGTCGTCGGCGTCTCCATGGGCGGCGCACTCGCGCAACGCCTGGCCGTCCTGCACCCCGAACGTGTCGTCACCCTGACCCTGATGTCCACCAGTCCCGACGGCCCCGCCGGCCCCGGCCTGCCCGATCTGCCGCCCATGGGCGAAGCCCTGGCCCGATGGTTCGCCGAGCCCCGGCCCGACCCCGACTGGGCCGACCGTGACGCGGTCGTCGCGTACTTCCTCGCGGGCGAGCACGCCTTGGCCGGTCGGATCCCCGTGGACGAGGAGCGCCTGCGCGCCACCGCCGGGCGCGCGTACGACCGCAGCCCGGTGCCGGCCGCCGCGTGCAACCACTGGAGCGTCGAGGGGGGCGAGCCCGTTCGGGCCCGCCTCGGCGAGATCACCGCGCCGACGCTGGTCCTGCACGGTACGCACGACCCGCTCTTCCCCTACGGTCACGCCGAGGCCCTGGCCCGGGAGATCCCCGGCGCCACGCTCGTCCCGCTCGCCGGGATGGGCCACCAGATGCCCGTGCCGGAGGTGTGGGACACGGTGATCCCGGCGCTCGTGCGCCACACCGCCGCCCGGTGACGGCGGGCGCGGGAGGGGCCGTCCCTCGCGGCGAGCCCGCCTCCCTCGGATCCTGCCGGGCCCGACCCCGCGTTCCGATCGCGCCCGGGCCGATCCGGGCCCCGTACACGTGCCCCGGGCCCCGTACACGTGCCCGGACGGGCGGGGCGCCCCCGAGGGAACGCCCCGCCCACCCCGGCGCCGCCCGCTACGGCAGCTGGTTGATCCTGAACGTGGAGGTCGTGTTCCGCACGTCCACGGCGTTGTCGTTCATGCGCAGGTTCCGGATCGTGACCTCGCCGACCGCCGGCCCCTGGCCCGCCTCGGGCATCTCGTTCGCCCAGAGCCCGAAGCCCGACTTGGCGTCGAATGCGTCGCCGCTCTTCTTCGCCCCGGTGATGGTGATGTCCTTGAGGATGGTGTCCTTGATCGGATTGACCGGTCGGCCTCCCACGTACTGGGTCTGGAACATGATTCCGCTGTAGGTCGGATCGACGATGTCGACGTTGTTGATCCTGATGCCCTGGAACACCTTCGAGGCCGAGAAGACCCAGATCCCGGGGAACGTCTGCGCGCCCCAGAAGTGGCCGCCGGAGCGGACGATCGAAATGTTCTCGAAGGTCGTCGGATCGGTCCCGAAGCCGTTCATCGGATACCCGAAGTCCAGGGAACTGATGGTGATTCCGGAGTAGACGAGCGTGTCCGCGATGTGGATGTTGCGGAAGGTGTTGTTGAAGCCGCCGTAGACGGCGACGCCGGCCGCCCGCCAGGTCAGGACCGTGGTCAGGTTCTCGTAGACGTTGTTCTTCATGTCCGCGCCACCCGCGTCGATCGCGGAGAACAGCGCGAAGCTGTCGTCGCCCGTGGCCCGCGCCTCGTTGTTGGTCACGAGGTTGTCGGTGCTGCCGTTGGTCATGTTGATGCCGTCGGCGAACATGTCACGGATCCGCGAGTTCTTGATGGTGATCCGGTCGGTGTTGGCACCCCAGTAGAGGCACACCATGTGCTCGTTCCAGATGTTGTCGATGGTGATGTCGGAGACGTTCGCGAAGTCGAAGACCTTGCCCGGGCCGTCGATGCGCGAGGTGTAGTTGCCGAAGTAGGCGAAGCCCGAGAAGGCCGAACCCTTCGCCGTGCCCTCCGCCCGCCAGCCGATGTCGGTGTTGTCCTGGGACGAGGGGGCCTGGAAGCGGGTGAACCACGGTCCGGCGCCGACGACCTGCACGGCCTTGCCGTACACCTGGAACTTGGAGGCCGTCTGGTAGTCGCCCGGCGGCAGGTACACGCCGACGAGCTTGCCGGTGGGGTCCATCCGAACCTTGTCCAGGGCGTTCTGCACGTCCTGGTGGGTGAAGCCGGCGGGGACCGTGTACGTCGCAGGGTCCGGGTTGGCGATGGTCGCGGCCAACTCCAGGCTGACGAAGTCGATCGCGTACGTGCTGGTGTTGGCCGCGTCCTTCTGGAGTCGGATCCTGCTGCCGGCCGGAACGGTCTCGCCCAGCAGGATGTTCGCCTCGTCGTAGATGTGGCGCGGGGCTCCGGAGCCCGGCGAGTTCCCCGGGGACGCCTCGGCGCCGTACAGCCAGGCGTACTTGGAGGTCAGCGGCAGGGCCTTCTTGAGGGTGCCGTTGACGTACACGTTGATCGTGGAGTCGATGCCGCCGCCGCCCGGGGCATCGGGGATCGAGAAACGGGTGACCAGGGTGTTGGTGGCCGCACGGGTGGTGAACTCGACGTACTCCCCCGTCGCGTCGAGGTTGACGGCCTTGCGGCCCGAGGCCTCGCCCGCGATGTCGCCGATGGTCCGGTTGGGCCCGACGACGCCCGCCCCGCCGCCGACCGCGCCGTCCTCGGCCTCGTAGGTGTCGAAGGGCATGTTCGCCCCGCGACCGACGAAGAAGGACTTGGTGGAGGTGTTGTTGGCGCGCTTGACCGGCAGCTCGTTGGAGTCGTCGGCCAGGACCACCTTCACCGTGTACTTGCCGTTCGCCGCCGGCCAACTTCCCAGTGCGATCGGCGCCGAGGAGGCACCGGCCGCGAGGGATCCGCCGAAGGATCCCGTCAGCGTACGGACGGTCGCGCCGCCCGCGTCCAGCAGCGTGAGGGTGACGCCGTGCGCGCCGGAGGCCGCGGCGGCGGTGCCCTGGTTCTTGACCGTGACGGTGAAGTCGACCGTCTGACCGGCGGACGGTGAGGCCGGCGACCAGGTGACGGCGGATGCCACCAGGTCGGAACTGTCCACCGGGCGGACCACGAGCGGGGTCCCGGTGAAGGTGTTGTTGGTGTCGTTCTGCTCGATGACCGTGTTCGCCTCGTCGACGACCGCACCGAGCGGATACGTCCCCGCGTCCCGTGCGCCGATCCCGGCGCCGACGGCGGCCGTCGCGCCGGCGGCGAGCGCGGGCACGGAGGCCGTACCGACCTTCGTGCCGCCGAGCCGGAAGGTGACGGCGGTGGCGGGGGCCGCAGCGGGCCCGCTGTTCTTGACGGTGGCCGTCAAGGTCACCGGGTCCGACTCCACCGGCGTGGCCGGGGTGGCGCTCAGGCCGGTGATCTCCAGGTCGGGATTGGGCGCGGGCACGCCGATGACCTGGAACTCCGCGATCTGGCCGTTCCCGGAACCGGTGTTGGAGGTGAAGCGCAACTGGACGTCGGCGACACGGGAACCCACCGGGATGGAGACCGTGTTGCCGCCGGACGCCGGGTTGAAGGTGTAGTCCTTCGCGGCGACCAGGCCGGTGAACCCGGAGGCGCCCTGCTCACGACCGAGGACCTGGATGTTCTGGGTGCGGGTGCCCCAGGAACCGTCCGGGTTGATCTTGAGGACCAGGCGGTCGACGTCGGCGTTGGCGCCGAGCCTCACCGTCAGCGTGCTGGGGTAGGCCCCGGCCGCGCCCTCCCAGTAGGTGCTGGTGCTGTTGTCGTTGGCGTTCTCCGCGACGAAGGTGTGGATGACGGAGGAGCCGGTGATGGGCTTGCCCACGGCCAGGTTGGAACCACCTCCCCCGCTGCCGTTGCGGGTGACGGTGTCGCTGTCGCCCGAGCGGTTGCCGGCGGCGTCCTTGGCCCGGACGAAGTAGCTGACGGTGGCGCTCGCCGGCTGGGTGTCCGTGTAGGTGGTGACGTTGCCCGCGACCGTCGTACGCAGCACGTTGTTCGCGTACACCTCGTAGCCGGTGACGGCCACGTTGTCGGTGGAGGACTGCCAGGCCAGCCTGATCTGGTCGGCGGCCGGCTCGGTGAGCGTCAGCGAGGCCGGGGAGGTCGGGGCCTGGGTGTCCCCGGTGTCCCCGGTGCGGGTGACCGCGTTGCTGTTCGGCGACTGGTTGCCGGCCGCGTCCTTGGCTCGAACGTGGTAGGTGACGTTCGCGCCGGTCGGCTGCGTGTCGGTGTAGGTGGTGACGTTGCCGGCGACGCTCGTGCGCAGCTGGTTGTCGGCGTAGACGTCGTAGCCGGTGACGGCCACGTTGTCGGTGGCGGCCTTCCAGGTGAGCGTGATCCGGCCGGTGGCCCGCTCGGTGTAGGCGAGCTCGGTGGGTGCGGTGGGAGCCTGGGTGTCACCGCTCTGCGGACCGTAGACCTCCAGCTCCGAGAGCTGCCCGCCGGGCTGTACGGAGTTCGCGGATATCCACACGCGCAGGTGGCGGGTGGTGGCGGCGTCGAAGGCGAGGGTGACGGCGTTGCCGCCCGCGGCGTTGAACTCGTACGCCTTGGAGGCGGTCAGGTCGGTGTAGTCCGAGCCGTTGACGCTGCCCTGGATCTTCAGGGTCTGGGTGCGTGCCCCCCAGTTTTCGGGCAGGCGCAGCACCACACGGTCGACGCGTACCGAAGCGCCGAGGTCCGCCTTGATCCATTGGGGCATCGCGTCGTTGACGCTCTCCCAGTAGCTGGCCGTGTTCCCGTCGTTGGCGTTGGCCGGCACGTACACCTGGGTGTTGCTGCTCGCGGTCAGGGTCTTCCCGAGCGCCAGGTTGACGGAGGACTCGCCGGGGGCGCGCACCTCCAGCTCGGAGAGCTGGGCGGCCGGCCGGCCGGAGTTCGCCGTGATGGCGATCCGGACGAAGCGGGTCTGAGTGGCCGGGAGGGTGATGGTCACCGTGTTCCCGCCGCCCTGGCCGAAGGTGTACGTGGCGGAGTTCACCAGGGTGGCGAAGGCGGTGCCGTCGGCGCTGCCCTGGACGGACAGGGTCTGGCTGCGGCTCTCCCAGGCGGCGGGCAGCTTGAGCACCACCTGGTCGACGCGGGTGGTGGCCCCCAGATCGGTCTGCACCCACTGCGGAAAGGTGCCGCCGGCGCTTTCCCAGTAGGTGGACTGGTTGCCGTCGGTGGCGTTGGCGGCGATGTAGGAGCCGTTGGTACTGCTCGCGGTCGCGGGCCTGCCCGCGGCGATGCTCGGACCGCCGGCGGCCGCGGCGGTCAGGGCGGGCCAGGTGATCATCATCAGCGCGGTGCTGAGGAGGGCGGCCAGGACCCGCCATCTCCAGTTGAGCCTTCTCATATGCCCTCGTCCCTCGACATGAGTTTTCTGAACCAGGTGAGACAGGAATTTGCGGTCTGCCGTGCGAGAGTTGCAGAGGTTTGCCGAGTCGTCTACTCCTCTGACCGCACTTTGGTGCCTTCATCACTTGCGCAAGCTGGGCGCAAATCACGCAAGGGATTTGCGTTCCCGGGAGAATTCCGCTTACGCCGAAGCCCACCTACGGTTGCTGGTCATGCGGTTCCCCCACATGAGCGCTCGGCGCCTCGGGCTGCCCAGAAGGGCCGTCTCCCAGATCCTGCTGACCCAGCTCGCCATCGCGGCCGGCGTGGCGGTCCTGGCCACCGGCCTCTTCCTGGCGCCGCTCGGTGCGCAACTGGACGACCAGGCCATGCGGCGCGCCCTGGCCATCGCCCAGAGCGCCACCGCCGACCCCTCACTGGCCGCCGACCTCCTCGATTCGGGTCCGGATGGGGACGGCCCCGTACAGTCCGCCGCCGAACGGATCCGCACCGCCACCGGCGCCGAGTACGTGGTCGTCGTCGACCTCCGGGGCATCCGTCGCTCCCACCCCGACCCGAGACGCATCGGCCTGCCCGTCTCCACCGACCCCGGCGACGCCCTGGCGGGCCGCGAGGTCATGGAGATCGACGACGGCACCCTGGGACGCTCCGCCCGCGGCAAGGTCCCGCTCCTGGCCGCCGACGGGGAGATCGTCGGCGCGGTCTCCGTCGGCATCGCCTACGACAGCGTCCGCGAGCGACTGCTGGGAGCCATCCCCGGCCTGCTGGCCTACGCGGGCGGCGCCCTGGCCGCGGGCGCCCTCGCCGCCTACCTGCTCTCCCGCCGCATCCACCGACAGACCCGCGACCTGGCCTTCTCCGATATCGCCGGCCTCCTCGCGGAGCGCGAGGCCATGCTGCACTCCATCCGCGAGGGCGTGATCGCCCTCGACCGGCACGGACGGATCCGGCTGGTCAACGACGAGGCCGCCCGGCTGCTGGGCCTCGACCCCGCCGCATCGGGCACCGTCGCCGGACGCGCGCTGGACGAGGTACTCGGCGCCGGCCGTACCACCGACGTCCTCGCGGGCCGGGTCGACGGCCGGGACCTGCTCACCGTTCAGGGGCCCCGCGTCCTGGTCGCCAACCGGATGCCCACCGACGACGGCGGAGCCGTCGCCACGCTGCGCGACCGCACCGAACTGGAACACCTCGGACGCGAGCTGGACTCCACGCGCGGGCTGATCGACGCCCTGCGCGCCCAGGACCACGAGCACGCGAACCGGCTCCACACCCTGCTCGGTCTCCTGGAGCTCGACTTGTACGAGGAGGCCGCGGAGTTCGTGACCGAGGTCGTCGGGGTGCACCGCAGCACCGCCGAGCAGGTCACCGAGAAGGTCCGGGACCCCCTGCTGGCGGCCCTCCTGGTCGGCAAGACGACCGTGGCCGCGGAGCGTGGCGTCCCGCTCCGCCTGGCCCCCTCCACGCTGCTGCCCGACCGGGTGGTGGATCCCGGCGGCCTCGTGACCATCACGGGCAATCTGGTGGACAACGCCCTCGACGCGGCGGCCGGCTCGACCGCCCCGCTGGTCGAGGTCGAGCTGCGCGCCGAGGGACGTACGGCGATCCTCATGGTCCGGGACAGTGGCCCCGGCGTACCCGCCGAGCGCCGCGAGGAGATCTTCACCGAGGGCTGGTCGACGAAACAGCCCACGGCCCACCGCGAACGCGGACTGGGCCTCGCACTCGTTCGCCGCCTCGCGGAGCGGCAGGGCGGTACCGTCCGGGCCGGCGAGAGCGCGGACGGAGGGGCGGAATTCTCCGTCGTGCTCCCGGAGGCCCTGCGATGAACGAGTCCCCGGTACACGTATTGGTCGTCGACGACGACATGCGTGTTGCCCGGATCAACGCGGCGTACGTGGCGAAGGTTCCCGGATTCCGGGTGGTCGCCCAAGCGCACTCGGCAGCCGAGGCGTTGGCCTTCCTGGACACCCACTCCGTGGACCTGATCCTCCTGGACCACTACCTCCCGGACGAGAACGGCCTCGACCTGGTCCGGCGGCTGCGCCAACGGGGCCACCACACCGACGTCATCATGGTGACGGCCGCCCGCGACCTCGCCACCGTGCAGGCCGCCATGCGTCTCGGCGCCCTCCAGTACATGGTGAAGCCGTTCGCCTTCGCCGGGCTGCGCGCCCGCCTGGAGGCGTACGGCGCCCTGCGGCGCACCCTGGAGACCGGAGGGGAGGCGGAACAGGCCGAAGTGGACCGCATCTTCGGCGCCCTGGCCTCGGCCGGCACCCCGAACGACCTGCCCAAGGGCCACTCGCCGCCGACCGCCGACCTGGTCCGCCAGGTGCTGCGCACCGCCGAGGGCCCGCTCTCCACCCAGCAGATCGCCGATCGCGCCGGCATCAGCCGTCAGACGGCCCAGCGCTACCTCAAGCTCCTGGACCGCGCGGGTCGCGTCACCCTCGCCCTGCGCTACGGGGAGACGGGCCGCCCGGAACACCGTTACGCCTGGCGCCGCTCCGATCCCGGCGCCGCGCACTGAACCGGGCGACCGTCACGGCCGACCGGGTGGGTCACACCGCCCCGGCGCCCGTCAACGAACGAACCTCCGTCTCCGCGTGCTTGCGGATGTCCGGCGCCTCCGTCGAGGTGACCGTGCCGAGCCATCCCGCCAGGAAGCCCAGCGGGATCGAGACGATCCCCGGGTTCTGGAGCGGGAAGTACTGGAAGTCCACGCCCGGGAAGAGCGACTCCGGACTGCCGGACACCACGGGTGACAGCACCACGAGCAGCACCGCCGGCACCAGTCCCCCGTAAACGGACCAGACGGCCCCGCGGGTGGTGAACTCCTTCCAGAACAGCGAGTACAGCAGCACCGGCAGGTTCGCCGAGGCGGCCACCGCGAAGGCCAAGCCCACCAGGAAGGCCACGTTCAGGTCCTGCGCGATCAGTCCGAGGCCGATCGCCGCCGCGCCGATCCCCACCGCGGCGACCCGCGCCACCGCGACCTCGCTGCGCTGCTTGGCGTGACGACGCTTGAGCGAGGCGTACAGGTCGTGCGCCACGGAAGCCGAGGACGCCAGGGTGATCCCGGCGACCACGGCAAGGATCGTCGCGAAGGCGATGGCCGCCACGAAGGCGAACAGGACCGCGCCCCCGGTGCTCTCGGCGCCACCTCCCAGGAACGCCGCCAACAGCGGAACCGCCGTGTTCCCCGAGGCGTTGGAGGCCCGCACCTGCTCGGGGCCGAGCAGGGCGGCCGCCCCGAAGCCGAGCACGATGGTCATCAGGTAGAAGCCGCCGATCAGGCCGATCGCCCAGACCACCGACCGCCGGGCCGCACGCGCGGTCGGCACCGTGTAGAAGCGCGACAGGATGTGCGGCAGCCCGGCCGTGCCCAGGACCAGGGCGAGGCCGAGACTCATGAAGTCGAAGCGGGCGGCCCAGTCACCCCCGTACTTGAGCCCGGGGTTCAGGAACTTGGCCCCGTGGCCGCTGCGTTCGGCGGCGGTGGCCAGCAACTGGTCGAAGTTTCCGTGGAAGCGCAGCAGCACCATGACCGTCAGCGTCACGGCGCCGCCCATGAGCAGCACGGCCTTCACGATCTGGATCCAGGTCGTGGCCCGCATCCCCCCGAAGGACACGTAGACCACCATCAACGCCCCGACGCCGACCACGGTCAACGTCCGTGCGCCGGCGCTCGAATTGCCCAGCAGCAGGCCCACCAGGCTGCCCGCGCCGACCATTTGTGCCACGAGGTAGAGCACGGACACCACCACGGAGGATGCCCCGGCCGCGATCCGGACGGGCCGCTCGCTCATCCGGGCGGCGACCACGTCGGCGAGTGTGAACCGGCCGCAGTTGCGGACCAGTTCGGCGATCAGGAAGAGCACGACCAGCCAGGCCACGAGGAAGCCGACCGAGTACAGCAGACCGTCGTAGCCGAAGAGGGCGATCAGTCCGGAGATGCCGAGGAAGGAGGCCGCGGACATGTAGTCGCCCGCGATGGCGAATCCGTTCTCCATCGGGGAGAACAACCGCCCACCCGCGTAGAACTCCTCGGCCGACCCGTGCCGGTTGCGGCTGACCCAGGTGGTGATGCCCAGCGTGACCGCGATGAAGACGCTGAACAGGATCAGCGCGAGGGTCTGGTGTTCGGTGGTCACCGGCCCGCCTCCCAGGTCCGGATGCGCTCCTGGTCCCGCTCCTGCTCGAAGACGGTCCAGCGCAGGTCGAGCGCGGCCCGGTCACGGCGCAGCCGCGCGTGCCGCGCGTATGCCCAGGTGAGGAGGAACGTGCTCAGGAACTGGCCCAGCCCCGCCAGCAGGGCGACGTTGATCGATCCCACCACCGGCCGGGCCATGATGCCCGGCGCCGCGGTCGCCGCGACCACGTAGGCGACGTACCAGAGGAAGAAGCCGGCGGTCGCGGGTACGACGAACCTCCGGTAGCGGCTGCGTACCTCCTGGAAGGCGGCGCTTCGCTGCACTTCCAGGTAGATGTCCGAGGCCCCGGATGCCGGCCGGTCGCCGGCGACCGGGCGCGGAGGGACCGTTTCCGCTACCTCGCCCTCCCCCCAGCCGACCGCCAACGCGTCGTACCAGGGGTCGTCGAGCCGGATCGTTCCGGCTTCACGACCATCGTGCTTCTCCACCGAACTCTCCTTGTCCGCCGCCGCATTGGCCGCGTGGTGACAAGGATGGGTGGAATCGATGTTTTCCGGACTGATGTACCGGTGCTCTTCACTCCATCAGGTGATGAAGTGAAGAGCATTGGTGTGTAAGGGCGTTCAGCGGGTGGACGCCGGCCGGGTCAGGCGTCGATGCGCGAACGGTCCAGGGTCGCGGCGGAGCTGGTGATGAACTCCTTGCGGGGAGCAACCTCGTTGCCCATGAGCAGATCGAAGACCGACTCGGCCGAGTCGAGGTCGCCGATGTTGATCCGGCGCAGCGTGCGGAAGCGGGGGTCCATGGTGGTCTCCGCGAGCTGATCGGCGTCCATCTCGCCGAGACCCTTGTAGCGCTGGATGGCGTCCTTGTAGCGGATGTTCTTGCGCTGGTACTCCAGCAGCGTCTGACGCAGCTCGTTGTCCGAGTACGTGTAGACGTACTTGTCCTGGCCCTTCTTCGGCTGGACGAGTTCGATCCGGTGCAGCGGCGGCACGGCCGCGAAGACCCGCCCCGCCTCGACCATCGGCCGCATGTACCGCTGGAAGAGCGTGAGCAGCAGGCAGCGGATGTGCGCGCCGTCCACATCGGCGTCGACGAGCAGGACGATCTTGCCGTACCGGGCGGCGTCGAGGTCGAAGGTCCGGCCCGAGCCGGCTCCTATGACCTGGATGATCGCGCCGCACTCGGCGTTCTTGAGCATGTCCGAGACCGAGGACTTCTGGACGTTGAGGATCTTGCCGCGGATCGGCAGCAGCGCCTGGAACTCGGAGTTGCGGGCGAGCTTGGCCGTGCCGAGCGCCGAGTCCCCCTCGACGATGAACAGCTCGCTGCGGTCCACGTCGTCGCTGCGGCAGTCGGCCAGCTTCGCCGGCAGCGAAGAGGACTCCAGGGCCGTCTTGCGGCGCTGCGCCTCCTTGTGCTGACGTGCGGCGATCCGGGTCCGGGCGGCCGCGACGATCTTCTCCATCACGGAGCGCGCCTGCTGCTTGTCGTCCCGCTTCGTCGAGGTCAGGAACGCCTTGAGTTCCTTCGCGACCACGGCGGCGACGATCCGGGTGGCCGCCGAGGTGCCCAGCACCTCCTTGGTCTGGCCCTCGAACTGCGGCTCGGCGAGGCGGACGGTGACGACGGCCGTCATACCCTCCATCGCGTCGTCCTTGACCACGTCGTCCTCGGCCACGCGCAGCAGCTTCGCCGAGCGCAGCACCTCGTTCACGGTCTTGGCGACCGAGCGCTCGAAGCCGGACACGTGGGTGCCGCCCTTGGGGGTGGCGATGATGTTCACGAACGACTTGACGTTGGTCTCGTACCCCGTGCCCCAGCGCAGGGCGATGTCCACGCCCAGCTCGCGGGTGACCTCGGTGGGGGTCATGTGGCCGCGGTCGTCCAGGACCGGCACGGTCTCCTTGAAGGTGCCCGTCCCGGTCAGGCGCAGCACGTCGCAGACGGCCTTGTCCTGGGCCAGGTACTCGCAGAACTCGCTGATGCCCCCGTCGAAGCGGAAGGCCTCCTCGGTCTTGCCCGCGCCGTCGATGCCCCGCTCGTCGCGGACCACGAGGGTCAGGCCGGGCACCAGGAAGGCGGTCTGGCGGGCCCGCTGGTAGAGCCCCTCCAGGTTGAGCTTGGCATCCTTGAGGAAGATCTGCCGGTCTGCCCAGTAGCGGACCCGGGTGCCGGTCTTGCCCTTGGCGATCCGCTTGACCTTGCGCAGCCCGTTGGCGGGGTCGAAGGGGCTTTCGGGCCCTTGCTCCGTGAACATCCCGGGGACGCCGCGACGGAAGCTGATGCCGTGCGTCGAGCTGTTGCGGTCGACCTCGACGTCGAGACGGGCGGAGAGGGCGTTGACCACGGAGGCGCCGACGCCGTGCAGGCCGCCGGAGGCCGCGTACGAGCCGCCTCCGAACTTGCCTCCGGCGTGCAGCTTGGTCATGACGACCTCGATGCCGGACAGGCCGGTCTTGGGCTCGACGTCCACGGGGATGCCTCGGCCGTTGTCCCGGACCTCGACGGAGGAGTCCTCGTGGAGGATCACCTCGATGTGGTCGCAGTAGCCGCCCAGGGCCTCATCGACGGAATTGTCGATGATCTCCCAGAGGCAGTGCATCAGGCCACGACTGTCGGTGGACCCGATATACATCCCGGGGCGCTTGCGGACGGCCTCGAGGCCCTCGAGGACGAGCAGGTGCCGCGCGGTGTAGTTGGAACCGTCCCGGTCTGCTCCGGACAGCAGCGCGCTGGAAGGCACGGACGTGTCGGCGGTCACGCAGTTCGCTCCTCGCTGAATTTCTTTTCTGGCCCGGTCGGGCTCAGGGGTTCATCGGTTGCCGGTCAGAGGGTACCGAGGCCTGGTAGAGCCGATGCAACGCCACCCTCGTGGCTTCCACAGCGTAGTGCAGGCCCGCACGGGTGTTCGATCCCCCGTGGGGGTGAAGCAAACATCACGTTCCCTTCCAGGCATGAACCATTTAGTGTTCGGGCACGTCCTCATGAACAACCGGCACTCAGGCCGGGGGGACTGAACTGCGACAAGCGAACGACTGACAACGCGAAACCGTAAAGCAACGCAATACGGCTCCTTCGCCGCCAACCGGCAACAGCCGGCCAGCTTCGGAAGGAAGTTTCGAAAGAAAGCCGCGAACGGGAACGTTTTCGGCCTGGTTGGATGTTGACCCTGGTACGACAGCTCGTCGAGCTAGAGAAGAGGCGACGTGACTACTGTTCTGACACCCGCGACCCCGCTGACGGCCGCTGACCGATGCGACCGTTGCGGCGCCCAGGCATATCTGCGCGTCGTCCTGCTGAGCGGCGGTGAACTGCTCTTCTGCGCCCACCACGGGCGTAAGTTCGAGCCGGAACTCAAGAAGATCGCCGCGGAAATACAGGATGAGACCGAGCGGCTCACGTCCGCTCCGGCTGCGAATGCCGCCGACACCGAGGACCGCTGACACAGGCCTAGACCTCGCATCCGACGAGCAAGGACCGGCCAGGCCGGTCGACGGGCGACACCTCTGTGACCCAGGGGTGCCGCCCGTCCTCATGTCCGCCCCGCGTTCACGTTCCACCCTCTCGTCGTCCGGGCGACCCGACGACGAGCCCCCTGCCCCCTCGCCGGGCCACACAGGGCCCGAGGAGCCCCTGGGGGCTCCCTACGGGGCCTCCAGCTCCCCGACCGGCCGCGCGGCCCTCTCAGAGCCGCTCACGAAGCCGATCAGCGGGGAGATCCGGGTGTACACGCCCGGGCTGTCGGCCCTGCCGCAGCCGCGCCCCCAGGACACGACCCCGATGAGCCGCCCCCGGGCCACGAGCGGCCCGCCACTGTCCCCCTGACAAGCGTCCTTGCCGCCACCCTTGTCCCCCGCGCACACCATGGAGGCGGCGCGGTACTGACCGTCCACGTCCCCCGGGTACGCGTCCTCGCAGACTCGGTCCGCGAGGATCTCCACACGTGCGGCCCGCAGGCCATAGGCGTAGTCGCCGAAGCCGCTCGTGTCCCCCCAGCCGTACACGGACGCCTCGGTGCCGGCCTCGTAGGCCGGGTGGCCCTTGTCCGCCATGGGGAGCACCTGATCCGCCGGCACCGCCTCCGCGAGTTCCAGAACGGCGAGATCGCCCGCGTTGCTCGCGGAGTCGTACGCCGGGTTCACCCGCGCCGCCCGCACCGCGATCTCCCGACCGTCCGTCGCACGGAGCTCCGTACGGCCCGCGATCACACGCAGGTCCGGCACGGATTCGACCGGACCGCCCAACACCTGACGCCCCAGGCAGTGGGCCGCCGTCACCACGGTCGTCGGGGCGACGATCACGCCCCCGCAGAACTGGCCGCCACGGGTACCCCCGAACCGGTCACGGCTGGCCAGGGCCACGACCCAGGGGCTGTCCGCCACCTTCACCGGCTGCCCGCCGATCACCACGCTGTCCGCGGCCGCCTGCGGCATCCGGGCCAGCGGCGCGGCTGCCGCTCCCGCCACCAGGGTCAGCGCGCCCGCCAGGGCACGGGCAAAGGGACGACGCATGAGGCCTCCTGACTCCGAGTGTTCATGACTCCACCCAGAGTGGGATGCCCGGTGGCCGTGCGCACCCGCGCGGCCACCGGACGTACGCCCCTCGGCGCCGGCCCCGTCAGTCGAGGTAGTCGCGCAGAACCTGCGAACGCGACGGGTGACGCAGCTTCGACATGGTCTTCGACTCGATCTGGCGGATGCGCTCGCGCGTGACCCCGTAGACCTTGCCGATCTCGTCGAGGGTCTTGGGCTGCCCGTCCGTCAGGCCGAAGCGCATCGAGACCACGCCCGCCTCGCGCTCGCTCAGGGTGTCGAGCACCGAGTGCAGCTGCTCCTGCAGGAGTGTGAAACTCACCGCGTCGGCCGGTACGACCGCCTCGGAGTCCTCGATGAGGTCACCGAACTCGCTGTCCCCGTCCTCGCCGAGCGGGGTGTGCAGGGAGATCGGCTCTCGCCCGTACTTCTGGACCTCGATGACCTTCTCGGGGGTCATGTCGAGTTCCTTGGCCAGCTCCTCCGGGGTGGGCTCGCGACCCAGGTCCTGGAGCATCTGCCGCTGGACACGGGCCAGCTTGTTGATCACTTCGACCATGTGCACCGGGATGCGGATGGTGCGGGCCTGGTCGGCCATGGCGCGCGTGATCGCCTGCCGGATCCACCAGGTGGCGTACGTGGAGAACTTGTAGCCCTTGGTGTAGTCGAACTTCTCGACGGCACGGATCAGACCCAGGTTGCCTTCCTGGATCAGGTCCAGGAAGAGCATGCCGCGGCCCGTGTAGCGCTTGGCGAGGGAGACCACGAGGCGGAGGTTGGCCTCCAGCAGGTGGTTCTTGGCCCGGCGGCCGTCCTCAGCGATGATCTCCAGCTCGCGCTTGAGCTTGGGCGCCAGCTTGTCGGAGTTCGCCAGCTTGTCCTCGGCGAACAGCCCCGCCTCGATGCGCTTGGCGAGTTCGACCTCCTGCTCGGCGTTGAGGAGCGGAACCTTTCCGATCTGCTTGAGGTAGTCCTTGACCGGGTCCGCGGTGGCCCCCGCCACGGCGACCTGCTGGGCCGGCGCGTCGTCCTCGTCGTCCGAGATGACGAAGCCCTTGCTCTCGCCGCCGTCCTCCTCCTCGGATTCGGACTCGGCCTTGACCGCGCCCTGGCCCTCCTCGGTCGACTCCTCGTCGGCCTCGTCGGAGCCCTTCTTGGCAGCGGTCTTCTTCGCCGCCGTCTTCTTCGCGGCGGTCTTCTTGGCAGGGGCGGTCTTCTTCGCCGCCGTCTTCTTCGCCGCGGTCTTCTTGGCGGCGGGCTCGGCCCCGGGCTCCTCCGCGAGGGCGTCCGCGCTGCCCGGTTCGGCCGGCGCCGCCTCGGGGGCTGCGTCGGTGACGGTCCGGGCGACGGTCGTCTTGGTCGCGACGGTCTTGGTGGCCGTCCGCTTGGCCGGGCTCTTCGCTGCGACGCTCTTTCGGGTGGTGCGCTTGGGCGACTCCGCGGCACTGACCATCAGCGTCACACCCTCTTCCTCGAGGATCTGGTTGAGGCTGCGCAGAACATTCTTCCACTGGGTCGCAGGAATCTGGTCAGCCTCGAAGGCACGACGCACGTCATCGCCGGCGATCTGCCCCTCGGCCTTGCCCCGCTCGATGAGCGCCATCACAGACTCGGAATCGGCGATCTCCGACGGGAGCGTACGGGATGTGCTGGCCGACACGAACAACCTCTCGGAACGATGGAAACGGCTTCCGACCCCGGGCCTGGTGGTGCTGGACCGGAGCCGACGACCACCGACTGGGGATGGGCCGGGGGCGCGGGCAGGGGCCGGGGAGCTGTACAGCACCCGCAAGGGCTGCTGTCTTCCCTCCGTCGGCCATCACCACCTAAGTCATCGCGTGACGTCGCGGAGCGTTACGCCCAATCTTCGTGGCCCGAGTCACACCACTTTTCCGCCATTGCCGCGCATACGGTCATACGCACGGATTCAAGCGCTTCGAACGACCCCGCACACGGGTGTCGCCGGGCCCGAACCGGGCCCGGCGACATGTGGTGCACCCCCGCGCCTGAGCGCGTCGAGCCCGTCAGTGCTCGCGCGGGGCCGGAACCACACGCTCGACCTCCGGATGCACCGTCAGGAGTTGACGCATGGCGTTCTCGGCACCCAGGGCATCGCCGGCGGCGATGGCCTCGACCATCCGCGCGTGGTGCGCGACGCAGGTTTCGCCGGGACGGTCGCACGCGGTGACGGGGCTGCCGGAGACCTGGAGGGCGGAGGAGACGATGCCTGACAGGTGCTCCAGCATGCGGTTGCCCGCGACCTGGATCAGCAGCGCGTGGAACTCGTTGTCCGCACGCGCGAAGGTGATCGAGTCACCCTGCCCGAGGGCGTGGCCCATGATCTCGACCATGTCGGCGAGGCGCTGCTGGATGTCGGGGCGACCGTGTCCGGCGGCGAGGCGCGCGGCCAGCGGTTCGATGGTCCAGCGGAGCTCGTTGAGCTCGCGGCGCTGATCGTCGCGCTGGGGGCCGAAGGCCCGCCATTCGATGATGTCGGGGTCGAGCAGGTTCCAGTCGGCGACCGGGCGGACCCGGGTGCCGACGTTGGGGCGGGCGCTGACGAGGCCCTTGGCCTCCAGAACGCGCAGGGATTCGCGGACGACCGTGCGGGAGACCTCGAAGCGCTGGCCGATCTCCTCGGGGACCAGGGGGCGGTCCGCGCCGAGGTCGCCTGAAACGATCATCTGGCCGAGCTGCTGGACGAGTTGGCCGTGCAGTCCGCGGCCGCGACTTCCGGTGGCCCGGCGGCCCACGCGGCTCAACTCGATGTCGGCGCCGTCCCAGTGGGGCGGTCCGACCCGGTCGGCCCCCTGGGTCTCCGCGTAGGGGTAGCGGTCGAGGTCGCCCGAGCCGGCGAGGCCGGAGTCGGCGTGGCGGGCGGCGGTCATCATGGTGTGCGCAAGGGTACTCACGAATCCTTTGTCGGTCGTGCTTCCATCACCCTTGAGGTCTTTGGTGAAAAGCACACGAAAGGGTGATCGGTGCCACCTACGCAATTGACGACTTATCGTAAAGAACCGGGCCTTTTGCGGGGAGTTGTGGTCCCGGCGGGTTGATGCGGAACGGAACGGCCACGTTGACCATCACCTCGATCCGAAACGATCATCCGCAGCCATTCACCAGCGGACCCGGCTGCGCAGTCCTGTGAACCCATAGGCGCACAACAGGACCATCAACGACAACACCAGTGCCGTGCCGACGGGTTGGGCCATCACCCGCAGGGCGCCCAGCACCAGGCGGTCCGCCTCCGGGGGCCACTGGGCCCAGGACAACTCGCGCAACCTGGAGGCGAGCCCGTCCGTCGGGTAGGCGGACGGCCCGTGCAGCGACTTGCGCACCAGCGGTACGACCATCACCGGCACCACGAGCACGGCCGCCAGACCGGCCGCCGCGGATCGGAAGACACCGGCGGCCAACACTCCGGCCCAGGCGCAGCCGATGAGCAGTCCTGCCCAACTCGCGGCCGGCGCGATCCACTCCGCCGGCCGGTCGAGCGGGCCGGAGTCGAAGACCAGTCCGAGGGCCGCGGCATCCGCGGTGACGGCCAGGGCACCGAGCAGCAGGGCGAGTACGGCGCAGACCCCGAGCTTGGCGGCGAGCAGACCCATCCGGCGCGGAACCGTGCCGCGGTCCGCCGACAGGGCGGGGTAGCGGTACTCCTCACCGAAGGCCAGGGCGCCGAGCAGCCCGGCGCCGAGCGCGGCGGGCGGCAGCGGCAAGGACTGCGGCCAGGCGGCGAGCAGCCGGTTCTGCGGGGTGTGTCCGACGCGGGCGAGGACGAGCGTGATCGCGACGGAGACGACGACGACCGCGGCCGAGGTCAGGAGCGGGGTCGCGGTGCCGAAGGTTCGCAGCAGTTCGTAGCGCAGGGGGCGCAGGGGGCCGCCCACCCGACGCACGGCGCGGGCCGATCGTCCGGAGTCGACCCGCGGGGGCCGGCCCGACCCGTCCTCGCCGGCGGCGGGGAACGGGGCGAACCCCGACCCCGCTCCGGGCCCCGTCCCCGGCTCCGGGCCCGCTCCGGCACCGAGACCCGGCGCCGCCGGTTCGACCTGCGAACCGGGTTCGACCCCGGGGCCGGCGGTGGAGCCCGCCTCGGCCGCGCCGCCCGCCTCGGCGTGGGCGGCGGCCACGGCCGTGGCGTGGGCGGCCGTACGGGCCTCCGAGCGGGCCTGCGGGACGGGCGGGACCGGCGTTCCGGCGTCTCCGATCTCGTCCGCGAGTTGGTGGACCAGCACCCCGTGCCTGAAGGCCGCCTCTCCCACCTCCGCGCAGTTGCTGCCGTAGACCGACAGGCGACTGCCGCTCTCCGCGACGATCTCCACCGCCCGTCGGGCCGCCCGGGCCTCCCGGCCCAGGACGTCCGCGAGCCGGGCCGCGTGCGGGGTGCGCACGGCGACGCGGGGACGCAGTCGGGTGCGTGCGAACTCCGCCGCCTCCTGGTCCGCGACGAGCCGGCCGGCCCTGATGGAGACGACACGGTCGGCGTTGCGGGCGGCTTCCTTGGCGTCGTCGGTGGTGAAGAGAACCACACCGCCGAGAGCGGCGTGCCCGCGCAACAGCTCGTACACCCAGTCGCGTTCGCGTGGTGAGAGACCTGCGGCGGGCTCGTCGAGGAGCAGGGTGCAGGGGTCCGCCAGCAGCGCCGCCGCGAGTGCGACGCGACGCTCCATGCCGAGCGAGAGCGAGCCGAGCCGCTGGTCGCGCAGACCGCCGATGCCGACGACCTCCAGCATGGTGTCCGCTCGCGACGCCGGAACCCCGTAGGCGGCGCACAGCATCCGCAACTGGTTGAGGACCGTTCGCGCCGGATTGCCGGGGACGTCGCCGAGCAGCACGCCGACCTCACGACCGGGGTGCGCGATCCGGTGCAGCGGACGGCCGCGGAAGTAGGTGATGCCGCGGCCCGGTTCGAGTTCGAGCATGAGTCGCAGCGCGGTGGTCTTGCCCGAGCCCGAATCACCGAGCAGGGCGGTCACGCACCCGGGGCGGGCCTCGAAGGTGAGGTCGTCCACCAGGGGCGGGAGTTCTCGACGGGGTGTACTGGTGAGTCCGATGGCCTGGAGCATCGCTTCTCTCGCGGGGTGTGAGACCGCTCTGCGGCAGCATGAGTACCGCAAGCAAGATAGCGCGATATGTCCGATTTTCAACGCATGCGGCCCTCAGGCGCGTCGGTGTCGGCGGCGTGGCCCGCGACGGCCTCCGCCCCCGGGTCCCGGCCGAGGCGGGGGCCGCTCGCCGGGGCCGTCGGACGTCAGACCTCCGGGCGCAACATGGGCGGGTTGAGCAGGGTCGCTCCGCCCGCTCGGAAGAGCTGGGCGGGTCGACCTCCCTGACGGGTCGTGGTCCCTCCCGCCGGCACCAGGAACCCGGGGGTCCCGGTGACCTTCCGGTGGAAGTTGCGCGGGTCGAGCGCCACGCCCCACACCGCCTCGTACACCCTTCGCAGCTCACCGACGGTGAACTCGGGAGGGCAGAAGGCGGTGGCCAGCGAGGAGTATTCGATCTTGGATCGCGCCCGCTCGACTCCGTCGGCGAGGATGCGCTCGTGATCGAAGGCGAGTCCGGCGGGGGCCGTCCCACCCGCCGCGAGGAGTTCGTCGACGGGGGCCCAGCGGGCGCTGTTCGCGTCGCCGCCCGCCCGAGGCGCGGGCAGATCCGGAGCCAGCACCAGGTGAGCCACGCTGACCACCCGCATCCGCGGATCGCGTT
Source organism: Streptomyces sp. CA-243310 (assembly GCF_050936775.1). NCBI lineage: Bacteria > Bacillati > Actinomycetota > Actinomycetes > Kitasatosporales > Streptomycetaceae > Streptomyces > Streptomyces sp. CA-243310. Next base: position 1,994,453 of record NZ_JBNJMF010000001.1, on the reverse strand, counting down.
TCGGATCTCCGTACGTGGCGAGTTGTTCGAGGTGTGCCCCGTTGTCCACGTCCGGAACGGCCGGGTCGTGCGCGCAGAGCCCGGTTTCCTCGGCGAGTTCCCTGGCCGCGGCGCCGGCGAGGTCCTCGTCATCGCGTACGAAGCCGCCGGGCAGCGCCCAGCGTCCTTGGAACGGCTGCTCCCCCCGTCGGACGACCAGCGCGCAGAGCGCGTGACGCTGCACGGTGAGCACGACCAGGTCGACGGTGACGGCGAAGGGCGGGAAGGCCGACGGGTCGTAGGGCGACATGCCGCGATCATAGTCGTCTGCCTGACGATAAACAGGGCTTTGGTGATCCCGCCGACAGTGATCCGAGACTCAGCCTCCCAGTTGGAGCACATCGGCGGCCTCCTCCACCATCCCGAGGCCGAGTCGGCTGACCCTGACGCCGAACGGTTGCTCCGACACGCGCAGCCCCGAGAGCCTCAGGGAGCCGAGCGGGGCGCCGGGGAGCGGGTGCAGGGCGACCGTGCCGGCGGGGGCGTCCGGGCGGATTCCCGCGAGGGCGACCAACGCGTGGACGCCGGCGACGGCGGCCACCGCGGCCGGACGGCAGGCCGCGGGGTGCGGGAGCGGTGCGCTGCCCGTGGTGCGCTGCCCGGCGGCGTACATCTCGGGCAGCCGGTACCCGAAGGTCTCGGCCGCGTCGAGAAGTCCCCGCAACAGACCGGCGGCCTCCTTCTCGAAGCCCGCCTGGGCCAGGCCGGAGAGCGCGATGGCGCTCTCGTGGACCCGTACCGCCCCCGAGCGGTGCCCGAACGGATTGTGGCCGGGCTCTCGGCTCGACATGCTCCGCAGTCCCCATCCCGAGTCCATCGCGGGCGCTCCGAGCAGCCTGGCCAGTTGCTCGGTACGGGTCCGGTCCAGCAGGCCGGGGGCCGTCCGGCCGCCGCTCAGCAGTCCGGTGTCCAGCAGGTGCGCGACGGCGCCTGTCAGTCGAGGAAGGGGGCGGCCGTCGGGATGCAGGGCCGCGGCGGGGCGTCCGCCGTCCGGGCCGTCGATCCAGAACTCCGCCCGGAACCGCTGCCGCAGTCGGGCGGCCCGCTCCCGCCATTCCTCGGCGCCGGGCCGCCCGCACCCGTCGAGGAGGTCGGCGCCGAGCAGCGCGGCCCGGTGCACGTGGGTCTGGGTCTCGCAGCGTCGTGGCCCCGGGTCGGGGTCGGCCAGGAATCCGTCCTCCCCCAGCGCTTCGCGGAGCCATTCCAGGCAGGCCTCCGCAGCGGGCAGCAGCCGGGCCACCTCGTCCTCGGGCAGGCCCCAGAGCCGGGCCTCGGCGAGCACCGCGGGGAAGGCGAGCGTGGCCTCGGTCCCGGTACATCCGGGCGGCAACTGTGGTCCGGCCCCGCGCAGCGGTCCCGGGATCATCCCCGCTCCCGGTCCCCGCCCGTCGACCTGACTGCGGGCGAGAACCCGCAGGGTCGCCGCGGCGAGCCCGGTGCCGAGCGGCAAGGCCATCCGGGCCGCCCACAGCGACTCCGCCGGGGCCAGGCCGAGCCGCCAGGGCGCTCCCGCCGCCGCGAAGGCGTCGCCCGGCTGCTCGGGGTCCCTCAGCAGCAACGCGCCCAGGTCTTCCACGCTCGTCCGAAACCATGCCTCGGCCCTGGGGTCGTCCCCCTCCGCCCGGGCATCGGCCAAGGGGTTGGCCACTTGGCCGGCCGAGGCCCGCGTGGTGCGGTCCCGGCCGGTCCGCAGTTCGATGGTGCGGGCCTCGCCGGGGCCCAGTTCGAGTTGCCAGCGCAGCAGCCCGGTCGAGGCGAGCGCGTCGTCGGGAGCGGGTTCGGCGGTGACGACGGCCTGGGTGTCGCCGGTGCTCCAGCGCAGCCCGGCCGCGTGCACGGCGGCGGGGAGCTCGGGCCCGGCGCGGCCCGCGGCGATCACGGCCAGGTCGGCCAGGTCGGTACCGAGCGTCAGCTCCACCGGAAGGCGCACGGGCCGGCTCGCGTAGCTGCGCAGCGTGATCCGTTCGGTGCCGTCGGCGTGCCGGACGCGTTCGACGCCGATGTCGGGGTCGGGGCCGGCCTCTGCTCCGGTGCGGACCGTGGCGGTGAAGGCGGCCCGGTCGGCGCCGAGGCTGCGCCCCTGCACGGCCACCGGGTCCCGGCCGCCGACGCGCAGCACACAGCGGGAGAGGAGCCGCAGTCCTGCGCGGTACACCCCGTCGATACCCCGCCCGGTCAGTTGGCCGTGCTCGGGCGAGATGGCCAGGCACGGCGCGGCGAGACAGATGACGGCTCCGTGCACGGGCGGCAGTTCGGGCCTGCGGGCAGGTGGTACGGGGTGGGCCATGCGTCGCCTTGTCTGCGCTCCGGTCGGTTTCGCTGGGCGGCGGCGCGGCCGGTCCCCCACCACCCCACAGCTGAACGTTTTCACCCCCGCCCGGGTCACGGGCCCCGGCGGTCGCTGTCCCCGGTGTGGGTCGGGTGGATGGCCGAGGGCGTCGCGCAGTCGTCGCAGGAGAGGGCCCCGATAGCGGATCACTGTTCGCTCCTCTCGGTGCGGCGGGCTTCCCGGCGCTCGGCCTTGCTGCGCCGTCCGGGCGGGCGGCCGGCTCCGGCCGGTCGCTTGCGACGGGGCTCCCTGCGCCGCCGTTCCTCCCGCAGGCACTGCCGCAGTCCCTCCGGGTCGATGCCCTCGTTGCAGGCGTGGTGGAGCAGTTGGGCGAAGCGGTAGTCGGCGTCCGCGCGCAGGGCCAGATCGAGTGCGATGCGGGCGGTCGGTTCATCCCCGGTGGACCAGGAGACCCATCCGGCGAGGGTGAGCGGGGCCGCGGCGTGCTCGGCGTAGATCCCGACACAGCGCCGGGCCAGGGCGCGCCACAGGCGCAGCGCGGGCCCTGCCTCCTCGCCTTCCATCCATTCGGCGGCGATGTCGCGGATCTCGCGGTCCTGCAGGCCGATGATCACGGCTGCCGCCTCGTCGTGGCCCAGCAGTGCGTCGTCCCAGTCGTCCCCACCGGGTCCCGTCTCGGCCGGCGGCGGAGGCGAGGTCATGCGCCGCATGAGGGTTCGGGCCAGGGCGATGGTGTCGGCGCCGATCTCCTCGCGCGTGGCTCCGTCGAGGATCTTCGGCACCAGGGCGACAGCGGCTCGTTCCAAAGCCGCCTCCTGTTCCCTGACGGCTGCTCCGCGCAACGGGGTCAGCCTTCCCTCGATCTCCTTCAGGGAGCCCCTGACCTGGAGGCCGGCGAAGGTGGCCGCGGCGGCCATCACGGAGGTACCGGGCATGACCAGCGGGTTGCCCTCGGCCGGGCAGCAGCGCGCGTCGGGGCAGACGTAGGACCAGTAGCGGCCTTCCGAGAGGCACAGGGCCTCCAGGACGGGTACGTCCAGCGTCCCGCAGGCCAAGCGGAGCCGTTGGGCGAGGGGCCGCAACCGGGTCATCACGCGTTGTCCGCTCTCTCCGTCACGCGGGTCCTGGCAGAGGAAGACGATGATGCCGTCGGGCTTGCCACCGCGTCGTTCGCTGCCCCGGACCAGGGTTTCGGCGACCTGTCGGGCGGTTTCCTCCCATTCCGTCGGAGCGGAGGGAATCCCGACGCGCAGCCGACCGCCGAAGCGCCCGCCCGCGCCGTGGACGGCGACCATGACGAGGGAGTCGGTCGGGTGGAAGCCGAGCATGTAGGGCAGCGCGTCGGCCAGTTCCGCCGGGCTGCGCAGGGTGATCCGGGATTCGATGGACGGTCCGGACGGGCCGTTGGACGGCTGGTCGGACGGGCTTGGTACCGCGTGGTTGGTCGTCATGCGTCGACGGTCCCGTGTGGGGGAGAATCGCGAAACCCCTGTGGATAACTCCCCGAATCAGACCTAACTCGTCCAATCTTCAATATCCACAGGCCGGGGCCGGCATTGGCGCGATGTCGGCGCCATCAGGTTGCATGGGGGGCATGAACCCAGACCTGAGGTCCTCAGCCGATTCCGTACTCGCCCGCCTGGTGGGCGATCCGACGGGCACCGCTCGGCTGCGCGAGGACCAGTGGCGGGCGATCGAGGCCCTCGTCGCGCACAAGCGACGGGCGCTGGTGGTGCAGCGGACGGGGTGGGGCAAGTCCGCCGTGTACTTCGTCGCCACTTCCCTCCTGCGGGCGAGCGGCGCCGGCCCCACCGTGATCGTCTCGCCGCTGCTCGCGCTGATGCGCAATCAGGTCGAGGCCGCCGCCCGGGCCGGCATCCGCGCCCGCACGATCAACTCGGCCAACCCGGAGGAGTGGGAGGGCATCCAGGCCGAGGTCGCGGCCGGCGAGGTCGATGTCCTGCTGGTGAGCCCCGAGCGACTCAACAACCCGGACTTCCGCGACCAGGTCCTCCCCAAGCTCTCGGCCGCCACGGGCCTCCTCGTGGTCGACGAGGCCCACTGCATCTCGGACTGGGGCCACGATTTCCGCCCCGACTACCGCAGGCTGCGCACGATGCTGGCCGATCTCCCGCCGGGGGTTCCCGTGCTGGCCACGACCGCCACGGCCAATGCCCGGGTGACCGCCGACGTCGCGGAGCAACTGGGCACCGGCGCCGGCACGGACGCGCTCGTGCTGCGGGGCGCGCTGGACCGGGAGAGCCTGAGCCTCGCGGTGCTCGCCCTGCCCGACGCCGCGCACCGGTTGGCGTGGCTCGCCGACCACCTCACCGACCTGCCCGGGTCCGGGATCATCTACACCCTGACGGTGGCCGCGGCCGAGGAGGTGACCGCCTACCTGCGCCACCGCGGTCACACCGTCTCCTCGTACACCGGCAAGACCGAGAACGCCGACCGCGAGCAGGCGGAGAACGATCTCCAGGCCAACCGGGTCAAGGCGCTGGTGGCCACCTCGGCCCTGGGGATGGGCTTCGACAAGCCCGACCTGGGCTTCGTGGTGCACCTGGGGTCGCCCTCCTCCCCCATCGCGTACTACCAGCAGGTGGGCCGCGCCGGCCGCGGTGTGGAGCACGCCGAGGTCCTGTTGCTGCCGGGTCGGGAGGACGAGGCCATCTGGCAGTACTTCGCGTCCGTGGCCTTCCCGCCGGAGGAGCAGGTCCGCCGCACCCTCGACGTACTGGCCCAGGCGGGCCGCCCGCTGTCGCTGCCCGCCCTGGAACCGCTGGTCGATCTGCGCCGTACCCGCCTGGAGACGATGCTCAAGGTGCTCGACGTGGATGGCGCGGTGCACCGGGTCAAGGGCGGTTGGACCTCGACGGGAGAACCGTGGGCGTACGACGCCGAGCGCTACGCGTGGGTGGCGCGGCAGCGTTCCGCCGAGCAGCAGGCCATGCGCGACTACGCGGCGACCGACGGCTGCCGCATGGAGTTCCTGCGCCGCCAGCTCGACGACGAGGAGGCGGCACCCTGCGGGCGCTGCGACAACTGCGCCGGGGCCCGGTTCACCGCCGAGGTCTCCGGCACGGCCCTGGACACAGCCCGAGGCGAGTTGGGGCGTCCGGGCGTGGAACTGGAGCCGCGCAAGATGTGGCCGACCGGGCTCGTGGCGGTGGGCGTGGACCTCAAGGGCCGGATCCCCGCCGGGGAGCAGTCCGCCACCGGCCGGGCCCTGGGCCGCCTCTCCGACATCGGCTGGGGCAACCGACTCCGCCCCATGCTCGCCCCCCAGGCTCCCGACCAGCCCGTCCCGGACGATGTCGCGCAGGCCGTGGTGGCCGTCTTGGCCGACTGGGCGCGGGGGCCGGGCGGCTGGGCCTCCGGGACCGCGGACGCCCCCGCCCGTCCGGCGGGTGTGGTCTGCCTGCCGTCGCGCTCGCGCCCCCAGCTGGTCGGCTCGCTCGCCGCGCGGATCGCGGAGATCGGGCGGATGCCGTTGCTGGGCTCGCTCGCGTACACCGACCAGGCACCGGAGTTCGGCTTGCCTTCGTCGAACAGTGCCCAACGCGTTCGGGGACTCCACCAGGCCTTGACGGTGCCTCCGGCCCTCGCGGCGACGCTGGCCGAGACTCCGGGTCCGGTTCTCCTCGTGGACGACCGCGCGGAGAGCGGTTGGACGCTCGCGGTGGCTGCCAGGCTGCTCCGCCGTGCCGGCGCGAAGGGGGTGTTTCCGCTGGTACTCGCGCTTCAGCCGTAACGGATGCGTCATCTTCGGCGTGGCGGGGCAAGGATATGAGCGGCATACCGGCGAATTCCGGTCGGCAGCCTCAAATGCTCATTGCCCCATCCTCGCGGGCCACGCGAGAATCGGAGTGCTCCCGCTCGGCTCGCCGGCACTCTCCAGGGCCGTGCTGCGGCGCGCCCGCATCCCAGCCGTGCCCGTACGCGGGCGTGTACCCGAAGGGAGGACCGTGACCTTCGGTTTCGCCCCGACCTCCACCACGTCCCTGACAACGGCCACCGGCGGCGCCATCCGGCACGGAAGACTTCTCGAACCGGCCGAGTGGACGTCGGCGGGGGTGCCCCTGCTGACCAATCCCCGCGAGATCGTCACCGGTCTGCACGCCCGGCACGGTCCGGTGCCGACCACCGCGGTGATCGCCGTCCTCGGTCCCGACGAACGCCTGGTCGCCAGCGCATCGTTCGTCCAGCGGTCGGCCTCGGCCGACGGCTGGGAGTACCGCAACGCCCTGCTGTCGCGGTTGCGCCGGGTGCTGCCACACGACCTGCGTCGACGGACGCCGGTGCGGACGGCGGTGCTGATGTACTGCCGTGACGGCGACGAGCGGTGGACCGAGGAGGACGGGGCCTGGATGTGGGGGTTGCGGGACGCCTGCACCCTGCACGGGCTGCGTTGTGGCGCCTACATCACGCTGACCCCGGGCGGCTGGCAGGTCCTGGGCGAGGACCGTGGCGGGCGGCGGCCCGGATCGGGCTCCCGGCCGGAGCGGCTGGGCTCGACCGTGGCGGAGTTCGCCCCGATGAGCCTGCGCACCGGCGGCGGCGCGGCCGAGGCGCTGCGACGCACCGCCGCGCGCTGACAGGCGCACCACTGACAGGCGCACCGCCGGCGGGGGCCCGCGGGACCCGTACAGCCTCGATCGGGTCCGCCTACGCCGCGTGCGCGGACCCCACCGGTTCACAGACCAGTGGCCTGCGGCCCGGTGGGGTGCGCGCACGCGGACGGGCGTACGACGCGACCCACCCGGCACGACAAGGCCGTCCGGGGTGCGTGCGCACACGTCACCCACGGGCAACCCTCACGGCCGCGCCCGAGGAACCGGGCGTGCGGCGGGTGGGACCTCGGACTTCAGCGGGGCCGCCTCACGGCATGCCCCGCCCCCGTCCGTACCGACAGGCGGGCGTCAGACGCCCGCGCCCAGCAGCGAGTTGAACCGCTGCGCGTCGCCGCACACGATCAGCAGCGTGCCGGCCCGGGTGAGTGCGACCGGCAGCGTGCGGGCGGCGTCCTCGACCGATCCCCCGTTGACCGCGATGACCACGACGGGGCGGCCGGCGGCGCGCTGGACCTGCGCCGCGTCCGCGTAGAAGACGTCGTCCCCGGCGTCGTGCTGGGCCCAGTACGCGGCCTCGCCGAAGGACAGTTCGTGCGCGGCCCACGGGTGCGGGTCGCCGGTGGTGAGCACCAGGATGTCGCCGGGCGCGCGCCCGGTGTCGAGCAGCAGGTCCACGGCCTCCTCGGCCGCGTCCAGCGCGCCCTCGGCGGATGCCGGGATCAGCTGGACCTGCGGGACCGCCTCGGAGACGGACGGGACGGTGGCCTCGGGGGCCGCGGGAACGGGTCCGGGGGCGGCCTGCGCCGCGCGCTGCGCGGGCGGGGCGGGTCGGACGGGACCGGGGCGTCCGGGCCGGGGTACGGCGGCGGGACGCGGACCAGGTACGGGGCGGGGGGTCTGCGCGGTGCGGCTCGCGGCCGGCGTGACGCGGGGACCCTGGGCACTCTCGTGAATCTGAGGCTCCTCGGTTGAGAGGCTTGAGTTGACATCTTTCAAACACCGGTACGAAACGTACCGGCGGGTGGCACGTGGACGCGATCAGAAATCGAACCCGAGTTGGCCTCCGTTTTCCAGCTCCACGCTCTCCTCGCTGCGACGCACCTTTTTGAGGTGCCGCCAGCGGGGCAGCGCGTCGAGGTACGACCACGAGAGCCGGTGGTACGGGGTGGGCCCCAGCTCCTCCAGCGCCGCGCGATGTACGGGCGAGGGGTAGCCGGCGTTCGCGGCGAAGGCGAAGTCCTCGATTCCGCCGCCCTGTTCGGCCAGGTCGGCCATCATCCGGTCGCGCCGGACCTTGGCGATCACGGAGGCGGCGGCGACGGCGACGCAGGACTGGTCTCCCTTGATCACCGTGCGGACCCGCCAGGGCGAACCGAGGTAGTCGTGCTTGCCGTCGAGGATCACCGCGTCGGGCCGCACCGGCAGGGACTCCAGGGCTCGCACCGCGGCGAGCCGCAGGGCCGCCGTCATCCCGAGCGCGTCGATCTCCTCGGGAGAGGCATGCCCGAGAGCATGCGCGGTGACCCAGTCCTCCAGGACGTCGAGGAGCGCGTCGCGTCGCTTGGGGGTGAGCAGTTTGGAGTCGGTGAGTCCCGCGGGCGGCCGGCGCAGGCCGGTGACCGCCGCGCACACGGTGACTGGTCCGGCCCAGGCCCCTCGTCCGACTTCGTCGACCCCGGCTATGACCTTGGCGCCGGTGGTTGCACGGAGGGAGCGTTCGACGGCGTGGGTGGGTGCTTCGTACGGCATGGCGCCAGCAAGGTTACGCCGCCCCGCGCCCCCTGCACACCCCGCCCCGGGCCGGGGCGCGCGGCGCGACCGCCCGGCCGGTTCAGGGCCTGAGCATCGGCACCATGACGCGGTCGATCAGTTCGGCGATGTCGGGGTCCTCCCATTCGCTTCCGTACACCTTTGCGCGATACATGAACATGGCCGGGATCACGTCGGTGACGAAGGGAGCCGCCGCGTCATCACGTACGTCACCCCGCTTGATTCCGCGCTCCACCAGGTCCCGGATCAGGTCTTGGGCGGGTTCGTGCAACCCCTTCCAGATCACCCCCCGAAAGCGATCGGCATGGACGTGATCACATTCGTGAAGCACCGCGCGCAGGGCCTCACCGGCTCGCGACCTCATCACGTCACGCATCCGCACACACAGACGGTGGAGATCCTCACGAATCGATCCGTGATCCTCGATCTCACCCAGTGAAGGCAATCCGGCCCGCAGCACCTCCACGACGAGTTCCGCCTTCGACGGCCAGCGCCGATAGACGGCCGCCTTCCCGGTGCGCGCGCCCGCCGCGACGGCCTCCATCGTGAGCGCGTTCCACCCGACGGTGCTCAACTGCTCCAGGGCCGCGTCGAGAATCGCCCTTTCGAGTTCCGGCCCCCGCCTGCGCCCCGGCGCAGCCTTCGACCAGCGTGAACCCGTCATGCCCCACACCCCCCACCGCCCCGTGCGTCCGTCGCACGAATTTTCAGCCTTAGTGAACGCTTGTGTTCACTAAGTGCCGACTCCTACCGTGGACCCGCAGTGAACGGATGCGTTCACTATTTCACTTTGGGGGGATCCTCGGTGACAAGCACTCAACTGGCCACGCCCCGAATACCCGGCGCCGCCCGACATCCCGGGCGCCCGGGAGTGGCACTCGCGGTCATCGCCGCCTGCCAGCTCATGGTGGTTCTCGACGCGACGATCGTGAACATCGCGCTCCCCCACATCCAGACCGCGCTCTCCTTCTCCACCACCGACCTGTCGTGGGTGATCAGCGCGTACACCCTGGCCTTCGGCGGCCTGCTGTTGCTCGGTGGCAGGGCCGGCGACATCCTGGGGCGGCGGCGCGTCTTCATCACCGGCATCCTGCTCTTCACCCTCGCCTCGCTCCTCGGCGGCTTCGCCCAGGAGCCCTGGCAACTGCTGGCGGCCCGCGCCCTCCAGGGAGTCGGCGGGGCAATCGCCTCACCGACCTCGCTCGCCCTGATCACCACGACCTTCGCCGAAGGCCCCGAGCGCAACCGCGCCTTCGGCGTGTTCGCCGCCGTCTCGGCGGGCGGCGGCGCGATCGGCCTGTTGACGGGCGGCATGCTCACCGAGTGGCTCGACTGGCGTTGGGTCCTCTTCGTCAACGTGCCGATCGGCATCCTGATCGCCGTCCTCGCGCCGCTCTACATCAGCGAGTCCGAACGTCATCCCGGCCGCTTCGACATCGCCGGCGCCCTCACGTCCACCGGCGGCATGGCCTCCCTCGTCTACGGCTTCATCCGCGCGTCGGAGGACGGTTGGCGCGACGCGCTCACCCTCGCCTCCTTCACCGCCGCCGTCGTGCTCCTGGGGTTGTTCGTGCTCGTCGAATCGCGGGCACGTGAACCGATCATCCCGCTGAGGATGTTCGCCGACCGCAACCGCGCCGGCACCTACGTGATCATGCTCGGCCTCGCGGCCGCGATGTTCGGCATGTTCTTCTTCATCGTCCAGTTCGTGCAGAACGTGCTCGGCTTCTCCCCGATCCGTTCCGGACTCGGCTTCCTGCCGGTCACCGTCGCCATCGTGACGGCCGCCGGACTCTCGCAACGCTTCCTGCCGCGATTCGGGCCCAAGCCCTTCATGGTCCTCGGGTCCGCGCTCACCGGCGCGGGCCTGACCTGGCTGACGTTCATCCGGACGGACAGTTCCTACGTGTCAGGGGTGTTGGGCCCGATGCTCCTCTTCGGGTTCGGCATGGGGCTCAACTTCGTGACCCTCACCCTCACCGCCGTCTCCGGGGTGGCGCCGCAGGAGGCCGGCGCTGCCTCCGGACTGCTCAACGCCGCCCAGCAGGTCGGGGGCTCGCTCGGTCTGTCCATCCTGGTGACCGTCTTCGGCACGGCCGGGCGAAACGAGGCCGAAAGGCAGGTCCCCACGTTCCTGGCGCAGGCGGAGCCGGAGCAACTGGCGGCCTTCAAGGCGACCGGTCGGCTGCCCGACCCGTGGGGCGACATCGTCCTCACCCTGGGCATCTCGACCGCGTTCATCGCCGCCGTGGCAATGGCCGGGCTCGCCCTGGCCACGGCACTGTTGGTGATCCGGGTGCGCAAGAGCGACCTGGAGGCCCTCAACGGAACCGCCGAGAAGGCCGGCCCCGCGGGCTGAGCACGGCCCGACGAAGGGCCGCCGGGTGCCACGCGGCACGGCGGCCCTCCCCCGGCTTCTCCTTCGTACGCGTTCGGTACGGGTATCAGTACGACTGTCAGTACTCGCTGCGACCGCCGTACAGGCCGAGCCGTACGCAGTCGTGGGCGGTGGCCGTGACCGGGCGCGCGTCGAGGATGCGGCGGGCTCGGGACTGCGCCAGGCTCGTCGCGAACCAGGGCGCGCCCTCGGACTCCGCCAGGTCGTCGCGGACGCCGATCAGGGCGCAGGAGCGCCGGGGTTCGGGCAGGCGGTCCAGGGCGGGTGCCGCATCGGCCGACAGATGGCGGAAGTACTCCACGTCGATCTTCTTGTCCGACGTGTACCGGGCGACGTTCGTCTCGGCGATGATCCCGTCCGGGGACATCAGCCCGAAGGCCAGGACGGTCGCGGCGGCACTACCGGCCACCGCACGGGCCAGCCAACGCCCGCCGAACGCGCCGGCCGCCATGAGCAGCACGATCACGAGCCCGAGCCACAGTTCCACGGTGACCACCGACAGTCGCAGCCGGGTCAGCCCGTACGCATCCACATAAAGGTCCATCCGGCGCACCGCGGAGGCGACCACGACCAGTGTCAACACGCACAGGGTGCCCAGGACCACTCGGACGAAGCGGCGGTCGCCCGGACCGCCGCGGGGTGCCCAGCGCAGGGCGAGCGCGATGACGGCCAGAACGAACACGGTGGCCCAGAGCAACTGCCAGAAGCCCTGGCGGGCGTACTCGGCGTAGGTCAGGCCCGTACGGTCCAGGACCTTGTCGTATCCGCCGAACAGGACGGCCAGTTGCACCGCGATGAACCCCGCGAACAGCAGGTTGAGCACGACGAGCGGAAGCGCCCACTCCACGCGGGAGCGCGGCTTGCCCGGTGTCGTCGAGATGCGGTCCCAGCGCAGCGGAGCGGCGGCGGTCCGGGCGACCGACAGGGCGCAGAGCGCGCCCACCAGGAACAGGACGACGCGGAACGGGCTCTCCCCGACGGAGATGTCCGGGGTCAGACCGCCCAGCAGGTCGGCGAAGGCCGCGTCGGCCGAGGCGAACAGCGCCCCGAACACGAACAGGAGGACGACGGCCACGACCGTCGCCTTGGCGATGGGGAGCCAACGCGTACGGGCCGCGCCTCCGCCGCGCGAACGCACCCCTTCCCAGGCCCAGCCGACGCCCGTGACCGCGGCGTCGACGAAGCCGAGCGGGCTGAGCAGCACGCCCGGCCAGCGGCGGGTTCCGTGCAGGGCCAGCGCGGCCAACGAGACGGCGGCGAGGACGGCGAGCGTGGACGGCCAGGCGGAGTCGCGCAGGGCCGGGACGGCGAGCAGGGCCACGCAGCCCAGGGACCAGACCACGGTCCAGGGTCGGATCGTACGGCCGGCCGCACGGGCGGCGACGTACGCGGCGACCATGGCGGGCAGCGCGGCGAGGAGGAGACCGGGGCCGACGCCGTCGCCGAGGAAGACCGCCGTGGCGAGACCGGCGACGAGCACGGCGACCAGGGTGGCGGTGCGGATCGGAGCGGGCCGCGCGGACCGGACCCGCCGGGTCAACGACGCCTGCGCCCGCGCCGCGGCCGCGGCCTGAGCCTGGGCCTGGGCCTGGGCCTGGGCCGCGGCCTGAGCCTGGGCCTGGGCCTGCTGCCATCGCGGGCCCTGCTGCTGGGCCACCCAGATGTGCCAGGCCATGGAGTCGAAGCCCGGCGAACCGGGAGGGGCAGGCGGGGCCGCGGGGCCGGGACCGGGGCTCGCGGCGTGGACCGGAGCGGTGCCCTGAGCCGGATCGGTTCCACGGGTGGTGGCCGCCGAAGACCCCACGACGGGAGCCCCGGCGCTCGGCGCACCTGTCCCGGCCCCGGGCTCCGCGGATCGCTCGGCCTCGCCTCCGGTGGCAGCGCGTTTCGCCTTGTCGGCGTTCTCAGACATCAGGTCCCTCCCCTGTCAGCCGCCCCCGGAGTGCGGGAGTTGAGAGCGGCGAAGCGCACAGAGTAGGCCGAGGCCAGGCAGTTTTGAACATATTCAAGAAGGCCTTGTGTCAGGACCGTGACAAACCGGAGCCGCCCCCGCGCGCCGGGCGGGGCACGGGGCACAGGCACCACCCTTCGGCGGGAGAACGCGAAGGGCGCCCGAGTACCAGAGGTACTCGGGCGCCCTCGACCCGGAAGATCCGTACCTAGCGCGCCGCGTCAGGCAACCACGCGGGAAGGGCCTCGGTGCGCGAGCGCCACGCCGCCGGCAACACCGCGTCCCCCCGCGCGCCCAGTACTCCGCCGACGATCGCGCACGTCGTGTCCACGTCCCCGCCCACCTGCGCGGTGGTCCAGAACGCCCGCTCGTAGTCGTCCAGCGACCGGGCCGCCGACCACAGCGCGAACGGCACCGTGTCGTGGGCACTCGTGCGCCGCCCACACCCCAGGACCGCCGCGACCGTGGTCGCGTCGTCGTAGTCGAGCATGCCGCGCGCCCGTCGCAGTCCGGCACTGACCGCACTGCGCGGCACCAACGCGATCACCCCGTCCAACAGGTCGGCTGCCTTCGGCGGGCCGGCCGAAGCCGCCGCCAGCGAGGCGGCCGCGGCGACGGCCATCGCTCCGCAGACCGCCTCGCGGTGCTGGTGGGTGGTGTAGGCGGAGATCTCGGCCTGGTGCGTGGCCTGCTCGGGGTCGTCCGCGTACCAGGCCCCCAGAGGCGCGATCCGCATGGCGGCCCCGTTGCCCCACGAACCCTGGCCGTTGAACAGTTCGGCCGCTTGCGTGCGCCAGTCCGCGCCTTCTCGGATCAGCCGCAGCATCCGGTTCACGGCGGGCCCGTAGCCGCGGTCGAAGTCGTGGTGGTGGGCGAAGGACAGCGCGAGCGCGTCCTGGTCGATGCGCCCGTGCTCGGCGAGCACGGCCACCACGGAGCAGGCCATCTCGGTGTCGTCGGTCCATTGCCAGGGCTCGGTGCCGGCGGGGACCTCACGCCGCTTGAGCCGTGGATAGTTCACGGGAACGAAGTACTGGGAGCCCAGAGCGTCACCCAGTGCCAGCCCTCGGAGGCTGGACATGGCGCGTGCGTAGCGCCTTTCGGAAGAGGAGTCAGCGGTCATTGCGCGCCACTCTAGCCGTCCAGGTCATAAGGCTCGGGTGTGGTCCACCGTTCAAATGGGCGGTCCATGCGGTACCGGCCGTCCGAGCCGAGCAGCAGCGCGCGAAATTCCCCGTTCCCGGGGTTGGACAGGCACTCGAACTCGGCCACCGACCAGTGGAACCAGCGCATGCAGAACAGCCGCATCGTCAGCCCGTGGGTCACCACCAGAACGTTCTCCGGGTGATCCTCGGCCTCGAAGCTGCGGTAGAGGCTTTCCAGGAAGGAGCCGACCCGATCGTAGACGTCCGCACCCGATTCGCCCTGGGCGAATCGGTAGAAGAAGTGCCCGTAGGCGTCCCGGTACGCCTTCTGCAACCGCACGTCGTCACGGTCCTGCCAGTTGCCCCAGTCCTGTTCCCTCAGTCGGGGCTCCTCGCGCATCCGGACCCGGGTGGGGTCCAACCGCAGCTCACGGAAGGTCTGCAGGGTCCTGCGGTACGGGGAGACGTAGGCACTGATCGACTCGTCGCCGAAGAGTTCGCGCAGCCGTACGCCCGCCTCGGCGGCCTGTTCCCGGCCGGTCCGGGTCAGGCGCAGGGCATGGTCGGGCTCCCGCTCGTACACCGTGTCGTCGGCGTTCCCCTCCGACTCCCCGTGTCGAACAAGGACGATGCGCCGTGGTCGAACCATCCCACGACCCTATTCGGACATCTCGTCCCCCGCGCACCGGGCTCGCCGCTCACGCCTGGCGTTCGTCGTACGGTCATACCGTCCAGGAGGGTTCGAGGTCGACGACGTCTCCCGTGAGCGCCTCCACGTCGGCCTCGGTCTGGGCCCGCAGCGACAGCCGCTCCACCCGCTCCTGTCGGTACTTTCCGTGTTCGGCGGCCGCGCGCCACATCGACAACACCAGGAACTCGCGGCCCGGGGCCTCCCCGAAGAGGCCCCGGATCATGCCGGGCGAGCCGGCCATGGCCGGGTTCCACACCTTCTCCTGCATGAGCGCGAAGTGATCCACGCGGCCCTCACGTACCCGGGTGTGGGCGACCCGGACGACATCGGCGTCCGAGAAGCGCGGCTCGAAACCGGTCTTCACGTCGAAGCGGTGATCGAAGAGCGTGACCCGCGCGTCGGTGAAGGTGCCGTTCTGGGACGCGGCCAGCCTGTCGTGCGAGCGGGCCATGAAGGAATCGTAGAAGGAGCGGCTCTCCCAGAACGCGAAGACGTGCGCGACGCCTTGCCGTCCCCGGCTCCACCCGCCGCCCTGCCCCCGAAAACCCGGCTCCCCCGGAAGCCCCGCCCATTTGCGCTGCCCACGCTCGAACCCGCGTCGGTCCGTCACCGTGCAGCGAATCCACTTGACCAGCACCGCGCCATCGTACGGGCCAGGCGCGGTCCGGGTCAGTCCTCGGCGCCGAGGATCCGCACCAGTTCGTCGGCGTCCCGATCAGGCAGTCGGAGACCGAACTCGCGGTCGAGCACGGTGATCAGTTCGTCCGGTGCCACGCTCTCCCGAGCGAGGCGTCCGTCCGGATGGAGCCGGGTGAGTTCCCTCCCCACGAGAGCCACGCGCACGGAGTCCCCCGGGTACTGGACGATGACCTTGCCGACGAACGCGGAGTGCGGGTGCGAGGAGCTGTAGTGGTTCAGCACCACGTAGTCGACGGGGTGGTAGGCCTGTGGTGAGAACGCGTACAGGTCACGCCACTCCTCCCCGCGCAGCGAACGGAGCACCAGGACGCCGTCCGCCTCCTCGGAGACGGCGTACGTCCACTGCCCCTGCCGCACCTCGACCCCGGTACGCGCGAGCGGTACGGGTTCGCGCGGTCCGGGATGGCCGAACCCGGCGTCGCACAGCCACGGTTCGCCCTCGACGGTGACGACGAGAACGGCGTGCGTCACCGCGAGCAGCGTGTCACCCCGGGTGCGGTTGCGGGCCCCGCGCCCGGCGACCTCGAAGCCGATCCGCTCCAGGGCGGCGGCCAGCAGCGAGTTCTGTTCGTAGCAGTAGCCGCCTCGGCGACCGTGCACGATCTTGTCCTGCAGTGCCTTGACGTCGAGCGCGACGGGACGGCCGAGCGTGACGTCCAGGCTCTCGAAGGGAATGGCGGCGATGTGCGCCCGGGTCACTGCGTACAACGTCTCCAGGTCGGGCCGGAGTTCCCTGCCGCCCGCCCCGGTTCCCAGACCGATCCTCGACAGATAGGCGTCCAGGTCCAGCTCTTCAGAACTCCACACGTCGTCCCGCTCCCCCGCGAACTCCATGGCGCCCGATCGGCGCGCCCCGCACAATGATCGGCATGACGGCCCTCCACACCAACCCGCTCTTCGACCGTCTCGCCGATGCCGAGCGGATCCTGGTGGCCGGCGCGGGAGGCGGCTTCGACGTGTACGCGGGCCTGCCGATCGCGCTGTCCCTCCTCCACCAGGGCAAGGAGGTCCACCTGGCGAGCCTGTCCTTCAGCGCGCTCGCGGGCCTGCCCGCCGAGGACTGGATCGTGCCCGACGTCGCCGTGATCACCCCGGAAACCGCCCCGCATCAGGCGTACTTCCCGGAACGCGCCCTGGCCCGATGGCTGAAGCTGCACGGCTATCCGGCCGCCGTCCACGCCTTCCCCCTCATCGGGGTACAACCGCTCCGGGCCGCCTATCGGGCACTGATCGACCTCCACGACATCGACGCGGTGGTCCTCGTCGACGGCGGCACGGACATCCTCATGCGGGGCGACGAAGCCGGTCTCGGCACCCCGGAGGAGGATCTGACCAGCGTCGCCGCGCTGGCGGCACTGGACGACGTACCGCAGCGCCTCGTCGTCTCGGTCGGCTTCGGTGTGGACGCCCACCACGGGGTGAGCCACGCCCTCGTGCTGGAGAACATCGCGGCGCTGGAACGCGAGGGTGCCTACCTCGGGGCGTTCTCGATATCCCGCGCCACCCGTGAGGGCGCGCTGTTCGTGGACGCCGTCGCCCACGCCCAGGACCAGACCCCGGATCGCCCCAGCATCGTGAACGGCTCGATCGCGGCGGCCGTGCGGGGCGAGTTCGGGAACGTCCAGTTCACCCGGCGCACACGGTTCAGCGAACTCTTCGTGAATCCGCTGATGTCCCTGTGTTTCGCGTTCGAGCTGTCCGGACTGGCCGCCCGGTGTCTTTACCTGGACCGCATCGAGAACACCCACCTGATGCGGCAGGTCCATTCCGAGATCTCGGCCTTCCGGGACGAGACGATCACACGCCCGGCGCGCAGCATCCCGCACTGACGCCCCCGATGTCCGGCACCGAGGCGTCGCCGCCGGACCGGGACCGGTCGTCGCGCGCACGTCGAAGGGGACCGACCCACAGGTCGATCCCCTTCGCGAGCCATCGCTCAGCCGGCCGCACGGATCACGCCGGACGACCGTCCCGCGCGATCACGTCCGGTGTCAGCTGCAGCCGCTGGTGGAGCCGCAGCCCTCGCAGATGTAGCAGGAGCCGGCGCGCTGCATCTTTGTACCGCAGGAGAAGCACAGCGGGGCGTCGGCGGAGACACCCAGCTGCATCTCGACGAGTTCGGCGCTGGAGTGCGCCGTCCTCGGGGCCGCGGCCGTTCCGGCCGTGACCGGCTTCGGTGCGGGAACCGCGGCGAGCGGCGCGGACTGGGCCAGCGTCTCGGTGTCGATCTGCTCGTCGTCCAGCGGCTCGTAGGAACCGGTGTCGAGGTGACGCTGACGCTCCTCGGCGGAGTGGATGCCGAGGGCCGAGCGGGTCTCGAAGGGCAGGAAGTCGAGCGCCACGCGACGGAAGATGTAGTCGACGATCGACTGCGCCATCCGCACGTCCGGGTCGTCCGTCATACCGGCCGGCTCGAAGCGCATGTTCGTGAACTTCGAGACGTACGTCTCCAGCGGGACGCCGTACTGCAGACCGACCGAGACGGCGATGGAGAAGGCGTCCATCATGCCCGCGAGGGTCGAGCCCTGCTTGGACATCTTCAGGAAGACCTCGCCCAGACCGTCGTCCGGGTAGGAGTTCGCCGTCATGTAGCCCTCGGCGCCACCAACCGTGAAGGAGGTGGTGATCCCCGGGCGTCCCTTCGGGAGGCGCTTGCGGACCGGGCGGTACTCGATGACCTTCTCGACCGCCGCGCGGATGGTCTCCTCGGCCTTCTCGGTGACCTCGACCTTCTCCGCTTCCTTCTTCTTCGCGGAGAGGGGCTGACCGACCTTGCAGTTGTCGCGGTAGATCGCCAGCGCCTTGACGCCCAGCTTCCACGCCTCGAAGTAGATCTCCTCGATCTCCTCGACGGTCGCCGTCTCCGGCATGTTGACCGTCTTCGAGATCGCGCCGGAGATCCAGGGCTGGATCGCGGCCATCATGCGGACGTGGCCCATCGCGGAGATGGAGCGCTCGCCCATGGCGCAGTCGAACACCGAGTAGTGCTCCGCCTTGAGGCCCGGGGCATCGACGACCACACCGTGCTCGGCGATGTGGGTGACGATCGCCTCGATCTGCTCCTCCTGGTAGCCCAGGCGGCGCAGGGCCTGCGGGACGGTGCCGTTGACAATCTGCATCGAGCCGCCGCCGACGAGCTTCTTGAACTTGACCAGCGCCAGGTCCGGCTCGACACCGGTGGTGTCGCAGGACATCGCCAGACCGATGGTGCCGGTCGGCGCGAGGACGGAGGCCTGGGAGTTGCGGAAGCCGTTCTTCTCGCCGAGGCGCAGGACGTCCTGCCAGGCCTCGGTGGCCGCGGCCCAGATGGAGTTGTCCAGGTCCTGGGTGCGCGGTGCGACGGTGTTGGCGTCGGCGTGCTGCTTCATGACGCGCTTGTGCGAGTCGGCGTTGCGGGCGTAGCCGTCGTACGGACCGACGATCGCGGCCAGCTCGGCGGAGCGCTTGTAGGCGGTGCCGGTCATCAGCGAGGTGATCGAGGCGGCGAGGGTACGGCCGCCGTCCGAGTCGTACGCGTGGCCCGTGGCCATGAGCAGTGCGCCGAGGTTGGCGTAGCCGATGCCCAGCTGACGGAAGGCGCGGGTGTTCTCGCCGATCTTCTGGGTCGGGAAGTCCGCGAAGCAGATGGAGATGTCCATCGCGGTGATGACGAGCTCGACGACCTTGGCGAAGCGCTCGGCGTCGAAGGCCTGGTTGCCCTTGCCGTCGTCGTCGAGGAACTTCATCAGGTTCAGCGAGGCGAGGTTGCAGGACGTGTTGTCCAGGTGCATGTACTCGCTGCAGGGGTTGGACGCGGTGATGCGGCCCGACTCGGGGCAGGTGTGCCAGTTGTTGATCACACCGTCGTACTGGATGCCCGGGTCGGCGCAGGCCCACGCGGCCTCGGCGAGCTTGCGGAAGAGCGCCTTGGCGTCGATCTTCTCGATGACCTCACCGGTCATGCGGGCCCGCAGGCCGAACTCGGTGCCGTTCTCGACGGCCGTCATGAACTCGTCGTTCACGCGGACGGAGTTGTTGGCGTTCTGGTACTGGACGGACGTGATGTCGTCGCCGCCGAGGTCCATGTCGAAGCCCGCGTCGCGCAGGGCGCGGATCTTCTCCTCTTCCTTCACCTTGGTGGCGATGAAGTCCTCGACGTCCGGGTGGTCCACGTCCAGGACGACCATCTTGGCGGCGCGACGGGTGGCACCACCGGACTTGATCGTTCCCGCGGACGCGTCCGCGCCCCGCATGAAGGAGACCGGGCCGGAGGCGTTGCCGCCGGAGGAGAGGAGCTCCTTGGAGGAGCGGATGCGGGAGAGGTTCAGGCCGGCGCCGGAGCCGCCCTTGAAGATCATGCCCTCTTCCTTGTACCAGTCGAGGATCGACTCCATGGAGTCGTCGACGGCCAGGATGAAGCAGGCGGAGACCTGCTGCGGCTGGGGCGTGCCGACGTTGAACCACACCGGCGAGTTGAAGCTGAAGATCTGGTGCAGCAGGGCGTAGGTCAGCTCGTGCTCGAAGATCTCCGCGTCCGCGGGCGAGGAGAAGTAGTCGAAGTCCTCGCCGGCCTTCGTGTACGTCTTCACGATCCGGTCGATGAGCTGCTTCAGACCGGTCTCGCGCTGCGGGCTGCCGACCGCGCCGCGGAAGTACTTGCTGGTGACGATGTTGACCGCGTTCACCGACCAGAAGTCGGGGAACTCGACGCCACGCTGCTCGAAGTTGACCGAACCGTCGCGCCAGTTGGTCATGACGACGTCACGACGCTCCCAGCTCACCTCGTCGTACGGGTGCACGCCCGGGGTGGTGTGGATGCGCTCGATCCGCAGGCCGCTCTTGGTGGCCTTGGTTCCCTTGGCTCGGGAACCTCGTGCCGAGCTGCTCGCCGTCTCTGTCATGGCCGCCTCCCATATGCGGGCAAAAACGCCCTAAAGTGCCAGCGCTATTCCGCGGCACGGTGCTGTGTGTCTTGTATCTACGAATCTGCCCCCGGCTACCGCCGGAAGGCGCCTCGAACCGACCGGGCAGACCGCGCTGCTGTGCGGCCCGTCAGGTCAGTCGGAGGCGGAGGCGGGCACGGGGACGACCGAGGGGGTCCCTCCGGGCTCGACCTCAGGGGGATGAGGCCGCCGCTCGCGCAATTCCACGATGGCGGTCTCGAAGTCTTCGAGGGTGTCGAACGCTTTGTAAACGGATGCGAACCGCAGGTAGGCGACGAGGTCGAGTTCCTGCAACGGGCCGAGTATGGCCAGACCCACGTCATGGGTGGTCAGCTCGGCACTCCCGGTGGCGCGCACCGCCTCCTCGACCCGCTGGCCGAGCTTGGCGAGGGCGTCCTCGGTGACCGGTCGCCCCTGGCACGCCTTGCGGACGCCAGAGATGACCTTGGAGCGGCTGAAGGGTTCGGTCACCCCGCTGCGCTTGATCACCATCAGCGAGGCCGTCTCCACCGTCGTGAAGCGACGGGAGCAGTCGGGGCACTGACGGCGCCGCCGGATCGACGTACCGTCGTCCGTGGTGCGGCTGTCGACTACGCGGCTGTCGGGGTGCCTGCAGAAGGGGCAGTGCATGGTTCCCTCACCCTCCTTCTCGGCACGACTGAATCACCCCACGGAGCCCCTGAACGGCGGAGGAAACGGCCCCGCCGGGGGCTCGTGAAGCAGCCACCAGCATATGCGATGTCGGGGGCTCCGGCGGACCGGGGACCACAACTTCTGGGCGGCAGCGCTCATCCAACCACTAGATCTTGGGTTGCGGTGGATTTACATCGCTCAGCGTGTCGTGGCGCGAGCCGACCGCGATCGGGTGCCCTCGGTGCCACACTGGACGCCGGCCCGGACCCGGCGATCCAACCCGGAAGGGTACCGTAAGCAGCGAATGCGGAACCGAATCCACGTTCGACGGACGGTCTGCCTATACACCTCCCGCAGTATCCCAAGGGAACGATCCTCGGTTTTTCACTCGAACGTGTGTTTGGCGCAACCTTTCGAAAGCTACTACCGTTGTCCAGCTAGGGAGAACATTTCGAGAGGGGCCGACGTGACCACGACCGCAGACAGTGCCACCATCACTGCCCAGAACCGCTCCCAGAGCCGACTTGAGCCGGTGCATGCCATGAATGACGCAAGTCAGAATCCGGAGACGGAGCCCGCACGCCCCGCTCGCTCGCTGCCAGGGCGACCTCCAGGCATCCGCGCCGACAGTTCCGGACTCACGGATCGGCAGCGGAGGGTCATCGAGGTCATCCGCGACTCCGTGCAGCGCAGGGGATACCCGCCGTCGATGCGGGAGATCGGCCAGGCGGTGGGGCTGTCCAGCACCTCGTCGGTCGCGCACCAGCTGATGGCGCTGGAGCGCAAGGGCTTCCTGCGCCGCGACCCGCACCGCCCCCGGGCGTACGAGGTCCGCGGTTCGGACCAGCCCAGCTCGCAGCCCACCGACACCACCGGCAAGCCTGCCGCGTCGTACGTTCCCCTGGTGGGCCGGATCGCGGCCGGCGGCCCGATCCTCGCCGAGGAATCGGTCGAGGACGTGTTCCCCCTCCCCCGCCAGCTGGTGGGTGACGGTGAACTCTTCGTCCTCAAGGTCGTCGGCGACTCGATGATCGAGGCCGCGATCTGTGACGGGGACTGGGTCACCGTCCGACGCCAGCCCGTCGCGGAGAACGGCGACATCGTCGCCGCGATGCTGGACGGCGAGGCCACGGTCAAGCGGTTCAAGCGCGAGGACGGCCATGTCTGGCTGCTCCCGCACAACGCCGCGTACCAGCCGATCCCGGGTGACGAGGCGACCATCCTCGGCAAGGTCGTCGCCGTACTGCGCAGGGTCTGACCCTCGCTCCCTCAGCCAGCTCCGGGACCTACTGCGCCGGTCCCGGAGCTGCTTTGTGTCCACCTTCGCTTCCGTGGTGCCCACCGCTCCACCGCTGCCGCTTCCCCAGGTACGGCTACTTGCCGTCCGCCTGGGCGGTCGCGTCGATGGCGGCCAGCGAGCGACGGACCTGGTTCCGGTCGGTGGTGTACCAGAAGTCCGGGAGCGTGGCCCGCAGGAAACTGCCGTAGCGAGCCGTCGCCAGTCGGGGGTCCAGGACGGCGACGACACCCTTGTCGCCCGTTGCGCGGACGAGCCGACCCGCCCCCTGGGCCATGAGCAGTGCCGCGTGTGTGGCGGCCACCGCCATGAAGCCGTTGCCGCCACGTTCTTCGACCGACTTCTGTCGCGCGCTCATCAACGGATCGTCGGGACGCGGGAACGGAATCCGATCCATGATCACGAGCTGGCAGCTGGGACCCGGCACGTCGACGCCCTGCCACAGCGAGAGCGTCCCGAACAGGCAGGTCTTCGGATCCGAGGCGAAGGTTTTGATCAACTCGCCGAGCGTCTCCTCGCCCTGGAGGAGGATCGGGTGGTCGAGTCGCTCGCGCAGTTCCTCGGCCGCCGCCTTGGCGCCCCGCATGGAAGAGAAGAGACCGAGGGTGCGACCGCCGGCCGCCTCGATCAGCTCGGCGAGCTCGTCCATCATGTCGCCGCGGGTGCCCTCCCGGCCGGGTGTGGCCAGATGCTTGGCGACGTACAGGATTCCCTGCTTCGGGTAGTCGAACGGGGATCCCACGTCCAGACCCCGCCAGACGGGAGCGTCGTCGCCCTCCACCCCTTCCGGGGACAGGCCCATCGACGCGGCGACCCCGTTGAAGTCCCCGCCCAGTTTGAGTGTGGCGGAGGTGAGGACGACCGAGCGGTCCTCGAACAGCTTCTCGCGCAGCAGCCCGGACACCGACAGCGGTGCGACGCGCAGGGTGGCACCGAAGCGGTCGTGCCGCTCGTACCAGACGACGTCGTACTCGGACCCGAGGACGATCCGCTCCGCCACGCCGTGGATGCTCTCCACCGCGGCGAGAGCCTGCTTGCGCACGGCGTCCTCGTCCTGAACGGACTTGTCGCGGGTGTTGCCGATCGCCGAGATCACGTTGCGCGCGGAGTCCCGCAGGGACATCAGTGCGTAGCCGAGGTCTTCGGGGACCGTCTCCAGCCGGCCCGGGAGCGCAAGTTCCATGACGCGCTCGAACGACTCGGAGGCGGTCTGCAGGGCGTCGGCCGTCTTCTCGTCCACGAGCTTCGCGGCCCGCTTCACGGCCCGATTGACCTGCCCCGGGGTGAGCTCACCGGTCGCGACACCCGTCACCCGGGAGACCAGCTCGTGGGCCTCGTCCACGATCAGCACCTCGTGCTGCGGCAGCACCGGGGCGCCCTGGATGGCATCGATGGCGAGCAGCGCGTGGTTGGTGACGACCACGTCGGCGAGTTTGGCCCGTTCACGGGCGGCCTCGGCGAAGCACTCGGCGCCGTAGGCGCACTTCGTCGCGCCCAGGCACTCGCTGGACGAGACGGAGATCTGTTGCCATGCCTTGTCGGAGACGCCCGGCGTCAGGTCGTCACGGTCGCCGGTCTCGGTATCGTCCGCCCAGTCGCGCAGGCGCAGGAGGTCCTTCCCGAGCTTGCTGCTGGGGGCGGCCGCCTCGAACTGGTCGAAGAGGCCTTCCTCCTCGTCCTGCGGTGCGCCCTCGTGGAGTCGGTGCATGCACAGGTAGTTGGAACGGCCCTTGAGCATGGCGAACTGCGGGCGGCGCCGGAGCTGCGGATGCAGTGCCTCCACCGTTCGGGGCAGGTCGCGCTCGACGAGCTGGCGCTGGAGGGCCAGGGTCGCGGTGGCGACGACCACGCGCTCGCCGTGTGCGAGGGCGGGCACCAGGTAGCCGAGGGACTTGCCGGTACCGGTGCCTGCCTGGATCAGCCGGTGGGAGTTCTCGTCGATCGCTTCGGCAACGGCTTCGGCCATGGCCACCTGGCCGGGCCGCTCCGTGCCGCCGACGGCGGAGACGGCGGCATGCAGCAGGTCGGGGAGGGAGGGCTTCGTCATAGCACCGCCAAGCCTACGGGGCGCCACTGACAGTGCCCGCACCGACGACTGCTCACGATCGGTGAAGGGGGTTGGGAACGGTGCCGTGCGTGACGGCGTGCGGGCGGTCCGGCCGGTCGCGGTAGCCGTCCTCGTGGAGCCGGTTCCGGTTGAGACAGAGCCGGTCGATCCGCTCGCTGAGCAGGTCGAAGAGCTCGAAGCGCTCCTTGAGCTCCGGGAACCGGGACTGGTGGTGAAGGATCTCCGCCCGGACGAGGGACCAGAAGTCGTCCTCGGGGACGCCGAGCCGGTCGTCGCAGATCGCGGACAGGTAGCGGAACACGCCGATGAACAGTCCGGAGTGGATGAACTGGGTGAGGAAGGTCGGCGGCTCGGTCAGGAGGACGGCGCGGACCTCGGCGGGCATCGACGCGTGTTCGGGCAGCGGTTCGCGGCTGATGTTGATGTCGTCCACGAAGTCCTTGACCGCCAGCCGGACGGGGACGTCGTTCTCGTCGAAGACCACGATGGCGTTCTCTCCGTGCGGCGAGAAGACGGTCCCGTAGCGGTAGAGGAAGTGGAGCAGCGGCGGCAGGAGGGCGGCGAAGAGTCGCTGGAGCCACACGGTGGGGGTGAGCCCGGAGCGGGCGACCAGCTCCGCGGTGAAGGAGCGGCCGCGCGGGTCCGTGTGGAGGAGCGAGGCGAGGGTGCGGGCCCGCTCGCCGGGGGCGAGACGGCCGGTCAGCGGCTCGCGCCAGATCGCACCGAGGAGTTCCTTGTACTGGTACGGGACCTCGGGGAGCCGGTCGTAGACGGGATGGCGGACGGTGACGGACGCGACCTCGCCCAGCAGGATGACCCCGCATTCGTCGCGCAGGAAGGGGTCGGAGTCACGAAGGGAGTGGATCCATCCGGTGACGGCGGGGGCCGCGAGCGCGAGATCCGAGGGCAGGCCCCGCCAGACCATGGTGTTGAAGACGGAGAGGGGCAGTTTGACGCTGTGCCGGTCGGGGCGGGTGAGGTTGAGGAAGGTACGGATCGACTGTTGCGGGAGGCGCATGTCGAGGTCCGCGGGCAGCGGCACCAGGGCGCCCGACGCCAGGGCCGGCGCGAACAGGGGCAGCACGATCTCGTCCCACTGCCAGGGGTGCACGGGAAGGTAGAGGTAGCCGCGCGGGTCGAGGCCGCGGTCGCGCAGTACCCGGTCGAATCCGGCCCGGGTGACGGGGTCGAGTTCGGCGGAGTACAGCCGGGCGGGGTCTTCCAGACCGGCCGCGCCGCGGTACTCCGCCAGGGAGGTGTGCGCGGCGAGCCAGGGCAACCGTGTTCGGGTGCGGGCCTCGGGGGCCCAGGCGGCGGTGTCGGAGGCGGACAGTCCGATGCGGCCCTTGTTGAGGACGAGCCAGGGGTGGCCCGTCTGATGTCCTTCGAGCGCGGCGTAGTCGAGGTCGGCGAGCAGGTCCGCGGTCAGGGCGTGGTGATCGAGGCGGGCGTCGGCGGCGAGGGTGGCGCTCAGCTCGCGGACCAGGTGGCCGAGGGTCTCTCCGTCGAGTCGGAGGAGGGTGCGGGCCCGGATGAGGAACTCGTACGGATCCCCGAACGCGGTCGAGCTCTCCGTGGAGGGCGGCGGCGCGGTGAGCGTGATGGTGTCGGGGGCGACCTGCCAACTCCCGTACGAGCGCCGCCGCGCGCGGAACCCGAGACGACAGCCGTCGTCGAGGGTCAGGGTCCAGGCGTCGCCCGCGGCGGACGGAGTCGGTACGGGGCTGACGATCTCCTCGTAGGCGAATTCGCCGAGCATCTTGGCGAGCAGCGCGCGGGCCGCGAAGTCCCAGGTCGGTGCGTTGATCTCGGGCGGAGTGACCGGATGC
The DNA here is from genome assembly GCF_050936775.1 of Streptomyces sp. CA-243310. Taxonomy (NCBI): domain Bacteria; kingdom Bacillati; phylum Actinomycetota; class Actinomycetes; order Kitasatosporales; family Streptomycetaceae; genus Streptomyces; species Streptomyces sp. CA-243310. Next base: position 1,968,147 of record NZ_JBNJMF010000001.1, on the reverse strand, counting down.
TGGGGCGACGGGGGCAGGGCGGGCTCCGGGGAGTCGGGGGCTTCGGGAAAATTCGGCACGGGACTCCTCGGAGATCGGGAACTTTGCTGCGTGGCGCAGAGTTTTCGAAGGGAGAGGCGCGAGGCGGATGCTTCGGAGCGCTGGGGCGGCGATCAGATGAGATTGCGCAGCGCCCGCTCCCGAATCATCAGTGCCGCCCGCTTCTCGGGAAGGTCGATTTCGGCGGAATAGCGAAAGCCGGAGTTCAAGAAGGCTGATACGGAGGGGGTGTTGCGGATGTCCGGTTCGGCGATGACGCGTGTGCAACGTGGACGGTTGTCGAGCAACAGGTCGGCGACGGCGCGCAGCAAGGTGGTGCCCAGACCTCGGCCGCGGTTCGTGCCGTCTCCGATGAGCAGGTGGATACCGGTGTCGTGGGGGCGTGCCGGGTAGTGCCGGGCGAGCGGGTCAAGGTCGGCCCGGTAGATCTCCCAGTAGCTCATCGGCGTGCCGTCGAGGAGGCCGAGGCAGGGGACGCTGTGGCCGTCGCCATCGAGCTGGGCCCGCAGGTGATCGGCGGTGGTCGCGGCCGGGCCGGCGAGTTCCCAGTAGGCGGCCACCTCCGGGTCGTTCATCCAAGCCACGAGGAGGTCCAGGTCTCGACGTGGGCGCACGGGTTCGAGGCGGAAGGCTCCGGCAGCGGTGGCGACGGCGCCCCATGTGGCCGGGGAGTCGAGCAGGTCGGCCTCGGCGAGCAGGGGCCAACGCTGCGGGGAGCGACGCATCGCGCCGAGGTAGTAGCCGGTTGTGGCGAGGGCTGAACCGACGGGACCGGTCGAGGTGTCGATGGAGGGCATGGGGGCTCTTCTCCGTGTCGGTGCGGACGCGTCAGTTGTGAAGGGGGTTGGCGATGGTGACGTAGACGGACTGGGTGTCGACGGGGCCGACGAGTTCGTCGAGGCCGTCCAGGCGGGTGAGCAGGTTGGCCTTGCAGCGGAGAGTGGGTGAGTCGAGCAGTTGGGAGGGGAGCGGTCCGAGGCCCGAGTTCTTCCCGAGGAAGCGGCGGAAGGCGGCGAGGAGCACGCGTTCGTCGGCGAGGTGTTGGGAGCCGAAGGCGCCGATGAGGCCGAGCACGTTGTTGATGCCGAGGTAGTAGGCGAAGCGTTCGTCGGTGACGGCGTCGGAGACGAAGGTGTCGCTGGCGCTGCCGATGCCGGGGAGCCGGTGGTGCAGTTCCGCCCGGTGGGAGTCGCGGAAGTAGTAGCCCTGGTTGTCGCGGTAGCGGCCGCCGATCGGCCAGCCGGCCGGGTCGAGGAGTACCAGGGTGTTCTGTTGGTGCGCTTCGAGGGCGACTCCGGCGAGCGCGTCGAGGGCAAGGATCGGCAGGACCACGTGGTCGAGGTAGCGCAGGAACCACTCGGCGGCGACGGCGGGGACCGCGCGCCCGGTGGAGATGGCGAGCCCGGCGATGGTCTCGGCGAGCGGGGAGCGCACCGTGGTCCGACCGGGCCACGGGCGGGGAGTGGTCAGCGCGGCGACGCAGAGGGCGTCGTCCTCGGAGCGGAAGGGGTTGTGGCGCAGCAGCGCATCGAGTCCCGGGACGGGGGTGCCGTCGAGGGAGTCGACGGCGACCCAGGCGGGGTCGCGGACGATGTCGAAACCGGGGTGGGCCGACTGCCACTGTTCTGCGAGTCCGGCGCGCAGGAGGCGGTGAACCTCGACGCCGCGGTGGAGTTCCTTGCGGAGGTTCTCTCTGCGGGAGTTGGTGATGCGCAGGCCCAGGGACAGCTTGAGCATCGCGGGGGAACCGGGGCGGTGGACGGTGCGAATGGAGGAGGTGGGGTACCAGGCGTCACCGTACGGGCCCAGGTCGGTCAGTAGTCCGGCATCGCACAGGGCGGCCACGGCCGGGCGTTGGAGGAGGTCGCGGGCCTGCCAGGGGTGGAGCGGAAGAAGGGTGGTGCCGGTGGGTGGTTGGAGGCCGGGGGCGAGGCGGGTGAGCAGTTGGGCGGCGGAAACCGGGCGGCCTCGTTCGGTCCAGGCGGAGTCGGTGGCGAGGACGGCGGGCGCGACCGCGAACCAGTGCACGGGGAAGGAGCCGTGGAGTTCGGGTGAGTAGCGGCGCACTTCGGCTTCGGAGAGGCCTTGGCGGCTCTTCGGGGTCGGGTGCAGGGGATGGCCGAGGAGGAGCGACTGCTCGGCGGTGAGGAATCGGTCCTCGGCGACGGGGGCGGGGGCGGCGGGGCGGGCTCGGCGCTCGGTGATGAACTCCGCCGTGCGCTGGACCGAGTCGGCGACCCGGCCGACCAGATCGGCGCCACCTCGGCCGGTGCCCTCACGCGCGATGAGCGCGGCGAGGGTCACGGCGTCCAGGGCGGGGGCTTCGGCCGGGGCACCTTCGATCCGGGCGGGGGCGAAGCGGTGCCAGCCGCCCGGGGACCAGTACCGGATGGCGACGAGGACCGCCGTGCCGGATGCGGGGAGAGGGATGCGAAGCGGTGTTCCGGCGGGCCCGTCGGGGCGACCGAGGCCGCTTTCGCGGACCCAGCACCGCAGCAGGTTCTCCACCGCGGCGGTCTCGGCGGCGAGGGCCGGATCGGGGTGGTCGAGGGGATCGGGGAGCAAGGCCGATTCCGGTCCGACGGGGCCGACTCCGCCTGCTCCCGAGCTGCGGCTCCCACCCGACTGCCGTGGCACGCCGACGACGGGGGACACGGCCGTGGAGTGCGGTTCGGCCGCCGCCTCGGCCAGTGGCGGCACCTCGGTCCGGGCGGGTTCCTCGGCCCGGGCGGGTTCCTCGGCCCGGGGCCTTGGACCAACTGCGGATGTCGGGACGGGCGATGTCGGGACGGGCTGGGACGTTGGGGCGGCCTGGTAACGGTCGACTTCCGGGGCGGCCGGGATGCTGCGGTACTCCGGCACATCCGGCGCGTGGTCGGGCTCCGCACCTGCCGGCGGACCGGCCTCTGGCGCTGGGGCGGCTCCGGGGTTGAAGCCGGGGCTTGCGCTGGGGGTGGGGCTGGAACCTGGGCTGGTGCTGGTGCTGGTGCCGGGGCTTGGGCTGGGTGCTGCCGCGGGAGTGGGCAGGGGGTCCCGGTCGGGTGCGGTGCCGGAATCGGGTGGGGTCTGGCGGGTGCCCGCTGCCGGTGTCGACTCCGGCTGGGCGGGCGGGGTCGGCAGGTCGGGTGGTGAGGTGGGGGCGGTGTCTCGTACCGGGTCCGGTACGAGGTGGGGCGAGGGGGCGTCCTCGTGGGGCGCCCCCTGAATGGAGGACAACGCCTGGAACCGGCCGGGTCCGGGGTCTCCCGGGTCGACGGACCGGGCTTCAGCCGGAGCCGTTCCCGAGCCGAGCGGTGTGGGGGCGAGCCAGAGGAGCGGAGTGAGGTCTTGGCCCGTGGCCCCGTGCGCGGGCGTGCCATGTGCGGGCTGGACGGCGAGCACGGGACCGTTGCTCTGGGCCGGCCGGGCCGGGCTCGCCGTCGGGGCGGAATCCGGGGCCGGCCAAGAGGACAGGGTGGCCGACGCCTGGAGCCGCTGACCTGTCGTCGATCGCGGGGCGGGTGATCGTGTGTCAGGGCACGGGTGAGTTGAAGCCCGAACGGCCAGGGACTCAGAGCTGACCGGGGCCGGGGCTGCCGGACCAGCGGGGACAGGGGCCTGCGCGGAGCGAGCCACCGCCCAGTCCAGGGCCGCGGTAGGCGCCAGAACCGGTGCAGACCACGTCTCCGCTGCCGAGGTCTCCCGAGCGGGCGTCCCGCCCGAAACCGAGGCTCGGCCCGAGACGAACGCCCTCGAAGTCGAAGTCGAAGCAGACGTCAAAGCAGAAGCAGAAGCAGGCGTCGAGGCCGGATTCGAGGGTGAGTCGACCAGGTTCGCGGCCTCCGGGGTGCTGACCGTGTGCGTGGTCGTGACGGCCGGATCCAAGCCTCGGGGCGAAGTCGAGGGAGATGACACCCCGGTAGCCGGGGTGGTCGAAGCCGGGCCCGGGGACCTGACCGATGCGGCCGGACCCTGGGCGGCCAAGGTCGAGGCGGTCGGGGCGCCGGCCGGGTCGGGGGTCCGGGCGCCCGAGGCCGCACGGGCGAGAGGAGTGGCAGGGTGCGGAGCTTCAGGCACGGCGGCGAACGGGGCGGGGCGGGCCGCGTCGGCGCGCGGGGTGGGCTCCGGACTCTGCCGACCCGGGCCCGGGCTGAACTCCGGTCCCGGGACCTCCCCTGGGCCGAGGTCCGACCCGGGATCGCGGTCCACGACCGGATCGCAGCCCGCACTCCCGCTGAACTCCCGGGCCGGGCTCTCCCCCGGCCGGAGGGCCCAGCCCGGCCGGCGGTTCGCGCCCGGACTGGGTTCGGTGCTCGAAGCCACCCTCGGGCTGAACTCCGGGCTCGGGCTGAACTCCGGGCTCGGGCTGCGCTCCGGGCTCGGGTCGGGCGCGGGCGTGGAGGCCGGCGTCGGTGTGAGGGCCGGATCCGGCGTGAGGATCGGCGTCGGGTTGCCGGCCCACGGGGACGGGGCAGGGTGGGGGGTGGAGGGGTCCGGCATCGGGGGTCCTTGGGGTGCGGGTGGGGTCAGTGGGACCGTCGGGCGGCTGCGGCGATGGCGTCGGCCAGCCGCTCCAGGACGGCTGCGGCCTGTTCGTCGGTCAGGGTCAGCGGGGGCAGCAGACGAACCACGCAGGAGTGGCGGCCCCCGAGTTCGACGATCAACCCGCGGTCCAGGCACTCCCGGCGGACGGTGGCGGCGAGGTCCGGGGCGGCGTCCCCGGTGTCGGGGTCCACGAGTTCGACGCCCAACATCAGGCCGCGACCCCGTACGTCGCCGATGCACGGATGGTCGGCGGCCAGTGAGCGCAGGGCGGCCAGCATGCGTTCGCCCAGTACCCCGGCGCGTTCTGCGAGGTTGTTGTGGCGGACGTAGGCCAGGGTGGCGGTGCCCGCGGCCATGGCCAGTTGGTTGCCGCGGAACGTACCGGCGTGGGCGCCGGGCGCCCAGACGTCGAGTTCGGACCGGTAGACGATCACCGCGAGCGGCAGACTGCCGCCGATCGCCTTGGACAGGACCATCACATCGGGCACCACTCCCGCATGGTCCACGCCCCAGAAGGCCCCGGTGCGCCCCACACCCGTCTGGACCTCGTCTGCGATCAGCGGGATCCCGCGGGCCTTGGTGATTTCGCGCATCCGCCGGAGCCAGTCGTCCGGGGCGGGGTGGACTCCGCCCTCCCCTTGTACGGGTTCGACGATGAGCCCGGCGGGGGTGGGTACCCCGCCTTTCGGGTCGTCGAGCAGGCTCTCGGTCCAACGGGCGCCGAGCCGCGCGCCCTCGGCCCCGCCGACGCCGAACGGGCAGCGGTGGTCCTGTGGATACGGAAGCCGGGTGACCCGTACGTCGGAGGCTCCACCGGAGGCGTCCAGGGCTCCTGCGGTCATGCCGTGGTATGCGCCCGTGAAGGCCATCAGCCCGGAACGCCCGGTGGCGGTGCGGACCAGCTTGAGCGCGGCTTCGACGGCATCCGTCCCGGCCGGCCCGCAGAACTGGATCCGGGCGTCGGCCGCGAGCGCGGCCGGAAGGTTCGCGAACAGCTCGGTGGTGAAGGCGTCCTTGACCGGGGTGGCCAGGTCGAGGACGTGCAACGGTGCCCCGGAGTCGAGGACGGCGCGGATGGCTTCGAGCACGACGGGGTGGTTGTGCCCGAGGGCGAGCGTGCCCGCGCCGGACAGGCAGTCGAGGTAGCGCCGTCCGTCCGCGCCCTCGATCGTCAGGCCCCGGGCGCGTACCGGAACGATGGGCAGCGAGCGCGCGTACGTCCGGGCGGCGGACTCTCGTTGTGCCTGTCTGCGCAGGATGGTTTCGGCGGCGACGGGTCCTCTGGTTCCTTGCGGCGGGATCTGCTCCGCGGCCGCGGCCGACTCGGTGAAAGCCTCGCTCAAAGCCACGAGTGTCGGTCCTCCCGCACGGATTCTCTTCCGGATTGCGTTTCGAACATGAACGCTGCTCCCCCGTCCCCCGTACGTACCAACGACGGTGACGGCCACGGATCACGGGTGGACCGAAGATCCTTGTCCGTCGCCAAGTCCGTCGCCAAGTGCATCGCCAAGTCCGTTGCGTGGTCCGTTGCGTGGTCCTTTGTGCGGTCCGCCCCGATGCCGTCCTCGACATCCGTCCCAAATGTCCGCCGTAAGGTCTGCCGCGATGTCCTCCGAGATGTCCGAATCGAACAAGTTCCGAGGATGGTTCGACGGGCAGGAACCGTGGCCCCGGGCTGTGCCGTCCTTGGGAGCAGCGGCATAGTGGGGTGCTGCGCTTGCCGTACACCCGTGCGGCAACCGCGCTCCACCCCGTTCAACGCCTCGAAACACCAGGGGGATTTACGACATGCGACCGATCCGACCGGTCACCGCGATTCTGTGCGCGGCCGCGCTCGCGCTGACCGCCGCAGCCTGCGACCCCGGCGACGGGGAGGCCGGCGGCGACGCCAAGCCGACCGTGGCCGCGAGTCTTCCGCCCGGTGCCACGGACGGGATAACGATCCCGGACGAGCTCAAGGACAAGCTCAAGGAGCACGGCGTCGACCTGGAGAAGTGGCGGGGAGGTGCGTGGAAGAACTGGAAGCAGGAGGACTGGCTCCGCGAGGCGGGCGACTACATCAACCCGGTCATCGAGGGTCTGTGGGACCCGGACCGGATGCGTGACGCCGACAAGACTCCGCAGCCTCCGGCCGTGGACCCGGACGCCGGCAAGGACCAGGGGGTCACGGACCCGACCCCGGCGCCGGTGCGGGCAAGGGGAGCTGCGGCTCCGTACCACTCCACCATTCCGGCGTCCGGCAAGGTGTTCTTCGACGGCCCCGAGGGTTCGATGGTCTGCTCGGCGACCGTGGTGAAGGACCCTGCCCACCCGGGCAAGTCCAACATGGTCTGGACGGCGGGTCACTGCGTCCACGCGGGCAAGGCGGGCGGTTGGTACCGCAACATCGCCTTCGTGCCGTCCTACAACAACGCGGGCCAGGCGTCGGCGCAGCTCAAGGGTGCGCCGCGCGAGCAGGTCGCCCCGTACGGCGTGTGGTGGAGCGACTGGGCGCAGACCTCGGACCAGTGGATCGCTTCGGGCGGCCCGAGCGGTGGCGCGGGCGCCCCGTACGACTTCGCGGTGCTGCACGTCGCTCCGGAGAAGGGCAGTGGCAAGTCGCTGGAGGAGACGGTCGGTTCGGCGCTGCCGGTGGACTTCAACGCGCCGGCGGTGGGCAAGGTCGCGGGCATCACGGCGACGGGCTACCCGGCGGCGGCTCCGTTCGACGGCCAGCGGGCGTTCCAGTGCACGGACAAGCCCGGTCGCCTGTCGTTGAAGGCGGCCGACCCGGTGATGTACCGCATCGGTTGCACCATGACCGGCGGTTCCTCGGGTGGCGGTTGGGTCGCGGCGGGTGCCGACGGCAGGCCGGCGCTGGTGTCGAACACCTCGATCGGCCCGGCCAAGGCCGGTTGGTTGGCCGGTCCGCGCCTGGGCCCGGAGGCCAAGGGCATCTACTCCGCGGTGAGCGCCAAGTTCAAGTAGCGGGTGGGCCGGGCGCGCGGCGCCCGGCCCGACGTGGCGCGAGCACCGCGCCGAGAGCGCCGCGCGACCCCGATGCGCAGGGCATCGGGCCTCGCGCGACGGACATCACGTGACGGAGGGCCCCCGCGATGCGGGGGCCCTCCGTCACGTGATGTCGCGCCGTGTCATGCTCGCCGGTACTTCACCGACACATCCGTCGATGCTTCATCGACACACGGGTCAGTGCTTCGCCGGTACGTAGGGCGCCAGGTCCGCGGCCAGTTCCTGGTGGACGCGCGCCTTGAGCAGGGTGCCCTCCGGGGTGTGCTCCTCGGAGATGACCTCGCCCTCGGCGTGTGCCCGGGCGATCAGCGAGCCGCGGGTGTACGGCACCAGTGCCTCCACCTCGACCTCGGGCCGCGGCAGCTCGGTGTCGATGAGCGTCAGCAGCTCCTCGATGCCCATGCCGGTGCGGGCCGAGACGGCGATGGAGTGCCGCTCGATGCGCAGGAGCCGCTGGAGGACGAGCGGGTCCGCCGCGTCCGCCTTGTTGATCACGACGATCTCGGGCACGTTGACCGCGCCGACCTCGCGGATGACCTCGCGGACGGCCGCCAGCTGCTCCTCCGGGGCCGGGTGTGAGCCGTCCACGATGTGCAGGATGAGGTCGGAGTCGCCGACCTCCTCCATCGTGGAGCGGAACGCCTCGACCAGGTGGTGGGGCAGGTGCCGGACGAAGCCGACCGTGTCGGCCAGGGTGTAGATCCGGCCGGACGGCGTTTCGGCCCGGCGCACGGTCGGGTCGAGGGTGGCGAACAGCGAGTTCTCCACCAGCACGCCGGCGCCGGTGAGGCGGTTGAGCAGCGAGGACTTGCCGGCGTTGGTGTAGCCGGCGATGGCGACCGAGGGAACCTTGTTGCGCCGGCGTTCCTGGCGCTTGATGTCTCGGCCGGTCTTCATGTCCGCGATCTCCCGGCGCATCTTCGCCATCTTCTCGCGGATCCGACGCCGGTCGGTTTCGATCTTGGTTTCACCGGGACCTCGGGTGGCCATGCCGCCACCGCCGCCGCCACCCATCTGACGGGACAGCGAGGCACCCCAGCCACGCAGGCGCGGCAGCATGTACTGCATCTGCGCGAGCGCGACCTGGGCCTTGCCCTCTCGGGACTTCGCGTGCTGGGCGAAGATGTCGAGGATGAGCGCGGTACGGTCGACGACCTTGACCTTGACCACGTCTTCGAGGGCGATGAGCTGGCCGGGGCTGAGCTCACCGTCGCAGACGACGGTGTCGGCGCCGCTCTCCATGACGATGTCGCGCAGCTCGCGGGCCTTGCCGGAGCCGATGAAGGTGGCCGGGTCGGGCTTGTCGCGACGCTGGATCACGCCGTCGAGGACGAGGGCGCCCGCCGTCTCGGCGAGGGCTGCGAGCTCCGCGAGGGAGTTCTCGGCGTCCGTCACCGTGCCGGAGGTCCAGACACCGACGAGTACGACGCGCTCCAGGCGGAGCTGTCGGTACTCGACCTCGGTGACGTCTTCGAGTTCGGTGGAGAGGCCGACCACGCGCCGCAGTGCCGCGCGCTCGGAGCGCTCGAACTGCTCGCCGTCCCGGTCTCCGTCGATCTGGTGGCTCCAGGCGACGTCCTCTTCCATCAGGGCATCGGCCCGAAGGCTCTCGGTGAAGCTCTGCGGGTCACGCACGTCCTGTGCGTCCCGCGCGTCCTGGGAAGGGGAAGAAGAGGAGGTCATTGGATCCTTACGTCGATTCGTATGCGTCGCGCCCGGCAATGGCCAACGCTACCGCCGAACGTGACACAACACTGTCACGTCCAACGCGTCACACCGCCCGGTGATTCCCGGAACCCGAGCCCTGGCCCGATCAGGCCCGACCGACCGCCGCATGGCCGCCGATCGACCGCCGAGCGGCCGCCGAACGGCCTCGTTGATGGTGACATGCCCGTTCCGGGCGCGTCACACGCTTTTCGGGCCGCCCCATTCCGGGTGCCCCGGCATCGCGGGGGTGGTCATGCCGTACAGCCACGGCTTGAGGAAGGCCGTCAGGTCGCGCCCCGCCTCCTGTGATGCCAGGCGTACGAAGTCGTCCGTGCCGGCCGTGGAATCCGCGTGCTCGGACACCCAGCGGCGCTCGATCCGGTCGAAGGCCGCGACGCCGACCTCCTGGCGCAGGGCGTACAGGATCAGCGCGGCCCCGTCGTAGACCACGGGCCGGAACAGGCCGATCTTCTCGCCGGGGGCCGCGGCCTTCGGGGCGGCAGGGGGGCCGCCGGCGGCCCGCCACTGGTCGGAGCGTTGGTACGCCTCGCGCATGCGCCGCTCCAGGGAGTACTTGCCGAGCCCGTCGGCGTACAGGGCCTCGTACCAGGTCGCGTGCCCTTCGTTGAGCCACAGGTCGGACCAGGTGCGGGGGCTCACGCTGTCCCCGAACCACTGGTGTGCGAGCTCGTGGACCATCACGGACTCGACGTACCACTCCGGGTAGCCGGCGTCCCCGGAGAACAGGCCGTGCTCGAAGAGGGAGAGGGTCTGGGTCTCCAGCTCGAAGCCGGTCTTGGCCCGGGCGATCAGCACGCCGTAGTTCTCGAAGGGGTAGCGACCGACCCGCTCCTCCATCCACCGGACGTGACCGTCGGTCTTCTTCAGCCAGGGTTCCAGGCGCACCCGGTCGGCGGCGGGCACCACGTCGCGCAGCGGCAGTCCGTGCGGGCCCGTGTGGTGGACGACCTCCGAGGTACCGACGGAGACCTGGGCCAGTTCGGTGGCCATGGGGTGCAGGGTGCGGTAGGTCCAGGTGGTCGGGCCGCCCGCGCGCCGGGTCGGGAGCGCGCCCGGCAGTCCGTTGGCCACGGCCGTGAGTCCGGCCGGGGCGGTGATCCGGAAGGTGAAGTACGCCTTGTCGGCGGGGTGGTCGTTGCACGGGAAGACGCGGTGGGCGGCGTCGGCCTGGTTGGCCATGGCCAGTCCGTCCTCGGTGGGCACCCAGCCGCCGTCGCCTCGACCGCGCGGGTCACTGGTGTGGCGCACGGTGATGCTCAGCACGGATCCCTGGGTGACCGGGCGGGCGGGGGTCAGCACGAGGTCCTCTCCCACGCTCTCGAACCGCGCCGGTTCCCCGTTGACCTCGGCGGACGCCACCTGGCCGTGGGTGAAGTCGAGGTTGATGCGGTCGAGCGCGTGCAGGGTGCGGGCGCTGATGACGGTGACGGCGTCGAGCGGGGTCCGGTTGTCCTTGTACGTCAGGGACAGGTCGTACGAGAGGACGTCGTACCCGGGGTTGCCCAGCTCGGGGAAGAGCCGGTCGCCGATGCCCAGCGACCGGGGTGGGGGCAGTACGGCGGCGACGAGGGTGAGCGAGGCGGCGGCGAGCAGGGCGGCACGCAGGCGGGGGGAGGTGAGCTGCATCCCCCATCGCTTACCAGCGCCCGGCATCGGGCCGCGTACGGCGCGCGCCGGGTGCACCCGAACGAGGGCGTCCGACCCCGTGGCACGGCCGACGTGCGTTCCGCGCCCGGATTCCCGTTCCCCCGAACCCCCGAGCCCCCCGGCCCCCTGTCTTTCCGGCCTTGCCCGGCCGTCCCGCTACGCCCGGCTGACGTCGTACACGCCCGGCACGTCCCGCATCGCCCGCATCAGGGCCGGGAGCCCCGTCGCGTCGGGCAGTTGCAGGGTGTAGGAGTGCCGGACCCGCTGTTCGACGGGCGGTTCCACGGTCGCGGAGACCACCTCGACCCCCTCGCGGGCAATCGCCTCGGTCAGGTCGGCCAGGAGGTGTGGGCGGCCGAACGATTCGGCGAGCAGGGTCACGCGGCAGTCCGCGGTGGCCCGCCAGTGCACGGCGACCGAGGTACGGCCGACGGCGCGCATCTGGGCCACGGCCGGGCAGTGGACGCGGTGCACGGTGACGGCCCCGCCGCGTACGACGAACCCGGCGACGGCGTCCGGAGGTACGGGGGTGCAACAGCCGGCCAGGCGCACGGGCGCGTCCGGCAGGTCGGCGACGGCGTTCGCCCCGCCACCACGCGCCCCCACGACGGAGAGCGGGGCCCGGGCGGCGGTGGTGGTGGCGGCCGCGGAGTCGGGGTGGGTCTGGAGCCAGCCGCTGATGGCGATGCGGGCGGCCGGGGTCTTGGCGTGGTCGAGCCAGTCGGCGGCGGGCCCGGAGGAGGCGTCGTGCGAGAGCAGGAGTTGAACGGTGTCGCCGTCGGACAGCCGGGACGAGAGGGAGGTGAGGCGCCCGTTGACGCGGGCGCCGATACAGCCGTGCGCCGCCTCCCCGTACTGGGCGTAGGCGGCGTCGATACAGCTCGCCCCGCCCGGCAGGCCCAGCGTCCCGCCGTCGGCCCTGAAGACGGTGATCTCGCGGTCCTGGGCCAGTTCGGCGCGCAGCACCGTCCAGAAGGTGTCGGGGTCGGGTGCGGACTGCTGCCAGTCGAGCAGTCGGGACAGCCAGCCGGGTCTCGTCGGGTCGACCCGCTCCTCGTCGCCCTCGGCTGCCTCGGCCGGCGGGGTGGTGTACGGATTGCCGAGCGCGACCACTCCGGCCTCCGCGACGCGGTGCATCTGCCGGGTGCGGACGATGACCTCGGCGACGTGCCCCTCGGAGGTGGCGACGGCCGTGTGCAGCGACTGGTAGAGGTTGAACTTCGGGGAGGCGATGAAGTCCTTGAACTCCGAGACCACCGGGGTGAAACAGGTGTGGAGTTCGCCGAGGACCGCGTAGCAGTCGGCGTTCTCGCCGACGAGGATGAGGACCCGTCCGAGGTCGGAGCCGCGCAGTTCCTCGCGCTTGCGGGAGATGCGGTGCACGGAGACGAAGTGGCGGGGGCGGACCACGACCTCGGCGGCGATGCCGGCGTCGCGAAGGACGCCGCGCACGGAGTCCGCGATGCCGGGGAGCGGGTCGCGTTCTCCGGTGTGGGCCGCGATGAGCGCGCGGGTCTCCTCGTACTCCTCGGGGTGCAGGATCGCGAAGACGAGGTCTTCCAGCTCGGTCTTGAGGGCCTGCACGCCGAGTCGTTCGGCGAGGGGGATGAGGACGTCGCGGGTGACCTTGGCGATGCGCGCCTGTTTGTCGGGGCGCATCACGCCGAGGGTGCGCATGTTGTGCAGTCGGTCGGCGAGTTTGATGGACATGACGCGGACGTCGTTGCCGGTGGCGACGAGCATCTTGCGGAAGGTCTCGGGTTCGGCGGCGGCGCCGTAGTCGATCTTCTCGACCTTGGTGACGCCGTCCACGATGAAGCAGACCTCGTCGCCGAACTCCTCGCGTACCTGATCGAGGGTCACGTCCGTGTCCTCGACGGTGTCGTGGAGGAGGGACGCCGTCAACGTCGTTGTCTCCGCGCCGAGTTCCGCGAGGATCAGGGTGACGGCGAGCGGATGTGTGATGTACGGCTCACCACTTTTTCGCATTTGGCCGCGGTGAGAGGTCTCCGCGAGCAGATATGCGCGTCGCAGAATGGACAGATCGGCGTCCGGATGGTGGGCTCGATGGGCTTCCGCCACGTGTCCGATGGCGTCCGGAAGGCGGTCGCGGGACGTGGGCCCGAGCAGCGCCGCGCGCCCGAGCCGGCGCAGATCCAGCCTGCTCCGGCCCCGTCTACGCAGCTCAGGGCGCGCTTCGGGGTGTGCTTCGGGGTTCGTGGCCTCTGCACTCATGGGGACCTCCGGCGGCTTCGACCGGCGGTGGTGAGCATGGGGTGAGCCCTCAGGGCCGGTGCCTGATGTTACCGACCCCACCACGTGGCGCAGTCCACCTCTCGCTCAGCGTGAAACGGATCACCCCTTGGAGGGAACCTTCACGCGAAAGCCGTTTCGGTGAGCCAGGTCGGATCGAGCTCGCCCTCGGCCACGATGACGGCCGGTCCGGTCATGTCGATCCGCCCGTCGGTGTGCTCGGTGATGACGAGTCGTCCGCCGGGGAGGTCGACGGTGTACGTGACCGGTTCGCCGGTCACGGCCGGGTCGACGCCGTCGCGCCGGATGGCGGCCACGGCCACGGCGCAGGCGCCGGTTCCGCAGGAGCGGGTCTCGCCGGAGCCGCGCTCGTGGACGCGCATCGCGACGTGCCGCGGCCCCCGGTCGACGACGAACTCGACGTTGACTCCGGTCGGGTACGCGGACGCGGGGCTGAACGGCGGGGCGGTGTGGAGGCTCCCGGCGTCGTCGAGGCTGTCGACGAAGGCCACCGCGTGCGGGTTGCCCATGTTCACGTTCCGGGCGGGCCACGAGCGCTCGCCGACGGAGACGGTGACATCCCCGACGGGCAGTTCGGCGCGGCCCATGGAGACCGTGACGTCGCCGCTCTTGTCGAGGTGGACGCGCTTGACGCCGCCACGGGTGGCGACGGCGAGGTCGCCGGGCTCGACGTGGCCGGCGTGCAGGAGGTAGCGGGCGAAGACCCGTACGCCGTTGCCGCACATCTCGGCGATCGATCCGTCGCTGTTGCGGTAGTCCATGAACCACTCGGCCTCGTCGGCCAGGTGCGCCGTCTCGGGGTGGGCGGCGGACCGCACGACGTGCAGCACCCCGTCGGCCCCGATGCCGGCCCGCCGGTCGCACAGTGCGGCGACGGCGGTTGCGGGCAGGTCGATGGCGTTGTCCGGGTCGGGGACGATCACGAAGTCGTTCTCGGTCCCGTGGCCCTTGAGGAAGGAGAGGGTGCGGTGCGTCACCAGGTCATCGTACCTTCGGGGCCCCTTGCGCCCCCGGGCGGACGCCCGGTGTGCGCGGCGTGCGGGCACGACGGGGAGGGCGCGCGGACCGGCTCAGCGCAGGCGCGCGACCCGGTACACGGCCAGGGACACCAGGGCGAGGGCCATCACCGTGTACAGCGCGGCCATGCGCCAGTCGGGGCGGCGGCCGCTGCCGCGCGGCGGCAGTCCGGGCCAGGAGTGGCCGACGCGGCGCGCGGCCATCATGGCCCACCCGCCGGCGCAGCAACTGATGAGGAAGCCCAGCATGGCGACCACGGCTCCGCCGTCGCCGAACTCGAAGGCGAGGGGGAAGGCGAACATCAGGGAACCGGCGGCGGCGAGCATCACGATGGGCGCGATCTGCCAGATGCGCAGGCGGCGCTGCGGCCTCAGTTCGACCTCGAACTCGGGGCCCGAGGCGTCCAGGGCCGCGATGTCCGGGGCGTCGGGGCCGTCGGGGGTCAGCCGCGCCGGGTCGGCGGGCAGGCCGAGGGCGTCCGGGCCGTCCGACCCGACCGGCTCCGCGATCCCGTGGTGAAGCATCGGGTCCGCTTCCCGTCTGGTGTCGTCCCGCCCGGTGTCACGAGGGCCGGCCTCCATAGCCACGCGCCCTCCCCACTCGGACTTCGTACGCCGCTGTTCAGAAGTTTGATGATGGCACGCCACCGGCCCCGGTACGGGCGCACGGGGCGTCCCGATGCCATCACGTGATCAGGCTGTGACCGCTCGTTCGACCAACGACTGCGCGAGTCCGGCGAGTTCCCCGCGGTCCGCGAGGGCGCCGCTCAGCCAGTGCACGCGCGGGTCGCGCCGGAACCACGAGTCCTGCCGGCGGGCGAACCGCTTGGTGGCCCGGACCGTCTCGGCCCGCGCCTCGTCCTCGGTGCACGCGCCCGCGAGGGCGGACAACACCTGCTGGTATCCGAGTGCGCGGGAGGCGGTGATCCCGTCGCGCAGGCCCCGGGCCTCCAGGTCGCGGACCTCGTCCACGAGCCCGGCCTCCCACATCCGGTCGACCCGCAGCGCGATCCGCTCGTCGAGTTCCGGCCGGCCCACGTCCACGCCGATCTGGACGGTGTCGTAGACGGACTCGTGGCCGGGCAGGTTCGCGGTGTACGGGCGCCCGGTGATCTCGATGACCTCGAGGGCGCGGACGATGCGGCGGCCGTTGCTGGGGAGGATCGCCTGGGCGGCGATCGGGTCGGCGGCGGCGAGCCGGGCGTGCAGGGCGCCGGGGCCGCGCAGGGTGGCCTCCTCCTCCAGGCGGGCCCGCACCTCGGGGTCGGTGCCGGGGAACTCCATCGCGTCGAGGGCGCCGCGGACGTACAGCCCGGAGCCGCCGACGAGGACGGGCGTACGGCCCTGCGCGAGGAGTCGGTCGATCTCGGCGCGGGCGAGGCGCTGGTACTCGGCGACGCTCGCGGTCTCGGTGACGTCCCAGACGTCGAGGAGGTGGTGCGGGACCCCGCCACGCTCCTCCTGCGTCAGCTTCGCGGTGCCGATGTCCATCCCCCGGTACAGCTGCATGGAGTCGGCGTTGACGACCTCGCCGTCGAAATGGCGGGCCAGGGCGACGCCCAAGTCGGACTTTCCGGCCGCGGTGGGACCGACGACGGCGATGACCCGCGGGGCGGGGGCTGGATTCCTCACCGACACAGTCTCGCAAACCCGGCGGCCGGTACCCGATCGAGCTACGTGACGGGGCGTGGTCGGAATCGTTGCCCTGGCGAGGTTCCGGCCCGGCGTGCACCCGGCGGAGGCCGTTTCGGCCACGGCGGAACTTCATTCGCACGAGTAACGTTACGGGAGTAGACATGGGCGTTTTCAGCCGGTTTTTTGGCCGTAAGGAGCAGGGCTCGACCGATGAGGTCGCGTCCGCCGACCTGACGGCCACGTCCGAGGAAGCGACGGGCGGGGCGACTGGGGTGGAGGCTCCTGCGGCGACGGCCGCGGAGATTCCGCAGCAGAAGTCCGCGGAGGCTTCCCTGGACAGCGAGGCCGGCGAGGGCGCCCGTACGTAGCCATCGCCACTGAAGGGTGACCCATGGGCCTGCTGGACAATCTGAAGGCCAAGCTCGCTCCGGCCAAGGACAAGGTCGGCGACCTCGCGCAGCAGCACGAGGGCAGGATCTCCGATGGTCTGGAGAAGGTCGCGAAGGCCGTGGACTCCAAGACCAAGGGCAAGTACAGCGGTCAGATCACGAGCGGGACGGGCAAGGCGAAGGACGCCCTGGGCAAGATCGCGCACAAGGACGCACCCGGCGGGCCGACGCCGCCGGCTGCTTCCTGACGTGGTCGCCGGAGAGGGGCGCGGGGTTCGATGAACCCCGCGCCCCTCTCCCGTGCCCGGGCGGGAGCCCGGGCCTGCGTCAGGACCAGGCGGCGACGAAGTAGCCGACCCCGTACGGGGCGTCCTCGTACAGCAGCCGGCCGTCGAGGCCCGCTTCCTCGGCCGCGCCCGCCAGGACCTGCCAGGGAGCCCGCCCGGCGGCCTTGAGTTCGTGCGCGAGGTCCGCGTCCAGGGCGGCCAGCGCGGCGGTGTCGGCGGATCCGAGGGCGCGGGCGGCGGCGGCGTCGAAGCCGGCGGCCCGCTCGTCGAGGTAGCCGGGGGCCTTGAGCGTGCGGCAGGCGCTGCCGTCACCCATCACGAGCAGGGCGACGCGCGCGTCGCGGGCGGCGAGGTCCCGACCCGCGCGCAGGCACTGTTCGGCTTCGAGCGGTTCCCCGACCCCGAGCCCTTCCACAGGGGCGGCGCCCCAGCGGGCGCGGCGCAACAGCCAGGCGCCGACGGCCAGCGAGGTCGGCAGCAGGCGCGGCCCCTCGTCGCCGTCACCGAGTTGTACGTCGAATTCCACGCCGTGGCCGCAGAAGGTGCCCCGGGAGCCCTGGGGGTAGGGCCCGCGGTGGTCCTGGTCGGCGGCGCCGACGACGACCAGGAGGTCGGGTCGGGAGGCGGCGAGCACGGCGAGCGCGTCGGAGCAGGCGGTGCGGGCTTCGCCCAGTTCGGCGGCGGCGCCCGCGGCGACCTCCGGCACGAGGAGCGGCGGGGCGGGACAGACGGCGGCGGCTACGAGCATGATCCGCAGCCTAGCCGTCGCCGGCCGGGGCCGTGCGGGCTCCGCCGGCGGAGCCCGCGGTCCGCGGGGGTTCGGCGTCCGCGGGGGTTCGGTCCGGCCCGTCGGGGCCGGACCGCAGGGGCGACCGCGCGTCAGGCGGACGCCGGGGCCGCGCAGCCCGAGGTGGCGGCCGGGAGGGGGGCCGGGACTCCGAGGGTGGGGATGCCGAGCATGACGCCCGCCGGCTGCGCCGGGGCCGCGTTGCGCTTCTCCCAGGCGTCGCCCGCGCGGGTCCTGCGCACGGCCGACGTCGGGCCCTCGGCCAGCAGGTGGTGCGGGGCCGCGTACGTGATGTCCACGGTCACCACGTCACCCGGGCGCACGTCCTCGTCCGGCTTCGTGAAGTGGACGAGGCGGTTGTCGGGCGCACGGCCGGACAGACGGTGCGTGGCGCCGTCCTTGCGGCCCTCGCCCTCCGCGACCATCACCTCCAGGGTGCGACCCACCTGCTTCTTGTTCTCCTCCCAGGAGATCTCCTCTTGGAGGGCGACCAGGCGCATGTAGCGCTCCTGGACGACTTCCTTGGGGATCTGCCCGTCCATGTCGGCGGCCGGGGTGCCCGGCCGCTTGGAGTACTGGAAGGTGAACGCGTTCGCGAAGCGGGCCTCGCGCACGGCGTGCATCGTCTGCTGGAAGTCCTCCTCGGTCTCGCCGGGGAAGCCCACGATGATGTCGGTGGAGATCGCCGCGTGCGGGATGGCGGCCCGGACCTTCTCGATGATGCCGAGGAAGCGCTCCTGGCGGTACGAGCGGCGCATCGCCTTGAGGATGGTGTCCGATCCGGACTGCATCGGCATGTGGAGCTGCGGCATCACGTTCGGGGTCTCGGCCATGGCCGCGATCACGTCGTCGGTGAAGTCGCGCGGGTGCGGCGAGGTGAAGCGGACCCGCTCCAGGCCCTCGATCTGCCCGCAGGCGCGCAGCAGCTTGCTGAAGGCCTCGCGGTCCCCCAGGTCGGAGCCGTACGCGTTGACGTTCTGGCCGAGCAGGGTGATCTCGGAGACTCCCTCGGCGACCAGCGCCTCGACCTCGGCGAGGATGTCGCCGGGACGACGGTCCTCCTCCTTGCCGCGCAGCGCCGGGACGATGCAGAAGGTGCAGGTGTTGTTGCAGCCGACGGAGATGGACACCCAGGCGGCGTACGCGGACTCGCGGCGGGTCGGCAGCGTCGAGGGGAAGGCCTCCAACGACTCGGCGATCTCGACCTGCGCCTCCTCCTGGACGCGGGCGCGCTCCAGGAGGACGGGGAGCTTGCCGATGTTGTGGGTGCCGAAGACGACGTCGACCCAGGGGGCGCGCTTGACGATGGTGTCGCGGTCCTTCTGGGCCAGGCAGCCACCGACGGCGATCTGCATGCCGGGGCGCCTGGTCTTCATCGGGGCGAGCCGGCCGAGGTTGCCGTACAGCTTGTTGTCGGCGTTCTCACGGACGGCGCAGGTGTTGAAGACGACCACGTCGGCGTCGCCGTCGGAGCCCTCGGGCGCACGCGTGTACCCCGCGCCCTCCAGCAGACCGGACAGCCGCTCGGAGTCGTGCACGTTCATCTGGCACCCGTAGGTGCGCACCTCGTAAGTTCCCTTGACGTCCACTGCCGTGCTCCGGTCGCTGCTGCTGGTCATGCAACAAGGGTAGGCGGTACCCGGGAGCCCTCCGCGCCCCCGTGCAGTCGCCCGGCGGGCAGCCGGCGGCCGAAGAGGACGAGCAGCAGTTCCTGCGCGGTGCCGTGGACGGGGCGTCCGGTGCCGCGGGACCAGTCGAGGTCGTCGGCGACGAGTCGGATGCCGGTCAGGTCCACGCCGAAGAAACGCAGGCCGCGCGGGGTGACGGCGTCGAGGAGGAGGCGCAGCCGGTCCTCGGGGACCCGGCGGGGGTGATCGAGGGCGATCGTGATGTCGAGGCCGTGGACCACGTCGTGGGCGAGGGCCCCGGTGGGCCCTGCGGCCGGGGGCGTCCAGGGATGGTGGGCGTGGTCACGGAGCAGGGCGGCGAGTTCGGCGGGGGCGAGGGACGCGGCGTCTCGGCGCGCGGCGCGATCGGTCATCCGGTGCAGGCTGCCGCGTGCCGTGACCAGCTCGACGGCGAACCGGGGCAGCGAGTATCGGAAGCCCAGCGACATGTGGGCGGCGACCTCGCGGACCCGCCAGCCCGCGCACAGGCTGGGGGCGTCCCACTGGTCGGGGGTGAGGGAGTCGAACAGGTCGGCCAGTTCCCGGCGTTCGGCGGCGGTCGCGGCGGCGATGTCGGTCATGGGTCCAGGGTGGGTCGAACCTCTGCCATAAGTCCAAGCCCGGGTTCTTCTGCTCTCTAGAATGCGTGGTTATGGAACTGGCTCAGCTTCGGTACTTCGTGACGGTCGTCGAGGAGGGTGGCTTCACGCGGGCGGGCGTCCGGCTGCACGTGTCCCAGCCGGGGGTGAGCGCGCAGGTCCGGCAGTTGGAGCGGGAGCTGGGGGTGCGGCTGCTCGATCGTTGCGGACGGCGGGTGACGCCGACCGAGGCGGGGACGGCGTTGCTGTCGTACGCGCGGGCCGCACTGGCGGCGGTGGAGGGGATGCGGCGCACGGCCGACGAGATCTCGGGGCTGCTGCGGGGGCGGGTCGCGGTCGGGCTGATCCCGGGGGCGGCCGGGGCGGTGGTGGCCGGGCTGGACGTGGTGGGGGTGCTCGGCGACTTCCACGCGGCGCACCCCGGAGTGGAGATCGCGCTGTCGGAGGACACCTCGGAACGGATGCTGGCCGGTTTGTCGAGCGGGGAGCTGGACCTGGCGGTGATCGGGCCGGCCGGTGACCCGCCGCCCGGGATCGCGTTCCAGGTGGTGCTCGACCAGCCCCTGGTGGCGTTGGTGCGGGCCGGCGATCCGCTCGTGCGGGAGTCCGCGCACGGCCGGATCCCGCTGGCGGCGCTGCGCGCGCGGGCACTGATCAGTCTGCCGCGCGGGACGGGCCTGCGCGCGGTGTTGGAGCGGGCGTGCACGGAAGCCGGGTTCGCGCCCCGGGTGGACTTCGAGGCGGCGGCGCCACCCGTACTGGTCCGGTTGGCGGCGCGGGGGCTGGGGGCGGCGGTGGTGCCCGCCGGGGCGGAGGCGGGGGTCGCCGACGACCTGGTGGCGCTGCGGATCGTCGAACCGGCGCTGAGCGGTCGGGTGGCACTGGCCTGGCGGACGGGAGTCCCGCCGGGTCCGGCGGCCGCGCACCTCCTGGCCCGGCTGCGGGCGGGCCTGACGGGTGCGGCGGAGCCGGCGGGCCACGTGGAACCGGCGCCCGCCCGGACCCCGGAGCCGGCGGACGCGGCCGGCGCCGCGGCGGCGGGCCCCGGCCGCTGAGGTCCGTGCCGCTCCCGCCCGGGGGCGCGGTGGACCCGAAGGTAGGATCGCGAGCATGCCGCTCCTGCCACCCCGAGTGCCCCGGATCAGCCGGCGCCGCGCCCTGTGGGGCCTGGCGGCGGTAGTGACGGTGTTCGGCGTGCTGGCCTGGTGGCTGAGGCCTTTCGGGGAGCCGGAACTCAAGGGCGACCTCGCGTTCAGCACAGGCGTCCCCACCGGCGTCTATCACCGCTACGGGCAGCTCCTGAAGGAGGATCTCGCCGCGGACATCCCGGGTGTGAAGGTGCGGCTGGACCCCAGCGAGGGCTCGCAGCAGAACCTCCAGAGGGTGGCCGCCGGGCAGGCCGACTTCACGGTGGCCACGGCGGACGCGGTGTCCAAGTACCGGCTCGACGGGAAGCCGGGTGCGGACCGGCTGCGCGGGGTGGCGCGGCTGTACGACGACTACGTACAGCTGGTGGTGCCGGCCGGGTCCTCGGTGCAGTCGACGCGGGACCTGCGGGGCAAGCGGGTCGCGGTCGGCCAGAACGGCTCCGGCGTCCGACTGATCTCGGAGCGGCTGCTGTCGGCGGCCAAGCTGGACCCGCGCAAGGACATCACCCCGGTGTCCATAGGCATCGACACCATGCCGGCCGAGCTGGAGAAGGGGCGGATCGACGCCTTCTTCTGGTCGGGCGGGCTCCCGACGAGCGCGGTGCGCGAGCTGTCGGAGCGCTTCGAGATCCGCCTGGTGCCGCTGGGCGACCTGGTGGAGAAGCTCCAGGGCAGTGGCAGTCCCGCCCGCTACTACCGGGCGGCGGTGATGCCGCAGGACGCGTACGCACGGGCCCGCAACACCGCGGCGGTGGCCACGCTCGCCGTGCCGAACCTGCTCGTGACCCGCGAGGACACGAGCGCGGAGCTGACGGAACAGTTCACCCGGACCGTGATCGACAGCCGCGACCGGATCGGGCGCGCGGTGCACGCCGCGCAGTTGGTGGATCTGCGGACGGCGATCTATACGGATCCCTTGGACCTGCACGAGGGCGCCCGGCGGTACTACCGCTCGGTCAAGCCGTAGCGCCCGGCCGAGCCGGGAGCCCCGGTCTCGGGGCGGAGCTCCGGGGCCCGGGACGGATCGCGGGCCCTCAGGTCGAGGCGCCCTCGGGCAGCAGCATCGCCGCGGCGGCCGCCCCGATGAGCCCCGCGTCGGTGCCCAGGCTCGCCGGGACGACCTCGATGTCCTGGACGAACGACAGGGTGGCGTACGAGGCCAGGTGCCGCCGGATCGGTGCGAAGAGGGTCTCGCCCGAGGCGGCGACTCCGCCGCCGATGACAGCGATGCGGGTCTCGACCAGGGTGGCGGTGGCGGCGATGGCGGCGGCCAGGGCGCGGCCCGCCCGGTCGAAGGCGGCCTCGGCGACGGGGTCGCCCGCCCGGGCGGCGGCCGCGACGCCGGCGGCGGTGGCCTCCTGACCGTCGGCCGGGGTCCAGCCCTGGGCGAGGGCCCGGGCGGCGATGGCGGTGCCGGAGGCGAGGGACTCGACGCAGCCGTGCCCGCCACAGACGCAGGGATCCCCGTCGAAGGCAACGCTGATGTGCCCGATGTGGCCCGCGTTGCCGGTGGGACCGGGGTGGAGTCGGTTGTTCAGGACGAGGCCGCCTCCGACACCGGTGGAGACGACCATGCACAGCGCGTTGGCGTGCCCCTTGGCGGCGCCCAGCCAGTGCTCGGCGGCCGTCATCGCGACCCCGTCGCCCACCAGGACGGTCGGGATCCGGGCCCCGTGGGCGGCCAGTTCCGCAGCGATCCGGGCCTGTACGGGGAACTCCCGCCACGCGCCGATGTTGACCGGGCTGACCGTGCCCCGGGAGGTGTCCACCGGGCCCGCGCTGCCGACGCCGCAGCGGACCACCGAGGGCCACAGCGGGCTGCGTGCCAGGTCCGCGACGACCTCGGCGACGGCGGCCATCACCGCGTCGGCGCTCACCGCGCGCGGGGTGGGGCGGCGGGTGGTGGCCGTCATCGTTCCGTCCGGGTGCACCAGAGCGCCGGCGATCTTCGTCCCGCCGATGTCGATCGCCACGGTCGGGCCGGTGCCCGGGGCGGCGGCTCGAGGGGTGGAGAGGGCTGGGGTGGAACTGGTCACGGTGGCGCTCCAGGGAGGGGTCGGGACTCAGTATGCGGCCGGGGGTGGCGCCGTACTCTCGCGGGGCTCAAGTCGCGGCAGCTCGCTCTGCCGGGTGCGGGGCACACCGCCCGCGAGCACGGCCAGCAGCTCCTCGGCGGCGAGCCGCCCGAACGCGGCCGTGTCACGGACCAGGGCGGTGAGCCGGGGGTGGGTGACCCGGCAGAGCGCGGAGTCGTCCCAGGCGACGATCGAGAGCCGGCCGGGGACCGCGATGCCCAGCTCGGCGGCGACGGCGAGACCGGCCAGCGCCATCACGTCGTTGTCGTAGACCAGGGCGGTGGGTGGCTCCGGCTCGGCGAGGACCCTGCGGGTCGCGGCGGCGCCCTCGGCGTCGGAGTAGTCCGTCACCACCGAGCGCACCCGGTCCGGGCCGAGCCCGCGCCCCTCGGACCAGGTGCGCAGCGAGGCCGTCCGCCGGGCGGTGTGGGCGAGGCCGGGGAGGCCGGCGAGGTGGGTGATCCGGCGGTGGCCGAGTCCGTGGAGGTGCTCCAGCACCTGGATCATCGCGGCGGCGTCGTCGGCCCGGATGGTGGACGGCCGGCGCGCGGACGGGACGGCCGGCGGGACGGCCCGAGCCGCGGCCGGATCCGAGGGATCCGAGCCAGCGGAGTCCGACCCGGGGACGTCCGGCCCTCCCACCATCACGGCCGGCAACCCCAACCCGGCGAGGAGTTCCGGCCGCGGGTCGTCGATCCGGGGGTCGACGACGATGACCCCGTCCACCCGTCGTTCGGCCCACCACCGGCGGTACACGGCGCACTCGGCGTCCACGTCCTCCACGACCTGGAAGAGAAGCGCGATCCGCCCCGCCGACAGCACCTCCTGCACGCCGGAGACGAGTCGGAGGAAGAACGACTCCACCCCGAGGGTGTGCGCGGGTCGGGCGAGGACCAGCCCGACGGCGCCGGAGCGCTCCCCGGACAGCGCGCGGGCGGCGCTGTTGGGCTGCCAACCCAGCTCCTCGGCGATCCGACGGACACGGGCACGGGTGTCCTCGGACACCCCTGGGCGGTCGTTGAGCGCGAAGGAGACGGCGCTCTCCGACACCCCCGACCGGCGGGCGATGTCCTTGATGGTGGGTCTGCGCACCACGCCTGACTCCTCCTTCACCGCCGCGACTCCGATGGCCGGACCGTACGCGATCCGGCCCCCGGATGGCGGCCACCACCGCCGGCCGGCGGCGAGCCGAACAGCCTTGCCCGGGGCTTGCGTTCACTCCGATCGGCGCCCTACCGGATCGCGCGCACGCCCGTCAACGCCCCCGTTGTCGACGTTGGCCATTTCTCCGCCCTTTCCCCCGGACCGCGACGTTCGGTTCGCGGCTAAACCGCATTAGCGCGGGAGTCTTGATCGTCAACTCTCCCACCGTGGCCTGGACTGAAGCGCATAAGTTGCCAACTCCCCTGAAGGAGAGGGCTTTTCGGCCTCGGGTGGTTGAGATTGCCCGTACCGGACCTGTTGACTTTCCCTCGCAACGGGCGGCACGTTGTGGGGCGTCCGGTGAATTCACCTGAACTCCGGGATCATTCATGCACGAAGGCACCGCCCCATCTCACCTCCCCCGCCGGCTCCGGTTCGGCGCCAACTACACGCCGACGCGGGGGTGGTTCCACCACTGGCTCGACTTCGATCTCGACGAGGTCCGGGCCGACCTGGACTCGATCGCCGCGCTCGGACTGGACCACGTACGGGTCTTCCCGCTGTGGCCGTTGTTCCAGCCGAACCGCACGCTGATCCGCCCGCGCGCCGTCGAACAGCTCGTCGCGCTCACCGACGCCGCCGCCGAACGCGGGCTCGACGTGAACGTCGACGGCTTGCAGGGCCACCTGTCGAGTTTCGACTTCCTGCCCGCCTGGACCGGGACCTGGCACCGGCGCAACATCTTCACCGACACCTGTGTGGTGGAGGCGCAGGAGGAGTACCTGCGCACGCTGGCCGCCGCCCTCGCCGACCGACCGAACTTCCTCGGCATGACCGTGGGCAACGAGATCAACCAGTTCTCCGACGCACCGCACCCCGACCCCGACCGGATCACCCGGGCGCAGGCGCAGCGGTGGCTGGAGCGGATGCTGACCGCGTGCGAGAAGGGGGCTCCGGGGCGGTTCCACCTGCACGCCGAGTACGACGCGGCCTGGTACCGGGACGGGCACCCCTTCACGGCGGCGCAGGCGGCCCGGCTGGGCGCGGCCACGGCCGTGCACTCGTGGGTGTTCAACGGCACCGCCCAGCGCCACGGGCGCACCGGGACGGCCACCGAGCATCACGGCGCCTACCTGGTCGAACTGTCCAAGGCCTGGGCCGCGGACCCGCACCGCCCGGTGTGGCTCCAGGAGGTCGGGGCGCCCGCGCCGCTGGTCCAGCCGGAGCACGCGGCGGAGTTCACCGAGGCGACCGTGGCCAACGTGCTGGACTGCCCGGACGTGTGGGGCGTGACCTGGTGGTGTTCGCACGACGTGTCCCGGGACCTCGCGGACTTCCCGGAGCTGGAGTACGGCCTCGGATTGCTCACCAACGACCGTCGGGTCAAGCCCCAGGGGGCGGCCATCGCCCGGATCGCCGAGTGGTGGCGGGGTCGGGAGCACCGCCCGCCCGTCCGGTCCACCGCGCTCGTCGTGGACGTCGGCGGGGCGCTCACCGCGCCCGAGCGGTCGGTGTGCGCCCCGGGCGGGACCTTCTTCGAGGCCTGGGCCGCGCTCACGGCCCAGGGGGTGCGCCCCGCGGTGGTCCTGGCGGAACACGCGCAGGACCGGGCTCACTTGTCCGCGCGCGGCATCACCGAGGTGCTGCGCGTGACCGAGGTGACCGACGTGACGGAGGTGACCGAGGACTGACCGAGCGCCCCTTCCGCAGCTCCGCCTCCCCTCCGCAGAGGAGCCCCGCATGTACGAGCCCGATCACGGTGTCGACCCGCGCACTGCCCCGCTCCCCCGCAGGTCCCCCGCCCGGCCGACCCGGCGGGTCGTGCTCGCCGCCGGGGTGGGGATCGCCGCCGCGCCGGCGTGGTCCGCACGGGCCACGGCCGCCGGGGAGGAGCCGACCGGCGGGCCGACGCCCCCGCCGGATCTCGCCGCGTACGCCTCGTACTGGTTCCCGGACTCGCTCCCGGAGGGGACCCCCGGCCCGGGGATCATCTGGCGCTCCCTGAGCGGGTGGAGTCCCGCCTCGGATCCCGACCTGGCCCACAACACCGCGACGGTGCCCCTCGCGCGCCGCTTCACACCGGTGCCGCCGCATCCCGACGCCCGGGTCGGGCAGGCCCGGATCTCCTCGCTGGTGTCCTTCGGGCCGACCGCGGGGAACCCGTCGCAGGGTTCCGCGACAGCCGACCACTACGCGCTCACGCACTGGGCGTACATCGACGAGTTGGTCTTCTGGGGCGGGTCGTCCGGCGAGGGGATCGTGCTGGCCCCGAACGCGCCCGTGGTCGACGCGGCCCACCGCCACGGGGTCCGGGTGCTGGGCAACGTGTTCCTGCCGCCCGTCGCGTACGGCGGTGACCTGCGCTGGACCCGCGACCTGGTGCGACGGGACGCGTCGGGCCGGTTCCCGATCGCGGAGCAGCTCGTGCGGGTGGCGCGGACGTACGGGTTCGACGGCTGGTTCGTCAACGCCGAGACCGACGGCGGCGACAGCGCGCTCGCGAGCCGAATGCGGGGGTTCCTGCGCGCCCTGCGGGCGGCGGGTGAACCGCACGGGCTACGCGTCACCTGGTACGACGCGATGAACACCACCGGTCGGGTCGGGTGGCAGGGGGCGCTGAACGCGCTGAACCGGGACTTCTTCGAGGACCGGTTCGGGACGGTCTCGGACGGCGTGTTCGTGGATTTCCGCTGGACGGCCCGGACCCTCGCGCAATCCGGGGCCCTCGCCGAACGACTGGGCCGCAGCCGTCACGAGCTGTGGGCGGCGGTCGACACCGAGTCCCGCGGCTGGAACGCGGACGTCGACTGGGACGCGATCGTTCCGCGCGGGCGGGACCACGTCGTCGGCATCGGGCTCTACCGGCCCGAGTGGACGCGCAACCACCTCACCGACCGGTCCCCGGGCGCCTTCCACCGGGCCGACGACCGGTTCTGGACGGGCGAGTCCCTGGACCCGGCCCGCCCCGCGCCGGAGAGCGGCTGGCGCGCTCCCGCCACGGTCGTCGCCGACCGCTCCACCGTCGCCGCCCTCCCCTTCGGCTGCTCGTTCAACACGGGGCACGGGGAGCGCTGGTACGAGGCCGGCGAGGTCATCTCGTCGGCGCCCTGGAACCGGCTCGGCCTCCAGGACGTGCTGCCCGGGCGGCGCTGGGTGGTCGACACCGACGGCCCGCGCCCCTCGGTCACCCTGGACTTCGACGAGGCGTGGCGCGGCGGCTCCAGTCTCCTGGTCGACGGCGTCCTGACCGCACCCGCCGCCGTCGGCCTGCACACCACCCGGCTGCCCCTGACCCGCACGACGGTCCTGGACCTGGTCCACGCCCGCGCCCCGGGCGGTGTCCCGGTCACCGTGGAGGTGGGCGTCGCCCTGCGCGAGCCCGCCGCCCCGGGCGAGCCGGTCCCGTACACCTGGTTCGGGGTCGAGGACCCCGGCTCCGGTACGGGCTGGCGTTCCGGCCGGGTGGATCTGGGGACGCGGGCCGGGAGAACCGCGTACGCCCTGGCCGTACGGATCACCGCTCGCGGGTCCGGACCGGTGCGCTGGCGGCTCGGGGCCCTGTCGGTCCACGACACCGCCGCTCGGCGCGGGCCCGCCGCCCCGAGCGGGCTGCGGGTGGACGCGTCGGCCCAGCGGGACGGCGAGGCCTCGGTCCGCCTGTCGTGGGGCCGCGCGCCCGGGGCGATCCGCCACCACGAGGTGTACCGCCTGCTGCCGGACGGGACCCGCCGCTTCCTCGGCGGCACCTGCGGCGCGGCCCTGCACCTGCCGGCCGTCACCCGCGCCGGACGGGAACGCGCGGCCGGCTTCGAGGTACGGGCCGTGGACGAGCTGTACACGCTGTCCGACCCGGCCCGCACCACCCTGACCTGGGACGATCCCGAGTGATCCGCCCTGGCTGGGCTCTGTCGTCGAAGCGGGCCCTACCGGCGCCACTTCGGCGGCAGGGCCTGGTCCGCGTGGGGGTCGGTGTGCGGGACGGCCACCGTCACCCGCAGTCCGTGCGGCGGGTTCGTCTCGTACGCGAGGGACCCGCCGCCGGAGGCGAGCAGGGCGCGGGAGATGGACAGGCCCAGACCGGATCCCTTGACGTTCTGGTGGCGTCCGCTGCGCCAGAAGCGGTCGCCGACCCGCAGCAGCTCCTCGGGGGTGAGTCCGGGGCCCCGGTCGGCGACGGTGACGAGCGCGGAGCGCCCCTCGGTGGAGACCTCGACCTCGACGCGCTCTCCCCGGGGGGTGAACTTGAGGGCGTTGTCGATGACGGCGTCGAGGGCGCTGGACAGGGCGATGGGGTCGGCCCAGCCGGTGACGGCCTCCGGGCCGGGCTCGGTGAGCTCCACGCCCTTCTCCTCGGCGAAGGGGCGCCAGGCGGTGACCCGCTCGGCGGCCAGCCCGCCGATGTCGATCAGGCGGATCTCGGCGGCGGCGTGTTCGGCGAGCGCCAGGTCCAGCAGGTCGTCGAGGACCTGGGTCAGGCGTTTGCCCTCGGTGCGCACGGAGGCGATCTCCTCGTTGCCCTCGGGCAGTTCGAGGGCGAGGAGTTCGATCCTCAGGAGCAGCGCGGCGAGCGGGTTGCGCAGTTGGTGGGAGGCGTCCGCGACGAACGCCCGCTGCTGCTCCAGCACCTCTTCGACGTTGTCCGCCATCTCGTTGAACGAGTGGGCCAGTCGTCGCAGTTCCGGCGGTCCGCTGTCGGCCGCGACCCGGGAGTTCATCTTGCCGGTGGAGATGCCGTGGGCGGCGGCGTCCAGGGTCTGGACGGGCTTGAGCACCCAGCTGGTGAGCCGCAGCGCGGCTCCGAAGGCGACCAGCATGGCGGCGGCGAGACCGCCCGCGATGAGCAGCCAGCCCTGGAGGATCCGGCCCCGCATCTGGTCGGTGGGCGATTCGGTGGCGACGACGGCGACGACGTCGCCGTCGAGGACGACCGGGGAGACGACGAGGAGCCTGCCGTCGGTCTGCCAGGGCCACACCTGGCCCGGGTCGTGGCTGCGCCGTCCGGCGAGGGCCTCCTCGAAGGCGCGGCGCCCCTCCCTGGACTCGGGGAGCTGCCACCAGCCGGGAGCGCGGGCCATGGCGTTGTCGTCGCGGTAGAAGATGCCGACGCGGATGCCGTACAGCTCCTGGTAGCGGGCGAGTTCCAGTTGGAGGGTGTCGCGGCGTTCGTCGGCGCCGGTGGAACCGGAACCCTCGGCGTCGATGACGAACTGGGCGAGGGCGGCGAAGCGGGCGCTGTCGTCGATCCGGTCGACCACGACCCGCTGCTGCTGTCCGGCGGCGAGGCTGACGGCGAGCGGGAAGCCGAGCGCCAGCAGGACGCCCGCCATCAGGACGACGAGGAGCGGAAGCAGTCGGGCACGCACGAGCGGACCCCGCTAGGGACCGGCCGGGGTGACGAGCCGGTAGCCCACACCGCGGACGGTCTCGATGAGTGCGGGCATGCTCAGCTTGGAGCGCAGCGAGGCGACGTGGACCTCCAGGGTCCGGCCGGTGCCCTCCCAGCTGGTGCGCCACACCTCGCTGATGATCTGTTCGCGGCGGAAGACGACGCCGGGCCGCTGTGCGAGCAGGGCCAGCAGGTCGAATTCCTTGCGGGTGAGCGGTACGTCGGCGCCGTCGACGATGACCCGGCGGGTGGGCAGCTCGATGCTGACCGGACCGAGTCGGACGATGGCGGGGGCGCCGGTACCGGTGGCGGCGGCCTCCTCGGAGGCGCCGGTGCGCCGGGCGACGGCGTGGATCCGGGCGAGGAGTTCGCCGGTGTCGTAGGGCTTGACCACGTAGTCGTCGGCGCCCATGTTCAGGCCGTGGATGCGGGAGCGCACGTCACCGCGCGCGGTGACCATGATCACGGGGGTGGCGGTGCGCTTGCGGATCTTTCCGCAGACCTCGTAGCCGTCCTGGTCGGGCAGGCCCAGGTCGAGCAGGACCACGCCGAAGGGCGGGGCGTCGGCCGGCAGGAGCGCCTGCAGCGCCTCCTCGCCGTTGCGGGCGTGGGTCACCCGGAAGCCGTGCCGGGCGAGGATCGCGGACAGCGCGGCGGCGACGTGGTCGTCGTCCTCGACGAGCAGCAGTCTCACTGCGTCACCCTTCCCTCGTCCGTCCCGTCCGGTCGGCGGGGTGGCGCCGCGGCGGCGGTTTCATTGCGGCGTCATGTCGGTTTCATGGCCACCATGCATCCACGCTGATGCAGAGTCCCACGTCAAGGGACTTCCGCTCCCGCGAGTCTTCCGTTATGCACCCGGTACGAGTACCGGGGCGCCACCGCGGGCATCGCGCACGGAGCGTATCCGGGCGAGGCCGGATCGTTATGCTCAATTCTCCCTCAGATGTGATGACGGTGTGCGCGCCTCGTCACTACTGTCCTCCCAACCGACGGAGGACGGAGCGAGAAGCCGATGAGCGGAGTATCAGTGACCAAGGACGTACAGGACGCGGCGGCTGCCGCGGACAGCCTGGTCGTACTGAGCAACGTCAACAAGCACTTCGGCGCGCTGCACGTGCTTCAGGACATCGATCTGAGCATTGCCCGCGGTGAGGTCGTCGTGGTGATCGGTCCCTCGGGATCGGGCAAGTCCACGTTGTGCCGGACGATCAACAGGCTGGAGACCATCGACTCGGGAACCATCACGGTCGACGGCAAGGAACTACCCTCCGAGGGCAGGGAATTGGCGCGACTGCGAGCCGATGTCGGCATGGTCTTCCAGTCGTTCAACCTGTTCGCGCACAAGACGGTCCTGCAGAACGTCATGTTGGGCCAGATGAAGGTCCGCAAGACGAACGCGGCGGAGGCGACGGAGAAGGCGAAGGCGCTGCTCGACCGCGTCGGCGTCGGTTCCCAGGCGGACAAGTACCCGGCGCAGCTCTCCGGTGGTCAGCAGCAGCGCGTGGCCATCGCCCGCGCGCTGGCGATGGACCCGAAGGTGATGCTGTTCGACGAGCCGACGTCGGCTCTCGACCCGGAGATGATCAACGAGGTGCTGGAGGTCATGCAGCAGCTCGCCCGGGAGGGGATGACCATGGTGGTCGTCACGCACGAGATGGGCTTCGCCCGCTCCGCCGCCAACCGGGTCGTCTTCATGGCCGACGGGAAGATCGTCGAAGAGGCGGTGCCCGAGCAGTTCTTCAGCAACCCCCGCAGCGACCGCGCCAAGGACTTCCTGTCGAAGATCCTGCATCACTGACGGTTTCGTCTGGTAGTGATCCGGTGTCAGAACCCTGACACGACCGGGCCCGCCGACGCGACACGTCTCGCTCGGCGTTCAACCACGTCTCACCCGAGGGAAGTTCACCATGAAGCTTTACAAGGCCGGAGCGGCCGTCGCCGCGGCCGTGGCTCTCGCCCTGACCGCGACCGCCTGTGGCGGCAGCGGCGACAAGGCGTCCGGCGACGCCGGTTCGAGCGGTGGCGCCAAGAAGGACAAGGTCGTCATCGGCATCAAGTTCGACCAGCCCGGCATCGGGCTGAAGACCCCGGACGGCAAGTTCACCGGTTTCGACGTCGACGTGGCGACCTACGTGGCCAAGGAACTCGGCTACCAGCCCGACCAGATCGAGTTCAAGCAGGCCATCAGCGCCGAGCGCGAGAACCTGATCTCCAACGGTGACGTGAAGTTCGTCGTCGCGAGCTACTCGATCAACGAGAAGCGCAAGGCGAAGGTCGACTTCGCCGGCCCGTACCTCCTCGCGCACCAGGACCTGCTGGTCCGCGCCGACGACACCTCGATCACCAAGCCCGAGGACCTGAACAAGAAGAAGCTCTGCTCGGTCACCGGCTCTACCTCGGCGCAGAACGTCAAGGAGAAGCTGGCCCCCGAGGCCGACCTCAAGCAGAACGCCGGCTACTCCGAGTGCCTGACCGCCCTGGAGAGCAAGGCCGTCGACGCCCTGACCACGGACAACTCCATCCTGGCCGGCTACGCCGCCCAGGAGAAGAACAAGGGCAAGTTCAAGCTGGCCGGGCTGAGCCTGAGCAACGAGAACTACGGCATCGGTCTGAAGAAGGGCGACAAGGACCTCCAGACCAAGATCAACGCCGCGCTCAAGAAGATGGTCGCGGACGGCGCCTGGGAGGCGGCCGTGAAGACGAACTTCGGCCCCGCCGGCTACAAGAACGAGCCTGCCCCGCAGATCACCGAAGGCAGCTGATTCCTCGGTGAGGAGCGTCGCCGCCCGCCTGCCGCGGGCGGCGGCGCCCCTCACCGGCCATCCTGGGGAGAGCGCAGGGCAACGTGTTCGACTTTCTTGATTCCGGGCAGTACGACGTGCTCGGAGCCTTCTGGGTGACGGTTCAGCTCACCCTCTACTCGGCGATCGGGTCCCTCATATGGGGCACCGCCCTGGCGGGAATGCGGGTCAGCCCGGTTCCGCTGATGCGCGGCTTCGGCACCACGTACGTCAACGTGGTGCGCAACACCCCGCTGACCCTGGTGATCATCGGCTGCTCGCTGGGTCTCAGCGAGACCCTCGGCATCACCTTGGGCGGCACCACGTTCAAGGAGACCGGTTTCCGACTGGCGGTCCTCGGACTGACGGCCTACACCGGCACCTTCGTCTGTGAGGCACTGCGCTCGGGCATCAACACGGTGCCCGTGGGCCAGGCCGAGGCGGCGCGCGCGCTGGGCCTGAGCTTCTTCCAGGTGCTCCGGCTGATCGTGCTCCCCCAGGCCTTCCGGGCGGTCATCGCGCCGCTCGCCAACGTACTGATCGCGCTCACCAAGAACACCACGGTGGCCGCGGCCATCGGCGTGGCCGAAGCGGCCCTGCTGATGAAGGAAATGATCGAGAACGAGGCCGACGCGCTCTTCGCCGTCTTCGGGGTCTTCGCCCTGGGCTTCGTCCTGCTGACCCTGCCCACCGGCCTGCTGCTGGGCTGGGTGGCCAAGCGAGCGGCGGTGAAGCGATGACGTCCGTGCTGTACGACGCACCGGGTCCGAAGGCGAAGTCCCGGAACTGGATCTACTCCGGCGTCTTCCTCGTGCTCCTCGGCCTCGCCCTGTGGTGGGCGCTGGGACTCATGGCCGACAAGAACCAGCTCGACGCCGAAAAGTGGAGCCCCTTCGTCACCGACGGCCAGATCTGGACGACGTTCCTGATCCCCGGCCTGCTGGAGACCCTCAAGGCCGGCGTGATCGCCATGGTGATCGCCCTGCCGCTGGGCGCCCTGCTGGGCATCGGCCGGCTGTCCGACCACGCCTGGGTCCGGATTCCCGTCGGCGCGTTCGTCGAGTTCTTCCGCGCCATCCCGGTGCTCATGCTGATGCTGTTCGGCTACGCCCTGTACGTCCAGTACACGGGCGTGTCCTCCGACGTCCGCCCGCTGTACGCGGTGGTCACGGGCCTGGTCCTGTACAACGCCTCGGTCATCGCCGAGATCGTCCGGGCGGGCGTGCTGTCCCTCCCGAACGGGCAGACCGACGCCGCCAAGGCGATCGGCATGCGCAAGGGCCAGACCATGGTCCACGTGCTGATCCCGCAGGCCGTCACCGCGATGCTGCCGGCCCTGGTCAGCCAGCTGGTCGTGATCCTCAAGGACACCGCGCTCGGCGGCACGCTGCTCGGCCTCGGCGAGCTGATGTCGATGTCCCGGCAAATCTCGGCGAACTACAGCAACACGATCGCGACCTTCGTGGTGATCGCCCTGATCTACGTCGCGGTCAACTTCGCCCTCACCAGCATCGCGTCCTGGCTGGAGAGCCGGCAGCGCAAGTCCAAGCGGGGCACCGGCGCCGTGGTCCCGGCACAGGTCGACGACATGGCCACCGGTGCGAACAGTGGTGGCGCCTGACCGACGGGTCGACTGACACCAAGTCAGTCATGGTGCGTAGCCTGTGTGGTGCGGCGGAGACCTTCCGCCGCACCACACCGCGTTGCGCCGACGAGTGTCACTTGACGCAGGCACTTCCAGTCGGTTGCATACGTTGTGTGATCACATACCGGACATCGGGAGCCGCGTCATGGACCCGGTGATCGTCGTCGGCGCGGGCCCCGTCGGGCTCGCGCTCTCCCTCGCGCTGGCCGGCGCGGGCGTACCCACCGTCGTACTCGACGAGGGCCCGGGCAAGGACGACCCGCGCCCCGCCCGCTCCGTCGTCCTGCACGCCGACACCGCCGCCATGGCACACCGACTCGGCTGTACGACGCTGCGCGACGAGGGCGCCCACTTCGCCGCGTGGCGCACCATGCGGCGCGGCCGGGACTCGCGCCGGATCACCTTCGAGGACCATCCGGCCCCGCTGCACCTGCCCCAGCACGCCCTGACGCGCGGACTGCGCGACGCCGCCGGCGCGCACCCGCTGGTCCGGCTGGTGACCGACTGCCGGCTGGACGCCCTGGAACAGGACGAGCGCGGCATCACCGCGCACACCCGGGGCGGCGAGACGACCTGGTGGCGCGGCAGCCACCTCGTGGGCTGCGACGGGGCCCGTTCCACCGTCCGCAAGCTGCTCGGGATCCGCTTCCCCGGCCGGACCGCCGTGGAACGGCACGCGGTGGCCGCGCTCCGTACCGAACTCCCCTGGCCCGGCGAGGCGTTGCTCCACCGCGGCGCGGACCACGAGGTCACCGCCCGCCCGCTGCCCGACGGGGTGTGGCGACTGGACTGGCTGCTCCCCTCGCGCGGCGAACTCGTCACCCCGGACGCCCTGGTGACCCTCATCCGGGACACCCTCGCGGCGTGGTGCGGGGGCACGACTCCCCCGTACGACCTGATCGACACCGGAGTGCACACCCTCCACCACCGGCTCGCCCGGCGCTGGCGCGACGGCCGGGCCTACCTCGCGGGAGACGCGGCGCACCTGCTGGGCGCGCTCGGCACCCAGGGCGTCGAGGAGGGGCTGCGGGACGCCGAGAACCTGGCCTGGAGGCTGGCGGTGGCCTGGCACCAGGGTGCCTCCGAGGTTCTGCTCGACGGGTACGAGGACGAGCGGCGCAGGGCGGTCGCCGCCCGGTTGCGCGCCGCCGACCAGGCGATGCCGGCGCTGCGCGGCGGGGGCGGCCTGCGCCCCTACCTCCCCGGTGCGGCACGTTCCGCCGAGGGCCTGCTCACCGACGGCCACCTCGGCCGGGGACCGCTGGGCGCGGAGCCCGCGTACGCCCCGCCGGTGGCGGTACGGGAGGTCCCGACGGCCACGGAACCGGGCGGCCCGGTGGCCGACGTCCCGGTGACCGCGCCCGACGGCACCACCGTGCCGTTGCGCGACCTGCTCGGGCGGGGCCGGCTGCTGGTGCTCCTCGTCGCCCCGGGGACCGGGGTCTGGGACCGCCGCCACTGGCTCGGCGCCGGTCTGATGCCCCGGCTCGCGGCGGCGGTCAGCGCGCTCCCCACCCGTGCGGACCTGCTGGTCGCGGACAGCTATCCGGGGGCTCCGGCACACACCGTGCTGCTGGTGCGGCCGGACGGGCACCTGGCGGCGACCTTCGCGGGGGTCCGGCCGGCGGAGCTGTACGAGGCGGCGGACGCCGTCCGCGGCGGGGCGCCCGAACCGGCGCGCGCGCCCTCGATCACCCCGGCCGTGACCACTCCCACCTCCGTGATCGATTGACCGGTCTCCCGCTCACGTGCTTGACTCGCGGACATGACCGGCAACGACGTACGCCTGTGGCGGAGGGTTCACATGGACCTGCTCCGCTACGCGGGCTGCGTGTGTCGCCCTTCCTGTTGATTCGCCCTTTCTCCCGCGCGCCCCGTGCCCTTCCGGGCCCGCGCGCACCTTCGCGAACCTCCAGGACGGTCACTCCATGTCTTCCCCCACCCTGATCTCGGCCGGTCCGACGACCGCCGAGCTTCTCGACTTCGCGCTGCGCACCGCGGCGGACCCCGAGATCGTGGGCTCGCTCCCGCTCGACCCCGAAGGCCGTACGTGGGTACGGCTGGACGGCCCCGGCGGCAGCGAGGCCTGGCTGATCGGTTGGCCTCCGGGCACCGGCACCGGCTGGCACGACCACGCCGAATCGCGGGGCGCGTTCGCCACCGCTCGCGGCCGGCTCACCGAGCGCTCCCTGGCCGTCCGCCTTCCCTCCGAGGGCTGGAAGTCCCTGGAACTGGCCCCCGACGTGGACCGCAGGCGCGATCTGACGGCGGGCACGGGTCGCGGCTTCGGCCTGCACCACGTGCACGAGGTGCTCAACGAGTCCCCGGCCGAGCACGCCGTCTCCGTCCACGCGTACTACCCGCCGCTCCCGTTGATCCGCCGCTACAGCCGCAGCGGGCAGGTCCTGCGGCTGGAGCAGGTCGAGCGTCCGGCGGACTGGCAGTGAGCGCCGCGCCGGAGGGCATCGACGCCCTCGTCGACCGCCTCAGGACCACCTACGCCCGGGTCTCGCCGGAGCAGGCGTACGCCGCCTCCCGCGAGGGCTCGCTCCTCGTCGACATCCGGTACCAGGCGTTGCGCGAGCGCGACGGTCTGATCCCGGGCGCGCTGGTCGTCGAGCGCAACGAACTGGAATGGCGCCTCGACCCCCAGGGGTCGCACCGACTGCCCGAGGCGACGAGCCATGACATCGAGGTCGTCGTCATCTGCAACGAGGGCTACGCCTCCACCCTGGCCGCGGTCTCCCTCCACGCCCTGGGGCTCCACCGGGCGACGGACCTGACGGGCGGCTTCCAGGCCTGGAGATCGGCCGGCCTCCCCACCACCGCCGTCTGACGCGCCCTCGCACGCACCGGCCCGGGCGGCGCCGGCCCGGCCTGCACATGCGGGCCGCCGGCCCGCTCCCGGCCGCCGCGCCGGCCCGCCGCCCGTCCCTCCGAGGGCAGGGCCGGGGACCGGTTCAGCCTCCGGGGTACTCCGATGCGTCGACGTCGTCGACGTCCTCCGTCTCCAACGCGCGGCGGACCACCCGCAGGGCCATGCCCTCCGGGTACCCCTTGCGGGCCAGCATCCCGGCGAGGCGCCGGATCCGCTTGTCCCTCTCCAGGCCCCGGGTCGAGCGGAGCTTGCGCTCGACGAGCTCCCGGGCCGTCTCCTCCTCCTGCTCGGAGTCCAGCTGTTCCAGCGCCTCCTGCACGAGGGTGGCGTGCACTCCCTTGGTCCGCAGCTCCTGCGCGAGCGCCCGTCGCGCCAGACCCCGACCGCGGTGGCGGGACTCCACCCAGGCACCGGCGAAGGCGGCGTCGTCGATCAGGCCCACCTCCTCGTACCGGGAGAGGACCTCCTGTGACACCTCCTCGGGGATGCCCCGCTTCTCCAGGGCGTCCGCGAGCTGCCGCCTGGTTCGCGGCATCCCGGTGAGCAGGCGCAGACAGATCGCCCGCGCCTGCTCCTCGGGACTCTGGGGCGGCAGCGCATCGCGGGCTTCGCGACCGCCCTCCCGGCGGCCCTCCCGACCGGCTCCGCCGCCCCTTTCCTGCTCCCGCACGGGTCAGCTCTTGGCTACGGCGGCCTTGGCCGTCGTCTTCGCCTTCGATGCCGGGGCGGGAACGGCCGCGGCGTCGGCGGGGGCGTCCGCGCCGGTCTCGGCGGGGGCGTCGGCGTCCTTGCGCACGCCCACGCCCAGCTTCTCCTTGATCTTCCGCTCGATCTCGTCGGCGAGGGCCGGGTTGTCCTTCAGGAAGTTGCGGGCGTTCTCCTTGCCCTGGCCGAGCTGGTCGCCCTCGTACGTGTACCAGGCGCCGGCCTTGCGCACGAAGCCGTGCTCCACGCCCATGTCGATCAGGCCGCCCTCGCGGCTGATGCCCTGGCCGTAGAGGATGTCGAACTCGGCCTGCTTGAACGGCGGCGCGACCTTGTTCTTGACGACCTTGACGCGGGTGCGGTTGCCGACGGCGTCCGTGCCGTCCTTCAGGGTCTCGATACGGCGGATGTCGAGACGCACCGAGGCGTAGAACTTCAGCGCGCGACCACCGGTGGTGGTCTCCGGCGAGCCGAACATGACGCCGATCTTCTCGCGGAGCTGGTTGATGAAGATGGCGGTGGTCTTGGACTGGTTGAGGGCACCGGTGATCTTCCGGAGCGCCTGGCTCATCAGTCGGGCCTGGAGACCCACGTGGGAGTCACCCATCTCACCCTCGATCTCGGCGCGCGGCACGAGCGCCGCGACGGAGTCGATGACGATCAGGTCGAGGGCACCGGAGCGGACCAGCATGTCCACGATCTCCAGCGCCTGCTCGCCGGTGTCCGGCTGGGACAGGATGAGGTTGTCGGTGTCGACGCCGAGGGCCTTGGCGTACTCGGGGTCCAGCGCGTGCTCGGCGTCCACGAAGGCGACGGTGCCGCCCGCCTTCTGGGCGTTGGCCACGGCGTGCAGGGTCAGGGTGGTCTTACCGGAGGACTCCGGTCCGTACACCTCGATCACACGGCCGCGGGGAAGCCCGCCGACGCCCAGGGCGATGTCCAGCGCGGTCGACCCGGTGGGGATGACCTCGATGGGGTCGTTCGGCTTGTCGCCGAGGCGCATGACCGCACCCTTGCCGAATTGCCGTTCAATCTGTGCGAGAGCGGCGTCGAGAGCCTTCTCGCGGTCGGTGCCTGCCATGGGTTCCACCCGATTTGCTTGAGTCGATCGCTTCACGCCATTGACGCTAACGCCTGCCACTGACAATGCGCTCCCACGCACTGCTCAGCTGTGGATAACTCATGAGAATGGATGTTCGATTTCCCTGTCAAGCGCACCACGCCACCCCGCCCCGCTCCCCTCCGACCTGCCGTGACGGCCGGCCCGAACGGGAGGAGGGTTCGCCGGCCCACCCCTCGGCCGTGCCGGCGAACAAGGATTCGGAAGCACCCGCTCCGGCGCGCCCGGCACACGCGGTGGGCCGGCGGGCGGGGCGACGGGCAGGGCGACGGATCATCCGTCGGACGAGCGCAAGACGGTCGGGCCCCCGGCAGGCGGCGGCCCGGGGGCCTCCCATCCGGGTCCGGTCATTAGGCTCGCGGCATGGCCAACGATCTCGGATTCACGTGTTCACGCTGCGGCGAGCACCACGCGGAGCTCCCCCTGAGCTACTCGACACCGGCGCCCGAGGCCTGGAACCCCGGCTTCGAGGCCGATCCGGACAGCACGCTGTCGTCGGAGCAGTGCGTCATCCAGGGCCGGCACTTCTTCATCAGGGGCCTGATCGAGATACCCGTGGTCGACAGCGGCCAGGTCTTCTCGTGGGGCGTCTGGATCTCGCTCAGCAAGGACAACTTCGGCCGCGCCCTCGACCTGTGGCACACGGAGGGCCGCGAGGCCGAGCCGCCGTACTTCGGCTGGCTCAGCACGGAACTCGCGCTCTACTCCCCCGGCACGGTCAACCTGAGGACCACCTGCCACACGCGCCCGGTGGGGCGGCGCCCCTTCATCGAGCTGGAGCCCACCGCACACCCCCTCGCCGTCGAGCAGCGCACCGGGATCACCCTCGACCGGGTCCGCGAGATCGCCGCGGCCGTGCTGCATCCGGCCTGACCGGCCCGGCGGCGACGCGGCAACGCCCGGGCGGCGACGCGCGACCGCCCGCCCCCGCGCGCACCGGTACGACGGCGGACGCGGCGACGGGCGGTCGCGGGAGCGCTACGGCTTGGGCAGCGCGCAGCCGGGGCGGTTCAGGTCGATCACGTTGCCGGGGCCTATGCAGGGGACGATCGTGTAGGTCTCCTGGGCGTAGTTGATGCCCCGACGGACCGTCACGTTGCCGTTCTGGTCCACCTCACACGGGTTGTTGTCGGTGCACCGGCCGCCGTCCTCGTTGCCGGTGTTGTTGACGGCGACGACCTTGCCCGTCGTCGTGTCGATCACCGGCGAGCCCGAGGTGCCGCCGATGGTGTTGCAGGCCGAGGTGTAGCGGACCGAGTCCTTCCAGGTCCACTCGCCCTCCTTGAGCCGGTAGGCGAACCCGTCGACGTTGCAGCTGTAGGTGCGCTTCCAGTACCCCGACACCACCTTGATCGCCGAGCCCTGCACCGGGCGCACGTCGTTGAGGGTGAGCGCGCCGATGCCGTACTGGCTCTGTATCTGCGCGTAGGTCTTGGTGAGTTGGTAGATCGACACGTCCGTGTCGGTCATCGTGCCGTACGCGATCTTGCTTGCCCTGAGGGTCGCCACCTTGGAACCCGAGGCGTTGAGCAGCGAGAAGGAGCGGTTGGACGCCCGGTCCTTGACGACCTCGCCGGCCGCCGGGAAGCCGGTCTCCAGGCAGTGTCCGTTGGAGAGGACCAGGGCGGGGTCGTTCGGTTGGGAGGCGGGGGCGCGGACGACGGAGCCGGAACAGTTGCTGAGCGCGACCGTTCCCGCGAAGGTGACCGCGACGGCCGGGGCCGCCTTCTCCTCCAGGGGTACGGAGGCCACGGCCGGGGCCGCCGCCGCTCCGATCAGGAGCGCGGAGAGCAGGGCGCCGGCGAGAGGCTTGTTCACGTGGGGGGTTCCCCTCTCGAATCGAGGGCTGGGTTCGCCCGTGACAATGCGACCGAAGATCCTTCGGTTGTCATGCGCATTGTTAAGAGGTCGCGAGCAACCCACAAGAGGGCGTGACGAGTCGGCGAAAGGCGTTATCACCGAAGGGGTGGCCGGATCCGAACCCCCGCACCCCGCACGACCCCCCGCACCCGACACGACGCGGCCCGACACGAAAGACCGGTCGATCCTCCCCTGGGGCGGATCGACCGGTCACGGGACGAACGTCGCCGCCGCCCGCCCTACCTCCGGGACTTGGGGGTGGTGAGCCTGGCTCCGGCCCAGCGCTTGGTCACGCTGACGGGCCGGGCCTGCGAGAGGCCGGCCGTCGTCACGGCCTCGGCGATGTCGCTCGGCTCGACGTGCCCGTCCAGCCCGACCTTCGGGGTGAGGAGCCAGATCACGCCACCGTCCTCCAGCAGGGCGATGCAGTCGACGAGCCCGTCGGTGAGGTCGCCGTCCTCCTCCCGGAACCACAGGAGGACGACGTCCACGACGTCGTCGTAGTCCTCGCCGACCAATTCCTGGCCGATGACCCGCGCGATGCCCGCGCGCAGCTCCTCGTCGACGTCGTCGCCCAGGCCGATCTCCTGGACGACCTGGCCGGGCTCGAATCCGAGCCGGGCCTCGGGGCCGCCCGTCCGCTCGTCTTCCGATGTCGTCACTGCGGTCTCCTCCACTCCGGGCGCGCCCATCGCGCACGTGCGTAACGTAGCCGATCCGATACGGAACGTGGCGCGCCGAACGCGGCAGTCGGCCCTGCGGACACCCCGGACCTTCCCCGATCCGACCGTCCGCGACCCCGGGTCGAAGCCCCGGACGGTCGAGCGAGTGACAACCCATGGTTGACAGTCGCTCGACTGTCAACCTACGGTTGCCTCCATGACGAACCCTCCCGTGGAACCCGTTCGCATGACCAATCCGGTACGCCTCGACGACCTCATCGAGGCCATCAAGAAGGTCCACTCCGACACCCTGGAGCAGCTCAGCGGCGCCGTCGTCGCCGCCGAGGCGCTCGGGGACGTCGCCGATCACCTCATCGGCCATTTCGTCGACCAGGCCCGCCGCTCCGGCGCCTCCTGGACCGACATCGGCCGCAGCATGGGCGTCACCCGCCAGGCCGCCCAGAAGCGCTTCGTCCCCAAGAGCGACAAGGGTGACGGCGCCGACGGAGACCTCGACTCCGCGCAGGGCTTCGCCCGTTTCACCCCCCGCGCCCGCAACGTCGTGATGACCGCGCAGAACGAGGCCCGTGCCGCCGGCAACACCGAGATCCGCACCGAGCACCTGGTCCTCGGTCTGCTCGCCGACCCGGATTCGCTCGCCGCTCAGGCCCTGCGGGCCCAGCGGGTCGCGACGGACGACGTCCGCGCGGCCGCCGGCGCCGCGCTGCCGGAGGCCGTCGCGGAGGTACCCGACCTCGTCCCCTTCGACGCCGGCGCCAAGAAGGCCCTGGAGCTCACCTTCCGCGAGGCCCTGCGGCTGGGCCACAACTTCGTCGGCACCGAGCACCTCCTGCTCGCCCTGCTGGAGCTGGAGAACGGCGAGGGCGTGCTGAGCGGCCTGGGCGTCGACAAGGCCGGCGTCGAGGCGACCGTCACCGAAGTCCTGGCAGCCGTACTCGCCGACGCGGACGGGAAGAAGTAGACGCGTCCGCGCCCTCCGTCAGCTCGTACCGCTTCACGTACGCGCCGAGGAAGGCCTGGAGCGTGGCGACGGCGGGAATCGCGATGAGCGCCCCGACCGCGCCGAGCAGCGCGGTGCCCGCGATGACCGAGCCGAAGGCGACCGCCGGATGGATGTCCACGGTCCGCGACGTCAGCTTGGGCTGGAGCACGTAGTTCTCGAACTGCTGGTAGACCACCACGAACCCGAGGACGTACAGCGCGTACCAGGGGTCGATCGTGAAGGCGATCAGCATCGGCAGCGCGCCCGCCAGGTAGGTGCCGATGGTGGGGATGAACTGGGACACCAGCCCCACCCACACGGCGAGGGCGGGCGCGTAGGGCACGCCGAGGACCGCGAACAGGATGTAGTGCGCGATCCCGGAGATCAGCGCCATCAGCCCGCGCGAGTAGAGGTACCCGCCCGTCTTGGCGACGGCGATCTCCCAGGCGCGCAGCACCTCCGACTGCTTGCCGGGCGGCAGCACGGAGCACAGCGCACGCCGCAGCCGCGGACCGTCGGCGGCGAAGTAGAAGGAGAACAGCCCGATCGTCAGCAGCCTGAAGAGTCCGCCGAGGACGGTGGCGGACACGTCGAGCACGCCGGTCGCACTGTTCTGCACGTACTTCTGCAACCAGTCCGAGTGCAGCAGGCTGTCCTGGATCGACAGCCGGGACAGTTCGGTGTGGAAGGTGTCGTTGATCGATCCGATCACCGAGTCCAGGTACTTCGGGAAGCCCTCCACCATGTCCACGATCTGCCCGGCCAGCATCGAGCCGAGCAGCGCGACGAATCCCGCGGTCGCGACGAGAACGCCCAGGTAGACCAGGAAGGTGGCGAACCCGCGGCGCATGCCGCGGGCCGCCATCCGCGCCACCGCGGGCTCTATCGCGAGGGCGAGGAAGAAGGCGATCAGAATGTTGACGAGCAGCCCGATGAGCTGATGGAAGGCCCAGCTGCCGAGCTGGAAGCAGGCGACCAGGGCCAGTACGAGGATCACCGCGCGCGGCAGCCACCGCGGCATCCGCGCCTCGGCCGGGGGGCCTGCGGGCGACGGCACCCGGCCCGGGCCGCCGTCACGCGGCCGGCCTCCGGGATCGGCGGGGGCCGGCGCGGGCTGTTCGGTCGTCTCTTCTGTCGCTGCCACGCCGCCCAGTCTGTCCCACCTGCGGCGCTCGCGAGGAAACGGGCGTGCGGCTCAGCGCAGCGAGGCCGGCACGTCCATCGCCGCGCACACCGCGCGCCACACGTCCCTGGCCTCCCAGCCGGCGTCGAGGGCCTGGTGCACGGTGCGCCCGCCGAGTTCCGTCATGACGTGGTCCCGCGCGAAGGAGTCCGCGTAGCCCGCGCCGAAGTGCTCGGCCATCCGTTCCCAGAAAATCGTCAACCGCATGCCACCAGTATCGCGCCCCGGAGAGTGCACCGACCGCGTTCGGGCCCCGCCGCCGCATCCGTGCGCCCTACGGTTTCACGCATGCCCGGAGACGAAACTTCCTCGCCGGCCCCGGCGGCCGCACCGGCCCCGACCGCCCCGCTGGCCCGTGCCGAGCAGTTCATCTGGCTCACCGCCCGGGTGCTGGAGCAGCGCCGGTTCGCGTTCCACTTCCTCGGCGGGGACGCCGACGCGGTGGACGCCGCCCTCGGCGCGTACCTGGGCGAGGACGGGGGCTACGGTCACGCGCTGGACCCGGACCTGCGCGGCCCGCTGAGCCAGCCCCTGCACACCGCGCACGCCCTGCGCGTCCTCGACGCCCTGGGCCGCTGCACGGGCCGGCGCATCGAGCGGCTCTGCCGCCACCTGACCCTGGTCTCCACCCCGGAGGGCGCGCTCCCCCTGGTCTTCCCGGCCCCGCGCGACTACCCGACGGCCCCCTACCACCC
Source organism: Streptomyces sp. CA-243310 (assembly GCF_050936775.1). Classification (NCBI taxonomy): domain Bacteria; kingdom Bacillati; phylum Actinomycetota; class Actinomycetes; order Kitasatosporales; family Streptomycetaceae; genus Streptomyces; species Streptomyces sp. CA-243310. Next base: position 1,924,263 of record NZ_JBNJMF010000001.1, on the reverse strand, counting down.
GATGCGCGACGACCCCCCGAGCGAGCTGCTGACCACGGGGCCGATCGTCGGCCTCCTCCACCGCAACCGGGTCTGGCACGCGTGGCTGTTCCGCGCCACGGACTTCTGCTGGGACCGGGTCGAGACCCTGCGCCACTCGCATCCGTACGAGATCCAGAGCGCGGTCGCCTTCCTCGACGGGGCGCCCGACCGGGGGCGCGCGGCGGCGGCCGCGGACCGGCTGGGGCGGCTGGTGCGGGAGCGGGGGCTCGTCGTGCTGGATCCGGAGCGCCGCGAGGAGCAGCCTCCGGCGGCGGGCTACGCGCCGGGCGAGCGGTTGTTCCCGTACGACTTCGCGCGCCGGCCGGAGTCGCTGGCGCGGGGGTGGTTCACCGACGCGGAGATGGAGCGCGCCCTGGGCTTCCTCGCGGCCGAGCAGCAGCAGGACGGCGGCTGGCCGGTGCGTCGCAGGGCCTGGGCGCCGGGCAGCTCCCTGGAGCGGCGGCCCATCGCCACGGTGGAGGCGCTGCTGACCCTGCGGGCGTACGGCCGTCCGCTCGCCCCGGTCACCCGGTCAGGGCCCGCAGCCCCGCAGTGACGAGGACCGCGGCCCCGACCACCACCAGGAACGGGGCCCGCAGCAGCAGGGCGACCCCGGCGGCGGCCAGCCCGGCGGCCCGGGCGTCCAGCACCAGTTCCTGCCCGGTGCTGAAGGTCTGCTGGGCGGTGAGCGCGGCGAGCAGGGCGACGGGCAGCAGCGCGGCGAGTTGGCGTACCGAGGGCCGTTCCAGGGCCTCGGCGGGGACGAGGAGACCGGCGAGTTTGACCGCGTAGCAGCCGACGACGGTCACCACGATGGCGATCCAGACGTTCACGAGCGGCGTCCCTTCATCCACAGCACGATCGGCGCGGCCAGCGCCGCGACCAGCACGGGCACCCCGGAGGGCAGCACGGGCAGCAGACCCAGTCCGAGCACCAGGGCGAGGGCGGCCACCGCCCGCTCGGTGGAGGTCTTCAGCATCGGCGCGAGCAGGGCCAGGAACACGGCGGGCCCGGCGGCGTCCAGGCCCCACACGCGGGTGTCCCCGATGGCCTCGGCGCCGAGGGCGCCCAGCAGCGTGGTCAGGTTCCAGAGGGCGTACAGGGTCAGCCCGGTCACGGTGAAGCCGAGGCGGGCCGACTTCCGGTCGGGCTGGGCCAGGGCCACGGCGGTGGTCTCGTCGATCACCCAGTGCGCGGCGAAGGGCCGTACCGCCTTGGGGAGGGCCAGCAGCTGGGACAGCCGCAGCCCGTAGAAGGCGTTGCGGGTGCCGAGGAAGAAGGCCCCGGCTGCGGCGGTGAACGGGTTCCCTCCCGCCGCCAGCGCCCCGACCAGCGCGAACTGCGAGGCGCCGGTGAACACCAGCAGGCTCAGCACACAGGCCTGGAGCACGCTGACGCCCGCCCCGGCCGCGGTCACGCCGAACGCGAATCCGGACAGCCCGACGGCCACGCCCACACCGAGGGCGTCCCGGATGACGGCCGCCCGCGGCTTGTCGGCGACCCCTTCGTCGGGGGCCTCTCGTATCACCATCTGATGTTCTCCCACCCCGCGAACCTAAGCGGGGAGGGACAGCCCGGTCTTGTACGTTCTTGCGGCCCGGATCCCCGTGCCCCCGTCCTTCGAGCCCCGGGCACGGACCACTGCCTACGGGACGGGGCCCCAGGCGGCCCGTTCCCGCCGGTAGGCGCCCGGGGGCACGCCCACGATCCGGGTGAAATGGCGGTTCAGGTGCGGCTGGTCGGTGAAGCCGACGGCGACCGCCGCCTCGGCCGGCGGGGTGCCCGCGTCCAGGAGCCGGCGCGCCCGGCGGACCCGGGCGTCGGTGAGCCAGGTGTGTGGGGGCATTCCGTACCGCTCCCGGAAGGCCCGCAGCAGGGCGAACGGGCTCGTGCCCAGTTCCGTCGCGAGCCGCTCCAGCGAGGGCGGCTCGGCCATCCGGTCCTCCAGGACGCTCCGGGCCCGTTCGGCGTCCGAGGCGCCCGCCCGGCGCGACTCGCGGGCAGGCAGCGGTCCGGCGTGCCGGGTCAGCATCCGGGCGACCGCGCCCCGCAGCAGGGTGTCGGCGGCCAGCGCGTTGCCGGCCTCGGCGGCCCGGTGCACCTCGGCGATCACCCGGGAGGTGTGCGGATCGGTGACCATGTCGACCGTGAAGCCCGGCGTTCCCCGCAGGGTGCCGATCTCGGCGGCGACCTCGGTGATCAGCTCCCGGGACGGGTAGAGGGTGGCGTACGCCCAGCCCTCGGGAACGCCGGCGCGGGCCGTGTGCGGGACCTCGGGGTTGATCAGGACCACGCTGCCCGGGCCGGCGCGCAGGGTGGTGCCGGGCAGGCCGATCTCCTCGATGCCGCCGGTGACGGCCGCGATGACGTACCCGTCGTGGGCGTGGCGCGGGAAGGTGTGCCGTACGTAGTGGGCGCGCAGCAGGTCCAGGCCCGGCAGCTCCGCGTGCTGCCAGTGCCGTGCCCATTCCCGGCGGCCCTCGTCCGTGCCCATCCCCCCATTCTGCGCCCCGGGAACGCGGCACGTTTGCGCAGGTCCGACCGGTTGTCAGTGGCCGGGTGCACGATGGGGGCATGTCCGGTAGCGCGCTCGACTCGTTCTCCCCCGCGACCCGCTCGTGGTTCACGGGGGCCTTCGACACGCCCACGGCCGCGCAGGAGGGTGCCTGGCGGGCCATCGGGGCCGGATCGGACGTGCTCGTCGTGGCGCCCACCGGCTCCGGGAAGACCCTGGCGGCCTTCCTGGCCGCCCTCGACCGGCTGGCGTCCGTCCCGCCGCCCGCCGAGCCGAAGAAGCGCTGCCGGGTGTTGTACGTGTCGCCGCTGAAGGCGCTGGCCGTCGACGTGGAGCGCAATCTCCGCAGCCCGCTGACCGGCATCCGGCAGGAGTCCGTCCGGCTGGGATCGCCGGAGCCGGACATCCGCGTCGGCATCCGTTCCGGGGACACCCCGCCCGCCGAGCGCCGGTCCCTGGTGGCCCGACCGCCGGACATCCTGATCACCACCCCCGAGTCCCTGTTCCTGATGCTGACCTCTGCCGCCCGGGACGCCCTGGCGGGCGTCGAGACGGTGATCCTGGACGAGGTGCACGCGGTCGCGGGGACCAAGCGCGGCGCCCATCTCGCCCTGTCCCTGGAGCGGTTGGACGAGCTGCTGCCGCGTCCGGCCCGCCGGATCGGGCTGTCCGCGACGGTCCGCCCGGTGGACGAGGTGGCCCGGTACCTGGCGCCGCGCGGCAAGGTGGAGATCGTCCAGCCGCCCTCGACGAAGGAGTTCGACCTGTCGGTGGTCGTCCCCGTCCAGGACATGGGCGAGTTGGGGGGCTCCCCCGCGTCCGAGGGCAAGGACGGCGGGGACAAGCCGTCCATCTGGCCGCATGTGGAGGAGCGGATCGCGGACCTCGTCCAGGCGCACCGCTCGACGATCGTGTTCGCCAACTCCCGCCGGCTCGCCGAGCGGCTCTGCAACCGGCTCAACGAGATCGCGTACGAGCGCGCCACGGGCGAGAAGCTGCCCGAGGACGCCCCGCCCGCCGAGATCATGGCCCAGTCGGGGGCGGCGCGGGGCGCCCCGCCGGTGCTGGCCCGCGCGCACCACGGATCGGTGTCGAAGGAACAACGGGCGCTGGTCGAGGAGGACCTGAAGGCGGGCCGACTGCCGGCCGTGGTCGCCACGTCCAGCCTGGAACTGGGCATCGACATGGGCGCGGTGGACCTGGTGGTGCAGGTCGAGTCCCCGCCCTCGGTGGCGTCCGGGCTCCAGCGCGTGGGCCGCGCCGGCCACCAGGTGGGCGCCGTCTCCACGGGTGTGGTCTTCCCCAAGTACCGGGGGGACCTGGTGCAGGCGGCGGTGGTCACCGAGCGGATGCGCACCGGCGCGATCGAGGCGCTGCGCGTCCCGTCCAACCCGCTCGACGTCCTGGCCCAGCAGCTGGTGGCCATGACGGCCATGGACACCTGGCAACTGGACGACCTGCTGGCCCTGGTGCGGCGGGCCGCGCCGTTCGCGGCGCTGCCCGACTCGGCGTTCACGTCGGTCCTGGACATGCTGGCGGGCCGCTACCCGTCGGACGCGTTCGCCGAACTGCGACCGCGCGTGGTGTGGGACCGGGTCGCCGGGACGATCACCGGCAGGCCGGGCGCGCAGCGGCTGGCGGTCACCTCCGGCGGCACGATCCCGGACCGGGGGCTGTTCGGCGTCTTCCTCGCGGGCGCGGACCCGAAGAAGGGCGGCGGCCGGGTCGGCGAGCTCGACGAGGAGATGGTCTACGAGTCGCGCGTCGGGGACGTCTTCACCCTGGGCACCAGCTCGTGGCGGATCGAGGACATCACCCGGGACCGGGTCCTGGTGTCGCCCGCCCCGGGGGTGCCCGGGCGGCTGCCCTTCTGGAAGGGCGACCAGCTGGGCCGCCCTCTCGAACTGGGCCGCGCCGTCGGAGCGTTCCTGCGCGAGCTGGGCGCCCTGAGCGACGCGGACGCCCGCCTGCGCCTCCTGGCGGCCGGCCTGGACACCTGGGCCTCGGACAACGTCCTCGCGTACCTCTCCGAGCAGCGCGAGGCCTGCGGCCACGTGCCCGACGACCGCACCATCGTGGTGGAGCGGTTCCGTGACGAGCTGGGTGACTGGCGGGTCGTGGTCCACTCCCCTTTCGGTGCGCAGGTGCACGCCCCGTGGGCGCTCGCCCTCGGCGCCCGCCTCGCCGAGCGGTACGGGATGGACGCGCAGGTCATGCACGCCGACGACGGCATCGTGCTGCGCCTGCCGGACGCCGACCTCCTGAGCATGGACCTGCTGGACCACGACCCCGCGCAGCCCGACCGGTCCTTCGAGTTCGACGACGAGAAGGCCCCGCTGGGAGCCGCCGACGTCGCCTTCGACCACGGCGAGATCAACCGGATCGTCACCGACCAGGTGGGCGGCTCGGCCCTGTTCGCCTCCCGGTTCCGCGAGTGCGCCGCCCGCGCCCTGCTGCTGCCGCGCCGCAATCCGGGCAAGCGCACCCCGCTGTGGCAGCAGCGCCAGCGCGCCTCGCAACTCCTCCAGGTGGCGTCGGAGTTCGGTTCCTTCCCGATCGTGCTGGAAGCCGTACGGGAATGCCTCCAGGACGTCTTCGACGTGCCCGGTCTGACCGAGCTGATGGGGGACGTCGAGGCGCGCCGGGTCCGCCTGGTCGAGGTCACCACGCCCGAGCCCTCGCCGTTCGCCCGCTCCCTCCTCTTCGGCTACGTCGCCCAGTTCCTGTACGAGGGCGACTCCCCGCTGGCCGAGCGCAGGGCCGCCGCGCTCTCCCTGGACTCCCGGCTGCTCGCCGAACTCCTCGGCCAGGCGGAACTGCGCGAGCTGCTCGACGCCTCGGTGCTGGAGGAGTTGGAGCGGGAGCTCCAGTGGCTCACCGAGGACCGCCGGGCCAAGGACGTCGAGTCGGTGGCCGACCTGCTGCGCATGCTGGGCCCGCTGACCGACGCCGAACTGGCCGAGCGCGGCGCCGAGTCGTCCTGGGCCGGTGAACTCGCCGCCGCGCGCCGGGCCATCCGGGTAAGGATCGGCGGAGCCGAGCACTGGGCCGCGATCGAGGACGCCGGCCGGTTGCGCGACGCCCTGGGCACGGCGCTCCCGGTCGGGGTGCCCGAGGCGTTCACCGAACCGGTCAAGGACCCGCTCGGCGATCTCCTGGCGCGGTACGCCCGCACCCACGGACCGTTCACCACGGCGGCGGCCGCCGCCCGCCTCGGCCTGGGCGGGGCCGTCACCGACGGCGCCCTGCACCGGCTCGCCGCGTCGGGGCGGGTGGTCCAGGGCGAGTTCCATCCGGCGGGCATCGGTCAGGAGTGGTGTGACGCGGCCGTGCTGCGCCGGCTGCGTCGCCGCTCGCTGGCGGCGCTCCGGCAGGAACTGGAGCCCGTACCGCCGACGGCGCTGGCCACGTTCCTGCCGCAGTGGCAGCACCTGGGCGGGACCCTGCGCGGGATCGACGGCCTGGCCCGGGCAGTGGAGCAACTCCAGGGGGCGCCGGTACCGGCCTCCGCACTGGAGCGCCTGATCCTGCCCTCCCGGGTCGCGGGCTACACCCCGACCCTGCTGGACGAACTGACCACCACCGGCGAGGTGATCTGGGCCGGCGCCGGGGCGCTGCCCGGCAAGGACGGCTGGGTCTCCCTCTACCTCGCGGAGACGGCGCCCCTGCTCCTCCCGCCGGCGCATCCGCTGGAGACGACCCCGATCCACCAGGCCGTCCTGGACGCCCTCTCCGGCGGGTACGGCCTGTTCTTCCGCCAGCTCACCGAGGCCGTGCGGGCCGGGCACCCCGCCGTCTCGGACGCCGAACTCTCCTCCGCCGTCTGGGATCTGGCCTGGTCGGGCCGGCTGACCAACGACACCCTGGCCCCGCTGCGGTCCCTGTTGGGTTCGGGGCGCACGGCGGGGGCCACCGCCCATCGGGCGCGGCGCACCGTCCCGCGCGGCCGCTACGGCACCCTCGGCGCCACCGTGTCCCGTACGGGCCCGCCCACGGTCTCGGGCCGCTGGTCCCTCCTGCCGACGCACGCCCCGGACCCCACCCATCGGGCCCACGCCCTGGCACGCACCCTGCTGGACCGGCACGGGGTGGTCACCCGGGGCGCGGTAGCGGCGGAGGGGGTGCAGGGCGGCTTCAGCGCGGTCTACCGGGTCCTTTCGGCCTTCGAGGACAGCGGTCAGGCCCGCCGGGGTTATGTGGTCGAGGGTCTGGGTGCGGCCCAGTTCGCGATGGACGGCGCGGTGGACCGGCTGCGGGCGGCCGAGCGCACCCCGCCTCCCCTGGCGGCGGTGGTCCTGGCCGCCGCCGACCCGGCGAACGCGTACGGCGCCGCCCTGCCGTGGCCGGAGCCGCCGGGCGACGCGACCCACAAGCCGGGCCGCAAGGCCGGTTCCCTCGTGGTCCTGGTCGACGGTGAGCTCACCCTGTACCTGGAGCGGGGCGGCAAGACCCTGCTGGCCTGGCCCCCGGGGGACGACCCGCGCCTCACGGCGGCGACGACCGCGCTCGTCTCGGCCTCACGCGCGGGCACCGTCCCCGACCTGACGGTGGAGCGGATCAACGCCGCCGCGGCCCTGACCTCGCCCCTGGGGTCGGCCCTGGAGGCGGCCGGCTTCCATGCGACCCCGCGGGGCCTGCGGCTGCGCAACTGATCTCCACGAAACGGACCCAAGTGTGCCGTTCTTGTATTGAACACGTCACGAGACCCCGCCCACCTGGCAATCGCGGCCATTTGTGCGTTATCAAGATCGCATAAGGCATCGCGTTCGGCGCGATGCCCGCCACACATCCAGATGCCCGTCGCACATTCATGGGGGACGAGAACAGTGAGCAGCATAGGCACCCGCGGGACCGCGGTCGGCTTCATCGGCCTGGCGGTCGTCGGCCTGGCCCTGACCGGCTGCAAGAGCGGCAACGAGGAGAAGGACCCGGCGCCGGCGACCTCCCCGTCCGCCGCCCAGCCCTCCAAGTCCACGGAGCCCGACACGAGCGCCACCCCGTCGGCCGGAGGCGGAGACGCACCGGCCCCCGGGACCGCGGGCACCGCCAAGTCCGGCCAGAGCTTCAAGATCGGCGAGGCGGCCACCGTCCCGTTCAGCTACGGCACCGACAAGGGCGGCACCATCGCCCTCACCGTGACCGGCATCGAGCAGGGCCAGCCCTCCGACCTCGCCGCGCTCAAGCTCGGCGACAAGGCCAAGGGGATGGTTCCGTACTACATCCGCTACTCGGTCAAGAACGTCGGCACCACCGACCTGTCGCACACCTCCGTGAGCCACATCAGGGGCCTGCTCCCGGACGGCAGCGAGGCGCAGAACATCTCGATCATCGGCACGTTCGAGAAGTGTGACGACGACTCGCTGCCGCGCGACTTCACCAACGGCAAGTCGCAGACCAGCTGCGCCGTCGCCCTGGCCCCCTCGGCCCAGACCAAGGTGGTCGGCGCCGAGTACTGGGGCGAGCCCTACGACTCCCCGGACGGCAAGGGCCTCACCTGGAAGTAGGCCCCACCCCACTCGGGCCCCTGCGGCGAACGGCCGCGGGGGCTCGCCGCGCACCGGGCCGCGGCAGCAAATCACCGCCCGGAGACCGACAATGGGCCCATGCCCGAAGGAGACAGCGTCTGGCGTGCGGCGGCCCGCCTCCACGAGGCCCTGGCCGGGAAACGGCTCACCCGCTCCGACCTCCGCGTCCCCCGCTTCGCCACCGCCGACCTCACGGGCCGCACCACCCTCGACGTCATCCCCCGCGGCAAGCACCTCCTGGCCCGCTTCGAGGGGGGCGACGGAGACGACGGCCTCACCCTCCACACCCACCTCCGCATGGACGGCGCCTGGCACGTCTTCCCCGCGGCCGCGAAGTGGCACGGGGGCCCCGTCCACGAGATCCGCGTCGTCCTCGGCACCACCGAGACCGTCGCCGTCGGCTACCGCCTCCCCGTCGTGGAACTGATCCGCACCGCCGACGAGGAACGCGTCGTCGGCCATCTCGGCCCGGACCTCCTCGGCCCGGACTGGGACGCCGCGCGGGCCGCCGCGAACCTCCTCGCCGCCCCCGACCGCCCCCTCGGCGAGGCCCTCCTCGACCAACGCAACCTGGCCGGCATCGGCAACATCTACAAGTCCGAGCTGTGCTTCCTGGCCCAGGTGACCCCCTGGACCCCGGTGGGCGCCCTCCCCGACCCCGAGGTCACGACCGTCCGGCTCGCCGGGGCCGCGCACCGGCTCCTGCGCGCCAACGTCGGCGAGCGCGGCGGCCGTGACGGCCACCGCAACACCACCGGCAGTCGCCGCCCCGGCCAGGACCTGTTCGTCTACGGCCGCCTGCGCCGCCCCTGCCTGCGCTGCGGCACCCCGGTCCGCGAGGCCCGGCAGGACGACCGGCCCACCTATTGGTGCCCGAGCTGCCAATCCGGCCCGACCCCGTAGTTGACGGTCCGTCAGTTTCAGTCGTACGGTCCCGACATGCCCACAGCCTCGTACGACCTCACCGGCCGCACCGCGCTGATCACCGGCGCCGCGAGCGGCATCGGCCGTGCCACCGCCGTGCTCCTCGCCGAGGCCGGCGCGGCCGTGCACTGCGCGGACCGGGACGCGCACGGCCTTCGGGAGACCGCCGACCTGGTCGCCGAGGCCGGCGGACGGGCTACCGTCCACGCCCTCGACGTCACGGACCGCAGCGCACTCCGGGCGGCCGTCGCGGCTGCGGGCCCCCTCGACATCACGGCCGCCATCGCCGGGATCATGCACACCAGCAGCGTCCTGGAGACCACCGACGAGGACCTCGACCGGGTCCTGGACATCAACTTCAAGGGGGTCCTGCGCACCTGCCAGGAATCCGCCCGCGCCATGATCGCCACCGGCCGCCCCGGCTCGATCGTCACCATGGCCTCCGGCGCCGTGGACGCCGCCCAGCCCGGTCTGCTCTGCTACAGCGCCGCCAAGGCCGCCGTCGTCCAGCTGACCAAGACCCTGGCCACCGAGACGGGCCCGCACGGCATCCGAGTCAACGCCGTCGCGCCGGGGTGGATCCGCACCCCCATGACCGGCCGCCACGGGGCGAGGGCGCAGGAGCAGACCGAGGCGATGATGGTCCGGATGTCCCCGCTCGGCCGGGTCGGCGAGCCCGAGGACATCGCGCAGGCCGTGCTCTACCTCGCCTCGGACGCCTCGTCCTTCATGACGGGCCAGATTCTTCGCCCGAACGGTGGAGTGTCGATGCCCTGGTAGACGCCGGACCGGCGGGCACGGCCGGGATCCTGACGACCGGCGCGACGGTTCCCCCGTCCCCCCGTCCCCCCTTCCGGCGCGCCCGCTCGGGCCTTGGGACGCAGTGCACCGGCAGGAGCCCCAGCCCCCAGCCGCCGACCGCCACCGCACCCTCCACGGGTCCGGACTCCGCGGGTGCCAGGGCCAGCCGCAGCACGGCCCACCACCACAGCACACCCACGGTCAGCGCAAGGGGTATCAGTAGCCGCCGCACGGCTGCCTCCCGGGAGGCGGGGATCCGGACGCGCCCATCCTCCCGCACCCCCCTGCCCACCGCACCCAGAACGACCCGGCACGCTCCTGCGGAACACGTGAGGCACGGAGTACGTGAGGCACGGAGCACCGAGGCACGGGCCCCGGCGGCGAGGGGCACACAGCAAGGAACCCCACCCGATGCATCTCGCACCGACCGGGGCTCCAGCCACACTCACACGCTTGGACTCACGCGGCTACGACGTTCACCGCTTCCACGGGGGCCTTGATGGTCACCCGTTCCGTGGTTCCCGCGACCGAGGTCACGGAGACCGAATTGAGCATCGGGCGCACCGGTGCCGGCACCGGTTCGCTTGCCGCGGCCGACTGCGCAAGCTCTGCCAACGACAGTTCGTCGCTGACTTCCCGCATCAGCTCGGACATCCGTACGTCAAGCGCGTCGCAGATCGCGGAGAGCAGCTCGGAAGATGCCTCCTTCTGCCCCCGCTCCACCTCGGAGAGATAGCCGAGCGAAACTCGGGCGGACGAGGAGACCTCGCGCAGAGTACGGCCCTGGCGCTGGCGCTGCCGACGCAGCACGTCACCCAGCAGGCGACGGAGCAGAATCATCGGTGGCTCCCTCCTCTGACCGTGTAGCCGTAACCTTCACGCCCCACCGTACCGCCTCGCGCCGCGGCCGTGCGGGGAGCTATGTCGTGTTCACTCAGGGCTGCAAACATCAAATCCCCCCGTTCTGTTCCGTATCCTGCCCCCGCAGATTCTCGCGGAGTTCGCTCGAGAGGAGTTCGAGCACTGTCCGTGCACTCTCCCTACGGATTTCCGTACGGGAGCCGTTCAACCACAGCCGGGCTGTTTTCCTGCCGACGGGTCCCACCACGGCGATGAAAACCGTTCCCACCGGCTGCCCGTCCTGCGGGTCCGGACCGGCCACTCCGGTCGTCGCGATCCCCCACGAGGCCCCCGTGATCCGTCGGACGCCGGCGGCCATCTCCAGTGCCACCTGGGCGTTCACGGCGCCCTCGGCGGCCAGCAGATCGGCGTCCACTCCCAGGATCCGGTGTTTGAGCACGGTCGCGTACGCGGTGACCGAGCCGCGGAAGGACTTGGACGCTCCGGGGACGGAGGTGATCCCCGCGGCGACCATGCCGCCGGTGAGGGACTCCGCGACGGCGACGGTCTGGTCACTCTCCGCGAGCAGCCGCAGTACGTCTCCGGCCATCTCGACGACCCCGGCGCCGGCTTCCGCCGCACCATCGGCCACCGAAAAATCGCCCGCGCCGTCCGTCACCTCGCGGCCCGCTCCACGGCCAGCTCCGCGGCGAGGCCCTTGCGACGCAGTACGACGGCCTGCCGGATGTAGTCCAGGCCGGTGACGACGGTCAACACGACCGCGACCGCCATCACCCAGAACCGCAGGGTGGCCAGCGGTCCGGTCAACGCGAGGACGTACATGCCCACGGCCGTCCCCTGCGCGAGGGTCTTCATCTTGCCGCCCCGGCTCGCCGGGATGACCCCGTAGCGGATCACCCAGAAGCGCATGAGCGTGATCCCGAGTTCCCGCCCGAGGATGACGCCGGTGACCCACCAGGGCAGGTCACCGAGCCAGGAGAGACAGATGAGCGCCGACCCCATGATCGCCTTGTCGGCGATGGGGTCGGCGATCTTCCCGAAATCCGTGACCAGGTTGTACGTCCGGGCGAGGTGCCCGTCGAAGATGTCCGTGATCATGGCCACGGCGAACGCCGCCCACGCCCACGCCCGCCAGACGGGGTCGTATCCCCCGTCGGCGAGCAGCAGCAGGACGAATCCCGGCACCAGCACGAGCCGGATCATCGTCAGGATGTTGGCGATGTTCCACAGGCCCGCCTCATGGACGGCCGTAGCCCCGACCTTCGCGCCGGGTGCCGGCCGGCGGCCGGTCCCGCCCGCCGCAGACGCCGGGACTCCGGTCATCCGGCCGCCTCCTCAAGATCCAGGCCCAGGGGCTCCGCGACCAGGTCGACACCGAGGGTGCCGACCACCTTTGCCGTGACGATACGCCCGGGGACCAGACCCGTGCCGTCCGTGAAGACCACCTGGCCGTCCGTTTCGGGGGCCTGGTGGGCGGCGCGCCCGTAGGCACCCTCGCCGTCCTCGTCCACGGACTCGACGGACTCCACGAGGACCTCCAGGGTCTCGCCGATCCGCTCCTCCGCGCGCTGCGAGGTGAGCTCCTCGGCGAGCCGCTGCATGTGCGCGAGCCGCTCCGCGATGGTGTCCTCGTCCAGCTTGCCGTCGTAGGTGACGGCTTCGGTGCCGTCCTCGTCCGAGTAGCCGAAGACGCCGATGGCGTCGAGCCTCGCGTGGGTGAGGAAACGCTCCAGCTCCTTGAAGTCCGACTCCTTCTCGCCGGGGAAACCGACGATGAAGTTGGACCGGACGCCCGCCTGCGGGGCCTTGGAGCGGATCGTGTCGAGCAGTTCCAGGAACCGGTCGGTGTCACCGAAGCGGCGCATGGAACGCAGCACGTCGGGGGCCGAGTGCTGGAAGGACAGGTCGAAGTACGGGACGACCTTGGGGGTCGAGGTCAGCACGTCGATCAGCCCGGGCCGCATCTCGGCGGGCTGGAGGTAGCTGACGCGGACGCGCTCGATGCCCTCCACCTCGGCCAGTTCCGGCAGCAGGGTCTCCAGCAGGCGGATGTCGCCCAGGTCCTTGCCGTACGAGGTGTTGTTCTCGGAGACCAGCATGATCTCCTTGACGCCCTGTTCCGCGAGCCAGCGGGTCTCGCCCAGCACGTCGCTGGGACGGCGCGAGATGAAGGAGCCGCGGAAGGACGGGATGGCGCAGAAGGAGCAGCGCCGGTCGCAGCCGGAGGCCAGCTTGACGGAGGCGACGGGGCTCTTGTCCAGACGGCGGCGCAGGGGTGCGCGGGGCCCGGAGGCGGGTGCGAGCCCGTCGGGCAGGTCGGCCGGCGCCTCGGCGACCGGTTCCTGCGCGTGGCCGGGCAGGGCCACCTCCGCGTCCTGGCGGGCCGCCGGGCTGATCGGCAGCAGCTTGCGCCGGTCGCGGGGGGTGTGCGAGGCGTGGACGCCACCGTTGAGGATGGTCTGGAGGCGGTCGGAGATGTCGGCGTAGTCGTCGAATCCGAGCACGCCGTCGGCCTCGGGGAGCGCTTCGGCGAGTTCCTTGCCGTAGCGCTCGGCCATGCAGCCGACGGCGACGACGGCCTGGGTCTTGCCGTGATCCTTGAGATCGTTGGCTTCCAGCAGGGCGTCTACGGAATCCTTCTTGGCGGCTTCGACGAAGCCGCAGGTGTTGACGACGGCTACGTCCGCATCGGCGGCGTCCTCGACGAGCTCCCAGCCATCCGCCGCCAAGCGGCCTGCGAGCTCCTCCGAGTCCACCTCGTTACGGGCGCAGCCAAGAGTGACAAGGGCGACGGTACGGCGTTCGGGCATGGACTCAAGACTACTTCGTCCCGGCGGCGGCCCCCGCCCCACGTCCCACCACGGCAGGATCCCCGGGACGCGGCGCGGCGTCCCGGGGATCCGGAGGTGCTTGTTCCGTAGGGGTTCAGCCCGCCTGGGCCTGGCCCTCGCGGGGGTCGTTCTTGGTGTAGGTGAGACGTTCCACTTGACCCGCCTGGAAGGTGTCCTTGATCTCCTTGCCGTTCACGAAGAGGTGTACGGCCCCGGCGTCGCCGAGTACGAGGTCGATGGACTCCTTGTCGGTGAAGGTCTTCGAGTCACCCTGCGCGAGAGTGCCGTCGAACAGGAGTCGGCCGTTGTGGTCCTTCGCCGAGATCCAGCTCTCGCCGGTGTCGGCCGTCAGGACCACTGTGACGAGGTCCTTGGGCGCGGCCGCGATGGCGCTGTCCGAGGGCTCCGGCTTGGGGGCCTTCGGGCTCTGCGACGGCGAGGCGGCCGGCTTCCCGGCCTGCTTGGGGGCGGGCTTCGGGGAGGCGGTTCCCTCCGCGACGGGTCGCTTGCCCTTCTCGTCGCCACCGCTGAAGGCGGTGAAGCCCACGAAGCCGATCACGGCGACGATGGCGGCGACCATGGCGGCGGTCCAGTTGGGCCGCTGCCGTTCGGGACGGATCCGCTCGGCTTCGAACATCGGCGCGGCGGGGGTGGGTGCCGGCCGGCCGCCGTGAGCCGCGTCGTACGCGTCGACCAGAGGTTCCGGATCGAGGCCCACGGCGCGGGCGAGGGTACGGATGTGACCGCGGGCGTAGACGTCGCCGCCGCACCGCGTGAAATCGTCTTCTTCGATCGCGTGCACGATCGGGATGCGCACGCGGGTGGTGGAACTGACCTCGTCGACAGTGAGCCCGGCGACGATCCGGGCCTTCTTGAGGGCCGTCCCGATGGACGGTCCTTCGACGGGACGTTCGACGATGCGGTCCTCGGACCGGTCGTCGGTCGAAGGCCGCTCTTCTTCGGGGGAGTTGGCGTTGCCGATGGACACGAGGGCGCCTTTCGAGCGTGTAGCCACCTGCTGGATTACCAGTCTAGGGGGGTGACGAAAGGGTGGAGCAACCGGAGGGTGGACTCCCTACGCCATCCGAATGGTGATCCGAATCGCGCGGGGATTCCGCAGCGGTGCGTGACGGGTGGAACAGGTGAAACGGGTGGGACGACCCCGCGCCGAGGGCGCGGGGCCTGCGTCTCCCTCAACTTGACGCGCGCCGAGGGGAAACGGTTGCCCGACCATTTGTTACGGGTGGGACTCGCCTCGGATGACGGCCAGGACCTCGTCCAGCTCGTCCGGTTTCACCATCACGTCGCGGGCCTTCGACCCCTCGCTGGGGCCGACGATCCCGCGCGATTCCATCAGGTCCATGAGGCGTCCGGCCTTGGCGAAACCGACCCGCAGCTTGCGCTGGAGCATCGAGGTGGAGCCGAACTGGGTGGAGACGACCAGCTCCGCCGCCTGGCACAACAGGTCCAGGTCGTCGCCGATCTCCTCGTCGATCTCCTTCTTCTGCTTCTGCCCGACCGTGACGTCGTCGCGGAAGACGGGGGTCATCTGCTCCTTGCAGTGCTGGACCACCCCGGAGATCTCCTCCTCGGTGACGAAGGCACCCTGGAGACGGACCGGCTTGTTCGCGCCCATCGGCAGGAACAGCCCGTCACCCTTGCCGATCAGCTTCTCGGCACCGGGCTGGTCCAGGATGACCCGGCTGTCCGCGAGCGAGGAGGTGGCGAAGGCGAGCCGCGAGGGCACGTTCGCCTTGATCAGGCCGGTGACCACGTCCACCGAGGGCCGCTGGGTGGCGAGCACCAGATGGATGCCGGCCGCTCGGGCCAACTGGGTGATCCGGACGATCGAGTCCTCGACGTCGCGCGGCGCGACCATCATCAGGTCGGCGAGCTCGTCCACGATCACCAGCAGATACGGGTACGGGGTGAGCTCCCGCTCGCTGCCCGGCGGCAGTTTGATCTTGCCGTCGCGGATGGCCTGGTTGAAGTCGTCGATGTGCCGGTACCCGAACGCGGCGAGGTCGTCGTAGCGCAGGTCCATCTCGCGCACGACCCACTGCAGGGCCTCGGCGGCCCGCTTGGGGTTGGTGATGATCGGCGTGATCAGGTGCGGGATCCCCTCGTACGCGGTCAGCTCCACCCGCTTGGGGTCCACCAGCACCATCTTCACCTCCTCCGGCGTGGCCCGGATCATCACCGAGGTGATCAGGCAGTTGATGCAGGAGGACTTGCCGGAGCCGGTGGCGCCGGCGACCAGGACGTGCGGCATCTTGGCGAGGTTGGCCATGACGTAGCCGCCCTCGACGTCCTTGCCGAGTGCCACCAGCATCGGGTGGTCGTCCTCGGCCGCGTCCGCGAGGCGCAGCACGTCGCCGAGGTTGACCATCTCGCGGTCGGTGTTCGGGATCTCGATGCCGACCGCCGACTTGCCCGGGATGGGGCTGATGATCCGTACGTCCGGCGAGGCCACGGCGTAGGCGATGTTCTTGGCCAGCGCCGTGATCCGCTCGACCTTCACGGCCGCGCCCAGCGTCACCTCGTAGCGGGTGACCGTCGGGCCCCGGGTGAAGCCGGTGACGGACGCGTCGACCTTGAACTCCGTGAAGACGTTGGTCAGCGAGGCGACGACCGCGTCGTTGGCGGCGCTGCGGGTCTTGCCGGGACCGCCGCGCTCCAACAGGTCCAGCCGGGGTTTGACGTACGTGATGTCGCCGCGCAGCTGGAGCTGTTCGGAGCGCGGCGCGAGCGATCGGGGTTCCGGCGACGCCTTCGTCAGGTCCGGTACGGACAGGGTCCCGGAGGCCGCGGCGGTGGTGTCGTGCGGGCGCTCGGCGGGCGTGGGCACGGCTGCCGGAGCGGACGCGACCGCCGCGGCGGGTTCAGGAGCCGCGGGCCTCGGGGCGGGTGCGGGGTCGGGGAGGGCTGCGGGCCGCTCACCGCGCGCGGGCGGCACGGGAGTGGTGAGCTCCGCGCCCGCGGGGTCCGGGGAGATCCCCTGGGTGAGGTCCGCGACCAGCGGGGAGGGCGGCATTCCGCCGTAGACCACCCCGTCCAGTGCGGCGGCCGCCGCGGCCGCCACGTCGACGGCGTCCATGCCGGTCCTGGGCGCGGAGCGCCTCGGTCGGCGGCGCCTGGCCAGCGCGGCCTCCTCGGCGGCGTCGGCGGGATCCAGCGGTCCGGCGGGCTCCTCCGCCCCGGCACGGGCCCGCCAGCGCTCGGCGTCGTGCCGGTCGGCGGGCTGCTCCGCGTCCCCGTAGTCCTCGTCGTACTCGTTCGGCGCGATGATCCCCAGCCGGATCCCGAGCCGCCGCAGCCGCTGCGGGATCGCGTTGACCGGCGTGGCGGTGACCACGAGCAGGCCGAAGACGGTGAGCAGTACCAGCATGGGCACGGCCAGCGGCGCGCCCATGGTGAAGATCAGCGGCTTGGAGGCGGCCCATCCGATGAGCCCGCCCGCGTTCTGCATCGCGGTGGTGCCCTCGTCGCGGCCGGGTGCCCCGCAGCCGATGTGGACCAGGCCCAGGACGCCGATCACGAGCGCGGACAGACCGATGCCGATCCGGCCGTTGGCGTCGGTCTGCTCGGGGTGCCGGATGAACCGCACGGCCATCACGCCGAGCAGGATCGGTACGAGCAGATCCAGTCGCCCGAAGGCACCGGTGACCAACATCGTGACCAGATCGCCGACGGGACCGCTCAGGTTCGACCAGGTTCCGGCGGCGACGATCAGCGCGAGGGCGAGGAGCAGCAGCGCGAGGCCGTCCTTGCGGTGCGCGGGGTCGAGGTTCCTGGCGCCCTGGCCGACACCGCGGAAGACGGCGCCGACCCCGTGGGCGAGGCCGAGCCAACAGGCGCGCACCAGCCGCACCACGCCCCCGGTCGGGGACGGTGCGGGCTTGGCCGGCACCTTCTTGACCGGGGCGCGGCGGGCCGCCGCGACCTTCTTCGCGGGCGGCTTGCGCGCGGGAGCGGTCTTCTTCGCCGGGGCCGCCGTCCGGCCGGTGCGGCCCTTCGCGGTGCCCGCAGCGCGCTGGGAACCCTTGCCGGACGTACTTGAGGCCATGGGGGCGAGGTTACCGGTGCGCACGCCGGTGGACGCGCGTGCCCACCCCTTCACCCGTTCGTGTCGCCGCGGTCGGCGGCGCTTTGACGCACCACCAGACCTGACGCACAGCCAGGCGGGCCCGCACCGCGGCCCCGGGGGGGGCGACGCCCTCAACCCTGGGCGGGCAGTACCGCCGCTCCGCCGCCGGTCCCCGGTTCGAGCGCGTCCAGCGCTCTGCGCAGCCCGGTCAGCTTGCGTTCCAGATGCGCCGCGGTCGCCACCACGGCCGCGTCGGCGGATTCCTCGCCGAGTTGCTTCGTCAGCGCCTCGGCCTGTTCCTCGACCGCCGCGAGCCGCGCGGAGAGTTCGGCCAGCAGGCCGGCCGTCTCCTTGCTGCCGTCGCCGTTGGTACCCCCGCCCTCCAGTTGGAGTCGCAGCAGCGCCGCCTGCTCCCGCAGCTGGCAGTTCTTCGTGTACAGCTCCACGAAGACCGACACCTTGGCGCGCAGCACCCACGGGTCGAACGGTTTCGAGATGTAGTCGACCGCGCCCGCCGCGTAACCGCGGAAGGTGTGGTGCGGACCGTGATTGATCGCGGTGAGGAAGATGATCGGGATGTCCCGGGTCCGTTCCCGCCGCTTGATGTGCGCGGCCGTCTCGAAACCGTCCATGCCCGGCATCTGCACATCCAGCAGGATGACCGCGAAATCGTCCGTCAACAGCGCCTTGAGCGCTTCCTCCCCGGACGACGCCCGGACCAGTGTCTGATCGAGCGCGGAGAGGATGGCCTCCAGCGCCAGCAGATTCTCCGGCCGGTCGTCGACCAGGAGGATCTTGGCCTTCTGCACCATGCCCTGTCCTCCTCGCCCCGGCATGGGGCCTCCCCGGCTCCGGGCACCGGCCTGTGCGCCGGGCCCCGCCCCAGAGGACGGCATCCTTGCGCCGTCCGTCCTTGTGCCGGTCATCGTAGCCCCAGTCCCGAGATCGCCACACCCTGTCACCAAGATGTCACTGTGCACGAAGCAGAAACGGTGTGGGAGAGCAGAAGGTTCCCCGCATCCCGTCCTCCCACACCGTTACGGCCACACTGAGTCAACAATTGATATCAGGGTTGTCGCCCAATGATCACTTCCCACGCATCCACTGCTCCATCACCGACAGCAGGTAGTCGGGTTCAACCGGCTTGGTGACATAGTCGGAAGCGCCGGAATCGATCGCCTTCTCCCGGTCGCCCTGCATCGCCTTCGCCGTCAGCGCGATGATCGGCAGACCCGCGAACTGCGGCATCCGCCGGATCGCCGAGGTCGTGGCGTACCCGTCCATCTCCGGCATCATGATGTCCATCAGCACGACCGTGACGTCGTCGTGCTGCTCCAGGACCTCGATGCCCTCCCGCCCGTTCTCCGCGTACAGCACCGACAACCCGTGCTGTTCCAGGACGCTGGTCAACGCGAAGACGTTGCGCACGTCGTCGTCGACGATGAGCACCTTCTCGCCATGGAAGTCGTACGTGCGCGGAACCACCGGGAGTTCGTCCTCGGCACTGCCCCACCCGTCCTGGCCGTCGGGCTGCCCGGGAACCGCCGTACGCGGCTCCAGGTCGCTCAGCGACTTGCGGCGCCGCCGGAACAGCGAGGCCGGGCCGCTTTGCTGACCGCCCCCGCCCACCTCGGCCGCCGGCAGCGCGGGCGGCGCCGACCGGTCAGGGGCCTGCGGTGCGGGTGCGGGCGCCGCGGGCAGCGCCGGTGCGGGCCGCGCCTCCTCGACGGGCTTGCGGTACTCCCCGCGCGCGCCACCGGGCGCCGGCGGCGCGTACCCCTGCGGCGGCAGCTCGCTCGGGTGCAGCGGCAGGTACAGCGTGAAGGTCGAGCCCCGACCGGGCTCGCTGGCCGCGTGGATCTCACCGCCCAGCAGGCGGGCGATCTCCCGACTGATGGACAGCCCGAGCCCCGTGCCTCCGTACTTCCTGCTGGTGGTGCCGTCCGCCTGCTTGAACGCCTCGAAGATCACCAGCATCTTGCTCGCCGCGATCCCGATCCCGGTGTCGGTCACCGAGAACGCGATCAGGTCCGCGTCCGCCTCGCGCAGCGAACCCGCCTCCAGCAACTGCTCCCGGATCGCCGTCGGCACGTCCGCGCCGGCGGGCCGGATCACCAGTTCCACCGCCCCGCCGTCGGTGAACTTCACCGCGTTGGACAGCAGGTTGCGCAGGACCTGGAGCAGCCGCTGCTCGTCGGTGTGCAGGGTCGCCGGGAGCTCCGGGGACACCCGTACCGAGAAGTCCAGGCCCTTCTCCGCGGTCAGCGGCCGGAAGGTGGCCTCCACGTAGTCCACGAGCTGGACCAACGCGATCCGGGTCGGCGAGACGTCCATCTTCCCGGCCTCGACCTTCGACAGGTCGAGGATGTCGTTGATCAGCTGCAGCAGGTCGGAACCCGCGCCGTGGATGGTCTCCGCGAACTCCACCTGCTTCGGCGACAGGTTCTCGTCCGCGTTGTCGGCCAGCAGCTTCGCCAGGATCAGCAGCGAGTTGAGCGGGGTCCGCAGCTCGTGCGACATGTTCGCCAGGAACTCGGACTTGTACCGCATCGACACCGCGAGCTGCTCGGCGCGCTCCTCCAGGACCTGCCGGGCCTCCTCGATCTCGGTGTTCTTCACCTCGATGTCGCGGTTCTGCTGGGCCAGCAGCTCCGCCTTCTCCTCCAACTCGGCGTTCGCCGCCTGGAGCGCCTTCTGCCGGTTCTCCAACTCATCGGAGCGCTCTCGCAGTTGCTCGGTCATCTCCTGCGACTGCTTGAGCAGCATCTCCGTCTTGGAGTTGACGCTGATCGTGTTGACGCTCGTGCCGATCATCTCGGCGATCTGACTCAGGAAGTCCTTCTGGATCTGCGTGAACGGGGTGAAGGAGGCCAGCTCGATCACACCCAGCACCTTCCCCTCGAACAGCACCGGCAGCACGATCACGTGCGCCGGCGGCGCCTCGCCCAGGCCCGAGGAGATCCTCAGGTAGCCGGGCGGGGTGTTCTCGACGAGGATCGTCCGCTTCTCCTCCGCGACCGTCCCGATCAACCCCTCGCCCGGCCGGAACGAGATCGGCATCAGGCCGCCCGCGTACGCGTAACTGCCGCGCATCCGCAGCTCGTACGAGCCGTCCGCGCCACCCTCCGTCCCGAACTCGGTGGTCCCCCCGGCCGGCAGCGCCAGGAAGAAGGCGCCGTGCTGCGCGGAGACCACGGGGGTCAGTTCGCTCATGATCAGCGAAGCCACGTCGTCCAGCTCCCGGCGTCCCTGCATCAGTGCGGAGATCCGGGCGAGGTTGCCCTTGAGCCAGTCCTGCTCCTTGTTGGCCAAGGTGGTGTCGCGGAGGTTCACGATCATCGTGTTGATGTTGTCCTGGAGGACCTGGATCTCGCCGGCCGCGTCCACGTCGACCTTCAGGCTCAGGTCCCCGCGGGTCACCGCGGTGGCCACGGCCGCGATCGCCCGCACCTGCCGGGTCAGATTCCCGGCCATCTCGTTCACGGACTCGGTCAGGTCCCGCCAGGTGCCGTCCACGTCGCGCACGCGCGCCTGGCCGCCGAGGATGCCCTCGGTGCCCACCTCGCGGGCCACCCGGGTCACCTGGTCGGCGAACGAGGACAGCTGGTCGACCATCGTGTTGATGGTGGTCTTGAGTTCCAGGATCTCGCCGCGCGCGTCGATGTCGATCTTCTTGGTCATGTCGCCCTTGGCGATGGCGGTCGTGACCATGGCGATCTGCCGCACCTGACCGGTGAGGTTGGACGCCATGAAGTTCACCGAATCGGTGAGGTCCTTCCACGTCCCCGACACGCCGGGCACGTGCGCCTGACCGCCCAGCCGCCCCTCGGTGCCCACCTCGCGGGCCACCCGGGTCACCTCGTCGGCGAACGAGGACAGCGTCTTGACCATCGTGTTCACGGTGTCCGCGAGCTGCGCGACCTCGCCGCGCGCCTCGACCGTGACCTTCTTCGTCAGATCGCCGTTGGCGACCGCCGCCGAGACCTGCGCGATCCCGCGCACCTGCGCCGTCAGGTTCCCGGCCATGGTGTTGACGTTGTCGCTGAGGTCCTTCCAGATGCCGGTCACGCCCC
Organism: Streptomyces sp. CA-243310; assembly: GCF_050936775.1. Lineage (NCBI taxonomy): Bacteria > Bacillati > Actinomycetota > Actinomycetes > Kitasatosporales > Streptomycetaceae > Streptomyces > Streptomyces sp. CA-243310. The sequence continues at coordinate 1,902,625 of NZ_JBNJMF010000001.1, read as the reverse complement.
GCACCCGGGCCTGGCCGCCGAGGATGCCCTCGGTGCCCACCTCACGCGCCACTCGCGTCACCTGCTCCGCGAAGGACGACAGTTGGTCCACCATCGTGTTCACGGTGGTGACGAGCTCCAGGATCTCGCCCTTGGCGTCAACCGTGATCTTCTTCGACAAGTCGCCCATCGCGACCGCCGTGGTCACCTCGGCGATGTTGCGCACCTGCGAGGTCAGGTTGTTCGCCATGAAGTTGACGGACTGCGTGAGGTCCTTCCAGGTGCCGGAGACACCCTTCACCTCCGCCTGGCCACCGAGAATGCCCTCCGTGCCCACCTCGCGGGCGACGCGGGTCACCTGCTCCGCGAAGTTGGACAGCTGGTCGACCATCGTGTTGAGGGTGTTCTTCAGCTCCAGGATCTCGCCCCGGGCGTCCACGTCGATCTTCTGCGAAAGATCACCACGCGCCACCGCCGTCGCGACCTGCGCGATGTTGCGCACCTGCGAGGTCAGGTTCCCGGCCATGCCGTTCACCGAGTCGGTGAGGTCGCGCCACACCCCGGCCACGCCGGGCACCTGCGCCTGACCGCCCAGCCGCCCCTCGGTGCCCACGTCCCGGGCCACCCGGGTCACCTGCTCCGCGAAGGCCGAGAGCTGGTCCACCATCGTGTTGATGGTGTTCTTCAGCTCCAGGATCTCACCCCGGGCGTCCACGTCGATCTTCTGCGACAGGTCACCGCGCGCCACCGCCGTGGTCACCTGGGCGATCTGCCGCACCTGGGACGTGAGGTTGCCGGCCATGAAGTTGACGGAGTCGGTGAGTTCCTTCCAGGTGCCGGACACCCCCTCGACCCGCGCCTGACCGCCGAGCCGCCCCTCGGTGCCCACGTCCCGCGCCATCCGCGTGACCTGGTCCGCGAACGAGGACAGCTGGTCCACCATCGTGTTCACGGTGTTCTTCAACTGGAGCATCTCGCCGGAGACGTCCACGGTGACCTTCTGCGACAGGTCGCCGTTCGCGACCGCCGTCGTCACCTGGGCGATGTTGCGGACCTGCCCGGTGAGGTTGCGGAAGGCGGTGTTCACCGAGTCGGTGAGGTCCTTCCACGTCCCCGCGGCCCCCGGCACCTGCGCCTGGCCGCCCAGCTCGCCCTCCACGCCGACCTCGCGGGCCACACGCGTCACTTCCGCGCCGAAGGACTGGAGCTGGTCCACCATCGTGTTGACGGTGTTCTTCAACTCCAGCATCTCGCCGGCCACGTCGACCGTGACCTTCTGCGACAGGTCGCCGTTCGCGACCGCCGTCGTCACCGTCGCGATGTCCCGCACCTGCGTGGTGAGGTTGCGGAAGACCGTGTTCACCGAGTCGGTGAGGTCCTTCCACGTCCCCGCCGCCCCCGGCACCTGCGCCTGGCCACCGAGCGTTCCCTTGGCCCCGACCTCGCTGGCCACGCGCGTGACCTCGTCGGCGAAGGTCCGCAGCGTCTCGGTCATCTGGTTGATCGTTTCGGCCAGCTGCGCCACCTCGCCGCGCGCGCTGACCCGCACCTTCTGCGACAGGTCGCCGTTCGCGACGGCCGTCGTCACCTGGGCGATCCCCCGCACCTGGGCGGTCAGGTTCCCCGCCATGGTGTTGACGGAGTCGGTCAGGTCCTTCCAGACGCCCGCGACCCCGGGCACCTTCGCCTGGCCACCGAGTTCGCCTTCCGTACCCACCTCCCGGGCGACGCGGGTCACCTCGGAGGAGAACGACGACAGCTGATCCACCATCGTGTTCACGGTGTTCTTCAACTGGAGCATCTCGCCGGCCACGTGCACCGTGACCTTGCGCGACAGGTCGCCCTTGGCGACCGCCGTCGTGACGAGAGCAATGTCACGCACCTGGGCGGTGAGCCGGTACGCCATCGTGTTGACGGAATCGGTCAGGTCCTTCCAGGACCCGGACATCCCGCGCACCTGGGCCTGACCACCGAGCTTGCCCTCGGTGCCCACCTCCAGCGCCACACGCGTCACCTCGTCGGTGAACGCGGACAGCTGGTCGACCAGGTTGTTGACCGTACGCCCGACCTTGAGGAACTCCCCGCGCAGCGGATGCCCGGCCCCGTCGGCCGTCTGCGTCCGCAACTCCATCCGCTGGTCCAGATCGCCCTCGGCGACCGCCGACAGCACCCGACCCACCTCGGACACCGGCCTGGCCAGATCGTCGACCAACTGGTTCGAGGCGTCGATCGCGGCTGCCCAGGAGCCCTCGCAGGCGCCTGTTTCCAGCCGTTCGCCGAGCTTCCCCTCGCGGCCCACCATCCGCCGGACCCGGGACAGCTCGCCGGTCAGGTGCAGATTCCGGTCGGCGACCTCGTTGTAGACGGCGGCGATCTCCGCCATCACGCCCTCGCCGGACACCGTCAGCCGCTTGCGGAAGTTCCCGTCCCGCATCGACACCAGGGCCGTGAGCAGCCTGTTCAGAGCGGCGGTATCGACTTCCGTCGTACCGCTGCGTCGAGAGCGTCCCCCCTTGGGGCGCGTTCCCGTACGCCGCACCGCTGCGCCAGACTCCACCGTGTCCCTCCCGAAAGGGTCGACCACTGTTCCACCGGATTTCCGAACAACCACAACCCGGCTCTTCTATCCACAACCTGGCTGTTCAAGCCTGCCCAGTGTTTCACCCTGTCCGAACCAGGCCATAACACTTCGGCACCATCGCACACCGGTCGTACCCTGCGAGTGGAATCCAGGACGACGGCACCACGGGAACCGCGAAGGTAAGTAACCTGGCACCCGATGTCCAACCGCGTCGAAGGAGTCTTGTGATCACGGCACGGGCGGCTGCCAGTTTCGATCCTCTAGGGCGTTCGGTCGCCGCTGCCCGCGGGTTCGTCCGCGACACCCTCCACGGCTGGGGCTTCGCGGACATCGTCGACGACGCGGTGGTGCTCACCAGCGAACTCGTGACCAACGCCGTGGTCCACGCCGGCACCCGGGCCGAGGTCCTGTGCCTGCGTGCCGAGGAGGGCGTGCGCGTCGAGGTCGCCGACAGGTACCCGGAGCGTGAACTTCCGCTCCAGCACCCCGGAGAGCGCCCGTACGCCGATCCCGACCGGGAGAACGGCCGCGGCCTCATGCTGTGCGCCGCACTCGCCACCCGCTGGGGAGTCGAGTACACGGCCACCCACAAGCACGTCTGGTTCCGGCTGGACCTTCCGGACCGTCCGGTCGGTACCCGCTCCGCCGGGCCCGTCGTCCCCGACCAGCTGCTCCCCCTCGCCGACAGCCGGGTCCGTGTCGCCGTCCTCCAGATCGACGCCGCCGACACCGTCTCCGCCTGGAACGAGGACGCCGAGCACATCTTCGGGCATCCCTCGGAGAAGGCCGTCGGACGCCCGCTCGCCGAGCTCGCGGCCTGGCCACAGACTCCCGGTACCGGTACCGGCATCGCCGAGGCCCTGCGACTGTCCCGCTGGGAGGGCAGCTACGGCATTCGCGGGGCGGACGGTCGCGTCATCCCCGTCTACGCCTCCCACTTGCGGGTCCGTGACGCCCACGGCGAACCGTCCATCGTCTGTCTGCTCGTGCACGACGACGAACGCGCCCTGCTCCAGAGCCCCTTGCGGGTCCCTTCCGACGGCTCCCAGCTCAACGAGGCGCGACTGCCCGACCCCTTCGAGATGTTCATCGGTTCGCCGGCACCCGACGATCTCGACGGACTGCTCCAGCGCACCGTCGAACGCGCCCGCGACATGCTCGACGCGGACTCGGCCTTCCTGCTGCTCGCGACCGACGACGAAACGGAGTTGGAGGTCCGTGCCACCACCGGACTCCCCTCGACCCGGCAGCGGTTCGCCCGCGTTCCGGTCGAGGCCGGCACCAATCGGTACGGCTCGGCGCGCATGCCCGCCGTCCACGACGACCTCTCCGCGGTCCCGGGCGCCGTCCCGCTCCTGGAGGCCACCGGCATGCGGTCCGTGGTCACCGTTCCGCTCAAGGTCGAGGGCCGGCTGACCGGTTCCCTGGGCGTGGCCACCGAGTACCCGGGCCGCTATTCCAACGAGGACGCCCTGCGGCTGCAGTTCGCCGCGGACCGGATCGCCCTCGCCGTGGAGTCGGCCCGCCTGGGCGAACTCGAACGTCTGCGGCGCGGCTCCCTCTCCTTCCTCGTCGAGGCTTCCGACCTGCTGGCCGGCACCCTCGACCGGGACCAGACCCTGGCCCTCATGGCCCAGATGACGGTGCCGACGCTGGCGACCTGGTGTGCCGTCTACACGATCGCCGACCAGACCTCCGATCCATACCTGTCGTACGTGCTCCACGAGGACGAGGAACGCATCGACGGGCTCAAGGACCTGCTCTCGCAGGTCAGTCCGCCCGAGCCGGTCCGTGAGGCGGGCGCCCGCCCGTGGCCCGACGCGTCCTTGACGGTGGGCGGCGAAACGGTCGTCCTGCCCCTGCTGGCGCGCAACCGTGTGATCGGGATGCTCACGCTCGGCCGGCCGAGCGAGGAACACTTCCGTCAGGAGATCCTCGAACTCGCCGACGACCTGTCCCGCAGGGCGGCTCTCGCCCTCGACAACGCGCGCCTGTACTCCGAGCGCACCGCCATCAGCCGCTCCCTGCAACGCAGTCTGCTGCCGCCCGGTTCTCCCGCGATCCCCGGCATGGAGGTCGAGGTCATCTACCGTGCTGCGGGCGAGGGCAACGAGGTCGGCGGCGACTTCTACGACGTCTTCCCGATCCGCCCCGGTGTGTACGGCTTCGCCATCGGCGACGTCTGCGGTACCGGCCCGGAGGCAGCCGCGGTCACGGGTCTCGCCCGTCATGCCCTGCGCCTCCTGGCTCGTGAGGGCCTCGGTGGCCCGGCCGTCCTGGAACGACTGAACGCGGCCATTCTCGACGAGGGCGCCCGCAGCCGCTTCCTCACGCTTCTCTACGGGGAACTCCATCCCCAACCCAATGGCGGCGCCTTGATGAAGGTGGTCTGCGCGGGTCATCCGCTGCCGCTGCGCCTGCGCCCGAGCGGCGAGGTCACCCCTGCGGCGGACCCGCAGCCCCTGCTCGGTGTCATGGAAGACCTGGAGCTCTACGAGCAGACCCTCACGCTGGATCCGGGCGATGTCCTGCTCTGTGTCACGGACGGCATCACCGAACGCCGCGAGGGCACGCGCATGCTCGGCGACGACGGCCTCACCGAGGTTCTCACCACGTGTACCGGCCTCACCGCGGGCGCGGTGGCCTCGCGGGTCCTGAGGGCAGTCGAGCGCTTCGCCGCGGAGCCCGCCTCGGACGACATGGCCATCCTCACCTTCCGGGTGCCGCACCAGCGCGAAGGCGAGTAACGCTTCCCTCCGTCAGGGCCGGCCCGTTTCACGGCGCCGGCCCTTTCTGCGTCCGGCCGGCTGCATGCAAAGGCCTGGTCCGACGAAAAGCCTCGGGAACGCAAAAAGGCCCCCGCCATGAGGCGGGGGCCTTTTTGATTGAGCCCTTTAACGGAATCGAACCGTTGACCTTCTCCTTACCATGGAGACGCTCTACCGACTGAGCTAAAAGGGCGGGTTGTTCGGCGGCGTCCTACTCTCCCACAGGGTCCCCCCTGCAGTACCATCGGCGCTGAAAGGCTTAGCTTCCGGGTTCGGAATGTAAACCGGGCGTTTCCCTAACGCTATGACCACCGAAACACTATGAAGTTAACCAACCGGATATGAACACAGTTCGTTACTTCAGAACTAACACAGTGGACGCGAGCAACTGAGGACAAGCCCTCGGCCTATTAGTACCAGTCAGCTCCACCCGTTACCGGGCTTCCACATCTGGCCTATCAACCCAGTCGTCTACTGGGAGCCTTACCCTCTCAAGGAGGTGGGAATACTCATCTCGAAGCAGGCTTCCCGCTTAGATGCTTTCAGCGGTTATCCCTCCCGAACGTAGCCAACCAGCCATGCCCTTGGCAGGACAACTGGCACACCAGAGGTTCGTCCGTCCCGGTCCTCTCGTACTAGGGACAGCCCTTCTCAATATTCCTACGCGCACAGCGGATAGGGACCGAACTGTCTCACGACGTTCTAAACCCAGCTCGCGTACCGCTTTAATGGGCGAACAGCCCAACCCTTGGGACCGACTCCAGCCCCAGGATGCGACGAGCCGACATCGAGGTGCCAAACCATCCCGTCGATATGGACTCTTGGGGAAGATCAGCCTGTTATCCCCGGGGTACCTTTTATCCGTTGAGCGACGGCGCTTCCACAAGCCACCGCCGGATCACTAGTCCCGACTTTCGTCCCTGCTCGACCCGTCGGTCTCACAGTCAAGCTCCCTTGTGCACTTACACTCAACACCTGATTGCCAACCAGGCTGAGGGAACCTTTGGGCGCCTCCGTTACTCTTTGGGAGGCAACCGCCCCAGTTAAACTACCCATCAGACACTGTCCCTGATCCGGATCACGGACCGAGGTTAGACATCCAGCACGACCAGAGTGGTATTTCAACGGCGACTCCACAACCACTGGCGTGGCTGCTTCAAAGTCTCCCACCTATCCTACACAAGCCGAACCGAACACCAATATCAAACTATAGTAAAGGTCCCGGGGTCTTTCCGTCCTGCTGCGCGAAACGAGCATCTTTACTCGTAGTGCAATTTCACCGGGCCTATGGTTGAGACAGTCGAGAAGTCGTTACGCCATTCGTGCAGGTCGGAACTTACCCGACAAGGAATTTCGCTACCTTAGGATGGTTATAGTTACCACCGCCGTTTACTGGCGCTTAAGTTCTCAGCTTCGCACGCCCGAAAGCGCACTAACCGGTCCCCTTAACGTTCCAGCACCGGGCAGGCGTCAGTCCGTATACATCGCCTTACGGCTTCGCACGGACCTGTGTTTTTAGTAAACAGTCGCTTCTCGCTGGTCTCTGCGGCCACCCCCAGCTCACGGAGTAAATCCGATCACCAGTGATGGCCCCCCTTCTCCCGAAGTTACGGGGGCATTTTGCCGAGTTCCTTAACCATAGTTCACCCGAACGCCTCGGTATTCTCTACCTGACCACCTGAGTCGGTTTAGGGTACGGGCCGCCATGAAACTCGCTAGAGGCTTTTCTCGACAGCATAGGATCATCCACTTCACCACAATCGGCTCGGCATCAGGTCTCAGCCTTAATGAGGGACGGATTTGCCTACCCCTCGGCCTACACCCTTACCCCGGGACTACCACCGCCCGGGTTGGACTACCTTCCTGCGTCACCCCATCGCTTACCTACTACCACCTTGGATCGGCGGCTCCACCACTTTCCTTTCCCCGAAGGGTCCGGAACGGCTTCACGGCCTTAGCATCAGAGGATTCGATATTGGGCGTTTCAAAGCGGGTACCGGAATATCAACCGGTTGTCCATCGACTACGCCTGTCGGCCTCGCCTTAGGTCCCGACTTACCCTGGGCAGATCAGCTTGACCCAGGAACCCTTAGTCAATCGGCGCACACGTTTCTCACGTGTGTATCGCTACTCATGCCTGCATTCTCACTCGTGAACCGTCCACAACTAGCTTCCGCTGCTGCTTCACCCGGCACACGACGCTCCCCTACCCATCCCAGCGGGCGTTGGCCCTATTGCTGAAATGACACGACTTCGGCGGTACGCTTGAGCCCCGCTACATTGTCGGCGCGGAATCACTTGACCAGTGAGCTATTACGCACTCTTTCAAGGGTGGCTGCTTCTAAGCCAACCTCCTGGTTGTCTCTGCGACTCCACATCCTTTCCCACTTAGCGTACGCTTGGGGGCCTTAGTCGATGCTCTGGGCTGTTTCCCTCTCGACCATGGAGCTTATCCCCCACAGTCTCACTGCCGTGCTCTCACTTACCGGCATTCGGAGTTTGGCTAAGGTCAGTAACCCGGTAGGGCCCATCGCCTATCCAGTGCTCTACCTCCGGCAAGAAACACACGACGCTGCACCTAAATGCATTTCGGGGAGAACCAGCTATCACGGAGTTTGATTGGCCTTTCACCCCTAACCACAGGTCATCCCCCAGGTTTTCAACCCTGGTGGGTTCGGTCCTCCACGAAGTCTTACCTCCGCTTCAACCTGCCCATGGCTAGATCACTCCGCTTCGGGTCTAGAGCGTGCAACTCAATCGCCCTATTCGGACTCGCTTTCGCTACGGCTTCCCCACACGGGTTAACCTCGCTACACACCGCTAACTCGCAGGCTCATTCTTCAAAAGGCACGCAGTCACGACTGTATGTGCAAGCACATACAGCGACGCTCCCACGGCTTGTAGGCACACGGTTTCAGGTACTATTTCACTCCGCTCCCGCGGTACTTTTCACCATTCCCTCACGGTACTATCCGCTATCGGTCACCAGGGAATATTTAGGCTTAGCGGGTGGTCCCGCCAGATTCACACGGGATTTCTCGGGCCCCGTGCTACTTGGGAGATTCTTAAGCAAGCCGCTGATGTTTCGTCTACGGGGGTCTTACCCTCTACGCCGGACCTTTCGCATGTCCTTCGACTACATCAACGGTTTCTGACTCGCCGACCGGCCGGCAGACCGATCAAAAGAATTCCCACAACCCCGCATGCGCAACCCCTGCCGGGTATCACACGCATACGGTTTGGCCTCATCCGGTTTCGCTCGCCACTACTCCCGGAATCACGGTTGTTTTCTCTTCCTGAGGGTACTGAGATGTTTCACTTCCCCTCGTTCCCTCCACACTGCCTATGTGTTCAGCAGTGGGTGACAGCCCATGACGACTGCCGGGTTTCCCCATTCGGACACCCCCGGATCAAAGCTCAGTTGGCAGCTCCCCGGGGCCTATCGCGGCCTCTCACGTCCTTCATCGGTTCCTGGTGCCAAGGCATCCACCGTGTGCCCTTAAAAACTTGGCCACAGATGCTCGCGTCCACTGTGTAGTTCTCAAGCAACGACCAGTCACCCATCACCCCACCAGACAAGCTGGCGAGTTCACTGGGGCCGGCATCGCGAAGATACAACCTTACGGCCGTACCCTCAGATACCCAACAACGTGCCAGGCACGACCCTCCGCCACCATCACCGCTTTCCACGCCCGAGGGCAGTACTTGCAGAATGCTTTGGAAGACCGTGCCAAATAATCAACGTTCCACCCATGAGCTGACCGTGCAGAACATTTGTCTGCAATCGGTACTGTGCTCCTTAGAAAGGAGGTGATCCAGCCGCACCTTCCGGTACGGCTACCTTGTTACGACTTCGTCCCAATCGCCAGTCCCACCTTCGACAGCTCCCTCCCTTACGGGTTGGGCCACCGGCTTCGGGTGTTACCGACTTTCGTGACGTGACGGGCGGTGTGTACAAGGCCCGGGAACGTATTCACCGCAGCAATGCTGATCTGCGATTACTAGCAACTCCGACTTCATGGGGTCGAGTTGCAGACCCCAATCCGAACTGAGACCGGCTTTTTGAGATTCGCTCCACCTCACGGTATCGCAGCTCATTGTACCGGCCATTGTAGCACGTGTGCAGCCCAAGACATAAGGGGCATGATGACTTGACGTCGTCCCCACCTTCCTCCGAGTTGACCCCGGCGGTCTCCTGTGAGTCCCCATCACCCCGAAGGGCATGCTGGCAACACAGGACAAGGGTTGCGCTCGTTGCGGGACTTAACCCAACATCTCACGACACGAGCTGACGACAGCCATGCACCACCTGTATACCGACCACAAGGGGGGCACTATCTCTAATGCTTTCCGGTATATGTCAAGCCTTGGTAAGGTTCTTCGCGTTGCGTCGAATTAAGCCACATGCTCCGCTGCTTGTGCGGGCCCCCGTCAATTCCTTTGAGTTTTAGCCTTGCGGCCGTACTCCCCAGGCGGGGAACTTAATGCGTTAGCTGCGGCACCGACGACGTGGAATGTCGCCAACACCTAGTTCCCAACGTTTACGGCGTGGACTACCAGGGTATCTAATCCTGTTCGCTCCCCACGCTTTCGCTCCTCAGCGTCAGTAATGGCCCAGAGATCCGCCTTCGCCACCGGTGTTCCTCCTGATATCTGCGCATTTCACCGCTACACCAGGAATTCCGATCTCCCCTACCACACTCTAGCTAGCCCGTATCGAATGCAGACCCGAGGTTAAGCCTCGGGCTTTCACATCCGACGTGACAAGCCGCCTACGAGCTCTTTACGCCCAATAATTCCGGACAACGCTTGCGCCCTACGTATTACCGCGGCTGCTGGCACGTAGTTAGCCGGCGCTTCTTCTGCAGGTACCGTCACTTTCGCTTCTTCCCTGCTGAAAGAGGTTTACAACCCGAAGGCCGTCATCCCTCACGCGGCGTCGCTGCATCAGGCTTTCGCCCATTGTGCAATATTCCCCACTGCTGCCTCCCGTAGGAGTCTGGGCCGTGTCTCAGTCCCAGTGTGGCCGGTCGCCCTCTCAGGCCGGCTACCCGTCGTCGCCTTGGTGGGCCATTACCCCACCAACAAGCTGATAGGCCGCGGGCTCATCCTTCACCGCCGGAGCTTTTAACCCCCACCCATGCAGGCAGGAGTATTATCCGGTATTAGACCCCGTTTCCAGGGCTTGTCCCAGAGTGAAGGGCAGATTGCCCACGTGTTACTCACCCGTTCGCCACTAATCCACCCCGAAGGGCTTCATCGTTCGACTTGCATGTGTTAAGCACGCCGCCAGCGTTCGTCCTGAGCCAGGATCAAACTCTCCATGAATGTTTACCCGTAATCGGGTGCACACGCAATTAGAGCGGGCCGATCATGTCGGAATAAGACCGATCGACCACTGCGTCCTCGCTGTGTAATCGCCTGCAAGCACCACAACCCGAAGATTGCGACCTCACAGGTCTTTTTCAAAGGAACCTCATCCACCGAAATGGACGGGGTATCAACTTTTGGCGTTGATTTTTGGCACGCTGTTGAGTTCTCAAGGAACGGACGCTTCCTTTGTACTCACCCTCTCGGGCTTTCCTCCGGGCGCTTCCTTCGTTCTTGCGTTTCCGACTCTATCAGAGTCAGTCTCGCTTGTTCTCCGCCTTCCAGGTTCTTCGCTTTCGCGTTTTCCCTTTCCGGCGATTCCAACTCTATCAGAACATTTCCGTGTCGTTTCCGACTTGGATTTGAATTCGATGGCCGTTGGAGGGCCTTTCCCTTTCGGGTGGATCAGACTTTATCAGGTGTCCCTGAGTGTTTGATTCCCACCCGCCCGCATCGACGGTCGGGCACACGTGTGTGCCTGGGTGCCGTGCGAGGTGGAGACGTAAACGTACTGGAGCGGGGCCCCCGGATGCAAATCCGGTTGCCCCGCTCCGACGCGGGCGCTACGACGAGGCTCAGACCTCGACGACGACCGGAAGGATCATCGGGCGGCGGCGGTAGCCGTCCGAGACCCACTTGCCCATGGTGCGGCGGATGAGCTGCTGGATCTGGTGCGGCTCGGCCACGCCGTCGGCGCCGGCGCGCGCGATGGCTTCCTCGATCTTCGGCAGGACCGCGGCGAAGGCCGAGTCCTCGATGCCGGAGCCTCGGGCCTGGATGTTCGGGCCGCTCACGACCTTGCCCGTGGTGCTGTCGACCACGACGTAGACCGAGATGATGCCCTCGTCGCCGAGGATGCGGCGGTCCTTGAGCGAGGCCTCGGTGACGTCGCCGACCGAGAGGCCGTCCACGTACACGTAGCCGGCCTGGACCTTGCCCGAGATGCGGGCCTTGCCGTCGATCAGGTCGACGACCACGCCGTCCTCGGCGATGACGATCCGGTCCTTGGGGACACCCGTCATCGCGCCGAGCTCGGCGTTGGCGCGCAGGTGCCGCCACTCACCGTGGACCGGCATCAGGTTCCGCGGCTTGCAGATGTTGTAGAAGTACAACAGCTCGCCCGCGGAGGCGTGACCGGAGACGTGCACCTTGGCGTTGCCCTTGTGCACGACGTTGGCACCCCATCGGGTCAGGCCGTTGATCACGCGGTAGACCGCGTTCTCGTTGCCCGGGATGAGGGACGACGCCAGGATCACCGTGTCGCCGGGGACGATCCGGATCTGGTGATCGCGGTTCGCCATCCGGGACAGGGCCGCCATGGGCTCGCCCTGGGATCCCGTGCAGACCAGGACGACCTCGTGGGCCGGCAGGTCGTCGAGGGTCTTCACGTCCACGACGAGGCCCGGCGGGACCTTCAGGTAGCCCAGGTCGCGGGCGATGCCCATGTTGCGGACCATCGAACGACCGACGAAGGCGACACGACGGCCGTACTCGTGGGCCGCGTCGAGGATCTGCTGGATGCGGTGCACGTGGCTGGCGAAGCTGGCCACGATGATCCGGTTGTGGGCGTTCGCGAAGACCGTGCGCAGAACGTTGGAGATCTCGCGCTCGGGCGGGACGAAGCCCGGGACCTCGGCGTTCGTCGAGTCCGAGAGGAGGAGGTCGATGCCCTCTTCGCTCAGACGCGCGAAGGCGTGCAGGTCGGTGAGGCGCTTGTCCAGCGGGAGCTGGTCCATCTTGAAGTCACCGGTGCAGACCACCATGCCGGCGCCGGTGCGGATGGCCACGGCCAGCGCGTCCGGGATGGAGTGGTTGACGGCGATGAACTCGCAGTCGAAGGGGCCCAGGTTCTCGCGCTCGCCTTCCTTCACCTCGAGGGTGTAGGGGCGGATGCGGTGCTCCTGGAGCTTCGCCTCGATCAGGGCGAGCGTCAGCTTGGAGCCGATCAGCGGGATGTCCGGCTTCTCCCGGAGGAGGTAGGGGACGGCACCGATGTGGTCCTCGTGACCGTGCGTGAGGACGATGCCCTCGATGTCGTCGAGGCGATCCCGGATGGACGAGAAGTCCGGCAGGATCAGGTCGATGCCCGGCTGCTCCTCTTCGGGGAAGAGAACGCCACAGTCGACGATCAGCAGGCGACCGTCGAACTCGAAGACGGTCATGTTGCGGCCGATCTCACCGAGGCCGCCCAGGGGCGTGACCCGGAGGCCGCCCTTGGGGAGCTTCGGCGGCGGGCCCAGTTCGGGATGCGGGTGGCTCAAAAGTGTCTCCTCACCACACGCGCCACGTACCTCGTAGGCACGTGGCGCGCATGTCATTCGTGCACTTGCTTATGCGGTTTCGGATGGTGCTTGTTCAGTTGTGAAGTCTGTTGTCAGAGCTGTACCCCGCCGGCGGCAAGATCGATCTTGAGCTGCGCCCTCTCCTCGGCGGTCAGCTCGACGAGCGGGAGCCGCAGCGGGCCGGCGGGTAGGCCCTGCAGGCCGAGGGCGCCCTTGGTGGTGATGACGCCCTGCGTGCGGAACATGCCGGTGAAGACGGGGAGCAGCTTCTGGTGGATCTCGGTGGCCTTCTGGACGTCGCCGCCCAGGTGGGCGTCGAGCATCGCGCGGAGCTCGGGGGTGACCACGTGGCTGACCACGGAGACGAATCCGACCGCGCCGACCGAAAGGAGGGGCAGGTTCAGCATGTCGTCGCCGGAGTACCAGGCCAGACCGCTCTGGGCGATGGCCCAGCTGGCGCGGCCCAGGTCACCCTTGGCGTCCTTGTTGGCAACGATACGGGGGTGCTCGGCCAGTCGGACGAGGGTTTCGGTGTTGATCGGGACACCGCTGCGGCCGGGGATGTCGTAGAGCATGACGGGCAGCTCGGTGGCGTCCGCGATGGCCGTGAAGTGCCGGTAGAGGCCTTCCTGCGGCGGCTTGCTGTAGTACGGCGTCACCGCGAGCAGGCCGTGGGCGCCGGTGCGCTCGGCCTGGCGGGCGAGTTCGAGGGTGTGTCGGGTGTCGTTGGTGCCGATGCCCGCCACCACGTGGGCGCGGTCGCCGACGGCTTCGAGTACGGCTCGTACGAGGTCGTTTTTCTCCGCGTCGGTGGTGGTCGGCGACTCACCGGTGGTGCCGTTGATGATCAGGCCGTCGTTGCCTGCGTCCACCAGGTGGACGGCGAGCCGCTGCGCGCCGTCGAGGTCGAGTGCGCCATCAGCCGTGAACGGCGTGATCATGGCGGTGAGGACCCGCCCGAAGGGGGTCTGCGGAGTCGAGATCGGAGCCATGGGTAACACGCTACTCGCTGCCATGCTCGCGGTGTCCCCTCGGGGGACGTGAACCGAGTGTTGGAGCCCGGCACTGCCTGCTCGGGGGTTCAAGCAGTGCCGGGTCCGTTTGATCAGCCTAGATGAACTTTACGAAACGCCGCAATACGGACACTTGGGACTTGGGCCGCACATCTGTGCGCCGGCGTGGCTCCGGCCTTACGGGGCAACGCGACCGTTCGCGTTGTACGCGGCGTACGTGAGCGGCATGAGACCGGCCCAGTGCCGCTCCATCTTCTCGCCGACCATCTCGATCTCCCGCTGCGGGAAGGACGGGGTGGTCGCCAGTTCGTGCTGGGTGCGCAGGCCGAGGAAGTGCATCAGCGAGCGCGCGTTGCAGGTGGCGTACATCGAGGAGAAAAGTCCGACCGGCAGGACCGAACGGGCAACCTCCCGGGCCACGCCCGCCGCCAGCATCTCCTGGTAGGCCTGGTAGGCCCGGACGTACGAGTCCTCCATGACGCGGCTGGTCAGCTCCTGCTGCGCGGCGGTTCCCTCGACGAAGACGTACTTGCCCGGGCGGCCCTCCTGGATCAGTTTGCGATCCGTGTCCGGGACGTAGAAGACCGGCTCCAGCTCCCTGTAGCGGCCCGATTCCTCGTTGTAGGACCAGCCGACGCGGTGCCGCATGAACTCGCGGAACACGAAGATCGGGGCGCTGATGAAGAAGGTCATCGAGTTGTGCTCGAAGGGGCTGCCGTGGCGGTCGCGCATCAGATAGTTGATGAGGCCCTTGGAGCGCTCGGGGTCCTTCTGCAGCTCCTCCAGGGACTGCTCGCCCGCCGTGGAGACACGGGCGGCCCACAGCACGTCGGAGTCGGCGGCGGAGTGCTTCACCAGCTCCACCGTCACGTCACTGCGGAAGCTGGGTTTCAGGTCTGAAGCGGCGTTCTCGCTCACCGGGGGTCCTTCCGAACGGTATTACCTGGGGCGCGCCCACTCTACGGCGCGGGGAACGGCTCGATTCCCGCGCCGGCGCGGTGGCGGGGTCACCCGTACAGCTGACGCTCCGCCATGCGATTCGGCGAATGTTCCGATTTGCGGCACGGATCGGGGACTTCGGACGTCTTACCTGGAGAACGCACCACGTGGCCCGCGGGCCCTGACCGTGAGGAGAGTGCCTCCCATGTTTCGCCGGCGCGAACCCGTCCCCTTCGCCTTCGTCGCCGAGGCCGACCGATTCCGCAGTAACGTCACTCCACCGCCGCGAGAGAGTCTGGCCAAGACCCAGATCGCCGCCCGTACGCTGGTCGGACTGACCGTGGTGGCGGGGCTCGTCGGCTCGCTGCTCTTCGGCATGCCGGCACTGCAGCCGCACAAGGCGCCCCAGAAGTCACAGCAGTCGGAGGCGTCCGAGGGGCGGTAGCCTCACGGGCACAGCCCAACCGAACGTGCATGTGAGTGAGGTCCAGCCGTGCCCCTGCCCTTCTTGACGGCCGACGGCGTCTTCGACGCGCACGAAGAAGAGACACTGCCCCACGACGATCCCGACCGTTGGCGTCGGCCCTACCGTCCCGGCCCCTGGCGGGTCGCCGTCGCGGCGCTGCTGCTGCTGCTCTCCGCCTTCATGCTCCTGGCCACGATGATCGTCGCCTTCGCGGGCACCTGGGGCGGGGCTCTGCTCTCCCTGGCGGCCGCACTCGCCGTGGTCGGGGCCACCCTGCGCCTGCTGCGCATGGGTGTCTGGGTGAGCCGCACGGGACTGCGCCGGGTGGGCTTCTTCGGAACGCGCTCGGTCGCCTGGAGCAAGATCGACAGCATTCGCACCGTGCAGCAGCCGGTGCGTTGGCTCGGACTGCCGAGGACCGTGCAGGGTCAGGCCCTGACCGCGGCGGCGCGCGACGGCGCCGAACTGCCGGTCCTCCTGACCGACCACAACGCCGATTTCCTGGCCCGGTCCGAGGCTTTCGACCGGGCCGCCGGGATGGTGGAGGCGTGGGCCGACCAGTACCGGGCCGTTCCCGCCTGAGTCGTCGCCGGCGCACGTGGAGCCCGTACGGGGATCAGACCTGTACGGGCTTTCCGTCGTGCAGGGCGATGGCGCGCTGCATGGCCTTGCGGGCCCGCGGGGTGTCGCGGGCGTCGTGGTAGGCCACGGCGAGCCGGAACCAGCTGCGCCAATCGCCCGGCGCGTCCTCGGTCTCGACCTTGCGGCGCGCGAAGACCTCGTCGGCGGAGTCCCGCAGGATCCGCCCGTACTGGTCCCGCTCCAGCTCGTCCACCGGCAGGGCGCCCTCGGCCTCCAGCTCGGCGGCGAGCTGGTTGGCCTTGGTGACGAACCGCGTGTTCTTCCAGAGGAACCAGATGCCGATGACCGGCAGGATCAGCACGGACAGGCCCATGGTGACGGTGAGCCAGGTGCCGTGCCGGATCAGCATCAGGCCTCGGCTGCCGACCAGGACGAAGTAGACGACCAGGACGGCGGCCGTGAGGAAGTAGGTGATCTTCGCGCGCATGGGTACTACTGCCTGCTCATCAGCCGAGGTCGAGGAAGTGTTCCAGGCCGAAGGTGAGGCCCGGGGTCTGCGTCACGCGGCGCGCGCCGAGCAGGATGCCCGGCATGAAGCTGCTGTGGTGCAGGGAGTCGTGACGGATGGTGAGGGTCTCCCCCTCGCCGCCGAGGAGCACCTCCTGGTGGGCCAGCAGGCCGCGCAGGCGGATGGCGTGCACGGGCACGCCGTCCACGTCCGCGCCGCGGGCGCCGTCGAGGGCGGTGGCGGTGGCGTCGGGCTGGGCGCCCAGACCGGCTTCGGCGCGGGCGGCCGCGATGAGCTGCGCGGTGCGGGTGGCCGTGCCCGAGGGCGCGTCCACCTTGTTGGGGTGGTGCAGCTCGACGACCTCGACGGACTCGAAGTAGCGGGCGGCCTGGGCGGCGAACTTCATCGTGAGGACGGCGCCGATGGAGAAGTTGGGGGCGATGAGCACCCCGGTCTCCGGGGAGCCGGCGAGCCAGGTGTTCAGCTCGGCCAGGCGCTCCTCGGTCCAGCCGGTGGTGCCGACGACGGCGTGGATGCCGTGCCGGACGCAGAAGTCGAGGTTGTCCATGACGGCTGCGGGGGTGGTCAGCTCGACGACGACCTGGGCGCCGGCGTCGGTCAGTGTCTCCGGCTTGTCCCCGCGGGTGAGCGCGGCGACCAGTTCCATGTCCTCGGCGGCCTCGACGGCCTTGACCGCCTCGGCGCCGATGCGCCCCTGGGCGCCGAGAACCGCGACCCGCAGCTTGCTGCTCATGCTCGTGCTTCCTTCGCTTCCATGTCACGGGGCCGGGTGCCGGCCGGCCGTGGCGGGCCGGCACCCGCGATCCCCAGGATCTCAGGCCACCGCTTCGTCGAGGCGGGCGGCCTGCTTCTCCTTCAGCGGTCCGATCACGGCGAGGGACGGCTTGTGGGCCAGCACGTCCTGCGCGACGGCCCGGACGTCGTCCGGGGTCACGGCCGCGATCCGGGCCAGCATGTCGTCGACCGACATCTGGTCGCCCCAGCACAGCTCGCTCTTGCCGATCCGGTTCATGATGGCACCGGTGTCCTCCAGGCCGAGGACCGTGGAGCCGGACAGTTGGCCGACGGCTCGCCTGATCTCCTCGTCCGTGAGCCCGTCCGAAGCGACCTTGTCCAGCTCGTCCCGGCAGATCCGCAGCACGTCGTGGACCTGGCTGGGCCGGCAGCCGGCGTACACGCCGAACAGACCGGTGTCGGCGAAGCCCGAGGTGTACGAGTACACGCTGTAGGCGAGGCCGCGCTTCTCCCGGACCTCCTGGAACAGCCGGGAGGACATGCCGCCGCCGAGCGCCGTGTTCAGCACGCCCAGCGCCCAGCGGCGCTCGTCGGTGCGGGCGAGGCCGGGCATGCCGAGGACCACGTGGGCCTGCTCGGTCTTGCGGTTGACCAGCTCCACGCGGCCGGCGGTGCGGATCCGCTTGGTGCCGCCGCGCGGGCCGATCGGCTCGGCGTCGGTGCGACCCGGTGCGCCCGCCTTCTCGAAGGCGGCGCGGACCTGACGTACGACCTTGTTGTGGTCGACGTTGCCCGCCGCGGCCACGACCAGGTGGGTCGGGTCGTAGTGCTTCTTGTAGAAGCGGCGGATCCGGTCGGCGCCGAGCGCGTTGATCGTCTCCACGGTGCCGAGGACGGGACGGCCCAGCGGGCTGTCGCCGAACATGGTCTGCGCGAACAGGTCGTGCACGCAGTCGCCCGGGTCGTCCTCGGTCATCGCGATCTCTTCGAGGATGACGCCGCGCTCGGCGTCGACGTCCTCCTCGCGGATCAGCGAGCCGGTCAGCATGTCGCAGACCACGTCGATGGCCAGCGGCAGGTCGGTGTCGAGCACCCGTGCGTAATAGCAGGTGTACTCCTTCGCCGTGAAGGCGTTCATCTCCCCGCCGACCGCGTCGATCGCGGAGGAGATGTCGAGGGCACTGCGCTTGTCGGTGCCCTTGAAGAGGAGGTGCTCCAGGTAGTGCGTGGCGCCGTTGAGCGTGGGCGTCTCGTCCCGGGAGCCCACGTTCGCCCAGATGCCGAAGGTGGCGGAGCGGACGGAGGGCAGCGTCTCGGTGACGATGCGCAGTCCGCCGGGCAGGACGGTGCGCCGGACGGTGCCGATGCCGTTCTGCCCCTTGAGCAGGGTTTGGGTACGGGCGACGGCCCGCCCCTCCGAAGAGGGGCGGGCCGTCACACGGGAACTACGCGACGTCACTTGTCGGAGTCGTCCTTGTCAGCGTCGGCGTCGGCCGCTTCGCCATCGACCACGGGGACGAGGGAGAGCTTGCCGCGGGAGTCGATCTCGGCGATCTCGACCTGGACCTTGGTGCCGACCGCGAGCACGTCCTCGACGTTCTCCACGCGCTTGCCACCGGCGAGCTTGCGGATCTGCGAGATGTGCAGCAGGCCGTCCTTGCCGGGCATGAGGGAGACGAAGGCACCGAAGGTGGTGGTCTTGACGACCGTACCCAGGTAGCGCTCGCCGACCTCCGGCATGGTCGGGTTCGCGATCTGGTTGATCGTGGCGCGGGCGGCCTCGGCGGCCGGGCCGTCGGCGGCACCGATGTAGATGGTGCCGTCGTCCTCGATCGTGATCTCGGCGCCGGTGTCCTCCTGGATCTGGTTGATCATCTTGCCCTTGGGGCCGATGACCTCACCGATCTTGTCCACCGGGATCTTGACGGTGATGATCCGGGGGGCGTTGGGGGACATCTCGTCCGGCGTGTCGATCGCTTCCATCATCACGTCGAGGATGTGGAGGCGGGCGTCGCGGGCCTGCTTGAGGGCGGCGGCCAGGACCGAGGCCGGGATGCCGTCGAGCTTGGTGTCCAGCTGGAGCGCGGTGACGAACTCCTTGGTGCCGGCGACCTTGAAGTCCATGTCGCCGAACGCGTCCTCCGCACCGAGGATGTCGGTGAGGGCGACGTAGTGGGTCTTGCCGTCGATCTCCTGGGAGATCAGACCCATGGCGATGCCGGCGACGGGGGCCTTGAGGGGCACACCGGCGTTCAGCAGCGACATGGTGGAGGCGCAGACCGAGCCCATGGACGTCGAGCCGTTGGAGCCGAGGGCCTCGGACACCTGACGGATCGCGTAGGGGAACTCCTCGCGGGTCGGGAGTACCGGCACGATCGCGCGCTCGGCGAGCGCGCCGTGGCCGATCTCGCGACGCTTCGGCGAACCGACGCGGCCGGTCTCGCCGACGGAGTACGGCGGGAAGTTGTAGTTGTGCATGTAGCGCTTGCGGGTCACCGGGGAGAGGGTGTCCAGCTGCTGCTCCATGCGGAGCATGTTGAGGGTGGTGACGCCCAGGATCTGGGTCTCGCCACGCTCGAACAGCGCCGAGCCGTGCACGCGCGGGATGGCCTCGACCTCGGCGGCGAGGGTACGGATGTCCGTGATCCCGCGGCCGTCGATGCGGACCTTGTCCTTGATGACGCGCTCGCGCACCAGGGCCTTGGTCAGGCTGCGGTAGGCGGCGGAGATCTCCTTCTCGCGGCCCTCGAAGGCCGGGAGGAGCTTCTCGGCGGCGATCTCCTTGATGCGGTCCAGCTCGGCCTCGCGGTCCTGCTTGCCCGCGATGGTCAGCGCCTGGGAGAGCTCGCCCTTGACGGCGGCCGAGAGGGCCTCGTACACGTCGTCCTGGTAGTCCAGGAAGACCGGGAACTCGCCCTCGGGCTTGGCGGCCTTGGCGGCCAGGTCGGCCTGGGCCTTGCAGAGGACCTTGATGAAGGGCTTCGAGGCGTCGAGGCCGGCGGCCACGACCTCCTCGGTCGGCGCCTCGGCGCCGCCCTTGACCAGGGCGATGGTCTTCTCGGTGGCCTCGGCCTCGACCATCATGATCGCGACGTCGCCGTCCTCCAGGACGCGACCCGCGACGACCATGTCGAAGACGGCGTCCTCGAGCTCGGTGTGCGTCGGGAAGGCGACCCACTGGCCGCGGATCAGCGCGACGCGGACGCCGCCGATCGGGCCGGAGAAGGGCAGGCCGGCCAGCTGGGTGGACGCGGAGGCGGCGTTGATCGCCACGACGTCGTACAGGTGGTCGGGGTTGAGCGCCATGATCGTCGCGACGACCTGGATCTCGTTGCGCAGGCCCTTCTTGAAGGACGGGCGCAGCGGGCGGTCGATCAGGCGGCAGGTGAGGATCGCGTCCTCGGAGGGCCGGCCTTCGCGACGGAAGAAGGAGCCGGGGATCTTGCCGGCCGCGTACTGCCGCTCCTCGACGTCCACCGTGAGGGGGAAGAAGTCGAGCTGGTCCTTGGGCTTCTTCGACGCGGTGGTGGCGGACAGCACCATCGTGTCGTCGTCCAGGTAGGCAACGGCGGAGCCGGCGGCCTGGCGGGCCAGACGGCCCGTCTCGAAGCGGATGGTGCGGGTGCCGAAGGAACCGTTGTCAATGACGGCCTCGGCGTAGTGGGTCTCGTTCTCCACTAGCGATATCTCCATTTTCGTCGTCTCCGTCCGCCACCCGTGTGGTGACGGACGGTGTTGGAGAAGCGCTCCTTGCGTGCGGGCCGGTCTTCGATCGAAGCACCCGGTTCGTTGCCCTCGCTGGGCTTTCCGGATGCCACTACCGAGGACCGGCGGCGTAGGGAGGGCGCTCCTCCTCTTCGGTTGTGCGCGTGTGCTTCCAGACTACAAAGCGTGTGGTGCGTCGCGCACGTACAGCAAAGGGAGCGGCCCCCTCAGTATGGGAACCGCTCCCTTCACAGCGTCTTTACTTGGCGCCGGCCGCACCGCGGCGGATGCCGAGGCGCTCGACCAGCGTACGGAAGCGCTGGATGTCCTTCTTGGCCAGGTACTGCAGCAGGCGGCGACGCTGGCCGACCAGGATCAGCAGACCACGACGGGAGTGGTGGTCGTGCTTGTGGGTCTTGAGGTGCTCGGTCAGGTCCGAGATGCGACGGGAGAGCATCGCGACCTGAACCTCGGGGGAGCCGGTGTCGCCCTCCTTGGCACCAAATTCTTCGATGATCTGCTTCTTCGTAGCGGCGTCGAGCGGCACGCGTACTCCTCGTTCGGGTCTTCGTGGCCACCGAGTGCCCCAGGTCGAATTCTCTGGGGATCTTCCGTGACTCGGGAGGCGGGGTCCGCTGAGCGCAGCTTCCGGAAAGTCTCCGGGAGCGCGTACACAAACGGCCGTCACACAGCGTACCAGGCTGCCGGGACTCGCCTTGTCAGCCGGTGAGGGCGCGGGCCCGGGAGTAGACGTCGAGCACGGCCAGGGTCAGCGGGACCAGGCTGAGCAGCACTGCGGCCTCGGTGAGGTCGAGCATCCGTCCCCAGAAGGGTGACAGGCCCTTGCGCGGGATGACAAGCGCAATACCGGTGAGGAGGACGGCGCCGGCGGCGACGGCGGCCGAGAGCCAGATCGTACGGAGGTCCGGGTCGCCGCGGTCGCCGTGGAGCAGGAGCTCTGCGACGAGGTCGGCCGGCGGGTGCAGGGCCAGGCCCAGGACGAGCAGGGCCACGGCGGCGAGGCCGGCGGCGAGGGCGCACACCACCTGTGAGGTGTGGCGGAAGAGCCGGGCCCGGAGCAGCATGGCGAGGCCGGTGGTCAGGGCGAGCAGCCGGCCCCAGGTGTCGTCGGAGAAGCCGAGGACCGCGGCGGCGCCCACGGCGACGGCCGCGCAGCCGCCGACGAGGCCGAGCAGCATCTCGTGACCCCGGCGGGCCTGGACGGCGATGGCCTCGGCGTCGAGGGCGGCCGGGTCGCGCCGGACCTCGGCGGCGGGATCGGTCGGGGCGCCGGTGGGCCGGGGCTCGTGGCGGTCGGGGATCTCGTGGTCGCCTGCGGAGCTCTGCGGGGCGGCGTAGCCGATGGGCAGGCGGGCGAAGCGGGCGGAGAGGCCGGGGAGGAAGGCGACGAGGCCCACGGCGGCGGGGGCGCAGACGGCGGCCGTGGCGGTGGCGGAGGCTTCGGTGGCGATGGCCGCGAAGGCGGCGAGGGTGCCGGCGGCGGCCAGGAAGGTGGCCGCGACGAAGGGGGCGTCTCCGTTCGGGGTGAGGGCGACCAGGGCGACGGCGGCGACGAGGGCGCAGACGCAGCCGAGGAGGAACTGGAGGCGGCCGGGTCCCTGTCCGGCGGCGGGGGCGACGATGCCGGAGCCGGCGATCAGCAGGTGCGGGAGGGCGGCGAGGCCGAGGGCGACGGCGGAGCCCCGGTCGCCGTACACCCGGGCGCGGACGCCGGCGGTGGCGACCAGCAGGACGGCGCCGGCGCCGGCGATGACGCCGGGCAGGCCGTGCATGTCGTGGCGGACCGGGTCGGCGTACCAGAGGACGAAGCCGAGCAGGATCAGCAGGACGGCGGCGCCGGCCAGGCCCGCGCCGCGCAGCATGTCGTCGCTCCAGCGGTGGCGGTCGCGGACGACGGCCGAGGCGACGGCGTCGGAGACGTCGTCGAAGACGGCGGGCGGCAGGGACTCGGCGAAGGGGCGCAGGCTGAGCACCTCGCCGTCGAGGACCTGCTGGGCGGCGAGGGTGCGGGCGCCGTCGAGGACGACGCCCGAGCGGCGTACGAGGTGGAAGCCGGTCGGTGCGCCGACGGGCTGGGTCTGGCCGGTGAGGCGCAGCAGTTCGGGGTAGACGTCGGCGACGGCGATGTCCTCGGGGAGGGCCACGTCTATCCGGCTGTCCGGGGCCACGACGGTGACCCTGCAGAAACCCGTCGCCTCGGCCGTACTCACCTGTGTGACCCCCCTGGTTGGCGTGTCCGACCCTGCATGTGCGCGGGTCGAGTTCGCGGTTGCGCATGCCGCGCGCGGTCACCCTACCGGGCCGCCGCGGGAGGGTCGGCAAGTAGGATCGCCGTCGCGCGGGGGAGTCCCCGTCCGTGTCCGGGACTTGGGGGCGCCGGTTGCGGCGTCCCGTCCGTTTTCAAGGGATTGATGCTCCGGTGAGCCAGATCGTCGTGAAGCGCCCGCCCCGGGCGCTACCGCCCGAAGTCCCTTCGGACGAACTGAGGCTGGAGGGACCGCCGGAGCTGCCGCGCGGGCAGCAGGAGGGCATGCTGATGCAGCTCTTGCCGATGCTCGGCATGGGTTCGTCGGTCGTCTTCTTCTTCATGCCGGGTGCGGCGCCGTTCATGCGGATCATGGGCGCGCTGATGCTGGTGTCGACCGTGGGCATGGTGATCGCCCAGCTGGTGCGTCACCGGCGCGGTACGCAGGGGCAAATGGCGGATGTGCGCCGGGACTACATGAAGTACCTGGCGCAGACCCGGCGGCAGGTACGCAGGACGGCGCGGGCGCAGCGCGACGCGCAGTTGTACCTGCACCCGGCGCCGGAGCAGTTGTGGTCGGTGGTGGCCGAGGGATCCCGGCTGTGGGAACGGCGGGTCGGGGACGCGGACTTCGGGCAGGCGCGGCTGGGGTTGGGCGCGCAGCGGTTGGCGACCGCGCTGGTGGCTCCGGACACGGCGCCGGTGGACGAGCTGGAGCCGCTGACGGCGGGCGCGATGCAGCGGTTCCTGCAGGTGCACTCCTCGTTGGACGGGCTGCCGATGGCGGTGTCGATCCGGGCGTTCTACCACGTGACGGTGTCCGGGGAGGCGGAGTCGGCGCGCGGGACGGCGCGGGCGTTGGTGGCGCAGTTGACGACGTTGCACTCCCCCGAGGACCTGATGGTGGCGGTGGTGGCCGCGCCGGGTGCGGTGCCCTCGTGGGACTGGACGAAGTGGTTGCCGCACACGCAGGTGCCGGGTCAGGTGGACGGGGCCGGCACGAAGCGGCTGTTCGGTGACGACCTGGGCGAGCTGGAGGGGTTGTTGGCGTCGCGGCTGGAGGGGCGGCCGCGCTTCAGCCGTGAGGTCTCCCCCGTGTTGGACCAGCCGCACCTGCTGGTCGTGCTGGACGGGGGCATCGTGCCGCCGGATTCGGTGTTCGCGGCGGTGGAGGGCCTCCAGGGGGTGACCGTCGTCGAGGTGGTCGCGGGCGAGCTGGACGAGCCGCGCGGCGGCTTGTCCGTGGTGGTGCGGCCGGGTCGGTTGCGGCTGGAGTCGGGCGCCGGCGTCGCGTACGAGGGCGCGCCGGACACCCTGTCGTTGCCGGCGGCGGAAGCCCTGGCCCGGCAGTTGGCGCCGCTGCGCACGGGTGGCGGTGACGAGGACGAGCCCTTGTTGGCGAATCTCGACTTCACGGACCTGCTGAACCTGGGCGACGCGGCCTCGATCGACGTGTCGCGGACGTGGCGGCCCCGGTCGGCCGGTGAGCGGTTGCGCGTGCCGATCGGTGTGGGCGAGGACGGTTCCCCGGTGATGCTGGACCTCAAGGAGGCCGCCCAGGAGGGCATGGGCCCGCACGGTCTGTGCGTGGGTGCGACCGGTTCCGGGAAGTCGGAGCTGCTGCGGACGCTGGTGTTGGGTCTGGCGGTCACGCACACCTCGGAGACGCTGAACTTCGTCCTCGCGGACTTCAAGGGTGGTGCGACGTTCACGGGCATGGGGCAGATGCCGCACGTGGCGGCCGTGATCACCAACCTGGCGGACGACCTGACGCTCGTGGACCGCATGGGCGACTCGATCCGCGGCGAGTTGCAGCGCCGGCAGGAGCTGCTGCGGTCGGCGGGCAACTACGCGAACGTCAACGACTACGAGAAGGCGCGGGCGGCCGGCGCGCCGCTGGAGCCGTTGGCCTCGCTGGTGTTGGTCATCGACGAGTTCTCCGAACTGCTCACGGCGAAGCCCGACTTCATCGACATGTTCATCCAGATCGGTCGCATCGGGCGTTCGCTGGGCGTGCACCTGTTGTTGGCGTCGCAGCGGCTTGAGGAGGGGAAGCTGCGCGGGCTGGACACGTACCTCTCGTACCGGGTGGGTCTGCGGACGTTCTCGGCGGCCGAGTCGCGGACCGCGATCGGGGTGCCCGACGCCTACCACCTGCCGTCGGTGCCGGGTTCGGGGTACCTGAAGTTCGGTACGGACGAGATGACCCGCTTCAAGGCGGCGTACGTGTCGGGCACCTACCGTTCGGGCGGGCCCGACCTGTCGGTGGGGCTGTTCCCGTTGGAGCGGCGGCCCGTGCGCTTCACGGCGGCGCCGGTGCCGGTGGTGTACGCGGCGCCGGACCCGGCGTACCTGGCGGCGCAGGCGGCCGCGCAGGGGGAGGACGCCCTGGCGGACACCGTGCTGGACGTGATCGTGGGTCGGCTGGAGGGTCAGGGCGTGCCGGCGCACCAGGTGTGGCTGCCGCCGCTGGACCAGGCGCCGCCGCTGGACCAGTTGCTGCCGGCCCTGGCCCCGTCGGCGGAGCGCGGGTTGCACGCGCAGGGGTACACGCGGCCCGGCGGGCTCGTCGTGCCGCTCGGCCTGATCGACAAGCCGTTCGAGCAGCGGCGTGAGGTGTTGTACCGGGACTTCTCCGGTGCGGCGGGCCACATGATGGTGGTGGGCGGTCCGCAGTCGGGCAAGTCGACGCTGATGCGGACGTTGATCTCCTCGTTCGCGTTGACGCACACCCCGCGCGAGGTGCAGTTCTACGGCCTGGACTTCGGCGGCGGCAGCCTCTCGTCGGTCGCGGAGCTGCCGCACGTGGGCGGGATCGCCTCGCGGCTCGATCCCGAGCGGGTGCGCCGGGCGGTCGCGGAGGTCGCGGGCATCCTCGATCGGCGCGAGGAGTTCTTCCGCGCCAACGGCATCGACTCGATGGGCACCTACCGTCGGCGGCGCGCGGCGGGCGAGCTGCCCGGCGAGGCGTGGGGCGACGTGTTCCTGATCGTCGACGGGTGGGGCGGCTTCCGTACCGAGTACGAGGGCCTTGAGCCGGTCGTCACGGACATCGCCGCCCGCGGTCTGGGATACGGGATCCACGTGGTGGTGACGGCCGCGCGCTACATGGAGGTGCGGTCCGCGCTGAAGGACCAGATGTTGAGTCGGCTGGAACTGCGGCTCGGCGACGTCATGGACTCCGAGTTCGACCGGCGGGTCGCCGCGAACGTCCCCACGGGGATGCCGGGTCGCGGTCAGGTGCCGGAGAAGCTGCACTTCCTCGGCGCGCTGCCGCGGATCGACGGTTCGCACACCGCGCAGGACCTGTCGCAGGCCACGGCGGCGTTCGTGGCGGCGGTGAAGGGGGCGTGGACGGGGGCCTCGGCTCCGGGCGTGCGGCTGCTGCCGCGGCTGCTCCACGCCGATCAGCTGCCCAAGGGCGGGGAGTACCCCTCGCGCGGGATCTCGATCGGCGTCGGGGAGACGGACCTGGAGCCGGTGTTCGTCGACTTCGAGACCGATCCGTTCTTCCTGGTCTTCGGCGAGAGCGAGTCGGGCAAGACGAACCTGCTGCGGCTCATCGCCCGGCAGATCGCCGACCGGTACACCCCCGACCAGGCCAAGCTGGTGGTCGGCGACTACCGGCGTGGGCTGCTCGGTGCGCTGCCGGAGGAGCACCTGCTGGAGTACGCGCCGATGGCGAGTTCCCTCCAGATGCACATGGAGGCGCTGGGCGGGGTGTTCTCCCGGCGGCAGCCGCCCGACGACGTGACCCCGCAGCAGTTGCGGGACCGCAGTTGGTGGACGGGCCCGGACGTCTTCATCATCATCGACGACTACGACCTGGTCGCGACGAGTCAGGGCAATCCGCTGGCCGCGCTGGTGGAGTTCCTGCCCTTTGCCCGGGACACGGGCGTCCGCTTCATCGTCGCCCGGAACTCGGCGGGGGCCTCGCGTTCCCTGTACGAGCCCTTCATGCAGCGGATCAAGGAGCTGGGGGCGCAGGGTGTGGTGCTGTCGGGTGATCCTTCCGAGGGCGACCTGATCGGCAGTGTCCGGCCGCGTCCGATGCCACCGGGCCGGGGCTACTACTCCTCGCGCAAGCGGGGCACGTCGTTGGTTCAGATCGGGCGGTTGCCGAACTCCGCGGTGTGAGGTCGGCCCGAGAAGTCGAATCGCTCCCCCGCCCGCGGCGCCGGCGTCGATAATCGGGCCGGAACGCTGCACCGCCGTCGTACGAAGGGAAGGCCGCACCATGGGGTCCCAGCAGGAGAAGGACGAGCTGTACGCGCTCGACATCAGCGGCGTCGAGTGGGAGGGCCCGCCCGGGACGAGTCCCGACGAGGAGCGGGTCGAGATCGCCAAGCTGCCCGAGGGGGCGGTGGCCATGCGGTCATCGCTGGACCGGGAGACGGTGCTGCGGTACACGGCGGCCGAGTGGGAGGCGTTCGTGCTCGGCGCCCGGGACGGCGAGTTCGACCTGCGCTGACGCCGGCGGGCGTCGGGAGACGCGAACGGGGCGCGCCCGGTGCGGGCGCGCCCCGTTCGGGCGTTCGAGGTGGGGCCCGGTGTCGGCCGGCGGCTACCGGCTACCGGCTCAGTAGGCCTCGGTGAACAGGCGCGAGGCCTTCACGTCGGTGGCGCGGTAGTCGCCCTTGCCGGCCTCGATGAGCTTGGCGACGGTGTCCAGCTGCTTCTGCATGTGGTCCGCCGCGGCCTTGTACTTCGCCTGGAGGGTCACGTACTCGCGGTGGGCCTCACCGTCCCACGTGTCGGTGACGACCTTGACGGCCTGCTCCATCTCGGCCAGGTCCTTGACGATGTTGCTCGACACGATCCGGATGCGGTCCGCCATCTGCTGGACCGTCTCGTACCGGACCCGGGTGTGGCCGGGGTCAACCATGGGCTTCTCCTTCGCGCTGGGGCATGACGGGCGGCGGGGGCGTGACCGTCGCCGCCGGCGACGCCGGGTCAGATGTTGTTCAGAGCGGACTTGTTGGCGGCGGCGAAGGTCGCGCGCACGTCCTCGTCCTGGGCGTTGCTCAGGTTCTTGGTCTGCGAGATCGCGTGGTGCAGGACCCCGAGCAGGCGGCGGATCTTGTCGTGGTCCGTGTTGATGTCCTCCTGCGCCTTGGCGAATCCGCCGGCGCCCACACCGGTCCAACCGGCGCTCACCGTCGCGACGATGTCGGCCAGTTCACGGGACTGGGTGGTGACGGCCTGGGCCGTCTCGGAGATCTTGTTGGCCGCCTTGACGACCGGATCGTCCGCGAGTCCGAAATTGTTCGTCATCCGAAGCTCCTCACTTCTCAATTCGCCGGCAGAACCGGCGGACTGCGTGGCGGAGCGGACGTTCCCGGCGCGGCGTGGAGCCGCTCATCTCGGAAGTCCCCCTCCGCTTCACGCGATCCCCCGATCACAGTCGTGAAGCTCGGCGTCACTCTAGCCACTTCACCTCACCGGCCCAACACCGGTGTCCCGCGGCTTTCATGGGCCCGTGACCGTTCACTGCAAACGGCGGCGCCGGGCGTCGCGGATGACGGTGGCGGTCCCCGCGATGACACCGATGAGGACCACGCCGATCCCGAGAGCGTACGTGCCGAGGCGCACCTGCCGTTCCTGCGCCGTCTCGGCGAGACTCAGTCGCGCGACCTCCGGGGCGGCTGCGGGGGGCGGTCCCGGGTCCGGGACGGGGGCCTTGGGGGGTTCGCTGTCCTGGGTGACCGCGCGGACCGGGTCGACGACCCCCCAACCGACGTAGTCGTCGCGGCCGTTGACGGAGCGCTCGGCGGTGTTCTGGATCTGCCAGACGATCTGTTGCGGGGTCCAGTCCATGTGCTCGGCGCGCAGCAGGGCGGCCAGGCCGGCGACGTACGGCGCGGAGAAACTCGTCCCGTTGTCGATGCACTGGCCGAAGCCCGGGACGGTGGAGACCATGTCGACGCCGGGGGCCGCCACGCCGACGAAGTCGCCGGGTTGGGAGAAGGAGGCGCGCTCGTTGTTGCGGTCGGAGGAGGCCACGGCGAGCACGCCGGGGAAGGCGGCCGGGTAGGTCTTGCGCTTCTGTCCGCCGAGGCCGTCGTTGCCCGCCGAGGCGATCACCACGACCTTGGCGTCGACGGCGCGCTTGACGGCCTTGGCGAGGTCGGAGTCCGGGCCGAGCTGGGCGTCGGTGTCCTGCGAGATGTTGATGACGTGTGCGCCCTTGGACAGGGCGTGGTCGATCGCCTTGGCGAGGGTGGCGGCGTTGCCGTTGCCCTGGCCGTCGTTCTGCCGGATGGGGATGACGGTGGCTTCGGGGGCGAGGCCGACGAAGCCGGTGCCCTCCTGGGGGCGGGCCGCGATCAGTCCGGCGACCTTGGTGCCGTGGCCCACGGTGTCGGCGGTGCCGTCGCCGCCCTTGGGGTCGACGAAGTCCTTGCCGGCTGCGATGTCGAGGGCTCCGCCGAGCTGCGGGTTCGCCCGGTCCACACCGGTGTCGATCACCGCGACGCGGATGCTCGTCCCGTCCTCGGCCTTGCCCTTGGTCCGAGCCCAGAGGGCGTCGAGGAGCAGCCGTTGCAGGGCCCACGGGCGATCGGCGATCTGCTTCTTCATGGGGAAGGTGCACTCACCGGCTCCGGAGACCCGGGAGGGGTGCGAGGCGTACGTCGCAGACGCGGGGGACGCGGCGTACGAGGGCCGGGGCGCGGCGGAGGCGCTCGCGCCGGGGATCGTGACGAGCGCGAGGGCGGCGGCGAGGAGCGCGGCCCGAGCGGCCCCGCGCGCCGGACCGGGTCGCGGGGTCCCGGCGGCACGGGGTGCGCGGGGGCGTCGCATCGGCGTTTCGGGCATCGGCGGCGTCCTCACGAGCCCTGCGGCTGGCGCGCGGAGTTGGCGTCCAGCCGTGGCCCCTTGGAGAGGAACTCGGACCACGCGATGGGCACCATGGCCGGCGTGACGGCGCCGTAGCCGAGCCGGATCTGCGCCTGGCCGGCCTCGGGACGGCCGTCGGCGGACGGGTCCTTCGGGGCGCCGGCGCCGATCTTCGACTGCTCGGCGTCGCTGTCTCCGTTGGCCTGTACGGCGTAGCGCAGGCCGGTGTCGGTGACCAGGAAGAGGGAGCCCCCGGCGGTGGTCTGCCGGCCCTGGGTCTGGGTGTAGAGCAGACCGGAGCCGGGGGTGACGTACGAGCTGGTGCCGCTGGCGGTGATGTCGAGGGGGAAGCCGGTGCCGGCCCAGGTGCTGAGGGTCTGGTTGCCCTGGCCGTCGACGGACCGCAGGACGTTGCAGACGGTGTCGCGCCGCTCGGTTCCCTCGGCGGCGCCGGCGGTCGGCGCGACGCGGTTGATCTGGGGGCCGCGTCGCTGCGGCCATCTGGCCTCGTTCTTGAACGGGGTGGCGTCCGGGGTGAGGGACTGGAGGTCGATCTCGCGGGCCTTGCCGTGCATGTCGAGGGCGTCGGTCGCCGGCGCGGAGATCAGCAGCCAGGCCACGAACTCCGATACCGGGGCGACCCGTCCGGGCAGGACCACGTAGTGCTGGGTGCCGGAGCCGGTCTGGGCGGTGAGCACCATGCCGACCTTGTTGTCGGCGGTGGCCAGGCCCTGCACGTTCGCGTTGGCGTCGGGCGTGCCGGGCAGTTGCGGGAAGGCCAGGTCGTCGCCGGGGTTGAGGGTGGCCAGCCACTGCTCGGTGACGGGCTGCGGAACGGCTCCGGTGCCGACCAGGGCGGTGGTGAGGGTGCCCGCGTCCGGTCCGCCCTCGGGGAACCGGTACTTGGTGCCGCCGGCGTCGACCAGGTAGCGCTCCTTGGCGCCCCCGGTGTTGCGGACGTAGAGCAGTTGGCCGCCGGTGACCTTGCCGGGGCCTTCCACCCGGCCCGCCTCGCGTTCGGCGAGGACGAAGGCGGCGGTCTGCACCGCCTTGCCGTCGCCGCCCGGCTGTTGACAGACCGCCCAGCGCTTGGCCTTGCCGGCGTCCGCGGCGGTGGGCAGCCGGTCGGGGGCGTAGGGGATGCCGATGATCGGGCCGCGCGGCGGTTTGCCCGCGTCGAGGATCTTGTCGTCGATCGGGACGACCTTGAACTTGGAGGGGTCCAGGAGGAGTCGGGCGGAGGCCAGGTTCAGCACCGGGTGCAGCCGCGTCTGCGCCTTGCCGTTGATCTTGGTGGACAGGACCACGTAGCGGGTCGTGGATTGTTTGCCGACGATCACCGTGGCGCCCGGCTCGTCCCAGCCCTTGGGCGCCTGCGGTTTGAACATGCCCCAGGCGCCGAAGCCCGCCAACACCAGCGCCCCGACGATCACTCCGGGCAGGACGGCGCGCAGCGGCCTGGGTGCTCCCTCCTCGGTGCCGGTGGCGGACGGTTGGAGGAAGGCAGCCACCGTACGCCGCTTCGCAAAGGTGTACGCGTTGAGCTCATCACGTCGTGATGCCATGGCCGCCTGCTTCTCCCCGCACGGCCCGGTCGGTGAGTACGGTCCCCGAGCCTCGATTGTCTGACCGGGCACCTACTATGCCTCTTGCCGGAGGCCACGCACGGGGCGGGTAGGCTCTGTTGGCCATTCGACACCCCCGTTCAAGACCCCTGGACCGCGCGATTTCAGGCGCCTTGCGGCATCAGGGCCTGTCGGGGCGGATCGAGGGGATTTCCGGATTCGGGCGGCGAGACCGCACGGCACCGGACGTACGGGGTCCGACCCCGGGATGGGGAGGTGCGCGAGTGATGGCCACCGCGACGCAGTCGCAGACGGCCCCGGCCGCACCCGCGGACGATGGGGTGACACCGCATCCGAGGTCGGGTCCGGGGCGGTTGGGTCCGTTCCGATTGCAACAGCTCGTTCTGCTCCAGGTCGCCGCGGCGGCGCTGTTGGTGGCGTGGGTGGTGGAACCGCTGCTGCTGATGCCGGCCGGCGCACTCGCGACGGTCCTGGTGGTGCTCGCGGTCGTGCGTCGGCGCCGGCGGTCCCTGCCGGAGTGGCTCGCCGGCTCCCTCGCGCTGCGGGCCCGCCGGGGCCGGGCCGCCGCCTTCGCCGTGCCGGCCGGGACCGAACCGGGACTGGCCCCGCTGGTCGAGGCCGATCCGGCGCTGCGGACCCTGACCTTCGGGGGCCGTGACCGGCGGCCGGTGGGGATGGTGGGCGACGGGACGTTCCTGACCGCGGTCGTGCAGGTGGACACGGACGCCACCGCGCTGCGGCCGGACCGGGGTGCGCGACCGCTGCCGCTCGGTCTCGTACGGGACATCCTCGAAGTGGACGGGATCCGCCTGGAATCGGCGCAGTTGGTGCAGCACACCCAGCCGGCGCCGGCGCCGCACCTGCCGGCACGGTCGATGGCCGCGCTCAACTACGCCCCATTGCAGGCCCGCACCGGCACGCCCGCGGTGCGATTGACGTGGATCGCGCTGAAACTCGACCCGGAGCTGTGCCCCGAGGCCGTCACCGCGCGCGGCGGTGGGCTCGGCGGCGCCCAGCGTTGTCTGGTGCGGGCCGCCGACCAGTTGGCGAGCCGGCTGACGGGGGCCGGTTTCCGCGCCACGGTGCTGACGGAGCAGGAGCTGACGGGCGCGCTGGCGACGTCCTCGTGCGCGAACCCGATGGCGATCACCCAGGCGGGCCGGTCGGCCGGGTCGGGTCGGCGCACGGAGGAGACCTCGCGGACCTGGCGCTGCGACGACCGCCGGCACACCACCTACTGGATCGGCCGCTGGCCGCGACTGGGCGGTTCCGGGGCGCCGCTCCCCCGGTTCGTGGCGTTGCTGACCTCCCTGCCGGCCCTGGCGACGAACTTCAGCCTCACGATGGCCCCCGCCGGGCGACAGGGCGTCACGTTGACCGGGCACGTACGGGTGACGGGGCGCAGTGACGAGGAACTGGTCGCCGCCCGGCGCGAGCTGGAGCGGACGGCGCGGGGTGTGCGGGCCGACCTCGTACGGCTGGACCGGGAACAGGTGCCGGGGCTGCTGGCCTCGCTGCCGCTGGGAGGCGCGCGATGAGG
The DNA here is from genome assembly GCF_050936775.1 of Streptomyces sp. CA-243310. NCBI lineage: Bacteria > Bacillati > Actinomycetota > Actinomycetes > Kitasatosporales > Streptomycetaceae > Streptomyces > Streptomyces sp. CA-243310. The sequence goes on along the minus strand of NZ_JBNJMF010000001.1, from coordinate 1,869,447 downwards.
GGTACGGGTGCCCTGCGGGGCGGCTTCGGGCTGGTCGGCCCGCGCCGGGAGCGGCACGTGCTGCCGGCGGCGGAGCTGGACCTGCTGGCGCTCCCCGTCGGGGACGACGGGGTCGTCATCGGGGTGGACGCCGAGGGCAATCCGGCGGTGCTGGGCGTCAACCGTCCCACCCCGTACGAGGTGACGCTGATCGGCGGTCTCTGGACGGCGCAGGTGCTGGCGTTGCGCGCGGCGGCGACCGGGGCGCGGGTCGCGGTGGAGACCGGGCGCGCGCCGGTGTGGGCCGGGCTGGCACGGGCCGCCGGGGGCGGGCAGCAGTGCTTGACCCTCCACGAGGTGGGCCGGGTTCCGCCGCAGGGCGCGTCCGCGGGCAGCCCCGTCCTGGTGATCCGGGACTGCGGGATGAGACCCCCGCGCGGCCGGGTCGTGGCGGGGCCGTGGCAGTCGGTGCTGACCCTGCTGCCCTACTTGAGCCCGACGGCGCCCCGGCTGCTGCGGAACTCCTCGGTGGTGGGCGTGCAGCGGGTCTCTCCCGACGAGGCGACGCAGATCGGGCGCCTGATGGGGTTGCCGGCCGCGGCGGTGGACTCGCTGCCGACGCTGGGTGACGGGGTCACGCTGTGGTGTACGCCGCAGGACCGCACGTTCGTGATGACGCAGGGCACGGACACGGAGATCGGGCTGCTGGGTCCGGCGCGGCGGATCGACTGATCCGGCGCGGCGCGAAGTGCGGGGAACGGGCCGCGGTTGGCGTGCCACGGGACGTCCGGGGCTCTCCCCGGATGGGGTGAGCGGGTACCGATGACGGTTGCTCAGCGCCCGGCCGGCCTGTAGGCAGGGACGTGGTGCGCCCCCGGTCCGCGAGCCCCGCCGCGGCGGGCCGCGCGAGGGGGCGCCATTAGGCTGAGTGAGGGCGCGGCGTCGAGGTGGGCGCCTGTGCGGTGTTCGACATACCAGGAGGACCAGTGAGCGGCGATCGGAACGAGAGGCGCGGCGGGACGTGGGACGTCCCGACGGACGATCAGTCCGACGCGGAGCCCGAGGTGACGGGCGAGTTCACCATCGACTACACCCCGCCGGCCTGGTACACGCAGGGTGCGCCGTCGGCTCCGGCGACGCCGGTACCGGGGCTGCCCGAGGGCAGCGGGTTCGAACCCCACCGCCCGTCGGACGTGGTCTCGCCCTCCACGATGCGGATCGCACCGCCCGCGCCGCACCGCCCGGCCGACGAGCAGGGCGCGCCCGCCGCGTTCACGACGCGGGCCGAACCGACGTCCGCGCCGGCGTCTCCCGAGCCGCCCCGCGTCGACGCGGCGCCGTTCCAGGAGCCCCCGGCGCACGAGCCCCGGGCTTCCGCTCCGGCAGGTCCCGGTGCGGCGGCGGCGTACCCGGAGCCGGGCGAGGCGTCCGTTCCGGCGGTCGCGCCCGAGCCGGCGCCCGCGTACCCGGGCCTCCCCGCCGAGCCCGTCGTGGCCCCGCCCGCGCCCGAGGCGGCGCCGCTAGAGCCCGCGGCCTCGGCCCCCGCGCCGGCCCCGGTCGCCCCGCCCGCGCCGGTGGCCCCGCCCGCGACAATCGCGATGACGCCGGAACCGCCGGCGCCGCCGTACGCCGCTCCCGCGCCGGAGCCGCACCAGGGCCCCGCGTCCGCACCGGCTCCGGTACCCGCGCCGGTCGAGGCGCCCGAACCGGCGCCGGTCGAGCAGGCGGTGTCCGCCGCGCCCGCCGACCACGTGTACCCGCAGGCTCCGGTCGCCGCCCCCGTCGACGCCGCTCCGCCGGCCGGGCCCTACCGGGACCCCGCGCCGCAGGCCCCCTTCGCAGAGCCCGCGCCCGGGCCGTACGCCCCGCCCGCCACCCCCGCGGAGGCGCCGGCGCCCGTCGCGGAGAACCCGTACGGGGGGCCCGGTGGGGCGGTTCCGCAGCCGCCCGCCTTCGGCGCGTCCGGTGCCCCGCAGGGCTACGGCTTCCCGCCCGCCCCCGCCGACCGGCAGCCGCCCCCGGCCCCGCCCGAGGGGTACGGCTTCCCTCCCCCCGCGCCCACGCCGGCTCCGGCTCAGCCGCAGCCCCAACCGCCGCAGCCGCAGCCGCAGCCGCAGCCGCCCTACGGTGACCCCCGTTCGGGCGCGCAGTGGCCGAACGGCCCCCAGCAGCCCTCGTACCCGTCCGGCCAGGCCGGCGGTGGGGCGCCGCTCGGCTACACCGCCGCCGTCGAGTTGTCCTCCGACCGTCTGTTGCGGGCCAAGCAGAAGCCCAAGCCGACCCGTTCGGGCTTCCGGTTCGGCGGCAAGGCGGCCGAGGCGGAGCGCCTGCGCAAGCTGGAGCTCATCCGTACGCCGGTCATGTCGTGCTACCGCATCGCCGTCATCAGCCTCAAGGGCGGCGTCGGCAAGACCACGACGACCACCGCGCTCGGCGCGACGCTCGCCACGGAACGCCAGGACAAGATCCTGGCCATCGACGCGAACCCCGACGCCGGCACCCTCGGCCGGCGGGTGCGCCGCGAGACCGGTGCGACGATCCGGGACCTCGTCCAGGCGATCCCGTACCTGAACTCGTACATGGACATCCGCCGGTTCACCTCGCAGGCCCCTTCCGGCCTGGAGATCATCGCGAACGACGTGGACCCCGCCGTCTCGACGACCTTCAACGACGAGGACTACCGGCGTGTCATCGAGACGGTGGGGCGCCAGTACCCGATCGTCCTGACCGACTCGGGCACCGGGCTCCTGTACTCCGCCATGCGCGGTGTCCTCGACCTGGCCGATCAGCTGATCATCATCTCGACACCGTCCGTGGACGGCGCCAGCAGCGCGAGCACCACCCTCGACTGGCTCTCCGCCCACGGTTACGCCGATCTCGTGTCCCGCTCCCTCACCGTCATCTCGGGGGTCCGCGAGACCAGCAAGATGATCAAGATCGAGGACATCGTCCAGCACTTCGAGACCCGTTGCCGGGGCGTGGTCGTGGTGCCCTTCGACGAGCACCTCTCGGCCGGCGCGGAGGTGGACCTCGACCTGATGCGGCCGAAGACGCGCGAGGCGTACTTCAACCTCTCCGCGTTGGTCGCCGAGGACTTCGTCCGCGCGCAGCAGCAGGCCCCGCAGAACCACTGGGGCGCCCCGCAGGCCGCCCCGGCCCCGCAGGCCCCGGGGCCGTACCAGCAGCAGGCGCCCCACCAACAGCCGCCCGCCCCGCAGCCGTACGACCGGGCGTACCCGCAACCCGGTCAACCCTGGCAGCAGCCCGGGCCGTCCGGGCAACAACCGCCGCAGCCGCCGCAGCCCGGTGGCCCGCCGCGCGACCCCCGGCTCGGCTGACGCCGGCTCGGGCGCACCGGGCGGTGAACACGAAGGGCCCGTACCGTCCTCGGACGGTACGGGCCCTCACGTCATGCGTGCGGCGGGGTTCAGCGCTCCGCGTCGTAGGCGTCGGTCAGCACACGCGCCCGCTTCACGTCGTCGGCGATGGCCTCCAACAGCCCGTCCAGCGACTCGAACCTGGCCATGCCCCGCACGTACGCGAGGAAGTCCACGGCCACGTGCATCCCGTACAGGTCCAGCCCGATCCGGTCGATCGCGTACGCCTCGACGGTCCGTTCGGTGGCGTCGAACTGCACGTTCGTCCCCACCGAGATCGCCGCCGGCATCCGCTCGCCGTCCGCCGTCAGCCAGCCCGCGTACACCCCGTCCGCGGGGATCGCGGTGTGCGGCTGGGTCTCGACGTTGGCCGTCGGGTAGCCGAGTTCGCGGCCGCGCTGCGCGCCGCGCACCACGACGCCCTCGACCCGGTGCGGGCGGCCGAGGATCTCGGCCGCGCCGTCCATGTCGCCCTCGGCGACGAGCCGGCGCGCCAGCGTCGAGGAGAACGGCACCCCGCCGCCCGCCTCGCCGCGTTCCACGAGGTCCACGACGTCGACCTCGTAGTCGTACGTGGCGCCCAGCTCGCGCAGGAAGTCGACGTTCCCGGCGGCCTTGTGGCCGAAGCGGAAGTTCGGCCCCTCGATGACCGCGCGGGCCTGCAACTTGTCGACCAGCACCTTCACGATGAAGTCGGCCGGGGACAGCTGCGAGAACTCCGCCGTGAACGGCAGGATCAACAGCGCGTCCACCCCGAGACCGGACATCAACTCGGCGCGTCGGTCGTAGGGCGCCAGGATCGGCGGGTGGCTGCCGGGCCGCACGACCTCGCTCGGGTGCGGGCTGAAGGTGACGACGACCGACGGGAGGCCCAGCTCCCGGGCCTTGGCGACGGCACGCCCGATGATCAGCTGATGCCCCCGGTGCACACCGTCGTAGGAGCCGATGGTGACGACGCTGCGTCCCCAGTCCTGGGGGATGTCCTCCAAGCCACGCCAGCGCTGCACTGTGACCGCTCCTCGCCCGAACCCGTATGGTCCCTGTCCTGATGCCGATTGCAGGTCTAAGACTGCCATGCCGCCGGCCGGGGGTCCGCATCGGCATCGGGCCGGCTCCGCCCCGCGCGACGTGACGCCGGGCGCGGGATGACACCGGGAGCCGGCCCCGCGTCACGTGATGTCGGGAGCGGCCCTGCTGAGCGTCTCGACCGTACGTCTGGCGCCCGGCCCGAGCAGCGCTGCGGCCTCGGCCCCCGATTCGCCCAGCCAGCGCGCGACGAGACTCCCGAAGACCGGATCGGCGCGGGCGAGCTCCACCGTCCGCTGCTCGAACACCGCCGGGCCCCCCGGCGTCCCCAACAGCCGGCGGCCCGTACGCCGCAACAACTCGCGGGTGCGTTCCTCCGGCCGCACCCCGACCCAGTCGGCGAGCGCCCCGAGGAAGGCGTCGAGCACCACCGGGTCGCTCTCCTCCCGCAGCAGTACGTCGGCCAGGTCGCCCCGGAGCACGGAGGAGCCCTTCCCGCCGGGCGCGGCCAGCACCCGGGCCAGGGCGACCCGGACCCCCGTCGGGGCGGTCCGCAGCAGGTCGAGGACCAGCGGGCGGAGCACGGGCGACGCGGTCAGGCCCTGGTCGAGGCGCCGGTCCACGAACACGGCCGCGTGCGGGGCGTCCCCGGGGTGCCGCGCGAGGTGCTCCCGTACGAGGTCACCCGCGCGGCGGGCCAGCCCCGGCGTGGTGAGCGCGGCCAGGGCGCGCACCACCTCGCCGTCGGCGCGGGCCCGCAGGGCGACGAAGACGGCGTCCGGGTCGGGCAGCACGGGCAGCGCCGCGACCAACGCCGACGCGGGAAGCCGGGCACCGCCCTCGGGGTCGCGGAAGCAGGCGAGGGCGTCGGGCAGGTACCGGGCCCGCACCTGGGGGTCGCGGAGCAGCATCCCGAGGGCGCTGCCGTGCAGGGTCGCGTCGGCCGGCCGGGCCAGCAGCGCCTGCGCGGCGCGGCGCAGCAGCTCGCGATCGGCGGGGGCGCGCACGTGCGGGGCCGTGGTCAGTCCGTACGCGGCGGCGGCGACCCTGCGTCCGGGCCGTTCGTCGTGGGCCCAGCGGTCGACGGCCCGGCACAGGGCGGAGGGCTCGTCCTCGGCGAGCACGGCGAGCAGTTCGTCGGCACGCGGATGGGCGGCCGCGACCAGGGCCTCCGCCAGCTCGTCGACGGCGAGGGCGCGGTGGGTGTGCAGCAGGGCCTGGGCGGCGGTGGCGACGGTGGCTCCGGGGCGTCCGCGCAACCGGCGTTCGTCGGTCAGCCAGCCGCAGAGCAGCGGCTGGACGAGCCGCGGGTCACGGGCGAGCCGTCGGGCCGCGGCCTCCAGGTAGCGGTGGTCGCAGGGCAGCAGCCGGCGCAGCAGGTCGAGGCGGTCGGACTCGGACAGCCGGAGCCGGTTCCAGAACCAGCCCTCGAAGTCGCCGGGGCCGGTGCGGGCCACGTGTTCGGCGAGGGCGTGCAGGACGGGCAGGTACGGCGTGGCGTCGGGGACCCGCAGCAGGCTGTCGCGAAGCAGGCGGGCCGCCCACCAGACCCGGTCGGCCCGGCCGGCCTCCCCGGGCGGGGGCCGCTCGCGCTCCCCCTGCGTCCGCCCTTCCGCTTGTGACTCCGGTTGCGGATCCGGTTGCCGGTCCGGTTGGCGGTCCGCTTCGGCTTCCGCGAAGGAGTTCAGGGCTTCCACCAGCCGGGTCAGCGCGCCTCGGATCCCGGTCGGCGAAAGCCTGAGCAACGCCTCCAGGACGGTGCCGACGCGGTGGCGGGGCACGGGCGGGCCCGTCGTGGCGGGGCCGAGGTGCACCAGGGCGTTCAGAGCGGTCGGAACGTCGAGGTGTCCGGCCTGGAGCCAGTCGGACAGTTCCTCGTGTGCGAAGCGGTAGCCGTTCCCGGCGGGGACCAGCAGGCCCTCGGCGAGTACGGCCGAGGCCCAGCCGGTCCGCCAGGGGAACAGCTCCTCGAAGGCGGCCCGGTCCAGCTCGCCCTGCCCCGGCCCGAGGCAGCGGCGGGCGGCCTCGTGAACCCGCCCGGCGACCCGGGCGGCGAGCCGCCGCACACCGGGCCCGTGCACACCCGGCCCGTGCGCGCCGCGGCCGGGGTGACCGTGGCTGCGTGCCCCGGGGGCGCCCCGTTCCTCCGCGTCCGGGTCCGCACCGCACACCGAGCCGGTCAGGGCCGACACCCCGTCGCCGCCCGCCGTGTCGGGGCCGGACGGGACCCCCGCACCGCGGAGCCGGGACCCGGCCGCACCGAGACCGCCGAACCAGCCGGGTCCCGATCCCCCGGTCCCGCCGGTACCCGGGGGTGTGGCCGGGGCGCCGCCCTGGCCCGGCTCCGACGGCCCGGCGCCCGAGGCCGCGATCCGCACCGCCACCCGCAGCGCCGACAGGTCGAGGTGCGCGGCGAAGACCTCGTCGCGTCCGGGCCGCCCCGCGGTGACCTCGGCGGCCCGGATGTCGGCGAGCAGCCGCAGGGTGAGGGGGTGCCGGGCGTCGGCTTCCCGTACCGCGTCGGCGGGGATGCCGAGGCGGGCGCGGGCGGTCCGCGCCTCCTCGGGCGTCAGGTCGCCGACCGGCAGTGCGGGCGGCAGCCGTCGGGCCGGGCGGGCGGGGGTGTGGAGTGCCTCGGGCGGATAGAGGCCGCCGGCCCGCTCCCAGTACTCCGGTCGGGCGGCGACGACCAGCCGGGCACCGATGTCGTCGAGCCAACGGGCGGTGGCCTCGGCCCAGGGCGCCTGTCGTGGGGCCTGGCGCGGGGACGCCTCCTCCGGGGCGTCGAGGACCACGAGCAGCGCGCACCCGGCGTCGGCGGCCAGCCGTGCGATCCGCTCGGCGGTGCTCGCGGCCCCGGGGGCGGCGCCGGGCGCCGGAACCGGTCCGGTCACGGCCGTCCCGGCGCGGCCCGCGGGGCCCGGGCGCCCGGAGAGTCCCGGGAGCGGTTCGACGGTGCCCGCGGCGCACGCCCGGTCGCGGCGACCGGCGTCGGCGAACGGGGCGAGGGCCGCGAACGGGGCGAGACCCGCGGCCGAGCCGAGGCCCGGTCCCGGGGCGGCGGCCACGACCGTCTCGGCTCCGGCCATCGCGGCGCACTCCGGGGAGGTCACACGTGCCGTCCCCACCACGGTTCCCGCCTCCGCCTCGGGTTCCGTCCGCGCCTCCGCACCGGCGGCGACGATCCGCCGCGCCGCGGCCAGCGCCCGCGCCGCGGCGTCGGCCAACGAGGAGTCTGCGGGGCGCAGATCAGCCCCGCGGAGCCAGAGCGTGGGCGCCGGCCGGGCCCCGCGGGCGCGGTGCGCGGTCAGGACGGCCAGCGCCGTGGTCCGGCCGGTGCCGGGGGCGCCGACCAGCCCGAGGACGGACCGGTCCGAGGCGGTGAAGGCGGCCAGTTCCGCGGCGATCTCGGGGCGCTCGACGGGTTCCGGCCCGTCGGCGGTGAGCGCGGGGGGCAATGTGGTCGCGGTGAGTTCCAGCGCGCCGGCCAGGTTCAGGTCGGCGCCGTGTCCGGGCACGGTGGCGGCGTTCCGTTCCAGCAGGGCGGCCAACGGGCCGCCCGGGTCGGCCTCGGCCGCCCCGCGCAGGGGGATCGCGAAGCCGGCGGAGCGGTGCTCGGCGTGCAGAGCGGTGCCCACCACCGCGAGCACCGCTCCGGTCTCGGCGTCGAGCACCGGCCCTCCACAGGCTTCCCCGCCCAGCTCCAGGGCGTCCCGGCCGGCCGTGCCGATCGCCAGCTCCACCGTGGCGGGCAGGACGTGGAACCGGTCCGTCGCGGTGTACGTGACCTCCGCGCCGGCCGCGAGCACGCGCGCCTGTCGCCACCCCCGCGCGGGGATCCGTACGTAGGTCCCGGGAGTGATCACCGAGCGTGCCCCGATCGGCAGGGGACGCAGCCCCAACCCGTCGGTGCGTACGAGGGCGAGCGCGAGCCACGGCAGGGGGGTCACGTCCCCCGCCTCGGCGAGCCACGTGCGTTCCCCGGGGCCGTGCAGCACCACCCGGGCCAGGCCGTCCACGGCCTCGTGGCTGGTGATCACCGTGCCGCGGTCGTCCGCGACGAAGCCGCTGCCCCGCACCCGCCCGGCGAGATCGCAGATCCTGACGAGCTCCGTCATTGCCGCACCACTCCCCCGCCGTACCCGTGTTCATGACGTTAGGCAGGTGAAGATCAGCGGGAAAAGCACGCGAGGCGAAAGCGCCCCCTTACGCTCCCTCCATTCACTCCGAGCGCCTGCTCGGACGGGTGAATAAAGCACTCCGGGTGGATAGAGAGCTACCCGAGGGGGGTCGTGGAGCGGTGAGCGGCGGTTCTTGTGCCCTCGCCGCTCCACGACAAGGCCGCTCCACGACACACTCGCGCGACCCGGAACCCGGTCTCCGAACGGGCCGCCCGCCGGTCACCGCGGACGAACGGTCATCACGGACGAACGATTCACCACGGGAGAGCGGTTCACCACGGGAGAGCGGACCGACAGGCGGAAGGCCCCGGCAGAAGGGGAAGCCCCCGGCAGACGAAAGGCCCGGCCCGCCGTGCGGCCCGAGGGCCGTACGAACGCACCGGGCCGAACCGCCCGTTCCGCGGACGTCCGTCCGTCAGACGAACACCGCGAGCGACTTCGCCTTGCCGCCCTTGCTCTCCACGAGCCCGAGCAGCCGATCCTGCGGACCGTAGACGGCGACCGTCTTGCCGTCCTCGTACTCCTCCGGCATCTCGATCCGCACGCCGTTGGCGAGCAGACCGGCGCGCCGGTCGTCCAGGTCCCACCGCGGGAAGGCCGCGGCAGCGGCCTCGCCGATCGGCATGACGGTCAGCTCCTCCTGGAGCTGGTCGAGCGTCCGCGCCCGGTCGAGCTTGTACGGGCCCACCCGGGTGCGTCGCAGCGCCGTCAGGTGGCCGCCGACGCCGAGGTCGGCGCCCAGGTCGCGGGCGAGGGCCCGGATGTACGTACCGCTGGAGCAGACGACGGAGACGACGAGGTCGACGACCTTGGTGCCGTCCTCGGCCTCGGCGTCCCGCATGTCGTACACCTGGAAGGACGAGATGGTCACGGGTCGGGCCGGGATCTCGAAGTCCTCGCCGTCCCGGGCGCGCTTGTACGAGCGGACGCCCTTGATCTTGATGGCGCTGACCTTGGACGGGACCTGCATGATCTCGCCGGACAGCTTGGCGATGCCGGCGTCCACGGCCTCGCGGGTCACCCCGGACGCGTCGGCGGAGGAGATGATCTCGCCCTCGGCGTCGTCCGTGAGGGTGTCCTGCCCCAGCCTGATGGTGCCGAGGTACTCCTTCTCCGTCAGCGCGAGGTGGCCGAGGAGCTTGGTGGCCTTCTCGACGCCGAGGACGAGCACGCCCGTGGCCATCGGGTCGAGCGTGCCGGCGTGGCCCACGCGACGGGTCTTGGCGATCCCGCGCATCTTGGCCACCACGTCGTGCGAAGTGAAGCCGGACGGCTTGTCGACGATGACAAGGCCGTCCGGCGTCTTCCCTGCGTCGGTGCTCATTCCGCGGTTGCGTCCTCGTCGTCCTCGTCCGGCTTCTTGTACGGGTCGGCCTCACCGGCGTACTTCGCGCCGGAGGAGACCTCGCGCACCTGGGCGTCGGAGGCCCGCGCCTTGTCGAGGAGGTCTTCGATGGTCTTGGCGTTCTCCGGGAGGGCGTCCGCCACGAAGGTCAGGGTGGGCGTGAACTTGGTTCCCGCCGCCCGGCCGACCGCGGAGCGCAGTACGCCCTTGGCGCTTTCGAGGCCCGCCGCCGCACTGGCCCGGTCCTCGTCGTCACCGTAGACCGTGTAGAAGACCGTGGCCTCCCGCAGGTCGCCGGTGACCCGGGTGTCCGTGATGGTCACGTGCGTACCGAGGCGGGGGTCCTTGACACCGCGCTGCAGCTTCTCGGCCACCACCTCCCGGATGAGGTCCGCCAGCTTCTTCGCCCGCGCATTGTCGGCCACTGGTCCGTCTCCTTCTTTGTCTTGCAGTCAGTCTTCATCACCGTGGAGCCGCCGTCGTACCGACAGCAGTTCCACTTCAGGACGTGCCGCGACCAACCGCTCGCAGCGGTCCAGTACGTCAGACACGAACCCCGCGTCCCCACTCACCAGGGCGACCCCTATGAGGGCCCTGCGGTGCAGGTCCTGGTCGCCCACCTCTGCCGCGCTCACGGAGAACTTGCGTTGGAGCTCGGCGACGATGGGCCGGACGACGGAGCGTTTCTCCTTCAGCGAGTGAACGTCGCCGAGGAGCAGATCGAAGGACAGAGTCCCCACGTACATGCAGTTCCGGATGTCCCGCCGGTGCGGGTTCGGTGGCCTGCCGGCCTACGCGCGGCAGGATCACCAGAACCGTACACGCAACGGCCGGGGCCGATCGACGGATATTCCGCCGACCGGCCCCGGTGCTACTCGTACGGCCTTTCGGCCGTACGAGCCTTACGCCTTACGACACGGTGCGAACCGCCTCGCGCTTACGCGCGGGGCTTCTCGCGCATCTCGTACGTCGCGATGACGTCGTCGATCTTGATGTCGTTGAAGGAACCGAGGTTGATACCGCCCTCGAAGCCTTCGCGGATCTCGGTGACGTCGTCCTTGAAGCGGCGCAGACCGGAGATGGTGAGGTTCTCGGCGATGACCTTGCCATCGCGCAGGAGCCGCGCCTTGGTGTTGCGCTTGACCTCGCCGGAGCGGATGAGAACACCCGCGATGTTGCCCAGCTTGGACGAGCGGAAGATCTCGCGGACCTCCGCCGTACCGAGCTCGACCTCTTCGTACTCCGGCTTGAGGAGACCCTTCAGGGCCGCCTCGATCTCCTCGATGGCCTGGTAGATCACCGAGTAGTAGCGGACGTCGACACCCTCGCGGTCCGCCATCTGCGCGGCGCGACCGGCCGCACGGACGTTGTAACCGATGACGATGGCGTCGGAGCCCATCGCCAGCGAGATGTCGGACTCGGTGACCGCACCCACACCGCGGTGCAGGACCCGGATGTCGACCTCTTCACCGACGTCGAGCTGGAGCAGCGAGGACTCGAGAGCCTCGACCGCACCGGACGCGTCGCCCTTGATGATGAGGTTGAGTTCCTGGACCAGACCGGCCTTGAGCACGGAGTCGAGGTCCTCGAGGGACACACGACGGACGCGCTTGGCGAAGTTGGCGTTGCGCTCTCGCGCAGCACGCTTCTCGGCGATCTGACGGGCCGTACGGTCCTCGTCCACGACGAGGAAGTTGTCGCCGGCGCCGGGGACGTTGGTGAGACCCAGGACCAGGACGGGGGTCGACGGACCCGCTTCCTCGACGTTGTTGCCCTTGTCGTCGAGCATGGCGCGCACTCGGCCGTAGGCGTCGCCCACGACCATCGTGTCGCCGACGCGGAGGGTACCGCGCTGCACGAGGACGGTCGCGACGGCACCGCGACCACGGTCGAGGTGGGACTCGATCGCAATACCCTGAGCGTCCTGCTCCGGGTTGGCACGCAGGTCGAGCGAGGCGTCGGCGGTGAGGACGACGGCCTCCAGCAGGGAGTCGATGTGCAGACCCTGCTTGGCGGAGATGTCGACGAACATCGTGTCGCCGCCGTACTCCTCGGCGACGAGACCGAACTCGGTGAGCTGACCGCGCACCTTGACCGGGTCCGCACCCTCGACGTCGATCTTGTTGACCGCGACGACGATCGGGACGCCGGCGGCCTTGGCGTGGTTGAGCGCCTCGATCGTCTGCGGCATGACGCCGTCGTTGGCCGCGACCACGAGGATCGCGATGTCGGTCGACTTGGCACCACGGGCACGCATGGCGGTGAACGCCTCGTGACCCGGGGTGTCGATGAAGGTGATCTTGCGCTCTTCACCGTTGACCTCGGTACCGACCTGGTACGCACCGATGTGCTGCGTGATGCCACCGGCCTCGCCCGCGACGACATTCGTCTTGCGGATGGCGTCGAGCAGTCGGGTCTTACCGTGGTCGACGTGACCCATGACGGTCACGACCGGCGGACGCGGCATGAGGAATTCCTCGCCGCCCTCGTCCTCGCCGAACTCGATGTCGAAGCCCTCGAGGAGCTCGCGGTCCTCTTCCTCCGGGCTGACGATCTGAACCGTGTAGTTCATCTCGCCGGCCAGCATTTCGAGGGTCTCGTCGGAGACGGACTGCGTGGCGGTGACCATCTCGCCGAGGTTCATCATCACGGCGACGAGCGACGCCGGGTTGGCGTTGATCTTCTCCGCGAAGTCGGTGAGGGAGGCACCGCGCGACAGGCGAACGGTCTCGCCCTGGCCGCGCGGCAGCATCACGCCGCCGACCGACGGGGCCTGCATGGCCTCGTACTCCTGGCGCCTCTGACGCTTGGACTTGCGACCACGACGGGCCGGACCACCGGGACGACCGAAGGCGCCCTGCGTGCCACCACGGGCACCGGGACCACCGGGACGCCCGCCGAAGCCGGGACGACCGCCGCCACCGGCACCGGCCGGACCGCCACCGAAGCCGCCGCCACCGGGACGGGGGCCACCGAAGCCGCCACCGCCGCCGGGACGCGAGCCCGGACCGGCCGGACGACCGGCGAAGCCGCCGCCCGCGGGACGACCGGCGCCGCCGCCGGGACGGGCACCGCCCGCACCGGGACCACGGCCACCGGGGCCGCCGCCGGGACGCGGACCGGGACCACCGGCAGCGGGACGCTGCGGCATCATGCCCGGGTTGGGACGGTTACCGCCGGGAGCACCACCGGGACGCGGGGCGCCGCCCTGCGGACGAGGCATGCCGCCCGGGGTGGGGCGGGCGCCGCCCTGACCCTGGGGACGCGGGGCGCCACCGGGGCCGCCCTGCGGACGGGGAGCACCCTGGCCGCCGCCGGCGCCGGGGGCACCGGGACGGGGAGCGCCGGCCGGACGGGGCGCCTGCGGGCGCGCCATGCCGGTGGAGCCACCAGAGGTGAACGGGTTGTTGCCCGGACGGGGACCGGCCGGACGGGCGCCCTGCGGACGCGGGGCACCGGCACCGCCGGCGGGACGCTGGGACGGACCGCCGGGGGCGGAACCGGCCGGGCGCGGGGCGCCGGGACGTGCGCCGGACTGACCGCCCTGACCCTGGGCCGGACGCTGCTGCGCCGGACGGGGGCCGGGGGCGGCCGCGGCGGGACGCTCGGTGCGCGCCGGGGCGGCCGGGGCCGCCGGAGGCGCGGAGAACTCGGTCGCCACGGGAGCCGCCGGAGCGGGCTTCGGGGCGGCCGGAGCCTTGGGACCGGGACGCGGGCCGGATGCGGCCGGAGTCACCGGGGCGGGGGTACTGGCGGCCGGAGCCTCGGCGACGACCGGCTTGGGGGCCGGTGCACCGGGCTTCGGGGCGGCAGGACGTGCCGCAGCGGCCGGGGAGGGCGCTGCGGGCTTGGCGGGCGCTGTCTTGCGGGGCGCGCCGGGCTTTGCAGCGGACTTGCCGGCGTTGCCGCCGGGCCCCTGCAGTGCGTCAGTCAACTTGCGTACGACAGGCGCCTCGATCGTCGAGGACGCCGAACGTACGAATTCACCGAGTTCTTGGAGCTTGGCCATGACGACCTTGCTCTCTACCCCGAACTCCTTGGCGAGTTCGTATACCCGGACCTTAGCCACTTCGCTCCTTTTAGGTCCGGGTTACGCCGGACCGTCGCTACTTCATGGGCGTACTCATCGCGTACTCATCGAGTGCTCATCGCAATCTCGACCTACTTCCAACTCGCGAGGTACCTGACCGCACGGGGTATCCGTGCCGTACTACTTCTTACGGTGTCGCCCCGGCCTCACCGGCCACGGCTTTGCGCAGTGTCGCCGTGTCGAGCGTTCCGGCGGACCTGAGGGCCCGGGGGAACGCTCTGCGGCGGACCGCCTGGTCGAGGCAGACCACGGCGGGGTGCACGTAGGCACCCCGGCCGGGCAGCGTACCGCGAGGATCGGGGACGCATTCGTCCTCGACCGCCACGATGCGCAGCAGATCGCTCTTGGCCGCTCGCTCCCGACACCCCACACAGGTGCGTTCGGGGCATGCGCGGGCTTGCGTCCGGCCAGACACGCCTAAGTCTACCTCCCCGCACCGACCTCACCCCTTCGGGCGAAAAATCGAACGGATGTCGTTGTGATTCACGTGGATCCCGGAGGACCCACAGGTCAGGGACCCCGACCTGCGGGGTCCCTGTCTACCGGCCGAAAACCACCGACCGGTAGTGGTTTATTCCCCGCGCCGGTCGGAGTGGCGGTCCGCACCACGGTCGCCGCCGCGGTCCCGGTCGCCGCCGCGGTCCCGGTCGCCGCCGCGGTCGCCGTCCCGGTCCGAGGGGTCCTCGGTGTCCGGACGGATGTCGATGCGCCAGCCGGTGAGCCGCGCGGCGAGGCGGGCGTTCTGGCCCTCCTTGCCGATGGCCAGCGACAGCTGGTAGTCGGGCACGGTCACGCGGGCGGAACGCGAGTCCCAGTCGACGACCTCGACCTGGCTCACCCGGGCGGGTGACAGGGCGTTGGCGACCATCTCCGCCGGGTCGTCCGACCAGTCGACGATGTCGATCTTCTCACCGTGCAGTTCGGCCATCACGTTGCGCACGCGGCTGCCCATGGGGCCGATGCAGGCGCCCTTGGGGTTCAGGCCGGAGCGCGTGGAGCGGACGGCGATCTTGGTGCGGTGGCCGGCCTCGCGGGCGATGGCCGAGATCTCGACGCTGCCGTCGGCGATCTCCGGGACCTCCAGGGCGAACAGCTTCTTCACCAGGTTGGGGTGGGTCCGCGAGAGGGTCACGGACGGGCCGCGGACGCCCTTCGCGACACGCACCACGTACGCCTTCAGGCGCAGCCCGTGGGTGTACTCCTCGCCGGGGACCTGCTCCTGCACCGGCAGGATGGCCTCCAGCTTGCCGATGTCGACGAGGACGTTCTTGGGGTCCTTGCCCTGCTGGACGACGCCGGTGATGACGTCGCCCTCGCGGCCGAGGAACTCGCCGAAGGTCAGGTCGTCCTCGGCGTCGCGCAGACGCTGGAGGATCACCTGCTTGGCGGTCGTCGCGGCGATCCGGCCGAAGTCCGACGGCGTGTCGTCGAACTCCTTGGGCTCCTGGCCCTCTTCGAGATCCTTCGGGTCTTCCGTCGCCCACACGACCACGTGACCATTGGTGCGGTCGAGCACGACGCGGGCGCGGCGGAAGCTGCCCTCGGTGCGGTGGTACGCGATGAGGAGGGCCGACTCGATCGCCTCGACGAGCAGGTCGAAGGAGATCTCCTTCTCCCGGACCAGACCCCGTAGGGCACTCATGTCGATGTCCACGACTACGCCTCCTCTTCCTTCTTGTCCTTGCGGTTGAACTCGATCTCGACACGCGCCTTGACGATGTCGGTGAATGCGATGCGGCGGGTGGTCGCCTTGCGGCCCTTCACACCCGGTACTTCGAGGTCCATGCCCTCGTCGTCGACGTCGAGGATGCGGGCGATCAGTTCCCCGCTCTCGACCGACTGGAACTTCACGAGACGGCCGATCGCCCGGATGTAGTGACGGTGCTCGGTCAGCGGGCGGTCCGCGCCCGGCGAGCTCACTTCGAGGACGTACTCGTCCTCGCCCATCACGTCGCTCTCGTCGAGCAGATCGGAGACCTCGCGACTCAGCTCGGCACAGGCGTCCAGTTCCACACCCTCATCGGAATCCACGATGATCCGCAGCATCCGGCGCTTGCCCGCCTTGGACGTCTCGATGTCTTCGAGGTCCAGGCCCTTGGCGGTGACCAGCGGCTCCAGCAGTCCGCGCAGCCTGTCGCTCTGGGTGGTGCTCATCCGGGTGACTCCTCGGCCGCGTGTGCTGTTGTGGTTTTCTGTCGCGTGTCAGGTCAAAGGGTATCCGGTCGCGGAGGGTGTTGCCGTCCGCGCTCCGGGACGGGCCCCGGGTACCTTGATCACACCCGCCCCGCCGTCACCTCCGGAGGACGTCACCGTGCCCTGGACCACGCCACGCCCGCCCTCCGCACCCGTGCGGACCTCGGGTTTCCCGGAGCCGGCGGAGCCCGCCGGTCCCCCGCGTCCTTCGCGCGCAACACGCCCCTCGCGGCGCAGCGTGCTCGTCACGGCCGTCGGCGCGGGCGGCGCCGCACTGCTCAGCGGGTGCTCGGGGGGTGACGACTCCTCCGGTGCGAGCACCGAAGTCTCACTCGAACGGCGGATGCGGGAGGGTGCCGTTCGTGACAGCGAGGATCTGCTGGAACGTTACGACAGGACCATCGCCGCCCATCCGGACCTGGCCGGGCGGCTGGGACCGCTGCGCGCCTCCGTCGCGGCGCACCCCGCCGCCCTGGCGTTCGTCGAACCCGGCCGGTCGGACGAGCAGCGGGCCTCCCCTTCGCCCTCCGCCTCGGCCACGCCGTCGCGCTCCGGAGAGCCGGTTCCGCCCAAGGCCGCCGACGCCCTGGCCGAACTCGCGGACGCCGAGCGGAGCCTGGCCCAGACCCGGACCGTCGCGCTGGCCGGCGCCCCCGGGGAGCTGGCCCGGCTGCTGGCCTCGGTCGCGGCCTGCGGTGCGGTCCACGCGTACCTGCTCACCTCGAACCCGGGAGCCCGACCGTGAAGCCCGAGCCCTCCGCGACGACCCGCCCGTTGGAGGCCGCGCAGTCCGCGTTGGCCGCCGAGCACGCAGCCGCGTACGCCTACGGGGTGATCGGCGCGCGCATCGCGGCGGCGCGCGCACCCGAGGCCCGCGAGGCGTACGGGCAGCACCTGGCGCGGCGTGACTCGCTCGCCCGGACCGTGCGTGACCTGGGCGGATCCCCCCGTCCGTCGGAGGCCGCGTACGCCCTGCCGTTCGAACTGGGCACCCCGGCGGACGCCGAGCGGCTCGCCGGTGACGTCGAGGACCGGGTGGCCGGTGCCTACTCCGATCTGGTGCGGGCCGCCGACGGCCCGTTGCGCCGCGAGGCGGCCGACGCGTTGAGCGCCGCGGCGGTCCGCGCGGCGCGCTGGCGCGGTGTCGGCGTAGCCTTCCCTGGGCTCACGGAACGTTCGGAGCGAGCCCAGACCAGCTGAAAGGGATCACGCACGCATGGCTTTCGAACCGCCGCAGCGGCTGGTACGGGCGCTCGGCGAGACGCCGGAGACGACGCGGGACACGGACTGGCTGGGGCGGTTGCCCCGACTGACCGAGGAGGCGCTGACCCGGCGTGAGGTGGCCGCGCAGCGGGTGCAGGCCCCGGGCGGTCGCAGCAGTCTGGTGGTCCTCGTCCGGTACGCCGACGGGACCCCGGCCGCGCTGAAGCTGGCGCCCCCCGGGGCGCGGCCCGACCGGGAGCTGGCGGCGCTCGCCCACTGGGGCGGGTTCGGGGCCGTACGGGTCCTGGACTCGCGGTACCACGAGGAGGACGGGGCGCTGCTCCTGGAGCGGCTGCATCCGGAGGTGTCGCTGCGCTCGCTGCCCGAGGCGAAGGCGCTGCTGGAGGCGTCGGGCACGCTCCGGCGGCTGTGGGTGGCCCCGGGGGCCGATCACCTGTGGGAGACCGTCGCGCAGCGCACGGACCGGCAGGCCGAGGCGCTGCGGAAGGCTCCCCCGGAGGTCGAGGCGCTGGCCGCGACGGCCCTCGCGCTCCGCGAGGAGCTGACGGCGGCGCCGGGTGAGGAGCTGCTGCTGCACGGGAACTTCCGGCAGGGCAAGGTGCTGGCCGGGGAGCGGGCGCCGTGGCTGACGGTCGGTCCCGACCCGGTGGTCGGCGAGCGGGCCTACGACCTCGCGCGGCTGGTCAGGGACCGGCTGGAGGACCAGGTCGCCTCCTCGACGGGGGCGTCGGGCGCGCGCCGGCGGGTGAACAAGCTGGCCGACGCGTTGGACGTGGACCGGGAGCGGCTGCGGGGCTGGGCGGTGTTCCGCGCGGTGGAGTCGGGGAACCGGGCGCTGGCCGCCGGGCGCCGTCGGGACGCCGAGCTGTTGTTGGAGTTCGCGGCCTGGTTGTAGGGCATAACGTACATAGGTGCATATGTACGGCAGGGGGCCGTCATGGTCGAGGAAGTGCTGACAGCGGCTGTCGCCGCAGGCGTGGGAATCATGGTGTACCTGGGCGTCGCCGCCCGGGTGGTGAAGCAGTACGAGCGGGGCGTGGTGTTCCGGCTCGGCCGGCTCCGGGAGGGTGTCCGGGGCCCCGGCTTCACCTTCGTTGTCCCGGGCGTGGACAAGCTGCGCAAGGTGAACATGCAGATCGTGACGATGCCGGTGCCGGCCCAGGAGGGCATCACCCGGGACAACGTCACGGTGCGGGTGGACGCGGTCGTCTACTTCAAGGTGGTCGACGCGGCCGACGCGATCATCCAGGTCGAGGACTACCGGTTCGCGGTCTCGCAGATGGCCCAGACCTCGCTGCGGTCCATCATCGGCAAGTCGGACCTGGACGATCTGCTGTCCAACCGGGAGCAGCTGAACCAGGGACTGGAGCTGATGATCGACAGCCCGGCGATCGGCTGGGGCGTCCAGATCGACCGGGTCGAGATCAAGGACGTCTCGCTGCCGGAGACCATGAAACGGTCGATGGCCCGGCAGGCCGAGGCGGACCGCGAGCGGCGGGCGCGCATCATCAACGCGGACGCGGAGCTCCAGGCGTCGAGGAAGCTGGCCGAGGCGGCCGAGGTGATGTCGGAGCAGCCGGCGGCGCTGCAACTGCGGCTCCTGCAGACGGTGGTGGCGGTGGCGGCGGAGAAGAACTCCACGCTGGTCCTGCCGTTCCCGGTGGAACTCCTGCGCTTCCTCGAACGCGCGGCGCCCGCCCCCGCGCCCTCGGGGTCGCCCGTCGCACCGGAAGGGGCGCCGGCCGCCCCGCCGGCGGACACGGCCATCGAGCCGGGCGCGGCCCCGACCCCGACCCCGACCATCGAGCCGGGCGCGACACCGACCCCGACCCCGACCATCGAGCCGGGCGCGGACCCCGACGCGCCCCCGGCCCTCGACCCGCCCCCGGCCGAACGCGACTAGCCGGGGCGCGGATCGCCCGCCGGGGCACCGCGCCCCGGCGGGAGCTTCACGTCAGGCGGGCCAGCGCCTGCGCCAGCGGGAGTTCCTCGCGGGTGCCGTCCCGGCGGTTCTGGAGTTCGACCACCGACTCGGCCGAGCGGCGCCCGGCGACCAGGATCCACGGCACGCCGATCAACTCCGCGTCGGTGAGCTTGACCCCGGGCGACAGCCCCGGCCGGTCGTCCAGGAGGACCCGCCGGCCCGCGGCGGCGAGCGCCTCGGCGGCTTCCGTGGCGAGCGCCAACGGTACGGCCTTGCCCGCCGCGACCACGTGGACGTCGGCGGGTGCCACCTCGGCGGGCCAGCACAACCCCCGTGCGTCGGCCGTCTGTTCGGCGAGCGCCGCGACCGCCCGGGAGACGCCGATCCCGTACGAGCCCATCGTGACCCGGACCGGCTTGCCCTGGCTGCCGAGCACGTCGAGCCCGAAGGCGTCGGCGTACTTGCGGCCCAGTTGGAAGATGTGGCCGATCTCGATCGCGCGGTCCAGGCGGAGGCCGACACCGCAGAGCGGGCAGGGGTCGCCGGGCTTCACGACCACCACGTCGAGGTACCGGTCCACCTCGAAGTCCCGTCCGCAGACCACGTTGCGGGCGTGCGTGTCGGGCTTGTTGGCGCCGGTCACCCATGAAGTGCCGGGCGCGACACGGGGGTCGGCCAGGTAGCGGACCTTGTCCAGGCCCTGGGGGCCCACGTAGCCGCGCACCAGGTCGGGCCGGTCCGCGAAGTCCTCGGCCGTCACCAACTCCACGACGGCCGGGGCGAGATGCTCGCCCAGCTTCCCGAGGTCCACCTCGCGGTCCCCCGGTACGCCGACGGCCACGATCTCGCCGTCCACCTTCACGAGGAGGTTCTTCAGCGTCGCCGAGGCGGGTACGCCCAGGTGCGCGGCCAGCGTCTCGATGGTGGGGGTGTCGGGGGTGGGGATCTCCTCCGGCGGGGCGTGCTCGCCGGCCACCGGCTCCAAGGCGAAGGTCACCGCCTCCGTGTTGGCCGCGTAGTCGCAGGACGGGCAGTCGGCGAAGGTGTCCTCGCCCGCCTCGGCCGGGGCGAGGAACTCCTCGGACGCGGAGCCGCCCATCGCTCCCGAGACCGCGGAGACGATCCGGTGGTTCAGCCCGAGCCGCTCGAAGATCCGCCGGTAGGCGGCGCGGTGGAGGGCGTAGGACTCGGCCAGGCCTTCGTCGCTCACGTCGAAGGAGTACGAGTCCTTCATCTGGAACTCGCGACCGCGCAGCACCCCGGAGCGCGGCCTGGCCTCGTCGCGGTACTTGGTCTGGATCTGGTAGAGCATGACCGGCAGGTCCTTGTAGGACGTGCACTGGTCCTTCACCAGCAGGGTGAAGATCTCCTCGTGGGTGGGGCCGAGGAGGTAGTCCGCGCCCTTGCGGTCCCTGAGGCGGAAGAGCAGGTCGCCGTACTCCGACCAGCGGCCGCTGACCTCGTACGGCTCCTTGGGCAGCAGCGCGGGGAGGAGGACCTCCTGGGCCCCGATCGCGTCCATCTCCTCGCGGACGACGCGCGAGACGTTGTCCAGGACCCGCTTGCCGAGCGGCAGCCAGGTCCACACCCCGGCGGAACTGCGCCGGACGTAGCCGGCGCGGACCAGCATGCGGTGACTGAGGGTCTCCGCGTCCGCGGGGTCCTCGCGGAGGGTCTTGGCCATGAGGCGGGACATGCGCTGCACGTGTTGCGTTGACATGACGGGAGGCTATCGGGGACCGGCGCGGGGTCCGAAACGAATTCAGCGCCGGCGCAGGGGCAGCGGGGCGCCCATGACGGCGTACGGCAGGCTCGCGCTGGGGAAGTGCACCCGGCGGGCGAGGTCCGTGTATCCGAGGGCGCGGTAGAGGCCGCGGGCGGGGCTCTCGGTGTCGATGGCGGACAGGATCGAGCGGGGCTCGGCGGCGGTGTCGGTGATCCGCGTGATCAGGGCGCGGCCGACGCCCCGGCCCTGGAATCCGGGGTGCACGTGGAGTTCGGTGATGACGAAGGAGTGGTCGAGCCAGCCGTCGTGACCGCCGGCGCGCAGGTGCGGTTCGACGACGGTGGACCACCAGTGGTCGCGGTCGTTGGGCATGCCGTACACGAATCCGGCGAGCGCGCCGTCCTCGGTGAACGCCCCGAGGGCGCGGGCGCCCCGGCAGTCCATGTGCCGCTGGACGATGTGGCGCCGGATGCCGACCTCGTCGTCGCTGAGCCCGAACGCGACGGCTTGCACGCGCAGGGCCTCGTCCACGCGGGCGGCGAGGTCGAGGGCGGTGATGCGGAGTCCGGCGGGCCGGTCGGGGTCGTCGCCCTCGGAGGTAGGCAGCATGCCGTGACCTTACTCGGGGGTACCGGCGAGGGATACGTGGCCTCTCCGCGGGCGGCCCGCCCCGCGCGGCGCCGACGCCCCGGCTTCCGCGGGAGGGACCGCTGCGGGTGGAGCGGGCCGGGGGCGGGTCAGAAGAGCACGCTCATGAACGCGCCGACCTCGCGGAAGCCCACGCGGCGATAGGAGGCCCGGGCGGCGGTGTTGAAGTCGTTGACGTAGAGGCTGACCACCGGGGCCACGTCGCGCAGCGCGTACTCGACGACGGCCGCCATGCCGGTCTCGGAGTGCCCCCGGCCGCGGAATTCGGGGTCGACCCAGACGCCCTGGATCTGGCAGGCGCGGGGGGTGGCGGCGCCGATCTCCGCCTTGAAGACGACCTTGCCGTCCTCGACGCGGGCGAAGGAGCGGCCGGAGCCGACGAGTTCGGCGACCCGGGCCTGGTAGAGCAGGCCGCCGTCCCCGGCGAGCGGGGAGATGCCGACCTCCTCGGTGAACATCGCCACGCAGGCGGGCATGATCAGGTCCAGTTCGTCCTTGCGGATCCGGCGGACCAGGGGATCCGCCCTGACCTCGGTCGACGGCTGTTCGATGACCATGAGGGGTTGGCGGGAGCGGACGTCCCGGGCAGGGCCCCAGCTGGGCTCCAGGAGCTGCCACAGCAGCCGGGTGGCCTCGGCCGGGCCGACGATGGAGGAACAGCGGCGGCCGGTGCGGCGGGCCCGGTCGGCGAAGGCGCGTACGGCGTCGGGTCCGGCGCAGACGGGGACCAGGTTGGCTCCGGCGTAACAGAGGGCCTGGAGCGCGCCGTCGGTGTACCAGCCCCACATTTCGCCACCGAGGCGCCACGGGTCGAGCCCGGCGACCTGGACGCGCGAGGTGACGAAGGCGTTCTCGACGGGGTCGCGTCCCAGGACCGCGAGCGCGGCGTCGAGATCACTGGGCTCAAGGACCCGGGTGGTGGTCTGCGTCAACACTGGGGCCTCACCATGCAAGTCTGCTGATCCCCGAACTGTACCCGGCGTCGCATGAGGATGCCTGGTCCCACGGGTCACGAAAAAGCCCCGACCCCACCCGCGAGCTGCGGGAACGGGTCGGGGTCTCCGTGGTGACGGCGGGGTCGCTCAGACGCCGATGGCGACGGTGGGTTCGCCGGACGGGATGCCGTCCTTCTCCATCTGCTCGGCGATCTTCAGGGCCTCCTCGATGAGGGTCTCCACGATCTTCGACTCGGGGACGGTCTTGATGACCTCGCCCTTCACGAAGATCTGGCCCTTGCCGTTGCCGGAGGCGACGCCCAGGTCGGCCTCGCGGGCCTCGCCGGGGCCGTTGACGACGCAGCCCATGACGGCGACGCGCAGCGGGACCTCCATGCCCTCCAGGCCCGCCGTGACCTCCTCGGCCAGCTTGTAGACGTCGACCTGGGCCCGCCCGCAGGACGGGCAGGAGACGATCTCCAGGCGGCGGGGCTTGAGGTTCAGCGACTCCAGGATCTGGTTGCCGACCTTGATCTCCTCGACCGGCGGGGCGGAGAGGGAGACGCGGATGGTGTCGCCGATGCCCTCGGAGAGCAGGGCGCCGAAGGCGACGGCGGACTTGATGGTGCCCTGGAAGGCGGGGCCGGCCTCGGTGACGCCGAGGTGCAGCGGGTAGTCGCAGGCGGCGGCGAGCTGGCGGTAGGCGTTGACCATGACGACCGGGTCGTTGTGCTTGACCGAGATCTTGATGTCGCCGAAGCCGTGCTCCTCGAAGAGGGAGGCTTCCCACAGCGCGGACTCGACGAGCGCCTCGGGGGTGGCCTTGCCGTACTTCTTGAGCAGTCGGGCGTCGAGGGAGCCCGCGTTGACGCCGATCCGGATCGGGGTGCCCGCGGCCTTGGCCGCGTGCGCGATCTCCTTGACCTTGTCGTCGAACTGCTTGATGTTGCCGGGGTTGACGCGGACGGCGGCGCAGCCGGCGTCGATCGCGGCGAACACGTACTTCGGCTGGAAGTGGATGTCGGCGATCACCGGGATCTGCGACTTCTTGGCGATCACGGCGAGCGCGTCGGCGTCGTCCTGCGTCGGGCACGCCACACGGACGATGTTGCAGCCGGAGGCGGTGAGCTCGGCGATCTGCTGGAGGGTGGCGCCGATGTCGGAGGTGCGGGTCGTGGTCATCGACTGCACCGAAATGGGTGCGTCTCCACCGACGGCCACGGAACCGACCTGGATCTTGCGACTGACCCGTCGGACGGCGAGCTTCGT
Source organism: Streptomyces sp. CA-243310 (assembly GCF_050936775.1). Lineage (NCBI taxonomy): Bacteria > Bacillati > Actinomycetota > Actinomycetes > Kitasatosporales > Streptomycetaceae > Streptomyces > Streptomyces sp. CA-243310. The sequence continues at coordinate 1,845,530 of NZ_JBNJMF010000001.1, read as the reverse complement.
CGGCACGGACGGCATTCCGAGAGAGATGGCAGTCATCTGCTGTGCAACCCCAAGGTGTGGATCAAGGTCCCGAGATCGGCGGGCTCCAGGCTTCGAGATTACGCCAATCAGCACGGGACCCGTGCATCGCCGGGGGTGCGCCACCCGAACGCGAGGGGCCGGGCACGATGTGTGCCCGGCCCCCTACGCATGGTCGTACGACTTTCGCATGAGCGGTCGATCCGCAGATCGGACCGGACGCGTCAGGTGATCTTGATCGGGTTCACCACGTCGGCCACGAGCACCAGCAGGGTGAAGCAGACGAAGACTCCCGCGACCACGTAGGCCAGTGGCATCAGCCGCGCCACGTCGAACGGACCGGGGTCCGGCCGGCGGAAGACGCGGGCCACGTTGCGGCGTACCGACTCCCACAGCGCGCCCGCGATGTGACCGCCGTCGAGCGGCAGCAGGGGCAGCATGTTGAACAGGAACAGCGAGAGGTTGAAGCCCGCCACCAGGTTCAGGAAGATCACCAGGATGTGGGTGGGCGGCAGGTCCAGGGTGAAGATCTCGCCGCTGACCCGGGCGGCGCCCACGATGCCCATGGGGCCGTTCACGTCGCGCTCGGCCCCGTTGAAGACGGAGTTCCACAGAGCCGGGATCTTGGACGGGAGCGCGACCAGGGACTCGACCCCGGACTCCATCATGTCGCCCATGCGGGAGACCGCCTGCGGGAAGGACTGCTCCACGTAACCGCTGGCCGGCGCGAAGCCGAGGAAGCCCGCGGTGACGTACTGGTCCTTGACGTACTCGCCGCGACCGTCGGTCTTGGCGACCGTGTTCTCGATCAGGGTGGGCTTCAGGTCGACCAGTCGGCCCGCGCGCTCCACGGTGACGGTGGCCGGGCCGACGGTGGCGCGGATGTCCTTCTGGAGCGCCGACCAGTCGTCGACCCTCCTGCCGTTGAACGCGACGATCTTGTCGCCCTGCAGCAGGCCCGCGGCCTTGGCGGGGGCCACCGGGTCGCCGGCGGCGCACTTGTCGCGCTTCTCGCTCTGCTGGAGCACGCAGTCGGACACGCTGCTGACCACGGTGGTCTGGGTGTTGACGCCGAAGGTCATCAGCGTGGCCAGGAAGATCGCCACGGCCAGGACCAGGTTCATGAACGGCCCGGCGAACATCACGATCACGCGCTTCCACGGCTTGCGCGTGTAGAACAGCCGCGTCTCGTCGCCGGGCTGGAGCTCCTCGTACGCGGCGGAGCGCGCGTCCTCGATCATCGAGCGGAAGGGCGACGTCGAGCGGGCGGTGACCTTGCCGTCCTCGCCGGGCGGGAACATCCCGATCATGCGGATGTAGCCGCCCATCGGGATGGCCTTGATCCCGTACTCCGTGTCGCCCTTCTTCCGCGACCAGACGGTCCTGCCGAAGCCGACCATGTACTGGGGCACGCGGATGCCGAACATCTTGGCCGTGGAGAGGTGGCCGAGTTCGTGCCAGGCGATGGAGACCAGCAGGCCGACCGCGAAGACGACCACACCGATCAAGGTCAGCAGTATCGTCATGCGCTCGCCTCCACGGCGGCGCGTGCCGCCATCTCCCGTGCCCGGGCCCTGGCCCAGGTCTCCGCTTCAAGGACGTCCCGGACGGTCAGGGAAGTTCCCGCCTCCGGCGTTCCGTGCTCATCGACCACAGCCGAGACCGTATCCATGATTGCTGTGAACGGCAGCCGACCGGCCAGGAAGGCGGCCACGCACTCCTCGTTCGCCGCATTGAACACGGCCGGGGCGGAGCCGCCCAGGGCGCCCACGTGGCGGGCCAGTCCCACCGACGGGAAGGCCTCGGTGTCCAGGGGGAAGAACTCCCAGGTCGACGCCTTGGTCCAGTCGAACGCCGGGGCCGCGTCGGGGATCCGCTCGGGCCAGCCGAGGCCGATCGCGATCGGACCGCGCATGTCCGGCGGGGTGGCCTGCGCCAGGGTGGAGCCGTCCGTGAACTCGACCATCGAGTGGACGTGGGACTGCGGGTGGACGACGACCTCGATGCGGTCGAAGGGGATGTCGTAGAGCAGGTGCGCCTCGATGACCTCCAGCCCCTTGTTGACCAGGGTCGCCGAGTTGATGGTGATGACCGGGCCCATGGCCCAGGTGGGGTGCGCCAGCGCGTCCTGGACGGTGACGTGGGCCAGTTCGGCACGGGTGCGGCCGCGGAAGGGGCCGCCGGAGGCGGTGACCACGAGCTTGCGCACGTCGGCCCGGGTGCCGGCGGCGAGCGCCTGGAACAGCGCGGCGTGCTCGGAGTCCACCGGGATGATCTGGCCGGGCTTCGCCAGCGCCTTGACCAGGGGACCGCCGACGATCAGCGATTCCTTGTTGGCCAGGGCGAGGGTCCGGCCGGCCCGCAGGGCGGCGAGGGTGGGCGCGAGGCCGATGGAGCCGGTGATGCCGTTGAGCACGGTGTGGCACGCGGACGCGGCCAGTTCGCTCGCCGCGTCGGGACCGGCCAGGATCTCCGGCAGCGGCTCGCCGCCGCCGTACTGGGCGCTCAGCGCCTCTTTCAGGGCCGGTACGGCGTCCTCGTCGGCCACGGCGACCGTGTCGACCCGCAGCAGCCGGGCCTGCTCGGCCAGCAGCGCGACGCGCCCGCCGGCGGCGGACAGCGCCGTCACGCGGAAGCGGTCCGGATGGCGCAGGGCGAGGTCGATGGCCTGGGTCCCGATGGACCCGGTCGACCCGAGGATGACGATGTCCCGGCGGCCGACCGCGGGGTCGAAGAGGAGGTGCGGATCGGCGAGGGGGGCTGGGCTGTCGCTCATGCTCCCATTGTTGCCGCAACTCAGGCGCGGTTGGACACGGAGTCCCCTTGAATCACGCCGGCCAACAACTCCGGCAGCGTCCCGGCGAAGTCGGGGAGCGCCCGGGCGGCCCGCCACCAGGCGTCCGCGTCCGCGCCGAGGGCCTCGGCGAACAGCCGGTCCGCCTCGGCGCGGGCCGCGTGGACGGCCTCGGGACGGTCGTGGCGGTCGGGGTGGTCGATGTCGCCGAGCCAGTGGTCCTCGTCCAGGGCCCAACAGGCGGGCACCTTGTGGCGGATCACGTCGGCCCCGGTGAGCAGGCCCCGGTCGAGGCAGTCACGGACCCATCGGATGTCCTCGCTGACCTGCTCCATCGGCACGGCCAGGCTGACCAGGGCCAGTTCGCGTTCCACCCCGCCGACCGGTTCGGGGCCGGTGTGGGCGCCGGCGGGCGGGGTCTCCCGCGCGGCCACCAGCTCGACCAGTTCGGGCAGCGGGCCGTCGAAGCCGACGGCGTGCCGGCTCAGGATCGGCCACCAGCGCGGGTCGTCACCCAGGGTGGGGCGCAGCACCCGGCGCACGGCGGACCGGACCTCGGCCTGTTCGGGCACGTTCCAGCGCAGCCCGCCCGGACCGGCGGGCAGGTTCGCCAGGAGCAGGGTCCGCTCGGCGGGAGCCACTCGGGAGACCAGCTCGTCGCAGGTCAGGAGCCCCATCCGGACGGCCCGTACGGCGGGGCGGTACCAGCGGCGCCCGTACGTCTCCCCCGGCGTGCCGGCGAGCAGCGCGACGGACACGTCCAGGGGCAGGGCGCCGACCAGGAGCAGCGCCTCGATCGCGCCGGGCGGCAGCGGGTCGCGGGCGTGCCGGGCGCGCAGCAGCTCGGGGTCGAGGGTGTGCGGCAGCCGCAGCAGGGTGAGGGGGAGTCGGGGGCGGGCGCCGTGCGCGCGCAGCAGCCCGATCAGTTCGTCGGTGTCCAGCGGGCCGGGGCCGACGCCCAGGGCCGCGAGGAGTTCCGGGCCGGGCGCGGGGCGGGCCGCGTACCGCGCGGGTCCGGGCAGACCCGGCAGCGGGCGCCCGAACACGCGCGGGTTGCGGGCGACGGTCCGTCGGTCCTCGTCGCCGCCGTGCCGCAGCACGAGCGTGACGAGGGAGGCGGGCAGGTACTCGTCGCGGAGCAGGTACTTGCGGGTGGTGTCGTCCAGCCGGCCCGTCAGGTCGGCCGTGACGGGGTCCGGTGCGTGGCGCAGCAGGTGTGCCACGCACCAGGCCAGCCGTCGGCTGTGACGGTCTTCCTCGGCCATCGCCATCGTTCCCGTCCGCCTCGTGCTCGTGCCGGTACTCGTCCTGTGCGCGGGGCCGGTCACTCGGTCGTTCGGATCGCTCCTCGTGGTCCGGGCCCGCCTTGATCCTCGCAGGTCAGCGCAGCGGGCGGTGGACGTTTTCGCGGGTGGACGGGCCCGGTGTGGCGTCGGCGATCCACGGGCCGTCGCCCGAGGGGTCGAGGATGCCCTCCTCCAGCCAGGTGTAGGTGCCGGACAGCACGCCGGCGACGACCTTGCCGTCCAGGTCGTCGGTGTTGGACCAGAGCCGGCCGAAGAGTTCCTCGACGCGGATCCGGGACTGCCGGCAGAAGGCGTCGGCGAGTTGGTAGGCCTCGCGGCCGTGGTCGCCGGTCGCCCGCAGGTGCTCGGCGCGCACACAGGCGGCGCTCATCGCGAAGAGTTCGGCGCCGATGTCCACGATCCGGCCGAGGAAGCCCTGCTTCGTCTCCATCCGCCCCTGCCAGCGGGACATGGCGTAGAACGTCGATCGGGCGAGTTTGCGGGAGGTCCGCTCGACGTAGCGCAGGTGGGTGGCGAGGTCGGGGTGGCCGTCGGGGTGGAACTCCCGGTAGGTCCCCGGCACCTGACCGGCCCCGGTGGCCAGCCTGGGCAGCCAGCGCGCGTAGAACCCGGCCGCCCGGGCGCCGGCCTTCGCCTTGTCGCCGATCGCCTTCTCGGGGTCGATGAGGTCGCCGGCCACCGACAGGTGGGCGTCCACCGCCTCCCGCGCGATGAGCAGGTGCATGATCTCGGTCGAGCCCTCGAAGATCCGGTTGATGCGCAGATCGCGGAGCATCTGTTCGGCGGGGACGGCCCGCTCGCCGCGGGCGGCCAGCGACTCGGCCGTCTCGAAGCCGCGTCCGCCGCGGATCTGGACCAGTTCGTCGGCCATCAGGCAGGCCATCTCGGAGCCGTACAGCTTCGCGAGGGCGGCCTCGATGCGGATGTCGTTGCGGTCCTCGTCGGCCATCTGGGAAGCGAGGTCGACCACGGCCTCCAGGGCGAAGGTGGTGGCGGCGATGAAGGCGATCTTGGCGCCGACCGCCTCGTGCCGGGCCACCGGCCGACCCCACTGCTCGCGCACGCCCGACCACTCGCGGGCGATCTTCAGACACCACTTGCCGGCGCCGACGCACATGGCGGGCAGCGAGAGGCGTCCGGTGTTCAGGGTGGTGAGCGCGATCTTCAGACCGGCGCCCTCGGCGCCGATCCGCTGGGTCGCGGGGACCCGCACCTGATGGAAGCGGGTGACGCCGTTCTCCAGACCGCGCAGGCCCATGAAGGCGTTGCGGTGCTCGACGGTGATGCCGGGCGAGTCCGCCTCGACCACGAAGGCGGTGATCCCGCCCCGGTGGTTCTCGCTCTTCGGCACCCGGGCCATGACGACGAGCAGGTCGGCGACCACCCCGTTGGTGGTCCAGAGCTTCACCCCGTCGAGGAGGTACCCGTCGCCGCTCTCGTCCGGTACCGCCGTGGTGGCCAGTCGCGCCGGGTCGGAGCCCACGTCGGGTTCGGTGAGCAGGAAGGCGCTGATGGCGGTGGTGGCGCAGCGGGGCAGGTAGGTGTCCTTCTGCTCCCGGGTGCCGAACATCTTGAGGGGCTGGGGGACGCCGATCGACTGGTGGGCGGAGAGCAGGGCCCCGATGGCGGGGCTGACCGAACCGACGAGTGCGAGCGCCTTGTTGTAGTACACCTGGGTGAGGCCGAGGCCCCCGTACTTCGGGTCGATCTTCATCCCGAGTGCGCCGAGTTCCTTCAGTCCGCGCACGGTCTCGTCGGGGATCCTGGCCTCGCGTTCGATGCGGGCCCCGTCGATCTCGGTCTCGCAGAACTGCCGCAGCCGGGCCAGGAAGGCCTCGCCGCGCCGGACGTCCTCGTCGGCGGGCTGCGGATGGGGGTGGATCAGGTCGAGCCGGAACCGCCCGAGGAAGAGTTCCTTCGCGAAGCTGGGCTTGCGCCAGTCCTGTTCCCGGGCCGCTTCCGCGACCTGCCGTGCCTCGCGCTCGGTCACCTTGGGCTGAGTGCCGCTGGGCTGTGTTGCGGACATGAGAGGGGACTCACCTCGCCGCCGAAGTCGGTTGACTTTCCGGATACCGGTCGGTGCTACCTGGTGAGTGGTACCCGTTTCGTGCGCCCTGAAAAGGGGCGTCCGGCCGGGTGGGCGAAAAGGAGACGGCCGGAGCCCCCGCACAGTGGGCTCCGGCCGTCGGCTCGTGGCGGTACGAGTGCGCTCAGATGTCCAGGCCGGTGAGGACCAGGACCCGCTCGTACGTGTAGTCGTCCATGGCGTAGCGGACGCCCTCGCGACCGACACCGGACTGCTTGACGCCGCCGTACGGCATCTGGTCGGCGCGGTAGGACGGCGCGTCGCCGACGATCACACCGCCGACCTCCAGCTCGCGGTGCGCGCGGAACGCGACCTGGATGTCACGGGTGAACACGCCGGTCTGCAGACCGAACTTCGAGTCGTTGACGGCGGCGAAGGCCTCGTCGACCCCGTCGACCTTCCGCAGCGTGAGGACCGGCCCGAAGACCTCCTCGACGGCGAGCGTGACACCGGCCGGCAGGTCGGCGACGACGGTGGGCTCGTACGAGGCACCCTCGCGCTTGCCACCGGTGAGCAGCTTGGCGCCGGCGGAGACGGCCTCGTCCACCCAGGACTCGACGCGCTGGGCGGCGGCCTCGGAGACGAGCGGACCGACGTCGGTCGCGGAGTCGGACGGGTCACCGGTGACCTGCGCCCGGACCTTCTCGACGACCTTCTCGACGAGGCGGTCGTAGACGGAGGCGTCGGCGATCACGCGCTGCACCGAGATGCAGGACTGGCCGGCCTGGTAGTTCGAGAAGGTCGCGATGCGGGTCGCGGCCCATTCGAGGTCGGCCTCCGAGGACCAGTCGGCGAGGACGACGGCCGCGGCGTTGCCGCCGAGCTCCAGCGTGCAGTGCTTGTGGGGCACCGACTGCTGGATGGCGTAGCCGACCGTGTCGGAGCCGGTGAAGGAGATGACGGGCAGGCGCTCGTCCTTGACCAGGGCGGGCATCTTGTCGTTCGCCACGGGCAGGACGGACCAGGAGCCGACCGGCAGGTCCGTCTCGGCGAGCAGCTCGCCGAGGATCAGGCCGGAGAGCGGGGTGGCCGGGGCCGGCTTCAGGATGATCGGCGCGCCGACGGCGATGGCGGGGGCCACCTTGTGGGCGCACAGGTTCAGCGGGAAGTTGAACGGCGCGATGCCGAGCACGGGACCCTTGACGAAGCGGCGGGTCAGCGCGAGGCGGCCGACGCCACCGGCGTCGGTGTCGAGGCGCTGGGCCTCTCCCCCGTTGAAGCGGCGGGCTTCCTCGGCGGCGAAACGGAACACGGACACCGCACGGCCGACCTCACCGCGCGCCCACTTGATGGGCTTGCCGTTCTCGGCGGAGATCAGCTGGGCGATCTCCTCGGTGCGCTCGGCGAGCCGCTTGGACACGTGGTCCAGGGCGGCGGCCCGTACGTGGGCGGGGGTCGCGGAGAACTCCGCCGTCACGGCGTGCGCCGCGGCCACGGCCTCTTCGACCTGTGCGTCGGTCGGCACGCTGACGGAGCCGACCAGGCGACCGTCCCACGGGGAGTGGACGTCGAAGCTGTCCTCGCCGGTGGCCAGGCGGCCGGCGAGCCAGAAGGCGTGGGTGGAAGTCATGCGAATCCCGGCCCTTCGGAGTTGTGCGGTGGGGGTCCTTGTCCCCACCACCGTAGGACTCCGCGGAGGATTCGTTGTTTGTCCGGCATGGAGTACACGGAGGTCGACCCGCGCCGCTTTGTCAGTGTCGGGGCCGCTCGCGCGGGCCGGGCGCCACTCGCCACTCTGCCGAGCCGGCCTAGGAGACGGTCGAGGCGGCCTTCAGGGCGAGCCAGAGTTCCATCCGGACGTCCGGGTCGTCCAGCGAGCGGCCGAGGATCTCCTCCACCCGCTTCATCCGGTACCGCAGCGTGTGCCGGTGCACGCCCAGGTCCACCGCCGCCGCGTCCCACTGGCCGTGCCGGGAGAGCCAGGCCTGAAGCGACGCCACCAGGTCGCCCCGCCCCTTCGCGTCGTGTTCCCGCAGGGCCCGCAGAGTGCCGTCCGCGAAGGCCCGTACCGCGTCGTCGGCCAGCAGCGGCAGCACCGACCCCGCCGCCAGGTCCTCGTGCTCCACCATCGCCCGGCCGCGCCGCCTGGCCACGGCGAGCGCCTGGTCCGCCTGTTTGAAGGCCGCCGCCACTCCGGCGGGTCCGGCCGTGCCCGACAGTCCGATCACCAGTTCGTCGGGCTCGGGCCCGGTCGTGTCCCGGCCGCGCCGCGCCTCCAGCAGTTCCGCGTGCTCCGCGCAGGCCCGTGCCGCGGAACCCGCCTCGGCCGCCAGGACCACCAGCCGCCCCTCCTCGGGCACCACCAGCAGCGCCTCGCCGGTACGGGCCGCCGCCGACTCCACCGCGTCGGCCAACTGGGCGAGGCCCTCCGGTTGGGCCGTCCCCGTCAGGGCCGGCTCGGCCACCACGATCCGGAACGGGGACTCCAGGAGCGCCCCGTACAGATCCCCGGCGACGGCCAGCGCACGCTCCGCCTCGCCGACCATCAGCATCCGCAGCACGGCGGCCCCCAGCCGGGACTCCGCGTCGTGCAGGGAACGGGACCGCTCGGTGGTGAGTGTCAGCAGGGCCACCGCCGAGTGCACGGCGTACCGCTCCGCCGTGCCCAGCGGGGCGCCGGTGCCGACCGCGAGCGCGCCCCGCGCCCGCCGCCCCGTACCCAGCGACTGGAGTTCGACGCGGTCGTCGGAGCCGCCCACCACCGCGCTCGCGGGCGCCGGCCGCTCCCGCAGCCGCTCCACGTCCGGGGTCAGCCGGGCCGCCCGGCGGGCCGCCCAGTCGGGGGCCGCCGCGACCACCGCGCCCGAGGTGTCGTACAACGCGGCCCATCCGTGTACGTGCGCCGCCAGCTTCGTCAGGAGTTCGGCGGGGCCGTCGGCCGACAGGGCGGCGCGGGTCAGCTCCCGCTGCGCCTCGAAGCCGGCCGTCACGGCCCGGTACTGGTCTGCCGCGAGGGCCGCCGAGACCGCCTTGCTGATGGCGAGGAACGGGGTGCGGCGCGGCACCTCCAGCAGCGGCAGGTCCTCCGCCGCCGCCGCCTCGACCAGGGCCCGGGGGATCGCCTCGTAGTTGACGCCGATCGCGAAGCCGATGCCGACGACGCCGGAGGCCGAGAGCCTCCGTACGTACCGCCGCATCTCCTCGGGGTCCTCCGCGTCCAGTTTCATCGCGGTGATCAGCAGCAGTTCGCCGCCCTCCATGTAGGGGACGGGGTCGGCGAGCTCGCTGACGTGGGCCCAGCGCACGGGCGTGTCGAGGCGGCCCTCCCCCGCCCGGACGCTGAGCTTGAGCGCCGAGTGCTGGACGAGCGAGGCGAGGGTGAGCGGCATCGGGTACCAGGGGCCTTAGACGGAGGAGTGGGGCGGCGGGAAGGCCGGGCACGGAGCGGGGGGTGGGTCGCCGTGTCGGGCACGGAGCCTGTCACCGGGTCGGGCGAAGGGTATTTCGCCGTGTCGTATGAACGACTCCCCTCGATTCTGCCACCTCGTACGGGTCCGCTCAGCTCGATCCGGCCAGCCTGACCAGCAGGGGCGCGGCCCGCTCCCCCCGGACCGAGGTCAGCGAGAGCACGGCGTGGTCCGGTGGCACGGCGTGCGCCAGGTCGGACGCCGACCAGCGCTCGCGCTCCACCTGCCGCACGGTCACCGCGTCCGTGGTCACGGCCTTGCCCGTGACCAGCTTCCGGAAGGCGTGGATGGCCCGGGTCAGCGGCTGGTCGGCGAAGACCGTCCGGTGGGTGACGTCCCGCGTCTCCACCCACTCCGTGCCCCAGGCCTCGGCGAACCGCTTCCCGTCCCAGGTGGTGACCCCGGAGAAGGCCATCCGACAGCCCACCGCGCCCAGCAGCGGGGTCCGCAACCCGTCCGGCACGTCGTCGAGGGTGCGCAGCGTCAACAGCACCCCCGCGTTCGCCGACCTCAGCCGCTGCACCCCGCGCACGGTCTCCGGGGTCAGGGTGTGCGAGGCGTCGTCGAAGGCGAGGAACGCGAAGAGCGAGCGGTCCGTGCGGGCCGCGACGGAGGCGTTGAACTGGGCGAGCAGCAGCCGTGCCAGCATCCGCGACGCGCCGGCGTGCCCCCGCTCGGGCAGGTCCACCCGGACCCGGATCGGATGCTCCATCGCCCGCACCGAGAACGGCCGGCTCTGTCCGGAGGTGTCGAAGAACCCGTGGAAGGCGGGCCGGTCCAGCAGGGCCAGCCGGTCCGCGAGCGCCGGAGCGGGATCGCCCGGGGCCCCGCGCTGCCGGCTGCGGGCATCGAGCTCGCGCAGCATCGCGGGCTGCCCGGCGGCCTCCAGCTCCCGGCGCAACGCGTCCGACGCGTCGCCGGCGGGGTCGAGGAGGTCGCGCAGCTCCGGCACGGAGGGGAAGCGCCCGCGGGCCGTGTGGAACGGCCCGAGCAACTGGGCGAGGGCCGTCGCGGCGCGCCGCACCTCGGCCCCCGGGACGTCCCCGACGAACGCCTCGGCGAGCAGACCGGCCGCCTCGTCGGGGTCGGTGGCACCGCCGTACAGGTCGAGGTCGTGGACGGACTCCGGATCGCCGATCCGGACCACGATGTCGTACGCCGAGTCCGGGCCGAGCCGGGCACCCGCCGAACCGACGGCGACGACGGCCGCCTGCCCGGCCAGCGCCTGGAGCGCCAGGGCCTCCACCACGGGGCGGACCAGGTGACGGGTCTTGCCGGAGCCGGAGGGCCCGACGGCCACCAACGAGGTGCCGAGCACCTCCGGATCGAGGGCGAGCGCGGTCCCGCGCCGGGCCCAGGGATTGCGCTCCCCGTCCTCCACCGTGCCCAGCAGCACCTGCCGGGTCAGCAGATCGTGCCGCGCGGCCCGCACGGGCAGGTCCCGCGCCCCGGAGGGATGCACACAGGCCCCCGCGCCGTTGCTCCGAACCGCGTCGGCGAAGGCCCGCGCACGCGAGGGATCGACGCGCACGGACTCCCAGGCACGGCGGATCCGGGCGTAGTCCACGTCGTTCATCCGCCCGGCCCCGATCTCCCCGCCCAGCCGATCGGCCACCTCCCCGAGCCCGGCGCCGCGGATCTCGCTGAAGGCGACGGGGTCTTCGGGGGTGGGGGGGCGACCTGCGTGGACGGACTATCCGCATCCGTCACCGGTACAGGCCCGCGGCCCAGTCGAACGAAGAAGACGATTACGGGAGCCGCGGCCACCACGTACACGAGGCAGACGACCAGTTTCTTCAGGCCGTCACTCATGTCCTTGTAGGGAAGGTGATCCGCCAAGAGGCCCAGCACCGTCAGCGTGTTCGTGAAGATCAGCATCAGGACGAACCACGCCCCCACCAAGGCCCCCGCAGCCCTCGCGCGGCCCCCGCGAGCCCCCACGAGGCGGTCGAACGCAAGACGCCACGACCCGAGCCTGCTGAACCACACCACCAATCCGGCGGTGAGCAGAAGCATGTACGCCTGAAAACCGGCGGCACCCCGGCCGTCGACCGGGTCACCGCCCAGCTCCCACCAATCGTTCGGGGTGAAGAGCTTGAGCGGGACGTCGAAATAGGGGATGTAGCCGTTGGTCAGTAGCGACCACAGCAGTACGCACGCCAGGAACGAGATCACCGCCCCGGTCAGCAGCGCGCGGTCCGTCGCCGGATCGGTACGGCCCGTCTGGCGTGGTTGATGTCCGAAGCGCCAGACACCCGGCTCGGCCTTCGGGCGCGGTGTGCGCGCCCAGTCCGCCAGCGGGGCGCCGGCCGCGTGCCCGGCCCCCGCCCCAGGCGCGTGGGTCGGTTTCGGGGGGACTCCCGGCGGGCCCGCCGGTCTCGGCACGTGGTCCGCGCGGAGCGACTGTCCCTCGTACGCACCGTCGGTGTTCATGAACCCCTGCCCCCTGCCCGTTCACTGCGCTGCGCTGCGCGCTCAATCTAGTGGCCGCGGGCGCCCCGGGGCCCGTACCCCGTCATGATCCACACGACACGCGCCGTCGCAGCGGCAGTGCCGTCCCGGACACGCGCCGCGGCCGCCCTATGGCCGTCCCGGACAAGGACACGCGCGCACCACTCCCTAACGGAGCATGCAGGACCACCGTCCCCGGGCCTAGCCTGCGGACAAAGACACAAGTGCGTCCGAAAACACCCCCAGGAGCCCCCTATGACCGCTGTCCCGCAGGAGCGCCGCATCGTCACCGCGATCCCCGGCCCCAAGTCGCAGGAACTGCAGGCTCGCCGCCTGGCGACGGTGGCCGGTGGCGTGGGCTCCGTGCTCCCCGTCTTCACGGCCCGCGCGGGCGGCGGCATCATCGAGGACATCGACGGCAACCGCATGATCGACTTCGGCTCCGGCATCGCCGTGACCTCGGTGGGCGCCTCCGCCGAGGCGGTCGTGCGCCGCGCCTCCGCGCAGCTCGCCGACTTCACCCACACCTGTTTCATGGTCACGCCGTACGAGGGTTACGTAGAGGTCTGCGAGGCCCTGGCCGAGCTGACCCCGGGCGACCACGCCAAGAAGTCCGCGCTGTTCAACTCCGGCGCCGAGGCCGTCGAGAACGCGGTCAAGATCGCCCGCTCGTACACCAAGCGTCAGGCCGTCGTCGTCTTCGACCACGGCTACCACGGCCGTACGAACCTGACGATGGCGCTGACCTCGAAGAACATGCCGTACAAGCAGGGCTTCGGTCCGTTCGCGCCCGAGGTCTACCGCGTCCCGGTCGCCTACGGCTACCGCTGGCCCACCGGCGCCGAGAACTGCGGCCCCGAGGCCGCCGCGCAGGCGATCGACCAGATCAGCAAGCAGATCGGCGCCGACAACGTCGCCGCGATCATCATCGAGCCGGTCCTCGGCGAGGGCGGCTTCATCGAGCCGGCCAAGGGCTTCCTCCCGGCGCTGGTGAAGTTCGCCAACGACAACGGCATCGTGTTCGTCGCGGACGAGATCCAGTCGGGCTTCTGCCGTACCGGCCAGTGGTTCGCGTGCGAGGACGAGGGCATCGTCCCGGACCTGATCACCACCGCCAAGGGCATCGCGGGCGGCCTGCCGCTCGCCGCGGTGACGGGCCGCGCCGAGATGATGGACTCCGTGCACGGCGGTGGCCTGGGTGGCACCTACGGCGGCAACCCGGTGGCGTGCGCCGGCGCCCTCGGTTCGATCGAGACCATGAAGGAGCTCGACCTCAACGCCGCGGCGAAGAAGATCGAGTCCGTCATGAAGACCCGCCTGACGGCCATGCAGGAGAAGTACGACATCATCGGCGACATCCGCGGCCGCGGCGCCATGATCGCGATCGAGCTCGTCAAGGACCCGGTCTCCAAGACCCCGTTCCCGGAGGCCGCCGGCGCGCTCGCCAAGGCCTGCCACGCCGAGGGCGTGCTCGTCCTCACCTGTGGCACCTACGGCAACGTGCTCCGCTTCCTCCCCCCGCTCGTCATCGGCGAGGACCTGCTGAACGAGGGCCTGGACGTCATCGAGGCCGCATTCGCGGGCATCTGAGCGATTACCCGAACACAGTGACCCACCCCTACCGGCGGTAACGGTCGGACACTGTGAAGAACGTGTGGGGGGCCGATGGCGGGAGCGCGATCCCGCTGCCGGCCCCCTTCGGGTTGGCGTACGGTTTCTGCAGATGAGTGAGACACCCCGCTCACGGGAAACCGAGGGCGACACCAGTACCGGGCTTCCCCAGCGCCGTATTGGGCATGCGTTCGCGCACACTCCTCACCGATCGGACAGCCGTTCGCCCCAAACCCCCCGGGGCGCCCGGCAACCCGATCCGGGCGGCCGTCCCGGAACCATCCCCCCTGTTCCGGGACGGCCGGCCACTTCTCTCGCGCCCTTCGGAGCCCTCTGCGCCCTCTGCGCGGTGCTCTTCGCGCTCATCACCTGGCAGGTTCTCGTCTCCGGGCCGCTGCTGGTACCCGACGAGGAGTTCAGCCGCGCCGTCGTCCGCACGGTCCCCGACTCCGTCACCGAGCGCCTCTCGGACCTCGGCAACATCCCGGTCGCCCTGCCCGTCCTGGCCCTGGCGATGGCGTACGCCGCCTGGCGCGGCCGTCGCCGCGCCGCCCTGACGGCGGGGCTGGCCATGATCGCGGTGCCCGCGCTGGTCGTGCCCCTCAAGGAGTGGACCGCCCGACCGGGCCCCCTGGAGCCCTGGGCCGCCGGCTACTTCCCCTCCGGCCACACGGCCACCTCCCTCGTGGCGTACGTGGGCGCGGCCCTGCTGATCGCCCCGTACACGCGGCGGCGCTGGCCGGTGCCCCTCGCGCTCGCCCTGACCGCGCTGACGGCGGTGGGCCTGGTCCTGCGCGGCTTCCACTGGCCGTTGGACGTGGTGGCCAGCGTCTTGATGTGCACGCCCCTGCTGCTCGTCGTCCGCCGGGCGGCGCGGACCGGCGGACGACGGGAAGCCGACGGACAGCACGACCACGAGACCGACGGAGAGGTCGACGGAGAGGTCGACCGGGCCGGCTGAACCCGAGCCGGAAGAGCTGCTCGGGCCGCCGAACCCCGCATCCGCCCGTCAGCCGCCGAAGTACCCGTCGAAGTTCCGGGAGAACTCCCAGCCCCCGAAGCGGTCCCAGTTGATCGACCAGGTCATCAGGCCGCGCAGGGCCGGCCAGGTGCCGTGGGTCTGGTAGGTCCCGCAGTCGGTCTTCCTCGTCAGGCAGTTCAGCGCCTTGTTCACCTCCGCCGGCGAGGTGTGGCCGTTGCCCGCGTTGGTCGTCGCCGGGAGGCCGATGGCGACCTGGTCCGGGCGCAGGGCCGGGAAGACCCGGGCGGTGTTCCCGGCGACCGGGAAGCCGGTGAGCAGCATGTCGGTCATGGCGATGTGGAAGTCGGCGCCGCCCATGGAGTGGTACTGGTTGTCGAGGCCCATGATCGAGCCGGAGTTGTAGTCCTGGACGTGCAGCAGGGTGAGGTCGTCGCGCAGGGCGTGGATGACCGGGAGGTAGGCGCCGGCGCGCGGGTCCTGGCCGCCCCAGGGGCCCGAGCCGTAGTACTGGTATCCGAGTTGGACGAAGAAGGTCTCGGGGGCCATGGTCAGGACGAAGTCCGGGCCGTACTTGGCCTTGAGGGTCTTGACGGCGGAGATCAGGTTGACGATCACCGGGGTGGTGGGGGCGCGGAAGTCGGTGTCGCCGGTGGCCAGGGAGAGCGAGTGGCCCTCGAAGTCGATGTCGAGGCCGTCGAGCCCGTACTCGTCGATGATCCTGCCGACGGAGGAAACGAAGGTGTCGCGGGCGGCCGTGGTGCCCAGTTGGACCTGGCCGTTCTGGCCGCCGATGGATATCAGGACCTTCTTGCCGGCCGCCTGTTTGGCCTTGATGGCCGCCTTGAACTCCGCGACCGATTCGACGTTCGGGCACTCGGTGACCGGGCACAGCGAGAAGCGGATGTCGCCCGAGGTCACCGAGGTCGGTTCACCGAAGGCCAGGTTGATGACGTCCCACGACGCGGGCACGTCCGCCATCCGCACGTAGCCGGAGCCGTTGGCGAAGCTCGCGTGCAGGTAGCCGACCAGGGCGTGGGCGGGCAGTCCCGGGTTGCCCGGGTCGCCGCCTCCCCCACCGGTGGTGGTCACCGTGACGGGGGCGCTCTTCGGGGACTCGCCCGCCGCGTTCACCGCGCTGACCTGGAAGGTGTAGGCGGTGGACGCGGTCAGGCCGGTGATCGTCGCCGAGGGTCCGGTGACGGTCAGCGCGGCGGCGCCCGCGCGGTGGACGCGGTACGACGTGGCGTTCTGCGCGGCCGCCCAGGAGAGATTCACCGCGCTCGACGAGGCGGCGGACGCGGTGAGGCCGGTGGGGGCGGCCGGGGGCTGGGGTTGGGTCTGGCCCGGGTCCGGGCCGACGAGGGTGACGTCGTCCGTGAAGTGGGCCGGCTGGCCGTACCAGCCGTGCGTGTACACCGTCACCGAGGTGGTGGCGGCGCCCGTGCGGAAGGTGGTGCTCAACTGCTTCCAGGCGCCCGGGCTCTGCGTCCAGACGGACACGTCGGTGGTGCCGGTCCCGGACGCGCCGAGGTAGACGTACGCGCCCTGCACCCAGGCGCCGAGCGTGTACGTGGAGTCCGGCTTGACGGTGACGGTCTGGGCACAGCGCGCGTTGTCCTGGCCGGCCGGGGTGGCCTTGAGGGCGGAACTTCCGCCGTGGACGGGGGCGGTGACGGCCGCGGCGCCGCCGCCCGGGCAGTTCCAGCCGTCGAGTCCGGCCTCGAAGCCACCGTTGCGTGCCAGATCGGTGTCGGCGGCCGCGGCCGGCGGGCCCGCGGCGAGGAGACCGGCCACCGCGAGGGCGGCGGCCGTAAGGAGGGACAGGGTTCCGTTGGCGACCCTGCGGGGTCCGCGCACAACTGCCTCCGGTACATGGGGGGATGGAGGGGAGCGGCGCCCAAGATGGTCCAGACCAATGCTCTTGTCAAGGTGTCCGGCCCTCCTCCGCCGCGGCCGGCGCCGCCGCCTCGTGCATCGCGAGTTCCAGCACCGCCGGGTCGGTGAGCGTCCCGCGGCCGTCCGGGAGCACCACCCAGCGGACCCCGCCGGTCGCCCGGCCCGGGTACGGAACGACGATCCAGGCGCCGTGCCCGGCCCCCCGCACCCCCGTGCCGAGCCAGCGGGAGGCGGTGCCGGCGGGCACGAAGAAGCCCAGCCTGGACTCCGCGTCGGCGAGCACCGGGCCGGGCCGGTCGATGAGCAGGGTCAGTACGTCGAGGGTGGCCTGCCCCAGCGCCCCCGGCAGGATCAGCACGTCCCAGCGCCGGCCGGCGGGCAGGAGCGCGACCCCGAAGGGGTTGCGCTCCCATTCCCACCGGCAGGCGTCGGGATCCGGTGCCACCGACACCAGCCACTCGACTGCCGTTTTGTCCTCGGGGATCGTCATCGCCCGGTCTCCGTTCGCTGTCGCTCGGTGAAGGGTTCTCACCGGGAGAGAGCGGGGCGGGACTCGGCTATGACGCGGGTTTCGTCACCCCGTGGCAGTGAAGCGGGTCACACGTCGATCGACGCGTGCGCCGGGCGTGCGGTCCCCGATCAACCGACAACCCGATCAACGGATCGACGCATCAATGGATCAATGGATCGCCGGGTCGCCGGGTCGCCGGGTCGACGTCCGGCCCTGCCGGCAGCGGTTCAGCTGTCGAATCCCAGACCGAGGCGGTCCAGCGCCTTGAGCCACAGGTTCCGCCGTCCGCCACGTGCGTCCGCCCGGGCCAGCGACCACTTCGTCAGCGTGATCCCGGTCCAGGCGAACGGCTCCGGCGGGAACGGCAGGGGCTTCGACTTCACCATCTCCAGCTCGGTGCGCTCCGTGGTGGCGCCGTCCAGCAGGTCCAGCATCACGTCGGCGCCGAAGCGGGTGGCCCCCACCCCGAGTCCGGTGTAGCCGGCCGCGTAGGCGACCTTGCCGGAGTGTGCGGTGCCGAAGAAGGCGGAGAAGCGCGCGCAGGTGTCGATCGCCCCGCCCCAGGCATGGCTGAACTTCAAGCCCTCCAACTGCGGGAACGCCGTGAAGAAGTGCTGCGCGAGCTTCAGGTAGGTCTCGGGGCGGTCGTCGTACTCGGAGTCGAGGCGACCCCGGTAGGGGTAGATGGCGTCGTAGCCGCCCCACAGGATGCGGTTCTCCGGGGTGATCCGGAAGTAGTGGAACTGGTTGGCGCTGTCGCCCAGGCCTTGCCGGTTCGTCCAGCCGATGGCCTTGAGCTGGTCGGCCGTGAGCGGTTCGGTCATCAGCGCGTAGTCGTACACCGGGACCGTGAGGGGGCGGATCCGCTTGACCAGCGAGGGGAAGATGTTGGTGCCCAGGGCCACTCGGCGGGCGAAGACCCGGCCGTAGGGGGTGCGGACGGCCATCCCGGCGCCCGAGGGGGCCAGGGAGAGACCGCGGGTGTTCTCGTAGATCCGTACGCCCAGGTCCGTACAGGCCTTCTTCAGGCCCCACGCGAGCTTGGCGGGGTTGAGCATCGCCACCCCGTCGGTGTCCCACAGGCCCGCGAGGAAGGTCGGCGAGTCCACCTCGGCGCGCACCTCGTCGCGGTCGAGCCAGCGCGCACCGCCCGCCAGGCCCAGCTTCTGCGCCTCCTCGTGGAGTTCGCGCAGTTCCTCGACCTGGTGGGGCTCGGTGGCGACGTCGATCTCGCCGGTCCGCTCGAAGTCGCAGTCGATGCCGTACCGGGCGATGGCCGCCTCGATCTCGTCGAGGTTGCGGGCGCCCAACTCCTCCAGCTTGGCGAGTTCGCCGGGCCAGCGGGCCATGCCGTTGGCGAGGCCGTGGGTGAGGGAGGCGGCGCAGAAGCCGCCGTTGCGGCCGGAGGCGGCCCAGCCCGCCTCCTTGGACTCGATCAGGACGACGTCCCGCGCGGGGTCGCGCTCCTTGGCGATGAGCGCGGTCCACAGGCCGCTGTAGCCGCCGCCGATGACCAGCAGGTCGCAGGCCTCGTCGGAGGTCAGCGCCGGCAGCGCGGCCGGCTTGCCGGGGTCGTCCAACCAGTACGAGACCGGCAGTGCTGCGGAAAGGGATTGAGCAACGCTTCGCATGGCGACTGGGGCCATGGCTTCCAACTCCCTACAGAGTTACTTGGGCTGTGCTTTCTTGCGGCGGTTCCCGACCATCTGGCCGGTGAGCACCACCAGCACCGCGATGACGAACATCGCCGTGCCGATGACGTTGATCTGCACGGGCGTACCGCGTTGGGCCGATCCCCACACGAACATGGGGAAGGTGACGGTGTTGCCCGAGTTGAAGTTGGTGATGATGAAGTCGTCGAACGAGAGCGCGAAGGACAGCAGCGCGCCCGCGGCGATCCCGGGGGCCGCGATGGGCAGGGTGACCCGCAGGAAGGTCTGCACCGGGCCCGCGTAGAGGTCGCGGGCGGCCTCCTCCAGTCGCGGGTCCATCGACAGGACGCGCGCCTTGACGGCGGCGACGACGAAGCTGAGGCAGAACATGATGTGGGCGATGAGGATCGTCCAGAAGCCCAGCTGGATGCCCATGTTGAGGAAGAGGGCGAGCAGCGAGGCGGCCATCACGATCTCGGGCATGGCCATCGGCAGGAAGATCAGCGAGTTGACGGCGCCGCGCCCCCGGAAGCGGTAGCGGACCATCGCGAAGGCGATGGCGGTGCCGAGGCAGGTCGCCGCGAGGGTGGACCAGAGCGCGATCTGGAGCGACAGCGAGAGCGAGCCGCACAGGTCGGCGACGCCGCAGGGGTCCTTCCAGGCGTCGAGGGAGAACTCCTGCCAGGCGTAGTTGAACCGGCCGGCCGGGTTGTTGAAGGAGAACACGGTGACGACGATGTTCGGCAGGATCAGGTAGGCGAGCGTGCCGAGGCCCGCGATCACGACGAGGTTGCGGCGGAGCCACGTGGTGGTGGTGCGCATCAGACCAGGTCCTCCGTCCCCGCTCGGCGGATGTAGATGGTGACCATGATCAGCACGATGGCCATGAGGATGAACGACAGCGCGGCCGCCGTCGGGTAATCGAGGATCCGCAGGTACTGCGACTGGATGACGTTGCCGATCATCCGGGTGTCCGTGGAGCCGAGCAGTTCCGCGTTGACGTAGTCGCCGCTCGCGGGGATGAAGGTGAGCAGGGTCCCGGAGACCACGCCCGGCATCGAGAGCGGGAAGGTGACCTTGCGGAAGACCGTGGCGGGTCGGGCGTAGAGGTCCCCGGCGGCCTCGTGGAGGCGGGTGTCGATCCGCTCCAGGGAGGTGTAGAGCGGAAGGATCATGAAGGGGAGGAAGTTGTACGTCAACCCGCAGACGACTGCGAGCGGCGTGGCCAACACCCGGTCGCCCTCGGTCATGCCCAGCCAGCTGGTGACGTCCAGGAAGCCGACGCTGTTGAGGACGTCCACGACCGGGCCGCCGTCGGCCAGGATCGTCTTCCAGGCCAGGGTGCGGATCAGGAAGCTGGTGAAGAACGGGGCGATCACCAGCACCAGCAAAAGGTTTCTCCACCGGCCCGCCTTGAAGGCGATCAGATAGGCCAGCGGGTACCCCAGCAGCAGGCACAGGGCGGTCGCGGTACCGGCGTACAGCAGGGAGCGCAGGAACTGCGGAAGGTAGTCCGCGAAGGCGTCCCAGTAGGTCTGGAAGTGCCAGGTGACCTGGAAGCCCTCCTCCAGGGAGCCCGTCTGCACCGAGGTCGAGGCCTGGTAGACCATCGGCAGCACGAAGAACACCAGCAGCCACAGGATGCCCGGCAGCAGCAGCCAGTACGGGATCAGGCGCTTGCGCAGCGACGGCTTGTGGACCGGGGGTTCGGTCGGGGCGGGCGCCTGGGGCGGCGCGACGGTGGTGGTCACGCGGACTCCTCGACCGTCTCGATTCCCGCGTCGATGTCCTGGGCGGCGTCGAGGCCGAAGGTGTGCGCCGGGTTCCAGTGCAGGATCACCTCGGCGCCCGGGACCAGGCGGGCGTCGCGTTCGATGTTCTGCGCGTACACCTCCAGCTCGGGGCAGACCCGGCTGTCGATGACGTACTGGGTGGACACCCCGATGAAGGAGGAGTCCGCTATGCGGCCCGCGACCTTGTTGCGGCCGGCGCCTATGGTGTGTTCCTCGTCCGCGGGTACCAGGGAGATCTTCTCGGGACGCACCCCGACCAGCAGCTTCTCGCCGGCGCGGGGTGTGGTCGAACATCGCGCGCCGGGCAGCCGGAGCTTCGTGCCGGCGCTCGACACGACGATGTCCGCGGAGCCGGCCTCCAGCACCTCGGCCTCGATGAGGTTGGAGGTGCCGAGGAAGTTCGCGACGAAGGTCGTCTTCGGGTTCTCGTACAGCTCGGCGGGGGCGCCGAGCTGCTCGACCCGGCCGCCGTTCATCACCGCGACCGTGTCGGCCATGGTCATGGCCTCCTCCTGGTCGTGCGTGACGTGCACGAAGGTGATGCCGACCTCGGTCTGGATCCGCTTGAGTTCCAGCTGCATCTGGCGGCGCAGTTTGAGGTCGAGGGCGCCGAGGGGTTCGTCGAGGAGCAGCACCTGGGGGTGGTTGATGAGCGCGCGGGCGACCGCCACGCGCTGCTGCTGGCCTCCGGAGAGCTGGTGCGGCTTGCGCCCGGCGAACTGGCCCAGCTGGACCAGCTCCAGCATGTCGTCGACCTGCTTCTTGACGGACTTGATGCCGCGGCGGCGCAGCCCGAAGGCGACGTTCTCGCGGACGTCGAGGTGCGGGAAGAGCGCGTAGCTCTGGAAGACGGTGTTGACCGGGCGCTTGTAGGGCGGCAGGTCGGTGACCTCGCGGTCGCCGAGGCTGACGGTGCCGGTGGAGGGCTCCTCCAGTCCGGCGATCATGCGCAGGGTGGTGGTCTTCCCGCAGCCCGAGGCGCCGAGCAGCGCGAAGAAGGAGCCCTGGGGGATGGTGAGGTCCAGCGGATGCACGGCGGTGAAGGAGCCGTAGTGCTTGCTGATCCCGGCGAGGCGGACGTCGCCGCCCGCGGTCTTGTCAGTCATGGGTCGCGGCCTTCGGTGGTGGTGTTCGGAAGGGTGCGGGAATCGCGGGTGCCGGTGGCGGCCGGTACGCGAGGGTGCCGGCGCCGCCGTGGCTGCGTGCCGGTTCCGGTGCCGGGGGGCGGCGGGTGCGGTCAGGCGCCGATGAGCTTGGCGAACTTCTCCTCGTACGCCGTCTCTTCCTCGGAGCTGAGGGAGCGGAAGGCGTGGGACTTGGCGGTCATCGCCTTGTCCGGGACGATCAGGGTGTTCTCCGCGAGTTCGGAGTCGATCTTCGCCAGCTCGTCCTTGACGCCCTCGACCGGGCAGACGTAGCTGATGTACGCGGCCAGGCGGGCGGCGACCGGGAGTTCGTAGTAGTAGTCGATGAGCCGCTCGGCGTTGGCCTTGTGCCGGGCCTTGGTGGGAACGAGCAGGTTGTCGCTGGAGGTGATGTACCCGGCCGCGGGGATCGCGTACTTGATGTCCGGGTTCCCGGCCTGCAGCTGGATGACGTCGCCCGCCCAGGCGAGGCAGGCGGCGAGGTCGCCCTTGTCGAGGTCGGCGGTGTAGTCGTTGCCGGTGAAGCGCCGGATCTGCTTCTTGTCGACGCCCTTCTGGAGTCGACCGATGGCCTGGTCGTAGTCGGCCGTGGTGAAGTTCGCCGGGTCCTTGCCCTGGTCCAGGAGGGTCATGCCGACGCTGTCGCGCATCTCCGTCAGGAAGCCGACCCGCCCCTTGAGGGTGGGGTCGTCGAGCAGCTGGGTGACGGAGTCGACCGTCTTGCCGCCGGTGGCCTTGGAGTTGTAGGCGATGACGGTGGAGATGCCGGTCCACGGGTAGCTGTGGGAGCGGCCCGGGTCCCAGTCGGGGCTGCGGAACTGCGGGGAGAGGTTGGCGTAGGCGTGCGGGAGGCGGGAGGCGTCCAGCTTCTGCGCCCAGCCGAGTCTGATGATGCGCGCGGCGAGCCAGTCGGTGACGACGATCAGGTCGCGGCCGGTGTCCTGGCCGGCCGCGAGCTGCGGGCGGATCTTGCCGAAGAACTCGACGTTGTCGTTGATGTCCTCGGTGTACTTGACCTTGATCCCGGTCCGCTTGGCGAACTCCTCCAGGGTGGGACGGCTCTTCTCGTCGTCGCTGGTGTCCATGTACTCGGTCCAGTTGGAGAAGTTGATCTCCTTCTCCTGTTCCGAGCGGTCGTCGGACGCCGCCGCCGTGCCGTCCTGCCGTTGGGCGGGCGGGATCCCGCAACCGCTCAGGGCCGAGAGGCCTCCGAGGGTGAGCGCCCCGACTCCTGAGGCGCGCAACAGCGAACGGCGGGTGAGGGCGCCGCGCCCGCTGGTGAGGCTGCGCCGTATCGCGTTGAGTTGCGGCGCCGAGAGACGCTCGGGCTCGAACTGCTCCATGGACTGTGCCCTTTCGGGTGGCAGGGCCGCCGGCGGCGGCGTCGTGACTATCGGTCCCCGAAGATCGTGCGGTGCCAGTCCTTCGCGGCGACCGCGGTGTTGTCGTACATCACATGCTTGACCTGCGTGTACTCCTCGAAGGAGTAGGAACTCATGTCCTTTCCGAAGCCACTGGCCTTGTAGCCCCCGTGAGGCATCTCGCTGATGATCGGGATGTGGTCGTTGACCCACACGCAACCCGCCTTGAGTTCGCGGGTGGCCCGGTTGGCCCGGTACAGGTCCCGGCTCCAGGCGGAGGCCGCGAGTCCGTACGGGGTGTCGTTGGCCAGTGCGAGGCCCTCGTCGTCGGTGTCGAACGGCAGGACCACGAGGACCGGTCCGAAGATCTCGGACTGGACGACCTCGCTGTCCTGGGCCGCGCCGGAGATCAGGGTCGGTCGGTAGTACGCCCCGCCGGCCAGGTCTCCCCCGGGGCTCTCGCCGCCGGTGACGACGGTGGCGTAGGAGCGGGCGCGGTCGACGAACCCGGCGACCCGGTCGCGGTGGGCGTGCGAGACCAGCGGGCCGA
This sequence comes from Streptomyces sp. CA-243310, assembly GCF_050936775.1. NCBI lineage: Bacteria > Bacillati > Actinomycetota > Actinomycetes > Kitasatosporales > Streptomycetaceae > Streptomyces > Streptomyces sp. CA-243310. The sequence continues at coordinate 1,821,966 of NZ_JBNJMF010000001.1, read as the reverse complement.
GGTCCGTGGTGGGCGCGAAGGGGTCTCCGACGCGGACGGTCTCCATCAGCTCGGCGACCCGCGCGACGAAGGCGTCGTGCAGGGAGCGCTGGACGTACGCGCGGGTGGCGGCGGTGCAGTCCTGGCCGGTGTTGATCAGGGAGGCGGCGACGGCGCCGTGCGCGGCGGCCTCCAGATCGGCGTCGTCGAAGACGAGGAAGGGGGCCTTCCCGCCGAGCTCCAGGTGGAGCCGCTTGACGGTGGCGGTGGCGATCTCGGCGACCCGCTTGCCGACGCCGGTCGAGCCGGTGAACGAGGTCATGACGACGTCCGGGTGTCCGACGAGGTGCTCCCCGGCCTCCCGGCCGGCGCCGGTGACGATGTTGATCACGCCGTCGGGCAGGCCCGCGTCCTTGGCCGCCTGGGCGAACATCAGCGAGGTCAGCGGGGTCAGCTCGGCGGGCTTCAGCACGATGGTGTTGCCCGCGGCGATGGCCGGGAGGATCTTCCAGGCGGCCATCTGGAGCGGATAATTCCACGGGGCGATGGAGCCGACCACCCCGATGGCCTCGCGGCGCACGTAGGAGGTGTGGTCGCCGGAGTACTCGGCGGCGGCCTGCCCCTGGAGGTGGCGGGCGGCGCCCGCGAAGAAGGCGGTGTTGTCGATGGTCCCCGGTACGTCGAACTCGGTGGACAGCTTGAGCGGCTTGCCGCACTGGATCGACTCGGCGTGGGCGAAGTCGTCGGCCTGCTCGGCCAGTACGGCGGCCAGCCGGTGCAGCGCGTCCGAGCGCTCCCCGGGGGTGGCGGCGGACCAGGCCGGGAAGGCCCTCTTGGCGGCGGCCACGGCCTCGTCCACGTCCGCGGTGCCCGCGAGTTCGTAGGTGAGGACCTCGTCGCCGGTGGCCGGGTCGATCACGGTGTGTGACTGACCGGAGGTGCCGGCCCTGAGCCTGCCGTCGATGTACTGCGCGCCGTCCGCGAAGCGGTCCTTGACCTGGAAGCGGTTGCCCATCACGCTCTCACGCTCTCCGTAGCTACAGTTCGGACTACAGCCCGAATTGAGTGCCGATCCTGACAGAGGCAAGGGCCTCGGCCAAGTGATTCCGTTGTTGCCTTTTGATTACGCGACGGAATCGGTCGACCATGTGTCGAGGCGCGCCGGAAATCCCGTACGAAGTGTCCGTGGCGACTGCCAGACTCGCGTGCATGGAGATGATCGACGCATTGATCAAGCAGGTCAGCCGGGGTGAACGACCGAAGTTCCTGCCGTTCTGGGGGCACCGACCGCGCCCGGGCGGGACGCTCGGCCCGAGCTGCCTCAGCCAGTGGTGGCCTTCCGCTTTCACTGTGGGTGAGGTCCGGTACGCGACCGCGGAGCACTGGATGATGGCCGGCAAGGCCAGGATGTTCGGGGATGCCGAGGCGGAGCGTGCCGCGCTGGAGGCGGGCACCCCGGCCGAGGCGAAGAAGGCCGGGCGCCTCGTGCGCGACTTCGACGACGCCGTCTGGGAGCGGGAGCGGTTCGCGCTGGTCGTGGAGGGCAGCGTGCACAAGTTCGGCTCCGATCCGGCGCTGCGCGGGTACCTGCTGGGCACCGGGAACCGGGTGCTCGTGGAGGCGAGCCCGATGGACCGGATCTGGGGCATCGGGCTGGCGGCCGACGACGAGCGGGCCCTGGACCCGGCCCGGTGGCGCGGGCTGAACCTGCTCGGCTTCGCCCTCATGGAGGCCCGGGACCGGCTGCGGACGGACGCCGCGTGACGGGTCCGGGCATACCCGGCCGACGCCGGGTCGCCGCGGTGATCATCCGGGACGGCTGCGTGCTCATGGTGCGGGAGCGGGGCACGGGACCCACCGGCCGGCACGACGGACCGGAGTACTGGACGCTGCCCGGCGGCGGCCTGGAGACCGGGGAGGAACCCGAGGAGGCGGTACGGCGCGAGGTGGCCGAGGAGGTCGGCCTGCGCGCCCTGGACGTGCGGTTCGCGTACGAGGCGCCCTACCCCTCCGGCCGGACCGCCTGCTACCGCGTGGACGTCGCGCCCGGCGAGCCCCGCCTCGGGGTCGACGAGGACCTGGCGTGCGACTGTCCCCGAATGGTGGGGCTGATCTGGGTCCCCCTGTCCCGCGGGACCGGGAGCGATCCGGGCGGCGACGGCGACGGAGACGGCGGCCCGGAGGCCGGGGAGGACGGCGACGCGGTCGTCATGGTGCCGACGCTGCTGATGGCGGCGCGGGTCTGAGCGTCGACAACCGGGTCCCCCGCCGGGCTCCCGCGCCCGGTCCCCCACCGGCGTCGACGGGGGTCATATTCGCTCCTGGACCCCGGTGTCCTCGTACGGCCCTTCGCGGTCGACGTCGTCGAAGGTCGGGCCGATGAGGAAGGCCGCGGTCACCAGGACGCCGATCACGATGCCGACGGAACCGAGGATGACACCGGCCAGCGCGAGCCCGCCGTTGCCTGCCTCACCCCGGTTCGCCTTGCCCCGGCCGAGCGCGCCGAAGACGATCCCGGCGATGCCGAGCGCGATGGGCCCGACCATGGTCGGGCAGGCGAGGACCGAGAGCAGGCCGAGCACGAACCCCGTGATGGCGAGGCCGTTGCTCGGCGGGGTCGGCACGGGGGACCAGGGTGTGTAGGGTGCGGGCCGCCCCGGCAACCAAGCCCCGGGGTGGCCGTATCCGGCGGGATCGGGCTGCGCCGGATACCCGTACGCGGGACCGGGAGCCTGCCCCCAGGACCCGACGGGGCCGGTCGGCGCGGTCGCGCCGAAAGCCTGCTCGGCCGCGCCGAAAGGCGTCGCGGCCGTATCGAAAGGCGTCGCGGCCGTGTCGGCGGGCCGGGGAGCAGCGTCGAAGGGCCGGGGCGCAGTCGCACCCGGCACGCCGGCGATCGTCGGCTGGTCGTGCACACCCGCGTCCCCCGGCGCGCCGCGTCCCTTGCCCAGGTCCACCGCCGGTCGTTCGGGCGGTGCCCACGGGTCGGACGGTTCAGGGCTCTGGTCGGTCATACGGCACCCCCCTCTCGTACGGCCATGCTAAGTGCTGCCACCGACACTCCCCGGGCCTGCCTACGATGAAGCCGACCTGCCCGAACCCGTGTCCTCCCGGAGGCACCCATGCCCGACCTGCACCCCTTCATCGCGGGGCTTCCCAAGGCCGAACTCCACGTCCACCACGTCGGCTCGGCTTCCCCGCGCATCGTGGCCGAGCTCGCCTCCCGGCACCCCGACTCGAAGGTCCCCACCGACCCCGAGGCGCTCGCCGACTACTTCACCTTCACGGACTTCGCCCACTTCATCGAGGTCTACCTGTCCGTCGTCGACCTGGTCCGCACCCCCGACGACGTGCGCACGCTGACCTTCGAGGTCGCCCGCGACATGGCCCGCCAGAACATCCGCTACGCCGAGCTGACGATCACCCCGTACTCCTCCACCCGCCGCGGCATCGAGGAGAAGGCGTTCATGGAGGCCATCGAGGACGCCCGCAAGGACGCCGAGGCGGAACTCGGGGTCATCCTGCGCTGGTGCTTCGACATCCCCGGCGAGGCCGGCCTGGAGGCCGCGGCCGAGACCACCCGCCTCGCGGTCGACCTGCGCCCCGAGGGCCTGGTCTCCTTCGGCCTGGGCGGTCCGGAGATCGGTGTCCCGCGCCCCCAGTTCAAGCCGTACTTCGACCGGGCCCGGGCGGCCGGCCTGCACAGCGTGCCGCACGCCGGCGAGTCCACCGGGCCGGAGACCGTCTGGGACGCCATCCGCGAGCTGGGCGCCGAGCGCATCGGCCACGGCACGACCTCCGTCCGGGACCCCGAACTGCTGGCCTACCTCGCCGAGCACCGGATCGCGCTGGAGGTCTGCCCGACCTCGAACATCGCCACCCGCGTGGTGACCGACATGGACGCGCACCCGGTCAAGGAGATGGTCGCCGCGGGCGTGCTCGTCACCATCAACAGCGACGACCCGCCGATGTTCGGCTCCGACCTCAACAACGAGTACGCGGTGGCCGCACGGCTCCTCGACCTCGACGAGCGCGGTCTGGCGCAGCTGGCCAAGAACGCCGTCGAGGCCTCCTTCCTCGACCCGGAGGGCAAGGCGAGGCTCACCGCGGAGATCGACACGTACACCGACACGTGGTTGGCCTCCTGACGCCCGAGCAGAATGGGGTGCATGCGCACCCTGACTGCCGTCGGCCACCGCGGCGACCCCTACCGTGTCCGCGAGAACACCCTCGACTCGATCCGCTCCGCCTTCGCCCGGGGGGCGGACGCGGTCGAGATCGACGTCCGACTCACCCGTGACCGGGTCCCGGTCCTGCTGCACGACGAGACGCTCCAGCGGCTGTGGGGGCATGACGTGCGGCTCGACGCCGTCACGGCTCCCCAGCTCAAGGAGCTGACGCGGGGTGGGATCCCCACGCTGCGCGATGCCTTGATGGCGGCGGGCGCGGGCCGGGTCATGGTGGACCTTCCGGGCGCGGACGCCGACACGGTGCGGACGGTCGTGGACCAGGTCCGCGAGTGCGGGGCGCGCGACCGCACGTACTACTGCGCGGGCCCGGAGTCGATGCTCGCGGTGCGGGCCGCCGACCCGGGCGCGGAGATCGCGCTGACCTGGACCACCCTGTCGCCGCCGCGCCGGGTGCTCATCGACGCGGTGGCCCCCGCCTGGCTCAACTACCGCTTCGGGCTCGTCGACCGGGAGTTGACCGACGCCCTGCACCGGGACGGGCTGCTCGTGTCGGCGTGGACCGCCGACACGAAGCGGTCGATGCGCGCCCTCGTCGCGGCGGGGGTCGACTCCATCACCACCAACCGGGTGGACGCGCTGACGGCGGTGCGGGCCGAGCGGCGTCGGTGATACGTGCCTGGGGCGAACGCGTCCGCCGGGCCGACCCGCGGTGGCAGGACCTGGGGCTGACGCTGCTGGTGCAGTCGGCCGTCACCATGCCGTTCCTGGTGCCCCGCGATCCCGGACTGCCGGTCGCCGACTGGCCCTCCTACGGGATGACCACGCTCGCGGTGCTGCCGCTGATCTGGCGTCGCCGGGCGCCGGTGGCGGTGTTGGTCGCCGTCCTGCTCGCGGGCGGCCTCTACGAACTCGCGCTGGACGGGCCCGGCCAGCCGCTGCCGTACGCGGGGCTGATCGCCTACTACACGGTGGCCCTGCTGTGCACGGCCCGGGTGCGTCTGCTCGTCGCGCTGCTGACGGTCGTGGTGATCGTGGTGTCGGTGGGCTGGAACACCGGGACCATGCGGGAGTTACTGTTCACCCTCTTCGTCTCGGCCGCCGCCTACGCACTGGGTCGGCTCCAGGTCACCCGGCAGGCGTACACGCGGGCCGTCGAGGAGCGGGCCGCCGAACTGGAGCGGGCGAACCTGATCGAGGCGGAGCAGGCCGCGGCCCGGGAACGGGCCCGGATCGCACGGGAGATGCACGACGTCCTCTCGCACGCGGTCAGCATCATGATCGTGCAGGCCGAGGCCGGTCCGGTGGCGGTGCGCAGGGCGCCGGAGCGGGCGGAGGCCGCCTTCGACGCCATAGCGGACACCGGCCGCGAAGCGATGGCCCAACTGCGCGCGATGTTGGGCGTGCTGCGGACGGACGAGGTCGCACCGCGCCGCCCGCAACCGGGCATCGGGGAACTGGACGGGTTGCTCCGGCGGGTGCGGGCCGGCGGGCTCGCCGTCTCGTACGAGCTGACCGGCGTGGTGCGTCCGCTGCCCGCCGGGCTGGAGGCGACGGTGTACCGGGTGGTCCAGGAGGCCCTGACGAACGTGGTCCGGCACGCCGGGGCCTCGATCGCGGCGGTACGTCTGCAGTACGGGGCGGGGGACCTCGCGGTGGAGGTGACGGACGACGGACGGGGGCCGGACGGTTCTCCGGGCGGGCACGGGCTGATCGGCATCCGGGAGCGCGCGGCCGCCCACGGCGGAACCGTCGAGTCCGGTCCGGGGGCGGACCGGCGGGGGTTCCGGGTACGGGTGGTCCTTGTAACGTCGGCTCCGGAGGTGGGGAGTTGACGATCCGTGTGGTGGTGGCCGACGACCAGGAACTGGTGCGCAGCGGCTTCGCGATGATCCTGGACGTCCAGGACGACATCGAGGTCGTGGCCGAGGTCGGCGACGGCGCGGCGGCGGTGTCGGCGGTGCGTGACCTGCGGCCGGACGTGGCGCTGCTGGACGTGCGGATGCCGGTGCTGGACGGCATCGAGGCGTGTCGGATGATCACGGCGCGGACGGCGTGCCGGACGGTGATGCTGACGACCTTCGACTCCGACGAGTACGTGTACGAGGCCTTGCACGCGGGCGCGAGCGGGTTCCTGCTGAAGGACGTGCGGCGGGACGATCTGGTGCACGCCGTACGGGTGGTGGCGGCCGGCGAGTCCCTGCTGGCGCCTTCGGTGGCACGGCGTCTGATCGAGGAGTACACGGCGGTGACGGCGCGACCGGCGGCCGGGTCGGCTCTGTCCGCCGAACGACTGGGGGTGCTGACGGCGCGGGAGCGGGAGACGCTGCTGCACCTGGGGCGGGGGCTGTCCAACGCGGAGATCGCGGGGGCGCTGACGGTCAGCGAGCACACGGTGAAGTCCCATGTGGGGAACGTCTTGGCGAAGTTGGGGCTGCGGGACCGGATCCAGGCGGTGATCTGTGCCTACGAGACGGGCCTGATCGCGGCGGGAAGGCGGTCCGCCGACGCGGTCTCCGCCTCCGCATCCGCATCCGGGGTATCTCCCTCCGGAGAGTGAGTCGGCGGCATCGTCCTCCCCCGCGGTGGTGAGTTGTCGTACCGCTGAAGACCCCTCTTGTCGGGGATCCGCAACCACCCCTGTGACCAGCAACATTGAGGTCATCGGGGCGGAGGTCGCCCGGAGACTCGACAAGGGGATCCCACCATGAAGATCATGAACGCAACGACCCGCACCGTGATCGCGACGGCGCTGGTGCTGGGTGTGGCGGCCGGCCCGGCCGTTGCCCACGCCGCGCCGCCGTCCCCATCTGCGACCACGCCGGCGGGCGCGCCGGCGCCCCGCACGACCCCCACGGCCCCCACCATCGCCACGCCGCCCGACGCGGTGGCGCTGCGCGCCGCCATCGCCGGCGTCGGAGCGGACCACAAGGACGCGACGGCCGCCCTGGTCCGGGTCGGCGGCACGAGCGGCAGTTGGCGGGGCGGCGCGGGCGTGGCGGATGTGCGTACCGGGCGGGGGGCCCTGGAGCAGGGCCGTTTCCGGGCCGGTTCGGTGACCAAGACCTTCACGGCGGCGGTGGTGCTCCAGTTGGCAGCCGAGGGCAAGGTCGATCTGGACGCGCCGGCGCGGCGGTACCTGCCGGCGGCCTTTCCCCCCACCTTCAAGAGCGACCCCACGGTGCGGGAGCTGCTGAACCACACGAGCGGCATCCAGGCGGCCGACGGCCCGGGCGGCTCCTTCGAGGCCCAGTGGGAGCACCGTTTCGACGTGACGGATCCGCGGCAGCAGATCGCCCATGCCCTGGCCAAGAAGCCGGAGTTCGAGCCGGGCGAGGCCCAGCACTACCTGAACATCAACTACACCGTGCTGGGCGTGCTCATCGAGGAGGTGACGGGCACCTCGTACGAGGCCTCGGTCACCCAGCGGATCCTGCGGCCCCTCGGACTGCGTCAGACGTCGTTCCCGGGGCGGACACAGACGCGAATCCAGGGACCCCACAACCACGGCTACCAGGCGGTGCCGCGACCGGACGGCACGAGGGAACTGCGGGACGTCTCGGTGTGGAACAGCTCCGACCGGTGGGCGGCCGGCGACATCATCTCGACGACCGCCGATCTGGAGCGCTTCACCGTGGCTCTGTTCAGTGGCCGGATCGTACCCGGGTCCCGGTTGGAGGAGATGTTCACGGTGCCCGAAGTCGACGACTTCGTGACCGGGAAGAAGGCCGTCCTGACCGCGGGGATGTCGAGGATCGTCCTGCCGGGCGGCACGGTGGCCTGGGGCAAGACCGGCGGCCGGCACGGTTACACCACGGGGATGGGCGCGACCCGCGACCTCTCCCGGACCCTCGTCTACTCGGTCAACTCCACGGACGCCAAGGGACCGGACATGAACCCGGTGGCCCTCGGCATAGCGATGGCCGCCTTCACCGAGTAGCGGTCCACCCACCGGGGAGACCGGCCCGGGCGGAGACCGGCCGAGGCGGACGACGGTCGATGCGGACGTCCTCGTCAGAGGCCGACGAGGGCCTCAGAGACCGACGATGGCGTTCCAGCGCTTGGCGAAGGAGCGGCGTTCCACCGAGGAGATGTCCCGGGCCACGACGAGACGTCGGCGCATCTCGTCGTCGGGGAAGATCAGCGGGTTCTCGGCCAGTTCCGCGGTCTCCTTGTCGTCGGAGCCCGCGAGCACCTCGCGGGCGGCCGGGACCGGACAGACGTAGTTGACGGACGCCGCGAGCCGGGCGGCCACCGCCGGGTCGTAGTAGTGGTCCACGAGGGCCTCGGCGTTGGCCTTGTGCCGCGCCAGGTTGGGGACGAGCAGGCTCTCGGCCCAGAGTTCGGCCCCTTCTTCGGGCACCACGAACTCGATGTCGGGGTTGTCGGCCTGGAGTTGGATGACGTCGCCGGAGTAGGCCTGACAGGCCAGGACGTCCCCCTTGCTCAGGTCGGAGGTGTAGTCGTTGCCGGTGAAGCGGCGGATGTGCCTCTTCCTCACCATGCGCTCGACCTGATCGCACATGCGGTGGAAGTCCGCCTCGGTCCAGCGGGTGACGTCCACGCCGTCGCCCTGCATCAGCAGGGCGAAGGATTCGTCGAGCCCGGAGAAGAGCGTCACCTTGCCCGCGAGGTCGGGCTGCCAGAGGTCCTTGACGGACTTGAGCTCCCGGCCCAGGGCCTTGCGGTTGTAGGCGATGCCGGTGATGCCCGACTGCCAGGGGACGGTGTGCAGCCGGCCCTCGTCGAAGGCGGGGGAACGGAGCTGGGGATCCAGGTACTCGGCGACATTCGACTGGGCCGAGCGGTCCATCTTCTGGGCCCAGCCCAGATGAACGAAGCGGGCGGCCATCCAGTCGCTGACCACCACGAGGTCGTGGCCGGTCTCCTGGTGGTTCATGAGCGCCGGACTGATCTTGCCGAAGAACTCGTCGTTGTCGTTGATCTCCTCGGTGTACCGGACCTCGATGCCGGTCTTCCGCGAGAACTCGTCCAACGTCGGCCGGCGCGCCTCGTCCTCCTCGTCGGTGTCGATGTAGAGCGGCCAGTTGGAGAAGGCGAGACTTCGGTCCCGGGCGGATCGGTCCGGCCCCTCCCGCCGGTCTTCGGGGACGAAGGCGGCGGGAACTCCGCAGGCGGTGAGCGCGGCCGGCAGGACCACGGCGCCGAGGCCGCGCAGCGCCGAGCGCCGGGAGAAGGCGAGTTCAGGCATGGCCACAGCCTCGGGCAACGCGAAGGGGCGGACAATAGACAACGTGTCTACTGCCCGCCCCCTCAGCGCTGTGCGCTGATCAGTGCGGTCGCCGCGGCGAGTGGTCAGCCGTCGAGCGAGGTCATCACGTGCTTGATGCGGGTGTAGTCCTCGAAGCCGTAGGCGGAGAGGTCCTTGCCGTAGCCGGACTTCTTGAACCCGCCGTGGGGCATCTCGGCGACGAGCGGGATGTGGGTGTTGATCCACACGCAGCCGAAGTCGAGGTTCTTGGACATGCGCATCGCGCGGCCGTGGTTCTTGGTCCACACCGAGGAGGCGAGGGCGAACTCGACGCCGTTCGCGTACTCCAGGGCCTGGGCCTCGTCCGTGAAGGACTGCACGGTGATGACGGGGCCGAAGACCTCGTTCTGGATGATCTCGTCGTCCTGCTTCAGGCCGGACACCACGGTCGGGGCGTAGAAGTAGCCCTTCTCGCCGACCCGGTGGCCGCCCGCCTCGACCTTGGCGTGGGCGGGGAGGCGCTCGATGAAGCCGGCGACCTGCTTGAGCTGGTTCGGGTTGTTGAGCGGCCCGTACAGCACGTCCTCGTCGTCCGGCTGGCCGGTCTTGGTGTCCGAGGCGGCCTTGGCGAGCGCGGCCACGAACTCGTCGTGGATCGACTCGTGCACCAACACGCGGGTGGCGGCGGTGCAGTCCTGACCGGCGTTGAAGTAGCCGGCGACCGCGATGTCCTCGACGGCCTTGGCCAGGTCGGCGTCCTCGAAGACCACGACGGGGGCCTTGCCGCCGAGCTCCAGGTGGACGCGCTTGACGTCCTTCGAGGCGCTCTCGGCGACCTGCATGCCGGCGCGTACCGAGCCGGTGATGGAGGCCATGGCCGGGGTGGAGTGCTCCACCATGGCCTTGCCGGTCTCCCGGTCGCCGCAGACGACGTTGAAGACGCCCTTGGGCAGGACCGAGTCGATGATCTCGGCCATCAGCACGGTGGAGGCCGGGGTCGTGTCCGAGGGCTTGAGCACCACGGTGTTGCCCGCGGCGATGGCCGGGGCGAACTTCCACACGGCCATCATCATCGGGTAGTTCCACGGCGCGACCTGGGCGCAGACTCCGACCGGCTCACGGCGGACGATCGAGGTCATCCCGTCCATGTACTCGCCGGCCGAGCGGCCCTCCAGCAGTCGGGCCGCACCCGCGAAGAAGCGGATCTGGTCCACCATCGGCGGCAGCTCCTCGCTGGCCGTGAGGCCCAGCGGCTTGCCGGTGTTCTCCGACTCGGCGGCGACGAGCTCGTCCGCGCGCGCCTCGAAGGCGTCCGCGATCTTGAGCAGGGCCTTCTGCCGCTCCGCGGGGGTGGTGTCGCGCCAGCCCGGGAAGGCCGCGGCGGCGGCGGCCATGGCCGCATCCACATCGGCCTGGCCGGACAGGGGTGCGGTGGCGTACGCCTCGCCGATGGCGGGGTTGACCACCTCGGTGGTCCGCCCGTCGGCGGCGTCCTTGAACTCCCCGCCGATGTAGTTGCGCAGACGACGCAGTTCGGTGGTCACTACAGCCACTCTCCTGATCACATGTCCAACGATTGAGACGATTCCCCAAGCCTAGCCTCTCGGCCGACGCTTTCGACAGAGCCAGACACCCCCAACTACGAAATCCGTGCAATCGAAGACGCTGAACAACGAATTTCATCGGTTATGCCTTGCGGAACAGACGACTCCTCGTGCACAGTGAGGTCGTGGTCAGTCGAAGCGCAGATTCCAGGAACAGACAACCGTCCCCTTCGGTCGATGCTGTGTCCCTGGCGATCATCGAGCAACTGCAAGAGGACGGACGCCGTCCCTACGCAGCCATCGGCAAGGCCGTCGGCCTGTCCGAGGCAGCCGTGCGCCAGCGCGTACAGAAGCTGCTCGACCAGGGCGTCATGCAGATCGTCGCCGTAACGGACCCGCTCACCGTGGGCCTGCGGCGCCAGGCAATGGTCGGCATCAACGTCGAGGGCGACCTCGACCCGGTGGCCGACGCACTGACCTCGATGGCCGAGTGCGAGTACGTGGTCATGACCGCGGGCTCGTTCGACCTGATGGTGGAGATCGTCTGCGAAGACGACGACCACCTGTTGGAAACGATCAACAAGAAGATCCGCGCGCTCCCCGGCGTGCGATCAACCGAAAGCTTCGTTTACCTGAAGCTGAAGAAGCAGACCTACATGTGGGGAACCCGATAACCGTGAGCCAGGACCTCTCCAAGACCGCGTACGACCACCTGTGGATGCACTTCACCCGCATGTCGTCCTACGAGAACTCCCCCGTCCCCACCATCGTCCGGGGCGAGGGCACCTACATCTGGGACGACAAGGGCAAGCGCTACCTCGACGGTCTCGCCGGACTGTTCGTGGTCAACGCCGGTCACGGCCGCAAGGAACTGGCCGAGGTCGCCTACAAGCAGGCGCAGGAACTCGCGTTCTTCCCCATCTGGTCGTACGCGCACCCCAAGGCCGTCGAGCTCGCCGAGCGCCTCGCCCACTACGCCCCCGGCGACCTGAACAAGGTCTTCTTCACCACCGGTGGCGGCGAGGCCGTCGAGACCGCCTGGAAGCTGGCCAAGCAGTACTTCAAGCTCCAGGGCAAGCACACCAAGTACAAGGTGATCTCCCGCGCGGTGGCCTACCACGGCACCCCGCAGGGCGCCCTGTCCATCACCGGTCTGCCGGCCCTGAAGGCCCCCTTCGAGCCGCTGGTCCCCGGCGCGCACAAGGTGCCGAACACCAACATCTACCGCGCCCCGATCTTCGGCGACGACCCGGAGGCCTACGGCCGCTGGTGCGCCGACCAGATCGAGCAGGAGATCCTGTTCGAGGGCGCCGACACCGTCGCCGCCGTGTTCCTGGAGCCGGTGCAGAACGCCGGTGGCTGCTTCCCGCCGCCGCCCGGGTACTTCCAGCGGGTCCGCGAGATCTGCGACGAGTACGACGTCCTGCTCGTCTCCGACGAGACGATCTGCGCGTTCGGCCGCCTCGGCACGATGTTCGCCTGTGACAAGTTCGACTACGTGCCGGACATGATCACCTGCGCCAAGGGCATGACCTCGGGCTACTCCCCGATCGGTGCCTGCATCATCTCGGACCGCCTCGCGGAGCCGTTCTACAAGGGAGACAACACCTTCCTGCACGGCTACACCTTCGGCGGCCACCCGGTCTCCTCGGCGGTCGCGCTGGCCAACCTCGACATCTTCGACAAGGAAGGCCTCAACCAGCACGTGCTGGACAACGAGGGCGCCTTCTTCTCGACGCTGAAGAAGCTGCACGACCTGCCGATCGTCGGCGACGTCCGCGGCAACGGCTACTTCTACGGCATCGAGCTCGTCAAGGACAAGGTCACGAAGGAGTCCTTCACGGACGAGGAGACGGAGCGCGTGCTCTACGGCTTCCTCTCCAAGGCGCTCTTCGAGAACGGCCTGTACTGCCGCGCCGACGACCGTGGCGACCCGGTCATCCAGCTGGCCCCGCCGCTGATCGCGGACCAGGGCACCTTCGACGAGATCGAGGGCATCCTGCGCTCGGTGCTCACGGAGGCGTGGACCAAGCTGTAGGCAAGGTCCGCGACAGGCGGTAAAACGTCCGAAGCACACGGCCCGGATCGCCCGTTCGAGTGAGAACGCGGGGGTCCGGGCCGTGTGCTGTCACCATCCAAGACGTTCATCTCTTTACATCTCATTGCGGCGCCAGTGACCGAACCGGCTCCGCTTCGTTCCCCCGGACGGAGGTGTACGCCATGGTGGCTCCGGCAGACAATGATGTGCTCTGGGCGCGGTCCCTGCACTACTCCCACAGCGGTTCACCAGGCCTCATCGGCGTCTCCATCGGCGTCCGCCAAGGCGAGATCCTGGCCGTGACCGGCCCCCGCGGAAGCGGCAAGACCACCCTGCTGCGCTGCCTCCTCGGACAGCTCGTGCCCGAACAGGGCGAGGTCTGGTTCAACAGCGTCCCCGTGCACACCATGGGAGCCGCGGTCCGCGAGCGGTTGCGCCGCGACCGGTTCGGCTGGATCGGCCCCGAGCCGGGGCTGCTGCCCGAACTCAAGGTGTGGGAGAACGCCGCACTGCCGCTGCTCCTCGCCGGCGCCCCGCACCGCGCCGCCAAGAGCGCCGCCTGCGAATGGCTGGATCGCCTCGACATCGGCGGCTTCGCCCGCAAGCGCCCCGGCGCCCTCACCCGAGCCGAGTCACAGCGGGTCGCCCTGGCCCGCGCCCTGGTCAACGAGCCCACGGTGATCTTCGCCGACGAGCCGACCGCCTCCCTGCACCGCACCGAACGCGCCCTGCTCCTGCGCACCCTGACCACGGCGGCCCGCTCGCACGAGATCTCCGTACTGCTGGCCACCCACGACGAGGAGGTCGCCGGCGTCGCCGACCGGCGGATCGAGCTCCTCGACGGACGCCCGGCCGCGGTCGCGGCCACCGCCGACCCGCTCACCACGGAGGACCAGGCCTCGTGCTCGCTCTCCGCCTAGCCCGAGGCTCCCGGCCGCTGGTCCAGCTGCGCCGGTTGCTCGTCGCCACCGCCGCCGCCGGTACCGGATTCCTGCTGCTGTACGTGCTGGTCGGAGCCTTGGCCCGACCCGCCGGATCGTTCCCTCGGCTGCTGTGGGCGCTCGTGCCGCTCGCCGTCACCGTGCAGTTCGCCGTCGCCGTGGCGCGAACCGACCCCGCGACCCGACCCCGGGAGGGAATGGACGCGGTCGGCCTGGGTCCCGTACGGCGCACCCTCGTCGCGGCGATCTCCACCGCCGTCGCCTGCGCCCTGGGCAGCGCCGTGGCCCTGGCCGCGTTCCTGCACCTGCGGGGCGACCTCGGCGGCCTGCCGTTCGACGGGGCCGGCGCCCGGCTGCTGCACGCCGAACAGCCGCTGCCGGTGGCGGCCGCCCTGACCCTGCTGGCCCTGGTCCCCCTCGCCGCCTCGGCGGCGGTGGCCCTCTCCCTGCGCTCCCGCCCCCCGCTGGCCGGGCTGTCCCCGCAGAGCGGGGTCCCCTGGGGGGTCGCCCTCACCGCTTCCGGCCTGACCGTCGAGACCTACGCCGGACGGGGCAGCGCCGCCGTGCCGACCGGCTGGGCCCTGATCGCGATGGGGCTCGCCCTCGCCGGACCGGGCGTGGCCTTCGCCTGCGGAACCCTCGTGCAGGCCGTCCGCCCGGGCGCGCTCCGGCTGCTCGCCGGGCGCAGCCTCCAGGAGGAGGCGCCCCGCCTGGGCCGGCCGCTCGGAGTGCTGTGCGCGATCGGCGCGGCCGGGCTCACCACCCTCGCCGTGCGCGACACCGACGGTTTCCTGCCGCCGCTCGGTCCGCTGACCGGCCCGGCCGCCGTACTCGTGGCCCTGTGCGCGGCTGCGACTCTCCTCACATCCGCGGTCGAATCCCGGCAGTCCCGCACCGCCGCCCGGGACACCCTGAACGACCTGGGAACCCCCGGAACGGTGCTGCGTACGGCCGTCACCGTACGCGCGACTGCCCTGCTCGCCGTATGCGTATCCCTCAGTTGGGGTGTGGCGCAACTGACGTCTCTCGCGTTGACCCGCTGACTGACGCAGCCCTTAGTGTGGGCCGAATGGTCAACCCAGACATCGAGATCGAGACGCTCGCCGAATTCGACCAGGTCGCCGCTCGGGGTTCCCTGAGCGGCTACCGGGTCCAGTCGGTCAACCTGCTGGAGCGGACGTTCGCGCTGCTGTCGGCCGACACCTCGGCCGCCGTGTTCCTCGGCTGCGCCATGGAGCCCGACGCCTCCGCGAAGGTCCGCGCCGACGGCGCCCTGGTCTTCCCGCCGGTGCCGGACCTGCCGTTCAACCCCTACCGGGGACTGCTCTACACCGCGGACGAGCTGTTCACCGGCCTGCGGGAGGGCTACGAGGTCACCCCTGACGCCCAGGCGTACGCCTGGTTCCAGGAGACCAAGGCCGACGGCGACATCTACGCCTCGATGCTGCGTTCCATCCACGACGACGCCGTCTCCGACGCCCTGGACGAGCACCTCGCCGGTGCCCGGGTGGTGGGAGTGATGGGCGGCCACGCCATGGCCCGCGGCGGTACGGACTACCTGGGCGCGGCGGAACTCGGCCGGACCCTGTCCCGGTCCGGGCTGACCGTGGCCACCGGCGGCGGCCCGGGCGCGATGGAGGCCGCGAACCTCGGCGCCTACCTCGCCCCCGCCCCCGACGAGGCGCTGCCGGAGGCGTTGGAGATGTTGGCCAAGGCGCCTTCCTTCACGCCGTCCGTGTCCGACTGGGCGAGAGCGGCCTTCGCCGTACGGGAACGCTGGCCCGAGGGCGGCGACTCGGTGGGCATCCCGACCTGGTTCTACGGGCACGAGCCGCCGAACCCCTTCGCCGGCCACATCGCCAAGTACTTCGCGAACGCCACCCGTGAGGACGGACTGCTGGCGCGGTCCACCGCGGGCGTGGTGTTCCTCCCGGGCGCCGCGGGAACGGTCCAGGAGATATTCGACAACGCCACGCCGAACCACTACGAGTCGCGCGGCGAACCGACCCCGATGGTCCTGGTGGACCGCGCCCACTGGACGGAACACCTGCCGGCCTGGCCGCTGCTCCGGGCCCTGGCGCGCGGCCGGTCCATGGAGTCGAGGATCGCCCTGGTGGACTCGGTGGACGAGGTGCCGGCGGCACTCGCTTCGATGCGCTGACCCGACGAGGCAACTTCCCGGCCGATTCGCACGTCTGGAAGAGGTACCGCAAAACCTGCCAGACGTGAACGGAGCCCTCTGTGCTCATAGGCCTGCTGACCGCCATCGCGGCGTCCATCTGCTACGGCACGGGATCCGTCCTGCAAGCCGTCGGCTCGCGCCGGGCGGCCCGGACGTCCCCGGCCGCGGCCGGGGTGACCGCGCACGGCGGACCGAACCTGTCCTCGACCGCGAAGGCGGCGATGACCTGGGAGTTCATCGTCGGCACGATCCTGGACTTCGTGGGCTTCGGCCTGGGCGCGCTCGCGGCGCGTCTCCTCCCGCTGTTCCTCTCCCAGACCGTGATCAGCGCCAACCTCGTGATCACCGCCGTGCTCAGCGTGAAGATGCTGGGCATCCGGCTCACCCGCAAGGAGTGGACCTCCATCGGGGTCGTCTGCGCGGCGCTCGTGCTGCTGGCGACGGCCGCGGGGCACGAGGGCGGCCATCACGCGCCGATGTCCACGCACTGGTGGCTGCTCGCGATCACCCTGCTGATCATCGTGGGCGGCACGGTGGCGGTCCGGTTCCTCGGCGGGCGGGCCGCGATCCTGGCCGGTCTGCTGTCGGGCCTGGCCTTCGGCGCGCTGGGGGTCGGCGTTCGCATCCTGAACGGCGTCGAGCCGTTCGGCCTGGGCGCCCTGCTGTCCGACCCGGCCCTGTACGCGATCCTCGTGGCGGGCATCGGCGGCATGTACCTGCACACGGTGGCCCTCCAGATCGGGTCCGTGAACGGGGCCACCGCCGCCTTGGTGGTCGGCGAGACGGTGCTTCCGGGCGCCATCGGCGTCCTCCTGCTGGGCGACGCCTCACGGCCCGGCCTGGCGTGGCTGGCGGTGCTGGGCTTCGTCCTCGCGGTGACGGGCGCCGTGGCGGTGGCCTGGTACGGCAATCACGACGGAGCCGAGGCTCCGGCGGAGTCCCCGGACCCGGTGCCGGTCGCGTAGTCGCCGTACGCAAACCCCTCCGGGACCACCGCCCCCGGATCCACCGCCCTCACGGGACGGCGGATCCGGGGGCGGACCCGTGTCCGCGCCCGCTCAGCGCTCGTCGGGCAGGACGACGACCTCGCCGGGGGTGAACGTCACCGCGACGCGGTCCCCCACGACCGGTGCCCCGACCGGTCCGCACTCGGCCTCCAGCGGCGGCCCCGACTCGGGTCGCAGCAGCAGTGCCACGTGGGTCCCCCGGAAGGTCCGCGACTCCACGACGCACGGCAGTCCGTCAGTGGTCAGCGTCACTCCGGCGGCGCGGACCAGGAGCAGACGCTCCCCCTCCGGCGAGCCGTCCGGCACCGGGACCTTGCCCCAGGGGGTGGCCGCGGCGCCGCCCGACACCGTGGCCGGGACCACGTTCTCGAAGCCCAGGAACCGTGCCACGAACTCCGAGGCCGGCCGCTCCCACACCTCCAGCGGGGTTCCCACCTGCGCGATCCGCCCGTCCCGCATCACCACGACCCGGTCGGCCAGCGCGAAGGCCTCCCCCTGGTCGTGGGTGACCGCCAGGACGGTCGTCCCCAGTCGGGAGAACAACCCCTGGAGTTCCACCACCAGCCGTTCGCGCAGTCCCCGGTCCAACTGGCCCAGCGGTTCGTCGAGCATCAGCAGGCGCGGGGACGGGGCGAGCGCCCTCGCCAGCGCGACCCGCTGCTGTTCGCCTCCCGACAGCGACGCGACGGCTCGACGCCCGGCTCCGGGGAGTCCGACCAGGTCCAGCAGTTCCTCGACCCGGCCCGCGCAGGCGTCCCGCGAGGAACCCCGCATCCGCAGCCCGAAGCCGACGTTGCCGGCCACGTCGCGGTGCGGGAACAGTTGGTGGTCCTGGAACATCAGGCCCACCCCGCGCCGGTGCACCGGCACCGCGGCCTGGTCCGCGCCGTCCAGGAGCACGCGTCCGGCCGAGACCGGCTGGAGCCCGGCGACCACCCGCAGCAGCGTGGACTTCCCGCTGCCGCTCGGCCCCAGCACGCAGACGATCTCGTGCTCGGCGACCTCCAGGTCCACGGCGTCCACGACGTCGCGCTCGCCGAAGCGGACCGACACCCCGTCCAGCCGAAGCAGCGTCATCAGAACTCTCCCGAGGTCTTGTCGGGTCGCAGCCGCTCCAGCACCAGCAGGGACACCGCGCACACCAGCATCAGAATCGTGCTCAGGGCCATCGCCTGCCCGTAGTTCAGTTCTCCGGCCCGCCCCAGCAGCCGCGCCACGGCCACGGGCAGCGTGGGGCTGTCGGCCCGTGCGATGAAGACGGTCGCCCCGAACTCGCCGAGCGACACGGCGAAGGCGAAACCGGCCGCGATCAGCAGAGCCCGTCGCACGAGCGGCAGGTCCACTTCCCGCCAGGCCCGCAGCGGCGAGGCGCCGAGCACGCCCGCCGCCTCCCGCAACCGGCCGTCGACGGCACGCAGCACGGGCAGCATCGTCCGCACCACGAACGGCACTCCGACCAGGGCCTGCGCCAGGGGCACCAGGATCCACGAGGTGCGCAGGTCGAGCGGGGGCTCGTCCAGGGTGATCAGGAATCCGAAGCCGACCGTCACGGCGGACACCCCGAGCGGCAGCATCAGCAGCGCGTCGAAGCCCCGTACGAAGCGCCCCGCGCGCCGGGTCAGCGCAGCGGCCGCGAGACCTCCGATGAGCAGGGCGATGGCGGTGGCCGCCAGCGCGTACCGCAGGGAGTTCCCGATGGCCTCCAGCGGCGGGACCAGGAACGTCCCGCCGCCCGCGCCCTCGTCCGCCAACGCCCGGTAGAAGTCGAGGCCGTACCCGCCGGGAGCGTCGAAGGACCGTTCCACCAGGACGCCCAGCGGCAGCACGATCAGCAGCGCCACGGTCAGCAGCACCCCGCCCAACAGGGCCCGCTGCGCGAGGCCCTTGGGCCGGTGCGCGGTACGGGCCGGGTCCACGAGCCGCAGCGCCGTCTCCCGCTTGCGCACGGTCCAGGCGTGCACGCACAGGATCAGTCCGACGGCTGCGAACTGGACCATCGTCAACACGGCGGCCGTCGACAGGTCGAGCAACTGCGCGGTCTGCCGGTAGACCTCCACCTCCAGGGTGGCGTAGGAGGGCCCGCCCAGGATCTGCACGACACCGAAGGAGGTGAACGTGAACAGGAAGACCATCAGCGAGGCGGCGGCCACGGCCGGCCCGAGCGCGGGCAGCGTCACCCGCCGCCAGGCCGCGAACCGTCCGGCGCCCAGCACCCGGGCGGCCTCTTCCTGTCGCGGGTCGAGCTGCGCCCAGAGCCCGCCCACCGTCCGTACGACGACCGCGTAGTTGAAGAAGACGTGGGCCAGCAGGATCGCCCAGACGGTGGTGTCGAGTCGCACACCCCAGGTCTCGTCCAGCAGCCCGTTCCGCCCGACGAGCGCGAGGAAGGCCGTGCCGACCACCACGGTCGGCAGCACGAACGGAACCGTGACCACTGCCCGCAGCAGTTGCTTGCCCGGGAACTCGAAGCGCGCGAAGACGTACGCGCCGGGGAGCGCGATCAGGAGCGTGAGCGCCGTCGACGCGAGCGCCTGCCAGGTGGTGAACCACAGCACGTCGACGATGTCGGGCCGGCCCAACACCTCGCCGATCCGGCCGAACTGCCAACCGTCCTCGGTCTTGAGCCCGCGCCCGACGATCGCGGCGACGGGGTAGGCGAAGAACAGCCCGAAGAAGACGAGCGGGAGCGCCATCAGGCCCAGCCTGACCAGCGTGGCCCGCGTCCCCTCCTTCGGGCTCACCCGTCCTACTTCACGACGAGCGAGGACCATGCCTTGACCCACTGCTCACGGTTCTTGGCGATGGTCTCCGGCGCGACGTTCTCCGGCTTCTCGATCACCACACCGTGCTTCGTGAAGACCTCCGGCAGCGCCGCGTTCTTGACGACCGGGTTCACGAACATGTTCAGGGGCATGTCTTCCTGGAACTTCTTGCTGATCAGGAAGTCGAGGAGGGCCTTGCCCCCCTCCTCGTTCTTCGCACCCTTCAGCAGGCCCGCGAACTCGATCTGGCGGAAGCAGGTGCCGGTGGAGACACCGGTCGGGGCCTCGGTCGGCTTCGGCTCGCCGTACAGCACCTCGACCGGCGGGCTGGAGGCGTACGAGACGACCAGCGGGCGGTCGCCCTTGGCCTTCTTGCCACCGGCGGAGCCGGAGAACCGCTCGTTGTAGGCCTGCTCCCAGCCGTCGACGACCTCGACGCCGTTGGCCTTCAGCTTGGTCCAGTAGTCCTTCCAGCCGTCCTCGCCGTACTTGCCGACGGAGGCGAGCAGGAATCCGAGGCCCGGGGAGGAGGTCGCGGCGTTCTCGGTGACCAGCAGGTCCTTGTACTCCGGCTTGATCAGGTCGTCCAGCGTCTGCGGCGGGGCGATCTTCTTGTCGGCGAAGTACTTCTTGTCGTAGTTGACGCAGATGTCACCGGAGTCGATCGGGGTGACCCGGTGCTCCTTGTCGAGTACGAACTCGGGCTTGACCTCGGCCAGGCCCTTGGCTTCGTACGGGGTGAAGATGCCGTTGTCGAGGGCGCGCGACAGCAGGGTGTTGTCCACGCCGAAGAAGACGTCGCCGCGCGGGGAGCCCTTCGTGAGGATCTCCTGGTTCAGGGCGGCGCCGGCGTCCCCGGACTTCAGCTTCTTGACCGTGTAGCCGCTCTGCTGCTCGAACTCCTTGAGGACCGCGTCGCTGACGTTGAAGGAGTCGTGGGAGACGAGCGTGACCGTCTTGGACTTCGGGGCGTCGCTCGCGCCCGCCGACGGCTTGTCCTTGGTCCCGCCGTCGCCGCAGGCGCTGAGGGTGCCGACGCCGAGCGCGGCCACGAGCGCGAGGCCCGCGTACTTCCTGGTGGTGCTCACTGGTGAATTCCTCCTGGGATGTCCAGGAGAAGACGCGGCCCTGCCCGGCGCTCTGTGGAGCGGACGCCGGGCAGGGCGCAACAGCTTGAGTGGTGACCGAACTTCCTACCCCGAATGACCGGGGCGAGGTTCAGAGGGTCTGCGGTGACGGTTACCGCACTCTCAGCGCTGTGGCGCTCCCCTGTCGGAATATGAAATTTGTTCGGCCACAGAGTACCCCGTGGCCGAATGTGACCGACCGGAAACGGAACCTAGCGCTCCGAGGCGGCCAGCTGGCCGCACGCGCCGTCGATCTCCTGACCGCGGGTGTCACGGACGGTCACCGGCACCCCGTGGCGGGCGATGGCCTCGACGAAGGCCTTCTCGTCCTCGGGACGCGAGGCCGTCCACTTCGAGCCGGGGGTCGGGTTCAGCGGGATCAGGTTGACGTGCACGCGCTTGCCCTTGAGGAGCTTGCCGAGGAGGTCACCACGCCAGGCCTGGTCGTTGATGTCGCGGATCAGGGCGTACTCGATGGAGATGCGACGGCCGGACTTCTCCGCGTACTCCCAGGCCGCGCCCAGCACCTCGCGCACGTTCCAGCGGGTGTTCACGGGGACGAGGGTGTCGCGCAGCTCGTCGTCGGGAGCGTGCAGCGACACGGCGAGACGGCACTTGAAGCCCTCGTCGGCGAACCGCAGCATGGCCGGGACCAGGCCGACCGTGGAGACGGTGATGCCGCGCTGGGACAGCCCCAGACCGTCGGGCTCCGGGTCCGTCAGCCGGCGGATGGCGCCGACGACCCGGTTGTAGTTGGCCAGCGGCTCGCCCATGCCCATGAAGACGATGTTGGACAGCCGGGCCGGCCCGCCGGGGACCTCGCCGTCGCGCAGCGCGCGCATGCCGTCCACGATCTGGTGCACGATCTCGGCCGTGGACAGGTTGCGGTCCAGACCCGCCTGGCCGGTGGCGCAGAACGGGCAGTTCATCCCGCAGCCCGCCTGCGAGGAGATGCACATGGTGACCCGGTCCGGGTAGCGCATCAGCACGGACTCGACGAGCGTGCCGTCGTGCAGCTTCCACAGGGTCTTGCGCGTGGTGTCGTCGTCGCACGAGATGTGCCGCAGGACGTTCATCAGGTCCGGCAGCAGCTCCTGGCGGAGCTTCTCCCGCGAGGCGGCCGGGATGTCCGTCCACTCCGCCGGGTCGTGCGTGTACCGCGCGAAGTAGTGCTGGGAGAGCTGCTTGGCCCGGAACGGCTTCTCACCGATCGCGGCGACCGCCTCGCGGCGCTCGGCCGGGGTCATGTCGGCGAGGTGCCGGGGCGGCTTCTTCACCCCGCGAGGGGCGACGAAAGTGAGCTCTCCCGGAACAGGGCGGGCCATGGCAGGTACTCCTCGTAAGACGAAAGGCGCGCCGCAGAAGCAGCACGCCTTTCAAGAGTAACCGGAGGCCGGTGTCAGCCGGTGCCGACGAAAGCGGCCAGCAGCAGCCACACCACCGGAGCGGTCGGCAGCAGGGAGTCGAGCCGGTCCATGATCCCGCCGTGTCCCGGGAGCAGGGTCCCCATGTCCTTGATGCCCAGGTCCCGCTTGATCATCGACTCGCCGAGGTCGCCCAGCGTGGCACTGACCGCCACGGCCAGCCCCAGCAGCAGGCCCTGCCACCAGATCCCGCCGTCGACCAGGAACTCCATGCACAGCGCGCCGGCCGCCATCGCGAAGGCCACCGCCCCGAAGAGCCCCTCGCGGGTCTTCCCGGGGCTGATGCGCGGCGCCAGCTTGGTCTTGCCGAAGCGCCAGCCCACCGCGTAGGCCCCGGTGTCACTGACCACGGTCAGGACCAGGAACGTCGCCACCCGCTGCGGACCGTCGTCGGCGGCGAGCAGCATCGTGACGAAAGTCGCCAGGAAGGGGACGTAGAACGCGGCGAAGACGCCCGCCGTGACGTCCTTGAGGTAGTCCTCGGGCGGTTCGGTCATCCGCCAGACCAGGACCGCGAGCGCGGTCAGGGCCATGGCGACCCAGGCTCCCTCGGCCCCCCGGACGTATCCGGCGATGATCATGGCGGCGCCACCGACCGCGAGCGGGACCAGCGGCGCCTTGATGCCCTTCTTCTCCTGGAGCCGGGAGGTGAGCTCCCACAGCCCCACGACGACCGCGACGACGACGACGCCGACGAAGACCGCCTTGACGATGAAGAGGGAGGCGAAGATCACCGCACCGAGGCCGACGCCGACCCCTATGGCGGCACGCAGATCACGCCCCGCACGCTTCTTCGGCGGTGGGGGCGAGGGGTCCTGCGGTGCCTGCGAGGGCGGAGGTGGGGGGCTGGGCATGGGCTCCTGCGGCGGCGTCTCGTCGCGGAAGAGGGGGCCGCCTGCGGCGGCGGCCCCCCGATCGCGTGCTTCCCGGTCGTCGAAGTCACGGCCGGCGGCATCGGGCACGATGGGCATGGGCCGAGTCTGCGGGCCCGCCTGCGCATCGTATGCGGGACCCGCCGGAACCGGCTCCGGCTGCCAGGAAGAGTCGTTCATCAGACTTCGAGGAGCTCGGCTTCCTTGTGCTTCAGCAGCTCGTCCACCTGCGCGACGTACTTCGCGGTGGTGTCGTCGAGCTCCTTCTCGGCGCGGCGCACCTCGTCCTCGCCGGCTTCCTTGTCCTTGACGAGCTTGTCGAGGGCGTCCTTCGCCTTGCGGCGGACGGCGCGGATGGAGACCTTGGAGTCCTCGGCCTTGGTGCGCGCGACCTTGACGTACTCCTTGCGGCGCTCCTGCGTCAGCTCGGGGAAGGTCACCCGGATGATGCGGCCGTCGTTGCTCGGGTTGACCCCGAGGTCCGAGTCGCGGATGGCCTGCTCGATGTTGCGCAGCGCGGACGCGTCGAAGGGCGTCACGACCGCCATGCGCGGCTCGGGCACGGCGAAGGAGGCGAGCTGGTTGATGGGCGTGATGGCGCCGTAGTACTCCGCCACGATCTTGTTGAACATCGCCGGGTGCGCACGTCCCGTGCGAATCGCGGCGAAGTCTTCCTTGGCGACGACGACGGCCTTCTCCATCTTCTCCTCGGCCTCGAGGAGGATTTCTTCGATCACCACGTGCTCCTGCATGTTGAATGGATGGTTCAGGCGGGCGGGGCGGGCCGGTCCGCGGCGTGCGTGGACCGGCGATGCGGAGGTCAGGCCCGGGTGCCCTGGTCGCTCACGAGCGTGCCGATCTTCTCACCCTTGACGGCGCGGGCGATATTGCCCTCGGCGAGCAGTTCGAAGACCAGGATCGGCAGCTTGTTGTCGCGGCAGAGCGTGATGGCCGTGGCGTCGGCGACCTTGAGGTCCCGGGACAGCACCTCGCTGTACTCCAGCGCGTCGAACTTCACCGCGTCCGGATTGGCCTTCGGGTCGGAGTCGTAGACCCCGTCCACACCGTTCTTGCCCATGAGCAGGGCTTCGGCGTCGATCTCCAGGGCGCGCTGGGCCGCCGTGGTGTCGGTGGAGAAGTACGGCATGCCCATGCCGGCGCCGAAGATGACGACGCGCCCCTTCTCCAGGTGCCTCACGGCACGCAGCGGGATGTACGGCTCCGCGACCTGGCCCATGGTGATGGCGGTCTGGACGCGGCTGTCGATGCCTTCCTTCTCCAGGAAGTCCTGGAGGGCGAGGCAGTTCATGACGGTGCCGAGCATGCCCATGTAGTCGGACCGCGCACGGTCCATGCCGCGCTGCTGCAGCTCGGCGCCGCGGAAGAAGTTGCCGCCGCCGATGACGATCGCGATCTCCGCGCCGTCTCGGACAACGGCCGCGATCTCGCGGGCGATGGCGTGCACGACGTCAGGGTCGACGCCCAGTCCGCCGCCGCCGGAGAAGGCCTCACCCGACAGCTTCAGCATGAAGCGCCGGCCCTTCTTCTCGTGGTCGCTCTTGTCGTCGGAAGCGGTGTGGGTGTCCACGCCCTGATTCATGGAGATCTCCTCGTGCACATACGAAGAAGGCCATTGCCGGTGGGTCCTCGCGGTTCCCTCTACGGCAATGGCCTCCTCGTCAGATCTGCGGTCGTCCTGCGCAAGCGTGGACGACTGCTTCAGACCCTACCGGGGTCCGGTGTCCGTCGCGTACGGACGGACTCAGATGCCGACCTTGATGCGGCTGAAGCGCACCAGGGTGACACCGGCCTCGTCCAGAACCTTCTGGACGGACTTCTTGTTGTCCAGCGCGTACGGCTGGCCGAGCAGGGTGGCTTCCTTGAAGAAACCGTTGACGCGACCCTCGACGATCTTGGCGATGGCAGCCTCGGGCTTGCCCTCCGCGCGGGTGATCTCCTCGGCGACGCGACGCTCGGACTCGACCTTCTCGGCCGGCACGTCTTCCTTGGCGAGGTACTGCGGGGCGAACGCGGCGATGTGCTGCGCGACGCCGCGAGCGACCTCGGCGTTCTCCTTGTCGAGCTCGACCAGGACGCCGATCTGGAACGGCAGGTCGGGCATCGTGCGGTGCATGTACGCCGAGACGTAACCGCCGGTGAACTGCGCGAAGCGGTCCAGGACGATCTTCTCGCCGAGGTTGGCGTTGGCCTCGTCCACGAACGCCTGGACGGTCTTGCCGGGAGCGATCTCGGACGCGAGCAGCGCCTCGAGGTCGGCCGGGGACGTCGCGGCGATGTGGGCGGCCAGCTCGTTGGTGACGGCCTGGAACTTGTCGCCCTTGGCGACGAAGTCCGTCTCGCACTTCAGCTCGACGAGGACACCGGAGGTGTTGTCGTCGGCGATCAGGGAGGCGACGGCACCGTTCTCGGCAGAACGGCCCTCGCGCTTGGCGACGCCCTTCTGACCCTTGATGCGGAGCGCCTCGATGGCCTTGTCGACGTCGCCGTCGGACTCGACCAGTGCGTTCTTGCAGTCCATCATGCCGACGCCGGTGAGCTCGCGGAGCTTCTTGACGTCAGCGGCGGTGTAGTTCGCCATGAGTCTGTGATTCTCTCTCGAAGTCGTAGATCTACGGGTGAACGGCGGAGGAGTCGCGCTTGTGGCGCGGCTCCCCCGCCGTCATCGTCCGTGCTGGGAGTGCCCGGCGCGTGAACGCCGGGCGCTCTCAGTGGGTCAGGCCTGCTCGGCGTCGGCGGCCGGAGCGTCGGCGGCCGGAGCCTCGACAGCCTCGGCGTCCGCGGCCGGGGCCTCGGCGGCCGGAGCCTCGACGGCCTCGGCGGCGGGGGCCTCGGCAGCGGCCTCGGCCGGAGCGGCCTCGGCGTCGTCAGCCTTCTTCTCGCCCTCGAGGAGGTCGCGCTCCCACTCGGCGAGCGGCTCGGCGGCGGCCTTCTCGCCCGGCTTCGAGTCGCCGGTCGCGGCGCCGGAACGGGCGATGAGGCCCTCGGCGACGGCGTCGGCGATCACGCGGGTGAGCAGGGTGACGGAGCGGATCGCGTCGTCGTTGCCCGGGATCTTGTAGTCGACCTCGTCGGGGTCGCAGTTGGTGTCGAGGATCGCGACGACCGGGATGTGGAGCTTGCGCGCCTCACCGACGGCGATGTGCTCCTTCTTGGTGTCGACGATCCAGACGGCGCTGGGAACCTTCGACATCTCGCGGATACCACCGAGGGTCTTCTCCAGCTTGATCTTCTCGCGAGAGAGGACCAGGAGCTCCTTCTTGGTGAGACCCGAGGCTGCGACGTCCTCGAAGTCGATCGCCTCAAGCTCCTTCAGACGCTGAAGGCGCTTGTAGACGGTCGAGAAGTTGGTGAGCATGCCACCCAGCCACCGCTGGTTGACGTACGGCATGCCCACGCGCGTCGCCTGCTCGGCGATGGCTTCCTGAGCCTGCTTCTTGGTACCGACGAACATGATGGAGCCACCGTGCGCGACGGTCTCCTTCACGAACTCGTAGGCGCGGTCGATGTACGACAGCGACTGGAGCAGGTCGATGATGTAGATGCCGTTGCGCTCCGTGAAGATGAAGCGCTTCATCTTCGGGTTCCAGCGGCGGGTCTGGTGACCGAAGTGGACGCCGCTTTCCAGCAGCTCCCGCATCGTTACGACGGCCATGGCCATCTCCTTGTTTTCTCGGTTTGGTTCCTGACGCCCCGCCGCGCCCTGCCCCCTGAGAGGGGACCGAGAGACGCTTTCACGTGGCCTGACCGGCCGGTGCTGGGGCGTGCGAAGTCGACCCGGTGACCCGGATCGCCACAAGAAGTGTACGGGACCCGGCGGTATGCCGGGTGACGCGTTTGTCCACACCGACCCGGCCGTCCACAGGCCCCGGCAAGGTCCGACGGCCGCCCGGCACGCTGGCCCGCATGACGACACTGCTGTTCACACTGCTGCTCACGTTGTCCCAGGTCATCACCCCGGGAGTGCGCCCGCTGCCGCCCCCGCTGGTCGTGGCCCGGTGGTGGGACCCACCGCCGACCCCGTACGCCGCCGGACACCGGGGCGTGGACCTGGCGGCGCCGGTGGGCGCGGAGATCAGGGCCTCGGGTACCGGCCGGGTCCACCACGCCGGGCCGGTGGCGGGACGAGGGGTCCTCTCGCTCACCCTCCCGGGCGGGCTGCGCACGACGTACGAGCCGGTCCGACCGCTCGTCGCCGAGGGGGAGGAGGTCGTGGCGGGGCAGGTGGTGGGGGTCCTCACCGAGGGCGCCCACTGTCCGCTTCCCTGCCTGCACTGGGGTCTCCTGGCCGGCGAGACCTACCTCAACCCGCTGGGGCTGCTCCCCCGGCCGACCCCCCGGCTGCTTCCCGATCCCGGTGGGCCGTGACGCGCAGGCCGTGACCGGGGGTCATGCACCCCGAGGGTCTCAGCCCCGGACGCCCCGCAGCGCCATGGCGACGGCGGCGTCCGTGACCACGACCGGGTCCTCCGCGGCGCCCAGCTCGATCCGCCGGACGGCCGCGTCCACGACGCCCTGGAGCAGCATCGCCGCGAGGCGGGGTTCGGCGTGCCCGAGGCCCGCGAGCGCCTCGACGATCATCGCGACCAGCCCGCCGTGGGCGGCGCGGATCTTCTCGCGCGCGCCGGCGTCCAGCTCACTGGCCGAGATGGCGACGACCGCGCGGTGGCGCCGGTCGCCCACGAGCCCCAGTTGGCTGCGGACGTAGGCCTCGATCTTGGCTTCCGGGGACTCGGCGGCGGCCATGGCCGCCTCGATCTCGGCGGCCCAGACGGGGAAGTCCACCGCGCACAACTCTTCGACGACGGCCGCGCGCGACCGGAAGTACTCGTAGACGGACGACCGGGCGAGGCCGGTCCGCTCCGCCAGGGCGGGGAAGGTCAGCGCCTCCGTACCGCCTTCGGACAGCAGGGAACGCGCGGCGTCCAACAGGGCGCCGCGCTGCATCGACCGGTGCTCGGCCACGGAGGCCGCTCGAATCCTGGGCACACGACCACTCTACGGACGTCCCGCAAGGGCCGGCCCCGTCAGCGCCCCACATCCGCCAGCTTCGCCCGAAGCTGGAGAACCGACTTGGTGTGGATTTGACTGACCCGACTCTCGGTGACGCCCAGCACGTTGCCGATCTCCGCGAGCGTGAGGCCCTCGTAGTAGTAGAGGGTCACGACGGTCTTCTCCCGGTCCGGGAGGGTGTTGATGGCCCTGGCAAGCAGCCTGCGCAGTTCGCGGTCCTCTGCGACGGCGACCGGGTTGTCCGCGGCGTGGTCCTCCAAGGTGTCCATCAGGGAGAGTCGGTCGCCGCCCTCCCCGCCCACGTGCAGGAGTTCCTCCAGGGCGACCACGTTGGCGAGGGACAACTGGCTGAATACGGTGTGGAGTTCCTCGACCGCGATGCCCATCTCTCCCGCGACCTCGTGTTCGGTCGGGGTGCGCCGCAGTTGGGCCTCCAGCGTGGCGTAGGCCCGCTCGACGGCCCGCGCCTTCTGCCGGACGGAACGCGGGATCCAGTCGAGGGCCCGGAGTTCGTCGATCATCGCGCCGCGGATGCGGGTGATGGCGTACGTCTCGAACTTGATGGACCGTTCGATGTCGAACTTCTCGATGGCGTCGATCAGCCCGAAGACTCCCGAGGAGACGAAGTCGGCCTGTTCCACATTGGGCGGCAGGCCGACGCTGACCCGGCCCGCGACGTACTTGACCAGCGGCGAGTAGTGCAGGATCAACTGCTCCCGCAGTCGCTCGTCACCGGAGTCCTTGTACGAGCGCCACAGCACCTCCAGGGACGAGGGCGCGGTGGACCGCACGCTGCCGCGGGCAGCGGGGGGCGCCGCAGCGCGGTCAGACCCTGAGGTGTGCTGGGGCATGCTTCGCCTTTGCCGGAGCCGGATTCGTTGGGAGCGTAGCGTGACGGAAGTGTCGCGGTGCGCGAAGAGTACGGGATCCCGCGCGGCCGTCGGGGCGCCCCGACCGGCACGGGCGGCTCCGGACCGGCGCCTCGCGCACGGTCCCGGCGACTGCCAACCGGAACACCGCGTCTCTCATCGGCTTCACTCTTTCACCGGAACGCCCCAGGTCAATGACCGCCTCGCCGGGTGGTGTCGGTTTGTGCGCCTCCTCTCGACCCCCGCATGGTCAACTGCCAGCCGTCGCCCTGCCGTTCGACGAACCCCAGAGAGTGAAGTTCGTACAGTCTGCCGATGACTTCATCGGTACCGGCGCCCGCGGCGACGGCGACCTCCTCCGGCGGCACGGGCCGGTCCGCCGGCAGGGCTTCGAGCACCCGCGCCGCGCCCGGGTCCAACAGGTCCCGGGCGAGCACGGGTCCGCGCCGCTCGGGAGCCAGCTCCCCCATGCCGCCGACCAGCTCGATCACCTCCGCGGCGTCGGTGACGAGCACCGCCTCGCCGCGCAGGAGTTCGTGCACGCCGGCGGAGAGTCCGCTGGTGGCCGGGCCGGGGGTGCCCATGGTGAACCGGCCGAGCGCCTGGGCCCGTCGGGCCGTGACCAGTGAGCCGCTGCGGTGGGCCGCCTCGATGACGACCGTGCCCCGTGTGAGGGCGGCGACGACCCGGTTGCGCAACACGAACCTGCTCGGGGTGGGATGACTGCCGGGCGGCAGCTCGCCCAGGATCAGCCCCTGGCCGGCGATCCGGCCGAGGAGCCCGGCGTGCCCCTTCGGGTACGCCACGTCCACCCCGCAGGCCAGCACCGCGGCCGTGGCCCCGCCCGAGGCGAGGGCGCCGCGATGGGCCGCGCCGTCGATGCCGTACGCGGCTCCGGAGACGACGACCCAGCCGCGCTCGGCGAGCCCTGCCGCCAGGGTCTGCGCCATGTGGGCCCCGTACGGGGTGCACGCGCGGGCCCCGACCACGGCGACGGAGCGCAGCGCCCAGGTCCGCAGGTCCGGCCCGCCCCGGAGCCAGAGCCCCACGGGCCGTGCGTCGCCGAGGTCGTCCAGTTGGGTCGGCCACTGCGCCGACCCCGGGCAGACGAACCGCACGCCCGCCCCTACGGCGGTCTCCAGGTCCCGCAGGGGGTCGGCCAGGGCGGCCCGTCTGCGGTACCCGGCGAGTCGCTCGGGCCCCACCCCGGGCGGCGCCCAGGTTCCCGGCTCGGGGTCGGTCAGCCGCCGCATGAGTTCCGCGGCGCCGAGCTCCCGGAGCATGCGCCCGCCGTGCGCGTCCCCCGGTTCCAGCACCCGGGTCAGGGCGGCCCGCGCCGGCATCTCCGCCTCGGTTTCCTCCTCCCCGGTCATGACGCGACCCCCGCAGTCCGCGTGGCCCCGCGGGCGATTCCGGTACGCAGTTCCAGCGCGACGGCCACGTCCGACGCCTCGGGGCGGTCCCGACCCCGCAGGTCGGCGACGGTCCAGGCGACCCGGAGCACCCGGTCCAGCCCCCGCGCCGTCAACAGGCCGCGTTCCAGGTCCTGCTCGGCCTGGACCAGCGCGCCCGGCGCCGGCTGCCAGCGGGTGCGGAGCTGGTGGCCGGGGACCTCGGAGTTGAGCCGCCACGGGGTCTCCGCGAGCCGGGTGGCGGCGCGGTCCCGGGCCTCACCGACCCGGGCTGCGACCACCGCGCTGGACTCGCCCCGGCCCGCCGCGCCCAGGAGGTCGCGGCGGCTGACGGGCTCCACCTCGACCCGCAGGTCCACCCGGTCGAGCAACGGTCCGGAAAGCCTGGCCTGGTAACGCCGGATCACCGAGGACGGGCATTCGCAGCCTCCCCCGCGCACGGTGTGTCGGCCGCAGGGGCACGGGTTGGCCGCGAGCACCATCAGGAACCGGGCCGGCAGCCTTACCACTCCGGCGGCCCTGGCGATGACCACGTGCCCCGCCTCCAGCGGCTGCCGCAGGGCGTCGAGCGCCTTGACCCCGAACTCGGCCGCCTCGTGCCCTTTTCCGACCGCTCACATGTCAGGGTCGGGACTGAACTGCGGTTTTGCGTCACGGACATGCCCGGGACGGGCTGCAGCACCGTCTATGGAGGTCGTCGGGTCGGTGGGGCGAGCGCCATACTCCCGCCCCACCGACCCGTCCGAGTCAGCCGTCGCGCCCAGGCTCGGGGATGGCCTCCGGGTCCTGCCGGATCAGCTCGATGACCTCACCCCCGGAACCGGACGGAGCCGTGGCGGCCTGGTCCTGCGGGTTCACCACGGCCTGGATCCAGGTGGTGGCCCGCGTCTTGATCATGCGGCGGACCGTCGTGGCCCCGTGGATCAGCGCGTGGGCCACGCCGAGGGCGCCCACGACCACGATCGTCCCGGCCGCCGCGAGGGCCGGGTTAGACGCCGCCTCCTGGAGGGAAATGATCCCGGCACCGGTGACGAGCACGCTCCCGCCGACGTAGGCGGGCGGGATGCGGGTGGCGCCACTCATATCGAAGAGTTTCACATTAAAGCCTTCCGGATTGAACTGTCTGTCGAACGACCGCGCCGGCCACCCGGGGCAGGGCAAATACAGTCACGTCGCGGTCACGGAGAGCTTAGGTGGAATCAGGTGGCGGAAATCAAGAGCTGTCCGCCAGGCGTGAACCTTTGTAACGAAAAGGGAACACCTATAGCGCCCTCCGTCGATCTCTGGTAGGGCGCTGCAGGGTGCTCGTTTTCAGTTTTCGATCTGACTGCTGAGACTTGCCCTTGCCCCGGGTGACCAGCGTTCAGATCTGTGAGACAGACATGCGTCAATCTGCTTGGCTTCAACACAGCAAGGACAGTTGTCCTCATTGCATTGCAGGTGAGTCTAAGACCAGGGCGATATTTCACGCAACCATTGTCGGAAATGTCTTCTGTGGCAGCCGTCTGACCAGGGCGTATACCTTCAGCCTCGGCTCGCAGGATGCTGCGTTCCGGCACTCACTTGAAGCGAAGTGAGCAACAGGCATTGATGCCTGCCGCGAGCAAGGTCGATGGGCCCCTGACCTGGGTGTTTGCCTCACTGCCCCATGGCTGGCGGGCTGGGTTTGGCTTCGTCTTGGGTTGAGCTATGACCACGCAACGAGCTGTTGGTCAGCAGTTGTGTCTCCAAGTCAGCGATCCGCCGGTCAGCAAAGCGACTGTTGGAACGAGCTCCTTCGAGCCGTTCCTGGAGCTTGCGATGCTCCTGAGTGAGCTGATGAACGCGACGCTTGAGGGTGACGTTCTCGCTGGTCAGAGCCTGGACAGACTCACCCGACACCATCTGCTCAGCGTCGCGGATCTGTCCCATCAGCTCACCGATCTGCTGTCGCTGAGCATGCACTTCTTTCTGTGTGCGAGTCAGCTCTGCCTCTGCGTTCAGAGCCCGTTCTCTCCACGTAGCCTCGATCCGGTTGTGGGTCTCTTCCGACGCCTGGTCGTGCCGGCTCTTACTGACTGCAACCGCGTTGTGAACCAGAGTTCGGGCGGCCGGATTGTCGTAGAGGAACGTGGACGACACATTCGCCCGGCTGGCGATGGCCCGGACGGTGATCCGACTGCGTTCTCGACGTAACTGGGCAATGGCCTTCTCAACCTGCCCAAGCTTGTCTCGGGTCTGCTGACGCCGGGCAGCGATGGCTGCCCCGGTTTGTTCGGGTCTCACCGGCATGAGGGCTCCTGGTGATCGTCGGTGTCCGCGGCCTCGGCGTGGCGGGCGAGCTCGTTGGCCCGGAAGGCGGTGGCCCAGACCCGACCGAAGTAGTCCTGGGGCCGGCGGAGGTCGAGCGCGAGGGCCTCCTTGAGCAGGCCGACAGCCTCCAACGCCTTCTCCAGGCCGTCAATCGCGCGGGCAGTGGGCTCAAAGGTGTCGTGAA
Source organism: Streptomyces sp. CA-243310 (assembly GCF_050936775.1). NCBI lineage: Bacteria > Bacillati > Actinomycetota > Actinomycetes > Kitasatosporales > Streptomycetaceae > Streptomyces > Streptomyces sp. CA-243310. The sequence continues at coordinate 1,788,903 of NZ_JBNJMF010000001.1, read as the reverse complement.
GGAAGTCCGCAGTGGCCGGATCGGGAGCGCGTTCGGCGAGCATTCGCCACTGTTCACGCTTGCGATGCCAGTAGACGAGGTCGGCCCCGGATAGAACGAACTCACGGCAGTTGTGGCAGTCCATGTTCCAGGGACACGCATCGCCGTTGACGACAGGCTGGAATGTGCAGAATCCGCCCTCGGCAGGAGTCGACCGGCGTGTGAGATCGATTGCCAGAGCTTCGGCTGCTTCGCGGCTCATGGGACCGCCGTCGGACAAGACGAGGCCGGGCTGGGCTGCCCCGGGACCCCCGACCCAGACTGCCTGAAGGGCCTGATCGAGCTTCGGGTCGGTGTTTGCGAGGTGGACGTAGTGCTCAGCCATTGCATCGGAGACATGGCCCAGATAGCGCCTGACGTGGGTGAGATTAGCCCCGTTCTTGATCAAATTCGTGGCTAGCGTGTGACGCGCCTGATGGGCCACCGCGTACTCAACATCGAGGCCGCCCACCCACTCGCTGAACAAGGTCTGGAACCATCCGTAACTCACGCTCTTGACGCCGGTTCGGTTCGTAGTCCGCCGCGGGAACAGAGCGATCTCGTGGCGCTCAGCCTTGGTCGGTGGGCGCCCGTGCCGTTGCCTGAAGCGGGCCACGGACTTGTCCTGACGCATCTTGATCCGCTGGCAGATCCGCTCTGAGATGCGAATCCCCTCGTCCAGTTGCCCGACCTTGGTCTGGTCATGCCAGAGGATCGGCAGGTTCCGATAGCGGCCGATGCACTCCAGTCGCAGGTTGAGTACCTCGCTGGCACGGCGGCCGGTAACGATGATCGCTTCCCAGATGTCGCGCAGTCCGCGGTCCTCACCGTCCAAAGCGTCGAGGACTCTCAGATTGGCCTCGTCCGCCAGTGCCCGTGCCACGTCATCAGAGAACGGCCTGCGGCGTCCCGACGGACTGGCTCCTCCCCGAGGCAACGCAACGATGAACGCGCGGTCGAGCCCGATCCTCTCCGTAGCCCCCGAGTCCATGGCGGTCCTCAGGATGCGGCGTGTTCCGTCGAAAATTCGGGACACCTGGGCCTGATTGACGTCCACTGGCCCAGCGGCACCGTGGTCCACCCGATGGTGGATGCCGAGGGGTTGCAGCCCGTGCGTGGCCCGATGACGCTGATCTGCAACGAAGCTGACCATGTGGTCCCGCGTCAGCACTGTGGGATCGTGGCCCCCGCTAGGAGCTTGGGCTTCAAGGTAGGCACTGAACTCGGTGCATGCGCGTCTCGTGGCGGCCAGTGGGCCCAGGCTGCGGGGTGGATCGGTCGTCAGCCGGACGTCTAGCCAGTCCCAGAGCAGGTCACGCAGCCAGCGCTGCGAGACAGTCGAGATGTCGAAGTAGCTTCCGCCGGCCGCGAAGCGGACTCCGAAGTGGTCGAGCTCGATGTAGCCAATGTCCTTGGTGTCCTGCCGCGTGAAGTAGACCACCCGCAGATGGCGGAGGATGGCTCGGGTGATGCTGCCCAGGTGATTCGCGATTACTTCGATGTCGAGGTCAGCCAGTGAGTCGACGTCCTGCCGGCGGCACTCGATAGCGAGCCTCTGCACAACGTTCAGGGGCCAGTGGGCTCCCTCCGCGGGGCCTTGGGCGTGATGGAAGAGCCCCCACTTAATCTCCGCGCGGACAAGTGGCCGCAGGCCCAGCAGGTTCAGAGTTCCATCCGTCCTACTGATCGCCTCCTGCTGGGTGCACCAGCGCCGGAAAGCGGTCTCGTCTGTGTATCTGACCTTGGCAGGAGGGTCTCCAGGGCGGCGTTTGTTCCAGTCCCTCAGCTTCTCGGCACCTCCTGGCTTCCCCTCTCCGACGTAGCGGTGGAGGTGGGGCGGACACAGACCGATCCAGTGGGCTCCGGGATGTGTGCACGCTGGCACCTTGCACTTACCGAAGTCGGGATAGGGCAACTGCCCCGGCAGCCAGATGTCGAAGCCATCCGGCAAACCCAGTCCACGCTGGCGAGCGGCCCATTTGGCAAGGTTCTTTGCGTGCAGGTAGCAAAGCCCATCCCCGCTGTAGGACGGCGCATGAGGACAGATATGGCACGGCCCCTCCAGCACGCGCCCGCCCCGGGGAACCAAGGGCTGGGCTTTGCGAAGGAACTCGGTGATGTCGCCGCTCTCGCGCATCACGGCGGACCACTCCGCCTGGTGCGCGTGGCAGAAGTCCCGCCAGGGACTGCGCGTTCTCTCGCACTCAGGCACCGGACAGTCCCATCCGTAGACAGGGTGGTCGCGAGCTACATGCATCACGTCGTCACGAAATATCGGATCGAAGGAGGGGGCCGCGACCAGAGCATGGAGGATCTCTAGCCGGTCCGGAGTTGTGCGAGTCTCAGCAGCGCGATTGACAGTGAGCTGGAGCAGCGGAGTCTTCACAGAGACTCTCCCCAGGCAGCCTCCAAGGCAGCACTGAACTCTGCGGAGTGGAGGTCCGGATGTCCGTAGACCTCATCGACCATCTGCGCCGACGCCCAGTTGCCGACCACCTTGGCCACCATCGGATCGTTGGAAATCTCCAGGATGTCGTTGGTGATCTGGTGCCGGAAGGCCTGGGGCTTAATCCGTCCGGGCAGATCAGCACGGTGTCCGGCCCGCCTCAGCATGCCGCGGGCCGCATCAGCCGACCAGGGATCGCCCTGGTTCGGGCCGGCCAACTGAATCAGCAGCATGCCGTGGTCGGCGGCGTTCGTCGCGTATTCGGTCGTCATGTACTTGAAGTAGCTGCTGATCATGGCGGGGCTGACGCGGTAGATCTCTCCACCCGTGATTACCCCGTCGACCAGCTTCCAGTCCGGCTTGATCTTCGCGGCGGCTCGGTTGGGGTTGCCCCAGCGATGGCAGACATGCAGGTGAGGGCTCTTGCATTCGCCGCAAGCCGCGTTCTCCCGTAGATGCAGATCGACCAGGTGCAGACCCGTCAGGCCCCCAATCCGCAGGCTCGTGTCGGACAACCACCGCACGACCAACTCGTCGCGAGCGGTGTTCACGACCTCCAGCAGCCCAGGCTTGGCTCCGTCCGGCAGCATCTTGGGATGCCGGCGGCGGGGTAGCCGCGACGGCGCCAGGGGGTTAGCGGGCATTGTGGTCTTCACATGCCCCAGGAAGGCCCGCCGGCGGTCCGCCTTGGTTGGCAACCTCGCGCCCGAGAGCGCCGACCTCAGTTCCTCGTTCACACCGCTGCTAGCGCAGCTGTGGAGGTAGAAGCCCTTCAGGCACGCGGCGGCGACCTGGAGGGCTGACGCGCCGTACGACTTCTTCGGCGGCATCCGCCACGGCTGTCCAAACGGCATCGGAACCCTCGCCCCCACCGCACCCATGTAGCGGTGCAGGTCGAGCAGCTTCAAGGTCTCGGTTGCCAGGCCTTCACGGACCCGCCACCGCAGATGATCCACCAGCGAGTAGGCGTACGTCCTCTGTGAGCCCGAGCCCTCGAACGATCTGAGATATGAATCCGCCTCCCCATCGACCGAGCCGTCAGGCCTCAGGATCGTGTATGTCTGCCCCCCGCCCGCCCGCATCAATGCCTGAACCCTCAGATCTCCAAGAACCACCCGGCTTCTCGCCACAGCTCTCCCATCCCAGCCCACGTGACAGAGACAACTGATGCGATCGGTAAATCGGCGCGGAATGGCTCTCAGGTAGGCCCGAACGGGTGATGCGGACACTTGAAGCACGGTTGGAAAAGTCCAGGAAGAGCACCCCCCCGGTGGGCCAGGGACACCGCCCCGGGCCTGGGCACCCCGGCCCCGCCGCCGACCAACGACTGCATGGTCGCGGAGTGGTGGGGCGCGCAGTACGGGGGCCTGGCGACGAGCGGTTCGCCGGGCGGGAGGATTCCCGCGACCGAGTGGACGGCCGTCACCTCCAGGGAGTCCTGTCGGGTGAGCGGCGGCAGGATCCAGGGCAGCCGCTCGGCGAGCATCGTCTTGCCGGCGCCCGGGGGGCCGCTGAGGAACAGGTGGTGTCCTCCGGAGGCCGCCACCTCCAGGGCCCGACGGGCGGCGTGCTGTCCGGCGACGTCGGCCAGGTCGGGACGGTCGGAGCCGTCCCCGCCGGCCTGGGAGATCCCGCTGCCGAGCCCTGCGCCCGGCACGAGCAACCCGGCCAGCATCGGATCGGGCCGACCGGCCGGTTCCGGCTCCTCCTCGGGGACCTCCCCGTCGGTGAGCACGGCGATCAGTTGGCGCAGGCTGCTGACGCCGAGGACGGAGACGTCCGGGACGAGCATGGCCTCGGCCGCGCATTGTCGGGGCACCACCACCTGCCGGTACCCGGCCTCGGCGGCGGCGAGCACGGCGGGGAGGATCCCACGCACCGGGCGGACCCGGCCGTCGAGTCCCAGTTCGCCGATGAGGACGAGGTCGGCGATCACGTCCGGTTCGACCACCTCGGCGGCGCCGAGCACCGCGACCGCCACGGCGAGGTCGAAGCCGGCTCCCGACTTGGGGACGGAGGCCGGACTGAGTCCGACCGTCAGCTTCTTCTGGGGCCACTGGGCCCCGGAGTTCACGACTGCGGCCCGGACTCGATCGCGGCTCTCCACCAGGGTCTTGTCGGGCAGTCCGACGAGGGTGAAGGCCGCGACCCCCGGTTCCAGGTCGGCCTGGACCTCGACGACCACACCCTCGACGCCCACCAGGGCGACCGAGCAGGCCCGTGCGAATCCCATCAGGCCACCCCCCGGACGTGCTCCACCACGGGCGCGCCGCGCCTCGGCAGCAGGACGCCGACCAGATCGATCCGCACGCCGCCCGGAGGCGGTCCGCCGTGGTCGGCGAGCCAGCGCCCGGCGAGCCGTCGGAGCCGCTCGGCCTTGGCCGGCCGCACGGCGGCCATGGGGTGTTCGAAAGGGGGGTGTTCGGGCGGGCCGGCCCTGCGTGTCTTGACCTCGCACACCACGAGGGCGTCGCCGACCGGTGAAGGGTCGGTGTTTCAGGCATGCACTATTCGTCGGGTGCGTGACCCCCGTTCACTGCGCCTTGTGGAACAAGGAGAAGCCCGCCTCACGCAGTGAGGCGGGCACGAGTTGGGACGCGGACCTACTTCTTGGCTGGCTCTGGCCTGTCAGCCTCGGGCGGTTCGATCCCCCGGATTGTCCGAAGCCACCGAGTGAGTCCGAAGACGCCAGCCCCAACGAGCCCGCATGCTTGTGAGCCTTCCAGCAGCAGCGTGTTGAGGCCGTTCTTCCACTGGATGTAGATGGCCATGCTGCCCACGATGGCGGTGATGAAGCCGTTCGTGCGGATATTCGACCGCAGCAGCCAGTCGACGGGTGCCCAGAGCGGTCGAACCAGATCACGCAGGCGCATCTTCATCGCGGCAACGAGAAGGCCGAACGCATGCCGCCGCTGCGCCTTCGGGCTCAGCACGTGCCCGCTTTCTGCGTGCCCGTCGAAATCAGCGCGCCATGCCTGGCTTCGACGCTCGCCGGCAAGCTTGGCGGCGAGGAACGCTGTGCCGCGAGTCAGCCGGGCTCCAAACTTAGGCCGCCTGGAGCGGACCACGTGGCCGCGCCGCTTCTCCCGCTTCTCCTCCTCCCCCATGGCCATGGACCTTCTGAGCATGACCAGGGTGGACGCCATAGTCGCGGTCATACTCATGGCCCTGTCGTCGAACCAGGCGTTGGGCTCCCACAAGAACAGCCCCGTCACCCACGCCACCATCGCCGCAACCATGACGGCGGCCATGGTGAGGTCGAAGATCACCCCCCAGCGCTTCACGCAGCTCCCCCCGCGAGGGACTGGTGCCAGCCGCGCCGCGCGCGTCGGGCGGCCAGAGCTGCCTGCGCCTGGGCGCGTCCGGTGCCGGTGAGCTCCCAGAAGCGGCGAGCGGGCCGACCGGGGTGAGGGCCAGTTTCATCCCGAGAGGTGACCCAGCCGATCTCCTGGAGACGATCGAGGATCGGATAGACCGTGCCGGAGCCAAGATCTGCATCCATGCAGATGCTCAGGCCCCAGGGAGGGTCGTCGCTGGTGGCCGCCAGCAACACCTCCAGCACGCCGATGGTCGGCTTCGTGAGCCGTGGAGTGGTCATGAATCGAGTGAACCACCAACCGGACCATATGTCGAGTACGAGTTTCGTACTCGACATATGGTCGACTGGGATTCGGCTCCTTCCTGTGGGTTTCTAGTCGGCCTTCTCGCAGGCTGCGAGGTAGTCAGCCCAGCTGTTCTGGGCGTACTGGGCCCAGGCGTAGGTGGTGCTGGGATGGATGCCGAAGAGGTCGCTGACCACGATCGGCGGGAGCTCGCTGATCGCCTCCATCAAGGCCGTGTTCCGCGCGCCGATGCCCGGCAGGCCGTGCCGCCGCATGTAGCTGTTGACCGTCGCGGGACTCCGGGGCCGGCTCGGCGGCCGTCCGGGGAAGAGGAAGCCCGGTGTGCCGTCGTGCGGCTGTTGGAGCACGGAGGTGCGGCAGCTGGGGCTGGCGATCTGCCGCTCGATCAAGACGGCGAGCCGGGGCGGAACAAGGACGGGGTTCCGGTCGAGCGTGAGGTAGGCGTGCTCGTCGTCCCGGCTGAAGCGGTCGGTCGTCAGCTGGACGATTCGTGTGGTCGCCAGGGCATAGAGGCTGGTCAGGGAGCCGATGATGCGGGCTTCCAGGGGCAGGCTCTCGTCGTTGAGGCAGCGTCGGAGTTGTTGGTCGAGTTCGTCGCTGGCCAGGAACCGCGAGGGGAAGCTGTACTTCTTCCCCGGGATCACGACTTTGCCCGTCAGGCGCCGGGCGACGGCCCAGCGGATGAAGGCCGCGGCAGAGCGGCGTTGAGTGGGGTGGGTGGTCATCCAGAGGTCGAGGTTTTCCTGCCGGAGATCGGCGAGGGTGATCGTGTTTTCGTCCAGCCAGGTCAGGAACTTGATCGCGGTGCGGATGTCGCTGCGGTCGACCTGGGCGGCCCCGGCGTTGTAGGGGCCCTTGTCCGCCCGGCGCCGGGCGTCCCGCAGGACGCTCCATTCGGCGAACGGGCGGATGAGGCGGGCCTGGTGCGGGGGCAGATCCGCGAGGGCGTCCCGTGCCCAAAGACGCAGGCGGGCGTAGTACTCCTGGCGGTGAGGCAGGACGCCCGCCGCGACGAGGAGTTCGCGGATATAGAGAGTGCTCCAGTCCTGGGGCAGGCCGTCGAGAAGGTCGTGGCTGATCTCGCGGTGCTGTGCGGCCAGGCCCGCGAGCATGCGGGCGGAGTCGCTGCGGCGGATCCAGACGAGCACGGACCAGGGTTCCTGGGCGGCGCCGAGCTGTTGCGCGAGCGGCTGGAGCTGGGGGTGGAGGGTGCCGTCCTCGTCCCTGAGGAGGTCGTGGATGCGGTCCTTGGCGATGCAGCGGGTGCATGAGCCGTCGGAGTAGATGTCTCCGGGGAAGCCGCAGCGGCGGCAGGCGAAGTCGATGTCGGTGCCGCAGCAGGGCCCGCAGATGTTCACCCCGCTGTTTGAGCGCCCGACAAGCGTGCGAAGGGTGCCGCACTGTCCGCAGGGGGCCGGGGTTCGTTTGCGGCGGTTGTAGCAGGTGTCGCAGAGGGTGCCGAGGGGCCAGTTGACCTTCACTGGCCTCGTCTTGCCGCAGTCGGCGCAGGGCAGCGACCGGCGCGGCCGGCAGGTCGCGCAGTAGAACTCCCCGTCCCGGCGGGTGAAGCCGTGGCGGACGCGTCCGCAGACCGTGCAGGTCCCTTTGGGTCCGCGGTAGCAGTCGACGCAGACCGACGGCTGGTCCTCGTTCGCCCGGACGCTGATCGGCCTGACCTGCTGGCAGGTGTCGCAGAGCCGGGCCGGCGAGTCGTAGCACCGCTGGCAGACCGGGCCCTCGCCGGTGAGGGCGTGCGCCGGGCGCCGCTCTTGGCAGCGGACGCATTCGTGTTCGGGGTGGGGATGACATTTCTGGCAGAGGAAGGCGCCGTCCTCGCGGCGGGCGGCCGGCGGGCGCTCGCGCCCGCAGCCTGCGCAGTTCTTGAAGAACAGGGGATCGCCGCGGTAGCAGCGGCGGCAGATCGGCCCGTCGTCGCGGTGGGTGACGATGTGGCCGTCCTGGCCGCAGCGGCCGCAAGGACGCAGCTCGGTCCGGCCGACGCACCAGTCGCAGCAGCGGCCCTCCGGGGCGTTCCGGGAAAGCCTGAAGCCGGTGCGGTGGCAGCGGGCGCAGGCCAGCTGCGTGACGGTGTCGCCGTGCCCGGCGGCGTCGAGGTGCTGAAGGAGGCGGACCACGTGGACCGGGCAGTGCGGGGATGGCTCGGTGAGCGCGTTCGGGTGCCCGGCGAAGTAGTCGTCCAGAATCCGGGCCGCGGCGGGTCCCCATGCCTTCGTCTTCTCCAGGGCGGCCCATGCCGCCTCGGCCGTCAGCGCCGGGCCAACCACCCGCTGGAGGTAGGCAATCAGCCGGGCCCGGACCTCGACGAGCTCGCGCCGGCGCCGCTCTTGGTGGTTCACGACTGCCCGGGGCGGCGGACCACGGTGCGGCGAGGCGTGATCGGCGTCGGGCCCGTCTCGCCGCCCGCGGTCTTGCGGACCTGGGCGTTCACGACCTCGGGCTTGATCAGATCATTCGGGGTGCAGTCGAGGATGTCGCAGAGCGCGACGAGGGTGTCCATGCTCATCCGCTGGGGCGGCTGGGTCACCAGCCGGTAGACCTGCTCACGCGAGAGCTTGACCCCCCGTTCCGCCAGCAGCGGCACCAGGTCGGTGGTCTGGAACATCTGCCGGTCGGCCATCAGGTTCCGCAGCTGCCACTGGTAGCCCATCTTCTTGATCACGAGGTCACGTTCCAGTCGTTGCCCAGCCGGTTCCGCATCGACGTCTCCAGCAGCTGGTTGCGGTACTCGTTCGAGACGCCCATGTAGATCGCCGTGGTCGAAGCGTGGGAGTGGCCGACCTGTTCCTGCACGAACCGGGCTGGGTAGCCGAACTCGGTCAGGTGCGTGATGTAGCTGTGCCGCAGGCAGTGCAGGTCGAGGTCATCGTCCAGTCCGGCGTCCTCGCGGGCCTGCACGAACGCTTCATTGATCGACCGCGGAGAGAGACGCCCGGCCCGCTCGGTCACCCAGAACGCCGGGTGGCGGCCCGGAGAGAACTGCGGCCGGATCTCCGTCACCCACTCGCGCAGCAGGTCGACGACCCAGTCCATCTCGGGGACGGTCAGCACCGTGCGGCGCTTGGGCGGCGCCCCCTTCGACGACTTCCCGAAGCGGACCATCATGCTGCCGAACCCGGCGAACCTCGGGGCCTTCGGGTTCCGCCGTAGGTCGACGAGGTCCAGCTTCGAGGACTCCGTCCGGCGCGTCCCGAACGCGTAGATGGTCTTGATGACCGCCGCGTCCCGCAGCGCGGTCAGGCCGCCCTTGCGGCCCTGGCCCCGGATCTTGCCCGGCCGGGCGTCCGCCGCGTCGAAGAGTGCCTGGATCTCGTCGTAGGTCAGCGGGCGCCGCCGGGGGTCGCCCTCGTAGTCGACCGTGTGAAGGACCGAGTTGCCTTCGTGGAAGATCTCCTGCGGCACCTCCCCGAACCGCTCCGAGCAGGCTTCGAGCCACCCGTAGCGGGAGTCCAGGAGGTACTCCAGGAACAGCCCGATCGTCACCTCGTAGCTACGGGCCGTGGACATTTGGATCGGCTTGCCCCCGCTTCGCAGGTGGGCGATGAACGCCTCGCCGTCCGCCGGGGTCCACTGCCACGGGTACTGGCCGCTGAACTCCTCGAACCGCTCGATCAGCCGCAGGCGCGGGTCGATCGTCGACGACTTCAGGAACCGGGCCGACTGCTGCCGGGCCCAGCCCTCCTTCATCGCCGTGAAAACCGCCGGCTCCGGGTCGAGGTGTACGACGTTCCGTGCCAGCAAAAGACGCGCCGAACCCGGCGCAGCAGTAGCCACACACCCGTTGTATCCAACGCAACATTGTTGGGCTGAATAGTCGAGCCGCAGGTCACCTGAACAGGTGACCTGCGACCGCACCGAGGACCCCCGGCCACGACCAGCGCAAACACCGGCCTCAACCGAGGCGGGAATGTTGCATCAGATGCAATTCATCCCGTTTGTCCCGCGCGACGATGTCGATCTCCCCGCTGCGGCATCGCCAGTTCCGCGCGATCACCGTCATCCCGGTCTCGACCAGCCGGCGCACCGCCAGCTCCTCGCCGTACCGCCCCAATGCCTGCTGTGCCACGCTCTTCGCGTTCATCCGGCACCACCTCCGGCACCGACGATCCCGCGTCCCCGCCCACCGAGTGGATCTTGGTGGACAACCGGGGGATTGTGGAGAACCCCGCCACCCACAGGGGTGACGGGGCGCCCGTCAGCTGCCCGGGAGTTCGAGGTCGCTCTTGTTGAGCTCCTCGATGTTCACGTCCTTGAAGGTCAGCACCCGTACCTGCTTCACGAAACGAGCCGGCCGGTACATGTCCCAGACCCAGGCGTCGGCCATCGAGACCTCGAAGAAGACCTCCCCCTGAACCGAGTGCACCTGCATCTCGTAGTCGTTGGTGAGGTAGAAACGGCGTTCCGTCTCGATCACGTACTTGAACAGCCCGACGACGTCGCGGTACTCCCGATAGAGCTTCAGCTCCATCTCGGTCTCGTACTTCTCGAGGTCCTCGGCGCTCATGGCATGTTCCCCTTCAGCCGTGCGTCCCCCTATTGTGCGCCAGGCCCCCGCGCCCCTAAACGATTTCCGGGGCCAGGACCACCGGCGTACCCGGAGGACCGTCGTCGAGCAGCCTACGGAGCAGCTCGGCGAGTCTGGTCGGGTACACCGTCTCACGTGCCGTGAGAAGTTCCTCGGAGGTCCACCACCTGGCCTCGATCACGCTGCGGCGCTCCAGCTCGGTGAGCCCGCTCATGTCGGTGTCCGTCCGGGTGGTCCGGGCGAGGAAGTACCACTCGTCCTGTTCCCAGCGCCGCCCGTCGAAGGGGAACGCGCAGTGGCGTCGCCACAGCACCGGCCCGAGGTCCACCTCGGTGATCCCGGTCTCCTCGGCGAGCTCCCGCAGCGCGGCCTCCTCCCGGCTCTCCGCCCCCTCCAGGCCCCCGCCCGGGGTGAACCACCAGTCGTCCGACGGATCGTCCGGTTCGAAGCCGTGCAGCAGCAGGATCCGGTCCTCGGGGTCGAGCAGGATCACCCGCGCCACCCTGCGCGGGCCTTCAACCTGCTCAGCGGGCATCGGACCGCTCCCGTCGCCCGCGCCCGAGGACCCGCGCGAGGGGCCCGTACGCCGCGCCCAGCACCACGAGGGCGGCGCCGATCACGATGGCGGCCACCTGGAGCCGCAGCGGTCCGGGCGACGACACGCCGCCGGCCAGGGGTCGGTACGCCGTCGGTCGCTCCAGCATCGTCATGGAGGGCCACGCCCGCGCGTCCACCCGGCCGTTGACCGCCGAGCGGGGCACCGTGCCCTGACCGGCCTCCTGGAGGTGTGCGCGGGAGTCCAGCGAGCCGGCCCGCCGGTCACCCAGCAGGAAGAGGTTGCCCTCGGGGACCGTCACCTCGAACGGGGTGTCGGAGGCCGCCCTGGCCGGCGCGGGCGCGCCGTCGAAGGTCGTTGCGGGCTTCGAGTCGTCGATGTACGGCTCGTCCAGCTCCCGCCCGTTCACGGTGAGCCGACCGCCCTCGCCGCAGCACTTCACGGTGTCGCCGCCGACACCGACGACCCGCTTGACCATGGGGGTGTCGCTCCACAGCGAGTCGGTGAAGATCACCACGTCTCCGCGCCGCACCTCGCCGCCGTCGATCCGCTGCGCGAGCACCCGGTCCCCCGGGTGCACGGTGGGCACCATCGAGTCGGTCGGCACCGTGTACGGCTGGTAGACCACGGCTCCCCAGACGAAGCCGCCCAGGAAGAGCACGAAGCCGATGGCCACGGCGATTCCCGACAACACGTTGCCGAGACCGCCGCGGCCATCGCTGCCACCGCTCATGTTTTGTGTTCCGCCCATTCCAGCGCCCCCACACCTCGGAGATCGGTGACCTGGGCGGCACCCTACCGGGCGGTACGGCCCTTGGTCAGCCTCCGCCGACGCCACATGACCAGCGGAACCGCGCCGGTGAGCCCCAGCGCGGCGGGACCGAGCCCGACGGGCGCGAGGCCGGTGGCCCCGAGGCCGAGGGCCGTCGCCTTGGCCTGGTCGCCGATGCCCGGCTGGTCGAAGGTGTCCGGGACCGGGAGGGTGGACCAGCGGGTGACCGGCCAGGCCACGACCACGGCCCGCCCGACGACGTCCTCGACCGGAACGAACCCGCGCGTCGAGTCCTGCTGGTGGTAGCGGGAGTCCTGGGAGTTCTGCCGGTGGTCGCCCATGACCCAGATCGAGCCCTTCGGGACGACGAGGGGGCCGAAGGGGAAGTCGTCACAAGGGGTGTTGCCGGGGAAGATGTACGGCTCGTCCAACTCCTTGCCGTTGACGACGACAGGCCCCCCCTTCTTGCACTCGACCGTGTCCCCGCCGATGGCGATGGTCCGCTTGATCAGGTCCTTCTCGTCCGCGGACGGCATCAAGCCGATCTTGCTGAGCGCCTGCTGCATGAAGTTGGGCTCCGGGGTGGCCTCACCGGACAGCCAGTTCGCGGGGTCGTGGAAGACGACGACCTCACCGCGCTCGGGCTCCGAGCCGAACCACGGGGTCAACTTGTCCACCAGTACCCGGTCGCCCCGCTGCAGGGTGTTCTGCATCGAGTCGGACGGGATCGAGAACGCCTGCACCAGGAAGGTCTTGATCAGCAGGGCCAGCAGCAGGGCGATACCGATGAGGAGCGGCAGCTCCTTCCAGAACGAACGCTGCGGGCGCTCTTCGGCGCCCTCGTCCTCCGCGTCCTTCGCGAACTCGGCATCGCTCCCCACGGCGTCGTCCGGCCGCTCCTCGCCCTCGTCGCGTCCGGATCGTGCGCCTACCGCCACATCCCCCACATCCACTCCCTCAGATCGGAAATCACCGCCCGTGCCGGATCGGGAACGGGCCCTCCCCTCCCCTAACGAGCGGGAGTTCCCTAAGGCTCGGGAGACCGAGGACACACTATGCGACCGGCGTGCCCCGACGACGCCCACGAGGCCCGCGCCGTCCGCGTCGTGCCTGATCGGGGACCGTGAGGAAGGTCGCCGGCTGCTCCAGCCTGCGCCAGTGGTCGTAAGGCCAGGCGATCACCACGGCTTCCCCGACGACCCCGTCCTCGTCGATGGTGCCCTCGAAGCCCTCGTCGAGGTGGAAGCGGGAGTCCGCGGAATTCGCGCGGTGGTCGCCCATCACGAACAGCCGGCCCTCCGGCACCCGGACCGAGAAGCGGATCTCCGAGGGGGCGTTGCCCGGGTTCACGTACGGCTCGTCGAGCGGCGCGCCGTTGACGGTGATCCGCCCCTTGGTGTCACAGCAGGTGACCGTGTCCCCGCCGACGCCGATGACGCGCTTGATCAGGTCCTGTTCATCGGCGGAGGGCAGCAGTCCGATGAAGGTCAGGACCTCCTTGACCTGCTTGACCACGACGGGGTCCTTGGGCGGCCGGGTGGCCTCTCCCTTGAGCCAGCCCCCGGGGTCCTTGAACACGACGACGTCGCCCCGCTCGACCTTGGATCCGAACCACGGCGTCAGCTTGTCGACCAGGACCCGGTCTCCGATCCGGATCGTCTGCTCCATCGAGCCCGAGGGGATGAAGAAGGCCTGTACGAGGAAGGTCTTGAGGAGCAGCGCGATGAACAGGGCCACCACGACGAGCAGCGGCACCTCGCCGACCCGTCGGGTCCGTCTGCGTCTCTTGACCCGACGCGCGAGCCGGCGGCGTTCGGCGCGGCTGCCCCCGTCGGGCTCGCGCACGGGCGTCGTGGGCACCGGACCCCGCACCGGCGCGGGTCTCGACGGCGCCTCCACCCAGTGCTCGGGTTCCCGGCGGCCTCGGCCGCGTCGTCGCCGGCTACCCATGTCCGCCGCCCGCGGGGCCCGTGGCGCCCCAACGCGAGAGCGGCCAGCCGATCCAGTCGGCCCGCCCGATCACCCTCTCCACCGGCACCATCCCCCCGCCCGGCTCCCCCAGGTGGTCCCGGGAGTCCCGGGAGTGGGAGCGATGATCACCCATGACCCACAGGGTCCCAAGGGGTACGACGACCCGGAAGGGCACCTTCGAGGCGGTGTCCCCCGGGTACAGGTAGGGCTCGTCGAGCGTGGTGCCGTTGACCCGGATCCGACCGCCCGCGTCGCAACAGACCACGTCGTCACCGCCCACCCCCACCACCCGCTTCACGAAGTCGGTCTCGGACGGGTCCCCGACGCCCAGTGCGGACGCCGCGCCTCGCAGGCTCTCGCCCATCGAGCCGGATCCGGCCCCCTCGGGTACGAAGGAGCCCCTGCCGTCGAAGACGACGAGGTCCCCGCGCCGCGGCTCGTCGCCGAACCGGTAGGCGAGCTTGTTGACCAGCACCCGGTCACCGACCCGGAACGTCGGCTCCATCGATCGGCTCGGGATCAGGAAGGGCTGTAGGACGAAATTGCTGAGCAGCAGCAGGAAGACCGTGCAGACCACACCGAGCAGTCCGACCCGCTTCCACGAGAACGCGAAACGCGACCGCCCCTCCCCCTGATCGGGGGAGGAGTGGCCGCGTCGTGTGAGCTCTGCTTCGGTGTCCATCGGGTGCGAGCCTATCCGGCCCGCCCCTGGACCCGGAGATGAGATCAGCGGTCGCGCTTCTCCTTGATCTTCGCGGCCTTGCCGCGGAGCTCACGGAGGAAGTACAGCTTGGCGCGACGCACGTCACCGCGGGTGACGATCTCGATCTTCTCGAAGATCGGGGAGTTCACCGGGAAGGTGCGCTCGACACCGACGCTGAAGGAGACCTTGCGAACGGTGAAGGTCTCGGAGACGCCGGCGCCCTGACGGCGGATGACGACACCCTTGAACTGCTGGATACGGGAGCGGTTGCCCTCGATCACGCGGACGTGCACGTTGATCGTGTCACCGGGGCGGAAGGCCGGGACGTCGGAGCGGATCGAGGCGGCGTTGACGCCATCGAGCAGGTGAGACATGTGCTTCGTCTGCTTTCTTCGCACGGCGCCACAGGTCGCCGAAGCGGGTTTCCGGAGAGAATTCGGGAGCCGCGTCACTCGACGGACGACGATCCCCCTGTGGCAGGGGCGCCCGCGAGCACACAGCAGCCGCCTATTCTTCCACGGTCTGCGGCCTGAGCCAAAATCGGCCGTCGGCGGAGAGTTTCCAGCCGAGGGCGCCGAGCATCTCCCTGTCCTTCTTGTCGAAGGCGGACGCCTCGCAGCGCTCGATGAGGTCGGGGCGGTTCGCGGCGGTGCGACGGAACGCCTCGTCGCGGCGCCAGCGCGCGATCTTCCCGTGGTGGCCGCTCAGCAACACGTCCGGGATTCCCCGGCCGCGCCACTGCGGGGGCTTCGTGTAGACGGGCCCCTCCAGCAGGTTGGCCATGTCGCCGGGGGCGAAGGAGTCGTCGCGGTGCGACTCGGCGTTGCCGAGGACGCCGGGAAGCAGCCTGGCCACGGCCTCGGTGACGACCAGGACGGCCGCCTCGCCGCCCGCCAGGACGTAGTCGCCGATGGAGACCTCGTACACCGGCAGGCGCGTCGCGTACTCGTCCATGACGCGGCGGTCGATGCCCTCGTAGCGGGCCGGGGTGAAGATCAGCCAGGGTCGCTCGGAGAGCTCGACGGCGAGTTCCTGGGTGAAGGGCCGGCCGCTGGGCGTCGGGACGACGATCACCGGGCCGTGCGCGCCGGCCTCGTAGCCGTCGGCGAGCGCCGCGTCCAGGGCCTCGCCCCAGGGGTCGGTCTTCATGACCATGCCCGGGCCGCCGCCGTAGGGGGTGTCGTCGACCGTGTTGTGGCGGTCGTACGTCCAGTCCCGCAGGTCGTGGACGTGGACGTCGAGCTGCCCGCGGGCCCGGGCCTTGCCGACGAGGGAGACGTTCAACGGCTCCAGGTACTCGGGGAAGATCGTGACGACGTCGAGTCGCATCAGGCGTCTGCCCCGGGAGCGGCGGCCTGGCCGTCCTCGTCAATCCTGTCGTCCGCGCCGTCCTCGTCGTCGCGCGCGGAAGCGATCACCGCGCGGTCGTCGATCAGCCCGGGCGGCGGCGTGATGACGCAGCGCTGCTCTTCCAGGTCGATCTCGGCGACGATCTCCTCCACGAAGGGGATCATCACCTCGGTGCCGTCGGGCCGTTCGACGATGAACAGGTCCTGCGAGAGCAGGTGGGAGATCTCGGTGATCCGACCGACCTCGGTGCCGTCCTCCAGCACCACGTCCAGGTCCATCAGCTGGTGGTCGTAGTACTCGTCGGGCTCTTCCGGCAGTTCCGCCGGGTCCACGTCCGCGATGAGCAGGGTGTTCCGCAGCGCCTCGGCGCCCGTGCGGTCCTTCACCCCGGCGAAACGCAGCAGCAGCCTGCCGCTGTGCACCCGGCCCGTCTCGATGGTCAGCGGACCCGCGGACGCCGGTTCGGTCTGGAGCACGGCGCCGGGTCCGAGCCGCAGTTCGGGCTCGTCGGTCCGTACCTCGACGGTGACCTCACCCTTGATCCCGTGGGCGCGGCCGATCCGCGCGACTACCAGCTGCACTGTGTGTCTCTCCTGTTCAGACGACGACGGGCCGGGGAGGGCACGTATGCCCTCCCCGGCCCGTGCCGGTGATTCACGCTTTCAACGGACAGGTCTCAGCGGACCTGGTCCACGTCGACGAGGTCGACGCGGATCCCCCGGCCGCCGATGGCGCCCACGACGGTGCGCAGAGCACGTGCGGTGCGGCCGTTGCGACCGATCACCTTGCCCAGATCGTCCGGGTGGACCCGGACTTCCAGCACCTGCCCGCGGCGCAGGTCGCGCGAGGCGACCTGCACTTCGTCGGGGTTGTCCACAATGCCCTTCACGAGGTGCTCAAGAGCCTCCTCGAGCATGCTCAGGCCTCGGTCGACTCGGCGGTGGCCTCAGCCTCGTCCGCCTTCTTGTCGGCCTTCTTCGCCTTCTGCGTGATGGCCTCGCCCTTGGTCTCGCCGATGCCCTCGAGGGCCTTGGCGAACTCGTCGAACGTGCGGCGCTTGCTCTCCTTGGTCTCCGGCTGCAGCAGCGGCGCGGGGGCCGGGAGGCCCTTGTGCGCCTGCCAGTCACCGGTCAGCTT
The DNA here is from genome assembly GCF_050936775.1 of Streptomyces sp. CA-243310. NCBI lineage: Bacteria > Bacillati > Actinomycetota > Actinomycetes > Kitasatosporales > Streptomycetaceae > Streptomyces > Streptomyces sp. CA-243310. Next base: position 1,771,784 of record NZ_JBNJMF010000001.1, on the reverse strand, counting down.
CAGGATGGCGAGCACGGCCTCGGTGGGCTGGGCGCCGACCGAGAGCCAGTACTGCGCACGCTCGGCGTTGACCTCGATGCGCGACGGGTTGTACGTCGGGTGGTACAGACCGATCTCTTCGATCGCACGACCATCGCGGCGGGTGCGCGAGTCGGCGACGACGATGCGGTAGTGCGGCTGGCGAATCTTGCCGAGGCGCTTGAGCTTGATCTTGACTGCCACTGGAGTGGTGTCTCCTGAACTTGACGTGGTTGGGCACATGAGATGCCACGTGGGGTTGCGGTACTCGGGTGCCCGATGGACGCGTCAGCCGGAGGAGAGAGGGGTCCTATGCGACTGTCGAGTACAGCTAGCCATTGTGCCACATGCCTGCGGCGCTTCCTCTCGGGGAGCGGTGATCGGTGGCACGCGGGCGCGCGGCACCGATGGCCGCCGCCACCGGGCGGAGGCCGCACCGGGCCCGTACGGGCCCGGTGGGTGTCTTCAGGAGGCGGCGGCCGAGACGGCCACCTCGGGAATGCGGAACGGTTTCATGCAGCCCCCGCAGACGATGGGCGCCTGGGCCAGGACGGACGGGACGACCCGCACGTTCCGGCCGCAGTCGCAGACCGCCTTGACCCGCACGCCGCCACCGGACGAACCGTGACGGGCGGCCGGTCCGCGGAAGCTGCGCTTGGTGTCGGCGGCGGTGGCGACCGTGTGTGCTTTCAGCGCGCGGTGCAGCCGCTCGATGGTCGGGCGGTAGCGCCGCTTCGCCTCGGGGTTGAGCGAGACCAGGGAGAAGCCGCTGCTGGCGTGCGGCTCCTCGGAGTGGTCCAGCCCCATCTCCTCGGCAATAGCGAGGAATCTGCGGTTGTGGTAGCGGCCGGCCCGCGAGGTGTCGCGGACTCCACGGGCGGCTGCGATGCCGTGGACTGCCTCGTGCAGCAGTCGCTCGAAGGAGAGCTCGGCGCCGCAGGCGGACGAGGACTCTCCGATCAGGGACTCGGGCGCGGCAAGGTCAGGCAGCTCGGGGTGGTACCGCTGAATATCGGCCCACGCCTGCGCCAGCTCTGCGGCGAGAACAGGTGGTGTCGTGCTCACGTCGTGACAACGAGCCGGGGTGCCCCGGTGTTCCGATTCCGGGCCATTCCAAATTTTTTGCACGTACCAGTCAGTTCAGTCTCATGCGTCCTGACGAGGACGGGTGCGCATATCCCCGGAGGAGTCGGTACGTAACGAGGCCCAACGACAGCCGCCCCCGGTGCGCGGCGCGGGGCCGCACGCCCGGGGGCGGGTCGGTGGATCAGTACGAGCGCGCGACGATCGCGAGGGTTCCCGGGGCGTCGTCCGTCTGCGGAACCGACCCGTCGGGGGCGATCAGGCAGCGTACGGAGACGGCCTGTTCGGCCAGCTTGGCCTCGCCCTCGGGGCCGAGGTCGGCCCACGGGATGCGGGCCCAGCCACCGGCGATGGCGGCCTCGGCGGCCTCCTCGATGGTCGCCACGTCGGAGGTGCGGGCCTCGCGGCGCTCGCGGGACTCGCGCAGCAGCTGCGCCTGGTCCTCCTCCAGCACCTTGGGCAGCAGGTCGAGCAGCGCGGAGATCTGCACGGCCTCCTTGCCGCCCGGGATCCGGCGGGCGAGCATCGCGGTGCCGGCCTCCAGGTCGCGGGGGCCGATCTCGATGCGGACCGGTACGCCCTTGAGCTCCCAGTCCACGGCGCGGCGGCCGAAGGGGGTGTCGACGCGGTCGTCGACCTGCACGCGGATGCCGGCGGCCTTGAGTTGGGCGCCCAGCTCGCGGACCTTGGTCACGGCCTCGTCGCCCTTGATCGCCATGACGACGACCTGGACGTGCGCGAGGCGCGGCGGGACGCGCAGGCCGTTGTCGTCGCCGTGCGACATGATCAGGCCGCCGACCATGCGGGTCGAGACGCCCCACGAGGTCTGCCAGACCAGCTCCTGCTTGCCTTCCTTCGACAGGTACTGCGTGTTGAAGGCCTTGGCGAAGTTGGTGCCGAGCTCGTGGCTGGTGCCCAGCTGGAGGGCCTTGCCGTCGCCCATCATGCCCTCGAGGGTGAGGGTGTTGATGGCGCCGGCGAAGCGCTCCTTCGCGGTCTTGCGGCCGAGCACGACGTCGATGCCGAGCACGTTCGTCATGAAGTCGCCGTAGACGTCCGTGTGGATGCGGGCCGCGTAGTCGCGGGCGTCCTCGTAGGTGGCGTGGGCGGTGTGGCCCTCCTGCCAGAGGAACTCGCTCGTACGGAGGAACACGCGCGGGCGCATCTCCCAGCGGACCACGTTGGCCCACTGGTTGATCAGCAGGGGCAGGTCGCGGTAGCTCTGGACCCACTTCGAGAAGTAGTCGTTGATGATCGTCTCGGAGGTGGGGCGGACGACGACCGGCTCGTCGAGTTCCTTGCCACCGCCATGCGTGACGACCGCGAGCTCGGGGGCGAAGCCCTCCACGTGCTCGGCTTCCCGGGTCAGGTAGGACTGCGGGATGAACAGCGGGAAGTACGCGTTCTGGGCGCCCGCGTCCTTGATGCGCGCGTCCATCTCCTGCTGCATCCGCTCCCACAGCCCGTAGCCGTACGGTCGGATGACCATGGTGCCGCGTACCGGACCGTTGTCGGCCAGCTCGGCCTTGTTGATCAGATCCTGGTACCAGCGGGGGAAATCCTCCGCCTGGGGGGTGAGAACGGGTGCCTTTGCCATGGCGCGAATGGTACGGCGCCGGGCACGCGATGCGTGAATCGGGTGGCTCGTTCCTCTGGACGCGGGGGCGAATGGGGAGTTCCCTGGCAACGGGGGCCAGGGGGCGACAAAGGAATCAGGAGCGCTCTTTCGATGACACCGACGCCGACGGCGACGCTCGTCGCCCGGGACTGGGCGGAGATCCAGGAACGGATGCTGGTACCGCTGTACGAAGCCGTCTACGAACGGCTGGAGGTCGGGCCGGGCGACCGGCTGCTGGGCCTCGATTGCGGGGCCGGACTGGCCCTGCTGTTGGCCGCGGGGCGGGGAGCCCTGGCCACGGGCGTGGAGGCGGACCCGGCGCGCCGGGCGCTGGCCCGTGAGCGGCTGTTGGAGGTGGTCGCCGCTCCCCCGGCGTCGCCGGCGCGTCCGTACGACGTCGTGCTGGCCTTCACGCCCCGCCCGCGGGATCTGACGGCCGCCCTGTCCGCGGTGCGGCGGGGCGGTGTGGTGGTGCTGGCCGACTGGGGTCCGGCGGAGCGGTGCACGGTGCCGGCCGTACTGGGCGGCGGGCCGGCCCCGCGGGACCTGGACGCGATGGTGGCGTCGGCCGGACTGGTGCCGGACGGGTCGGGTCGGGTGTTCTGCCCGTTCGGGTACGCGGACGTGGACAGCGCGGTGCGCGGGCTGCTGTCGACCGGGATGTACGAGCACGCGGACACGGCCCAGGTCGAGAAGGAACTGGCCGAGGCGCTTCACCCGTACGAACGAGCCGACGGGTCGGTCTGGTTGCCGAACATCTTCCGGTACGTGGTCGCCCGGACGGCGTAACGGGCCGGGTCGTGTGTCCCGGCTACTTGTGGAGGCGCGCGATGCCCGCCGCGGCGTAGGCGGCGGGCTCGTCCAGGGTCTCGTTCGCGAGCAGCGCCGCGGCGAGCGCGTCCAGCTTGTCGCGGTTCTCGCGCAGCAATCGGCAGGCGTCCTCGTAGCACTCGTCGACGATCCGTCGCATCTCGTGGTCGACGGCGTCGAGGGTGGCGGGCGCCGCGAGGAGGCCGTACGGGCTCTGCGCGTCCGACGGGATCGCGGTGAGCCGGCCGATCCGCTCGCTCATGCCCCAGCGGCCCACCATGCCCCGGACGATGTTGGTGACCTGTTCGAGGTCGTTCTCCGCGCCCGTGGTGATGACCGCGTACACCACCTGCTCGGCGGCCATTCCGCCGAGCGCGCCGATGACGCGGCCCCGCAGGTACTCCTCGGTGTAGGCGTACCGGTCGGCGTCAGGGGTCGAGAGGGTGACGCCGAGCGCCCGGCCGCGCGGCACGATGGTGATCTTGCGGACGGGGTCGGCGCCCGGCTGGAGCATGCCCAGGAGCGCGTGGCCGCTCTCATGGTAAGCCGTGCGGCGACGCTCCTCGTCGGGCATGACCAGGGGCCGTTCGGCGCCGAGTTGGACCTTCTCCAGGGCGTCGGAGAGGTCGGCCTGGGTGACCGCGTCCTGTCGGCGCTTGACCGCCAGCAGGGCGGCCTCGTTGGCCAGGTTGGCCAGTTCGGCGCCGGTCATGCCCGGGGTCGTACGGGCCACCTGGGCGAGGTCGACGCCGGGCGCGAGCGGGATCTCGCGGGTGTGGATGCGCAGGATGGCCTCCCGGCCGGCCTTGTCGGGCGGGGAGACGACGACGGTGCGGTCGAACCGGCCGGGGCGGGTCAGGGCGGGGTCGAGGACGTCCGCGCGGTTGGTGGCGGCGAGGACGACGACCCCCTCCGAGCCGGAGAAGCCGTCCATCTCGGTGAGGATCTGGTTGAGGGTCTGTTCGCGCTCGTCGTGGCCGCCCATGGCGGCGCCGCCGCCGCGCGCGCGGCCGATGGTGTCGATCTCGTCGATGAAGATGATCGCGGGGGCCACCTTGCGGGCCTCGGAGAAGAGTTCCCGTACCCGGGAGGCACCGACGCCGACGATCATCTCGATGAACTCGGACGCCGAGGCGGAGAAGAAGGGCACCCCGGCCTCGCCCGCGACGGCGCGGGCCAGCAGCGTCTTTCCGGTGCCGGGGAGGCCGGCGAGGAGGACCCCGCCGGGCATGCGGGCGCCCAGCTTGCGGTACTCCTGCGGGTTCTTCAGGAAGTCGACGACGTCGTTGAGTTCGCCCTCGACCTCGTCGATGCCGGCCACGTCGTCGAAGGTGGTGCGTCGGGCGCCGGTCTCCAGTTCCACGGGCTTGGGCGGCGCCTTGCGGCCGAGCCCTCCCATGCCGCCCATGGCGGAGCCCATCCGTCGGGCGATGAACATCCACAGGACGACGAGCAGGAGGATGGGCGCGAGGGAGATCAGCAGGTTGGCGAGGAAGCTGCGCTGTTCGACGACCGGGGAGGCGGTGACGGTGACGCCCTTGGCGGTGAGGTTCGACCACAACCGGTCGTCGGCGAAGGCGGGCCGCTGGGTGACGAACTTCGTGTAGTCGCCGTCCCCGTCGGGGGCGGGCTGCTTGTTCTTCAGCTGCCCCTGGATGGCGTCGCCCTTGGAGTAGATCTTCGAGACGTTGCCGTCGGCGACCTGTTTGCTGAACTCCGTGTACGAGATCGTCGGCTCGTCGCCCTCGTTGAAGAACGACAGCACGAGGTTGGTCAGCAGGAAGAGGATCAGCGCGGTGAGGACCAGCCCGCGCCAACCGCCGGGCATCCCCCTCTTCGGCGGCGGTGGGGTGGGCGGGGCACCCTCGGAGCGCCAGGGGGTGTCGGCCCGGTCGCGCGGCGGTGCGGGGGTGGGGCTGGGCACGGGGCCTCCTTCTGCCGTCCTCCCGCCCGACGATAAGCGACATGCCTGATCATTGCGCCCCGACGGCCGGGCGCCGGGCACACGGAAGGGCCCCGGCCGCATCCCCGGCCGGGGCCCTCCTCGTACGCGTCGCGCGGTGCCGTCAGGCGGTCACTTCATGAACTTCTTGAACTCGTCCGGGAGGTCGAAGTCCTGGCCGGGCTGAGCACCGCCGGCCGGCAGACCGAACGGGTTGCCGGCGGCGGCCGGCTCGCCCGCCTGCGGACCCTGCTCGCGCCGGGCCGCGGCCGCGGCCTCCTCTTCCTTGCGCTTCATCGGGTTGCCGCTCTTGCGCTTGCCCTTGGCCTGCTTGACCTGCTTCTTCTGCCGGCCGGGTCCGCCACCCATCCCGGGGATGCCGGGCATGCCGGGCATCCCGCCGCCCTGGGCCATGCGGGACATCATCTTGCGGGCCTCGAAGAAGCGCTCGACCAGCGACTTGACGGCGCTGACCTCGGCGCCGGAGCCCTTGGCGATGCGGGCGCGGCGCGAGCCGTTGATGAGGTGCGGGTCCTGGCGCTCGGCCGGGGTCATCGACTTGATGATCGCGGCCATCCGGTCCACGTCGCGCTCGTCGATGTTGTTGATCTGGTCCTTGATCTGGCCCATGCCCGGCAGCATGCCGAGGAGCTTGGAGATGGAGCCCATCTTGCGGACCTGCTCCATCTGGGCCAGGAAGTCGTCGAGCGTGAACTCCTTCGGCCCCTTCGCCAGCTTGGCCGCCATCTTCTCGGCCTCGGCCTGGCTGAACGTCTTCTCGGCCTGCTCGATCAGGGTGAGCATGTCACCCATGTCGAGGATCCGGCCCGCCATGCGGTCGGGGTGGAAGGCGTCGAACTCGTCGAGCTTCTCGCCGTTCGAGGCGAACATGATCTGCTTGCCGGTGACGTGCGCGATGGAGAGCGCGGCACCGCCTCGGGCGTCGCCGTCGAGCTTGGAGAGCACGACGCCGTCGAAGCCGACGCCGTCGCGGAAGGCCTCCGCGGTGTTGACCGCGTCCTGGCCGATCATGGCGTCGACGACGAAGAGGATCTCGTCGGGGCTGACGGCGTCGCGGATGTCCGCGGCCTGCTGCATCAGCTCCTGGTCGATGCCGAGGCGACCGGCGGTGTCGACGACGACCACGTCGTACTGCTTGGTACGGGCGTACTCGATCGAGTCCTTGGCGACCTGGACCGGGTCACCCACGCCGTTGCCGGGCTGGGGCGCGTAGACGGCGACGCCGGCGCGCTCGGCCACCACGGAGAGCTGGTTGACGGCGTTGGGGCGCTGGAGGTCACACGCCACGAGGAGCGGGGCGTGGCCCTGCCCCTTCAGCCACAGGCCGAGCTTTCCGGCGAGGGTGGTCTTACCGGCGCCCTGGAGACCGGCGAGCATGATCACCGTCGGGGCGGTCTTGGCGAAGCGCAGCCGCCGGGTCTCGCCACCGAGGATGGAGACCAGCTCGTCGTTGACGATCTTGAGGACCTGCTGGCCCGGGTTCAGGGCCTTGGAGACCTCTTCGCCGCGGGCGCGCTCCTTGACGTTCGCGATGAAGGAGCGGACGACCGGGAGGGCGACGTCGGCCTCGAGGAGGGCGATACGGATTTCCCGCGCCGCAGCGTCGATGTCCTGCTCGGAGAGGCGACCTTTGCCCCTGAGGGACTTGAAAGTCGAGGCAAGGCGGTCGGAAAGCGTATCGAACACGGTGGTCGCGATTCCTCAGGTCGGGGGCGTGTGGTCGCCCCCCAGGGTATCGGGCCTCGGGACGGATGTGCCCCCGGCCGTCCCAAGCGGTCGGGGGCCCGCCGGCGCACGGGCGGGGAGCAGGGGCGATGCGCTCGATCGGCGGCGGCGCGCGGCCCCCGCCGGGGTCCGCGGAGGGCTCTCGGGCGAGGGCGGCGGCGGGTGTCAGCGCAGCGCCGCCTCCACCTCGGCGGCCAGCGCAGCCGCCGGGGCCGGCTGCAGCGGCTTGCCGTCGGCGTCGACCACGTACAGGGAGTCCACCGCGTTGGCGCCGAGCGTGGAGACGTGGGCGCTGCGGACGCGGACGCCCGCGGACTCCAGCGCCCGCCCGATCCGGTGCAGCAGTCCGACCGCGTCGGGCGCACGCACCTCCAGGACCGTGGCCAGCGAGGAGACGTCCGGAACCACGGTGACCCGGGGCGGGGGCGGGACCACTCCGCGCCGCCGGGGGTAGGCGGACTCGCGCTCGGCCAGTTTCGCCGGCACGTCCAGGGAGCCGTCCAGCGCCCGGATCAGGTCGGTGCGCAGTCGTGCCGTCTCCGGCAGGGCCCCGTACTCGGCGGCGACCCGCCAGCGCAGCACCAGGACCTCGCCCGGCAGTTCCGACAGCTCCAGGGAGCGCAGGTCGGCGGCCCGTACGGTCAGCCGGTGCAGGGCCAGTACGCCGGCCGCCGCGGGGAGGACCCCGGACTGGTCGGGGACGGCGACGACGAGTTCGACGCCGACGGCGTCCTCCTCCTGGCGGGCGTGCAGCGCCAGTACCGGTTCGCCGGTGCGCAGCGCCTCGACCGCGAGGCGCTCCGCTTCGGTGGAGGGGATCTCCGGTTCGGTGGCGGCGGGCGGCGCGCCGCGCAGGACGGCCGCGGCGCGGGCGACGAGGTCGGCCACCAGGGAACCGCGCCAGGCGCTCCAGGCGGCCGGCCCGGTGGCGAGGGCGTCGGCCTCGGTGAGCGCGTGCAGCAGTTCCAGGGTGCCGGTGGAGCCGACGGCCTCCGCGACGGAGCGCACGGTGGCGGGGTCGTCGAGGTCGCGCCGGGTCGCGGTGTCGATCAGCAGCAGGTGGTTGCGGACGAGGACGCCGAGGACGGCGGTGTCCGGGGCGTCGAAGCCCACGCGGGTGGCCACGTCGCGGGCGATGGTCTCGCCGGCGACGGAGTGGTCGCCGGGCCACCCCTTGCCGATGTCGTGCAGCAACGCGGCCATCAAGAGCAGGTCGGGGCGGCTCACCCGGCGGGTCATCTCGGAGGCGCGGACGGCGGTCTCGACCAGGTGCCGGTCCACGGTCCAGGTGTGCACGGGGTTGCGCTGGGGCCGGCACCGGACCCGTTCCCAGTCGGGCAGCAGTCGTGTGATCAGCCCTTCCGCTTCGAGGGCCTCCCACACTCCGATCGTGGGCTCCCCGGCCCCGAGCAGCGTCAGGAGCTGTTCGCGGGCCTCGGCGGGCCAGGGCACGGGCAGGGGCTTCGCCTGCGCCGCGAGCCGGCGCACGGAGTGCGGGGACACGGGCAGGCCGGCCTGGGCGGCGGCGGCGCCGAGCCGCAGCGCGAGCACCGGGTCCCGTTCGGGGCGCGCGGCCAGTGCCAGGACGGCCTCGCCGTCGGACTCCACGACCCCTTCGGCCAGCGGGGCGCGAGCCGACTCGGCCGGGCCCCGGCTCCCCAGCAGCCCGCGCAGGCGGGGGCGGGCGGAGCGGGCGCGCAGCACGCGTCCGACCTCCCGCCAGGTGACGTCTCCGGCGTACGCGACGACCCGCGCGGCCTCGTACACCTCGCGCAGCAGGGCGTCGGCGTCGAGCAGGCCGAGCCGCTCGGCGACCTGGTCCTGTTCCTGGAGGGAGAGCCGGTCGGTGGCCCGGCCGGTCACCAGGTGCAGGGCGTCGCGGGTGTCCAGCAGCTTGCGTCGGGCCTCGGCGAGGCCCTCGCGGGGGGCGTCGGCGAGCCAGGACGCGGCGACGGCCCGCAGCGCGGTGAGGTCGCGCAGACCGCCGCGCGCCTCCTTGAGGTCGGGTTCGAGCAGGAAGCGCAGCTCGCCGGCCCGGTCGGCGCGCTCGCGGCACAGGGTGTCCAGTTGCGGGAGCCGTTTGACGGCCTGGTTGCGCCAGTCGGCCAGTACGGAGGTGCGCAGGCCTGCGAGGAGTCCGGCGTCCCCGGCGACGGGCCGGGAGTCGAGCAGTCCGAGGTGGACCTTGAGGTCCTCGGCGGCGGTCTTGCGGGCCTCCGCCGGGGTCCGTACGGAGTGGTCGAGGGCGACGCCGAGGTCCCACACGGGGTACCAGAGGCGGTCGGCCAACGCGCTCAGCGCGCGGGGGTCGGCCTTGCCGTCGTGCAGGAGCAGCAGGTCCAGGTCGCTGCGCGGGGAGAGTTCGCCGCGCCCGTAGCCACCGACGGCGACCAGCGAGGCGCCTCGTACGCCGGTCTCCCGCACGGCCCGGGCGAAGAGCGCCCGCAGCCAGTCGTCGGTCAGTGCGGCCAGGGCGGAACGCCGGGAAGGCCCGGACCGCGACTCCTCCTGGAGGAGTCGCAGCCGGGCCGCGGCGTAACCGCTGGGTCCCGAGTCGGCCGGTTCGGTCGTGGTCGCGTCCACACTCGTCACCCAGGGTCTCCCGTCGCCTAGAGCGCGTCAGCGCCGCGCTCGCCGGTGCGGACCCGGATGATCGAGTCCACGGGGACGCTCCACACCTTGCCGTCACCGATCTTGCCGGTGTGGGCCGCGGTGACGAGCACATTCATCACGTCGTCGGCCGCGTCGTCCTCGACGACCACCTCGATGCGGATCTTCGGTACGAGGTCCACGGTGTACTCGGCGCCGCGGTAGACCTCCGTGTGGCCGCGCTGGCGGCCGTACCCGCTCGCCTCGGAGACCGTGAGTCCCTGCACCCCGAAGCGCTGGAGGGCTTCCTTGATCTCGTCGAGCCGGTGGGGCTTGACGATCGCGGTGATCAGCTTCATGCGTCAACCTTCTTGGTCGCGGCGGCAGCGGGGGAGGCGGTTCCGCGCGAGGCTCCGCCACCGGCTCCGCTGAAGTCGTATGCGGTCTCGGCGTGCTCGACCTGGTCGATGCCGGAGACCTCGACGTCCTCGGTGACCCGCATTCCGATCGTCTTGTCGAGGAGGAAGGCGAGGATCGCGGACGCCACGAGAGAGTAGGCCAGGACGGAGAAGACTCCGATGGCCTGCTTGCCGAGTTGTTCGAGGCCGCCGCCGTAGAAGAGGCCGGCGACGTCGGACTGGACCCCGCCGGTGGCGAAGAATCCGACGAGCAGGGAGCCGACGATGCCGCCGACGAGGTGGACGCCGACCACGTCGAGGGAGTCGTCGTAGCCGAACTTGTACTTCAGGCCCACGGCCATGGCGCACAGCACACCGGCGATGGCACCGACGGCGATGGCACCGAGCGGGGAGACGGCGCCGCCGGACGGGGTGATGGCGACGAGGCCCGCGACGGCGCCGGAAGCGGCGCCGAGGGTGGTGAAGGAGCCGTGGCGCAGCTTCTCGTAGGCGAGCCAGGCGAGCATGGCGGCGGCGGTGGCGACCTGCGTGTTGACGAACATGACCGCGCCGACGCCGTCGTCGTTGCCGAGCCAGGAGCCCGCGTTGAAGCCGAACCAGCCGAACCACAGGAGGCCGGCGCCGAGCATCACGAGGGGGAGGCTGTGCGGGCGCATCGGGTCCCTCTTGAAGCCGACGCGCTTGCCGATGACCAGGATGACGCCGAGGGCCGCGGCGCCGGCGTTGATGTGGACGGCGGTGCCGCCCGCGAAGTCGATGACGCCGAGTTCGAAGAGCCAGCCGCCCGCGCCCCACACCCAGTGGGCGACGGGGAAGTAGACGACGGTGACCCACAGGGCGCTGAAGAGGGCCCAGGCGCTGAACTTGACGCGGTCGGCGAGGGCGCCGCTGATCAGGGCGGGGGTGATGACGGCGAACATCAGCTGGAAGACGGCGAAGACGTACACCGGAATCGTGTAGCCGTCCCACAGCTCGGTGATCCCGATGCCGCTGAGGCCGACGTAGTCGGAGTTCCAGCCGATGAGGGAGCCGGCGTCGGTGCCGAAGGCGAGGCTGAATCCGTAGAGGACCCAGAGGATCGTGACGATCCCGAGGCTGATGAAGCTCATCATCAGCATGTTGAGACTGCTCTTGACGCGGACCATGCCTCCGTAGAAGAAGGCGAGTCCCGGGGTCATCAGCATGACCAGGGCGGAGCAGATGAGCATGAACCCGGTGTTCGCGGCAGACAGCGTGGGGGCGTCTGCCGCGAGGGTCGTGATGGCTGATGCCATCGGCGTCTCCTCGTCGTCGGTACGTTCGCGTGCGGGCGATCGTGAAAACCTGAGCGGCGTTAAGGGGCTGGCCGGTTATTGGCCCTGAGATTCGCGCAGGGGGGTTTCCGGCGGCGCCACTGCGTGTTTCACGCCGATGACGAAGAGGTCGTGCGTGTTACGCCTCCATGAACGAGCGGAAGCGCGAAACCGGCCGCGGCGGTGACCCGGGAGACCTGGCTGGGGGAGCCTGATCGGGCTTCACGGGGTGCGTTGCCGCGGCCGGTGCCTTGGGGGACGGCCGTCAGGGCCGTCAGACGGCCTCCGCGGCCTCGGGGAGCCGGGCGGCGAGGACGTCCGTCAGTCGGACCACCTCGGCGACGTCGCCGTACTCACGCGCGGCCTGGTCGACGGTCTTGCGGAGCCGGGTGTTCACCCTTTCGGACCGCACTTTTCGCGCCACGTCGAGGGCTTGGTCCACGAGGACGGCCGCCTGCTCGGGCTCGCGCCGGAGCAGGTGGACGGTGGCCATCCCGACGAGGTTCAGGGCGTACGAGCGCTGGTGCTCGTCGTCCTTGGCGAAGAGTTCCACGGCCCTCGCCATGACGGGTTCGGCGAGGGAGGCGTAGGTGGGGCTGCGGCCGGCGACGTAGGCCAGGTCCCGGTACGAGTGGGAGTTCTCGCCGTTCAGCTCCGCCTCGGAGAAGAAGCGGATCCAGTCGGGCTCGGGCTCGCTGCCGAAGGCGAGGTCGGAGAAGGTGTCCTCGGCCATCCGGACGGCGCGCTTGCAGCGGCTGGGCTGGCCCATGTTGGCGTAGGCGCGGGCCTCCATCGCATACAGCATGGCCTGGGTCCGGGGACCGGCGCAGTCGCGGCTGCCGTACTGCGCGAGGTGGATGAGTTCCAGGGCGTCGTCGGGCCGCCCGAGGTGGATCATCTGGCGGCTCATGCCGGAGAGGATGTACGAGCCGAGCGGCTTGTCCCCGCCCTCCTTGGCCGCGTGCAGGGCGAGGACGAAGTACTTCTGCGCGGTGGGGTGCATGCCGATGTCGTAGCTCATCCAGCCGGCGAGCTCGGCGAGCTCGGCGGCGACCTTGAAGAGCCGCTTCATGATCGGGGCGGGGTGGTTCTCCTGGAGCAGGTCGGTGACCTCGTGCAGCTGGCCCACGACGGCCTTCCGGCGCAGCCCGCCGCCGCACTGGGCGTCCCACTGGCGGAACATCACGGTGGTGGCCTCGAGCAGGTCGAGTTCCGGTTCGGACAGCCGGGGCGGCCGGTGGCCGCCCGTCGAGCCGCCCCCGGTACGCGATCCGGGGTCGGCGGCCGGGACCGGGACGAGCCAGCGCTGCATGGGCTCGATGAGCGCGGGGCCGGCGGAGAGGGCGAGCGAGGTCCCGAGGAAGCCCCGGCGCGCCAGCATCAGGTCGCTGCGGGAGAACTCGCTGAGCAGTTCCACGGTCTGCGGGCCGGCCCAGGGCAGGTCCACGCCGGACACGGAGGGGGTCTGGTGGGCGGTGCGCAGGCCGAGCTGCTCGATGGCCACGACGGAGCCGAAGCGTTCGGAGAACAGCTCCGAGAGGATGCGCGGGACGGGTTCGCGGGGTTGCTCGCCGTCGAGCCAGCGGCGGACGCGCGAGGTGTCGGTGCTGATGTGGTGGGCGCCCATCTGGCGGGCCCTGCGGTTGACCTGACGGGCCAGTTCCCCCTTGGACCAGCCACTGCGGACGAACCAGGAGGTCAGCTGCTCATTGCGATCGGCAGCCTCCGACGACTCGCTCGTTCCGCTTGCGCCGTTGCCGCTCACAGGAACGCCCCCATCCGTTCAGCATCCTCATCACGAAACCCTGGCTCGGAGCGCTGGCGCGACCGGGGACCTTCACAGGTCCTTCACGCTTTGCCTCCGGCATACCCACGAACGGGTCTGCCCTCCGGGCTCGTGTACCGAAAGTAATCCTACGATCACCCCCACCGCGAGGTCGATTCCAGAAACGCCACCATTCGCCACCCCTTCGAATGAACTCGCCACCGGCCAGGCGCGATTCACTTGACAGGCAGGCGAAACGGAATGGTTGGACGGGAGTGCACTGGGGGCGCGCGCCGCGAGGAGTGCGCCGGTCGCCCCCCTCCCGGAGTGGCTCCCGGGGCCGGCCCACAGGAGGTCTCGCCGACGTCGTAACCACCGACGCGTTCGACCCGTTGGAGGGGGCATGGGCATGGGCTTCACGATCGGCGGCAGCCGCGGCACCAAGGAGTTCCTTTCCGGCGCTCGGCGCCGCGGCCGGACCTCGGAGTGCACGACGGTGGCGGAGTACACCGGCCTGTGGGGCTGGGAGGCGGTCCCCGGCGCCCGGGCGGCGGCGCCCGCCGCCGAGTGTTCCTGCGGTCATACGAATTGCGGTGCGCCCGGGGCGCATCCGCTGGACTTCGCACCCACCGTCCCGGCGGGCGCCACCCTCGACGAGGTCACCGAGATCTGGGGCGAGTACCCCGGCGCCGCGATCATGCTCCCCGTCGGTCGGTGTTTCGACGTCATCGAGGTCTCCGCGGAGGCCGGGCGGCGCGCGCTGGTCCGGCTGGAGCGGATGGGGCTCCCACTGGGCCCGGTCACCGTCACCCCCGACGACCGGGCGCAGTTCTTCGTGGCCCCCGGGGCCGCCGCCGAGCTGCCGCAGTTGCTGTACCGGATGGGCTGGGACGACGCCGATCTCGACCTGCGGGCCCTCGGCCGCGGAGCCTTCCTCACCGCCCCGCCCTCCGACCGCGCGGGGCTCGGACCGGCCGGCTGGCTTCGGCCGCCCGCGCTCGACTGCGTGGGCGGGCCGCCGCAGGCCCGGCTGCTGCTGGGGACGCTCGCGTACATCTGCCACCGCCTGCGGCGCTGAAGGTCGTACGCGTGACAGTGCCCCCGCATCCGGTCGGATGCGGGGGCACTGTCACGCGTACGACGGCGGAGCGGGTCGCTCAGTCGCCGATCAGGGCGTCCACGAACGCCTCCGGCTCGAAGGGGGCCAGGTCGTCCGGCCCCTCGCCGAGACCGATGAGCTTGACCGGTACACCCAGCTCGCGCTGGACGGCGACGACGATGCCGCCCTTGGCGGTCCCGTCGAGCTTGGTCAGCACGATGCCGGTGATGTCCACGACCTCGGCGAAGACGCGCGCCTGGGTCAGGCCGTTCTGGCCGGTGGTGGCGTCCAGCACGAGCAGGACCTCGTCGAGCGGGCCGTGTTTCTCCACGACGCGCTTGACCTTGCCGAGCTCGTCCATGAGCCCGGTCTTGGTGTGCAGCCGACCGGCGGTGTCGATCAGCACGACGTCCGCGCCCTCGGCGATGCCCTCCTTGACGGCGTCGTAGGCGATCGACGCCGGGTCGCCGCCCTCGGGGCCGCGAACGGTCCGGGCGCCGACCCGGTCCCCCCAGGTCTGGAGCTGGTCGGCGGCGGCGGCACGGAAGGTGTCCGCCGCGCCGAGCACGACGCTGCGGCCGTCGGCGACGAGGACGCGGGCCAGCTTGCCGGTGGTGGTGGTCTTGCCGGTGCCGTTGACGCCGACGACCATCACGACGGCCGGGGTGTCGACGCCGCTCTCGGTCTTGACGGCGCGGTCGAAGTCGGTGCCGACCAGGGTCAGCAGCTCCTCCTTCAGGAGGGTGCGCAGGTCGGCGGGGGTGCGGGTACCGAGCACCTTGACCCGCTCGCGGAGCCGGTCGACCAGTTCCTGGGTCGGCACGACGCCGACGTCGGCGATCAGGAGGGTCTCTTCGACCTCCTCCCAGGTGTCCTCGTCGAGGTGCTCGCGGGAGAGCAGCGTGAGCAGCCCCTTGCCGAGCGAGTTCTGCGAACGGGAGAGCCGTGCGCGCAGCCGGACCAGGCGGCCCGCGGTGGGCTCGGGCACCTCGATCTCGGGTGCCGCGACCACGGGGTCCTCGACGGCGACCGGGGAATCGGTGGCCGCCTCCGCTTCGGGGAGGGTGACCTCCTCGATCGTGCGGCGCGGCTCTTCCGCCGTGGGGGCGGCGTCCTCGCCCACCTGCGGTTCGGTGGGCGGGGCAGTGATGGTCGGCGGGCCGGGCGGCGCCGTGGGGGGCAGCTGCTTCTTCTTGCGGCTGCCGACCACGAGCCCGCCGACCACGACGACCGCGACCAGGGCGATGACTACAGCGAGAATGAGGATGTCCATAACCCCACCAGTATCGGCCACGGCGCGCGGCACGGGCGGACCCGCGCGGGCGGCGCCGCGGAGCGTGGCCGGATGAGGTGCGGCCCTCGCCGACGAGCCCTTCGGCGCTCCCCGCCGGGCATTACTCCGCTATTTGTGATTTTCGCGGCGAAACTACGATGATGTACCACTCCCCCCACATCCCCACGGAGTAGTGCATGCCTGCCAAGCCCACTGCCGGTGCGACGGAGACCGCCCAGGAGACGGCGGTCGAGACCCGCGGACTGGAACCCGTACCGGACGACGAACGCGGCGGACGGGTCCGCGAGCTCGTCCCGACCTGGGTCGCCGCCAACATCAGCGTGCTGCTGTTGACCATGGGCGCGGGGCTCGTGATCTTCAACAAGCTCAACATCTGGCAGGTCCTCGTCGTCGCCGTCGCCGCGCCCGTCCTCTCGTACGGGATCGTCGGCCTGATATCCATCGCCGGCAAGCGCGGCGGGGCGCCGGGCATGGCGCTCTCGCGGGCCGTCTTCGGTCAGCGCGGCAACCTCTTCCCCGGCGCGCTGATCTGGGTGGCCCGCTGGGGCTGGGAGACCATCAACGCGGTCAGTGGTGCCTACGCCGTGCTGACCGTCCTCGACCTGGTCTTCGGGATCAAGAGCAACACCGCCCTGATCGTCGTCACCCTGCTCTTCTTCGTGGGCTGCACCTTCGTGGTCTCCGGTCTCGGCATCAACGCGCTGCGCGTGTGCTCGAAGTGGTCGACGTACCTGTTCGGGGCGTTCAGCGTGCTCGTCCTCGGCTACCTGGTGTTCGACACCGACTGGGCGGCGGTTCTCGACAAGCCCGCCGGATCCACCGCGATGATGGTCGCGGGCATCGGCACGATCGCCGCCGGCGGCATCAGCTGGGTCCCGTCGGGTCCGGACTTCACGCGCTACCTGCCGCGGACCGCGTCCTCGAAGGCCATGGTCGGCGCGACGATCGGCGGCGCGGGGATCGTGGTCCTGCCCATGGTGCTGATGGGCGCGGTGATGGCCGTCGGGACCCCCGACCTGGCTTCCGCTCAGGACCCGGTCTCCTTCATCGGCGAGTTGCTGCCGATCTGGATCGCGGTCCCGTACCTGCTCATCGCGGTGGTCGGGATGCTGCTGATCAACTCGATGTCGATGTACTCGGCGGGCTTCACCGCGCAGACCCTCGGCATCAAGGTCCCGCGTGCCTGGGCCGTCAGCGTCAACGCGGTCATCAGTCTGGTCTTCGGGTTCCTGCTGATGGTCGTCGCGACGAGCTTCTTCGGCTCGTTCATCTCCTTCCTGACGCTGCTGGCCGTGGCCTTCTCCGCGTGGATCGGCGTCTTCGGCGTGGACATGCTGCGGCGCAAGTCCTACGACGGGCGCGCACTGCTGGACACCACGGCCGGCAGCGCCTACTGGTACAAGGGCGGCTACGCCTGGCAGGCGATGACGGCCTGGGGCATGGCTCTGGCGGTGGGGCTGCTGTTCACGAAGGTGGACTGGTTCAGCGGCCCGCTCGCCTCGACCTGGATCGGGCAGAACGGTCTGGGCTGGGTCGCCGGCATCGTCACGTCGGGCGCGCTGTACGCCGCCCTGCCCCGCACCGCGGCGCCGCGGTCCGCGTCGGTCGAGGCCGAGGAGCCGGTGCCCGCCGGGACCCTGGGCAACTGACGCCACGTCAGCTAACGTCCCCCTTCGCCCGCCCACCACATCCGGCGAAGGGGGACCTCTCCATGACCGTCACCGTGGCCCGTTTCAACCTCGTCGACCCGAACGGCACCCCGGAAACCCTCTCCGCCCGGTACAAGGCCGCGCTGGAGATGGCGAAGTACGCGGACGACCGCGGGATCGACACCGTCCAGACCGAGGAACACCACGGCACCGGGAACAACTGGATGCCCTCGCCCTTCCTCTTCGCGGGCGCGGTGTTCGGCGCCACCCGCCGCATCGCGGTCACCGTCTCCGCGATCATCGGCCCGCTCCACGACCCCCTGAAGGTGGCCGAGGACATCGCCGTGCTCGACCTGCTGAGCGGCGGGCGCCTGGTCACCGTCGCGGGCATCGGGTACCGGCCCGAGGAGTACGAGCAGCACGGCGTGGAGTGGGGTCGGCGCGGCAGGCTCCAGGACGAGCTGCTGGAGACCCTGTTGAAGGCGTGGACCGGCGAGCCGTTCTCCTTCCGCGGCCGGACCGTACGGGTCACCCCGCGACCGTTCACCCGGCCGCACCCGCTGCTGCTGGTCGGAGGCAGTTCACGGGCGGCGGCGCGGCGCGCGGCGCGGCTGGGGCTGCCCTTCTTCCCGAGCGCCCACCTGCCGGAGTTGGAGGCGTACTACCAGGAACAGCTCGCGGAGCACGGCACGGAGGGCTTCTGCATGATGCCCGCCGCGCAGACGCCGCTGCTGCACGTCTCGGAGGATCCCGACCGGGCCTGGGCCGAGTACGGAGAGCACTTCCTGCACGAGGCCGGGACGTACGCGTCCTGGCAGTCCAAGGACATCGTCAGCGCCGTGCGTTCGGGCGCGCATTCGGTGTCCGAGCTGCGCGCGGAGGGTGTGTACCGGATCCTCACCCCGGACGAGGCGGTCACCCACGCCCGAGCCGCCGGCGAGGCGGGCAATCTGGTGCTGCACCCGCTGTGCGGCGGGATGCCCGTCGACGAGGGGTGGCGCAGCCTTCAGTTGCTGTGCGAACAGGTACTGCCCCGGCTCAAGAGCTGAGCGGGGGCAGTACCTGTCGGAAGAGGAGAGGGGGTGTTGGCGGGGGTGGTTACCCCATCTCCTCCAACGCCTTGCCCTTGGTCTCCGGCACCCACTTGAGGATGAAGGGGATCGAGAGCAGGGCGAAGCACGCGTAGATGACGTAGGCGCCGGACAGGTTCCAGTCCGACAGCGACGGGAACGAGACCGTGATGACCCAGTTGGCGATCCACTGGGCGGCGGCCGCCACGCCGAGGGCGGCGGCGCGGATGCGGCCCGGGAACATCTCGCCGAGCAGCACCCAGACCACCACGCCCCAGGAGAGGGCGAAGAAGAGCACGAAGAAGTTGGCGGCGATGAGGGCCACCAGGCCCTGGGTGTGCGGCAGGGTGATGTCGTCCCCGGTGCCGGACCGGAAGGAGAAGGCCCAGGCGGCGAGCGAGAGGGAGATCGTCATGCCCACGGAGCCGATGAGGGCGAGCGGCTTGCGGCCGATCCGGTCGACCAGCAGCATCGCGATCACGGTACCGATGATGTTCACGACGGACGTCTCGAAGGAGTACAGGAACGAGGAGCTCGCGTCGATGCCGACCGACTGCCACAGCGAGGAGCTGTAGTAGAAGATCACGTTGATGCCGACGAGCTGCTGGAAGACGGAGAGGCCGATACCGATCCAGACGATCGGCAGGAAGCCGAAGCGACCGCCGAGCAGGTCCTTGAAGGTCGACTTGTGCTCCGAGTGGATGGCGTTGTCGATCTCGCGGACGCGGGCGTCGGCGTCGATGCGGTCGCCCTCGACCTCGCGCAGGACGGTCTTGGCCTTCTCCATGCGGCCGACCGAGACGAGGAAGCGCGGGGACTCCGGGATGACGAAGGACAGCAGGCCGTAGAGCACGGCCGGGATGACCATGACGCCCAGCATCCACTGCCAGGCCTCCAGGCCGCCGATCTCTCCGCGCTGGTCGCCGTCGGCGAGGTTGAGGATGCCCCAGTTGACCAGCTGTGAGACGGCGATGCCGATGACGATCGCGGCCTGCTGGAACGAGGCGAGCCGGCCGCGGTACGCGGGCGGGGAGACCTCGGCGATGTAGGCGGGGCCGATCACGGAGGCCATGCCGATGCCGAAGCCTCCGATGACGCGCCACATGGCGAGGTCCCAGAGGGCGAAGGGCAGGGCCGAACCGAGGGCGCTCGCGGTGAACAGGACGGCCGCGATCTGCATGCAGCGGATACGGCCGATCCGGTCGGCGAGGCGGCCGGCGGTGGCGGCGCCGAAGGCACAGCCGATCAGCGCGGCGGCGATCACCTGGGCGAGCACCGCGGAGCCGACGTCGAAGCGGTCCCGAATCGCCTCGACGGCGCCGTTGATGACGGAACTGTCGTAACCGAAGAGGAAGCCGCCCATGGCGGCGGCCGCGGTGATGAAGATGACGTGCCCGAGGTGGTCGGGGTGGCCCGCGCCTCCCCCGCCTGCCGCGGGTGCGTTCGCTGTGCTGGTCAAGGTGCGCTCCTGGGCCCGGCGCCGACGGCGGGCAGCGTGGGGGGTGTTGGTACTCGTGTCGTCGCCTGATCGTGTTCCTCCAGTGGGGCACATCAAACAGTGCACCACCACCTGAACATCAAGGCGACAGAGGAGAGCTTATGACTTCACTTCCTGAAGTCAATAGAAGATGAAGAACCCGTTTCACGCAGATGAATGCCCACGATCGAGTGAACCGAGAAGGCTTTGCGTTCACCTATTGAATGATGAAGGTCTCTAGCGGAGCCGCTGGCTGATCACTTTGGACACTCCATCTCCCTGCATGGAGACGCCGTACAGGGCATCGGCGACCTCCATCGTGCGTTTCTGATGAGTGATCACGATCAGCTGCGAGCTCTCCTGGAGTTCCTCCATGATCCGGATCAGCCGCTGCAGGTTGGTGTCGTCCAGAGCCGCCTCGACCTCGTCCATGACGTAGAACGGACTGGGTCGGGCCTTGAAGATGGACACCAGCAACGCGACCGCGGTCAGCGAACGCTCGCCGCCCGACAGCAGCGACAGCCTCTTGACCTTCTTGCCCGGCGGGCGCGCCTCCACGTCCACGCCGGTGGTCAACATGTTGTCGGGGTCCGTGAGGATCAACCGTCCCTCCCCACCGGGGAACAGCCGCGAGAACACCCCCTCGAACTGACGCGCCGTGTCCCGGTAGGCCTCGGTGAACACCTCCTCGACCCGCTGGTCGACCTCCTTCACGACCTGGAGCAGATCGGCCCTCGTCTTGCGCAGGTCCTCCAGTTGCTCGCTGAGGAACCTGTGCCGCTCCTCCAGCGCCGCGAACTCCTCCAACGCCAACGGATTGACCTTCCCCAACTGCTGGTAGGCGCGTTCGGCCGCCTTGAGCCGCTTCTCCTGCTGCACCCGGACGTACGGTCCCGGCCGGTTCCGCGGGTGCTCCGGGTCCTCCGGCAGCTCCTCGCCCTCGGCGGCCGGCGACGGCGGCACCGGCTGGTCGGGGCCGTACTCGGCCACCAGCCCGGCGGCCTCCACCCCGAACTCCTCCAGGGCGCGGCCCTCGACCTGCTCGATCCGCAACCGCTTCTCGGCTCCGAGCACCTCGCCCCGGTGCACGGAGTCGGTCAGCTTGTCGAGCTCCCCCTTGAGGTCGCGACCCCGGCCGCGGGCCTCGGCGAGCTCCCGTTCGCGCACCCCCTTGGCCTGCTCGGCGCCGGCGCGCTCCGCCTCGGCCCGACCGATCGACACCTCCAGATGGGCCAGGAGCTGTCGCGCTCCGTCGGCCACCGCCCGACCCACCTCGGCCTCGTGGGCCAGCCGCTGCCGGCGGCGTTCGGCACGGGTCCTGGCCTCGCGCTCGGCCCTGGCGCCGCGGTCGAGCGCTTCCGCCCGCCCGGCCAGTCCCTTGACCCGTTCCTCGTGGGTCCTGAGCTGGAGCCGCGCCTCCATCTCGGTCTGTCGCGCGTTGGCCCCGTCGGCGGCGAGCCGGTCCCTGGCCGAGGTGTCCGGTTCCTGGTCCACCGGCATCTCCTCGGCGACCGCGAGCCGTTCCGCGCACTCCTCCACCTCGGTGCGCGCCTGCGCCAGCGCGCCCTGCGCCGCGGTCGCGGCAGCGACGGCCCGTTCGGCCTCGCCCGCCGCGCCCTTCGCCTGCCCCGCGAGCCGGCCCAGCTGCTGCGCGACCCCGGCCCTGGCCCGCTCACCCTCCCTGCGCCGCTCGGCCAGCTCCTCGACGAGCCGGACCGCCTCCTGCCGGTCGGCGTGGGCGCGCTCCTTGGCCTCGGCCAGTCGGGCGCACTCCTCCTCCAACCGCGCCAGCTCGGCCGCGGCCTCGTCCACGGCGGCCCGTACCTCGATGAGGCTCGGCGCCCCGGCGGATCCGCCGTGCGCGAGATGGGCTCCCAGGACGTCCCCGTCGGCGGTGACCGCCACCAGGTCGGCCCGCTCGGCCACCAAAGCCTCGGCCTCGTCCAGGGTCGCGACGACGACGTACTCCCGCAGGGCCCAGGCCACGGCCCGCACCACACCAGGGTCGCCCGTCACCAGGCTCCCGGCCGGTACCCCGAGCATGCGCGATCCGACCGCCGTCGAGGCCGACACGGACTGCGGAGCGGTCGGAGCGGGCACGTGAGCGGCGGCCGGGGCGGGAAGATCCGCCACCGGAACGCCGGTCGGGGAGGACAGCGCACCCGGGGCGGAGGCCGAAACGGAATCCGACGCCTGGACGGCGGTCGAACCCGGGCCGGCGCTCTGGCCCGGCAGGCTCCCCTCGCCGGCCGGTCGGCCGGTCGGATCCACGGCCTGGCCCGGCAGGACGGTCGCGGACTCCGGGGCGATCAGGAAGGTGACCCGCCCCGCATCCGTGTCCCTCAGGTGCCGGATGGCATCGGCCGCCACCCCCGCCGAGGTCACGGCGAGCGCGTCGGCCGCCGCGCCCAACGCGGCCGCGACCGCCACCTCGTGCCCCGGCGCCACCGTCACCCGTTCGGCCGCCGGGCCGAGCAGCCCGTCCAGCCGTTCGTGCGCGCCGAGCAGGGTGCCCGTGCCGTCCTTGCGCCGCAGCGCCGGCGCCAACGCGTCCCGTCGGGCCGTCACGGCCGCCCGGGAGCGTTCCGCCGAGGTCAGTGCCTCGCGCGCCGCCGACAGGGCTGCCTCGGTTTCCGCCAGCCGGGACCGCGCAGCCTCGTGCTCCCCGTCGACGGCCGGGTCGTCGAGGGCTCCGACCTCCTCGGCCAACGCCTCGTACTCGGCCTGCGCGCGCGCCGCACGGGTCTCGGCGTCGTCGCGCGCCGCCTCCAGCCGTTCGATCTCCGCCTGCGCCGCGCCCGCCCTGGACCGGGCCGCGCCGAGCCGGCCGGTCAGCCGGGCCAACCCCTCGCGCCGGTCGGCGACGGCCCGCGCCGCGTCCCGCAGCCGCCGTTCCTCGTCGGCCAGGGACCGCTCCAGCTCCGCCCGGTGCTCGACGGTGTCCTCCAGCGCCCGTGAAGCCGCCTCCAGAGCGGCCGTCAGTTCGGCTTCCTGCTCACGGATGCGTGCCGCCTCGCGCTCCATCTCCTCGGGATCGCGGCCGTGCCGCTCGTCCTCCGACGGCGCCGACGCGCTCTTGACCCGCGCCTGTGCCAGGGAAACGGTTCCGCGCACCCGTTCGGCCGACTGGGAGAGTTCGTGCCAGGTCTGCTGGGCCCGTTGCAGCCGGGGCGCGAGTTCCCGTACCGCCTCCTCCAGCTCGGCCTCGCGTCGCAGCGCGCCCGCCAGCTCCCGCTCGGCCGCCTCCTTGCGTTCCTTCAACGCCGCCTCGTCCGCGATCTCCGCGTCCAACGCGCCCTTCAGGGTGACCAGGTCATCGGCGAGCAGCCGCAGTCGCGCGTCCCGCAGGTCGGCCTGGATCACGGCGGCCCGGCGGGCCACCGCCGCCTGGCGTCCGAGCGGCTTGAGCTGTCGCCGCAGTTCGTCGTTGAGGTCCTGCACGCGCGCGAGGTTGGCCCGCATCGCGTCGAGCTTCCGCAGCGCCTTCTCTTTCCGCTTGCGGTGCTTCAGTACGCCGGCTGCCTCCTCGATGAACGCGCGGCGGCCCATCGGATCGGCGTGCAGTACGGAGTCCAGTTGGCCCTGTCCGACGATGACGTGCATCTCGCGGCCGATGCCGGAGTCGGAGAGCAGTTCCTGGATGTCGAGCAACCGGCAGGTGTCGCCGTTGATCTGGTACTCGCTGCTGCCGCCGCGGAACATGATCCGCGTGATGGTGACCTCGGCGTACTCGATCGGCAGCGCGCCATCGGAGTTGTCGATGGTCAGCGAGACCTCGGCGCGCCCCAGGGGAGGCCGACCCGTCGTGCCGGCGAAGATGACGTCTTCCATCTTCCCGCCGCGCAGGGACTTCGCCCCTTGTTCGCCCATGACCCAGGACAGCGCGTCCACCACGTTGGACTTGCCCGATCCGTTCGGGCCGACGACGCAGGTGATCCCCGGCTCGAAGCGCAGGGTGGTCGCGGAAGCAAATGATTTGAAGCCACGCAGGGTCAGGGACTTGAGGTGCACGCCGCCGGACTCTACCTTTCACGTTCGGTTTCACCCATGAAGGTGCAGGGCAGATCAGACGTCAAAGGAATCAACCCCCCCACCTGGCCCAATGATGCGGCCGGGCGGGACGGTCGGCGGGTGAGGGGCCGGCGGTGCGAGGAGGAGCCGGCCGTGAAAGAAAGAAGGGACGCCGGAGCGTCCCTTGCAGATCAAACGGGGCTGGAATCGAGCGACGAGTGAAGCGCGGATCAGGTGAGCGCAGGCTCCGCCTGGGGTACGTCGAGGTCGATGCTGTCGAGCAGCGAGTCTCCGTGCTGAGCGGCGGCCGCGTTCAGTGCGTCGTTCTCGGACTGGATTCGTCCGAGCTCGGACTCGAGGTCCTGGACGCGCTGCTGAAGCCGTCGCATCTCGGCGAGGAGTCGCGGGTCGGAACCGCCGACGTAACCGAGAAGCGCCTTTGCCATGATGGATGGTCCTCCACACTGAGTGACCGACCGAGAGCGGTGTGGGTCGTGAGGGAATCGCACCCGCGGATGTCCGGCAGCGACTGACAGTCACTGCGCTTACTACTGCCAACACTGCCAAACAGCTCAGGTGCGCGGGGCTTCCAGCGTCTCACCAAAAAGTTTGACGGTCAACACGATCACGCCCCGTATCGGCGGGCGGCCCGGCGCTCGCCTGCGGCGCGGAGATCATCCTCATCTCCGAGCCTTCCACGGATCACGATCGACGGCAACGGCTCCGCGACGAATGCGCAGTTCCGACCGTGTGTCGACCATCCAGAGATCTGATCAGTACATGATCAGTCGATCCGTCAGCGGATCGCGAATCCGTCGTAGCCACCGCGCGGTGTGCCCCAGATCTCTGTCACCCCGTCCACTCGGCCGGGCGTGTCGGCGGACCGCAGCCAGTCCAGCAGCCGGTGGCAATTCTCACGTTGACCTTCGGCCACCACCTGTACTCGACCGTCGTCCAGGTTGAGCGCGAAGCCGACCACCTCGCCGATCTCCAGAGCATTGGCCCTGGTGAACCAGCGGAAGCCCACTCCCTGTACACGGCCGCGCACCCATGCGGTCAGCCGGACTTCTTCATTCATGCGTGAACGCTAACCGGGGCGCCCGATTCGCGGCACATCGCCCCCCGGGTCCCATGGCGTACAGTCCCGCTCCAATGAGCTCATCCGTTTGGGCGAGCAAACATGGACCGTTGAAGGAAGGCACGACGCCGATGGGACGCCACAAACTCCCCGCTCCGCCGCGCGGCGAAGGCGGCAAGCGCGGCACCGCCGTCCGCATCGGCATCGTGGGTGTCCCGGTGGCCCTGCTCCTCGGCACGACGGCGGTCGTCACGACCGGCATCGTCCCCGTCGGCGACTCCTTCCCCTATGTCGGTACGGACGCGGGCTCGAAGACGCAGGCCAAGGCCTCACCGTCCGCTCGTGACGAGAACGCGGTACAGGGGCAGGGTGGCCTCGCCGGTCTCCAGGGCCGCGCCTCCACGCCCGCCGCCCCGGACAGCGCCACGCCGGCCCGGCCGTCGTCCCCGTCCCCCTCGGCCTCGACCTCGTCGGCGCCCACCCCGACGCCGACGCCGCAGTCCCCGACGCCGAAGCCCTCCGCTTCGACGAAGGCACCGGAACCGGAACCGGTCAAGCCCCGACCCGTGAAGCCGGAACCGGTCAAGCCCCTGCCCGTGAAGCCGGAGCCCGTGAAGCCGGAGCCGGACAAGCCCGCCGCCCCCGCCCCGAAGCCCGACCCCGAACCGGCGCCGACCGGCAAGCCGTCGACCCCCGCGCCGAAGCCCACGGCGCCCGCACCCTCCGGCGGGCACTCCGCCGAGGAGGCGGCCGTCCTGACGCTGGTGAACCAGGAACGCGCCCAGGCGGGCTGTGGCCCGGTCCGGGCGAACCCGCCGCTCGCGACGCTGGCGGGCGCGTTCAGCAAGGACATGGCCGTACGGGGCTTCTTCGACCACACCGACCCGGACGGGAACACCCCGTGGAAGCGGGCCGACAACGCGGGCATATCAGGCCTCGGCGGCGAGAACATAGCCCGCGGCCAGGGTGACGCCGACGCGGTGATGAAGGCCTGGATGAACAGCCCGGGCCACAAGGCGAACATCCTGAACTGCGAGTTCCGCACCCTGGGCGTCGGCGCCTACTTCGCCGACGGCGGCCCGTGGTGGACCCAGGACTTCGGCTTCTAGGAGCCCTGTTCCCGGACGACCGCCGCCCGCCGACTACCGCGCGGCGAGCGCGGCGCGGCCCGCCAGGACCACGCGGGTGTGCTCGGCGACGCGCCGGCCGAGGTGCTCGGCGGTGGCGATGTCCGACTTGTGGACCGCTTCGGGGCCCTGGTCGGCGTTGGTCTGGGCGGCCGCGCCGGAGAAGAAGCCGAGGCGGTTCAGGTCGTACTCGGAGCCGGTGGTGGAGTTCCAGCCCGGCTTCAGCCCCAGGTTGACCCAGCTCATCGCGTGCTGCGCGGCCAGCGTCTGGAAGAACTGCAACGTGTGCATCTTGTCGCCGCTCTTCGAGCCGGAGTTGGTGAAGCCCGCGGCGACCTTGTCCTGCCACACGTCCCCGAACCAGCGCTTCGAGGTGGCCTCGGCGAAGACGTGAAAGGCGCCCGATGCGGTGCCCATGTACGTCGGAGAGCCGAAGATGATCGCGTCCGACGCGTCCAGCAGTGCCCACTGCGCGTCGTCGATCTCGTCGACCTTGACGAGGTGGACGGTCGCGCCGGCATCGGCTGCTCCCGCCCGGACGGCCTCGGCGACGACCGCGGTGTGGCCGTATCCCGAGTGGTAGGCGACCGAGACGACGGGGGTGGGCGTGATGTCGGACATGGTGGTTCTCCCTCAAGGATGGGGCTCGGTGGGTCGCGTCGGGACACGACGGCGACGACCGAAAGAGAATCACTAACTTTTCGAAAGCGCAAGCAGACAGTAAGCGCTACCCGAGGGTACGCTTGTGCCATGGAGACCCCTGTTCGTACGGACGCGCCCTCATCGGAACTGCCTTTCGATGTCTTCGCCCGCACCTGCCCCTCCCGGGAGACCCTGGAGCACGTCACCGGACGCTGGGGCAGTCTGACCGTGGGCGCCCTGCGCGACGGCGCCTGTCGCTTCAACGAGTTGCGTCGCCGTGTGGACGGCGTCAGCGAGAAGATGCTCTCCCAAACCCTGCACGCGCTGGAACGTGACGGCATAGTCCACCGCGAGGCGCAGCCCACGAACCCGCCCCGCGTCGACTACGAACTCACTCCCCTGGGCCACCAGGTCGCCGACCGACTGCTCGCCCTGATCCACTTCCTCGAGGGCAGCATGCAGCAGGTGCTGACCGCCCGGGCGTCCTACGACGCGGCCCGCGGCGGTCGCTGACAGCGCGGGCAGAAGTAGCTCGACCGGTTCATCCACGGCCGGCGGCGCATCGGGGTCCCGCAGCGCCGGCACGGCTCGTCCTCCCGGCCGTAGGCGTCGAGCGAGCGGTCGAAGTAACCGGACTGCCCGTTCACGTTGACGTACAGGCTGTCGAAGCTGGTCCCGCCGACGGCGAGCGCCGCGTTCATGACGTCACGGACGTGGGAGAGGAGTTCCGCGCTCCGGGGGCGCGTGAGCGTGGCGGTCGGGCGCTCGTAGTGAAGCCGGGCACGCCACAGGGCCTCGTCGGCGTAGATGTTGCCGACCCCGCTGATGAGCGACTGGTCCAGCAGGGCCCGCTTGACCGTGGTCCGCTTGGCACGCAGGGCGAGATGGTAGGCGGCTTCGGGGAAGAGCGGATCCAGGGGGTCACGGGCGATGTGCGCGATGACGTCGGGGAGCCCGTCGGGGGTGTTCTCGTGCAGGGACAGGCCGCCGAAGGTCCGCTGGTCCACGAAGCGCAGCTCGGTTCCGGTCGCGTCGTCGAAGCGCACGCGGATCCGCAGGTGCTTCTCGTCGGGGGCGCCGATCGGCTGCACCAGCAGTTGACCGCTCATGCCGAGGTGGCCCAGCACCGACAGGTCCCGTTCCACGAGCGGCAGCCACAGGTACTTCCCGCGTCGCTGCGGCACCCCGACGGTCTCCCCGGTGAGGCGGGCGGCGAAATCGGCGCCGCCGCCCGGGTGCCGCCGTACGGCTCGGGGGTGCAGCACCTCGACGGACTCGATGGTCCGCCCGGCCACCCAACGCTCCAAACCGCGCCGCACCACTTCGACTTCGGGCAGCTCGGGCACGGTGTTCCTCCGGGAGGCGACGGGGCTGGACGCTTCGCCGAGCCTACCGGCCGCCCTCGGTGGGCCCGGGAACGGGACCGCCCCCGCCCCTCCGGAGAGGGGCGGGGGCGGGGAACATCCCGAAGGAAGGGTCAGACGCCCGGCGACGGTTCGACGGGCGTCGGCGCCCCGCCGTCCTCGGTCGCGGCCGGAGCCACGACCTCTGCCGGAGCGGCTGCGGCAGCGGCTGCCGCCGCGATCCGCTCGTCCGCCGCGGCGCGGATCCCGCGCCACGCGGACTCGGCCGCCTGCTGTTCCGCTTCCTTCTTGCTGCGGCCGGTGCCGGTGCCGTACGAGACACCACCGACGCGAGCGGCAGCTGTGAAGGTCTTCTCGTGGTCCGGACCGGTCTCGGTGACCAGGTATTCCGGTACACCAAGGCCTTCGGCCGCCGTGAGCTCCTGGAGACTGGTCTTCCAGTCCAGGCCGGCCCCGAGGTTGGAGGACTTCTCGATGAGCGGGTCGAAGAGCCGGTGAACCAGCTCCGAGGCCGCGTCGAGGCCCTGATCGAGGTAGACCGCGCCGATCACCGCTTCAAGGGTGTCGGCGAGGATGGAGGCCTTGTCCCGGCCACCCGTGCCCTCTTCGCCCCGGCCGAGCCGGATGAAGGAGCCGAGTTCGAGGCCACGCCCGACCTCCGCAAGTGCGCGCGAGTTGACCACAGCGGCCCGCAGTTTGGCCAGTTGGCCTTCCGGCAGGTCCGGATGGGTCGTGTACAGCGTGTCCGTGACCACCAGGCCGAGCACGGAGTCCCCGAGGAACTCCAGGCGCTCGTTGGTGGGCAGACCGCCGTTCTCGTACGCGTACGAGCGGTGGGTCAGTGCACGCACCAGAAGGGCGGTCTCGAGTTGGTACCCGAGCCGCCCTTCCAGAAGCACGTGGGACGAGGCCGCGTTGTTACTGTCTGCCTGCTTCTCAGCGTTGGACAGCTCAGACATTGCGCCTCTCACCAGCCGCTCAGACCTCGAGAACCTGGCGCTTGTTGTAGGTGCCGCAGCTCGGGCACGCAATGTGCTGGAGCTTCGGCTCCTGGCAGCGCTCGCACGAAACCAGGTTGGGGACCGCAGCCTTCCACTGCGACCGGCGGTGGCGCGTGTTGCTGCGCGACATCTTCCGCTTCGGAACAGCCACGGCTACTTCTCCTGCTTCTCGGCGGCGCTCTGAACTCCGTCAGATGCAGTGCCGCTCATGTTGTCCTTCTCGTCGTCCTGATCGGTCACGACGAGTTCCTGCAAGGCCGCCCAACGGATGTCGACGGCCTCATGGTGGTGGTCCGGGTCGTCGTTCAGGCTGAGCCCGCAATCGGGGCACAGTCCGAGACAGTCTTCTCGGCACACCGGCTGCAGCGGCAGTGCGAGCACCACCACATCGCGCAGCAGGGGTTCGAGGTCGAACAAGCCGTCCTCGAGGAAGAGTGTGTCCTCGTCGTCCTCGGCGTCGTCGGCCGGTTCCGCCTTGGAGCGGCTCCGGTCGTCGGCGTCAGGGTACGAGAACATCTCCTGGAAGTCCGCCTTGAGCTCGCGCCCGACAGACTCCAGACACCTTACGCACTCCCCCACGGCCGATGCACGGGCGGTGCCTGTGACAAGCACCCCTTCCATGACCGACTCCAGGCGGAGGCTGAGCTTCAGCGGGGCGCCTTCCGGTACCCCGATGACGCCGGCGAGACCGAGGTCCGCCGGTGCCGCGATCTCACGGGACAGCCGCTGCATGGCACCAGGACGCCGCCCCAGCTCGTGCGTGTCGAACACGAGGGGGTTGTGGTGGTCGAGGCGGGTATTCAGGGCCGTTCCTGCTTTCACAGATCGTTGAAGATCAAAGTCTCTGCCGCTCACGGGCAGCATGGATCGCGGTGCATACGCGCGACCGAACAGCCAGGATACCCGCCGCCCCGCTCTGAGCCCAATCCGGCCCCGAGAGCGACCGGAGCCCCTCTAGCGTCCCTGCTCGTACTGCCGCAACTGGTTCAGGTCGATCATGCTCGTGTCGAAGAAGCTGGTCTCGTCGAGCGCGGGCTGCCGGGGAACCTGCTCTTCGTGGTGTTGCCCGCCCTGGTGCTGCTGGTCCTGGTAGGACGGGACCTGCTGCTGGTAGGCCCCGTACGGGTCCGGCTGCTGCTGGTAGGAGCCGGCGTAGGGATCGGGCTGCTGCTGGTAGCCGTACGGGTCCTGGTACGCGGCGTACGCGTCCTGCTGGTGGGCCGCCGGCTGCTGGTAGGAGTAGCCGTCGTACACGGGCTCCTGCGGCATCGGCGCCTGGACCTGGGCCGGGATCACCGGGGCCGCCGGCTCGGCCAGACCGGCCAGGAAGTCCGCGTCGCTCGACGAGCGGCCCTGCTGGAGGCCCGCCGCGTCCTGGGCGGCCATGTGCGCGCCGAGGTCGTCCGCGGGCGCGCGCCCGAGCAGCTTCTGGCGACCGCGCCCCACCGCCTCCAGGGTCTTGGACAGCACCGCCTCGAAGGTCGCCAGCTTGGTGTCCACGTAGGCGTCGGCCTGCTCGCGCCGGATCTGCGGATCCGGGCTGGGCTCGGGGGCGTCGTGGTCCGCGGGGTCCTCGTGGACGCCGCCCGCGCCCGGGCCGCGTCCCAGCAGCTTCTCCCGGCCGCGGTCCACCGAGCCGATGGTCTTGCTGAGCACGACCTCGAAGTTGGCGAGCTTGCTGTCGACGTAGTCGTCCGCCTCGGCCCGGACCTCCTCGGCCTCCCGGCGTGCGTCCGCGAGGATCCGGTCCGCCTCGGCCTGCGAGCGGCGCGCGACCTCCGTGTCGGAGATGAGGGAACCCCGTTGGGCGTGCGCCGACTCGATGATCCGGTCCGCCTCCCGGCGGGCCTCCTCGACCATCTGCTCCCGGCCGCCGATGAGCTCCCGCGCCTGTGCGAGCGATCCGGGCAGGGCCTCGC
Organism: Streptomyces sp. CA-243310; assembly: GCF_050936775.1. Classification (NCBI taxonomy): domain Bacteria; kingdom Bacillati; phylum Actinomycetota; class Actinomycetes; order Kitasatosporales; family Streptomycetaceae; genus Streptomyces; species Streptomyces sp. CA-243310. The sequence continues at coordinate 1,740,771 of NZ_JBNJMF010000001.1, read as the reverse complement.
GCACCTCCTCGAGCTGCGCGAGCAGCTCCGCGCGATTGATCACGCACGAGGAGGACATGGGCATGGACCGGGCGCCGCCGACGGCCGCGACGATCTCGTCGAGCTTCTTCTGCACGTCCATGGGGGCTCGCACTCTCTCGGCCTCGGGCGGTTCCCGAGTCGGACCCGACGACTGTAAGGCCCCGGGGTGCGCGGCCGGGCGGGACCGGGGTGACAACGACCCGTCAGCGGTCGCGCAGTCGCTCCAGCAGGGCGGCGTGCACATGCGCCGGCAGCAGGTGGGCTACGTCGCCGCCCCAGGTGGCGACCTCCTTGACCAGGGAGGACGACAGGAAGCTGTAGGTGGGGTTGGTCGGCACGAACAGCGTTTCGACGCCCGACAGTCCCATGTTCATCTGGGCCATCTGCAGTTCGTAGTCGAAGTCGCTGACGGCGCGCAGGCCCTTGACGATGGCCGGGATGTCCCGCTGCTTGCAGAAGTCGACCAGCAGTCCGTGGAAGGACTCGACCTCCACGTTCCCGTAGTCGGCCGTCGCCTCCCGGATCAGCTCGATCCGCTCCTCGACGGTGAACAACCCCTGCTTGGACTGATTGATCATCACGGCGACGTGGACCACGTCGTAGAGCCGGGAGGCCCGGCCGATGATGTCGAGGTGTCCGTTGGTGATGGGGTCGAACGACCCCGGACAGACGGCGCGGCGCAACTGAATTCCCTCGCTCCCCGGTGCGGGCATCATGAGTTTTCGCTGGTGAAGGCGGCGCGACCGTACCAGAGGGTCCCTTCGCCGTACTTCCGTGAGCGGAGCGGTTCGAAGCCGTCGGGCCACGGGAAGGCGCCGCTCCTGGTGCTGCGTTCCACGGTGACCAGTGCGTCGTCCGTGAGCCAGCCATTGGACCGGAGTGTGAGGAGGATCTCCCGGAGTTCCTCGTGGTCCACGACGTACGGCGGGTCCAGGAAGACGATGTCGTAGGGGTCCTCGTGGAGCGGGACCGCCACGATCTGTTCGGCCCTGCCCGACCGGAATTCGGCGCCGGGCAGGCCCACCGACGTGATGTTGTCCTTGATCGCCTTGGCGGCCTTGGCGTCGGGCTCGACCAGCAGGGCCCGTTCGGCGCCGCGGGAGAGGGCCTCCAGCCCCACCGCTCCGGAACCCGCGTAGAGGTCGAGCACGCGGGCGCCCTCGACGCCGTGCAGGGACTCCCAGGTGGAGAAGAGCCCTTCGCGCATCCGGTCCGAGGTCGGGCGGGTGCCGGTGCCGGGCGGCACGGTCAGCCGTCGCCCGCCGGCGCTGCCGGCGATCACGCGGGTCATCTGGGGTCCTTCGGTGGGGAGACGGAGAAACGTTCAGCGGTTCAACGATAGGTCGTCGTCCTCAGCCCTTCTCCAGGTACTGCTCGCGCTCGGTGTCCAGCAGGGCGTCCAGGGCGGTTCGCAGGCCGGGCAGGTGCGCCAGCTCGGGGTCCTCGGCGACCACGCGGGTGGCCTCCTCGCGGGCCTGGGCGATGACCTCCTCGTCCTCGATGACGGCGAGCATGCGCAGCGAGGAGCGGACGCCCGACTGGGCCTGCCCCAGCACGTCGCCCTCGCGCCGCTGCTCCAGGTCGATCCGGGAGAGTTCGAAGCCGTCGAGGGTGGCGGCGACGGCCGCGAGCCTGGCGCGGGCGGGGCTCGCCTCGTGCATCTCGCTGACCAGCAGGCACAGCCCGGGTGCCGAGCCGCGGCCGACGCGGCCGCGCAACTGGTGGAGTTGGGACACCCCGAACCGGTCCGCGTCCATGATCACCATGACCGTGGAGTTGGGGACGTTCACCCCGACCTCGATGACGGTGGTGGCGACCAGCACCTTGACCTCGCCCGCGGTGAAGCGGCGCATGACGGCGTCCTTTTCCGCGGGGTCCATCCGTCCGTGGAGCACCTCGACGCTCAGCCCGGCGAGCGGGCCCCGGGCGAGCTGGTCGGCGATCTCCAGGACGGCCAGCGGGGGTCGCTTGTCGCCGTCCTCCTCCGCGGCCTTCTTCTTCTTGGGCTCGTCCTCGCCGTCACCGATGCGCGGACAGACGACGTAGGCCTGGTGGCCGTTCTCGACTTCCTCCCGCACCCGTTCCCAGGCGCGCGCGAGGAAGTGCGGCTTGTCCTTGGCGGGCACCACGTGGGTGGCGATGGGAGAGCGGCCGGCGGGCAGCTGGTCCAGTACGGAGGTCTCCAGGTCGCCGAAGACCGTCATCGCGACCGTGCGCGGGATCGGGGTCGCGGTCATGACCAGCAGGTGCGGGGGCTGTTTGCCCTTCGAGCGCAGCGCGTCGCGCTGTTCGACGCCGAAGCGGTGCTGTTCGTCGACGACGACCAGGCCGAGGTCGTGGAACTGCACCTTGTCCTCGATCAGGGCGTGGGTGCCGATGACGATGCCGGCCTCGCCGGTCACCAGGTCCAGCAGCGCCCGGCGCCTGGCCGGCATGCCCATGGAGCCGGTGAGCAGGGTGACCTTGGTGCCCTGGTCGGATCCGCCCAGCAGGCCGCCCTCGGCGAGTTCGCCCATCATCTCGGTGATGGACCGGTGGTGCTGTTGGGCGAGCACCTCGGTGGGCGCGAGCATCGCGGCCTGTCCGCCCGCGTCGACGACGGCGAGCATGGCCCGCAGCGCGACCATCGTCTTGCCGCTGCCGACCTCGCCCTGGAGCAGGCGGTGCATGGGGTGGTCGGTGGCGAGGTCGTCGAAGATCTCCTTGGAGACGGTCCGCTGGCCCTCGGTGAGGGTGAAGGGGAGCTTCGCGTCGAAGGCGTCGAGGAGTCCGCCCGGGCGGGGCCGGCGCGGGACGGCCGGGAGTTGGGAGTCGGCGTGCCGGCGGCGGGCGAGGGCCACCTGGAGGACGAACGCCTCGTCCCACTTGAGGCGTTGGCGGGCGTCCTCCACGTCGGCCTTGGTGGTGGGGCGGTGGACCTTCAGCAGGGCCTCGGTGAGCGGGACCAGGCCGCGGCCCTCGCGCAGGGCGGCGGGGAGCGGGTCGACGGCCTCGGGGACGCCGGGCAGTACCGCGTCCACGCACTTGGCGATCTTCCAGGACTCCATCTGCTTGCACGCCGGGTAGATCGGGATGAGTCGGCCGGCGAAGGCGGCGGCGGCGTCCGCGCCGCCGGTGTCGTCCGTGTCCTTGCCGAGCGGCTCGTAGGCGGGGTGGGCGAGCTGGAGCTTGTGGTTGAACCGGGAGACCTTGCCCGCGAACATCGCGCGGCTGCCGGGCAGCAGGTCCTTGTGCGGCTTGTGGACACCGGAACCGAAGAAGACCAGCTGGAGCCGGCCGCTGCCGTCCGTGATGGTGACTTCGAGGCGCTTCCCGCCGCCCCGACCGCCCTGGTAGGTCAGCAGGCGCGCGTCGGCGACCTGCGCGACGACCGTGACGTGCTCGTCGAGCTGGTCGCCGAGGTCCGCGAGGGAGGTCAGCTCGCCGCGCTCGGCGTACCGCCGGGGGTAGTGGTGCAGCAGGTCCAGGGCCGTGTGCAGGCCGAGGTGCTCGGCCAGCACCTTGGCGGTGGCGGGGCCGAGGGTCTTCTTGAGGTCTTCGTCGAGCGCGGGCACGTGTTCCATTGCACACCATGGCGCCGACAAGCCCGTCCTTCGACCCTTATTCGACGCCGATGAGCAGCGGGGCCGAGTACCGCCCGCCCCGGTAGGTGACCGTGTCGACGGCCAGGTGGCCGTGTTGTACGTAGGCCTCCAGGCGGGCGGCGAGGGCGTCCGGGACGTCCTCGCCGAGGACCAGGGTGACGAGTTCGCCGCCGGAGCCGAGCATGCGGTCCAGGACGGCCTCGGCGGTCTCCGGCAGGCCGGGGCCGATGACGGCGACGTCGCCGTCGATGAGCCCGAGGACGTCCCCGGCCTGGCAGATGCCGGCGGAGGTGAAGGACTGCCGTTCCGCGACGGCGAGTTCCCCGTAGCGGGTGGCTCCGGCCGCCGCGGTCATGGCGACGACGTCCTCGTCGAAGCTGGCGTCCGGGTCGTGCACGGCGAGCGCGGCCAGGCCCTGGACCGCCGAGCGGGTGGGGATCACGGCGACCCGGACACCGTCGGCGCGGGCCTGTTCCGCCGCGGCCGAGGCGGCGGCCCGCCACTCGGAGTCGTTGGGCAGCAGCACCACTTCGCGGGCGTGGGCCCGGCGGATGGCGTCGACCAGGTCGGCGGGTGCCGGGGGCGCGTCGGGGCGGGCGAGGACGGTGGTCGCGCCCGCCTCCCCGCACAGTCCGGCCAGTCCTTCGCCCGGTACGACGGCGACCGCGGCCCGCTGGGCGCGCGGGACGCCGGCCCGGCGTCGTTCGTCGCCGAAGTGGGTGATCCGGATCCGGTAGGGGCGTCCGGCGACGACGCCGGCCTCGACGGCTGCGCCCGGGTCGTCGACGTGGACGTGGACGTTCCAGAGCCCGTCGCCGCCGACCACCACGAGGGAGTCGCCGAGTCCGTCGAGGCGGGCGCGCAGTTCCCCGACGGCCGGTTCGCCGGCCTCCAGCAGGTAGATCACCTCGTACGCGGGCCCACCGTGCTCCTCGGCGCACGGCTCCGGCGGTCGGGGTACGGGCACGGCCCGGCCGCGGATCGGTTCGGCGGCGGGTTCCCGGCCGGACAGCGCCTGCCAGAGGGCGCCGAGCACGGCGACCAGTCCGCAGCCCCCGGCGTCGACCACCCCGGCCCGGCCCAGCGCGGCGAGCTGCCCCGGGGTCTCGGCCAGGGCCGCGCGGGCTCCGTCGTAGGCGGCGCGGGCCACGTCGGCGGCGGTGCCCGCGGCGGCGTGGCCGGCTTTGGCCGCGGCGGCGGCGACGGTGAGCATGGTCCCCTCGACGGGGTGCGCGACGGCCTGGTACGCCTCCTCGGCGGCCCGGGTGAGGGCCCGCGCCAGGAGGGGGCCGGGGTCGCGTCCCTCGGGTTCGGCGCCGAGCACGTCGGCGACGCCGCGGAGGAGTTGGGCGAGGATCGTCCCGGAGTTGCCCCGGGCGCCCGTCAGGGCGCCGTGGGCGTAGGCCCGTACGGCCTCGGGCAGGGACAGGGGGACGGGCGCGGGCGGCGTGGTGTCGGTCACGTCCGCGGAGGCCGACGCGAAGGCGGCCGCCAGCTCGCGGGCTGCCGATTCGGCGGTCAGGTAGAGGTTGGTGCCGGTGTCCGCGTCGGCGACGGGATAGACGTTGATCGCGTCGATGTCCTCGCGGGCCCGGCCCAGGGCGGCCAGGGCGAGCGAGCTCCAGGTGCGCACCGCTTCGGCGTCGAGGGTGTGCGGCTGAGGCTCGTAAGGCACCGGGCGTTCCTCCTTGTGCGGGCCGGGGTTCACCGCAGGGTAGCCAAGGGTGGCCGGCGCCTCGGGACCGCGGGGCGTGGTCGGCGGGCGCCATGGTAGTTTTCTTGGACCGGCACAGACGTTGTATGCTGCTCCGGTTGCCCGATGAGAGTCGGGCCATTCCCCCGGCAAACCACTTCGGATCTCTGATTCCGGTGCGCCGGATTCACTGTAAGTGCATCTGAAGTCTTTGGAGTGACCTGTGGCTGCCAACTGCGACGTTTGCGCCAAGGGGCCGAGCTTCGGCAACAACATCTCCCACTCGCACCGCCGCACCTCGCGTCGCTGGAACCCGAACATCCAGCGCGTCCGTGCCGTGGTCAATGGGACGCCGAAGCGCCTCAACGCCTGCACCTCGTGCATCAAGGCCGGCAAGGTCTCGCGCTGACGCCTCACGTCGTAGCGCAGCCCTTTCCGGTTGCCAAGAAGGCCGGTCCACCTGGTGGGCCGGCCTTTTGCCTTGCCTGAAGCGAGCGCGGGCCTTGCCCGGGCGAGCACGGAGAGCTCCCGGGACCCCGTCGAGGGTTCCCGGGAGCTCTTCGCGCGTTCAGGCCCGCCGGCGCCAGGCGTGGTCCACGGGGCCGATGCCGCCGCCGAGCGCGAAGCCGGCGGCGATGGCCCCGGTGACGTACTCCTTGGCCGCGGTGACGGCCCCGGGGACGTCGAGTCCCTTGGCGAGGCCCGCCGCTATCGCGCTCGCGAGGGTGCAGCCCGTGCCGTGGGTGTGCCGGTTGTCGTGCCGGGGTGCGCGCAGCCACCGCTCGTCGGCGCCGTCGGTGAGCAGGTCCACGGCCTGGTCGCCGTGGGCCCGCAGGTGTCCGCCCTTGATCAGCGCCCACCGGGGGCCGTGACCGAGGATCGCGTCGGCGGCCCGCCGCATGTCGTCCTCCGTCTCCACCACCAGGCCGGTGAGTCGGGTCACCTCGTCGAGGTTGGGGGTGGCCACGGTGGCCCGCGGCAGGAGTTCCTCGCGTACGGCGTCCAGCGCCGAGTCGGCGAGCAGCGCGTCCCCGTGCTTGGAGACGCCGACGGGGTCGACGACCGCCGGGGCCGGGGTGCCGGCCAACAGTTCGGCGACCGTCTCCACCAGCGACGCGGAGGACAGCATCCCGGTCTTGACGGCCTGGACGCCGATGTCGTCCACCACGGCCCGGTACTGGGCCGTGACGGCTTCCGCGGGCAGTTCCCAGGCCCCGTGGACGCCGAGCGAGTTCTGGGCCGTCACGGCGGTCACCACGCTCATCCCGTGCACGCCGAGCGCCAGCATCGTCTTGAGGTCGGCCTGGATGCCCGCTCCGCCGCCGGAGTCCGATCCGGCGACGGTCAGGCACAGCGGCGGACGCCTCATCGCGCGGGCTCCTCGGCGGCCGGGTCGGCGCCGAAGTGGTCCCAGCCGCCGGTGCTGGTCCAGGGCGCGCCGTCCACGGTCACCTGGGGGGCGGCGGAGCGGTTCTGGACCTCTCCGATGACCTTCCAGCGGGCGGGCAGTTTCACGTCGGGCGGGAAGGTGGCCACGATGGCGTGGTCCTCTCCCCCGGTCAGCACCCACTGGAGCGGATCCACGCCGACGGCCTGGCCGATGTCGTGCATCTGGCTGGGGATGTCGACGGCCGCCGAGCGCAGGTCGATGCGCACCTTGCTGGCCTCGGCGATGTGACCGAGGTCCGCGACCAGGCCGTCGCTGACGTCGGTCATGGCGGTGGCGCCGAGTCCGGCGGCGGCGGGGCCCGCGTGGTACGGCGGTTCCGGGCGCCGGTGCGCCTCGACGAAGGCCCGCGGGGAGCGGAAGCCGCGCGAGAGGACCGCGAAACCGGCCGCGGACCAGCCCAGCCAGCCGGTGACGGCCACCACGTCGCCGGGCTGGGCGCCGGAGCGCAGCACGGGCTCGTGGTTGCGCAGGTCCCCGAGGGCGGTGATGGCGACGGTGATGGTGTCGCCCCGTACGACGTCGCCGCCGACCACGGCCGCGCCCGCGACCTGGCATTCGTCGCGGATGCCGTCCATCAGCTCGGTGGGCCAGGTGACCGGCAGTTCCGCCGGGACGACGAGGCCGAGGAGCAGTGCGGTCGGCACCGCGCCCATCGCCGCGATGTCGGCGAGGTTCTGCGCGGCGGCCTTGCGGCCGACGTCGTAGGCCGTGGACCAGTCGCGCCGGAAGTGCCGGCCCTCCAGCAGGATGTCCGTGCTCGCCACGACCCGCCGGTCGGGGGCCGACACCACCGCGGCGTCGTCGCCGGGTCCGAGCCGGACCGCCGGGGTGGTGGTGAGCCGTGAGGTGAGCTCTCGAATGAGCCCGAACTCCCCCAGCTCGCCCACAGTGCCCTTCATCGCTGTGCCCCTTCTTGCCCAGTCCGCTTGCGGTCGCGAGCCGTCACAGCTCTGGGTACCGTCAACAGATACGTCAACTTCTGCTCTCCGTGCGCCTCGCCGTGCGTGGAGCCGACCTCTCGGGTCTCCCCGTGACGCTCGGCGACGCGGTACCGTGGCGTCCCTTCTTCCACGGGCCCACCCGATGTCCCCGGGCCCACCCGAAGATTAGGGGAAATGATCCTCGTGGCCGCCCTGGAGGTTCCGTGGTACAGGCGTACATCCTCATTCAGACCGAGGTGGGCAAGGCGTCGTTCGTCGCCGAGTCCATCGGCCAGATCCCGGGGGTGATCCAGGCCGAGGACGTGACGGGCCCGTACGACGTGATCGTGCGCGCCCAGGCGGACACCGTCGACGATCTCGGCCGCATGGTCGTCGCCAAGGTGCAGCAGGTGGAGGGGATCACCCGCACCTTGACCTGCCCGGTGGTCCATCTGTAGCCCCCGTCTACTCTTGGCCGGTGATGTCCCTCCACCGCCGGCCCCTGCGTCTACTGGCCCTTCCCGCGTGCGCGGTCCTGCTGGCTCTCGCCGGCTGTTCCTCGGGCGATGCCGAGGCCCGGGTGGATCCGCCGCCCACGCCGCCCGCCGACGTCGCGGGGCTCTGTGCGGCACTGCACGAGGAGCTCCCGGAGAAGGTGGCCGGCCTGGCGCGGACCACCACCCGGCCCGAGTCGGATCTGACCGCCGCGTGGGGCGGCTCGGCGATCGTACTGCGGTGCGGTATCCCCAAGCCGCCCAAGATGTCGGATCCGAAGCAGGACGGCGTCGAGGTCAACGGAGTCGGATGGTTGCTGGAGAAGCTTCCCGCCGACGAGGACGGCGGTTTCCGGTTCACCACCGGGGCGCGGCTGGCGTACACGGAGGTCCGGGTCGACAAGGAGCATGCCACGGATGCGGGGATGCTGGTCGATCTCTCCGCGGCCATCGCCAGGACCGTGCCCGTGGGCATCTCCTCGTACTGAGTCGTCCGGACCGTCCCCGCCGGGCGGTCTCCCCCGCTCATGATGACCGCCCGCCGGGATCCCCGGCGGGCGGTCGTCGTGTGCGTGCGGTCGGGCCGGCGCTAGCGCAGCCCGGTGGAGCGGCGCAGGGCCGCCTGGATCAGGCGGTCCACCAGCTCCGGGTACTCGATGCCCGACTCCTGCCACATGCGCGGGTACATGGAGATCGGCGTGAAGCCCGGCATGGTGTTGATCTCGTTGATGACGAAGGTGCCGTCCTCCGTGAGGAAGAAGTCGGCACGCACCAGACCCTCGCAGGACGCGGCGTCGAACGCCTCGACGGCGAGCCGGCGCACCTCGGCGGTCTGCTCGTCGGTCAGCGGCGCCGGGACGATCCCGGAGGCGGAGTCGATGTACTTCGCCTCGAAGTCGTAGAAGTCGTGGCTGGAGACCGGCGGGATCTCGGCGGGGACGCTCGCGCGCGGCCCGTCCTCGAACTCCAGCACCCCGCACTCGATCTCGCGGCCGCGCAGCAGCGCCTCCACGATGATCTTCGGGTCGTGGCGGCGGGCCTCCTCGATGGCGGCGTCCAGGCCGGACGCGTCGTCCACCTTGGTGATGCCGATGGAGGAGCCCGCGCGGGCGGGCTTCACGAACAGCGGCCAGCCGTGTTCGGCGGCGAAGTCCAGGACCTTGGCGGTGGCGGCGGACCGGTCGGCCTCCCACTCGCGCGGGCGGACGGTCACGTACGGGCCGACGTTCAGCCCGAAGGACGTGAACACCCGCTTCATGTAGTCCTTGTCCTGGCCGACGGCCGAGGCGAGGACGCCCGAGCCGACGTAGGGGATGCCGGAGAGCTCCAGCAGGCCCTGGAGAGTGCCGTCCTCGCCGTACGGGCCGTGCAGCACGGGGAAGACGACGTCCACCTCGCCGAGGGCCTTGGGAACGGCGCCCGGCTCGGTGTAGACGACCTCGCGGTTGGCCGGGTCGACGGAGAGGACGACGCTGCCGTCCACGGAGTCGGCCAGGTCCTCGACGCTCGGGAGCACCCGCTCGGCGATGGCCATGCGGGAGGGCTCGTCGGCGGTCAGCGCCCACCGGCCGTCCGTGGTGATGCCGATGGGCAGCACCTCGTACTTGGACCGGTCGATGGACCGCAGCACGGCGCCCGCCGTGACGACCGAGATGGCGTGTTCCGAGCTGCGGCCGCCGAACACGACGGCCACGCGGGGCTTGCGGCCCTGCTGCTCAGGGGTCTGGGGGAGGTTCTCGCTGCTCATATCGCCACGAGAGTACCCGCTCAGACGTCCGGAATGGAGTCAGCGCCGTTCCGGTTTGGCGCTGCGTCCCATGAGTTCCTTGAGCGCGACCAGCGTGGGCTTCCCGTGGTGCACGATGTCGACCACCGTGTCGGTGATCGGCATGTCCACTCCGTACCGGCGTGCCAGATCCGCCACGGACTGGCAGGACTTGACCCCCTCGGCGGTCTGCCGGGTGACGGCGATCGTCTCCTCCAGGGTCATCCCGCGGCCCAGGTTGATGCCGAAGGTGTGGTTGCGGGAGAGCGGCGAGGAACAGGTGGCGACGAGGTCGCCGAGACCCGCGAGGCCGGAGAAGGTGAGCGGGTCGGCCCCCATCGCGAGGCCCAGGCGGGTGGCTTCGGCGAGGCCTCGGGTGATGAGCGAGCCCTTGGTGTTGTCGCCGAGACCCATGCCGTCCGCGATGCCGACGGCGAGGCCGATGACGTTCTTGACGGCGCCGCCGAGTTCACAGCCGATGACGTCGGTGCTCGTGTACGGGCGGAAGTACGGGGTGTGGCAGGCGGCCTGGAGGCGGCGGGCCACGGCGTCGTCGACGCAGGCCACCACGGAGGCGGCGGGCTGGCGGGCGACGATCTCGCGGGCCAGGTTGGGGCCGGTGACCACGGCGACGCGCTCGGCGGGGACCTTGGCCACCTCCTCGATGACCTCGCTCATCCGCTTGGCGGTGCCGAGTTCGATGCCCTTCATCAGGGACACGAGCACGGTGTCGGGGGCCAGCAGGGGCGCCCACTCGGCGAGGTTGCCGCGCAGGGTCTGGGAGGGCACGGCGAGGACGGTGAAGTCGGCGCCGCGGGCCGCCTCGGCCGGATCGGTGGTGGCCCGGATGTTGGCGGGGAGTTCGACGCCGGGGAAGTAGTCCGGGTTGGTCCGGTCGGTGTTGACGGCGTCCACCAGCTCCTGGCGGCGCCCCCACATCGTCACCTCGCAGCCGGCGTCGGCGAGCACGACGGCGAAGGCCGTGCCCCACGAGCCGGTTCCGAACACGGTTGCCTTCACGGGACCTGTCACTTCTTGCCCTCCCCCGCGGCGTTGCGCCGCTGCTGCGCCCTGGCTTGGCGATGGTCGTACGGCTGCGCGGGCGCGCTTTCGCCCCGCAACTCCTCCAGCAGCTCGGTGATGGCCGCCATGATGACCTCGGTGACCTCCTTGAGCACGTCCGGGGTGGGTTCCCGGCCGTAAAAGGCGGAGAGGTCGACGGGCGGTCCGGCGAGCACCTGGAGGGTCTTGCGCGGGAACAGCCGGAGCTTGTCGGTCTTCGCGTAGGGCGGCATCGCGAGATTCGCGCCCCATTGGGCCACCGGAATGACCGGGGCCTTGGTGATCAGTGCGACGCGGGCGGCGCCGGTCTTGCCGGCCATCGGCCACATGTCGGGATCGCGGGTGAGGGTGCCTTCCGGGTAAAAGGCAACGCATTCACCGCTCTCGATGGCCGCCACGGCCGCCCTGAATGCGTCGAGGGCGTTGGTGCTCTCCCGGTACACGGGGATCTGACCGGAACCACGCAGGATCATGCCGACGAAAGGCACCTTGAAGAGGCCGGCCTTCGCGAGCAATCGGGGCACCCGGCCGGTGTTGTACTGGAAGTGCGCGTACGAGAGCGGGTCCAGATACGAGTTGTGATTGACGGCGGTGATAAATCCCCCGTCGACCGGAATGTGCTCCATTCCCCGCCAGTCCCGCTTGAAGAGCACTACCAGCGGCGGTTTCGCGATGACCGCCGCCAGGCGGTACCAGAAGCCGATTCTGCGGCGGGACACTCGAACACCTTCCTCTAGGACCGGTGCGCGGCTTGGGCACCTCGTCGGCCGGACAAGTGTGGCCCCAGGCCCGGTCTCTGTCGAGAACACCGTACGCCCCGCTCACACCGCACGGCCTCCCCTCTGCCCGGGTGGAGGCGACAATGGGCCCACTGATGACCTGGCCATGACCTGACGATGGCTCGAGCGCGCGCGGGAGCGCACCGGAGGGGAGGAGGGCGCCACGAACGCCGTCTGGAGTCTGGTCGTCCCGTTGAAGCCGCTGGCGCTGGCCAAGAGCCGTCTCGCGGCGGCCGTCGGGGGCTCTCGCCCGGGGCTGGCACTGGCCTTCGCGCAGGACACCGTGGCAGGGGCGCTGGCCTGCGCGGCCGTCGCGGATGTGGTGGTCGTCACGGACGACTCCGTGGCGGGCCGGGAACTGGCCAGGCTGGGCGCGCGGATCGTCCCGGACGCCCCCGGCGCCGGCTTGAACGCCGCCCTGGCCCACGGGGAGCGGGCGGTGCGGCGGCGGCGGCCCCGGGCGGCGGTGGCCGCCATGAACGCCGATCTCCCCGCCTTGAGACCGCCCGAATTGCTACGCGTGCTCGACGATGCCTCGAAATTTCCCCGGGCATTTCTGGCGGATGCGGCAAGAATCGGGACGACGTTGCTTTCGGCTGCTCCGGACGTGGAATTGACGCCCTCGTTCGGCGGCCCGTCCCGGGCCCGCCATTTCGCCTCGGGGGCGGTGGAAATCTCCCTGGCGGACGTCGACAGCGTGCGCCGGGACGTGGACACCGCGGCGGATCTGCGAACGGCCCTCACGCTCGGCGTGGGGCGTCACACCGCCCGATACAGTGCCGGTATGCAGGCGACCGCGTACACGTACGACTCCCAGACCCGCAGTGGCAGCGTGCTGCTGGACGACGGCACCCCGATGTCCTTCGAGGCTCCGGCCTTCGACGCGGGCGGCCTGCGGCTGCTGCGCCCCGGGCAGCGGGTGCGCATCGAGACGGACGGCGAGGGCGGGACCCTGCGGATCACCCTGATCACGCTCCAGACCTTCTGAGGTCCCCGCCTCCCGCCTCCACGGCCGTCCCCGGCGGGGGGTTTCGCCTCCGGACAGCACCGCGGGCCGGCTTCCCCCCGCGGGGGAAGCCGGCCCGGCGTGTGTGTGACTCCCGCCCCTACTTCTTGCGGGCGGTCGTCTTCTTCGCGGTGGCCTTGCGCGTCGCCGTCTTCTTGGCGGGCGCGGTCGTCTTCGCGGTGGCCTTCTTGGCCGCCGGAGCGGTCTTCTTGGCGGTGGCGGTGGTCTTCTTGGCCGCCGGGGTGGCCTTCTTGACCGCGGTCGCCTTCTTGGCCGTGGCGGCCTTCTTCGCGACGGCGGTCTTCGCGGCCGTCTTCTTGACGGTCGCCGTGGCCTTCTTGGCCGTGGTCTTCTTCGCGGTCGCCTTCTTCGCGACCGTGGTCTTCGCGGCGGCCTTCTTGGCGGTGGTGGCCCTCTTGGCCGCGGCCTTCTTGACCGTGGCGGAAGCGCCGCCGGACAGGCTGCCCTTGGGGGCCTTCTTCACGGCCACCTCGTCGCCCTTGGGGAGCTTCTTGGTACCGCTGACCAGGTCCTTGAAGCCCTGACCGGCCCGGAATCGGGGAACCGAGGTCTTCTTGACCCGGACGCGCTCACCCGTCTGCGGGTTGCGGGCGTAACGGGCCGGGCGGTCGACCTTCTCGAACGAGCCGAAGCCCGTGACCGAGACCCGGTCGCCCGCGACCACGGCGCGGACCATCGCGTCCAGTACCGCGTCGACAGCGTCCGCGGCCTGCTGACGGCCGCCCAGCTTGTCGGCAATCGCTTCTACGAGCTGCGCCTTGTTCACGTCTTCCCCTTCGGAGACTTCGCCAGAACGAATGTGTTCAAGCTTATTTCGCACGTTAGGCGGATATATACCGCAAATCAAACACGAAACGGGCTAATCACCCTAGTGCCGCAACGTTGTAGGCCGTTACGGAGTTCCTTCGCATCAGTCGCCTTCAGGGAATCGACCCTCGTCGAGGTCCTTCATCAACCTGTCCAGGCGCCTTGCCGCATCGGCCAGATCATGCTTCGACGCGGCCGTGACGACCAACAGCTTCCGGGACAGCGCCATCCTTACGCCCTCCGGGACTTGCAGTGAGCGCACCCTTGTGTGTGCTTCTTTCAATCGGTCCGCGACGAGTTCGTAGAGCTCAAGTTGACTGTCGCGTTCCATGCACAGATTGTGCCATCTGGGGCGAGTTGTCGCCTCACGGGGCCTCAACACACGGCTGTGCCCCCCGCCGGAGGGCGAGGGGCACAGTGTTGTCGATGTGATGGCCCGAAGGCGAATAAGCGCTGATCAGGCTGGAATCAGGCCCGAATCGTGCGGGGCTTGTGGCCCGGCCGGGTGCTTTCGTACGTGGCGATGTCGGCTTCGTTCTGAAGGGTGAGCGAGATGTCGTCCAGCCCCTCCAGCAGCCTCCAGCGGGCGTTGTCGTCGAGTTCGAACTCGGCCTCGACGCCCTCCGCTCGGACCCGGCGATCGACCAGGTCGACCGTGATCTCGGCCTCGGGGTCGGCCTCGGTGAGCTGCCAGAGCCGTTCGACGGTCTCCTGCGGCAGGACCACGGTCAGCAGGCCGTTCTTCAGCGAGTTGCCGCGGAAGATGTCGGCGAAGCGGGAGGAGATGACGGTTTTGAAGCCGAAGTTCTGCAGGGCCCAGACGGCGTGCTCCCGCGAGGAACCGGTGCCGAAGTCGGGGCCGGCGACCAGGACGGTCGCGCCGGCGCGCTCCGGGCGGTTCGTGACGAACTCCGGGTCCTTGCGCCAGGCCTCGAAGAGCCCGTCCTCGAACCCGTCGCGGGTGATCTTCTTCAGCCAGTGGGCCGGGATGATCTGGTCGGTGTCGACGTTGCTGCGGCGCAGCGGGACGGCCCGGCCGGTGTGGGTGGTGAAGGCTTCCATGGTTCAGACTCCGGCGGTCGCGTCGGCGGCGGACAGGTCGGCGGGCGAGGCCAGATGGCCCAGCACCGCGGTGGCCGCGGCCACCTGCGGGGAGACCAGGTGGGTGCGTCCGCCCTTGCCCTGCCGGCCCTCGAAGTTGCGGTTGGAGGTGGACGCGGAGCGCTCGCCGGGCGCCAGTTGGTCGGGGTTCATGCCCAGACACATCGAGCAGCCCGCGTGCCGCCATTCGGCGCCGGCCTCCTTGAAGACCTTGTCCAGGCCCTCCTCGACGGCCTGGAGGGCGACCCGGACCGAGCCCGGAACGACCAGCATCCTTACGCCCTCGGCGACTTTGCGGCCCTCGATGATGCCGGCGACGGCCCTCAGGTCCTCGATGCGGCCGTTGGTGCACGAACCTACGAAGACGGTGTCGACGTTGATGTCGCGCAGCGGCTGTCCGGCGGTCAACCCCATGTATTCCAGGGCCTTTTCGGCCGCGTTCCGCTCCGAAGCGTCCTCGTACGAAGCAGGGTCGGGGACGTTCGCGGAGAGCGGCGCGCCCTGGCCCGGGTTGGTGCCCCAGGTGACGAACGGGGACAGCGCGGCGGCGTCGATGACGACCTCCGCGTCGAAGACCGCGTCGTCGTCGGTGCGCAGGGTCTGCCAGTACGCGACGGCCGCGTCCCAGTCCTCGCCCGCGGGCGCGTGGTCGCGGCCCTGGAGGTAGTCGAAGGTGGTCCGGTCCGGGGCGATCATTCCCGCGCGGGCGCCGGCCTCGATCGACATGTTGCAGATGGTCATCCGGGCTTCCATCGACAGCTTCTCGATGGCCTCGCCGCGGTATTCCAGGATGTAGCCCTGACCGCCGCCGGTGCCGATCCGGGCGATGATCGCCAGGATCAGGTCCTTCGCGGTGACGCCCTCGGCCAGCGCGCCGGTGACGGTGATCGCCATCGTCTTCGGGCGGGCCAGCGGCAGCGTCTGGGTGGCGAGGACGTGCTCGACCTGGCTGGTGCCGATGCCGAAGGCCAGCGCGCCGAACGCGCCGTGGGTGGAGGTGTGGGAGTCGCCGCAGACCACGGTGGTGCCGGGCTGGGTCAGGCCCAGCTGCGGCCCCACGACGTGGACGACACCCTGCTCGACGTCGCCCAGCGAGTGCAGGCGCACACCGAACTCGGCGCAGTTCTTGCGCAGCGTCTCCAGCTGGGTCCGGGAGACCGGGTCCGCGATCGGCTTGTCGATGTCGATGGTGGGGGTGTTGTGGTCCTCGGTCGCGATGGTGAGGTCGAGGCGCCGCACCTTGCGGCCGGCCTGCCGCAGGCCCTCGAACGCCTGCGGGCTGGTCACCTCGTGCAGGAGGTGCAGATCGATGAAGAGCAGATCGGGCTCGCCCTCCGCGCGCCGGACGACATGGTCGTCCCAGACCTTCTCCGCGAGTGTCCTACCCATCGCTTTCCCTCCGGCCGGCCGGTTGTGCCGGCGCTTATTAGAGATCCGGTGCGCCTGATCGTCCGTACCCCACGCGCCGGACCGAGGCTCGGACCCAGTGGTTCGTGGACCCGCACATACAGACTCGCTGTTTCTTGGAAAAATTGAACTTGCGTTTCACAGTGTGAGACGCGAATATCGTTTCATGGACAACTCTAGCGGCGTCGGCGTTCTCGACAAGGCAGCTCTGGTACTGAGCGCACTGGAGTCCGGTCCGGCCACCCTCGCCGGGCTGGTCGCGGCGACAGGGCTCGCACGACCCACGGCACATCGCCTTGCCGTGGCACTGGAACACCACCGGATGGTGGCGAGGGACATGCAGGGACGTTTCATCCTCGGTCCGCGGTTGGCAGAGCTTGCCGCCGCGGCCGGTGAGGACCGCCTGCTCGCGACGGCCGGACCGGTGCTCACCCACCTCCGTGACGTGACCGGGGAGAGCGCGCAGCTCTACCGGCGTCAGGGCGACATGCGCATCTGCGTGGCCGCGGCCGAGCGGCTGTCGGGCCTGCGGGACACCGTCCCGGTGGGCTCCACGCTCCCGATGAAGGCCGGTTCGGCGGCGCAGATCCTGATGGCCTGGGAGGAGCCCGAGCGGCTCCACCGCGGGCTCCAGGGCGCGCGATTCACGGCGACGGCGCTCTCGGGCGTACGGCGCCGCGGCTGGGCGCAGTCGATCGGTGAGCGGGAGCCCGGCGTGGCCTCCGTGTCGGCGCCGGTGCGCGGACCCTCGAACCGGGTGGTCGCGTCGGTGTCGGTCTCCGGGCCCATCGAGCGCCTGACCCGACACCCGGGGCGGATGCACGCCCAGGCCGTCATCGACGCGGCCGCCCGCCTGTCGGAGGCCCTGCGCCGAACCGGCTGACCCCTTTCCGACTTCCCCCACTCCCCCGGGTCCGGGGGCGCGTACGACGCCGCACACGTCCTGTACACGCGCCTCCGGGCCCGCATTCACGAGGCGCCGGCGTGGCGGTCGCGCGAACCGACGCCGGACATGCGAAGAGGCCCTCCGCGATGAACGCGGAGGGCCTCTTCGATGCGTACCCCCGACCGGATTCGAACCGGCGCTACCGCCTTGAGAGGGCGGCGTGCTAGGCCGCTACACAACGGGGGCTAGCTGTACTTCGGTGCTGCGCTGGGCTACCAGGACTCGAACCTAGAATAAGAGAACCAGAAACTCTCGTGTTGCCAATTACACTATAGCCCAAAGGTCTAGACCAACTAGACACAGTACCCCCGACCGGATTCGAACCGGCGCTACCGCCTTGAGAGGGCGGCGTGCTAGGCCGCTACACAACGGGGGCCCTAGCGATCCTGCATCAAAACATCCGGGTGCGACCCTGGAGATCTCGCGGGAAGGATCTGTACCCCCGACCGGATTCGAACCGGCGCTACCGCCTTGAGAGGGCGGCGTGCTAGGCCGCTACACAACGGGGGCAAGCACTGCGTTACTTCTGCACTGCGCTGGGCTACCAGGACTCGAACCTAGAATAAGGGAACCAGAAACCCTCGTGTTGCCAATTACACTATAGCCCACCAAAACTCAAGCCCTTGCGGCACTTTCGTTTGGTTAGCGCCCCCGTCCCGGCCTTTCGGCCCGCTCGGGCGGCGCAGAAAGAACATTACCGGATGCCTGACCGTGCTCCAAAACGGGTATCCGCGGCCAGCAGCGCGGGCAGCCGCCCGAGTCCGTCGATCCTGTGTACGCCCTCGGGCCCCG
Organism: Streptomyces sp. CA-243310; assembly: GCF_050936775.1. Lineage (NCBI taxonomy): Bacteria > Bacillati > Actinomycetota > Actinomycetes > Kitasatosporales > Streptomycetaceae > Streptomyces > Streptomyces sp. CA-243310. Next base: position 1,722,923 of record NZ_JBNJMF010000001.1, on the reverse strand, counting down.
GGCCCGCGTCGCCCCGACGGTCGAGCCACACCGCCGTGAGGCCCGCGTCACGGGCGCCGCGGGCGTCGATCTCGGGCTGGTCCCCCACGTACGCGACCTCGCCCGGCGGCAGTCCGAGCGCCTCGCACGCCTTCAGGAAGGCCTCCGCGGCGGGCTTGCTGACGCCCAGTTCGGCGGCGCAGACCAGCACCTCGAAGCGTTCGCGCAGGCCGAGCCGGCGCAGCTTGGGGTCCTGGTTGGCGACCGAGGAGTTGGAGAGCACGCCGTGCCGGTACCCGTCGGCGAGGGCGTCCAGCGCGGGCACCGCGTCGGGGAACAGGGTCCAGGCGGCCCGGTAGTGGTCGACGTACCGGTCGAACCAGTCGTCGCTCTCGGGGCCGCTCATCTCGGGCCGCTCCAGGAAGTCCCGCACCCGGTCCCGGCGCTGCTCCCGGAAGGTCACCCGGCCCGCGGCGAAGCGGTCCCAGTGCCGTTCGGTGAGACGGCGCCACAGCGCGAGCGCCTCGGCCTGCGAGCCGTACCGCGCTTCCAGCCCCTCGTCGGCGAGGTGCGCCGCGAGGCCGGCCGTGTCCGCGCCGGTGTAGTCGAAGAGGGTGTCGTCGATGTCCCACAGCACAGCACGGATCGGCATACGGCCGAGGCTACGCCGAAACGCCCCGGGGGCGGCAGCCCTGTGCGGCTGCCGCCCCCGGGGGACGTACGGGTGGTGCCTACGCGGCGAGCCTGGCCAGGGTCGCGTCGATGCGGGCCAGCGAACGCTCCCTGCCCAGGATCTCCAGCGACTCGAAGAGCGGCAGGCCCACCGTGCGGCCGGTGACGGCGACGCGGACCGGGGCCTGGGCCTTGCCGAGCTTGAGACCGTGGGTCTCGCCGGCGGTGAGCACGGCCTGCTTGAGGGACTCGGGGTCGCTCCAGTCGGCCGTCTCCAGGTTGGCGCGGGCGGTCGTCAGCAGGGCCGCGGGCTCGCCCTTCATCGCCTTGTCCCACGACGCCTGGTCCTCGACCGGCTCCTTGCGGAACAGGAAGTCGACGTTGGCCGTGATGTCGGACAGCACGGTCACCCGGGTCTGGGCGTACGGCGCGATGCGCTCCCAGGCCTCGGCGTCGAAGTCCTCGGGGGCCCAGTTGGCGTGCGGGGCCTCCAGCCACGGAGCGCAGGCGGCCGCGAAGGCCTTCGGGTCGAGCAGCCGGATGTGGTCCGCGTTGATCGACTCGGCCTTCTTGAGGTCGAAGCGCGCCGGGTTGGCGTTGACGTCCGGGATGTCGAACTTCGCGACCATCTCCTCGATCGAGAAGATGTCCTGGTCCTTGGAGAAGGACCAGCCCAGGAGCGAGAGGTAGTTCAGCAGGCCCTCGGGGAGGAAGCCGCGCTCGCGGTACAGGTTGAGCGAGGACTCCGGGTCGCGCTTGGAGAGCTTCTTGTTGCCCTCGCCCATGACGTACGGCAGGTGGCCGAACTCGGGAACGCGCTGCGCGACGCCCAGCTCGATCAGCGCCCGGTAGAGCGCGATCTGGCGCGGGGTGGAGGACAGCAGGTCCTCGCCGCGGAGCACGTGCGTGATCTCCATCAGCGCGTCGTCGACCGGGTTGACCAGGGTGTACAGCGGGGCGCCGTTGGCCCGGACGATGCCGAAGTCGGGCACGTTCTCGGGGGCGACGGAGATCTCGCCGCGCACCAGGTCGGTGAAGGTGATCGTCTCGTCGGGCATCCGGAAGCGGACGATCGAGGTGCGGCCCTCGGCCTCGTACCCGGCCACCTGCTCGGCGGTCAGCTCGCGGCAGTGGCCGTCGTAGCCGGACGGCTTGCCGGCCGCACGCGCGGCGTCGCGGCGCGCGTCGAGCTCCTCGGTGGTGCAGTAGCAGTGGTAGGCGTGGCCGCCGTCCTGGAGCTTCTTCGCGACGTCCGCGTAGATGTCCATGCGCTGTGACTGGCGGTACGGGGCGTGCGGGCCGCCGACCTCGGGGCCCTCGTCCCAGGTGAAGCCGAGCCAGCGCAGCGAGTCCAGCAGCTGGCCGTAGGACTCCTCGGAGTCCCGGGCCGCGTCGGTGTCCTCGATGCGGAAGACGAACGTGCCGCCGTGGTGGCGGGCGAACGCCCAGTTGAAGAGAGCGGTCCGGACCAGGCCCACGTGCGGGTTGCCGGTCGGGGAGGGACAGAAACGTACGCGGACGTTCGCGTTAGCCACGCTTGATCACCTTGTTGGTGAGAGTGCCGATGCCTTCGATGGTGACGGCGACCTCGTCGCCGACGTTGAGGGGTCCGACTCCGGCCGGGGTCCCCGTGAGGATGACGTCGCCCGGGAGCAGCGTCATGGCCTCGCTGATGTGCACGACCAGGTCCTCGATGGAGCGGATCATGTCGCCGGTGCGGCCGAGCTGGCGTTGTTCGCCGTTCACGGTGCACTGGATGGTCAGGTCGGTCGGGTCCAGATCGGTCTCGATCCAGGGGCCGAGCGGGCAGGAGCTGTCGAAGCCCTTGGCCCGCGCCCACTGCTTCTCGCGTCGCTGGACGTCGCGCGCGGTGACGTCGTTGGCGCAGGTGTAGCCGAGGATCACGTCCTTGACGCGCTCCTTGGGGACCTCGCGGCACATGCGGCCGATCACCACGGCGAGCTCCGCCTCGTGGTGGAGTTCCTCCGAGAAGGAGGGGTACGTGATGGGGTCCCCCGAGCCGACCACCGAGGTGGAGGGCTTGAAGAAGGTGATGGGGGCTTCCGGGCGGCCGTCGGCGTCCACGAGGGAGTGGCCGAGCTCCGCCGCGTGCTCCGCGTAGTTGCGGCCGATGGCCACGACCTTGTTGGGGAGCACGGGCGGCAGCAAGCGGACCTTGGCGAGCGGGACCTTGACCCCGGAGAGCTCGAAGTCCGCGAACGGGATGCCCTTGATGATGTCGAGGACGAGCGTCGATTCGTCGCCGGGGGCGGTGCTGCCCTCGACCGCGCCGAACGCGACGTTTCCATCGATCGAGAACCTGGCGATGCGCACGTGCTGCGTCTGCCCCTCTGTCTGCCGGCCTGCTGGAGTCTGCGGACTCCAGGCTAACGCGGCGGGCAGCGGGGCCCCGCTTCTTCTCTTCGTCCGCGACTACTGCGCGGCGGCGACCGGCGCGTCCATCAGGATCGTGCGCCGCGGGTTCGCGGTCTGGGCCGGAAGCTCGACGGCGTGTTCCGCGACCGGCGGCACCTGGAGCTCCTCGGCGTCCTTGAGGTGCGCGAGGGTGGTGCGGCGGGGGTTGGCTATGTTGCGGATCAGGGTCGTCGTCTTCATCGGAGTTCGGGGCCTCGGCTCGCTCGTCGGGTGATGGTTGTCGGATGCGCCAAACCCTGGCGCCAACCCTGCAAGGGGCAAGGCTAAACATCTGAATCCCCGGCTGAACCGGGAAGTAATGGCCACGGCTGTGTGAGTTTGCTCACCCATGACCTGGCATTACGGGCATAACGGGCAGTCAATTCCACTTCGCGAAACGGACATTGCGCCACTGAATGCGGCATTCCGCTCCTGATCATGAGGACTGGGACACCTTGCCGGCCACGGTGTTTGGTCGGCGTAAGTCCGGTTTTTCCCGGTACCGGTACCACATCGCGTAGCGGCTCACTCACGGGCCGTGACCGGCTCGCCGACCCGACGCGCGCACCTTGTTGGAGATCCTCCACTGTGCTGGAATTCGCGGGACCGCCGCGGGAATCAGCCGGCGCGCAGGTGGCGCGACTCAGCGCCGAGCGCGGCGGCAAGGAGAGGGAGACGCGCCGGTCACCGACGACCACCATGGGGCCGTCAGTGCCCCACGACTCGACACCGTCCCACCGGTCACCCGGCGGGACGCCTGGTCCAGAGGTTGCGACGCTAGTGCAGGGACGATTCAAGAGGGATGGCAGCGCTGCGGCGGAGCAGGAGCCGCGCGGCGGGACCGACCGTGGCTCCTCGCCCCAGCACGCCCAGAACCGCGGGCCGGCTGTCGAGGGTGCGAGCTCCGACGCCTCCGCCACGGTGAAGGCGAAGGGTCGTGCGAAGCCCAAGGGCTTGGCCAAGGCGAAGGGCAAGAGCGAGTCGGCCGCCGGGCAGGACGTGGCGATACCGAAGGCCCCCACGGGGTCCGGTTCCCGCCTCGCCATGCAGAACTGGCGCATCAGCACGCGACTCGTGTCGCTGCTGACCCTGCCGGTCGTCGCCGCCACCACGCTCGGTGGCTTCCGCATCAACGACTCGTTGAACGACATCGCACAGCTCGACCACATGCAGCTGCTGACGACCATGACCCGGCAGGCCACCAACCTGGCCGCCATGCTCCAGGAGGAGCGGGACAAGTCGGCGGGTCCGCTGTCGGTCGCCGCCAAGGACCCCGCCAAGGTCGGCACCGCCAAGCCCAACTCGCTCGTCCAGGGCGTCCGTGACCAGACCGACGCCGCCGCCGAGGCCTTCGCCGCGGCGACCGACAAGGTCAGCCTCACGGAGGACAAGGACGAGACCCTCAAGTCGATCCGCAACAACATCCTGCAGATCGGCCGCCAGCTCACCGGCATCGAGGACATCCGCAAGAAGGCGTACGACAACGGCGCCCAGCAGACCGTCACCGAGTACAACGCGCTGATCGTCTCGCTCCTGTCCCTCTCGCAGGACATGGCCCAGGCCACGTCCAACCCCGAGATGATCAAGCGCACGCGTGCCCTGGCCTCCTTCTCCTCGGCCAAGGAATACGCCTCGATCCAGCGCGCGATCATCGCCGCGTCGCTCCCCGAGAGCGGGGCCACGACCGGCACGCTCAAGGAGAACGACCGCCTGTACGCGCTCTCCGCGCTCCGCGGCGAGAGCCAGTCGAAGAAGACCTTCGAACTCGTCTACCAGGGCCGCTCCGAGGAGCTCACCGCGTCCCTCGGCGACGGCAACCCGGAGATCAGCAAAGCGGACCACTACACCCGCCGCGTGCTGTCCACCGAGGGCCAGTTCGCCAAGGAGCAGCAGTACCGCTCCTGGATGGACTGGTACGACGCCGACGGCACCAAGCTCCAGGCCATGAAGACCATCGAGCTGTCGCTCCTGGAGGACATGGAGCAGAAGGCCCGCGAGCTCAGGAACGAGTCGCAGCAGGACGCCATCATCAACGGTGCCCTGATCTTCCTCGTCCTCGGTGTCTCCCTCGTCGGCGCCTTCGTCATGGCCCGGTCCATGATCCGGTCGCTGCGGCGTCTGCAGGACACCGCCACCCGGGTCGCCCAGGACCGACTGCCCGAGCTGGTCAAGCAGCTCTCCGAGTCCGACCCGCAGGACGTGGACACGTCCGTGGAGTCGGTCGGTCTGCACACCCGTGACGAGATCGGCCAGGTGGCCGCGGCCTTCGACGACGTGCACCGCGAGGCCGTCCGCCTCGCCGCCGAGCAGGCCCTCCTCCGGGGCAACGTCAACGCGATGTTCACCAACCTCTCGCGCCGCTCCCAGGGCCTCATCCAGCGTCAGCTCTCGCTCATCTCCGAGCTGGAGTCCCGCGAGGCCGACCCGGACCAGCTGTCCTCGCTCTTCAAGCTCGACCACCTCGCGACCCGCATGCGCCGTAACGGCGAAAACCTCCTCGTCCTCGCGGGCGAGGAGCCGGGCCGCCGGTGGACCCGCCCCGTCCCGCTCGTCGACGTGCTCCGCGCCGCGGCGTCCGAGGTGGAGCAGTACGAGCGCATCGAACTCTCGTCGGTGCCCGGCACCGAAGTCGCCGGCCGTGTCGTCAACGACCTCGTGCACCTCCTCGCCGAGCTGCTGGAGAACGCCACGTCGTTCTCCTCCCCGCAGACGAAGGTCAAGGTCACCGGTCACGCGCTGCCCGACGGCCGGGTGCTGGTCGAGATCCACGACACCGGCATCGGCCTCTCCCCCGAGGACCTCGCCGCGATCAACGAGCGGCTCGCGTCGCCGCCGACCGTGGACGTCTCCGTCTCCCGCCGCATGGGCCTGTTCGTGGTCGGTCGCCTGTCCCTGCGACACGGCATCCGCATCCAGCTGCGTCCCTCCGACTCGGGTGGTACGACGGCCCTCGTCATGCTGCCGGTCGACGTCGCCCAGGGCGGCAAGAAGCCGGCCCCGATGCCCGGTCAGGGCGGCCAGGGTGGTCCGCAGGGCGGCCCCGGCGGTCAGGGTTCCGTTCCCGGTGGGAACGCCCGTCCCCCGGTGGGCGCCGGCCAGCAGCGCGGCCAGGTCTCCGGCGGCGGGCCGCGTCCCGCACTGCCGGGACGCGACGGCTCCGCCGGTCAGGGTTCCCAGCAGCAGCGTGCGCAGGGTCCGGGTCAGGCGCCGCAGGGCGGCCCCGGCACCCGTCCGCAGCAGGGCGGGGCACCGACCCGCCCGCAGGCCGGTCCCGGCGCGCCGAACGGCCAGGCCGGTCCCTTCGGCGGCCCGGCCCCGCTGCCCGGGCGTACGCCCGGCGCCACGACCGGTGGCCCGCAGGGGCGTCCGGGGCAGACTCCCTCCGCCTTCCCGCAGGGCAACGGGTTCGAGCGTCCGCAGCAACCGCAGCCCCAGCAGGCTCCGCAGCAGCAGGACGGCCGACACTCCGCCGCCCCGGCGCCGACCCAGCGCAAGCGGCCGCAGTTGCCGCCGCGCGCCGGTGCGCCGCGTCCGGAGCTCCCCGGCACCGGTACGTCTCCCACCGGTATCCCGCAGGGCACCAGCTGGGGTGCGGGTCAGGGTGGCCAGGACGTCCCGCGCGGGCACGACGAGCTCTCGGGCCCCGGCGCGACGGCAGAGTTCGCCCGCCCGGACTACGACGCCCCCTTCCCGCAGGCCACCGGCGGCAACCCCGCCAACAGCACCACCGGCCAGTTCGAGCGTCCCGACGTGCGCGGTCCCCAGGACCCGTCCACCACCGGGCAGTTCGAGCGTCCGGAGCTGCGCGGGCCCGCCGACCTGACCGGCCCGGCCTCGACCACCGGCCAGTTCGACCGACAGGACTTCCAGGCGCCGCGCAGCGGTGGCCCCGGGGTGGGCGGCTACAGCCGCCGGCACCAGGCCCCGCAGCAGGGCACCGGCTACCCGGCCGCTCCCTCGCCGGTACCGGCTCCGCGCCCGGAGGCGCCGAGCCTGCCGCAGGCTCCGCAGCCGGAGGCCCTGCCGCCGGCCCGGAACCAGGGTGAGGCGCGCAGCCCGATCTTCGACACGCTGGAGTCGAACTGGTTCCGTCAGGAGGGCGAGCAGCCCGCCGACCAGGGACCGGCCGTGCCCCAGCAGCCGCAGCAGAGCGCCCCGTCCGCGCCGGCTCCGCAGCGCACGCAGCCCCAGCTGCCGCAGCGGGGCCAGGAGCCGGCGGCCGACGCCGCCGCGACCGGCGCCATGCCGACCGTCAGCTGGCGTTCGTCGCCGAACGACGAGCTGATGCGACAGGCCGAGCGCGTGCGCCAGCCCGCCGCGGGCGGCATCACCACCTCGGGGCTGCCCCGTCGGGTTCCGCGAGCGAACCTCGTGGCCGGCACGGCGCAGCAGCAGGCCGAAGCCCAGGCAGGCAGCCCGCAGGTATCGCGTGCCCCGGACGAGGTCCGAGGCCGTCTCACCAACCTCCGCCGCGGTATCCAGCAGGGGCGTCAGGCCGGCACCACCGGCCCCGCGACCGGCAGTTACCACGTCGACCCCACTTACCAGCAGGAGCGTTAGTTGAGTTCGATGAGCCAGGCGGCACAGAACCTGAACTGGTTGATCACCAACTTCGTGGACAACACCCCTGGGGTGTCCCACACCGTGGTGGTCTCCGCCGACGGACTCCTTCTGGCGATGTCGGAAGGTTTCCCGCGCGACCGCGCCGATCAGCTGGCGGCCGTGGCCTCCGGTCTGACGTCGCTGACCGCCGGCGCCTCCCGCATCTTCGAGGGCGGCGCCGTCAACCAGACGGTCGTCGAGATGGACCGGGGATTCCTTTTCCTCATGTCCGTGTCCGACGGATCCTCGCTGGCCGTTCTCGCGCACCCCGAGTGCGACATCGGCCTCGTGGGCTACGAGATGGCCCTCCTCGTGGACCGCGCCGGCAGTGTCCTCACCCCGGACCTGCGCGCGGAGCTGCAGGGAAGCCTGCTCATCTGACTGCCAGACTCCCGGCCGGACGGTACTTCCGGCCGGGAGCACGGGGCCCGTGCCCCGGAATCCAGTACCCCCGACAGGCCGTCATCACGTCCCCCCACCGGCCGCCCTGTCAGACGGCACGCTGACCACTGCTGTCCAGCCCGGAGGATCAATGACCCCGCCCCCCGCCTACCCCGATTCGTACGGAGATTCGTACTCGGAAGGCGACCAGCCGCTGGTACGTCCGTACGCGATGACCGGTGGCCGGACCCGGCCGCGCTACCAGCTCGCCATCGAGGCGCTGGTCAGCACCACGGCCGATCCGATGCACCTTTCCGGCCTGCTGCCGGAGCACCAGCGCATCTGCACGCTGTGCCGCGAGGTGAAGTCGGTCGCGGAGGTCTCCGCACTTTTGTCGATGCCGCTCGGTGTCGCCCGGATCCTCGTCGCCGACCTGGCGGAGGCCGGAATGGTGGCCATCCACCAGCCGGGCAATGGAGAGGCCGGCGGAACGCCGGATGTAACGCTGCTCGAGAGGGTTCTCAGTGGACTTCGCAAGCTCTGACGGCGGAGCGGCTCCTCGCTCCACCACCTCCGCGAAGATCGTGGTGGCCGGCGGCTTCGGCGTGGGCAAGACCACGTTCGTCGGCGCGGTCTCCGAGATCAACCCGCTGCGCACCGAGGCCGTGATGACGTCCGCGAGCGCGGGCATCGACGACCTGACCCACACCGGGGACAAGACGACCACCACGGTCGCCATGGACTTCGGCCGCATCACCCTGGACCAGGACCTGATCCTGTACCTCTTCGGTACGCCGGGTCAGGACCGCTTCTGGTTCATGTGGGACGACCTCGTGCGGGGCGCCATCGGCGCGATCGTCCTGGTCGACACCCGCCGGCTCGCGGACTGTTTCCCCGCCGTCGACTACTTCGAGAACAGCGGCCTGCCGTTCGTCGTGGCGCTCAACGGCTTCGAGGGGCACCAGCCGTACACCCCGGAGGAGGTCCGCGAGGCGCTGCAGATCGGCCCGGACGCGCCCATCATCACCACCGACGCCCGCCACCGCGCGGACGCCAAGAGCGCGCTCATCACGCTCGTCGAGCACGCGCTGATGGCGCGGCTCAAGTAGCACGGAAATCGTGGCCGCGTGTGAGGGCGGGTTGTGTCATACGACACGGCCCGCCCTTCTCGTTCATAACGTTTCGACAGAGAATTGAGGCCGGCCGGGCACAGGGTGCGGTCACCCGGTGCCGCTGTGCTCACAACTGGCCCCGCATTTGCAGCCCCTCGCTCTTTATGTCCGATTTATGTGGGGCATAAGGCTCTGGGAATGGCCGATTTCAACTGTTTGGAACACGGCCGTTAACCGTGCTGGAATTCAACGAACTAGCTAGTAGCACCGCCGAGAGGTTGTTGGTCGAGTGAGGCGAAGCAACTCGAGCCCCGCGGATGAACCCGCGCGTGGCAACTTCACCCCGCCGCCGCGAGCGGCCGCGTCGCCCGTCGACGTGCCCGTTGACCCACCCGCGAGCAGCGGCAGCACCAGCAGATTCTCGCCCCGCAACTGGCGTGTGCCGACCCGACTGAACGCCATCCTCCTCGTACCCGTCCTCGTCGGACTGGTCATGGGCGGCTTCCAGGTCAAGGGTTCGGTCGACAGCTGGAACGAGGCCAAGGACGCGGAGAAGACCGCCCGTATCGTCCAGGCGGCCTCCGAATACGGCCAGGCGCTCCTCAACGAGCGAGACATGACCGCCCAGCCGCTGCTGCGCGGCGACCGCGGCAGCGAGGTCGTCACGAAGGCGTACGCGGCCACGGACGCGGCGAAGGCCAAGTTCGCGGACGCGGCGAAGGACCTCCCGAAGAACCAGGGCCTGGAACGGCGCCTGGAGCTCTTCCGTCAGGAGGAGCCCAAGCTGGAGCAGGTCCGCAAGACGGCCTACCTGGCGGCGCCCGAGTCGGCGAAGAAGAACCTCCCCAACGCGCTGGGCCCCATCCCCACCGAAGAGGGGTACGTGCTGGTCCAGCACTACCTGATGCAGTTCTCCAACGAGCTGGGCCTGGGCACCGGCAACGTGACCAGCTACGGCCGCATGGTCTACGCGATCGAGCTGGCCAAGGCGGCGAACTCCCTCCAGCGCTCCGTCGGCACCCACCTGCTGGTCCGGCCGAGCGAGAGCGAGGACATCCGCAAGTCCCAGCTCGTCGCCTTCTCCTCGTACGCCTACCTCGAAGAGATCGCCATCGGCGAGTACGTCGCGGCCGGCACCGACGCGGACACCAACCGCCTGCGCGACGTCATGGGTCAGAAGTCCCAGGAGGGCGCCCAGAAGCTCGCCGCGGCCAAGCAGGCCGCCGAGCAGGCGGGCACCACCTTCAAGACCCCGCCCGTGGTCAACGGCTCCGTGCTCACCGGCATGACCGAGGCGATAGCCTCGGGCGAGAAGAACACGCGTCTCGCCCAGAACGGCACCACGGCCCAGGCCTGGCAGGCCGCCGCCACCGCCAAGTTCGACGGCTACGCCGAGATCGAGAAGGAACTCCTCGGCAAGGCCGTGCAGGACGCGGTCGCGGTCTCCGACGAGTCCCGCAACGACGCCATCCTCACCGGCGCCATCGTGGTCGTGGCCCTGCTCGCCGCCTTCATCCTGGCCGGCATGATGGCCCGCCAGATGGGCCGCGCCATGCTCCACCTGCGCACCTCCGCCTTCGACATCGCCGAGCAGCGCCTGCCGATGCTCGTCGACCAGTTGTCGCGCACCGATCCGGGCAAGGTCGACACCCGGGTGTTGCCGATCCCGATCGACTCCCAGGACGAGATCGGCGAGGTCGCCCGCGCCTTCGACCAGGTCCACCGGGAAGCGGTCCGGCTCGCCGCGGAGCAGGCGCTCCTGCGAGGGAACGTCAACGCGATCTTCACGAACCTCTCCATGCGCAACCAGTCGCTGATCGAGGGCCAGTTGACCCTCATCACCGACCTGGAGAACAACGAGGCCGACCCGGACCAGCTGGAGAACCTCTTCCGCCTGGACCACCTGGCCACCCGCATGCGCCGCAACGGCGAGAACCTCCTCATCCTCGCGGGTGAGGAGCCGGGCCGCCGCTGGGACCAGCCGGTCCCGCTGGTCGACGTGCTGCGCGCCGCCTCCTCCGAGGTGGAGCAGTACGAGCGCGTCGAGCTGTCGGGCGTCTCGGAGGCCGAGATCCACGGCCAGGCCGTGACCGACCTCGTGCACCTGCTCGCCGAGCTGCTGGAGAACGCCACCACGTTCTCCTCCCCGCAGACCAAGGTCCGTGTCAACGCCACCCGTCTGCCCGACGGCCGCGTCATGATCGAGATCCACGACAAGGGCATCGGTCTCACCGCCGAGGACTTCGCGGACATCAACCACAAGCTGGCCAACCCGCCGACCGTGGACGCCGCGATCTCGCAGCGCATGGGTCTGTTCGTGGTCGGCCGGCTGGCGGACCGCCACAGCATCCGCGTCCAGCTGCGCCCCTCGGGCGAGGCGGCCGGCACCACCTCGCTGGTCATGCTCCCCGACGCCATCACCCACGGTGGCGGTGGCGAGGGCGTGCCGGACGACGACTTCACGGTCTCGCAGATCATCCCGGAGCAGCAGGCCCTGCAGGCTCCGAAGATGCGCACGGCGGCCGAGCTGGGCTTCGACGACTCCCGCTACGACGCCCAGGGCGGCCAGGGAGCCGACGGACAGGGCGCCGACCCCGTGGGCCGGTCCCTGGGCCAGCAGGAGCGCCGGGCGGCATTGGCCGCCCAGGTGGGCTACCCGCAGGACCAGCAGTACCCCGATCAGGCCGAGCAGTCCTCCCAGGACTATCCGGAACCCCAGCCTGAGCACGGGTACCAGCCGTACCAGGGCTACGAGCAGCAGCCCGAGCCGGGCTACGCCCCGGGGTACGAGGGCGGGCAGCCCCAGCAGCCCCAGCAGTCCTACGAGGCTTACCCGCAACAGGGATACGCCTATCCGGAAGCCGAGTACCAGGACCAGCGGCAGGACGCCCCGTCGTACGATGGTGGCTTCGAACCCCAGTCCCAGCAGGCGGAGTGGCCCGAGCAGAACACGTACTCGGGTGGCTACCAGCAGGGCTACGGGACCGAATCGGAATCCACGCCCGCTCCCGAACCGGCCCCGGAACGCGTAGGCTTCGACCGTCCGGGCGCCGCCGACACCGGTCACAAGATGACCGGAGCGGGCCTGCCGCGCCGCGGCAGCCAGCAGCAGTGGCAGCCGGCACAGCAGGAAGCGGAGTCCACCGGATCCCTCTTCGAGCAGCGGCCGCAGCGTCAGCAGCCCGCCGCCGCCCCGAAGGCGGACGAGGAAGGCCCTGAGGCCTGGCGTTCGAACAACGACGAGCGCTGGCAGCAGGCCGCCAAGCTTCGTGAGCCGAAGGCGGGCGGGGTCACCCCGTCCGGTCTCCCTCGGCGGGTGCCCAAGGCCAACCTGGTCGAGGGTGCTGCGGAGACGACCCCGCAGGGCGGCCCCCAGGTCTCCCGCGCACCGGAGGACGTCCGTGGCAGGTTGAGCAACCTGCGACGCGGTGTCCAACAGGGACGCAGCGCGGGTTCCGAGCAGTCAAGTAACAGCTATGACCAGGAGCGTTAGTGTGAGCCCGATGAGCCAGGCGGCACAGAACCTGAACTGGTTGATCACCAACTTCGTGGACAACACCCCTGGGGTGTCCCACACCGTGGTGGTCTCCGCCGACGGACTCCTTCTGGCGATGTCCGACGGATTCCCGCGCGACCGCGCCGATCAGCTGGCGGCCGTGGCCTCCGGTCTGACGTCGCTGACCGCCGGCGCCTCCCGCATCTTCGAGGGCGGCGCCGTCAACCAGACGGTCGTCGAGATGGACCGGGGATTCCTTTTCCTCATGTCCGTGTCCGACGGATCCTCGCTCGCGGTGCTCGCGCACCCCGAGTGCGACATCGGCCTGGTGGGCTACGAAATGGCCCTTCTTGTGGATCGAGCAGGCAGTGTCCTCACCCCGGACCTGCGTGCGGAGCTGCAGGGAAGTCTGCTCAACTAGCAGACAGGCAGTGCGTTTCGCGTCATCGCACCATAGGGTGCGGTGGCGCGGTTCCACAGGGAGTACTGCGTTCTTGGAGTCGGAGGAGGAAACGTGACAACACCCGGAGGACATCCTTATGGCGGCGCGCAGCAGCCGCAGGGTGGGCACGACCAGAACCGCTTCAACTTCCCCTCCACTCCCAGCCGGCCCGCGCCGGAGCACAACCCGTACCAGCAGCAGCCTTCGTACGGCCAGCCCCAGCAACCCCAGCAGCCCTACCGGCCTTCGCAGCGGCCCTCGCGCTCCTCGCAGCCGCAGGCCCCGAAGGCCCACAACCCGCTGGTGCGTCCGTACGCCATGACCGGCGGCCGTACCCGGCCGCGCTACCAGCTCGCCATCGAGGCGCTGGTCAGCACCACGGCCGATCCCGCGCGGCTGCAAGGGCAGTTGCCCGAGCATCAGCGCATCTGCCGTCTGTGCCAGGAGATCAAATCCGTCGCGGAGATCTCGGCACTCCTCTCCATTCCTCTTGGTGTCGCCCGCATCCTCGTCGCCGACCTGGCGGAGGCGGGCCTTGTCGCCATTCACCAGCCCGGCGGCGACGAGTCTGCCGGCGGCCAGCCAGACGTGACACTGCTCGAAAGGGTGCTCAGTGGACTTCGCAAGCTCTAACGGCGGAGCGGCTCGCTCCACCACCTCCGCGAAGATCGTGGTGGCCGGCGGCTTCGGCGTGGGCAAGACCACGTTCGTCGGCGCGGTCTCCGAGATCAACCCGCTGCGCACCGAGGCCGTCATGACCAGCGCCTCCGCCGGAATCGACGACCTCACCCACACCGGTGACAAGACGACGACCACGGTCGCCATGGACTTCGGCCGCATCACCCTGGACCAGGACCTGATCCTGTACCTCTTCGGTACGCCGGGTCAGGACCGCTTCTGGTTCATGTGGGACGACCTGGTACGCGGCGCGATCGGCGCCGTGGTGCTCGTGGACACCCGCCGGCTCGCGGACTGTTTCCCCGCCGTCGACTACTTCGAGAACAGCGGCCTGCCGTTCGTCGTGGCGCTCAACGGCTTCGAGGGGCACCAGCCCTATACGCCGGAGGAAGTCCGCGAGGCCCTGCAGATCGGCCCGGACGCCCCGATCATCACCACCGACGCCCGCCACCGCGCGGACGCCAAGAGCGCGCTCATCACGCTCGTCGAGCACGCGCTGATGGCGCGCCTGCGCTAGCGGTTCCGCTGAAGGCACGAGAAGGGCCCCTCACGCTCCGTCGGAGCGTGAGGGGCCTTTTCCGCGTCTCCGCGGCTCGCGGGCCACACAGGAGCCGTACGTGCGCTCTCCGCGGTGTGTCCGGGGTGCGCGAGAGCGCCGGGGCGGGGCCCCGGCGCTCTCGGTGAACCGTGTGACGTGCCGCGCGTACTAGCCGCGCCAGCTGTGCGGGGCGTGGAAGCCGGGGCTGCGTTCCAGGCGGCGCCAGCCGGCCTGGGTGCGGGCGATGCGGGCGGAGGCCTCGGCGGGGGTGGTGGCGGCGCGGGCGAGGAGGATCGCGGTGATCGCGGCGAGTTCCTCGGGGGCGGCGTTGCCCTTCTCGACCTTCAGCAGGGTGTCGGCGGTGATGCTCATCGGTGGCAGGTCTCCTTCGTGTTACTGAGGCGGGTTGCCGTGCTTGCGCGACGGCAGGTCGGCGTGCTTGGTGCGGAGCATCGCGAGGGCGCTGACCAGGACCTCGCGGGTCTCGGCGGGGTCGATGACGTCGTCCACGAGGCCGCGTTCGGCCGCGTAGTACGGGTGCATCAGCTCGGCCTTGTACTCCTTGACCATCCGGGCACGCATGGCCTCGGGGTCTTCGGCGTCGGCGATCTGCTTGCGGAAGATGACGTTGGCCGCGCCCTCGGCGCCCATGACGGCGATCTCGTTGGTGGGCCAGGCGTAGGTGAGGTCGGCGCCGATGGACTGGGAGTCCATGACGATGTAGGCGCCGCCGTAGGCCTTGCGCAGGATCAGCGAGATGCGCGGGACGGTGGCGTTGCAGTAGGCGTAGAGCAGTTTGGCGCCGTGGCGGATGATGCCGCCGTGTTCCTGGTCGACGCCCGGCAGGAAGCCGGGGACGTCCAGCAGGGTGACGATCGGGATGTTGAAGGCGTCGCAGAGCTGGACGAAACGCGCGGCCTTCTCTGACGCGTGGATGTCCAGGACGCCGGCGAGGTGGCCGGGCTGGTTGGCGACGATGCCGACGACCTGGCCGTCCAGGCGGGCGAGGGCGCAGATGATGTTGCGGGCCCAGCGCTCGTGGATCTCCAGGACGTCGCCGTCGTCGACGAGTTCCTCGATGACCTTGAGCATGTCGTACGGGCGGTTGCCGTCGGCGGGGACCAGGTCCAGGAGCACGTCGGAGCGGCGGTCGCGGGGGTCGTCGCTCTGGTGGACCGGCGGGTTCTCGCGGTTGTTGGAGGGGAGCATCGTGATGAGGTAGCGGACCTCGGAGATGCAGGTCTCCTCGTCGTCGTACGCGAAGTGCGCGACGCCCGAGGTCTCGGCGTGGACGTCGGCGCCGCCGAGGCCGTTCTGGGTGATCTCCTCGCCGGTCACCGCGCGGACCACGTCCGGGCCGGTGATGAACATCTGCGAGGTGTCCCGGACCATGAACACGAAGTCGGTGAGGGCCGGGGAGTAGGCGGCGCCGCCGGCGCAGGGGCCGAGCATGACCGAGATCTGCGGGATGACGCCCGAGGCCTTGGTGTTGCGCTGGAAGATGCCGCCGTAGCCGGCCAGCGCCGAGACGCCCTCCTGGATGCGGGCGCCCGCGCCGTCGTTGAGGGACACCAGCGGGGCACCGGCCGCGATGGCCATGTCCATGATCTTGTGGATCTTCGTCGCGTGGGCCTCGCCCAGCGCACCGCCGAAGATCCGGAAGTCGTGCGCGTAGACGAAGACCGTACGGCCCTCGACCGTGCCCCAACCCGTGATCACACCGTCGGTGTAGGGCTTCTTCCCCTCCAGGCCGAAACCCGTGGCCCGGTGCCGACGCAGCTGCTCGACCTCCTTGAACGAACCCTCGTCGAGCAGCAACGCGATCCGCTCGCGGGCGGTCAGCTTGCCCTTGGCGTGCTGCGCCTCGGTGGCCCGGTCGCTCGGGCCGCGGCGGGCCTCGTCGCGCAGGGAGTGCAGCTCGGCCACGCGCCCGCGGGCGTCCGTCGGCTCGCTCGGGGTCTGGTCCACAACGGTCATGTACCGACCTTACGAAGTGACGGGGTCAAAACCCTCCGTTGGTTCCGCACAGTCTCCGGAGTCATCCGCTGTGAGGCCCGGACAGAACCGCCGAACGATGCAAGGACTCCACCAGCCGGGGCGCTGGGCCTTTGTGGGGATACGACAAAACGACAGGACACACCCTCCAGAAGTTGAAATTTGAACGGAATAGGCCTAGCGTCAATCTCGTTGAACGTTAAACAACCAGGTGCGGCAGGTCCGCACCCCCACCAAGGAGGAAGTCATGGGTCTCTTCACCCGCCGCAGCCAGGACACCGACGCCGCGTCGTCGCTCGCCACCCTCCCGGTGGACCCGGCGCTCGCCGCCCTCACCGGTGACTACGTCATCGACCCCGCGCACAGCAGCATCGGCTTCACCGTCCGGCACGCGATGGTCACCAACGTCCGCGGCTCCTTCGCGGAGCACGAGGGCGGCCTGCACCTGGACGGCGCCGACCCGTCCCGCTCCACCGCCTCCATCGACGTGAAGATCGCCTCCGTCGACACCGGCATCGCCGACCGCGACGGCCACCTGCGCAGCGGCGACTTCTTCGACGCCGAGGCCTTCCCGCTGATGACCTTCCGCTCCACCGGCGCGGCCCAGCTGGGCGGGGACGCGTACCGGATCACCGGCGACCTGACGATCAAGGACGTCACGCGTCCGCTCTCCATCGACCTGGAGTTCAACGGCTCCGCCACCGACGTCTACGGCAACGAGCGCGTCGGCTTCGAGGGCTCCGCCGAGATCCTGCGCTCCGACTGGGGCCTGACCTGGAACGCCGCCCTGGAGACCGGCGGCGTGATGGTCAGCGACAAGGTGAAGCTGACCTTCGACATCTCGGCCATCAAGCAGGCCTGACCCCGCCCCGAGAGGGGACGGGGCCGGGGGGAGGGAGACGGACGCGCGGGTCCGGGGGTGGCTAGAAGCCGCCCCCGCCGTCGAAGCCGCCGCCCCCGTCGAAACCGCCACCGCCGCCGAAGTCCCCGCCCCCGAAGTCGGACGGGTTGAAGTCGGCGCCGGAGACGTCTCCCCCGTCGTAGCCGCCGCCCGCACCGCCGAAGTCCGCGGCGTAGGCCGGGGTCGACATCATCGAGCCGAGCATCGTGCCCATCAGCAGGCCCGGCAGCATGCCGCCGCCGAAGTACCCGCCGGCCCAGGGACCGTACGCCGGGCCCGCGTCGTAGTAGGGGCGCGGCCCGCGCTCCGTGTCGACGGTGCGGACCGCCGGGTCCAGGCCGTCGCGCAGCCGCACGGCGTCCGCCTCGCAGACCGGCACGGTACGGGCCGTCCCGCCCGCCGGGGCCCAGTTCGCGTCCTGCGTGCTCGGCCCGTGGCGCGGGTCGAAGAAACAGGGCGAGCGGCGCTCGGGCACCTGCCTGCCCTGCCGGCGCGCGTCCAGGCAGGCGAGCGCGTACCGCCCGTCCTCCAGCGCCTGGGTCACACCCTGCACCTCGTCGGGGCGCTGGACCGAGGCCATGATCTGCTTGGCCTTCTCGTAGGAGTCCAAGCCCTGTTCGTAGTCCTTGCGCATCGCGTCGTCCGCGCCGGGCTCGCCGGGGTGGAAGTCGAGCCGCTCCAGCTCCTCGCCGAAGGCCGTGATGTCCTCGTCGACGACCACGCCGAGGCGTGCGATGGCCTCGCGCCGCTCCTCTTCCTTCCGCTTCCGGTTGCGGCGGACCAGCGCGTAGGCGCCGCCACCGCCGACCACGGCCACCACACCGAGGGTGATCAGCCCGCCGACCGGGGCGCCGTCGTCCGCGGCCGCGCCGCCCCAGGAGGCGGGGGCGTTCCCCTTGACCTGGGTGAGGGCCTGGTCGACGAAGTCGTTCAGCTGGGTGTTCGCGTCCACCGGGCCGCCGACCTTGACGGACGAGGTGAGGTTCTGGACGGCGTTCCTCGGCATCACCCTCGGGTCGGCGCCGGCGTCGAAGCCCTCGCCGAGCCGGACCGCGTAGAGACCCGTGATCCCCGTCTGGGCACGGACGGCGGCGAGCAGGCCCCGCTCGGGGAACGCCGCGCCGGCGGGGAGGACGGCGACGAAGACCGGCTTCCCCGCGTCCTTGATCCTCTTCGCGAGGGCGTCCGCCTGCGCCGCCGAGAGCTGGGCACGCGCGCCGGGATCGACGTAGACCGGGCCCTCCTTGAGGGCCTCCCCGACGGCACTGACCCCGGTGGCGGCCGACGCCTGCGGGGCGACCACGAGGGCCGCCGCGGACAGGCCCAGCAGCAGACCGGAAAACACGGAAACGAGCCTGGTCCTCATGGTCACGACGCTACCCGAATCGCCCCTTTTCCGTGTGAGCGGGGCATAAGCGCCGGCCGTGCACCCCGTCGCCGTTCGGGTCCGGACGGTCCGGACCCGAGGCGGTCGGTCGGGGCCGCTACTCGGCCGGTTCGACGCCCGCGCGCAGCAGGCCGTACGTGAAGGCGTCCTCCAGGGCCTGCCAGGACGCGGCGATGACGTTCGTTCCGACGCCGACCGTGGACCACTCGCCGGCGCCGTCCGTCGTGGCGATCAGCACGCGCGTGGTGGAGTCGGTGCCGTGCTTGCCCTCCAGGATGCGGACCTTGTAGTCGATCAGCTCGAACTTGGCGAGCTGCGGGTAGAACGGCTCCAGCGCCACCCGCAGGGCCCGGTCCAGTGCGTTGACCGGGCCGTTGCCCTCCGCCGTCGCGACGATCCGTTCGCCCTTGGCCCACAGTTTGACCGTGGCCTCGTTGGCGTGGGTGCCGTCCGGGCGGTCCTCGACGATCGCCCGCCAGGACTCGATCCGGAAGTACTTGCGCGCCCGGCCCTCGGCCTCGGCCCGCAGCAGCAGTTCGA
Organism: Streptomyces sp. CA-243310; assembly: GCF_050936775.1. Taxonomy (NCBI): domain Bacteria; kingdom Bacillati; phylum Actinomycetota; class Actinomycetes; order Kitasatosporales; family Streptomycetaceae; genus Streptomyces; species Streptomyces sp. CA-243310. The sequence continues at coordinate 1,703,785 of NZ_JBNJMF010000001.1, read as the reverse complement.
AGGAGGCGTCGGCGGCCTCGTAGGTGTAGCCCTGGAGCTCCCGCGCCTTGACCCGCTCCACGACCCGGGAGATCAGGGCGCGGTCGCCGCCGAGGTCGACGCCGAGTTCCTTGCCCTTGAGCTCGATGGAGGCGCGGCCCGCCATGTCGGAGACCAGCATCCGCATGGTGTTGCCGACCCGCTCGGGGTCGATGTGCTGGTACAGGTCGGGGTCGACCTTGATGGCCGAGGCGTGCAGGCCGGCCTTGTGCGCGAAGGCCGAGACGCCGACGTACGGCTGGTGCGTGGACGGGGTGAGGTTGACGACCTCGGCGATGGCGTGGGAGATCCGGGTCATCTCGGCGAGCGCGCCCGCGGGGAGCACCGTGCGCCCGTACTTGATCTCCAGGGCGCCGACGACGGGGAAGAGATTGGCGTTGCCGACGCGCTCGCCGTAGCCGTTGGCGGTGCACTGGACGTGGGTGGCGCCCGCGTCGACGGCGGCCAGGGTGTTGGCGACGGCGCAGCCGGTGTCGTCCTGGGCGTGGATGCCCAGGCGCGCCCCGGTGTCGGCGAGGACCGTCGCGACGGTGGCGGAGACCTGCGCGGGCAGCATGCCGCCGTTGGTGTCGCAGAGGATGACGACGTCGGCGCCGGCCTCGTGGGCGGTGCGGACGACGGCCTTCGCGTACTCGGGGTTGGCGCGGTAGCCGTCGAAGAAGTGCTCGCAGTCGACGAAGACCCGGCGTCCCTGCTCGACGAGGTGGGAGACGGTGTCCCGGACCATCTCCAGGTTCTCGTCGAGGGTGGTGCGCAGTGCGAGCTCGACGTGCCGGTCGTGGGACTTGGCGACCAGGGTGATCACCGGGGCGCCGGACTCCAGCAGGGCCCGCACCTGGGGGTCCGCGGCGGCGGAGCCGCCGGCCCGGCGGGTGGCGCCGAAGGCCACGAGGCGGGCGTGCTTGAAGTCGATCTCGGCACGGGCGCGGGCGAAGAACTCGGTGTCGCGGGGGTTGGCGCCGGGCCAGCCGCCCTCGATGAAGCCCACTCCGAAGTCGTCCAGGTGCCGCGCGATGGTCAGCTTGTCCGCGACCGTGAGGTTGATGCCCTCACGCTGGGCGCCGTCGCGCAGGGTCGTGTCGAAGACGTGGAAGCTGTCGTCGGGGCCCGCCGGCGCAGTCGGCTCTGTCGTCGTCATGCTGGTCTGACTCCTGTCGGATGAGTGGTTCCGGAGACCGGGGATCCACTGCCCCCATCATCGCGCGCCGCCCGCTCCCGGCAGGAATGGAGCCGGGAAACGAAAAGACCCCTCGCGGGTGCGAGAGGTCTGCGCGCGGGTCTGGGGCACTGTGGCCGCCGTCCGTGGGTTCTCCACGGCTCAACGGTCACTGCGGACCGGCGCGCTGCTGTCCATAATCATGAGCTGAGCAGGCACGTCCGCAGTGTGACACAAGGGGCCGCGCCCGCGGACCGACGTCTCACGATACGAGCGCCTCGTCCAGGAACTCGGTGACGTGTTCCAGGATGTCGCCGCGCCCTATCCCGGGCAGGCCGACGGCGACCTGGATGCTGAACCCGTCGAGCAGGGCCCTGATGCGGGCGGCGAACCGGTCGGCGTCCACCGCGCGGAACTCGCCGCGCGAGATGCCCTCGGCGAGCAGCGCGACCAGGTCCCGGTGCCAGGCTCCCTCGATGGCGGCCTGCCGCTCGCGTTCCGGGGGGCCGGCGTTCTGCGAGCGGTTCCAGACCTCCAGCCACAGGGTCCAGTGCGGATCGCGCGCGGCCTCGGGCACGTACAGGTCGACGTACGCCTGCACCCGCTCGCGCACCGGGCCGCGGCGGGACAGCAGGGCCCGGCGTTCGGCGCCGAGGGAGGCCTCGCTCCACTCCAGGGTCTGCAGCAGGAGTTCGTCCTTGCTGCCGAAGTAGTAGAGGAGGTGGCCGCTGCTCATGCCCACCTGGCGGCCGAGACCGGCCATGGTGAGGCCTTCGAGGCCGCGCTCGGCGATCGTGGCCATGGCGGCGACGAGTACGTCCTCGCGCGGCGGCGCGTTCTTCCGCGCCGCCCGTACTCCACCCGCCACCATGGACCACTCCTCGAAACCGTTCGCCGCGGGTCAGACCTTCGGCTGTTGCTGGGTGATGCAGTGGATACCGCCACCCCCGGCGAAAATCGTACGTGCGTCAACCAGTGTCACGGTCCGCTCGGGGAACAGACCCCGGAAGATCTCCGCGGCTTCCTCGTCGCGCGGGTCGTCGAAGGAGCAGAGCACCACGCCGTCGTTGCAGAGGTAGTGGTTGATGTACGAGTAGTCGACCCACTCGCCGTCCTCCTCCAGCACGGTCGGCGCCGGGATCTCCACGACCTCCAGCAGCCGGCCCCGCGCGTCGGTGGACGCGCGCAGGAGGGCGGCGATGGTCTTGCAGCGCTCGTGGTCCGGGTGGGCCGGGTCGGGCTGGCTGTGGACCATGACCACGCCGGGCCGGGCGAAGGCGGCGACGATGTCCACGTGGCCCTGGGTGCCGTAGGTGCCGTAGTCGCCGGCCAGGCCGTAGGGCAGCCAGATCGCCTTGGTCGTGCCGAGGTGGGCGTGGATCTCCTCCTCCACCTGCCGGCGGGTCCAGTCGGGGTTGCGTCCGGCGCCGAGCTGCACGGTGTCGGTGAGCAGCACGGTGCCCTCGCCGTCCACGTGGACGGCGCCGCCCTCGTTGACCAGGCGGGTGCTGTAGGTGCGGGTGCCGGCCAGGTCGGAGACGTGGCGGGCGATCTTCTCGTCGTGGCCCCAGCGGGCCCACGTCTGGGCGCCCCAGCCGTTGAAGGTCCAGTCGACGGCGGCGAGTCCGCCTGCGCCGTCGGTGACGAAGGTCGGGCCGATGTCCCGCATCCAGGCGTCGTCCAGCTCGCGCTCGACCAGCTCGACGTCGTCGCCGACGATCGCGCGGGCGCCCTGCGCGTCGCCCGGGGAGACGACGAGGGTCACCGGCTCGTACGCGCGCACGGCGCGGGCGACGGCTCCCCAGGCCTCGCGGGCCTCGGCGAGTTCCTTCTCGTCGGTGAAGGTCGGGTTGGGGCTCGGCCAGGCCATCCAGGTGCGCTCGTGGGGGGTCCACTCGGCGGGCATCCGGAATCCGTGGGCGGCGGGCTTGTCGGCAGCGTCAGTCATGGAGGGTCCTTACTGGCTTACAGGAAGTACAGGCGGTTGAGGGAGACCGAGGCGGCCGCTTCGGAGCGCAGGGGTTCTCCGTCGAGGGAGACGAGGCCGCTGCGCGCGTCCACATCGACCGCGCCCACCCGGGAGTTGAGCGCACACTCGCATGCCGTGGGCCCTGGCCGGTTCCGCGGCGCCGCGGAGCAGCAGCCGGTCGCGCTCGGTTGGGGTCAGCCGCACGCCGATCCACCACCTTCGGGGTCGATGGGTTAGAGCATCACTCTAACTCTTCATTTACCGGCCAGGAAGGATTGACCGGAGAGCAGGGGCTGAGTCACATTGAATGTCGCTCAAACCTTTGCGAACCACCCCCCGCCCTGCCAAGGGAGTTCCCCCATGCCCATCGAACAGCGCGGAGTCGACACCATCCCGGAGGAGGAGCGGACGAGCGGTCCCCGTGACCTGATCTCGATCCTCCTCGGCTCCAACCTCTGCCTCGGTGTGATCGTCTTCGGCTGGCTGCCCCCGTCCTTCGGACTGGGGCTGTGGCCCTCGGTGACCGCGATCGTGACCGGCACCGTCGTCGGGATCGCCTTCACCGCCCCGCTGGCGCTGGTCTCCCTGCGCACCGGCACCAACCTGTCCACCTCCAGCGGGGCCCAGTTCGGCGTGCGCGGTCGACTGGTCGGGTCCGTGGTGGGCCTGCTGCTCTCCCTCGGCTACACGGCGCTGACCCTGTGGATCGGCGGCGACGTGATGGTCGGCACCCTGTCCCGGCTCACCGGGCTGCCGGACACCGGCCTCTCACGGGCCGTGATGTACGGCGCACTGGCCGCCTGCACCGTCGTCGCGGCCGTGTTCGGCTACCGGCTCCTGCTGCGGATGAGCAAGATCCTGTCCGTCGCCATGGTGGTCCTGCTGGCCGTCGGCGTCCTCGCCTACGCCCCCGATTTCACCGCCGCCGCACCGCCGGAGACCGCCTACCTCCTCGGCTCCTTCTGGCCGACCTGGCTGCTCGCCGCCGTCGCCGCCGGTCTCAGCGGTCCCGTCGCCTTCATCACCCTGCTCGGCGACTACACCCGCTACATCTCCCCCGCCCGGCACGACTCCCGCAAGGTGCTCCGGTCCACCGCCCTCGGCCTCCTGGTCGGCCTGCTGGTCCCGCAGCTCTTCGGCACGTACACCGCCCTCGCCGCGCGGGCCGGCGCCGAGTACGCCGGGCCGCTGGTCGACGCCTCGCCGTTCTGGTACCTGATCCCGCTGCTGGTGGCCGCCGCCGCGGGTTCCGTGGGCAACGCCGGGCTGATGCTCTACTCCATGGGCCTCGACCTGGACGCGATCGTGCCCCGGGCCACCCGCACGACCGCCACCCTGGTCGCGGCCGGCGTGGCCACCGCCTTCGTGTTCGTCGGCTCCTTCGAGTGGGACGTCCAGTCCGCGATGACCTCGTTCGTGCTGCTGCTCACCGCGCTCGGCACCCCGTGGGCGGTGATCACCCTGATCGGCCACGCGCGCTGCCGCGGCACGTACGACCCGGACGCCCTCCAGGTCTTCAACCGCCGTTCGGTGGGCGGGATCTACTGGTACCGGGGCGGTTGGAACCCGGCTGCCACCGTCTCGTGGGCGGTCGGCGCGGGCGTCGGCCTGCTCGCCGTCACCACCCCCTTCTACGAGGGACCTCTGTTGGCCCTGACGGGCGGCGTGGACTGCTCCTTCGTCCTGTCCGGCCTGGCCGGCGGCCTCGCCTACACGGCCCTCACCCGGCGGAACGCGGCCGTCCCCGCGCCGGCCGCCGATGCCGCCGCCGACGAGCCGGTCGCCGCTTAGGCGCCCCGGCCCCCCCTGTACGGCGAGAGGCCCGCACCCCGGATCGGGTGCGGGCCTCTCGCCGTACGTCGTCGAGCGCGGACCAGTCGAGCGCGGACTATCCGAGCGGGTGCATCCAGCCGTGGCGGTCGGCGGTGTGGCCGGTCTGGAGGTCGAGGAGCGCCTTGCGGAGCTTCATGGTGACCTCGCCGGGCTCGCCGGTGCCCTGCGTCCAGTTCGCGCGGCCGGACTTGACCGAGCCGACGGGGGTGATGACGGCCGCGGTGCCGCAGGCGAACACCTCGGTCAGGGTGCCGTTCTCGTTGTCGCGCTTCCAGTCCTCGGTGGTGATGCGGCCCTCCTCGGCGGTGTAGCCGAGGTCGCGGGCGATCGTGAGGAGGGAGTCGCGGGTGATGCCGGGGAGGAGCGATCCGGTGAGTTCGGGGGTGACGATGCGGTCGCCGTACACGAAGTACAGGTTCATCCCGCCCATCTCCTCGATCCAGCGGTGCTCGACGGCGTCCAGCCAGACGACCTGGTCGCAGCCGTGCGAGGCCGCCTCGGCCTGGGCGACGAGGGAGGCCGCGTAGTTGCCGCCGGTCTTCGCCGCACCGGTGCCGCCCTTGACCGCGCGGACGTAGTCCTCGGAGAGCCAGACGGAGACGGGCTTGACGCCACCGGGGAAGTAGGCGCCGGCGGGCGAGGCGATGACCATGAAGAGGAACTCGTTGGCCGGGCGGACGCCCAGACCGACCTCGGACGCGAACATGAACGGGCGCAGGTACAGCGAGGCCTCGCCGGAGTCCGGAACCCAGGCGCGATCCTGCTTGATGAGCGCGTCGCAGGCGGCGATGAACAGCTCCGAGGGCAGCTCGGGCATGGCCATGCGGCGGGCGGAGGCCTGGAAGCGGTCCGCGTTGGCCTCGGGGCGGAAGGTGGCGACGGTGCCGTCGGGCTGCTTGTAGGCCTTGAGGCCCTCGAAGATGGTCTGCGCGTAGTGCAGGGTCATGTTCGCCGGGTCCATCGACAGCGGCGCGTACGGGACCAGCTCTGCGTCGTGCCAGCCGCGACCCTCGGTCCACTTGATCGTCACCATGTGGTCGGTGAAGTGGCGGCCGAAGCCGGGGCTGGCCAGGATCGCCTCGCGCTCCGCGTCGGACAGCGGGTTCGAGGAGGGCTTGAGCTCGATCGTGGGCGTCGTCATGAGTGCTTGTCCTTCACCGGTTTTGTAGGGCGGACCGCGCTCACGGCGTACTAGGACGTCCGAGCATCCCCGCATTCCGCGGCCTCGCGTTCGATTATCGCGCGCACGGAGGCTTCGGTGAAACAGGGAGTTTGCGGCCCAGGGGAGATGGTGGCACCCGGGGCCGCACAGGAGAAGCCGCCGGGTGCGGTGGTCGCGACCCGGCGGCTTCCTGAGACGGGGTTGCCGGGTCAGCCGGCTACTCGCGCGGCGAGGGCGTCGCCGATCGCCTCGGTGGAGCGGAAGGTGCCGTCGCGCTCGGCCAGGTCGGCGGAGACGGCGTCCTCGATGCGGGCGGCCTCGGCCTCGTGGCCGAGGTGGCGCAGCAGGAGGGCGACGGAGAGGATCGTCGCGGTCGGGTCCGCCTTGCCGGTGCCGGCGATGTCCGGGGCGGAGCCGTGGACGGGCTCGAACATGGACGGGAAGGCGCCGGTCGGGTTGATGTTCCCGGAGGCGGCCAGGCCGATTCCGCCGGTGACGGCGGCGGCCAGGTCGGTGAGGATGTCACCGAAGAGGTTGTCCGTGACGATGACGTCGAACCGCTCGGGCTGCGTGACGAAGAAGATCGTCGCGGCGTCGACGTGCAGGTAGTCGGTGGTGACCTCGGGGTACTCCTGGCCGACCTTGTCGAAGATGTTCTTCCACAGGTGACCCGCGTACACGAGGACGTTGTTCTTGTGGACCAGCGTCAGCTTCTTGCGGGGGCGGGCGTCGGCCCGCGCGTAGGCGTCACGGACCACGCGCTCGACGCCGTACGCGGTGTTGAGGCTGACCTCGGTCGCCACTTCCGCGGGGGTGCCGGTGCGCAGCGAGCCGCCGTTGCCGGTGTAGGGGCCCTCGGTGCCCTCGCGGACCACGACGAAGTCGATCTCCGGGCGGCCGGCGAGCGGGGTGGCCGTGTTGGGGAAGAGCTTCGACGGGCGCAGGTTGACGAAGTGGTCGAAGGCGAAGCGGAGCTTCAGCAGCAGACCGCGTTCCAGGACGCCGGAGGGGACCGAGGGGTCGCCGATGGCGCCCAGCAGGATCGCGTCGTGGTGCTTCAGCGCTTCGAGTTCCGCGTCCGGGAGGGTCTCACCGGTGCGGTGCCAGCGCCGGGCGCCGAGGTCGTACTCCTTGGTCTCCAGCTTCACATCCTGGGGCAGGACCGCGGTAAGGACCTTGAGGCCCTGAGCCACGACTTCCTGGCCGATGCCATCACCGGGGATCACTGCGAGATTGATGCTGGTCGACATGGGAAAACCGTACTCTCTGTCCCAGCCCTCAGACATATTGCGTCCACCATCTGGACATCGGTGAACGCAACACGTCCGGGCCCGGGTGTGTTCGGAAGGCCGCCCACAGGGGCGGCCGATGTGCTCAGTGGCCGGTCGAGCCGCCGTTGTCGCGGCGGTCCAGGGCGCGCTGGAGGGCGGCTGCGGCGTTCTTGCGGTCGGCTTCCGCCTGGGAGGAGTGGCGGACGCGGCGGACTGCGGGGGTGTGACGGGTCATGGTGATCGACTCCTTGAGATCACGGCGTGGCGGGGCCACGGATGAGGGGTTCCTTCAAGGCGCCGGAAGAGGCGGGGAGCGGTGCGCCGCAGGGGTTGCCTGCCAGGGGCGCGCGCTCTCGACCGCCATTCGCCGGATCGGCGAGACGTTCGGCTCCTACAAAGCTAGGCCAGGTCCCGCTGTATGTCTCCGCAATTACTCGGACTTCCTACTATCTGAGACGGGAATCCCCCGCGAAGGCCCCCCGAACAGGCCCCCCGAGGGTCCGTTTCCGTCCTCGTTCGCACGGATTTCCCTGATCAGGGCTCTGTCGGCGAGGAGGGAGGCGGATTCCGCCCGCGTGACGCATCCCACGCGCCCCTTGGGCCGTTCGGGGCCCGGATCGGTGGGTGCGGGGCCGCCGGTCGTTCCCCGCGATCCCTTCGAGGTCGTACACGAGTGGCCGCACCCGGGCGGGGCATTGGTTCGTGATCACACCAATCCGCGGGAGGAGTCGGAGGGCTTCCCGGTCCCGCATCCGCGCAGTGGTGGGGTGGGCAGCGAAACCACCGCTGTCCAGGGCATCGGCCGGACGATGAACGTTGTCCGGGGATGCCGCGCGGGGACGATCCGGGCAGGATGTCGGCCCGTCTCGGGGGCCGATTCCGGCCACCCGGAAGTTCACCGAACTCTTACCGCACGGATGTAGACCTTTGGCGCGGGTCCGGCCACCCTTGCGCTCAATGTGCCGACGGGGCACGCGAGTTGGAGGCGAGCAGTCAGTGACACCGATCAGCCGCAGGGGTTTCGTGGGAATCGGCGCCGGACTGGTGGCGGGCGCCGGACTGCCCGCGGTCGTCCCGACCTCGGCGGCCGCGGCCGCCGCGACCGGCACGATCACCGACGTCAAGCACGTGGTGATCCTCATGCAGGAGAACCGCAGCTTCGACCACTACTTCGGCAGGCTGAAGGGCGTCCGCGGCTTCGGCGACCGCGCCGCCGGAAACCTCCCGGGCGGCTGGGGCATGTTCAACCAGCCGAACTGGGGCGGTCGCCAGTACCCGTGGAATCTCAGCGCCACCCCGCCGGCGGGCGGGGTGGACGGCGCGACCCTCGCGCAGTGCACCGGCGACCTCCCGCACAGTTGGACCTCGCAGCACGCGGCCTGGAACAAGGGCCGGATGGACAACTTCGTCCTCGGTGTCGGCAACACCCGTACCCTCGGCCACCTCGACCGGGGCGACATCCCCTTCCACTACGGGCTCGCCGACCACTACACGATCTGCGACGCGTACTTCTGCTCCGCCCTCAGCGCCACCGGCCCCAACCGCACCTTCCTGTGGAGCGGCAAGGTCGATGCGGGCAGCAAGGACGGCGGTGACGAGTCCGGGCTGACCTGGGAGACGTACGCGGAGGCGCTCCAGCGGGCCGGGATGAGCTGGAAGGTCTACCAGAACGCCCAGGACAACTACGGGGACAACGGCCTGGCCTACTTCCGGAAGTTCGCCGACGCGGCCCCGGGCAACCCGCTGTGGGATCGCGGCATGGGCTCCGTCCCCAAGGTCACCGGTTCCACCCCCGACGACATCGCGGCCGCGATCCGCGCCGACGTCGTCGCCGGGACCCTCCCGCAGGTGTCCTGGGTCGTGGCGAGCGAGGCCTTCTCCGAGCACCCGTACGCGCCGCCCGGGGACGGCGCGCACTTCGTGGACCTGGTCTACCGGGCGCTGGCCGCGAACCCGGAGGTCTTCGACTCCACCGTCCTCTTCCTCAACTACGACGAGAACGACGGGTTCTTCGACCACGTGCCGCCGCCCGTCGCTCCGCCCGGCACGCCCGACGAGTACCTCGACGGTCTCCCGATCGGGCTCGGCTTCCGCGTCCCGATGCTGGTGATGTCCCCGTGGACCCGTGGTGGCTGGGTCAGCTCCGAGGTCTTCGACCACACCTCCGTCCTGCGGTTCATGGAGACCTGGACGACGGCCCTGGGCACCCCCGCCACCTGTCCGAACATCAGCGCCTGGCGCCGCAGGGTCGTGGGCGACCTGACCGGCGTCTTCGACTTCGCGCGCCCCGTCCACGGCGTTCCCGCCGGCCTGCCCTCGACCGCGAAGGTCATCGGCCAGGCCACCTGCGCCCCGCTGCCCAATCCCGCCCCGCAGAACAACGCGCTGCCGACGCAGGAGACCGGCACCCGCCCGGCGCGGGCCCTGCCGTACCAGGTGAACGGCAACCTGGACCGCTTCGAGTTCGGGGCCGCCGGGAAGATCCTGGCCTGGTTCTCGATGTCCAACCTGGGCGCGCACGCGAAGCGGCCGGCGCACTTCTCGATCCACCCGCACCAGCACCGGGACACGACGCCCTGGCAGTACACGGTGGACCCCGGCACCACCTCGACGGACTGGTTCAGCGTCGGCCTCGGCAGCGGCTCGGGCAAGTACGACATCTCGATGCACGGGCCGAACCGTTTCCTGCGCCGTTTCATCGGCGACGCGTCCAAGGCGGGCGGGGGGATCGAGGTCGCGGCGCGCTTCGCGGTGGAGCCGGGCACGGGCAGGACCGCCGTGTACTTCAAGATGACCAACACCTCCGCGGCGGCGGTCACCTTCACGATCCGTTCCGACGCCTACCGCACGGACGGCCCGTGGACGTACAAGGTCCCCGCGAAGTCCTCGCGCGAGGACTTCTTCAACGCGGTCGCCTACAACGGCGGTTGGTACGACTTCACGATCCTGGCCGACTCCGACGGCACCTGGTCGCGCCGCTACACGGGCCACGTCGAGTACGGGGCGCCGAGCGTCTCGGGCTGAGCGGCCCGCGCCCGCGCCGACCCCGACAGGGCCTCAGAGCACGTCCCCGTCGCGCCAGTCGAAGTCGAGCCGCCCGGTGGGGTCCAACAGGGCCCCGCCGGGCGGTGCCCAGAAGTAGGTGGAACCCTCCTCGTCGGCGAGTCGCTCCGGCCCGGCCGGGCCCAGCGTCCCGATCCGCCCGCCCCAGACCCGCCAGCCGCGCCCCGCGTAGAGGGCGGCGCCGTCCTCGGAGGCGGACAGCGCGCCCAGCTCGTAGGCCCGCCCGATCACGCCCTCCAGTTCGGTCATGACCCGCGCGGCGAGACCGCGGCGGCGCCGGTCGGCGCGTACGGCCACCGCCTCGACGTACCCGGTCCGCAGGGCCCGACCTGCGTGCACGACCCGGCGTTGCACCACGCTGCCGTGCGCGATCAGCACGCCGTCCTCGCGCACGAGGACGTGCATCCCGCCGAGCGCGTGCTCGAAGTCCTCGTCGGCGAAGTCGCCGTCGAACGCGTCGTCCAGCAGGGCGCGAATCTCGCCGAACTCCGTCGTGCCCAGTTCGCAGGTGTGCCGCAGCAGGACGTCACCGTTCGTGTTCGCCGTCATCCGGCGACGGTACCAACGCCCCGGAGGCGGTCGGCGAGCCTTTCCAGCGTGCCCGTGTCGAGTCCGGCGTCGAGCAGGTAGGCCCGGGCGTCCAACTGTTCGGCGGCCTGCCGGGCCAGTGCGTGGACGGTCGTGCCGAGTCCGGCGACATACGTCTCGATCTCCGCGCCGTCGTACGGCATCCCCCGCGCGGCATGACCGGCCCGTACCCGGGACTCGCTCAGCCCGTGGTCGACGGCGATCTCCCGCGGGCTCGCCCCGGCGAGCCGGAGCAGAACGAGGGCGATGATCCCGGTGCGGTCCCGGCCCAGACCGCAGTGGAAGGCGACCCCGCCGGGCGGGGCGTCGGCGATCGTCCGGGCCACGTCGGCGACGCGGTCGGGGAAACGGTCCAGGAAAGGCCGGAAATACGCGGGGGTTCCGAAACCCGGGGTCCCCCACCACACGTCCCAGAAGTCCCGGTGCTCCAGCCCGTCCAGGGGTATCCGCACCGTGGTCAGGAGGTCCGGGCGGGGCGCGCGGTCCACCTCCACCTCGTCGTCATTGCGCAGGTCGACGACGGTCCGCACGCCGTGGGCGACCAGGGTGGTCCAGCCCTGTCCGGTGAGCCCGTCGAGCCGGTCCGCGCGCACGGCCGCCCCCGGCGCGACCTGCCCCACGCCCCCCAGGTCACGCGCGTTGAAGCAGCCGTCCCACTCGAGAAATCGTCCGGCCCCTGCCATGTTCATAGCCCCCCTGTCAGTACACATCGGACAGAAGCTCATGACGCGGCCCTGGCGGCGATCGGTTCCGCGCGTGAAGATCTGCCCATGTCGCCTGAGACCCAGCAGTGGACCCCCACCCATGGCCGTCCCCATCGGCCCGTCCCGTACCGCCCCGCCCGCATGCCGGGCGCGGAATCCCTCGCGCGCGCGGCCGAGTTGCGGGCGCGGATGGACGAGCGGCGCACCGTCCGTCACTTCTCTCCCGACCCGGTGCCCGAGCAGGTCGTGCGGGACGCCGTCGCGTGCGCCGCGACGGCTCCGTCCGGGGCACACCAGCAGCCCTGGACGTTCGTCCTGGTCAAGGATGCCGGGATCCGCCGGCAGATCCGCGCCGCGGCCGAGCAGGAGGAGCAGATCTCCTACGACGGCCGGCTCGGCGACGAATGGCTCGCCGCGCTGCGTCCCCTCGGCACCGACGCGGTCAAGACCCACTTGACCGACGCTCCGGCCCTGATCGTGGTCTTCCAGCAGCGGTACTGGCTGGGGCCGGACGGCACGAAGCGCAAGCACTACTACGTGGACGAGTCGGTCGGCATCGCCGTCGGCATGCTCCTGTCCGCCCTCCACCTGAGCGGGCTCGCCGCGCTGATCCACACGCCGAGCCCGATGCGGTTCCTCAGCCACGTCCTGAACCGCCCGGAGAACGAGAAGGCCTTCGCGGTCATCCCCGTCGGCTACCCGGCCGACGACTGCGAGGTTCCCGATCTGCTGCGCAAGTCCCTGGACCAGGTCATCGTCGAGGTCTGAGACCGGTCCCGGAACCTGGACCGCCCCCGCTCCGGACTTGGGGGTACCGGAGCGGGGGCGGGGTTCGGCAGGGCAGGGAGGTCAGCCCATGTGCGGGTACGCGTAGTCGGTCGGCGGGACCAGGGTCTCCTTGATGGAGCGGGTCGAGGTCCAGCGCAGCAGGTTGGAGGCCGCGCCCGCCTTGTCGTTCGTACCGGACGCGCGGCCGCCGCCGAAGGGCTGCTGGCCGACGACGGCGCCGGTCGACTTGTCGTTGATGTAGAAGTTGCCCGCCGCGAAGCGGAGCTTCTCCATCGCGTCGGCCGCCGCGTAGCGGTCCTGGGCGATGACGGCGCCGGTCAGCGCGTACGCGGACACCGACTCCATCTGCTCCAGCATCGCGTCGAAGTCCGCGTCCTCGTAGACGTGCACGGCGAGGATCGGGCCGAAGTACTCGGTCGTGAAGACCTCGTTCTCCGGGTCGGTGCAGGCGATGACGGTCGGGCGGACGAAGTAGCCCTCCGAGTCGTCGTAGCTGCCGCCGGCGACGATCGTGCAGGTCGGGTCGGCCTTGGCGCGGTCGATCGCGGCCTTGTTCTTCGCGAACGAACGCTCGTCGATGACGGCGCCGATGAAGTTCGACAGGTCGCGGACGTCACCCATGGTGATGCCGTCGACCTCGGCCGCGAAGGCCTCCTTGAAGCCGTCGTTCCAGATCGACGCCGGGACGTAGGCGCGCGAGGAGGCCGAGCACTTCTGGCCCTGGAACTCGAAGGAGCCGCGGGTCAGGGCGGTCTTCAGGATGTCGCGGTCCGCGGACGGGTGGGCGACGACGAAGTCCTTGCCACCGGTCTCGCCGACCAGGCGCGGGTAGGACTTGTACTTCTCGATGTTGTTGCCGACGGTCTTCCACAGGTGCTGGAAGGTCTTGGTCGAGCCGGTGAAGTGGATGCCGGCCAGCTCGGGGTGGTTCAGGGCCACCTCGGAGACGGCGATGCCGTCGCCGGTCACCAGGTTGATGACGCCCTTGGGCAGACCGGCCGCCTCCAGGACCTCCATCAGCAGGACCGCGGAGTGGGTCTGCGTCGGGGACGGCTTCCACACGACCACGTTGCCCATCAGGGCCGGGGCGGTCGGCAGGTTGCCGGCGATGGCCGTGAAGTTGAACGGCGTGATCGCGTAGACGAAGCCCTCCAGCGGGCGGTGGTCGCTGCGGTTCCACACGCCGGCGCTGTTCGCGGCCGGCTGCTCGGCCAGGATCTGGCGGGCGAAGTGGACGTTGAAGCGCCAGAAGTCGACGAGCTCGCAGGGGGTGTCGATCTCCGCCTGCTGGGCGGTCTTCGACTGGCCCAGCATGGTCGACGCGGCCAGCTTCTCGCGCCACGGGCCGGCGAGCAGCTCGGCGGCGCGCAGGATGATCGCGGCGCGGTCGTCGAAGTCCATCGCGCGCCAGGCCGGGGCGGCGGCCAGGGCCGCGTCGACGGCGGCCTGGGCGTCGGCCTCGGTGGCGTTCGCGTAGGTGCCGATGACCGACTTGTGGTCGTGCGGCTGGACGACGTCGAAGCGCTCGCCGCCACCCATCCGCTTGACGCCGTCGATCGTCATCGGAAGGTCGATGGGGTTCTCGGACAGCTGCTTGAGCTGGATTTCGAGACGGGCGCGCTCCGCGCTGCCGGGGGCGTACGAGTGGACCGGCTCGTTGACCGGCGCGGGGACCTGGGTCACAGCATCCATGGGTCTGGCAACTCCTTGAGCTAGTTCTGAACCTGGTTCTGGACCTAGTTCTTGGTGATCATCGAGCGGAGGAAGAAGAGGAGGTTGGCCGGCTTCTCCGCCAGGCGGCGCATGAAGTAGCCGTACCAGTCGGTCCCGTACGCGGTGTAGACGCGCATCCGGTGTCCCTCGGCGGCCAGCCGCAGGTGCTCGTCGCTGCGGATCCCGTACAGCATCTGGAACTCGTACTCGTCGGGCTTGCGGCCGGCCTTGCGGGCCAGTTCCTGGGCGATGGCGATCAGGCGCGGGTCGTGGGACCCGATCATCGGGTACCCCTCGCCCTCCATCAGGATGCGCATGATGCGGACGTACGCCTTGTCGATCTCGGCCTTGTCCTGGTAGGCGACCTCGGCGGGCTCCTTGTAGGCGCCCTTCACGATCCGGACGCGGCTGCCGGCCTCGGCGAGCCGGTGGGCGTCGGCCTCGGTGCGGAAGAGGTAGGCCTGGATCACGCAGCCGGTCTGCGGGAAGTCCCGGCGCAGCTCCTCGTGGATGGCGAACATCGAGTCGAGGGTGGTGTGGTCCTCGGCGTCCAGGGTGACGGTGGTGCCGATGGCCGCGGCGGCCTCGACGACCGGGCGCACGTTGGCGAGGGCCAGCTCGTGGCCGCCTTCGAGGGCCTGGCCGAACATCGAGAGCTTGACCGACATCTCGACGGTCTCTCCCAGACCCAGCTCGGCCAGCCGCTCGATCAGTTCGAGGTAGGCGTCGCGCGCGGCGTGGGACTGCTCCACGGCGGTGATGTCCTCGCCGACCACGTCGAGGGTGACTTCGAGACCCTTGCGCGTGAGGTCCTCGACGATCGGGATGACCTGGCCGACCGTCTCACCGGGGATGAACCGGTTCACCACGGGCTTGGTCACCGGGGCGGCGGAGACGATTCGGCGCAGCTTGTCGCTGCGGGAAGCGGCGAGGATCGCGGGACCCAGCACGGGGCACCTCCAACGGGTGGCAGAAGCAGATTCACGATCGCGCGCCGGCATGGCGTGGACGTAAGAGAAACGCATGTAAAACCACCGTGAAACCTAAGGATCTCCACGATCCTCTGCCATCGACAGCTGTCACGCATCCGTTGTCGACATCTCATACATCTGTCTGAAGAACCGTTCCGCAGGTGGGAGAATGGCCGGGTGAAGGGCGATTACCAGGACCTGGTGGACGAGATCTCGGCGCTGCTCGGCGCCCCGGCGACCCTGGAGAACCGGGACTTCCGCCTCATCGCCTTCGGCGCGCACGACGGCGACGACGACACGGCCATGGACCCGGTCCGCACCCGCTCGATCCTGACCAGGCAGTCCACGGCCGCCGTCCGGTCCTGGTTCGAGGGCTTCGGCATCGCCCGCGCCACCGGTCCGGTGCGCATCCCGGCCGCCCCCGAGGCCGGGGTCGTCCGGGGCCGGCTCTGCCTGCCCGTGCGCTACCGGGGGATCGTCCAGGGGTACGTGTGGCTCCTCGACCCGGAGTCCGGTCCCGACGCGGGGCCCGGTCCGGCGGCGCTCACCGCCGCCATGGAGGTCGCCGAGCGCATGGGGGTGCTGCTCGCCGAGGAGGCCAAGGCCGGGGCGGACCTGTCGCGGGAGTTCCGCGCGGCGCTCACGGCCGACGGCGGCTGGCAGCGGGACATGGCGCTGACCGCCCTGCGTTCCGCCCTGGGACCGGACGGCGACGGGCTCCACGCGGTGGTGTGCGTGGCCCCGTGGGCCGGGGAGGTCCCGGGTTCGATGCCGGGCACGGCCGCGGTGTGCGTGGTGCCGTGGAGCCGGCCGGGCCGGGCGAGCGGTACGGACCCAGGCGGGTCGGGGCGGGCCACGTCGGGGCGGGGCGCTTCGGGCCGGGCCGCCGATCTCCAGGGTGGCCGCCCCGACGCCCGACCGGGTGACCGTTCCGCCGCCGGCGCCGGCGCCGGCGGATCGGACGGGACCGACGGGGACCCGGGTCCCGGTCGGACGGCTCTGGCGGTCCTGGTCAGGCTCCGCTCGGCGGACTCCGTCGCGCCGGCGGAGGCGCTGGCCTCCCGGCTGCTCCCCCGCCCCACGACGCCGCCGGGGCTCCCCGCCGCGACCGTCGGCATCGCCGAGCCCCGGCGCGGGCTGACCACGCTCGGCGACGCGTGGGCCGAGGCCGTGGCGGCGGCCAGGGCGGCGGCGGCGCAGCCCCGGCTCGGGCAGGTGGCACGGTGGTCGGCCATCGGACCGTACCGACTGTTGGCCTCGTTGACGGCGGGTCGGGCACAAGATCCCTCCACCCGGGTCCTGTTGGACGCGGCGCACCGTGAACTGGCCCGTACCGCCGAGGTGTTCCTGGACTGCGCCGGACAGGCGGGCCGGGCGGCGGCCGTCCTGGGGATCCACCGCCAGACGCTGTACTACCGGTTGGGCCGGGTGGAGCAACTGACGGGCCTCGATCTGGACGAGGGCGAGGACCGGCTGTTGCTGCACATGTCCCTCAAGGCCGCCCGCCTCGACTGACCCGCGCGCCCCTCGCCGGCCGTACGGCGGGCACGGCGCGGGCGCGCGGCGCGGCTCAGGCGGCGGGTCCCGCGTCGGGCTCTTCGACCGGCACGTCCCGCGCCGGCGCGTCGACCGGCATCGCCCCGTCGACCGGGGTCCCGGCCGCCTTCCCCGGCGTTCCCGCCCCCGCCCCCTTGCCCATGAGTTCCGCCGCCCGGCGCATCCCCTCGGTCAACTCGGCCGGGGTGCCGGCGCTCTCGGCGTCGAAGAGCCACTGGATCATGAATCCGTTGAGCAGCGCCTGGTAGAAGGTGCCCAGCGTGCGCAGATCCTCCTCCCCCAGCCGGTCCTCCGGTACGCCCGTGAACATGGAGACCAGCCCCCGGCGCCCCTCGTCCTGCGAGGCAGCGAGCAGCCGACGCAGCTCCGGAAGCCCGTCCCGGGTCAGTGCGACCTCCAGGCTCGCGGCCCAGATGGGACCCGACTCCTCGTGGCCGGCGTGCACGCCCTCCCACACCGAGCGGAAGCGTTCGAGCGAGCCGGCCTCCCCCGCGAGGCCGCCGGTGAACGCGTCGCCCCAGTCGGAGACCAGCTCGATGAACGCCTGGGTGAGCAGGGCGTCCTTCGAGCCGTAGTGGTAGCCGATGGAGGCCAGGTTGGCACCGGAGGCCTTGACGACGTCACGCGCGGTGGTGCGCACGAACCCCTTCTCGACCAGGCATTCCTTGGCGCCCCGGAGCAGATCTTCGCGATGTCCCATGCCGACACGGTAGCAAGACAACTGTCCTATACGGAAATTCCATACACTCGTACTAGACAGATGTTTATGACGCTTGTACATTCCTGCTCATGACGAACCCCGCCGCCTCGGCACCCCTCGCCGGCCGCCGCGAATGGACCGCCTTCACCGTCCTGCTGCTGCCGCTGCTCCTGGTCTCGATGGACGTCTCCGTCCTCTACTTCGCCATCCCCGCCATCACCCGGGAGCTGGACCCGAGCGCCACCCAGCAGCTCTGGATCTTCGACAGCTACGCCTTCGCCCTCTCCGGGCTGCTGATCACGATGGGTTCGCTCGGAGACCGCATCGGCCGTCGCAAACTGCTGTTGATCGGCGCGAGCGCCTTCGGCCTCGCCTCCGTCGGAGCCGGGTACGCGACCAGCGCCGAGATGCTGATCGCCTGCCGGATACTGCTCGGCATCGGCGGTGCGACGCTGATGCCGTCCACCCTGGCCCTCGTGCGGAACCTCTTCCAGGACGCCCGGCAGCGCGCCCAGGCCATCGCCATCTGGTCCGGCGCCATGACCGGCGGCATCGCCCTCGGCTCCGTGATGAGCGGTGTGATGCTGAACCACTTCTACTGGGGTTCGGTCTTCCTGATCAACGTTCCCGCCATGCTGCTCCTGCTGGTCCTGGTCCCGGTACTGGTCCCGGAGTTCAAGGACCCCGCCCCGGGCCGCTTCGACCTGCTGAGCGTCCCGCTGTCGATGGCCGCCGTGCTGCCCCTGGTGTACGGCCTCAAGGAGATCGCCGCAGAGGGCCTCGCGCCGCTCCACGCCGCCTGCGTCGCCGTCGGCCTGACCTTCGGATACGTGTTCGTGCGCCGCCAGCGGGGCCGCGACGACGCCATGGTCGGCCGGGCACTCTTCCGCAACCGCGGCTTCGGCGCGGGCATCGGCCTCCAGACCGTCTCCGCCTTCGCCATGATGGGTTCGGCCTACTTCACCACCCAGTACCTCCAATCGGTGCTCGGCCTGGGCACCTTGGAGGCCGCGCTGTGGAGCCTGGCCCCGTCGGTCGCCATCGGCGCCGCCGCTCCCATGGCCGCGGTCCTCGCCCGCACGGTGGACCGGTCCCTCGTCATCGCGGGCGGCTTCGTCCTCGGCGCCGCCGGGTTCGCCCTCATCGGCCGGGTCGGCTCGGACTCCCTGTGGCTGCTCCTCGTCGGCGCCGGGGTGCTGGCCGGCGGGATCGTCGTCGTGATGTCCCTGGTCTCCGACATCGCCCTCGGCGCGGCCCCCGCGGAGAAGGCAGGCTCGGCCGCCTCGCTGCTGGAGACGGGCGCCGAGTTCGGCGGCGCCCTGGGCATGGCCGTCCTGGGCAGCCTCGGCACCGCGGTCTACCGCTCCGACCTGGTGGGCGCCGAGCCCGCCGTCCGGGAGACCCTGGGCGGCGCGGTCGCCACCGCCGGTTCCCTCGGCGGCGACGCCGGGCAGCGGGTACTGGACCTGGCCCGGGAGGCGTTCGTGCACGGCATGCAGGACGCGGCCTGGGGCGGCACCGCCCTGCTGCTCGCGGCGGCGGCCGTCACACCGGTCCTGCTGCGCGGCATCGGCACCACCGCCCCCGCCGGGGCGGTACCGGAGCCGGAGTCGTCCGGGGCCGCCGTCACCACCCCCGTCGCACGCTGAACCACCCGTACGACGCGAAACGCGAAAGGGCCCGGGGTCTCCCCCGGGCCCTTCCCGTGCGTGCCGAAGGGTCAGCCGAGGCTGACCGTGCGCGCCGAGACGGCGCCGATCTCGGCGGCGATGTCCGCGAGGACGTTCACCGGGACCTCGGCGTCGACGGTGAGGACGCCGAGCGCCTCGCCACCCTCCTCGGCGCGGGCGACCTGCATGCCCGCGATGTTCAGACCGGCCTCGCCCAGGATGCGGCCGACGGTGCCGACGACGCCCGGACGGTCGGCGTAGCGCAGGACGACCATCTGCTCGGCGAGTGCCAGGTCCAGGTCGTACTCGCCGATGCCGACGATCTTCTGAAGGTGCTTCGGACCCGCGAGCGTGCCGGAGACCGAGACCTCCTGACCGTCCGAGAGGGTGCCGCGGACGGTGACCACGTTGCGGTGGTCCGGGGACTCCGAGCTGGTGGTCAGGCGGACCTCGACACCGCGTTCCTGCGCGAACAGCGGGGCGTTGACGTAGGAGACCGTCTCGTCGACGACGTCCTCGAAGACACCCTTGAGCGCGGAGAGTTCCAGCACCTTGACGTCGTGCTGGGTGATCTCGCCGCAGACCTCGACATCGAGACGGACCGCGACCTCGCCCGCGAGGGCGGTGAAGATGCGGCCGAGCTTCTCGGCGAGCGGCAGACCCGGTCGCACGTCCTCGGCGATGACGCCGCCCTGGACGTTGACCGCGTCCGGCACCAGTTCACCGGCGAGCGCGAGGCGCACCGACTTGGCGACCGAGACACCGGCCTTCTCCTGGGCCTCGTCCGTGGACGCGCCCAGGTGCGGGGTGCAGACGACCTGGTCGAGCTCGAAGAGCGGGGAGTCCGTGCAGGGCTCCTTCGCGTACACGTCGAGGCCGGCGCCGGCGACGCGGCCCTCCTTGATGGCCGTGTACAGCGCGGCCTCGTCCACGATCCCGCCGCGCGCGGCGTTGACGATGCGGACGGACGGCTTCACCTTGTGCAGCGCCTCGTCCCCGATGAGACCGAGGGTCTCGGGGGTCTTCGGCAGGTGCACGGTGATGAAGTCCGCGACCTCCAGCAGCTCGTCCAGCGTCAGCATCTTGACGCCCATCTGGGCGGCGCGCGCGGGCTGGACGTAGGGGTCGTACGCGACGACCTTCATGCCGAAGGCCGACATGCGCTGGGCCACCAGGACGCCGATGCGGCCGAGGCCCACGACACCGAGGGTCTTCTCGCTGAGTTCGACACCCGTGTACTTGTTCCGCTTCCACTCGCCGTTCTTCAGGGCGGTGTTGGCCTGCGGGATGTTGCGGGCCGTGGCGACGAGCAGGCCACAGGCCAGCTCGGCGGCGGTGACGATGTTGGAGGTCGGCGCGTTGACGACCATCACGCCGGCCTTGGTGGCGGCGGAGACGTCGACGTTGTCGAGGCCGACACCCGCGCGGGCGACCACCCTGAGCTTCTTGGCGGCGGCGATGGCCTCGGCGTCCACCTTGGTGGCGGAGCGGACCAGGATCGCGTCGACGTCGACGATCGCGGGCAGCAGCTCCGCGCGGTCGGCTCCGTTGACGTGCCGGATCTCGAAGTCCGGACCGAGCGCGTCCACCGTGGCGGGCGACAGCTCTTCGGCGATGAGTACGACAGGTTTCGAGCTCACGTGGGTCATCCTCACAAGTCCAGTGCGGACGGCCGTCCCGACGGCCGCAGGCGGTGGAGGGGGTAGCCGCGTGGAAGACGCACGACACTGTGGGCCTGACGCGTTGTGTTGAGCAGTGTAGTGGCGTATCCGCGGCGGATTTCCGCCCGTACGGAAGGATCACCCTTCCGTGATTGGCCGGGGTGGCCAATCCGCGCGGTCGAAGGCCACTGATCCGGCGGGCCGGACGGCCTCCAGCGGCGCGTGCGCGGCGGGGCCGGGACTTGTCGTCCCGGCCCCGCCGCGGCGAGATCAGCTCTCGTCGTTGTCGACCCAGCTCATCAGCTTGCGCAGCTTCTTGCCGGTGGTCTCCAGCAGGTGGGCCTCGTCGGCCTTCTTGTACTCGTTGTACTTCGGCAGACCGGCCTTGTACTCGGCCATCCAGGTGTTGGCGAACTCGCCGCTCTGGATCTCCGCGAGAACCTTCTTCATCTCGGCCTTGGTGGCGTCCGTGATGATGCGCGGGCCGGTGATGTAGTCGCCCCACTCGGCGGTCTCGGAGACCGACCAGCGCATCTTCTCCAGGCCACCCTCGTACATGAGGTCCACGATGAGCTTCAGCTCGTGCAGGCACTCGAAGTACGCGATCTCCGGCTGGTAACCGGCCTCGGTCAGGGTCTCGAAACCGGCCTTGACCAGAGCGGAGGCACCACCGCAGAGGACGGCCTGCTCACCGAACAGGTCGGTCTCGGTCTCCTCGGTGAAGGTGGTCTTGATGACGCCGGCGCGGGTGCCGCCGATGCCGGCCGCGTAGGAGAGCGCGAGGGCGAAGGCGTTGCCGCTGTGGTCCTGCTCGACGGCGGCGATGCAGGGCACGCCGCGGCCTTCCTCGTACTGGCGGCGGACCAGGTGACCCGGGCCCTTCGGGGCGACCAGGGCGACGTCCACGTTGGCCGGGGGCTTGATGAAGCCGTAGCGGACGTTGAAGCCGTGACCGAAGAAGAGCGCGTCGCCGTCCTGGAGGTGGTCCTTGATGGACTCCTCGTAGATCTCGGCCTGGAGCGGGTCCGGGGTCAGGATCATGATGACGTTGGCCCACTCGGCGGCCTCGGACACCGAGACGACCTTCAGGCCCTGCTCCTCGGCCTTGGCCTTGGACTTGGAGCCCTCCTTCAGGCCGACGACGACGTCGACGCCGGAGTCACGGAGCGACAGCGCGTGGGCGTGGCCCTGGCTGCCGTAGCCGATGACCGCGACCTTGCGGCCCGCGATGATGGACAGGTCGGCGTCGTTCTCGTAGAACAGCTCGGCCACTGGGATATCTCCTTGGTGCGCGTGTGTTGCTCCCACCGTACGGCGGGGAACGGAATGTGAGTTTCTCGGTCTCGCCATGCGGGCGGCCCGCCGACGCGCGGCGGGCTGCCCACGGGGGCGAACGGTCGAACGACCGGTGGAGCGGTCGCTCAGGCGCTGCGGTCGAGCGCGCGCAGGCTGCGGTCCGTGATGGACCGTCCGCCACGCCCTATGGCGATCGTGCCGGACTGCACGAGTTCCTTGATGCCGAAGGGCTCCAGCATCTTCAGCATCGCGCCGAGCTTGTCGGTGCCGCCGGTGGCCTCGATGGTGACGGCCTCCGGGGAGACGTCGACCGTCTTGGCGCGGAACAGCTGGACGATCTCGACGATCTGCGAGCGGGTCTCGTTGTCGGCGCGGACCTTCACCAGAACGAGTTCGCGCTCGATGGCGTTGTGCTGCTCCAGCTCGACGATCTTGAGCACGTTGACCAGCTTGTTGAGCTGCTTGGTCACCTGCTCCAGCGGGAGGTCCTCGACGTTCACGACGATGGTGATGCGCGAGATGTCGGGGTGCTCGGTGACACCGACCGCGAGGGAGTCGATGTTGAAGCCGCGGCGGGAGAACAGCGCGGCGATCCGGGCGAGGATGCCGGGCGTGTTCTCGACCAGGACGGAGAGCGTGTGCTTGGACATGTGAGTCGTTCTCTCTCTCAGGCTCTCTCGGCTCAGTCGTCTTCGTTGTCGCCGAAGTCGGGACGGACGCCCCGGGCTGCCAGGACCTCGTCGTTGGAGGTGCCGGCGGCGACCATCGGCCACACCATGGCGTCCTCGTGGACGATGAAGTCGACGACCACCGGGCGGTCGTTGATCGCGTTGGCCTCGGCGATGACCCGGTCCAGGTCGGCGGGGTCCTCGCAGCGCAGTGCGACGCAGCCCATGGCCTCGGACAGTTTCACGAAGTCCGGGACGCGGGTGCCCTTGCGGGGGGCGATGGACTCGCCGAGCTGGGAGCCCACGGTGGCGTGGCCGGTCTCGTCGGCGTGCAGGACCGTGTTGGAGTACCGCTGGTTGTAGAACAGGGTCTGCCACTGGCGGACCATGCCCAGCGCACCGTTGTTGATGATCGCGACCTTGATCGGGATGTTGTTCAGCGCGCAGGTGACCAGCTCCTGATTGGTCATCTGGAAGCAGCCGTCGCCGTCGATCGCCCAGACCGTGCGGTCCGGCATGCCCACCTTGGCGCCCATCGCGGCCGGGACCGCGTAGCCCATGGTTCCGGCGCCGCCGGAGTTCAGCCAGGTGCGTGGCTCCTCGTAGTCGACGAAGTGCGAGGCCCACATCTGGTGCTGGCCGACGCCGGCGGCGTAGATGGTGTGCTCCGGGGCGAGCGCGCCGATCCGCTGGATGACCTGCTGCGGCGAGAGGCTGCCGTCCGCGGGCAGGTCGTAGCCGAGCGGGTACGTCTCGCGCCAGCGGCTGAGGTCCTTCCACCAGGCGGTGTAGTCGCCCGTGTTGCCCTCGGTGTGCTCGGCCTGGACCGCCTGGATCAGGTCGGCGATGACCTCGCGGGCGTCGCCCACGATCGGGACGTCGACCTCGCGGTTCTTGCCGATCTCGGCGGGGTCGATGTCCGCGTGGATGACCTTGGCGAAGGGGGCGAAGCTGTCCAGCTTGCCGGTGACGCGGTCGTCGAATCGGGTGCCGAGCGCGATCAGCAGGTCCGACTTCTGCAGCGAGGTGACGCCGGTGACCGAACCGTGCATGCCGGGCATGCCGACGTGCAGCGGGTGGCTGTCGGGGAAGGAGCCGAGCGCCATCAGGGTGGTACAGACGGGGACGCCGGTCAGTTCCGCGAGGACCTTCAGCTCGGCGGTGGCGCCGGACTTCATGACACCGCCGCCGACGTACAGGACCGGCCGCTTGGCCGCGCAGATGAGCTTGGCGGCCTCCCGGATCTGCTTGGCGTGCGGCTTGGTGACGGGTCGATAGCCCGGCAGGTCGTGGGTCGGCGGCCACGAGAAGGTGGTCTTCGACTGGAGGGCGTCCTTCGCGATGTCCACCAGGACCGGGCCCGGGCGGCCGGTGGAGGCGATGTGGAACGCCTCCGCGATCGTCCGCGGGATGTCCTCGGCCCGCGTGACCAGGAAGTTGTGCTTCGTGATCGGCATGGTGATGCCGACGATGTCCGCCTCCTGGAAGGCGTCGGTGCCGATCGCCTTGGAGGAGACCTGGCCGGTGATCGCGACGAGCGGCACGGAGTCCATGTGCGCGTCGGCGATCGGGGTGACCAGGTTGGTGGCGCCCGGCCCCGAGGTGGCCATGCAGACACCGACCTTCCCGGTGGCCTGTGCGTAGCCGGTCGCGGCGTGGCCCGCACCCTGCTCGTGACGGACCAGGATGTGACGGACCCTCTTGCTGTCCATCATCGGGTCGTAGGCGGGAAGGATGGCGCCACCCGGAATCCCGAACACGGTGTCGCACCCCACCTCTTCGAGAGAGCGGATGAGGGACTGCGCACCCGTGACGTGCTCAACTGCGGCGGACTGGTGTCCACCCGTACGGGGCCGCGGCTGCGGATGGTGGGCCCCGGTGGCCTGCTCGGTCATCGGCATTCTCTTCTCGAAGCTGAGGGTTTTACGAGGAGCGGGGATCCTTCGGAGCAAGCTCCGAAGGCGTGTGCCAGTGCAACAAAAAACCCCTCGTGCCGGGAGGCAAGCGAGGGGAGCGCGTCGGGTGTGTGGAGCGGGGACATGCAGGTCCCAGCTTCAGCCGACGCGCTTTCCAAGTACGAGAATTCGGGTGCGCATGGCACTGACCCTCCCTCCGGCGGGAGGTGGATGTCAAGCGGGTGGGACGGGCGTCTCATCATGTGAGCCTCTACGGATGACCATCAAGCCACTGGACGAGCCTCCGGCCAAGGCCGGCTGGGCCAAACCGCCCGGTACTGGGAACGTACCGCGCACGAGGGCGCGTCGCAGCCTGTATTCGTCGAGTGGCCCGGAGAAGGCCATTCCTTGACCATGGGTGCACCCCATCGCCCGCAGGGCCGACACCTGCTCGGGCAGGTCCACACCGTCGGCCACCGACTGCATCCCCAGGTCGTTTGCGATCCGCAACAATCCTGCGGTGATCTTGTACAGGCGGGCCGATTCCGCCAGGCCCTCCACCAGACCCCGGTCCAGTTTCAGCATGTCCACGGGCAGGCGCCGGAGGGCGCTGATGGCCGCGTAACCGCTGCCGAAGCCGTCGAGGGCGATCAGGACGCCCAGCCTCCGCAAGGCCGCCAGGCGCCGCTCCAGCTCGTCGAAGGGCACCCTGGGGTCGCTGTCCGCCAACTCGATCACCAGCGCACCGGACGGCAGCCCGTGCCGGGTCAGCAGGGCGTCCAGGGAGGCGAGCGGCACGGAGCGGTCCAGCAGCCGCTGGGCTGTCATCCGGACCGCCACCGGCGCGTGATGACCGGCCCGGTGCCGCTCGGCGGCCTGCTCCACGGCCTCCTCCAGCAACCAGCGCCCCAGCTCGGCGGTGCGCGAGGCATCCGGAGCCACGCCATGGGCGGCGCCCTCGCTGTACCCGGCCACCCGCAGGAACTCGGCCGGCGTGAACAGGATCCCCTGGGCCGACCGCCAACGGGCCTGCGCGGCGACGGCCGTGACCTCCCCGGTGGCCAGCGAGACCACGGGCTGGTGCAGCAGGGTGAACTCGCCCTCGTGGAGCGCGGTGCGCAGCCGCCCCGCGAACTCGGCCTTGCGTACGACCTCGGCCTGCATCTGCGGCGCGTACAGCTCGACGCGGTTCTTGCCGCCCGCCTTGGCCCGGTACATCGCGAGATCCGCGTTGCGCATCAGGTCCGAAGGGGTGATGCCGGGGTCCGCGAAGGCCACGCCGATGCTCGCGGCGACCCTGACCTCGGCGCCCCCGATCCGGTACGGCTGGGAGAGTGTGGTGCGCAGTCGGTCGGCGATCTCGCGCACCTGGTACTCGCGGGCGCTCCGGTCGCGGCTGCCGTCGCCCGTGATCAGCGCGGCGAACTCGTCGCCGCCGAGCCGGGCCGCGGTGTCCCCGGCGCGGACGGAGTCCTGGAGTCTGCGGGCGGCCTCGACGAGCAGCTCGTCGCCGGCCTGGTGGCCGATGGTGTCGTTGACGGCCTTGAAGCCGTCGAGGTCGATGAAGAGCACGGCGGTGCCCTGGTCCCCGGCCCGGCGGCCGGTCAGCGCCTGGCGGACCCTGCGGGTGAACAGGGCCCGGTTGGGGAGGTCGGTGAGGGGGTCGTGCTCGGCGCTGTGCTGGAGCTGGGCCTGGAGCCGGACGCGTTCGGTGACGTCGCGGCTGTTGAGGATGAGCCCGCCCTGGTGCCGGTTGACGGTGGACTCGACATTGAGCCAATCACCGTCGCCCGACTCGAACCGGCACTCGATGCGGGTGGTGGGTTCCTCCGAGGGGGGCGCCGCCAGGAAACGGCGCACCTCGTGGACCACGCGGCCGAGGTCGTCGGGGTGGATCAGGGTGGCGAGCTCGGTGCCGACCAGTTCCTCCGCCTCGCGGCCGTAGACCCCGGCGGCGGCGGGACTCACGTAGCGCAGGGTGCCGGTGGGTGCGGCGATCATGATGACGTCGCTGGAACCCTGGACCAGGGAGCGGAAGTGGTTCTCCTTCTGGGCCAGTTCCTGGGTCAGTGCGATGTTGTCGACGAGCATGATGCCCTGCCGGATGACGAGGGCCAGGACGACCGTGCAGCCGGTGAAGACGACCATCCGGTCGACCTTCCGGCCGTCCACGACGTTGTACAGGATGCCGAGGGTGCAGACGGCGGCCGCGAGGTAGGGGGTCAGCGCGGGCAGCGAGCCGGAGATGGGACGGCTGTGCGGGCGCTCCGCCCGCGGGGGCCGCACCGCCTGCTGGGCGGACTCGGCCCTGCGGGCGCCCCAGGGGGCGTACGCGAGCAGCAGCGAGCCCGCGAACCAGCCGGCGTCGAGGATCTCCCCGGAGCGGTAGGTGGTGTTCAGCAACGGGGAGGTGAAGAGCGCGTCGCTCAGGACGGTCAGGGCGAGGGCCGCGATGGCCGTGTTGACGGCGGAGCGGTTGTTCGCCGAGCGGCGGAAGTGCAGGACCAGCACCATCGAGACGAGCGCGATGTCGAGCAGCGGGTACGCGAGGGACAGCGCGGCCCGGGGGACGCTGCCGGGGGCGCCCGACTGCACGGTGCGCGCGGCGTTGGCGAGGGCCAGGCTCCACGACAGCGTCAGCAGCGATCCGCCGATGAGCCAGGAGTCGAGGCCGAGGCAGACCCAGCCGGCCCGGGTGACGGGGCGCTTGGCGAGGACCAGGAGGCCCACGATGGCGGGTGGCGCGAAGCAGAGGAAGGCGAAGTCGGCGAGAGAGGGCTCCGGGACCTCCTGGCCGAGAATGACCTCGTACCAGCCCCAGACGGCGTTCCCGAGGGCCCCCATCAGGGAGGAGAACGCGAACATCAGCCAGGCGGGACGTTCGCGCCGGTCGATGGTGCGCGCGTAGTGGAAGCAGGAGACGGCGGCGAGCAGTCCCGCCGTGCTGAGCCCGAAGTCGCCCATGATCTTGGCGAGTTCGGTCGATCCCCAGCCGAGGGCGGCTCCGACGGCGTAACCACCGCTGACCACCGCGAGGAGGAGCTGCGCCGCCATTCCCTTGCCGGTGCCCGCGGTCGGGGGCCGGGTCAGGAGCGCCGCCCCCGGGGGGCTCACCGGTCCCCCTCGCCTGCCAGCTTCGGCGCACCCCATCGTCGCCTCCGGCGGCTCTGCCGCGTCGGATCCTTCGTCCATTGGCCGTGCATCGCCCGTCGCCCCCAAAGTGTCCGATCACTCCCCGGCGCCGGACGTTCCCGGCGCAGCCCCTTGTTCCGGACGATACACCACTTTCGTCACTCAGCGACATAGCTCCTCTACTCTCCGTCACCGCCTGAGGGGTTGTCGACACCGCGCGCACTCGGGTGAATACGGAACGTGCTCACATCGGGTCACCCCGTGGTCAACACCGTGTTCTCCAGGGGCTCGCCGGCGGCGAACCGGGAGAGCTGCCGGGCCAGGAGTCGCTTGGCCCGCGGCTCGAACGCCGAGCTGCTGCCGCCCACATGGGGCGTGATCAGGACGTTCGGGGCGTGCCACAGCGGATGGCCCGCGGGCAGCGGTTCCGGCTCGGTCACGTCGAGCGCCGCCCGCAACCGTCCGGATTCCAGTTCCGCCACCAGGGCCGCCGTGTCGACGACCGGACCGCGCGCCACGTTCACGAGCAGGGCGCCGTCCTTCATCCGGCCGAGGAAACGGGCGTCGACCAGGCCTCGGGTGGCGTCCGTCAGCGGGGTCGAGAGGATCACCACGTCGGCGTCCGGGAGGAGTCGGGGAAGGTCGGCCAGGGCGTGCACCGGCCCGTGCGCGGTGGTGCGCGCGGAGCGCGCGACCCGTGTGACGCGCGCGCACTCGAAGGGGATCAGCCGGTCCTCGATGGCGGCGCCGACCGACCCGTGGCCGACGATCAGGACCGACTTGTCGGCGAGGGCCGGGTAGAAGCCGCCGCGCCACTCCTCGCGGTCCTGGCCGCGGACCATGCCGGGGATGCCGCGGAGCGAGGCGAGGATCAGGGTGAGGGTCAGTTCGGCGGTGCTGGCCTCGTGCACGCCGCGGGCGTTGCACAGGCGCACGCCGGGCCGCAGTCCGTCGAGGCCGCCGAGTACGTGGTCGATGCCCGCGGTGAGGGTCTGGACGACCTGGAGGTCGGGCATCGCCGGCAGCGGTCGCAGGGTGACGGCCGGGGACTTCATGTACGGGGTGACGTAGAAGGCGCAGTCCCCCGGGTCCGCGGGGAACGCGTCCTCGCCGTCCCACCGTCGGTACCGGAAGCAGTCGGGAAGGCCTTCGATCTCGTCGGCGACGAAGGGGAGCCAGACGTCCGGGGTCGTTGCAGTCATGATCACGAGGCTATGCCAAGGGATCCGGATCAAGCCGTTAGTTTGATGGCCGGACCGGGAGGGGGACGCACAGGTGGAGCGCAGGTCGATCGGGTCGGGGCCGCTGTGGGTGGGCGCCATCGGCCTCGGCTGCATGCCGATGAGCTGGGCGTACGCGCCCTCGCACCGCCGGGGCGAGGAGTCGATGCGGACCCTGCACACGGCGCTCGACCTCGGTGCGAACCTGCTGGACACGGCCGATGTGTACGGGCCGTTCACCAACGAGCTGGTCCTGGGGCGGGTGCTGCGGGAGCGGCGGTCCGAGGCCTTCGTGTCGGCCAAGGTGGGCCTGCGGGCCGGTGAGCAGCACGTGGTGGCGGACGGTCGGCCCGGATACGTGCGGCGGGCCTGCGACGCCTCGCTGCGGCGGCTGCGGACCGACTTCATAGACCTGTACCAGCTGCACCGGGTGGACCCGGACGTGCCGGTGGAGGAGACCTGGGGCGCCATGGCGGAGCTGGTGGCCGCGGGGAAGGTGCGGGCGCTCGGTTTCTGCGCGCTGGGCGCGGGCGCCGGGCCGGGCGCGGGGCGGGGCGGCGACCGGGCGTACCGGTCGACGGTGAGGCTGCTGGAGCGGGCGCAGCAGGTGTTCCCGGTGAGCGCGGTGCAGGCCGAACTGTCGGTGTGGTCGCCGGAGGCGGCGTGGCAGTTGCTGCCGTGGTGTGCGGCGCGCGGGGTGGGGGTGTTGGCGGCGATGCCGTTGGGCAGCGGGTTCCTGACCGGGACGCTGCGGCCGGGCGCCGGCTTCGAGTCGGCGGACGTGCGGGCCCGGCACCCGAGGTTCACGGCGGACGCGATGGCCTCGAACCAGGTGCTGGTGGCGGGCCTGCGGCGGGTGGCCCGGCGGCACGGGCCGGAGGTCACCGCGGCGCAGGTGGCGCTGGCGTGGGTGCTGGCGCAGGGACCGCACGTGGTGCCCGTCCCGGGGGCCGATCGTGCGCATTGGGCGGCGGAGAACGCCCGGGCGGCCGAGGTCCGGCTCACGGCCGGGGACCTGGCCGAGATGGCGGAGCTTCCGGCGGCGGTGGGAGCCTGGGACTGACCCCGGCCGGGGGTCGTGCCCCGCGCGATCGACGACCACCGGCACATCCACTCGATCGAGTGTACGAGTGGTGGAACTTCGGGCGGTGCCGCCGATGTTGAGTCGGTGGGAAGGCACGATCGGAGCACCGGAAGGGACAGCGCGATGCGATACGAACCGCGGGACGGACAGGGCGACGGACGGGGCGACGGACGGGGCGACGGGCGCCCGGGGGTGCGGGCGGCGGTCGGTTCTCCGCACCGCGACGCCCGGCGGGACGGGCGGGGCGACGGGCGGGGCGACGGGCGGTGGGAAGGGCGCCCCGCGCCCTTGGCCGCGTATGACGTCTCGCGCGGTCGGCCCCGGTCGGTCCTGACGGCGCTGGCCCTGGCCGGGTGTGGGGCCCTGCTGGCGGCGGGCTGCTCGCCGCCGGGCGGGGAGGCGGCCCGGCCGGGCGGTTCCCCACCGGGTACGGCGTCACCGGGGGGCGGGTCACCGGGTTCCTCCGGCTCTCCCTCCCCGAGCGGTGCGCCCGCCAAGGGCGCCGTGACGGTGAAGGGCGAGGTCGCCAAGGGGCTGGAGTCCCCGTGGGGTGTGGCGGCGCTGCCGGGCGGGGACCTGCTGGTCGCCTCGCGGGACAAGGGCACCATCAGTCGCGTGCGGGCGGACACGGGCGCGGTCACGCCGATCGGCGAGGTGCCCGGGGTGGCCCCGGGCGGCGAGGGCGGGTTGCTGGGCCTCGCGCTCTCCCCGACCTTCGCCTCGGACCGGCTCGTGTACGTCTACTTCACGACCGAGTCCGACAACAGGATCGCCCGCCTGCGCTATGACGAGCAGAGGCCGGCCGGGCAGCGGTTGGGGGCACCCGACACGGTGTTCCGGGGCATTCCGAAGGGCCTCGTCCACAACGGGGGTCGGATCGCGTTCGGCCCGGACAAGATGCTGTACGTCGGCACCGGGGAGACCGGCGAGACCGGGCTCGCGCAGGACAAGAAGTCCCTCGGCGGCAAGATCCTGCGGATGACCCCGGACGGGGAGCCGGTGCACGGCAATCCGGAGGCGGACTCGGTCGTCTACTCGTACGGCCACCGCAATGTGCAGGGCCTCGCCTGGGACAAGGACAAGCGGCTCTGGGCCGCCGAGTTCGGCCAGAACACGTGGGACGAGCTGAATCTGATCGAGCCCGGTGTGAACTACGGCTGGCCGGAGGCCGAGGGGAAGGCGGGCAGACCCGGCTTCCGCGACCCGGTGGCCGTGTGGAAGACCGACGAGGCGTCGCCGAGCGGCATCGCCTGGGCCCAGGGCTCGATCTGGATGGCGGGGCTGAAGGGCGAGCGGCTGTGGCGGATCCCGCTCGCCGGCGCGACCCCGGTGGCCGAGCCGGAGGCATTCCTCCAGGGCCGGTACGGCCGGCTGCGGACCGTGGTGCCTCTGGGCGGGGACGCGTTGCTGCTGGTCACGAGCGAGACGGACGGGCGTGGGTCGCCGGAGGCCGGCGACGACAGGATCCTGACACTGACGGTGCGATGACCGACGAGGCCCCGGCCGGGGACGAAAGGCGTGGTGGACGGCGTGTTCAACATGTTCGAGGAACTCTTCGCCCCGGGACGCAAGCACACGAACGAGGAGAAGAAGCGACTGGAGCTGTCCCGGACCGACGTCAATGACGGCGATCCGGGAAGGGGCCCGATAGATCTCGAATCCGGCAAGGTGCTCATACGCCCTGCCGAGCGGCCTCCGGCCTGGACCCGGCGCCACGTACCGGGACGGCTCGGGGCGCCTGGGCACCCGGACCCGGCCGGCCGCCCCGGTGGTCCTGACCACCCCCGCGGTCCGGGCGGTCCTGAAGATCGGGGCCGAACAGTCTGAGCCGGTGGGCCAGGGCGGCGGCCTCGCCGCGGCCTGCCACGCCCAGCTTGGCCAGGATGTTCGAGACGTGCACGCTGGCCGTCTTCGGGGAGATGAAGAGTTCCTCCGCGATCCGACGGTTGGTGCTGCCCGTCGCGACCAGCCGCAGGACGTCCCGCTCGCGACTGGTCAGCCCCAGGGCCTCGGCCGGGTCCACTTCCGGTGTCGGCGGAGCCCCGTGCGGGTCCGGGGCGTCGAGCGGGACCCGGGCGCGTTGCGCCAGCAGCGCCAGGTCCTCACACAGCCGCCGGGATCCGAGCCGCTCGGCGGTGGCGTGGGCCTCACGGAGCAGTTCGGCGGCCGTCTCCCGGTCGCCGCCGGCCACGAGCAGCGCCTCGCCGAGTCGGTACCCGGCCCGGGCGAGCAGGTAGGGGCGGGCGAGGGGTCGGATCACGTCGACGACGGCGGTCCAGTCCGCGGTGCTGTCCCGGCCTTCGGCTCGGAGCAGCTCGCTCCGGACGTACTCGGCGTGCGCGGCCCACACCGGCACCGGGGTCGCCAGGGTGCGGGCGGCGGCGCGCAGCGCCTTCAGGGCGGCCTCCCTGCCGGGGTCGGCGATCGGGAGTCCCCGGGCGTCGGCCTCCGCGGTGGCCGCCGCCAGCAACAGCGGCCAGGCGTAGCGGTGTTGTCCGAGGGCGAATCCGTGGGCGATGGCCTCGGTGACGTGGTGGCGGGCCTCGACGATCCGGCCCTCGCCGGCGGCCACGCCGATCTCCAGCCGGTAGAGCGGCAGTCGGTGTTGGGGCTGGGCGTCGTGGGTGCCGAAGTACGCGTGCGCCGTGGCGAGTTGGGTGGCGGCCTCGGAGAGTTCGCCGCGGGCCAGGGCGAGGTAGGAGAGGCGTGCGGCGGCGGAGGCGCGCGGCGCGGCGCTCTGGCCGACGCGGAGGGTCTGCCGCGCCTCCTCGGCGGCTTCCTCCCAGCGGCCGAGGCTGTAGAGGCTCTCCGCCATGTTGCCCCGAACCCAGGCCTCGGAGTCCAACAACCTCGACTTCCCGACCAGTTCAGTGCCCCGCTTGGCCACTTCCACGGCTTCCGCGGAACGGCCCAGCGATTCCAGTTGAGAGGTGAGATTGATATGAGCACGACCGGCCAATGCGGTCAGCCCGAGTTCCGTGGCGCGGTCCTTGATCGCGTGGAGTTCGGCGAGGCCCGTCTCGCTGTCGCCGGAGTCGATGCACAGGGAGGCGACCGTGATCCGCGCGTTGAGTTCGACGTCCTCCGCGCCGACCATCCGCGCGTACTCCACGGCGCGTTCGGCGGCGGCGAGGTTGTCGGGGCCGGGCTTGTGGAGCATGCCCCAGCCCGCGGCCCGGACCAGTACCTCGGCGTGCACCTGGGACGGGGGCAGCCCCCGGACGAGTTCCTGCGCCCTGGCTATCTCCGCCCAGCCGTCGCCGCGGGCGAGGCTCGCGACCAACCGGGAGCGCTCGGTCCAGAACCAGGCGGCCCTGAGCGGGTCCTCGTCCTCCTCCAGCATGCGCAGCGCGGTCTTGGTCAGCTTGAGGGCGCGCTCGCGTTCGCCTCCGTAGCGGGCCGCGACCGTGGCCTCGGCCAGCAGGTCGAGCCGCCGGAGCCCGGTGTTCTCCGGATCGCATCCACAGGGCGGGTACACGTCGGTGTAGTCCGCCGGGCGGAGTCCTTCGCGCGCCCCCTCCGGGACGCTGTCCCAGAGGTCGATGGCCCGTTCGAGGAGGCTCAGCTGCTCGGAGTAGGCGTGTCGGCGGCGGGCGGTCACGGAGGCGGCGAGGACGGCGGGCAGCGCCTTGACCGCGTCGTTGGCGTAGTACCAGTAGCTGGCCAGCCTGATGACCCGTTCGCCGGCGCGGACCAGCGTCTCGTCGGCTTCCATGGCCTCGGCGAAACGCCGGTTGACGCGGGCGCGCTCGCCGGGGAGCAGGTCGTCGCTGACGGCCTCGCGGACCAGGGAGTGACGGAAGCGGTAGCCGTCCCCGTCGGAGGTGGGGAGGAGGATGTTGGCGCCGACGGCGGCCCGCAGGGCCTCGATCAGCTCGTCCTCGCCGAGCCCCGTGACGGCGCGCAGCAGCGGGTACTCGACGGTGGAACCGCCCTCGGCGACGATCCGGACCACGCGCTGTGCGGACTCCGGCAGGACCTCGACCCGGACGAGCAGCAGATCGCGCAGGGATTCGGTGAGTCCCGTACGGCAGCCGTTGGCCCGCGAGGCGACGAGTTCCTCGACGAAGAAGGCATTGCCGTCGGAGCGGTCGAACACCGAGTCCACGAAGGCCTCGTCGGGTCGCGAGGCGAGGATGCCGGCGAGCTGTCGGCGCACCTCGGCCCGGTTGAAGCGGGGCAGCTCGATGCGTTGGACGGTGCGGAGCCGGTCGAGTTCGGCGAGGAGCGGGCGCAGCGGGTGGCGGCGGTGGATGTCGTCGGCGCGATAGGTGGCGACGACGACGAGACGGCCGTTGCCGAGGGTGCGGAAGAGGTAGGCGAGGAGGTGCCGGGTGGAGGTGTCGGCCCAGTGCAGGTCTTCCAGGACGAGCACGATGGTGCGGTCGGCGGCGAGCCGTTCGAGCATGCGGGCCGTCAGCTCGAAGAGGCGCGCGGTGCTCTCCTCGTCGTGCGGGCCCCTGGGGGTGTCGCCGAGTTCGGGGAGGATGCGGGCGAGTTCGTCCTCCTGACCGGCGGTCGCGGCGGCCAGTTCCTCGGGGAGCCGGCGGCTCAGGCTGCGCAGCGCCGTCGAGAAGGGGGCGAAGGGAAGCCCCTCCGCCCCGATCTCCACACAGCCTCCGACGGCCACCACCGCGCCGCGGCGGGCCGCCTCGCCCAGGAACTCCTCCGTGAGGCGGGTCTTGCCGACGCCGGCCTCGCCCCCGATGACCAGGGCTTGCGGCTCCTGGTCCCCGGCGCGTGTCAGTGCATCGACGAGTATGGCCAGTTCGTCGGCTCGGCCGACGAACACCGGGCTCACGGATCTGGTCTCCACGTCGCCGAGCATCGCACAGGGCGGCCGTTCGGCGTCACCGGGTATCGCCGCGCTT
The DNA here is from genome assembly GCF_050936775.1 of Streptomyces sp. CA-243310. Taxonomy (NCBI): domain Bacteria; kingdom Bacillati; phylum Actinomycetota; class Actinomycetes; order Kitasatosporales; family Streptomycetaceae; genus Streptomyces; species Streptomyces sp. CA-243310. The sequence continues at coordinate 1,668,773 of NZ_JBNJMF010000001.1, read as the reverse complement.
CTCCTCACGCGCCGGCTCCCGCTGCTCGCGCCGCGGCTTACGCGGCGCGGGTGAAGCGGCCCCGGTTTCCACTCACCGACCCTTCGGGTTCCTGGCCGCGTGAGGAGCGGCGCGCCTTCCTGGCCGCACGGGCCAGTCGGTACGCGTCGGCCTCGCGGAGGAGTTCGGCGCGGCGGGCGATGGCCATCTCGTACTCGAACATCTCGTACTCCCTGGTTGCTCTCTCGGGCACCTCGTTCGGTGTGATCCAAGATTCGCTTCCCAGAGGGTGCCGGCGCATGGGGCGCTTGCCGCATCTTCGCGCGCCGGAAGCCTTAGTCCCGCTTGCCGACCCCGTGACCGCCCTAAGGCGGTGCCTGGGTCGCCCGGCGTCGCTGCGGACGACAGGCGGTCAGGCGGCGCTCGTCGGCGCGGGGAGGAGGAGATCGAAGTACATGAGGGCGAACAGGAGTACGCCCAGGGCGCCGAGCGCGATGGCGGCCCAGGCCACGGAGCGGATCCACGTCGGGAGGGTGCGGCCGGGGACCCCGAAGGCGGGGCGGGCCAGGACGAAGAGGGCGAGGAGGAGCGCGATGGCGGACAGGACGCCGTTGACGAGGGCGGTCGCGTGCCAGGGAGCGCTGTACAGGGCCGCGATCTTCGCGTTGTTGTCGGCGGTCTGGCTCAGGTCGAGCTGGTTCACGAGGTTCTGCCGCTCGGCGACGACGCGGGAGACCCAGCTCCCGCTGAGGGCGACGACGCTCAGCCCCGCGGCCACGATCGCGGAGGCCGCGGAGGCGACACCGCCGACCTGCTCGACTGCCTCGTCGTCGGCGACGAACTCGTCTTCGAGGTCGTCGTCGGACGCCTCGGGTGCGGTGGATCCGTCGAGCGGCTCCGCCACGGCCTTGTCGGCCGGTTCGACCGTGTCGGACCCCGTGTTCTCGGTCCGGGCCTCGGCCGGGGTGGTCGCTGTCGCCTTGTCTTCGGTGGGGTCCGTCGCGGGGGCCGTCGGGTCGGGGGTCTTCTTGGTGTCCATGCCGGGCACCGTAGGCGGCGTTTCTGAGAGGTTCCTGAGAAGGTCGCGCGACCGCCCGGGGCCATCTCCGCAGGTGGGCCACGGGGCGGGAATCCGGGCGGTGACCGCGCCCCATGGACCGGGCCGCCGTTCGCGAGCGGCCCGGTGGTCCCGGCGGGGGACCACCGGCCCTCCGACCGCGGGGCTCCTATCCGAGCGGCGACGGAACCTGCCGCGACGCGGTCTTGAGTGCCTCTTCGAGCGCCTGGTCCGCCGGAACCGGAACGTCGGGTATGACTCCCACGCCCTCCCAGTTGGTCCCCGTGACGGTGTTGACGGCCCGTGCCGTGGGGACCGTCACCAGGACGTGCTCGGTGACCGCGTAGCGGGTCGTGGGGTGGGCACCGCCCCGCGTGGTCTCGCCGACGACGACGGCCCGGCCGTTGGCCTGAAGGGTGTAGGCGATGTCCTCGCCCGCGGAGAACGTGGTTCCGCTCGTGAGCACCTGGACGGGGCGGTCCAGGTAGCGCGGCGCGGGAAGGTGCGCGGTCGTCCAGAACTGGCGGGTCGTCTCGGTGCGCCGGTCGTGGATGTCGTTCAGGTGCACCTGGTCGTCGGGGAAGAAGTAGCTGCACCACATCGCCGCCCCCTCCGGGGACCCGCCGAGGCACGCCCGCAGGTCCAGTACGAGGGCGGAGCTGTGCGCGACCAGCTGCATGGCCGCGCCGATCGCGCTCGCGCCCTCGGCCGCGGTGGCGACGCGCCGGAGCTCGATGAGCCCGACGTTCCCTTCCAGCCGCTCGACGCGGCGGATCCCCTGGCCCTCCGCCCGGAGCAGCGCGAGGAACGCGGCCCGGCCCCCGTCGGCGTCCGCCGGAGCCGCCGATTGCGGTTCGTCTGTCCAGAGCAGTCGCAGGTGTTTGTCCGGGCACACCTCCTGGAGATGTGCGGTCACCGCCTCGCAGAGAGCCGGACCGTCCAGATCCTCGTAGGCGCCGGCCGCCAGACGGTCCCCGATCGCGGTTCTGATGGCGGGAATCTTCCCGGGGAAGACATAGCCCGCGTCGATTCGCTCGAGGGCCTCTTCGATCATCTGTTCATTGGAAGGCATGACGCGTCATGATAGGGGCCGACTCCCCCCGACGAACAGGGGTTTGTTGTCCCCGCGCGGCCCGAGTCGAACCGGTTCGGGACACACGCGGTCCCCCTTCGGTCCTCGGGTGGCGGGGTCGTGCGTCACCGGGATGCGGTGACGCGCGCGGCCTCGTCCGATTCCCGGCCCTTGTCCTCGCCCTCGCCCTCGTCCTCGCCCTCGCCCTCGCCCTCGTCGCCACCCTCGTCGTTGCCCTGGTCCGGGGCGCTGTCCGTGTCGGGCCGCTGCGCCGGGAGGGTCCCACGGGTGTGGGAGGGCGGGGGTTCGATGCTGATGCGCGGGAGTCCGCGGTCGAGCCATGCGGGCAGCCACCAGTTGGCGCCCCCGAGCAGGTGCATGAGCGCGGGGACCAGCAGGGTGCGCAGGACGAAGGCGTCGAGTGCGACGGCGACGGCGAGGCCGATGCCGAACATCGCGATGATGCGGTCGCCGCTGAGCACGAAGGCCAGGAAAACGGAGATCATGATGACGGCGGCGGAGTTGATCACCCGGCTGGTCTCGGCGAGGCCGATGCGGACGGCCCGCTGGTTGTCCCCCGTCTCCAGCCATTCCTCGTACATCCGGCTGACCAGGAAGACCTGGTAGTCCATGGACAGGCCGAAGAGCACCGAGACCATGATGACGGGCAGGAAGGGCTCGATGGGGCCGGCGCTGCCCAGGCCCATCGTCTCGCTGCCCCAGCCCCATTGGAAGATCGCGACGACCACGCCGAAGGAGGAGGCGACGGCCGCGACGTTCATGACGGCGGCTTTGACGGGGATGCCTATGGACCGGAAGGCGAGCAGCAGGAGCACGCAGCCGAGGGCGATGACCACGCCGACGAAGAGCGGCAGCTTCCCGATGACGACCTCCGCGAAGTCGTCGTAGCCGGCGGTCACTCCGCCCACGTGGACCTCTGTCGAGCCGTCGTTCGCGGCGCGCGGGATGACGTCCCGGCGGAGCGTGTCGACGAGGTCGCTGGTGGCCCGGGACTGAGGGGAGGAGTCCGGTACGACGGTCAGGACGGCGGTGTCCCCGCTGCCGTTGAAGACGGCCGGGCCCGCGGAGGCCACGCCCTCGGTGGTGCGCAGGGCTTCGGTCAGGCGGTCGACGGCCACCCGCCCCCCGGCGCCGTCGAGGCGGGCGACGACCGCGAGCGGCCCGTTCGTTCCCGGTCCGAAGCCTTCGGCCAGCAGGTCGTAGGCCTTGCGTGTGGTGGCGGTGGCCGGGTTGTTGCCCTGGTCGGAGGTGCCGAGGTGGAGGCCGAGGGTCGGCAGGGCCAAGACCACCATCCCGGTGGTGGCGACCGCGCCGAGGAGCTTGGGGTGTCGTTCGACGAAGGCGGACCAGCGGACCGCGAAGCCGGTGGGGAGCTCGGGGCGCGGTCCTTCCCGCGCGAGCGTGCGGCGTTCGCGGCGCGAGAGGGCGCGGGGGCCGATGTACGAGAGGAGGGCGGGGAGCAGTGTCACGGAGGCGGCGACGGTGAGGACCACGGTCAGGGAGGCCGCCAACGCGACGCCGTCGAGGAAGTTCAGTCGCAGCACCAGCATGCCGAGCAGGGCCATGCAGACGGTGGCGCCGGCGAAGACGACGGCCCGACCGGTGGTCGCGACGGCGTCGGCGGCGGCCTGCTCGACCGGGAGGCCGCGGGTGAGGGCCTTGCGGTGCCGGGTGACGATGAACAACGCGTAGTCGATGCCGACGCCGAGGCCGACGAGGGTGCCGAGCATCGGGGCGAAGTCCGCGACCGGCATGGCGTGTCCGAGCAGGGTGATGCCGAAGTAGGCGGTGCCCACGCTGACCAGGGCGGTCGCGATGGGCAGCAGGCTCGCGGCGAGCGAGCCGAAGGCGAGGAAGAGGACCACGGCGGCGATGGCCACGCCGATGGCCTCGGCGAGGTGGGCGCCGGGTGCCTCGGTCAGGCCGATCGCCCGGCCGCCCAGCTCCACTTGGAGGCCGTCGGACTCGGTGGTGGGGTTCTTGGCCGTCGCGACGACGGCTCTGGCCTGGTCCTCGGGCACGGCGTCGGCGGGCCGGTCGAAGGTGACGACGGCGTAGGCGGTGCGTCCGTCGGGGCTGATCCGGGCGGCCTGGTCGGGGGCGGGTCCGTAGGGGCCGGCGACCGATCCGACGCCGGGGAGCGCGGTGATCGCGTCCAGTGCGCGGCGCATGCGTTCTTCGACGACGGGGGTGCGGACGCTCTGGTGGTCCGGGGTCCGCCACACGACGGTGTTCGTGTCGCCGCCCTGGCCGTGGAAGCCTTCGCGCAGCAGGGTGTTGGCCTTGGCGGACTCGGTCCCGGGGACCTCGTAGTCGTTGGTGAAGGCGGATCCGGCGCTCCCCGCCGCCGCGGCGGTGCCGCCGAGGGCGAGCAGCCAGATCAGGACGGTGACCAGTCGGTGTCGCATGCACCAGCGTGCGATTGCTGCCAACGGAGGTGCTCCCTGGTGGTTCGGATCTTTACCGGGGAGGGCCCGTCGCAAAGAACACGTGAACGCGTGCGGGCCGGGGCGGGTGCCCGGGGGGGGGCTCCTCGGCCCGACCGGTCGGTCCACACCTCTGCCTGCTTCACCTGGAACGATCTCAGCGATTGGTGATCGTTGGCCCCTTTCGTGTGCATCGTCACAGGAACTTGGGGAATGCCCGGTACGGGGGGGCCGGAGCCGGAAACGGAGCCAGGGGCAGGTTCAGGGGCGTGGGCTGCCGGGCTGCTCTTCGTCGGCCCGGTAGCCGGGAAGGGACGGCCATCGGACGGTGAGCACCACCGTGTCCTCCTCCGCGTGCCAGGAGTGGTCGACCCCGCGCCCCCAGACCACGTAGTCGCCCTGCTCGGCGAGCACCACGGTACGGCCGGGGAACTCCAGCCGGAAGCGCCCGCTGATCAGTACCTGGAGCGCGGTGCGCTCCTCGCCGGTCACCCATCGCGCCCGCTCGTCACCCTTGGGGTGGACGCCCCATTTGATCTCCACGTCCTCGCTGTGGCGGGGATCGCCGGGTGCCTTGAAGTGACCGAGGAGCCAGCCCCGGTCGGTGGCGGCGTCGGGAGCGGCTTGGCCGGTGTAGACGGAGGAGTCGACGTTCACGGAGCGAGGTTAATGCAGTTGTGGCGCGCGGACTCGGCTGGTGAGCTGGCCGGATGACCATGGATGACGCGGAATTGGTGAAGGTGCGGGCACTGTACGACTCGGAGATGCGTCGAGGCGCGCAGCCCGACTCGGCGTCGGCGCGCGTGGAACGGGTGGGCGCGGTCGTCCGGCAGACCGTGTCCGGTCCCGGCTGGAACGGTGTGGTGTGGTCGGACCTCGACGCCGGGACGGCGGACGCGGAGATCGCCGCGCAGATCGCCCACTACGCGGGGCGGGCGAGGGCCGGCGAGGCGACGGATTTCGAGTGGAAGCTGTACAGCCACGACCGCCCGGCGGATCTCGGGGAGCGGCTGCGCGCGGCCGGGTTCGTGCCGGAGCCGGCCGAGACGCTCCTCGTGGCGCGCACGGCCGACCTCGCGGCGCTGCCGGCCACCCCTCCGGAGGGGATCACCCTGCGGGTGGTGACGGACGAGGCGGGGGTGGATCTGATGATGGAGGCCCACAGAAGGGCGTTCGCCACCGAGCGCCCACGCATCCGTGAGCTGGTGCTCGGCATGCTGCGGGACGCCCCGGACACCGTCGAGGCCGTCGTCGCGATGGCGGGCGACACCCCGGTCTGCGCGGCCCGGATGGAGATGCCGCGGGGGGTCTCGTTCGCGGGCCTGTGGGGCGGTGGCACCGATCCCGAGTGGCGCGGGCGCGGCATCTACCGCCTTCTGGTCGCCCACCGCGCCCGGCTGGCGGCGGCCCGCGGCATCGAGTTCCTCCAGGTGGACGCGACGGAGGACAGCCGACCGATCCTGGAACGGCTGGGTTTCAACGTGCTGGGGGTGACGGTGCCGTACGTGTGGGAGGGCTGAAACGAGTGCCCGCCGAGTCCTTCCGGCCGTCAGGTCGGGCGGGCAGGATCATGCACATGGAACGCATCTCACCACCCGGTACCGGCAGCGAGCGCGAAACGCTCCGCGCCTACCTCGACTTCCACCGCGCCACCCTCGCGATGAAGTGCGAGGGCCTGGACGACGGGCAACTGCGCCGCCGGGCGTCCCCACCGGCCACGTTGTGCCTGATGGGCCTGGTCCGACACATGGCCGAGGTCGAGCGACAGTGGTTCCGCCGCACGATCGGCGGGGCCGAGGCCCCGCACCTGTGGTCCGATCACCAGGACTTCCAGGCGGCCTACGACACCACGGACGCGAGCGGGGCCGAGGCCTTCGCCGCCTGGCACTCCGAGATCGAGCACTCCCGGGAGGTGGAGGCCGCAGCCGCGTCCCTGGAGGTGACGGTGCACGTCCCGAGGTGGAAGGAGGACGTCTCGCTGCGTCTGGTGATGCTGCACATGATCCACGAGTACGCCCGCCACAACGGGCACGCCGACTTCCTGCGCGAGGCCGTGGACGGCACCGTCGGGGCCTGAGCGACTCGGCGGGATGCGTGAGGGACGCACCGTCGACACGTGAGGGACGCGGCGGGCGCGCGCGACGCGGTCGGGCGGAGAGCCGGCCCCGTGCCCCGCCTCCGAGGAGTCCGCCTCGGGGGTGGGCACGGGGCCGCGACCGGACGTCGGCCGCGACCGGACGTCGGCGTCAGGCGGCGCGCCAGTAGCCGAGGCCGTTGACCCGCTGCTTCGGCAGGGCCAGGTCCTTGCGGAGGTACGCGGTCAGCGCGCGGGTGGTCGCGGCGTCGCAGGCCAGCCACACGTACGCCGAGGCGGGGTCGGCGACCAGCTCGGGGAGCTGCGCCTTGACCTGCTCCACCAGGTTCGCCCCGGCGCCCGCGCCGCGCTCGACGCGGCGGATGTCGTGCCGGTCGGGGTCCAGGCGGACGGGGAGCTCGGTGTCGGAGGCGTGCTGGGTCTCGAACCAGATCGTGGCGGGGGTCCTCGGGTAGGCGTCGAGGAGGGAGTTGATGGCCGGGAGGGAGGCCGGGTCGCCGATCACCAGGAGGCGTTCGGGTTCGGGCGCGGGGGCGGTGAATCCGGTGCCCTGGATGCTGGCCTCGATGGTGTCGCCGGGTCGGGCGGCCCGTGCCCAGGCGCTGGCCACTCCGTCGTGGAGGGCGAATTCGAGGGTGAAGGTGCCCGTCGCGGGGTCGGGGTCGACGAGCGTGTAGGCACGCTGGTGCGGCTTGCCCTCGCTCTGGAACCACAGGCGGACCCACATCGTCGGATGAATCGATTCTCCGGCCGCCGCGAGGAGTCCTCCGTCCGACAGCTTCACGCGGCGGTAGTTCGCCGTGACGTCCTCCGCCCCGGTGACGGTGAAGGTGAAGTCCTTCGCCCCCATGAGCTTGAGGACGACGCCCTCCCAGCCCTTGCCAACGGCCATGTGTGGCCACCCCTTCCCCTGAGCTGCCCCTGCCCCTCGGCACCGGCACGCACTTTCAGCCTTATAGTTAGGTCAGCCTAACCTAATGCTTTGGGGAAGAGTGAGCAGTGTGAGCAGCGCAAACCCGTCGGACGACTACGCGGTCTACCGCGACGACTGGGGCGTCCCCCATCTTCGCGCATCCGACGCGCTCCGGCTCTCCCACGCCCAGGGGCGCGTCACCGCCCGGGACCGTGCCTGGCAGTTGGAGGTCGAGCGCCATCGCGCCCAGGGCTCCAGCGCCGCCTTCCTCGGTGCGGACGCCGTGACCTGGGACCGGTTCGCCCGCCAGTCCCGTCTCGACGACACCGCCCGCCGCTGTCACGAGGCGCTCGACCCGCAGACCGCGGCCTGGGTGCGGGCGTACGTGGACGGGGTCAACGAGGGGCTGGCCGAAGGCGCCCTGCGCGACGAGCGGTTCGCGCGCACCGGGCACGTTCCCACCCCGTGGGAGCCGTGGGTCCCGCTCTCCATCTGGATCGCCACCCACATCCTGTTCGCCGGTTTCGCGACCAAGCTCTGGCGCGAGCGCGTCGGTCGGGCCCTGGGCGACGAGGCGGTCACCCTGTTCGCCACCGACGGCCCCGGCACGGCCGGCAGCAACGGCTGGCTGGTCCCCGGCGACCGGACCGCCACCGGTGCGGCGATCATCGCGGGCGATCCGCACCGGTTCATCGAGGACCCGGGCGTCTACCAGCAGATACGTCTCTCCTGCCCCGAGTTCGACGTCCTCGGCCTGGCCGTTCCCGGCATCCCCGGCCTCGGCCACTTCGGGCACACCGGCGGCGTGGCCTGGGCCATCACCAACGCCATGGCCGACTACCAGGACTTGTACGTCGAGCGGCTGCGTCCGGCGCCCGGCGGCGACGGCGTCGAGGCCCTGGGGCCGGACGGCGCCTGGGAGCCCGTGCACCGGCACACCGAGACCATCTCCGTCGCCGGCGGCGACCCGGTGGAGGTCGAGGTCCTGGAGACCGCGCGCGGCCCGGTGATCACCCGTGAGGAGTCGGCGGACCTGACCCTGTCGCTGCGCTACCCGCCCCGGGTCCGTCGCGACCTCGGTTTCGCCGTCCTGCCGGCCCTGCTGCGGGCCCGCACCGTGGCCGATGTCGACCGCGCGCTCGACGGCTGGGCGGAGCCCGTCAACGTCGTGCACGCCGCCGACACCGAGGGCGGTCTGCTGCACCGCGTCGCCGGCGCGGTCCCGTTGCGCGACCCCGCCAACCGGCTGCGCCCCGTGCCCGCCTGGGACGCGCGGTACGCGTGGCGGGGCTGGGCCGAGACTCCCGCCGAGCCGGTGCGCGACTTCGCCGTGATGGCGAACGCGCGCGGCATCGCCACCCCCCTCGGCGTGGAGTTCGCTCCCCCGCACCGGGCCGACCGCATCCGCGAGTTGCTCTCCGGCTCCACCGGCTGGTCCGCGAAGGCGATGGCCGACGTGCACGCGGACACCCGGCTGGCCTCCGCGGCGCCCCTGCTCGACCTGCTGCCGGCTCTCGCGGACCTCTCCCCCGCCGGCGAGGCGCTGCGCGCCCGACTGCTCGCCTGGGACCGGCACATGGCGGCCGACAGCACCGACGCCACCGTCTTCGCCGCCTTCCGGACCGCGACGGTACGCGGCATCGCCGCCGACCCCGCGCTCGCGGGGCTGGCCGACGCCCCGACCGGCCCGGAGGTCTTCCACCCCTGGCTGTACCTGCTCCCGAGGGTGGGCTACGCCCTCGAAGGGCTGTTGGCCACCCCGCTCCTGCCCGCCCTGGACCGGGTCGCGCACGTACGGGCCGCCCTGGAGGAGACCGCCGCCGCGCAGGGCGCCGACACCCCCTGGTCGCAGGTCCACCGGCTCGTGCCGTGGTCGGCGCTCCCGGACCCCGACGCGCGGTGGCCCGGCCTCGGCGGCGACCACGACTGTGTGAACGCCACCTCCTCCGTACCCGGCTTCACCGATCTCACCGCCCGCGCCTCGGCCGCCCGTTACGCCTGGGACCTGGCCCGACGGGAGGACAGCCTGTGGGCGGTTCCCCTGGGCGCGGACGGCGTCACCGGCTCAACCCACCACCGTGACCAGCTCGCCCTGTGGGCGCGGTGCGAACTCGTACCGGTCGTCACCGACTGGGCCCGACTCACCAAGGAAACCCCCGCATGACCAGCGCATCGAGACCGTCCGTCACGTCCACCCGCGAGCCCGTGCACACCCACCCCGTGGCGGGCTTCGGCACAGTCACCATCACCCCCGTCGACCCCGCCGCCGACGCGACGCTGATCCACGGCTGGGTCAGCCAGGAACGCGCCCGCTTCTGGGGCATGGGCGACGCGAGCCGCGAACTCGTTCGGGAGATCTACGAGGACGTGGACCGGCGCACGACGCACCACGCCTTCATCGTCAGCCGCGACGGCACGCCGGTCGCGCTGTTCCAGACGTACGACTGCTCGGCGGACCGGGTCAGCGAGTGCTACGAGGCGCAGCCCGGCGACACGGGTGTGCACCTGCTCATCGCCCCGGACGCGGGCGGTGGCGCCGAGCGCGGATTCACCGCGGCCCTGCTGACCGCGTTCATGGCGTACGTCTTCACCGACGGCCGCACCCGCCGCGTGGTCGCCGAGCCCGACGCCCGCAACGTCAAGGCCATCAGCCGCCTGGAGCGCACCGGCTTCGTGCTCGGCCCGGAGGTCGTGCTCCCGGAGATCGACCTGCCCGAGGTGTATCTGCCCGCGAAGCCGGCGCGGCTGGCTTTCCTGGCGGCGCCGGTGCCGCTGTAGGCTCCGCGGCCGTCGGAGCCGACCGACGAGAACGGCCCGCACCGGTGTTCACCGGTGCGGGCCGTTCTCGTACGGGATCTAGCCCTCGGAGACGCCCAGGCGCTCCAGGATCAGTTCCTTGACGCGCGCCGCGTCGGCCTGACCGCGGGTGGTCTTCATGACCGCCCCGACCAGGGCGCCGACGGCGGCGACCTTGCCGCCGCGGATCTTGTCGGCGATGGCCGCGTTGCCCGCGATGGCCTCGTCCACGGCCGCGCCCAGCGCGCCCTCGTCCGAGACGACCTTCAGACCGCGCTTGTCGACGACCTCGTCCGGGGTGCCCTCGCCGGCGAGGACGCCCTCGATGACCTGGCGGGCCAGCTTGTCGTTCAGGTCGCCCGCGGCCACCAGCGCCGCCACCCGGGCCACCTGGGCCGGGGTGATCGGCAGCTCGTCGACGACGACGCCCTGCTCGTTGGCGTTGCGGGCCAACTCGCCCATCCACCACTTGCGGGCGGCCGCCGAGTCGGCGCCCTCCTCGATGGTGGAGACGATGGAGTCCACCGCGCCCGCGTTGAGGATCGACTGCATGTCGTGCTCGCTGACGCCCCACTCCTCGCGGAGCCGGTTGCGCCGCACGCGCGGCATCTCGGGCAGGCCGGTGCGCAGCTCCTCCACCCAGGCGCGGGCCGGGGCGACGGGCACCAGGTCGGGCTCCGGGAAGTACCGGTAGTCCTCGGCGTTGTCCTTGATGCGGCCGGCGGTGGTGGAGCCGTCCTCCTCGTGGAAGTGCCGGGTCTCCTGCACGATCGTGCCGCCGGAGGACAGCACGGCCGCGTGGCGCTGGATCTCGTAGCGCGCCGCGCGCTCCACGGAGCGGAGCGAGTTGACGTTCTTCGTCTCCGAGCGGGTGCCGAACTTCTCGGTGCCGTTCGGGCGCAGCGACAGGTTCACGTCGCAGCGCATCTGGCCCTTGTCCATCCGGGCCTCGGACACGTCGAGCGCCTTGATGACCTCGCGCAGCTCCGCGACGTACGCCTTGGCGACCTCGGGGGCCCGCTCGCCGGCGCCCTCGATCGGCTTGGTGACGATCTCGATGAGCGGGATGCCGGCGCGGTTGTAGTCCAGCAGGGAGTGGGACGCGCCGTGGATGCGACCGGTGGCGCCGCCGACGTGCAGCGACTTGCCGGTGTCCTCCTCCATGTGGGCGCGCTCGATCTCCACGCGGAAGATCTCGCCGTCCTCCAGCTGGACGTCCAGGAAGCCGTTGAAGGCGATGGGCTCGTCGTACTGGGATGTCTGGAAGTTCTTCGGCATGTCCGGATAGAAGTAGTTCTTCCGGGCGAAGCGGCACCACTCGGCGATGTCGCAGTTCAGCGCGAGGCCGATCTTGATCGCGGACTCGATGCCGATCGCGTTGACGACCGGCAGCGCGCCCGGCAGACCGAGGCAGACCGGGCAGGTCTGCGAGTTGGGCTGTGCACCCAGCTCGGTCGAGCAGCCGCAGAACATCTTGGTCCTGGTGCCGAGCTCGACATGGACCTCCAGGCCCATGACGGGGTCGTACGACGCGAGGGCGTCCTCGTACGACAGCAGTTCAGTGAAGCTCACGGTGGATGTTCCCTCTCAGCCCAGCAGGACGTCGTCGTCGCCGAGGCGCTTCAGCTCGCGGTACAGGATCGCGAGGCCGGTCACGATGGCGGCGGCGGACACGGCGGCGTCGATCAACTTCAGCACGTCGTGGTCGGTGCGGGCCTTCTTGACCTGCTTGATCACGCCGAGGGCGCCGAAGGCGGTGGTGCCGATCGACAGGTAGGTGCCGGTCTTGGACTTCTTGAAGCCCTTGGCCTTGGACAGTGCACTGGTGCTCACAGCGACGGTGCCTCCTCAAGCAGCGGGTGACCCCAGCGCGCGACGAAGGCAGCCTCGACGGCGGCGCCGACCTTGTACAGCCGGTCGTCCTTCATCGCGGGGGCGATGATTTGCAGTCCGACCGGGAGGCCGTCCTCCGGTGCCAGGCCGCAGGGGAGCGACATGGCGGAGTTGCCGGCCAGGTTGGTCGGGATGGTGCACAGGTCCGCGAGGTACATGGCGAGGGGGTCGTCGGTGCGCTCGCCGATCGGGAAGGCGGTGGTCGGGGTCGTCGGGGAGACGATCACGTCGACCTGCTCGAAGGACTTCTCGAAGTCCTTCGTGATGAGCGTGCGGACCTTCTGCGCGGAGCCGTAGTACGCGTCGTAGTAGCCGGAGCTGAGCGCGTACGTGCCGAGGATGATGCGGCGCTTGACCTCGTCGCCGAAGCCGGCCTCGCGGGTCAGGGCGGTGACGTCCTCGGCGGACAGGGTGCCGTCGTCGCCGACGCGCAGGCCGTAGCGCAGACCGTCGAAGCGCGCCAGGTTCGAGGAGGCCTCGGACGGGGCGATCAGGTAGTACGCGGCCATGGCCAGGTCGAAGGACGGGCAGTCCAGCTCGACGATCTCGGCGCCGAGCTCCTTGAGGAGTTCCACCGACTCGTTGAAGCGCTGGACGACGCCGGCCTGGTAGCCCTCGCCGGCGAACTGCTTGACCACGCCGACGCGCAGGCCGGCGACGGAGCCGTTGCGGGCCGCCTCGACGACCGGCGGGACCGGCGCGTCGATGGAGGTCGAGTCCATCGGGTCGTGGCCGGCGATGACCTCGTGCAGGAGCGCGGCGTCCAGGACGGTGCGGGCGCAGGGCCCGCCCTGGTCCAGGGAGGACGAGAACGCGACCATGCCGTAGCGGGACACCGAGCCGTACGTGGGCTTCACGCCGACGGTGGCGGTGACGGCGGCGGGCTGGCGGATGGACCCGCCGGTGTCCGTGCCGATGGCCAGGGGCGCCTGGTACGAGGCGAGGGCCGCGGAGGAGCCGCCGCCGGAGCCGCCGGGGATGCGGGTGAGGTCCCACGGGTTGCCGGTGGGGCCGTAGGCGCTGTTCTCGGTGGAGGACCCCATGGCGAACTCGTCCATGTTGGTCTTGCCGAGGATGACGACGTCGGCTTCCTTCAGCTTGCGCGTCAGGGTCGCGTCGTACGGCGGGATCCAGCCTTCGAGGATCTTCGAACCGACGGTGGTCGGGACCCCGATGGTGGTGAAGATGTCCTTGAGGGCGAGCGGTACGCCGGCCAGCGGGCCGAGCTTCTCGCCCGCGGCGCGCTTCGCGTCGACGGCGCGCGCCTGGGCCAGGGCCCCGTCGCGGTCGACGTGCAGGAAGGCGTGGACCTTCTCGTCGACGGCCTCGATGCGGGCCAGGTGGGCCTCGGTGACCTCGACGGCCGTGAGTTCGCCGGAGGCGATCTTCTCGGCGGTCTCGGCGGCCGTGAGCTTGATGATCTCAGTCATGGTTGTTAGTCCTCCCCCAGGATCTGCGGCACCTTGAAACGCTGCTGCTCCTGGGCGGGAGCGCTGGAGAGCGCCTGCTCGGGGGTGAGCGACGGACGGACCTCGTCCGCGCGCATGACGTTCGTCAGCGGCAGCGGGTGGGAGGTCGGCGGGACGTCTTGGTCGGCGACCTCGGAGACGCGGGCGACCGCGCCGATGATGTCGTCGAGCTGTCCGGCGAAGTGGTCGAGCTCTTCGCTTTTCAGCTCCAGACGTGCCAGCCGAGCGAGGTGGGCGACCTCCTCGCGCGTGATGCCAGGCATGCGTCGATCCTCTGGGGGTGGTGAGCGTGTGGGTTTTCAGGCCCAATCCTATGGGGCCCGCCCCCTGACCCACTAAACGGTTTGCCCCACCGGGTCGCCCGGGTCCCCGTCCGGGACCCGCCCGGGTGGTTTCAGGAGGCCTGGGTCTCCGCCGCCGCGGCGGCCGCGAGTTCGGCGGTGATGTCCGCCGGGCGCCGCCAGCCTCGCTCGCCGCGTGCCAGCAGCCAGGCGGTGGCTTCCTGCGGCGGCATCGCGGCGGCGACCAGCCACCCCTGGACCGCGTCGCAGCCGAGGTCCCGCAGCCGCTCCCAGGTCTCGTCGTCCTCCACGCCCTCGGCGACGACGAGGAGCCCCAGCGAGTGCGCCAGGTCGACCGTGCACCGGACGATCTCCGCGTCCTGCGCGTCGACGGCGAGCCGGGCCACGAACGAGCGGTCGATCTTCAGCTCGCTGACCGGCAGCCGTCTGAGGTGTACGAGGGAGGAGTAGCCGGTGCCGAAGTCGTCCAGCGACATCTTCACCCCGTGCCCGGTCAGCCCGGCCATGGTGTCGGCCGCCCGCTGGGGGTCCTCCAGCAGGACGTGTTCCGTTATCTCCAGCTGGAGGCCGCTCGCCGGGACCCCGTGCCGCGCCAGCCGGGCGGCCACCGCTCCCGCGAAGCCGGGTGTGTGGACGTCGCGGGGCGAGACGTTGACGGCGACCGGCACCTTCAGTCCCTGCGCCCGCCACCGCGCCACCTGCGCGAGGGCGGTCTCCAGCACGTACTCGGTGAGGTGCGGCATCAGCCCGGAGGTCTCGGCGATGGCGATGAACTCGTCGGGCGAGACCCGTCCGCGTTCCGGGTGGACCCAGCGGACGAGTGCCTCCAGTCCGGCCACCTGTCCGTCGAAGCGGACCTTCGGCTGGTAGTGCAGTTCCACCTCGCCCGCGTCGAGGGCGCGCCGGAGGTCGCCGAGGAGGCCGAGCCGGTCGGGCGTGTTGCTGTCGCGTTTGGACTCGTAGACCTCGACGCCCGTCCGGTCCCGTTTGGCCTGGTACATGGCGACGTCGGCGCGGCGCAGCAGTCCTTCGGCGTCCAGCGCGTGGTCGGGGAACACGGCGAGGCCGGCGCTGGCCTCCAGGACCAGCGTGAGCCCGTCCAGGTCGAGGGGGGAGCCGAGTTCGGCCACCAGGTGCCGGGCGACCCGCTGGGCGCTGGTGGTCGAGTCCGCGACGGGCAGCAGTACCGCGAACTCGTCGCCGCCGAGTCGGGCGACCTCCGCGTCCTGGGGCAGGGCCTGGCGCAGCCGGTCGGCGATCTGGAGGAGCAGCCGGTCGCCGGCGAGGTGGCCGAGGGTGTCGTTGACGGCCCGGAAGCGGTCGAGGTCGATCAGCACGAGGGCGGCCCGGGTGCCGAGTCGTTCCGCCTCGTCCAGCGCCGACCAGGCGCGCTCCAGCAGCCATTGCCGGTTGGGCAGCCCCGTCAGCGGGTCGCGCAGTTGCTCCTCGGCGCGGGCGCGGGCGATCCACAGCGTGGAGTCCAGCGCGATGAGCGGTACGGCGAACAAGGGCAGCAGCACGGGCTGCGAGACGGCGACGACGCAGATCAGCGGGGCGATGCCCAGCAGGGCGGCGGCGACGAGCGCCTGTCGGAGCAGGGCGGTGCGGGCGACGGTGGGCAGTCCGCCGCCGCGCGGGGAGAGGGAGGCCCACAGCAGGAGGCGGGTGACGGCCAGGTAGGCGAGGGCGACCAGGATGATCTCCGGGATGGCCCCGGGTCCCCAGGTGGTGGGCTGCCAGGGGATCTCGACCGTCGGATGGTCGCCGAAGGCCCCGAGGACGAGGGCCCCGGCGCCGATGCCGAGGATGTCGACGGATCCGTGGAGCAGGCCCTGCCGCCAGCGGTGCCGGCGTGCGGCCCCGACCAGCGAGACCACGGCGAGGGAGACGAGGCCCGCGGGCACCCATCCGTAGAGGACGAGGACGGCGAGGGTGAGCGCGGCGCCCGAGCCGGTGCCGCCCCACCAGCGGTCGCGGCCCAACGCGACGAGGTGGCCGACGATGATGCCGGTGAGCAGGGCGAGCGCCCAGCCCACCGTGCCGCCGGGGAACAGCGCCTGATGGTCGATCAGGGCCGAGACGATGCCGGCGGCGAGGACCACGACGGACAGGCCGACGAGGAAGAGCGGCAGGGTCGTGCGCACGGGTTGTCGCTTGCCGTCCTGCCCTTTGCCGCCCGCTCCGGTGTCGAGCGGGCGGGTGTCCGGCGTCCTGGCGCCCAGGAACCCGAACCGTCCCGTCCGCTCGGGCGGGGGTTCCCCGCCGAATTCGGGTGACGGGTCGGCGCTTTCGGTGGGTTTCATGCCCGTCCCTCTCACAGCCGGCGATGCCGATGTCACGCGATGGCCCCGATGTCGTGCCGTCACGGCCGGCAGCACGTCACGCAGCCGTGCGCGACTGGCGCACCCCACAACAGTAGGACGCCGGAGGGTCCCAGGGGCAGCGGTCGGCAGTGGTTGCCCGAATGCGACCCAGCCATCCTCATCAGTACGGTATCCGCCGAACGGGTGAGTTTGGACCAGGCTCTTCCGGTCCTCGATCCGATGATCCGACAGGTCACCGCCCTGCCGCCGGCCGTGTACCGGCCGTTTGGCACCGCCGGCCACGCCCGGCGTGCGCCCGCCCGGACGGCCGCACAGCACGCATCCGTTCGCCTTCGCCCGTCCCCCGGAAGGACTTCCCTTCGGGCGTTACTCCGTTTCCGTGGCCCCGTCCACCGGGAGCGCCACCTCGCGCGCGGCGTCCGGCCCCCGCTCCAGGAGCACCTCGAACCCGGCGTCGTCGAGGATGGCGAGCTTCAACTTCACGGCGTTGTCGTACTTGGAGCCGGGGTTCTCGCCGACCACGACGAAGGAGGTCTTCTTCGAGACGGAGCCGGTGACCTTGGCTCCCCGGCTCTGCAGGGCCTCCTTGGCGCCGTCCCGGGTGTGGTTCAGCAGGGTGCCGGTGACGACGACGGTCAGGCCCTCCAGCGGTCTGGGGCCCTCCTCCTCGCCGGAACCCTCCTCCTCCATCCGGACGCCGGCCTCGCGCCACTTGCGCAGGATCTCCTGGTGCCAGTCGACGGCGAACCACTCCTTGAGGGACGCCGCGATGATGGCGCCGACCCCGTCGGTGGCGGCCAGTTCCTCCTCGGTGGCCTGCTCGATGCGCTCGATCGAACGGAACTCCCGGGCCAGCGCCTCGGCTGCGACGGGACCGACATGACGGATCGACAGGCCGTTGATGACGCGGGCCAGCGGGCGGTCCTTGGCGGCGGCGATGTTCTCCAGCATGGCCAGGGCGTTCTTCTTCGGCTCGCCCTTCTGGTTGGCGAAGACCGTGACGATCTTCTCCTCGCCGGTCTTCGGATCCCGTTTGGGCAGTCCGCTGTCCTGGTCGCGGACGTACGCCTTGATGGGCAGGATGTCCTCGATGGTGAGGCCGAACAGGTCGCCCTCGTCGCGCACGGGCGGTTCCGCGGGTTCCAGCGGGTTGGTGAGCGCGGCGGCGGCCACCGCTCCGAAGTTCTCGATGTCCAGGCACTGCCGGCCGCCGAGGTAGAAGAGCCGCTCGCGCAACTGGGCGGGGCAGGTCTGCCCGTTGGGGCAGCGGAGGTCGATGTCCCCCTCCTTCATGGGCCGCAGCGGGGTCCCGCACTCGGGGCACTCGCTCGGCATCACGAACTCCCGCTCGCTGCCGTCCCGCAGGTCGACCACCGGGCCGAGGATCTCGGGGATGACGTCGCCGGCCTTGCGCAGGACCACCGTGTCGCCGATGAAGACGCCCTTGGCCTTGACGACCTCCTGGTTGTGCAGGGTCGCGAACTCGACCTCCGACCCGGCCACCGTCACCGGCTCCACCTGCGCGTACGGGGTCACGCGCCCGGTGCGGCCGACGCCGACCTTGATGTCGATGAGCTTGGTGTTGACCTCTTCGGGGGCGTACTTCCAGGCGATGGCCCAGCGCGGTGCGCGCGCCGTCGACCCGAGCCGGCCCTGGAGCGGGATCTCGTCGAGCTTGACGACGACGCCGTCGATCTCGTGCGCGACGGAGTGCCGGTTCTCGCCGAAGTGGGCGATGAACTGGCGTACTTCCGCCAGGGTGGAGACCACCTTGTTGTGCTCGGCGGTCGGCAGGCCCCACTCGCGGAGCAGGTCGTAGGCGTGCGAGAGGTTGTCGATGTCGAAGCCCTCGCGCGCGCCGATGCCGTGCACGACCATGTGCAGCGGCCGGGTGGCGGTGATCTTCGGGTCCTTCTGGCGGAGCGAACCGGCCGCCGCGTTGCGCGGGTTGGCGAAGGGCTTGCCCTCGGTCTCGACGAGCCGGGCGTTGAGCTCCTCGAACTTGTCCATCGGGAAGTAGACCTCGCCGCGGATCTCCACGAGGGCCGGGATGCGGTCGCCGCTCAGCCGGTCCGGGATCTCGGCGATGGTGCGCACGTTGGGCGTGATGTCCTCACCGGTGCGGCCGTCGCCGCGGGTGGCGGCGCGGGTGAGCCGGCCGTTCTCGTAGGTGAGGTTGACGGCGAGGCCGTCCACCTTCAACTCGCACAGGTAGTGGTAGTCGGAGGTGTTCGCGTCCCGGGCCACCCGCTCGGCCCAGGCCGCGAGTTCCTCGTCGTCGAAGGCGTTGTCGAGGGAGAGCATCCGTTCCCGGTGGACGACGGACGCGAAGTCCGTCTCGTACGCCCCGGCGACCTTCTGGGTCGGCGAGTCGGGGGTGCGCAGCTCCGCGTACTCCTCTTCGAGTGCCTCCAGCGAGCGCAGCAGCGTGTCGAACTCGGCGTCGCTGACGACCGGCTGGTCGTTCACGTAGTACCGGAAGCGGTGCTCCTCGACCTGCTCGGCGAGCAGTGCGTGCTGTTCGCGCACCGCCGCCGGCACCGCCGACTCGCCGCCGGCCTGCTTCTGTTCGGCTGCCATGCCGTGTCCTCCCGTGGCCCGTCTGATCCGTCACTCAGGGTTGTCGGCGAGCGACCTCGCCGCCCTGACGCAGTGGGCCTGCACCGCGCGTGCGTAGGCGGGCGAGGCGCCCGCCAGACCGCACGACGGAGTGACCACGACGGACTCCGCGAGGGTCCCCGGGGCCAGTCCCAGCCTGCGCCAAAGCTTCCTGACACCCATGACGCTACCCCCCGGGTCCGACAACGGGGCGTCGGTGCCGGGCACCACTCCGACGAAGAGTTTCGCACCGTCCTCGACGGCCTCCCCGATGGCGTCGTCCTCGCGCTCGGTGAGCAGGGAGAAATCGAACGACACGCCCGTGGCGCCGGCGCGCCGGAGGAGTCCGAAGGGGACTTCGGGGGCGCAGGAGTGGACGACGACCTCGCCGTCGTGGACGGCGAACAGCTCGCGCAGCGTGCCCTCGACGACCTGCCGGTCGACGGCGCGGTAGGTCCGGTACCCGCTGGCGGAACGCACCCGGCCCAGGAGCACCGAGGTCAGCGAGGGCTCGTCGAACTGGAGCACCACCTCGGCGCCGGGGATGCGCTTTCGTACGTCGGCCAGGTGCTCGCGCAGTCCCTCCGCGAGGGAGCCGGCCAGGTCCCGGCAGGCCCCGGCGTCCTGGAGGACCGCCTCTCCACCGTGCAGTTCCAGCGCGGTGGCCAGGGTCCACGGCCCGACGGCCTGGATCTTCAGCCTGCCGGTGTAGCCCTGGGTGAACTCCTCCAGGGCGTCGAGGTCCTCGCCGAGCCAGGAGCGGGCGCGCTTGCTGTCGCGGCCGGGGCGGTCGCTGATCCGCCAGCCGCTGGGCTCGACGTGCGCGTACATGTCGACGAGCAGCCCCAGCGACCGGCCGATCATGTCCGCGCCCGGTCCGCGCGCGGGCAGTTCGGCGAGGTACGGGAACTCCTCGAAGGAGCCGGTGACGGTCTTGGCGGCCTCGCGGGCGTCGCCGCCGGGCAGCGAGCCGACGCCGGTGGCGTTCGCGCTCATCGGCCGGGCCTGACGCTCAGGTCGTTGACCTCGGCGTCGCGGGGCAGGTCGACGGCCATGACGACGGTCGTCGCCACGGACTCGGGGTCGATCCAGGCGGCGGCGTCGTACTCCTTGCCCTCCTGGGAGTGCACCTTGGCCTGCATGGGGCTCGCGGTGCGGCCCGGGTAGACCGAGGTGACGCGGATGCCGTTGGCCTTCTCCTCCTCGCGCAGGGAGTCGGCGAGGGCCTTCAGCCCGTGCTTGGAGGCGGCGTACGCGCTCCAGTCGGCGTGCGCGTGCAGTCCCGCGCCGGAGTTCACGAAGACGATCGTCGCGTGCGAGGCGCGCAGGGTGGGGAGCAGCAGCCGGGTGACCTCGGCGGGGGCGATCAGGTTGACGTTGAGCTGCTGGTGCCAGGTCTTGGGGCGCAGTTCGCCCACCGGCCCGAGGTCGACGATCCCCGCGATGTGCAGCAGGGAGTCGATCCGCTCGGGGACGGCCTGCTTGGAGAAGGCCCACGAGAGCCGGTCGGGGTCCGCGAGGTCGCCCACGAGCACGCCCGCCCCGGGGAAGCGTTCGACGAGCTGCTTGCCGCGCGCGGCGTCGCGGGCCAGGAGGACGAGGTCGTCGCCGCGCGCGTGCAGGCGGTTCGCGACGGCGGCGCCGATGCCGGATCCGGCACCGGTGATCAGGTGAGTAGCCATGTGGCCATGCTCGCATCCTGATCGCGCCCGGATCGCGCCCCTCGGCCCTCAGAGGCCGAGGGCCTCGCGCCACTGGGCGGCCGTCAGGCGCGCGTCGTAGTCGGGGGCGACTCCGTCCACGAAGATGATCTCGCCGGGGATGTTGTCGGTCCGCAGCGAGAGGATCGCCTGGTAGGCGGGTGAGTCGTACCAGGCGTGGGCGCGGTCCATGTCGGGGAAGGAGATCAGGACCACCGTCCCGGGGAAGGGGCCCTCCTTGACCTCGACCTCTCGGCCGTGGACGAGGAAGCGGCCGCCGAAGGGGTCCATCGTGGCCTGGATCTCCTCGATGTAACGCAGGATCTCGTCGTTCATCGGGACGGGGCGCAGGTGGGCCAGGGCGTACGCGGTCATCGTGTTCTCCTCGGCTGTGCCGTGTCGGACCGGTGCACGGTGTCGGTCCTCCGCATGGGCGCCGGACCGGTCCGCGGGTCGGACCGTTCCGTGGGTTCGATCATGGCAAACGCCGGTCGGGAGCGCGATTACCCCGGGGGTCATGCCTCCGCGAGGGCGGGGCGGAAGGTGCGTCGGTAGGCGATCGGTGAGATGCCGAGCGAGGTCCTCATGTGCTGGCGCAGCGAGTTGCCGGATCCGAAGCCGGCCCGGTGCGCGACCAGGTCCACCGACAGGTCGCTGGATTCCAGCAGGTGGCGGGCGAGTTCGAGGCGCTGGACGGTGAGCCACTGCACCGGCGTCATGCCCACCTCGTCGCGGAACCGTCGGGTGAAGGTGCGCAGGCTCATCCGGGCGTGGTCGGCGAGTTCGGCGAGGGCGATCGGTTCGGACAGCCGCTCCAGGGCCCAGGCGCGGGTGGCGGTGGTGGTGGCGACGGTGGGCTCGGGGACGGGCCGGTCGATGTACTGGGCCTGTCCCCCGTCCCGCCAGGGCGGGACGACGCACAGGCGTGCGGCGCGGTTGGCGACGGCGGTGCCGTGGTCCTGCCGGATCAGGTAGAGGCAGAGGTCGACGCCGGCGGCCACGCCGGCGGAGGTGAGGACGTCTCCGTCGTCGACGAAGAGCACCTCCTCGTCGAGCCGGACCCGCGGGAAGGCCCGCTGGAACTCGGGGGCGTGCAGCCAGTGCGTGGTGGCGGGTCGGCCGTCGAGCAGCCCGGCCGCTGCGAGGACGTAGGAGCCGGTGCAGATCGACACCAGTCGGGTGCCGGGCCGGATCCCGGCGATGGCGGCGGCGAGCGCGGGCGACAGGGGCGCGCCGTGTGCGAGGTCGTCCATGGCGTGGGTGGGCGGGATGACCACGGTGTCGGCGGCGGCGAGCGCCTCGGGGCCTGCGGCGACGCCGACCGTGAAGCCCGCGTCGCTGGTCACGGGCAGGCCGTCGGCGGTGCAGACGGTCACCTCGTAGAGCGGGGCGCCGGCGTCGTCGTGGGCGTTGCCGAAGACGCGGGAGGGGATCCCCAGCTCGAACGGGGGGACGCCTTCGAGGGCGAGTACGGCGATGCGGTGCATGGCCAGATTCTGTCACATGGTGGCCGTACGGCCAGCACCATGCGGGCGCGACGGCCGCCAAGCTGGATGTGTCGGCCGGGGAAACCGTTCGATACCAGTAGAGGCACCACCAAAGGAGACATCCATGCGCGCCGTCGTCGTCAGCCAGTGGGGCGGACCCGAGGTTCTCGTCGAGAGGGAGATCGAGCGTCCGGAGCCCGGCATGGGCGAGGTGCTCGTACGGGTCCGCGCCGCCGGCGTGAACCCGGTGGACTGGAAGACCCGCGAGAGCGGCGGCCTGATCCCCTGGGGGCCGGTGCCGGCCGTCGGCTGGGACGTGTCGGGCACCGTCGAGGCCGTCGGACCGGGCGTGACCCTGTACCGGGTGGGTGACGAGGTGTACGGGATGCCCCGCTTCCCGCAGCAGGCCGGCGCGTACGCCGAGTACGTGACCGCTCCCGCCCGGCACTTCGCCCGCAAGCCCGCCTCGCTGGACCACGTGGAGGCGGCGGCGCTGCCGCTGGCGGCCCTGACCGCCTGGCAGGCGCTGGTCGACACGGCCGGGGTCTCGGCCGGACAGCGGGTCCTGGTGCACGCGGCGGCCGGCGGCGTCGGCCACCTGGCCGTGCAGATCGCCAAGGCCCGCGGCGCGTACGTGATCGGCACCGCGAGCGCCGCCAAGCACGCGCTGTTGCGCGACCTGGGCGCCGACGAGGTGATCGACTACCGCACCGCGGACTTCGAGGACGTCGTCTCCGACATCGACGTGGTGATCGACGCGATGGGCGGGGACCACGGGCAGCGCTCGCTGAAGGTCCTCAAGCCGGGCGGGCACCTGGTGACCCTGCCGGGCCCCGACGGCCTCCCCGCCGACGCCGAGGGCGTGCACGCCACCTGGCTGCTCGTGGAGCCGGACCTCAAGGGCCTGGAGGGCATCGCCGCCCTGGTCGAGCAGGGCCTGCTGAAGCCGCTGGTCGACACGGTGCTGCCGCTGGAGCAGGCCGCGAAGGCCCACGAGATCGGCGAGCGGGGCCGCACCACCGGCAAGATCGTCCTGACGGTGGCCTGAGCCCCGGCCGCCGGGCTCACACGGCGGCGGACGTCCGCTCGGTCGTGGCGATGGTGGCGGAACCGACCACGCGGGTGCCGTCGTACAGCACGATCGCCTGGCCGGGGGCCACGCCGCGGACGGGCTCGCTGAAGGAGACGCGCAGCTCGCCGTCCACGAGTTCGGCGAAGACCTCGGTCTCGCCGCCGTGGGCGCGCAGCTGCGCGGTGTACGTGCCGGGGGCGGCGGCCGTGGATCCGCACCAGCGGGGGCGGATCGCGGTGAGGGCGCCGACGTCGAGGGCCTCGACGGGGCCGACGGTGACGGTGTTGTTCACCGGCGAGATGTCGAGGACGTAGCGCGGCTTGCCGTCGGCGGCGGGGTGGCCGATCCGCAGGCCCTTGCGCTGGCCGATGGTGAAGCCGAAGGCACCCTCGTGGGTGCCGACCTTCTCGCCGCTCTCGTCGACGATGTCGCCCTCGGCCTTGCCCAGACGGTTCGCGAGGAAGCCCTGGGTGTCGCCGTCGGCGATGAAGCAGATGTCGTGGCTGTCGGGCTTCTTCGCGACGGCGAGGCCGCGCAGTTCGGCCTCGGCGCGGATCTCTTCCTTGGTGGTGAGGGTGTCGCCGAGCGGGAAGAGGGCGTGGGCGAGCTGCTTCTCGTCGAGGACGCCGAGCACGTACGACTGGTCCTTGGCCATGTCGGAGGCGCGGTGGAGTTCGCGCGTGCCGTCGTCGTTGAGGACGACGGTGGCGTAGTGGCCCGTGCAGACGGCGTCGAACCCGAGGGCCAGGGCCTTGTCGAGCAGCGCAGCGAACTTGATCTTCTCGTTGCAGCGCAGGCAGGGGTTCGGGGTGCGCCCGGCCTCGTACTCGGAGATGAAGTCCTCGACCACGTCCTCGCGGAATCGCTCGGCGAGGTCCCAGACGTAGAAGGGGATGCCGATGACGTCGGCGGCGCGACGGGCGTCGCGGGAGTCCTCGATGGTGCAACAGCCGCGGGCGCCGGTCCTGAAGGACTGGGGGTTCGCGGAGAGCGCCAGGTGGACGCCCGTGACGTCGTGCCCGGCTTCCACGGCGCGGGCGGCGGCGACGGCGGAGTCCACCCCGCCGGACATGGCGGCGAGGACGCGGAGGGGGCGGGCGGTGCGCGGCAGGTTCTCAGTCATGGCACCGTCCAGAGTACGGGGGGAACCGCGCGGGGTCACAGCGCGTTGTCGGGTCGGGGGTGGATCGCATGGTGCGTGACGGTGGGAAGACACGGGACGCGGCTCCGGGCAAGGCGACCGGCAAGGGGTCGGGCCGGACCCGCAGGGCCGTGCTGTTCGGAGGGCTCGGGGTGATCGCGACGGCCGCCGTCATCGGGCAGGACGAGCTCAGACGCGCCTGGTGGCTGCTGCCCGGGGTGTCCAAGCCGCGCAAGGACGGTGAGCTGGACTACGCGGCCGCGAACTGGACGGCGGCCTCGCCGGCGAACTGGCGGTTGGCGGACCGGCCCGACGACTACCGCGTGGACCGGATTGTCGTGCATGTCACACAGGGCGGGTTCGAATCCTCGGTGGACGCCTTCAAGAACCCGTGGCACAAGGCGTCGGCGCACTACATAGTCCGCCAGGACGGTCACGTCGAGCAGATGGTGCGCGAGCTGGACGTGGCCTTCCACGCCGGGAACCGGTCCATGAACGAGCGCAGTGTCGGCATCGAGCACGTGGGCTTCGTGGACCGGCCGCAGGACTTCACGGACGCGATGTACACGGCCTCGGCCGAGCTGGCCGCCGATGTCTGCCGGAGGTACGACATACCCGCCGACCGCGAGCACCTCGTTGGCCACTCCGAGGTGCCGGGTGCCGATCACACGGACCCGGGTCGCCACTGGGACTGGAACCGCTACGTCCGCATGGTCGGGGAAGCCCTGGCCCGCAAGCCCGCCACCGGCTGATCCGGCGAGCCCTGCCGACCGGTACCCGGCCCGACCGGCCCGACCGGCCCGCGACCGGGGTGCGGGGCGGGCCGGGGCGGCCGAAACCGTGACGGCAGGGCCTAGCTGAGTCCGGCCGTGCGGGCGCGGGCGACGGCGGGGCCGATGGCGGCGGCCACCGCGGCGACGTCCTCCTTGGTGGAGGTGTGGCCGAGGGAGAACCGCAGGGTGCCGCGGGCCAGCAGCGGATCGGTGCCGGTGGCGAGCAGCACGTGACTGGGCTGGGCCACGCCGGCGGTGCACGCGGAGCCGGTGGAGCACTCGATGCCCTGGGCGTCGAGGAGGAGCAGCAGGGAGTCGCCCTCGCAGCCGGGGAAGCTGAAGTGGGCGTTGGCGGGCAGCCGGTCCACGGGGTCTCCGCCGAGCACGGCGTCGGGCACCTCCCGCAGGACGGCGGCGATCAGCTCGTCGCGCAGGGCGCCGATCTCGACGGCGAACCGTTCGCGCCGCTCGGCGGCGAGGACGGCGGCCACCGCGAAGGCCGCGATGGCCGGTACGTCGAGGGTCCCGGACCGGACGTGCCGCTCTTGGCCGCCTCCGTGCAGGACGGGGACGGGGGTCTGGTCCCGGCCGAGCAGCAGGGCGCCGATGCCGTACGGGCCGCCCACCTTGTGGCCGCTGACGGTCATGGCGGCGAGACCGCTGTCGCCGAAGCGGACGTCGAGCTGACCGACGGCCTGGACGGCGTCGGAGTGCAGCGGGATCCCGAACTCCCCGGCGATGTCGGCCAGTTCCCGCACGGGGAAGACCGTGCCGATCTCGTTGTTGGCCCACATCACGGTGGCCAGGGCGACGTCGGAGGGGTTGCGCTCGATCGCCTCCCGGAAGGCGTCGGGGTGCACGCGCCCGTGGTGGTCCACCGGAAGGTACTCGACCCGGGCCCCCTCGTGCTCCGCGAGCCAGTGGACGGCGTCGAGGACGGCGTGGTGCTCGACGGGACTGGTGAGCACGCGGTCACGGGTCGGGTCCTGGTCGCGGCGGGCCCAGTAGAGGCCCTTGACGGCGAGGTTGTCGGCCTCCGTGCCGCCGGCGGTGAAGACCACCTCGCTCGGGCGCGCGCCGAGGGCTTCGGCGAGGGCCTCGCGGGCCTCCTCGACGGTGCGGCGGGCGCGGCGGCCGGCGGCGTGGAGGGAGGACGCGTTACCCGTGGCGGCGAACTGCGCGGTCATCGCCGCAGCGGCCTCCGGCAGCATCGGGGTGGTTGCGGCGTGGTCGAGGTAGGCCATGATCCCCCGATTCTACGAGCCCCCGACGCCCCGGACCCCATGCGGTCCCCCCGCCGGCGCATTCACCGGCGGGGCGCGGTGACGGGGGCCGGACGGGGCCGGGGGTGCACGCCGGACCGCCACGCACGCCGGGCCGCACGCCGGGCCGAGGTGACGGACCGGCCGGGGGCTGGGTGACGGACCGGCCGGGGCGCGCACCGGGCAGGTTCGCACGCCCCGCCGCGCGTGCGCTGCGGGGCGTGCGGGTCAGGACGTCTGGCGCGGGGCGCGGGCCAGTTGGCGGGACTGGGCCACGAGTCGGTCCGTCGAGTCCCAGACCTCGGCGTCCTCTTCCAGGAAGCCCCCGGCCAGGTTGCGGGTGGTGACGGCCACCCGCAGCGGGCCCGGCGCGGGGCGGTGGCGGATGTGGGTGGTGAGTTCGACCGTCGGGGCCCAGCCGATCAGGCCGAGGTCGAAGGCGGTCGGCGGCAGCGCGTCCACCGCCAGGAGCAGCGACAGCGGGTCGGCGTCACGGCCGTCGGCGAGCTCGAACCAGGCCCGCATCTCGCCCTTGCCCGACGGCGCACCGACCGCCCAGCCCGCCGTCGCCGGGTCCAGCCGCAGCCGGAGCCGGTCCACGATGGCGGAGCTTCCGGGGATCGGCGCCGGGCCGGCCTCCGCGCCGAGGCAGTCCTCGTACGCGGGCATGAGGGGCGGCAGCGCGGTGGTGTGTACGGAGTCGGTCAGGGCGGACAGCTCCCCGTACGAGGCGAGGACGCGGATCCGCTCGATCTCGGCGCCGCTCTCGTCGTACTGGAAGAGGGACGCCTGGCCGGTCGACAGGGTGCGCCCGATCCGGACGACCTGCGTGCGGATCACGGCGGGGCCGGGCACGGAGGAGGTCAGGTAGTGGGCGGAGACGGTGAAGGGGTCGGGGTGCGGCAGGGCCGCCGACAGGGCCCGACCGACCAGTGCCAACAGATATCCGCCGTTGACGGCGGTGATGATCGTCCAGCCGGCGCTGAGTTCAGCGTCGTACACCCCGGGCTCGTCCGCGCGGGCGGAGAGGGTGGTGTCGCGGTCGAACTCGCTGTCGCCGATGGATGCCTGGGCCGCTGCATGTGACATGAAAACGACGGTACACCGGCAAGCTACTAAGCGGTAGCTTTCTATTGCTACGTGCGCGTTACGGCTCTTCGGCCACGGCTGACCGGCGGTTCCAGGCCAGCGGCGCCCGCCAGTGGTACCGGATCGCGAGCAGTCGGAGCACGAACGTGGTGATGATCGCGGCGGCGGTGGTGAGCGCGTTGAGCGTGTCGAAGGCGATGAAGAGCGCCACCATCGAGGCGCCGACGACCGCGGGCACCGCGTACATCTCGCGGTCGCGCAGCAGCGAGGGCACCTCGTTGACCAGCACGTCGCGCAGCACGCCTCCCCCGACCGCCGTGGCCAGCCCCAGCGAGGCGGACGCGGTCAGGCCGAGGCCGTACTCGTACGCCTTGGTCGTGCCCGTGACGCAGAACAGTCCGAGGCCGGCCGCGTCGAAGACGTTGATGGCGCGGTTGATCCGCTGGACCTCGGGGTGCAGGAAGAAGACCAGCCCGGCGGCGACCAGCGGGGTCACGAAGAAGCTGAGTTCCCCGAAGGCGGCGGGCGGGACGGCGCCGATGACGAGATCGCGGAAGAGACCTCCGCCGAGGGCGGTGACGAGGGCGAGCACGGCGATGCCGAAGATGTCGAAGTTCTTGCGCACGGCGAGCAGGGCGCCCGCGGTGGCGAAGACAAAAATGCCCGCGAGGTCCAGGGCGTGCTGGATGCCGGGCGGGAAGAGATCGTGGAGCACGCCCCCATTGTGCCGTCCGCCCGCCGGCGGTACGGACGGCGGCGACCGGCGTGGGGCCGCGGCGCACACGGCGGCGGCGCGGCGAACGGCGACCGCGGGTGGCACGCGGCCGGGGAACGCACAGTGGTGCCGGGGTTCCCGGACGCGTACGCCCGGGTGCCCCGGCACCACACCCGACCCCGGCCGCTACTCCGAGGTCGGACACCTGCGGTCGGCGTGACCCGCCACGCCGTCGTCACGACCCGCTACACCGTCGGGGTGTCCACCACTTCGGCGGCGCCCGGCAGGGCCTTGTCGCCCGGCGCCTGGTCCGGCGCGTTCTCCGGGTGGTGGCAGGCGACCTGGTGCCCCGTCTTCAGGGCCACCAGCGGCGGCTCCTGCGTGGTGCACAACTCGGTGGCCTTCCAGCACCGGGTGTGGAACCGGCAGCCGCTCGGCGGCGAGATCGGCGACGGGACGTCTCCCTTGAGCAGGATGCGCCCGCTCTTCGCGCCGCGCCGCCTCGGGTCCGGCACCGGCACCGCCGACATGAGCGCGGTCGTGTAGGGGTGCATGGGCGCCTCGTACAGCGACTTGCGGTCGGCCAGCTCCACGATCTTGCCGAGGTACATCACCGCGATGCGGTCCGAGACGTGCCGGATGACCGACAGGTCGTGCGCGATGATCACGTACGTCAGGCCGAGTTCCTCCTGGAGGTCGTCCAGCAGGTTCACCACCTGGGCCTGGATCGAGACGTCCAGCGCCGACACCGGCTCGTCGGCGACGACGAGCTTCGGCTTGAGGGCCAGGGCCCGCGCGATGCCGATGCGCTGCCGCTGACCGCCGGAGAACTCGTGCGGGTAGCGGTTGTAGTGCTCGGGGTTGAGGCCCACCAGCGAGAGCAGCCGCTGCACCTCGGCCTTCACACCGCCCTCGGGGGTGACCTTCTGGAGCTTGAAGGGCGCTCCGACGATCGTGCCCACCGTGTGGCGGGGGTTCAGCGAACCGTACGGGTCCTGGAAGATCATCTGTACGTCACGGCGCAGCGGGCGCATGCCCGAGACGCCGAGGTGCGTGATGTCCCGGCCCTCGAACTCGACCTTGCCGCCGGTCGGTTCGAGCAGTCGGGTGATCAGCCGGCCCATGGTGGACTTGCCGCAGCCGGACTCGCCGACGATGCCGAGGGTCTCACCCCGCCGAACGTCGAAGTCGATGCCGTCCACGGCCTTGACGGCGCCGGCCTGGCGGCGCAACAGCCCCTTGTTGATGGGGAAGTGCTTGACCAGCCCGGTCACCTTCAGCAGCGGCTCCTCGGCGGTGTCCGCCGCGGCCTGCGCGGAGGAGGCCTCCGCCGCGCCCGTCTCGTTCATGTCGGTCACAGCTTCGGCGCAATCTCTTCGGTCCAGATCCGGGTCCGCTCCTCCTGCGACATGTGGCAGGCGGACCAGTGCCGGCTGTCGTCCTCGGTCAGCTCGGGGCGCTGGGTGCGGGTGATGCCGCCCTTGGGTACGTCGGCGTAGGGGCACCGGGGGTTGAACGCGCAGCCGCTTGGGATGTTGATGAGGCTGGGGGGCGAGCCCTTCACCGGGATCAGCCGCTCGGTCTGGTCGCGGTCGATGCGCGGCATCGAGCCGAGCAGCCCCCAGGTGTAGGGGTGCCGGGGGCCGTAGAAGACCTTCTCGGCGGTGCCGCGCTCCACGCACCGGCCTCCGTACATCACGAGGATGTCGTCGGCCATCTCGGCGACCACGCCGAGGTCGTGCGTGATCATGATGACCGCGGAGCCGAACTCCTTCTGCAGGTCGCGGATGAGGTCCAGGATCTGCGCCTGGACGGTGACGTCCAGGGCGGTCGTGGGCTCGTCCGCGATGAGCAGTTCGGGGTTGTTGACCAG
The DNA here is from genome assembly GCF_050936775.1 of Streptomyces sp. CA-243310. Taxonomy (NCBI): domain Bacteria; kingdom Bacillati; phylum Actinomycetota; class Actinomycetes; order Kitasatosporales; family Streptomycetaceae; genus Streptomyces; species Streptomyces sp. CA-243310. The sequence continues at coordinate 1,638,716 of NZ_JBNJMF010000001.1, read as the reverse complement.
CGCCATGGCGATCATGGCGCGCTGGCGCATGCCGCCGGAGAACTCGTGGGGGTACGCGTCCACGCGCCGGTGGGGCTCCGGGATGCCGACCCGGTCGAGCATCTCGACGGCCCGCTTGCGGGCGGTCTTCTTGTCGACGTCGTGGTGGGTCCGGTAGGCCTCGATGATCTGCTTGCCCACCGAGTAGTACGGGTGCATCGCGGACAGCGGGTCCTGGAAGACCATCGCCATCTTGTGCCCGCGCAGCTTGCGCACGTGGTCGGCGTCGGCCTGGACCAAGTCCTCGCCGTCGAGCACGACCTGCCCGGAGATGTGCGGGCGGCTGCGGGCGTTGCCGGTGCGGTGCAGGCCCATGATGGCCAGCGAGGTCACCGACTTGCCCGAGCCGGACTCGCCGACGATGCCGAGCGTCTTGCCGCGCTCCAGGTCGAAGGAGAGCCCGTCGACGGACTTGACGAGGCCGTCGTCGGTCGGGAAGTGGACCTTCAGGTCGCGTACGGAGAGGAAGGAGTCGCCGGCGCGGGTCTCCCCCTTCGCCTGCTCGGGGACGAACGCGGGCTCGCCGGAGGTGCCGGTCGAAACGGCGGGGTTCTCGGTCACGTCAGCCTCACGCGCGGGTCGATGACGGCGTACAGCAGGTCCACGATCAGGTTGGCCATCACCACGAAGAGCGCGGCGAGGAGGGTGACGCCCATGATCACGGGGAGGTCGCCCTGGCCGATGGCGGCGACGGCCGCCGTTCCCAGACCCTGGAAGTTGAAGGTCGTCTCGGTGAGCACCGCGCCGCCGAGGAGTCCGCCGAGGTCGAGGCCGAACATCGTGACGATCGGGGTGAGGGTGGAGCGCAGGGCGTGCTTGCGGATGACCACGCCCTCCTTGAGTCCCTTGGCGCGGGCGGTGCGGATGTAGTCCTCGCCGAGGACTTCCAGCATGGTCGCCCGGGTGATGCGGGCGTAGGTCGCCGCGAAGAGGAAGGCGAGGGTGACCCAGGGCAGGATCAGGCTGTTGAGCCAGGCCAGTGGATCCTCGGTCAGGGGTTTGTAGTTGGACACGTCCAGCCAGCCGAGGCCGTAGACGAAGACCGCGGGAGCCACCATGCCGGTGAAGAAGATCGGCAGGGAGACGCCGGCGAGGGCTCCGATCATGACGGTCCGGTCGATGGCCGTACGCCGTTTCAGCGCCGAGACCACTCCGGTGGCCACACCCGCGAGCACCCAGATCAAGGCTGCGCCGACGGCGAGCGAGAGGGTGACCGGCATGCGGTCGAGCATGGTCTCCCAGACGGGGGCCTCGCTCTTGAAGGAGTAGCCGAAGCACGGAGCGGCGCAGTGCGTGACCTCGGTGCCGCCGTCGTAGTCGCGGCCGACGAAGATGCCCTTGAGGAACACCCAGTACTGCTCGGAGATGGGCTTGTCGAAGCCCATCTTCACGCGGATGCCCGCCAGGGCGGTCTCGTTGGTCTCTCGACCGGCGTACATGAGCGCGGGATCGCTGCCGGTCAGCTTCGGGACCGCGAAGAAGATGCCGAAGGTGACCACGGAGACCACCAGCAGCGTGGCGGCGACGTTGAACAGCCGCCGTATGAGGTAGACGAGCACTGCAGTCGGCCGCCCGGGGCGGGCGGCTGCCGCCCCTTGTGGGGACGACAGCCGCCGCCTGCGGCCTTCACCTGCCCTTCGGACTAGCGCATGTGCGGTGAAGGCACTTACTTGCGAATTGCTCTGGCCTGCTGGTGCCCGGCGGCCGCCGTGGAGCGGTCGCCGGACGGTGGGACGACTACTTGGCGACGCCCAGGACAGCGAGGTCGATGCGGCCCATCGAGTCGTTGAAGTAGACGTTCGTCAGGCGCGGGTTGTGGTAGATGAGCGCCTTGTCGAAGTTGATCGGGAGGTAGAGCGCCTTCTCCATGATCTTCTTGTTGATGTCCGTGTAGAACGGAGCGGCAGCGTCCGGGGTGGCGGCGTTCGCGGCCTTGTCGAACAGGCCGTTGACCTCGGGGTCGTCCAGCATCGTGTAGTTGTTGTTGCCGTTCGGCAGGATGAACGAGCCGTCGACCAGCGGCTGGAGGAAGCCCGAGCCGGAGTTGTAGTCGGCGCCCCAGCCCATGACGATGATGCCGTAGTTCTTCTTCTTCACGTTCTCGGGCGAACCGATCGTGGAGGAGGAGAGCTTGCCGTCGTACTGGTCGATCGTGGCCTTGATGCCGACCTTGGCGAGCGAGGCCTGGAGGGACTCGGCGGTCTTGACCTCGGGGGCGCGGTTGTTGCGGACCGCGATGGTGGTCTCGAACCCGTCGGGCTTGCCACAGGCCTTGAGCGCGTCCTTGGCCTTCTGCTCCTGCGGCTTGCCGGCGGTCAGGCCCCACGGGTCGTAGGCCTTGTCCGAGCCGGGGATGCCGGGCGGCAGCATGTTCGCGCCGAGGTCACCACTGGTCGGGCCACCGCGGGCGTTCTGCAGCGACTTCGGGTCGGCCGCGTAGATGACGGCCTTGCGGCACTCGATGTTCTCGAACGGCGCGACCGTCTGCGGGAAGGCGAAGTAGCGGATGTAGCCCGTGAACGGGTTGTCCGCGTTCTTCTTGAGGTTCGTGTCCTTGAGGATCTTGTTCTTCGCGGCCTGCTGGACACCGGTGCCGTCGACGGCGAGGTCGATGTCGCCGGAGAGCAGGCGCTGGTCCATGTCGTCCGGGTTGGTCGTGACCGTGAAGCTGACCTTGTCCGGCAGACCCTTGCGGATCGTGTCCGTCTTCGGGTCCCAGTTCTCGTTGCGGACGAAGGTGGCGCCCTTGCCCGCGGTGAAGCTCTCGACCTTGTAAGGACCGGTGGAGACGGGCTTGTTGGTGTAGCCCGCGCCCTGGTCCTTGGCCGCCGGGACGGGCGAGGAGGACGGCATCGCCAGCAGGTAGTTGAAGTCCGAGTTGGCGCTGGCCAGGTTGAAGACGATCGTCTTGTCGTCCGGCGTCTGGACCGACTTCAGACCCATCTTGTTCGGGTCGGTGTCCTTGTACGGGCCCGGGTACTTCTGGCCCTGGTCGAGCAGGTCGACCAGGTACGTCGGGCCGCCGGACAGCACGTCCTGCGCGAAGACGCGCTCGATGCCGTACTTGAAGTCCTTCGAGGTGATCGGCGTGCCGTCCTCGAACTTCACGCCGTCCTTGATCTTGACGGTGTACGTCTTGCCGTCGTTGCTCAGGACCGGCGCGGCCTCGGCGAGGTCCGGGACCAGCTTGGTGCCCGCGGCGCCCGGCTTGCTGTCGTACGCGAAGAGCTGGCGGATGTAGAGGCGCTGCAGGTTCCACACGAAGCCGTAGTAGGCGCGCGCCGGGTCGAGGTAGTCGACGTCCTGGGGCGACCAGAGCTTCAGCTCCCCGCCCTTCTTGTCCGAGGCGTTCACCAGGGCCGTGGAGGCACCGCTGTAGCCCTTGTCGTTCGCGCCCTCGGACTTCTTGCCCTCGTCCTTGCCACCGCCGCACGCGGCGGTCATCGACAAGGCGGCGACCACGGCGGTGATCGCGAGTGCCTGCTTTCTGCGGATCACGGTTGTCCAACCTCCATAGGTGGTGAATCGAAGAAGCGGTTCAGCTGCCCTTGGGGTCGAGTGCGTCGCGCAGCCCGTCCCCGAAGAGGTTGAACGCCAGGACGGTGATGAAGATCGTGAGGCCCGGGACCACCATGTACATGGGGTCGTCCTGGTAGATGGGGACGGCGTCGGACAGCATCTTGCCCCAGGAGGCGGTGGGCGGCTTGACGCCGGCACCGAGGAAGCTGAGGGCCGCCTCCGTCAGGATGTTGGTCGGGATGATCAGCGTCGAGTAGACGAGGATCGGCGCGACCAGGTTGGGCAGCAGCTCCTTGATGAGGATGTAACCGCGGCCCGCCCCGAGGCTGCGCGCGGCCTCGACGTATTCGCGTTCACGCAGCGAGATCGTCTGCCCTCGGACGATGCGACCGATGTACGGCCAGCCGAAGAAGCCGATGACGACGATCAGCACGCCCATTCGGACGCCCGAACCCTCGAACCCCCAGAGGGAGTTGGGGACCACGGACACGAGGGCGATGGTGAACAGCAGCTGCGGGAAGGCCAGCAGCAGGTCCATGGTGCGGCTGATGACGCCGTCGACCCAGCCGCCGAGGAATCCGGCGAGCGCGCCGAGCAGGCTGCCGAGGATCACGGAGACGAAGGCCGCCAGGAAGGCGACGACCAGGGAGATGCGGGCGCCGTAGACGATCCGGCTGAACACGTCGCGCCCGTTGGTCGGTTCGACGCCCAGCAGGAAGTCGGAGCTCATGCCGCCGAACGAACCGAGCGGCGTCCCGAAGTCCGGGTCGAGCATGTCTTCGTGGAACTCGTTGGGCGGATGGCCCAGCAGGCTCACGATCAGCGGCGCGAAGACGGCCACCAGGATCAGGAGGATCACGACCACGCCGCCGGTCAGCGCGACCTTGTCGCGCTTGAGCCGCATCCAGGCGATGCGGCCGGGCGAGCGGCCTTCGATGGCCTTGGCAGGGACGTCGGCTACGGACACGGGTGCGGGTGTTTCCGCGTCCGTGTCATGCAGTGGTGCCGTCATCGTGGTGGGGACCCCTCTCGGCCGACGGGTGTGCCGGCCCATGCCCGCCGCTGTGGCGGCGTTGGTGCGGAGTGGCGCTCGGAGTGCGTGGACACGCGCAACGCGTGTGAGGTGCAGGAAGTGCGGGAAGTGCTGCGAAAGTGCCGTGCGAAACAACAGGTGCAGTCAACGCATCGAACCGCGCCCCGCAGGACTGATCGGCTCTTGGGTGGGGAGTCTTCATCGGGCGCTCGACCAGCCGCCAGACCCGCAGATGAATGGATGCGTAAACGTGATCTGACGTCCCGGTACCCGTTATCCGGACTTCACTCGCGTCTCAGCGGAGCAAGACCGCCTGTTCGGTACGGAACCGGACATGGCGCCCAACTCGCCAGACTCGCATGCCTTTTGGCCCCACAAGACCCATGAAATCAGGACAAGGCGGAGGGCGTGGAGGGGCGGCGGTCGCCGGCGGCCCGGGGTGGCCCGCAGGCTCCGTCCCGGCGTTCGGACACCGGCGGCGTGCGGGCCCCCGGAACACCCCGCGGGGGCGCGGAGGGCCTGACGGGAGGCCTGGGAGGCGCCCGGTGGGGCGCTTTCGCGGGGCGTCCGGGAGGGGGTACGCGGAAGGCCTCCGTCGGCGGTCCGACGGAGGCCCGGGGGGACGCTCTAGTACGAGGCCGCCTGGCCCTCGCGGTCATAGAAGGGGCGGGTCTGCGAACGCAGCCACATCGCGACCGGGTCGTGCTCGTCGGCCAGCGCGACGGTGCACACCGGAACGCCCTCGGGGACCGCCCCCACCGACTGCCGCATCATCTCCCGGACGGACTCCAGCGCGGGCGCGGAGGCGTCGTACAGGTCGAGCCCGACGGCGAGGTACGCCGATCCGAGCGACGGCTGCACCCAGGCCCTGCGGAGCGAGCGGACGGCCGGCGTGCGGTGCGCGTGCTGGGTCAGCAGACCGTAGAACTGCGGGAGCTCCAGGGCGGGCTCCGACAGGCGCAACGGTCCGGCGGGCATCCGGTCGAGGCCCGTCGCGATCCGGCGGAGGTCGGCCCAGGGAAGCCCGAGGCCGCCGCCCTGGGCGTGGGGGTTGAGCCACAGCCCCCAGCGGTCCGGGTAGAGGGCGCGGGCGATGTCCCGGCCGGTGACCACCTCGTAGCCGCGGTTCCAACCGCTGGCGGCCAGTTCCTGCGGGGAGGTCACGCAGGGCGCGTATCCGAGCCCGTCGACCTCCATCCCCCCGTACTGGGCGTCCGGGGAACCCGGCTGCCCCTGCCACAACAACATCCACAGCCGGCCCTCGGCCAGGGCATGCAGAAGCGACTCGTAGCTCTCGTAGCGCCCGGGAGTCACCTGGCGCAGCATGTGCTCGACCTGCCCGGCCGCGGCCGTGCCTGACGCACTCACCCGGTACCCCTCTTCGTCCGCCCGTCGTCCACCCGTTACCCAGGCCACGCGAGCGGCCAGGAGATGTCATCAGCTTAAGCGGCCCTACGGGAGGTGGAAGGGGCGCACACGCTCACGAATCCACTCCGTGACCGGGTCCTCGGCGGCGTCCAGGAGGATCAACTGCACCGGCCAGGGCGACGGCACCCGGGCCAGCGCCCGCCCGAGCGCCTCCATCGGCGCGTTCCGCGACCCGGGATCCCATCCCACCAGTCGGACACCGATGTACAACTCGGGCGCTCCGCCCTCCACGCTGGCCAGGCAGCGGTGCGCCGCGGCCACCACGCCGGTGGCCCGGAACTCCTCGCCGGCCGCGGCGAGGAAGTCCACCGGGTCGTCCTGCCAGTCGGGCTCGTAGAGGCGGACGCGGCCACCGGTGGCCGGGCCGTCGAGCGCGGTCCGCCCCGTGCGGCACAGCTCCGCGACGGCGGCCGGGGGCAGCGGGACGCCGACGGCTCCCTCGGGGTTCACGGCGAGGCCGATCTGCGGCGGCAGGCCGCGGGCGAACTCCACGGCGGGGGCCACGGCGAAGTCCATGCCGGGGCCGACGCAGAAACGGAACTGGGCCTCGGAGCTGTAGACGGGGACGTACGCCTGCCCGCCGATCTGCATCGTCGGGAGGGTCAGGTCGGCGGCGTCGGGCGCGCCACCGGCCGGCAGCGGCACCCAGAGCCGGCTGCGGCCGAGGACTTCCAGGATCCGCGCTCCCGCGTCCGCCGCTCCCAGCGCCGCCCCGAGCACCTGCTCCAGCTCGTTGTCGGGCCACCCGCCGCCGTGCATCCACGCCTCCGCTGCCATCGCCACCGTTGCCGTGCCGAGGTTAGTGGGTCCGCGGGGACCCCCCTCGCCCGGGCCCGCGCGTCAGGCGCCGGGGGCGGGCGCGGGGGCGAAGGTGATGCGGGCGATGCCCGAGGCGGCGGCGCGGTCCAGGAGGACCACCGACGCGCAGCCGTGCGGGAGGCTGCCCGACTCGGCGTCGCGCAGGAGCCGGTCCGCCGCGCCGCGGTGACGGGAGAAGGCGTACGCCGACACCCGCCGGCCCCGCGCCTCCTGCCCGGCCAGGGCCTCCTGCGGGGTGGTGTCGAGGAGCAGCAGGTGCAGGGACCGGTTCCGGCGTCGGGCGAAGCGGGCGAGCAGCCCCCGCACCCAGGTCTGGGTGCCGCAGTCGTGGACCACGACCGATCCCCCGGAGCGCAGGGCCCGCCACAGGCCCCGGTAGTGCGCGACGCGGACCAACGGTCGGTAGGTCGCGTAGGGCAGCGCTTGCGGCATGCGCCGCTCCCAGCGTTCGCGGGTGTCCTGGGAGTCGATGCCGCCGGTCGCGGCCCGCTTGATCAGGGTGCTCTTGCCGCCGCCCGGCAGTCCGGACACCACGACGATGTCCCCGTCGGCGAAGTCGAGCGCGCGCGGTCCGTGTGCGCCCCGGCCGCGCAGGTCGCGCACGGCGGTGCCGCCGGCCCGGGCCGGCCGCTCTCGGGCGGCCCGCTGCGCGGGCACTCCCGCCACGGTCCCCGTCGTCGTCAGCACTCCGAATCTCCGCACCGCCACAGTGATCGCCTCCCCGATTCGGGTCGCGAGGACCCTTGCCCACTGAGTGTAAAGAGACGGTAATCCGGCATGCCCGGTTCCGGTGGGCCCGGCCGGGCCCGGTCACGGTCACGCACGGTCTTTCGGGCCCGCACACCCGCCGCGGGCCGTCGCGTGCAATGATGTGCGCCATCTGGACACCAACTGCATACCGGCCGCTTGAATCCGCGCGGGAGAGTCCCGGCAGGCCGTGAGGTCGTGCCCGGGCGCCGAAGGAGCAAGTACCTCCCTTGAATCTCTCAGGCCCCGTACCGCGTGGATGAGGCAGATCTGAAAAGCGAGCCGCGCCGCCGTCCCCGACGGCATCGGCGTGTGCTCCACCCAAGGTGCAAGTCGACGACGCGCCCCGTTTGCGCGGGAACTCTCGGCGAACCTCTCAGGTTCCGATGACAGATGGGGAGGATCGTCCTCGTCATGTCATGCCCTGGGACCCGGGAGCCACACCCATGAGCACTGCCCCCCGTCTGACCGCCCTCGACGCGCTGCACCGCTCGCTCGGTGCGACCATGACCGACTTCGCGGGCTGGGACATGCCGCTGCGCTACGCCAGTGAGCGCGACGAGCACAACGCCGTGCGCACCAAGGCCGGTCTCTTCGATCTCTCCCACATGGGCGAGATCACCCTGACCGGCCCCGAGGCCGTGAAGGTGCTCGACTACGCGCTGGTCGGCAACATCTCGACCGTCGGCGTGGGCCGGGCCCGCTACACGCACATCTGTCAGGAGGACGGCGGGATCCTGGACGACCTGATCGTCTACCGCCTGGGCGAGACCGAGTACATGGTCGTCGCCAACGCCTCCAACGCCCAGGTCGTCCTGGACGCGATCACCGGGCGGGCCGCCGGCTTCGACGCCGAGGTCCGTGACGACCGCGACGCGTACGCGCTGATCGCCGTGCAGGGCCCGGAGTCCCCCGGCATCCTGAAGTCGCTGACCGACGCCGACCTGGACGGCCTGAAGTACTACGCCGGTCTGCCGGGCACGGTGGCCGGGGTGCCCGCGCTGATCGCGCGGACGGGTTACACCGGCGAGGACGGCTTCGAGCTGTTCGTCTCCCCGGAGCACGCGGTGCAGTTGTGGCAGGCGCTGACCGAGGCGGGCGCGGGCGTCGGCCTGGTCCCGGCCGGTCTGTCCTGCCGCGACACCCTGCGCCTGGAGGCGGGCATGCCGCTGTACGGGCACGAGCTGACCACCTCCCTCACCCCGTTCGACGCGGGTCTGGGTCGGGTCGTGAAGTTCGAGAAGGAGGTGGACTTCGTCGGCCGCAAGGCGCTGGAGGCCGCCGCCGAGCGCGCCGCCGACAACCCGCCGCGCAAGCTGGTCGGCCTGATCGCCGAGGGCCGCCGCGTCCCGCGCGCCGGGTTCCCGGTCGTCGTGGACGGGCAGGTCGTCGGAGAGGTCACCTCGGGCGCCCCGTCGCCGACGCTGGGCAAGCCGATCGCGATGGCGTACGTGGACGCGGCGCACGCCGCGCCCGGCACCTCCGGTGTCGGCGTGGACATTCGCGGTACGCATGAGCCGTACGAGGTCGTGGCGCTGCCGTTCTACAAGCGGCAGAAGTAGTTCCGCCCCTTCCCACGCACGTCGTCGCCGTCCGGAGGTCCGTGCGGCGCCGTCTCGGCATTCAAGACCACCGGTTCACATCCACTCCCCCGCATCCAGGAGAATCAGGCCATGAGCAACCCCCAGCAGCTGCGTTTCAGCAAGGAGCACGAGTGGCTGACGGCCGCCGTGGACGGCGTCTCGACGGTCGGCATCACGGAGTTCGCGGCCAACGCGCTCGGTGACGTCGTCTACGCCCAGCTCCCCGAGGTCGGCGACACGGTGACCGCGGGCGAGACCTGTGGCGAGCTGGAGTCGACCAAGTCGGTCAGCGATCTGTACTCCCCCGTCACCGGTGAGGTCGTCGAGGCCAACCAGGACGTCGTGGACGACCCGTCGCTGGTGAACTCGGCTCCGTTCGAGGGTGGCTGGCTGTTCAAGGTGCGCGTCGCGGAGGAGCCGGGCGACCTGCTCAGCGCCGACGAGTACGCCGCGCTCACCCACTCCGACAACTGACACCCCAGGGGATCTTGATGTCCGCACTGAACACCCCGCTCCACGAGCTCGACCCGGACGTCGCCGCCGCCGTCGACGCCGAGCTCGTACGCCAGCAGTCGACCCTGGAAATGATCGCGTCGGAGAACTTCGCTCCGGTCGCCGTCATGGAGGCCCAGGGCTCGGTCCTGACCAACAAGTACGCCGAGGGCTACCCCGGCCGCCGCTACTACGGCGGCTGTGAGCACGTCGACGTGATCGAGCAGATCGCGATCGACCGCATCAAGGCACTGTTCGGCGCCGAGGCCGCGAACGTCCAGCCGCACTCCGGTGCGCAGGCGAACGCCGCCGCCATGTTCGCGCTGCTCAAGCCGGGCGACACGATCATGGGCCTGAACCTCGCCCACGGTGGTCACCTGACCCACGGCATGAAGATCAACTTCTCCGGCAAGCTCTACAACGTGGTCCCGTACCACGTGGATGCGTCGGGCGAGGTCGACATGGCCGAGGTCGAGCGCCTCGCCAAGGAGTCCAAGCCGCAGCTGATCGTCGCGGGCTGGTCCGCCTACCCGCGTCAGCTGGACTTCGCCGCCTTCCGCCGCATCGCGGACGAGGTCGGCGCGTACCTGATGGTCGACATGGCGCACTTCGCCGGTCTGGTCGCCGCGGGTCTGCACCCGAACCCGGTGCCCCACGCCCACGTCGTGACCACCACCACGCACAAGACCCTCGGCGGTCCGCGCGGCGGTGTCATCCTGTCGACGCAGGAACTGGCGAAGAAGATCAACTCCGCGGTCTTCCCCGGCCAGCAGGGTGGTCCGCTGGAGCACGTGATCGCGGCGAAGGCGGTCTCGTTCAAGGTCGCCGCCTCGCCCGAGTTCAAGGAGCGCCAGGAGCGCACCCTGGAGGGTGCGAAGATCCTCGCCGCCCGTCTGGTCCGGGACGACGTCAAGGCCGTGGGCGTGGACGTCCTCACCGGCGGCACCGACGTGCACCTGGTCCTGGTGGACCTGCGCGACTCGGAGCTGGACGGTCAGCAGGCCGAGGACCGCCTCCACGAGGTCGGCATCACGGTCAACCGCAACGCCATCCCGAACGACCCGCGGCCCCCGATGGTCACCTCGGGTCTGCGGATCGGCACGCCGGCCCTCGCCACCCGCGGTTTCGACGCCGAGGCCTTCACCGAGGTCGCCGAGATCATCGCGGAGGCACTGAAGGCGCCCTCTCCCTTCGCGGAGGCCGACGCCGAGGCCCTCAAGGCGCGCGTCTCGGCGCTCGCCGCGAAGTTCCCGCTGTACCCCACGCTCTGACGTGGTGCGCTAGAACCCCACGGGTCGGGCCCGGTGGCTGTCTTCCGCAGGCACCGGGCCCTTCTCATGACCGCGGACCCGGCCGACCGCGACCGGTGTCCGGCCCGGCCGACCCGTCCGTCCGTCCGTCCGTCCGTCGAGAAGAGGACCGGTGGACCGGGGAAGGTCCGCAGCGGTGCCGCCCCCGGGGCGGACACATGGCCTTGCTCACGTCCGTCCGGCCCGTCGCCCGGCCACCGGGCTCCACCGCGCACGTCCGCACGGCCGGAACCCGGCCCCTGACCGGCCCGAGGGCGGGAACGTCGTACCGGAGCGCGAACCGAGCCGCGCCTGACCGTCACCCGCGCGCCCCGTCCGCCCGCCGGCTTGTTCACGTCCTCGCGTTAAGCTCGGCTGCCGGACAAAATCCGACCAATCCGCCTCTCCTGCCCCCTCCCACCCCACGAGCAGACAAGGGAGTCCGTCACCGTGGCCATCTCCGTCTTCGATCTCTTCTCCATCGGCATCGGCCCGTCCTCCTCCCACACGGTCGGCCCGATGCGGGCGGCGCGCATGTTCGTGACCCGCCTGAAGAAGGACGGTGTCCTCGCCCAGACCGCGTCCGTCCGCGCGGAACTCTTCGGCTCCCTCGGCGCGACCGGCCACGGCCACGGCACGCCCAAGGCCGTCCTGCTGGGACTGGAGGGGCACTCCCCCCGCACGGTGAACGTCGAGACGGCGGACGCCGAGGTGGAGCGCATCCGCCAGAGCGGCCGGCTGCGGCTGCTCGGCGCCGAGATAGGCGAGGCCCACGAGATCGCCTTCGACGAGCCGAACCAGCTGATCCTGCACCGCCGGCGCTCGCTGCCGTACCACGCGAACGGCATGACGCTCTTCGCGTACGACGCCTCCGGCACCCCGCTGCTGGAGAAGACGTACTACTCGGTGGGCGGCGGCTTCGTGGTGGACGAGGACGCGGTCGGCGAGGACCGGATCAAGCTCGACGACACGGTGCTGAAGTACTCCTTCCGCTCCGGTGACGAGATGCTGCGGCTGGCGAACGAGAACGGCCTGTCGATCTCCTCGCTGATGCTGGAGAACGAGAAGGCCTGGCGCACCGAGGAGGAGATCCGCGCGGGCCTCCTGGAGATCTGGCGGGTCATGCAGGCCTGCGTATCGCGCGGCATGTCCCGCGAGGGCATCCTGCCGGGCGGTCTGCGCGTCAAGCGCCGCGCCGCCGGCACCGCCCGTCAGCTGCGCGCCGAGGGCGACCCGCAGGCGCACGCCATGGAGTGGGCGACGTTGTACGCGATGGCCGTCAACGAGGAGAACGCGGCGGGCGGCCGTGTCGTCACCGCCCCCACCAACGGCGCCGCGGGCATCATCCCGGCCGTCCTGCACTACTACATGAACTTCGTGCCGGGGGCCGACGAGGACGGCGTGGTCCGCTTCCTCCTCGCGGCGGGCGCGATCGGCATGCTCTTCAAGGAGAACGCCTCGATCTCCGGCGCCGAGGTCGGCTGCCAGGGCGAGGTCGGCTCGGCCTGCTCCATGGCGGCCGGTGCCCTCGCCGAGGTCCTGGGCGGCACTCCCGAGCAGGTGGAGAACGCCGCCGAGATCGGCATGGAGCACAACCTCGGCCTCACCTGTGACCCGGTCGGCGGGCTGGTGCAGATCCCGTGCATCGAGCGGAACGGCATGGCGGCCGTCAAGGCGGTCACCGCCGCCAAGATGGCGATGCGCGGCGACGGCACCCACAAGGTTTCCCTCGACAAGGTCATCAAGACCATGAAGGAGACCGGCGCCGACATGAAGGTGAAGTACAAGGAGACCGCTCGCGGCGGTCTCGCGGTCAACGTCATCGAGTGCTGACCCGAGTCTCCGCCCGGCGCCGCGCGCGCCGGCCCGTCGAGCCCGCCCTCCGGCCGGAGGGCGGGCTCCCGCGCGTCCGGGGGCCGGCGTCCGCCCCGCGCCGGCGCAAGACGGGCCGAGCGGCCCGTCCGGGTCGGGACCTTGGACCCCCGGATGCGGGGAAGGCGTGGGGTTAGCTTGCCGGAGGGGCAGGAAACACCCCCGCCGACAGAGAGGCGCACCCCCCACCATGACGATCACGGAGCACCGCGTCCTCCCCCTCCGCCTGGAGGCCGCGACCACCCCCATCCCGGTACGGGGGACGTTCGTGTACCGCACCGACCGGCCTTACGAGATCGCCCTCGACTTCGAGGGGGCCGGGGTGCACATCGCGCGCTGGGTGTTCTCCCGGGATCTGTTGCTCGACGGGCAGACCCGCGCCACGGGCGAGGGCGACATACAGGTCTGGCCGCGCTGGAAGGCCACCGAGCCGCGGATCTTCCTGGCGTTCAGCAACGGCGAGCAGGGGTGTGTGATGTCCGCCCGGGCGAAGGACGTCCGGGCCCTGTGCCGCCGGCTCGTGGAGCTGGTGCCGCGCGGGCAGGAACGGCGGCACTACGACCTGGACGCGGAACTGAGCGCGCTGCTGCCCGGCTGACGGCGCGGCTCGCGCCCCCGTGCCGAGCCCCCGCGCGGCTCGTGCCCGATCCGGTGCAACCACGGGCGCCCGGGAAGTGTCTTCTGTTGTGACACCGCTGTCCCCGTCTCTGAAGAATCGGGGGGACGTCATGCGTCCGCCACGTCGCCGTCAGGTCACCGCACTCGTCACGGGCACGCTGCTCGCCGCCGGAATCGGCCTCGCCGCACCGGCCTCGGCCGCCACCCGCACCCTGTCCACCACGCTGGTCACCAATGCCCGCTTCGGCGGTCACTGCACCTTCGACCGGCTCGTCGTCGACCTCCAGGGGTCCGCTCCCCCGGTCACCGTCACACCCGTTTCCCAACTGGTCTACGACGGGTCCGGCAAGCCCGTGCCGCTGGCCGGGAAGTTCTTCCTGGAGATCCGGCTGCACCCGGCGGCCGGGCACACCGACGCCGGCCAGAACGTCTACCAGGGGCCCCGCCTACAGAAGATCAACCTGTCCAAGCTCAAGGGCGTGGCCTACACCGGCGACTACGAGGGGTACGTGACCTTCGGCGCCGCCTTCGACACCAAGCCCACCTTCAAGACCGGCGTGCTGCACGCGCCGGAGCGGCTCGTCGTCGACTTCCCGCACCCGGCGACCTGCTGAACCGTCGCCCGGCACACGGGTCGAACGGTCGAGGGGCCCGGGGCGTGCGTCGCCCCGGGCCCCTCGTGTCCTCCTGCCTAGCGGTGCTCCGGATTGGGGAAGTCGAAGCGGCAGCCGGCGTCCCATTCCGAGCGTTGGTTCCCATGGGCGGGCATGCCGCCGGCCCGCTTGAGCAGGGCGGCCAGGTGCATCAGGTTCCAGGTCATGAACGTGGTGTTCCGGTTGGTGAAGTCGTTCTCCGGGCCGCCCGAACCCGGATCGAGGTACGAGGGTCCGGGCCCGGCCTCGCCGATCCAGCCCGCGTCGGCCTGCGGCGGGATCGCGTAGCCGAGGTGCTGGAGGCTGTAGAGGACGTTCATGGCGCAGTGTTTGACGCCGTCCTCGTTGCCGGTGATCAGCGCACCGCCGACCCTGCCGTAGTAGGCGTACTGGCCCCGGTCGTTCAGGATCGAGGAGCAGGCGTAGAGCCGCTCGATGACCTGCTTCATCACGGAGCTGTTGTCGCCGAGCCAGATCGGCCCGCACAGCACGAGGATGTCGGCGTCCATGATCTGGCTGTAGAGGACCGGCCACTGGTCGCTCTCCCAGCCGTGCTCGGTCATGTCGGGCCAGACACCGGTGGCGATGTCGTGGTCCACGGCGCGGATCAGTGAGGTTCGGGCACCGGCCGCCTCCATCACCGCACGGCTCCTGGAGATCAGCCCCTCGGTGTTGCTGGTCTCGGGCGAGCGCTTGAGCGTGCAGTTCACGTAGACGGCGCTGAGGTCTGAGTAGTCGTGTTCGTCGGCCACTCCCCCACCCTGCGCGGGCCGCCGCGCGTGCGCCAGCGGGCCGCGCCCGTCCGGGGGTCACCCGGATCGGCCCTGGTCGGAACGGGTGGGCGGGGGGGTGCGGGAACGGGGTCGGGTTGTTACGGGTCCGCGCGGCCGACTAGGGTCAGCGGGCCTTGGTGTTCGGGAAACCGGTGGAAAACCGGTGCGGCCCTCGCCACTGTGATCGGGAAGTCCGGCTCCACTCCCTTGCGGGAAGCCACTGGGCCCGCGCGGGAGACCGCACGGCCCCGGGAAGGCGGAGTCAGGGCATCAGTACCCGTGAGCCAGGAGACCGGCCAGGGCACGTCGTCCATCCACGAGGTGCTGGAGAGGTCTCCTTACTCATGCATATAGCCGAGGGGTTTCTGCCCCCCTTGCACGCGGTCGCCTGGGGCGCCGCGTCCGCTCCCTTTGTCGTACACGGTGTGCGCGCCCTCACCCGCGAGGTGAAGGCCAACCCCGAGAGCACGCTGCTGCTCGGCGCGTCCGGTGCGTTCACTTTCGTGTTGTCCGCCCTGAAGATCCCTTCGGTGACGGGCAGTTGTTCCCACCCCACCGGCACCGGGCTCGGGGCGATCCTGTTCCGCCCGCCGATCATGGCGGTGCTCGGCACGATCACCCTGCTCTTCCAGGCGCTGCTGCTGGCGCACGGCGGCCTGACCACGCTCGGCGCGAACGTCTTCTCCATGGCCATCGCCGGGCCCTGGGCGGGTTACGGGGTCTACCGGCTGCTCAAGAGGTTCGATCTGCCGCTGATGGTGACCGTCTTCTTCGGCGCGTTCTTCGCGGACCTCGTCACCTACTGCGTGACCAGTGTCCAGCTGGCGCTGGCCTTCCCCGACCCGGGCACCGGTTTCCTCGGGGCGCTCGCCAAGTTCGGCGGCATCTTCGCCGTCACCCAGATCCCGCTGGCCGTCAGCGAGGGCCTGCTGACCGTCCTCGTCATGCGGCTGCTGATGCAGTCGAGCAAGTCGGACCTGGTCCGGCTGGGCGTCGCGAGGCTGACGGCCCGTACCGGGACCAAGCAGGAGGAGGCGGCGGTCCGATGACCAGGAACGCGAAGATCAACACGGTGCTGCTGCTCCTGGTGGCGGCGCTGGCCGTGCTCCCGCTCGCGCTGGGTCTGGGCGAGGGCAAGGAGGAGCCGTTCGCGGGCGCCGACGCGCAGGCGGAGGCGGCCATCACCGAGCTGAAGCCGGACTACGAACCGTGGTTCTCGCCGCTGTACGAACCCCCGTCCGGGGAGATCGAGTCGGCCCTGTTCGCCCTTCAGGCGGCGCTGGGCGCGGGCGTGCTCGCGTACTACTTCGGCGTTCGCAAGGGCCGACGTCAGGGCCTCGCCCAAGCGGGCGCGACCGGTGGCCCGGCCGGCCACGCGGAGTCGTAGGCGGTGCTGCCGATCGACGTGGCTGCGCACGGCAGTCGCTGGCGCCGCCGCCATCCGCTGGAGAAGGCCCTGTTGGGGCTCGGGCTGACGGTCACGGCCGTGGCCCTGCCGCCCTGGCCCGGGGGGCCGCTCGTCGCGGCGGCCACCCTGGTGGTGCTGCTCGGGCCCGCCGGGGTGGCCGGGCGCCAACTGTGGCGGGCCTTCCGGATCCCGCTCGGTTTCTGCTTCACCGGAGCGCTTCCGCTGCTGTTCGCGGTGGGCGGTCCGGCGGGGCTGGTGTCGTGGGCCCCCGACGGGCCCCGGCACGCGGCCGAGCTGCTGTTGCGCACCTCCGCGGCCTCCCTCGGGGTGCTGCTGTTCGCGTTCACCACCCCGGTGTCGGACGTCCTGCCCCGGCTCGTGCGGGCCGGGGTGCCGGCGCCGGTGGTGGACGTGGCCCTGGTCATGTACCGGATCGGGTTCCTGCTGCTGGACTCGATGGCCCAGGTCCGCCGCGCCCAGGCGGCCCGGCTCGGGCACACGGGCCGGGCCGCGGTGTGGCGTTCGCTGGCCGGGCTGGCTGCGACCTCGTTCGTACGGGCCTTCGACCGCGCCGCGCGGCTCCAGGAGGGGCTGGCGGGGCGTGGTTACGACGGCACGCTGCGGGTGCTGGTGCCGCCGGCCACGCTGTCGTGGCGGTTCCTGGCCGCGTCCGGGGCGCTGTCGGCGGCCCTGGTCACCGTGACTCTCACCCTGAAGGGGCTGTACCTGTGAATCCGTTGGTGGAACTGTCCGGCGCGGGCTACGCGTACGAGGACGGGCCCGAGGTCCTCTCCGGCGTGGACTTCGGCATCGTCGAGGGCCGCGCGCTGGTCCTGCTGGGCCGCAACGGCAGCGGCAAGACCACCCTGATGCGGCTGCTCAGCGGGGGGCTGCGGCCGGGTTCGGGCACGTTGCGGCTCGACGGTGCGGTGGTGACGCACGACCGGGCCGGGCTGACCCGGCTGCGGCGGGCGGTGCAGTTGGTGGTCCAGGACCCGGACGACCAGTTGTTCGCCGCCTCGGTGGAGCAGGACGTGTCCTTCGGCCCGATGAACATGGGCCTGGAGCCCGACGAGGTGCGGGGTCGGGTGGACTCGGCGCTCGCCGCCCTGGACATCACGGCGCTGCGGGACCGGCCGACGCACCTGCTCTCGTACGGGCAGCGCAAGCGCGCGGCCATCGCGGGCGCGGTGGCGATGGCCCCGCGCGTGCTGATCCTGGACGAACCGACGGCCGGGCTGGACCCGGACGGGCAGGAGCGGCTCCTGGACGTCCTGGCGGGGCTGCGCACGGCCGGGACCACGGTGGTGATGGCCACGCACGACGTCGACCTGGCGGTTCGCTGGGCCGACGACGCGGCGGTCCTCACCCCGACCGGTGTCCGCGTCGGTCCGGCGGGGGAACTCCTCTCGGATCCCGCGTTGTTGGCCTCGGCCGGGCTGCGTCAGGCGTGGTCCCCGACGGTCACGGCCCTCCTGCGCGCCCACGGCCTGTTGGCCCCGGACGTTCCCGGCCCGAGGACCCCGGAGGCCTTGGCCGCGCTGCGGTGACGGCGCGGGCGCCCGACCGAGCACCTGCGGCGACCGGCGGCGAGGACGGAGCGCGCCGCCGGGATCGACCCCGAACCTAGGATGGCCGCATGTCGCTGCCGCACGCCATCCTCACCGCCCTGCTGGAGAAGCCTTCGTCGGGGCTGGAGCTGACCCGGCGGTTCGACAGGTCGATCGGGTACTTCTGGTCCGCCACGCACCAGCAGATCTACCGGGAGCTGAGCCGGCTGGAGGAGGCCGGGTTGATCAGGGCGTTGCCCGGCGAGGTCCCGGTGCGCGGGCAGCGCAAGGAGTACGAGGTGTTGCCCGCCGGCAGCGCGGAACTGGCCCGGTGGGTCGGCGAGAGCCAGGACCCGAAGGCCATCCGGGACCCCCTGCTGCTGCGGGTGCGCGCGGCGGGCGTGGTGGGGGCTCGGGGGCTCGGGGCGGAACTGCGCCGACATGTGGAGCTGCACCGGGGGCAGTTGGCGGAGTACGAGGCCATCGAGACACGGGACTTCCCGCCGGGACGGGACTCCGACGAGGACCGGCTGCGCCGGCTGGTGCTGCGCGGCGGGATCGGTCTGGAGACCTTCTGGCTGCAATGGCTGGAGGAGGCCCTGACCGAGGTCGAGGACATGGCTCCCCCGCAGGACGGACCGGGGGCGCCCGAGGGACCCGGGGTCACGGCCTGACCGCCTCCGGTCCCGGCAGGGGGCGGAGGCGGTCGGGACGGGGACTACTTGTTCAGGGCGACCCAGAACTCGTCGAAGCTCAGCAGGCCGTCGCCGTTGCTGTCCTTGGATGCGACCACGGCGTCCGCGACCGCGCCGGTGACGAACGCGTCACCCATGGCCTTCATGGCCGCGCTGTACTCGTCGGCCGTGACGAAGCCGTCGCCGTCCGCGTCGAACTTACGGAACGTCGCCCGCGCGCTCTCGATGTCCGCCACTGGGTCCACCCCTTCTTGGTGCTTGTTGACGGCTCAGGGTAGCGCCCGCCCGGGCGGGGCTCGTCCCCGGGTCCCGTTCGGCCGGCAGAAAGAAAGCCAATTACCGCCCGGTAAGGCGGAAGCAATAATTCCGGCCAATAATTCCGGCCTGCACTTGTCACGCTCCGGCATCGCGGCATAACGTACCGACATTGCCGCCACACCAGGAGCGCAGGGCTCCCAGGGACAAGCGGCAACAAGGGCGATCACACAGGTGACGATCACAGCTGACGCATCATTCGAAGTTCTGCCCTTCACCCGCACCTGCCGCCATATCTGGGAAGACGGCGACCATGTGCTCATCGGAGTGAGTCCCGGAAACAGCTACTTCAGCTCCGAGCGCATCGGCGACCTCGCCCGATGGGCCACGACCCGCTTCGCCCAAGTCGACTTCGTCTACGCGGACCTCCACGTCGACCGGATGTTCGCCGCCTTCGGATACTCCCCGGAGCACGCGGGGAAGCGGGCGGCGAAGGAGATCAAAGCGGTCCGGCGACGCATACTCAAAGGCGTGGAGGAATCAGGACCCCCACTCGCCGAGATTCGCGTGAGGGCGCTTTCGGAGTTCCAATCGAACCCCGTCTACCAACTCTTGCACCGCCGTGTGCTCCATTTCCTGGAGACCGACGAAGAATTCCGAAAGGGCTGCGAGGAAATGGCCCTTCACTTTGTCGGCTCGAAGTTGCCGGAAGGTGAATCGATCACCGACGCACAGTTGCGGGTCTGTTTCGACTACATGGCAGCCGAACTGCCGTTCTTCGTGGACACCCCGAGCATTCTCGACGTCCCGTCGTCGGTGGCGGCCTACCACGTCAAGATGCCCCTGACCGATGTCCTCTTCGCACGGGGCGGGGGCCTGCGTGCCACCCGCAACCAGGCGTACGCCGTCGTGCGCCCCGAGGCCGCGGCGGCCTCGATCCACGCGCCGGCCGAGACGCCGGACACCACCTCGAACCACGCACCGACCGGAGGGACCGTCGATGACCGTCGAGCAGCTTGAGGGTCGGGAGACCGGGGGCGCCGGGGACGCCCTCCTCGACTTCCCGCTCTCGCGGCGCGGTGACGTGCTCCCCCCGGAGTGCGCCTGGCTGCGCGAGAAGGCGCCGGTCGCCAGGGTCCGCACCCTCACCGGGGACCCGGCCTGGCTGGTGAGCGGCTACGCGCCGGCCAGGCAGGTGCTGGAGGACGAGCGCTTCAGCCTCAAGGACACGGCGAACGCCGGCGTCCCCCGCCAATACGCGTTGACGATCCCGCCCGAGGTCGTGAACAACATGGGCAACATCAACGGCGCCGGGCTGCGCAACGCGGTGATGAAGGCGCTCAACCCGCGTCAGGAGGGGCTCCGGGACCTGCTGCGCGCCACGGCCGGGGAACTCGTCGACCGGATGGTGGCCGAGGGCGCCCCCGCCGACCTCCGGGCCGGTTTCGCGGACCCGTTCTCGGCCGCGCTGCACTGCCGGGTGCTGGGGGTGCCCTTCGAGGACTGGCGCCGGCTGATGTCGGGCCTTGACGTGGCGTTCATGACGGCGCGGGAGCCCTTCGCGGACTCGGCGCTCAACTGGTACAAGGACGTCGGCTACTTCGTCGAGCGCCTGGAGGCGCAGCTCGCCCTGCCCGCCGAGGAGCGTACGGGGCTCCTCGGCAGGTTCGCCGGGTTGAAGGAGGCCGACCCCGAGTCGGCGCACCTGACCGACGAGATGTTCGCGACGGTCGCCGTCTCGCTCTTCGGGGCGGGTGCGGTGTCCACGTCCGCCTTCCTGGTGCTCGCCGTCCTCGCGCTGATCCAGAAGCCGGAGCTGATCGGGTATCTGCGCGCGCATCCGGAGCGGATGGGCAAGGCGGTGGACGAACTCCTGCGCTGGAACCTCTCCGTGGGCGACGGCCTGCCTCGCATCGCCCTGGAGGACGTGCGGGTCGGTGACGTGCTGGTCAAGAAGGGCGAGCTGGTCCTGGTCCTGTTGGAGGGGGCCAACTTCGACCCGCTGGCCTTCGAGAACCCGGACGTGTTGGACCTCGAACGCGAGAGCCCCCACCCCCACCTGGCGTTCGGCGCCGGCCGGCACTTCTGCCCGGCGTCCGCCCTGGGGCGGGCCCACGCCGAGATCGCGTTGGAGGTGCTGGTCGAGCGGTTGCCGGAACTGCGCCTCGCGGTCCCGGCCGAGAACCTCGTCTGGCGCACGGGCTTCATCAAGCGCCTGCCGGAGCGGCTTCCCGTCGCCTGGTAGGCCCCGGTCGGGCCCTGCCCGACCGGCCGGACGGCGGCCTCCCGGGAGCCGGGCGAACTCCCGTGGCGCCGTCGTCCCGGCCGGGTCCGAAGGGGAGGGCCGGGACGAGGGCCCTACAGGCGCCACTTCGACGACAGGACCTAGCGGAAGATCCCGGTGTGGCCGAGCGAGTAGCGGCCGGGCTGGGGGTAGACGGCGAGACCGTGCGGGCCGCCGCCGACCGGGATCCGGGCCAGTTCCTTGCCGCTGGTGGTGTCGATGGCGTAGACCTCGGAGTTGTAGCGGCCCGACAGCCACAGCACCTTGCCGTCGGCGGAGACCCCGCCCATGTCGGGGCTGCCGCCGTCCGGCAGTTCCCACTTCTTCGTCAGCTTGTTCTGCGGGAAGTCGAAGACGGAGATGGTGCCCTCGCCGCGGTTGGAGACGTACATCTCCTTGGAGTCACGGCTGACGTACAGGCCGTGGCACCCCTTTCCGGTGGGCAGCAGCTTGGGGATGTCGAACTTGTCCCCGCTGAGCACCCACATGCCGTGCGCCATCATGTCCGCGACGTAGAAGGTCTTCCCGTCCGGGGAGATCTTCACGTCCTGCGGCATCGCGCCCTCGAACGGCAGCTTCTGCTGGCCGACGACCTCCATCTTCTCGGTGTCCACCTTGAGGAGTTCGCCGGAAAACTCGCAGCTCACGATGAAGTAGCGGCCGTCGGCCGAGAAGTCCGCGTGGTTGACGCCGAAGCAGGTCACGGGCACCGTCTTCACCCGGTTCATGGTGTGGGGGTCGCGGAAGACCAGTTCACGGTCCATCGACGCCATCACGATCGCGTACTTCCCGTTGGGCGTGAAGTAGAGGTTGTACGGGTCGTGCACCTCGACGGGTTCGCCGGCCTCGCCGGTGGCCGGGTTGATGGGGGTGAGCGTGTGGCCCCGGTTGTTGTTGACCCACAGGGTCTTCATGTCCCAGGAGGGCACGACGTGTTGGGGCTGGGCGCCGACGGGGATGGTGTCGATGACCTTGTACGTGGCCGGGTCGATGACGGACACCGTGTTGGAGTTGGTGTTCGGTACGTAGACCCGGGACGGGAAGTCCTTGACCACCGGGGAGAGCCGGTTCGGGCGGTCCGCCGCGTACACGTCCTTCGGGTCGAGCACCGGTGGCATTCCCTGCAGTCCGGGCGGCGCCGCCGGCACGGCCTTGACCGGCCGGGCGGGTCCTTGGGAGCCGAGCGCCTCGGTCGCGCCCCCTCCGCCGGAACCGCAGCCGGCCAGGGCAGCGAGAACCAGTCCGGCGAGCAGCGCGGTGGCCTTCCGGGGAAGGCGGTTCGTGGTCATGGGGTCAGCAGCTCCGTGGTGGTCACCGTGCGCAGCTTGCGGCGCGCGAGTTCTTCGAGGAGGGGCGGCATCGCGTCGACCGTGTCCGCGTAGCCGAAGTGCAGGCTCACCACCGATCCGCCGTGGATCGTCCCGGTGACGTTGCGGATGACGGCCGCGGCGCCGGGCGAGGTGAAGTCGAGGGAGTCCACGTCGTACGACAGGACGTGCGGGTAGCCGGCCCGTTGGGCGAGGGTTCGCACGAGTGGGCTCGCGTACTGGGTCTGCGAGGGGCGGAACCAGGTGCCGATCGAGCCGGTGAGGCGTTTGAGGCGCTGCGCGCAGCCGGTGATCTCGGCGAGGGCGTCGGCTTCGGACATGTCGTTGATCGCGAGGTGGCGTTGGGTGTGGTTGCCGAGTTCGTGGCCGCCGTCGAGGATCCGGCGGGCCATGTCCGGGTGGTCGTCGAGCCAGGTGCCGATCGCCAGTACGGTGACGCGCGCCCCGCCCTTCTCGGCCTCGGAGAGCACGGCGCGGGCGACGGCGGGGTCCCCGTTGCCGTGGAAGGTGAGGGCCACCCGGGGGCGGTCGCGGGGGCCGTGGGCGATCTCGACGGGGAGACCGGCGAACCGGCGGGGTGCCGGTGCGACCGCGGCGGCGGGGGCCTTGGCGGGCACGGTGGCGGAGGGGGCGGCGGCCTTGTCGGGGGCGGTCGCCCGGGGCGGGGACGCGGTCCCGCAGGCGGTGGCGAGGGCGCCGACGGCGCCCGCCACCCCGGCGCGAAGGGCGGATCGGCGGTCCGGATAGCAGAGCACTTGCCCATTTAAGGGGTGGATAGCCGAGATGGTAATGATTGACCCAATTCGGGACGTCGGCCACCAGGACGCCATCAGGGGCTCCGTCCGCTAAGTGATCAACGATTCACTCAGAGCGGCCGATACTTATTCATTGATTACGAGGTGAGTGGCCCACCTCACCTAAGATTTAGGTGGAAACTCTTAGGATATGCACACTTATGTCCGTGTTGGGACTTTTGGCATTCGGTCGCTCGTCTGCCATAGTCGGAACCACGACTTCCCTTTGACCCGAGCGAAGTCCCGCCGAGGATCACACCCCCTTCGATCCTCGGCACACCCATGAAACCCCCGCTGCGCCCACATCACGGCGACAGGGGGTTTCTGGCGTTTCCGGGGGCCGAAGCGTGGGAGAGCAAGGCCCTAGCGGTCGGCCACCCGCATCTCGAACCAGGTGATCTTGCCGCGCGGCAGCAGATCGGCGCCCCAGCGGTCGGACAGCTTGTCGACGAGGAAGAGTCCGCGCCCCGTGGTGTCCATCTCGTGGACCGGCATCAGACAGGGCAGCCCGCGCGAGGGGTCACGCACCTCGATCCGGATCCACCCGCGGCGACGCAACATCCGTAAGCCGAAGGAGCGGGCCCCGGTGTGGCGCACCGCGTTGCCGACGAGTTCGGACACCAGCAGGACCGCGTGTTCGGCGATCTGCGGCGAGAGGCCCCAGTAGCGGATCACCACCGACTGGGTGAGCCGACGAGCGGTTCTCGCGGACTCCGGCATGGACGGCAGCGTCACCTCCGCCTCCGCCGGATTCTCGTACGACTCCGGTGCCTTGAGGCCGTGTTCATCCTCAAGAGACACCGTGAGCCGTACGGCGGAAGCGCTGCTGCGCTGCCGCGGCTGTTCCACACCCTCCAGGCCCGCCATGAACCCATCATGGACGGCGCGACCGCCGCTCCGGGTCGTTCCGCGGGAAAACACCCCCCGGAATGGTTGATTCCGAATGAGTGTCCCGGCATATGCAACGGGCAAAAGAGGGGCCTCGACGCGGAGGTGACCTGCAATGACAGACGGCGCGGAGCCGATCACCCTCGGTGCGCCATGAGGTCCCCTTAAGCCTGGCTTAAGGCCTGGCTAATGCACCCGCAGGGAGGACTCCCCGGGAACTCCGACGGGGACTTCCCCCGCGGCTGGACCGCCCCGGCCCGGGCCTAGAGGAACTTGGCCTTGCCGGGGCCCTCCTCCACGAAGCTGCGCATGCCCCGCTCGCGGTCCTCGGTGGCGAACAGGCCCGCGAACCAGTTGCGTTCGATGGTCAGTCCGGTGTCGATGTCCGCCTCCAGGCCGGCGTCGACGCACTCCTTGGCGGCCCGCAGGGCGAGCGCGGGGCCCTGCGCCAGCTTCGCGGCCCAGGCGTGCGCCTGCTCGTACACCTCGGCGGCCGGCACGATCCGGTCGACCAGACCGAGGGCGAGCGCCTCCTCTGCCTTGACCATCCGGCCGGTGAAGATGAGGTCCTTGGCCTTGGACGGCCCGATCAGACGGGACAGCCGCTGGGTGCCGCCGGCGCCCGGGATCAGGCCCAGCAGGATCTCGGGCTGCCCGAGCTTCGCGTTGTCGGCGGCGATCCGGTAGTCGGCGCAGAGCGCGAGTTCACAACCGCCGCCGAGGGCGTAGCCGGTGACGGCCGCGACGACGGGCTTGGGGATCCGGGCCACGGCCGTGAACGCGTCCTGCAGACCGCGGGACCGGGCGACCATCGCCGCGTGGTCCATGGTCTGCATCTCCTTGATGTCCGCGCCGGCGGCGAACACCTTCTCGCCGCCGTAGATGACGACCGCGCGGACGTCGGCCCGGTCGCCGGCTTCGACCGCGAGCTCGCGCAGCCGGTCCTGGGTGGCGATGTCCAGGGCGTTCATGGGCGGCCGGTCCAGGCGGAGGGTGCCGACGCCTTCGGAGACTTCGAGAGAGAGGGTCATACGGGGAAGGTTAGTACCGGTCAACAGCGAGTGGCCCGGTGCCGTGGGTCACAGCGCCGGGCCACTCGATCACGATCGGGGTGGGGTTACTTGACCCACTCCGCCCAGTCCATGTTCCAGCCGTTGAGGCCGTTCTCCGGCGCGATCTCCTTGTCCTTGGAGTTCTTCACGACGACCACGTCACCGATGAGCGACTGGTCGAAGAACCAGGCGGCGGGCTGGTCGGGGTCGCCGGCGCCGCGCGCGTCGCGCAGACCGACACAACCGTGGCTGACGTTCTCCGAACCGAAGGTGGAGGAGGAGGCCCAGTAGTTGCCGTGGACGAAGGTGCCGGAGTTCGACAGGCGCATCGCGTGCGGCACGTCGGAGATGTCGTACTCGCCGCCGAAGCCGACGGTGGCGCCGTTCATCCGGGTCACCTTGTACTTCTCGCTGATGACCATCTGTCCGTTGTAGGTGGTCGTCGACGGGGCGCCCGCGGTGATCGGGAGGTTCTTCAGGACCTGGCCGTCGCGGACGACCTCCATGGTGTGCGCGCTCGCGTCGACCGTGGACACCTGGGAGCGACCGATGGTGAAGGAGAACGTGCGGGTCTGCTTGCCGTAGACGTTCTCCCGGCCCTCGACGCCGTCGAGGGCGAGCTTCACGGTGACCTTGGTGCCCGCGGCCCAGTACTTCTCCGGGCGGAAGTCGAGGCGGTCGTTGCCGAACCAGTGGCCCTCGATCGGTACGGAGGGCTCGGCCGAGACCGTGATGGCCTTCTCCACGGCCTCCGGGTTGGTGATGCCGCGGGTGAAGTTGATGGAGACGGGCATGCCCACGCCGACCGTGGAACCGTCCTCGGGGGTGTAGTGGCCCACGAAGGTGTTCTCCGGGGTCAGGGTGGTGAAGGTGGTGTCCTTGACCGACTCCCGGCCGGCCGTGTCCTTGGCCACCGCGTGCACCTTGTACTCGGTGGCGGAGGCCAGATGACGCTCGGGCTCCCAGTTCGCGCCGTCCGCGGTGAGCTTGCCGGCCACCGCGTTGCCCTTGGTGTCGGCGACCGTCACCGTCGTGAGCTTGCCACCGGTGCTGGATATCTTCAGGATGCCGCTGGTGGCGACCTCCTTGGCCCCGTCGTCCGGCTTGACGTTGACGACAGCCTTCGACGCCTCGGTGCCGGACTTGCCGGCGCCGCCCCCGCCGTTGTCGTCTCCGCCGCTGCCCCCGCCGTTGCCGCCACCGCTGCACGCGGTGGTGAGCAGCAGGGCCGCTCCCAGCAGTAGGGCCGGCAGGCCGGTGCGGACTCGACCGCGAATCGGCTGCAGGTTCACTCGTGTTCTCCCCATGTCCCCCGCGCACGGACAGTCGCGCGCTTGTCGACAGGAAATCACACGGGAAGAACACGAAAAGATACGGTCTTGTCACCGTTCGGTCCCAAGCACGGGGTCCGTGCCGGGGTCAGTCGTCCGTACCGGGTTTGGTCCCCCAGACGTAGACCGCGTCGCCCTCGGCCAGCAGGTTCCACAGGCGTTCGGCGTCGGGCACCGAGAGGTTGACGCAGCCCGCCGAACCGCCGTGCGCGTAGAGGTCGCCGGGGCGGCCGTGCAGGGCCTGCCCCCCGTCGAAGAACTGGGCGTACGGCATGGGCGCGTTGTCGTACAGCGTGGACTCGTGGTCCTTGCTGCGCCAGTACACCTCGTGCCAACCGGGCCGGGTCTCCTGGTCGTCGCGGCCGGTGCGGATGGGCACGGGCGCGAAGACGACGCGCTCCCCGCGCTGTACCCACAGGAGTTGGCGTTCCAGGTCCACACAGGTCACCCGGTGCTCACGGACCGGGCAGGAGCCCTCGGCGTTGGGGTTCTCGCGGGCGTTCACGGCGACCATCGTGCGGTGCGTGACGAGGCCGGCGTAGCCGTCGGCGGGGGTGACGCGGTGGGTCCGCTGGAAGGAGCGGACGGCGACGCAGTCGGCGGTGGACTGCACCCCGTCGACCGCTCGGCCCAGTCCGGCCTCCAACTCGCGCTGGTAGGGGCCGGTACCGGCGGTGCAGGCGGGCTCGGGCTCCGGGACGCGCCGCGCCCCGGCCGCTGCGGCCGGGGCGGCGAGGGTGCCCAGGGTCAGGGCCGCGGCCAGGGCGAGCGCCCCGCGTATCGCGGATGTCCCGCGGGCCGGGCGGCCCGTGGCGGCGATGGTGTCCCCTGTGGGCATGTGGGCCTCCTCGCGCCCGCCGGTCGGGCACTCGCCGCCCAGCCAACCCGGTCCCGCCCGGTACGGCCGCCCGGGTGCGCCGGCGGGGTGAGGAGGTCACTCCGCCGGAGTACCCGGCCGGGGTCGCGCGGGGTTCAGGCGCGCGGGCCCTTCGGGTCCTTGCCGTGGTCGTCCCGCTTGTTGTGCAGGGTGACCACGAGGCGGTGGTTCGGGGTCGTCCCGTCGAGGCGCAGCGGCCCGGTGACCCGGTTCCCCGGCAGGACGTAGCCCTCGGGGACGTCCGTCTCGACCAGGTAGTAGGAGCCCTCGGAGAGCCGGTCGAAGTCGCAGATCCCGTCGCGGTCGGTGGCGCAGCCCGGCTTGACCCTCCGGTCGGCGTTGATGCCGCGGGTCTGGAGGCCCTCGGTGTTGTTGGTCTCCTTCCAGACCTCGAACACGGCGCCGCGCAGCGGTCGCCCGGTCTTGGCGTCCTTCTTCACCACGCGCAGGGTGCCCGGGTCCTCCTCGGGCTCCCTGGTGTTGGGGACGTTGACGACGATCCCCTCCGTCACGTCGCCCTCGTCCGGGGTGAAGGCCACCACCGGGTCCTCGGGCGGGTCGTAGCCGTCGGGGGCCGCGATCTCGCGCCAGTAGTACGTCGGGCCGACGGGCAGGTACACCGTGCAGCTGCCGTCGGCGTCGGTCACGCACTCGCCGGGGAGCCTGGTGTCCGGGTCGGTTCCGCCGGTCTGCAGGCCCGTGCGGCCGTTGCTCTCGCGCCACAGGTCGAAGCGGCCGCCGGGCAGCGCTGCGCCGGTGGCGAGGTCGGACTTCCAGAGCACGACCTTGGCGGTGGGCACGGGCAGCCGCTCGTTGTCGACGGTGACGCGGACGCCGGCGTTGGCGTTGTCCGCGTTCAGCACCAGTGGGAAGACCGGGTTCGGGGCGGGGCGGTAGCCGGTGGGGGCGACGGTCTCGCGCCAGTAGTACCGGCCGAGGTCCGTGGTGCGGGAGCAGATCCCGTTCTCGGGGGTGGTGCACTCGGTGACCCTGGTGTCGGCCTCCGCCCCGGTGGTCTGGAGGCCGGGCGTGTCGTTGGTCTCGCGCCACAGCTCGAACCGCGCGCCGGCGAGCGGGCGGCCCGTCTCGTCCCGCTTGAGCACGGACACCGCGCCGGTCGTCACCGGCGGGGCGCAGTCGGGGAGGTCCCCGTCGAAGGGGTAGGCGTGGAACTCCTGGCCACCGCCACCGCCCTGGATGCCGGTGTGGGTGAGGTTGCCGGTGGTGAAGAAGCGGCCGTTCATGCCGGGCAGGGTGACGGTGGCCTGGGAGCGCTGTTCGCCGATCAGCACGCTGCCCTGGAACTGGCCGCTGCCGTTCAGGTTGACCGTCGTGGCGTCCGGGAAGTTCCACAGCAGCCGGGTGCGCAGGGCGTTGAAGGTGTCGGCGCCGTCGACGATGGTGCCGCTGTAGGTGTTGATCGTCCGGGTCGTGCCGAGGACGTTGACCAGGACGGTGGCGTTCGCCGGGATCCGGGCGAAGCGGATGCCGACGGCCCCTCCGTTGCGGCCGACCAGGTCGGTGTCGAGGTTGAAGACCTGGAGCGGTGACCTGTCGTCGCCGGTGAAGACGAAGGTGCCGTCCTGGTTGGCCACCGTGCCGGTCGCCGGGCGGGGGGCCGCGCCGATCCGGGCGTAGCACTTGCCGGCGGCGGTGAGGTCGTCGCGCAGGCCCGCGTAGGGGGCGGCGGCGTTCGGGTCGGCGCGCAGGGTGCCGGTGACCGTGCCGGCGCCGGGGGCGGTGCCCGCGTGACGGACCACGCCGCCGTCGGAGATCAGTCGTTCCCCGGCGGCGATGTTCACGTTCCGACCGGTGGTGAGGAAGTCCGAGCCCAGCGGTGGCTGGACCAGGGAGCCCGCGCCGACGACCCCGATGTTGTAGACGGAGCTCGCCCCCGCCACCTTGTCCTGGTCGAAGGTGCCGAGGACCACGACCCGGCCCTCGGCCTCCGCCGCGCGCTCGCGGACGAGGAAGTCGCCGCCGACGAAGATGTTCACGGCGTTGTCGGTGCCGACGGGCCGGGTTCCGGTGCCGATCGGGGGGAACGGGTTCGGGCAGGTACCCGGGACGCAGGGACCGAGCCCGCCCGGCAGGGGGGCGCGCAGGGCCCGTACCGGCTGCTCGCCGCCGGGCCCCGCGGCGAGGGCCGCGGGGGCGCCGGCGGTGAGCACGGCCCCGATCGCGAGGCCGAGGGTCCAGTTCCTTGCTGACATGACGCTCCGTCCGTTGCCTGCGCTGTTGGCTGACAGGCTGACGGCAGGCTCCGGCGTGCCGGATCGACGACACGATCCCGCTACGGCCATCCGGTCCGACAATCACTCGATTGATGCGACCGGGGGCCGCCGCTCAGCGGGCGGCCGAACCGGCGACCCAGTCGGCCCAGGTCATGTTCCAGCCGCCCAGCCCGTTGCTGGGGGAGACCGTCTTGTCCTGCGAGTTCTCGACGACCACCACGTCCCCGACCAGGGTCCGGTCGAAGAACCAGCCCGCCGGGGTGTCCGAACCGCCTCCCTTGTCGTCGCGCAGGCCCACGCAGCCGTGACTGACGTTGGTGCTGCCGAAGGTGTCGGGGCTGGCCCAGTAGTTGCCGTGCAGGAAGGTGCCGGAGTTGGTGAGCCGCATGGCGTGGGGCACGTCGGGGATGTCGTACTCGCCGCCGAAGCCGACGGTCTGACCGTTCATCCGGGTCACGTCGAACATCTCCATCACCACCATCTTGCCGTTGTAGGTGGTGTTCTTCGGGGCGCCCGCGGTGATCGGGACGGTGGAGACCAGCTCCCCGCCCCGGCGGACCTCCATGGTGTGCGCGGCCGCGTCCACGGTGGAGATCTGGGAGCGCCCGACCGTGAAGGTGACGGTCTTGTCCTGGATCCCGTACGAACCGGGCGCACCCTCGACGTCGCGGAGGTTCATCTTCACGGTGACCTCGGTTCCCGGCTTCCAGTACTCCTTGGGCCGGAAGTCGAGGCGGCCGTCGCCGAACCAGTGGCCGACGACCTGCACGGCGGGCCTGGAGGTGACGGTGATGGCCCGTTCCACCTCGGCGCGCTGCTTGATGGCGCGGTTGAAGTTGAAGGAGACGATCATGCCGGTGCCCACGGTGGAGCGGTTCTCGGGCTTGAAGTAGCCGATGAACCGCTCCTCGGGAACGTAGGTGGTGAAGGTGGTGTGCCGGGCCTGGCGGCGGTTGTGCCCGTCGAGGGCGACCGCGTCCACGGTGTACTTGGCGGCGAGCGAGAGCCGTCCGGCCGCCGGGTCCGGGCTCCAGCTGAGCCCGTCGGCGGCGATGGTGCCGGGGACCTGTTCCTGTTGGGCGTCCTCCACCTTGGTGACGACGACCCGTTCCAGCCGTCCTTCGGGGACGTTCACGACCAGCGGTCCCTCGGCCGGGACCCCCTTGGCCTCGTCCCCGGGGGTGATCCGGATGGCCTCGTCCGGCGACCGGGGTTTGCCGGGCAGCTGGATCTCGACCGGGGATCCGCCGTCCTTGGTGCAGCCGGTGAGCCCGCCCAGCAGGCCCGCCCATGCCGCCACGGCGGCCAAGCCCGCCCCTGCCCGCCTCGTCAGATGTGTCACGGACTGTCCAACGACCGGCCCCCTCCGGGGGAAACGTGGGCGCGGCCCACGTTCCGGGCGGGGCAGTACGGGCAGAACAGTGGGAAGGACCAGACGGGGGCGGACTCGGCCGGGACGCCGGGACCGCGCACTCCCCACCCCCGCAGGTACCGAGAGCCGTGGAGGCGGGCAGTGTCGAGCGCAGCCGAGCAAGAGGCGGTGGAAGCCGTCGAGGGTGACCTGCGGCGCGGCGGGACCGCGCCCGTACCGCACCTCGACGGGCAGTCGAACGGTCAGGCGAACGGCCGGGCGAACGGCCAGGTCACACCGCGGCCGGGCGCCGCGTCACGGGTGTCCGCGCGCCCGGGGCCGGCGGTCTGGCCCGGGTCCTCGCACCCCCTGGGGGCGCGGTTCCGGACCGGGCCGGACGGGGTCGCGGGGACCAATTTCGCGCTGTGGGCGCAGGGTGCGGAGGCGGTGGAACTGTGCCTGTTCGACGGGTCCGGCACCGAGACCCGGTGCGCCCTGACGGAGCTCACGCACGAGATCTGGCACGGCTTCGTGCCGGGCGTGCGCCCCGGACAGCGGTACGGATTCCGGGTGCACGGGCGCTGGGATCCCTGGACCGGCGCCCGGTACAACCCGGCGAAGCTGCTCCTGGATCCGTACGCGCGGGCCGTGGACGGCGACTTCGGCCTGCCGCCCGAGGTGTACGGCCACGTCCGGGACTGGCCGCAGCAGTACATCGCGGACACCGTGCGCGACGACCGGGACTCGGCGCCGTCCGTGCCGAAGGGGGTCGTCGTCCACGACGACGACGACTGGGCGGACGACGTCCGGCCCAAGACCCCCTGGGCCGATTCGGTGATCTACGAGTTGCACGTGCGGGGCTTCACGATGCGCCATCCGGGCGTCCCCGAGGAACTGCGCGGCACCTACGCCGGCCTGGCCCATCCGGCCGCGATCGAGCACCTGACCCGGCTCGGGGTGACGGCGGTGGAGTTGCTGCCGGTGCACCAGTTCGCGCACGAGGACCACCTGCTGCGCCGGAACCTGCGCAACTACTGGGGCTACAACTCGATCGGCTACTTCGCCCCGCACGCGGGCTACTCGTCGAGCGGGACGACCGGGCAGCAGGTCGGCGAGTTCAAGCGGATGGTGAAGGCGCTGCACGCGGCGGGCATCGAGGTCATCCTCGACGTGGTCTACAACCACACGGCGGAGGCGGGCGAGCTGGGCCCGACGCTGTCCCTGCGCGGAATCGACAACCGGGGCTACTACCGGCTCCAGTCCGACCAGCGGCGGTACGCCGACTACACGGGCTGCGGGAACACCCTGCACGCCGGGCGCCCGCACGTGCTGCGGCTGATCACCGACTCGCTGCGGTACTGGGTGACGGAGATGGGCGTGGACGGCTTCCGCTTCGACCTGGCGGCGGCGTTGGCCCGCTCGATGCACGACGTGGACATGCTCTCGCCGTTCCTCGCGGTGATCGCCCAGGATCCGGTGCTGAGGCGGGTCAAGCTGATCGCCGAGCCGTGGGACGTGGGGTCCGGCGGCTACCAGGTGGGGGCGTTCCCGCCGCTGTGGACGGAGTGGAACGACCGCTACCGGGACGCCGTCCGGGACTTCTGGCGGGGCGCCCTGCCCGACGTGCGGGACCTCGGGTACCGGCTGTCGGGGTCCAGCGACCTGTACGCGTGGGGCGGGCGGCGGCCGTACGCCTCCGTGAACTTCGTGACCGCGCACGACGGGTTCACCCTGCGCGACCTGGTGAGTCACGAGCGCAAGCACAACGAGGCCAACGGCGAGGACGGGCGGGACGGCACCAACGACAACCGGTCGTGGAACTGCGGGGCGGAGGGCGAGTCGGACGACCCCCGGATCGGCGCGTTGCGGCGCCGGCAGTTGCGGAACCTGCTGACCACGCTGTTGTTGTCGACGGGCGTGCCGATGCTGGTCGCCGGTGACGAGTTCGGCCGCACGCAGGGCGGCAACAACAACGCGTACTGCCAGGACAACGAGACGAGCTGGGTGGACTGGTCGCTGTTGGAGGACCCGGTGTGGCGGGAGCTGTTCGCCCTGGCCACGCGGGTGCTGGCGCTGCGCCGGGAGCATCCGGTGCTGCGCCGGCGGGCGTTCTTCTCGGGGCGGGCGCAGGGCGCGGACGGGCTGCGGGACCTGGCCTGGTTCACCCCCGGCGGCAAGGAGATGACGGAGCGGGACTGGTACGCGCCGGCCGCGGCGCTGGGCCTGTACCTGTCGGGGCGCGACATCCCGGGGCGCGACGAGCGGGGTCGCCAGGTGACGGACGACAGTTTCCTGGCGCTGCTGCACGCCGGGGACCGGCCGGTGGAGTGGATGCTGCCGGGCGCGCCGTGGGCGGCGACGTACGAACTGGTGCTGGACACCTCGTGTGAGGACCAGGGCGCGGCGCCCGCGACCCTGCACCGGGGCGGGGAGGCGCTGTCGGTTCCGGCCAGGTCGGTGCTGCTGTTGAGGGTGGTGGGCTGAGGCCGGCGGTGTCCGGGGGCGGCGGGCGGGTCAGCCCGTTTCGGCGTGGAGGAGCATCCGCTTGAGGAGGGCGGCGAGCGCGGCCCGTTCGGCGTCGTCGAGCGGGTCGATCAACCGCGCCTCGGCGATGTCGCGCCGGCGCATGGCGTCGGTCCAGCGGCGGTGTCCCTCGTCGGTGAGTTCGACGTCGACGCGGCGACGGTCCTCGACGACGCGGATCCGCCGGATCAGACCGGACTTCTCCAGGGTGTCCAGGCGGCCGGTCATCCCGGCCGGGGAGAGCAGCATCTCGGCTGCCAGTTCGGAGGAGGGGGCCCGCCAGGGGGCGCCCCGGGAGGCGAGCCGGTGGAGGGTCTCGAACTCGAACTCCTGCAGACCGGTCTCGGCCATCGCCCGTTCCTTGCCGTACTTCACGTGTTTGGCGAGGAGCTGGATGCGGGTGATGACCTCCTCGGTGGGCACGTCGAAGGGGACCTTGCCGCTCCAGCGGGCGATGTGCCGGTCGACGGAGTCCTCGGTGTCCATGGGCGGCAGTATCGCACCCGCCCACCAGTATTTCGTTGACGAATCATTCGCTGGCGAAATACTGTCCGGCGTCATGACCCCGACGATCTGGCGACTGCTCGCCGGGCGCGCCTTCGCCGCCTTCGCCACGGCCCTGATCCCCACCACCCTCACCCTCGCGGTGGTGCGCACCGGTTCGGCCGGCGACCTCGGCCTGGTGCTCGCCGCCGAGCTGCTCCCGATGCTGCTCCTCCTGCCCCTCGCCGGCGTGGTGGCCGACCGCCACCCCGCCCGACGGGTGGTGCTCGTGTCCGACCTCGTACGCGCCGCCGCGCAACTGGGCACCGGCGCGCTGCTGCTGTCCGGCCCCGTACGGATCCCCGAGCTCGCGGCGCTGGCCGCCGTGACCGGGGTCGCCGTGGCCTTCGGCAACCCCTCCGCCCGGACGCTGGTGGCGGGCATCGTGCCCGAGGAGGGCCGGCTGCGGGTCAACGCCCGACTGGGGGTGGCCAACGCCCTCGCCCTGATGGCCGGGCCCGCCGCCGCCGGCGCGATGGTGCTGTTCGTCGGCGCGGGCTGGTCCTCCCTGCTCACCAGCGCCCTGTTCGTCTGCTCCGCGCTCACCCTCGGCGGGCTGCGCACCCCGACGCCCGCCCGGGGCGACGTACGCGCCCGCTTCCTCGCGGAACTGCGGGCCGGCTGGACCGAGACCCGGCGGCACCCGTGGTTTCTGGCCAATGTCGTGGCCCACGGCGTCTGGCACCTCGCGGCCGGTCTGCTGCTCACCCTGGGTCCGCTGATCGCCGTGCGGAGCCTGGGGGGCGAGGGCGCCTGGGTGGTCATCGCGCAACTGGGCACGGCCGGGATGCTCGTCGGGGTCTGGCTCGCCGGTCGGCTGCGCGTGGGACGGCCGCTGGTCTGGGTGGCGGTCGC
The DNA here is from genome assembly GCF_050936775.1 of Streptomyces sp. CA-243310. NCBI lineage: Bacteria > Bacillati > Actinomycetota > Actinomycetes > Kitasatosporales > Streptomycetaceae > Streptomyces > Streptomyces sp. CA-243310. The sequence goes on along the minus strand of NZ_JBNJMF010000001.1, from coordinate 1,603,883 downwards.
GTCCTCGCTCCAGGCCCTGCCGCTGACGGCCTTCGCGCTGCGGTCGCCGCTCGCGGTCACGGCGGCGGCCCTCTTCGTCGCCATGTTCGGCGTGGGGCTGCTGAGCCCCTTGTGGGAGACGGAGATCCAGCGCCGTGTCCCGCCGGAGACCCTGGGGCGGGTCGGTTCCTTCGACACCCTGATCTCGTTCGCCGCCCGACCGTTGGGCCTCGCGACGGCGGCGCCGCTCGCGGCGGTCGCGGGGACGACGGTCCCGCTCCTGGTGGCGGCCGCGCTCACCGCCGCGGCCAACCTGTCCGTACTGCTGCTTCAGGACGTCCGGGCACATCCCGGGCGGAAGGCCGCACCGGCCCTGCGATGATGTGCCCTTCATACGTACACACGTTCAAAGGGGCTTGGCCGGATGGCGAGATTCGGGACCGCGTTGCGGGAGCTGCGCGGGGCGCAGAAGTCGGCGAAGGGCGTGTCGCTCTACTCCCGGTACGTCAACCGTCCCGCCGGGCGTTACCTGGCCGCCGGGTCGCACGCCCTCGGCCTCACCCCGAACCAGGTCACTCTGATCAGCGCCGCCTTCAGCTTCGCCGCGGTCGCGGCCGTCGCGCTCGCCGCGCCTTCGTGGGGGCTCGGGATCGTCGTGTGGGCCGCGCTCGCGGTCGGCTTCGCCTTCGACTCCGCCGACGGCCAGCTCGCGCGGCTGCGCGGGGGCGGCAGCGCCTCGGGCGAATGGCTGGACCACGTCGTGGACTGCGCCAAGCTGACGGCCCTGCACACCTGCGTGCTGATCGCCTTCTACCGCTTCCCCGACGCGTACGGGACGGGAGGGGACGGCTGGCTGCTGGTGCCGCTCGGCTTCCAGTTCGCCGCGATCGTCACCTTCTTCGGCGGGCTGCTCACCGAGAAGCTCAAGCCCAGGCCGGCGCCGGGAAGCGCCGCCGCCGCGCCGTCGACCGTGCGCGCGGTCGCACTGCTGCCCGTGGACTACGGGGTGTTCTGTCTGGTGTTCCTGCTGCTCGGCGGCGGGGAGCTGTTCCGCTGGGCGTACGCGGGACTGGGCGCGGTCGCCGTGCTGTTCCTGCTGGCGTTCCTCGCCAAGTGGTACCGGGAGCTCAGCGCCGTTCCGCGCTGAGGCCCTCGCCGAGGTGGGCGACCTGGGGCGGGACGGCCGGCTGCGCCAGGGCGTCGAGGGCCCGACGGAGCTGGGTGCTGGAGGTGTGGACCGTGTAGGGGAAGTAGACGACGTCGACGCCGTGCTCGGCGAAGTCCTTCTCCAGGCGGTCGCCCTTGGGGGTGCCGCGCCAGTCGTCGCCCTTGAAGATGACGTCGAAGCGGACCTGCTTCCAGGTCTCCACCTTGTCCGGGACCGTCTCGACGAAGGCGGCGTCGACGTACTTGACGCTGCGGACGATCTCCAGCCGCTCCACCAGCGGGATCATCGGGCGGCGGCCCTTGGCGAGTTCGGCCATCTCGTCCGACACCACGCCGGCCACCAGGTAGTCGCACTGACTCCGGGCGTGGCGAAGGATATTGAGATGTCCGATATGGAACAGATCGTACGCACCCGGCGCGTAGCCCACTCGATACGGCCTGCGCGCGGACGCACCAAGGTCTGACATGTCCTGCTCCGTCATCGGTTACCCCCCATGGGCCACACCCCCCGGTGTGGCGGATTAGCAGACAATAGCGTGCACGTACCGCGTCACGTCGGTGAACGAATAGGGTGACGTGCGCATCATCCAGGGGAGAAGGGGACCTTCAGTGTCCAGATCCGGTCACCGGCGCCTGCTGCTGGTTTCCACCAATTACGCTCCTGAGCACGCGGGGATCGGGCCGTACGCCACCCAGATCGCCGAGCACTGGGCGGATCTCGGCCACGAGACCCATGTACTGGCGGGCATGCCGCACTACCCGGCCTGGTCTCTTGAGCCGGAGTACAAGGGAGCGCTTCGGCGCACGGAACAGCGCGCGGGGGTCACCGTGCACCGGCGCGCGCACACCGTTCCGCAGCGCCAGACCGCCGTGAAGCGGGCCCTCTTCGAAGGATCGATTCTGCTGCACGGAGCCGCGGCCCCGCCGCGGATGCCGAAGCCGGACGCGATCATGGCCCAGATGCCCAGCCTGGCCGGAGGGGTCCTCGCGGCGCGGCTCGCGGCCAAGTGGAAGGTCCCCTACGTCCCGGTGGTCCAGGACCTGATGGGAGCCGCCGCCGCGCAGAGCGGGATCAGCGGCGGCGACAAGGCGGCCGCGGTCGCCGGCCGCGCCGAGGCGTACGCCCTCAAGCGCGCCACCCTGGTCGGTGTGATCCACGAGACGTTCGTGGACCGGGTCGTCGGCATGGGCGTGGACCCGAAGAAGATCCGCCTGGTGCCCAACTGGTCGCACGTGGCGGTCCCCACGAGGCCCCGCGGCGAGACCCGCCGGCACCTGGGCTGGGCCCCTGGTCAGACGGTGGTCCTGCACTCCGGGAACATGGGCCTGAAGCAGGGTCTGGAAGTGCTCGTCGGCGCCGCGCGACTGGATCCGGACGTCCGCTTTGTCCTCATGGGAGACGGAAGCCAGCGCTCCACTCTCGCCGACCTCGCCGCCGACGTGCCGAATCTGGACATCATCCCCCCTGCCGCTGACGGCGAGTTCCCGGATATCCTCGCGGCGGCGGACGTGCTCGCGGTCACGCAGCACGCGGCCGTGATGGACATGAGCGTGCCGTCCAAGCTCACCTCGTACTTCCAGGCGGGCCGGCCCGTCCTCGCGTCCGTCGCGGCACAGGGCGGAACGGCCCAGGAAGTGGAACGTTCGGGCGCCGGGGTGCTCGTACCGCCGGAGGACCCCGACGCCCTGTTGAAGGCCGTCCGGGCCCTGGCCGAGGATCCCGAAGGCGCGAACGCGCTGGGGGCCGCCGGGCCCGCCCACGTGGCGGCCCACCTGAGCAGGCAGGCGGGCCTCGCCCGCATCGACGCACTGATAGACGAAGCACTTGGGGGTCCCCGGCCGTGATCGAGACGAACCGCCCGGCAGCGGCTCCGGCAGAGGACGAACCCGACCTCCTCCGGGACCAGTTCAAGCAGCTCCTGCGCTACCGCCGACTTCTCCTGGCGGGCGTCGGCGTCGGCCTGCTGGGTGGTGTCTACCTCGGCATATCCACGGCCGACACGTACGTCGCCACCGCCGACGTCGTACTGCGCGCGCCCACCGACGACCCGTTCAACCCGAGCCTCGCGCCCGACAAGGCGATCAACATCGGCTCCGAGCGTCAGGTCGCGCTCTCCAGCTCCATCGCCAACGAGGCCGCGAAGAAGCTCGGCGTCTCCGCGTCCGGCCTCGCCGGTCTGCGCTCGGGCCTCCAGGTCACCAACCCGCCGCAGACGATGGTCCTGCGCTTCACCTACACCTCGTCCTCCCCCCAGGAGGCCGCCAAGCGCGCCAACGCGATGACCGGCGCCTACCTGCTCAAGCGGCAGGAGGCCCTCGACGTCACCCGCGACAAGATGGTCAAGGGCTACCAGGACCAGCGCGACCCGGTCGCCAAGCAGTTGGACGAGCTGGCCAAGGACATCTCCCGGATGCCGGCGGGCGCCACCCGGGACGCGGCCACCTCCAGCAAGACCGACCTGCAGAGCGAGGTCGGCCGCTACAACAACAGCATCACCAAGCTCGAAGCCCTCGACATGACCCCGGGACGCGTCACCAGCCCCGCGACCCCGCCGTCCGAGACCGACGGCCCCGGCATCCCGATGTCGCTGGCGATCGGCGCGGCCGTGGGCCTCGCGCTCGGTCTCCTCGCCGCCTGGGTCCGGCTCGTCTTCGACCCGGCGCCGCGCTCCGAGGGCGACGTCGCCCGCGCCCTGCGCGCGCCCGTGCTGGGGTCCCTGCCGCGGGACAAGACCGGTGGCGGGCCGCTGCTCGCGGCCGGCGAAGAGGATCCGCGGCTGGCCGAGGAGTTCCGCTCGGTGGCGTTCCGACTCGCCTACGACGCCCGGTTCGCCGACCGGCGCCGCCTGTTGGTCGTCGCCCCGCGCGGCTCCAGCGAGACCGCCGCGGCGGTGGCCGTGAACCTGGCCGCCTCCTTCGCCGAGACCGGCAAGGACGTCCTGCTCATCGAGGCGGACCTGCGCACCCCGGTGCTGGCGAGCCAGCTGCCGACCGACGCGGGGGGCCGGCCGCGCTGGAGCCAGATGCCGGGCGGTCCCGCCGCCGGGCAGAGCGGCGACTCCGACTGGCCCGACGGACGGCAGCTCGTCGTGGACGCCGGTGAGTCCGGCGCCTTCGACCTGATCCCGGGCGAGCGGGTCCGCAACGTCGCCCGCGCCCTGACGTCGCCGCGCTCGACCCGGCTGATCTCCGAGGCCGACTCCCCCAACTCCACGGTCGTGGTGCTCGCGCCGCCCGTGCTCTCGTACGCCGACGCCCTCGCGCTCGTCGACCGCGTCGACGGGGTGCTGGTCGTCTGTGACCCGCGCGCCGTGCGGCGCACCGACCTCTCCCGCATCCGCGAACTGATCAGCGGTGCGGGCGGCACGGTGCTCGGCGCGGTGCTGCACACCCCGCTGCCCACCGAGAAGCGCGGACGCGGCAAGGGCAAGGGGGAAACGGCCTCGCAGGACGCGCCGGCCCGCAGGCCTGCCGGCCCGTCCGCGCCTCAGCCGATCCCCTACGAGGTGGCCGAGCCGGAGCAGCACATCCCCGGTGACGGCACCGACACCGTGGCACTGCGCACGGTCCGCATGGGCCGGCGGTGAGTCGGCGGGGACTCGCAGCGGTCGCCTCGGTCCTGGACCAGGCGGCCTCCAGCGCCACCAACATCCTGGTGCTGGTGTTGGCCGCCCGGCTGTCCTCGGCAGCCGGGTTCGCCGACTTCTCGATGGTGTACGTGACGTTCACCGTGCTCCTCGGGCTGAACATGGCCTACGTCGGACAGACCGTGGTCCTGGAGAAGGGCGAGCGGCTCCCGGCCGTGTGCCGCTCGGCCGTCGCCTTCACCGCGTCGGCCGCGACCGCCGTCGGCGTCGTGCTCGTCCTCGTGGGCCTGCTGCTGCCCGGGGCCACCGGGTGGGCCGTCCTCGCGCTGGGTCTGGTCCTGCCGCCGGTGCTCGTACAGGACGGACTGCGGTACTGCTTCTCCGCGCTGCGCGCGCCCGAGCGGGCCCTGGCCGCCGACGCGCTGCGTCTGGTGTGCGTGGTGCCCGCCCTGCTGCTCCAGCCCGAAGGGGCGTCGGCGGGACGGCTCGTCCTGGTGTGGGGGGTCTCCGCGCTGCCCGCCCTGGCCCTCGGGCTGCTCCTGCTGCGACCGGCCGTGCGGGGCGCGGCGACGGATCTGCGTCCGTACCTGCGCCGCGGGCACCTGGGGCAGCGGTTCGTCATCGAGTTCGCGGTGGGCAACGGGTCCAGCCAGCTCGCCGTCCTGGGCCTCGGCGTCTTCGCGACGCCCCTGGCCGTGGGGGCGCTGCGTGGCGCGACGACCCTGTTCGGGCCGCTCAACGTGCTGTTCAACTCCGCGAACGCCTTCGGGCCGCCCGTGGTGGGCCGGGCCTGCGGCAAGCGGGGCGTGGTCCGGCTGACGCTGCTGATGGGCGGCGCGCTGGCCGTCCTCGGCGCCGGCTGGGGGGCGGTGTTGTACGCGCTGCCCGATTCCGTGGGCCGCCAACTGCTGGGCGACACCTGGACGGCGGCCGCCGCGCTGCTGCCGGCGACGGGGGCCCAGTACGCGGTGATGGGGCTGGGCACCTGCGCCCTGCTGACCCTTCGGGTGCTGAACCCGAAGGCGACGCTCTCGCTCCAGGTGGTGTTCTCGCTGCTGTCGGTGGGGCTGCTGCTGGGCGGGTACGCGGCGTGGGGCGTCGCCGGCGCCGCGTGGGGGCTGGCCGTCGGCTCGGCCGCCAAGGCCGCCGCCGGCTGGGTGCGCGTCGTACGGCTGCCCGTACCGACGGCGACCGCGGGCCCGATGCCCGACCCGGTGACCGGGAGCCGCGGCGCCGTCTGACCCCGGCCGGGGCGCGTCGCGCGCCCCGGCGGCGGATCAGCGCAGGGTGCTGTCCTTGTCCGTGCGGTACGTCGCCACGAGGGCCAGGCACATGGCCGCTATCGCGACGCGGCCCGAGGCCTGGAGCAGCGGTCCGCGCAGCAGGATGAAGGAGTAGCCCGCGACCAGCGGGACGACCACCGAGATCAGGCTGCCCGGTGGGGACCTGCGGGTGGCGCGCTTCGCGTACCGCCGGTCGACGCGGGCCGCCGCGTAGCCGGTGCCCAACAGTCCCGCGACCATGCCCAGCGTGCCGAAGTCCAGCCACAGCTCCGCCCAGATCGGGGAGGAGAGGTTGGTGTTGACCGTGCCCATCCACTGGCCGACCATCACGCCCGTGTCGCGGGCCTTGCTCGGCCAGACCGAGCGGGGCACGGCGAAGAACACGGAACCGGCGAGCTGGCGCCCGTAGGAGTGCCCCGGGCCGGAGTCCGCGTACGTGATGGTGTTGGCGAACATGCCGATCTGGTCGTAGTCCTTGAGCGCCATCGGCTCCAGGAACGAGGTCGTCTCGACCGGCTTGTAGTTCTTCTCGTCGTACCGGAAGCGGTCCGCGAACGGGAAGACGAGCAGGGCGATCACCACGGCCATCGACAGCGCCACCCGGTACATCGCGGCGCTCACCGGGAAGACGGTGAACAGCAGCGCGAACATGACGGTGAGGAACCAGTAGCGCGGATTCGAGATCGGGTTGTTGACCACGAGGTTCAGCCCGGCCAGCGCCGCCCAGGTGACGATGATCGACACCTTGCGGCGGGCGAACTTCGAGGTGATCAACCAGCGCGTGTACAGCAGCAGGGCGAGCAGCACCGGTACGGTGCCGAAGCCGCGCAGCAGGGCCTGACCGGCCTGTCCGTCACCGTTGGAGACGCCCGATTCCTCGATGCCGGCGATGATCTCCTGGCGGCTGGAGAAGAAGACGGCGGGACCGCCCAGCTTCATGATGAGGGCGGCGCTGCCCAGGAAGGCGAGGACGGTCAGCAGTTGGAGGCGCCGCCGGTGCGCCATGACCGGCTTGCTCTCCTTGCGGGATCCTCCCGCGAGGCCCGTCGGCCGGTGCCGGGCGAGGAGGACGCCGACGTCGAACGCGAGGCAGCCGAGCAGGACGAGGCCGACGGCGATCGTCAGGTCGGATCGGGGCCCGACCACGGGCGTGGGTACCCGGCCCAGGACGGCCTGGGCGAGCGGGGCCACCCCCATCGCCATGTAGACGAACAGCCAGAACGAGCCCTGGAGCAGCTTGCGGCGGCTGGTCAGCACCATCGCGGACAGGCGGGCGCCCGCGTACATGGTGAGCAGGAGTTGGAGCCAGAAGGCGGCGTCGTGCTGGCCGTCGCCGGACTGGACGGCGACCACGAGCGGCAGGAACACGCTGAAGCCGAGGATGAGCGGGATGGACAACGCGCGCGAGAGCAGGGTGCGCGGGGTGGTGACCCGACCCCATTTCTTCTCGTCGTCCGGGTCGGGCACGCCGGGTATCGGGCGTGTGACGGCGGGCTTGTGTACGTCTGTTGCCACTGCTGCCCCCACCCGGTGTGCCTGGTCCGCGCGCAGTCTAGTCTGAGCGGGCGGCGCCCGGGGAGGCGCGGCCGGGGGAGACGCCCGCCGACGGTGTTCGGGGGCGGACGACGAGGGGCGACAGTTGCGGGATCTTCCTGCCTTCACGCTGGCCGGATACGACAAGGGGCGCGGTCTGCTGACGCAGGCGCTCTGGTTCGCCGTGATGAACACGGTGTTCATGGCCTGGTTCTGCCCGGCCCGGCTGCGCGTCGCGCTGCTGCGGGCCTTCGGGGCGAAGATCGGCGAGGGCGTGCTGATCCGCCACCGGGTGCGGGTGCTGTGGCCGTGGAAACTGACCGTCGGGGACCACACCTGGATCGGTGAGGGCGCCTGGCTGCTGAACCTGGAACCGGTGACCATCGGGGCGAACGTGTGCCTCTCGCAGGAAGCCGTGCTCTGCACCGGCTCGCACGACCACCGGGCCGCGGACTTCCGCTACCGCAACGCCCCGATCGTCGTGGAGGACGGCGCGTGGGTGGCCGTGCGCGCGACGGTGCTGGCCGGCGTGACGATCGGCCGGTGCGCGGTCGCCGGCGCCGGAGCCGTGGTCCACAAGGACCTGCCGGCGTTGACCCTGCAGACCCAGGACGGGCGTCGCCGCCCGGTGGAGGAGCCCAAGTGAGAGTCCTGCACGCCGTTACGCTGCACTCCCCCTCGCACGCCTTCGGCGGGCCGGTACGGGTCGCGCTGAACCTCGCCAAGGGTTTGCGGGCGCGCGGTCACGAGGCCCGGCTGCTGGCCCTGGGCGAGGGTTTCCCCGACCCGTGGCCGACCTCGGTGGAGGGCGTCCCGGCGAAGCTGTTCCCGGCCCGGCGGCTGCTCCCCCTCGGCTTCAGCGGGATGACCTCGCCGGCCCTGCTGGCCTCGGCGGGGCGGCTGGTCCGCGACGCCGACGTCGTCCACGTCCACCTCGCCCGGGACCTGGTCACGCTGCCGGTGGCGCTGGCGGCGCTGCGGGCCCGCAAGCCGCTGGTGCTCCAGACCCACGGGATGGTGGACCCGAGCGGGAAGCTGCTGGCGAAGGTGCTGGACGCGGTGGCGGTGCGCCGACTGCTGCGCGGCGCCGACGCGGTGCTGTACCTGACCCCGCACGAGCGGGAGGGCCTGGACGCCGTGGTGGGTCCGCCCGCGCTCGCGTCGGCGGTCCGTCTCGTCAACGGCACTCCGGCGCAGGACGAGCGGCCCGCGCCGGGCGGGGCGCCGCGCGTGCTGTACTCGGCGCGTCTGCAGGCCCGCAAGCGTCCGGTGGACTTCGTGGACGCGGCCCCGGCGGTCCTGGCCGTCCACCCGGACGCGGAGTTCGTGGTGGCGGGGCCGGACGAAGGGGAGTCGGCCGCGGTCCGGGCGCGGATCGCGGCCCTGGGGCTCGGCGACCGGTTCACCGTGCCGGGGGCGCTGTCCGGCGCCGAGGTGCTGACGGAGCTGCGCCGGGCGCACGTGTACGTGCTGCCGTCGGTGGAGGAACCGTTCCCCATGTCGGTCCTGGAGGCCCTCGCGGTGGGCGTCCCGCCGGTGGTCACCCACTCCAACGGGCTGGCCCGCGACATCGCCGCGGCGGGGGCCGGCCGGGCCGTGGAGCCGGGTCCGTCGGGGGTGGCCGAGGCGATCCTCGCGCTGCTGGACCCGGCCGCCAACGCGGCGGCCTCGGTGGCCGCCCGCAAGCTGGCGACGGAGTCCTTCTCCATGGACGCGGTCCTGGACACCCTGCTGCCGGTCTACGAGGCGGCGGCGGGACGCACCCGCTGACACCTCCCGTCCCGGGCTCCCCGGTCGCCCGGCCGTGTGGCCGGGCCCCGGGGGTGGTCAGATGCCGTCGCGTCGGCCCTCGACCACCGGAACGATCCCGGCCGCGCGCCGGCGCTTGAGGACGCTGGCGTAGACGGCGAGGCCGATGCCGCCGGCCGCCATCATGATGAGGCCGACCAGATCGAGGTTGACGCTCTCCATCTTCCAGTCGCTCGCGAAGGTGAGGATGGCTCCCACCACGATCAGGGCGATGCAACCGCCGATGCCGCGCATACCTACCGCCTTCACAGTCATGGTCGTGTGACACGCGGATGCCCGGCAACGGGACGTGAAAACGCCGCCGCCGCCCGGTGGTTCGGGCGGCGGCGGCGTTGCGGTGCGGGGTGGGCGCGGTTCCTAGGCGCGGATCCAGGCGTAGCAGCCCGCGGAGTTGAACTCCGCGGCGCCGGCCGGGATGGTGGCCGTCACCTTGTCGCCCGCCTTGAGGGGGGCCGCCGGACCCGACGCGAGGACGGCGCCGTCCTTGCCCTTCGCCTCCCAGGTGCAGGTGGTGCTCTGGGTCAGCGCGCGGTAGTTGCCCGCCGCGGGCGACTTCCGGGGGCCTTCGGGGAAGCCCTTCTCCGAGGCCGCCAGGATCGGCTTCTGCTCCGGGCACAGCAGGTTGATGGCGTCCTTCGCTCCCGGGATCTCCCCGGTGATGATGGCCCCGGTCGCCGCGTCCTTGTCGCGCTTCGCGGTGCGCTCCACGCGCTGGCAGGACTCCTGACCGGTCTGGAGGACGGCCGCCGGGTCCATCTTCTCCGGCACCCGGCCGCTCAGGAACTTCTTCTCCTTGTCGGTGAAGTTGCCCGTCTTCGGGGTCAGCTTCGCGTCGGGGAGGACCGGGCCCGTCGGCTTCGTCCCGGTCGACGGGGTCGCCGAGGCCGGCGGGGCGTCCGCCGGGTCGGGGACCGACGACGAGGCCGGCGGCTTCGGCTTCGCGGCCTCGGAGTCGGCCTTGCCGTCGCCCGAACTGCAGGCGGTCAGCGTCAGGGCGGCGGCCAGCAGAACAGCGGCCGCCGCGGGGCGTCGGTACATCAGGGGCTCCCGTACTTGCCGGTGGTGAGACAGGAGTACGGGGCCCGCCTGCTGAGGCGGGCCCCGTACTCCGTCAAGCGGTTGTTACTTCGGGCCGAAGGTGAGGATCAGCTGCGGAGCGGCGTCCGCGGCCGTCGACTCCGAGGACCAGAGCCACAGCGGGTCGGTACCCGTGCTGGTCAGCGCGAGGCTGGTGTTGTCGCCCAGCAGGGCGGTGACCGCCGCGGTGTCCAGGTCGATGCCGTGGATGGCCGAGCCGTCCGCGGCGCCCGCGAGGGTGCCGAGCGCGGGGGTGCCCAGCGCCGGCTTGGTGTTGAACGTGGTGGCCGCGCCGGTCCAGGAACCGGTGACCGGGACCACGGACACGGTGTCGGTCGTGCCGGCGCCCGCCTGGGTCGTGGTCTTGACCTGGAGCGAGGCCGCCTTCAGGACCTGCCCGGCCGGGGCGGCCGGGAGGGTGAAGCGCAGGTACGTCTGGTAGGCCGACGTGCCGCGGACCGCGAGCGAGGTGGCCGCGCCGTTGGCGGCGTTGGGGGCGCCCTGGTTGACGTAGGTGTCCTCGGTCGTGACGACCTTGGAGACCGTGTCGGTGGGGGCCTTCGCCAGGTCGTAGTGCGCCTTGACCTGGGCCTGGGTGAGGGCCGTCGGGTAGACGGCGGTCTCGTCGATCTGACCGGCGAAGAAGTTGCTGGTCGGACGGGTCGGCCAACCGCTGAGGTTGTCGCCGCCCACGTGCCAGAAGCCCTCGTACGCGGTGGAGGTCGAGGCGTTGTTCGTGCCCTTGTTCTGACCGTCCACGTACAGGGTCATGCCACCGGGGCCCTGCGTGCCGACCACGTGGTGCCACTTGTTGTCGTTGTACGAGGAGTCGAACAGACCGGTGGAGATGGTCCGGGCCGAGCCGTTGTAGACACCGAAGACCAGGCGACCGGTGTTGGTCATGTACAGGTGCTTGTCGTTCGACCCGCTGCTGCTCGTCGTGTTGTTGCCGAAGCCGATCAGCTTGCCGCCGCGCGAGGAGTTCGTCTTGAACCAGGTCTCGACGGTGAAGCTGGAGCCGACGCTCTGGCGGTGGTCGCTGTAGACCTGCTGGCTGGTGCCGTTGAAGCCCATGGCCGTGCCGGTGCCGCTGACGGCGCCGGGGGTCTGGCGCAGCGCCGGCGCGTTGACCTGGACGCCGCTGGTGTTGCCGGAGACCGACGAGTCGGCGACGTACGGGCTGACCGCGTCGTCGTAGCGCCAGTACAGGTTGGCGCCGTCCGAGCGGACCTTGTCCGGGTAGGACTGCACCGAGCTGGGGATGGTGACCGAGCTGGTGGCCGACAGCGCGCTGGTGTTGCCCGCTCCGTCGGTCGCGGTCACGCGGTAGGTGTAGGACTGCCCGGCCTTGACCGTGGTGTCGGTCCAGGAGGCCTGCGGGCGCTCCCACTCCAGGGACTCCGCCGCCACGGTGGCGATCGGGGTGCCCGAGCCGTTGCGGTAGATGCGGTACGTCAGCTTGCTGTCGTCCTGGTCGTAGCTGGTGCGCCAGCGGACCTGGGCCTCGCCGGGCTTGACGCTGCCCGCGCTGGCCACCGGGGTGGTCGGCGCGCCGACGTCGCCCTTGGACGAGAAGCGGGTGAGCGCCTGCTGCGACCGGCCGTTGATCAGGGTGAACTCACCGCCGACCCACATGAACTTGGTGTCGTTCTTCTCCGCGATGGCCATGACGCGCGGGCCGATGCCCTCGCCGAGGCCGTCGTTCGCGGTGGGGTGCCAGCCGAGCTTGCGCGGGCTGCGGACGAAGCCGTCCACGGGCGCGGGGGCGGCGCCTTCGTGGTCGGTGAGCTGCGCCAGCAGGAAGTTGCGCTTGCCGTCGGGGAACTGGCCCTCCAGCGAGCAGTCGTGCGCGTGCGAGGAGCTGTAGAGGACTCCGTCGTACGGCAGGACGAACTGGGTCGCGCCGAGGCAGCGGTCGCGCCACTTCTCGTTGAAGTTGGTGCCGAGACCGATGCGGCCGTCGAAGACGCCGCCACCGGAGCCCTCGTTGCCCGTGTAGTAGCCGGTCGCGTCGGCCGAGATGTGCTTGACGACCGAGTTCGACGGGATGTTGTTGTAGGTCTTGGCGACGGCACCCGTGGTGGCGTTGACGACGGCCAGCGCGTGGGTGTTGGAGCCGTTGACCGAGAAGAAGTCGCCACCCAGCAGGACGTTCTTGCCGTCGTTGCTGAGCGCGATGGCGCGGCCGGGCTCGTCGGCGTTGGCGACGAAGGGCTTGATCGCACCGGAGCCGGCGTCGACCGCGGCGAACCGCTCGCGGGTCTGGCCCTCGACGGTGCCGAAGTCGCCGGCCGCGTACAGGGTGTCGTCCGTGACCGCGAGCGCGCGCACGGTGGCGGGGAAGCTCGGGTGGAACGACGCCTTGGGGGTGCAGGTCGCGATGTCGATCGCCGCGACGCTGGAGACCGGGGTGCCGTTGACGGCCCCGAAGTATCCGGCCGCGTACAGCGTCTTGTTGTCCTTCGAGACGACCAGCGAACGAACGGTCGCGCTGCCGTCGCCCGTGGTGAAGGCGAGCTTGCAGGACGTCGGGGTGCCCGTCGCCGCGTCGAGCGCGACGAAGTTCACGGCTTCCTGCTCGGTGCCGCTGCCGGCGTTGTCCGGCGGGCGGACCGCCGAGAAGGTACCGCCGGCGAACACGGTGCCGTTGGCCTGGGCCATGGCAAAGACGATGCCGTTCGGCTGCCAGGTCGGCAGGTCGTCGGCCGTGAATGCCACCGGCTGCGTGATGGCCGACGCCTCGGGCATCAGCACCAGGCCTATACCGGTGCCGGCACCGGCCAGTGACAGGACGAGGGCAGCAGTCAGCCCTCTGGATCTACGCATGAGCCCCCCAGGGCAATTGCCCGGTTTGATGGCTGGAACTAGACGAACAGCCATATGTACAGGCGCAGACTAGGGCTCGCGTGAGGGCCCGGTCACCTCACTTGACCCATTGCATACCAACTTGGAATCAACAGGGTTCAGCATGGAGGGTGCACTACGGACATACGGCAGGTTTACCCCGGCCACACCCACAGAGACCTGCGGAGCATGGCCGGGACACGGCAAAGCGTAGGGGAAATATAAGCCCTCAGCGGTCAATCCGTACCGTCACGCCCGCCAGTTGGTCCTCGACCTGGCGAATGTCGGCGTCGACCATGATGCGGGCCAGCTCCGCCACCAGGACCGACGGCTTCCAGCCAAGCAGGTCGTTCGCCTTGGAGGCGTCGCCGATGAGGGCGTCGACCTCGCTGGGGCGCTCGTACTTGGCGTCGTAGCGCACGTGGTCGTTCCAGTCGAGCCCGGCGTGGGTGAAGGAGGACTCGACGAACTCGCGGACGGTCGCGGCCACACCGGTGGCGACCACGTAGTCGGTCGCCTCGTCCTGCTGGAGCATCCGCCACATGGCGTCGACGTACTCCGGGGCGTAGCCCCAGTCGCGGACGGCGTCGAGGTTGCCCAGGTAGAGGTGGTCCTGGAGGCCGGCCTTGATCCGGGCGACCGCGCGGGTGATCTTGCGGGTCACGAAGGTCTCGCCGCGGCGCGGGGACTCGTGGTTGAACAGGATCCCGTTGACGGCGAACATGTCGTACGCCTCGCGGTAGTTCACCGTGGTCCAGTACGCGAAGACCTTCGCGGCGCCGTAGGGGCTGCGCGGGTGGAACGGGGTGCCCTCGTTCTGCGGCGGCGGGGTGGCGCCGAACATCTCGGAGGACGAGGCCTGGTAGATGCGGGTGTCGATGCCGCTCGCCCGGATCGCCTCCAGCAGGCGCAGGGCGCCGAGGCCGGTCACGTCGCCGGTGTAGAGCGGGGCGTCGAAGGACACCCGTACATGCGACTGCGCGCCCAGGTTGTAGACCTCGTCGGGGCGTATGTCGCGCAGCAGGTTCACCAGGGCGACGCCGTCGGACAGGTCCGCGTGGTGCAGGACGAGGGAGCGGTTCTCCGTGTGCGGGTCCTGGTAGATGTGGTCGATCCGCTCCGTGTTGAAGCTGGAGGACCGCCGCACGAGCCCGTGCACCGTGTAGCCCTTGGAGAGCAGGAGCTCGGCCAGGTACGAGCCGTCCTGTCCGGTGACTCCGGTGATCAGTGCGGTCTTGCCCATGTGGGGTCCCCCTGTGAATCGTTGCGGTCTGTTCTGACGTGCGGGGCGTGCCCCACCGTGCCGGGACGGCGCCCCGGCGGTTCGAGGCCGTGCCTCGGGGTTCGTGACGGGCCTGTCGGCCCGTGGCGGTGCCGCGCCGTGCGGGGGCGCGGGTCCCGGTCGGGGGGCGCTCCGTCCGCGCGGGCGCGGGCGCGGGGGCTGGATGGGTACCGTACACGGCCGAACCGGAGCAGCGCCCTCCGGATTCCGGCCGTCCCGACCCGTCGCGGGCCGGCCACCTCGGCGTCGACCCGTGTCCGGGGGCCGGCATCATCGGCGGTATGACAAGTTCGCTGCCGCTCCTGCCCCCGCACGCCCGCGTCTTCGTCGCCGGCCATCGCGGCCTCGTGGGGTCCGCGGTCGTCCGGCGCCTCACCGCCGACGGCCACGAGGTGCTCACCCGCGGTCGCGCGGAGCTCGACCTGCGCGACGCCGCCGCCACCGAGGCGTACCTGAAGGACGTCCGCCCGGACGCGGTCGTGCTGGCCGCCGCCAAGGTCGGCGGCATCATGGCCAACAGCACCTACCCGGTGCAGTTCCTGGAGGACAACCTCAAGATCCAGCTCAGCGTCATCGCCGGCTCGCACGCCGCCGGGGTGAACCGCCTGCTGTTCCTGGGCTCCTCCTGCATCTACCCGAAGCTGGCCCCGCAGCCGATCAGCGAGGACGCCCTGCTGACCGGCCCGCTGGAGCCGACCAACGAGGCGTACGCCCTGGCGAAGATCGCCGGCATCGTCCAGGTCCAGTCGTACCGCAAGCAGTACGGGGCCTCGTACATCTCGGCCATGCCGACGAACCTCTACGGTCCGGGCGACAACTTCGACCTGCAGTCCTCGCACGTGCTGCCCGCGCTGATCCGCCGCTTCCACGAGGCCGCGGCCGAGGGGCGCGACGAGGTCACCCTGTGGGGCTCGGGCACCCCCCGCCGCGAGTTCCTGCACGTGGACGACCTCGCGGCGGCCTGCGCGGTGCTGTTGAACGGCTACGACGGGGACGAGCCCGTCAACATCGGCTGCGGCGAGGACCTGACCATCAAGGCCCTGGCCGAGACCGTCGCCGAGGTGACCGGCTTCGAGGGCCGACTCGCCTGGGACACCACCAAGCCGGACGGGACGCCGCGCAAGCTGCTGGACGTGACCCGTCTGACCTCGCTGGGCTGGAAGCCGGGCATCCCGCTGCGGGACGGCATCGCCTCCACGTACGCCTGGTGGTTGGGGCAGGGCTGATCGCACGGGCCTCGGCCCCTCAGTACGCTCCGCGACCGTCGACGACGGCGCGGAGGGTACGGCCCATGACGTCGACATCGCTGGTGAAGGACCAGTTGTCGACGTACTGCAGATCAAGCTGAATCGTTTCGTCCCAGGACAGGTCCGAGCGCCCGCTGATCTGCCACAGGCCGGTCATGCCGGGCCGCACGGTGAGCCGGCGCAGCTCGACCTCGTCGTACCGCGCCACCTCCTCCGGCAGCGGCGGCCTCGGGCCGACCAGCGACATGCTGCCGGTCAGCACGTTCACCAGCTGGGGCAGTTCGTCCATGGACGTCCGGCGCAGCAGCCGGCCCACCCGGGTGACCCGGGGGTCCCGGCGCATCTTGAACATCAGGCCGTCGTTCTCGTTGGATCCCGACAGGTCGGCCTTGAGCTTGTCGGCGTCGACCACCATCGTGCGGAACTTCCACATGACGAAGGGCTCGCCGTCACGGCCGATGCGGCGCTGGCTGTAGAAGGCCGGGCCGCGGGAGCCGAACCGTATCGCCAGGACGACCGCGAGGAACATCGGCGACAGCATCAGCAGCCCGACCGCGGCCCCCACCCGGTCCAGCACCGACTTCAACAGGGTCTGGACGCCCCTCCGCACGGGCGGCGCGATCCGCAGCACGGCGAGCCCGCCCGCAGACAGGGTCTCCAGTCGCTTGACGGAGATCTCCACCAGTCCGGGGAAGACGGCGAGTTCCAGGCCCGCGTCGTGCAGGGCCCAGGCGACCCGGCGCAGCCGCTCCCCGGCGATGCGCACGCCCGGGGCGACCAGGACCAGGTCGGCGTGGTGGCCGGCGACGGCGCCGAGCACGGCGGCCGAGTCGCCGTTCGGGGTGTCCGGCATCCCGGCGTCGAGCCGGGCCGCCACGGGCACTCCGCTGGAGAGCGGTCCGGCGCCCACCGGGATCACCCCGACGACCACGTACGGGTGGTCGGTGCGGGCGGCCAGGTGCGCGATGACGCCCTCGGCGGCCTCGGGTTCGCCGACGACCAGCACCCGGCTGACGGCCTGTGCCTCGCGACGGGCGGCCGAGAGGTGGCGGTAGGTGAGCTTGTGGACGGCGACGGTGATCAGCAGGGCGGGCAACAGCGCCCCGAGCGCGGCCAGTCGGGGGGTGCTTTCGCCGGTCACCACGCGGGCGACGGCGAGTACCCCGATGAGAATCAGCCAGTCGTGCACGACCGGCAGCACTCCGCGCGATTCGCCGAGCTGCCGGGCCGCGTAGCGCCGGCGCACGGCCTGCACCCCGGTCCACGCGAGGGCGGCGCCGACGGCGCAGTAGGCGGGCCGGACCTGCTGCGCGGCCTCGAAGACGAGCCCCACGGGCACGGCGGCACCGAGGAAGTCGGCGGCCACGGCGACCGGCAGGTACCAACCGGCCTTGTCCCCGAGCCGTCGAGCGGGCGCGGTGGCCGCCCCGACCGTATCGGCGACGGTCCTGGCCACTCTTTGCGCAGGAAAATGGACATGCCTCATGGGCCCCCCTGGCACGTGGTCATATGACAGTGGCGAGCGCCCGTGGCTTCCCCTGGCAACGGGCAACAGTCGCACCGGGAAACAGTACGACAAACACCCGTACGGTAAATGCCGTTTGCGTTAACGGTGCCTCTCGTTGCTCAAGCGTTAGCAACCGGTACCTCCTGTTCCGCATCCCGAACTCCCCCTTCCCACACAAAGGTGAATGGTTCGGATACCGGATACGTATCTTCGGACAACGAACCGTTTCCAGCCAACCTTTTGACGCGGCCCTGACATCAGCGCCCACAGATGGCACTCTTCGACCGTTCATCGCACCAGCCCTGATCTGCCCGGAGGCCCACCCAGCCATCCGGAACCCCCCTTGCAGAAGGAGTCTGCGTTGAGTCCCACCCCCCAGCGGCGTGCCACTGCGGCCGGCGCTCTCGTAGCCGCGGCAGCCCTGCTCGCCGTAGGTATACAGGCCGGAACAGCCACCGCCGACGCCACCGCGTCCCAGGCCCGCACGGCGGCCCAGCCCAACCCGGGCTCGGCCAACCGCGCACTCAGCGCTTCGGAGCGTGCGACGCTCCTCTCCGACGCCAACTCGACCACCGTGCAGGCGGCGAAGGCCCTCGGGCTCGGCGGCCAGGAGAAGCTCGTCGTCCGCGATGTAGTCCAGGATGCGGACGGCACCACGCACACGACCTACGAACGCACCTACGCCGGCCTGCCCGTGCTCGGTGGTGACCTGACGGTCCACGCCAAGAGCGGTGTCACCAAGAGCGTGACCAAGGCCACCAACCACGAGATCAAGGTCGCGGACACCAGCGCCTCGGTCACCCCGGCCTCGGCGGAGCAGCAGGCCCTCGGTCTGGCCAAGACCCAGGGTGCCAAGGACGCGAAGGCCTCCAAGAACGCCCGCAAGGTGATCTGGGCCGCCGAAGGCGCCCCGGTCCTCGCGTTCGAGACCGTCGTGGGCGGCCTCCAGCACGACGGCACCCCGAGCGAGCTGCACGTGGTCACCAACGCCAAGACCGGCGCCAAGATCACCGAGTGGCAGGCCATCGAGACCGGCACCGGCAACACGATGTACAGCGGTCAGGTGACGCTGGGCAGCTCGCAGTCGGGCAGCAACTACACGCTGACCGATGCCGGCCGCGGCAACCACAAGACCTACAACCTGAACAAGGGCTCGTCCGGCACCGGCACCCTGTTCTCCGGCCCGGACGACGTCTGGGGCAACGGTCAGGCGTCCAACGCCGAGACGGCCGGCGCGGACGCCCACTACGGCGCCCAGGTGACGTGGGACTACTACAAGAACGTGCACGGCCGCAACGGCCTGCGCAACGACGGCGTGGCCCCGTACACCCGGGTCCACTACGGCAACGCCTACGTCAACGCGTTCTGGGACGACGGCTGCTTCTGCATGACGTACGGCGACGGCGAGGGCAACGCCAAGCCCCTCACCTCGACGGACGTCGCGGCGCACGAGATGACCCACGGCCTCACCTCGGTCACCGGCAACATGACCTACAGCGGTGAGCCCGGCGGTCTGAACGAGGCCACCTCCGACATCATGGCCGCCGCGGTCGAGTTCTACGCCAACAACCCCCAGGACGTCGGTGACTACCTGGTCGGCGAGAAGATCGACATCAACGGCGACGGCTCCCCGCTGCGCTACATGGACAAGCCGAGCAAGGACGGCTCGTCCAAGGACTCCTGGTACTCGGGTCTGGGCGGCATCGACGTCCACTACTCCTCGGGTCCGGCCAACCACTGGTACTACCTGGCCTCCGAGGGCTCCGGCGCCAAGGTCGTCAACGGCGTGAGCTACAACTCGCCCACCGCCGACAACCTGCCCGTCACGGCGATCGGCCGGGACGCCGCCTCGAAGATCTGGTTCCGCGCGCTGACGGTCGGCTACTTCAAGTCGAACACCAACTACGCCGCCGCGCGCACGGCCACCCTGCAGGCCGCCGCCGACCTGTACGGCCAGGGCTCGACCACGTACAACAACGTGGCCAACGCCTGGGCGGGCATCGCGGTCGGCGCCCGCATCACGACCGGTGTCACGGTCACCCCGATCGCCAACCAGAACACCCAGGTGGGTGGCGCCGTCAGCCTGCAGGTCCAGGCCACCAGCACCAACCCGGGTGCGCTGAGCTACGCGGCGACCGGCCTGCCGGCCGGCCTGTCGATCAACTCCTCCACCGGCCTGATCTCGGGCACGGCCACCACCGCCGCCACGTCCAACGTGACCGTCACGGTGACCGACTCGCAGAGCAAGACCGGTACGGCCTCCTTCACCTGGACGGTCGGCACCTCGCAGCCGAGCGTCTTCGAGAACACGGCCGACTACCAGATCACGGACAACGCGACCGTCGAGTCCCCGATCACGGTGAACCGCACGGGCAACGCCCCGAGCACCCTCAAGGTGGACGTGAACATCGTCCACACCTACGTCGGTGACCTGAAGGTCGACCTGGTCGCCCCCGACGGCAGCGTCTACAACCTGCGCAACCGCACCGGCGGCAGCGCGGACAACATCGTCCAGTCCTTCACCGTGAACGCCTCCTCCGAGGTCGCCAACGGCGTCTGGAAGCTCCGGGTCGCCGACCTGGCCAGCGCGGACACCGGCTACATCAACAGCTGGAAGCTCACCTTCTGATCCCCACAAGGGATTGACCGCACCACCGTTCGATCGCGGGGCCGCTCGGGAGAAGACCACCCCGGGCGGCCCTGTTCCATGTCCGGGGTCCCGCCGACGGCGGGAGCCGGCGCCCCGCGCGAAAGGCCCGGCACCCACGGGGTGGTTCCCAGGGGTGTCGGGCCCTTCCGGTCGGCCTGAGCCGGTGTCAGCGCCGGGGTGGGTCAGCCGATGGCGCGGAAGACGGTGTCCAGGACGCCGTACTCCTCTTCCTCGTCGCCGTCCTGACCGCGCTCGTCGCGCTGCCCGTCCTCGTCGCGCGCCTCGTCCTCGTCGGCCTGGCCGCGCTCGTCACGCGCCCCGTCCTCGTCGCGCGCCTCGTCCTCGTCGCGCGCCCCGTCCTCGTCGGCCTGGCCGCGCTCGTCACGCGCCCCGTCCTCCTCGCGCTGTCCGTTCTCGTCCTCGGCCTGGTCGTCGCCCGGACGGCCGGCCTCGTCGCGCTGCCCGTCCTCCCGCGACTGCTCGTCGGTGGACTCGTCGAAGGCCGGCTCGTCGTCGGCCGGGCGCGGGGCGGGGGCCGCCGCGGGGGCGGCGACGGCGGCCACGGCGGGCTTGACGAGGTTCGCCTGACGACCCTGCTCGGGACGGGCGTCGCGGCGGACGCGGCGGTCCTCGTCGTCGTTCCAGCCGCCGTCGTGGTGGCCGTGGCCGTTCCCGCCGGTGGGCCGGAAGTAGACCGAGAGGGCCTCCACGTCGTGCGCCCCGCCGCCCGGCGGCAGGGTGCGCACCGCCCGGCCGTTGCAGCCGCGGCCCTCGAAGAGCACCGCCAGCGACTCGGTGCGGTTGTAGGCCTCGGTGGCCGGCTGGTTCCGGGAGGTCCCGGTCAGCTCGTAGCAGGTGTCGTTGTCCGCGGGGCTGATGTGTCGGGTGTACTCGTCGCCGTCCTCGTCCTCGACGACGTAGTAGAGGCGGCCGAGCGTGTGATGACCGTCGTAGTCGTCGTCGGCCATGGCCTGGCCGGAGGCCGGCAGGACGAGCGCGAGGGCGCCTAGGAAGGCCGCGGCGGTGGTGCGAGCACGCATGAGCAGTCCGTTTCTCTGGTCGCTGGATGCCGGATCCGGAGACATCCAGCGGGCAGCGTAGGAGCGGGCCGATCGGCAGAAACGATTCAGCATGCGCAGCGCGTTCGAAGGTTCACCCTCCCGGGCCGGGCACCCGGGCCGGACGGCGGTCGCACGCCCGTCCGTCCCCCGGACGTGAGCCCGCCCGCCCGGACGTACGCGACCCGCGCACCCGGGGTTCGGATGCGCGGGTCGCCGTACGGGCTCGGCGGCTCAGGCGGAGGCCCGCTCGGTGGTCGAGCCCTTGGCGGCCGGGGCCTGGTCCGGGACCGACGCCCCGGTCCCGCCGGCGGGACGGATCAGCAGGACCACCACCAGCGCGCCCACCAGACCCATCACCCCGGAGGCCACGAAGGTGTCCCGGAGCCCGCTCGCGAAGGCGGCCTCCACCCACTCCCGGGCCTGCGGGCCGGCCGCGAGGAACCGCCCCGCCCCGCCCGAGGCCAGCGCCTCGGCGGTGTCGTGCGGCTGCCCGCTGCCGGCGAGCCCGCTCGTCAGACCGGCCTGGAAGAGCGCGCCGAGCACCGCGATGCCGAGGGCGTTGCCCAACTGACGGGCGGTGTTCAGGGCGCCGCCGGCCATCCCGGCCCGGGCCGGGGCCACGGTCCCCATCGCGGCGGCGGCCAGCGGCGGTGTGGCCATCCCGACGCCCACGCCGGTCAGCACCAGCCCGGGCACCAGGGCCGTCCAGCCGTCACCCGCGTCCAGCATCCAGGCCTGGAGCAGCGCGCCCGCCCCGATCAGCAGCAGCCCGCCGCCGATGGACAGTCGGGCGGGGGCGCCGTGCAGCAGTCGGCCGGCCACCGCGGAGACGAGGAACGCTGCCAGGCTCAACGGCACCAGGACCAGTCCCGCCTGGACCGGGCCCATCCCCTCGGCGGACTGGAGCCAGAGCGAGACGTACATGAGGTACGAGAACGCGGCCCCGGACAGCAGCAGTCCGCCGGCCATCACCGCCACGAAGGTGGGGCTGCGGAAGAGGGAGAGGTCGAGCATCGGGTGCGCGGTGCGCAGTTCGACGAGGACGAAGGCGGCGAAGCAGGCCGCGCCGAGGCCGAGCAGGCCGAGGGTGGCGGCGGAGGTCCAGCCGTTCTCCGCGACCCGGATGAGGGCGTAGGTGACGACGCCCGCGCCCGCCGTGAAGGTGGCCATGCCGGGCAGGTCGAGGCCCTTGGCGTGCGGGTTGCGGGACTCGGCGACGGCCTTGAGGGTGACCCAGACGGCCAGGGCGCAGACGGGCAGGTTGATGAAGAAGATCCAGCGCCACCCGAAGTGCTCGGTCAGCAGCCCGCCGATGATCGGTCCGGCCGCGGCGGCCGCGCCGTTGACCGCGCCCCAGACGCCGAAGGCGATCCCCCGGTCGCGGCCCTGGTAGGCGCTGCTGAGCAGGGCCATGGTGGTGGCGAACATCGCCGCGCCGCCGATGCCCTGCACGGCGCGGAAGGCGATCAGCAGGCCGGGGCCGGTGGCCAGGCCGCACGCCAGGGAGGCGGCGGCGAAGACGGCGAGCCCGCCGAGGTAGACGCGGCGGCGGCCGATCCGGTCGGCGAGGGAGCCCGCGCCGAGCAGCAGTGCGGCGAGCGCCAGGGCGTAGATGTCCATCACCCACTGGAGTCCGGCGAATCCGGTGTTCATGTCGGTGGCCATGTCCGGGAGCGCGACGGTCACGATGGTGACGTCGACCAGGAGCATGAAGGCTCCGAGGCTCACGGCCGTCAAGGGCAGCCATTTACGCATGGGGGTTCTCCGGATCAAGAGCAGACGAGGTGTGCCACCAGAGTCGCGGTCACCCGCCCGGAGCAACCATCCAGCTGCCCTCCGCTGCCGGATTTGCCTCGTCGGACGCTCTGCGATGATGGAAACCATGCAGACCCTGGCCGGCCCCGCCGAGATGGACCACCTCGACCTGGCCCTCGTGCAGGCCCTCATGATCGACGGGCGGGCCTCTTTCAGCCGGCTCGCCGAGGTGCTGGAGGTCTCCGACCAGACGGTGGTGCGCCGCTACCGCCGGATGCGCAGCACGGGCCTGGTCCGGGTGGTCGGGCTGCCGCTGGGCAGCCGCGTCGGGCTGTTCGAGTCCTGGCTGCGGGTGCAGTGCACGCCGGACGCCGCGCTCGCCGTGGCGGAGGCACTGGCCCGCCGGCCGGACATCGCCTGGGTCACCCTCAACTCCGGCGGCACCGAGATCCACTGCATGACCAAGGCCCGGACCCGCCAGGACCGCGACGTCCTGCTGTTGGAGAAGCTGCCGCGCACCCGCCGGGTGACCGGGGTGAGCGCCCACACCATCCTGCGGATGTTCACGGGCGGGCCCGAACGCTGGTTCGGCATCGACGCGCTGCGCCCGGACCAGGTGGTGGCGCTGGAGCGGCAGCCGCCACTGCCGGAGCAGGACCGGTACGCGCTGGACGAGGCGGAGCTGGCGATGCTGGCCGTGCTGGGGCAGGACGGCCGCGCCGGCTATCCGGAACTGGCCCGCGCCACCGGGCTGTCGGAGTCCACCGCCCGGCGCCGGCTCGACCGGCTGCGGGACATGGGGGCGGTCTACTTCGACGTGGAGATCGTGCCGGCGACGCTCGGGTACGAGGCGGAGGCGGCGATGCTCCTGACGGTGGACCCGGCCCGACTGGCCGAGGTGGGCGCGGCGATAGGCGAGCACCCCGAGGTGCCGTTCGCGGCGGCGGTCACCGGCTCGGCGAATCTGCTCGCGGTGGTGGTGTGCCGGGACACCGACGCGCTGTACACGTACCTCACCGAGCGGATCGGCGCGGTCGACGGCATCCGGCAGGTGGAGCTGGTACCGATCCTGCGCACCGTGAAGCGGGCCGGGATGCTGGTGGAGGACGGGCGGCTGGTCGATCCGCCGCCCGCCCCCTGAACGCGGTCAGCGCATCAGCACGCCGCCCCCCGCGTCGGTGTCCGCCGGCCCGGCGACCAGGCCCAGTTCGGCCGGGGTCGCCAGCAGCGGGTGCGCGGGCAGGATCCGCACCGTGTAGCCGAAGGGCCCCGTCCGGTCGAGCGCGAGCGGGCCCTCGTACACCCAGCGGCCCTCCAGGTCCGGTCCGGCGGCGGCCTTGAGCGGGAAGGACCGGCCGCCCTGGATGACGTCCTGGGCGTCGACCCGGCCCGCGACCGCCTGGACCTCGACGTCCTCGGGCGCGAGGGAGTCGAGGGCCACCCGTACCCGGAGGGTGAGCGTGGCCCCGAGTTCGGCGGTGCCGCCGACGGGCGCGGCGGCCAGGGCCTCCACGTGCTCGACGCCGACCCTCGGCCAGGAGCTGCGGACCCGGCCCTTCCAGGCGGCGAGGTCGCGGGCGGTCTCCGGGGTGAGGGCGCGGTGGGAGAGCGCGGCCGGTGCGTAGAGCCGTTCCACGTACTCGCGGACCATGCGTCCCGCGAGCACCTTCGGCCCCAGCGACACCAGGGTGCGCCGGACCATCTCGATCCAGCGCGCCGGGAGGCCGGTGTGCCCGGACCGGTCGTAGAAGCGGGGCGCGACCCGGCTCTCGATCAACTCGTAGAGGGCGTTGGCCTCCAGGTCGTCACGGCGCTCCTCGTCCGTCCCGATCCCGTCGGCGGTGGGGATCGCCCAGCCGAAGTCGGGCTCGAACCACTCGTCCCACCAGCCGTCCAGCACGGAGAGGTTGAGGCAGCCGTTCAGGGCGGCCTTCATCCCGCTCGTGCCGCAGGCCTCCAGGGGGCGCAGCGGGTTGTTCAGCCAGACGTCGCAGCCCGGGTAGAGCTTCTGGGCCATGGCCATGCCGTAGTCGGGCAGGAAGACGATGCGGTGGCGCACGCGGGGGTCGTCGGAGAACCGCACCAGTTCCTGGACGAGCCGCTTCCCGCCGTCGTCGGCCGGGTGCGCCTTGCCCGCGACGACGATCTGCACGGGCCGCTCCGGGTCCAGCAGCAGCCTGCGCAGCCGCTCGGGGTCGCGGAGCATCAGCGTGAGCCGCTTGTAGGAGGGCACCCGGCGGGCGAAGCCGATGGTCAGCACGTCCGGGTCGAGGACGGAGTCCACCCAGCCCAGTTCGGCGTCGGCGGCGCCGCGCTGCTTCCAGGAGGCGCGCAGCCGGTCGCGGACCTCTTGGACCAGTTGCTCGCGCAGCACCCGGCGCAGGTCCCAGACCTCCTGGTCCCCGATCCCGGCGACGGCGTCCCAGCGCGGTGAGCCGCCGACCGACAGCGCGTCCTCGGTGCGGCCGGCGCCGATCTGCCGGGCGCCGAGCCGGATGACCTCGGGGGCCACCCAGGTCGGGGCGTGCACCCCGTTGGTGACGGAGGTGATGGGGACGTCGGCGGGGTCGAAGCCCGGCCACAGGCCGGCGAACATGCCCCGGCTGACGGCCCCGTGCAGGGTGGAGACGCCGTTGGCGCGCTGGGCCAGGCGCAGCCCCATGACGGCCATGTTGAACACCCCGGGGTCGCCGCCGGGGTAGGACTCGGCGCCCAGTTCGAGGATCCGGTCCACGGGCACGCCGGCCAGTTCGCCGCCCTCGCCGAAGTGCCGGGCGACCAGGGACCGCTCGAAGCGGTCGATGCCGGCGGGGACGGGGGTGTGCGTGGTGAACACGGTTCCGGCGCGCACCGCCTCGACGGCGGCGTCGAAGCCGAGCCCCGGCTCTCCTCCCAGTTCCCTTATGCGTTCGAGTCCGAGGAACCCGGCGTGCCCCTCGTTGGTGTGGAAGACCTCGGGGTCGGGGTGGCCGGTGAGCCGGCAGTACGTGCGGACCGCGCGGACGCCTCCGATGCCGAGCAGCATCTCCTGGAGCAGCCGGTGGTCGCTGCCGCCGCCGTAGAGCCGGTCGGTCACCTCGCGGGCGGCGGTGTCGTTGTCCTCGACGTCGGAGTCGAGGAGCAGCAGCGGCACCCGCCCGACGCGGGCCTGCCAGATGTGCGCGTGCAGCGCGCGACCGCCGGGCAGGCCGAGTGCCACCCGGGCCGGGCTGCCGTCCTCCTCGCGGACCAGGGAGACGGGCAACTCGTTGGGGTCGAGGACGGGGTAGTGCTCCTGCTGCCAGCCGTCACGGGAGAGGGACTGGCGGAAGTAGCCGTGGCGGTAGAGCAGGCCCACTCCGATGAGCGGGACGCCGAGGTCGCTGGCGGCCTTGAGGTGGTCGCCGGCGAGGATCCCGAGGCCGCCGGAGTACTGCGGCAGGGCTGCGGTGATGCCGAACTCGGGGGAGAAGTAGGCGATGCCCGCGGGGAGACCGCCGTCGCCCTCGTGGCTCTGGTACCACCTCCCGCCGTGGACGTAGTCGTCGAGGTCGGCGGCGGCCACGGCGAGCCGGCGCAGGAACCGGCGGTCGCCGGCCAGTTCCTCCAGCCGGGCGGCGGGTACGGCGCCGAGCAGTCGGACGGGGTCGCCGCCGGCGGCCTGCCAGCCTTCGGGGTCGACGGATTGGAAGAGTTCGCGGGTTTCCGCGTGCCAGGACCAGCGCAGGTTGCGCGCGAGGTCGGCGAGCGGCAGAAGGGGTTCGGGGAGGACGGGGCGCACGGTGAATCGACGGATAGCCTTCACGTGTTCCACCTTCGCAGGGGATGACGGATCGGAGCGGTCGCACCACGCTGTGCATCCGCGCATCGACCCCCGGAAGGCTAGCGGCGCCCCCGCCGCCCGGCCATGGCGCCTCGTCGGGCCGGGCCTCCAACGGGTCGTCCGGGGAAGGCCGCAGACGGCCGGCGACCGGCCGGCACGCCGGCCGCGGGCCGCCCGGTCCGGGCCGTCGCGGGGGTGGAAATCCGGCCGGATCCCCGCCCCGCGGACCACCGGGCCGCGTGTCCCGGTGCTTGCCGGGGCACACGAGATGCGCGGGCCCGACGGAGCGGAACAAGGGTGTCTGCGGGGCTCGTGAGGCAACTGGGACAGGGGGTGTGTCGCTGCACATCGGTCGGCCCTCGCCGACTTGACGGAGCCTCGACCGATCTCGATCCGGCCCTTCGTGATCCGCGTGCCACTACGTACGAGTAGTTAACCGGGCACGCGGGTTGGGCGGGACCAGAGTGGGAAGGGCTCCCCGGGTACACGCACGGCGCACCAGGCCCCGGACTCCGTCCGGAGGCAACCCCGCCCACCTCCCGCCACCCGAGTGAACGCGGACAGGAGCGGCCATGCCCGCAGCGCAGCCGTCTTCCGAGCGGCTAGAAACAGAGCGAACAGAGCGTGCACTGCCGGCTGCCCAGACAGTCGGTCCGTTGTCACCGAGCCCTGCGAACTGCCCCCAGGTGATCCCATCATGATCGGTCGCATTCCCGTGCTGGACGTCCGCCCCGCCGTCGACTGCGGCGCCAGACCCGCGAAGGCGGTTGTGGACGAGGTCTTCGAGATCTCGGCCACCGTGTTCCGCGAGGGCCACGACGCCGTCTCCGCCCACGTCGTACTCCGAGATCCGAGCGGGCGGCTGCGGCCCCCCGTACCGCTGCGCGAGCTGGCCCCCGGCACCGACCGGTGGGGGGCCCGGGTGTCCGCCGAGGTCGAGGGGAGGTGGACGTACACCGTCGAGGCGTGGAGCGACCCGCTCGCCACCTGGCGGGCCCACGCCGCCGTGAAGGTCCCCGCCGGGATCGACGCCGACCTGACCCTCCTCGAAGGCGCCGAGCTCCACGAGCGGGCCGCCGCGAAGATCCCCAAGCGGGACGGCCGGGCCCAGGTGCTGGCCGCCGCCGAGGTCATGCGCGACGAGGAGCGGGACCCCGCCGAGCGGCACGCCGCCGCCCTCGCGCCCGAGGTGGTGGAGGCCCTCGCCAGGCGGCCCCTGCGGGAGCTGGTCACCGCCGCGAAGGCCCTTCCGCTGCTCGTCGAGCGCAAGCGGGCCCTGTTCGGTTCCTGGTACGAGATGTTCCCGCGCTCCGAGGGAGCGGTGCTGGAGCCCGGCTCGGCCCCGGTCAGCGGGACCTTCCGGACCGCCGCCGAGCGACTGCCGGCCATCGCCGCGATGGGCTTCGACGTCGTGTACCTGCCGCCGATCCACCCCATCGGGAGCACCTGGCGCAAGGGGCCGAACAACACGCTGTCCGCCGGTAGTTGGGATCCCGGCGTGCCCTGGGCGATCGGCTCCACCGAGGGCGGTCACGACGCCGTCCACCCCGAACTGGGCACCATCGAGGACTTCGACGCCTTCGTCGCGCGGGCCCGCGAGCTGGGGATGGAGATCGCGCTGGACTTCGCGCTCCAGTGCTCCCCCGACCATCCGTGGGTGGAGAAGCACCCGGAGTGGTTCCGCCACCGCGCCGACGGGACGATCGCCTACGCCGAGAACCCGCCGAAGAAGTACCAAGACATCCACCCGATCCACTTCGACACCGACATGGCCGGCATCGTCGAGGAAACGGTCCGGATCCTGCGCCATTGGATGGATCACGGCGTACGGATCTTCAGGGTCGACAATCCGCACACCAAGCCTGTCGTCTTCTGGCAGAAGGTGATCGCGGACATCAACAAATCCGACCCCGACGTGATCTTCCTCGCCGAGGCCTTCACCCGTCCCGCGATGATGCGCTCGCTCGCCGCGGTCGGCTTCCAGCAGTCCTACACGTACTTCACGTGGCGCAACACCAAGGCCGAGCTGACCGAGTACCTGACCGAGCTGTCCGGGGACCGTTCGGCCTCCGTCATGCGGCCGAATTTCTTCGTCAACACCCCCGACATCCTCCACGCGTACCTTCAGCACGGCGGTCGCCCGGCCTTCGAGGTGCGGGCCGTACTCGCCGCCACCCTGTCCCCCGCCTGGGGCGTCTACGCCGGCTACGAGCTCTGCGAGAACACCCCGGTCAAGGAGGGCAGCGAGGAGTACCTGAATTCCGAGAAGTACGAGTTCCGGCCACGCGACTGGGCGACCGCCGACCGGGACGGGCTGACCATCGCCCCGCTGATCACGGCGCTGAACCGACTGCGCCGGCGCAACCCGGCCCTCCAGCAGCTCCGCGACATCCACTTCCATTCGACCGACAACGAACAGGTGATCGCCTATTCGAAGCACGCCGGAGCCAATTCCGTACTGGTGGTCGTCAACCTCGATCCGCACCACACCCAGGAGGCGACGGTCTCGTTGGACATGCCGGTACTCGGCCTCGACTGGCACGGGTCCCTCGCGGTGCGCGACGAGCTCACCGGCGAGACCTATCACTGGGGCAGGGCGAACTACGTGCGCCTAGAGCCGGGCCGCACGCCCGCGCACGTACTGGCCGCTCTGCGACCGTCCCCGCCCACCGGAGGGTCACCCATCACATGATGATCAACGATCCCGTCCACGACACGTTCGAGGACACCCCCGCCAAGGACCGCGATCCCGACTGGTTCAAGCGGGCGGTCTTCTACGAGGTGCTCGTCCGCTCCTTCCACGACAGCAACGGCGACGGCGTGGGAGACCTCAAGGGGCTCACCGCCAAGCTCGACTACCTCCAGTGGTTGGGCGTCGACTGCCTCTGGCTGCCGCCGTTCTTCGCCTCACCCCTCCGCGACGGGGGCTACGACGTCTCCGACTACACCTCGGTGCTCCCCGAGTTCGGCGACCTCGCCGACTTCGTGGAGTTCGTGGACGCCGCGCACCAGCGCGGCATGCGGGTGATCATCGACTTCGTCATGAACCACACCAGCGATCAGCACGAGTGGTTCCAACAGTCCCGCAAGGACCCCGACGGACCGTACGGCGACTACTACATGTGGGCCGACAACGACAAGCAGTACCAGGACGCCCGCATCATCTTCGTCGACACCGAGACCTCCAACTGGACGTACGACCCGGTACGCAAGCAGTACTACTGGCACCGCTTCTTCTCGCACCAGCCGGACCTCAACTACGAGAACCCGGCCGTGGTCGAGGAGATCATCTCGGCGCTCCGCTTCTGGTTGGACCTCGGCATCGACGGCTTCCGACTCGACGCCGTGCCCTACCTGTACGCCGAGGAGGGCACGAACTGCGAGAACCTGCCGCGCACCCACACCCTCCTCAAGCGGGTCCGCGCCGAGATCGACGCGCACTACCCCGACACGGTCCTCCTCGCGGAGGCCAACCAGTGGCCCGAGGACGTCGTCGACTACTTCGGCGACTTCACGAAGGGCGGGGACGAATGCCACATGGCCTTCCACTTCCCCGTCATGCCGCGCATCTTCATGGCGGTGCGAAGAGAGTCGCGCTACCCCGTCTCCGAAATCCTGGCCAAGACCCCGGCGATCCCGGACCGCTGCCAGTGGGGCATCTTCCTGCGCAACCACGACGAGCTCACCCTCGAAATGGTCACGGACGAAGAGCGGGACTACATGTACGCCGAGTACGCCAAGGACCCCCGGATGCGCGCCAACATCGGCATCCGACGCCGGCTCGCCCCGCTCCTGGACAACGACCGCAACCAGATGGAGCTGTTCACCGCCCTGCTGCTGTCGCTGCCCGGTTCGCCGGTGCTCTACTACGGCGACGAGATCGGCATGGGCGACAACATCTGGCTGGGCGACCGGGACGGCGTCCGGACCCCCATGCAGTGGACCCCGGACCGCAACGCCGGTTTCTCCTCGTGCGATCCGGGCAGGCTGAACCTGCCGGTCATCATGGACCCGGTCCACGGGTACCAGGTCACCAATGTCGAGGCGGCCATGGCATCGCCCTCGTCGTTGCTGCACTGGACCCGCAGGCTGATCGAGATCCGCAAGGCGAACCCCGCCTTCGGTCTCGGCTCGTACACCGAACTGCCGTCGTCGAACCCGGCGGTGCTCGCGTTCCTTCGCGAGTACGGGGACGACCTGGTGCTGTGCGTGCACAACTTCTCGCGCTTCGCGCAGCCCACCGAGCTGGACCTGCGGTCGTTCAACGGGCGGGTTCCGGTGGAGCTCACGGGTGACGTGCGCTTCCCGCCGATCGGCGAGTGGCCGTACCTGCTGACCCTGGCGGGACACGGCTTCTACTGGTTCCGGCTCCGCACCGAGTAGCACGCGGGGCCTTCGCTCCCACCGGAGCCGACGTGAACCGACGTCGGCACCGGGCCGGCGAGCCGAAGGGGCACGCCCGCGGAACGGGGTCGAACGCGCGAAGGAACGCTCCACAACAGCGCTTTCGAGCACGTACGACCCCGCGAGTCGGGCTGCCGGGCCCCGGGGCGAACCGAGCCCGAGGAACGGCCCGAAGAGCAACCCGAAGAGCAAAAGGCGCG
Source organism: Streptomyces sp. CA-243310 (assembly GCF_050936775.1). Lineage (NCBI taxonomy): Bacteria > Bacillati > Actinomycetota > Actinomycetes > Kitasatosporales > Streptomycetaceae > Streptomyces > Streptomyces sp. CA-243310. The sequence goes on along the minus strand of NZ_JBNJMF010000001.1, from coordinate 1,572,696 downwards.
CGAATGGGTCAATCGCCCGCCCCTGTACGGATCATCCATGGCCCGACACTCGTTCACCGCCGGACAGCAACCATCGCCATCCGGGACACTCTGCGCATTCTGTGACGGCCCGGGGAAAGGACGCGACGCCATGTCGGAGGCTGCATCCGCCCGGAGTCGCCAGGCAAGCCTGGCCGCGGTCCCCATCGGACCGCTCGAACCCATGCTGCGCAACTGGCTGCCGAGGCAGCGCTGGTTCGCCGGAAAGGGGCGCGCCATCACGCGCCTTCGACTGGTCTCGGCAGTCGAACTCCTGCCACCCGGGGCCTCCCCCGGGCTGCTGCACCTGCTCGTCGGCGTGGACGCCGAGGGCAGCTCGGACTGCTACCAACTCCTGCTCGGGGTACGCCCCAACCTGCCGCCGGCGCTCGCGCCCGCCCTGATCGGGCACGCGGAACAGGGACCGTACGCCGGACAGGCCGTCTACGAGGGACTCGGCGATCCGCGGCTCGCCGCGCTGCTGCTGGAACGATTGCGCTCCCCCGGAGTCCTCGGCCCCCTGCGCTTCGAGCGGGACCCGGGAGCCCTGATCCCGGCCGCGCCGACGCCCCGGCCGCTGTCCGGGGAACAGACCAACTCCTCGTTGATCTACGGGGATTCACACATCCTCAAGGTGTTCCGCCGGGTCGGCCCGGGAGTCAACCCCGACCTGGAGCTGCCCAGGGCGCTGGCCGCCGCGGGCTGTGCCCGGGTGCCCGCGCCGGTCGCCTGGTACGAGGCCGAACTGCCCGGTTCCGAACCGCTGACCCTGGGCGTGCTCCAGCCGTACCTGCGCGGCTCCGACGACGGCTGGCAACTCGCGCTGCGCCGGCTCGGCGCCGGGGCCGACTTCACCGCCGAGGCCCACGCGCTGGGCCGGGCCACCGCCGAGGTGCACGACGCCCTCGCCGACGCCCTGCCCACCGTGGCGCTGGGGCCGGAACAGACCGCGCGGCTCGCCGCCGGGATGACCGCCCGACTGGCCGCGACCGCCAGGGAGGTGCCCGCGCTGCGACCGTACGAGGCGGGGCTGCGCGGTGCCTTCGACGCCCTGGCCGCCTCGCGGGGCGGCGGGGTGTCCGCCCAGCGCATCCACGGGGACCTGCACCTGGGGCAGACCCTGCGCACCGTCGAGGGCAGTTGGGCGCTGATCGACTTCGAGGGCGAGCCGGCCAGGCCGCTGGCCGACCGGCGGCGCCCCGAACCGGCGGTGCGGGACATCGCCGGGATACTGCGCTCCTTCGACTACGCGGCCCGCTCCCACCGGCCGTTCGCCCCCGCCTGGGCGGACGCCTGCCGGGCGGCGTACTGCGAGGGCTACGCCCGCACGAGCGGCAGCGACCCCCGCGAGGACCCCGTGCTGCTGCGCGCCTACGAGACGGACAAGGCGGTGTACGAGGCCCGCTACGAGTCCCGGCACCGCCCCGACTGGCTGCACGTCCCGATGGCGGCGATCCGGCGCCTGTCCGAACCCCAGCGGCCCGCTCACCGGCCGGGACACCCCGTGTCCCCGCCGACCACCCCAGGCTCCACCACCCCCCATCCGAAGCCCCCGAGGAGGCCGCTCGCGTGAGCGCCGCACGACAGCCGTCACCGACCGTCCGCGACGAATCCGGGGTCACCCCCGAGCCCGTTCGGAAGGCCCGCGCGCCCCGGGCCCGCAAGGCCGCGCCACCCCACGGGGTCCGGCCGGCGCCCGCGCTGGGGGCCGAGGAACGTGCCCGGCTGCTGGAGGGCCGTCACCACGACCCGCACGCGGTGCTCGGCGCCCGGGCCCGGCGCGGCGGGGTGGCCTTCCGGGTGCTGCGCCCCTACGCGAAGGCGGTGACGGTCCTCGGCAAGGGGCTGCGCGCCGAGTTGTTCGACGACGGGGACGGGTTGTTCTCCGGGCTGTTGCCGTTGTCCGGCGTGCCGGAGTACCGGCTCCTGGTGGCCTACGACAGCGACGAGATCGAGGTCCACGACCCGTACCGGTTCCTGCCGGCGCTCGGCGAGTTGGACCTGCACCTGATCGGCGAGGGCCGGCACGAGGAGCTGTGGACGGCGCTGGGCTCGGAGCCGATGGAGCACCAGGGCGTGGCCGGCACCCGGTTCACGGTGTGGGCGCCGAACGCCCAGGGGGTGCGGGTCACCGGCGACTTCTCGTACTGGGACTCCGTGGCGTACCCCATGCGTTCGCTGGGCTCGACCGGGGTGTGGGAGCTGTTCCTGCCGGGTGTCGGCGAGGGCACCATGTACAAGTACGACATCACGCGCCCGGACGGCAGCCACACCGTGCGCGCCGACCCGATGGCGCGGTACGCGGAGGTCCCGCCGGCGAACGCGTCGGTGGTCACCGCCTCGCACCACACGTGGCAGGACACGCAGTGGATGGCCACGCGCGGGCTCCGTCCGCCGCACCAGGCCCCGCTGTCCGTGTACGAGCTGCACCTCGCGTCGTGGCGGCCGGGGCTGTCGTACCGGCAGCTGGCCGAGCAGCTCCCGGCGTACGTCAAGGAGCTGGGCTTCACGCACGTGGAGCTGATGCCGGTCGCGGAGCACCCCTTCGGCGGTTCCTGGGGTTACCAGGTCACCGGATTCTTCGCGCCGACGTCGCGGATGGGCACCCCGGACGACTTCCGGTTCCTGGTGGACGCGCTGCACCGGGCCGGGATCGGGGTGATCGTCGACTGGGTGCCCGCGCACTTCCCGCGCGACGAGTGGGCGCTCGCCGAGTTCGACGGCCGGCCGCTGTACGAGCACCACGACCCGCAGCGGGCGGCGCACCCGGACTGGGGGACGCTGGAGTTCGACTACGGGCGCAAGGAGGTCCGCAACTTCCTCGTGGCGAACGCGGTGTACTGGTGCCAGGAGTTCCACGTGGACGGCCTGCGGGTGGACGCGGTCGCCTCGATGCTCTACCTGGACTACTCGCGCTCCGAGGGCGAGTGGACGCCGAACGAGCACGGCGGCCGGGAGAACCTGGACGCGGTGGCCCTGCTCCAGGAGATGAACGCGACGGTGTACCGGCGGTGCCCGGGCGTGATGACGATCGCGGAGGAGTCCACGGCGTGGGAGGGCGTGACCCGGCCGACGGACGCGGGCGGGCTGGGCTTCGGCCTGAAGTGGAACATGGGCTGGATGCACGACACGCTGCGGTACGTGTCGAAGGAGCCGGTGCACCGCAAGTACCACCACCACGACATGACCTTCGCGATGGTGTACGCGTACAGCGAGAACTACGTGCTGCCGATCTCGCACGACGAGGTGGTGCACGGCAAGCGCTCGCTGGTGTCGAAGATGCCGGGCGACTGGTGGCAGCAGCGGGCGGCGCACCGCGCGTACCTGGCCTTCATGTGGGCCCACCCGGGCAAGCAACTGCTCTTCATGGGGCAGGAGTTCGCGCAGGGGTCGGAGTGGTCCGAGACGTACGGGCCCGACTGGTGGGTGCTGGACGAGTCCTATCCGGCGGCCGGTGACCACCGCGGCGTGCGCAACCTGGTGCGCGACCTGAACCGCGCGTACACGGCGGCGCCCGCGCTGTGGGAGCGGGACACGGTGCCGGAGGGCTTCGCCTGGGTGGAGGCGGACGCGGCCGACGACAACGTCTTCGCGTTCCTGCGGTTCGCCCAGGACGGCTCGCAGTTGTTGGCGGTGTCGAACTTCTCGCCGGTGGTGCGTCACGGCTACCGGCTCGGGGTTCCGGAGGAGGTCCCGCTGTGGCGGGAGGTCCTGAACACCGACGAGGAGCGGTACGGCGGCAGCGGTGTGCGGCACCTCCAGTCGCTGCGGCCCGATCCGGTTCCGGCACAGGGGCGGCCGGCGAGCCTGCGGCTGACGCTGCCGCCGATGGCGACGGTGTGGTTCAGGCCGTAGTCACGCCCCCCTTTTCCGGGGCCCTCGCCACCCCCGTGCGCGAGGGCCCCGGATGGGATCACGGACCGGCCGTATGGCCGGTTCACGCTCTGTGACGGGGATCACTCCACGAGTGCGGAGGTATCGGCGAAATGGAGTGGCTGAATCCGTACGCTGGAAATGGATCTTCCGACCACCCCGATTACCGGACAGTCGCCAGGAAACCGGCATAAAGCCCCGATTTCCATAGGACTTTCCTACGAGTTATCAGCTTGTTTGAATGGTCTGTAGTCGATATGGCTCAGCCACTCCTACGGTGTGCTTGTGCACTCCAGCCCCCCCTTCAATGCCCCCGCCGCGCGTCGCCTGCGCGCGGCCCTGGGCATGGCGCCCGGCCACGTCGCTTATGGCCTGCGCGCCCAGTACGGACTGAATGTCGCGCCCGAAACCGTGATGGCCTGGGAGCGGGGCGAGGTCTCACCCACTTCCACCGAGCTCACGGCGCTCGCCGGCGTGCTCTGGTGTTCCCCCGGGGAACTCATCGCGGAGCCGATCACGCTGCGGGAGCATCGAATGGCCAGGGGGATGGCCGCCGAGGAATTGGCCCGGCGCATCGGTTTGGAGACGAACTCCTACCAGAAAATGGAGGACACCGGCCGCTGGAAGGGAAACGAGCGGCAGTCCGCCGCCCTCGCCTCGACGCTGGGACTGACCCTGGCCCAGTTCGTGACGGCGACGGGCAAGCACGAGGAACTGGCCGATCTGTTGCGCAGCGCGGTCACCACCCGCTGGCAGGCCTACGGGAAACCGCTGTCCAAGATGCTGCCGGTGCCGAAGGCGCACCTGGAACGGGTGCTGGAGCGGCTGCACGGCGAGTACCAGTCCCGCATGGTCGCGACCCTGAGCTGGGGCGGCGGTGAGGGCACCGCCGGGACGGGCGATTCCGGCCGGGAGTACCTCGCGGACATCGTGAACCGCTTCTGGGCCGTCGCCGGCGGTGCGGAGTAGGACGCGTTCCGGGCGGTTCGGGAACGCGCCGAAACGGCCCGGGCCGGTCCGCGGGTGGACTCGACCGGGACCGTCCGGCGGGCGGTGCGGGACGCGGGCCCCGCCGGGGTGGACCGGTCACCGGTCGCAAGACGGCCGGTCGCCGGTCAGAAGACGGACTCGGCCTCGTACATGCGGTCCTCCGGGACCGTCTTCAGCTCGGTGACGGCGTGCGCCAGCGGGGCCATCACGATGTCGGTGCCGCGCAGCGCGGTCATGTTGCCGTACTCGCCCCGGTGGACGGCCTCGACGGCGTGCCAGCCGAAGCGGGTGGCGAGCACGCGGTCGTACGCGGTCGGGGTGCCGCCGCGCTGGACGTGGCCGAGGATGACCGGGCGGGCCTCCTTGCCCAGGCGCCGCTCCAGCTCGACCGCGAGGCGGTTGCCGATGCCGGCGAAGCGCTCGTGACCGTACGCGTCGATGGCGCCCTTCTCGTACGGCATGGAGCCCTCGGCCGGGTGCGCGCCCTCGGCGACGCAGATGACGGCGAACTTCTTGCCGCGGGCGAACCGCTCCTCCACCATCTTCACCAGCGCGTCCACCTCGAAGGGCCGCTCCGGCAGGCAGATCCCGTGGGCGCCGCCGGCCATGCCGGACTCCAGGGCGATCCAGCCGGCGTGGCGTCCCATGACCTCGACGACCATCACGCGCTGGTGGGACTCGGCGGTGGTCTTGAGGCGGTCGATGGCCTCGGTGGCGACCATGACGGCGGTGTCGAAGCCGAAGGTGCGGTCCGTGGAGGAGATGTCGTTGTCGATGGTCTTCGGCACTCCGACGACCGGCATCCCCGCCTCCGACAGCATCCGGGCGGCGGTGAGCGTGCCCTCCCCGCCGATCGGGATGAGCGCGTCGATGCCGTAGCGGGTCGCCAATTCGCGGGCGTTCTCGGCCGCTTCGTGCAGGCGCGCCCGCTCCATGCGCGCTGAGCCGAGAATCGTGCCGCCGCGCGCGAGAATGCCGCTGACGGCATTGATGTCGAGCGGGCGGAAGTTGCCGTCGAGGAGGCCCTTGAAACCGTCCTCGAAGCCGATGATCTCGTCTCCGTGACCGACCGCGGCGCGGTGTACGACCGACCGGATGACAGCGTTGAGGCCCGGGCAGTCGCCGCCTGCGGTGAGAACTCCGATACGCATCGTGCTGTGTCTCCTGCTCCTGGTCGTACCTGGCCGTACGCGTGCGGGCACACGGCCGTACATATGAAGGGCGTATTGATGAAGCCTGTCCGATTGTTCCATGGGCCGAGGGTGGGTCGCTCTACGCGCCACTACCCCCGACGGGCCTTTCGGCCCCCCTGGACAGGCCTTTTTCCTGGCGGGCGACCTATCTGCCCGCAGAGGTATTGTCAAGAGGTCAAGCCCATATCAACCGGGTCAACCGACTCGGAGATCCGCGCGCGGCGCCCAGGAACCGCGCCGCGGCGACACATGGACGGAGAGCACGCGTGACGCGCAGCGTGTACGTGACCGGTATCGAGCGGGGGGACGGCCGGCAGGTCGTCGAGCTGGGAATCATGGAGCTGCTGACCCGCCAGACAGCCCGGGTCGGCGTCTACCGTCCGTTGTTGCACGACGCTCCGGACCGGCTCTTCGACCTGCTGAAGGCCCGCTACCGGATCGACCAGGACGCGGCGACGGCCCATGGCATGGAGTACCACGAGGCCTGGGCCATCCAGGCCGAGAAGGGTACCGACGAACTGGTCTCCCGGCTCGTCGACCGCTACCACCGGGTGGCCCGCGACTACGAGGTCATGCTCGTCCTCGGCACCGACTACGCCGACACCAACCTCCCGGACGAGCTCGCGCTGAACGCCCGCCTCGCCAACGAGCTGGGGGCCGTGGTCGTGCCCGTCGTGGGCGGCACCAAGCACCCCGCCGAGGCCGTGCGCGCCGAGACCCGCAACGCGTACCGGGCGTACGAGAGCCTGGGCTGCCACGTCGTGGCGATGGTCGTCAACCGGGTTGTGGCCGAGGACCGGGACCACATCGCCGAGCGACTGGCCGCCCGGATGCCGGTGCCCTGCTACGTGCTGCCGGACGACAAGTCGCTCTCCGCGCCGACCGTCGCCGAGATCACCCGCGCGCTCGGCGGCGAGGTGCTGCTGGGCGACGAGGCCGGGCTGGCGCGCGACGCGGTGGACTTCGTGTTCGGCGGGGCGATGCTGCCGAACTTCCTCAACGCGCTGACCCCCGGATGTCTGGTGGTCACCCCCGGAGACCGGTCCGACCTGGTCGTGGGCGCGCTGGCCGCGCACACCTCCGGCACCCCGCCGATCGCCGGCGTGCTGCTGACGCTCAACGAGCGGCCGACGCCGGCCGTGCTGACGCTGGCCTCGAAGCTCGCGCCGGGCACCCCGGTGGTCTCGGTCGCCGGCAACAGTTTCCCCACGGCCGCGGAACTCTTCTCGCTGCAGAGCCGGTTGAACTCGGCGACCCCGCGCAAGCTGGAGACCGCGCTCGGCCTGTTCGAGCGTCACGTGGACACCGCCGAGCTGCGCGACCTGCTGTCGGTGGCGCGCTCCGAGCGCGTCACCCCGATGATGTTCGAGCACGAGCTGCTGGAGCGGGCCCGTTCCGAGCGCCGCCGCGTGGTGCTGCCCGAGGGCGCCGAGGAGCGGGTGCTGCGCGCCGCGGACGTGGTGCTGCGGCGCGGGGTCTGCGACCTGACCCTGCTCGGCGAGGAGCAGGCGATCGTGAAGAAGGCCGCCGACCTGGGCATCGACATCTCGGGGGCCCAGCTGATCGACCCGGCGACCTCTCCCCTGCGGGAACGATTCGCCGAGTACTACGCCCAAGTTCGCGCCCACAAGGGCATGACCGTCGAGCTGGCCCACGACGTGGTCACCGACGTCAACTACTTCGGCACCCTGATGGTCCAGGAGGGCCTGGCCGACGGCATGGTCTCCGGCTCGGTGCACTCCACCGCCGCGACGATCCGCCCGGCCTTCGAGATCATCAAGACGAAGCCCGACGCCTCCATCGTCTCCTCGGTCTTCTTCATGTGCCTGGCCGACAAGGTTCTCGTCTACGGGGACTGCGCGGTCAACCCGGACCCGGGCGCCGAGCAGCTCGCGGACATCGCCGTCCAGTCGGCCGCCACCGCCGCCGCCTTCGGCGTCGAGCCGCGGATCGCGATGCTCTCGTACTCCACCGGCACGTCCGGCTCCGGAGCGGACGTCGACAAGGTGCGCAAGGCCACCGAGATCGTCCGCGAGCTGCATCCCGACCTGCTGATCGAGGGTCCGATCCAGTACGACGCCGCCGTGGAACCCTCGGTCGCCGCGACCAAGCTGCCCGAGTCGGAGGTGGCCGGCCGCGCGAGCGTGCTGATCTTCCCCGACCTGAACACGGGCAACAACACGTACAAGGCCGTGCAGCGCTCGGCGGGAGCCGTCGCGGTCGGCCCGGTCCTCCAGGGCCTGCGCAAGCCGGTCAACGACCTCTCGCGCGGCGCCCTGGTCCAGGACATCGTCACCACCGTGGCGATCACCGCGATCCAGGCCCAGACGCAGCAGGCGCAGCAGCCGGCCGGCTGACCCGCAGGCCACCGCCACCGCCACCCCCACGAGTCCCCCACACACGAGAAGGCACCGCACCCGTGACCGCATCGCGCGTACTCGTCCTCAACTCCGGCTCCTCGTCGGTGAAGTACCAGCTCCTCGACATGGCGGACTCCCGCCGTCTCGCCGTCGGGCTGGTGGAGCGGATCGGGGAGGAGACCTCGCGTCTGGTCCACGAACCCCTGACCGGCCCCGGCGCCGCCGGCGGCAAGCGCGAGCGGGTGGGCGCGATCTCCGACCACGAGGCCGCGCTGCGGGCGGTGGCCGAGGAGCTGGCCGCCGACGGCCTGGGCCTGGACTCCCCCGAACTCGCGGCCGTGGGGCACCGGGTCGTGCACGGCGGCACCGAATTCACGCGGCCGACGGTGATCGACGACGAGGTGCTGGCGGAGATCCGCAGCCTGATCCCGCTCGCCCCGCTGCACAATCCGGCGAACGTGACCGGCATCGAGGTGGCCCGCTCGCTGCGCGCCGACCTGCCGCAGGTGGCCGTGTTCGACACCGCCTTCCACTCGACGATGCCGGAGCACGTGGCCCGGTACGCGATCGACGCCGAGACGGCGGACAAGTACTCCATCCGGCGGTACGGCTTCCACGGCACCTCCCACGCCTACGTCTCGCGGGCCACGGCCGAGCTGCTCGGCCGGCCGGTGGAGGACGTGAACGTGATCGTGCTGCACCTGGGCAACGGCGCCTCGGCCTCGGCCGTGCGCGGCGGGGTGTGCGTGGAGACGTCCATGGGGCTGACCCCGCTGGAGGGCCTGGTCATGGGGACCCGCTCCGGCGACCTGGATCCGGCCGTGATCTTCCACCTGGCGCGGGTGGGCGGCCTCTCGGTGGATGAGATCGATTCGCTCCTGAACAAGAAGAGCGGTCTGCTGGGGATGTGCGGCGACAACGACATGCGCGAGGTGCTGCGGCGCGCGGGCGAGGGCGACGAGGCGGCGGCGACCGCCTTCGCCGCCTACGTCCACCGTCTGAAGAAGTACATCGGCGCCTACTCGGCCGTGCTCGGCCGGGTGGACGCGGTGGCGTTCACGGCGGGCGTGGGCGAGAACGCCCACCAGGTCCGGGAGGCCGCGGTCGACGGGCTGGCCGAGCTGGGCCTCGCGCTCGACCTGGAGGCCAACGCGGCGCGGTCCTCCGAGCCGCGCCTGATCTCGACGGAGTACGCCCGGGTGGCCGTGGCCGTGGTCCCGACGGACGAGGAACTGGAGATCGCCGCCCAGACGTACGCGCTGGTTACTCAGTAGTCACTTGGACTTTCCACCAGACGGAATATTCCGCTGCGAAACAAACCGGATAGGATCCGCTCCATGCGCCGTTCCAAAATCGTCTGCACCCTGGGCCCCGCCGTCGACTCGTATGAGCAGCTGAAAGCTCTCATCGAGGCAGGCATGAACGTGGCCCGATTCAACTTCAGCCACGGATCCCAGGCAGAACACCAGGAGCGGTACGACCGCGTCCGGAAGGTCTCCGAGGACACCGGGCGTGCCGTCGGCGTCCTCGCCGACCTCCAGGGTCCGAAGATCCGCCTGGAGACCTTCGCCGAGGGTCCCGTCGAGCTGGTGCGCGGTGACGAGTTCACCATCACCACCGAGGACGTCCCCGGCGACAAGTCCATCTGCGGAACCACCTACAAGGGCCTGCCCGGCGACGTCTCCCAGGGCGACCCGATCCTGATCAACGACGGCAACGTCGAACTCCGCGTGACCGCGGTCGAGGGTTCCAAGGTCAAGACCATCGTCATCGAGGGCGGTGTCATCTCGGACCACAAGGGCATCAACCTGCCGGGTGCCGCCGTCAACGTCCCCGCCCTGTCGGAGAAGGACGTCGACGACCTGCGCTTCGCGCTGCGGATGGGCTGCGACATGGTCGCCCTGTCCTTCGTCCGCGACGCCAACGACGTCAAGGACGTCCACAAGGTCATGGACGAGGTCGGCCGCCGGGTCCCCGTCATCGCCAAGGTGGAGAAGCCCCAGGCCGTCGAGAACATGGCGGCCGTGGTGGACGCCTTCGACGCCGTCATGGTGGCCCGCGGCGACCTGGCCGTCGAGTATCCGCTCGAAAAGGTCCCGATGGTCCAGAAGCGGCTCATCGAGATGTGCCGCCGCAACGCCAAGCCGGTGATCGTCGCGACCCAGATGATGGAGTCGATGATCACCAACTCGCGCCCGACGCGCGCCGAGGCCTCCGACGTCGCCAACGCCATCCTCGACGGCGCGGACGCGGTCATGCTGTCCGCCGAGTCCTCGGTCGGCGCCTACCCGATCGAGACCGTCAAGACGATGTCGAAGATCGTCACGGCGGCCGAGGAGGAACTGCTCTCCAAGGGCCTCCAGCCGCTGGTCCCGGGCAAGAAGCCCCGCACCCAGGGTGGCGCCGTCGCCCGCGCGGCCTGCGAGATCGCCGACTTCCTCGACGCGAAGGCCCTCGTCGCCTTCACCCAGTCCGGCGACACGGCCCGCCGCCTGTCGCGCTACCGCGCGTGCCAGCCGATCCTGGCCTTCACCACCGACACCGGCACCCGCAACCAGCTCACGCTGAGCTGGGGCGTCGAGTCCTACGTGGTCCCGCACGTGGACAACACCGACGCGATGGTCGACCTGGTGGACGCGGAGCTGCTGAAGCTCAACCGCTACCACCCGGGCGACTCGATGATCATCACGGCCGGCTCCCCTCCCGGCGTCCCGGGCACGACCAACATGGTCCGCGTCCACCACCTGGGCGGCGACGACTCCCGCGCCTGACCGACCCGACCGGCCGGACCGACCCGACCGGCTCTGCCGCACAGAGGCCGAGGCCCGCTCCCCCGTGGGGGAGCGGGCCTCGGTGTTTGCGGGGGCTGCGTACGGCCGCTACTCCCCGCCGGGGTCGATCTCCCGGCCCGTGGAGTCCCAGACCCGCAGGAAGCCGTAGCCCTCCTGGGTCAGGATCAGGGCGCCGCCCCGGAGGTGGACCGAGCTCGGCGGATCGGACTCGGCGAACTCGACGTCGATCCAGTCGCCCGGAGGGACGAGGCACTGGCCGCCGATGATCTCGAAGTGGACCATCAGCGGTTCGTCGTGGTTGGCGTGGAAACGGGTTCTCATGGCACATCGTCCCAGTGCCGGAGCAACGATCGGGCAGCACACGGACGACTGAGGCCCGCTCCGGGAGGGGAGCGGGCCTCAGTCATGCGTGCGGGGTGAGCGGGGGTTCTACTCCGCCGGACCGATGTAGTTCTTGAGGCCCGGGACCGTGAGGTTGCCGCCGAACTGGCCGGCCTGGACGACCTTGACGTTCGTGAAGAACGCGAAGGGGACGTTCAGGGGCGGCGGGCTGTTCGGGGTGAACTCGATCGGGATCAGACCGAAGAGGTTTCCCTTGAGGCTCTCGGTGTACATCGTCACCGTGCCGCCGCGGATGGTGGACGTGGAGCCCGGACGCGACTTCAGGTGGGCGACGTTCCCCTCCTTGCCGACGGTCTGGTACAGGTCCTTGATGTCCAGGGAGTCCGCCGTGAACTTCAGGACCTTCTTGACCTTGCCGCCCGCCGTCTTCACCTCGACGATGCCCGCGTAGTCCAGGCCGTAGAGGGTCAGTCGGGAGCTGTCGAGGTACCAGGGCTCGTCGGGCAGGAGCGGGATGCCCGGCTCCAGCTTGGCGTCGGCCAGCGCCTTGGCGTCGAGGGTCGGGCAGGGGAAGGGTTCCTTCCCGTCCACGTCCTTGGTCGCCGAGGTCGAGGGAGAGGGGGACGGCGAGGTCTTGTCCTCGTCGTCGTCCTTCTTCTCGTCGTCCTTGTCCTTGTCGGCCTTGTCCTTGTCGGTGGCCTTGCCCGTCTCGTCCTTGGGGGACTTGGCGGTGTCCTTGACGCCCTGGGGCAGTTCCTCGACCTTGGCCCCCGCCTGCTTCGCCGCCTCGCGGATCGCGTCCGCCGACGGGTCGGGCTTGGGTGCGGTGGACGTGGTGGGCGCCGGGGTGGCCGGCTTCTGCGCGTCCTTGAGGGGCTTGCCCAGCTCGTCGAAGAAGTCCTTGACCTTGTCGCCCACACCCAGCGGGTCGAGCGGGTTCGTGGGCTTGGTCGCGGAGGCGGACGGCGGCGGGGAGGCGCTCGCGGACGGGGTGGCCGCCGGAGTGCTCTGCTTCGCCTTCTCGGGCGTGGTGGGCTTGGAGGCGGACGGCTTCGTACCGGGCTTCGGTGCCACCGCGCTCGCGCCGGGCGCGGGGGTCGCGCTCGGCGACGTGCTCGCACTGGCGCTCGGCGAAGGCGACTTGGAGGCGGACGGCGAGGCCGACTCCGCGGGCTCGTCGGACCGCGTCACGCAGGGACCGGGCGCGAAGGGGATGTCCTTGTCGTCGGCCAGGGCCAGCTTGGGGGCCATGCCCATCCCGACGAACACGGCGGTCGGCATGGCCGCCAGTGCCATCGTCTTGCCGACGGGTATCTGGAACTTGGTCAGCAGCGACTTCCTGGGCGCCGCGTGTCGCGGGCCTTTTCTCTCACGGGACTCCGCATCTGGGGCCGAACCCCGCTGCGTCTCGTCACCCCGCACTGTTCCTCCCGCCATCGGCGTGGGCAGTCGTCTCGGTCGCGTAAGCCGTTTCCGTGTCGCGGGGACCGGGGACGGCCAGGTACGCACCGTCCGCGAGCGCTTCGTCCTTGCCCGTGGAGTCGTCTTCTTCCTCGGCGACCGGCTTGCCGGGGGCCCAGGAGAGCGCGAGGGTCCCACCCAGCAGGGAGAAGAGGAAGCCGATGAAGAAGCCACCGAGGTTGGACACCGGGAGGGACAGCAGGGCCAGGAGGATCGCGGCGACACCGGCGAAGACCCGGATGGTCTGCTGGAACCAGAGGGCGAGGCCCAGGGTGACCAGCAGTACGCCGATGATCAGCGAACTGGAGCCCGTGGTCGTCGCCATGGCGAGGGAGACGTTGCCCAACCGGAGGTCCGCGTACGGGAAGTACATGATCGGGATGCCACCGACGAGGGTGAACAGTCCTGCCCAGAATGGGCGTTGACCCCTCCAGGCACGGAAGTGGTGGCGTCCCACGGTGAGCCAGTGGGCGTCTGCGTCTGCGGCGCGAACCGGGGCCTCGGGGTTCATGGACAACAGCTCCCTGGAAACGGTGGTACGGAAAACTGTGTGGAGACCGGGAGGGTCGGCGACGACATCCACCGGCCCTCCCGGCCACTCACCGGTCCGACTACTTGACGTCGGAGTCCTTGTAGCACGGCTGGTCACCACTGAGCAGGCGCAGCTTGAGGTCGGGCAGCGTGAAGGTACCCGCCGTCGTCGCCCACGCCTTCTGACGCACCTTGGTCAGCGTGGCCGTCTTGGCCCGCTGGGAGAACATGGCACCGTCGGACACCGAGCCGGGCTTCGGCTTGGTGGTGTGGCTGCCGTCGTTCACCGCGACACCGATGTCAAGGTCGGTGAAGGTGGCGTCCGCGTCCAGCTCGGCGACATCGAGGTAGATGTTCTTGGCAACGGCGGCTTCGCCCTTGTTGCCCGTCCGCAGCTGGAGCGTGATGTTGCCGAGCGGAGTCGGCGTCACCAGGGACTGGCACATGTTGGTGATCTTGGCCGAGCTGAAGCCCGAGACCGTCACCGGGTGGTAGGACTTCTTGTCGCTGCCAAGAGTGGCACCCTCGGCGATGCTGCCGTACTGGATCAGGTTGTCACCGACGAGCTCGTCGGCCGAGACCTTGAAGTCCTGGCCCGAGACGCTGAAGGACGCCGCGAGGGCACCCTGCGCCAGACCCACACCGACCGCGGCCGTGGCCGCGATGCTCGGCACCATGACGAGAGCGAAGCGCTTCCATCTGGTCCCACCACGAACCTGAGAACTCATTTTCGTTCCTCCTTCTCGGACGTACATCTCCGGTCCGGGCAGTGCCCGTCCTGGGATGGGAGAAGTGCTACGTCCTCGGGAAGAAGCGCGAGCGGCCGAGCCGCGACCAGGCCGCGTCCGTACACAGGCGTTCACCCCCGAGCGACAACCACTGGGCCACGCGTTCGCGCAACCTGGGGGGACAGGCCCTGCCGGTGCGGCAAGTACCCCCCTGTCCCACGGCCGGTGCCACTGCCACAGGCCGACTCGGTGGGGACCCTCCACCGCGGCTCCGGATGAGCGGCTCTGCGGGAAGGACCGAGCGTGGCCGATCGTGGTCCATTCACGGCCGGGGCACAAGGGGGTTCGTTACTGGCGGGTAACGGCTGGATAACCGGAGTGAGGCCCACTGTTGTCGGGGGGCAACGCAGGGTGTCACCCAGGGCCACGACAAACGGGGAACGAGCGAACCAACCGGACAGATCGCGGGGTTCGACTTACTGCGAGTAACAGCAGCCGGGATTACCAAGTTTTGGTAAAGGGCGGCCGCTGTTTCTCTCCGTGTCAATAAATCGTCGGTGACCCGTCGATCTCGGGGGACGCCCCCGGACCGGCCACGGACCGCTTCCGGACCGGACCTAGAAGAGCACCCGCGCGAGCGCCGTACGGGCCGCCGACACCCGGGGGTCGTCCGCCCCGATGACTTCGAACAGTTCCAGCAGCCTCAGGCGTACCGTGTCCCGGTCGTCACCGAACGTCACCCGTACGGTGTCCACCAGGCGACCGAAGGCGTCCTCGACATGACCGCCGACCAGGTCCAGGTCGGCCGCGGCGATCTGCGCCGCCGGGTCCTTGGGGTTCTCGGCGGCCGCGGTGCGCACCGCCTGCGGATTCATGTCCTGGACCCGGACGAGGAGTTCCGCCTGGGCGAGGCCCAGCTTCGCCTCGGTGTTGGCCGGGGAGTCGGCCAGTACGCTCTTGTACGCCTGGACCGCGCCGGCCAGGTCGCCCGCGTCGAGCGCGACGACGGCCGCCTCCAGCAGTGCGTCGTACGGGCCGACGGGCTCGGCGGTCTCGACCGGGGCCCGTTCGGCGCTCGGGTCGACCTGGACGCCGATGAGACCGAAGCGCTCCTCCGCGACCTGGACCAGCTGGGCCAGGGTCTCGCGGATCTGCTGCTCGGGGGCCGCACCCTGGAACAGGGGCAGCACCTGGCCGGCGACCACGGCGAAGACGGCCGGGATGCCCTGGATGCCGAACTGCTGCATGAGCAGCTGGTTGGCGTCGACGTCCACCTTGGCCAGGACGAGGCGACCGTTCGCCTCGACGGTCAGCCGCTCCAGGAGCGGGCTGAGTTGCTTGCACGGCTCACACCACTCGGCCCAGAAGTCGACGACGACGGGTACCTGGTCGGAGAGCTGGATGACATCGCGGTCGAAACCGGCCTCGTCTACGTCGATGACGAGCGCGGACGGCGGTACGGCGCCGGTGGGCGAGGCGTCCGCTCCGGCGCCGCCCTGGCGGTTCGCCTCGGCGCGCGCCTGCTCGGCCTTCGCCTTGGCTTCGCCGGCGGCCTTCACCGCGGCGAGGTCGACGACGCCGCTCATGGACATGTTTCTGGGCTGCATGCGTACATCCTCCCCCGTGTGCGCGCGCCGACGAAAAAGATCGGACAAGATCGCGTGAGGAATTCCCGCACGCACCCGATCGGTGTTACCCGTGGTGTTCGTGTTGCCTGTGTTGCCGCTGCACCGCTGCTCCCCCCGCTGACGCGGTGGAGCAGCGCCTGTGCCGCTTCGGTACTGCCTTGCTTTCCTGAGGTCGGCACCAGGTCCCCACCCGGCGCCCGTAGCCTTCGCGTGGTTGTCGCTCTTACGCTACGAGCCGTAGCGTAACTCCCCCGGACCTCCGGCGCTCCGTGATCTGAACCACAGTGAACGGGCCCCCGACGGCCCACCTACTGGCGGGTATGGTCACCGCCATGCGCAACCCCAGCCCCGGCACCAGCTCCCCGCAAGGCCGCACCGGCCGCCCCCGCAGCGCGGCGGCGGACGAGGCGATCCTCGCCGCGACGCGGGACGCGCTGGTCGAGCTGGGCTGGTCGAAGCTGACGATGGGCGACGTGTCGGCCCGTGCGGGCGTCGCGAAGACCACCCTGTACCGGCGGTGGGCGGGCAAGAACGAGCTGGTGGTCGACGCGGTCGCGGAACTCTTCGACGCGCTCGAACTGCCCGACCGGGGCTCGTTGGAAGCGGACATCGAGTACGTGGTGCTGCGGTTCGCGGAGTTGCTGCGGCGGCCGGAGGCCCGTACGGCCCTGATGGCGGTGGTCGCCGAGTCCACCCGGGACGAGGCCCTGCGGGACCGGATCCGGTCGGCCATCGTCGATCGGCAGAAACGTCTCGTCGTACTGGGGCGCGAGCGCGCGCAGGCGCGGGGCGAACTCCCCTACGAGGCGGACGAGTCCCTGGCGAACCACACCACGGACCTGATCTTCGACGTGATCGCGGGCACGGTGGTGCACCGGGCACTGGTCAGCTCGGAGCCGGTGGACGAGCTGTGGGTGGCCACCTTCACGGCCCTGCTGATGCACGGCCTCCAGGGCACGACACCGGCCTGAGCGGGCCCGGGGCCGCGACGGTGACCGAAGGGCCACGACCGCGACCGGTGCCGCGGCACACGCGAAAGCCGGCCGCGGCGCCACCCTGCGGGGCGCCACGACCGGCTGTCACGAACGAGGGGATCCCCTGCGGATCGGGGATCAGCGGATCGGGGATCAGAAGCCGGGCGGCTCGGTGTACGTGCCCCACTCGTCCCGCAGGACGTTGCAGATCTCGCCCATGGTGGCCTCGGCTCGCACCGCGTCCAACATGGCCGGGATCATGTTCGATCCGTCCCGGGCGGCGGCCAGCATGGTGTCCAGCGAGGCCTTGACCTTGGCGTCGTCACGCCGTCCCTTGCGCGCGGCCAGCTCCTCGACCTGGACGCGCTCCACCTCGTGGCTGACGCGGAGGATCTCCAGGTCGCCGGTGACCGATCCGTGGTGGACGTTGACGCCGACGACCCGCTTGTCGCCCTTCTCCAGGGACCGTTGGTAGGTGAAGGCCGATTCGGCGATCTCGCCGGTGAACCAGCCGTCCTCGATGCCGCGCAGGATGCCCGAGGTGATCGGCCCGATGGGGTGCCGTCCGTCCGGATGGGCGCGCAGTCCGCGCTCCTTGATCTGGTCGAAGATCTTCTCCGCGTCGGCCTCGATGCGGTCGGTGAGCTGCTCGACGTACCAGGAACCGCCCAGCGGGTCGGCCACGTTGGCCACGCCGGTCTCCTCCATCAGCACCTGCTGCGTGCGCAGGGCGATCTCGGCGGCCTGCTCGCTCGGCAGCGCGAGGGTCTCGTCGAGGGCGTTGGTGTGCAGCGAGTTGGTGCCGCCGAGGACGGCCGCGAGGGCTTCGACGGCGGTCCGCACGACGTTGTTGTACGGCTGTTGGGCGGTGAGGGAGACGCCGGCGGTCTGGGTGTGGAAGCGCAGCCACATCGTCTTGTCCGACTGGGCGGCATAGACCTCCTTCATCCAGCGGGCCCAGATCCTGCGGGCGGCGCGGAACTTGGCGATCTCCTCGAAGAAGTCGAGGTGCGCGTCGAAGAAGAAGGAGAGGCCGGACGCGAAGTGATCGACGTCCAGGCCGCGGGAGAGGCCCAGCTCCACGTAGCCGAAGCCGTCGGCGAGCGTGTAGGCGAGTTCCTGCGCGGCCGTGGCTCCGGCCTCGCGGATGTGGTAGCCGGAGACGGACAGCGGCTTGTAGGCCGGGATGCCGTTCGCGCAGTACTCCATGAGGTCGCCGATGAGGCGCAGGTGCGGCTCGGGTTCGAAGAGCCACTCCTTCTGGGCGATGTACTCCTTGAAGATGTCGGTCTGGAGCGTGCCGTTGAGCACGGCAGGATCGACGCCCTGGCGCTCGGCGGCGACCAGGTACATGCAGAAGGCGGGGACGGCGGGGCCACTGATGGTCATCGAGGTGGTGACGTCGCCGAGCGGGATGTCCTTGAACAGGATCTCCATGTCGGCGGCGGAGTCGATGGCCACACCGCAGTGTCCGACCTCGCCGAGGGCGCGGGGGTCGTCGGAGTCGCGTCCCATCAGGGTCGGCATGTCGAAGGCGACGGAGAGTCCGCCGCCGCCGGCGGCCAGGATCATCTTGTAGCGCTCGTTGGTCTGCTCGGCGTTGCCGAACCCGGCGAACTGCCGGATCGTCCAGGTCCGCCCCCGGTACCCGGTGGCGTGCAGGCCCCGGGTGTAGGGGTACTCCCCCGGCCAGCCGATGCGCTCGAATCCCTCGTACGAGTCGCCGGGTCGGGGCCCGTAGACGGGATCGACGGCATCGCCGGAGAGCGTCGTGAAATCGGCCTCGCGCTTGCGGGCTTTGTCGTACCGGGCCTGCCAGCGACGGCGGCCCTCCTCGATGGCGTCAGCGTCCATACTCATGAATTTACTAGGACGTCCTAGTAAATGTCGATGGCAAACCCCCGGGGAGTCGTCCCGGGGGTGTCCGCTCAGGCGTGCCGCGAGCCGCGCGCCGGCGCCGAGGCTAGGCCTTGGCGGTGGTCAGACCGTCTTCGACCAGCGGCTCGACCTCGGCGCGCACCTTGCGCTCGACGAAGAAGGCAGCGAGCGGAATCGTTCCGCTGACCATGACCCAGAGCATCTTGCCGAAGGGCCACCGGGCCTTGGAACTCAGGTCGAAGGCGAACACCAGGTAGATCATGAAGAGCACGCCGTGGGCCTGCGAGACCACGAAGGTCAGGTCGGCGCCCTTGTCGAAGCCGTACTTGAAGACCATGCAGGTGCACAGCACCAGCAGCATCACGGCAGTGACAAAAGCCATCACCCGGTACCGGGTCAGCACGCTTCGTTTCATGGCCACGAGCCTAACCGTCCGTTTTGCGCGATCTTGACGCGGGCCCCGTGACGGGAGCCGCTCTCGGACTACTTCTCGTCGAAGTCGCCGGCGGACACCCGCAGGGGGCGCAGCAGGGCGAAGATCTCCCCGCACTCCTCGGTGTCGTACGCCCCGAGACCGAAGTCGATCCCCATCAGGTCCCGGGTCGCCGCCTCGACGACCTCGCGGCCCTTGTCGGTGATCGACGCGAGCGTGCCGCGCCCGTCGTTCGGGTTGGGTCGCTTGGCCACGAGTCCGGAGCGCACCAGCCGGTCCACGGTGTTCGTCACCGAGGTCGGGTGGACCATCAGTCGCTCGCCGATCTTCGACATCGTCAGCTCGCCGGCCTGCGAGAACGTCAGCAGCACGAGGGCCTCGTACCGCGCGAAGGTCAGTCCGTACGGCTTCACCACGGCGTCGACCTCACCGAGCAGGATCTGGTGCGCCCGCATGATCGAGGTGATGGCTGCCATCGAGGGCACCGGACCCCAGCGGCGCTCCCAGAGTTCGTCGGCGCGGGCGATGGGGTCGAAGGGAAGGCTGAGCGGCTTGGGCATCCACCAGACCCTACCGGGCGGTCATTTGGCGGTCAGCCCCGTCTCATCCCTCGGCACTTCCGCGGCCGGGGCACAGGCGCGCAATTCGGCCAGCAGGGCCAGGACGACGAGGGTGCCGAGCACCCCCGACGCGGTGACGACGACGTGGACGGGCAGGAACTCGGCGGCGAGCCCCGCCAAGGCCATGCCCACTCCCTGGAGGGTCATCATCCCGGTCCCGAGCAGGGTCATCGCCCGACCGCGCAGCTCCTCGGGCACGGCGTCCACGTACATCCGGTCGAGCCCGAGGGTGTACGCGTGCGCCAGCCCGGCCAGCAGCAGCGCCCCGAGGGTGACGACGATGCCCGGCCGCGCCGCGTACAGCAGGAGCGGGGACAGGCCGGCCGCCGCGAGCGGGGCCACGATCCGCGAACGCGTTCGGGCGGTGAGTACGGAGCCCGCCCAGAGTTCACCCGCGATGGTCCCGACGGGCAACGCGCACATCAGCAGGCCGAGGGCGAACGTTCCGGCGCCGATGCCGGCGACGTACGGGGCGAGCAGCGCCTCGGGGACCACGACGAAGACCGGCGGCAGCCAGAACAGCAGGGTCAGCACGCGCGTCCGGCGGTGCCGGAAGACGGCCCGCAGGCCGCCGAGCGGGGTGCCGCCGGTGCCGGCGCGGGCGGGTCGGGCCGCCGTGCCGAGGCGCAGCAGGAGTGCGGAGGCCAGGAAGCCGGCGGCGGTGAGCGCGAGGGCGCCGCGGGGTGCGAGGGCGGTGAGCAGCAGCCCGCCGAGGCCGAATCCGATGAGTTGGGCGCTCTGCGCGACCATGCGCAGCAGCGACCGGCCGAGGACGAAGACGTCGCCGGCGCCGAGGATGTCGGCGAGGGAGGCGCTGCGGGCCCCCTGGAAGAGGGGTGCGACGAAGGACATGGCGCAGCGCAGGGCGAGGAGTCCGGCGACGGGGGTCGCGGGCAGGACCATGGTCGCCGCGCAGGCCGCGCAGACGAGGTCGCAGGCCACGAGCACCCGGCGGGCGGGGTACCGGTCGGCGAGCCCGGCGAGCAGGGTGCCGCCGAGGGCGTAGGGGAGGAATCCGAGGGCGAAGGTGAGCGCGCTCATCAGTGGTGAGCCGGTGAGCCGGTACACGAGGACGGTCAGGGAGATCTCGGCGACGACGACGCCGAGCACGGACAGCAGGTGGGCGGCGAAGACGCTCCGGAACTCCCGGACCCTGAAGACGGCCCGGTATCCGGAGTCGGTCGGGTCCGTCGTGTGATCGACGGCCGGTTGGTTGACGGTTGCCATGGGGCCAGCCTGGTCGGGGCCGGGCTCCCGGGGCAGGGATTCGTTCCCCGCCGAATCTTGGCCGCGCGTTCCCGTCGCGAGGGCCTCGGGAGGATCTCGGGAAGAATCGGGAGGGCCTCGGGAAGGCCTCGGGGACCTCGGGAGGGTCGATGCCGCTCCACTACCGGTTCGGTCCGGTGGACCTGCTGCGCTGCCGCTTCTCGATCTCCCCGCGCTGGGAGACGCACGAGGCGGTCCGGGTCCTGCTGTACCGGAACCGCCAGGCCTACCACCTGCCGTGGCTGCGGGGAATCCGTGAGGCGGCGGACGGGCTGGACCTGCGTCCGCTGTGGCTGCTGATGCCCAAAAAGGGCCACAATCCGGACTTTCTCAGCCCTCCGCCGTCCGGCCCGTCGGTGACCTTCGAGGAGGAACTGGCCCGGGTGCGCGCGGCCGATCCGGGCGCCGCCCGGGAGGACCTGCGGCGCTCCCTGGCGTGTACGCCGGGGGCGTTGGAGAGCGACATCGGGCAGCGGTTGCTCGCGGATCCGGAGCGGGCCGTGCGGGAGTTGGCGGATCTGCTGGAGCGGGCCTGGGCCTCCCTGGTCGCCCCGCACTGGCCGAGACTGCGGGCCCTGCTGGAGGCGGACGTCCTCTTCCACTCCCGCAGGCTCGCGGCGGGCGGGTTGGAGGCCCTCTTCGACGGGCTCCACCCGGACCTGCGGTGGTCCGGGGACACCCTCGTCGTCGATCGGCGCACGCACCACGACCGCTCGCTCGACGGCCAGGGCCTGTTGTTGATGCCGAGCGCGTTCGTGTGGCCCGAGGTGGTCGGGGGCTACGACCCGCCGTGGCAGCCGACGGTCGTGTACCCGGCCCGTGGCATCGGCGCACTGTGGGCGGCCTCGGACGGTCCGACCCCGCGGGCGCTCACCCGGCTGTTGGGGGCGGGACGGGCCGAGATCCTGCGCGCCCTGGAGGAGCCCGCGTCCACCTCGGCGCTGGCCGAGCGGCTCCGCCTGGCGCCGTCCACCGTGTCGGCCCACCTCAAGACCCTCCAGTCGGCGGGGCTCCTCCTCTCGTCCCGCCACGGCCACCGGATCCTCTACGAACGCACCCCCCTGGCCATCGCGTTGGCCGCGGGCGTCGATCCCGGGAGCGGGTCCGCCCCGTCCTGACGGGAGTCGCGCGGTCGCGCACGGCGTCGCGGACCGGGCCCTGACCTCGGCACGGGCGCCGTCCGGGTGGCCGTGCCGGCCCCGTCGGGCACGCGAAAGCGCCCCCGGTCCGGTCGGCCGGGGGCGCTTCGCAAGGGTGCGGGGGCTCAGCCCTCGGAGCCGTCAGCCCTCGGAGCCGGCGGCGAGGTGCCGCTCGACGGTGTCCACCTTGGAGGTCATCCCGTCGCTGACGCCGGGACGGATGTCGGCCTTGAGGATGAAGGAGACCCTGGGGGCCCGCGCCTCCACGGCGGCGACGGCGCGCCTCACCACGTCCATCACCTCGTTCCACTCGCCTTCCACCGTGGTGAACATCGCGTCGGTGCGGTTCGGCAGCCCGGACTCCCGTACGACACGGACCGCGTCGGCCACGTACTCGCCGACCTCCTCGCCCACCCCGAGCGGGGTCACGGAGAACGCGACGATCATGCGCGGGCCGCCTCGCGCGCCCGCGCGGCCAGGACGCTGTCGGCCTCGTCGCGCTTGAGCAGCCGGTCCCCGTACAGCCCGCCGAACGGCAGCATCGCCAGCAGGAAGAACAGCGCCACC
The DNA here is from genome assembly GCF_050936775.1 of Streptomyces sp. CA-243310. Lineage (NCBI taxonomy): Bacteria > Bacillati > Actinomycetota > Actinomycetes > Kitasatosporales > Streptomycetaceae > Streptomyces > Streptomyces sp. CA-243310. The sequence continues at coordinate 1,549,903 of NZ_JBNJMF010000001.1, read as the reverse complement.
TTCTTGAGGGGCCACTTCGCCTTGTTCCACACGTCGAGCAGGAAGACCGCGTAGATGACGAAGAGGATCCCGTGCAGGATGCCCAACGGCATCATCAGGTAGTCGATGTCGGAGACCCGGCTGAGCAGCGAGCCGAAGATCAGCAGGGCCGGGAACGACAGTGCCTCCGGTACGGAGATGAGGCGCAGCCGGTGCAGGGCGGAAGCGGTCTTGATGTCCACGTGGAACCTTCGCGGGAGGAGGCCGGGGGGCCTTCCCAGTGTCTCAGCCGCCCCGCGGGATCTTGACCGGGGTACCCGGAACGACCGAGTGTGGCGGATATCGGCCACGAAGCCCTGTTCGGTCCCGCGCTCTGCGGATAACGTCTTCCCGTGGCTCAGTTCCGACTCCAAGGCAGCAAGGTGCTCGCCGTCGACCTGACCGGGGACGCCGTCAAAGCGAAAAACGGCTCCATGGTCGCGTACGACGGCCAGATGGCCTTCAAGAAGATGTCCGGCGGTGGCGAAGGTCTCCGCGGGATGGTGACCCGCCGGCTGACCGGCGAACAGATGACGGTGATGGAGGTCCAGGGGCAGGGCACCTGCTTCTTCGCCGACCGTGCGAGCGAGATCAACCTGGTCAGCCTGCGCGGCGAGAAGCTGCACGTGGAGGCCGGCAACCTGCTGTGCACCGATGCCGGCCTGCGCACCGGCACGACCTTCACCGGCCTGCGCGGGGCGACGTCGGGCAACGGCCTGTTCACCACGACCGTGGAGGGCTCCGGCCAGGCCGCGATCATGTCCGACGGTCCGGCCGTGGTGTTGCGCGTCAGCGCCCAGTACCCGCTGTCGGTCGACCCGGGCGCGTACGTCGCGCACACGGGGGACCTGCGGCAGTCCTTCCAGTCGGGCGTGAACTTCCGCACGCTGATCGGCGAGGGTTCGGGCGAGGCGTTCCAGATCCGTTTCGAGGGCGAGGGCCTGGTCTACGTGCAGCCCAGCGAGCGCAACACCATCGGGGGCGACATCTGATGCCGTTCCGCGAGATCAACTCCAAGATGGTCGAGGCGCAGGTCGTCCCGGGGCAGAAGATGTACAGCCAGCGCGGCGCGATGCTCGCCTACCGGGGCGAGGTCTCCTTCACCCCGAGCCTGACCGGTGGTCAGGGCGGGGTCATGGGCATGATCGGTCGCCGGGTGGCGAACGAACAGACGCCGCTGATGTCGGTCGAGGGCAGCGGCACCGTGATGTTCGGCCACGGCGGCCATCACATCCAGGTGATCAACCTGACGGGCGAGACCCTGTACGTGGAGGCGGACCGGCTGCTCGCCTTCGACGGCACCCTCCAGCAGGGCACGATGTTCATGGGCTCGCAGGGCGGCGTCATGGGCATGGTTCGCGGCCAGGTTTCCGGCCAGGGCCTGTTCACCACCACCCTCAAGGGGCACGGATCCGTGGCCGTCATGGCCCACGGCGGGGTCGTCGAACTGCCCATCACCCCGAACCGGCCGGTACACGTCGACCCGCAGGCGTACGTGGCCCACCACGGGGACGTCAGGAACAAGCTCTCCACGGCGCTCGGCTGGCGCGACATGGTGGGGCGCGGCTCGGGCGAGGCGTTCCAGTTGGAGCTGTCGGGCCAGGGCGCGGTGTACGTACAGGCCTCGGAGGAGAAGCTGTGACGCATTACTCCGGAACGAACGGCCCCGTGCCCGGCGGACCGGGAGGTCCGACGGTCTTCGACCCGTACACGCTGCCCTCCGACGACAACGTCAACGCGTACACCTTCTGCGTGGAGCTCAAGGGGAGCCAGTGGTTCCTGCAGAAGGGGAAGATGATCTCGTACTACGGGAGCATCGAGTTCAACGGCATCGGCCACGGCCGCTTCGACCGGTTGCTGCGCACGAGCTTCCACTCGCCCCTGCACGCCGCCGACTGGGTGGTGGCAGAGGGTCAGGGCAAGATGTTGCTGGCCGACCGGGCCTTCGACGTGAACTTGTACGACCTGGACAAAGGCAACCTGACGATCCGGTCGGGCAACCTGCTGGCGTACCAGCCGACACTGGCGCTGAAGCAGTCGATCGTGCCGGGCTTCCTGACGCTGATCGGCACCGGGAAGTTCGTGGCCGCGTCCAACGGGCCGGTCGTGTTCATGGAGCCTCCGCTGCGGGTGGACCCGCAGGCGCTGGTGGGCTGGGCGGACTGCCCGTCCCCCTGCCACCACTACGACCACGGCTACATGTCGGGCGTGATCGGCGGCCTGCGTTCGCTGACGGGCATCGGCGGCTCCTCGGGCGAGGAGCACCAGTTCGAGTTCGTGGGGGCGGGCACGGTGCTGCTCCAGTCGTCGGAGATGCTGATGGCGGAGCAGGCGGTCGGCGCGGTCGGCGCCGGCGCGGCGACGGGCAACGCGCAGGGTGTTCCCGGGGCCGGTCAGGGGCCGCTCGGTCAGATCGGCGTGCCGCGGATGCCCGGACAGCTGGGTGATCTACAGAGGCGCTTCGGCCTGTGATCTCGAACTGCGATCGTCCTATTTTTGTACGCAATTCAACTTTTTAGGTAGAGTTCAGTCATGGAGACCATGGAGACCGAGACGGCCACGCGCTGGCTGACCGACGCCGAACAGTGCGCCTGGCGCACCCACCTGGACGTCAGCAGGCTGCTGATGCACCAGCTGGAAAAGGATCTCCAGCCCTTCGGCCTCACCAACAACGACTACGAGATCCTCGTGAACCTCTCCGAGTCGGAGGGTCACCGGATGCGGATGAGCGACCTCGCGACGGCGACCCTGCAGTCCAAGAGCCGGCTCTCCCACCAGATCACCCGAATGGAGGCGGCCGGGCTGGTCCGCCGGGTGAACTGCGAGTCCGACCGCCGCGGCCTGTTCGCGGTCCTCACGGACGAGGGCATGGAGACCATGCGCAAGGTCGCCCCCCACCACGTGGCTTCCGTGCGACAGCACTTCATCGACCTGCTGCCGCCGGCCGCCCTGGCGGCCCTGCGCGAGTCCCTGCGCCCCGTGGCGGAGCACCTGCGGGACAACCGCGGCAAGGCCTGACGCCCCTCCCCGCGCCGGATCCGGCGATCGATCGCAGAATGGTCGATATCGCCCGCCGGTCCGCCCGCCGAGCAACCGTAGGCGCCCGGGCCGGCCCGAGGAGGTACTGCCCATGAAGCGCAACGTGATCATCTCCGCGGCCGCGGCCGCCGTCCTGACGGTCGGCGGCCCGACCGCGGCGGCCGTCGCCGCCACCGGCACCACGGCCCTGACCACGACCACGGCCACCGCCGCCCGCGCCGACGTGACCGCAGAGAGCGCGAGCGACGCGGCCCTCAAGCACCACCCGGGTGTCGTCGAGTCCCTCGACAAGGACGGCACCGTCTGGCACGTCAACGTGGTCGCCAAGAACGGCAAGAACACCGAGGTCGAGGTCGACACCGCCGGCAAGGCCACGACGCGCGACACGGACAACGACAACGCCTCCGAGTACGCACCCCTGATCGCCGCCAAGGTCAACGCCAAGAAGGCGATGGCGGCGGCCCTCGCCGCCAACAAGGGCGCCAAGGTCTGGTCCGTCGACTGGGATGACGACGACGACAACGGCAGCACCTACTGGGACATCGAGGTCAGGTCGAGCGACGGCAAGACCAAGCACGTCCACGTCGACCCCACGTCGGGGAAGGCCACCGCGTCCTCGTCGGACTCGAACGACAACGACGACAACGACGACAACTAGGACGGGACGGGCCGGGACGGTCCCCGCGCCCCGACACGACGAAGGCCGCGCCCCGGCTCGGGGGCGCGGCCCTCTTCGTGGGCGCGGTCAGGCGTTGGGACGCTTGCCGTGGTTCGCCTTCTTCTTCCTGCGGGCTCGCTTCTTGTTGCCGCGCTTCGCCATGACACCACTCCCTTACAGGGGATCCTTCGGGCCATTCCGGGCGCTTGCCAGTCTAGGTTCGCCCCTGGGAGTCCGCATCGGTCAGCGTCGCCAGCAGGGCGTCCGAGGCCGCGTACGGGTCCAGCTCCCCCACGGCGACCCGGGCCGCGAGCGCGTCCAGGCGCGCGTCCCCGCGCAGATCCGCCATTCGGGCGCGCAGCGCCGTCACGGCGATGGTCTCCACCTCGCGGGCGGCACGGGCCGTGCGACGCTCGGCCAGCACACCGCGCTCGTCCATCCAGGCCCGGTGCTTCTCCAGCGCCTCGACCAACTCGTCGATGCCCTGACCCCGCGCGGCGACCGTCTTGACGATCGGCGGCCGCCAGTCGCCCCTGCCCCGGGACTCCCCCAGGCTGAGCATGTGGTTCAGCTCCCGGGCGGTCGCGTCCGCGCCGTCCCGGTCGGCCTTGTTGACCACGTACACGTCGCCGATCTCCAGGATGCCCGCCTTCGCGGCCTGGATCCCGTCGCCCATCCCGGGCGCCAGCAGCACCACCGAGGTGTCGGCCTGCGAGGCGATCTCCACCTCCGACTGCCCGACCCCGACCGTCTCGACCAGGATCACCTCGCACCCGGCCGCGTCCAGCACGCGGATCGCCTGCGGCGCCGCCCAGGCGAGCCCGCCCAGGTGGCCTCGGGTGGCCATGGAGCGGATGTAGACCCCCGGGTCGGAGGCGTGGTCCGACATGCGCACCCGGTCGCCGAGCAGCGCGCCCCCGCTGAAGGGCGAGGACGGGTCGACGGCGAGCACGCCGACGCGCTTGCCGGCCTTGCGGTACGCCGAGACGAGCGCCGAGGTGGACGTGGACTTGCCCACGCCCGGGGAGCCGGTGAGCCCCACCACGTACGCCCCGCCGGTGAGCGGTGCCAGGGCGGCCATCACCTCGCGCAGGTGCGGGGACGCCCCCTCGACCAGTGAGATCAGCCGGGCCACGGCCCGGGGTCGGCCTTCTCGGGCCTGGGCCACCAGTGTGGGGACGTCCACCGTCGTCATCCTCGTGACACCTACGCCTTCGCGCCGGGCACGCGCACGATCAGGGCGTCGCCCTGCCCGCCGCCGCCACACAGGGCCGCCGCGCCGACACCGCCGCCGCGCCGGGCCAGCTCCAGGGCCAGGTGCAGCACGACCCGGGCGCCGGACATGCCGATCGGGTGCCCCAGGGCGATGGCACCGCCGTTGACGTTCACCTTTTCCGGGGTCACGCCGAGGTCCTTCATTGACTGCACGGCGACCGCCGCGAAGGCCTCGTTGATCTCGATGAGGTCCAGGTCGGAGACCTCCAGCCCCTCCTTCTTCAGGGCGTGGAGGATGGCGTTCGACGGCTGCGACTGGAGCGAGTTGTCGGGTCCCGCCACGTTGCCGTGCGCACCGATCTCGGCGATCCACTCCAGGCCGAGCTCCTCCGCCTTGGCCTTGCTCATCACGACCACGGCGGCGGCGCCGTCGCTGATCTGCGAGGAGGTGCCGGCGGTGATGGTGCCGTCCTTGGCGAAGGCGGGGCGCAGCTTGCCGAGGGACTCGACCGTGGTCTCGGCGCGGATGCCCTCGTCCTGCGAGAAGACCACCGGGTCGCCCTTGCGCTGCGGGATCTCGACCGGGGTGATCTCGGCCTCGAAGACGCCGTTCTTCTGCGCGGCGGCGGCCCGCTGGTGCGAGGAGGCGGCGAAGGCGTCCTGCGGGGCGCGCTCGATGCCCAGGCGGGTGTTGTGCTTCTCGGTGGACTCGCCCATCGCGATGTTCTCGAAGGCGTCGGTGAGGCCGTCGTGGGCCATCGCGTCGAGCATCTCGATGGCGCCGTACTTGAAGCCCTCGCGGGACTTCGGCAGCAGGTGCGGGGCGTTGGTCATCGACTCCTGGCCGCCCGCGACCACGATGTCGAACTCCCCGGCGCGGATGAGCTGGTCCGCGAGCGCGATGGCGTCGAGGCCGGACAGGCACACCTTGTTGATGGTGAGCGCGGGGACGTTCATGGGGATCCCGCCCTTGACGGCGGCCTGTCGGGCGGGAATCTGGCCCGCGCCGGCCTGGAGCACCTGGCCCATGATCACGTACTGGACCTGGTCGCCGGAGATCCCGGCCCGCTCCAGCGCGGACTTGATCGCGAAGCCGCCGAGGTCGGCACCCGAGAAGGACTTCAGCGAGCCCAGCAGACGCCCCATGGGCGTGCGGGCCCCTGCGACGATCACCGAAGTGGTGTTGTTCGTTCCGGACATGATGGCGGATCCCCTTTCAGCGGGGAAGCTGAGGAGTGAACGAGGGTTTACCTGAATGTACTGAGCAGTACCCGCCCCGTCACCGGCCAGTCGGTGTGATCGCTGGCACGTTGCGTGACGCCCCTCCCGAGCTGTGCACTGGTCCCATGCTGACAAGAATCGACCACATCGGGATCGCCTGCTTCGACCTCGACAAGACTGTCGAGTTCTACCGTGCCACGTACGGATTCGAGGTGTTCCACTCCGAGGTCAACGAGGAGCAGGGCGTCCGCGAGGCCATGCTCAAGATCAACGAGACCTCCGACGGAGGTGCCTCCTACCTCCAGCTCCTGGAACCCACCAGGGAGGACTCCGCGGTCGGCAAGTGGCTCGCCAAGAACGGGGAGGGAGTCCATCACATCGCCTTCGGCACCGAGGACGTCGACGGCGACGCCGACGCCATCCGCGGCAAGGGCGTCCGCGTCCTGTACGACCAGCCCCGCATCGGCTCCATGGGGTCCCGGATCACCTTCCTGCACCCGAAGGACTGTCACGGGGTCCTGACCGAACTGGTCACCTCCGCCCCGGAGGCGACGGAAGGGCACTGAGGCCCGTGGCGGGTGTCGTCGAACGACCGGTCGTGACGCCTCGCGCGGGAGTTTGCGTTGCGTCATGCCGGCCGGCGCGCGACGTGGTTCCGGAACGGCTGTTTCCGCTGCCGGACGGGCCGGTGCAGGGTGCCGGCGGGTTCGGACACCGGCGCGGGGTCCGTGCGCGTGCGCGAACGCGGCACCCGTCCCCACGGGCGGCGGACCGGCGCCCGCCGCCGCCCGTGATCGACTCCGACCGTCATCGGTCGGCTTGTCTGAAGATCTGTTCGTACCCACGGGTACACCCCGCTCCGCCCCTGCTGACAGGCGTTCTTCGGGCTCCCAACCAGGCGATGCGCGCCCAAGCGCACTGATGTCCCGTTTCTCCGGCCGGTAGAGTGGCCATGGCTCGGCCGGGGTTCGGTGCGGAGACGGGGTCGGGGCCTGTAACCCCCGCCCCGCCATCTGACACCATTCCCCGGGGGCGTCGTTCAGCGGGCGAGCGATGCTCAATTGGGAGTGAGCTTGCGACCAGGGGACGGATGGGACCGCGCTGTGCGGGGCTACGAAAGCCAGGAGAGCCACCAGGCCGAGGTCGACCATCTCTCGCGCTTCGAAGCCGAGATGGAGCGGCTGAAGAAGGAGCGCGGGAAGGCCGTCCAACACGCCGAGGACCTGGGCTACCAGGTCGAGGTGCTGCGCGCCAAGCTCCATGAGGTACGCCGCAATCTCGCGTCCCGCCCCGCCTACGACGGCGCGGACATGGGCTACCAGGCGGAGCAGCTGCTCCGCAATGCCCAGATCCAGGCCGACCAGATGCGCTCCGACGCCGAACGCGAGCTGCGCGACGCCCGGGCCCAGACCCAGCGGATCCTCCAGGAGCACGCCGAACACCAGGCCCGCCTCCAGGCCGAGCTGCACGGCGAGGCCGTCAACCGTCGCCAGCGCCTGGACCAGGAGCTGAACGAGCGCCGCCAGACCGTCGAGGCGCACGTCAACGAGAACGTCGCCTGGGCCGAGCAGTTGCGCGCCCGTACCGAGTCCCAGGCGCGCCGGCTCATGGAGGAGTCCCGCGCCGAGGCCGAGCAGGCGCTCAACGCCGCCCGCGCCGAGGCCGCCCGGCTCGCGGAGGAGGCCCGCCGCCGGCTCACCGCCGACTCCGAGGCCGCCCGCACCGAGGCCGAGAGCACCCTGCTGAGGGCCCGCAAGGAGGCCGAGCGGCTGCTGACCGCCGCCTCCTCGCAGGCACAGGAGGCCACCGAGCACGCGGAACGGCTGCGGAGCAGCACCTCCGCCGAGGCCGAGCAGACCCGGCAGCAGACCATGGACCTCGGCCGCGTCGCGGAGTCCCGGGTCCAGGAGGCCGACTCCGCGTTGCGCACCGCGCGCGCCGAGGCGGAGACCCTTCTCACGGAGGCCAAGGAGAGCGCCGCACGGCAGCTCGCCTCGGCGGAGTCCGTCAACGAGCAGCGCACCCGCACCGCGAAGGAGCAGGTCGCACGGCTGGTCGGCGAGGCCACCAAGGAGGCCGAGGTCCTCAAGGGCGAGGCCGAACAGCTGCTGGCCGACGCCCGCGCCGACATGGAGCGGCTGCGCGCCGAGGCCGGGGAGCAGGCCCGCGCCGCCGCCGCCGAGGACACGGCGGCGCAGTTGGCGAAGGCCGCCCGCACGGCCGAGGACGTATTGAACAAGGCCTCGGAAGACGCCCGGGCCACCACCCGTGCCGCGTCCGAGGAGGCCGAGCGGATCCGCCGCGAGGCCGAGGCCGAGGCCGACCGGCTGCGCGTGCAGGCCGCGGCCACGGCCGACGAGCTGAAGGGCGCCGCGAAGGACGACACCGAGGAGTACCGGGCCCGTACGGTCGAACTCCAGGCGGACGCCCGCAGGCTGCGCGGCGAGGCCGAGCAGTTGCGCGCGGAGGCCGTCGCCGAGGGCGAGCGGATCCGCGGCGAGGCGCGCCGCGAGGCGGTCCAGCAGATCGAGGAGGCGGCCAGGACCGCCGAGGAGCTGCTGGGCAAGGCCAAGTCGGACGCGGACGAGCTGCGCGGCGGGGCGACCGCCGAGAGCGAGCGGGTCCGCGGCGAGGCCGTGGAACGCGCCGGCACCCTGCGCAGGCAGGCCGAGGAGACCCTGGAGCGCACCCGCGCCGAGGCCGAGCGGCTGCGCGCCGAGGCCGAGGAGGAGGCGGAGTCCGTCCGCGCCGAGGCCGACGCGGCGGCGCGGACCCGGCGCGAGGAGACCGAACAGGCGCTGTCGGCGAAGCGCGCGGAGGCCGACGAGGAACTGGTCCGGCTCCACACGGACGCCGAGAACCGGCTGACCACGGCCGAGCAGACGCTGCGCGACGCCCGGACCTCGGCGGAGAACATCCGCCGGGAGACCACGGAGGAGAGCGACCGGCTGCGCGCCGAGGCCGCGGAGCGGATCCGTACCCTCCAGGCCCAGTCGGAGGCGGAGGCGGACCAGCTGCGCACGGACGCGGCCGACGACGCCGGCCGGGTGCGCGCGGAGGCCGAGCAGGTCGCGGTGCGGCTGCGCGGCGAGGCCGAGGCCGAGGCCGAGCGGGTGCGTACGGAGGCGCAGGAGACCGCCGACCGGCTGCGCGCGGAGGCCAAGGCCGCCGCCGAGCGGGTCGCCGCGGAGGCCGCGGAGGCGCTGGCCGCCGCGCAGGAGGAGGCCGCCCGGCGTCGTCGGGAGTCCGAGGAGACGTTGGCGTCGGCGCGCACCGACGCGGAGAACGAGCGGGCCCAGGCCCGCGAGCAGAGCGAGGAACTGCTGGCGCAGGCCCGCAAGCGTTCCGAGGAGGCACAGGCCGAGGCGGTCTGGCTGACCGAGGAGGCCGAGCGGCGCGCGTCCGAGGTCGTGTCGGCCGCGGAGACCACCGCCCAGCAGGTACGGGACGCCGTGGCCGGACTGCACGAGCAGGCCGAGGAGGAGATCGTCGGGCTGCGCAGCGCGGCCGAGCACTCCGCCGAGCGCACGAGGGACGAGGCCGAGGAGGAGGCCGGGCGGGTCCGCGCCGACGCCCACGCCGAGCGGGAGCGGGCGTCCGAGGACGCCACCCGCCTGCGCAACGAGGCCCGCGTGGAGACGGACGCCGCGAAGGCCCTCGCGGAGCGCACGGTCGGCGACGCCATCGCCGAGTCCGAACAACTGCGCACCGACACCGCCGAGTACGCGCAGCGCTTGCGCACCGAGGCCACCGACGCGTTGGCCTCGGCCGAGCGCGACGCGGCCCGGACCCGGGCGGACGCCCGGGACGACGCCAACCGCATCCGCGGCGAGGCCGCGGAGTCCCTGGACGCATCCCGCGCCGAGGGCACCCGGATCGTCGACGAGGCCACGCGGCTGGCCGAACTGCACACCGAGGAGACCCGCGCGGCGAACGCGGCCACGATCGAGGAGGCCGGCGAGCAGGCCGCCCGACTCGCCTCCGAGGCCGAGGCCGCGGCCGACGCGACCCGCGCCGAGGCGGCGGGCACGCTCGACGAGGCCCGCTCCGAGGCGAACCGGCTGCGCAGCGAGGCCGCCGAGCAGGCCGACCGGCTCATCACCGAGGCGGCCACCGAGGCGGACAAGCTCACCGAGGAGACCCGCGCGGCGAACGCGGCCACGGTCGGCGAGGCCGCGACGGAGGCCGAGCGGCTGCGCACCGAGGCGGCACGGACCCTGGACGACGCACGCGCCGAGGGCGCCCGTCTGATCGGCGAGGCCGCGGCCGAGACCGAGCGCATGACGGTCGAGACACGGGCGGCCAACGACCTCACGGTCGGCGAGGCCGCGACGGAGGCCGAGCGGCTGCGCACCGAGGCGGCGCGGATCCTCGACGAGTCCCGCGAGGAGGGCGGCCGGATCATCGGCGAGGCCACCGCGGAGGCCGAGCGGGTCACCGAGGCCGCGAACGAGACGCTGGCGAGCGCCGAACGGGACTCCGAGCGGATGCTCGACGAGGCCCGCGAGGAGGCCAACAAGCGTCGCAGCGAGGCCGCCGAGCAGGTGGACCGGCTCATCACCGAGGCGGCCACCGAGGCGGACAAGCTCACCGAGGAGACCCGCAAGGACAACGAGCGGACGGTCGGGGAGGCCGCCGCCGAGGCCGAACGGCTGCGCACGGAGGCCGCCGAGGCCCTGTCCTCGGCGCAGGAGCACGCGACCCGTACCCGGTCGGAGGCCGAGCGGGTCAAGGCGGAGGCGGCGACCGAGGCGGAGCGCACCCGCACGGAGGCCCGTACGGAGTCCGAGCGGCTGCTGGACGAGGCCCGCGAGGAGGCCAACAAGCGTCGCAGCGAGGCCGCCGAGCAGGTGGACCGGCTCATCACGGAGTCCTCGGCGGAAGCCGAGAGGCTCACCACCGACGCGCAGCAGCAGGCCCTCGCCGCGACCACGGCGGCCGAGGAGCAGGCCGACGCGATGGTCGACGCGGCCCGCAAGGAGGCCGCGCGGATCACGTCGGAGGCGACCGTCGAGGGCAACTCCACGGTGGAGAAGGCCCGTACGGACGCGAACGAGTTGCTGGTCGGGGCGCGTACGGACGCCGCCGCCATAAGGGAGCGGGCGGAGGAGCTGCGCGGCCGGGTCGCGTCCGAGGTCGAGGAACTGCACGAGCGGGCCCGCCGCGAGTCGGCGGAGCAGATGAAGTCCGCGGGCGAGCGCGTGGACAAGCTGGTGCGGGCGGCGACCGAGCAGAGCGTCGAGGCCGACAAGAAGGCCAAGGAGCTGGTGTCGGGGGCGAGCAGCGAGGCCGGCAAGGTCCGCATCGCCGCCGTGCGCAAGGCGGAGGCGCTGCTCAAGGAGGCCGAGCAGAAGAAGGCCGAGGTGACGCGCGAGGCCGAGAGCACCCTCGCCGAGGCGAAGGCGGAGGCCGAGCGACTGGTCGACGAGGGCCGCCGCGAGCTGGAGGTCCTGGTGCGTCGGCGCGAGGACATCCAGGCGGAGATCTCCCGTGTCCAGGACGTTCTTGAGGCGTTGGAATCATTCGAGGCACCTTCGGGCGGCGGAAAGCCGACGGTCGGTGGTCAGGGCGCGGGGGGCGTGAAGGCCGGAGCGGCGGCGGGTTCCACTCGTTCGAGTGGCAAGTCGTCAGAGAGCTAGTCAACACATGAAGATGTGTGCTCCTGATGGAGGTTCAGGCGAACGGGTGACAAGCATTCTGTCGCCTTGCCACTCAAAAGGGGTGTCATTGTCCAGATCAAACGCGGATTGACTCGATGACACGCCGTCTGGGCGCCTAGGATTCCCCTAACACCTCACGTAGCACCTCATCGGTCTCATTCGACAGGAACCCCATGAGCGACACTTCCTCCCCCTTCGGCTTCGAGCTCGTGCGGCGTGGTTACGACCGCGGTCAGGTGGACGACCGCATTACCAAGCTGGTCTCCGACCGCGACAGCGCACTAGGACGTATCAACTCTCTGGAAAAGCGGATCGAGGAGCTGCACCTCGAAACGCAGAACGCCCAGGCGCAGGTGAGCGACGCCGAGCCGTCGTACGCCGGCCTCGGTGCCCGGGTCGAGAAGATCCTGCGACTGGCCGAGGAGGAGGCGAAGGACCTGCGCGAGGAGGCCCGTCGCGCGGCCGAGCAGCACCGTGAGCTGGCCGAGTCGGCCGCCCAGCAGGTGCGCAACGACGCCGAGTCGTTCGCCGCCGATCGGAAGTCGAAGGCGGAGGACGAGGGCGTCCGCATCGTCGAGAAGGCCAAGGGCGACTCCGCCACCCTGCGCTCCGAGGCCCAGAAGGACGCGGCCTCCAAGCGCGAGGAGGCCGACGCGCTCTTCGAGGAGACCCGCGCCAAGGCCGCCCAGGCCGCCGCGGACTTCGAGACCAACCTGGCCAAGCGCCGCGAGCAGTCCGAGCGCGACCTGGCCTCGCGTCAGGCCAAGGCGGAGAAGCGTCTCGCGGAGATCGAGCACCGCGCGGAGCAGCTGCGCCTGGAGGCGGAGAAGCTCCGTACCGACGCCGAACGTCGCGCGCGCCAGACCGTGGAGACCGCGCAGCGTCAGGCCGAGGACATCGTCGCCGACGCCAACGCGAAGGCCGACCGGATCCGCAGCGAGTCCGAGCGCGAGCTGGCGGCGCTCACCAACCGCCGCGACTCGATCAACGCCCAGCTGACCAACGTCCGCGAGATGCTGGCGACGCTGACCGGTGCGGCCGTGGCCGCCGCCGGCTCCCCGATCGACGACGAGCCCGTCACGCGTGGCGTTCCGGCTCAGCAGAGCCGCTAGTACGACACCGCGCGTAGGCGTTGTACGCCATTGCGCCGGACGGTTGGTACCGAGGGCCTTGTGTCACCTGTTTGAGGTGGCGTGGGGCCCTCTGCCGTTCTAGCGTGGCCGCATGATCGAGCTTGAGGGCCTCACCAAACGCTTCGGTGCGAAGACGGCAGTGGACAACCTCAGCTTCCGGGTCAGACCCGGGGTGGTGACGGGCTTCCTCGGCCCCAACGGGGCGGGGAAGTCCACGACGATGCGCATGATGCTCGACCTCGACAATCCGACCGCCGGGCGGGTGCGGATCGACGGGAAGCGCTACCGGGACCTGCCGGAGCCGCTCACGCACGTCGGGGCTCTGCTGGATGCGAAGGCCATGCACGGCGGACGCAGCGCGTACAACAACCTTCTGTGCCTGGCCCAGTCGAACCGGATCCCGCGGAGCCGGGTGTCCGAGGTGTTGGACCAGGTCGGACTGACGGCGGTGGCGCGGAAGAAGTCGAAAGGATTTTCGCTCGGCATGGGTCAGCGGCTTGGAATCGCCGCCGCTCTGCTGGGTGATCCGGAGATCTTGATGTTCGACGAACCCGTCAATGGTCTGGACCCCGAGGGAATTCTCTGGATCAGGAATCTCATGAAAGCGCAGGCCGCGGAGGGGAGGACGATCTTCGTTTCCTCTCACCTGATGAGTGAAATGGCGCTGACCGCAGATCATTTGGTGGTCATCGGACAGGGAAAGCTGCTCGCCGACTTGTCGATGGCCGATTTCATTCGGCAGAACTCACGGAGTTACGTACGCGTGCGCTCGCCCCAGCAGGAGCGACTGAAGGACCTCCTGCACGGTGAGGGCATCGACGCGACCGCCGTCCCGGCGACCGGAACGCTGGAGATCGACGGCGTGGAATCGGAGCGGCTCGGCGAGCTGGCGGCCCGGCACGGGATCGTGTTGCACGAGCTCAGCCCGCAGCGGGCGTCCCTGGAGGAGGCGTTCATGCGCATGACGGCGGACTCGGTCGAGTACCACGCCCACGCGGCGGGAACAGCCGGCGCACCCCCCGACCCCGGGGCGGCCGGCCCGGCACCCGGGCCGCCCGGTTCCGGACCGGCCTGGGGCTCGTCGTACGACGCGACACGACGGAAGGGGAAGTGATCATGGCTGATTTCCCCGCCGTCCTCGCGTCCGAGTGGACCAAGATCCGTACGGTGGCCTCGACCACCTGGACACTGGTCGCCGCCCTCGTGGTCACGGTCGGCGTGAGCGCCGGCATCTGCGCGTTCATCAACGCCTCGTTCGACGACATGCGCCCGGAGGAGCAGATCACCTTCGACCCGACGCTGTCGGCCTTCGCCGGGATGGCCCTCGGCCAGCTCGCCATGATCGTCTTCGGGGTGCTGGTCGTCGGCACCGAGTACAGCTCGGGCATGATCCGCACCTCGCTCGCGGCCGTGCCGCGTCGCGGGAGCCTGCTGCTCGGCAAGCTCATCGTCGCCACCGCGCCGGCCCTGGTCGTGGGCCTCGCGACCAGCTTCCTGTCGTTCTTCCTCGGACAGGCCCTGCTGGGCGGGCGCAGCGTGGGGATCGGCGAGCCCGACGTGCTGCGCGCGGTGATCGGCGCCGGGCTCTACATGGCCATGATCGCCCTGTTCTCCATGGGCGTCGCCACGATGCTGCGCAGTTCCATGCTCGCCCTGTGCGTGCTGATGCCGTTCTTCCTGATGATCTCCACCATCCTCGGGGCCGTCGAGGCGACTCGGAAGGTGGCCCAGTACTTCCCGGATCAGGCCGGCTCCCGGATCATGCAGGTCCTCCCGCCGGGCGCGGCGGGCGGGGACGCACCGCCCTACGGACCCTGGGGCGGCTTCGGGATCATGGCCCTGTGGACGCTGGCCGCCGTGCTGGCGGGGTTCCTGGTCCTCAGGAAGCGCGACGCGTGACGGCCTGGCCGGGCCCGGCCTCCCCCGTGTGAGGATCGGGCGCCGGCGGATGTCCGCCCCGAGACGGACGTCCGCGGTACTACGGGGGATCTTCGGGTTGGTATCAGGGCTGCGTCAGGGATGCCGGCCGAGACGGAACCGTAGGAGACTGGATATCCTCTTAACCCTTACACGGGCGAGAGTCGTACCGGCCTGCTAAGGGGCAGAACCATGATCGAGGCAGTCGGCCTTACCAAGCGCTTCGGCGCGAAGACCGCCGTCGACCAGCTGTCCTTCCAGGTCAGGCCAGGTCACGTCACCGGATTCCTGGGGCCCAACGGCTCCGGCAAGTCCACCACCATGCGCATGATCGTCGGGCTGGACAGGCCCACTTCCGGCCATGTCACCATCAACGGCATGCCGTTCCGCGACCTGCCGAACGCGCAGCGTCACGTCGGCGCCCTCCTCGACGCGAAGGCCATGCACGGGGGCCGTCGCGCCCGCACCCACCTCCTGGCCCTCGCCCAGCTCTCCGGCATCCCGGTGAAGCGGGTGGACGAGGTACTGGCCGTGGTGGGCCTCCAGGACGCGGCCCGACAGCGCACGAAGGGCTTCTCCCTCGGCATGGGCCAGCGGCTCGGCATCGCCACCGCCCTGCTCGGCGACCCCCGGGTGCTGCTCTTCGACGAACCCGTCAACGGTCTCGACCCCGAGGGCATCCTGTGGGTGCGCACGCTCATGCGGCAGCTCGCCGCCGAAGGCCGTACGGTCCTGGTCTCCTCGCACCTGATGAGCGAGATGGCGCTGACCGCCGACCACCTGATCGTGATCGGTCGGGGGCGACTGTTGGCCGACATGGGCACCCAGGAGTTCATCACGCACAACTCGGCCGGATTCGCTCGGGTGCGCGCGGCCGATACCGATCGGGATGGCCGGGACACGCTCGGTGAAGCCTTCCGCAAGGCCGGTGGCCGGGTCCTCCAGGAGCCGGACGGAGCCCTCCGGGTGACCGGACTGGACCTGCCGCGGCTGTCCGACCTCGCCCACGAGGCGGGGGTACGGCTGTGGGAGCTGTCACCGCACCGGGCCTCGTTGGAGGAGGCCTACATGCGGATGACCCAGTCCTCCGTCGAGTACACCTCCACCGACGACCCCCGGGCCGAGCTGTGGGAACCGGAACCGCTGAGCGTGCCGGAGTGGGAGGCGGACGCGGCCCCCGAGGTGCCGCAGACGGGGTTCTACGCGCCCCCGCCGCCCGACGCGGGCGAGCGGCCCTTCCTGATGCCCGGCAACCCCGGCGAGCTCGCCGGCGCCGCCAAGAGCAACCCCGAGGACACCCGATGACCGGCCCGACCACGACCGCCCCCGCCGTCCCCGGGGCGCCGCACGACGACACCCGGCCGCACGTCGGGCACGCGGTGGCGTCGGAGTGGACGAAGCTGACCTCGGTGCGCTCGACGATGTGGACCCTCGGGGCACTGGTGGTGATCGTCGTCGGCATCGGGCTGCTCTTCGTGTCCCAGACCGCGGACCAGGACTACGTCGCGATGCCGTTCACCACCCCGGCGCTGTTCGGCCTGTTGGTCGGCCAGCTCGCGGTGATCGTGCTGGGCGTCCTGACCATCACCTCCGAGCACGGCACCGGCCTGGTCCGCACCACCTTCACCGCCGCCCCGGACCGGCACCGGGTGCTCACCGCGAAGTACCTCGTCTTCAGCGCCACGGCCCTGGCGGCGACGGTCGGTTCGGTCTTCGTGGTCGCCGCCGCGGCGATGGCCGTGCACAGCGGCCCCGGCGCCGGCCCGCACACCTTCGGGGAGTGGAGCGGCGCGCTCGTCGGCTGCGTCTACGTCACGCTGCTCGGGGTGCTCGCCCTCGCCGTCGGGGCACTGGTCCGGCACTCCGCCGGGGCGATCACCCTCATGCTCGGCCTGGTCACGCTGCCGCCGGTGATCGGCGGGATGCTCAGCTACTGGGAGGCCTCGGCCCGGATCGGGGAGATCGTCCTGCAGTACAACGTCCCGGTGGCGATGATGCAGTTGTTCGGCATGCCGACGGGCGAGGACACGAAGGTGCCCGGCGACCTGCCCCAGATGCTCCTGCTCCTGGCGGTGACCGGCGCCGCGGTGGCGGCCTCGTACGTGATCGTCGACCGCAGGGACGTCTAGTACGACCCGACGTCGCGGTAGCGGGCACGAGGGCCGGGCCGGACTTTCGACGACGGGGACAGCGCCTAGTGCCGGGGCGCGTTCCTGGACCGCTGCACCCGCGAGGTGCGGCGGTCCTTCGCGTTCCAGCACGCCTTGTGCCAGTGCCGCCGGTCGTCCACGCCGCCGTACTCGGGCCAGGCCACCAGGTGCGGGGTGCCGGAGGGGATCTCCTGGTCACAGCCGGGGCAGCGGTAGCGCTTGCCCGCCGCGCTCGCGCCGGCGACGTGCCGGACCTTCCACTCTTCGCCCTGGTACTCCTCGGTCTGCTCCAGACCGAACCGGTCCAGGCCCCCCGAGCCCGACCCGGAGCCCGGGTCCGAGCGGTCGGACGGATTCCCCCCGCCCCTGGGGCGGTTGTGGCGCGGTGACACGTATACCTCACGGATGCGCGGACGGCAGTGACTTTCTCCCAGACTACGCGCAGCGAGCTCGGGTACCCGCAGGGTGTCCGGAGGAGGGTGGACCGAAGGACCCGCGACACGTCGGGCGGCATGACAATCCCAATAACTTTCCTGTCAGGCCGTGCCTTTGGCACTTGTCAGACGTTGTTGCCATCAGACGTTGATGCCATGAAACGGCACCGAGCCGGTCCACCTGGGGGAGGCCGCGCCGGCCGCGAGGAGGCTAAGGGCGATGCGCGTAGGAGCGTTTGTACTGGCGGCCCAGTTCCCGGGCCAGGGACAGGGGGAGGCGCTGCACCGGGCGGTGCGGACCGCCGAGGTGGCCGAGGAGGCCGGGCTGGACTCGGTCTGGCTGGCCGAGCACCACTTCGTGCCGTACGGGGTCTGCCCGTCGGCGGTGACCCTCGCGGCCCTGCTGCTCGGACGGACCCGTCGGCTGCGGGTGGGCACGGCCGTGAGCGTGCTGCCGAGCACGCACCCGGTGGCCCTCGGGGAGCAGGCGGCCCTGCTCCACGTCACCTCGGGGGGCCGGTTCACCCTCGGGGTGGGGCGCGGCGGTCCCTGGGTGGACCTGGAGGTGTTCGGGGGCGGTCTGGACGCGTACGAGAGGGGCTTCCCGGACGATCTGGACCTGGTGCGGCGGTGGCTGTCCGAGCCGCGCGTGGGGGCGGCCGGCGAGCGGTACGCCTTCCGCGAGGTGGCTGTCGTGCCGCGTCCGTCGGAGGCGTGGGACGGCGACGGGAAGGGGCCGGAAGTGATCGTCGCGTGCACCTCCCCGGCGTCGGTGCGACTGGCCGCCGAGCGGGGTCTGCCGATGTTGCTGGGCATGCACTGCGGGGACGAGGACAAGGCGGACATGGTCGCGCTGTGGCGGCGCACCGCGCGGGACGCCGGTCACGACCCCGAGGCGGGGCACGTGTCGGCGGGGGTCTGCCAGCTGGCGGACCGGACCGCGGACGCCAGGGAGACGCTGGTGAAGGCGATGCCGGGCTGGTTCCGGCAGGGGCTGGACGCGCACGTGACGGTGGACGGCCGGCAGCGCGCGATGCGCGATCCCGTCGCCTACACGGAGCTGCTGTGCGACCTGCACCCGGTCGGTACGCCGCGCCTGGCGGCGGACCGGCTGGCGGCGACCGCGGAGCGCACGGGCATCACCCGGTTCGCCCTGCTCACGGAGGGCTCCGGCGATCTCGCCGCGACGGAGGAGAACGTACGGCGCCTGGGCGCCGAGGTCCTGCCCCGCCTCGGTTGAGATCCGGGCCCCGGGCCGACGGCGGCCGGGGAACCGGAACCCGGGCCTGCCGCTCCGGTGTCAGTCGCAGCTCTCGCGACTCGGAGCGGCAGCGGAACACCGGTGGCGCCGGGGCCCAGGTCCTGTCGTCGAAGTGGCGCCGGGCGAAACCTCGACGACGGGGCGCCGGGGCCTAGCAGTCCCGCAGTTCCGGCGACTGGTTGAGCAACTGGCCCCGGATCGAGGTGAAACGGGCGTGCCTGTCATCCGATGAGGTATCCAGCGGGAACACGGCGACACGGTGACAGTTCTGGAATGCCAGACGCACTCCGAAGTGCCGCTGGAGCGCACCACGTATCGCGTCACTCGCGAGGGCGCGCAGCAGCTGCCCCCGCGCCTGCTCGTCCGGCGGCGGCGTCTGGTTGTCGGCGAACTCTCCGCCCTCAACCTCCAGCTGAGCCACCAGCGAGCTGATCATCTCCCATGCGTAGGGCAGGGAGGTCCGGACGCAGTCGACGAAGGCGGCTTCGTCGACCTCGCCTCGCTCGGCCTGTTCGAGTAGGGCCGGTGAGACGTCGAGCGACATGGGTTCTCCTCTCGTGACCCCGGCGTTCGGGTCGCCGGAGTCTTACGGGCAGGGAAGGAGAGTCGCGACGCAGTGTGCACGCTCGACGACCTCCCGCTATCCACGGTAGGCGCCCACCGGGTACCGCACCAGGAGAATGCGCATACAACGCGCCATCCGCGAACGGGGCTTTCACGGGCGAATCGCGTGGAGGCCTGCTCGTCGAGTAGCGTTGCCGACCATGCGTCTCGTCATTGCCCGCTGCTCCGTCGACTACGCGGGCCGGCTCACCGCCCATCTGCCCTCGGCACCCCGTCTGATCCTCGTGAAGGCCGACGGCAGTGTCTCGATCCATGCGGACGACCGGGCGTACAAACCGCTCAACTGGATGTCGCCTCCGTGCACCCTCAAGGAGGGGAGCGGGGATGAAGCCGGTGTCTGGACCGTCATCAACAAGGCGGGCGAGAAGCTCATCATCACGATGGAAGAAGTCCTGCACGACTCCTCCCACGAGCTGGGCGTGGACCCGGGTCTGATCAAGGACGGCGTGGAAGCGCACCTCCAGGAGCTGCTGGCCGACCGCATCGACACCCTCGGCGAGGGCTACAGCCTGATCCGGCGCGAGTACATGACCGCGATCGGGCCGGTGGACATCCTGTGCCGCGACGCCAACGGCGCGACGGTGGCCGTGGAGATCAAGCGGCGCGGCGAGATCGACGGTGTCGAGCAGCTGACCCGCTACCTGGAACTCCTGAACCGGGACCCGCACCTCGCCCCCGTCCGGGGCGTGTTCGCGGCTCAGGAGATCAAGCCCCAGGCCCGCGTCCTGGCGACGGACCGCGGCATGGACTGCGTGATCCTCGACTACAACGCCATGCGCGGCATCGAGGACGACAAGCTCCGCCTGTTCTAGGACGTCTCTTCTCGCGGCTTCACGGCCCCGTCGGCGATTGCCGGCGGGGCCGCACCGTTCTCCCCTACCGGGTCGTGGACGCCTCCGGGGAGGTGTCGCCGCCCGTGGGGCCGGTGGTGACCGGCGGTACGGTCGGCTCGGTCGGCGTCGGTTGCGGGGTCACCGGGGACGTGGACGGCTCGGGGTCCGCGGAGGTCGGCGACTGGACGGGTGTCGACGGCGGCGTGGAGGTGCGCGGCGTCGTCGGGGACGAGGGCCGGCCGGACGGCGTGCGCGCGGGCGGTGTCTTCCCCGTGCCCGGCACGGTGCCCGGATCGGGGTGGGTGCCCGACGGTGCGGGGCGGCTCGGGTCCGCCGGATCGGCCGGGTCGGATGTTCCCGGCTCGGGTGCGGAGGTCTCCGAAGGAACGTTCCCGCTGCTCTCCGTCACGGACGTCGGAGTGGTCGACACGGCCGGTCCCTGCGGCTTGTCGTCACCCGACGGCATCACCGCCAGGGCCACCACCGTGCCCAGCACGGCCACCGTCACCGCGCCGGCCGCGGCCAGCAGCGCCGTGCGGCGTCGGGACGCCGGGGCGGGCTGCGGCGGGGCGACCGGCGGTGCGGCCGGCTTCGCCGTGAGGGGGAACGCGTCGTCGAAGACCTCCGACAGGGCGGAGGAGGACTTCTGGTCCCCCCGCTGGATCACGGGGACCACCTGTGTGACGACCTCCCCCGCGGGCGGCGGCGGGGCCCCGGGCCCCGTCGAGGTCAGGGCACCGACCGGTCGCGTCGGCGGTGACGCGGGCGGGGCGTCGGCCGGGGGCGGGGAGAGGGTCGCGGGAAGGGACGCGGCCAGGGACGTCGGCAGGGACAGGGACGGGAAGGCCGTCTGCGGCGCCGGGGTCGGGTCCCCGGTCGGAACGGTGGCGGTCTTGGAAGCCGCGGAAGCCTTGGACGTCAGGGGAGCCGCGGGTGTGACGGGCGCCGTGGGCGCCTCCAGCCGCAGCGGCGGGGACGCCACGCCCCCCGCCGTCTCCCGGTCCGTGACCAGCGCCAGCGCCCGCCGCCCCGCGACCGTGCCCCGCTTGTCGGCGAGCGCGCCCCGCAGACCGATCGAGGCCTCCAGCTCCGCCCGGGCCCGCTCGAGCCGGCCCTCGCACAGCGCGAGCACGCCGAGCTCGTGGTGGAAGTACGCCTGTTCCGCGACTTCCCCCGCCTTGCGCGCGGCCTCCGCGCCCGAGCGCAGCACCCGCTCCCACGCCTCCCAGTGCAGCGACGCCGCGAAGGCCGGGGCGGCCGTGCGCGCCAGCAGTACGGCCGCCACCACGTCGGCGCCCGCCAGGGCCGCCAGTACCGCGTCGGCCTCCGCCGCGACCCGCTCCGGGGTCACCGTGGCGTGGCCGGTCCACCAGACGTAGTGCCGGGCGGCCGTGCGGGCCTCCTCGGCGGCGCTCTCCCCGTACCCGGCCTCCTCCAGCTGCCGGGCCACCCCGGGGGCCAGCCGGTAGCGCGGTCCGACCGGGGTGAGCAGCCCGCAGCCGAGGAGTTCCGCGACCGCCACGTCGGCGTGCGTGTCCCCCACCAGGGCCGGCAGGTGCGCGTGGTGGGGCATCTCCCCGCCGAGCGCGCACGCGATGCGCAGGGCGGCCCGCGCCGATTCGCTCACCCGGGAGGCGAGGAGTTCCGCCGGCGCGGCGGCCTCGGCCAGGGTGGGCAGCGGTACGTCGACGGGTTCGCGGGGGCGCTCCTCGAAGACCCCGGGCTCCTCCTCGTCGTCCGTCTCGTCGGTCCGGTTGAGTTCGTCCCGCTGTCGCAGCAGCGCGGCGGCCTGGACGAAGCGCAGGGGCAGCCCCTCGGAGGCGAACCTCAGGTCGCCCGCCCAGGCGCTCTCCTCCTCGGTCAGGGCGCGGCCGGTGAGGGCCTCCAGCAGCAGGACGCAGTCGGCCCGGCCGAGGCCCCCGAGGAAGACCTCCTCCAGGTGCGCGTCGTCGGAGGGGGACTTGGTGTCGGGGGTGGCGGCCAGCAGGTAGGCGCATTCGGGGGTGGCCCGCAGCAGCTCGTCGAGCGCGCCGCCGCCGAGTTCCAGGTCGTCGAGGAGGACGACCGCGCCGATCTCCTTCACCCGGGCGAGGAGCTCCGGGCGGTCGGGGAGTCGACCCGAGCCCTCGTACACGGCCGCGTAGAGCGCGTGGAGCAGTTCCGCGGGTTGCTGCTGCCCGTGCCCGGAGAGGCGTACGACCCCGTCGGGCGCGACGCCCTCGCAGGCGAGGGCCACCGAGTCGAGCAGTGCGGTACGGCCCGATCCGGCGGGTCCGGTCAGGCGTACGGAGCGACCGCGGCCCAGCAGCCGTACGAGTCGCTCCCGCTCCTCCTCGCGCTCCAGCAGGAGCCGGCCGGGGAGCGGGGTGCCGGGCAGCGCCGGCGGTCTCGCGGCGGCGTCCCGCTCGGCGCGGGCGGCCGGACCGCGCTTGGCGGGGCGCTCCGTCGCGGCGCCCGGCCGCAGGGGTTCTATCTCGCTGCCGTCGACCGGGTTGACGGTGAGGGTGAAGTCCCCCGCGGTGAGGGTGACGACCCGCGCGACGGGCCCGCTCGCGGGGCCCGTCGACGCCGCCGGGGTGTCCTCGCCCGGTTCGGACTGTCCTTGAGTTCGGTCCATGACCAAGTCCCCCGATCGCGTCGCGCGCACCGCCGCTGCCGCCGTCGTACCGCCCGGCCTTCGCTCGCACACGCCGCAGTCGCTACTGGTCCGGTTTCCGCCCGAACCCTAGACCGTGGCCGGCCCCGCCGGAACCGCCGGGGTGCCTTCACCACCGGACCGTTACGTTTCTGCGGAATCCGACGCACCCGGTCGTCACACCCGCGGCAGGGACTCCGCTTCCAGCCCGCCCTCGATGGCGAGGATCCGGTGCAGTCGGGTCGCCACCAGCAACCGCTGCATCTGCGCGGGCACCCCGCGCAGTACCAGGCGGCGTCCGCTCCGGCCGGCCCTCCGGTGGGCTCCCATGATCACACCGAGGCCGGTCGCGTCCCAGGAGTCGAGTGCCGTGAGGTCCAGCACGAGGTCGCCGTGGCCGTCGTCGAGGGCGGAGTGCAGGGCCGTACGGGCGTCCGCCGCGCTGCGCACGTCGAGGCGACCTCCGACCGCGAGTTCGGCGTGGTCGCCCCTGATGTGCATATGCGCTCCCGGCAGTCCTGCGTTCGTCTGGTCCGACTGGTCCGTGGTCGGCAACTCTCACTGCAACTGACTGCCTCAGGAGCAGGGAAGTTGCCGACCGTGAGCGAACCGATACCTAATTCACCCTGTCGGGCGAGGGCATTCGAACGATCGTGCTCAGTGCTTGTAGAAGCCCTGGCCGCTCTTGCGACCGATGTCGCCCGCGTCCACCATGCGGCGCATCAGCTCCGGCGGCGCGAACTTCTCGTCCTGCGACTCGGTGTAGATGTTGCTCGTGGCGTGCAGCAGGATGTCGACGCCCGTGAGGTCGGCGGTGGCGAGCGGCCCCATCGCGTGGCCGAAGCCCAGCTTGCAGGCGATGTCGATGTCCTCGGCCGAGGCGACGCCCGACTCGTACAGCTTGGCGGCCTCGACGACCAGCGCGGAGATCAGACGGGTCGTCACGAAGCCGGCGACGTCGCGGTTGACGACGATGCAGGTCTTGCCGACCGACTCGGCGAACGCCCGCGTGGTGGCGAGGGTTTCGTCGCTCGTCTTGTAGCCGCGCACCAGCTCGCACAACTGCATCATCGGGACGGGCGAGAAGAAGTGCGCGCCTACGACCCGCTCCGGACGCTCCGTCACGGCCGCGATCTTGGTGATCGGGATGGCGGAGGTGTTGGAGGCGAGGATCGCGTCGTCCCGTACGAGCTTGTCGAGCGCGCGGAAGATCTCGTGCTTGACCTCGAGCTTCTCGAAGACGGCCTCGACGACGATGTCGGCGTCGGCGACCGCGTCGAGGTCGGTGGAGGTGGTGATCCGGGCCAGCGCCGCCTCGGCGTCCTCGGCCGTCAGCTTGCCCTTGGAGACGAAGCGGTCGTACGAGGCCTTGATCCCGTCCGTGCCGCGGGTCAGCGCGGCGTCGGTGACATCACGCAGTACGACGTCCCAGCCCGCCTGAGCGGAGACCTGAGCGATACCGGATCCCATGAGTCCGGCACCGATGACGGCGAGCTTCCCAGCCACTGCACACCCCTCGTTCTCGCATACGGCCCAGTCCCATGGCCCCTCCGGCGGAGACTAGCGCCCGCGAGGGGTCGTGTGACCGCGAAGTAACACGCGTCACGTCTCATCTGACGGACATCACACCGGGACGGCTCAGCCGTACCCGCCGCCCCCCAACCGGTCGCCGATCGGCCGGAGTCGCCCGGCCCGGCGCTCCGCTCCCCCGACCCCGGCGGGCCGCTCGGGACGGCACCGGCCCGCCAAGACGGCGACCCACCCGGCCTGTTCGGCCCCGCTCCGGACGGCGAACGTGTCGGGCAAACCGCCTACTCAGGCCCGTACCACCATCTCTGGGCCGTTGCGTACCCTTTCGGGCGGGTCCGCGGATGTCGCCGGTGGAGGGGGCCGGGTGCGCGAGGGTCGCCGCACGCGGGTTTCGGGGTCGCTCACTAGGCTGGAGGCATGGTGAACCTCACGCGCATCTACACCCGCACCGGCGACCAGGGCACGACCGCCCTCGGGGACATGAGCCGCACGCGGAAGACCGACCTGCGGATCTCCGCGTACGCCGACGTCAACGAGGCGAACGCGGCCATCGGCACGGCCATCGCCCTCGGCGGTCTGTCCGAGGACCTGGTGAAGGTCCTGGTCCGGGTGCAGAACGACATGTTCGACGTCGGCGCGGACCTGTGCACCCCCGTCGTCGAGAACCCCGAGTATCCGCCGCTGCGCGTCGAGCAGTTCTACGTGGACAAGCTGGAGGCGGACTGCGACACCTTCAACGGGGAGCTGGAGAAGCTGCGGAGCTTCATCCTGCCCGGCGGCACCCCCGGCGCGGCCCTGCTGCACCAGGCCTGCACCGTCGTGCGGCGCGCCGAGCGCTCGACCTGGGCGGCCCTGGAGGAGCACGCGGAGGCCATGAACCCGCTGACGGCCACCTACCTGAACCGCCTCTCCGACCTCCTGTTCATCCTGGCCCGGACGGCCAACAAGGAGGTCGGGGACGTGCTGTGGGTGCCGGGCGGCGAGCGCTGACGAGTCCGCCGGGCGTCGGCCGGGCGGTCGCCCCGGTCAGCCGCCGCTCTTCGGGTCCGGCGCGGTGAGCACGAACAGGGCCGGCCCCGGCAGCGGTCGACTGCACCCTTCGATGTAGCGGCTCCTCCGCCCAGCCGGCGAGGCCCGGGAGCGCTTCACCCTGTTGGATGGGAACGTGCCCTCGAAGACCCGCGCGTCCGCCTTCCGCCCCCACCGGGACGACGTGCTGCTGTGCGTCGTCAGCGTGCTCGTCGGGGTGCTCCTGTGGTCACTCGGGGTGTACAGCTCCCCGAACCGGGACCTGTTCCCCGACTGGGCGGCCCTGGTCCCGCTGCTCCTCCTCGGCCCCATGGAGCTGCTGCGCCGCACCGCACCGCGTCTGACGCTGCCCGTGGGCACCGTCGGGATCGTCGCGGACCAGTTCACCGTCGGCAGCCTGGCCACGGTCCTGATCTTCACCGACCTGATGTACGCCGCCGTCGTGTACGGCAAGCCCTCCACGGCCCGGCGGCTCCCGGTCACCACCGGACTGATCACCATCGCCGTCACGATCGTCTCGGTGGCCTGGTTGCGCACCCCGCAGGCCCTGCTGATCGGCGTGATCACCGGCATCGTCAGCTTCGGTCCGGCGCTGACCGGCGCCACCCTGCGCAACCATCGCGAGGCGGCGGAGGCGGCCCGGCTGCGCGCCGAGCAGACCGCGCTGCTGGCCGAGATGGACCGCTCGCAGGCCGTGGTCGCCGAACGGGCCAGGATGGCGCGGGAGTTGCACGACATGGTGGCCAATCACCTGTCCGCCATCGCCATCCACTCCACCGCCGCACTGTCCATCGACTCCCCCGCGACCAGCCGGGACGCCCTGGGGGTGATCCGCGAGAACAGCGTGCAGGGGTTGGCCGAGATGCGACGGTTGATCGGGCTGCTGCGGGACGCCGGCGCGGAGCAGGAGCCGGTGGCGGTGCCCTCCCTGGCCGGACTGGACGTACTCATCGGCAAGGCGCGCGTGAACGGGGCCGGCAGCGGCCTGGACTTCGTCCTGGAGGACACCCACACCGACGGGGATCCGCTGCCCGCGCCCGTGGAGCTGGCGGCGTACCGCATCGTCCAGGAGTCGCTGACGAACGCCCTCAAACACGCCGTCCCGGGAATGGTCCGGGTCCGTCTGACCTCCGCGGACGGGCTGCTGACCGTACGGGTGGACTCGCCGTACGGAGAGCGGCCCGGCCCGCGCGCCCCCGGTTCCGGCGCGGGGCTGATCGGCATGCGCGAGCGGACGGAGCTGCTCGGGGGCGCGTTCACGGCGGGACGGGCCGGCACGGTGTGGCAGGTGCGGGCGTCCTTGCCCGCCGAGGAGAGGGCGGTGACCGGGTGACCTTCAGGGTCGTGGTGGCGGAGGACCAGCGGGCGGTGCGCGCGGGTCTGGTGATGATCCTGCGCAGTGCGGGCGACATCGAGGTGGTGGGCGAGGCGGCGGACGGGGAGGAGGCGGTCCGTCTGGCCCGTGAGCTTCGGCCGGATCTGGTCCTCATGGATGTGCAGATGCCGCGGCTCGACGGGGTTTCGGCCACGCGGCAGGTGGTCGCGGAGGGGCTGGCCGACGTGCTCGTGCTCACGACGTTCGATCTCGACGAGTACGTGTTCGGAGCGCTGCGCGCGGGCGCCTCGGGCTTCCTGTTGAAGGACGCGGAGGCGTCGGAGCTGATCGGGGCGGTGCGCACCGTCGCCCGCGGCGAGGGGCTGATCGCGCCCGCGGTGACCCGTCGGTTGATCGCCGAGTTCGCGACGCCGCAGCCGGTGCGGACGGCCGTGCCGCCGGAGCGGGCCGCGGCGGTGGCCTCGCTGACCCGGCGCGAGCGGGAGGTGTGGGGCTGCCTGGGCGAGGGCCTGTCGAACGCGGAGGTGGCTTGCCGACTGGAGATGGCGGAGGCGACGGTGAAGACGCACGTCAGCAGGTTGCTGGGGAAGCTGGAGCTGCGCAGCCGGGTCCAAGCGGCGGTACTGGCGCAGGAGTTGGGCATCCAGTAGGACGCTCGAAGGGAGGTCTGGACCTCTTGACGGTTGGTCCAGACCTTTCTAATCTCACCGCAACACTGTGGTGAGCGTGTCATGACAAGAACCTTGACGCGGCGTGCTCACGGGCGGCGCAGGTCCCACCCCCATGTCGGAGTCGGCCCCACGACTTCGACGGACCTACGGAGGAGCACCCTTGAGCACAGCACCCCCACGACGCGTACGACTGTTCAGAAGGCTGGCCGCGACCGCGGTCGCCCTGGCCCTGCCCGTCGCCGGCCTCGTCGGCCTGGCCGGCACCGCACAGGCCGCCACCTCCGCCACCGCGACCTACGCCAAGGCCTCCGACTGGGGCTCCGGCTTCGAGGGCAAGTGGACGGTGAAGAACACCGGCACCACCGCCATCAACAGCTGGACCGTGGAGTGGGACTACCCGGCCGGCACCAAGGTCACCTCGGCCTGGGACGCCACCGTCACCGCCTCGGGCAACCACTGGACGGCCAAGAACGTCGGCTGGAACGGCGCCCTCGCCCCCGGTGCGAGCGTCAGCTTCGGCTTCAACGGCACCGGCCCGGGCGCCCCCTCCGGCTGCAAGATCAACGGCGGCTCCTGCGACGGCGGCACCACCCCCACCGACAACCCGCCGTCCGCCCCCGGCACCCCCACCGCGACCGGGGTCACCGAGACCTCGCTCACCCTGAACTGGGCCGCGGCCACCGACGACAAGGGGATCAAGAACTACGACGTCTACCGCGGCGGCAGCAAGGTCGCCACGGTGACCGGCACCAGCTACGCCGACAGCGGCCTGACCAAGGGCACGACGTACGCCTACACGGTCACCGCCCGCGACAGCGTCGACCAGACCGGCCCCTCCTCCGGCTCCCTCTCGGTGACCACCCCGGGCGGCGGCACGGGCCCCGGCCCCGACCCCGGTGACGGCACCAGGGTCAAGCTCGGCTACTTCACCAACTGGGGCGTCTACCAGCGCAACTACCACGTGAAGAACCTGGTCACCTCCGGCTCCGCCGCGAAGATCACGCACATCAACTACGCCTTCGGCAACGTCCAGGGCGGCAAGTGCACCATCGGCGACGCGTACGCCGACTACGACAAGGCCTACACCGCCGACCAGAGCGTCGACGGCGTCGCCGACACCTGGGACCAGCCGTTGCGCGGCAACTTCAACCAGCTGCGCAAGCTCAAGGCGAAGTACCCGAACATCAAGATCCTCTGGTCCTTCGGCGGCTGGACCTGGTCCGGCGGCTTCGGCCAGGCCGCCGCGAACCCGGCCGCCTTCGCCCAGTCCTGCCACGACCTGGTCGAGGACCCGCGGTGGGCCGACGTCTTCGACGGCATCGACCTCGACTGGGAGTACCCGAACGCCTGTGGCCTGACCTGCGACACCAGCGGCGCGGCCTCCCTCAAGAACCTGATGCAGGCCGTCCGCGGCAAGTTCGGCGCGAACAACCTGGTCACCGCCGCGATCTCCGCCGACGGCTCCAACGGCGGCAAGCTCGACGCGGCCGACTACGCGGGCGCCGCCCAGTACGTCGACTTCTACAACGTCATGACGTACGACTTCTTCGGCGCCTGGGCGGCGCAGGGCCCCACGGCCCCGCACTCCCCGCTCACCGCCTACTCCGGCATCCCGCAGGACGGCTTCAACTCCGAGGCCGCGATCACCAAGCTCAAGGGCAAGGGCATCGCCGGCTCCAAGCTCAACCTCGGCATCGGCTTCTACGGCCGCGGCTGGACCGGCGTCACCCAGGCCACCCCGGGCGGCACGGCCACCGGGCCCGCCCCGGGCACGTACGAGCCCGGCATCGAGGACTACAAGGTCCTCAAGGCGAGCTGCCCGTCCACCGGCACCATCGCCGGCACCGCCTACGCCAAGTGCGGCAGCAACTGGTGGAGCTACGACACCCCCGCCACCGTCGCCGGAAAGATGGCCTGGACCAAGCAGCAGGGACTGCGCGGAGCCTTCTTCTGGGAGTTCAGCGGCGACACCACCAACGGTGAACTCGCCAACGCGATCCACACCGGTCTGCAGTAGCCCCCACGCTCCGCACCGGTGAACCGACGAAGCCGGGGAGAAGGGTCCGTCCCCCTTCTCCCCGGCTTCCTCACGTGCCGGTACCGCTCAGGCCACGTTCACCCGCTGGCCGGGAGGCGCCGCCTCCAGCCAGGCCAGGAAACCGGTCAGCGCGTCGTCGCTCATCGCCAGCTCCAGGCGGGTCCCCCGGTGGGAACAACCGAGCACGACGGCGTCCGAGAGCAGCGCGAGCTCCTCCTCGCCCTCGGGCGCGCGACGGGCGAGGACCTCGATGGAGGAACGCTCCAGCAGCCGGCGCGGGCGCGGGGAGTAGCTGAAGACCCTGAACCATTCGATCCGGTCACCGCTGTAGCGGGCGACCCCGTACACCCATCCCTTGCCGGAGACGTCGGGCCCCTCGGCCACACCGCCCCACCGCAGGCTGCAGTCGAAGGTCCCCCCGGACCGCTGGATCAGTCTCCGGCGCAGCCCGAAGACAAAGAGCCCGATCGCCAACAAGACCACGATCAGGCCGCTCACAAGCAGAGCGAGGAGCATCTTCACCGACCTCCTCGCTCATCGAATACCGCCATGCGAAAAACGGACGTACATCGCCTCAGCCGCGACCCGGTCTGGAAGATTCCAGAACGAACCGCGGCTGAGGTCGCACACTATTCGGTACGGGGCTCAGTGCCCCGTTACCGCGCGCAGTCGGACATCCGCGCGACGCTCGGCGGCCGCGTCGGCCTCCGACTTCGCACGATCCAGTGCCCGCTCCGCCCGCTGGACGTCAATCTCGTCCGCGAGCTCGGCGATCTCGGCCAGCAGCGACAACTTGTTGTCCGCGAACGAGATGAATCCGCCGTGCACCGCGGCGACGACAGTGCCGCCCTCGCTGGTGCGGATGGTCACAGGGCCCGATTCCAGCACACCGAGAAGCGGCTGGTGACCGGGCATGACGCCGATGTCGCCGGACGTGGTGCGGGCGACAACAAGGGTGGCCTCGCCGGACCAGACATTGCGGTCCGCCGCGACCAGCTCGACGTGCAGCTCAGCAGCCAAGGTGGCTCCTCGGGTCACCACCCGGCGGGTCGGCCGGGTGTTGGGTCAAATTCTAATGGGCGTGGGGAGAGGGACGGGACGCACCCGCCCCTCTCCGTCAATCAGCTCTGCTCACGAGGAGCGGGGCTTCAGGAGACGCCCAGCTCCTTGGCGTTGGCCTTCAGGTCCTCGATGCCACCGCACAGGAAGAACGCCTGCTCGGGGAAGTGGTCGTAGTCGCCGTCGCAGATCGCGTTGAAGGCGACGATCGACTCGTCCAGCGGAACGTCCGAACCGTCCACGCCGGTGAACTGCTTCGCCACGTGGGTGTTCTGCGACAGGAAGCGCTCGACGCGACGGGCACGGTGGACAACGAGCTTGTCCTCCTCGCCCAGCTCGTCGATACCGAGGATCGCGATGATGTCCTGGAGGTCCTTGTACTTCTGGAGGATCCCCTTGACGCGCATCGCCGTGGCGTAGTGGTCCGCCGCGATGTACCGCGGGTCGAGGATGCGGGACGTCGAGTCCAGCGGGTCCACGGCCGGGTAGATGCCCTTCTCGGAGATCGGACGGGAAAGAACCGTCGTCGCGTCGAGGTGGGCGAAGGTGGTCGCCGGCGCCGGGTCGGTCAGGTCGTCCGCGGGGACGTAGATCGCCTGCATCGAGGTGATCGAGTGACCACGGGTCGAGGTGATGCGCTCCTGGAGGAGACCCATCTCGTCGGCCAGGTTCGGCTGGTAACCCACCGCGGAGGGCATGCGGCCGAGCAGGGTCGACACCTCGGAACCCGCCTGGGTGTACCGGAAGATGTTGTCGACGAAGAACAGCACGTCCTGCTTCTGCACATCGCGGAAGTACTCCGCCATGGTCAGACCGGCAAGGGCGACGCGCAGACGGGTGCCCGGGGGCTCGTCCATCTGGCCGAAGACGAGCGCCGTCTTGTCGATGACGCCGGACTCGGCCATCTCCTCGATGAGGTCGTTGCCCTCACGGGTACGCTCACCGACGCCCGCGAACACCGACACACCGTCGTGGTTGTTGGCCACGCGGTAGATCATTTCCTGGATCAGAACGGTCTTGCCGACACCGGCACCACCGAACAGACCGATCTTTCCACCCTTGACGTACGGGGTGAGAAGGTCGATGACCTTGACGCCGGTCTCGAACATCTCGGTCTTCGACTCGAGCTCGTCGAAGCGGGGCGCCTTGCGGTGGATGGGCCAACGCTCGGTGACGTTGGCGTTCTCCTCCGGGTAGTTCAGCACCTCACCGAGGGTGTTGAACACCTTGCCCTTGGTGAAGTCACCGACGGGGACGGTGATGCCCTCGCCCGTGTCGGTCACCGCGGCCTGGCGGACCAGACCGTCGGTGGGCTGCATGGAGATGGTGCGGACCAGGCCGTCACCCAGGTGCTGGGCGACTTCCAGGGTCAGCGTCTTCAGCGCGCCGTCCTCGGCCGGGTCGGCGACCTGGACCTTCAGCGCGTTGTAGATCTCGGGCATGGCGTCGACGGGGAACTCCACGTCGACGACCGGGCCGATGACCCGGGCGACGCGGCCCGTGGCGGCGGCCGTCTCAACAGTGGTCGTCATTACTTGTCACTC
This sequence comes from Streptomyces sp. CA-243310, assembly GCF_050936775.1. Classification (NCBI taxonomy): domain Bacteria; kingdom Bacillati; phylum Actinomycetota; class Actinomycetes; order Kitasatosporales; family Streptomycetaceae; genus Streptomyces; species Streptomyces sp. CA-243310. The sequence continues at coordinate 1,517,898 of NZ_JBNJMF010000001.1, read as the reverse complement.
CCCGCGGTCGCGTCAGCCATGGCGCTCGCGCCACCGACGATCTCGCTGATTTCCTGGGTGATTTCGGCCTGGCGGGCCGCGTTGGCAAGCCGGGAGAGGCTCTTGATGAGGTCTCCGGCGTTGTCGGTCGCCGACTTCATCGCGCGGCGGCGGGCGGCGTGCTCGGAAGCGGCCGACTGCAGCAGTGCGTTGTAGATACGGCTCTCGACGTAGCGCGGCAGCAGGGCGTCGAGGACGTCCTCCGCCGACGGCTCGAAGTCGAACAGCGGAAGGATCTCGCCCTTCGCGCCGGACTCTTCTTCGACCTTGTCGAAGCTGAGCGGCAGCATCCGGCCGTCGACCGCGTTCTGCGTCATCATCGACACGAATTCCGTGTAGACGATGTGCAGCTCGTCGACGCCGCCCTCGGCCGTTTCCTTCTGGATGGCCTCGATCAGCGGCTCCGCGACGCGCTTGGCGTCGGCGTAGGCCGGGCTGTCGGTGAAGCCGGTCCACGACTCCGCGACCTTGCGCTCGCGGAAGCCGAAGTAGGCCAGACCCTTACGGCCGACGATGAACGTGTCGACCTCCTTGCCCTCGCCGCGCAGCCGCTCGCTGAGCCGCTCCGCCTGCTTGATGGCGTTCGAGGAGTAGCCGCCGGCCAGACCGCGGTCGCTCGTGATGAGCAGGACCGCGGCGCGCACCGGCGTCTCGACCTCGGTGGTCAGGGCGTGCTTGGTGTTCGAGCCGGTCGCCACCGCGGTCACCGCACGGGTGAGCTCGGTCGCGTACGGCATCGATGCCGCCACCTTGCGCTGCGCCTTGACGATGCGCGAGGCGGCGATCATTTCCATCGCCTTGGTGATCTTCTTGGTCGCCGTGACGGCACGGATGCGACGCTTGTAGACCCGGAGCTGCGCTCCCATGAGTCAGGTCCCTTCCGTCGTCACTTGGAGACGTTGACGGCCGGCGCGTCCTCGCCCAGAAGCTTGCCGTCCGAGGTCTCGAACTGCTGCTTGAAGGCGGCGATGGCGTCGGCGATCGACGTCAGGGTGTCGTCCGACATCTTGCCGCCCTCGGAGATGGAGGTGAGGAGGTCCTTGCGCTCGCGGCGCAGGTGCTCCAGCAGCTCCGACTCGAAGCGACGGATGTCGTTGACCGGGACCTCGTCCATCTTGCCGGTGGTACCGGCCCAGACGGAGACGACCTGCTCCTCGACGGGCATCGGCTGGTACTGGCCCTGCTTCAGCAGCTCGACCAGACGCTTGCCGCGCTCCAGCGAGGACTTCGAGGCGGCGTCCAGGTCGGAACCGAAGGCGGCGAACGCCTCCAGCTCGCGGTACTGGGCGAGGTCCAGGCGCAGACGGCCGGAAACCTGCTTCATCGCCTTGTGCTGGGCGGAACCACCGACGCGGGAGACCGAGATACCGACGTTCAGCGCCGGGCGCTGGCCCGCGTTGAACAGGTCGGACTCCAGGAAGCACTGGCCGTCGGTGATGGAGATGACGTTGGTCGGGATGAACGCCGACACGTCGTTCGCCTTGGTCTCGACGATCGGCAGACCGGTCATCGAACCGGCACCCATGTCGTCGGAGAGCTTCGCGCAGCGCTCCAGCAGACGGGAGTGCAAGTAGAAGACGTCACCCGGGTAGGCCTCGCGGCCCGGCGGGCGGCGCAGCAGCAGCGACACGGCGCGGTAGGCGTCGGCCTGCTTCGACAGGTCGTCGAAGATGATCAGGACGTGCTTGCCGGCGTACATCCAGTGCTGGCCGATGGCGGAACCGGTGTACGGCGCCAGGTACTTGAAGCCGGCCGGGTCGGACGCCGGGGCGGCGACGATCGTCGTGTACTCCAGCGCGCCGGCGTCTTCCAGGGCGCCGCGAACGGACGCGATGGTCGAGCCCTTCTGGCCGATGGCGACGTAGATGCAGCGAACCTGCTTGTTCACGTCGCCCGAGCGCCAGTTGTCGCGCTGGTTGATGATCGTGTCGACGGCCAGAGCGGTCTTGCCGGTCTGACGGTCGCCGATGATCAGCTGGCGCTGGCCGCGGCCGATCGGCACCATCGCGTCGATGGCCTTGTAGCCGGTCTGCATGGGCTCGTGGACCGACTTGCGGACCATGACGCCCGGGGCCTGCAGCTCGAGGGCGCGGCGGCCTTCGGTCGCGATCTCGCCGAGACCGTCGATCGGGTTGCCGAGCGGGTCGACAACGCGGCCGAGGTAACCCTCGCCGACACCTACGGAGAGAACCTCACCGGTGCGCTGCACCGGCTGGCCCTCCTCGATGCCACTGAACTCGCCGAGGACGACCGCACCGATCTCGCGCTCCTCGAGGTTGAGGGCGAGACCGAGGGTGCCGTCCTCGAACTTCAGCAGCTCGTTCGCCATGGCGGAGGGCAGGCCCTCCACCTTCGCGATGCCGTCGCCGGCAACGCTGACCGTTCCGACCTCCTCGCGCGAGGCCGCGTCCGGCTGGTACGACTGGACAAAGTTCTCCAGTGCGTCCCGGATCTCCTCCGGCCGGATCGTGAGCTCCGCCATCTGGGTTCCCTGCTCTCCTTGTTGGGCCTGAAGCTTCTTAGGGGTCTGGGGGCGACCCCCAGGAATCTTCTGCAAGTTCTGCACGGCCCAACCGGGCCGCTAGGAATGCTTTGTTCTAGTTGGTGGCTGGTCAGCCGGCCATGCGGCGGGTCGCCTCGGAGAGGCGGTCCGCGATGGTGCCGTCGATGACCTCGTCGCCGACCCGCACCACGATCCCGCCGAGGACCGCGGGGTCCACGTCGAGGTTGAGGTGCATCGGGCGGCCGTACAGCTTGGCCAGCACCGCGCCGAGACGCTGCTTCTGCGCGTCGCTGAGCGGAACCGCGGTGGTCACGATGGCGACCATGCGGTTGCGGCGCTCGGCGGCGAGCGTGGAAAGGGAGTCGAGTCCCGCTTCCAGGCTACGTCCACGCGGGTGCGTGACGAGTCGGGTCACCAGTCGCTCGGTGACCGCGTTCGCCTTGCCGCCGAGCAGGCTGCGCAGCAGCTCGCTCTTGGCGGCGGCGGTGGCCGCCCGATCGGTCAGCGCGGAGCGCAGCCCGGTGTTCGAGGCGACGATCCGGCCGAACCGGAACAGCTCGTCCTCGACGTTGTCGAGCCCGTTCGCCTGCTGGGCCGCGGTGAGGTCGGCGGTGGCCGCCAGCGTCTCCAGCGAGTCCACCAGGTCGCGGGACTGCGACCAGCGGGAGCGCGCCATGCCGGACACCAGGTCGAGGGTTTCCCCGCCGACCTGGCCGGCCAGCAGGCGGCCCACGAGCTCGGCCTTGGCCTCGCCGGGCTGCGCCGGGTCCGTGATGACCCGACGCAGCGAGACCTCACGGTCGAGCAGCGCGGTGACGGCAGCCAGCTCACCGGCGAGCTTCGTCGCGTCGACGGACGTGTTGTCCATCAGCGCGTCGAGACGCTCACGCGCGGAGGCCAGTGCCTCGCGGCTCGCTCCGTTCATCGGGCGGCCTCGGCCTTCTCCTCGAGCTCGCCGAGGAAACGGTCGATCGTGCGGCTCTGTCGGGCGTGGTCCTCAAGGGACTCGCCGACGAGCTTTCCGGCCAGGTCGGTGGCGAGCTTGCCCACGTCCTGACGCAGTGCCTGCGAGGCCGCCTTGCGGTCAGCCGCGATCTGGGCGTGGCCGGCAGCGATGATCTCCTCACGCTGCCGCTGGCCCTCTGCGCGCAGTTCTTCCTTGAGCGCAGTGCCCTGCTCCAGCGCTTCCTGGCGCAGGCGCGCGGCTTCGTGCCGAGCTTCGGCGAGCTGAGCCTTGTACTGCTCGAGCACGCTCTGGGCCTCGGTCTGGGCCGCCTCGGCCTTCTCGATGCCACCCTCGATGGCCTCGCGACGCTCGTCCAGAACCTTGTTGATGTTCGGGAGGAGCTTCTTCGCGAGGAAACCGAAGACGATGACAAAGGCGATCAGGCCGATGACAAGCTCGGGGATCGGCGGGATGAGGGGGTTTTCCGCCTCTTCGGCCGCGAGCTGAACCAGAGGGTTCACATCAGTGCCTTCCGTCTAAAGGGTCTGTTCGCTACCGGGATCAGGAGGTCGGGTAGACGAACGGCATGACCAGACCGATCAGCGCAAGCGCCTCACAGAAGGCGAAGCCGAGGATCTGGTTGGCGCGGATCAGGCCGGCGGCCTCGGGCTGGCGGGCCAGCGCCTGGGTGCCGTTACCGAAGATGATGCCGACGCCGACGCCGGGGCCGATGGCCGCGAGGCCGTAACCGATGGAGCCGAGGTTGCCCTTGATTTCGACGCCAGCAGCGAGGGTCTGGAGAGCGGACATGCCGGTTCTTCCTTCTCTTTCATGGACCGGTGGGGGTTGGCCACCGGACGACTGTTGGTTTGGGGGTGGGGCCGGTCAGTGGTGCTCGGCGACGGCGCCCTGAATGAAGCTGCAGGCCAGCAGCACGAAGACGTAGGCCTGGACAGCCTGGATGAAGAGCTCGAACGCGGTCATCACGATGACCATCACGAACGACACACCCGCGTAGGCGATGCCGATGCCGTTCAGCAGGTACCAGCTGGCGATCGTGAAGAGCAGCAGCAGGGTGTGGCCGGCGAACATGTTGGCGAAGAGACGGACCGCGTGCGTGAACGGTCGGACGATCACGTTCGAGAAGAACTCGATCAGCATGACCAGCGGCAGGATCCCGCCGAGCGACTTGTCGTAGCCCGTGAGGTTCTTCAGACCGCCGACGAAGCCGTGGCGCTTGAAGGTGACCGACATCCACATGAAGTAGATGACCAGGGCGAGACCCGCCGGGTACGCGATGACCGCGGTCACCGGGAACTGCGCGAGCGGGACGATCGACCAGAGGTTCAGCATCCAGACGAAGAAGAACGTCGCGACCATGAAGGGGACGTACTTCTCGCCTTCCTTCTTGCCGAGCGTCTCGTAGACGATCCCGCGGCGCACGAAGTCGTAACCGGCTTCGGCGACCATCTGGAGCTTTCCGGGAACAAGCTTCGGCTTGCGGAAGGCGGCCCAGAAGAATCCGACGATGATGATCGACCCGAGCAGGGCCAACAGCATCGTCTTGTTGAAGTAGACGGTGCCGTCGATGTCGCCGAAGATCGGCTCGAACAGGAACGAGTGCAGGCCAGGAGCCGGGAAGCCACAGCCGTCGAAGATGTGGCAATCGGTCTCGAAGGCGAGCACCTGCGTCGGGTCAGCACTCACCGCGGGCTCCTTCAGCGTGGCGCATAGGTACGGCAACCTCGTTGTGTCGGCGCGGCGCACAGCCGCGGTTCGGCACGGGACTGGTCTTACGGATGTGGGGGCGGCTTGCAGGCAGTGAGCCTCGCGTTGAAGCAGGCGTCAGCTCAGATGCCTGCGCCCGCGATGCCGCAGTTGGCACCGGACGATAGCAGCATCTCGAACGCGCACTTATTCCGCCCCTACCGTTCACGAAGAGGACCCCGTGTTTTCGGGCTTCTCACCCTTGTCACGCTTGGCGGACTCGGGCTCGACGTAAAGGATCTTGGCCTTCATGTGCGCGCGCGTCTGCGCGGCGATCCAAGCAAGGGTCGCCGCGACGATGGTGATCGCGAATGCCCTGGGATTGAACAGCGTCGTGTTCTGGAACACGGCGACGAAGACGAAGAGCAGCAGGATCTGGGTCGTGTAGAGCGCCAGACCCATCATCTGGAACAGATGCGGCAGCGATCGTGCCGTCCGCTGCAGGATGACAAAACCGATCCCCATGAACAGGATCACGACGATCGTGGCCATGACGGCCCCGAGAGCCCCCTTCCCGCCGGCGACGACGCCGCTGACGGCAGCGGCCACGAGGCCGACCGCAGCGGTGGGTACCGCGGTATGCAAAAGGGATCGGGCGTCATCGGACAGCATGGCGCATGGCTCCGCGTGATGGTGGGGGTATACGGGACTCGTACGGGACGAGCGTAAGCCCGGTCCGAGTGAGAGCCTCGGGCCAATGGACCGTCGCACTACGGTCCTTCGGCTCTGTCGCCGGGTTTAGTGAACGGTATCACAAAGTATTTGATGAGAGCTTTACCCGGTGGGTGTGCTGACTGTCACACATGAGAGTGACCCTGCGCGTGTGTGCAGGACAGTCATGCGGCTTGTCTGGTAAAGGGAGTTCATGTCGGACATGCACCTCCGACGTCAGCGCGCGGAACCGGCCTTACGCCGGTCGGGGAGGCGCGAACGGGGGCCAATCGCAGTCGCGCCGTTGACGCCGGACACCCCGGCCGCGATCGGGCGGGCCGGCTGCGGCTCCGTGCCCGACGCGTCCAGCGCGGCCGCCTCGGCCGCCGCCTCCGCGGCCCGCTCCGCGTGCCGATAGCGCGGCGGCACGAGACCCTCCGCCCACCTCGGCGCGCGCGGGGTGAACCGCGGCAGCAGCAGGAGGACGAGGCCCAGCGCGCTCAGCGCCGCGATGGCGAGCACGATCCACATCGAGGTGGAGTGCACGGAATAGGCCACGGCGCCGAAGGCGATCAGGCCGGACCAGAAGTACATGATGAGGACCGCGCGGCTGTGCGAGTGCCCCAGTTCCAGCAGCCGGTGGTGCAGGTGGCCGCGGTCCGCCGCGAACGGCGACTGGCCCTTCCAGGTGCGCCGGACGACGGCCAGCACCAGGTCGGCCATCGGGATCGCGATGATCGTCAGCGGCAGCACCAGCGGGATGAAGACCGGCAGCATCGCGTGGGTCGCGTTGCGCTCACCACCCGCGAACAGCGCCATGGTGTCGGGGTCCACCTGCCCGGTGATCGAGATCGCCGAGGCGGCCAGCACCAGGCCGATCAGCATCGAGCCGGAGTCGCCCATGAAGATGCGGGCCGGGTGCATGTTGTGCGGCAGGAAGCCGAGGCACATGCCCATCAGGATCGCGGCGAAGAGCGTGGCGGGGGCCGCCGCCTCGATGCCGTAGCCGAACCAGATCCGGTACGCGTAGAGGAAGAAGGCGCAGGTGGTGATGCAGACCATGCCGGCGGCGAGCCCGTCGAGGCCGTCCACGAAGTTCACGGCGTTGATGGTGAGCACGACGAGGGCGACGGTCAGCAGGTTGCCCTGCCACTGGGTGAGCGAGACGGTGCCGATGAAGGGAACCGGAATCCACAGGATCGTCAGGCCCTGGATGACCATCACGCCCGCGGCGATCATCTGGGAACCGAGCTTGATCAGGGCGTCGATCTCGAACTTGTCGTCGAGGACGCCCACCAGCCAGATCAGCGCCGCTCCGGAGAGCAGTGCCCGCGGTTCGTTCGAGGCGGTGAACACCGCGTTGAGGTTCGGAAGGTGGTCGGCGACCAGGAGGCCGGCGCACAGACCGCCGAACATCGCGATCCCGCCGAGCCTCGGCGTCGGTTCCCGGTGCACGTCACGCGCGCGCACCTCCGGCATGGCCCCGGCCGCGATGGCGAACTTCCGCACGGGCCCGGTCAGCAGGTAGGTCACCGCCACCGTGACGCACAGCGTCAGCAGATATTCACGCACGGGCTGCCCCAGATGTATCGCCGGCCATCTCAGCCCCACACATTAGCTGCGATGTACCCCACTCCGAGGACGCGCGGGGAGGCTACCGCGGTTGCGGTACGCCCGGCTTGTCCCTGTCAGTACCCATACGGTGGAAATTCGCGCGTCAGCTCTTCGACCTCCGTACGGGTTTTCGCGGCTTCCCCGTGGAGGGCGTTCACAAACAGCGCGCCGATCCGTCGCATTTCGGCCCCGCCCATGCCCTGCGTGGTCACGGCCGCCGTGCCGAGACGGAGCCCGCGCTGTTCCCCGTACGGCAGGGCGCAGGTGTCCAGCACGATCCCGGCGGCGGCCAGCAGGCCGCGCGCGGTCGGGCCGTCCAGTCCGAGCGGGGCGGGGTCCACGCTGATCAGGTGGGTGTCGGTGCCGCCGGTCGTCACGAGGAAGCCGTCGGCCTCCAGCTCCTCGGCGAGCGCCCGGGCGTTGGCGACCACCCGGTGGGCGTACGTGGTGAACGCGGGCCCGGCGGCCTCCCCGAAGGCCACGGCCTTCGCGGCGATGGTGTGCATCTGGGCGCCGCCCTGGGTGAAGGGGAACACCGCCCGGTCGACCCGTTCCGCGAACTCGGCGCCGCACAGGACCATGCCTCCGCGCGGACCGCGCAGCACCTTGTGCGTGGTCGCGCAGATCACGTCCGCGTAGGGGACGGGGCTGGGGGCCGCCCCGCCGGCGACCAGGCCGATCGGGTGCGCGGCGTCCGCGATCAGGAACGCCCCGACCTCGTCGGCGATCTGGCGGAAGACCCCGTACTCGGGGTGGCGGGGGTAACAGATCGAGCCACAGACGATGGCCTTGGGACGGTGCCGGCGGGCGAGTTCGTGTACCTGTTCGTAGTCGATGAGGCCTGTCTCGGCGTCCACCCCGTAGCCGACGAACTCGAACCAGCGGCCGGAGAAGTTCGCAGGTGAGCCGTGTGTGAGGTGGCCGCCGTAGGGGAGCCCCATCGCCAGGACCGTGTCACCGGGGCGCAGCAGCGCGGCGTACGCGGCGAGGACCGCGGAGGAACCGGAGTGTGGCTGCACATTGGCGTGATCCACCCCGAAGAGGGCGCGGGCCCGCTCGACGGCGATCCGCTCGGCCAGGTCGGCGTACTCGCAGCCGCCGTGGTGGCGGGCGCCCGGGTAGCCCTCGGCGTACTTGTTGGCGAGCGCCGATCCGAGGGCGGTGAGCACGGCGGGCGAGGTGAAGTTCTCGGCGGCGATCAGCTGGAGGGTGCCGGCCTGCCGTCGCGCCTCTCCGGCGAGCACGTCGGCCATCTGCGGGTCCTGCTGCCGCAGCAGGTCCGTGGGCTGGGTGATGACGCTCATGGCGCGACTCCAGAGGCGTGTACCGGGTACCGCCCACTGTAGGTCCGCGGTGCCCGGCGCGCCTTGTGGCGCCCGCCGCGCGGGTGAGGCCTCAGCGCCCCGCGGTGACGCCCGTCAGGGCCGTGACCACGGGGTCCAGGGCCTGGTTGATCTCGTCGCCGATGGAGCGGAAGAAGGTGATGGGGGCCCCGTACGGGTCGTACACCTCATCGGCGTCCGGCGAGGGGGCCAGCAGCCAGCCGCGCAGCGCGGCGGCGGCCCGTACCAGGGCGCGGGCGCGCTCCGCCATGCCGTCGTCCAGCGGCGGCAGGGTGGCCGGATCTATCGCCCGCACGAGCCGGGTGAACTCTTTCAGCGTGAAGGTCCGAAGCCCCGCGGAGTGGCCCATGGAGATGACCTGTGCCCGGTGGTCCCGGGTCGCGGTGAGCACCAGGTCGGCGCGTATGACGTGCTCGTCCAGCAGCTCGCGCCCGGTGAACCCCGAGGCGTCGGCCCCGAAGTCGGCGAGGACGGCGGCGGCGTTGGCCTCCATCGGCGCCCCCTCGTGACCCCAGGTGCCGGCGCTCTCCACGATGAGGTCACCGGTCACGGGGCCGCCGAGGCGGTGCGACAGGGCGTGCCGCGTCAGCCGCTCGGTGATCGGCGAGCGGCACACGTTGCCGGTGCTGACGTGGAGTATGCGGAAGGATCCGCCCCCGGCCACGGCCGGGAGGTGTCCTGCTATGCCACGCCCCTCAGGGCTCACGGGGCCACCTCGAGGTCGGGTACGACCTCCCGCAGCTGGTCCGCGGTCAGCGCGCCCTCGCGCAGCAGGACCGGGACCTTCCCGGTGACATCGACGATCGACGACGGCTGGATGCCGGGGGTCGGCCCGCCGTCCAGGTACACGGACACGGAGTCGCCCAGCATCTCGCGGGCCGCGTCGCAGTCCTCGGGGGCGGGGTGCCCGGTCAGGTTCGCCGAGGACACGGCCATCGGGCCGACCTCGGTCAGCAGCTCGATCGCGACGGGGTGCAGGGGCATCCGCACGGCCACGGTCCCGCGGGTCTCCCCCAGGTCCCAGGCCAGCGACGGCTGGTGCTTGGCGACCAGCGTCAGCGCGCCCGGCCAGAAGGCGTCGACGAGTTCCCAGGCCTGCTCGGAGAAGTCCGTGACCAGGCCGTGCAGGGTGTTCGGCGAGCCGATGAGGACGGGCGTGGGCATGTTGCGGCCGCGCCCCTTGGCGGCGAGCAGGTCACCGACGGCCTCGGCGCTGAAGGCGTCCGCACCGATCCCGTACAGGGTGTCGGTGGGCAGCACGACGAGCTCGCCGCGGCGCACGGCGGATGCGGCTTCGCGCAGGCCCGTCTTGCGGTCCGTCGCGTCGTTGCAGTCGTATCGCCGGGCCATCAGCGGGCCTCCTCAAGCAGCGGGGTGGTGACGGGAAGGGGCGCGCTCACGGCAGGGCCTTGCGGGCGGTCGCGAAGCGCGGGCGGTTGTTGAGGTCGGGGTGGTCGGCCGCGTCGGCCCAGCCCCGCTCCTCGGCGAAGATCCACGGGACCTGGCCGCCCTGGGTGTCTGCGTGCTCGATGACGACGATCCCGCCGGGTCGCAGCAGCCGGTGGGCGGTGCGCTCGATGCCTCGGATGGTGTCGAGGCCGTCCTCGCCGGAGAACAGCGCCATCTCGGGGTCGTGGTCGCGGGCCTCGGGGGCGACGTACTCCCACTCGGTGAGCGGGATGTACGGCGGGTTCGAGATCACCAGGTCCACCTGGCCGTCCAGTTCGGGCAGCGCGCTCAGCGCGTCTCCCTGGTGGACGGTGACCCGGGAGCCCTCGGCGTTCTTGCGGGTCCACTGGAGGGCGTCCTCGGACAGCTCGACCGCGTGCACGCGCGAGCGCGGCACCTCCTGGGCCATGGCCAGGGCGATGGCCCCGGACCCGGCGCACAGGTCCACGATCAGCGGTTCGACGACGTCCATCGCCCGGACTGCCTGTATGGCCCAGTCGACGACCGACTCGGTCTCGGGCCGGGGCACGAAGACCCCGGGGCCCACCTGGAGCTCCAGGTACCGGAAGAAGGCGCGGCCGGTGATGTGCTGGAGCGGCTCGCGCGCCTCGCGCCGGGCGATGGTCTCCCAGTACCGGGCGTCGAAGTCGACGTCCTTGACGTGGTGCAGTTCCCCCCGTTTGACGCCGTGCACGAAGGCCGCGAGTTCCTCGGCGTCGAAGCGCGGTGAGGGCACGCCGGCGGCGGCCAGCCGCTGGGTGGCCTGGGCCACCTCGGCAAGCAGCAAGTTCACGCTGGTCCTCCGGGCTGCTGTCGTACGGGGGGGGTGGTGCGGGTCTGGATCAGTGGGCGGCCGCGAGCTTGGCCGCGGAGTCGGTGTCGACGCAGGCCTGGATGACCGGGTCGAGGTCGCCGTCGAGCACCTGGTCCAAGTTGTACGCCTTGAAGCCGGTCCGGTGGTCCGAGATCCGGTTTTCCGGGTAGTTGTACGTACGGATCTTCTCGGACCGGTCCACGCTGCGCACCTGGCTGCGGCGCACGTCGGAGGCCTCCTGCTCGGCGGCTTCCTGGGCTGCGGCGAGCAGCCGCGAGCGCAGGATGCGCATGGCCTGCTCCTTGTTCTGGAGCTGGCTCTTCTCGTTCTGGCAGGAGGCGACCACACCGGTCGGGATGTGCGTGATGCGCACGGCCGAGTCGGTGGTGTTGACGGACTGGCCGCCGGGGCCCGAGGAGCGGTACACGTCGATGCGGAGGTCGTTCATGTTGACCTCGACCTCGACCTCCTCGGCTTCCGGGGTGACGAGCACGCCGGCGGCGGAGGTGTGGATGCGGCCCTGGGACTCGGTGGCCGGCACGCGCTGGACGCGGTGCACGCCGCCCTCGTACTTCAGGCGGGCCCAGACGCCCTGGCCGGGCTCGGTGGCGCCGTTGCCGCCCTTGGTGCGGACGGAGACCTGTACGTCCTTGTAACCGCCGAGTTCGGACTCGGTGGCGTCGATGATCTCGGTCTTCCAGCCCACGCGCTCGGCGTAGCGCAGGTACATGCGCAGCAGGTCGCCCGCGAAGAGGGCGGACTCGTCGCCGCCCGCGCCGGCCTTGACCTCAAGGAGCACGTCCTTGTCGTCGCTCGGGTCGCGCGGAACGAGCAGCAGGCGGAGCTTCTCGGTGAGCTCTTCGCGCTGTGCGGTCAGTTCCTTGGCCTCGGCGGCGAAGTCGGGGTCGGTCGCCGCGAACTCCTTGGCCGTCTCGATGTCCTCGGCCGCCTGCTTCCACGCGCGGAAGGTGGCGACGATCGGCGTGAGCTCCGCGTAGCGCTTGTTCAGCTTGCGGGCGTTGGCCTGATCGGAGTGGACCGAAGGGTCGGCGAGCTTCTTTTCCAGATCGGCGTGCTCGCCGATCAGTTCCTCGACCGCCTCGAACATCGGGGGCTCCTGGAGATAAGTGAGAAAGGGCTGCGGGACGAGAAAGGCGCCGGCCCGGCTGCCCCCGTGCGAAACGGTGCGCAGCCGGGATCCGGCGCCGGAGGCTCGCTACTTCGAGCCGGCAGCCTTGCCGAAGCGGGCCTCGAAGCGGGCCACACGGCCACCGGTGTCGAGGATCTTCTGCTTGCCCGTGTAGAACGGGTGGCACTCGGAGCAGACCTCGGCACGGATGGTGCCCTCGGTCAGGGTGCTACGGGTCGTGAACGACGCGCCACAGGTGCAGCTGACCTGGGTCTCGACGTACTGGGGGTGAACATCGCGCTTCAAGGTGTCTCCTAGATTCGGGAGGGCGCCGGGTCGCAGGAGCCGAATTGCGCGCTGCGTGAACCGGGGCCGACAGACCAGTCTGCCAGGACCGGGCCGCCTGTCAAAATTCTGAGGACGCCCTCCTCAACAGGGAGCGACGGGCATCTATTCCGGCCCCGTGAGGAACCGCTCTGACCTGCGGCGACTCGCGTCAGGGGCTCTGTACGATCGCCCCGGCCGTGCCCTTGTCCCCCGCCGAGTCCGCGGTCGCCTCGGCCGGAATCGGCTGGTCGGCGAGCAGGGAGTCCCAGACCATCTTCGACTCCTTGGTGAGCGGGACGACCCGATTGGGGTCGACGGGGTCGCCGGCCACCGGGAGGGTGATCATCTGCATGTCCGCGCCGTCGATGCCCTGGAGTCCCTGCGCGAAGCCCATCAGGGACTTCACGTCGCCGAGCGCCCGGTCGGTGGTGATCGCCTTGGTGGCGGAGTCCGCCAGGCCGAGCAGCCGCTTGGGGTTGTCGAAGACGCCGACGTTCTTGACCTGCTTGATCAGCGCCTTGATGAAGGCCTGCTGGAGTTGTATTCGTCCCAGGTCGCTGCCGTCGCCGACGCTCTTGCGGGTCCGGACGAGGCCGAGGGCCTGTTCGCCGTTGAGCTTGTTGACGCCTGCCGGCAGGTTCAGGTGGCTGGCGCCGTCCTTGATCGGCTTGGTGGTGGTGACCTCGACGCCGCCGAGGTTGTCGATGATCTTCTTGAAGCCCGTGAAGTCGACCTCGATGTAGTGGTCCATGCGGATCCCCGACATCTTCTCGACGGTCTTGACCGCGCAGACGGCCCCGCCGACCGTGAAGGCCTCGTTGAACTGCGAGCGGTTGCCGCCCTTGTCCGTCTTTCCGTCCGAGGTCTCGCAGGAGGGGCGCTTCACGATGGTGTCGCGCGGTATCGACACCACGCTCGCCTTCTTGTGGCCCTCGTACAGGTGGATGATCATCGCGGTGTCGGAGCGGGCCGAGCCGCCGTCGTCGCGGCCGTACTCGCCGTTGGCTCCGCCGCGCGAGTCCGAGCCGAGGACCAGGATGTCCATGGAGCCGTTGTCGACGTTCTGCGGGCGGTCGGTGCCGAGCGCCTGGTCGATGTCGACGCTCTTCAGGTTCCCGTTGAACTTGAAGTAGAAGTAGCCCAGTCCCCCGCCGCCCAACACGACCACGCCGGCGGCCGTCCAGGCGACGACGGTCAGGGCCTTGCGTCGCCGCGGCGGCGGCTTGCGTCGGCGCCCTCCGCCTGCGGCGCGGCGGCCCGTGCTGTCCTCGGTCATGGTCTCCTCAGTCCTGCGTACGGCGCCCGGCCCGGTCGGCCGATCTCCCCCTGCTGCCCTTTGACACAGACGGACTAACGTCCTTCAGGGTTCCACGCCCGCAGACCCGATCGGGCCCCCCTCACGGGCCGCCGACCCTGCGGCGGCCACCGCGTGCCGGGGCGCTCGCCTGGGGTTTCCCGACGGGAGGGGGCCGCGTGCACGGGGGTGCCGAGGGGGCGCGAGTGTGTCGAACGTCGCACCGAGTACCGAGAGCGTGTACGCCGCGTGTACGAACCGACATACGCCCGCGCACCCCGGACACGACGAAACCGCCCCCGCCGCGGAGGGCGGCGGGGGCGGTTTCGGTCGGACGTTCGGCTACGGCGACGGTCAGTCGTCGTTCTTGCCGCCGGGCGTCGTCTTGGCGATCTGCATCAGGAACTCGGCGTTCGACTTGGTCTTCTTCATCTTGTCGAGCAGCAGCTCGATCGCCTGCTGCGAGTCGAGGGCGTGCAGCACCCGACGCAGCTTCCAGACGATGGCGAGCTCCTCCGCGTTGAGGAGGATCTCCTCCTTGCGGGTGCCCGACGGGTCGACGTCGACGGCCGGGAAGATGCGCTTGTCGGCGAGCTTGCGGTCGAGCTTGAGCTCCATGTTGCCGGTGCCCTTGAACTCCTCGAAGATCACCTCGTCCATCCGCGAGCCGGTGTCGACCAGCGCGGTGGCCAGGATGGTCAGCGAGCCGCCGTCCTCGATGTTGCGCGCGGCACCGAAGAAGCGCTTCGGCGGGTACAGCGCGGTCGAGTCGACACCACCGGACAGGATGCGGCCGGAGGCGGGGGCGGCGAGGTTGTACGCGCGGCCCAGACGGGTGATGGAGTCCAGCAGGACGACCACGTCGTGACCCAGCTCGACGAGACGCTTGGCGCGCTCGATGGCCAACTCGGCGACGGTGGTGTGGTCCTCGGCCGGACGGTCGAAGGTCGAGGAGATGACCTCGCCCTTGACCGACCGCTGCATGTCGGTGACCTCTTCCGGACGCTCGTCGACCAGGACGACCATCAGGTGGCACTCGGGGTTGTTCGTGGTGATCGCGTTGGCAATCGCCTGCATGATCATGGTCTTGCCGGTCTTCGGCGGGGCCACGATCAGGCCTCGCTGACCCTTTCCGATCGGCGACACGAGGTCGATGATGCGGGTGGTCAGCACGCCCGGGTCGGTCTCCAGACGGAGCCGGTCCTGCGGGTACAGGGGCGTCAGCTTCTGGAACTCCGGCCGGCCTCGGCCGGATTCGGGCGCCATGCCGTTGACGGAGTCCAGGCGCACCAGGGCGTTGAACTTCTCGCGGCGCTCGCCGTCCTTGGGCTGACGGACCGCACCGGTGGTGTGGTCGCCCTTGCGCAGGCCCGCCTTGCGGACCTGGGCGAGGGAGACGTACACGTCGTTCGGGCCGGGCAGGTAGCCCGAGGTCCGGATGAACGCGTAGTTGTCGAGGATGTCGAGGATGCCCGCGACGGGGATCAGAACGTCGTCGTCGGCGACCTGCGGCTCGCTCGGCGCGAACTCGTCACGGCCACGACGGCCACGACGGTCGCGGTAGCGGCCACGACGGCCGCGACGGCCGTCCTCACCGTCGAAGTCGTCCTGGGGGCCGTTGTCCTGACGGTCCTGACGACCCTGCTGGCCCTGGTTCTGGCCCTGGCCACGCCCGCCCTGCTGCTGACGGTCGCCGCGCTCCTGGCGGTCGCCGCGGTCCTGCCGGCCTCCGCCCTGAGCGCCCTGACCGGCCTGGCCCTGGCCCTGACCCGGCTGGGTCTGGCCGCCCTGGGCCTGACCCTGACCGGCCTGACCCTGGCCGGCCTGGCCCTGGTCGTCGGCCTTGGCGCCGCGGTCACGGCGCTCGCGGCGGCCGTCGCCGCGCTCGGCACGGTCACCGCGGTCGCGACGGTCGCGGCGACCGCGACCCTCGCCGGCCTCCTGCGCCTGGCCACCGGAGACGGCGGTCGCGGCCTCGGCCTTGACGTCGGTCTGCGCGGCGGGGGCGGTCTCGGTCTTCTGCTCGACCTGCACGGCGGCGGGCGCCGCGGACTCCGGGCTTCCGGAGGGGGCGGTGGCTCGACGGCGGCGACGCTCACCGGCCGGGGCGTCCTCGCCCCCGCGCTCGGCCTCGCTCGCGCGGGAGGGGCCCCCGGCCGGCTGGCCCGGGATGTCGATCTGGGACTGTTGCGCGGCCTTCTCGACGGGCGCCTCGGCGGCGACGTCGCCCGTGCGGGCCTTGCTGGTGGCGCGGCGCTTCGGCTTGGCCTCGGCGGTGTCCGCGGCGGCGGCCTTGGGGGCGCTGCCGCCTGCCTGCGCCTCCTTGATGACCTCGATCAGCTGGCTCTTGCGCATACGCGCGGTGCCCCTGATACCGAGGCCGGACGCGACCTGCTGAAGCTCGGCCAGGACCATGCCGTCGAGGCCGGTGCCGGAGCGGCGACGCTTGGGCGCGGCGCCCGCGGCGGGGGCACTGGTGTCGACGTTGGTGTCGGCAGCGCCCATCAGATCGGTGGTGTCGCTCACGAAGGGTCCTTCCCTGGAGCGGACGTCGGCCTGTCTGGCTCGGCGACCGGTTGTGCTGTCCGACAACAGACCATGACCTGATGGGTCGTGGACCGCGGCCGGGACGGTGGTCCGCCGATAGGGATACGGCGGAAAGAAACGTGCGTGGGTGGTTCCGGCGAGAAGCCCCCGAGCTGAAAGCGTGGGAATGTCACGCCGATTCCGGAGCGTGCTCGAAACTGCTGGTGGCGATCAAAGCAGTCGGGGAGGCTCCCGGAAGAAAGGTGGTCCCGAATCGGGACACTGAGCACCGAGCCATGGCGGCTTCGGATGCGCACTTGAGACTAACACTACCGGATCCAACAGACATTCCCCCTCTCAATCACCGGCTGTAACGCCCTTCCGCGCGAGCGACCTGCCCGGCCGCCCGCCCTGGTCACTGGCTCGCCCTCCCTTTTCGGCCGCGGCCATTCGGGAAAGGCTCAGCCGCCCTGCGTGCCCAGCGGAAGTACGCTCGCGCCCGCGGCGTCGAGGGCGAGCCGGTTCGCGGCCCACCCCTCGCCCGCGAGCCGCGCGACCTTGTCGGCCGCACCGTTGTCGACCAGCGCGAGGACCGTGGGGCCCGCGCCGGAGATGACCGCGGGAATGCCGTCCGCCCGCAGTCGGCCCACGAGTGCCACGCTCTCGGGCATCGCCGGGGACCGGTATTCCTGGTGCAGCCGATCCTCGGTGGCGGGCAGCAGCAGCTCGGGACGCCTGGTCAGGGCTTCCACGAGCAGGCCCGCACGCCCCGCGTTGACGGCCGCGTCCACGTGCGGGACGGTGCGCGGCAGCAGGCCGCGCGCGGTCTCGGTCAGGACCGGCTTGGACGGCACGAAGACCACCGGAACGATGGAATCCGCGGGCTCCATACGGATGGCCTTGGCGCTGCCGCCGTCCATCCAGGCGAGGGTGAAGCCGCCGAGGAGACAGGCGGCGACGTTGTCGGGGTGGCCCTCGATCTCGGTGGCGAGTTCCAGCAGCGCGGCGTCGTCGAGTTTCGTCTCCCCGCCTATGGTCACCGCGCGGGCGGCGACGATGCCGGCGCAGATCGCGGCGGAGGAGGAGCCCAGGCCCCGACCGTGCGGGATCCGGTTGGCACAGACGACCTCCAGGCCGCGCGGCTGTCCGCCCAGCAGGTCGAAGGCGGTGCGCATGGCACGCACGAGGAGGTGGCTCTCGTCGCGCGGGAGGGTGTCGGCGCCCTCGCCCGCGATGTCGATGTTCAGGCCGGAGTCGGCGACCCGGACGACCACGTCGTCGTAAAGCCCCAGGGCCAGACCGAGGGCGTCGAAGCCCGGGCCGAGGTTGGCGCTGCTGGCGGGGACGCGCACTCGTACGGCGGCGGCGCGGAACGCTGGACCTGCCATCGGTCGATGACACTCCTTGTGACTGTGCGAGATCTGGTGCTGGGCGGGATCTTCGCTGCGAATGTACTGGGGAACGCACGACATCCGAAGGCCCGTGGGGCAGCACCGAGTCATATGCGCGGTGGCGGATGTAAGTACAGCGTATCGAAGGAAGGTTCTCTCGCGACATAGGGCGCACAGGAGGCGCACGATGCGTGTCGACTTCTTCCGCTGAATTCCGCTGTCTTTTGTGCCGTACGGACCGAGTTGCCGGATTCCGGGGCTTTCGGAATCCGGCAACTCGGCGAGGGGCCCGACCGGGGTCGGACCCCGGGGTCAGATCAGGCCGAGCCGGGCGGCCGCGGCCTCGGCGTCCACCGGAATGGTGACGGGCTGCGGGGCGCCCGCGACGGCCCAGTCGGGGTCCTTCAGGCCGTTGCCGGTGACCGTACAGACGATCTTCTGGCCGGGGTCGACCAGTCCGAGATCGGCGGCCTTGAGCAGGCCGGCCACCGAGGCGGCCGAGGCGGGCTCGACGAAGACACCCTCCTGGGCGGCCAACAGACGGTAGGCCGCGAGGATTTGGCGGTCCGTCACCTCGTCGATGAAACCGCCCGACTCGTCCCGGGCCTGCAGGGCGTAGTCCCAGGAGGCCGGGTTGCCAATCCGGATCGCGGTCGCGATGGTGTGCGGCTCCTTGACGACCTCGCCGCGCACGATGGGCGCGGAACCGGAGGCCTGGAAGCCCCACACGCGGGGCGTACGGGAGGACAGGCCGTCGGCCTTGTACTCCTTGAAGCCCTTCCAGTACGCGGTGATGTTGCCGGCGTTGCCGACCGGCAGCACGTGGATGTCGGGGGCGTCTCCGAGCGCGTCGACGATCTCGAACGCGGCCGTCTTCTGACCCTCGATGCGCACCGGATTGACGGAATTGACCAGCGCCACCGGGTAGTTGTCGGACAGCGCGCGGGCCAGGTCCAGGCAGTCGTCGAAGTTGCCGTCGACCTGAAGGATCTTGGCACCGTGCACGAGGGCCTGACCCATCTTGCCGAGCGCGATCTTGCCGCGCGGCACGAGGACGGCACAGACCATGCCGGCGCGGACCGCGTAGGCCGCGGCCGAGGCCGAGGTGTTGCCGGTGGAGGCGCAGATGACGGCCTTGGCGCCCTCCTCCTTGGCCCGGGTGATCGCCATCGTCATGCCGCGGTCCTTGAAGGACCCGGTGGGGTTGGCGCCCTCGACCTTCAGGTGGACCTCACAACCCGTGCGCTCGGAGAGCAACTGGGCCGGGACGAGGGGAGTACCGCCCTCACGGAGCGTGACCACCGGAGTCGTGGCCGTGACCGGCAGGCGGTCCCGGTACTCCTCGATGATGCCGCGCCACTGGTGGGTGCGATTGCTGCTCATGGGTCCTTACTCCCCTTCAACACGCATGATGCTGGCGACACCGCGCACGGTGTCCAGCTTCCGCAGCGCCTCGACGGTCCCGGTGAGGGCGGCGTCGTGCGCGCGGTGAGTGACGACGACGAGGGAGGCCTCGCCGTCCTTGCCCTGTTGCCGGACGGTGTCGATGGAGACACCGTGCTCCGCGAACGTGGTCGCCACCTGGGCGAGGACGCCCGGCTTGTCCGCCACATCGAGGCTGATGTGGTAGCGCGTGACGACGTCGCCCATGGTGCTGACCGGCAGCTGGGTGTACGCCGACTCGCCGGGCCCCGTTGCCTCGGCGAGCTTGTTGCGGCACACGGCGACGAGGTCGCCGAGGACCGCGGACGCGGTGGGGGCACCGCCCGCGCCGGGCCCGTAGAACATGAGCCGACCGGCGGCCTCCGCCTCGACGAAGACGGCGTTGTACGCCTCGCGGACGGACGCGAGCGGGTGGCTGAGCGGGATCATCGCGGGGTGCACGCGGGCGGTGACGGACTGGCCGTCGGCGGCGCGCTCCAGGATCGCGAGGAGCTTGATGGTGCAGCCCATCCGCTTGGCGGAGGCGAAGTCGGCCGCGCTGACCTCGGTCATGCCCTCGCGGTACACGTCGTCGAGGCGGACCCTGGTGTGGAAGGCGATGCCGGCGAGGATCGCGGCCTTGGCGGCGGCGTCGTAGCCCTCGACGTCGGCGGTCGGGTCGGCCTCGGCGTAGCCGAGCGCGGTGGCCTCGTCGAGGGCCTCCTGGTAGCCGGCGCCCGTCGAGTCCATCTTGTCGAGGATGAAGTTCGTCGTGCCGTTGACGATGCCCATCACCCGGTTGATCTTGTCGCCGGCGAGGGACTCGCGCATCGGGCGGACCAGCGGGATGGCGCCGGCGACGGCCGCCTCGTAGTACAGGTCCAACCCGGCGGCGTCGGCGACGGCGTGCAGCGCGGCGCCGTCCTGGGCGAGCAGCGCCTTGTTCGCCGAGACCACGGAGATGCCGTGCTCGAAGGCGGTGTGGATCAGGGCGCGGGCCGGCTCGATGCCGCCGATGACCTCGATGGCGACGTCGATGTCACCGCGTTTGAGGAGGGCGGTCGCGTCGGTGGTGATGAGCGCCGGGTCGATGCCCTCGCGCACCTTGGAGGGGCGGCGCACGGCCACGCCGGCGAGCTCGACGGGCGCGCCGATCCTGGCCGTGAGGTCTTCGGCGTGCGTCGTCATGATGCGCGCCACCTCTGAGCCGACCACTCCACAGCCCAGCAGCGCCACCTTCAGCGGACGCGTACGCATCATTCGACCTACGCCTTTCGATCTTCCATCGCTACCCGGGGCGCGGTTTGCACACCAGGTGTGAACCAGTCTCACTCAATGGACAGCAGTTTCCATCCTCGGTCCATTGAGTGAGACGTCTATTTCATCATCCGAGGTCGAGACTCAGGAGATCCTCCTCCGTCTCCCGACGGACGATCACTCGCGCCTGTCCGTCGCGCACGGCGACGACGGGCGGGCGCAGCGAGTGGTTGTAGTTGCTGGCCATGGAGCGGCAGTACGCGCCGGTGGCCGGTACGGCCAGCAGGTCGCCCGGGGCCAGGTCGGCCGGCAGGAACGCGTCCTTGACCACGATGTCGCCGCTCTCGCAGTGCTTGCCGACGACGCGCACGAGCATCGGTTCGGCGTCGGAGACGCGCGAGACCAGGTTGACCGTGTACTCGGCGTCGTAGAGGGCGGTACGGATGTTGTCGGACATGCCGCCGTCGACGGACACGTACGTCCGCAGCCCCTCCAGCGGCTTGATCGTCCCGACCTCGTACAGCGTGAAGGCCGTCGGGCCGACGATCGCCCGTCCGGGTTCCACGGAGATCCGCGGGGCGCGCAGCCCGGCCGACTCGCACTCGCGGGCGACGATCTCGTGCAGGGCCTTGGCGATCTCGTGGGGCTCGCGCGGGTCGTCCGCGGAGGTGTAGGCGATGCCGAGGCCACCGCCCAGGTCGATCTCCGGGAGTTCGACGCCGTGCTCGTCGCGGACGTCGGCCAGCAGCCGGACCACGCGCTTGGCCGACACCTCGAAGCCCGCCATGTCGAAGATCTGCGAGCCGATGTGGGAGTGGACGCCGAGCAGCTCCAGGCTGTCGTGCCCGAGTGCGCGACGCACGGCCTCGGCGGCGGAGCCGTCCGCGACGGCGATGCCGAACTTCTGGTCCTCGTGGGCGGTGGCGATGAACTCGTGGGTGTGTGCCTCGACGCCGACGGTGACGCGGATCTGCACCGGCTGCCGTACGCCGAGCTCGCGCGCGATGTGCGCGACGCGGGCGATCTCCTGGTAGGAGTCGAGGACGATGCGGCCGACGCCGGCCTCGATGGCGCGGGTGATCTCGGCGACGGACTTGTTGTTGCCGTGGAAGGCGATGCGTCCGGCGGGCATCTCGGCGGCGAGCGCCGTGGCCAGCTCGCCACCGGAGCAGACGTCGAGGTTGAGCCCCTCCTCCTTGAGCCACTTCACCACGGCCTTGGAGAGGAACGCCTTGCCGGCGTAGAACACGTCCGCGTCCGGCCCGAAGGCGTGCGCCCAGGCGCGGCAGCGTTCGCGGAAGTCCGACTCGTCGAGGAAGAAGGCGGGCGTCCCGAACTCCTCGGCGAGACGGGTGACTTCGACGCCTCCGACACGGACCACGCCGTCGTCGCCGCGCGTGACGGTCCGGGCCCAGACCTTCTCGTCGAGCGCGTTCAGGTCGGCGGGCGGCGGGGCGTAGTGGCCCTCGGGCAGGACGTCGGCGTGGCGGGGGCCGGCGGGGTGCGCGGAACGGCTCATCGAAATCTCTCTTTGCGGGTCACAGGCGTTCAGGGGCGTCCATGCCGAGCAGGGTCAGGCCACCGGCCAGCACCGTCCCGGCGGCTTCGGCGACAGCCAGCCGGGAACGGTGGGCGGCCGAGGGTTTCTCGTCGCCCCGGGGCAGCACCCGGTACTGGAAGTCGAGCAGGGCGTCGGCCAGCTCGACGAGCTGCCGTACGAGCCGTTCGGGCGCACGGTGGTGCGCGGCGGCCTCCAGGGCGAGGGGGTGCTCGGCGAGGACGCGCAGGAGGGCGTCCGCTTCGGTCACATCGCCGACCCCTTCTTCGGGCGCCTCGCCGGCCATCTCCCCGGGGAGGCCCTCGAACCCGAACCCGAACCCGAGGAGGGCCGCGTTGCGGGTCAGCGCGCGGGCGCGGGAGTGGGCGTACCGGACGCGGAAGAACTCGTTGGACTCGTCCTGCGCGAGCAGCCGCTCGGGGAACACCGGACTCTCGTGGGGCGCGACGGCGAGCATGGCCCAGGTGGCGGCGTCGGCGCCGAGGCGCGCGACGACATCCCCTTCCGCGGCGGGGACGGGGGCGATGTTCGGAGCGGTGTCCGGGACGGCGGCGGTACTCGGCGCCGCTTCGCCGGCAGTCGGCGTCGAGCCCTGCGTGGCCGCGATCCTCAACAGGGCCTCGCGGACGACGCGCGCGCGGAGCCCGGGGCGGGGGGCGGGGGGCGGGGCGGGTCGCGGGGCAGGGTCCGGGGCGCATCCGTACCGGATCCCCTGGGCGTGGATCTCCCGCACCAGATCGGCGACGGAACGCTTGCGCAGTACGAAGTTCAGGAACCCCGCCCCGGTGACCTCGACGCGCTCGATCCCGTCCGCCACCTCCAGCCTGCGCGCGAGCACCGCCGCCACCTCACCGGGGGCGCGGCGGGCCGACCTGGCCACCTGGAACGCGACGGGCGTGGCGTACTCCCCCACCCCACCGGGGCGGGTCCGCTCGACCACGACCCGGTCGGGAACGACCGCGTCCGCCGGAAGCTCCCCGTCCTCGACGGCGCAGCGCACGGCGCGCACGACGGTACGAGAGAGGTCAGCGGGGGTCACGTCACCCAGCCTAGGGGAGAAGCCCCCGGGTCACGCGAAGGGTTTCGGCATGTGAACACACACATGAACACACACGTGAACACATACAAGAGGACAGGGCGCGCGCGAACCGTCAGGCACGGCGTCCCTCCGTCCCGTCCCGGCGTCGGTCCGTCCCGTCCCGGCGTCCGTCCGTCCCGTCGGGCTCACCCTCGTCCTCTCCCCGCCGGTGTCCCTTTCCGTTCGCGCCGGTCCCGGCGCTCGGCCAGCCTGCGCACGACGCGCACCAGCTCGGCGGGCTCGAAGGGCTTGGCGAGGAACGCGTCCACACCGGCGGCGATCCCGACCTCGACCTCGTACTGAGTGCACGCGCTGACGATGGCGACGGGCAGATGCCGCGTCCGCGGATCGGCCCGCAACTGCGCGGCCGCCCCGAACCCGTCCAACCGGGGCATGACCACATCAAGGGTGATCACGTCGGGA
This sequence comes from Streptomyces sp. CA-243310, assembly GCF_050936775.1. Lineage (NCBI taxonomy): Bacteria > Bacillati > Actinomycetota > Actinomycetes > Kitasatosporales > Streptomycetaceae > Streptomyces > Streptomyces sp. CA-243310. The sequence goes on along the minus strand of NZ_JBNJMF010000001.1, from coordinate 1,494,367 downwards.
CATACCTGATGCACGACGTCCAGGCACTCGGCACCATCGTTCGCGGTCACGACCTCGAAGCCCTCCAGCTCGAGATTGACCTTGATCAACTGCCGGATGACCTTGTTGTCGTCGACAACAAGCACCCGACCCGAGGCGCCTGACACAACTCGAGAGTAGGTCCGCCACAGCCCCCGCGTCCGGGTTTTTGCCACTTCCACCCCCTGCGGGCGACGCACTCCCCACTCCCCGGTAAACGAGTTCCTGATCACCCGGTGAGAGCTGGTAGTGTTCAACCCGTCGCCGCAAGTCGGCGGACGCGCCCCCGTAGCTCAGGGGATAGAGCAACGGCCTCCGGAGCCGTGTGCGCAGGTTCGAATCCTGCCGGGGGCACTTCGCAGGAAGTGCCCAAAGACCCCGCCATCAGCGAGTTCGCTGAGACGGGGTCTTCGCGTATGCGCGGCCAACTGCCGTGTTGCGCAGGCGTATCGCGGAGCACCTCGACCATACGCGGACCGGTGTCGTCCGCGGCCGGGTGGGCGCGCAGGGCGCGCTGGAACCATGCGGCCAGGACGGGGAGTTCGGCGTATCCCCGGGCCTCGTCGGTGAGGGCCTGTCCGTCGGGGGGTGGCGAGGGCGCGCAGGACCCCGGTGCGGAGGGTGACGGCGTCCTCGTCGTTCGGGCCGATGAGTGCGACCGGGGTCTCCTCGGGGGGCGGCGCATGGGTGAGGACTTCGGGGACCGCGGCCCAGGCGGCGAGCAGCGGCGGCAGTTTGCCCGGGGGCGGGCCGGCGGCCAGGGCGTCGTGGCGGTCGCTGGGTGGCAGCCGGGCCGGGGGCTTGGGGGCCCGCGTGCCGAACCTTCGGGGTCGGGGGATGCGGGGGGGGCGCGGACGAGCCCGCGTGGCGTGGTGGATCTGATGGGCCCGGTGAGGCATGGAGGGCATGGCGTGGGCGGCCCTGGGTTCCGGTGGTCCGTACGAGGGGGTGGGGGGTGGGTCTGTGGGATTTGGGGGGTGGGGTGTGGGGGTTGGCGTGCGTAGGTTGGGGGTGAGGCCACCTTGCGCCGCTGACCAGGTGCTTTGTGGCGGGCTCTGACGATGAGGATGGGGCGGCGCGATGCGTGAGTTGGTGGAGACGGCGCGGCGGTGGGTGGCCGAGGGGCGGGAGGCCTATCTGGCGCGGCCCGTGACCGAGCAGGGGTTCGGGCCGCGGGATCCCGCCGGGGCGGTGTTGGTGGATGCCGGCGGGGAGTGTGTGGGGGCTCTGTATCGGGGGGTCTTCGATGCCGAACTCGTCGTCGAGGCGGGGGGCTTGGGGGGCGGGGAGAGCGCGCGGGTGTGCGAGCTGTCCGTCGGGACCGGGGAGGCCGTCGAGGCGCGGTTGACCTGTGGTGGACGGGCCGAGGTGTTGTTGCAGCCACTGGTGTCGGTCCCGGGCGAGTGGTGGGACCTGCTGGGGCAGGGGGCCGGGGTGGCGCTGGTGACGCGGTTGAACGCGGCGGCCGATCGGGCGGTGAGCGAGGTGGTGCGGGCCGTGGACCTGCCGCCGGATGACGCCGCGCGGCGGGCCGGGGAGTTGTTGGCGACCCGGCGGCCCGGGCGGGACGCGCTGTACGGAGGTTCGGGGCTGGTGCTCGTGGAGGCGTACCCGTCCGCTCCGCACGTGGTGATCGGGGGCACCGGGGAGCTGGCCGAGATCATCGGGCGGCAGGCCGCGCTGCTGGAGTGGGGGGTGACGGTCGTGGAGTCGGCCGCGGAGGCCGCGAGGGTCCTGGCGGATCATCGGGACGCCGCCTGTCTGGTGCTGCTCAGTCACGAGCCGGACTTCGACGTGCCGACGCTGCGGACGGCGCTGGCGCTCGGGATCCCTTACGTGGGGGCGCTCGGCTCCCGCCGGACCACCACGCGGCGCCGTGAGGGGTTGATCGCGGCCGGGGTGGGCGCGGCGCAGCTGGCGCGGGTGCACGGGCCGATCGGCCTGGACCTCGGGGCGCGGACCCCGGCGGAGACGGCCTTGGCGATCTGCGCCGAGATCCTCGGGGTGCTCGGTGGGAGGGACGCGGGCGGGTTGCGGGATTCCGAGGGGCCGCTGCGGGGGTAGCGCGTGCCCGCGACGCCCGGGGCGGGGAGGTTTCCGATGCTGCGGAAGTGAATCCGGGCGAAATGCGGGAAACTACTACACATGGACACGAACCTGATCTTTCTCGCGGCGGACAGGACCCTCACGAACATCGCGTGGCTCTTGGTCGTCGGACTGATCGTCGTGGGCTTCCTGCTCGGCGGCTTCATGCTGGGCAAACGGGTTCGCGCGCACGAGCCCGCGCCACCCACCACCGAGAGCCAGCCCCACCTGCCCGACGGCGGTGCGGTGCTGGAGGTCTCCGAGGAGCGAGAGCCCGTGGAGTTCCCCACCACCGGTCTGCGGCCCCACGAGATGCAGGGGTACGGGAACTTCGGTTCCCGGAGCCACAGCCACCAGGAGGACGCCCGCGCCGAGCGGGAATCCGGGTACGAGCACCCCAATCCGCGGCCTCCGGCGGACAAGAAGCCGCCGACGGTGCCCCCGCTGGGCGGCGCGAAGCCGGCCTGACCCTCGGGCCTGACCCCTGGGCCGGGCCCGACCCCGCCCCGACCTCCCACCGCCCGACCTCCGACCCGTGCCGCCCGCGCGGGTCGGAGGTCGGCGTGCTTCGGCGATCGGTCGGCGTGCTTCGGCGATCCGTCAGGGATCCGCGCGGGTCAGAGGAGGTCGGTGCGCAGGCGCAGGACCTCCGGGGGCGGGTGCCGGCCCGAGGTCTGACGTACTTCCGCCGCGAGTGGCGGGTCCAGCGGGCGGTACGGGACCTCGCCCAGGCCGATGGCGGTGACGGTCGCCCCGGCCGGGGCGGTCTCCGCGCGCCGGGCGAGGGCCGCCGCCAGTTCGGTGCGCAGTGCCGGGGACAGCGGGCTGGACACCAGGGGTTCCTCGTCCTCGCCGGGGAGGACGAGGACCAGCGCGAGCGGGCGGCGCGGGCTGCCGGTGTGGCCGACGACGGCCGCGTCCCGGACGTTGGTGTGGCGGAGCTTGCGCCAGCCGCGGCGGCCGGCCGGGTAGGCCTGGTCCAGCCGTTTGACGACGAGGCCCTCGACGCCGCCGGCGGGAAGGGTCTCGTACCAGGTCTCGGCCAGCTCCGGGTCGGTGGTCATGGGCACCGGTTGCAGGGGTGGGCCGAGCGGGAGCAGCAGGTCGACGAGGAGGGCGCGGCGTCGTTCGTACGGGCGGGCGCGCACGTCGAGACCGGCCAGTTCCAGTACGTCGAAGGCGGCGTACGAGGCCGGCAGGGTACGGGCGAGAAGCGCGGCCCTGGCCGGGGTGGCGGCGGCCCGTCGCTGGACGAGCGCGAAGTCCGTCCGCCCGGCGTGCCAGACGACCACCTCCCCGTCGAGGACGGTCCCGGCGGGCAGCAGCAGCGCCGCCGCCGCGAGGTCGGGGAAGGCGGCGGTGACGATGCGCCCGGAACGGGCCTGGAGGACCGCCTCCTCGGCCGTGCGCACGACGACGAGGCGGTGGCCGTCGAACTTCGGCTCGTACGCGAGACCCGGCTCGCGCGGCAGGGTGGCGACGGCGGTGGCGAGCGCGACCCGGACCGTGCTCACGGCAGCCCGCCGGACTGGTCCGGGTCGAGCAGCGGGGCGCAGAGGTCGCCGTCGCGGGCCAGCCGGGCCGGGATGTCGTCGGCGAGGAACACCAGCTCGGCGGGGTCGCGGCAGGCCTCCACCTCGTCCCAGGAGACGGGTGCGGAGACGGTGGGGAGGGCGCGGGCGCGCAGGGTGTAGGGGGCGGCGGTGGTTTTGGCGGCAGCGTTCTGGCTGTGGTCGACGAAGACCTTGCCGGGACGCAGGTTCTTGGCCATCCGGTGGACGATCAGGTCCGGGAGTGCGCGTTCGGCCTCCTGGGCGAGGGCCTTGGCGTACGCGGACACCCGCTCGGACGGGGTCGGCTCCAGCGGCGCGATCAGGTGGAGGCCCTTGGAGCCGGAGGTCTTCGCGCAGGCGCGCAGCCCGTCGGCGGCCAGGCGCTCGCGGAGCCAGAGCGCGGCGGCGCAGCACTCGACGACGGTGGCGGGCGGGCCGGGGTCGAGGTCGAGGATCAGCCGGTCGGCGATGGCGGGGGCGGCGGCGGGCCACTGGTGGGTGTGGAACTCGACGACGAGGTTGGCGGCCCACATGAGGGTGGGAAGGTCGCCGACGACGACCTGCTCGGCGGTGAGGTCCTCGGACCGGGGAACCGGGGTGGTCCGCACCCATTCGGGTGTGCCGGGCGGCGGGTTCTTGGTGAAGAAGAGCTGACCGTCCGGGCCGTCGGGATAGCGCAGGAACGAGACCGGCCGGTCGTGGAGGTGGGGCAGCATCGCATCCGCCACGGAGGCGTAGTAGTGCAGGACCTCGCCCTTGGTGAAGCCGCTCTCCGGGTACAGCACCTTGTCCAGGTTGCTGAGCGAGATGCGGCGCCCTTCCACCATCGTGATCGGCGCCATGTGAGCAGACTGGCACGGATCGGGAGGAAGCGGGCGGTCAGGGAGGCCAGGCGGGTGGGGGCCGGGCGGGCGGGTGGCCGGGGGTGGCGGGTGGACGGGCGCGGGATCGTCAGGCGGAGGCCGCGCGTCGGGTCGTCTTCTTGGCCGCCGCGGTCTTCGCGGTCGTCGCCTTCGCCGTTCCCGTCGTCTTGGCCGTTCCCGTCGTCTTGGCCGCGGACGCGGCGGTGCTCTTCGTCGCGGATCTCTTCGTCGCGGTGGTCTTCTTGCCGCCGGTGTCCTTGGGTGAGGCGGTGGCCTTCTTCGCCGCGGAGCCGGTGGCCTTGCGGGCCTGGGTCGTCTTCGCGGTCGTCGTCTTCGCCGCCTTCTTCGCGGGGGCGCTCTTCTTGTCCGTGGCGGTTCTCTTCTCCGCCGCGGCCTTCCGCGTATTGCCGGGCACGGGCAGCGTGCGCACCTCGGCGTCCGTCTCCCCGTCCGCGGCGGCCGGCTCCCCGCGGGATTCCCTGGCCGCGCGGACGCTGTTCTCCAGGGCGGCCATCAGGTCGATGACCTTGCCGCCGGTCGGGGCGGCCTCCTCCTCGCCGCGGGGCGGTTCGACGCCCTGGAGCCTGGCCTCGATGACCTGTTGGAGGGCTTCCTGGTACTCGTCGTGCAGCGCGGACAGGTCGAAGTCCTGGGAGAGCATGTCCATGAGCGAGCGGGCCATCCGGAGTTCCTGGGGGCGGATCGTCACGTCCCCCTCCGGGGTGATGCCCGCGGCGGGTCTGACCTCGTCGGGCCACAGGCAGGTCTGGAGGACCAGGGTGTCCTCGTGGACGCGGAGCACGGCGAGGGCCTCGCGCGACCGGATGGCGATCTTCGTGACGGCGATCTGCCCGGACTCGGTGAGGGCCTCGCGGAGCAGGGCGTACGGCTTGGCGGCGGCGCGGTCGGACGTGCCGACGTAGTAGGCCTTGGAGAACATCAGCGGATCGATCGTCGAGGCGTCCACGAACGCCAGCACGTCGATGAGCTTCTTGCTCGGGAGGGGAAGGTCGGCGAGGTCCTCGTCGGACAGCATGATCATGCTGCCGTCCGGAGCCTCGTAGCCCTTGGTGATCTCGTGGTACGGGATCTCCACGTCCTCGGCCTCGCAGACGCGCCGCAGACGTACGCGTGAGCCGTCCTTCGCGTGCACCTGGCGGAGCGGAATGTCGTGCTCCTCCGTGGCCGTGAAGAGCTGCACCGGGATCGTGACCAGCCCGAACGAGATGGCCCCCTTCCAGGTAGCCCTCATGCCGCGCTCCTTCCCTGGGGAGGCCCTCAGGCTATGCCGAGGAGCCGGAGCGCGACACTCGAAGGCAGCCGGGTCCGCGCCGACGGCGGCTCGCTACGCACGGGCCCCGGTTCGCCGCCGGGTGGGGCGGAGCCAGGTGCGGGTGTCGCGGGCGAGGGCGTACAGGGCGTCGACGTCCGGGGGCTTGAGCGTGGCCGGGTTCGAGGCGAACCGGGCGGCGGCGGTGCCGGACCGGAGGATGCGTACGTCGCGCAGGGTGGGGGCCACCTCGACGTGCGAGGCCTCGACGAGGGCGAGCGCGGGGAGGACCGGCGCCGTCAGCACGCGGGTGGCGTACGCGGCGGCGAGGCGGACCAGCCGGGGTTCCGGGCCGGGTTCGGCCCGGCCCACGGTGAGCAGGAGGTCCCCGATCCGGGCGCGCCGGCGGAGACCGGGGACGGTGCGGACGCAGAGGACGCCGGGCGGCCCGATGAGGAGGTGGTCGATCACGCCGCCGTCGGGCAGCGGGACGGCGTGCAGGACCCGGCAGTCCTCGCTCTCCAGTGCGTCGAGTTCGGCGCCCATCCGTTCCAGGGCCTGGAGTTCCCGGCGGATCCGGTGTCGGCTGCGGGCGCCCGGGGAGCCGTACGTCAGCTCGCCCACCAGGGGCTCCCCCGGACGGTTCGGGGCGAGGTCCTCGTCCGGGGGCAGGGCGAGGCGGAGCAGGTCGGCCGCCGTGGGCACCGGGGGCGGGCCGACGGTGTAGTCGCCGGTCAAGTACGGGCGCAGGGCCGTCAGGACCGCATCGCGGCGGGCGTCGGACAGCAGGCTGACCCGATTGGCCCGCCGGTCGTACCAGGCGACCGCCTCGCCGTCGGGCAGGTTGACGTACAGCCGGCCCCGGCCTGGCCGGCCGCTCGGCAGCACCTTGAGTCCGGGCATCGTCCTCACCCCCGCACTCCATGGGAGCAGGCCGGCCGCCGACGGACAATCCCCCTGCCGGGTCCTCGGGCCGAACCCGGTCGTTGGAGTGGCGCAGGGCTCCTCGTGGGAACGAGGGGCTGCGCGGGGCGTGCGGGGCCGGCGGGTCCTGCGGGTTCTGCGGGGCGGTCGGCGGTCGGCGGTCGGCGGTCGGTCCTGTAACGGCCCGTGTAACGACTCCGACGGAACCCCGTCGGGTTGCTGTTACAGAAGCACCGCTGTACCGCAATGACGGACGCCTACGTTTATGGCACCTGAACACGCCCGCATGTCACCCGAATACGCCCGGCCGCCTGGACGCGCCGGGACCCGACCCGCAACGAAGGACCTCCCGTGAGCACCCTCAGCCGTCGCAGTCTCGTTCGCGCAGCCGCCGTGACCGCATGCGCCGGCAGCCTCCTGGCACTGCCCACCGCAGCCGCGCTCGCGGACGGGGTGCCGGCCGCGTCGACCGGGCAGCGGACCCTGGTCAAGAGCCTCTCCCTCGCGGACGGCGAGTCCCTGGCCCGGGTCTACCGGGTGGCCGACGACGCCTACGAGGCCGAGATCCTGCGCGACGGCGCCCGGGTCGCCACGGTGGCCGGTCGGGACGGCGCGACCGACGTCGGCGGTTCCGGCGACCTGCACGTCTCGCTGCGGGCGGACGGCCGGCTCACGTCGTGGGTCGGTGACACCCGTCCCGCCGGCAACACGTCGCACGCCCTCTTCGGCGACGGCCACAAGACCGGGACGCGCGACGGACACGCCGTCCCCGTCTCGGCGCACACCACGGAGTCCGCGGCGCGTGCGGGCGGGACCGCGGAGGCGTTGCGCCTGAACACGGTGGCGGACGGTCCGGGCGAGGGCGTGCTGCTGCTCGCGGCGGGCGGCGGCATCGCGGCCATCGGCGCCGCCGGGCTCGGCTTCGCGATGGTGCGGCGCGGACGCACGGAGGGCTGACACCCCGCTCCGACGCCTTGTCGGGGGGGGTGGGGGCGGGCGGCGGCGGGGGCCGGTGTCGTCCGGATCGGCCCGGAGTCCACCGGGCGGACACGTGAGCAAAAGGGATGTATCTCTGCATAAGGTGGCTGGAATCCGACCGTCACCGGCCTGCCGCAGAGAGGATGGCCCGCCCCCGTGAGGACGCTCCCCGTACGGACGCGCACCGTTTTGCTGCTGCCCGTCCTGCTGCTCCCGGTCGCGGGCTGCGGCGGCTCCGGCGAACTGGTCGCCGCCGGGCCGACGCCGACGGCGAGCGGGCCCGTGAACCTGTGGCCGGGGCGGCAGGGGGCCGTGGTGCCGCCCGCCGACCCGGGGGGCGCGCCGCCCGAATACGTGCCGGGGCTGCCCCGGGTCGAGGACCAGGACGTGCACGAGGTCGATCCGGTGGCGCTGGTCCAGGCCGAGCTGCGCGCGCACCCGAACGCCGACGTCGGCCCGGACGGGATGCCCCGGGAGACCGCCGACGCGGTTCTGGCGTGCGGGAAGGAACCGACCGGGAAGTGTCCGGTCCTGAGCCCGTACTACCGGGACTTCACCGGGAACGGGAAGGACGAGATCGTCGTCGGGATCGAGTTGCCCGACAAGATGCTGTCCGTACGGGCCTACACGGCGGACCCCGACGGGCGGCTCAACCGGATCATGGCCACCATCGACACCGTGATCGGCGTGGAACTCGCCGGCCGGGACGTGATCCTGCGGGCTCCGAGCGGCAACAACGGCTACGAGCTGATCACCGCCTGGTCCTGGGACGGGAAACAGCGCACCATGCTGCCGACGCGCGAGCAGATCGTCCGGGTGCCGGGGCCGGCGCGCCCGCAGCCTTCGACGGACGCGACCCCGGGGGCGGGTTCGGCGACGGGGACGCGTTCGCGGACGGGGACGGGGACGGATACGACGACGGGCGCGGGTTCGCGGACGGCTGCGGCGGACGGGTCCTCGTCGTGAGGCATCGGTTGCCGGCGTGGACCGCTTCGCTGACCTGGAAGGCGGCCTGCTTCATCGTGATCATGTGCTGCTCGCTGGCGGCGGTGCTGGGCGCGCTGGTGCACGTGGAGGTGACCCGGCAGACGGTCGGGACGGCGCGCGACAAGGCGTTGGAGAGGCTGCGCGACGCTTCCCGCGCGTACGAGGCCGGCGAGGCCCTGCCCCCCGATTCGGGGCTGGACCCGACGGAGCTGCCGCCGTCGCTGCGCGAACTCGCGGTCGGTGGCCGGCAGGGAACGGTCGTGGGCACCCACGACGACCGTCCGACGATGTGGGCGGCGGGCCCCGCGGACGGTCGGGCCCTGGCCACCGCCGTCGACTACAGCCAGAGCGCACGGACCATCAGCGGCCTGGACCACGCGATCATCGGTTCCTCCCTGTTGGCGATCGGAGGAACGCTGCTGGTCGGGGCGTTCGCCGTACGGCGTGTGACCCGGCGGCTGCACCAGACGGCGACGGTCGCCCGGCGGATCACCCAGGGGGACCTCGACGCGCGGGTCGGCGATCCGCGGACGCGGGACCCCGCGCGGCACCAGGACGAGGTGGCGACGGTCGCGGGCGCGCTGGACACGATGGCGGGCAGCCTCCAGGCGAAGCTGATGAGCGAGCAGAGGTTCACGGCGGACGTGGCGCACGAGCTGCGGACGCCGCTGACGGGCTTGCAGGCGGCGTCGGAACTGCTGCCGGAGGGACGGGCGACGGAACTCGTACGGGAGCGGGTCCGTACGATGCGCCAACTCACCGAGGACCTGCTGGAGATCTCCCGACTGGACTCGGACAGCGAGGCCGTGGATACCGACCTGCACCAGCTCGCGCGGCTCGCCGGGAGAGTGGTGCGGGCCTCGGGGACGGACACGGAGGTGGTCGTCGTCCGGGACGCACACGTGGAGACCGACCGGCGGCGGCTGGAACGGGTGCTCGGCAACCTGGTGGCCAACGCCCACAAGCACGGGCGTGCGCCGGTGGTCCTGACGGTGGACGGGCCGGTGGTGACCGTACGGGACCACGGCGACGGCTACCCCGACTACCTGATCGCGCACGGCCCGCAACGCTTCCGGAGCGGGTCGGACTCCCGCTCGGGGAAGGGCAAGGGGCACGGGCTCGGGCTGACCATCGCGGTCGGACAGGCCCGGGCCATCGGGGCGCGGCTGGAGTTCCGGCGCGGAGCGGGGGGTGGGGCGTTGGCCGTGGTCACCCTTCCGTTGCCCTGGCCGGGCGGGTGAGGGTGCCGTGGCCCTGGCCGGGCGGTGCCATGGCCCTGGCCGGGCGGTGCCATGGCCCTGGCCGGGCGGTGCTGCGGCCCTGGCCGGGCGGTGCTGCGGCCTGGCGGGACGGGTGCGACTGCCGGGCGGTGGGGCGGTGCCGTGCGACGTCGATGCTGCCGGCCCCGGCTGCGCCGGGCGCCTCAAACGCCGGCGAGGCTGGAATAGGCCACCGCTGGACCCATCGGAACGAAACGGGGTCCACCCACCCAGGGGCTGAAACAACGCACCGCCGGACGGGTCGCCGCCGGACCGGCTCACCCGGGCGCCTCAAATGCCGGCGGGGCTGAGAGCGGCGGCGGCCGGGCGGAGGCGGCTGGCGCCTCGGCCCGTTACGCGGGGGGTGGGGTCTTGGTCCAGGGCCAGCGGGGTTTGGGCCTGGTGCCCGAGGGGACGAAGGTGTACTTCCAGCCCTTCTGGAGGCCCAGCCGCTTCGAGTAGCCCGCCGGGACGCGCTCGTACAGCAGGACCGTCGGGGCGCCGCCGTCCGGGGCGGGGACCGGGATCTCGTACCACTTGGCGGGGTGCCCCGTCGGGCCGAGGAGGATCGGGAGGGTCCGGCCGTCCATCGGGCCGCCCTCGAAGGGGGTGGGTTGGCTTCTCACCCCTCCAGTGTCACAGCAGGTGGGCGGCCTCGGAGACCACGGGGATCACGCGGCGGGCGAGCACCCCGACCGGTCCGTCCGCGGATTCCAGGGACAGGGCAGTGCGGGCGGCGGCGGCGGTCTCCGGATCGGTGGCGGCGGTCGCCGTGAGCAGGGCGATGAACTGGTCCAGCAGCCAGTCCCGCAGCTCCTGCACGCCGGGCTGCTTGTCCTCGTCGATCCAGATCAGCGAGGCCGCCTCGACGGCGGTGATCCAGGTGCGGACCATCATGCGCAGCCGCGGGCCGGGGTCCGGGGCGCCGAGGTGGACGAGGATCTGTTGGGCGGCGGCCCGGCGGATGCCGTCGACGGTGGCCGTGGTGCGGGAGGTCTCGACCACGCTGCCGCCGTTGAGGAGGGCGGAGAAGCCCGCGTCGTGTTCGTCGACGAAGGCCAGGTAGCGGTCCAGGGCCCGGGACAGCCGCCGGGTGAGGGGGCCGGCCTGGGGTTCGGCGAAGCACTGCTCCAGGAGTTCGGCCGCGGAGCGCAGGGCGGCTTCGTAGAGCTGTTGCTTGCCGCCGGGGAAGTAGCGGTAGACGAGGGGGCGCGAGACACCGGCCGCCTCGGCGACGTCGTCGAGGGAGACCTCCTCGGGTGCCCGGTGCGCGAACAGCGTCAGGGCCGCGTCGAGGAGTTGGGCCCGTCGCTCCTCGACGCTCAGCCTGCGGTACGCGCGTACGGTCATGCCCGCAGGGTAACCCCCGGGGCGGCGCCTCAGGCCAGGAGTCCGGAGCTCTGCCAGAGCCGGCGGCCGACCCCGCGCAGGATTCCTATGTCGTCGAGGAAGTCGGTGAGCCGCTTGGCGCCGGTCTGCATGACCTCGCGCCGGTGGCCGCTCGCCTTGACCTGGGCGACGGCTTCGTGGCGGTCGAGGCCGATGTTGTCGTAGACCTGCGGGTTGACGAAGGCCAGCGAGAAGACGCGGGCGGCCTCGCCGCAGCTGATGCGGGTGAGTTCCTGTTCCCAGCGCGGGGCCGTCAGCATCTGGCGGCGCAGTTCCTCGCGGGCGTAGCGGACGTGCCGGGCCTCTTCGATGACGTGGATGCGGGTGACCCCGCGCACCAGCGGCTGGATGCGCTCGTCCGGGAAGGTGAGCCGTTGCATCCAGTCCAGGATCTCCTCGCCGAGCAGCGTGCAGGCGAAGGAGCCGGGGGTGGTGGAGATCGTCTTGAGGACGCGGGCGAGGTTGTGGTTCGCGCGGGAGACCGGGTACGCGGGGGCTCCGCCCTTTTGGATCATGCGGGCGAACATCATGGAGTGCCGGCATTCGTCGGCGATCTCGGTGAGCGCGTAGCGGACGTGATTGCTGGTCAGCGACTTGTCGTAGATGTGTCGGACGAGCAGCTGCATCAGGATGATCTCGAACCAGATGCCGAGCGAGGCGAGTGCCGCCGCCTCGTGGCGGGACAGCTCGATGCGCTGCTCCTCCCCCATCTTCTTCCACATGGGGGTGTCGTAGAGGGAGAGCAGTTCGGGCGGCCAGTAGTACTTGCCCTCGATCGGCGGGGCGTCCCAGTCGAGTTCCTTGTCGGGGTCGAAGGAGTGCTTGGCCGAGGATTCGAGCAGTCGTTCGGCGATCTGTTCGCGGTCCTTGAGCAGGCCGAGCGCGTCCTGCAGGACCCGGCGATCCGTGCGGTCGGTCGTGGTCGTCATCTCGGGGGCACCTCGCCCGTCGTGTGGGGTCGCCGCCGGGCGGGTCACCGGCGGTCACTGCTTATGAGACTGCTTGTCAGCAAGGGCGTCAATCCCCCGCGCACGACTTGTTGACCCCGTGTCTACCAACGTGTGACGCTGCCAACTGTCCGCTCTTGCACGGAAGTACGTGAGACGAAGGGGCGTCCATGTCGACGCACGAGCTCTACACCACGGCCCCGGGCGAGGCCGTCTGGCAGGTCCCGGCCTCCGGCGCGGCCCGTTTCAGCTGGGAGTACGACGGCGGCCGGGAGCGGCTGCTCGCGCTGTACCAGAAGGGCAAGGACAAGCAGTGGGACGGCGCCAAGCGCATCGCGTGGGACCTGGAGGTGGACCCGAACGACCCGCTCGGCACCCCCGACGAGGCGTTGACCCTGTACGGCACCCGGCACTGGGCCAAACTCACCGACAAGGACAAGGGCGAGCTGCGCCGGCACTACGCGTCCTGGAACTTCAGCCAGTTCCTGCACGGCGAGCAGGGCGCCATGGTGTGCGCGGCACGCATCGTGGAGTCCGTGCCGGACCTGGACGCGAAGTTCTACTCCGCCACCCAGACCATGGACGAGGCCCGGCACGCGGAGATCTTCGGCCGCTTCCTGCACGAGAAGGTCGGGATGCTCTACCCGGTCAACGACAGCCTCCAGGGGCTGCTCGGGGACACCCTGCGCGACTCCCGCTGGGACATGCCGTACCTGGGGATGCAGGTCCTCATCGAGGGGCTGGCGCTGGCGGCGTTCGGGATGATCCGCGACACGACCGACAAGCCGCTGCCCAAGCAGATCCTCGCGTACGTGATGCAGGACGAGGCGCGTCACGTGGCCTTCGGTCGGATGGCGTTGCGGGACTACTACCGGCAGTTGACGGACGCCGAGCTGCGCGAGCGCGAGGAGTTCGTGATCGAGGGCTGTTACCTGATGCGGGACCGGCTGCGCGGGGTGGAGGTGCTGGAGAACTTCGGGATCTCGCGCAGGGAGGCCGAGGAGTTCAGCGAGCAGTCGGAGTTCCTGCACCTCTTCCGGAAGCTGCTGTTCAGCCGGATCGTGCCGTGCGTCAAGGACATCGGACTGTGGGGCGAGCGGCTCCAGAAGGCGTACCTGGACATGGGCGTCTTCGAGATGGGCGACTCCAACCTGGACCTGCTGATGAGCCAGGACGAGGAGATCGCCGAGGCGCTGGACCGCGAGCGGTTCGCCGCCGAGGAACGGGAACGGGTGGCGGAGGTGGCCGACGCCGTCGCGGAGGGCTCCGAGGGCGCGTAGGGCCCGGTTGCCCGCACACCCGGTCGGCCCCCGGCTACGGCTTCTTCAGAGCCGCCTCCATCACCGCCCGCGCGATCGGCGCCGCGGCGCTGTTGCCGCTGATGTCGCGGCGGTTCGCCGCCGCGTCCTCGACCACCACCGCGACGGCCACCGCCGGGAACGGGGCGTCGTCGGCCTTGGCCCAGGAGATGAACCAGGCGTACGGGGTGCCCGCGTTGCCGACGCCGTGCTGCGCGGTGCCCGTCTTGCCGCCGACCGTCGCACCGGGGATCGCCGCGTTGCGGCCCGTGCCGTCCCGCACCACCTTGACCATCAACTCCTGCATCCGCATCGCCGTGCCCGGACTCATGGCGCGGCCCAGGGTGTGCTGGTCCGCCCGCCGGACCGGGTCCCCGTCGTCCTGGGTCGTACGGTCCACCAGGTGCGGGGACTTGAGTTCGCCGCCGTTGGCGACGGCGGCGGCGACCATCGCCATCTGCAACGGGGTGGCCTTCGTGTTGAACTGCCCGATCGAGGACAGGGCCAGCTGGTCCGGGCTCATGTCGGTGTCGAAGTTCGACCGCGACACCCAGGACGGCACCCGCAGCGTGTCGTCGTTGAAACCGAGGCGCTGGGCGGCCCGCACCATCCCCTCCAGGCCGACCCGCACACCGATCTTGGCCATGACCGTGTTGCAGGACCACTGGACCGCCTCCGCCATCGAGGCGTCGACGCAACCGGTGCCCGCGTTGGGCAGCAGGGTGCTCGTGCCGGGCAGCGGATAGGGGTCGGGGGTCTCGGTGGGCGCGTCCACGTCGGTGACCACCCCCGCCTCCAGGGCGGCCGCCGCGGTCACGATCTTGAAGGTGGAGCCGGGCGGGTACGTCTCGCGCAGCGCCCGGTTGAGCATCGGCTTGGCGGGGTCCGCGTTCAGCCGCTCCCAGGCCGCCTTGACCCGTGTGCCGGTGCCGGACAGCACGGCCGGGTCGTAGGAGGGGCTGCTGACCAGGGCGAGGATCCTGCCGGTGGCCGGCTCCAGGGCCGCGACCGCGCCGCGCTTGCCGGCCAGCCCGGCGTACGCGGCGCTCTGCAGGGCGGCCCGGACGGTGGTCGCGACGTTCCCGCCGGCCGGACGGCCTCGGGCCAGGTCGTACCAGAGCGGGAAGGCCGAGAGTCCCGGGTCGGTGCCCGAGAGGAGGGCGTCCTCGGCGCGCTCCACGAAGCTGGTCCCGTAGGTCTGGGAGGAGAAGCCGGTGACGGGGGCGTAGAGCGGGCCGTTGACGTACGTCCTCTCGTGGCGCAGCAGTTGGCCGCTGTCGCGGGAGCCGGTGACGGGTCGGCCGTCGACCAGGAGGTCCCCGCGCGGCTCGGCGTACCGCGCGATGGCGGGGCGCTTGTTGGCCGGGTTGGCGCCGTAGGCGGCGGACTCCCAGATTTGCACCCGGGCCACGTTGCACAACAGGGCGACGATCAGCGCCGCGCAGAAGTACCCGCACCAGCGGATGTACCGGATCATTCGGCGACCTCCGGTTCCATGGCCTGGGGTCGGCGCGCGCAGTCGCCGAGTCGGATCAGCAGGGCGACGATGATCCAGTTGGTGACGACGGAGGAGCCGCCCTGGGCCAGGAAGGGCATGGCCATGCCGGTGAGCGGGATCAGCCCGGTGACCCCGCCCGCGATGACGAACACCTGGAGCGCGAGGATCGAGGCGAGTCCGGTGGCGAGCAGCCGTCCGAAGGGGTCGCGCAGCGCGAGTCCGGTGCGAAAGCCCCGGTCCACGAGGAGCCCGTAGAGGACCAGGATCGCGGCCAGGCCGACCAGCCCCAGCTCCTCGCCGGCGGTGGCCAGGATGAAGTCGGACTTGGCGGCGAACCCGATGAGGAAGGACTGGCCGTGGCCGAGGCCGGCGCCGAGGAGCCCGCCGGCGCCGAAGGCGAAGAGGGACTGGGCGAGCTGGCCGGGGCCCTCGCCCCGGTCGATGGAGGCGAAGGGAGTCATCCAATCGTCCACCCGGCTGTGCACGTGGGGCTCGAACGTCGCGACCGCGTAGGCCCCCACGGCGGCGAGCAGCAGCCCGATCGCGATCCAGCCGATCCGGCCGGTGGCCGTGAAGAGCATGATCACGAAGAGGCCGAAGAAGAGCAGGGAGGTGCCGAGGTCCCGTTCCAGGATCAGCACCCCGACGCTGAGCAGCCAGATCGTGAGGATCGGCCCGAGAACCCGGCCGGGAAGCAGCTTGAGCTTCCAGAAGAGCCGCCGGCCGCCGAGGGCGAGGGCGGTGCGGTTCGCGGCGAGGTAGGAGGCGAAGAAGACGGCGAGCAGGATCTTGGCGAACTCCCCCGGCTGAAAGGAGAGGCCGGCGAGGCGGATCCAGATGTGGGCCCCGTTGACGGCCGGGAAGAAGACGGGCACCAGCATCAGCACGAGGGCGACGGCGACGGACAGGTACGCGTACCGCTGGAGCACCCGGTGGTCGCGCAGCACCCCGACGACGAGCACGAACAGCACGACTCCCAGGGCGGACCAGCGCAGTTGCTCCCCCGCGGTGAGGTGGTGGGGGGTGGTCAGGTCGAGCCGTTGGATGAGGACGAGGCCGAGGCCGTTGAGCAGGAACGCGATCGGCAGTACGAGCGGATCGGCGTGGGGGGCGCCGAAGCGGACGGCGAGGTGGGCGAGGAGGGCCGCGCCGAAGAGTCCCGCCGCGTAGTGCGAGGAGCCCTCGGGGAGCCGGCCGGTGGACGCGTGGCCGACGTGGAGGTGACCGAGTACGGAGATCAGGACTGCCCCGATGAGCAGCGCGAGCTCGACGCCGCGACGCTTGGTGGCGCGGTCGCCGCGGGGTGGGGGCGGGGTGGGCTCCGCAACCTTCGCCGTCAGTGCGGTCATACGGGGAAACGTAGCAAGGGCGCGGGGCGTATGTCCGTTTATGTCATAGAGTGCCGAAGAGTCGTCACAAACGGTCGGACCATCGGAATCGGGAGTCTCGCCCCATGGGTCCTGTGGAGTTCATCGTCCTGGCCTTTCCGGAGGAACAGTTGCGGGTCCCGGCCGTCGAGGCCGTGATGGGGCTCCGCAAGGCCGGGGTGGTACGGCTGATCGACGGTCTCGTGGCCACGCGGACGGCGTCCGGGGAGGTCATGGCGTCCGAGTTCGACGAGTTCGTGGAGCTGGCGGGCCTGCTGGCGCATCGGGAGGCGACCCGGCTGATCGGCCCGGAGGACGTCCGCGAGGCGGCGGAGCTGCTGGAACTCGGCAGTTGCGCGCTCCTGCTGGTCGTCGAGCACGTGTGGGCCGAGGACGCGGCCGTCGCGGTACGGGCGGCGGGCGGGCGGATCGTCGGGTCGGTCCGGATCCCGGCCGAGCGGGTGGGGGTGGTGGCCTGATGTTCATCAGACCCGTGGCGGCGGCGCCGGCCCGGGCCGACCGGCCGCCGGGCCGACCGCTGCTCCGCGGCCTCCTGGCGCGGGCCTCGGGCACCCCGGACCCCGGTCGGAACGCCGCACGGCCCCCGAACCCCGTCCCGCCGGCCGCGCGGTACGCGGACCGGTACCAGGACCCGGACCCGGATCAATACCAGGACCAGGACCCGGACACGGAAGTCGACGCCCACGCCGGCACCGACGCCTCGGCGGGACCGGCCCCGCACGGGTCGACCGGTCCGGGCGAGGGGCTCGTGCGGGAGCTGGCGCAACTGGCCGCCCTCGCCCGCGAGGGGCTGCTGACCCCGCAGGAGTTCAGTGCGGCCAAGGCCCGCCTGCTGGGTCCCTGACGGGCCGCGCCCCGGGGCCTCGGGCTCGGGCTCGGGCTCGGGGCGCGAACCGGATGTGGGCCAACGGGTTTCGCGTGGGGCCGGACGGGTGGCCGGGACCTCGCCGCCGGCCCCGCGTGGAGGATTCGTCATACCGGGCGTGGCAGCATCGGCCGCCCCGGAGGTGATTACATGACAATTCGACTGCTCCGTGTCGCCTGTGTGGCCGCCGCCTTCCTCATGACGGCCGGTCCCCCGCCCCTCGCCCACGCCGAACCGCTGCCGGCCGCCCCGGCCGCGGAGCCCGTCGGCGTCCTGCTCACCCGCCTCCAAGGCCTGTACCAGAAGGCCGAACAGGCCGCCGAGGCCTACAACTCCACCGAGGTCGCCCTCAAGTCCCGCCAGGACGAGGAACACCGCTCCACCGCCGGGCTCTCCCATGCCAGGGCCGCGCTGCAGACCGAGCGGGCCGTCGTCGGCCGGCTGGCCCGGGAGCAGTACCAGGGGTCGCGCGCCGGCGTCCCCCCGTACGTCCGCATGCTGCTCCTCGGGGACTTCCAGAACGCGGCCGACCAACGCCGGCTCGCCGCGCGCGAGGGGGCCCGGACGGCGGGTGTACTGGCCCGGCTGGAGCGGGGCGAACAGCGGGCCGGGGCGCTGGCCGGCGCGGCCCGCAAGGCCCTCGACGCCCAGCGGGCGCTGACCGCCGAACAGAAGAAGCAGCGGGACGAGGTGACGGGCCGGCTCAAGGAGGTCGAGCGGCTGTTGGCCTCGCTGAGCGCGGAACAACTGGCGCAGCTCGACGGCCGCGAGGCCGCGGACACCGCCGAGGCGCAACGGGAGCTGGTGGATTCGGGCCGGCTCGGTACCCCGGGGGCCGTGAGCGCCCGTACGCCGACGGCCGCCGGCGGGGAGGCCCTCACGTACGCGGCCGCGCAGATCGGGAAGCCGTACGTCTGGGGCGCGGAGGGGCCGGGGTCCTTCGACTGCTCCGGGCTGACCTCCCGGGCCTGGGAGCACGCCGGGCGGGCGATCCCCCGGACCAGCCAGGACCAGTGGGCCCGGCTGCCCCGGGTCCCCCTGGACCGGCTCCGGCCGGGGGACCTGGTGGTGTACTTCCCCACCGCCACGCACGTGGCCCTGTACATCGGTGACGGCAAGGTGATCCAGGCACCCCGACCGGGAGCCACCGTCAAGGTGTCGCCGATCGCCGCGAATCCGGTCCTCGGGGCCGTCCGGCCGGACGCGGCAGGGGCGCCCCTCGCCTCGTACACCCCGCCGCGACTGCCCGGGTCGGCCGCGGCGGGGGATGACACCGGCTATTCGGCGGAGGAGGCTCCCGCGGCCACGGTGGCCGTGACCTCGGCCAGGTAGTCGGCCGCGTCCTCGGGGTCGTAGAAGTACGCGTCGAAGTCGGCCGGGTTGTCGAAGCCGTTGGCGAATCGATCCGCCACCGGCTGGAGCTGCCCGGCCGCACCGATCAGGTTCAGCACGTGCTCCGGCGGGACCCCCAGCATGGCGTTGGTCCACTGGGTGACCGGCTTGCCTGTCGTGAACCAGAACTTGTCGAACGTGGCCTTCATCCACGCCTCGTCGAACGGCTTGTCGCCGTGCATGAGGATCGACGAGAGGTACGAGGCCGCGCACTTGGCCGCCGAGTTGGAGCCCTGCCCGGTGATCGGGTCGTTCGCCACGACCACGTCCGCCACGCCCAGCACCAGCCCGCCGCCGGGCAGCCGGCCGATCGGGTTGCGGACCACCGGCGCGTACCGGCCGGCGAGGGTCGCGCCCGCGTCGGTCAGCTCCACCTTCGTGGCCCGCGCGTGCTCCCACGGCGTGAACTTCTCCATCAGCTCAAGGGCCAGCGCCAGGTGCGCGGAGGGGTCCGTCGTGCCCTTGAACGCGTCGATCGGGCCGCCCGGGACGCCTTCCCAGAACAGGATGTCCGCGCGGCCCGACGTGGTGAGGGTCGGCATGACGAACAGCTCGCCGACGCCCGGCACCAGGTTGCAGCGCACGGCCTCCGTCTCCGGGTGCTCGGGGCGGGGCCCCAGGCCGTGCACGTAGCTGACCGCGAGCGCGCGCTGCGGGGCGTCGTACGGGGAACGCGCCGCGTCCCGCCCGAACATCGACACCAGCTCGCCCTTGCCGGCGGCGACCAGGACCAGGTCGTAGGCGCGGGAGAAGTAGTCCAGGTCGGCGACGGACGCCCCGTGCACGACCAACTGCCCGCCGCGCTGCACGAAGGTGTCCAGCCAGCCGGCCATCTTCACGCGCTGGTCGACGGACTGCGCGTCCCCCTTGAGCCGGCCGAGCCAGTCGACGGCCCGGCCGCCGTCCGGGGCGGCGACCGAGACGCCCAGCCCCTTGATCCTGGGCGCCTGCCGCGACCAGAAGTCGAGCTGGAGGTCCCGCTCGTGCTGGAGCGCCGTGTCGAACATGCACTGCGTGGACATGACCCGTCCGG
Organism: Streptomyces sp. CA-243310; assembly: GCF_050936775.1. NCBI lineage: Bacteria > Bacillati > Actinomycetota > Actinomycetes > Kitasatosporales > Streptomycetaceae > Streptomyces > Streptomyces sp. CA-243310. Next base: position 1,474,620 of record NZ_JBNJMF010000001.1, on the reverse strand, counting down.
TGCGGATCTCGTCCGCCGTCCGGTTGGACATCAGGGTGACCTCGTACTCCTTGGACTGGAGTCCGAGGGCGAGCTGAAGACCGGACTGACCGGCTCCCACGACGAGTATCTTGCGCATCACGTTCTCGATTCGGGTCTGTCAGGCCGCCTGACCTGGTGGATCTATTCGGGAGTGGCGTCGAGGGCGTGACCCACGAGGGCCAGCAGCGATTCGACGACGGTCGCCCGCCGCCGGGCGTCCATGATCACCACGGGGACGTGGGGCGGGACGGTGAGCGCCTCGCGCACGTCCTCCTCCGCGTAGGAGGCGGAGCCCTCGAAGTGGTTGACGGCGACGGCGTACGGCAGGCCACAGCTCTCGAAGTAGTCGAGGGCCGGGAAGGCGTCGCGCAGCCGGCGGGTGTCGGCCAGCACCAGGCCGCCGATGGCCCCGCGCACCAGGTCGTCCCACATGAACCAGAACCGTTCCTGGCCCGGGGTGCCGTACACGTACAGGACGAGGTCGTCGGCGAGCGTGACGCGGCCGAAGTCCATCGCGACGGTGGTGGTGCTCTTGTCCGGGGTCCCGGACAGGTCGTCGGTGGGCTCACTGGCCTGCGTCATCACCGCCTCGGTGCGCAGCGGGGTGATCTCGGAGAGGGAGGACACGAACGTGGTCTTGCCGACGCCGAATCCACCCGCGACCAGCACCTTGACGGCCACGGGCGCGCGCGAGCGGTCGTACTGCCAGGACTGGGCGGGCTCGTCGTCAGGGGGGACGTCGATGTGACGGTCAGAGACGGCGAAGACCACTGAGCACCCTTTCGAGCAGTGCGCGTTCGGGACGGCCGGTGCCGTGTCCCGTGCCGTAGACGCGTATCCGGCCCTGGTCGGCGAGGTCGCTGACCAGGACCCGGACCACACCGAGCGGCAGTTTCAGGAGCGCCGCTATCTCGGCGATCGTCCGCATGCGGCGACACACCTCGACTATGGTGGGCATCTCGGGCATCCGGTCGGGCGTGACGACGGGACCGCTGTCGAGGGCGGCGACGAAGGTCTCCACCAGCAGGACCTGCGTGAACCGGGTCCGGCCGCCCGTCAGCGAGTACGGGCGGACGCGGGCGGGGCGGCGGTCGGCGCCGCGTATCGGCAGCCGGTCGGAAGCCGGACTCCTCACGGGGTGCTCTCCATCGACTGGCGCAGCTCGCTGCGGACTTCGGGGGTCAGTACGTGGCCGGCGCGGCCGACGAACAGGGCCATGTGGTAGGCCACGACGCTCATGTCGCAGTCGGGCGTGGCGTGCACGCCGAGCAGTGAGCCGTCGCTGATGACCATGACGAAGACGGAACCGTGCTCCATCGCCACCATGGTCTGTTTCACGGAGCCGCCGTCCATGAGGGAGGCGGCGCCCGTGGTCAGGCTGCCGAGCCCGGACACGATGGTGGCGAGGTCGGCCGAGGCCCCTCGGGGGCCCTTGGGCCGGTCCTGCGGGGACTGCGCCGGCGGCTCGGAGGAGAGCAGCAGGAGCCCGTCCGAGGAGACGACGGCGACGGAGTTGACGCCGGGGACCTCCTTGACCAGGTCGGTCAGCAGCCACTGCAGGTTGCGGGCCTGGGTGCTCAGTCCGTACGTACTGGGCGCGGTCATGTGCGTGCCTCCTGTGCGGTGTCCCCCTGGTCGGTCTGTCGCCGGTCCTGCCCGCGGTCCTGTGCGAGCTCGGCCTCGACGACACGTCTGCCGTCCTGGGTCCCCTGGTAGAACCCGCCGAGCCTGCGGCGCAGTTCGTCGGCGTCCACCCGGCGCGGTTCGGGCCGCGCGTCGGCGGGGCGACCTCCGGTGGCCACGTTGCGCGGGGTCCGCTTGGGGAGTCCCTTGTCGGTCAGGACGTCTTCAGGGTGGCCGGCCTGGCGCGGGACCCAGTGGTCCTCGGCGTCGGCCCGCCGGTGCGGATCGGGCGCCGCGGCGGCGGACCGCACGGGCAGTCCCGGTGCCGCGTCGGGCCGTGTCCGGCGGGGCAGGCCCTGGGCGGGGTCCGCGTCGCCCGGTGCCGCGGCCTCGGGGTCGGGGTCGGGCACCGTGAAGGCCTGCTCGGCCGGGGCCGTCCGGGCGTCCGGGGTCACGAAGGCCTCTGCGTCGGCCTCCGACACCACCCGGGCGAGGAGTTCCTCGTCGGCGGAGAGCACGGGCTGCGGATCCGGGACGGCTGCCGGGGCGTCGCTCGCGTGGCCGGCCTCGTTCGCGGCGTCGTCCGTACTCTCGCCCGCGGCCTCGTCCGTGGCGTCGCCCGGGTCGCTCGGCCCGTCCGGGGCGGCGCTCGCGGCCGGCGCGGCCGGCTCTTCGGCGGACGCCGGTTCCTGCGGCGCCCACGCGGGGACGGTGCCCGCCCGGTCGGCGGTCGCAAGCGGCTCGGAGTCCGCACGGGCCTCGAACTCGGCTTGGACCTCGGCCTCGAACGCGGCGTCGAACGCGGCCTCGGTCTCGGCGAGCGGTTCGGCCTCCGGGTCCGAGAGCGGTCCCGGAACGGGGTCCGTCCCCTTGCCGGACCCGGCGTCCACGGCCGCGTCTACTGCCGCGTCCGCCGTCACGTCCGTGTCCACGACCGGGTCGCCGAACGCGGCGGCCAGGTCGGCGGCGATCCCCGGATCCCCGGCCGGTTCGGCCGCCGGTTCGTGCGCGGGCTCGGCCGCGGCCTCCACGACCGGGTCCGCCGCCGGAGGCGTCCGCTGGGACATCAGGGTGTTCTCGTTCGCCTCGGCGACGGCCCCGGGCAGGCGCAGCCCGGACGCGCCGGGCGTGGCCAGGGAGTGCAGCGGCGAGGCGGGCGGCGTGGTCGGCAGCAGCGTCGCCGGGACGACCACGAGGGCCTCGGTCCCGCCGTGCCGGGGCGCCCGCAGTTCGGCGGTGACGCCGTGCCGGGCGGCGAGCCGGCCGGCCACGTACAGCCCGAGGCCCAGGCCGTGCTCGGCCTCGGGTTCCTCGTCGTACGCCTCGGGGGTGGCCAGTCGGGCGTTGAGGGACGCCATCCGGTCCTCGGTGACGCCGATGCCCTCGTCCAGTACGGACAGCACCACTTCGCCGGTGTCCAGCAGCCGGCCGGACACCTTCACCTTGACGTCCGGCGGCGAGAAGGTCGTCGCGTTCTCCAGCAGTTCCGCGAGCACGTGCGAGATGTCGTCGGCGGCGTGCCCGGCGACCTGCGTGTACGAGGGCATCGCCGCGAGGTCGACGCGCTCGTACCGCTCGATCTCGCTGACGGCGGCCCGCATGACGTCGACCAGCGGCACCGGCAGGGCCTGTCCGTGGCCGTGTTCCTGGCCGGCGAGGACCAGCAGGTTCTCGTTGTGACGGCGCATCACCGTCGCGAGGTGGTCGAGCTTGAACAGGGTCGCGAGCCGGTCCGGGTCCTGCTCCTCGGACTCCAGCTCCTCGATGACCGCCAGTTGGCGCTCCACGAGACCCAGGGTGCGCAGGGACAGGGACACCGACGTCGTCGACATGACGCGGCGGTGCTCTTCGAGCCCGGCCCGCAGCTGCCTGAGTTCGGCGTCCAGGGCCTCGCGGCCGGAGGTCAGTGCCTCGTTGCGGCCGATGAGGCGGCGCCGGTCGGCGTCGAGTCCGGCGATCCGGGTGTGCAGGGAGACCGTCTGGTCCCGTACCGCGTTCAGGTGGCGGACGACCTCGGCGAACTCGTCGTTGCGGCCGGTGAAGCGCACCGGCTCGACGGAGCCCTCCGGGGTGGCCAATCGCTGGGCGCCCCGGCGGAGCACCGAGAGCGGCCGGGTCAGGGAGCGGGCGACGGCCGTCGAGAAGCCGACCACGAACAGGAACAACACGCCCACGAAGGCGATCAGCAGTTCGAGACGGGTCACGTCGTCGTCGCGCAGGGTCGCGAGGGCGGTGGCCCGTCGGCTCGCCAGCGTGGATTCGACCGACTGCATCCGGTCGACGCGGGCGGTGAGCGCGGCGCCCACGGCGGCGCGGTCGACCTTGCGGTCGGTCGAGTTCAGGGTCGGTCGGTCGGTGAGCCGCTTGAGGTACTCGTCGGCGGTCTTGACCTCGGGTCCGGTGACGGTGGCGGCGAGCGTCTCCCGTACGTCCGGTCGCGCGGTCCGCGAGAAGTCGTCGAGGGCGGCCTGTTCCCGGACCCGGGAGCGCTGGGCGGCGACGGTGAGTTCGTCGACGGGCGCCAGGCTCACGGCCTGCTCGGAGCGCGGGACGGCCAGGGCCGCGAGCAACAGGCCGCGGGTGGCGCCGGCCTGTTCCACGGCCTGTCCGAGGGGGGCCAGCGGCCGGGTGGTGACCAGCGCGGCCTCCGCGCGGGGCGGGGTCAGTTCGACGAGCCGGTCGCCCGGTGCCATGAGGTCCGCGATGACGCCGGCGTAGGCCTGGTGCGCGTCGAGGGCGCCGCCCTTGCCGTCGAGCGCCTCGCTGCGGACGGCCCCGATCCGGCCGAGGGCGACGGACAGGTCCTCGTCGGCCTCCGCACGGACCTCTTCGAGCTGCCGGTCCGTGCGCGCGGTGCGCTCCTGGACGGCGCTCTTGCCGGAGGCGGGGCGTCCCTTGGCGACGTACTCGATGACGGCGTCGCGTTCGTCGCCGATCAGGTGCGCCAGGGTGAGGGCCGCCCGGGTCTGCTCGGCGAGCGTGACCAGCCTTTGGGAGTCGTTCAGTTCTCTCGTCGCGGAGACGACGGCGGGCGCGCCGGCAACCAGGACCGTGAGGCCGGCGACGGCCACACCGATCACCAGCCTGCGGCGCACGCGGACGCGACGTCCTGCGATGGCGGGGCCGTCGGCGCTGGCGGTGCCGTTCTTCCGAGACCGCTTCTTCTGCACCGGTGCTCGCAATCCTGTACGTGTGCTCGTGCTCGTCTACTCGTGTGGCCGAGGTAACGGCCGGTCAACAAGTAAACGCTCCCTGCCCCCTCGTACCGCCTCAGACCATTGCAGTGTGTTGGGAAGAGAGCCGTACATCGCCCACCCGGCCACTCGAAGGAGTGAACATCAAGGAACAGTTGGCGACCAACTCGGGCGGCGTCCGTCAGGGTCCGACCGTGGACGGGTGGTTGAAAGATGGCTGCGCGCTTTGGCAAGATGCGCGCCCGCACCGCCGGGCCGGCCCGGTACCGCCCGCCACACGCCCCACCCGCCGGTACGGACCTTCCTCGGGCCGGGGTTCGGCGCGCGACCGCCCGGAGCGGCCCGCCGACACCCCCACAGGCAGAATGTCCGTATGCGCATCGACCTGGCGACGGCTCCCGGGAACCCGGAACGCCCCAATGAGGACTGGCTGTCGGCCGCGATGCCCACGTCGGGCGGCGGCGTCGTGGTGGCCCTCGACGGGGTGACCCCACCGCGCGGGGACGACGGGTGCGTGCACGGTGTGCCCTGGTTCGTGGCCCGCCTCGGCGGGCGATTGACCGAACTGTCCGGATCGCGGAAGGACATGCCGCTGGACCGGATCCTGGCGGCGTCCATCGAGAGCACCGCCGAGGCCCACCGGGGCACCTGTGACCTTTCTCACGCACGAACGCCACAGGCGACGGTGGTCGTGGCCCGCTGGGACGGGGCGACCGTGGAACACCTCGTGCTGTCGGACTCCGTCCTGCTGCTCCACACCCGGGGCGGTGGGGTCCGCGCCGTTCTCGACGACCGACTGGACCGGGTGCCGCGCGAGGCGCTGCGCTCGGTGGCCGCCGCGGACGCGCTGCGCAACGTCGAGGGCGGGTTCTTCACGGCCGCGGCCGATCCTGAGGTGGCGGGCCGCGCGGTCACCGGGCGGACCCCGCGCTCCGAGGTGCGGGCCCTGGCCGCCCTCACGGACGGCGCGAGCCGTTGGACGGACACCTTCGGGGAGGGCGACTGGGCGGCCTGCCTGGGAGTGCTCCGCAAGGAGGGCGCGCAGGCGCTGATCGCCCGCGTGCGCGCCCTGGAGCGCGACCCCGCCCGCCCGTCGGGCCGCCACAAACGCCACGACGACGCGTCCGCGGTGTACGCGGAGCTGTGAACGGGGGCCGTGAACGGGGGCCGTGGCACGGGAGCCGTGGCGCGGGACCTGTGACGGGCGCCGGCGACGGCGACGGCGACGGGAACGCGGGTCCGGCTATTCCGAGTCCGCGCCCTGGTTCAACTGGTTGAGCAGTCGAGCGAGTTCCGCGACCTCCCCCCGATCCCAGTCGGCGAGCTTGCGCATGTACTGCTCGCGCCGTGCCCCCCGCACCCGCAGGAACCGCGCCCGCCCCTCCTCCGTGAGCCCGACCAGGAAGGCCCGGCCGTCGGCCGGGTCCGGTTCGCGGGCCACCAGCCCGAGCACCTCCAGGGCCCGCAGCTGACGGCTCATCGTGGCCTTGCCCACCCCGAAGTACGCGGCCAGTTCCGTGGCCCGCTGGCGCCCCGCCGCCTCCAGCCGCACCAGCAGTCCGTACGCGGCCGGCTCCAGCTCCGGGTGAAGTGCGCGGGCCATCTCGCCGGAGGAGGCCCGGGCCCGCCGGAGGAAGACGGACAGCTCCCGCTCCAGGGCAAGGAACTCCTGGTCTTCACTCCCGTGCACGTCCGGCTCCTGTCGATGGTGGTCCCGTCGCGGTGTGTGTCCGCCCGGTCAGTATTTCGCAGCGGGTACGCCGACGGCCCGGGGCCCCGCCGAAGCGGGGCGCCGGGCCGTCCGTGTGCCGGATCAGGCGGCCACCGCGGCCGGGACCTCCGCTCCGGCCAGGGCCAGCTCCAGCACCTGGCGGACATCCGTCACCGGGTGTACCTCCAGCCCCTCCAGCACCTCGGCCGGGACGTCGTCCAGGTCGGCCTCGTTGCGCTTGGGGATGATCACGGTGGTCAGGCCCGCCCGGTGCGCGGCGAGCAGCTTCTGCTTGACCCCGCCGATGGGCAGCACCCGCCCGGTCAGCGAGACCTCGCCGGTCATGGCGACGTCGGTGCGGACCTGGCGGCCCGACAGCAGCGAGGCCAGCGCGGTCGTCATGGTGATGCCCGCGCTCGGTCCGTCCTTGGGGACCGCGCCGGCCGGGAAGTGGATGTGCACGCCCCGGTCCTTCAGGTCGGCGACCGGCAGTTCCAGTTCCGCGCCGTGCGAGCGCAGGAAGCTCAGCGCGATCTGCGCGGACTCCTTCATCACGTCGCCCAGCTGGCCGGTCAGGGTCAGCCCGGCGGCGCCGGTCTCCGGGTCGGCCAGGGAGGCCTCTACGTACAGGACGTCGCCGCCGGCCCCGGTCACGGCGAGGCCGGTGGCCACGCCGGGCACGGCGGTGCGCCGCTCGGCGGGGTCCTGCGCGGACTCCGGGACGTGGTGCGGTCGCCCGATGAGCGCCCGCAGGTCGCCGGCGCCGATGTGGAACGGCAGCTTCCGTTCTTCCAGCTCGTGCTGCGAGGCCACCTTGCGCAGCAGCCGCGCGAGGGAGCGCTCCAGGGTCCGTACGCCCGCCTCTCGGGTGTACTCGCCGGCGAGCCTGCGCAGGGCGTCCTCCTCCAGGACCACCTCGTCGGCGCCGAGACCGGCGCGCTCCAGCTGGCGGGGCAGCAGGTGGTCGCGGGCGATGACGACCTTCTCGTCCTCGGTGTAGCCGTCGAGACGGACCAGCTCCATGCGGTCGGCGAGGGCTTCCGGGATGGCCTCCAGGACGTTGGCGGTGGCCAGGAAGACCACGTCGCTGAGGTCCAGTTCGACCTCCAGGTAGTGGTCCCGGAACGTGTGGTTCTGGGCGGGGTCGAGGACCTCCAGCAGGGCGGCGGCCGGGTCGCCCCGGAAGTCGGAGCCGACCTTGTCGATCTCGTCCAGGAGGACGACCGGGTTCATCGAGCCGGCCTCCTTGATCGCCCGCACGATCCGGCCGGGCAGCGCGCCGACGTAGGTCCGCCGGTGGCCGCGGATCTCGGCCTCGTCCCGTACGCCGCCGAGGGCGACGCGCACGAACTTGCGGCCCATCGCGTGGGCCACGCTCTCGCCGAGGCTGGTCTTTCCCACCCCGGGCGGGCCCACGAGGGCCAGCACGGCCCCGCCGCGCCGCCCGCCGATGACGCCCATGCCGCGCTCGGAGCGCCGCTTGCGGACCGCCAGGTACTCGGTGATGCGGTCCTTCACGTCACTCAGTCCGGCGTGCTCGGCGTCGAGCACGGCCCGGGCGCCGCGGATGTCGTACTCGTCCTCGGTGCGCTCGTTCCAGGGCAGTTCCAGCACGGTGTCGAGCCAGGTGCGGATCCAGGAGCCCTCGGGCGACTGGTCGCTGGAACGCTCCAGCTTCTCGACTTCCTTGAGGGCGGCCTCCCGTACCTTCTCCGGCAGGTCGGCGGCCTCGACGCGGACGCGGTAGTCGTCGGACTCCTCGCCGTCCTTCTCGCCGTTCAGTTCGCGCAGTTCCTTGCGCACCGCCTCCAACTGCCGCCTCAGCAGGAACTCGCGCTGCTGCTTGTCGACGCCGTCCTGGACGTCCTTGGCGATGGACTCGGCGACGTCCTGCTCGGCCAGGTGGTCGCTCAGCGCCTTGACCGCGAGCCGGAGCCGGGCGACGGGGTCGGCCGTCTCCAGCAGTTCCACCTTCTGGGCCAGGGTCAGGAAGGGCGAGTAGCCGGAGTTGTCGGCGAGCGCCGACACCCCCTCGATCTGCTGCACCCGGTCCACGACCTGCCAGGCGCCGCGCTTCTTGAGCCAGCTGGTGGCGAGGGCCTTGTACTCCTTGACGAGCTCGGTGACGGCGCCGGGCAGCGGCTCGGGCACCGACTCCTCGACGGTCTCGCCCTCGACCCAGAGCGCGGCCCCGGGCCCGGTGGTCCCGGCGCCGATGCGGACGCGTCCGCGCCCCCGGATGAGCGCGCCCGGGTCCCCGTCGGAGAGCCGTCCCACCTGCTCGACCGTTCCGAGCACACCGGTGCCCGCGTACTGTCCGTCGATCCGCGGCACGAGCAGCACCCGGGGCTTCCCGCTGCCCGCGGCGGCCTGGGCGGCCTCCACGGCCGCCCGCACGTCGGCGTCGGACAGGTCCAGCGGGACGACCATCCCGGGCAGCACGACCTCGTCGTCGAGCGGCAGTACGGGCAGGGTGAGCGATACGGACGTCGAAGCCATGATCTTCCCTCCGGCAGTGAAGTTGAGCTATGCCGACTCAATGCCGATGAGCCCCCCGATGTTCCCCCACCACCGTTCGCCGGGGGCGAACACCCCTGCGAGGCCTGTGCCGGAGAGCCGTGTGGGGTTGTCCCCAGTGCTCCATCGGGGGCTTGATCAGGCGATCGGCCCCCGCCCGGTTCCCCGCCGATCCCCGCCCCCTCAGGCCGCCGAGACGCTGACGTCGCCCGAGGTGGTCCTCACCGCGAGGCGGGCGTCGGCCGACGGGTCGGTGGGCAGGGCGACGCGGCGGTCGCCCGAGGTGGTGGAGACGTCGACCCGGTAGGGCGCCGACGGCACCGTCAGGGTGACGTTGCCCGAGCCGGTCTCGGCGGCCACCGAGTTCGGGGACGTGGCGAAGGTCAGGCGGGCGTCGCCGGACGCGGAGCGGATGTCGGCTCCCGGGCCGGCCAGGGCCGAGCCGGTGATGTCGCCGGAGGACGTACGGGCCTTCAGCGCGCCCGCGATGCGGTCCACCTTCACGTCGCCCGAGGAGGTCTCGACGTCGGCCGCCGCCACCCCGGTCACCGTGACGCGCCCGCTGCTGCTTTCGAGCTTGACCGTCGCGGAGGCCGGCACCTCCAGGCGGTAGTCGACGTAGCAACTGCCGGTGCAGCCGGTGTCGAAGGTGAGCAGGCCCCCGGAGACGTGCTGCTCCGGCCGGGGCGCCGTGTCGCCCCGGTAGTGGACGGTGCGGTGGACGGTGACGCCCGGGCCGCTCCCCGGCGTCACCTCGATGGAGCCGTGCCGGGCGCCCGTGATCTCGACCGCGGTGACGGCCTCGGGGACGGTGGCGTCGGCGCTCGCGGTCTTCATGGTGTGCGCGGTCAGTGAGCACCCCGTGAGGAGGAGCGTGCCGACGACGGCGCAGGCCGCGGCTGCGGTGCGGGCGGGTCGGGAGGCCCGGGCGAGTGCACGGGGGCGGGCGGCGGGCGCGGTGTGGGAAGGCATGACGCCAGTCTGTCGAGGCGTCGGCCGCGGGGCGATGGGGCCGGTACCCGGGGTCCGGGTGGGGTTAACCCCCGTTCGTCACCGGCCGGTTGGACGGCATTCCCCACTCGCTCCAGGAGCCGTCGTACACCGCGAGGTCCCGGTACCCGGCGAGTTCGGCGCCGAGCGCGAGCACGCAGGCGGTCACCCCCGACCCGCAGCTGAGGTACAGGCGTTCCCGGTCGCCCGCCAACTCCGCGAAGGTCTCGTGGAGTTCCGCGGCGGGACGCATCAGGCCGTCCGGCCCCTTGAGGTCGCCGAAGGGCAGGTTCAGGGCGCCCGGCATGTGTCCGCCGCGCAGCCCGGGGCGGGGTTCGGGGGCGGTGCCCGCGAATCGTTCCCGGGTGCGGGCGTCCAGGACGGCCGCCGCCGGGTCGGCCAGGACGTCGGTGACGGCGGCGGCGTCCACCAGCAGTCCGGCGCGGGGCCGGGCGGTGAAGGTGCCGCGGGGGCCGTCGTACCCGGGGCGGGTGTGTTCCACGGGCAGGCCGTCGGCTTCCCACGCGGGCAGTCCGCCGTCCAGGACGGCGGCCCGGTCGAAGCCCATGGCGCGCAGCATCCACCAGGCACGGGCGCTCGAATGGAGGCCCGCGGCGTCGTACACGACGACCGTGGCCCGGTCGTCGAGGCCGAGGTCCCGCATCGCGCGTTCGAAGTCGGCGGGGGCGGGCATCGTGTGCGGGAGCCCCGTCGTGTGGTCGGACAGGGCGCCGTCGAGGTCGAAGGGTCGGGCGCCCGGGATCCGTCGGTCGAGGCCGCGGTGGGGGGCGACGGAGGCGTCGAGGACGACCAGGTCGGGCTCGCCGAGCCGGGCGGCCGCCCAGGCGGTCCCGACGAGGGGGCCCGGGGGGTTCTCGGACACGGTCATGCGGCGCCTCCGGCAGCGTGGTCCACGGGCTCGGCGGTCCGACCCGCCTCCCATCCAACCACCCTCCCCGGCGGGCCACTCGGGCCGTCGCACGCACCGGCCGGCCGCGAGCCGCACCCCGGTCACGGTCACGGCCTCAGCCCCGGCCTCAGTCCCGGTCGCAGCCGCCGGCCGGGCCCCGGGCCGCGTAGACCACGATCCGCGCGCCCCGCACCCGCGTCTGCGAGCACTGCACGTACCCGGCGGCCAGCGCCTCCCGCTTCGCGACCTCCGCCGGGTACGGGTCCAGGGGTTGCCCCTCCGGGTCCAGCAGGGCCACCACCCGGGGAGCGCCCGCCAACCGCGTCCGGATCTCGTCCGGGTCGGCCTCCGTGCCCCACAGGCTCCGCGAGGCGGTCGGGGAGCGGTCCAGGGCGAGGTCGCGCAGGGGGGCGTACACGGCGGGCGAGGACAGCAGCCACTCGCGGCGCCGGGACGGCATGAACAGCACGGCGTCCCCGGGCCGGGCCCGTTCCCGGACGGCGGCCGCCACCGCGAGCACGTCGTCCTTGCGGCTCTCCGGGGTCCGCAGCCACACCGACCACCAGCCGAACGGCACGAGCAGCGCGGCCGTCAGCACCCAGGGCCGGAGCCCGCGCGCGGTCGCGAGCCGGGTTCCGGCGAGCAGGGCGAGCCCGGTCAGCGCGTAGAGGACGTACCGGTCGACGTACCAGGGGTGCGCGAGCGAGACGAGCAGCAGCAGCCCGGGCGGCAGCAGCGCGAGCGGCACGGCGACGCGGACGAGTTCGCGGGGCACCGACGTCCCCCGGGCGAGCAGTGCCACCGCGAGCACGAGCACCCCGTACGCCGCCCAGTCCCGCAGGCTCGGCCGACCGAGCCAGCCCAACTGCCGCTCGGCCTGCGCCGCGCTCACCCGGGCCAGCGGCAGCAGCGCGACCACGACGACGACGGCGCTCCACCGCCAACCGCGCGAGCGCCGGGCGACGCAGCCGTGCGCGAGCAGGGCCAGTACGGCGAACTCGTGAAGCCAGCAGCCGAGCAGCAGCACCGTCGTGTACGCCGCCCACCGCTCACACAGCATCAGGTGGCCGGCCCACACCACGGCGCAGGCGACGAACGCGTACGAGCGTCCCTCCTGCGCGTACATCTGCACGGGCGGCAGGACGGCGTAGACGGTCCCGGCGTACAGCGCGGCCCGCTCCCCCGCCAACCGGTGGGCCATCGCGGCCACCCCGGCGGCGGCCAGGGCGGTGGCGGCGACGGACGGCAGGCGCAGCGCCCACAGGCCGCCGTCCCACAGGGCGAACACACCGTGCATGAGCAGGTAGTGGAGCCCGTGGACGGCGTCGACCTGCCCGAGGAGCGCCCACAGGTCGCCCAGGGGGCGGTGCGCCACCTGCACGGTGACGGACTCGTCGCGCCACATGCTGCCGCCGGCCGGACCACGTTCCAGGGACCAGAGCCCCAGGGCGACGGCGACGAGCGGGGGCACCCACCGCCAGAGGGCCGTGCGGGCGGTGTCGCGGCTGATGTCGGCCTCCGGGTGCTTCCGCGTGACGGGTGCGGACTCCATACTCGGGGTCCGGGTCGGCCGAATTCCCGCGGGGGTGTGGCGTGCGCGCAGGGCGAGCGGGACGGGCGGAACGGACGACGACGGTATCGGGCGCGGTGCTCGGCGCGGTACTGGCCGCCGCGCTGCTCGGCGGGTGCGGCGCCGGCGAGGAACCGGCCGCCCGGCACACGGAAACGGCGACGGTCGGCGCTTCGTCACCCGCGACCCCGACCACCGGCACCCCGTCCGCCGGCGGCCCGAGCGCGTCCGCCCCCGGCGATCCGACGAGCCCCGGTCCCGGTCCCACCGGCACGGCCCCGGCCCCCTCGCCCCGCGTCACCTCCCCGGCCGCGACCCTGGTCCGGGTCACCCGCAGCGGCGGCTTCGCCGGCCGCACCGGCACCCTGGTGATCGGGGGCGACGGCTCCTGGACCCGGCTGGACGGGCGGGCGAAGGAGGTCGGCCGGGGAAGGCTGACGGGCCCTCAACTCGACACGCTGCGCGCCGCGCTCCGGGAGGCCGACTTCGCCCGGCTGCCCCGGACGTCGAAGAGCGGGACCGTGTTCGACGGGTTCACCTACGCCTTCGTCCACGGGGGCTTCGAGGTGACGACCGGCGACGGCTCGGTGCCCATCGCCCTGACGCGGGTGTTGGACGCGCTGCCCCCGTTCGAGGACTGAGGGGGCGGACGGGGAGCCGGTGTCGCCCGGCGCGGGAGGCGCACGAGAGCATCGTCAACGGCTGCTCCCCGAGGGACACTTCGGAAGGCCGCTCCGAACGCCCTGTGATCGAGGCGGCGTTCGGGGTCCCGTCCCCGCCGGGCCCGGCCGTGCTCGTCGGCGGTCTCGGCGTCGGCTCCTCCCTCGCCGCCGCGGACCTCGCCGCCCGCCGGGCCCGCCCGACCACCGGCGGGGCGCTCGCGGTCGGGTCCGCGCGATCGTTCGCGACCTTCGGACAGGCCCTGCGGAATGCCGGATTCGAGTCGGTACGGACGGAAGAAGTGCGAGTCGCCCGAGGTGTCCCGGACGTCGTCCACCTCTCACGGGGCTCCGGTCGGCCCCACATGGCCGCAGGCCTGCGCCTCCTCTACGCTGCACCCCATCACGCGGGTTCTTCAGGGGCGGGACATGGAACAGACACACACCACCCACAACGGCGCCGCGGCCACCCCAGGCGCCCAGCGGCGCGTGCTCGTGGTCGAGGACGACCGCACCATCGCCGACGCCATCGCGGCCCGGCTGCGCGCCGAGGGCTTCCAGGTCCAGGCCGCCCACGACGGCCCTGCCGCCGTCTCGGCGGCCGAGAGCTGGCTGCCCGAGCTGCTGGTGCTCGACGTCATGCTGCCCGGCTTCGACGGGCTGGAGGTCTGCCGTCGGGTGCAGGCACAGCGCCCGGTGCCGGTGCTGATGCTCACCGCCCGGGACGACGAGACCGACATGCTGGTCGGCCTCGGGGTCGGGGCGGACGACTACATGACGAAACCGTTCTCGATGCGCGAGCTGGCCGCACGGGTCCACGTACTGCTGAGACGGGTGGAGCGGGCCACACTGGCCGCGACCGCCCCGCGCGGGGCCACCCTGCGCCTGGGCGATCTGGAGATCGACCACGCGCAGCGCCGGGTCCGCGTGCACACCGAGGACGTGCACCTGACACCGACGGAGTTCGACCTCCTGGTGTGCCTGGCCGGCACGCCGCGGGCGGTCCTCTCCCGGGAGCAGTTGCTGGCGGAGGTGTGGGACTGGGCCGACGCGTCCGGGACCCGTACCGTCGACAGCCACATCAAGGCGCTGCGCCGCAAGATCGGCGCGGAACGGATCCGCACGGTCCACGGCGTCGGGTACGCCCTGGAGACCCCGGCCCAGCCGTGAGCCAGCGGCAGCCGGGCGGCGGGCTGCGGCCGTACTCGCCGTTCTCGATCAAGACGAAGCTGGGCACGCTCGTCGTGGTGTCGGTCTTCATCACCACGGGCCTGCTGCTGGTGGCCCTGCGCACGGACACCGAGCTGCGGTTCATCACGGTGTTCTCGGTGATCGCCTCGATGCTGATCACCCAGTTCGTGGCGCACGGCCTGACGGCGCCGCTGGACGACATGACCACGGTGGCCCGGGCGATCTCCCACGGGGACTACACGCGCCGGGTGCGCGAGGCGGGGCGCCGCGACGAGCTGGGCGACCTGGCCGCGACGATCAACCTGATGGCGGACGACCTGGAGGCCGTGGACCGGCACCGCAAGGAGCTGGTCGCCAACGTCTCCCACGAACTGCGCACGCCGATCGCGGCCCTGCGGGCGGTCCTGGAGAACGTGGTCGACGGGGTTTCGGCCGCCGATCCGGAGACCATGCGGACGATGCTGAAGCAGACGGAACGCCTGGGCCGGCTGGTGGAGACCCTGCTGGACCTGTCGCGTGTGGACAACGGGGTGGTCCCGCTGCGGGCCCGCCGGTTCGAGGTGTGGCCGTACCTGTCGGGGGTGCTCAAGGAGTCGGGGCTGGCGGCGGCCGGGCGGCCGGGCCTGACCACCGGTTCGGGCGGGCACACCCGCAACGACGTCCACCTGCACCTGGACGTGTTCCCGTTCGAACTGACGGCGTACGCCGATGCGGAACGCCTGCACCAGGTGGTGGCGAACCTGATCGACAACGCGGTCAAGCACAGCCCCCCGCACGGCCGGGTCACGGTCCGGGCCCGGGCCGGCGACGCGCCCGGGAGCCTGGACCTGGAGGTGCGGGACGAGGGTCCCGGGATCCCCGAATCCGAGTGGCACCGGGTCTTCGAGCGGTTCAACCGGGGCAATTCCGGGGGCGGCGACGGGGGTACCGGACTGGGCCTGGCCATCGCCCGCTGGGCCGTCGGCCTGCACGGGGGGCAGATCGGAGTGGCCGAATCGTCACGCGGCTGCCGCATCCTCGTCACGCTTCCGGGCAGCTCCCAGGCATCGCGTTGACGTAGGGTTCGAGTGGGAAGGACATGATCTCGGCCACACGCGCCGGGGTCCGTCAGGGGTGCGAAGCCAAGGGGGCCGCAACCACGGTGTCCCCTACCCGAACCACGCTTGTTTCCCGCCATTCCAAGCGGTGAAACCCGCCTTTCGATGTGACCTGCGCGACGTAAGTCCCGCCCGGCCTGCATCGGACGCCCGGGGAGGCGTAGCCTTTATTCCCGCTGTCCATACCTTGTGAAGCGGAAGAGGGCGGTTGCCGCCGTGTCGCCACAGTCCCCCAGTAACTCGAGCACCACGACCGAAGCAGCAGAGGGCGGGAAGACCCCTGCCTCAGGCTTCGGTGCCAATGAGTGGCTCGTCGACGAGATCTATCAGCAGTACCTCCAGGACCCGAACTCGGTCGACCGGGCCTGGTGGGACTTCTTCGCCGACTACAAGCCCGGGGGCGCAGCAGCCCCCGCCAAGGCCGACGGTCCCGAGAAGTCCCCGACGACGAAGGATGGCGCCTCCGCACAGGCCGCCAGCCCCGCCGCCCAGGCCCCGCAGGCCCCCGTCGCGGCCGCCACGGGGGCGGCGAGCGCCGGTGCGAGCACCGGTGCCGTGAGAGCGGCTGACGCCGCGCCCTCGGCCGCGACCACGCCTGTGCCAGCTCCTGCCCCTGCTCCTGCCACCCCCTCTGGTGCCCCTGCCGTGACTGTCACCTCCCAGGCCCAGGCCGCCGCACCGGCCGCGCCCTCCGCTCAGGCTCCGGCTGCCGCCGCGCCCGCTCCCGCAGCCCCCAAGGCCGCGCCTGCCACCGAGGCCCCCTCGGGCCCCGAGCTGGTGACGCTCCGCGGCCCCGCCGCTGCCGTGGCGAAGAACATGAACGCCTCCCTCGACGTCCCGACGGCCACGTCCGTCCGCGCCGTCCCGGTGAAGCTGCTGTTCGACAACCGCATCGTCATCAACAACCACCTCAAGCGCGCCCGGGGCGGGAAGATCTCCTTCACGCACCTCATCGGCTACGCGATGGTGCAGGCGATCAAGGCCATGCCGGCCATGAACCACTCCTTCGCGGAGAAGGACGGCAAGCCGACCCTGGTCAAGCCGCAGCACATCAACTTCGGTCTGGCGATCGACCTGGTGAAGCCGAACGGCGACCGTCAGCTCGTCGTCGCCGGCATCAAGAAGGCCGAGACCCTCAACTTCTTCGAGTTCTGGCAGGCGTACGAGGACATCGTCCGTCGCGCCCGCGTCGGCAAGCTGACGATGGACGACTTCACGGGCGTCACCGTCTCGCTGACCAACCCCGGCGGTCTGGGCACCGTGCACTCCGTGCCCCGCCTGATGCCCGGGCAGTCGGTCATCATGGGCGTCGGCTCCATGGACTACCCCGCCGAGTTCCAGGGCACCTCGCAGGACACCCTGAACAAGCTGGGCATCTCCAAGGTCATGACCCTGACCTCGACCTACGACCACCGGGTCATCCAGGGCGCGGCCTCCGGCGAGTTCCTGCGCATCGTCGCGAACCTGCTGCTGGGCGAGAGCGGCTTCTACGACGACGTCTTCGAGGCGCTGCGCATCCCGTACGAGCCGGTCCGCTGGCTCCGGGACATCGACGCCTCGCACGACGACGACGTCACGAAGGCCGCCCGCGTCTTCGAGCTGATCCACTCCTACCGGGTCCGCGGCCACGTCATGGCCGACACCGACCCGCTGGAGTACAAGCAGCGCAAGCACCCCGACCTCGACATCACCGAGCACGGCCTCACCCTGTGGGACCTGGAGCGCGAGTTCGCGGTCGGCGGCTTCTCCGGCAAGTCGATGATGAAGCTCCGCGACATCCTCGGCGTGCTGCGCGACTCGTACTGCCGCACCACCGGCGTCGAGTTCATGCACATCCAGGACCCGAAGCAGCGCCGCTGGATCCAGGACCGCATCGAGCGCCCGCACTCCAAGCCGGAGCGCGAGGAGCAGCTGCGCATCCTGCGCCGGCTGAACGCGGCGGAGGCCTTCGAGACCTTCCTGCAGACGAAGTACGTCGGCCAGAAGCGGTTCTCCCTGGAGGGCGGCGAGTCCGTCATCCCGCTGCTCGACGCCGTCATCGACTCGGCCGCCGAGGCCCGCCTCGAAGAGGTCGTCATCGGCATGGCCCACCGCGGCCGGCTGAACGTCCTGGCCAACATCGTCGGCAAGTCGTACGCGCAGATCTTCCGCGAGTTCGAGGGCAACCTCGACCCGAAGTCGATGCACGGCTCCGGCGACGTCAAGTACCACCTGGGCGCCGAGGGCACCTTCACGGGCCTGGACGGCGAGCAGATCAAGGTCTCGCTCGTCGCGAACCCCTCCCACCTGGAGGCCGTGGACCCGGTCCTGGAGGGTGTCGCCCGCGCCAAGCAGGACGTCATCAACAAGGGCGGCACGGACTTCACCGTCCTGCCGCTGGCCCTGCACGGCGACGCGGCCTTCGCCGGCCAGGGTGTGGTCGCCGAGACGCTGAACATGTCGCAGTTGCGCGGCTACCGCACCGGCGGCACCGT
This sequence comes from Streptomyces sp. CA-243310, assembly GCF_050936775.1. Classification (NCBI taxonomy): domain Bacteria; kingdom Bacillati; phylum Actinomycetota; class Actinomycetes; order Kitasatosporales; family Streptomycetaceae; genus Streptomyces; species Streptomyces sp. CA-243310. The sequence continues at coordinate 1,456,663 of NZ_JBNJMF010000001.1, read as the reverse complement.
GCACGTGGTCATCAACAACCAGGTCGGCTTCACCGCCGCCCCGGAGTCCTCGCGTTCCTCGATGTACGCGACCGACGTGGCCCGCATGATCGAGGCGCCGATCTTCCACGTGAACGGCGACGACCCGGAGGCCGTGGTCCGCATCGCGCGGCTCGCCTTCGAGTTCCGTCAGGCGTTCAACAAGGACGTGGTCATCGACCTCATCTGCTACCGCCGTCGCGGCCACAACGAGTCCGACAACCCGGCGTTCACCCAGCCGCTGATGTACGACCTGATCGACAAGAAGCGCTCGGTGCGCAAGCTCTACACCGAGTCCCTCATCGGTCGCGGCGACATCACCCTGGAAGAGGCCGAGCAGGCGCTCCAGGACTTCCAGGGCCAGTTGGAGAAGGTCTTCGCGGAGGTCCGCGAGGCCGCCACGCAGCCCGCCGCCGCCCCGCAGGTCCCGGCGCCCACCGCCAACTTCCCGGTCGCGGTGAACACCGCGGTCTCGCAGGAGGTCGTGAAGCGGATCGCCGAGGCCCAGGTCAACATCCCCGACACGGTCACCGTGCACCCGCGTCTGCTGCCGCAGCTCCAGCGCCGCGCGTCCATGATCGACGAGGGCACGATCGACTGGGGCATGGGCGAGACCCTGGCCTTCGGTTCGCTGCTGATGGAGGGCACCCCGGTCCGGCTGTCCGGTCAGGACTCCCGCCGCGGCACCTTCGGTCAGCGTCACGCGGTCCTCATCGACCGGGAGACCGGCGAGGACTACACCCCGCTGCTGTACCTGTCGGACGACCAGGCCCGCTACAACGTCTACGACTCGCTGCTCTCCGAGTACGCGGCCATGGGCTTCGAGTACGGCTACTCGCTGGCCCGTCCGGACGCGCTGGTCCTCTGGGAGGCCCAGTTCGGTGACTTCGTCAACGGCGCGCAGACCGTCGTCGACGAGTTCATCTCCTCGGCCGAGCAGAAGTGGGGCCAGACGTCCGGCGTCACGCTGCTGCTGCCGCACGGCTACGAGGGCCAGGGCCCGGACCACTCGTCCGCGCGTCCCGAGCGCTTCCTCCAGATGTGCGCGCAGGACAACATGACGGTCGCGATGCCGACCCTGCCGTCGAACTACTTCCACCTGCTGCGCTGGCAGGTCCACAACCCGCACCACAAGCCGCTCATCGTCTTCACCCCGAAGTCGATGCTGCGTCTGAAGGCGGCGGCGTCGAAGGCGGAGGAGTTCACCGAGGGTTCGTTCCGTCCGGTCATCGGGGACACCCGGCTCTCCTCCGGAGAGGGTGACCCGAACGCGATCCGCAAGGTCGTCTTCTGCTCCGGCAAGGTCTACTACGACCTGGAGGCCGAGCGGGAGAAGCGCGGCGTCACGGACACCGCGATCCTGCGCATCGAGCGTCTGTACCCGCTTCCGGGCGCGGAGCTCCAGGCGGAGATCGCCAAGTTCCCGAACGCGGCGAAGTACATCTGGGCGCAGGAGGAGCCGGCGAACCAGGGTGCGTGGCCGTTCATCGCGCTGAACCTGATCGACCACCTCGACCTGGCGGTCGGCGCGGACATCCCGGCCGGCGAGCGGCTGCGGCGCGTGTCGCGTCCGCACGGTTCGTCCCCGGCGGTGGGTTCCGCGAAGCGTCACCAGGCGGAGCAGCAGCTGCTGCTGAACGAGGTCTTCGAGGCCTGATCGCCGCACCTGCCCGAACCGTGAAGGCCCGGACCCCTGAGGGGGTCCGGGCCTTCCGGCGTCCCCGGTCGCGGCCGGAGCCCCGGTCGCGGTCTACGGCTGGGGTTCGAAGTCCCAGTAGGGGCGGGTCTGTTGGCGTGCGGACACGGTGTGGACGTGCTGCGGCCCGAGGGTGCGCATCAGCGCCCGCAGCCCGGCGTCCTCGTGCTTGGACGCCTCCACGTCCTCCCGGACGGCCCGCAGGTCGGCGGCGAGGGCGATCTCGGCGCTCAGGGTCATGGGGTGGTCGGGCCCCAACACCTGCCCTGCGGCCCGCAGGGTCTCCCGGCTGAGGTCCACGGCGTCCTCCAGCCGTCCGGTGATGTTGCGGTGTCCGGTGGCGTTCAGGGCGCAGCCCAGCGTCCAGGGGTGGCGGTCGCCGAGCGCGCCCCGCATGCCGACGAGGGCCTGTTCGGCGAGGTTGAGGGCCTCCTCCCGTTCGCCCTGGGCGCGGAGCACCAGGCCGAGGTTGCCGACGGTGCCGATGCTGTACGGGTGGGCCAGGCCCAGTTGTGACTGGTAGCCGCGCACGACCTCCTCGGAGATCCGGCGGGCCTCGCCGACGTCCCCGTACTCGCGCAGGTAGGTGGCGTAGTCGGAGGCGACCATCAGGGTCCAGGGGAACTCGGCGCCGAACACCCGGGTCGAGCGTTCCAGGACGCCGCGCAGGCGGGCGCCGGCGCCGGGGATGTCGCCGGCGCGGCGCAGGCACATGCCGAGGTTGTGTTCGGCGCGCAGGGTCTGCGGATGGTTGGGGCCGAGGACCTGGGCGTTGAGTTTGAGCCCCTGTTCCTGGCGGGCCTGCGCCTCGCGGTAGCGGCCCATGAGCCGCAGGCCCATGGCGCAGCCGATGCCGGAGGAGAGGGTGGCGATGTGGCGTACCCGCAGGACCCGTTCGCGGCGGCGCAGGGTGTCGAGGTCGGTGTCGTACGCCTCCTGGTAGCGGCCGAGGAGGCGCAGGGCGACGGCGACGTTGTTCTGGGCGTTGAGGGTGGTGGAGTCGTCCTCGCCGAGCAGTTCGCGGTACGTGGTGAAGGCGTGTTCCAGCAGCAGGCGGGCCTGTTCGAACTTGGCGGTGCCGAGCAGCACTCCCGCGTACGTGCTGGTCGCGCGCAGGGTCTCCAGGTCGCGGTCGCCGCGTTCCTCGACGAGCCGGTCCGCGACCGACTTGGCGAGGACCTCGGCCCGGCGGAAGTGGCCGAGCATGCGCAGGGCGCCGCCGTGGTGGTAGCTGAGTTCGCGGACCTGGTCGTGGTCCTCGCCGAGCATGGACCGCCAGGCGCCGTCGGTCTCCTCGGCGAGCCGCAGGCAGGTGCGGTACTCCCCGGCGAGGATCAGGTAGCGCAGGCAGTGCAGCAGGAAGTTCTGGATGCCGGGGTTCGTGCTGGTCAGGACGCCGGCTGTCTCCAGGTGCGGGATGAGTTCGGCGTACCGGGGCCAGAGCCGGGAGTCGGTGGGCCGGCCCGGGTCGGCGGCGGCGAGGACCTGGCGGACGGCGCGGGAGAGCTGCTCGGCCTCCTCCTCGCCGAGGTCGTCGCGGACGATGTTGTGGACCATGCGGTGCAGTTGGACGGTCTCCAGACCGCCGCCGCCCTCCTCGACGGACAGGTCGGAGTACTCCAGGCGGACCACGGAGAACTGCACGAGCTTGTTGAGGGCGGCGTTCCAGCGGATCTGGTCGTTGATCAGGCCGGCGAGGTGTTCGGGGACGTCGGCGGCGGGGAACTCGCGCAGCAGGCGCAGCGGGACCCGGCCCGGGGCGAAGAAGACGAACAGGCGCAGCAGCGCGAGGGCGTCGGGGAAGTTCTCCCGGACGTTGTTGAGCAGGATCGCGAGCGCCGTGGGGAAGGGCAGCGGGTAGTCGTCGGAGAGGGTGACGGCCTCGTGGGTGTCCAGCCGGCGTCGGAGCAGGGTGAGGTACTCGCCGACGCCGAGCGGTGAGTCCGCGAGCCAGCCCGCGGTCTGGTCGAGGGCCAGCGGGTAGTCCTCCAGGGCCTCCGCGAGCCGGTCGGCCTCGTCACCGGAGAGCCGGCGGGCCCGGCGGCGGATGAAGGTGACGGACTCGGGCCGGGCGTAGAGGGGGACTTCGACGAGGCTCGTGTGCCGGGCGGCCCACTCGCGGTTGCGGGAGGTGATGATGACGTCGCCGGCGCCGGACGGCAGCAGGTCGATGAGGTCGTCGGGGTGGTCGCAGCCGTCGAAGACCAGCAGCCAGCGGTGGTAGGGGGTGCCGCGCCGCAGCGCCTCCAGCACGGCCCGGATCTGCTCGCCGTAACTGCCCGCGCCGCGCGGCAGGTCGAGGGCGGGGGCCAGGTCGGCGAGACGTTCGCGCAGGGTGGGCCGGTCCTCGGCGGGGACCCACCACACCACGTCGTACTCGGAGGCGAAGCGGTAGGCGTACTCGGTGGCCACCTGGGTCTTGCCGACGCCGGAGAGCCCCAGCAGGGTGACGGTGGACGCGCCGGGGGGTGCCTCGGTGAGGGCGGACCGCAGGGCGCCGATGACGTCGTTGCGGCCGGTGAAGCGGGGGTTGCGGCGCGGGACGCGGCCCCAGACCTCCGGGGGGTCGTTGGGGAAGCGGGGGCCGCGGCGACCGCTCTCGGTGCCGATCCGGTCGGTGGGCAGCTCCAGTCGGCGCAGGACGCGGTACTCGGCCTCGTACGCGTCCAGGCCCCACAGGTCGGTCTTCTCCAGCGCGGCGACGGCGCTGGGCAGCGGGGAGTCGGTGAGGCAGACGGCCGCGAACCGGTCGGGGTGGGCGCCGGTGACGGTGCGCAGGGCCGCGTTCCACTCCTCGTCGGTGCGGGTGCCCGCGGAGAAGTAGCGCTCGCTGAGGACGACCAGGATCCGGCCGCCGGAGCGGGCCAGGTCCTCCAGGGCCTCGGTGAGGCCGCGGCCGGCCTGCGGGTCCCAGCGCTGCAGGGCCACGCGGTGGCCGTGCTCCTCCAGGCGGTGGGCGATCCACACGGCCCAGGGGCGGTTGAATCCCGCGAAGCTGATGACGAAGCGTTGCGGCTGCGGGGCTCCGTCGCGGTCGTGGCGCATACCGGTCGTCATGCGGCCGTCTCCCTGGAATCCGGGCGGTGGACGGGTTTGAAAGGTACCGCAGCGGACGGTTCGTCAGCCCTCGGCGAAGTCGGTGAGTTCGGGGTGGTTCTCGCACCAGGCGAGGCGTTCGCGCTCCAGGGTCCGGCGGGCCGTGGCGTACTGGTTTCCGGGCGGCGGCAGTTCGTCCATCGCGCGTTCGGCTGCGGCCATGCCGTCGGTGAACTCGCGCCCGGTGGGCGTGAGTCGGGGATGCCCGCGCAGCGCGGGCAGCACGGCGGCCACCTGGGCGCGGACCCGGGCGTGCCGGGCCCAGGCGCCCCGCGCCCCGTACAGGGCGGCGCGTTGCCAGTAGCCGGCCAGGGCCAGGTGGGCGTACGCCCCGTGCAGCAGCCCGTCCAGGGGGCGCGGGTCGCTGCGCCAGGGCGCCCAATGGCAGGGGGTGCGGTCGGCGGTGTGCAGGGTCAGGACGTCGGCGAGGGCGGTCAGCTTCCCGTGCTGGACCTCGTGGACCAGGGTGGCGGCGAGGGCGGGCGGGGCCTGCGTCCGGGCGAGCACGGAGCCCGCGGCGGCGGGCAGGGTGGCGCCGCTGGAGCGGGAACCGCCGGCCAGCGGGACGACGGAGCGCAGGAGGCGGCCCATCTCGTCGGCGCGGCCGGCGTCGTAGCGGCCCAGCAGGGTGAGCGCGCCGGACCACTGGGTGTCCCAGCGCTTGTGCCCCTTGGGGGTGAGCCGCCGGGCGGGGCGCACGGGGGCCGGGGGCCCCGAGGGCGCCCGGTACGGGTCGAGGTCGTCGAGGGCGGTCCGGCCGCCGGGCAGCCCGTGCAGGGGCACGGCGTCCACGGCGGTCTCCCAGGAGCGTTCGGTGACGGCGAGCGGGCCGGGGCGGTCGGGCCGCAGCAGGCCGAGGGTCGGCAGGACGAGCCGGCCGTGCACGGGGCGCAGGGTGGTCTTGAAGGTGATGCCGGAGCGCAGCGCGGCGGCGGCGGCGAGCGCCCCGAGGTGGCCCAGGTCGGGTGCGGGTCCGTGCGGGTCGTGGAGCCGGCGCAGGGTCTCCTCGGCCCAGACCCCGGTGGCGGGGTAGTGCAGTACGTCCCGTGCCGCGTCGGGATCGTGCCGCTCGGCCTCCTCCAGCAGCGCCCAGTGGTCGGCGGTCTCGGCGCCGGGTGCGGCGTCGAGCACGGCCCGCAGCAGGAGCAGTCGCTTGGACCTGCGGACGTCGCGGACCAGGCGGGTTCCCTCGGCGGAGGGTTCGGTGGAGGCGAGGGCGCGCAGGGTGTGGGAGCTGACGGCGAACGGGGCGAGGCCGGCGCCCGCCGGGGGGTGGGGGTCCTCGCTCATGAGGCGGCCCGTCCCGCGGCGGTGTGCAGCGCCCGGGCGACGTGCCGGATGAGGACCTGGAGGTCCGCGCAGTAGACGGACGGCCGGCGGAAGCCCTCGCCCTCCCGGTAGCGGTGCGGGTAGTGGCCGCCTCCGCACACCTCGACGAGTTCGCAGGCGCGGCAGCCCGGCGCGAGCGCGTCCCGTCCGAGCTGGCGGGCGGCGAGTCCGGGATGGTCGAGCAGTTCGTCGAAGCTGTGGTGTTCGACGTGGAGTCCGGTGGCGGCGGCGCCCTCGTAGGCCGACTTCAGCGAGTCGGCCTGTTCGATGGCGCCGTCCGTCTCGATCACGGCGGTGGTCGCGGGGGCCAGTCCGAGGGTCTCGGTGGCCTCGGGCAGGCCGAGGAGCAGGGCGATGATCTCCTCGAAGATCCGGATGCGGGTCCGTCGCGCCCCGTCGTGCCACCAGCGCTCGAAGACGGCGAGCAGCCAGTCGGCGTACGGGGTGGTATGCGGGGCGCTGCCCGGGGGCGGGTCGTTCCAGTTGGCCAGGGGCAGCAGCAGGCCGAGGGTGGGCGGTGCGAAGCCGAGCAGCGAGGAGTACACCTCCAGCGGGTCCTGCGTGACGTCGACGACGCACAGCACCCCGGCGTAGCTCTCCGGGTGCCGGGCGAGCAGCCGCAGCCCCCGGGCGGCGGCCCCGAAGCCGGGCCGTCCGGCGTGGTCCACCCGGCGGGCGTTGTGCGCGGGCAGTCCGCCGTCGAGGCTGACTCCGACGCGGATGCCGGCGGCGGCGAGCGCGGCGAGCCGGCCCCGGGTGAGCAGGGTGCCGTTGGTCTGCACGGTCGCGGTGACCCGCACGCGGGGGCCGGCGGCGGCCCGGACGGCCTCGACGGGGGCGGCCAGCTCCTCGGGCGCGCCGAGCAGCGGTTCGCCGCCGTGCAGGACGAGGTCGACGCGGGTCAGGTCGTGGGCGGCGGCGTGCTCGGCGATCCGTTCGGCGGCATGGCGTGCGGTCGTGGGCGTCATCAGCGGGGGGCGTCCGCGCCAGCTCTGATCGGCCATCTCGTAGACGTAGCAGTAGGTGCAGGCGAGGTTGCAGCGGCTGTGCGTCTTGAGCACGAACTGCCGTATCGGGTGCGGTCGGTGGCCCGCCGCACGCAGGGCGGGCACGTCGAGCCGGGCGTAGGGCCAGGGGGCGTGGTGCGCGTGACCTGCGGGGAGGGCGCGGGTCGACCGTTGCGCCGGCACGACATCGCTCGTGGTCGCTCGCCTCATCGCCTGCGCCTCCCTCCCCCGGCTACCGCCGGGGGGACCCCCGGGACGGTGCATCCCTGCCCTTCGGACGGCCCGGACTAACGGCGGAAAGTGGTCAACTCCCATGGCCGTCGGCCATGGTGGGTGCGCGTCAGGTGATGCCCGAGTCGAAGGCGTTCAGGATCTCGGCGGGGTGGGTGACCCGCTCGACCATGCCCTTGATCACCTCGGCCAGCACCGGATGCTCGATCTCCCGCAACGCGGTCAGATCCAGCCCGGACAGGTCCGGCAACCGCCCGGGGCACCTCCGGACACCGGCCGTCGCCTCCTGTCGTCCCGTCACCATCTCTCGTCCGCCCCCCTGTCGTGTCCCGGGCCGGACGCTCGCCGGCCCTCTTCCCCCCGCCGCCCGCCGGGACCGGCCCGGACCGGTCGCACCGGCGTGCCGGACGCGGTCACAGCCCGGCCTCCAGGACACGGATGCGGGCCCGGAGCCGCTCGGTCCGTCGCTCGGCGTCCCCGCCCCCGAGGCCCTGCCACAACTCCACCGCGGAGCGGTACGCGTCGAGTGCGGCGCGCGGCCGGGCCAGCCGCTCCAGCACCTCCCCCCGCAGCTCCTGTGCCCGCACCGCCAGCCGGAGCGCCGCCTCCCGGTCCGGCCCCGGTTCGGTCTCCGATGCCTCCCGCCAGGCCCGGCGGTAGGAGTCCGCCGCCCGGTCGAGCCGGTCGACGGCCCGGGTGTGCCCGTGGATCTCCCGCTGGACGTCACCGTGCTCGCGCCAGGCCGAGGCCCGCTCCAGCGGGCCTCGGCCGTGCCGGGCGGCCAGTTCCAACAGGTACTCCGCCTCGCGCAGGTCCACCACGTCGCCCTCGTAGGCGTGCCGCAGCCGCAGGCCCGCGGCGAGGCGGCGCAGCCGGTGCCCGGCGCGCGGGTCGGACTGGGGCACGGCGGCCCGGCTCTCGCGCAGCACCCGCACCGCGGTCGACGCGAACCGGTGGGCTTCGGCGTCGGGCGCCCGTGCCCGGTCCAGGAGCGCGTCGCCCCACTCGGGGAGCAGTTCCCCGAAGGCGTCACCGTCGCGGGGGATCAGCCGACGGGCCCGTCCGTACGCCTCGGCCGCGTCCTCCAGCGCCCGCGGGTCCGCGTCCCGCGCGTACCGCGCCCGGTGCACGCGGGCCAGGCACACCAGCGCGGCCACCCGCGGTCCGGCCTCGCCGGTCTCGGTCAGCGCGGTGGCCAGTTCCCCGGCGGCCTCCTCCAGGCGTCCGGGCAGGTGGCTCAGGGCCGCGGCGCGCTCGACGCGCACCCGGGCGCGTGCCTCCGGTTCGGCCCGCGGGTCGGCGGTGAGGCGGGCGGCGGCCTCCTCGGCCAGCGCCGCGCGCTCCGTCGGGTCGGGGGTGTGGGGCAGCAGGGCCAGCAGGACCCGCCCGAGTTCCCGGCCCCGGCGCGCCTCGGCGTCCCCGGCGTCGGCGGGGTCGGCGAGCGCCTCCAGCGCGGCCCGTGCCTCGCGCAGCGCCCCCGGGTCGTGGCGCAGTTCGCCGAGCCGGACCAGGGTGCGGGCCCGGCGCACGGCGCAGTCCAGGCGCAGCGCCCGGTCGACTTCCGGCGCGGCGCCGGCGGCCGTGAACTCCCGGTCCGCCGCCTCCAGCAGCGCGCCGTCGGGACGCCCGCCGTCCGGCGCGACGCCGGCGAGCGCCCGTTCGTACAGCACCCGGCCCCGCAGGGCGCGGGCCCGGGCGGCGGCCTGTCCCTCGACGGCCCGCTCGGCCTCCGCGAGCAGTTCCGGGTCCCGCTGGAGGGCCCACAGCCGCAGCAGGGCCCCGGCCAGTTCGGCCTCGGCCTCGCCCGGCGGGTCGTCGGGTCCGGGCGGGGCGGCCACCGCCCGGCGCAGCAGGGTGACGGTCTCGTACAGTCCGCGCTGTCCGCCGTCGAGCGGCCGGGCCAGGGCGGTCCGCAGGGCCCGCTCCCGCGCGTCGGCGGCGGGTGTCGCGGGCGGCGGCGGGGCCTCGGCCGGGTCGGGCGGCGGGCCGGGCAGGTAGCGCCGTACGACCTTCGCCGACACCTGGGCGAAGGCCTGCGGGAGCCGGCCGGCGGGCATCCGTTCCTCGGCGGAGTCCACCGCCGCGCCGGTGAGCTGGGAGACGGCCAGCGCGGGGAAGTTGCGCACGCCCCGCCCGAAGTGGGCCAGGACGTACTCCGAGCAGTGTTTGAGGACCAGGGCGGCCTCGTCCCGCCCCAGCGGCCCCAGCAGCACGTCCCGCACGCCCGGCACGAACGTGTACCAGCCGCTGTCCGGCCCCCGCCGCAGCAGCCCGCTCAGCAGCACCTCGGCGAGGTCGGAGGGCTCCGAGTCGGGGAGCATCGTGCGCTGCACGAGCCGCATCACGGGCAGGGTGAGCGGCGCCGCGGCGAGGTAGACGGCGAGCTGTACGGCTCCGGGGGATGCCGACGAGCGGAAGCGGCTCACCAGCTCGCGCGGCGGTCGTGCGGCCCGGGGCGGCGGTGCGGGGGCCGCCGGATGGTCGGCGAGGACCCGGCCGACCTCGGCGGGCACGGGCCCGGTGCCGAGGCCGGCGACGAGCCGGGCCCAGGCTCCCAGGGCGTGGGCGTGGGGCGGCAGGACGGGCACGGTCAGCCCGCCGGTGGGGCGGCCGGGGCGGGGCGGCCGTTCCGGGCGGAACCGCAGCCGGCGCCCGCAGCCCTCGACCCGGGACAGCTCCCCGCGTTCGGTGGGCAGCCAGCTGCGGCCCCACAACCGCTGGGGCAGCGGCTGTACGACGACGCAGGGGGCGCACTCGGCCCACCGGTACAGGAGCCGCTGCGCCTCGCCCTCGCGCCACACGGGGCCGGCGCAGTCGGAGACCACCATGGTCAGGGTCCGCCCGGTGGGGTCCCGCAGTTGTTCCCCGGACCGCAGTGCGCCTCCCGGCGAGGGGCCGCGTCCGATGAGCGCCGTCCCGTCGCCGAGCCGGTGCAGGTAGTGGACCTGTACGTCCCGGAAGGCGCCCAGGCGTTCGCACACGGAGCGCAGTTCGTCGAACAGGTCCTGCCAGACCGCCATCGACGGGGAGGCGTCCATCACGAGCCGGACGGTGGCCTCGCGTCGGCTGTCGGACCGCAGCACGGGGATGACCAGCCCGAGCGCCCGGGCGCTGGCCTCCGCGGTGGCCGCCTCGTCGAGCACGGTACGGGTGGCCGGCGCGGCGGGCCGGCGCCGTTGCAGGGCGCGCAGGGCCCGTTGGACGTCCATGATCCTGGGCAGCGCGGTCGCTCCGGGCACCCGTACGGGCAACCCCGCCGGGGCCTCGACCTCGACCTCGGCGCCGGGGGACCGGCGGCCCGCCGGATACAGCGTGACCGGGTCCTCCGGGTCGCTGTCCTCCCGTTCGGGCTCCGGCGTCCGGGGTGGTCGCGTCGACTCGGTCCGCGCCGGTGTCCGTGAGCGGCGCACGCGCGCGGGCCGGGTGCCGGGCTCCCCCGGTGGTCCCGCGGTCCGCCCGGCCAGCCACAGGGCGTCGGCCAGTTCCTCGGCGGACGGGTCGAGTCCGGCGGCCCGCAGCAGGGCGGCCAGTTCACGGATCGGCTCGGTCGGGGAGGCGGGGGGCACGGGGGTCACCTCGGCCGGTCGAGGCGCTGGATGAGCAGGTCGGCGAGGTCCTCCCGGGTGGGCGGGGCCGCGTGGTGGGTGAGGTAGATGGCGTTGAGCAGTTGATCGGCGGCCACGAGTTCGGTCTGGGAGCGGCTGAGGAACTCGCGGATCAGGTCGGCGCCCAGCCGGGCGGCCTCCTCTCCCAGGTGCGCGCGGACCATGGTGGCGAGCCGTTTCTCCCCGGGCTGTCCGAGCTTGAGCTGGATGCAGCGGCGCAGCAGGGCGGCGGGGAAGTCCCGTTCGCCGTTGCTGGTCAGGATGATGAAGGGGAAGGCCCGGCAGCGGATCCGACCGTCCCGGACGGCCACCTTGGCGCCGTCGTCGGTGAGCACCCGCACCTCGGGTTCGGTGTCGGCGACCCGTTCCAGCTCGGGCAGCGTGAACTCGCCCTCCTCCAGGACGTTCAGGAGGTCGTTGGGCAGGTCGATGTCGCTCTTGTCGATCTCGTCGATGAGCAGGACGCGGGGTCGTTCCGTGGGCAGCAGCGCCGTCCCGAGCGGTCCGAGCCGGATGTACTTCCCGATCCCGGGCGAGCCGCCCGGGTTCCCGCCGCCGGCCGCGATCTGTACGTCCTGGAGCCGGGCGATGGCGTCGTAGCGGTACAGGCCCTCCTGGAGCACGGTGCGTGAGACCACGGGCCAGCGCAGGACGCGGCCGAGCTTCAGTTCGTGGGCGACGGCGTGCGCGAGCGTGGACTTGCCCGTTCCGGGGAAGCCGGTGACGAGCAGCGGCCGGCGCAGGTACAGCGCGGCGTTGACCGCCTCCAGCTCCTCGGGCTCGGGCCGGTGCATCTCCGCTGCCTGTCGGTGTGCGCCGAGCCGGCGGGCCACGTTCGCGTCGGCCACCGCGCCGGGGCCGCCCGCCTCCAGGGCGGGCCCGCCGTCGAAGTCCCGCCAGGGGGGCGGGTCGGGGAGCGCGTCGATGCCGTCGTGGGGTTCACCGACGCCCCGGTAGATGAGCCATTCCTCGTTCACGTCCGCTCCTCCCGTGCCGTGCGCACCGTTCCCGTGCCGTCGGGGGGCGTCTCCCGGCGCCGCCCCGGGTCCCCCGGCCCCGCCCGCCACCGCGGCGTACCGGGGCACCTCCGGGGAGGGCCCGTCACAGGTCCCCCTGGAGCGGTTCGTCCTGCGGCAGCGCCCGCCCCGGGTCCTCCCACACCAGCGTCATCCCGGCGGCCCAGTAGGCGTCGGGGTCCGCCCCGTGCGCCCGGCCCCGCAGGGCCTTCAACCGCAGGGGCAGCACCGTCGCCCGTCCGGCCTCGGCGAGTTCCTCGCGCAGCCCGCGGTGGAACGGTGCGCACGACTGCCCCGGGTCGGCCGGTGGCCGCCGGCACACCAGCACCCCGTACCCCGCGTCGCGCACCGCGTGCAGCGCCCCCAGGGTGGGCTCGGCGGCAGCGTCCCGGCACAGCACCGGGACGGTGTTGTCGACCAGCCCCGCCAACCAGGCCGGTGAGGGGCTGCGTTGACGGCCCCGGAAGCAGTCGGCGCGCCGGCCCTGCAGCGGGCCCTCCTGGACGCGCGCCCATCGTCCGCCCGGTCCGGCCGCGCCGGCTTCGCGCGCCGTCCCGTCGCCCGGGTACCGGAACACCACCGGCCGCTGGACGCCCACCGGGGTCCCTCCCGCGACCGTCCACTCGTCGACCGCCAGCCCGAACAGCTCGGGTGCGACGGCCACTTCGAGCAGCGCGGTCGCCTCGTGCGTGTCGCACCGCCGGAAGCCCTCGGCGAGCGCCGCCCGCGAGGCCGCCGCCAGACGGGCCGGGCCCACCCGGGTGCCGGAGTCCAGCGGGGTGACCCGCTGCGGACCCGCGAGCACCGAGACCCGCCAGTCGTAGACCTCCTCCCAGCTGTGCGCCCACACCTCCAGGAGGACCGAGGGACCCGCCGGCAGGGCGCCGGCCGCCCGCGTCCGACCCCGGACCGTCTGCCCGGCGCGGGCCCGGCGGCGCAGTTCCCGGTCCGCGAGGCCCCGGTCGCGCCGCTCGCCGAGTTCGCGCCGCAGGGGTCGCCACAGTCGCTCCGCGGTCGTGCGCACCCAGTCCCACAGCTCTTCGTCGGCGCCCGGGGAGGGCGGCTCGCGGTGGTCGGCGACGCTGACGTCGGTCGCGTACCGGAGCATCGCGGCGGCCTCCCCGCCGGCGCCCGGCGGATCGTGCAGCAGCCCGAGGCCGTCGCGCCAGCTGAGCGGGGCGGGCAGCCCGGTGTCGGGTTCCTCGCCGCGGGCGGCCTCGGCGAGCGCCCGGACCGCCTCCGAGGAGCCGGGCGGCGGCAGTTCGGCGAGGAGTCCGCACAGGGTGGTGCGCTCGGCGGGGGTGAGGCGGGTGAGTCGACCCCGGCCGCCGTGGGGGTCCTGTTCCTCGCCCGGGAGTTCGTCGTGGACGTCGGTCCAGGTCCGGCGGCTGTTGAGGTCGCTGAGGTGTTGGTCGTAGTGGTAGAGGTCGTGGGCCTGCATGACCCTGCGGTACAGGCCGATCTGCCCGGTGCCGGCCATGGGCAGGGTGCGCAGTTGGGCCACGGACACGGCGAGGCCGCCGCCGCCCGCGTGCCGTCGGGCCTTGATCACCCCGATGACCTCGCCGCGCGCCAGGTCCACGACGGGGCCGCCGGACATGCCGGGTTCGATCTCGTCCTCGTCGCCGAGCCGGATCGCCGCGCCGCCCGCGGCGGTGCCGCGCAGTCGTGTCGTGCGGCCGGTGATCTCGCGCATGCCGAGGTCCTCGGTGCAGCCGAAGTACGCGGCCTCGTCGATGCGGGGCCGGGCCCGGTCGGTCAGCCACACGCAGGCGTGCGAGACGGGGGCGAGGACCCGGATCAGGGCCAGGTCCGGCAGGTCCCACAGGGCGCCCCGGCCGGGGCGCCGCTCCTCCAGTCGTTCCGGGAGCACGCATTCGACCCGCCCGGCGACCGTCCCGGTGACCGCGCCGGCGCCCGGGAGGCCTCCGGCGGTGCCGGAGAGGAAGGAGATGCCGACCTCGCGTCCGACCAGGCGCACCGCAGCACCCCCTTCGCCGATCACGTGCGCGCACGTCAGGACCCAGCCGGGGGCGATGAAGAAGCCGCTCCCCCACGTGGGACCGGACCAGTGGCTGCCGGGGAGTGCATACCCGTCCGGGGGCGCGTGCACGCGTACGGTGGCGGCCCGGACGAGGGGCTCCAGGAGCTCGAAGGCGCGCGCGGCGCCGCCCGTGCGCCCGTCCTGCATCCCCCGCCCCCCTCAGGTCGTGACCATCCAGGCTAGCGGCGGCCCGGGGAGGGCGGGAGGTCTCGCCGCGAGCCGGGATTATCCTGGCGGGAAACACCCCACGCACACCTTCATCACGGCACGGAGCCCGACTTGTACTTCACCGATCGCGGCATCGAGGAGCTGGAGAAGCGGCGCGGCGAGGAGGAGGTCACTTTCGAGTGGCTCGCCGAGCAGCTCCGCACCTTCGTCGACCTGAACCCGGACTTCGAGGTCCCGGTGGAGCGGCTGGCCACCTGGCTGGCGCGTCTCGACGACGAGGACGAGGACGAGGAATAGCAGGTGCCGGGCGGTCCCCCGCGGACTTCCCGACGTCCCTCGCGGCACCCATGGCGAAGGGGCCCGACCGTTTCCGGTCGGGCCCCTTCGCCATGGGGACGCGGGCCTGGATCAGGCGGCCTTGGTCTCCCAGAAGATGCGGTCGATCTCGGCGATCAGGTCGAGCGCCTTCTGACCGGTCGCCGGGTCGTTCGACGCCTTGGCGGCCGAGAGGGCCTTCAGGGTGTCGTTGACCAGGGTGTGGAGCTGGGGGTACTTCTCGAAGTGCGGCGGCTTGAAGTAGTCGCTCCACAGCACCGAGACGTGGTGCTTGGCCAGCTCGGCGCGCTGCTCCTTGATGGTGATCGCGCGGGCGCGGAAGTCCGCGTCGTCGTTGGCCTGGTACTTCTCCTGGACGGCCTTGACCGACTCGGCCTCGATACGGGCCTGGGCCGGGTCGTACACGCCGCAGGGCAGGTCACAGTGGGCGGAGACCTTCGCCTTGGGGGCGAAGAGGCGGGAAAGCATGGAGTTTGTCCTCCTCGTGATCGTCTTCTCAAGGGGGAGATTACTCGCTGACCGACCGGAATTCGCGGGCGCCCCTGCGGGCTTAGGACAAAAGTCCAGCGTCGCGGCGCCCGCGGTGAGCGAATGTACGGACCCATGCGGCAGCATGCGGAGGGGACGAGGAGGTCGCTCATGGTGGAGGACAAGCGCGCCTGGAAGCGCTTGGGCGTGGTGGACGTGTACGGGCCGTCGATGGTGCCGACGCTGGTCCACGGGGATCAGCTGGTCGTCCGGTACGGGGCGCCGGTGCGTCCGGGGCACGTGGTCGTCCTGCGGCACCCGTTCCAGCAGGACCTGCTGGTGGTCAAGCGCGCGGTGGAGCGGCGGTCGGGTGGCTGGTGGGTGCTCGGGGACAACCCGTTCAACGAGACCGGCGACAGTGCCGACTACGGGACGGTGCCCGCGGAGCTGGTGCTGGCGACGGCGTTGGCGCGGTGGCGGCCTTGGCCCTCGGGCCCGGAGGGTCGGCGTTCGCTGAGGACCTGGCTGTCCTGGGCGGTCTCGGCGGTGCGGCCGCTGCGTGCGGACTCGTCCGCCTCCAGGCGCTTGCGGGCGCGGTAGGCGGCCACGTTCGCGCGGGTGGCGCAGCGGTCGGAGCAGTAGCGACGGGACCGGTTGGTGGAGGTGTCGAGGTAGGCGTTGCGACAGGGCGTCGCCTGGCACAGGCCCAGGCGCTCCGGGCCGTGCGCGGTGAGGTGGAAGGCCAGCCCGAAGGAGGCCATGGCGGCGTAGCCGGCGGAGGCGTTCGAGGGGTGTTCGGCGAGGTGGATGTGCCAGTCGGGGCGGCCGTCGTCGTCGAGGGTCTCGTGCCCGGAGACCTGGGGGCTGACGGGGAACTCCATGAGCAGGGAGTTCAGCAGGTCGACGGCGAGCACGTGGTCGCCGCCGTCGGCGGCCTCGAAGACGGAGCGCAGCCGGCCGCGGACGTTGCGGAAGCGGGTGACGTCGGTGTCGGTCACCCGGCGGGCCATCTGGGTGCCGGCCCCGAAGAGCGCGCGGACGGCGTCCACCGAGGTGAGCGAGTCCTTGTTGCGGGCCGGCTCCTCGGTGTTGACCAGGCGCACGGCGTAGTCCGAGTAATGGGCCAGTTCCACTTGTAGTCCTTACGGCTGCGGATTAGGGTCTGCGGTAACAGCTACTACTGGTTCGAGGGTATTACTTAGGGAGGGGTTCGGGATGACCGAAGCGTCGAATCCGGTGACCGTCGGGGACTGGCAGGCCTGGCAGGACAGCTGGGACCGGCAGCAGGAGTGGTACATGCCCGACCGCGAGGAGCGGTTCCGGGTGATGCTGGACATGGTCGAGGCACTGGTGGGACCCGCTCCCCGGGTTCTGGATCTCGCGTGCGGTACGGGAAGTATCACGGACCGCGTGCTCAAGAGGTTCCCGGAGGCCCGCAGTACGGGCGTGGACCTGGACCCGGCCCTGCTGACGATCGCCCGCGGCCACTTCGAGGGCGACCCCCGGGTCGACTTCGTGACCGCGGACCTCAAGGACCCCGACTGGACGGCGGCCCTGCCGCACGACACGTACGACGCGGTGCTGACCGCCACCGCCCTGCACTGGCTGCACAGCCCGCGGCTCACCGTGCTCTACGGGCAGCTCGCCCCGCTCGTGCGCGAGGGCGGGGTCTTCATGAACGCCGACCACATGCCCGACCCGACGACCCCGCGGCTCAACGCCGCCGACCGCGCCCAACGGCACGCCGGCATGGACCGGGCCCGGGCCGCCGGCGCCGTCGACTGGGCCGAATGGTGGGCGCTGGCCGCGGCCGACCCGCTGCTCGCCGAGCCGACGAAGCGCCGCTACGAGATCTACGGCGAGCACGCCGACGGGGACACCCCGGACGACGCCTGGCACGCCCGCACCCTGCGCGAGGCGGGTTTCGCGGAGGCCCGCACGGTCTGGCGCTCCCCCTCGGACGCGCTGGTCCTGGCCCTCAGGTAGGGCCACCGGAACCGGGCGGCCCGGCGGCCCGGCCCGGAAACGACGGGAGGGGCGGTACGGAAATCCGTACCGCCCCTCCCGCGCGTCGATCGGTCACAGCACCTTGGACAGGAACGCCTTCGTCCGGTCGTGCTGCGGGTTGCCCAGGACCTCGCGCGGGTGGCCGGACTCGACCACCACGCCGCCGTCCATGAAGACGAGGTTGTCGCCGACCTCGCGGGCGAAGCCCATCTCGTGGGTGACCACGATCATGGTCATGCCGGACTCGGCGAGGTCGCGCATGACGTCGAGGACGTCACCGACCAGCTCCGGGTCGAGCGCGGAGGTGGGCTCGTCGAAGAGCATCAGCTTCGGCTCCATGGCCAGCGCGCGGGCGATGGCCACGCGCTGCTGCTGACCGCCGGAGAGCTGCGAGGGGTAGTTCCCGCCCTTGTCGCCGAGGCCGACGCGGTCGAGGAGCTTGACGGCGCGCGCCCGCGCCACCGCCCGGCTCTCGCCCTTGACCATGACCGGGGCTTCCATGACGTTCTCGACGGCCGTCATGTGGGGGAACAGGTTGAAGCGCTGGAAGACCATGCCGATGTCCCGGCGCTGGGCCGCGACCTCGCTGTCCTTCAGCTCGTAGAGCTTGCCCGCCTTCTCGCGGTACCCGACGAGCTGCCCGTCGACCGAGAGCCGGCCGGCGTT
Organism: Streptomyces sp. CA-243310; assembly: GCF_050936775.1. Lineage (NCBI taxonomy): Bacteria > Bacillati > Actinomycetota > Actinomycetes > Kitasatosporales > Streptomycetaceae > Streptomyces > Streptomyces sp. CA-243310. The sequence continues at coordinate 1,438,976 of NZ_JBNJMF010000001.1, read as the reverse complement.
GATGCGCTCCAGGTGGTTGATGCACCGCAGGAAGGTGGACTTGCCGGAGCCGGACGGGCCGACCAGGCAGAAGACCTCACGGGGGGCGACCTCCAGGTCGATGCCCCGGAGGATGTGGGCGGGGCCGTACGACTTGTGGACGGCCTCGGCCTTGACCATCGGCTGGGCGGTCACTTAGCCACCTCCGTACGGCGGAACATGTTCAGGTTGGCCTTGATCCGCTGCAGCGGGGTGGGCGGCAGGGAGCGCAGCGAGCCGCGGGCGTAGCGACGCTCCAGGTAGTACTGGCCGACGCTGAAGACGCTGGTGAGCGCCAGGTACCAGATGGAGGCCACGAAGTACATCTCGATGATGGCACCCGCGGTGGAACCGATGTTGCTGGTGGCCCGCAGGAGCTCGGTGTACTGGACCGCCGAGACCAGCGACGAGGTCTTCAGCATGTTGATGAACTCGTTGCCCGTCGGCGGGATGATCACCCGCATCGCCTGGGGCAGCACCACACGGCGCATGGTCTGCACCTGCGTCATGCCCAGGGCGTGCGAGGCCTCGCTCTGGCCCTCGTCCACGGACTGGATGCCGGCGCGCACGATCTCCGCCATGTAGGCGCCCTCGTTCAGGCCGAGGCCCAGGAGGGCGACCAGGAACGGGGTCATGACGTCGACGGTCTCGTTCTTGTAGATCGGACCGAGGTCGATGTACTGGAAGATCAGCGGCAGGCTGAACCACACCAGCAGCTGGACGTAGACCGGGGTGCCGCGGAAGAACCAGATGTAGAGCCAGGCGACGGCGCTGGTCACCGGGTTGTTCGAGAGCCGCATCACCGCGAAGAGGATGCCGAGCACCAGGCCCAGCAGCATCGAGGTGACGCTGATGAGAATGGTGTTGCCGAGGCCGGAGATGACCGTCGGGTCGAACAGCTTGTCGCCGACGGTGCCCCAGTTGACATTGCCGTTGGCGAAAGCGAGAACCAGCCAGCCCAGCACCGCGATGACGACCACGGCACTGATCCAGCGTCCGTAGTGACGGACGGGAATTGCCTTGATGGCCTCGTACGGGGTGGCCGAGGGGCCGGGTCCGGCCGGAGTGGCGGCCGGACCCTTGTCGATCTTGTCAGTCACAATGACTGCCCTTCAGTGGAGCGCCCGGAATTACTGACCTGCGTTGACGGTCGCGGACTTGACGGCGCTGTCCTTGACGTCCCACTTCTCAAGGACCTTGGCGTAGGAGCCGTCCTTGATGATGGCGTCGAGGGCCTGCTTGAGGGCGTCACGCAGCTGCGTGTTCTCCTTCGCGACACCGATGCCGAAGAGGCCGACGTCGCTCTGCTGGCCGGTGACCTCGAAGTCGTTGCCGCCACCCGAGGTCTTCGCGGTGTACGCGGCGACCGGGTAGTCGTTCAGGTCGGCCACGGCGCCGCCGGCCTTGACGCGGGTCTGCGCCTCGGCGTCGGTGTCGAAGGCCTCGATGGTGAGCTTCTTGTCCCCGCACTTCTCGGCCTGCGCCTTGAAGGTGTCCTCGTAGATCGTGCCGCGCTGGACGGCGACGGTCTTGCCACACAGGTCGTCGAGGGACTTGACGCCCTGCGGGTTGCCCTTCTTGACGATGAGCGAGACGCCGGACGAGAAGTAGTCGACGAAGTCGACGCCCTTGCCGATCTTGGCGCCCTTGTCGTCCAGGCCTTCCTGGCGCTTCTTGTTGTCCGTGATGGACGACATGATCGCGTCCTGGCGGCCGGTGTAGACCGAGGTCATCAGGCCGTCGAAGGTGCCGGCGGTGAACTGGAACTTCACCCCGAGCTGCTTGCCGAGGGCCTCGGCGATGTCGGGGTCGACACCGACGATCTTGTTGCCCTCGGTGAACTCCATCGGCGCGTAGGCGGCGTCCGTGCCGACCTTGATGACACCGGCGTCCTGGATCTTCTTCGGCAGCGCCGAGAAGAGCGGGGCGCTGTTGGTCTTGCCCGAGGGAGTGGAGCTGCCGCCATCGTCGGTCTGGTCGCCACAACCGGTGAGGATGAGGGCGCCGGCGACCGCGATAGCACCGGCCGCGGCGATCCGGGACCGGGCGGCGGTCGTACGACGGGTGGTGCTTGCGGTCATGAGCTGGTTCCTCCGGCAGTGGGGAAAAAAGCATCCGAGAACGGTCGGGGCACGCACCATCGAGTGTCGCGACCTTGTGTGATTACGGCATCTTGCCATTCGGACTGAGACATTCAGGGTGCCCGTCAGGTCAAAATCGGATAACGGGCGACCTGGGGTGCCCAACAGGACTGCGGAGAACGGGCTTCGCGGCGGGATTATGCGCTGTGACCAGGGCTTTCCCCCGCAGTATTTGCGGTGCGTCTCGCCCATTGGACACCAAGGTTTGGACTTTTCGCCAAAACGCGGACAACCGGCCTACGATCGAGCGGGAATCGACTCGTCTGAGCGAGCGTTCTTCCGGTAGAACAGATCCTTACACCCCTCATCCGGGGCTCAGGGCGCGCGTGCGGCGCGCCCGCGCGTACGAACCTCCTCTTCGCGGAGACGGGCCAACCGTCGATGCGGAGCACGGACGCGGTGCCCGCCCACCCCTTAACCAGGAGTGGCCACCCTCAACGATTAAAGACTTAAGGGGTCAAGAAAGTGGCAGCGGAGATCGTCAATCCTCGCAGCGACAGCGTGACGGACAACAACCCCGACGCGGTGTTCGCACTGCACCGGGGCGGCAAGATGGCCGTGCAGGCCACCGTGCCGGTCCGCGACAAGGACGACCTGTCCCTCGCGTACACGCCCGGTGTGGCGAAGGTCTGCAGCGCCATCGCGGAGAACCCGGAACTCGTCAACGAGTACACCTGGAAGTCCAACGTGGTCGCCGTCGTCACCGACGGCACGGCCGTGCTCGGCCTGGGGGACATCGGTCCCGAGGCCTCCCTCCCCGTGATGGAGGGCAAGGCGATCCTGTTCAAGCAGTTCGGCGGTGTCGACGCGGTCCCGATCGCGCTCGCCACCAAGGACACGGACGAGATCATCGAGACGGTCATCCGTCTCGCGCCCTCCTTCGGCGGGGTCAACCTGGAGGACATCTCCGCGCCCCGCTGCTTCGAGATCGAGCGTCGGCTCCAGGAAGCCCTGGACATCCCGATCTTCCACGACGACCAGCACGGCACGGCCATCGTGACGCTGGCCGCCATGCGCAACGCGGCGAAGCTCACCGGTCGCACCCTCGGCGACCTGCGTGCGGTCATCTCCGGCGCGGGCGCGGCGGGCATCGCCATCGCCAAGATCCTCGTGGACGCCGGCATCGGCGACGTGTGCGTCACCGACCGCAAGGGCGTCGTCTCGGCCGACCGCTCCGACCTGACGGACGTCAAGGCGGAGATCGCGGGCCTGACCAACAAGACGGGCCGGACCGGCTCCCTGGAGAGCGCCCTCGCGGGCGCGGACGTCTTCATCGGCGTCTCCGGCGGCACCGTCCCCGAGGCCGCGGTGGCCACGATGGCGAAGGACTGCTTCGTCTTCGCCATGGCCAACCCGAACCCGGAGGTCCACCCGGACGTCGCGCACAAGTACGCGGCGGTCGTGGCGACCGGTCGTTCGGACTTCCCGAACCAGATCAACAACGTGCTGGCCTTCCCGGGCATCTTCGCGGGCGCCCTCAAGGTGCGCGCGACCCGGATCACCGAGGGCATGAAGATCGCCGCCGCCGACGCCATCGCCGGCGTCGTGGGTGACGAGCTCGCGGCCGACTACGTCATCCCGTCGCCGTTCGACGCGCGCGTCGCCGAGGCCGTCACGGCCGCGGTCGCCGCCGCGGCGAAGGCCGACGGCGTGGCCCGTCTGGCCTGACGTCACGGTCCGTCCGCGACACTGGGCTGTACGGGTGAGGGCCCGGTCGGATCCACTCCGGCCGGGCCTTCCTCGCGTCCGGGCCCGACGGCGGGGCAACGGAGTGCCGGCCCCGCGGACGCGTCCGAGCGTGAAGGGCCGGCGTCCGCGCCGAGAACGCACCCTCCCGGCCCCCGAACCGGGAGGGGTCGCTCCGTCCGTCGCCCGGTCGAGCCGGGCGGTCGTGAGGGGTCGCCGCCGGGCGAGAGCGCCGGACGGGACCACGGGCGGAAAATGACAGGCTCATGGCGAGCATCACCGCAGGCCAGAATGTTACCCCCGATCCCGACTCGATCCCGACGTTCCGATTGGGCATGCGAGCCACACAAACCAACTGGTACGGCGGGTACTTGGAGGCGGATCGACCATTCCGCTCGACTCCCCCGCCGACCTGACGCCTCTGGTCAGGCCGCACTACCGAGCGGTAGCGTCTGGCGGCATGTTCGCTGCCTACGCCGCCCGAATCGACCGAGACCAGCCGCTGAGCGGCCTTGAGCTGGGCGACCGCCCCGCCCCCGAGGCCCGCCCCGGCTGGGTGACCGTGAACGTCAAGGCCGCCTCGCTCAACCACCACGACCTGTGGTCGCTGCGCGGAGTCGGCCTCGGCGTGGAGAAACTGCCCATGATCCTCGGCTGCGACGCCGCCGGGATCGACCAGGACGGCAACGAGGTCGTCCTGCACTCCGTGATCGGCCAGAGCGGCCACGGGGTCGGCCCCGACGAGCCGCGCTCGATCCTGACCGAGCGCTACCAGGGCACGTTCGCCGAGCAGGTGACCGTCCCCGCCTGGAACGTCCTGCGCAAGCCCGCCGAGCTGTCCTTCGAGGAGGCGGCCTGCCTCCCCACCGCCTGGCTGACGGCGTACCGGATGCTGTTCACCAACGCCGGCGTGCGGCCCGGGGACTCCGTCCTGGTCCAGGGCGCGGGCGGCGGGGTCGCCACCGCCGCCATCGCCCTGGGCAGGGCGGCGGGCCTGCGCGTCTTCGCCACCAGTCGGGACGAGGCCAAGCGCAAGCGGGCGGTGGAGCTGGGCGCGGTGGACGCGTTCGAGCCGGGCGCCCGGCTGCCGCAGCGGGTGGACGCGGTGATCGAGACGGTCGGTGCCGCCACCTGGTCGCACTCGATCAAGTCCCTGCGGCCCGGCGGGACCCTGGTCATCTCCGGCGCGACGAGCGGCGACCGCCCGGCCCACGCGGAACTGACCCGCATCTTCTTCCTGGAGCTGAAGGTGGTCGGCTCGACCATGGGCTCGAAGGACGAGCTGGAGGACCTGCTGTCCTTCTGCGCGGCCACGGGCCTGCGGCCGGTCATCGACGAGGTGCTGCCGCTGGACCGGGCGCGCGAGGGCTTCGAGAAGCTCGCGTCCGGAGACCTCTTCGGCAAGGTGGTCCTGACGGTCTGACGGCCCGATCCCCGCCTCCCGCACCGGACATCGGGCGTCAACCGGGGTTGACGCGCTTCGGCATGTCAACCTACATTGACATGCATGACCGAAGCGACCGATCTCGCCGAACGGGCCGGCGACCGTGACCCGCGTGTGGGCCTGCGTGCCGTGGCCGCCCTCCGAAGGCTGCTGGAGCAGTTGGAGGCCGTACAGGTACGCAGCGCCCGCGCGCAGGGATGGTCCTGGCAGGAGATCGCGGCCGAGCTGGGCGTCACCCGGCAGGCCGTGCACAAGAAGCACGGGAGGCTTTGATGTTCGAACGCTTCACGACCGAGGCCCGCACCACGGTGACGGGCGCGGTGGCCGAGGCCCGACGGGCCGGGGCCGACGCGGTCACCGAGGAGCACCTGTTGCTCGCCCTGCTCGCGCAGGGCGCGCTGGATCCGCTCGGCGTGGACCGGGCGGCGGTGACAGCCGGCCTCGCCGAGGCCCGCCGCCGGGGCGGCATGACCCGCGCCGACGAGGAGGCGCTGGCCGGTCTCGGGATCGACCTCACCGAGATCCTCACCCGGATCGAGGAGACCCACGGCGAGGGCGCCCTGTCGCGCACCACGCCCCGCAGGCGTGGTCTGGGCGCCTCGCTCCGCTCGGCCCTCGGCCGCCCGGAGTCGGACAACCGGCACGTCCCCTTCACCCAGGGCGCGAAGAAGACCCTGGAGCAGTCCCTGCGCATCGCGCTGGGGCGGGGGGACCGCCACATCGCCGCCCTGCACCTGTTGCTGGCCCTGCTCTCGCGTCCGGGCACGGTCGCCGAGGTCCTCGCGGACCACGGCGTCACCCTGGCCGGCGCCGAACGGGGCCTGGCGGCCTGACGGCCTACACGGGGTCCGGACGGAGTTCCGCCGTGACCCGGGTCGCCGCGACGGCCAGGTGCGCGCGGGCCTCGGCCAACTGCGCCGGGCTCACCCCGTGGTCGCGGGCCGCGTCGCGGATCTCGTCGCGGAAGCGGTCCAACAGCCGGTCCAGGTCGCGGATCGGGTCCGCGCTCGGGGTCAGGTCCTCGGCCCAGGTGGAACCCACGTCCGAGGCCGCGGTCGACGCGCCGGGCGCGGAGGCGGGGGCGCCCCCGCCGAGCCAGGCCCCGGCCAGGCCGCCCAGGACACCGCTCGACTTCGCGAACTGCTCCTGGAGCTGGCTCGCGATGCGCTGGACCTCCTCGCGGGCCCGGTCCTGGGCCTCCTTGGCCTGACGGCGGGCCTGGTGGGCCTCCTCGCGGGCCCGGCGGCTCTCGTCCTTCGCCCGCCGCGCCTGCTCCTTCCACTCCGCCTTCGCCTTGCGGAGCTCCTCCTTGGCGGCCTTCCAGCCCTCGTCCTCGACCCGGGTCGTGGTGGCGGACGCGGCGGCCGCGCGCATCTCGCGCCGCAGGTCACCCGCCGCGCCCCGGACGTCGTCGCGCATCTCGGCGGCCAGTTCGGACACCGAGTCGCGGATCTCCAGCTCCAGGTCGGCCAGTTCACCGCCGCGGTCGGCCAGTTCGGCGCGGCCGGCCTCGGTGATGGAGTACACCTTGCGCCCGCCCTCCGTGGCGTACGTGACGAGCCCCTCGGCCTCCAGCTTCGCCAGCCGCGGGTACACGGTGCCCGCGGAGGGCGCGTACAGCCCCTGGAAGCGCTCCTCCAGCAGGCGGATCACCTCGTACCCGTGCCGCGGGGCCTCGTCCAGCAGCTTGAGGAGGTAGAGGCGGAGGCGGCCGTGGGCGAAGACGGGCGGCATGTCAGAGCACCTTCTTGTCGAGCGCGAGGGGGGCGGCGGTCTCGGCGGTGTCGCCGGCCGGGCGGCGCAGCAGCGCGATGGCGCCGGAGACGGTGGTGGCCCGCAGGGTGCCGGTGCCGGCTCCGAGCGTGCCGGTGATCCGCTTGGCCCCGAACTGGCCGGAGACCCGCAGGTCCTCGAAGGCGTTGGAGACGCCGCCGGTGGCGGTGTTGGCCTCGACCCGCGCGTCGGCCGGGTGCGGCAGGCGGATCGCCACCTGACCCGAGACCGAGTTCAGGGAGATGTCCACCGGACTCGGCGCGATCGGGTCCAGGGCCAGGTCGATGAGCATGTCGCCGCTGACGGAGTCGGCCCGTACGTTGCCGCCCGCGCCGTCGACCACCGTCAGGCCGCCGGAAACCGAGTGGAAGCCGAGGCCGCCGGTGACGGACTGGGCCTCGACGCCGCCGGAGACGGTGTTCACCTTGACCTTGCCGGAGAGGCCCACCAGGGTCGTGTCGCCGGAGACGCCGTTGACGTCGGTGTCGGCGCTGATGCCGGAGACGAAGGAGGTGGCGCTGACGGCGGCCAGCTGCACGGAGGTGGAGGCGGGCACGGTGAGGGTGACCGTGACGGAGCGCTCCCAGGCCTTGCGGCCGTCGCCACCGGACCACGACTTCCACGGCTTGCTCTCGAACCACTCCTTGATGCCCCGGGAACCGTTCCAGGGGAGGTCCTCGTAGGAGAGGGTGAGGACGCCGGCCTCGTGCACGACGTGCAGCGGCGGGCCGTCGACCTCGGCGACTTCCAGGCGGGCGGGCCCCTCGTCGGAGGCGACGACGTTCACGGTCCCGCCGACGACACGGACGCGGAGTTCGGTCACCGGCTGCTCGAAGGTGAGCTTCTGGGGTTCGGCGACGGACCACGTCATCTGCTCTGCCATGGTGCTGATCCTCCTCGTGCGTTCACGGACCGGACTCGACGCACGCAACATATCGCGTCTTGTGGTTAACACGATATATCGCGGTTGAGGGAAGTCAAGCGCATCCCTGAAATCCCCATTTTGCGATGATCTGCCCAGTTTTCCGGGCATGTGGAACCGGCGCGTGCGGCGGGCGCGGCGCGCGGACGGGGCGGAGCACGGCCGGACGGCGGAGGCCGCACGAGGGAGCCGCCGGCCCGGCCCGGTACGACCGGAGGCGGGGCCGCGGGTGATCCCGACAGTGCCTAGGCGGCCAGGAGGGGGCTCGCGTGGTGGTGGAGCCAGGCCCGGTACGGCGGGGTGCGCAGGGCGGCTTCGCGATAGGCCGCGCGGAGGTCCTCGTACACCTCGGCGTGCGCACCCGGCAGGGTGGCCAGGAGCAGCCGTACCGCCAGCGGGTCCCCCGACAGCGGCCGGATGGCCATGTCGTCCCGGGGGCCGGAGGTCGGCTGGCAGGGGGCGACGGCCTCGCCCGAGACGATCAGCGAGGTCGCGGTGTGGTAGTCGGCGTGCAGCACGGGCGGGTCCAGCCCGGCCCCGGCGAAGACCCGCCGCAGACCGTCCCATTCGCCGTCCACGGACGGGTCGACGGTCCAGCGGTCGGCGGCCAGGTCGCGTAATTCCACCACCGGCCGGCGCGCGGCGGGATGATCCCTGGACATGGACACGAACTGCGGTTCGCGCTCCATCAGCACGTGCAGTTGCAGGCCGGGCGGGACCCGCAGCGGGCTGCCCTCCACCTCGTGGACGAACGCCACGTCGAGCTGCCCCGACGCCATCATCCGCAGCAGCGCGTTGGCCGACACGTCGACCACCAGCGAGGTCTCGGTCTCGGGCGAGCGCCGGTGCAGGCGGCGCAGCCAACCCGGCAGCGCCCGGCTGGCGGTCGAGCCGATCCGCAGTCGGGGTCCGTGGGCGGCGGCCCGCGCCTCGGCCACCAGGGCCGCCATCTCGGCGAGCAACGGTCTCGCCCGACCGAGCACGGTACGGCCGAATGGCGTGGGACGACATCCGGTCCGTTCGCGCAGGAACAGTTCCCCTTCCAGGGCCCGTTCGATACGGCGCAGTTGGGTCGTCAGCGAGGGCTGGCTCACGCCGAGTTGCCGCGCCGCCTTGTGCAGGCTGCCGGCGTCCGCGATGGCACACAGTGCGCGCAGGTGCCTCACCTCGAGCTCCATGACCCGAGAGTAGGGCGGGCGCACGGCGCCGCACCAGTCGCTGATAGCCCCCCGAATCCCGCCATTCTCACGCTAGTTGACCTACCGAAAACTTCCCGATAGCCCGGCGTTATCGATGGCTGACATCATCCGCCGGCCCCTTCCGCTCCCGCAGACTCCGGTACCGAACGACCCACCCCCCACACCGGATGAGTAGGAGCCCCCCACATGCGCCACTCCCGTAAGTCCATGCTTGCCGGCAGCATCGGCCTCGGCCTGGCCGCCGCCCTGGCCTCGGTCGCCCCCACCGCGAGCGCCGCCCCGGCGCCCGTCGGCAACGCCGCGAGCTACGCCGCGTACGAGCGTTCCACGGAGAACGACGCCGCGACGAAGGCCTTCTTCCAGGCCGTGCGGGCTTCGGTGGCCGAGCAGCGCGCCGCCAACCCGGGCGCCCTCGCGGTGACCGTCACGTACAACACCCGCAGCGCGCCGAGCTTCCGCAGCCAGATATCCCGCTCCACCCAGATCTGGAACAGCTCGGTGAGCAACGTCAGACTGCAGGAGGTGTCCTCCGGCGGGAACTTCTCGTACCGCGAGGGCAACGACTCGCGCGGTTCGTACGCGAGCACCGACGGGCACGGCCGGGGTTACATCTTCCTGGACTACCGGCAGAACCAGCAGTACGACTCCACCCGCGTGACCGCGCACGAGACCGGCCACGTGCTGGGCCTGCCGGACCACTACTCCGGTCCGTGCAGCGAGCTGATGTCGGGCGGCGGGCCGGGCACCTCGTGCACGAACCCCAACCCGAACTCCGCCGAGCGTTCGCGCGTCAACCAGCTCTGGGCCAACGGCCTCGTCGCCTCCGGCCTCGGCACCAAGGGCTAGGTCACACCGGTTCCGCGGGGCCCGGGTCGTCTCTTTCGGATCGTGCCGGGCCGCGCGGGTCGGGCACGTTCCGGGAGGACGGCCTAGACGTCCCTGGGGACGTACGTGGAGCAGTCCGGGTTCCTGCATGAGCCCGGGCCCCACTGCGGCACGAAGATCCCGAGGGACTTGCGCCGCCGGACCACCGTGTTCACGGAACGCCCGCAGGCCGGGCACGACTGCTGTTCGTGCCCGGCCTGCGGGGCCACCGTCTCGTGCCTGCGCTGAAGCTCTTCACCGGCCATACCTCAAAGGTAGGCCGGTTCCGCGTTTTCGGCGGGGCGGCGGCGGGTCAGCGCCTGCGGGCGTAGGTGGTGACCACCTGGCCGCCGGCGAAGGACCGGACGTCGGTCAGTTCCAGCTCCCGCAGCGCGAATCCCGCGCGGGACATGGGGATGCCGGAGCCCACGAAGACCGGGTACGTCTTGACGACGAACTCGTCGATCTCCTCGACCAGCTGCCCGACCAGGTCGGCGCCACCGCAGAGGTAGATGCCCAGACCCGGTCGCGCCTTCAGTTCCCGCACGCGCGCCGCCACGTCCCCGCTGATGATCTCGACGGCCGGGTCGGGCGACTCGGTGAGCGAGCGGGACGCGACGTACTGGTCGAGGTGGGCGTACGGACTGGTGATCCCGACCTTGTACGCCGGGTCGTAGGTGCCGCGGCCCATCACGATCGCGTCGAAACGCCTCGGCGCGCCGGGGTCGAGGCCGAGCGCCGCCCGGACGTGCGTCGGCACGGTCTCGGGGAACTCGGCGAACATGGCGCCGGAGTACTCGGGATCCAGCCACGTGTTGAAGAAGTCACCGTCACCGTCCGGGTCGGCGATGAAGCCGTCGACGGAGGTGGCGAGGTAGTACGTGAGCTTGCGCAAGCGATTCTCTTTCGCCGGGGAGTGCCACCGTTTCGGTGCACAGCAGTCAAAGTACTTCAGACGAAGTGCTTTGGCTACGCCTTTTCCTCAGCCCCGCGACTTGCGCCACATCGGCCACATCAGGGGCCCCTCCGGCAGGCGCACCGCCGTCCCCGTGAACTCCCAGCCGAGCCGCTCGTACAGCCCCCTGCTGCGCTCGCTGCTCGCCTCCAGGTAGGCCGGCAGCCCCTCGCGGTCGCACCGCTCCAGCACCGGCCGCATCAGCTCCGTGCCGAGCCCCTCGCCCTGTCGGTCGGGCGCGACGGCGATCATCAGCAGGTACTCGTGCTCCTCGGACGTCGGGTGCACCTCCCCGGTCAGCCGGCCCACCAGCTCGCACCGCTCGTTGTCCGGGTCGGCCACCGCCCGCATCCTCGCCGGGACCTCGTCCTCGCCCTCCGGCTCGCCCGCCGGGATCCGCAGCCACAGCGCCGCCGCCGAACCGTCCGTCGCGTAGTCGATCCGCCCGTCGGCGAGCACCACGTCCACGAAGACCCCGAGGAACTTCCCGTGCACGGCCGCCCGGTGCTCCGGATCCGGGAAGACCCAACAGCTGACGGGGTCCTCGCGGAAGGCCTCGTCGAGCAGCCGCGCCACCGCGTCCCGGTCCGACCGATCCGCCTGACGTATCTCCAGCACCACTGGACCCACCCCTCACTCGCGCGTCAACGACTGCGGGTGATCCTAGAGTTGGCCCGAACGGCCCGGAAGGCGCGCACACGACCGCGCGCGCGAAAAGGCCTGTTCCCCCGCCGTACGGTGCGGGAACAGGCCCTTCTCCACGCGTGCGGGCAACCTTCCGCGCGGCCCGGCGGACCTACCTGGTGCGCCGGGTGACGAACTCCGCCAGCGCCAGCAACCCGCCCGCCGCCCCCAGGTCCGGGACGGCCCTGGAGAGCTGCTGCACGGCCCGGCCCATCCGGTCGGCGGCGTGGGCCTGCGCCCAGTCGCGCCCCCCGGCCCGGTCCACGGCGCCGGCCGCGGCGCGGACGTCGTCCCCGGTCATGGGGCCCGCGTACAGCGCGGCCAGTTCCTCGCCCGCCGCGGTGCCCGAGGTGAGGGCGGCCACGACCGGGAGGGACTTCTTGCGGGCGATCAGATCCGCGCCGGCGGGCTTGCCGGTGTGCCCGGGGTCCCCCCAGATGCCGATCAGGTCGTCGATCAACTGGAAGGCCAGGCCGGCCTCCCGGCCGAAGGCGTCCATCGCGTCGACCTCGTCCGGACCGGCCCCCGCGTACAGCGCCCCCAGGGCGCACGCACAGCCCAACAGGGCCCCGGTCTTGGCCGTCGCCATCGTCAGGCACTCGTCGAGCGACACGTCCCCGCGCCGCTCGAACGCGCAGTCCGCCTGCTGCCCGGCGCACAGCTCGATCACACAGGCCGACAGGCGGGCCGCCGCCGCCGGGGCGGCCGGGTGCGGATCCTCGGCCAGCAGCCTCAGCGCGAGCGACATCATCGCGTCGCCCGTGATGATGGCGTCCGGCATCCCGAACACGGTCCAGGCCGTGGCCCGGCCGCGCCGCCGGACGTCCTTGTCGATGACGTCGTCGTGCAGCAGCGTGAAGTTGTGCGCCAACTCCACTGCGACGGCCGCGCGGACGGTGTCCCCGGCCTCGGCGCCGGCCCCCTGGAGGGCCTGCGCCGAGGCGAGGACGAGCGCGGGCCTGATGGCCTTGCCCGCGTTCCCCGCGGCCGGTCCGCCGTCCGCGTCCTCCCAGCCGAAGTGGTACATCGCCACGCGTCGCATCCCTGCGGGCAGGCTCTCGACCGCCCGGCGCAGTTCCGGGTTGACCGTTTCCTTCGTCCGCTCCAGCAGGGCCGCGGCCTCGTGCCCCTCGCCCGTGGTGATCGCCTCAGTGGTCGCCATCGCGCTCCCCCGTACTCCCCCGTCGCCGTTCGGCCGGGCCTCTCATCAGCGCCAGCGGGCGATCTCGACGTTCTCCAGCACGCCGAGCGCGTCCGGCACGAGCACCGCGGCGGAGAAGTAGGTGGTGACCAGGTACGAGATGATCGCCTGCTCGCTGATGCCCATGAAGCGGACCGACGTGCTCGGCTCGATCTCGTCCGGGATGCCCGGCTGGTGCAGACCGATCACGCCCGACTCGTCCTCGCCGGTGCGCATGCAGAGGATGGAGGTGGTCCGGGCGTCGCTGATCGGGATCTTGTTGGACGGGAAGATCGGCACCCCGCGCCAGGACGGCACCCGGTGGCCGCCGATCTCGATCGACTCCGGGTAGAGCCCGCGCTTGTTGCACTCGCGACCGAAGGCGGCGATGGCCTTGGGGTGCGCGAGGAAGAGCTTGGATCCGCGCCGCATGCTGAGCAGCTGGTCCATGTCGTCGGGGCTGGGCGCGCCGTCGTGCGGCTGGATGCGCTGGTCGTAGTCGGCGTTGTGGAGCAGTCCGAAGTCGCGGTTGTTGAGCATCTCGTGCTCCTGGCGCTCGCGCAGCGCCTCGACCGTGAGCCGCAACTGCTGCTCGGTCTGGTTCATCGGCTGGTTGTACAGGTCGGCGACACGGGTGTGCACGCGCAGCACCGTCTGGGCGATGGAGAGCTCGTACTCGCGCGGCCTGGCCTCGTAGTCGACGAAGGTGCCGGGCAGTACGGCCTCGCCCTCGTGGCCGGCGGAAAGGTCGATCGCGGCCTCGCCGTACTTGTTGGTCCGCTGGGCGGGCAGGGCGCGTACCTCGTCCACGTGCGCCCGCAGCGAGTCGACGCGGTCGGCGAGGAGCTGGAAGTCCTGGCGGGAGAGGACGAGCGCGGTGCCGGAGGTGGCGGCGCGGGCGGTGTACTCCCAGATGGCCTCTTCGTCGACGAGGGCGTCCTCGCCGAAGTAGGCGCCGTCGGCGACGGTCTGCAGGACGGCGTCGTCGCCGTAGGGGCCGGTGCCGATCTGGTCGATCCGGCCGTGGGCGAGCAGGAACACCTTGTCGGCGGGGCTGCCGAAGGAGGTGAGCTCCTGGCCGGCCTCGAAGTCGACCTGGTGGCACCGGGCGGCGAGTTCGGTCAGGACGTCGATGTCCTCGTAGTCGCGCAGCAGCGGCAGCTCGCCGAGTTCGGCGGGGATCACCTGGACCTGGGTGCCGGTCTTGATGAACTCCACCCGGCCGTCACCGACGGAGTAGCTGAGCCGCCGGTTGACCCGGTACGTACCGCCCTGCACCGACACCCACGGGAGCATCTTGAGCAACCACCGGGAGGTGATCTCCTGCATCTGCGGGGCGGACTTGGTCGTGGTTGCCAAGTTCCGCGCGGCCGAGGTCCCGAGACTGCGCTGCGGTGCCTGGACTTCGGATTCGGAACCTGCCTGGACCGACATGTGTTTCCCTTTCGATCACTCCATGGATCTGCGGGATCAGCCTTCCAGCGCACAGCGTGGTGAGACCATTACACAAAAGGGTGGGACTACTCCGTATGGGGCGTGGGCACTCTGATGCGTCCCTTTCTCCCCTCCAGCCCCTCTGACCCCTCCGGTTTCAGCCATCCCTGCCCACCCCTCCGACTTAACTTGCATCAGAGATTCAAGTTTTCTACGGTGGTGCCATGCGGCTGACCCGATTCACCGATCTGGCGCTCCGCGTCCTGATGCGCCTGGCCGTCGAGGACACGGACCTCCCCACGACGCGCGAGGTCGCGGCGACCATGGAGGTCCCGTACACCCACACCGCGAAGGTGGTGGCCAGGCTGCAACACCTCGGCCTGGTCGAGGCGCGGCGCGGCCGGGGCGGCGGGCTCGCCCTGACCGGCGCCGGCCGCGCCGCCTCGGTGGGCGCGGTGGTGCGCGAACTGGAGGGGGTCGGCGACGTCGTGGACTGCGACGGCGCCGTCCCGTGCCCGCTGCGGAGCGCCTGCCTCCTGCGGGGCGCGCTGCGCCGGGCCCAGGAGGCCTTCTTCGCCGCACTGGACCCGCTCACGGTGAACGACCTGGTGGCGGCCCCCACCGGGCCGCTGTTGCTGGGCATCTCGGGCGGACCGCCCGGTCGGGGCGGGCGCCCCGCCGACTGAGGTGCGGATGGCCGGTTCCGAGCGGCCGTCCCCCCGCCCACGCCACACCCGAGGGTTCTTCGAACGGATCTCCGCATCACCCCGGAGACCCTCGCGCCCTTTAATTGGTATCCAATAGTCCATTTAACAGAGGAGCTGCCCGATGCTGTCCGAGAAGTCGACCGCGACCGTCCGCGCCACCCTGCCCGCCGTGGGGGCGGCCGTCGGCGACATCGCGGAACTCTTCTACGCGAAGCTGTTCGCCGCCCACCCGGCCCTGCTCCGCGACCTGTTCAACCGCGGCAACCAGAAGGCCGGACTGCAACAGCAGGCCCTGGCCGGCTCCATCGCCGCGTTCGCAGGCCACCTCGTCCGGCACCCCGACACCCGGCCCGACGTGATGCTCGGCCGCATCGCCCACAAGCACGCCTCGCTCGGCATCACCCGCGACCAGTACGCGATCGTCCACCGGCACCTGTTCGAGGCCATCGCGGAGGTTCTCGGGGAGGCCGTCACCCCCGAGGTCGCCGAGGCCTGGGACGAGGTCTACTGGCTGATGGCGGGCGCCCTCATCGCCATCGAGGAGCGGCTCTACGCCGAGCAGCGGGTGGTCGCGGGCGACGTCTGGCGCCCGTGGACGGTCGTCCGCCGCGTCGAGGAGACCGTCGACTGCGCCACCTTCCACCTGGTACCGGCCGACGGGGCGCCCGCCCCCGGCTTCAAGCCGGGCCAGTACGTCTCCGTCCAGGTCGAACTCCCGGACGGAGCCCGGCAGATCCGCCAGTACAGCCTCTCCTCGTCGCCCGCCTCCCCGGTCCGCGCGATCACCGTCAAGCGGGTCCACGGGCCGGCCGCGGCGGGCCCGGACGGGGAGGTCTCCCACCACCTGCACGCCGAGGTCGGCGTCGGCGACACCCTGCGCCTCTCGGCCCCGTACGGCGACCTGGTGCTCCAGGACCCGACCTCGCCCGTGCTGCTGGCCTCGGCCGGGATCGGCTGCACGCCGATGCTGTCGATGCTGGAGCACCTGGCCGAGACCGGGCACGCCGCCCCGGTGACCGTCCTGCACGCCGACCGGTCCCCCGCCGACCACGCCCTGCGGGGCGACCACCGGGCCTTCACGCACAAGCTCGCCGACGCCTCGGCCCGGTTCTGGTACGAGACCGGCCACGAGGACGCCGCGGCCGCCGACGGGGTGGGCCGGCTCGACCTCTCCGACGTCCCGGTGGCCCCGGGCACCCACGCCTACCTGTGCGGGCCGCTGCCCTTCATGCGGGCGGTCCGCGAACAACTGCTCGCCAAGGGCGTACCGGCGGCGGACATCCACTACGAGGTCTTCGGGCCCGACCTGTGGCTCGCCTCCGCGTGACGGCCGGGGTCGGCGGGACGGAAGAGGCGGACGGGACCTCCGGGAATGTCCTGATTCGCTCGCTCGCCGTACGAACGCGCTAGCCGCGGAAGGATTCCCTCCGCTACACCGGAACGTGATGGGCCGGACACGAAAGGTGACCGGCCCCTCACGCACGGAAGGAGGCGTTCATGTCCGCACCCATGTCCGCAGACCGTTTCCTCACCCAATTGCGCAACGAGGGACTGCGCGTCGTCGAGGTGGGCGCCTGGCGCACCCACAACCGCAACCACAAGGGGCCCTGGGGGCCGGTCAACGGGGTGATGATCCATCACACCGTCACGCAGGGCACCGCGTACACCGTCCAGCTCTGCCGGGACGGCGACGAGGACCTGCCCGGCCCGCTCTGCCACGGCGTGATCACCAAGGACGGCCGGGTCCACCTCGTCGGCTACGGGCGCGCCAACCACGCGGGCTCCGGCGACTCCGACGTCCTGGCCGCGGTGATCGCCGAGAAGCGGCTCCCCCCGGACCACACGGCGAACACCGACGGCAACCGACACTTCTACGGCTTCGAGTGCGAGAACCTCGGCGACGGCAAGGACCCCTGGCCCGCGGTACAGCTCGACGCCATGGTCCGGGCGGCCGCGGCCGTCTGCCGCTTCCACGGTTGGACCGAGCGCTCGGTGATCGGGCACCTCGAATGGCAGCCGGGCAAGATCGACCCCAAGGGGTTCACGATGACCTGGTTCCGCGAACGCGTGGCGGACCGCCTCAAGTGACCGCCCCGCCAAAGGGCGGACCCTGACACCGTCCGCCCCCGGCGCGGCCACCGTCACCGGCGACAATGGGCGGGTGGACAGCCCCGTGGATCCCCGCTCCCTCCTCCGGCCCCGCCCGCCGTCGCCGCTGGTCGAGGCGTCGGACGGGCGGTTCGAGCGGCACGGCGTGCGGTTGGTGCTCAAGCGGGACGACCTCGTGCACCCCGAGCTGCCGGGGAACAAGTGGCGCAAGCTCGCCCCGAACCTGCGGGCGGCCGCGGACGGGGGGTTCCCCGCGCTGGTGACCTTCGGCGGGGCCTACTCCAACCACCTGCGGGCCACCGCCGCCGCCGGGCGGCTGCTCGGGCTGGCGACGGTCGGGGTGGTCCGGGGCGACGAGTTGGCCGGCCGGCCGTTGAACCCGTCCCTGGCCCGCTGCGCGGCCGACGGGATGCGGCTGCACTTCACGTCCCGGTCGGAGTACCGCCGCAAGGCCGAACCGGGCACCCTGGCCCGGCTGCTCGCGGCGGCGGGCGCGGAGGGCGCGTACGTGATCCCCGAGGGCGGCAGCAACGCCCTCGCCCTGACCGGTTGCGCGGAACTGGGCCGCGAACTGCGCGGCGCGGCCGACGTGGTGGCGGTCGCCTGCGGCACCGGCGGCACCCTGGCGGGCCTGGCGGCGGGGCTGGACCCCGGACAGCGGGCGTGGGGCGTGCCGGTGCTCGCGGGTGGCTTCCTGGAGGCGGAGATACGTTCCCTCCAGCGGGCCGCGTTCGGCGGCCCGGCCGGGGACTGGACCCTGGCCGAGGGCTTCGACCACGGCGGCTACGCGAAGGTCCCGGCGGAACTGGAAGCGTTCGCGGCGGACTTCGAGCGCCGCCACGGGGTCCCGATCGAGCGCGTCTACGTCGCGAAGCTGCTCTGGGCGCTGACCGCCCTGACGGAGTCCGGCACGTTCCCCCCGGGCACCACCCTCGCGGCCGTCGTCACGGGCCGCCCCTGATCCCCGCCGCCCCGGAACGGCGGGCCGGCCCCGGCCCGCCGCCCGACGCGCCCGGGGATCAGGTGGAGTCCTCCCGGTAGGCCGCCGCCTCCTCCAGGTCCAGCCTGCGCAACAACGCCCGCAGCATCTCGTCGTCGATCCGCCGCTGATCCCGCAGCGTCACGAACACCTCCCGCTCGGCCTCGATCATCTCGCCGGCCAGGCGACGGTAGACGTCGTCCGCCGACTCGCCCGTGACCGCGTTGACCTCGCCGAGCCGTTCCCACACCGCGTTGCGCCGCCGCTCCAGCACCGTGCGCAGCCGGTCCGCGAGCGGCGGCGGGAGCGCGTTCGCCGGGTCGGCGAGCAGTTCGTCGAGCCGCTCCTCGGCCGACCGCGACGCCTCGCTCTGCGCCTGCG
Source organism: Streptomyces sp. CA-243310 (assembly GCF_050936775.1). Classification (NCBI taxonomy): domain Bacteria; kingdom Bacillati; phylum Actinomycetota; class Actinomycetes; order Kitasatosporales; family Streptomycetaceae; genus Streptomyces; species Streptomyces sp. CA-243310. Next base: position 1,420,500 of record NZ_JBNJMF010000001.1, on the reverse strand, counting down.
CCTCGGCCAGCGTCTCGGCCTGCGCGTCCCGCGCCGGCAGCCTCAGCAGTCGGATCAGCGGGGGCAGCGTCAACCCCTGGACCACCAGGGTCCCGATGACGGTGGTGAAGGTCAGGAACAGGATCAGGTTGCGGTGCGGCACGCTCAGCGGGACGGAGAAGGCGATGGCCAGCGAGACCACCCCGCGCATGCCCGCCCATCCCACGATGACCGGCGCCTTCCAGTTGGTCTCCGGTTCCCGCTCGCGGATCCGCTCGGACAGCACCCGCGGCAGGAAGGTCGCCGGGAACACCCACACGAACCGGGCCACGACCACGGCCAGGAACACCGCCAGCGCGTACCAGGCGGCGTCCGGGCCCGCGTACTCGTCGAGCCCCTTGAGGACCACCGGCAACTGGAGCCCGATCAGCGCGAAGACCACCGACTCCAGGACGAAGGAGATCACCTTCCACACCGCGGCCTCCTGGAGCCGGGTGGCGAAGTCGACCTGCCAGTTGCGGTGTCCGAGGTACAGCGCGACGACGACCACGGCGAGCACCCCGGACGCGTGCACCCGTTCGGCGGCGGCGTACGCCACGAAGGGGATCAGCAGCGACAGCGTGTTCTGGAGCAGCGGGTCCCGCAGTGACCTGCGCAGCAGGTGGATGGGCACCATCAGCAGCAGGCCCATGCCGACACCGCCCACCGAGGCGAGCAGGAACTCGACGATCCCGCCCGCCCAGCCCGCGCTGACGCCGACCGCCGCCGCCAGGGCCACCTTGTAGGCGGTGATGGCGGTGGCGTCGTTCACCAGGGACTCGCCCTGGAGGATCGTCGTGATCCGGTTCGGCAGGCCGAGTTTGCGGGCGATGGCGGTGGCGGCCACGGCGTCCGGCGGCGCGACGACCGCGCCCAGCACCAGGGCCACCGGCAGCGACAGACCGGGCACGACCAGGTAGGCCGCGTACCCCACGGCGAGCGTCGCGAAGAGCACGTACCCGACCGACAACAGGGCGATCGGCCGCGCGTTGGCCCGCAGGTCCAGGTAGGAGCTCTCCATGGCGGCGGTGTGCAGCAGCGGCGGGAGCAGCAGCGGCAGCACGATGTGCGGGTCGAGCGTGTACGACGGCACGCCCGGGATGTACGACGCCAACAAACCGGCCGCGACGAGCAGCAGCGGGGCCGACACGGACGTCCGACGGGCCAACCCCGCGACCACCGCGCTGCCCGCGACCAGCGCCACCAGCGGCAATACCTCCATCGAAGACCCATCCTCATCAGTCCGCGGGCGTCCGCACCTCAGTACGCTGGCCATCATGAGCGAGTGCACCCACGTTGCCGAACTGCCGCGCCCCGAGCCCATCCCCCTTGCCCAGACCTGTCCCGAATGTCTGGCACTCGGGAGCCATCCGGTGCAGCTGCGGATGTGCCTGGCGTGCGGTTACGTGGCCTGTTGTGATTCCTCCCCCTACCGGCACGCCACGGCACACCACGATCAGACGGGCCACCCGATGATGCGCAGCTTCGAACCGGGCGAGACCTGGCGGTGGTGTTTTGTCGACGGTTCGATCGTCTGAGGCGGGGTAGGTCAACCCTCCGCCGGTTCCCCTGATTTGGGCCCGCAGACCCCTAGCCACTGTCCGTACCCATGGGCTTACCATCGGTCACCGGCCTGCGGGCGTGGGTACTTCGGGCAGGTGTCACACGGGGTGCCGCGACACGATCGCCCGGATCGCGATAGCGTCACCGGCGAACAGAGCTCGTACCACCTTGGAGGTGAGGGTGTCCCAGATCGCAGGCGAGCCCGGGACCCAGGACTTCGTGGAAGTCCGGCTGCCGGCTGCGGGTGCCTACCTGTCGGTGCTGCGAACGGCCACGGCCGGCCTCGCCGCACGTTTGGACTTCACCCTCGACGAGATCGAGGACCTCCGCATCGCGGTGGACGAAGCCTGCGCGATCCTGCTCCAGCAGGCCGTGCCCGGCTCCGTCCTCAGTTGCGTCTTCCGGCTGGTGGACGACTCGCTGGAGGTCACGGTCTCCGCACCGACCACCGACGGGCGCGCACCGGAGCGGGACACGTTCGCGTGGACGGTCCTGTCGGCGCTGGCCGGCAAGGTCGAGGCGACGGTCGAGGAGGACCGGACAGTGAGCATCAGCCTCTACAAACAGCGCGGCGCGGGGCCAGGCCCGGCGTGAGCGGCGGGGAGATCCCGGTGCGGGGCGGGGATCGGCCCCGGGTACGACACGAGGTCGACGGTGGCATCCCGGAGCAACTGCACGCCCGGCCACACCCGGCCGACGCGGATGCGGAAGACGGCTTTTTGGACTCGGCGGAGCGACGGGCGGGCCCTGTGAGCGAGAACCAGCACGAAGAACCACAACCAGCACAGCCACCGCCGGCCGCTGCCACGGCCCCGATGGCCCCGATCCCGATGGCGCCGGCGGCACACGTGCCGCTGCCGGATCCGCGCGACCGCAGTGGCGCGCGGGCCCTCTTCTTCGAGCTGCGGGAACTGCCCGACGGCTCGCCGGAGCGGGCGGAACTGCGCAATCGGCTGGTCCGGATGCACCTGCCGCTGGTCGAGCACCTGGCGCGCCGGTTCCGCAACCGCGGCGAGCCTCTGGACGACCTGACCCAGGTGGCGACCATCGGCCTGATCAAGTCGGTGGACCGGTTCGACCCGGACCGCGGCGTCGAGTTCTCGACGTACGCCACGCCCACGGTCGTCGGCGAGATCAAGCGCCACTTCCGTGACAAGGGCTGGGCGGTGCGGGTGCCGCGGCGCCTTCAGGAGCTGCGGCTCTCGTTGACCACGGCCACGGCGGAACTCTCGCAGCAGCACGGCCGCTCCCCCACGGTGCACGAGCTGGCCGAACGGCTCGGCATCTCCGAGGAGGAGGTGTTGGAGGGGCTGGAATCGGCCAATGCCTACAGCACGCTCTCCCTGGACGTCCCCGACACCGACGACGAGTCGCCGGCCGTCGCGGACACCCTGGGTTCGGAGGACGAGGCGCTGGAGGGCGTCGAGTACCGCGAGTCCCTCAAGCCGCTGCTGGAAGGACTGCCACCGCGGGAGAAGCGGATCCTGCTGCTGCGGTTCTTCGGCAACATGACCCAGTCGCAGATCGCGCAGGAGGTCGGCATCTCCCAGATGCACGTCTCCCGACTACTGGCCCGCACCCTGGCCCAGCTCCGGGAGAAGCTCCTCGTCGAGGAGTAGGACGTACGGATCGACGTACGGGTTATCGGGTCTGTTCCCCAGGCCCGATACCAAGCGCCTCGGTGGCCGTCGGGTTCACGAGCAGCGCCCCCACGGCCACGGCCGTGAGTGCCAGTGCCACCGCGGCGGCGACCATCGCCCCGCCCGTGGTCCACAGGGTCCAGGCGACCGGCATCGCCATCAGCTGGGTGATCAACGCCGGGCCGCGGCTCCAGCGGCGGCCCAGGCGCAGCCCGCGCGCCGCGATCAGCGGGAGCGCGGCCAGCGCGAGCAGCGTGACACCCCCGGTCTCGGCCTGCTGCGGGGAGTCGGGATCGCCGGCGATGCCCACGTACAGCATGTAGACGCCGAGGCCGGCGAGCGCGAGGCCCTCCAGCGCGGTGAGCACGGCGGCGGCGGTCAGCCGACCGGGCAGCGCGACGGGGGACGGCGCGGGCGAGGGGGCGGGAACGTTCGAGGTCGGCTTCTTACTCACCCCAGCAGGGTAGCCGCGCCCCGCCCGCCCCCGAGGGGACGGGCAGTAGGGGCCTCCCGCGGAGGGGTGGGTAGGCTGGCGCCCATGCGTGCACTTCTCGTGGCCAACCCAGCAGCGACGACAACCAGTGCGCGCACGCGTGACGTCCTGACCCACGCCCTGGCCAGCGAGATGAAGCTGGAGGCGGTGACCACCGAGTACCGGGGGCACGCGCGCGACCTCGGACGCAGGGCGGCCCACGAGGGTGTCGACCTCGTCGTGGCCCTGGGCGGGGACGGCACCGTCAACGAGGTGGTCAACGGACTGCTGCACAACGGGCCCGATCCGGACCGACTGCCCCGGCTCGCGGTGGTCCCCGGCGGATCCACGAACGTGTTCGCCCGTGCGCTCGGGCTGCCGAACGACGCCGTCGAGGCGACCGGCGCCCTGCTCGACGCGCTCCGCGAGGAACGCGAACGCACGGTCGGTCTGGGTCTGGCGGCCGGCACCCCGGGCACGGAGGACGAATCGGTCCCGGCGCGCTGGTTCACCTTCTGCGCGGGCTTCGGCTTCGACGCGGGCGTGGTGGGGCGGGTGGAGCAGCAGCGGGAACGCGGCAAGCGTTCGACGCACTCCCTCTACGTGCGACAGCTCATGCGTCAGTTCTGGGACGAGCCGAACCGCAGGCACGGCACGGTCACGCTGGAACGCCCCGGCGCGGATCCCGTGACGGATCTGGTGCTGTCGATAGTCTGCAACACCTCGCCGTGGACGTATCTGGGCAATCGTCCGCTTTACGCGTCCCCGGAGGCGTCGTTCGATACCGCGCTTGACGTACTGGCGCTCGATCGTTTGTCAACTCCGGCGGTCGCCAGGTACGCCACGCAGCTCCTGACCTCGACTCCTGAACGCGGGCCGCATGGCAAGCATGCGGTGTCTCTGCACGATCTGACCGACTTCACCTTGCATTCGAAGGTTCCGCTCCCGTTCCAGATGGACGGCGACCACCTCGGCCTGCGCACCAGCGTTCGGTTCACAGGCGTACGCCGTGCACTGCGTGTGATTGTGTGAGTGGAAGGGCCCAAAGTCCTTTCACTCGAACGTATACACGCCGGTCCACCCCCAGGAACTAGGGCTGTGACCTAGTAGACACCGACGAATCCAAAAAAACTTTCCGGAAGGGGTTGTATCCCCGTCCGAGGTTTGCGAATCTCTACATGGCGATCGGGACAGCCCGCAGAACCCGGCACCCACACAGATCGCCAGAACCCCTCCACGAATCTCGGACCCCGCCAGGCAACTGGGGGTCGGCCCTTCCCTCACGGGGGGATTCGTGAAAGCGTTCACATTCACAAGCAACCTGCCCGCAATACAAGGAGATGGAGCAGCCATGGACTGGCGTCACAACGCCGTTTGTCGTGAGGAAGACCCGGAACTCTTCTTCCCCATCGGCAACACCGGTCCTGCGCTGCTGCAGATCGAGGAAGCCAAGGCCGTCTGCCGCCGCTGCCCCGTGATGGAGCAGTGCCTGCAGTGGGCGCTCGAGTCCGGTCAGGACTCCGGCGTCTGGGGCGGTCTCAGCGAGGACGAGCGCCGCGCGATGAAGCGCCGCGCCGCTCGCAATCGGGCGCGCAACGCCACCGCCTGACATCGACTTTCGAGCCTCGAGCCGCAGCGCGTAGAAACCGTATAAGCGCTCAGCAACGTGCTCTTGAGCCCCGGACCGAGAACCTTCGGTCCGGGGCTCAGTGCTGTGCGGGAGGCGACGAGGGCCGAAATGGTCACCCAGGGTGACGTTCCGGCTGCTACTCGCTGCTACTTCTGTGGGCTGGCCGGTATGTCGAGGACGACCCGGGTGCCGCGCGGTTCGACCCGGACCATGTCGAACGTGCCGCCGAGTTCGCCCTCCACGAGGGTGCGCACGATCTGGAGCCCGAGGTTGCCGGCCCGCTGCGGGTCGAAGCCCTCGGGCAGGCCGCACCCGTCGTCGAGCACCGTGATCAACAGTCGGGCGTCGGTCCGCCCGGAACCGGAACGCGCGGCGGACACCTCGACGGTGCCGCCCTCCCCCTGGGTGAAGGCGTGTTCCAGGGCGTTCTGCAGGATCTCGGTCAGCACCATCGACAGTGGGGTCGCGACCTCGGCGTCGAGGATCCCGAACCGGCCGGTGCGTCGGCACCGCACCTTGCCGGGCGAGATCTCGGCGACCATCGCGATCACCCTGTCGGCGATCTCGTCGAACTCGACCCGCTCGTCCAGGTTCTGAGAGAGCGTCTCGTGCACGATCGCGATCGATCCGACGCGGCGCACCGCCTCGTTCAGAGCCTCCCGACCCTGCGGGGAATCCATCCGGCGGGCCTGGAGCCGCAAGAGCGCGGCCACCGTCTGGAGGTTGTTCTTCACCCGGTGGTGGATCTCCCGGATGGTCGCGTCCTTGGTGATCAATTCACGTTCGCGACGACGCAGTTCCGTCACGTCGCGGCACAGCACCAGGGAACCGATCCGGGTTCCCTTGGGCTTGAGCGGGATCGCCCGCAGCTGGATGACGCCGCCGTTCCCCTCGACCTCGGTCTCCCGGGGGGCCCAGCCGCTGGCGAGTTTGACCAGGGCCTCGTCCACCGGGCCCCGGGAGGGCGCGAGTTCGGCGGTGGCGTTGCCCAGGTGCTGGCCGACCAGATCGGAGGCGAGACCGAGCCGGTGATAGGCGGAGAGCGCGTTCGGGGACGCGTAGGTGACCACCCCGTCGGCGTCGAGCCGGATCAGGCCGTCCCCGACGCGCGGGGAGGCGTCCATGTCCACCTGTTGGCCGGGGTACGGGAAGGAACCCGCCGCGATCATCTGGGCCAGGTCCGAGGCCGACTGGAGGTAGGTCAGCTCCAGCCGGCTCGGTGTACGCACGGTGAGCAGGTTGGTGTTGCGGGCGATCACTCCCAGTACCCGGCCCTCGCGGCGGACGGGGATCGACTCGACGCGGACCGGGACCTCCTCGCGCCACTCCGGGTCGCCCTCGCGCACGATCCGCCCCTCGTCGAGCGCCGCGTCGAGCAGTGGACGCCGGCCGCGCGGAACCAGGTGGCCGACCATGTCGTCCTGATAGGAGGTCGGCCCCGTGTTCGGGCGCATCTGCGCGACCGACACGTAGCGGGTGCCGTCGAGGGTGGGCACCCACAGCACGAGGTCGGCGAAGGAGAGGTCGGAGAGCAGCTGCCACTCGGAAACCAGCAGGTGAAGCCACTCCAGGTCGGTTTCACCGAGAGCGGTGTGCTGGCGTACGAGGTCGTTCATGGAGGGCACGTGGCGAGCGTACCCCGGGTATGGCCATGACTTTCCCCACGGCTCTTACCCAGGAGTACCCAGGAGGGGCCCCGTCCGCGTACTGTTGGAGGAAGTGACGGGTTGGATACCCCCGTCATTGGATGGACAGAACAGAATGGTCTAGTCCACAATTGACTTACGCTTCCGCCCTCCCCGCACAGGAGGACGGATCGAGGTAACCCGCGCGCTCTGCCCTGACCGCGCAGGCTCCTCCCACCGGCCGGAGGGAACCGCACACCCGCCGGCCGTAAGTACTCCGGGCTACGGTGCCGGGCGGGTCGAGGGTCCCGTCCTGCACCGTGGCCCAGAGGAATTTCAGGGCCGCGTCAGCCCATTCCCCGCATTTCCCCGCCGCGTTCGCGGGAGCCGGGGCAATTCCGCGCCCTTTTCCCCGGGCCACCCCTTCACGCGATGATCGCGACACCCGCGAAGCCGCCTCCCCCGCATGCCCCCACCCCTGCACCGTCACGCTCCGTGTTCGCGTGGGACCGGTCGCCGGGAGGCCGCGGGAAGGGGGCGGGATCACCATGTAAATGAGGGGAGCGACCCGCCGGGAAGGGGTCCGTTCTGTTAGATTGGTCTATACCACACCACCTCTCCAGATCGGCAGGCCCCGCGTGGAAGTTGTCATCGTCCCGGACGCCAAGGCAGGCGGCGAGCTCATCGCGGAGGCCATGGCCGCCCTGGTCCGTCGCAAGCCCGACGCCCTGCTCGGCGTGGCGACCGGCTCTACCCCGCTGCCCGTCTACGAGGCCCTCGCGGCCAAGGTCCGGGCCGGCCTGGTCGACGCCTCGAAGGCCCGCGTCTGCCAGCTCGACGAGTACGTCGGCCTGCCGGCCGGCCACCCCGAGTCCTACCGCGCGGTCGTGCTCCGCGAGGTCGTCGCGCCCCTCGGGCTCACCGAGTCCTCGTTCATGGGGCCGGACGGGTCCGCCGAGGACGTCCAGGCGGCCTGTGTCGCCTACGACGAGGCGCTGGCCGCCGCCGGCGGTGTGGACCTCCAGCTGCTCGGCATCGGCACGGACGGGCACATCGGCTTCAACGAGCCGTGCTCCAGCCTCGCCTCCCGCACCCGGATCAAGACGCTGACCGAGCGGACCCGCGTGGACAACGCGCGCTTCTTCGACAACGACATGGACCAGGTCCCGCACCACGTCATCACCCAGGGCATCGGCACCATCCTCGACGCCCGCCACCTGGTCCTGCTGGCCACCGGCGAGGGCAAGGCCGAGGCCGTCGCGCAGACGGTCGAGGGTCCGCTGTCCGCGCTGGTCCCCGCGTCCGCGCTCCAGCTGCACCGGCACGCCACGGTCGTCGTGGACGAGGCCGCCGCGTCCAAGCTGAAGCTCGCGGACTACTTCCGCCACACGTACGCCGACAAGCCCTCCTGGCAGGGTCTGTAGCCGACGGCCACGAAGGGCCGGGACCGCCCCTGACAGGGCGGCCCGGCCCTTCCGCGCACCCGGCGCGCCGGCCGCCCCCGGACACGACGGAGCCGGACACGACGGAGCCGGGCACCCCCGTGACGGGTGCCCGGCTCCGTGGTCCGCGAGGCGGCCGGATCCGAAGGAGTCGGCCTAGACGCCCGCGATGACCTCCGCGGCGGCCCGCCCGCACACCCGCGAGGCGCCGTGCGTCGCGATGTACAGCGCCCCGCGTGGCTCGGCGCGCGGCAGGCCCATCTCGACCACCACCGTGTCGGGGCGGGCCGCGACCAGCGCGTCCAGGGCGTCGGTCATCCACGGGTGCCGGTGCGCGTCCCGGACGACGGCGACGACGGTGCGGTCCCCCGCCGCCGCCAGGACGTCGGCGGCGCCGGCGCCCTGCGGGTACACGCCCGACCGGGTGCCCGGGAGCAGCCCGGCCAGTTCCGCCGCGACGCCCCACGGGGTCTCGTCGCCCACCGCGATGTTCGCGACGGGTGCGAGCGTGGCGACGTACGGGGCGGTGACGGGAGTCGGCGCACCGCTCACGACCACCGCCCTGCGGGCCGCCGTCAGGCCGATGTCGGGCGCGTTCCCCTCCCGCGCGCCCGCATCGGTGACGGCGGCCCGGGATCGCCGGGTCCACTCGGCGAGGGCGCGGACCCGGGCGGCGGCGTCGGCGAGCCGCTCCTCGGGCAGCGTGCCCTCGCGGACGGCGGCGACCAGCGCGTCGCGCAGGGCGAGCACGGTCGCCTCGTCGGCGAGCCCACCGCCCACGCAGATCGCGTCGGCGCCCGCGGCGATGGCCAGGACCGAGCCGCGCTCGATGCCGTACGTGCCGGCGATGGCGTGCATCTCCATGCCGTCGGTGACGATCAGGCCCTCGTAGCCGAGTTCCTTGCGCAGCAGCCCGGTCAGGATGCGCGGGCTCAGCGTGGCCGGGCGGGTCGGGTCGAGGGCGGGCACCAGGATGTGCGCGCTCATGACGGCCTTCGTGCCGGCCTCGATGGCGGCATTGAACGGTACGAGTTCACGCGCCGTCAGGGTGTCGAGGTCCACGTCGATGCGGGGCAGCGCGTGGTGCGAGTCGACGTTGGTGTCGCCGTGGCCCGGGAAGTGCTTGGTGCAGGCGGCGACTCCGGCGGCCTGGAGCCCGGTGACGTACGCGGCGGTGTGGCGGGCGGCGAGGTCGGTGTCGGCGCCGAAGGACCGCACGCCGATGACCGGGTTGTCCGGGTTGGAGTTGACGTCGGCGGAGGGCGCCCAGTTGAGGTTGACCCCGCACTCGGCCAGCCGGCGGCCCAGCTCCCGGGCGACGTCACGGGTCAGCCCGGTGTCGTCCACCGCGCCGAGGGCCAGGTTGCCGGGGAAGGACGAGCCGCCCCGGACCTCCAGGCGGGTGACGTCGCCGCCCTCCTCGTCGATGGCGACCAGTACGTCGTCGCGCTCGGCGCGCAGTTGCGCGGTCAGCGCGGAGAGCTGGTCGGGCGAGGTGATGTTGCGGCCGAAGAGACCGACCGCGGTGAGGCCCTCGCCGACCCGGCGCAGCAGCCAGGAGGGGGCGGTGGTGCCCTCGAAGCCGGGCTGGAGCACCGCGAGGGCGTCCCGGGTGAGGGTGTCGGTGTGGTGCGCAAGAACAGTCATGGGCCGTTATCCCTTCACGGCGCCGGCGGTGAGGCCCGCGGCCATCTTGCGCTGGACGATGAGGAAGAGCACGACGATCGGGATCGCCATCATGGTGGAGCCGGCCATCATGGGTGCGAACTCGGTGCCGTTCTTGGTGGTGAAGTTGCCGAGCCAGACGGTGGCGGTCTGGTTCTGCTGGCTCATCAGCATCAGTGCGTAGAGGTACTCGTTCCACGCCTGGATGAACCCGTAGACCGAGGTGGCCACCATGCCGGGGGCGAGCAGCGGGAAGACCACGCGCAGGAAGGCGCCGGTCGGGGTGCAGCCGTCGACCTGGGCGGCCTCCTCCAGTTCCTTCGGGATGTTGACGATGAAGCCGCGCAGCGTCCACACGGTGAAGGGGAGGATGAACGTCAGGTACGTGATGATCAGGCCGGTGAGCTTGTCGTACTGACCGAGGTCGTTGAGGAGCAGGAAGACCGGGATGATCATCGCGACGAGCGGGATCATCTGGACGGCGAGGATGCCGACGATCACGATCTTGCGGCCGCGGAAGGCGAAGCGGGAGATGGCCAGGGCGGCCAGCATGCCGACGACGATGCCGATGGAGACGACGACGAGCGAGACGATCATGCTTCGGCCGACGGGACCCCAGAAGTCGGAGATCTCCAGCGCGCGCCGGAAGTTGTCCAGGGTGAAGGTGCGCGGGAAGAAGTGGGGGTTCGGGTCGATCGCGTCCTTGGCCGGCTTGAAGGCCGTGTTCAGCATCCAGTAGACCGGGAAGCCGACGGTGGCGAAGACCACGAGGCCGATGAGGTTCCAGCCGAGCTTCGACTTCGCCTTGTTCTGCTTGCGGCGGGCGACGGGCGGGGTCGTGGTGGTCGAGGTCACTCCACCTCTCCGATCTTGAGCATCTGGCGCATGTAGACGGCGACCACTCCGAGCAGCAGCAGGACGGTCACGAGGGCGATGGCGGAGCCGCCCGAGTAGTCGTTGACCACGAAGGCCTGCTGGTAGGAGTAGGTGGTCAGCAGCTGGAACTCGGCCTCGGGGTTGCCGTTGCGCATCACGAAGACCTGCGGGAAGACGCCCATGTCCCAGATGACCGAGAGGGTCGTCAGCATCACGATGATCGGCTTCAGGATGGGCAGGGTGACGTGGCGGAACACGCCCCACGCGCCGGCGCCGTCGAGGCGCGCGGCCTCCTCCAGCTCCTTGGGCACCTGGGTGAGGCCCGCGCTGAGGGTGATGACGACGAAGGGCACCGCCCCCCAGACCACCAGGAGCATGATGACCGCGAGGCCCTGGGGGCCGCTGGCGAACCAGTTGTGCCCGATCATGTCGACGCCGGGCAGCTTGCTCATCAGGTAGTTGAGGACGCCGTAGTCGGCGTCGAAGAGCCACTTGAAGACGGCGGTGGCAACGATGATCGGCATGCCCCAGCTCGCCACGAGGGCGATGCTGATGAGCGCCTTGACGAAGCCGGACACCTTCTGGAGCAGCAGCGCGATCAGCATGCCGATGACCATCGTCAGGACGACGGCGCCGGCCGCGAAGACGGCGGTGCGCAGGACGACGGTCCAGAAGACCCCGTCGCCGAGGATCTTCGTGAAGTTGTCGAGCCCGACGAACTCGGCGTCCTTGAAGCCCCAGAGTTCGGACTTGCCGAAGCTCTGGAAGGAGAGGGACACGAGTCTGAAGAGCGGGTACCCCATGACGAGGACGATGACCAGGAGGCACGGGGCGAGCAGCAGCCACGGGGTCGCGCCGGAACCCTTGCGGGTCGGCTTCCCCGGCTTGCCCGTACGTCCCGTCCCGACTCCAACGGAGGTGTTCTGCTTCGCCGGCGGCAGGTCGGCGGTGGTTGTCTGTGCGGCACTCATCGCGCGCTCCTCGGGGGTCCCTCTCTTGACGGGCGGCAGGGCCCCGCCGATGTGGCGGGGCCCTGCCGGCTACAGGTCACTTGGTGTTGATGACCTTGTCGATCTCGGCGTCGGCGGCCTTGGCCGCGTCCTCGACCGACTTCTTGCCGGTGCCGATCTCCTGGAGAAGGGTCTGCAGGAGCTTGGCCTTCTCGACCTGGCCCCAGCCCGGGGCGGTCGGCACGAACCAGGAGGACTCGGCGGCGGTGGCCGCGACCTGCGTCGCCGGGGCGGACTTCAGCGGGCCGAGGTCCGTCTTGTTGTTGGGCAGGTTGCCCTTGGCGATCAGGCCCTTCTGGCCCTGCGCGCCGGTGAAGGCGTTGATCCACTCGGAGGCGATGTCCTTGGCCTTGGACTTGGCCGGGACCGCGAGGTCGGAGCCGCCGAGGAAGACCGGGAGGTTCTTGCCGTTCGGGCCGGGCTGGACGAAGTTCTCCAGCTTGTCCTTCAGGCCGCCGACCTTGTCGTTCTTCGGGTCGGCCGCGGTGGCGCCCTCCCAGGCGGCGGCGAAGATGGCGGCGGAGTTGCCCTGGGCGAAGACGACCGGGCGGTCGGACTCGTCCTTGGTCTTGTCCGCGTGCATGTACTTGTCGAGGAGCTCCTTGTACTGCTTGAGCCCCTTCAGCGACTCGGGGGAGGACAGGGTGCCCTTCCACTTGTCGCCGTCCTTCTTGGCGATGGCGCCGCCGGCGTCGTAGACGTAGGACATCGCGGCGTACCAGTCGGGCGAAGGCTGGTACAGGGCGCTGAACTTGTCGCCCTTGGCGGCCTGGATCTTGTCCAGCGCGCCGGTGTACTCGGCCCAGGTCTTGGGGGCGGCGGTGACGCCGGCCTCGGCGGCCAGGTCCTTGCGCCAGGTGCCGACGCGGCCACCGGCGTAGTACGGGACGCCGTACGTCTTGCCGTCGTAGGTCACGGACTCCTTGAGGGCGTCCAGCCACGCGGAGGAGTTGTCGAACTTCGACGGGTCCACCTCGGAGAAGGCTCCGGTCGACATGTAGCCGATCATCTCGGAGTTGCCCATCTCGACGACGTCGGGCGCCTTGTCCGTGGCGAGGACGGCGTCCAGCTTGGCGTTCTTGTCCGGCCAGCCGTAGTACTCGTGCTTGACGGTGAGACCGGGGTGCTTCGCGACGACCGCGTCGTCGGCCGCCTTCACCAGCTCCGGCCAGTTGTTCTGGGCGTCGACCGTCAGCCAGACGGTCAACTCCTTGGCGCCGGACGCCTTGTCGGCAGTGTTGCCGCCCTTGTCGTCCGAGCCACCGCACGCCGCCAGGCCGATAACCATGCCCGCGACTCCAACCGCCGCGATGAGCTTGCGCTTCACGCCACCCTCCTCAGGGATGCCTTCATGCACTTCCCTTGCCCGCCGCGGTGACATACGCGAAGTACTGCACGTGGGGCCGGGATCCGATCCATATTGGTTTAGACCAGTAACCGGAGCTTGGCCTAGACCTTTAGGGGTGTCAAGGGTCTAATGAGCGGGTGATCGGTCCGTTATCGGACCGACACCTGGGGGAGGGAGGAGGCCTGTCCTCCCGCTCGTGTCACGATGTGACCGCACATATGGAGGAGCCGGTGACGGCAGCGAAACTGGAGTCGGGAAGGCGGGCGGCGATGGCCACCGAAGGGGCGACCACGGAGCCGGAAGGCGGGGCGGCCACTCGCACGGCGCGGGTGCCCAAGTACTACCGACTCAAGCGGCACTTGCTCGACATGACCGAGACGCTCCCCCCGGGCACACCGGTGCCGCCGGAGCGCACGCTGGCGGCCGAGTTCGACACCTCGCGGACCACGGTCCGCCAGGCCCTGCAGGAGCTCGTCGTCGAAGGCCGGCTGGAACGCATCCAGGGCAAGGGCACCTTCGTGGCCAAGCCCAAGGTGTCCCAGCCCCTCCAACTCTCCTCGTACACCGAGGACATGAGGGCCCAGGGGCTGGAGCCCACCTCGCAGCTGCTCGACATCGGCTACGTGACGGCCGACGACACGCTCGCCGGACTGCTCAAGATCACCACCGGGGGGCGGGTGCTGCGCATCGAGCGACTGCGCCTGGCGAGCGGTGAGCCGATGGCCATCGAGACCACCCACCTGTCGGCGAAGCGCTTCCCCGCGCTGCGCCGTTCACTGGCCAAGTACACCTCCCTCTACACCGCCCTCGCCGAGGTGTACGACGTACGGCTCGCGGAGGCCGAGGAGACCATCGAGACCTCGCTGGCCACCCCGCGCGAGGCCGGACTGCTCGGCACCGACGTCGGCCTGCCGATGCTGATGCTCTCCCGGCACTCGCTGGACGCCGACGGCGAACCGGTCGAATGGGTACGTTCGGTGTATCGCGGCGACCGTTATAAATTCGTCGCCCGCCTTCAGCGACCTGCCCTCTGATCAACGGTTGACTCCTGATCGACCCCCGGTGGACGCTCGTACCGCTATACGGACGGGGGCTTACGTTCACCGGTCAGGCCCCCGTAGATTCCCTGCGCCCAAGCAGTGATCAACGAGGGGACGACGATCATGGCGGAACCGGAAGCAACAGGTACACAACGGGACACGGCGGGAGCCTCGTCAGGGGGGCTCTCGCCGAAGTCGATCGCCGTCTGGGTACTCGTCGGTCTCATCGGCGCGATCGGCTGGGGCGTACTGGCCCTCTCCCGGGGCGAGGAGATCTCGGCCGCGTGGCTGCTCGCCGCCGCCCTGGGCTCGTACGCGATCGGCTACCGCTTCTACGCGCGCTTCATCGCGAACCGCGTACTGAAGGTGGACAAGACCCGGGCGACCCCGGCCGAACGCCTCGACAACGGTGTCGACTTCCACCCCACCGACCGTCGCGTGCTCTTCGGTCACCACTTCGCCGCCGTCGCCGGCGCGGGCCCGCTGGTCGGCCCGGTGCTCGCCTCGCAGATGGGCTACCTCCCGGGCACGATCTGGATCGTCGCGGGCGTGATCTTCGCCGGGGCGGTCCAGGACATGGTCACGCTCTTCTTCTCGACCCGGCGCAACGGCCGTTCGCTCGGACAGATGGCCCGTGACGAGATCGGCCCGGTGGGCGGAGCCGCCGCCCTGGTCGCCGTGTTCGCCATCATGATCATCCTGCTCGCCGTGCTGGCACTGGTCATCGTCAACGCCCTGGCGGACTCCCCCTGGGGCGTCTTCTCCATCGGCATGACCATCCCCATCGCCCTGCTCATGGGCTTCTACCTGCGCGTGCTGCGCCCCGGGCGCGTCACCGAGGTCTCCCTGATCGGCGTCGCCCTGCTGCTGCTCGCCATCGTCTCGGGCGGCTGGGTCGCGGACTCCTCGCTCGCCGAGTTCTTCACGCTCGACAAGCAGACCCTCGTCATCTGGATGGTCGCGTACGGCTTCGTGGCGTCGGTGCTGCCGGTGTGGATGCTGCTCGCGCCCCGCGACTACCTCTCCACCTTCATGAAGGTCGGTACCATCGCGCTGCTCGCGGTGGGCGTGGTCATCGCCATGCCGATGCTGAAGATGCCCGCGGTGACCGAGTTCGCCTCACGCGGCGACGGACCGGTCTTCGCCGGTTCCATGTTCCCCTTCGTGTTCATCACCATCGCCTGCGGCGCGCTGTCGGGCTTCCACTCCCTGGTCTCCTCGGGCACCACCCCGAAGATGATCCAGAAGGAGACCCAGGTCCAGGTCATCGGCTACGGCGCGATGCTCACCGAGTCCTTCGTCGCCGTCATGGCGGTGATCGCGGCGTGCATCATCGAGCCCGGACTGTTCTTCGCGGTCAACTCCCCCGCCGGCGTGGTCGGCACCACCGTCGAGACCGCCTCGCAGGCGGTGACGAACTTCGGCTTCGCCATCTCGCCGGAGGCCCTCGCCCAGGCGGCGAAGGACGTGGAGGAGACCAGCCTGCTGTCGCGGACGGGCGGCGCGCCGACCTTCGCACTCGGAATGTCGGAGATCTTCTCGTCGGTCATCGGCGGCGCCGGGATGAAGGCCTTCTGGTACCACTTCGCCATCATGTTCGAGGCGCTGTTCATCCTGACCACCGTCGACGCGGGCACCCGGGTCGGCCGGTTCATGCTCCAGGACACCCTCGGCAACGTGCACAAGTCCTTCAAGGACGTCAGCTGGAAGCCGGGCGTGTGGATCGCGAGTGCGGTCGTCGTCGGTGGCTGGGGCTACTTCCTGTGGGTCGGCGTCAGCGACCCGCTGGGCGGCATCAACCAGCTCTTCCCGCTGTTCGGCATCGCGAACCAGCTCCTCGCGGCGGTGGCCCTGGCCGTCTGCACCACACTGTTGATCAAGTCGGGCCGACTGAAGTGGGCCTGGGTGACGGGCGTCCCCCTGGCCTGGGACGTGGCGGTCACCCTCACCGCCAGCTACCAGAAGATCTTCTCCGACAACCCGAAGATCGGGTTCTTCGCGCAGCGGGACCTGTACCAGGACGGCATCGAGGCCGGGAAGGTGCTCAAGCCCGCCAAGAACATGGGCGAGATGCACACCGTGGTCACCAACGCCACGGTGGACGGCGTCCTGTCGGTGCTGTTCGCGGTCCTGATCATCATCGTGCTGCTGGACGCGGCCCGCACCTGCGTCAAGGCCGTCCGCAAGCCGGAGACGGTCACCCTCACCGAGACCCCGTGGACCGAGTCGAGGATCGTCGCCCCGGCCGGCCTGATCGCCACCCCCGAGGAACGGGCGGAACTCGCCGCGGCGGGCCTCGACTCCGGCGGCGGCAAGACCCGGGAACCGGTCGCGTGAGCGGCCTGACGGCCGTGCGCGGGGCGTGGGCGAAGACCCGGTTCTACGTCCGCGAGTTCTCGGGCGAGGCCGCGTACGACCGGTACGTCGCGCACGCCCGCGCGCACGACGCCGACGCCGAGGTCATGACCCGGCGCGCCTTCGAGCGGGCCCGCACCGACGCCCGCGAAGCCGACCCGCGCGAGGGCTTCCGCTGCTGCTGACCCCGTCCGGGGCCCTCGAAGGGCCGCCGCGTTCCCCCGGGAACCCGGCGGCCCTTTCGCGTGCCCGTCCGCGAAGGGGGCGCGCCCCCTTCGCCTCCCCGTCCGTGGACACGTGCGACCCCTCGCCCGCCCGTCCGACACACTCGACGGCATGGACATCGTGATCAGGGCGGCATCGGTCGCCGAATTCGAAGAGCTCGGCGACATCACCGCGCAGGCCTACCTGGACGACGGGCTGCTGGACTTCAACGAGGACGCCGCGTACCTGAACGTGCTGCGCGACGTGGCCGGCCGGGCCGCCTCCGGGGAGGTGCTCGTCGCGGACCACGACGGCACGGTCCTCGGCGGAGTGACGTTCGCCTCGAACACGAGCCCGCTGGCCGACATCGCCGGCCCGGGCGAGGCGGAGTTCCGGATGTTGGCCGTCGCCGGCGAGGCGCGCGGACGCGGCGCGGGCGAGGCCCTGGTGCGGGCGTGCATGGCCCGGGCGAGGGCCCTGGAGGGTGTGACGCACCTGGTGTTGTCGACCCAGAGGTCGATGGCGGGGGCGCACAGGATCTACGAGCGCCTCGGCTTCACCCGAACACCAGAACGAGACTGGGCCCCGATCCCGGGCCTCACCCTCCTGACCTACCGTCTGGAGCTGTAACCACGCCGACACAACATGTGGGGGGTCACGCATCCACCCGCCCCCACATGTATGCTCGTGCTCGCTGTCGTCGCAGGGGAATCCGGTGCGAATCCGGAACTGTCCCGCAACGGTGTGAAGTGCACCCATTCGTGCAACTACAAGTCCGAGGACCTGTCGACAGCGCGCCCGGCTCGACCGAACCGGGTGCAGACACGTCCGGGCCTCGCGGTTGGGCCGGTGGACGCCATGCGGTGCACGTACCGCCCGCCCTGTCCGGGCCGGAGCGTGCGCGGTCCGCATGCGCCCGCTCGCGCCCGCGCCGTCGGTGTTCCCGGAGCCGAGCAAGGGAGAGCTCCCCCCGTGACCATCGCGCCCTCCGCACCGCGCGCAGAGTCCGTTCCGTCCGAGTCCGCGATCGAGACCGCGATCACGTCCGGGGGACCCGGGGCCGCGCTGCTGCGCACCCTGACCGAGCTGACGGCCGACCTTCCCGACACCGACCCCGGCCGCGTCGCCGCCGCCGCCCTGCGCGGTCGCAGCTCCGCCGCCGACGAGGCCGAACTGCGCGGGCTGGCCACCGAGGCCGCCGCGGGTCTGATCTCCGAGGACCCCGCGTACTCCCGGTTGGCCGCGCGCCTGCTGACGCTCGCCGTCCGCGACGAGGCCGCGGGCCAGGGGTCCACCTCGTTCTCCGCCTCCGTCGAGGTCGGCCACCGCGAGGGCCTGATCGCCGACCGCACGGCCGAGTTCGTGGCGACCCACGCGAGCAGGCTGAACGCGCTGGTCGAGCACGCGCTCGCCGAGGGCGCCGACGACCGCTTCGGGTTCTTCGGCCTGCGCACCCTGCACAGCCGCTACCTGCTGCGCCACCCGATCACCCGCCAGGTCATCGAGACCCCCCAGTACTTCATGCTGCGCGTGGCCTGTGGTCTCGCGGAGAACGAGACGGTCCAGGCCGTCGAGGAAGTGGCCTCGCTGTACCGGCTGATGAGCCGCCTCGACTACCTGCCGTCCTCCCCCACCCTCTTCAACTCCGGCACCCGGCACCCGCAGATGTCCTCCTGCTACCTGCTGGACTCCCCGCTGGACGAGCTCGACTCGATCTACGACCGCTACCACCAGGTCGCCCGCCTGTCGAAGCACGCCGGCGGCATCGGCCTGTCGTACTCCCGCATCCGCGCCCGCGGTTCGCTGATCCGCGGCACCAACGGCCACTCCAACGGCATCGTGCCGTTCCTGAAGACCCTCGACGCCTCCGTCGCGGCCGTGAACCAGGGCGGCCGGCGCAAGGGCGCCGCCGCCGTCTACCTGGAGACCTGGCACGCGGACATCGAGGAGTTCCTGGAGCTGCGCGACAACACCGGCGAGGACCAGCGCCGCACGCACAACCTGAACCTGGCCCACTGGGTGCCGGACGAGTTCATGCGCCGGGTCAACGCCGACTCCGACTGGTCGCTGTTCTCCCCGGCCGAGGTCCCCGAGCTGGTGGACCTGTGGGGCGACGATTTCGACGCCGCCTACCGCAAGGCCGAGGCGGCCGGCCTGGCCCGCAAGACCATGCCCGCCCGGGAGCTGTACGGCCGGATGATGCGCACCCTCGCGCAGACCGGCCAGGGCTGGATGACGTTCAAGGACGCCTCCAACCGCACGGCGAACCAGACCGCGGAGCCGGGCACCGTCGTCCACTCCTCGAACCTGTGCACCGAGATCATCGAGGTCACCAACGACGGCGAGACGGCCGTCTGCAACCTCGGTTCGGTCAACCTCGGCGCGTTCGTGGTCGACGGCGACATCGACTGGGAGCGGCTGGACGCGACCGTCCGCACCGCCGTGACCTTCCTCGACCGCGTGGTGGACATCAACTTCTACCCGACCGAGCAGGCCGGCCGTTCCAACGCCCGCTGGCGTCCGGTGGGTCTGGGCGCGATGGGCCTCCAGGACGTCTTCTTCCAGCTGCGGCTGCCCTTCGACTCCCCCGAGGCGCGGGCGCTGTCCACGAAGCTCTCCGAGCGGATCATGCTGGCCGCGTACGAGGCCTCCTGCGACCTCGCCGAGCGCAACGGCCCGCTCCCCGCCTGGGAGCAGACCCGTACCGCCCGCGGCGTCCTGCACCCGGACCACTACGACACCGAGCTGAACTGGCCGGAGCGCTGGGAGGCGCTGCGCGCCCGGGTCGCGACCTCCGGCATGCGCAACTCGCTGCTCCTCGCCATCGCCCCGACCGCGACGATCGCGTCGATCGCCGGTGTGTACGAGTGCATCGAGCCCCAGGTCTCCAACCTCTTCAAGCGCGAGACGCTCAGCGGTGAGTTCCTCCAGGTGAACGCCTACCTGGTGGCCGAGCTGAAGCGGCTCGGCGTGTGGGACGCCCAGTCCCGCGAGGCGCTGCGCGAGGCCAGCGGGTCGGTGCAGGGCTTCGGTTGGATCCCGGCCGAGGTGCGCGAGCTGTACCGCACGGCGTGGGAGATCCCGCAGCGCGGCCTGATCGACATGGCGGCGGCCCGTACGCCGTTCCTCGACCAGTCGCAGTCGCTGAACCTGTTCCTGGAGACGCCGACCATCGGGAAGCTGTCCTCGATGTACTCGTACGCCTGGAAGCAGGGCCTGAAGACCACGTACTACCTGCGCTCGCGCCCGGCGACGAAGATCGCCCGCGCGGCGTCCGGCTCCGCCGTCCCGGCGGCGGCCACCCCGCTTCCGCAGGCCGTCGACGCCGACGCGCTGGCCTGCTCCCTTGAGAACCCCGAGTCCTGCGAGGCCTGCCAGTAATGAGCTCCAACGAGAACAAGAACCTCCTGGACCCGGGCTTCGAGCTCACGCTCCGCCCGATGCGCTACCCGGACTTCTACGAGCGCTACCGCGACGCGATCAAGAACACGTGGACGGTCGAGGAGGTCGACCTCCACTCGGACGTCGCGGACCTCGCGAAGCTGACCCCGTCCGAGCAGCACATGATCGGCCGCCTGGTCGCGTTCTTCGCGACGGGTGACTCGATCGTCTCGAACAACCTCGTGCTGACCCTGTACAAGCACATCAACTCCCCGGAGGCGCGCCTGTACCTGTCGCGCCAGCTGTTCGAGGAGGCCGTGCACGTCCAGTTCTACCTGACGCTGCTCGACACCTACCTGCCCAACCCGGACGACCGGGCGGCCGCGTTCGACGCGGTCGAGGAGATCCCCTCGATCCGCGAGAAGGCGCAGTTCTGCTTCAAGTGGATGGACTCGGTCGAGAAGATCGACCAGCTGGAGACGGCCTCCGACCGGCGCCGCTTCCTGCTGAACCTGATCTGCTTCGCGGCGTGCATCGAGGGCCTGTTCTTCTACGGCGCCTTCGCGTACGTGTACTGGTTCCGTTCGCGCGGCCTGCTGCACGGTCTGGCCACCGGCACCAACTGGGTGTTCCGTGACGAGACCATGCACATGAACTTCGCGTTCGAGGTCGTCGACACGGTCCGCAAGGAGGAGCCGGAGCTCTTCGACGACGCCCTTCAGCAGCAGGTCACCGACATGCTGAAGGAGGCCGTCGAGGCGGAGCTGCAGTTCGGCCGCGACCTGTGCGGTGACGGCCTGCCGGGCATGAACACCGAGTCGATGCGCGAGTACCTGGAGTGCGTCGCGGACCAGCGTCTGGTGCGCCTGGGCTTCCCGCCGGTGTACGGCTCGCAGAACCCGTTCTCGTTCATGGAGCTCCAGGGCGTCCAGGAGCTGACGAACTTCTTCGAGCGCCGCCCGTCGGCCTACCAGGTCGCGGTCGAGGGCACCGTCGACCTGGACGAGGACTTCTAGGAAGTCCCCTTCCGCACACGGCGGCACGACCTGGCAGCGCCCCCGCCCACGGGGTGGACCTCCCGGATCAACGGGGGTCCCGGGCGGGGGCGCTCCCGCGTTTCCCGGACGACGCCAACGCGCCCTGTCCGCACAGGAGTTGCCGGAACCCTCCGGCGAGACGATCGACGCCGTCGCGGACCTGCGGTTTCGGCAGCGGGTCCGCGCTGCGCCACCGCGGCCCGCGGGCGGAGCGGCTCAGGCGTTCGGGACGACCTCGTAGCGCGGGGTGCCCTCGTCCATCTGTCGCAGGGCGTCCTTGCGGTCGCGCTTCGAGAGCCGGTCGATGTACAGGTACCCGTACAGGTGGTCCGTCTCGTGCTGGAGGCAGCGCGCGAAGTAGCCGGTGCCCCGGACCTTGATCGGGTTGCCCTGCTCGTCCTGGCCGGTGACCTCGGCGTAGTCCGGGCGGGCCAGCGAGGCGTAGGCCGTCGGAACCGACAGGCAGCCCTCGTTGGAGTCGTCCAGCACCCGGGCGCCGGCCGGCAGCTCGACCGGCTTCGGGTTGACCACGACACCGGTGTGCCGCTTGCCGTCGTCGTCCGGGCAGTCGTAGACGAAGACCTTGGCGTCCACACCGATCTGGTTCGCGGCCAGGCCCACGCCCTCGGCGGTCTTCTGGCTCGCGAACATGTCGTCGATCAGCCGGGCCAGTTCGTCGCCGAACTCGGTGACGTCCTTGCATTCCCGGTGCAGGACCGGATTGCCGACCACCGTGATGGGGCGGGAGGTGCCGCGCTCACGGTAGGCGAGCTCGCGCGCCTCACAGTCCTCCGTGTCCACGACGTAGCCCTCTTCGTCGACCGGGACAACCTGGTTCTCCTGCTGCGCCATGTCCGCCGTACGCCTTCCGTAAGTCCGCCGAGTCACCGATGTGACCCGTACAGCCTACGGCCCCGACTCAGCAGACTTCCTCCAGATCCCGCCACTCGCGACTGTCCGGGCTGTCCGCCACCCAGCCGTCGAGGAGCCCGCGCACCAGACCGGCGGGCGCGGCGATGCCGCACTCGCGCTCGGGGACCCACAGGGAGCCGGAGCCGGCCGTGCGGTGGCCCAGCGGGCCGGGATGGCCGGGTTCGCTGTGATCGTGCGGGTCCGGGTGCTGCTCGTCGCCCTCGTCGCTCGGCATCGCGCTCTCGGAGCACGTCCGGCACAGGAGTCGCACCGACGAGGACCAGTCCTCGGCGGCGAAGCCCGCGTCGGAGGCCAGCTGCTCCAGGGCGTCGCGGTCGGCCTCGGTGGCCGCCTCCAGCAGCACCACCCAGGTCGGCACCGGCGAGGGCGCCCACAGCTCGATCTCGTCGAAGACGGGATAGGAGGGGCCGGCGGCGGTGATGCGCTCGCCGTGCGGCACCCCGTCGTGCAGGACGACCTCGCCCCAGCGCCGCCCGGAGGACGGCAGCGGGATCGAGAGGACCTCGATCCGGGCCGGATCGAGCCTCCGCCCCCAGACGACCTCGGCCTCGCCCTCGGGCGAGAGCCGCACGGCGGCGCTGCCCAGTTCCATGCCGACGGGCTCGCCGGCCCCGCCCGTGCCGTGCGGGTCCCCGGGGACCTTCAGGCCGTACGCCTGCCAGGCCCGGCGGGCCAGCGGCCAGTCCTGGAGCGCGGTCGCGGCGATGCCGACGTTCCACCAGTCCGGGGCACCCGTCTCGCGGTCCAACAGGGCCACCGCGCGCAGCCCCGCGGCCCGCGCCTGCTCCCAGTCGTGCCGGAACTTGTGCAGCAGGGCCAGGTTGAACCAGGACTCGGACAACCAGGGCTCCAGGTCGGCCGCTCTGGTCAGCAGCGCGCCCGCGTCCTCGTACCGCCCGTCGCCGATCAGCGTGAACGCGCGGTCGGTGGCCTGCCGCCACGAGGCGGAGGGCCGATGCCGTACCTTCCCGAAGATCCTCACGATTCCCGCCTGCCGGTCCAACGGTGCAGCCTTGCGGACACCCTCACGGACACTCCCACTCGCATCCAACCATGCCCACTCGGACGGCCGCTCATTACCCATGGGTTACCCAGGCGGGACGGGAACGACTCGGGCACGTCCGTCCCTGGCCAGAACCCTCGCCAGGGACTCCACGACCTCCGGCTGGTAGTCGTGCCCGGTGCCCAGCCGCAGACGCTCCAGGGCGGCCAGTGAGCCGCCCGGGTGACCGCTCCCGCCGCACAGGTCGTCGTAGGCGTTCACCGCGCGCACGATCCGGGCGGCGACCGGCTGCTCACGGTACGGATCGGCCTGCCGCTCCACGACCACCGCGACCTCCGCGGGCACCCCCGTCTGCCGGGCCACCTCCCCGCCCAGCCCGGCAATCCGGCGGGCCTCGGCGGCGGGCAGCCCGGCGGTCGCCCCGGCCGGGACCGGATCGACGAGGGACAGCTGCCCGATGTCGTGCATCAGGGCGGCGTACTCCAGCACCGTGAGCTCCCGCTCGGACAGACCCAGCTCCCGCCCGACGGCGCAGCTCAGCGCCGCCACCCGCAGGGAGTGGCCCGGGCGGGTGTACCCGGCGATCTCGGTGGCCCGGGCGAGGGAGGTGATGGTCTCGCGGTAGGTGGTGCGGATCGCGGTGATCCGGTGGAAGGACAGCTGGGTGAGCAGCAGCGGAACGCTGAAGACGGGCAGGGCCCACACCCCCGCCACGGCCACCGCCAGCGCCATGACGAGGCCGGTCGCGCAGATCGCCGAGCCGATGCCGGCGAGCGCGCGCAGCTCGTCGCGCAGCAGGGGCCCGTACGGCCACCCGGTGCGGGACGCGGCGAGCGCGGCGGCGAGTACGGCGTCGCACAAGGCCGTCAGGCCGAGCAGGAGCAGCAGGAAGACCACGAGGTACGGGCCCCCGCCGACCATTCCCTCCAGCCGGCCGGAAAGGTGGAGCGGCTGGAAACAGGCGGCGGCGAAGCCGACCGTGAGCACCTGGCGGGCCACGTGGTCGAGGGCGGGCCCGCGGCCCCGCGCCACGTGCGGCACGAGTCCGACGAGGGCGGCGGCGAGCACGACGGCGACCGTCTGCAGGGCCCCGTGGTGGGTGGGGTGCCCGGCGTTCTCGCCGAGCAGGGCGTACGCGAGGGCTCCGGCGGAGCCGAGGGGTGCGGGCCGGCGGTCCTCGGCGGTGGGGTTCCCGGCGGCGTCCCTGTGGTCGCGGCGGGCGAGTTCCCCGATGGCGACGAGGCCGCCGAAGGCGAGGGCGACGCCGGTGTCGGCGAGGCCGTGCCACAGGGTGTGGCCCAGGGCCACGAGGGTGAGCAGGGCGGCGGCGGCGCGTACCGCCGGGGCGGTCGGCCCCCTCACGGGCCGGTTCCGGGTCGGGGGCCGGGGCGGGGGCCGGTTCGGGGTCCGGGGCCCGGGCCGGTTCCCGTCCCGGTGGCGGGGCGCACCCGGGGCGTCCGGCGGCCGGGGGCCCGTCCGGGTTCGGGGGCGTCGTCCCGGGACCGGCCGCCCGGCGGGCCCGGTTCCGCGGGCGCCGCCGACGGTCCGCCCTGGGTCGGCAGTCCGGGCAGCGCGCCCTCGGCGGGGCCGCCCGCGCCCCCGGGACCGGCGGGGCCACCCGGACCGTCGCCGATGACCTGGAGGTCTTCGTCGGAGGTGACCACCGGATGCCAGCCCTCGCGCCCGATGGCGCCGACCAGGGCGCGCACCATGGCCGGGTCGAACTGCGTGCCCGCGCACCGCTCCAGCTCGGCGAGCGCGACCGGCACCGGCCGCGCCCTGCTGTACGAGCGCGTCGACGTCATCGCGTCGAAGGAGTCGGCCACGGCCACCACGCGCGCCGACACCGGGATCTGCTCGCCGCGCAGCCCGTACGGATACCCCGACCCGTCGACCCGCTCGTGGTGGTGGAGGATCGCCGCGCGGGCCTCCCCCAGGAAGCCGATGCCGCGGACCATCTCGTGCCCGTACTCGGGGTGCAGTTCGATGATCCTGCGTTCCTCGGGGGTCAACGGCCCGTCCTTGCGCAGGAGTCGGGTCGGTACGCCGAGTTTGCCCACGTCGTGCAGGATGCCGGCGATACGGACGGCTTCCATCCGGTCGTCCGCCATCCCCAGCTCGCGGGCGATCATCGCCGAGGCCTGGCCGACCCGCTCGCTGTGGCCGCGCGTGTAGCGGTCCTTGATGTCCACGGCCTGTACCAGCGCGCGGATCGTGGCCTGGTGGGCGGTGCGCTCGCGGTGGTACTGGGCGAAGACCCAGCAGGAGATGTACATCGGCAGCAGGACCAGCAGGGCGGCGGGCAGTCCGTACGGGCTGCGCCACATGACGGCCATCATCAGCCCGGCCAGCCCGTGCACGCAGTGCGGGGCCAGGGACCGGACCGACAGCCCGACCCGGACGGTGGCCGGGGGCCGACGCTCGGCGGCGACGAGGATCGCCCCGTCGAGGAGGGTGAGGACCACGCAGAAGGCGACGGCGGCGACCGCAGCGGGAAGCAGGAGGTAGGGGAAGTCGGCGACCCAGGCGATCGGATCGGCGCCCGGCGCGCCGCCGGCGGACGGCCCGGGCATCCCGCTCGCGACCGGTCCCCGCCCGTCGAGCGCCGCCGGACCGCCGAGCAGCCCGTACGTGCGTCCCGCCGCCCAGGCGGCCGTCGCCTGCTGCGCCGCGTGCCACACGCGACGGACCCCCGCCGGTCGCCGGACCACCGGGCCGGCCAGGGCGCCGGGCACGGCCACGAGCGCGGCCGCGGAGGGCGGGAGCAGGAAGACGGCGGCGAGCACGACGGGGAAGAAGGTGCCGATGCCCTCGGGCACCCGGCCGGCGAGGCGCGGGCAGATCCGCACCGACTCGCAGCCGAGGTAGAGCGCGGCGAGCAGCGAGAGGGTCGGCCAGGGGGTGTCGGGGCGGAGTGCGGTCGGCAGCACGCACACCGACGCCACGAGGACCGCGCACACGACGAGGACGCGCGCCGCCGGCGGAAGTACCCGCATGGCGCTCTCCTCCCCCTGGGCCGTGCACGGCGGGCACCGGAGCGGACCGGTACCGGAAGGGGAGAATAGGTGGGGCCCCACACGAAGTGGGCCACATTTTCACATTGTGTCGTTCGGGTGCCCCCGGATTAGCACCTTCGAGTGAACGAAGGGAACGACCGGGGGCGGTTGTTCGGAAAGGCGCGGCCGGCGAATCCCGGGTGACCGGGAAACGAACGAGTTCGATCAGCCCGTCGCGGGATCGGCCGTGACGTCGTGGTCGGGCACGGCCTGTCCCGAACGGATCAGCTCGATCCGTCCCATCACCTTCGAGCGCAGATCGGTCGGCACGTCGTCCGAGCCGCAGCAGCGCTTGACCAGCTTCTTCACGGCCTGTTCGAGGCCGTACTTCTCAAGACAGGGATTGCACTCGCCGAAGTGTGTCTCGAACTTCGTGCAGTCACTGTCGGGCATCTCGTGGTCCAGGAACTCGTAAAGATGATCCAGGACCTCTGCGCACTCCGTCTCGTGCGGCTCTCCGCAGCTCATGAGCCCGAGCCTTTCAGGTCGTTCGACTCTCCGGCACCGGCGGGGACCAGCCCGCGCTCACGGGCGTAGTCCTCCAGCATTCCGCGGAGTTGACGGCGCCCACGGTGCAGTCGGGACATGACCGTACCGATGGGTGTACCCATGATGTCCGCGATCTCCTTGTACGCAAAGCCCTCCACGTCGGCGAGATAGACCGCGATGCGGAACTCCTCCGGAATGGCCTGGAGCGCTTCCTTCACATCCGAGTCGGGCAGGTGGTCGAGCGCCTGCGATTCGGCGGACCGAAGGCCCGTCGACATGTGCGACT
This sequence comes from Streptomyces sp. CA-243310, assembly GCF_050936775.1. NCBI lineage: Bacteria > Bacillati > Actinomycetota > Actinomycetes > Kitasatosporales > Streptomycetaceae > Streptomyces > Streptomyces sp. CA-243310. The sequence continues at coordinate 1,393,427 of NZ_JBNJMF010000001.1, read as the reverse complement.
CGGCGCGCGCCAACTGCCAGTCCTCGATCTCCTCCGCCGCACTGCGCTGCGGTTCGCGCTGCTTCTTGCGGTAGGAGTTGATGAACGTGTTCGTCAGGATGCGGTAGAGCCATGCCTTGAGGTTGGTGCCCTCGCGGAACTGGTGGAACGACGCGTACGCCTTCGCGTACGTCTCCTGGACCAGGTCCTCGGCGTCGGCCGGGTTGCGCGTCATGCGCAGCGCGGCGGAGTACATCTGGTCGAGGTAGCCGAGGGCGTCCCGCTCGAAGCGCGCGTTGCGCTCCGGGGTCGTCTCCTCCGCGTGGCCTTCGTCGGTCCCGGCGACAGGACCCACCTCCTCCGACAGCGTGGCGGCTCCGAAAGCGGATCCGCTCGAATCGGAGAATAGTCGACCTTCCCGGCCCTCCGCCGCCCGAAGCGTCCCGCGCTTGGGAGCAGGCAGCACCGTCCAGTCCAGGTCAGCGGCCTGCGGACGGTTCTGGCTGATGACCTGGGTCATGCGCTCCCTCTCCTCCGACGAACTTCCCGTACGTACCGACATTCGGCACAACAGACGGCCCGGGCCCGGCATTCCCGGGGCCTGTGGGGTTTCCCGGATCCGTCAGGTCGGCTCCGAGGGGCGCGTGATCCGGATCACGCGGGAATCCGTCAGGTCGGGCCCGCGGCTCGCGTCGCCGGCCGCCGGGGGCCTCGGTCGGCAGCCGTCCGAGGGCTCACTGCGACAGCCGTCCCAGCCACCCCGCGACGGCCCCGGTGATCACGTCGAGGGTCTGCTCCTGGGTCCGGTCGGCCCTCTTCGGCACGGCGAACCCGTGGTCGCCGTGCTCCACCGCGACGAGTTCGTACGGATCGTCCCCGGCCGGCTCGGGAAACTCCTCGGGCCGGCCGAAAGGATCCCGGCCGCCTTGGACCACCAGAGTGGGCCGGCCGGCCCCCAGCAGCTCCTCGGCCCGGGACTTCTCGGGCCGGCCCGGCGGGTGCAGCGGGAACGCCAGGGCCAGCACCCCGGCCGCGCCCAGCTCGGCTGCGGTCCGGCAGGCCACCCTGGCCCCGGCGCTGCGCCCGCCGGCCACCACGGGCGGTCCGGGCCGGGTCAGCGCCGGCCACAGCCCGCGCCAGCCCTCGTCGAGCACCTTGGGAGCGGCGGCGACCTTCTTCCCGGCGACCCGCCAGGGCTGCTCGACCAGGGCCACGGTGATCCCGCGGGCCGGCAGGACGGCGGCCAGCGCCCGCAGGTCCCGGGCCTCGATCCCGCCGCCGGCGCCGTGGCTCACGGCGAGCACGAGCCGGGCCTTCCCGGCGGTGGCGGGGTGCCAGGTGATGCGGGCCTCGCCCGCAGGCGTCGGGACGCTCTCGGTACGCGTGGTCATGCGCCCCATCCTGCCCGGGTCAGAAGAGGGTCTCCTCCTCCGGCGCGGCCCGTTCCTCCAGCAGCTCGGGGCCGTTGTTGCGCACGCTGCTGACGGCGGTGGACACCGCGTACGCCCTCATGAGCCCGCCGGGCGGCGGCGCGAGCAGCGCCTGGAGCTCGTCGGGGTCGGTGCGCGCCGGGTCCAGCCAGGGGTCCCACTTGTCCGGGGTCAGCATCAGCGGCATGCGGGGGTGGATGTCGGAGAGCGACCGGGGCCCGTCGGCGGGGGCCACCCCCAGCGGTCCGGTCTCGGCCTCGGTGGTGATGACCGAGCAGGTCACCCACCAGGCCGCCGGATGCTCGTCGGGCAGGGTCCGATCGCGCCAGAACTCGTAGATCCCGGCCATCGCGAAGACGGCGCCGTCGGAGGGCAGCACGAAGTAGGGCTGCTTGCGGGCCCGCTTCTTCTTCCCCTCGACCTCCAACTGGCGCTCGTCGTGGGCGGTGACCCACTCGTAGTAGCCGTCGGCGGGGATGATGCAGCGGCGCTGGGCGAAGGGGCGGCGGAAGGACGGCTTCTCCGCGAGGGTCTCGGCGCGGGCGTTGATCATTCGGGCCGCACCCTCGGGGTTCTTGGCCCAGGAGGGGACCAGCCCCCACTTCACCACCCGCAGCTGTCGAACCGGACGCGGGCTCGGCGCGTCCTTCAAGGGACGGTCGAGGACGATGTGGACCTCTTTCGTCGGCGCCACGTTCCAGTCGGGTGCCAGGGACTCCTCGGGCTCCCACTTCTCGACGCCGAAGATCCCCGCCAGATCCTCCGGCGCCCGACTCGCTGCATACCTTCCGCACATGCCTGCAACACTGCCACGACACCCGCCCACCACCGCAAGGAGTCCGCCACTCCATGGACAGCATCACGACGGCCGGTCTCTGGGACCGGCTCACCGGCATACAGCCCGAGCCCGAGCTGTGGCTGGTGATAGCGACCGGGGTCGTCGCCCTGGCCGCCGTGGCGCCCCGCCCGGTGTGGCGGATCTCCCGCAACGCGATCACCATCGCGCACGAGGGCGGTCACGGGCTGCTCGCGCTGCTGACCGGACGCCGGCTCGACGGGATCCGGCTGCACTCGGACACCAGCGGGGTGACCGTCAGCCGGGGTCGGCCGACCGGGCTCGGCATGGTCCTGACGGCGGCCGCCGGGTACACGGCGCCCTCGCTGCTCGGGCTCGGCGGGGCGGCACTGCTCTCGGCGCACCGGATCACGCTGCTGCTCTGGGCGGCGACCGCGCTGCTGGTGGCGATGCTGGTGATGATCCGGAACGCCTACGGGCTGCTCACGGTGGTGCTGACCGGCGCCGGCTTCGTCCTGGTGTCCTGGCTGGCCCCGGCCGAGGTCCAGGCGATGTTCGCGTACGGGGTGGTGTGGTTCCTGCTGTTGGGCGGGGTCCGGCCGGTGTTCGAGCTCCAGGCCAAGCGGAGGAACGGTGGAGCCCCGGACTCGGACGCGGACCAGCTCGGTCGGCTCACGCACGTGCACCCGGTCGTCTGGCTGCTGATGTTCCACGCCGTCGCGCTGTGTTCGCTGATCGGCGGCGGGCGCTGGCTTCTCGCCCTCTGAGACGGGGACGACGACCGGCCGGCGATCAAGATCCGGGTACGGGCGGAGCCACTAAAGTGGAGGCCATGACCGAGACCCCCGCGCTCCACGCCCTCTGGCCCGCTCCGCTCGCGGACGGCACCGTCCACGCCACCGTCACCGTGCCGGGTTCCAAATCGGTCACCAACCGGGCCCTGGTGCTCGCCGCGCTGGCCTCCGAGCCGGGCTGGGTGCGCCGCCCGCTGCGCTCGCGCGACTCGCAGCTGATGTCGGACGCCCTGCGCGCGATGGGCGTCGGCATCGAGGAGACCGTCTCCTCCAGCTCCGCCGACGGTGACAGCGGCGAGGCGTGGCGGGTCATCCCGGCCGCGCTGCACGGCCCGGCCACCGTCGACGTCGGCAACGCGGGCACGGTCATGCGCTTCCTGCCGCCCGTGGCCACCCTGGCCGGCGGCGACATCCGCTTCGACGGCGACCCGCGTTCCTACGAACGCCCGCTGGGCGAGGTCATCAACGCGCTGCGCGTCCTCGGGGCCCGCATCGACGACGACGGCCGGGGCGCGCTGCCCCTGACCGTGCAGGGCGGCGGGGCCCTGGAGGGCGGCACGGTCGAGATCGACGCCTCCAACTCCTCCCAGTTCGTCTCGGCGCTGCTGCTGTCCGCGCCGCGGTTCAACCAGGGCGTCGAGGTCCGGCACATCGGTTCGACCCTGCCGTCGATGCCGCACATCCGGATGACGGTGGAGATGCTGCGCGCGGCGGGCGCCCAGGTGGACACCCCTGAGGCCGGCGGCGAGAAGGACGTGTGGCGGGTGGCGCCCGGCGCGCTCCTGGGCCGCGACATGGTGGTGGAGCCCGACCTGTCGAACGCGCAGCCCTTCATGGCGGCGGCGCTGATCACCGGCGGCACGGTCACCATCCCCGACTGGCCGCGCCGCACCACGCAGCCCGGCGACGCGCTGCGCCGCATCTTCACGGAGATGGGCGGTTCCTGTGAGCTGACCGACGCGGGTCTGGTCTTCACCGGCACCGGGAAGATCCACGGCATCGACGTGGACCTGGGCGAGGTCGGCGAGCTGACCCCGGGCATCGCGGCGGTGGCGGCGCTGGCCGACTCCGAGTCGATCCTGCGCGGTGTCCGGCACCTGCGGCTGCACGAGACGGACCGGCTGGCCGCGCTGACCGCCGAGATCAACGGGCTCGGCGGCGACGTCACCGAGACCGCCGACGGTCTGCACATCCGCCCGCGCCCGCTGCACGGCGGTGTCTTCCACACCTACGACGACCACCGAATGGCCACCGCGGGCGCGGTGATCGGTCTGGCGGTGGAGGGCGTGCTGATCGAGAACGTGGCGACGACCGCGAAGACCCTGCCGGACTTCCCCAGGATGTGGACAGACATGCTCGCGGGAACGGGAGCGTAGGGCCCGTCATGCGCAGGTACGGCAAGAACACCGACGAGGACGACATCCGCTCCCGCCCGAACCGCAAGGGCAATCGGCCGCGTACGACCATCCGCCCCAAGCACGAGGACGCCTCGGAGGGCTTCGTCCTGACCGTGGACCGCGGCCGGTTGACCTGCCTGGTCGAGGACCGCACGGTGCACGCGATGAAGGCGCGCGAGCTGGGCCGCAAGGCGGCGGTGGTCGGCGACCGGGTCTGGATCGTCGGTGACCTGTCCGGCAAGAAGGACACCCTCGCCCGGATCGTGCGGATCGAGGAGCGCAGGTCCGTCCTGCGGCGCACCGCGGACGACGACGACCCGTACGAGCGGGTGGTCGTCGCGAACGCGGACCAGCTGGCCATCGTCACGGCCCTGGCCGATCCGGAGCCGCGGCCCCGGATGATCGACCGCTGCCTGGTGGCGGCGTACGACGCCGGGCTGGAGCCGCTGCTGGTGCTCACCAAGTCCGACCTGACGTCCGCCGACAAGATCCTGGAGATCTACTCGACCTTCGGCCTGAACTACGTGGTCACCAACCGCGAGGAGCTGGCGACGGGCGACGCGGCGGAGCGGGTGCGCGAGCGCCTGAACGGCCGGATCACGGCCTTCGTCGGCCACTCGGGCGTCGGCAAGACCACCCTGGTCAACTCGCTCGTCGCGGCGGACCGCCGGCGCGCCACCGGCCACGTGAACGCGGTGACCGGCCGCGGCCGGCACACCACCACCTCGGCGCTCGCGCTGCCGCTGCCCTCGGGCGACGGCTGGGTGATCGACACCCCGGGTGTGCGCTCGTTCGGTCTGCACCACGTGGACCCGTCCCGGGTGATCCTGGCCTTCCCCGAACTGGTCCCCGGTACCGAGGGGTGCCCGCGCGCGTGCAGCCACGACGAGCCGGACTGCGCGCTCGACAAGTGGGTCGAGGACGGCCATGCTGACCCGGCCCGGCTGTACTCGCTGCGCCGCCTGCTGGAGACGCGGGAGCGCCGCGACGGCGACTGAGCCGGTCGGCGGCCCGGCCGTCCGGCGGCGGGCCGGGTTTGTGGGAGCACCGGTCGGGATAAATGCTTGTTCGCACCAAGTGACGCGATGTCACATGACGCGGGGAGGCGTACGCCATGGCGTGGCTGCTGGTCGTGGCCGCCGGAATCCTGGAAACGGGCTTCGCGGTCTGCCTCAAGCTGTCCCACGGTTTCACCCGTCTGTGGCCGACCATCGCCTTCGCCTGTTTCGCGCTGGGCAGCTTCGGTCTGTTGACGCTCGCGCTGAAGAAGCTCGACGTGGGTCCGGCGTACGCGGTGTGGACGGGCATCGGGGCGGCCGGGACCGCGATCTACGGCATGGTCTTCCTGGGCGACCTGGTGTCCACCCTCAAGCTCGTCTCGATCTCGCTGGTCATCCTCGGCGTCATCGGACTTCAGCTGTCCGGTTCGGCGCACTGACCAGGCGCAGCAGTTCTCCGGTGCCCGGCTCCTCCCCCGGGGCGATCACGTAGGACAGCGCGAGCCGTACGACGAGTTCGCACCGCCCCGCCGTTTCCGGCGTGAGCGCGGCGGAGGCCCGGTCGCGGACCGCGCGGATCAGTTCTCCCGGGCCGAGCGCGGGAACGCCCGGTCGGGACCCGCGTCCGGGCGGCGCCGGCAGGTTCCCGTTCCACGAGCCGGTCAGCAGGGCCTGGACCAGGGGGCGCGCGCGGGCGGCCCGTACGGTCCACTCGGCCACTCCCGCGAGCCGGTCGGTGGTGCCCGCCTGGGTGGCCAGGGTCCGGTCCACGCCGTCGAGGTACCAGTCGGCCTCGCGGCGGACCAGGGCCCGGCCCAGCCCGGCCTTGCCGCCGAACTCGTTGTAGAGGGTCTGTCGGGACACCCCGGCGGCGGCCGCCACGTCGACCATCCGCACGGCGGGCCAGGGGCGCGCGGACAGCGCCGCTCCGGCCGCTTCCAGCAAGGATTCCCGGGCCGCCGGCATCGACGCCTCCCCCGATTGGCTCACCCGATTGGCTCTCCGGCCAGACTTGACGGGTCGACAGATCCTGTCAAGGGCGCCTCTCGGCCGTACCGTGGACGGCGTTCGCCGGGCCGCGACAGTCTCGATACTGTTCGACCATGCCCGAGTATGACGATGACCTCCGCCTTGCCCTTCAGCTCGCCGACGCGGCGGACGCCGCCACGATGCAGCGCTTCCGAGCCCTCGACCTGCTGGTCGAGACGAAGCCGGACATGACCCCGGTGAGCGAGGCCGACAAGGCCGCCGAGGAGATCGTCCGGGCCGGGATCCTGGCCGCCCGCCCCGGCGACGCGATCCTGGGCGAGGAGTACGGACTGGAGGGCGAGGGTCCGCGCCGTTGGGTCGTGGATCCCATCGACGGCACCAAGAACTACGTGCGCGGTGTTCCGGTCTGGGCGACGCTGATCTCCCTGATGGCGCAGGATCCCGAGGACACCGACGGGGCCTTCCGTCCCGTGGTCGGCGTGGTCTCCGCGCCGGCGCTGGGCCGCCGCTGGTGGGCGGCGCAGGGCGGCGGCGCCTTCGCGGGCGGCGCGCTGGGCGAGACCACGCGGCTCGGGGTGTCGAAGGTCGCGACGCTGGACGACGCCTCCTTCGCCTACTCCTCGCTGAGCGGCTGGGAGGAGCAGGGCCGACTGCCCGGCTTCCTGGACCTGTCGCGCGCCTGCTGGCGCACCCGCGGCTACGGCGACTTCTGGCCCTACATGATGGTCGCGGAGGGCTCGATCGACCTGTGCGCGGAGCCGGAGTTGAGCCTGTGGGACATGGCCGCCCTGGCGGTCGTGGTCCAGGAGGCCGGCGGCCGGTTCACCGACCTGGACGGGGCCGAGGGCGTGCACGGCGGGAACGCCGCCGCCTCGAACGGTCTGCTCCACGAGGAGATGCTGGCGCACCTGCGCCCGCGTGCCTGAGGTCCGGGGAGGGGGTCGGCCGGAAGCCGGATTCGGACCTCCCCGGTCCCCGTGACCGGGGCCGGGCGCGCCCCGTACCGGCGGATGCGCCCGCGCGTGCCGAACGCGCCCTCTTGATGACCCTCCGTGTTCGTGGGAATCTGAGGATCCCCCCGCTTGTGCGCTTGTGAAGGCCTTCTCGAAGTGCGACCTCGCACGGCCTCCGCCTCGCGCACCCACCCGAGCGGGGGAATCACCCAGGAGGTGGCTCCCTTCATGCTCGTCCGTGACGCCATGAGCACCGTGATCCTCACCCTCGGACCCGCGCACACCCTCCGTCAGGCGGCCTGCCTGATGTCCGGCCGACGCGTGGGCGCGGCCGTCGTCCTCGACCCCGACCACAGTGGAATCGGCATCCTGACCGAGCGCGACGTCCTCAACTCGATCGGCGCGGGACACGATCCCGACCGTGAGTCCGTGGGTGCGCACACCACCAACAACGTCGTGTTCTGCACCCCGGAGGCGACCGTGCAGGAGGCCGCCGAGGCCATGGCGCACGGCGGTTTCCGGCATCTGATCGTGCTGGAGGACGGTGGCCCCGTGGGCATCGTGTCCGTCCGCGACGTCATCCGCTGCTGGGCGCCGGTCCGGCGCAGCGCCGTACCGGCGTAACCCTCGCGGGCCGGGGCCCGTCGGCGATACGCCGACGGGCCGGCCCTCCCGAGGGAGCGCCGGCCCGTCTTTCGCCACGACAAGCGGTGCGTCAGCCGCGAAGGGCCTGGACCGCGGCTTCCAGCCGCTTGCCGAAGTCGCCGTCCGCCTGGCGGAAGTTGTCGATCGCGCGCTCGACGATGTCGTCGCGCGAGACCTTGGCGATGAACCCGGACAGGTTCTCGATCAGCCGGGTCTTCTCGTCCTCCGAGTAGAGGCGGTAGAGGTTGCCGGCCTGGACGAAGTCGTTGTCCTCGCCGTGCACCGCGGCCGGGTGGTTGCCCGTGCCGCCCGTGAGGGGAACCGACTGCCACAGCGGACGGTCGATCTGGTGCGGGCCGCCGAAGCTGTTCGGCTCATAGTTCTTCGCGCCCTTGTGGCGGCCGTCGTACAGGTGGCCGTCACGGGAGTGGGTGCGCGCCTCGGTGGCGTGCGGGCGGTTCACCGGCAGGTGGTCGGCGTTGATGCCGACGCGGTAGCGGTGGGCGTCGCCGTAGCCGAAGAGACGGCCCTGGAGCATCTTGTCCGGGGAGGGGCCGATGCCGGGGACGAAGTGGGCCGGGCTGAAGATGCTCTGCTCGACCTCGGCGAAGACGTTCTCCGGGTTGCGGTTGAGCTCAAGCTTGCCGATCTCGATCAGCGGGTAGTCCGCGTGCGGCCACACCTTGGTGAGGTCGAACGGGTTGAAGCGGTACCCGGCCGCCTCGGCCGCGGGCATGATCTGGACCTGGACGGTCCAGGACGGGAAGTCGCCGCGCTCGATGGCCTCGCGCAGGTCGCGCTGGTGCGAGTCGGGGTCCTCGCCGGCGAGCCGGTTGGCCTCGTCCTGGGTGAGGTTCTTGATGCCCTGGTCGGTCTTGAAGTGGTACTTGACCCAGAAGACCTCGCCGGCCTCGTTGTTCCACTGGAACGTGTGCGAGCCGAAGCCGTTCATGTGGCGGTAGGAGGCCGGGATGCCGCGGTCGCCGAAGAGCCAGGTGACCTGGTGGGTCGACTCGGGGCTCAGGCCCCAGAAGTCCCACACGTTGTCGGCTTCCTGCGAGCCCGTGTACGGGTCGCGCTTCTGGGTGTGGATGAAGTCGGGGAACTTGATGGCGTCCTTGATGAAGAACACCGGGGTGTTGTTGCCGACGAGGTCGTAGTTGCCCTCTTCGGTGTAGAACTTCAACGCCCAGCCGCGGGGGTCGCGCACCGCGTCGGCGCTGCCGAGGTTGCCCGCGACGGTGGAGAAGCGCAGGAACGTCTCGGTCTCCTTGCCGACCTCGGACAGGAACTTCGCCCGGGTCCACTGCGAGACGTCGCGGGTGAGCGTGAAGGTGCCGTAGGCGCCGGCGCCGCGGGCGTGCACCACACGCTCCGGGATCCGCTCGCGGTTGAAGTGCGCGAGCTTCTCCAGCAGGAGCTGGTCCTGGACCAGGACGGGCCCGCCGATGCCGGCGGTCTCGCTGTTCTGGTTGTCCGCGACCGGAGCCCCGGCCTCCGTGGTGAGCGGTCCCTGCGTCACGTGCGCCTCCTGCGTCATTCCTGCCTCGTCCTGCCCTCGACCCACCTTCGGGCCGTGCCGTACTCGATCCTACAATGGACATTGTCCAAGTCAAGCAAGCATCCAATCTCGCACTCGTTCGGGAGTTACACGGAGTCCCCGCGCTGTTAGGCTGGCGTCCATGAGTGACCTGCTGCAACGACTCCGCGGACGCGGATGGCGCATGACCGCACAGCGGCGCGTCGTGGCCGAGGTGCTCGACGGTGACCACGTTCACCTGACGGCAGACGAGGTGCACGCACGGGCCGTGACCAGGCTGCCGGAGATCTCCCGGGCGACCGTCTACAACACCTTGGGCGAGCTCGTGTCCCTCGGCGAGGTCCTGGAGGTGTCCACGGATCGCCGCGCCAAGCGGTACGACCCGAACGCGCACCAGCCGCACCAGCACCTGGTCTGCGCCCTCTGCGGCGCGATCCGCGACGTCCACCCGGCCGGCGACCCGCTGGCCGACCTGCCCGCCGGCGAACGCTTCGGCTTCGTGGTCTCCGCCGTCGAGGTGACGTACCGAGGGGTCTGCCCGAACTGCGCGGTCGCCTGACCCACCCCGAACGGCACGAGGGCCCGGAAGCACGACGCTTCCGGGCCCTGCTCGTTCGTGACGCGCTTTCCATCCGGGAACGATCCGGAAACGACCGAAGGCCCGGATCCATGGGATCCGGGCCTTCGACCTTCAGTAGCGGGGACAGGATTTGAACCTGCGACCTCTGGGTTATGAGCCCAGCGAGCTACCGAGCTGCTCCACCCCGCGTCGGTAAACCCGACTGTACGGGAGGCGTCGCGGCAGATGCAAATCGGTTAACCGGCCAACCCTCGCAACAGAAGAGCGGTGAGGGTGTCGACCACCTCGTCGTCGTCGAGCGGGACCCCGGCGGTCATCGCCGCGTAGCCGAGCATCGAGATCATCGACCCCATGGCCGCCGCGACGAGCCCGGGATCGCCGGGCAGCGGCCGACCCTGCTCGCGCATGTACTCCAGGTGTCGACGCAGCGGGCCCGTCTCCCGCGTCAGCCGCTCCCACGCCCGACCGGCACCCGGGGGCTCGGTCATGGACTTCTGGAAGAGGGCCACCACGACGGGCAGGTGATCCCGGAAGACCCCCCAACTCGCGGCGACGTGCGTACGGAGCTGCGCGGGATCGGCGAGGTCGTGCTCCCGAGGGTGCTCCTCGGCCCCCACGGCCGTGTCGACCTGGGCCCCCATGTCCGCGAGCAGCGCTTGGAGCAGCTCCTCCTTGCCGGCGAAGTGCTCGTAGAACGCACCGGTGGAGCGTCCCGCCGCCCGGGTGATGTCGGTGATCTTCGTCTGGGCGTACCCCCGCTCCAGGAACAGCCCTCGGGCGGCCTCCTTGAGCGCCGCCTCCGTGCCGGCCGCCCGCTCCTTGCGCACTCCCACCGGGATCCCCTTGCCGCTTGACTCCGTCGTTGCGCCGTCATCATACTGAATCGAGTTTCACCGAATAATGATTCAGTGAATGTAGATTCAGCGAGAAGGGCACAGTCATGCGCATCTCAGTCATCGGTGGCGGAGTGGCCGGAGCCGCGAGCGCCGTCGCCCTGCGCCGGCGCACGGGCGCCGAGGTCACCGTGTACGAGGCCTACGAGGACCCGGCCGGCATGGTGGGCTCGTTCCTCAGCCTGGCCGTCAACGGGCAGCGCGCCCTGGAGACCCTGGGCTGCCTCCCCGCGGTCCGCGCGGCCGGTTTCCAGGTGGCGCGCCAGCGGATGTGGTCGGCGTCCGGGAAGCTCCTCGGCGAGGTCCCCCGGGGCCGGCTCGCCTCCGACACCCTGCACAGCACGACCCTGCTCCGCGGACGCCTGGTGGAGGTCCTGCGGGCTGAGGCGGTGAGCGCCGGCGCCCGGATCGTCACGGGCGAGCGGGTCCGCGCCGCGGACGTGGACGGGGACCTGGTGGTGGCTGCGGACGGCATCTGGTCCGCGTCCCGCCCCGCCCTGTCGGCGACGGCCCCGGTCCCGCGGTACGCGGGGCTCTACAGCGTGTCGGGGGTCTCGCGGGGCCCGGACCTCGACCCGGACACCTACCACATGGTGTTCGGGCGGCGCGGGGCGTTCCTGTACGTCCCGGCGTCGGACGGCTCGGTCTGGTGGTCGGCCCAGGTGGCCTCGCCGGAGCCCCCGGAGAGCGCCGAGGTGACCCTGCCGCTGCTCGCGGAGCTGTACGCCGGGGAGGCCGGGCCGTCGGAGATGCTGGCGTCCGCGGTACGGGTCGATCGTGCGATGCCGATGCACCGGATGGCAGAGGTACCCGTCTGGCACGACGGCCGCACGGTGCTGATCGGGGACGCCGCGCACCCGGTGGGCGCGGGGCAGGGCGCCTCGATGGCCGTCGAGGACGCGGTGGCCCTGGCCGGATGCGTGGCCTCGGCCCCCTCGGTCCGCTCCGCCCTCGACGCGTACACCCGCCTGCGCCGCCCCCGGACCGCCCGCATGGGCAGGTCGGCCGGTGCGAACCGCGACTCCAAGACCCCGGGCACCCTGCAACGCCGCGTCAACGACGCCCTGATGCCGCTCGTCTTCCGCCACGCGTACGCCCGCTCGACGTCATGGCTCTACCGCTGACCCCGAACGGCGCCTCTCAGCCGTTCGGGGTCGGGCGGGTCGGGCGGGTCGGCCGAGTCAGGCCGAGAGTTCCTCGGCCAGCGCGTCCCGCAGCCTGGCGGCCCGTTCCGAGACCTCCGCCGGCCCCAGCTCCATGGCCCGCACGCACCACTTCTGCCCCTCCGTCAGGTCCCCCTGCCGCGCGGCCAGCAGCCCCAGTCGCAGCGCGGCCCGGCCGTGTCCGGACACCGCCGCCCGCGTCCACCACAGGGCGGCCTCCGGCTCGTTGCCCTCCCGTGCCAGCAACAGCCCCAGGTTGAAGGCCCCGTTGCGGGAGCCGGCCTCGGCCGCCTCCCGGTACCACCGCGCCGCCATCGCCAGATCGCCGCGCGCGGCGGCCAGCATCCCGACGCGCACCTGCGCCCGCCGGTGCCCGTGTTCGGCGGCCCGCTCGTACCACTCCTCGCTCTCGGTGCGCGCGGCGCCGCCCGCGGACTCGCCGAGGGCCGGCGGCTCCGGCGGCGGGGCCAGCGATTCCAGCAGCGAGGCCAGCCGGAAGGCCGCCTCCGCGCTGCCGCCGCCCGCCGCGCACCGCAGGTGGCGTTCGGCGGCCCGCTCCTCGCCGTCCCGCACGAGGGCGATGCCCACCTGCAACGCCGCGTCGGTGTGCCCCGCCGAAGCGGCCCGCTCGTACCACTTCAGCGCGGTGCGGTCCTCGTCCCGACCGGCGAAGAGGATGCCCAGGTTGAAGGCGGCGTCCACGCTGCCCGCCTCCGCCGCCTTGGAGAACCACGGCTCGGCGCCCTCGGTGTCACCGCCCTGCAGCAGCAGGATGGCCAGCGCGTTGGCCGCCTCGCGGTGGCCCGCGTACGCCGCGCGCCGGTACCACTGCTCGGCCTGCGCGGTCCGCTCCTGCGCGGCGCACAGCAGGGCGAGGTTGTAGGCCCCGTTCTGGTCGCCCGCGTCCATGGCGGCCCGGTACCACTTCTCGGCCGTCTGGGTCTCCCCGCGCGCGGCGTGCAGCGCGCCGAGCGCGTTGGCGGCGTTGCCGTCCCCGTCCTGGGCGGCCCGGTGCCACCAGGCGGCCGCGCTGTCCTCGTCGCCCGCGTCGCGCAGCAGGAACCCCAGGGCGCAGGCCGCCCGGGCCTCCCCCTGCTTGGCGGAGGTCAGGTACCAGCGCCCGGCCTCCTTGAGTTCCCCCCGCGCCTCCAGCAGCGCGCCCAGGTGCAGGGCGGCCCGGCGGTGTCCGCGCGCGGCGGCCTGCCGGTACCACTGCTCGGCCTCGGCGGGGTCGCCCTTGCGCAGGTGCCGCGCCAGTCGGTACGCGGCCTCGCGGTGCCCCTGCTCGGCGGCCGCGCGGAACCAGCGCTCGACGCCCCGGTCCCCGCGGTGCTCCAGCAGGTCGGCCAGTCCGTACGCGCCCAGGGCGTGGCCGGATTCCGCCGCCTGCCGCAGCCAGTACTCGGCGGCGGGCTCGTCCCCCCGCTCGCGGTAGTAGCGGCCGAGGGCGTGCGCGGCGGGTGCGGATCCGGCCACGGCGGCGACGCGCCACCAGCCGGCGGCCTCCTCGGGGTAGCCCCGCTGGTGAAGCAGCACGCCGAGGTTGTTGGCGGCGGCCCGGTCGCCCTCGCCGGTGGCTCCGCGCAGGTACGGCTCGGCCCCGGCGAGGTCGCCGCGGCGCAGCAGCAGCGCCCCGAGCACGCTCATGGCGCCGGGGTCGCCCTTGTCGGCGGCCACCCGGTGCCGGGCTTCCAGCTCGGCGTCACTGGCCACGTCGGCTTCGCCGAAGGCTTCGTCCGCGAAATCCGCATCGGTCAGTGCGGTCTGCGCGTCAACGGTGCGAGCCGCCTCAACGGCTCCCGTGTCCGGCTCGGCCTCCGCCCTCACAAACCGCCCTGTCTCCAGCAGAGTTGACCTGTCCCCCATAAATCCCATCGTCGCATCACCTGCTACCCGCGTACACCTGGTATGTCGCAGCCAGTGAGGTCACTACAGCGTTTTGTCGACATGCCCACAGAGAGACAAGTCAAACACGCTCCTGCCCCAACTCACCCGCCCCAGCGACCCCGTGTCTGTCACGCGTTCGTCACGCGTGCTGTCCGCGCCCCGTCGCGAACACGACGAAGGCCCGGATCCCATGGGATCCGGGCCTTCGTTTTCAGTAGCGGGGACAGGATTTGAACCTGCGACCTCTGGGTTATGAGCCCAGCGAGCTACCGAGCTGCTCCACCCCGCGTCGGTGAAACCACAGTAGCACGACGCGGGACGGAGCCATCACCAAGTGATCGTCAGCCTCCGGACTTGGGGGCCGTGATCTTCGCCTCGGCGTCGATCGCCCGCTGAAGCGCCGCCTTGATGTCCTCCTGCGCCTTGCCGAACGCCGTCCAGTCACCGGACTGGCGGGCCTTCTCGGCCGCCTCGATGGCCTTCTGCGCGTCCGACAGCGCCGCCTTGACCGTGGGGTCCTGGGCGGTCGGCGGGGTGACGGTTCCTTCGCCCGGCGGGTTCTCCGGGGTCACGGGCACGGTCGGCGCCTCCGCCCCGAAGACCACGTTCAGCGCCTTCTCCAGCGTGTCCTCGAAGGCCGTCTGGCCGCCGTAGGTCACCAGCACCTTGCGCAGCAGCGGGTACTTCAGGTTGGAACTGCGGACGTACACCGGCTCCACGTAGAGCATGCCGCCGTCCAGCGGCACCGCGAGCAGGTTCCCGTACTCGACCTCGGAGTCTCCACCGCGCAGCAGGCGGATCGACTCGGCGATCTTCGGTTCGGACTGGAACTTGCTCTGTACCTGCTTGGGGCCGTCGACCGGCTTGCTGGTCGGCAGCTTCAGGATTCTGATCTTGCCGTAGTCCGGGGTGCCCGGCTCGGCGTTGACCGCCATGTAGGCGCTCAGGTTGTCCCGCTCGTTCGGCGTGAACGTCGTCGTGAGCGAGAAGACCTGGTCCTTCTCCTGCTGGCCCGGCATCTTCATCGACAGGTAGTACGGCGGAAGCGCCGTGCCCGCCTTGACGGTCGGGTCGTCCGGGACGGCCCAGGCCTCACTGCCGCTGAGGAAGGTCTGCGGGTCCGTGACGTGGTAGCGGGTGAGCAGCTCGCGCTGGACCTTGAAGAGGTCCTGCGGGTAGCGCAGGTGGTCCATGAGCGCCTTGGGGATCTCGCTCTTGGCCTTCACCGTGCCCGGGAACGCCTTCATCCACGTCTTGAGGACCGGGTCCGCCTTGTCCCACTGGTACAGGTCGACCGTGCCGTCGTAAGCGTCGACGGTCGCCTTCACCGAGTTGCGGATGTAGTTGACCTGGTTCTCCTGGGCGACCACCGCGCGCTGGCTGTTGGTCAGCGAGTCCGCGGTGCTCTGGCCCAGCGTGGTGCGCGAGGCGTACGGGTAGCCGTTGGTCGTCGTGTAGGCGTCGACGATCCACTTGATCCGGCCGTCGACGACCGCCGGGTACGGCGCCCCGTCGATGGTCAGCCACGGCGCGACGGCCTCGACGCGCTCCTTGGGCGTGCGGTGGTAGAGGATCCGCGAGCCCTCGCCGATGGCCCCGGAGTACAGGATCTGCGGCTCGCTGAAGGAGAGCGCGTACGCCGCCCGGTTGACCGGGTTGTCGAGGTTGACCCCGGAGTCGCCCTTGTAGCTCGTCTCCTTCTCGCCCTTGTCGTCCGAGTAGTCGAGCTCCTTCTGCGGTCCGCCGACGATCGAGTACTGCTTCGTCATCTCGCCGTAGTAGATGCGCTGCTCGAAGTCCGTGCCGAACATGCCCTTGGAGGGCAGGTCGGACTGGGTGAAGTCGGGGGCGCCCTGGTCACCGACGGTGGTGCCCTTGGCCGCGACGACGCCGTAGCCGTGGGTGTACTTGAAGTGGTCGTTGATCCAGTTGTTCTTCGGGATGCCGCCGATGTTCAGCTCGCGCAGGCCGATGACCGTGTCCTGGCCGTTGTACCGGTCCACGGCGAGCGTGGACGGGAAGCCGTAGTAGCCCTTGACCTGCTGGAGCTGCTGGAAGGCCGGCGAGACGATGTTCGGGTCGAGGAGACGGACGCTGGCCGTCGTGTCCGCGGTCTGGCGCAGCTTGGTCTTGTCCTCGGTCTGCGGTACGCCCGGGTACTCCTTGACCTCGGACTGGGCGATCCCGTAGGCGTCGCGCGTCGCCTTGATGTTCTTCTGGACGTACGGCGATTCCTTGGCCTGCTCGTTCGGCTGGACCTGGAACTTCTGCACGATCGCCGGGTAGAGCCCGCCGATCAGGATCGCCGAGAGGACCATCAGGCCGAAGCCGATGACCGGCAGCTGCCAGGTGCGGCGCCACAGCGTGGCGAAGAACAGGACCGCGCAGATCGCGGCGATGGCGACGAGGATCGTCTTGGCCGGCAGGTAGGCGTTGGCGTCGACGTAGCGCAGACCGGTCCAGTTGTCGGCGGCCTTGAAGTCGCTGGACTTCACGGCGAGGCCGTACCGGTCGAGCCAGTAGGCAATCGCCTTGAACGTCACGAAGAGGCCGAGGAGCACCGACAGGTGCCCGGTGGCCGCGGCGGTGGCCCGGGCGCCGGGGCTGGTGACGCGCAGTCCGCCGTACAGGTAGTGCACGACGGCGGCGGCGATCACCGACAGGACGATCGCGGCGAAGCCGAAGCCGAGCAGGAAGCGGTACCAGGGCAGGTCGAAGGTGTAGAACGACACGTCCAGGCCGAACTGGGGGTCCTTCTGTCCGAAGGGCACCCCGTTCACGTACATCAGCCAGGTCTTCCACTGGCCGGCCGCCGAGGCGCCCGCGATCAGGCCGATGATCGCGGCGATGCCCAGGAGCAGCCACTTCTTGTACGGCGCGACGCTCATGCGGTAGCGATCGAGGCTCTGCTGCTCCATCGACATCGCGCTGAGCGGCGGCCGCAGTCGGTGCGCCAGCCAGATGTTGAACCCGACGGCACCCGCCATCAGCAGGCCGAAGACGGCGAAGAGGCCGACCTTGGTCCACAGGGTGGTGGTGAAGACCGAGGAGTACTGGACGGATCGGAACCAGAGCCAGTCGGTCCAGAAGCCCGCGAACATGATGAACAACATGGCCAGGACGGCGAGGACGCCCAAGGTCATCAATAGAGTCCGGGCACGCCGGGACGGGCGGCCGACTCTCATCCGTGGCCCGGAAGGGCCTCCGCCGCGGTCCGGCATCTGGAAAGCCAAGGTGCGCACCTCTGAAAGTCGCTGGGTCTGGTCATCAACGGGCCCCCGATCGTAGAGCCCACTCATGCAACTTACTGAGGCTTTAGTCAGTTCCCGGTATCGGGTGGAAAGGAGGCAGGATGTTGTCCATGTCCAACCTTTCTCCTTCCGCCGGCACCCCGATGGCCGCCTCCCCGCTGACGCGCGCCGTCCTTGAGATCGACGAGTACGCCTCCACCCTCGGCTGGGACAAACCGGCCCGGCTGTTCGCCCTGGTCGACACCGCCAAGCTGCGCAAGCAGGAGCCGGGCCTCGCCCGGCAGCTGGGCCTCGACCAGGACGACGCGGGCAAGAGCCAGCTCACCCCGATCGAGCAGGACGAGGTGCCCGCGGGGACCCCGCTGGACAAGTTCCTGGGAACCATCGCCTGGCCCGCCGCGATCGTCGGCTGCGCGCTGACCGTGGAGCGCCTGATGCTGCCGCCGTCCGCGGAGGCCTCCGTCCCCGAGGGGCTCGGTGACAAGCAGCTGGCGAAGTGGGTCGCCGCACATCCGGACCGGCAGGAGGTGCGGCTGACCGTGGGTGTCCTGCGGGACGGGTCCCGTGAGTCGGCGGTCCGGCTGCGCGAGAAGGACTCGTCGACCGAGGTGCTGACGGGCGCGACCCTGGTGCCGGGGCTGGCCGAGGCGCTGGCCGCGACCTTCCTGGACTGACCGGACCCGGTCAGTCCCGTCAACCCGCGCGTACCCGCGCGCGTATCCGTCGGGGGCCGGTCAGGGCTTGCCGCACTTCGGCAGCCCTGCCGTCTCCCCCTTGGAGATCTTCTCCAGCGCCTTGGTGGCGTCGTCGATGGTGGACACCTTCACCAGCGTGAGGCCGTCCGGCACGTGGGAGGAGGCGGCGGCGCAGTTGTCGGCCGGGGTCAGGAAGTACTCGGCTCCGGCCTGACGGGCGCCGATGGTCTTCATCTGGATGCCGCCGATCGGTCCGACCTTGCCGTCGTCGTCGATGGTGCCGGTGCCGGCGACGAACTTTCCGCCGGTGAGGTTCTCGGGGGTCAGCTTGTCGACGATGCCGAGCGCGAACATGAGACCGGCGCTCGGGCCGCCGACATCGGCGAGGTTGATGCCGATCGGGAACGGGAAGGTGTGGTCGATCCCGGCCCGGATCCCGACGATGGCGTGGCCGTCGTCCTCCGCCTTGCCCGTGGTGACCTTGATCTTGGCGGTGGCGCCGGGCTCGCGGTTGGCCTTCTCCGCCTCCGCCATCTCCTTCGCGGGGACGACGACGAACTCGACGGGCTCCCCGACCTTGTGCTTGGTGACGAGCCTGGCCACGTCGGCGGCCTCGGCCACGGGGGTTCCGTCCACGGACTTGATCACGTCGCCGGCGTGCAGGCTCCCCTCGGCGGGGCCGCCCTTGACCACGGAGGACACGATGACGTGCGGGGTGACGGGGATCTTCAGCTGCTTGAGCGCCGCGACCTTGGCGCTCTCCTGGGACTGGCTGAACTCCTCGGCGTTCTCCTGCGTGGACTGCTTCTCCGTCTTCCCGTTCGGGTAGAGGTTCTCGTGCGGTACGACGATGTTGTCGCCGGACAGCCAGCCGTACGCCGCTTCCAGCAGGTTCATGTCGTAGTCCGCGCCGGTGACCCGGACGGTCGTCATGTTGAGGTGACCGCTGGTGGGGTAGGTCTTGTGCCCCGAGATGCCGAGGACCGGCTCGCCACGCGAGTCCCCGAGCGTGTTCACCGTGGGGCCCGGGCTCATCTCGGAGTACGGGACCTTCAGGAACACCCCTGCGCAGAGCAGCGCGAACAGGACGAGGGTGGAGGCGAGCATCGTCGCGGTGCGGCGTGGCATGGATCGACAGTACGGGACGCCCCTGGCGGGCGGCCCGTGGGGCCGGGCCGTACGGGGTCGTGCGCGGGAACTCTCAGGCGATTCTCAGGGACTCGCGGGACGCCTCAGGCGGCATCGGAACCGGAGTGCGCCTCCGCCTTCGTCCTGGTGTGGTCGGTCTTGTCCATGACCTCGCGGAACCTCGCGTAGCCGGCCAGCTCGGATATGTCGCCGGATGTCCGGTCGCGAGCCGCCCAGCTGCCCCATATCGCCGCGCCGATGGCGGCGAACAGCGGAATCAGCAACCACGCCAATGACGCCATGGACGTGCCTCCCTGCCCCGAAAGTACGTGTCGTTGGTGGCTTCAACGCTCGTGCCCGGAAAGGGGTTACGCAAATCGGGGGCGTGTTGCGCGGCCGAACGGGTGCGAGGCTACCCCCTTGCGGGGGCGGCCCCGCGACCGGGGGTGTATCGGGGGTGCGGAGGTCGCGCGGGAGGGTTCAGCAGGCGCCGACCCACTCCTCCGATCCGTCCGCGAACGTCTGGTGCTTCCAGATCGGCACCTCGTGCTTGAGGTCGTCGATCAACATCCGGCAGGCCTCGAAGGCCTCGCCGCGGTGCGGGCAGGACACGGCGACGACGACCGCGAGATCGCCCACCGCCAGGTCGCCGACGCGGTGGACGGCGGCGAGGGCGCGGACCGGGTACTTGGCCACGACGCGCTCGGCGACGCGGCGCATCTCGGCCTCGGCCGTCGGGTGGCAGGAGTAGCCGAGGGAGTCCACGTCCGCTCCGCTGTCGTGGTTGCGCACGGTGCCGACGAAGAGGGTCGTCCCGCCCGTCGCGTCGTCCCCGACGGCCTGGAAGACCTCGTCGATCGAGAGCGGGGTCTCACGGATTTCGAGCAGGCGGATCGGGTCCGGAGCGGCCTGCTCGCCGGGGTGGTCGAAGTGCGGAGCCATACAGCCATCGTGCACCACGGCTTTCGGATCGCGGTAGAGCCGATTCGACCGGCTGTGCGACCCGGTCGTATGGAGCCTCCTACAGGACGTGGGGCTCCGGCCCGCTCTCGACCGTGGCCCGGCCCGACCTCGATCCGACCTCGATCCGGCCCCGACCCGCATCCCGGGCCCGCCCCGGGCCGGCGGTCCGGGGCGGGCGTCGGCCCGGCGTCTCAGATCCCCCGGCGCTTGCGGGCACGGCGGACCGCGGCTGCCGCACCGAGGAGGGCGACGGTCGCGCCGGCGGCGCCGGCGGCCGTGGCGGCGTCCTTGCGGCCCAGGCGGCGGCCCGCGACGGTGTGCCGGCCCGCGACCTCCTGGAGCAGTTCGGCGAGCACTTCCTCATTGGTCCAGCGGGGCCGCCAACCGGCCGCGTGCAGTCCGCTGACGCTGACCACCCACGGGTGCATCGTGTAGGCGAGGTCGCCGGCCGGGGAGGGCGTCAGGCCGATCCGGTGGAGTCGGGCCGCGGCGCCCAGGGCGACCGCGGAGGGGAGCTCCATGCGGCGGATGCCGCTCAGCTCCTCGACCTCCTCCTGCTCCAGCCAGCCCTCGCAACCGACCGCCAACTCGCCCTCGACCTTCTCCAGCGCCGCGTACTCCAGGGCGCTGACCAGGTCCTCGACGTGGCAGAACTGCCAGGTGGGCCGGGATCCGGCGACCACGAGCAGGCGCGGCGACTCGAAGTACCGGGTCAGCGCCGTGTCGGTGCCTCCGACCAGGACGGCGGGGCGCACCACGGTGACGTTCAGCCCGGGGTGCGCGCGGGGTGCCCGGCGACCGAGCCGCTCGATCTCCAGCAGGTCCCCGACGCCGGTGGCCTCGGCGGTGGCGCGCAGCTCGGAGTCCTCGGTCAGCGGGATGTCGTTGTCCGGGAGCGCCCCGTAGACCATGGCGGAGGTGCACAGCACGACCCGGTGCACCCCGGCCGCGGCGGCGGCCGTCAGGACGGTCTGGGTCCCGCGCACGTTGTACGCCGTACGGGCCGCCGGATCCGTTTCGAGGTCGAGATCGAGCGCGAGGTGGACGACGACGTCCGCGCCGCGCAGCTTCTCGGCAATGGCGGGGTCCCGTACGTCCAGGACGTGCCACTGCGCGGCCGCGCAGTCGCCGCGGCGCTCGTCGATCGCGACGACCTGCTTGACCTCGTCGGATTCGACGAGGCGGGCCACCAGGGCGGCGCCGACGCCGGACGCGGCACCGGTCACGGCGATCACCGGGTTGTGCCGGCGGAGGCCGTTCTCGTTTCGCGTCTGGCGAACGTCAGGGGCGCTGTCACCGTGCTCAGGGCTGTCTTCGGCGTCCTGCGGCGCGCGGCTGTGCTTGTCCGAAAGCTGCGGATCCGGGGAACTCACCAGGCGTCTCCAGCGGTTGTCTTCAGTAGGGACGCGCCGTGACGCGTACCTACCAGGTGACGTCCATCCTGCCGCAGCCCAGGAGCCGGCGGAGCACCGAGCCCGGAAGCGGGCGGGGTGTCTACGCTGGGTGGTGTTGTCGGACCATTGCCGTCGGCTCCCGCCGGCGGCCCTACGAGCCGAGGAAACCCCGTGAGCGACACCCCATTCGGATTCGGCCTTCCGCCGGAGGAGCCGGAGAACGGCGACGAGGGCAAGAAGAAGGGCAATGAGGGCGGTCAGGGCGGCCCGGCGAATCCGTTCGGGTTCCCGGGCATGGGCCTGCCGGGCGCCGGCGGCCCGGGCGGTGCGGACAACCCGTTCGCCTCGATGTTCGGTGCCATGAACCCGAACGACCTCGGCGCGGCCTTCCAGCAGCTCGGCCAGATGCTGAGCTACGAGGGCGGTCCCGTGAACTGGGACATGGCCAAGGACATCGCCCGCCAGACCGTCGCGCAGGGCACCGCCGACGGGGTGAAGGACGCCAGCGTCGGCGTCGCCGAGAAGTCGGCGGTCCAGGAGGCCGTACGCCTGGCCGACCTGTGGCTGGACGGGGTGACCTCGCTGCCTTCGGGTGCGAACACGGCGGTGGCGTGGAGCCGCGCCGAGTGGGTCGAGGCGACCCTCCCGGTGTGGAAGGAGCTCGTGGACCCGGTCGCCGAGCGCGTCGGCGCGGCCATGGGCGGGGTGCTGCCCGAGGAGATGCAGGCCATGGCGGGCCCGCTGCTCGGCATGATGCGTTCCATGGGCGGCGCCATGTTCGGTCAGCAGATCGGGCAGGCCGTGGGCGTGCTCGCGGGCGAGGTCGTCGGCTCGACCGACATCGGGCTCCCGCTGGGCCCGGCGGGCAAGGCCGCCCTGCTGCCGCTGAACATCGAGGGCTTCGGCAAGGACCTGGGCGTGCCGGCCGAGGAGGTCCGGCTGTACCTGGCGCTGCGCGAGGCCGCGCACGCGCGCCTGTTCGCGCACGTGCCGTGGCTGCGCTCGCACCTGTTCGGCGCCGTCGAGGGCTACGCCCGCGGCATCAAGGTCGACACCTCGAAGCTGGAGGACGTGGTCGGTCAGCTCGACCCGTCGAATCCGGAGCAGTTGCAGGAGGCCCTCGCGGGCGGCATGTTCCAGCCGCAGGACACCCCGGAGCAGAAGGCGGCCCTGGCGCGCCTGGAGACGGCGCTCGCCCTGGTCGAGGGCTGGGTCGACGCGGTGGTGCACGAGGCCGCCAAGCCTCGCCTGACCTCGGCGGACGCCATGCGCGAGACCATGCGCCGCAGGCGCGCCTCCGGCGGTCCGGCCGAGCAGACGTTCGCCACGCTGATCGGGCTGGAGCTGCGTCCGCGTCGGCTGCGCGACGCCTCGCGGCTGTGGGCCTCGCTCACGGACGCGCGGGGTGTGGACGGTCGCGACGGGCTGTGGGAGCACCCCGACATGCTGCCGACGGCCTCCGACCTGGACGACCCGGACGGATTCGTGCACCGCGAGCAGTTGGACTTCTCGGAGATCGACAAGATGCTCGGCGAGGCCGCCGAGAAGCGCGATCAGGGCGACAAGGGTGCCGGAGACGGCGACGACGGCGAGGGTGAAGAGAAGAAGTGAGCCTGTACCACGACGCGGTCGCGGTCCTGAAGGATCTCGCGCCGACCGACGAGCAGCAGAGCGGGCTGCGGGACCTCTACCTGGAGCACCTCGCCGCCCACCACGACGGGGTCTACAAGCCCTGCCGGGCCGGCCATGTCACGGGCAGCGCGCTGGTGATCGACCCGGTGCGGGGGCGCGTGCTGCTCACCCTGCACAAGAAGCTGGGCATGTGGCTCCAGATGGGCGGTCACTGCGAGCCCGGTGACGCCACCCTCGCGGACGTGGCACTGCGCGAGGCCGTCGAGGAGTCGGGGATCGCCGGCGGGCTGACCCTGCTGCCGGGCGGGCCCGTGCGGCTGGACCGGCATCCGATCCCGGAGCCCTGCAACTGGCACCTGGACGTGCAGTACGCGGCGCTGGCCCCGGCCGACGCGGTGGCCGAGATCAGCGAGGAATCGCTGGACCTGCGCTGGTTCCCGTACGCGGAGGTGGCGGCGGTGGCCGACGCCTCGGTCGTGCGGCTGATGGAAGCGAGCCTGGCGCGTCTCTGAGACGTCCGGGACGGCATGCGGAAGGGGCGGGTCCCTCGGGACCCGCCCCTTCCGGCGTCACGCGCGACGTGCGCCGCTCTTCCGCGCCGTGCCGTGTCGCGCCGGGCCGTGGATCAGTTCCAGGCGTTGTTCTGGTTCTGACTGTGGGCGCCGTGCTGGCCCATGCCGAACTGTGCCGCTGCGCCCTGACCGATCTGGGCGTTCTGCGGCGGCAGTGCCTCGCTGGGCTGCACGAGGGCGAAGCCGGTGCCGAGGAAGCTCAGCTCCCAGCCCTCGCCGGTGTTGCCGCGGCGCCGCCAGACTCCGGTGGAGTGCGTCTGGGCCTGCATCTGCACCCGCAGGGAGGTGGACCAGGCGACGATCGCGTCGGCGTCGGCGTTGACGTACTTGTCGGGGGTGACCTGCATCATCAGCGGCTGACCGGAGGTCATCAGGGCGACCTTGCCGCGACCGCTGATGTTGAGCTGGTACTTGCCGGAGCCGGAGATCCCGTACTGACTGTCCACCGCGATGGCCTCGGTGTGCAGGGTGGAGTCCAGCGCCAGCACGTAACTGCTGTCGACGGTGAGACCGTCCTGGTCCACGTCCACGACGTGCACGTACTGGGCCAGGTTGGCCAGGTAGACCGTGCCCTGCCCGGAGCAGCGCATCAGGTCCAGGCCCTCACCAGTGCGGGCGCGGGCGGTGCGCTGGGTCGTGCTCTGGTACTCGCCGTCGAAGTCGATGATCCCCTGGTAGGCGACCATCGCGCCCTTGCGGGCGAGGACGTCGTCGGTGCCGCTCAGGGAGACCCGCAGCAACTGCGGGTTCTGGACGGTGTACCGCTCCTGGGACTGCGCCTCGGCGTGGGCGAAAAGTGCGCTCTGCATGATGTGTCCGCTCCCCCTCAGCCCCGGGTCCGGAGCCGGTCGGTGCTGTCCTCGCTGGGCTGTACCACGACGATTCCCTCGCCGGAGAAGGCCATCTGGTAGGCCTCACCGCTGCCCCGGCCGATCATCGACGAGGCCTTGAAGCTGCGCTTCCCCTTGACCTTGAGGTTCGGGGACCAGGCGACGAGCGCGTCGGGGTCCACGTACGTCTCGTCGTCGCCGCGACCGCAGTCGACGACGATCGGGGTGCCGCGGGAGGTGATGGCCACCCAGCCGGTCCCGGAGACCTGCACGTTGAACAGGCCCTGACCGGCGAACTTGGCCATGCCCTTGACCCGTTCGACGCCCCACTGGAGGTGGGCGTCGAAGGCGAGCAGGTTGGTGCCGTTGACGGAGAGGGCGTCGTTGTCGAGGTTGATCACGACGACGTCCGCGCCGTAGTCGGCGAGGTAGAGCAGGCCGTCGCCGGTGCACTTCATCAGCGGGGCGCCCTCCCCGGTGATCCATTGCGAGGCCATCTGGCGGACGGCGGGCGGGTTGGGCTCGTACTGGACGAAGCCCTCGTACGCGACCATCGATCCGGTGCGTGCGAACAGGTCCTGGCCGCTCTGCATGGCGACCTTGAGCATGGCTCGGCCGTGGTTCTCCATGCGGGCCGTGACGGGGGTCGGGGCGAATCCCGCGAGTTGCTGGTTCATGGCGTTCATGACGGGCTCCCTCAGACCTCGTACGGCTGGACGACGATGAAGTTGCCGGGCGCGCCGCGGAACTGGAGGTTCACGGTCTCCCCGCTGTGGCCCGGGTAGGCGTTGCGGCGCAGCCGGACCTGGCTGGAAATGATCACCTGCGAGGCGGCGGACCAGGCGACGATGGCGTTGCTGTCCGCGAAGGTGGTCGGGGTGACGGGCAGGACGACCGGGACGCCCTGCGTCTTGACGATCACCGTGCCGCTGCCCTGGAACTGCATCGTGAACAGGGCGCCGCCGGGAATGCCGTGACCCTCGATGCGACGGACCTCGTGCTGGAGGGACTCGTCGAAGGCGAGGACGTTCTCCGCGGAGACACAGATCCCGTCGCCCTGAAGCTCGATGGCGTGCAGGTGGGCGCCGTTCTCGGCGAAGAAGACCTGGCCGCGACCGGTGCAGCGCATCAGCTGCATCTCCTGGCCGGTGGCGTTGCCGACGATGCGGCCCGCGAAGCCGGCTCCCTTGTAGCTGAAGTCGACCTTGCCCTGGTAGAGCACCATGCTGCCCTGGCGGGCGAGGACGGCCTGGCCGCCCATGGACAGGTCCACCCGCATGAGCTGCTGGTTCTGCGGGGTCCAGCGGGTGCCGGTGGGGGCTTCCTTGTACGGCTGGAGCGCGGCCGCGAGGCCGTGCCCGGCGGCGGCCGGCCGGGATTGCTGCGCGTACTGGGGCGCCTGCCCGCCGAAGGCCGGTTGTCCGCCGTACGGGGGAGCCTGCGGGCCGGGAACCTGACCGTGCGAGGGCTGCTGCCCGTAGGGCGCGGGGGCGGGGCCCGGCGGCGGTACCTGGGCGCCGTAGCCGGACTGCTGCCCCGGGACCTGACCGTACGAGGGGGTTCCGGGCTGCTGCGGGGGGTGGGGCGGTTGACCGTACGGCGCGGCGGGCTGCGTCGTGAGGGGTCCGACCATCGTCGGGGCCGAGTGCACCGGCTGGTGCGGGGCGCCGGCCGGTCCGCCGAACGACGGAGCGGGGGCGTGGGCCGGGGCGGGGGCTTGGGCCGGGGCGGGGGCTTGGGCCGGGGCGCCGAAGGCGGGTGCCGGGGCGGCCGCCTGCGGCGGCGGGGCGAACCCGGGCGCGCCCGCGGGCTGGGCCGGGGCCTGCTGCTGCGGCTCCTCGTCCTCGGCGACCTCGCCGCCGAAGTTCTTCAGCAGCGCGGCGAGTCCGCCGTCGAAGCCCTGCCCGACGGCGGCGAAGCGCCACACGTCCTTGAGGTAGAAATCGCCGATCATCAGGGCGCGTTCGGTGCTGAATTCGGCGCCCGTGAACGAGTAGCGCACGACCTCCTCACCGCCGGCCACGATCCGGATGTAGCCCGGACCGATCTGCGACATCTGCCCGGGGCCGTCGATGGAGGCGGCGAAGGACAGCTTGTGGATGTTCTGCGGGATCCGGTCGAGGGTCACCCGGAAGGATTCGCTGTCGCCCGCCTGTGTGCCGAGCTGCTGAATGGACTCTTCCGGCGACTTCGGCTGGTTGTAGAACACGAAGTAGCGATCGTCCGAGAGCTGCTCGTTCGCATCGAGGCCGAAGCAACTGATGTCGATGGCAAGCCCGGGCCCGGCGATCTGGACGCCCACGTACAGATCGGTGCCCGCTGTCAGATCGCTGATCTTGGCCTTGTGGCCGCGTTGGAATTCCCTGGCCATACGTCCGACCGTCCCCCATCCCGACTGTGAATGCGTGCCGCAGGCTAACGGCTGCCGCTCAGGCTAACGGCTTCCGCCGACATCCAGCCAAGTCGGTACCGACCCGGTACACATCGCGTCCGGTCACCCCATGATCATTCGTCCCGCGCTCCGGGGACCGCGGGAAGGCGCTCGGCCGCGACCACTCCCTCGAGGTATCCGCGGGCCCGTTCGGTCTTCGGGTACGCCTCCAGCAGTTGCCAGAAGCGCGGTCCGTGACCGGGGACGAGGAGGTGGGCCAGCTCGTGCAGCAGCACGTAGTCGACGACGTACTCGGGCATGCCCTGGAGGCGGTGGGAGAGGCGGATGCTGCCCTCGGCCGGGGTGCAGGAGCCCCAGCGGGTGTTCTGATTGGTGACCCAGCGGACCGAGCGGGGGCGGGCACGGCCGTCGAAGTACTGCTCGGACAAACGCTCGGCGCGTTCGGTGAGTTCCGTGTCGCCGAGGGTGCGTTTGCCCTCCTGGGCGGCGAGTTTGTCGAGCATGACGCCCACCCAGCGCTGCTCCTCGGCCTCCGACATCCGGGCAGGGATCAGGACGACCGTCCGGTCACCCTCACGGTAGGCGGAAACGGTCCTGCGGCGGCGCGCGCTCCGGCGGACTTCGACGGCGCGCTGCGAGGGATCGGCGGACACGCCAGCACGGTACCCGCTCGTCGTGACGGAAGTCCCGCTCGTCCGCGCTTCGAACATGATCGATTCGCCGCCGACATCGGAAACGCTCCCTCACACCCCTTTTCTCCATCTCATATGCCTAATACCCCCTGCCTGTGGACAACTTCGCACACGGATTCCCGGGGGCGGGCAGTGTTGCGGATGGAGGCGGAAGACCGCCTCGGAGGCTCGCGGATCAAGGGGGTCGCGGACCGGCACGCGGACTGGCTCACGGGCCGGCTCGCGGACTGGCTCAAGCGCCGGTTTCACGGATCGGCTCGCAGATCGGCTCGCGGGTCGGTTCACGGGCCGGCTCGCGGACCAAGCGGACTCGGGGCGGCAGGAACCCGGGGCCGCGGGGGCTCAGGGACCGCAGGAAATCGCGGACGGGATCGAGGGGACGACGATGTATCCGAAGGTGAAGCCGGCGCTGGCCAGGGCCTGGCGGGATCTACAGACGGTGCAGTTCGGGGTGACGCCCGCCCACGCGGTGGTGCTCGGCCCGGTGGACACGGCCACCGGGGCGTTCATCGACCGGATCGACGGGACACGGGGGATCGAGTTGCTGCGCGCGGAGGGCGCGGGGATGGGGTTGTCGGAGGGGCGGGTGGACGAGTTGATCCGACGGTTGGCGGGGGCCGGACTCCTGGATGACGCCACCGCGGGAGGGCCGCGGGCCCAGGCGGTGCGCGGGCGGCCGGAGAGCCTGGAGCGGCTCGGGCCCGATCTCGCCTCGCTCTCGCTGGTACACCGGGAGCCGGGGGGTGACTTGCGGGGAGTCGCGGCCCGGCGGGCGATACGGGTCCAGGTGCGCGGGGGCGGGCGGGTGGGCGCGGTGATCGCGGCTGTGCTCGCGGGGGCCGGGGTGGGCCGGGTCGAGGTGCTCGACGGGGGACGGGTCCAGTCGGGCGATGTGGCACCGGGCGGGTTGGGGCCCGGGAGCGTGGGCCGGTTGCGGGCGGAGGCCGCGGGGGCGCTCGTGCGGCAGGCCGCCCCGGGACGCGCCCCCCGGGCCGGGGAGGGGGAGGGACCGGAGCCTGGGCTCTCCCTGGTGGTCGTCGCTCCTCGGGACGGGCTCCAGGCGTGGGCCCCCGATCCGGAGACGGCCGCGGACTGGGTGGCCACGGGCACCCCGCATCTGTACGCGGGAGTGTTGGAGGGCACGGGCCTGGTCGGGCCGCTGGTCCTGCCGGGGGTCACGGCCTGCGCGGGCTGCATGGAGCGCGACCGGATCGACCGGGACCCTGCCTGGCCCAGGATGCTTGTGCAGTGGCGGTCGGCGCACCGCCGCCGCACCACGGCGGCGTGCGATCTGGGTTTGGCATCGGCGGTGGCGGGATTGGCGGCGGGGCACGCCCTGTCCTTCCTCGACGGGCACCTGCCCGCCTCGACGGGAGCCCGGTGGGAGGCGGCGTTACCGGGCCTGAGCTGGGAGCCCTCCGAGGTTCGCCCCCATGGGGACTGCCCGTGCTCCGCCGTCTCGATCCCGGACGCGACGCCGGTTCCGGCCGGCCACGGCCGGGGCGGTGCGACCGTGCCGGGGAGGGGACGGGGAGGATCGGGCTGAAGGGGCCGCCGGGGGCCATGACAGGATGCGTTTTGTCTGTCTCAGGGGGCGCGCCCCTGAACCGCCGCTCGCGGCACGGCTGTCTGGGAACTGGAGGGGCGTATGTCTGATCTTCCCCGGAAGGCGGTCACCCGTACCGTCAAGCTGGCCGCGCTGCCACTGGGCTTCGCCGGTCGGGCCACCTGGGGTCTGGGAAAGCGGATCGGAGGCAAGTCGGCGGAGATCGTCGCGCGGGAGCTCCAGCAACGCACCGCCGATCAGCTGTTCCGGACGCTCGGCGAGCTGAAGGGCGGGGCCATGAAATTCGGCCAGGCCCTGTCGGTCTTCGAGTCGGCCCTGCCCGAGGAGATCGCCGGCCCGTACCGGGCGGCGCTGACCAAACTCCAGGAGGCGGCCCCGCCGCTGCCGGCGGCGCGGGTGCACCAGGTGCTCACGGAGCGGCTGGGCGAGGACTGGCGTGACCTGTTCCGGGAGTTCGAGGACACGCCCGCGGCGGCTGCCTCGATCGGCCAGGTGCACCGGGCGGTGTGGCACGACGGCCGGCAGGTGGCGGTGAAGGTCCAGTATCCGGGCGCGGGCGAGGCGTTGCTGTCGGATCTCAGGCAACTGAGCCGCTTCGCAGGGCTGTTGGGGCCGCTGATCCCGGGCATGGACATCAAGCCGCTGATCACCGAACTGCGTGACCGGGTCGCGGAGGAGTTGGACTACGAGCTGGAGGCCGAGGCTCAGCGGACGCACGCGGACGCGTTCGACGGCGACGAGGACGTGGTCGTGCCGGACGTCGTGCACCAGGGCGACGAGGTGCTGGTGACCGAGTGGATGGACGGGACTCCGCTGTCGGAGGTGATAGCGGACGGCACCCGGGAGGAGCGAGACCGTGCGGGACAGTTGCTGGCCCGGTTCCTCTTCTCCGGGCCTGCGCGGACCGGGTTGTTGCACGCCGATCCGCATCCCGGAAACTTCCGGCTGATATCGGGCGAGGACGGCCGGATGCGGTTGGGTGTACTGGACTTCGGGACGGTCGATCGCCTTCCGGGCGGCTGGCCCGAGCCCATCGGCCGGTCGCTGCGGCTGACGCTGAGTGGTGACGCCGAGGGAGTCTACGAGCACCTGTGCACCGAGGGGTTCGTGAAGGAGTCCATCGAGTTGGACCCGGAGGCGGTGCTCGACTATCTGGAGCCCCTCCTCGAACCGGTCGAGGCGGACGAGTTCACGTTCACCCGCCCGTGGCTGCGCGGCCAGGCGGCTCGGATCGCCGATCCCCGCTCCCCCGCGCACCAGTTGGGACGACAGATCAACCTGCCGCCGTCGTACCTGCTGATTCACCGGGTCACGCTGAGCACCCTGGGTGTGTTGTGCCAGTTGGGTGCGACGGTGCGGCTCCGCGAGGAACTGGAGTCCTGGCTCCCGGGGTTCCTGCCCGAGGACCGGGAGGACGACCCGGTACGCGGGAAGGCCCCAGGGAAGGTCTGCGAGCAGAGGGAGTAGTACGCCGCCCCCTGGCGGTGTCGACCCGGCCCGGTGGCCGGGCTCGGGCGAGAACGTGCGCTCGGGCGGGAACGTGCGCTCGGACGGCCAGGACTTGCGCGGCCGGGGCGTACGTGGTCAGGGGCTTACGTGGTCGGGCTTCCGGTGGCCCCGCTTCACGCGGCCGGGCGCCGGGCGGCCCGGGGCTTCCACACCACTCGGCTCCACGCCGCCCGGCCGGGCCGTGGCTCAATTCCGGGGCGGGGTGTCGGTCACCACCAGGAGGAGTCGAGCCGGCCTTCGATCGCCCGGAGGTTGGCGCGGGCGCATTCGACGCAGAAGTACTGCCTGGTTCCGTTCTCCACGAAGCAGGTCCAGGTGGGCGGCGCGCCGTCCGGGGCGTCGACGCCGCATCCCGCGCAGACGGCGGGCTGGGCCTCGGGTCCCTGCGGGGTGGGGCGGGGAGTCGGCTGGTCCACCCGCAGACGATATCTCCGGCGGCGGTGGACGCGCTCCGCAACGCCCCGGGGGGACCGGTCCTTTCGGACCGGTCCCCCCGGGTGCTGTTCCTTCGGTGCTCAGTTCATGACGGCCATGGCGAGGGCCCGCCGGGCGCGCAGCGAAACGCGCTCGGCTCGGCGCTGCATGCGCCGGGCGGCGACCAGGCGCAGGGCGTGACGCTCGGCGTCCGCCTCACGCATGCGGTCGTCCATATGGGCACGAGCCATGGCTTCTGGGATGAGTTGCATTTCGCGGGTCCTGTTCTGACGCGAGGTGATCGCGCCTGCGGTGATGAAGTCTGCGGTGGCGGAGCCGTGCGGCTGCTCGCTCGTGGTGGTGTGGGTGGACATGAGGGCCTGCTTCAAGGGGTCGCGCGTCAGGGGGCGGTCGATGGTGCCGATGGCGGTCATGCCGCGACAACCGGGTTCTTGCGCGGACGACCACGGGGCCGCTTCCGGGCGACGACGACGCCCTGGACGAAGAGCTCGCCTCCCCAGACACCCCAGGGCTCGCGGCGCTCCTTCGCGCCGGCGAGGCAGGCCTCGACCAGCGGGCAGGTGCCGCAGAGCGACTTGGCGTACTCGACGTCGGCCGGGGACTCGGCGAAGAAGACCTCGGGGTCGAAGGTGCGGCAGGGAACGGGTACGCCGAGGTTCTCGATGGCGTCGTCGAGCGCGGTCAGCGCGGTGAGGGGAGTCAAGGTGGAGTCCTCCGGGACTGCGGGCGGGGAGATCGTCTGGGTCTGCGGTACGGACGGGGCGTGCGCTTCGAGTTGCACGGTGGTTTCTTCCTCGTCTTGTGTGACTAGTCGGTCCGGCCGGGGTCGGCCGGGGGTCGGCTGGTACCTGTTCTTGCCAGTCCCGAGGCCCCTTCGCTCCGCAGTCCCCGTTCGGGGACAAACAGAAGGGCCGCGGATCCCGGGTGGGGTTCCGCGGCCCTGAAGGCGCCGGTCTGATCGTCGATCAGACTGGATCACTCCAGGGTTCGAGCCCGCGGAAGGCCCACATCAGGTGGTGCTGCTGCTTCGTCTGCTTCGTCTTGACTCCGGCACCGGCCGCCGCAGCCGCAAAGCCATAGGCGCCATGCGCCTGGGCTTCCTCAGCCATTACTGCCACCGGTGCCTGGGTCGGTCGCTCATTGCGAACACTCGGCCGCAGCGCGGACGCCGCGAGCAGGGCAGGGGTCCCCGAGGAAATCGTGGAGACGCCTGCGGCGAGAATCGGGAGGAGCGAGGAGACACCGAGCGGGCAGGAAGCGGCGACCGAGCGATCGGTCATTTTGGTGGTCGTCATCAAGCTGGTCACTGGTCTCGCCTCCTCTCGGCGTCTCGGGGACGGGGGCCCGGGGGCCTGTCCCATGCGTATTCGGATAAGTACAGCACGGAACCGGGGCTTCGAAGAAGCCAACGTTTCCGTTGCTAAGAACCTATGGGGATTCGCCGGGCATGTGCAAACTATTTTTCCGACGAGTTTCTACGCGTCGTCAGGATCTCCGACGCCAGGCTCCTGGCCTGCGCAGATGGCCAGGACGTCGACTCCGTACCGCTCAAGCTTGCGGCCACCCACGCCGGAGATCATCGAGAGCTCTCCGGCCTCGGACGGCGCGGCCTCCGCGATGGCCATCAGCGTCTTGTCCGTGAAGACGCAGTAGCCGGGCAGGCCCTGCTGCTTCGACTGGACGGCGCGCCACTCGCGCAGCCGCTCGTACAAGCCCTCGTCCATGTCCGACGGGCAGTCCTCGCAGCGCATCAGTTTGAGTTCGCCGGCCTCGGTCAGGGTCTTGCCGCAGACCCGGCACAGCACCGGGCCGCGAGGGCCGCGCTTGCGGGGACCTCGCTCGGACGCGGCGCCGTTCCTGCTTCCCGGGACGGCGGAGCCCGGCCGCAGGCCGTTCAGGAAGCGACTGGGGCGTCGGGAGGCTCTGCCGCCCGGAGCCCGGGAGAGTGCCCAGGAGAGGGTCAGGTGCAGCCGCGCCCGGGTGACGCCGACATAGAGCAGCCGGCGCTCCTCCTCGACCTGCTCGTCGGTCTTCGCATAGGTGATCGGCATCATGCCGTCGGTGAGCCCCACGAGGAACACCGCGTCCCACTCCAGGCCCTTGGCGGCGTGCAGCGAGGCGAGGGTGACGCCCTGGACGGTGGGGGCGTGCTGGGCGGCCTTGCGTTCGTCCAGTTCCACCGTGAGTTCGGACAGGCCGGCGCCCGGGCGGGAGCGGGCGAAGTCCTCGGCGAGCCGGACGAGCGCGGCCACGGATTCCCACTGGTCGCGCACGGCGCCGGAACCGGCGGGCGGCTCGGCCGTCCAGCCGGTGGAGCTGAGCACGGCCCGGACCTGGGACCCGAGCTCGACGACGTCGTCCAGGAGGGGATCGTTGCCGCCGGAGCGGGCGGCCCCGCGCAGGGCGAGGATCGCCTTCTGGACCTCGGCGCGCTCGAAGAACCGCTCGGCTCCGCGCAGCTGGTAGGGCACTCCGGCGTCGGCGAGGGCCTGTTCGTAGACCTCGGACTGGGCGTTGATCCGGTAGAGCACGGCGATCTCGCCCGCCGGGACGCCCGCCGCGATGAGGTCCCGGACCCGCCCGGCGACGCCCTCGGCCTCGGCGGGCTCGTCCGGGTACTCGGCGTAGACCGGGTCGGGGCCGACCTCGCGCTGGGAGACCAGCTCCAGCCGGTGTTCGGCGGCGCGGCCCTTGGCCTGGTTCAGCAGGCCGTTGGCGAGGTGCACCACCTGGGGGGTGGAGCGGTAGTCGCGGATCAGCTTGACCAGGGTGGCCTGCGGGTACTTGGTGCGGAAGTTCAGCAGGTGGTCGGGGGTGGCGCCGGTGAAGGAGTAGATCGTCTGGCTGGCGTCGCCGACCACGCAGAGGCTGTCGCGCTCGCCGAGCCAGAGGTCGAGCAGGCGCTGCTGGAGCGGGCTGACGTCCTGGTACTCGTCGACCACGAAGTGCTGGTACTGGGTGCGGATCTGCTCCGCGATGTCGTGGCGGTCCTGGAGGATCCCGACGGTGAGGAGCAGCACGTCCTCGAAGTCGATCATGTTCCGGTCGCGCTTGAGCTGTTCGTACGTCCCGTAGATCTGGGCGATCTCGGCCGTGTCCCGGGGGGCCTCGCGGCCCGCCTTCAGGACGGCCGCCGGGTAGTCGGCGGGGACGGTCTGGGTGACCTTGGCCCACTCGATCTCGCCCGTGACGTCGCGCAGCTCGCCCCGGTCGAGGCGGACTCGGCAGCGGGCGCCGGCCTCGGCCACGAACTGGATCTTGCGTTCCAGCAGTCGGGGGACGTCCCCGCCGACGGCCTTCGGCCAGAAGTACTGGAGCTGGCGCAGGGCGGCGGAGTGGAAGGTCCGGGCCTGGACACCGCCCGCTCCGAGGGTCCGCAGCCGGCCCCGCATCTCGCCGGCGGCGCGGTTGGTGAAGGTGACGGCGAGCACGCTGGCGGGCATCAGTTGGCCGGAACGGACCCCGTAGGCGATCCGGTGGGTGATCGCGCGGGTCTTGCCCGTGCCCGCTCCCGCCAGCACGCACACCGGTCCGCGGAGGGTCGTCGCGACCTCGCGCTGCTCCGGGTCGAGGCCCAGGAGCACCGCGTCGGCCGAGTCGGCTTCGGCCGGGAAGGATGAGGAGTGCGTTGCTGCTGTCACCCCGCCATGCTGCCAGGTCTCCAGGGGCGGACGGGAAACCTGTCCACAGGCCGCCCGCTCCGGTCGTACTGGTGCCGGGAGGGCTCCGCGGGAATGGCGGGACGGTGTCGGGCGTTCGAGTACTCGGACCACCGCGACCCCACGAAGGAGACCGCAGCATGCAGGACACGGGCACCGTCACGATGTACAGCACGACCTGGTGCGGCTACTGCACCCGGCTGAAGAAGCAGCTGGACCGCGAAGGCATCGCGTACGACGAGATCAACATCGAGCACGACCCCGCGTCCGCAGCGTTCGTGGAGAAGGCGAACGGCGGCAACCAGACGGTTCCCACCGTCCTCGTGAAGTCGGCCGCCGGCAACGAGTCCGTCATGACGAACCCGAGCCTCGCCCAGGTCAAGCAGGCCCTCGCCGTCTGACCGTCGAGGCACCGCCCGACACACGGACCACCGGACACGGACCACCGAACACGGTCCGGCCCCGGTCGGGTCGACGTGGCGAACGTCACGCGCGTACGAGAGAGGCCCCCGCCGCGGCGGGGGCCTTCTGTCGTGACGGACGTCACGGGCGCGGGGCCCGCGCGACCCGCCTCACGCGGCGGGGCGCGGCAGCGGCTCCCCGTACCAGAGTTCGACCAGGCGGGCCGCGATGGAGACCCCGGCGGGCGGGAGCACCTCGCCCGCCTCGATCGCCTCGCGGAGGTCCTCGCGGGAGAACCAGCGGGCCTCCTGGATCTCCTCCCCGTCCACCGTGATCTCCGAGGTGACGGCGCGGGCGGTGAAGCCGAGCATCAGGCTGTACGGGAACGGCCAGGGCTGGCTGGCGACGTAGTCGACCGCGCCGACCTTGATCCCGGCTTCCTCCCAGACCTCGCGGATCACCGACTGCTCGATGGACTCGCCCGGCTCCACGAACCCGGCGAGCGTCGAGAAGCGGCCCTCGGGCCAGTGCACCTGCCGGCCCAGCAGCGCGCGGTCGTGCTCGTCGGTGACGAGCATGATCACGGCCGGGTCGGTGCGCGGGTAGTGCTCGGCGCCGCAGCCCGGGCAGCGGCGGATGTGCCCGGCGGCGGCGACCACCGTGCGCTCGCCGCAGCGGGAGCAGAAGCGGTGCATGCGCTGCCAGTTCTCCAGCGCCACCGCGTGCACCATCAGCCCGGCGTCGCGCGCGTTCAGCAGCAGGCCCGCCTCGCGCAGGCCGGCCGGGCGGGCCGACTGGTCCATGCGGCCCGGCAGGGAGTCCTTCTGCAGCGCGAAGTACCGTACGCCCTCCTCGTCCGAGCCCAGGAAGTAGCGGTGGGTCTCGGTGACCGGGGCCTCGAAGGCCGGGGTCATGACGATGCCGGTGCCGCCGTCGGGGGTGTCGTCGATCAGGACCTGGCCGCCGGAGACGACGAAGAC
This sequence comes from Streptomyces sp. CA-243310, assembly GCF_050936775.1. Taxonomy (NCBI): domain Bacteria; kingdom Bacillati; phylum Actinomycetota; class Actinomycetes; order Kitasatosporales; family Streptomycetaceae; genus Streptomyces; species Streptomyces sp. CA-243310. The sequence goes on along the minus strand of NZ_JBNJMF010000001.1, from coordinate 1,357,281 downwards.
GCGGGTCGTCGGATGACTCCAGGCGGCGGCGAGCCAGGCCTCGTCGAGGCGGTGGTGCGCGGCGCGGTCGATCCCGGCGGCCGCGGCGAGCGTGATGGGGCGCTCGGGCTCGGTATGGGTGCTCACAGGTACTTCCAACTCCCCCGGTGGTGGGACAGGCAGGCAGGGTGGGACGGCGGGTGGGTGCGTCAGGCGGGCTTCCAGTGGGCGGCCAGGTCGCCCCACAGGTACGCGGCGGTCTCGACGCCCTTGAGGAGCAGGTCGAGTTCGACCTTCTCGTTCGGCGAGTGCCAGCCGTCGGAGGGGACCGAGATGCCGAGGAACAGGACGGGTGCGTCGAGCACGTCCTGGAGGTCGGCGGCCGGACCGGAGCCGCCCTCGCGGGTGAAGCGGATCTTCTGGCCGAAGGCGCGGCCCATGGCGCGCACCACGGATTGCAGCGCCGGGTGGTCGAGCGGGGTGAGGCAGGGCCGGGTGGGGGCGCCGAAGACGATGGAGTGCCGGATCCCGGCCGGGACGCGCTCGGCGACCCAGGTCCTGACGGCTTCCTCGACCTCGTGGGGGTCCTGCCCGGAGACCAGTCGGAACGACAGCTTCAGGTGTGCGCAGGACGGCACGATCGTCTTGCCGCCGGGGCCCTGGTAGCCGCCGCCGATGCCGTTGACCTCGGCGGTCGGGCGGGCCCAGACGCGCTCCAGGGTGGTGTGTCCCTTCTCCCCCGAGGCGGCGTGCGACTTGGCCGTGCGCAGCCACTCGGCCTCGTCGAAGGGCAGTTCGGCGATCAGTGCGCGCTCGGCGTCGGTGAGTTCGACGATGTTGTCGTAGAAGCCCGGGATGGTGACCCGCTCGTCGGCGTCGTGCAGGGCGGCCACGAGGCGGGCGGCGACGGTGGCCGGGTTGGGCACCGCGCCGCCGAAGGCCCCGGAGTGGATGTCCTGGTCGGGGCCGTGGAGGTCGATCTCACAGTCCGCGACGCCGCGCATGCCGGTGCACACGGTGGGGGTGGTCTCGGACCACATGCCGGTGTCGGAGACGATCACGACGTCGGCGGCGAGGCGTTCGGCCTCGCGCTCGACGAGGGCGCGGAAGTTCGGGGAGCCGGACTCCTCCTCGCCTTCGACGAGGAGCTTGAGGTGCACGGCGGGGGCGTCGGCGCCGGTGGCCGCGAGGTGGGCCCGGACGCCGAGGGTGTGGAAGAGGACCTGGCCCTTGTCGTCGGCGGCGCCGCGCCCGTACATCCGGCCGTCCTTGATCACCGGCTCGAAGGGGTCGGTGTGCCAGCCGTCGGCGAGGGCGGCGGGCTGTACGTCGTGGTGCCCGTAGACGAGGACGGTGGGGGCGGCCGGGTCGGCGGCGGGCCACTCGGCGTACACGGCGGGGGCGCCCGCGGTCTCCAGGATCTCGGTGACCGGGAAGCCGGTGGCCCCCAGCTGCGCGGCGAGCCACTCGGCGCTGCGTCGTACGTCACCCGCGTGCTCGGGCTGCGCCGAGACGGAGGGGATGCGCAGCCAGTCGGCGAGTTCGTCGAGGAAGGCCGCGCGATGGGTGTCGATGTACGTGCGGACGACGCTGTCCGCCTGGGGGTCGCTCATGCCACGAGCCTAGCCGTCCGTGTGATGGTCACTTTTCGTGTCCGTTTTGCCTTGGAGGATCCGCTCAATGCCGGCGCGGTCGGGAAGGGCGTGGGGCCGGATCACGCGGCCGCTGCGGACGTGCAGGAACGCGGCGTCGACCCGATCGAGCGGGGTTCCGGTGGCCTCCGCCCAGGCCAGGCGGTAGACGGCGAGCTGGAGGGGGTCGGCCTCGGTGGTGCGGCCCGTCTTCCAGTCGACGATCTCGTAGTCGTACGGACCGTCGTGGTGGCGGTACACGGCGTCGATCCGGCCGCGGACGACCCGGCCGGCGAGGGTGAGCTGGACCGGGGCCTCCATGCGGTGGGGGGTCCGGTCGGCGTAGGCGCTGCGCTCGAAGGCGGCCTTGAGGGAGTCGAGGTCGGCCTCGTCGGCGATGTCCTGGTCGGAACCGGGCAGTTCTCCGGCGGGGTCGAGGACGTCGAGGAGCGGGAGGGGCAGTTCGTCGAAGCGGGACTCGACCCAGGCGTGGAAGCGGGTGCCCTGCCGGGCGGCGGGCTGCGGGGGCTTGGGCATGGGGCGGGCGAGGTCCCGGACGAAGCCCTGCTCGTCGGAGGCGAGGCGCAGCAGGTCGGAGGCGGACAGGGCGGAGGGCAGCACGACGTCGCGCACGGCGGCGCGGGAGCGGCGCAGTTCGCCTTCGAGGGCGTCGAGGTCGCGGTCCCAGGAGGCGATGGCGCGGGCCTCCTCGGGGGTGAGGCGGTCGGCGCCCTGGCGCGCGGGCGCGGCGCGGTGGGGGGTCGCGGCGGTGGGTTGGGCCGGGACCCGGGCACCGGGCGCCGCCCGCCGGTCCTCGTACGGCTCTTCGTGCGCGGCCGGGGCACCGGGCGCGGGCAGGGCTTCGCCCGGGGCCCAGAGGTCCTCGTCGGGCGGGGGCGCGGAGGTCGTGTCCCGGTCGGCGTCCCGGGCGGGGACGCGGGCCCGGTGCGGGGCGGCGCCGGGGGCCGCGTCCGCCGACCGGGGCCGGGGGGCCGTCTCCGACCAGGGGTCCGCGTCCGGGTCGGCCTCGGACCACGGGTCCGGGTCCGGGTCCGGGTCCGGGTCCGGGTCCGGGTCCGGGTCCGGCCAGGGTTCCGTGCCGTATGCGGGGTCCTCGCAGTCGGGGGGCCACAGGTAGGGCTCCTCGGGCGGCGGAGGGGTCGCGAGGTGGGCTTCCAGCAGTGCGGCCGCGCGGCGGCGCAGGCGCAGCGAGGTCGGGTCCAGGGGCAGGGGCCAGGAGTGGTCCGGGGCTCCGGCCTCGGACAGGGCCGGGTTCTCGGCGCCGGGCTCGGGATCAGGCGCCCAGGCCTCGATCTCGCCGTACCCGGCCTCGCAGTGGGTCCGGAGCGCGGAGAGGAACGCCGACGGGCCGCGCGGCTTCTTCTGGCTCGGGCCCCACCAGTGGCCGGAGGCCAGCAGCAGGGAGCGGGGGCGGGTGAAGGTCACGTAACCGAGGCGGAGTTCCTCGACGGCCTTGTGTTCCTTCAGGGCGGCCTTGAAGGACTTGATCCCCGCCGAGGTCCACGCCGGGTCCCCGGGCAGGGTGGAGGCGTCGCCGCGCAGGGCGTACGGCAGGACCTTGGCGTACGAGGTCCAGGCCTCCGGCGGCTTCTCCTTCGGGAAGGCGCCCGCGCACAGGTCGGGGACCACCACCACGTCCCACTCCAGGCCCTTGGACTTGTGGGCGGTGAGCACCTTGACGGTGTTCTCCCCGCCGGGGAGGGCGTGGTCGAGGCCCTTCTCGTACTGGGCGGCGGTCCGCAGGAAGGCCAGGAAGGCGAGCAGCGAGGCCTCCCCGTCGAGGGCGGCGAACCCGGCGGCCACGTCCATGAAGTTCGACAGGGTCTCGCGCCGGCGGGCGGCGAGGGCGTGCGGGGAGGCGGACAGTTCCACGTCGAGGCCGGTCGCGGCCAGCACCCGGTGCAGGACGTCCATCAGGGGGTCGGCGAGCGAGCGCCGCAGGTCGCGCAGCTCGCGGGCGAGGTGGGCGAAGCGGACGCGGGCGTCCGCCGAGAAGGGCAGGTCGTCGGCGGCGGAGGCCCCGGAACCGTCCAGGAAGGTCTCCAGCGCGTCGGCGAGCGAGACGACCTCCGCCGGGTCGACGCCCTCGACGGCCGCCGCGAGCCGCCCGTCCGGATCGTCCGCGCCGGCGGGGGCCCGGCCGATCAGCTGGCGTGCCCTGCGCCCGAGCAGCGCCAGGTCGCGGGCGCCGATGCGCCAGCGCGGGCCGATCAGCAGCCGGACGAGGGCGGCGTTGGCCCCCGGGTCCTGGAGCACCTCGCAGACCGAGACCAGGTCGGCGACCTCCGGCAGGTGCAGCAGGCCGGACAGGCCGACCACCTCGACGGGGACGTCACGGGCCACCAGGACCGCCTGGATCCGGGCGAAGTCCCCGGCCGAGCGGCACAGCACGGCGATCTCGCCGGGTTCGGTCCCCGTGCGCACCAGGTGGGCGACGGAGTCCCCGAGCCACTCCAGCTCCTCGGCGTGGGTGGGCAGCAGGGCGCACCGGACGGACCCGTCCCGTTCGGCGCCGGGCGCGGGGCGCAGCGCCTCGACGCCCTCGTGCATGGCGCGCAGCGGTGCGGCCAGCCCGTTGGCCAGGTCGAGGAGGCGACCGCCGCTGCGGCGGTTCTCGCCGAGCGAGAAGCGGGTGGCGGGGCGGCCGTCGGCGTGCGGGAAGTGCTCGGGGAAGTCGTCGAGGTTGGCCACGGAGGCGCCGCGCCAGCCGTAGATCGCCTGACAGGGGTCGCCGACGGCGGTGACGGCATGGCCCGTGCCGCCGCCGAACAGCCCGGACAGCAGCATCCGCTGTGCGACGGAGGTGTCCTGGTACTCGTCGAGCAGGACGACCTTGAACTCCTCGCGCAGCAGGGCTCCCACCTCGGGCCGGGTGGTGGCGAGCCGCGCGGAGAGCGCTATCTGGTCGCTGAAGTCGATCAGGTCGCGGGAGCGTTTGGCGACGCGGTAGCGGGCGACGAGCTCCAGCAGTTCCAGCCGGCCGCGGCCGGCCTCGGGGACCTTGCGCAGGTCGTCGTTGGTGAGCCGGGTGTCCGCGAGCACGTCGAGGAGTCCGGTGTCGTACGCGCGGAGTTCCTCGGGGGTCACGAGGTGCTCGGAGAGTTCCGCGTCCAGCGCGAGCAGGTCGCCGACCAGGTCGGGGAGGGACTTCGTCAGCGACGGGTACGGGCCGGGCGCCTCGCGCAGCACGCGCGCGGCGAGCTGGAAGCGGGTGGCGTCGGCGAGCAGTCGGGCGCTGGGCTCCAGGCCGATGCGCAGACCGTGGTCCTTGAGGAGCTGCCCGGCGAAGGCGTGGTACGTGGAGATGCGCGGCTCGCCCGCGAGCTGGTCGGGGTCGGCCGGGGAGGGGTCCGGGTCGCTGATGCCGGCCCGCGCGAGGGCCTTGCGCACGCGCTCGGCGAGCTCGCCGGCGGCCTTGTTGGTGAAGGTCAGGCCGAGGACCTCCTGGGGTGCGACGGCGCCGGTGCCGACCAGCCAGACGACGCGGGCCGCCATGACGGTGGTCTTGCCGGAGCCGGCGCCCGCCACGATGACCTGGGGGGCGGGCGGGGCGGTGACGCAGGCCATCTGTTCGGGCGTGAAGGGGATCCCGAGGAGCTCCTTGAGCTGCTCGGGATCGCTGATCACCGCCGGGACGGTCGGGCGCGCGGACACGTGAAAAGGCTAGCCGCCGGCACCGACACTCCCCACCGCCGTCTCGACGAGTGAGCCGGGCGCGGCTCACTCCACGGTCTGGCGGCCCTCCGGGAGGGCGCTGCACGAGCTGCGGAAGGAGCACCGTTTGCAGTGCTCGCCGGCGGCGGGCGTGAACCGCTCGTCCAGGACCCGGCCGGCGGCGTTGGCCAGCAGGTCGCCCACCCACTCGCCTTCGAGGGGCTGCTGCGCCTGCACCTTGGGGACCTCGTCGCCGCCGTCCTTCTTGGGCGCGCCCTGGCGCAGCTGGACGAGTTCGGCGCCGCCGGGGTCGGGGCGCACGCCGTCGAAGGCCTCGTCGACGGCGCCCTCGCGCACGGCGAGCTGGTAGACGGCGAGCTGGGGGTGGCGCGCGACCTCGTCCTTGGTGGGGGCGGCCTTGCCGGTCTTGAAGTCCACGACGTAGGCGCGGCCCTGCGGGTCGGCCTCGACCCGGTCCATGGAGCCGCGGATCCGCACGGCGAACTCGCCCGCCTCCAGCGTGACGTCGAAGTCGTGCTCGGTGGCCACGGACTCCCGGCCGCCCCGGTCGGTGGTGTGCCAGCGCAGGAAGCGTTCCAGGGCGGCGCGGGCGTTCTCCTTCTCCTGGCGGGACTTCCAGGGGGCGTCGAAGGCGAGGGCGTCCCAGACGGAGTCGAGGCGCTCCATGAGGACGTCGAGGTCGGCGGGCGTACGGCCCGAGGCGACCTCGTCGGCGAGGACGTGGACGACGTTGCCGAAGCCCTGGGCGGCGGTGGAGGGGACGTCGGCCTTGACCTCGCGGCCCAGGAACCACTGGAGGGAGCAGGTGTTGGCGAGCTGGTCCAGGGCCGATCCGGACAGCGCCACGGGGCGGTCCCGGTCGCGGAGCGGGACGCTGCTGCGGGTCGGTTCGTACAGCCCCCACCAGCGTTGCGGGTGCGCGGCGGGGACCAGGGGGCGGTCCTCGTCGTCGGTGAGCACGGCGAGGCGGGCGAGCCGGCGGGCCGCGGCGTCGCGCAGGGCCTCGGAGGCCTCGGGGTCGACGGTGGTGGCGCGCAGTTCCGCGACGAGCGCGGGGACGGCCAGGGGGCGTCGGGGGCGGCCGGTGACGTCCTTCGGGGTGACGCCGAGTTCGGTGAGGAGGCGGGAGGGCTGGTCGCCGTCCTCGGCGGGGGCCTTGACGGCGGTGACGACGAGGCGCTCGCGGGCCCGGGTGGCGGCCACGTAGAACAGCCTGCGTTCCTCGGCGAGGAGGGCGCCGGGGGTGAGGGGTTCGGCGAGGCCGTCGCGGCCGATCCGGTCGGCTTCCAGGAGGGAGCCGCGCCGGCGCAGGTCGGGCCAGAGCCCCTCCTGGACGCCGGCGACGACGACGAGGCCCCATTCCAGGCCCTTCGACCGATGGGCGGTCATCAGTCGGACGGCGTCGCGGCGGGTCGCGCGGGTGGTGAGGGTGTCGGCGGCGATGTCCTCGGCTTCGAGCTGTTCGAGGAAGTTGAGGGCGCCGCGACCGCCGGTGCGGTCCTCGGCGCGGGCGGCGGTGTCGAAGAGGGCGCAGACGGCGTCGAGGTCCCGGTCGGCGTTGCGTCCGCCGGCGCCGCCGCGACGGGCGCCGCGTTCCAGGCGCTGCGGCCAGGGGGTGCCGTCCCACAGGGTCCACAGGGCCTCTTCGGCGGTGCCGCCGCCCTGGAGCAGTTCGCGCGTCTTGCGCAGGAGCAGGCCGAGGCGCTGCGCGCCGCGGGCGTGCGCGGGGTCGTGCGCGACGAGCCGCTCGGGTTCGGCGAGGGCGCGGGCCAGCAGGACGTCGGAGGGCGCGGGCACCTTGACGCCCGCGGCCCGTTCCTCGTCGCGCAGGGCCCGGCCGAGGCGGCGCAGGTCGGCGGCGTCCATCCCGCCGAGCGGGGACCCGAGCAGGGCGATGGCGGCCTCGACCCCGACCCAACCGTGGTCGGCGGTGTCGGTCTCGTCCCGGGCCGGGTCCGAGGGGGGCGCGGAGGCGGGGTCGTCCGACGCGGCGGCGTCCCCGGCGGCGCCCGCTTCGGCTTCGGCAAGGGGTTCGGCGTCGGCCTCGGCTCGTCCCTCCGGGCGCTCGTCGTCCGGATCCGCGGGATCCGCGGGATCCGCGGGTGCCTGCGGGCGGGCGGCGGCCGTGGCGGTGATGCGCAGGGCCGTGAGCAGGGGGGCCACGGCGGGTTCGTGGCGCAGGGGGGTGTCCGTGCCGTCCGTCTCGGCGGGCACGCCGGCCGAGACGAGGGCGCGGCGCATCGCGGGAAGGGTGCGGCCGCCCGCGCGGACCAGGACGGCCATTTCCTGCCACGGCACGCCGTCCTCCAGGTGGGCCCGGCGCAGGATGTCCGCGATGTTGTCCAGTTCCGCCCCGGCGGTGGGGTACGTGTACACCTCCACCCGGCCGCCCTCCCGCGTGGCGCGCAGGTCGCGGTGGGCCCGTACCGCCGCCGAGGGCAGCCGCGGGACGGGCATGCGGGTGGTGAGGAGGCGGGTCGCGGCGAGCAGTTCCGAGGAGGAGCGCCGGCCGACCGTGAGGGCCCGGACCCGGGCGCCGGGGAAGGAGGTCTCGAAGTCCAGGACGTTGTTGATGTCGGCGCCGCGGAACGCGTAGATCGACTGGTCCGGGTCGCCGAAGGCGATCAGTGTGCCGCCGGGTCCGGACAGGGCGCGCAGCAGTCGCAGCTGGGAGGCGTCCGTGTCCTGGTACTCGTCGACGAGGATCACGTCGTGGGACGAGGCCAGGGACGGGGTGCGTTCGGCCAGCAGGACGGCGCGGTGGAGGAGTTCCGCGTAGTCGAGGGTGCCCTGCATGTCGAGGACGTCCAGGTACTCGGAGAGGAACGCGGCGGCCGCCTTCCAGTCCGGGCGGCCGATGCGGTCGGCGAAGTCGGACAGGGCCCCGGGGCCCAGGCCCAGTTCGCGGGCGCGCGCCAGGACGGCGCGGACCTCGTCGGCGAACCCGCGCGTGGTCAGGGCGGCGCGCAGGTCGTCGGGCCAGCGGATGGAGCGGATCCGGCGCTGGCCCTCCAGGAGGGTGCGGACCATGACGTCCTGCTCCGGCCCGGACAGCAGCCGCAGCGGGTCGGCGAACAGGTCGGTGTCCTGGTGGGCGCGGACCAGGCCGTAACAGTGGGAGTGGAAGGTGGTGGCCTGCGGGGCCCGCGCGCCACCCAGGCGCAGGGCGGCCCGGTCGCGGAGTTCGACGGCGGCCTTGCGGCTGAAGGTGAGGATCAGGATGCGGGAGGGGTCCGTGCCGGCCTCGACCCGGGCGGCGGCCGCCTCGATCAGGGTGGTGGTCTTCCCGGTACCGGGTCCGGCCAGGACGAGCAGTGGTCCGGTGGTGTGGTCAACCACCGCCCGTTGCGCTGCGTCCAAGACAGGGGGAGCCACCCGTTCCGGCCCGGTGCGCACCAGGCGGTACGCGTCAGGAGTCCGCGTACGCCGCTCCGAGCGGTCGGAAGGAGAGGTGATCACGTGGTGTGCCGGTCCTGGTGGGTCTTTCGTCACCGCGGTTGCTGCGACGGCTGTGGTTGCCTCGGCGGCCTCGCCGACCGCGGTCCCGACCGTCGTGCCGAGCGTCGCGTCGGTGGCGACTGCGGCGAGGACGGCGAGGGCGGCGGCGACGGCCGAAGGGGCCACGCTACGCCACCCGCGCCGGCTCCCGCAGTCTCCCCGGGCGGCTCCCGGCGTCGCCTCGGGGGGTCGTCACGTCGTCCCCCGTACGAGCCTTCGACCGCCCGCGCCGGCTCCGCGTGCCGGAAGCTGTCAGATGTGACCCTCGTCGCCTTCGCCCGGTCCCTGCCGCCCGTCCCAGCGTGCCCGGCGCATCGCCAGCCGGGGTTCGCCGCCGGCCGTGTCGCGCAGTGGGGTGCCCTCGGCGCGGTAGTGCTCCAGGGCCCGGTGCTCGCTGCCGGGCAGGGGTCTGCCGTCGGCCCTGACCACGCGCCACCAGGGCACGGCTCCCCCGTACAGGGCCATGACACGGCCGACTTGGCGTGGTCCGCCCGCCCCGATCCACTCCGCGACGTCGCCGTACGTCATCACCCGGCCGGGCGGAATCCGCTCGGCCGCCTCCAGCACCCGCTCCGCGTACTCGGGAAGCTCTTCGCTCATTCGGGACATGGTGCCGCACGTCACCGACACCACGACGGAAGGTTTCCTTCCGCACCGGCGCGCACCCTGCTGCCCCGCACGGCAGCCGGTCCGTGCCACCATCTTGCGGGCGGTGACTGGTGATACGTGATCAAGAAGAGACGGATGTGACGGCGAAGGAGCAGGGTGTGAGCCCTCCGGACGGCGCGACGGCTGATGACGGCGCGCGCCCAGACGCGCACCCGGACGCGCCCCGCGAGATGCCCGACGACAGGTCCGACGTGCCGAACGCCGGCGCCGACGACACGGCCGGCGACCGGCCCGCCGACGGGCCCGGGGACCCCTCCCGCGACCACGCGGACGACCACTCGGACGAGGGTCCCCGCGACGAGCGGGACGCGGCCCGCCGCGGCGGACACCACGGTCTCGACCCCGACCACGGGCGGGTCGACGACTTCGACAACCCGGAGCGACCGCACGGTCACGCCCCCACCGCCGCCGACCAGGTCGAGGTGGACGAACCGCTGCTCGCGGCCCGCGTGCACCGCCCGTCCGACCTGGTGCGCCTGCTGGTCGGCATCCTCGGCATCGCCGTGGTCCTCGCCATCGCCGCCTTCGCCCACGGCACCACCGCGGGCCTCGAGGAGGACATCAGCAACGGCACCGGCCAGGCACCCGACCTGTTGATCAAGGTCGCGGGTCTGGTGTCGAGCATCGCCGTGCTGCTGGTGCCCGTCGCCTTCGCGATCGAGCGGCTCATCAAACGCGACGGCCTGCGCATCGCGGACGGCGTCCTCGCCGCCGTCCTCGCGCACGGCGTCACCCTCGCCACCGACCTGTGGGTCTCCCAGGCCGCCTCCGCCACCATCCAGGACTCGCTGACCCTGCCGACGGGGACCGCCGGCGCCCTGACCGACCCGGTGCACGGCTACCTCGCCCCGGTCATCGCCTACATGACGGCCGTCGGCATGACGCGCCGGCCGCGCTGGCGGGTCGCCCTGTGGGTGGTGCTGCTGCTCGACGCCTTCGCCATGCTGGTCAGCGGGTACACCACGCCCCTGTCGATCGTCCTGACCGTCCTCATCGGCTGGACCGTCGCCTACGGGACCCTGTACGCCGTCGGCTCCCCGAACGTCCGCCCCACCGGGCAGAACCTCCTCGCCGGTCTGCGCCGGGTCGGCTTCCAGCCGGTGAGCGCGATGCGCGCCGAGGCCCCGGACGGCCCGGAGGCCTCCGAGGTGAGCGACCGGGGCCGTCGGTACCACGTGACGCTGGAGAAGGGGCCGCCGCTCGACGTCACGGTCGTCGACCGCGAGCAGCAGGCACAGGGCTTCTTCTACCGGGTGTGGCGCCGACTCACGCTGCGCGGCATCACCACCCGGCGCAGTCTCCAGTCGCTGCGTCAGGCGCTGGAGCAGGAGGCCCTCCTCGCGTACGCCGCCATCGCGGCCGGGGCGAACGCGCCCAAGCTGATCGCGACCTCCGAACTCGGTCCGGACGCCGTGATGCTCGTGTACGAGCACCTGGGCGGCCGCACCCTCGACTCCCTGGCCGACGGGGAGATCACCGACGAGCTGACGCGCAACGCGTGGGAGCAGGTGAAGGCCCTCCAGTCGCGGCGGATCGCGCACCGGCGACTGACCGGTGACGCCCTCGTGGTGGATCGTTCCGGCAAGGTCATCCTCACCGACCTGCGCGGCGGCGAGATCGCGGCCGGTGACCTGGTGCTGCGCATGGACGTCGCCCAGTTGCTCGCCACCCTCGGCCTGCGGGTCGGCGCCGAGCGATCGGTGGCCTCGGCGGTGTCCGTGCTCGGCCCCGACGTGGTCGCGGACTGTCTGCCGCTGCTCCAGCCGATCGCGCTGAGCCGCTCCACCCGGGCGACGCTGCGCAAGCTCGCCCGTGAGCGGGCCGACCGGGAACGAGAAGCCGTACTGGAGTCCTCGCGGGCCGCGAAGGCGGCGCGCGAGGCCAACGCCTCGGCTCCCGCCGAGGCCACGGCCGCCGACCGCAAGGCCGAGAAGCGGGCCCTGGACGACGCGCTCGACGAGGCCCGCGAGGAGGATCTGCTGAGCCAGATCCGCCGGCAGGTGCTGCTGCTGCGCCCCCAGGCACCGGTGGAGCCGGCCCGCCTGGAGCGGATCAGGCCGCGCACCCTCGTGTCGTTCATCGCGGGCGCCTTCGGTGCGTACTTCCTGCTGACGCAGTTGGCCCACGTCGACTTCGGAACGATCATCTCGCAGGCCCAGTGGGGCTGGGTGGGGGCGGCGCTGGCCTTCTCCGCCCTGAGTTACCTCGCGGCGGCGATGAGCCTGTTGGGCTTCGTGCCCGAGCGGGTCTCCTTCCTGCGGACGGTACTGGCGCAGGTCGCCGGGTCCTTCGTGAAGCTCGTCGCCCCGGCGGCGGTGGGAGGTGTCGCGCTCAACACCCGGTTCCTCCAGCGGTCGGGCATCCGGCCCGGACTCGCGGTGGCGAGCGTGGGCGCGTCCCAACTGTTCGGGCTCGCGAGCCACGTCCTGCTGCTGCTGTCCTTCGGCTACCTGACCGGGACCGAGAAGACCACCGAGATGACCCCGTCCCGGACGGTCATCGCGGGCCTGCTGACGGTGGCGGTGCTGGTGCTGGTGGTGACGGCGGTCCCGTTCCTGCGGAAGTTCGTGGCGACCCGGCTGCGGGCACTGTTCGCGGGGGTGGTGCCGCGCATGCTGGACGTGCTCCAGCGGCCGAAGAAGCTGGTGACGGGCATCGGCGGCATGCTGCTGCTGACGGGCTGCTTCGTGATGTGTCTGGACGCGTCGATCCGGGCGTTCGGCGGCGGCCAGGCCATCAGCTACGCCAGCATCGCGGTCGTGTTCCTCGCCGGCAACGCGCTGGGCTCGGCGGCGCCGACCCCGGGCGGCATCGGGGCGGTGGAGACCACGCTGACGCTGGGTCTGATCGCGGCGGGGCTGGATCGGGAGATCGCCTTCTCCTCGGTGCTGCTGTTCCGGCTGATGACGTTCTGGCTGCCGGTGTTGCCGGGGTGGATCTCGTTCAACTTCCTGACCCGCAAGGAAGCCATCTAGCCGCTCGGGGCTCGGGGAGTACGGCTCGGGGAGTACGGCTCGGAAGGCGAGCAGAAGCGTGAGCAGCGGGGCCGCGGACCGCGGAGCCGACGATCCGGAAGGCGCCGACGACCGGGACCTTCACGCCGCGGCCCGGCGGCGCGACGGCGCGGGCCGGGCGGCCCGCGCAGGGCGGACACACCCGCGGCGGGAAGCGGCGCCGATCGGCGCCCCACCCGGTTGGCTCATCGCACGCGCGGACCGGCCCGTTCGCGCACAGGATGGGTGCATGCCGAGAAACGCCCTGCGGGTCACCGCTGCCGCCGCCCTCGCCGCCGCGCTGGTCAGCACCAGCGCCTGTTCCGACGACGGGAGCAAGGACAAGAAGACCGGGGGCGGCAGTGCCTCGGGCGCCACGTCCCTGAAGTGGGGTGACTGCGATCCCCCCACCGCCGCCGAGGGCGGTGGACAGGCTCCGGGCAAGGACTGGCAGTGCGCCACGCTCGATGTGCCCCTCGACTACGCCAAGCCCGAAGGAGAAACGATTCCTCTGGCGCTGATCCGGGCCAAGGCCCGCGATCAGGACAAGCGGATCGGTTCCCTCGTCTTCAACTTCGGCGGTCCCGGCGGATCGGGCATCACCACCCTCCCCGGCGCCGCCAAGGAGTACGACGGCCTGCGGCGGCGGTACGACCTGGTCAGCTTCGACCCTCGCGGGGTGGGCCGCAGCGCGCCCGTCCGCTGCGAGAACGACAAGCAGTTGGACGCGTACTACGCCTCCGACTCCAGCCCGACCACACCGGAGCAGGAGAAGGTCTTCCTCGACAACATCAAGAAGTACCAGCAGGCCTGCTCGACCAAGTCGGGCAAGCTGCTCCCCCACGTCGGAACCGAGAACGCCGCCCGCGACCTCGACCGCATCCGCCAGGCCCTCGGCGACGAGAAGCTGAACTACTTCGGCATCTCCTACGGCACCGAACTCGGCGGGGTCTACGCCCACCTCTTCCCGAAGAACGTCGGCCGGGCCGTCTTCGACGCCGTGGTCGACCCGACCAAGACCTCGGAGGAAGGCTCGCTGGGCCAGGCCAAGGGCTTCCAACTCGCCCTCGACAACTGGGCCCAGGACTGCGTGGACCGCGGCGACGCGTGCCGGCTCCAGGGCAGCAGCGTCAAGGAGATCGAGGACAACATCGTCAAGCTGCAGAAGCAGTTGGCGGCCAAGCCCATCCCCGGCATCGGCGACCGCGAGCTCACCGAGTCGGCCGCGACCAACGGCATCGCCCAGTCCCTGTACTCGACGGAACTGTGGCCGCTGCTCGAACAGGGCCTGGACGAGGCCGAGGGCGGCCAGGGCCAACTGCTGATGGCGTTGTCCGACGCGCTCAACGGTCGGGACCAACAGGGCCGGTACAGCAACATCGGCGCCGCGAACACGGCGATCAACTGCGCCGACTCCAAGGAGCGTTACTCGCTCGCGCAGACCAAGGCCAAGCTCGGCGAGTTCCGCGCGGCCTCGCCCGTCTTCGGGGACTTCCTCGGCTGGGCCCTGATGAGCTGCACCGGCTGGCCGGTGGCCGGCGCCTGGGACACCCCCGACGTCTCCGCCCCCGGGGCCGCCCCGATCGTGGTGATCGGCAACACCGGCGACCCGGCCACCCCGTACGAGGGCGCGCGCAAGATGGTCGAACGGCTCGGCCCGGGCGTCGGCGTGGAGCTGACGTACAAGGGGCAGGGCCACGGCGCGTACAACAGCGGCGACCCCTGCGTGCAGAAGGCGGTGGACACCTACCTGCTGGACGGGAAGGTGCCGGCCACCGGCACCGTCTGCACCCGGAGCGAGTCGGCCACGCCGACGCCGCAGCAGCCGGTGGCCCCCGAAGGCACCTGACTCCGACAAGCGGGCGCTCCCGCAGGCCGGCACGCCCCAGGGCCCCCACCGCGCTCGCGGTGGGGGCCCTGGGGCGTGGTGCGTTCGGGGTGGACCTAGTAGACCGGCTTGTCGGGCTCGATCTGGTGCACCCAGCCGATGACGCCGCCGCCGACGTGGACCGCGTCGGAGAAGCCCGCCGACTTCAGGACCGCGAGGACTTCCGCACTGCGGACACCCGTCTTGCAGTGCAGGACGATGCGCTTGTCCTGCGGCAGGTCCTGGAGGGCGGTGCCCATCAGGAACTCGCCCTTGGGGATCAGCTTCGCGCCGGGGATCGAGACGATCTCGTACTCGTTGACCTCGCGGACGTCGATGATCTCGATGGGCTCGTCGTTGTCGATCCACTCCTTGAGCTGCTTGGGAGTGATCGTCGAACCCGCGGCGGCCTCCTGGGCCTCCTCCGACACGACGCCGCAGAAGGCCTCGTAGTCGATGAGTTCCTTGACGGTCGCGTTCGGACCGCAGACCGCGCAGTCGGGGTCCTTGCGGACCTTGACCTGGCGGTACTGCATCTCCAGGGCGTCATAGATCATCAGACGGCCGACCAGCGACTCGCCGACGCCCGTGAGGACCTTGATGGCCTCGGTGACCTGGATGGACCCGATCGACGCGCAGAGCACGCCCAGCACGCCGCCCTCGGCGCAGCTCGGGACCATGCCCGGCGGCGGCGGCTCCGGGTACAGGCAGCGGTAGCACGGCCCGTGCTCGGACCAGAAGACCGAGGCCTGGCCGTCGAAGCGGTAGATCGAACCCCACACGTACGGCTTGTTCAGCAGCACGCAGGCGTCGTTGACCAGGTAGCGCGTGGCGAAGTTGTCCGTGCCGTCGACGATGAGGTCGTACTGGCTGAAGATCTCCATCACGTTCTCGGCTTCGAGCCGCTCCTCGTGAAGGACCACGTTGACGTACGGGTTGATGCCCAGCACGCTGTCGCGGGCCGACTCGGCCTTGGACCGGCCGATGTCCGCCTGACTGTGGATGATCTGGCGCTGGAGGTTCGACTCGTCGACCTCGTCGAACTCCACGATGCCCAGGGTGCCCACGCCGGCCGCGGCCAGGTACATGAGCGCGGGAGAGCCGAGGCCGCCGGCGCCCACCGCGAGCACCTTGGCGTTCTTCAGGCGCTTCTGCCCGTCCATCCCGACGTCCGGGATGATCAGGTGGCGGGAGTACCGACGGACCTCGTCAACGGTGAGCTCGGCAGCCGGCTCAACCAGGGGTGGCAGCGACACGGGGACTCCAGGGTCATCCCCGCAGCCGCGGGGAGCATCAAAGGTTTGTTCTGTTCCGTAACACTGCCACGCCCCACTTCATTCCGAGACACACGTCCCGATCCGCGAGACGATTTCGTCCCAGTACCCGGGCATCGAGGCCCAGGGGTCCCGCGCCGGGGTGCCGCGCCGATCCGTGAACCAGACCGTGCCGGCGCCCTGCCACCGGGCGATGCGCACGGCCTCGTCCAGGTGGGTGCGCGGAACCCCGTGCACCAGGTGGCAGAAGAGTTCCGGCGGGTACTCGGCCGTCCACTCCGCGACCTGCGACCAGCGGTAGTCGGCCCAGGTCCCGGAGAAGGTGACCAGCTGATCTGCGGTTTCGGCGTAGCCGGCGTACGGGTGCGTGCCGTGCCCGAGCACGACGCGCAGTCCGTCGCCGAGCCCGCGCAGGGTCTCCACGACCCGGCGGACACCCTCCAGGTCCGCCTTGTCGCAGGGGGTGTCGGCGAGGTAGAAGCCGCCCACCCCGTACCAGTCCCGGAAGCGGTGGGCGTCGGAGATCAGCTCCCCGAACGCGCGCGTTCCGTCTCGCATCGCGAGATGGCCCACGACGGTGCCGCCCGCGCCGCGGAGCTTCGCGGTGGCCTCCGTGCAGTGCGGATCGGGGCGCCCGCCCGGGCCGTCCGAGACGTTGAGGACGGCCCAGTGCAGGGGGGTGCCGGGCCGGGTCAGCTCGGCCCATTCCACCGGGGCGAGCAGCGGGTGCGCGTACCCGGGGATGCCCAGGCCCATCCGGCCGGCGCCGGTGGCCGCCGAGGTCGCCTCCGACGTGGTCAGATGCGGCACGCCGCCTCCATCCAGATGTCGGCCAGCGACTCCTCCAGGGCGATCCGGGGGCGCCAGCCGAGCCGGTCGCGGGCGGTGCGCACGTCGGCCTGCTGCCAGGCGCCGCAGCCGTCCGGGTACGGGGCCTGCGGGGCGGACGCGGCCAGTTGCTCGGCCGTGGCCTCGGAGCGCGGCGACCCGATGGCGGCGAGGCCCGGCGGCCGGCCCGGGTGGGCGTGCGGCTGTTGCGGCAGGTCGAGTTCGTGCAGGGCGCCCCCGTAGCCCGCGACCCGGGCGAGCACGCCGGCCGCCTCGCGCAGGCGGACCGCGCGACCGGTGCCGATGTTCACGACGCCCTGCGCGGCGGACAGCGAGGCCGCGTGGACGGCGCGCGCGACGTCGCGTACGTCCACGAAGTCCCGCTGCACCCCGAGCCCGCTGAGCTTGAGCTCGCCGTCGCCGGACTGCATGGCGCGCCGCATGGCCTCGGCGAGCCGGCCGAGCGGGGAACCGGCGGGGGTGCCGGGTCCGACGGGCGAGAAGATCCGCAGCACGACGGCGTCCAGCCCGGAGCCGAGCACCAGCTCGGTCGCGGCCAGCTTGCTGACGCCGTACGGTCCGCCGGGTCTCGGGACGGCGTCCTCGGCCGTGGACGATCCGGGCTGGCTGGGCCCGTACTCGGCGGCGCAGCCGAGCTGGACCAGTCGGGCCCCGCAGCCGCTGCGGCGCAGCGACTCGCAGATGGTGGCGACGGCGACGGTGTTGTGCCGGGTGAGTTCCCGGGCGCCGCCGCGGGTGGCGCCCGCGCAGTTGATGACGACGCCCGGGTGGACGGCGTCGAGGAAGCGGGTGAGCGCTCCGGGGCTGCCGGTGGCGAGGTCGAAGCGGACGTCCGCGTCGTCTCCGCGGCCGAGCGCGGTGAGCTGTACGGCGGGGTCGGCGAGCAGTCGGTCCGCGACGTAGCGGCCGAGGTATCCGTTGGCTCCGATCAGCAGCACCCTCATCGCGCGGCCCCTTGGTTGTTCGGCTGGCCGGTCATCCTGTTTCTCCTTGGGTGGTGGGGTCGACATGGGGGTACAACGCTTCGGCGTCGGCTCCGAAGGGCTCAGGGGCGCGCGTGTGCGGACGCACGGGTCAGCGCGCGGAAGGCGTGGACGAGGAGTCCCGCCGCGGCGGCGCACTGCACCGCCGGGATCGGGACGAGGGCGAGGGCGAGGGCCCCCGCCACGGGCACGCGGTGGGCGCCGTGCCCGAGCAGCAGCCGGGTGAGGAACAGCAGCGCCGCGAGCGGCAGGGCCGCCGCGAGCGGGGTTCCGGCGAGCACGGCCGCCCCCGTGGCGGCCGCGACGAAGCCGGTGACGGCCGCGGCCAGCAGGGGTCGGATGCCGTCGGCGAAGTCCTCCAGGGCCCGGCTCCCCGCGAGCCTGCGTCGGGCCCGTGCGGCGAAGCCGGCCCCGATCAGGTACCCGGGGGCGGCGGCGACCGCGAGGGCGACGCCGAGGGCGGGGCCGTGCCGGTGGACGGCCCAGCCGACGGTGGCCGCCGCGAGCAGGTGGATCAGGCCGGGGAACCGCCCCCCGGCGGTCCGCCCGGGCCACACCAGCACGGCGACGGTGGCCACCGCCGCGAGCGGTCCGGCGTAGGGGACCCCGGCGGCGGTCGCGGCGAGCGCCAGGGCCCCGGGGAGTAAGGAGTACCCGAAGCCGCGCAGGACGACCGGGGAGGTGTCGACGGCGTCGGGCGGGGTGGGCGGGGCGTCCCGGCGCGGGGTCCGCGCGTACAGCTCCTCGGCGAGCGAGAAGACGTCCCGGTGGCGGAAGCGGGCGGCGGTGCGGTCGGTGATGCCGTGGGCCTCCAGCCCTGCGGCGATCTCCAGGGGGTCGACGGCGCGTTCGCACAGGGCGCGGTGCCGGTGCAGCAGTGCCTTGACCGGATCGCCGGCGGGTCTGCGCCGCGGCGCGACCGGGGTGACGTGCTCGACGCTGGTGCCGGTCATACCGCTGCCTCCGTGTTCGCGGCGGGAGCCGACCCCGCGTTCGGCTCGACGGGCCCGGGGCCGGCCGCGGGCCCCGGGGCCGGCTCGGGTACCGACGCCCAGGTGGGTGTGGTCCAGTGCCCGGGGACGCGCGCCTCGGGCGGTCGGGAGAACGGGACCTCCCCGTCGGGCCGGGCGGAGCCCCGGGCGAGGAGCCGCAGGTAGCTCTCCCGGAAGGCCTCGACGTTCTGTTCGACGGTGAACAGCTCCAGGGCGCGGGCCCGGGCGGCGGAGCCGAGCCGCTGGGCCCGCTCGGGGTCCCGCAGCAGCGACAGGCAGGCGTCGGCGAGCGCGCGCGGGTTGCGGGGCGGTACGACGAGGCCGGTTCCGCCGATGACCTCGCAGACGGCACCGACGTCGGTGGAGACGGTGGCCCGGCCGCAGAACATCGCCTCGGCGAGGGTGATGGGGAACCCCTCGATGACGGAGGACAGCACGACGACCCGGCCGGTGCCGTACGCCTCGGCCGAGGAGGGGGCGTCGGGTCCGCCGATCTCCTCGAAGGTGACGGGGTTCTCGCCGACCGCGTGGGCGTCGGCCGCCTCGTCGGGGAAGAGCTGGGCCGCGAGCGAGCGGCAGTCGGCGAGGTAGTCCGGCGCCACGGCCGTGGCGAAGATCCGCAGCCGGGTCCCCGGCGCGACCTTGCGTACCTCCGCGAAGGCGTGCAGCAGGGCGATCAGGTCCTTGGCGGGCTCTATCCGGCCGACCCACACCAGCGTGTCCGGGTCCCCGCACTCCGGGTCCTCACCGACGGTGGCGAATCGGTCCGCCTCCATCCCGGGGTAGACGGTGCGCATCCGTTCGCGGACGGCTCCGCAGCGTTCCTGCCAGCGGCGGGCGTGGGCGTTTCCGGGGGTCAGGAGGTCGGCCCGGGCGTAGATCTCGGCGGCGAGCCGGGTGTGGAAGGCGGCCAGGAGGGCCCGTACCGCGGGGCGTTCCTCCTCGGAGTGGTCGAGGTAGTGCGCCCGGAGCCGGACCCCGTACTCGGTGACCAGGAGCGGCACCCCGAAGAAGCGTTTGGCCAGCAGTCCGGGGATCGCCGCCACCCCGCCCGCCGTCGCGTGGCAGACGTCGACCTGTCCGAGGTTCTCGTACCAGTCGAGGGACAACGGCCGCAGCGCACGCTCCAGTTCGTCCACGAACTCCAGCAGGTCCCGCACCTGGGCGTTCTGCACGGTGCGGCTCGCGCCCGTCGCCCGGCACGCCGACTCCACCGCCCGCACGGCGGTCTCGGACCGCAGGGCCGCGTACATCCCGCCCTGTTCCCGGGCCAGTTCGGCCAGCCCGTACAGCCCGGCGGCGAAGGGTTCGGACTCTCCGGCGCAGATGCCTCGGACCAGGTCCTTGAAGCAGGCGGCGAACCGTCGCCGCTCACGCCGGGAGTGCGTGCGACCGTCGTCACCGGGGGCCCACAGCGGGGCGGTCCGCACCCGCGTGACCTGGCGCGGGAGGGGCACCTTGCCGCGCTCCTCCTGCTCGGCGCTGCGACTCAGCGCGTACAGCTCGAACTCGTGCTGCGGCAGCCCGCGCACGAGCCGGTCGCACCACAAGCCGGCC
The DNA here is from genome assembly GCF_050936775.1 of Streptomyces sp. CA-243310. Taxonomy (NCBI): domain Bacteria; kingdom Bacillati; phylum Actinomycetota; class Actinomycetes; order Kitasatosporales; family Streptomycetaceae; genus Streptomyces; species Streptomyces sp. CA-243310. Next base: position 1,337,293 of record NZ_JBNJMF010000001.1, on the reverse strand, counting down.
TCTCCCGTGGCATACGGATAACCACCTTCCGTGAGCAGTCCGATCCGCACGAGTGGCACCCCCGATCTCCCGTCGCGAGCGGCCTCCGTCGGTCCGGGGACCCGCTGCGGAAGAAACTCAAGCGGATAAGCGGATGGCGCGACGGACGGTTGTCCGTCGCGCCACCAGAAGGGGTGAAGAGTCGTAACTTTCCCGTACGGTTCGCGTTCGAGCACGCTAAAAAGGGCCTGCGGCCCTTCTGCCGCAGGCGGCGGGGCACGAGCGCCGCGGCCCCGGCGCGATCCGGAAGAGACGACTCAGGCGTAGGCATCCTGTCGCGCGGAACGCCGGTCCCCGGCCCGCTCCGGTTCCAGGGCCGGGACGGCCGCCGGCGGGTGGCGGTCGTGGTGGGCGACCTCCAGCCGTGAGGCCTCGCGGGGGACGAGGGTCGTACGGACGGCGTCACCGCGGACGGTGGAGGCGAGCACGGTGACGAACGGCGTCCCGGCGGGCAGCGGGAGGTCCCGGCGCGGGGGATCGCGCCGAATCGGGGTCATGTCGAAAAGGGGGCCGCCTGTGGGCGGACGCACCCGGGGCGCGGCGAAGAACGGTGAAGGGCGTCGCGCGCTCAGTCAGGCGTCAGCGACAGAAGATGTCGGCCACGCTGTGCGCGGCCACACCGAGGAGCGCCGACGCCATGGCGGCGCTCGCGGCGGTGGCGTGGCGGTGCGACATGCGGAGAAGAGTCTGCCGACCATCGGACGGCCTGCCGTCGCCGGACATCAACTCCCGGGAAAGACCCACGGGTTGGCCTTGCACTGGATGTTGTCGATGTTGAGCGACTTGGTCTGCTGCTGCATGATCGGCGCGAGCTCGCCGGGCGTGCGGCAGTTCACGTGCCCGTGACCGAGCCGGTGTCCGACCTCGTGGTTGATGAGCATCTGGCGGTACGCGAACATCTGGTTCGCGCCGTAGGTGGGCGAGCCCTGCGCCCAGCGGAACGCGTTGATCATCACGCGCTCGGTGGAGGCGGAGTCGCAGGACACGTTGTCGACGGTGGTGTCCAGACCCGACTTCGCGCACCACACGCCGGTGGTGCCCGGACTGGCCAGGGTGATCACGAAGTCGGCCTCGCCGCCCGGCACCCGCTCGAACGTCATCGCACCGTTGTGGCTCCAGCTCCGCGGATCGTTGAGGGTGCGGTGCACCGCCTCCGCGAAGAGCTGGGCATCCAGCCCCAGCTTCTGCTCCACGTCCACCCGGTAGCGCACGAGCTTGCCCTTGCCCGGTGCCTTGGCCACGCCGGGCACGGTGTCGAAGGTGCCCGGGCCGGCCAGCTTCGCGTCGATCGGCAGTTGCAACGCCATCTTCTGGTCGTACGTCAGCTCCACCGGCGCCGGGGCCGGCGCGTCGGGCTTGAGGCGGTCGTCAGAGCGGGAGGCCGGCGACTGCCCGGGAACGGCCCGGCCCTGGCTGTCCTCGGGGCCGGCCCGCGTCTTCCCCTTGCCCGCTTCGCCCTCGGCGATGACCTGTGTGGCCACCACGACGGCCAGCACGGCCGTGACGGCCGCCGCGGCCACCCCGGTGTAGGCGCGGATCTTCCTGCCGCGACCGGCGACCGGCTTCTCGGGGGTGTCGCCGCCCGCTTCGGGGGCGGCCTCGGGCGTCCGGGGACCGGGGATCAGCCCCTGCGCGCCGGTGGCGACGCGAGCCTCGCCGGGATCGGCGGCCGGCGGCGCGGCCGGCGCGACGGTGACCTTCGGGAAGCCGACGGCGGGGGCGCCGAAGGCCGGGGTGTCGCTGTTCCGGGCCGGCGGAGCCGCCGTCCGGGCCCGCGGGACGCCGGGTCGGTCCACGAACCCGGAGCCGGTGTCGGTGACGGCGCTCGCGCCCCACGCCCCACCGGGCTCGCGCTGCTCGGGATGCCCGACGGGCCGCGCCCGGGGCGCCTGCGGGGCGGGGGACGCGAATCCCCGGTGGGTGACCGTGGGTTCGGGTACCCGAAGGCCGGCCTGGCCGGCGCCGGCCTGCGGGAGGTACGGCGGCGGCTCCCGGCGGGGCGCGGGCGCCTCGTACTGCCCGAAGACCCCCGGCTCGTCGAGGAGCGCCGGGGTCTCGGAGACCCGGTTTCCCGCGTCCGCGAAGACGCCGGGCGGATCGAACGCCTCGAAGGGCGTGGGCTCCGCGGGCGGCGCGAGCCGCTCCGGGACGGAGTCCTTGCGACTATGTCGTCCCACGCGCCTCAGCCTCTACCATCTTCTTCGGTGTGTGTCAGTTCTTGTGTGTCTTGCAACAACTCCCGGAAAGCGGCCGCGACCACCTCGGGGTACTCCATCATCGCCACGTGACCGGCCTCCGGCAGACACACCAGCCGCGAGCCGCGAAAAGCGGCGGCGGCCTTGCGCGCCATTCGGTACGAGACCAACTGGTCCCGGCCACCGTAGACCAACAGGGTGGGCGCGAGCACCCGTTGGGCCTGACGCCACAGCCCGTGCTGCCCACCGAGGGTGTAGGCGTCGACGATCCCGCGCGATGAAAGGGTCATCGCCTCCCAGAAGTAGGGGAGCGCCATGCGGCGCGCCATCTCCTCGACGGCCGCCTCGAATCCCTCCGGTGTCACCCGTGTGGGGTCGCCGTAACAGAGGCCCGTCACCCCCCGGGTGCGCTGCTCCGCGCTCAACCCCCTGGTGAGGCGCAGCAGCAGGGACGCCATGCCCGGCACGGCCAGCAGGGCGGTCGGCACCGCCGAGCGCTGCACGCGCAGTTCGGGGAGCGCGGGCGAGACGAGCGTCAGACTGCGCACCAGGTCGGGGCGGGCGGCCGCGACCCGGGTGGAGACGGCTCCGCCGAGCGAGTTGCCGAACAGGTGCACCGGTCCGCGGCCGGCCGCGTCGAGGTGTCGGATGACCGCGCGGGCGAAACCGGTGATCGAGTAGTCCCGGTTCGCGGGGGGCGGGGACCAGCCGAAGCCGGGCAGGTCGACGGCCTCGCCGTCCACCTCGTCGGCCAGACGCTCCATCAGCGCCGACCAGTTCTGCGAGGATCCGCCGAGCCCGTGCACGAACAGCGCGGGCGGCAACCCCTCCTTCGAGGAGGGCCGGAATCGCACGTTCAGCTCCAGGCCGGGGAGCCGCTCCGTACGCAGACGCTCTCCCTCGGCCACCCGGACGTCTCCCACCTGGGAGGACGCCTCGACGGTGGACCGCACACCCGGCAGCTCGGTCGAAGACATGGGGCAATGTTACGAGACGATCACGCTCGACCCCTTGTGTCGGCGGTCACAGGACCATCTGGCGTCGCGGTCGCGATCCTCCTAGGCTCGTAGGTACGAGCGAAGGCGAGGGGAGCGCGATGACTGTCGACCCAGCCGAACCGGACACCTTCCGGGAGCGGCTCCGGGAGGATCTCGACCCGGAGACGCCCGAGGCGGATGCCGCGGAGCAGCACATCGAACTCCAGCCCCTCGAAGACGACCCGCTCACGGGGGCCGACCTCGACGAGGCGACCGACGGGGACGCCGCCGAGCAGGCCCGGGTGGTCCCCCTGGACGAGGACGACTACCGCTGACCGCTGCGGAAAGGCGCTGACCAGCGGGTCAGGGTGGTCCGTACCGCGAGAAAACTCGGCTTGAACCCACCAGATCCGGTTACCGAAAAGTACGATGGCGGCGCGGCGCAGAGCGCACTGTGTTCTTAGAGAAAGTGGGAGGCGGCGTGACAGCCATCGAGCAGACGGAGGCAGCGCGTCCCCGGGGCACGCGACTGCCGCGCCGAGCCCGGCGCAACCAGCTCCTGGGCGCGGCCCAGGAGGTCTTCGTCGCGCAGGGTTACCACGCCGCGGCGATGGACGACATCGCGGAGCGCGCCGGGGTCAGCAAGCCGGTGCTCTACCAGCACTTCCCCGGGAAGCTCGACCTCTACCTGGCGCTGCTGGACCAGCACTGCGAGTCGCTGTTGTCGGCGGTCCGCACGGCGCTGGCCTCGACCACGGACAACAAGCTGCGCGTGGCCGCGACGATGGACGCGTACTTCGCGTACGTCCAGGACGAGGGCGGCGCCTTCCGCCTGGTCTTCGAGTCGGACCTGACGAACGAGCCCGCCGTGCGCGAGCGCGTCGACCGCGTGTCGCTCCAGTGCGCGGAGGCCATCTCGGAGGTCATCGCGGAGGACACCGGCCTGTCCAAGGACGAGTCGATGCTGCTGGCCGTGGGCCTGGGCGGCGTCTCGCAGGTCGTGGCCCGGTACTGGCTGTCGAGCGAGAGCCCGGTCGCCCGGGACACCGCGGTCGACCTGCTGACCTCGCTCGCCTGGCGTGGCATCGCGGGCTTCCCGCTGCACGGCACGGAGGGCTGACCCGCACCGTCGCGACGGTGCTCCACTGTTCGCTGCGAGCGTGTCCGCCACGGGCCGATCGCGTCCCCTCTCCGGGCTAATGTGGACCGGGTACGGCGCGGCTGATCGCGCGAACCGGATCGTCGGAGGGACAAAGCCGTGGAGGTCAAGATCGGCGTGCAGCACGCACCCCGGGAGATCGTGCTGGAGAGCGACCTGAGCGCGGAGGAGCTGGAGGGCGTCGTGGCCGCCGCCCTGTCCGGCACTGCGCCGCTGCTGAGCCTCACCGACATCAAGGGCCGCAAGGTCCTGGTGCCGTCCGACCGCCTGGCGTACGTGGACCTGGGTGAGCCGAGTGCGCGCAAGGTGGGCTTCGGAGCGCTCTGAGGCACGGAGAACTGAACCTCCCTCAAAGGAGGAAAACGACCCGGCGGTTGATTTCGCCGGGTCGTTTCTCTTTGTTCCGCTTCGGGTAGGAGCGCTGTACTGCAACCCGAATACGCCCCGACGTACGGAAAGGGACCTCATGCTGCTGATGGAAGCGCTCGGCTCCGCTCTGTTGGGCCTCGCCTTGTCCGGGGCCGCCGTGCGCAGATTCGCGAAGCGGCTGCCGTCACCGAGGGTGGTCCTGGTCAGCGGGGTCGTGGGGGCGCTGTTCGGCGCCTACCTCACGCACATGTCGCTCGGACCGGGTCACAACACCCTGGTGGCGACCCTGATCGGCGGGACCCTGGTGTCGGCGGTCGTGCTCTCGCTTCTGCTCCGCCCCGGCTCGGGCTCCGGGCGGACGCACCGACGCCCTCCCTTTTCGCTCCCCTCGCGGGGCTGAACGGGACGACGGCCGTCCGCCCCCGCCCGTCCCCTGACATGCGTCGGCCCCGGCACGGAGTGCTTCCGTGCCGGGGCCGACGCGTGTCCGCGTGGGCTCGATGCCCGCGTGGGGCTCAGGCCGCGAGGCCGAGGGCCGCCATCCGCTTGGTGTGCGCCTTGGTGATCCGGGTGAACATCTCGCCCACGGCCGCGAGGTCGAATCCGGCCGCCATCCCGTCGACGCCGCCGACGAGCATCGTGGAGAGCGCGTCGCGTTCCGCGACCACGCGCTGGGCCTGCGAGAGCGCCTCGCCCATCAGCCGGCGGGCCCACAGGGCGAGCCGGCCTCCGCAGCGGGGGTCGGCCTCGATCGCCGCGCGCACCTTCTCGACGGCGAAGCCTCCGTGGCCCGTGTCGTCGAGCACGCCGACGACGAGGGCGCGGGTGTCGGTGTCGAGGTGGGTGGCGACCTCGCGGTAGAAGTCGCTGGCGATGGAGTCGCCGACGTACGCCTTGACCAGGCCTTCCAGCCAGTCGGAGGGGGCGGTCTGGCGGTGGAAGTCGTCGACGCCCTTCGCGAAGGGCTCCATCGCCGCGGTGGGGTCGACGTCGATCGCCGCGAGCCGGTCGCGCAGCCGCTCGAAGTGGTGGAACTCGGCGGAGGCCATCTTCGCGAGCTCGGCCTTGTCGCCGAGGGTGGGCGCGAGCTTCGCGTCCTCGGCGAGGCGCTCGAACGCGGCGAGCTCTCCGTACGCCAGTGCGCCGAGGAGATCCTCGACGGCGGCCCGGTACTGCGGCGAGACGGAGGCCGTCGCCCAGTCCTGGGCGGCGATTCCGAGCGCCTCGACGGGCGCGCTGTCGTCGGCGGGAGATGCGTTTTCTACGGTCGACATGCTCCGCACAATAGCCCGCCCAATGCCCGGTCAAGGCACGACCTAGGGCCATCGACACTCCGCTTAAACGCGACTACCAGGTGAATTCACCCAACACACCTGCGCGAATCCGAGGTACAGTGGTAATGCGCCTGCCGAATCTCGGCGGGCCGTCCGAATGAGGATGCCCGGTCGGTGGCCCGATCGGCTCCAACCCGACCGCCCTCGATGTGGTGTGTGCGCTCATGCGTACCGCCCTGCACGAGGGGCCCCCTCAGCGGCAGAAGCGCTTGAGCGAAGGCTAGTGGTCCCGCGCAGCTTTGTACGGCTCGCCCGAACATGGGTGGGCGACTGCAAGCCCGGCACGGTACGACCCCCATCGCCGCCTCGCGCCGCGTCTCACAGAAGAGGCAGCACCCTGACTACGTTCCGAGACCTCGGGATCTTTCCCGAGACGGCCGAGGCCCTTGAGGCCGTCGGCATCGTGTCCCCCTTCCCGATCCAGGAGATGACCCTTCCCGTCGCCCTTTCCGGCACGGACGTCATCGGCCAGGCGAAGACCGGTACCGGCAAGACGCTCGGTTTCGGCCTGCCGCTGCTGGAGCGGGTCGTCGTCCCCGCGGACGTCGAGGCCGGCCGGGCGACGCCCGCGCAGCTCACCGACGCCCCCCAGGCCCTCGTGGTGGTTCCGACCCGCGAGCTGTGCACCCAGGTCACCAACGACCTGCTGACCGCGGGCAAGGTCCGCAACGTGCGCGTCCTCGCCATATACGGCGGGCGCGCGTACGAGCCCCAGGTCGAGGCGCTCAAGAAGGGCGTCGACGTGATCGTCGGCACCCCGGGCCGCCTGCTGGACCTGGCCGGGCAGAAGAAGCTCGACCTCTCCCACGTCAAGGCCCTCGTCCTCGACGAGGCCGACGAGATGCTCGACCTGGGCTTCCTGCCCGACGTCGAGAAGATCATCAACTACCTGCCGCCGAAGCGTCAGACCATGCTGTTCTCGGCGACCATGCCGGGCGCGGTCATCGGACTGGCCCGCCGGTACATGACGCAGCCGACGCACATCCGCGCCACCTCCCCCGAGGGCGAGGGCGTGACCGTCGCCAACATCAAGCAGCACGTCTTCCGTGCGCACAACATGGACAAGCCGGAGCTCGTCTCCCGCATCCTGCAGGCCGAGGGCCGTGGCCTGGCCATGATCTTCTGCCGGACGAAGCGCACGGCGGCCGACATCGCCGAGCAGCTGGAGAAGCGCGGATTCGCCTCCGGCGCCGTCCACGGCGACCTGGGCCAGGGCGCGCGCGAGCAGGCGCTGCGCGCGTTCCGCAACGGCAAGGTCGACGTGCTCGTGTGCACCGACGTCGCCGCGCGCGGCATCGACGTCGAGGGTGTGACGCACGTCATCAACTACCAGGCGCCGGAGGACGAGAAGACCTTCCTGCACCGCGTGGGCCGCACCGGCCGCGCGGGCAACAAGGGCATCGCCGTCACGCTGGTCGACTGGGACGACATCCCGCGCTGGCAGCTGATCAACAAGGCGCTGGAGCTGGACTTCCACGACCCGGTCGAGACGTACTCCACGTCTCCGCACCTGTTCGAGGAGATGAACATCCCGGCCGGGACCAAGGGCATCCTGCCGCGCGCCGAGCGCGTGCGGGCCGGCCTGAAGGCCGAGAACCTCGAAGACCTGGGCGAGACCGGCGGGCGCGGTGGCCGTGGCGGTCGCGGCGCTGCCGCCGCCGCCCCGGTGGCCGAGGAGCGTCCGGCCCGGACCCGTACCCCGCGTCAGCGTCGTCGGACCCGCGGCGGCAGCGAGCAGGCCGCCGAGGCCGTGGCCGTGGCCACCGCGGTGACCGCCGTGACCCCGGTCGCCGTGGCGCCCGAGGCCCCGGCCGTCGACGAGCCGCGCAGGCCGCGTCGTCGCCGGACCCGCGCGGCGGCCCCGGCCGCCCTGGTCGAGTCCGCCGTGGTGGCCGCCCCGGTCGAGGCGCCGGCCCCGGAGCCCGACTTCCAGATGGCTCCGCTCGTGGAGCCCCCGGTCAAGGCGCGCCGCACCCGGCAGCCGCGCAAGGTCGCGGCGGCCCCGGTCGTCGCCGAGGCCGTGGCCATCGCCGCCCAGGCCGCCGCCGTCGAGGCTCCGGTGGTCGTGGCCACCGCGGTCGAGGAGGCCCCGGTCAAGGTGCGTCGGACCCGCACGCGCAAGGTGGCGGAGCCCGCTCCGGTCGCCGAGGTCGCCGTCGAGGCCGAAGAGGCCCCGGTGAAGCCGAAGCGCACCCGTGCCCGCAAGGCCGTGGCGGTCGCCCCGGACGCCCCGGCGGCCGTGGTCGACGCCGAGGAGGCGCCGGTCAAGCCGAAGCGCACGCGTACCCGCAAGGCCGTGGCGCAGACCCCCGAGGCCTGAGCCACCCGCCGTACGAGGACGGCCCCGACCCCCTTCGAGGGGGTCGGGGCCGTCCTCGTGTCCGGGCGTACGGGCCGGTAGCCTCGGGCCCATGAGCAAGCCACCGCGCCTCACCCTGCCGCCTGCGGCCCGTGCGTACCGCCTGACGACCGCGCGCGGCGCGTTCGCCGTGCACGAGGCGGGCGAGCCGCTGCGCGGCACCGCCCTGCTGGTTCCCGGGTACACGGGCAGCAAGGAGGACTTCATCGGGCTGCTGGAGCCGCTGGCCGGCGCCGGCTTCCGGGTGGTGGCGGTCGACGGGCGCGGTCAGCACGAGAGCCCCGGCCCGGGCGAGGGGTCCGCGTACGCGCTGGAGGAGCTGGCCGGGGACGTGCTGGCCCAGGCGGCGGCCGTGTCCGGCGTCGGCGGGGGCCCGGTCCACCTGGTGGGTCACTCGCTGGGCGGTCTGATCGCCCGCGCCGCCGTACTGCGCGACCACGCCCCCTTCGCCTCCCTGACCCTGATGAGCAGCGGTCCGGCGGCGATCTCGGAGGCGCAGCAGGCGCGTACGAAGCTGCTGGTGGCGGCGCTGGAGTCGCTGCGGGGGGTCCCGCCCGCGGAATGCATGTCGGTGGTGTGGGCGGCGATGCGGGCCCAGGAGCCGGTGGACGCGCCGGTCGATGGCCCCGAGCTGACGGAGTTCCTGCGCGGGCGGTGGCTGGCGACCGAGCCGGAGCAGTTGATCGCCACCGGCCGGGTGCTGATGTCGGAGCCGGACCGGGTGGCCGAGTTGGCGGTGGTGCCGCTGCGCATGCTGGTGCTGTCGGGAGTGGTGGACGACGCGTGGCCGGTGCCGCTGCTGGACTCCATGGCGAAACGCCTTGGGGCGTCGCGGGTGATCGTGAAGGGCGCGGAGCACTCCCCCAACGCCGAGAACCCGCAGGTCACGGCCGATGCGCTGGCGGACTTCTGGAGCGCGGCGGCGGCCGGATAGTTAGCCAGTGAAAAAATTTCCTTAGCGTAGGGAATGTTTGCCGCTTACACCTCGTTGAACCCTGTGCAAGGAGAACACCGACGAAGGGAGAAGCCCGTGCGCTTCGAGATTCTGCGCCTGGACGATGTCGACGGATCCGCCGTGGACAGCACCGTCGTGGACGCGGCCTCCGTCAACCGGATCGTGCAGCAGGCCGCGTCTGTCGGCCAGCGCATTCTGATTCGACCGGCCGAGACGGCGTCCTCCTGACCCACCTGACGCGAGCCGCCTGACAGCCGCCGCGTGCATGGACACCGATGCCCCGCACCGATCCGGTGCGGGGCATTCGCATGTGTGCCGTCGGGACCGGCCCCCGTGGCGTCGGGGGCCGGTCCGCGATCAGGAGGTGTGCACGACCTGGAGGACGCCGTTGATGATCTGCTGGACCGCGATGGCGGAGAGCATCATGCCGGCGAGCCGCGTCACCAGGACGACGCCGCCGTCCTTGATGACCCGGATGATCACCAGCGAGTAGCGCATGGTGATCCACAGGACGACGTGCATGGCGACGATCGCCGCCCAGACGGAGACCTGACCGCTGAAACCGTCCGCCTTCTGCACGGCGAGGATGACCGACACGATCGCGCCCGGCCCGGCCAGCAGGGGCATGCCGAGCGGGACGAGGGCGACGTTCACGTCCTTGGTCTGCTTGGGCTCGTCGGTCTTGCCGGTGAGCAGGTCGAGGGCGATGAGCAGGAGCAGCAGACCGCCGGCGATCATCAGCGCCGGAACGGACACGTGCAGGTAGTCCAGGATCTGCTGGCCGCAGAGACCGAAGACGGCGATGACGCCGAAAGCCACGCAGACGGCCTGCCAGGCCATGCGGCGCTGCACCTTCGCGGGCCGCCCGGAGGTCAGGGCGAGGAAGATCGGCGTGATCCCGGGGGGATCCATAATGACAAAAAGGGTGAGAAAAAGGGATCCGAAGACGGCGAAATCAAACACAGTGATGCCTTGCAGGAGAGAGGGTTGAAGCAAGAGGAGAAAGCGGGGCGGGCGAGGAGCCGGTCCTCGTTACGCGAGCGGTCCGCCGGCGCCGGGCACGGGGAACGCCCCGGTGGAACGGCGCGTGATCTCGCCGTAGACCTCGGGGTCGGTGGTGTACTCGCCGAGGCGACAGGACTTGCGGGTGCCGTGGTAGTCGCTGGACCCCGTGGTCAGCAGGCCCAGGTCCGCGGCCAGGGCGCGCAGTCGGGCCCGGGTGTCCGCGTCGTGGTCCATGTGGTCCACCTCGATGCCGTCCAGCCCGGCGGTCGCCAGGGCCGCGAGGGCGGCCTCGGGGACGACCTGCCCGCGCTTGACCGCGGCGGGGTGCGCGAAGACGGTGACCCCGCCGGCCGCCTTGACGAGGCGGACGGCGTCGAAGGGGTCGAGTTCGTGCTTGTCGGCGTAGGCGCGGCCGCCGTCGGCGAGCCAGTCCGCGGTGAACGCGTCGGACACGGTCGGCACGACGCCCAGGTCCACCATGGCGGTGGCGATGTGCGGACGGCCCACGGAACCGTCGCCGGCGATACGGGCGACCCGCTCCCAGGTGATGTCCACGCCGAGGTCCCGCAGCTTGCCGATCATGGCCTGCGCTCGGGGGGTGCGGTCGTCGCGGACCAGCTCCCGCTCGCGGGCGAACTCGGGCTCCTCGGGATCGAAGAGGTACGCGAGCATGTGCATGCCGACGCCGTCGAGGCGGCAGCTGAGTTCGGCCCCGGTGACGAGGGTGAGGCCGGCCGGCACGTGGGCGACGGCTTCGGCGTATCCCCCGACGGTGTCGTGATCGGTCAGCGCGACCACGTCGAGCCCGGCGGCGGCCGCGTTGCGGACCAGCTCGGCGGGGGTGTCCGTGCCGTCGGATGCCGTGGAGTGGGCGTGCAGGTCGATGCGCACAGCCGTGCTCCATGGTTCTCGTACGGACGGGGGGACACTCCAGAATACCCAGCCCCGCGAGCCCCACGGCCCCACCGCACGGCGGGGACGGTCAGGACGGGCCGAGGATCCTGGGGCTCAGGGCGCCACAGGGAAGGAGTTCGACCTCGGCGCCCGCGTCGCGCAGATCCGTCAGGACCAGCTCGTCGTACATCAGCAGCCCCGACTGTTCGGGCCAGACGATCGCCCACAGCCACAGGCCGCGCGCCTCGCCCGCGAAGACGGCCCGGTCGTCCGGGGTGCCGGTGACGTGCCACAGCGGTGTCGGCCTGCCGGCGGCGACGACCTTGGCGTGCGGCGCACCCGAGACGTCCATGTGCGGGCCCGGGTCGGGCGCGTCGATCCCCGCGTACCGCGCGCCGAGCCCGACGCCCAGCTCCTCGGCGATCAGCAGCAGCTCTCCGATGCCGCCCAGGGGCCCGGGTCCCGAGCAGGCCACGGCCGTGGCACGGCCCCCGCTGCGGTCGTCACCGGCGGCCGCGACCCCGGTGAACAGCCACCCGACCGGCAACGGCCACGGCATCCAGACCGGAACCTGCGCCCGGTGGACGACCACGCCCAGGCCCTCGACGCTCGGCGGGATCACGGGCTGCAGGGGATGGACGGCGCCGTGCACCGCGCACTGCCAGGAGTCGGCGAAAAGACCGGGTGCGCGGACCCGGCCACCGCACTTCGGGCAACTCGGTTCGCCCCTCATAGGAAGCACGCTCCTCCCCGCCCGGCGCCCCGTCAAGACGCGATCACCCGTCCGGATCCCATCCGTACCCGCAACCGGCGGCGCTCAGTCCAGTACGACGGCGCTACGCAGAGGGTCCCGCAGATCCGTGCCGCGCGCGAGCCAGCGCTCCTGGAGCGCGGCGGCGCCGTGCACCCGCTTCCAGGCGGCCTCGTTCGCCGTCATCGGGAGCAGGGGCAGGAAGTGCACGGGGTCCATGGGCTCGTCCAGTTCCAGGTCGGGCACCAGCCCGCCCGGTTCCGCGACCAGCACCGAGGTGAACGGCGCCCCCTCCCAGAGCGGTTCGCCCACGTCCAGCGAGGCCCCGGGGGCGACGATCAGGCCCTCGACGACGGGGGACGCACCGAGTACGGCGAGCGGTCGCAACACCCGGTCGGTGGGGGCGAGGCCGCCGCGGACGGTCAGCACCAGCTCGGCGCGCGGACCGCGCACCGGGTCGGCGACCACGGCGGTGGGGTCGGTCATCGGGTGGGCGGACATCCCGAGGGTCGCGTACCGCAGGAGGTCGCCCTCCACGAAGCGGAGGACCTCGATGCGATCGGTGCCCAGGAAGGTGACGGCGGCGCGGGCGTCGGGTTCACCGAACGCGGTCCGCAGCCGGGCCTCCACAAGAGCCAGAATTTCTGCCATGGAGCGAGCATAGAACTCGTATCCCCCGGGTAAAGAGCGGGGCTTGACCATCCGTCGACTGCTAGTGTTGACAGCTGGTTCGGCCCGCATGCAGAAGCATCGTTTCAAGGGCCGGACGACAGGACGTCCCCCACGGGGGACCGGCCGGAGGAGGTGGGGCTGCAATGGATCGAAGTCGATCGTGCAGTACCAATCGCTCTTCCACTTTCAGGCCGGGCGTGTCCCGCCCCCTGTGATCTCGCGATCAGTAGAAGAGCGACGGCAGAAATTTGTCCTCTCCGTCCTTCTCCTTCCGCCTGCCGGGGCCTGCCCGCCCGCTCGCAGCCGCGGAGGGTCTCCCACCCGTACGGTCCGCAGCCGTGCGCGCGAAGGAGCCTGCCATGTCGATGCTGCCCTACCTCCGTGCCGCCGTCCGTCCGGCCCTGCGCCGGTCCGCCTCCGCGCAACCCGGCTACGACACCACCCGTGACCCGTCCGCGAGCAGCGCGGTGGTCGACTGCGCCGTGTACCGCGACGGCCGGCGCGCACCCGGACCGGGTTGCCTGACGCCCCGTGAGGCGATCCGTCGGGTCCGCGAGGACGGCGGGTTCGCCTGGATCGGGCTGCACGAGCCGACCGAGTCCGAGTTCGCGGGGATCGCCGCCACCTTCGGACTGCACCCGCTCGCCGTGGAGGACGCGGTGCACGCGCACCAGCGACCGAAGCTGGAGCGCTACGACGACACCCTCTTCACCGTCTTCAAGACGATCCACTACGTCGAGCACGCCCAACTCACCTCCACGAGCGAGGTGGTGGAGACGGGCGAGGTGATGTGCTTCACCGGCCCCGACTTCGTCATCACCGTCCGGCACGGCGGCCAGGGCTCCCTCAAGGGCCTGCGGCACCGCCTCCAGGACGACCCCGAACTGTTGGCCCGGGGACCCTCGGCCGTACTTCACTCCCTCGCCGACCACGTCGTCGACGGGTACATCGCGGTCGCGGCGGCCGTCCAGGACGACATCGACGAGGTGGAGAGCGAGGTCTTCGCCGCGCCCGCCAAGGGCGTCACGCGCGGCGGCGACGCGGGCCGCATCTACCAGCTCAAGCGCGAGGTGCTGGAGTTCAAGCGGGCGGTCGCCCCGTTGCTGCGCCCCATGGAGCTGTTGAGCGAGCGCCCGATGCGGCTGGTGGACCCGGACATCCAGAAGTACTTCCGCGACGTCGCGGACCACCTGGCGCGGGTGCACGAGCAGGTCGTCGGCTTCGACGAGCTGCTGAACTCGATCCTCCAGGCCAACCTCGCGCAGGCGACCGTCGCCCAGAACGAGGACATGCGCAAGATCACCTCCTGGGCGGCGATCATCGCCGTGCCCACGATGATCTGCGGGGTGTACGGGATGAACTTCGCGCACATGCCGGAACTCCAGTGGAAGTACGGCTACCCGATGGTGATGGTCACCATCGTGGGGACCTGCTTCACCATCCACCGGGCCCTCAGACGCCACGGTTGGCTGTAGGGGATGTCCTGTCGATCGGGCCCGGACACGACGAGCCCGGCCCGACCGACAGGACACCGCCCTGCGAACCGACCGCGGCCGGCTACGCTGTCCCCATGACTCTCAGCACGTTCGATCTGGCCCTCGTCGAGGAGGCCGGCAAGAAGTCCGGACTGATCTGGGTCCGCGGCTCCGGGGCGGATCGGGCCCTGTGGCACGCCTGGGTGGACGGCGCCGCGCACGTGCTCGGCGACGGGCCGGGGGAGCAGCCGTTCCCGGGGCTCGCGGACGGCTCCACGGCCGAGGTCACCGTGCGCAGCAAGGACAAGGGCGGCCGGCTCGTCGCGTGGACGGCGACCGTGCGGGAGCTCCCGCCGCGCGGCGAGGAGTGGCAGGCCGCGGTGGCCGAGCTGAAGGGCAAGCGGTTGAACGCCCCCGACTCCGAGCTGATGACGGAGCGGTGGGCGCGGGAGTGCCGGCTGCTGCGCCTGGAGCCCGAGGCCGTACGGGACGCGCTGCCGGGCGGGTCGCTGGCCGCGGCCCCGCTGCCCTCCCCCGCGACGACCCGCCGGGCCATCCCCGCGGGGCTGCCGAAGCTGCTGCTGAAGCGGCGCAGGGCCGCGCGCTGAACCCCGGGCCGTGACGGGACCGGCCCGCCGGGGGTGTGAGCCCCTGGTCCGCCGGTCAGCCGCCGGGGTTGGAACCCTGGCCCGAGCTGCCGCTCGGGCTCGGCTTGACGCCGCCCTGGTTCCTGGTCGTGGGCAACTGGGACCCGTAGTCGACCGTCTGGTCCTTCGCGGGGGGATCCAGCGGGAAGGTCTGGCCCCAGTCGGTGAGTTCCACCCGGCCGGCGCCGCCCGCGCGTTCCATGAGCAGCGGGTAGGGGGTGCCGTCGAGGGACACCGAGAGCCGGCCGCCCTTGCCCCCGTCGGCCAGGACCGGGACCACGCGGGCCTGCCCGACCTTGCCGTACGGGCTCTTGGTGAGCTTGCCGTCGAGGCCGAGCAGCCCGTCGAGCAGGACGCCCATGTCGGTGAAGCCGCGGAACTGCTTGTAGGTGGGGTCGCTCTCGGGCACCTTCACGAACTTGTCGCCGAGCTTGCCGGCCGAGTCGGACTCGCCCCAGAAGGCGGCGCTGGCCTTCAGGTAGAGCTGCTCCCCGACGCGCAGCACCTGGAAGGTGTCCTCCTGGGACTTCACCTCGCCGGTGCCGCCGTCGGACTTCAGGCGCATGTCGAGGGTGAAGGACTTGCCGCCGCTGACCAGGGTGCCGGACAGGTGCACCGAGGAGGCGGCGGTGGCCGCCGTCCGCGCCTGCGCCTCGATCTTGTCGGCGGAGAGCTTGCCGACCCCGTTGGTCCCCTTGTCGGGATCCTCGCCACTGCCGCCGCCGCAGCCCGTGACGGAGACGGCGAGGCCCGCGCACAGGACGCCGGCGACGGCGGCCCGGCGCAGCCGTGCGACAGGGAGGTTGGCGGTCACGGGCGGGTGCCTCTCGGTGGTTCCTCTGGGGGCGACAGGCAGCGTACCCGCCCGGGCCTCGCGGCCCTCGCCCGCGTCCGGAGAGCCGGGCGGGGGCTCCGTACGGCGGCCCCCGCACGGCTCGGACGGCCGCGCCGCCCCCGGCCGGACGGCCCCACCAGGACGCTGACCGGCGGCACGGGCTAGCCTGAGGCTCGGCACGACTCTTGATCGACGGTTGGTTCACGCTCTAGGAGGCGCTCGGATGGCTGCAGGCGCCCCGCGGATCTTCGTCTCGCATCTGTCGGGTGTGCCCGTCTTCGATCCCAACGGCGATCAGGTCGGCCGCGTCCGCGACATCGTCGCCATGCTGCGCGTCGGCGGTCGCCCACCGCGACTGCTGGGCCTGGTCGTCGAGGTGGTCAGCCGGCGCCGGATCTTCCTGCCGATGACCCGGGTGACGGGCGTGGAGTCCGGACAGGTCATCACCACCGGTGTCGTCAACATGCGGCGCTTCGAGCAGCGCCCCACCGAGCGGCTGGTCCTCGGCGAGCTCCTCGACCGGCGCGTGCGGCTGACCGCGACCGGCGAGGAGGTCACCGTCCTGGACGTGGCCATCCAGCAGTTGCCCGCCCGCCGGGACTGGGAGATCGACCGGATCTTCGTGCGCAAGGGCAAGGCGGGCGCGCTGCGCCGGCGCGGCGAGACCCTCACGGTGGAGTGGTCCGCGGTGAGCGGGTTCTCGCTGGAGGAGCACGGGCAGGGCGCCGAGAGCCTGGTGGCGACCTTCGAGCAGATGCGGCCGGCCGACCTGGCGAACGTACTGCACCACCTGACGCCGAAGCGTCGCGCCGAGGTCGCCAGCGCCCTCGACGACGACCGGCTCGCGGACGTCATGGAGGAGCTGCCCGAGGACGACCAGGTGGAGATCCTCGGCAAGCTGAAGGAGGAGCGCGCGGCCGACGTCCTGGAGGCGATGGACCCCGACGACGCGGCCGACCTGCTGTCCGAGCTGCCCGAGGACGACAAGGAGCGGCTGCTGACGCTGATGCAGCCGGACGACGCCGCGGACGTGCGCCGTCTGATGTCGTACGAGGAACGCACGGCGGGCGGTCTGATGACCACGGAGCCGATCGTGCTGCGCCCGGACGCCACGGTCGCCGACGCGCTGGCCCGTGTACGGCAGTCGGACCTGTCGCCGGCGCTGGCGGCGCAGGTGTACGTGTGCCGGCCGCCGGACGAGACGCCGACGGGCAAGTACCTGGGGACGGTGCACTTCCAGCGGCTGCTGCGGGATCCGCCGTTCACCCTGGTCAGCTCGATCGTGGACACCGACCTGCCGCCGCTGCGGCCGGAGGCCTCGCTGCCGGTGGTGACCAGCTACCTGGCCGCCTACAACATGGTCGCGGTGCCGGTGGTCGACGAGAGCGGCTCGCTGCTGGGCGCGGTGACCGTCGACGACGTGCTCGACCACCTGCTGCCGGACGACTGGCGGGAGACGGACTTCCATTCCGAGGAGGCCGTGAGTGGCCACTGAGCGGGGGCGTGGCGATCGGGGCCGGAGTTCGGGCACCCCGCGCGGCGACGCCGCGCGCAAGCAGCGGCGGGAGCGGCGCGACCATGCCCGCGAGGGGCTGTCGGACCGGCTGGAGGAGGCCGCGGAGCGGCTGCGGGCGGACCGCCCTGAACGCTCCTCGGAGCGTTCCAAGGGGAGCGGCCCGTCCGGGTCGAGCGCGCTGACGCGTTCGCGCGTCCGGCGGCTGGACCAGCCGCGGGCGGCGCGCCGCCGGCTGTTGCCCGAGTACGACCCGGAGGCCTTCGGGCGGCTCTCGGAGCGGGTCGCGCGGTTCCTGGGCACGGGCCGGTTCATCGTCTGGATGACGATCGTCGTCGTCGCCTGGGTGCTGTGGAACGTCTTCGCGCCCGAGCACCTGCGCTTCGATCAGTACCCGTTCATCTTCCTGACGCTGATGCTGTCGCTCCAGGCCTCCTACGCGGCCCCGTTGATCCTGCTCGCCCAGAACCGGCAGGACGACCGGGACCGGGTCAACCTGGAACAGGACCGCAAGCAGAACGAGCGGTCCATCGCCGACACCGAGTACCTGACGCGGGAGATCGCCTCACTGCGCATGGGCATGGGCGAGGTCGCGACGCGCGACTGGATCAGGTCGGAGTTCCAGGACCTGATCAAGGAGATGGACGAGCGGCGGCTGCTGGCCCCCGAACGTGACGAAGGCGACC
Source organism: Streptomyces sp. CA-243310 (assembly GCF_050936775.1). NCBI lineage: Bacteria > Bacillati > Actinomycetota > Actinomycetes > Kitasatosporales > Streptomycetaceae > Streptomyces > Streptomyces sp. CA-243310. The sequence continues at coordinate 1,319,428 of NZ_JBNJMF010000001.1, read as the reverse complement.
GCTGACGGGCTTACCGACGGCGTGCCGGCGAGCCGTACCATCGGGTACATGGCTACCGACACAAGCTCCGCCGACGCCGCCGTGCCCGAGCAGGACGCGATCCTGGACGCGCTGGCGACGGTGAACGACCCCGAGATCCACCGGCCGATCACCGAACTCGGCATGGTGAAATCGGTGGAGATCGGCGACGGCGGCGCGGTCGCCGTCACCGTCTACCTGACGGTGTCGGGCTGCCCCATGCGCGAGACCATCACCAAGAACGTCACCGAGGCCGTCGAGCGCGTCGCCGGCGTCACCTCCGTCGCCGTCACCCTCGACGTGATGAGCGACGAGCAGCGCAAGGACCTGGCGAACACGCTGCGCGGCGGCACCGCCGAGCGCGAGGTGCCCTTCGCCAAGCCGGGCTCGCTGACCCGTGTGTACGCGGTCGCGTCCGGCAAGGGCGGCGTCGGCAAGTCCTCGGTGACGGTGAACCTCGCCGCCGCGATGGCCGCGGACGGTCTGAAGGTCGGCGTGGTCGACGCGGACATCTACGGCCACAGCGTGCCGCGCATGCTCGGCGTGGACGGGCGCCCCACCCAGGTCGAGAACATGATCATGCCGCCCTCCGCGCACGGCGTGAAGGTGATCTCCATCGGCATGTTCACCCCGGGCAACGCGCCGGTGGTCTGGCGCGGTCCGATGCTGCACCGCGCGCTCCAGCAGTTCCTGGCGGACGTGTTCTGGGGTGACCTGGACGTCCTGCTGCTCGACCTGCCGCCGGGCACCGGCGACATCGCGATCTCGGTGGCCCAGTTGGTGCCGAACGCCGAGATCCTCGTGGTGACCACCCCGCAGCAGGCCGCCGCCGAGGTGGCCGAGCGGGCCGGTTCGATCGCCGTGCAGACCCACCAGAAGATCGTCGGCGTCGTCGAGAACATGTCGGGCCTGCCGTGCCCGCACTGCGACGAGATGGTGGACGTCTTCGGCTCGGGCGGTGGGCAGAGGGTCGCCGACGGGCTGACGAAGACGGTCGGCGCCTCGGTGCCGGTGCTGGGCTCGATCCCGATCGACGTCCGTCTGCGCGAGGGCGGCGACGAGGGCAGGCCGGTCGTCCTGTCCGACCCCGACTCCCCCGCCGGCGCGGCCCTGCGCGCCATCGCCGGCAAGCTCGGCGGCCGGGCCCGCGGTCTCTCGGGCATGTCGCTGGGGATCACCCCGCGCAACAAGTTCTAGGAGCCCGAACGGGGGAGGGCACCGCCGATCGGCGGTGCCCTCCCCCGTTTCCGTGGCCCGCCCCGCCCCGCGTCTGCGTCGTGGGGGCGCGGGAGTACGGCGGCTACCGGTACGCGTCCAGGTCCCCGATCACCGAGAAGCCGAGCCCGTACGCGCTCATGCCGCGCCCGTACGCGCCCAGGTGCACCCCGCCCCGGGAGCCGGCGAGCACCCAGCCGAACTCCGACTCGCGGTAGTGGAACGGTGTCGGCTCCCCGTCCACCGGCAGGGACAGCGTCGACCAGTCCTCGCCGTCGAGGTCGTCGGCGAGTTCCCAGGCCGCCTCGGTCTGCTGGTCGAGCCAGTCGTCGCGGAGGCTGTGGTCCATCTGGCCGGGCCAGCTGTAGGCCAGCAGGCCCGAACCGGCCAGCCAGGCGGCCGAGGAGACCGAGGTGGCCTCCAGGACGCCGGTTCCGTCGGCGCTGCGGCGGAGCGGGTTGCTGGCGACGGTGATGACCACCGCGAAGCGTTCCTTCTCGCCGGTGGCGATCTCCCCGCGCACGGACGGCTCGTCCCCGTGGCCCGTGGAACCGTGCTCCACGCTCCCGTCCGCGGCGGTGCCCACCTGCATCAGCCGGCGGGGGCCGGTGAAGGCCCCGTCCAGGCCGTACCAGGGGAACTCCGCCCGCAGGTACTCCTGCGCCGCCCGACGGGCCGCAGGGGTGGGGCCGGGGCCCTCCTGGGCCCCCGCGGGGTTCTGTTGCGGGTCCTGCTGTGCCTGCGGGTCGTCCGCGGGCAGCTCTGCGGGGATTTCGGCAGGCTGCGCGCCCACCCGACTACTGCTCGTCGTCTCCATCTGGGCGGCCTCTCGTTCCCTGGGGTCCGGAACGGCCCTCCCCCTCGACTCGCTGGGGGGACCCCCTCCCTCGGGCGTCCTGCGTCCGGACGGACAGATGGAGGATAGCCATCCGACTCCGGATCACAGGGCAGGCGACGGCTCAGGTGGCGTCGGCGTCGAAGGGAGTGCGCTGCTCGGGGGACGGGGCGGCGGGCTTCTTCAGCAGGTCGGGGCCGGTGCTCGCGGCGGGCGCGGACGGGGTCGCGGGCGCCTCGGGCTCCTTGCCGTTCACGGCGTCGGTGACGTCGTTGAGCTCCTTGCGGAGGTCGAAGCTGCTGCGGATGTCCTTGAGGTCCTCGTTCTCCGTCAGCTGCTTGCGGATGAACGTCTTGGGATTGAGGTCCTCGAACTCGAAGTCTTTGAACTCCGGGCCCAGTTCGGAGCGGATGTCCTGTTTGGCACTGTCGGAGAACGACCGGATCTTGCGGATCACCCCGGTGACGTCCTGGATCATCTTCGGCAGTTTGTCCGGACCGAACACGAGAATGGCCAGCACGACGATCGTGACCAGCTCGAGTGCGCCTATGTCGTTGAACACCTTGCCGCTCCTCGGCTCTTTTCACGTCCGGCCGGCACAACGGTACCCGTCGATGCCTCGGGACCCATACGCCCGTACCGCACGGGCACCACTTTCGCCGCCGTCCGGCGCCCGGGGCGCGTCGGGCGCGCTCCTCGTGTCACGAGCCGTCGGCCGAACCCAGTGCCACGTCCAGCATGCGCTCCCTGCCCTCGCGCAGAACGGTCAGGTTGAGGGAATCGCCCGGTCGGTGGGCCCGGATCTTGATGATCAGCTCGTCCCCGCCGTGCACCCGCTGCCCGTCCACCTTGGTGATCACATCGCCCGCCTTGATCCCGGCGCGGGCTCCCGGCCCGTCGGCGACCACCGGGGGCTTGCCGTCCGCGGCCTTGGTCCCGACACGGGCTCCGTCGCCCTTGTACTGCATGTCGAGGGTGACTCCGATGACCGGATGGGTGGCGTGCCCGGTGCTGATGAGTTCCTCCGCGACCCGCTTGCCCTGGTTCACGGGGATGGCGAAGCCGAGGCCGATGCTGCCGCTCTGGCGGCCCTCCTCGTCTCCGTCGCCGCTCTTGTCGGCGCCCCGGATGGCGCTGTTGATGCCGATGACGTGGGCGCGGGCGTCGAGGAGCGGACCGCCGGAGTTGCCGGGGTTGATCGGCGCGTCGGTCTGGAGGGCGTCGACGTAGCTGATGTCACTGCCGTTGCCCTTGTCGCCGCCCGCGGTGATGGGGCGCCCGGTGGCACTGATGATGCCCGCGGTGACGGTGTTGGAGAGGTCGAAGGGGGCTCCGATGGCCACCACCGGGTCGCCGACCTTGACGTTCTCGGAGTTCCCGAGGGTCAGGGGCCGCAGTCCGCGCACCCCGTCGACCTTGACCACGGCCAGGTCGTATCCGCCGTCCCGGCCGACGAGTGTGGCGGGGACGCTCTCCCCCGTACTGAAGGTGACCGTTATGTCCTTGGCGTCGGCGACGACGTGGTTGTTGGTGAGGATGTGTCCCTGCGGGTCGAGCACGAAGCCCGTACCCGTGCCGCTGCCCCCGCCGCCGCTGACGTGGAGGGTGACCACACCGGGCAGCGCCGAGGCGGCGATCCCGGCGACGCTGTCGGGGGCCCGCCCCTTGGAGTCGACGGCGGCCTGCGGGAGTTCGAGGCGGGTGCTGCTGCGGCGCTCCGCGAGGACGCCCAGGAAGCCGCCGACGCCGCCGGCGAGGAGGGCGACGCCGACCGCCAGGGCCACCACCCGCCACATGCGGAACCCGCGCGGCTCCCGCCCCCGGTCCACCACGTGCAGCGGCCGGGCCGCCCAGGGGTCGTACCGCGGCGCGGCCTCGGGCCCCGCCTCGGGATCGACCCCCGCACCCACGCCGGCCTCGGCAGCGACCGCGGTCGCGGCGTCCGGGTCGGAAGCGTCGTCCGGGTCGGCCAGGAGCCCGTGCTCCGGGTCCGGGCCCTGCGGGTCGACGCGCTGCGAGGGCACCTCCGCCGGTCGCGCCTTCGCAGGGCCGTCGGGCCGGCTCCACCACTGTGGCGCCCGCGACGCGTCGGTCTGCTGGCTGTCGGACATGCGCGCTCCCCGCGTACCTGTCGCACCGCCGGGCGGCGCATCTGCCGCCGATTCAACCAGGTCCGGCCATCAGGGGGAGCCCCGCCCCCGAACCCGCGACGCGAACGACGGGGCACGGGGCGGCGGTCACCGGGACAGGGAGACCGCCGGGCGGGCCGACACGGTGGGGCCGGGCGGGGCGAGCGTGGGCAGGCCACCGGGGCTGGGCAACCGGTCACGGACCACGGCGTCGGTCAACGGCGCGTACGGCCCGGGCCTGGTCGCGGGCGCGTCTCCCCGGGCGTTGGGCTCGACGGCGTCCAGCGGCAGCGACCCGCCGAGCGCGATGGCGGCCAACGACACGGCTCCCGCGGCGACGAAAGCGAAGCGACGTCTGGGTCGCCCCATCTCATGGATCCTGAAACCCTCGCGCGAGGGAGCCGGGGCGGCGTACCCGAAGGGGGACAACGGATCGGCGCCCGGCGGGCCGGAGGGCGGCGGCGGACCGTCGGGATTGCCTGCGGGGAGACCTTGGAGGCGGGCCAGCAGTCCGGCGGACAGCGGCGGGGGCGCGCTCTCCACGAACATGCTCTTCACCCGACGCTGCGCGTCGGCTTCGGCCTTGCACTTGGGGCAGGTGGCCAGGTGGGCGAGCACCCGCTCGCGCACGTCATGGCTCAACTCGCCGTCCACGAGGGCGGCGAGACGGTCGCCCAGGTGCTGTTCGGCGGGGGACGGACGGGCTCCGCTCACTCGGCTCCGCCCTCTCCCCCGGCACCCGGCGCGCCCACCGCCACCCCGGCCAGCGCGCGCTGCTCCGCACGGGCCTCGGGAGACCGGTGCTTGAGCGCCTTGCGCAGGTGGGAGCGGCCGCGGTGGATGCGGCTGCGCACGGTGCCGAGCTTCACGCCGAGCGTGGCGGCGATCTCCTCGTACGACAGGCCCTCGATGTCACACAGCACCACGGCCGCGCGGAACTCGGGGGCGAGGGTGTCCAGCGCCTGCTGCACGTCCGCGTCGAAGTGCGTGTCGTGCAGGACCTGCTGGGGGGACGGCTCGCGACTGGGCAGCCGTTCGGCGGCGTCGTCGCCGAGCGCGTCGAAGCGGATCCGCTGCTTGCGGCGGACCATGTCCAGGAAGAGATTCGTCGTGATGCGGTGCAGCCAGCCCTCGAACGTGCCGGGCGTGTACGTGGACAGCGAGCGGAAGACGCGGACGAAGACTTCCTGCGTCAGGTCCTCGGCGTCGTGCTGGTTGCCCGTCAGGCGGTAGGCGAGACGGTAGACCCGCGCACTGTGCGTGCTGACGATCTCCTCCCACGAGGGAGGGGTCCACGCCTGCGAGCCCGCATCGGCGGCAAAGGTCGCGGTGGTAGCGGATGCGGCGGTGTGGAAGCGGTCAGCAATGTCGGTCACGGATTTCGGCTCGCCGGCCGACCAGAAGAGGCGCCTGAGCACGCCTCCACGATCCACAGGCGCAGCCGCACCTCCCCTGTCGGCTCTGGTGGTGTCCAGTGGAGTCCCTACCATAGCCACCCCTCCCGTCAGCTCCGGATAAAGATTTTTGCACTAACTTTGCACGGGTCGCGGGTCTTCCGACGCCCCCGCTCGCCCTCTCGTCCACGGGTGTTCGCCGACCTCCGGCGTCCGTCCCGCACACACCTCTTTCAACGCCCGGTCCCATCTGCGGGTTCCCGACGTCAACGGATACAGTCACCGTTGCGCCAACTATGGGGACAGGAGAGGGTCATTAGCGGCAACCGGCAGACGAGCTGGGCGTTCGCCGACGCGTTTGTCGCCGAGGACGACGCTCTGCGATGGGCCCGCGACCGGTCCAGGGAGGCGGGACTGCGTTCGGTCTCCCCCGGAACCGGGGCCGCACTGCGCCTGCTGGCCGCCACCGCGGACGCCAAGGCGGTCGCCGAGATCGGCACCGGCACCGGGGTCTCCGGCATCCACCTCCTCCACGGCATGCGCCCCGACGGGGTGCTGACCACGGTGGATCCCGAGGCCGACCGGCAGGCCTTCGCCCGCCAGGCGTTCCGCGCCGCCGGTTTCGCGGTCAATCGGGCCCGCTTCATCCCCGGCCGCGCGCTGGACGTACTGCCGCGGCTCGCCGACGGCGGGTACGACCTGGTCTTCTGCGACGGGGACCCCTCCGAGTCCCTCGACTACCTCGCGGAATCGTTGCGGCTGCTGCGGCCCGGCGGGCTGGTGTGCTTCGAGGGGGTCTTCTCGGACGGCCGCACGGTCGACTCCGCGGCCCAGCCGGTGGAGGTGCTCCGGGTCCGCGAACTGCTGCGCACCGTCCGCGAGACCCCCGCCCTGGAGGCCGCGCTGCTCCCCGTGGGCGACGGCCTGCTGTGCGCGGTCCGGCGCTGATCGCCCGCGCCCGTTCGCCCCGCGCGGCCCGGTGGCGACGTCGCGCACCCCGGGAACCGCGCGCCGGGCGACCCCACCCCGGGAACAACACTGCCCCGGCCGCGTGACGCGACCGGGGCAGTGCAGAGAATGCATGGTGAAAGTACTGCCGACCGCTTAGCCGACGACCTTCTTCAGGGCGTCACCCAGGGCGTCCGCTTCGTCCGGAGTCAGCTCGACGACGAGCCGACCGCCGCCCTCGAGCGGTACGCGCATGACGATGCCCCGCCCCTCCTTGGTGACCTCGAGCGGGCCGTCGCCCGTCCGCGGCTTCATGGCCGCCATGCTCGTTCCCCTTCCTGAAACCAGCTCATCGTCAGCCGACGGCCCCACATAGGCGCCTAGTACCCGGCATCGAACACATTGCTTCCCGGCCATTATCCCGCATGTCAGGACCCGATGACCAACATCGGTCGGGAACGCTTCTGCAACGCGCTTGACCAAAACCACTCATTTCGGGGACCCGCCTGCGATACTTCGCCGCTGCCTTGGCGCCTGCCCTCGGCTTTATTGACGCACATCACATGTCCGGCCGGGTCCGGGTCCGCCATGCTGGCCCTTGCACCGCCCGATACCGGCCGGTAGCCAAGCCCGCGACGAAGGGGGACCCCCGCCATGGCCGACAGCGTGCTCTACGAAGTGACCGACGGACTCGCGACCATCACGATCAACCGGCCCGACGCGATGAACGCCATGAACACCGAGACCAAGGTCGCCCTGCGCGACGCGGTCGAGGAGGCCGGCTCGGACACGGCGGTACGGGCGGTCCTGCTGACCGCGGCCGGCGACCGGGCCTTCTGCGTCGGTCAGGACCTCAAGGAGCACATCGGGAACCTGGCCGCCGACCGCGAGACCGGCTCGTCGCTGACGATGAGCACGGTCGCGGAGCACTACAACCCCATCGTGCGGGCGCTCACGCAGATGCCGAAGCCGGTGGTCGCGGGCGTCAACGGGGTCGCGGCCGGGGCCGGCTTCGGGTTCGCGCTGGCGGCCGACTTCCGGGTGGTGGCCGACACGGCGTCGTTCAACACCTCGTTCGCGGGGGTCGCGCTGACCGCCGACTCGGGGGTGTCCTGGACCCTGCCGCGTCTGATCGGTGCCTCGCGCGCCGCCGACCTGCTGTTCTTCCCGCGGTCCGTGAAGGCGAAGGAGGCGTTCGAGCTGGGCATCGCCAACCGTCTGGTGCCGTCCGAGTCGCTGGCCGCCGAGGCCGAGTCCGTGGCCCGCGCCCTCGCGGCGGGCCCCACGGTGGCCTACGCGGCCCTCAAGGAGTCCCTGGCGTACGGCGCCTCCCACGGCCTCCCGGAGGCGCTCACCCGCGAGGACGAGCTCCAGACGCGTGCCGGGGCGTCCGAGGACCACGGGATCGCGGTGCGGGCGTTCCTGGCGAAGGAGACCCCGAAGTACCTGGGTCGCTGATCGGCCGACCGGCGGTCGGCCGATCAGGCGCGCTCCGCGCCCCGGCCGCCGGCGCGTCGGCGGCCGGGGGCGGTCAGGATCCGTCGCGGGAGACGCAGGCGGCAAGGTGGTCGTTGACCAGACCGCAGGCCTGCATCAGGGCGTAGGCGGTGGTCGGGCCGACGAAGCGGATGCCGGCCTTCTTGAGGTCCTTGGCGAGGGCCGTGGACGCGTCGGTGGTCGCCGGGACGTCGGCGACGGTCCTCGGCGCCCGGCCCGGCCGCTTCGGGGCGTGGGACCAGATCAGCTCGTCCAGCCGCCCTTCCCTCCAGCCCGCCAGGACCCGCGCGTTCGCCAGCGTGGCCTCGATCTTCATCCGGTTGCGGATGATGCCCTCGTCCAGCAGCAGCCGTGCCGCGTCGCTCTCGTCGAACCGCGCCACCGCCGCGATCTCGAAGTCCGCGAACGCCTTCCGGAATCCCTCGCGGCGTCGCAGGATCGTGATCCAGGACAGGCCCGACTGGAACGCCTCCAGACAGAGCCGCTCGTAGAGCGCGTCGTCCCCGTGGACCGGGCGGCCCCATTCCGTGTCGTGGTAGGCGAGGTAGTCCTCGGTGGACACGGCCCACGGGCAGCGCGGGCCGCCGTCGGGGCCGGTGACCGCGGAGCCGGTCACCGGCCGTCCTTGCCGAGGTCCACCCGGCCCGCCGCGGCGGGGGGCGCGTCGTCCTCGGGCGCCGCCGCGAGCCGCGCCGTGAGTTCCGCGATCCGCGCGTCGCGCTCCGCCAGTTCGGCTCCCAGCCGGTCGAGTACGTCGTCGACCTCGGCCATCCGGTAGCCGCGCGCGGCGACGGGCAGGCGGAGCGCGTCGATGTCCGTCCGGGCGACCGGTCGGGCCCCGGGCAGCCCGTCGGCCACCCGGTCCGGCTCGGCCTCGGGCAGGACGGCCTCGGCACCTCCACCGACGACCGCGAGGGTGACCGCGGCGACGACCACGACCAGCGCGATCAGCAAGAACCAGAACACGATCATCTCCCTGAGAGGCTTCCGGGCACCAGGTTAAGGTCACAGACGAGGCGAGAGGGTCGCCGAAGGAGGAAAGAGCGGGATGCTGCGACTGGGCAGGCGCGAGTTCGACACCGACGAGCCGGTGATCATGGCCATCGTGAACCGGACTCCGGACTCCTTCTACGACCAGGGCGCGACGTTCCGCGACGAGCCCGCGTTGGACCGGGTCGAGCAGGCGGTCGCCGAGGGAGCCGCGATCATCGACATCGGTGGGGTCAAGGCCGGTCCGGGCGAGCACGTGGACGCGGTCGAGGAGGCCCGTCGTACCGTCGGGTTCGTGTCCGAGGTGCGCCGACGCCACCCGGACGTGGTGATCAGCGTGGACACCTGGCGGCACGAGGTCGGGGAGGCGGTGTGCGAGGCCGGCGCCGATCTGCTGAACGACGCGTGGGGCGGGGTGGATCCCCGCCTGGCGGAGGTCGCCGCCCGGTACGACGTCGGCATCGTCTGCACCCACGCCGGTGGGGTCGAGCCGCGCACCCGCCCGCACCGGACCTCCTACGAGGACGTGATGGCGGACATCCTGCGCGTCACGGTGGGCCTGGCCGAGCGGGCGGCCTCACTGGGCGTCCGGCGGGACGCGATCATGATCGATCCGGGCCACGACTTCGGGAAGAACACCCGCCACTCGCTGGAGGCCACCCGGCGCCTGGCGGAGATGACCGACACCGGCTGGCCGGTGCTGGTCTCCCTGTCCAACAAGGACTTCGTCGGCGAGACCCTCGACAAGCCGGTCAAGGAGCGCCTGCTGGGCACCCTGGCCACGACGGCCGTCTCGGCCTGGCTGGGCGCGCAGGTCTACCGGGTCCACGAGGTCGCGGAGACGCGGCAGGTCCTGGACATGGTGCGCTCGATCCAGGGGCTGCGGCCCCCGGCGGTCGCCCGCCGGGGACTCGCGTAGCGCGTCGACGGACCTACTTGCCGACTTCCTTGGTCACCAGCGCAATCGCCTCGTCCACGTCGTCGGTGACGTGGAAGAGGTACAGGTCGCGCTCGGAGGCCTTGCCCTGCGCGATCACCGTGTTCTTCAGCCAGTCGATCAGCCCGCTCCAGTACTCCGTGCCGAAGAGCACGATCGGGAAGCGGGTGATCTTCTGCGTCTGGACCAGGGTCAGCGCCTCGAACATCTCGTCCAGCGTGCCGAGTCCGCCCGGCAGGACCACGAAGCCCTGGCTGTACTTCACGAACATCGTCTTGCGGACGAAGAAGTAACGGAAGTTCAGACCCAGGTCGACGTGCTGGTTCAGGCCCTGTTCGAAGGGCAGCTCGATGCCCAGACCGACCGAGACCCCGTTGGCCTCGCGCGCCCCCTTGTTGGCGGCCTCCATGGCGCCGGGGCCGCCGCCCGTGATGACGGCGAAGCCGGCGTCGACGAGCGCGTGCCCGATCCGTACGCCCGCCTCGTACTCCGGCGAGTCCACCGGAGTACGGGCCGATCCGAACACGCTGATCGCCGGCGGCAACTCCGCCAGCGTGCCGAAGCCCTCGATGAACTCCGACTGGATGCGCAGGACCCGCCAGGGATCGGTGTGCACCCATTCGGAGGGTCCGGCCGAGTCCAGCAGCCGCTGGTCCGTCGTACTGCCCGCCTGGACCTGACTCCGCCTGCGCAGCACCGGACCGAGCTGCTGCTCCTCGGGCCGACGACGAGCGTTCCCGCCGAGATTGCCGGGGTTGCCCATGATGTGCTCCCTCCTGCTGATCGTTGGATCAGGGTAGGCGCACAAAGGTGACGAGAAGCGGAATTCAGGAGGTCAGCCAGGCACGGAGTCGTTCCTCGCAGTGCAGGATCGCCTTCGTCTCGACCCGCTCGTCGACCTTGTGGGCCAGCAGCGCGTCGCCCGGACCGTAGTTGACCGCGGGAACGCCGAGGGCGCTGAAGCGGGACACGTCCGTCCAGCCGAACTTGGGCATGGCCCGGCCGCCGACGGCCTCCATGAACGCCGCGGCCGCCGGGTGGGCGAGGCCGGGGAGGGCGCCGCCGGAGGAGTCGTCGACGACGAACTCGGCGATGTCGCAGTGCGCGAAGACCTCCTTGACGTGGGCCAGCGCCTCCGCCTCGTCCCGGTCGGGGGCGTAGCGGAAGTTGACCGTCACCGTGCAGGAGTCCGGGATGACGTTGTTGGCGACGCCGCCCTCGATGCGGACCGCGTTGAGGCCCTCGTGGTACTCCAGGCCGTCGATGACGGGCTTGCGCGGTTCGTACGCGGCCAGCGTGGCGAGGATCGGGCTCGCGCCGTGGATGGCGTTGGAACCCATCCAACTGCGCGCCGAGTGGGCGCGTTCGCCGCTGGTCCGCAGCAGTACCCGCAGGGTGCCCTGGCAGCCGCCCTCGACCTCGGCGTTCGAGGGTTCGAGGAGGACGGCGAAGTCGCCGACGAGCCAGTCGGGGTGGGCGCCCGCGACCTTGCCCAGGCCGTTGAGGTCGGCGGCGACCTCCTCCTGGTCGTAGAAGACGAAGGTGAGGTCCCGGTTCGGCTCGGGCACGGTGGCCGCGATGCGCAGTTGCACGGCGACGCCGGACTTCATGTCCGTCGTTCCGCAGCCCCACAGGACGTCGTTCTCGTCCAGTCGGGACGGGACGTTGTCGGCGATCGGCACGGTGTCGAGGTGCCCGGCGAGTACGACGCGTTCGGCGCGGCCGAGGTGCGTACGGGCGACGACGTTGTTGCCGAAGCGGTCGACGGTGAGGTGCGGGAGGCCGCGCAGCGCGTTTTCCACGAGATCGGCGAGTACCTTCTCGTCGCCGCTCACGGAAGGGATGTCGACGAGCCGGGCGGTCAGCTCGGCAGCGTCCAGGGTGAGGTCCAGCTCGGATTCGGGCATGGAACCGACCCTAACGCCCGGGTCGCCGGTGGGCCCGGTCCGTCCGTCGGGTGGACGCGTCACCCGGGCCCGTCCGAAGGCCCGTCCCGAGGCCCGTCCCGAAGTCGGGGGACTCGTCAGGGCGGCCCGTCATCCGCCTCAAGTACGGTGGGCCGCGTGTCCCGCACCGATCGTTCCCGCCCGCGTCGCCGTCGGCCTTTGCCCAAGGTCGCCGGTCTGCTCGTACTGCTCGCGCTCGGCGGGTACCTCGTCGTCCAGTACGAGTCGACCGGCGGTGACGGTCCCCCGTACTGCACGGCCCGGACCTCGGGGGCGGGCGAGGAGGACGGCTCGGCCCAGACCTACGAGTTGTCCCCGGAGCAGGCGGCGAACGCGTCGACGATAGCCGCCGTCGGCGTCTCGAAGGGGCTTCCGGAGCGGGCGGTGACGATCGCGCTGGCGACGGCGATGCAGGAGTCGGCGCTGCGCAATCTGGACCACGGCGACCGGGACTCGCTCGGGCTGTTCCAGCAGCGGCCCACGCAGGGGTGGGGCACCGCGGAGCAGATCATGGACCCCGTGTACTCGGCGGGCATCTTCTACGACCGGCTCGCCGAGGTGAAGGGGTACTCGCGGCTCCCCCTGACGGTGGCCGCGCAGAAGGTGCAGCTCAGTGGTTTCCCGCAGGCGTACGCGAAGCACGAGCCGGACGCGGTGGTGCTGACCGCGGCGTTCGGCGGCGAGGGTTCGGTGGACTGCGGCGGTCCCGCTCCGACCGCGCCGGGCGATCCGGAGCGGGTGCGCACGGAGCTGACGCGGATCTTCGGCAAGCAGATGCGGCTCGACGCCCGCGCCGAGCCGGCGACCGCCGGGGAGTCCGGACCGGGCGGGCGGAGCGAGCTCGCGGTCGCGCCGACGCGCGGCACCGACGAGGCCGAGCTGCGGCGCAATCGGCTGGTGGCGCAGTGGGCGGTGGCCCATGCGCGCGACATGGGCATCGCCCGGGTGTCGTACGCCCCGGGGAGCTGGGTCGCGGGCGAGTCGGACGGCCGGTGGCGGGCGAAGGGCGGGACGGGGGCCGCGGGCGGTGCCGGCGATGCGCCCGCGGCGGGGGCCGACGGGGTGCGGATCTTCCTGGCGCGCTGAGGCGTCCCGTCGCGCGCGGCGGCCCGGCGGGACGAAGACGGCGTGGCCGGGGGCTCGTTCACGGGCTCGTTCAGTGGTCCCGTTCACGGGCTCGTTCGGGCGTGCGGGACGTCCCTCGTACGGGGGTGACCGGTTCGGGGGACCCCGGGGGGTCGGGTCGGACGGAACGCCTGGTGGGCGCGCGTCCGGTGCGCTTTTCCCGGAAGCCGATTAAACGATGCGTTACCGATCCTTTACCCGACGGGTCCGCAACTTCGCCCGCCCTGCGAGCGGTTGTACACGGCGTACTCAGCCGCTACCGCTTAGGAGCAACATGTCCCTCCCCCTGACCCGTCGGATCGCCCGTGCCGCGCTGCTCCTCGCAGCCGGCGCAGCACCCGTGGTCGGTGCGGCCGGCGCGGCCAGTGCCGCGGGCCTGGAGTCCGTGCCGCAACTGGGCACGCTCACCGCGCCGGACGCCGCCGACGGCGCGGGCGACACCGCCGCGACGGCCACGAGCGCCGTGACGAAGGCCGCCCCGGCCGAACTGACCGGCGCGGCCGGCCCGCTGCTGGCCGGTCTGCCGACCTCGGGGCTGCCGACCTCGGGGCTGCCGACCGACGCGCTGCCCACCTCGGGGCTGCCCTCGGCGCAGACCCTCCCGCTGGGTGGCCTGCCGCTGGCCGGCGGCCTGGGCGGCTGACCACCGCGCGGACGAGGAACACCGAGGGGCCGGGAGCACGAACTCCCGGCCCCTCGGGCTGTCCACGGCGCCGCGCGGGCCGCTCCCGGCTCAGCCGAGGCGCTTGACCGCTGCCTCGACCCGCTCGTCGGTGGCGGTGACGGCGATGCGGACGAAGTTCGCGCCCGCCTCCCCGTAGAAGTCGCCCGGGGCGACCAGGATGCCCAGCTCGGCGAGGTGGGCCACGGTCTGCCGGCAGGGCTCGTCGCGGGTCGCCCACAGGTACAGGCCGGCCTCGCTGTGCTCGATGCGGAAGCCGTGGGCCTCCAGGGCGGTGCGCAGCGCGTCGCGGCGGGCCGCGTACCGGGCGCGCTGCGCGGCGACGTGGGCGTCGTCGCCGAGGGCCGCGACCACGGCGTTCTGGACGGGGGCCGCGGTCATCATGCCGCCGTGCTTGCGGATCTCCAGCAGTTCGCCCAGGACGTCGGGGTCACCGGCGATGAAGGCGGCCCGGTACCCGGCGAGGTTGGACCGCTTGGAGAGCGAGTGGACGGCGACGATGCCCTCGTACGAGCCGCCGCACACGTCGTCGTGGAGGACCGAGACGGGGTCGGTGTCCCAGCCCAGTTCCAGGTAGCACTCGTCGCTGAACAGCAGGACGCCGTGCTCGCGCGCCCAGGCCACGATCCGGATCAGGTCTTCCTTGGGGATGACCTTGCCGGTGGGGTTGGACGGGGAGTTGAGCCACAGCAGCTTCACGCCGGCCGGGTCGAGTTCGGTCGGGTCGTCGTACACGACGGCCTCGGCGCCGCACAGGCGCGCGCCGACCTCGTACGTCGGGTAGGCGAGTCGGGGGTAGGCCACCTTGTCGCCCGCGCCGAGACCGAGTTGGGTCGGCAGCCAGGCCACCAGTTCCTTGGAGCCGACCACGGGCAGTACGTTGCGGTGCCCGGCGGCGCTCGCGCCGAGGCGTCCGCGCAACCATCCGGTGATCGCGTCGCGCAGCGCGACCGTGCCCCACACCGTCGGGTAGCCCGGGGAGTCCGCGGCCTCGATCAGGGCGCGCCGGATGACCTCGGGGACCGGGTCGACGGGCGTGCCGACCGACAGGTCGACGATCCCGTCCGCGTGGGCGACCGCCGTCGCCTTGTACGGCTCCAGCTCGTCCCAGGGGAAGGCGGGAAGACGGTCGGATACTGCGGCCACGGTGGTCTCTGCTCTCTCTGGGTGCTGGACAGGGGCGGTGCGGCCGGGTCACTGCGCTCGCACCGCCGCGGAAACGGGTCGGTCCCGCCGGCGTGGAAGCCGTACGGGACCGAAGCACGCGTTCGTCCCCCGGACACCGTCCGGGGGGCCGCCGGGAGGCGGTGGCCGTCAGTGGCCCTCGCCCATGGGCGGCAACGCGGCGACGAAGGGGTGATCGCGCTCGATCAGGCCCAGCTTCGAGGCACCACCGGGCGAACCGAGCTCGTCGAAGAACTCGACGTTCGCCTTGTAGTAGTCCTTCCACTCCTCCGGAGTGTCGTCCTCGTAGAAGATGGCCTCGACCGGGCAGACCGGCTCACACGCACCACAGTCGACGCACTCGTCCGGGTGGATGTACAAGGACCTTTGGCCCTCGTAGATGCAGTCGACGGGGCACTCTTCGATGCATGCCTTGTCCTTGACGTCGACACAAGGCTCCGCGATGACGTAGGTCACGCTCTCGTTCCTCCTCGGTAGGGCTTTCCATATCGCGCGGGAGCGCGGCGTCGTCGATGCCCGCACCTAGTATCTCCGTTCCCGGGCACGATCCGAACAGGAGGGGCGGACAGAGCTGTGGAAATCACTGCCGGTGGGCTGCTGGAGATCCGTATCACCGCTGCTGACGTGGGTAAACGAGTCTCTGTACGACGGGTGGAGGCCGGGCGGAGCGACTCCCCCTCGTTCACGGACACCGTCGGTGTTCTCACATCCTGGAACGACGGTGTGCTCACGATCACACGCAAGGACGGCACGTCCGTCCGGATCGCGGAATCCTCGCTGGTGGCGGGCAAGACGGTGCCCGCCGCGCCCGCCCGCCGCAGGGGTCCCGCGGCCTCCTTCGAGGAGCTCTCGCGGGTGACGGCGCGGGCCTGGCAGCCGCTGGAGAGCGAGCCGCTGGGCGCGTGGACGCTGCGCGCGGCGGGGGGCTTCACCCGGCGGGCCAACTCTGCGCTTGCGCTGGGTGACCCCGGGATGCCCGTTCCGGAGGCACTCGCGCGGGTGACGTCCTGGTACGCGGAACGCGGACTTCCGGCGTACGTGCAGGCCGCGACGGGCGCCGCGGGCACCCAGGAGCTGTTGTGCGCGGAGCTGGAGCGGCTGGGGTGGGTCAACGAGGTCTCGGCGCAGGTGCGGATCGGGGCGCTCGCGCCGGTCGCGGACGTGGACGCGGACGTGTCGGACGTGCGGCTGCTGCGCGCCCCGGACGAGCGGTGGCTGTCCCGCTACGGGAAGGTCCGCGATCCCGACCTGGCGCGGCGGATGCTGGTCGAGGGGCCCTCGGTGTGGTTCGCCGTGCTGGGCGGCGGCCGGGCGATCGGGCGGATGGTGGTGGACGGGCGCTGGGCCGGTTTCGGCGCGGTGGACGTCGATCCGGGGCACCGGCGCCAGGGCCTGGCCACGGCGGTGATGGCGGCGTTGTCGCGGCGGGCCCTGGAGGAGGGCGCCTCGGCGGCCTGGCTCCAGGTGGAGGCGGAGAACCCCGGCGCGCGGGCCCTGTACGACGGTCTGGGCTTCGCGACGCACCACGCGTACCACCACTTCCGGGCGGCGGCGTGAGTTCGGCCTCGCGGGCCCGGTTCGCTGAGGAGGCCCGCTCGGAGCGGCCGGACCTGGCCCTGCTGTGCCTGCTGCTGGCGGCCGAGGGCGACCCCGACCTCGACGAACGCGGCATCGACTGGGCGCAGATCGAACTCGACCGGCTGGCGGGCATGCTGCCGTACGGCCTGCGCGGCGGGCGGGCCTGGGCCTCGGCCGTGACGGAGCTGCTGGGTGGCCGGCTGGGCTTCCACGGCACGCCGGCGGACTACGAACGCTTGTCGTCCTCCCTGCTGCACCAGGTGCTGCGGCGGCGCCGTGGCCTGCCGATCCTGCTGTCGGTGGTCTGGCTGGAGGTGGCGCGGCGGGCGGGCGCGCCGGTGTACGGGCTGGGCCTGCCGGGGCACTTCGTGGTGGGTTTCGGCGACCCGGAGGAGGGAGTGGTCGTGGACCCGTTCGCGGGGGGCGCCTCGCTGGGTGCCGGTCCCGCCGAGTCGGCCGCGGAGCCCCGGACGCCGGCGCGCACGTTGGACGTCGTGCTGCGGATCCTGAACAACATCCGGGCGTGGGCCGCGACGCGCCCGGAGCATTCGGCGGTCGCGCTGTGGGCGCTGGACCTGTCACTGCTGTTGCCGTCGCACCCGGCGTCGCTGCGCTACGAGCGGGGGCGGCTGCTGGTGGAGCGGGGCGAGTTCGTGACGGGTGCGGTGGAGCTGGAGGCGTACGCGGAGGTGGTGGACGCGGTGGACGCGGGGGCGGCGGCCCGGATCCGCTCGGAGGCCGTGTCGGCCCGGGCCCTCCTGAACTGAGGTCCGGACCGGGGGCCGATCAGAGCCAGCCCTTCTCGCGGGCCGTGCGGATGGCCTCGGCGCGGTTGCGGGCCGCGAGTTTCTGGATCGCCGTCGAGAGGTAGTTCCGCACGGTGCCCGGGGACAGGTGCAGGCGTTCGGCGAGTTCCGCGTTGGTCGCGCCGCGTTCCGCCGCCCGCAGGACCTCCCGCTCCCGGTCCGTCAGCGGGTTCGCGCCCTCCGCGAGGGCCGCCGCGGCCAGGGTGGGGTCGATGACGCGCTCCCCCGCCAGGACCCTGCGTACCGCGTCCGCCAACTGCGCGGCCGGCGCGTCCTTGACGAGGAACGCGGAGGCTCCCGCCTCCATCGCGCCGCGCAGGTAGCCGGGGCGGCCGAAGGTGGTGAGGACGACGATGCGCAGCCCGGGCAGGGCCGCCCGCAGCGCGGCTGCGGCCTCGATGCCCGTCATGCCGGGCATCTCGATGTCCAGCAGGGCGACGTTCACGTCGTGGGCGCGGGCAGCGGGCACCACCTCGTCGCCGCGCGCGACCTGGACGAGGACTTCGATGTCGGGTTCGAGGCCGAGCAGTGCGGCCAACGCCTCCCGGACCATGGACTGGTCCTCGGCGAGGAGGATCCTGATGGGCCGTGAGGTCATGGGGTCGATCCTAGGGGGACGCGGGCGAGCAGGCGGAAGCCGGTCTTGCCGGCGGAGCCGGCCGTGAGGCTGCCGCCGACCGCCTCCAGGCGTTCCGTCAGTCCGGTCAGTCCGTTGCCGGCCTCGGCGGGGCCGCCCGATCCGTCGTCGCGGACGCTCAGTTCGGCCACCGGTCCCGCCAGCGTCTGTCGGATGTCGAGGGTGACGACGCACCGGCGCGCTCCGCTGTGCCGAACCACGTTGGTCACGGCCTCGCGCAGCGACCAGGCGAGGGCCGACTCGACGTCTTCCGGGAGTTCCCGCGTCCACTCGACGGGCATGTCCGCCCGCACGCCGGCCGCGGCCAGCGCGGTACGGGCGCCGGCCAGTTCGCCGGGCAGGGTGGGGCGTCGGTAGCCGTTCACGGCTTCCCGCACGTCGACCAGCGCCTGTCGGCTGACCTGTTCGATGTCCGCGACCTGTTGTGCGGCCGCGTCGGGCCGGTCCGGCAGCATCCGGCCCGCCAGCTCGCTCTTGAGCGTGATCAACGACAGCGAGTGCCCCAGCAGGTCGTGCAGGTCGCGGGCCATCCGCAGCCGTTCCTCGTTGGCGGCGAGTTGGGCGACCGTGGCCCGGGCCTGTCGCAGCTCCATCGTCGTACGGACCATGGCGCGGACGCCGATCATCGCGAACCCGCCCATCAGGGCCGGGATGAGCAGGCCGGCCAGGTACTGGTCCCCGCCCGGGACCGCCAGCGCCGTCACGGCCAGCAGGGCGGTCGCGCCGGGGACGGTCCAGCGGGCGATCTCCCCGGGCAGGGCGGCCCCGGAGGCGATGGCCACGTAGACGAAGAGCACGAGCCATTCGCGGCCCAGGGACAGGGACAGGATCGTGGCCTGGGCGGCCAGGACCGTCAGCGAGATCAGGACGTGGCGGACCGGTATCCGCCGGGCGCTGCGCAGGACCAGGACCAGGTACCAGGCGACGAAGGCCGCGAGGCCCAGGCCGCCGAGCAGTCGGGCCCCGAGGCTGTGCCCGCCGCGGATCAGGTCGATGACGGGGGCGCTGAGGTAGAAGAGCCACAGGCCCGTCCACAGCAGCTTCACGGTCCGCTGCCGGCGGTTCTCCGGCCGCATTCCGATCCGGGGGCCGCCGACCGCCAGGTCGTCTCCCCCGGCGGCCGTGTACCGGGCGTCCGTCTCGCTGGTCACCGTCACGCCTTCAGTGAGTCCTTGCGGTACAGCCAGGCGGCGGCACCAGTGAACAGTACGAAGTACACCGCGAGGATCGCCACGTCCTTGGCGTGCGGCGCGCCGCCGAGTTCGATGGCCTGGCCGAGGCCGGCGTAGGCGTGGGTGGGCAGCCACTCGCAGATGTTCCGGAGCCACTGCGGGAAGTTCGCGGTGGGCATCCACAGGCCGCCGAGGATCGACAGGCCGAAGTAGAAGAGCATCGTGATGGGTCGGACCGTGTCCCCACTGGCCAGGTAGCCGATGGCCACGCCGAGCGCGGCGAAGACCAGGCTGCCGGCCCAGATGGAGCCGGTCAGCGCCAGCCACTGCCACAGCTCGAACCGTACGCCCTTGACTCCGGCCGCGACCGCGAAGACGACCAGGATCGCGGGCAGCGAGAGGACGCCGGCACTGGCGGTCTTGGCGAGGACGTAGCCGCGGCCGGGCAGGGCGGTCAGCCGCAGTTGGCGGACCCAGCCCTTCTCGCGTTCCTTGGCGATGCGTTCGCTGTTGCCCATCAGGACGGCGGTCAGCGCGCCGAAGGAGGCCATGGCGACCATGTAGAAGGCGGGCATGGTCAGTTCGGTGCCCATGACCTTCGTCGTGCCGTTCAGGGTGCCGCCGAGCATCAGGAAGAGGGCGGCCGGATAGAGGACGGTGAAGAACAGGTACTTCTTGTTGCGCAGCGCGCGGGAGATTTCGAGCGTGACGAGCTTCGTCGTTCCGTTGTTCAGCATGACGCGTCGGCCTCCTCGGCCTCGGTGAGGGCGATGAAGGCCTGTTCGAGACCCAGCCCGGCGACTTCCAGGTTCCGGGGGAAGAGCCCCAGGGCGTAGACGGCGTGCACGGTCGCGTCGGCGTCGCGGGACTGGAGCCGGACGGTGTCGCCGTGGCGCTCGTAGGCGGTCAGGTGCGGGAGGGCGCGCAGCGTCGCCTCGTCGACCGGGTCGCCGGTGAGGTCGAAGGAGATCTTGCGGGCGCCCGCCTTGGCCTTGATCTCGGCGGCGGTGCCGTCGGCGAGCAGTCGGCCCTTGTTGAGGACCAGCACCCGGTCGGCTATCGCGTCCGCCTCTTCCAGGTAGTGGGTGGCGAACAGGACCGTGCGGCCCTGTGCGGCCTGCTCGCGCATCGTGGCCCAGAAGGCCTGGCGGGAGGTGACGTCCATGCCGGTGGTCGGTTCGTCGAGGACGATCAGGTCGTTGTGGCCGGCGGTGGCGAGGGCGAAGCGGACCCGCTGTTCCTGGCCGCCGGAGAGCTTGTTGACGAGCCGGTCGGCGATGGAGTCGACCCCGGCGCGGGTGAGCACCTCGTCGACGGGGAGCGGGCGGGGGTGCAGCGCGCAGCCCAGTGCGACGACCTCGCGCACGGTGACGTCCTCCATCAGGCCGCCGCTCTGGAGCATCGCGCCGACCCGGCCTGCGGCGATGGCCTCGCGGGGGGTGGTGCCGAAGAGCCGTACGGTGCCGGAGTCCGCGGGGCGCAGGCCGAGCAGCAGGTCGAGGGTGGAGGACTTGCCGGCTCCGTTGGGGCCGAGGAGCGCGACGGTCTCACCGGGGTGGAGCACGAGGGAGAGCCCGTCGACCGCGCGGACGGCGCCGTAGCTCTTGGTCACGTCCTCGAAGCTCACCACCGGGCCGCCGGCGGATGTCGTGGCGGCGGCTGATTGCGTCGCGGTTGTCGTCGTCATGGCTCAAGGTTCGCCGGGCAGAGGGGTCGCGCGGCAGTGTCGCCGGTCGTGATCCCGACATGACGGTTGTCATGTCGGGGGCATGACGGAGCCCCCGCGCGATGCTCCGGCGGGGGCTCCGACCTGCGATGTTCTCGGTGGTCCGGCGTTCCTCGGTGGGTCAGCTCGGGTTGGTGTCGATGACCACGGTCCGCTCGGCGGGGGTCTTGCCGCGCAGGCCCTTGATGAGGGCGCCCGCGACGTCCTTCGGGGTGACGGCGGTCTTCGCGCCGGTGCCCCGGGTGATCAGGACGCCGTCGAACGTGTTCGTGTAGGCCGCCTGCAGGGCTTCGAGGTCGTACTTCTCCACGAGGTGGCCGTCCACGGGCTGCATGCTGAGGATCTTGGGCAGCGACCGCTGGCCGAAGGCGATGGACTTGGTGCCCGCCTTGACGGTGACGATGCCGGACATCGCCGGTTCGGCGAACTCCTTCATCGCCTTGTCCAGTTCGGCCTTGCCGATGACCGGCTCCTTGGCGACGGAGGGCAGTTCGACGGGCGTGGCCTCGCCGGTGGCCACCAGTTCGCGGAAGGCCTTCGTGACCTGTTCCACGGAGCTGTCCACGTCGAGGGTGGTGCCGGCCTTGCCGGGGACGGCGACGGCCTTGCCGGTGTCGAACGTGATGGTGCCCTCGGTGGCCGAGTCGGCGGTGCCGGCCAGCTCCGCGAGGGCGACCCGCAGCTTCTCCTCGTCCACCGGCATGACGGCGTCGGCCCTGCGCTCGTTGCCGAGGAGGGAGCCGATGACCGTGATCGGGTTGTAGTCGCTGCCCGACGCGTTGCGGACGGTCGTCTGGCTGTCGAGGGTCAGGCCGGCCTTGTCGGGCTTGAGCTCGACCTGCTTGCCGCCGACGGTGAGCCGCAGCGGGGCGCTCGCGCGGCTGCCGAAGGCCGTCTCGACCTTGTTGACGGCGTCGTCGCGGGTGCCGCCGATGTCCACGCCGAGGACGGTGGTGCCCTTGGGTACGTCCGAGTGGTTCAGCAGCAGACCCGCGCCGTAGGCCACGCCGACGAGGGCGATGATGCCGCCGGCGATGATGACCAGCTTGGAGCGGGGCTTCTTCCCGGACGCCGCCGGGGCCTTGGGGGCGGGTCGGTTCTGGTTCGGCGGCTGCGTGGCCGCGGGGGTCGGGACGACCGGCCCGGCCCCGGGACCGCCTCCCGGACCGCCGGGGCGGGGGCCCCCGGGCATCGGGGCGCCGGACATCGGACCGCCGACCGGGCCACCGGGCCCGGGGGCGCCGGGGCGCGGGCCGCCCGACATGGGAGCACCGGGCATGGGAGCACCGGGCATCGGCGAGCCGGGCATGGGAGCACCGGGGCGCGGGCCGCCGGACATGGGGGCTCCGTGCATGGGAGCACCCGGCATCGGCCCGCCGGGGCGCGGCCCGCCGGGCATCGGGGCCCCCGGCATCGGGCCACCGGCCGGCGGGGCCTCCGGTCCGGGCCAGCGCGGAGCCTCGCCGCCGCGCACGGGCGCGGAGCCCATGGCGGGACCGCCGGTGGGTCCGGCGGGACCGGTGGGCTCGGAGAAGGCGGGGAAGGCCTCGGTGACGGGGCCGTTGTCGTACTCCTGGTAGCCCTGCGGGGCTGCACCGCCGGCGCCGGGCGGGAAGCCGCCGCCCTGACCGGGCGCGGGGACGTTGCCGCGCGGGCCCGGGGGCGGTGGGGCGAAGCCGCCGCCCCCGGGGGCGGGGTGGGGCCGGCCGGCGCGGCGCCGTGGCCGGCGCTCGGCGGGCCCGCGGGGGCGCCGCCGTCGCCGGGCGGGGCCGACTTGCGCGGTGCGAACCAGTTGCTGGGCGGCTCCTCCGAACCCCCCGAGGAGGGCGGGGCCGATTGCGCGGGGCGCACGGGCAGGGGCGCCGGGGCAGGGGCCTGCGCGGGCGGCGGGGCGGACTCGCCCGCGCCCGGCGCGACATGCTCGGCGTCGCCCTCGGCGTCCTTGACGGGCTTGCGCACCACGACGGGCGGAATCGGACGCGAACCCGGGATGTTGATCCGGATCCGGGTCGTCAGGGTGGTTTCGGTCTTCGGCCCGTCGGAGTCGGGCGTGGACGGCTTCGAAGTCACAGAGTTCTCCTCCGGGGTGGTCGCCGCAGCGTCCGTGGACGGATACTGGCCGGTTCCATACGGCGGCGTACCCGAGGGGTAGGCGGCTCCACCGCGCCCTTGGGGCCCGGGGGACGGACTGTCGGTTTCACGGCTCAAGGCAGGTTCTCCCGGTTGGCTCCGCCGCCCGTCATACCGTGCGCGGGCAGCTCGGCGGCCCGTCCACCATACTGGCCGTCGCCCGGGCGCAACTGTTCGCCGGGAATCGGGGATTCCCCTTGACCCGCTCCGAGAGGGTACTCAACGATCCGTCAAACCCGCTCAAGCCGTCCCCGATCGGATCGCGTCCACGCTCAACGGCACGTCACGGGCGGGGCTTCACGGCCGAAACCGGCCGGTCGACCGGGCCGCGCATCGTGGCACAGATCACAGCGATCACCGTCCCGCCCAATAGGTACGCGTACATGCCGATTCCGGACGAACCGAGCAGGAAGTCCCCTTCGGGGCGCGGCAGGCTGAGGAGTACGTAGGCCAGGAACCAGCCGATCGCGGCGGCGCCCACGCCGAGGCCGGTCCCGGTGGTGATCCGGCCCGCGAGGAACACGCCGAAGAGCGCCGCCAGCGCGAGCAGCACTCCGCCCGGGAACCACAGGCCCACCACGAGCCAGCCCGCCGCGCCGGCCACGGCGCCGGCGACGAGCAGGCCGAGCAGGGCGGCGATCCGGCCGGGGGTCCAGGTGGCGATCATGCCGACACCCCCGCGAAGAGGTCCCGCTCGCGTTCGCCGGCCGCTGCCCCCGGCTCGCCCGCGACGAGTTCGTAGTACTCGCGGGCGAAGAGCGGCTGGGCCAGGTCGTTCGACAGGGCGAAGAAGGGCCCGTCCACGGCGATCTGGGTGGCGTGCGCGCGCATGGCGGCGGCCTTGGCCGCGGCGAACGTCTCACCTTCGGCCCCGTCGCCGATCTCGGCGGTGATGCGCTCGTCGGCGACGACTCCGGGCACGTCGTCCGGTGCGGCGAGCCCGGGGAAGGGCGCCTTGCCGCCGGCGGCGCGCAGTCGGGCGAAGCCTTCCTCGACCACCGAGCGCGGCACCCGGTTCCAGTAGATCTTCCCGATCGTGTGCGCCGCGCCGAGATCGCGCCGGTACGCGCCCTCCGCGGCGAGTTCCGCCGCGCGCGTGGCGACGCGGTGGGCCTGGATGTGGTCGGGGTGTCCGTAGCCGCCGTCGGGGTCGTAGGTGACGAGGACCTGCGGGCGCAGCTCCCGGATCACCTCGACGAGGTACGCGGCGGCCTCGTCCACGTCGGCGGACCAGAAGGCGCCGGGGCGGTGGTTCTGCTCGGCGCCCATCATCCCGGAGTCGCGGAAGCGACCGGGACCGCCGAGGAACCGGTGGTCGGTGACGCCCAGTTCCCCCATGGCCGCGGCGAGCTCGCCGATGCGATGGGGGCCCAGGGTGTCGTCGCGGTCGGCCGCGAGATGGGCGAGGTCGGGCGGGATGACCTCGCCCTCCTCGCCCAGCGTGCAGGTCACCAACGCGACGTGGGCGCCCTCGGCCGCGTACTTGGCCATGGTGACGCCGTTGTTGATGGACTCGTCGTCCGGGTGCGCGTGCACGAGGAGCAGACGACGAGCGGGAAGACCGTTCATGGGGTCAGCCTACGAGCTGAGTCCTAGAACTTGAGGCCACTGATCATGCTGGCCACGTTGGACGTCAGCTGGCTGAGCGTCGGCGCGATGGTCGAACTCGCCAGATAGAAGCCGAGCAGCACACACACGACGGCGTGTCCCGCCTTCAGTCCCGACCTCCGAACCAGCAGGAAGACGACGATCGCCAGCAGCACCACGGCCGAGATCGAGAGTGCCACGGCGTTTCACCTCCACGTCGAGCGGACATCGGTACGCGCATTCGTGCTCGGCGGACTCATACCCACCGTGCGCTACGGATCATAACTATCCGTACCAGCGCATCGATCGAATTCCGGCAGCACAAGGGGCGCACGCCGTGCATGCGCAGGGTCACGGGGGAGGCCGGCCGGGGAGGTCGTACGCCTGCCCGGCCGGCTGTCGGCACCCGCACGGCCGCACCCTACCCAGGCTGCACGGTTCACATCTCGGGCCAGAAACGGTCAAGTTGCCACCAGGTAAACCGTGTTGACGTCACCCTGGGCCAGGCTCTCCGCATATTCGGGGGTGGCTGGAAATGATCGCCGGGTGTGAGCCCCCGTGCTGCCACCCGACCCGGTGGCTACTCCTTGGACGGCGGGTCCCCGCGCGGCGGACCGGCCGGCGGCGGCTCCGGGGGGCCGGCGGCCGGCGGGCCGGCAGGTGGCGGATCCGGCGGCGGCGGGAGCTCGCCCGGACCCGGGACCACCCGCTTCTCGGCCGCGAAGTGGCAGGCCGACGGGTGCGCCGCCGGGCCCGAGGGGAAGACCTGCGGGATCGCGAGCAGCGGCACCTCCGCCGCGCACCGCGCCTCGGCCTTCCAGCAGCGGGTGCGGAAGCGGCAGCCCGACGGCGGATCGGCCGGGGAGGGGACGTCCCCGGAGAGGATGATCCGGTCCCGGTGGGCGCGGGCGTCGGGGTCGGGAACGGGCACGGCCGAGAGGAGCGCCTGGGTGTAGGGGTGGGTGGGGTGGTCGTAGATCTGGGTGTCGCTGCCGATCTCGACGATCCGGCCCAGGTACATCACGCCCACCCGGTCGGAGATGTGCCGGACGATCGAGAGGTCGTGCGCGATGAACACGTAGGACAGCTCGAACTCGTCCTGGAGCCGGGCCAGCAGGTTGATCACCTGCGCCTGGACGGAGACGTCGAGCGCGGAGACCGGTTCGTCGGCGACGATGACCTCGGGACGCAGGGCCAGGCCGCGGGCGATGCCGATGCGTTGGCGCTGACCGCCGGAGAACTGGTGCGGGTAGCGGTTGATGTACTCGGGGTTGAGGCCGACGACGTCCAGCAGGTCCTGGACCTTGCGGCGCCGGTCCCCCTTGGGGGCCACCTCGGGGTGGATCTCGTACGGCTCCCCGATGATGTCGCCGACCGTCATGCGCGGGTTCAGCGAGGTGTACGGGTCCTGGAACACCATCTGGATGTTGCGCCGTACGGCCTTCAGGGCCCGTCCGGACAGCTTGGTGATGTCCTCGCCCTTGTACGAGATGGCCCCGGAGGTCGGGCGTTCCAGGTTGACCAGCATCTTCGCGACGGTGGACTTGCCGCAGCCGGACTCGCCGACGATGCCGAGCGTCTCGCCGGGGGCTAGGCCGAAGGAGACGCCGTCGACGGCCTTGACGGCGCCGATCCTCTTCTTGAAGAGGACGCCCCGGGTCAACGGGTAGTGCTTGACCAGGTCCCGCACTTCCAGGAGGGGTTCAGGCACCGATGCACTCCTTCCAGAAGAAGCACGCGCTGGTGCGGTCCGGGGCGACGGCGGCGAGCGGCGGGACCTCGGCCCGGCAGGCCGGCCGGGCCATCGGACAACGGGGGTTGAAGGCGCACCCGGGCGGGATGGCCAGCAGGTTGGGCGGCAGGCCCTTGATCGCGTAGAGCTCCTGGCCCTTCTGGTCCAGGCGCGGGATCGAGTCCAGCAGGCCTCGGGTGTACGGGTGCGCCGGGCGCTTGTAGATCTCGTGCACGGGGGCCGCCTCGACGATCCGGCCCGCGTACATGACGGCGATCTTGTCGGCGACGTCGGCGACCACGCCGAGGTCGTGGGTGATCAGGATGAGGCCCATGTTCAGCTCGCGCCGGAGTTCCGCGAGCAGGTCCATGACCTGGGCCTGGACGGTGACGTCGAGGGCGGTGGTGGGCTCGTCGGCGATGATCAGGGAGGGTTCGAGGGCCAGCGCCATGGCGATCATGATGCGCTGGCGCATGCCGCCGGAGAACTGGTGCGGGTAGTCCCCCACCCGCTGCCTGGCGGCGGGGATCCGCACCCGGTCCATCAGCTCGATCGCCCTGGCCTTGGCGTCCTTGCGGGACATCCCGCGGTGGACCTCGTACATCTCGCCGAGCTGCGCGCCCACGCTGAGGACGGGGTTCAGGGAGGACAGGGCGTCCTGGAAGATCATGGCCATCTCGGCGCCGCGGATCCTCCGGCGTTCCTCCTCCTTGGTCTTCAGGAGGTCCTTGCCCTTGAACAGGATCTCGCCGTGCGGGATCCTGCCCGGCGGCATGTCCAGGATGCCCATGACGGCCTGGGCGGTGACGGACTTGCCGGAGCCGGACTCGCCGAGCACGGCGAGGGTCTCGCCCTCGTCCACCGAGTAGTTGACTCCGTTGACGGCCTTGGCGACTCCGTCCCGCGTGTGGAACTCCACGTGGAGGTCGCGGACTTCGAGCAGCATGGTGCCCACTCCTCAGCGCAGCTTGGGGTCGAGGGCGTCGCGCACCGCGTCGCCGAGCATGATGAAGGCGAGCACGGTGATGCTCAGCGCGCCGGCCGGATAGAGCAGCATGTGCGGGGCGTTGCGGATCTGGGAGGCGGCGTTGGAGATGTCGATCCCCCAGGAGACCGTCGGCGGTCGCAGGCCCACGCCGAGGAACGACAGGGTGGCCTCCAGGGCGATGTAGGTGCCCAGGGCGATGGTGGCGACGACGATGACGGGCGCGACGGCGTTGGGCGCCACGTGTCGCAACATCATCCGGCCGTTGCCGGCGCCGAGGGCGCGGGCGGCCTGTACGTAGTCGTTCTGTTTGGCGGTGATCACCGAGCCGCGGGCGATGCGGGCGATCTGCGGCCAGCCGAGCAGCACGATGAAGCCGACCACGGGCCAGACGGTGGTGCTGGTGACCACGGACAGGAAGACCAGGCCGCCGAGGACGACCGGGATGCCGAAGAAGATGTCCGCGACCCGGGAGAGCAGCGAGTCGCCCCACCCGCCGAAGAATCCGGCGAGCCCGCCGAGCAGGGAGCCGAGCAGGGCGGCACCGAAGGTGGCGCAGATGCCGACCGTGATGGAGGCGCGGGCGCCGTAGACGGTGCGGGTGTAGACGTCGCAGCCCTGGGTGTCGTAGCCGAAGGGGTGGCCGGGCGAGGCTCCCTGTTGGGACTTCGACAGCTCGCAGTGCAGCGGGTCGCCGCTCGCGATGAGTTGCGGCCAGATGGAGATGATCACGAGGAACAGGATCAGCAGCGAGGAGACGATGAAGACGGGGTTGCGACGCAGCTGGTACCAGGCGTCGGACCACAGGGAGCGGGCCTTCTCCCCCGGGCCGGAGGGTGCGTCGCCGAGTGGCTTCTCCAGGCTCTCGGCCTCCTCCAGCGCGAGATCCATGGGTCCGCCCTGTCCGGTCGGGGCGATGGCCTCCCCCTCTCCGGGTTGCAGCGGGTCGTAGGCGGGATGCTCCGGCTCAGGCATAACGGATCCTCGGGTCCAGGACCGCGTAGAGCAGGTCGACGAGCAGGTTCGCCAGGAGGAAGACGATGACGAGGATGGTCACGAAGCCGACCACCGTCGGGGAGTTGTTGCGCAGGATGCCCTGGTAGAGCTGGTAGCCGACGCCGTGGATGTTGAAGATCCGCTCGGTGACGATGGCGCCGCCCATGAGGGCGCCGATGTCGGTGCCGATGAAGGTGACCACCGGGATCAGCGAGTTGCGCAGCAGGTGCCGGGTGATGACCCGGCGGCGCGGCAGTCCCTTGGCGACGGCGGTGCGGACGTAGTCGGCCTTGACGTTCTCCGCGATGGAGGTGCGCGAGAGCCGGGTGACGTACGCGAGGGAGACCAGCGCGAGCACGATGCCGGGCAGGATCAGCTCCCCGAAGGCGACCTCACCGGAGACGGTGGGTCGGACCCAGCCCCATTTGACCCCGAAGAGGAACTGGAGCAGGTACCCCGTCACGAAGGTGGGCACCGAGATCACGACCAGGGTGAGCACCAGCACGGTGGTGTCGATGGTCCTGCCCCGACGCAGGCCGCTGATCACGCCGAGGGTGATCCCGACGATGACCTCGATGACGATGGCGACCAGGGTCAGGCGCAGGGTCACGGGGAAGGCGGACGCCATCAGCTCGGTGACCGGTTGGCCGTTGAAGGCGGTGCCGAAGTCGCCCTGGAAGATCTGACCCATGTAGTGCAGGTACTGCTTCCACAGGGGCTGGTCGAGGTAGAGGTCCTTGCGGATGCGCGCGGCGGTGGCGGGGTCGGGCGCCTTGTCGCCGAAGAGGGCGGCGACCGGGTCGCCCAGCGCGTACACCATGAAGAAGATCAGGAACGTGCTGCCGATGAACACGGGGATCATCTGGAGCAGCCGCCGGATCACGTAGCGTCCCAAGGAGTGCTCCGGGGTGTCGGTGGGCCCTCCGGCAGCGCGTGGGTGCCGGAGGGCGCGGGATCCGTGTGGGGGTCAGCTGACCTTGATCGCGTTGTAGACCGGGACGCTGAACTGGTTGAGGGCCACGTCGGAGATCCGCTCGGAGTGGCCGGCGCTGCCGTTCTGGTACCAGAGCGGGATGGACGGCATCTGCTCGGCGAGGATCTTCTCGGCGTCCTGGAAGGTGGCCGTGGCCTTCGCCCTGTCGCTCTCCTGGTTCGCCTGGTCGACGAGCTTGTCGAACTCCGGGTTGGAGAACTTCCCGTAGTTGGAGGAGGCGCCGGTGTAGTACAGCGGCTGCAGGAAGTTCTGGATGAGCGGGTAGTCGGCCTGCCAGCCCGAGCGGAAGGGGCCGGTGAGCTTGAAGGCGCTCTGCTGGTTGCGGAAGTCCGCGAAGGTGCCGACCGGGTTGACGGTGCAGACCGGGCCCTCGCCCAAGGCGTTGTTGACGCTGTTGCAGACGGCGTCCATCCAGTCGCGGTGCGAGCCGGTGTCCACGTTGGAGGTGAGCGTCATCTTGCCGCCGGGCAGGCCGCCGGCCTCCTGGATGAGCTTCTTGGCCTCGGTGGGGTTGAAGACGCAGGCGTCGCCGCAGAGGGTGGCATTGAAGCCGCCGTCCTTGCCGAGGGCCGGGGAGGTCCAGTCCTTGGCGGGGGTGCGGGTGTCGCGGAAGATCTGCTTGGTGATCTCGTCGCGGTTGATCGCCATCGAGATGCCGCGGCGGACCTTCTCCATGCCCTCCTTGCCCCACTGCGGGTCGTACAGCGGGAAGGTGAGGGTCTGGATGATCAGGGCGGGCTGGTTGATGTACCGGTCGCCGAGGTCGTTGGCGACGTTCTTCAGCTGCTGCGCCGGGATGTCGTCGACCAGGTCGAGGTTTCCGGAGATCAGGTCCGTGTAGGCGGTGTTGTTGTCGGTGTAGACCTTGAGGTCCACGCCGCCGTTCTGCGCCTTGTCCTCACCGGTGTACCCGTCCCACTTGCGCAGGTTCATCGCGGTGCCCTTGGTGTACGAGTCCACCGTGTAGGGGCCGTTGCCGATCGGCTTGGAGAGCCAGCCGGCGTGGTCGGTGAAGAAGGCCTTGGGCAGCGGGGAGAACGCCTGGTAGCCCAGGGTCTCGGGCCAGGTGGAGAACTTCGACTTCAGGGCGACCGTGAAGGTCTTGGGGTCCTTGACGACGAGTCCGGACATCGTCTTGGCCTTGGGCTCGCCGGAGGCCGGGTGCAGGTTCTCGTAGCCGACGATGTCGGAGAAGAACGGCGAGTTGTTCTGCTTGTTGCGCACGTCCGCCCCGTAGTTCCAGGCGTCGACGAAGGACTGCGCGGTGACCGGCTCGTCGTTGCTGAACTTCCAGCCGTCCTTCAGTGTGACGGTGAAGTTCTGACTGTCCGTCGTGTCGATCTTCTCCGCGACCATGTCGACGGCCGCGCCGGTCTTCGGGTCGTACCGCTTGAGGCCCCGGAAGATCATGTCGAGGACCTTGCCGCCCTGCACCTCGTTGGTGTTGGCGGGTTCCAGCGGATTCTGCGGGTCACCCCACGAGGAGCTGACGATCCCCGACTCGCCTCCGCCACCGTCGCTTCCGCCGCCGCCGCAGGCCGTCGCCGCGAGGGCGACGGCCATCGCACATGCGGCCCACTTGGCGTGGGTGGCTCCGCGCATGGAGTGCCTCCTAGGGATCCCAAGTCTCACTTAGGGGCCAATGTCACCCTATGAGGGGTCCCATACACCTCCGGTTGGACCGATTGCACCCTCGCGTCACCCGCCTGTCACCCCTGCGAGTGCAAAGGCAGCTCCCATGTGTCCACGGCGTAGTGCAGGCCCATTCCGTGCGCCTCGTACAGCGCCAGTGCGCCGCTCTCGTTGTGGGTGTCCACGCCCAGTCCCACGGTGTCCCGGCCGCGTTCCGCGTAGGCGGCGAAGGCGTGGCGCAGCAGGAATCCGCCGATGCCCCGGCCGCGGACGTCCCCGCGCACGCCGATGTGACTGATCCAGCCCATGCTGATGCGGTCGTCCCGGGTGAGCAGGACGGCCACGTCGCCGCGCTCCGGCAGGGCGGCGATCCAGACCAGGGACCAGTCGAGTCGGCGGGCGTCGAGGTGGTCGAGCCAGGGTTCGTACGCGCGCTCCACGT
The DNA here is from genome assembly GCF_050936775.1 of Streptomyces sp. CA-243310. Classification (NCBI taxonomy): domain Bacteria; kingdom Bacillati; phylum Actinomycetota; class Actinomycetes; order Kitasatosporales; family Streptomycetaceae; genus Streptomyces; species Streptomyces sp. CA-243310. Next base: position 1,288,110 of record NZ_JBNJMF010000001.1, on the reverse strand, counting down.
GCCCGTAGTGCGCCGCGAAGGTCTCCTCGACCAGGGCGTGGGCCCGGCGGGGGTCGGCCGCGTCGGTGGCGCAGTGACGCAGGGTCAGCCCGTCGGGGGGTTGCGGCGACCGGGCGCGGGCGGTGTCGAGCCGGCGGGTCATCACCTGGTACCGGCGCACGGAGCGGTAGCCGCGGCGGGTCAGCAGGCCCGTGTCGAGGGTGGGGTTCACGTTGAGCTGGAGCCGCAGTGAGGCGGCGCGGGTCGCGCCGGCCATCCTGCGGGCCCGGACCTCCATCAGCTCCAGGAGCCGTACGGCGGCCTCGGGGTCGCCGGGCAGCACGTAGTGGTCGCCGTCGACCCGCCCGGGCCCGGCGTCGGCCCAGACCAGCGCGTAGGCGACGAGCCGGCCGGCCCGGAAGGCGAGCCAGGAGTCCCTGGCCAGGTCGACGCCGGGGTGGTGCAGGTCGGCCTTGACCGTGCCGAGGTCCGTTTCCGGTCTGCCGATCTCGATGACGTCGACGGCGTTGAGCAGAGCGCAGATGTCGGACGCGTCCCCGGGCCCGGCGGGTCGGACGGTCAGCATGTCGGTCATCGGCCCACTGTCGGTGGCGGCGGGCCCCGAAGGCAACCGGCCTCCGTGCCCGCCCACGCGTCAGGGCGCCCGGTACCGGAAGGATCCGGTACCGGGCGCCCTGAAAAGACGTGCGTCCCGCGGGAGATCAGACGGCCAGGACGGCCTTCTCCTCCGCGAAGTGGCACGCCGACTCGTGCGCGGCCAGGGTGTCCAGTCCCTTGAAGCGCTCCGGGATCGCCAGCAGCGGCTCCTCGACGGAGCACTTCTCCTGGGCCTTCCAGCAGCGGGTGCGGAAGCGGCAGCCCGACGGCGGGTTGGCCGGGGACGGGACGTCACCGGTGAGGATGATCCGCTCGCGACCCTCGCGGGCGTCCGGGTCGGGGACCGGGACGGCCGACAGCAGCGCCTGGGTGTAGGGGTGCGTCGGGTGCTCGTAGATCTGGCCGTCGCTGCCGATCTCGGCCATCTTGCCGAGGTACATGACGCCCACGCGGTCCGAGATGTGCCGGACGATCGACAGGTCGTGCGCGATGAAGAGGTAGGACAGGTTGAACTCGTCCTGGAGTCGCTCCATCAGGTTGATGACCTGCGCCTGCACCGACACGTCGAGCGCGGAGACCGGCTCGTCGCAGATGATGATCTCCGGGTTGAGCGCGAGGCCGCGGGCGATGCCGATGCGCTGGCGCTGACCGCCGGAGAACTGGTGCGGGTAGCGGTTGATGTACTCCGGGTTGAGGCCCACGACGTCCAGGAGTTCCTGGACCTTGCGGCGCCGGTCGCCCTTCGGGGCCACCTCGGGGTGGATGTCGAAGGGTTCCCCGATGATGTCGCCGACCGTCATGCGCGGGTTCAGCGAGGTGTACGGGTCCTGGAACACCATCTGGATGTTGCGTCGGACGGCCTTCAGGGCGCGCCCGGACAGCTTGCTGATGTCCTGGCCCTTGTAGAAGACCTCGCCCGCGGTGGCCTTCTCCAGGTTCATCAGGAGCTTGGCGACGGTGGACTTGCCACAGCCGGACTCGCCGACGATGCCGAGGGTCTCGCCGCGGTAGAGGTCGAAGGAGACCCCGTCCACGGCCTTGACCGCTCCGACCTGCTTCTTGAACAGGATTCCCTGGGTCAGCGGGAAGTGCTTGACCAGGTTGCGCACCTGGAGGATCGGCTCGCGCTCGGGGGCGTTCTTGGTGAGCTCAGCCATGGATCTGCTCCTTCCAGAAGTGGCACGCGCTGCCGCGGCCGGGCAGTGCGGCGCCGTCCTGCTCGGTCACCTGCTGGAGCACCGGTACTTCGGTGCGGCAGATGTCCTGCGCCTTGGGGCAGCGCGGGTTGAAGGCGCAGCCCGAGGGGATGTTCAGCAGGTTGGGCGGGAGGCCCTTGATCGCGTAGAGCTCCTGGCCCTTCTGGTCCAGGCGCGGGATCGAGTCCAGCAGGCCTCGGGTGTACGGGTGCGCCGGGCGCTTGTAGATCTCGTGGACCGGGGCGTTCTCGACGATCCGACCGCCGTACATGACGGCGATCTTGTCCGCGACGTCGGCGACCACGCCGAGGTCGTGGGTGATCAGGATGAGGCCCATGTTCATCTCGCGCTGGAGTTCCGCGAGCAGGTCCATGACCTGGGCCTGGACCGTCACGTCGAGAGCCGTGGTGGGCTCGTCGGCGATGATCAGGTCGGGCTCCAGGGCCATCGCCATGGCGATCATGATGCGCTGGCGCATGCCGCCGGAGAACTGGTGCGGGTAGTCCCCCACGCGCGCCTTGGCGGCGGGGATCTTGACCCGGTCCATGAGCTCGACGGCCTTGGCCGTGGCGTCCTTCTTGGACATCCCGCGGTGGACGCGGAACATCTCGCCGAGCTGGGCGCCGACGGTGTGCACCGGGTTCAGCGAGGACAGCGCGTCCTGGAAGATCATGGCGATCTTCTGGCCGCGGACCTTGCGGAACTCCTCGGCGGGCAGCTTCAGCAGGTCGGTGCCCTGGAACAGGATCTCGCCGTGCGGGATCTTGCCCGGGGGCATGTCCAGGATGCCCATGATGGCCTGCGCCGTCACGGACTTGCCGGAGCCGGACTCGCCGAGGACGGCGAGGGTCTCGCCCGCGTTCACGGAGTACGAGACACCGTTCACGGCCTTGGCGACACCGTCGCGGGTGTGGAACTCGACGTGCAGGTCGCGCACTTCGAGAAGGGGGGTGCCCTCCGGCGCCGATCGGGGCGCGGGGACGTTCGAGGTCTTGTCGATGATGGTCAACGTACGCCCTTCCTCAGCGCAGCTTCGGGTCGAGGGCGTCGCGCACCGCGTCGCCGACCATGATGAACGCGAGCACGGTGATGCTCAGCGCCACGGCCGGGAAGAGGAGCACGTGAGGTGCCTGCAGCCAGCGCACGGAAGCGTCACTGACCATCAGGCCCCAGGAAATGCCGGGCGGCTGGACGCCGATGCCGAGGTAGGACAGCGCGGACTCGGCACCGATGTACACACCGAGGCTGATCGCGCCGACCACGATGACGGGGGCGACGGCGTTCGGCAGGATGTGCCGCATCGTGATGCGCATCGTGCCGGCGCCCAGCGCGCGGGCGGCGACGACGTAGTCGTTGTTCTTGTTCTGGAGCACCGACGAACGCATGATGCGGAAGATCTGCGGCCAACCGAGGGTGGCCAGCACGATGGAGACCGTCCAGGCGTTGCCCTTGCCGAGACCCGACATGATCAGCATGCCGCCGAGGAGCAGCGGGATGGCGAAGAAGATCTCGGTGAACCGGGACAGGACGCTGTCCAGGAGACCGCCGACCCAGCCGGCGATCAGACCGAGCGCGCCGCCGACGACGAGCACCAGGGTGGTGGTGACCACACCGACGATGATCGAGTTGCGGGCGGCCCAGATGGTACGGGTGTAGACGTCACAGCCCTGGACGTCGAAGCCGAACCAGTTGGCGCTGCTGGGCTTCTTCAGCGAGTCCGAGAGGTTGCACGCGGCGGCGTCGAAGGGGCTGCCGGACGTGAACCACTGGGGCACGGCGGCGAGCACGAGCAGGACGAGGACCAGCGCGCCACCGACCAGGAAGATCGGGTTGCGGCGCAGGTCCGAGACGGCGTCCGACCAGAGGCTGGCCTCGCGCTCCTTCTTCGTCTTCCTGCGGTCGTTCTTGGTGACCGGGCCGCTCGCTGAGGGGGCTTCGGCGGTCTGGGTGTCGGTCAACTCATCACCCACCGTAGTTGTGTCACGCATAGCGGATCCTCGGGTCGAGCACTGCGTAGAGCAGGTCCACGATCAGGTTGGCGACGAGGTACACGATGATCAGGAGCGAGACGACGCCCACGATCACGGTGCCCTCCTTGCGGTACACCGATTCGGCCAGCAGGCCGCCGATCCCGTGGATGTTGAAGATCTTCTCGGTGATGACCGCTCCGCCCATCAGGGCTCCGAGGTCGGCGCCGAGGAAGGTGACGATCGGGATGAGCGCGTTGCGCAGCGCGTGGTTGCCGACGACGCGGCGGCGCGGCAGGCCCTTCGCGGTCGCGGTGCGCACGTAGTCGGCGCGCATCGTCTCCATCATCGACGTACGGGTCAGTCGGGCCACGTACGCGAGCGAGGTCGAGGCGAGTACCAGCGCCGGGAGGAGGTAGGCGCGGATGCCGTCGTTCTCGTTGAAGGAGACGGAGAAGAAGTCGATGCCCCAGCTCTTCTTGAGCTGGACGCCCAGAGTCAGCTGGAGGATGAACCCGCTCACGAAGACCGGGATCGAGATCACGAGCAGCGTCGAGAGCAGCACGAGCTGGTCGAGGAACTTGCCCCGGCGCAGCGCGGCCATGATGCCGGCGAGCACGCCGACGACGGCCTCGATGAGGAACGCGATGATCGCGAGGTTCATCGTGTAGGGGAAGGCTTCGGTGATCTTGTCCCAGACGGAGCGCCCGGTGAGCGTCTCGCCGAAGTTGCCCTGGAACAGGTTGGTTATGTAGTTCCAGTACTGGGACAGGAACGAGTCGTTGAGGTGGTACTTCTCGCGAAGCATCGCCGCGACGATCGGGTCGGCCTTCTTCTCTCCGGCCAGTGCCTGGATCGGGTCACCGGGGAGCTTGAAAGCCAGCCAATAGATGAGGAACGTGGCACCGAGCAGTACAGGGATCGCCTGTACGAGTCGGCGGATGAGGTAGCGGCCCATCAGACCTCCAACGGAAGAGCAGGGGGAAAGGGCGGGCGGGCGGAAACCTGATTCCGCCTGCCCGCCCCCGCGATCCCCTTGGTGAAGAGGGGTGTCAGTTGAGTTCGACGTTCGCCAGGTCCATGCGGCCCTGGGCGTCGACCTCGACGTTCTTCACGGACTTGGAGTAGGCCGAAGAAGACATGTAGGTGAAGACGGGGATGTACGGAAGGTCGCGGATGATCATGTCATCGGCCTTCTGGTACAGCTTCAGACCCTCCGCGGGGTCCTTCGCCTCGTCCGCCTGCTTCATGACGGCCTCGAACTCTTCGTTCTTGTAGTGGCCGTAGTTGGAGCCGTTCTCGATCGCGACCTTCGAGAAGATCGGACGGAGGTAGTTCTCGGCCGCCGGGTAGTCCATGGACCACGCCATGCGGAACGCGCCCTTGTACTTCGAGGCGCCCAGGTCGTCCAGCATGTCGCCGAACTTGGCGTACGGCTTGGCGGTGACCTCGATGCCGAGGTTCTGCTTCAGCTGGTTCGCGACGGCCTCGATCCACTCCTTGTGGCCGCCGTCGGCGTTGTAGCCGAGCTCCATCTTGTTGCCCGGGATGCCGCCGGCCTTCTCGAAGATCTCCTTCGCCTTGGCCGGGTTGTACGTGCCGAACTCGCCGAGCGCGCCCTTGCGGTAGCCGGGGACGATCGGGCTGATGAAGTCGTCGGCCGGCTTGCGGGTGCCGTTGAAGATGCTCTTGCCGATGGCGTCCCGGTCGATGGCCATCGAGATCGCCTGGCGGATCTCGAGCTTGCCGAAGGTCTCGGGGTTCTGCTCGAGCGGCAGGCCGAGGTAGCCGACGCCGGACTCGGGCTTGTAGATGTAGCGCTCGCCGAACTCCTGGGAGACGGTGGCCATCGCCGAGATGGGGAGCTTGTCCAGGATCTGGATGTTGTCGGCGCGCAGGTCGTTGTACGCCGTGTCCAGGTTGTCGTAGATCTTGAAGGTGACGCCGGACAGCTTGGCGCGACCCTCGGCCGGGTACTTGTCGTACCGCTTGACCTTGATCTGCTTGTTGTGGTCCCAGACGCCGTCCATCTGGAAGGCACCGTTGCCGATGGGGGCCTCGCCGAACTTCTTCGGGTCGGCCTCGAAGGCCTTCGGCAGCGGGTAGAAGGCGTTGTAGCCCAGCATCGTCTTGAACTGGGAGAAGGACTCCTTCAGCGTGACGGTGAAGGTGTTCTCGCTGACGACCTTGAGGCCCTTGAGCTCCTTGGCCGTGGGCTTCTTGTCCTTGCCCGGGGCCAGCTCGTCGGAACCGTCGATCTTCGCGAAGAACGGCAGGCCCTCGGCGGCGTTGTCCTGGTTGGCACCCCAGTTCCAGGCGCGGACGAACGACTGGGCGTCGACCTTCTCGCCGTTGTGGAAGGTGTAGCCGTCCTTGATCTTGATCGTCCAGGTCTTCGAGTCCGTGGTCTCGATGGACTCGGCGACCGCGAGCTTCGGCTCGTTGGTCTTGTTGTCGTAGTTGACCAGACCGGTGAAGAGCGCGTGGAGGACCTCGGCACCTTCGGACTCGGCGGTGTTCTGACCGACCAGGCCGTGCTGCGGCTCACCAAGCTGAACGGTGATGTTGCCGCCACCCTCGCCTGCGTTGTCCTTGCTGGTGCTGCAAGCCGTGGCAGCCATCGCCACGATGACGGCACCCGCGACCCACTTGGCGCTCGTTGCTCCGCGCATGGGTAATTGCCTCCTCAGGAGTCACTGTCGATTCGTGAAGGACCCGGCTCGCTGACACCCCTGACAGCGAAATCCGGTCCCATCGTGTGTGCTCGTGAGTCGACGCTCCCCACAGCGTGTGACCCATTGACCCGAGCTCAATGGAGCCATCCTCGGGGACTGCCAGACCGTAAACCACACTTAAGTGGTCTCGTTTTCACAACATCAGCGCATGGCGAAAACCCGAAATCCGGACAAACGGATAGGAGACAGACACGTGCGAAACGGACGGTTAGCTCATCATCCGGAGTGTCACGGTCGGTATCCGGACACCAGAACGAAACAATCCGGTTGACAAACGCGAACGGCCCCGCCCCTCACGATGATCCGTGAGGGGCGGGGCCGTGCCACAGGACGGGTTTCGGCCGGCCGCGGAGCGGCGGCCGACAAGCCCTGTGTCTACGTGCCTACTTGCCGGACTTGGCGCGCGAAGCGGTGCGCGAGCGGTCCTTCTGGTCGAGGACGACCTTGCGGATGCGGACGGCCTCCGGGGTCACCTCGACGCACTCGTCGTCGCGGCAGAACTCCAGGGACTGCTCCAGGGAGAGCCTGCGGGGCGGCACCACGTTCTCGGTGTTGTCCGCGGAAGCCGCACGCATGTTGGTGAGCTTCTTCTCCTTGGTGATGTTCACGTCCATGTCGTCGGAACGCGAGTTCTCACCGACGATCATGCCCTCGTACACCTCGGTGCCGGGCTCGGTGAACAGGACACCGCGCTCCTGGAGGTTGATCATCGCGAACGGCGTCACGGAGCCGGCGCGGTCGGCGACCAGGGAACCGTTGTTACGGGTCACCAGCTGGCCGAACCACGGCTCGTGGCCCTCGTGGATCGAGTGGGCGATGCCGGTGCCGCGCGTGCCGGTCAGGAACTCCGTACGGAAGCCGATGAGGCCGCGCGACGGAACGACGAACTCCATGCGGACCCAACCGGAGCCGTGGTTCGACATGTTGTCCATGCGGCCCTTGCGGACGCCCATGAGCTGCGTGACCGCGCCCATGTGCTCCTCGGGGACGTCGACCGTCATGCGCTCGACCGGCTCGTGCACCTTGCCGTCGATCTCCTGCGTGACCACCTGCGGCTTGCCGATGGTCAGCTCGAAGCCCTCGCGGCGCATCTGCTCGACCAGGATGGCCAGCGCCAGCTCACCGCGGCCCTGGACCTCCCAGGCGTCGGGGCGCTCGGTGTCGAGGACGCGGAGCGAGACGTTGCCGATGAGCTCGCGGTCGAGGCGGTCCTTGACCTGGCGGGCGGTGACCTTGCGGTCCTTGACCGCGGACTTGGCGTCCGCGCCCTTGCCGCTGCCGCCGCGGCCGACCATCGGGGAGGTGTTCGTACCGATGGTCATGGAGATCGCCGGCTCGTCGACCGAGATCAGCGGGAGCGCGATCGGGTTCTCCGGGTCGGCGAGGGTCTCGCCGATCATGATGTCGGGGAAACCGGCGACGGCGCAGATGTCACCGGGGCCCGCCACCTCGGCCGGCTTGCGGGTGAGCGCCTCGGTCATCATCAGCTCGGTGATGCGGACGTTGGAGATCGTGCCGTCGCGCTTGATCCAGGCGACGGTCTGACCCTTGCGCAGCTCGCCCTGCTCGACGCGCACCAGGGCGATGCGGCCGAGGAAGTTGTCGGCGTCCAGGTTGGTGACGTGGGCCTGGAGGGGGGCCTCCTCGTCGAACACCGGGGCGGGGACGTGCTCCAGGATGGTGGAGAAGAACGGCTCCAGGCTGTCGCTGTCCGCGGGGACGGTGCCGTCCTCCGGCTTGGTCAGCGACGCGACGCCGTCACGGCCACAGGCGTAGACGATCGGGAACTCGATCTGCTCCTCGTCGGCGTCCAGGTCGAGGAAGAGGTCGTACGTCTCGTTGACGACCTCGTCGATCCGGGAGTCCGGACGGTCCGTCTTGTTGATGCAGAGGATGACCGGCAGCTTCTGCTGCAGGGCCTTGCGCAGCACGAAGCGGGTCTGGGGCAGCGGGCCCTCCGACGCGTCCACCAGCAGGACGACCGCGTCCACCATCGACAGACCGCGCTCGACCTCACCACCGAAGTCGGCGTGGCCGGGGGTGTCGATGATGTTGATCGTGATGGGCGCCCCGCCGTCCTTGGGGTGGTACTTCACCGCCGTGTTCTTGGCGAGGATCGTGATGCCCTTCTCACGCTCCAGGTCGTTCGAGTCCATCATGCGGTCGTCGAGGTGCTGGTGGGCGGCGAAGGCACCGGCCTGCTTGAGCATGGCATCGACGATGGTCGTCTTGCCATGGTCGACGTGGGCGACGATGGCGACGTTACGGATGTCGTGGCGCGTGGGCACTTCGGCGCTTCTCCCGGGATCGTGGATGGCGGCGCGTACGGTCCGGCACGCGAGCCTCGACCGGGCGGAAAACCTGCCACGGCCTTACCCCATCGTACGTCGGATGGCGGGAACCGGCTGCCGGGGGGTCTGTCAAGAGGCCGGACGACTGAGCGGGACCGAGGATGAGGTGGGGTGTCTCGGTCGCGCCCGACGCCTGTGTCCACTGGGAATTCACGCAGGTCCACAAGGTGTTCTACAGGGTGTTCACGCGGGTCAACGGGTATCGACGACCTTGCCCGCCGGGTGTCCGGCGGGCAAGGGACTTGAGTCACTTCTGAGCTTGTGACCCGTGGGTCAACCTGCCGAACCCCCCTTTGTCACCACTTCTTCTCCCCGCGTCCTACTTCTTCTTCTCGTCGCCCTTGGCCGGGGCGGCCTTCTTCCAGCCGATGTCCTGGAAGCGGGGGGCGCCGAGGCCGAAGGCGCCCGCGTTCACCAGGTTCGGTTTGACGGCGACCAGCTCGGGGCGCTGGTAGAGCGGGACGGACCCGGCCGCGGCCCAGATCCGGGCGTCGGCCTTGCGCATCAGCTCGCGGGACTGGTCCTCGTCCAGTTCGCCGACCGCCTGGTCGAAGAGCTGGTCGATGTGGTCCGTGCCGACCCGGGTGTAGTTCTGTTCGACGAGGAGGGATCCGTCGGCGGCGGGTTCCGGCTTCGCGAAGATGGGCCGGGCGTCGGTGGCCGGGTAGGCCGTCGCCGGCCAGGAGTACAGGGCCAGGTCGTACTGGCCCGAGGCGATGTGGTCCTTGAAGAAGCTCTCGTCCGCCACCTTGGTCAGCTCGGTGTTCACGCCGAGCTTGCGCAGCATCTGCGAGATCCGCTCGCCGACCGCCCGCAGGGCCTCCGAGCCGGGGCCGGAGGGGAGGACGAAGCGCAGGGTGAGCGGCTTGCCGTCCTTGGCGAGCACGCTGCCCGAGGTGTGGGCCTGCTTGGCCGGGGCCGGGCTGGCCTTGCCGGGCTCCTTGTCGTCCTCGCTCTCCTCTCCGTCGAGGGTCGGGCCGCGCTTCCCGTCGTCCTGCGCCTGGTCCTCGGTACCGGCCTCCTCCTGGGCCCGTGCCTGGGCCTGCGCCTGATCGAGCAGGGTCTCCTCCTGCGCCGCCGCGAACGGGGCCGGGGCCAGCACCGGGGAGAGCCGGCCCGTACGGGCGTCGGGTGCGTCCGCGTCGACGACCCCGCCGTGCGGCAACCGGCCCTCGGGCAGGCCCTCCTCGTGTTCGCCGTCGGCGTCCTCGTGGTCGCCGGGCGCGCGCGCCGGCGCCTTGGCGTCGCCGGCCTTCCCGTCGTCCTGGCCGACGATGTAGAGGCCGTCGTTGCCGGTGCCCGGGCCCGAGGGGGTCTTGCCGTCGTCCTGCCCGGGGGTCGTCTTGTCGCTCTCGGGGCCGGCCTTGGTGCCCAGGGGCGCGGTGAGCTTGCCGTCCTGGCGCCATCCGGCGTCGGCGAGCAGGGCCTGGGCGGCCCGGGTGTCCTGGCCGCCGAGCGCGTCGCTGTTGTCGGCGTACGCGCGCTGCCCGGCGAGCGCCAGGTGGCTGCCCACCGGCTTCGCGGGCAGGCCGAGCGGCTTCAGTACGATCTCGGCCAGTGCCTTGCGGTCCAGGGCGCGGGCCACGGCCCGTCGGACCCGCTCGTCGGCGAGGGGGCCGGAGGAGCCGTTCATCGCGAGCTGCGTGTAGGCGGGCTCCAGCGACTTGCGGACGGTGAAGGTGCGCAGGGCCACCTGCTCGTCCGCGTACTTCCGCACCGCCTCCGCGTCCTTGCGGCGCGTCTCCTGTTCGGCGGCGGCCTTGCTCTCGTCCTGCCCGTACGCCACCGCCCAGGACTGGGTCGCCTGGGCGGCCGTCACGGAGGTGCCGGGGCCGTGCGCGCCCTTGGCGCCCGAGGCGCGGCCCCCGTCGCGCAGGGCGAGGGCGATCCGGTCGGCGCCGGCGCGGTCGATCTCCGCCATGTCGAGGCGGCCGGCGGCCAGGGCGGCCGGGCGTTCGGCGCGGGGCACGGCGGTGAGGACCAGCGTGTCCAGCTTGGCGGGGCGCCCCCACCAGCGGGCGTTGCGGGTGAGCGCCACCGTGCCGGCCTTCTTGTCGACGGCCCCGAGGTTGAAGGGTCCGGCGGTCACCTTGAGGGCGCCGCGGGCGCCTTCGTTGAAGGCCTCGGGGGTGCCCGTGACCTGCTTCGGGTAGAGCGGGCTGAAGAGGGAGCGCCAGTCGGCGTAGGGCTTGGCGAAGGTGACCTTGACCTCCAGGTCGGTCTTGCCCCGCTCGATCTTCTCGATGCGCTCGTAGCCGGCGTTGCGGGCGGTCCAGTACGCCGAGTCCTTGCCGTTCAGGGCCCTCCACTGGGCCACGAAGTCGGCGGCACCGATCTCGCGGCCGTCGCTCCACACCGCCTGCTGGTTCAGCTTGTACAGCACGACCTGCTTGGGCTCGCGCTCCGTGACCTCGGCCTTCTCCAGGTAGTCCGGGTTGACCACCGGTCGTCCCTTGGCGTCCATGACGAACAGCTGGGGCAGTACCGCCCCGGCGATCCGGCCGGTGGCTGCGTCGGCGTCGGCCTGGAAGGTGTTCAGGGTGTTCGGGAGGTTGTCCACGGCCCAGCGCAGGACACCACCGTCGACGACCCGGTCGCGGGTGGTCGTCGCGATGTCCTGGCCCGCGGCGGCCGGGCCGCCGTCGTCCTCACCCGCGCCGCAGCCCGCGAGCAGCGGCAGTGCGAGGACTCCCGAGGTCAGGAGCGCCAAGGACCTGCGCCTTCTCTGGGTCATGGGTGGTACCTCCGGGGCGGGGCGTGGGGGTGCGTGAGCAGGGGGGACTTGATCACGTTCGGCGGTATATGGAGCTGATCACACTGGGTGCCGAGGCCCACTGAAATCCACGGCCCCCCGGGTCTCCCGCACCACACCCCCGCCACGCCGCGAACCCCACCCGTGCGGACCAATCGCCCCGGCGCGACGGGCGCGCGTTCCCTCGGAGGGGGACGGGGCGGGGGTGCGGGGGCGCACGGATCAAGCCCTCGCGCCCGCAATCGGTGCACGTCCCTTCACAACCGGGGACGGGAGGGGCGACACTCTCAGGCGCCCGTGAGCACGGCCACCGCACCTGCGGAAGTGAGGGCAAGTCATGTCCCTGCACGATGATTTGACCGCCGTACGACGCGATCTCGACGAGCTCGTCCGCAAGGTCGAGCGGCTGGAGCGCACGGCGGGGCGTCCGGATCCGGGTCGCCGGCCCGCGGCCCCCGACCCGTCCCGGATGGTGACCATCCCGGACGCGCCGTACGACAGCACGCTGTGGACGGACACCGACGACGAGGGTCTCGGTGCCCGCGACCGCCGGGCCCCCTGACCGACCCGGTACCGCACCACCCCGGTGCTTTCCCCGCCGCACGCGCGTCCCGCACCACCCGCGTACCACCGGCGCACGCCGTGGCGACGATCATTCCCCCATCACTCCACCCGGAGTCCCCCTTGGCCACAGGCACGGAACCATCCCGACAGCGGACCGGCGGGGTCCACGGGCCCTCCAGGGCTTCGATCGCCGCCCGACATCTGCGGACCGACCGGTGGTGGCTGTCGCCCGCCGGCACCGCGGCGGGACTGCTCGCCTTCATCGTCTACTCGACCTGGCGGGCCTTCTCGAACGCCGACTACTACGCTGCCCCGTACGTCTCGCCCTTCTACTCCCCCTGTCTGGCGGAGAACTGCGCGACGATGCGCGGCGGCCCCAACGCGGACCTCTTCGGCAGTTGGTGGGGCCTGTCCCCCGCCCTGCTGATCCTGATCTTCCCGCTCGGCTTCCGGCTGACGTGTTACTACTACCGCAAGGCCTACTACCGGGGCTTCTGGGCCTCGCCGCCCGCCTGCGCCGTCGCCGAGCCGCACGCGACGTACACCGGTGAGACCCGCTTCCCGCTGATCTTCCAGAACGTGCACCGGTACTTCTTCTACGCGGCGGTGCCGGTCGCGGGGATCCTCACCTACGACACCGTGCTGACCTTCCGCGACGACCGTTACGAGTGGGGCCACATGGGCCTCGGGACGCTGTTGTTCCTGGTCAACATCGTGCTGATCTGGGCCTACACCCTGTCGTGCCACTCCTGCCGGCACATCATGGGCGGCCGTCTGAAGCACTTCTCCAAGCACCCGGTGCGCTACCGCCTCTGGGGGTGGGTGAGCCGGCTCAACACCCGTCACATGCAGCTCGCGTGGGCCTCGCTGATCAGCGTCGCCGCGTGCGATTTCTACGTCTACCTGGTCGCCGGCGGCGCCTTCACCGACCCGAGGATCTTCTGACATGGCTCAAGTCGACCGACAGCAGTGGGACGTGGTCGTGGTCGGTGCGGGCGGCGCCGGGCTGCGGGCCGCGATCGAGGCCCGCGAACGGGGCGCCCGTACGGCCGTGATCTGCAAGTCCCTCTTCGGCAAGGCCCACACGGTGATGGCGGAGGGCGGGATCGCCGCCTCGATGGGCAACGTGAACGAGGGCGACAACTGGCAGGTGCACTTCCGTGACACCCTGCGCGGCGGCAAGTTCCTCAACCAGTGGCGGATGGCCGAACTGCACGCGAAGGAAGCACCGGACCGGGTCTGGGAGTTGGAGACCTGGGGCGCGTTGTTCGACCGGACGCCCGACGGGAGGATCTCCCAGCGCAACTTCGGCGGTCACGAGTACCCGCGCCTCGCCCACGTCGGCGACCGTACCGGCCTGGAGTTGATCCGCACCCTCCAGCAGAAGATCGTCCAGCTCCAGCAGGAGGACTTCAAGGAGTTCGGCGACCACGAGGCCCGGCTCAAGGTCTTCCAGGAGTGCACGGTCACCCGCGTGTTGAAGGATCGCAGTGCGAAGGACGGCGGGAAGGTCTCGGGGACCTTCTGCTACGAGCGCGAGAGCGGACGCTTCTTCGTCCTGGAGGCGTCGGCCGTGGTGCTGGCCACGGGCGGGATCGGGAAGTCCTTCAAGACCACCTCGAACTCCTGGGAGTACACGGGCGACGGTCACGCGCTGGCCCTCCTCGCGGGCGCGCCGCTGCTGAACATGGAGTTCGTGCAGTTCCACCCGACCGGCATGGTCTGGCCGCCCTCGGTGAAGGGGATCCTCGTCACCGAGTCGGTGCGCGGCGACGGCGGGGTGCTGCGCAACAGCGAGGGCAAGCGGTTCATGTTCGACTACGTCCCGGACGTCTTCAAGGAGAAGTACGCGGAGTCCGCGGCGGAGGGCGACCGCTGGTACGAGGACCCGGACCACAACCGGCGCCCGCCGGAGCTGCTGCCGCGCGACGAGGTGGCACGGGCCATCAACTCCGAGGTCAAGGCGGGTCGCGGCTCCCCGCACGGCGGGGTGTTCCTGGACGTGTCCACGCGGATGCCCGCCGAGCGGATCAGGCGGCGGCTGCCGTCGATGTACCACCAGTTCAAGGAGCTGGCGGACGTGGACATCACGGCCGAGGCGATGGAGGTCGGCCCGACCTGTCACTACGTGATGGGCGGCATCGCGGTGGAGTCCGACACCGCGGCCACTCTGGGGGTGCCGGGGCTGTTCGCCGCCGGCGAGGTCGCGGGCGGCATGCACGGTTCGAACCGGCTGGGCGGCAACTCCCTGTCCGACCTGCTGGTCTTCGGCCGGCGGGCCGGGCTGCACGCGGCGGCGCACGCCGCGGCGACCGCCGACCGCCCGGCCGTCTCCCAGGCGGAGATCGACGCGGCGGCGCGGGAGGCGCTGGCCCCGTTCCACGCCGCAGAGGGCGCGGAGAACCCGTACACGCTCCACCAGGAGCTCCAGACGACCATGAACGACCTGGTCGGGATCATCCGCCGGGCCGGCGAGATGGCCGAGGCCCTGGAGCGGCTCGCGGGTCTGCGGGAGCGGGCGGCCCGTGCCGGGGTCGAGGGCCACCGGCAGTTCAACCCGGGCTGGCACCTGGCACTGGACCTGCGGAACATGCTGCTGGTCAGCGAGTGCGTGGCCCGGGCGGCCCTGGAGCGCACCGAGAGCCGCGGCGGGCACACCCGCGAGGACTGCCCGTCGATGGAGCGGGACTGGCGGCCGGTGAACCTGCTGTGCCGGCCGGTGGAGCCGGCTCCCGCCGATCCCGCTGCCGATCGGATCGAGCTGACGCGGGTCCGCACCGAACCCATCCGTCCCGACCTGCTCGCCCTGTTCGAGAAGGACGAGCTGGTCAAGTACCTCGCCGAAGAGGAGCTCTACGAGTGACTGACTACGACGCCCACTTCCGGATCTGGCGGGGCGACGCGGAGGGCGGGGAGCTGCGGGACTTCACCGTCGAGGTGCACGAGGGGGAGGTGGTCCTGGACATCGTGCACCGGCTCCAGGCCACGCAGGCGTCCGACCTCGCGGTCCGCTGGAACTGCAAGGCGGGCAAGTGCGGCTCGTGCAGCGCGGAGGTCAACGGCCGGCCGCGGCTGATGTGCATGACCCGCATGTCCGTCTTCGACCGCGAGGAGACGATCACGGTCACCCCGCTGCGGGCCTTCCCGGTGATCCGGGACCTGGTCACGGACGTGTCCTTCAACTACGAGAAGGCGCGCGAGGTGCCGGCCTTCGTGCCGCCGGAGGGGGTGCCCCCCGGCGCGTACCGGATGCGGCAGGTGGACGTGGAGCGCTCGCAGGAGTTCCGCAAGTGCATCGAGTGCTTCCTGTGCCAGGACACCTGTCACGTGGTGCGCGACCACGAGGAGAACAAGACCTCCTTCGCCGGTCCGCGCTTCCTCATGCGGGTGGCGGAGCTGGACATGCACCCGTTGGACGCCGCCGCCGAGGCGGGTCTGGACCGCAAGCGCACGGCCCAGGAGGAGCACGGGTTGGGCTACTGCAACATCACCAAGTGCTGTACGGAGGTCTGCCCCGAGGGCATCAAGATCACGGACAATGCCCTGATCCCGCTGAAGGAACGCGTGGTGGACCGCTCCTACGATCCGCTGGTCTGGCTCGGGAACAAGATCGGCCGGCGTTCGAGCCGGTAGCGGTCGCGTGCGTGCGACCCGGTGATCACTCCGGGTGCGGGGGCGGGAAACCGCCCATACGCTCCGAAATGTGACTCCGCCGAAGAGACGCACCCACGCCGGGCCGGCAGTACGGGCCGCACTCGCGCTCTGCGCCGCGCTGCTGGCGGTCGGCGGGTGGGGGGTGTCGTCGGCGCCGCCCGCCCGCGCCGACGATCCGGTGACCCTGTCCAGGCAGGGGCAGATCACCGACCGGGTCGGGGCGCTGGGCGATCGTGAGCCGGCCGTCGTGTCCGCGTTGGACGAGCTGTACGCCGACCGCAGGATCCAGCTCTTCGTCACGTACGTGCGCGACTTCTCCGGGCGTTCCCCGCAGAGCTGGGCGGACGCCACGGCGCAGAAGAACGGCCTCGGTCAGAACGACGTCCTGTTGGCCGTGGCGACCGGGGACCGGCAGTACGCCTACTCGGCCGACGTGGACTCCGGCTTCACCGAACAGCAGTTGGCCTCCGTCGCGCGGACCGCCATCGAGCCCGCCCTGCGGGAGAACGACTGGGCGGGCGCCGCGATCGGCGCGGCCAACGGGTACAACGCCGTCCTGGGCGGCCTGCCCGTGCCCGTGCCCACGCTCACCCCCGGCGAGGCCGATCCGGGTGGGTCCGCGAGCGGCGAGAACGGCGCCGGGGACTTCGTCCTGCCGGTGGTCGTCGTCGGCGCGGCGGGCGCGCTCGGCGCGTACGCGTACAGCCGTCGCAGGCGCGGCAAGGGCGCCGGCGCGGGGCGCGGGACGACGACCGGGCCGGGCTGGGGCGGTCAGGGCGGCGCGGCGGCTCCCCTCGCCCTGCCGGAACTCGACGCGCGGGCGAAGACGCTGCTCGTGGAGACCGACGACGCGGTGCGCACCAGCACCGAGGAACTCGGTTTCGCCTCGGCGCAGTTCGGCGAGGAGGCCGTGGGAGCCTTCACCGGGGCCGTCGAGTACGCCAAGGGCGAGCTGACGCACGCCTTCCGGCTGCGCCAGCAGTTGGACGACGCCTACCCGGAGGACGACGCGACCCGCCGCCGGATGCTGGACGAGATCGTGGCCCGCTGCACGGAGGCGAGCCGGCGGCTCGACGCCGAGACGGCCGACTTCGACCGGTTGCGGGACCTGGAGAAGAACGCCCCGCAGGCGTTGGAGACCGTCGAGGCGCACTTCCGCGCGCTGACCGGCCGCACGACCACGGCCGTGGCCACCCTGACGGCGCTGACGGGTCGGTACGCGGACTCCGCGGCCGCCCCGGTCGCCTCCAACCCGGAACAGGCCAAGGACCGGCTGCTGTTCGCGACGACCAGTCTCGGCGAGGCGCGGGCCGCGATCGACGCCGGCGACAACGGCAGGGCGGCCGTCCACGTCCGGGCCGCCGAGAGTGCCGTCGACCAGGCGGCGACCCTGGTGGACGCGGTGGAGCGGCGGGCGCGGGAGCTGGCGGAGGCGGCCGGGAAACTGCCCGTGGCGCTGGGCGAGACCGACACGGACCTCGCGGACGCCCGCGGTCTGCTGACCGGCACCGCGCAGGGGACCTCGACGGCGGACCTGCGCGGGCGGATCGGCCGCGCCGAGTCGGTCCTGGCGGACGTACGGCGGGAGCAGGCGGCCGGCCGGTACGACCCGATCGACGCGTTGCGCCGGGTCGAGGAGGCCGACGCGGCCCTCGACGAGGCCCTCGCGGGGGCCCGTGAACGGGAGAGCGGCCGGCAGCGTGCGGCGGGGCTGCTGGACCAGGCGCTGCTGTCGGCCCGCAGCGCGATCGGCGCGGCGGCGGACTACGTCACCACCAGTCGGGGCGCGGTCGGCAGCCAGGCCCGGACCAGGCTGGCGGAGGCGCAGCGCCACCTGGAGCGTTCCCTCGCGCTGACCGGCACGGATCCGGCGGGCGCGCTGGCGGAGGCCCAGCAGGCGGACTCGCTCGCGCGGCAGGCCCAGCAGCTGGCCGAACAGGACGTACGGGCCTACCAGGACCCGTACGGCGGGGCCGGTCGGCCGCGGCAGGGCGGCATGGGCGGCGCGGTGCTCGGCGGGATCATCCTCGGCGAGATCCTCGGCGGCGGCCGGAACCGGGGCGGAGGCTTCGGGGGTGGCTTCGGGGGCGGGGGCGGCGGGGGTTCCTTCGGCGGGGGCGGCGGCCGCGGGCCGGGCTCCTTCGGCGGCGGCGGCACCCGCGGCCGCATGGGCGGCGGCGGCCGCTTCTGACGTCATCCCACCTCTACCCGGGAGTACAGGCACATGAGCAAGCAGACCATCCTCGGCCGTGTCACCCAGCTCGCGAAGGCGAACATCAACGCGCTGCTGGACCAGGCGGAGGACCCGCAGAAGATGCTGGACCAGCTGATCCGGGACTACACGAACAACATCTCGGAGGCGGAGCAGGCCGTCGCCACGACGATCGGCAACCTGCGGATGCTGGAGGCGGACCACAAGGAGGACGTGGAGGCGGCCTCGGAGTGGGGCGGGAAGGCGCTCGCGGCGAGCCGGAAGGCGGACGAACTGCGTGCGGCCGGATCGGCGCAGGACGCGGACCGCTTCGACAACCTCGCCAAGGTGGCCCTCGGCCGGCAGCTGCAGTCGGAGAGGGAGGCGAAGACGGCGGAGCCGACGATCGCCGCCCAGACGGAGGTCGTCGGCAAGCTGAAGTCCGGGCTGGACTCGATGCGGAACAAGCTGACCGAGCTGACGTCGAAGCGCGACGAGCTGGTGGCCCGCGCCAAGACCGCGCAGGCGCAGAACACGATGATGGACGCGGTGAAGAACATCGACGTCATGGACCCCACCAGTGACCTGAACCGTTTCGAGGACAAGGTCAGGCGCGAGGAGGCCATGGCGCTGGGCAAGCAGGAACTGGCCGCGTCCTCGCTGGACGCCCAGTTCGAGTCCCTGGACGACCTCGGCAAGACCTCGGAGATCGAGGCCCGCCTGGCCGCGCTCAAGACCGGCGGGGGCGGCCGGGCCGCCTAGGTGTATTGCCCTGTGAGGTTGGGGACGGGGCGGGCCGGACCCGTTCCCGCGCCGGTGACCCGTTCCCGGGGCCGGCGCGGGATCAGCCGTGCGCGCGGGGTCAGCCGTACATGTCCAGCAGCTGTTCCGCGGACAGTTCCGCCGGCCCGCCGGTTCCGCCGCCCGGCAGGGGCAGCTCGAACCACACCGTCTTGCCGCGGTGGGTGCGGCGGGTGCCCCAGCCGGCCGACAGCAGGCCGACGAGTTGCAGACCGCGACCGCCCTCGTCGGTGTCCCGGGCGCGGCGGCGGCGCGGCTGGGCGAGGTTGGCGTCCCACACCTCGCAGACCAGGGTGCGGTCCAGCAGCAGGCGCAGCCGGATCTCCCCCTCCCCGTAGCGCAGGGCGTTCGTGACGAGTTCGCTCACAAGGAGTTCCGTGGTGTCCAGGAGCCCTTCCAGCCCCCAGGCGGGCAACTTCGCCCGCGCGAGTTCCCGTGCGCGGCCCACCGAGCGGGCCTCCCTCGGGAGCTGCCAGTCACCGACCGCGTCCACGGGCAGTCCCTGGACCCGGGCCATCAACAGGGCGATGTCGTCCTCCCCGTGCCGGGTGTGCAGCGTGTTCAGCACGTGGTCGCAGACCTCCTCCAGGGGGCGCGACGGGTCCGCGACGGCCTCCCGCAACCCCCTCAGGCCCTCCTCCAGCGGATGGTCCCGGGACTCGACGAGTCCGTCCGTGTAGAGGGCCAGCATGGCGCCCTCGGGGAGTTCGATCTCCACCTCCTCGAAGGGTTCGCCGCCGACGCCCAGGGGCATCCCCGGGGGGATCTCCAGCAGCAGCCCGGGGCGCGGCGGCGCGCCCTCCTCGGCCGGTTCCACCAGCACCGGCGGCATGTGGCCGGCGTTGGCGATGGTGCAGCGCCGCGTGACCGGGTCGTAGACGGCGTAGACGCAGGTGGCCAGGTAGACCTCCGAGCGGTCCGCGTCCCGCGAGTGCAGGGCGGCCCGGGAGGCCTGCTGGGATCCGCCGGGCGCCCCGAGTCCGCGCGCGACCTCGTCCAGGGCGCTGAGCACCTCGGCCGGTTCGAGGTCCAGGAGGGCCAGGGTCCTTACGGCGGTGCGCAGTTCGCCCATGGCCACGGCGGCCCGCAGCCCCCGGCCCATGACGTCGCCGACGACGAGCGCCGTGCGGTGGCCGGGCAGTTCTATGACGTCGAACCAGTCGCCGCCGACCTCGGTGGCCGCGTTGCCGGGCAGGTAGCGGCAGGCGATGTCCAGGCCGGCCGCCTCCGGGTCGCCGGGGGGCAGCAGGCTGCGTTGCAGCATCAGCGCCCGTTCGTGCTCGCGCCGGTACAGCCGCGCGTTGTCGATGCACACGGCGGCCCGCGCGGTCAGTTCCACGGCCACCGCCCGATCCCGTTCGCCGAACGGTTCGCTGCCCTTGGTGCGGGAGAACTGGGCCAGGCCGACCACCGTGTCGTGCGCGACCAGCGGCACGACCAGCGTGGACTGCACCAGGTCGTCGGAGCCGCCGCCCTCGATGAGGCGCGTGCGCGCCGTCCGCAGGGCCAGCGCCCCGGGCGAGGCCGCCGGATAGCGGTGGATCTCCCCCACGGCGACCGACGCGCCCGACCCCGACCCCAGGGCGTCGGACACGGCGGAGGCGAACGCCACCCGGCGCAGGGGTGCCGATGGCGCCCGTCCGGTCCCCTGCCCGGGCAGGGAGGGCACCCCCGGGCCCTGCGGCCGGGCGGGGCGGTCGTCGTCGCCGAGCAGCAGCCCCTGGTAGAGGTCGACGGAGGCCAGGTCACAGAAGCCGGGGACGGTGACGTCGAGGAGTTCCCGGGCGGTGGTCTCCAGGTCCAGGGAGTTCCCGATGCGGTGTCCGGCCTCGTTGAGCAGGGCCAGGTTGCGCCGTACGCCGGCGGCCTCGCGGGCGGCGAGGTGCCGACGGGTGACGTCGACGCCGATGCCGGCGACACCGATGGGGCGTCCGGTGCCGCCGTGGACGCGGTAGAGGTTGATGGCCCAGTGGCGGTTGTCCCGGCTGCGCGGGGTGGCTCCGGTGATCCGCAGGTCGGTGACGGATTCGCCGGTCTCCAGCACGCGGCGCAGGGCGTCGGACATCCGGTCCGCCTCGTGGGCCGGGAGGTAGTCGTGGACCGTCCGGCCCCGGTGTTCCTCGACGGCTCCGCCGAAGACGGTCGCGAAGCGGCGATTGGCGCGCTGCACGGTGAGGTCGGTGCCGAAGAGCAGGAAGCCGAAAGGAGATTGACCGAATATCGCCTGTGAGGCCGCCAGATCGGATTCGATGCGTCGCAGCGCGCGCACGTCGACGACGACGCACAGTGCGGCCCGCTCGGCGGTCTCGGTCCGTGTGGGCATCACGTAGATCTCGGCGACGCCGTGCGCGCCGTCGCCACCGGGGATGCGGAAGGGGATGAGGCCCGTCCATTCCTCGCCGTCGAGGATCTCCGCGACCTTGCGGTGTCCTCCGGCGCGCAGCTCGGGCGGCATGAAGGCGTCGACCGGGTCGCGGCCGACCGCCTGGGCGGGTGTCAGCCCGAACAGTTCCTCGGCGCGCAGGCTCCACTGATCGATGAGCCCGTCCGGGCCGATCGAGAAGGACGCGACCTTTATGTAGTCATATATCGAGCCAGGCGGGCTGCTGTGCCACAGGGCGTCGTGCCACGTCGCCCCGGACACTCGGGCCTGATGTGCCTGCGCAGGTATCTCGCTCACGCGACCGTCCCCTCCAGCTCACCGCAACCGGACCGGCCATGACCGAAGTATTCAGCACCACGGCCCCGGCCCGCATGGCGTTCACGATCACAAAAAGGTCCCGACTGTTTCGAGCCACCTCCGGTGATCGCCGGCCACCCTTCCCTTTGTTACTCACCAGGAAGTGCCAACTCGAACCACACAGTCTTGCCCGACTTCCCGTGCCGGGTCCCCCAACGCTGCGCCGAGACGGACACCAGGTGCAGCCCGCGCCCCCCTTCGTCCTCCGGCGTGGCGACGCGCTCCCGGGGCGGGTCCGGAAGCGGATCGGAAACCTCCACGAGAAGTGCCGGACTCGCGGGCGCGTCCTCGGCGGCCGAATCGCGTCGTTCGAGCCGGACCCCGATGGGGCCGGAGGCGTAGCGCAGGGAATTGGTGACGAGCTCGCTGACCAGCAGGACGGTCACGTCTCCGACGGAGTCCAGGCCCCAGGCCCGGAGCTTGCCGCGCACGGCGTGACGGGCGGTGCGCACGCTGCCGGGTTCGGCGGGGAAGGCCCACTCGGCGCATTCACCGTCTGTGTCGATCACGCCGATCACTTCCCGGGCCGGGACGACCCCAGTCGGATTCAGCAGGGACGATAGGGGGACGAGATGAAGATGAGATGTGATTAATAGCGACATACCCGATATTCAGGGCGTCGTACCACTCCTTTCCCCTGCGCCGGCCCGGCGTGGCGCATACGGCCTACAGCTCAAGCCTCACAGACCGAGGACCCGGTCGCCCGGCGAGCCGTCCGCGCGCCCGCCCGATCAGAGCGCGCGTGCGCCGGTCGGTCCGTCCGCCGGTCCGCGCGCCGGTCCGTCCGCCCGGTCGGGGGACGCGCGCAGTCGGCGTCCGATCTCCTCGACCGCCGGGCGGTCCTGGTCGAGCCAGTCCACGGAGTCCAGCTCGTCCGGCCGGAGCCAGCGCAGTTCGTCGTGGTCCTCCAGCGGGGCCGGCTCCCCGGACAGCAGTCCGGCGGTCCACACGTGCAGGACCAGGTCGGGGCGCAACGGCCACTCCCCCGGGAGGCGCTCCAGCGCCTCGGCCTCCACGCCCAGCTCCTCGCGCAGTTCGCGCACCAGGGCCTCGGGGACGGACTCGCCCGGTTCGGTCTTGCCGCCCGGGAGCTCCCACCGGCCGGCCAGCTCGGGCGGCGCGCTGCGGCGGGCGGCCAGCAGGCGCCCGTCACGACAAAGGGCCCCGCCCACGACCACTCGTACAGTCATGGACGGAGCCTATGCCAGTGCGTCGACGGCCCGACGCTCAGTTCCTCGTGGTGGCCTGGCTGCCCTGAGCCACCCGCTCGACCCAGTAGAGCTGCTTGTGCGCTCGGTCGTCGAGGCTGTCGATGACCTTCTGGGCCTCGGCCCGGGTGGGGTACCGGCCCACCCGGTAGCGGTTGCCGTTGTCGTCCTGACGTATGACCAGCCACGGGAGCAGGGCACCGCTGTCGTTCATCGCGTTTCACCCTCCGCCGATGTACCTGCCCGGGAAACCGCATTGCGCATATGCCCGAGCTTACGCCCGACCTTTACTGAGCGGATACGGTTTTTCACGAAGAGGTACCTCACAGGCGTACGCATCCGGCCATGCGTACGGGTGCGCCGTGCGACCCGGCTCAGATCCGGCGCACGACCGGCATCGGAAGCGCCACCGCACCCCCGGCCGCCCCCTCCTTCGCGCCCTTGCGGCAGACGTCCCCGCAGGTCGCGTCGAGGGAGCAGCAGAGCGAGCAGATCGGCCCGGATTGGACGGGACAATCGGCGATGTCGGGGAGTTCGTACGCCGTCTCGCAGACGGAACAGGTGTGCGTGGCGGTGATGTCCGGGACCTCGACGCCGGGGCCGTTCACCCCGTTCGGCCTGGCCAGGTAGTACTTGCCCCTGGTCGTCCAGGCGATCAACGGGCAGAGCACGAGGGACAGTCCGGCGGCGATGAAGGTCGAGAAGGCTTCGGGACCGGTCCCGAAGAGCCCGAAGAACGCAAGGATCGAGACGGTCGAGGCGATCACCATCGCGCCGAAACCCGCCGGGTTGACCGCGTACAGATAGGCGCGCTTGAACTCGATGCAGGGCGGGCTGAGTCCGAGTCGCTTGTTGATGACGAGGTCGGCCGCGACGGCGACGATCCAGGCGATGCCGACGTTGGAGTAGAAGCCCAGCAGCTTGCCGAGCATGGAGAACATGTCCAGCTCCATCAGCGTCAGCGCGATGCCGAGGTTGAGGAAGATGTACCAGACCCGGCCCGGGTGGCGGTGGGTGACGCGGGAGAAGAAGTTCGACCAGGACAGCGAACCGCTGTAGGCGTTGGTGACGTTGATCTTGATCTGGGAGACGATCACGAACAGCGCGGCGGCCGGCAGGGCGAATCCGCCGAGCCACGGTCGCAGGGCCTCGATCTGCGGGGCGATCGGCTCCAGGGCGTGGGTCGTGCCGACCGCTTCGAGCGCGACGAAGGCGAGGAACGCGCCGCCGAGCTGCTTGGCCGCGCCGATGATCACCCAGCCGGGACCGGCCGCGAGGACGGCCAGGTTCCACCGGCGGCTGTTGGCCGGGGTCTTGGCGGGCATGAACCGCAGGTAGTCGGCCTGTTCCCCGATCTGCGCGATGAGCGAGAGCGCGATGCCCGTCCCGAAGCCGAAGCCGATCCAGGAGAAGCCGGAGCCGGCGCCCTCGGTGCCGCCGAAGTCGGCGAACGCACCCCAGGAGCCGGGGGCGTGGAAGGCGAGCACGAGGAAGGGCAGCACGAGCCCGATCAACCAGACGGGCTGGGTCCAGGCCTGGACCTTGGCGAGGGCGCCCATGCCCTTGAAGACGATCGGGATCACGATGAGCGTGGTGATCAGGTACCCGACCTGGAGCGGCAGGCCGACGGCCTGGTGCATGGCCTGGGCCATGATCGAGCCTTCGAGGGCGAAGAAGATGAAGGTGAAGGAGGCGTAGATGAGCGAGGTGAGGGTGGATCCGAAGTACCCGAAGCCCGCGCCGCGCGTCACCAGGTCCATGTCCAGGCCGTACGTGGCGCAGGCGCGGGCGATCGGGATGCCGGTGAGGAAGATGACGGTGGCGGCGGCCAGGATCGCGGCGAGTCCGCTGGTGAATCCGTAGGCGAAGACGATGGAGGCGCCGATGGCGAAGTCGGCGAGGTACGCGATCCCGCCGAGCGCCGTGCCGGCGACGGTGCCGGGGCTCCAGCGGCGGAACGCGTGCGGGGCGTAGCGGAGGGAGTAGTCCTCGCGGCTCTCGTCGGCGGCGAGTCTGGCGTAGCTCCGACGGGGCGGCGACTGCGGGGGCGCGGCGGTCTCGGTCATACTGCCGGACGGTAGGGCCGACATGTGACCCCCCGTCACACGGCGGCGTTGCCCGGGGGTTACGCCCCGGGCTCTCAGGTCACCGCCCGGTTAACGGTCCGGTACCGGCTGTCCGCCTTCCGGTGCCGCCTCCGGGCCCCTCGACCGGCGGCCTCTGGCTCCGCCCCCGGCCCGGTCGCCGAACCTGCCGGTCACCGCACCGGCAGGTGGTAGGCCAGGCGGTAGCGGTCCGCCGGGACCACGACGTCGGCGGTCTCCACGGCCAGCCCGGAGGCGAAGTAGGTGCGGCTCACCACCAGCACCACGTGCCCGGGCACCCCGCCCAGGGAGAGGATCTCCTCCGCGAGACCGGGCCGCGCCCCGACCTCCTCCACCACGTTGTCCACGACGACGTCGATCGCGGCCATCCGGTCCACCACCCCGGACCCGCCCAACGGGCCCTCCTCCGGCAGCATCACGGGCGTCCGACCGGTGACGGCCAGCGGCTCCCAGGAGGTCGACAGCATCATCGCCTCCCCCGCGTCGCGGAAGACGTACCGGGTGCGCATGACCCGGTCCCCCGGCTCGATGCCCAGTCGCGCCGCGATGTCGGCCGAGGCCTCCGTCTGCTCGCTGCCGGACTCCCAGGTGCCGCGGGCGCCCGACTCCGCCTGCTCCTGCCGGAAGGGCGTGGAGGCGCCCCCCGTGCGGTAGCCGGAGCGGGCGACCCGCCGGGGCACGAGCTGTTCGCGAACGTACGTACCGGATCCGGACCGGCCCTCGACGAGCCCCTCCGCCATGAGGACCTTGCGCGCCTCCAGCGCCACGGTGTCGGAGACCCCGTACTCCTCGCGGATCCGGGCTTGCGAGGGGAGCCGGGCATGCGGGGGCAGGGACCCATCGACGATCTTTTGTCGCAGATCCCCGGCGACGCGCAGATAGGCCGGCTGCTCACCGAAAGTCACTGGCCACTCCCATCAGGTTGACAGACAGCTACACCCTGGCAACCGACGGTTGTGCACCGCAAGCAAGGGCCAGAGTTTCACTCGAAGTGATGAAGCCAGCTCACTCAAACCCGTTACCGCGCGTTACACGGAAGCCCTCAGGTCGACTCCCGCGACGGACCCCTCGAATCCTCGACCCCCGGGTCCGCCAACCAGTCCGGAACGCGCGTCGAAAGCCCGTACGCCCCGCGCAGTTCCTTCTCCGTGTCGACGTCGAGCGACCACACCGCCCGGTCCCACGCCTCGTCGAAGTCGGCTGGCTTCGTCGCCCTCGCCGCGCGCTGCCACTCCTTGCGCGCCGCCTCGACCTCCCCCAGTTGCGCGCCCGCCGCGGCGCCGACCCCGGGCCGCCCCGAGACGCGTCGCAACAGCGCGGCCTGCGCGGCGAGCGCCGTGTCGACCTCCCGGGCCCAGGCGCGGCACTCGGACAGCGCCTCTTCGGGACCGCCCTCCGGTTGGCGCGCGAAGGCCTTGTCGACCCCGTTCATCGCCCGCAGGAACTCCACCTGCTCCGGTGTCAGCATCCCGGCATCCTTGCGCAGGCTGCCCCGGTGTTCCTCACTCGACGTGCCGATGACGCACAGCAGACGCCGGTCACCCTCGCGCCACAGCGCGCGCGTCGGGACGAAGTAGTACATCTCGGCATAGGCGGGCACTGCCCACGTGTCCATCGCGTACGCGTCCTGCGCCTCCCAGCAGAGGTCCGTCGCGGTGGACTCCAGTTCCTCGTCGCCCGGGAAGGGGCCGTCGTCCAGGAGGGTCGAGGAGGTCACCTCGGCGTGGTGCGCCTCCGTGCAGTCGACCGCGCGGACGAAGGGGGACTGCTTCAGGAGATCGCCGCCCGGGACGTTGAAGCAGTCGCCCGGCGTCATGTCGTCGATGGCGGTCCGGGAGCCCTCCACGTCGTCGCGCGCGACCACCGAGGAGTCCGGGAACCGGGAGAAGGAGTCCGCGTACTGCTGCGTGACGAAGGCCGCGACCACGGTCATCACCACGGAGACGACCAGGCCCACGACGGCCAGCGCCCTGCCGCGCTCCCGCTTCCGCGCGATCTGCACCAGCGCCACGACGCCGAAGACGATGCCCAGCGGCGGCAGGCAGAGCAGGCCGACCAGCAGCGAGGCGAGGGCGAAGCCGTTCAGCGCCGGCGGCCCCTGGGGCGGGGGCGGGCCCCACAGGGCCTGCGAGGAGGGCGGGGCCCACGGATTGGCCGGACCGGTGGGAGGGGTCGGCGGGGGCGGGTAGGTCACGAGGCGTGGTGCTCCATCACAAGGGCGCGAACGAATGCGCGAATAGTACGCAGCGGGGGCGACCGCCCTGTGGTCGCCCCCGCGGTTCATCGCACGGCCGCACGGGTCTCCCCGCACGGCCCGCCCCTCCTCAGGGGCGCCCGGTCAGAACTGCAGCGCCCAGGAGTCGATCTTCCCCGTGTCCGCGCCCGCGAGGTCCGCGACGCGGAGCTTCCAGACGCCGTTGGCGACCTCGGAGGAGGCGTTCACGGTGAAGGTCTGGACGATGTCGTCCGCGCTGCCGCCGGTGCGGTTGCGCAGGTTGTAGACGGTGCCGTCGGGGGCGACGAGGTCGACCTTGAGGTCACCGACGTAGGTGTGCTTGATGTCCACCGGCACGCCGAGGGTGGCCGGGGCGTTGCCGGAGATCCCGCTGACGGTGATCGGCGACTCGACGGTGGAGTTGTCGTTGATCGCGTGGTCGGTCAGGTTCTCGAAGCGGGTGCCCGGGTTCGGCGGGGTGGTGGAGTTCCCCACGTTCAGCAGGCGGTTCGGGGAGCCGCTGCCGGCGCCGGTGACCACGTTCGGGGTGGCGGCGGCCACCAGGCCGGCCGAGACCTGCGCCGGGGTGCTCGCCGGGTTCTGCGACAGGTACAGGGCCGCGGCGCCCGCCACGTGCGGCGAGGCCATCGAGGTGCCGGAGATGGTGTTCGTGGCGGTGTCCCCGGTGCCCCACGAGGAGGTGATCGAGGAGCCCGGCGCGAAGAGGTCGAGGACGGAGCCGTGGTTGGAGTAGCTCGCCTTCGCGTCGGTGTTGGTGGTGGCGCCGACCGTGATCGCCTCGGCGACGCGCGCCGGGGACTTGGTGCTCGCGTCGGTGGACTCGTTGCCGGCCGCGACGGCGTAGGTGATGCCGGCCGCGATCGAGTTGCGGACGGCGGTGTCGAGGGCGGAGTCGGCGCCGCCGCCGAGCGACATGTTGGCCACGGCCGGCTTGACGGCGTTGCGGGTCACCCAGTCGATGCCGGCGACGACCTGCGCCGTGGTGCCCGAGCCCTGGTTGTTGAGGACGCGAACGCCGACGATCCTGGCCTTCTTGGCGACCCCGTACGCCGTGCCGCCGACGGTGCCGGCGACGTGGGTGCCGTGGCCGTGACCGTCCTGGGCGGTGTTGTCGTTGTCGATGGCGTCGTAGCCGTAGGAGGCGCGGCCACCGAAGTCGGTGTGCGAGATCCGGACGCCGGTGTCGATGACGTACGCCGTGACGCCCTCGCCGGCCTTGTCCGGGTACGTGTAGCTGTTGTCGAGCGGGAGCGCCCGCTGATCGATGCGGTCCAGCCCCCACGACGGCGGGTTGGGCTGGGTGGCGTCGACGGTGAAGGTGCGGTTCTGGACGACGGACTTGACCGCCGGGTCGGCGGCGAGCTTCCTGGCCTGCGCCTCGGAGACCTCGACGGAGTAGCCGTTGAGGGCGGCGCTGTAGGTCCGGTCGATCCTGGCCCCGTACCGCTCGGCGACGGCCTTCCCGCTGTCCGCGGTGGAGCGGGCGGCCGAGTCGTTCAAGGTCACGATGTAGCTGCCGGGGACGGCGCCCGCGGCGCCGGCGTTCTCGATGACGCCCCGGGGGCCGTCCGCCGCCGAGGCGGGTAACGCGGCGGCGGCGGCGAGCACGAGGGCCACGACGGCTGTGGCGCTGATGCCGGCGATCTTCCGGCGGGTGTGACGCATCACGGACATGTGAGGGGTCCTCCTCATAGGTGGTGCGCTGCGGGGGGTGCGGTGCGTGGGTGCGATGCGGTGTGGGTGTGGGTGTGGCGGTACGGGTGCAGGGGGCGTTACGGGTGTGGCGGGACACGCGTGGAACAGGGCCCGGAAAGGCATGGCCATGACAAGCCGCCGAGTCGAACGGACCGTCGCCTCCGAAAGGTTGACCCACCCTCTCGCCATCCCACAAGAGGGCAACGGACGCGTAACATCCGTGCCATACAACGGCCATGAAAGAGCAAAGGCGTACCGCACATGACGCACGCACTGCCTGGTTACGTCTGCCCCGACGACGGCACCCGTGCCGACGTCCGCACGGCGCCGTGGTGCTGCCCGGTGTGCGCCGGACCCTGGGACCTCGACTTCACACCCGATCCGGCCGGCCCGCTGGAACCGTCGGCCGGGCCCAACTCGCTGTGGCGCTACGGCGCCGCGCTCCCCCTGCCGGGGGCGTTCTCCGTCACCCTCGCGGAGGGCAACACTCCGCTCGTTCCGCTCGTGGAGCGGATTCACGCCAAACTCGACTTCCTGATGCCCACGCTGTCCTTCAAGGACCGGGGCGCGGTCATGCTCGTGGAACTGGCCCGGCGACTGGGGCCGGAGCGCGTCATCGCCGACAGCAGCGGCAACGCCGGAACGTCCGTCGCGGCCTACTGCGCCCGCGCCGGCCTGAGTTGTGAAGTTTTCGTGCCCGAGGGCACCTCGGAGAAGAAGACCGCGCAGATGCGGGCGCACGGGGCGACCGTCCGAGTGGTGTCGGGCGGCCGCGAGGCCACCGCCGAGGCCGCCCGGGCGGTGGCGGACGAGCCGGGGGTCTTCTACGCGAGCCACGTCTTCAACCCGTACTTCCTCCAGGGAACCAAGACGTACGCGTACGAGGTCTGGGAGGAGCTGGGCGGCCGGCTGCCGGAGGCCCTGGTGGTCCCCGTGGGCAACGGCACCCTGCTGCTCGGGGCCGCGCTGGCCGCGGAGGAGCTGGCCCGGCGCGGGGTACGGCCGCCCGCCCTCATCGCGGTGCAGGCACAGGAGGTGTCCCCGCTGGCGGCAGCCTTCCACGCGGGCGCCGAGGAAGCCGCCCCGGTGCCGCAACGGCCCACTCTGGCCGAGGGGATCGCCATCCCGGCGCCGCCGCGCGCCCGGCAGATCCTCGCGGCGGTCCGCAAGTCCGGCGGGACCTTCGTGACGGTGTCGGAGGAACGGCTGCGGGCGGCCCAGCGGGACCTGGCGGCGCGGGGCCTGTTCGTCGAGCCGACGGCGGCGGCCTGCTGGGCGGCCGTCGCGCCGGGCGCCCCCTCGGACCCGCTCCAGGGCCGTACGGCGGTCGTCCCCCTCTGCGGCGCGGGCGCCAAGACGGGCCTGGCCCCCTGACCGCCCGACCGTTACCCCGCCCGGCCGGGCCGCCACGCGGCCGTTACGCCGCCCGGCCGTGCCTGCCGGGCATCGTGGCGGAAATTCGCCGGCCGCCGACCGGCCCGGCTGCTGGACTGGCCCCATGAACGACACCCTCGATCCCGCCCGCCGGGCCGCCCAGGTCGCCCGTGCCACCGCCTTCGCCGGCCTGCACACCCCCGCCGCCCCCCTCGCCCTGGCCAACGCCTGGGACGTGGCCGGTGCCCGTCTCGTCGAGGCGGCCGGCGGGGCCGCCGTCGCCACCACCAGCGCCGGGGTCGCCTGGTCCCTCGGCGCGCCCGACGGGGACGCCCTGGCCCGGGACCGCGCCCTGGACCTCGTCGCCCGGGTCGCCGCCGCCGTGTCGGTGCCCGTCACCGCGGACATCGAGGGCGGCTTCGGCACCGACCCCGCCGGGGTGGCGGAGACCGTGGCCGGGGTACTGGCCGCCGGCGCGGTCGGGATCAACATCGAGGACGGACACCGGGCGCCCGCCGATCACGCGGAGCGGCTGGCCGCGGCCCGCGCCGCCGCCGAGACGGCGGGCGTCCCGCTCTACGTCAACGCCCGCGTGGACACGTACCTCTTCGGCCTCGGGGAACCGGGTGGCCGGCTCGACGAGACCCTGAGGCGCGCCGCCGCCTACCTGGAGGCCGGGGCCACCGGAATCTTCGTCCCCGGTGTCACCGATCCCGCCACCGTCGCCGAGCTCGCCAAGGGCATCGGCGCCCCGCTCAACGTCCTCGTCGGCCCGGGCGCCCCCTCGGTGGCGGAACTCGGCGCCCTCGGCGTCGCCCGGGTCTCCCTCGGGTCGTGGGTGGCCGAGGCGGCGTACGCCGTCGTCCGCCGCGCCGCGGAGGAGCTGCTCCGGGAGGGCACGTACACCTCCCTCGCCGGGTCCCTCCCCTACGGCGAGTTGAACGCCCTGCTCAAGGGCTGAGCGCCGGGCCGGGACCGGGGGCCGGACTCGGGACCGGGGCCGGGGGGCAGGGTTCGGGGCCGGGGGGCAGGTCAGCCGCGCGCGGCGCTCTCGTACAGCGCCTTGGCGCGCTCGTCGTACAGCGCCGCCGTGGAGTCCACGTCCGTGTCCCCGCCGCTCAGCACCCCGATCAACCGGCCCGGCTGCCCCGCCCCGCCCCGGTCGGCGATCCAGGGGCTGCCGCTCGTCCCCGTCCAGAAACCCGCGCAGGCGATGTACAGCATGTCGGGGTCGTCCTCGTCGTGCCGGGTCTGGGTGGTGCAGGAGACGGGCTGGTTCCGCGGGTTGTGCCCGGACTCCGGGTAGCCGACGACGGTGACGTCCCGTTCGTACCCGGAGGTCCAGTCGGCCTTCGGTGCCTCGCTGCGGCCGATCCGGTCCTGGAGGCTGCGCCCGTTCCCGTCCGGCTCGACGGTGAGGAAGGCGAAGTCGACGGTGTCGTCGCCCCACTTCCTCCAACGGTCGTCGACGTGGACCGAGCGGACCTTCCACACGCCGAGGGGCGGATGGCCGTCGCCCTCGCCGGAGAAGGCGGGGGCGAAGGCGAGCGCGCCGATGGCGAGGCCGTCGTGCGCGACCTGGCCGGGCACCCCGTCCTCGCCGGCGGGGACCACGCAGTGCGCGGCGGTGGCGACGACGTTCCCCTCGGGGCTGTCGACGACGCTCGCCGTGCACCAGTGTTCCCCGT
Source organism: Streptomyces sp. CA-243310 (assembly GCF_050936775.1). NCBI lineage: Bacteria > Bacillati > Actinomycetota > Actinomycetes > Kitasatosporales > Streptomycetaceae > Streptomyces > Streptomyces sp. CA-243310. The sequence goes on along the minus strand of NZ_JBNJMF010000001.1, from coordinate 1,256,256 downwards.
TGGCCGTGAGCACCCCGACGGTGGGGAAGGGGTGCATCGGCCGCTCCTGGAACGGCTTGAGGAATCCGAGGGCGAACACGGCGGCGAACACCGCGGCGATCCCGGCGGCCGCTGCCGCGGACACGCCCTTCGCCCTCGTGCTCATCTCGCCTCGGGCGCGCCCACGCTGGTCGGGGTCGGCGCGGCCATCACCTTGCTGATCCACGCGAGGGAGCCCTCCTTCATGCCGCGTACGTACGACTTTCCGTTGTGCTCACCATCCTGGATCACCTGGAGGCGGGTGTGCACGGGGCCCTTCCCGTAGGCCTTCATGAACTTCTCGGCGAGAGCGCGACCGCTCTCCTTGGTGCCGATCTGGAAGTTGACGTAGACGTCCGGGCCACCCTCCTTGATCAGCTTCGCGGCCAGCTTCTCCGGGTTGTTCTCGTCCATGGCCTGCTTGTTCCCCTTCCAGAGCGGGGAATCGGGGACCATGTCCACTCCGCTGGCGATCACCGCCTTGAAGCGGTCGGGGAACTTCAGGACGTGCTTGAGCGCACCGAAGCCGCCGGAGGAGGAGCCCATGAAGGCCCAGCCGTCACGCGAGTCGAAGGTGCGGAAATTGGCCCGCGTGAAATCGGGGATGTCCTCGGCCATCCAGGTGCCCATCTTCGGCTGGCCGGGAATGTCCGAGCCGTCGAAGTGGTGCTTGGTGTCCGCGTTGATCACCGGCATGACGAGGATGAACGGCAGGCTGGTACCGGTCTTCACCCCGTCGCTCACGGCCTGCTGAAGACCGAGGCCGGGGCCCGTCCCCCAGTAGTTCTTGGGGTAGCCGCGACCGCCGGGGAGCGAGATCAGGACCGGGAAGGCGCTCTTGGCGTACCGAGGGTCGTCGTACTCCTTCGGCGCCCACACCCACACGTCGCCCTTGAATCCCGACTTCGCGCCGGTGAGGGTCGTCTGGGCGATCTGGGTGCCGTCCGGCAGCCGGGAACTGCGGACGAACGAGGCCCTCGGACCGGTGGGCATCCGCACGCCCGGCGTGACGTCCCCGGTGGCCGCGGCCGGCTCGTGGGACGCGCCGAAGGCCACCGGATCCCCTATGTCCGAGAAGACGCCGAACGCGTACGCCGCCGCGCCGCCCCCCGCGAGGGCCGCGGCGACGGCGCCGCCGATCAGGGCCAGGCGCCTCCCGGGGCGACGTCGTCCGTCGGTCGCGAGATGCCGTCCATCGGTCGAATGGTCGGCGTCACGTTGTTGTTCTTGCAGCACGGATTCTTTTCCCGTTCCTTCTCCTGCGCTCGCACCGAGCGCCGGTCGGACCGACAGGTCCCCCCTTGCACACCTGTCAGAGTTGTGAACGACGTGATGGGTTGCCTGGGAGCGGGGCGACGTGGCGCCCGCCACCCGGACCGGTGTGCGGACCCGACCGGTGTGCGGACCCCGACCGGTGTGCGGACCCCTCGGGCACGGGGGCCGGGGGCCGTCGGGGCCGGGGTGGGTCACCCGGCTTCCGGCTTCGGGCCCTTCATCACCTTGCTGATCCATTCCAGCGAGCCTTCCTTCATGCCGCGCACGTAGTGCCAGCCGTTGTGCTCGCCGTTCTGGATGTCCCGGATGGTGATCTTGACGGGCCCCTTGCCGTACTCCTGCTGGAACCGGAGCATCCGGTCCTTGCCCGTCTCCTTCGTCCCGACCTGGAAGTTGATGTAGACCTCCGGGCCGTTGGCATCGATCAGCTTCTGGGCGAGCCTCTCCGGATTGTTCGCGTCCATCTCCGCCTGGTGACCCTTCCAGAGCGGGGAGTCGGGAACGATCTCGCCACCACTGGCGATCACGGCTTTGAACCTGTCCGGGTGCTCGAGGACCTGCTTCATCCCGACGAAGGCGCCGGAGGAGGAGCCCATGAAGGCCCAGCCGTCGCGGGACTTGTACGTACGGAAGTTGGCGCGGGCGAAGTCCGGTACGTCCTCGGCGAGCCACGTGCCCATCTTGGGCCGGCCCGGTATGTCCGCACCATCGTAGTAGTACTTGTTGTCCGGGTTGAGTACGGGCATGACCAGGATGAACGGCAGGCTCGTGCCGGCCCGGACGCCCTCGCTGACGGCCTTCTGGAGACCCAGGCTGCGGTCGGCCCAGTAGTTCGCCGGGAAGCCGTTGCCCCCGGGGAGCGCGATGAGCACCGGGAAGGCGCTCTTCTCGTACTCCTTCTCGCCGTACTCCTTCGGCGTCCACACCCAGACGTCCCCGTCGAATCCGGACTTGGCGCCGGCGAGACGGGTCTTGGCGATGATCGTGCCGTCGTCGAGCTTGGCGGTCTGCTTGAAGTCGGACCTCGGCCCGGCGGGCAGCGACACGTCCGGATCACCGGTCGGCTGCACCGGGGCGATGGGGGAACCGCCGGGCTTCGGGTCGCCGGACCCGACCGCCGCCGGGGCGTCCTTGCCGAAGCTGACGCTCTCCCCGTTGCCGGAGAACCACTCGTTCTTCCAGGCGGCGAACCCGCCGGCGCCGAGGAGCACCACGAGGACCAGGGGCACGCCGACCCACAGGGCCCGCCGGGAACGCCGCGACCCGCGCGCCCGCTCGGGCTCGCGGCCGGGCTCCCCCCAAGGGGGCGGCGGGAACGAGGCCGACGGGTCCGGACCGTACGGCTGGTCATCAGACCGCGGGCGCTGCGGGTACTGGTGCACGGACTTCGCTCCGAACGATCATGGCTGCCCCGACGGGACAGAACGGCTGGGCATCCCTTCAGTCCTGATGTACGAGAACTGCCGGGAGTTCCGCCCCAGACGAAAACATGACCGGAATCACCGCACGCCGAACCCCCGGAACCGCGGAGCAAGCCGCCGGAGAGCGGGGGGGACGACCCTCCGGCGTGAGCCGCGGGCCGTGAGCCGCGGCATCCCGGCGGGCCTCAGGGTCGGTCGGGAGATGACTGTCCGCCTCGATGCCCGCAACCGCCCCGAGCCGGACCTCTTGCTGACGGACCTGCCCTACGACCCCGACCGCACCTGGTACGCCCCGGAGGACGTGAAGCTCGTCGTGGAGGCGGTCTCCCCCGAGTCCGCCCATCGCGATCGCACAGTGAAGCTCCGCAAGTACGCGGAGGCCGGCATCCCGCACTACTGGTGCATCGAGGACGAGGACGGGGCACCCGTCGTCCATGTCCACGAGCTCGACGAGCCCACCGGCACCTACGCTCCCGCAGGCATCTTCCGGGACACCCTCCGGCGCCCCGTGCCCTTCGAGGTCAGCCTCGATCTCGGCAAGCTCACGCCGCCCCGGAGCAGCTGAAAAGTCAGCACCAAGTCAGCACGGGCGGTCAGTAGTGGTACCGGGCTGCGAGGATGATGACTTCGCTTTTCGTCACCAGGTAGACGAGGCGGTGCTCGTCGTCGATCCGTCGCGACCACGCACCAGGCAGGTGGTACTTCAAAGGCTCAGGCTTGCCGATGCCCGAGAACGGGTCGCGCCTGACGTCTTCGATGAGCTTGTTGATCCGGGCGAGCATCTTGCGGTCGTTCTTGAGCCAGGACGTGTAGTCCTCCCAGCCCTGATCCTCGAAGACAAGCCTCACCCCGCACCCGCACCCACGTCCGCCGAGTCGGGATCGATCAGCTCGCGCTCCGACACGTCGATGTGAGCCAGAGCATTCCCGTACGCCTTGAGCAGCCGCCGGGCATTCACCGGGGAGCGCAGCAGGTACGAACCCTCGCGCAGCGCCGCGTAATCCTCGGCCGAGACGAGCACGGCATTGCCGTGCTTGGAGACGATCTCGATGGCCTCGTGATTCTCGTTGACCTTCTTGATCAGCGGAAAGAGTTCCTTGCGGGCTTCGCTCGCAGTTATGGACATGACCTGACCTCTCCTTCCAAGTGGTACCTAATAACGTACCACTCTCTACACCCTCCAGCCGGGTCGAACGCCTGATGGACGGTCAGAAATCCCAGCACCATCCCAGCACGGGAACAGCAAGGGGCCGGCTCCCGTCGGAGTCGACCCCTTCTGACCTGCATGTTTGCCACGTCACCGACGTGGTGTCATTTCATCCACTCACACGTTGAAGCGGAACTCCACCACGTCGCCGTCCTGCATGAGGTAGTCCTTGCCTTCCATGCGGGCCTTGCCCTTGGCGCGGGCCTCGGCCACCGAGCCGCAGTCGACCAGGTCGGCGAAGGAGATGATCTCCGCCTTGATGAAGCCGCGCTGGAAGTCGGTGTGGATGACGCCGGCGGCCTCGGGGGCGGTGGCGCCCTTCTTGATGGTCCAGGCGCGGGTTTCCTTGGGGCCGGCCGTCAGGTAGGTCTGGAGGCCCAGGGTGGTGAAGCCGACGCGGCCCAGCGTGGCCATGCCCGGCTCTTCCTGGCCGACCGACTGGAGGAGTTCGAGGGCTTCCTCGTCGTCGAGCTCGATCAGCTCGGCCTCCAGCTTGGCGTTCAGGAAGATCGCCTCGGCCGGGGCGACCAGGGCGCTCTGCTCGGCCTTGAAGGCGTCGTCCGTCAGCTCGTCCTCGTCGACGTTGAAGACGTAGAGGAAGGGCTTGACGGTGAGCAGGTGCAGTTCGTGGAGGAGGTCGCCCTGCTCCGTGCCCTTGCCGATGCCCTGCGAGAAGAGGGTGTGGCCCTCTTCGAGGATCTTCTGCGCCTTCTCGACCGCGGCCAGGACCGCGACCTTCTCCTTCTGGAGGCGGGACTCCTTCGTCAGGCGCGGCACCGCCTTCTCGATGGACTGGAGGTCGGCGAGGATCAGCTCGGTGTTGATGGTCTCGATGTCGTCCTTGGGCGAGACCTTGCCGTCGACGTGGACGACGTTCTCGTCCTTGAAGGCGCGGATGACCTGGCAGATCGCGTCCGACTCGCGGATGTTCGCGAGGAACTTGTTGCCCAGGCCCTCGCCCTCGGAGGCGCCGCGGACGATGCCCGCGATGTCGACGAAGTCGACGGTCGCCGGGAGGACCTTCTGCGATCCGAAGATGCCCGCGAGGACGGCCAGCCGCTGGTCCGGGACACCGACGACGCCGACGTTCGGCTCGATGGTGGCGAACGGGTAGTTGGCCGCCAGCACGTCGTTCTTGGTCAGGGCGTTGAACAGGGTCGACTTGCCGACATTCGGCAGGCCGACGATTCCGATCGTGAGCGACACGTTGGCGACTTCCCGTAGCTGGAGGGGGCGGCGGCCCGGGATGGGCCGTCGGACAGTTTACTTTCCGATGAGTGGCGCTCGTTGTACGCGTGTCCGGGCCCTCGGACGGGGGCCTCCCCGCCTAGTTTGGTGGGGTGGAGCACTACAGGGCGCGTTCAGTACGTCACCCGCGGGAGCAGATCCCGAGGCAGCAGACCCCGGGGGCGGCTCGCCCGACGAAGCCGACCCCTGCCCGGCGGCGGCTGCCCCGGCCGCGGCTGACCGGCCTCGGTGGCGGGCTCTTCGCGTGTGTGGCGATGGCGGTGGTCGCGGGGATCGTCTGGCTGCTGTTCGACGCGTCCCTTTTCGCGTACGGGTTGCTCTTCCTGCCCGTGGCCGCCACGACCGCGCTCTGGGTGCGCCCCGCCGACCTGATCACCGCCCCCATCAGCGCCCCGATCGCCTTCGCGGTCGGGGTCTGGCCCGTCTCCGGGGGTTCCGGCGGCTTCGGCGGGCAGCTGATGGGAATCGTCTCGGCGTTGTCCCTGCACGCCGGTTGGCTGTACGCGGGAACGGTCGTCGCGGCCCTGATCGCGCTGGTGCGCAAGGCCGTGCTGATCGGGAAGCGCCGCATGCCCCGCCGGGTGGTCTGAGCCCGCCCCGACCATTGGCCTGACGGCCGCCCCCGAGTCCGCCGCCGAGCCCGTGATCGCCCAGGTCGACGCCAGGTAGACGCCAGGTAGACGCTAGGTCGACGCGCCGCGGGCGGCCATCGCCGCTCCGACGATGCCCGCGTTGTTCTGGAGCTTCGCCGGCACGATCTCCGCGCGGATCCCCTCGATCAGGGGCAGGAACTTCTCCGGCTTGCGGCTGACGCCGCCCCCCAGGATGAAGAGTTCCGGGGAGAAGAGCATCTCCACGTGCTCCAGGTACTTCTGGAGCCGGTGCGCCCAGCGTTCCCAGGTGAGGTCGTGGTCCTCCTTGGCCTTGACCGACGCCCGCTTCTCCGCGTCGTGGCCGTGCAGCTCCAGGTGGCCCAGTTCGCTGTTGGGGACGAGTCGGCCGTCCGTGAAGAGGGCGCTGCCGATGCCGGTGCCCAGGGTGAGCAGGATGACGGTGCCGGAGACCCCCTTGCCGGCGCCGTACGTCATCTCCGCGACCCCGGCCGCGTCGGCGTCGTTCAGGACGGTCACCGCGAGGCCGTCCAGGCGCTCCGACAGCAGGGCCGCCGTGTCGACCCCGATCCAGGCCTTGTCCATGTTGGCGGCCGTACGGGTGACCCCGCCGGTGACGACGCCCGGGAAGGTGACTCCCACCGGGCCGTTCCAGTCGAAGTGGCGTACCACCTCGACGACACGGTCGGCCACCCCGTCGGGGGTGGCCGGCTGTGGTGTCAGTTCCTTGTGGCGCTCTTGCGCCAACTCGCCGCGGTCCAGGTCCACGGGAGCGCCCTTGATACCGGATCCGCCGATGTCCACGCCGAAGATCTGCATGGGACCACCGTAGAGAAAACGGCGGCGAAGGGCCTACTTCTCGGTCGCGCCGGTCGTCCCGGTCGCGCCCGTCGTTCCGGCCGCCCCCGTCGTCCCGGATCCGGCGACGAGTCCCGCCGCCTCGGCGCGCAGGTCGCGGCGGAGTTCCTTGGGCAGCGAGAAGACGATCGACTCCTCGGCCGTCTTGACGATCTCCACGTCCGCGTAGCCGCGCTGCGTCAGCCACTCCAGTACTTCCTCGACCAGGACCTCCGGCACCGAGGCGCCCGAGGTGAGGCCGACGGTGGTGACGCCCTCCAGCCAGGCCTCGTCGATCTCGCTCGCGAAGTCGACCAGGTGGGCGGCGCGCGCGCCGGCGTCCAGGGCCACCTCGACGAGGCGGATCGAGTTCGAGGAGTTCTTGGAGCCGACGACGATGACCAGGTCGGAGTCGGCGCCCATCACCTTGACCGCGGCCTGGCGGTTCGAGGTGGCGTAGCAGATGTCGTCGCTCGGCGGCGAGACCAGCAGCGGGAACTTGGTCTTCAGGGCGTCGACCGTCTCCATGGTCTCGTCGACGGAGAGGGTGGTCTGGGAGAGCCAGACGACCTTCGACTCGTCGCGGACCCGCACGTTGGCGACGTCGTCCGGGCCGTCCACGATGGTGATGTGGTCGGGGGCCTCGCCGGAGGTGCCGATGACCTCCTCGTGGCCCTCGTGGCCGATGAGGAGGATGTCGAAGTCGTCGTTGGCGTAGCGGATGGCTTCCTTGTGGACCTTGGTGACCAGCGGGCAGGTCGCGTCGATCGTCGCGAGCCTGCCGCGCGCCGCCTCCTCGTGGACGACGGGTGCCACGCCGTGCGCGGAGAACATCACGATGGAGCCCTCGGGGACCTCCTCCGTCCGCTCGACGAAGATGGCGCCCTTCTTCTCCAGCGTCTGGACGACGTACTTGTTGTGGACGATCTCGTGGCGCACGTAGACCGGCGCACCGTACTGCTCAAGGGCTTTCTCGACGGCGATCACGGCTCGGTCGACGCCCGCGCAGTATCCGCGCGGGGCGGCGAGCAGGACGCGGCGGGAAGCGGGAGCAGAGGAGGGAGCAGTCATGCGCTCCATCGTACGGGGGTCTCCAGCAGGCCGGTCGTCGCCCGTTCGGCACAGACTGGGTCGAACCTCTGTCCTGCTGCTCCTCCGGAGGAACGATGGCGTCCGTGACGGATTCCGGTTCGGTGTCCGAGGCTCCCGCGACGTTGCGGCGCAGCCTCGGCTTTCGCGATCTGGTGGTGTACGGGCTGCTGTTCATCGCCCCCATGGCCCCGGTCGGGATCTTCGGCACCCTCGATGCCAAGTCGCACGGCGCGGTGGCCCTCGTCTACCTCTGCGCGACGTTCGCGATGGCGTTCACGGCGTTCTCGTACGCGCAGATGGTCCGGGTGGCCCCGCAGGCCGGTTCGGTCTTCACGTACGCACGCAAGGGGCTCGGCGAGGGGCCGGGCCTGATCGCCGGGTGGATGGCGATGCTCGACTACCTGCTGATCCCCGCGGTGGCGTACCTGTTCTCGGGCATCGCGATGAACGCCTTGGTGCCGGAGGTGTCCCGGTGGGTGTGGACGGCGCTGGCGGTGGTGGTGACCACCCTGCTGAACCTGTGGGGCGTACGGGCGGCGGCGCGGGTGGGTTTCGCGGTGCTGGCCATGGAGATCGTGGTGCTGCTGGTGTTCCTGGTCGCGGCGGTGGTGGCGCTGGCGGAGGGCGGGGCGCGGCGCGGCTGGCTGTCGCCGTTGACGGGGGACGGTTCGCTGGGCTTCTCGTCGGCGGCCGTGCTGGGGGCGGTGTCGGTGGCCGTGCTGTCGTACCTGGGCTTCGACGCCATCGCGTCCTTCGCGGAGGAGGTGACGGGCGGCAGTGCGAAGGTGGCGCGTGCGGTGCTGTTCTGTCTGGCGCTGACGGGGGTGCTGTTCGTCGCGCAGACCTACCTGGCGGCGCTGCTGAGTCCGATGACGGCGGCGGAGCTGGCGGCCGATCCGGGTGCGCAGGGGCCCGCGTTCTACAACACGGTGGAGTCGGCGGTCGGGTCCTGGTTGCACGACCTGGTGGCGGTCAGCAAGGCGATCGGGGCGGCGTTCGCGGCGTTGGCCGGGCAGGCCGCGGCGGGTCGGCTGCTGTTCGCCATGGCCCGGGAGCGGCGGCTCCCGCACGTCCTGTCTCGGACCTGGGGCGGGACCCCGCGGGCGGCGCTGTTGGTGGCGGCGACGGTGACGCTGGTCGCGGCGGTGTGGGCGGCCCGGCGGGACGACGGGCTGGACCATCTGGTGTCGGTGGTGGACATCGGGGCGCTGGTGGCGTTCACGCTGCTGCACGCGTCGGTGGTGGGCTGGTTCGTGGTGCAGCGGCGCGAGGGGCCGCCGAACTGGTTCAAGCACCTGGTGATCCCGGTGCTGGGCGCGGCCGTGACCGTCGCGGTGATCGTCGAGGCCTCGCGGGCGGCGCAGCTGGTGGGTGCCGTGTGGCTGCTGGTGGGGTTGGGGGTGTGGGTGGTCCAGCGGGGCCGACGCGCCGGGGATCGGGTCGCCGGGCCCGGGGACGGTGTCGGTTCTGGCGGTTAGCCTGCGTGCATGGGTCTGAATACGTCGGCTGACGCGCCGCTGCCGGTCGGTCGGGTCTCCCGACTCATCGGGGGCTGGATCGACAAGCTCGGTCAGGTGTGGGTGGAGGGGCAGATCACCCAGTTGTCCCGGCGGCCGGGGGCGGGGGTGGTCTTCCTGACGCTGCGCGACCCGTCGCACGACATCTCGCTCGGCGTGACCTGTTACCGCCAGGTGTTCGACGAGGTCGCGGACGCGGTGACGGAGGGCGCGCGGGTCGTCGTCCTGGCCAAGCCGGAGTGGTACGCCCCGCGCGGGCAGTTGTCGCTGCGGGCCACGGAGATACGGCCCGTCGGCATCGGGGAGTTGCTGGCCCGCCTGGAGAGGCTCAAGCGGTCGCTGGCCTCCGAGGGCCTGTTCGCGGCGGACCGCAAGAAGTCGTTGCCGTTCCTGCCGCAGCTGATCGGGCTGGTGGTGGGCCGGGCCTCGGCGGCCGAGCGGGACGTGTTGGAGAACGCCCGGCGGCGCTGGCCGGCGGTCCGCTTCGAGGTGCGCAACGTGGCCGTGCAGGGGGTGCACGCGGTGCCCCAGGTGATCGAGGCGGTCAAGGAGCTCGACGCGCTGCCGGAGGTCGACGTGATCATCGTGGCGCGCGGCGGGGGCAGCGTGGAGGACCTGCTGCCCTTCTCCGACGAGGAGGTGGTGCGGACGGTCGCGGCCGCCCGTACCCCGGTGGTCTCGGCGATCGGGCACGAGCCGGACTCCCCGCTGCTGGACCTGGTCGCGGACCTGCGGGCGTCCACGCCGACGGACGCGGCGAAGAAGGTGGTCCCGGACGTCGGGGAGGAGCTGGAGCGCGTGAGCCAGCTCCAGGCGCGCGGGCTGCGCGCCGTGCGCGGGCTGCTGGACCGGGAGGAGCGGGGGCTCGCCCATGCCCTGGCCCGGCCGGTGTTCGTGCATCCGCAGCGGATGGTGGAGACCCGGGAGGCCGAGGTGGAGGCGATGCTGGCGCGCGGTCGGCGGACGCTGGGGCACCTGCTGGACCGGGCGGACTCCGAGCTGGCGCACACCCGGGCCCGGGTGGTGGCGCTGTCGCCGGCGGCGACCTTGGAGCGTGGGTACGCGGTGCTTCAGCGGGCCGACGGGCACGTGGTGCGTTCGCCGCGGGACGTCGCGCCGGACCAGGTGCTGCGCGCGCGGGTGGCGGCGGGCGAGTTCCCCGTACGGGTCGAGGCCGAGGCGGCCCCGGACGGCGCGCCGGAGGGCGACGACGACCCGGCCGGGGGCGTGGCCGGCGCCGGCTGACCCCGGGGGCGTCGACACGTTCCGGCAACAAAATCGTTGTACTACACATATAAGGTGGCGGGAATGGCAGGAACCGAGACGGCGCTGGGCTACGAGCAGGCCCGCGACGAGCTGATCGAGGTCGTCCGCAAGCTGGAGGCGGGCGGCACCTCCCTGGAGGACTCGCTGGCGCTCTGGGAGCGCGGCGAGGAGCTGGCGACGGTGTGCCGGCACTGGCTGGAGGGGGCCCGGGCCCGGCTGGACTCGGCCCTGGCCGCTCGGGACGGGGCGACCGAGGACGCCGAGGGTGCCGGCGGAGAGTGATCCCGGTCACCCCCGGAGGGATTTAGTTGAAAGTTCACATACCTCGGGTCTACGGTGATGACATCGCGCCACACCTCCGTAAAGAAGAAGGCTTTTCGATGTCTCTCGTTCTCGACGCCGCCGCTCAGGACCTGCTGTTCCGCGAGGCCCGCACCGCCAACTCGTTCGCCGACGAGCCGGTGACCGAGGAGCAGGTCCAGGCGATCTACGACCTCGTGAAGTACGGCCCCACCGCGTTCAACCAGACCCCGCTGCGCATCACCCTCGTCCGCTCCCCCGAGGCCCGCGAGCGCCTCGTGAAGCACATGGCCGAGGGCAACCAGGCCAAGACCGCCGCCGCCCCGCTGGTCGCGATCCTGTCGGCGGACAACGAGTTCCACGAGGAGCTCCCGCAGCTCTTCCCGCACTTCCCGCAGGCCAAGGACGCGTTCTTCTCCGAGCGCCCGGTCCGCGAGCAGTCCGCCCTGGTCAACGCCTCGCTGCAGGCCGGCTACTTCATCCTCGGCGTCCGCGCCGCCGGCCTGGCCGCGGGCCCGATGACCGGTCTCGACTTCGCCGGTGTCCAGAAGGAGTTCCTGGACGCCGACCACACCCCGCTGATGGTCGTCAACATCGGCAAGCCGGGCGAGCCCGCCGCCTTCGGTCGCTCCCCGCGCCTGGAGTTCGACCAGGTCGTCACCACCGTCTGAGTCGAGACCCGGGCGCCGCGACGCGCGCGCACCGAGCCGTGACACGACGAGAGGCCGCCCGCCCCGAATCCCGGGGCGGGCGGCCTCTCGTCGTGCGTCACGAGCCCGTGTGTCACGGTCCGGATCGAGCGCGAGCGCGTGCGTCACGACCCGGATCGGGCCCGAGCGCGTGCGTCACGACCCGGATCGGGCCCGAACCCGGCTCCGGCGGGCCCGGACCCGGACTCAGCTCCCCTGCTTGAACTCCAGCGCCGACACCATCGCGCCGAGCCCGTCGAAGGAGGCCGTCCCGGTCACCACCGTGACGTAGCCCTGCTCCTGGCGGACGAGGGCGTCGTACTTCTCGCCGTCCCACAGCTCCCAGGACCGGTCGCCGATCTGCCGGGTCTCCCCGGTGGCCTTCGCCTGCTGGGTCAGCTTGGCGAGGCGCTTGGCCGAGGCGTCGGTGCTCTGCTCCACGGACACGTACTGCTCCTGCGGGTCCAGGAAGCCCAGGTGCCAGGCGTTGTCGTCCTTCCGGTCGAAGGTGACCGAGGTCGCGCGCCACTTCTCGGGGAGCCCCGCGGGCGCGGCGACCGGGTACGGCGCCGCACGGCGGGCCGTGGCCGTCTCCACGCGGTAGTCGACGACCCGTGTCGGGTCGGCCTTGTCGTCGTGCGGGATGAACATGTATATCCCCGCGACGACGACACCGATCACCGCCAGCGATCGGACCATGTCCCAAACCGTCTGCTTGCCCTTCATACCTGCCACGGCTCCATGGTCCCCCATCGGCCGGGGCGATCACCCCCGGGGTGGGCGTCGCGACACCCGCCCGGCGGCCCCGCCGGCGCAAGGCGTCCGCTCAGGCCAAACGGCTGACCGATATTCCGCTCATTCGTGACCCGCTCTGCTCAATATGTCGACGTACCGATAGAGTTCCAGCACCCTCACATCCCGGCCGTCGCCGTACAGAAAGGTGCGCTCCGATGACCGAGCACAACCTGCCGCCCCAGCTCGAAGTCTCTCCCGAAGCCCCCGACCGCAACCTCGCCCTGGAGCTCGTCCGGGTGACCGAGGCCGCAGCCATGGCCGCGGGCCGGTGGGTCGGCCGCGGTGACAAGCTCGGCGCGGACGGCGCCGCGGTCAACGCGATGCGGACCCTCATCTCCACCGTGTCGATGAACGGCGTCGTCGTCATCGGCGAGGGGGAGAAGGACGAAGCCCCCATGCTCTTCAACGGCGAGCGGGTCGGCGACGGCACCGGCGCCGAGGTCGACATCGCCGTCGACCCGATCGACGGCACCACCCTGAACGCCAAGGGCATGCCGAACGCCATCGCCGTGCTGGCCGCCGCCGACCGCGGCACCATGTTCGACCCGTCGGCCGTCTTCTACATGGAGAAGCTGGTCACGGGCCCCGAGGCCGCCGACTTCGTCGACATCAACGCCCCCGCCTCGGTGAACATCCGTCGCGTCGCGAAGGCCAAGCAGATGGCCGTCGAGGACGTCACCGTGGTCATCCTCGACCGTCCCCGCCACGAGGGCATCGTCAAGGAGATCCGCGAGACCGGCGCGCGGATCAAGTTCATCTCGGACGGCGACGTCGCGGGCTCGGTCATGGCGGTGCGCGAGGGCACCGGCGTGGACCTGCTCCTCGGCATCGGCGGCACTCCCGAGGGCATCATCTCGGCGTGCGCCATCAAGTGCCTCGGCGGCACCATCCAGGGCAAGCTGTGGCCCAAGGACGAGGCGGAGCGCCAGAAGGCCATCGACGCGGGCCACGACCTGGACCGGGTCCTGCACACGGACGACCTGGTGTCCGGCGACAACGTCTTCTTCGTCGCCACCGGCATCACGGACGGCGAACTGCTGCGCGGTGTCCACTACCGCTCGGCGACCGCGACCACGTCCTCGCTGGTCATGCGGTCCAAGTCGGGGACGATCCGCCAGATCGACTCCACCCACCGGTTGTCGAAGCTGCGCGCGTACAGCGCGATCGACTTCGACCGCGCCCAGTAGGAGCGGTCGGGCCGGCGCAGCGGCGCGGCGAGAGGGGCGGTCCCGTGTGCGGCGGGCCCGCCCCTCTCGCGTACGTGCCGGTTCGCCCCGTACGAGCTCTCGCGCTCCGGGGGCTCAGCCGGCGGCGGCGATCGTGCCGGCGCCGCTGCCGGGGTGCAGTTCCGCGGCCCGCCGGCGCCGGCGGGCCAGCACGACGCGGCGCTCTGCGGCGGTGAGTCCGCCCCACACCCCGTACGGCTCGGGCTGGAGCAGCGCGTGCTCCCGGCAGGCGACCATCACGGGGCAGCGTGCACAGACCCGCTTGGCGGCCTCCTCGCGGGCCAGACGGGCCGCGGTGGGCTCCTTGGAGGGCGCGAAGAACAGGCCCGCCTCGTCCCTGCGGCACACCGCCTCCGCGTGCCATGGGCCGTCCTCTTCCCTTGCCGGCACCCGCGGCCTCGGCACGGCGGTCGGACGCGCCTGAAGACTCTTGACGGCGGCTACCTGCAGGGACTGATGCGGCGGATGCGGCACGGTCTACTCCTGACGACGTATACGCGAGCGAGAGACGATGCACCTGTCCCTACCCGCTGTACGCGCCCCTATGCACTGCGTGCCGCGCGTCGGCCGCTCCGGCGAAGTTCGACCGAAACGCGCCCCCCGCACCGCGCGCACGCCGGTCAAAGTCCGTTCGCGGTCCGGTCGGAGGCCGCCCGTGGTCCGACCGGGGCGCCGCCGCCGGCTGCCCCGTCAGCGGTCCAGGCGCTTGCGCATCCGGTCCGCGAGGTCGACGAGACGGGCGCCGAGCCTGGGCCTGGCCTCGATGTTGGCCAGCAGCGCGAAGCCCCGGACGATCACCACCGGGGCCTGCGGGTCGGTCTCGCCGCGACTGCGGCCGTGCACCTCGAAGTTGCCGAGGACCCCGCTGCCGTAGCCGCGGAGCGTGACGTTCTCCGGCACCAGGACCTCGACGTTGCCGAGCACGGCGGTGACGTTGATCTCGGTGACCTGCTGCTCGAAGACGGCCTCGGTGAGGTCGATGGTGATGTCCCCGAAGACCGAGACGGCGCGGGTGTGCGCGCCCGGGCGCCAACGGCCCCGGCGGGAGGAGCTGCTGAACACGGCGACGACCGTCTCGACCGGCCCGGACGCCGGCGCGGCGACGGGGGCGGCGCTCGCGGGGCCGGCGCCGGCCGCCGCGGGAAGGTCCCGCACGAGCACGTCCAGTTCCCCGACCGTCTTGACGGCGTAGAGGGTGTCCAGGCGGTCGGAGTGCTCCTCGGCGGTCAGTCGGCCCTCGGCCACGGCATCGGCGAGGATCTGCGCGATCCGGTCCCGGTCGGCGTCGGAGGCGCGCAGCTCGGCGGCCGGGGCGGCAGCGGATGCGGCGGGGGCGGCGGGGGCGGCGGTGTGCTTTTCCAGGTCCACGCGGACCAGCATAGCGAGACACGATAGATCGCGATACTCCCCGTCATCCGTCCAGTGAGCCCTACCTCACAAGCGCCGCCCGGGACGGAGGTCCTACGCTGGTAAGCCGCGCTGCCAATTGGTCGCCAGCGCCGTCTGCCGAGTGAGGAATGACTGCCGTCATGCCAGAGTTTGCGTACACCGACCTGTTGCCCCTGGGCGAGGACACCACCCCCTACCGGTTGGTGACGGCGGAGGGCGTCTCGACCTTCGAGGCCGACGGCCGTACGTTCCTCAAGGTCGAGCCGGAGGCGCTGCGCAAGCTCGCCGAAGAGGCGATCCACGACATCCAGCACTTCCTGCGTCCCGCGCACCTCGCGCAGCTGCGCCGGATCATCGACGACCCCGAGGCTTCCGCGAACGACAAGTTCGTGGCGCTGGACCTGCTGAAGAACGCGAACATCGCGGCGGCCGGCGTCCTGCCGATGTGCCAGGACACGGGCACGGCGATCGTCATGGGCAAGCGCGGTCAGAACGTCCTCACCGAGGGCGGTGACGAGGCGGCCCTGTCGCACGGCATCTACGACGCGTACACCCGCCTGAACCTGCGCTACTCGCAGATGGCGCCGCTCACCATGTGGGAGGAGAAGAACACCGGCTCGAACCTGCCCGCGCAGATCGAGCTGTACGCGACGGACGGCGGCGCGTACAAGTTCCTCTTCATGGCGAAGGGCGGCGGCAGCGCCAACAAGTCCTTCCTCTACCAGGAGACCAAGGCGGTCCTCAACGAGGCCTCCATGATGAAGTTCCTGGAGGAGAAGATCCGTTCGCTCGGCACGGCGGCCTGCCCGCCCTACCACCTGGCGATCGTGGTCGGCGGCACGTCGGCGGAGCACGCGCTCAAGACGGCGAAGTACGCGTCCGCGCACTACCTGGACGAGCTGCCGCGCGAGGGTTCCCCGCTGGGCCACGGCTTCCGCGACGAGGCCCTGGAGCAGCAGGTCTTCGAGCTGACCCAGAGGATCGGCATCGGCGCGCAGTTCGGCGGCAAGTACTTCTGCCACGACGTGCGCGTGGTGCGCCTCCCGCGCCACGGAGCCTCGCTGCCCGTGGCCATCGCCGTGTCCTGCTCGGCCGACCGCCAGGCCACCGCGAAGATCACCGCCGAGGGGGTCTTCCTGGAGCAGCTGGAGACCGACCCGGCGCGCTTCCTGCCCGAGACGACGGACGAGCACCTCGACGACGCGGCGGACGTGGTGTCGATCGACCTGAACCGGCCGATGGACGAGATCCTGGCGACGCTGACCCGGCACCCGGTCAAGACCCGCCTGTCCCTGACCGGACCGCTGGTCGTGGCGCGGGACATCGCCCACGCCAAGATCAAGGAACTGTTGGACTCCGGCGCGGAGATGCCGCAGTACCTCAAGGACCACCCGGTCTACTACGCCGGCCCCGCGAAGACCCCCGAGGGCTACGCCTCCGGGTCCTTCGGCCCGACCACGGCCGGCCGCATGGACTCCTACGTCGAGCAGTTCCAGGCGGCGGGCGGCTCCAAGGTCATGCTGGCCAAGGGCAACCGCTCCCAGCAGGTGACGGACGCCTGCGGCACGCACGGCGGCTTCTACCTGGGCTCGATCGGCGGCCCGGCGGCCCGGCTGGCCCAGGACTGCATCAAGAAGGTCGAGGTCCTGGAGTACGAGGAGCTGGGCATGGAGGCGGTCTGGCGGATCGAGGTCGAGGACTTCCCGGCGTTCATCGTCGTCGACGACAAGGGCAACGACTTCTTCCAGAACCCGGCTCCGGAGCCGACGTTCACCCACATCCCGGTCCGCGGCCCGGGTCTGTGACACGCCGCTCCGCCCCGTGACCCGCACCGGTACCGGTACCGGTACCGGGACGCGCGCCGGTTCGTGACGCCCCGGGAGGGCCCCTCCGCCGATCGGCGGAGGGGCCCTCCCGCGCGTCCCCCGATCGCCGATCGCCAGGGGAGCCCGGGGTGCCCGGGGCCCGCGCACGGCCCCCGCCCCCCTGCGTCGCGGCCGGGCGGGGCGGGTTCGACGTCACTCCCCCGCCGCTGCCGCCGATCAGGCCCTGAACGGGCGCGTCCGGTTAACGTCGGGGTGACAGGGGCGCACCGCTCCGTTCACCCCGGTTCGCAAGGATCTCCGCATGACCGCGACACCCTCGCCCCGCGCCGTACGCGTGATCGCCCACCGCGGGGCCTCCCACGAGCACCCCGAGCACACCCTGGCCGCCTACCGGCAGGCCGTCGAGGACGGCGCGGACGCCCTCGAATGCGATGTCCGGCTCACCGCCGACCACCGGCTGGTCTGTGTGCACGACCGGCGCGTGGAGCGGACCTCCGACGGGCGCGGGGTGGTCTCCGCGATGACGTACGAGGAGCTGCTGGCCCTCGACTTCGGGGCGTGGAAGGGGGCCGGGCACGCCGGCGCCCGGGTGCTGCTCTTCGAGGACCTGCTGAAGGAGGCCCTGGCGGCGCCTCGGCCGGTCGGGCTCGCGGTCGAGACGAAGCACCCGTCGCGCGCGGGCGGCCGGCTGGAGGCCGAGCTGGTGCGCGTGCTCCGGGAGTACGGGCAGGCCGACGGGTCCACGGGCCTCGTCGAGGTGATGAGCTTCTCCCGCACCGCGTTGACCCGGCTGCACCGGCTGGCCCCGGGGCTGTCCTCGGTGTACCTGATGGAACGCCGGCTGCGGCCGGTGCGCCCGCCGTACGCCACGCACGCGGGGCCGGGCATCGAGCTGGTGCGCCGGTCCCCTTGGCTGGTGGGGCGGTTGAAGGCGAAGGGGCTGTCGGTACGGGTGTGGACCGTGGACGAGCCGGAGGACGTGGAGCTGTGCGTGCGGCTCGGCGTGGACACGCTCATCACCAACCGGCCGCGGGACGTGCGCAAGCTGCTGCGGGACATGTGACACCCGGCCGGGGTGCGCCGGCCGGGTGTGGGGGGTGAGCGGGGCGGGTGGTGCGGGGGCGGTTACGCGAAGCGTTGGTTCGCCGAACCGTCGCAGGTCCGCAGGCGCAGCTGCTCGTGGGCGGCGGCCACGGTCAGGCACATCCCGGGCGCGGCGGCGGGGCGCAGGGTGGCGCCGTCGCGGACGAACTGCTGGTTGGCACCGCCGTGGCAGTTCCACAGGATCAGGCCGGTGCCGTTGCCGTAGGTGCCGCCCGGGGCGTCCACGCAGCGATCCTGGGTCAGCTCGACGTGGAGGGCCTTGCGGGCGGTGTCGTACCACCAGCCCTGGTTGCGGCCGCCGTGGCAGTCCCAGGCCACCACCTTGGTGTTGTTGGCGCTGGCGCCACCGTTGGAGTCCAGGCAGTTGCCGGTCGCCTCGTTCCTCAGCGGCTTGTACAGGTCGTCCCAGGCCCCGGCCTGGAGGACCGGGGTGCCGGTGCTCGCGGGGTCGGCGCAGGACGCCTCGCGCAGGCCCGAGGCGTAGAGCTGGGTCAGACAGGAGGCGAAGGCGCCGTGGCCGCGCTGGTTGGGGTGGAAGGACTGTCGGGCGGTGTTCTCGTCCCACGGGAAGTGGTCCCCGAGGTCGAGGTAGAGGCCGCGGGCCCAGGCGTCCTCCATGCACACCTCGTGGCCGTGGAAGAGGCGGGAGTTGTCCAGGTAGGTGGCGCCGGAGGCGAGGGCGGCGGCGCGCATGCCCTTCTCGAAGGCGGGCACGGCCTGGTTGCGGCCCCAGGTGGCGTCGGAGTCGTAGCCGGCGCAGCCGCCGGGGAGCTTGCCGGGGAAGTTCGGGTTGTCGTTGAAGTCGGGGCCGATCGGGCTGGGGTAGCCCATCACGACGAGCTTGTAGTCGGTGTCGGCGTAGCCCGCGTCGCGCATGACCGTCTTGAGGTCGGCGACGGTGGCTTCCACCTTGGGCTTCAGGCCGTCGACGCGCGCCTGCCAGCCGGGGGCGTACTTGGGTTCACAGGTGCCCTGGATCAGCACCCAGCGGGTGACGCAGTCGGTCATGACGGGGCCGAACTGGAGGTCGTCGTTGGCTCCCGCGACCAGCAGCACCATCTTGATCTTCGTGTTGCGGGCCTTGATGGCGAGGTTGTCGCTCTGCACGAGTTCGTCGGCGTACTGCTTGCTGCCGCCGATCCTGATGTTTCCCGTGTAGCCGCCGGAGCAGGCGACGTTGAAGGTCAGGTCGGCGGGGATGCCGGTGCGGTGGATCGCGGAGTCCGGCGAGCGGTGGCACTGGTTGTTCGGGGTGTTGGTCGCGGGGTCGTAGGTGCCGACGCCCTCGCCCGAGATCTCGCTGTCGCCGAGCGAGATCAGGCCGGTCTTGCGTTCCGCGAGCGGGCGGATGGCAGAGTCACCGTAGATCTTGGTCGCCTCGGCGGCCCGGATCGCCTCCAGTTCGGGCGAGAGGGGGGTGACGGCGGCGACGGGCGCCGCCTGGGCCAGGGGGGTGACGGCGCCGACGCCGCCGAGGACGGTCGCCATCGCCGCGAAGGCGACGACGGTAGATCTGAGCATGGGTCTGGTACGCGCACGTGCCATGAACGCCTCCCCGAGATCGGTGTTACCCCCGGTATTTACTGGCCGGTAGATGACTTGGGAACAGTTCGAACAAGACAATTGCTCAACTTTTTGAGGAGGCCATGGAAATGACCGAGGATCAGCAGGCCGCAGGAACATCCGACGCGTTCCGGATCGAGCACGACTCCATGGGCGAGGTACGGGTCCCCGCCCACGCGAAGTGGCGGGCCCAGACCCAGCGCGCGGTGGAGAACTTCCCGATCTCCGGGCAGCGCCTGGAGCACGCCCACATCGCCGCGCTGGCCCGGATCAAGGCCGCCGCCGCCGTGGTGAACGCCCGGCTCGGGGTCCTGGACGCGGACGTGGCCGAGGCCGTCCGGTCCGCCGCCGAGGAGGTCGCGGACGGGCGTTGGGACGAGCACTTCCCGGTGGACGTCTTCCAGACCGGCTCCGGCACCTCGTCGAACATGAACGCCAACGAGGTGATCGCCACCCTCGCCGGCGAACGCCTCGGCCGCCCGGTCCACCCGAACGACCACGTCAACGCCTCGCAAAGCTCCAACGACGTGTTCCCGTCCTCCATCCACATCGCCGCGACCGCCGCCGTCATCGGCGAGCTGATCCCTTCCCTGGAGCACCTCGCCGACGCGATGGAGCGCAAGTCCGCCGAGTTCGTCGCGGTGGTCAAGGCCGGCCGCACCCACCTGATGGACGCCACCCCGGTCACGCTCGGCCAGGAGTTCGGCGGGTACGCCGTCCAGATCCGCTACGGCGTCGACCGGTTGCGCGCCGCGCTGCCGCGACTGGCCGAACTCCCCCTGGGCGGAACGGCCGTGGGCACCGGCATCAACACGCCGCCCGGGTTCTCCGCCGCCGTGATCGCGGAGGTCGCCGAGGCGACCGGACTGCCGCTGACCGAGGCACGGGACCACTTCGAGGCCCAGGGCGCCCGGGACGCGCTGGTGGAGACGTCCGGAATGCTCCGCACGATCGCGGTCTCGCTCACCAAGATCTCCAACGATCTGCGCTGGATGGCCTCCGGACCGCGTACGGGATTGGCCGAAATCAATCTCCCGGATCTGCAACCGGGGTCCTCGATCATGCCCGGAAAGGTCAATCCGGTGATCCCGGAGGCCGTCCTCATGGTCGCCGCACAGGTGATGGGCAACGACACCGCGGTCGCCGTCGCGGGCGCCGCCGGCAACTTCGAGCTGAATGTGATGCTCCCGGTGATGGCCCGGAACCTGCTCGAATCGATCCGCCTGCTCGGCAACGCGAGCCGGCTGCTCGCCGACCGGACGGTGGACGGGATCACCGCGAACTCCGAGCGGGCCAGGGAGTACGCCGAATCCTCGCCCTCGGTGGTGACCCCCCTGAACCGCTACATCGGCTACGAGGAGGCGGCGAAGGTGGCGAAGCGGTCACTGGCGGAACGGAAGACGATCAGGGAGGTCGTGCTGGACGAGGGGTACGTCGAACGCGGCGCGCTGACCCTCGCCCAGTTGGACGAGGCGCTGGACGTCCTGCGGATGACCCGGCCCTGAAATCGCCCCCCGCCGGGGGCCGGATTCGGTCGTTTCCCGTCCCCGGGCACCTCCGTGACCTGCGTCGCGTCGCGCGTACGGACCTCAGCCCTAAGATCTGCGCATGACAGGTATCGGAGGCCGCCGGGGCGGCGTGGCGCGCGGCGGGACGCACGACGGGGCCCGGGGCTCGCACTGGGAGCCCGGCGAGCAGATCCTCTGGCGCTACCGCGACCACGCCCCGGGGCCTGCGGGTCGGGTCCACATCTGTCGACCCGTGACGGTGGTGCGGGACACCGACGAGTTGCTGGCCGTGTGGATGGCCCCGGGCACCGAGTGCGTGAAGCCGGTGCTGGCCGACGGCACCCCGGTCCACGCGGAGCCCCTCGCCACCCGGTACACCGCGCCGCGCACCACCGCCCGGTCGCACTGGTTCGGCACCGGGGTGCTGAAGTTGGCCCGCCCCGGGGACCCGTGGTCGGTGTGGTTGTTCTGGGAGCGGGGCTGGCGCTTCAAGAACTGGTACGTGAACCTGGAGGAACCGCGGACCCGCTGGGCCGGCGGGGTGGACTCCGTGGACCACTTCCTGGACATCGCCGTGGCCCCGGACCGCAGTTGGAAGTGGCTCGACGAGGACGAGTTCGCACAGGCGCGGCGCATCGGACTGCTGGCTCCCGAGCGGGCGCGCGAGGTGGAGGCGGCGGGCCTGGCGGCCGTGGAGGTCATCAAGGAATGGGGGGCGCCGTTCTCCTCCGGATGGGAGAAGTGGAGGCCGGATCCGGCCTGGAGGGTGCCGGTTCTGCCCGGGGACTGGGACCGCACCCCGGCGCATATGACCTCATGAGACCCTTGATGCGCCCCCGGGGTTCAACCGTAGGATCGTCCTCCGCCGGGTCGTCTGCGGCGTTGCCGCCAGGCTGTGCATCCGTAATTGACGTGCCGTACACGGGACTTGACCGGAGACCAACGCTGGGCGAGAGGTAACGAGCGGGACGCGGAACCGCGGGGCGGTGGTGCCCCTGCCGCTGAGCGGGTATACCGCGACTGACCGATTGAGTGCAGCGCACATCGAGCGCAAACGGACGGAATTCCACGCGTGACGGAGTACCCCACCTCCCAGGAGGGCCCGCAGCCCGTCGCCTCCGGCGGAGGTACGGACGATGCCGGCCACGGCAAGGCCGCCGTCGCGGCCACCGAGGCCGTACGCACGCATGCGCAAGGTCCGGGTTCGGAGCGCGGTGCCCCCGCGTCCGCCTCGGCCGGCGAGCTTCCCCGGCCGCGCACCGCGGCCGCCCCACCGGCGGACGTGCCGGCGGGCGGGGAACCGGGTCGGGGCGGCGCCCGGACCCGGGACGGCGAGGCCGCCCGCAACGCGGCCGCCCCGGCGCAGGACCGCGCGCCCGAACCGCCCCGCCCCCGGGTCGGGGAGGACCGGATCACGCACGGCGCCCGGCCGGGCAGCCGCCCCGACCCCACCGCACCGGCCGGCGACCTCGACGGCACACCGGCCGACGAGGTCCAGGTGGACGGTGTCGGCGGCGGCGCGGGCCGGCACGGCGGCGGCCCGATCTCCGGCGCGGAAACCGGCACGGCCCGCAGGGAGGGCGACCGGCTGCGCTTCGTCGGCGCGGCCACCCGCCGGATCGCCCGGGGCATCGACCTCGACGAGATCGTGCTGGGCCTGTGCCGGGCCACCGTGCCGACGTTCTCGGACGCGATCCTCGTCTATCTGCGCGACCCGCTGCCGGTGGGCGACGAGCGCCCCGTCGGACCGGTCGTTTTAAGGCTTCGGCGCACCGACCGGCTCCGGCCGCTCGACGATCTGACCGGGGGCGATCCCGCCGGGGCCGCGGGGGCCGCCGGCGAGCTCGACTTCAGCCAGATGACCCTGGTCGGCCCGCAGGGCGACCTGCCGGCCGCCGAGTTGTGCGAGATCCGGCCGGGCGGGGCGCTCGCCGAGGTGCTGCGCGGCGTACGGCCGGTCTTCGGATCGGCCGCAGGAGCCAAGGACGCCCTCCCGGAGCTGCTGGGGGCCGACCATCCCGTCCCGCGCGGCCAGCGGGCCATCCTGGCCCCGCTGCGGGGCCGCCGGCGCGTGATCGGCGCGGCGGTGTTCCTGCGTACCCCGGACCGGCCCGCCTTCGAGACGAACGACCTGCTGGTCGCCGCCCAGCTGGCGACCCACACCGCGCTCGGCATCGACAAGGCGGTGCTGTACGGCCGTGAGGCGTACATCGCCGACGAGCTCCAGCGCACCATGCTCCCGGACAGCCTCCCCCAGCCCACCGGGGTCCGGCTGGCCTCCCGCTACCTGCCCGCCGCCGAGACGGCCCGGGTCGGCGGCGACTGGTACGACGCCATACCGCTGCCCGGCAGCCGGGTCGCGCTGGTCGTCGGCGACGTCATGGGCCACTCCATGACCTCCGCCGCGATCATGGGCCAGCTGCGCACCACGGCGCAGACCCTGGCGCAACTCGACCTGCCGCCCGCCGAGGTCCTGCACCACCTGGACGAGCAGGCGCAGCGGCTCGGCTCCGACCGGATGGCGACCTGCCTGTACGCGGTCTACGACCCCGTCTCGCACCGGATCACCATCGCCAACGCCGGCCATCCGCCGCCCGTGCTGCTCCACCTGGGCGGTCGCGCCGAGGTGCTCCGGGTGCCGCCGGGCGCCCCGATCGGCGTGGGCGGCGTCGACTTCGAGGCCGTGGAGCTGGACGCCCCGGCCGGGGCCACCCTGCTGCTGTACACGGACGGGCTGGTCGAGTCCCGGTTGCGCGACGTGTGGACGGGCATCGAGCAGCTCCGCGAGCGGTTGGCGACGACGGCCCAGCTGACGGGCCTGGACCACCCGCCGCCGCTGGAGGCCCTGTGCGACGACGTCCTGGACATGCTCGGCCCGGGCGACCGGGACGACGACATCGCGCTGCTCGCGGCCCGCTTCGAGGGGATCGCGCCCAGTGACGTCGCGTACTGGTTCCTGGACCCGGAGGAGACCGCGCCGGGCCGGGCCCGCCGGTTCGCCCGCCGGGCGCTGACCCGGTGGGGTCTGGAGGAGCTGAGCGATTCGCTGGAGCTGCTGGTCAGCGAGGTGGTCACCAATGCCGTGCGGTACGCCGAGCGGCCGGTGACCCTGCGGCTGCTGCGTACGGACGTGCTGCGCTGCGAGGTCGGCGACGACTCCCCTCAGCTGCCGCGCCAGCGCCGGGCCCGGGACACCGACGAGGGCGGTCGGGGCCTGTTCCTGGTCAATCGGATGGCCCGTCGCTGGGGTGCGACGCGGCTGAGCAGTGGAAAGGTGGTGTGGTTCGAGCTCCCGTTGCCGGGGGCGCATGATCGGCGTTGACTGGGCAGGTGAATCCGTGCGACCCAACCGACCCCTACGGGAGGACGCTCGTGACCCAGGACGCGCAGAAGATTCCGTACACGACGAACAACGTCGGGATTCCGGTGGAGAGCGACGAGCACTCGCTCACCGTGAGTCCGGACGGCCCGATCCTGCTCCAGGACCACTATCTGATCGAGAAGATGGCCCAGTTCAATCGGGAACGGGTCCCCGAACGGGTGGTGCACGCCAAGGGCGCGGGCGCGTACGGCGTCTTCCAGGTGACCAACGACGTCAGCCAGTTCACCAAGGCCGACGTCTTCCAACCGGGCCGCAGGACCGAGATGCTGGCCCGCTTCTCGACCGTCGCGGGTGAGCAGGGCTCCCCCGACACCTGGCGGGACCCGCGCGGTTTCGCCCTGAAGTTCTACACCGAGCACGGCAACTACGACATGGTCGGGAACAACACCCCGGTGTTCTTCGTCCGTGACCCGAGCAAGTTCCAGGACTTCATCCGCTCGCAGAAACGCCGCCCGGACAACGGTCTGCGCGACCACGACATGCAGTGGGACTTCTGGACCCTGTCCCCGGAGTCGGCGCACCAGGTGGCCATCCTGATGGGTGACCGGGGCATCCCGAGGAACTACCGCACGATGGACGGCTTCAGCTCGCACACCTACCTGTGGGTGAACGCGGGCGGCGAGAAGTTCTGGGTGAAGTACCACTTCAAGACGGACCAGGGCAACGAGTTCCTGACGCAGGAGGAGGCGGACCGGCTGGCGGGCGAGGACCCCGACTACCACCGACGCGACCTCTTCGACGCCATCGCGGGCGGGGACGCGCCCACGTGGACGATGCACGTCCAGGTCATGCCCTTCGAGGACGCCCCCGGCTACCGGTTCAACCCGTTCGACCTGACCAAGGTGTGGCCGCACGGCGACTACCCGCTGATCGAGGTCGGCCGGATGACGCTGGACAAGAACCCGGACGACTACTTCATCCACATCGAGCAGGCCGCCTTCGAACCGTCGAACCTCGTTCCGGGCATCGGCCCGTCGCCCGACAAGATGCTGCTCGGCCGGCTGTTCTCGTACCCGGACACGCACCGCCACCGGATCGGGGCGAACTACACGCAGCTCCCGCCGAACCGGGCCCGGTCGCTGGTCTCCTCCTACTCCAAGGACGGCGCGATGCGCTTCGAGGCGTCGGCGGCGGCGCGCCCGTACGCCCCGAACTCCTACGGCGGCCCGGCCGCGGACACGGCCCGCTTCGGCGAGCCGGCGGGCTGGGCGACGTCCGGCGAGATGGTCCGCGAGGCGTACACGCTGCGCTCCGAGGACGACGACTGGGGCCAGCCGGGCACGATGGTCCGGGAGGTCTTCGACGACGCGGCGCGCGAGCGCCTCGTCTCGAACGTCGCCGGGCACCTGTCGGACGGGGTCAGCCCCCCGGTGCTGGAGCGGGCCCTGCAGTACTGGCGCAGCATCGACAAGGCGACCGGCGACCGGATCGCGGCGAAGGTCCGGGCCGGCGGCTGAGGCCCGCCGCCCGACCTGTACGACCTGTACGACACAGGACCGCCCCGCGGCGAGCTCGCCGCGGGGCGGTCCTGTGTCGTGGGCGCTGCCGGTCCCTACTCCTGCGGGTCGGGAGCCGGCGGGAAGAGCGGGGACCTGGTCGGGTCCGGGCTCTTGGTCGGGTTCGACTTCGTCGGATCGGGAGAGTCGGAGGGCTTCGTGGTGCTCTTCGTCGGATCCGGCTTGTGCGAGCTCGTCGACGGCTTCGGCGGGCTGGAGCTCTTGCTGGGGGTGGTGGTCGGGGAGCTGGACGACTGGCTCGGCGTGATGGACGGGGAGCTGGTGCGCGGCGGTGCCTCCACCGCTCCCATCTCGGCGTCCGGCAGGCTGAACTCGTCGGTGCTCTGACCCTTGAGCGCGGCCAGCGTGTAGGCGCGCCAGATCTCGGCCGGGAAGCTGGAGCCACCCGCGCGGCCCTTGCCGGCGGTGCCGGTCAGGGTGACCTGCTTGTGGCTGGTGGGCTCCTCGCCGAACATCGCGACGACCGTGACCAGCTCCGGGGTGTACCCGGTGAACCAGGCGGCGACGTTGGACTCGGTGGTGCCGGTCTTGCCCGCGGCGTCGTAGGCGGAGCTCTTGACCACTTCGCCGGAGCCGTCGTTGACCACGCCGGTGAGCACCTTGGTGACGGTGTCGGCGGTCTTGCGGGTGAGGACCTGGCTGCCGATCGCGCCGGTCGGCTTGAAGTCGGAGTCCTTGTGCTCGGCCGACTTCACGATGGTCGGGGTGATCTTCTTGCCGTGGTTGCCGAGGGTTGCGTAGACGCCGGCCATCTCGACGGTGTTGGCGCTCATGGTGCCGAGCGACATGGCGGGCTTGTCGGCGGGCCAGCCGTCGCGGTCGGCCATGCCGAGGGCCAGCGCCTGCTTCTTCACCTTCTCCGGCTTGGTGTCCACGATCATCTGGGCGTAGACCGAGTTGACGGAGGCGTTGGTGGCCTTCTGGACGGTGAGCATCGGGTCGCCGTAGTCGCGCTCGTCCTGGTTCTGCGGGGCGAACGGGATGTCGCTGCCGACGACCGGGCGCTTGCTGGTGCCGTCGTACAGGGCGTTCGGGGTGATCTCCTTGCCGTCCTGCGTCCGCGCGCCGGTCTCCAGGGCCGTCGCGAGCACGATCGGCTTGAAGGTCGAGCCCGGCTGGAAGTCGGTGCGCAGGGCGTTGCTCTCGTACTTCTCGGAGAGGCCCGTGCCGCCGTACATCGCCACGATCGCGCCGGTCTTGGCGTCCACCGAGGTGGCGCCGGCCTGGACGCTCTGGTCCTGGGGGCGGCCCTTGGTGTCCTTGCGGTCGAGCTTGGACTCCAGCTCGTCGGCGACCGCCTTCTCCATCGCGGCCTGCTTCTTCTTGTCGATGTTCAGCCGGATCGTCCAGCCGCCCGCCGCGATGGCCCCCTCGTCGACGCCCTGGCGGTCGAGTTCCTTCTTGGCCGCCTCGACGAAGTAGCCCTTCTGGCCGTCCATGCCCGGGGCGGGCTTGGGCTTGATGGGCTCCTGGAACTTCATGGTCTTGCGCTTGGCCGCGTCCAACTTGCCCATCTCGACCATGTTGTCGAGGACGGCGTTGAAGCGGATCATGACCAGCCGCTTGCCGTTGGGTCCGGCGGTCGCCCAGTCGTACTGGCTGGGGGCCTGGATGACGGCGGCGAGGTAGGCGCCCTGCTCCAGCGTCAGCTTGTCGGTGTCGACGCCGTAGTAGGCCTGTGCCGCGGCCTGGATGCCGTAGGCGTTGCGGCCGTAGAAGTTGGTGTTCAGGTAGCCGGCGAGGATCTCGTCCTTCTTCATGCGCTGGTCGACCTTCAGAGCGATGATCAGCTCTCGGGCCTTGCGCGTCGCCGACTGGTCCTGGGTGAGGTAGTAGTTCTTGACGTACTGCTGGGTGATCGTCGAACCGCCGGCCTTGCCCTTGCCGGTGACCGTGTTGAACAGGCCTCGGGCGACACCCATCACGTCGACGCCCTGGTCCTTGTAGAAGGACTTGTTCTCGATCGCGATGAAGGCGGTGCGCACCTGCTCGGGGATCTTGTCGATCCCGACGATCTCGCGGTTCGTCTTGCCCGTGCGGGTCATGATCGAGCCGTCGGAGTACTCGTAGGTGTTGCTCTGGAGTTCGGCCTGTTCGTTGGCCTTGTCCGGCGGTTCCACCATGAAGTAGAGGACGACGAGGCCGCCCATCATGAGCAGCATCATCCCGAAGAGGTACCCGAGGATCTTCTTCCAGGTGAAGAAGCGGCGTATGCCGGAGGGTTTGCCCGCCGGCTTTCGGCCCGACTTGCCCGCGCGCCCGTTGGAGCGCCCGCTCGGCGCTTTCCGCGCTCCGCGCTGCTGCTGCGCCCGTCGCGCTTCTGCTCGGCCCATCGCTCCCGCTCCGCTCGATTACCCCCCCGACGTCAGCTCAGAAAACTAACACCGCAGGCTGTGACAAAGGTCGACTATCCCTGATCAATACCGGTCAATTCGGACGTGACAATCAGCACCCACGCCAATGGAACCGACGCACATAAGACCGCAAGGGTTGCGGTGTACGCAAAAAGTGATATCACTTTGCTAGGCGTTCCGGTCGAACAGGCCCGGACACGGCATGACAAACGGGGGCATTACATGAGCAGCACATCGGCTTCTCCCGGCACCGGGAACACCACGGACACCACGCGTACGACGGTCGCATCGGCAAGCCCCACAAGGGAGTTCGCGGCGCGCAGCGTCGGGGGCGGAGCGGCCCTGCTGCTGGGTCTGGCCGGGGTGCTCGTCGGGGCCGGCCTCATCGCGGGCGGCGCGATCGTCACCGCGACGGCGGCCAAGGCCGTACTGATCACGCTCGGCGTGCTGCTGATCCCCGCCTCGATCATCGCCATGTGCGGGCTGAACACCGTGGCTCCGGGCGAGGCCCGGGTCGTCCAGCTCTTCGGCCGCTACCGGGGCACGATCCGGACCGACGGGCTGCGCTGGGTCAACCCGCTGACCTCCCGCAGGAAGATCTCCACCCGGGTCCGCAACCACGAGACGGCCGTCCTGAAGGTGAACGACGCGTACGGCAACCCGATCGAGCTGGCGGCGGTCGTGGTGTGGCGGGTGGAGGACACCGCGCGCGCGGTCTTCGAGGTCGAGGACTTCACGGAGTTCGTCGAGACGCAGACCGAGGCCGCGGTCCGGCACATCGCGATCGAGTACCCCTACGACTCGCACGACGAGGGCGGGCTGTCGCTGCGCGGCAACGCCGAGGAGATCACCGAGGAACTCGCGGTGGAACTGGCGACCCGGGTCGAGGCGGCGGGCGTGCACATCATCGAGTCCCGGTTCACGCATCTCGCGTACGCTCCGGAGATCGCCTCCGCGATGCTCCAGCGCCAGCAGGCGGGCGCCGTCGTGGCGGCCCGCAAGCAGATCGTCGAGGGCGCGGTGGGCATGGTGGAACTCGCCCTGACCCGCCTGGCCGAGGAGGACATCGTGGACCTGGACCCGGAACGCAAGGCCTCCATGGTCTCCAACCTGATGGTCGTCCTGTGCGGCGATCGCGCGGCCCAGCCCGTCATCAACACGGGCACCCTCTATCAGTGAGCCCCGCCCGCGGCACGCACCCCGACCCCGGCACCGGGCCCGGCGGGGAGCCCGGCCGCCGACCCGGCACCCGGCCCGCCGCGCAGCCCGGCGCATCGTCCGGCGCCGCCGCGCAGCCCGCCCCGCAGCCCGGCGGGGCGGCGGCCGGGGGCTCCGACAACAGGTCCGGCGGGGCGTCCGACGCCCCGCCGGCGCGGGGCACCGAGCGCACGGCGCGGGCCGCGCGCCAGGCCCGCAAGCAGGTCCTGCTGCGGCTGGACCCGCAGGTGTACGACGCGCTCGCGCGCTGGGCCGGCGAGGAGCTGCGCAGCGCCAACGCGCAGATCGAGTTCCTGCTCCGACGGGCCCTGGCCGACTCCGGCAGGCTGCCGGGCGGGGCGGCGCCGATCCCGCCGCGTGGTCGCCCTCGCACCTCCTCCGATTCCTGACACGGCTGGAGCCCTCCCCGCCACACCGCTCCTGAGCAGGCAGAACACTGACCCGGCGAGCTATGCACGGGAGGTATACACCGCGCGTATACCTCCCGTGTATAGTCGCCGTCATGTCCATCGGTCACACCCTTCTGGGTCTATTGGAAGCCGGCCCCCGGCACGGCTACGACCTCAAACGCGCCTTCGACGAGAAGTTCGGCCACGATCGCCCCCTCGCCTACGGGCAGGTCTACTCGACCATGTCCCGGCTCCTCAAGAACGGCCTCGTCGAGGTCGACGGGATAGAGGCGGGCGGCGGTCCCGACCGCAAGCGGTACGCCATCACCGACGCCGGGGTCACGGACGTCGAGACCTGGCTCGCACAGCCCGAGAAGCCCGAGCCCTACCTCCAGTCCACCCTGTACACCAAGGTCGTACTGGCCCTGCTCACCGGCCGCGGCGCGCAGGACCTGTTGGACGCCCAGCGCTCCGAGCACCTGCGGCTCATGCGCCTGCTGACCACCCGCAAGCGCAAGGGCGACCTCGCCGATCAACTCGTCTGCGACCACGCCCTCTTCCACCTCGAAGCGGACCTGCGGTGGCTCGAACTCACCGCCGCCCGGCTCGACCAGCTCGGTCAGGAGATACGCCGATGACCCCGGCCGGCACCCTGCTGTGCGCCACGGACCTGCGCAAGACCTACGGGTCCGCCAAGGCCCTCGACGGCGCGGAGTTCTCCATCCACCCCGGCGAGGTCGTCGCCGTCATGGGGCCCTCCGGCTCCGGCAAGTCGACGCTGCTGCACTGCCTCGCCGGCATCGTGGCGCCCGACTCCGGCACCGTCACCTACGCCGGCCGCGAGCTGTCCGCGATGAACGACTCCGAGCGCAGCGCCCTGCGCCGCGGCGAGTTCGGCTTCGTCTTCCAGTTCGGACAGCTCGTACCGGAACTCACCTGCGTGGAGAACGTCGCGCTCCCCCTGCGGCTGGCCGGCGTGAAGCGCAAGGAGGCCGAGCGGACCGCACTCGGGTGGATGGAGCGGCTCCAGGTCGACGACCTGGGGGCCAAACGGCCCGGCGAGATCTCCGGCGGCCAGGGGCAGCGCGTGGCCGTGGCCCGCGCCCTGGTCACCCGGCCCCGCGTCATCTTCGCCGACGAGCCGACCGGCGCCCTGGACTCCCTCAACGGCGAACTGGTCATGCAACTGCTCACCGAGGCCGCCCGCTCGGCCAACGCGGCCGTCGTCCTCGTCACGCACGAGACCCGGGTGGCCGCCTACTCCGACCGGGAGATCGTCGTCCGCGACGGCAGGTCCCGCGACATGGAGCGCATCGTATGAACACGCTGCGCACCTGGTACCGCGACCTGGCCATGGGCGTGCGGTTCGCCCTGGGTGGCGGCCGCGAGGGCTGGACCCGGACCCTGCTCACCGGTGTGGGCGTGGGCCTGGGCGTCGCGCTGCTGTTGATCAGCACCGCCGTCCCCGGCGCGCTCACCGCCCGCAACGAACGGGCCGACGCCCGGTCCACGACGGCCGCGCCGACGGCCGCCGCCCCCGGCCGCGACACCCTCCTGACCGCCGCCGCCCGGCAGACCTACCACGGGCAGGACATCGAAGGCAGCCTGCTGCGGGCCGAGGGCCCGGACGCGCCCGTCCCGCCGGGCCTGAAGCGGATCCCCGCCCCGGGCGAACTGGCCGTCTCCCCCGCCCTGGACAAGCTGCTGAAGTCCTCCGACGGCGCCCTCCTCAAGGAGCGCCTGGACGGCAGGATCGGCGAGGTCGTCGGCGACGCGGGCCTGACCGGGCCCGGAGAACTCCTCTTCTACCTGGGCAGCGACCAGCTCCGGACCGACGGCGAGCACGGCTACCGCGTCGAACGCGTCACCGGCTTCGCGAACGACGCGGACGCGCGCGAGCTCGACCCCGTGCTGATGCTCATGGTCGTGCTCACCTTCGTCGCCCTGCTGACACCGGTCGCCGTCCTCATCGCCGCCGCCGTCCGCTTCGGCGGCGAGCGGCGCGACCGTCGGCTCGCCGCGCTCCGCCTGGTCGGCGCCGACAGCCGCGCGGTGCGACGGATCGCCGCGGGCGAGGCCCTCGCCGGATCCGTGATCGGGCTGGGCTTCGGCGTCGGCTTCTTCCTGATCGGTCGCCGTCTGGTCGGTGATCTGACCCTCCAGCAGCGCAGTGTCTTCCCCGCCGACCTCGACCCGACGCCGTGGTTGGCCGGCCTCGTCGCCATCGCCGTGCCGGCGGCGGCCGTCGCGGTGACCCTGTTCGCCCTGCGCGGTGTGGTGATCGAACCGCTCGGTGTCGTCCGTACGGCCAAGCCGGCCAAGCGGCGCGTCTGGTGGCGCCTGCTGCTGCCGCTCGGCGGACTCGCCCTGCTCACCCCGCTGACGGGACGCGGCTCCGAGCACGGCCGGTTCAACCAGTGGCAGGTCAGCGGCGGTACGGTGCTGCTGCTCGTCGGGATCACCGCACTCCTGCCCTGGGTACTGGAACGCGTCGTCGGCGGAACGCCCGGCGGCCCGGTGTCCTGGCAACTCGCCGTGCGCCGGCTCCAGATCAGCAGCGGGACGGCCGCCCGCCTCGTCAACGGCATCGCCGTGGCGGTCGCCGGGGCCATCGCCCTGCAGATGCTCTTCTCGGGTGTCGAGGGCGAGTACCGCAACGAGACCGGCCAGGACCCGGCCCGGGCCGCCGTGTCGATCCTGCTGCCCAGCGGCGGCGAGCACCGGCTGGACGCCCTCGCCGCCCAGATCGACGGCACCGACGGCATCGCCCGCACCGTGCCGCTGGCCTCCTTCAACGCCGCGCACCAGGTCCCCGCGGACGACACCATCGCGGTGACCGTCGGCGGCTGCGAGGCGCTCAGGGAGGTCGCCGAACTCGGCGCGTGCAAGGACGGCGACGCCTTCGTGCTCGACGGCCCCGTCGCCGAGGGCACCGCCAAGGCCGGCGACCAGCTCCTCGCCGGCAACGTCATGGGCTTCAAGGGGGGCCCGTTCGAGCACAAGGAGGCCGTCAAGTGGCTCTTCCCGGCCGACGCGCGCACCGTCCTCTCCCGTGAGGACCCCAACGGGACCCGGCGTACCGGCCTGCTGGCGACTCCGTCGGCGGCGCCCCGGGACCTCGGCTTCGACCAGTCCGCGCAGATCTTCCTCCAGCTGGACGACTCGGTGCCGGACGGGTTGGAACGGGCCCGCACGGCCGCCTTCAAGGCCGACCCGTTCGCCACGGCCATGACCCTGAAGTCGACGACCACCGTGGCCGGTTACGCGTCGATCCGCACGGGACTGTTCTTCGGCGCGACCGGCGTCCTGATCCTGATCGGGGCGAGCATGCTGGTCTCCCAGCTGGAGCAGTTGCGCGAACGGAAGAAGCTGCTGTCCTCCCTCGTGGCCTTCGGCACCAAGCGCTCCACGCTGAGCCTGTCGGTGCTCTGGCAGACGGCCCTGCCCGTCGGGGTGGGCATGGCGCTGGCGATCGGGGTGGGCGTCGGGCTGGGCTCGGTACTGATCCGGATGGCCGGCCGGCCCGTCGGGATCGACTGGGGTCCGGTGCTGGCGATGGCGGGCGTGGGGGCGGGCGTGGTCGTGGTGGTGACCCTGCTCAGCCTGCCGCCGCTGCTGCGGATGATGCGCCCGGACGGACTGCGCACGGAGTGACGCGCGCCGGATGACCGGCCCGGGGCACCCGCCCCGGGCGACCCGCCCCACGGCCGTGCGCCCGCCCCCGTGACCGACCGGATCAGTCGGTCGGCCAGACCGGGAGCGGGCGTACGGCTTCGCGCAGGGCGGCGCCGATCGCCTTGAACTCCTCCTGTCGGGCGGTGCCGGTCCGCATGGCCAGCGCGATCCGCCGGGAGGGCGCCGGCTCGGCGAAGTACCCGGTGGCGAGGTACTCGTTGCGCGTGGTCTCCAGTCGCAGCGCGGTGCGCGGCAACAGCGTCACCCCCAGTCCCCCGGCGACCAGTTGTACGAGCGTGGACAGTCCGGCGGCGGTGGTGGTGACGTCCGCGCCCGCCGTGCGGCCCGCCTCCCGGCAGATGTCGAGGGCCTGGTCGCGCAGGCAGTGCCCTTCGTCGAGCAACAGCAGTTGCAGGCCGCGCAGTTCCTCGCGCGGGATGTCCCTGCGCCCGGCGAGCGGGTGCTCGCGGGGGGCGAGAAGTACGAAGTCCTCGTCGAAGAGCGGCAGTTCGCTGACGCCGGGCACCCCGAGCGGCACCGCGAGCAGCAGCAGGTCCAGCCGCCCGCCCGCCAGTCCCTCCAGCAGCGACGCCGTCTGCTCCTCGTGCACCTGGAGGTCCATCCGGGGGTAGCGCCGGTGGAAGAGCCCGAGCACGGTCGGCAGCAGGTACGGGGCCACCGTCGGGATCACCCCGAGCCGCAGGACGCCGGTGAACGGGGCCCGTACGGCCTCGGCCTCCTCCAGCAGCCCGCCCATGGCGTCGAGCACGCCCCGGGCCCGGACCGCGATCCGCTCCCCCGCCGGGGAGAGCAGCACCTTGCGGGTGGTGCGTTCCAGCAGCTGCACCCCGAGGGCCTCCTCCAGCGCGGAGACGGCTCCGGACAGGGCGGGCTGGCTCATGCCGATGGCGGCGGCCGCGTCCCGGAAGTGCAGATGCTCCGCCACGGCCACGAACGCGCGCAGCTGCGCGAGCGTCGCCTGCTTGAGTCCCCTATTACCGACAGCCACTGATAGGCACCTCCGATCACCAGCCACAAGAGTAGCTATTTCCGTAATCAATGCAGCTGTGCCAGCATGTGAGATCCGTCCAACCCCTTCGGAAAGCCCCCAAAAGGGTCACTTTCCCGTTTGCAAGGAGAGCACGTGCTCACTGTCGGTGACAAGTTCCCCAGCTACGATCTGACCGCTTGCGTCTCGCTCGAAGCCGGCAGCGAGTTCGCCCAGATCGACCACAAGTCCTACGAGGGCAAGTGGCGCGTGGTGTTCTTCTGGCCGAAGGACTTCACCTTCGTCTGCCCGACCGAGATCGCCGCCTTCGGCAAGCTGAACGAGGAGTTCGAGGACCGCGACGCGCAGGTCCTCGGCGTCTCCGGCGACTCCGAGTTCGTCCACCACGCCTGGCGCAAGGACCACGCCGACCTGCGTGACCTGCCCTTCCCGATGCTGGCCGACTCCAAGCACGAGCTCATGCAGGCCTGTGGCGTGCAGGGCGAGGACGGCTTCGCGCAGCGCGCCGTCTTCATCGTCGACCAGAACAACGAGATCCAGTTCACGATGGTGACCGCCGGTTCCGTGGGCCGTAACCCCAAGGAGGTCCTGCGGGTCCTCGACGCCCTGCAGACCGACGAGCTGTGCCCCTGCAACTGGAACAAGGGCGAGGGCACCCTGGACGCCCCGACGCTGCTGGCCGGTGAGTGACGGATGTCCCTCGACTCCCTGAAGTCCGCCATACCGGACTTCGCCAAGGACCTGAAGCTGAACCTCGGTTCGGTCATCGGCAACAGCGACCTCCCGCAGCAGCAGCTGTGGGGCACGGTCCTGTCCTGCGCCATCGCCGCCCGTTCCCCGCGCGTCCTGCGCGAGCTGGAGCCCGAGGCGAAGGCCGCCCTGTCGCCGGAGGCGTACACCGCCGCCAAGTCCGCCGCCGCGATCATGGCGATGAACAACGTCTTCTACCGCACCCGTCACCTGCTGTCGGACCCGGAGTACGGCACCCTGCGCGCCGGCCTGCGGATGAACGTCATCGGCAACCCGGGTGTGGAGAAGATCGACTTCGAGCTGTGGTCGCTCGCGGTCTCCGCGATCAACGGCTGTGGCCAGTGCCTCGACTCGCACGAGCAGGTGCTGCGCAAGGCCGGTGTCGACCGTGACACGATCCAGGAGGCCTTCAAGATCGCCTCGGTGATCCAGGCCGTCGCGGTCACCCTCGACGCCGAGGCGGCCCTCGCCGCCGAGTAGCGCCCCGCGTCCGCGCGGAACGGGCCCCCGCAGCCGTCACCGGCCGCGGGGGCCCCGTCGTTCACCCGCTCACTCGCGCAGCCGGGTCGTCAGCGCCCGCATGTCCTCGATCATCGCGGCGTGGATCGCGTCCTCGTCCACGAGGTCCCTGTCCACGTTCCACTCCACGCGGAGCGTGAAGACCACACCGCCGTCCAGCACGGCCAGTTGGGCGTCCGTGCCCGGCTGCCGCCTGAGCAGCGCCCGTTCGCCGAGGCCGGGCACCTCCTCGACGTCCGAGGAGCCCGTGCGGCGGGGGTCCAGTCCGGGACCGGCCTCGAACTCCGGCCGGGGATCGCTCTTCTTGTGCCGCTCGACCATGATCTCGACCCCGTACCAGGGCCGGCCCTCGGTGTACCCACCCGTCGCGCGGCAGTAGGACCAGTCGAGTGCGGGACTCGTCTCCTTGCCCGGCCACGTCATGTCGAAGGCCGTGCCGTTGATCGTGCCGAGCGCCTTCAGGGGCGCCTCCGAGCAGAGGTCGTCGACGTGCCGGTAGGCGATCCCCGGAGCCGGGACGGAACGATTCTGCGCGACCAAGGTCCCGCCCCAGACCGCCGAGGCCAGCACCGCGCCGCCCAGTGCCCACAGCCACCGCGCACGCGGTCCTCGTCCCGGCGCGCGCGCCGACCCGGGCTCCGCGGCGGGTTCCGCCGTCTGCGACACCCGGTCCGTGCGCCACTCGCCGTCCAGTTCCGGCTCGCCGATCATCCGTCGTCCCTCTCCCCGCCCCCGGCCGGCGCCGCGGCGCCGCCGTCAGACCCGCTGCTCGCCCGTGCCTGTCTCCCCCGGAGTGCGCGGCGACGCGTCCAGCGCGGTGGCCCCGTGCGGGGCGGGGCCCAACTCGACCATGCCGGGGTGGAGCTGCTCGCGCGAGTACGCCTTGAGGAAGCCGACCACCGTGTTGGTGACGGCGACCAGCGGTACGGCGACGACCGCTCCGCCGATGCCCGCGATCATCCCGCCGGCGGCCACCGACAGCACCACCGCGAGCGGGTGCACCCGTACCGCCCGGCCCAGGATGAAGGGCTGGAGCACGTGGCCCTCGATCTGCTGCACGGCGAGCACCACGGCCAGCACCATGAGCGCGATGAACGGCCCCTGGGTCACCAGGGCCACGACCACCGCGAGGGCGCCGGAGATGACGGCTCCGACGAGCGGGATGAAGGCGAACAGGAAGATGAACACGGCCAGCGGGACGGCCATCGTGACGTCGAGGAAGTACAGGCCGAGGCCGATGAACACGGCGTCGATGAGCGCCACGAGGACGGTGCCCCGTACGTACGCGGTCAGCGTGCGCCAGGCGCGCGGACCGGCGCCGGCCATCCCGGGACGGGCGGCGGCGGGCACCAGACCGAGCACCCAGGTCCAGATCCGCTTGCCGTCGTAGAGCAGGAAGAGCGTCGAGAACATCGCGAGCAGCATGCCCGTCAGCACCTCGACGAGCACCGTCACGCCCTGCAGCCCCGCGGAGGTGATCTCCTCGGTGTTGGTGCCGATGGTGTCGGTGAGGTTCTTCGCGATGTCGTTGATCTGCTTCTCGGTCACGTGGAACGGACTGTCCAGTGCCCAGACCTTGAGTTCGTTGATGCCGTCGCGGACCCGGTCGGAAAGGTCGTCGAGGTTCTCCATGACCTGCCAGACCACGAACCAGCCGACCAGCCCGATGACCACGAATCCGAGGATCGCCGTCACGGCCGTGGCGAGCCCCCGCGGCAGCCCGAGCCGGCGCAGCCGGACGACGAAGGGCTGGAGCAGTGCGGTGACGAGCAGGGCCGCGGCGAAGGCGAGGACGACGAGGCGGACCTCACTGATCACCTTCATCAGGACCCAGAGCATCCCGGCGAGCAGCAGCAGCCGCCAACTGGCCTCCGCGGCCACGCGCATGCCCCAGGGGATGACGGTCACCGGGTCGGGGCGCACCCGCCGGCCGGCCGTGCCGGGAAGGGGGCCGGTGCTTCCCGGGGGCGGGAGCGTCGTCGGGGCCTGGGCCACCGGTCGGTCGTCGGAGGTCTCCGCCTCGACCTCGGCCCGCCGTTCGTCGAGGCGAGCCTCCACCTGGCTGAGCTTTCTCCCGACCCGGCCGAGCCAGCCTGCCCTCTTCGACATGTCTTTCCTTTCCCCCCGCCCGTGAACACACCTCGAAGACCGTACACGCGAGGAGCCCCGCACCGTAGGACGGTGCGGGGCTCCCGGAGGTTGTGCGGTGGCGCGTGCCTAGTACCAGTCGTTGGCGTCGTGGAAGCTCAACGCCGCGCACGGGCTGCCGTAGCGCTCGTTCATGTAGCCCAGGCCCCACTTGATCTGCGTGGCGGGGTTGGTGCGCCAGTCGGCGCCGACCGAGGACATCTTCGAACCGGGCAGCGCCTGGACCAGACCGTAGGCGCCCGAGGACGAGTTGACGGCCTTGTAGTTCCAGGTGGATTCCCGGTTGACGATCTCCGAGAAGCACTGGAACTGGCCCGCCGGGACGATCTGCCGGGCGATCGACTTGATCTCGGAGATCGTGTAGGAGCCCTGGACGTCGAAGTCACCGGCGTCGCGGGCCGAGGAGCGGCTGGCGACCTCGCCGGCCTCCTCGCGCTCCTTCTTCAGCTTCGCGGCGGCCTCGGCCTCGGACTTCTTCTTGGCCTCCGCGTCCGCCGCTGCCTGGGCGTCGGACTTCTTCGCCTTGGCGGTCTCGGCGGCCTCGATGCGCGCGGCCTCCTCGGCCGAGCGCTTGGCGTCGGCGTCGGCGGCGTGGGCGATCGTGTCGGCCTGCTGCGTCAGGGAGCCGCTCTGGACCTGGGCCTGCTCGCCGACCGGGATTTCAGTGAGGAGAGTCGCACCCGACGCGGTGGTCTCGAGGTCGTTCGTGGTGGCGTCGCCGGTGGCAACGCCCACGACTGCGCCGACGGTGGTGACAGCGGTGGCCGAAGCCACTGCGAACCCTCGAACCGAGATCCGGCTCACACGGTGTCCTTCCAGCAGCGTCCGCAGTGACCGCGCGGGCGCAAAAGTGCCCCTGGACACTGGCCTCCATGAATCCGCGGTCACTGGAGGCTCGGGCCCGTGGGCAACTCCCCTGCGGGAGCTGCCGCGTGAAACTCGGGCGACATACGGCAGACGACTGTGGAGTTGTGGTGCTGCGCGTATCTCACGAGAGATACAGGTGTGCCGTATGTGGGGCCTGACGGAAATCAGACTCTGCCGGACCTCGACGCCACAGGGCAATTCCACGTTGCGTGGGAAAGGTCACACCTGCGAGGAGGCCGCTGTTTTCGCCAAAGGCCTGTGCAGCACAGCGCCGCCCGGCTAGGCTTCTGGGCCTTTGCCGGGCGGCGCCAACTCTACTTCCCGCTATGGGGGTTCTGTCCCCTTTGCGGTTACAGGGTCTCCAGCATCTCCGTGACGAGCGCGGCGATCGGCGAACGCTCGGAACGAGTCAACGTGATGTGCGCGAAGAGCGGGTGGCCCTTCAACTTCTCAACGACGGCGACCACTCCGTCGTACCGGCCCACCCTCAGGTTGTCCCGCTGGGCCACGTCGTGGGTCAGCACGACCCGCGAGTTGGCACCGATCCGGGACAGCACCGTCAGCAGCACGTTCCGTTCCAGCGACTGGGCCTCGTCCACGATCACGAAGGCGTCGTGGAGGGAACGACCGCGGATGTGGGTGAGCGGCAGGACTTCGAGCATCCCGCGGTTCAGCACCTCCTCGATGACCTCGCGTCCGGCGACCGCCGAGAGCGTGTCGAACACCGCCTGCGCCCACGGGCTCATCTTCTCGGAGGCGTCCCCGGGCAGGTAGCCGAGGTCCTGGCCGCCCACCGCGTACAGCGGCCGGAAGACCATCACCTTCTGATGCTGCCTCCGCTCCAGCACCGCCTCCAGGCCCGCGCACAGCGCGAGCGCCGACTTTCCGGTGCCGGCCCGGCCGCCCATCGACAGGATGCCGATCTCCGGGTCGAGCAGGAGGTCGAGGGCGATGCGCTGTTCGGCGCTGCGGCCGTGCAGCCCGAAGGCCTCGCGGTCGCCGCGCACGAGCTTCACGTTGCCGTCGGCCGTGACCCGGCCCAGCGCCTTGCCCCGCTCGGACTGGAGGACCAGTCCGGTGTGGACGGGCAGCTCGGCGGCCTCGGGCACGTGGAGCCGCTCCTCCGAGAAGAGCAGGTCCACCTGTTCGCCGGAGAGGGCCAGCTCGCTCATGCCGGTCCATCCGGCGTCGGTGATGGCGAGCTCCGCCCGGTACTCCTCCGCGAGCAGCCCCACGGAGGAGGCCTTGATGCGCAGCGGGAGGTCCTTCGAGACCACCGTGACGTCGTAGCCCTCGGCCTGGAGATTGCGTGCGACGGCGAGGATCCGCGAGTCGTTGTCCCCCAGCCTGAAGCCGGCGGGCAGGACGCCCGGGTCGGAGTGGTTGAGCTCGACACGCAGGGTGCCGCCCAGATCGCCCAGCGGGATGGGGGCGTCGAGACGTCCGTACCGGACCCGGAAGTCGTCGAGCAGGCGGAGGGCCTGGCGCGCGAAGTAGCCGAGTTCGGGATGGTGCCTCTTTGCCTCCAGCTCGGTGATCACCACGATCGGGAGCACGACCTCGTGCTCGTCGAAGCGGGAGATCGCGTTGGGGTCTGCCAGCAGGACGCTGGTGTCGAGGACGTAGGTCCGCCTGTCGGGCAGGCGGCGCTTTGTGCTGGTCACCACGGAAGGACGTACCCCCTCGGAAGAGGTCGGGCCATGAAGACCG
Organism: Streptomyces sp. CA-243310; assembly: GCF_050936775.1. Classification (NCBI taxonomy): domain Bacteria; kingdom Bacillati; phylum Actinomycetota; class Actinomycetes; order Kitasatosporales; family Streptomycetaceae; genus Streptomyces; species Streptomyces sp. CA-243310. The sequence continues at coordinate 1,215,826 of NZ_JBNJMF010000001.1, read as the reverse complement.
GACCGGTCATCGGCACCCATGCGCGGGCCGAATACCGGCCCTCCACTCCGTCCGTGCGAACCGCACGTGCGTCCTGGTGCAAAGGGCCTCCCGGGCGGACGACCCCATGCCGTCCGCTGAGACTCGACACCCGTGGATCGGACGTCGACCTGCCAGGGTTATGCCCTCGAACGGGCAAGGCCATGCCATGGCATATGACGGACGCTCGGTGAACCCCTGGTGAAGGCTTGAGAGAGGGGTGACGGGGCCTGCGGGGACGTGCCGAACCGGAGGGGGCGGCGGTCACGGCGAACTCCCGTCGAGGAGCCCGCCGTCCGGGGATCAGCTGCCGTACCGCCGGTGGCGCGCGGCGTAGTCGCGCAGCGCCCGGAGGAAGTCGACCTTGCGGAAGGCCGGCCAGAAAACCTCGCAGAAGTAGTACTCCGAATGCGCGCTCTGCCAGAGCATGAACCCGGACAGCCGCTGCTCGCCGCTGGTGCGGATGACCAGGTCCGGGTCGGGCTGGCCCCGGGTGTAGAGGTGCTCCGCGATGTGGTCGATGTCGAGGACTTCGGCGAGCTCCTCGAAGGAGGTGCCCTTCTCGGCGTGCTCCAGCAGCAGCGAGCGGACCGCGTCGGCGATCTCCTGGCGGCCGCCGTAGCCGACCGCGACGTTGACCAGTATTCCGTCGACCTCGTGGGTGGCCTGCTCGGCCTCCTTCAGCACGGACTGGGTCCGCTCGGGCAGGATGTCGAGGTTGCCGACGTGGTGGACGCGCCAGCGGCCGTCCGCCGCGAGGCCCCGCACGGTGTTCTCGATGATGTTGAGCAACGGACGCAGCTCGACCTCGGGACGGTCCAGATTGTCCGTGGAGAGCATCCACAGGGTGACGACCTCGACGTCCGTCTCGGTGCACCAGCCCAGCATCTCGGAGATCTTGTCGGCTCCGGCCTGGTGGCCCTGCTCCGTGGTCCCTCCGGACGCCTTCGCCCAGCGCCGGTTCCCGTCCAGGATGACGCCGATGTGCTTGGGTGCCTCGTCATGGTCGAGGCGGCCTTCCACCCGGCGTGCGTAGAGCCTGTACACCAGGTCGCGCAGCTTCACGATCTTCCAGCCCCTCCGTGCAATGCCCCCGTGCGAATTGCGGTCCCCCGAGTCCGCCACATTACTGGGATGTGGGAAGGGGTACCCAACTCGGTCGATCACAAGTCCGTGATAGGGAGGACAACGTGACTGATACCAATCCCTATCGGGCAGAGCCCTCGCGCTACGACTCCATGGAGTACCGGCGCACCGGCCACAGCGGCCTCAAGCTCCCCGCCATCTCCCTCGGCCTCTGGCACAACTTCGGCGACGACACGTCCCTGGCGCCCCAGCGGGCGATCCTGCGCCGCGCCTTCGACCTCGGTGTCACCCACTTCGACCTGGCCAACAACTACGGACCGCCGCCCGGGTCCGCCGAGCTGAACTTCGGCAAGATCTTCGCGCAGGACTTCGCGTCCCACCGCGAGGAGCTGGTGCTCTCCACCAAGGCCGGCTACCTGATGCACGCCGGCCCGTACGGCGAGTGGGGCAGCCGCAAGTACCTGCTCGGCTCGCTGGACGCCTCGCTGAAGCGGATGGGCGTCGATTACGTCGACATCTTCTACTCGCACCGCTTCGACCCGGAGACCCCGCTGGAGGAGACCATGGGCGCCCTGGCGTCCGCGGTGCAGCAGGGCAAGGCCCTCTACGTGGGCGTGTCCTCGTACACGGCCGAGCAGACGGCCGAGGCCGCGCGGATCCTGCGCGACATGGGCGTGCGCCCGCTCATCCACCAGCCCTCGTACTCCATGATCAACCGCTGGACGGAGGAGGACGGGCTGCTGGACACCCTGGAGGAGGCCGGCATGGGCTGCATCTCCTTCGCGCCGCTCGCCCAGGGCCTCCTGACGGGCAAGTACCTGAAGGGCATCCCGGAGGGCTCGCGGGCCAGTCAGGGCAAGTCCCTCAACCCGGACCTGCTCTCGGACGACGTCCTGCGCCGGCTCAAGGGCCTGAACGAGATCGCGGGGCGGCGCGGGCAGTCGTTGGCGCAGTTGGCGCTCAACTGGGTGCTGCGGGACGAGCGCATGACGTCGGCTCTGATCGGCGCGTCGAGCGTGAAGCAGTTGGAGGAGAACGTGGCCGCGCAGGCCGGTGCCCCGCTCACGGAGGAGGAGTTGAAGGAGATCGACTCCCTCGCCGTCTCCACCCCCGGCACCAACATCTGGGCCCAGCGCGGCTGACCTGCGCTGATGTCGCGCCGTCGGAAACCGGCGCGGGAAAACAAAAAACGGGCCGGTCCGTGGGGGGGATACGGACCGGCCCGAGGGGGGGTTCCACCATAACCCTTCGTAAAGCGTGATGCGTGCATTGACGCGAAACGATTACGCTCCGAATCCGCCCAGCAGCACTCCGGTGAGCGCGCCGGCGGCCATGAAGGGGCCGAACGGGAAGGCCGTCCGGCGCCCCGCACGGCCGCGCAGCAGCAGGCCCAGGCCGTATACGGCCCCGTAGAGGAAGCCCAGGAACGCTCCCGCCACCCATACCCCCCGCCCGTACCACCCAAGAGCGACCCCGAGGGACAGCGCCAGCTTGACGTCCCCGAAGCCCATGCCCGCCGGGTGGACCAGGAACAGCACCAGGTACGAGCCCGCGAGCGCGGCCCCGCCGAGCAGCGCCGACCGCCACGACCCGGCGGCGCCCGGCAGGAGACCGGCGCACCCGAGCAATACGACCGCGGCCGCGGCGAGCGGCAGGGTCAGCGGGTCCGGCAGCCGGTGCACGGCGACGTCGACCAGGCCGAGGAGGACGAACGCGGGCGCGAGCCCCACGAACGCCACCGCCTCCGGCCGCGCCCCGACGGCCCACGCGAGCAGGGCGCAGACCCCGGCCACCAGGCACACGACCCCCGCGGGGCGGACCCCGTAGCGGTGGGGCGGCGCGCCGGAGCGCCCGCCGGCGGCCGGGGCACCGGGGACCGGCCCCGACGGCGGTGCGCCCGCCCCGGCGCCGGGGCGCCCGGGCGCGGGCTCCGCCGGGGACACGGCGGGCGCTCCGGGGAGGCGGCAGCGGGCGCGGCCCACCCAGCCCGGCAGGGGATGCCCTTCGGGGCACGCGTCCCGCCAGGGCTCCTCCGGCTCCACGGACAGCCGGTACGCCGCGCGCGGCAGCAGCAGGCCCGCGCCCGCTCCGTACGCGGCGGCGAGGATGATCACGACCAGACCCATCCGACGACCGTAGGCCCGGTCCCTCGCGGGGGCATGGGTCCGGGGGCCCATTGCCCCTACCCTGGCCACCCGGACGGGCGGTCCGCCGGGCCGGACTGGTCGGACGGGTCGGACGGGAAGGGGCGGGGGCACATGGGGCGTTGGCGTGACGGCGGAGCCGTCCTGCGCGTGGGCGGGGCGAACGGGGCGCCGGTGCCGCTGGAGATCGCCGCCTCCTACCGGGCCCGCACCCGCGGCCTGCTCGGGCGCGACGGGATCGCGGGGGCGCTGTTGTTGACGCCGGCGGGCAGCGTGCACACGTTCCGGATGCGGTTCGCGATCGACGTGGCGTACCTCGACCGGAACCTCGACGTGATCGCCCTGACCACGATGGTCCCCGGCCGGCTGGGTCTGCCCCGCCCGCGCTCCCGGCACGTCCTGGAGGCCGAGGCGGGAGCGATGGCCGGTTGGGGCCTGCGGGTCGGGACCCGTGTCGAGGTCGAACCGCGACCGGACGGAGCCGGGATCTGAGGTCCGTCTCACCTCGCGCTAGGCGGTGAACCGCCTCGGGGGTAGGTTGGGGCGGTTGAGCTGGGGTGTCAGGGGAGCGGCATGACGGAGAACGCGCGGATCAAGGCGCTGGAGCAGATCATGCCGGCGACGCACGGCGCCGACGAGGACATCGACTGGCGGACCGCCGAGGCGGTCTGGGGGACGAGGTTCCCGGCCGATTTCATCGCGTTCATGGGGCGCTTCGGCTCCGGGTCCATCAACGGCGAGGCCGGCATCCTGTTGCCCCTGCCCAAGCCCGGACTCCAGTGGGATCCGGCCGAGATGGCCGAGGAGACCGCCAACGCCCGCCAGGTCTGGAAGACCGAGGGCGGCCGGGCCGCCTTCGACGCGGACCCGGAGTCCATCCTCGCGTGGGGGGTCACGGGCGGCTCGGACATCCTGTGCTGGTTGACGACCGACCCCGACCCCGACCGCTGGCCGGTCCTGGTGGTCGGACGGCACACCGCCGAGTCCTTCGCGGTGTATCCGTACGGCATGGCCGAGTTCCTGCTCCGGCTCTGCTCGGACGAGTTCGACGTGAGCCCCGTCAGCATCACGTTCTGGGACGGCGGCCACCTGAGCTTCGTCCACTGGCGCAAGGCCCAGCGTCGTTGGCAGGAGGGCCGCAACCCGGAGACGGGCGAGCCGGACCCCTACGCGGGCGATTTCGCCGACTGACCGTCCCGAGGACCGACCACCGGCCGGCCTGATCGCCCGCCGCCCCTCCAGCCCGTTTCCCGACCGGAAACGGGCTTTTCGGCATGTCTACGCGCGTGGGAATCGTGGATCACATATCGGAAAACACCATGGGGAAAAGCCATTGTTGGAGCATTCACCACAACCGCCACCCCAATGGAATCAACCGCCCCACCCTCGGGAGAGAATTCCGGCCAACGGGCCACGGAGGGACACCCCGGCCTGGAGTGACTCATAAGTAACAACGGGACTCAAAAGAAAATCAGGGGACTCCACCCGTGCGACGAAGAATGTTCACCGCGACGACCGGGGCGGCCGTGCTCGGTCTCCTCATCCCGCTTGCCGGCTGCGGCAGTTCCGACGAGGCCGCCGGTGGCGACGGCACACTGCGGCTCGTCGCCGCCGAATACGGCGACGGTCCGGGCAACAGCTCCAAGGCCTTCTGGGACAAGGTGACGGCCGAATTCACCAAGGCCAACCCCGGCCTCGAAGTGAAGGTCCAACTCCTCCCGTGGGAGGACATCGACAGCGAGGTCACGCGCATGGTCCGGGACGGCAAGGCCCCGGACATGGCCCTGATGGGCTCCTACTCGGACTTCGCGGCGCAGGGGAAGCTGTATTCCGCGGACGAACTGCTCTCGGTCACCGCCGAGGCGAACTTCCTGCAACCGCTCGCGGAGGCCGGTTCGGTCGGCAGCACCCTGTACGGCCTGCCGTTCGTCGCGAGCAGCCGCCTGCTCTTCTACAACAAGACGCTGTTCGACAAGGCCGGCGTCACGAGCGAACCGAAGACGTGGAACGACCTGAAGACGGCCGCCAAGGCGCTCAAGGAGCAGGGGGTGAAGTTCCCCTACGCCATGCCGCTCGGGCCGGAGGAGGCCCACGCCGAGGCGCTGATCTGGGAGTTGAGCAACGGGGGCGGCTACTCCGACAACAGCGGAAACTACAGCCTGGCCTCCGACCAGAACATCCAGACCTTCAAGTGGATCAAGGAGTTCATGGTCGCTCCGGGCCTGACCGGTCCGGTCCCGCCGTCGCAGCTCAACCGCGCCGACGCGTTCGCCGCCTTCCTGCGCGGCGAGGTCGGGATGCTGAACGGCTACCCCTCGCTCGCCCACGAGGCGCGTACCAAGGGCATCTCCGTCCGTGCCGTCTCGATGCCGGTGTCGGACACCCTCGGCCCCGGAGAGACTCCGCCGACGGTCGGTGTCGCCGACTGGATGATGGCGTTCAACCAGAACGGCAGGCGCGAGGAGATCGGCAAGTTCCTGGACTTCGTCTACCAGGACAAGAACCTGTCCGACTTCGCCGGGCGCTACCACCTGCTGCCCTCGACGGTGTCCGCCTCCCGCACCCCGGCCGGCGGTGGCCTCGACCAGAACGACGTGCAGTTCCTGACCGCCTTGCGCGGCGCCCAGCTCTACCCGGTCAACGACCCCTCCTGGGTGACCGTCAGCGACACCATCAAGCGCAACATCGGTCGCGCCGTGGAACCGTCCGGCGACCCCAAGGGCGTCCTCGAGGGCATCGCGGCGAAGGCGACCGAGGCCGGCCGCGAGAACTGACCGGCGAGACGTACTACGGAAAGCCCCCTGGGAAAAGGGACTTTCGCCCCCTGCCGCATCCCACCCCGTGCGGCACCATGGCAGTCACGGCACTTGATCCAAGGCCGCGGCCCTGCCGCCCGACGAGCACCCACAAGGTGCGCGGGGCGGCCGGCCTCTCCCCCTGCGCACCTGTCGGGCCCGTCGGGCCGTCGCGGCTACCTCTGTCGGCCGTTGTCCTGCGAGAACGCCGTGCGGTACTGCTCGCAGTCGGAATCCCAGTTCAACGTCCCCGTGAGCGTGCCGTAGCCGGTCCGGGTGACCGACCACTCCACCGTGTAGGTGCCGGTGTCGCAGGCGATCCGCTTTCCGCCGGGAACCTTCGCGCGGCCCGTCGCCGGCCGGTCCGTCAGCTCCTGCCGCACCTCGCCCGCCTTGGCCCGCCTCGCGTCGCGCAGCACGGCGTGCACGACGATCGGGTGCCTGCCGTCCTTCGTGGTCACCGCCCGCTTGACGAGCTTGGAGTCGGACACCGCCCACGCGAACTCGTACGAGGGCAACCAGGCCAGTGTCTTGGGGTCGGCGACCTTCCGCTCGTACTCCGGGGCGCCGTCGGGGCCCGGCTTCGTGACCGTCTTGTACTGGACCCCCGGGTAGAAGCGGAACTGCGCCTCCACCTTGTGCATGTCGTCCTTGGTCCACATCGACTTCATCGCCTTCTCCTCGCCGCCCGGGTCCTGGAGGTACGCCGCGCCCTGCGCGGCGGTGGCGGCGGACTGGCCGAGGGCGGGGGCGAGGGCGGCCACGGCGGCGAGGGCGAGAGCGGCGGTGCGGGTGCGCTTCATGCCCGACCCAACGGGGGCTTCCGGCGGGCCGGAACGACGCGGGGCGCGCGTTCACCCGTACGGGAAAGGGCGGCGGACCCGAAGGTGACGGCTCCCGCGCACGGCCGGGCACACGAGCCGATGAACGCCAGTTGCGGCGACGGAACGCCGGGAGACGGCCTCCGCGACAGGTACGGGGGCTCGGCGAACGTCACGGTGGAGGGTGGCGGCGGGCGTGGCGGGGGCGGCCGGTGACGGCCCGGGGGCGGGGCGGGGCGGCTTCCCCGGCCCGGGGCGGGGCCGGGTCAGGGCCGGGTCAGGCGCGGCTCAGGTCCGGTCTCGGGTAGGGCCTGGGGTCGCGCCTCGGGTCATGCCTCGGGTCATGCCTCGGGTCAGACGTGGCTCAGGTCCGGCCTCGGATCATGCCTGACCGGTTTCGAAGCGGCCGACGCGGCCGTCGGCGGTGACGTCGAACCGCCAGGCCGTGCGCATCTCGCCCCAGGTGTCGTTGCGGTAGTCGACGACGAGGGCGCGACCGTCCTCGGACTGCGAGGCGACGGCCATGTGACCGCCCGAGGAGAAGACCTCCTTCTCGGTCCACTCGCCGAGGTCCCGGTCGGAGCCGTCGTCCGACATGGTCGCGCCCGGGGCGAGCGCGGCGTTGAACGCCGTCCGGTCGCCCGCGTTCACGGCCGTGACGAAGGCGCGGACGGCGGGGTCGGTGAGTTGCTCGGGTGCGATCACGGGTCGGTCCTCCGGTGGGTCGTGCGCGGGGTTCGGTCCGCGCGGGGTCTGGTGCGCGGCGATGCGTACGCGGGGTCTGGTGCGCGGCGATGCGTACGCGGGATCTTGCACGCGGTGATGCGTACGCGGCCTCGTGCGGCTGGGTAAGGCCGCGCGTGCGACCAGGGAACACCGGGGGCGGGGCCGGCGGGGCGACCCTCACCCGTTCGCCGCCGGACGGCGTGTCAGGGGGTCGTGCGGACCGGGAAACCGGTGGGGCGGCCCTGGTCTTCGAGCCAGGACAGGACCTTGTCGAGAGCCTCGACGGTCTGTTCGCGGTTGCCGCCGCCGTCGTGGAAGAGCACGGTCGGACCGTTCTTCAGCTCGCCCTTGACGGTCTTGACGATCGCCGCGACGCCCGGCTTGCCGAAGTCCTTGCTGTCCACGTTCCAACCGAGCGGACGCATGCCTGCCGCTGCGGCGATGCGCCGGCTGTCGGGGGTGAAAGCGCCGCCCGGCGCCCGGTAGTACTCCACCTTGGCGCCGCCGCCCGCGGCTTGCTCTATCTGCCGTTGCGCGTCGAGTATCTGGGCCTTCTGGTAGGCGACGGGCTTCTTGTCCATCGCCGTGTCGTGGGACATGGTGTGGTCGCAGAGCCGGTGCCCGCCCGCGACGACCTGCTTGACCAGGTCCGGGTGGGCCGCGGCCTGGGGGCCGACCATGCAGAAGGTCGCCTTCACGTCGTGCTCCGCGAGGACGGCGAGGATCCGCGGCGTCCACCGGGGGTCGGGTCCGTCGTCGATGGTGACGTTGACCGTGTCCGCGCCGCCCTCCGAGGCGTGGGCTATCTCCTCGGGCATGTGCTGCCGGGGCGCGTTCGGGGACCCGGGCGATCCCGCGGAGTCGGCGCCTGCGGGGTCGCCCGTCCGACCGGCCGCGGTCTCCTGCCCGACGTGGTGGTCCGGTCCGACGATCGCCGTCGCTCCCCATACGGTCGCGGCGACGGCCACGGCGGCCGCCACGACGGTCAACCGGGACTGTGCGGCCTGCTTGCGCGTGCGTGCCAAGAACCCCATGAGTCTGTCCACTCCCCTTCACCTCGTGGGCGCCTCCGACCGCCGTCGGTGGTGCCCCCTCGTCTTCCAGACGCCGGGTGACGAGGAGGGGTTCCAGTGAATTCCCCCGCAAATTCCAAATAATGGGACATTCGTCCCCGATCGTCCTTATTTTCGGCCCTGTTGAAACCGGGCCGAATCGTCCCAACCTGCTACCCCTCACCTCGCGGCTCAATCTCCCCTCCGGTGGACGGGATTCACTCGGCCTCGCGCGAGGCGACCGCGGACCCGGGCGTCACTGCGGGCGCGGGCACGGCAGGGGTGCGGCAGGGGTGGGCGGGGGTACGGCAGGGGTGGGGCGCAGGCGACGGGCACAGGAACGGGAAGAGCCCGGCACCGGTGGATTGGTTCATCCACCGGTGCCGGGCTCTTTCGATTCCCACGTCGCCGCGTGCGTCACACGCGGCGTGTCATGGCGTACGTCACACGCTGCGGGCGCCCGTCGCTCAGTGGGCGAGGGACTCCTGGGGAGCCATGGCGGTCTTGCCCTCGTCGCCCTCGCCACCACCGGGCTGGGCGGGACCCGCGCCCCGGAGCGGGACCTCCTTGACGAACCAGGCCGCCGCGAAGCCCAGTACGGCGATGGCCGCGCCGAGCAGGAACGCGGAGTGGGTACCGGCCGCGACCGCGTGCTGGTAGGCATCGCGGATCGCTTCGGGCAGCTTGGCCAGGCTCGCGGCGTCCAGTTGGGCCGATCCCGCCTTCGCGGCGGCCTCGGGGCCCAGTCGCTCGGTCATGGTGTCGGTCACCTGCGAGGTGAACAACGAACCCATCAGGGCGACACCGAAGGAACCGCCGAGGGTGCGGAACAGGGTGGCGGAGGAGGACGCGACGCCCATGTCCTTCATGTCGACGCTGTTCTGCGCGACGAGCATGGTGATCTGCATCAGGAAGCCGAGGCCCGCGCCGAGGACCGCCATGTAGACGCCGGACATCAGACGGGTGGTGTCGGTGTCCATGGTCGCGAGCAGGAAGAGCCCGATGACCATGAGCGCGCCGCCGACGATCGGGAACACCTTGTACTTGCCGCTGCTGGTGGTGATGCGGCCCGCGATCAGCGAGACGACCATCATCGAGAGCAGCATCGGCAGGAGCAGCAGACCGGAGTTGGTGGCGGAGGCGCCCTGTACCGACTGCTGGAACAGCGGGAGGTAGAGCACGCCGCCGAACATCGCGAAGCCGACGAGGAACCCGATCACCGACATGAGCGTGAAGTTGCGGCTGCGGAAGATGTGCAGCGGCATGACCGGCTCGGCGGCCTTGGTCTCGACGTAGATGAACGCGGCGATGGACACGATGCCGACGATGATCAGGCCGATGACCTCACCGGAACCCCAGGCGTACTCGGTGCCACCCCAGGTGGTGACGAGCACGGTGGAGGTGATGGCGATGGTCAACAGGGCCGCGCCGAGGTAGTCGATCTTCCCCTGGGCCTTCTTCTTGGGAAGGTGCAGGACCGCGGTGACCATCGCGAGCGCGACGGCGCCGAGCGGAAGGTTGATGTAGAAGGACCAGCGCCAGCCCATGTGGTCGGTGATGGTGCCGCCGACCAGCGGACCGCCGATCATGGCGAGGGCCATCACGCCGGCCATCATGCCCTGGTACTTGCCGCGCTCACGGGGCGGGATGAGGTCGCCGATGATCGCCATGACGCCGACCATCAGACCACCGGCACCGAGGCCCTGGATCGCACGGAACCCGATCAACTGACCCATGTCCTGGGCCATGCCGCTGAGCGCGGAACCGATCAGGAAGATCACGATCGAGGTGAGGAAGGAGCCCTTCCGGCCGTACATGTCGCCGATCTTCCCCCAGATGGGAGTGGAGGCGGCCGTGGCCAGGGTGTACGCGGTGACGACCCAGGAGAGGTGCTCCAGGCCACCGAGTTCACCGACGATCGTCGGCATCGCCGTGCCGATGATCATGTTGTCGAGCATGGCCAGCAGCATCGCGATCATGAGCGCCATCAGCACGACGCGGACGCTGCGCGGCTTCACCTCCTCCGAGGCTTCGGCCGTTTTCGTCATTTCCGCCATCTCTTCCACTCCCCTGACCCCCGGGGCTTACTTGCCGCCCGGCTAGTTCACTACACTGGGGAAGGTAGACCCGTAACTAGCCGGGCGTCAAGTAAGTAATTTTGGGGAGCGCCATGACCAGCAGCAGTCCGCAGCAGCGCCGTGGCAACACGCGTCAGCGCATCCAGGACGTGGCTGTGGAGCTCTTCGCCGAGCAGGGGTACGAGAAGACGTCGCTGCGCGAGATCGCAGAGCGGCTGGACGTCACGAAGGCGGCGCTGTACTACCACTTCAAGACCAAGGAAGACATCATCATCAGCCTCTTCGAGGACGTGACGCGTCCGATCGACGAGCTGATCGCGTGGGCCGAGGAGCAGCCGCGCACGCTGGAGACCAAGCGGGAAGTGCTCAGGCGCTACAGCGAGGCGATGGCGGCCGGGGCCACCCTGTACCGGTTCATGCAGGAGAACCAGGCGACCATGCGGGAGCTGAGCATCGGGGAGACCGTCAAGAAGCGCCTCTTCACCCTGGTCGAACTGCTGCGGACGGACGACGGACCGCTGACGGACCAGGTGCGCTGCGTGAGCGCCCTGTTCACGCTGCACGCCGGGATGATGTTCCTCCAGCACGTGGAGGGGAACCCGGAGGAGACGCGCCAGGCGGCGCTGGAGGTCGCCACGGACCTCATCACGCAGGCGCACGGGCACTAGGTCGTGTCTTCAAAAGATCTTGAGTGGTGGATCATGGTTGGGTGATACGTCGCCATGAACTGTCTGATGAGGAGTGGGAGTTCGTCCGGCCGCTGCTGCCTGAGTCCTTGCTCGGGCGGAAGCGGTTGGACGACCGGACCGTGCTGAACGGGATCGTGTGGAAGTTCCGGACGGGCACGGCCTGGCGGGATGTGCCTGAGCGGTATGGCCCGTGGGCCACGCTGCATACCCGGTTTCGCCGGTGGGCTCTGGACGGCACCTTCGAGCGGATGCTCCGGGCCGCGCAGGCCCGGGCGGATGCGGCCGGCGACATCGACTGGCTGGTGTCGGTCGACTCGACCGTCGTGCGAGCCCACCAGCATGCCGCCGGGGCCCGAAAAGGGGGCTCCGCAGTCCCGGCCTCGGACGCTCCCGAGGTGGTCTGACCAGCAAGATTCACCTGGCCTGCGATGCCTACGGTCGTCCGCTCGCCTCCGTGGTCACGGGCGGCAACATCAACGACTGCACCCAGTTCACCACCGTGATGGAGGCGATCCGGGTGCCCCGCATCGGCCCGGGCCGCCCCCGAGTGCGGCCCGTCCACGTGCTGGGCGACAAGGGCTACAGCTCCCGGGCCATCCGCACCTGGCTGCGGCGCCGCGGCATCGGCCACACGATTCCCGAGCGAGCCGACCAGGTCCGCAACCGGCTCCGGCGCGGCAGCCGGGGCGGGCGCCCGCCGACGTTCGACAAACAGCTCTACAAGCGGCGCAACGTCGTAGAACGGTGCTTCAACCGCCTCAAGCAGTGGCGCGGCATCGCGACCCGCTACGACAAGACCGCCGAGTCCTACCAGGCAGCCGTCACCCTCGCCTCGCTCCTGATGTGGGCGTGACATTTGAAGACAACTCCTAGCGCACAGGCAGTGACGCACGGGCGGCAATGCATGGGCGGTAACGCACGGGCGGTGACGCACGGGCGGTGACGGGGGAAGCCGCCCTCCGGCCGGGAGCCTCAGGCGTCGTGGCGCGCCCGGACCAGTCGGCGGTCCCCCTCGGCGATGGGGACGTCGTTGATGCTCGCCTCCCGGCGACGCATCAGGCCGTCGTCGTCGAACTCCCACTGCTCGTTGCCGTGACTGCGCCACCACTGGCCGGCGGCGTCGTGCCACTCGTACTCGAAGCGGACGGAGATCCGGTTCCCGGTGTACGCCCAGAGTTCCTTGCGGAGCCGGTACTCCAGCTCGCGCTCCCACTTGTCGGCGAGGAACTCCCGGATCTCGGTACGGCCGGTCAGGAAGCGGTCCCGGTTGCGCCAGACCGAATCCCGCGTGTAGGCCTGCGCCACGCGGTCGGGGTCGCGACTGTTCCACGCGTCCTCGGCAGCCTGCACCTTGGCGCGGGCGCTCTCCTCGGTGAAGGGCGGCAGGGGCGGACGGGGTGCGGGGGAAGCGGTGGCGGCGGTTGCGGCGGTTGCGGCGGTGGAAGTGGTGGCGGCGGTTGCGGTCATTGATCCAGCCCTCTCGACAGGTGTAGAACGATCGTTCTCCCTCCGGCTCGCCACCTTAGAGAACGATCGTTCTCCAGGCAAGCGTCCCTGGGCTACGCTGCCCTCATGGACGACGAAGAGGCCCGGACCCGACTGCTCGACGCGGCGGAGACCCTGTTCTACGCCGAGGGAATCCAGGCCGTCGGCATGGACCGCATCCGCGCCGCATCCGGCGTCCCCCTCAAGCGGCTCTACCGCGTGTTCCCCGCCAAGGAATCCCTGGTCGCGGCCTACCTGGAACGCCGCGACCGCCGCTGGACGGCAAGCCTGCGCGCGGCGGTGAGCGAAGCACCGGACCCGATCCTCGGCGTCTTCGACTGGCTGGCGGACTGGTTCCGCGAACCGGACTTCCGGGGCTGCGCGTTCCTCAACGCCTACGGCGAACTCGGTGCCGGCCCCGAGGCCGTGGTGGACGTCATCCGCCGCCACAAGGCGGAACTGCGCAACCTCCTGGCCGACCTCGCCGGCCCCGACCGCGAAACGCTCGCGGACCAACTCCTGCTCCTGGTCGAAGGCGCCACGGTCGTGGCCGCCCTCGACCCCGGCCCCGCCCCGGCCCACCGGGCCCGCGAGGCGGCGGCCGCCCTGATGCGGTGAGGGCCGCTCGAACGCCTACTGACCGCTTCCGCGCGGGAACGTGATCTCCACGCGCCGGTTCTTCTTCCGGCCTTCCTCCGTGTTGTTGTCGGCGATCGGGTAGTCCTCGCTGTAACCGCGGACGTCGAAGATGACGCCGGGGTTCGTCACGGACTTGCCCAACTCCGCCTGCACGGCGTCGGCGCGCTGCTTGGACAGCTCCTTGCCGTGCTCATAGGTGCCCTGGTCATCGGTGAAGCCGAACACGCGGACGCGGGTGGCCTTCTGCTGGTTGATCTCGTTGGCGATGGCCTGTATCCGCGCCGCCGCCTGCGCGTTGAACACCGCACTGTTCTCGGGAAACAACACCTCGGACTGCAGCGCCATCATGACGGTCTGATTGGTCTCCTGCCGCCGCTCCTCACCGCCGAGGTCCTCGACGACCTCGGCGATGTCCAGCACCTTGACGGGCGCGAGGGTCCCGCCCTGCGGGATCTTGAGACCGGGCGCGTTCGAGTCGATGGCCACGGGAGCCGAAGCCGAAGGCTCGGTACCGGGCGGCACCGACGGCTTGACGTCGTCGGCGTGGGCACTGGTGGCCCCGATGAAGTGGGCGCCGGCGATGACGAGCCCGACGACGGCGGTGGACGCGGAGACACGGTGTCGTGTGGTCATGGGGTCACCCGGAGATCTTCAAAGTTGCCGACGAGAAAGTCGGGAAGTTGAACTCGACCTCGCTCGTGCTCGCGGGGGGCGCAGGGAACTGGGCAAAGAAGGGAACCGACTGGCCCGCTTCGATGATGACCACGCCCGTCGTACACAGGCATCTGCCCTCCGTGTCACGCAGCACGTAATACCTCTTCTTGCCTGCCTTGTCGACCAGCGTGACTCCCGCTACCGAAACTCCGCTGGCCTTGAGCTCATTGCCACGCCATGCCGCTGTATTACCGAAGGGCTTGTCACTGGTGTTCTTGATCTGACCGCTCACCGTGACAAATCCGGAGGCGTCCCGAGCCGCAGAATGGATGTCCAGGACGACACCGGCCTCACCGGTCATCGTCGCCATCACCTGCCGTGGCTGGGAAGGCTGACTGCTGCTCGCCGAAGGCTGGGGTTTGGCGTCACTACCTGCGCTCTTACTGGCACTCGACGTCTTCTGAGGCGCCTTCCCCTGACCGTCACCCCCGCATCCGGCCAAGGCGAGGGCCAATGCCGCCACGAAAACGGCAGCCACTCCCCTGTGAACCTTCACCGTGTACCGAATGCTCATTTGAGCTGCTTCCTTGTCTCTCGTTCTTCGTCAGCCGACCAGTCGCACATCAAATAGGCTTCGCGCCAGCGCGCTCCAAAGATCCGGCTTTCGGGGGTCGAATTTGATGATCTTCCCGCCCTTGCAATTGATGACGGTGGGAGTCGCCGACGGAGGATCGGTCGGCGCCGGACCCGGCGTAGCGGCAGGGGTCGGAGCGTCGCCCAAGTCACACTTGGGCACGACCTCCGCGACCGCTTTGGCCGCGCCGTGCATGTCCTGGGTACCCGACACCACCGAGGCCCCGACGGTGCCCTCGGTCGTCACCTCGACGGTGAAACGGCGCATCGACGATGAGCAGGTTGCCGACGCGTCGTTCCGCCGCGCAAAGTCCTCGGCCGCGCCACAAGCCCCCGCCGTGTCGAAGGACTTACCCGTAAGAATGTCTTGCCATTCGTCAGGCTTGAGCGTGGCAAGATCGAGGCCCGGAAGCAGGTTGTCCCGCGCTTGCCGAGCCGCTGCGAGAGCCCCCGCGTCCGCTGCCCCTTGGGCATCGCTGCGAACGAGTGCGGCCTGACCGAAGACGAAAAACGCCAGCGCGGCGAAGAGCAGCCCGACCACGATCATTGCGTACAGCGGAAAGACCTGACCCCGGTCGCTGGAATGACCTGCAATCACGAGCCGGCGGTGAGACTCGCGATGGCAGTCGTGATGCGGCCCACGATCGCCGTGCCGATACCGGTACCGACCATCGCTCCGATGATGACCACGACGACCAGGATGATGCCCAGGTACTCGAAGGCCGTCTGGCCGCGGTCCGTGGTCGTGTAGCGCTTGCGGATGCTCGTCATCGCCGTGTCCGTCCATCCGCGCAGGCGGATGGACGTCTGCACGGTGGCCTTCAGCAGCGCGTTGTGTGACATGAGGGTTTCCTCCCGGGCCGGTGCCGCTGTCGATTTGCGGACCGTACGGGGAGTCACCGGTGATAACCAAGGGTCCCGGGGCCCAATTACGGACCCACTGCGCAGACTGTCTACCCATGGCCGGCCACCCCCGGGCGGGCGGTTCCCAGCCAGCGGGCTATGGCTTCGCTGCGGGTGGCCGTGTGGAGCTTCGCGAAGATGCGGTTGATGTGGTTCTTGACCGTCTTCTCGCTGATGAAGCACGCACTCGCGATCTGCTGGTTGTTCATCCCGGACGCGATCAGATCCATGATCTCCACCTCCCGAGAACTCAGCCTGTACGTCACCGAGTTGTGCATGCGGTCTGTCGAGGATGCCACAGAACGTTGCGGTTGCGAAGAGGTACGGAGGTCTTCGAGGAGGGCGGTCGCCGCCGAGGTGGTCAGGTGGGCGCGGCCCGCGCGGACGTCGCGGACCGCGCGGGTCAGGTCGTCCGCCGTGAACTCGCCGTGGACCAGGTAGCCTCCCGCGCCCAGGAGCAGGGCTTCTCGTACCGTGCTCGGTTCGCGGTTGTACGTCAGCATCAGGACCGAGGCCAGGGTGACCAGGTGCGGGAGGGCGGAGATGCCGTCGACGCCCGGCATGCGGACGTCCAGCAGGATGACGTCCGGGGTGTGCAGGCGGGTCAGGCTCAGGGCCTCGCGGCCGTCGCGGGCCTCCGCGACGACCCGGAGGTCCTCGGTGGCGGCGAGCAGGGAGGCCAGGCCGGCGCGGATGACGGGGTTGTCGTCGGCGATCAGTACGCGGGTGGTCGTCATGACTCAGCCGCCTCCGAACATCGCGCCGAAGTCGATGTTCGCCCCGTACACGAATCCGCAGACGAGCAGGATCAGCGTGCCCGGCAGCATGAACATGGTGACGGAGAAGGTGGCTTTGGGGACGGCGCGGGCGGCGCGGCGGCGGGCGTTCTGGGCGTCCGTGCGGCGCATGTCCTCGGCGATGGCGATCAGGGTCTCGACGATCGGGGAGCCGAGTTCCTCGCCCTGTTGGAGGGCGGTCACGAACTGGGCGACCTGCTCGGAGTCGTTGCGTCGGCGCAGTTCGTCGAAGGCCTGGCGGCGGCTGACGCCCATGTCCATCTGCTGGAGGGTGATGCGGATCTCGTCGGACCACGGGCCCTCGTACTTGTCCGCCACCCGTTCCAGGGCCTGCCGGAAGCCGAGCCCGGCGCTCACCACGACGGCGAGGACGTCCAGGAAGTCGGGCAGGGTGCGTTCGATGTGGTCGCGTCGCACGCGGATCGCGGACCACAGGCCGACCTCGATCCAGAACAGGCCGAACGCGACCATCAGCAGCGCCGGTACGAGTTGGCCGTTGATCAGCAGGGAGAAGGCGCCGAGCCCGCCCAGGAGGGCGTACACGGCCCGGCGGGCCGCGTAGCGGTCGATGGTCAGGCCGGCCGGGTTGCCGGCCATGTCGATCTGACGGCGCTTGCGGGCGACGCGGTCTTGGCCCATCAGGCGCAGGACGAGCGGGGCCCAGCGGATGCCGAGGCGGTCGACGAGCGAGCCGACGGCGGTGGTGCGGGTGGCGCCGACCTCCAGGGCCAGGGCGAGGTCGCTGGGGAGTTTGACGTCGGCGCGGTAGAGGCGCAGCCCGTACAGGGCGCCGAAGACGGACAGGCCGAGGGCCAGGGCGAGAAGGAGTGCGGTCATCGGTCGGTGCCCCTCACACGTCGATCTTCGACAGGCGCCGGATGAGGACGAAGCCGAGGGCGAAGAGGCCCAGCGCGACGAGGACGGCGGTCTGCCCGATGAACGCCCCCGTCATCCGGTCCAGCGCGCCCGGCATCATCATGTCCACGAGCAGCAGGGAGCCCAGCCCGATGGCCGGCACCAGGTACGCGGTCACGGTCACCTGCGACAGCTGGGTGCGGATCTCGCGCCGTGTCTCCTTGCGTTGTTCCAGCGTCACCGTGAGGTTGCGCAGGCTGCCGACGATGGCGCCGCCGGCGCGGGCGGACAGGACCAGGGTGGAGACGAGGACGACCAGTTCCCGCGAGGGCAGGCGTTCGGTGAGTTCGCCCAGGGACTCCTCGATGGAGTGCCCGATGGCGAGCCGGTCGGCGACCCGGGCGAGTTCCTCTCCGGCCGGGGCTTCCAGTTCCTCGGCGGCCATGCCGATGGCGGTACGCAGGGCCAGGCCGGCCTGGGTGGCGTTGGCGAGGATGCGGGCCAGGTCGGGGAGTTGGTTGATGAACCGCTCCGTGCGGCGTGCCCGCTGCCAGTTGAGGAAGGCGTTGGCGGACCAGAGCGCGATCAGTGCGGCCACCGGTCCGAAGAACGGGGCGAGGAACGACGCGAAGACCAGCCAGACCCCGGCCACCGACAGCAACATGTAGACGAAGAACTCGCCCGGGGTGAGGTCCAGGCCGGTGGTCGCCAGTTTGATCTCGATGCGGCGGCCCGGTCGGGTGCGGCGCAGCCGGCGGTCGATCTCCCGGAAGCGGCGTCCGCGCCCCTGGGGCTCGGGGGCGCCGCTCGCGGCGAGGCGTTCGATCAGGGCGGCGCGTTGGGCGCGGCCGGCGGAGTAGGCGTGTACGCCCCAGACCACGAGGAGGCCGGCCAGCAGGGTGGCGCCGAGGGTGAGGGAGACGGTTGTGTTCACAGGATGGTCCGAGTGGTGCGTGCGGTCGGGGTGGCCGGCCGGTCGTCCGACATGGCGACCCCGAAGGCCTGGGGAATCGGCTGGTTGTTCATGTAGAGGCGGTCGGCGATCCGGCGTGGCAGCGGGTAGTACTCGAAGCGGCCGTGGACGCGGCCGTCCGCGCCCATCGGCTGCGCCGCGAACCGGCACACGGGGGTGATGCGGAACGGTTCGCGGCCGTGCGAGTCGAGGATGGAGATCTCCGTGATGCGGCGCGAGCCGTCGCCGAAGCGGGTCAGTTGCACGACGACGTTGACGGCGCTGTTGATCTGGTCCTGGAGCGCCTCGAAGGGGATCTCCACCTCCGACATGGACGCCAGGGTCTGGAGGCGCATCAGGGCGTCCTCGGAGCTGTTGGCGTGCACGGTGGCGAGGGAGCCGTCGTGGCCGGTGGACATGGCTTGCAGCATGTCGAGGGTCTCGCCGCCGCGGACCTCGCCGACGATGATGCGGTCGGGCCGCATGCGCAGGGAGTTGCGCACCAGGTCGCGGATGGTGATCCGGCCGCTGCCCTCGACGTTCGGGGGGCGGGATTCGAGGCGGATCACGTGGGCCTGTTGGAGTTGGAGTTCGGCCGAGTCCTCGATGGTGATGATGCGTTCGCCCTCCGGGATCAGGCCGGAGAGGGCGTTGAGGAGGGTGGTCTTGCCGGTGCCGGTGGCGCCGGAGACGATCACGTTCATCTTGGCCTGGATCAGGCCCGACAGGAGCATGAGCATCTGTTCGTCCAGCGAGCCGAGGCTGATCATCTCGTGCAGGGTGAACGCGCGTGGGAAGCGGCGGATGGTGAGGGTGGCGCCGGTGAGGGACAGCGGCGGGATGACGACGTTGACGCGCTCCCCGCTGGGCAGGCGGGCGTCGACCATCGGATTGGCCTCGTCCACGCGCCGGTTGACGGTGGAGACGATGCGCTCGATGGTCTGCATGAGTTGTTCGTGCGAGGCGAAGCGCAGCGGCAGTTGCTCGACCCGGCCGGCACGTTCGACGAAGATCTGGTCGGGTCCGTTGACCATGATCTCGGAGATCGAGGGGTCTTCGAGGAGCGGTTCGAGGACGCCGAGGCCGAGGGCCTCGTCGACGACGCGGCGGATCAGTTGGGCGCGTTCGACGGTGGAGAGGACGGGCCCCTCGCGGCTGATGATGTGGCCGAGTACGCGTTCCAGGCGGGCCCGGCGCTCGGTGGGTGCGAGCGCGGACATCTCGGCGAGGTCGATCTCCTCCAGCAGCTTGGTGCGGTACGAGGAGACCAGTCGGCCGTCGTCGCCGTGGCTGTGGCGGTCGTCGGGGGTGTTGACCCGGGAACGCAGGCTCATGGTCCGGTCACCTTCGGGTCGTCGTTGGGCATGGTGGCGGTGGCGATGGCGTCGGAGGGGTCGAGTCCGGGAACGATGGATTTGATCTTGATGGTCGCGGTCGCGGTCACGGCGTCGGAGGTCGTGGACACGGCCACCTGGGCACCGAGGCTCGCTTTCACCGCCGCCCTGCCCGCGGCCGACCCGGCGCCCGGTTTGCGGGCCTCGACGCGTGCGGCGGTGCGGGCGGCGGTCTCCGCCTGCTGGTGGACGTAGGCGACCCAGCCCAGCTGGATGCCGCACAGGGCGACGAAGAGCAGGATCGGGATGAACCCGATGTACTCCAGGGCCACTTGACCCCGGTCACGGCCAGGGATGCGGCCACGGATGCGGTCGCGGCGCGGATCAGAGTGCGGATCAGAGTGCGGATCACTGTGCCGGTTCACGTCAGTCCTCCTTCTCCAGCGCGGAGCCGCCCTCGCCCGTGATGGGGACGCCGATGTCGAGGCCGGGGAAGAACACGGGGAGCTTGAGGCTGACGGTGGCCTTGTAGATGTCACCGGACTCGCGGCATTGCGCGGTCATGTTCCACGCGCCCCCGATGTACTTGCCGGCCGCCGTCTCGCATGCCGCGCCCCCGTGCACCGCCCCGACCCGGGCCGCCTCGTCCGCCGCGTTGCCGGCCAGCGAGAACGCGTACCCGATCAGCACGCACTCCCACACCGCCGCCACGAGCAGCAGGATCAACGGGACCATCCCGACGAACTCGACGGCGACCTGGCCCCGGTCCCGGCGGCTCTCCCCCGCGCGTCCCCGCACCGGTCCGCACGCCCCTCCCCGTCTCCGCGCGGGCACCGGTCAGCCCTCCCGGCCGCGCCGCAGCCGGGCCAGGGGCCCGGACGGCCGGACCGCCAGTTCGGCCGAGCGCGGCGGCGGGACGGCGCCGTCGGCCGAGGCCGCGGTGGTGGGGGCGGTGAGCAGGCCGAGTTCGCCGGCCAGGGTCCACAGGGCCTGTTTCACGGTGGAGCGGTTGTCGAGGTCCTGGACGCGGCCCGCGTCGACGACGGCCTGGAGTTCCTTGAAGCCGGCCGGGACGGGGGTGCGGGTGGGGCGGGTCTTGGTGATCTTCTCGATGAGGGCGGGTTGGATCTCGGTGTGCTTGCTCCAGCGGTTGACGACCATGGTGGTGTCCTCGGCCTTGCGGACCTGGAGGCGTTCCCACATGCGGACCAGTCGCTTCGCCGCGCGGACGGAGACCACGTCCGGAGTGGTGACGAGTACGGCGATGTCGGCCATTTCCACGGCCGCCGCGTTGGCGCCGGTCACCTGGGTGCCGCAGTCGATGACGACGAGTTCGTAGCGGCTCCGCAGGGCGGTCACGACGTGGCGGGCGGCGCGTTCGTCGACCTCCTCGCCGCGTTCGCCGTCGGCGGGGGCCAGCAGCAGCGCGAGTCCGGTCCGGTCGTCGTACACCGCGTCCTGGAGGACCCGGGGCGAGATGTCCTGGATCCCGGCGAGGTCGGCGATGGAACGGCGGAACTGCACGTCGAGGTACGAGCCCACGTCCCCGCCCTGGAGGTCCATGTCCACCAGGGCGGTACGTCGTCCGGAGGCGGCCGCGGCGAGGGCGAACTGGACGGCCGTGAAGGTGGTTCCGACGCCGCCCTTGGCGCCGGCGACGGTGACCACCCGGCCGCCGGGTCCGGCGGGCAGGTCCGGGCCGCGGCCCAGGTGGCGGCGTACGCCGACGGCCCACTGGGCGGCGGCCTGGACGCGCGAGGCGAGTTCCTCGTAGGCGAGGGGGAGCACGATCAGGCCGCGGGCGCCGGAGTCCATGGCGGCGGCGAAGAACCCGGGTGCGGCGTCGGAGGACACCAGGACCACGCCCACGGCGGGGAAGCGGAGGGCGACTTCGCGGATGAGTTCCAGCGCGGGCAGCGGGCCGATCCGCTCGTGGACCAGGACCACCTCGGGCAGGTCGTCGAGGGATCGGGAGGCCAGCCCGGCGAGGGTGTCGAGCAGCGCGGTGGAATCGGGGACCGGGGCGGCCGGCTCGGCGTCCGGGAGCCGGCCGAGGAGGGTGGTGATGGCGCGGGCGGCGTCCGGGTCGCCGGACGCGGGGAGGATTCGGGTGGTCATCCGGGCCTCACTTGTCCCCGTCGAGGGTGTACGTGCGGTCGCTGGGGCTGGGCGCCGAATCGGTGCCGGGGGCCACCAGGGCCAGCCGGACGTGTTCCGCGAAGGATTCGGCGTACGCGACGCGCTGGGTGTCCTTGGTGTTCAGGGCGAAGGTGATCGGGACGGCCTCGGCGGGGCCCTTGCGGTCGCTGTCCTTGTCGAGGGCGGTGAGCTTGCCGACGCCCAGGACGCGGGCGTTGGCGACGATGATCACGGAGCGCGAGGGGTCGGTTTCCTTGACGCCCTTGAAGGTGGCGATGATGTTGACCTTGGCGCCGGAGGTGATCTTGCCGGCCACGCCGGTGGCGGCGTCGATCATGATGGCGATCTCCTGCTCACCGGGCTGGAGCTGCGGTTTGTCGACGTACATGTCGGTCTGGAGCAGCGAGCCCTTCTTGAGCGTGGTGAGCGCGATCTTGTCCCTGAGTCCGTCGAGGTCGGTGACGGCCGTCTCGGACAGCCACCGTTGGGGGACCGTGACCTGCTCGAACTGGCCGGCCGTGAGCGCGCTGTACGGCGCGATGTCGCCCTTCACGCGGTAGGCGACGACCTCGGCCCCGACCTTGGAGTTGACGTCGCCGATCACCACGAGCACCCCGGCGAACGCCGCGAGGGCGCACAGGATCGACAGGAGGAGCAGGATGACGCCGCGGCGCTGGCGTGAGTTCATGGGCCGTACTACCTCGCCGTTCTTCGTTCGTTCGGGCCGGTGGTCAGGGTCTGGATCGGGATGTCGCGGCCGCGGGCGGTGGGGCCGTCAGCGGGGCGGAGCAGAAGCCGCAGCGGTCGCCGATGAGTTCGAAGCCGCACCATCGGCATTGCTCCCGGCGCACCGAGGCGACCAGCTGGTAGAGGACGGACACGTCCGGGATGGCCGCGGCGAACTCGACGAGCTTCGACGTGGCCCACCAGACGGGCGAGTCGGCCGGCAGCGGGTTCTCCATGACGCCCTGCACCTGCCAGGCGGGGGCCAGTTCGGCGCTCACCCAGTCGGAGGCGAGTTGGCCGCGGGCGAAGGTGAGGTGGGTCGCGAAGCCGGGGCCGGCGGGGAGTCCCGCGGCGGCGCCGCCCGCGCTGTGGGCGCCCGAGGATCCGGAGGTGCCGAGTCTGGTCAGGTGCGGGGTGGGGTGGGCGAGTACGGCGAACTGGGCGCTCGGTGACCAGGACCTGGCGTGCGCCTTGAGGCCGACCGGCACCCGGTCCAGTTTGGCGACGCTGCCGAGCAGGGCGCCCGCGTAGATGTAGTGCGGCAGCAGGCGGGCCGCGGAGGCCAGGACCCCGGGGCTGAAGTCGCAGACGCTGAGCTGGCGGAGCTGACGCACCAGCAGGGCCGTGCCCAGGGGCGGCAGATCGATGTCGAGGAGCGCGATCCGGTCGGTTTCCAGAATGGCCCGTACGGTGTGCAGCCGGCGGATGGTGGCGAGCGGCAGCCAGGGCGGTACGACGACCACGAGGTGGCCGTGTCGTTCCAGGAGGGCGGCGGTCTCGGCGAGGGCTCCGTCGAGGTCGACCTGGTCGGGCGGCCGCAGGACGGCGGCGGTCGGGGTGTGGCGGTCGGGGGCCGGCAGCACCAGATCGGCACTGGTGACAGCAATGGCGGTCGGCACGCGAATCCCCCCGTTCACCCTGTGCGCCACGGGCGTTCCCACCCCCGTCACGCGGTCCCCACGTACCCGCACGACTGCGCGACCGCAAACGATCCGCGCAGCTCCCCCTTGCCTCAGCACCATATCCGCGTCCCCCCTGGCAGGGCAGGGCCTTGCGGATTCCCGTGCCCGGGAGCAGAGGGCGCAGGTGGCGAGAAATCCGGACATCGGGGATCGACACACGGGCGACGCAGAGGTCACTTCAAGCCACATTGCCAAGACCCTTGACACGGGGATTGGTCTGGACCAACTTGGCTGCGGGGTCCCCCACTTGCCCCTGTCATGCCTTTCACATCCCCTTCTCCCCCCACCGGAGCCTTCGTGAACCGCATACGCTCCCTCGCCCTGTTGGGCGCCGCCACCCTCGCCGCCGGAGGTCTGACCGCCCTCGGCGCCGGTACGGCGCAAGCCGCCGACGTCAACGTCGCCCGGAACGGAGGCTTCGAGTCCGGCCTGTCCGACTGGTCCTGCACCGGCGGCAGCGGCGCCGTCGTGTCCTCCCCCGTCTTCGCCGGGGCCGGCGCCCTGAAGGCCACCCCGGCGGGCTCGGACAACGCCCGCTGCAGCCAGACCGTCACGGTCAAGCCGAATTCCACGTACACGCTGAGCACGCAGGTGCAGGGCTCGTACGTGTACCTCGGCGCGACCGGGACCGGCACCCAGGACGTGTCCACCTGGACCCCCGGCACGGGCGGCGGCTGGCAGAAGCTGTCGACCACCTTCTCCACCGGCCCCAACACCACCCGGGTGACCGTCTACACGCACGGCTGGTACGGCCAGCCGGGCTTCGTCGTCGACGAGTTCAGCGTCTTCGGCCCGGACGGGGGCGGCGGCACCGACCCCGGCCCGAGCGTCCCGGGCGCCCCCGCCGGAGCCGCCGTTTCCGGCCAGAGCGCGAACGCCCTCACTCTTTCGTGGAACGCGGTGGGCAGCGCCACCGGCTACCACGTCTACCAGGACGGCGTCCGCGTCCAGACGGTGTCCTCGGCCTCCGCGCAGATCTCGGGCCTGACCGCCTCGACCTCGTACTCCTTCCAGGTGAGCGCGTACAACGCGGCCGGCGAGGGGCCCCGGTCCGCCGCGGTGACGGGCACCACCACGGGCGGCGGCGGCAACCCGAATCCGGGCGTCCCCAAGCACGCCCTGACCGGCTACTGGCAGAACTTCAACAACGGGGCGACCGTCCAGAAGCTCTCGGACGTCTCGGCGCAGTACGACATCGTCGCCGTCTCCTTCGCCGACGCCACGACCACGCCCGGCGGCATCTCCTTCAACCTCGACTCGGCGGGCCTCGGCGGCTACACGGTGCCGCAGTTCAAGGCCGACATCGCCGCGAAGAAGGCGGCCGGCAAGTCGGTCATCCTGTCCGTCGGCGGCGAGAAGGGCACCATCTCGGTCAACGACTCCGCGTCCGCCAACAACCTCGCCAACTCGGCCTGGGCGCTGATGCAGGAGTACGGCTTCAGCGGGATCGACATCGACCTGGAGAACGGCCTCAACCCGACCTACATGACGCAGGCGCTGCGCGCGCTGTCGGCGAAGGCGGGCCCCTCGCTCGTCATCACGATGGCCCCGCAGACGATCGACATGCAGTCCACGCAGGGCGGCTATTTCAAGACGGCGCTGAGCATCAAGGACATCCTGACCGTCGTCAACATGCAGTACTACAACAGCGGCGCGATGAACGGCTGTGACGGCAAGGTCTACTCCCAGGGCTCGGTGGACTTCCTGACCGCGCTGGCCTGCATCCAGCTCGAAGGCGGCCTCGACCCCTCCCAGGTGGGCATCGGCGTGCCGGCCTCCCCGAGCGGCGCGGGCAGCGGCTACGTCTCCCCGACCATCGTGAACAACGCCCTGGACTGCCTGGCCCGGGGCACGAACTGCGGTGCGTTCAAGCCGTCGAAGACCTATCCGGGGCTGCGCGGCGCGATGACCTGGTCGACCAACTGGGACGCCAAGGCGGGTGGCACCTGGTCGAACGCGGTGGGTCCGAAGGTCCACAGCCTGCCGTAGGCGGTAGGGGTGGGGGTGGCCGTGGACCGCGGTCACATTGGCCGGTTTCGAATTCTTGACCCGAACATGCCATGAGAGCACGCTGTGCGCGTCCGCACGGCACCCCCACCTCCCACCCAGGAGAACGCATGCGGCTCCACACCCGCCGAAGGGCCGCCGTCACGGCGGCCCTGCTGGCGCTCGCCCTCGGCGCACCCGCCTACGGCCTGAGCGCGACGGCGTCCACCCCGCCCACCCCGTCGACCGCGACCCAGGACGAGGCGATCGTCCAGTACGAGATCCAGGGGCCGTCCACGGCCGTCGAGCGCACCGCCCTGCTCCGCACGGGCGCCTCCATCGACGAGGTGGACGCCCGCTCGGTGGTCGTCAGCGCCGACCCCCAGCAGGCCAAGAGCCTGCGCGCGCTCGGGTACAGGCTCACCGCGCTGCCGGGTCCGCCCGACCGCTCCGAGCGCGGCGTCGCGGCGAACCCGATGGACTTCCCGTCCGCCGACTCGAAGTACCACAACTACGCCGAGGCGAACGCGGAGATCGACCAGCGCATCGCCCAGTACCCGGCGATCATGAGCAAGAAGGTCATCGGGAAGTCGTACCAGGGCCGGGACCTGATCGCGATCAAGATCAGTGACAACGTCGCGACCGACGAGGCCGAACCCGAGGTCCTCTTCACCCACCACCAGCACGCCCGTGAGCACCTGACGGTCGAGATGGCCCTCTACCTGCTCAAGGAGTTCGGCTCCAAGTACGGCACCGACTCCCGCGTCACCAACGCCGTCAACGGCCGCGAGATCTGGATCATCCCCGACCTCAACCCGGACGGCGGCGAGTACGACATCGCCACCGGTTCCTACCGCTCCTGGCGCAAGAACCGGCAACCGAACTCCGGCTCCTCGTACGTGGGCACCGACCTGAACCGCAACTGGGACTACAAGTGGGGCTGCTGCGGCGGCTCCAGCGGCAGCAAGAGCTCCGAGACCTACCGCGGGGCCGCGGCGTCCTCCGCGCCCGAGGTCAAGGTGGTCTCCGACTTCGTCCGCAGCCGGATCGTGGGCGGCAAGCAGCAGATCAAGGCCGCCATCGACTTCCACACCTACAGCGAGCTGGTGCTGTGGCCGTTCGGGTGGACGTACAACGACACCGCGCCCGGTCTGAGCGCCGACGACCTGGCGGTGTACAAGAAGATCGGCACGAGCATGGCCAACAGCAACGGCTACACGCCGGAGCAGTCGAGCGACCTGTACATCACCGACGGGACGATCGACGACTGGCTGTGGGGCAACCAGCGGATCTTCTCCTACACCTTCGAGATGTACCCGTCCGAGTCCGGGGGCGGCGGCGGCTTCTACCCGCCCGACGAGGTGATCGACCGCGAGACGGCGCGCAACAAGGACGCCGTGCTCCAGCTCCTGGAGAACGCGGACTGCATGTACCGCTCGATCGGCAAGGAAGCGCAGTACTGCACGCAGTGACGTGACCGCCGGTCCACCCCGACGGGGGCGCCCCACCGCCAGGGGGGCGCCCCTCCCGCGCGTCGGCCGCGCGTGGGCCGCGCGCGGGCCCTGCGGCGGCCCGCGTCAGCCGAGGGCGGCCAGCGCGTCGATCTCGATCAGCAGCCCGGCGGGCAGGCCCACGTACACGGTGGTGCGGGCGGCCGGGGCCTGCTTCAGGCCCTGCTCCTCGAAGTAGGCGTTGTAGAGCGCGTTCATCTCGCCGAAGTGGTCCGTGTCGGTCAGGTAGACGCGGATCATCATCACGTCGTCCCAGCTCGCGCCGCCGGCCTCCAGCACGGAGCGGACGTTCTCCAGCGTCTGGAGGGTCTGGGCGCGCAGGGTGGGCCCGGCGGGGGTCGGCGGCTGCCCCTCGACGTGCGGGAGGAAGCCGACCTGGCCGGCGACCTGGAGCAGGTTCCCCTTGCGCACGCCGTGCGAGAACCTCGCGGGCGGGGTGGTGTGGGTGTCGGGGGTGATGGCGATCTTGTCGGTCACGGCGTGTCCTCCTGTGCGGGTTCCTGTACGGGTTCCTGGTCGGCGTCCTGGTCCGGGTCCCGGGCGGAGCCCGAGTACTCGCGGCTGATCGCGTCGGCGCTGCGGCGCACCAGGGGCAGCAGTTCGAGCAGCGCGTCGGCGTCGACCACCACGGTGGGCGCGGAGACCGACATGGCGGCGACGACCCGCCCGTCCGGCCCGCGCACGGGCGCGCCGACGCAGTTGACGGACTCCTCGTGGCCGCCGAAGTCGGTGGCCCAGCCCTGTTCCCGCACGAGGTCCAGCTCGCGCAGGAAGGCCTGCGCGTCGGGGGTGGAGCGGGCGGTGTAGGCCGGGTACTCGATCCGGTCGGCCAGCGCCCGGCGTTCGGCCTCGGGCAGGTCGGCGAGGAGGAGTTTGGCGACGGCGGCGACGGTGAGCGGGACGGGCCTGCCGATGCGGGAGTACATGCGCACCGGGTAGCGGCTGTCGACCTTGTCGACGTACACGACCTCGTCGTCCTGGTGGAGGGCGAGGTGCACGGTGTGGCCGGTGAGCCGGTTCAGCTCGACCAGGTGCGGGTGGGCGATCCCGCGGATGTCGAGGTTCTCGATGGCCTCGGCGGCGAGCGCGAAGATGCGGGCGCCGAGCCGGTAGCGGCCGTCCTGCTGTCGGTACACGAAGCCCTGTTCGTGCAGGGTCCGCAGCAGACGCAGGGCGGTGCTCTTGTGCACGCCGAGGTCCTCGGCGACCTCGCCGAGCCCGGCGGGGCCCCGGGCCAGCGCGGGGAGGATCCGCAGGGCCCGCTCCACCGATTGGCTCACGCCGTGTCCTCTCGCAGCGGGCCGCCGTCGCGGGCTCCCGCGGCGGGGAACGGAAGGAGAACGGAACCGACACCGTTGACCCGTCGTCATCCGGGATGTTAGACAGCCACAGGCACCACCCGCAACGCACGTTGCGTCACACGCAACGCGAGAGGATTCCGCATGGGCAGCGAAGCAGTCCGACGTCTGGCCGACGAGCCGGTCGACCACCGGTTCAAGGGTCTCCCCCCGGACGCCGAACGCGCCTCCCTCACCGTCGGGCAGCTCGCGGCCGAGCGCCGGAACCTGCACACCGGCGGATTCACCACCCCCGTCCTCACCCTCGACGCGGACGCCCTCGCCCACAACCTGGCGGCGCTGGAGACCTACGCCGAACGCCACCACCTGTCCTTCGCCCCGCACGGCAAGACCTGCATGGCCCCCCAGTTGTTCCAGCGCCAGTTGGACCACGGGGCCTGGGGCATCACCGCCGCCGTACCGCACCAGGCCCGCGTCTACCGCGCCTTCGGCATCGGGCGCATCTTCCTCGCCAACGAACTCGTCGACCCCGCGGCCCTGGCCTGGGTGGCCGACGAACTCGCCGCCGACCCCGACTTCCGGTTCGTCTGTTACGTCGACTCCGTACGCGGCGTCCAGCTGATGGACCGCGCCCTGCGCGGCCGGCCGGCCGTCGTCGACGTGGTCGTGGAACTCGGCGCCGGCGAGGGGGCCCGTACCGGAGCCCGCACCGACGAGGACTGCCACGCCGTCGCGGACGCCGTCGCGCAGACCGACACGCTGCGCCTCGTCGGCGTCGCCGGCTACGAGGCGGAGGTCCCCGACGCCGACCCCGAGCGCGTCCACGCCTACCTGCGCCGACTCACCGACCTCGCGGTCGCGTTCGACAAGGCGGGCCGGTTCGCCCCGGACGTCGAGGAGATCGTCGTCAGCGCCGGCGGCTCCGCCTGGTTCGACGCCGTCGCGGACGTCTTCGCCGCGATCCCGGAGCTGTCGCGGCCCGTCCTGAAGCTGCTGCGCTCCGGCGCGTACGTCTCGCACGACCACGGCTGGTACACCCGCCTGACCCCCTTCAACCGGATCCCGCAGGAGGGCGGACTGCGGCCCGCGTTCCGCCTGTGGGCCCAGGTCGTCTCCCGGCCCTCCCCCACCCAGGCCTTCGTCAACGCGGGCAAGCGCGACGTCGCCTACGACCTCGGGCTGCCCGAGGCGGAGCTGGTGCGCGACGCCCTCGACGGGACCGAGCGTCCGGCCACCGGTGTCCGCGTCGTCAAACTGTCCGACCAGCACGCCTGGCTGGAGACGGACTCCGCCGAGGACGTCCGGGTCGGCGACTGGGTGGCGCTCGGCATGTCGCACCCCTGCACCATCTTCGAGAAGTGGCCGTTGATCCCGGTCGTGGAGGCCGACGGCACCGTCACCGACTACGTGCGCACCTACTTCTGACCGTGGACCTCGTCATCCGGGGGGCCCGCGTCGTCGACGGCACGGGCGGGCCCTCGTACCTCGCGGACGTCGGCGTGCACGAGGGCCGCGTCGCCGCGATCGGGAGGCTCGGCGCCGGCCGCGAGACCCTCGACGCGCACGGCCTGGCCCTGGCCCCGGGATTCGTCGACATGCACGCCCACAGCGACCTCGCGCTGCTCCGCGACCCGGACCACGGCGCGAAGGTCGCCCAGGGCGTGACCCTGGAGGTGCTCGGCCAGGACGGCCTGTCCTACGCGCCCGTCGACGACCGCACCCGCGCCGAGGTGCGGGCGGCCATCGCCGGGTGGAACGGCCCGGGCGACGACGTCGACTTCGACTGGCACGACGTCGGCGGCTACCTCGACCGCCTCGACCGGGGCGTCGCGGTCAACGCCGCCTACCTCGTGCCCCAGGGCACCGTGCGCGCGACGGTGCTCGGCTGGGACGACCGTCCCGCGACCCCCGCCGAACGCGACCGGATGCGCGCGCTCGTCGCCGACGGCCTCGCGCAGGGCGCCGTCGGCATGTCCTCCGGGCTGACCTACACCCCCGGCATGTACGCGTCCGGTGCCGAACTGGCGGAGCTGTGCGCGGTGGTGGCCTCGTACGGCGGCTACTACTGCCCGCACCACCGCTCGTACGGGAGCGGGGCGCTCGCCGCGTACGCCGAGATGGTCGAGCTGGCCCGCGGGGCCGGCTGCGCCCTGCACCTCGCGCACGCCACCATGAACTTCGACGAGAACGAGGGCCGGGCCGGGGAGCTGCTGGACCTCCTCGACGCGGCGCTGGCCGACGGCTGCGACATCACCCTCGACAGTTATCCGTACACCGCCGGATGCACGACCCTCGTCGCCCTGCTCCCGAGTCGGGCCAACGCGGGCGGCCCCGAGGCGGTCCTCGCCCGGCTCGCGGACGACGCCGAGGCCGAGCGGATCCGGTACGCGCTGGAGGTGGAGGGCGCGGACGGCTGCCACGGGGTTCCCGTGGACTGGTCGACGATCGAGATCTCGGGCGTCGGCGATCCCGCCTTCGACGCGTACGTCGGCACCCGCCTCACCGGTTGGGACGCGGCCCGGCGGCTGTTGCTGGGGGACCGGCTGCGGCCGACGATCCTCCAGCACGTGGGGCACGAGGAGAACGTCCGCGCGATCATGCGGCATCCGGCCCACACCGGCGGCTCGGACGGCATCCTGCGCGGCGCGAAGCCGCACCCGCGGGCGTTCGGCACCTTCCCCCACTACCTGGGGCGCTACGTGCGCGAGCTGGGGGTGCTCACCCTGGAGGAGTGCGTGGCGCACCTCGCGGGCCGGCCGGCGGCCCGGCTGCGGCTGCCCGACCGGGGTCTGGTGCGGGTCGGGTACCGGGCGGACCTCGTCCTCT
The DNA here is from genome assembly GCF_050936775.1 of Streptomyces sp. CA-243310. Classification (NCBI taxonomy): domain Bacteria; kingdom Bacillati; phylum Actinomycetota; class Actinomycetes; order Kitasatosporales; family Streptomycetaceae; genus Streptomyces; species Streptomyces sp. CA-243310. The sequence goes on along the minus strand of NZ_JBNJMF010000001.1, from coordinate 1,184,717 downwards.
TCGATCCGGACACGGTGGCGGCCGGGTCCACGTACGCGCGTCCGCGGGTGCTGCCGACCGGTGTCCCGTACGTCCTGATCGACGGGCGTTTCGTGATGCGGGACGGTCGCAGGACCGACGTCGTGGCCGGGCGTTCGGTACGACGGACGCCGTATTCCGGCCGCTGACGGTTCAATTGAGCCGCTTACGATGTGCGGCATGCTCGCCTTCGCCCCCGCAGCCCTCCTGTTTGTCTTCTTCTGTGCGAGTGTGCGGGAGGACCGGCGGCGCTTTCGCAACGCGGTCCTCCTGGGTCTCACCTTCATCAGCCTGGCGATGGCCCTGCTCTTCCAACTCACGCACCTCCCCGACACGCTCGCCAAGGTCGTCGCGGTCGCGGTGTTCCTGCTGCCCGCCGTCGGGGTCGTCGCCCTCGCCTGCTTCCTCGTCGCCAACGGGGTGACCATGGTCCGCAAGGAGGGCCGCAGCCCGGGCAACCTGCTGTCCCTGCTGGCCGGCCTGGCGATCTTCGCGGTGCTCGCGCTGGCGGTCGTCGCGATGGCGAGCGGCTCGACCAGGGTGGCCGGGATGACCGCCATGGTGATCATGATCGCGGTCTACGTCTCGTTCCTCTTCGTCTGCTTCCTCGCCTACGCCTACCTCTACGGCCGGATCCGGGTGCGCGGCGACGTCGACTACGTGGTGATGCTCGGCTCCGGCCTCGTCTGCGGGGACCGGGTCCCCCCGCTGCTGGCCTCCCGGTTGCGCAAGGGCATGCGGATCTACGTGGCCCAGTGCGCACGGGGCGGCACGGCCCCGCTGCTGCTCCCCTCGGGGGGCAAGGGATCGAACGAGAAGGTCGCGGAGGCCCGGGCGATGGCCGACTGGCTGATCGCGGAGGGCGTGCCGGCGGACCACGTCGTGCTGGAGGACCGCTCCCGCACGACGGAGGAGAACCTCACCTTCAGCAGGACCATCATGGAAGAGGGGAAGGCGGACTACCGCTGTGTGGTGGTCACCAACAACTTCCACGCCTTCCGCGCGGCCATGATGGCCCGCAAGGTCGGCGTCAACGGCCAGGTGCTGGGATCGCCGACGGCCGCCTACTTCTGGCCGAGCGCCACGATCCGCGAGTTCGTCGCGGTGTTCGTGGAGCACAAGGGGGTCAACCTGACCGTCTGCGGCACGCTGTTCGCCTTCGGGGTCCTGCTGACGCTGCTGGCCGGCTAGCAGGAGGCCGCCGCGGCCGTTTTCGGGGCAGCGACCGGGCCGACGTGCGTTCATGGGGATGTCGCCGCACGATGGGGGCCAGGGGGGCATCGGAGGAGGTACGCGATGGACAGTGAATCGGACCAGCGGCCCAGCCGCCCGGCCCACCTCTACACCGGGGCGGAGCGCCCGTTCGACCCTGAGGACCTTGTGATGGCGCGCGGCCAGGAGCCGACTCCGGAGCGGCTCGAAAAGGCGCGTCAGATGATCGAAAAGGAGGGTCCGGCGGCGCTGGAGCGTTACCTTCCGTAGCGCGCGCCTCCCGACCGGGCGCCGCCACCCGTCCCGACCCGCTCGCGACGCGTCGGGCGGCGCCCGCGTCTTCCGCACCGCCGTCACCATCGGCGTCAGCCTGGACGGGTTCATCGCCCGCCGGACGGCGGCATCGAGTGGCTCACCGGCCGCGGCGAGGAGGCCGGGGGACGACCTGCCTGCCGCCCCGCCCGTCCCCCGAGGTGACGAGCGCAACACGATCGTCACCGCCCTGCGCACACACCCGTTCCGCAGGGCGGGACGGGCGCCGGACCCGCGTTTCCAAGGACGGACCGCGCCACCACCCACGCATCGTGCGTAATGGGGCAAATCCTCCCCCTGTTCGTGGTGCGCAATTCGAAGCGGGTCCGCGGCGGGCCCCGTAAGCTCCCGTCATGCAGGTGATCCAGTCAACGAAACTCGCCAATGTCTGCTACGAGATCCGCGGGCCCGTGCTCGAAGAGGCCATGCGGCTCGAAGCGGCAGGTCATCGCATCCTCAAGCTCAACACCGGCAACCCCGCGGCCTTCGGCTTCGACTGCCCGCCGGAGATCCTTGAGGACATGCTCCGCAACCTGGGCAACGCCCACGGATACGGGGACGCGAAGGGGCTGCTCTCCGCGCGGCGCGCGGTCGTGCAGCACTACCAGACCAAGGGCATCGAGCTGGACGTCGAGGACGTCTACCTCGGCAACGGCGTCTCCGAGCTGATCCAGATGTCGATGCAGGCGTTGCTCGACGACGGCGACGAGGTGCTGGTCCCCGCACCGGACTACCCGCTCTGGACCGCCTCGGTCAGCCTGGCCGGCGGCACCGCCGTCCACTACCGCTGCGACGAGCAGGCCGACTGGATGCCCGACCTCGCGGACATCGAGCGGAAGATCACCGACCGCACCCGCGCACTCGTGATCATCAACCCGAACAACCCCACCGGCGCCGTCTACGACGACGAGATGCTGCGCGGGCTCACGGACATCGCGCGCCGCCACAACCTCGTCGTCTGCTCGGACGAGATCTACGACCGGATCCTGTACGACGGCGCCACGCACACGAACACCGCCGCCATCGCGCCGGACCTGCTGACCCTGACCTTCAACGGGCTCTCCAAGAACTACCGCGTCGCCGGCTTCCGGGCCGGCTGGATGGCGGTCTGCGGCCCCAAGCAGCACGCCTCGTCGTACATCGAGGGCCTGACGATCCTGGCGAACATGCGGCTGTGCGCCAACATGCCCTCGCAGCACGCCGTCGCCACCGCCCTCGGCGGCCGGCAGTCGATCGTCGACCTGGTCCTGCCCGGCGGACGGCTGCTGGAGCAGCGCGACACCGCGTACGACCTGCTGACGCGGATCCCCGGCATCAGTTGCGTGAAGCCGAAGGGCGCCCTGTACCTCTTCCCGCGGTTGGACCCGTCGGTCTACAAGATCAAGGACGACCGGCAGATGGTCCTCGACCTGCTGCGATCCGAGAAGATCATGGTGGTGCACGGTACGGGCTTCAACTGGCCGGAGCCCGACCACTTCCGCATCGTGACGCTGCCGAACGCCAAGGACCTGGCGGACGCGGTGACGCGGATCGGCACCTTCCTCGACGGCTACAGCCAGCCGTAGGCGCCGGGCGGCCGGCCGGCGCCCACCGATCGACCGGATCGAGACCGGATCGAGCACAACTTTAGAACCAATCCAATGTAGGATGGCTTCCTGACCACGCAGGAGGCCTCCTCATGTACGAGCCGATCCGCACCAAGTCGGTCGTCCACCGCATGGACGGCGGCCGGGACTACCCGCACAGCAGCCGCGGCGAAGCGCTGGACATCCAGCTCGCCGGGCACCTCTCGGCGCTGCTCGCCGTCACCGACGACCTCGGACTCGACGGGGCCGGCGACCGCATCGCCGAGCAGGTCACCCGGCTGCGCGGCGCCCGCCCCGCCCGACTGCGCCGGCCGCGGGCGGAGAACACCGCCGCGCTCCACCAACGCGCGCACGACCTCGCCGCCCGCGCCCTGCTCGTCGCCGCGTCCCGCGCCGACACCACCGCCGCGATCCTCGCCGCCGAGCGGATGGACGCGCACGCCGCCGCCCTGCGCTCCGCCGACGCGGACCTGGCCGGCGCCCACTGACGGCCCCGGTCCGGGGCCGCGGAGGCTCCGGACCGGGTGCCATGTACCCGCGCGATCAGAGCGCCGGGGCGCGCGGCGGACCACTCACGGCGTGCCCGCCGAGGGCGTGGGGCCGAACTCCGCCCCCGCCACCCCGCACCACGGCACCTTCGCCGCCGGCCACACCGGGCCCACCACCTCGGCGTGTTCCGTCGCCCCCGAAGCCACCCCGGGAATCCTGGCCAGCGCCTGGGCCGCACGACCGCCCGGCTCCGGCTCGGCGCTCTCGCGGAACTCCACCGTGACCAGGTACGCGCTCACGCCCGGGACCCGGCCCGTGACGTCGACCCCGGCCACCACCCGGCGGCCCACCGGATCGACGCGGCACGAGGTGACCCGCACGTCGTCGACCGCCGCCCCCGGCGGGACCTCCGGCGGCTCGGCCGACCCCTCGCCGCTGGCCCACACGTACAGGCCCAGCGGAGCGAACACCAGCATCCCGGCCAGCACCACCAGACCGACCAGCCAGCCCTGCCACTTCAACGCGCTCACGCCCATGGCACGATCCTCCCGGCAGCCCGCCCCTCCCACCAGCACCCACGGGCCCACACAGCATTTCGAAGCGGGACCGCACGGACGTCGGCCGTTCACTCGACGCGGTCGCCCGACGGGCCGAAACGCGTGACGGCGGACCTCCGTTTGCAGGAGGTCCGCCGTCAGCAGACGCACACGACATGCCTCGGGGAGCGCGAACGCTCCTGACGACGGTCACGTGCTGCGGTGGGAACCGCTTGGTCGGGGGCTCCCACGTTCTCGGGCCCCGGACGGGGCGGGCGGGTCAGCCCAGGCGCTCGACGAGCGCGTGGTACTGGTCCCACAGTTCCTTCGGCGTGTGGTCGCCGTAGGTGTTCAGGTGCTCGGGGACCAGCGCGGCCTCGTCGCGCCAGATCTCCTTGTCGACCGTGAGGAGGAAGTCCAGGTCGGCGGCCGGCAGGTCCAGGCCGTCGGTGTCGAGGGAGGCCACGGTCGGCAGGACGCCGATCGGGGTCTCGACGCCCTCGGCGGTGCCGTCGAGGCGCTCGACGATCCACTTCAGGACACGGCTGTTCTCGCCGAAGCCCGGCCACACGAACTTGCCCGCGTCGTTCTTGCGGAACCAGTTCACGTAGTAGATCTTCGGGAGCTTCGCCTGGTCCTTGCCCTTGGCCACGTCGACCCAGTGGCCCATGTAGTCGCCCATGTTGTAGCCGCAGAACGGCAGCATGGCGAAGGGGTCGCGGCGCAGCTCGCCGACCTTGCCCTCGGCGGCGGCGGTCTTCTCGGAGGCGATGTTCGAGCCGATGAAGACGCCGTGGTTCCAGTCGAAGGACTCGGTGACCAGCGGCACGGCGGAGGCGCGGCGGCCACCGAACAGGATCGCGGAGATCGGGACGCCCTTGGGGTCCTCCCACTCGGGGGCGATCGTCGGGCACTGGGAGGCGGGAACGGCGAACCGGGCGTTGGGGTGGGCCGCCGGGGTCTCGCTGTCCGGGGTCCAGTCGTTGCCCTTCCAGTCGATCAGGTGGGCGGGCGACGTCTCGGTCATGCCCTCCCACCAGACGTCGCCGTCGTCGGTGAGCGCGACGTTGGTGAAGACGGTGTTGGCGTACATCGTCTTCATGGCGTTGGCGTTGGTGTGCTCGCCGGTGCCGGGCGCGACGCCGAAGAAGCCTGCCTCGGGGTTGATCGCGTACAGGCGACCGTCCTCGCCGAAGCGCATCCAGGCGATGTCGTCGCCGACGGTCTCGACGGTCCAGCCGGGGATCGTGGGCTCCAGCATCGCGAGGTTCGTCTTGCCGCAGGCGGACGGGAAGGCGGCGGCGATGTACTTGGCCTCGCCCTGCGGCGGGGTGAGCTTGAGGATCAGCATGTGCTCGGCCAGCCAGCCCTCGTCGCGGGCCATGACGGACGCGATGCGCAGGGCGTAGCACTTCTTGCCGAGCAGGGCGTTGCCGCCGTAGCCCGAGCCGTAGGACCAGATCTCGCGGGTCTCCGGGAAGTGCGAGATGTACTTGGTGGTGTTGCAGGGCCACGGCACGTCGGCCTGGCCCTCGGCGAGCGGAGCGCCGAGGGTGTGGACGGCCTTGACGAAGAATCCGTCGGTGCCGAGCTCGTCGAGGACGGGCTGTCCCATGCGGGTCATGGTGCGCATGGCGACCGCGACGTAGGCGGAGTCGGTGATCTCGACGCCGATCGCGGAGAGTTCGGAGCCGAGGGGGCCCATGCAGAACGGGACGACGTACATCGTCCGGCCCTTCATGGAGCCGCGGAAGATGCCCTGCCCACCGTCCGTGCCGGTGAATAGGGCCTTCATCTCGGCCGGGGCCTTCCAGTGGTTGGTCGGGCCCGCGTCCTCCTCCTTCTCGGAGCAGATGAAGGTCCGGTCCTCGACGCGCGCGACGTCGGAGGGGTCGGAGGCGGCGTAGTACGAGTTCGGGCGCTTGGCCGGGTCGAGCTTCTTGAACGTGCCCTGGGCGACGAGCTCCTCGCACAGGCGCTCGTACTCGGCCTCGGATCCGTCACACCAGACGATCCGGTCCGGCTCGGTCAGGGCGGCGATCTCGTCGACCCAGGAGGTCAACGCCTTGTGCTGCGTCGGGTTGGAAGTGGGAGCCGCGTTGTCGCGCGCCACGATCGCTCCTTGTTGAGGGGTTTGTTGGTGTTTGCCCCGTGGGGGCTGCGACCCGGACGCTTCGCGCTCCGCTCATCCGGTGCCGACCGCACTCATCTGATCATCCGGTGCATGTGCGCATATGTCCAGGGGGCTTCTCACGTGAGCATCGCCACTCGCGTCAATCTTCCGTAAAGAGGACTGACGGAAACCTACGGACCCGTAGGTAGCATGTGGCCATGACTTCTGACGCCGCCGCCGCTCCGGCATCCGAGGCCGCCCCGGCCGATCCGGCCCACCCGGTCGTCGAGGCCGTAGAGGCCGTAGAGTCCGCCCTGGAACACAAGCCGCTGCTGCGCGGCTGGCTGCACCTGGGAATGTTCCCCGCCGTGATCGTCGCCGGCCTGGTGCTGATGGCCTTCACCGACTCGACCGAGGCGCGCGTCGCCTGCGGGGTCTACATCCTCACGGCCTGCCTGCTCTTCGGCGTCAGCGCGGTCTACCACCGCGGCACGTGGGGCCCCCGAGGCGAGGCGATCCTGCGACGGCTCGACCACGCCAACATCTTCCTGATCATCGCGGGCACCTACACCCCGCTGACCGTCCTGCTGCTCCCGCCCTCCACGGGGCGGACCCTGCTGTGGGCGGTGTGGATCGCCGCCGGCGCCGGCATCGCCTTCCGCGTGTTCTGGGTCGGCGCCCCGCGCTGGCTCTACACGCCCTGCTACATCGCGATGGGCTGGGCGGCCGTCTTCTTCCTCCCCGACTTCATGCGCACCGGCGGCATCGCCGTCCTCGTGCTGGTGATCGTCGGAGGGCTGCTCTACAGCGTGGGAGGGGTCATCTACGGCATGAAGCGCCCCAACCCCTCCCCCCGCTTCTTCGGGTTCCACGAGGTGTTCCACTCGCTGACGCTCGCGGCCTTCGTCGCCCACTACGTGGGCATCTCCCTCGCCGCCTACCAGCACTGACGGCTCCGGGCGGTCGGTCCGGTGGCGATGCCACCGGACACGACGCGGGACGCCACCGCGCCCCTCGGACTCAGGGGCGCGCGCCCGCCACCTGCTCGGCCAGTTCGGCCGGCTCGGTCGTGGGACGGGCGCAGACAAAATGCCGGCAGACGTACGCCGTCGGGAGGTCGTCCGTCAACGCGCGGTCGGCCAGCAGGGGGAACTCCGCCGGCCCGCCGTCCGCCGCCCGCGGCAGCCCGACCGCCACCACCGCGCCGGGAGCCGTCCCCAGCAACGCCGTCCGATGCAGCGCCGCCGTCGCCGGATCCTCCGGATGGCCCACCACGGCCACCTCGCGCGGGCCGTCCATCAGCGCCTCCGCGACCGCCAACCCGTGCCCGATGAAGCGCGGCACCCGCGGCCCGAGCGCCTGGACCACCCCGAGCGCCCGCTCGGCGGCCGTGCGGTGCGCCCGGGAACCCGACTGCGCGGCGTACGAGAGCAGCGCGCCGGCGGCGGCGGTCCAACCCGAGGGCGCCGCCGTGTCCGTCGGGTCCTGGGGACGGCGGATCAGCTTCTCGGCGTCGTGCGCGGTGTCGTACAACGAGCCGTCCTCGGCGGTGAACCGGTCCAGCACCAGGTCCACGAGGAAGCCCGCGAACTCCAGCCAGACCCCCTCGCCGGTCACCGAGGCCAGGGCCAGGAAGCCCTCCGCGACATCGCCGTAGTCCTCCAGGACCCCGGCGTTGGGGCCGACGATCCCGTCCTTGCTCGTACGGGCCAGGCGGGGCCCGGCCGTCGCGTCGAAGTGGACCCGCACCAGCAGGTCGGCCGCCTCGGTGGCGCGCTCGACGAGGTCGGGCCGCTCGAAGTACGCCCCGCACTCGGCGAGCGCCGCGATGGCCAGCCCGTTCCAGGCGGCCACCACCTTGTCGTCCCGGCCGGGCGCGGGCCGGCCGGACCGCGCCGCGAGCAGCCGGGCCTTGATGTCGGCGACCTTCGCCGCGTCCAGGGTCGGCCCGTCCTGCGGGAGTTGCAGCACGGACGTGCCGTGCTCGAAGGTCCCCTCCTCGGTCACCCCGAAGCAGGAGGCGGCCGCCTCCCCGTCCTCCTCGCCGAGCACCTCGCGCAACTGCGCGGGCGTCCAGGCGTAGTACGCGCCCTCCACGTGCCGGCCGGTCAGCGGGTCCTCGCTGTCGGCGTCGAGGGCGGAGGCGAAACCACCCTCGCGGGTACGCAGCTCCCGGACCATGAAGTCCGCGGTCTCCAACGCCACCCGGCGGGCGAGCTCCGACCCGGTGGAGCGCCACAGGTGGGCGTAGACCCGGCACAGCAGCGCGTTGTCGTAGAGCATCTTCTCGAAGTGCGGAACGACCCACTCCCGGTCGACCGAGTACCGGGCGAACCCGCCGCCCAACTGGTCGTAGATGCCGCCGCGGGCCATCGCCTCACAGGTGTCGGCGGCCATCTGCAGGGCCCCCTCGGACCCGGTCCGGGCGTGGTGGCGCAGCAGGAACTCCAGCACCATGGACGGCGGGAACTTCGGGGCGCCGCCGAACCCGCCGCGCGTGGCGTCGTACTCACGCGTCAGCGCGAGCAGCGCACGCGCGGCCTCCTCGGGGCCGGGAGCCTCGGCCTTGCCGTAGTCCAACTGCCTCTCGGACAGGTCCCGCGTGATGCGCGACGCGACCTCGGCGACCTCTTCGGGCCGGCCGACCCACGCGGTGCGCACGCCTTCGAGCACCTGGGTGAAGGACGGCATGCCGTGCCGGGGCTCGGGCGGGAAGTAGGTGCCGAAGTAGAACGGTTCGGCGTCGGCGTTGAGGAACACCGTCATGGGCCAGCCGCCCTGTCCCGTCGCGGCCTGTACGGCCTCCATGTAGACGGCGTCGATGTCGGGCCGCTCCTCGCGGTCCACCTTGACGTTGACGAAGTGCTCGTTCATGTAGGCGGCGGTCAGCTCGTCCTCGAAGGACTCGTGAGCCATGACATGACACCAGTGACACGCGGAATAACCGACCGAGAGCAGAACGGGCACATCGCGCCGCCGCGCCTCCTCGAAAGCCTCCGGCGCCCAGGGCCACCAATCGACCGGATTATCGGCGTGCTGAAGCAGATAGGGCGAGGTCACACCAGCCAACCGGTTCATGCGGCCCAGCCTCTCACAGCGGCCCGACCCCGCCGGTGAAGCCTGCGTGGGGCTTCCCCTCCCGGCCCATCAGCGCACGATGCTCTGTTCGGCCGGTCGACGCCACCATTCGGTGGACTTGAAGCATCCCATCAGCCAGTGCGCCTCGGCGGTGTCAAGAATGAGGGGGCCGATCGACGGGACGAGATCGAGGCGGAGCATCCGCTCCTGGATGCGTACAGGGTCCCAATCGAAGTCGTGATGAAGCAACACCGCGAACGGCTCCCCGCGCTTCTGCCAGAAGACCATGGGCTCGCCGCAGTCGTTCTCGAACGGTTTGACGATGTCGTTCGGCCCGAACTCCACGTCCGCCATGTCCGCCCACCTGCCGACGCCCTCTCGCTCCCAAGCAAGGTAGGTTCGCATCGCCTGCACGAAGGCTTCAGAGGTGGAATCATCCAGCACCGACGCCCGGCAGACGATCACGGACTTCATCGTCTTGCGCAGCGCCCTGGCTCGACGGAGCCGGCACGTGCAAGTCCTCTCCGTGATCATTCGCGCCGTCGATCTCTTGCACGATATGGCCGTGCCGCTCCAGCAGTGAGCGCACCTCGTTGACCGCCATGCGCCCAACACGCCGACTCTCAAGAACCTTTGGCATCTCGCCCCCCTCTGCACACGCGCTCAAGGTTAGGGCGGGGCACCGACACGTCATCAGAGAGGTCCCGGACCGCGGGCCCGTTCGGTCCGCCCCCGGTCCTCGGAGCGGCGGGACGGCCCCACCCCCGGCCGATCACCTGAGCAGCGGGGCCAGGGCGTGTTCCCAGGTGGCGCGGGTGGTGGGCCAGGTGGGGGTGCAGTCGCGGGTGCGGGCGGCGAGGTCGGGGTGGCGGTCGGGGGCCGCGCCGTGCAGGAGGCAGAGGTAGGCGGCGGCGCGGTCGGCCGGCGGGGCGTGTTCGTCCTCGTCGGGGTCGGTGTCCGGCTCCCGCGCCGCGAGGAGTTCGTACTCCTCGGCGGCGGTCCGCAGGGCGCGCTCCCCGTCCGGGCCCTCGCGGAGCAGCATCAGGGCCGCGAAGCGGTCGGCGGTGTTCTCCTCGTCGGGGTCGGGTCCGACGGGGAGTTCGAGGGCGTCGACGAGGGCGTGGGCCGCCTCGTGGTACACGCTCTCGGCGACGATGGCGCCGACCTTCTCGTCCGTCGTGAGGAGTTCCCGGTCCTCCGCCATGTCGTCGTAGCAGAGGTCGATGCGGTGCGCGGCGGGCTCGTAGGCGGTGCCCTCGCCCGCGCAGGAGCGGGCGAGGACGGTGACCCGGTCGGGGAGGTCGAGGTAGGCGTTCAGTCGGGTGACGGCCCGTTCGGCGTGTTTCCCGTCGCGCAGGAAGGCGGCCTCGCGTTCGTCGCCGGCGGCGGGGGCCTCGTACCGTACGGCGAATCCGCGCGGTGCGGGTGCGCAGCCGCCCGACAGCAGGGCCGTCGCGAGGGCGGCGCAGAGCGAGGCGGACAGTGCGGCGGGCAGGACACGGTGCCTTTCGGCGCGGCGGCTTTCGGCGCGGCGGCTTTCGGCGCGGCGGCTTTCGGCGCGGCGGCTTTCGGCGCGGCGGCTTTCGGCGCGGCGGCTTTCGGCGCGGCGGCTTTCGGCGGCGCGCGTCGGTGTCCCCGCCATCGTGCCGCCCCCCACCACACTGTCGGATGTTCGGATCAGCCTACTGATCTGTCCGGGAGGCGCGGCCGGGCGGCTCGCCCTATGCCCGGCCGTACATATATGCACGCCGTCGACCGAAGACGCGCCAACTCCCTCTGAACCGGTTCGGATTCCCTCGCGCTCGCGACCGTCCCGCAGGACACTTGGGGCACGTTGCCGGAGCGCTCTGAGGGGGATGCCGATGCGGGACAGTCATCGTGTGGAGGCCGAACGGCTTCTGGTGCGAGCCGTGGACGAGGAGGGGCGCCGGGCCGCTCCGGGGGCGCCGGTCGACAAGGCGGCCCTGCTGGCGCGCGGCCGGGAGTCCCTGGACACGCTCGCCGCGAGCGCCTCCGAGGAGTACGAGGCGTACGTGCGCGCCGTGGACGAGGCGGCGGCCGGGGACCAGTCGCTGGGCGAGGCGTTCCGGCGCGCGAACAGTTCGACGGCGTTGCTGGTCACGGCGGTCGGGGCGGTCGCGGCCGTCGGGGCGGACCTGGCCTTCGGCGTGGCGGCCGGTACGGCCTTCAGTACGGGTGTGGTCGTGGGCGTCGCGGGGGCGGCCACGACGGCGGTCAAGGTGACGGCGCTCCACCTGCCGGCGGCGAACCGGCGGGCCGGGGAGGCGGGCAGGCCGGGCGGTCCGGAGCAGTTGCGGCTGCAGTGGCTGTCGGCGCTGGAGGTGCGCGGGATCCGGCCCTTCCTGGAGCAGCAGCGTCTGGTGGCGACGGCGGTGCGCAATCCGCCGCGCGGCCGGTCGGGCGTCAATGGTGGCGCGGTCGGTCTCGTCAAGCAGACGACGGGCTCCGGTCCGGCGCTGCGCGGCACGGATCGCAGCGCGGAGGCGCGGCGGCGCAGTGTGCTGGAGCAGTCGTTCAATCAACTCCCGCGCACGGACGCGGGGTTCACCGGGCGCCGGGCGGAACTGACGCGTATCGCGCAGTGGGTGCAGGCGGCGCGGGCCAGTACCGAGACCCGGCCGGTGGTCGTGGTGGTGCACGGCGAGCCCGGTTCGGGGCGTACCGCGTTGGCGTTGCGGGCGGCGCACGCGCTGCGGGACCAGTTCCGCGGCGCGTGCGTGGTGGACCTGCGGGGCGGTTCCCCGCACAGCGATGCCGCGGAGGCCCCGCTGTCGACGCGGGAGGCGCTGTTGCACCTGCTGAACCGGCTGGGCGCCCCGCGCGAGCAGTTGTTGTTCCGTGAGGGCGCCTCGGCGGAGCAACAGGTGCGGCGGCTCGGGGAGTTGTACCACCAGCACCTCCAGGGGCTGCCGGTGACGGTCGTGGTGGACGACGCGGTGGACGCGGCGCAGGTCCGGATGCTGGTTCCGGAGCGGTCCGACAGTCTGGTGCTGGTGACGGCCCCCGGTCCGCTGGAGTTGCCCGCGGACCTGGCGGCGTGGGTGCACCAGCTTCCGCTGGGCCGCCTGTCGGAGCCGGAGGCGGCCGAGGTGCTGCGCGCCGGCGCGGAGGCGGCGGGCGGGCCCGCGTACGGGGAGGAGGCCGGGCGGGCGTTGTCGGGGCTGGGCGCGGGGCTGCCGTTGGCGCTGCGCGTGCTGGCTCCCCTGGGGGAGGTCGAGGCGGCCGGGGGCTCCGGCGGCACCCTGGAGCACGCGCTGGACCTGGCGTACGTAAGGCTGCCGGAGGAGCGGCGCCGGCTGTTGCGGCGTCTGACGCTGGCCGGGCGGGCCTCGCTCGGGCCGTCCGCGGCGGCGGCGCTGATCGACGCTGACCAGGTGGAGGCGGGGCGGCTGCTGCGCGAGCTGGCGCGGGCGGGCCTGCTGGACCCGGTGCGCGGGGAGCGGTACCGGATGCACGACGCGGTGCGCGCGTACGCGGCGGCGCGGTTGACGGCCGACGAGGACCGGGCGGAGGCGGCGGCGGCCCACGAGCGGCTGATCCGCAACTACGCGCAGCTCGCGGACTCGGTGATCCGGATGGTCGACGGAAAGATGTCCACCCGCGCCAACCACTTCGGCGGGCACGGCTTCGCCTCGTTGGACGCGGCGCTGCGCTGGCTGGACGACGAGTCGAGCTTCATCACGGCGGCGCTGCGGCACTCGCAGGACGTGGACCAGCAGGCGGTGCTGGACCTGCTGGGCGCGCTGTGCGACTTCTGTCTGCTGCGCGGGGACCTGTACCGCTTGGGCGAGATCAACGAGCTGACCCAGGCCGTGGAGGCGGGACAGCGGGGGGAACCGGGGCGGGGCGGTCGGATGGCCCGCTCGGTGCAGTGGCGCACGGGCATCGCCGCGCGCCAGCTCGGTGACCTGGACAAGGCCCGCACCACGTTGACCTCGGTCGTCGACCAGTACATGGAGGCCGAGCAGGAGGCGGGTGCGGCGATGGCCCTGGTGTCGCTGGGCATCACCCTGCACCACCAGGGCAACCTTCCGGAGGCCGCGTCCCGGCTGCGCGAGGCCCTGGCCCTCCAGGAGTCGCCGGAGCTGGCGGGTGACCGGGCGTGGGGGTTGCACGCGCTGGCGGCGGTGCAGCGGGACCGGGCGGAGCTCGGGGAGGCGCTGACGCTGCTGGAGCGGTCCATCGCCCTGCACCGGGAGAGCGAGAGCGTGCACGGGGAGGCGTGGGCGCACTTCCAGCTGGGGCAGGTGTACCTGCGGATGGGCGCCCCGGAGCGGGCGGAGCCGGAGCTGCGGCTGGCCCTGGAGATGTACGGGCGTACCCGCGACGACCGCGGCCAGGCCTGGGCGCTGACCCAGTTGGGGCGGGCGCGGGTCGTGGACGGGGATCCGGGTCCGGCGTTGGAGCGGTTGCGGGACGCGCTGGCCCGGCACCGGCTGGCGGAGGACGCGCGCGGTGAGGCGTGGACGCTGTACTACCTCGGGCAGGCGTTGGAGGAGGACGGCGAGCGGGACAAGGCGGTGCGGGAGCTGGAGCGGGCCCGGACGATGTTCTCCCGGATGCGGGACGTGTACGGGCTGGCGCACGCCCGCCACCACTCGGGCCGGGTGACGCGCGACCAGCGGGCGGCGCAGACGGGGAACCTGCGGAACTCCGGTTTCGCCCGCCAGCTGCTGGTGGACGCGCGGGCGGACTTCCGGCGGATCGGGCTGGCCCACGGGGAGGGCTGGACCTGCCTGGAGCTGGCGATCGTGGACGCGGGCAACGCGCGGGTCCCGCAGGCGCTGGGGCTGTGCGAGGAGGCGGCCCGGCTGTTCGCCTCGTACGGGGACCTGCGCGGCGAGGACTGGGCGCGTTTCCTGCGCTGCACGATGCTGCCGTACGCGGTCCCGTCGGTCCCGGGCGCCTCGGACGAGGCGCGGGCGGAGCTGGTGCGGCTGACGACCGCCCCGCACCCGTTGCGTGACCGGCGGCTGGAGGACTGCCTGGAGACGTACGGGGTGATCCTGGGGCGGGGCGTGGATCCGGCGGAGGGCTGGCAGGCGTGGCGGCTGGGCATGGTCCCGAACCTGCGGTCGCGCGAGGTCATGGGGGTGCCGGTGGTGCCGGTCTCCTGACGGCCCGGGGCGGGGCCCGCCGGATCCCGGCGCCCGCCGTGATCGTGCACGCGTGCGTACCGCCGCTCCACCCCGTCGGACGGGGTGGGGCGGCGGTCTCGCGTGTGCGTCCGACGCCCGCGCCGGGCCTCGGGCGGGCCCGGCAGGTTCGGGACGAGGTGGCCCGGGGGCCTACGGGGCCCGCGTGCCGTCCGTCGTCGTGCCCTTGGCCGCCGGCTCGGGGGCTTCCTTGAAGTCCACCCGGCCCATGTGCCTGCTCATCGACTTCATCAGGCCCCACACCCCGAGGGCGAGGGCCGCGAACACGATGAAACCGAGGATTCCCGGAGTCACCTTGTTCTTGTCGAAGGTGTCGCCGGCCAGCGGGAGGAGCTGGACGATTGCTTCCTGCGTAGCGCTCATGACTACGCATTCTCCCGGATGCCCGCGAAGAGGTCGGACTCGGGGAGGGAAGTGTCCACCGTCGACTTCGCCAGCTCGTACTCCTCGGTCGGCCAGACCTCCTTCTGGATCTCCATCGGAACGCGGAACCAGCCGCCGTCCGGGTCGATCTGCGTGGCGTGCGCGATCAGCGCCTTGTCGCGGATCTCGAAGAAGTCCGCGCAGGGAACGTGCGTGGTCAGCGTGCGTTCGGTGCGCTCGAACTCCTTCCAGCGCTCCAGCCACTCCCCGTAGGGGGACTCCAGGCCGCGGGCGAGCAGCGCCTCGTGCAGGGCGACGGTGCGCGGCTTGTTGAAGCCCTGGTTGTAGTAGAGCTTCTGCGGCTGGTAGGCCGGGCCGAACTCGGCCTCCGGGTACTTCTCGGTGTCCGCCGCGCCCTCGAAGGCCACCATGGAGATCTGGTGGGTCATGATGTGGTCGGGGTGCGGGTACCCGCCGTTCTCGTCGTACGTGGTGACGACCTGCGGCCGGAAGGCGCGGATCTTCTTCACCAGGCGGCCGGCGGCCTCGTCGACGTCGGCGAGCGCGAAGCAGCCCTCGGGCAGGGGCGGCAGCGGGTCGCCCTCGGGCAGGCCGGAGTCGACGTAGCCGAGCCACTCCTGCTCGACGCCGAGGATCTCGCGCGCCTCGTCCATCTCCTTGGCGCGGACCTCGTGGATGTGCTCCTCGATGTACTTGTCCCCCTGGAGCTTGGGGTTCAGGACGGAGCCGCGCTCACCACCGGTGCAGGTCACCACCAGCACGGGCACCCCTTCGGACACGTACTTGGCCATGGTGGCCGCGCCCTTGCTCGACTCGTCGTCGGGGTGGGCGTGGACGGCCATCAGTCGAAGCTGCTCGGTCAAGACAGGATCCTCTGGTACTCGTCTGGCAAAAGGGAGGGGGCGGTGGGCGCCTTCCATAGTCACTCCTCCCCTCAACAAACGGAGACGAGGGAGATTCCCGGCACACTCGTCCCGGGGGGCGAGGCTCCGCACGCGGTGCCCGTGTACATGCGGTCCGACCAAGGTAATGCGTGCCCGGCCCGCCCTTCGCCGTTTTTCCGGGCCCTCGGATTCCGCTTCGACCGGCCCCTGATTCCGCCCCGGGGCGGGGGGCGTGACATCCTCCGGTTACGGTGACCGGACCGGAGGAGCGCGGCTTCCCGGCCCTCGCGAAAGGAACGATCGATGAGCACGGTGCGCGAAGGACTGCCCGAGGGTCGCTACGGCCGGTCGGCGGACGAGCGCGCGGACCGGAAGCTCAAGATCGTCGGGTCCGTGCTCGGGGTCGGTCTGCTGGGCGTGGTCGGCTGGATCGGCTGGGACTACGTCGGCGGGCAGACCGTCAGCGCCGAGGTGATCAAGTTCCAGATCGTGTCGGCCGGCGAGGTCAAGGTGCATCTGGAGGTCCGCAAGGACGCCGGGGTCACCGGGGTCTGCACCCTCAGTTCCCAGGACGAGGGGCACGGCGAGGTGGGCCGCGCCGACTTCACGTTCGGGCAGCGGGACGCGCGCGTGGACGAGGTCGTCTCGCTGAAGACCACCGGGCGCGCGACGACGGTCGAGCTGGTCGGCTGCCAGGCCGCCGGCGCCACCTCGTAGGCCGTCCCTTCCGGATCCTGCCTTCCGGGATCGCGCGGGGTCGCGCACCCCGGGGCAACGGTCCCCGCCACCGACCGGTACTGACCGTTCCCGACCGGTGGCGCCCATTACGGATCGGTAGCGCGCCACGCCCGGGAAGATTGCCCTCGCATCCCGCACCAGGCGTGTGACCTGCGACTCCACCCGGCCCGGCGACGCGCGATGACACACTTCATACACAGGGTGTCCTCCCCCTTTTCTTCCCGAATTGTTAGGCTCGTGGTTTCGTCCGCCGCTGGCGGCTTTGAAGTCCCCTGTACCGACGAGGAGCACCCGTGACCCAGACGAGCGAGAGCGTCACCTGGCTGACCCAGGCGGCGTACGACCAGCTGAAGGCAGAGCTGGACTACCTCTCTGGTCCCGCACGCACGGAGATCGCGACGAAGATCGCAGCTGCCCGTGAAGAGGGCGACCTGCGTGAGAACGGCGGTTACCACGCGGCCAAGGAGGAGCAGGGCAAGCAGGAGCTCCGGGTCCGCCAGCTGACCCAGCTCCTGGAGAACGCGAAGGTCGGCACCGCCCCCGCCTCCGACGGCGTGGTCGCCCCCGGCACCCTCGTCAAGATCGCCTTCGACGGCGACGAGGACGACACCATGGAGTTCCTGCTGGCCTCGCGCGAGTACGCGTCCTCGGACTTCGAGACCTACTCCCCGCAGTCCCCGCTGGGCACCGGCGTGATGGGCAAGAAGATCGGCGAGGACGCCTCGTACGAGCTGCCGAACGGCAAGACGGCGGCCGTCAAGATCCTCGACGTCAAGCCCTTCACCGGCTGAGCACCCGCGCACGTCGAGAGCCCCCGCCCGGATCCGATCCGGGCGGGGGCTCTCGCGTGACCGGACTCCTCCCGCACGGGTTCTCGCCGGCGGATCGGGGTCGGCCGCCCGGCCTCGCGCCCGACGACGGGCCCCGGGGTGGGATCGCACCAGAACGCGAACGGCCTGCCCCGCCGCCTTTTCCCAGGGCGCCGAACCACCACGTGTGGCGACGCAGACCGGAAGCCGGGCCGCGCCCTTCACTGTCGGAATCAGGCCCGAAACGTGGCCGGATTCGCATCACGAACGTCCGCACATGGCGAGTAGCTTCTCTCGTGCTCGACCGAACGAGGCGAACACCCCCACCGCGAATGAGCGAGGAGCGAATTGTGAAGGGCGTATTCCGATTGGCGGGAACCGCAGCCGCGGCCGTCGCGCTTGTTCTCACCAGTGCGCTGACGGCCCAGGCGGACGCGCAGGCATCGGGCACGGTGAAGGCCCCCTACGCGAGCGGCGGGAAAGTCGTCGGCTCGGCCAACCTCAACGGCCCCAACGCCCCGACCAAATTCTGCGTCACCCTACTGGCGGCGCACCCTTACACCCCCGACGTCGCGATCTCCACGACCTGCAAGACGATCTCCGCCGGAAAAGTGACGACGAAGGCGGCGATTCCGCCGTGCGGCAAGTACGCCACCTTGGCGAGCGCGACGGTGAACGGACGCATCACCTTCTACAAGAAGTCCGGGTACACGCTCTTCTGCTCGTGAGAACGCGCGGGCGGCGGCGGGTCAGGCGTCCACCCGGCGGTACTTGCGGACCGCCAGCGTGCGGAAAACGGCGATGATCACCACTGACCAGATGATCGAGGCCCACACGGGATGCTGCATCGGCCAGGCGCCGGTCACCGACAGCGGAACCCCGTCGATCGTGTTGCCGAACAGCCCGCGCGACGCCGCCACCGTGGCACTGAACGGGTTCCACTCGGCGACGTACTGGAGGAACCTCGGCATGCCGTTGACCGGGACGAACGCGATGGAGATGAAGGTCAGCGGGAACAGCCAGATCAGACCGCCCGAGGTCGCCGCCTCCGGCGTCCGCACGGTCAGGCCGATGAGGGCGCCGATCCAGGTGAACGCGTAGCCGAGCAGCAGGAGCAGGGCGAACCCTCCCAGCACCTTGCCGATGTTCTCGTGCGTACGCCAGCCGACGATCAGGGCCACGCCCGCCAGCACGGTCAGCGTCACCGCCGTCTGCACGAGGTCGGCGAGGGTGCGGCCCGTGAGCACGGCGCCGCGTGCCATCGGCAACGAGCGGAACCGGTCGATGAGCCCCTTGTGCATGTCGTCGGCGATGCCGGCGCCCGCGCCCGCCGTGGCGAAGGTGACGGTCTGCGCGAAGATGCCGGCCATGAGGAATTCCTTGTAGGCACTCGCGCTGCCCGCGGGCGCCCCCGGAACGTTGATGGACCCGCCGAAGACGTACGTGAAGAGGACCACGAACATCACCGGCTGGATGAGCCCGAACAGGATCATCTCGGGAATCCTGCTCATCCGCAGAAGGTTGCGATGCGCGATGACCAGGGAGTCGGTCGTGCCGCTCACTGCACCTGCTCCTTCCGCGCCGTGTCGCCCTCGGGCTCGGCGTCGGCCGTGGCCGCGGCGCCGTCCGGGGCGCCGCTCCCCCGGTCCCGCTCCGCCGCGTGGCCGGTCAGCGAGATGAACACGTCGTCGAGCGTGGGCCGGCGCAGCCCGATGTCGTCGATCTCGATGCCCCGGCCGTCGAGTTCGCGGATGATCTCGGCGAGCAGCTTGGCCCCGCCGGACACCGGAACGGTGAGCCTGCGGGTGTGTTCCTCGACGGTGGCCTCGCCCTTGCCGAAACCGGCGAGCACCCCGCGCGCCGTGGCGAGGTGGTCCCTCTCGTGGACGACGACCTCCACCCGCTCGCCGCCGGTACGGGCCTTGAGCTGGTCGGAGGTGCCGCGCGCGATGACCCTGCCCCGGTCGACGACGCAGATGTCGTGGGCGAGGTGATCGGCCTCCTCCAGGTACTGGGTGGTGAGCAGCAGGGTGGTGCCCCCCGCCACGAGTTCCCGGATGATGCCCCACAGTTGCTGCCGGTTGCGGGGGTCGAGTCCGGTGGTCGGCTCGTCCATGAACATCACGGGCGGGCTGACGACGAGCGCCGCCGCGAGGTCGAGGCGCCTGCGCATGCCGCCGGAGTAGGTCTTGGCCGTCCGGTCGGCGGCCTCGGCGAGGTTGAAGCGCTCCAGCAGTTCGGCCGCGCGGGCCTTCGCCGCCTTGGAGTTCATCTGGTGGAGCCGGCCGACCATGTGGAGGTTCTCGCGGCCGGTGAGGTACTCGTCCACCGCCGCGAACTGGCCCGAGAGACCGATGGAGCGGCGGACCTGGTCGGGGTTCTCGAGTACGTCGAATCCCGCGACGAGGGCTCTGCCGCTGTCGGGCCGCAGGAGGGTGGTCAGAACGCGCACGGCCGTGGTCTTCCCCGCGCCGTTCGGGCCGAGGAGGCCCAGGACGGTCCCTTCGGGAACATCGAGGTCCACGCCGTCCAGAGCCCTTACGTCACCGAAGGTCTTCACCAGGCCTTCGGCGTAGATGGCGCCCGGCATAAGGATTCTCCCAGAGCGAATCGGGTGTTTCCCAGGCAAATCTTATGGGCGGGACACGCGCTCCGCCCGGCTTCGCGAAGACTCGAACCGCCCGGTTCCGGGTGCGCGCGAGCCGAGCCGATACGGTATCGCGTCATATCGCGTACCGCCATGGGGCGGGGGTTCCGTTCGGATGTGCGAGGCCCCGCGCGTCCCGCCCCGATCGGGGACCCGCCGCGGCTGCCGACTCGACGACGCCCCGCCCCGCCCTCGGCCCGTGCCCCACCGCCCTCAGCTCATGACCGTGTACCCCGCGGCGTGCAACGACCGCGCGACCTGGGCGCAGTGCTCGGGCCCCTTGGTCTCCAGGTGCAGTTCCACCTCCACCTCGGTGAGTCCCAGCCGAGGGTCGGTCCGGACGTGGCTGACGTCCAACACGTTCGCGTCCACCGTCGACAACACCCCGAGCAGACCGGCCAGCGCTCCGGGCCGGTCGCTCACGCGCAACCGCAGCGAGAGGTAGCGGCCGGCCGCCGCCATGCCGTGCCGCAGGATCCGCTGGAGGAGCAGCGGATCGACGTTCCCGCCGGACAGGACGGCCACGACCGGGCCGCCGCCGTACAGTTCGGGCTCGCTCAGCAGTGCGGCGACCGGACTGCACCCGGCCGGCTCGACCACGAGCTTGGCCCGCTCCAGACAGAGCAGCAGGGCGCTGGAGAGCGCGTCCTCCGACACCGTGCGGACGTCGTCGAGGAGTTCACCGATGATCTTGAAGGGAACGTCGCCGGGGCGACCGACCTTGATGCCGTCCGCCATCGTGTTCGGATGGTCGATCGAGACCGGGTGCCCGACCTTGAGCGAGGGCGGGTACGCGGCGGCGCCCGCCGCCTGCACGCCGATGACCTTCACGTCGGGCCGCAGCGCCTTCACCGCGACGGCGACGCCGGCGGCGAGCCCGCCCCCGCCGATGCCGACGAGGATCGTGCGCACCTCGGGGCACTGTTCCAGGATCTCCAGGCCGACCGTGCCCTGACCCGCGATGATGTCGCGGTGGTCGAAGGGGTGGATGAACACCGCCCCGGTGCGGTCGGCGTGTTCCTGGGCGGCGGCGAGGGTCTCGTCGACCACCTGCCCGTGCATGATCACCTCGGCGCCGTACTCCTGGGTCGCCGCCACCTTCGGCAGCGGCGCCCCCACCGGCATGAACACCGTGGAACGCACGCCCAGGAGCGACGAGGCCAGCGCGACGCCCTGCGCGTGGTTGCCGGCGCTGGCCGCGACCACACCGGCGGCGCGCTGCTCGGGGCGCAGGCCAGCGATGCGCACGTACGCCCCGCGCAGCTTGAAGGAACCGGTCCGCTGGAGGTTCTCGCACTTGAGGTGGACCGGCGATCCGGTCAGCGCGGAGAGGTGCCGACTGCCTTCCATCGCGGTGACCCGCGAGACGCCCGACAGCATCTTCTGGGCCCCCCGGACGTCGTCGAGGATGACCTGGGGGACGGGCGTGGGCACGCGGTAGTTCATGTGGCCAGTCTCGCAGCCCGCACGGATCGGGGCGCAGGACGTCGAACCCGTGAGACGGGGCTCGCGCAAGGGGGGCCGGCCGCCGGTGCGAGGGGCTCTCCGACCTCGGCCGGCCGGCGGTGCGAGCCGCACGCCGTCCGACCAGGGGCGGGATCACGCCAATCGCGACGGCGCCCGCATTCCGTCCGGCGATGGTCGTATGAGTTCTCGTACGAGGCGTACGAGCCGCCGCACGGCCGCGTACTCTGTCCCCCATCCTTGTCGGACCCACGCGAAGAGAGCCCACGGCCATGCCCTCCATCCCGGCCAGTTCCGACCTGCCCACGGTGGCCGAAACGCCCGCCGAAGCCGGTCTCCTCGACGCGCTCCAGCACCAGGTGGCGGTCTTCGCCCGCCGGGCGGAGCAGACCCGCCTCGGCGGAGTCGGTCAGGCCCGCAACTCGATGGACCGAGCCGCCTACCTGCTGCTGAACCGACTCGACCTGGAAGGCCCGATGGGCGTGAAGGCGCTCGCCGGCGGCATGGGCATCGACTCGTCGACCGTGACCCGCCAGGTGGCCCCGCTCGTCGACGGCGGCCTGGTCAAGCGGACCTCGCACCCCGAGGACGGCCGGGCCGTGGTGCTCGCGCTGTCCCCGCGCGGGCTGGCACGGCTGGAGGAGGTCCGGTCCTCGCGGCGCGAGCTGATGGCCCGGGTGACCGACGGCTGGACGGAGGAGGAGCGCGAGTCCTTCACCGGGCTGCTGACGCGTTTCAACCTGTCGCTGTCGGAGCTGATGGCCTCCGTCGCCGACGCGGGCCCCGCTTCCTGAACCCCGCCGCCGCCCGGTCCCCGGGCCCGCCCGGCGCACCGTACGGATCCGGCCGTGTCCGACCCCTTGACCAAGGCGGTGCCCCCGACCGCACTATGTGAGCCATGGGGGTTGTGGACCACCGGGCAAGGCCCTACGCGGAGTTCGAGGCCTTCGTCGCGGGTGCGGCGGGCCGGCTCCTGCACGTCGCGATCCTGCTGACCGCGGAGCCCGAGGACGACCCGGCCGTCGCGCGCCGGCTCCTCGCGGGCGCCCTGGCCCGTACGTACGCGGACTGGCGCCGGCTGCGCGGCGACGACCCGTACGACCACACGCGGCAGGAACTGTGCGCCGCGTACGCCCGCACCGCCCGGCGCCGGCCCTCCGGTACCGGGCCGCTCGCGCGGCTGGTCCCGCTGGAACGGCTCGTCCTGGTGCTGCGGGTGTACGAGGGCGTCGCGGAGGAGGTCACCGCGGCGCAGCTCGGGCTGCCGGCCGAGCGGGTGCACGCCCTGTGCAACCGGGCCGTCGCGGCCCTGCGGGACGTCGTGCCCGCCCCCGGTCGGGAGGCGGCGTGAGCGCCTTCCCCGACCGCAAGGCGGCCCGGGTGCGGGAGCTGATGGAAGGTCCCCACCCGACGGTGCCGGTCGGGTTGGCGGCTGCCGCCGCGGCCCGCGGGGACCGGCTCCTGCGCCGCCGCCGGGCGCTGCGCCGGTTCGGTTGGACGGTGCTGTGCGCGGCGGCGCTCGCGTTCACGGTGTGGGCGGCGCTGACCCGGCCGTGGGCGACGCCGCCGAGCGATGTCTCCCCGCCCCTGGAGGGCTGGTGACGTCCGCCCGGCGGCGGCATCGGGCGAAGAGGGGACTCAGCCCAGCGCGCGGGTGAGGTCCGCGATGAGGTCGTCGGCGTTCTCGATGCCGACCGAGAGGCGGATCAGGTCCGCCGGGACCTCCAGGGCCGAGCCGGCCACCGAGGCGTGGGTCATCCGGCCCGGGTGCTCGATGAGGGACTCGACGCCGCCGAGGGACTCGGCGAGGGTGAAGATCTTCGTACGGCCGCAGACCGCGACGGCCTCCTCCTCGCCACCGGCGACCTGGAAGGAGATCATGCCGCCGAAGTTGCGCATCTGCTTGGCGGCGACCTCGTGGCCCGGGTGCTCGGGCAGGCCCGGGTAGAGGACCTTGGTGACCTTCGGGTGGCGCGCGAGCACCTCGACGATCTTGGCCGCGTTCTCCGCGTGCCGGTCCATGCGGACGGCGAGGGTCTTGATGCCGCGCAGCACGACCCACGAGTCGAAGGGGCCGGCCACCGCGCCCATGGCGTTCTGGTGGTAGGCCAGCTCCTCGCCGAGCGCCTCGTCCGCAGTGACGAGGGCGCCGCCGACGACGTCGGAGTGACCGCCCATGTACTTGGTCAGCGAGTGCACGACCACGTCGGCGCCGAGCGCCAGGGGCTGCTGGAGGTAGGGGGACGCGAAGGTGTTGTCCACGACCAGCTTGGCGCCGGCGGACCGCGCGATGTCGGCGACCACGGCGATGTCCGTGATGCCGAGCAGCGGGTTGGAGGGGGTCTCGACCCAGATCACCTTGGTCTTCGGCGTCAGGGCCGCCCGCACGGAGTCCGCGTCGGAGGTGTCGGCCACCGACCACTCGACGCCCCAGCGGGAGACGACCTTCGCGAAGAGGCGGAACGTGCCGCCGTAGGCGTCGTTCGGGATGACCACGTGGTCGCCCGGGGAGAGCAGCGTGCGCAGCAGGCAGTCCTCGGCGGCGAGCCCGGACGCGAAGGCGAGACCGCGTCGGCCGCCCTCCAGCGCCGCGAGGTTCTCCTCCAGGGCGGTGCGCGTCGGGTTGCCGCTGCGGCTGTACTCGTAGCCCTCGCGCAGTCCGCCGACGCCGTCCTGCTTGTACGTGGACACCTGGTAGATCGGGGGCACGACCGCGCCGGTCCGCGGGTCCGCCGTATTGCCCGCGTGGATCGCGCGGGTCTCGAAGCTCTGGTGCTCGTGGCTGTCGCTCATGGGCAGATGCTATGCCCCGTACGGCGGTGGTTCCTCTCGTGCCCCGACCGTCGGGCCTGGCCAGTGAGGCATTGGCCTTGGCCCGGGTGCGTCTGGTTCGCTTGGAGGCATGGAGATTCTGTGGTTCCTCTTCGCGATGGGCCTGCTCGTGGCCATCGCCGCCCCCTACATCCGGCGCCGGCGGGGCGGTGCCCGGCTGGTCGCGCCCGGCAGCCCGGACGCCGCCGACCCTGCGAACTACGGGTTCGACCGGGAAGAGGAGCTGGACATCCGCGTTCCCGGGCCCGACCAGGACCTGATGGACGCCCTCGACAACGTCGAGCGGACCGGCCGGTGGCAGGCCGCCTCGCAACTGCTGGCCGGGACCCCGACGGAGGGCGAGCAGCGCTGGCAGCGCGTCCAGGCCTTCGGCGGTGCGGCGGCGCTGGACCTGGTGCGCCGGCCCGGGGAGGGCGCGCAGTGGTTGAAGGCGTGGCGGCTGGAGGCGCCGAAGGACGCGGGCGGCGCGCAGGTGCACGCCGAACTGTTGGTGCAGCAGGCCTGGCGGCACTCGGGCGGCGTCGGCTCCGAGGACCACCGGATCATCCTGGAGGAGGCCCTGGAGGCCTGCCGGCGGGCGGCCCTGCTCGCGCCGGGGGACCCGGTCCCGTACATCACGGAGCTGGCGATCGGCCGGGCGCTGGGCTACTCCGAGGCGGAGTACGACGCGCTGTGGGCGAAGGTCATCGACCGGGCCCCGCAGCACATGGGCGCGCACCTGGCGGCCCTGAACTACTGGTGCGAGAAGTGGCACGGCTCGCGGGAGAAGGCCGACGCGTTCACGCACGCGGCGGCGGCCCGCGCCCCGCAGGGTTCGCTGCTGGCGGCCCTGCCGCTGTTCGCGGTGTACGAGCACCTGCCCGAGGTGAACTTCGTGTCGACGTTCTGGCAGAGCGCGGTCGTCACCCGGGCCGTGGAGGGCGCGCTGTACGCGGTCCGCACGGCCCGCGCGGACGACCCGATGCTCGCCCACGTCCGGCACCTGCTGCTGATGTTCCTGGTGAGCATGGAGCGCTGGGCGGAGGCGATGGAACAGGTGCGGCACGTGGACGGGTACGTCGGCGCGCTGCCCTGGTCGGCCTCGCCGGACCCGGCGGCGGCGTACGCGGTGTACCGGGCGCTGGCGGTGGCGGGCTACGAGGCCAACGGCGGTTCGCCGGCGACGCTGCCGCACTGACGCGGGGGTCGGCGGCGCGCGGGCTCCCGCGCGCGGGACGGTTCGGGAATCCCGGACCGTCCTTGTCCGTTGTTCCCACTACCAAGGAGGCGACCATGTTCTCGTACCGCCGCACGCCCGAGCTCCCGACCCGCGAAGAGGCCCTGCGGGGCCGCTCGGAACCGCTCTTCTCGCTGCCGTCCGCGCACACCGTGCTCGGCAACCCGCTTGCGGGGCCCTACCCCGCGCACCTGGCGGTGGCGGACTTCGGCCTGGGCTGTTTCTGGGGCGCGGAGCGCAAGTTCTGGCAGACCCCCGGGGTGTGGACCACCCTGGTCGGCTACCAGGGCGGGTTCACGGAGAACCCGACGTACGAGGAGGCCTGCTCGGGGCAGACCGGCCACACCGAGGTCGTGCGGGTGGTCTTCGACCCGGCGCTCGTCTCGTACGCGACGCTGCTGAAGCTGTTCTGGGAGTCCCACGACCCCACGCAGGGCTTCCGCCAGGGCAATGACGTCGGCACCCAGTACCGCTCGGCGATCTACACCCACTCCCCCGCGCACCAGGCCGAGGCCGAGGCCTCCCGGGAGGCCTACCAGCGGGTCCTGACGGCCGCGGGCCACGGCGACGTCACCACCGCCGTCCTCCCGGCGTCGGAGCGCCCGTTCTGGCCGGCGGAGGCCTACCACCAGCAGTACCTGGACAAGAACCCCGGCGGCTACTGCGGCATCGGCGGCACGGGCGTCAGCTGCCCGATCGGCGTGGCCCAGGCCCCGACGGCAGGCGCCTGAGCCGTCCGGCGCGCACGCCCCGGCCGGCCGCCGCACCCGCGGCGGCCGGCCGGGGCGTCGTCATGCCCGGGCGCTCGTGGCCCAGGTACCCGGCCGCGCCGAGGGGTCGGGTCAGATGGTCGCGGTGTCGATGACGAAGCGGTAGCGGACGTCGCTCGACTGGACACGGTCGTAGGCCTCGTTGATCCGGTCGGCACCGATCAGCTCGATCTCGGCGCCCAGGCCGTGCTCGGCGCAGAAGTCCAGCATCTCCTGGGTTTCGGCGATCCCGCCGATGGAGGAGCCCGCGAGGGTCTTGCGGCCGGCGATGACGGAGAACAGGTTCAGCGAGACCGGGTCCTCCGGCGCGCCGACGTTCACGAACGCGCCGTCGACCTTGAGCAGCCGCAGGTACGTGTCGAGGGGAAGCGGCGCGGACACCGTGGAGACGATCAGGTCGAAGCTGCCGGCCAGCTTCTCGAAGGTGGTCTCGTCACTGGTGGCGTGGTACTCCGAGGCACCCAGCCGCAGGCCGTCGTCCTTCTTGCGCAGGCTCTGCGACAGGACGGTGACGTCCGCGCCCAGCGCGGAGGCGATCTTGACGCCCATGTGGCCGAGGCCGCCGAGGCCGACGATGGCGACCTTCTTGCCGGGGCCCGCGTTCCAGTGCTTGAGCGGGGAGTACAGGGTGATGCCGGCGCACAGCAGCGGGGCGGCGACGTCGAGGTCGATGCCCTCGGGGATGCGCACGGTGTAGTTCTCGTCGACGACGATGTGGGTGGAGTAGCCGCCGTAGGTGGGCTCGCCGTTCTTGTCCATCGCGTTGTACGTGCCGGTCATGCCCTTGAGGCAGTACTGCTCGAAGCCGGCCAGGCACTGCTCGCACTCGCGGCAGGAGTCGACGAAGCATCCGACGCCGACCCGGTCGCCGACCGCGAACTTCGTGACGCCGGGGCCGACCTCGGTGACCACACCGGCGATCTCGTGGCCGGGGACCATGGGGAAGATGCCCTCGCCCCAGCCGTCGGTGGCCTGGTGGATGTCGGAGTGGCAGATGCCGGCGAACTTGATGTCGATGAGGACGTCGTGCTCGCCGACCGGGCGGCGCGGGATCGTCGTGCGCTCCAGCGGGGCCTTCGCGGCGGGAGCGGCGTAGGCGGCGACCTGGGTGACGGACATGGTGAAGCTCCTCGGACGGGGATTTCCAGCGGTATCTCCACGATGCCCCCGTTCCCTCGTGTCACCCAGTCCCCTGTTGTGCCTACGTCCCGTGGACCTACCACTGGCGGGGTCAGGCACACGGTTCGCGACCCGGACATACTGGCTGTATGGACCAGCTTGATCAGCGAGCCGAACTGGGCGAGTTCCTGCGGAGCCGGCGGGCCCGGCTGCGCCCCGGGGACGTGGGACTGCCGGACTACGGCCGCCACCGCCGGGTGCCCGGCCTGCGCCGGGAGGAGCTGGCGCAGTTGGCCGGGGTGTCGGTGGCCTACTACACGCGGCTGGAGCAGGGACACGGACAGAACGTGTCGGCGGAGGTGCTGGACGCCATCGCGCGGGCACTGCGGCTGGACGACACGGAGTCGGCGCACCTGACGCACCTGGCGAGCCCGCGCACCCTCAAGCGGCGGCAGTCCCGGCGGCCCCAACAGGTCCGGCCGGAGCTGCGGACGCTGCTGGACGCGATGGAGGGCGTACCGGCCTACCTGGTGGGACGGCGGCAGGACGTCATCGGCTGGAACCGGCTGGCCGTGGCGGTCTTCGGGGACTTCGGGGCGCTGCCGGTCGGTGAGCGGAACCTGGTGCGGCTGGTGTTCCTGGACGACGCGACGGCGGAGCTGTACGCGGACTGGGAGTGCCGGGCCTGCGAGGTGGTCAGCAATCTGCGGATGTACGCGGGCCAGCACCCCGAGGACGAGCAGTTGTCGGCGCTGGTCGGGGAGCTGTCGGTGAAGAACGAGGAGTTCCGGCGGTTGTGGGCGGCGCACACGGTCGCCGACAAGACGCACGGCGTGAAGCGGCTGCGGCACCCGGTGGTGGGTGAGATGGACCTGCACTTCGAGACGCTGACCCTGCGGGACGACCCGGAGCAGTCGCTGGTCACCTTCCACGCCACCCCGGGCTCCCCGTCGGCGGACGCCCTGCGTCTGCTGTCGTCCTGGGCGGCGCCGACCCACTCCTCCCCCGTGGACGCCCCGTCGCAGAACTGAGGCGCGCCCGGCCGGCCCCGCGGGCCCCCGCCGGCGCGCCCCGGGGTCACAGGGTGCGCTGGAAGATTCCCGCGCCGCGTTCCCACCGGTAGCCCAGGGACTCGTTGACCGCACGCATGGGGCCGTTCTCGTCCGCCACGGTCGTGCCGATCTGCCGCAGGTCCGGGTGGCGCTCGCCCATTTCCGCGAGCATGCGGAGCTTGACGGCCCGGCCGAGGCCGTGGCCGCGGTGGGCGGAGACGACCACCGTGTCGTACTGGAGGGCGCGCGGCCCCGTCGGGTCCGTCCGGACGAGCACCGTGTACGCGGCCACCTCCCCGGCGGGCGTCACCGCCGCGACCATGGTCAGGTCGCCGCCCCGCTCCAGGACCAGCCGCTGGACGGCCCGTACCCGTTCGGCCGTCCACCTCGTCGTCTGCTCTTCCATGTCCCCGCTCGGCGCGTCCTCCATCGCCGCGTGGGCCACGGCCACCGCCGGCGCCCACGCGTCGGGGACGATCCCGGGCCAGCACAGCAGCTCATAGCCCGGGGTGGCCGGTATCGCGGCGGGCATCGCCACGTCCTGGACGTACCAGGACATCCGCAGCACGTTCTCGAAGCCGAGGGACTCGGCGAACGCCCGGCCCGGGCCTTCGAGGTCCACGAGCGCGGAGACCGAGGTGCGCCCGCTCGCGAGGAGCTCGGCCCGGACCCGCTCCCACAGCGCCGTGCCCACGCGCCGCCGGCGCGCCTCGGGGCGCACCGCCAGCACGTCCAGGAACGCGGTGTGCGTGTTGCCCTCGTCGGTGAACAGGAGCAGTCCGGCGACGCCGGCCCCGTCGTCCGTCCTCCAGAACGCGTTCCGGCCCCGGACCGGCGGCACCCGGAGCCGGCCGGCCACCTCCACGCGGGAGGGTGCCGGCAGCCCCGGCAGGTCGGTGGTCGTGGCGGCGGTCAGGACCGCGAGCCAGGTGTCCACCTCGGTGTCGGACGGGGGTGGGGCAACGGGTCGGATCGTCATGACCGGGACCCTAGCCGGGGCGTCCGCCGCGCGCTCAGGGGTTTTCCGTCACCGTCACCCGCGGGCGGAAGCCGGACGAGAAGGCGCCGGGAGAAGGGGCCCACGAACGGCGGACGGCGACGACGGACGGACGGACGACGGACGGCGGGAAACCCGTGTGGGTTTCCCGCCGTCCGTGGTGTCCGCGTCTCAGTTCAGGCCGTACGCGGCGTCAGTTCGGGTCGTACGCGGCGTCAGGAGGCCGCGCCCGCCTTCCACTCCGCCCAGCTCATGTTCCAGCCGTTGAGGCCGTTGTCCGGCTTGATGGTCTTGTCCGGGGAGTTGACCACCTCGACCACGTCGCCGATCAGCGAGTTGTCGAAGAACCACGAGCCGGGGGTGTTCGGGTCGTTGGCGCCCTGGGCGTCGTTGAGACCGACACAGCCGTGACTGGTGTTGACCTTGCCGAAGATCGAGTCGGCACCCCAGTAGTTGCCGTGGATGAAGGTGCCCGAGGTGGACAGCCGCATCGCGTGCGGGACGTCCTTGATGTCGTACTCGCCCTTGCCGTCGCCGTCCTTGAAGCCGACGGTGGCGCCGTCCATCCGGGTCTCCTTGAACTTCTCGGAGATCACCATCTTGCCGTTGTACGTCGGGTTGTCCGGGGACCCCGCCGAGATCGGGATGGTCTTGAGGACCGCGCCGTCCCGGGTGACCGTCATCTGCTTGGTCTTCGCGTCGACCTTGGCTACCTGGCTGCGGCCGACCTTGAAGGAGACGGTCTTGTTCTGGACGCCCTGGACGCCGGGCGCCCCCTTCACGCCCTCCAGCGCCAGCTTCAGCGTGACGGTGGAGTTCGCCTTCCAGTACTCCTCCGGGCGGAAGTCCAGCCGCTGCGAACCGAACCAGTGGCCGACGATCTCCTGGCCGCTGCTGGAGGTGACGTTGATGGCCGCCTGGACGGCCTTCTGGTCCTTGATCGGCTTGTTGAAGGTGATCGAGACCGGCATGCCCACGCCGACGGTCTGGCCGTCGTCCGGGATGAACGAGCCGACGAAGCTGTTCTCAGGGGAGACGGTGGTGAAGGACGCGTTCTCGTGCGCCTCCTTGCCGGCCTCGTCCTTGGCGGTCGCCGACAGGGCGTACTTGGTGGAGCGCTTGAGCGCACCGTCCGGCTTCCAGCTCTTGCCGTCGTCGGCGATCTTGCCGGGGACGACCGTGCCCTCGGTGGTCTTCAGCTCGACCTTGGTGAGCGTGCCGTCACTGACGGCGACCTTGGTCGCGTCGTTCAGGCCGATGTTGGTGGCGCCGTCCTTGGGCGTGATGGCTATTCGGGCCTTGGAGCTGTCCTTGGCCGCCGCGGCGTCCACGTCCGCCTGCGACTTGCCGCTCTCCGTGCCGCCCGCCTTCGGATCGCCGTCTCCGCCTCCGTTGCAGGCCGAGAGCATCAATACGCCGCCGAGCACGGCGGAAACGGCCACCAGGGACCTCTTCCTCCGCATGCTGTCCGTCCTCACACGCCACTCCATCGTTGCCGGAACCCCCGAGCTCCACCCGGCTACCGCCGGGCGGTATCCCTACCGGACAGGGGGGCACGCCCCCCTGCCACGGATCAACAACGCTCAATCGACCCTGTTCGGTTCCACATCCGGTCGGAATGTGTGCAACCCCACGGTCACGCGTTGTCGGTCGGCTCTTCGTCGTGTTCCCCATCTTCCTCGTCCAGGTCCCACTCCATGGACTCGGGGTCGTATTCGGCGGGCTCGCTGCTCCAGGAGGCCTGGGCCAGTTCCACTCCGGGGATGTCCGTGACCAGGTCGGTGGGGTCGACGAGGTAGGCCAGGGCCTCCGACTCGTCGTCGCGAACAGCCGCCTCCGCGTGGCCGCGCTCCTCGTCCGGCATGAACTCGTCGGCCTTGATGTGGGCGTGCGCCGCTCCGGTCAGTGCCGTGGTGTCGGTCACTTCGAGGACCAAATCCACCCGAAGTCGTACGTACCGTGATGTCTCAGAAGGGTTCATACGACGGAGAGTAAGCCCGTGGCCGCCCCGACTTTCCCACGACCCGCCCCTTTCACTAGCATCGGCGCACACGGCCAATTCGCTGCTGCCACAAGGGGGATCGCACCGTGTCCGCACGTCGACCGCTGCTCACCGCTCTCGGAGCGACCACCCTCCTCGCCGCCCTCTGGTTCGTGCCGTCGGCCAATGCCACGGCACCAGGACAGGCGTCGGGATCCTCCGGGGCGCCCGTCCCCGCCAACACGGGCACGATCACGTCCTCCGACATGGTCGTGAATCAAGCGGAACCCCAGGAGGCCGTTCTCGCCCTCGCCGACACCGGCAGTATCGACACGACCCCGTACCTGATGGGCGGCACCGTCTTCCTGGGGCTCGGCGCGGGGTTCGTGACCTTCTCCGTGCGCCGCTCCCGCGCCGAGTAGCGCCCGCTCGGCCCTCCGGGGCCGACGGCGCACGCCGGACGCGACACACGCCGGACCCGGCGCCCGATCCACGCGGCGCCCGATCAAAGACGTGGGAGAACGCGAGAAGGGCCGCGCACCGGGGGATCTCCCCGGGCGCGGCCCTTCGTCGCACTGTCGCCGGTCGGCAGAGCCGTGACGGGTCAGGCGAGCGGACCGGTCACTGTTTCGACCGCCTCGACGAGGGCGCCCGATCGGACGAACGCGTCGGCGGCGGCCAGGTCGGGGGCGAGGAAACGATCCGGCCCGGGGCCCTGGACGCCCGCCGCCCGGGCGGCCTCGATGGCGGCCCGGCTCGCCGGGGCCGCGGTGAGCCCGTGGCGCAGCTCGATCGCCCGGGTGGCCGCGTACATCTCGATCGCGACGATCCGCGTGAGGTTGTCGACGGCCGTACGGAGCTTGCGCGCCGCCGACCAGCCCATGGAGACGTGGTCCTCCTGCATGGCGGAGGAGGGGATCGAGTCGGCGGACGCGGGCACCGCGAGCCGCTTCATCTCGCTGACCAGGGCGGCCTGCGTGTACTGGGCGATCATCAGGCCCGAGTCCACGCCGGCGTCGTCCGCGAGGAACGGCGGCAGGCCGTGCGAGCGGTTCTTGTCGAGCAGCCGGTCGGTGCGCCGTTCGGCGATGGAGCCGAGGTCGGCGGCGGCGATGGCCAGGAAGTCGAGGACGTACGCGACGGGGGCGCCGTGGAAGTTGCCGTTGGACTCCACGCGACCGTCGGGCAGCACCACCGGGTTGTCGACGGCGGCGGCCAGTTCCCGGGAGGCGACCAGGGCGGCGTGCGCCATGGTGTCGCGGCCCGCGCCGGCGACCTGCGGGGCGCAGCGCACCGAGTAGGCGTCCTGGACGCGCGGGGCGGACTCCTCCTGGAAGTGCCCGGTGAGCCCGGAGCCCTTCAGCACGGCGGCCATGTTGGCGGCGGCGGCGCCCTGGCCCGGGTGCGGGCGGATCGCGTGCAGCTCGGGGGCGAGGACCTTCTCGGAACCGAGCAGCGCCTCCAGCGTCAGCGCGGCCGTGATGTCGGCGGACGTGTAGAGCTTGGCGAGGTCCGCGAGGGCCATGACCAGCATGCCGAGCATGCCGTCGGTGCCGTTGAGGAGGGCGAGCCCTTCCTTCTCGCGGAGCTCGACCGGCTCGATCCCGGCCTCGGCGAGCAGCTCGCCGGCGGGCCGGACGGACCCGTCGGGGCCCTCGGCGTCGCCCTCGCCCATGAGCGCGAGCGCGCAGTGGGACAGCGGTGCGAGGTCGCCGGAGCAGCCGAGGGAGCCGTACTCGTGGACGACGGGGGTGATCCCGGCGTTGAGCACGTCCACCATGGTCTGGGCGACGGAGGGGCGTACGCCGGTGTGTCCGGAGGCGACGGTCTTCAGCCGCAGGAACATCAGGGCGCGCACGACCTCCCGCTCGACGCGCGGGCCCATGCCTGCGGCGTGCGAGCGGACGATGTTGCGCTGGAGCTGCGCGCGCAGCTCGGGGCTGATGTGCCGGGAGGCGAGGGCGCCGAACCCGGTGGACACCCCGTAGACGGGCTCGGGCTTGGCGGCGAGCGCGTCGACGATCTCGCGGGCGCGGGCCAGGGCGTCGAGTGCCTCGCCGGACAGCTCGACGCGCGCGTTGCCGCGGGCGACGGCGATGACGTCCTCGGCGGTGGTCCCGGACGTCCCCACCACGACAGTGTGCATATCCATATTCAGCACCCTACGGACTGAATCCTTCTCTGTCACTAGCCAGTTCGATGAGGTCCCCTCACGCGCCGTCACCGCCCCCGTCGCCGCCCCCGTCGGGCCCGGGAGCGGACGCTCAGGCCCGGCCGCGGAACCGCCGCCGCTCCCCCGCCGCCTCCTGCGCGGCGTCCGCGAGCCGCACCACGGCCGTGTCCCGCCCGGCCACCACGGGCCGGGGCGACCGCGCGGCCTTGGCCTTGTACTGGGCGGCGTCCGCGAGCCGGAAGAGCCGCCGGGAGGACTTCACCACGCCGATGGGGTCCCCGGTCGAGGCGACCCCGCAGGCCACCCCCTCGCCGAGTTCCAGCTCGGCGGCCCGCAGGCACAGTTCCTCGGCCACCCGCACCACCTCGTCCGCCGACGGCCCCAGGCTCACCAGGCAGAACTCGTCGCCGCCGAGGCGGGCCACCAGCGCGCCCGGCAGCATGGCCCCGCACAGGCTCAGCACGGACCCGAACCGTTCCAGGAGCCGGTCGCCCATGGCGTGCCCGAGGGTGTCGTTGACCTTCTTGAGGCCGTTCAGGTCACAGACGGCCAGGCTCACGACAGCCCCGGAGCGCCGGTGCTCCTCCAGGGCCTCGTCCAGCCGCATGTCCACGGCCCGCCGGTTGGCGAGTCCGGTCAGCGGGTCGGTGAAGGCCAGCCGCCGGGCCTCTTCGAGCCGCTCGTTCTGCGCGAGACCCGCCGCCACGACGGCGGCCAGGACCGTCGCGAACTCCGCGTCGTCCTCGTCGAAGTCCGGCAGCCCCTCGTCCCGGGCCACGTACAGCTCGCCCCAGGCCCGCCCGCTGAGCACGATGGGCGCGACGACGCAGGTGCCGCGGCCGCGCAGGCGCAGGGCCTCGCCGCGCCGTCCGGGCCGGTCGCCGACCGCGCTCTCGACCCAGGCGTGCGGGCCGCCGCCGCCCGCCCAGCGTTCGTGCAGGAACTCGGTGATCTCCGGGAAGTCGTGGACGGGATAGGACTCGTCCTCGGGAAACTCCTCCTCCCCGGCCCGCCGCTCGCCCTCGTTGACGAGCACCCGCAGCCGTCCCCGCTCGCGCTCCCACGCGGAGATGGCGGCGAACGATCCGTCCAGGGCCAGCCGCGCACCCCGCGCGGCGGCCCGCACGCTGTCCCGCGGCAGGCAGGCGGCCGCCATGGCCTGCGCGAGGCCCACGACGGCTCTCAGCCGCCCGTCAACTCCCATCACCCCAGACTAGGGAGTTTTGTCCAACTTCGTACCTTCCCACCCTGCCGCGCGAATCGACCCGGCCGCACAAATCCCACCCTGCCGCGCGAATCGACCCGGCCACACAAATCCAGCCCCGCCGCGCGAATCGACCCGGCCGCACCAATCCAGCCCTGCCGGCGTTTGAGGCGCGGGGGCCCGGGGGCAGCGCCCCCGCAACGGCGCCGCACGAAACCCCGCACCCGCACCCCCGGCTTCAGGGGCCGGGCGGGGCCCCGGGCCCCGCCCACCCACCCACCGGCCGGCCAGGCCTACGCCCAGCGCGGCTTCCGCTTCTCGTTGAACGCCGCCACGCCCTCCGCCCGGTCCCCGGAGAAGGCCACCGTCCGCCAGGCCGCGTCCTCGATCTCCAGGCCGGCCGTCAGGTCCATGCCGTGCCCCAGCCGCAGCGCCCGCTTGGCCGCGCGCAGCCCGACCGGCGAGTTCGCCGCCATCCGCCCGGCCAGCGCCAGCGCCTCCTCGCGGTCGGAGCCCGCCGCGACCACCGAGTCCACCAGGCCCAGGTCCAGCGCCTCGGCCGCCTCGACGCGGCGGGCCGTGAAGATCAGTTCCGCCGCGCGGGCCGCGCCCACCCGTCGGGGCAGCAGTTGGGTGCCGCCGCCGCCCGGGATCACGCCGACCGACACCTCGGGCAGGCCGACCACGGCCGTCTCGTCCGCCACGATCACGTCGCAGGCCAGGGCCAGCTCGAAGCCGCCGCCCAGCGCGAACCCGTGTACCGCGGCGATCGTCGGCATCGGCAGTTCCAGCACGCCCCCGTACGCCCCGCGCGTGGTCGGCCGCTGCCGCAGCAGCTCGGCGTCCGACAGCGAGTTGCGCTCCTTGAGGTCGGCCCCGACACAGAAGGCCCGCTCCGCGGTGGAGGTCAGCACGACCACCCGCACCGAGGCGTCCGCGGCCAGCGAGGCGCACGCGGCGCCGATGGCCCGGGCCATCTCCGTCGACACCGCGTTCATGGCCTTGGGGCGGTCCAGGACCAACTCGACGACCCCGTCGTCTCCGTGCCGACGTACCGCTACGAACTCCGACTCCACAGGCACTGGGGACCCTCCCGGTTAACGAACGTTACCCGGGGATCTTAGGTGCCCTCCGCGTCAGCGACCAGGGTTCGACGACCCCGAGCCCACGCACCGGCCGCTGCCACATCGGCTGGAGCGCGAAGCGGTAGGTGCCGCCGCCCAGCTCCGACGCGGCCTCCTTCTCCGACAGCGGCGCGGCCCCGGTCCGGCCCAGCTCCTCGGCCATCGCGCCGTCCACGAGCACCGCGTCCTTGGGCGCTATGGACGTCAACCGGCTCGCCAGGTTCACCGTGGTGCCGAAGACGTCGCCCATCCGGGTCGTCACCGTGCCGAAGGCGATCCCGACCCGCAGTTCGGGCATCTGCGGATCGGCTTCCATGGTCTCGATCAGCCGCAGCGCGATCTCCGCCGCCGTCGCCGCGTCGTCGGCGCAGTACAGCACCTCGTCGCCCAGGGTCTTGATCAGTCGCCCGCCGTGCGCGGCGACCAGGTCGGCGGCCGTGGTCTCGAAGGCCTCGACGAGTTCGCCGAGCTCCTCCTCCTCCAGCCGCCGGGTGAGGCGGGTGAAGCCCACCAGGTCCGCGAAGCCCACCGCGAGCCGGCGGTCGACCATCTCCTCGTCGTCGGCGACCTGCACCACGCGCCCGGTCGCGGCCGCCAGCTGGCGGCGCCACACGTAGACGAGGAACTCCTCCAGCTCCGGCAGCAGCAGCTCGACCAGCGGGTACGTGACCTCCGTGCGGGTCATCCCGGGCTCCGGCGGCTCCGTCAGCCCCTCCAGGAAGGAGTCGATCTGCCATTCGGCCAGACGGGCGGTGGTCTGGCCCGTGGACCGCGCCACCTGCACCGCCATGGGCTCGCTGAGCAGGCCGGCCTCCACCAGGCCGGCGAGTCGGCGCAGCGCCAGTACGTCGGCTTCGGTCAGGGCCTTGGCCTGGCCGATGTCCGCGAAGCCCATGGCCCGCCAGAAGCGGGAGGCCAGCTCCATCGAGACCCCGGCGCTGCGGGCCGCCTGGAAGGGCGTGTACCGGCGCTCGGCGCCAAGGATCAGCTGTTCCAGGCGGATGGCGAGCGGGTCGGCCGTCGGCTGGGCCGTGTGGTCGACCTCGTGGTGGGGCGTGTGCTGGTCGCGCCCGATCGGGGTGCCCGCGCCGGCGGACGAACCGGACGCACCGGACGCGGGCGCACTGGACGTTGAGTCGTCGACGGTCAAGGGCCGCCTCCTGTCCATTCCGTGCGCAATTCCGACTTCCGAACCGATTGATCACCGGGAGGACCGGGATCGCCTAAACCATACGGCAGGTGTGCCGTAGCTCACTCCCCACTCCGTCGGCCGCGCCCCGAGCGTGATCCGCACCCGCAGGCCCCGTCGGGCGGGCCGTCTCCGGGTGCCCGCCCGGGCGGGCACCCGGAGACGGCCTAATGGGTCGACCGCAGGTGGACGACGTCGCCGGCGCCCACGGCCTCGTGCTCGTCGGCGGCCGTCCGGATGACGAGCCGACCGTCCGCGTCGACCGCTTCGGCCGTCCCGGTGAGCGTGCGCCCGCCGGGCAGCTCCGCGCGCACGTGCTTGCCCAGCGTCGCGCACCCCGCCGCGTACGTCTCCTGGAGCCCGCTGGCCGCCGGGTCGCCGCCGGCCGCTCGCCAGTTCCCGTACCACTGCTCCAGGGACCGCAGCACGGCCCTGAGCAGCGGGTCCCGGTCGGTGACGGTCGCCTTGGCCAGGGCCAGGGAACCGGCGGTGTCCACCGGCAGCTCGTCCTCGCTCAGGGTGACGTTGAGCCCGATCCCGACGACCACGCCGTCGCCGACGCGCTCGGCGAGGATCCCGCCGGTCTTGCGCTCCTCGCCGTCCACGGTGACCAGCAGGTCGTTGGGCCACTTGAGGGCGGTGTCCACGCCCGCCGCCCGGGACAACCCCGTCGCGGTGGCCACGCCGGCCAGCAGGGTCAGCCAGCCCCACCGCTCCTGCGGTACGTCCGGCCCGGGCTTGAGCAGCACGGAGAAGAACAGCCCGGACCGCGCGGGCGCCGTCCAGGTCCGGTCGAGGCGCCCGCGCCCGGCGGTCTGCTCCTCGGCGACGAGCACGGCCCCCTCGGGCAGCGTCGCGGCCCGGGCGGCGAGATCGGTGTTGGTGGACCCGGTGGCGGGCACGACCTCCAGCGAGGTCCACAGCCCGTCCTCGACGACGAGCGCCCGGCGCAGGGCTGCGACGTTCAACGGCGGCCGGTCGAGGCTGGACCAGCGGCCCGCGGAACCTCCGGTCGGAGTTCCGGCTGATGCATCTGATGGCGTCATGCAAGCCACAGTAGGTGTGTCAAACGCCGCACTGCCGAGCGCCATGCCCGCCGATACGCTACGCACCAGTAGCCAGCAGTAGTCAATCAATTGACCAGGCAGTTGACACCACACAGGGAGCCGCGACCCCGATGTCACAACCCTCACAGCCGATCGACACGCACACGACCGCGGGCAAGATCGCGGACCTGCGGCGACGCATCGACGAAGCCACGCACGCAGGGTCCGCGCGGGCCGTGGAGAAGCAGCACGCCAAGGGAAAGCTGACGGCGCGTGAGCGGGTCGCCCTGCTGCTGGACGAGGGGTCGTTCGTCGAACTCGACGAGTTCGCCCGGCACCGGTCGACCAACTTCGGTCTGGAGAACACCCGCCCCTACGGCGACGGCGTCGTCACCGGCTACGGCACGGTGGACGGCCGCCCGGTGGCCGTGTTCTCGCAGGACTTCACGGTCTTCGGCGGAGCCCTCGGCGAGGTCTACGGCCAGAAGATCATGAAGGTCATGGACTTCGCGCTGAAGACCGGATGTCCGCTCGTCGGCATCAACGACTCCGGCGGCGCCCGCATCCAGGAGGGCGTCAGCGCCCTGGGCATGTACGGCGAGATCTTCCGCCGCAACGTGCACGCCTCGGGCGTGATCCCGCAGATCAGCCTGATCGTGGGACCGTGCGCCGGCGGCGCCGTCTACTCGCCCGCCATCACCGACTTCACGGTGATGGTCGACCAGACCTCGCACATGTTCATCACCGGCCCGGACGTCATCAAGACGGTCACCGGCGAGGACGTGGGCTTCGAGGAACTGGGCGGCGCCCGTACCCACAACTCCACCTCGGGCGTGGCCCACCACATGGCCGGCGACGAGAAGGACGCCATCGAGTACGTCAAGTCGCTCCTCGCGTACCTGCCGTCGAACAACCTCTCCGAGCCGCCCGCCTTCCCGGAGGACGCGGACACCGAGGTCACCGACACCGACCGCGAACTCGACGTGCTGATCCCGGACAGCGCGAACCAGCCGTACGACATGCACACCGTGATCGAGCACGTGCTCGACGACGCGGAGTTCCTGGAGACGCAGTCGCTGTTCGCGCCGAACATCCTCACCGGCTTCGGCCGCGTCGAGGGCCACCCGGTGGGCATCGTCGCGAACCAGCCGATGCAGTTCGCCGGCTGCCTGGACATCAACGCCTCGGAGAAGGCCGCCCGCTTCGTGCGGACCTGCGACGCCTTCAACGTCCCGGTGCTGACCTTCGTCGACGTCCCGGGCTTCCTTCCGGGCACGGACCAGGAGTACAACGGAATCATCCGGCGCGGCGCGAAGCTGATCTACGCGTACGCCGAGGCCACCGTCCCCCTGATCACCGTCATCACCCGCAAGGCCTTCGGCGGCGCCTACGACGTGATGGGCTCCAAGCACCTCGGCGCGGACCTGAACCTGGCCTGGCCGACCGCGCAGATCGCCGTCATGGGCGCCCAGGGCGCGGTGAACATCCTGCACCGCCGCACCCTCGCCGAAACCGCCCCGGAGGAGGTGGAGGAGACGCGCGCACGCCTGATCACCGAGTACGAGGACGCGCTGCTCAACCCGTACACCGCCGCCGAGCGCGGGTACATCGACGCGGTGACCATGCCGTCCGAGACCCGGGCGCACGTGGTGAAGGGGCTGCGCCAGTTGCGGACCAAGCGGGAGTCCCTGCCCCCGAAGAAGCACGGAAACATCCCCCTCTAGGCCCCGAGGAGTTCACAGTGGTGATCAAGGTCGTCAAGGGGAACCCGACCCCGGAGGAGTTGGCCGCCGCACTGGCGGTGGTCCAGGCGCGCGCGGCGGCACTGGCCTCCGTGCCGCCGGGCGCCTCCCGGGTCAAGGACGAGTGGGCCTCGCCGGCCCGGACGGCCCGCCGGCGCCTGCCGCAGCCGGGGCCGCACGCGTGGGGCCGCACGTACTGGCCCGGCTAGACCCCGTCTTCGGGCCCGATACCGGGACCGAAGATGACGCGAACGGACGGTGGCGCCTGAGTACGAGTACTCAGGCGCCACCGGCGTCCCTCGGGACAGGATCGACGCATGCTCTGGTCAGACCCGAAGGACGAGCCCCCGAAGGACATGCGCGACGTCCAGGCCATGGTCCGGAGAATGATCGTGGTGCTCGCGCTCGCCATGATCGTGGTGGTGTACGTCCTCGGCGTGGACCACTTCTAGCGCCCTCCTGCGCCGCCCGCCGCCGGCCCTACGATGGCGGGCATGACTGCTGCTGAACCGCGCGCGCTCGTCCTCGCCTCCGCCTCCCCCGCCCGGCTGAACCTGCTGCGACAGGCCGGGCTCGCCCCGCACGTGATCGTCAGCGGCTTCGACGAGGACACGCTGAGCGCCGACAGCCCCTCCGAACTGGCCCTGGCCCTGGCCGAGGCCAAGGCCGCCGTGGTGGCCGCCCTGGACGAGACCGCGGGCGCCCTGGTGATCGGCTGCGATTCGGTGCTGGAGCTGGACGGCGAGGCGCTGGGCAAGCCCGCGGACGCCGAGGAGGCCACGGCCCGCTGGAAGTCGATGCGCGGGCGGGCGGGCGTCCTGCGCACCGGTCACTGCGTCATCGACACCGCGAGCGGCCGTCGGGTCTCGGCCACCGCGTCCACGACGGTCCGCTTCGGCGAGCCCTCGGACGCGGAGGTCGCGGCGTACGTGGCCAGCGGGGAGCCGCTGCACGTGGCCGGGGCCTTCACCCTGGACGGGCTGTCGGCGCCCTTCATCGACGGAATCGACGGCGATCACGGCAATGTGATCGGGATCTCCCTGCCGCTGCTGCGCTCGCTGCTCGGCGAACTGGGCGTGTCCATCACGGATTTGTGGGCTTGAGTTCCGTGTGCGGCGGGGGCGGCGGGACGTCCCGGGGCAGCGTGTCCCGGGGTCCGGCGGCAGGCGCCGCGCCACCGGGCGCGGGGAGCGTCAGGACCAGCACGATCAGGCACAGGATCAGCATGGTCGCCGCGAAGGCGGACCAGCCGATCAGCGCCACGGCCAGCGCGCCGAGCACCACGTGGGTGACGGCCGCGCTGACGAGGACGATGCGGGCGAAGCGGCCCGGAGCCCGGTCCCGTACGGCGACGATGCCCAGCAGGACGGCGCACAGCAGCAGGAACGCACCGATGCCGGCGCCCATCACGTAGGTCGCCTTGGACATGACGTCCGGATCGGCGCCCGCGATCGACATCGACTGGTTCGCGGTCGTCTTTCCCAACACGACGTGGACGAGGACGAGCAACGCCGCTTCCGCGACGAGCACGACCGCAGCCACGCCGGCCACGATTCTGCGCAGCACGACGCTCCCCTCCCCACAAGCCACAAGCCTGTTCGACGCCCTGGAGGCTACTAACGGGTAATCCCCGGGACAAGGGGTGCGGGCAGGTTCGTTGCGCGAATCGGGTCCGTGCAGCGATCAAGCAAAGAAAGCCTGGTCCGTTCGTAGGGACTCGACAAAGAATCACCCGGGGCCGCTGACCCGCCGGACAGAGACCT
This sequence comes from Streptomyces sp. CA-243310, assembly GCF_050936775.1. NCBI lineage: Bacteria > Bacillati > Actinomycetota > Actinomycetes > Kitasatosporales > Streptomycetaceae > Streptomyces > Streptomyces sp. CA-243310. The sequence continues at coordinate 1,143,062 of NZ_JBNJMF010000001.1, read as the reverse complement.
CGGATGCGTGACGGGGTTACTGTGCAGTCGGGGATCCCCCTTGCCTGGGGCGCCACAAGGGCTTTCCGGACCCGAGGCGGGCTCGCATCACACTCTGTGTGGGCAAGCTCACCTCTGGATAAGGGTCGAAAGGCCGTGTGGGCTGTCCCTAAACTCAGGTTGTTTCAAGGAGGGAGCCATCGTGCGCAAGGTGCTCATCGCCAACCGTGGCGAAATCGCTGTCCGCGTTGCTCGGGCCTGCCGGGATGCCGGGATCGCGAGCGTAGCCGTCTACGCCGACCCGGACCGGGACGCTCTGCACGTCCGCGCGGCCGACGAAGCTTTCGCGTTGGGCGGTGACACCCCGGCCGCCAGCTACCTCGACATCGCGAAGGTCCTGCAGGCGGCGGCGGACTCCGGCGCGGACGCGATCCATCCCGGATACGGTTTCCTGTCGGAGAACGCCGAGTTCGCGCAGGCCGTCCTCGACGCCGGTCTGACGTGGATCGGGCCGCCGCCCCAGGCCATCCGTGACCTGGGCGACAAGGTCGCCGCCCGGCACATCGCCCAACGCGCCGGCGCCCCGCTGGTCGCCGGCACCCCCGACCCGGTCTCCGGATCCGACGAGGTCGTGGCGTTCGCGAAGGAACACGGCCTGCCCATCGCGATCAAGGCCGCGTTCGGTGGCGGCGGTCGCGGCCTGAAGGTCGCCCGGACCCTCGAAGAGGTCCCCGAGCTGTACGACTCCGCCGTCCGCGAGGCCGTCGCCGCGTTCGGACGCGGTGAGTGCTTCGTCGAGCGTTACCTCGACAAGCCCCGCCACGTGGAGACGCAGTGCCTGGCCGACACACACGGCAACGTCGTGGTCGTCTCCACCCGCGACTGCTCGCTCCAGCGCCGCCACCAGAAGCTGGTCGAGGAGGCCCCGGCCCCGTTCCTGACGGACGCCCAGAACGCCGAGCTGTACGCCGCGTCCAAGGCCATCCTGAAGGAAGCCGGCTACGTCGGCGCGGGCACGGTGGAGTTCCTGGTCTCCGCGGACGGTCTGATCTCCTTCCTGGAGGTCAACACCCGCCTCCAGGTCGAACACCCCGTCACCGAGGAGGTCACCGGCCTCGACCTGGTCCGGGAGATGTTCCGCATCGCCGACGGCGAGGAACTGGGTTACGGGGATCCGGTACTGCGCGGACACTCCTTCGAGTTCCGCATCAACGGCGAGGACCCGGGCCGGGGCTTCCTGCCCGCCCCCGGCACCGTCACCCGCTTCGCTCCCCCCTCCGGCCCCGGCGTCCGCCTCGACGCGGGCGTGGAGTCCGGCTCCGTCATCGGCCCGGCCTGGGACTCCCTCCTGGCCAAGCTGATCGTCACCGGCGCCACCCGCGAACAGGCCCTCCAACGCGCCGCCCGCGCACTCGCCGAGTTCGAGATCGAGGGCATGGCCACCGCCCTCCCCTTCCACCGCGCCGTCGTCACCGACCCCGCCTTCGCCCCCGCGGAAGGACCCTTCACGGTCCACACCCGCTGGATCGAAACCGAGTTCGTCAACGACATCAAGGCGTTCGTGGCCCCCGCCGCCGAGGACACCGAGGACGAGCCCGGCCGCGAGACCGTCGTCGTCGAGGTCGGCGGCAAGCGACTGGAGGTCTCCCTCCCGTCCTCGCTGGGCATGACCCTGGCCCGCACCGCCGCCGCCGGCGGCGCCAAGCCCAAGCGCCGCGCCGCCAAGAAGTCCGGCCCGGCCGCCTCCGGCGACACCCTCGCCTCCCCGATGCAGGGAACCATCGTCAAGATCGCCGTCGAGGAAGGCCAGCAGGTCAACGAAGGCGACCTGATCGTCGTCCTCGAGGCCATGAAGATGGAACAACCCCTCAACGCACACCGCTCCGGCACCATCGTCGGCCTCAAGGCCGAAGTCGGCGCCTCCCTCACCTCCGGCGCCACCATCTGCGAGATCAAGGACTGACCACCGTCCCGTTCTCACGTCGAAAGGCCCCGCCCGGTGACCCGGGCGGGGCCTTTCGACTACAGGGCCCGACGACAGCGGCCCAATGACAGCGGCCCGAGGACCGGGCCTAGCGACGCCGCATGTCCGCGACCCGCGCCCGCTCCCCGGCCTGCTGTTCCAGCAGCCCGGCGGGCGCGCTGCGCAGCTGGGCGGTCGGACCGCCCCGCCGCTGGACCGGAAGGGGGGAATCCCGCCGGGGTCGACGCCCCTGCATCCCCTCACCACCGCCGGAGGCGGCGGCCCCGGCCACCGTGATCTGCACGCCCTGATCGGCCAGCGCCTGCAGTTCCGTACCCGCCCGTTCGTCGTGCGGCGGTGGCTCGTCGGTCACCAACCGTGTCATCACGTCCGTGGGCACGGTCTGGAACATGGTGTCCGTACCGAGCTTGGTGTGGTCGGCGAGTACGACGACCTCCGCGGCGGCCTGCACCAGTGCCCGGTCCACGCTCGCGGAGAGCATGTTGGACGTGGACAGCCCGCGCTCGGCGGTCAGTCCGCTCCCGGACAGGAAGGCCCGGGAGACCCGCAGCCCTTGGAGGGACTGCTCGGCACCGCTGCCGACGAGCGCGTAGTTGGATCCGCGCAGCGTTCCGCCGGTCATCACCACTTCCACCCGGTTGGCATGGGCCAGCGCCTGGGCGACGAGCAGCGAGTTGGTGACGACGGTCAGTCCGGGTACCCGGGCGAGCCGGCGGGCCAGCTCCTGCGTCGTGGTGCCGGCGCCGACGACGATGGCTTCGCCCTCTTCGACGAGGCCGGCCGCGACATCGGCAATGGCGGTCTTCTCCGCCGTCGCGAGATGGGACTTTTGCGGAAAGCCGGACTCTCGCGTGAATCCGCCCGGCAAGACCGCACCGCCGTGCCGGCGGTCGAGGAGTCCTTCTGCCTCCAGTGCCCGCACGTCCCGCCGTACGGTCACTTCGGAGGTCTGGACGACGCGGGCGAGCTCACGAAGCGATACCGCTCCGTTGGCCCGCACCATTTCGAGGATCAATTGGCGACGTTCTGCAGCGAACACGAAACTGACAGTAACCCCAACGACCGTCTGCTTTCAGCTCCTTACGCCGGAATACCGAAGTTGTCCGTAAGGTGGGGTGACTAGTGGTATACGCGGTCGGACAGTTTCGTGAACAGTCCGCCACTCCACTCCCGGCCACCCCAACCTCCCTGCGGGCAAAGGCGATTGACGGCGCCTACGCCTCGCCGGCGGCCTTCCGGTTGTGCAACTGGCGTGCCGCCTCGGCGATCGAACCGGACAGCGAGGGGTACACGGTGAACGTGTTTGCGATCTGCTCGACCGTCAGGTTGTTGTCGACGGCGATCGAGATCGGGTGGATCAATTCGCTCGCGCGCGGCGCGACGACCACGCCACCGACGACGATGCCGGTGCCCGGGCGGCAGAACAGCTTCACGAAACCGTCCCGGATGCCCTGCATCTTGGCGCGCGGGTTGCGCAGCAGCGGGAGCTTCACCACGCGGGCGTCGATCTTCCCGGAGTCCACGTCGGCCTGGGTGTAGCCGACGGTGGCGATCTCGGGGTCGGTGAAGACGTTCGAGGAGACCGTCTTGAGGTTCAGCGGGGTCACCGCGTCGCCGAGGAAGTGGTACATCGCGATGCGGCCCTGCATGGCGGCGACGGAGGCGAGCGCGAAGATCCCGGTCACGTCACCGGCGGCGTAGACGCCCGGCGAGGAGGTGCGGGAGACCTTGTCGGTCCAGATGTGCCCGGACTCCTTGAGCCGGACCCCGGACTCCTCCAGGTTCATGTTCGCCGTGTTCGGGATCGCGCCGACCGCCATCAGGCAGTGCGTGCCGGTGATGACGCGCCCGTCGGACAGCGTGACCTCGACCCGGTCGCCGACCCGCTTGGCGGACTCGGCGCGGGAGCGGCCGATGACGTTCATGCCGCGGCGCCGGAACACGTCCTCCAGGACGGCGGCGGCGTCCGGGTCCTCGCCCGGCAGCACCCGGTCGCGCGAGGACACCAGGGTCACCCGGGAGCCGAGCGCCTGGTACGCGCCGGCGAACTCCGCGCCGGTGACGCCCGAGCCGACCACGATGAGTTCCTCGGGGAGCTCCTCCAGGTCGTAGACCTGGGTCCAGTTCAGGATCCGCTCGCCGTCGGGCATCGCGTCCGGGATCTCCCGGGGGGTGCCGCCGGTCGCGATCAGCACGGCGTCCGTGGTGAGGATCGTCTCCGTGCCGTCGGCCGCGGTGACGATCACGTCCCGGGTGCCGTCGATGCCCTGCGGGCCGCCGAGCTTGGCGCGCCCGCGCATGACACGGGCGCCGGCGCGGGTGACGGAGGCGGTGATGTCGTGGGACTGGGCCAGCGCGAGGCGCTTGACGCGGCGGTTGACCTTGCCGAGGTCGACGCCGACGACGCGCGCCGCCTGCTCGATGTGCGGGGTGTCGTCCGCGACGACGATCCCCAGCTCCTCGTACGAGGAATCGAAGGTCGTCATGACCTCGGCGGTCGCGATGAGGGTCTTCGAGGGCACGCAGTCGGTGAGCACCGACGCACCGCCCAGACCGTCGCAGTCGACGACGGTCACCTCCGCGCCGAGCTGGGCGCCCACGAGGGCCGCCTCATATCCGCCGGGTCCGCCGCCGATGATCACGATCCGGGTCACGAAAACTCCGCCTCACGTCTACCCGGCCGGTTGCCGCCCCCGGCCGGGGGGTCCGGGGGGTCTCCCCGGGGGATGCATTCCGTGCCCCATTGTCCCGCACGCATCAAGGTGCTTCACGCCCGGTCCCGCCATCCGGGCACGCGTCGATCCCCGCCCCTCCCGTACCCTCGACCACATGTCGCTCTACGCCGCGTACGCCGGCAACCTCGACCCGCGGCTGATGACGCGCCGCGCTCCCCATTCGCCGCTGCGCGGCACGGGCTGGATCAACGACTGGCGGCTGACCTTCGGCGGCGAGCAGATGGGCTGGGAGGGCGCACTGGCCACGATCGTCGAGGCCCCGCGTCACCAGGTCTTCGTGGCGCTGTACGACGTGGCCCCCCTGGACGAGGACTCCCTGGACCGGTGGGAGGGGGTCGGGCTCGACATCTACCGCCGCATGCGCGTGCGGGTGCACACCCTGGACGGCGAGGAAGCCGCCTGGATCTACGTCCTGAACGGCTACGAGGGCGGTCTGCCCTCCGCGCGCTACCTCGGCGAGATCGCCGACGCGGCCGAATCCGCGGGCGCCCCGCACGACTACGTGATGGAACTCCGCAAGCGCCCCTGCTGAGGCCCACCGGCTCCGGGACGATTCGGCGGAAACGACAAAGCAACGATCCGAACACCGTGAGCTGCGCCATCTACGCGCGTAGGCCATCAGCGGTTACGCTCGTCCGGTGAACGCATCTGTTACCGACCCCTTCGCCGACGCCACCGCCGCAGCCGCCCGCCTGCGTGAGCTGACCGGCGCCGAAACCCACGATGTCGCCCTCGTCATGGGCTCCGGCTGGGCCCCCGCCGCAGAGGCGCTCGGTGCGCCCGAGGCCGAATTCCCCGTCACCGAGCTGCCCGGCTTCCCGCCGCCCGCGGTCGAGGGCCACGGCGGCAAGATCCGCTCGTACAAGATCGGCGACAAGCGCGCGCTGCTCTTCCTCGGCCGGACCCACTACTACGAGGGCCGCGGCGTCGCCGCCGTCGCCCACGGCGTCCGTACCGCCGTCGCCGCCGGTTGCAAGACCGTCGTCCTGACCAACGGCTGCGGCGGTCTGCGCGAGGGCATGAAGCCCGGCCAGCCCGTCCTGATCAGCGACCACCTGAACCTCACCGCCACCTCGCCGATCGTCGGCGCCAACTTCGTGGACCTCACCGACCTCTACTCGCCTCGCCTGCGCGCGATGTGCAAGGAGATCGACGAGACCCTCGAAGAGGGCGTCTACGTCCAGTTCCCCGGCCCGCACTACGAGACCCCGGCCGAGATCAACATGATCCGCGTCATGGGTGCCGACCTGGTCGGCATGTCCACCGTGCTGGAGGCCATCGCCGCCCGTGAGGCCGGCGCCGAGGTGCTCGGGATCTCCCTGGTCACCAACCTGGCCGCGGGCATCTCCGGCGAGCCCCTCAACCACGAAGAGGTGCTCCAGGCCGGTCGTGACTCGGCCGCGCGCATGGGCAAGCTGCTGACCCAGGTCCTCGCCCGCATCTGAGCGGGGACAGCCACCGGCACCGTACGAGAGGTAGGGCGGAAGTAGTGCAGGAACAGGACGACCTGATCACCCGGGCGCAGGCCTGGCTGGCGGAGGACCCGGACCCGGAGACCGCGGCCGAGCTGCGCGCGCTCCTCGAGGCCGGGGACACCGCGGAGCTCGCGGACCGGTTCTCCGGCATGCTCCAGTTCGGCACCGCCGGACTGCGCGGCGAGCTGGGCGCGGGTCCGATGCGGATGAACCGCAACGTGGTCATCCGGGCCGCGGCGGGTCTGGCGGCGTACCTGAAGGCCCAGGGGCACGACGGCGGCCTGGTCGTCGTCGGCTACGACGCGCGGTACAAGTCCGCGGACTTCGCCCGCGACACCGCCGCCGTCATGGTCGGTGCCGGGCTGCGCGCGGCCGTCCTGCCGCGTCCGCTGCCGACGCCCGTCCTCGCCTTCGCCATACGGCACCTGGGCGCCGTCGCCGGCGTCGAGGTGACCGCGAGCCACAACCCCCCGCGGGACAACGGTTACAAGGTCTACCTCGGCGACGGTTCCCAGATCGTCTCGCCGGCGGACACCGGGATCGCCGCGGAGATCGACGCCGTCGTCGCGCTCGCGGACGTGCCCCGTCCGGAGTCCGGCTGGGAGGACCTCGGCGACGAGGTCCTGGAGGCCTACCTGGCCCGTACGGACGAGGTCCTGACCCCCGGGTCCCCCCGGGGCGTGCGGACCGTCTACACGGCCATGCACGGTGTCGGCAAGGACGTCGTGCTGGCGGCCTTCGCCCGGCACGGCTTCCCGACGCCGGTGCTCGTCGCCGAGCAGGCGGAGCCGGACCCGGCCTTCCCGACGGTCGCCTTCCCGAACCCGGAGGAGCCCGGCGCGATGGACCTGTCCTTCGCGACGGCCGCCGAGGCGAACCCGGACATCGTGATCGCCAACGACCCCGACGCGGACCGTCTCGCGGTGGCCGTCCCCACCGACGACGCCGGCTGGCGGATGCTGCGCGGCGACGAGGTCGGCGCGCTGCTGGCGGCCCACCTCGTCCACAAGGGCGCCCGGGGCGTCTTCGCCGAGTCGATCGTCTCGTCCAGCCTGCTGGGCCGGATCGCGGAGGCGGCGGGCGTCGGTCACGAGGAGACCCTGACGGGCTTCAAGTGGATCGCCCGCGTGGAGGGCCTGCGCTACGGCTACGAGGAGGCGCTCGGCTACTGCGTGGACCCCGAGGGCGTCCGCGACAAGGACGGCGTCACGGCCGCCCTGTTGGTGGCGGAGCTGGCCTCGGAGCTGAAGGAGCAGGGTCGCACCCTGTCCGACCTGCTGGACGACCTGGCGATGGCCCACGGCCTGCACGCCACCGACCAGCTGTCGGTCCGCGTCTCGGACCTGTCGGTCATCGCCTCGGCGATGGCGCGGCTGCGCGCGGAGCCGCCGACGTCCCTGGCGGGCCTGCGCGTCGTCACGGCGGAGGACCTGAGCCGGGGCACGGAGTCCCTCCCGCCGACGGACGGCCTGCGGTACCACCTCGACGGTGACCACAAGGCCCGGGTGATCGTCCGCCCGTCGGGCACGGAGCCGAAGCTGAAGTGCTACCTGGAGGTCGTGGTCCCGGTGGCGGAAGCCTCGGACCTGGCTCCGGCCCGCGCCCGCGGGCAGGAGATCCTGGACGCGATCAAGAAGGACTTCTCGGTGGCGGCGGGCATCTAGGCCCGGTCGTCGACGTCGCGCCCGACCCGTCCTCGTACGGACCGGCCCCCGGAGTTCGCGCTCCGGGGGCCGTCGTGTCGTCCGGGCCGGGCCGGTCCGTTCGGATCGCCTACGGGGTCGGGGACGCCTTCGGGGTCGTCGACGGGCGGACCACGTCCCCCAGCGTCGCCACCGATTCCGGGCGCGAGCGCACGGCCTCGCCGCACTCCCAGGCGCGCGGCGGATCAGCGTCCGGCCCGCCCAGCACCACCGGGCCGGGCCCCGCCGACACCGCGTCGCTGTCGGCGAGCGTGCACACCAGCTGGGACAGCGCCACCGGTGGCAGGTCCTCCGGCCTGCGGCTCAACCGCACCGTGCCCGCCGGGTCGCCCGCGCGCGCCGGCGCCGCCTGGAGCCCCTCCGGCACCCCGGTCGTGAAACCGGCGTCCCGTTCCGCCGCGGACGGTTCCTTCTCCAACGCCTCCAGCAGGGCCTGCGCGGCCGGGAGCAGCGGGTCGCGCACCGGCTTCTCGGGCACCGGGATCACCCGCTCGACGTTCACCAGCTGCGATCCGCACACCAGCGCCACCGTGGCGCGGACCCCCTGCACGCCGCTCTGCCCGCCCGCCTGATCGGGGGTGTCGCAGGACACCCGCGAGGGCGCGGCACCGACGTCCACGGGCACGGTCGTGGCCCGGATCCCGCACCCGCAGGCGCCGGTCAGCAACACGCCGAGGGCGATGCCCGCGAGGGCCCTACGCGTCCGCGTCACGGATGACCGCCTTCCCCACGTCCACCGGCAGCCGCAGCGTGAACTGCGCCCCGCCGTCGGCCCCGTTGGCCGCGCTGATGTCGCCGCCGTGAATGTGCGCGTTCTCCATCGCGATCGACAGCCCCAACCCGCTGCCGTCGGACTTGGGACGGGACGCGCTCGCCTTGTAGAACCGGTCGAAGACGTGCGGGAGGACCTCCTCGGGAATGCCCGGCCCGTTGTCCTTGACCACGATCACCAGCCACTCCCCCTCGACGGCCAGCGACACCCGCACCGGCGAACCGCCGTGCTTGAGCGCGTTGCCGATCAGGTTGGCCAGGATCACGTCGAGCCGCCGAGGGTCGAGGCGCGCCACGATGCCGCGCTCCGCGTCGAGTTCGACGGCGTCGAGCCAGGCCCGGGCGTCGATGCACGCCGTGACCTGGTCGGCGACGTTCACGTCGTCCAGCACCAGGCGGGCCGTCCCCGCGTCGAAGCGGGTGACCTCCATGAGGTTCTCGACCAGGACGTTGAGCCGCCGGGTCTCGCTGACCACCAGGGCCACCGCCGGCGCGATCATCGGATCGAGGTCGTCGACCTCCTCCTCCAGCACCTCCGCGACCGCCGTCAAGGCCGTCAGCGGAGTACGCAGCTCGTGGGACATGTCCGCGACGAACCGTCGGCTGGACTCCTCCCGCGCGCTCATGTCCGCCACCTTCTTCTCCAGCGCCTCCGCCGTCTTGTTGAAGGTGTGCGCCAGGTCGGCGAGTTCGTCGGTCCCGGACACGTCCAGCCGGTGGTCCAGCTCCCCTTCGCCCAGCCGTCGCGCCGCGTCCCCCAGCCGCTGCACGGGCCTCAGGACGGTGCGCGCCGCGGCCTGGGCGAGCAGCGCGGAGCAGAGCAGCGCCAGTCCCGTCGCGATCGTCAGCGACCAGCCCAGCGCGTTCAGGTCGTCCCGTTCCTGCGCCAGCGACTTGTACATGTAGCCCGTCGGGCCGCCGCCCACGATCCGCGTCCCGCCGACCAGGTACGGATTGCCGCGCGGCTTCGTCCGCTGCCAGTACATGTGGTAGTCGGCGTCGTTGGCGGCCGTCGCCTTCTGCCGGTCGTTCACCGCGCTCTGCAGGGACTTCGGCACGTCGTTCAGCCCGAAGGTGTCCGGGCCCGCCGCGCCGAACACCTTGCGGCCGTCCTTGCGTTCGTCCACCAGCAGCACGCTGTAACCGGGGCTGCTCCCCGCCATCAACTCGGCGGTGCGCTGCATCTCTGCGGGCGTCGGATCGCCGGGGAGCGCGGCGGCACGGTTCTGCATCTCCTGGCGGAAGTCCCCCAGGGCCGCGTCCTGGGTGCGCGTGAGCACCGCCTCGCGGTTCAGCCAGTACGCGATGCCGGAGGCCGAGACGGCGGCCGTCAGCGCCACCAGCGAGAACACCATCAGGAGCCGCAGCCGCAGGCTGGTCCAGCGCCGGCCCGCGAACAGGGCTCTGATCACTGCGGGGAGTCCAACCGGTAGCCGACGCCCCGAACGGTACGGATCAGCGTCGGTGAGGACGGCACTTCCTCCACCTTGGCGCGCAACCGCTGTACGCAGGCGTCGACGAGGCGCGAGTCACCGAGGTAGTCGTGCTCCCAGACCAGCCGCAGCAACTGCTGCCGGGACAGGGCCTGACCGGGCCGGCGGCTGAGTTCCAGCAGCAGCCGCAGTTCGGTCGGCGTCAGCTGGAGGTCCTCGCCGTTCTTCGTCACCGTCATCGCCGCCCGGTCGATGACCAGGGACCCGAAGACCGCGGAGTCGCTCGCCTCCCGCTCGCCACGGCGCAACACGGCCCGGATGCGGGCGTCGAGCACCCGGCCCTGGACGGGCTTGACCACGTAGTCGTCGGCACCCGACTCCAGGCCCACCACGACATCGATGTCGTCGCTGCGGGCGGTGAGCAGGATGATCGGCAGCTGGTCGGTGCGGCGGATCCGCCGGCACACCTCGAAGCCGTCGATGCCGGGCAGCATCACATCCAGCACGATCAGGTCCGGCCGCTGCTCGCGCAGCAGTTTCAGGCCGTCCTCGCCCGTCGCCGCGGTGGCCACTCGGTGGCCCTGGCGTGACAGGGAAAGTTCGAGGGCCGTGCGGATGGCGTCGTCGTCCTCGATCAGCAACAGGAAAGGCACGGGCTCATTCTGTCCCATCAGCCGTTGGGACTTCGACAGTCCTGAGGTGGAGATCGCTCACAGGTCCCTGTGACAGGCCTGTGACAGTCGAAGGACAACCCGGTTATCTCCGCCGGGCAGTCTTCATACCAACGAACGGACCGAAGCAGACTCCACGACGGGGGGCGCGAGATGAACACGCTGCACAGCACCACGACCAGCGCGGTTGTCACGCGGCTGCACGATGTGAACCGCCGGGCGGGTGTCCGTACGGCGACGGTCGCCCGTCCGCGACCGACGCACCCTGTAGCCATCGACGCGAACACGTACCAGGCGGTTCCCGCCGCACGGATCCCGTCCTCCTCGGAGGCCGAGTTCACGGCGTACGTCCAGGAGCGGCGGGCCGCCCTCTACGCGACGGCCTTCCACCTCACCGGTGACCGTCACGAGGCCGAGGACCTGCTCCAGAGCGCGTTGTTCTCCACCTACCGCGCCTGGGACCGGATCAGCGACAAGGCCGCCGTCGGCGGATACCTGCGGCGCACGATGACGAACCTGCACATCAGCGCGTGGCGTCGGCGGAAGCTGAACGAGTACCCGACCGAGGAACTGCCGGAGACGGCCTCCGACACGGACGCGATGCGCGGCACGGAACTGCGCACGGTGCTGTGGCAGGCCTTGACCCGCATCCCGGAGCCGCAGCGCACGATGCTGGTGCTTCGGTACTACGAGGGCCGCACGGACCCGGAGATCGCCGAGATCCTGGGCATCAGCGTCGGCACGGTGAAGTCGAGCATCTGGCGGTCGCTGCGGCGCCTGCGGGACGACGAGGCGCTGAGCTTCGGCCGCGACGAGTCGGACTCCTTCGGCGAGCTCGTCGCCTGACAGAGACCAACGGGGGTTGGACCACGGGGCCGGGGGGCCCGTCCTGCGGGGGTGGGGCGGGGGTCGCGGGGGGAGAGAAGGCGGGATCAAGCGGCCGGGGGTCCGCGTGATCCCGCCTTTTCGCATGCGCGCGCAACGGGTGCCCGAGCCGGGCGGGGTCAGGCCGGGGCGGCTGCGCGGTGGCGGCCGGCGGCGCAGGCGGCCAGCCGGCCCAACGCCTCGTCACGGCCGCAGGCATGGGCGCCGAGAGCGGTGTGCCGGGCGACGATGCCCCGCTCGGCCCGCATCAACCGCCAACCCCTGCGCAGCAGGAACGGCAGGGACTTGCGGCCCTCCCGCAGGTCCCGCGCGAGGCGCCGCCGGAAGGTCGTCGAGGGTCGTCCCCGCAGGCAGATCGCGTCGGCGAGCAGCCCCAGTTCCTGGCAGCGCGCCACGATGTCCGCCGCGAAGATGCCCTCGGCGATGAACAGCGGGGTCCGCGCTATGTCCAGGATCTCGGTCCCGGTCCGCGAGGAGGTGGCGATGGAGTACGTCGGGACCTCGGTCCGGCCCACCGCGCAGAGTCGGGAGATGGCGGCGACCGCCGACTCCGCGTCCCACGACAGCGGGGAGTCCCAGTCGATGTCGGAGCTGCCCTCGACCAGGGGGAGGGTCGGGTCGTCCGCCTCCTTGTAGAAGTCGTCCAGGCGCAGCACGGGCAACCCGGAACGGGCCGCGAGCGAGGACTTGCCGGAGCCAGAGGGTCCGGTCAGCAGCACGACACGCGTTGGCAGAGGAGAGGAACAGCTCACGGGACACCAGTGTGAACCATGAACCGCGGTATCGACACATCCGCGACGTGCCCTGCGAGCACTCTCACACCCGCGCGGCCCGTTGGTGCCGACACCCGCACCTCCACTACGCTGCGTGCGCACGCGACCACGACCACAGGCGGGATCCTCATGGCACGTCACGCAGCCCCCGGCAACGGCGCCGGTACGCGCGCCCTTCGCGGCGCGGGCCTCACCCTGACCATGGCCGGCGCGGCCCTGGCGATGGCGGCGGGAGGCGCCCAGGCCGGCGAACTCTCGGTACCGGCGGCCCTGGCGGGCGTCGCCGACCCCATCTCCAACCTCAAGGTGAACCCGCTGGCCCACACCGGTGTAGATCCGCTCGACAACGGCGTGGCCACCAAGATCGCGGACTTCCCGTCGGTCGGCACGGGCATGGTCACGGGAGTGCTGACCCAGGGCCCCTCGGTCGGTGAACTCCCCACCGCGGCGGCGTCCTCGCTGCTCGGGCCGCTGCTCCCGGCGGCGGGCAAGTAGGCAACGCGGGTACGGGAAGGCCCCGGCAGCACGGGGGTCGCTGCCGGGGCCGGTCCGAGGGCCTAGTAGGACGAGCCGCCCGAGCCGAGCGAACCCGTGGGGTGCCAGACCGTCTTGGTCTCCAGGAACGCCGTCAGGCGGGAGGTGCCCGGGTCGGCCGTCCAGTCGTCCACAGGCTGTGGACGCAGGACGCGCTTGAGGTTGTCGGCCGCCGCGATCTCCAGCTCCTTGGCCAGCGCCACGTCGGCGCCCGCCAGGTCGATCGCGTTGACGTCCTGGTGGGACGCCAGGTGCGGGCCCATCTCGCCGGCCTTGCCGGACAGGATGTTGACCACGCCGCCGGGCAGGTCGGAGGTGGCCAGCACCTCGCCCAGGGACAGTGCGGGCAGCGGGGACTTCTCGCTCGCGATGACGACCGCGGTGTTGCCCGTGGCGATCACCGGGGCGATCACCGAGATCAGGCCCAGGAACGAGGAGTCCTGCGGGGCGACGACCGTGACCACGCCGGTCGGCTCCGGGGTGGACAGGTTGAGGAACGGGCCCGCGACCGGGTTGGCCCCGCCCACGATCTGGCCGATCTTGTCGGTCCAGCCCGCGTACCAGACCCAGCGGTCGATCGCCGCGTCCACGACGGCCGCGGCCTTGGACTTCGAGAGCCCCTCGGCCTCGCCGACCTCGCGGACGAACTGCTCGCGGCGGCCCTCCAGCATCTCTGCGACGCGGTAGAGGACCTGGCCGCGGTTGTACGCGGTCGCGCCGGCCCATCCGCCGAAGGCCTTGCGGGCGGCGACGACCGCGTCACGGGCGTCCTTGCGGGAGGACAACGGCGCGTTGGCCAGCCACTTGCCCTTGCCACTCGACGATGCTTTCGCCGTCACTTCGTACACCCGGCCGCTCTCGGAGCGGGGGAACTTCCCCCCGACGTACAGCTTGTAGGTCTTGAAGACACTGAGGCGGTTCTGCTGCTCAGACATCGAGGTAGCCCTCCAGGCCGTGACGGCCGCCTTCGCGCCCGAAGCCCGACTCCTTGTAGCCGCCGAAGGGCGAGGTCGGGTCGAACTTGTTGAACGTGTTGGCCCAGACGACGCCCGCGCGGAGCTTGTTCGCGACCGCGAGGATCCGCGAGCCCTTCTCCGTCCAGATGCCGGCGGACAGGCCGTACTGGGTGTTGTTGGCCTTGGCGACGGCCTCGTCGGGCGTGCGGAACGTCAGCACGGACAGCACCGGGCCGAAGATCTCGTCGCGGGCGACGGTGTGCGCCTGGGTGACGTTCGTGAAGAGCGTCGGGGCGAACCAGTAGCCGGCGGACGGGAGTTCACAGGCCGGGGACCAGCGCTCGGCGCCCTCGGCCTCGCCGGTCTCGGCGAGCGCGGTGATCCGGGCGAGCTGCTCGGCGGAGTTGATCGCGCCGATGTCCGTGTTCTTGTCGAGCGGGTCGCCCAGGCGCAGCGTGGACAGCCGGCGCTTGAGCGAGTCGAGCAGCTCGTCGTGGATCGACTCCTGGACCAGCAGGCGCGAGCCCGCGCAGCAGACCTGGCCCTGGTTGAAGAAGATCCCGGTGACGATGCCCTCGACGGCCTGGTCGATCGGGGCGTCGTCGAAGACGATGTTCGCGCCCTTGCCACCCAGCTCCAGGGTGACCTTCTTGTCCGTGCCGGCGACGTGGCGGGCGATCTTCTTGCCGACCGCGGTCGAGCCGGTGAAGGCGACCTTGTTGACGTCCGGGTGCTCGACGAGGGCCGCGCCCGCGTCGCCGTACCCGGTGAGGATGTTGACGACGCCCTTGGGCAGGCCCGCCTGGCGGCAGATGTCCGCGAAGAAGAGCGCGGACAGCGGGGTGGTCTCGGCGGGCTTCAGCACGACCGTGTTGCCGGTGGCGAGCGCCGGGGCGATCTTCCAGGCGAGCATCAGCAGCGGGAAGTTCCACGGGATGACCTGGCCGGCCACACCGAGGGGGCGCGGGTTCGCGCCGTAGCCGGCGTGGTCGAGCTTGTCGGCCCAGCCCGCGTAGTAGAAGAAGTGCGCGGCGACCAGCGGGAGGTCCGCGTCGCGGGTCTCCCGGATCGGCTTGCCGTTGTCCAGGGTCTCCAGGACGGCCAGCTCGCGGCTGCGCTCCTGGATGATCCGGGCGATGCGGAAGAGGTACTTGGCGCGCTCGGAGCCGGGCAGCGCGGACCACTTCTCGAAGGCCTTGCGGGCGGCCTTGACGGCGCGGTCCACGTCGGCGGCGCCGGCCTGGGCGACCTCGGCCAGGACCTCCTCGGAGGACGGCGAGACGGTCTTGAAGACCTTGCCGTCGGCGGCCTCGGTGAACTCGCCGTCGATGAAGAGCCCGTAGGACGGGGCGATGTCGACGACCGAGCGGGACTCGGGGGCGGGTGCGTACTCGAAAAGGGATGCCATGGTGATCAGTCCACCGTCACGTAGTCGGGACCGGAGTAACGGCCGGTGCTCAGCTTCTGGCGCTGCATCAGCAGGTCGTTGAGCAGGCTGGAGGCGCCGAAGCGGAACCAGTGGTTGCTCAGCCAGTCCTCGCCCGCGGTCTCGTTGACCAGGACCAGGAACTTGATCGCGTCCTTGGTCGTGCGGATGCCGCCGGCCGGCTTCACGCCGATCTGGATCCCGGTCTGCGCCTTGAAGTCGCGGACGGCTTCGAGCATGAGCAGGGTGTTCGCGGGGGTGGCGTTCACCCCGACCTTGCCGGTGGACGTCTTGATGAAGTCGGCGCCGGCCATCATGCCGATCCAGGAGGCCCGGCGGATGTTGTCGTAGGTCGACAGCTCGCCGGTCTCGAAGATGACCTTGAGGCGCGCGGCGGTGCCGTCGGGGCGGACGCAGGCCTCCTTGACGGAGCGGATCAGCTCGTACGTGTCCAGGTAGCGGCCGGCGAGGAAGGCGCCACGGTCGATGACCATGTCGATCTCGTCGGCACCTGCGGCGACGGCGTCGGCCGTGTCCGCGAGCTTCACGGGCAGGGCGGCGCGGCCGGCGGGGAACGCCGTGGCGACGGACGCCACCTTGACGTCGGCTCCGTTCAGCGCCGCCTTGGCGGTGGCCACCATGTCGGGATAGACGCAGACCGCGGCGGTCATGGGCGTCGTACGGTCGGTCGGATCGGGGTTGACGGCCTTGTGGGACAGCGCCCGGACCTTGCCCGGGGTGTCCGCACCCTCGAGCGTCGTCAGGTCGATCATCGAGATGGCCAGGTCGATGGCATAAGCCTTGGCCGTCGTCTTGATCGAGCGGGTGCCGAGGGAGGCCGCGCGGGCCTCCAGTCCGACTGCGTCTACGCCGGGCAGCCCGTGCAGGAAGCGGCGCAGCGCACTGTCGGACGTCGTCACGTCAGCGAATGCGGTGAGGGTGGTGGGCATGGTCACCACATGAGCATATCTACGCGCGTAGCGGCCTGTCACCCCCCTCCCCCGAATCAACCGAAAACGCATGCGCCTGCCGAACGACCGCGCGTCGTGACGATCCGGTGACAGGAACAGGATCGTCCGACCGCAGAAGATCCATAGATTTCTCTTCAGCAGCCCGCCACACCTGACCCGGTGAACCAGACCGACCAGACTCAACGCGGCATGCGACTCTCCTCCACTTTCCTCACCCACGCTTCAGGAGTCGTTATGCGTACCGCCCTCCGCACCTCGATCGTCACCGCCGCCCTCGCCGGCGCCCTCCTCGCTCCCGCCGCAGGCGCGTTCGCCGCACCCGCTCCCCAGGCCGTCACCACGGTGTCCGGGACCACTTCGGGCAGCGACCGCCACGCCGGGGAGCTGGTCCTGGTGGCCGAGGGCGTGCTGGCGGTGCTGCGGAACGAGTCCGAGGGTCCCGAGGTGTGGCTGCGCGCCGTCGGCCCGGACTGGAAGCCCTCCGACGGCTGGGCGGGGCACGTGTACGACGTGCTGAACCGCACGCACCCCGCCGCCACGGTCAACGGGTACGCGTTCACGCTCGTCAAGGCGGACACCGCGGCCCCCTCGCTGACCGTCCGCGGGCCGGCGGGCACGAGCAGCCACCCGCTGCCGAAGGGCAAGCCGTCCACCGAGCCGTCCACGAAGCCTTCCGCCGAGCCCTCCGCGAAGCCGTCCGCCAAGCCCTCGACCGCCGCCCCCGCGAAGCCGACCGTCGTGTCGTCCGCGAAGCCCTCGGCCGCTGCGGGCGTCACCACGAAGACCGACGTGAAGGCGCAGACGGCGGTCGTCCCCCGGGGCGCGGTCGCCGCGGGCGCGGAGATCGCCGTCGAGGACACGGACGACAGCAGCACGGTCGCGGCCGGCGCCGGCCTCGTGGCGATCTTCGCCGCGCTCGGCGCGGCGGCGATGCACCTCTCCCGCCGTTCCCGCGGCCGCGCCTGATCGCCGCCGATCCCCTTGTCACACACGCCGTCCGGCGGGTCACCTTCGCGGTGGCCCGCCGGACGGCGTTCCCTCACCGCCCGCGCCACACCGGCCCGTTCCCGGAGCACTTCCATGGCCCATCGCGTCCGCCCCCTGCTCGCCGCCGCCCTCCTCGCACCCGTCGCGCTGGCCGCCCTGACCGCGTGCGGCGCTTCCGCACGCCCCGCCGGGGAGGCCGCCGCACCGGCGCCGCACATCGCGGCGACGCCCGCGCGGGACGCCTCGACGTCGTCCGCCGCGCCGCCGGCGGCCGTCACGCCGCTGCCCGCCTCGGAGCCGGTCCGGGTACGGATCCCCGCGGCCGGTGTCGACACCTCTCCCGTGCTCCGCCTGGGGCTGGAGCGCGACGGCACCGTCCAGGTGCCCTCCGTCGCCGACGGGGACAAGATCGGCTGGTACACCAAGGGCGTCACCCCGGGTCAGACCGGTCCCGCCGTGCTGATCGGCCACTTCGACACCGCGCGCGGCCCGGCCGTGCTCAAGGACGTCTCCAAGGTCCACGTCGGCGACGAGATCACCGTGTCCCGCGCGGACGGCGGCTCCGCCGTCTTCCGGGTGCGCGAGTTGGAGCAGGTCGACAAGAAGAGCTTCCCCACCGCCAAGGTGTACGGGAACACCACCCGCCCGGAGCTGCGCGTCGTCACCTGCGGCGGCGAGATCACCGACGGCCACCGCCCCGACAACATCATCCTGTACGCCGATCTCGTGGGGTGAGACGGCGTGAGGCACAATCGGGCGCATGAGCAGCCAGCAGCCCCCTGACGAGCCGGTGTACGACGACCGGGTCTACCGCTCGCCCATGGCCATCGTCACGGGCGTGCTGATGCTCGGGTTGGTCGCCTGGCTCTGCGGGGACGCGGTCCTGCGCGGGCAGGGATCGACGCGGTGGGTGGCGCTGGCCATCGCCGTGTGCGCCGTTCCGCTCATCGTGGCGTTCACCTTCCGGCCCGCCGTCTTCGCCAACGACGACCGCATGCGGGTGCGCAATCCCTTCCGCGTGATCGAACTGCCCTGGGCGGCCGTGGACACGGTGCGCGCCGGCTACTCGGCCGAGGTGCTGGCGGAGGGTTCCACCTACCAGCTGTGGTCCGTGCCGGTCTCGCTGCGCGAGCGGAAGAAGGCGCAGCGACCCCACAGTCGGCGCGGTGGTCTGACCGGCACGGGGCTGTCCCCGGAGCAGGGGGCCGGCGCGGAGGTCGACGGGCCGCAGCGGGCGGGCGCCGACAAGATCGTGGACGAGCTGCGGGAGCTGGCCGAGCGCGGGGCCACGCGCGCGGGGGCGAAGGGCGACGTGAGCGTCCGGTGGTCGTTCGAGATCATCGCGCCCGCCGTGATCGGCGCGGTCGCGCTGATCGTGCTGCTCGCCACCGGCTGAAACGTGGCGCAGTCGCTTGCGAACCGCCGGAACCACCGCCACCGGGGCCTGCGTCCTCGCTGGTGTGCAGCGTCATGAGGGCGGCGGCAGCGCCGCCATAGATCTTCGGCTCCGGCTCCTGGGCGGGGCCCTGCTGGCCGCCCATCTCCTCGTCGTCGGCTGGCTGAGCCTGCGGCCACTGGACGTGCCCTGGGCGGCGGCCGCGAACCTGTCCCCGCTGGAGGGGATCCGGGCGGACCTCGCGTACGGACCGCTGGAGGCGGCCCGTCGGATCGGCAAGGGGTTGGCCCTGCTCGCTCCGCTCGGGGTGCTGTTGCCGCTGATCGGCGGTCGGCTCGCGCCGTCGCCGCTGGCCGCGTGGTCCTCGCTGGCCCGGACGGCGGCCGCAGGGGCGTTGGTGTCGCTGAGCATCCTGATGTTGCAGACGGCGGTCCCGGGTCGGGTGGTCGACGTGGACTCGCTGTTGTTGAACACCGCCGGGGTGCTGATCGCGCACGCGACGGTGGTGCCGGCCCTGAGGGCACGCCTGAGGCGTTCTCAGGGGCACACCCCGAGAATCACCAGGGTCGACCTCGGCCCCTGGACCGAGGTGTTGTCGGCGGTTCCCCGCGAGTATTGAGGCATCGCAGGAAAGCGATCCCATACGAAGGAGAATCCCATGAGCGCGATTACCCGCCCCCGTGACGGACGGATGATCGGTGGCGTCTGTGCCGGTCTCGCGCAGCGTTTCGGAATCAAGGCGAAGACGATGCGGATCATTTTCGTCCTGTCGTGCCTGCTGCCGGGTCCGCAGTTCCTGATCTACCTGGCGCTGTGGGTGCTCCTGCCGAACCAGAAGCACGCCGCCGGTTCCGCCCACACCGCCTGGTAGTCCGTTCCGCCGGTTCGATCAGGCCGCCCGCCGGACCTTTTCCAGCTGCTTGTCCGCCACTTCCCGGGGGACCTGCGCCTTCTTCTCGGCGGCGGCCACGTTGAGGGCCATGAGCCGTACGACGGTGTCTCCCTCGCGCACGACCACCAGGTGGACCTGGGCGGAGACGCCCTGGGCGGCGGCGGTCGTGGTCCAGCTGACGCTCTCGTCCCCGCCGGTCTCGTACGCGATCGGCTTCACGTCGCGGTAGCTGCCGGTCTGCTTCTGCACGGTGGCCGCGAAGCCGGAACCGCATGCGGCGACGGCGTCGCGCAGGCGGGACATGAGCCGCTTGGCGTCCTTCTCCGCGTAGGAGCTGACGGAGGCGGACACGGCGAGGCCGACCTGCTTCTGGGAGCCGACGCCCCGGTTGACGGTTTCCCGTGCGGCCGGGTCGGGCTTGTCGCCCATGATGTCGGCGAGCGGCTGGCAGGGCTTCCTGTCGGCTTGCGGCTGGCCGTCGGGGGCGTTCGGGTTCTTGCCCTGGGCGGAGATCTGGTAGCCGGCGAGGTCGCCCTGTTCGAGGGCCGACCGTTCCAGTCTGTTGCCGCCCTTCTTCGGCGCGGCCGAACCGGCGGGGGCTCCGGGGGCGCCCGAGGACGGGTTCGGGGCCGAGGCGGAGCCCTTGGGGTCCGGGGCCTTGTCGGCCTCGGGGGTGCCCGTACCGCTGCAACCCACCGCTCCGAGGAGGAGGGCGGGGAGCAGTGCGGCCGTGGCCGCTCCGAGCTTGACTGGTGCCTTCAGGCGCATGACCGATGACCTCATACCGCGTGCGTTGGCGGGCAGTTGACGGCGATCGTGGCACACGACGCGACGTGGCGCACACCTGCTCGAAGCGGTGTGCGCCATGCGTACTCGCGTGCGTGTTCCGGCGTGGGTCAGCCGCCGAGCGCGCCACCGACGGGCAGACCGCCGAGGGTGGGGCCGAGGGAGTCGGTGAGCTGGCCGAGCGGGGCCGCGGGGTCGCTCGAATGACCGTCCGCGCCCTTCACCTGCTGCTGGCTGGTGGCGCTCTGGAGGGCGCCCGTGACGGGACCCAGGGCGTCCGTGAGGCCGACGGCGGGCACGGCGGCGGCGGAACCGGCGGCGGCGGCAACGGCGGCGACTGCACCGAGAGCGGCGAGGCCGAAGGTCTTGGCAGCTGACTGCTTCATGAAGGATCGTCCTTGCGACGGGGAATTGAGCGGCTCCGCAAACTAGTCACTTCAAACCCCGGCCCGCAAACATCTGTAAATACGAGAAAGCGCCCGGGAATTGCTCGCCCCGGGCGCCTTCGGTCCGTCAGGTCGTGGCCTAGGCCGAGACGGAACCGCTGGTCGAAGCGGTCTGCCGGAACAGCCATTCCGACTTCAGCTCCGCATAACCGGGCTTGATGACCTCGTTGATCATGGCCAGTCGTTCATCGAAAGGAATGAACGCGGACTTCATCGCATTGACGGTGAACCACTGCATGTCGTC
Source organism: Streptomyces sp. CA-243310 (assembly GCF_050936775.1). NCBI lineage: Bacteria > Bacillati > Actinomycetota > Actinomycetes > Kitasatosporales > Streptomycetaceae > Streptomyces > Streptomyces sp. CA-243310. The sequence continues at coordinate 1,122,015 of NZ_JBNJMF010000001.1, read as the reverse complement.
CAACGAGTAGCCGAAGGTGTCGACCAGGTGCTCGAACTCCCGGCTCATGCTCGTACCGCTCATCAGCCGGTTGTCGGTGTTGACGGTCAACCGGAAGTGCAGCTTGCGCAGCAGACCGATCGGGTGCTCGGCGTACGAGGCGGCCGCGGCCGTCTGGAGGTTCGACGTCGGGCACATCTCCAGGGGGATGCGCTTGTCGCGCACGTAGGAGGCCAGGCGCCCCAGCGTCACGGAGCCGTCGGCGGCGACCTCGATGTCGTCGATGATCTTCACGCCGTGGCCCAGGCGGTCGGCGCCGCACCACTGCAGGGCCTGCCAGATCGACGGGAGGCCGAAGGCCTCGCCCGCGTGGATGGTGAAGTGGTTGTTCTCGCGCTTGAGGTACTCGAAGGCGTCGAGGTGGCGGGTGGGAGGGAACCCCGCCTCGGCGCCGGCGATGTCGAAGCCGACCACGCCGTTGTCGCGGTACCGGTTCGCCAGCTCGGCGATCTCCAGGGCGCGGGCCGCGTGGCGCATCGCGGTGAGTAGCGCCCCGACGCGGATGCGGTGGCCGTTCGCCTTGGCGCGGCGCTCGCCCTCGCGGAAGCCGTCGTTGACCGCCTCGACGACCTCTTCGAGGGTCAGGCCGGCCTCCAGGTGCTGCTCGGGGGCGTAGCGGATCTCGGCGTACACGACGCCGTCCTCGGCCAGGTCCTCGGCGCACTCCGCGGCGACCCGGAACAGGGCGGCCTTCGTCTGCATGACGGCGCAGGTGTGCGCGAACGTCTCCAGGTAGCGCGGGAGGGAGCCGGAGTCGGCGGCTTCCCGGAACCAGATGCCCAGCTTGTCGGCATCGGTCTCGGGAAGGTTCTCGTAGCCGGCCTCCTGCGCCAGCTCGATGATGGTCCCGGGGCGCAGTCCACCGTCGAGGTGGTCGTGCAGGAGCACCTTCGGGGAGCGGCGGATCTGATCCGGGGTGGGCACGTTGAGGGTCTCGCTCGTCATCTGGGCACTCTAGCTCCTACGCGCGTAGAGCAGGGTGCCCGCGACGGCCGTCGATACGTAACAGTGACCGTGCGGACGGGTGGCGTACACCTGTCGGTCTGAGACTGTTCCGCCATGGCACAGCATGCGCCGCCGGCGCGCGGGGCCCGCCTGGGGCGGGCGGCCGGCGCGAACGGCCCGGTCACGACGGTCAGTGGTGTGGTGCTCCTCCTCCCCGGAGCGTCCAGATGGTCCCCCGGGCCGCTGCGTCCGCTCGCGCGGGCGCTGGCGCGCTCGGGCGCGGCGCACGGGTTGGTCACGCACCCCGTCCTGCACGGGGCCGGGGCCCGGGAGGAGGACGCGCAGTGGGCGGCGGACGAGGTGGTGCGCCGGTACGGGGACGTGCCGGTCTGCCTGGTCGGCTACGACGCCGGGGGTCGGGCGGTGCTGCGCGCGGGGGGCCACGCGGCGGTCAACTCGGTTCTCGCGCTCGCCCCCTGTCTGGGCGGGCCGAGCCGGGAGGATCCCCCCGAACCGGTGAAACAGCTCTCGGGACGACAGGTGCTGATCGTGCACGGGACCAACGACGCCCGCAGCGACCCGGAGTCCTCCTTCCTGCTGGCGACACGGGCGAAGAAGGCGAACCGTTCGACCTGCCGCTTCGAGGTGCATTCGGACGGGCACGGGCTGCGCGAGCACCAGGCGGAAGTGGTGGCGCTGGCCGTGGACTTCGTACTCGGAGCGGTGTTCTCGGGCCGGTACTCGCGGCCCGTCACGGACGCGCTCGCGGCGCCGCCGCCGCTGGGCCTGCGGATGCCGCTCGCCTCCGGGTTCGGTCGGTCCCTGCGGGGCTGACGCGCCGGCCCGTCCCGGTGGACCGTCCGGGACGGGCCGCCGGGGTCAGCGCACCACGTGGACCCCGGGCGTGTCGTGCCGGCCGCCCAGCAGGCCCGTGGCCCGGTCCAGGGCGGCGCCCAGCGAGCCCGCGGTGGGCGCTGCGGCGAGTACGTACGCGTGGTGCCGCGCGCCGGTCGGCGGGCGGCGGACGACCGCTCCGCGCGGGACGTCCAGGTGGACCCGGACGACGCCGGGCACGGCCCGGGCCGCCGCGACGCCCGGACCGGCCCCGTCGGTGCGCCAGCCGGGCGGGAAGTCCACGTACCGCAGCCCGGCGTGGGCGGCGCGCGGCCGGCGCGGTGGTTCGGGGAGGCCGAGTCCGGCGGCCGGCGCCAGTCCGAGCACGTCGGTGCCGTGGGCGAGCCGGAGCAGGTGGGTCAGCTCGTCGGCGCCGGGTCGGGCGTGGGCCTCGATCAGCCGGGGGCCGCGTGGGGTGAGCACGACCTCGGTGTGGGACGGGCCGTCGCGGTGCCCGGCGAGGTCGAGGACCGCGCGTACGAGGGTCCTGACGGCCTCGGCCGCCGTCGCGTCCAGGGCGATCGGCAGCCGGTGGCCGGTCGCGGTGAGGTCGGGGCCGGCGGCGGGGGTCCGCCGTGACCAGCCGAGGACGCGGTGGCGGCCTTCCCGGGAGAGGGCCGCGACGGCCAACTCGGGTCCTTCGAGGTACTCCTCGACGAGCAGGTCGGTGACGGCCGGGTAGCCGCGGGCGGCGGAGCGGGCCCCGGCCGGGTCGGCGACCAGTCGTACGCCCTCTCCGTCGACGCCCCAGCGGGGCTTGATGACGCAGGGGTAGCCGATGAGGGTGGTGATGAAGGGGATGAGGTCGGCGCGGCCGCAGCGGGCGAAGGAGACGGGGTGGGCGGCGTGGAGAGCGTTGGCGCGGGCTCACAGGCCGGCTTTGTCCATGAGGGCGGTGACGGCGGCGGTGGGGGTGCCGGGCAGGCCGAGTTCCTCGTTGGCGCGGGCGGCGGCGAGGGAGCCCGCGGGGTCGAAGCCGAAGACGGCGGCCCGGCCGCGGCGGACCTCCTCCAGCCGGCCGACCGCCCCCACGAGGCGCGGGTGGTCGCGCCAGTCCGTCCGTACCCGCCGCTCCGCCCCCTCACGGTCGGATGGCACCGATGGATCCGGCGCGACCACCACGGTGCGCGCGCCCGCACGGCGGGCGGCCGCGACCACGGCGGGGCGAGGACTCAGCAGGACTGCCACGGGCCGGTGCCGTTGGTCGGCCGTCCGCTGCCGCATACCGCGCTCCCCCTTCACGCCGTGGCTCCACTGTGCCGGTTCGGCATATGCCGCAGGCGGTCGGCCGGGGGTCGTCTTGCCGCCTTGCGGGAACACGAGGGGTTTACAAACATTCACAGGCCGGGACGAATATGCATATGCCAGCCGATGAGGTCCGAGACATGGGCGAACTGAGCCCCGCGGCGCGGCGCCTCTACGCGTTCGCGGTGGAGCGGCACGCCTTCACGCCCCCGGAGGCGACGGCGGCGCTGGGCGTGCGTGCGGCGGCGGCGATCACCGAACTGTCGGCGGCGCACCTGCTCCAGCGGTCTCCCGAGGCCGGACCGGAGCGGTGGAGCGCGGTGGCCCCCCGGGCGGCGGCGGCCCGGGCGTTGGCCCCGCTGGCGCTGCTCGTGCGCGAGACCCACGACGAGATGGACCGGCTGCGGGGGCGGCTGGAGGGGCTCGTGCCGGCGTACGAGGCGGGGGCCGCGCACCGGGACCTGAGCGGGGCCGGCCGGCTGGAGCTGGTGACCGACCTGGGGGCGGTACGGGGGCTGATCGCCGAGCTGGCCGCGTCCGCCGAGGAGGAGATGCTGACCTCGCAGCCGGGCGGCGGGCGGCCCCTGGAGGTGCTGGAGGAGTCGATCGGGCGGGACGAGGCGTTGTTGGCTCGCGGGGTCCGGATGCGGACGATCTACCAGCACACGGCCCGGTACTCGCGTCCGACCGCGGCCTACGTGGAGCGGGTGACGGCGCTGGGCGCGCAGGTGCGGACGCTGGGCGACGGGCTGATGCGGATGTTGGTCTTCGACCGGCGCACGGGCCTGATGGCGGTGCCGGACCGGGGCGGTGCCGCCCTGGTGGTGCGGGAGCCGAGCGTCGTGCACTTCATGACGTCGGCGTTCGACCGCTCCTGGTTGGACGCGGAACCGTTCCCGGTGACGGTGAGTCCGGAGGCGGCCCGGACACTGTCGGACGAACTGCGGCAGACCATCGTGCGGCTGCTGTCGGAGGGGCTGGAGGACAAGGTGATCGCGCGCCGGCTCGGGATGTCGGAGCGGACCTGTCAGCGGCACATCGCGGAGATCATGCGGGCCGTCGGGGCGAAGTCCCGCTTCCAGGCCGGGTACTTGCTGTCCACGGCGGCGGCCCTGGAGCCGGCCGCACCGCGGGAGTAGGCACGCGGCCGGCCCGGGGCCGCGGCCCGGCACGGCACGGCCCGGCCCGGCCCGGCCCGGCCGTCAGATCGGGCCCTGCAGCTCCGGGATCAGGCGGCCTCGCCGGGACAGCAGGAAGCGCTTGAACTCCGCGACCGGAGGCGTGTCGGGATGCCCGTCGAGCCAGGCGACGCCGATCTCGCGGACCGCGCGGGGCGCCGTCACCGTCAGTTCGACCACCCCCGGCCGGGCCACGGCGGGCGGCGGCAGCAGGGCGACGCCGAGGCCGGCCGCGACGAGGCCGCGCAGGGTCTCGGCCTCCTCCCCCTCGAAGGCGACCTTGGGGGTGAACCCGGCCTCCGCGCACAGGTCGTCGGTGATGCGGCGCAGACCGTAGCCGGGCTCCAGGGTGACGAAGGTTTCCTCGGCCGCCTCGGCCAGCCGGATGCGTTTGCGGCCGGCGAGGCGGTGGTCGTCCGGCACGACCAGGCGCAGCCGTTGTTCGTCGAGGCGGCGGGCCACCAGGTCGGGGGCGTCGGGCAGCGGTGAGGTGAGGCAGAGGTCGAGTTCGCCGGCGCGCAGCCGCTCCAGCATGGCCTCGCCGTAGTTCTGGACGAGGGAGAAGCGGATGCGCGGGTGGTCGGCGCGGAAGGCGCGGATCAGGCCGGGGACGGTCTCGGACCCCAGGGTGTGCAGGAAGCCGAAGGCGACCTTGCCGGCGGTGGGGTCGGCGTCCTGCTGTACGGACTCGGCCGCGCGGGCGATCTCCGCGAGGGCGCCCTCGGCCGAGGCGAGGAAGGTGCGCCCGGCGGTGGTGAGGGCGACGGTACGTCCCTTGCGGGCGAACAGCGTGACGCCCAGGTCCTGTTCGAGGCGGACCACGGCCCGGGACAGGGTGGACTGCGGCACGCCCAGTTCGTGGGCGGCGCGCGTGACGTGCTCGTGCCGGGCCACGGCGACGAACCACGCCAGCCGAGGGGCCAGCAGGCTTGTCACCGCCATGTCTTCTTCGTAACGGTTCATTGACATGCGCCCCTGTGACCTGTGGTGATGCAGCAGTGGATCGATTATCGCGAATCCATGCATTGGACGCATCAAAAACGCGGGCCTACGGTTTTGGCATGCCTCCCGCTCATACCGGGGCACCCGTCATCCCGGGTGCCTCCCCCTTGTCGTTTCCCGCACCGGAGCCCCGACCGGAGCCCCACTCCCCCGGCCGCCCCGGCTACCGCCGGATGAGCCTCGCGCTCTTCGCCGCCGGGCTCGCCACCTTCGCCCTCCTCTACTCCACCCAGGCACTGCTGCCCGCGGTCTCCGCCGGCTTCGGCGTGACGGCGGGGCAGGCCAGTTGGACGGTGTCCGCGGCCACCGGCGCGCTCGCGCTGTTCGTCCTGCCGCTCAGCGCGCTGTCCGAGCGGTTCGGGCGGACCCGGATGATGACCTGGTCGATGGTGATCGCCGTCGGTCTCGGACTCCTCGTCCCCTTCGCGCCGAACCTGGAGTGGCTGATCGTGCTCCGCGCGGTGCAGGGCGCGGCCATCGCCGGCATCCCGGCCTCCGCCATGGCGTACCTGGCCGAGGAGGTCAAGCCGAAGGCACTGGTCGGGGCGATCGGCCTGTTCGTCGCGGGCAACTCCATCGGGGGCATGAGCGGACGCATCGTCACCGGCTGGGCGGCGCAGGCGTGGGGCTGGCGGGCCGGTCTGCTGACCGTCGGGCTGATGTCCCTGGCCTGCGCGGTGGCCTTCCTGGTGCTGCTGCCCCGGGCCCGGTTCTTCCGGCCGGCGTCGCTGAACCCGCGCGCCGTGGGCCGCACGGTCGCCGGTCACCTGAGGGATCCGCTGCTGCTGCGGCTGTACGGGATCGGCGCGCTGTTCATGACCGTCTTCGGGGCGGTGTACACGGTCGTCGGGTTCCGCCTGGTCGACGAGTTCTCGCTCGGACAGGGCGTGGTCGGCTCGGTCTTCCTGGTGTACCTGGTCGGCACGGTCTCCTCCGCGGCAGCCGGCCGGCTGGTGGCGCGGGCCGGGCGGCGCGGCGCGCTGTACCTGGCCGTGACCACGACGGCTCTGGGGCTGCTGCTGTCGCTGGCGGACTCGCTCGCCGCGATCCTGGCCGGGCTGGTGCTGATCACCGCGGGCTTCTTCGCGGGGCACGCGGTGGCCTCGGCGGCGGTGAGCCGGACGGCGAAGACGGGTCGGGCGCAGGCCTCGGCGCTGTACCAGTCCGCGTACTACCTGGGCTCCAGCGCGGGCGGCACCCTGGGCGCGCTCGCCTACCACGCCTCGGGTTGGGCGGCCACGGTCGGGATCGCGCTGCTGGCGGTGCTGGGCGTCGTGTCGATCACCCTGTACGGGTCGCACGCGGCCCGTACCGAGCGTCGACCGATGGCCGCTGCGGCCGCCCGGTGACGCGTACCCGCTGAACGCGGCGCGGGCGGGGACGTGCCCGAGGGTGCGTCCCCGCCGGCGTACCCGGCCCGGTGGGGCGTTCGGCCTGGTCGGGGCGTTGCGGAGGCGATTGTCAGAGCCCTCCGGTAGCTTCCCGGGTATCGGACCGACCAGGGGGATCGACGCCATGAGTGACCTTGCGACCAGCCCGGAGCTGGATGCGGCCATGGACCGCTACCGGGTCGAACTGACCGGCTACTGCTACCGCATGCTCGGCTCCTCCTTCGACGCCGAGGACGCGGTGCAGGACACGTACATCCGTGCCTGGCGGGCCCACGGGAAGTTCGAGGGGCGCTCCTCGCTGCGCTCCTGGCTGTACCGGATCGCGACCAACGTCTGCCTGGACCTGCTGAACGCGGGGAAGAAGCGGGCCCGCCCGATGGACCTCGGGGCCCCGCAGCACCAGGCCTCCGCCGTGCTGAACGAACGGGCCGAGGTGACGTGGCTGGAGCCGGTCCCCGACGGGCGGGTGCTGCCGCAGACCGCCGACCCGGCGGAGATGGCGCTGGCGAAGGAGTCGGTCCGGCTGGCCTTCGTGGCGGCGCTCCAGCACCTGCCGGCGAAGCAGCGGGCGGTGCTGATCCTGCGCGAGGTGCTGGCCTGGAAGGCGGACGAGGTCGCCACCCTCCTGGAGACCACGGTGGCCTCGGTGAACAGCGCGCTCCAGCGGGCGCGGGCGACGCTGGCGGGTCAGGGGATCCGCGAGAGCGACCCGGCGGATCCGTTGGACGCGGACCAGGCGCGACTGCTGGAGCAGTACCTGAGCGCCTTCGAGGCGTACGACATCACCCGCCTCACCACCCTGCTGCACGAGGACGCCGTGCTGTCGATGCCGCCGTTCGACCTGTGGCTCCGGGGCCACGAGGACATCGCGGCCTGGCACCTGAACCAGGGCATCGGCTGCAAGGGCTCCCGATTGATCGCGACCACGGCGAACGGCATGCCGGCCTTCGGCCAGTACCGGCCGCGCGGGGACGGACTGCCGGGGCACGAGCCGTGGGCGCTCCAGGTGTTGGAGATCTCAGACGGGAAGATCGTCGGGCTCAACGCCTTCCTGGACACCGCCCGGTGGTTCCCGCTCTTCGGGCTCCCCCAGCAACTCGGCGAGACCGACGAGGCCCAGTAGCGCGCGCAGGGACGGGCCGGCGCCGGTGAGTCGGAGCCGGATGCCGGCCCGGCGGGCCGCGAGGGCCAGTCGGGCCACCGCGTCCACGGCGCCGAGGCCGGGCCGGGTCAGCGCGCTGACGTCGCACGTCACCTCGCGGGGGCCGTCCCGGGCGAGCCGGCCGATGCGTGCGCAGAGCGCGGCGACGTCCCGGGGCAGCGGAGCGGGCCCGGGGACGGTCAGGGGTTCGGGTTCCGTCGTGTCCACACCAGGGTGGACCTCCGGGGGGCCCGTAACTCATCGGTCATGGGGCTCGGCCCTCTGCCGGGGCGTGGCCCGGCGCCCGGTACGACGAACGGGACCGGTGGGGGGTCCACCGGTCCCGTTCACCCGAAGGCGGCCGCAGGTCAGGCGATGCGGTCCAGGACGATCGGAGTGGCGGTGAACGAGGTTCCCGCCGCGGCGATGTCGAAGGTGCCGTCCAGCGCGGACAGCGCGTAGTCGAACTTCTCCGGGGTGTCGGTGTGCAGGGTCATCAGCGGCTGGCCCGCCACCACGGTGTCGCCCGGCTTGGCGTGCATCTCGATGCCCGCGCCGGCCTGCACCGGGTCCTCCTTGCGCGCGCGGCCGGCGCCCAGGCGCCAGGCGCCGACGCCCACGCCGTAGGCGTCCAGGCGGGTCAGCACGCCGGACTCGGGGGCGGTGACCACGTGCTGCTCGCGGGCCACCGGCAGGGCCGCGTCCGGGTCTCCGCCCTGGGCGGAGATCATCCGGCGCCAGACGTCCATCGCGGAGCCGTCGGCCAGGGCCTTCTCCGGGTCGGCGTCCTTGATGCCCGCCGCGTCCAGCATCTCGCGGGCCAGGGCCAGGGTCAGCTCGACCACGTCGGAGGGGCCGCCGCCGGCGAGGACCTCGACGGACTCGCGGATCTCCAGCGCGTTGCCGGCGGTCAGACCGAGGGGGGTGGACATGTCGGTGAGCAGGGCGATGGTCTTGACGCCGCTGTCGGTGCCGAGGGCGACCATCGTCGAGGCCAGCTCGCGCGCGTCCTCGATGTTCTTCATGAAGGCGCCGCTGCCGACCTTGACGTCCAGGACCAGCGAGCCGGTGCCTTCGGCGATCTTCTTCGACATGATCGAGGAGGCGATGAGCGGGATGGCCTCGACGGTGCCGGTGACGTCGCGCAGCGCGTACAGCTTCTTGTCGGCCGGGGCCAGGCCGTCGCCCGCCGCGCAGATGACGGCGCCGGTGGTGTCGAGGACGTGCAGCATCTCCTCGTTGGAGAGCAGGGCGCGCCAGCCGGGGATGGACTCCAGCTTGTCCAGGGTGCCGCCGGTGTGGCCGAGGCCGCGGCCGGAGAGCTGCGGGACGGCCGCGCCGCAGGCGGCGACGAGCGGGGCGAGCGGCAGGGTGATCTTGTCGCCGACGCCGCCGGTGGAGTGCTTGTCGGCGGTGGGGCGGGAGAGGGAGTCGAAGTTCATCCGCTCGCCGGAGGCGATCATCGCGGCGGTCCAGCGGGCGATCTCGGCACGGTTCATGCCGTTGAGCAGGATGGCCATCGCCAGCGAGGACATCTGCTCGTCGGCGACCACGCCGCGCGTGTACGCGTCGATGACCCAGTCGATCTGCTCGGGGCTGAGTTCGCCGCGGTCGCGCTTGGTGCGGATGACGGAGATGACGTCCATGAGGGTGACTTCCTTCCGGCGGTGCGTACGTTCGAAAACTCTACGCGCATAGAGGCATGCGGGGTGGCATGGGAGGGGTGAAGGGGAACGGCCCTTCCGCACGCGGGCGGAAGGGCCGTCACAGGAACGCGGCTATCTGAGGTGGTCGGGCCCGAAGGCCTGCGGGAGCATCGCGGAGAGCGGCAGGATGCCCTCCGGCGTCTCCACCTGGAGTTCGGGACCGCCGAACTCGAACAGCAGTTGGCGACAACGGCCGCACGGGACCAGGATGTCGCCCTTGCCGTCCACGCACGTGAAGTGCGTCAGTCGGCCGCCGCCCGTGGCCTGGAGGGAGGACACCAGACCGCATTCGGCGCACAGGCCGAGGCCGTAGCTGGCGTTCTCCACGTTGCAGCCGACGATGGTGCGGCCGTCGTCGACCAGCGCCGCCACCCCGACCGGGAAGCCCGAGTAGGGGGCGTACGCCCGGGACATCGCGTCCCGGGCCGCCTTGCGCAGGCCGTCCCAGTCCGGGGCGTCGGCCGTCGTCACTTGCCCTGGCCCTTGCGGTACGGCATGCCGTCCGCCTTCGGCATCCTCAGGCGCTGCGCGGAGAGCGCGAGCACCAGCAGGGTGGTGACGTACGGGGCGGCGTCCACGAACTGGCTCGGGACCGAGTCGGTCACGGCGTACCAGAGGTAGATCAGCACGGCGAAGACCGCGGAGACGGCCGCCGGGACGTACTTCTTCTTGTAGCCCTGCCAGAGCGCGGCGAGCAGCAGCACGATCGCGACGAGCAGCAGCAGCGCGTGGACGTTCTCGGCGCCACCGCGCAGCTTGAGGCTGTCGATGAAGCCGAACAGGCCCGCGCCGAGCGCCATGCCGCCGGGCATCCAGTTACCGAAGATCATCGCGGCGAGACCGATGTAACCGCGACCGCCGGTCTGCCCCTCCTGGTAGATCGAGCTGGCGACGATCGACAGGAACGCGCCGCCGAGGCCGGCCAGGCCGCCCGAGACGATCACGGCGATGTACTTGTACTTGTACACGTTGACGCCGAGGGACTCGGCGGCCACCGGGTTCTCGCCACAGGACCGCAGTCGCAGGCCGAAGGTGGTGCGCCACAGCACCCACCAGGTGCCCGGGATCAGCAGCAGCGCGACGACGGTCAGCAGCGACAGCTCGGTCACCAGACCGCCGATGACGCCGGCCAGGTCCGAGATGAAGAACCAGTGCTTGCCCTGGAGGTCGGACATCCAGTCGGACAACCCCGGCACGGTGATCTTGTAGATCGGTTCGATCGACGGGGACTGCTTGGAGGAGCCGCCCGGCGCGTCCGCGAAGGTGAAGTTCGACAGGTACTGGGTGAAGCCCAGGGCGAGGATGTTCACGGCCACACCGGAGACGATGTGGTTGACGTTGAAGGTGATCGTGATGATCGCGTGCAGCAGGCCGCCGATGGCGCCACCGATGATGCCGGCCATCACACCGGTCCAGGGGCCCCACTGGTAACCGGCCCAGGCACCGAACCAGGTGCCGAGGATCATCATGCCTTCGAGGCCGATGTTGACGACGCCCGCGCGCTCGGCCCACAGACCGCCGAGACCGGCGAGGCCGATCGGCACGGCGAGGGACAGGGCGCCCGACACCTGACCGACCGAGGTCAGGTCGTTGGCGCCGCTGATGACGCGGACCAGGGAGATCAGCGCGAGACCACCCGCGATGATCAGCATGATCCAGGGCAGGCTGAGCTTCTGGCGGCCGCCGGACTTCTTCGGGGCGGCGGCCGTCGCGGAAACGGTGCTGGTGCTCACGCCGCGACCTCCTTGTCGGTCTTGATGGCGTGGCCCGCGGCCAGTTCCTCGCCGACCTTCTGCTGCTGGCGGCGGATGCCGTAACGGCGGACGAGCTCGTACGAGACGACGACCGCGATCACGATGAGGCCCTTCATGATCGTGCCGATCTCCTTCGCGTACCCGGCCGTGTCGAGCGAGGCCGAGGCCTTGTCGATGAAGGCCATCAGGAACGCGGCGAGGAGGATGCCGACCGGGCTGTTGCGGCCGAGCAGCGCGATGGTGATGCCGGTGAAGCCGACACCGACCGGGAAGGAGAGGTTGTACGTGTGGGTCTCGCCCAGCAGCTGCGGCATGCCGGACAGACCGGCGACGGCGCCCGAGATCAGCATCGAGGTGATGATCATCTTCTTGGCGTCCACACCGGACGCCTGGGCGGCGGACTCGCTGGCGCCGGTGGCGCGCAGGTCGAAGCCGAAGCGGGTGCGGTTGAGCACGAACCAGTAGACGATGCCGAGGGCGAAGGCCACGAAGGTGAAGCCGTAGATCTCCAGGCCGTCACCGATGGTCAGCGCCGGGAACCAGCCGGACTCGGCGATGTCGCCCGTCGTCAGGTCGTTGGAGCCCTCCGGCTGGATGCCGAGGTTCTTCGGCAGGATCAGCCAGGCGATCAGGCTGGTCGCGATGGCGTTCAGCATGATCGTGGAGACGACCTCGCTGACCCCGCGCTTGGCCTTCAGGACACCCGCGATGCCGGCCCAGAAGGCACCGGTCAGCATGGCGACGACCACGATCAGCAGGATGTGCAGCGGGCCCGGCAGGGTGACGGCGGTGCCGACCACGGCCGAGACCATCGCGGCGAGGCGGTACTGGCCGTCGACGCCGATGTTGAAGAGGTTCATCCGGAAGCCGATGGCCACGGCCAGGGCCGCCAGGTAGTACGTACCGGCCTGGTTCACGATGAGGACCTGCACGTCCTCATAGGAGGCGTTCTCGACCATGAGGCGCATGGGCTCGATCGGGTCCACGCCCGTCGCCGCCAGCACGGCCATGGTCAGCAGGAACGCGCTGACCAGCGCGAGCGCGGGGCCGGCGAAGCCGAGGAGCAGCCGGTCCTTGTCGAATTTCTTCATCGGGCCTCGTCCTCCGGGGCATCGGCACCAGCGTCGGTACCGGCGGAGTGGTTGTCGGTGGCTTCCAGGTGCCCGGAGGCGGCGCCCGTCATGGCGGTGCCGAGTTCCTCGGGGGTGACGGTCGCGGGGTTCGCGTCCGCGACCAGGCGGCCGCGGTAGATCACGCGCAGGGTGTCGGACAGGCCGATCAGCTCGTCCAGGTCCGCGGAGATCAGGAGCACGGCCAGACCCTCGCGGCGGGCCTCGCGGATGGCGTCCCAGATCTGCGCCTGCGCGCCGACGTCCACACCGCGGGTGGGGTGGGCGGCGATGAGGAACTTCGGGTTGTGGCTCATCTCGCGGCCGACGATCAGCTTCTGCTGGTTGCCGCCGGAGAGCGAGGCCGCCGTCACCTCGATGCCGGGCGTGCGGACGTCGTACTCGCGCACGATCCGCTCGGTGTCCTTGCGGGCGGCCTTCGGGTCGAGGATGCCGCGCTTGGAGTTCGGCGACTCGGTGACGTGGCCCAGGATGCGGTTCTCCCACAGCGGGGATTCCAGCAACAGGCCGTGCCGGTGGCGGTCCTCGGGGATGTACCCGATGCCGCCCTCGCGGCGCTTGCGGACCGACGCCTTGGTGATCTCGGTTCCGTCGAGGGTGATGACGCCGGCGTCCGGGGTCGTCATGCCCATCAGGGCTTCGATCAACTCCGTCTGGCCGTTGCCCTCGACGCCCGCGATGCCGAGGACCTCGCCCTTGTGGATCGTGAAGGCGATGTCGTCCAGGAGCAGGCGGCCGACGCCGGCCGGCTCGTGGACGAAGGCGTCGGGCAGGCCCGGCGTGCGCGCGGTGTCCTCGGTGTTGACGGGGGGAACGCCGCCCTCGGCGACGGTCAGGCCCGCCACCTTCAGCATCGGGACGTCCGTCACGGTCGACTCGCGGGTCTCCGGGGAAGGGAGTTCGGAGCCGACCATCAGCTCGGCGAGCTGCTTGGTGGTGGTGTTGCGCGGGTCGGCGGTGCCGACCGTGGTGCCTCGACGGATGACGGTGATGTCGTCCGCGACCTTCAGGACCTCGCCCAGCTTGTGCGAGATGAAGATGACGGTCAGGCCTTCGGCCTTGAGCTCGCGCAGGTTGTCGAAGAGCGCGTCCACTTCCTGCGGCACGAGCACGGCGGTCGGCTCGTCGAGGATGAGGATCTTCGCGCCGCGGTAGAGGACCTTGAGGATCTCCACGCGCTGGCGGTCGGCGACCCCGAGGTCCTCGACCAGGGCGTCGGGGCGCACGCCGAGGCCGTACGCGTCCGAGATCTCCCTGATCTTCTTGCGGGCCTTGGCGCCGATGCCGTAGAGCTTCTCGCCGCCGAGAACCACGTTCTCCAGGACGGTGAGGTTGTCGGCCAGCATGAAGTGCTGGTGCACCATGCCGATGCCGCGGGCGATGGCGTCGCCGGGGCTGGAGAAGGTGACCTGCTCCCCGTCGATGGCGATGGTGCCCTCGTCCGGCTTCTGCATGCCGTAGAGGATCTTCATCAGGGTCGACTTGCCGGCGCCGTTCTCACCGACGAGGGCGTGGACCGTGCCCTTGCGGACGGTGATCGCGATGTCCTTGTTGGCGACGACGCCGGGGAAACGCTTGGTGATGCCGTGCAGTTCTACGGCGAGAGGGGGGCTGGACGCGTTGATGACGCACTCTCCTTGGCGCGGAAGGAGCTGGAGGCAGGAGGACAGGGCGGGGAGAGAAGGTATCGCGTCCACGATGCCTCTACGCGCGTAGCACTGTCGAAAGTGAAAACTTGCGGCCAACTGACCACAAGGAACACCGAACACGGCTCGGGGCCCGGGAGCGATAGAGACCGCTTCCCGGACCCCGGAGACCATTACCGCATGTCGGACGGCCCTTACGGGGCGGTCTTGACGGTGATCTTCTTGGCGATGATGTCGGCCTTGGCCTTCTCCACCGCGGCGAGGACTTCAGCCATCTTCTTGTACTCGGGGTTGGAGGCGGCCAGGCCGACGCCGTCCTTGTCCAGGCCGTAACGGATCTCGCCGTTCTCCGGCTTGCCGTCCTTGACCGACTTGATCAGGTTGTAGACCGAGTCGGAGACGTCCTTGGTGACCGAGGTCAGGATGTGCTCCTTGTACTTCGACAGACCGGCCTGGTTGTACTGGTCGGAGTCGACGCCGATGGCCCACTTGCCCTTGGCCGAGGCGGCCTCGATGGCACCGGAGCCCGCGAGACCGGCGGCGGCGTAGACCACGTCGGCGCCGCCCGCGTCCATCTGGCCGTTGGCGGCGGCCTTGCCCAGGTCGGGCTTGGAGAAGCCACCGAAGTCCGGGGGCTGCGTCAGGTAGGCCGACAGCACCTTGGCGTTCGGGTTGGTGTCCTTGACGCCCTGGGTGAAGCCCGCCTCGAACTTCTTGATCAGCGGAACCTCGACACCGCCGATGAAGCCGACCGTGCCGGTCTTCGAGACCTTGGCGGCGGCGACGCCGGCCAGGTAGGAGCCCTGCTCCTCGTTGAAGACCAGGTTGGCGATGTTCTTGCCGGTCACCGAGGTGTCGTCGATGATGCCGAACGTGGTGTTCGGGAACTTCGGCGCGACCTTCTTGATGGCCGGGGCATAGGCGAAACCGACGCCGATGACCGGGTTGTTGCCCTTGCGGGCCAGCTCGGTGAGGCGCTGGACCTTGTCGGCCTCGCCCTCGCCGTCCGTGGGCTCCGCCTCGGCGGTGGTGATCTTCAGCTCCGACTTGGCCTTCTCGAGGCCCGCGAAGGCGGCGTCGTTGAACGACTGGTCGCCGCGGCCACCGATGTCGTACGCGATGGCGGCGCCGGCGGCGGCCTTCGTCTCCGAGGAGGAGGACGAGGGGCTGTCAGACGACTTCTTACCGCCACAGGCGGTGGCCGAGAGGGCCAGCGCGGCGGACGCGAGGCCCACGGTGGCGATCCTGGTGATCCGGCGCAAGGGGAGGCTCCTTCAAAACCTGACCGAAGCGCCACGACCGGCGCTGGTTTCGCGGCGATCGTAACGCGCGTAGATGTCAGTTAAAGGCCCGTTCATGAGTCGTTATCGGATCGTCGCGAACCGGACAGTGACCGATCGGTGACTCCTCTTGCGCCCAGCCCTTGTGTACCAAGGGCTGGACACGTATACCCACCGACCGCCGGATGATGTAGGGACTTTGCCGGGGCTTGACCGCGACCTCGACCGCGACCCTGTTGCCGGGGTCGGCGCCGGGCGGGCGGCGTTATCCGGCCGACCGCCCCCGGTGGGCGTCGAGTCGGACCTCGCCCCGCCCGTCGAGCAGGGCCGCGGCGGTGAAGAACTCCACGCCGACCCCGATCGCGGACTCGTCCACGTCGAAGTCGCCCCGGTGCAGGTCCTTCTTGGTCGTGTCCCCGGGCTTGCGGACGCCCAGGCGGGCCATGGCGCCGGGCATGTGCTCCAGGTACCAGGAGAAGTCCTCCCCGCCCAGGCTCTGCTCGGTGTCCTCGATCGACTCCACGCCGAGGCGGGCCGCCATGGACTCGCGGAGCAGTTCGGTGACCGCCGGGTCGTTGACCACCGGCGGGACGCCCCGGACGTAGGTGATCTCCGACTTGGCCCCGTGCAGGGTCGCGATCTCGTCGATGGCCGCGTGGATCTGGTCGGGGGCCTCGTGCCAGGCGTTGATGTCCAGGCAGCGAACGGTTCCGGACAGTTCCGCGTGCATCGGGATGACGTTGCAGGCATGCCCGGACTCGATCCGGCCCCAGGTGACGGACATGCCCGAGCGGGCGTCCATCCGGCGGGCCAGCACGGCCGGAACGTCCACGGCGACCCGGGCGGCGGCCGTCACCAGGTCGGTGGTCAGGTGCGGGCGGGCGGTGTGCCCGCCCGGGCCGGCCAGGGTGACCTCCAGGCGGTCACAGGCCGAGGTGATGGGGCCGGACCGCAGTCCGATCCGCCCCGAGTCCACGCGGGGGTCGCAGTGCACCGCGATGATCTTGCCGACGCCGTCGAGCACCCCGGATTCGATGGCGTCGCTCGCGCCGCCGGGCAGGACCTCCTCGGCGGGCTGGAAGAGCAGGCGCACCGGGTGCGGGAGCAGCCCCTGCCGGTCGAGTTCGGCGAGCACCAGGCCGGCGCCGAGCACGACCGAGGTGTGGACGTCGTGTCCGCAGGCGTGCGCGCGGTCCGGGATGGTGGACCGGTACTCGACGTGCACCTTGGCGTCCGGGATGGGCAGGGCGTCGATGTCCGCGCGCAGGGCAAGCATCGGACGGCCGCCGTCCCACGTCCCCACGTCACAGATGAGGCCGGTGCCGGACTTCAGCACCCGTGGTCGCAGGCCGGCCTGCTCCAACCGGGCCTTGATCGCAGCCGTGGTGCGGACCTCCTGGTGTCCCAACTCGGGATGCATGTGCAAGTCCCGGCGGAAGGCGATCAGTTCGGCACGCAGGTGGTCCGGAAGCTTGCCGGGCAGCTCGGGCCGGTCGGGCTTGCCGGGCAGGGCGGTCTGGGACTCGCGGGACATCAACTGGTTCACCCGTTTAAGGGTAGGCCCACCGACGGGTCAACTGGCTGGAGATCACAAAAAGTTCATGCCGTTAGGGGAAAGAAACCCGACCTCTGGACGCATGACCGTATGCGTGCGCGGGTAAACTCGCGCGCTCATCCGGTCGCCTGAGCGGTCTGAGCGGGGAGTCTGCGCACATCACGGGCGGTGTCGGTGACCCCGGCCAGGAAGCCGCGGGCCCGCGGCGAGGCGCCGGCGGTGAGCCAGTCGGGATCGACCTCGCACACGGCCACGGTGACGCCGGCGCCGATCAGGGCGTACGGCAGGGTGTGGACGACCGTGGACGGGAAGCTGACGATGGTGCGGCCCACCGGGCCCCGCCGGGCGATCAGCTCCAGCGGCAGGTCCGGGCGGACGATCTCCAGCCCGGTCGCCTCGCTCAGCGCGCGCAGCTTCTCCGGGGACTCGCGGCGGTGCGCGAAGTAGCGGGTCGCGCCGTGTTCCCTGGTCAGGGCCAGGACGGCGGCCCGATAGCGGGCCGGGTCCACCACGCCCGTCTCCACGAGCGAGGTGCCGACCAGGTCCGTTCCCCTGGTCAGGCGGGGCGGGCCGAAACGGGACCGGGTCCAGGCGAAGTCGTTGAGCCGGACGTCCATCCCGGGCAGCGGGGTGACCGGCATCGAGGTGAACACCTCCACCCGGCGACGGTCACCGCCCGGGGTCAGCCGGCGGCGCGCGGTCCCCGACACCGGGGCGTACGCGAGTTCGCGCACCCGGGCCCCGGCGCCGGCCCCCGTGCGGTGCCAGCGGCGCAGCCGCTCCCCGCGCCCGAGCTGCGCGACGAACTCCATGGTGGCGGTGCCGTCGTCGACGACGACCAGTTCGGCGGCCCGTGCCGGGGCCAGCAGGAGCTGGACGAAGCGCGAGAAGGGGTCGCCCACCACGATCCGCTCGGCCCTGCGGACGTCGGCGGCGAGCGCGGCCAGTGCCTTGAACGGGGCGCCGGCGCCCCCGCGCGCCTCCTGCCAGTGGACGGTGTACCCCTCGTCGCGGGCGAGTCCCGCGACCCGGCGCAGTTGTCCCCGGGACATCGGGTCGGTGGGCGGGAGGACCACGATCGTCGGTGCCTGCGGGCCGGGCGCCCCGGAGCCGGACGGGGTGCGCGGGCCGGCGGCCCGATCCCCGGCGGTCGCCCGTGGGGTGGATCGCCCGGGCTGGCGCGGGACGCCGTCCAGCAGCCGGCCCGCGGTCTCGCGGGCGGCCGCGTCGTCGGTTCGGGCGGGCCCGTCGGCGGCTCGGCGCGCGTGGGCCCACTCCAGGACGTTCAGCAGCTGGACCGGGCTTTCCACGAAGGCCAGGGTGGATGCGGAAGGGATCACCACGTTCTCCTCGTCAGGTGCGGGGTACCGCGCGCGCCGGGACCGCGGGCCGCGCCGGGGCGGAGCGGGACGGTCAGACCGCGGTGAGGTCGCCCTGGAAGCGGCGGAGCTTCTTCATGGGGGCCAGCTCGGACTCGTAGACGCGCTTGACGCCGTCGCCGAGGGCGGTCTCGATGGTGCGGATGTCGCGGACCAGGCGGGTCAGGCCGCCCGGCTCGACGGAGGCGGCCTGGTCGGAGCCCCACATCGCCCGGTCGAGGGTGATGTGGCGCTCGACGAAGGTGGCGCCGAGGGCGACGGCGGCCAGGGTGGTCTGCAGGCCGGTCTCGTGGCCGGAGTAGCCGATGGGCACGTTGGGGTACTCCTCCCGAAGGGTTTCGATCACCTTCAGGTTGAGCTCCTCGGCCTTGGCGGGGTAGGTCGAAGTGGCGTGGCAGAGCAGGATGTTGTCGCTACCGAGCACCTCGACGGCGTGCCGGATCTGCCGGGGGGTGGACATGCCGGTGGACAGGACGACGGTGCGTCCGGTGGCGCGCAGCGCGCGCAGCAGTTCGTCGTCGGTGAGGGAGGCGGAGGCCACCTTGTGGGCGGGGACGTCGAACTTCTCCAGGAAGGCGACGGCCTCGGTGTCCCACGGGGAGGCGAACCAGTCGATGCCGCGCTTGGCGCAGTGCTCGTTTATGGCCAGGTAGTCGGCCTCGTCGAACTCGACGCGGTGGCGGTAGTCGATGTAGGTCATCCGGCCCCAGGGGGTGTCGCGTTCGATGTCCCACTGGTCGCGCGGGGTGCAGATCTCGGGGGTGCGCTTCTGGAACTTGACGGCGTCGCAGCCGGCTTCGGCGGCGGCGTCGATGAGCGCGAAGGCGTTGCCGAGGTCACCGTTGTGGTTGATGCCGATCTCGCCGACGACGTAGACGGGGTGACCGGGACCGGCGGTGCGCGAACCGAAGTTGCGGAGGCGGGAGTTGGTGGTGGAGCTCATGTCAGGTGACGTCCTTCGAACGGTGCGTGCGGGTACGGGGTTCGGGTCGGGGCGTACGAGAAGGCCTGGTTCGGGGTGGAGTTCGGGTCCGGGGTGGGCTTCGGGTCCGGGGTGGGGCTCGGGTCCGGGTTCGAACAGCGGGGCGACGAGGCGGGCCCGGGCCAGGTCGTGCGGGTCGTCGATCTCCAGCACCCGCGCCGGGTCGGTGGCGACGGGGAGGGTGCGGCCGAAGAAGCGGTGCCGGGCGGCACGGAACCCGGCGGCGGCCATCGCGTAGGCGGCGCCGGTCTCCAGCAGGTCCTGCGGGCGGTCCTGGCGGCGGGGGCGGTGGGTCGTCTCGTGGTTGACCCCGAGGCCCGAGCCGTCGGCGTCCGTCCGCCAGAGGAAGCCGTGGAAGGGGGCCACGGTCAGGGCGGAGTCGGCGGCGCCGGAGGCGACGGCGGCGGCCACGGACTCGACGTCGGAGGGGGTGAGGAAGGGGCTCGTGCACTGGACCAGGAGGACCACGTCGACGGTGACGGAGTGGAGTTCCTCGAACGAGTCCAGCGCGTGCAGCAGTGCGGCCTCGCTGCTCGCGGTGTCCCCGGAGAGCGCGGCGGGGCGGCGCACCGCGTGGGCCCCGGCGGCCCGGGCCGCCCGTGCGATGGCCTCGGAGTCGGTGGAGACGAGCACGTCGGTGACGGTCGGCGCGGCCAGGCAGGCGCGTACGGCCCGTGACACGAGCGGGGTTCCGCCGACGAGGGCGAGGTTCTTGCCGGGGACGCCCTTGGAGCCGCCGCGGGCGGGGATCACCGCGAGCACCCTCGGCCCGGAACCCGCGACGCGGGTCAGGGGTGCGCGGCGGGTGCTCACAGCTCCCCCAGGCGTCGGATCACGGGGGCCACCCGCTGGACGCCGTGCCGGTAGGCGCCCCGCGCGGCCTCGCGCAGGTGCGCGCGGAGCCAGCGGCGGGCCGGGGATCGCCCCGCGTCCCGTTCGGCGGCGCCGGGCAGCGGGGTCCCGTCGGGGGCGAGGTGGTGGCGGGCGAGGATGCCCGGGAGGTATCCGGGGGCGGTGACCGGGGTGTAGTACGGCGCCACGGGCGGGAGTTGGGGCCTTCCCAGGAGGTCGGCGAGTCGTGCGCGGGCGGCACCGAAGGGGTCGGCGGATCCGGGCGCGGCCGTGTCGGCGTTCCGTGCGGGGGCGCCCGGCCCGGCGATCGGGGCCACGCCCTGGTCGGCCAGCCAGTCCGGGTCCGCGCGCGGCAGCAACCCCTCGTCCAGTTGGTCCCAGGAGGCCAGGCAGCCGGAGCCGAGGAAGTGGTGGTTGCCGAGCGCCTCGCGGATGCCGAGGTCGGTCAGGACGGCGGTCGGAATGCCCCGGTGCAGGGATTCCAGGGCGGCGGTGGAGGACACCGTGACCAGGAGGTCGGCGGCGTCCAGCACCTCGCCCATGTTCCCGTACACCAGACGGCAGTTGGCGGGCATCCCGCCCGGCAGGCGGTCGGCGAGGCGTTGGTAGGGGTGCTCCTCCAGGTGGGTGGTGTGCTCTCCGGGCCGGCTGCGGAGTTTGACCGACACCTGTCGGTCGGGGTGGCGTCGGGCGTGCCCGGCGGCTCGCGCGAGGAGGTACGCGCGGTCCGCGCGGCTCTCCGGCACGGAGGGCTGGACGGCGAAGACGACCGTCCGGGCGCGGCCCGCGTCGGGCACGTGGGGGGCGCCTCCCAGGAAGGGCAGCGCGGTCTCGGTGACGGCGTCCGGGTCGGCGCCCACACCTTCGTATACGGCGCGGAACCGGCCCGTGTCGTGACGGGAGTTGGCGAGGACGAGGTCGGCGCCGTGCCGCAGCAACAGACCGTCGGCGAGTTTCTCGTAGACGACCCCGACGTAGCCGGTGACGAACACGGGGCGCGCGGCCGGGTCGGGCCACAGGGCGCGAGCCCCGTGCAGGACGGCCTGGACGGCGCCGCCGACGAGGGCGAGGACGACCACGTCGTGGCGCTCGCGTCCGGGGGCGATCTCCGCGAGGAACTCGGCGCAGGTCACCTCGGTCGGCCCGGGGGCGCCGTCAGCCGTTCCCGCGGCCGTCTCCACGCCGACCTCGCCGAGTTGGCGCGCCGTGGGGGTCGCCCGACCGCGCAGCAGGTATCCGGTGGGGGGGTGGTCGGGTGCGAGGCGGCGCGCGGTGAGGGCACCCCATTTCCACCGCGTGTCGGAATCTGCGAGTACGGCGATGCGTCGATCGCCACGACTGCTACTGGCTGGCACCCGGCCGAAGTTATTCCGCATTTCCGGTGATCGGCCCAACGAGCGCACAACAGCTGGTTAACAACCCGTCGACGAAACGCGAAAGCGGACCGGTTAACGCGCCCGCCCCACGTCGTTCACATGGAATACGCGCCCGGGTCACGGTGAATGCCGGACGGCGCCCTAATGTCTCGCTGGTGGTGAAGCTCTCTGTCGTCGTGCCGTTCTTCAACATGCAGACATATGCCCCGGATGCCCTGAAAAGCCTCGCACTCAATGCTCGGGAGGACTTCGAGTTCCTGCTGGTCGACGACCGGTCGACGGACGGGACGCCCGAACTGTTGGAGCGGGCCGCCGCCGAGCTGCCCGGCGCGGTGTTCCTCGGACGGGACGAGAACGGCGGCCTGGCCACCGCCCGCAACACCGGGTTGGACGCGGCGCGCGGCGAGTACCTCGCCTTCCTCGACGGGGACGATTGGCTGGCGCCCGGTCACCTGGCCCGCACGGTGGCCGCCATCGAGGCCCTGAGCTGCGATTTCGTCCGTACGGACCATGTCCAGGTCACAGGGCGGGCGCGCAGTGTGCAGCGTGTCCCGTACGGGCCGCAGGGGGTGGTGGCCGATCCGCGGGCCGGGATCCTGCCGGCCGGGCGGGCCACGGCGGTGGACTATCCGTTCGCCTGGGCGGGGATGTACCACCGGCGGCTGCTGGACCGGGGCCTGCTGCACTTCACCGACGGGCTGCGGACGGCGGAGGACCGGCCGTGGATCTGGCGGCTGCACCGGGAGGCGAGGTCCTTCGCGCCGGTCGGATTGCCGGGGGTTTTCTATCGGCGCGGCATTTCCACCTCACTGACCCAGATCGGCGACGAGCGCCAGCTCGATTTCATTCGAGCATTCGATCAAGTCCTTTCGGAGGCGGCGGCCGACCGGGAATCCGATCTGCTGCTGCCGAAAGCCGTCCGCACCTATTGCGCCATCATCGCGCACCACATCGGATCCATCGAAAGGTTCGAACCGGCCGTGGCCAGAAAACTCCGCGCGATGAGCGCGGCAGCCCTCGCGCGCATGCCCCGCGCGGTGTTGGAGCAGGCCTTGGACTCGATGGACGCCGAGCGCTCCACGCGGCTGCGCAGGCTGCGCCGCCGCGGCCCGGCGGGAGCCGCCGCGTGAACGTCACCCAGATCTTCCTCGCCTCCACCCCGTACGGCGCGGCGACGCTCGCGGCCGGCGTCGACGCGGGCGTCTTCCCGCCCGCCGGCCGGCGGATCCTGCTGACGAGCAACCACTCCGTCACCCCCGAGATCACCCCCGGGCTCACCGCGATGCCGGGGTTCGACGCGCTGCGCCGACGCTTCGACGAGGTGCGCGACTGGAACGCGTTCATCGCGCCGCAGCACCCGGGCACCTGGACCCCGCGCGCCGAGGACGTCCCCTTGTGGGAAAGGCAGTTGAGGGAGTCGTGGGGGCTCGGGGAGGACCGGGTCGAACTGGTCGTGGAGTCCCTTCAGGTACCGCCGGCGCAGGGCCTGTGCCAGGTGTTCCCGGGCGCGGCCGTCGACGTGTACGCCGACGGGCTGATGAGTTACGGCCCCACCCGCGTCCGGCTCGACCCGCGGATCGGGATGCGCGTGCGGCGGGTCCTGCACCTGGACCTGGTACCGGGATTGGAGCCGTTGCTGCTGACCGAGTTCGCCGTGCCGGCGGAACCGGTGCCCGCGGCGGACTTCCTGAAGGTGCTGGCGGAGCTGACCTCGTACGGGGAGCCGCCGGCGCACGTCGGTGAATCCCCGGCGATCCTGTTGGGCCAGTACCTCGCCGCGCTGGAGCTGCTGTCCGCGGCCGAGGAGGAGGACCTGCACGCGGAGATGGTGCGCGGCGCGTACGCCCGGGGCCATCGCGAGCTGGTCTTCAAACCGCACCCGAGCGCGCCGGTGGCGTACTCGCGGCGGGCCGAGGAGGAGGCGCGGCGGTTGGGGGCGCGGCTGACGGTGATCACGGAGCCGGTGTTGGCGGAGACCCTGTACGAGCGGCTGCGGCCGGCGCTGGTGGTGGGCTGCTTCTCGACGGGCCTGTTGACGGCGTCGACGCTGTACGGGATTCCGGTCGCCCGGACCGGTACGGGAGCGATGCTGGAGCGGTTGACCCCGTACGAGAACAGCAACCGGATCCCGCTGGTCCTGGTGGACGCGCTGGTGCCGGACCTCGCGGGGGCGGGCGAACCCCCGCGCGTCGTCGACCTGCCCGCCTTGGTGGCGGCGGTGGGCTTCACGATGCAGCCGCGCGTGCTCACGGAGCGACGGGCGGACGCGGAGCGCTACCTGGCCGCGAACCCGGCGGCGGACACCGCCCGGTACTTCAGGCGCCGCCGGCTGACGGCGCTGGCGCTGCCGGGCGGGGTCCCGGCGCGGCTGTCGTTCCTTCCGCGCAACCGGCTCGTGCGCCGGGCGGGCCGTCGGCTGCTGCGCCGGTTCCCGGTGCTGCGCCGGCTGCGCTGACGCCCGGCGGGGGCCGGTCCGGCTCCCCCGCCCGGCCGGTCAGCCCGTGGCGAGTTTGGCGGCGAAGCCGAGGAAGAGCACGCCCGCGGCGGACGTCGCGCCGGCGGACAGCCGCTTGCGGCGGCGGAAGGCAGCCGACAGTCGGGTGCCGGTGAAGATCAGGGTGGACAGGTACAGGAAGCTGGCGAGCTGGGACAACGTGCCGAGGAGCAGGAAGGACAGGGCGGGGTAGGCGTACCCCGGGTCCACGAACTGCACGAAGAAGGACAGCAGGAACAGGATGGCCTTGGGGTTGAACAGGCTGACCACCAGCGCCCGCCGGTAGGGCCGCTCGTCCGGCACGGCGGGTTCGGCCAGCGCCTCCTCCTGGCGCAGCGCCCGGTCGCGCCACATCCCCCACGCGGCCCGCATCATGCCCACGGCGAGCCACGCCAGGTAGCCGGCCCCGAGCAGTTTCACCACCGTGAACACCACCGGGCTGGCCTGGAGCAGCGCGCCCGCGCCGGCGGCGGTGAGCACCATGAGGACGGTGTCCCCGGTGAACACGCCGCAGGCGGCCTTGTACCCCTCCCGCACTCCCTTGCGCGCCGCGACGGACAGCACGTACAGCGAGTTCGGTCCGGGGAGGAGGACGATCAGGACAAGGCCCGCGAGATACGTCGGCAGATCGGTGACACCCAGCATTCCGCGAGTGTCCCACGCCGGTCGGAACGTCCGACAGTCATTTCACCGCCGCCCGCCGGAGGGCCTCCCCGTCCGTCCGGTACGCGCCACGCGCCGCGGTCCTTCGTGGAACCGACCGGTCCGGGACTGATACAACCTTCCCCGGCCGATGCCCGGGTTGTCCGCGCCGTGACGGTCGCCGGTCACAATGGCGCAACATCCCGCCGGCGTCCGCAACTCTCCTCGGCCGTGAGACATCACCTAGTTACACAACGCTGAAATCGGGGGAACACCATGCCACGTCAGAGACTCATGATCCGCACGCTCGGGTTGGCCACCGCCGTCGCGCTCGCCGCGACCGCCTGTGGGCCGCAGAAGTCGGAATCCAAGGGTTCCGCCTCCTCGGCTCCGTCGGCGTCCACGGCGGCGCCGTCCCCTTCCGCCTCGCCCTCCGGCTCGGACGACAAGCCCGGCGGCGCCTCGCCGTCGGCGTCGCCGTCGTCCTCGTCCTCGGCGTCGGATTCCCCGTCGGCCTCCGCCTCGCAGTCGCCCGCCGTCAAGCCGATCATGGCGAACGGGGACGAGAGCGAGCAGATCCGGGAACTCCAGGCACGACTCAAGCAGCTCAAGCTGATGTCGGTGGCGCCCACCGGCTTCTACGGTTCGAAGACGACCGCCGCGGTGAAGACCTTCCAGTCGGGTCACGGCCTGCCCGCGACCGGTTCGGTGGACGCCGCGACCTGGAAGAGCGTCCAGGGGGGCAGCCGGAAGCCGACCGAGGCGGAACTGCGTCCGCCGACCACCATCGAGGTCGACACCCCGGACCCGCGGTGCATGCAGGGCCGGGTGATGTGCATCAGCAAGGAGAGCCGGACCCTCGCCTGGATGATCGACGGCAAGATCGTCTCGTCGTTCGACGTGCGCTTCGGGTCGGAGAACACCCCGACCCGCGAGGGCGAGTTCAAGGTCGAGTGGAAGGCCAAGGACTGGACGTCGACGATCTACCACACGCCGATGCCCTACTCGATGTTCTTCAGCCAGGGCCAGGCGGTGCACTACTCGTCTGACTTCGCGGCCCGCGGGTACTCCGGCGCCTCCCACGGATGCGTGAACGTCCGGGACAAGGGGAAGCTGGCGGCGCTGTTCGACCAGGTGACAGTGGGCGACAAGGTCGTCGTCTACTGGTGATCCGCGAGCGCGGCGGGGTCCGGGAGCACGTCCCGGGGTCCGGAAGCAAAGGGCGCGGGCAGGGCCGGGGGAACGTGCCCCGCCCGCGCCGGTTGCGCAGAGCCCAGAGGTACGGGGGGAACCCCGGCTCATGCGCGGCCGATGACCAGTCGGCTCGATATGTACTGCGCCGGCGATTCGAAAAGTGTTACAGCGACGGTTCAGCTCTTCGTGCGGAAGCCGAGCGCGCCACTCGGATTCAGGGTGGGCGACTGCGGGACGGTGCCACCGTCGTTGCTTCCGGGACCGTTCCTGGTGGCTTCGGTGCCGTCGAGAAGGGCCTCGCAGAAGCGCGCGATGTTGGCCCGGTTCTTGGCGAGGCGGATCAGGTTGTCGCGCCGCTCGCCGACGATGTGCCCCATTCGGTACTCCTCGCACAGGTCGCGGGCCGCCCGCACCCTGCCCTCGCGCTCACGCTCCTTGCCGCCGCCGCTCGGGGTGGAGGTGCCGAAGCCCTTCTCGTCGGGCCGCTCCGCCGCGGTGTCGTCCGTGCCGACGGGGTCGGAGCCCGTGGCGATGGGGCCCGCGGTCGGTCCCCCCACGGTCTCGGGGGTCATGCGGGACCCGGCGTCCGGGGTCGGCGAAACCCCCGGGGTGCCGGCGGTGGCCCCGCCGGCGTCCCTCATCGGGGTGGTGGGACGCGGCTGCGGGGCGGTGGGCGACGGGCCCACGAGGTCGGCGGACGCCGTGGGGTCCGAGTCCGCGCCGACCGAGACGCTCGGCAACGGACCCGCGGCCTCGTGCGTGGGTCGGTCCAGCAGCCCGGTGCCCACGGTGGCCGCCAGCCCGCCGACGGCGACGCTCGCCAGGGCTGCCGCCAACCCCAGTCGCACGGGCGCGGCGCGTCGTCGCGGCGCGGGTACGCGGACGCGCACGGGCGGTGCGGGGGCCAGGTCCACCAGGACGTCGCGTTCGGCCGTCGGGTCGGCGTCGGCGCGCTCCGTCGGGCTCGTCCCGGGCCGGTCCGCGCCGTGGGCCGCGCGGAACGCGGCCAGTGCGGCGGCCTCGCCGGGCAGTTCCCGCCCGGGGGCGAGCGGTGGGGTCAGCGCGTCGAGCGCCGTGCGCAGTCGGGCCGCGGCGGCCCGGTCGCGCGGGTCGGCGTCGGGACCCAGCGCTGGTTCTCCGCGCAGCAGTCGGTCCGCCGCGGCTCTGTCCAGCCACCTGTCGCGCTCGTCGGCCATCACATGTCCTTCTGCGTCCGCCAACGTGAATGCGTCACACCGGTTTGTTCTACGAGGCCCCCGCCGCGGCCGCGCTGCGCCGGGACCGCGTCGAGATCTCGTACGCCTCCACCGCCCCTGGCCTGGCCATCGGCATTATGACCGAAGTGGAGGGCGGTCCCCGCGTCCGGATCGGACAGCACGAGGGCGTCGGGGTCGACGCCGGCCTCGGCGCCCAGCAGTTCGGCGAGCTTCTTCAGGCCCCGGTGCGCGGCGGTGCGCACCGCGCCCGGGCGCTTGCCGAGGGTCTCGGCGGCGCTCTTGGCGTCCAGGCCCACGACCACGCGCAGGACGACGGCCTCGGCCTGGTCCTGCGGGAGCTGGGCTATGAGCGCCATGGTGAGGCCGGTGGAGAGCGACTCCATGGCCGCGCCCGCCGTGTCGCAGTCCGCGGCGTGTCCGGTCAGTTCGCTCTCGTCGCCGCCGATGGCGGGACGCCGTCCGCGCATGCGGATGTGGTCGAGGGCCCGGTTGCGGGCGATGCGGGCGGCCCAACCGCGGAAGCGGTCGGCGTCGCCGGTGAAGGAGGCAAGGTCGCGGGCGATCTGCAGCCAGGCCTCGGAGGTGACGTCTTCCGCGTCGCCGTCACCGACGAGCGTGCGTACGTATCCGAGCAGGCGTGGGTGCGCGGCGCGGTACACAGCACGGAACGCGTTCTCGTCGCCGTCCTGTGCCGCGAGCACCGCGGCGGTCAGCTCCGCGTCGTCCCCCAGCAAAGTCCCCAACCCGTTCACTGTCCTGTACGTGTGGCGCAAATCCGCACGTTACGGCTTTCAAGTACCTCTCGTCCACGAGTTCTACAGCCGGCGACCAAGCCTGTGCGGAGCGGGGTGTGACACAAAACGCATCCGAGGCGCTGACAGGGATACGGGCTTGTCGCACGAGTCCGTGTCGGACGGCGACCGGGGCCTCTCCTGTGGGGGGTGGCGGCCTCGGTCGCCTTCCCCTCTTCGGGCTGGTCATACACGCCAGACGTCATCCTTTCGGCTCACTTACGGGTGAAATCCCCGAATGGGTACGACATGCCCCGCCCTGCGTCGCTAGCGTGGCGACACACCCACGCCGCGCCCCGAGGAGCCCCCCGCTGTCCAGCCACCTTCCGGCACAGCTTCGTGGCGGCTCCGACCCTTCCCTCGGATCCGGGCTGACGCGGTTCAACGCCCTCTCGCCCGAAGCGGCCCACGCGGCCCTGTCGTTCTGCTGCGGCAGCCGACGCTGGGCGCACCGGATGACCGCGCACCGACCGTATCCGGACATCGCGTCGCTGTTGGCGGCGGCCGACGAGGCCTCGTACGACCTCTCCCAGGCCGATCTGACGGAGGCCCTGGCCGGGGAGGCCTCGGCGGAACTCGGACACGGGGCCTCGTACGCCGCCCGGCTCGCCCTCGACGCGGCCCGGGCGGAGTACGAACGAACCTTCGGGCACGCCTTCGTGATCTGCCTGGACGGACACCCCCCGGAGGAGCAGGCGGACCAGCTGCTGGCGGCGATCCGCCGCAGGATGGCTCACGAGGTGGACGAGGAACGCTCGATCTCCGCGGACGAGCTGCGCCGCCTCTCCCAGGCCCGACTCGCCGGTCTGTTGGACCGACTGCCCGCCCTCTTGGACCGACTGACCTCGCCACATGGGCTGTCCGCGGCCGATTTCGGGCTATTCGCCCCTGTGGGATAGTCCGTCCGTGCCTGTTTGATCACACCGATGGACCCGGCGCAAGGGAACCGACAAAGCGTCGCTACGATGTCCGGGGCCGGAGGACCGTACCCGGCCGGGCCCGACCGACAAAGAAGCCGGCTGGCCCCCGCCCCGCTTCCGGAGGGTTTTCCGTGCCGGCTGGAACGTTGTACCGCGGCCGGGAAGGAATGTGGTCCTGGGTGGCTCATCGAGTCACCGGCGTCCTCATCTTCTTCTTCCTGTTCGTACACGTCCTCGACACCGCTCTCGTCCGCGTCTCCCCCGAGGCGTACGACGATGTCGTGGCTACCTACAAGACTCCGATCGTCGCGCTGCTGGAGTACGGCCTCGTCGCCGCAATCCTGTTCCACGCGCTCAACGGTCTCCGCGTGATCGCCGTGGACTTCTGGGCCAAGGGCCCGCGCTACCAGAAGCAGATGCTCTGGTCCGTCATGATCGTCTGGATCATCCTGATGTTCGGGGCCCTGTACCCCGTCCTGGGTCACGCCGCAGCCGAACTGTTCGGGAAGTGACGCGCATGTCTTCTGACACTTCTTCGCCCAAGGTCATCGGCGACGTGGAGGGCGTGTCCCTCTACGACACCGACAACCCGGCGCCGTACATCGAGGCCCCGCGCAAGCGCACCGGCAAGACGCCGCGCTCGACCCGCGGCAACTTCGAGATGGTCGCGTGGCTCTTCATGCGCCTCTCGGGCATCGTCCTGGTCGTGCTCGTCATCGGCCACCTGCTCATCCAGCTGGTGCTGGACGGCGGCGTCTCCAAGATCGGCTTCGCCTTCGTGGCGGGCCGCTGGGCGTCTCCGTTCTGGCAGGTCTGGGACCTGCTGATGCTGTGGCTGGCCATGCTGCACGGCTCCAACGGCCTGCGCACGGTCATCAACGACTACGCGGAGCGTGCCAACACGCGGCTGTGGCTGAAGGGCCTGCTCTACACCGCCACGGTGTTCACCATCCTTCTGGGCACGCTGGTGATCTTCACCTTCGACCCGAACATCCGCTAGGCAACGGGGCTGAGGCGAAACCAATGAAGATCCACAAGTACGACACCGTCATCGTCGGCGCAGGTGGTGCCGGCATGCGCGCCGCCATCGAGTCGACGAAGCGCAGCCGCACGGCCGTGCTGACGAAGCTCTACCCCACCCGCTCCCACACGGGTGCCGCGCAGGGCGGCATGGCCGCCGCGCTGGCCAACGTGGAGGACGACAACTGGGAGTGGCACACCTTCGACACGGTCAAGGGTGGTGACTACCTGGTCGACCAGGACGCCGCCGAGATCCTGGCGAAGGAGGCCATCGACGCGGTCCTCGACCTGGAGAAGATGGGCCTGCCGTTCAACCGCACCCCGGACGGCACCATCGACCAGCGCCGCTTCGGCGGCCACTCGCGCAACCACGGCGAGGCGCCGGTCCGCCGGTCCTGCTACGCCGCGGACCGCACCGGCCACATGATCCTCCAGACGCTCTACCAGAACTGCGTCAAGGAGGGCGTGGAGTTCTTCAACGAGTTCTACGTCCTGGACCAGCTCCTGGTCGAGGAGGACGGCGTCACGAAGTCGGCCGGCGTGGTCGCGTACGAGCTCGCCACCGGCGAGATCCACGTGTTCCAGGCGAAGTCCGTCATCTACGCCTCCGGCGGCACCGGCAAGTTCTTCAAGGTGACCTCCAACGCGCACACCCTCACGGGTGACGGCCAGGCGGCCTGCTACCGCCGGGGCCTTCCGCTGGAGGACATGGAGTTCTTCCAGTTCCACCCGACGGGCATCTGGCGCATGGGCATCCTGCTGACGGAGGGCGCCCGCGGTGAGGGCGGCATCCTCCGCAACAAGGACGGCGAGCGCTTCATGGAGAAGTACGCGCCGGTCATGAAGGACCTCGCGTCCCGTGACGTCGTCTCGCGCTCCATCTACACGGAGATCCGCGAGGGCCGCGGCTGCGGTCCCGCCGGGGACCACGTGTACCTGGACCTGACGCACCTCCCGCCGGAGCAGCTCGACGCGAAGCTCCCGGACATCACGGAGTTCGCGCGCACCTACCTGGGCATCGAGCCGTACACGGACCCGATCCCGATCCAGCCCACCGCGCACTACGCCATGGGCGGCATCCCGACCAACGTCGAGGGTGAGGTCCTGCGCGACAACACCACCGTCGTGCCGGGCCTGTACGCGGCCGGCGAGGTCGCCTGCGTCTCCGTGCACGGCGCGAACCGCCTGGGCACCAACTCGCTGCTGGACATCAACGTCTTCGGCAAGCGCTCGGGCATCGCGGCGGCCGAGTACGCCCACGCGCACGACTACGTCGAGCTGCCGGAGAACCCGGCGCGGCAGGTCGTCGAGATGGTCGAGCAGCTGCGCAACTCCACGGGCCACGAGCGGGTCGCCGACCTGCGTCTGGAGCTCCAGGAGACGATGGACGCCTGCGTGATGGTGTTCCGCACGGAGCAGACCATCAAGACCGCGGTCGACAAGATCGCCGAGCTGCGCGAGCGCTACAGGAACGTGTCCGTGCAGGACAAGGGCAAGCGCTTCAACACGGACCTGCTGGAGGCCATCGAGCTGGGCAACCTGCTCGACCTGGCCGAGGTCATGGCCGTGTCCGCGCTCGCGCGCAAGGAGTCCCGCGGCGGTCACTACCGCGAGGACTACCCGAACCGCGACGACGTCAACTTCATGCGCCACACCATGGCGTACCGCGAGGTCGACGACAACGGCACGGACTCGGTCCGTCTCGACTACAAGCCCGTCGTCGTCACCCGCTACCAGCCGATGGAGCGTAAGTACTGATGGCCACCCCCACCCTGTCCAAGACGGACGAGATGGAGGCGGCGGCCGCCGCCTCGCCGTTCATCACGGTCACCTTCCGGATCCGCCGCTTCAACCCCGAGATCTCGGACGAGTCTCAGTGGCAGGACTTCCAGATCGAGATCGACCCGAAGGAGCGCGTGCTCGACGGTCTCCACAAGATCAAGTGGGACCTCGACGGCACGCTGACCTTCCGTCGCTCGTGCGCGCACGGCATCTGCGGCTCCGACGCGATGCGGATCAACGGCAAGAACAGGCTCGCCTGCAAGACGCTGATCAAGGACATCAACCCGGAGAAGCCCATCACGGTCGAGGCCATCAAGGGCCTCACCGTGATGAAGGACCTCATCGTCGACATGGAGCCCTTCTTCCAGGCGTACCGGGACGTCATGCCGTTCCTGGTCACCAAGGGCAACGAGCCGACGCGCGAGCGCCTGCAGTCCGCCGAGGACCGCGAGCGCTTCGACGACACCACCAAGTGCATCCTGTGCGCCGCGTGCACGTCCTCGTGCCCGGTGTTCTGGAACGACGGCCAGTACTTCGGCCCGGCGGCGATCGTCAACGCGCACCGCTTCATCTTCGACTCGCGCGACGAGGCCGGTGAGCAGCGGCTGGAGATCCTGAACGACAAGGACGGCGTGTGGCGTTGCCGCACGACGTTCAACTGCACCGACGCGTGCCCGCGTGGCATCGAGGTCACGAAGGCGATCCAGGAAGTCAAGCGTGCCCTGATCACGCGCCGCTTCTGATCCGACGCCCGGCCGCCGCGGGCCCGCACCCTCCCTTCCGGGGGGTGCGGGCCCGCGGCGTTTCCCGGATCGTTTCGCGGCCGAGGGGCGCGGGCCGCCGACGCGCTGTGGAAGGATCGTGCGCATGAGCGAGCAGCAGCCGAACCCGTATTCCGGCGACCCGGGCGCCGGCGGCCCGCAGGACGACTACAGGTGGGGCCCGGGGAACCCCGGTTACGGCTACCCGCAGCCCTACCCGGCCTACCAGCCCACCCTCGGGGGCGGGATGCCCATGGACGTCCCCGGCCACGGTCAGGGCGGCGGGACCCTCTCCCTCGGCGACATCACCGTCTCCGGCGACCAGATCATCACCCCGGCGGGCACGATGCCGCTCAGGGGCGCGGTGTGGAACGCCATGGACATGTCCCGCACCGAGGAGAAGATCCCGACGCACGCGATCGTGCTGGCGATCGTCTTCGCGCTGTTCTGCCTGGTCGGCCTGCTGTTCCTGCTGATGAAGGAGAAGGTGACCACGGGCTACGTCCAGGTCACCGTCACCAGCGGTGGCCGCCACCACTCCACGATGATCCCGGCGGCGGACGCGTACACCTTCCAGTGGGTCATGGGCCAGCTCAACTACGCGCGCTCGCTCAGCATGTGACAGGCCGCCCGGGGCCTCTCGCCCCGGGCGGTCCGGTCGCCCGGCGCCCCGTTATCCGGTGGTGGCGTCGAGGGCCGGACGCGAGGATCAGCGCATGATCCTTTCTCATGACGTGGCCGGGCCCCAGGACGGGCCGGCCCTGGTGTTGTTGCACTCCTCCGTCTGTGACCGACGCATGTGGGACGGCCAGTGGACGGCCCTGGTCGAGGCCGGGTTCCGGGTGGTCCGGCCCGACTTCCGCACCTGTGGCGGGTCCCCCGCCGCGACGGCCCCGTACAGCGACGACGGCGACGTGCTCGCCCTGTTGGACGCGCTCGGCATCCGGCGGGCCGCCTTCGTCGGCTCCTCGTACGGCGGACGGGTCGCCCTGCGCCTCGCCGCGCACGCGCCGGAGCGGGTCCGCGCCCTGGCCCTGCTCTGCCCGGCCCGGCCGGCGCACCGGCGAGGACCGGCCCTGACGGCCTTCAACGCCGCCGAGGCGGCCCTGTTGGAGGCCGGGGACCTGGCGGGCGCGGCCGAGCTGAACGCCCGCCAGTGGCTCGGCCCGGACGCCGACGGGGCGGCACACGCCCTGGTGCGGGACATGCAGCTCGCCATCTTCCGTGCCGGGCTGTCCGCCGACGGGGAACTCGAACTCCCCGAGCCGCCCGTCGATCTCGCCGGCATCGCGACCCCCGTGCTCGCCGTGGGCGGCGCCCACGACATCCCCGACTTCCGCGACTTCCCCGCCGAACTGCCGTCCCTGGTCCCGAACGCCGAGCACGTGGAGCTGCCCTGGGCGGGTCATCTGCCGTCGCTGGAGCGGCCCGAGGAGACGGCGGCGCTGCTGCTGGGGTGGGCGGCTCTCCGGTCCTGACGCACGGCCGGGGGCAGGCCCGACCGAAGGCTTGAACCTGTTCAAAAATGGGTCTACAGTCGTGGACGTCAGCAGTTGAACACGTTCAAGGGGGCTGAGGGCAATGGACCTCACCGTGGTCGCGTACGTCATCTACCTGGTCATCAGCATCGGGCTCACCATCTGGGTCGCCCGCACGCTCACCCGCAACGGCCGGATCTTCATCGCCGACGTCCTCCAGGGCAACGAGAAGCTCGCGGACGCCGTGAACCATCTCCTGGTGGTCGGCTTCTACCTCGTGAACATCGGTTTCGTGACGCTCTACCTCCGCTCGGCCGAGACCATCACCGAGGCCCGCGGCCTCTTCGAGGCCCTGTCGGTGAAGCTCGGCGTGGTCCTGCTCGTCCTCGGCGTGATGCACCTGGGCAACGTGTGGGTCCTCAACAAGATGCGCCGCCGGGGCATCATGGAGCGTCAGCAGACCCCGCCCGTCGCCCCCCAGGGCTGGACCGCACCCGCCCGGGCCTGATCCCGATGACCGACACGACCGTGCCGACCAGGCACCTGACGGTGCTGTACGACGCCGGCTGCCCGCTCTGCGTCCACATCCGGCACTGGCTGCTGGGGCAGCGGTGGCTCACGCCCCTGTGGCTGGTCCCGGCCGGGTCGTACGAGGCCCGGCGCCTCTTCCCCGGCCTCGACCACGAGGAGACGCTCCGCCGGATCACGGTGATCGGAGACCGGGGCCAGGTGTGGACCGACACCGACGCCTTCATCGTGTGCCTGTGGGCCCTGGCGGAGCACCGGCCCAAGGCGAACTGGCTGGCCACCCCGGCCGGCCGGCCCTTCGCCCGGGCGGCGATGCACACCGCGTCCGCCTGGCGGTCCGCGGTCCGTACCAACGGCGAAGCGGAGTCCGGGGATGTGGCCTGTGACGAACGATGCGCCGTACCCCGATAAGGTCGGACACCGTGACTGATCAGAAGGCTCCCAAGAGCGAGCAGACCCGCACGCTCATCCTCGAAACCGCGCTCCGGCTCTTCCAGGAGCGCGGCTTCGACAAGACGACCATGCGGGTCATCGCCAAGGAGGCAGGGGTCTCGGTCGGCAACGCGTACTACTACTTCGCCTCGAAGGAACACCTGGTCCAGGGGTTCTACGACCGGATCGGCGCCGCACACCAGGCGGCGGTCCGGCCCATCCTGGACAACGAGAGCGACTTGCAGAAGCGGCTCGCGGGCGTACTGACGAGCTGGCTGGACATCGCCGCGCCGTACCACGAGTTCGCTTCGCAGTTCTTCAAGAACGCGGCCGACCCGGAGAGCCCCCTCAGCCCCTTCTCGCCCGAGTCGGAACCGGCGCGCAAGGCCGCGATCGACATGCACCGCGAGGTGCTGGCGGGCGCGAAGACGAAGGTGCCGGACGAACTGGCCGACGTGCTGCCGGAGCTGATGTGGCTCTCGCAGATGGGACTGGTCCTGTACTGGGTCTTCGACCGCTCGCCGGACAGCGAGAAGACCCGCCGGCTCGCCGAGCGCGGCGCGCAGTTGACGACGCGCGGCATCATCCTGGCGCGGTTCCGGGTGCTGCGACCGCTGGTGCGCGAGGTGCACGAGCTGTTCGCGGACTTCCTGCCCGGCATGGCCCAGACGGCGGTGTCCCGCAAGCGCGCCTCGGACCCCGACCCCGCTCCCGGCCCCGGGAAGGGGTAGGGGTCCGACGGCGTCCGGGCGTCCGGGCATCGGACCCGGGCCGCGGCGCTACAGCCAGTCGAGGTCCCACAGGCGCCAGACGCCGGTGCCGTCGGAGAGGTACTGCGCGCCGGTGACGGCCTCGCGGGACATCACGTAGTCCTTCTTCTGCCAGATCGGCAGCATCGGGACCTGCTGCGCGACGATCCGCTGGAGTGCGCGGAAGTCCTCCGCCGCCTCCCCCCGGTCGGAGTGCGCCTGCGTACGGGCGATCAGCGCGTCCACGGCCTTGTCGGAGAAGCCGTTGTTCATCGTGGACCCGGCGCCGACGAGGGGGGCGAGGAAGTTGTCCGCGTCGGGGAAGTCGGCGATCCAACCGACGGTGTACGCGTCGAAGCCCCCGGCCGCGTACTGCTTCTGGAAGTCCTCCCACTTGGCGACCCCCTTGACGTCCACCCGGAAGAGACCGGTGGCCGTGAGCTGCTTGGCGATCGCCTCGGCCTCCGCGAGGTTCGCGCCGCGCTCGTTGGCTCCCAGGCTGATCGGGACGGGGGTCGCGACGCCCGCCGCCTTGAGGATCTTCCTGGCCGTCGCCGTGTTCGGAGCCGGCCAGGTGTCGAAGAACGGCGTGCTGTGCGCGGCGACACCGGCCGGGACCAGGGAGTACAGCGGGGTCACCGTGCCGTGGTGGACCTCGCTCGCCAACTGCGAGCGGTCGAGGACCGCGGCCACGGCCTGCCGGACGGCCGGCTTCGCCGTGGTGGACCCGCGGCGGACGTTGAAGACGAGGTTGCGGGTCTCGGTGCCCCCGGAGGCCTGGTACCGGGTGTCCTCCAGGCCCGGGTCGAGGGCCGCGAGCACCTCGGGCGGCATGTCCCGGTGGGCGACCTCGATCCGGTGGTCGCGCCACGCCCGGTCGAGACCGGCGGAGTCCGCGAAGTACTTCACCGTGACGGGCGCGCGGGCCGGTTTCGCCTGGCCCGTGTAGGCCGGGTTCGGCTTCAGTTCGGCGCTCTCGCCGGCCGTGTACGCACCGAGCACGTACGGGCCCGAGCCGTCCACCTTGCCGTCGTGGCGCAGCGCCCCGGCCGGATACTTCTCCCGGTCGACGATCGACGCGGCACCCGTGGCGATCTTGAACGGGAACGTGGCGTCGCGACCGGAGAGGTTGAAGGTGACCGTCCGCCCCTCGGCCTTGACCGACTCCAGGGTGTTGAAGAGCGGCGCCGGACCCTGCTCGGAGTTGATCTTCTTGATCCGGTCGAAGGAGTGCTTGACGTCCTCCGCCGTGATCGCGCGACCGCCCGAGAACTTCGCGTCCGGACGCAACTCGCACTGGTACGTGGTCAGCTTGCCGCCGATGAACCCGCAGGCGGAGGCCGCGTCCGGGACGGGGGCCTCCGAGCCGGGCTTGACGGTCAGCAGCGACTGGTAGACGTTGCCGAACAGGGCCCAGGAACCGGCGTCGTAGGCACCGGCGGGGTCCAGGTCGGAGACGACGTCGCTCGTCCCGACCCGGATGGCGGTGCCCCGCCCGTTGCCCTCGGCGGGGAGCAGCTGCCAGGCGGCGACACCGCCGCCCGCCGCGAGGACCAGCGTGGCCGCGATCACCTTCGAGCGGACTGACCGCATCCCCTGCACCCCGATATTCGAACTCAGTATCCGACTATCGGTCACCCAATCATGGAAGATCAACCACGGGAAGACCTGTTATGCCTGGTCAGGCCTGATATGAGGCGAGTTCGACCACGGTGATGTCGGACGGTGCACCCACTCGAACAGGCGGCCCCCAGGCGCCCGCGCCGCGGGACACGTACAGCTGTGTGTCGCCGTACCGTTCCAGGCCTGCGACGGTCGGATTGGCAAGCTCGGCGAGGTAGTTGCCGGGCCAGAGCTGGCCGCCGTGGGTGTGCCCGGACAGCTGGAGGTCGACCCCGTGCCGGACGGCGTCGTGGATGACGATCGGCTGGTGCGCGAGGAGGACGGCGGTCCGGGACCGGTCACGGTCACCGAGGGCCGCCCGGAAGTCGGGGCCGTGGCCCTCGCTCTCGCCCGCGACGTCGTTGACCCCGGCGAGGTCGAAGTACGGCAGGGCGCGGCGCGCGTTCTCCAGGGGCTGCATCCCCAGTTCCCGGACGTGGTCGACCCACTGCTCGGCGCCCGAGAAGTACTCGTGGTTGCCGGTGACGAAGAACGATCCGTGCCGGGCCCGGAGGTCGCGCAGCGGTTCGGCGGCCCGCCCCAGGTCGGGCACGCTCCCGTCGACCAGGTCGCCGACGACGGCGATCAGGTCGGGCTGGGTGCCGTTGACGGCGTCGACGACGCGCCGGGTGTGGGCGCTGCCGAGGATCGGCCCGAGGTGGACGTCGCTGACGACGGCGATCCGGAAGCCGTGGGCGGCGCGGGGCAGCTTGGCGAGCGGCACGCGCACCCGCTTCACGCGCGGGCCGCGCAGCACCCCGTACGTCCCGTACCCGACCGTCGCGAGAGCCGCCGCTGCCGCCGCCCCGCCGACGGTCCGCGCGACGAACCGGCGCCGGGTGAGGACGGCGGCGTCGAAGGCGGGTTCGCGGGCGGGCGCGGGGTCGGCGGCCGGGTCGGGGTCGGCGGCCGGGGCCCGGTCCGCCGGGGCGGCCGGGTCGGGCTCCACGGTCGGATCCACCGTCGGATCCACGGGCGGGGAAGCCGGGGCGGAGACCGGGACGGGGACCCGCGCGGCCCGCGGCGTGACCCGGCGGAGCCAGACGGCCCGGACCGCTTCCCCGACGAGCATCGCCAGGGTCAGGTACAGCAGCACGGCCAGCCACATGAACCCCGGCCACGCCACCGCCTGCTGGAGCGGGAACGGCGCCCCGGCGCGCCCGGCGACCAGGGCCGCGACGGCCGTGAGCGGCAGGACGAAGGCCAGGGCGGTCCCGATCCGGCGCGCCGGACCACCCGACCGGGTGGTGTCCCGGACCAGGCGGACCCACAGCCAGCGGTGGACCAGGGCCAACAGGCCCAGTACGGCGAGCGCGACGAGCGCGACCACGATTACGGTCATCGTGATTCACGCCGCAGCGCGCGCAGGGAACGCAACCCGATCACACCAACGGCCGTCCCCAGGAGAAAGGACGCCACCGCCAGTCCACAGTGGACCCAGAAGTAGGCCGTAGGGTCACCGGCGGTGTCGAAGGCCAGACCGCTGCCGTTCTTCCACAGGTTCCGGACGAAGGACACCCAGATGATCCAGCTCCACACTCCGAAGGCGAGCAGGAACCAGGAGGCGGTGCGGCTGAGTTTCATGTCCCCAGTATCGGATTCGCCCCCGGGGCGGACGCGCCAGGGTGGGCTAGACCGGCGGTGGTTCCGGCGGGTTGGCCGGTCAGCGACGGTGGACAGCCCATCGGGATGTACTTTCACCTGCGTGTATGCCAAGAAGACCGCGCTGACGGTCCTGTCCGCCGCGCTGCTGGTCCCCACGATGTTCACCGCCCCCGCGCACGCCGCACCGGCCCCGCCCGCCGACGGGAAGGGCCGCCCGCCGATGGACGGCGGCCCGCCGGCGTCGATGTCCACCGTCGGCGGCACGACGCTCGGCCAACCGGGCACCCAGGTGAACCTGCTGCCGGGCGCGCCCGCGCTGCCCACCAACCTCACGGGGCGGTCGTGGATCGTCGCGGACGCGGAGACGGGCGCGGTACTGGCGGCGCACAACGCGCACTGGCGGCTTCCCCCGGCCTCGACCATGAAGATGCTGTTCGCGGACACCGTGCTGCCGAGCCTGCCCAAGGACCGGGTGCACAAGGTCACCGATCAGGACATGGACGGGGTCGGCGCGGGAAGCAGCCTGGTCGGGGTGAAGGAGGACCACGAGTACACCGTCCACGACCTGTGGCTCGGCGTGTTCCTCCGTTCGGGGAACGACGCCGTGCATGTACTTTCGGCCATGAACGGCGGCATCGAGAAGTCCGTCAAGGACATGCAGGCGCACGCGGAGGAGCTCCAGGCCCTCGACACGCACGTGGTCTCCCCGGACGGGTACGACGCGCCGGGGCAGGTCTCCAGCGCGTACGACCTCACCCTGATCGCCCGCTCCGGGCTGCAGAAGGCCGACTTCCGGGAGTACTGCGGCACGGCGAGCGCGAAGTTCCCGGGCCTCCAGGAGGCGGGCAAGCCCCGCGACTACTTCGAGATCCAGAACACCAACCGGCTGATGACGGGTGCGTACGGGCTCTCCCCCTACAAGGGCATCGCCGGGGTCAAGAACGGCAACACCAGCGAGGCGGGCGCCACCTTCACCGGCGCGGCCCAGCAGGGCAACAAGAAGCTGCTGGTCACGGTGATGAACCCGGGTTCGGACGGGGCCAACTCGGTGTACGAGGAGACCGCCGCGCTCTTCGACTGGGGTTTCTCGGCCGCCGGGAAGGTGAAGCCGGTCGGTGAGCTGGTGCCGCCCAAGAGCGCCGACACCAAGTCGCACGGCGCCCCCGCCCGGTCGCACGAGAGCGAGGCGGCGGGCGGCGACGACTCCGGCAGCAGCGGCGTCGGCACCGCGCTCGGCATCGTGGGCGGCGCGCTGGCCGTACTGGCGGGCGGGGCGTTCGCGGTCAACCGGCGGTGGCCGCGGCGCGGTCGCCGGGGCGACGAGGACCTCGTCTGAGGAGCGTCTTCGGATCAGGCCGTGCGCGCGGGCCCCGCGGAGGGGTCCGCGCCCGCGCCGCCGCCCTCGTCCGGGGTCCGCCCCGGCGCCTCCTGCGGGTCCTGCGAGGGCTGCTGATCCGGTGCGCCGTCGCCGTCCGCGTCGTCGCGGGTCGCCGTCCAGGCCGCGCAGAACAGCAGCAGCTTCGCCGTGAAGTTGATCCAGAGCAGCAGGGCGATCGGCACGCCGAAGGCCCCGTACATGCTCTTCGCGGCGACCTCCCGCATGTAGCCGCTCAGCAGCAGCTTCAGCAGTTCGAACCCGGCGGCGCCGATGAGGGCGGCCTGGATCAGTCGGCCGCGCGGCGGCTGCACCCCGGGCAGCAGCGTCAACAGGTACAGCAGGAGCAGGAAGGCTGCCACCACGCCGACCGCGAAGGCCCCGGACCTCAGGAGCGCGCCGCCCGCGCCCTCGCGCGGGATGCCGAGCCGGCCGCCGAACTCGCCGACGGCGCTGGAGCCGAGGATCGAGGCCGCCGCCGAGCAGAGGGCCGCGCCGCCGAGGCCGAGGAGCACCAGCCCGTCCTTGCCCTTGCGGGCGACCGGGTTGCCGAGGTCCTCGTCGTCCTTGTCCCACACGGCGCGCAGGCAGTCCCGCATGGCGCCCACCCAGCCGATGCCGGTGAAGAGCAGCAGGGCGCCCGCGACGAGCCCGATGGTGCCCGCGTTGGCCACCAGCGCGTTGAGGTCGAGCTGGTCGGAGATGCCGGGCACCTGCTCGGCGAGGCTCTTCTGCAGCCGGTCGAGCTGCTCCTGGCTCAGCAGCGCCGCGCCGACGGCGGCGGCGACGGTGATCAGGGGGAAGAGGGCGAGGAAGCTGATGAAGGTGATCGCGGCGGCGAGTCGGGTCCAGTGCACGCGGTCGAGCCGCTGGTACGACCGCCACGCGTGCGTGCGCATCATCGCGGCCGCCAGGGGTCCGATCACCGGGAGTTTCGTCAGCCAGTCCATGGGGTCACCGTAAATGAGCTGCCGGAAATAGCCGGGATTGTCGGTTTCGAAGGCTACGGTCGTCGATTGTGACTTTTCGCCCGACGGCTCGTCCGTTCCACGCCCTGGTCCTGCGAAGGCTCAGATTCCGTACGTTCCAGGCCTTGCGGCCACTCCGCTACGAGCGGCGCGCGGTCCTGCCGGCCGCCTCATCGGTGGGTGAGCCCAGTTGTGCCGGCACGCCGGTCGGGCCCGTGCCGAAAGGGTATTCACGCAGCTTGCGCCAGACCCCGTCGGAGCCCTGTTCGTAGAGTGCGAAGCCCTCGCACAGCCAGTCGGCGGCGTACCCGGAGAGGGTGGTGAACGCCAGGTCCATCGCCTCTTCGGAGATCCCGTGGGCGACCGTGACGTGCGGGTGGTACGGGAAGGCCAGCTCGCGGTCGATCGGCCCCTCCGGGTCCCGGAGCAGGGCCTGGAGGCGGGTGCAGCCGGCGCCGCCCTCGACGAGCCGGACGAAGACCACCGGCGAGAGGGGGCGGAAGGTGCCGGTGCCCGCCAGCCGCATCGCGAAGGCGCGGAACGTCGCCGCGACCTCGGCCAGGTGGGCCCGGATCGCCGGCAGCCGCTCCGCTTCCACCTCGGTGGGCGGCACCAGGGTGACGTGCGTGGGGATGCCGAGCGCGGCGGCGTCCCCGAAGCCGACCCGCAGCTCTTGAAGGCTGCTGCCGTACGGCTCCGGGACCGCGATCGAAACGCCGAGCGTTACGGTCCCCACGTCTGTCTCCTCCGTCTGTCTCGTCCGTCTGTCCCGTGATCGGGTGCTGCCGCTCAGTGTGATGGCAGCACCCCCCGAACCGCCAGGGTCCTCTGTCGGTCAGTGCTTGGCGGGCAGGAACCCGAGGCGGTCGTACGCCTGCGCCAGGGTCTCGGCGGCGACCGCGCGAGCCTTCTCCGCGCCCTTGGCCAGTACGGCGTCCAGGGTCTCGGGGTCGTCCAGGTACTCCTGGGTGCGCTTCTTGAAGGGTGTGACGAAATCGACCATCACGCCGGCCAGGTCGGTCTTCAGCGCGCCGTACCCCTTGCCCTCGTAGCGGGTCTCCAGCTCGGGGATCGTGTCGCCCGTGAGGGTGGAGTAGATCGTGAGCAGGTTGCTGACGCCGGGCTTCTTCTCCGTGTCGAAGCGGATCTCCGCCTCGGTGTCGGTGACCGCGCTCTTGATCTTCTTCTCGGTGACCTTGGGCTCGTCGAGGAGGTTGACCAGGCCCTTGGGCGAGGAGGCGGACTTCGACATCTTGATCGCCGGGTCCTGGAGGTCGTAGATCTTCGCGACCTCCTTGACGATGTGCGCGGCGGGCAGCGTGAAGGTCCGGCCGAAGCGCGTGTTGAAGCGCTCGGCCAGGTCGCGGGTCAGCTCGATGTGCTGGCGCTGGTCCTCGCCCACGGGGACGGCGTTGGCCTGGTAGAGCAGGATGTCCGCGACCTGGAGGATCGGGTACGTGAACAGGCCGACGGTGGCGTTGTTCGCTCCCTGCTTGGCGGACTTGTCCTTGAACTGGGTCATCCGGCTCGCCTCGCCGAAGCCGGTGATGCAGTTCATGACCCAGCCGAGCTGCGCGTGCTCGGGCACGTGGCTCTGGATGAAGAGCGTGCAGCGCTCGGGGTCCAGACCGGCCGCGAGCAGTTGGGCGGCGGAGAGCCGGGTGTTCGCACGCAGCTCCCTGGGATCCTGCGGCATGGTGATCGCGTGCAGGTCGACGACCATGTAGAAGGCGTCGTGCGTTTCCTGGAGGGCGACGTACTGACGAATGGCCCCGAGGTAGTTCCCGAGGTGGAACGAACCGGAGGTGGGCTGGATACCGGAGAGCGCGCGAGGACGATCAGAAGCCATGGCCCCATTCTCTCAGGTGCGATGGCCGTCTCGGGCCTCGCGCCGGCCGGATCGGGTGCCGGATGAGCGCGGGATCACATCCGGGCCCCGCTCTCGGGGGGCGGTGTCCGGCCGTACTCGCGCGTAGCCGGCCGGCCGGATCCCGCCCGGAGCGAGCGACCGCTTTCCGACCGGCCGGAACCGGAACCGTCGGCGCCGCCCCGGCCCTCGGGGGCCGGGGCGGCGCCGGGGCGACCCCGGTCAGGACAGGGGCAGGCCCGGGGCCGGGTGGGCCGACATGAGGTCGGTGACCTCGGCGCGGATCACGGCCAGGGCCGCCTCGTCGGACGCGGCCGCGGCGTCGACCGCGCGGGAGATCCAGTCCGCCACCACCGGCATGTGGTCCACCGTCAGGCCCCGCGAGGTCAGCGACGGCGTACCGATCCGGATGCCCGACGGGTCGAACGGCTTGCGCGGGTCGAACGGGACCGTGTTGTGGTTCACGACGATGCCCGCCCGGTCCAACGCCTTGGCCGCGATCTTGCCCGGTACCCCGCGCGAGGTCAGGTCCATCAGGATCAGGTGGTTGTCCGTGCCACCCGACACCAGGTCGAAGCCCCGCTCCAGCAGGGCCGTCGCCAGCGCCTTGGCGTTGGCGACGACCGCGTGGGCGTACGTGACGAACGCCGGCTGCGCCGCCTCGTGCAGCGCGACCGCGATGCCGGCCGTCGTCTGGTTGTGCGGGCCGCCCTGGAGGCCGGGGAAGACCGCCTTGTCGATGGCCTTCGCGTGCTCCTCGCGGCACATCAGCATCGCGCCGCGCGGACCGCGCAGGGTCTTGTGGGTGGTCGTGGAGATCACGTCCACGTGCCCGGCCGGCGACGGGTGCGCGCCGCCCGCGATCAGGCCCGCGATGTGGGCGAC
Organism: Streptomyces sp. CA-243310; assembly: GCF_050936775.1. Taxonomy (NCBI): domain Bacteria; kingdom Bacillati; phylum Actinomycetota; class Actinomycetes; order Kitasatosporales; family Streptomycetaceae; genus Streptomyces; species Streptomyces sp. CA-243310. The sequence goes on along the minus strand of NZ_JBNJMF010000001.1, from coordinate 1,078,150 downwards.
GTCGGCGACGAGGATCGAGCCCGCCTCCTTGGCGATCGACGCGAAGGCCTCGAAGTCGATCGTGCGGGGCACGGCCGTGCCACCACAGAACATGATCTTCGGGCGTTCGGCCAGGGCCAGGTCCCGCACCGCGTCGTAATCGATGAGGCCGTCGTCGGCGCGGACGCCGTACTGCACGCCCCGGAACCAGGAGCCGGTCGCGGACACGCCCCAGCCGTGGGTGAGGTGGCCGCCCATCGGCAGGGCCATGCCCATCACGGTGTCGCCCGGCTTCGCGAAGGCGAGGTACACGGCGAGGTTGGCCGGGGAGCCGGAGTACGGCTGCACGTTCGCGTGGTCGACGCCGAACAGGCCCTTCGCCCGCTCCACGGCCAGGGCCTCGACGCGGTCGATGTTCTGCTGGCCCTCGTAGTAGCGGCGGCCCGGGTAGCCCTCGCTGTACTTGTTCTGCAGGACGGTGCCGGAGGCTTCCAGCACGGCGGCGGACACGTAGTTCTCGCTGGGGATCAGGCGCAGGGTCTCGGCCTGCAGTTCCTCTTCCGCCTCCACGAACGACGCCAGCTCGGGGTCGGTCGCGAAAAGGGCGGGGTGGCGGCGCGCGGTCATGGCGGCTCCTCCGGGGTCGATGTCGTCTCTCGTCCCCGCGAGGCCCAGGCGAGCGGCCTTGTGTGCGGTCGTGCGCGCACGACTTCCCCGGAGTCCGTTCTCCGTGCGCCAGTCGCCGTGCGTGGGGCCCACCTTAGCGGGCGCGCCACGAGAAAGGTTTCTCCGTCCGTCGTACGAGCGAGGATGGACAGTGACGCCACCCTCGTCACAGGCCTGACGGACGATCGGAGACCCCGTGTCGAATACTGCTGATGCCATCCGCTCCGCCGACGCGCACAGCGCGCACAACTACCACCCCCTGCCCGTCGTCGTCGCATCGGCGGAGGGCGCGTGGATGACCGATGTGGAGGGCCGCAGGTATCTCGACATGCTCGCCGGGTACTCCGCCCTCAACTTCGGTCACGGCAACCGGCGTCTGATCGACGCCGCACGCGCCCAGTTGGAGCGGGTCACCCTCACCTCCCGCGCCTTCCACCACGACCGCTTCGCGGACTTCTGCACCGAACTCGCCGCGCTGTGCGGCAAGGAGATGGTGCTGCCGATGAACACGGGCGCGGAGGCCGTGGAGACGGCGGTGAAGACGGCCCGCAAGTGGGGGTACGAGGTCAAGGGCGTCCCGGACGGCCACGCCAAGATCGTGGTCGCGGCCGACAACTTCCACGGCCGGACCACGACCATCGTGTCGTTCTCCACGGACCACGACGCCCGCGACCACTTCGGCCCCTACACGCCGGGCTTCGAGATCGTCCCGTACGGCGATCTCACCGCGCTCTCCCACGCCGTCACGGAGAACACCGTGGCCGTGCTCCTGGAGCCGATCCAGGGCGAGGCGGGCGTCCTCGTGCCGCCCGCCGGCTACCTCCAGGGCGTACGGGAACTCACCCGCGAACGGAACGTTCTCTTCCTCGCGGACGAGATCCAGTCGGGTCTGGGCCGCACCGGCAAGACCTTCGCCCTGGAGCACGAGGGGGTCGTCCCCGACATGTACATCCTGGGCAAGGCGCTCGGCGGCGGGGTCGTGCCCGTCTCCGCGGTGGTCGCCGACCGGGACGTGCTCGGCGTGTTCCGGCCGGGCGAGCACGGGTCCACCTTCGGCGGGAACCCGCTCGCCTGCGCGGTCGCGCTGGAGGTCATCGCGATGCTTCGCTCCGGCGAGTACCAGCAGCGGGCCACCGAACTCGGCGACCACCTGCACCACGAGCTGAACCTGCTGGTCGGCGGGGGTGCGGTGACCGCGGTGCGGGGTCGCGGGCTGTGGGCGGGCGTCGACATCGACCCGTCGCGCGGCACCGGCCGGGAGATCTCCGAGAAGCTGATGGGGCTCGGGGTGCTGGTGAAGGACACCCACGGATCCACGATCCGGATCGCACCGCCGCTGGTGATCAGCAAGGAGGACCTGGACTGGGGCCTGGACCGGCTGCGGTCGGTGCTGTCGGCCTGACGCGGCCCGCCGGCCTCACGGGCCGACGGGCTAGAGGATGACGTGGGGCAGGAAGCGGGCGTACTCGTCCGTGACCGGCCCCGCCGATTCCCGGATGCCCAGCCCCGCGGCCTCCTCCTCGACGACCCACGCGCCGAGCACGACCCGGTTGCCGTCGAAGTCGGGCAGCGGGGCCAGGGCCTGGAAGACGTACGTCTCGTCGTCCACCGGGGTGAACGGCTCCCCGTCCTCCCCCGCCTCGTGCAGGGTCACCCCGGCACCCTCGCGGCCCAGCAGGGGCTTGGCGACGTAGCCGGTGGTGTCCGCGAGCTCGCGCGGGCCGTCGAGGTAGGCGGGCAGCAGGTTCGGGTGTTCGGGGAACAGCTCCCACAGGACCGCCAGCAGCGCCTTGTTGGAGAGCAGCATCTTCCACAGCGGCTCGATCCAGGCCGTCGTGCCGGAGCCGCCGCCGTGGTCGTACGTGCCCAGCACCTGGGGCCCGAACTCGTCCGAGGCCAGCCACTCCCACGGGTAGAGCTTGAAGATGCCGCGGATGAAGCGGAGCTTCTCGTCGACGAACCGGCCGGAGAGGCTGTCCCAGCCGATCTGCTCGACGGACATGGCGACGGTGTCCAGGCCGGCCTGCTCCGCGGTCTCCTGGAGGTAGGCGACCGTCATCAGGTCCTCGCCGAGCTCGTCGGTCTCGGAGTGCGCGAAGTGCACCGGACCGGGCGGCAGCAGTTCGGCCTGTCGGCGCCACGCGTCGACGAGCCGCTCGTGGAGGGAGTTCCACTGGTCGGCGCCGGGGAACCGCTCCTCCATCCAGAACCACTGCGGGCTCGCCGCCTCCACCAGGGAGGTGGGGGTGTCGGCGTTGTACTCCAGCATCTTGGCCGGGCCGCCGGAGCCGTCGTAGCGCAGGTCGAAGCGGCCGTAGAGGGAGGGCTGCTCGTCGCGCCGGCGCCAGGACTCGGCGATGCGGGCGGCCAGTTTCGGATCGGTGATGCCGAGGTCCGCGAAGCGGTCGTGCTCGACGATGTGGGCCGCCGCGGCGAGGCACATGGCGTGCAGTTCCTCGACGACGTTCTCCAGCGCCTCGACCTCCGGGAGGGAGAACGCGTAGTACGCGCTCTCGTCCCAGTAGGGGCGCAGGCTGTCGTCGGGGTACCGGGTCAGGGGGTAGATCAGTCCCTGCTCCTCGACGGTCCGCTGCCAGTTCGGGCGTGGCTCGATCGTGTGCCGCTCCACCCGGGATCAGCCGCCGCTGGAGCCGGAGTGGCTCTTGCCGATGCCACCGCGGGTGACGGCGGACTTGTCGAAGCTGCCGTCCTTGACCCTGCCGTTGGCGACGCTGCCGCCGTAGTAGTACGCGCCGGTGCCGCCGCTCTTGCATTCCTTGTTGTTCAGGTGGTTCAGCGTGGAACGGGACGCGCACCGCTTGTCGGGCTCGTCGCTGCTGCCGCAGGCGACGAGGGTCGCGGCGAGCAGGCCCATGCCGCCGAGCGCGACGGCGCCCGAGCGCATCCGGCGCCGATTGGTGCTGCTGGTGTCCATGTGAGTTCGCTCCCCCTGGGTGGCGTGCTCCCGACAGACTAGAGCGGGGCGACCGGGGGATGGAATCCAGCCGTCGTCACACCCTTGTCACGACGGTGACCTAGAGTCGGTTCGTGCTTGTTGGGATGATTTGCGCACTCGGTGCGGCGGTCTGTTTCGGTACGGCCTCGGTCCTCCAGGCCATGGCGGCGCGGGCGGCGGAGCCGGGAACCGGGTCCGGCGTGGACGCCGCACTCCTGCTGCGGGCCCTGCGCCAGTGGCGGTACCTGGCGGGGCTCGGCCTCGACGGGGTCGGCTTCGTCCTCCAGATCATCGCCCTGCGACACATCCCGATCTACGCGGTGGGGGCCGCGCTGGCGGCCAGCCTCGCGGTGACGGCGGTGGTCGCGGCCCGATTGCTGCGCGTACGGCTGAACCGGATGGAGTGGGCGGCCGTCGCGGTGGTGAGCGCGGGGCTGCTGATGCTGGGGCTCGCCTCCGGGGAGGAGGGCTCCGGGACCGGCCCGCCCGCCCTGGAGTGGGGGTTGCTCGCGGTGGCGGTCCTGGTCCTGCTGGTGGGCGCGGCGGCCGGCGGCCTGCCGGACCGCTCCCGGCCGCTGGTGCTCGGCTTCGCGGCCGGAACGGGCTTCGGGGTGGTCGAGGTCGCGGTCCGCCTGATCGACGGGATCTCCTGGTCGGTGCTGACCGACCCGGCCCTGTACGCGCTCCTGTTGGGCGGCGGCGCCGCCTTCCTGCTGCTCACCTCGGCCCTGCAGCGCGGCTCGGTGACGGCCGCCACGGCCGGCATGGTGCTGGGCGAGACGATCGGCCCGGCGGCGGTGGGGGTGGTGTGGCTCGGGGACCGCACCCGCGAGGGGCTCGCCTGGTTGGCGGTGCTCGGCTTCGTGGTGGCCGTGGCCGGTTCGCTGGCCCTGGCCCGCTTCGGCGAACCCCCGGCGGACCCGGCGGACCCCGCGGACCCGGCCGGCCCGGCGGCCGATCCGGTCCCCTGACCCCGCCCCGCGCCCACTACGGGAGGGTCGCCTCCAACGCCGCCAGCGCCCCCGACCACGCGCTCTCCGACGGGGTCCCGTACCCGAGCACCAGAGCGTCCCGCGCCGGCATGGCCGAATCCGGGTGCCGGAAGCGGGACAGCCCCTCCAGGGCCAGGTCGTGCCAGGCCGCCGCCTGGATCAGGGGCCGTTCCGTGCCGGCCGGGAGGTCGAGCACCGCGTGCAGTCCCGCCGCGATGCCGGAGACGGTCACCGCCGTCCGCGGGGCCAGCGCCTGCACCAGGGCGTCACGCCGGCGCCGGTAGCGCAGCCGCATGCTCCGGACGTGCCGGTCGTACGCCCCGGACCGGATGAACTCCGCCAGCGTCAACTGGTCCGGCGCGCCCGACATCCAGTCGGTGTGCCCCTTCGCCGCCAGCACCTCGTCCACCAGCCCGGCCGGCACCACCATCCAGCCCGTGCGCAGCCCCGGCGCCAGCGACTTGCTCGCCGTGCCCAGGTACACGACCCGGTCCGGGTCCAGTCCCTGGAGCGCCCCGACGGGCTGGCGGTCGTAGCGGAACTCCCCGTCGTAGTCGTCCTCCAGGATCAGCCCGCCCGTGGTCCTGGCCCAGTCCACGGCCGCCGCCCGCCGTCCCGGGGTCAGCGCGACGCCCGTCGGGAACTGGTGCGCCGGCGTGAGGAGCACCGCCCCCGACGCCGCCGTCAGGTCCTCCGTACGGGCGCCCGCGCCGTCCAGCCACAGGGGGCGGGTCCGCAGCCCGGCCCCGGTGAGCAGGTCCCGGTGCACGTCGAGGCTCCAGCCCTCCACGGCCACCTCGCGGACCCGGCGCGCCCGCAGCACCCGGGCGAGGAGCGTCAGCCCGTGCACGAACCCGGCGCACAGCACGATCCGGTCGGGGTCGGCGTCCACCCCCCGGGCGCGCGCCAGGTAGCCGGCCAGCGCCTCGCGCAGCTCGATCCGGCCGCGCGCGTCCACCGCGTACCCGAAGGCGTCGTTCGGGGCCGCGGCGAGAGCCTTGCGGGCCGCCGCCGACCAGGCGGTGCGCGGGAAGCCGCCCAGGTCCGGGGAGCCCGGTACGAAGCTGTACGCGGGCCCCCTCCGGGCGGGTGGCCGGACCCGGGCGGGACGGGCGGGACGGCGCGGCACGGCACGTTCCGCGACCCGGGTGCCCGAGCCGTGACGGGCGGTCAGCCAGCCCTCGGCGACGAGTTCGCCGTAGGCCTCGGCGACCGTGTTGCGGGCGATGCCGAGGTCGACGGCCAGGGACCTGGACGAAGGCAGTCGGGTTCCCGGGGCGAGTCGACCGCTGCGCGCGGCCTCGCGCAGCGCCTCGGTCAGTCCGGCTCTCAGCCCGCGCCCGGCGGAGAGGTCGAGATGCAGGTCGGCGCCGAAAGTGGCCCAGGGTTCCGTCATGAACATGGACCATATCGGCGGGCCGCCGGGCTCCTACGGTGGAGACATGACGACGAACGAAACCCCCGCCTACGCCCCCGAGCACCCCGCCCGCCTCCAGTGGGCCAAGCTGGTCCCCGACGTGTACAAGGCCCTGGTGTCCCTGGAGGTCGCCGCCCGCAAGGGGCTCGACCCGACGCTGGTCGAGCTGGTCAAGGTGCGCGCCTCGCAGATCAACCACTGCGCGTTCTGCCTGGACATGCACACCAAGGACGCGCTGGCCGCCGGCGAGAGCGTCGAGCGTCTGATCCAGCTCGGCGCCTGGGAGGAGTCCCGGCACTTCTACACCGAGCGGGAGCTGGCGGCGATCGAGCTGACCGAGGCGGTGACCGTCCTGACGGACGGGTTCGTGCCGGACGCGGTCTACGGGAAGGCGGCCGAGCTGTTCGACGAGACGGAACTGGCCCAGTTGATCGCCGTGATCACGGCGATCAACGCCTGGAACCGGTTCGGCGTGGCCTGCCGCCTCGCGCCGGGGCACTACACCCCGGGCATGTTCAAGCACTGAGCCCGAGGGTCGCCCGGCCCGGCGCGGCGTCTCAGCCGCCCGGCCGGAACGCGGCCAGCGCCCGTACCTGGTGGTCCCGCGTGGCCGTCCACGCGGTGTCCGGGCCCGCCGCGAGGACGGCCCACTTGGCGCCGTCCGCGGCGATGAAGACGCGTTCGACGCCGCGCCGGCGACCGCCCGACTCGGCGTTGTCGTACTCGTACACCAGCTCCCCCGCCCCGGTGTCGCCCTGGACGGCGCCGATCCGGATCTCCTGGTAGCCGGGGTTGGCGGTCCGCAGGTAGGCGGACGCGGCCCGGACGGCTTCGAGCGGGTCGAGTTCCGGTTCCGCGACCCGGAAGACCTGGAGCAGGGCGCTCCGGTCGGGCGAGCGGTACAGGACCCCCGCGCCGCTCTCCTCGCGGACCCAGCCCGCGGGCACGGCGACGGTGAAGCCCTTCGGGTCGCGCCGCACCTCGTGGCCGTCGCCCGGACTCCCGGTGGCCCCCGGCGCGGTCTCCGCGCCGGTTCCGGGCGCCGACGGCGTCGGCGGCGGGCCGCTCGTGCCCGTCGGGCCCGCGGAGCCGAGCCCGCCCGACTCCGTCGCCTGCGCCGGCGGCTTCGCGTCGTCGTCCCGTTCGACGAACCACACCGCGGCGCCGCCGATCGCGACGGCGGCCACCGCGATCCCGGCCATCGCCGGGTTCAACCACCGCCCGGTCCGCGGCCGGCGGCCGGGCGACGGCGGCAGCGGTGCGGGCGACGGGGCCCCGGTCGGCAGGGGCGGCGGCGACGGGGCCACCAACGGCAGGGGCGGCGGCGCGGACGGGGGCGGGACCGCGGGCCGCGCCGTCTCCGGCGACACCCAGCGCTGCGTCCGCGCGTCCCAGCGCAGCCCGTCCCCCGGTTCCGGAGCCACGACTCAGCCCCCCAGCGAGCCCAGCAGCCCGCCCAGGGCGGTCGCCGCGCTCACCGACTCGATCAGCGGGGCCCAGCGTTCCAACGCCCCGCGCAGCCGGGCGGGCAGGCCGGGCCGGATGGTGTCGGCGTCCTCCAGGTCCCCGGCGACCGCGTCGAGTTCGCTGTCGAGCGCCGCCCGGTCCTCGCCGCGGGGCAGCCGCACGAGGGCGGCGCGCAGCTCCTGTACGGCGGCCAGCAGTTCTCCCGGGCCGGGGGCGGCGGCTCCCGGGCCCCCGTGGTGGACGGTGTTGGTGTGGTGCGCACCCCCGATGCTGAACGCGCTGCCGTTGACGGATTCGATCCGCACGGGCGGTTCCGCCCCGCTCTCTCCGCTCATCGTGTTCCCCCCTGCTTCTTGACCTTGTTGACGTGTCCGGATCCGCCGATGCTGAAGGCGCTGTCGTGGACCGCGCGGATGAAGACCCCGCCCTCGGCCACGTTGACGGCGCGCTCGGCGAACTCCTCGGTGTGCCAGCCCGCTTCGTGCAGGGCGACGGTAACGCCCCCGACGACCCGGTCCTGAATGGTTTTCAGGAACCGGTCGAGGTCCATGAGGTGGAACAGCGAGCCGTTGTCCTGCGAGGCCAGCTCGCGCACCGACAGGCGCGGCCCCTCGGGCCGGGCGCCGCCGTTGCCGCTGGTGGCGATCCGCCACCAGCTGCTCACGCCGCGGGCCAGGGCGAGAACGGCGGTGGCGAAGGAGGTGGGGGTGTGCCGCAGGGCCGCGGCGGCCTTGCCGAGCAGGTTGCTGTCGCGGTGGCGCCGCGCGTCGGCGTCCGCGTTGTGGAAGGCGGTGCGGACGGGCAGCAGCACGTGCGGGGCCACCTCCAGCATCATCATGCCGCCCTGGGTGTGCACCCGTACGAAGACGGTGACGACGAGGTTCTCGTCCCAGCCGCCGACCCGGACGCGCAGGAAGTGCCGGCGGCGTTCACCGCCCTCCTCGATGGCGGCGGCGCGCTGTTCGGCGTACTGCCGGTGGATGGCCTGGGCTGCGTCGCGGTGAGGCAGTCCGTTGGCCGGCAGGAACACGCACTCGTCCACGACGAGTTCGCGCAGCCGGTCCTCGACGGCGGCCTCGGCCTGGAGGGAGCCGTGCGGCGAGGGCACCCGCAGGCGTTCCAGCAGCGGGATGATCCGGGCCACGAGGTGCGCGTTGGTGACGGGCGTCGGCTTGCGGTCGGGGCCGAGGTCCTCGCGCGGGCGCAGTTCCACGGAGAGCTGCCACGGCCGGTACGGGTCACCCGCCCCGCAGAACGGGTCGTTGACGTCGTACATGACCACCGGGGCGTGCTGCTCGGCGCGGACGCGGTCCCGGATCCGGGCGAAGCGGGTGCCGGGCGAGGCTTCGGCGGGGTCGCCCGCGTGGTCGGCGTACCGGCTCTCCTCCAGGTCCTCGGCGATCGTGCGGTACACGTGGCCGCGCTGCAGACCGACCACGGCGACCACGCCGGCGAAGACGACCGGAACCCACCAGAGGACGGCGGTGGAGTCCGGGCCGCCGGACGGGCCGAGGTCCGGTTCGTAGGGGGAGTAGGGACCCGTTGCGTCGACCCCGACGGCCCCCGTGACGTATCCGCCCAGATCGGAGGGACCGAATCCGGAGAAGACGACGAGGACGACGACCAGCGCGAGGAGCAGCCAGGCGTAGACGCGCAGGAGGGTGCCCAACAGCCGTGCGAGCACCGGTTCCCGGCCCTGGAGCCAGTCGGCCAGGGTGAGCATCAGGAAGAGCGGGAGCAGCAGCCCGAGGACGCCTCCGGTGAGCAGGGAGCCGACGAACCAGGCGCCGAGCACGGCGACCGCCCAGCCGAGTTCGGCCCGCCGGGCACGGAGCGCGTGGGCGAGCACCCGGGCGGCGTCGTAGCCGTACGAGGGGGCGACGATGCGTTCCTCGTGGACGAAGAGTTCGTCGATGACCTGGTCGCGGTACCCGGCGTCGAGGTGGACGCCCGCGCAGAGGAATCGGCCGGCCGAGCTGCGGGAGGGGTGCACCGGAGCGCGGTCGGCGCGGGGATCGCCCCAGGCGCCGACGGGGGGCTGCTGCCGAGGGATCGGGTTGTCGGTCACCGACCGACTTTAGTTTTCGCCTGGATCGCCCGCCAGGCCGCTTCACGCCAAAGCGCCCCGGCCTGGTGCGGCCGGGGCGCTTCGCCGTGTGTACGGGTTCGATCAGAGCAGGCCGAGCTCGCGCACCGCGTCGCGCTCCTCGACGAGCTCCGCCACGGACGCGTCGATGCGCGCACGGGAGAACTCGTTGATGTCCAGGCCCTGGACGATCTCGTACTTGCCGTCCTTGGTGGTGACGGGGAAGGACGAGATGATGCCCTCCGGGACGCCGTAGGAGCCGTCCGACGGAATGCCCATCGAGGTCCAGTCGCCCGCGGCGGTGCCGTTGACCCAGGTGTGCACGTGGTCGATGGCGGCGTTGGCGGCCGACGCGGCCGAGGACGCGCCACGCGCCTCGATGATCGCGGCGCCGCGCTTGGCGACGGTCGGGATGAAGGTGTCGGCGAGCCACTGCTCGTCGCTGACGACCTCGGCGGCGTTCTTGCCGGCGATCTCCGCGTGGAAGATGTCGGGGTACTGGGTCGCCGAGTGGTTGCCCCAGATGGTCAGGCGCTTGATGTCGGAGACGGCGGCGCCGGTCTTGGCGGCCAGCTGCGAGATCGCGCGGTTGTGGTCCAGGCGGGTCATCGCGGTGAAGCGCTCGGCCGGTACGTCCGGGGCGGCGGCCTGCGCGATGAGCGCGTTGGTGTTGGCCGGGTTGCCCACGACCAGGACCTTGATGTCGTCCGCGGCGTGCGCGTTGATCGCGGCGCCCTGCGGCTTGAAGATGCCGCCGTTGGCGGAGAGCAGGTCACCGCGCTCCATGCCCTTGGTACGCGGGCGGGCGCCCACGAGCAGCGCGACGTTCGCACCCTCGAAGCCCTTGTTCGGGTCGTCGAAGATGTCGATGCCGGCGAGCAGCGGGAAGGCGCAGTCGTCAAGCTCCATGGCGGTGCCCTCAGCGGCCTTCATGCCCTGCGGGATCTCCAGGAGGCGGAGCTTGACCGGCACGTCCGCGCCGAGGAGGTGACCGGACGCGATGCGGAAGAGCAGCGCGTAGCCGATCTGTCCGGCGGCGCCGGTGACGGTGACATTCACGGGAGTGCGGGTCATGGCCTTCTCCGTTAGACAGCTGGCGATGGGGCGTCCCTGCCCCCTGTGCTGGGAGGACGCCGCTCCCCGACCCTGTAAATCTTGACGTGAAGAGACATCCGTCGATCAGGCTATCCGACCCGGGGGGCGCCCAACCCCCGGGTCCGTGTGGTGCAGGGCACACGGACCCGGGCGTTCGAAGGCGGCATCGGGGGCCGGGCCCTCGTTCCACCCCTGAGACCTCGCCGGTGCGGTGGTCTTCCACCGGCGTGACGCGGCCGTGCGCGGCGCGCGCCACCGGACGACGTACGAGGCCCGCACACGGGTCCCCGTACGCGTCGAGGGACTCGGCGGACTCGGCGAACACCAGTGGGGCCTGGGCCCTGTCGTCGAAGTGGCGCCGCGGGCCGGGCGCGACTTCGACGACGGGGACTAGCGCACGGTGAAGCGGACCACGTCGGTCAGGAAGGGGATCTCCAGCCACGCCTTGGGGGCTTGCACGACCAGCGCGAGCAGCGTGATCGACGCCCCCAGCAGCCCGTACGTGACCATGTCCGTGAACCGGGACCGCACCGCGAGCATCCCCACCGACGGCAGTATCCAGCGCATGACCGCCCCCGCGATCAGTGCGGCCCCGATGATCAGGCACCCGACGCGGGGGTATCCGATCGCCGTGGTGAGCAGCCCGATCGCGGTGGCGCCCAGCACGCTGAGCATCGGCCACTGACGCGCCGGGGCGGGCGCGCCCCCGGGCGCGGCCCGGCCGCCCCCCTCGGGGCGGGCGGTGTCGCGGGTGACGGAGGGGAAGCGACGGGACTTCGCCGCCGCCGCCTCCGGCCCCTCGCCGTCGGCCTCGTCCGCGTCGCTCTCGTCACCCGCGGCGACTGCCTCGACCGGCGTGGCCGGCTCGGCCGAGCCGGCCGGGTCGGGCTCGTCGGCCACGTCGGGCTCGGCCGGGAGCGGCTGCGACCGCCGCGCTTCCGTCGGCTCGACGGCACCCTCGGGCGCCCTCGGCTCCGGGGCCTCCGCCGGTTCCGTGTCGCGCTCAGCCCGCACTGGTCGTCCGCTCCGCCGCCTCGACGACGTTGACGAGCAGCTGGGCGCGGGTCATCGGGCCGACACCGCCCGGGTTCGGCGAGATCCAGCCGGCCACCTCGGCGACACCGGGGTGCACGTCGCCGACGATCTTCCCGCTCTCGTCGCGGCTCACGCCGACGTCGAGTACGGCCGCGCCCGGCTTCACGTCCTCCGGCTTGACCAGGTGCGGGACACCGGCCGCCGCGACGACGATGTCGGCCTGGCGCAGCAGCCCGGACAGGTCTCGCGTGCCGGTGTGGCACAGCGTCACGGTCGCGTTCTCGGACTTGCGGGTCAGGAGCAGGCCGATCGAGCGGCCCACGGTGATGCCGCGGCCCAGCACCACGACGTGCGCGCCGTTGATCTCGACCCCGTGGTGGCGGAGCAGTTCGACGATCCCGTACGGGGTGCAGGGCAGCGGGCCCGGCTCGTTCAGCACGAGCCGGCCGAGCGACATGGGGTGCAGGCCGTCGGCGTCCTTGGTCGGGTCCATCAGTTCGAGCACGCGGTTGGTGTCGATGCCCTTGGGGAGGGGGAGTTGGACGATGTAGCCGGTGCACTCGGGATTGGCGTTGAGTTCCCGCACGACCTCCTCGATGTCCTCCTGGGAGGCCGTCGCGGGCAGTTCGCGCTGGATGGAGGCGATGCCGACCTCGGCACAGTCCTTGTGCTTGCCGTTGACGTACCAGCGGCTGCCCGGATCGTCACCGACCAGCAGGGTGCCGAGGCCGGGGGTGATGCCCCGTGCCTTCAGCGCCGCCACGCGGGCGGTCAGTTCGGACTTGATCGCGGCTGCGGTGGCCTTGCCATCGAGAATCTGGGCGGTCATGCCCCCCATCCTCCCGGATGGAGTGGCCCCGGTTCCAGTCAAGGGGTCTCCGGTGGACCGCCGGGTGTACGCGGGTGAGGTGGTTCATTGCACTTGCACAACAAGTGGCACGCCGTTCGTGCCCCGGCTGGACAACGCGGGGTCGACCGGACCACGATGACGGGCAATGAGTGCCGCGGGCAGTGCCGGGGGGCGGACCGCAGAGAAGTGCAGTGTTCCTCCGATAGTGCCGTGCGTCCCCGCACTTCCACGGAGGAACACCGCAAGATGAGCTTCGGCGACCCGAACAACCCGTACGGACAGCAACCCCAGAACCCGCCGGCCCAGCCGGGCCAGCAGCCCGGCTACGGCTACCCCCAGCAGGCCCCGCAGGGCGTCCCGCCGCAGGGTGCCTACGGCTACCCGCAGCAGGGGCAGGCCCCGTACGGCGCCATGCCCCCGCAGGCCCCCGGCACACTGCAGGCCAACAACGGCTTCATCAACGTGGCCGGTCTCGGCACGGTCCAGGTCGCCACGATGGGACGCCGTTTCGGCGCGCGTGCGATCGACGGCGTGGTCATTTTCGTCCTTTACCTCATCCTCAGCTCGATCGGTTTCGCGGGCGTCTTCGGTGCCTCCAAGTCCCTGAACGACTGCACCGCCCTGGACCCGATGTCGAGCGCGTACCAGACGTGCGTCAACGACACGGCCGAGGCCGCCGGTGGCATCATCGCCGCGTTCCTCGGCTTCCTCCTCATCTTCTTCGTCGCGACCCTGCTCTACGAATGGCTGATGATCGCGTTCGTGGGCGCGACCGTTGGGAAGCTGGCGCTCGGCCTGAAGGTCGTCAAGGAGAACACCGGCCAGGTCCCCGGCCTGGGAGGCGGCTTCATCCGCTGGATCATCCCGATGGTCGGTGCCCTCCTCTGCGGCATCGGTCAGATCCTGACCTACCTCTCCCCCTTCTTCGACAACTCGGGCAAGCTCCAGGGTTGGCACGACCGCGCCGCCGGCACGCTCGTCGTGAAGAAGTAGCGGTATCGCTCGCACCATGCGGAAGGCCGGGCCCCCTCCCTGTGGAGGGGGCCCGGCCTTCCGCGTGTCCGGACAAGGTCCGGTCAGTGGGGTCCGGTCAACGGGATGCCGTCACCTTGGTCCGCTCAGTGGAAGAAGTGACGGGTACCGGTGAAGTACATCGTCACGCCCGCGGCCTTGGCGGCCTCGATGACCAGCTCGTCGCGCATCGATCCGCCCGGCTGGACCACGGCCTTGATGCCCGCGGCGGTCAGGATCTCCAGCCCGTCGGGGAAGGGGAAGAAGGCGTCGGACGCGGCGTACGAGCCGCGCGCCCGCTCGGTCCCCGCCCGCTCGACGGCGAGCTTCGCGGAGTCGACGCGGTTGACCTGCCCCATGCCGACGCCGACCGAGGCGCCGCCCTTGGCGAGCAGGATCGCGTTGGACTTGACGGCGCGGCAGGCCTTCCACGCGAAGGACAGCTCGGCGAGTTCGTCGGCGGAGAGCGCCTCGCCGGTGGCGAGGGTCCAGTTGGCCGGGTCGTCACCCCCGGCGCGGCCCGCCCCCTCGGCGAACGTGTCGCTCTGCTGGAGCAGCGCGCCGCCGGAGATGAGCTTGAGGTCGCCCGGCTGGTGCGGGGAGCCGGCCACCTTGAGGATCCGGATGTTCTTCTTCTTCGCCAGGATCTCGACCGCGCCGGCCTCGTAGTCGGGGGCGGCGATGACCTCGGTGAAGATCTCCGCGACCTGCTCGGCGAGCTCGACGGTCACCGGGCGGTTGACGGCGATGACGCCGCCGAAGGCGGACAGCGGGTCGCAGGCGTGCGCCTTGCGGTGGGCCGCGGCCACGTCCTTGTCGACGGCGATGCCGCACGGGTTGGCGTGCTTGATGATCGCGACGCAGGGCTCTTCGTGGTCGTGGGCGGCGCGGCGCGCCGCCTCGGTGTCCACGTAGTTGTTGAAGGACATCTCCTTGCCGTGCAGCTGCTCGGCGTTGGCGAGCCCGCCCGGCCGGCCGTCGGTGTAGAGGGCGGCGGCCTGGTGGGGGTTCTCGCCGTAGCGCAGGGTCGACTTGCGCTCCCAGGCCTCGGCCAGGAACTCGGGCAGGACGGCCTCGGGCTCCGGGGCGTACGCATTCGTGAACCAGGACGCGACGGCCACGTCGTAGGCCGCGGTGTGCTGGAAGGCCTCGGCCGCGAGCCGCTTGCGGGCGGTCAGGTCGAAGCCGCCTCCCCGGGCCGCGGTGAGGACGTCGGCGTAGCGCTCGGGGCTGGTGACCACGGCGACGGACGGGTGGTTCTTGGCGGCCGCGCGGACCATCGACGGACCGCCGATGTCGATCTGCTCGACGCACTCGTCCGGGGTCGCGCCCGACTGGACGGTCGCCAGGAAGGGGTAGAGGTTGACGATCACCAGGTCGAACGGCTCGACGCCCAGCTCGGCCAGCTGGTTGCGGTGGTCCTCCAGCCGCAGGTCGGCGAGGATGCCGGCGTGCACGCGCGGGTGCAGGGTCTTGACGCGGCCGTCGAGGCACTCGGGGAAGCCGGTGAGCTCCTCGACCTTGGTGACGGGCACACCGGCCGCGGCGATCTTCGAGGCGGTGGAGCCGGTCGAGACGAGCGCGACGCCCGCCTCGTGCAGGCCGCGGGCCAGGTCTTCCAGTCCCGTCTTGTCGTAGACGCTGATGAGCGCACGACGGATCGGCCGCTGGGTCGTGGTCGGGTCGTTGCTGCTGCTGTCTGCGGCGGTCACTGGATTGTTACCTTTCGTCCCTCAATGCGGTAGCCGTGCCGGGCCAGGCGCCCCACGACGTCGACGAGCAGCGTGCGCTCGACTTCCTTGATGCGCTCATGGAGAGCGGCTTCGTCTTCCCCGTCCCGGATCTCGACGACACCCTGGGCGATGATCGGACCGGTGTCGACGCCGCCGTCCACGAAGTGGACCGTGCAGCCGGTGACCTTCGCGCCGTAGGCGAGGGCGTCGCGCACGCCGTGCGCGCCCGGGAACGCCGGGAGCAGCGCGGGGTGGGTGTTGATGAACCGGCCGCCGAAGCGGTCGATGAACTCCCGGCCCACGATCTTCATGAACCCGGCGGAGACCACCAGGTCCGGGGCGTGGGCGGCGGTCGCCTCGGCGAGGGCGACGTCCCACTCCGCGCGGGTGGCGTACGCCTTGACCGGACACACGAAGGTGGGGATCCCGGCCTTCTCGGCACGCTCCAACCCGGCGATGCCGTCTCGGTCGGCCCCGACGGCCACCACGCGGGCACCGAAGCCCTCGGGGCCTTCGGGGTGGGCGTCGATGGCGTCGAGCAGGGCCTGGAGGTTGGTGCCGGAACCTGAGACCAGCACGACCAGGCGGGAGGCGGCCATGTACGGCCCTTTCTCACGTGAATGCGGCGTTCGTCTTGTGTGATCGCCTTGTGCGATCGTATGAAACTACGGGGCACCGGTATACGGGGAACCATACGAAGCCACCGACCGCCTGCAACGATACCGGCACACCGGACCGCCCCCGAGGGACGGGGGGACGGCCGGGCGGTAGCGTCTGGCATACAAGCCACAAACGACGCGGCGCGACGCCTTTGGCCGCACGACAGCAGGGGAAGTAACGCACTCGATGCCGGACCGCCGTCAGCCCGACCCCTCGACCGACGACAACCCCTTCGCGGCTCCCCCGGAGGGCCGGCCCGACCAGCCGTGGCAGCCGCGCGGTGGCGGCCCCGGCCAGGGTCAGGACCGGGGCTCGGACCCGTCCGGCCCCGACGGTCCGGCCCGCTGGGACCCGACCGACCCGATCCAGCGGCGCGCCCGGTACGCCCTGTTGGCGGGCATGTGGGGATTCTTCTTCGGGATCTTCGGAATCCCGTCGGTGGGGCTCCTGCTCGGCGCGCTGGCCATGTACTGGGGCATCAGCGCCCTGCGCGGCCGACCGGCCGAGCCGGCCACGGATGCCGGCTCCCCGGACTCCGGCCCCACGACCGCGACCGCGACCACCACCCCGGCGCCGGCCACCACCCCGACCCCCGGCGGCCTCGCGGCCCTCGGCCCGGCGGCCCGCCCCCAGCGCACCGCCGCGATCAGCGGCCTGGTCACGGCGTCGCTGGCACTGCTGCTGGCGATGAGCTCGTACGCCCTGCAACTGGCCTACAAGGACTTCTACGTGTGCCGCGAGGACGCGCTGACGAAGACCGCGGAACTCCAGTGCAACACCCTGCTCCCCGACAACTTCCTGGGCAAGGTCCTCAAGGTCCAACGCTGACCCCCACCCCCTGACCACCCCACCCGGGGCGGTCAGGGCCACCCCGGCCCCACCACCCGGACCCCGCCACACCATCCCGGCCCGGCCGCGCCACCCCAGCCCCGCCGGCGTTTGAGGCGCCCCACCCAGCCGAACGCCGCGCCCCAACCCCCCGGCCCCGCCATCCCAGCCCCGCCGGCGTTTGAGGCGCCCGGCGCAGCCGGGGCCGGCAGCGACGACGCCGTCACCCCGACGACTGCGCGACTACTCCGACTACTCCGACGGCCTCCGCGACAGGACACGCGCCCCGGACACCCCGGGAAGCAGCGGCGCGACCGCGTCCGCAACGGCCGCAGGCACCTCCGGCCCGGCACCCGGCCCCACCACCACCGGCGCAGCCACCGGCCCCACCGCCACCACCGGCGCAGCCACCGGTTCCACCGCCACCACCGGCGGAGCCACCGGTACGGGCGGAGCCGAAGCCACCGCAGACCCCGGCACCACCCCCGACACCGGCGGAGCAACCGCCACGGCGCGGCCCGGCCCCTCCTCCGCCCCCACGGGAACCATCGGCGTGGCCGCCCGCCGAAGCGCCGCCCAGCGCAGTTCCCGTACCCCGGAGTCGTGCCATTCGTCGGCCGCGGCCGCGGCCCCCCGCACGGGCCGCGTCCGCCACGCGTGCACCGCCACGGCCAGCGGCACCGCCAGCGCCAGCGTCCATCCCGTGGCGGCGGCCCCGACCTGCCACCACACCGGCCCGAAGCTCGCCAGGGCCGCCGCGCCCATCGGCCCGGCCGCCGCCGCCGCGAGTCCGGCCATCACGAGCCCGCACACCATCGATCCGAGCGCGGCGGTGAGCGCGGTCTCCCCGTACGAGACCTCCCGCGCCCGCCGCACGGCGAACCATCCGACGCCCAGTCCCGCGGCCACCGGCACCGCGACCGCGGCCCAGGTCAGCGGCGTTCCGGAGCCCTCCGGTGGCAGGGCCGCGAGCAGCGGGAACCTCGGCAGTGCCGGCGATCCCCCGAAGCCGAGCGGCGTGGCGGTCGCGCCGGTGCCCAGCGCGAAGCCGGGGCCCAGGCCGTACGCCGCACCCCACACCATCGCGTTGGGGATCAGGGTCAGCGCGAGCAGCAGGACCGCGAATCGTCCGGACCACACCCCGGTCAGCGCGAGGAAGGATCCCTGGACCTCGGAGCCGTGCCAGGCCAGCGAGGCGCCGACGAGCAGGATGCCCCCGCCCAGGAGGACGAGCGCCCCGGCCGCGCCGGAGCGCAGGGCCAGCGCGTAGCGGGGGCGCGCGATTGCCGTTCGTACGCCCCTGGTCGCCCATCCCGGCGCCCAGGCCGGGAGCGTCACCGGCGGCCTGCCGCGGGCCTCCCACACTCCGCCGGCGGCGGCCAGTACGGCGACCAGCGGCACGTGCCAGGCCGCGCTCAGCGGATCGGCCGGCATCGGGCCGCCCGCCGCGTACACCGTGGCCATCGCGCCGACGGTCAGGTATCCGCAGGTCACTGCGGAGAAGACCACGCTCGGCGGCAGTACCTCGTCGTCCATGGAGCCGTCGCCCGAGGCGCTGCCGAGGCGCGCGGCCCGCCGCATCAGCAGCATCGGCAGCGCCACCAGGAGCAGCGGGGTCACTCCGACGGGCGCCGGTACACCGGAAAGGGTGTCGTAGCGGACGAGTTCCGTCCCGTGGGCCAGCAACCACAGGCCGGCTGCGAGGTGCAGCGCGCCACCGGGGCCGCTGTCGGGGTAGGGGGAGCTGATCCACAGCACGATCACGAGCACGGCCAGGAAGCCGAGCCCCAGTCCGGCGGCCACCGCGCCGCCCAGCACACATGCGGCGGCGGCCGGTGAACGGCGCCGCGCGGCGGCCTGCGGGGCCGTCGGCAACAGGGTCCCGCGTTCGGTCACTTGGGTCACCCCGCCATGGTGCCAACGACACGCGCTATGGGCGGGTAACAGGCGAATGTCCGTGGTGTCGCTCAATATACGTTTATGTACTTTTTCGCGCAGGACTGCCGGGTCGCGGGGAGTGTGGCATGACACAGGACGTCGAGACGGCCTCCGCCACCGGGGAGACCGATCTCCCCTCCCCCAAGGAGCGCCGCAGACTGCGTGAAATCGCCGAGCTGACGCACGAGGACCTCGCGTCGACCCTGGGCGTCACGACGAACACGGCGCGCTCCTGGGAGAACGGCCGCACGGACCCGCGCGGTCGCAAGCGCGAGGCGTACGCCAAGCTGCTCACCCACCTCGCCGCCGAGCAGGCCGCGTCCACCGCACCCCCGAGCGAACCCACCGAACCGGCCGAACCGGCGGCTCCCGCAGCGACGACGACCCGGGCCGCGACGTCCGAGGGCGTCGCCCCCGCCCCGCCCCCGGGGGCGGACGGCGGGTCCGACGCGGAAGCGGATACCGAGGCGGGCCCCACGTCCGCCTCCGGACCCGCCCGGCGCATGGCCGGCGCCGTACGCGCCTTCGCCGCCGGCGCTCAGTCACGCCCCGCCGGCCCCCCGAACCGGCCCAAGGGCGCGGCGAAGCGCGCCGTCAAGCCGCCGGCCGCCGTGGCTCGCCACGAGTCCAAGACCCCGGTGAGATCCGGCTCCGGCGCAGGCGGCGGCCGCCCCGGCGGCGCGGAACCCCCTTCCGCCCCCGCGACGTCGGGGGGCCGGAACCGGTCCGACGCACCCGCCGAGGAAGTCGAGGCGGCACCTGCGGACAAGGTCGCGGACCGGGTCGAGGCCGAGCCGGACCGAACCGCGACGGCCAAGGCCACAACGGACGAGGCCACAACGGACGAGGCGACGCCTGCCGACGTCCCGCCGGACACGGCCGGAGCCGACGGGCAGGAGGCGGGCAGGGCCGAGACGGGCGAACCCGAGGCGGACCGGGCCGGGGAGGACAGGACCGAGGAGGGCCCTGCGGACGAGGCCGCCCCGGCTCCGGGGGCCGCCCTCACCCCCGCCCAGGCCTTCGACGCGCTCTACGCGTACGCCGCGCCCGCCCTGGCACGCCAGACCTACCTGCTCACCGGCCGCCGCGCCCTCTCCCTGGAAGCCGTCGAACGGGCGTTCCAGAACGCCTGGGAGCGCTGGCCCGAGGTCGCCACCGACCCGGACCCGGTGGGCTGGGTGCGCGCGGCCGCGTACGAGCACGCCCTGTCCCCCTGGCAGCGGCTGCGACGCGCCCACCGCAACCCCGACCAGGCCCCGGCCGAGCCCGCGGACCGGATCCTGATGGACGCGATGCTGGCGCTCCCCACCACGCACCGGCGCACGGTGCTGCTCTACGACGGGGTCGGCCTCGACCTGCCCGACACGGCCGCCGAGACCGAGGCCAGCACCCCCACCACCGGCATCCGGTTGCTCCACGCGCACGCCGACCTCGCCGACCGGATCCCCGAGTTGGCCGCCGCACCGCCGGAGCGGCACTCCGCCCTGCTGCGCGAACGCCTGGGCGCGGTCCGCCCGCCCGTACGGCTGGAGCCGCGCGAGGCGTCCGTCGTGCGCGTGGCGTGCGAGCGCCGGGCCCGGTTGTGGTCCCGCGCCGCGATCGGCCTGACCGCCGTGATCGCGGTGGCGACGGCGTACACGCTGACGACCGCGCCCACCCGGTACGAGCCCCCGGTCTCCCCCGGCGCGAACGTCACCGGGGTGCCCCCGCACAGCGGCCCGCAGGCGCTCACCGAGCGGAGCAAGGAACTCCACGACACGCTGCGCTTCCACCCGGCCGCCCGGCCCGACCGCCTCACGCCCACGGTGGAGTGACGACCGGCGGCACCACGCGAAACGGGCGTGGCCCGCGCCCCGAAAGGTGCGGGCCACGCCCGTACACGCGTACAGCGACTGCCTACTGAGCGGCGTTCAGGATCTCGCGCGCCAGCTTGGCGGTCTCGGTCGGCGTCTTGCCGACCTTCACGCCCGCGGCCTCGAGGGCTTCCTTCTTGGCCTGCGCGGTGCCGGAAGAACCGGAGACGATGGCGCCGGCGTGGCCCATGGTCTTGCCCTCGGGGGCGGTGAAGCCCGCGACGTAACCGACGACCGGCTTGGTGACGTTCTTCGCGATGAAGTCCGCCGCACGCTCCTCGGCGTCGCCGCCGATCTCGCCGATCATGACGATCAGGTCGGTGTCGGGGTCCGCCTCGAACGCCGCGAGGGCGTCGATGTGCGTGGTGCCGATGACCGGGTCGCCACCGATGCCGACGGCGGAGGAGAAGCCGAGGTCACGGAGTTCGTACATCATCTGGTAGGTCAGCGTGCCGGACTTGGACACGAGACCGATGCGGCCGGGCTTGGTGATGTCGCCCGGGATGATGCCGGCGTTGGACTGGCCGGGGGTGATCAGACCCGGGCAGTTCGGGCCGATGATCCGCGTGGTGTTGCCCTTGGCGGTCGCGTACGCCCAGAAGGCGGCGGAGTCGTGCACCGCGATGCCCTCGGTGATGACGACGGCCAGCGGGATCTCGGCGTCGATGGCCTCGACGACGGCGGCCTTGGCGAAGGCCGGCGGGACGAAGAGGACGGAGACGTTGGCGCCCGTCTTCTCCATCGCCTCGGCGACGGAACCGAAGACCGGTACCTCGGTGCCGTCGAAGTCGACGGTGGTGCCGGCCTTGCGCGGGTTCACGCCGCCGACGATGTTGGTGCCGTCAGCCAGCATCAGCTTGGTGTGCTTCATGCCCGTGGCACCGGTCATGCCCTGGACGATGACCTTGCTGTCCTTGTTGAGGAAGATAGCCATGTGAGTCTGTGACCTCTGCCCTTACTTCGCAGCCGCGAGCTCGGCGGCCTTGTCGGCCGCGCCGTCCATGGTGTCCACGCGCTGCACCAGCGGGTGGTTGGCGTCCGACAGGATCTTGCGACCCAGCTCGGCGTTGTTGCCGTCGAGGCGGACGACGAGCGGCTTGGTGACCGCCTCGCCCTTGTCCGCCAGCAGCTGGAGTGCCTGGACGATGCCGTTGGCGACCTCGTCACACGCGGTGATGCCACCGAAGACGTTGACGAACACGGACTTGACGTCCGGGTCGCCGAGGATGATCTCCAGGCCGTTGGCCATGACGGCGGCGGAAGCGCCACCACCGATGTCCAGGAAGTTGGCGGGCTTGACGCCGCCGTGGTTCTCACCGGCGTACGCGACCACGTCGAGGGTGCTCATGACGAGACCCGCGCCGTTGCCGATGATGCCGACCTCGCCGTCGAGCTTCACGTAGTTGAGGTTCTTCGCCTTGGCGGCGGCCTCGAGCGGGTTCGCGGCAGCGTGGTCCACGAACTCCTCGTGACCCGGCTGGCGGAACTCGGCGTTCTCGTCGAGCGAGACCTTGCCGTCGAGCGCGAGGACGTCGCCGTTGGCGACCTTCGCGAGCGGGTTGACCTCGACGAGGAGCGCGTCCTCGGCGATGAAGGTGTCCCACAGGGTCACGAGGACCTCGGCGACCTTCTCGGCGACCTCGGCCGGGAACTTCGCCAGCGCGACGATCTCGCGGGCCTTCTCGATGGTCACGCCCTCGTTGGCGTTGACCGGGACCTTCGCGAGGGCCTCGGGGGTCTTCTCCGCGACCTCCTCGATGTCCATGCCGCCCTGCACCGAGGCCATGGCCAGGAAGGTGCGGTTGGTGCGGTCGAGGAGGTACGAGACGTAGTACTCCTCGAGGATCTCGGGAGCGGTCTCGGCGATCATCACCTTGTGGACCGTGTGGCCCTTGATGTCCATCCCGAGGATGTCCGTCGCCCGGGCCACGGCCTCGTCCGGGGTCGCGGCAAGCTTCACGCCGCCGGCCTTGCCTCGGCCACCGACCTTCACCTGCGCCTTGACGACCGACTTGCCGCCCAGCCGCTCGGTGGCCTCGCGCGCCGCCTCAGGCGTGTCGATCACTTCACCGGCCAGCACCGGTACACCGTGCTTGGCGAAGAGGTCCCTCGCCTGGTACTCGAACAGGTCCACGCGCGTCCGTCCCTTGTCTTCAAAGATTCGCAGTGATTCGCGGTTGTCTGCTATCTGCGTGGGCGTGCCGCGGAGGGCAACGTGACGGCGCTGTCACAAGGAAGGCGCACACGGTGACCGTGGACGCGGCATGTCCGTCCCGCAGGTTATCCCCGTGGGCCGTGGGTCCCTAAATCGCAGATCACACCTGAGCGGTGATACCTGTCACAGATCGCCTGACGGTTGAACTGCGCGTTCGTGTGATCTGCCGATGTGCGGACGCGATGGGCCGGGGATGAGCGGGCGGTGTTCGCCGGGGTGGGCGGCGGGTGGGGCGGACGGTGGGCCGCCGGTGTGCCGCCTGAGGCCACCGGTGGTCAGGGGCCTCAGGGCATCGGCAGGGGCCGTTTCTCCAGCGCGGCGGCCATCACGTCCGGGAACAGGTCGGGAGTGCAGGCGAAGGCGGGCGCGCCGAGCGCCGCGAGCGCCGCCGCGTGCTGGTGGTCGTAGGCGGGGGCGCCCTCGTCGGACAGTGCCAGCAGGGTCACGAACTCCACCCCGGCGGCCTTCATGGAGGCGACCCGCTTGAGCATCTCGTCGCGGATGCCGCCCTCGCAGAGGTCGCTGATGAGGACGACGACGGTGTCGGCGGGCCGGGTGATCTTGGACTGGCAGTGGGCGAGGGCGCGGTTGATGTCCGTGCCACCGCCGAGCTGGGTGCCGAAGAGGACGTCCACCGGATCGGTGAGCCGGTCGGTCAGGTCCACGACGGAGGTGTCGAAGACGACGAGGCGGGTGGAGATCGAGCGCATCGAGGCGAGCACCGCGCCGAAGACGGAGGCGTAGACGACGGAGGCGGCCATCGAGCCGGACTGGTCGATGCAGAGGATCACCTCCTTCTTCACGGACCGGGCCGCCCGGCCGTATCCGATCAGTCGTTCGGGGACGACCGTGCGGTGCTCGGGGAGGTAGTTCTTGAGGTTGGCGCGGATCGTCCGGTCCCAGTCGATGTCGTGGTGGCGGGGACGGCTGATCCGCGCCGAACGGTCCAGGGCGCCCGTGAGCGTGGCCCTGGTGCGGGCCGCCAGCCGCTTCTCCAGTTGCTCGACCACCTTGCGGACCACCGCCCGCGCCGTCTCCCGGGTCGTCTCCGGCATCGCCTTGTTCAGGGAGAGGAGGGTGCCGACCAGGTGGACGTCCGGCTCGACGGCCTCCAACATCTCCGGCTCCATCAGCAGGGACGCGAGACCGAGCCGCTCGATCGCGTCGCGCTGCATCACCTGGACCACGGGAGCGGGGAAGTACGTCCGGATGTCCCCGAGCCAGCGCGCCACCCGGGGCGCCGACCCGCCGAGACCGGCGGAGCGCTCGCCCGGCGGCTTGCCGTTGCCGGCGCCGGCCGCGCTGCCGTAGAGGGCGCCGAGTGCGGCGTCCATCGCCGCGTCCCGCCCGGCGAGGGTGTGGCCGGTCCCGTCGCCCTCGCCTCCGCCGAGCACCATCCGCCACCGGCGCAGCCGCTCCGCGTCCGCCGTGCCGGCCTCCTTCGCCGTGTTCTCCGTCGCCGTGTTCTCCGTCGCCGTGTTCTCCGTCGCCGTCACGTGCCCCGCCCTCCCCGTCGCCCCGCCGTCCATGACCCCGCCCCCCACTGCAGCTCCGTTCCCCGTCGACCCGCCCGCCATCGACCCGTCCCCCAGCGCCCCGCCCTCGCCGTCATCCCGCCGGCGTCGCGAGGATCAGCCGGACCAGCTCCGCCGCGGCGTCGGCCCGTATCGGGTCCGGCTCGGCGGCGAAGCCCTCGGATCCCGAACCGGCCCGGCCCCTCCCGGCCCGGTCTCCGGGGGCCCGGCGGACCAGTTCACCCAGAGTGCGCTTCACACCCGACTCGTACGCCCCGAACGTCCGGCGCAACAGGGGCAGCACATCGATGAACGCCCCCTCCGGCACCGACACCAGCCAGGCGTCGATCAGGCCCAGCAGCCGATCGTCGTGGATCAGCAGGGTCCCGCCGCCCGCGCCGCCGCCCGCGAAGCCCTCGATCCAGCCCGCCGCGTCGGCCGGGGCGGTCGCCGGGGAGAGCGCCAGCCCCATGAGCCGGGCCGTCTCCTCGGGCGGCAACCGTCCGTCGTCGAGCAGCAGTCGGGTGGCGCGGCCTCGTATCGTCCCGGGCACACCGTCCCGGCCGGCGAGCGTCCGCAGCACCGTCGCCCAGCGCTCCGGCAGGCCGTCCACCTCCAGGAGCGCGACCGCGCCGTGCACCCCGTCCACGTGCCCGCGCAGTTCGGCCGCTCCGTCGGCGTCCAGGCCCGCCGCGCAGGCGGGCGGCAGTGCCACGCAGATCCTGTCCGCGAGCCCGACCGCGACCGTGCCGAGGGCCGTCGCGTCGGTGCCGCGCACGTCCCCGTACCGCAGCGAGCGGGCCAGCGCGGGCAGGGCCTCGGCGAGCCGCGCCACGTCGGTGGCGAGCGCCGCCCGGTCGGCGAGAGCGCGCAGCACGGCGGGCAGCGCCTCCGACAGCCCGGCCGACAGGCACCGCTCGGCCAGGGCCGTGACCTCGCCCAACTCCGTTGCCGCGACCGCGTCGGCCTCGACCTTGGCCGTGGCGGCGCCGACGACGGTGGTGCCCCAGATGCCGGCTTCCGCGACCCGCACCGACAACTCCGGTTCCCAGCGGAGCCGCCAGGTCTCACGAAAGGTTCCGGTGCTGCCCCGGGAGGCGGTGGGTGTCCCCCAGTCGATCCCGAGCAGCCGCAGCCGGTGCAGCAGGAGGGACTTGGCCGTGTCGGTGTCCTTGCGGAGGTCGAGTTCCAGGTCCCGCTCCTGCGCCTCGACCTTGAGCCGCAGGGCGCGCCGGCTTCGTGTGAGGTCCCGTTGGAGCGGTACGACGGGTGCCGCGTCGGGAACCTCGCCGAGTACGTCACCGACGACCAAACGGTCCTCGATCAGCGCGAGGGGGACGTCGGAGCCGTCGCACATCACCGCCCGCACCGCTTCGAGGGTCTCGGTGAGGCCCGGAACGGGGCGTCCGCGCACGACGGCCAGGGCTTCGGCGAGCCGGACCGTCTCGATGACGTGGGCCGGGCCGACCTGCCGGTCCTCGGCCCGCAGCAGTCCGGCGGCCCGGGTGAGCCAGCGTTCGAGGGGCCGGTCACGGGACTCGAAGAGGTGGGCGTACCAGCCGGGCGAGGTCACGCCGGCTCCGTACCCGTCCGCCCGGGTGAGCCGGCGGTGGGTCCAGGGCACCCAGGTGGTCTCCACCTTGACCTTGGGCAGCCCGGTGAGCAGGGCCTTGTCGGCGGCGGCGGTGGTCCTCGCGCGCAGGGCCGGGACGTGCCAGGCGCCGCAGACCACGGCGTAGGCGTCGCCGAACTCCTTGCGGGCGGCGCGCATCCGCTGCCGCATGTGGGCCTCGCGGACCCGGTCGCTCGGGTGCCCGCCGTCCCCGTACGCCTCGCGCAGGGCCCCCATCGCCTCGGCGAGGGCCGCGAAGGTCGCGCGGGGGTCCCGGACGGCTCCGCTGCCCCGGTGCTCGACGACGTCCTCCCACCAGCGTTCGGGGTCGTCGTACCCGGCGGTCTCGGCGAGTACGGCGAGGGGGTCGATCCGTACGGCGTCGGGGTCGGGCGCCTGCGGATCGCGGGGGGCGGCGAGCGTGTGCGCGGCCGGCAGGTCGATGAACCGGACGGGCACGTCGCGTTCTTGCGCCCAGCGCAGGGCGGCCCACTCCGGGGAGAACCCGGCGAGCGGCCAGAACGCGGCCCTGCCGGGGTCGTCCGCGGCGTGTGCGAGGAGCGCGACCGGCGGTCTCATCCCGGGCTCGGCGGCCAGGGGCAGCAGGGCGTCGCCCTCGGGTGGTCCCTCGATGAGGACCGCGCGCGGGGTCGCGGCGTCGAGCGCGGCCCGCACCGCGCGGGCGGAGCCCGGTCCGTGGTGTCGGACGCCCAACAGCAGGGGCCCCGCGCCCTCGGGGCTCATGCGGACACCTCCCGGCAGGCGCGGTAGAAGTCCTTCCAGCCGTCCCGTTCGCGGACGACGGTCTCCAGGTACTCCTGCCAGACGACACGGTCGGCGGCCGGATCGCGGACGACGGCGCCGAGGATGCCGGCGGCCACGTCGCAGGAGCGCAGGACGCCGTCGCCGAAGTGGGCGGCGAGTGCCAGGCCTCCGGTGACCACGGAGATCGCCTCGGCGGTGGAGAGGGTGCCGCTGGGCGACTTGACCTTGGTGCGGCCGTCGCCGGTGATCCCGTCGCGCAGCTCGCGGAAGACCGTGACGACGCGGCGGATCTCCTCCAGTCCCTCGGGTACGGCCGGCAGGTCGAGGGCGCGGCCCATCTGGTCGACGCGTCGGGCGACGATGTCGACCTCGGCCTCGGCGGTGGCGGGCAGCGGGAGGACGACGGTGTTGAAGCGGCGGCGGAGCGCGCTGGAGAGCTCGTTGACGCCGCGGTCGCGGTCGTTGGCGGTGGCGATGAGGTTGAAGCCGCCCACCGCCTGCACTTCCTGGCCGAGTTCGGGTATCGGCAGTGTCTTCTCGGACAAGACGGTGATCAGGGTGTCCTGGACGTCGGCGGGGATGCGGGTGAGTTCCTCGACGCGGGCGGTCATGCCGTCGGCCATGGCGCGCATGACGGGGCTGGGTACGAGGGCTTCCCTGCTGGGGCCGTGCGCCAGGAGGCGGGCGTAGTTCCAGCCGTACCGGATGGCCTCCTCGGGGGTGCCCGCGGTGCCTTGGACCAGGAGGGTGGAGTCGCCGCTGACGGCGGCGGCGAGGTGTTCGGACATCCAGGTCTTGGCGGTGCCGGGGACGCCGAGGAGGAGCAGGGCCCGGTCGGTGGCGAGCGTGCTGACGGCGACCTCGACGATGCGCCGGGGTCCGACGTACTTGGGTGTGACGACGGTGCCGTCGGAGAGTTCCCCGCCGAGGAGGTACGTCGCGACGGCCCACGGGGAGAGCTTCCAGCGGCTCGGGCGGGGCCGGTCGTCGGCTGCGGCCAAGGCTTTCAGTTCGTGCGCGAAGGCGTCTTCGGCGTGCGGGCGCAGCACTTCGGTACCGGTGCCGTTCTCGGGCGTGGTCATGGTCCCCCTCCAATGCTCGGCAGCCGCGTCGGACTGCTGTGACCACGGTGCACCACCCCACTGACAACGGCCGCCGTGAGCATGGTTGTTGCAGGTCAGG
Source organism: Streptomyces sp. CA-243310 (assembly GCF_050936775.1). Classification (NCBI taxonomy): domain Bacteria; kingdom Bacillati; phylum Actinomycetota; class Actinomycetes; order Kitasatosporales; family Streptomycetaceae; genus Streptomyces; species Streptomyces sp. CA-243310. The sequence goes on along the minus strand of NZ_JBNJMF010000001.1, from coordinate 1,050,296 downwards.
ACGATTGTCAGTGGGGGTCTCTACGGTGGGACACATGACTGAGCGGGAGGTCCGCTGGACAGCGGAACAGGTACTGGCTCTGGCTCCTGACGATGTGTCGAGAAAGGCGGGGGGAAGACTGGGTGGGGCGGGTCCGTGGTCACAGATCGGAGGTTCCGCTTCCGGTTCTCTGTGGGGGTTGTGCAGCGGCAGCGGCAGTCGGCCGTACCGGACGGTCGTGGACCTGACGGGCCCCGCGTACAAGTGCTCGTGTCCGAGCCGGAAGTTCCCGTGCAAACACGCTCTGGGGCTGCTGCTGCTCTGGGCCGCGGAGGGGGTGGGGGACCCGGCGCCCGCACCGGACTGGGCGCAGGAGTGGTTGACCGGGCGGGCGGAGAAGGCCGCACGACCGGCCGCCGGGCCGGTGGACGAGGAGGGGGCGCGCCGGCGCGCCGAACGGAGGTCGGCCCGGGTGGGCGCGGGTGTCGTCGAGTTGGAGCGGCGGCTCGCCGATCTGCTGCACGGCGGTCTGGCCGGGCAGGAGCAGGCGGGGTACGCGGGCTGGGAGGAGACCGCGGCGCGGATGGTCGACGCCCAGGCGCCCGGACTGGCCTCTCGGGTAAGGGAGTTGGGGACAATACCCGGTTGCGGGCCCGGCTGGCCCGCCCGGATGCTTGAGGAGTTCGCGCTGCTGCACCTGCTGAACAAGGCCTGGTTGGGGGTGTCCGGGCTGCCGGAGCAGTTGGCTGCGACGACGAGGACCCGGGTGGGGGTGCCGGTGTCCGCGGAGGGCGAGGTCGTACGGGATCGCTGGCTCGTGTTGGCCCAGTACGACTCGGTTTCCCCGGACGGGCGGCTCACCACCCGCCGGATCTGGCTGCGGGGGCAGGAGAGCGGTCGTCCGGCGCTGGTGTTGGACTTCGGTCCACCGGGGCGGCCTCCGGGATTGGCGTTGCCGATCGGGCTGGTGTGGGAGGCGGAAGCCCGCTTCCGCCCGGGCTCGGCGGGGCTGCGTGTCGACCTCGGGGAGCGCCTCTCGGCGGCGACGCCGGGCACCGGGGCGCCGGCCGGGATCGGCACGGGGGCCGCGCTGGAGGCGTACGGGGCCGCCCTGCGGGTGGATCCCTGGCTGGAGTCCTGGCCGGTGGTGTTGGGCCCGGTGGTGCCGATACCGGGCGAGGCGGGCTGGCAACTGGCGGACTCGGAGGGGACGTCCGCCCTGCCTGTGCCCCGGTCGGGTTCGGCCAGCGGGTCCCGAGCGGGCCTGTGGCAGTTGGCCGCGTTGTCGGGCGGGGGCCCGGTGACGGTGTTCGGCGAGGTCGGCCATCGCGGGTTCACGCCCCTGACGGCGTGGCAGCCGGGATCGGCCGAGCCGATACCGCTGGTCTGACCGGGCCGGGGGGCCCGGATCGGACCGGAGGGAAGAGCAGGAGGCGACCGACGCGGGACGGCGTCGGCGCCGGGGAGGGAACGGCGGCGCGGGGGCGCCGTCGTGTGTGAACGAGAAAGCCGGGGGGCTTCGATGGACGACAACCACGCGAGCTGAAAAGCGATGTGACACGACACATCCACGTACTGCTCCGGTCCCGTGGAGGGGGCGGGATCGGAGCACGGGGACATCACGAGGGAGGGGGTCGCATGGACACGGCACACGAGGAGTGGGACGAGCTGGTCGGTGCCGCGCTGCTGGGCACGGGTCGGCGCCGGGGCGGCTCGCCGGAGGCCCTGTTGGACGCGGCGGCCGTGCGGACCGTACGGCGCCGGGCCGGGCTGCGGCCGGCCGAGGCGGCCCCGAGACCGGAGCCGGCGGCGCACGATCCGCGACCCGAGCCGCCGGACGCGGCCCGCCGACGGCTCGCGCAGCTGTTGGCGGGCCGGACCGCCGCGGGCGGGTCCGGCGGCCGGCGGGGGGCCGCCCCGGATCTGACGGAGTTGTTGCCGCAGTGGTTGGCGGCGGCCGGCCGCCACGGTTACCGCGCGCCGGCGGCGCTCGTGCCGGCGCTGTTGGACGCGGCCCGGGCCCGAACGGATCTGCGACCGCCCGCCTTGGCCCTGGTCGGGGCGCGCGGCCTGTGGCTGGCCCGATTGAATCCGGACTGGCGGTTCGCGCTGCGGGGCGGGACGGGGGACGCCGGGGGGCTGCCCGACGCGGCGGATCGAGAGGCGGTGGAAAGCCTGTGGGAGGAAGGGTTGTTCGCCGAGCGGGTGGCCCTGTTGGGCACGGTACGGGCTCATGAGCCGGCGGCGGCGGTCCGGCTGCTGACGACCACCTGGGCCACCGAGCGGGCGGAGGACCGGCTGATGTTCCTCGATTCGCTGCGGGTGGGGCTGTCGCCGGCGGACGAGGAGTTCCTGGAGTCGGCCCTCGGTGATCGGAGCCGCAACGTCCGGGCGACGGCGGCCGAGCTGCTGTCCGCGCTGACGGGTTCGGCGCTGGCCGGCCGGATGGCGGAGCGCGCACTGGCCTGCGTGGGCCCCGAAGGGGTGGAACCACCGGCCGACTGCGACGCGGGCATGCTCCGTGACGGGGTGGTGAGACGACCGCCGGCGGGACGCGGGGAGCGGGCCTGGTGGCTGGGGCAGCTCCTGGAAGCCGCGCCGCTGTCCTGTTGGCGGGGCCGCTTCGGGGGGCTGACCCCGGCGGAGATCGTGGCCTGGCCGGTCGCCGAGGGCTGGGCGGAGGAACTCCACGCGGCCTGGTGCCGGGCGGCCGTGCGCCAGCGTGATCCCGCGTGGTCGAAGGCCCTGCTGGGTTCGGCCGCCGCACCGCCCGCGGCGGGACCGGGTACGGCGTCGCTGGCCGAGCGGGCGAAGCTGCTGTCGATCCTGCCCGCCGGGGAACGGGCCGAGTGGGTGGCCGAGTTCGTCCGGGCCCACGGACTGTCGGAGGCGTTCCAGTTGCTGGGGGTCTGCGTGGTGCCGTGGGCGGGGACGCTGGGACGGGCGGTGGTCGACGCGCTGGACACGGCACGGGAGGCCGGGAGCTACCCGTGGAGCTTCAGCGGGGTGATGGGACTGGCGGAACGCTGCCTGGATCCGACGGAAGCGGGTCGGCTGGAAGCGCTGACCGCGGCGTCACAGGACCCGCCGGACGCGTCGCCGGGAGCAGCCGCCTACTGGGCGGAGGCCTTTCAGCGACTGGTGGCCACCTTGCGCGTGCGCGCGGCCATGCTCGCGGAACTGGCCCCGTCCGACTGACCCTCCGGTCACCCGCCGCCCACCTCTTGGTGGCGGCGGCTCGCACAGGACAGGCGAAGCCCCGCCTGCCCGCCACGCCCGTCGGCCCGTCGGGCGTGGCGGGCATGACCCGGCGCCTTCCGGAACGGGGTCGGTCGGCCCTGCCGCCCTCCGAGGTCGTGCCCGCCGGGGGCCGCAGGGGCCGCTCCCCCGGTCATGCCACGGGATCGCGGGCCTGCGGTTTGCCGGCGTCGCGCCCGACGGGGTGAGGGGCCGCGCCGCGCACGGCACGTACGCGGCGCGGCGGGGGGACGAGAGACGTACGCGGGCGCCCCGGCAGCGCACCGTAGGGCGTGGTGCCGGGCGCAGCGTCAGGCGCGATGCCGGACGTGGTGTCAGGCACGGTGCCGGGCCCGGCACCGTGCACGGGAAGGCCCGAAGGGACCGGACTAGCCCTGGCGCACGTTGCCGTTGACCCAGTCCACGATCGCCGTCGTCGTGGCGCCCGGGGTGAAGATCTCGGCGACGCCCTTGGCCTTGAGGGGGGCGATGTCGTCCTCCGGAATGATCCCGCCGCCGAAGACCTTGATGTCTTCCGCGTCGCGCTCCTTGAGGAGCTCCAGCACACGCGCGAACAGCGTGTTGTGCGCGCCCGAGAGGATCGACAGGCCGATCGCGTCGGCGTCTTCCTGGATCGCGGTGTCGACGATCTGCTCGGGAGTCTGGTGGAGGCCCGTGTAGATGACCTCCATGCCCGCGTCCCGCAGCGCACGCGCGATCACCTTGGCGCCGCGGTCGTGGCCGTCGAGACCCGGCTTGGCCACCACCACACGGATCGGACCGGTCACACCCATCGCACTGCCTCCCGAGTGAACGAACGTTAAGTACAGCATCGCGCACGCCGCCGTTTCGCGGTCGGCCAAGAGGGGGAAATCACACGTGGGACGCCAATGATTCACCGCACCGAGTCGCCCCGCCTCCGCGCCGTCAGCCGCCCGGCGCGGCGGTGGGGCGACATCGGCTTCACGGCCGCGTACCCAGCCACATACCCAAGAGGCCCAGGGGAGGCCGTTCATGGGGCTGTCGAGCACGCCGCCATCCCTCCCACTCCCCGGACTGCTTCCCGGGCTGCGTCCCGGATCGCTTCCCGGGCCGAGGCCGGTTCCGGAATCCGCTTCGAGGCCCGCTCCGGGATCCGTTTCGGACGCGACCCCGGAGCCCGTCCCGACCCGCCCGGCCCTGCCGCCCCTGTCTCTGCCGGCCGTGCCGTCCCCGCCCGTGACGCCGTCCCCGCCCTCACCGCTGTCGCTGCCCCTACCGCTGTCCCTGCCGCTGTCCCTGATCGCCTCCGGGGCCGCCCTGCGCGCCGCCGCACTGGAGGCCGTGGTGCTCACGGGACACCTGTTGCTGTATCCCACCGGGGTACGGGAGGAACGTCCGGCCGCCGGGCCGGCCGTCGGGGCCGGCGGGCAGCGACCGCCCGTCCTGCTGCTGCACGGCTTCAACGACAACCGATCGATCTTCGTCCTGCTGCGGCGCGCCCTCGGAGCGGACGGCCTGCGGCGTGTGGAGACGTACAACTACTCGCCCTTCACCCGGGATCTGCGCGCCACCGCCCGCCATCTCGCCCGTCGCGTCGAGGACCTGTGCGAGCGCAGTGGGCAGGAGCGCGTGGACCTCGTGGGACACAGCCTCGGTGGACTGGTCGCCCGGTACTACGTCCAGCGGCTCGGCGGTGATGCGCGGGTACGGACACTCGTCACGTTGGGCACCCCGCACGCCGGGACCCGCGTGGCCCCCTTCATGGACGCCCATCCGCTGGTCCGCCAGATGCGACCCGATTCCGACGTGATGGCCGAACTCGCCGCGCCCTCGCCCGGCTGCCGGACCCGGTACGTGGCGTTCTGGAGCGAGTTCGACGCGATCATGGCGCCGACCGGAACCGCCCGCATCGAACACCCGGACCTCGATGCGGAGAACGTGCTGGTCACCGGCATCGGTCACCTGGCTCTCGCGGTCCACCCCGCGGTGATCGCCGCGGTGCGTCGAGCCCTCGACGACCTGACGGCCCACTCACGCACCACCGACCGCCCCGCCGACCGCACCACCGACCGCCCCGCCGTCCGGACCGCCGAGCGCGCCACCGGCTCGGGCACCGAGGGGCGGAGCCGGGCCGTCTGAACCCCCGACGAACCGGGTCACGACACATCGGGATCCGGGACGAAACGGCGGAACGCGAGCCTCCGGCGCCGGAATCGGTAAGTCCGCTCTGACGCACGGTGACGGCGAGCCGCTCGATTCTCGCGGCACCCTCCCCACCGGGCGGTTTCACCGAGACGGACGTCTTGCACATTCCGCCCCTGGAGTCGAACATATTTCGAACTCAAGGCCAAGGCTGCGTCTTTGTGCGACCGAAAGGCGGCCGAATGCCCGGTTCCCGCGATACCGGCCTCCGCCGACGATTGTCGTTGCCTGTGACCGACGGGTACAGTCGCGCCACTGCTCTCCTCCGGTGAACCTCGAGTTCACCGGCCACCCAGGCCCCCCACTGCCGAGGCGAAAGAGAAGTTGGTGAACGACCGCCCCCCGTCGGGCCAGTACCCCGAAACCGGGTACGACGGCCTTTCCACCACCACTTTCGCTGGTGACCAGGCCTACGTTTCCTATGAAACGCAGGGCCAGGGCTACAACTACGGTGTGTCCGGCACCTACGACGCCTACGGCTCGTACGAGTCCACCGGCACGTACGACTCCACCGCCTGGGCCCCGCAGGAGAGTTACCCGACGAACGTCCCCACCCAGGGCGCCCCCGAGGACACCACCGGGCAGTGGGACGCGAGCGCCTGGACCTCCGCCGGTTCCGACTACCAACCGGCGTCCTTCGGTTACGAGTCCGGCGGCGCGGAGCAGCAGACCGGCCAGTGGTCCACTTTCACCGGCTACCCCCAGGACACCGGCGCGTACGACGCCACCGCGTGGAACGGCGGGGCCGACGCGTTCGACCTCACCGGCGCGGCGACGGTCACCGCGAGTGTCCAGGACTACGCGTCGCAGCCCGACGGCGGATACGCGTACGCGTACGGCCACGACACCACGCAGGCCGCCCCCGCAGACTCCCTCCCGTACGAGCCCGCGTACGAGGCGACGACCGTCGTCCCGATCACCGTCGTCGATCCGTACCCGAGCACCGATCCGTACGCGGGCCACGACCCGTACGCGGCCGACGAGCGGCACGCGAACGCCGACCCGTACGCGAACAACGACCTGCACGCCGCCGACACCGCCGTCTTCGAGGCCGTCACCGACGCGCTCCCGGACGACGCGCCGGAGCCGCTGGGCGCCGTCCACGACATGCCCACCCAGGCCATGCCCGTGACGCCCCGCGCGGAGAACGAGCCGCGGCCCACGCGCCGCGCCGGCGCTCCCGCCAAGGGCGCCGTCAAGAGTTCCGCGAGGGCGGGCGGCAGCAGCCGTCGGCGCACTCCGGCGAAGCGTTCCGCCCTGTTGACGGTGGCCGTTCCCTCCGCCTGCGTGATGGGGGTCGCGGGAGTCGCCGCGGCGTCCGTCGGCGGACTCGCCGGTGGCGCCGAGAAGCCCGCCGAGGAACCCGTCACCATGGCGGCGCCCGATCCGGCCTCGGTGAAGCCGATCGCCGCGAACAACAAGCTCGACACGCAGTTGGCCGCGCTCAGCGCCGACGCGGGCGACTTCGCCGACCGCGCGAGCCGCACCCAGGAGCGCATCGACCTCCGCGAGCGCCAGTTGGAAGAGAAGAAGAAGCGCGCCGAGGAGGCTGCGGCCAAGGAGGCCGCCCGCCCCAAGTTCGCCGTCCCGGTCGCCCAGCACGGTCTGAGCGCCGGTTTCGGCCAGGCCGGAGGCATGTGGATGTCGGTGCACACCGGGATCGACTTCCCGGTCTCGTACGGCACTCCGGTCATGGCCGCCACCGACGGCACCGTGCGCACCCAGTTCAACAGCGCTTACGGCAACATGGCCATATTGACCTCGCCCGACGGCACCGAGACCTGGTACTGCCACCTCAGCAGCACCAAGATCCGGTCCGGCAAGGTCAAGGCCGGTGAGGTGATCGCCTACTCCGGCAACTCCGGCAACTCCACCGGCCCGCACCTGCACTTCGAGGTCAGGCCCGGCGGCGGCTCCCCGATCGACCCCCAGGCGTGGCTGCGCAGCCACGGCCTGGACCCGAACTAGAGCACGCCCCCTCCCGGCACCCGCGCCCACACCCACGGCACCGGACGCACGGGTCGAGCGACGGGCCGACCCGATCCCACAGGCCGTCCCGCCGCGCCCCGGCGAACTCCGTCCGCCGTATGCCGTGTGCCGTCCGCGCTAGAGCTTCTGTACCGGCGCGTACCGCAGCAGCAGCCGCTTCGGCTTGTCGTCACCGAAGTCGATGGTGGCCTGGGCGTCCGCGCCGGCGCCCCTGACCTCCATGACCGTGCCCAGCCCGAACTGGTCGTGCGTGACCCGGTCCCCGACCACCAACGTGATGACGGGCTTGTCGGAGGCACGCCGCGTGGCGAATCCCGAGGGGCCCGACTTCGTGCGCGACGAGGACAGGAACGATTCCGGCGAGGTCCCGAACGAGCTCCTGGAACCGGAGCCGCCCGAGGAGCCCGAGCCGTAGGCCGAACTGCGCATCGGTCCGGCCGGCTTCTGGGTCGCGCCCGTGCGCTTCCACTGGAGGTACTCGGTCGGGATCTCCTCCAGGAAGCGTGACGGCGGGTTGTACGAGGGCGTGCCCCAGGCGCTGCGCATCGAGGAGCGCGTCAGGTAGAGCCGCTCGCGCGCCCGCGTGATGCCGACGTACGCGAGGCGCCGCTCCTCCTCAAGTTCCTTGGTCTGTCCCAGCGCGCGCATGTGCGGGAAGACCCCGTCCTCCATGCCGGTCAGGAAGACCACCGGGAACTCCAGGCCCTTGGCGGTGTGCAGGGTCATCAAGGTGATGACGCCGCTGCCGTCGGTGTCCTCGTCGGGGATCTGGTCGGAGTCCGCGACGAGCGCGACCTGCTCCAGGAACTCCGCCAGCGTGCCGGGACCCGGGCCGGCCGCGGGGGCGTCGGCATCGGCGTCGGCATCGGCGTCGGCATCAGCGGTGTCGGCACCGCCCTCGGCACCCGCGTCGACCGCCGGGGGCTGCGGGCCGGCCGCGCGGGCCTGCTCGAACTCCAGCGCCACCGCGGCGAGTTCCTGGAGGTTCTCGATGCGCGTCTCGTCCTGCGGGTCGGTCGAGGCCTGCAGCTCCGCGAGGTAGCCCGTTCGCTCCAGCACCGCTTCCAACACCACCGCCGGGCCCGCGCCCGACTCCACGATGGTCCGCAGTTCCTCCATGAGCACGTTGAACCGCTTCACGGCGTTGGTCGAGCGCGCGGCCATGCCGAAGGCCTCGTCCACGCGCCGCAGCGCCTGCGGGAAGGTGATCTTCTCGCGCATGGCGAGGGCGTCGATCATCGCCTCGGCACGCTCGCCGATGCCGCGCTTGGGTACGTTCAGGATGCGGCGCAGGGGGACGTTGTCCTCCGGGTTCGCCAGGACGCGCAGGTACGCGAGGACGTCGCGGACCTCCTTGCGCTCGTAGAAGCGGACACCGCCGACGACCTTGTAGGGCAGGCCGACGCGGATGAAGATCTCCTCGAAGACGCGCGACTGCGCGTTCGTGCGGTAGAAGATCGCGACGTCGCCCGCCTTGGCGTCGCCGGCGTCGGTCAGCCGGTCGATCTCGTCGGCGACGAACTGTGCCTCGTCGTGCTCGGTGTCCGAGACGTAGCCGGTGATGACCGCGCCGGTGCCGGCCTCGGTCCACAGGTTCTTCGCCCGGCGGTTCTCGTTGCGCTCGATGACGGCGTTGGCGGCGGACAGGATGGTCTGCGTGGAGCGGTAGTTCTGCTCCAGCAGGATCGTCGTCGCGTCCGCGTAGTCCTCCTCGAACCGGAGGATGTTGCGGATGGTCGCGCCGCGGAAGGCGTAGATCGACTGGTCGGCGTCGCCCACCACGCACAGCTCGGCGGGCGGCAGGTCCGGGTAGCCGGTGCCGACCAGCTCGCGCACCAGGGTGTACTGGGCGTGGTTGGTGTCCTGGTACTCGTCGACGAGGACGTGCCGGAAGCGGCGCCGGTAGTGCTCGGCGACCTCCGGGAACGCCTGGAGCAGGTGCACCGTGGTCATGATGATGTCGTCGAAGTCGAGGGCGTTGGCCTCGCGCAGCCGTCCCTGGTACATCGCGTACGCCTGGGCCAGCGTCTTCTCGAACCCGTCCGCCGCCTGGCCCGCGAACGCGTCCTCGTCGATGAGCTCGTTCTTGAGGTTCGAGATCTTGGCGTTGAAGGACTTCGGCGGGAACTTCTTCGGGTCCAGGTCCAGGTCGCGGCAGACGAGCGCCATCAGGCGCTTCGAGTCGGCCGCGTCGTAGATCGAGAACGAGGAGGTGAAGCCGAGGCGCTTCGACTCGCGGCGCAGGATGCGCACGCACGCGCTGTGGAACGTCGAGACCCACATGGCGTTCGCGCGCGGGCCCACCAGGCCCTCGACGCGTTCCTTCATCTCGCCGGCGGCCTTGTTGGTGAAGGTGATCGCCAGGATCTGTCCCGGGTGGACCCCGCGCGCGGCCAGCAGGTGGCCGATGCGGTGGGTCAGGACCCGGGTCTTGCCGGAGCCGGCGCCGGCCACGATGAGCAGCGGGGAACCCGCGTGGACCACGGCGGCGCGCTGCTCGGTGTTGAGCCCGTCCAGGAGCGCCGCCGGGTCGATGACGGGTTTGGGCGCCCCGTCGCGGTAGTGGGAGTCCCCGCTCATGGGTACGTCGAACCGGCCGCCGAAGAGGTCGTCCGCGCCCGCTTCCGGGGCGGCGTGGTCCTCGGGCGGCGGTTGGACCTCGTCGGAGGGGGAGAGGTCCGCCAGGAAACTGTCGTCAAAGAGGCTGCTCATCGCCTTCCGAGTTTAGGGGGCCGGACCGACAGCCGGTCCCGGGCCCGAAAAATCGGTGGCATATGCCCGTATCCGGGCCGCCCCGCCCCCTCCTCCGGGGCGGGTCAGCCCAGTACCAGCGCCAGCAGTCCGGGGAAGCGCAGCTCCAGGTCATCGCGCCGCAGGGCCAGGTAGAGCCGGCGCCCGGCGGGGCGGCGGGTGATCACTCCGCTCTCGTACAGCGTCTTGAGGTGGTGCGTGACGCTGGAGCGCGGCAGATCGGGTACCACCTCGCCGCAGAACGCCTCCGAGCCCGAGGCGAGCCTGCGCACGATCTCCATCCGGACGGGGTGACCCAGCGCCGCGAGTACCTCGACGAGCTCCAGCCGGTCGACGTCGGGATGGTCGACGTCGGGCCGGTCGATGTCGGGCCGGTCGACTTCCGGCCGGTCGACGTCGGGGTGGGGTGGTCCAGCGGCGGGAGTGGCGGCCATGTCCTTACTCTACGCAGGCCGGGACGGGCCTCGACGGGCCCGCGCAGCCCTCGCCGACCTGCCGGATTCGGCTCGGGGAGTGCCCCGTACGCTCGACGGCATGGACGTATTGATCAAGGTTTTCGTCGGCCTGCACATCATCGGGATCGCCTCGCTCCTCGGCGGATTCCTCACCCAGGTGAAGGCGATGGGGGCCGGCACCGCCCGCTTCGTCCCGGCGATGCTGCACGGCGCGCTGACCATGCTCGTGACCGGCGTGCTGCTGGTCGGCTTCCGGGAGATGGACGGCGGCACGATCAACCAGGTCAAGATAGGCGTGAAGCTCGCCGTCCTGTTCGTGATCCTGGCGCTGGTCTACGTGAAGCGGGACGAGGAGCGGGTGGACAAGGCCCTCTTCGGCGCGGTCGGCGGACTGACCATCGCCAATATCTTTATCGCCCTGCTCTGGCACTGACCGGTCAACTGCGGTCGATTCGGGTCATCTCGTCATCGGCCCGTTACCTTCAGGTTTAACGTCCTCCCCCAAGACCAACGGAAGGACGTGACGCCCCCGTGGCAAGTCATCGAAAGCCCAGGCAGCGCCCGCTCTCCGGCCCCGCCGTACGGACCGCGGCCACCACCCTCGCCCTCGCGGGCGCTGCCACCGCCACCACCTTCGAAGGCGTCTCCCAGGCCGAGCCCCGTCAGAGTCCCGCCCAGGTCGCGGCGGACGTGGACCGGCTCTACGAGGAGGCCGAGGCGGCGACCGAGCGGTACAACGGGGCGAAGGAGAAGGCCGACGAGGCCGAACGGGAGCTGTCCGGCCTGCGTGACGAGGCCGCCCGCCGGACGGACCGGCTCAACACCGCGCGCACCGCACTGGGTTCCCTCGCCGCCGGCCAGTACCGCAGCGGGAGTCTGGGGCCGGCGGTCCAGCTGGCGATGGCCGAGGACCCGCAGGAGTACCTGGAGCGGGCCGCGTTCCTGAGTCGGACCGGCGACCGCGCCGCGGCCGAGGTGGCCTCCGTACGGGCCCGGTTGGACCAGGTCGCGAAGGTCCGCGAGAAGGCCTCCGGGCGGCTGGCGGACCTGCGCGGGCGGCGGGACGAACTCGCCGAGACCAAGGCCCTCGTCGAGGGCAGGCTGGCCGCGGCCAAGCGGCTGCTGGCGAAGCTCACCGCGGAGGAGCGGGCGGCGTACGAGGCCCGCTCGGCGCCGAGCACCGTCACCGCCGGCGGCGCGCCGATCGGCGCGGTGTCACCGGGCGGCCCGCGGGCCGCCGCGCCGGCGCCCGCCGACGGTTCGCGCGCCGCTCGGGCCATCGCCTTCGCGCACGGGGCGATCGGCAAGCCGTACGTCTGGGGCGCCACCGGACCGGGTTCGTTCGACTGCTCCGGTCTGACGCAGGCCGCCTGGCGGGCCGCCGGGGTCTCGCTGCCCCGCACCACCTACACCCAGATCAACGCCGGGCGCCGGGTCGTCCGCGACCAACTGGCCCCGGGCGATCTGGTGTTCTTCTACTCCGGGGTGACACACGTGGGCCTGTACATCGGGAACGGCCAGATGATCCACGCCCCGCGCCCCGGCTCGACGGTCCGGGTGGCCCCCGTGGACTCGATGCCCTGGGCGGGCGCCTCCCGCCCCGCGTAGCCCCGGGCCCACGCCGCTCCCCTACGGCGCCTTGACCTGCCGGCTGAGCCAGCCGAAGGTCTGCGGCAGCTGCCTGGACCAGGCTTCCAGGTTGTGGCCGCCGGTGATCCTCTCCGCGTGCACCGTCGTCGGGTTCTTCGCGAGGGCCTTGAGGTCCATCCCGGACAGGTAGCCGTCGTGCTCGGCGCCCGACATCCACAGCGCGACCGCCGGCGGCGCGGGCCGGCCCTTGAGCAGCTCCTTCAGGTTGTGCGTGCGGCGCAGCTCGGGGTCCTTGGCCACCAGCGAACTGGGCTCCTGGCCCGGGTCGTTGTAGCCGGACAGGGAGACGGCGGCGCTGTAGCGGTCGGGGTGCAGGATCGCCAGCTTGGCGGCGCAGTACGCGCCGGCCGAGTAGCCGGCCACACCCCAGTTCCGGGCCTCGTCCGAGGCCCGGAAGTTGTCGACGACCATCTTGCGGACGTCGACGCTGAACCAGCTGTCGGCGTTGACCTTGCCGGGGATGTTGGCGCAGCCGGTGTCGCCGTTGCCGAGCAGCATGGCGCGGGGCGAGACCAGGATGAACGGCTGCACCGTGCCGTTCCTCATCAGCGGCTCCAGCACCTCGTGCGCCTTGAGGCCCTGGAACCAGGACTTGCCCGTGCCCGGGATGCCGGGGATCAGTTCGACGACGGGGAACTTCCGGTCCTTGTGGGCGGGGTCGTCGTACTGCGGCGGCAGCCACACCATGACGTCGCCCTTGACCCCGGAGATCTTCCCGTCGAGTTCGGTCGTGCGGACGCCGCCGCCGACGCCCTCGACGGGCCGGAACTCCTGGCGGACCTTGGGCTCGCGGGCCACCTCGGCGGCCTTCGCGCCCCCGAGCCCGTCCGGGCCGAGGTCGGGGGCGGCCGTGACGTACTTCCCGGTGCCGAGCAGGTCTCCCCAGGAGGCGTAGAAGTTCTGCTCGCGGTTGACCGCGACGAACACCAGCGCGATGGCGGTGACCTGCGCGAAGACCACCATCAGGCCGCGGGTGGCGACGCGCACGACGGCGGGTCCGCGCGCCTTGCCCCACAGCAGCAGGGGCAGGAGGGCGGCGATCACCACGAGGGCGATCGCCGTCAGGAAGAGGGGGGTCCCGGTCAGGCTCGTCACGCCGGCGAAGAGGCCCCGGGAACCCGTCCCGGTTCCCTCGGCCGGTGCGGCGTGGATCACAGGGCCGTGGCCCGCGACCCCCTCCGGGTCACACCAGGCGGCGGGCCGTGGCCCAGCGGGTCAGCTCGTGCCGGTTGGAGAGCTGGAGCTTCCTGAGCACCGCCGACACGTGCGACTCGACCGTCTTGACCGAGATGAACAGCTGCTTGGCGATCTCCTTGTACGCGTAGCCGCGCGCGATCAGCCGCAGCACCTCGCGCTCGCGCTGGGTCAGTCGGTCGAGGTCCTCGTCCACGGGCGGTGCGTCGGTGGAGGCGAAGGCGTCGAGGACGAAACCGGCCAGCCGGGGGGAGAACACCGCGTCCCCGTCCTGCACCCGGAAGATCGAGTTCACCAGGTCGGCGCCGGTGATGGTCTTGGTGACGTAGCCGCGCGCGCCGCCGCGGATGACCCCGATGACGTCCTCGGCGGCGTCCGACACCGACAGGGCCAGGAACCGCACCGGGTTCACGGCGGCCGACATCAGGGGGGCGCAGCGCCGCAGCACCTCGACCCCGCCGCCGCCGGGCAGGTGCACGTCGAGGAGCACCACCTCGGGGCGGGTGGCGGTGATGACGGTGACGGCCTGGTCCACGTCCGCGGCCTCGCCGACGACCTCGACGCCGGTCCGCGCGGTCTCGCCGATCTCGGCCTGTACGCCGGTGCGGAACATCCGGTGGTCGTCGACGAGCACCACCCGGACCCTCCCCGGGTCGGCGTCGGGGGCTCCCCCGGTCGGCGCGCCGGTGTTCGCGTTGTCCTCGGTCATGCTGCGTTCGCCGCCCTCTCCATCTCCAGCTCGACTTCCGTGCCGCCGTCGGGCGCGGACCGCAGCCGCGCGGTCCCGCCGTTGCGCTGCATCCGGCCGATGATCGATTCTCGTACGCCCATCCGGTCGTCCGGTACCGCGTCGATGTCGAATCCGGGTCCGCGGTCCCGTACGGACACGAACACGGTGCGGCCCTCGACCTCCGCGTACACCTGTACGGGTCCGCCCTCGCCACCGTACTTGGCGGCGTTGACCATTGCCTCGCGTGCGGCCTGGATCTGGGCGGCCAGCTTCTCGTCGAGCGGGCAGTCGCCGACGACGACGACCTCGATGGGGACGCCGTGGTGGTCCTCGACCTCGGCGGCGGTCCGCTTCACGGCGTCGGCGAGCGTGGTGGGTTCCTCGGCCTCGTCCTTGCCGGTGCCCTCGGGCTTGTAGAGCCAGTTCCGCAGCTCGCGTTCCTGGGCGCGGGCGAGGCGGCGGACCTCGCCGACGTCCTCGGCGTTGCGTTGGATCAGGGTGAGGGTGTGCAGCACCGAGTCGTGGACGTGGGCGGCGACCTCGGCGCGTTCCTGGGCGCGGATGCGCATCAGGCGTTCCTCGGAGAGGTCCTGGGTCATCCGTATCAGCCACGGGCCGGCGAGCAGGGCGACGCCGACGAGGACGGCGAGGGTGGCGGTGAGGACGTTGCCCAGTTGGGCGGCGGAGCCCCGTACGACGATGAACACGGTCAGGCCCACGCAGACCAGGGCCACCCCGGCGAGCGCCCTGGCGGCCTGGAGGAGCCGGCCGTGCCGGCCGGCGGCGGCGCTCCAGTGGGCGCGGCGGGCGTTGTCGGCCTGCCGCCAGACCAGCACCACGCCGGCGCCGACGAGCAGCGTGGGCCAGATGTAGCGGCCGTTGGTGCCGCCGACCCGCAGCTGGGAGAAGAAGATGCCGGCGCCCACGCACAGTGCGATCAGCGCGGTGATCTGCCCCTTGTCGGGTTTGCGCAGGCGCCGGCTGCCGTCGGGGAGGGTCTCGAAGTAGGAGCGGTGTCCGGTGCGTCCGCCGATGCCGAGCGGTACGAAGACCCAGAACGCGGCGTACAGCAGGATCCCGAGGCCGTCCCCCCACATGAACAGGCCGAGGAACGCGAGGCGGACCCAGACGACGGGCAGCCCGAGGTGCCCGGCGAGCCCGCGCGCGACCCCGCCGAGCATCCGGCCGTCGGCGCTGCGGTAGAGCTTGCGGTGCGGTGCCTCGGAGCCCGACGGGGGCTCCTGTACGTGCGGGATGCGGGGGGCGGCTGCTGCTGCGGGCATGGCACTGATGGTCACACGGCCGGCGGGCGCGGGGCATCAGGGCAGCCCCCCACTTCGATCGGGGGGATATCAGGGTTGTCCCAGGGTCGGGCCGGATGCCCCGGGGGCCGACGGCCCGTCACCATGGACCCATGACCGAAGCACACGAGGCCCCGCCGGCGGATTCCGGGGCTCCTGCCCCTCCCGAACATCCTCCCCTGCGCCGCGGCAGGCGCGACAAGGTGCTCGCCGGCGTGTGCGCGGGCCTCGGCCGGTACTTCGACCTGGATCCGGTGGTGTTCCGGATCGTGCTGGCCGTCCTCGCCGTCACCGGTGGTGTCGGCCTGATCTTCTACGGGTTCGCCTGGCTGCTGCTCCCCCAGGACGGCGACGAGGAGTCCGAGGCGAAGAAGCTGCTGACGGGCCGGGTGGAGGGGGCGACCCTGGCGGCGTTGTTCGCGGCGCTGGTGGGCTGCGCGCTGTTCCTGACGATGGTGGACAACGGCGGGCTCGGGGTGTTCTCAATCCTGGTGATCCTGGCGCTCGGCGGGGCCTCGTACTGGTCCCGGCGGCGGGCCGGAGGCGCGCCGGAGGCGCAGATCCCGCCCGCGTCCCGGGCGGTGCCGCCGCCGGAGACGCAGGCGCCGCCGGCGCCCGGCAGCCCCTCCTGGTGGCGGGACCCGCTGGTCAAGGACGGCACGACCGGTCCGGTGGGAGCCGCCGGGTACCTGTGGGGTCCGGCGGACGTGGACTCCCCCGCGGGCCGGACGCCGAAGCCCGCCGCACCGGTTTCCCGGGCGGTCGGGCGCGGTGGCATCGGCGGACGGGTCTTCGTGCTGGCGCTGCTCGGCGGGGCCGTCGCCACCGCCTCGGTGTGGGAGGGCAGCACCCTCTCGCACGCCCTCACGGTCGGGCTGGCCGCCGCGCTGGCCGTCTTCGGGCTGGGGCTGGCCGTCAGTTCGGTCAAGGGCCGCACCGGCTTCGGCACCGTCCTGCTGTCGCTGATCACCGCCGGGCTGTTGGCGGGGGCGGGCGCGCTGCCGAAGGAGATCGGCACGGACTGGCGGGACGTCTCGTGGCGGCCCGCCGCGGTGGCCGACGTACGACCCTCGTACGAGGCGGGCACCGGCCTGGCGACCCTGGACCTGAGTCGGCTGGACGTGCCGAAGGGCACCACGCTGTCCGTCCGGGCGTCCATCGACGCGGGCCGACTGAAGGTGGTCGTGCCCCGTGAGGTCACGGCGCGGTCGGACCTGACGATCCGCTTGGGCGACCTGCGGCTGCCCGGCGAGAGGGGCGGACAGGTGCGCGTCAAGACCGGCGGCGAGCACCGGACGCAGACGTTGCCCCCCGCCGCCGGCACCGAGGCCGGCGGAATGATCGAGCTGCATCTCGAAGCGGGTGTGGGACAGGTGGAGGTGGCCCGTGCGGCGTCATGAGTTCCAGCCGGGACGGCTGATCGCGGGGCTGGTCCTGCTCACCGCGGGCACGCTCCGCCTGCTGGACGCGGCCGGCGAGGTGGACCTGCCCTGGCTCGCCGTGGTCCCGATGGCCGCGGGCGGCCTCGCGCTCGCGGCCGTCGTCGGGGTGGTGACCTACGCGGTGCGTCGGGACCGGCGCGAGCGGATCACGGAGTCCAGCGACAGGTAGGGCGCCCCCGCGAGGATCAGCGGGGTACAGGCCATCAGGTAGATCAGGTCGTTGCCGTAGTAGTACGGGGTGACCGCCCAGGAGACCGTGAGCCACAGGCTGAGCGCGATCAGCGCACCGCCCAGGGCGGCGATCCGGGTCAGCAGTCCGGCCAGGAGCCCGAGGCCCACCAGGAGCTCGCCGACGGCCAGGGTGACGGCGAAGCCGACGGGCGCCTTGAGCGCCAGGTCCACCAGGGCGGGGATCGCGGAGGTGTCGCGGACCCCGCGCATGAGTTCGCCGATGGAGCCGTCGCCGCCGGCGGAGAGGAACGCGGAGTCGGTCAGCTTGTCCAGACCCGCGTACACGAAGGTCACGCCGAGGAAGATCCGCAGGGGGAGGAGGGCGTGCCGGGCGGCGTGTTCCCGCAGTCCGGGGGCGGCACCGGAGGGGGCGTCAGTTCGGGTCACGCCCCATGTCTACCCCGTCGCCGTTCACTCCGCCACGTCGATGCCGCAGCGGTTGGACTCCACTCCGGCGGCGGTCACCACCTGGACGTCGACGCGCCCCGGTTCCACCTCCGCCGGCACCGGCACGGTCAGCACCGCGTCGGAGGGGTTGGTGAATCCGCCGGCCACCGGCACCAACGGCACGTGCACGTGGACCGTTCCGATCCGCACCACCAACCGGGCCAGCATCTCCGGCGTCTGCGCGCCGGGCGGCACGAAGCCGACGCCGCGGATCTCGATGTCGTCCCCGGGGCGGACGGCCGAGTCCAGGTCCCCGGGCTCCCGTCTGCGCACCACCGACAGCACCAACGGGCGGCTGCCCTCCGCGTACTTCGCCGCGAGGTACACGGCGGCCGACAGGGCCACCAGCAGGGCCGGCGCCCACGGCAGTCGGGGCAGCCGGTCGGGGAACCGGGCCAGCGACACCGCCGCGAAGGCCAGCACCACCGTGGAGACCAGCACGTACTGGGCGTCCGCGAAACTCCCCCGTCCCGCGTCGTCCGTCAGCAGGTCGGCGCCCGAGGGCCGGTCGGCGGGCAGCTTCTGGAGCCGCTGCCCCATGATCCGTACGGAGACCACCCGGCGTACCAGCACCGCCACCCCCGACGTCAGCGCGAGCACCGCCAGCAACGGCAGCGCCCTCCCGAGCGCCAGCCCCGCGTACAGGGCGTCGCGTTCGGGCCCCGGCGAGGAGACGGCGAGCCGCAGCGCGGGCAGCAGGAAGGAGAAGGCGATCAGGACCAGCCAGGCGCTCGGCACGGCCTTGGAGGTGGACAGCCGGTTGTCCTCGCCGACCAGCGGGGCCAGCAGTCCGCCGCGCAGCGACTGGGCGCGGGACCCGACGGTGAGCAGCGCCACCAGCACCAGCGCGGCCAGCAGTCCGGCGGTGCGCGCCGACGACCAGCCGGCGCCCAGCGCGGTGCCGACCTGGACCAGCAACAGCACCCCGGCGGCGATCCACAGGGCGAGGACGGCCCGCCGGGACAGCAGGTACAGCCAGGAGTGCCCGGCCTCGCGGCCCCGGTCGGCGACCGTGCGGGCGGACAGGGTCAGCTCGTCGGAGACCCACTGGCGGGAGGCGCCGGCGGATCGGGACAGGGCGGCGGGCAGGCCCTGGCCGGCGGCGAACTCCTCGCGCTTCTCCAGGAAGGCGGCCACCGCCCGGCGGTGTCCCTCCCGGGCTCCGTGGGGGCAGTCGTCGCAGGTGCAGGTGCCGGCGTGGGTACTTCTGGGGATCTCTTGGACAGCCACGTGCGTGCCGCCTCTCTGAACTCCGGTGCAATGCCAGCGAATTGTGCACCACTGCGGAAGTGCTCCGGATTGCGCACGATGTCAGAGCAGGTGATTAACCGTTCATGATGTTGACGTCAGCCTTCCGGCGGCGCGGAACGGGCCCACGGTGCGACGGTCTGCCAGAGCGGCTGGTAGTTCACCCAGGCCGCGAGGTCCGTCCCGAACCGCTCCCTGGTGGCGACCGCGGCGCGGTGGTCGACGGGCACCGGCTTCCCGGCCGCCCGGGCGATCAGCTGCACCTGCGCGGCCCGCTCCGCCGCGATGAACCACCAGGCCGCCGCGTCCACGGAGTCGCCGACCGTCAACAGCCCCTGGTTGCGCAGGATCAGCGCCTTGTAGGGGCCGAGCGCGCGGCCGATCCGCTCGCCGTCAGCGTCCCCGGCGTACTCGTCGAGGAGCGCGTGGTCCTCGTAGAAGGCGCAGGCCTCCCGGGTCACGGGGGCCAGCAGCTCGCCGAGGGCGGCCAGCGCCCTGCCGTACGGGGCCTGCGTGCGCACCACCGCCACCACCTCGGGCCGGGCCCGGTGCACGGCCGCGTGCACGGCGAACGCCAGCTGGTTGACCCGCCGCTCCCCCACCAGCACCCGGCCGTCCGCGTCGACCAGCAGCAGGTCGTCGGCGCCCAGGTGGGCGAAGGCCCGACCGAAGGGGTTCACCCAGTAGCGGTCCTCGAACTCGGGGTCCCGCGCGGTGACGTGCCCGCCGACCCCGTCCTCGTACCCGAGCCGCCCGAACAGGCGCAGCGCCCCGGCGAGCCGTTCCTTGCGGTGGGCGCGCTCGTCGGCCGGGTCCGGGTGCCGGGGCGGCAGCTCGAAGCGCAACCGGTCGGCGGGGACGGGTTCCAGGGCGGGCTGCTGGTCCGGCATGGCCACTCCTCGGTCGGCGTCGACTCGCGGCGCAAGGTACCGGCACCCTCCTGAACTGGCCAGGGGAACGCCGAAGCCGCCGCTCCCCGAGGGGAACGGCGGCTTCGTCAGGTCCGGCGGGGCCGGGTGGGGACTACTCCCACTCGATGGTGCCCGGGGGCTTGCTCGTGCAGTCCAGGACCACGCGGTTCACGTCCGGTACCTCGTTGGTGATGCGGGTGGAGATCCGGGCGAGGACCTCGTACGGCATGCGCGTCCAGTCGGCGGTCATCGCGTCCTCGGAGGAGACGGGGCGCAGCACGATCGGGTGGCCGTAGGTGCGGCCGTCGCCCTGGACGCCGACGCTGCGGACGTCCGCGAGCAGGACGACCGGGCACTGCCAGATCTCCCGGTCGAGGCCGGCGGCGGTCAGCTCGTGGCGGGCGATGGCGTCGGCCTCGCGGAGCAGGTCGAGCCGCTCCTTGGTGACCTCGCCGACGATGCGGATGCCGAGGCCGGGGCCGGGGAAGGGCTGGCGCTGGACGATCTCGTCCGGCAGGCCCAGCTCCTGGCCGACCATGCGGACCTCGTCCTTGAACAGCTGGCGCAGCGGCTCGACGAGTTCGAACTCGATGTCGTCGGGGAGGCCGCCGACGTTGTGGTGGGACTTGATGTTCGCGGTGCCGCTGCCGCCGCCGGACTCGACGACGTCCGGGTACAGGGTGCCCTGGACCAGGAAGGCCACGTCCGCGCCACCCTCGGCGATGATCTCGGCCTGGGCCTGCTCGAAGACGCGGATGAACTCGCGGCCGATGATCTTCCGCTTGGTCTCCGGGTCGGAGACGCCGGCCAGCGCGTTCAGGAAGCGCTCCTGGGCGTCGACGACCTTCAGCTGGACGCCGGTGGCCGCGACGAAGTCCTTCTCGACCTGCTCGGTCTCGCCCTTGCGCATCAGACCGTGGTCGACGTAGACGCAGGTGAGCTGCGAGCCGATGGCCTTCTGTACGAGCGCCGCCGCCACGGCGGAGTCCACGCCGCCGGAGAGGCCGCAGATGGCGCGCTTGTCGCCGACCTGCTCGCGGATGGCCGCGACCTGCTCCTCGACGATGTTGCCGGTGGTCCAGGTGGGGGCCAGGCCGGCGCCGCGGTAGAGGAAGTGCTCCAGGATCTGCTGGCCGTGCGTGGAGTGCATGACCTCGGGGTGGTACTGGACCCCGTACAGCTTCTTCTCGTCGTTCTCGAAGGCCGCGACCGGGACGACGTTCGTCGAGGCGGTGACGGTGAAGCCCTCGGGGGCGGCGGAGCAGGCGTCGCCGTGGGACATCCACACCGACTGGTTGTCGGGGGTGCCCTCGAAGAGGGTGGATCCCGACTTGGAGACGGCCAGCGGGGTGCGGCCGTACTCGCGGGCGCCGGTGTTGTCGACCTGACCGCCGAGGGTGACCGCCATCAGCTGGAAGCCGTAGCACATGCCGAAGACGGGGACGCCGGCCTCGAACAGGGCGCGGTCGATGGTGGGTGCGCCCTCTTCGTACACCGAGGACGGGCCTCCGGACAGGATGATCGCCTTGGGGTTCTTGGCGAGCATCTCGGCCACGGGCATCGTGCCGGGCACGATCTCGCTGTAGACCCGGGCCTCGCGGACGCGGCGGGCGATGAGCTGGGCGTACTGGGCACCGAAGTCGACGACGAGAACCGTGTCCGGGGCGCTGTCGTGGGCGGCGGTGTGTGCTTCAGGCACGGGCAGGCCTTCCGGCGGAAGAGGGTGTGTTTTGTCGATTCTAACGGGGGACGGGTGGGCCGTTTCGTCTCACCATCCGAACCCGTTTGGTCGGGAGCGGGGTGGAAGGTCATAATCCGTTCCATGCGCGAGCAGCTGAGCTTCCTCTTTACCTATGGCACCGGTCGGTCCGGTCGCCATGGGTCATCGTGATGCTCGCTTGAGCCGCTGACTTCCCAGAGCGCCCCGGTCCGACAGGACCGGGGCGCTCTGGCGTTCCCGCTCCCTGTCGGGCCCCAACACCCACAGGAGAACCTGATGTCCGTCACCACCCCCGAGCAGCTCATCACCGACTCCCGCGAGCGGATCGACGCCATCGACGACCGGATCATCGGCCTGATCCAGGAACGGATGGCCGTCTCGACGGTGATCCAGGAGGCCCGGATCGGCTCGGGCGGCCGTCGGGTGCACCTGTCACGCGAGATGGAGGTGCTCTCGCACTGGAGCGACGCCCTCGGCAAGCCGGGCACCCAGCTCGCCATGACCCTGCTGGAGCTGTGCCGGGGCCGCGTCTGAGGCGGGCGCGGGGCGTGCGGGCCCGGTCGCGGGCGGGTGTTCGTCACTCGTCCGGACCGTGACCGGCCCGAGCGGTCTTCGTTGAGGGGGTGTCCGCGCCGGCCAGGTGCGGGTCCGCACCACCACGCGTGGCTCTGCCGGAGCGATGAGACGTACGGCCCGACGGTCGTGCGTCGTGGGACCTCGCTCCTTCACGTGACCGGACGGCAGGGGACAGCGGTCCGGTCACCACGTGAGAAGACGGCCGGCCCGGGGGACGCCCCGGGCCGGCCGTTGTGCCGTGTCCCCGAGAAGGCGGCCGGGACCTACGTGCGCGCGGGACCCCGGCGGCGGACCGCCACGTACAGCGCGCCGCCCGCGGCGATCAGGGCTGCGGCGCCGAGCGCGATCGGGCCGGCGGTGACGCCGGTGGAGGCGAGGCCGCCGCTCCCGTGGGCGGTGGTGCCCGTACCCGAGCCGGTGCCCGCGCCCTTGGCGCCGGCGGCCGTGGCCGACACGGTCGCCGTCGGGGTCGCGGAGGCGCCCGGCGAGGGGGTGCCGGCGCTCGTGGAGGGGCGCGGGGTCGGGCGCGGGCCGGTGCCGTCGTCCTGGGCGTTCACCACGAGGACGGCCGTGTTGTTGGCGGGGTTCGGGTCGAAGGAGTGCGGTCGCGGGGCGGTCGCGCTCCAGTCGCCGACGGTGACGGAGCCCTTGGCGTTCACCAGGGTCTTCTCCACCTTGAGGTCGAACGGGTAGACCGCCCGCTGGTCCTCGCGGACCGTGTCGCCGAGCGCGCACACGTAGCGGGGCGCGCCGAGCTGCTCGGTGCGTTCGCCGCCGGTGGCGGTGGTGGCGGTGCAGCCGTCGGGCTTGCGGACGACCCGTACGCCGTCGGGCATCACGATGACGGTGCGGGCCGCCGAGTCGCCGGCGCGGGCACTGCGGATCCAGGCCGGGCCCTTGTTCTCGAAGGCGAACGCGGTCGTCAGGGTGTCGCCCGAGTCGCCTTCGAGGGTCACGGCCGCCGTGCTGAAGTCGGCCGTGTTGCGGACGTGGAAGTCGAACGTGCGCCGGTTGTCGCCCGGGTTCAGGTCGACGGCGCGCGCGCTCGCGGCGGCCTTCGTGGCCCGCTTGGCGGCGCCCAGGCGCTTGCCCGTGGCGGCCTTGCCGTCCCACTGCGCGGCCTTCGGCTCGTCGCCGGCCGGGTGGATGCCGTAGCCGAGCCGGTCGCTGTAGGCGTTCGGGTTGGCCTTGACGTGCAGCGGGCTGTCCCCGGCGAGTTCGTAGGTCTCGCCGGGCTCGAAGTCCCCGTCGACCGAGCACAGGGCCGTGGTGACGTCCGCGACGGTGCGGGTGCGGCAGTTGTCGTACGCCTCCACGACGCTCATGCCGCGCGTGGTCTCCAGCTCCAGCACCACGCCCCTGGCCGACTGGGTGCCCGCGTTCGTGAACACGAGCGGCAGCGGCTGGCTCTCGCCGGGCCGCGGGTCGCCCTTGAGCGCCATCTCCCGCATGACGAGGTCCGGTCCGCCGACGGTGAGCTTCGTGGTGGTCGGGGTGACGGTGGCCCCGTCCGTCTTCCCCGTCACCGTGATCTCGCCGGTGTCGCCGTTCTTGGCGTTCTTGGCGGCGGCCACGGAGAGTTCGACGCGCGGGAGGGTGCCGCGCACGGTGCAGACCAGGGCGGTGGCGCTCGTCGCGCACTGCTCCTTGGCGCCGCGCGCGTTCTCCCGGACGGTCGCGATGCCGGCGACCTTGGTCAGGTCGACGGTGAGGACGGCCTCCCCGCCGAAACCGGCGCCGGTCCGGGGGACGTCGAGGGTGAAGACGAGCGACTCTTCCCTCGGGCTGCCGGTCGCCGGGGGCACCGGGAGCGCGAGGGCGGTGGGGCCGCTCACCGGGAAGGCGGGGTCCGCGGCGTGCGCGGGGGTGGTGGCCAGGCCCACGGCCACCAGGCCGCAGGCGGCCAGGAGGGAGATGCGCTTTCTCATGCCCCCGTTGACCGTCCGGGGTGCGGGGCGGTTGCCTCGTTGACCATGTGATGGACACCACAGCCCTGTCGGACCGATTCCGCTACAACCTTCCGGGGCGACCACCGGTCACTCATGTACATCGGCGGACACCGCGCTCGGAGGGGGAGCGCGGTGTCCGCCGATGCCGTACCCGGGCCGGGATCCGGCCTCAGTGCTCCGGTTCCGGTTGCCTCGGAGGTATTTCGGGGACGGCGAGGAACGGCAGTCGCAGCGCGCCGAAGGCGTCCTTCGGGACGGCCGGCCGGACCGGTTCCACGGCCGAGAGGCGGACGTATCCGGCGCCCTGGGCGGGACGCGGGTCCTCCTCGCCGTTGTTCGGCCAGTACGACATGGCCCGCTCGGCCTGCGCCGTGATCGTCAGCGACGGGTTGACCCCGAGGTTGGCGGACACCGCCGAGCCGTCGACCACCGAGATGCCGGGGTGACCGTACAGCCGGTGGTACGGGTCGACGACCCCCTCGGCCGGGTTCTCGCCGATCGGGCAGCCGCCGAGGAAGTGCGCGGTCAGCGGGGTGCCCATCAGCTCGCCGACGTTGCTGCCCGCGAACCCGTTGATCTCCTCGGCGAGCAGGGTCGCGGCCTCGGTGGCCTCCGCGATCTGTACCGGGTTGGGGGCGCCGTGGCCCTGCCGGGCGGTCAGCAGGCCCTTTCCGATCCCGCCGGGCTTGCGGTACGTGGTGAGGGAGTTGTCCAGGGACTGCATGACGAGCCCGATGATCGTCCGCTCGGACCAGCGCCGGTTGGAGAGCGAGCGCGCCAGTTGCACGGGATGCCTGGCGGTCCGGGCGAACCAGGCCCGGACCCGGTGCCTGGCGTACGGCACCTGGAGGATGGTCATGAACCCCATGGCGTTGGAGCCCTTGCCGTAGCGGACGGGCTCGATGTGGGTGTTCGCGTCGGGGTGCACGGACGAGGTGATGGCCACCCCGTGGGTGAAGTCGGCCCGGCGGCCCTCGCCGTGCCGCCTGCGGTAGCGCCGGTCGTCGGTCTGGGCGCCGACCAGGCCCTCGGAGTTGGTGCGGGTCAGTTCCCCGAGCCGGTCCGAGAGCCGGGGCAGCTCGCCCCGGTCCTTCATCGTGTGCAGCAGGGTCTGGGTGCCGTACGTGCCGGCCGCGACGACCACGTACCGGGCGCGCAGCACCTTGGCCTTGCCGCGGCGGCGGTGGTCGGTGGGGACGGTGCGGACCCGGTGGCCGCCGTCGGGGTGCTCGGAGATCGCGGTGACGGTGGTCATGGGGTGGATGACGGCGCCGGCGCGCTCGGCGAGGTGCAGGTAGTTCTCGTTCAGGGTGTTCTTCGCGCCGTGCCGGCAGCCGGTCATGCACTCGCCGCACTCGGTGCACGCCTTGCGGGCGGGGCCCTTGCCGCCGAAGTAGGGGTCGGCGACCTCCTCGCCGGCCCTGGCCCGGTGGCGGCCCTCGGCGTCCTCGCCGTCCCCGAAGAAGACGCCGACCGGGGCCATGTGGAAGGAGTCGGCGACGCCCATGCGTTCGGCGACCGCCTTCAGGTGGACGTCCGAGGGGGTCGTCGTCGGGTTGAGCCGGACCCCCAACATCCGCTTGGCCTGGTCGTAGTACGGGGCGAGTTCCTCGCGCCAGTCGGTGATGGAGGCCCACTGGCGGTCCTCGAAGAAGGCGGCGGGCGGCACGTAGAGGGTGTTGGCGTAGTTCAGCGAACCGCCGCCCACGCCGGCGCCCGCGAGCACCATCACGTTGCCGAGCAGGTGGATCCGCTGGATGCCGTAGAGCCCGAGCGCCGGGGCCCACAGGTAGTTCCGCAGGTCCCAGCTGTTCTTCGGCAGGCTCTGGCGGGTGAAGCGGCGCCCTGCCTCCAGGACGCCGACCCGGTAGCCCTTCTCGGTGAGCCGCAGCGCCGAGACCGACCCTCCGAAGCCCGATCCGATGACGATCACGTCGTAGTCGTACGACACTGCGTTGCCTCCCGGGCGGTCGTGCCTAACGGAATCGGAGCGCCTTCATGACCTTGAGGCTGCGGGTCATGAACGCCGCGTACTTCTCGTCGTCCATGCCCAGCGAGGGAGCCATCGGGAGCAGCCGCTGGTGGGCGACGGTCTGCGCCTCGGTGTACTTGAGGATGCCCTCGGAGCCGTGCCGGCGGCCGAGGCCGGAGTCCTTCATGCCGCCCATGGGCGCCTGGGCGCTGCCGTAGGCGGGGGCGTAGCCCTCGTTGATGTTGACGGTGCCGGTGCGCAGGCGGGCGGCGACGGCGTGGCCGCGCCGCGCGTCCTTCGTCCAGACGCTGGAGTTGAGTCCGTAGGCGGTGGCGTTGGCCTGCGCGACGGCCTCGTCCTCGTCGGTGAACCGGTAGATCGAGACGACCGGGCCGAAGGTCTCCTCGCCGCAGACCGCCATCGGGGTCTCGACCCCGTCGAGGATGGTGGGCTCGTAGAACAGCGGGCCGATGTCGGGGCGGGCGACACCGCCCGCGACCAGGGTGGCGCCCTTGGCGACGGCCTCGTCCACGTGCCGTCGGACGGTCTCCAGCTGGCGTTCGCCGACGAGCGAGCCCATGTCGGCGCCGTACGCGAGGGAGTTGCCGAGCCGCATGGCCTTGGTGCGGGCGGCGAACCGCTCGACGAACGCGTCCGCGATGGACTCGTGGACGTAGAGCCGTTCGATGGAGATGCACAGCTGTCCCGCGGAGGAGAAGCAGGCGCGGACGGCGCCCGCCGCGGCCTTCTCCACGTCGGCGTCGCGGAGCACGAGCATGGCGTTCTTGCCGCCGAGTTCGAGGGTGACGCCGACGAGGCGGTCGGCCGCGCCGCGGGCGACCTCGCGGCCGGTGCGGGTGGAGCCGGTGAAGGAGACGTAGTCGGCGTGCCGGACCACCTCGGGGCCGACGACGGGCCCCTCGCCGAGGACGATCTGGAAGACCTCGGCGGGCAGGCCGGCCTCGATCAGCAGGTCGCGGGCCCACAGGGCGGTGAGCGCGGTCTCCGTGTCGGGCTTCATGACCACGGCGTTGCCGGCGACGAAGGCGGGCAGCGCGTCGCCGACGGACAGTTCGAGGGGGTAGTTCCAGGGGGCGATCTGGCCGACGACCCCGCGCGGCTGGCGCAGCTCGGTGACCTTGGTGAGGGTGGGGATGGCGCCGGTGTGGCCCTTGGGACGCAGGTACGAGGGGGCCTTGCGGCCGTAGTGGCGGGCGGCGACCGCGACGGCCTGCACCTCCTCGTGGGCGTGCAGCCGGGCCTTGCCGGTCTCCAGCTGGATCAGGTCGAGCACCTCGGCCTGCCGGGCCAGCACCAGGTCGTGGAAGCGCAGCAGCACGGCGGCCCGGCCGCGTGCGGAGACGGCGGCCCAGGCGGGCTGGGCGGCGCGGGCCAGGGCGAAGGCCTCGGCCACGTCCTCGGGACCGGCCTCGGGCAGGTCCGCCAGTCTGTCCCCGGTGAACGGGGTGTGGTTGGCGGTGCGACCGGATCCGATCACCCCGCGGGTCAGCCGGGCGACCAGGTCGGGGGTCACCACGTCGGCGGCGGTACGGGCGCCGGCCGGGGCGGCGGCCACCGGGTTGGTGGGCTGCGGTGCGGCGCGGAGGGGGGCGGCGGGGGCCTGCGAGTCCGTCATGGCGGTGAGCGTATTCCGCCTGCGGGCCTTTGGGTACCCGTGGGTAACCGGATTTTGGCATTTCCGCCAGTGATCGCTGGCAGGATGCCCGGCCGAGCGGCCCCCGGACCCCCGTCAGTCCTCCTTGGGCGGCGGCTGCCAGCCGCTGAGCACCGTGTCGAACTGCTGCCGGGTCTTCGCCCAGTCGGCGGCCGGGCTCGACATGTAGACCGCGTACTCGGTGTCGTCCGGAGCCACGTACATCTGCTCGATGGCCCGGCGCGGACCGGCGTGCGTGCCCTTCTCGGTCAGGGTGAACTCCCAGATCGCGGCACGGACGGTGTCCCGGAAGCCGTTCTGCTCCAGCTTCTGCCGCTTGTAGTCCGACCGCTGCTTGAGCTGCTTCTCCAGGTCCAGCAGATGCGTGTACGGGTTGTCGTAGTCCGGGGTCGGGTCGAAGGCGATCCGCACGAAGTGGTTGCCGTTGTCCGGGGTGTAGTCGATCTGGGTGCCGTTCATCTGGCGCTCCCAGCCGTCCGGGACGAAGAGCGTGAAGCCCGCCGGGTCGACGACCTTCTTCCAGCCCGCGGGCGGGGTGGCCGCCGCCTGCGGCTTGTCACCGGACTGCCCCTGGTCGGGGGCGCTGACGTTCTTGTCCTCGCCCTCGGCCCTGCCCTCCGTGTACTTGAGGACCCCGAAGACCCCGCCGCCGCCGAGCAGCGCCGCGACCAGGGCCACGGCCGCCGCCCGCTTGAGGCGGCCCGGGAACGGGACCGGGGCGGGGGACGACTGCTCGGCGAGCACGGTCGTGCCACCGGGTTCGCCGCCCGTCGGGGGCCGCGTCGGGGGCTCCTGGGCCGACTCCTCGCCCCCGCCGACCTCCCGGGCGGCGGGAGACCGTTCCTCCGCGCTCATCGCACGCGTCGGGACGTACGCCTGGGCCGACTTCGGCTCCCGGCCCTCCATCGCCTCGATCAGCATCCGCTCGGCCTCCGACGCCGAGGGCCGCTCCCCGGGGTCCTTGCGGAGCAGCGCCGTGATGACGGGGCCGAGCGCCCCGGCCTGACGCAGGGCGGGCGGCTCGTCGTTGACGACGGCCTGGAGACTGGAGATGGGCGAGGTGCGCCGGAACGGCGAGCGGGCCTCGACCGCGGTGTAGAGGGTGGCACCGAGTGACCACAGGTCCGAGGACGGATCGGGGGCGCCGCCGGTGACCCGCTCGGGAGCCAGGTAGTCGATGGAGCCGACGAGTTCACCCGTGCGCGTGATGGACGAGTCGCCCTCGATCGCTGCGATGCCGAAGTCGGTGAGCAGGACCCGTCCGTCCTTGGCGAGCAGGACGTTGCCCGGCTTCACGTCGCGGTGCAGCACCCCGACGGCGTGTGCGGCCCGCAGGGCGCCCAGCACGTGCAGCCCGATCCGGGCGGCCTCGCGGGGCTCGATGCGGCCCGCCGCCTTCGCCGCCTCGGCGAGGGAGGGCCCGTCGATGTACTCCATGACGATCCACGGCCGGTCGTCGTGCTCCAACACGTCGTGGACGGTCACGACCGCCGGATGCTGGATCCGGGCCGCGGCCCGGGCCTCCTTCTGCGTCCGGGCATGCATGACCTCCCGGTCGGCCTGGGCGACGTACAGACCTGCCGTCAGCTCCTTGACCGCCACGGTCCTGTGCAGCAACTCATCATGCGCGCGCCACACCCTGCCCATGCCGCCGCGGCCGATGGGCTCGACGAGCCTGTACCGGCTCGCGAGCACTGCACCCGCACCTGTCTGCTGTTCCACGAAACCTCGCCGCTCTGTGCACTTCGGGCCAGATTACGGAGCTTGCGCGCGATGCCGACACCGCGCGGGCGCGGTGAGACAGCACTGTGACGCAATCGCCGCATTGACATGCCGTCAGCGCTCTGTCAACCCCCTGGCTTGTAACTCCCCGTGGCCTTCTCGAAGACCTCGGTGACCCTTCCTTCCTCGTCCTGCGGTCCGGTCACCAGGACCACGTGGTAGACCCCGCCCAACGCGACGACGAAGTTCCGCGCCACGACGTTGCGTCCCGCCGAGTCGATCCACGTGTACCGCCCTGTGACCCGGACCTGTTGGCCCACCGTGGTCGACTTGACGTCCCCACCGCTCGCCCAACTGGAATTACGGTACGGGGAAAGCTCCGGCTCCTTGTCCTTCTGGTACGTGAGCGGATCCGGCCTGCCGCCCTCGACCTTGTCCCGTCCCGGCACCACCGTCAACACGAATTGCCCGTCCACGTACCGGACCTGGCCCGCCTCGTTGATGCCGCGCCGTTCCCAGCCGTCGGGAACCGCCATCTCGAAGTGCTCGGGGTCCTGTTGGGTGGTGTAGCCGGGCGGAGCGGGCACGGGGGCGTTGCTCTGCGAGGCGGGCTTGGACTCCGGGGTGCCCGAGGGCGTCCGGCCGGGGCCCTGGCCGGACGTGGGCGGCGCGGTGGAGACGGGGGGTCGGGGAGTGGAACCGCCCGGCTCCCCCTGCGCCCGCTGGTCCGCGGAACGCGGCATGAACAGCAGGGCGTACCCCACCGCCGCCGCGAGTAACGCGAGGACGCCGACCAGCAGGGTCCGCCCGAGGGAACGCGGCTTGCGGCGCGGGGCGTCCGCGCTGCGGTGGCGACCGTGCACGTCGCCGCGCCTGCGCACGACGGGCAGCCGCGTCGGGTCGGACTCCGCCATCGGCAGCATCCCGAAGGCGCCGTCGGGCTCGGGAGCGGAGCGCACCAGAGAGCGCAGCCAGCCGCGCAGCTCCTCGAAGTCGGGCCGTTCGGTGGGGTCCTGGCGCAGCAGCGACTCGACGATCGGGCGCAGCGGGCCGCATTCCTCGGCGAAGGCCGGGGGTTCGGAGCAGACCATCTCCACGAGGTCGGGGACGCTCTCCTCGGGGTACGGGGCGTGCCCCTGGACGGCGCGGTACAGGAGCGCGCCGAGCGCCCAGAGGTCGGTTGCGGGTCCGACGGGCGCGGCCAGTTGCCAGTGTCCGTGCACGGGGCCCGCCTGCTCGGGCGCCCAGCGCTCGGTGACGGCTCCCACGACGGCCATCCGGGTCTGCCGCGCGCGCTCGGCGTCCAGGCCGGTCCTGGGGCCGCCGCCGCTGCGGACGCCGGACCAGCCATCGACGCCGACGGGCCGCGGGGCCGCCGGCGGGACCGGCTCGGCGGTCGAGCGCGGGATCGGCCGCGGAGGCGCCGGACGGGGCACGGCGACCCCGCTCCCGGGCCGGGACTCACCGGGCCGCACGACCGGGAAGGGGCCGGTCGGCTCCGGGGGTTCGGCTTGGCGGTACCCCTGGGGCAGGGCGAGCCGCACCGGCAGCGCGGGCACGTTCACGGCGTCCGGCGACTCCGCGTCGGGCGCGGGCCCGGGCGCCTCCCCCGGCTCGGGGTCCGATGGGTACGCGGGCTCCGGCTCCGGGGCCGGCGCGTACGCGGACTCCCGGTCGGCGGCCTGTTCCCGCTCGTCGCCCGTGTCCTGGTCCGGCCGGCGGCGCGGGGTGGCCCCGTGCCAGGGCGCGGCCGGCGCGGCGGCCGGGCCCCCGTACGGGTACGAGTACCCCTGCGGCAGGTTCGAGCCCTCCGGGCGCGCCTCGGGTGCGGCGCCCGCGCCGGCCCGGCGTTCCTCCTCGACCTTGGCCGCGGCCGCCCGCGCGCCGGCCCGGTAGGCGGCGATGGTGCCGGCCCGCGCGGCGGCCTTGGCGTCGGGCGGCTCGGCGGAGGGGTCCGCGCCGGCCTCGGGACCCGCCTGGAGTACCGGGAGCACCGGGATCGGGGGGCGCTGCGGGGTGATGTGGTCGGAGTACCGCGGCCCGGTGTCGTAGCCAGGAGCCACCAGCGGGGCGTACTCGATGCCGGCGGACTCCCGCGCGGGCGGAAGCGTCCGGGTGTCGGATTCGGACTCGGCCCCGGACACGGGTTCCGGGGCGGCCGGCGACCGGCCGGGTCCGGGGATCCGACCGTACGGATCGGCCGCCCGCGGACCGACGTCGAACCCCCGGCGCGCGGTTTCGCGGTCCGACGGGTCCCCCGCCGGCCCTCGGCTCGCCGGGTAACGGTCGACCGGCTCGGACGCGGGGAGTTCCGTACCGATCCCGGCACCCTCGGGAACCGGGTCGTATCCGCAGAGGGCTTCCTCCGCGGCGCCCGCCGCGAGCCCCGTCAGGACGACCCGGCCGTCATCGCATATCAACACGGTCCGGGCGGTGATGTTGCGGTGGGTCCAGCCGTGCGCGTGCAGCACCCGCAGCGCGGTCAGCACGTCGGCGGCCACCTCCGCCGCCCGATAGGGGGTCAGCGGCTCCTCGGCGATCAGGGCCGCCAACGGCCGCGCGGGGACGAGTTCGCTGACGATCCACAGCGAACCGCCCTCCGCGAAGACGTCGAAGACCTGGTCGAGGCGCGCGTGGTCGGGTACCGACGCGGCGGCCTGCGCCGCCGCGATGGCCCGGCGCACGGCCGGGAGTTCGCCGGACGGCCGACGCCCGGTCGCCGGACCGCGCGTCCCGTCCAGCAGCTCCGCGTCCACGATCTCCGGCAACGGCACCTGACGGACCAGGACTTCCTGACCGCTGCGCGTGTCGAAGGCCCGGGTCTCGACGGGCTCGTACTCGTCCGACGGCGGCAGCGGCAGACGGTATCGGTCGGACAGGATCCGACCCGCGTAGTCCTCCACATCGCCTCCCCCGAGTGCGGTACCACCCCATGGTTCCCGCGGACACGATACGTCGCCCGGGGTGCCCGCGTCCCGGGCCTGGCAAGGCCCGCCCCCGCGCGGGGGACGAGCCAGCTCAGCCCAGGGGCTGGAAGGTCTCGAATGCCGTGTTGCGCATCTGTGTGCACTCGGGGCCGTCCCACTGGTCGGCCGGGCAGCTGACCATGACGGCGTAGCCGTGCTTCCCGTCCACCTTGAAGCCCCGGTTCAGCACGTGGACCTTGATGCCCTTCTGCTCGCGCTCGAACTCCCAGTCCGCCGCGGTCGGATAGCCGCGGTAGTCCACGCCGTCCAACCGGATCAGGTGGTAGCCCGAGCTGCTGCCCGAGACGGCCGGGGCCAACTGGGCCCAGGCGAGGCGCGCGTCGCCGGTCGGGCTGTCGGTGAAGTCGACCTGGATGCGCGGGAAACCGCCGTCGCGGCTGTATATGCCGCCGGAGTT
Organism: Streptomyces sp. CA-243310; assembly: GCF_050936775.1. Taxonomy (NCBI): domain Bacteria; kingdom Bacillati; phylum Actinomycetota; class Actinomycetes; order Kitasatosporales; family Streptomycetaceae; genus Streptomyces; species Streptomyces sp. CA-243310. Next base: position 1,017,549 of record NZ_JBNJMF010000001.1, on the reverse strand, counting down.
CTCGCCGGCCGTGTCGGTCTGGTGGAAGCCCTCGGGCATCGCCATGGAGAAGTGGAACCGGGTGTCCGAGACCTTCGTGTAGCCGGCCGGCAGTGCGGTGCCCGGGCCGGCGCCCTGACCCTGCGTCTGGCCCGTGTTCTGGCCCTGGCCCTGGCCCTGGCCCTGCCCCTGGCCTTGTCCCTGCCCTTGCCCCTGGGTCTGGCCCTGCCCCTGGCTCTGCGCGGGAGTCTGCGCCGGGCTGGGCTCGCCGCTCTTCTTGCCCCCGTCGGAGCCGCTGTTCGAAGACCCCTTGCCGGCGGTACCCGCCGACGCGCCCACGGCCGTACCCGGGTTCGCGGACCCGGAGGCGGACGGCTTGGGGCCGGCCTTGTCCTTGCCCTTGTCGTCGTCCCCGCTGAACGCCCACACGATCAGCGAGCCGATCACCGCCAGGACCACGACCACGCCGGCGATGGCGAGCGCGATGGTACGGCGCGACATCACGTCGGTGAGCGACGCCGGTATCGGCTTGGGGCGGGACGAGGGGGCCTCTGCCGCGGACGCCGTCGAGGCGGCGGCAGCCGCGGCGGCCGCTTCGGCGGCGGCGGCCTTGCGGGCGGACTTCAGCGCCGCCCGGGCCCGCTCGCGCTGCTCGCGCTCGCGCCGCTCGCGTTCCTTCTTCTCCGCCTTCTCCGCGGCCTTCTCGGCGGCCTTGACCGCGGCGGCGCGCTCGGCGGCGGCCTTGGCCTCGGCCTTCTCCGCCTTGTCCGCCTCGGCCTTCTCCGCCTTCTCCGCCTTCTCCGCCTTCTCCGCAGCGACCTTGTCCGCCGCCTCCTTGGCGTCGGCGAGGGAGATCGCCTTGGTCTCCTCGACGGCCGGGGGCATGGCCGGCGCGGGCTCGGGGGCGTCGAGCACCGCCTTCAGCATCGCCCGGGCGCGGTCGTCGTCGAGCCGCCCGGCGGGGTCCTTGACCAGCAGGCCGTAGATGACCTCGGTCAACGGACCGGCGTTCTTGGGCGGTTCCACCGGTTCGGTCATCACGGCGGTGAGGGTGGCGAGGGCGGAGCCCTTGTCGTACGGGGGCACGCCCTCGACGCAGGCGTACAGCAGGCCGCCGAGCGACCACATGTCGGCGGGCGGGCCGGGCTTCTGGCCCCGGGCGCGCTCGGGAGAGATGTAGGAGGGGGCGCCGACGAGCATGCCGGTGGAGGTGACGGAGGGGTCGCCCTCGACCTGCGCGATGCCGAAGTCGGTGAGCACGACACGACCGTTGTCCGCCATGAGCACGTTGGACGGCTTCACGTCACGGTGCAGGATGCCCTGGTCGTGGGCGGCGCGCAGGACGTCGAGGACGGCGAGCCCGACCTCGGCCGCGCGGCGGGGCGTCAGCGGGCCGCGCTCGCGCACGAACTCGGCGAGGGAGGGGCCCTCGATGAGTTCCATGACGATCCACGGGCGGCCGTCCTCGTCCACGACGTCGTAGACGGTGACGGCGCCGCCGCTGCGGATCCGTGCAATCGCCTTGGCCTCGCGAAGGGTGCGGGTGATGAGGCGGCGCTTCTCGTCCTCGTCCACGCCCATGCTGAAGCGGAGTTCCTTGACGGCGACGGTCCGCCCGAGGATCTCGTCCTCGGCGCGCCACACGGTACCCATGCCGCCCTTGCCGAGGACGGACCCGAGCCGGTACCGGCGGGCGAGCAAACGCCCTTCGTCCTGACCGGATTCCGCCGTGGCCGCCGGGCTCTTCGCGCCCTCGGGGGACCGCTGTGCGGGCACGCCCTCGGGCCGCGCGGACCCGGTCCTGACCGGGTCCGGCTTCGCCGGGGCGGGCTTGGCGTCCTTGGGTCCGGCAGCCTCGGGTCCGGCAGCCTCGGGTCGGGCGTCCTCGGGCTCGGCGGAGGCCACCTTGACGGCCGACGCGGATTCCGCCTTCGCGGCGGGGGCGGCCTTGGCCAGGCTCGGCCCGGCCGGGGTGGACTTCGCCCCGGACGGACGCGGCTTCGGCGCGGCGGGCTTCGCGTCCCGCGACCCCGCACCCGGCGGGGTGTCCGCCTCGACGGCGGTGGCCCCGGCCGGGTTCGACTTCGCGGCGCCGCGCTTCACACCCTCGGGTTCCGCCGCGGGCTCGGCCTTGCGCGGGCTCGGCTTCACACCCGCCGGCTCGGTGCTCGGTTCGGCGCTCTGCGCCTTACCCGCGGAATCCGGCGACTCGGTGTGCTCCGACTTCGACATGCGTCCCCTCTGCGATCGTGCAGCCTGCCCGGCTGCCCCGGCAGCCGCCGAGGGGCACGGTAACCCGCCCCGGCAGAAACCTCATTGTTGCTCACTCCGCAACGGACGGGCGCCCCGGGGCAACGGTTCCCCCCTCCGCATCCCGGAGTTACAACGGAACGATGTCGGGAGCTCCCAGCCTGGCCGCGTCCGCCGTCAGGTCGTCCGGTTGGCGCTGCGATTCACGTTCCGCTTGCACTCGCTTCTCGTAGTGCTCGACCTCGTTCTCGATCTGCTTCTTGTCCCAGCCCAGCACCGGAGCCATCAATTCCGCACACTCCCGCGCCGATCGCGTGCCCCGGTCGAAGGTCTCGATCGAGATCCGCGTCCGACGCGTCAACACGTCGTCCAGGTGCCTGGCCCCTTCATGCGAAGCCGCGTAGACGACTTCCGCCCGCAGATAGTCCTCTGCCCCCGTGAGCGGCTCGGCCAACCCCGGATCCGCCACGATCAGGTCGAGCAGTTCCTCCGTCAGCGACCCGTACCGGTTGAGCAGGTGCTCCACCCGCGCCACGTGGATGCCCGTGCGCGCCGCGATCCGGGCGCGGCCGTTCCACAGGGCCCGGTACCCCTCGGCGCCCACCAGCGGGACGTCCTCCGTCACGCACTCCGCGACCCGCTGGTCCAGCCCGTGCACCGCCTCGTCCACCGCGTCCTTGGCCATCACCCGGTACGTCGTGTACTTGCCGCCCGCCACCACGACCAGCCCCGGCACCGGGTGCGCCACCGTGTGTTCGCGCGAGAGCTTGCTGGTCGCGTCGGACTCGCCGGCCAGCAGGGGCCGCAGGCCCGCGTAGACGCCCTGGACGTCGTCGCGCGTCAGGGGAACCGCCAGCACCGAGTTCACGTGCTCCAGCAGGTAGTCGATGTCCGCGCTCGACGCCGCCGGGTGCGCCTTGTCGAGGTCCCAGTCGGTGTCCGTGGTGCCGACGATCCAGTGACGTCCCCAGGGGATGACGAACAGCACGGACTTCTCCGTGCGCAGGATCAGCCCGGTGGAGGAGTGGATCCGGTCCTTCGGGACGACCAGGTGGATGCCCTTCGAGGCCCGTACGTGGAACTGGCCGCGCTCCCCGATCAGCGCCTGAGTGTCGTCCGTCCACACCCCGGTGGCGTTGACGACCTGCTTCGCGCGGATCTCGTACTCGCCGCCGCCCTCCACGTCCCGCACGAGCGCACCGACCACCCGTTCGCCCTCGCGCAGGAAGCCGACCACCCTCGCCCCGTTGGCGCACTGCGCCCCGTACGCGGAGGCCGTTCGGACCAATGTGGTGACGTACCGGGCGTCGTCCATCTGGGCGTCGTAGTACTGCAGGGCGCCCACCAGGGCGTCCTTGCGCAGCGCCGGGGCGACCCGCAGCGCGTGCTTGCGCGAGAGGTGCCGGTGGGTGGGGAGCCCACGGCCGTGCCCGCTGGAGAAGGACATCGCGTCGTACAGGGCCACGCCCGAGCCGGCGTAGAGGCGCTCCCAGCCCTTGTGCTGGAGCGGGTACAGGAACGGCACGGGCTTGACCAGGTGCGGCGCGAGTCGCTCCAGCAGCAGGCCGCGTTCCTTCAGGGCCTCGCGGACGAGGGCGAAGTCGAGCATCTCCAGGTAGCGCAGTCCGCCGTGGATCAGCTTGCTGGAGCGGCTGGACGTGCCCGAGGCCCAGTCCCGTGCCTCGACCAGCCCGGTGGACAGGCCTCTGGTGGCGGCGTCGAGCGCGGTGCCGGCGCCGACCACTCCCGCGCCGACGACCAGCACGTCCAGCTCCCGTTCGGCCATCCGGGCAAGTGCCTCGGCCCGCTGAACCGGTCCCAGTGTCGCTGTCCTCACGGCTGCCTCCCGTTGCTGCGGGGAAATCCCCGCTCGATGCGGGTGATCCCGCTCACATTCCCCGCTGTTGATTCTGACCGTCCGCACTCACTTCGGCCACCGCCTGTGGACAACACAACGGCAGCCACCACCTCACAATGCGACATATCTGTCATATATACGCCTAGTCTGACATTGCGCCTGCTCCAGCTCTCCACAGGACTTGCGCGCCCAGCCCCCTCATGCAAGGGAAGGGAAGGGACGGCACCTCCATGCCCGCAGATCTCGCCGTCATCGGACTCGGCCACCTCGGCCTCCCTCTCGCTCAGGCGGCCGTCGCCGCCGGAATCGAGACCGTCGGCTTCGACAGCGGTCCGACCACGGACAGCACCCTCACCGCCGCCGAGATCCGCCGCATGTCGGCGGCCGGCTTCCGGGTCACCACCAACCCCGCCGAACTGGGCCGGGTCCGTACCGCCGTCATCTGCGCCCCTACCCAGCTCGGCGCCGATCGTGCGCTCGATCTCTCCGCGGTCGGCGACGCGGGCCGCGCGCTCGCCGCACGGCTGCGCCCGCACACCACCGTCATCCTGGAGTCCGCCGCCCATCCGGGGGTCACCGAGGACTATCTGCGCCCGATCCTCGAAGCCGGATCCGGGCTGCGCGCGGGACGGGACTTCCACCTGGCCTACTCCCCCAGCCGGCACGACCCGGGCAATCGCACGCACGGGATCTCCAACACCGCCAAGGTGATCGGCGGCCTCACCCCCGCCTGCACCGAGTCCGCGCACGCCTTCTACGCCCGCCTCACCGAGAAGGTGGTGCGCGCCCGCGGCCTGCGCGAGGCGGAGACCGTGCAGCTGCTGGAGACCAACTACCGGCACGTGAACATCGCCCTCATGAACGAGATGGCCGTGCTCTGCCACGACCTCGGGGTCGACCTGTGGGACGTCATCCGGTGCGCCGAGACGAAGCCGTACGGGTTCCAGGCGTTCCGCCCCGGCCCCGGCGTCGGCGGCCACGGCGTCCCGCTCGACCCGAACTACCTCCCCCACACCACCCGCACCCCCGGTCACCCGCTGCGCATGGTCGGCCTGGCCCAGGAGATCAACAACCGGATGCCGCAGTACGTCATCCAGCGCTCCGCCGCCCTGCTGAACGAGCACGGGAAGTCCGCCCGCGGCGCCCGGGTCCTGCTGCTCGGGGTGACGTACAAGCCGGACCTCGCCGACCAGGAGGGCTCGCCGGCGCGCGAGATCGCGAGCCGGCTCATCGACCTCGGGGCCCAGATCAGCTACCACGACCCGTACATCCCGGCCTGGCGGGTCCGTGACCAGCCCGTCCCGCGCGCCGACTCGCTCTACGAGGCCGCCGCCAACGCGGACCTGACGATCCTGCTCCAGCACCACCGCACCTACGACCTCCAGGGCCTGGCGGTCAAGGCGCAGCTCCTGCTGGACACCCGGGGCGCCAGCCCGATCGGCGCCGCGCACCGCCTCTGACGCCCCGCCCGCGCCCGGAGCGGCCCTCGGTGGCCGCCCCGGGGGCCGTCGGGCGCGGTCCCCCGGTAAATTCCCCGCCGAATGTCAGGGCCTGCTGTTAGCCTGCGGCGTTCTTATCTCGCGCATACGTCCCGGTGGACACCGGTGACCCACGTGTGCCGTGTCCCTGGGGGGATTTCTCATGAGCCAGCAGTTCCAGCCGCCCGCGCCCGACTCCTACACCGCCGCCCCCGCCCCGGCCCCGGCGCGCCGCGGCGGCGTCGGCCTCGGCATCCTCGCCGCCGTCGTCGCCGCCCTGGTCGCGGCCGGCGCGTACGGCGGCATCATGAACGCCATCGACCGCCAGGTCGGTTACGCCGCGTTCGGCGTCGGGCTCCTCGTCGGCCTCGCCGCCGGCAAGGTGGGCGGCAGGAACCCGGCTCTGCCCGTGGTCAGCGCGATCCTCTCGATCGGCGCCGTCTACCTCGGCCAGCTGTTCTTCATCGCGCTCGCGCTCGCCGACTACGCCCACATCGGCCTCTCCGACGTGCTGAGCGACCCGGGCATCGGCGGCCTGAACGACATCTGGAAGGAATCGGCCGAGGCCATGGACTACCTCTTCCTCGGCATCGGCGGCTTCGTCGCCTTCGGCGCGGCCAAGAAGGTCAGCGACTGACCCCCGGCTCCGCACACGCCGGAGGGCCGGCGCCCCGATCGGGGCGCCGGCCCTCCGGCGTACTGGCGTTGTGGCGGGTCAGCGGCGGTGCTGCGAGTCCGCGACCGTGACCTCGACCCGCTGGAACTCCTTGAGTTCGCTGTAGCCGGTGGTGGCCATCGAGCGGCGCAGCGCGCCGAAGATGTTCATCGAACCGTCCGGGGAGTGCGAGGGGCCGGTCAGGATCTCCTCGGTGGTGCCCACCGTGCCGAGGTCGACCTTCTTGCCGCGCGGCACGTCCTCGTGGACGGCCTCCATGCCCCAGTGGTTGCCCTTGCCGGGCGCGTCCGTGGCACGGGCCAGCGGGGAACCCATCATCACGGCGTCCGCGCCGCAGGCGACGGCCTTCGGGATGTCGCCCGACCAGCCCACGCCGCCGTCGGCGATGACGTGCACGTAGCGGCCACCGGACTCGTCCATGTAGTCGCGGCGGGCCGCGGCCACGTCCGCGACGGCGGTGGCCATCGGGACCTGGATGCCGAGGACGTTGCGCGTGGTGTGAGCGGCGCCGCCGCCGAAGCCCACCAGGACACCGGCCGCGCCGGTGCGCATCAGGTGCAGGGCCGCGGTGTAGGTGGCGCAGCCGCCGACGATGACCGGGACGTCCAGTTCGTAGATGAACTGCTTGAGGTTCAGCGGCTCCGCGGCGCCGGAGACGTGCTCGGCCGAGACCGTGGTGCCTCGGATCACGAAGATGTCCACGCCGGCGTCGACGACGACCTTGGAGAACTCGGCCGTGCGCTGCGGGGAGAGCGCGGCGGCGGTGACGACGCCGGAGTCGCGCACCTCCTTGATGCGCTGCCGGATCAGGTCGGCCTGGATCGGCGCGGCGTAGATCTCCTGGAGGCGGCGGGTGGCGGCCTCCTCGTCCAGCTCGTTGATCTCGTCGAGCAGCGGCTGCGGGTCCTCGTACCGGGTCCACAGACCTTCGAGGTTCAGCACGCCGAGGCCGCCGAGCTCGCCGATGCGGATGGCGGTCTGCGGGGAGACCACGGAGTCCATGGGGGCGGCCAGGAAGGGGAGCTCGAAGCGGTACGCGTCGATCTGCCAGGCGATCGAGACCTCCTTCGGGTCCCGCGTACGCCGGCTCGGGACGATGGCGATGTCGTCGAACGCGTACGCCCTGCGGCCGCGCTTGCCGCGCCCGATCTCGATCTCAGTCACGTGTGGTGGCCTTTCCTCTGGGTCTGCCCGTCCAGTATCCCCGAACCCCGGGGGCCCGCGTTCCGGTGACCGCCGTACGGACGCCCACCGCCCGGGCGCGGACGCGATCCCCGGGTCCGGGAACGGTGAAGGGCGGCCCCGGATCAACCGGAACCGCCCAGTTCACGCGTGTGTGCGGGCCGCTCAGCCCTTGCGGGAGTAGTTCGGCGCCTCGACCGTCATCTGGATGTCGTGCGGGTGGCTCTCCTTGAGGCCCGCCGAGGTGATCCGGACGAACCGGCCGCGGTCCTGCAGCTCGGGGACCGTGCGCCCGCCGACGTAGAACATCGACTGGCGCAGGCCGCCGACGAGCTGGTGCACGACCGCGGAGAGCGGGCCGCGGTACGGGACCTGGCCCTCGATGCCCTCGGGGATGAGCTTGTCGTCGCCGCCCACGCCCTCCTGGAAGTAGCGGTCCTTGGAGAAGGACTTCTGCTCGCCGCGGGACTGCATCGCGCCCAGGGAGCCCATGCCCCGGTAGGACTTGAACTGCTTGCCGTTGATGAAGAGCAGTTCGCCCGGGGACTCCTCGCAGCCCGCGAGCAGGGAGCCCAGCATCACCGTGTCGGCGCCCGCCACCAGGGCCTTGGCGATGTCGCCGGAGTACTGGAGACCGCCGTCGCCGATGACCGGGACGCCCGCGGCCTTGGCGGCCAGCGCGGCCTCGTAGATCGCGGTGACCTGCGGGACACCGATGCCGGCGACGACACGGGTGGTGCAGATGGAGCCGGGGCCGACACCGACCTTGATGCCGTCGCAGCCGGCGTCGATCAGCGCCTGGGCGCCGTCGCGGGTGGCGATGTTGCCGCCGATGACGTCGACGGAGGAGTTCGACTTGATCTTGGAGACCATGTCGCCGACGAGCCGGGAGTGACCGTGGGCGGTGTCGACGACGATGAAGTCGGCGCCCGCCTCGATCAGGGCCTGGGCGCGCTCGTACGCGTCGCCCGCGACACCGACGGCCGCACCGACGAGCAGCCGGCCGCCCTTGTCCTTGGCGGCGTTCGGGTACTTCTCCGCCTTGACGAAGTCCTTGACCGTGATCAGGCCCTTGAGGGTGCCCGCTTCGTCGACCAGCGGAAGCTTCTCGATCTTGTGGCGGCGCAGCAGCTCCATGGCGTCCACGCCGGAGATGCCGACCTTGCCGGTGACCAGCGGCATCGGGGTCATGACCTCGCGCACCTGGCGGCTGCGGTCCGACTCGAAGGCCATGTCGCGGTTGGTGACGATGCCGAGGAGCTTGCCCGCCGCGTCGGTGACCGGCACGCCGGAGATGCGGAACTTCGCGCAGAGCTGGTCGGCCTCGCCGAGGGTGGCGTCCGGGTGCACGGTGATCGGGTCGGTGACCATGCCGGACTCGGAGCGCTTCACGAGGTCGACCTGGTTCGCCTGGTCGACGATGGAGAGGTTGCGGTGCAGGACGCCGACGCCGCCCTGGCGGGCCATCGCGATGGCCATCCGCGCCTCGGTGACCTTGTCCATGGCCGCGGACAGCAGCGGGACGTTGACGCGGACGTTGCGCGAGATGAGGGAGGAGGTGTCGATCTGGTCCGGCGCCATGTCCGACACGCCGGGGAGCAGCAGCACGTCGTCATACGTGAGGCCGAGTGTGGCGAATTTGTCGGGCACTCCATCGGCGTTCACAGTCATGACACCTTCCCAAATGGTCTTGCTCAGCGCGGATGTCCATGCTAACGGGATCGCGACGCGTCTCATTCCACGACCAAGGTCAAGCAGAAGTTTCGTCGTTTCCTACTACTGGACGCCCCTGCCGGACCCTGCCCCGAACCGACCGCGGTCTACTGCTCCGCGAGCGCCCGGAGTCGACTGAGCGCCCTGTGCTGGGCCACCCGCACCGCTCCGGGGGACATCCCGAGCATCTGCCCGGTCTCCTCGGCCGTCAGGCCGACGGCCACCCGCAGCACGAGCAGTTCGCGCTGGTTCTCGGGCAGGTTGGCCAGCAACTTCTTGGCCCAGGCGGCGTCGCTGCTGAGCAGCGCGCGTTCCTCCGGGCCGAGCGAGTCGTCGGGCCGCTCGGGCATCTCGTCCGACGGGACCGCCGTGCTCCCCGGGTGCCGCATGGCGGCCCGCTGGAGGTCGGCGACCTTGTGCGCGGCGATGGCGAAGACGAAGGCCTCGAAGGGGCGCCCGGTGTCCCGGTAGCGCGGCAGCGCCATCAGGACGGCGACACAGACCTCTTGCGCGAGGTCCTCGACGAAGTGGCGAGCATCACCCGGAAGGCGGGACAGCCGGGTGCGGCAGTAGCGGATCGCGAGGGGGTGCACGAAGGCCAGAAGATCGTGCGTGGCCTGCTCGTCGCCGTCCACGGCCCGGCGCACGAGAGCACTGACGGCCCCGGCTCCGCCGCCCTTGGCGGTGCCGGTGGAGCCTGTGGCCGCGGGTGACCCCGGGGCCTCGTCTTCGCGCATCAATCCATGGTGCCTTGGCGCGGGTGCATTTGCGGCGCCATGGTCCTTGTTGTGCATCGAAGCGTTATGAGCGGGTGCGCCAGTACTCATCGCCTGCGCCCTCCCCTCCGCTCGGCCCGAATGGTCCCTAGGCCACATCTTCGAGAATGCGGCACACCCTCAAGGATGCGGCATCGCGCACGAAGCGACACGTCCCCCGGATTGTGCCCCGCCAATCCCCGGTTTCGCACCGGGTCCGGGCGGGACACTCTCAACGGTCCGCGATCAGCGGACCAGGCCCCATCGGAACCCGAGCGCCACGGCGTGCGCCCGGTCCGAGGCGCCCAGCTTCTTGAACAGCCGGCGGGCGTGCGTCTTGACCGTGTCCTCGGAGAGGAAGAGCTCTCGCCCGATCTCCGCGTTGGACCGGCCGTGGCTCATGCCCTCCAGCACCTGGATCTCGCGCGCGGTGAGCGTGGGCGCGGCGCCCATCTCGGCCGAGCGGAGCCGGCGCGGGGCCAGTCGCCAGGTGGGATCGGCGAGGGCCTGGGTGACCGTGGCCCGCAGTTCGGCGCGCGAGGCGTCCTTGTGCAGGTACCCCCGGGCGCCGGCGGCGACCGCGAGGGCCACGCCGTCCAGGTCTTCGGCGACCGTCAGCATGATGATGCGGGCGCCGGGGTCGGCCGAGAGCAGCCGACGGACCGTCTCGACACCGCCCAGGCCGGGCATCCGTACATCCATCAGAATCAGATCGGAGCGGTCGGCACCCCAGCGGCGGAGGACTTCCTCGCCGTTGGCTGCCGTCGTCACACGCTCTACGCCGGGCACGGTGGCAACCGCGCGACGGAGCGCCTCTCGGGCAAGCGGGGAGTCGTCGCAGACGAGGACGGATGTCATGACCGCCCTCCGCAGCTGCTGATGCGCGTCACCTTGTGCCTCCAGGCTGGTACGTATCGTCACCTGTGCGGTCGATGCCCCCGGACACCTGTCCGAGAACTTATTGGTTCAACCGCCTTCGCACTCTCAACGATGGTCACTCGAAAGAGTTACGGGTCAGACGGACACCTTCGGCACTCTACGTGAGGATGCGATCACGACGTCGGAGGCGCGGGCAGCCTGTCCTCCATCTGGAGCTATGCCCTATTTGGCGGCTTTCCTTCCGTTTGGCACGTGTCTGAGGCTAGATTCCCAATGAGTCATATTTACATCTACTCCGACAGTAGGTGTGGAGACATGGACCGTATCCGCCTCAGTACCGGCATCAAGAGGGACTACCAATGGCAGATTTCTCCCGCCTCCCCGGACCGAACGCCGACCTCTGGGACTGGCAGCTGCTGGCTGCCTGCCGCGGGGTCGACAGCTCCCTCTTCTTCCACCCGGAAGGCGAGCGGGGCGCGGCCAGGAGCGCGCGCGAGGCCTCGGCTAAAGAGGTCTGCATGCGCTGCCCGGTCCGTTCGGAATGCGCCGCGCACGCCCTCGCCGTCCGCGAGCCCTACGGGGTGTGGGGCGGCCTCACCGAGGACGAACGCGAAGAGCTGATGGGTCGAGCCCGGCACCGCCTGATCCCCGCGTCGAGCACGATCGGCCCGATCGCACCGCACTAGCCGGTTCGCACGAAACGCCCGAAGGAACGTTTCCTCGAATCCGTGGCCCTCACGCACGCGTCGCGGACCCCCCGGGCCCGGTCCGTCACCCGCCCGGCCGTACCGCCGTGCGGCAGGCGCCCGACGGACCGCCCGGCGGGGGCCACCCGGCCCCCGCCGGCGCCCGTCAACGCGTCGCGGCCCGCTCCAGCTGGGTCAGCGTCGCCGCCACCGCGGGGACCCTCTCCAGGTCGGTCAGGGTCAGCGCCACGACCTCCCGCTCCACGGCGGGTTCCACCGCAACGGTGCTCACGCCCTTGGCCCGTACCGACTCCACGGCGAGCTCGGGCAACACCGCCACGCCGAGCCCCGCGCCCACCAGGCCGACCACGGCCGGGTAGTCGTCGGTGGCGAAGTCGATGCGCGGGGTGAAACCCGCGTCCTCGCACACCTCCACCAGGTGCCGGCGGCAGCGCGGGCAGCCCGCGATCCAGGGCTCGTCGGCCAGTTCGGCCATGCCCACCCGCTCGGCCCCGGCCAGTCGGTGCCCCTCGGGGACCAGGCCCACGAGGCGGTCGGTGAGCAGCGGGCGCACCACCAGGTCCTCCCATTCGGCCGCGGATGTCGACGAGCCCCCGTACCGGAAGGCCAGCGCCACGTCACAGTCGCCCTCGCGGAGCATCTCGACCGAACGCGGCGGCTCGGCCTCGACCAGGGAGATCCGGGTGCCCGGGTGCTCGGCGCGCATGGCCGCCAGCGCGGTCGGCACCAGGGTGGAACTGCCGCTGGGGAAGGAGACCAGCCGCACCCGGCCGGCGCGCAGCCCGGCGATGGCCGCGACCTCCTCCTCGGCGGCGGTCAGTCCGGCGAGGATTCCGGCGGCGTGCCGGACCAGGGCCTCACCCGCCTGGGTCAACCGCATCTCCCGGCCCGTACGGATCAGCAGCGGGGTGCCGGCGGACTGCTCCAACGCCTTCATCTGTTGGGACACGGCCGGTTGGGTGCAGCCCAGCTCGCGGGCGGCGGCGGAGAAGGAGCCGGTCCCGGCGACGGCGCGCAGGACCCGGAGATGACGTGCTTCGATCACCCTGTAAGCATAAGGGCATCTTTGATCGTGGCGTCAATATTCGGCGGACCCTTTGAGTGGTCTCGCCCGGGGTTCCCCCGCGCCGGACGCGCGGGAAGCCCCGGGCGAGCCGGACCGGGCGAGCGGTTCAGCCGGACCGCGAGGCGCCCGTGGAGTTCCGGTTCCGCCCCTTCACCACCGAACGGGCCCCGCCCGCGCCCCCGCTCGACGCGGTCCCGGCGGGGAACCGACCGCGCGGGAGCCCGCACGCGCACCCGGGCCGGTACCCGTTTCCACGGGAACGCGTCTCAACTCCGGCGCGCGGAGCGGGCCCTGACGCGGGGTCTCGCGGACCGGACGGGACCCTGACGACAGGGCCCCGCGGCGGCGACTAGGTTGCGCACATGACGACTGCGTTGATTACGGGATCCACGGCGGGCATCGGCGCCGCCTTCGCCCGGCGGCTCGCCGCCCAGGGCCACAACCTCGTGCTGGTGGCCCGCGACACCAAGCGACTCGCGGAGCAGGCCACCGAGTTGCACGACCGCCACGGCATCGAGGCCGAGGTGCTGCCGGCCGACCTCTCCACCGACGAGGGCATCGCGGCGGTCGAGGCCCGCCTCGGCGACCGCACCCACCCCGTGGACCTGCTGGTCAACAACGCGGGCTTCGGCAACAAGGGCCGCTACCTCGACGTCTCCATGGCCGACGAGCTGACCATGGTCAAGGTGCACGTCGAGGCCGTGCTGCGGCTGACCTCGGCCGCCGGCGAGTCGATGCGCTCGCGCGGGCGCGGCGGCGTGATCAACGTGGCCTCGGTCGCCGCGTTCCTGCCGCGCGGCACCTACGGGGCGAGCAAGGCCTGGGTCGTGCAGTTCACCCAGGGCGCGGCGAGGGACCTGGCGGGTTCCGGGGTGCGGTTGATGGCGCTGTGCCCGGGCTTCGTGCGCACGGAGTTCCACGAGCGGGCCGGCATGGGCACGGACAACATCCCGGGCTGGCTCTGGCTGGACGCGGACAAGCTGGTGGCTTCGGCGCTGGCCGACCTGGCGCGCGGCAAGACCGTCTCGATCCCGGATCCCCGCTACAAGGCGCTGATGAGCGTGGTGAAGCTGACTCCGCGCGGACTGCTCGGCGGCGTGTCCTCCCGTACGGGCCGCAAGTACGGCCCGCAGTAGCACGACCGGCGGCGACGCGGACGACGGCCGTCACGGGACACATCTGAACCAATCAAACCCGCCAAATGGATGAATTCTCCCTAAACTGGACCTGTCCCATCCAGCGCGGGAGGCGACGCCATGACTTTCGTACAGGTGATCGATTACGAAACCACGCGGTTCGAGGAGATGAACGCCCTCATCGACCGCTGGGCACAGCAGGCGAGCGGTCGGCGCACGGTCACGCACACCATGATCGGCCGGGACCGTGAAGCGCGGACGCACTACCTCGACCTCGTCGAGTTCCCCTCGTACGAGGACGCCATGAGGAACTCCCGACTCCCCGAGACCGACGGGATGTTCCAGGAGATGGTGGCCCTCTGCGAGGGCATGCCGAAGTTCATGAACCTGGACGTGGTCCGCAACGAGTACCTCGACAAGCTCCTCGTGAACCGGATCTTCGAGGACGTCGCGGAGAAGGGCGACTTCACCGTCGTCGACGAGTGCGTCGCGGCCGACTACACCGACCACGACATCATGGCGGCGCCCGGCACGGGCGACGGGCGGCAGGGCATGAAGCGGACGATGGGCATGTGGCGCGACGCGTTCGACTTCTCGTTCGACCTGCACCGTCAGATCGCCGAGGGCGACTGCGTCTCCACGCTGTGGGCCTGGACCGGCACCCAGAAGGGCGAGTTCATGGGCGTCCCGCCGACCGGGAAGGAAGTCACGATGTCGGGCTGCACGACCTTCCGCATCGAGAACGGTCAGGTGGCGGAGGGCTGGTGGTACTACGACGCGCCGGGCCTCATGCGGCAGATGGGCATGACGGACGCCGCGTAGGCCGTCCCCCATCGATGCCGGTCGGACCCGGGCACGGGGAAGGCCCCGGTCGGCACCGCTGGGCGGTGATGACCGGGGCCTTCCCTCGGATCAGCGGGGGCCCGCCGAAGCGGCGGACGCCCTGCGGCTCAACCTCAGTGGCTGTGGCCGTGACCGTGACCGGCGTCGGCCTCTTCCTCGGCCGGCTTCTCGACGACCAGGGTCTCGGTCGTGAGCAGCAGCGAGGCGATGGAAGCGGCGTTCTCCAGGGCGGAGCGGGTGACCTTGACCGGGTCGATGACGCCGGCCTTGACCAGGTCGCCGTACTCGCCGGTGGCGGCGTTGAAGCCCTGGCCCTTGTCGAGCTCGGCCACCTTCGCGGTGATGACGTAGCCCTCGAGGCCGGCGTTCTCGGCGATCCAGCGGAGCGGCTCGACGGCGGCGCGGCGGACCACGGAGACACCGGTGGCCTCGTCGCCGGAGAGACCGAGGTTGCCCTCCAGCACCTTCACGGCGTGGACGAGGGCGGAGCCACCGCCGGAGACGATGCCCTCCTCGACCGCGGCGCGGGTCGCCGAGATGGCGTCCTCGAGGCGGTGCTTCTTCTCCTTCAGCTCCACCTCGGTGGCGGCGCCGACCTTGATGACGCAGACGCCACCGGCGAGCTTCGCCAGGCGCTCCTGCAGCTTCTCGCGGTCCCAGTCCGAGTCCGTGGACTCGATCTCGGCCTTGATCTGGTTGACGCGACCGACGACCTCTTCGGAGCTGCCGCCACCGTCGACGATGGTGGTGTCGTCCTTGGAGATGGTCACGCGGCGCGCGGTGCCCAGTACGTCCAGACCGGCCTGGTCGAGCTTGAGGCCGACCTCCTCGGCGATGACGGTGGCACCGGTGAGGGTGGCCATGTCCTGGAGCATCGCCTTGCGGCGGTCACCGAAGCCGGGGGCCTTGACGGCGACCGCGTTGAAGGTGCCGCGGATCTTGTTGACGACGAGGGTGGAGAGCGCCTCGCCCTCGACGTCCTCGGCGATGATCAGCAGCGGCTTCGAGGCGCCGGCCTGGATGACCTTCTCCAGCAGCGGCAGGAGGTCCTGGATGGAGGAGATCTTGCCCTGGTTGATCAGGATGTACGGGTCGTCGAGGACGGCCTCCATACGCTCCTGGTCGGAGACCATGTACGGCGAGAGGTAGCCCTTGTCGAAGGCCATGCCCTCGGTGAACTCCAGCTCCAGGCCGAAGGTGTTGGACTCCTCGACGGTGATGACACCGTCCTTGCCGACCTTGTCCATCGCCTCGGCGATGAGCTCGCCGACCTGGGTGTCCTGCGCGGAGAGCGCGGCCACGGCAGCGATGTCGGACTTGTCCTCGATCGGACGCGCGGTCGCGAGGAGCTCCTCGGACACGGCCTTGACGGCGGCGTCGATGCCCTTCTTCAGGGCGGCCGGGGAGGCGCCGGCGGCGACGTTGCGCAGACCCTCGCGGACCAGCGCCTGGGCCAGCACGGTGGCGGTGGTGGTGCCGTCACCCGCGATGTCGTTGGTCTTGGTCGCCACCTCCTTCACGAGCTGCGCGCCCAGGTTCTCGTACGGGTCGTCCAGCTCGACCTCACGGGCGATGGTGACACCGTCGTTGGTGATGGTGGGGGCGCCGAACTTCTTGTCGATGACGACGTTGCGGCCCTTGGGGCCGATCGTCACCTTGACCGTGTCGGCAAGCTTGTTGACGCCGCGCTCAAGGGCACGACGGGCGTCCTCGTCGAACTTCAGAATCTTCGGCATGGAAGCGGTTCAGCCCTCTCGATAACTCGGGTTCAACGAACTGCGCCCCTCGCCGCCCGGCAATCAGCGGGGTGACCAGGGGCGCAGCTCAAAGCAAAACTGGTGAAGAGGAAGGGGATCGCTCCCCTTGCCTGCTTCGTTTCGACTACTTCTCGACGATCGCGAGTACGTCGCGAGCCGAGAGGACGAGGTACTCCTCGCCGCTGTACTTCACTTCGGTGCCGCCGTACTTGCTGTACAGCACGATGTCGCCGACGCTGACGTCCAGCGGGAGACGCTGGCCGTCCTCGAAGCGACCCGGACCGACCGCGAGGACGACGCCCTCCTGGGGCTTCTCCTTCGCGGTGTCCGGGATGACCAGGCCGGAGGCCGTGGTCTGCTCGGCGTCGAGCGGCTGGACCACGATGCGGTCCTCGAGCGGCTTGATGGCAACCTTGGAGCTGGTGGTCGTCACGATCCGACCTCCCCCTTCGGAGATCCGGGGTCAACTGTCTGAGGTGGCGACCAGGTCGATCCGTCGTCGCGGGTGCCGGACCTGCCTGTCGCTGTGTTGGCACTCACCAGGGGCGAGTGCCAGGTGCGACACTATTCCGGCGATTAGCACTCGGTCAAGCGGAGTGCCAATTTGCCTCTCGGCGAGGCGCGCTTCGAGCCGCCCGTCCGGGGCGGGCCGCCCTGCGGGCGGGGGCGTCCGGGCCCTTGCGCCGACTCCCCGGAAGCCGCCCGACCTGCCCCTCGGGCAGGCGTTCGGAGCGGCCGTCACGGCGCCGACCCCGCACGACACCGCGGGGGTCGGCCGGCGCGCGGCGATACGTGCCGCCGGCTCAGGTCCGGCCCGACATCGGCTCCGGCGACCGATATGTGACGCTTGAGCCGTGCGCATCCTGGTGGTCGAAGACGAAGAGGGGCTGGCCGAGTCCCTGCGGCTCGGCCTGTCCGCTGACGGTCACTGGGTCGAGGTCGCCCACGACGGACACCGCGGCCTCGACCTCGCGCTCACCGGCGGCCCGTACGACGCCGTGCTCCTCGACCTGATGCTCCCCGGCCTCGGCGGCCACGAGATCTGCACCCGCCTGCGCGCCCACGGCGACCGCACGCCCGTACTGATGCTGACCGCCAAGGACGGCGAGCACGACGAGGCCGACGGGCTCGACGCGGGCGCCGACGACTACCTGACCAAGCCGTTCTCGTTCGTCGTGCTGGCCGCGCGGCTGCGCGCGCTCGCCCGCCGCGCCGGCACCCCGCGGGTCGGCGTCCTGCGGGCCGGCGATCTCGTCCTGGATCCGTCCGGGCGCCGCTGCCGGCGCGGCGAGCGGGACATCGAACTCACCGCGCGCGAACTCGGCGTGCTCGCCTGCCTGATGGAGCAGGCGGGCCGGGCGGTCGCCAAGCAGGACATCCTCGACGAGGTCTGGGACGTCCCGCACGCCATCGACCCGAACATCGTCGAGGTGTACGTGTCCTCGCTGCGCCGGAAGATCGACGCGCCGTTCGGCCGCCGTTCCATCCTCACCGTGCACGGGACCGGCTACCGGATGGCACCCGACGGTGGTTAGGACCCTGCGGGCCCGGGCGGCCGTGGCCGCCGCCCTCGCCATGGCCGCGGTGCTCGGCGCCGGCGGGTTGTGGCTGTACGCGCTGCTGCGGGCCAATCTGCTCGACAACACCACCGGGCGCACGGAGCTGGCCGCACGGAAGGTCGTCGCGCAGCTCGACGCCCGCACCCTGCCGCCCGGCGGCCGACTGGCCGCGCCCGAGGGCGGGGTGGACCTCGTCCTCGTCCGGGACGCGGCCGGGCGGGCCGTCGCCACCAGCGGGGATCCGCGCGGCGCCCCGGACCTCGACGGGCTGCGCCCGGCGGCCGGGGAGGACTCCCGGTCGGCCGTGGTGCCCGTGGGGCGCGCCGGTTCGGAGCGGGGCGCGGCGGTGGTGGTCCGCTCGCCGGGGCCGCCCGGGGGAGAGGGCCCGTACACCGTGTACGCGATGACCGTCCTGCGCGACGTGGACGACGCGACGCGCGCCATCGGGGTCGGGCTGCTCGCCGGCGCGCCCCCGCTGATCGCCTTCGCCGCTGCGCTGGCCTGGTGGGTGACGGGGCAGGCACTGCGCCCGGTCACGGCGATCCGTACCGGGTTGGCGGCCGTCACCGCGAGAGAGCCCGGTCGCCGGGTCCCGGATCCGGGCGGGGCCGACGAGATCGCGCGGCTCGCCCGGACCGTCAACGCCACCCTCGACCGGTTGGAGCGTTCCGACGCCCGGCAGCGGCAGTTCACGGCGGACGCCTCGCACGAGCTGCGCAACCCCCTCGCGGCCGTGCGGTCCCGGCTGGAGGTGGCCCTGGCGCGGCCCGACCGGGCATCGGTGGCGGCCGCGCTGGCCGACACCGAGCGGCTCCAGCGGATCGCGGCGGACCTGTTGCTGCTGGCCCGCCTCGACGGCGCTCCGCCGCCCCGGTCGGAACCGCTGGACCTGGCGCTGCTGGCGGCGGAGGACGTGGCGCGCAGGCCGGCGCCCCGGGTGCCGGTGCGGCTGGAGGCGGGGGCGTCCGTACCCGCGTACGGGGATCCGGCGCGGTTGGAGCGGGCGCTGGCCAACCTGGTGGACAACGCGCTGCGCCATGCCCGTGCGGGCGTCGTCGTACGGGCGGCCACGGACGGGGCGTGGCGGGTGCTGGAGGTGTCCGACGACGGCGCGGGGATCCCGGAGGCCGACCGGGAGCGGGTGTTCGCGCGGTTCGTCCGGCTGGACGCGGACCGGGGGCGGGCGAGCGGTGGCACCGGGCTGGGCCTGCCCATCGCCCGCGAGATCGCCCGCGCCCACGGCGGTGACGTCCGCGCCGGGATCGCTCCGGGCGGTGGCGCCCTCCTCGTCCTCCGGATCCCCGGTCCCGGAGCAGGCCCGGCCTGAGGTGCGTCCCGGGTCCCGGGCAGGCACGGCCTGAAGGCGCCTTCAGGACCCTCAGGTTTCCTTCAGCGGGGCTCCCCCAGCATCGACAGGCATGAGCGCGCACCGCAGGAAGACCAGCCGCCGCCTGCCTCGGCGTCGCCGCCTCGGCCGCACCCTGCTGACCGCCGGCTGTGTGCTGACGGTCCTGGCCGGCGGCGCCGCCTGGTACGTCTACCGGGACCTGTCGTCGAGCATCGGCAGTTCCAAGGCCCTGGAGGGAGCCGAGAAGTCGGCGCACGGCGACACGAACATCCTCCTCATGGGGCTGGACAGCCGGCGCGACCAGAACGGAGACCCGCTCCCGGACGCGATCCTCGACAAGCTGCACGCGGGCAGTTCCGACATCGGCGGCTACAACGCCAACACCCTGATCCTGCTCCACGTGCCCGGCGACGGGAGCCGGGCCCGGGCGTTCTCGATCCCCCGCGACGACTACGTGGAACTGCGCGGGATGCCGGGCCGGGCGCCGGGCACGGGCACCGGCAAGGCCAAGATCAAGGAGGCCTACGGGCGGGCGAAGGCGCTGCGCGAGGAGCAGCTGGCGGGCGAGGGGGTCAAGGACCGGCGGCGGCTGGAGCGGGAGGGCCGGGAGGCGGGACGCAAGGCCGAGATCGAGACCGTACGGACCTTCCTGGGCGTGCCGGTCGATCACTTCGCCGAGCTGAACCTGGCCGGTTTCCACCACCTGGCGGAGGCCCTGGGCGGGGTGCCGGTGTGTCTGAACAAGGCGGTGAAGGACAGGTACTCGGGTGCGGACTTCCCCGCCGGCCCGCAGACGCTGAACGGGCGGCAGTCCCTGGCCTTCGTGCGGCAGCGGCACGGGCTGCCGGGCGGTGACCTGGATCGGACGAAGCGGCAGCAGGCGTTCCTGGCGGGCGCGACGAAGAAGCTGAACGAGGCGGACACCTTCACGGACCCGGTGAAATTGATCAAGCTGGTCGACGCGGCGAAGGAGGACGTGGTGACCGACGCCGGCTGGGATCTGCTGTCGTTCGTGAAGCAGGCCAAGAACCTGTCCGGCGGGAAAGTGCAATTTTCGACACTCCCCGTCGAGGGCTTCGCAAGGAACCATGACGGGGACATCAACGTCGTAGATGATATGAAGATAAAGCGCCTCATTGCCGAGCAGATCGGGCCCAAGGCCCCTGCGAGTCCGAGCGCGCCGGGCGCCGCTCCCTCCGGACCGGGCGCGTCGTCCCCGCCGTCTTCACCGCCGCCCGCACCGCCGTCTCCCGGGCCCTCACAGCCGGAGAAGATCGACGGTGGCGGCGTCCCGTGCGTGGACTGAGGCCCCTGACGGAGGCGGGCGCGCGGCGCCGCACCGAGGCGTTCCTCCTCGTCCTCGTCGTCGGCATCGCCACCCTCGGCCACTGCTCGGCGAGCCTGGCGATGAACGACGAGCTGCCGCGCAACCTCACCGGCTTCGTCATCAGCCTGTCGCTGCTGTCACTGGTGGGGCACCTGGGCATCCGCCGGTTCGCGGCGTACGCGGATCCGTTGATCTTCCCGCTCGCCATGTTGCTGACCGGACTGGGGCTGGTCCTGCTCCACCGGCTCGACCAGGGGTACATCGAGCGGTACAACTCGGACGCGAACGCTCCCGGCCAACTGTTGTGGACGGTGGTCGGGGTCGCCGCCTGCATCCTCGTGGTGGCGCTGCTGCGCGACCACCGGCTGCTGCAACGGTTCATCTACATCACGATGGCCGTGGCGCTGGTGCTGTTGATCGCCCCGGTGTTCTCGCCGGCCGACACGTACGGCGCGAAGCGCTGGATCGTCGTCGGCGGGTTCTCGCTCCAGCCCGGCGAGTTCGTCAAGATCATGATCGCGATCTTCTTCGCGGGCTACCTCGTGATCCACCGGGATTCGCTGGCACTGACGGGCCGGCGGTTCCTGGGCGTCCGGTTGCCGCCCATGCGACAGCTCGGGCCGATCATCACCGTGTGGATCCTGTCCATGCTGGTGCTCGTCTTCGAACGCGACCTGGGTACGTCACTGATCTTCTTCGGCGTGTTCGTGGTGATGCTGTACGTCGCCACCGAGCGCACCAGCTGGATCGTCTGCGGGGTGCTGATGGCCTCGGTGGGCGCCTTCGTGGTGGGCTCGACCGAACCGCACGTGAAGGGGCGGGTGGCCGCCTGGCTGAATCCGCTCTCCTACTACTGGAAGGACCGGCCGCCGGGGGTCGTCTCGGACCAGTCCGCACAGGCGCTGTTCAGCTTCGGCACGGGCGGCGTCACCGGCACCGGCCTCGGCATGGGCCACCCCGAACTGATCGCGTTCGCGGGGCGCAGCGACTTCATCCTGACCACCGTGGGCGAGGAACTCGGCCTGGCCGGGGTGATGGCGGTGCTGCTCCTGTACGCGCTCCTCGTCCAGCGGGGCCTGCGGATGGCGCTGGCCGCGCGCGACCCGTTCGGGAAGCTGCTCGCGGTGGGCCTGTCGGCGGCGCTGGCGCTCCAGGTCTTCGTGGTGGCGGGCGGTGTGACGGGCCTGATCCCGCTGACGGGCAAGGCACTGCCGTTCCTGGCGAAGGGCGGCTCGTCGCTCCTGGCCAACTGGATCATGATCGCCCTGCTGCTGCGGATCAGCGACAGCGCGGAACGCCAACGCGAGGCGGACGCCCGCGGCCCGGCGGAGACGACGATCACCCCGGTGGTGGCGGGCACGGAGGACCGGTCCGCGACGGTCGCCGGCGCCCCCGGGTAGGCCGCCGGGGGTGGTCCGCCCGGGAGTGCTCCGCCCCGGGCGGGTCCGCCTCCGCGGCGGCTCCGTGCGGTCCGTTCCCGCGGGGTCCGCCTACAGGTAGTCCTCCAGGCGGCCTATCGCGTAGCCCTGCTCCTGGATGCGCTTGAGCATCCGGGTCGTCATCTCGATCTCGGTGGAGCCCTTGAGCTCCGAGGGGCCGCGGAAGTGGGCCAGGATGACGTCGCCCGGTTTGAGGGCCGAGCCCTCGGCGTACTGGAAGTCGTTGATCTGCATCGACGCCCGCCAGAGGACGACCGTCGATATGCCGCACTCGGAGGCGGCCCTGAGGGTGTCGTCGTTGTAGTTGCCGAACGGCGGCCGGAAGAGCGTCGGCTTGGCGCCGAACCGCTTCGCCAGGCGTTCCTGCTGCCCGCATATCTCCTTCTTCTGCGCCGCGTAGGACAGGGTCCGGAGGTTGGGGTGGGTCAGGGTGTGGTTGTTGATCGTGCTGCCGCTGCCGTTGTCGCGCAGGGCCTGGAAGTGCCCGTAGTCGGACGAGGCCACGTTGTCCGTGAGGAACATGCCGATCGGCAGCTTCAGGTCGGCCGCCATCTTCAGGAACTCGGGGTTCTTCTCCGCTCCGTCGTCGAAGGTCAGGAAGACGACCTTCTCGGAGGGGGCCACGGGTATCCGGTCCACCAACGCCGGTCTGCCCGGGGCGGGCTTGGGGAGTCGGGGCTTCTGCGCCGGCTTGGGCGCGTACGCGACCGGGGCCTTCAGACCCCACTTCCGGTAGGGCTGCTCCTCCGTCGCGGGCGCTCCGGCGGGGGCGCTCGACACCGGGGCCGAGGCGGACGGGGAGGCGGCACCCGTCTCCGGCTTGGTCTTGCGGCCCAGTCGTTCGATGGGCTCCACGCTGTTGCCGCATCCCGCCAGCGACGCCACGAGGGCGCCGGCCGCGAGCGCCCCGGCCAGACCTCGACGGGCGGCGGGGCCGAGGGGACGACCGCCGAAGTGGCGCGCGCCCCCTGAAGGAGCAGTACGGGAAGGGTGTTTGAAAGTCATACGCACGTGCGGAATGTATACCCGGATGGGGATATTCCGCTGATATGACCAGTCGGGGCGGCCGAAACGCACGGTGCCGAAGGTGCGGCGGAGGCGTGCGGAGCCGGTTTCCCCGCGGGGAGGGATTCCGCACGCGTACCGCTCGTCGGTCGACACGGACCGGTCGACACCGATCAGTCGACTCGCATCAGACGTGCATCAGACGTGCATCAGTCGACGGGGATCAGACGTAGTCCTCCAGGCGGCCGATGGCGAAGCCCTTGTCCGTGACCGTCTTGAGGGTGTGGCGCACCATGTCGGTCATGGTGGCCTTCCAGTCCTCCTTGCCGCGGAAGTGGGTGAGGATGATGTCGCCCGCGTGCAGGTCCCGGTCCCATTCGCGCCAGTCCATGCGGTTGGGGAAGGCCTCGGCGTTCCACAGCGGGACCGCCTTGATGCCACAGGACTTGGCCGCGCGCAGCGTGTCCTGGTTGTAGTTGCCGTACGGCGGCCGGAAGAGGCTCGGCCGCTTGCCGAACTGCTTCTGGATCGTGTCCTGTTGGCCGCAGATCTCCTCGCGCTGCTGCTCGTAGGAGAGCGCGGGCATGTAGCGGTGGTTGAGCGTGTGGTTGTTCAGGGTGACGCCGGCGGCCTGCATCTCCTTGAAGTACGGGTAGTTGTCCTTCACGACGTAGTCGCTGAGGAACGCCGTGTACGGGATCTTGAGTTCCTTCATCATCTTCAGGAACTCGGGGTCCTTCTCGGCCCCGTCGTCGACCGTCAGGAAGACGACCTTCTCCTCGGTGGGGACCGTGGTGAAGACCGGCGGGTACTCCGACTGGTCCTCGACCTCGAAGCCGTCCCGCGTGGTGATCTCCGGCTTCACCTTGGGCGGCGCCGGCGCGACCAGCGGGACCTTCGCCAGGCCCCAGCGCTTCGCCGCGGCGACCCGGGCCTGCTGGGCGGCCTTGGCGCGCTCGGCGGGGTTCACGAGCGCGCCCGCGGCGCCCTCGGCGCCGGTCTTGGGCTTCGTGGCGGTGCCCGATTCCGTGGAGCTGCACGCCGTGCCGAGGGCGGCGACCAGCAGCGCGGCGAGGGCCACGCCGTACCGGCCGCGCGGACGCGCCGCTGACCGGTGACCTTGTTGCGTCTTATTTCCCTTTTGTCGTACAGGCTGCATAACGCCGGATCCTTACAGCACCACCCGGCGCGTCCGCGGCGACACCTCGACCGGATCCGGACCTTCCATCGACTGGCCCACAATGAACCGGTGACCCCCGAAGACTTCGCCGCACTGCTCACTCCCGAGGGCGACGCCCTCCTCGCCTCGCTCCGCGACCACGACCCCGCCCAGGAGCTCGCCCTCGCCACCCGGCTGCGCCGCGAGCACCCGGCCGCGCTGGTCTCCGCCGCGCTCGGTCAGGCCCGGCTGCGGCAGCGGGCGGTCCCGAAGTTCGGGGCCGAGGACGCGTTCCGGATGTACTTCACGCCCGGCGGCGGGGAGATGGCCACCCGCGCGTCGGTGGCCGGGTACCGCGCCGGGCGGCTCGCCGCCCTGGGGGTGCGCAGTGTCGCCGACCTGTGCTGCGGCATCGGCGGCGACGCCCTGGCCCTGGCTCGCCTGGGGATCCGGGTGCTGGCCGTGGACCACGACCCGCTGACGGTCGCGGTCGCTCGGGCCAACGCCGAGGCGCTGGGGCTGGCGGACCTGATCGAGGTCCGGGAAGCCGACGTGACGGACGTGGACACCACCGGGTACGACGCCGTCTTCATCGACCCGGCCCGGCGCGGCGGGCGCGGGCGGATCTTCGACCCCGAGGGCTACTCGCCGCCGCTCTCCTGGGCCGTGGAGGCCGCGCGGGCCGCGCGGTACGCGGCCGTCAAGATCGCCCCCGGGATCCCGCACGAGGCCGTGCCCGCCGAGGCGGAGGCCGAGTGGATCTCCGACCAGGGCGACGTCAAGGAGGCCGTGCTGTGGTTCGGGACCTCCCCCGGCACCGTGCGCGCCACCCTGCTGCCCGGACCGCGCGCGCTGGAGACCGCCGACCCGTTGCCCGATCCGGAGGCCGGCCCGGTCGGGCGCTGGCTGTACGAGCCCGACGGCGCCGTGATCCGCGCCCATCTGGTCGCGGAGGTCGCCGAGCGGCTGGACGGCCGGCTCATCGACCCGACCATCGCGTACATCACCGCCGACGAGCTGCGCGCGACCCCGTACGCGACCGCGTACGAGATCACCGACGTCTTGCCCTTCGGCCTCAAGAAGCTCAAGGCCCTGCTGCGCGAGCGCGGGGTGGGCGTGCTGACCGTGAAGAAGCGGGGTTCGGCGATCGAGCCCGAGGAGCTGCGCAGGAAGGTCAAACCGCAGGGCCCGAACTCCGCGACCGTGTTCCTGACGCGTGTGGCGGGCGCCCCGTCGATGCTGATCGGCGCGCCGGCGCCGCGGGACTGAGCCGCCCGGACGACGCGGGCCGCCCGAAGGGTCCGGCGGCTCGCAGGGCGCACAGCGCCCAGCGGTAGTGGGCGCCGGCCTTGCCGAGGCCCAGCAGGGCGGTGACCCACAGGATCAGGCCGAGTCCCATCGTCAGGACGAGTTCCGGGTACGCGCCCTCCCCCGGCCGGGGCCCGGCCGCCGCCCCGAAGGTCACCCGGAGGCCGAGCGCGCCCAGGGCGAGGGAGGACAGCAGCCAGGCCAGGCTCCGGCCGGGGGCGCGCAACCGGCGGTCGGCGGCCGGGTCGCGGTCCGAGGCCGCCCAGGCGCACTGCAGTTGCCGTATCCGCCGGTCCAGTCGGGCGCCCCGGCCGAACCAGATGCCGGCGGACACCAGCACGCCGGCGGCGAGCGCGGCGAAGACGAGGCCGAGGACGCAGTCGAGGGGACCGCCTTCCTCGAAGGCCATCAGGGCCATGCCGACGAAGGACCAGCCGAGCGCGAAGACGGCCGCGACGGCCCAGAGCAGCAGGAGCCGCTCGATGCCGAGGTTGTGCCGGACGAGTTCCGCCAGGGAGCGCGCGCGGTCCGCCCGTACGACGGACTCGTCCAGCCACTCGCGCAGGTGCGCGGGCGGGGGCGGAGGAGGCAGGTCACGGCGAGGCATGCGCACGACCGTAGCGGGACCCGCTCCAGGACCGCCGGAGGCGGCCTGGACCGACGGCGCGGAAACCGCCACCGGGCCGCTGCCGCACCGGCCCCGCCGCGCTCGGCCGAAGGCGCCGGCCCCGCCGCGCTCGGCCGAAGGCCCCGGCTCAGCCGCCCGTGACCTCCACCGACTCGAACCGCCAGCGGTGCACCGCCCGGGTGATCAGGTCCGCGTCCGGCTCGGGCAGTTCGGGGAGTTCCGCCGCCGCTCCCTCGGGGGCGTCCCACCAGGTGAGCACCAGCACCCGGTCCTGGGCGGCGCGGAACACCTCGCGACGCAGCGGTTCGCGGGCCAGGACCCGGGAACGGGCCCACTCCAGCAGTTCGTTGCCCCGCCCGGCAACGGCGCGGGCCTCCCACATCAGCGTCACGGTGCTCACGAGTAGAGGTTGTCCTTGCTCAGCTCGTGCACGTGATCGTGTGAGTGGGAGTGGGAGTGTCCGTGCGCGTGGCCGCCGTGGTCGTGGTCGTGCGCGGTCCCCGGCACGTGCGGGTCCGTCACCGGCAGCGAGGAGTCCGCGGACAGGTCCCAGTCCGAGGCCGGCCGGTTCCGCCTGACCATCTCCGCGCCCAGCGCCGCCACCATCGCGCCGTTGTCGGTGCACAGCTTCGGCCGCGGCACCCGCAGCACGATCCCCGCGTCGTCGCAGCGTTCCCGGGCCAGCGAGCGGAGCCGGGAGTTGGCCGCGACGCCGCCGCCGATCATCAGGTGGTCGACGCCCTCGTCCTTGCAGGCACGGATCGCCTTGCGGGTCAGCACGTCCACGACGGCTTCCTGGAACGAGGCCGCCACGTCGCGCACCGGCACGTCCTCGCCGGCCTTCCGCTTCGCCTCGATCCAGCGGGCCACGGCCGTCTTGAGCCCGGAGAAGGAGAAGTCGTACGCCGCGTCACGGGGCCCGGTCAGTCCGCGCGGGAAGTTGATCGCCTTCGGGTCGCCCTCGCGTGCGAGCCGGTCGATGACCGGGCCGCCGGGGAAGCCCAACTGGAGCACGCGCGCGATCTTGTCGAAGGCCTCGCCCGCCGCGTCGTCGATGGTCGCGCCGAGCGGTCGTACGTCGGTGGTGATGTCCGGGGCCAGAAGCAGCGAGGAGTGCCCGCCGGAGACGAGCAGGGCCATGGTCGGTTCCGGCAGCGGACCGTGTTCGAGTTGGTCGACGCAGATGTGCGAGGCCAGGTGGTTCACCCCGTACAGCGGCTTGCCCAGGGCGTACGCGTAGGCCTTCGCCGCCGAGACGCCGACCAGCAGGGCGCCGGCGAGGCCCGGGCCGGCGGTGACGGCGATGCCGTCGAGGTCGCGGGCGCTGACCCCGGCTTCCTTCAGGGCGCGCTCGATGGTGGGCACCATCGCCTCCAGGTGCGCCCGGGAGGCGACCTCGGGGACGACCCCGCCGAAGCGGGCGTGCTCGTCGACGCTCGACGCGATGGCGTCGGCCAGCAGGGTGGTGCCGCGGACGACGCCGACGCCGGTCTCGTCGCAGGAGGTCTCGATGCCGAGGACGAGGGGTTCGTCAGCCATGGGACTCACTTCTCACGGGTTGTGCGGAGCTCAGGGAGTTCGCGGGGTCGGCGAGGCGCATCACGAGCGCGTCGACGTTGCCCGGTTGGTAGTAGCCGCGTCGGAATCCGATGGGCTCGAAACCGAAGCGCTCGTAGAGCTTCTGGGCCCGCGTGTTGTCCACGCGCACTTCCAGGAGCACTTCCGCGCATTCGAAGGCGGTCGCGGCGCGCAGCAGGTCGGTGAGCAGCCGGGCGCCGAGACCGGTGCCCCACTGCTCGCGGGCGACCGCGATGGTCTGTACGTCGCCCAGGTCGCCGGCGGCGGCCAGTCCGGCGTAGCCGACCAGTCGACCGGCCGCGTCCTCGGCGACCACGTAGCGGCGGGTGGCGCGGGGGCCGCGTGCGTGGGCGAGTTCGGACCAGAACATCCCGGCGGACCAGGCGTCCTCGGGGAAGAGCGCGTGCTCCAGCTCCAGCACCGGTTCGATGTCCCACCAGCGCATGTCGCGCAGCACCACGGTCGGGGCCGTCACTGCGGGGTGACCACCTTGTAGTTCTTGGGTACCTGGGCGTCGGGTCGCCGCAGGTACAGCGGCGTCGGGGGCAGGAACTCCGCCCCGGCCGCCAGTCGTTCCGCGGCCAGGGCCGCGAGGGCGCCGGCGGACTGGTGCTCGGGGGCCCGCGCGTCGGTGAAGACGTCCGGGTAGAGCACGGCGCCCTGGCCGACGGAGGGCAGGCCCGCGACCTGTTCGGCGATGTCGGCCGGGCGGTCCACGGCGGGTTCGCCGACGCGCGTGCGCGGGTCCTCGTAGCGGGCCCAGTAGACCTCCTTGCGCCGCGCGTCGGTGGCGACGACGAAGGGGCCCTCGACGCCGGCGGCTCCCGCGGCGTACGCGAGGCCGTCGAGGGTGCACAGGCCGTGGACGGGGACGCCGAGGACGGAGGCGAAGGTGGAGGCGGTGACGAGGCCGACACGGAGTCCCGTGTAGGGGCCGGGGCCGACGCCGACGACGATGCCGGTGACGGCGTCGAGTTTCAGCCCGGCCGCGGCGAGCACCTTGTCGACGGAGGGCAGCAGCAGCTCCCCGTGGCGGCGGGCGTCGACCTGGTTCGACTCGGCGAGGACGGACTCGCCGTCGTGCAGGGCGACGGTGACGGCGGGCGTGGCGGTATCTACAGCGAGCAAGAGCACGCGAACAGCCTACGACTCCGGGGCCCCGGGCCCTTGCGGCCGGTCGCCGGGCACCCTGACTGCTACCTTTCGACCGGGGTACCGAGAGGTACCGCCCGAACGCCCCGGGGCAGGCCCGGTCGGATCGTTCGGCACAGGACTTCAGGACCGCGCGGAGAGGTGGAGCAAGGTGGCACGCAGCAGCTCGGGAATCGTGGCCGGGCTCACCGTGGCGGCGCTCGCCGCCGTCGGCTTCCTCGGCTACCAGGCCTCCGCGACGGCGCCCGCGCACCCCGTGAAGGCCTCCCCGCAGGCACCGGCGTCCGGCGCTCCGAGCCAGTCCCCCGCCAAGCCGGACCCGGCGAAGACCACGGCCGTGCCGGAGGGCTCGGGCACGGGCGAGCGCGTCGTGTACTCGGTGTCCGGGAAGCGGGTCTGGCTGGTGGCCGCGGACGGTCGCGCCGCGAAGACCTTCACGGTGACGCCGAGCACGGTGCACCCGGCGGCGGGCACCTACGTCGTCGGTTCCCGGGCGGGCGCGGTGCCCGGCTCGGACGGGGCGCCGATCGAGCACGTGGTGCGGTTCGCGAGCGTGGACGGCGTCTCGATCGGGTTCAGCGCCCGGGTGGACGGCAAGACGCCGGCACCGGACCCGGCCAAGAAGACCGGCGGCATCCGCATGTCGCGGCTCGACGGTGACGCGATGTGGACGTTCGCGACGATCAACTCGAAGGTCGTCGTCGTTCCCTGAGCGCGCGTCGCAGGACGCGCGTTTCCGGACCGCGACGCGCGGTCCCCGACCCGCGTCCCCGATCCGCCCGCGGGTCCGCCCGTTTCACCCGTATGTGGGAATCAGGCCGCTTCGGACTCCGGAGCGGCCTGTTCCGTGTTCGCGGATGCCGGGGTGGCGGGTTCCCACGCGGGCGGCGTCGAGACGGCCGTGGCGGCGGCGCACGAGGCGAGCAGGGCCCGCATGGACACGACCGTGCGGGCGGTTCGCTCCGCTCCCGCTGCTGCTCCTACTGCCGACATGGATGCCTCCTGGACGGGCCCGGGACGCCGTACTTAGGTAAACCTAACCAGCGCTCGCTACCATGTCACCACGAGCGCACCCACCGGCGCAACGTTTTCCCGACGAGTTGTCGGTACCTTTTACCGCGCGGCCCGATCCACCCGCCCGATCGCTTCGGTGAGCCCCGCGAGCCCGGCGTCCGCCCAGCGCGATCCGATGCCGCGCACCGTGACCCGGCGCACGTCGTCCAGGACCTCCTCGTGCCCCACCGCCCGGGCGATCACCACGTGCAGCCGGTCGTCGGAGAGCTCCTCGACCTTCCCGTCGCCCCACTCCACGACGACCACGGACTCGGGCAGCGAGACGTCGAGGTCGAGGTCCTCCATCTCGTCCAGGCCACCGCCGAGCCGATACGCGTCCACGTGCACCAGCGCCGGTCCGCCGACCAGCGAGGGGTGCACCCGGGCGATCACGAAGGTCGGCGAGGTCACGGCCCCGCGCACGCCCAGGCCCTCGCCCAGGCCCCGGGTGAGGGTGGTCTTGCCGGCGCCGAGTTCGCCGGTCAGCAGGACCAGGTCGCCGGGGCGCAGCAGGGCGGCAACGCGACGGCCCAGTTCCTGCATGGATTCGGGCGAGTCGACGGTGATCAGGGTCTCGGTGGCGGCGCCGGCCTCAGGAGCCTGGCTGCGCTGCGCTTCCCGCGGTGCTTCTTCCATGCCCGCCAACGTTAGCGGCTTCGGATCGCGTGTCCGGCACGACTCCGGTGCGGGCCAGCAGCCCGGTCAGCAGCCCGGTCACGATCTCCGGGCGCTCCAGCATCATCAGGTGCCCGGTGCTCTCCAGGACCACCAGTTCGGCGGCCGGCAGGGCCTCCTTCATGGCGACGCTGTGCTCCGCCGGGGTGATCATGTCCCGGTCGCCCGCGATCACGGTGACGGGGATCCCGGCGAACCGCTGGAGCGCGACGGTCTTGTCGTGGATCTGGAACGCCGGGTAGAACTCGGCGACCACGTCGATCGGCGTCGCCTCGATCAGCCGCTCGGCGAACCGCGCGACGCCCGGGTCCACGTCCCGCGAACCGAACGAGTACTGCTTGATCATGCCCGCGAAGAGGTCCGCGGTCGCCCGCCGGCCCCGCTCCACGAGCTCCACCTGCGAGCCGAGCACCTTGAGCACCCCGGGCAGCAGCCGGCGCACGGCGCCCATCCCGACCGCGGGAAGCCCGTACGTCACCTCGCCGAGCAGACCGCTGGAGGTGCCGACCAGTGCCACCCCCAGGACGCGGTCGCGCACCAGCTCGGGGAACTGCTCCGCCAGCGCCATGATGGTCATGCCGCCCATGGAGTGCCCCACCAGCACCAGCGGCCCCTCGGGGGCGGCGGCGTCGAGGACGGCCTTGAGGTCGCGGCCGAGCTGGTCGATGGTGACGGGTTCGCCGGCGGCCTGGGCGAGGCCGCGCATGCTGCGGCCGTGGCTGCGCTGGTCCCAGTACACGGCGCGGACCACTCCGCGCAGGGCGGCCCGCTGGAAGTGCCAGGAGTCCTGGCCCAGGCAGTAGCCGTGGCAGAAGACGACGGTGACCGCCGGAGGGGTCCTGCGGCGCAGCCGGCGCCGCTTGCCCGGATCCTCCGCGGGCAGCTCGTCCACCTCGTAGTACAGCTCGGTGCCGTCCTCGGCCAGGGCGGTCCCCTCGGTGCCGCGCAGGGAGCCGTAGTCCCCGGCGGCGTCGAGGGCCAGCCGGGCCTTCATCCGGATGCCGCGGCCCACCGTGATCCGTTCGACGGCGACACCGGCCGCCGCGCCGGCGGCCATCACCCCGATCGCGGCTCCGGCCCAGCCGGCCTTGCGCCAGTTCTCGCTCACGCCGTCGCCGTCCTCACTCAGCCGTTGCGGTACACCCGGGGCACGCGCCCCCCGATACGGGTGACGATCTCATACGCGATCGTGTGCGCCGCTTGAGCCCAGTCCTCCGCCGTGGGTTCGCCGAGGTCACCGGGGCCGAAGAGGATCGCCGGATCGCCGGCCGCGACGTCGGCGTCGCCGATGTCGACGACGAACTGGTCCATGGCCACCCGCCCGGCCACCCGCCGGACCTCCCCGCCCACCAGGACGGGGCCGGAGCCGGAGGCGTGGCGCGGGATCCCGTCGGCGTAGCCCGTGGGGATCAGGGCCAGTCGGGTCTCCCGGTCCGTCACGTAGTGGTGCCCGTAGCTGACTCCGTGGCCGGCGGGGACGCTCTTGACGAGCGCGACGGACGCCTTCAGGGACATCGCGGGCCGCAGCCCCAGCTGGGCCGGGGTGCCCAACTCGGGCGCGGGCGACACGCCGTACACGGCGATCCCGCAGCGCACCAGGTCGAAGTGGGTCTCCGGCAGCGTGAGCGTGGCGGGCGAGTTGGCGATGTGCCGCACCTCGGGCTCGATGCCCTCCTTCTCGGCGTAAGCGAGCATGTCGCGGAACGCGGCGAGCTGGAGCGCGATCGAGGGGTGGCCGGGCTCGTCGGCGCAGGCGAGGTGCGACCAGACGCCGGTGACGTCGACGGTCCCCTCCGCCTGCGCGGCGACGGCGGCGCCCACGAGTTCGGCCCAGTCGGCGGGCTGGCAGCCGTTGCGCCCGAGCCCGGTGTCGGCCTTGAGCTGGATCCGCGCGGGACGCCCGGCGGCGCGCGCGGCCTCCCGCACCTCCTCCAACGCCCACATCCCGCTGACCGCGACGTCCAGGTCGGCCTCGACGGCCTCCCGCCAGGGGCCGCCGGGCGTCCACAGCCAGCACAGGATCCGCGCCTCGATGCCGGCGGCGCGCAGCGCGAGCGCCTCCTCGGGCGTGGCGGTCCCCAGCCAGGTCGCCCCGGCCTCCAGGGCGGCGCGGGCGCAGGGCAGGGCCCCGTGCCCGTATCCGTTCGACTTGACGACGGCCATCAGCTCGGCCCGGGGTGCCCGCTCGCGCAGCGCGCGCACGTTGCTCCGCACGGCGGCAAGGTCGATCTCGGCGTAGACGCGCGTCGGTGTCTCGTTCATCCCGCACAGTCTCTCAGAAGCCCCCGGTGGCTCCGTTCCCCCGCGTGTCGGGGTGCGAACAGGCACCGCGCGTCGGCGGCCGAACCGGCGCGGCGTCACGCGGACCGTACGTCCCGCCAGGCCCGCGGCACCGCGTCCGCGACCTGCTGCGCGAGGACCGGCGCCCCGTCGGAGGCGAACCGCCCGGCGAGTCCGTGCAGGTACGCCGCCACGGCCCCGGCGTCCGCCCCGGAGAGTCCCGCCGCCAGCAGCGACCCCGCCACCCCGGACAGCACGTCCCCGCTGCCCGCGGTCGCCAGCCACGGCGTCCCCGTCGGGTTCACCCGGACGACCGGATCGCCGTCGGAGGCGATCAGCGTCGTGGAGCCCTTCAGGAGGGCCGAGGCGCCGTAGCGGCGCGCCAGCGCGCGCACCGCCGCCAGCCGCCCCGCCTCCACCTCCTGCCGGGACACGCCCAGCAGCGCCGCCGCCTCCCCCGCGTGCGGGGTCAGCAGGGTCGCCGCGGACCGCCCGCGCAGCACCTCGGGGTCCAGGCCGCGCAGCCCGTCCGCGTCGACCAGTACCGGTACGTCGGACCGCGCCAGCACGCCCGCGACCTCGTCGGACCGCGCGTCCCCCAGCCCCGGCCCGACCACCCACGCCTGCACCCGGCCCGGCCCGATCAGCGTCTCCGGGTACCGGGCGAGCACCGCGTCCGCCGCCGGGCCCACGTACCGCACCGCGCCCGCGCCGCCGCGCAGCGCGCCGGCCACGGCCAGCACCGCCGCGCCCGGGTAGCGCGCCGAGCCGGCGACGATGCCCACGACACCGCGCCGGTACTTGTCGCTCTCGGCCGTCGGCTCCGGCAGCAGCCGGGCCACGTCGGCGTGTTGCAGGGCCTCCAGCTCCGGCGCGGGCAGCGCGAGCCCGATGTCCACCGGCCGCACCACCCCGGCCAGCGCGGCCCCCGGGTCGATGAACAGGCCGGGCTTGTGCGCCCCGAACGTGACCGTGACGTCGGCCCGCACGGCGGGCCCCGCCACCTCCCCGGTGTCCGCGTCCACCCCGCTCGGCAGGTCCACGGCGACCACCGTCGCGCCCGTCGGGATCCGTTCCACCAGCGCGGCGGCCTCCGCGCGCAGGCCGCCCCGCCCGCCGATCCCGACGAGCCCGTCCACGACCAGGTCGGCGCGCCCCGGGACGTCCGACGCCATCCGGCCCCCCGCGGCCAGCAGCGCGGCGAGCCCGCCCGGGTGCACCCGGGCGGGCTCCATCGGCACCGCCGTCACCCCGGCGCCGCGCCGGGCCAGCCGGGCGCCGGCGTACAGGGCGTCGCCGCCGTTGTCACCGGGGCCCACGAGCAGTACGACCCGCGCCCCGTACACCTTGCCCCGACGCCGTGTCAGCAGGCCCGCGCACACGGCGGCCAGTCCGGCCGCCGCCCGCAGCATCAGGGCGCCCTGCGGCAACCCGGCCATCAGCTCGCGCTCGGCGGCCCGTACGGTCTCCACGCTGTAAGCAGTACGCATGGCACCAGCCTGCCCGAAATCCCGGCGGCGGCCCCGGCGACCCCGGCCCGTCCGGCCGGGCGGACGTCACCCTTCGGCGATCACCACGGCCGACGCCACGCCGGCGTCGTGGCTCAACGAGATGTGCCAGGACTTCACACCCAGGGCCAGCGCCCGGGCCTCGACGGTCCCGGACACCCGCAGCCTCGGCTGCCCCGTCTCCTCCACGTACACCTCGGCGTCGGTCCACAGCAGCCCGCCGGGCGCGCCGAGCGCCTTGGCCAGTGCCTCCTTGGCCGCGAACCGGGCGGCGAGCGAGGCGGTACCGCGCCGCTCGCCGCTCGGCAGCGTCAACTCGGAGTCGAGGAAGAGCCGTCGGGCCAGGTTCGGCGTCCGCTCCAGCGCGGCGCCGAACCGCTCGATCTCGGCCACGTCAATCCCCACACCGACAATCACGACGCCCACCACTCCCACGCAGCCCGTGTTCCCCCGTCACCGCCGCGGCGACGGATCGGCGCCCGCGTGCTTGGCTCACTCCACGGTCACCGACTTGGCGAGGTTACGCGGCTGGTCCACCTCGTTGCCCCGCGCCGTCGCCAGCTCGCACGCGAACACCTGCAACGGAACGGTCGCCACGAGCGGTTGGAGCAGCGTCGGCGTCGCCGGGATCCGGATCAGGTGGTCGGCGTACGGGACCACCGCCTCGTCGCCCTCCTCCGCGATGACGATCGTCCGCGCACCACGCGCCCGGATCTCCTGGATGTTCGACACGATCTTGTCGTGCAGCACGGAGCGCCCGCGCGGCGACGGCACGACCACCACCACCGGCAGGTCCTGCTCGATCAGGGCGATCGGCCCGTGCTTCAGCTCGCCCGCCGCGAAGCCCTCGGCGTGCATGTACGCCAACTCCTTGAGCTTGAGCGCGCCCTCCAGCGCCACCGGGTAGCCCACGTGCCGGCCGAGGAAGAGCACGGTGTTCTTGTCGGCGAGCGAGCGCGCGAGCTGCCGTACCGGCTCCATCGTCTCCAGGACGGTGTCCACGGCCGCCGCGATGTCCGACAGCTCCCGGATCACCGACTCGATCTCGTCGCCCCACTTGGTGCCCCGCACCTGCCCGAGGTACAGCGCCACCAGGTAGCAGGCCACCAACTGGGTGAGGAACGCCTTCGTCGAGGCGACGGCCACCTCGGGGCCGGCGTGCGTGTACAGCACGGCGTCCGACTCGCGCGGGATCGTCGAGCCGTTCGTGTTGCAGACGGCCAGCACCTTGGCGCCCTGCTCGCGCGCGTGGCGCAGCGCCATCAGGGTGTCCATGGTCTCGCCCGACTGCGAGATCGCGATCACCAGCGTCCGCTGGTCGAGGATCGGATCGCGGTAGCGGAACTCGCTGGCCAGTTCCGTCTCGCAGGGGATGCGGGTCCAGTGCTCGATGGCCAGCTTCGCGATCATTCCCGCGTGGTACGCCGTGCCGCAGGCCACGATCACGACCTTGTCCACCTCCCGCAGCACGGACGGCGGGATGCGCACCTCGTCGAGCGTCAGCAGGCCGCTCGCGTCGATGCGGCCCAGGAGGGTGTCGGCGACGGCCTTCGGCTGCTCGGCGATCTCCTTGAGCATGAAGTAGTCGTACCCTCCCTTCTCGGCCGCCGAGGCGTCCCAGTCCACGTGGTACGCCCGCACGGAGGCGACCGAGCCGTCGAAGTTGGTCACCGTCACCCCGTCGCGGCGCAGTTCGACGACCTGGTCCTGGCCCAGCTCGATCGCGGACCGGGTGTGGGCGATGAAGGCGGCCACGTCCGAGGCCAGGAAGTTCTCGTTCTCCCCCACGCCCACCACCAGCGGCGAGTTGCGGCGCGCCCCGACCACCACGTCCGGCTGGTCGGCGTGCACCGCGACCAGCGTGAACGCCCCTTGGAGGAGACGGCACACCTGCCGCATCGCCTCGGCGAGGTCCCCGCAGGCCTCGAACCGCTCCGCCAGCAGGTGGGCGACCACCTCGGTGTCCGTCTCGGACTCCAGGCGGTGGCCGCGCTCGGCCAGATCGGCGCGCAGCTCGGCGAAGTTCTCGATGATCCCGTTGTGCACGACGGCCACGCGTCCCGCGTTGTCGAGATGGGGGTGCGCGTTGACGTCGGTGGGCCCGCCGTGGGTCGCCCACCGCGTGTGCCCCAGGCCCGTGGATCCGGCCGGCAGCGGGTGCCCGACCAGTTCCTTCTCCAGGTTGACGAGCTTTCCGGCCTTCTTCGCGGAGGAGAGTTCCCCGTCCGCGAGCACGGCGACCCCTGCCGAGTCGTAGCCGCGGTATTCCAGTCGCTTGAGTCCGGCGATGACCACATCGAGCGCAGATTGCGCTCCTACGTAACCCACAATTCCGCACATAGGCGGCAGGGTACGCCGTGGTCGGCCTCCTGCCCGGTACCTGAACAGGACGAAAAAACACCGCCCCGGCGGACACGCCGGGGCGGTGGGGACGGCAGTGCCGCGAGGAGTCAGCCGAGCTTCTTGACCTGCGCGTCGACGACGACCTTCGGCTGCTCGGAATCGCCGGCCAGGTTCAGCGCCCAGAACGTCGCCAGGACGTTGCCCTTGCGCACGACGACCGTGTGCGTCTTCTTCTTCTGGCCGTCGCCCATGTCCATCACGGTGGAGAACCCGGCGGCCTCGTCACCGGAGGTCACCGGCTCGGAGGTGACGTTCCCGATCGGGGTCTTCTCCCCCTGCTGCGTGACGGCGAAGCCGCCGGCGCAGGCCGTGATCGCGGTCTTGACGGAGGCGAACGCGTCCTCGGCGCCCTTGCCGTCGTAGGAGGAGAGGGTGACCGAGGTCGCCGTCGACTTCAGGGCGCCCATGGCCGCCTCCAGCTTCTCGTCCACGCTCGCGCCCTCGGCCGCCGGCTTGGGCAGCTCGACGGTCATGATCCGGCCCACGCCGGTGGACGTGGCGAGCGGCTGCATGGACTGGGCCTGCGCCAGCACCTTGCACTCGGGCTTGTCGGAGTCGACCGGGGCGGTCTTCTCCTCCTTGAACGGCTCGATCTTGTGCGTGGGCAGCTCGGCCTGCGTGACCAGGAGCGGCGCCAGCTCGGCGGCCGTCTTCCCCTTGGCGGCGGGAGCGGCCGGGGCGGACGCCTTGCCGTCCGTCTTGGTGTCGGAGGCCTTGTCCGAGCCGCAGGCGGTGGCCAGCAGCGTCAGGGACACGGCGGAAGCGGTCAGGACGGTACGACGGACAAGAGCGGAACGCACGGTGTTTCTCCCCCACGGGCGGTACACGGAAAAGCGGTACACGGAAAAGTCGAAAGGCATGCCGGAGTGCCCCGGAAACGCCCAGGTGAGGGGCGCACATCGGAGCTGCGACGCGTATCAAGATAAAGTAAAACCCGATGACCCCATTGGGTTTATTCGGCCATCGGCGCCAATCGTGACCCCGGCGATACCGACCGTGGCGTCGAATCGAGACCAGCCGCCGGCACGCCCCCGCCCCGGACCCCGCCGCACGTGACCGACCACACCATCCACAAGCGGTCCGGAGCCCCGACAATGGCAGGGTGATCACTTCGCCGCCACGAAGCACGCCGGACCGCGCAACGGAGCGCACCGGCCATCGCCGGGCCCCCGACGCCTCCCCGTACGTCGACCTCACCCGGGCCGAGTGGAGCGCCCTGCGCGAACGGACGCCCCTCCCCCTCACCGCCGAGGAAGTCGAGCGGCTCCGGGGCCTGGGGGACGTGATAGACCTCGACGAGGTGCGGGACGTCTACCTGCCGCTGTCACGCCTGCTCAACCTGTACGTCGGCGCCACCAACAACCTCCGCGGCACCCTGAACACCTTCCTCGGTGACGCGGGCAACGGCCACGGCGCCCAGA
This sequence comes from Streptomyces sp. CA-243310, assembly GCF_050936775.1. NCBI lineage: Bacteria > Bacillati > Actinomycetota > Actinomycetes > Kitasatosporales > Streptomycetaceae > Streptomyces > Streptomyces sp. CA-243310. Next base: position 979,427 of record NZ_JBNJMF010000001.1, on the reverse strand, counting down.
CGGGCACCCCCTTCGTCATAGGGGTCGCCGGCTCCGTCGCGGTCGGCAAGTCCACGGTGGCCCGCCTCCTCCAGGCCCTCCTGGCCCGCTGGCCCGAGCACCCGCGCGTCGAGCTGGTCACCACCGACGGCTTCCTCTACCCGATGGAGGAACTCCGGCGCCGCGGCCTGACCGCCCGCAAGGGCTTCCCCGAGTCGTACGACCGACGTGCCCTGACCCGTTTCGTCGCGGACATCAAGGCGGGCAAGGACGAGGTCACCGCCCCCGTCTACTCCCACCTGATCTACGACATCGTCCCGGGCGAGCAGCTCGTCGTGCGCCGCCCGGACATCCTGATCGTCGAGGGGCTCAACGTGCTCCAGCCGGCCCTGCCCGGCAAGGACGGCCGCACCCGCGTGGGTCTCGCCGACTACTTCGACTTCAGCGTGTACGTGGACGCGCGCCCCGAGGACATCGAGCGCTGGTACCTGGGCCGCTTCCGGAAGCTGCGCGAGACCGCCTTCCAGAACCCCTTCTCCTACTTCCGCAAGTACACGCAGGTCTCCGAGGAGGAGGCCGTGGAGTACGCGCAGACCATGTGGCGGACCATCAACAAGCCCAACCTGCTGGAGAACGTGGCGCCCACCCGCGGCCGGGCCACGCTCGTCGTCCGCAAGGGCCCGGACCACAAGGTCCAGAAGTTGAGCCTGCGAAAGCTGTGAGCCGTGCGGGTCGGGTCCTGTCGTCGAAGTGGCGCCGGTAGGGCCGCGGGCCCGGCGGGACTTCGACGACAGGGCCTAGGGTGCGGCCATGCTGCATCTGCGGATGATCACCCCGTCCGACCGCACCGACGCCGTCGTCGACGTCGTGGAGTCCACGGTCGGCACCGCCCACCTCGTCGTCCTGCCCGGCGCCGGCCGCGACCCCCGCGGCGATCTCGTCCTGTGCGACGTCGCCCGGGAGGCCGGTGACGAACTGCTCCGGGAACTCAAGGCACTCGGGATCGACGACGACGGCTCGATCGCCGTCGACCACATCGACCTGTCACTGTCGAAGCGGGCCGACGCCGCCGAGGAGGAGGCGCCGGGCGAGGGCGCCGACGCGGTGCTGTGGGAGCACCTGACCGAGGCGACGCACGAGGAGTCCACGCTCACCGTCACCTACTGCGCCTTCATGATGCTCGCGACGATGATCGCGGCCTGTGGCGTGGTCCTCGACAACGCCATCCTGATCGTGGGCGCGATGGCGGTCGGCCCCGAGTTCGGCCCGCTCGCCGGGGTCTGCACGGCGGTCGTGCAACGCGCGCCCGTGCTCGCGCTGCGCTCGCTGGGCGCGCTGCTGATCGGTTTCACCCTCGCCATCGCCGCCACCACGGTGTTCACCCTGGGGATGGACGGGATCGGACAGTTCGACGTCGCCATGCTGGACGGCCCCCGACCGAACACCGGCTTCATCTGGAAGCCGGATTCGCTCTCCTTCGTGGTCTCCCTGCTGGCCGGCGCGGCCGGGGTGCTCTCGCTGACCTCGGCGAAGTCCGGGGCACTGGTGGGCGTGGCGATCTCGGTCACGACCGTCCCCGCCGCCGCGAACGCCGCCGTGGCACTCGGCTACGGCGAGTTCGCCCAGATGTGGGGCTCGGCGGAACAACTTCTGTTGAACCTCGCCGGCATCATGATCGCCGGCATCCTGACCCTGCTCGGGCAGAAACTGCTGTGGCGGACCCGGCCAGGTCGCCGGGTCCGCCACGGGAAACGCTGAGGTGCGGGTCGGTCAGCCGAGGGCCGACTTCACCACGTCCGCGAGCCGCCCCGCGACAGCGCGGGCCTGCTCGATGTCCGCGGCCTCCACCATCACCCGTACGAGCGGCTCCGTACCGGACGGACGGAGCAGCACGCGACCGGTGGTGCCCAGCTCGCGTTCGGCGTCGGTGACCGCCGCCGCCAGCTCGGCCGAGGTCGTGACCCGGGACCTGTCCACGTCCGGGACGTTGATCAGGACCTGCGGCAGCCGCTGCATGACGCCGGCCAGGTCGGCCAGGGACCGGCCGGTGGCGGTGACGCGGGCGGCCAGCATCAGGCCGGTCAGCGTGCCGTCGCCGGTGGTCGCGTGGTCGAGGATGATCACGTGGCCGGACTGCTCGCCGCCCAGCGCGTAGCCGTGCTCCTTCATCGACTCCAGCACGTAGCGGTCGCCGACGCCGGTCTGTACGACCTGGATGCCCTCGCCCTCCATGGCCAGCTTGAAGCCGAGGTTCGACATCACGGTGCCGACCACGGTGTTCTCGCGCAGCTGTCCCGCCTCGCGCATGGCCAGCGCCAGCACGGCGAGGATCTGGTCGCCGTCGACCTCCTCGCCGTTGCCGTCCACGGCCAGGCAGCGGTCGGCGTCGCCGTCGTGCGCGATGCCGAAGTCGGCTCCGTGCTCGACGACGGCCTGCTTGAGCAGCCCGAGGTGGGTCGAGCCGCAGCCGTCGTTGATGTTCAGGCCGTTCGGCTCGGCGCCGATCGTGATGATCTCCGCGCCGGCCCGCGTGAACGCCTCGGGCGAGACCCGGGCGGCCGCGCCGTGCGCCTCGTCGAGCACGACCTTGAGGCCTTCGAGGCGGTTGGGCAGGACACCGATGAGGTGCGCGACGTACTTGTCGAAGCCCTCGTCGTAGTCGGAGACCCGGCCGACGCCGGAGCCCGTGGGCCGGTCCCAGGGAGCGCCGGTGCGGTGCTCCTCGTAGACGGACTCGATCCGCCCCTCCAGGTCGTCGGCCAGCTTGTGGCCGCCGCGCGCGAAGAACTTGATGCCGTTGTCGGGCATCGCGTTGTGGCTGGCGGAGAGCATCACGCCGAGGTCGGCGCCCAGCGCACCGGTGAGATACGCCACCGCCGGGGTGGGCAGCACACCGACGCGCAGGACGTCCACGCCCGCGCTCGCGAGGCCTGCGACGACCGCGGCCTCCAGGAACTCACCGGACGCGCGCGGATCGCGACCGACCACCGCGGTGGCCCGATGACCGGCGAACGTGCCCGCCTCGGCCAGTACGTGTGCCGCCGCCACGGAGAGACCGAGCGCGAGCTCGGCCGTCAGATCCGCGTTGGCAACGCCCCGTACACCGTCCGTCCCGAAGAGTCGTCCCACTGTTGTCCTCCCGAGTTAACGCTTCGCTTTGTGACCGCTGTGACAAATATGTGCCGCTTGTGGCGGTAAACGAACCGCCCCGGCAGCACGAAGAGTGCTGCCGGGGCGGTTTCGTTGCGGAACAGCAGGCGCAGATTAACGCTTGCTGTACTGCGGAGCCTTACGGGCCTTCTTGAGACCGGCCTTCTTGCGCTCGACCGCACGGTCGTCGCGGGAGAGGAAGCCGGCCTTCTTCAGCGCCGGGCGGTTGTTGTCCACGTCCGCCTCGTTCAGCGCACGGGCCACACCGAGGCGCAGGGCGCCGGCCTGGCCGGAGACGCCGCCACCCGAGATGCGGGCGATGACGTCGTAACGGTCGTCGAGCTCCAGGAGCTTGAACGGCTCGTTGACTTCCTGCTGGTGCACCTTGTTGGGGAAGTAGTCCTCAAGGGTGCGACCGTTGATCTTCCACTTGCCGGTGCCCGGAACGATCCGGACGCGGGCGATGGCGTTCTTGCGACGGCCCAGGCCGGCGGCCGGCTGGGGGTCGCCGAAGCGACCGGCAAGGGACTCGGAGGTGTAGTCGCCCTCGACGACGACCTCGGACTCGCTGGTGTACTCCTCGACGTTGCCCTCGAACTCTTCGACGGGGGTCGTCTCGGCGGTGGTCTCGGCCACGATGCTCCTCAGAATTTTCTACGTCTTAGGGGGTGTGGCCGGAACTACTGCGCGACCTGGGTGATCTCGAACGGCACCGGCTGCTGGGCAGCGTGGGGGTGCTGGTCGCCCGAGTAGACCTTCAGCTTCGAGAGCATCTGACGGCCCAGGGTGTTCTTGGGGAGCATGCCCTTGATGGCCTTCTCGACGGCCTTCTCCGGGTTGTTCGCCAGGAGGTCGTCGTAGCGCACCGAGCGGAGACCGCCCGGGAAGCCCGAGTGGCGGTACGCCATCTTCTGGGTCGCCTTGTTGCCGGACAGGTGAACCTTGTCGGCGTTGACGATGATGACGAAGTCGCCCATGTCCATGTGGGGGGCGTAGGTCGGCTTGTGCTTACCCCGCAGGAGGGCAGCGGCCTGGGTCGCCAGACGGCCGAGGACAACGTCCTGGGCGTCGATGACGAGCCACTGGCGCGAGATGTCGCCGGGCTTGGGGCTGAACGTACGCACGCGTATGCCTTCGCTTCTTCAGTGGTGGTATCCCAAGGGCGCAAGCCCCACGGGAAGGTCCTGACAGGGTCACCACGGACGATCACGACAGCCCTCGTTCACAACGGGGACGCAACCCGTGTGCGAACTGCTGGTCATCGGTCCGGTGGACCGGCGCAAGGCCCTTTCACGTGAGAATGAGCAAGGCCAATACGCAGAACAAACCAGCAGGGTACCCAAGCAGACCCGTACGGGTCAAAACGCGGTCCGTGATGCCGACTCTCTCGGCTTCGCGGCGCACTCCGGTTCGGTCCTGGGTGGGGACCCCGCAGTTGTTACCGGGTCCAGAGTAACCCGACCGGAGCGCGGTCCACGACGCGCCAGCACGATCGCGAGCCCGCACAGCGTCGCGCAGTCACGGAACGCCCGCCTCTTGCGGGCCAATTCGGTGGGCCACGGAACCCCCGCCAACTGCGGCGCCAGCGCCGCCCAGAACCAGGGCGAACGCGGTGTGGAACCGGCCCGCACCCCCGAGACCAGCAGCAGCGGAAGCACCACCAGGAGGTAGTGGTCGAAGGAGGGCCGCGACACCAGGAATGCGGCGAGCATCACCATGCAGGCCGTCTCGACCAGCCGCAGTTCCCCGTCGTCGGCGTCGTCGGTACGCCGCCAGCGGACCCAGGCCGCCCACAGGCCGCCCGCCGCCCCCGCGGACGCCACCAGCACGGCGAGCGGCACCGGCACCCCGAGCCGCGGCAGTACCGCGACCGGCGAGGCGTCCCACGGCAGCGCGTACGCGTCCTGCCCCTGGAGCAGGAACGGCAGCGTCTTGGTGAAGAACAGCGTCGGACTCGGCATCATCAGCGCCCCCAGCAGCGACAACGCCACCGGCGTCAGCACCGCCGCGGCCAGCCCCCGCCACTGCCGGGCCACCAGGAACAGCACGCCGATCGGCACCAGCATCGGCTTGCAGGCGATTGCCAGGCCCACCACCAGCCCGGCCGCCGCCCACGAGCGCCGGTGCGCCAGCAGCAGCGCCACCGGCAGGGCGGCCGCCGAGATCGCCGTCCAGTTCCCGATCAGCACCAGGTTCAGGTACGGCTTGTAGGCCAGGGCGAAGAGTCCGAAGCCGCCGATCGCGAACCGCGAGGTCACCGGCACCGCGAACAGCCGCAGCGCGGCCCACCAGCCGACGCCGATCAGCCCCGACATCCCCAGCGGCAGCAGCCAGCGCAGCGCCCACGTGGGCAGCAGCGCCTCCGGCACCGCCATGAGGACCGCGCTCGGCAGGTACAGGAACCGCTTGTCCTCGTACGGGGACACACCGGACAGCAGCGCCTCCGCGGCCTTGACCACGAAGGCGTTGTCCGAGCCCCAGTTCTCCCGCAGGCTCGTCGAGACCGAGATCGTCAGCACGATCGCGAGGGAGGCCGCCCACAGCGACCGCGGCGCCGGCCGGAGCAGCCGGGCGAGCCGGCCGCCTCCGGGCGCGGGCGCCCCCGCGCCACGTCGGGAAACCCGCTTCACGAGCCAGATGCCGGGCCGCAGCCGCACGCCGTCTCCCCCTCGATATCCGCGCCGGGGTGGTCCGCCCCTCACGCTTCCGCTCGACCCCGCGTTCGTCCCGCGCGGGCTCCCGGGACCCGTACCCCACCGCCGCCCTCGCACCCTTCGGCCCGGGGGGCCTCAGGGCCTCAGGACCTCAGCGCTTCCGCTCGACGCGCCGCTCGTCCCACACGGGCTCCTGAGTCTCCCGCACGACACCGTCCGAACCGAAGACCAGATAGCGGTCAAATGTGCGCGCGAACCAGCGGTCGTGCGTGACGCACAACACAGTGCCGTCGTACGACTCCAGACCGTCCTGGAGGGCCTCCGCCGACTCCAGGTCGAGGTTGTCCGTCGGCTCGTCCAGCAGCAGCGCCGTGGTGCCGGCCAGTTCGAGCAGCAGGATCTGGAAACGCGCCTGCTGCCCGCCCGAGAGCTTCTCGAAGGGCTGGTCGGCCTGACGCTCCAGCTCGTAGCGGCGCAGGGCGCCCATGGCCGCGCCGAGCGGCTTCGCCGCCTCCGTCCACAGGATGTCCACGAGGGTGCGCGCGAACAGCTCCGGATGGGCGTGCGTCTGCGCGAAATGGCCCGGCAGCACCCGGGCCCCCAGCTTCCAGGCACCGGTGTGCTTGACGTCCTCACCGGCCAGCAGCCGCAGGAAGTGCGACTTGCCGGAGCCGTTGGAGCCGAGCACCGCGACCCGCTCCCCGTAGAAGACCTCCAGGGAGAAGGGCTTCATCAGCCCCGTCAGCTCCAGGTTCTCCACGGTCAGCGCGCGCATCCCCGTACGCCCGCCCTTGAGCCGCATCCGGATGTCCTGCTCGCGCGGCGGCTCCGGCGGCGGCCCGGCCTCCTCGAACTTCTGGAAGCGGGTCTGCATCGCCCGGTACCGCGAGGCCATGTCGGGGCTGGACGCGGCCTGGCCCCGCAGCCGCAGCACCAGGGCCCGCAGCCGGGCGTGCTCCTCGTCCCAGCGCCGCTTGAGCTCCTCGAAGCGCGCGAAACGCTCCTTGCGGGCCTCGTGGTACGTCCCGAAGCCCGCGCCGTGCACCCACACGTCGCTGCCGGTCGGGCTCGCCTCCAGGCTGATGATCTTCTGGGCGGCCTGGGTGAGCAGCTCCCGGTCGTGGCTGACGAACAGCACCGTCTTGCGCGTCGCCTTCAGCTGCTCCTCCAGCCAGCGCTTGCCCGGGACGTCCAGGTAGTTGTCCGGCTCGTCGAGCAGCAGCACCTCGTCCGGCCCGCGCAGCAGCGCCTCCAGGACCAGCCGCTTCTGCTCACCGCCCGACAGCGTGCGCACCTCGCGGAACTGCGCGCTGTCGTACGGGATCGCCAGCGCGGCCATGGTGCAGACGTCCCACAGGGTCTCCGCCTCGTAGCCCTGTACGTCGGCCCAGTCGCTGAGCGCCTGCGCGTACGCCATCTGCGCGGCCTCGTCGTCCACCGTCAGGATCAGCTGCTCGGCCCGGTCCACGGCCTTCGCGGCCTCCCGCAGCCGCGGCTGCGCCACCGACACCAGCAGGTCGCGCACGGTCGTCTCGTCCCGGACGGAGCCCACGAACTGCGACATCACGCCGAGCCCGCCGCTCACGGTGACGCCGCCGCCGTGCGGCTGGAGGTCACCGGAGATCAGCTTCAGCAGCGTGGTCTTCCCGGCGCCGTTCGCCCCCACCAGGGACACCACCGAGCCCTCCCCCACGCGGAAGGAGACGTCGGGGAGCAGGACCCGCCCGTCGGGAAGGTAGTACTCCAGGTGGTTGACTTCGAGATGTCCCATGCCGGGCATTCTCCCGGCCGGCGCTCATCCGCCCAAACCGATTTGCTCCCGGGTCAGCAGCAGCCGGCCCCGGGAAGGGTGCGCAGGTTCCGCGCCTCCTTGCTGCGGGCGGCCAGCAGCTCGTCGGCCGGGTAGCCGACCTCCTCCAGGGTGAGCCCGTGCGGCTTCACCACGTGCACCGAGGAGTCCCGTACGGCCGCGGCCAGCACCTTGCCGGGCCAGTCGGTCGGCCGGTGGCCGTCGCCGACGTGCAGCAGCGCCCCCACCAGCGACCGGACCATGTTGTGGCAGAAGGCGTCGGCCCGGACGGTCGCGGTGACGATCCCGTCCTCGCCGCGCTCCCAGGAGAGCTGCTGGAGCGTGCGGATGGTCGTGGCCCCTTCGCGCTTCTTGCAGTACGCGGCGAAGTCGTGCTCCCCGAGCAGCGCGGCGGAGGCCTCGTTCATGGCGTCCACGTCCAGCGGCCACTGGTGCCACAGCACGTGCCCGCGGCGCAGCGGGTCCACCCCGGCCTGGTGGTCTCCGACGCGGTAGGCGTACCGGCGCCAGATCGCCGAGAACCGGGCGTTGAACCCCTCGGGGGCCTGGGCGGCCCGCCACACCCGCACGTCGTGCGGCAGCCGTCCGGCGAGCCTGCGCAGCAGCTTGTCGTGGTGCTCGGCCCACACCTCCTCGGCCAGGTCGAACTGCGCGACCTGGCCGCGGGCGTGCACCCCGGCGTCCGTGCGGCCGGCCACGGTCAGCTCGACGGGCTCGGCCAGCCGCATCACGGTCTTCAGGGCCGACTCCAGTTCGCCCTGCACGGTCCGCAGCACGCGCTGCTTCGCCCAGCCGGAGAAGTCCTTGCCGTCGTACGACAGGTCCAGCCGCACCCGGACGTGCCCGGGCTCCACCTCGTCACTCACGTGAGCGATCCTCTCAGAAACACGGAAACCTCCGGGCAACGCAGAACGGGCCCGCCCCGGAAAGGGGCGGGCCCGTTCAGAGCCGTTCAAGCAAGCGAGATCCCCGAGGGGATCAGGCCTCCTTGGTCTCCTCGGCGGCCGGGGCCTCGGCGGCCTCGGCTTCCTTCACGGCGCGCTTGGTGGCGGCCTCGGCCTCACCGGTGGCCTGCTGGGCGACCGTCAGGGCCTCGACCAGCTCGATGACCGCCATCGGGGCGTTGTCGCCACGACGGTTGCCGACCTTGGTGATGCGCGTGTAACCACCGGGGCGGTTCTCGTAGCGCGGGGCGATCTCGGTGAACAGCGTGTGCACGATGCTCTTGTCCGTGATCGTCTGCAGCACCAGGCGACGGTTGTGGATGTCGCCCTTCTTGGCCTTGGTGACCAGACGCTCGGCGTAGGGACGCAGGCGACGGGCCTTGGCCTCGGTGGTGGTGATGCGGCCGTGCTCGAAGAGCGCCTTCGCGAGGTTCGCGAGGAGGTGCTTCTCGTGCGCGGCGCTGCCGCCCAGACGGGCACCCTTTGCGGGACGCGGCATGGTGTTACTCCTTCATATCTGCACCGGCCGTGTCAGGTACCGGTGTCAGTTCCCCCGGGGCGGACGCCCCGGGAAAGTCTCTTGCTGCGAGCCGGGGCTCAGTACTGCTCGGTCTCCACGAAACCGGCGTCCGCGTCGTCGTCGGCGCCGAAGGCGTCGGCGGCGGCGGTCGGGTCGAATCCGGGCGGGCTGTCCTTGAGGGCCAGGCCCATGCCGGCGAGCTTCGCCTTGACCTCGTCGATCGACTTCGCACCGAAGTTGCGGATGTCGAGCAGGTCGGCCTCGGAGCGGGCGACGAGCTCACCCACGGAGTGGATGCCCTCGCGCTTGAGGCAGTTGTACGAGCGGACCGTGAGCTCAAGCTCCTCGATCGGCAGCGCCAGGTCGGCGGCCAGGGCCGCGTCCGTCGGCGAGGGGCCCATGTCGATGCCCTCGGCGTCGATGTTGAGCTCGCGGGCCAGACCGAACAGCTCGACCAGGGTCTTGCCGGCGGACGCCATGGCGTCACGCGGGCGCATGGCCTGCTTGGTCTCGACGTCGACGATCAGCTTGTCGAAGTCGGTGCGCTGCTCGACTCGGGTCGCCTCGACCTTGTAGGTGACCTTGAGGACCGGGCTGTAGATGGAGTCGATCGGGATGCGACCGATCTCCTGGCCCAGCTGCTTGTTCTGGACGGCGGAGACGTAGCCGCGACCGCGCTCGACGGTCAGCTCCATCTCCAGCTTGCCCTTGCCGTTGAGCGTGGCGAGGACGAGGTCCGGGTTGTGCACCTCGACACCGGCCGGGGGCGCGATGTCGGCAGCGGTGACCAGGCCGGGACCCTGCTTGCGCAGGTACATCACGACCGGCTCGTCGTGCTCCGAGGAGACGACCAGCTGCTTGATGTTGAGGATGATGTCGGTGACGTCTTCCTTGACACCCGGCACGGTGGTGAACTCGTGCAGGACGCCGTCCACGCGGATGCTGGTGACAGCGGCACCCGGGATGGAGGACAGGAGCGTGCGGCGCAGGGAGTTGCCGAGGGTGTAGCCGAAGCCCGGCTCCAGCGGCTCGATCACGAACCGCGAGCGGTACTCGTCGACGACCTCTTCGGTCAGCGAAGGACGCTGAGCGATAAGCATGTGTGTTCCTTCAGTCGTGGACGCCCACTATTTGACGTCCGACGGGTACTACGTACAGCAAGGGTACGGGCGGCACGTCCCCCGCGAGGGGTTCGTACCGCCCGGACACTCAAAGACGCACGAGTGCGTCCGTCGCGTCAGACGCGGCGGCGCTTCGGCGGGCGGCAGCCGTTGTGCGGGGTGGGGGTGACGTCCTGGATCGAGCCGACCTCGAGGCCGGTGGCCTGGAGGGAGCGGATCGCGGTCTCGCGGCCGGAGCCCGGACCCTTGACGAAGACGTCAACCTTGCGCATGCCGTGCTCCTGCGCGCGGCGGGCGGCCGACTCGGCGGCCATCTGCGCGGCGAAGGGGGTGGACTTGCGCGAGCCCTTGAAGCCGACGTGGCCGGCGGAGGCCCAGGAGATCACGTTGCCCGAGGGGTCCGTGATCGAGACGATGGTGTTGTTGAACGTGCTCTTGATGTGGGCGTGCCCATGAGCGATGTTCTTCTTTTCCTTGCGGCGCACCTTCTTGGCAGCGCCCTGACGTCCCTTGGGGGGCATCTAAATCTCCTACGGGAGGTGGTCGGTCCTACAGCGCAAGACCGCTGAACAGGACTACTTCTTGCCCGGCTTCTTCTTACCGGCGATCGCGCGACGCGGACCCTTGCGGGTACGAGCGTTCGTGCTGGTGCGCTGACCGTGCACCGGGAGGCCACGACGGTGGCGAACACCCTGGTAGCACTGGATCTCGACCTTGCGGCGGATGTCGGCCTGGATCTCGCGGCGGAGGTCACCCTCGGTGCGGAGGTTGGCGTCCACGTACTCGCGGATCTTGACCAGGTCTTCTTCGGCCAGGTCACGAACGCGGGTGTTCGGGTTCACACCGGTGGCCTCAAGGATTTCCTTGGACCGGGTGCGACCGACACCGAAGACGTAGGTGAGTGCGATCTCCACGCGCTTTTCGCGCGGGATGTCAACACCGGAAACGCGTGCCATTCAATGGCTCCTGTGTGTTCGGGGGTCTTCAGCAAAGCCACTCCCGACCGCCGACCACACCTGTTGGGTGGTGGTACGGCCGAGTCCCCGGCCCCCGCCGGAGGTGCCGCCGGCCCTTCTCAGGGCTGGGCGGGCTCTGCGTATGTACGTTTTCTTACGTCGCGCGAAGAACTGCGGAAGGCAGGTCGGTCGGCGTGCGTCAGCCCTGGCGCTGCTTGTGGCGCAGGTTGTCGCAGATGACCATGACCCGACCGTGACGGCGGATCACCTTGCACTTGTCGCAGATCTTCTTGACGCTCGGCTTGACCTTCATTGGGTGAGGTTCTCCGGGTCAGTGCCACCACCCGCGCCGGGACAAGACGCCCAGACGGGAGTGAAGACAAGATCTACTTGTATCGGTAGACGATCCGGCCACGCGTCAGGTCGTACGGAGAAAGCTCCACGACAACCCGGTCATCAGGGAGGATGCGGATGTAGTGCATGCGCATCTTGCCGCTGATGTGCGCGAGGACCTTGTGACCGTTCTGGAGTTCCACCTTGAACATCGCGTTCGGGAGGGACTCGATCACGGTGCCCTCGATTTCGATGGCACCTTGCTTCTTGGCCACGCTTCGCCTTTCGAATCGGCTACCTTGATCGGCACTGTGCGCGCCCATGCAGGGCATGGGGATGCACGAGAGCCGACGCATCAGTCTACGTCAGGGCATCCGGAAAGACGAATCCGGAAAGTTTGCCCCACATTGTAGATCATTAACCGAGGGGGTCCGGGGCCGTGGTGACCCCGTACTCCGCCAGTTTCGCCTTGCCGCAGTCGGGACTGGTCAGCACGATCGGACCCGCCTCGGTCAGGGCGATGGAGTGTTCCCAGTGGGAGGACCAGGTGCCGTCGGTCGTGATGACCGTCCAGTCGTCCGCCAGTACCTCCGTCTGGGGGGTACCGAGCGAGACCATCGGCTCGATCGCCAGGCAGACGCCCGGGACGAGCTTGATCCCCTTGCCCCGCTTGCGCGAGACGTAGTTCAGCAGGTGGGGATCCATGTGCATCTCGGATCCGATGCCGTGGCCGCCGTAGTCCTCGATGATCCCGTACTTGCCGGTCGCGGGACGCGGCTGGCGACGGATGTAGCCCTCGATCGCCTTCGAGATGTCCACGAGGCGGTTGCCGAGCTTCATGGCGGCGATGCCGGCCCACATGGACTCCTCGGTCACCCGGGAGAGCTCCAGGAGCTCGGGCGCGTGCCCGGTGCCCACGAAGGCCGTGTACGCGGCGTCGCCGTGCCAGCCGTCGACGATGGCGCCCGCGTCGATCGAGATCACGTCGCCGTCCTTGAGAACGGTCTTGTCGTCCGGGATGCCGTGGACGACGACCTCGTTGACCGACGTGCAGATCGTCGCCGGGAAACCGCCGTAACCGAGGAAGTTCGACTTCGCGCCGGCGTCCGCGATGACCTTGCGGGCCACCATGTCCAGATCCCGCGTCGTGGCGCCCGGCACGGCCGCCTCACGGGTCGCCGCGTGGATGGCCGCGACGACCAGCCCCGCCTCCCGCATCTTGGCGATCTGCTCGGGCGTCTTGAGCTGCACCATGGACGTGCCTTCCACCTTCTGAATCGGGACTTCTCAACAGTAAGGCCGCGGCGCCCTGAGGACACCGCGGCCGTACCTGCACAGCAGGGGTACTACTTCTTCAGGGCTTCCATCGCGCGCTTCGTGACGTCCGCGACCTCACCGAGGGCCGGGATGGTCACCAGCAGGCCCTGGGCCTTGTAGTAGTCGATGATCGGCTCGGTCTGCGTGTGGTAGACCTCCAGCCGGTTGCGGACCGTGGCCTCCGAGTCGTCACCGCGCTGGTACAGCTCGCCGCCACAGGTGTCGCAGACGCCCTCGGCCTTGGCCGGGGCGTAGGTGACGTGGAAGACGTGCGCGGAGTCGTTGCGGCAGATCCGGCGACCGGCGATGCGCTTGACGACCTCGTCCTCCTCGACCTCCAGGTCGAGGACGGCGTCCAGCTTCATGCCGGCGGTCCGGAGCATCTCGTCCAGGGCGACGGCCTGCGACACGTTCCTCGGGAAACCGTCGAGCAGGAAGCCGTTCGCGGCGTCCGCGTGCTCCATGCGGTCCTTCGCCATGCCGATGGTGATCTCGTCGGGGACGAGGTCACCGGCGTCCATGAACGCCTTGGCGCGCCGGCCGAGCTCCGTGTTCTGGCTGATGTTGGCGCGGAACAGGTCGCCCGTGGAGATGTGCGGGATCGACAGGTTCTTGGCAAGGAACGCGGCCTGCGTTCCCTTGCCCGCACCGGGGGGTCCGACGAGGACGATTCGCATCAGCGGAGGAACCCTTCGTAATTGCGCTGCTGAAGCTGGCTCTCGATCTGCTTCACGGTCTCCAGACCCACACCCACGATGATCAGGATGCTCGTCCCGCCGAACGGGAAGTTCTGGTTCGCGCCGAAGCCCGCCAACGCCATCGTCGGCACAAGAGCAATGAGACCCAGGTACAGCGACCCCGGCCAGGTGATCCGGTTGAGTACGTAGCTGAGGTACTCGGCGGTGGGTCGGCCGGCGCGGATGCCCGGGATGAACCCACCATACTTCTTCATGTTGTCGGCAACTTCCTCGGGGTTGAACGAGATCGCCACGTAGAAGAACGCGAAGAAGACGATCAGGAGGAAGTAGACGGCGATGTAGTACGGGTGGTCGCCCTTGACGAAGTGCTTCTGGATCCAGACGGCCCAGCCGGCGGTGGAACCGCTGAACTGGACGATCAGGGCCGGGATGTACAGCAGCGACGAGGCGAAGATGACCGGGATGACACCGGCCTGGTTCACCTTGAGCGGGATGTACGTCGAGGTGCCGCCGTACGCGCGGCGACCGATCATGCGCTTCGCGTACTGGACCGGGATGCGGCGCTGCGCCTGCTCGACGAAGACCACGAGGGCCACCATCGCGAGCCCGACCAGGATGACGACGCCGAACTCGACCCAACCGTCGGCGATCTTGCCCTGGAGCTTGATCTGCCAGAGGGCGCCGATGAAGCCGGCGGCGATCGAGATGAACATGAGGATCGACATGCCGTTGCCGATGCCGCGGTCGGTGATCAGCTCACCGAGCCACATGACGACACAGGTACCGGCGGTCATCGTGATGACCATGACGACCATGGTGAAGATCGAGTGATCCGGCACGATCTGACTGCGGAGCTGGCAGGACCCGAAGAGGGCGCCGCTCTTCGCGGTGGCGACGAGGCCGGTGCCCTGGAGGATCGCGAGGGCGACCGTCAGATAGCGCGTGTACTGAGTGATCTTCGCCGTGCCGGACTGACCCTCTTTTTTGAGGTTCTCCAGCTTCGGGATGACCACGGTCAGCAGCTGCAGGATGATGCTCGCCGTGATGTACGGCATGATGCCGAGCGCGAAGATCGTGATCTGCAACAGCGCGCCACCACTGAACATGTTGACGAGACCGAACAGGCTGTTGCCGCTCCCGGCCTGGTCCACACAGAACTGAACGTTCTTGTAGTTCACGCCGGGCACCGGGATGTGGGACCCGAGGCGGAACAACACGATGATGGCGAGCGTGAAGAACAGCTTCTTGCGCAGGTCGGGCGTCTTGAACGCCCGGGCGAACGCGGTGAGCACGGTGCCTCCTGCGACCCCCGCGCTACTGCGTCAGAGGTGACGGTCTGAGGGATCGACGAATACGTACAAGCAAAGGTGCAGGCCACCTTACCGGCGACAAGGCCCTCCGTGGAACGACCAACCGGGGATGCCCCATATGTGAGGCATCCCCGGTCGGGTTTCAGCTATTAATCACTGAGTTTCGTCTTAGACGAGCTCGGTGACCGTGCCACCAGCGGCGGCAATC
Source organism: Streptomyces sp. CA-243310 (assembly GCF_050936775.1). NCBI lineage: Bacteria > Bacillati > Actinomycetota > Actinomycetes > Kitasatosporales > Streptomycetaceae > Streptomyces > Streptomyces sp. CA-243310. Next base: position 964,427 of record NZ_JBNJMF010000001.1, on the reverse strand, counting down.
TTCTCCTTGGCGGAGCCGGAAACGGCGTCAACCGAGACCTGCAGCGCAACGGAGATCTCGCCCTGGCCCAGGACCTTGACGAGGCTGTTCTTGCGAACCGCGCCCTTGGCGACCAGGTCGGCCACCGTGACTTCTCCACCCTCGGGGTAGAGAGCGCCGAGCTTGTCCAGGTTGACCACCTGGAACTCGGTGCGGAACGGGTTCTTGAAGCCCTTGAGCTTCGGCAGACGCATGTGGAGGGGCATCTGCCCACCCTCGAAGCGCTGCGGGATCTGGTAACGGGCCTTCTGGCCCTTCGTACCACGACCGGCCGTCTTACCCTTCGACGCCTCACCACGACCGACACGGGTCTTCGCGGTCTTGGCGCCGGGGGCGGGACGGAGGTTGTGGGCCTTCAGCGGGCTGTTCTCAGCCATGTTAGTCAACCTCCTCAACCGTCACGAGGTGGCGGACGGTCTGCACCATTCCGCGGAACTCGGGGCGGTCCTCCTTGACGACCACGTCGTTCAGGCGCTTGAGCCCGAGCGAACGCAGAGTGTCGCGGTGGTTCTGCTTGCTGCCGATGTACGACTTCGTCTGCGTGATCTTGAGGCGAGCCATTACGCACCCGCCCCGGCACGTGCACGAAGCAGAGCCGCGGGGGCGACGTCCTCGAGGGGCAGACCACGGCGAGCCGCGATCTCCTCGGGACGCTGCAGGCCCTTGAGGGCCGCCACGGTCGCGTGCACGATGTTGATCGCGTTGGAAGAGCCGAGCGACTTCGACAGGATGTCGTGAACGCCGGCGCACTCCAGAACGGCGCGCACCGGGCCACCGGCGATAACACCGGTACCGGGGGAAGCCGGCTTCAGGAGCACGACGCCCGCGGCACGCTCGCCCGTGATCGGGTGAGGGATGGTGCCCTGGATGCGCGGAACCTTGAAGAAGTTCTTCTTGGCTTCCTCGACACCCTTGGCGATGGCCGCGGGAACTTCCTTGGCCTTGCCGTAACCGACACCTACAGTGCCGTCACCGTCGCCCACCACGACCAGCGCGGTGAAGCTGAAGCGGCGACCACCCTTGACAACCTTGGCGACGCGGTTGATCGCGACAACGCGCTCAACGTAAGCGGTCTTCTCGGCGGCAGGGCCACCGTCGCGACCCTTCCGGTCCCGCCGCTCGCCGCCACCGGCACCGCTTCCGCGGCGCTGGGGTCCAGCCATTGGATTACCTCTCTCTGTTACGTCCGTGAGTCCCGGAACCGGGGCTTAGAACTTCAGCCCGGCTTCGCGGGCGGCGTCAGCCAGAGCGGCAATGCGCCCGGCGTATCGGTTGCCACCGCGGTCGAAGACAACGGTCTCGACTCCGGCAGCCTTCGCACGCTCGGCCACGAGCGCGCCGACGGCCTGGGCCTGGGCGCTCTTGTCGCCTTCGCCACCGCGGATCGAGGTGTCCAGGGTCGACGCGGACGCCAGGGTGTGACCCTGGAGGTCGTCGATGACCTGAGCAACGATGTTGCGGTTCGAACGCGTCACGACGAGGCGCGGACGCTCCGCCGTACCCGACACGTTCTTGCGAATGCGGATGTGGCGGCGAGCCTTGGCAGCGCGCTTGTACGCGTCGCCCTTGGCGATCTTCACACCGTATGCCATGGCTACTTACCAGCCTTTCCGACCTTGCGGCGGATGACTTCGCCGGCGTACTTGACACCCTTGGCCTTGTACGGGTCGGGCTTCCGCAGCTTGCGGATGTTGGCGGCGACCTCGCCGACCTTCTGCTTGTCGATGCCCTCGACCGTGAACTTGGTGGGCGACTCGACCTTGAAGGAGATGCCCTCGGGCGCCTCGATCAGGATCGGGTGGCTGTAGCCAAGCTGGAACTCCAGGTCGGAGCCCTTCGCGGCGACGCGGTAACCGACACCGCTGATTTCGAGAGCCTTGACGTATCCCGTGGTCACACCGGTGATCATGTTCGCCACCAGCGTGCGGGACAGGCCGTGGAGGGCCTTGTTCTGACGCTCGTCGTTGGGGCGGATGACGTTCAGAACGCCGTCCTCACCCTTGGCGACGGCGATGGGCGCAGCGACGGTGTGCGAGAGGGAACCCTTGGGGCCCTTCACCGCGACCGTGCGGCCATCGATGGTGACGTCCACACCGGCGGGAACCTGGATGGGGAGCTTGCCGATTCGCGACATTGCTTTTCCTCCGTTCCCGACTACCAGACGTAGGCGAGGACTTCCCCACCTACGCCCTTCTTGCCTGCCTGCTGGCCGGTGAGGAGGCCGTGGGACGTGGAGATGATCGCCACGCCCAGGCCGCCGAGCACCTTCGGCAGGTTGGTGGACTTCGCGTACACGCGCAGACCGGGCTTCGAGATCCGCTTGATGCCCGCGATGGAGCGCTCACGGTTCGGCCCGAACTTCAGCTCGAGGACGAGGTTCTTGCCGACCTCGGCGTCCTCGACCTTCCAGCCGGTGATGAAACCCTCTTGCTTGAGGATCTCTGCGATGTGCGACTTGATCTTGCTGTGCGGCATCACGACGGTGTCGTGGTACGCCGAGTTAGCGTTACGCAGACGCGTGAGCATGTCTGCGATCGGGTCAGTCATGGTCATGAAGTGGCCTTCGGCCTCTCTCGCCGGGGTTTCCTGTATGCGCCATCCCTCTCCCCACTCAGTGGCGGGACGGGTGCGGTGCGGGGACCTACGGCGTAGTAAGTCGTTATGGGCGGCAGACGCCCAACCACACAAGCCTAAGGCATGCGCGGCCGGGCACCTGCCGTCCAGATGCTTACCGAGAGTCTCTGGTTCTCTCCAAGTCCCTAAGGACAGGAGGGATTTACCAGGAGCTCTTGGTCACGCCCGGCAGCTCGCCACGGTGAGCCATCTCACGAAGGCAGACGCGGCACAGGCCGAACTTGCGGTACACGGAGTGAGGGCGACCGCAGCGCTGGCAGCGGGTGTACGCACGCACACCGAACTTGGGCTTGCGGGCAGCCTTCGCGATGAGAGCCTTCTTCGCCATCTCGCTTACGCCTCCTTGAAGGGGAAGCCGAGGTGACGAAGGAGGGCGCGGCCCTCGTCGTCGTTGGTCGCCGTGGTGACCACGGTGATGTCCATACCCCGGGTACGGTCGATCTTGTCCTGGTCGATCTCGTGGAACATGACCTGCTCCGTGAGACCGAAGGTGTAGTTGCCACGGCCGTCGAACTGCTTCGGCGACAGACCACGGAAGTCACGGATACGCGGAAGCGCGAGCGACAGCGTACGGTCCAGGAACTCCCACATGCGGTCACCACGGAGGGTGACGTGGCAGCCGATCGGCTGACCCTCACGCAGCTTGAACTGCGCGATGGACTTCCGGGCCTTCGTGACGGCCGGCTTCTGACCGGTGATCGTCGTCAGGTCCTTGATGGCGCCGTCGATCAGCTTGGAGTCGCGGGCGGCGTCGCCCACACCCATGTTGACCACGATCTTCACGAGGCCGGGGATCTGCATGACGTTCTCGTAGGAGAACTCTTCACGCAGCTTGCCCGCGATGTCCTCGCGGTACTTCGTCTTGAGACGCGGAGTGGTAGCCATCAGATGTCCTCACCCGTCCGCTTGGCAACGCGGATCTTGTTGCCCTCGTCGTCGAAGCGGTATCCGACGCGGGTGACGACCTTCTGGCCGTCCTTCTCCACAACCAGCTGAACGTTGCTGACGTGGATCGGCGCCTCGGTGATCACGATGCCACCGGTCTGCGAACCACCAGCGGTCTGACCGGCCTTGGTGTGCTTCTTGACCCGGTTGACACCCTCGACGAGGACGCGGTTCTCAGTAGGGATGGCCGTGATGACCTTGCCCTGCTTGCCCTTGTCCTTACCGGTGATGACCTGAACCAGGTCGCCCTTCTTGATCTTCATGCTTACAGCACCTCCGGCGCGAGCGAGATGATCTTCATGAACTTCTTCTCGCGCAGCTCACGGCCCACCGGGCCGAAGATACGGGTGCCACGAGGGTCGCCGTCGTTCTTGAGAATGACAGCGGCGTTCTCGTCGAAACGGATGTACGAGCCGTCCTGGCGGCGGCGCTCCTTGACGGTGCGAACGATGACGGCCTTGACGACGTCACCCTTCTTCACGTTGCCGCCGGGGATCGCGTCCTTGACGGTGGCGACGATGACGTCACCGACGCCCGCGTAGCGGCGACCGGAGCCACCGAGAACACGGATGCAAAGGATCTCCTTGGCACCAGTGTTGTCGGCGACACGCAGTCGCGACTCCTGCTGGATCACGTCTATCTCCTGATTGTCTGCCGGTTCCCGGCGGGGGCTTCACTCCGAAGAGCGCCGCCCCCACCGAGCCTGGCGGAACGAACCTGAGGGGCCCCTGAACTTTCTGCTCAGGGCCTCAGATACTTACTTGGCCTTCTCGAGGATCTCGACGATGCGCCAGCGCTTGCTCGCCGACAGCGGACGCGTCTCCATGATGAGGACGCGGTCGCCGACGCCGGCAGCGTTCTGCTCGTCGTGAGCCTTGAGCTTGTTCGTACGGCGGATGACCTTGCCGTACAGGGCGTGCTTCACGCGGTCCTCGACGGCGACGACGACAGTCTTGTCCATCTTGTCGCTGACGACGAGGCCCTCACGGGTCTTGCGGAAGCCGCGGTCCTGGGTCTCAGTCACATTCTTCTCGCTCATCAGGCGCTCTCCACCGTCTCGATGCCGAGCTCGCGCTCGTGCATCAGGGTGTAGATCCGGGCGATGTCCTTACGGACGGACTTGAGCCGGCCGTTGTTCTCCAGCTGGCCCGTGGCCGCCTGGAAGCGCAGCTTGAACAGCTCTTCCTTGGCCTCGCGCAGCTTGCCAACGAGCTCCTCGTTGCCGAGCTCACGCAGCTCGGACGCCTTGGTTCCCGTCGCCATCACGACTCACCTGCCTCGCGCCGAACAATCCGGCACTTCATCGGAAGCTTGTGAGCAGCGCGGGTGAGCGCCTCACGAGCAATCTTCTCGTTCGGGTAGGACAGCTCGAACATGACCCGACCCGGGTGCACGTTCGCGATCCACCACTCGGGAGAACCCTTACCGGAACCCATGCGGGTCTCGGCAGGCTTCTTCGTGAGCGGGCGGTCCGGGTAGATGTTGATCCAGACCTTGCCGCCACGCTTGATGTGACGGGTCATCGCAATACGAGCCGCCTCGATCTGGCGGTTCGTCACGTAGGCGGGGGTGAGCGCCTGGATGCCGTACTCGCCGAACGAGACCTCAGTACCGCCCTTGGCCATACCGCGGCGCTTGGGGTGGTGCTGCTTGCGGTGCTTGACCCTACGAGGGATCAGCATGTCGGTCAGGCCTCCGTTCCGGTGCTCTCAGCCGGAGCGGCGGCGGGAGCGTCGGCCTTGGGGGCCTCTGCACCAGCAGCCTGCTGCGGCTTGCGGCCGCCACGGCCGCCACGCTCGCCACCACGACCACCGCGGCCACCGGCCGGACGGTCGTTCGCGCCACCACGAGCCGGGCGGTTGCCCGCACGGGCCGCGGCGTTCTCGGCGCGAACCTCGGCGATGTTCTTGACGTCGCCCTTGTAGATCCAGACCTTCACACCGATACGGCCGAAGGTGGTCTTGGCCTCGAAGAAGCCGTAGTCCACGTTCGCGCGCAGCGTGTGCAGCGGCACACGACCCTCGCGGTAGAACTCGGAGCGGGACATCTCGGCGCCGCCGAGGCGACCGCCGCACTGGATCTTGATGCCCTTGGCGCCGGCCTTCATCGTGCCCTGCATGCTCTTACGCATGGCGCGACGGAAGGAGACGCGGGAGGAGAGCTGCTCGGCAACGGCCTGGGCAACCAGCTGAGCGTCAAGCTCGGGGTTCTTGACCTCGAGGATGTTCAGCTGGACCTGCTTGCCCGTGAGCTTCTCGAGGTCACCGCGGATGCGGTCGGCCTCGGCGCCACGACGGCCGATGACGATGCCGGGACGAGCGGTGTGGATGTCCACACGCACGCGGTCACGGGTGCGCTCGATCTCAACCTTCGAGATGCCGGCGCGCTCCATGCCGGACGTCATCATCCTGCGGATGGCGACGTCTTCCTTGACGTAGTCCTTGTACAGCTTGTCGGCGTACCAACGCGACTTGAAGTCGGTGGTGATGCCGAGCCGGAACCCGTGCGGGTTTACCTTCTGGCCCATTACCGGGAACCTTCCTTGCTGCTGACGACCACGGTGATGTGGCTGGTCCGCTTGCGGATCCGGTAGGCACGGCCCTGCGCACGCGGACGGAACCGCTTCAGGGTCGGGCCCTCGTCCACGAACGCCTCGCTGATGACCAGCGTGGAGGCGTCCGGGTGGTTGTAGTTGTGTGCGGCATTGGCAATGGCGCTGTCCAGCACCTTGCCAACCGGCACGCTCGCGGCCTGCGGGGCGAAACGCAGGACCGCCTGAGCCTCCGTGGCATCCATGCCACGGATAAGGTCCACCACTCGGCGGGCCTTCATGGGCGTGACGCGGATGTACCGCGCCTGGGCCCTGGCTTCCATGGTTGTCCCTTCGGTGTAAGTCATAGTCATAACCACCCCGCCTTTAGCGGCGCTTCGACTTCCGGTCGTCCTTGACGTGGCCGCGGAAGGTGCGAGTCGGCGAGAACTCGCCGAGCTTGTGGCCGACCATCGACTCGGTGACGAACACCGGGACGTGGATCTTGCCGTTGTGCACCGCGATGGTGTGACCCAGCATGGCCGGGATGATCATCGAGCGACGGGACCAGGTCTTGATGACGTTCTTGGTACCGGCTTCGTTCTGTACGTCCACCTTCTTGATGAGGTGTCCGTCGACGAAGGGTCCCTTCTTGAGACTGCGCGGCATCTAAACCCGCTCCTAGCGCTTCTTGTTCGTCTTGCGGCGGCGGACGATGTACTTGCTCGAAGCCTTCTTCGGCGAGCGAGTACGACCCTCCTTCTGACCCCACGGGGAGACCGGGTGGCGACCACCACTGGTCTTACCCTCACCACCACCGTGCGGGTGGTCGACCGGGTTCATCGCGACACCGCGGACGGAGGGGCGAACGCCCTTCCAGCGCATGCGGCCGGCCTTGCCCCAGTTGATGTTCGACTGCTCGGCGTTGCCGACCTCACCGACGGTGGCGCGGCAGCGCGCGTCGACCAGGCGGATTTCTCCGGACGGCATACGAAGGTGGGCCATGGTGCCCTCCTTCGCCAGCAGCTGCACGGACGCACCGGCGGAGCGGGCGAACTTCGCACCGCCACCGGGACGCAGCTCGATCGCGTGGATCGTTGTACCAACCGGGATGTTGCGCAGCGCCAGGTTGTTGCCGGGCTTGATGTCGGCCGTCGGGCCGTTCTCAATCCGGTCACCCTGCTTCAGGGCCTTCGGCGCGATGATGTAGCGCTTCTCGCCGTCGGCGTAGTGCAGCAGCGCGATGCGCGCGGTGCGGTTGGGGTCGTACTCGATGTGCGCGACCTTCGCCGGCACGCCGTCCTTGTCGTGACGACGGAAGTCGATCACACGGTAGGCGCGCTTGTGGCCGCCACCCTGGTGACGAACAGTGATCCGACCGGTGTTGTTACGGCCGCCCTTGCTGTGCAGCGGGCGAACCAGCGACTTCTCCGGCGTGGACCGCGTGATCTCGACAAAGTCGGCGACGCTGGAGCCACGACGGCCCGGGGTCGTCGGCTTGTACTTGCGGATACCCATTTCTCAGTCCTCGTCCGATTCCGGACGACTCAGGACTCCGTTAGGAGGCCTGGCCGCCGAAGATGTCGATTCGGTCGCCCTCAGCGAGGGTCACGATGGCGCGCTTGGTGTTCGCGCGCTTGCCGAAACCGGTCTTGGTGCGCTTGCGCTTACCCTGACGGTTGATCGTGTTGACCCCGGTGACCTTGACCGAGAAGACCGCCTCGACGGCCTGCTTGATCTGGGTCTTGTTGGCGCCAGGCGCGACGATGAACGTGTACTTGTTCTCGTCCAGCAGCGCGTAGCTCTTCTCCGAGACAACCGGCTTGATCAGCAGGTCGCGCGGGTCAGTGAAGGTCTTGCTGGTAACGGTCGCCTCAGACATCAGGCGTCGCTCCCTTCGGTCTCATCGGCCTTGGGGCCAGACACGAAGGACTCGAAAGCGGCCTGAGTGAAGACCACGTCGTCAGAGACGATCACGTCGTACGTGTTCAGCTGGCCCGGCTCCAGGATGTGAACCTGGGGCAGGTTGCGGGCGGACAGCCACGCGGCCTCGTCGGCACGGTCGACGACCAGGAGCAGGTTCTTGCGCTCCGAGATCTTGCCGAACAGCGTCTTGGCGGCCTTCGTGGAGGCGGCACCCTCGACCACGCCGGAAACGACGTGGATGCGGGAGTGACGCGCGCGGTCCGAGAGGGCACCGCGGAGGGCGGCGACCTTCATCTTCTTCGGGGTCCGCTGGGAGTAGTCACGCGGCTGCGGGCCGTGGACGACGCCACCGCCGACGAACTGCGGAGCGCGGGTCGAACCCTGGCGAGCGCGGCCGGTGCCCTTCTGGCGGTACGGCTTGCGGCCACCACCACGGACTTCGCCACGACGCTTGGTCTTGTGCGTGCCCTGACGGGCAGCAGCCAGCTGAGCGACAACGACCTGGTGGATCAGCGGAACGCTGGTCTTCGCGTCGAAGATCTCCGCGGGGAGCTCGACGGTACCGGCCTTGTCGCCTGCCGGCGAAAGGATGTCAATGGTGCTCATTACCTCAAGCCCCCTTGGCCGCGGTACGGACCAGGACGAGGCCGCCGTTCGGACCGGGGACCGCGCCCTTGATGAGGAGCAGACCCTTCTCCGCGTCAACCGCGTGGATGGTCAGGTTCTGGGTGGTGACGCGCTCGTTGCCCATACGACCGGCCATGCGCATGCCCTTGAAGACACGCCCAGGGGTGGCGCAGCCACCGATCGAACCGGGGGAGCGGTGCTTGCGCTGGACACCGTGACCGGCACCGAGGCCCTTGAAGTTGTGACGCTTCATGACACCGGCGAAGCCCTTGCCCTTGCTGTTGCCCGTGACGTCGACCTTGACGCCCGACTCGAACACAGCGGCGGTGATCTCCTGGCCGAGCGTGTACTCGCCGGCGTCGGAGGTGCGGAGCTCCACCAGGTGGCGGCGGGGGGTGACGTCGGCCTTGGCGAAGTGACCCTTGAGGGGCTTGTTCACCTTGCGAGGGTCGATTTCGCCGAAGGCGATCTGGACCGACTCGTAGCCGTCGATGTCGTTCTTACGGACCTGGGTAACGACGCAGGGTCCGGCCTTGACCACGGTCACCGGGACGACACGGTTGTTCTCGTCCCAGACCTGGGTCATGCCGAGCTTCTCGCCCAGGACGCCCTTGATCTGCTTTGCCATCTTCTCGACGCCTCTCAGAGCTTGATCTCGATGTCAACGCCGGCCGGAAGGTCCAGGCGCATCAGCGAGTCAACGGTCTTGGGGGTCGGGTCGAGGATGTCGATCAGGCGCTTGTGCGTGCGCATCTCGAAGTGCTCGCGCGAGTCCTTGTACTTGTGCGGCGACTTGATGACGCAGTACACGTTCTTCTCAGTGGGCAGCGGCACCGGGCCCGCGACCGACGCACCAGTGCGCGTCACCGTCTCGACGATCTTCTTCGCCGACGAATCGATGACCTCGTGGTCGTAGGCCTTGAGCCGGATGCGGATCTTCTGTCCCGCCATGGCTACTCCGTAGTCCTGTCTGTTGTGGAAACGCTCTGGCTCCCGGGCGGCTGTGGATCTCTCCACCGCTTCCCTCCGACCCACGCGGTCGGGCGTGTCGCACTCCCTCTACAGAAAATTCCCATACGGAAATTCCCTCGTCCAAGGGGGTGCGGTCCCAAGACCGCGGTTCGGGGGAGAAACACCCACCGGGTGCCTGGTCCGCACCGTGCTGACACTTCCCAGAAGATTCCCGTACGTCCGCCCCCATTGCTGCCCTGAGGGGCAGGTAAGGGCGACGAGTACTGTGGGACTCGCTTCCGGTCCTCCCGGCGGGAGGCGCGCAGCATCGGCACTCAACCGAGCAACTTGAGTAGTCTGCCATACAAGACACGTACTGCGCCAATCGGGCGCAGAACAATACCTCGCCACGCAGGCACGTCAAACCGTGCCGCGCGACGGGGGTCCGCGCCGGGCCCCTGGTCAGGAGCGCGAGACCGTCCCGCACTCCGTCGGCAGCCGCGAGATGTCCTGGCTGCGGTCGTACGGATCCGTGCGCGGACCCGAGGGGCCCGCGCCCGGCAGCGCCCTCGCGTCCGTGCGGAACGTCGGGTGCAGGTAGCCGGTGCCGCTCCGGTCGCAGTCGTCGTTGCCGGCCGTCTCCGACCACGTGACGATCGTCAGCGTTCCCGGGGTCACCTCGATCAACCGGGGATCGGACACCGCCACCGTGAGTTCGCGGCGCACGATGGTGCGCGCCACCTCCTGCGAGCCGGGCGCGGCCTTCACCACCGGGTAGACGAAGGTGTAGTCGGTGTGCACCTGCACCTCACCCGCACGGGCGCTGTCGAACCACATGCGCCCGCGCGTCTTGACGACCTCGCCGTACGGTCGCACCTCGGCCGGGTCGAACCGGCTGAAGAGCGAGAGCGGGTCCTCGTCCGCGGAGGGCTTCGCGAGCGCGCGTTCCAGCAGGCCTCGGCCTGACGGTTGGAGCGGGTCCAGCATCTCCAGGGCCGCGCGGGGGTGCCCGCCGCGGAGGGTGTTCGGATCCAGGTTGGCCGCGGTCAGCAGCTGCCGGGTCCTGGCGAGCCCGTCCGCCACCTGCTCCCGGGACAGCCCCGCCAGGGCCTTCGCCTCGGGGACCTCGATGCCGGCCGCGCCGTCGGCCCACCGGAGGGCCGGGGAGCCCCTGAACGGCTCGCTCAGGGTCGGCTGGTCGGGGAACGCCTCGGGCGGGGGCCCCGTGGGTCGCACCGACTCCCCGGGCAGCGGCGCGGCCGAGGCCGCCTCCTGGTCGGCCTTGCCCGTCAGCCGGTCGATGAGCAGCTCCGGCCGTACGACGACCAGGGCCAGGGCGGCGATGAACACGATGCCCGCGCCCGCCTTGAGCCGCCGGTTGCCCGTCCTGCCCCCGTCCCGCCCCTGCCACGCGGGTCCGGTGCGCCACCCCTCCGGTTCTGCGGCCCGACGGGCCTCCCGGGCCCGGCGCCCCCGCCACCCTCCCCGCTCCGCCGCGGCCCGCGCCTCGTCCTCCCGGCGCAGCCGCTCGGTCACCATCCGCGCCCGGGCGGACGGCTCGTGCGGGGCGGACCCTCCCCCGGCCCCGGACTCCCGCACGAACCGCTCCCACGCCTCGTCGGAAACGCCCGGTCTGCCGGCGTCGTCGTTGTTGCCCATGTCCCCGCCCCTGTGAAGATCCAACTCATGCGCTGCGGATCCTCGCACACCCCGTACAGCTCGCTCCCGCGGGGCCCGAGGGGGGGGCGAACCACCCTTCCCGGCCCGGGGGTTCGGGTTCCGGAGGAGTCGGCGCCACGTCCGACCGCGCCGCCCTGCCCGCCGCTCCGCAGGGGTGGTCGTCCGAGCCGCCGGCCGTCCTCGGCGCACGCCGCGACCGGGTCGCGAAGGCCACGACACGGTGGGCGGCGACCTGGTGGGCCTCGACGTCTGGTGCGAGTGCTCCGGAAGCGAAAGAACCACGCCAGACCCCTCCAGCCTCCCGCGGAGGGTGCGTCGCTCACACGAGTGGACTACGCCAACTGGGCAGGCCTGCAAGGGAGTTGTCGGGCACATTCTCGCCGCGACAACTCCAGACATGCGTCGGCCCCCGACGGGACTCGCAATCCCGGCGGGGGCCTACCAGCAAGGAAGTAGAGCTTCCCGATGGATGGCCAGAAGAGTACCGCCGTCGTGCGCACCCCCGGGCGGAATCCGGGCGACACCCCTCGATCAGGTGTCATCCACGTCAACGTCCGCCACACCCGGCGCTTCACCGTGGTCGGCAACCACCTCGCCCGGCACCCCGAGATGTCGCTCGTCGCGATCGGTCTCGCGGTCCACATCCAGTCGCTGCCGACGGGCGCCCGCATCGGCATCCTGGGCCTCGCCCCCCGCTTCCCCGAGAGCGAGTACCGCACCGCCGCCGCCCTGCGGGAGCTGGAGCTGCACGGGTACCTGGAGCGGACCCGCGTACGGCTCACCGGCGGCCAGGCCGTCACCCGGACCGTGTCCTACGACCGCCCCGGCTGCCTGGCCGAGGCCACGGAAGCCGGGACGGCGCCCCCGGCGCCCCCCGTGACACCCCCCGGCCACGCCCTCCTCCCCCGCCCCGGAAACCCCGGTCCAGGACGCAGCAGGGGCCCGACCCGCCGGCCGCCTGGCCCCAGCCCACCCCTTCCCCTTCGCACCGGGTACGGCTTCGCCCCGGGTACGACGAAGGGCTCCCTCCCCGACGCCGAAGCGTCGGGGAGGGAGCCCCTCTGTCAAACGTGGTGCCCGCTCTCGCGAGCCACCAGGTCAGACCGCGAAATTACTTCGTGATCTTGGTGACCTGGCCGGCGCCGACGGTACGACCACCCTCACGGATGGCGAACTTCAGGCCCTCTTCCATCGCGACAGGCTGGATGAGGTTGACCGTCATGTCGGTGTTGTCACCGGGCATGACCATCTCGGTGCCCTCGGGGAGGGTCACAACGCCCGTCACGTCCGTGGTACGGAAGTAGAACTGCGGGCGGTAGTTGTTGAAGAACGGGGTGTGACGGCCACCCTCGTCCTTCGACAGGATGTACGCGGCGGCCTCGAACTCGGTGTGCGGCGTGACCGAACCGGGCTTGATGATGACCTGGCCGCGCTCGACGTCCTCGCGCTTGATGCCACGGAGGAGCAGACCGACGTTCTCGCCCGCCTGGCCCTCGTCGAGCAGCTTGCGGAACATCTCGATGCCGGTGACCGTGGTGGTGGTCTTCTCCTGCTTGATGCCGATGATGTCAACGGTCTCGTTGACCTTCAGGACACCACGCTCGATACGACCGGTGACGACGGTGCCACGACCGGTGATCGTGAAGACGTCCTCGACGGGCATCAGGAACGGCTTCTCGGTGTCACGCGGAGGGGTCGGGATCGACTCGTCGACCGCGGCCATCAGGCCGAGAAGCTTCTCGCCCCACTCCTTGTCGCCCTCAAGAGCCTTGAGCGCGGAGACCTGAACGACCGGAAGGTCGTCGCCCGGGAAGTCGTACTCGGAGAGCAGCTCACGGACCTCGAGCTCAACGAGCTCCAGGATCTCCTCGTCGTCCACCATGTCGGCCTTGTTCAGCGCGACGACGATGTAGGGAACGCCGACCTGGCGGGCCAGGAGCACGTGCTCCTTGGTCTGCGGCATCGGGCCGTCGGTGGCGGCAACCACGAGGATCGCGCCGTCCATCTGCGCGGCACCCGTGATCATGTTCTTGATGTAGTCCGCGTGACCGGGGCAGTCGACGTGGGCGTAGTGACGCGCCTCGGTCTGGTACTCGACGTGCGCGATGGAGATGGTGATACCGCGCTGGCGCTCCTCAGGAGCCTTGTCGATCTGGTCGAAGGCCGAGGCCTCGTTCAGGTCCGGGTACGCGTCATGCAGCACCTTGGTAATGGCGGCCGTGAGGGTCGTCTTACCGTGGTCAATGTGACCGATGGTGCCGATGTTGACGTGCGGCTTAGTCCGCTCGAACTTCGCCTTCGCCACGGGGGTCCTCCTGGAGAGTGGTTCTGTACGCCTTACAGATCGGCGCCAGGTGATCTTTGCTGGATAGCCGGTTCCCCCGGGGCAGCGGGAGGTTTGCTCCTGTTGCCCCAGAGGCTCCGGTGACAAGCCTAAAGCGTGTACTCGGAAGAGTTACTCGCCCTTGGCCTTCGCGATGATCTCCTCAGCGACGTTCCGGGGAACCTCGGCGTAGGAGTCGAACTGCATCGAGTAGCTGGCGCGACCCGAGGTCTTGCTGCGGAGGTCTCCGACGTAGCCGAACATCTCCGAAAGCGGCACGAGGCCCTTCACGATGCGAGCACCGTGACGCTCCTCCATGGCCTGAATCTGGCCACGGCGAGAGTTGATGTCGCCGATGACCTCACCCATGTAGTCCTCGGGCGTGGTGACCTCAACGGCCATCATCGGCTCAAGGAGCACGGGAGAAGCCTTGCGCGCGGCCTCCTTGAAGGCCTGCGAACCGGCGATCTTGAACGCGAGTTCGGAGGAGTCGACCTCGTGGTAGCCACCGTCGAGAAGAATGACGCGGACGCCGGTCATCTCGTAGCCGGCGAGGATGCCGAACTTCATGGCTTCCTGCGCACCGGCATCCACGGAGGGGATGTACTCACGCGGGATGCGGCCACCGGTGACCTTGTTCACGAACTCGTAGGTCGCCTCGCCACCCTCGATGGGCTCGATCGCGATCTGCACCTTGGCGAACTGACCGGTACCACCGGTCTGCTTCTTGTGGGTGTAGTCGTGACGCTCGACGGTCTTGCGGATCGTCTCGCGGTAGGCCACCTGCGGCTTGCCGACGTTCGCCTCGACCTTGAACTCGCGACGCATGCGGTCGACGAGGATGTCGAGGTGAAGCTCGCCCATACCACCGATGATGGTCTGGCCGGTCTCCTCGTCCGAGTGAACCTGGAAGGAGGGGTCCTCCTCCGCGAGACGCTGGATGGCAACACCCAGCTTCTCCTGGTCACCCTTGGACTTGGGCTCGATGGCGACCTGAATGACCGGGGCCGGGAAGTCCATGGACTCCAGGATGACCGGGTTCTTGTCGTCACACAGCGTCTCACCGGTGGTGGTCTGCTTCAGGCCCATGACGGCGACGATGTCGCCGGCGCCCACCGAGTCGATCTCCTCACGCTTGTTCGCGTGCATGCGGTAGATCTTGCCGATGCGCTCCTTCTTGCCCTTGACGGAGTTCAGCACCGCGGTGCCGGCCTCCAGGCGACCGGAGTAGATCCGGACGAAGGTGAGCTTGCCGAGGTGCGGGTCGCTCGCGATCTTGAACGCGAGGGCCGACAGCGGCTCGGAGTCGGACGGCTTGCGCTTGACCACGGCCTCCGGGTCCTTGACGTCGTGGCCTTCGATGGCCTCGACGTCCAGGGGGGAGGGCAGGTAGCGCACGACGGCGTCGAGCAGGGGCTGAACGCCCTTGTTCTTGAACGCGGTGCCGCAGAACACGGGGGTGACGGTGGTGTCGCCGCCCTTGCCGGACGCGATGGTGATACGACGAACAGCGGCGTAGAGCTGCTCCTCGGTGGGCTCGACGCCCTCCAGGAACAGTTCCATCAGCTCTTCGTCGTTCTCCGCGACGGCCTCGACGAGCTTGCCGCGCCATTCCTCGGCGAGCTCGGTGTGCGAGGCGGGGATGTCGACGACGTCGTACATCTCGCCCTTGGAGGCTTCGGCGGACCAGACGAGGGCCTTCATGCGCACCAGGTCGACAACGCCCTGGAAGTCCATCTCGGCGCCGATCGGGAGCTGCATGACGATCGGGGTCGCGCCGAGGCGGTCCGTGATCATGTCAACGCAGCGGAAGAACTCGGCGCCGGTACGGTCCAGCTTGTTCACGAAGCAGATGCGCGGCACGCCGTAACGGTCGGCCTGACGCCAGACCGTCTCGGACTGCGGCTCGACACCGGCGACACCGTCGAAGACGGTGACGGCGCCGTCGAGGACGCGGAGCGAACGCTCCACCTCGACGGTGAAGTCGACGTGGCCCGGGGTGTCGATGATGTTGATGGTGTGGTCAACGTCTTCGAGGGGCCAGTGGCAGGTCGTCGCGGCAGACGTGATGGTGATACCACGCTCCTGCTCCTGCTCCATCCAGTCCATCGTGGCGGCGCCGTCGTGGACCTCACCGATCTTGTACGACACACCGGTGTAGAACAGGATGCGCTCGGTGGTGGTCGTCTTGCCCGCGTCGATGTGGGCCATGATCCCGATGTTGCGGACCTTGGCCAGGTCAAGCGAAGTGGTAGCCATAAGGCTTCGGTCTTCTCTCGGTCTCGATGTGGGGTGGGACTACCAGCGGTAGTGCGCGAAGGCCTTGTTGGACTCGGCCATCTTGTGCGTGTCCTCGCGCTTCTTGACGGCAGCGCCAAGACCGTTGGAGGCGTCGAGCAGCTCGTTCATGAGGCGCTCGGTCATGGTCTTCTCGCGGCGGGCGCGGGAGTAACCCACGACCCAACGCAGCGCGAGGGTGGCCGCACGACCGGGCTTGACCTCGATCGGCACCTGGTAGGTGGCGCCACCGACACGGCGGGACTTGACCTCGAGGGACGGCTTGACGTTCTCCAGCGCGCGCTTCAGCGTGATGACCGGGTCAGCGCCGGTCTTCTCGCGGAGGCCTTCCATGGCGCCGTAGACGATGCGCTCGGCGGTGGAGCGCTTGCCGTCCAGGAGGAGCTTGTTGATGAGCGACGTCACCAGAGGAGATGCGTAGACCGGGTCGATGATGACCGGGCGCTTCGGGGCGGGGCCCTTACGAGGCATTCTTACTTCTCCTTCTTGGCGCCGTAGCGGCTGCGGGCCTGCTTGCGGTTCTTGACAGCCTGCGTGTCAAGCGCACCGCGGATGATCTTGTAACGAACACCCGGCAGGTCCTTCACACGGCCACCACGCACGAGCACGATCGAGTGCTCCTGCAGGTTGTGCCCCTCACCCGGAATGTAGGCCGTGACCTCGATACCGGAGGTCAGACGCACACGCGCGACCTTACGGAGGGCCGAGTTCGGCTTCTTCGGGGTGGTCGTGAACACACGCGTGCAGACGCCACGGCGCTGGGGCGAAGCCTCAAGCGCGGGGGTCTTGGTCTTCTCGACCTTGTCCTGCCGGCCCTTCCGGACCAGCTGCTGGATCGTAGGCACTACTTCTCCGGTTTCTGTGTGCCGTGTAGTGAAACTAACCTGGAACTTCTCCGACCCACGCGGTCGGGTGTGTCGGATCCGGCGGACCTCCGTGCATGCACGGAAACGCTTGGATCGCGGTGGCTGATTCGTCCCTCGTGCGGTTGATGGACACGCACGGGAACCAGACACACCCCAGGCACAAGGTATGAGCGTACCTACCTCACTCACTCCGGTCAAAACAAATGCTCCCGGGCACCTTCGACGCAGGCCGACGACCTCCCGACCTGCGGACCGCCGCGCGGCGCGCCGAGGAGGTGAGAGCGACAGGGGCGCGAAGTCTAGACTTCTACCCGATCATCCCCGGTCCCAGACGCCGTTCTCGCCTCCTGTGGCACGGCGCGCGGCCGCCGCGGAACGGCCCCGTCGCGAAAGATCCCGAATGCCGCTCGATTCCATACGAGAACGCCTGCGTCCGCTCGTGGCGTACGCCGCAGTCGTCATCGCCCTCGCCGCCTCGGCCCTGCTGGCCGTCGGCGCCTTCCTGGGCCTCTACGTCCGCCCCACCTCGGATGACTGGTGCGCCGCCTGGAAGGCCCGCGACATGGGCATCTTCGGGATCACCGCCGACTTCTACAACACGCAGAACGGCCGGCTCACCAACGCCTTCATGAGCGGGATCGTCTACTCCGACGGAATCCTCGGCACGAAGGTCATGCCCACCCTCATCATCCTGACGATGGGCGCCGGCCTGGTGATGCTGGCCCGCGTCGGCCTGCGCGCGTTCGGCTGGCAGGTGCCGATCGCGGTGCTGATCGCGGCGTCCGTCGTGGTGACCGCCCTCTTCTCCTTCGCGGGCACCCGCAACTACCAGGCCCTGCTGTGGGCCCCGGCCACGATCTCGCACACGGTCCCCGCCATCATCGGCATCTGGGCCGTGCTCATCGCCGTCTGGGCCGGTCGTTCGGGCCGCGCCTGGCCGCGCCGCCTCGCCCTCGCCGCCGCCGTCCTGATCGGCTTCGGCATCGGCACCCTGAGCGAGCCCTTCACCATCGTGGGCGGGCTGTTCATGGGCGTGGCCATGCTGCTGAGCATCCCGAAGGTGGGCCTCGCCCGTACCTGGTGGTCGTTCACCTGGCTCGCCACGTACTGCGTCAGCAGCCTCGTCGGACTGGCCGTGCTGTACACCTCCCCCGGCGCGAAGTGGCGCCGCTCGGTGCAGCCGCCCTCCGACTCGGTGCTCTCCGGTAAGGCCCTGCGCAAGTCCTTCGAGGACTGGGGCAACATCTGGGACGCCATCGGCGGCCAGTGGGCCTACCTCGGTGCCGTCGCCGCGGGCCTCCTGATCGGTCTGGCCGTCGCCTACCTCTCCCCCGCGGGCGCCGAGCGCGTCACCGCGATCCCGGGCCGCCTGAAGGTGCTGCTGATCGTCCTGCCGGTGCCGGTCCTGATGCTCGCCTCGTTCGTGGTGGCCATGGCCCTGAACAACGGCTACGGCCCCACCGGCTGGACCTACGCGCGGACCTGGAACAGCTTCATGGTCCCGTTCCTGATGACCCTGTGCCTGTACGGGATCCTGGCCGGCCGCGCCATCGGCGTCCGGCTCGCCTCCGTCGACCGCGGCAGCCCGCTCCCGGGCGCCCTCGTCGTGGTCCTCGCCGCCGGGTTCACCGTCGCCTCCGTGGGCGCGCTCGTGCCCGCCGTGCAGGAGATGACCAAGGACACCGTCTACCGCTCCCTGGTGTGGGACAAGCAGGACGCCCGGATCCGCAAGGAGGTCTCCCGCGGTGCGACGGACGTGATGTACAAGCCGTCCTACATCGGGAAGCTCGCCGAGCCGTACTTCACCAAGAACAAGGACAAGGACTGGGTCGCCCAGTGCGTCTCCAAGTACTACGGCGTCGAGGACATCCACAAGCCCTGACACCCGGCCGTGCCCCCGGCCCGCGGCCGTCACCCGGCGCCCCCCGGACTCTCGGGGGGCGCCGGCGTCGTACGGCCCCCGTGCGGCCCCCGTACGGCCCCGGACGGGACGGCCGCCCACGAACACGAAGAAGCCCCCCGCCGCTCCTCTCGGAGCGACGGGGGGCTTTCTCGGTGACTCTTAGCCGTTGTACGGGCCGTAGTCGTAGTCCTCCAGCGGGACAGCCTGGCCGGAGCCGGTGCCGAAGGGCGAGTAGTCGATGTCGTCGTAGCCGACGGCCGAGTACATCGCGGCCTTGGCTTCCTCGGTGGGCTCGACCCGGATGTTGCGGTAGCGGGACAGACCCGTACCGGCCGGGATGAGCTTACCGATGATGACGTTCTCCTTGAGGCCGATCAGGGAGTCGGACTTGGCGTTGATCGCCGCGTCCGTCAGAACCCTGGTCGTCTCCTGGAAGGACGCCGCCGACAGCCACGACTCGGTGGCGAGCGAGGCCTTGGTGATACCCATCAGCTGCGGACGGCCGGAGGCGGGGTGACCGCCCTCGGTGACCACACGACGGTTCTCGGTCTCGAACTTCGACCGCTCGACCAGCTCGCCCGGCAGGAGCTCCGCGTCGCCGGACTCGATGATCGTCACGCGGCGGAGCATCTGCCGAATGATGATCTCGATGTGCTTGTCGTGGATCGACACGCCCTGCGAGTTGTAGACCTTCTGGACTTCGCCGACCAGGTGGACCTGGACCGCGCGCTGACCGAGGATGCGCAGCACGTCGTGCGGGTTGGTGGCACCCATGGTGAGCTTCTGGCCCACCTCGACGTGGTCGCCCTCGTGCACGATGACCTTGGCGCGCTTGGAGATCGGGAACGCCGTCTCCTCGCTGCCGTCGTCGGGCGTGATGACGATCTTCTTCGTCTTCTCGGTCTCCTCGATCCGCACGCGACCGGCGGCCTCGGAGATCGGGGCGACACCCTTCGGGGTACGGGCCTCGAAGAGCTCGACGACACGCGGCAGACCCTGCGTGATGTCGTCACCGGCCACACCACCGGTGTGGAAGGTACGCATCGTCAGCTGGGTACCGGGCTCACCGATGGACTGGGCGGCGATGATGCCGACCGCCTCACCGATGTCGACCAGCTTGCCGGTGGCGAGCGAGCGTCCGTAGCAGAAGGCACAGGTGCCGACCGCGGACTCACAGGTCAGGACCGAGCGGGTCTTGACCTCCTCGACGCCGTTCGCGATGAGGGCGTCGATGAGCACGTCACCGAGGTCCACGTTGGCCGGCGCGATGACCTTGCCGTCGATGACGACGTCCTCGGCCAGCATGCGGGCGTAGATGGAGGTCTCGACGTCGTCGGCCTTGCGCAGAACGCCGGCCTCGTCCTTGACACCGATCTTGAGCTTGAGGCCGCGCTCGGTGCCGCAGTCCTCCTCGCGGATGATGACGTCCTGCGAGACGTCCACCAGACGACGGGTGAGGTAACCCGAGTCGGCGGTACGCAGGGCGGTGTCCGCCAGACCCTTACGGGCACCGTGCGTGGAGATGAAGTACTCCAGAACGGTGAGGCCCTCACGGAAGGACGCCTTGATCGGACGCGGGATGGTCTCGTTCTTCGCGTTCGACACCAGACCACGCATACCGGCGATCTGTCGCATCTGCATCATGTTTCCTCGGGCACCCGAGTCAACCATCATGAAGATGGGGTTCGTCTTGGGGAAGTTCGCGTTCATCGCCTCGGCAACCTCGTTGGTCGCCTTGGTCCAGATCGCGATGAGCTCCTGCGTGCGCTCGTCCTTGGTGATCAGACCGCGCTCGTACTGCTTCTGGACCTTCTCGTCCAGCTCCTCGTAGCCCTTGACGATGGCCTTCTTGGCCTCGGGCACGACGACGTCGGAGATGGCCACGGTGACGCCCGAACGGGTCGCCCAGTGGAAGCCGGCCGCCTTGAGGTTGTCGAGCGTCGCCGCCACGATGACCTTGGGGTAGCGCTCCGCCAGGTCGTTGACGATCTCGGAGAGCTGCTTCTTGCCCACCGAGTAGTCGACGAACGGGTAGTCCTCGGGAAGCAGCTCGTTGAAGAGCGCGCGACCCAGGGTCGTCTTCAGACGGAAGCTGTCGCCCGGCTGGAACTCCTGCTCGCCTTCCTCGGCGACCGGCGCCACCCAGCCGCGCGGCGGGATGGTGCCCACCGGGAAGCGGATGTCGACGGCCGACTGGAGGGCCAGCTCGCCGTTGTCGAACGCCATGGTCGCCTCGGCCGTGGAGCCGAACGCGCGGCCCTCGCCCTTGACGTCACGGAGCTCGCCGTCGGTGGTGAGGAAGAACAGACCCAGCACCATGTCCTGGGTCGGCATGGTGACGGGACGACCGTCTGCCGGCTTCAGGATGTTGTTAGAGGACAGCATCAGGATGCGGGCCTCGGCCTGCGCCTCTGCCGACAGCGGCAGGTGCACGGCCATCTGGTCACCGTCGAAGTCCGCGTTGAACGCGGTGCAGACGAGCGGGTGGATCTGGATGGCCTTGCCTTCGACCAGCTGGGGCTCGAAGGCCTGGATGCCGAGGCGGTGCAGCGTGGGCGCACGGTTCAGCAGAACCGGGTGCTCCGCGATGACCTCTTCGAGCACGTCGTAGACGACCGTGCGGCCGCGCTCGACCATGCGCTTCGCCGACTTGATGTTCTGCGCGTGGTTCAGGTCGACCAGGCGCTTCATCACGAACGGCTTGAAGAGCTCCAGCGCCATGGCCTTCGGCAGACCACACTGGTGCAGCTTCAGCTGGGGACCGACGACGATCACGGAACGCGCGGAGTAGTCCACGCGCTTGCCGAGGAGGTTCTGACGGAATCGACCCTGCTTGCCCTTGAGCATGTCGCTCAGGGACTTCAGGGGACGGTTGCCGGGACCGGTGACCGGGCGACCACGACGACCGTTGTCGAAGAGGGCGTCGACGGCCTCCTGGAGCATGCGCTTCTCGTTGTTCACGATGATCTCGGGGGCACCGAGGTCGAGAAGGCGCTTCAGGCGGTTGTTGCGGTTGATCACACGGCGGTACAGGTCGTTCAGGTCGGAGGTCGCGAAGCGGCCACCGTCCAGCTGCACCATCGGACGCAGGTCCGGCGGGATGACCGGAACGCAGTCCAGAACCATGCCCTTGGGCTTGTTGCTGGTCTGCAGGAACGCGGAGACGACCTTGAGGCGCTTGAGCGCACGGGTCTTCTTCTGGCCCTTGCCGGTCCGGATGATCTCGCGGAGGCGCTCGGCCTCCTCCTCCAGGTCGAAGGACTCCAGGCGCTTCTGGAGCGCCGCGGCGCCCATGCAACCGTCGAAGTACGTGCCGAAGCGGTCACGCAGCTCGCGGTAGAGGAGCTCGTCGCCCTCCAGGTCCTGGACCTTGAGGTTCTTGAAGCGGGCCCACACCTCGTCGAGGCGGTCGATCTCGCGCTGGGCGCGGTCACGGAGCTGCTTCATCTCGCGCTCGGCACCTTCGCGCACCTTGCGGCGTACGTCGGCCTTCGCGCCCTCGGCCTCGAGCTCGGCCAGGTCGGTCTCGAGCTTCTTGGCACGGCCTTCGAGGTCCGCGTCACGGCGGTTCTCGATCTGCTGGCGCTCGACGGAGACGTGCGCCTCCAGCGACGGGAGGTCGCGGGTGCGACGCTCGTCGTCGACGAACGTGATCATGTACGCGGCGAAGTAGATGACCTTTTCGAGGTCCTTCGGCGCGAGGTCCAGCAGGTATCCGAGGCGCGACGGGACGCCCTTGAAGTACCAGATGTGGGTGACGGGAGCGGCAAGCTCGATGTGGCCCATCCGCTCACGACGCACCTTGGCGCGCGTGACCTCGACGCCGCAGCGCTCGCAGATGATGCCCTTGAAGCGGACACGCTTGTACTTGCCGCAGTAGCACTCCCAGTCCCGGGTCGGACCGAAGATCTTCTCGCAGAAGAGTCCGTCCTTCTCGGGCTTGAGGGTGCGGTAGTTGATGGTCTCCGGCTTCTTGACCTCGCCGTGCGACCAGGTTCGGATGTCGTCCGCGGTGGCAAGGCCGATCCGCAGCTCGTCGAAGAAGTTGACGTCGAGCACTGTGCGTCAATCCCTCTTTCGGGGTCGAGTCTCAATCATGGTCTGAACGGTCCCGGGGATGACGGGGGGCTCTTGAGCGAGCCCCCCGTCAGGCCCGTCAGACCTCTTCGACGCTGCTCGGCTCGCGCCGGGACAGGTCGATACCGAGCTCCTCCGCCGCGCGGAAGACGTCCTCGTCGGTGTCGCGCATCTCGATGGACATGCCGTCCGAGGACAGCACCTCCACGTTGAGGCAGAGCGACTGCATTTCCTTGATGAGCACCTTGAAGGACTCGGGAATGCCCGGCTCGGGGATGTTCTCGCCCTTGACGATGGCCTCGTAGACCTTCACGCGGCCGGTGACGTCATCGGACTTGATGGTCAGCAGCTCCTGGAGGGCGTAAGCGGCGCCATAAGCCTCGAGCGCCCACACCTCCATCTCACCGAAGCGCTGGCCACCGAACTGCGCCTTACCACCCAGCGGCTGCTGCGTGATCATCGAGTACGGACCGGTCGACCGAGCGTGGAGCTTGTCGTCGACCAGGTGGTGGAGCTTGAGGATGTACATGTACCCGATGGAGACCGGGTCCGGGAACGGCTCGCCGGAGCGGCCGTCGAACAGACGCGCCTTGCCGGACGGGAGGACCAGGCGGTCACCGTCACGGTTCGGGATGGTGTGCTCGAAGAGGCCGGCGAGTTCGTCCTCACGGGCACCGTCGAACACCGGGGTGGCGACGTTGGTACCGGGCTCGACGCGGTCGGCACCGATGACCTTCAGTCGCTCGGCCCATTCCTCGGCGAGACCGGAGACGTCCCAGCCGCGGCTGGCGAGCCAGCCGAGGTGGATCTCCAGGACCTGTCCCGGGTTCATTCGGGACGGGACACCCAGGGGGTTCAGGATGATGTCGACCGGCGTGCCGTCCTCAAGGAAGGGCATGTCCTCGATCGGAAGGATCTTGGAGATGACACCCTTGTTGCCGTGGCGGCCGGCGAGCTTGTCACCGTCGGTGATCTTGCGCTTCTGGGCGACGTAGACGCGGACCAGCTGGTTCACGCCCGGAGGAAGCTCGTCGCCCTCCTCGCGGTCGAAGACGCGGACACCGATGACCTTGCCGATCTCACCGTGAGGAACCTTGAGCGAGGTGTCACGCACCTCGCGGGCCTTCTCACCGAAGATCGCGCGGAGCAGGCGCTCCTCCGGGGTCAGCTCGGTCTCACCCTTGGGCGTGACCTTGCCGACCAGGATGTCGCCGGCGACGACGTCCGCACCGATGCGGATGATGCCGCGCTCGTCGAGGTCCGCGAGGACCTCCTCGGAGACGTTCGGGATGTCCCGGGTGATCTCCTCGGGGCCCAGCTTGGTGTCACGGGCGTCGACCTCGTGCTCCTCGATGTGGATCGAGGAGAGGACGTCGTCCTGCACGAGGCGCTGCGACAGGATGATCGCGTCCTCGTAGTTGTGACCTTCCCAGGGCATGAACGCCACGAGCAGGTTCTTGCCGAGGGCCATTTCGCCCTCTTCGGTCGCGGGACCGTCGGCGAGGACCTGGGACTCGATGATCCGGTCACCCTCGTTGACGATGACCTTCTGGTTGACCGAGGTGCCCTGGTTCGAGCGGGAGAACTTCGCGACGCGGTACGTGGTGTACGTGCCGTCGTCGTTGGCGACGGTGATGTAGTCGGCCGAGACCTCCTGGACCACACCGTCCTTCTCCGCACGGATCGAGTCACCGGCGTCGACGGCGCAGCGGTACTCCATGCCGGTGCCGACGAGCGGCGCCTCCGCCTTGATGAGCGGAACGGCCTGGCGCATCATGTTCGCGCCCATGAGGGCACGGTTGGCGTCGTCGTGCTCCAGGAAGGGGATCATCGCGGTCGCGACGGACACCATCTGGCGCGGGGAGACGTCCATGTAGTCGACGTCGTCGCCGGCGATGTAGTCGATCTCGCCACCACGACGGCGAACCAGCACGCGGTTCTCGGTGAAGCGCATGTCGTCGGACAGGCCGGCGTTGGCCTGGGCGATGACGAAGCGGTCTTCCTCGTCGGCGGTCAGGTAGTCGACGTCGTCGGTGACGACACCGTCGATGACCTTGCGGTACGGGGTCTCGACGAAGCCGAACGCGTTGACGCGGCCGTAGGACGCGAGCGAGCCGATCAGACCGATGTTCGGGCCTTCAGGGGTCTCGATCGGGCACATGCGGCCGTAGTGCGACGGGTGCACGTCACGGACCTCGAAGCCGGCCCGCTCACGGGAGAGACCACCCGGGCCAAGCGCCGACAGGCGTCGCTTGTGGGTGAGACCCGACAGCGGGTTGTTCTGGTCCATGAACTGCGACAGCTGGCTGGTGCCGAAGAACTCCTTGATGGAGGCGACGACCGGCCGGATGTTGATCAGGGTCTGCGGCGTGATCGCCTCGACGTCCTGAGTCGTCATGCGCTCGCGGACGACGCGCTCCATGCGCGCCAGACCCGTGCGGACCTGGTTCTGGATGAGCTCGCCGACGTTGCGCAGACGACGGTTGCCGAAGTGGTCGATGTCGTCGGTCTCGACGACGATCGAACGGCCGGACTCGCCGGTCGTCTCGGTCTCACCGGCGTGCAGCTTGACCAGGTACTTGATGGTCGCGATGACGTCGTCGGTGGTCAGCACACCGGCGTCGAGCGGCTCGTCGGCGCCGAGCTTCTTGTTCACCTTGTAGCGGCCGACCTTGGCGAGGTCGTAGCGCTTCGGGTTGAAGTAGAGGTTCTCGAGCAGCGTCTGAGCGGCCTCGCGGGTCGGCGGTTCGCCCGGACGCAGCTTGCGGTAGATGTCGAGCAGCGCGTCGTCCTGGCCCTGGGTGTGGTCCTTCTCCAGGGTGGCGCGCATGGACTCGTACTCGCCGAACTCCTCGAGGATCTGCTCGGTGGTCCAGCCGAGAGCCTTCAGGAGGACGGTGACGGACTGCTTGCGCTTGCGGTCGATGCGGACACCGACCATGTCGCGCTTGTCGATCTCCATCTCCAGCCAGGCACCCCGGGAAGGGATGATCTTGGCGGCGAAGATGTCCTTGTCGGACGTCTTGTCGATGGAGGAGTCGAAGTAGACACCGGGGGAACGGACAAGCTGCGACACGACGACACGCTCGGTGCCGTTGATGACGAAGGTGCCCTTGTTGGTCATGAGCGGGAAATCGCCCATGAAGACCGTCTGAGACTTGATCTCTCCGGTCTCGTTGTTCGTGAACTCGGCAGTGACGAACAGCGGAGCCGCGAACGTGAAGTCGCGGTCCTTGCACTCGTCGACAGAGTTCTTCGCCGGCTCGAAACGGTGGTCGCGGAAGGTCAGCGACATCGACCCGGAGAAGTCCTCGATCGGCGAGATCTCCTCGAAGATCTCTTCCAGACCGGACTTGGTGGGGACGTCCTGTCCACTCTCAAGCGCCGACTCGACGCGAGACTTCCAGGCCGCGTTCCCGAGCAGCCAGTCAAAGCTCTCGGTCTGCAGCGCCAGGAGGTTCGGAACCTCGAGGGGCTCCTTGATCTTTGCAAAGGAGATGCGCAGCGGGGCAGTGCTGGCACCGTTGTTCGTATTGGTCGAGGCGTTGCGCGAGGCGGCCAAGAGGGGGTCCTTCCGAGGGCTCGGACTCACTACGCGCGTACCGGTCCCAGCCGACACAGAAGACGGAAGCCCTCGACCTGGCCGAAAGACCAGGTCAGAACGGATCAATCAAGTGTGCTGAAGCGTGGGCATGCCCCTGGCGACGGGCAGGGGGCAGCTAACAGGCAGCGCAAAGGGTCAGTGTAGCCACTCGGCTCACTGATGTCCAGACCAGGTTTCCGGAAACCGGCAACAGGCCTTCCCCGTGTCGTTTAAAAACCAACCCTGCATCCAACGCTGCGGCGCTCTCGTACACAGAGCGCGTATCAGTACTGCCCTCTTCGTAGTCGATCCATGCCTCGGATCGTCGATCCTCGCCTCGGATCACCGGAGCGAGCCGACCCATCTCACGACGGGACTGAGAATTGCGCGCCACCGGCCGTTCGTCAAGGCCCCCTGCTCCGAGCGGATCATCTCCGGACCCTGCTTCGAGGCAACGAAGATCACCCTACTCCCCAGCGAGACCAGGGCAAGTCAGGCGCTCCGGGTACACCAAAGGGCGACCACCCGTACGGGTGATCGCCCTTGGAAGAGGCTTCAGAGAGCCTCTGAGGTGTTACTTGACCTCAACGCCCGCGCCGGCGGCCTTGAGGGACTCGGCGGCCTTCTCAGCGGCCTCCTTGGCGACCTTCTCGAGGACCGGCTTCGGAGCGCCGTCGACGAGGTCCTTGGCCTCCTTCAGACCCAGCGAGGTCAGCTCACGCACGACCTTGATGACCTGGATCTTCTTGTCGCCGGCACCGGTGAGGATGACGTCGAACTCGTCCTGCTCCTCGACGGCCTCGGCAGCGGCGCCCGGGCCGGCCGGACCGGCAACGGCGACGGCCGCGGCGGCGGTGACGTCGAACTTCTCCTCGAACGCCTTCACGAACTCGGAGAGCTCGATGAGGGTGAGCTCCTCGAACTGGGCGAGGAGTTCGTCCTGGGTGAGCTTCGCCATGATGGGCGATCCTTCCACTAATTCGGCAGGTGCCGGATGTATTGAGAGGCGGGCGTAACGGCCCGCTACGACCCACGCACTAGGCGGCGTGGATCAGTGCGCGAGCCGAATTACTCGGCACCGCCCTGCTCGGCGAGCTTGACGCGAAGCGCTTCCGCGGTGCGGACGAACTTCGACGGCAGCGCCTGGAAGAGCGAGGCAGCCTGAGACTGCTTGCCCTTGAACGCGCCGGCCAGCTTGCTGAGCAGAACCTCGCGGGACTCGAGGTCCGCAAGCTTCTTGATCTCATCGGCGGTGAGCGCCTTACCATCAAGGACACCCGCCTTGATGATGAGGTTCGGGTTGTCCTTGGCGAAGTCACGCAGGCTCTTCGCCGACTCCACCGGGTCACCGGTGATGAAGGCGACCGCGGTCGGACCAGCGAAGTGCTCGTCCAGCGCGGTGATCCCGGCCTGGTTGGCCGCAATCTTGGTCAGCGTGTTCTTCACCACGGCGTACTGGGCGTTCTCACCGAGCGAACGACGCAGCGTCTTGAGCTGCGCCACGGTGAGACCCCGGTACTCGGTCAGCACGGCGGCGTTCGAGCTCTGGAACGCGTCCTTGAGCTCGGCTACCGCGGCAGCCTTGTTGGGCGTCGGCATAGCGCTTCGGCCTCCTTCCGGGTGATGAGGACCGCTCAGAAGGGGCTGAACAACAAGAACGCCCCGGCGCAAGCGCACGGGGCGTAGCTCAACCGGATGACTCCGGGAACTTTCCACGAACACCTGCGCAGGACGTCCGCATTCAGCGGATCCTTCGGCCACCGCACCCTTGCGAGCACGGCAACGACCAGCGGTCTTTGGCTTCCGGGGAATCGTACGTGAACCAGACGTTGTCAAGCAAATCCGCTCGGGAGCAGCTCGTACGGCAGGTCCGGGAGGGGCCGATCAGCCCTGCTCGCCGCCGTCCTTCATCATCTCGGCCAGGTCCATGACCTGGTCGGCCGGCGGGGCGGCGATCTCGACCGGCTTGTTGAAGTCGAGGAACTTGATGGTCATGTCCATCGGGCCCTTGGTTCCAGTGCCGCGGGTGCGGACCTGCTTGGTGTGGTCCTGCTCGTCGATCCACATGTCCACGGTCAGGCTCTTGATGCCCTGGTCCTCCAGCGCCTTGACGGACTTCTCCCGGCGCTCCTTCTCCTCCGGGGTACCCGTCGCGGACGAGGCCCGCACCTTGTCCACGGGGACGGTGCCGACGAGGTGCCGCGTCTTCACTCCGTCAACGGTCTCGTCGCCGAGGGACTTGAGGTCCTCGGCCTTGAGCAGCGCGTCGGCCTTGTCGCCCGGGTTCTCGGTCTGTGAGCTCTGACCGAGGCCTTCCAACTTCTTCGCGGACTCGGCGCCCATCGCCTTCATGTCGAACTTCATCCACTTGCCCTCGCTGCCCATGTACATGGCACCGTCCAGCAGGCGGATCTCGACCGACTCGGCACCACCCGTGGCGCCGGGGGCGGCCATCTTCATGGCCATGGCCACCGTGGGCTTCATGCGCAGGGAGACCTCGCCGGAGATCTTCTCGCCCATGGCGCTCCCGGACATGGTGTAGCGAAGCGAGGTGAACTCCTCGGACTTCTTCTTCACCTTCTCCAGGTACGCGGCCGGCGTCACCTCGACGGCGGCCTTGGACGGCGCCGAGGCGGCCGGGGCCGCCGGCTTGGCCGCTCCGTCCTTCTTGCCGTCCTCACACGCCGTGGCCCCACCCACGAGCAGGACGGCGGCCAGGACGGCGCCGGCGGTCTTGTTGCGGTGTACGAGCATGGAGTCCCCACCCCTGATGTAATTGTTCGATTAATTTCGACCATACGTGCTGCGTTCTGCCGTCGTGGTGCGTATTTCCCGCAATCCGTGCAGGTGTGACGTGCTCCACAGAAGTCAGGAAAAAACGGAACGGGCCCCTCGGATCCCGTGAGGGAGCCGAGGGGCCCGTTCTGTCGTTCAGCGAGCCCGAGGGCTCAGAGCCGTGAGGCTCAGACCGCGGCCGGGTCTTCCTCGACGAGGAGGTTGCGGGTGCGGTTCGAGTCCAGCTGGATGCCGGGACCCATCGTGGTGCTCAGGGCGGCCTTCTTGATGTAACGGCCCTTCGCGGCGGACGGCTTCAGACGAAGGATCTCGTCCAGGGCCGCGCCGTAGTTCTCGACGAGCTGCTCATCGGAGAAGGAGACCTTGCCGATGATGAAGTGCAGGTTCGAGTGCTTGTCGACGCGGAACTCGATCTTGCCACCCTTGATCTCGGTGACAGCCTTGGCGACGTCCATCGTGACGGTGCCGGTCTTCGGGTTCGGCATGAGGCCACGGGGACCGAGCACGCGGCCGAGGCGGCCGACCTTGCCCATGAGGTCCGGGGTGGCGACAACGGCGTCGAACTCGTTGAGGCGGTTGCCCTTCGCGATCTCGTTGATCAGCTCGTCGTCGCCGACGATGTCGGCGCCGGCGGCTTCCGCGGCCGCAGCACGGTCACCGGTCGCGAAGACCAGGACCCGGGCGGTCTTGCCGGTGCCGTGCGGGAGGTTCACGGTGCCGCGGACCATCTGGTCGGCCTTGCGCGGGTCTACACCCAGGCGGAAGGCGACCTCGACGGTGCTGTCGAACTTGGTGGCGGAGGTCTCCTTGGCGAGACGGACGGCCTCGAGCGGGGCGTACTGCTTCTCCCGGTCGATCTTGGCGTCCGCAGCGCGGAGAGTCTTGCTGCGCTTCACTTCTGCTCCTGTGTTGTGGCTTCAGGCATGGAGTCGTGGTGCGGACCAGCGCTTGGCCCTACCACTGGTGGTGCTGGGTGGCTGGATCAGCCTTCGACCGTGACGCCCATCGAACGCGCGGTGCCGGCGATGATCTTCATCGCGGCGTCGACGTCGTTGGCGTTGAGGTCGGGCATCTTCAGCTCGGCGATCTCGCGGACCTGGGCGCCGGTGAGCTTGGCGACCTTGGTCTTGTGCGGCTCGCCGGAGCCCTTCTCGATGCCCGCGGCCTTCAGGATGAGGCGCGCGGCCGGCGGAGTCTTGGTGATGAAGGTGAAGGAGCGGTCGTCGTAGACCGTGATCTCCACCGGCACGACCATGCCACGCTGCGACTCGGTCGCGGCGTTGTAGGCCTTGCAGAACTCCATGATGTTGACGCCGTGCTGACCGAGCGCGGGGCCGACCGGCGGAGCCGGGTTGGCCGCACCGGCCTTGATCTGGAGCTTGATAAGCCCCGTGATCTTCTTCTTCTTGGGAGGCATTGCTCTCTCCGGGTCCTAGTGAGAGTTTTCGCCTTCATCCGGTCATCCGGATGGAGGCATACCGCACCACGATAACGGGTATCGGTGCGAGGCTAAAAACCGAGCAGGTCAGACCGCCCTTTTCGGGGCGATCTGACCTGTTCGAAGCAGTTGTTCAGAGGAACGTGATCAGTTCTTCTGGATCTGGTCGAAGCTGAGCTCGACCGGGGTCTCGCGGCCGAAGATCTCGACGAGACCCTTGACCTTCTTCGAGTCCGGGTTGATCTCGTTGATCGTCGCCTGCAGCGTCGCGAACGGTCCGTCGGTGACGGTGACCGAGTCGCCGACCTCGAAGTCCAGGACCTCGATCGTGCGCTTGACGGCCGGCGCGGGCAGGCCCGCGGCCTCGGCGGCGGCCTTGTCGGCCTTCTCCTTGGCCTCCGGCGCGAGCATCTTGAGGATCTCGTCCAGGGTCAGCGGGTACGGGTCGTAGGCGTTGCCGACGAATCCGGTGACACCGGGGGTGTTGCGGACGACGCC
This sequence comes from Streptomyces sp. CA-243310, assembly GCF_050936775.1. Classification (NCBI taxonomy): domain Bacteria; kingdom Bacillati; phylum Actinomycetota; class Actinomycetes; order Kitasatosporales; family Streptomycetaceae; genus Streptomyces; species Streptomyces sp. CA-243310. Next base: position 933,313 of record NZ_JBNJMF010000001.1, on the reverse strand, counting down.
CCAGGACTCGTTCGTCAGATCCATGCGGACGAGAACGTAACCGGGCAGCTTGTTCTGCCGGACGTTCTTGCGCTCGCCGTTCTTGATCTGGACGATCTCTTCCTCGGGCACCTCGGCCTGGTAGATGAACTCCTCGACGTTCAGCGAGACGGCGCGCTGCTCCAGGTTCGCCTTCACGCGCTTCTCGTAGCCCGCGTAGGTGTGGATCACGTACCACTCGCCCGGCAGGGAGCGCAGCTCCTGGCGCAGGGCCTCGGTGGGGTCGACCGGCTCGGCGGGCTCGACCTCGGCGGCCTCTTCGGCAGCCTCGTCGTCCTCGGCCTCTTCGGCGTCCTCGTCGGTCTCGACGTCGTCGGTGGCCTCTTCGGCCTCCGCGTCGTCCTCGGCCTGCGCGTCAACCTCGTCCTCGACGTGCAGCGCGGCCTCTTCGGCGGCGGCACCCGCCTCGGCGACGGCGAGTTCGGCTTCGTCGGGGTCCACGGCGTCTGCAGCCTCGACGATGTCGAGCTCGTCCTCGACGGACTCGACGGAGTCGGGGCTCACGTTCAGGTTCGGGTCAGACACGGTGGCTGCTTCTTCCTGGATACAAAAGGTGGTCGAACATGCGAAAACGGGCGGCACCCATCAAGGCGCCGCCCTCCGCGGGGATCAGCCGAAGACGAACTTGATGGCTTCCTGGAACCCATAGTCAATCACGGTCACCAGACCGATCATGATGACGACGAAGACAATCACCACAGTGGTGTACGTCGTGAGTTGGTTGCGGGTCGGCCATACAACCTTGCGGAGTTCCGCGACGATCTGGCGGTAGAACAGCGCGAGCCGGCCCAGAGGGCCCTTCTTGCCGCGCTTGCCGCCCTTGCGGGCCTTCTTCTCGCGAGTGTCGTCCTCGGCGTCAGGCATGTCGATGGAGCCCAGGGCGTCCGTCACGTCTCTCACCTGAATCCGGGTCGTGGCCGTAGCCGCGCCCGGTTGCGCCGCACGGCGTTGCATCGAAGTACGTACCTGCGCACACGTCCGAGACGGAGTGTGAAGCAGGGCCGGAGGGACTCGAACCCCCAACCGCTGGTTTTGGAGACCAGTGCTCTACCAATTGAGCTACGACCCTTTGCGTTCCCCAACCTACCGCATCCGAGCGAGTGCACGGAGTGCGCACGCTTTGGAGCTGTCGGCGAGGTCCAACGACAGGTGAGCATACGTGCTCCCGGCCCTGACGTCGAACAGAAGCCGCCGGGAAGGGCGTCCGGATCTCGTTCGTCCGGTACCTGAAACGGTGTGCGGCGCTTCCGGGCCGTCTGGGACGATTGGACCCATGACCTCTGCAACGCCTTCCTCCGAGCGCCGGGTGTCCGCCCGTATCGGCGCCATTTCCGAGTCCGCCACCCTCGCCGTGGACGCCAAGGCCAAGGCCCTCAAGGCCGCCGGGCGTCCGGTGATCGGCTTCGGCGCCGGCGAGCCCGACTTCCCGACGCCGGACTACATCGTCGAGGCCGCTGTCGAGGCCTGCCGCGACCCGAAGAACCACCGTTACACGCCGGCCGGCGGTCTGCCCGAGCTGAAGGCCGCCATCGCCGCGAAGACGTTGCGCGACTCCGGCTACGAGGTCGACGCCTCCCAGATCCTGGTGACCAACGGCGGCAAGCAGGCGATCTACGAGGCGTTCGCGGCCATCCTCGACCCGGGTGACGAGGTCATCGTCCCGGCTCCGTACTGGACCACCTACCCCGAGTCGATCCGCCTGGCGGGCGGCGTCCCGGTGGAGGTCGTCGCCGACGAGACCTCCGGCTACCGGGTCTCGGTCGAGCAGCTGGAGGCCGCGCGCACCGAGCGCACCAAGGTCGTCCTCTTCGTCTCCCCGTCCAACCCGACGGGCGCCGTCTACTCCGAGGCCGACGCCGAGGCGATCGGTCGCTGGGCCGCCGACAAGGGCCTGTGGGTCCTGACGGACGAGATCTACGAGCACCTGGTCTACGGCGACGCGAAGTTCGTCTCGCTGCCGGCGATCGTTCCCGAGCTGGCCGACAAGTGCATCATCGTGAACGGCGTCGCCAAGACGTACGCGATGACGGGTTGGCGCGTGGGCTGGATCATCGGCCCGAAGGACGTCGTCAAGGCCGCGACCAACCTCCAGTCCCACGCCACCTCCAACGTCTCCAACGTGGCGCAGGTCGCGGCGCTGGCCGCCGTGTCCGGCAACCTGGACGCGGTCCACGAGATGCGCGTCGCCTTCGACCGCCGCCGTCAGACGATCGTTCGGATGCTGAACGAGATCGACGGCGTGTTCTGCCCGACGCCCGAGGGCGCCTTCTACGTGTACCCGTCGGTCAAGGACGTGCTCGGCAAGGAGATCCGCGGCAAGCGCCCGCAGACGTCCGTCGAGCTGGCCGCGCTGATCCTCGACGAGGTCGAGGTCGCGGTCGTCCCGGGCGAGGCCTTCGGCACCCCGGGTTACCTCCGTCTCTCGTACGCCCTGGGCGACGAGGACCTGGTGGAGGGCGTGTCCCGGATCCAGAAGCTGCTGGCGGAGGCCACGGCCTAGTCCTGCGGGGCTTTCCGAGCGGTTCACGGGCGGCGGTTCCCCGGTCAGGGGGGCCGCCGTCCGTGCGTCCGCGAGGTCCGACAGGGTTCGCTCACGTGTTCGAGCAAGACCCCGATGGGTAAAACGCCCTCCCGCTCGGCGCGTGAGTACGGCAGGATCACCGGATGGAGCACGTACGCGATCTCACGCTTCTGCCGAAAGCCCACCTCCACCTGCACTTCACCGGCTCGATGCGCCCGTCGACCCTGCTGGAGCTGGCCGACAAGTACGGCGTGCGCCTGCCCGAGGCGCTGACCGGCGGGGAGCCGCCCAAGTTGCGGGCCACGGACGAGCGGGGCTGGTTCCGCTTCCAGCGCCTCTACGACACGGCCCGGTCCTGTCTGCGCGAGCCCGACGACATCCGCAGGCTGGTGCGCGAGGCCGCCGAGGAGGATGTGCGGGACGGCAGCGGATGGCTGGAGATCCAGGTGGATCCCACCTCCTACGCCCCGCTCCTCGGCGGGATGATCCCGGCCGTGGAGATCATCCTCGACGCCGTGGACGCGGCCTCCCGGGAAACCGGCCTGGGAATGCGGGTGATCATCGCGGCCAACCGCATGAAGCACCCCCTCGACGCCCGCACACTGGCCCGGCTCGCCGTCCGGTACGCCGATCGCGGCATCGTCGGCTTCGGCCTCTCCAACGACGAACGCCGCGGGATGGCCCGTGACTTCGACCGGGCCTTCGCCATCGCCCGCGAGGGCGGCCTGCTGGCGGCCCCGCACGGCGGGGAGCTGACCGGCCCGGCCTCGGTACGGGACTGCCTGGACGACCTGGACGCCTCCCGCATCGGGCACGGCGTGCGGGCGGCCGAGGATCCGCGGCTGCTGAAGCGGCTCGCGGACCGGCAGATCACCTGTGAGGTCTGCCCGGCGTCCAACGTGGCCCTGGGCGTCTACGAGCGCCCCGAGGACGTGCCGCTGCGCACGCTCTTCGAGGCGGGGGTGCCGATGGCGCTGGGGGCCGACGATCCGCTCCTGTTCGGATCCCGGCTCGCGGCCCAGTACGAGATCGCGCGCCGCCACCACGGTTTCACGGACGCGGAGTTGGCGGAGCTGGCCCGGCAGTCGGTGCGCGGTTCGGCCGCGCCGGAGGACGTCCAGGGGAAGCTGCTGGCGGGGATCGACCACTGGCTCACCGGGTGAGCCGCAGGTCTCCCTCGTAACAGTCGGCCCGGACCCGGTCGCCGTCCACGAAGCCGATCTCCAGATGGGTGCGCCCGGTCTCGGGGACGGCGTACTCGGCCACGGCGGCGACGGTCTCGCCGAGGTGGCGCAGGAAGGGGTGGTAGCCGAGGTCCTCGCCGACCTCGATGCGGCCCCACTCCCCCATGTCGTAGGGCGCGTGCGGGGACTCCGACTCGACGATGAGGCACTGGTCGGACCCGGTGGTGATCCGGGTGGACTCGCCCTCGTTGTCGATGAGCCACACGTCGAGCGGCGCCTCGGAGCGTTCGCCCTCGTAGACGTGCCAGGACGCGACGACGCTGCTGATCGTGCGTCCCACCAGCCGGGTGGGGTCCGTGCCGGCACCGTGCAGGGGGCATTGCATGGCGGCCGGGACTCCTCAGATGCTGACGCCGACCGTCACCGGTTCGTTGACCAGGGTGACGCCGAAGGCCGCGTGGACGCCCGCGACGACCTCGCGGGCCAGGGCGAGGAGGTCCTCGGTGGTGGCCTCGCCGCGGTTGGTGAGGGCGAGGGTGTGCTTGGTGGAGATGCGGGCGGGGCCGGTGCCGTAGCCCTTGGTGAAGCCGGCCTTGTCGATCAGCCAGGCCGCGCTGGTCTTCGTCCGGCCGTCGCCCGCGGGGTAGGCGGGCGGGGCGGTCTCGGCGCCGAGGCGGTCCTGGACCCGGGCGAGGAAGGCGGCGTACGCCTCGTCGGTCAGGATCGGGTTGTGGAAGAACGAGCCGGCCGACCAGGTGTCGTGGTCGGTGGGGTCCAGGACCATGCCCTTGCCGGCGCGCAGGCGCAGTACGGTCTCGCGGGCGACGGCTGCCGGGACCCGGTCACCGGCCTCCACGCCGAGGGCGCGGGCGGTCTCGGGGTACTTGATCGGCGCGGACAGGCCGCCGGCGTCTTCGAGTGCGAAGCGCACGCGCAGGACCACGTAGCGGTCGGGCTGGTCCTTGAAGGTGCTGTTGCGGTAGCGGAAGCCGCACGCTTCGGCGGGGAGGGTGACCGTTTCGCCGGTGGTTCGGTCGTAGGCGACGACCTCGGTGATGGTGTCGCAGACCTCCTGGCCGTACGCCCCGACGTTCTGGATGGGCGTGGCGCCGGCGGAGCCGGGGATCCCGGCGAGGCACTCGACGCCGGCGAGGCCGGTTTCCACGGTGCGGGCGACCGCGTCGCTCCAGTTCTCGCCGGCGGCGAGCTCCAGGCGCGTGCCGTCGAGGGTGAACCCGGTGGTCGCGATGCGCAGGGCGGTGCCGGCGAATCCCCGGTCACCGATGACGAGGTTGCTGCCGCCGCCGATGATCAGCAGCGGGGTGCCGCCGTCGTCCGCGGCACGGACGGCGGCGATCACCTCGGCGTCGGTGGTCGCGGTGACCAGGCGGGCCGCGGGTCCGCCGAGGCGGAAGGTGGTCAGCGGGGCGAGGGGGGCGTCGTGGAGTTCCTGCACGGGGACAAGAGTACGGTCCGTCCCCCTCGCATCCCTGCGGGGCCACGGACCGTACCGGTTCTTCGCCCGTGTCGGCGGGGTGCCCGCCGAGCCTGCCTCAGCCGGCGGCGGGCACCTTGGCGGGGGCCGGGGCGGAGACCTCGGGGCTCGCGGGAGTCGCGGAGAGGTCCTGGCCCGGGGCCTTGGCCCGGCGCGGGAGCAGGAGGGCGAGGCCTGCGGCGAGGGCGACGGCGACGGCGCCGATCCACAGGGCCGGGATCGTGCCGTCGGTGAAGGCCTGGGGGCTCTCGTAGCCGCCCTGGGCGGAGAAGACCGAGGCGAGGACGGCGACTCCGAGGGCGCCGCCGACCTCGCGGAGGGCGTTGTTGGTGCCGGAGGCCCTGCCCTGGTCGGCGGGGGACACGGTGGACATCAGCACGTTGGCGGCGGGGGCGAAGTACAGGGCCATGCCGATGCCGCTGAGGACGAGGGCGGGGAGCTGGGCGGCGTAGGAGACGTCGGCGCTGAGGATGACCGCGAACCAGCCGAGCCCGAGGGCCTGGAAGGCCAGTCCGGCGGCGACGACCGGCCGGCCACCGATGCGGTCGGAGAGGATGCCCGCGATCGGCGCGACGATCATCGGCATGCCGGTCCAGGGGAGCATGCGCAGCCCGGCCTCGGTGGGCGAGTAGCCGGCGACGCCCTGGAGGAACTGGGCGAGCAGGAAGATCGAGCCGAACATGCCGAGGAACATCAGCAGGCTGGCCAGGTTGATCCCGAGGAAGCCCCGGTTACGGAAGAGCCGCATGGGGAGCATGGGGTTCGCGTGGCGGAAGCCGTGGCGGATGAAGGCACCGACGAGCGCACTGCCGACGATCAGGCCGGTGAGCACGGGGGCGCTGGTCCAGCCGTCGGAGTTGGCGTTGACCAGGGCGTAGACGATGCCGAAGAGGCCGCCGCTGATCAGGATCGTGCCGGGGACGTCGAGGCGGGAGTCGGGGGCCGTGGACTCGGCGAGGCGCAGTCGGGCGAGGGGGATCAGGGCGAGACCGATCGGCACGTTGAGCCAGAAGATCCACTGCCAGGAGATGTGTTCGGTGAGGCTGCCGCCGATGAGGGGGCCGCTGGCGACGGCGAGGCCGGTGACGGCCCCGTAGATGCCGAGGGCCATGCCGCGTCGGGCGGCCGGGACGGCGGCGGTGAGGAGGGTGAGGGTGAGCGGCATCATGATCGCCGCGCCCACGCCCTGGACGGCCCGGGCGGCGATCAGCTCGTCTATGCCGGGCGAGAGGGCCGCGGCGGCGGAGGCGCCGGTGAAGATGGAGAGCCCGACGGTGAACAGCCGGCGGCGGCCGAAGCGGTCACCGAGGGCGGAGCCGAACATGAGGAGCACGGCGAAGGTGAGCGTGTAGGCGTTCACCGTCCACTCCAGGTCCTCCAGTTTGCCGCCGAGGTCCTCGCGGATCGCGGGCAGGGCGGTGGTGACGACGAGGTTGTCGAGGGCCGCCATGAAGCTGGCGACGCCGGTGAGGATGAGGGCCCAGACGGCGGGTGCCTTGAGTCTGGTGTCGGCGCTCGTGTCGCCGGTTGCGGTGCCTTGCCTGTCCACGGTTTCCCCCTACGGATGCTGCTTATTAGTTATCGATGACTAACTTTCTGGCCCGCACGACCGCCGGGACGGGGTCGAACGGTGTCCCGGCCGACGAAGCGGCCGGCCGCGCACTACGCCCTGTCGTCGAAGTCTCGCCTGGCCCGCGGCGCCACTTCGACGACAGGACCTAGGCGCTCGTACGGATGTCGGGCTCGGGGCCGTCCGCCTCGTCCAGGAGGCCGCACCCCTCCCAGACGCGGTGCTCGGGCGGGAAGCCCAGGGCGGAGAGGGTGTTGATGAGCATCCCGTGCGCCATGAACCCGGCGGTCTGGTCGGCGTCGCCGCCGATCGCCGCCCGCACGGTGTCCCACAGCTGCATCCAACCGGCCCGGACCATCACCCCGAACTCCGTCTCCCCCGCGGCCTCGGCGGCCGCGACGGCCACGTTCGACTGGAGTTGCATGAGGAGCTTGTCGGGGTGCTCGGCGATGAGCCGCTTGTACGTCTCCGCCATGGCCTTGAGCGCATCCTCGCCCCCGAGGCCCTCGGAGGCCTCCTCGAAGGCGAGCCGGATGTCCTCGGTGCAGCGGGCGACCGCCTCGATGAAGATCGCCTGCTTGCTCGGGAACAGCCGGAACAGGTAGGGCTGCGAGACGCCCACCCGCTTGGCGATCGTGTCGGTGGAGGTCCCGTGGTAACCGCCGCGAGCAAACTCGTGCGTCGCCGCACGGATGACGCTCTCGCGTCGCTCGTCTGCGCTCATCCTTGCCATGAGGCAAAGTTATTGCTCAATCACTAACTTGGTCAAGTCCTTCTCGGTCGCTTCCCCGATCCCGCCGGGCCGCGGCAGCACGCGGCCGTAGCATCACGCCCGTGACCCGAACCCCACACCTCGCCCTGATCAGCGGCAGCACCCGCGCCGGTTCCACCAACACCTCGGTGATCCTCACGGTTCCCGAGGTCCTCGGCGAGGCGGTGCGCGCCACGCCCTACCTCGACCTGACGAGGCTCCCGCACTTCAATCCGGACGACGACGTCGAACCCCTGCCGGCCGAGGTCGTCCGACTGCGCGAACTGATCGCGCGGGCGGACGCGGTGCTGTTCTGCACGCCGGAGTACGCGGGCGATCTCCCGGGCTCGTTCAAGAACCTGCTGGACTGGACCGTCGGCGGTGTCGAGATCGTGGACAAGCCGGTCGGTTGGATCAACGCGTCCTCGTCCCCGACCGGCGCCGCCGGGGCTCATCGGGCGTTGCGCACGGTCCTCGGGTACACGGGGGCGAGCGTCGTGGAGGAGGCCTGTGCCCGGGTGCCGGTGCCCCGGGCCGCCGTGGACGAGGGGACGGGGACGATCACCGACCCGGCCGTCCGCGAGGCGGTCGCGGAGGCCGCCCGCCGGCTGCTCGCCGCGGTCCCCCGATAGGACGTCCGCCGCGAGGCGGCGCCGCGGCGACCGCCGGACCGGGACGGCCCCGGCCCGGCGGTCGCGGGCACCGGCCTCAGGCCAGTCGGACCACCGCGCGCGACATGCCCAGGACCTTCTGTCCCGCGCTCATCGCCGTCAGGTCCACCCGGACCCGGTTGTCGTCCAGCTTGGCCGCCACCTTGGCGGTGACCTCGATCAGCGCGCCCTGCTCGTCGTTCGGGACGACGACGGGCTTGGTGAAGCGCACCCCGTACTCGACGACCGCGCCCGGGTCGCCCAGCCAGTCGGTGACCACGCGGATCGCCTCGGCCATGGTGAACATGCCGTGCGCGATCACGTCCGGCAGCCCGACCTCCTTGGCGAACTTCTCGTTCCAGTGGATCGGGTTGAAGTCGCCGGAGGCGCCCGCGTACCGGACGAGCGTGGCGCGCGTCACGGGGAAGGAGGCCGCCGGGAGTTCGGTGCCGACCTCCACGTCGGCGTACTGGATCTGCGCGGTCATCTCAGGCCTCCTGGGGAGCGCGGGACACGAGCTTGGTCCACGCCGTCACCACGTGCTCGCCGGAGGCGTCGTGGACCTCGCCCCGGATGTCGATGATGTCGTTGCCCGCGAGCGACTTCACGGCCTCGATGGTGGAGGTCACGGAGAGCCGGTCACCGGCCCGCACGGGGCGCACGTACGCGAACTTCTGGTCGCCGTGCACGACGCGGCTGTAGTCCAGACCCAACTGCGGGTCCTCGATGACCTGGCTCGCCGCCTGGAACGTGATGGCGAACACGAAGGTCGGCGGCGCGATCACGTCCTGGTGGCCGAGCGCCTTAGCGGCTTCGGGGTCGGTGTAGACGGGATTCTCGTCACCGACGGCGACGGCGAATTCGCGGATCTTCTCCCGGCCGACCTCGTACGGATCGGTGGGCGGGTAACTCCGCCCCACGAAGGTCTGGTCGAGGGCCATGGCTCACTACCTCCTGTTGAGGGACATGAAAGTCACGAGGAACACGTCACGGATCGCCGGCCGCGCCCCCTCGGGCGCGGGGACGTCACGCACGGGGATGGGAAGTGGGGCCGCGAAGGATCCGGACGCGGAAACGACACGAGGCCGCCCCCCGATGAAAGGGGACGGCCTCGTGACGGTGCCTGTATTCGAGACTCGCCAGGATCAGCGGGTCTCGCGGTGCGCGGTGTGCGAGTTGCAACGCGGGCAGTGCTTCTTCATCTCAAGACGGTCCGGGTCGTTACGCCGGTTCTTCTTGGTGATGTAGTTCCGCTCCTTGCACTCCACGCAGGCCAGCGTGATCTTCGGGCGGACGTCGGTGGCAGCCACGTGAGTGCTCCTTGACGGACAATTGGGACGGATGAACGCATACAAGAGTAGCCGACCGGGAGACCGACCCCGCAATCGGCTACTGTGTGTAGCGGCGACCGGACTTGAACCGGTGACACAGCGATTATGAGCCGCTTGCTCTACCGACTGAGCTACGCCGCTTTGATGTGATCGACTCCCCACCCGAGGGCGGGGAACCTCTCTCACCAGAGCCCCAATGCGGAATCGAACCGCAGACCTTCTCCTTACCATGGAGACGCTCTACCGACTGAGCTATTGGGGCGAGCGAGGAAGACATTACACGGTTGCCCGCCGATCGCCCAAATCCTTTGCGGGGCCCGGGCTCCGAGGGTCCGGTCCGGTCGGCCGGATCGGCCCGCCCATCCCTCCCGCCCCCGTTTCCCGCCGAGTTCCGGCTCGAATGTGGGTGAGGTCACACGGCCGGCACCGGTGATCACGCCCCGATCTCACGCTCTGTGCATCCCGAGCGCCCGCGCACGCCGGATCCCTTCGCGGGGGCACCACACCGGTACGACTATTTCGCTCCTCCGCGAACCGGGGAGTCCCGCGCCCTAGGCTCGGGGCACGCTGCGTGATCTTGGGCCGCGGGCCGCGGCCACGGAACCGGGATGCGCCCGAGCCACCGCAGGAGCGCGATGTCCGACAGCCCGCCGCAGCAGCCGTCCCACTCCCCGCACGGCGGCCGGGGCGAGGGCGGCGGCCACGGGTCCGCACACGGTCCCCGGAGCCACGCGGGTGGTCCCGCCGGCGGACCCGAGTCCACCACCCTGCTGCTCGCCGGCGCCCGCCTCACCGACGGCCGCACCGTCGACGTCCGGCTGGGCGGGGGTGGCCGCATCCAGGCCGTCGGGACCCCCGGGAGCCTGCCCGCCCCCGCGCTGTCCCGTGTCGACCTGAGCGGGTACCTGTTGCTGCCGGCCCCCGCCGAGCCGCACGCGCACGGCGACACCGCCCTGACCGCGGACGGTGAGGGGCCCGTCTCCCACGCCCCCGACGAGGTGCAGCGCCGGGCCACCGAGGCGGCGCTGCTCCAGCTCGGGCACGGCGCCACCGCCCTGCGCTCCCACGTACGGATCGGCGACGTCCACGGGCTCGGCCCGATGGAGGCCGTGCTCCAGGCGCGCCGCTCGCTGCGCGGCCTCACCGACCTGACCACCGTCGCCGTGCCCCGGCTGCTGACCGGTGTCGCCGGGGCGGACGGACTCGCCATGCTCCGGGACGCGGTCAAGATGGGGGCCTCCGTGATCGGTGGTTGCCCGGACCTCGACCCCGATCCCACCGGCTTCGTCGAGGCCGTCCTGGAACTCGCCGCCGAGCACGGCTGCCCCGTGGACCTCCACACGGACGGGGACGACCCGGTGCGCCTGGCCCGGCTCGCGGCCATGGCCGGCGGGCTGCGCCCCGGTGTCGGCATCGGCCCCTGCGGCGGTCTGTCCCGGCTCCCGCTGGACGTGGCGACCCGCGCCGCCGACCAACTGGCCGCGGCCGGCGTACGGGTCACCTGTCTTCCCCAGGGGGACTGCTCCGCCCTGGAGCGGCGCGGCCTGCGCACCGCACCGGTCCGGCTGCTGCGTGCCGCCGGGGTCCGGGTCGCGGCCGGGAGCGGGGCCCTGCGCGACGCCGGCAACCCGGTCGGCCGGGGCGACCCGCTCGAAGCGGCGTACCTGCTGGCCTCCCAGGGCGGGCTCCGGGCGGCGGAGGCCTACGAGACGGTCAGCGCCTGTGCCCGCGAGGCCATGGGCCTGCCCGAGGTGCGGGTGGAGGCGGGCTTCCCGGCGGAACTGCTCGCGGTGCGCGGGGACCGGATCGCCGGGGTTCTCTCGCTGGCGTACAGCCGGATCGTGATCCACCGCGGGCGCGTCGTAGCCCGGACGAGTGCCGTACGGGAGTACTGCGACTCGGCGGTCGCGGTGGCCCTGGACCTGCCCCGGCAGGGGCGTACCGAGCCCGGCCCCTGAGCGGCGGGGGCCGTTCGCCGCCGCTTCGCGGGCGGCGGCGCCCGGCTCGACGTACGGTCGGGGCATGCGCATCGTCATCGCGGGTGGACACGGTCGGATCGCGCTGCGGCTGGAGCGGCTGCTCTCCGCGCGCGGGTACGAGGTCGCGGGCATCGTCCGCGACCCGGAACAGGGCGACGACCTGCGGGACGCGGGGGCCGAACCGGTGCTCTGCGACCTGGAGTCGGCGACCGTCGAGCACGTGGCGGGGATCCTCCAGGGCGCCGACGTGGCCGTCTTCGCGGCCGGCGCGGGAGCGGGCAGCGGCATCGAGCGCAAGGACACCGTGGACCGGGGCGCGGCCGTCCTCTTCGCCGACGCGGCCGAACGGGCCCGCGTACGGCGCTTCCTGATGGTCTCCTCGATGGGCGCCGACGCCCGCCACGACGGGGACGAGGTCTTCGACCACTACCTGCGGGCGAAGGGCGAGGCCGACGACCACCTCCGCACCCGGCTGGGCCTGGAGTGGACGATCCTGCGGCCGGGCGCGCTCACCGACCAGGCCGGTACGGGTCTGGTCCGCCTGGAGGCGGACACGGGCCGGGGGTCGATCCCGCTCGACGACGTCGCGGCGGTCCTCGCGGAGCTGATCGAGACCCCGGCGACGGCGGGCCTGATCCTGGAGCTGCTCTCGGGCTCGACCCCGGTCTCGGTGGCCGTCAAGGACGTGGCGGGCAACTGACGCGGTTGCCCGGCGACCGGGTCCCGGCCCCCGGACCGCGGGTGGTTCAGAACCCGGCGCTCACCTTGTCGTCCGAACGGCCCACCGAGTCCTGCCGGAACCGGTGCTCGTAGGTCCGCCGGATGCGCTCGATGCGCGCGCCGCGCTCCTGCGCCTCCCCCTCCGGATACAGCAACACCACCTCGTACGAGGTCTCGTGGACGATCCGGCCGTCCCTGCCGCGCCATTGGCCCCGCCCGTGGTGGACGGTGAGTCCCTCGGGGAAGGCCGGGGTGATCTCGCCGTCCAGGAACCGGGTGAACTCCCCCTCCCCGACCGGCCTCTGACCGCCCGGGCGGTCAGTGCCGAAGTACAGCCGCGTCTCCTGGTACGGCTCCCCCACGCGGGTGTCCAGAGCCGCCCCGATCAGGGCCGGGATGCCGGCGCCGAGCAGGGCGAGCAGGACGCCGCCCCCGACCTTGCCTCGTGTGTCCGATGTCCGATGCACGGTCCTTGAACGACCCGACGTCCCCGTCGTTGCGCGGGAGGCGCCCGATAGGGTCACTGCGGATTCGGCCGCGGGGACGGTCGTACGAGGCACCGGGGTGGGGCATGGGCGACGGCGACTGGCGGATCGGCGAGGCGGAGGGTGCCCGGCTCGCCGCCCGGTGGTGGAAGTGGGCCCTGTCCGCGCCGGAGGACCGCAGCCCCGTCGGTGACACCACGGGGCGCAACGCCGGGTGGCGGCAGCCCGAGGACATCTGGTTCCTCGCCGGGACGCACGGCGGCCGCGTGGTGCGTCGGTGCACGGTCCCGGGCGGCCGGAGGTTGTTCTTCCCGGTGCTGAACACCCAGCGGGCGGCGGTCCCGTTCGTCACCAGGCCGTGGACGCCGACCGTGGCGCGGGCGCGGGCGCGCCTGAACAGCGTGCCGCTCAGGCTGGAGGAGTTCTCGTCGAGGCCGTTCCAGGCGCTGGGAATGCCCCGGGTCGCCTGGGGCCTGTGGTGCGGGCTCGACCCGCTCCCGGCGGGTCAGTACGTACTGGAGATCGCGGCGTCCGCGACGAACGGCTTCTGGGTCGACACGACATACCACCTGACGGTGGAGTGAGGGCGGCCGGAGAACGAAGAAGGCCCCCGTTCACTGGGTGAACGGGGGCCTCTTTCGCGTGGCGGCGCCAGGGTTCGAACCTGGGTAGGCTGAGCCGGCAGATTTACAGTCTGCTCCCTTTGGCCACTCGGGCACACCGCCAAGAGATGTTGCCGTTTTTCCGCCTTGCGGCGGCGCTCCGTGGCAACGACGTAAACAATACCCGATGGCCGGGGGTGCTTCGCCACAGGATTGATCAGCGCCGCACGCGGGCGCGGTGGCTAGGCTTTGCCGCGCGGGCCGGGGTTGTCCGGCCGCGCCCTCCGGGGCACCACACAGCCGACTTCAAGGAGCCACAGCACATGGCCGACTCCAGTTTCGACATCGTCTCGAAGGTCGAGCGGCAGGAGGTCGACAACGCCCTCAACCAGGCCGCCAAGGAACTCTCCCAGCGTTACGACTTCAAGGGCACGGGTGCGTCGATCGCCTGGTCCGGCGAGAAGATCCTCATGGAGGCGAACTCCGAGGAGCGCGTGAAGGCCATCCTCGACGTCTTCGAGACCAAGCTGGTCAAGCGCGGGATCTCGCTCAAGGCCCTGGACGCCGGCGAGCCGCAGCTGTCCGGCAAGGAGTACAAGATCTTCGCGACGATCGAGGAGGGCATCTCCCAGGAGAACGCCAAGAAGGTCGCGAAGATCATCCGCGACGAGGGTCCCAAGGGCGTCAAGGCCCAGGTCCAGGGCGAGGAGCTGCGCGTCAGCTCCAAGAGCCGCGACGACCTCCAGGCCATCCAGGCCCTCCTCAAGGGCAAGGACCTGGACTTCGCGATCCAGTACGTGAACTACCGCTGATCAGGGCCTCTGACCTGCAAAAGCGCTTCACGGCGGGCTTGGCAGGGCACAACGGGGGCGCGGCACCGAGCACCGTCTCGGCGGCTGCCCGCGTTGTGCCGTCGTCCGGCCACAGGTGCGGCTCGGCGAGCCCGTCGGAAAAATCGCCGGCCCTGTGGCGGGGCGGGCCGGCTATGATCACGGCAAGCGGGGTCGTAGCACAGAGGTAGTGCGCCTACACAGCATGGAGGAGGACGTCGGTTCGAATCCGGCCGCCCCGCCCCTTCCACCTTGAACGGCCTTTCATCGGCCTGCCGTCGAGAGATCCGGCAGAGCCGCGTCCGTGCGCGGTCGCGAGGGTGCCCGGGACGCGTCGGCCGCCGTTCCCGCGGCCGTGACCCCGCCTGCGGCGATGGACCCACGCGGTGAGGCATCCACCGGCAACGAGGTGGAGAGGCCCGTCACGGCTGCGCCCGTTCGTGTCCGTGGACGGGCTCGCGGCGCTCTGGTGCCGGTGGTTGCCGGTTCGGGGCGGTGTCCCGTCGTCCCCTGGCCGTCCGGGTGGTGGACCGCGCGTGTGCGGGGCGTGTGCGGCGCGTGCTCCGCCGTGGGCCCCTGTGGTCACTGGGCGGGGGCCGGTGCGCCCACCACGCTGGGTGACAACCATCCATCACGTGGCAGGGGGTTCTCGCATGCCTGGGGCCGGTACGTTTCGCGAAGACTTCGGGGCGTCCGTCGTCGTCGCGCTCGTCGCGCTGCCGCTCTGTGTGGGCGTCGCCGTCGCCTCCGGGGTGCCGGCCGAACTCGGCATCGTCACCGGAGTGGTCGGAGGCCTCGTCACCGGCTGGTTCCGCGGAAGTTCGCTCCAGGTCAGCGGCCCGGCCGCGGGGCTGACCGTACTCGTCTACGAGGCCGTGAAGGAGTACGGTCTGCCCGCGCTCGGGGTGCTGGTGGTGGCCGCCGGGCTGCTGCAACTCGGCATGGGGGCGCTCCGGCTCGGGCGGTGGTTCCGGGCGATCTCCGTCGCCGTGGTGCAGGGGATGCTGGCCGGGATCGGGCTCGTGCTGATCGCGGGTCAGTTGTACGCGCTGGGCGGGGTCCGGGCCCCCGGGCAGACCCTCGCGAAGCTGGGCGGGATGCACGTGCTCGGGGCGCAGGCCGACTGGGCCGCCGTGGCCCTCGGGGCCGGGACCATCGCCGTGATGGTGCTCTGGCGGCGCGCGCCGGCCCGGATCAGGATCGTGCCGGGGGCGCTCGTCGGCGTGGCGGCGGCGACCGCCGCGGCCGCCCTGTCGGGGCTCCCGGTGGACCGGGTGCGGGTGACGGGCGTGCTGGAGGCGGTGACGCTGCCGGCTGTGGACGACTTCGGGGTGCTGCTGTCCGCGGGAGCCGTCGGGACGGTGGTGGCGCTCGCGCTCATCGCCTCCGCGGAGACGCTGTTCAGCGCGGCTGCCGTCGACCGCATGCACGACGGGCCGCGCACCCACTACGACCGGGAGCTGGTCGCCCAGGGCGTCGGGAACCTCACCTGCGGGCTGCTCGGGGCGCTGCCGATGACCGCGGTGATCGTGCGCAGCTCCGCGAACGTGGAGGCGGGGGCGCGGACCCGGGCGGCGCGGGTGATGCACGGGGCCTGGCTGCTGCTGTTCGCCGTGGCCCTGCCGCAGGTGCTGGAGGTGGTGCCGCTCGCGGCGCTGGCCGGGGTGCTGCTGCACGCCGGATGGAAGTTGCTGCCGGCCAGGGCGGTGGCCGCGCTGTGGCGGACGCACCGGGGAGAGGCCGTGGTGCTGGTGGTGACCGCGTCCGCGATCGTGGCGACCAACCTGTTCGAGGGGGTGCTGGTCGGGCTGGGCCTGGCCGTCGCCAAGGCGGCCTGGGAGACCTCCCACGTGCACCTGGAGGAGGTCTGGGAGGGTGAGGTGCTGTGTGTCCGGGTGCTGGGGAACGCCAACTTCCTGCGACTGCCGAAGCTGTTGGACTCCCTGGACGCGCTGCCGCCCGGGCAGCTCGTACGGCTGGACCTGAGCGGGCTGCGGCACCTCGACCACGCCTGCCTGACGGCCCTCGACGGGTGGGAGCGGGCCCGTGCGCGTACGCCGCTGCCCGGCCGCGAGGGCGTCGCCTAGGCCGACACCCGGGGCCCCGGGCCCGTGGGCCCGGGGCCGTCCGCCCCGCGGGTCAGCGGGAGGCGAAGGGGGCGTCGGTCGGGACGATCTCGCGGCCCAGCGGGAGCAGGGAGAGCGGGACCATCTTGAAGTTGGCGATGCCGAAGGGGATGCCGATGATCGTGACGCAGAGCGCGATGCCGGTGACGATGTGGCCGAGGGCCAGCCACCAGCCCGCCAGAACCAGCCACAGGACGTTGCCGACGCAGGAGCCGGCGCCGGAGTCGTGGCGTTCGACGGTGGTGTAGCCGAAGGGCCACAGGGCGTACACCGCGATGCGGAACGCGGCGATGCCGAAGGGGATGCCGATGATGGTGATGCAGAGGATCACACCCGCGAGGCAGTAGCCGAGGAACAGCCAGACGCCGCTGAGTACGAGCCAGATCACGTTCAGGATTGTCTTCACTGCGTACGGCCTGCCATCTGTTCGAGCCGGGCGATGCGCTCGGCCATCGGGGGGTGTGTCGAGAACATCCTCGACACACCCTCACCGGGGCGGAAGGGGTTGGCGATCATCATGTGGCTCGCCGTCTCCAGACGTGGCTCCGGGGGCAGCGGCAGCTGTTTGGTGCCGGCGTCCAGCTTGCGCAGGGCGCTCGCCAGGGCCAGCGGGTCGCCGGTGAGCTGGGCTCCGGAGGCGTCGGCCTCGTACTCGCGCGAGCGGCTGATGGCGAGCTGGATCACGGACGCGGCCAGCGGGCCGAGAATCATGATCAGCAGCATGCCGAACAGGCCGGGTCCCTCGTCGTCGTTCGAGCGGCCGATGGGGATCAGCCAGGCGAAGTTGACCAGGAACATGATCACGGAGGCGAGTGCTCCGGCGACGGACGAGATGAGGATGTCGCGGTTGTAGACGTGGCTCAGCTCGTGGCCGATCACCCCGCGCAGCTCGCGTTCGTCGAGGATGCGCAGGATGCCCTCGGTGCAGCAGACCGCGGCGTTGCGCGGGTTGCGGCCGGTGGCGAAGGCGTTGGGGGCCTCGGTCGGCGAGATGTAGAGCCGGGGCATGGGCTGGCGCGCGGAGGTGGAGAGCTCGCGGACCATGCGGTACAGCTCGGGTGCCTCGAACTCGCTCACGGGGCGGGCGCGCATCGCGCGTAGAGCCAGCTTGTCGCTGTTCCAGTACGCGTACGCGTTCGTCCCGAGGGCGATGAGGACGGCGACGATCAGGCCGCCCCGCCCGAAGAAGCTTCCGATGACGATGATGAGTGCGGACAGCCCGCCGAGGAGTACGGCGGTCTTCAGCCCGTTGTGCCGGCGGTGCACGGTACGCCCTCCAAGTGGTGCGGCAGGGGGACCCCGTCCAGGATCTTCGGTGCGAAGGGTCTCCGGTCCAGTGGACCCTTCCTTCCTGGTCAACGCGAGGTGAGGGCGTCTGGTTCCCGGGGCACGACGGGGACGCCGCACCGGTGGGCGGGGCGGCGGGGCGGCCGTGGGCACTGCTCCGTACGGGTCACGGCGTGCGGGACGGACGGGCGGGGCGGGCGTCTACTGCGGGAAGAGGCTGCCCGCGGCGAAGCGCAGGATCAGCTGCGGGGCGCCCGAGAGGACCAGGGCGGCGACTCCGGTGAGCACGATGGCGACGGTGATCGGCAGGGGGGCCCTCACCCGGGCCCCGGCGGGCGCCACGCCCTCCCCCGCGCCCTCGCCCGCGGCCTCCCGCGGGGCGCGGAAGAGCAGGGCCGTCCAGCGCAGGTAGTAGTACAGGGCGATCACGACGTTGATCGCCATCAGTACGGCCAGCCAGCCCAGGCCGGCGTCGACCGCCGAGCGGAACACGGTGACCTTCGCGAAGAGGCCGATGAGGCCGGGCGGCAGTCCGGCCAGGCACAGCAGGAAGAAGGCCAGGGCCAGGGCGGCGGCGGGGCGCTCGGCGTACAGGCCCCGGTAGTCGTCGATGCGGTGCAGCGGCTTGGTGCGGGCGACCAGGGCGGCCACGGCGAAGGCACCGAGGTTCACGGCCGCGTACATGAGGGCGTAGGCGACGGTGGAGCCGATCTGGTCGCGGTCGGAGTACGCGGCGGCGGCGATCGGGACCAGCAGGTAACCGGCCTGGCCCACCGAGGACCAGGCGAGGAGGCGGACGGCGCTGTTCGGGCGGTCGGCGGACTGGCGCAGGGCGGCGACGTTGCCGACGGTCATGGTCAGCGCGGCGAGGACGGCCAGCGCCGGGCCCCAGATGTCGGAGTACGCGGGGAAGGCGATGACGGTGACGAGGATCAGGCCGGTGAAGCCGACGGCCTTGCCGATCACCGAGAGATAGCCCGCGATGGGCAGCGGGGCGCCCACGTAGGTGTCGGGGACCCAGAAGTGGAAGGGGACGGCCGCCGTCTTGAAGGCGAAGCCGACGAGGGTGAGGGCGACGCCCGCCATGGCGAGGGTGTCGAACCGCGCGGGCACGTCTTCGAGCCGGTCGGCGACCTGGGCGAGGTGCAGGGAGCCGGTGGCCGCGTAGACGAAGGCGACGCCCATCAGGGACACGGCGGTGGCGGTGACCGAGGACAGGAAGAACTTGAGGGCGGCCTCGGAGGACAACCGGTCGCCGCGGCGCATGCCGACGAGGGCGAAGGCCGGCAGCGAGGCGACTTCGAGGGCGACGATCAGGGTGGCGAGGTCCCGGGAGGCGGGCAGCAGGGCCGCGCCGGCGGCCGAGGAGAGCAGCAGGAACCAGTACTCGCCCGCCGGCATGCGGGCGTCGCCTACGGCGGTGACCGACAGCAGGGCGGTGACCAGGGCGCCGGCCAGCACCAGGAACTGCACGACGAGCGCGAAGTGGTCGGCGGTGTAGCTGCACGCGCCGGGGTCGCCGGTGAGGCAGAAGGTGGCACGGTCGCCGGCGCGCAGCGGCAGCAGGGAGGCGGTCGCGACGGCGAGCCCGGCCACGGAGACCCATCCGAGCAGCGGCTTGCGCTGCTCGGGCAGGAAGAGGTCCGCGACCAGGACGACGAGGGCGACGGCGGCGGTGATGACGACGGGGGCGATGGCGAGCCAGTCCACGGACTGGACCAGGCTCGGGGTCTGCGCGCCCGCGGCGGACAGGACCGTCATGAGTTGCCTCCTGCGAGGAGCTTCTGGACGGCCGGGTCGGTGAGGCCGAGGAGGACGGCGGGCCACAGGCCGGCGAGGACGGTGAGGGCGACGAGCGGGGTCCAGGCGGCGAACTCGTAGTGCCGGACGTCCGCGACGGTGATCTCGGGTCCGGCCTTCGGGTCGCCCATGCAGACCCGCCGTACGACGACCAGGAGGTAGGCGGCGGTGAGCAGCGTGCCGGACGCGCCGACGGCCGTGTACGTGAGGAACGCCGACCGGGGCAGTCCCTCGGCCGGGTCGAACGCGCCGAACAGGGCCAGCATCTCGCCCCAGAACCCGGCGAGGCCGGGCAGTCCCAGGGAGGCGACGGCGGCGAAGGCGAGGAGCGCGCCGAGGCGGGGGGCGCGGCCGTAGAGGGCGGCTCCGGTCGCCCCGGCGAGGGTGTCGAGGTCGGCGGTGCCGTAGCGGTCCTTGAGTGCGCCGACCAGGAAGAAGAGGAGCCCGGTGATCAGGCCGTGGGCGATGTTGGCGAACAGCGCGCCGTTGACGCCGGTGGGGGTCATGGAGGCGATGCCGAGGAGCACGAAGCCCATGTGGCCGACGGAGGAGTAGGCGATGAGCCGCTTGAGGTCGCCCTTGTTGCCCTTGCGGGCCAACGCGAGGCAGGCGAGGGACCCGTAGACGATGCCGACGACGGCGAACGCGCCGAGGTAGGGGGCGAAGGTGGCCATGCCGTCGGGGGTGATCGGCAGCAGGATGCGGACGAAGCCGTACGTGCCCATCTTCAGCATCACGCCCGCCAGCAGCACCGATCCGACGGTGGGGGCGGCGGTGTGCGCGTCCGGCAGCCAACTGTGCAGGGGCCACATGGGGGTCTTCACGGCGAGGCCGAGGCCGATGGCGAGTACGGCCAGGAGCTGGGTGGTGTGGGACAGTTCGCGGCCGTTGTCGGAGGCGAGTGCCACCATGTCGAAAGTGCCGCTGTCCAGCCCGATCAGCAGCAGGCCGAGCAGCATGACCACGGAGCCGAGGAGGGTGTAGAGGATGAACTTCCAGGCGGCGGCCTGCCGCTGAGCGCCGCCCCAGCGGGCGATGAGGAAGTACATCGGGATGAGGACCATCTCGAAGGCGAGGAAGAAGAGCAGCAGGTCCAGGACGGCGAAGGTCGCGAGGGTGCCGGACTCCAGGACGAGCAGCAGGGCGACGAAGGCCTTCGGGGAGGGGCCCTCGGGGAGCTTGAAGTAGCTGTAGAGCGCGCAGAGGAAGAACAGCAACGCGGTCATCAGGAGGAGGGGGAGCGAGATGCCGTCGATGCCGAGGTGGATCCGGATGTCCAGCGCCGGGATCCAGCCGATGTCCGTCGTCGCCTGGAAGCGGGACGGGGCGTCGTGGTCGAAGCCCAGGGTCAGGGCGATCGTCGCGGCGAGGATCACGCCGGTCACGGTCACGCCGTGGCGCAGCACGGCCTGTTCGGGGCTCTTGCCCTTGAGGCCGGGCGGGGCCGGCAGGAGGGCGGCGACGGCGCCGAGGAGCGGTACGGCCACGACGAACGCCAGGAGGAACTGCATCACGGACGGGCTGATATCAATCACGGCTGACTCACGGCTCACGATCCGGCGTTGACGTTGGCGAGGACGGCGGTGGCGATTGCCAGGACCACGGCGCCGGCGAGCAGGGCGCTCAGGTAGCTCTGCACGTTGCCGGTCTGGGCGCGGCGGACGAGGGCGCCGAGCAGCCGTGGACCCGCGCCCGCGCCGCGGACGTACGTGTCCACGACCTCCCGGTCGAGGAAGCGGACCAGGCCGGCGGCGGCCCGTACGGGGCGGACGAACAGCCGGTCGTAGGCGGCGTCGAGGTGGAAGCCGTCCGCCGCGTGGCGGTGCAGCGGGCCGAGGAGCGCCTTGCCGGGGTCGGGGGCGGGGCGCGCGGGGACGGTGGGGTGCTCCTGGGCGACCTCCGCGACCTCGGGGGTCTCGGCGGCGGATTCCGCCGCGGCGGTGGCGGCGGAGACACGGGCCGCGACGGCGGCGGGCTCGTCGGTGACGGCGGCGGCCGCGGGTCCGATCGCGGCGGGGGCCGCGTATGCCGTGGCGGCGGCGCGCTGCCAGAGGCCGTAGGTCAGCAGGACGCCGATGACGGCGGCGCCGACGCCGAGGACCGAGGTGACCACGGACGGGGTGAGCTGCTCGCCGTCGAACCAGTCGGCGAGGGGGCCGGCGGCGAGACCGAAGGCCACCGTGGGGATCGCCAGCAGCCACAGCACACCGGTCATGGCGACGGGCTCCTTGCCGTGGTCGGGGACGGCTGCGCCCCGGCCGCGGAAGGCCATCAGCCACAGTCGGGTGGCGTAGGCGGCGGTGAGCAGGGCGGTCAGCACGCCGGAGACGAGCACCAGCCAGCCGGCCGCGGCGGGGGCGAGGCCGGAGTGGCCGGTGGCGGTGCGCTCGGCGGCGACGAGGATCGCCTCTTTGGAGAAGAAGCCGGCGAAGGGCGGGATGGCGGCGAGCGCGAGGAGCGCGAGCGTCATCGTCCAGAACGCGTCGGGGATGCGCTTGGCCAGGCCGGCCGTACGGGACATGGCGGCCAGGGAGTTCGTCCCGGCGGCGTGGATGATCACGCCCGCGCCGAGGAAGAGGAGCGCCTTGAACGCGCCGTGCGACAGGAGGTGGAAGACGGCCGCGCCCCGGTCGCCGACGGCCAGGGCGCCGAGCATGTAGCCGAGCTGCCCCATCGTGGAGTAGGCCAGTACGCGCTTGATGTCGTCCTGCGCCAGGGCGGCGAGGGCCGAGCCGATCATGGTGACGGCCGCCATGGCGGCCATCACCACCAGCGCGGCCCGGGAGGCCGCGAAGACCGGGAGCAGGCGGGCGACGAAGTACACGCCGGCGGCGACCATCGTCGCGGCGTGGATCAGCGCGGAGACCGGGGTGGGGCCCGCCATGGCATCGGGCAGCCAGGTGTGCAGCGGGAACTGCGCGGACTTGCCGGCGACCCCGGCGAGCAGGAGCAGCGCGATCGGCGTCGGGTGGTCGAGGCCACCGGCGGCGACGGTGTCCAGGATGTCGGTGATCCGGAAGGAGTCGGCGTCGGTGGCGAGCGCGAACAGGCCGATGAGGAAGGGCACGTCGCCGAGCTTGGTGACGAGGAAGGCCTTCAGGGAGGCGGAGCGGGCCGCCTCGGTCTCCCAGTAGTGGCCGACGAGGAAGTACGAGCAGATGCCCATGACCTCCCAGCCGACGAGCAGCACCATCAGGTCGCCGGAGTAGACGACGACCAGCATGGCGGAGGTGAAGAGGGAGACCAGGGCGGCGTACGAGGGGTGGCGCGGGTCCTCGCGCAGGTAGGCCGTCGAGTACACCTGTACGCAGGTGGCGACCACGCCGACGAGCACGGCGACCAAGGCCGCGAAGCCGTCCAGGTACAGGCCGAGCTCGATCGGCACCGAGCCGGTCGGGGTCAGCTCGGTCGCGGTGTCGATGGCCGGGCCGCCGCCTTGCCGGACGGCGACGAGCACGGCCAGCACGGCGGCGCCCAGCGTCGGCAGGATGGCGAGCGGCCGGACGAAGCCGGGGGCACGGCGGCCGCACAGCAGTCCCGCCACCGCGCCCAGGAACGGGAGGAGGGGGACGAGGACCGCGAGGGTCGTGGTGCTCACGCGGTGACCTCGCTCTGGATGCTCGGATCGGTCGGGGCGGGCTCGTGGCCCTCGGCGGTGTCGCGCAGTCTGTCGACGTCCGAGGTGCCCCGGTTGCGGTACACCGTCAGCACGATCGCGAGGCCGATGCCGATCTCGGCGGCGGCGATGGCGATGGTGAAGAGGGTGAGGGCCTGGCCGGCGTGCAGGGCGTCGCGCAGCCAGACGTCGAAGGCCACCAGGTTGAGGTTGACGGCGTTGAGCATCAGCTCGACGGCCATCAGCACGAGGATGGCGTTGCGGCGGGCGAGTACCCCGTACAGGCCGACGCAGAAGAGGAGCGCCGCGAGGACGGCCGGGTAGGCGAGGTGCATCAGCGCGGCCCCTTCTGGTCGTCGGGGCCGGCGGCGGGGTCGTTCCTGCGGGACAGGACGATGGCGCCGATCAGGGCCGCGAGGAGGAGCACGGAGAGGGCCTCGAACGGCAGCACCCAGTGCTGGAAGAGGTACTCGCCGGTGACCCGGGTGGATCCCTGGGCGGCCCCGTCGAGGTCGATCCAGGTGGTGCGGAAGGCGTCGACGACGACCCAGACGAGTGCGACGGCGGCGACGATCGCGACGCCGAGGGCGACGGGGCGGTTGCCCGAGTCGGCGTCCGGGGACCGGCCGATGGGCGCCTTGGTCAGCATCAGTCCGAAGAGGAGCAGGACGACCACGGAACCGAGGTAGATCAGCACCTGCACCCACGCGATGAACTCGGCGGTCAGCAGCAGGTACTCGACGGCGATCCCGCCGAGCGC
Source organism: Streptomyces sp. CA-243310 (assembly GCF_050936775.1). Taxonomy (NCBI): domain Bacteria; kingdom Bacillati; phylum Actinomycetota; class Actinomycetes; order Kitasatosporales; family Streptomycetaceae; genus Streptomyces; species Streptomyces sp. CA-243310. The sequence continues at coordinate 909,567 of NZ_JBNJMF010000001.1, read as the reverse complement.
CACGACCAGCCACAGCGCGGCGTGCACGAGCTGTTTGGTGGTGACCGTGACGAGCGCCGCGCCGAGGGTGGCGAGGCCGACGAGGACGAACGCGATCTCGACGCCCGTCGGGGAGAGGAAGCCGGGGCCGGTGGCGGCCAGGGTGGCGGCGGGGCTCACGCGTCTCCCTCCGGGTCGGTCGGTGTCTCGGTCGCGGCGGCGGCTTCCGCGGCGGCGGCTTCCGCGGCGGCGGCTGCTTCCGCCTTGTCCACCGCCTTGCGGGCGGCGGCGATCTCCTTGGGCTCCTCTGCGGCCGGGTCCAGGGCGGGCGGGGCCGGCACGGTCCACATCCATTCGCGGAGCTTGTCGCGCTCGTGGGTGAGTTCGAGGATGTCGGTCTCCGCGTACTCGAACTCCGGCGACCAGAAGAGGGCGTCGAAGGGACACACCTCGATGCAGATGCCGCAGTACATGCAGAGGGAGAAGTCGATGGCGAAGCGGTCGAGGACGTTGCGGCTGCGCTCGCGGCCACCCGGGGCGGCGGCGGGCACCGTCTCCTTGTGGGAGTCGATGTAGATGCACCAGTCGGGGCACTCGCGCGCGCAGAGCATGCAGACCGTGCAGTTCTCCTCGAACAGACCGATGACGCCGCGGCTGCGCGGCGGGAGTTCGGGCTGCACCTCGGGGTACTGGGCGGTGTGCGAGCGCCTCGTCATCGTGCGCAGGGTGACGGCGAGGCCCTTGGCCAGGCCGGATCCGGGAACGGGCATCAGTTGATCGCCACCTTCACGATGCCGGTGAGCGCGATCTGGGCGAGCGCGAGGGGGATGAGGACGGTCCAGGCGAGCTTCTGCAACTGGTCCTCGCGCAGCCGGGGGTAGCTCACGCGGAGCCAGATCACCACGAAGGCGAGGACGGCGACCTTGAGGAGGGTCCAGACCCACCCCAGGTCGTCCCCGCCGAAGGGGCCGTGCCAGCCGCCGAGGAAGAGGACGGTGGTGAGGCCGCACAGGACGACGATGCCGGCGTACTCGGCGAGCAGGAACAGCGCGAAGCGCAGGCCGGTGTACTCGGTGTACGCGCCGAAGATGATCTCGGAGTCGGCGACGGGCATGTCGAAGGGCGGTCGTTGGAGTTCGGCGAGGCCGGCGACGAAGAAGACGAGCGCGCCGACGATCTGCCAGGGCAGCCACCACCACTGGAAGGCGTCGACGATGCCGGGGAGGGAGACCGTGCCGGCCGCCATGGCCACCGAGGCGGCCGTGAGCAGCATGGGCAGCTCGTACGCCAGCAGTTGGGCGGCGGTGCGGAGACCGCCCAGCAGCGAGAACTTGTTCGCGGAGGCCCAGCCGGCCATCAGGCTGCCGAGCACGCCGACGCCCATGACGGCGAGGGCGAAGAACAGGCCCGCGTCGACGACCTGGCCGACCGCGCCCTCGCCGGGGCCGATGGGGATGACGAGGAGGACCAGGAGGTAGGGGAGCAACGCGACGGCGGGGGCGATCTGGAAGATCCGCCGGTCGGCGTCGGCCGGGACGATGTCCTCCTTCTGCGCGAACTTCACGCCGTCGGCGACGAGCTGGGCCCAGCCGTGGAAGCCGCCCGCGTACATGGGGCCGAGGCGGCCCTGCATGTGGGCCATCACCTTGTGCTCGGTCTGCCCGACGACGAGCGGGAGCACGAGGAAGACGACGAAGACGACGATCAGTCGCAGGGCGACGTCGAGGACGTCGTTCACGCGTCGCCTCCGTTGTCGGGGGTGGGGTCGGGGGTGGAGTCGGGGGTGGACTCGGACCCGGGCGCCGAGTCCGGCTTCTTGTCCGGGGCCGTGGCCGGGGACTTGTCCGGGGCGGGTCCGTCCTCCGGGGTCGGGGGCGGGGCGGGCGGGGCGGCCGGCGCCGGTTCCTCGAAGGCGGGCTTCGGGTCGTGCCAGGGCGCGTCGCTGCTCCGCCCGGCCGGCGGCGCCGCGGGCGCGTCCGGGGTCCCGGGCGCCGGCGCGGGCGGACCGGCCTGGCTCGCGGAGCCGTCCGCGACCGACCTGCTGCGCCGCACCGGGCGTGCGGGGGCTTCGCCTTCGGCCGGGGGCGCCTGGGTCGCGGAGCCCTCGGCCACCGAGCGGGTACGGCGGACCGGAGCGCCCTCGCGGGGCGTGCGGGCCGGGGCGCCCGCGCCGCCGGCCGCGCGCGGGGTGCGGGCGGGGCGGGTGGGAGCCGGTGGCAGCTGGCCCTTGAGCGGGCCCCAGTCGTTGGGGTCGGGGACGCCCGGCGGCAGCATCTGCCGTCGCTTGGGCGCGTCGGGGTCGTGTGCCTCGCCCGGCTCCTTGGCGCCCGGCCAGGCCTTGGCGACGCGGGCCGCGAGCACGAAGTCCTTGCGCAGCGGGTGGCCCTCGAAGTTCTCGGGGAGCAGGAGGGGGACGAGGTGGGGGTGGTCGGTGAAGGTCACCCCGAACATCTCGAAGGTCTCCCGCTCGTGCCATTCCGCCCCCGCGTAGACGGCGACGGCGGACGGCAGCGAGGCCGCCGCGTGCGGGACGGTGGTCCGCAGCAGCAGGCGTCGCACGCGGTGGTTCTCCAGCGAGACGACGTGCGCGCAGACCTGGAAGCCGGTGCCCGGCTCGTCGACCGCGCTCAGCCAGTCGAAGTAGGTGCAGCCCAGCTTGTCGCGGGCGATCTCCAGCGAGGAGATCCAGGATCCGACGGGCACGTCGACCGTGAGGACGTCGTACGCGAACGAGCCCACGGCCTCGGCGCCGAAGACGGTCGCCGCCGCGTCGGGCAGGGAGTCGTAGAGGTTCACTCGCCGGCTCCCGCCGTGGCCGAGGGCGCGGGCGGGGGCGTGACCAGGCCGCTGGTGAGTTGGGCGACGGACGGATTCGCGTAGCGGTCCGCGAGCGACTCTCGGGCGATCTTCTCCTGGAGCTTGAGGATCCCCTGGAGCAGCGCCTCGGGGCGCGGCGGGCAGCCGGGCACGTAGACGTCGACCGGGATGATCTGGTCGACGCCCTTCGTGACGGAGTACGAGTCCCAGTACGGTCCGCCGCAGTTGGAGCAGGCGCCGAAGGAGATGACGTACTTCGGCTCGGGCATCTGCTCGTAGAGCCGCTTCACGGCGGGGGCCATCTTGTCGGTGACCGTGCCCGAGACGATCATCAGGTCGGCCTGCCGGGGACCCGGTGCGAAGGGGATGACACCGAGTCGGATGAAGTCGTGTCGGGCCATGGACGCGGCGATGAACTCGATCGCGCAGCAGGCCAGGCCGAAGTTGAAGACCCACAGGCTGTAGCGGCGGCCCCAGTTCAGGACCACCTTCATGGGTTCGGGTGCCAGTCGGGAGAGCACTCCCAGCCGCTTCGGCTCGGGAAGCGGCTGCGGCTCGGCCGGTGTCCCCGCCGGTGTCACAGCCATTCGAGGACGCCCTTCTTGTACGCATAGAGCAGGCCGACGGCCAGGAAGCCCAGGAAGACGAACATCTCGACCAGGGTCGTGGCGCCGTAGCCGGCGGCGGCGAACACGGTCGCCCACGGGAACAGGAAGATCGAGTCGACGGCGAAGATGACGTAGAGGAACGCGTAGACGTAGTAGCGGACCTGGGTGTGTGCCCAGCCCTCGCCCACGGGGTCCACGCCGCACTCGTACGTCAGGAGCTTCTCGGGGGTGGGGACCACGGGCCGCAGCAGTCGGCCGGCGCCGAAGGCCACGGCGACGAACAGCACGCCGAGCACGGCGAGCAGGCCGACGACCGAATAGCTTCGGAAGTAGTCCGCCGCGTGCACGGTCACGGTCGATACCGTTGGGTCGGGCACGTCCGTTCCTCGCTCCTCGGCCACTGTCGACGATCTGGGTGATCTGGTACGCACGGGAGTCTAGGGCCTGGGCCAGGCGGGGTGGGGTTATCCCCCGTTCACCGCCGCCGGGCCACCCCATGGCGACTCCTGACGGAAATTGGCAGGCTGTGCGGCATGACCGCGAGCATCCGCACTTCCCAGGACGACCTCCTCCCACCCGTACGTGCGGCCTTCGGCGCGGCCACGTGGAAGGAGATCGCGTACCTGCTGAGCAATCTGCCGGCGGCCCTGGTCGGTTTCGTCTACACGGTGGTCACGGTCTCGACCGCGGGCGGTCTGTCCGTGACCGCGATCGGGCTGCCGTTGCTCGCGTGCGGGCTGCTCGGTTCGCGACAGCTCGGCAAGCTGGAACGGGCCCGTTCCCGGTGGCTGTTGGGCATACGGCTGGACGAGCCGACGCCGATCCCCGGCCCGCGGCGCTCCGGCGGGTTCTTCCCCTGGCTGTGGTCGAGCATCAAGGATCCCGTCGCCTGGCGGACCGTGCTGTTCGAACTGGTTCGGCTGCCCTGGGGGGTGCTCACCTTCACCGTCGCGTTGACGGGGCTGTTCGTGTTGTGGCCCGTCCTGCCGTGGGTGGCCCGCTGGCTGACGAGCGTGGACCGGGCGATGGTACGGGGCCTGCTGTCCCCCTCCGACGAGCTGGAGCGGCGGATCGCGGAGCTGGAGTCCGACCGGACGGTGGTCGTCGACACCTCGGCCGCCGACCTGCGGCGCATCGAGCGGGACCTGCACGACGGGGCCCAGGCCCGGCTGGTGGCCCTGGCGATGGGGCTGGGCCTGGCGAAGGAGAAGCTGCTGGAGGACCCGGAGGGCGCGGCCGCGATGGTGGACGAGGCACACGGGGAAGTGAAACTGGCGCTCCAAGAGCTGCGGGACCTGGCGCGGGGCATCCACCCGGCGGTCCTGACGGACCGGGGGCTGGACGCGGCGCTGTCCTCGGTGGCCGCGCGGTGCCTGGTGCCGGTGAAGGTGCACGTGGACCTGGCGGCGCGACCGGCGGCGGCGATCGAGGGGATCGCGTACTTCGTGGTGTCGGAGCTGCTGCAGAACGTCAGCAAGCACGCGGCTGCGCGGGGCGCGGGCGTGGAGGTGTGGCGGACGGGTCCGCGGCTGCTGATCCGGGTGTCGGACGACGGGCGCGGTGGCGCGTCGGCGCGGGCCGGTTCGGGTCTGGCGGGGCTGACGGAGCGGCTGGACGCGGTGGACGGGGTGTTCGTCGTGGACTCCCCGGAGGGTGTGGGGACGACGGTCACGGCGGAGCTGCCGTGGCGCGACCGGGAGCCGGCGGAGGTACCGGGCCGGTAGGTCCCGCCGGGCCGGTGGGCCCCGTCGTGCCGGTGGGCCCCGCCGTCTCGTTCGGTTCCGTCGTCTCGTCCGGTTCCTGCGGCGACGTGGTGGGTGCGGCGAAGTGGAGGGTGCGGGACCCCCGTCCGGGTGGACGGGGGTCCCGCTTTCGCGTGCGGGGTTGGGGTGGGTGGGGTTAACCCCCCTCCGGACAGGCCGACCCGCCGCATGGTCCCGGAAGTGCCCCGGCGGCAGGGTTGAGGGGTAACGGGCGGACACGAAGGGCGGGTCGGGATCATGGGCAAGGACACGGGCACGAGCACGAGCACGGCGATCGGCACGGTGTTGCGGGCTCCGGTGGCGGCGCGGACCTGGCGGGAGTTGGGGTTCCTGATGCTCGGGTTCCCGCTGAGCACCCTGTACTTCTGCCTCGCCGTCACCGGCGTGAGCCTCGGCGCAGGTCTGCTCGTGACCTTCCTCGGGGTTCCGGTCCTGGCCGGGGTGCTCGCGATGTGCCGCGGCTTCGGACAGGTGGAGCGGGCCCGGGTGCGGGGGCTGCTGCGGGTGGACGTCGCGGACCCCGAGCCGATCAGGGCCCGCAAGAGCGGGGCGATGGCCGCCATGGGGGCCCTGCTGAAGAGCGGGAGCGCCTGGCGGCACGTGTTGTACTCGGTGATCCACTTCCCGTGGGCGGTGTTCGGCTTCTGCGTGGCGCTGGTGTTCTGGACGTACGGGTGGGGCTTCCTGCTGTACCCGCTCTGGTTCTGGGTCTTCCCGGCCTTCACCGATCAGCCCGGTCTCCAGGTGTTCCAGAACGACGACTACTCCCTCTACCTGGACTCCCCGCTCGCCATCGTCACCACCTTCCTGGTCGGACTTGCCCTCACCCTCGCCACCCCCTGGGTGCTGCGCGCCCTGACGACCGTGGACCGGGTGCTGATCACCGGCCTGCTGGGCCCCTCCCGGCTCGCCCATCGGGTCACGGAGCTGGAGTCCGACCGGGGTGTCGTGGTGGACACCGCCGCCGCCGACCTGCGGCGCATCGAGCGGGACCTGCACGACGGAGCCCAGGCCCGCCTGGCGGCCCTGGCCATGGACCTGGGGCTGGCGAAGGAGAAGCTGACCGAGGACCCCCGGGAGGCCGCGCGCATGGTGGACGAGGCACACGGCGAGGTGAAGATCGCCCTCCAGGAGCTGCGGGACCTGGCGCGGGGCATCCACCCGGCGGTCCTGACGGACCGGGGACTGGACGCGGCGCTGTCCTCGGTGGCCGCACGCTGCGCGGTGCCGGTGCGGGTGTCGGTGGACCTGCCGGCCCGGCCGGCGGCGGCGATCGAGGGCATCGCGTACTTCGTGGTGTCGGAGCTGCTGCAGAACATCAGCAGGCACGCGATGGCCCGTACCGCGAGCGTGGACGTCTGGCGGTCCGGCGACCGGGTGCTGATCCAGGTCGCGGACGACGGCCGGGGCGGGGCGTCGGCCGCGGCCGGGTCGGGGCTGGCGGGGCTCACCGGGCGGCTGGACGCGGTGGACGGGGTGCTCGTCGTGGACTCCCCCGCCGACGGCGGTACGACGGCCACCGCCGAACTGCCGTGGCGCGACCGCGAGCCGGCCGGCGTACCAGGGCGCTAGGCCCTGTCGTCGAACTGGCGCCGCGGGGCCCCCGCCGGATGGGCGGGGGCCCGTCCGCGTGCCCGGCGGCCGGTGCGCCGAGCCCGACGCACCGCACCGCACCGCGCTGCACCGCACCGCACCGCACCGCACCGCATGGTCGAATACCGGCCGACGGCGACCAGTTGGCCTGGATTCGCCGTCGGCGGGGCGGCCGGCTGGGATGCTTGGGTCTGCCAGGTATGCGGGTGACGAGTGGATGCGGGAGCTGCTGAGAAGTGGAAGACAGGGTGCGGGTGGTCATCGCCGAGGATTCAGTGCTGCTGCGCGAGGGCCTGACCCGGTTGCTGACCGACCGGGGGCATGACGTCGTCGCCGGCGTCGGGGACGCGGAAGCCCTGATCAAGACGGTGGACGAGCTGGCGGCGCAGGGCGCGCTGCCGGACGTGGTGGTGGCCGACGTACGGATGCCGCCGACGCACACCGACGAGGGGGTGCGGGCCGCCGTACGGCTGCGCCGCGACCATCCCGGGATCGGGGTGCTCGTGCTGTCGCAGTACGTGGAGGAGCAGTACGCCACCGAACTGCTGGCCGGTTCCAGCACCGGGGTGGGGTATCTGCTCAAGGATCGGGTGGCCGAGGTCCGGGAGTTCCTGGACGCGGTGGTGCGCGTGGCCAGGGGCGGTACGGCCCTGGACCCCGAGGTGGTCGCCCAGCTGCTGGGCCGCAGCCGCAAGCAGGACGTGTTGACGAACCTGACGCCGCGCGAGCGGGAGGTGTTGGGCCTGATGGCCGAGGGGCGCACGAATTCCGCGGTGGCGAAGCAGCTCGTGGTGAGTGACGGCGCGGTGGAAAAGCACGTCAGCAATATCTTCATGAAGCTCGGCCTGTCCCCGAGTGTGGGGGATCACCGGCGCGTTCTGGCGGTTCTCACCTATCTAAGATCCTGATCAACTGACACCCTGTCAGGTGAGGTGTGGTGGTACCGGCCCCGAAACGCACCAGTCAGGGTCCGGCACCATCGCCCGGAGGTTTGGAATATTTCGCTTACTGCACGACGTCTGTCGGACAGACCGCCCCCAAAGGACGGTCCAGAATTCGGGCGACCCAGGGACGAATGACCTCACGGACGTAGGGTTGGCCTTGGGAGCGAGCGCCCACGCCTCGAAGGAGGTCCAGTTCAGTGACCAGCCAGGTCAGTAGCCCGGCCGAGCAGGCCGACGGGGCCGAAGGGTCAGTCGTCGGCGAGCAGCGCACGTCGCCGCGGCCCGGTGGGAGCGGCAAGGAAGTCCGCCGCCTCGATCGTGTGATCATCCGTTTCGCGGGTGACTCGGGCGACGGAATGCAGCTCACCGGCGACCGTTTCACCTCGGAAACCGCGTCCTTCGGAAACGACCTCTCGACCCTGCCGAACTTTCCCGCCGAGATTCGCGCCCCCGCCGGAACTCTTCCGGGCGTGTCGTCCTTCCAGCTGCATTTCGCCGATCACGACATCCTGACACCGGGCGACGCCCCGAATGTGCTGGTGGCGATGAATCCGGCGGCGCTGAAGGCGAATATCGCGGACGTTCCGCGCGGCGCGGAGATCATCATCAACACCGATGAGTTCACCAAACGCCCGATGGCGAAGGTCGGCTACGCGACCTCCCCGCTGGAGGACGGCTCGCTGGACGGGTACAGCATTCATCCGGTGCCCCTGACGACGCTGACGGTGGAGGCGCTGAAGGAGTTCGGGCTGTCGCGCAAGGAGGCCGAGCGCAGCAAGAACATGTTCGCGCTGGGCCTGCTGTCGTGGATGTACCACCGTCCGACGGAGGGCACGGAGCGGTTCCTGCGGACCAAGTTCGCGAAGAAGCCGGAGATCGCCGAGGCGAACGTGGCCGCCTTCCGGGCCGGCTGGAACTTCGGCGAGACCACCGAGGACTTCGCCGTCTCCTACGAGGTCGCGCCCGCGACGAAGTCCTTCCCGACGGGCACCTACCGCAACATCTCCGGGAACCTGGCCCTGTCGTACGGGCTCATCGCCGCGGCCCGGCAGGCGGACCTCCCGCTGTACCTGGGCTCGTACCCGATCACCCCGGCGTCGGACATCCTGCACGAGCTGAGCCGGCACAAGAACTTCGGCGTACGGACCTTCCAGGCCGAGGACGAGATCGCCGGGATCGGCGCGGCCCTGGGCGCGGCCTTCGGCGGCGCCCTGGGGGTCACGACCACCTCGGGCCCCGGTGTGGCGCTGAAGTCGGAGACCATCGGTCTGGCGGTGTCGCTGGAGCTGCCGCTGCTGATCGTGGACATCCAGCGCGGCGGGCCCTCGACGGGGCTGCCGACCAAGACCGAGCAGGCCGACCTGCTCCAGGCCATGTACGGGCGCAACGGCGAGGCACCCGTCCCGATCGTGGCCCCGCGCACCCCCGCGGACTGCTTCGACGCGGCGTTGGACGCGGCCCGGATCGCGTTGGAGTACCGGACCCCGGTGTTCCTGCTGTCCGACGGTTACCTCGCCAACGGCTCCGAACCGTGGAGGATCCCCGAGGTCACGGACCTGCCGGACCTCACGGTGCAGTTCGCGGCCGGTCCGAACCACGAGCTGGCGGACGGCACCGAGGTGTTCTGGCCCTACAAGCGCGATCCGCAGACCCTGGCGCGCCCGTGGGCGGTTCCCGGCACTCCCGGCCTCGAACACCGCATCGGCGGCATCGAGAAGCAGGACGGCACCGGCAACATCTCCTACGACCCCGCCAACCACGAGCTCATGGTCCGCACCCGCCAGGCCAAGATCGACGGCATCCGGGTCCCCGACCTGGACGTGGACGACCCCGACGAGGCCCGCGTCCTCGTCCTCGGCTGGGGCTCCACCTACGGCCCCATCACCGCGGCCGTACGCCGGGTACGGGCCGCCGGACTGCCGATCGCGCAGGCGCACCTGCGTCACCTCAACCCGTTCCCGAGGAATCTCGGGGAGGTCCTGAAGCGTTACGAGAAGGTAGTGGTGCCGGAGATGAACCTCGGGCAGCTGGCCACCCTGATCCGGGCCAAGTACCTGGTGGACGCCGCGTCGTACAACCAGGTCAACGGGATGCCCTTCAAGGCCGAACAGCTGGCGACGGTCCTCAAGGAGGCCATCAATGACTGACGTCACCGAGGTGTCCGAAGCCGGGCATCATCTGCTGTCCCTCGTGCCCAAGGCCGAGGGGAAGCAGTCGATGAAGGACTTCAAGTCGGATCAGGAGGTCCGCTGGTGCCCGGGCTGCGGCGACTACGCCGTGCTCGCCGCCGTCCAGGGCTTCATGCCCGAACTCGGCCTCGCCAAGGAGAACATCGTCTTCGTCTCCGGAATCGGCTGCTCCTCCCGATTCCCCTACTACATGAACACCTACGGCATGCACTCCATCCACGGACGCGCACCCGCCATCGCCACCGGCCTCGCCACCTCCCGCCGCGACCTCTCCGTCTGGGTCGTCACCGGCGACGGAGACGCACTCTCCATCGGCGGAAACCACCTCATCCACGCCCTCCGCCGCAACGTCAACCTCAAAATCCTCCTCTTCAACAACCGCATCTACGGCCTCACCAAAGGCCAGTACTCCCCCACCTCCGAACTCGGCAAAATCACCAAATCCACCCCCATGGGCTCCCTCGACGCCCCCTTCAACCCCGTCTCCCTCGCCATCGGAGCCGAAGCCGGCTTCGTCGCCCGCACCATCGACTCCGACCGCAAACACCTCACCGACGTCCTGCGCCAAGCCGCCGACCACCAAGGCACCGCACTCGTCGAGATCTACCAGAACTGCAACATCTTCAACGACGGCGCCTTCGAAGCCCTCAAGGACAACGAACAAGCACAAGACGCCGTCATCCGCCTCGAACACGGCCAACCCGTCCGCTTCGGCACCGACCACACCAAAGGCGTCATCCGCAACCCCACCACCGGCGACCTCGAAGCAGTCACCCTCACCCCCGAGAACACCCCCCACCTCCTCATCCACGACGCCCACACCACCAGCCCCACCACCGCCTTCGCCCTCTCCCGCCTCGCCGACCCCGACACCCTCCACCACACCCCCATCGGAGTCCTGCGCAGCGTCCAACGCCCCGTCTACGACACCCTCATGGCCGACCAACTCGACACCGCCATCGATCGGAACGGCAAGGGCGACCTGACGACGCTGCTGACCGGCAACGACACCTGGACCGTGGTCGGCTGATCGACCGCCGGCCGGCGGTCGCGTCTTCGACCGCGCCTCGTGCGCCATGAGGACCGGTACGGCGAGCGGTGCGAGCCGATGGCGGCAGGACGTGCGGCGGGAGCCCGGAGCGCGCTACGCGGTCCGGGCTTCGTCGTACGCGGCGCGGGCCGCCTGCACGTCGGCCGTCCGACGCTCGGTCCAGCGGGCGAGCGCCCACACCTGCTCGGCGGCCTCGCGGCCCAGGTCGGTGAGCGAGTAGTCCACCCGGGGCGGGATCACCGGCTGCGCCTCGCGCAGCAGGAATCCGTCGCGCTCCAGCGTCTGGAGGGTCTGGGCCAGCATCTTCTCGCTGACCCCGGCCACCTCCCGACGGAGTTCGCTGAACCGGTACGAACGCTCGACCAGGGCGGCGAGCACGAGGACGCCCCAGCGGCTGGTGACGTGTTCCAGCACGCCGCGGGAGGGGCACATCGGGGCCTTCACACTTACCTGCATGTAAGTACCTTACTTCAGAGTGGGTACTTCCGAATAGTTAGCGCTCTCCGTACGGTAGTGGCATCAGCCCGCACCGCCGGACCACCCAGGAGCGCACCATGAGCAGCATCGTCGTCACCGGAGCCACCGGATCCCTCGGCCGCCTCGTCATCGAGGAGCTGCTCGAACGGGTCCCCGCCGAGCGCGTCGCCGTCGTCGTGCGGAACAAGGAGAAGGCCGCCGACCTGGCCGCGCGCGGCATCGACGTACGGATGGCCGACTACGACGAGCCGGCGAGCCTGGCGGGGGTCTTCGGGGCCGGCGACCGGGTGCTGCTGATCTCCGGCAGTGAGGTCGGACGCCGGGTCCCGCAGCACACCGCCGTGATCGACGCGGCGAGGACGGCCGGCGTGGCGCAGCTCGCGTACACCGGCATCCTCGGCGGGCCCGAGGCGGACTTCGACCTGGCGGCCGAACACAAGGTCACCGAGCAGGCGATCCTCGACTCGGGGCTCCCGTACACCTTCCTGCGCAACGGCTGGTACCACGAGAACCACACCGCCCAACTGCCCGTGGTGCTGGAGCACGGCGCGGTCGTCGGCAGCGCCGGCGAGGGCCGGATCGCGTCCGCCGCGCGGGCGGACTACGCCGCGGCGGCGGCGGCGGTACTGACCGGCGACGGGCACCTGAACGCGGTGTACGAGCTGTCCGGCGACACGGCCTGGAGCCTGGCGGAATACTCGGCCGAGGTCGCGAAGCAGTCCGGCCGCGAGGTCGCGTACGCCGAGGTGCCGGCCGAGGCCCACCTGGGAATCCTGACCGGCGCGGGGGTGCCCGAGGGCTTCGCGGCGATCCTCGTCGACGTGGACGCGGCAATCTCGCGCGGCCGGCTCGCGGGGACCACCGGCGACCTGGCCCGCCTGATCGGACGCCCGACGACCCCGATGGCGACGGCCATCGCCTCGGCCCTGGCCTGAGCCGCGCCGGGGGCCGGCCCGGGTCGAGGCTCGTTCGAGGCCGGCTCGACCCCGCCCCAGCAGCCCGGGTGTCATGAGTATCTCCCCGTTACGGGCATGACATCCGGGCTGTACGGCGATACCTTCGTGGGGTTGTGACTCGGGTGGCGAGTTGGCCGGAAGCCGTACTGGAGGCCCCGTGAAGGCAGAGAACGAGCAGCGCACGGGATTGCTCTACGGATTCGGCGCGTACGGGATGTGGGGGTTGGTCCCCCTCTTCTGGCCCCTCCTGAAGCCGTCCGGGGCGATCGAGATCCTGGCCCACCGCATGGTGTGGTCGCTCGCCGTCGTCGGGATCGCCCTCCTCGCGCTGCGCCACTGGAGCTGGATGGGCAAGCTGGTGCGCCAACCGCGCAAGCTGGCACTGACCGCCCTGGCCGCCTCCGTGATCAGCGTGAACTGGGGCCTGTACATCTGGTCGGTCAACAACGGCCAGGTCGTCGAGGCCAGCCTCGGCTACTTCATCAATCCCCTGGTCACCATCGCGATCGGCGTCCTGGTGCTCGGTGAACGGCTGCGCCGGGCCCAGTGGGTGGCCGTCGGCATCGGCTTCTCCGCGGTGCTCGTGCTGGCCATCGGGTACGGCCGACCGCCCTGGATCTCCCTGGCGCTGGCCTTCTCCTTCGCCACCTACGGGCTGATCAAGAAGAAGCTCAACATGAGCGGCCTGGAGTCGCTGACCGCGGAGACCGCGCTGCTGTTCCCGCCCGCCCTCGGCTACCTGCTGTGGCTGGCCGCGCGGGGGCAGTCCAGCTTCGCGACGGAGGGCCTCGGCCACTCCGCGCTGCTGGCCGCGACCGGGCTGGTCACCGCGGTCCCGCTGGTGTTCTTCGGTGCGGCCGCGATCCGGGTGCCGCTGTCCACGCTGGGCCTGCTCCAGTACATGGCCCCCGTGTTCCAGTTCGGGCTGGGCATCCTGTACTTCCACGAGGCGATGCCGCCCGAACGGTGGGCGGGCTTCTCCCTGGTCTGGGCCGCACTGGCCCTGCTGACCTGGGACGCGCTGCGGACCTCGCGTCGCTCCCGGGCCCATCCGGCCGCCGCCGCGACCCTCACGCCGGCCGCCGGGACAGCCGCTTCGTCGTCCGTTCCGACGGAGCCGGCGACGGCCCGCGAGCCCGCGTAACGGCCCACTCCCCCGCCCCACGATCCCCGGTACGCAATCCCGTACCGGGGATCGTCCGTTTTCCGAACCGCCCTGACCGGATTGTGGTCTTGACGAATAGTCATACTCTCGCTGAACATCAGGCTCGCACTGACGCACTCATGCTCACCCGCTCTATCCCCGCACGTTCCGTCTCATCCCCATACGGAATTCCGGAGCCCCCACATGAGCCTGTCCGTCCCTCGGCGCCTTGCCACCGTGACCGCCATCGCGGTCGCCGGCCTGTTCGCCGCCACCTCCCCCGCCGCGCTCGCCGCGCCCACGGCGGTCAACGCCGCCCCCACCCCTCCCGACATCCCGCTGGCCAACGTCAAGGCGCACCTGACGCAGCTCCAGACCATCGCCACCAACAACGGCGGCAACCGCGCCCACGGCAAGGCCGGCTACAAGGCCTCGATCGACTACGTGAAGGCCAAGCTGGACGCCGCCGGATTCACCACCAGCCTCCAGACCTTCACCTCCAGCGGCGCCACCGGCTACAACCTGATCGCGGACTGGCCGGGCGGTGACCCCAACTCCGTCCTGATGTCCGGCTCACACCTGGACTCGGTGACCGCCGGCCCCGGCATCAACGACAACGGCTCCGGATCGGCGGCCGTCCTGGAGACCGCGCTGGCCGTCTCCCGCGCCCAGCTCCAGCCCACGAAGCACCTGCGCTTCGGCTGGTGGGGCGCCGAGGAACTGGGTCTGGTCGGGTCGAAGTACTACGTCAACAGCCTGTCGGCCACCGAGAAGGCGAAGTTCTCCGGCTACCTGAACTTCGACATGATCGGCTCGCCGAACCCGGGCTACTTCGTCTACGACGACGACCCCACGATCGAGCAGACCTTCAAGAACTACTACGCGGGCCTCGGCATACCCACCGAGATAGAGACCGAGGGCGACGGACGCTCCGACCACGCGCCGTTCAAGAGCGCGGGCATCCCGGTCGGCGGCCTGTTCTCGGGCGCCGACTACACCAAGACGGCGGCCCAGGCACAGAAGTGGGGCGGCACGACCGGTCAGGCCTTCGACCGCTGCTACCACTCCTCCTGCGACACCATCGCGAACATCAACGACACCGCCCTGGACCGCAACGCGGACGCCATCGCCTACGCGATCTGGAACCTGGGCGCCGGCACCCCGGTGCCGCCCGGCAAGTCCTTCGAGAACACCGCCGACGTGAACATCCCCGACTCCCCCGGTGCCGCGGCGAGTTCGCCGGTCACCGCCTCGGGCGTCACGGGCAACGCCCCGGCGACCACCAAGGTGGACGTGAACATCGTCCACACCTACCGGGGTGACCTCCAGATCGACCTGATCGCCCCGGACGGCACCGCCTACCGGCTCAAGAACTCATCGAGTTCGGACTCGGCCGACAACGTCGTCGCCTCGTACACGGTCAACGCGTCGAGCGAGGTCGCCAACGGGATCTGGAAGCTCCAGGTCAAGGACGTGGCGGCGCAGGACGTCGGCTACATCAACAGCTGGAAGATCACCTTCTAGGACCCCGGGGACCCGGCGACCACGGGATCCCCGCACCCCTCGGGGACCAGGGGATCCCGGCGCCTCGGCGCCTCGGTTCCTCCGGAAGCCTCCGGAACCTCTCGGACCGGCCTCGCCGCACCGGTGGCTACGCGTCCTCCGCGTGGCCCCGCAGCGAGGCCGGCAGGGGTTCCCTGATGAGGCTGCGCAGTTCGTCGGCGACCGCGCCGATGTCCAACCGGCCCAGCTTCGCCGCCTCGACGAGGTCCCCCAACTCCTCCGGGGAGGGCAGTTGCTTCGCCCCGGCCACCCGCAGGTACGAGCGGGTGGCGGCGGCCGCGTAGAACTCGTTCATCGGGGATTCCAGCGCCGGGCAGACCGCGAGGGTGTGCAGAAACGCGGCGGCCCGCCACGCGGTGTCCGGGGCGGGCTGTTCGGGGACCAGGACGAGGTCGTTCTGGTGCCGGGCGACCGCGGCGGCCACCCCGGAGGGATCCCACACGGCGGGATCCGACGGAAGGTGATGGGCCAGGGCCGTCCAGGCCCACTCCATGGTGATCTTCAATTGCCGAACCGCTCCTGGAAGTAGCTCCAGTGGTCGGCGAACTCCTCGATGCCGGAGAGGAACGACTTCCGGTCCTCGTCCAGTTCACGTTCGGTGACCTCGGTGATCAACGCGGTCACCGTCGTCCCCAAAGCCGCCGCGCGCGCCTTGAGACGCTCGTGGAACTCTTCGTCCAGGCGGATGGTGACGTGTCTCGACATGGCGCTCACGGTACAGCGGTCGTGCTGTACGCAGGAGAGGAACGACGCAAGGGTGGCCGGGGACACAGGTCCCCGGCCACCCTCCTTGCCTGCGCGGCCCCTTGGCGGGGCCGGCGGGGCTACTTCGCCGAGTTGGCCGTCTTCACCAGCGCGTCCTTGGTGACGGCGCCGACGTAGACCTTGCCGTCGTCGGTGATCAGCGCGTTGACCAGGCGGGTCGAGAAGACCCGACCGGAACCGAACGAGCCGTTGACCTTCTCACCGAGCGAGTCGATGAACTGCTTGGCCTCCTTGGGGGCGTCCTTGCCGTTCGCCGCGGCCTCGGCGTCCTTGAGGCCCTTGCCGCCCGGCACGGAGATCTGTGCGACCGTCGCCCAGCCCTCGCCGAGCACCTTCACGTCGCCGTCGCCGGCGCCGCCGGTCAGGGCACCGAGGCCCGGGAAGGCGTCCAGGCCCTTCCACTCCTTGCCGTGTTCGCCCTTGCCGCCCTTGTCCGCCTCGGCGGCACCCTCGGTCACCTTGGCGCCCTTGGGCGGGGTGAAGGCGAAGACGTCGGCGGCCGGCTTGGCGAAGTCCACCTTGGTGAAGCCGGCGTCCACGATCGGCTTGCCGCCCTGGCTGGACAGCAGCTGCACGCGCAGCGGCACGCCGTTCTTGGCGTCGACCGAGATCTGGACGGAGCCCACGGTGGAACCGGACTGCTTGGGCTTCAGCACGAGCTGGTAGGCGTCCCGGCCGGCCACCTGCGCGGTGTCGCCGACGCTGACGTCGGTGGTCGTGCCGGCGGCCTTCAGGACGTCCTGGGCCAGCTGCTGGGGCGAGGCGCCGAGCCGGTCGGCCGTCTTGTGGCCGTCCTTGCCCTGGGATGCCGCCGCCTCGTGCTTCTCGTGCCAGGCCTCCTTGGACTGGCTGTCGTAGCCCCACACGTCCGTGCCGTTGTGGATGAGGCTGTACTCGTCCTTGCCGTCAAGGAACGTGAGCTTCTGGCGATCCGGCCCGTCGGCCGCGACGCGGAAGGTGTGCGTGCCGTTGGCCAGCTGCGCGACCTTGTCCTGCGGGTCGGCCGAGCCGCCCGCGACGCCCCCGCCGCCGAGCAGCCCGCTCGCCAGGGTCGGCAGGCCGAGGTCGGTGCTGATGCGGGCGCTGCCGGACAGCTCCTGGACGTCCGAGGCGGCGATCTTCTCGATCAGCTGCTGGGCCGTCACCTTCGGCAGGTCCGGTCCTCCGGCGTTCGCGAAGGCCGGGACCATCGCGATGGTCGCCGCGGCCACCCCGAACACCGCGACCGGTACGGCGTACCGAGCGGCCTTGTGGGTCTTCGTGTTCGTTGCCATGTCTCTGCCCTACCTCTGTGTGTACGGCGGCGACCTACCCGTCATGCATGTACACGTCCACCCCGCGCCGCCACTCTCACCCGATCTGGTGGGGATGTGCCTCCATCTGACCAAAGAAGAGGGCAGTGGGGCGTCACTCCCCGGACTCAAGTTCGCGTACCTCCCAGGGATGACACGACACGGGCCCGGCATCCCCCACCCGTAGGGGTTGCCGGGCCCGTTCCGCGGTCGCGGGGGATGTCCGTCGCGGGGCTCAGCCCGCGCGGTGCACCACCGCGTCGCACAGTTCTTCGAGCGCCGACTTGGCGAAGCACTCGGGCAGCGGCGCGAGCGTCGCCCGCGCCTCCTGCGCGTACCGGATCGTGTCCCGTCGGGCCTGTTCCAGGGCCGGGTGGACGCGCAGCCGGGACAGCACCTCGGCGTGTCGGGCGTCGTCCGTGAGATCGCCGTCCAGCAGCCCCACGAGCTCCAGGTCGTCCGGGTTCCCGTCCCGCTCCGCCATCTCGCGCAGCCGCAGCACGGGCAGCGTGGGGATGCCCTCGCGCAGGTCGGTGCCGGGGGTCTTGCCGGACTCGTGCGAGTCGGAGGCGATGTCGAGGACGTCGTCGGCGAGCTGGAAGGCGGTGCCGAGCCGCTCCCCGTACTGGGTCAGGATGTCGACGACCGACTCGTCGGCGCCGGACATCAGCGCGCCGAAGCGGCCGGAGACCGCGATCAGCGAGCCGGTCTTGCCGGCGATGACGTCGAGGTAGTGGGCGACCGGGTCGCGGCCGTCCCGGGGACCGGCCGTCTCCAGGATCTGGCCCGTCACCAGGCGCTCGAAGGCCTCCGCCTGGATGCGGACGGCCTCGGGCCCGAGGTCGGCGAGGATGTGCGAGGCGCGGGCGAACAGGAAGTCACCCGTCAGGACGGCCACGGAGTTGCCCCAGCGGGCGTTCGCGCTCTCCACGCCGCGACGCACGTCCGCCTCGTCCATGACGTCGTCGTGGTAGAGCGTGGCCAGGTGGGTCAGCTCCACCACCACGGCGGACGGCACGATGCCCGGGGCGTAGGGATCCCCGAAGCGGGACGCGAGCATCACCAGCAGCGGCCGGAACCGCTTGCCTCCGGCCCGCACCAGGTGCTGCGCGGCCTCGGTGATGAAGGGGACTTCGCTCTTGGTGGCCTCCAGCAGACCCGCCTCGACGGCGGCCAGTCCGGCCTGGACATCGGTCTCAAGAGCCTGGTCCCGCACGCTCAGTCCGAACGGCCCGACGACGGTCACGAGGGGTACTCCTGTCTGCTGACGATCACCTTGACGATCACATGGATTGTCGATGTGTCGCTGCCATCACTCAAGCCAGCGTATCCGGTCTGTTTTCGATCACGCAGAGCGCCTGCCCGGCCGCCACGCGCGCACCGCCCGAAGCGCACCGGTATGTTCTGGAGGACCCGAAACAACCAGAGAAGGCGTTTTGTCCAGAACTGCAGCCGATCGAGACGAGCCGAACGAACCGGAGGCGGACCAACCGCCACCGGAGGACGACCACGCCTTCCTCGGACACCCCAGGGGTCTGGCCACGCTTTCCGGACTGGAGGTCTGGGAGCGCTTCTCGTTCCTGGGCATGCAGGCCATCCTCGTCCTCTATTTCGCGGACACGGTGGCGAACGGCGGCCTGGGGATGGGCCCGGGCGCCGCGGCCTCCGTCTCGGCGGCCTACGGGACCATGGTCTACCTCGTCTCCGTCGCCGGCGGATGGCTCGCCGACCGGATCCTCGGTTCCTATCGAGCGGTGCTCTACGGCGGCGTCCTGATCGCCTGCGGCCACTACGCCATGGCCGTGCCGACCGCCGTCATGACGTGGGTGGGACTCGGTCTGATCAGCGCGGGCACCGGCCTGCTCAAGCCCAACGTGGCCAGCATGGTCGGCAGGCTCTACCGGACCGACGACCAGCGGCGCGACGCGGGCTTCGCCCTGTACTACATGGCGATCAACATCGGCGCGTTCGCCGGCCCCCTGATCACCGCGTGGCTCGGTGAGAACGAGGGCTGGCACTGGGGATTCTCCGCCGCCGCCATCGGCATGACCGCGGGGCTGATCCAGTACGTCCTGGGCCGCCGCCATCTGGCCGGACGGAAGCACTCGGCCGAGTTCGCGCTCGCCCCCGACGCGATGCGCACGGCGGTGTGGCGGATCGTCGGCGGGCTGCTCCTGGTGGCCGTCGCGGCCACCGTGCTCGCCCTGGCCGGTTGGCTCACCATGGGCCGGTTCGTGGACCTGCTGACCCTGATCTCGGTGATCGCCCCGGTCGTCTACTTCGTGGTGATGTTCCGCAGCCCCGAGGTGACGCCCGCGGAGCGGGGACGACTGCGCCCGTACGTGGTCCTCTTCCTGGCCTCGGTCGCGTTCAACTTCATCCTCTTCCAGGCGTACTCGACCATGATGCTGCTGGCCTCGACGAACGCCCGCACGGAGATCCTCGGCTTCCACTTCCCCGCCGGCTGGTACGCCTCGGCGCTCGGCGCCTTCGAGGTGGCGCTGGCGCCGGTCGTGGCCGCGCTGTGGGCCCGGATGGGCAGCCGACAGCCGCACGCCTCCAACAAGATCGCCATCGGGGTGATCCTGGGCGGTCTGTCGTTCCTGCTGATGGTCGTCCCCACGTCCGGGCACGCCGACGACACCTACAAGATGGCCGCCTGGTGGATCGTCGGCTCCTACCTGCTGCTGGGCCTCGGCGACGTGCTGCTGGAGACCTCCGGCATGTCCGCCACCACCAAACTCGCACCGAAGGCGTACGCGAGCCAGACGATGGCCCTGTGGTTCCTCTCCCTGGCCCTGGCCAACGGCATCCAGGCCCAGGTGGTGAAGGTCTACGGGCAGGTCTCGAACCCCGTCTACTTCGGCGTGAACGGTGCCATCGCGGTGGCCGCCGGCCTCGTCGTGCTCGCCCTGGCGCCCTGGCTCAAGCGCACCATGCACCCCGTCCACTGAGGCCGACCGGCGATCGGAGACTGGTTCCCGCATGATCATCCGTACCGATTTCCCGTACGCGACCACCCGCGAGGATGTCCGGATCCCGCTGTCCGACGGGGTCGAGCTGTACGCCCGGATCTGGCGCCCGGTCACCGACGAGCCCGTGCCCGCCCTGCTGGAGTACCTCCCGTACCGGCTCACCGACTGGACCGCGCCCCGCGACTGGCAGCGGCACCCCTGGTACGCGGGCCACGGCTACGCCTCCGTACGCGTCGACGTGCGCGGTCACGGGTGCAGCGGCGGCGACCCGGGCGACGAGTACGACGCCCGGGAGCTCGCCGACGGCGTCGCGGTGGTGGAGTGGCTCGCCGCACGGCCGTGGTGCACGGGCGCGGTGGGCATGTTCGGGATCTCCTGGGGCGGCTTCAACAGCCTCCAGATCGCCGCGCTCGCCCCCGAGGCGCTGAAGGCGGTCGTCACCGTCTGCTCCACCGACGACCGCTACGACAACGACGTGCACTACATGGGCGGCTCGGTGCTGGCCGTGGACATGCACGCCTGGGCCTCCACGATGCTGGCCTTCGCCTCCCGGCCGCCGGACCCGCTGTACGCGGGCGAGGGCTGGCGGGAGCAATGGCTCGCCCGGCTGGAGGCCGTGGAGCCGCTGATCCACACCTGGCTCGGGCACCAGACCCGGGACGACTACTGGCGCCACGGCAGCGTCTGCGAGGACTACTCCGCCGTCGGCGCGGCGGTACTGGCCGTCGGCGGCTGGCACGACCCGTACCGGGACACGGTGCTGCGCCTGGTCGAGCACCTGCCGGCGGGCCGGGTGCGGGGGCTGATCGGCCCCTGGTCGCACCAGTACCCCGACCGCGGTCTGCCGCCGGGCCCGGCCATCGGTTTCCTCCAGGAGACGCTGCGCTGGTGGGACCACTGGCTCCGGGGCGAGGACAACGGGGTCATGGACGAGCCGCTGCTGCGTTCCTGGATCAGCGAGTCCCACCCGCCGGCCACCGTCTACGACCGCCTGGAGGGCCGCTGGGTCGGCGACACCGCCTGGCCCTCGCCCTCGGTCGTCCCCGTCTCCTACGGGCTCCAGGGCCCGCCCGTGGCCGTCGCCTCGCCGCAGCACACCGGCCTGGACGCGGGGCGGTTCTTCCCCTTCGGCAACGACGCGGACCTGCCGCCGGACCAGCGCGAGGAGGACGCCAAGTCGGCCTGCTTCGAGTTCCCCGTGGCGCCGGGCGAACCGGTGGAGATCCTCGGCCGGCCCTCGGTCACCCTGCGGCTGCGGATGGACGTCCCGTACGGACAGGTGATCGCCCGACTGTGCGACGTGGCCCCGGACGGGTCCTCCACCCTGGTCACGCGGGGCGTGCTGAACCTGTCCGCGCGGCGCGGTCGGGACAGGGCGGTGCCGTGGCCGGTGGGCGCGACCGAGGACGTCACCTTCGAGCTGAACGGCATCGGCCACGCCTTCCCGCCGGGACACCGGATCCGACTGGCGGTGTCCTCCGCGTACTGGCCCTGGATCTGGCCGCGGGCGGGCTCCGAGGCCGGGTGGACGCTCGACCCGGCCGGCAGCACCCTCGAACTCCCCCTGCGCACGCCCGGTCCCGCCGACCGCGGGATCGTCTTCGAGGCCCCGGAGCAGTCCGAGCCGCTGCGCGTGGTGTACCCCGACACCCTGGAGGAGCCCCGGCCGGAGCGGGTCGTCGTGCGCGACGTCGCGGCCGGGACCTGGCGGCTGGAGGTGGACCCCCGCTACGGGGGGACGCGGGTGTACCCGGACGGGCTGGAGTTCTCCGAGGACGCGGTGGAGGTGTACGAGATCGACTCCCGCGACCCGCTGTCCGCCCGCACCCGGTCGGACTGGCGGATCCGGTTGCACCGGCCGGACCTGGGCTGGGACACGCGGGTGGAGACCCGGTCGGAGATCCGTTGCGACGAGGGCGGGTTCCTGACGTCAAACGAGGTGGTGTGCCGGGAGGGCGACGAGGTGGTCTTCCACCGGACGTGGGAACGGCGCCTGCCGAGGGCGGCGGGCTGACGCCCCGGCCGCCCTCCGGCCGCCCGGCCGGGTCAGCCGTAGAGGCGCTCCAGCACCACCGCGATGCCGTCGTCCTCGTTCGACAGCGTCAGTTCGTCGGCGACGGCCACCAGCTCGCGGTGCGCGTTGGCCATGGCCACGCCGTGGGCCGCCCACGCGAACATCGGGACGTCGTTGGGCATGTCCCCGAAGGCGATCGTCGAGGACGCCGGGAGGTCCAGGACCTCAGCCGCCCGGGCCAGGCCGCTCGCCTTGTCGATGCCCGGCGGCTGGAGTTCCACGGTGTGTTCCCCGGCCATCGTCACGTTGACGAGGTCGCCGACCACCCCCCGCGCGACCCGGGTCAGTTCGTCGTCGTCCAGGCGCGGGTGCTGGAGCAGCACCTTGTTGATGGGGGCGGACCACAGGCCCGCCCGGCTGTGGACGCGGACCGTCGGCAGGTGCGGGTGCCACATCCGGTAGCCGGGCCCTATCAACATCTCCGCGTTCACCCCTTCCTGGTTCACGGCGGCGTAGACCTCGCCGATCTCCGCCTCGATCTTTCCGAGGGCGACCTCGGCGAGGCCCCGGTCCATGGACACGGAGTGCAGCAGGCGTCCGCGCGCCGCGTCGTACACCTGCGCTCCCTGCCCGCACACCGCGAGCCCCGTGTAACCGAGACCGTCGAGTACGTGGCGAACCTGCGGGACCGGGCGGCCGGTCACGATGATGTGCTGGGCGCCGGCCGCTCGGGCGGTCGCGAGGGCCTTGTGGGAGCGGGCCGAGACGGTGTCTCCGGCGCGCAGCAGAGTCCCGTCCAGGTCGGTGGCCACTAGTGCATAGGGGAGGGCGGAAGTCACCCCGCCAAGGATACGGACCCCCTCGGACAAGTCCTACAAATAGCGCAGGAATCCGGCCTCCCGCCCGCCCCACCGGCCACGTAACGTGTCAACCAGCCCCCGGGACACCCCCGGACCGCGTCGAAAGCGAGGCAGTAACCCATGCCCCAGCAGAGCCCCCTCGATGTTCCCGAGGGCGACCCGTTCGGGCCGCACAACCTCCCCTACGGCGTGTTCTCCACCTCCGGGGACCCGCGCCGGCGGATCGGGGTACGGATCGGCGGGCACGTGCTCGACGCCGGGGCGGCGGCCGTCGCGCTCGGCTCCCCGTACGCCGAACTCCTCGGCCGGGACTCCCTCAACCCGCTGCTCGCCGCGGGCCGCACGGCCTGGCGCGACGTGCGTCGGGCGCTGACCGCCTGGGTCACCGATCCGGGCCACCGGCCCGCCGTGGAGCCGCACCTGCTGCCGCTGGACGCCGTGGAGCTGCACCTGCCGTACGAGGTCGCCGACTACGTCGACTTCTACGCGAGCGAGCACCACGCCACCAACGTCGGACGGATGTTCCGACCGGACGGCGACGCCCTCACCCCCAACTGGAAGCACCTGCCGATCGGCTACCACGGCCGCGCCGGCACCCTCGTGGTGTCCGGCACCGACGTGGTGCGTCCCTCCGGCCAGCGCAAGACCCCCGCCGATCCGACGCCCGTCTTCGGGCCGAGCGTCAAGCTCGACATCGAGGCCGAGGTCGGCTTCGTCGTCGGCACCCCGTCCGAACAGGGCCGCCCGGTGCCGCTGGCCGACTTCGAGGACCACGTCTTCGGGCTGTTCCTGCTCAACGACTGGTCCGCGCGGGACATCCAGGCCTGGGAGTACGTGCCGCTCGGCCCGTTCCTCGGCAAGTCCTTCGCCACCTCCGTCTCCGCCTGGGTGACCCCCCTGGAGGCCCTCGACTCGGCCCGCGTCGCCCCGCCCGCCCGGGACTTCCCGCTGCTGCCCTACCTCGACGACGCCGACAGCGACCGCCCCGGCGGCTTCGACCTGCACATCAGCGTCGCCCTCAACGGGCACGAGGTGGCCCGGCCGCCGTTCTCCTCGATGTACTGGACGGCCGCCCAGCAGCTGGCCCACATGACCGTCAACGGGGCCTCCCTGCGCACCGGCGACGTGTACGGCTCCGGCACCGTCAGCGGCCCGGACGTCGACCAGCGCGGCTCGCTCCTGGAACTCACCTGGAACGGCCGCGACGCCATCGAACTGGCCGACGGCAAGCGCACGTTCCTGGAGGACGGCGACGTCGTCACCCTCACCGCCTGGGCCCCCGGCGCCGACGGCACCCGCGTCGGCATCGGCGAGGTCACCGGCCGCGTCGTGGCCGGCCGCTAGGCGCTGCCCCCGGGGTGCTCCCGGGTCGCACCCACTCCTTTGGGTGCGGCCCGCGTGCGCACCCCGGGAAGCCCCGCGAGGGTGGACGCACGGGACGGGACAACCGTGCCTCCGTACCGCCACCGCGAGGAGCCGCCATGCACGCACGCCGCCGGAAGACCGTTCTCACCTGCGTGGCCGCCGTGTCGCTCGGGCTGGCCGGCGTGGCCCCGGCGCACGGCGTCGACGGCCCGGCGCCCGACCCGCGCGACGGGCAGGCCATGAGGGACATGGCGACGGCGATCCGGGTGACGGCCAAGTACGTGGACGAGCGGCAGGCCCTCAAGGACGGGTACGTCCCGCACGGCGAGAGCTGCATGAACAACCCGTTCGGGGCGGGCGCGATGGGCTACCACTACGTCAAGCAGGCCAACTGGGGTTCGAAGGACCCCGCCAGGCCGACCGCGCTCCTCTACAGCAGCGAGAAGGACCGCAACGGCCGCCGCCGGCTGGAGACCGTCGAGTGGATGTCCACCGACCGGGACCAGGACCTGAAGACGAAGGACGACCGGCCGAGCATGTTCGGGCTCCCCTTCGACGGGCCGATGCCGGGTCACTGGGCGGGCATGCCCAAGCACTACGACCTGCACATGTGGGCGTACAAGAAGAACCCGGCGGGCCGCTTCCACAACTGGAACACGGCCATGTCCTGCCCGAAGAAGGCCGGCTCCAAGACCATGCCGGCGAACCCCGGACACGCGCACGGCCACTAGGCGCCGTCGTCAAGTGCCGGACGCACATGACTCACCCGGAAGGGCGGTGTTCCGCGGATGCCCGGCGCTACGCTGGTCGCACTCGCGAGACTCCGGCTCATGGGAGCACTGATGAACCCGGAACACAGCTGGCCGGTCCCCCCCGAGGGCGGCTGGACCGCGGACGACCTGGACACGCTTCCGAATCTGCCTCCGCACACGGAGCTGATCGACGGGAGCCTGATCTTCGTGAGTCCGCAGCCCCTCTTCCACACACGGGCGGTCGACTTCTTCACTTCGGGACTGCGGTCGCTGGTCCCGGACGGCCTGGAAGTCTTGCGCGAGTTCACGATCGACATCGACCGGCGCAACCGCCCCGAACCCGATGTCGTCGTGTTCCGTGAGGACGTGCTCACGGACATGGCCCAGACACGGTTCGCCGCAGAGGCGGTCCTGCTGGCGATCGAGGTGGTCTCCCCCGAGTCCGTCGACCGCGACCGCGAGACCAAGCCCCTGAAGTACGCACGAGCGGGGATCCCGCACTACTGGCGGGTCGAGAACAAGGACGGCCGTGCCGTCGTCTACGTCTTCGAACGCGAGCCGGTCAGTGGCGGGTACATCGCCACCGGCATCTTCCACGACCGCCTGAAGGTCTCCGTGCCCTTCATCGTCGACCTGGACCTCACCACCATCACGACGAAGCGGACCCGCCCCGAGTAGCCCTCCGGCCGTACGCAGGACCGGGCCCGGCCCCCCATCGAGGGGGCCGGGCCCGGTCCTGCGTACGGAAGGGGACGGTCAGCGCACGAACGTGCTCGCCTGGCCCGCCAGGTCCAGGAAGTACTGCGGGGCCACGCCCAGGACCACCGTCACCGCGACGCCGACGGCGATGGTCGTCATCGTCAGCGGCGAGGGCACCGCGACCGTCGGGCCGTCGGCCTTCGGCTCGCTGAAGAACATCAGAACGATCACCCGGATGTAGAAGAACGCGGCGATGGCGGACGAGATCACACCGACCACGACCAGCACCCCTGCGCCGCCCTCCGCCGCCGCCTTGAACACGGCGAACTTGCCGGCGAAGCCGGAGGTCAGCGGGATGCCGGCGAAGGCCAGCAGGAACACCGCGAAGACGGCCGCCGTCAGCGGCGAACGCCGCCCCAGGCCGGCCCACTTCGACAGGTGCGTGGCCTCGCCGCCCGCGTCGCGGACCAGCGTGACCACGGCGAAGGCGCCGATCGTCACGAAGGAGTAGGCCGCCAGGTAGAAGAGGACGGACTGGACGCCCTCCGCCGACGTGGCGATCACACCGGCCAGGATGAACCCGGCGTGCGCGATCGACGAGTAGGCCAGGAGCCGCTTGACGTCGGTCTGGGTCACCGCGATCACGGCGCCCGCGAGCATCGTGACGATCGCGACGCCCCACATCACCGGCCGCCAGTCCCAGCGCAGGCCCGGCAGGACCACGTACAGCAGCCGCAGGAGGGCGCCGAAGGCGGCCACCTTCGTCGCCGCCGCCATGAAGCCGGTGACCGGGGTCGGGGCTCCCTGGTAGACGTCCGGGGTCCACATGTGGAACGGCACCGCGCCGACCTTGAACAGCAGGCCCATGAGGATCAGCGCGCCGCCGATCAGCAGCAGCGCGTCGTTGCCCATCGTGCCCGCCAGCGCCGGGTCGATCTTCTGGACGGTGCCGTCGACCACGTCCGCGATGACCGCGTACGACACCGAGCCCGCGTACCCGTACAGCAGCGCGATGCCGAAGAGCAGGAACGCCGAGGAGAACGCGCCCAGCAGGAAGTACTTGACGGCGGCCTCCTGCGACATCAGCCGCTGGCGGCGGGCGACGGCGCAGAGCAGGTACAGCGGGAGGGAGAAGACCTCCAGGGCGATGAACAGCGTCAGCAGGTCGTTCGCCGCCGGGAAGATCAGCATGCCGGCGACCGCGAACATCATCAGCGGGAAGACCTCGGTGGTGCTGAAGCCCGCCTTGACGGCTGCCTTCTCGCTGTCGCTGCCCGGTACGGAAGCGGCCTGCGCGGCGAAGGAGTCCACCCGGTTGCCGTGCGCCGCCGGATCGAGGCGACGCTCGGCGAAGGTGAACACGGCCACGATCGAGGCCAGCACGATGGTGCCCTGGAGGAACAGCGCCGGCCCGTCGACGGCGATGGCGCCCATGGCCGCGGTGTGGGCCTTGGTGGAGCCGTACCCGCCGGCGGCGAGGCCGA
This sequence comes from Streptomyces sp. CA-243310, assembly GCF_050936775.1. Lineage (NCBI taxonomy): Bacteria > Bacillati > Actinomycetota > Actinomycetes > Kitasatosporales > Streptomycetaceae > Streptomyces > Streptomyces sp. CA-243310. Next base: position 882,277 of record NZ_JBNJMF010000001.1, on the reverse strand, counting down.
CGATCGCCGCGAAGGCCGAGGCCAGCGCGGCGACGGCCAGGAACACCTGGACGTAGTGGCGGGACTTGCGCGGGACGAAGGCCTCCACGAGGACTCCGAGGATCGCCGCGCCCACCACGATCAGGGTGGGCGAGAGCTGCGCGTACTCGATGTGCGGGGTCGGGATGCGGGTGGCCGGGTCCCCGGCCGCCAGCGCCCACAGCCCCTGGGCAGCAGTCACGGTGCTCACTTCGCCGCCTCCCCGTTCTTGGCGTCGACCACGACCTCTGGCTTCGGGTCGGTCTGTTTCACGTCCGACATGGTGTGCTTCACCGCCGGGTTGACGATCTCGGTCAGCGGCTTCGGGTACACGCCGAGGCCGATCAGGAGCACGATCAGCGGCGCGACCACGAGCACCTCGCGCAGGTGCAGGTCCGGCATGGTGCGGACCTCCTCCTTCACGGGGCCGGTCATCGTGCGCTGGTAGAGCACCAGGGTGTAGAGCGCGGCGAGCACGATGCCCACGGTGGCGATGACGCCGACCACCGGGTACCGGGCGAACGTGCCGACCAGGACCAGGAACTCGCTGACGAACGGGGCGAGTCCGGGCAGCGACAGGGTGGCCAGACCACCGATGAGGAAGGTGCCGGCGAGTACCGGGGCCACCTTCTGCACGCCGCCGTAGTCGGCGATGAGCCGGGAGCCGCGCCGCGAGATCAGGAAGCCGGCCACCAGCATCAACGCCGCCGTCGAGATCCCGTGGTTGACCATGTAGAGCGTGGCGCCCGACTGGCCCTGCGAGGTCATCGCGAAGATGCCGAGGACGATGAACCCGAAGTGCGAGATCGAGGCGTAGGCGACCAGCCGCTTGATGTCCCGCTGCCCGACCGCGACCAGCGCGCCGTAGACGATGCTGATCAGGGCGAGTACGAGGATGACCGGCGTGGCCCACTTGCTGGCGTCGGGGAACAGTCCGAGGCAGAAGCGGAGCATCGCGAAGGTGCCGACCTTGTCGACGACCGCGGTGATGAGGACGGCCACCGGGGCGGTGGACTCCCCCATGGCGTTCGGCAGCCAGGTGTGCAGCGGCCACAGCGGGGCCTTCACCGCGAAGGCGAAGAAGAAGCCGAGGAACAGCAGCCGCTCGGTGTTGGTCGCCATGTCGAGGGTGCCCGCGGCGCGGGCGGCGGCGATCTCCTGGAGGGAGAAGTTCCCGGCGACCACGTACAGCCCGATGACGGCCGCCAGCATGATCAGGCCGCCGACGAGGTTGTAGAGGAGGAACTTGACCGCCGCGTACGAGCGTTGCGCGGCCGCGTTCTCCTCGGATCCGGTGTGCGCCCGGTCCCCGAAGCCGCCGATGAGGAAGTACATCGGGATGAGCATGGCTTCGAAGAAGATGTAGAAGAGGAAGACGTCGGTGGCCTCGAAGGAGATGATCACCATCGCCTCGACCAGCAGGATCAGGGCGAAGAAGCCCTGCGTCGGCCGCCAGCGCCCCGCAGCGAAGCTGCTGTCAGGCCCTGTCCGGGTCTCGCCGGGGCCTCCCCCGCTCGAACGGAGTGGAGAGTCCGGGGAAGGGTCGGCGTCGTTCCAGCCGGCGCCGATCACGAAGGGGATCAGCAGCGCGGTGAGCGCGATCAGCGCCACCCCGATGCCGTCGACGCCCAGCTCGTAGCGGACGCCGAAGTCGGGGATCCACGCGTGGGATTCGGTGAGCTGGTAGCGGTCGCCACCGGGCTCGAAGCGGATCGCGACGAGCACGGCCAGGGCCAGTGTCGCCAGCGAGAACAGCAGCGCGAGCCACTTGGCGGCGGTCCTGCGGGCGGCCGGGACGGCCGCCGTCAGGATCGCGCCGACCGCGGGCACGGCCGCCGTCACCGTCAGAAGCGGGACATTCATCTCACACCGCCCTCATCAGCAGGGTCGCGGCGATGAGGATCGCCGTGCCCCCGAACATCGAGACCGCGTAGCTGCGGGCATAGCCGTTCTGCAGCTTGCGCAGCCGGCCCGACAGCCCGCCGACCGAGGCGGCCGTCCCGTTGACCACCCCGTCGACCAGACTGTGGTCGACGTACACGAGGGAGCGGGTCAGGTGCTCCCCGCCGCGCACCAGCACGACGTGGTTGAAGTCGTCCTGGAGCAGGTCCCGTCGGGCCGCCCGGGTGAGGAGCGAGCCGCGCGGGGCGACCACCGGTACGGGCTTCCTGCCGTACTGCGCGTACGCGATGCCCACGCCGATGATCAGGACCACGACCGTGGCGGCGGTGATGACACCGGCGCTGAGCGGGGAGTGGCCGTGCTCGAAGGAGGTGACGGGCTCCAGCCACTTCACGAAGGACTCGTTGAAGCTGAAGAGGGCACCGGCGAAGACCGATCCGAAGGCGAGGACGATCATGGGGATCGTCATGGACTTCGGGGACTCGTGCGGGTGCGGCTCGTGGCCCGCCGCGTCGGGCTGCCAGCGCTTCTCGCCGAAGAACGTCAGGAGCATCACGCGGGTCATGTAGTACGCGGTGAGCGCCGCGCCCACCAGGGTGACCGCGCCGAGGATCCAGCCCTCGGTGCCGCCCTTCGCGAAGGCCGCCTCGATGATCTTGTCCTTGGACCAGAAGCCCGACAGGCCCGGGAAGCCGATGATGGCCAGGTAGCCGAGGCCGAAGGTGACGAAGGTGACCGGCATGAACTTCCGCAGGCCGCCGAAGCGGCGCATGTCCACCTCGTCGTTCATCCCGTGCATCACGGAACCCGCGCCGAGGAAGAGGCCGGCCTTGAAGAACCCGTGCGTCACCAGGTGCATGATCGCGAAGGCGTAGCCGATGGGGCCGAGGCCCGCCGCGAGGATCATGTAGCCGATCTGCGACATCGTGGAGCCCGCCAGGGCCTTCTTGATGTCGTCCTTCGCGCAACCGACGATCGCACCGAAGATCAGGGTGACGGCGCCGACCACGACGACCGCGGTCTGCGCGTCCGGAGCGGCGTTGAAGATCGCCCCGGACCGGGTGATGAGGTACACGCCGGCGGTGACCATGGTCGCCGCGTGGATCAGGGCCGAGACCGGGGTCGGGCCCTCCATCGCGTCGCCGAGCCAGGACTGCAGCGGCACCTGGGCCGACTTGCCGCAGGCCGCGAGCAGCAGCATCAGGGCGATGCCCGTCAGCGTGCCCTCGCCGGCCTCGTCCACCGCGCCGAACACCGGCCCGAAGGCGAAGGTCCCGAACGTGGTGAACATCAGCATGATGGCGATCGACAGACCGATGTCGCCGACCCGGTTGACCAGGAAGGCCTTCTTCGCGGCGGTGGCCGCGCTGGGCTTGTGCTGCCAGAAGCCGATGAGCAGGTACGAGGCCAGGCCCACGCCCTCCCACCCGACGTACAGCAGCAGGTAGTTGTCGGCGAGGACCAACAGCAGCATCGCCGCGAGGAAGAGGTTGAGGTAGCCGAAGAAGCGGCGGCGGCGCTCGTCGTGCTCCATGTACCCGATCGAGTACACGTGGATGAGCGTGCCCACCCCGGTGATCAGCAGGACGAACGTCATCGACAACTGGTCGAGTTGGAACGCGACGTCGGCCTGGAAGCCCTCCACCGGAATCCAGGTGTACAGCCGCTGGAACATGGCCCGGTCGTCGCCGGGCCGGCTCAGCATGTCGCTGAACAGGGCCACGCCGATGCCGAAGGAGGCCGCGGCGAGCAGTGTGCCGAGCCAGTGGCCGGCCTTGTCGAGGCGTCGGCCGCCGCAGAGCAGCACCGCCGCCCCGAGCAGGGGCGCCGCCACCAGCAGCGCAATCAGATTCTCCACTGTTGAACGCCCCTTACAGCTTCATCAGGTTGGCGTCGTCGACCGAGGCCGAGTGGCGGGTACGGAAGAACGACACGATGATCGCGAGGCCCACCACGACCTCCGCGGCGGCGACGACCATCGTGAAGAAGGCGATGATCTGGCCGTCGAGGTTGCCGTGCATCCGGGAGAAGGCGACGAAGGCGAGGTTGCAGGCGTTGAGCATCAGCTCCACGCACATGAACAGCACGATCGCGTTCTTCCGGACGAGTACGCCGGCCGCGCCGATGGTGAACAACAGGGCGGCCAGGTAGAGGTAGTTGACCGGGTTCACTTCGAGGCCTCCTCACGGCCGAGGCGCTCCGAGGAGCGCTGCTCCAACGCCTTGAGGTCGCCGATCGCCTCGCTGGAGACGTCGCGGATCTGGCCGCGGGCACGCAGCGTCTTGCTCACGGTCAGCTCGGACGGGGTGCCGTCCGGCAGCAGACCGGCGACGTCCACCGCGTTGTGTCGGGCGTACACGCCGGGGGCGGGCAGCGGCGGGAGCTGAACGCCCCCGCGCACCCGCTGTTCGGCGAGTTCGCGCTGGCTGGGGGCCCGCTCGGTGCGCTCGCGGTGCGTGAGCACCATCGCGCCGACGGCCGCGGTGATCAGCAGGGCGCCGGTGATCTCGAAGGCGAAGATGTACCGGGTGAAGATCAGCTCGGCGAGGCCTTCGACGTGGCCCGCGGAGTTGACCCGGCCGAGCCCGTTGAAGTGGGTGATCCCCGCGTTGGCGATGCCCGCGATCAGCAGGATGCCGAAGCCGAGCCCGCACAGGACGGCCAGCCAGCGCTGCCCCTTGAGGGTCTCGGTCAGCGAGTCCGCGGCGGTGACGCCGACGAGCATGACCACGAAGAGGAACAGCATCATGATGGCGCCGGTGTAGACGACGACCTGGACGACGCCCAGGAAGTACGCCCCGTTGGCGAGGTAGAAGACCGCCAGGATGATCATGGTTCCGGCCAGGCACAGCGCGCTGTGCACGGCCTTCTTCATGAGGATCGTGCACAGTGCGCCGATCACGGCGACCGTGCCGAGGATCCAGAACTGGACGGCCTCACCGGTGGAGGTGACGGTGGCCGCGGCGGCGATGGCGCTCATGCCCCCACCCCCTCGTGCGTGTCGCTCTCCTCGGCCGCGTCTTCCCCGGCGACCTCTTGCCCGGCGACGCCTTCCTTGGCGACCTCTCCCTTGGAGACGGCGACCTGTCGGACCGTTCCGGGAGCCGCCCCGGTCACCAGACCCTGGTAGTAGTCGGTGTCGTCGGTGCCGGGGAAGATCGAGTGGGGGGCCTCGACCATGCCCTCCGTCAGCCCCGACAGCAGCTGTTCCTTGGTGTAGATCAGCGATTCGCGGCTGGAGTCGGCCAGTTCGAACTCGTTCGTCATCGTCAGCGCCCGCGTGGGGCACGCCTCGACGCACAGCCCGCACAGGATGCAGCGGGCGTAGTTGATCTGGTAGACGCGGCCGTACCGCTCACCCGGGGAGTAGCGCTCCTCCTCGGTGTTGTCCGCGCCCTCCACGTAGATCGCGTCGGCGGGACAGGCCCAGGCGCACAACTCGCAGCCGATGCACTTCTCCAGACCGTCGGGGTGACGGTTGAGCTGGTGCCGTCCGTGGAAGCGGGGCGCGGTGGTCTTCTGCTGCTCCGGGTACTGCTCGGTGAGCCGCTTCTTGAACATGGCCTTGAAGGTCACGCCGAAGCCGGCCACCGGGTTCTGCCACTTCTCGTTCTGGTCCGCGTCAGACATTCTCTGCACCCTCCTCTCGGTCACTGTCGGAATTCGCCGCGCCGCTGCCGATCAGCTCCCGATCACCGCGAGGTCGCCTGCGCGGTACGGGTGCCGACTGCTGGCCGGGCTTGGGCGGTACGGGGAACCCGCCCGCCAGCGGATCGAAGGGCTCCGTCGCCGCCGCCTTCTCGGCAGCCTCCGCCGCCGTCTTGTGCTTCTTGTCGCGGAACAGGTCGGCGACGAAGGACAGCAGCAGGAGGGCGATGACCCCACCGCCGACGTAGAGCACGATCTGCTGGAAGTCGTAGTTCTCGTTCCGCAGTGCCCTGACGGTCGCGACCAGCATCAGCCAGACCACGGAGACCGGGATCAGCACCTTCCAGCCGAGCTTCATCAGCTGGTCGTAGCGCACGCGTGGCAGCGTGCCGCGCAGCCAGATGAAGAAGAACAGCAGCAGCTGGACCTTGAGGACGAACCAGAGCATCGGCCACCAGCCGTGGTTCGCGCCCTCCCAGTAGGTGGAGATCGGCGCGGGGGCCCGCCAGCCGCCCAGGAAGAGGGTGACCGAGACGGCCGAGACGGTGACCATGTTGACGTACTCGGCCAGCATGAACAGCGCGAACTTGATCGACGAGTACTCGGTGTTGAAGCCGCCGACCAGGTCGCCCTCGGACTCCGGCATGTCGAAGGGGGCGCGGTTCGTCTCGCCGACCATCGTGATGACGTAGATGATGAAGGAGACCGGCAGCAGGATGATGTACCAGCGGTCCGCCTGCGCCTCCACGATCGCCGAGGTCGACATGGACCCGGAGTAGAGGAAGACCGAGGCGAAGGCCGCGCCCATCGCGATCTCGTACGAGATCATCTGCGCGCAGGAGCGCAGGCCGCCGAGCAGCGGGTACGTGGAGCCCGAGGACCAGCCGGCGAGGACGATGCCGTAGATGCCGACCGAGGCCACCGCGAGGATGTACAGCATCGCGATGGGCAGGTCGGTCAGCTGCATCGTGGTGCGCTGGCCGAAGATCGAGACCTCGTTGCCCGCGGGGCCGAAGGGGATCACCGCGATGGCCATGAACGCCGGGATCGCCGCGATGATCGGGGCGAGGACGTAGACGACCTTGTCGGCCCGCTTGACGACGATGTCTTCCTTCAACATCAGCTTCACGCCGTCGGCGAGCGACTGGAGCATGCCCCAGGGGCCGTGCCGGTTCGGGCCGATGCGCAGCTGCATCCAGGCGACGACCTTGCGTTCCCACACGATGGAGAACAGCACGGTCACCATCAGGAAGGCGAAGCAGAAGACCGCCTTGAGGAGGACGAGCCACCAGACGTCCCGGCCGAACAGGGACAGGTCCTCGGCAGCGATGTGCAGGGTGCTCACGCGCCCACCTCCGCAGTGGTGTCGTCCGCGGCGGCCGGGGTCGCCGGGCCGATGCGTACGAGGGTGCCCGGACGGGCGCCGGTGTCGGCGAGGACGCCGGCGCCGGTGGAGTTCATCGGGAGCCAGACCACCCGGTCGGGCATCTCCGTGATCCGCAGCGGCAGTTCCACGCGGCCGGTCGGGCCGGTCACCGCGAGGACGTCGCCGCTCTTGACGCCCGTCTCGGCGGCCGTGGCGGCCGACAGGCGGGCACTGGCCTCGTGCCGGGTGCCTGCCAGGGCCTCGTCGCCGTCCTGGAGCCGGCCCTGGTCGAGCAGCAGCCGGTGTCCGGCGAGGACGGCCTCGCCCGCGGCGGGACGGGGCAGTTGCACGGTGTCCGCGGACTGCGCGGTGGCGCGCTCCCCGGCCCAGGGGCCGAGCCGGTCGATCTCCCGGCGTACGGCGTGCACGTCGGGCAGGGCGATCGGCCGGTCGGCGGCGTCGGCCAGCATGTGCAGCACACGGCCGTCGGCCGGGGCGAGCCGGCGGGTCATCTGGTCGGGCTTCAGCGCCGCCTCGAACGGCCGCACCCTGCCTTCCCAGTTGATGAACGCGCCCGCCTTCTCGGCGACCGCGGCCACCGGGAAGACCACGTCGGCGTGGTCGGTGACCTCGCCGGGCCGCAGTTCCAGCGAGACCACGAAGGCCTCCTGGAGTGCGATCCGGGCGCGGGCCGGGTCCGGCAGGTCGGTGACCTCGACGCCGGCGACCAGCAGGGCGGACAGTTCGCGCCCGGCGGCGGCCTCGACGATCTGGCCGGTGTCGCGGCCGTAGCGGTGCGGGAGGTCGTCCAGGCCCCAGGCCGTGGCGACCTCGTCGCGGGCCCGCGGGTCGGTGGCCGGACGGCCGCCCGGCAGCAGCGCCGCGAGGGCGCCCGCCTCGACGGCGGCCCGCTCCCCGGCCCGCCGCGGGATCCACACCAGCTTCGCCCCGGTGGCGGCGGCGGCCCGGACGGCCGCGGTCAGCGCACCGGGCACCGCCGCGAGGCGCTCGCCCACGACGATGACCGCGCCGGCCTCGCGCAGCGCGTCGGCCGCGGCCTGGCCGCCCTGCTCCAGACCGGAACGGGAGGCCAGCGCGTCCAACCACGCGGGCTCGGTGCCGGGGGCGGCGCCCAGCAGGGTTCCGCCCGCCTTCTCCAGGCCGCGCGTGGCGAAGGGGGCCAGCGCGAACGTCCGCTGCTTGTGCCTGCGGTGCGCCTTGCGCAGCCGCAGGAAGACGCCGGGGGCCTCCTCCTCGGACTCGATGCCGACGAGGAGGACGGCGGGCGCCGCCTCCAGCGCGGAGTACGTGACGCCCTTGCCGTCGAGGTCCCGGCCGGTGCCCGCCACCGAGGAGGCCAGGAACTCCGACTCCTCCGCACTGTGCACCCGGGCCCGGAAGTCGATGTCGTTGGTGTCGAGGACGACCCGGGCGAACTTGGCGTACGCGTAGGCGTCCTCGACGGTGAGCCGGCCGCCGGTCAGCACCCCGGCCCGGCCGCGGGCCGCCGCGAGACCGTTCGCCGCCGCCTCCAGGGCCTCCGGCCAGCTCGCCGGGGCGAGGACCCCGTCCGTGCCCCGCACCAGCGGGGTGGTGAGCCGGTCGGGGCGCTGGGCGTAGCGGAACCCGAAGCGGCCCTTGTCGCAGATCCACTCCTCGTTGACCTCGGGGTCCTCGGCGGCCAGTCGCCGCAGCACCTTGCCGCGACGGTGGTCGGTCCGGGTCGCGCAGCCGCCCGCGCAGTGCTCGCACACGCTCGGGGAGGAGACGAGGTCGAAGGGGCGGGAGCGGAACCGGTAGGCGGCGGAGGTGAGCGCGCCGACCGGGCAGATCTGGATGGTGTTGCCCGAGAAGTACGACTCGAACGGGTCGCCCTCGCCGATGCCGACCTGCTGGAGCGCGCCGCGCTCCAGCAGTTCGATCATGGGGTCGCCGGCGACCTGGTTGGAGAAGCGGGTGCAGCGCGCGCACAGCACGCACCGTTCGCGGTCGAGCAGCACCTGTGTGGAGATCGGGACCGGCTTCTCGTAGGTCCGCTTGTGCCCGTCGAAGCGGGAGTCGGAGTTGCCGTGCGACATCGCCTGGTTCTGCAGCGGGCACTCGCCGCCCTTGTCGCAGACCGGGCAGTCCAGCGGGTGGTTGATGAGCAGCAGCTCCATCACCCCGCGCTGGGCCTTGTCGGCGACCGGGGAGGTCAGTTGGGTCTTGACGACCATGCCGTCGGTGCAGGTGATGGTGCAGGAGGCCATCGGCTTGCGCTGGCCCTCCACCTCGACGATGCACTGGCGGCAGGCGCCGGCGGGGTCGAGGAGGGGGTGGTCGCAGAACCGGGGGATCTCGATGCCGATCTGTTCGGCGGCCCGGATGACCAGCGTGCCCTTCGGCACGGACAGTTCGATGCCGTCGATGGTCAGGGACACCGTGTTCTCCGGCGGCACCGCCGCCTCGCCGCCACCGGCGGGGGCGTTAGTGGTGACGGTCATGCGTTCACCTCCGTGTCAGCCCAGAGGGTCGACTTCCTGGGGTCGAAGGGGCAGCCCTTGCCCGTGATGTGCTGCTCGTACTCCTCGCGGAAGTACTTGAGCGAGGAGAAGATCGGGCTGGCGGCGCCGTCGCCGAGCGCGCAGAACGACTTGCCGTTGATGTTGTCGGCGATGTCGTTCAGCTTGTCGAGGTCGGACATGACGCCCTTGCCGGCCTCGATGTCGCGGAGCAACTGGACGAGCCAGTACGTGCCCTCGCGGCAGGGGGTGCACTTGCCGCAGGACTCGTGGGCGTAGAACTCGGTCCAGCGGGTGACGGCCCGCACCACGCAGGTCGTCTCGTCGAAGCACTGGAGCGCCTTGGTGCCGAGCATCGAGCCGGCGGCGCCCACGCCCTCGTAGTCGAGGGGGACGTCGAGGTGCTCGTCCGTGAACATCGGGGTGGAGGAGCCGCCGGGGGTCCAGAACTTCAGCCGGTGCCCGGGGCGCATCCCGCCGCTCATGTCGAGGAGCTGGCGCAGGGTGATTCCGAGGGGGGCCTCGTACTGGCCGGGTCCCGAGACGTGTCCGGAGAGCGAGTACAGCGTGAAGCCGGGGGACTTCTCGGTCCCCATCGCCTTGAACCAGTCCTTGCCCTTGTTCAGGATCGCGGGAACCGAGGCGATGGACTCGACGTTGTTGACGACAGTGGGGCAGGCGTAGAGCCCCTCGACGGCGGGGAAGGGAGGACGCAGCCGGGGCTGACCGCGCCGGCCTTCGAGGGAGTCGAGCAGTGCCGTCTCCTCGCCGCAGATGTACGCGCCCGCTCCCGCGTGCACCGTGATGTCGAGGTCGAGTCCGCTCCCGAGACCACTCTTTTCGCGATCTTCGGCCTTGCCGAGGTAGCCGGCCTCGTACGCCTCGCGCACGGCCTCGTGCAGGCGCCGCAGCACCGGCACGACCTCGCCGCGCAGGTAGATGAAGGCGTGAGTCGATCGGATCGCGTAACAGGCGATGATCATTCCCTCGATGAGGGAGTGCGGGTTCGCGAAGAGGAGGGGGATGTCCTTGCAGGTTCCCGGCTCCGACTCGTCCGCGTTCACGACGAGGTAGTGCGGCTTGCCGTCGCCCTGCGGGATGAACTGCCACTTCATCCCGGTGGGGAAGCCCGCGCCGCCGCGCCCGCGCAGACCGGAGTCCTTCACATAGGCGATCAGGTCGTCCGGGGTCATGGCGAGCGCCTTGCGCAGGCCCTCGTACCCCTCGTGACGCCGGTAGGTCTCCAGCGTCCAGGACCGCTGCTCGTCCCAGAACGCCGACAGCACGGGCGCCAGGAGCTTCTCCGGGCTGGTGCCGTTCTCGCTGATCTCGGGTGCCATCGTCATCACTCCCCCTCCTCGGCTGCCGGTCCGGCCGGGTGGTCGGGGTCGGACGCCGACGTCTCCTGTGGCGCGTCGTGCGAGCTGAGGTGTCGGGAGCCGGGCATCGGCGGCTCGTGCGGGGCCTCGCCGCGCGGGGCGACCACCCGGCCGCCCTGCCGGGGGGCCTCGCCGCGGAAGAGCCGCAGCCCGATCAGGGAGGCCGGACCCGCTCCGCCGGTGGCCTCGACCGCGCCCTCGCGCTCGTCGGGGAACCCGGCCAGGATCCGGGCCGTCTCCTTGTACGTGCACAGCGGCGCGCCCCGGGTCGGTTCGACCGGGCGGTCGGCCAGCAGGTCGTCCACCAGCGCCTTCGCGGACTGGGGGGTCTGGTTGTCGAAGAACTCCCAGTTGACCATCACCACGGGGGCGAAGTCGCAGGCCGCGTTGCACTCGATGTGCTCCAGCGTGACCTTGCCGTCGGGGGTGGTCTCGTTGTTGCCGACGCCCAGGTGTTCCTTCAGCTCGTCGAAGATCGCGTCGCCGCCCATCACCGCGCACAGCGTGTTGGTGCAGACGCCGACCTGGTAGTCGCCGGACGGCTTGCGCCGGTACATCGTGTAGAAGGTCGCGACGGCGGTGACCTCGGCGGTGGTCAGGCCGAGCACCTCGGCGCAGAAGCGGATGCCGGTGCGCGAGACGTAGCCCTCCTCGGACTGGGTCAGGTGCAGCAGCGGCAGCAGCGCGGAGCGGCTGTCGGGGTAGCGGGCGATGACCTCGGCGGCGTCCGCCGCGAGCCGCTCGCGCACCTCCGCCGGATAGTCGGGGGCCGGCAGCTGGGGCATGCCCAGACTGAGGGGGGCCGGAGGGGTGTCCCCGCCGGAAAACGCGGTCGTCATCGGTCGACGCCTCCCATCACGGGGTCGATGGAGGCGACGGCGACGATCACGTCGGCGATCTGGCCGCCCTCGCACATCGCGGCCATGGCCTGCAGGTTGGTGAAGGACGGGTCGCGGAAGTGGACCCGGTAGGGACGGGTGCCGCCGTCGGAGACGACGTGGACGCCGAGCTCGCCCTTGGGGGACTCGACGGCCGCGTACGCCTGTCCGGCCGGCACCCGGAAGCCCTCGGTCACCAGCTTGAAGTGGTGGATGAGGGCCTCCATGGAGGTGCCCATGATGTTCCTGATGTGGTCGAGCGAGTTGCCGAGCCCGTCGGGGCCCATGGCCAGCTGCGCCGGCCAGGCGATCTTCTTGTCGGCGACCATGACCGGGCCCGGCTCCAGGCGTTCCAGGCACTGCTCGACGATCCGCAGCGACTGGCGCATCTCCTCCAGGCGGACGAGGAACCGGCCGTAGGAGTCGCAGGACTCGGTGGTCGGCACGTCGAACTCGTAGGTCTCGTATCCGCAGTACGGGTCCGTCTTGCGCAGGTCGTGCGGGAGGCCGGCGGAGCGCAGGATCGGGCCGGTGGCGCCGAGCGCCATGCAGCCGGTCAGGTCGAGGTAACCGACGTCCTGCATGCGGGCCTTGAAGATGGGGTTGCCGGTGGCGAGCTTGTCGTACTCCGGCAGGTTCTTCTTCATGGTCTTCACGAGGTCGCGGAGCTGGTCCATGGCACCCGGGGGCAGGTCCTGGGCCAGGCCGCCGGGGCGGATGAACGCGTGGTTCATCCGCAGGCCGGTGATCAGCTCGAAGACGTCGAGGATCAGCTCGCGGTCGCGGAACCCGTAGATCATGATCGTGGTCGCGCCCAGCTCCATGCCGCCGGTGGCGATGCACACCAGGTGGGAGGAGAGCCGGTTGAGTTCCATCAGCAGGACGCGGATGACGGTGGCGCGGTCCGGGATCTGCTCGGTGATGCCGAGCAGCTTCTCGACGCCCAGGCAGTACGCGGTCTCGTTGAAGAACGGCGTCAGGTAGTCCATGCGCGTCACGAAGGTGGTGCCCTGCGTCCAGTTCCGGAATTCGAGGTTCTTCTCGATGCCGGTGTGGAGGTACCCGATGCCGCAGCGGGCCTCGGTGACGGTCTCGCCGTCGATCTCCAGGATCAGGCGGAGCACGCCGTGGGTGGACGGGTGCTGGGGGCCCATGTTGACGACGATCCGCTCGTCGTCCGCGCGGGCCGCCGACTGGACGATCTCGTCCCAGTCACCACCGGTGACGGTGTAGACGAGGCCCTCGGTGGTCTCCCTGGAGGAGGCGTGATTGGACGTGGACATCAGCTGTACGACCTCCGCTGGTCGGGAGCCGGGATCTGGGCACCCTTGTACTCGATGGCGATGCCACCGAGCGGGTAGTCCTTGCGCTGCGGGAACCCCTGCCAGTCGTCCGGCATCATGATTCGGGTGAGGGCCGGGTGGCCGTCGAAGATCAGGCCGAAGAAGTCGTACGCCTCGCGCTCGTGCCAGTCGTTGGTCGGGTAGACCTCGACGAGCGACGGCAGGTGCGGGTCGGTGTCCGGGACGGACACCTCCAGGCGCAGGATCCGTCCGTGGGTGAGCGAGCGCAGGTGGTAGACGGCGTGCAGCTCGCGGCCCTTGTCCCCGGGGAAGTGCACCCCGCTGACGCCGGTGCACAGCTCGAAGCGCAGGGCCGGGTCGTCGCGCAGGGTCCGTGCGACGCGCACGAGGTGCTCGCGTGCCACGTGGAAGGTCAGCTCGCCGCGGTCGACGACCGTCTTCTCGATGGCGTGCTCGGGGACCAGGTCCTGTTCCTCCAGGGCGCCCTCGAACTCGTCGGCGACCTCGTCGAACCAGGAACCGTACGGGCGGCTCGTCGCGCCCGGCATGGCCACGGTGCGGACGAGGCCGCCGTAGCCGCTGGTGTCCCCGCCGGCCCCGGCGCCGAACATGCCCTTGCGGACGCCGATCACCTCGGGGCCGGTGGTGCCCCTGGGGGCGGGAACGTTGTTCCCGTCCCCGCTGCCGTTGCCGTTCTGCACGGCCGGGTCGTCGCTCACCGAAGGAGCCCCTTCATCTCGATGGTGGGGAGGGCCTTGAGGGCCGCCTCCTCCGCCTCGCGCGCCGCCTCTTCCTGGTTCACGCCGAGCTTTCCGCCCTGGATCTTCTGGTGGAGCTTGAGGATCGCGTCCATCAACATCTCGGGGCGGGGCGGGCAACCGGGCAGGTAGATGTCCACGGGGACGATGTGGTCGACGCCCTGGACGATCGCGTAGTTGTTGAACATTCCGCCCGAAGAGGCGCAAACGCCCATGGAGATGACCCACTTGGGAGCGGGCATCTGGTCGTACACCTGCCTCAGCACCGGCGCCATCTTCTGGCTGACCCGGCCGGCCACGATCATCAGGTCCGCCTGGCGCGGTGAGCCGCGGAAGACCTCCATGCCGAAGCGGGCCAGGTCGTACCGGCCCGCTCCGGTGGTCATCATCTCGATGGCGCAGCACGCCAGACCGAAGGTGGCCGGGAAGACGGATGACTTGCGCACCCAGCCCGCGGCCTGTTCGACGGTCGTCAGCAGAAAGCCGCTCGGCAGCTTCTCTTCCAGTCCCATGGAAAATTCAGCCCCTCAGTCCCATTCCAGGCCGCCGCGGCGCCACACGTAGGCGTAGGCGACGAAAACGGTGAGCACGAAGAGCAACATCTCGACGAGCCCGAAGATCCCCAGGGAGTCGAAGGTGACCGCCCAGGGGTAGAGGAAGACGATCTCGATGTCGAAGACGATGAAGAGCATCGCCGTCAGGTAGTACTTGATGGGGAAGCGACCGCCGCCGGCCGGCACCGGAGTGGGCTCGATGCCGCACTCGTACGCTTCAAGTTTTGCCCGGTTGTACCTCTTTGGGCCGATCAGCGTGGCCATGACCACGGAGAAGATCGCAAACCCTGCGCCGAGGGCGCCGAGCACGAGGATGGGCGCGTACGCATTCACGCTCCTCGCTCCTTCCAGTCGTCCTTGACCGTTGGACCGCTGTGCCGGCGCCGAGTGACCCGCCTCCCGCGAAGATCACCCGTGTGGAAGGGGATCGCATGTGAGGCAGTTCACAAGCCGGACTGGTGCGCATCTTATGCCTGCCGGTCTGTGATCTGCGACACGGGTAACAACACCGAGTTTGTGATCTCCACCACCTGGCGAACGATCATGAAGTCCGATGAGTGGTGATCTTCATACGCAAGGCATCCACATGATCACCAAAGGTGACATCCGGGCCCTTCGTTGCAGGTGAAAGGGGGTCCGCACTATCAAACGTTGGCCAGTGCAGGCAAATTGGCATGGCTGCCGTGGCGGTGGTAAGGCAACCCATACCCCCCGAACGAGGGGTTCGGGAGGACTCGGGTGGACGTCGAGCCGAACCCGACGGAGGGGAATCGGCGGCCCGCCGAAGGGCACGCGGATCGTGTGCATCCGTTCACGAACCACACGGGAAGCTCACAGGCGGGTCACGGAGCGGCCACAGTGCCCGCACAGCGGTAGGTAACTGTGACCTGCGTCACGTGAGATCCACGCCGCCAAAAGGGGGCTTGGCCAACTGTCCGACGGAATGGTAGGCGCCGGATCAATTGGGACTTATCGCGGAAACCCCATGATCACAGGCTTGTGAGGGTGTGTCCGTTTCGCCCGTTACCGCGTCAATAACGGCCGCGACGCGTCCGGTTCGCGGCCTTCGCGCGCAACTGTGGCGCACACCACGTTTCTTGAAGCGACCGGCCGCCCCCTGATAGCGGTTAGTCCCATGTCCCACACCGCTCACACACCCAGCCACCGGAAGCCCCGCCGCAGCGTCTCCAAACTCGCGGTCCGCGCCGGCGTTGCCGGTGGCGTCCTCAGCACCCTCGCCATGGCCGGCACCGCGAGCGCGTCCCCGTCCCCGGAGCCCGTGGCCGAGACGACGCTCGAAATGCCCGTCCTCGACCTGGACCTGAGCGCCGACGTCGCGACGGCCGTCACCACGGCCGCCGAGAACACCCGCGCCGCCGCCGTCGAAGGCGAGCTGAACGTCCAGGAGGAGCACGCCCGCACGGGCGCCGCCGCCGAGGCGAAGCAGGCGAAGGAAGACGCCCAGCAGAAGGCCGACGCCGAGAAGAAGGCCAAGGAGCAGCAGGCACGTCAGGCCGAGGCCGACCGCGCCAACCGCAGCTCCGCCCGCTCCTCGCTGGCGAACGCCTCCGCCTCGGACGACGATTCCTTCTCCCCCGGCAGCAGCTCCGGCGGCAACTCGGACGAGAGCGGCAGCACGTCGAAGCCGGCCACCGGCTCCGCCGCGGCCATCGTCGACTTCGCCCGTGCGCAGGTCGGCAAGGCCTACGTCAGTGGCGCCACCGGCTCCTCCGCGTACGACTGCTCCGGTCTCGTCCAGGCCGCGTACCGCCAGGCCGGGATCACCCTCGACCGCGTGTCGCAGGACCAGTCCACCGCCGGCACCTCGGTGTCGCTGAGCAACCTCCAGCCGGGCGACATCCTGTACTGGGGTGCCAAGGGCAGCGCGTACCACGTCGCCATCTACGTCGGCGGCGGCAAGTTCGTCGGTGCGCAGAACCCCAGCACCGGCGTCGTCGAGCGCAGCCTGAGCTACGACATGCCGACGGGCGCCGTCCGCGTCCTCTGATGCGTCACGGCCTCTTGAGTCGTCGCGGCTCCTGAGCCGTCGCGTCCTCTGAAGCCTTTCCGGGTGTCCAGAGGTGCCTGGGGCCTTGTGTGGGACCCTCCGGGTCGTCCGAGCCGCTCTCGGACGCCCTGAGGAGCCTTCAGGCGCCCTCTGACACCCCACGGCTGACCGCGCGTGCGCGGAGAAGGGCCGGTACTCCCCCGCTCGGGGGTGGAGTACCGGCCCTTTCGCATGCCCGCGTCCCTTTTCGCGCCCGCGTCCCTTTTCGTGCCCGTCCTTTCGCCTGTCCGCGTCCCATCGGGGAACGGAACACGCCGCATCGGGTCGATTTCACGCACCCTGGCGGGAATGCGGGTGCGCCGGCGGACGGCACCCTCGGATCCCGCCGCGTTTCCGGCCACGTTTCCGCCTGCGTTTCCGGCCGAGTTCCGGCCGCGTTTCCCGAAGCGGGAATGCGCCATTCCGTGCAGTGTCGTGTCAGGCGAGTGAGGCAGCCAGTTTGAATCGGGCGTCGCGCTGTTTCCCGTAGAGCGCGAGCGTCTCCGCGTTCTCCTCCACGAGTCCTTGCTGGTACGCGGTCTCGACGGCCGCCCACACGCCCACCAGGTTCACCTCGCGCTTGCAGGCGACGTCCCTGCCGGCGACGGCCACCGCCTTGGGGCCGGACTTGTCCGCCTCCAGGCCCAGCTTCTCGACGACCTCGTACGGAGTGCCGACACCGTCGTACCCGGCCTCTTCCATGCACGCGGACCAGTCCTTCAGCACGGCGACCACCCGGGAGTCCTTCTGGGAGCGGGTGTGCGCCTCGGAGGCGAGGCCGAAGGAGAAGAGCAGGTCGACGCTGTCCTTGGTGGGCGCGTACAGCTTGCGGTACCCCTCGCGCAGGCAGCCGCCGGCCGGCACCCGCTGCCCGCCGGCCTCGATCCCGCTGTCGGTGCGTTCGGCCTCCTCCTGGGTCCTCGGGTCCGGCCCGGAGGGGGTCGTCTCGCCCTGCCGGGTGCCGAACAGCACCGCGGTCGCGCTCTCGGTGAGTTGCGGCGGGGCCGGCTTGGCCGGGTCCCCCGCCCCGGAGGCGTCCGCATAGCCGCGGGCCGCCGCCTGCGCGGGATCGGCCACCCCGAACAGGGCTCCGTGGCGGCCCTGTTCGGCTCCTCCCCCGGTGTCGGCCCGGCTCGCCGGCGGCTCGTAGGTGAATCCGTACCGGGCCATGCACAGGGCGATGAGCCGGTTCTGTACCGCCTCCATCCGCAGGGCCTCGGCGTCCGAGTCCGTGTAGGTGTCCAGGGGGAGGGAGAGGGCGGAGCCGGCGGGGTTCGCGGCGACGGGGCCGAGCGCGGGTTCGCGGGCGCCCTCGCCCTTCGCCCCGTCGTCGCCCGCGCAGCCGCCCACCAGGACGGCGGCGGCCGTCAGGAGGGCGGCGGCGAGGGTCCGGCGGCGCCGGGCGTGGTGCATCAGCGGTTCCTCCGGGGGTGCGAGCGGCTCAGTACCAGCGAAGGGAGCTGATCGAGTTCTTGAAGTTGCTGGACGCGTCGCCGGTGTGACCGGCGGGGACGGAACCCTTGATCCCGCCGTAGTTGCTGTTGGTGTAGACGTTGCGGCCCTTGATGTCCAGGCTCTTGTACGAGTACGTGTTGTCGTTCACGCCCTTGCCGAGACCGCCGCATCCAGAGGGGCCGTGGAACGTGTCGTTGGTCAGGTTGTCGTCGTCGTTGTTGCTGTCGAAGACGCACCCTCTCTGGCCGGAGTCCCAGTACAGCCCGAACTCGAACTGCTCCAGGTACCCGTCGTGCACCCACGCGGAAGCAGGTGAGGCCGTCGACACGAGCAGGGCGCCTGCAACGGCCACCGGGGCGAGCGCGAGACGCAGGACGCGCTTGTTCTTGTTCATTTGCACATTCCTCACTGTGGGAACAACAAAATGATCTCGACGCCAACAGCGCGACGCCCAGCGGGATTCAAGTGCAGAGCGGTTCCGGGCACAAGCCGATATCCAAGCCAACGCACAGTCAAAAAGCGTTCATCAAACGGAATTTGTGTGTCCGCAGAGCCCTCCCTATGATCGCGAATTGCGTTCGCACGTCATATCGCTCTGCGGCGCCCTCATCCACGTCCGCATCCCGAGGGAAGCGCCCATATGCGCAAGTACGTGCCGGTCACCGTCCTCGCCCTGGCTCTCGCGCTCGGTGCGTGCTCCGGCGGGAAGGAACCCGCCGCGAGCGACAGCCCGTCGCCGAGCCGGGAGGAGGTCGCCTACTACGACTGCCTCGAGGAACACGGCGTGCCGATCGTCCTCCTCGACTCCGGTACGCCCCGGGTGGACAAGGACAAGCCGCACGACGGCCTCGCCGCCGCCGAGAAGGCCTGCGAGGGCAAGGCCCCGAAGCAGACGCCCGTCACGAAGGTCGACCCCGAGGTGCTGGCCGCCGCCCGCGAAGAGGCCAGGTGCCTGCGGGCGGCGGGCGTCTCCTGGTACCCGGACCCCGACCCGGCGACGGGTACGTACGACCCTCGGGCCGTGACCCCGGAGCAGACGGCCGAACTGCGGACGAAGCACGTCGAGGCGACCCGCAAGTGCCGCCCCGACAAGGGCTCCGGCGGCAACGGCGTGCTCGGCGGGTGAACGAACCCGGGGACGTCGTGGTGGAGCCGGAGGAGGACGCACCCGACTCCGGGGCGCTCGACCGGGGGCGCCGGGTGGTCCTCGGCGTCGTCGCCGGAGCCGCGCTCGTGGCGGTGGGAGGGCTGTTGGCCACCGTGCTGGTGAAATCGCCCGCGCAGGTCGCGGCGGAGACCGGGCCGCCCGCGCAGGGGTTGTTGACCGCCGAGGTCGAGCGGCGGGTGCTCGCGCGGACGGTGGTGACGCGCGGGACCGTCGTGGCCGACCAGAGCGTCGACGTGGCCCCCCAGCCGCGCGCCGGCGAGGGCGCGGGAGCGGCCGTCGTCACGAAGCTGCCGCTCAAGGCCGGGGACGCCGTCGCCGCCGGACAGTTGCTGGCGGAGGTCTCCGGGCGGCCGGTGTTCGCCCTGAAGGGGACCCTGCCCGTCTACCGCGACCTGCGGCCGGGGGCCACCGGCGACGACGTCGCCCAGCTCCAGCAGGCGCTGCGCGCGCTCGGGCACGGGACCGGCGCCGACGCGAAGGGCGTGTTCGGAGCCGGTACGAAGGCCGCGCTCACCGCCCGTTATCGGGCCATCGGGTACGACCCGCTGCCCGCCGTGGCGGACGGCGGCGAGGCGGTCAAGGCCGCGCGGCGGGCCGTACGGACGGCGCAGTGGGCCGTCGAGGACGCCTCGGCCGGGGACGGTGCCGGGGAACGTTCCGCCGGCGGCACGACCGCCGGCGGCAAGAGCGGCGGCGAGGGCGACTCCGGCCGGGCCCTCGCGCGCGCCCGGCAGGCGCTCGCCGACGCCCGCGCCGAGCTGGCATCGGTCGAGGCCGCCGACGGGCCGATGCTCCCCGCCTCCGAGACCGTGGTCCTCGGTTCCTTCCCCGCCCGCGTCAGCGGGATCGCCGGCCGGGTCGGCGGCCCCGTCTCCGGGCCGGTCCTCACCCTGTCCGCCGGTGAACTCGTCGTCGAGACGTACCTGAAGGACGACAAGAAGCAGCTCCTGCGCGCCGGCATGAACGTGGTGATCGCCTCCGAGGCCACGGGGCTCGATGCCCGGGGCCGGGTCGCGCTGGTCGCCGGCGAACGCTCGGCCGGCCGGCCGGCGGGCGGGCAGCAGCCCGGGCAGGGCGGCCAGGGCGACGCCGCGGGCAAGGCCGGCGATCTCGGCTTCCGCATGGTCGTCCGCGCGGACCGACCGCTGCCCCCCGCTCTGGCCGGTCAGGACGTCCGGCTGACCGTCGAGTCCGCCTCGACCGACGGGCAGGCCCTCGTGGTTCCCGTCACCGCGGTCTCCGCCACCGCGGACGGGGGCACGGTCGTCACCGCCGTGGGCGGCGACGGCACGCCGCGGCGCATCGAGGTCCGGGTGGGTACCGGCGGCGACGGCTACGTCGCGGTGACCCCGGTGCGGGCCGGAGCCCTGACCGCCGGCGCCAAGGTCGTCATCGGGGCCGCCCCCAAGGACGGCGGGGCCGGCCGGGACGGGCAGGGCGGCCGGGACCCGAAGGGCACCGGGTCGCCGCGGAGGCCGGCCGAGTGAGGTTCCCGCGCGCCCGCCGGCGGTCCGGCGGCGCCCCCGACGATCCCGTCCCGGGCACCCCCGACCGCGCCGACCGCCCCGACGCCCCCGTCATCGAGTTCCGCGCGGTCGCCCTCACCTACCCGGGGCCGCCGCCCGTCGAGGCGCTCAAGCCCTGCGATCTGACGGTGCGGCGCGGCGAGTTCGTCACCATCGTCGGCCCGTCCGGCTCGGGGAAGTCCACCTTCCTCAACGTGGCGGGGCTCCTGGACTCCCCCACCTCCGGCCACTACCTCCTCGACGGGATCGACACCGGGCGGCTTCCCGACCACGCCCGCACCGCCCTGCGCGGGCGCCGCATCGGGTTCGTGTTCCAGTCCTTCCACCTGCTGCCCCACCGCAGCGTCCTGGAGAACGTCTCCCTCGCCATGCTCTACACCTCCGTCCCGCGCGCGCAGCGCCTCACCCGGGCGCGCGCCGCGCTCGACCAGGTCGGCCTGGGCCACCGGGTGGCGGCCGTCCCGGGTCGGCTCTCCGGCGGCGAGCGCCAGCGCGTGGCCATCGCCCGGGCACTCGTCGGGCGACCCTCGCTGCTGCTGTGCGACGAGCCCACCGGCAACCTCGACTCCGCCAACGCCGCCTCCGTGCTGGCCCTGCTGGACGAGCTGCACGCGGCGGGGATGACCGTCATGGTGATCACGCACGACGCCGGGGTCGCGGCGCGCGGCCGGCGGACCGTCACCGTCCGCGACGGCCGGCTGCGCGAGCGGGTGAGCCCGTGAACACGCACGACGGCACGGGCGGAGACGACGGCACGGACACGGACGACGGCACCTCCACGGCCACCGGCGCCACCGCCACCGCCGTCGGTGACCGTGCGCGGGTCGAGCCGACCGGGCTGGCGGCCCGGGACGCCCTGTCCGAGGCACTCGCCGGCATGCTGCGCCGCCCCGGGCGGGCCGTCCTCACCGCCCTGGGAACGGTGCTCGGCGTCGGCAGTTTCGTGGCCGTTCTCGGCCTGACCGCCACCATCTCCTCGCAGATCGACGGCCGGTTCAACGTACTCACCGCCACCGAGGTGACCATCGAGGACGTCGCTCCCCAGGTGAACGAGTTCGCCGGCTCCGCTTTCCCCGCCGACGCGGAGGAGCGGCTGCGCGACGTCGCGGGCATCCGCAACGCGGGAACGCTGTGGACCGTACGGCTCGATCCGGGCACGACGATCGGCCGCCTGCCCGCCGGCGGCGGCACCACCACCACGGGCACCGCGGTCGTCGCCGCCTCCCCGGGGGCCGTCGCCGCCCTGGTGCCCACCCTCCGGGAGGGCCGGCTCTACGACGAGTTCGCCGAGCGGAGCCGGCAGCGCGTCGTGCTCATCGGCAGCGGGGTCGCCGAACGCCTCGGCATCACCACCCTGACCACCCGCCCCGCGCTCTACATCGGCGAGGAACCGTTCACCGTGGCGGGCGTCATCGCCGACGTGGAACGCAAGCCGGAGAACCTGCTCTCCGTCCTCGTGCCCCGGGCCACCGCCCGGGAGTTGTGGGGGCCGCCCGAGCCAGGGGGCGCCACCATGCTCCTCGACACCGAACTGGGCGCCGCCCGGCAGGCCGCGGAGCTGGCCCCGCTCGCGCTGCGGCCCGACCACCCGGAGTACCTGAAGGCCGTACCGCCCCCGGACCCGCGACTGCTGCGGTCCGGCGTGACCTCCGACCTGAGCGCCCTGTTCCTGTTGCTCGCCGGGATCTGTCTGGTCATCGGCGCCGTCGGCATCGCCAACACCACCCTTGTCGCGGTACTGGAGCGGACGTCGGAGATCGGGCTGCGCCGTGCGCTGGGCGCCCGGGGGCGGCACATAGCGGCCCAGTTCCTCACCGAGTCCGCGGCGCTGGGCACGCTCGGCGGGCTGGTCGGCACGTCGTTGGGCGAACTGACGGTGGTCGCCGTCGCGTTGGCCCGTGACTGGACTCCGGTGATCCATCCCGCCACCGTCGCGGCCGCCCCGCTCACCGGGCTCGTCACCGGACTGTCTGCCGGGCTCTACCCGGCCTGGCGGGCGGCCCGTATCGAACCGGCCGAGGCCCTGCGAAGATAGTCGGGGCGCTCGCCCGACCGTCAACGACCCTGGAGGTGGTGGTCCCGTGCTCACCCGACGGCCCGCCGAGGAGGCCGAGGTCACCGACCGCGGCACCGGGGACCCCACCGCGTTGCCCGCCGCGGCGGGTCTGGCCCTGCTCGCGGTCGGCGGCTGGTTGCTGACCACCGCCCGCCCCTGGGCGAAGCCGGGGCACCCCGTCACGCTCGGGCTCGGCTGGACGGCCTCGGTCGCGCTGCTGGTGTGCGGGGTGGTGCTGTTGACCCGCTGCGTACGGGCCGTGCACGGCGCTCCGTACGAGGACCCGTGCGCGGACGGGCACCCGGCCCGGAGCACGGCCCGGAGCGCGGGCCCCCCTGGCGAACCGGCCCGCTCGGCGCACACCCCCGCCCACCCGCCCGCCGACTGACCGTTCGGACAGCCGGGCGGAGGGGCGGGCCGGGGCCCGTCGCGATCAGGCCTTCGGGGCCACCTTCGAGAGGCCGTTGATGACGCGGTCCATCGCGTCGCCGCCCGTGGGGTCGGTCAGGTTGGCCAGCATCTTGAGCGTGAAGCGCATCAGCACCGGGTGGGTCAGACCGCGCTGTGCGGCGATCTTCATGACCTTCGGGTTGCCGATCAGCTTCACGAAGGCGCGGCCCAGCGTGTAGTAGCCGCCGTACGTCTCCTTGAGGACCTTCGGGTAGTTGTGCAGGGCCAGTTCGCGCTGGGCCGGGGTGGCGCGGGCGTGTGCCTGGACGATGACCTCGGCGGCGATCTGGCCGGACTCCATCGCGTAGGCGATGCCCTCGCCGTTGAACGGGTTGACGAGACCGCCGGCGTCGCCGACGAGCAGCAGGCCCTTGGTGTAGTGGGGCTGCCGGTTGAAGGCCATCGGCAGGGCCGCGCCGCGGATCGGCTGCGTCATGTTCTCGGGGGTGTAGCCCCAGTCCTCCGGCATGGACGCGCACCAGGCCTTGAGGACCTCGCGCCAGTCCAGCTCCTTGAAGGCGGAGGAGGAGTTGAGGATGCCCAGGCCGACGTTGGACGTGCCGTCGCCCATGCCGAAGATCCAGCCGTAGCCGGGCAGCAGTCGGTCCTGCGCGCCGCGCCGGTCCCACAGCTCCAGCCAGGACTCCAGGTAGTCGTCGTCGTGACGGGGCGAGGTGAAGTACGTACGGACGGCGACGCCCATCGGGCGGTCCTCGCGCCGGTGCAGGCCCATCGCGAGGGAGATCCGGGAGGAGTTGCCGTCGGCCGCGACGACCAGCGGGGCGCTGAAGGTGACGGGGGTCTTCTCCTCGCCCAGCTTCGCCTGGACGCCGGTGATGTGGCCGGTGCGCGGGTCGCGGACGGGCTCGCCCACGTTGCAGCGCTCGTACAGGCGGGCGCCTGCCTTCTGGGCCTGGCGGGCCAGGGTCTCGTCGAAGTCGTCGCGCTTGCGGACGAGCCCGTAGTCCGGGAAGGAGGCGAGTTCCGGCCAGTCCAGCTGGAGCCGCTGGCCGCCGCCGATGATCCGCAGGCCCTTGTTGCGGAGCCAGCCGGCCTCCTCGGAGACGTCGATGCCCATGGCGACCAGCTGCTTGGTGGCGCGCGGGGTCAGGCCGTCGCCGCAGACCTTCTCCCGGGGGAAGGAGGTCTTCTCCAGGAGCAGGACGTCCAATCCGGCCTTGGCGAGGTAGTACGCGGTGGTCGAGCCGGCGGGCCCGGCCCCGACGACGATCACGTCCGCGGAGTGTTCGGAGAGGGGCTCGGTCACTGCGGGGTCTCCCGAAGGCTCGATAAAGGGTGCCCAACGGCACCGGACACGTGCAGTCTATGCAGCGAGAGAGATCACGATCCGAAGGGTGCCTCCGATGACCACCTCGCCCGCCCGGCCGCTTCCCACCGTGCAGTTGCGCGTGCCCATCGACGAGGACGCCCGTGCCTGGCACCAGGTCTTCGCCGACACGCAGGTGATGGAGTTCCTCGGTGGTCCCGCAGAGCTGTCCATGTACGAGGAGTTCACCGCCCGCCAGCGGTTGCACGACGCCCGGCTCGGCTACTGCCTGTGGACCCTGCTGGACGAGGAGGGCGCCGTGATCGGTTTCACCGGTGCGCAGCCGTGGCCGGCCGAGAAGGAGTGGGGGCCGGTCGGGGAGATCGAGATCGGCTGGCGGCTGGGGCGCTCCGCCTGGGGGCGGGGGTACGCGTACGCGTCCGCGCTGGCCACGCTGGAGCGGGTACGGGCGGCCGGCGTGACGCGCGTGGTGGCGTTGATCGACGCCCGGAACGTGCGTTCGGTGGCGGTCGCGGAGCGGCTCGGGATGGACCTGGACGCGGAGTCCACGCTGCCGGACGGGAGCCCGGCCCGCCGTTACGCGCTGTCGCTGTAGACCGCCGCCCCGGACCCGCCGGTCAGAAGACCGACAGGCCGGTCAGCGTCGTGAAGCGGTCGAGGGCCGCCACACCCGCGACCGAGTTCCCCTGGGCGTCGAGCCCCGGGCTCCACACCGCGATCGAGCACCGGCCGGGGACGACGGCGACGATCCCGCCGCCCACCCCGCTCTTGCCGGGCAGGCCGACGCGGTAGGCGAACTCGCCTGCCGCGTCGTAGGTGCCGCAGGTCAGCATCACCGCGTTGATCTGCTTGGCCTCGCTGCGCGTCAGCAGGCGCGTGCCGTCGGCGCGCAGCCCGTGCCGGGCCAGTACGCGTCCGGCGCGGGCCAGGTCGGCGCAGGTCATCTCGATGGAGCACTGCCAGAAGTAGTGCTCCAGCAGGGCCGGTACGGGGTTGTCGATGTTGCCGTAGGAGGCCATGAAGTGGGCGACGGCCGCGTTGCGGTCGCCGTGCGCCTGCTCGGAGGCGGCCACCTCGGCGTCGAACCCTATGGCCGGGTTCTCGCTCTCGTCCCGCAGGAACTGCAGGAGTTCGCTGCTCGCGTCGCCCGTCAGGGTCTGGAGCCGGTCGGTGACGACGAGGGCGCCCGCGTTGATGAACGGGTTGCGGGGGATGCCGTTCTCGTACTCCAGCTGCACGAGCGAGTTGAACGGGTTGCCGGAGGGTTCGCGGCCGACCCGTTCCCACAGGCTGTCGCCGCCCTCCGCGAGGGCCAGGGCGAGTGCGAAGACCTTGGTGATGGACTGGGTGGAGAAGGGGACCTGCCAGTCCCCCACCCCGTACGCGTTGCCTTCGAGGTCGACGACGGCCATCCCGAACTGCGCCGGGTCCACGGACGCCAGCGCCGGGATGTACTCGGCCGGGGTGCCGCGGCCGATCGCCGGCGCGATGTCGGCCGCGATCCGCTCCAGCAGTCCCTGGTAGTCGAAGCGCACGGTCTCGGAGGGTTCCGGGCCGAGGAAGGCGGGGCCGGAGGGCGCGGCGCCCGGGGGCGCGTCGTCGACGGGCGCGGCGGGCATCGGGTCCTACGCCTTGATGCCGCGGTGGAGTGCCACGATGCCGCCGCTGAGGTTGCGCCACGCGACCTTGGACCAGCCGGCCTTCTGCAGGAGCGCGGCGAGTTCCGGCTGGTCGGGCCATGCGCGGATGGACTCGGCGAGGTACACGTACGCGTCGGGGCTGGGCGACATGGCGCGGGCCACCGGCGGGAGGGCGCGCATCAGGTACTCGGTGTAGACCGTCCGGAACGGCGCCCAGGTGGGCTGCGAGAACTCGCAGATGACGACCTGGCCGCCGGGCTTCGTCACGCGGTACAGCTCGCGCAGGGCCGTGTCGGTGTCCTGGACGTTGCGCAGGCCGAAGGAGATCGTCACGGTGTCGAAGGTGTCGTCCTTGAACGGCAGCTTCGTCGCGTCGCCGGCGGTCAGCGGCAGCCAGGGGTGCCGCTTCTTGCCCTCCTGGAGCATGCCGAGCGAGAAGTCGCAGGGGACGACGTACGCGCCGGTCGCGGCGAAGGGCAGCGAGGAGGTCGCGGTTCCGGCGGCCAGGTCGAGGACCGTGTGTCCGGGGCGGGCGCCGACGGCCTTGGCGACCTCCTTGCGCCACAGGCGGGCCTGACCGAGGGAGAGCACGTCGTTGACGAGGTCGTAGTTCGCCGCCAGCCCGTCGAACATGGAGGCGACTTCGTGCGGCTGCTTGTCCAGGGAAGCGCTGGTCACTGGCGTGGGCCCCTCGGGTGCGATGCGGTGCGGTGCGGGTCTGACCGCCATTCTCGCAGGCGGACCCGGCGCCACCCGCCGGGGGCACAACTGACCCGAAGGACAGTTACGCATGGCGGCCGGATCGGCTTTGACTGGTGCGCGTGTGACTCGAAACGGGTCGAACAAAAGCCATGTTCGTCAACGAAGCGCATGAAATGCCCGCTCGTGTAAGACGTGGACCACGCGAACAGAAAGCTCCTGCATGCCGGAAGGCCATCCGACCAGACGTTCCCGCGGTGACGTGCGCGCCCTGCGCAGGGCCGCCGAACGGCGGCGACGACTGCACCGTACCCTCATCGGCTCCGCGGCAATCGCCGTCGCCTGCGTGACCGCCTACACCCTGCGCCCGCAGGACGGGACCGCCGCGGTCGCGGACGACCGACCGGCGTCGGCCGCCCCCACCCGGGAGGCCGACGCGGGCGGTCCCACGCCCGACGGCGGCTCCGAGCCGGCCCCGGACGGCGGGCGGACCACGCCGGCGGCCTCCTCCCCGGCGGCCTCGCCGAAGCCCGAGGCCGCGGGCACGCCGAAGGGCTCGCCCCCGGCGAAGCCGTCCCCGTCCGTTCCGACCTCCGGGCCCGGGGTCTTCGCCGCGTCCACCGCCTCCGGCTCGCCGCAGGGCAAGGGGCGCGCGCTGCGCTGGCGGGTCGAGGTCGAGCAGGGCAGCGGGGTCGACCCGGAGGCCGCGGCCCGGTCCGTCGAGGCGATCCTCGGGGACCCGCGCGGTTGGACCCGTGATCCCTCGTACGGGTTCCGGCTCGTCGGCGCCGGCCAACCGGTGGACTTCACCGTGAAGATCGCCACCCCCACCACCACCGACCGGCTGTGCGAGGTCGTCACCCCCGAGCTGATCGGCGAGACCAACTGTCGTGCCGGTCACACCGTCGTGGTGAACCTCAAGCGCTGGCAGGAGGGGTCACCCCAGTTCAACGGTCCCGTGGAGGAGTACCGGGCCCTGATCGTCAACCACGAGGTGGGCCACGAGATCGGTCGCGAGCACGAGACCTGCCCCGGCCCCGGCAAGCAGGCGCCCGCGATGATGCAACAGATCAAGGGACTGCTCGGCTGCAAGGCGAATGCCTGGCCGTTCGACGCCGCCGGAACCTACCTGGCCGGCCCGAACGTCCCTTAGGCAGGGGGCCGAGCGCGTCGGCCGGGGGCAAGGGGTGGAAACCGTGCGCAGCGTCAGCTTCAGCGTCCCGTCGTGGTTCCCCGCCCACGACCCGCAGGCGCCGGTGCGGGTCCACCTCACCGACCAGGAGTCGGCGGTGTTCCTGTGGCTGGCCACCGGCGCCTCGAACGCGGAGCTGGCCGCGACGCTGCAACTGTCCGTCAGCACCGTCAAGTTCCACGTGCTGAACATCCGGAACAAGCTCGGCGGGGTGAGCCGCCTCCAGGTCTGCCTGCTGGCCGCCCTCGCCCGGGAGGGCGGCCGGCCCGACGACGACGTGCCCGGGACTCTCAGCGACGGCGGTGCAGCAGCCGTCCCCCGATGACCGTGGCCACACAACTCGTCGCGCCCAGGGTGAGCAGTTCCCCCGGGTCGGCCGCCGCGAACACCGCGAAACGGGCCGGGGCGTCCGGCTCCAGGGCCCCGTGGAAGGCCTGCTCGGCCGTGTCCCGCCCGGCGAACGGGTCCAGGGAGGCTTCCCGCTCCGTCCCCCGCGATCCCTGGGACGGCGCCGCCGGCGGCAGGACCACCAGACCCGACCGCACCACCGCGGTCCGCACCGACGGGATCGTGAACCGGCCGGTCACCGCCACCACCCCGCGCGCCAGGAGCTTCTGCGTCCCGCGCCGGGCGCTGTTGCCCCAGCGGGACTCGGTCATCGGGAGAGCGGCCAGGGCCTGCCCGCCGACCGGGTCGGCGCCGAGTTCGGCGACCTCGTACGGATCGTCCGGGTAGTACGTGCGCTCCAGCAGCTCGTCCGCGCCGCGCACCAGCAGCCCCGGGGTCAGCACCCCGGGCCAGCGTCGCACCCGGGCGTGCGGACGGGCCGCGGCGAGCTCCTCGTACGGGCCCACCCCGGCGATCCGATCGCCCTCGACGAGCACCGCGCCGCCGGGGAGCGGGGTCGAACCCGGTCCGGCGACGAGGAGCTCGGCGGTGTGCAGCGTCAGCATGGGTGCGGCGGCGTCAGTTCGAGGAGATGAGCTTCAGCTCGGGGTGCGCGGTGCCGCCCTCGATGGCGGTGGAGGAGATGTGCGAGACGACGCGGTCGTCGACCGGGTCGTTCGCCGGGTCGTCGTGCACCACGAGGTGCTCGTACGTCGTCGCGCGCTGCGCCGGCGTGCGGCCCGCCTTGCGGATCAGGTCGATGATCTCCATGCGGTTCGAGCGGTGCTTGGCACCCGCCGAGGAGACCACGTTCTCCTCCAGCATGATCGAGCCGAGGTCGTCCGCGCCGTAGTGCAGCGACAGTTGGCCCGCTTCCTTGCCGACCGTCAGCCAGGAGCCCTGGATGTGGGCGATGTTGTCGAGGAAGAGCCGCGCGATGGCGATCATGCGCAGGTACTCGAAGATCGTCGCCTGGGTCCGGCCCTTGAGGTGGTTGTTCTCGGGCTGGTACGTGTACGGGATGAAGGCGCGGAAGCCGCCGGTGCGGTCCTGCGTGTCGCGGATCATCGCGATGTGCTCGATGCGCTCGGCGTTGGTCTCGCCCGTGCCCATCAGCATGGTGGAGGTGGACTCGACACCCAGCTTGTGGGCGATCTCCATGATCTCCAGCCAGCGCTCGCCGGACTCCTTGAGCGGGGCGATGGCCTTGCGCGGCCGGGCCGGCAGCAGTTCGGCGCCGGCGCCCGCGAAGGAGTCGAGGCCGGCCGCGTGGATGCGCTGGATGGCCTCCTCCGCCGAGACGCCCGAGATGCGGGCCATGTGCTCGACCTCGGACGCGCCGAGGGAGTGGATGACCAGCTGCGGGTACGCCTTCTTGATGGCGGAGAAGTGCTCCTCGTAGTACTCGACGCCGTAGTCCGGGTGGTGCCCGCCCTGGAACATGATCTGCGTGCCACCCAGCTCGACGGTCTCCGCGCAGCGGCGCAGGATGTCGTCGAGGTCGCGGGACCAGCCCTTCTTGGTGTCCTTCGGCGCGGCGTAGAACGCGCAGAACTTGCACGCCGTGACGCACACGTTGGTGTAGTTGATGTTGCGCTCGATGATGTACGTCGCGATGTGCTCCGTACCCGCGTAGCGCAGCCGGCGTGCGGCGTCGGCTGCCTGGCCGAGCGCGTGCAGCGGGGCGTGCCGGTAGAGGTCGAGCGCTTCGTCCTGGGTGATCCGGCCCCCTGCGGCGGCTCGGTCGAGGACAGACTGGAGAGCGGCCTGGTCGGTCACCGGTGCGTCACCTTTCGGCGGTGTGTCAAGGGTCCGGACCGATCCAGCGTACGCCGGCGCTCCTCGGCTCCGTTCAGGGGTGCGCGGGTCAACCCCGACGGGTCAGATCGCCTTCGGGATTGCCCGCCGCCGCGTCGCCGGACCGGTAGTGCAGGGTCCCGTTCGCGTTGAGGGTGAAGCGTTCGTCGGCGGAGCCGTCGGAACACACGCCGGGCGCCGGGTTGGGACCGTCCGTCGTGTCGAGGACCAGCGAACGGTCGGTGGCGGACACGAGCTTCCAGTCCCCGCTGCAATCGGTGCCGAGGACCGGCAGGACCGACTTGTCCCGGGCGACGACCTGGCCGATCCGGCCGCCGCTGATGGTGATCTCGAACTCGCTGGACACGCCCAGGCGGGCCGTGGTGACCGTGCCCTTCCAGGTGCCGGCCAGGGCCTGGGGCACGGTGTTCCGGGCCGCCGGGGACGGGGTCGGGGCGCCCGTGCTCGCGCCGGGCCGCGTGGCGGGGGCCGATTCGGCGGTGCGCGGGGAGGAGGGCGGCGGGCCGGCCACCAGGCCCCGGTTCGCGCCCGACTGCCAGGGCAGCAGGTCCAGTCCGTACAGCCCGCCCGACAGCACCGCCAGCACGGCCGCCGCGGCGAGGACCACGGTGCAGCTGAACCGCCGGCCGGCCGCGCGCACGGAGACCCGCCGCCCGGCGGCGTCGGACGCGGTGCGCGGCCCGGGTACGCCGCCGTCGGAGCCGTACCCCGCCCCGCCCGCGGCGGGCTCCGAGCCGTACAGCAGCCCGTACGGGGTGGTTCCGCCGGGGAAGCCGTCCGGCGCCCCGACGGCCGCCCGCTGCTCCCCGTAGGAGGAGGCCGAGGTGAACGGCACCGGGCCCGAGGGGTGCTCCGGCAGCGCCTCGTCCAGGTCCAGCAGGGCCACCGCGGCCCGGTTCGCCTCCTCGACCAGCGGGGTCGGCAACCAGCCCGACACTCCCAGGGCCCCGTCCAACGCGGCTGCGATCACCGCCGGCGAGGGTCGGGCGGCCGGCGACTTCGCCAGGCAGGCCGCGATCAGGTCCCGCAACGGTCCGGGCCCGATCCCGCCGAGGTCCGGCGTTTCGTGGACCACCTTGTAGAGGAGGGTCGCGGAGTTGTCCCCGCTGAAGGGGGCCCGGCCGGTCGCGGCGAAGACCAGGACCGCGCCCAGCGAGAACACGTCCGCCGCCCCGCTCACGGGGTTGCCGAGGATCTGCTCCGGCGACATGTAGCCGGGCGAACCGACGGAGACGCCGGTGACCGTCAGCGCGGCGGCGCCGTCCGAGGCCCGGGCGATCCCGAAGTCGATCAGCCGCGGTCCGCCCGTCGGACCGCCCGCGAGGGTGAGCATCACGTTCGACGGCTTCACGTCCCGGTGGACGAGCCCCAGCCCGTGCACCGCCACCAACGCGCGGGCCAGCCCTTCCCCGACGGCCCGTACCGAATGCTCGGGCAGCGGGCCGTACCCCGCCACGGCCCGGTCCAGCGACGGGCCCGCGACGTAGCCGGTGGCCACCCACGGCACCGGGGCCTCCGGGTCGGCGTCCAGGACCGGAGCGGTCCACTCGCCTCCCACCCGACGCGCGGCGGCGACCTCGCGGCGGAAGCGGGCGCGGAACTCCTCGTCGGAGGCGAAGTGGGGGTGGACGATCTTCACGGCGACGGTCCGACCGCCCGCGCTGCGCCCGAGGTAGACCCGACCCATGCCCCCCGCGCCCAGCCGTCCGAGCAGCCGGTAGGCGCCGATGGTCCGCGGTTCGCCCGCTTCGAGCGGCTGCATCGTGTCCCCTCCCCGAGGTTCGTGACTCGCTGACGGTCAACCAGCACCTTAGGGGTGTCGACCGCCGGCCGGGGAGCTTCCATCGTGTCCGGAGTACTACCGCACCACGGCGAAGAGGGGTGGTTCGATCCCGCCGAATGCGTCGGCGCACCCGGTCTCGACCCCTTTGTTCCGCCCACCGTTCCGCGGGGCGTTCCATCGGACGTTGCACGGGGCGTTCCCCGGACCGTTCTTCGGCGCGTTCTTCGGTCCGTTCCACCGACGGACGGAAATCCGAAAGGGGAACGAATTCCCGGTGAACGGAACATTCCCCTTTCCGGGATGCGGAACTCGCGCCGGAGGCATAAGGCGCGTCAATGTTCCGGTACGGCCACCTTCAGGAGCTCCACCGCGACATCGGCCGCGTACCCCGAGACCGATCCCGTACGGCGCGCGAATTCCCGGACGCCTGCCAGTTGCTCCGGCCCGAAGCGGAAGTCGAGCGTGGTGAAGTAGCGCTCCAGCAGTTCGGCGTCGAACGCCTCCCAGCGGGCGGCCTGCTCGGCGACCTTGGTGACCTCCTCCAGGGAGACGTCCCGGGAGGCGAGGAAGGCTTCGTGGACCTTGCGCACGACGACGGGCTCGCGTTCGAGGTAGTCCTTGCGCGCGGCCCAGACGGCGAAGACGAACGGCAGCCCGGTCCACTCCTTCCACATCAGACCCAGGTCGTGCACGGCGAGGCCGAGCCGGGGCGCGTCGTGCAGGGAGGCGCGCAGCGCGGCGTCCCCGATCAGCACCGCCGCGTCGGCCTCCTGCATCATCAACCCCAGGTCAGGGGGGCAGGTGTAGTAGTCGGGCCGTACTCCGTACTGCTCGGCGAGCAGCAGCTGGGCCAGCCTCACGGACGTCCGGGAGGTCGACCCGAGAGCCACGCGGGCTCCGTCCAACCGGTCGAGCGGGACCTGCGAGACGATCACGCAGGACATCACCGGACCGTCGCAGCCGACCGCGAGGTCGGGGAAGGCGACGAGTTGGTCGGCGTTGCGGAGGAACTCGACGAGGGTGATCGGAGCGATGTCCAGGTCGCCCCGGACGAGCCGTTCGCTCAGTTTCTCGGGTGTGTCCTTGGTCAGCTCCAGGTCCAGCAGCGTGCCGGTTCTGGCCAGCCCCCAGTAGAGGGGCAGGCAGTTCAGGAACTGGATGTGGCCGACGCGGGGCCGGCTGCGATAGACGTCCACATCGCGAGACTAGCCCCCGGCTCCGCGTCAGCGATCGGGCGGGTCTCAAACGTCCGGGTGACGTGATCTTTCCCTCTGGTCTCGGCCGCAGGGTGCGTGCTAGGCTCGACGCAAGTTGCAGTTTGGTTTCCCTTGCAGTACGAGGCCTGCGGAGAATGTGACCCGCAGGCTTTTGTAGTTTTCAGACTTCTTAGCAGGTTCTGGAGCAGGGCGACCCTTTGGCCCATAGGAGGGCTCATGGCTACCGGAACCGTGAAGTGGTTCAACGCTGAAAAGGGCTTCGGCTTCATCGCCCAGGACGGCGGCGGCCCGGATGTCTTCGTCCACTACTCCGCGATCAACGCCTCTGGCTTCCGCTCCCTCGAGGAGAACCAGCAGGTCACCTTCGACGTCACGCAGGGTCCGAAGGGCCCGCAGGCGGAGAACGTCATCCCGGCCTAGTCGCCTGGCCGACCGGATCGCGGTTGGATTAAGCAGTACCCAAGGAGCCCTGCCTCCTCCGTGCGAGCGGAGGGGCGGGGCTCCTGCCTTTTCCCCTTTCCCCTCCGGTGCGTGTGAGGGGGAACGCCGCTGCCCCGGTCACCGTTCGACGGTGGCCGGGGCAGCGGCGGTGTTCGGGCGGACTCCGTTACGGCTTGGCCGTCGCAGGGGTCGTGGGCGCCGGGGTCGTGGGCGTCGTCGGCGTCGTGGGCGGCGCCGTCGGAGCGGCGTCGACCTTGAGCGTCAGGACCAGTTCGACCTTCTCCGGTGTGAGCACGCGCAACTGGTAGGTGTCCGGGGGCACGCCGTCGGTGAACAGTTCCGGCAGAGCGATCCTGCCGTCGGCGCCCGTCGCGGCCAGGTCCAGGGTGGTCAGCTTCTCGCCGTCCTTGCCCTTGAAGTACGGGCCCTTGGCGGTCGCCGGGTCCACCGGGACCCACGCCCCCGTGGTCTTGTCCTTCACGACCAGGCCGGCGACGGCCTTGGTGCCGGCGATCGGCTTGCCCTTGGCGGTGGCCAGCAGTTCCACGCCCTTGAAGCTGGTGCCGGTGACGACCTGGAGCGGCTTGTCGGCGCCGCTGTCCACGCGCACCAGCAGGTCCGCCGCGGGCTTCGCCAGGACGGCGCCCTTCAGCATGATCGTGAACTCGCTCTTCAGGTCGTACGCCGTGGCCCGGAAGGAGAACGTGCCCGGCTTCGGACCGGCCGTCAGCTCGGGGACGGACGCGATGCCCTGGGCGTCGGTGGTGACGACCACGGAGTTCTTCTTGGCGGCCCGGAAGACGGTGCCGCCCGTGGTGTCGTCCTGTTCCACGGCGAACACGACCTGTTGACCGACGGCCGGCTTGCCGTCGGCGAGCAGCGCCTTGACCTTCGGGGTCGAGGTGATGGGGCTCCCGACCTCGGCCTTCAGCTCCGCCTCGCCGATCAGCGACAGCTTCGCGAGGCGCACGACCGGCTGCTCCGGCTTGGTGGGCGGCTTGGTCGGCGGGGTCGTCGGCTTGGTGGGCGGGGTCGTCGGCTTCGTCGGCGGCTTCTGCGGGGTGCCGCCCGTCGGCGGCCTGGTGGCCGGGGGCACGATGACCGGAGGACGGGGGACGGGCAGAGTGCCCGTGGGCGGCGGTGTCGGGTAGGTGCCGACGGGCGGGTTCGGGACCCCGGCGACGCCGCCTTCCTGGTACTGGCGCATGTACCCGAGGACGGTGTTCACGTACTCGCGGGAGCTGTTGTAGCTCAGGAGCGCGGCGTCGAGCTTCGCCGGGTCCGAGAGGTCCTTGTCGCCCGCGCACAGGTAGAGGCCCGTGCCCAGCGCCGCGTCGTAGATGTTGTTGGGGTCGCGTTGGCCGTCGCCGTTGCCGTCGGCGCCGTAGACCTTCCAGGTCGAGGGGATGAACTGCATCGGACCGATGGCGCGGTCGTACTCGGTGTCCGCGTCCCACTGGCCCTTGTCGGTGTCCTTGATCTGGGCGTAGCCGTTGCCGTCCAGGCGGGGGCCGCGGATCGGGCGTTCGGTGGACCCGTCGGACTTGAGCCCGTATCCGGAGGCGTGCACGGACTCGACCCGGCCTATGCCCGCCACCAGCTGCCAGGGCAGCTTGCAGTTGGGGAGCGCCGCGGCGACGGCCACCTCGGCGCGCTTGTAGGCGTCGAGGGCCGTTCCCGGTATGCCACTGGCGCCCTCGGGGGCGCCCGCGGTCGCGGGCGGCTGCGGGTTCGCGAGGTCTTCGGGCAGGTCCAGGCGGGCGTCGCCGCGGTCGGCGGCCTGGGGACTGTCCGGCGTCGGTTCGGATTCGCCCGCGCCGGCGGTCGACGGGTTGGTCACGACGGCGGCGGTGGTCAGGCTGGCCGCGAGGGCGGCCGTGCACAAGACCTTGCGTGAGGTGTTGACTACATGACGGTGAAGCGGCTTCACAGTGCGGCGATCCCCCCGAGGCGGCCGTCAGTACGTGCGGCTGGTCGAGCCGTGAATCTTCTGTCTATCAGGTATTCGGACGCGACTCGCCGGGCGCAGGGCAGATATGACACACCATTCGTCTCGGTTTCGTCATTCGTTCGATCGGGACGGCCGGCGGGCTCGGCGCGGGCCGTCCGCCCCCGCCCGAAACACCCCAATGACCCCATGTGGGCGCCCTCTTCGCCCTTTGGTCCGGTTCGCACGGCGGTCGGCGACACGAGGCACCGGCGCCGACTGCTCCCCGGCGGCTCGCGGCCCCGCGACCGGGACGCCACCCCACCCTTCCCATCCTTGACCCCGCACCCTACTCTGACGCCCCGTCAGATCTGCTGAGTCGGCATCACCGGCCTGGAGGGCGCGCCATGCTGCTGCGAGGGAAGACCGTCATCGTGTCGGGGGTCGGGGCCGGGCTGGGACACCAGGTGGCCGCCACCGTGGTGCGGGACGGCGGGAACGCCGTGCTGGGGGCGCGGACCGAGGCGAACCTGGTCAAGTCCGCCACCGAGATCGACCCGGCCGGGGCGCACACCGCGTACCTGCCGACCGACATCACCGACGAGTCCCGCTGCGAGGCCCTCGTGGCCCTCGCCGAGGAGCGATTCGGCGGGGTGGACGCGGTGGTGCACGTGGCGGCCTGGGACTCCTATTTCGGCGGCCTGGAGGACGCCGACTTCGGGACCTGGCAGCAGATCCTCGACGTGAACCTGTTGGGCACCCTGCGCATGACGCGCGCCGCCCTGCCCGCGCTGAAGCGGGCCGGCGGCTCCGTCGTGATCATCGGGACCCAGTCGGCGGTGGCGAGTCCGTCGCAGGTGCAGCAGGCCGCGTACGCGGCCTCCAAGGGGGCGCTGACCTCCGCCATGTACTCGATGGCCCGGGAACTCGGGCCGTACCGGATCCGGGTCAACACCGTGCTGCCGGGCTGGATGTGGGGGCCGCCGGTGCAGGCGTTCGTGACGTTCACCGCGCACGGCGAGGGGGTGCCCGAGGAGGAGGTGCGGGCCCGGCTCACCGAGCGGATGGCGCTGCCGGATCTCGCGACGGACGGGGACGTCGCGGACGCCGCCGCGTTCCTGGCGTCGGACCGGGCACGGGCGATAACCGGCCAGTCTCTGCTGGTCAACGCCGGTGAGCTGATGCGATGACCCCCTCCACCG
Source organism: Streptomyces sp. CA-243310 (assembly GCF_050936775.1). Classification (NCBI taxonomy): domain Bacteria; kingdom Bacillati; phylum Actinomycetota; class Actinomycetes; order Kitasatosporales; family Streptomycetaceae; genus Streptomyces; species Streptomyces sp. CA-243310. Next base: position 845,673 of record NZ_JBNJMF010000001.1, on the reverse strand, counting down.
CCGGATCGGTGGATCGTATGCTCGGGCCATGACCACTCCGAGTGACGCTCCGACCGACAACGCGATGCGCCGCGCGCTCCGGCGGGCCCGCGACGGTGTCGCGCTCGACGCGACCGAGGCAGCCGTGCTCCTCCAGGCGCGCGGCGAGTCCCTGAAGGACCTCGCCGCCTCGGCCGCGCGGGTGCGGGACTCCGGGCTCGACGCCGCCGGCCGGCCCGGTGTCATCACGTACTCGCGCAAGGTGTTCATCCCCCTCACCCGTCTCTGTCGCGACAAGTGCCACTACTGCACGTTCGTCACGGTGCCCGGGAAGCTCCGCCGGGACGGTCACGGGATGTACCTCTCGCCCGACGAGGTCCTCGACATCGCGCGCAAGGGTGCCGCGATGGGCTGCAAGGAGGCGCTGTTCACCCTGGGGGACCGCCCCGAGGACCGTTGGCCCGAGGCCCGTGAGTGGCTGGACGCGCACGGCTACGACGACACCCTGGCCTACGTGCGGGCGATGGCGATCCGGGTCCTGGAGGAGACGGGGCTGCTCCCGCACCTCAATCCGGGTGTCCTGTCGTGGTCGGAACTCCAGCGGCTGAAGCCCGTCGCACCGTCGATGGGGATGATGCTGGAGACCACCGCGACCCGTCTGTGGTCCGAGCCCGGCGGCCCGCACCACGGTTCCCCGGACAAGGAGCCGGCGGTCCGGCTGCGGGTGTTGGAGGACGCGGGGCGTTCCAACGTCCCGTTCACCACCGGGGTGCTGATCGGCATCGGGGAGACCTACGAGGAGCGCGCCGACGCGTTCTTCGAGTTGCGGCGGATCCAGCGCAGCTACCACGGCATCCAGGAAGTGATCGTCCAGAACTTCCGGGCGAAGCCGGACACGGCCATGCGCGGGATGCCCGACGCGGAGTTGGAGGAGCTGGCGGCAGCCATCGCGGTGGCCCGGCACCTGCTCGGCCCGTCGGCCCGCATCCAGGCCCCGCCGAACCTGGTCGACGAGGAGTACGCGCTGCTGATCGGCGCGGGCATCGACGACTGGGGCGGGGTGTCGCCGCTGACGCCCGACCACGTGAATCCCGAGCGCCCCTGGCCGCACATCGAGGAGCTGGCCGCGCGGACGGCCGCCGCCGGCTTCGAACTGCGCGAGCGCCTCACGATCTATCCGGAGTTCCTGGAGCGCGGTGAGCCGTGGCTCGATCCCCGGTTGCTGCCGCACGTGCGGGCGTTGGCCGACGCGCGGACGGGGCTGGCGGACGAGACGGCCGCGGTCGAGGGCCGGCCGTGGCAGGAGCCCGACGAGGGTTTCGCCGCGTACGGGCGCACCGACCTGCACACCGCCATCGACACCGAGGGGCGTACGGGCGACCGGCGCGAGGACTTCGATCACGTCTACGGGGACTGGGACGCGCTGCGGGAGGCCGCGGCGCCCGGGATGGTCCCGGAGCGGATCGACACGGACGTCCGGGCGGCCCTCGCCCGGGCGGCGGACGATCCGACGCGACTGACCGACGAGCAGGCCCTCGCCCTGTTGCACGCGGACGGCCCGGCGTTGGACGCGCTGTGCCGGATCGCGGACGACCTGCGCAGGTCGGTGGTGGGCGACGAGGTCACGTACATCGTCACGCGGAACATCAACTTCACCAACGTCTGTTACACCGGCTGCCGCTTCTGCGCGTTCGCACAGCGCCGTACGGACGCGGACGCGTACACGCTCTCGCTGGACCAGGTCGCGGACCGGGCGGCGCAGGCCTGGGACGTGGGCGCGGTCGAGGTGTGCATGCAGGGCGGCATCCATCCGGACCTGCCCGGGACGGCGTACTTCGACATCGCGCGGGCGGTGAAGGAGCGGGTTCCCGGCATGCACGTGCACGCCTTCTCGCCGATGGAGGTCGTCAACGGCGCCACCCGTACCGGGATGTCGGTGCGGGACTGGCTGACGGCGGCCAAGGAGGCCGGGCTGGACTCCATTCCGGGGACGGCGGCCGAGATCCTGGACGACGAGGTCCGCTGGGTGCTCACCAAGGGCAAGCTGCCGACGGCGGACTGGATCGACGTCGTCTCCACGGCGCACGAGCTGGGCATCCGGTCCTCGTCGACGATGATGTACGGGCACGTGGACCAGCCGCGGCACTGGTTGGGGCACTTCCGCACGCTGGCCCGGATCCAGCAGGACGCCGTGGCCAAGGGCGTGGAGGGGTTCACGGAGTTCGTGACGCTTCCCTTCATCCACACCAACGCGCCGGTGTACCTGGCGGGGATCGCCCGGCCGGGTCCGACGGTCCGCGACAACCGGGCGGTGACGGCGATGGCCCGGTTGCTGCTGCACCCTCACATCACCAACATCCAGACGAGCTGGGTGAAGCTGGGTGCGGAGGGCGCGGCGGAGATGCTCCGGTCGGGTGCGAACGACCTGGGCGGGACGCTGATGGAGGAGACCATCTCGCGCATGGCGGGGTCGAGCTACGGCTCGTACAAGTCGGTGCGGGACCTGATCGCGGTCGCGGAGGCGGCCGGCCGGCCGGCGAAGGCCCGTACGACGCTGTACGGGGAGGTGTCCGAGGAGCGGCAGCGGGCGGCCGGGGCCTCGGACGGGCACCTGCCGGAGCTGCTGCCGATCGCGGAGTAGGGCCGGAGCAGGGACGACGACGTGGCGCGGGGCCCGACCGGGAGGATCCGGGGCGGGCCCCGTTGCTCGTCGGCGCTGCCGGCCGGGGTGCGGGTTCAGCCGACGAGGAGGTCCTTGCGGAGCTCCCTCAGTTCGCGGCCGTCGATGCCGAGGCCCTCGTCGAGGTAGCGGTCGAAGGATCCGTACGCGGCCTCGACCTCGTCGTGCCCGGCGTTGAGGTATTCGGGGCGCACGTCGAGCAGGGGCTTGTAGACGGCGGCCTGTAGAGGCGGCAGGTGGGACAGGATCGCTTCGTTGGCGGCCCTGCGGTAGTCGTTGCTGGCCAGGTAGTCGGCCATCACGGTCTCGCGCGGGACGCCGAGGGCGGTGAGCAGGGCGGCGTTCGACCAGCCGGTGCGGTCCTTGCCGGCGGTGCAGTGGAAGAGGACGGCGCGGGCGCGGTCGGTCCCGATGCCCCGGAAGACCTGGCCGTACGCCTTCCTGCCGCCCTCGCCGGACACCATGCCCTTCTCGGCGTCGATCATCGCCTTGACGGCTTCCTCGGGGGTCTTCGGCAGGGCCTGGAAGGAGCCGGAGCCGGCGAAGACGTCGGCGACGACGTACCTCGCGTCGGCGGGGACGCGGTCGACGTCCTTGGTGCGCTCGTCGGTCGTGCGCAGGTCGAAGACGGTCTTCACGCCCAGCCGGCCGAGCTTGGCGAGGTCGTTGTCGGTGAGCTTGGCCAGGGCGTCGGAGCGGTAGATCTCGCCCATCTTGACCCAGTGGCCGTCGGTGGTGCGGTAGCCGCCGGCGTCGCGGAAGTTGGCCGTTCCCTCCAGTCGCACGAGGCGGTCGGCGAGGTGCAGGCCCCGGCCGTGCTCCGGCTTGAAGTCGAACCACTGGCGGTCGGCGGCGGGCAGTCCGGTGACCACGGCCCGGCCTCGGGAGGCGCCCTTGGCCACGACCTTGCCGTTGGCCCTGATCTCGACGCGTCCGGTGCCGCGGGCGTTCCACCGGAGGGTGAACGTGCCGTCGGCGCCGGCGGTGACGGAGGCCTCCGTGAAGGGGATGGCGGAACGGCTCGGGTGCCGGTCGTCCCGGGGGGATTCCCGGCCCTCGGCGGTCGCGGCGGGGGCCGCGACCAGGGAGGCGGTGAGCGTGGTGGCGACGACGGTCGCGGCGAGGAGTGCCTTCTTCATGTCGTCGAGGCTGTGGGCCTGCGGACAACGCCGGGTGAACGCGGTATGGCCGAAAACAACCGGGTCCGAGGCCAGTGGCAAAACGTGCCACGATTGTCTCATCCGGCGAGATCCTGTCCGGAACCATTCATATTCCGGCCGTTCTCCGGCCACTTATGGGCGGCGTGACTTACTCCTTCCGGATTCGACCGAACCTGTCCACTACAGTGCGCGCCAGAGCTTGGGGGGACGACATGGACACGATGACGACCGCGACCGCGGCCGGCACGGGGACCGCCGGTACGAACGGGGCCGCGACGTCGGTGGAGGTGGAGGAACCGGCGCCGACCACGCCCGCGTCCGCCACGACGGACGCGCCCGCCACACAGGAGGCGCGGGAGGCGCGGGCGCGGGCCCCTCGGACGCAGCTCCCGGACCAGGCGCCCGCGACCGTGCGCCCCGCCCTCTGGGGGCGGGTCGAGCAGCAGGACTTCCGCAGCCGGGTGCGCGGCACCCTGCTCGGCGCCGCCATCGGGGACGCCCTCGGCGCGCCCGTCGCCGGTCTCTCCCTGGACGGCATCCGCGAGGCGTACGGCCTGGCGGGACTGACCGAACTCGCCCCCGCCCACGGCCGGCGGGGCACGGTCACCGCGTCCACCCAGCTCACGCTGTTCACCGTGGACGGCCTGATACGGGCCCACGTGCGCCGGGACACCGGCGGCTGGCACCCGCCGACCGACGTCCACCGCGCCTACCTGCGCTGGGCGGCGACCCAGCACGACTGGGGCCCCGACGAGCGGCGCAAGGACAACGGCTGGCTGGCGCAGGAGGAGTGGCTCTACGCCCGGCGCGGCCCGGACCGGGCGTGCATGACCGGCTTCGCCGACGAGACGCTCGGCACCCTGGAACAGCCGAAGAACCCCACCGCCCGGGACGCGGCGGCCACCGTCCGCTCGGCCCCCTTCGGGCTGCTGGTCGGCTGGGAGCCGGCGCTCGTGCTGCAACTCGCCGTGGAGTGCGCGACGCAGAGCCACGGGCACCCCACCGCGTTCCTGTCGGCCGGGGCCCTCGCGGTGATCGTCCACGGGCTGACCCGGGGCGAGTCCCTCGACGACGCGATCCGGCGGGCCCTGGACCTGTTGGGCGCCCGCGCCCAGCACCAGCCGGTCACGGACGCCCTCCGGCGGGCCGTCTCGGCCGCCGGCCAGGGCGAGCCCAGCCCCAAGGTGGTCGAGTCGCTGTCCCCGGGCGACGGCCGCGACGCGGAGGACGCGCTGGCCGTGGCCGTGTACTGCGCCCTGGTGGCCGAGGACGTCCCGCACGGGCTGCGGCTCGCCGTCAACCACGGCGGGGACTCCACCGCCACCGGCGCCCTGTGCGGCGCGCTGTTGGGCGCCCTGCACGGGGAGACCGCGCTGCCGGCGGCCTGGTTGGCCGACCTGGAGGGGCGGTCCACGATGCTGGAACTCTCCGACGACTTCGCCCTGGAGATGACACAGGGGCCCGCCCTGCACGGGCCCTCGGTCTCGGCTCCGGGCTGGCTGGCCCGCTACCCGCGCGGCTGACCGGACCGCCGGCGGAACCCGGACCGGCGCCCATCGGACCCGCACCCGACGGGGCCCGTCACCCGCGCCCGGTCAGGTCCGGGGGCGCGGCTCGATCCACAGGGCCTCGGCCACCGCGCACGGTTCACCGTCGGCCGTGGCCAGCGCGGTGCCCGCCGTGTACTTGCGGCCCTCGCCGCCGAGCAGCCAGGCGTACGAGATCAGGCCCGCGCCCCCGACCGGTACGGGCCGCAGCAGGCGGGCCGTCAGGGCCGCCGTGACCGCGCCGGCCGGCCGGTGGGCGAGCAGGCGGCCGGCCGCGTTGCCGGGGCAGTCGAGCGCGCCCCACACCAGTTCGGGCGGCAACATCCCGTCCGGTCCTGCGAGTTCCGCCCCCGGGGTCCAGGCGGCGGCGACCAGGTCCCGGCCGGGCACCCGCCCGCAGTGCAGGCGCAGCCCGGTGGCGGGGGTGCGGCCCAGGCCGCACCCGAAACAGTCGGCCTGCCCCTCCGGCGGGTGGGCCCGGAAGGCGTCGGCGGCCTTCTCCGCCTCCTCCCGCGAGGGTGCCCGCGGCACGTCCCCGCTCGGCGGTTCGACGGCCCGGGTCGCGCGGGCCAGCAGCACTCCGTCGGCGTCCAGCAGGGCCGTGCCGCCGTCCGGGTCCGGGGTCGGCCGGGTCGGCGTCCCGGTCGGCACGGGCCTGCGGAAGTCCACGCGTACGGCCGTCCCCCCGGGCGCCGTCCGGCCGGCCAGCAGCCCCGCCACGTAGCCGCCGAAGGCCACGCCCGGATAGCCGTGCAGCCGTTCCGGAACCGTGATCGTCCCCATGTCGTTCATGTCGCCCATGTCGTCACCCCGCCGTGTCGAACCCACCGTGTCGAACCCGTGTCGAACCCGTGTCGAACCTCTGCCGTCCGCACGCCGAACCCCGTACGTTGGCCGCCCCGACGTCTCGGAGGTGCCTCGGCCATGCGGATCGCCGCCACCATTTTCCTCACCGACCTCACCGTCTCCCCCACCGGCCTCGCCCGCGCCCTGGAGGAGCGCGGGTTCTCCGGGCTCTACCTGCCCGAACACACCCACATCCCGGTGAGTCGGGCCACGCCTGCGCCCATGGGCGGGGAACTCCCGGAGGAGTACGGGCGCACCCTCGACCCGTTCGTGGCCCTCGGCCAGGCCTCGGCCGTGACGGAGCGCCTCGACCTCGGCACGGGCATCACCCTGGTGACCCAGCACGACCCGATCGCCCTCGCGAAGCAGGTCGCGACGCTGGACCACCTCTGCGGCGGCCGGTTCACCCTCGGGATCGGCTACGGCTGGAACGTCGAGGAGGCCGCCGACCACGGCGTCGAGTGGTCCGGCCGGCGCGAACTGGTCCGGGACCGGATGGCGCTGATGCGGGCCCTCTGGGCTCCGGAACCCACCGCGTACGAGGGCGTGTACGGCTCGGTCCGGGCCAGCCGGGCGTACCCCAAGCCGGTGCGGCCCGCGCGTGACCTCGGTTCCGGGCGCACCCTCCACGGCCCCCGCACCCTGATCGGCGGCGCGGCCGGCCCCAAGCTGTTCGCGGCCATCGCCGACCACTCGGACGGCTGGCTCCCGATCGGCGGCGGCGGCCTGGGCGAGTCCGTCCCGGTGCTGCGGCAGGTGTGGGAGGACGCGGGGCGCGACCCGAAGGACCTCCGGGTGGTGCCGTACGCGGTCCGCCCGAACGCGGGCAAGCTCGCGTACTACGAAAGCCTCGGGATCGAGGAGGTGGTGCTGCAACTCCCGTCGGCGGGAGAGGCCGAAGTGCTGCGCACCCTGGACGAGTTCGCCCCGTATCTCTGACCGCTCGGCCGCCCCTCCGACCGGCCCGCCTCCCCGGCGAGGGGGCGGGGGACTGCTGGTACGTTGACGCGTTCGACCGATCGGGTCGCGTCCACCGGGGGATCACTCATGCACACGAACCAGCGCGCCCGCCTCGTCGTCGCCGGCGCGACGGCCGCCCTCGCGCTCACGCTCGCCGGCTGTGGCGGTGGCGGTACGGACAAGGGCGATGACGCGAAGCGGGAGCATGCGAAGCCCCCGGCGTCCGCATCCGGCTCGCCGGCTGCCTCCGGCTCCCCGACGGCCTCACCCTCGGGCCCGGCGGCCGGATCCGCCGCCGGGGGCACCGGCAAGGACTCGGCGGCCGGCAGCCTGGACGGGGCCTGGATCGCGTCGGCCACCCCGGGCATGGGCGTCGTCTTCACCGTCAACGGCAAGTCGGCCTTCCTGTCGGAGTCCGCGACGGGCATCGTCTGTGAGGGCTCCGCCTCGGGAGCGGCCATCGATCTGGCGTGCCCGGCGGGCAGCAAGCGGACGAAGGGGCGGGTGGAGTCCGTGGACGCGAAGAAGCTGAAGGTCGCCTGGGCCGGCGGCGCGACGGAGACCTTCGACCGGTACGCGGCGGACCGCTTCCCGACCGCGCTGCCGACCGACCTCCCGACCGACCTGCCGAAGCTTCCGCCGAAGCCGTAGGGCACGCACGGACCGCACTCCGGGGCGAGATGTGAAAGAGCCGGTTCAGACGCCGGTCTGGCCGTCCACGAGTTCGCGCACGATGTCCAGGTGTCCGTTGTGGCGGGAGGTCTCCTCGACGAGGTGGAGGAGGATCCAGCGGAGGTCCACGTGGCGGCCGTCCCGGATGGGGCGGACCGCCTTCGCGTCCAGGTCGTGCTCGGCGAACAGGGCGCGGTAGCGGGCACTCTGCTCCTCGTACTCGGCGAGGAGGCGGGGCAGCGGGACGTCGAGCGCCTGCCGCATCTCGGGGTCGGGGTCCTCCTCGGTCACCTCGGCGAGGGGTCCGGCGATCTCCTCGCCGAGGAACACGACCTGGATCCAGTGGTATTCGACCCACCGGATGTGGCCGATCAGGCCGCAGACCGTCATCAGGGGCGAGCCGGGGAGCGGCGCCTTGCGGGCGTCCTCCGCGGAGAGGCCCTCGCACTTGGCGCGGGCCGTGTCGCGGGCGTAGTCGAGGAAGGTGGTCAGCTGCGTACGCTCGTCCCAGGCGGGGGGCGTATCGGTTCGTCGTGTCATCGCGGGCAGTGTCGTACGGCGGGAAACCCGTGTCGAACGAATTAGTCGAACGGATCAGGGGAGGGCGGCGGATGCCGGGGCAGCGCGCACGGCGGGAGCGGGAGGCGGCGGCGCGCCGCCGGCGGGCGGAGCGGGCGGGTCACTGGGAGCGGCGGTTCGTCACGGACGACCGTGCGCGGTTCCGGGAGGAGGCCGGGGCACTGCGACGTCAGGGCTTCGCGGACGAGGACATCAGGATCGACGTGCTCTGCGGTCGCCTGACCCACCCGACGACGTACGTACTCAGTGTGTTCGTCCCGGAACCGGATCAGGGCGGGGCGACCGGCCGGGCGTGACGAGTTCCGCCCACACCGTCTTGCCGACCGTCCTCGACACGACCCCCCAGTCGCGCGCGACGGCCTCGACGAGCCGAAGGCCGTGACCGCCCTCCGCATGGTGCACGTACGGGCTCACGGCCGGCCGGGCGCCGGCCCTCGCGTCGGACACCTCGATGCGGAGCACCCCTTCCAGCATCACCATGCGCAGCTCGAAGTCCCGCCCGGGTACCCGACCGTGGACGACCGCGTTCGCGGCGAGTTCGGCGACGAGCAGCGCGGCGTCGTCGGACAGTTCGGAGCGGTGGGGGATGCCCCAGTCGTGCAGCGCCAGCAGGGCGAACCGGCGGCCGAGGCGGGCGCCGCGAGGGGTCGAGCTGAAACGCTGAGTGAACACACGTACGAGGTGGCCGGCGGGTCCGGCGGGTGCGGTCATGGGATCAACGTCCCTTGCAGACAAGGGGGTTCCCAGCACGTCGACCGCTACTTTTCATCTGTACGAGTCCACGCGCTGGACAGGCGTGGTCACGTCCCGTGAACCTGATGGTCAGGAGGTGACCTCCATGGCGAGTGTCGACGACAACGGTGAAAGCGGTCCCGAGCCGGACGGAGACCTGCGCCACTTCGGCGAGACGGTCAAGGCGTTCCGCAAACGCGCGGGACTGACGCAGGAACAGTTGCACCCCCTGATCCGCTACTCGGTCCAGTACATCGGCTCGGTGGAGCAGGGCCGCCGCCACCCGTCCACGAAGTTCGTGGACAAGGCGGAGGAGGTGCTGGACGCCTTCGGCGTCATCCGGCTCGCGGCGAAGCAGTTGCAGCGCAGGCGCGGGCTGGCGTCGTGGTTCAGGCGGTGGGCGGAGCACGAGGACAGCGCAATCGCCCTCAACACGTACGAATGCCGGGCCGTCCCGGGCCTGTTGCAACCCGAGCCGTACGCGCGGGCCCTCTTCGAGACGGTCCCGCCACTGCCCACCGCGAGCGACCTGGAAGCGCGGATGGTGGCGCGGTCGGAACGACAGAAGCTGCTGCTGCGCACCCCGTACATCATGTTCAGTTTCATCGTCGAGCAGAGCCTGATCGAGCGGCGGACGGGTGGCAAGGAGGTCACCCGCGAGCTGATCGACCACCTGCTGGAGTGCTCGCTGCTGCCGAACGTGGACATCCAGATCATGCCGCTCGTCCAGCCGGTACACGCGGGCGCCGACGGGCCCTTCCAGCTCCTCGAAACCTGGGAACACGAGTGGCTCGGGTACAGCGAGGGACAGCAGTCAGGTCTCGTGATCACGGACCCGAAAGACGTCAGCATCCTTCATCGACGGTATGCCAAACTTCGCATCCAGGCCCTCAATCCGGCTGACAGCGCGGACCTGTTGATGCGAATGCGAGGTTCTCTGTGAACGACTCCGAGTTGCGGTGGTTCAAGAGCAGCTACAGCGGCAGCCAGGGCGACAGTTGCGTCGAGGTCGCCCTCTCCTGGCACAAGTCCACGTACAGCGGCAGCCAGGGCGACGACTGCGTCGAGGTCGCCGCCTGCGCCGACACCGTGCACGTCCGGGACTCCAAGGTCGCCGCCGGTCCCGAACTGGCGGTCGCGCCCGCCAGTTGGACGGCGTTCCTCGGCGGCGTCACCGGTTAGCACTCCGTACGACTACGGCGGGGGTATCGGTCCCGGCGCGGTCACGCCGATCGCCGGACGCCAAAAGCGCCCGTCAGGCAGGGCCTGACGGGCGCCGAGGAAGTAGTCCGCGTCGCGCTGGAAACCGAGGCCCGGGACGACGCGCCTCAGGTGGGGCCAGATGCCGGGCACCACCCGGTACTCCCCCGCCACCATCCACGGATCGTCGCCGAGCACGAACAGGTGCCGGACCACGAGGAACTGTTCCCGCGAGAGCGAGCAGGACTCGACCATCTCCTCGTCCGGCCCGAAGCCGTTCAGGTCCCAGACGAGATTGTGCCCGTCGGCGAATGGATAGTCGCTGCTCACCGCCTCACGCTAGGGCGGGCCCCCGACCGCCCGCACCTGCTTTTCACCGTCGCTTCACATGATCGTCCGGCGGGCGGGGGCCACGGCGGCCGACAGCACGGGACAAAGCACGTGCAGTAGGCACGCATATCGGCGTATCGTCCCCCGCATGGACCCGCTCACCGAGAAACAGATCCGTGGCTCCTTCGTGAACTGCACGAAGGGCGAGGCCTCCCGCCTCCGGCTGCCGCTGGACTTCGGCGACCTGCCCTGGGAGGACCTGGACTTCCTCGGCTGGGTGGACCCGGGCGCCCCGCTGCGCGCCCACCTCGTGCGGACCGGCCCCGACGGCGTGCCCGTGGGCATCACCCTGCGCGTGCCCGCCTCGAACCGCGCCAGTGCCCTGAAGTCCAGCATCTGCATGGTCTGCCTGACCGGGCACGCCTCGTCCGACGTGGCGCTGCTGTCCGCTCCCCTCGCCGGGGCCCGCGGTCGGGAGGGGAACACCGTCGGCATCTACCTGTGCGCCGATCTGGCCTGCTCGCTGTACCTGCGGGGCAAGCGTCGGTCCAAGCGGGCGACGGGGGCCTACGTGGAGACTCTGAGCCTGGAGGAGCGGATCGAGCGGGCGCTCGGGAACCTCGACGCGTTCACGGCGAAGGTCACCGGCGCGCGCGTGGGCGCCTGAACGCCCCGGGCCTTCCCGCCGGCACCCCGGCCGGCCGTGGCATGCCCGCCCATCCGCCCATCCGCCCGTCCGCCCGTCCGCCCGTCCGCCCGTCCGTCCATCTGACGGATCGCTCCGCGCGATCCGGCTCCCCGGTGCGCGGCGGCGTACCCTGCCCCGCATGATCGATTCACGTACGCACGTTCGCGTCGCCCGCCCCTCGCTCGACCTGGAGGCCGCCGAGCGGTTCTACGTGGACGGGCTGGGCCTGGACGTCCTGTGGCGGACCAGCGGTCACGTGTCGGGTGAGCACGATCTGGTGATGGTCGGACCCACCGGGGGCGGCTGGCACTTCGAGCTGACGCACGACCCGGAGAACCCGATCGCGCCGTCCCCGACGGTCGACGACCTGTTCGTCGTCTACCTCGGCCGGGAACCCGAGCCGGCCTTCGTCCAGCGCCTGATCGAGCACGGCGGCAGCCGTGTCTCCTCCCACAACCCCTACTGGGACGACTACGGCGTCACGGTCGCCGACCCCGACGGATACCGCCTGGTGCTCTGCTCCCGCACCTGGGGCTGAGGCCGAGGGGGCGCCCGGCTGCACGATGCCGCTCCGGCGCGGTGACCGGGGAGGTCACCCCGGTTCGGCCACGTCGGCGATGCCGGCGGCTCAGCTCTGTGCGGTGCCGTCGCCCGCCTGCGGGGCGCCCTCGGTCGCGTCCGCCTTCTCGCGCATCTTGCGCACCAGCTCGGCCTTCTGGTCGGCCGCGCCCTGGCGGTCGAGGTTGCGGTGCGGGCCGTTGTTCTGCCGTTCGGCGCGGGACTGCCTCTTGCGCTGGCCGCCGCCCTGGCCCACGGGGTTGTTGATGTTCTTGCTCACGGTCATGGGTTCTCCCGGTGAAGATGTGAAGTGATCCACGGATCACAGGTGCGGACGGGCGGTGACGTCGAAGGACGTCAGCAGGGGCCCATCACGCTCTCACTCACACATCGGCGTCTGGAAGAACCCGACAAAGACGTTACCCGGTTCCGCCGGCCCCGCACACCAACCCTTTCGCCGCCCCGGACCGCCCCTCCGGGAATCGTGGGGAGTGCGGGGGAATCGGGGGAGTCCGGGAGTCCGAGGGATCTCGGCGGATCGGCGCGCGGCCGACGCGGCGGCCGGGGGCGGAGCGGGCAGTCGCCGGGTGGGGCGAAGGCCGGGCGGCGGGGGGTCAGCCGACGCCGGGGGCCTTCGGCAGGCCGGCGGTGAGGGCCGTGCCGGCGCCGGAGAGGGAGGCGTCGGTGGCCTTGGTGGCGCTGCCGGCCGCCGAGGCGGTGGCGTTGACCGCCGTCTTGGCGTCGGTGACGGTCTGCGCGGGGTGGTCGGCGATCTCCACCACGCGCTTGGTGATCGGGACGTCCCCCTGGACGACCGGTCCGTCGGCGTGCGCGACGGCGGGGGTGAGTGCGAGGGCGGCGCCGCCGGAAAGAACCAGGGCGGCGAGGTTGCGCTTCATGGTCTTCTTCATGGCCGGAACAACGACGCCGCTCGGCCGGGGTCACCGGGGCGCGCCGCTTCCGGGGGCCCGGCGGACGCCGAGGGCCCCGGATCGTGGGGAACGATCCGGGGCCCCGGGGGATGACACGGCGGCGTGGCGGGGGCGGCCGGCGGGGCCCGCCGGGGTCAGTCCTCGACCACCAGGGCCGGCGTGGACTTGGTGAGGACCTGGCCGCGGAAGAAGGCGGGGCTGCGGCGTTCGGTGACGAACATGACGACCAGGCCGAGGGCCAGCAGGCCGACGCCGATGATGAAGACGCTTCCCACGCCGAGGACCGTGGAGCCGGAGCCGTAGGACGGGTTCCACATGTCGACGAGGGTCTTGAGGAAGACGGTGGCGAGGAGCAGGCCGCCGAGGACCGGGAAGACGCCCTTGAAGAACAGGTCGCGGGCCGAGTTCCGCAGTTCCCCGCGGAAGTACCAGGCGCAGGCGAAGGCCGTCAGCGAGTAGTAGAAGCAGATCATCAGGCCGAGCGCGAAGATCGTGTCGGTCAGGACGTTCTCGCTGACGAGCGTCATCACGGTGTAGAAGGCGCCGGTGGCGACGCCCGCCATGACGGTGGCGCGGCCGGGGGTCTTGAACCGGGGGTGGACCCTGGCGTAGGAGGCCGGCAGCGCCTCGTACGTGGACATCGCGAGGACCGTGCGGGCGACCGGGATGAAGGTGGTCTGCAGGGACGCGGTGGCGGAGGCCAGGACGGCGACGAAGAGCAGGATGCCGAGCATCGGGCCCATGACGGGGCCGGCGAGGGCGGCGAAGACGTTGTCGGAGGTCTCCGGGTTGCCGAGGCCGAGGCCGGAGGTGCCGGAGCCGACGGCCATCTGGGCGGCGATGCCGGTGGCCAGGTACGAGCCGACGAGGACGATCATCGCGATGAGGGAGGCGCGGCCCGGGGTCTTGGCGGAGCCGGTGGTCTCCTCGTTGGTGGCGAGACAGGCGTCCCAGCCCCAGTACATGAAGATCGAGAGGGAGAGTCCGGCGGTGAAGGCGGCCATGGACTCGACCGCGAAGGGGTTCATCCACTGCCAGGAGAAGTCCAGGCCGGTGTCGAAGGAGCCGGCGGACGCCTTCTGGAAGGCCATGGCGACGAAGATGGCGAGGACGGCGAGCTGGAGGCCGACCAGTGCGTACTGGATGCCCTTGGTGGCCGTCATGCCGCGGTAGCTGATGGCGGTCGCGGTGGCGATGAGGGTGAGGCAGGTGGCGATGTGGACGAGTTTGTCGTCGTCCAGCGCGGAGATCGACGGATTGTTCGTGATCTCGCCGGCCAGCAGCCAGAAGTAGGAGGTGGCGACGCCGGCCAGGTTCGACAGGACGATGATCGTGGCGATCACCAGGCCCCAGCCGCACATCCAGCCGATCCGCGGGCCGAAGGCCTTCACGGTCCAGGTGAACGAGGTGCCGCAGTCCGGCATGGCCTTGTTCAGCTCGCGGTACGCGAAGGCGACCAGGAGCATCGGGAGGAAGCCGGCCAGGAACACCGCCGGCATCTGGACGCCGACTTCCCCGGCGGTGGAGCCGAGGGTCGAGGTCAGGCAGTAGACGGGGGCGACGGTGGAGATGCCGATGACGGCGCTTCCCACCAGTCCGACGGACCCCTTTCCGAGGCCCTTGCCACGAACGTCGCCCTCGGCGACGCCGCTTACCGTGTCTCCGACCCGAGGCCGAACGTCCAGCTGTGTCATGGGTAGGGACGTTAGATGCTGCGGTTTCCTCATCCGGAGGACGAAGGTCCGTTACCGCTCGGGGCTAAATCCCTTGGAATCCTGAGGTCGACACTGTTCACACTCTGGCAATACAAGGTTTACTCAGGCATCCATTCCCGCTTCGGAAGGCACGGGGGTGAAGCTTCCGGAATGCGGAAACCGCAGCCTTGCCCGTTTTGCCCGTTTCAAAACTTTCCCGTGCAAATTTTCGGGCCCCCAATGCCGGGGCGCCGTCCGCCAGACTGGCCCCATGCCCACAGCCGACGAGCTCCTCAGCGCGGATACCGTCAGTAACCTGGTCGTTCTGCTCGCCCGCGCGGCCCGCACACCCCGTTCCCGAGCCCTCACCGCCCGCGCCGGATCCCTCGACGGACTCGGCTTCAGCGCACGCGTCGCCGCCGTCCGCGACGCCGTCCTCGCCGACCTGCCCCAGGACTGGCCCGCCTTCGAGGCCGTGCTGCGCACCGCGATGGAGGACCCCGACTTCACCGGCTGGATGACCTTCCCGGTCAACGAGGCCATCGCCGTCCGGGGACTGGCGGCGTTCGAACCCGGGCTCGCGCTGCTGCGCGACCTCACACCCCGGCTGACCGCCGAATCCGCCGTACGCCCCTTCCTGCGGGCCGATCCCGACCGCGCCCTGACCGTGATCCGCGACTGGACCGCCGACCCGGATCCGCACGTCAGACGCCTCGCGAGCGAGGGCACCCGGCCCCGGCTGCCGTGGGCGGCCCGGCTGCCCGCCTTCATCGCCGACCCGCGGCCCGCCGTGCCCGTGCTCGACGCCCTCCACCGCGACCCGTCCGAGTACGTACGCCGCTCCGTGTCCAACCACCTCAACGACATCAGCCGGGACCACCCCGGGCTCGCCGTGGAGATCGCCGCGAAGTGGCGCGCCGACGCCGACACCACGACGGATCGCGTCGTCCGGCACGGCCTGCGCACCCTGATCAAGGCCGGCCACCCCGGGACGCTGACCCTGCTGGGCCACTCCCCCGACGTCCCGGTCACCGTCGACGGGCCGCTGGTGAGCACCCCGCGCGTCGCCGTCGGCGAGCACCTCGTCTTCTCGTACGCGCTCACCCACACCGGCGAACTGCCCGCCGAGCTGGTCGTCGACTACGTGATCCATCACGTCAAGGCCAACGGGACCCGCACCCCCAAGGTCTTCAAGCTCACCACCCGCCGCCTCGCCCCCGGCGAGACCCTCACCGGGACGAAGCGGCACTCCTTCAAGCCGATCACCACCCGCCGCTACCACCCCGGGGAGCACCTGGTGCAGCTCCAGGTCAACGGCCGGGTCCGCGGCGAGGCCGCATTCTCGCTGGACGTCCCCCGCACCGGGCCGGCAGGCTCGGGCCCATGACTCACGGAATCGAGCACCACCCCGCCCGTTGAGCGCCCCCGAGGAGCGCACCGCGCCCACCTCCCGGCCCTCTCCCCCCGAGACGCGTGCGCCCCAGGCGACTCCGTACGCGTCCTCCGCGAACGACACCTCCCTGTACGACTACGCGCTCTTCCGCCGCGGCATCGAGCCGGACGGCCGGGTCCCCGCGCGCGGCTACCCGCTGCCCGACGGGCCGCCGGAGCCCGGCCGGCCCCGGCTGACCCTGCGCGAGGCGCAGGGGGAAGTCGCCTCCGCCCTCGCCGACACGCTGGCCGACCCCGACCCGGCCCGGGCCGCGGCCGCCGTCCATCTGCGGGTCCGCTCGCTCGTCATGCCCCACCGCACCGTTCGCGCCTGCGTCCTCCGGCTGCCCCTGACCGACGAGGCCGCCGCCCGGCGGACCGGCCGACGATTGGTCCGCACCGGCACCACTGCGGCCGCCGTCCAGGTCGGCCTGGGGCTGCTGAGCCGCCTCGGCGAACCGGAGGACGTCCCCTGGCTCACGGTCCTCGGGACGCTCCGGGGCTTCGAGCGGCCGGTCGCCGCCGCGCTCGACCGCCTGGACCGGCAGGCCGCCGCCCTGCTGATGTTGCGCACCCGCCTCCGGGACACCGCGCTGGACCCGCTGCTCGACGCCGTGGAGGCGGGCGACGACCAGGCCACGCTCGCCGCCCTGACCGGGCTGCCGCCCGACTTCCGGACGATGGGATACGCCCGGCGGATGGCGGAGGCCACCGACCTCCACCGGCTGCTCCGGGCGCATCCGCGTCACCCGGCGCTGCTCCTGCGGGCCGCCGGGCTGCTGCGTCGGATGGCGGACCAGCACGACGTCCGGGCCGAGATCCTCGACTACGGACCGGCCATGGAAACGTACGAGACGCTGATCGGGCACGCCGACCTGCCGGAGCCCACCCCCGCGTACCGGGCGGTGCTCCTGTCGATCGCCCTCGACCTGCACAGCGGTCCCGCCGCGCTGCTCGGCTGGCGGCCCGGCCGGCGCGAGGTGCTGTTGGACGCGCTGGGGCGGCTGCCGGCCGCCCCGCCCCCCGACGGCGTGCTCGACGACCCCGCCGAACGCCGGCGCGCCGACTGGACGGCGCGGACCGGGCGGCAGCCGTTCCGCGTCCCGCCGGACGGGGAGCGGCTGAGGATCGAGGTGGTCGCCGAGGACCCCGGCGACCGGGGCGGCGTCGAGACCCGGATCCTGGTCGACGGCCGCCCGCTGGTGCCCGCCCTGTTCGGGAAGGGAGTGGGAGAGAGCCCGGAACGGCTCCTCGACACCGGACTGTTGCGGGCCGGCGCCGAGCCCCGGGAGGTGCGGCTCGCCGAGGCGTACTGCACCGAGGGCTGCTGCGGCGCGCTGTACGTGACCATCCGCCGCGAGGGCGACGAGGTGGTGTGGGGCGACTGGCGCGGGGCGGTCGGACCGACCCCACCGGAGTACCGCTTCGACGCCGCCGCCTACGACGCCGAGCTGGAGCGCGCCGACCGGGACCGCCCCTGGTCCTGGCCGGCCCGCAGCGCGGCGAAGCTGATCGCGGACGGCTTGCGGGACCGCCCCGATCTGCTGACCCGCTGGGACGCCCTGCGGGGCTGGGTCGGCACGGCCTGGGACGAGCCCGACACCGTGGTGGTGTCCTTCACGTACTGGCCCGGTCTGGCGGCCGGGAACCGTGACCCGGAGGGGCCGTGGCTCCAGTTCGGGTGGCGGATACCGCGCGATGGGACCCCGATCGAGGAGCAGGCCGCCGCCGTGCTGGACCGGTTGGCCTCGACGGACCCGAAGTCCTGGGCCGAGGTCCTGGGCGGCAGCCGGGAGCACGCCGAGCGGCTCGGCTACCCCTGGCCGGAGCGCGGGTAGGACAGGCGGCGCGGCCGGGCCCCCCGGCCGCGCCGGGCCGCGCCACCGGTCCTCGGCCCGACCCCACCGCCGGTTCGACCCTCAGCCCGGCCAGACGATCGACTGGACCTCGCTGTAGGCGTGCAGGGCGTACGAGCCGACGTCCCGGCCCACCCCCGACCGTTTGAAGCCGCCGAACGGGGCCTCCATGTTCCGGCCGATGGTGTTGATGCCGACGCCGCCGGCGCGCAGCCGCCGCGCGACCCGGAACGCACGCGCCGAGTCCCCGGACCACACGTAGGAGAGCAGCCCGAAGTCGCTGTCGTTGGCCAGGGCCACGGCCTCGTCCTCGCCGCCGTCGAAGGGGACGACGACCACGACCGGCCCGAAGATCTCCTCCCGGACCACCCGCATGTCGTTGGTGCAGTCGACCAGGAGGGTCGGCGCGACGTAGAAGCCGCGGCCCGCCCCGACGACCGGGCGTTCGCCGCCGTACGCGATCCGCGCGCCCTCCTTCCTCCCCGACTCGACGTACGACTCCACGCGGTCGCGGTGCGCCGCCGAGATCACCGGGCCGACCACGGTGCCGCGCTCGCCCGGGTCGCCGACCTTCATGAACGTCAGGTAGCCGGTCAGTTTCTCCACCAGCGGCTCGTACACCGACCGGTGGACGATCACCCGGGTCGGGGCGGTGCAGATCTGACCGGAGTAGAAGGAGAAGGTGGTGCCGATGCCCGCCACCGCCGCGTCGAGGTCGGCGTCCTCCAGCACGATCGCCGCGCCCTTGCCGCCCAGTTCCATCAACTGCCGCTTCATCGTCCGGCCGCACACCTCGGCGATGCGCTGCCCGACGGCCGTGGAGCCGGTGAAGGACACCATGTCCACGTGGCGCGAGTCGACGGCCGCCTCGCCGACCTCGACCGAGGTGCCGCAGACCACGTTCACCACGCCCGCCGGCACCCCGGCCTCGTGCAGGGCCTCGGCCATCCGGAACACCGACAGCGGGTCCTGCGGGGCCGGTTTGACCACGACCGTGTTGCCCATGGCGAGCGCCGGGGCCACCTTTCCCGCCGGGTTCGCCCACGGGTTGTTGTACGAGGTCACACAGGTGACCACGCCGACCGGTTGGCGCACCTCCAGCGCGCCCAGGATGCTCGCCCGCCCCATCGGGCCGGCGTCGGTGACCTGCGGCGGCAGGCCGCGTTCCACCGGCTCCAGGGCGCCCTTCGCGTACCGCCGGAAGCGGGCCACGCCGACGCCGACCTGCATGCCGCGGGCGATGCCGGTGGGCGCGCCCGTCTCGGCGCGGGCCAGCTCCGCCCACGGCTCGTACTCGCGCTGCATGACGTCGGCGGCCCGGTCGAGGATCGCCGCCCGTGCCTCGGGCGTCGTCCGCGACCAGCCCTCGAAGGCCTCCGCCGCCGCGCGCGCCGCCTCCTCGACCTGGTCGCGGGTGGCCTCCGGGGCCAGACCGACGACGGACTCGTCGGCCGGGTTGACCACCTCGTAGTGGCCGGCGGCCGGTTCGACCCACTCGCCTGCGATGTAGAGCCGCTGTGGCCCGGCGGAGGTCATCGGGTGCTCACCGTCCTCGTGTCCCGGCCGGAGCGCAGCACGATGCCGGGGATCGCGCCGGTCACCTCGTCGTCGCGGATGGTCTCCACTCCGTTGACGCGCACGGACACGATCCCGATCGCCCGCGCGTCCAACCGCGGGCTGTCCCCGGGCAGATCGTGCACGAGCGTCGCCGGCCCGGCCTCGATCCGCTCCGGGTCGAAGAGCACCAGGTCCGCGTGGAACCCCTCGGTGATCCGGCCGCGTTCGCGCAGCCCGAACAGCCGGGCCGGGTCGTCGGTGAGCATCCGTACGGCCTGCTCCAACGGCACGAGCCGGCGGCCCCGCAGGCAGTCCCCGAGGAAGCGGGTCGTGTACGGGGCGCCGCACATCCGGTCCAGGTGGGCGCCCGCGTCGGAGCCGCCCAGCATGACGTCCTCGTGCTGCCAGGTCTCCCGGCGCAGGGCCCAGCTCGCCGGGTCGTTGTCGGTGGGCATCGGCCACAGGACGGTGCGCAGGCCGTCGTTGGCGCAGATCTCCACCAGGCAGTGGAAGGCGTCCTGGCCCCGCTCGGCGGCGATGTCGTTCACGACCCGGCCCGAGAGGCCCTCGTTCTCCGCGGTGTACGTGTCGCCGATGACATAGCGCCCGAAGTCG
Organism: Streptomyces sp. CA-243310; assembly: GCF_050936775.1. Lineage (NCBI taxonomy): Bacteria > Bacillati > Actinomycetota > Actinomycetes > Kitasatosporales > Streptomycetaceae > Streptomyces > Streptomyces sp. CA-243310. Next base: position 825,657 of record NZ_JBNJMF010000001.1, on the reverse strand, counting down.
GCGAGACGCCGGAAGACGCCCGCCTCCCTGCTGTCCGCGCGGCGCAGCATCTCGGCGCGCACGTCGGCGTCGCGCAGCCTCGCGATCCGCTCGGGGACGGGCAGGCCGAGGACCTCGCCCCAGCCGGGGATGAGGTTAAGCGCGCAGAACGTGCCGAGCGACATGTTCATGGGCGTCAGGATCGGCATGGTGAGCGCCACGATCCGGCCGCCGGCCTTGCGGGCGCGCTCGCCGGCGATCAGCTGACGCGGGACGCGCTCGGGGACGGACGCGTCGACGGTGAGGACGTTCCAGTTCAGGGGCCGGCCGGCGGCGGCGCTCATCTCGACGAACAGGTCGATCTCCTCGTCGGAGAACTGGTCGAGGCAGCCCGCGACGATCGCTTCGAGCTGGGTGCCCTCGTGTTCGGAGACCGCGCGGGAGAGCGCGAGCAGCTCTTCCGGCTTCGCGTGGCGGGAGGCCACCGGCGAGCCGGCGCCGTCGGAGTGCGTGGAGGACTGGGTGGTGGACAGGCCCCAGGCGCCCGCGTTCATCGCGTCGTGGAAGAGGTCGAGCATCTGCCGCATCTGCTCCGGCGTGGGCTGTCCGCCGACCGCGTCCTCGCCCATCACGTACCGGCGCAACGCGCAATGCCCCACCATGAAACCGGCGTTGACGGCGATCCGACCCTCCAGGGCGTCGAGGTACTCGCCGAACGAGGACCAGGTCCAGTCGACCCCCTCCTCAAGGGCCTTGAGGGCCATCCCCTCGACCTTGCTCATCATGCGCCGGGTGTAGTCGGCGTCCTCGGGCCGGTCGGGGTGGAGCGGGGCGAGGGTGAACCCACAGTTGCCGCCGGCGACGGTGGTGACGCCGTGGTTCATGGAGGGCGTGGCGTACGGGTCCCAGAACAGTTGGGCGTCGTAGTGCGTGTGCGGGTCGATGAACCCGGGGGTCAGGACGAGCCCGGTGGCGTCCTCGACGGTCCGGGCCTCCTCGGTGACGGTTCCCGGCGGGGCGATGACGGCGATGCGGCCGTCCCTCGTCCCGACGTCGGCGATGAACGCGGGGGCGCCGGTCCCGTCCACGACGGTGGCTCCCTTGATCAGGTGGTCGAGCATGACGTCCCTTCGTCCCTGACGGGTTCGCTGACGCGGTCTTACGGGGGGGGCGGGCCGTTCGGCTCCCCCCGACTCCCTCGGGCCGGGCCATCTCGGCCGGGCCATCCCAGCCCCCCCGACTCCCGCGGGCCGGGCCATCCCAGCCTCGCCGGCTCCCTCGGGCCATCCCAGCCAGGCCATCCCAGCCCCGCCGGCTGCCTCGGGCCGGGCCATCCCAGCCTCGCCGGCGTTTGAGGCGCGGGTCCGGGCGGAGCCCGGTGCCCGGCGGAGCCGGGGTCACCTGGGGCTCCGCCCCAGACCCCGCGCCTCAAACGCCGGCGAGGCTGAACGTGCCGGCCCCCGGCGGGGCTGAAGGCGCCAGACCCCGGGAGGCTGAACGTGCCGGACCCCCGACCCCCGACCGGGGCTGAAGGTGCCGGACCCCCGGCCCCGGTCTCCGCCAGGCTGGAGGCGCCGGGCGGCCGGAGGGCTTACGGCAGGCCGCGGCCCGTGCGCCCTCCGGCCGGTTCCGCGCGGGCCCCGGGGGCGTGGCCCCCGAAGCCCCTTTTCCTGGGCGGCGGTCCGGGAAGACGCCGCCCGGGTCGGGTGTCCGTTCAGGACCCGGAGGCCTCACGGAAGCGGGTGGTGCGGTGCACCGGATCCGTGTCGATCTTCGGGATGACGTGCTCCCCGATGAGCTTCACGGTGGTCATGGTGTCCTCGTAGGACACCCCGGTCGGCAGGCCGAAGGACAGCTGGTCGGCGCCCGCCTGTTCCCAGCGCTTGCACTGCCGGAGCACCTCGGACGGGTCTCCGCAGATCAGCAGTTCCTCGGCGATCAGCAGCTCGATGATCTCCGCGTTGTACTCGGGGAGCGTCTCGGGCCACTGCGGGATCGCCTCGGGCCGCGGGAAGGTGTCGTGGTAGCGGAAGACCAGCGACTGGAAGCGGTTCATGTTGGCGTTGACGGCGATCTCGACGGCCTTGTCGTGGGTCTCGGCGCAGATCGCGGTCGAGGTGACCATGACGTTGTCGTTGACGAAGGCGCCGATGGCCTTCGCCTCCTGGATGGCCGTCTTGTACTGCTCCAGCACCCACTCCATGTCGGAGACCTTCTGGACGCTGAAGCCGAGGACGCCGAGGCCCTTCCTGGCGGCCATGGCGTACGAGGTGGGGGATCCGGCGGCGTACCACATGGCCGGGTGGGCCTTGCCGTACGGCTTGGGGAAGATCTTCCGCGGCGGCAGCGACCAGTGCTTGCCGCTGAACCCCTCGTACTCCTCCTGGAGGAACATCTTGGGGAACTCCGCGATGGTCTCCTCCCAGATCTCCTTGGTCCCGTTCATGTCCTCGATGCCGGGGAGGAAGCCGAGGATCTCGTGGCTGCCAGCGCCGCGCCCGGTGCCGAACTCGAAGCGCCCCTTGGAGAGGTGGTCGAGCATGGCGACCTTCTCCGCGACCTTGACCGGGTGGTTCACGGGGGCCAGCGGGTTGAAGATGCCGGAGCCGAGGTGGATGCGCTCGGTGGCGTGGGCGAGGTAGCCGAGGAACACCTCGTTCGCGGAGAGGTGCGAGTACTCCTCCAGGAAGTGGTGCTCGGAGGCCCAGGCGTACTTGAAGCCGGACTTGTCGGCCTGGATGACGTACTCGGTCTCCTCGATCAGCGCCTTGTGCTCCGCCTCGGGGTCGACCTTGGACCGCGCCTCAGGCACGTATCCCTGCACGAAGAGCCCGAATTCCAAGGGGGTTCACCGTCCTTTGGTTTCTGACGTTGCGTCAGATTCGATGGTCCCGACTGTTCCACCGCCGAGGCGGGAGCGTCAATACCTGACGCTCCATCAGATGATGGTCAGAGGATGCTGACACCGGCCGTCCAGCCGCCGTCGATGACGAACGGCTGACCGGTGATGTACGAGGAGTCCTCGCCGGTCAGGAAGAGCGCCAGGCGCGCGATCTCGTCCGGCCGGCCGACCCGCCCCAGTGGCACGACCCGCTTGTACAACTCGTCCATCGCGTCCCTGGCCTCGTCGCTCACGCCCGCCGGATCCAGCAGCGCCGGGTTGGCCATCGGGGTGTCCACGGCACCCGGGCACATGGCGTTGACCCGGATGTTCCTCCCCGCCAGCTCCAGCGCCGCCACCCTGGTCAGACCCAGGATCGCGGCCTTGGTCGCCGCGTAGGCGCCGACGTACGCCATGCCCGTCAGACCGGTGTACGAGGAGGTGTTGACGATCGTTCCCCCGCCGGCCGCCGCGATCTCGGGCGCGACGGCCTTGATGCCGAGGAACGCGCCGACCTGGTTGACCTGGATCACCTGCCGGAACTCCTCCAGCGGGGTCGCGGTCAGCTCGTTGAAGCGCAGGATGCCCGCGTTGTTGACCAGTCCGTCGATCCGGCCGAAGGCCTCCTTCGCCGCCTCGACGGCGGCGGCCCAGTCCTCCTCGCGGCTCACGTCCATCCGTACGTACCGGGCCCGGTCCTCGCCGATCTCCTTGGCGACGGCGGCGCCCTGCTCGTCCAACACGTCACCCAGGAGCACCTTGGCGCCCTCCGCCGCGAACAGCCGGGCCTCCTGTTCGCCCTGACCGCGCGCCGCACCGGTGATGACGACGACGCGTCCGTCCAACTTGCCCATGGCGGGTACTCCTGCCCTAGTCGTTGAGGAGGGGGGCCACCTCGGCCCCGAAGGCGGCCATCTGGTCGGTCAGTTCGGCGACGTCCCGGTTGCGGAACCGGACCTGGATCTGGTCCACGCCCAGCGCCCGGTACTCCCGCAGGGATTCCGCGAGCGCCTCGGACTTGCCGGTGAGGGCCCGCCGGCCGGTCTCCCAGCCGGGCTCGCCCACGTACAGGGGCTCGGTGATGGCGCCGATCTCGATGGGGCGGGTGACGCCCGCCGCCTCGCGCAGCTCCCTGATCCGGGCGATCCGCTCCGGAAGCCGGTCGCGCGGATCCCCCTGCGGGAGCCAGCCGTCGCCGCGCACCGCCGCGCGGCGCACGGCGGCGGGCGAGGAGCCGCCGACCCAGAAGGGGATGCGGGGCTGCGTGGGCCGGGGCAACTGGCCCAGGTCCCGGAACGAGAACGACCCGCCCTCGAACTCCGGGTACTCCTGCGGCCCGAGCGCCACCCGCAACGCGTCCAGGGTCTCGTCGAGCACGGCCCCGCGCCGCTCGAAGTCGACGCCGAGGGCCTCGAACTCCTCCCGCACGTGCCCCGCGCCGACCCCGAGGATCAGCCGGCCGCCGGAGAGGTGGTCGAGCGTGGCGTACTGCTTGGCGGTGATCAGCGGATGCCGCAGGCCGACGATCGCGACGTGGCTCAGCAGCCGGACGTGTTCGGTGATCCCCGCGAGGAAGGACAGGGTGGCCACCGGGTCGTACCAGACGGTGCTCATGGGCCCGGCCATCGTGCGCGGGATGGCCACGTGGTCGCAGGTGGCCACGTAGCCGAAACCGGCCCGGTCGGCGGCCCGGGCCACCGCGGCGAGTTCGGCGGCGCCGGCCGTCGCCTCCCAGGGCTCGGCGTAGATGGTGCTCTGCGACTGGATCGGGAGTTGCATCCCGTACACCAGCCGGTCTTCGGGAAACACGCGCGCCATGACCGTCCCCACCTCGCCCTCGACTTCGACCTGTTCGGGAGGCCGACACCGGGGCCATCGTCATAGCTGACGGTCCGTCAGGCAAGGGGTTCGACCGGACCTGGTGCGGGCCCTGGCGGGACGGGCCTTGGCGGGACGGTCCCTGGCGGGAGGGGCCTTGGCGGGATCGGGCCTGGCGGGATCGGGTGATCGGCGCCTAGGGTGCGGCGACCGAGGAGACGCGAGCGCGGGAGACGCGGGTGGAACTGTTCCTGACCCTGTTCAGCGCGGTGGCGTGGACGCTCGTGTACGCGGAGGCGATCCGGGTCGGGCTGCGGGACCGGACCTACGCCATGCCGGTCGCCGCCCTCGCGTTGAACTTCGCGTGGGAAGCGACGTACGCCACGACCGACTTCGTGGCCGGGGTGTCCGCCCAGGGCGTGGTCAACGTGGTGTGGGCCGCCGCCGACGTCGTCATCATCGGCACCTACCTGCGGTTCGGGCGGGCGGAGCTGCCGGAGTTCGTGACCCGGCCGCTGTTCGCCGGGTGGAGCGCCCTCGTCTTCGCCGGCGCCTTCGCCGTGCAATGGCTGTTCCTGGCGCAGTTCGGGACGCACGACGCGTCGCGCTACTCCGCTTTCCTGCAGAACCTGCTGATGTCCGGCCTCTTCATCGCCCTGTACGCGGGCCGGCGCGGGCCGCGCGGGCAGTCCCTCGTCATCGCCGTCGCGAAGTGGCTCGGGACACTGGCCCCGACCGTGCTCTTCGGGGTGATCGAGGACGCCCCGTTCATCCTCGGGCTCGGGGTGCTGTGCTCGGTGTTCGACCTCGCGTACATCGCGCTGCTCGCGCGGGAAGGCCGCGGCGGGCGCCGGGAGGCGACGGTCGCACGCACGGTCAGAAGCCCGGCGGCCCCATGACGACGACGGGCTTCGCCGCCGGGTCCAGGGTCTGCAGGAGCTTCTTCATCGCCTCCTTGGGGATGCCGACGCAGCCCTGCGAGGGGCCGTCGTGGTCCACGTGCAGCCAGATGTTGCCGCCCCGCTCCTCGCCCTGCGGCATGCGCGGGTCGAGCGGCGACACCCCGCGTTCCCGGTTGAAGTCGATCGCCACGACGTAGTCGAAGGCGCCCGTCAGGGGTTCGCCGTTCACGCCGGTGCCCGTCGCGACGAAGCCGTCGTCCTCGTCGTACGGGAACTTCGTGCCCGGCGGCTTCGGCAGCAGACCGCCGGCGTCGGTCAGGGAGTAGACGCCCTGCGGAGAGGTCAGGTCCCCGTAGGTGCGCTCCTCGGGCGCGGACCAGCCCTTCGCGCCGTTGCGGGCCGGCCAGGTGTCCGCCCGGTTCCAGTCGCCGCCGGGCGCCGAGCGCGACCAGAGGGTCACGACGGACTCGGAAGAGCCCGCGGACCTGCCCGTGACCACGATCAACTGCCGGGAGTCCTTCGGGATCCTGGCACGGGTCGCCTTGCCGAGCCCCGGGAGGGCGTCGTTGCCCCGCGGGCGGGCCCGGTCCTCGGCGAGTGCCGCGCGGTCCGCCGCGGTCCTCGGGCGGGAGTCGGGGCGGGCCGACGCGGAGTCGGCCCCCGGGGTCTCACGGGCGACGTGGACCCAGCCGGCAGTGAAGACGAGCAGGCCGAGGCCCGCCGCGACGGCGAGGGCCCGGAGGTTGCGCTGCCGGGGGGCTCGCGTGCGGGCGGGGCGGCCGGGGCGGGCTCGGACGTACTTGCTCATTCGATCGACCGTACACAGCAGATCTTCGAATTCACCGAAGGGGGGACCTCCTCGGCGCGGCAGGGCGGGTGGGGGCGGGGGGTCAGGGGCGAGGGTCCGGGGTGGGCGCGGGAGTGGGGACGGGCGCGGGGGTGGGGACGGGCGCGGGAGTGGGGACGGGCGCGGGGGTCCGGAACTCCACGCGGACCGTGAGACCGCCCTCCGGCGCCGGGTTGGCCCAGGCCCTCAGCTCCGCCCCGTGGGCCCGCGCGATCGAGGCGACGATCGACAACCCCAGCCCGGCACCCTCGCCGGCCGTGTGCAGCCGTTCGGCGCGGCGCCGGAACGGTTCCAGCAGGCGCGGCACGTCGTCCGGCTCTATCACCGGCCCCGTGTTCGACACCGTCAAGGAGCCGTCGGCGGAGGTCGTGACGCTCACCCGGCCGCCCGCCCGGTTGTGCCGGACCGCGTTGGCCAGCAGGTTCCGCACCAGGTGACCGAGCAACGCCCGGTCACCCGCGACGGTCAACGGCGCGAGATCCCGCACGACGGTCGGCGTCGACCCGGACGGTACCGCCGCCCCGTGCGCCGAGGTCCCGGCGGCCAGGGCCCCGTCCCCCGCCGTCGCACCGGCCGCCCCCGCCGCCCCGGCGCCTGTCCCGGTCGTCGCCCCGGTCGCCGCGTCCGTCTCCGTCGCCGTGAGGGCCGCCAGGTCCACCGGCGCCGTCGCCTCCAACCCCTCCTCCGAGACGGCGAGGAGCAGCAGCGACTCGATGAGGTGCTCGCTCGACTCCGCGACGCCGATCAGCTTGCGGCGGACCCTGGCCACCTTCTGCGGTGTCGGCTCCCCCGCCAGCCCGATCTCGGCCGCCGCCCGCTGCACGGCCAGCGGGGTCCGCAGCTCGTGGGCGGCGTTCGCGGCGAACCGGCGCTGCGCCCCGACCAGGCCCTCCATGCGGTCCAGCATTCCGTCGAAGGTGTCGGCGAGGCGCTTCAGCTCGCCGGGCGGCGCCTGGAGGTCGATCCGTTCGTGCAGGTTGGCGCCGGACAGCCGGCGGGCCGTCTCCGTGATCACGCCGACGGGTCGCAGCACGCGGCCGGCCATCCACCAGGCCAGCCACATGGACACGGCGGCGAAGACGGCGAGGGCGACGAGGGACACGACGAGCAGCTCGTGGAGGGTGGCCTGTTCGACGGCGGCGGAGACGCTGCGGGTGACCCGGTACGACTCCAGTTGCGCGGTGGTCGGCACGGCCTCGGTCGGGAGCCGCTCTGCCGGCACCCAGGCCTTCTCGCCGGGCACCGGGCCGACGCCCTGCCGGTAGGCGGGGATGGTGGTGGTCACGGCCCCGTTGATGCGGGAGGGCAGCCCGTTGCGGACCAGTACGTTCACCAGGGCGACCAAGGCGCCGCCCGCGAGCAGGAGGAGCGTGCCGTAGAGCGTGGTGAGGCGGGCGCGCTCGGAGCGGAGCACCGCTCTCATCGTGGACCACCGATCCGGTAGCCGGCGCCCGGCACCGTCTCGATCAGCGGCGGCTCGCCCAGCTTCGCGCGCAGCTTGCTCAAGGTCACCCGTACGGCGTTGGTGCGGTAGGAGGTGTCCTCCTCCCACACCCGCTCGATCAGGTCGTCGCTGCTGAGGACCGCCCCCTCGGCGCGCAACAGCGCCTCCAGCACCGCGAACTCCTTGCGGGACAGTGCCAGCTTGTGCCCGTCTCGGGTGGCGGACCGCCGGGCGGTGTCCACGGCGATGCCCGAGCGCTCCAACACGGGGGGCAGCGCCGGATGGGCGCGCCGGCCCAGCGCCAGGACCCGGGCGAGCAACTCGTCGTAGGCGAAGGGCTTGGTGAGGTAGTCGTCAGCGCCGAGGCCGAGGCCCTCCACCCGGTCCCGGACGCTCCCGGACGCGGTCAGCATCAGCACCCGGGTCAGCAGCCGTTCGCGCACCACCTGGCGGCAGACCTCGTCGCCGTGCAGGCCGGGCAGGTCCCGGTCGAGCACGAGGACGTCGTACTCGCCGAGGCGCAGCCGGTGCAGCGCCTCCAGGCCGTCGCCCGCCTCGTCGACGGCCAGCGCGTCGCCGCGCAACCCCTCGGCGATCATCTCCCGGAGGAACTCCTCGTCCTCCACCACCAGAACTCGCATTCGTCCTCTTTACCCGAGAAGGACATTTCCTCGTCGTAAGGCCGGTGGGAGAGGGAAGCGAAACCCCGCCCTGCCCCAGGGTCGGGCCCATGAAGCGACTCATACGGCGACCCTCGCAGCGGTCCATGACCCTCGGCACGGCCGCGGTGCTCACCGGCCTGACCCTGTTCGTGACCGCGTGCACGGGCGGAACCGGTGCCTCCGACGGCTCCGACGGTTCGGACGGCAAGAAGGACGGCGCGACCGGCGGCAACGCGTCGAGCGGAGGTGGCGCCGACAGCGGGAAGATCGCCGACGACGCGCTCAGGATGCGCACGTGCCTGCGCGAACACGGCATCGACGCGCCCGATCCGGAACCCGGCCAGGACCCGCGCGGCATGACGCTCGGCGGCGGCGCCGACCCGGAGAAGATGCAGAAGGCGATGGAGGCGTGCGGGATGAAGAGCTCCGGTTCCGGCGCCGCTCCCACCCAGGAGGAGAAGGACAAGGAGCTCAAGTGGGTCCGGTGCATGCGCGAGCACGGCGTCAACCTCAAGGACCCCGAGTACACGGGCGGCATGAAGAGCGCGACGGAGATCCCCAAGGGACAGGAGAAGGCCTTCGAGGAGGCCCAGAAGAAGTGTGAAGCGGCGTGAGGAGGCGGCGCGGGTGGCTGCTCGCTTCCCTGGCCGTGCTGCTCGCCGCGTCCGGCGGCGGCTACGTGGTGCTGGCCGGACCGCAGGAGGAGTCCGGCCGATCCGGTGACCGGCGCGCCGACGGCCTCCCGCCGGCCACCGCACCCGTCAAGCGCGGCGACCTCAGCTCCGGACTCCAGGTCGAGGGCACCCTCGGCTACGCGAAGGAGCGCCGGCAGAACGCCGTCGGTCCCGGGGTGCTGACCTGGACGGCCGCGGAGGGCTCGGTGGTCGAGCGGGACGGCAGGCTGTACGAGGTCGACGGCAGGGCGGTGCGCCTGATGTACGGAGCCACGCCGATGTACCGCCCGCTGAAGGGCGGGGACAAGGGCGAGGACGTCAAGCAGCTCAAGCAGAACCTGCTGGCCCTCGGGTACGGGACGGGCCTGGACGCGTCGGACGGCGCCTTCACGGCGGGCACGACGGCAGGGGTCAAGCGGTGGCAGAAGGCGCACGGGCAGAAGGAGACGGGCGAGGTCGCCAAGGAGGCCGTCGCCTTCGCCTCCGGCCCGCAGCGGATACGGAAGAACGACGCGGCGGTCGGTGACGAGGCGGCTCCGGGCAAGCCGGTGCTGACGCTGACCGGGACGCGGCGTTCGGTCCGCTTCGCGTTGGACGTGGCGAAGGCGGGCTCGGTGAAGACCGGGGAAAAGGTGAGCATCGACCTGCCGGGCGGCGGCACGGCCGGCGGGACCGTCGAGTCGGTGGGCAGCACCGCCCATCCCGACGACCCCCCGGGCGACGGGGGCGGGGGTGCGGGCGGCGGCTCCGGCGGCGACAAACCGAAGGTGGAGGTGACGGTGGCCCTCGACGCCGCCGCCGCCGGGGCCGAGGGCCCGGACCGGTCGCCGGTGACCGTGCGGCTGACCGGCGAGACCCGCAAGGGAGTGCTGTCCGTACCGGTCAACTCGCTGCTGGCACTGACCGGCGGCGGCTTCGGCGTGCAGGTGGTCGAGGGCGGTGCGGCGCGCGACGTACGGGTCGACCTGGGCATGTTCGGGCAGGGCAGGGTGGAGGTCACGGGCGGCTCCCTCAAGGAGGGCATGCGCGTGGGGGTGCCCACCACATGACCGCACACGACACGCCCCCGTCCGACACGACCGTCGTGGAGCTGACCGGCGTCACCAAGGAGTACCCGGGCGGTGTCGCGGCCCTGCGCGGGGTCGATCTGACCGTCACGAGCGGCGAACTCCTCGCCATCGTCGGCCCGTCGGGCTCCGGCAAGTCCACCCTGCTGCACATCGTCGGCACCCTGGACCGGCCGACCGCCGGCTCGGTCTCCCTCGCCGGGTACGACGTCGCGGCCCTGTCCGACCGGTCCCTGTCCGCGCTGCGCTCGCGCCATGTCGGCTTCGTCTTCCAGTCGTTCCACCTGGTACCGGGCATCAGCGCCCGGGCGAACGTCGCCGAGGGGCTGCTGTACTGCGGCTTCTCGCGCGCCGAACGCGACCGGCGGGCGGCTTGTGCCCTGGAGCGGGTCGGCCTCGGGGACCGGATGGACCACCGCCCCCACGAACTGTCCGGCGGGCAGAAGCAACGCGTCGCCATCGCCCGCGCGGTGGCGGGCGAACCCGATCTGCTGCTGGCCGACGAGCCGACCGGGGCGCTGGACACGGCGTCCGGGGAGTCGGTGATGGAGCTGTTGCGCGAACTGAACGGGGACGGCGCCACCATCGCCGTGATCACCCACGATCAGGAGATCGCCGCGAGCCTGCCCCGCCAGGTGCGGATCCGCGACGGCGAGATCGTCGCGGACGTGTGGAACCCCGCGCCGGTACGGGGCGCGGGCCGGAACCGGTCGGGGGCGGTCACATGAGCGACACCCCCACGAGGGCCCGTGCGAAGGACCGCAGGAGGGCCCGTACGAAGACCGGTACGAGAACCGGTACGAAGACCGGTACGAGGGGCCGCGTGCGCCGGCTCGTCCCGCCGCGGCTGAGCCCGCGCGACGTGTTCCACGTCGGTTCGGCGGGGCTGCGGTCGCGGCCCGTGCGCGTGTTCCTCTCGGCGCTCGGGATCGCCATCGGGATCGCGACGATGATCGCGGTCGTCGGGATCTCCTCGTCCAGCCAGGCCAAGTTGCTGCGGGAACTCGACAAGCTGGGCACGAACATGCTGGTCGTGACGCCGGGGCAGTCCATGTTCAGCGGGCAGGACACGAAACTGCCGAAGGACGCCCCGGGCATGATCGGCCGCATCGAGGGGGTCGAGTCGGTCGGTACGACGGGTGACGTGAAGGAGTCCGTACGCCGGTCGGAGAACATCCCGAAGGAGGAGACGGGAGCCATCGCCGTGAAGGCGGCCCGCGATCGACTGCTCGACGCGCTGCGCGCCCGGATGGCGAAGGGGACCTGGCTCAACGAGGCCACCGGCCGCTATCCCTCCGTGGTGCTCGGCGACGTCTCGGCGCGCCGGCTCGGCATCACGGAGCCGGGCCGGCAGGTCTTCGTCGGCGGGCGGTACTTCACGGTGATCGGCATCCTGGAGCCGGTCCCACTGGCCCCCGAGATCGAGCGCTCCGCGCTGGTCGGCTGGGAGGCGGCGCAACGGCTGCTCGGCTTCGACGGCCACCCGACGGCCGTGTACGAACGCTCGGCGGACGACCGAGTCACCGCCGTCCGCGACCTCGTCGCCCGAACGGCCAACCCGTCGAGCCCCAGCACCGTTTCCGTCACCGATCCCTCCACGGCGCTCCAGGCCAAGGCCGCCACGGAAGGGGCCTTCAGCACCCTCCTGCTCGGCCTGGGCGGCATCGCCCTGCTCGTGGGCGGGGTCGGGGTGGCCAACACGATGATCATCTCGGTGTTGGAGCGCCGCCACGAGATCGGCCTGCGCCGGTCGCTGGGCGCGACCAAGGGGCAGGTGCGGATCCAGTTCGTCACGGAGTCCCTGCTGCTGTCCGGACTCGGCGGCGTGGCGGGCATCGTCCTCGGCGGCGCGGCCACGGCCGTCTACGCCCGGGCCGGCGACCTGCCCTGGGTCGTCCCCCTCTGGGCCGTCACCGGCGGCTTCGCCTCCACCCTGGTCATCGGGACGTTCGCCGGCCTCTACCCGGCGGTCCGCGCCGCCCGGCTCTCCCCGACGCTGGCGTTGCAGGCGGGGTAGGAGGGGCGCGGCGGAACGGTGGGACTGGACCCGGGGGGACGGGCGCGGCCATGATCGCTTCGAACTTCCCGGTGTCTTCCCACGATTGCGAGAACGATGACCGACGCCTTGGTCGAGGACGGCTTCCTGATACTCCACGGTTGGCAGAACCATCGGCCCGCCGGCCACTGGGAACACTGGCTGGCCGACCGGCTGACGGCCTCGGGGCACGTCGTGGACTACCCGGCCCTCCCCGACCCGGACCAGCCGGACCTCGAGGTGTGGCTGGCCGAGCTGCGCGAGCGGCTCGGCGCGCTGCGCGGTCGGCGGCGCACGGTCGTCTGCCACAGCCTGGCCTGCGTGCTGTGGCTCCACGCGGCGGCCCGGGGCGACGTGGCGGTCCCGGTCGACCGGGTGCTCCTCGTCGCCCCGCCGTCGGCGGGCTACCTGGGCCGGTACCCGGAGGTCGCCGCGTTCGCGCCGCCGCGGGTCTCGGCCGCGCAGTTGTACGCCACGGCCGGATACGTCCGGATGGTCGGCGGCGACGACGACCCCTGCTGCCCGGAGGGCGCCGCCGCCGTCTTCGCCGAGCCGCTCGGCCTGCCGGTGGACGTCCTGGCCGGCCAGGGGCACCTGGGCGAGGACGCGGGGTACGGGCCCTGGCCCTCGCTCCTCGACTGGTGCGTCGGGCGCGACGACGACGCTCCGATCCGGTCCCGCGCGCAGTGAACCGACCCCGCACGGATCGACCGGGCCCGCGCCGGGTCGCCCCGGCCCGCGCCGTGTGAACCGGGCCCGCGCCCTTCGGGGGCGCGGGTACCGCCCACCGCCGATCCCGATTCGGCCGACGACTCCGGGCAAACAGCCGACTCCCCCGATTTCGGGGAGTTCAATCGTCTGCGCTCCGGGGAATTCGGGAAATGCGTCCGGCTGCAGGACAGTTACCGTCCGGCCTTTTCGGTCGTACCCTGATCTGATGAGAACTCCACGTCAGGCAGCGCGCATTGTGGTCCTGTCGCCCACGGGATCGGTATTTCTCTTTCGGGAGAACAATGTGGAAGTGGGCATCCACTGGCTTCCCCCCGGCGGGGGAATCGACCCCGGGGAAAGCCCCGAGGAATGCGTGCGGCGCGAGTTGCGCGAGGAGACCGGGTGGACCGATCTCGAACCTCGGCGACTGCTCTGCACCTGGGAGCACGACTTCACCCACCAGGGCATCCCCGTCCGGCAGCACGAGCACATCTACGTCACCACGGGCCCGATGCGCGATCCCGTCCCGGAGTCGCCCGACGCCCAGTGGAGTTGGCTCTCGCGGGACGCGCTGGCGGCGCTCGGGGAGCCGCTGTGGCCGCCGCGGTTGGCGGACCTGCTGGCGGACGTGTCCGCCGAGCCGGTGCACCTCGGCCTGATGGTGTGAGCCGGGGCCGACCCGGTTCCGGCCCGTCGGGGCGCGGCGCGGCGCGGGACGCCCGCGCCGACGCACCGACGCGCCGCGGGACGCCACGACGCGGCGCGACCCACCGCGGCGCGGCTCACCGCGGCGTGGCACTCCCGGGCGTGCTCGCGGTCCCGGGCGCCGTCCCCGGCGCGGTCCCGGTCGCGCGGCGGTACAGGGTGGCCGCGTACTCCCCGAGGACGGTGCTCGTCGAGACGTCGTCCGTGTCGCCGCCCGTCAGCACGCCGACGATCTTGCCGTCGCGGGCGATCCACGCGCTGCCGCTGGTGCCCCCGGGGAAGTCGGCGCAGTCGAACCGCTGCTCCGCCGCCTTCTCGCGTACCGCCACCGCCGTGCAGGTGCGCGGCACGCCCCGGTCGGCGGGGTAGCCGGTCACCGTGACCTGCTCGCCCGTGCGACCCGTGGTGTCCAGCACGGCCGCGCCGGTGACGTCCTCGATGTTGCGGCCGGAGGAGTCGGGGGCGAGACGGGCGAAGGCGAGGTCGTAGTCGTCGTTCGCGTCATCCGTCCAGCGCTCGTCCTCGTAGACCTCTTCGAGCCGCCAGGCGCCGAACGGGGCCGTGGTGCCGGCGTACGCGGGTGCGAATATCGGGCCGTTCGCGCCCTGCTTGCCGGGGGCCAGGCAGTGCCCGGCGGTGACGATCAGGTTCCGTCCGGGGCTGTGCACGACGGTCGCCGTGCAGAAGTGGTCGCCGTCCACCCGACCTTCCGGATTGCCTTCGAACAATGCCCCGGCGAACTTGACGGGGCCGCCCGGGCCGGGGGTACCGGCGGTCGGTCGGGGCGCCGGAGACGTGGAAAGGAGTGGTTGCTTCGGCGATTGCAATCGCGATGACGGGCTGGGTGAGGCCGACCCCGACGGGGAACCCCCCGCCCGGGTGGCCGGCGCCTGGTCGGCAGCCGGCACCACCTTTGTCATCGCAGCGGATGCCCCCAGTGCGGCCACCGCGCACAACACCACGGTCACCACGGTCCGCTTGTCCACCACAGTCGTCCTCCCCCAGTTTGCTCTGGCGAATCATGCCCTGGCGTCGCTTCCGCCCGCAAGGCGGGGGTGCGCCAAGGTCGCGCCGGATCACGCCGCTCGTGTCGCGCGCGCCGCGGCGCTCGACCCCGGAGGGAGCGCGTCCGGGGTCGAGCGCCGCGGCGGGGGGCGCGGCCCGCCGGCCGCCGCGGGCCGGGTGGGGCTTCGCCGGCCGGGTCTACGCGCCCGGCCAGAGACCCTCCGGGGTGAGGCCCAGCAGGTCGATGGCGTTGCCTCGGACGATGCGGTCGACCACGTCCGGGGCGAGGTGCCCCATCTGGGCCTCGCCGACCTCCCGGGATTTGGGCCAAGTGGAGTCGGAGTGCGGGTAGTCCGTCTCGTAGAGGACGTTGGCCACGCCGATGGAGTCCAGGTTCCTCAACCCGAAGGCGTCGTCGAAGAAGCAGCCGAAGACGTGCTCGGCGAAGAGTTCCGACGGCGGGCGCAGTACCTTGTCGGCGACCCCGCCCCAGCCGCGGTTCTCCTCCCACACCACGTTGGCGCGTTCCAGGATGTAGGGGATCCAGCCGATCTGCCCCTCGGCGTACATGATCCTGAGGTTGGGGAAGCGTTCGAACTTGCCGCTCATCAGCCAGTCCACCATCGAGAAGCAGCAGTTGGCGAAGGTGATGGTCGAGCCGACCGCCGGCGGGGCGTCCGCGGAGGTCGAGGGCATGCGCGAGGAGGAACCGATATGCATGGCGATGACCGTGCCGGTCTCGTCGCACGCCTGGAGGAACGGGTCCCAGTCGTCGGTGTGGATGGACGGCAGTCCGAGGTGGGGCGGTATCTCCGAGAAGGCGACGGCCCGCACGCCCCGGGCCGCGTTGCGGCGGACCTCGGCCGCGGCGAGTCGGGCGTCCCAGAGGGGGACGAGGGTGAGGGGGATGAGCCGGCCCGCCGCGTCGGGGCCGCACCACTCCTCCACCATCCAGTCGTTGTAGGCGCGGACGCCGAGCAGTCCGAGCTCCCGGTCCTTGGCCTCGGTGAAGGTCTGCCCGCAAAAGCGCGGGAAAGTGGGGAAACACAGCGCCGACTGGACGTGGTTGACGTCCATGTCCGCGAGCCGGTCGGGAACCGCGAAGGACCCCGGGCGCATCTGCTCGTAGGTGATGACTTCCAGTTTGATCTCGTCGCGGTCGTACCCGACCGCGGTGTCGAGGCGGGTGAGCGGGCGATGCAGGTCTTCGTAGACCCACCAGTCGCCTATCGGGCCGTCGTCGCCCTTCGCCCCCATGACGGGGGCGAACTTGCCGCCGAGGAAGGTCATTTCCTTCAAGGGGGCCCGGACGACGCGCGGGCCGACGTCGTGGTACTTGGACGGGAGCCGGTCCCGCCAGACATGAGGGGGCTCCACCGTGTGGTCGTCCACCGAGATGATCTTCGGGAAGGTCTCCATGTGAACTACGGTAGCGCCGATCTGACGAACCGTCAGCTAGTTGGACGGCGCCGGGGAAGCGATCAGTCCGCTGCGGGCTGACGTGTACGTGCAAGACAGGGCAGACTGACCCTTACAACGACGGAAGGCAGGGGGGACGACAGATGGACGGCGTACCGGCCATCCCGCACCAGCGGAACCACCCCGAGGCAGCCCGGACCACCACGGACGCGGTCGGCGCCCCGCCCGAACCCTCCTCCCGAACCGTCGCCGGGAGCACCGCCGCCCCGAGGGCCGCCACCGAGGACACCGACCGGCCCCGACCCACCCCCTGCGGGAACCGCTTCGCCGTCCTCGGCCCCATCCGCGCCTGGCGCGGCCCCGAGTTGCTGCCCTCCGGCAGCCCCCAACAGCGGGCCCTGCTCGCCGTCCTCCTGCTCCGTGACGGCCGCACCGCCACCGCGCCCGAGCTCATCGACGCCATCTGGGGCGAGGACCCCCCTCAGCAGGCCCTCGCCACCATCCGCACGTACGCCTCCCGCCTGCGCAAGGTCCTCGACCCCGGGCTGCTCGTCACCGACGCCGGCGGCTACGCCATCCGCACACCCGCCGGAGCCCTGGACCTCGGGATCGCCCGCGCCCTGGCCGGCGACGCCGAGAAGGCCCGCGCCGCCGGGGACCGCGCCCTCGCCCGTACGCTCCTGGCCCGCGCCCTGGACCTGTGGGACGGGGAACCCCTCGCCGGGGTGCCCGGACCGCACGCCGACACCGAGCGCACCCGGCTCGCCGAGTGGCGCCTCCAACTGCTGGAGACGCGACTGGACCTCGACCTGGAGGTCGGCCAGCACGCCGAGGCCGTCTCCGAGCTCACCGCCCTGACCGCCGCCCACCCCCTGCGGGAGCGGCTGCGCGAACTGCTGATGCTCGCCCTGTACCGCAGCGGCCGGCAGGCCGAGGCGCTCGCCGTGTACGCCGACACCCGCCGGCTCCTGGCTGACGAACTCGGCGTCGACCCCCGGCCCGAACTCTCGGCCCTCCAAGGCCGGATCCTGTCCGCGGACGCCGAACTCGCCCTGGCGGAGGACCCCACGCCGGCCGCCGCGCCCGTTCTCGTGAGGCCGGCCCAATTGCCCGCGACCGTGCCGGACTTCACCGGCCGCACCCCGTTCGTCACCGAACTCGGCGAGATCCTGTCCGGCGCGGAGGGCCAGGTCATGGCGGTGTCCGCGCTCGCCGGCATCGGCGGCGTCGGCAAGACCACCCTGGCCGTGCACGTCGCGCACGCCGCCCGCCCGCACTTCCCCGACGGCCAGCTGTACGTGGACCTCCAGGGCACCGAACCGCGCCCGGCCGAGCCCGTCGCCGTGCTCGGCTCCTTCCTGCGGGCCCTGGGCACCCCCGACACCGCCATCCCCGACTCCCCCGCCGAACGGGCCGCGCTGTACCGGTCCATCCTCGACGGCCGGCGCGTCCTGGTCCTGCTCGACAACGCCCGCGACGCCGCCCAGGTCCGCCCGCTGCTGCCGGGCACCGCGGGCTGCGCCGCGCTCGTCACCAGCCGGGTCCGGATGTCGGGCCTCGCCGGCGCCCACCTCGTCGACCTCGACGTGATGAGCCCGGAGGAGGCGCTCCAGCTCTTCACCCGGATCGTCGGCGCCGAACGGGTCGGCGCCGAGCGGCAGGCCGCCCTCGACGTGGTGGGGGCCTGCGGCTTCCTGCCGCTGGCCATCCGCATCGCCGCGTCCCGGCTCGCCGCCCGCCGCACCTGGACGGTGTCCGTCCTCGCGGCCAAGCTCGCCGACGAGCGTCGCCGCCTCGACGAACTCCAGGCCGGGGACCTCGCCGTGAAGGCCACCTTCGAGCTGGGGTACGGACAGTTGGAGCCGGCCCAGCAGCGGGCGTTCCGGCTCCTCGGGCTCGCCGACGGGCCCGACATCTCCCTCGCCGCGGCGGCGGCCGTGCTCGACCTGCCCGAGCACGACACCGAGGACCTCCTGGAGGCTTTAGTCGACTGCTCCCTCCTCGAATCCGCCGCCCCCGGCCGCTACCGCTTCCACGACCTGGTCCGCCTCTACGCACGCGCCTGCGCGGAGCGCGACGAACAGCCGCCGAGCGGTCGCGACGCCGCCCTCGACCGGCTCCTGGACTTCTACCTGGCCACCGCCGCCGGCGTGTACGCGCTGGAGCGGCCCGGCGACCGGCTGCCCGCCCACATGGCCGCGACCCACCACCCCGGCCTGGTCTTCACCGAGCCGCGCGCCGCGCTGGACTGGCTGTTCGCCGAGGCGGACCCGCTGCTGGCGTGCGTCCGGCAGGCCTCCGTGCGCACCACCGGGCGCGGCGGCCTGGTCGACGTGCTGCGCCGTTCCGTGGACCTGCTGTGGGCGGCCAAGGACCTCACCGAGTCGGGGGCCAACTCCAAGCAGTACGAGTCGGCCGCCGTCGCCCTGTGCGAGGCCGCGCGCGCCGCCGGGGACCCGCACGCCGAGGGGCGGGCGCGGATCACGCTCACCATCGTGCACCTGGTCGCGGGCCGGTTCGCCGAGGCCGACGGCGAGGCCAGCCGCGCCACGGCGCTGGCCCGCGAGGCCGAGGACCCGCTGCCGAACTGCTGGGCTCCCAACGACCGCGGCATCATCGCCCTGTACGAGGGCCGGCACGCGGACGGCGAACGGTTCCTGTTGGAGGCCATCGAGAACTTCCGGGCCGACGGGAACCTCGTCGGCGAGGCCAGCGCCCTGTGCAACCTCTCCCGGATCCACGTGATGCTGGGCCGGCTCACCAGCGCCATAGAGCTCGCGCAACAGGGCATCGACATCTACGACCGGATGGGCCTGACCCTGCGGCTGGCCAACGGCCGGTACGCACTGGGCATCGCACTCACCCAGGCGGGCCGGCTGGGCGAGGCCCTGGCGCAGCTGGCGGAGGCGTTGACGCTCTTCCACGACAACCGGCAGCCGCTGTGGGAGGGCGTGACGCACTTCCGGCTCGCCGAGGCCCATCTCGCCGCCCGTCGGCCCACGTTGGCGGCCTCGCACGCCGAACAGGCCATCGCCCTGCGCGGGATCGGCGGCGAGTGGCGGCGGGCCACGGTGCTGACGGTGCTGGGCAAGGCGCTGGTGCGGTTGGGGCAGACGGACCGGGCGCGGGTGTGCTGGCGGGACGCCGAAACGGTCTTCGAGCGGCTCGGCTCCTCGGAACTGGCCGAAGTGCGCTCCCTGCTGGCCTCGCAGGTAGCGGCCTGACCAGCATTTTCGCCGGATGAACGGGACGTTCATCGTTCGTTTATCGCCGCACGCCATGATGGGTACATCGACTCGACGCGTCGGGGGGACTCGCGGGTCGACTGGAGGACTACCCGTTCGGCGGTCCACGGGGGAATCGCCGAACGGGCCCGACTCATCCATCAGGAGATCCGATGACGACGAACGAGAACGCACTTCCCAAGGAAGGCGACATCAAGCCGCTCGACAACCACGCGTCGGGCATCGAGATCAAGCCGCTGGACAACCATGCCTCGGGCGGTACGCCGCTGCTCAGGCAGGAAGACAAGGCCGCGGACGAGGAGATCGTGACGCTGGACAACCACGCGTCCGGTCCGCGTCCGTAGCAGAGGCGAGCACGGCACGTACGGGGGAAACGTACGGGGACGACACGGGGGAACGTACGGGGGACCCACGGGGAACGACTCGGGGGAACGTACGGGGTGCGGAGGCCGCGGTGGCCCGGGGGGACCACCGCGGCCTCCGCACGTGCGCGTCCGGACTCCTCCGGGCCGCCCCGGGGGTGATTAGGCTGAGGGCGTGTTCACCTCACAGGGACCAAGCCTTCGCGAACTGGCCGTACAGGCCCTCTCCTCCGTCGAGCGCGGCTACGACCTGCTCGCGCCCAAGTTCGACGGGACGCCCTTTCGGACCCCCGACCGGATCCTCGACTCCGTCGAGGAGACGCTGGCCCTGCACGAGGGATCCTTCGACGCCGGGCTGGACGTCTGCTGCGGCACCGGGGCGGGGCTGCCGATGCTGCGCCGGCTGTGCCGGGGCCGGGTGACGGGGGTCGACCTGAGCACGGGCATGCTCGCGCAGGCGGGGCGGGCCCTCCCCGAGGGGGTCGATCTCCTCCGGGCGGACGCGCGGGCCCTGCCCGGCACGCTCCGGGGCACGTACGACCTGGCGGTCAGTTTCGGGGCGTTCGGGCACTTCCTGCCGGCCGAGCGGCCCGCCCTCTTCGCCGCCGTCCACGACGCGCTGCGTCCCGGCGGGGTGTTCGCCTTCCCCATCGGGGCCCCGCTGCCGCCGAGTTCCCCGCTGTGGTGGGCGACGGCCGGCTTCGACGGGGCGATGCGGGTGCGCAACGCCGTCTGGCGGCCGCCGTTCGTCATGTACTACCGCACCTTCCCCTGGGGCCCGGTCCGTGCGGACCTGCGCGCGGCGGGCTTCACCGTGGAGACGACCCCGCTGGAACACTTCGGGTACCGCCCCGACGGCGCCCCCCGCTGGCGCCTCGCGCTGGCCCGACGGCCGGCCGCCGACCCGGCGCCCGCGGGCTGACCCGCGCGGGGCGCCGGGACCCGCACCGGCGGACCGGCCCCGGCGCCGGGACGGCCTCAGACGGGACGCGCGCGGAGTTCCGTCTTGAGGACCTTGCCGCTCGCGTTGCGCGGCAGGTCCGTGACGAACTCCACCTCCCTCGGCACCTTGTAGTTGGCCATCTCCCGCCGGGACCAGGCGATCAGGTCGTCGGAGGTGAGGGTGGAGCCGGGGCGGCGGACCGCGTACGCCTTGCCCACCTCGCCGAGGCGCGGGTTCGGGACGCCGACCACCGCGACGTCGGCGATGTCCGGGTGCAGGCAGAGGAGCTGCTCGATCTCGGCGGGGTAGGCGTTGAAGCCGCCGACGATGAACATGTCCTTGATCCGGTCGGTGATGCGCAGGTTCCCCGCCCGGTCGAGCACTCCCACGTCACCGGTGCGCAGCCAGCCCTCGGGGGTGATGGCGCGGCCCGTCTCCACCGGGTCCTCGAAGTATCCCCTCATGACGTGGTGGCCGCGGACCCACACCTCGCCGGCCGTCCCGACCGGTCGGGGCAGCCCGTCGGGGCCGGTGACGCGCACCTCGGTGTCGGGGATGGCCCGGCCGGAGCAGGCGGCGATGACCTCGGCCGGGTCGCCCCGCCGGCACATGGTGACGATGCCGCCGGCCTCGGAGAGCCCGTACGCGGTGAGGACGACCCCGATGCGCAGCTCTCCCCGCAGCCGTTCGACGAGCCGCAGCGGGACCACGGCGGCGCCCGTGACGACCAGGCGCAGCGCGGACAGGTCGTGGTGGTCGCGCTGGGGGTGGTCGAGGAGGGATTGGTGGAGGGTGGGCGGGCCGGGGAGCACGGAGATCCGTTCGGCGGCGATGTTGGCCAGGACGGTGTCGACGTTGAAGACGGACTGGGGCACCATCGTGGCCCCGCGCATCAGGCAGGCGATGATCCCGGCCTTGTAGCCGAAGGTGTGGAAGAACGGGTTCACGATCAGGTAGCGGTCGCCCTCGCGCAGCCCCGCCAGCTCGCTCCACACCTCGTAGCAGCGCAGGGTCTGGGCGTGGGTGATGACGGCGCCCTTGGGGCTGCCGGTGGTGCCCGAGGTGAAGATGATGTCGGAGGGGGCGTCGGGCGCGATGGCGTCGGCGCGTTCGCGGACGACGGAGGCGGGCACGCGGTCTCCGCCCGCCAGGAAGTCCTTCCAGGTGCGGAACGACTCGGGGGCGTCGTCGGCGAGGACGACGACCTGTTCCAGGTGCGGCAGCCCGGGCAGCGGGCCCGTGCCGGTGCCTTCGGCGGTGGCGCGGCGCAGGGAGGCCACGTAGGAGGTGCCGAGGAAGGTGCCGGTGATGAAGAGGAGTCGGGCGCGGCTGCGTTGGAGGACGTACGCGGCCTCGGCCCCCTTGAAGCGGGTGTTGAGGGGGACCAGCACGGCGCCGGCCGAGACGGCTCCGAGTGCGCAGACGATCCAGTCGAGGGTGTTGGGCGCCCAGACGGCGACCCGGTCGCCCGGTTCGACGCCGGCGGCGACGCAGGCCGCGGCGGCGCGTTCGACCCGTTCTCCGAGCTGCGCGTAGCTGACGCGGACGCGGCCGTCGACGACGGCCTCGTGGTCGGCGTGGCGGGCGGCGGCGGCGCGCACCAGACCGGGGATGCTGCGCCAGCGCAGGTCGCCGCGGGGGTCGTCGTTCCCTCCGGTGCCGTACGGGCCGTCGTTCGCGTCGCCTCGTGTGGTGTCCCGCTCGGTGCCCCGCGTGGTGTCGTCGTCGCGCCGGTGCTCGCCCATCGTGCGCCCTCCCCGATGCCCAGTAGCTGACTATCCGTCAGATTAGCTGTAGCCTTCGCGGCTGTCAGTACTGGTGCGGCCCCGGAGGTGGCGATGGCGGCAACGCTCAAGGACGCTACGGCAATAGTCGGCATCGGCCAGACGCCCTTTGCCAAACGACTGCCGGGCTCCGAGAAGGAACTGGCCTGCCGGGCCATCCTCGCGGCGCTCGCGGACGCGGGCATCGACCCCGGCGAAGTGGACGCGTTCGCCTCTTACACGATGGAGGAGACCGACGAGGTGGAGGTGGCCAAGGCCATCGGCGCCGGCGACGTCACCTTCTTCTCCAAGGTCGGCTACGGCGGCGGCGGTTCCTGCGCCACGGTCGGCCACCTCGCCGCGGCCGTGGCCACCGGCCAGGCCTCCGTCGGCGTCGCCTGGCGCTCGCGCAAACGCGGATCCGGCCCGCGCCCGTGGAAGAACACCGCCGTGCAACTGCCCACGCCCGGCCAGTGGACCCGCCCCTTCGGGCTGCTGCGCCCGGTCGACGAGATAGCCATGCTGGCCCGGCGCTACATGCACGAGTACGGGGCCACCCGCGACCACCTCTTCAACGTCGCCATGGCCTGCCGCAACCGGGCCAACGAGAACCCCGCCGCCATGATGTACGAGCGCCCGCTGACCCGCGAGATGTACATGACCTCCCGCACGATCAGCGATCCGCTCTGCCTCTTCGACAACTGCCTGGAGACCGACGGGGCGCTCGCCTGCGTGATCGTCTCCGCCGAACGGGCCCGCGATTGCCGCCAGAGACCCGTCTACGTGCACTCCGTCGCCCAGGGCCTGCCCGCCCAGCACCACGGGATGGTCAACTACTGGAACGACGACCCGCTGTCCGGACCCGCGTGGACGGCCGCCCGACACCTTTGGAAGCAGGCCGACTTCGGCCCCGAGGACGTGCACGTCGCCCAGATCTACGACGCCTTCACCCCGCTGATCCCGCTCTCCCTGGAGGGCTACGGCTTCTGCGGGCGCGGCGAGGGCGCCGCGTTCACCGAGGGCGGGGCGCTGGAGATGGGCGGCCGGCTCCCGATCAACACCGGGGGCGGCGGACTGAGCGAGGCCTACGTCCACGGCTTCAACCTGATCAACGAAGGCGTCAAGCAACTGCGCGGCGTCTCCACCGCCCAGGTGCCGGACGCCGCGACCTGCCTGGTGACGGCGGGCGAGGGTGTCCCGACGTCCGCGATCCTGCTGAGGAGCTGATCCCCGTGACCGCCGCAGTGACCCCCTCCGCGACACCCCCGCCCGCGACGCCCACCTCCGCCTCGGCCACGGACGCGGCCGTTCCCGGTACCGACGCGCTCCTCCTCCCCGTCCCGGACGAGGACGGCGCCCCCTTCTGGGAGTACGCCGCCCGGGGCGAACTGCGCGTCCAGGCCTGCTCCGACTGCGGCAGGCTCCGCTTCCCGCCGCGCCCGTGCTGCCCGCACTGCCGGTCCTTCGCCTCCGAGTGGAAGCTGACGAACGGCCGGGGCCGCATCTGGTCCTGGGTCCGGCCGCACCCGCCCCTGCTGCCCGCCTACGCCGCGCAGGCCCCGTACAACGTGATCCTCGTCGAGCTCGCCGACGCCCCGCGGATCCGACTGGCCGGCAACCTCGTGACCTCGGCCGACGCCCCCTTGGACTCGGTGGACCCGGCGCGGCTGCGGATCGGGGCGCGCGTCCAGGTCGTGTTCACCGAGACCGGCGGGATCGCCGTGCCGCGCTGGGTGCTGGAGAAGTCGTGACCGTGCGGGTGGAGCGGGACAAGACGACCGGGGTCGCGGTCGTCACCCTGGACCGGGAGCACCGGCACAATGCCGTCGACCTGGCCACGGCCGCCGAACTGGCCTCCACATGGCGGGAGTTCCGCTTCGACGAGGACGTGCGGGCGGTGGTGCTCACGGGCGCGGGCGGCGCGGCCTTCTGTACCGGTGTCGACCGGTCCGTGGAGGTGCCGCAGCCCGCGTCCCCGTACGCGATGGACGATCCGCTGATCGCCATCGGCCCGAAGGCGGCCGACCTGTGGAAGCCGGTGGTCGCCGCCGTCAACGGCATGGCGTGCGGCGGGGCGTTCTACCTGCTGGGCGAGTCGGAGTTCATCGTCTCCTCCTCGACGGCGACGTACTTCGACCCGCACACCAGTTACGGGATGGTCAGCGCCTACGAGGCCGTGTACATGGCCCAGCGCATGCCCTTCGGCGAGGTCGCCCGGATGTCGCTGATGGGCACGGCCGAACGGCTCTCCGCGCGGCGGGCGTACGAGATCGGCCTCGTGTCGGAAGTGACCGCCCCCGAGGAGCTGCTGCCGGCGGCACTGCGGTCGGCCGAGATCCTGGCCGGCCATCCGACCGAGGCCGTACAGGGCACCGTGCGCGCGCTCTGGTCGGCGAAACGGGCCGCGCTGCACCAGGCCCTCGACCAGGCGCCGGCGCTGATCACCCTGGGCAACCTGCCACCGGAGCGCCAGGCGGCCCTGTTCACCGACCGGCGATCGGCACCGCAACCGCGGGTGCGCTGACCGCGGGGCGGCGGGGCGCCGGCCGGGCGTGGTGGCCGAGGCTCAGCGAGTGGTCCTGGACTTCGGTTTGGTCGTGGACTTGGGCTTGCTCGTGGACTTGGGCCTCGACACGCCACCGGAGCCGCCGGTCGGGGTCGACGACGGGCGGGCCGTCGAGGACGAAACGGTTTCGACCCGCCCGACCACGCACCGCAGGACGTCGGCGACACGGTCCGGGAACGTCATCGGCACGTCCACGGCGCGGCTTTCGCCGGCCTTCAACCGCACCTCGGCGGAGCCGGAGTCGACCCGCCCGTTCGCACCCTCGAAGACCACGGACACCGAGAAGGTGCCCTCGACGCCCGACTCGGAAGTGACCCTGAGCGTGGCCTCGGGCCGGCCCGGAGCGGCGCAGGTGACGAGTTCGGCGCGGGCGCCGGCGGCGCCGGCGGTCGGGGTGGGCGACGCCGTCGGGTTCCCGCTGCCGTTGCTGCCGTTGCCGTTGCTGCCGCTGCCGTTCCCGCTGCCGTTGCCGCCGCTGTAGGACTTCTTCTTGGAGCTGCTCTTGGAGCTGGAACAGCCTCCTCCGCCGCTCTTGCTCTTGCCGCTCGACCCGCCGTGCGAGGAGAAGCCGGTGAGCGCGAACACCACCCCGACGAGAACGGCGATGAACCTGACGCGACGTCCAGCCACCATGACCTGACCCCTCCCCCTGGGCAACGGCGCGCCACGCTACCAGCCGCGCGGGGCGGCGAACGGGGCCGGGACGCCGCGGCGGCCGGACGTATCGGCATACGTCCGGCCATGGCCGGAAGATTTCATTCCGCTCTCTTCGCCGGCGGCGAAGATCCCGGGACCGCCGGCCACGGCGGCCGGAATCCGTGGTTCCATCCCGACCACCGAACCCGGTGGCGGAACCGCACACCCCCGCGTCCCTTCGGTGCACACCGACCACCACGAGGAGTACGGCACCAGTGCGCACCATCTCCACCACCATCACCATCGACGCGACACCCGAAGCGGTCTGGGCGACGCTGTCCGACCTGCCCCGCCACTGCACGTGGAACCCGTACATCCGCGAGGCGTACGGCGAGCCGGTCCCGGGCGAGCGACTCACCCTGCGGACGTACCCGGAGGCCGGCGACCCGATCACCCTGCGGCCGAGGGTCGTGGCGGCCCGGCCCGGCGCCGAACTGCGCTGGGTCCGCAGGAGGCTCGTCCCCGGCCTCCTCGACACCGAGCACTTCTTCCACCTGGCCGAGGGTCCGGGGCACACCACCCGGCTGGAGCACGGCGAACGCGTCCGCGGGCTGCTGGCCCCCTTCCTCGGCAGGCTCCTGACGAGGAACGCCCGGGACTTCACGGCGATGAACGAGGCCCTGCGCGCCCGCGTCGAATCCGCGCCCACCACCCCCTGAGCCGCCGGCGCCCGTCGGACGCCCCGCCGGCGCCCGACTCTCCCGCCCCGCCCCCGCCCGCCCCGTCCGGCGTGCGGGGTCGGCGGACGGGGGCGTAGCGTCGGGTTCAGGACCGCTCGATCACGACCGCTCGATCAGGACCGCTATCTCGGAGGGCCGGGCATTGATCCGCAACGTACTCGGCTCCCTGCTGGGCCTGATCGGGGCGGCGGTCGCCGTCCGGAGCCCCTTCCGCGTCTGGTACGAGGGTCGGCACGGGCGCGACTACCGCCTCGCGGACCTCTTCTCGTCGGCCGGGGTGACCGACGCCAAGGGCGCGTTGCTCGCCTCGTTCGTGATGCCCTTCGTCCTCGCCGCGCTCCTCACCCTCACCGCGATCCTGCTGCGCTCACGGCTCCTGATGGCCCTCGCGGGGGTGGTCGTCATCGGCTTCGCCGTGCTGTGGATGGTCCGCCAGGGGCAGGCCGCGGGAAGCCTCTCGGTCGGCGGTGACGGCGGGGGCCTCGGTGACGGGGTCGCCAACGCCTTCGGGGGCGGCGCGCTGCTCATCCTCGCGGCGTTCGTGATGCGCGGCCGCCCCGCGCGCCGCCGGCCGCGGGACCTCCCCGCCACGGACGCCCCGAACCCGCCGTACCCGCCGAACCCCGCGTATCCGCAGGGCGACCCGTACCCCCCGCCCGCCTCCCACCCGCAGGGCGACCCGTACCCGCAGGGCGGGTCGCACCCCCCGAACGCCTCGTACCCGCCGGCCCCCGACCGGCCCCAGGGGTCGTATCCCCCGGGCCCGGACACCGCGTACCCGCCGCCCTCGGGCCCGACCGACCCGGCGACCGAGCCGTGGCACCGGCCGCCCCCGACGCGGGACCGGCCGTAGCCCGTCGGCTCGGCGCGGCGGGTCGGTTCAGTGCGGTGCGTCGGCGGCCGGGCCGCGTTGGCGCAGGTCGTCCAGTGAGTCGACGTACTTGAGCATGAGGCGGGCGAAGTCCAGGCGTTCGCCTCCGGTCCAGTCGGCGGTGATGTACTCGAAGGCCGAGCGCTGATGGCGGCGGAAACGTGCCATGAGCTCGTGCCCGGCCGGGCTGAGGTGGAGCACGCTGCGGCGGCCGTCCTGTTGGGAGGCGCCGCGGACCAGGTAGCCCGCCTTGATGTTGTCGGTGACCATCCGGCTCGCGACCGAGGGGTCCACCGAGAGGAGTTCGGCGACCCCTCCGACGGTGATCTCCTGCTCGGGGTCCCGGGTGGCCTCCATGACGTGGTTGAGCACCAGCGTGCGGCTGAGGTCCTTCGCCGAGATGGGGTTCTCGACCTCCAGCAGTGAGGTTCGGCGCAGTTTGGAGAAGGCCGGGCCCACGGCGTCCAGCAGCTCGTCGGCCGTCTTCGGCTCGTTCGGCTCGTTCGTCGTCATGTGTGGCATCGTACATTCATGCAATCGAGCATATATATGTTGACGTGAAATTACGTGCATGCAAGCATGCATATGTACGCAATCACGAATGGAGACCTCTCATGACCGTCCTCGTCACCGGAGCCCGCGGCAGGATCGGACGGGCGGTCGTCGGCCGCCTTCACGCGGCCGGGACTGCCGTCCGCGCCGCCAGTGCCAAACCCGCCGACCTGGTCGCCCCGGCCGGCGTCGACACCGTCGAGCTGGCCCTGAACCGCCCCGAGACGTTCGCCGCCGCACTCGCCGGCATCCGCCGCGTGTTCCTCTACCCCGAGCCCGACGGCATCCACCACCTGGTCGAGGCGGCCGGGTCCGCCGGGGTGGAGCACGTCGTCCTGCTGTCCTCCGCCTCGGTCCTCGCACCCGGCGCCGACACCGATCCGCTCGCCTCGCACAGCCTTCGGGTCGAACGCGCCCTGGCGGACGCCCCGTTCACCGTGACGCTGCTGCGCCCGGACGCCTTCGCCGGCAACGCGCTGGGCTGGGCGTACCCCATCGGCCGTCGGCAGCCCGTCCGGCTGGCCCACCCCGACGCCGCCCTCGCCCCCATCCACCCCGACGACATCGCCGACATCGCGGTCCGCGCCCTCACCGGCGACGACCTCGCCGGCCGCGCGATCACCCTGACCGGACCCCGGTCGCTGACGTTCCGCGAGCAGCTCGCCGTCCTCTCCGACGTCCTCGGCCGGGACATCGCCGTGGAGGAGATCACCCGCGCGGAGGCCGAGCGGGAGATGGGCCGATACATGCCGGCCCCCGTGGTCGGCTCCCTGCTCGACCTGTGGGCCGCCGCCACCGTCACCCCGGTCGCCCTCGCCGACACCACCGAGACCCTGCTCGGCACCCCCGCCCGCTCCTTCGCCCGGTGGGCCCGCGAGAACGCCGCCGCCTTCGCCGGCCACTGACCGCCCGCGCCCGACCGGCGGGAGCGACAGGGACCCGAACATGGCGGCGGCCCCGGTCCCCCGAGGGGGGCGGGGCCGTCCGGCGCGAACGCGGGTGGGTCAGATCACTTCTCGACGACGCCCGAGGCGGCGATCTCGATCTTGGAGCGGGTGGCGCCCGACTGGGAACCGAGGGACTCGATCTTCTGGACCAGGTCCGAACCCTCGACGACCTCGCCGAAGACGACGTGCTTGCCGTCGAGCCACGGGGTGACGACGGTGGTGATGAAGAACTGCGAGCCGTTGGTGTTGCGGCCGGCGTTCGCCATCGACAGCAGGAACGGGCGGTCGTGCTTCAGGTCGAAGTTCTCGTCGGCGAACTTCTCGCCGTAGATGCTCTTGCCGCCCGTGCCGTTCTGGTTGGTGAAGTCACCACCCTGCAGCATGAACTGGGGGATGACGCGGTGGAACGGCGAACCCGCGTAGCCGAAGCCGTGCTGGCCCGTGGCCAGCTCGCGGAAGTTCTGCGCCGTCTTCGGAACGACCTCGTCGAAGAGGTTGAAGACGATGCGGCCGGCGGCCTCGCCGTTGATGTTGATGTCGAAGTAAACGTTGCTCATGGGGTCCATCCTGTCACTCCCGGTGCGGTACGCGAATCGGCGGGGCCGCGGCGCCGTCACGTGCCGGTACGGGTACCCGTGCCCTTCGCCGCGTCCAGGGCGTACACGCAGCGGTCCTTGCTGCACGCGTAGACCACCCCCGCTTCCGCCACCGGGGCCCCGGTGATCTCCCCGCCCGTCGCCAGCTTCCAGCGGAGCTGACCGCCCGCCGCGTCGAGGGTGTAGAGGCAGTGGTCCGCCGAGCCGAAGTGCACCCGACCGTCCGCGACCGCCGGCAGGCCGGTGATCTCGCCGCCCGCCGCGAACCGCCACTTCGGGGTGCCGGTGACCGCGTCGAGCGTGTACAGGGCGCTGCCCGCGCCCAGGTGGACGTTGCCGTTGGCCACGACCACCGGGTCCGCCGACTGCCGGGGCTCGGTGGCGATGCGCCAGCGGTCCTTGCCGGTGACCGCGTCGAGGGCGTACACGGTGCCCAGGTAGTCGACGAGGTAGACCCCACCGCCGGTCACGGCCGCGCCCGGCGCGAAGGCCGGGGCCGCCAGGAACACCGCCGGGGCCTCGAAGTGCCAGCGGACCCGGCCCGAGGCCCGGTCCACGGACAGCACGCGGGTGCCGGCGGCGACGTACACGTTCCCGTCGGGGGCCGGCGTGACGCGTACGGGGACGTTGCCGCACGCGGCGGCGTCTCCGACGGGATACGACCAGGCCTCCAGGCCGCTGCGGGCGTCCAGGGCGCGCAGCCGGGCGTCCTGCCACACGTAGACGGTGCCCTCGTGCAGGACGGGAGCCGCCTCGGGCGTCTCGAAGTCGCTCTGCGCGCCGGCCAGCTCCCACAGCTTCTGACCGTTGGAGGCCTCCCAGCCCTGGACGCCGCCACCGCGGGTGGCGGTGATGACGGTGCTCCGGTCGGCGCGCAGCGCGTACACCCAGGCGTCGGTGGCCAGCCGCCACCGCTCGGAGCCGTCGGAGGAGTCCAGCGCGTACAGGGAGGGCCCGTCGGAGGCATGGATACGGCCGTCGGCGACGGCCATCGACCAGGCGACGTCGCGGGTCTTGAACTGCCGGCGACCACTGCCGACGTCCAGGGCGTGCACCTCGAAGGAGGTGACGTACAGCAGATCGCCCGCGACGGTCGGGGTGCCCCAGACCTCGTTGGACATGCGAAAGCGCCACGGGCGCCAGCGTCCGCTGTCCGGGGACGGGCCGGGGCTCGGGACGGCGGGCGCGCCGGTCACGGCCGGCACGGCCTCCACCGCCGAGGCCGTGCCCCCGCCGGGCGGCCGGATCCAGCCGGTCGCCGTGTCGGCCACCATCGCGGAGGACGCGGCGGCCGTGGCACGGGGCCCGGGCCCGATCGGCACCGGCGAGGCGCCGAGCCGCACGGGATCGCCGGAGGGCACCAGGCCCGGCTGCGGCGGGTGGTGCGGGCGAGGCGGGGCGGCCTGGCCGGTCCGCGGGTCCGCCCAGGGGTCCGCGCCGCGCCGACGGCGGTGCGTGGAGGGCCCGGAGGCCGGTCCCTGTCCGTCCCCGGAGGCGGGGCGGGGCGCGGGCCGACCGGACGGGACGGCCGCCGTGCGCAGGCCCGCGCGACGGGCCTCGATCATCGCGACGGCGCGCCCCGGCAGCCACGCCGAGGCGGTACCGCTGTCGTCGTCGCCGTCGAAGAGGTGCGGGGCCAGTTGCGCCTGGAGGTCGGCGGGGCTGGGGCGCCGACCGGCCTCCATCTGCATGCAGGACTCGATGAGGGGCCGCAGCTCGTCGGGGAGTCCTTCGAGGTTGGGGCCCTCGCGCAGCAGCATGAACACCGTCTCGACGGGGTTCGCGCCGTGGTAGGGCGGGTGACCGGTCGCGGCGAAGACCAGCGTGGAGCCGAGCGAGAACACGTCGCTGGCGCCCTTGACGCTGCGGGAGTCCTTGGCCTGCTCGGGCGACATGTAGGCGGGGGTGCCCACGGCGACGTTCGTCATGGTCAGGCGGGTGTTGGAGACCCCGCTGGCGATGCCGAAGTCGATGACGCGCGGGCCGTCCTCGACGACGAGCACGTTGGACGGCTTCAGGTCGCGGTGGACCAGTCCGGCGCCGTGGATGGACTGCAGGGCCTCGGCGATGCCGGCCGCGAGCCACCGCACGGCCTGGGCGGGCATGGGCCCGCACTCGTTGACGATCTCCTCCAGCGAGGGCGCCGGAACGTACGCGGTGGCCAGCCAGGGCACCGCCGCCCGCGGGTCGGCGTCGACGACGGCGGCGGTGTAGAAACCGGAGACGGCGCGCGCCGCCTCCACCTCGCGGGTGAAGCGCACCCGGAACAACTGGTCCTCGGCGAGTTCGGTCCGCACCGTCTTGATCGCGACCCGACGTCCGGACGCCGACCGCGCGAGATAGACCAGCCCCATGCCGCCGGCGCCGAGCCGTCCCAGCACCTCGAAGGGGCCGATCCGTCTCGGGTCGTGCTGCGTCAGCTGCTCCACCACTCGCCTCCACACCTCCCCGTACGGGCCCACGCCGGACCCGCTTCCACCAGCACGCACAACGGCACGGCGGTCGATTCCGCGCAGGGCCTGCCGTGCGGGTCCCACATGCGGGTCCCGCGTGCGGGGGTTCGCCCCACCGCACCCGTGCAGCGTCTCACCCCGGCAGTGCCGGACGTCGCGCAAGCCCGATTCTGTCAGGCCCGCGCCTGGTCCGGCCCCGGGTCAGGGGTGGCTTTCGGGAGCGGCTTTGGTCCGGGGCTCCGAGAGCAGGCCGAAGACGGCCCCCTGATTGTCCGCGACGACGGCGATCCGACCGTACGGCGTGTCGAACGGGTCGGCGGTGACGCGGCCACCGAGACGCTGCACGGTGGCGACGGTCTGGTCGCAGTCCGGGACGGCGAAGTAGACGAGGAAGTGCGCGGGCATGATCTCCGGGAAGGCGTCGGTGATCAGGCTGCGACCCAGCACGGCGGTGTCGGATCCGGCCCGGTTGCCGGGCGGGGACCAGACGCGGTACTCGATGCCGGTCTCGGGGTCGTCCTGGTCCTCGGCGACGTAGCCGAAGACCTTGCCGTAGAAGACGTCGACGGCGTCGCGGGCCCGGGTGTAGACCTCCGACCAGCAGTAGCTGTAGGGCTGTTGCTGCGCCTCGAAGCCGTGGTGGGTGCCGGGCTGCCACAGCCCGAAGACGGCTCCGCCGGGGTCGGCCGCCATGGCGGCGGTGCCGTACGGGCCGACGGGCTGGGGGTCCATCACCATCTGGCCGCCGGCGGCCCGGATGCGGGCGGCGCAGGCGTAGGCGTCGGAGGTGTACAGGTAGACGCCCCAGACGGTGGGCATGCGGCCGTCGGGCTTGGGGGCGAGGGCGGCCACGTTGTGGCCCCGGGCGTAGGCCTGCGTGTAGTGGCCGTACCGGGCGCCCGCACTGTCGCCGAAGGACCATCCGAAGAGCTCACCGTAGAAGCGCTTGCCCGCCTCGACGTCCGGAAGCGAGGCGTCCACCCAGCAGGGGGAGCCTTCCGCGAATGCGGCCATCAGCCCGGTTCCTTCCGTTGTGCGGGGGTGTGTACCCTCCGTACCTCCCAGCCATGATGTGTCCGAAAACTTGTCCACAGCCTGTTGACAAGACTATTCGGGGGATACGTCACGATACGCACCGGGTCCCGAACACGGACCGGGGCGGGCCCCGAACGGGGGCGTGGGCGGGGCGCGAGCGGCGACGTGGCACGGCAGTGGCGGCGGTGCCGCGCGCCGGCCGGAAACCGCCGGCGCGAACCTTCGCCCGCGGGACGCCGGACCCGCCCCGCGGGCCCGGTCGGCGAGCCGACCCGCAGCCGCTCCCGTGCAGGCCGGCGGCCCCGTAACCCCATTTGCAGGCGGCCGAATAGCGCCCCGATCACCCCTCGGTAAGCTGACGGCATGACAGGACAAGTACGCACCGTCGACGGGCGTGTCGCCGGCCGGCGCGGCCAGGCGACGCGGCAGAAGCTGCTCGACTGCCTCGGCGAGATGCTCAGCTCCTCGCCGTACCGCGACGTCAAGGTGATCGACGTCGCCCGCAAGGCCGGGACCTCCCCCGCGACCTTCTACCAGTACTTCCCGGACGTCGAGGGCGCCGTCCTGGAGATCGCCGAACAAATGGCCACGGAGGGCGCGCAGTTGACGGCGCTCGTCGAAGGTCGCAACTGGGTCGGCAAGGCCGGCTGGGCGGCGGCCGAGGAACTCGTCGAGGGGTTCCTGGAGTTCTGGCGACGCAACGACGCGATCCTCCGGGTCGTCGACCTCGGCGCGGCCGAGGGCGACAAGCGGTTCTACAAGATCCGCATGAAGATCCTGAACTCCGTCACCAACTCCCTCACGGAGTCGATGAAGGAACTCCAGGCCAAGGGCAAGGTCGACAAGGACCTCAGCCCGGCGGCGATGGCCGGTTCGCTGGTCGCGATGCTGGCCGCGGTCGCCTCGCACCAGAAGGGCTTCCAGACCTGGGGCGTCAAGCAGGCCGAGCTGAAGCCGAACCTGGCGCTGCTCGTCCACCTCGGCATCACCGGCAAGAAGCCGACCAAGTAGCGGCGGACCCCGGGCCCCCGCCAGGGGTCCTGGTCCGCCGCCCGGGCCCGCTCCCGCAGCCCCCACCACCCCGCCGGCCCCGCCGGCACCCCACCCCCGACCCCGTCGGTGCACCACCGGCTCCCGCCGGACCCCCGGCTTCGCGCCGGCGCTCCACCGGCTTCCCGCCGGGCTTCACCCGGATCTCCGCCGCGATCAGCGACGCTCCAGGCGGAACAGCCGGATCTCGCGCTCGATGCGCGCCTGGTACGCCGCGTACGGCGGCCAGAACCTCAGCGCCGCCTGCCACGCCGCCGCACGTTCCTCGCCCTGCAACAGCCGGGCCCGTACGGCGATGTCCCGACCGCGCCAGCTCACGTCCGCGTCCGGGTGTTTGAGCAGGTTCCCGGTCCAGGCAGGGTGTCCGGGGCGGCCGAAGTTGGAGCCGATCAGCAGCCAGCTCGCGCCGTCGTCCTCCGGCATGCAGGCGAGCGGCGTGGTGCGCGGCAGGCCGGACTTGGCTCCCTTGGCGGTGAGGATCACGCCGGGCAGCATCTGCGCGCTCAGGATGACCTTGCCACGGGTCAGCCTGTGCACGGCCTTGTCCACTGCCGGGATGACGTGTGGTGCGATCTTGGCGAACAGCATGGTCGAGGAGACCTTCTGCATCAGCCTGACGCCGACGGGAGCCATCAGACGGCCATCCTCTCCGTGGTCGTGGTCGTGGTTGCGGACGTGGACGTGCTCGCGGTCGGGGACGTGTTCGCAGGCACGGGCGTGTTCGCAGGCACGGACGGGCCGAACAGGCCCGCCCGCCGGGCGGCGTGCGCCCGCAGCCGGTGCACCGGGCCGAAGAGCAGCTCGTCGGCCGCGGCCCGCTTGAAGTAGAGGTGCGCGTCGTGTTCCCAGGTGAATCCGATGCCGCCGTGCAGTTGGATCGCCTCGCCCGAGGTGATCCGCAGCGCCTCCAGCGCCTGCGCGAGGGCGAGGCCGCCCTGCTCGGGGTCCCAGGCGGCGTAGTAGGCGGCGGAGCGGGCCGCCTGCACCTGTACGTAGAGGTCCGCGAGGCGGTGTTTGACCGCCTGGAAGGACCCGATGGCGCGACCGAACTGTTCGCGCTGCCGTACGTGGTCCACGGTGCGGGCCAGCGCCTGATCCGCCGCGCCCACCGCCTCGGCGGCCAGCACACCGGCCGCGGTGCGGCCGGTGGCGGCGAGGGCCGCCGGTACGTCCCCCTGCCCGTCCCCGAGCAATTCGGCGGGTACGTGTCGCAGTTGGATCCGGCCCTGGGCCCTGGTCTCGTCGAGGGTGGACTGCCGGGCGCGTACGAGTCCGGGCGCGTCCTCCCGTACGAGGAACAGCAGGGTCCGGCTGCGGGCGAAGCCGCCGGTGTGCGCGGCGACCAGGAGCAGCCCGGCGCTGTGGCCGTCCAACACCTGGGGGACCTCCCCGTAGAGCCGCCAGCCGTCCTCCCCCGCCGTGGCCTGCACCCCGCCGGCGCGTCCGCCGCCGGCCCACTCCCCGGGCACGTTGTCGCCGGTCAGCGCGAGGGCCGTGGCCAGCGCGGGTCCGGGTACGGCGAGCGCGGCGGTCAGCCCGCCGGCGGCGAGCGGGGGCAGCAGTGCGGCGCGCTGGGCCTCCGTGCCGAGGGCGGTGATCAGCGGCGCGGCGAGTACGGCGGTGGCGAGCAGCGGCGAGGGCAGCAGGACCCGGCCGGTCTCCTCGCAGGCGAGGGCGAGGTCGGCCGGGGCGCACCCGACGCCGCCGTACTCCTCGGTGATGGCGATGCCCGGCAGGCCGAGTTGCCGGGCGAGCTGTCGCCACAGTTCACGGTCGTGTCCGGCGGTGGTGCGGACGGCGGCCCTGACCTCGTCCGGGCCGCAGCGTTTGCCCAGGATTTCGCGCAGGGTGCGGCGCATCTCGTGCTGCTCCGCGGTGAAGGCGGCATCCATCGTCGGGCTCCTCCCCGTATCTGACGGGCCGTCATGTTAGGGCGGCGGGAGCCAGATGCACAGGGGGCGGGCGAGGGGGGTTCGACGACCCGCGACGGAGCGGTCAGCGGCGGCCCCGCCGGCCAACGAGTTCGGCGACCGCGAGGAGTGCGCAGCCCAGGCAGGCCATGACGGCGCCGCCGAGGATCTCGTGGCCGTCGGGTACGAGGAACCTCAGGAACCCCAGGAAGCGGACGAAGCCGAACCACTCGTGCAGCAGGGAGCTGACGCCGCCGACGAGCAGGACGCCGCCGAGCAGGGCCACCACCCCCTTGAGCGGGCGGTCGGCGGAAGGCGAGGAGGTCATGGGGTGACCGTACGAGCCGGGCCACGGCGCGCGCGTCGGACTTCCGGTGCGAACGGTCGCGACGAAAGAGAACAACCGAGCCAACCCCATTGCGCGCACTAGCGTCTGACGCATCGTCAGATATACCGTCGCCCCATGCCTGGACTGTCTGGACCGCCCCGAACCCCCACCGCCCCCACGCCGCGCCACCGGGTCGCGGTCGCCGGCGTCGCCCTCTCGGACTGCGGTCGGGTGGACGGCCCCACCCCCTACGCCCTGCACGCGCAGGCCGCCCGCCGGGCCCTCGCCGACTCCGGACTCGACCGGTCCCTCATCGACGGCTTCGCCTCCGCCGGCCTCGGCACCCTGGCCCCGATCGAGGTGGCCGAGTACCTGGGACTACGCCCCACCTGGGTCGACTCCACCTCGGTCGGCGGCTCGACCTGGGAGGTGATGGCCGCCCACGCGGCCGACGCCATCGCCGCCGGCCACGCCCGGGCCGTCCTGCTGGTCTACGGATCCACCGCCCGCGCCGACATCAAGGCCCGCAGGCGCACCGCGAACCTCTCCTTCGGCGCACGCGGCCCCCTCCAGTTCGAGGTCCCGTACGGACACACGCTGGTCGCCAAGTACGCGATGGCCGCCCGCCGCCACATGCACGAGTACGGCACGACCCTGGAACAGCTCGCGTCGGTGGCCGTACAGGCCCGGGCGAACGCCGCCACCAACCCGGACGCGATGTTCCGCACCCCGCTCACCGTGGACGAGGTCCTCTCCTCCGACATGATCGCGGACCCGTTCACCAAACTGCACTGCTGCATCCGCTCCGACGGCGGCTGCGCGGTCCTGCTGGTCGCGGAGGACCTCGTACCGGACACCGCGAAGGCCCCGGTCTGGATCCTGGGCACCGGCACCTCCGTCTCCCACACCACCATGTCGGAATGGGAGGACTTCACCGTCTCCCCCGCCGCCGTCTCCGGCCGCCAGGCCTTCGAGCGCGCCGGACTGACCCCGGCGGACGTCGACCTCGCCGAGATCTACGACGCCTTCACGTACATGACCCTCGTGACCCTGGAGGACCTCGGCTTCTGCGCGAAGGGCGAGGGCGGCGCGTTCGTCGAGAAGGGACGACTGCTGCGCGACGGGGAACTCCCCGTCAACACCGACGGCGGCGGACTGTCGGCCTGCCACCCCGGCATGCGCGGCCTCTTCCTGCTGGTCGAGGCCGTACGTCAACTCCGCGGCGAGGCCGGCGCCGGCCAGGTCACCAAGGCGGGCGGCCGACTCCCCGAGGTGGCCCTCGCCTCGGGCACGGGCGGCTGGTTCTGTTCCTCGGGGACGGTCGTCCTCGGCCGGGGCTGAGACCTCAGTACTGCCAGCGCGGCTGTTTGCCGTCCTGCCGGCAGTGGATGAGCCGGCCGTTGCCCGCGTGGGTGGACCGCCCCACGTCGACCTTGCGGCAGAACTGACCGGCGTTGTAGCAGTTCCCCGCGTTGGAGACGATCTCGCAGTCCGCCGGCGCGGGCTCCGGCGGCGCCTTCGTCGGGGCTTTGGTCGGGGCTTTCGTCGGAGCCTTGCTCGGAACCCTCGTCGGCGCCTTGGCCGGGGCCTTCGTCGCCACCTCGGCCGCGGACCCGGTCGGCGCCTTCGCGTCGGGCGTCCCGGCGGCGGCCGGGGTCGCCTTCGGCGGGACCACCCGGGTGGGCGTCGGGGTCACCACCACCGACAGCGACGAGGCCGCGGTCGGCGAGGCCTTCGGCGGCGCGGAGGTCGGCGCCGCCGGCGCCGCGGACGGCATCACCGACCGCGAACCGGCCGGCCCACCCGCCTCGGCCGGCCCACACGCCACGGCCACCCCGGCCACCAGCACCGCCACCAGCGCCCGTCTGACGCCCCTGCCCTTGATTCCGCGCATGTCCAAAACCCCCACCGGTTGCCGTCCGAAACAGACGCATCATATGAACGGCAGTTCGCCCGCGTGAGGACAATCCCCCCATTGGTGCGATGGTGTTCGATGGCGCCATGACCAGTGAGACGAGCGACGCCGACTTCCACGCCACCCTCCACTCCCTGCGCGTGTGGGACACCCGGCTGCCCACCTTCGACCCGGACACGGCGCCGACCGACCCGCTCCCCCTCTTCCGGGAGTGGCTCGTCGACGCCGCCAAGGCCGGACAGCTCGAACCGCACACGATGACCCTGGCCACGGTGGACGCCGAGGGCCGCCCCGACGTGCGCACGTTGATGCTGCACGACGCCGACGGGCGCGGCTGGCACTTCGCCTCGCACGCCACCAGCGAGAAGGGGCGACAACTCGCGGCCCGACCCGAAGCCGCCCTCGGCTTCTACTGGCCCGCGGTCGGCCGGCAGATCCGCCTCCGCGGCCGGGTCACGGCGTGCGGACCCGAGGAAAGCCGGGCGGACCTCGCGGTCAGGTCGCGCGGCGCACTCGCCGCCGCGCTGACCGGACACCAGAGCGAGGTCCTGCCGTCCCTCGCGGACCTGGCCGAGGCCTCGGCGGCGGCGTGGGAGCGCGCGGGAGCCGAGCCGGACGCGGTGGCGCCGACGTGGACGCGGTACGTGCTCGACGCGACGGAAGCCGAGTTCTTCCAGGGCGACGCGGCCCGCCGCCACACCCGCCTCCGCTACCACCGCACTCCCACCGGCCCCTGGACCCGAACCCTCCTCTGGCCCTGACGGGCCCGTCCGGGCCCACGGGACTCCGCCCCGAACACCGGCGGGGCCGGTGCGTCAGCCGACCACCGTCGCGCGAAGCGCCCCGGCTCCGCCGGGCCCTCGGGCCACGCCCCGCACCCCGCGCCTCGAACGCCGGCGAGGCCGGGACGGCCCGACCGTCCAGCGGGGGCCGGATTGGCCGGGGCACACCGCGACCGCCCCCCGCCCGGCCAGGGCAACGGCCAGGGCTACGCCTCGGCAACCACCCCGAACACCGGCACCCACACCCCCTCCGCCGCCTCCCGGAACGCCACCTCCAACGGCATCCCGACCCGCAACCCGACCCCGCCGAGCACGGCCTCGGAGGACCCGCCCCCGGGCGGCACCAGCTCCGTCATCAGCCGCGGCCCCTCCTCCAGGTCCACCACCGCCGCCACGTACGGCACCCGCTCCCCGAACGGCGGCAGGTCGTTGCGGTGGATGACCGACCAGGTGTAGAGCACGGCCCGTCCCCCGGCCCGTTCCCACGTCACGCGCTCCTCGCCCGCCCAGCAGTACGGGCAGAACTCGCGCGGGTAGTGGTGGGCGCGCCCGCAGTCCGCGCAGCGGCGGAGGAGGAGTCGGCCTTCCGCCGCCGCGTCCCAGTACGGGCGGGTGAAGTCGTCGACCTCGGGCAGGTCGTACCGGACGGTGTTCACGGGAAGAGTCCCATCGCCGCGTCGAGCGACCAGACCTGCCAGCCCATCGCGAACAGTGCGACGACCGAGATCAACGCCATCATGGCGTTCTGTCCCTGTTCGGCCCAGTCGTGGATCATCAGCACGAGGTAGAGCAGGTTCAGCAGCAGCCCGCCGACCAGCGCCACGGGCGTCAGGAGGCCGAGCACCAGGCCGAGTCCGAGAGCGAGTTCGGCGTACACGACGACGTACGCCATGAGTTTCGGCCTCGGCCGGACGACGGTGTCGAAGCCGCCCTTCACGAAGCCCCACCGGTGCTTGCCGGCGACGTCGGCGGCCCAGGCGATGCCGGTGCCGCGTTCGAACCAGCCCTTCTTGTCCTTGTGCCGCCAGCTCTCCAGCCACCACAGGCCGAGGCCTATCCGGAGCACGGCTGTCCATTCGGCCCCGCTGAGCCAGATGGTCTGCATCGGCGTCCTCCACCCCTCTCGCGATCTGACGGTACGTCAGTTGAGCGGATCCGCACCGATCCCGCAAGGCCCCGCGCACCGAACCCGCCCGACCCTCGCGCCCGCCCCTCCACACCCACGCCCCCACCGCCCCCGTGATCGATCCGCAATCGATTCCCTCCTCGTCCGAGACCCACCAACTCTGTGTGTCGATACGATCACTCCTCATGCCCGAAGCTCCCGACATGACCACCCAGCCCCGCCCGACGTACGTGATCGGCGCCGGTCCCGGCGGCCTCGCCGTCGCCGCCGCCCTGCGCACGCGCGGGATCCGCGCCGTGGTGGTCGAGAAGTCCGACGCCGTCGGCTCCTCCTGGCGCCGCCACTACGACCGGCTCCACCTGCACACGACGCGACGGCTCTCCGCGCTGCCCGGCCTCGCCGTACCGCGTCGTTTCGGTCGCTGGGTCGCGCGCGACAACGTGGTGCGCTACCTGGAGAAGTACGCCGAGTTCCACGAGCTGGAGCTGGTCACCGGGGTCGAGGTGACACGGATCGAGCGGGCCGCGGACGATTCCGGCTGGACCCTGCACGCCAGCGGCGGCCGGGAGTTGGCGGCCGGTGCCGTGATCGTGGCGACCGGGTTCAACCACACCCCCCGGCTGCCCGAGTGGCCGGGCCGGGAGGCGTACGGCAGGGAGCTGCTGCACGCCGCCGACTACCGGGCCGCCGCCCCGTACGCGGACCGGGACGTACTGGTCGTCGGCGTCGGCAACACCGGCGCCGAGATAGCCGTGGACCTCGCCGAGGGCGGCGCCGCCCGGGTGCGGCTGGCCGTGCGCACCGCCCCGCACATCGTGCGCCGTTCCACCTGCGGCTGGCCGGCCCAACGCACGGGGATCCTGGTGCGCCGGCTGCCCGCGTGGCTGGTGGACCGGCTGTCCGCGCTGGTGGCGAGGGCTTCCGTCCCGGACCTGTCGGCGTACGGGCTGCCCCGCCCCGCCACCGGCCTGTACAGCAGGGTCAGGCAGGGGGCGATCCCGATCCAGGACGTCGGGCTGATCGACGCCGTCCGGTCCGGCCGGGTCGAGCCGGTCGCAGCCGTGGACGCCCTCGACGGCGACGAGGTGGTACTGGCGGACGGTACGCGGATCAGCCCGGACGCCGTGATCGCGGCGACCGGTTACCGGCGGGCCCTGGAAGGGCTGGTCGGTCACCTCGACGTGCTGGACGGCCGGGGACGGCCGCGCGTGCACGGCGGCCGTACCCCCGCGCACGCGCCCGATCTGTACTTCACCGGTTTCACCAACCCCATCAGCGGCATGTTCCGCGAGCTGGCACTGGACGCCCGGAAGATCGCCAGGGCGGTGGCCCGGAAGGACCGCGCCCACCCCTGAGACCGACCCCGCACCGCCCCCGCACCACCCCCGACCGAAGCTCCACCGAAGCCCCGGTCACAGCCCCCGGTCGGCCTCGGCCGAATCCCGCCTGGACCGGCGGTGGGGGGATCTGCCACCGTTCACCACATCACCTCCACCACCTTTCCTGCGCAGGCCTGTTCCTGACGGCGCGTCAGTTCAGTAATCTGACTACGCGTCAGTTAGCGCATTCACGTCGTGCATTCGCGTTGTGCGTTCATGAGTTCGGTTCATGGAGTTCATCGAGCAGGAGCGGGCGGAACGATGCTTGGATCTACTCACGGCACCCTCACCACCGACTTCCGCGCACGCGTCGAGGCCTGCGGGGAGACCCCCAGGACGGCCGTCCACTCCACGGCGGCGCCGTCCGCCGAGGACACGGTCGCACTGGACGTCAGCGGTCGCCCCCTGCACGCCGAGGTCCCCGACCTGGACCGGTTCTTCCGGCCCGAGTCGGTGGCCGTCATCGGCGCCTCCGACGCCGAGGGCCGGCCGAACACCGGCATCACGCGGCAGCTCCTCGCCTGGGCGCAGCGGGTCGGCGCCCGGATCCACCCCGTGCACCCGACCCGCGCCAGCGTCTTCGGGCTGCCGTGCCACGCCTCGGTGGCCGACCTGCCCGAGCAGGTGGACCTGGCGGTCCTGCTCGTCGGCGACCCACTGCCCGTCATCGAGGAACTGGCCGAGGCCAAGGTCAAGTTCGCCGTGGCCTTCGCCTCCGGTTTCGCGGAGACGGGAGACGCCGGGGCCGCCGCCCAGGCCCGGCTCTCGGCCGCCGTCGAACGCTCGGGCCTGCGCCTGCTCGGCCCGAACACCAACCTCAACGCCTTCGAGGCCTTCCGCGACGACCTCGACGGCCCGGCCATCGCCCTGATCACCCAGTCCGGCCACCAGGGCCGTCCCGTGTACACGCTCCAGGAGCTGGGCATCCGGCTGTCCCACTGGGCGCCGACGGGCAACGAGGCCGACCTGGAGACCTCCGACTTCATCTCCTACTTCGCGGAGCGGCCCGAGGTCGGCGCCATCGCCTGTTACGTCGAGGGGCTGAAGGACGGCCGGTCCTTCCTGCTGGCCGCCGACCGGGCCGCCCGCAACGGGGTGCCGGTCGTCGCCGTCAAGGTCGGCCGCACCGAGACCGGCGCCCGGATGGCCGCCTCCCACACCGGGAAGCTGACCGGCGCGGACACCGTCGTGGACGCGGCCATGCGCCAGTTCGGGGTGATCCGGGTGGACGGCCTGGACGAGCTCCAGGACACCGCCGCCCTGCTGGCGCGGGCCCGCAAGCCGCTGGCGGACGGCGTGGTCGTGTACTCGATCTCCGGCGGCACCGGCGCCCACTTCTCCGACCTGGCCACCGAGGCGGGCCTGAGCCTGCCGACCCTGCCGCAGGCCAGGCAGGACGAACTGCACCAGTGGATCCCGGAGTACCTGAACGTCGCGAACCCCGTGGACAACGGCGGTCACCCCGTCGGCGACTGGCGCGGTCGCAAGATCATCGATTCGATTCTGGCGGACCCGTCCGTGGGCGTGCTGATCTGCCCGATCACCGGCCCCTTCCCGCCCATGAGCGACAGGCTGGCGCAGGACCTGGTGGACGCGGCCGAGCAGAGCGACAAGTTGATCTGCGTGATCTGGGGTTCCCCCGTCGGCACCGAGGAGGCGTACCGCACGACCCTGCTCGGCTCCTCCCGCGTCGCCACGTTCCGCACCTTCGGCAACTGCATCACCGCGGTGCGGGCGTACCTCGGCCACCACCGGTTCACCGCCTCCTACCGCTCCCCCTTCGACGAGGCGCCGCGCACGCTCTCGCCCTCGTACCGCAAGGCGCAGGCCCTGATGCGGCCGGGGCAGCAGCTCAGCGAGCACGCGGCGAAGCAACTGCTGCGGGCGTACGGGATACGGGTTCCCCGCGAGCAGTTGGTGACCAGCGCGGCGGCGGCCGTCCGCGCGGCCGGACTGGTGGGCTACCCGGTGGTGATGAAGGCCTCGGGCCCCCAGCTCGGCCACAAGACGGAGCTGGGGCTGGTGAAGATCGGCCTGACGTCCGCGAGCCAGATCCGCGACGCGTACCGGGAGCTGACGGACATCGCGCGCTACGAGAACGTCCCGCTGGACGGGATCCTCGTCTGCCAGATGGTGGAGCGCGGCGTGGAGATGGTCGTCGGCGTCACCCGGGACGACCTCTTCGGGCCGACCGTGACGGTGGGCCTCGGCGGGGTCCTGGTGGAGGTGCTGCGCGACACGGCGGTACGGGTGCCGCCGTTCGGCGAGGACCAGGCGCGGGCGATGCTGACGGAACTGCGCGGCCATCCGCTGCTGGAAGGCGTACGGGGCGCTCCGCCGGCGGACGT
Source organism: Streptomyces sp. CA-243310 (assembly GCF_050936775.1). Lineage (NCBI taxonomy): Bacteria > Bacillati > Actinomycetota > Actinomycetes > Kitasatosporales > Streptomycetaceae > Streptomyces > Streptomyces sp. CA-243310. The sequence continues at coordinate 781,961 of NZ_JBNJMF010000001.1, read as the reverse complement.
GGACGCGCTGGTGGAGGTCGTCCTGCGGGTCCAGCGGATGGCGCTGGAGCTGGGCGACGTGCTCTCGGAGCTGGACGTCAACCCGCTGATGGTCCTCCCGCGCGGCCAGGGCGCGGTGGCGCTCGACGCGCTGGCCATCTGCCGCTGACCGGCCTGGTACCCCGCCCTCCCGAGCCCGGACCGACTGGAGCCCGTACCCCATGACCGCACCGGACACGACCGCACCGGACATCGACTCCCTCGTGCTGCACCGCACCGAGAACGGCGTTTCCTGGATCACCCTGAACCGTCCCGAGGCCCTGAACGCCGTCACCATGGAGCAGCGCGAACGCGTCATCGCGCTGCTCGACCGCGCCTCGTGCGATCCCGCCGTCCGGGCCGTGGTCGTCACCGCGACCGGCAGGGGGTTCTGCGCCGGCGCCGATCTGCGCGGGGGGCCCGCCGCCGGCGAGCGGGTCGCGGGGGACGTGGCCCGCATGATCCGGTCGGGGGCGCAGCGCCTGATCACGGCGGTCCTCGACTGCGAGAAGCCGGTGATCGCCGCGGTGAACGGCACGGCCGCCGGAATCGGCGCCCATCTGGCGCTCGCCTGCGATCTGGTGATCGCGGCGGAACCGGCCCGGTTCATCGAGGTGTTCGTCCGCCGCGGGCTGGTCCCGGACGGCGGGGGCGCGTACCTGCTGCCGAGGCTGCTCGGCCCGCAGAAGGCCAAGGAGTTGATGTTCTTCGGCGACGCCGTGCCCGCCGCCGAGGCCGAACGTCTGGGCCTGGTCAACAAGGTGGTCCCGGCCGAGGCCCTGGAGGCGACGGCCCGGGAGTGGGCGGAACGTCTCGCACAGGGCCCGACCCGGGCCATCGCCATGACGAAGCAGCTGGTCAACGCCTCGCTGGACGGTGACCGGGCGACCGCCTTGGCCGCCGAGGCCACCGCTCAGGAGATCAACATGACCACCGCCGACGCGAACGAGGGCGTGGCGAGCTTCGTGGAGCGCCGCACCCCGAAGTACCTCGGTCGCTGAGGACCGGCCCACGACCGCGGCCGGGACTCACGGCCGGCGGCCCCGGTCGGGGACTACATCTGCGGGTCGGGCTTCAGCAGGGCGAACATGGCGCCCGCCGGGTCGGTGAGGAAGGCGATCCGGCCGACGCTCGGCACGTCGGCCGGCGGCATCAGCACGGTGCCGCCGTTCTCGGTGGCCTTGGCGACGGTGCCGTCGACGTCCGGCGCGTGGAAGTACGGCACCCAGCCCGTCGGCCCGCCGCCCTGCGAGGGGGCGACACCGCCGAAGGAACCGTCCTGCTGGTCCCCGTCGGCGATGCTGAGCACGCGGTACGTCATCTCGGGCGTCGCCTGCATCTCCGCGTGCCGCCAGCCGAACACGCCGTTGTAGAAGGCGATGTCCCGGGCCGGGTCCGGTACGTGCAGTTCCACCCAGATGAGGCTGTGCGGGGCGGAGCCCAGCTCGAAGCCCGCGGTCCGGCCTGGCTGCCACAGGGCGAACTCCGCGCCCTGCGGGTCGGTGGCCTGCGCCAGCCACCCCTGCCCCATGACGTCGGTGGGCTCCATGCGGATCGTGCCGCCGCCGTCCTTGATCGCCTGGACGGTGGCCTGGATGTCACGGGTGTCGAAGTGCACCATCCAGGCCGCCTTCGCCCCCTCCTCGGTGAGCGCGCCGATGGCGGCGACGGTCTTGCCGTCCAGCCGGAAGAACCCGTAGCCGCCGGTGTCGGGGCCGGCCGAGACGAACTCCCAGCCGAAGAGTGCGCCGTAGAAGGCCGCGTCGCGGGCGATGTCGGGGCTGCCGAGGTCGAGCCAGTTGGGCGAGCCGGTACGGAAATCGGTGCCGAGCATGAGGTTCCTCCTGGGTGGACGGGGCCGGCGGGACGGGTGCCACGATGCCGAGCCCGCGCGGGGCAGTCGGGCGTCGAGTCCGGGCGAGGCGCCGGTTTCACCCGTACGGGGGCATCTCGCCCCACCGCGGCCCCATCGCCGCCCCACACAGCCCCGCCGCGGCCCCGCCGCCGCCCTGCCATCGCCCCCCGCCCCCGCCCTCGCCCTCGCCCCCGCCATCGCCATCGCCTCATCCAGGGGCCGGATCCGCCCGATCCCGCCCGACCCTTCCTATCTGACGCTCCGTCAGCTTCAATCGTTCCTGTGATGGGACACGCAGGGATGGCGGCCACCGTCGTCCGATACCTCAGGTCAGTGGGCTCCCCCACCTCCGCCGCGGCGGAGCCGGAACCCGTCAACACGCTGCCGCGCCCCGACCTGCGGGCCGTCGGCGAGGACGAGCGCGCGCCCGTCAGCCCCGTCGAGTTCCGGGCCGTGCTGTCGAACTTCGCCAGCGGGGTCACGGTCATCACCGCCCCGCCCGGCGCGGACGAGGGCGGGCCGGCGGGCTTCGCCTGCCAGTCCTTCGCATCGCTCTCCCTCGACCCGCCCCTGGTCACGTTCATGGTGGCCCGTACGTCGACCACCTGGCCGCGCATCGCCCGCGCCGGGGTGTTCTGCGTCAACATCCTGGGGGCCGAACAGGGCGGCCTGTGCCGCTCGTTCGCCGTGAGCGGCGCCGACAAGTTCGCCGGCGTACCGCACCGCCCGAGCCCGGTCACCGGATCGCCGCGGCTCGACGACGTGCCCGCCTGGATCGACTGCCGGATCCACGCCGTCCACACCGGTGGGGACCACCTCATCGTCGTCGGTCGCGTCGAGGCCATGGGCGCGGACGGCGAGGGCGATCCCCTGCTCTTCCACAAGGGCCGCTTCGGCCGCTTCACGCACTGACGCACCACCCCGAAGGGCCCGGCCGGCGGATTCCCCGCCGGCCGGGCCCTTCGCCGTCCGCCGCGGAAGGCGGCTCGGAAGACGACCCGGAGCAGGCGGCTCAGAAGGTGAGGACCCCGCGTGCCACCCGGCCGTGGTGGGCGTCGTCGGCGGCCTTGGCGAAGTCCTCGATCGGGTAGACCTCGGTGACGAGTTCGTCCAGCAGCAGCCTCCCCTGCCGGTACAGCTCGGCGTAGAGGGCGATGTCGCGCTGGGGACGCGAGGATCCGTACCGGCAGCCCATGATCGTCTTGTCCAGGTACATGGACGACACGAGGAACGACGCCTCCTCCTTGAAGCCCGGCACGCCCAACAGGATCGCCTGCCCGTGCCGGTCCAGGAGGTCGACGGCCTGGCGGATCAGCTTCACGTTGCCCACGCACTCGAAGGCGTGGTCCGCCCCCGTGGGCAGGATCTCCCGCACCGCCGCCGAGGAGTCCCCGACCGCCGAGGCATCGATGAAGTGGGTGGCGCCGAACTGCCGGGCCACCGCCTCCTTCGCCGGGTTGGCGTCCACCGCGACGATGGTGGTCGCGCCCGCGATCCGCGCGCCCTGGAGCACGTTGAGCCCGATGCCACCGGTGCCGATGACGACGACCGACTCGCCCCGGTCGACCCTCGCCCGGTTCAACACCGCCCCGACGCCCGTCAGGACCCCGCACCCGATGAGCGCCGCCGAGGTCAGCGGGATGTCCGCGGGGATCTTCACCGCCTGGACGGCCTTGACGATCGTGCGTTCCGCGAAGGCCGAGTTGGAGGCGAACTGGAACAGCGGTTTCCCGCCCCGCGAGAACGGTTGCGCCGGCATCCCGATCGCCTTGCGGCACATCGTCGGCCGGCCCCGGTCGCAGTCCGCGCACGCCCCGCAGTTCGCGAGGGTGGACAGGGAGACGTGATCGCCGGGCACCACGTGCGTGACCCCGACGCCGACGGCCTCCACCACGCCCGCCCCCTCGTGCCCCAGCACCACCGGCGACGGGAAGGGGATCGTCCCGTCGATCACCGACAGGTCGCTGTGGCACAGCCCGGCCGCCGCTGTCGCGACGAGCACCTCTCCCGGCCCCGGGTCGCGGATCTCCAGATCCTCGACCACCTGGGCCTGCTTGCCGTCGAACACGACGCCTCTCACCTGGGCTCCTTCGGCAGGCCGAGCACGCGCTCGGCGATGATGTTCCGCTGGATCTCGTCCGAGCCGCCGTAGATCGTGTCGGCACGGGTGAACAGGAACAGGCGCTGTTCCTCGTCGAGTCCGAGTTCGTACGGCAGGCCGGGCGACCAGTCCGCGGGCCCGGCGGAGGCCGCCGCGCCCCGGACCGCGACCGCGAGTTCCCCGAGCCGCTTGTGCCAGCCGCCCCACAGCAGCTTGGCCACGCTCGGCGCGCCCGCGTCACCGGCCGCGCCCAGGGTCCGCAGCGCGTTCCACCGCATCGTGCGCAGCTCGGCCCACTGCCGTACGAGACGGTCCCGCAGCACGGGGTCCCCCGCGCCCGCGACCCCGCCTCCGGCGCCGCGATCGGCGCCGGCCGAGGCCGTGTACGCCGCCAGCACCCGTTCCAGCTCCGCCGCGAAGCCGATCTGCTGGACCAGGGTGGACACCCCGCGTTCCAGGGCGAGCAGTCCCATGGCCACCGACCAGCCGTTGCCCTCGCCGCCGACGACCTCGGCGGCGAGGGCTCCGTCGAAGAACACCTCGTTGAACTCCGCCGTCCCCGACATCTGCCGGATCGGCCGGACCTCGACGCGGCCCGGCTGGTCCATGCGCGCGAGGAGGAACGACAGCCCCGCGTGCCGCCGCGATCCGGCCTCCGTCCGGGCGAGGACGAAGCACCAGTCCGCGTCCTGCGCCAGGGAGGTCCAGATCTTCTGCCCGGTGACCCGGTACGGGCCTCCCGGGACGCCCGGGTCCCGGACCGCCTTCGTGCGGATGCCGGCGAGGTCGGACCCGGCGCCCGGTTCGCTGTACCCCTGGCACCACAGCTCCTCGCCCCGCGCGATCCCGGGCAGGAAGCGTTCGCGCTGTTCCGGGCTCCCGTGGGCGATCAGGGTGGGGGCGAGGAGGTTCTCCCCGATGTGGCCGACCCGACCGGGCGCGCGCAGCGCCGCGTACTCCTCCGCCCACACCACCTGCCCGGTCAGGGAGAGCCGCCGCTGCCCGTAGGCCCCGTCGGGGACCTCCCAGCCCTGCCCGATCCAGCCGCCGGCGCCCAACTCCCGTTCCCAGGCGCGCCGCGCCGCGACCTCCTCGTGCTCGCTGCCGGGTCCGCCGAGGCCGACGGCCCGTTCGTACGGTCCGACGAGGTGCCCCGCCAGCCACGACCTGGCGCGGGCGCGCAGCGCCTCGTCCTCGGCCCCGAAGCTGAAGTCCACCGGCCCCCCTCTACGCGTTGGGGCGGTCCTTGGCGGCCGCCGCCTTCGCCATGGCTTCGAGCTGCGCGAGCATCGGCATCGGGTCGGTACCGACCGTCCCGGGGAGGAAGTCGGCGATCTTCTCCGGGGTCCAGGAGCCCTCGGCGTACCCGGCGCGCAGTTCGCGCGGCTGGGCCCACACGGCGATCTTCGGGCCGGCGATCGTGTAGACCTGCCCGGTGATCCGCTCGCCGCCGACGGCGACGGCCCGGTCGGAGAGCAGGTAGGTGACCAGCGCGGCGACGTCCTCGGGCTCGCCGATCTCCTTGAGTTCCATGGGCACGTTGGCCGACATCCGGGTACGGGCGACGGGCGCGACGGCGTTGGCCGTGACCCCGTACTTGGCGAGTCCGAGTGCGGCGGAGCGGACGAGGGAGATGACACCGCCCTTGGCGGCGCTGTAGTTGGCCTGGGCGACGGAGCCCTGGTGGTTGCCGCTGGTGAAGCCGATCAGGGTGCCGCCGCCCTGCTTGCGCATGACGGCGGAGGCGGCGCGGAAGACGGTGAAGGTGCCCTTGAGGTGGGTGGCGACGACCGGGTCCCACTCCTCCTCGGACATGTTGAAGAGCATCCGCTCGCGCAGGATGCCCGCCACGCAGACGACCCCGTCGATCCGCCCGTAGTGGGCGAGCGCGGTGTCGACGATGCGCTGTCCGCCCGCCATGGTGGAGATGTCGTCGGCGACGGCCACGGCCTCGCCGCCCGCGGCGACGATCTCCTTGACCACCGCCTCGGCTATCTCGCTCGTCGGTTCGCCGCCCCCGATGCCGACGCCGTGGTCGTTGACGACGACCCGGGCGCCCTCGGCGGCCGCGGCGAGTGCCACGGCCCGCCCGATGCCCCGGCCCGCGCCGGTGACGGCGACGACCTTGCCTGCCAAGAAGTTCCCCACGGCCGACCCCTTCCCGCGATTTCTGACGGACCGTTAGATTCTAGGGGCAGGCGGACGCGCCCGCACAAGCCCCTGTTGGGTTCCACATGGCAAGGAGCTGATGAGTCAGATGGGCATGCCCGCCGAGTTCCACGACATCGCCAAGCGCGTCAACAACTGGGGCCGCTGGGGCGCGGACGACGAGATCGGCACCCTCAACCTGATCACCGACGAGGTCGTCCGGGCAGCCGCCGCCGGGATCCGCACCGGGCGCCGGATCCCGCTCGCGCTCCCGCTCAAGGAGGACGGGGTACAGGTCGGCATGATCCCCGGCCGGATCAACCCGCTGCACACGATGGTGCAGGTCAACCAGGAGATCTTCGGTCCGGGCACGGTCGCGTGCAGCGACGACGCCGTGACGATGGGGCTCCAGTGCGCCACCCACTGGGACGCCCTCACCCACGTCTCCCACTCGGGGAGGATCTACAACGGCCGCCCCGCCGGCACCGTCACGGCGCACGGTCGGGCGGAGTTCAGCGGCATCGACAAGGCGGGCCCCATCGTCTCGCGCGGGGTCCTGCTGGACGTGGCCCGCGCCAAGGGCCTGGACCGGCTCCCGGGCGACCACGCCGTGACGCCCGAGGACCTCGCGGAGGCGGAGGAGTTCGGCGGGGTGACCGTCCGCGCCGGGGACATCGTCCTGGTCCGCACGGGCCAGATCCAGGTCTACCTGGCCGGCGACAAGCACGGCTACGGCTTCCCGTCACCCGGCCTGTCGGTCCGTACGCCCGAGTGGTTCCACGCCCGGAACGTGGCGGCCGTCGCCAACGACACCCTGACCTTCGAGATCTTCCCCCCGGAGATCGACGACCTCTGGTTGCCGGTGCACGCGCTGGACCTGGTGGAGATGGGCATGCACCAGGGCCAGAACTGGAATCTCGAAAAGTTGTCCACAGCCTGTGCAGAAGAATCCCGCCACGCGTTCCTCCTCTCCGCGATGCCCGAACCCTTCGTCGGCGCGGTGGGCACCCCGGTGGCCCCGGTCGCCATCCTCTGACCGCCCCCGGCCTGCCGCCGACCAGCCGGACGACCCGGACGACCCGGACGACCCGGACGATCCGGCCGGACATCCGGCGGCCCCCGACGGGAGTCACCCGCACCTCGAAGACGGCAACGGGTTGGAGGACGGGCCCCTCGGCCTGCCCCTGGAACGGCGTGACGGTGCGTGAGGGCGGCGGGGCGCCCCGGGTGTCCGGAGGTTCAGCGGGCCACCGCCCCGGCTTCGCGCGACGACCGACCACCCCGGAACGGTCACCACGCGCCACGCGTCAGGCGCTCGCCCCGACCCACCCGCCAGGCACCCGCTCCGGGGCCCGGATCCGGGCCCCGGAGGCGGTTCGACCTGCGGGTGGCGGCGACGCGCATGCACGCCCCGAGCGCGGCACGGCAGCCGCCACCCCACGACCCGCACTCGTCAAGGCAGGACCCTTGGCGTCCCCTCGCGACGAATCGCTCCCCACCAGAGTGATCAAGATGTGACGAACCGTCAACACCTCGTTAGAGGTACACGCGGGGTTCCCGGTTCCGGTCAAAATGTTCGGAAGGTTTCCGGGGGCCGTCCGCGGCGCAGTCCGCAGCCGCCTTCTCCGCGCGGTCGACCTCGCACCAGATCCGCTTGCCGGCACCCTCCGGCTGCCAGCCCCAGCGGTCCGCCAGACCGTCCACCAGCTCCAGGCCGCGCCCGCCCGTGTCGTCCCCGGCCGCCTGTCGGCGGGCCGGCGCCCGGTCGCTCGCGTCGGCCACCTCGACCCGCACTCCCGGACCGCCGAACAGCATCCGCAGCACCGCCGGACAGCCCGTGTGGACCACGGCGTTGGTGACCAGCTCGGAGATCAGCAGGATCAGGGTCTCGGCGAGCGGTTCGTCGTCCCCTATGCCGGAGCCCGCCAGCCTGGACCGCGCCCACCGGCGCGCCCTGCCGACCTCGGCGGGATCCGCGCCTACCTCAAGCTGAACCTGAAGCACCTGCACCGCTCACACCATCCGAACCGGCGGACACTTCGCCTCACGACGGAACGGGATCACGATCCGTGACCCCCTTGCGGAGCAGCATGGTTGACGTACAGTCACCACAACAAGCGCTTCGGGCATATTCCCGCGCGAAGGAGTAGGCGTGGTGCATACTGTGCGGCGCTCACGCCGCTCAACCGCTCGCATTCGTCGGAGCGTACCGGAGCGAGCACCCGACTCCGGTCCGTAATGTGCCGGGCGAAGGACACAAACCGATATCAACTCTCTGTAATCAGACATGCGTCCCGCCGCGTCCCTCCCGTGCCTCTGCGTGATACCGAGCCGGCACCCGGGGCGAGCCCTTCCGAACGCCGCCCTCCGGATGCCATCCCCCGGCTACCCCGCCCGGCTCCCGCTACACCGAGGCACACCCCCCGCCGCTCCGGCCGCCGTTGAACCGCTACACCGCGCCCTCCAGCAGGTCCGTCGCGAGCAGTTCCTCCGCCTCGGCCGCCGTGCGCCACTGCTCCGCCCGCACCCACGCCCGTTTCAGGTGCAGGTGGACGTCGGCCTCCCAGGTGAACCCCATGCCGCCGTGCACCTGGAGGCAGTCCCGGGCGTTGCGCACGGCCGCCTCGTCCGCCAGCAGCTTCGCCGCCGCCGTCTCCCCGGGGTCACCGGTCACCGCCGCCGCGTAGACCGCCGTACGGGCCACCTCGGCCCGTACCAGCATGTCCGCGCACAGGTGCTTCACCGCCTGGAAGGCACCGATCGGACGGCCGAACTGCTCGCGCTCCCCCGCGTACCGGACCGCGAGTTCCAGCGTCCGCAGTGCGCTTCCCACCTGGAGCGCCGCCGTCAGCAGGGCGCCCTCGTCCCGGTGGGCGGCGGGCACGGGCGCCGACGCGACCCGGTGCAGCGGGGTCAGCGGGTCCGCGGAGCGCACCGGTTCGGCCGGGGTCGAGGCGTACTCCGGCAGCCCGAGCACGGCGTCCGCCTCCCCCCAGTGCGCCACCAGGGACCCGTCCAGGTCCGAGGCCGTCACCACGGCCGTCCCGGTCGCGGCCCCGGGGACCGCCCCGGCCGCGAGGTGCGTGGCCACCAGCGGCCCCGGCACCAGCGCCCGGCCGGCCTCCTCGAAGACGAGGACGGCTTCCGGGAGGCCGAGCCCGACTCCGCCCTCCGCCTCGGGGAGGCGCAGCGCGAAGAAGCCGGCCTCGCCGAGCCGCCGCCACAGGTCCCGGTCCACGCAGACCCCCGACTCGACGGACGCCCGCAGGGCCTCGCGTCCGTACCGTCCGGCCAGCAGGTTCCGTACGCCCGCCCGCAGGTCCCGTTGTTCCTCGGTCGGCTGGAAGTCCACCGGCTCACCGGCCCTTCGGGAGGCCGAGGATCCGCTCGGCGACGATGTTCCGCTGGATCTGCGAGGTGCCCGCGGCGATGGTGTACGAGAGGGACGAGAGCCGGTCCAGGACCCATTCCTCGTCCAGCGCGAGGGAGCCCGCGCCCAGTACCAGGGCGGCCACGTCGTACAGCTCCTGCCGGGCGTGCGAGTAGGCCAGTTTGAAGACGCTGCCCCCGGTGCCCGGGACGCCTCCGGAGCGCTCCGATTCGCCGACGTTCCACTGCGTGAGCCGCCACAGGGCGCCGAACTCGCCGTGGAGGCGGCCCAGGGCACGCCGTACGACGGGGTCGTCCCAGCGCCCGTTCGCCTTGGCGGTGCGGGCCAGGTCCCCGAGGGTCCGCCGGCAGGCGACCACCTCGCCGACGAACGCGGTCCCCCGCTCGAAGGACAGGGTCACCATGGTGACCCGCCAGCCGTCGTCCTCGGCTCCGACCCGGTTGCCGACCGGGACCCGCACCTCGTCCAGGAACATCTCCGCGAACTCGGTCGACCCCGCGAGGGTCCGCAGCGGCCTGACCGTGACCCCCGGCGCGTCCATCGGCACGGCCAGCCAGGTGATCCCCCGGTGCTTGGGGGTGTCCGGCCCCACGGGTGTGGTCCTGACCAGCAGTTCGCACCAGTCCGCCACCTCCGCGTGCGAGGTCCAGATCTTCGACCCCGTCACGACGTACTCGTCGCCGTCGCGCACGGCGCGGGTCCGCAGCGCGGCCAGGTCCGAGCCCGCGCCCGGCTCGCTGAACCCCTGGCACCAGATCTCGTCGCCGCGCAGGACGGGCGGCAGCCAGCGCGCCCGCTGCGCGGCGGTGCCCTCGGCGGCGATGGTCGGGCCGGCGTGCAGCAGCCCGACGAAGTTGGCGCCGACGTAGGGGGCGCCGGCGCGTTCCGTCTCCTCCAGGAAGATCAGGTGGCGGGTCGGGCCGGCGTCCTGCCCGCCGGCGTCCGCGGGCCAGTGCAGTCCGGCGTACCCGGCGTCGTACAGCCGGCGCTGCCAGCCCGCGTCGTACGCGCGCCGGCCGGGCCAGTCGTCGGGGGACGGCTTGGCGGGCAGTTCGGGCAGCACCTTGTCGAGCCACTCGCGCAGCCGGGCCCGGAACTCCCGCTCCTCCTCGGTGGGGGTCAGGTCCACTGGCGTTCCGCCCGCAGGCCCTTGTCGAGGTCGAGCCCCAGCATGCGGATGGCGTTGCCGCGCATCAGCTTGTAGACCGTCTCCTCGTCGAGGCCCTGGACGTGGTCGAGGGCGACGTCCTTGGTGTGCGGGAAGGTCGAGTCGACGTGCGGGTAGTCGGTCTCGAAGGTCGCGTTGTCGCGTCCGACGACGTCGAGCGAGGCGATGCCGTGCTTGTCGCGGAAGAAGCAGCAGAACATCTGCCGGTAGTAGTAGGTGGACGGGGCCTCGGGGATCAGGTCGCGGACCCCGCCCCAGGCCCGGTGCTCGCGCCACACGTCGTCGGCGCGCTCCAACGCGTACGGGATCCATCCCATCTGGCCCTCGCTGTAGGCGAGCTTCAGCGTCGGGAACTTCACCAGGACCCCGGAGAAGAGGAAGTCCATCATCGAGGCCATCGCGTTGTTGAAGCTGAGGGAGGCCTGCACGGCGGGCGGCGCGTCGGGGGACGCGGCGGGCATCTGCGAGGAGGACCCGATGTGCATGTTGACGACGGTGCCGGTCTCCTGGCAGACGGCGAAGAAGGGGTCCCAGTACCCGGAGTGGATCGACGGCAGCCCGAGGTGGGTGGGGATCTCGGAGAAGGTCACCGCCCGGACCCCGCGCGCGGCGTTGCGCCGGATCTCGGCGACGGCGAGGTCGATGTCCCAGAGCGGGATGATGCACAGCGGGATCAGTCGGCCGCCGCTGTCGCCGCACCATTCCTCGACCATCCAGTCGTTGTAGGCGCGCACGCAGGCCAACGCGACCTCCTTGTCGTGCGCCTCCGCGAAGGTCTGGCCGCAAAAGCGCGGGAAGGTCGGGAAGCAGAGCGAGGCCTCGACGTGGTTGAGGTCCATGTCGGCGAGTCGCGCCTTGGGGTCCCAGCAGCCCCGGCGCATCTCCTCGCGGGTGATGCCCTCCAGGGTCATGTCGTCGCGGTCGAAGCCGACGGCGGCGATGTTGCGCTTGTACGGGAACTTCAGGTCCTCGTAGATCCACCAGTCGGTCGGCGGCCCGTCCGGGTCCATGGTGATCACGTACTTGCCACCCGTGTAGGCGAGTTCGCCGATGCCGGCGGTCAGCGGCTTGGGGCCGCGTTCGCGGTACTTGGCGGGCAGCCACACGTCGAAGAGGTGCGCGGGCTCGATCACGTGGTCGTCGACGCTGATGATCCGAGGCAGTTCCATGGTGTCCCCTCGCCCTATCTGATGGATCGTCAGAAACAAGCTAGCCCCGCCACCCCTGGACCGACAAGCGCCCGAGCCCTACGCTCTGCGCTGGATCTGACTGACCGTCAGCTATAGGGGGTCCGGAATGACGGGTACGGAAACGGGTACGGAAACGGGCGGCGGCACGTGCCCGGGAACACCCTCCGGTGCGGACCCGGGCACGGGCCCGGACGACGGCAGGACGGGCGCGACGGGCGCGACCGCGACCACCGCTGCCACGGCCACCGGCACCGGCACAGCCGCAGCCGCCGCGGCCACCGATAAGGCCACGGCCACCGCCATCGAGCTCGCCCGCTCCCGGACCCTGTGGGAACTCATCGATCGCCGGGCGGCCCTCACCCCCGACGCCCCGGTCCTCATCGAGGCCGCCGAGGACCCCGCCGACGACCGCTCCCTCACCTTCGGCGCCCTCCGCGACCGCTCCGAGGAGGTGGCCGCCGGCCTGTACGCGAAGGGCGTGCGCGCGGGCACGGTCGTCGCCTGGCAGTTGCCCACCCGCATCGAGACGGTCCTGCTCTCGGTCGCCCTCGCCCGCCTCGGCGCCGTCCAGTCGCCGGTCATCCCCTTCTACCGCGACCGGGAGGTCGGCTTCGCGCTCAGGGAGTCGAAGGCAGAGTTCTTCGCGGTCCCCGGCGTCTGGCGGGGCTTCGACCACACCGCGATGGCCGAACGGCTCGGCGCCCGAGGCGTCTTCGAGGCCTACGACTCCCTCCCCGCGGGCGACCCGTCGATCCTCCCGCCGCCGCCCGCGTCCGGGACCGACGTGCGCTGGATCTACTGGACCTCCGGCACCACCTCGGACCCCAAGGGCGTACTGCACACCGACCGCTCGCTGATGGCGGGCGGCTCCTGCCTGGCCCACGCCCTGCGCCTGACCCCGAACGACGTGGGTTCGATGGCGTTCCCGTTCGCCCACATCGCCGGCCCGGACTACACCGTCATGCTGCTGCTGTACGGGTTCCCGGCGGTCCTCTTCGAGAAGTTCGCGATGCCCGGCGCACTGGACGGGTACCGGCGCCACGGCGTCACCGTCGCGGGCGGCTCGACCGCCTTCTACTCCATGTTCCTCACCGAGCAGCGCAAGCGGCCCGACCGCAGGCTCATCCCCAGCCTGCGCCTCCTGGCAGGCGGCGGCGCCCCCAAACCCCCGGAGATCTACCACGCGGTGGTCCGCGAACTCGGCTGCCAACTCACCCACGGCTACGGCATGACCGAGGTCCCCATGATCACCATGGGGTCGCCCGACGACACCCCCGACAACCTCGCGACCACCGAGGGCCGCCCCCCGTCCACGATGTCGATCCGCATCACCTCACCCGACGGGACACCGCTCCCCGCGCACGAGGACGGCGAGGTCCGGTTGCGCGGCGAGGCCGTCTGCCGGGGCTACCTGGACCGCGAGCAGTCGGCCGACGCCTTCGACGCCGACGGCTACCTCGTCACCGGCGACCTGGGCCACCTCACCCCGGACGGCCACCTCGTGCTCACCGGGCGCAGCAAGGACGTCATCATCCGCAAGGGCGAGAACATCTCCGCGAAGGAGATCGAGGACCTCCTGCATCAACTCCCCGCCGTCGCGGACGTCGCCGTCATCGGGCTGCCGGACCCCGAACGCGGCGAACGCGTCTGCGCGGTGATCGAACAACCCCCGGGCACGACCCCCCTGACCCTGGCGGACGTGACGGACCATCTCCGCGCCCGGGGCCTCTCCCCCCACAAGCTCCCGGAGCAGTTGGAGGTGGTGGACGCGCTCCCCCGCAACGACGCCCTGCGCAAGGTCCTCAAGTACCGGCTCCGCGAGCGCTACTCCTGAGCGGACGCCGAGCACGGCGGCCCGCAGCCGGGACGAGGGCGCGCGCGAGGCGGGCGCACCGGGCCCCGGGGCCGCCCCCGCCGGACGGGCCCGACGGCCCGGGGCCCGGCGACGCGGAAGCGAAGGGCGGCCCGGTGACGCGGACGCGAGAGCCGAGGGCCGGGGTCCGGGTCCCCGAGTCCGGTCAGGCGTCCGGGGTCCGGTCAGGCGTCAGGCGTCCGGTCAGGCGTCAGGCGTCCGAGGTCCGAGGTGAGGCGTCCGGGGTCCGGTCCGGGTCCCCGGGTCCGGTCAGGCGTCCGGGGCCTCCACGCCGCAGTAGCCCGCGAAGGCCACCAGGATCTCGTCCTCGGAGATCCGGCCGTCACCGTCCGCGTCCAGTGCCTCGGCGACCGTGTCGGCCACCTCGACGGGGGTGCCGAGCACGCTCAGCACACGGGCCGCGGCGGCCGGGGTGGCGCCGCCGCCGTCCTCGTCGGCCACCGCGATCACCGCCCGCAGGAACGGACGGGCGATCTCCGCGAACCGGTGTGGGTTGTCCCGCAGCCGCTTCGCCGCGCCCGTCACGAACTCCTCGCGGGAGACCCGCTGGTCCCCGTCGACGTCCGCGATGCCGGCCATGCCCTGCCAGAACGCCTCGGCTCCGCCGAAGACCGCCTGACCCTTGTCCGAGCGTGCCGTCGTACCGAATTCGGCCAGCACGGCCTTCGCGGCCGCGCTGAAGTCCTCGCGGTCGATATAGCCGGACCCGTCCTGGTCGAAGGTGGCGAATCGGGCGGCGATCTTGCGCTCGTATTCTGCGCTGTCCATATTCGGCGTTCCGCCTTCACATGTGCGATGGGGTGCAGTTGAGGTGCAGTTCAAGACAAGGCAGGAGCGTAAGGCCTCCGTGGCCTGCGCGTTAAGCGAAGCGGTCAAGGAGGTGGCCGCATCGAACCCGCGCACGGGGAGCGCGGCGGGGCGCGCATGTGTGTGCCATTCGGCGTGCCCTTACGGGTGTCACGTACCGGTGTCACTTTCCGCCGGCGACCACGAGCGACGGGCCTATCACGCAGAGCGTGCTCACGGGACCCGCTTCCCCCAAAAGAGGCGCACACCCCCATGTGCCCACTACATTCGATGAGTCGACACACGGCTGGGGGCAGTATGCCGAAGGACGTACCACCGCGCTGGGACCGCCGCATGCAGCAACGCCTCGCCCGGGGCGAGGCCGCGGCGCTCGGCGAGCTGTACGACCGGTTCGCCTCGCTGGTCCACGGCCTGGCCCACCGCGTCCTGGGCGACGAGACGGGCGCGGACCGGATCACCCGCGAGGTGTTCGGTTACATCTGGGAGAACCCGGACGCCTACGACCCCAAGCAGGGCTCCATGCGTTCCTGGGTCGCCCGCGTCACCCAGCGCCAGGCCGTGGACCGGCTGCGCCAGGCGGAACTGGGCCGCGGATCCCGTGAGGAACTGGAGCAGAAGGTGCGCAACGCCAACGCCGCCGCCCGCGCGGACTACATCGTCACCTCCATGCCCGCTTCCCTGCGAGCCGCCCTGGAACTCGCGTACTTCAAACGCCGCGACTACCGGCAGGCCGCCGCCGATCTACAGATCAGCGAGGACGAGGCACGCCGCCGGCTGCGGCTCGGGCTGCAACTGCTCTCGACCGCCAACGTCCTCCGCCGGGAAGGCGCCTCACCGCCCGGATACGGCCCGCCCGGATATGGAACGCCCCGATGACCGGTCCCGCCGAAGAGTTCCCCGACGACTTTCCCGAGGACTTTCCCGACGGCTACCAGCGGCCCGTGAGCGGTTCCGCGCGGATACCCGGCCCCCGCGGGCCCGCCGACGACCTCGATCCGCGGCACGCGCCGGACCCGTTGCCGCGGGAGTCGCCCGAACCCGCACCGGACCGGACGTCGCCGCCGGCGCGCGAGCCGTCCCGGCTCCCGCTGCCCGAGCAGTCGCCACCGTCGGATCCGTCGTCGGATCCGTCGTCGGACCGGTCATCGGAACCAACGCCCGAGGCGTCACCCGATCCGTCGCCCGATCCGTCGCCCGAACCTTCGGCGGAGAACCTCGCGGTGCCCGGCCCGCCGCCCTCGCACGCCGTGCTGAAGTCCCTGCTCGGCGCCTGGGCGCTGGCCGCCTGCTCCGCCGACGAGACCCGGGCCGTGGAGGACCACCTCACCGAGTGCGCGCCCTGCGCCGAGGAGGCTCTGCGGCTGCGGGACGCCGTGGGCCTGTTGCAGCCCGAGGAGACCCTGGACCTCAAGCCGCTGCTGCGCTCGCGGGTGTTGGAGGACTGCCTGGGCAGGCGCCCGGCCCGCATTCCGGTACCGACGTGGGCGACGCCGTACGACACCGAGACGGCGCGGCTCGACGCGCTGCTGCGGGACTTCGGCGACGCGGAGTGGCACACCCCGGTACGGCTCAAGTGGTTCGAGGAGGAGCGGCGGCAGACGCGCCGGACCACGGTCGCCGGGGTGATCGGGCACCTCCTGACGGTCGACGGCCTGGTCGCGGCGGCCCTCGGGCTGGACGACCCGCTGGGCCCGCAGGCGCCGCCGGGCGACCCGACGGACCGCACCGAGCACTTCTGGAACTCCCACCCCCACCCGACGACCCGCCAGGTCCGCGAGCCGTGGCGGGAGCAGGGACACACCCTGATCCGTACGGTCTCCTTCGCGGGCCGCGGCGTCGCCGAGCTGGCCGTGGACTACGGGCATTTCGCGCTGCCCCTCGCGGACGCCTTCCTGGAGCGGGCCTTCGAGTGCTGGGTGCACGCCTGGGACATCGCGGAGGCCGTCGACTACCCGTACGAGGCCCCGTCCGCACCGCACCTGCACCAGATGATCGACCTCGCGGCGCGCCTGCTGCCCGGCGCACTGGCCGAGCGGCGCCGGGCCGGGCTGGCGGCCCCGGCGCGCGGACTGGTCGCGGCGGGGGCGCCCGGCCGGACCCTGCACCTGGAGATCGAGGGAGCGGGCGGCGGCGGCTGGGACATCGCGCTGGACTCGCCGGCGGCGAAGCCGTCGGCGGAGCACACCGTCGCGCACGTCGCACTGGAGGGCACCGAGTTCTGCCAACTGGCCGCGGGGCACATCTCCCCGGAGGAGGCGGCCGCCGGTCAGCACGGCGACCGCGAGGCCATCCGCGACGTCCTCTTCGCGGCAGCCTCCCTCAGCCGCCTGTAGCCCCGCCGGCGCGCGAGGCGGGGGTCCCATGACCCCTGGGTGGACTTCCTGTCACGAAAGTAGAAGATCGCGGACAGGTGAGCCGTGATGTGAAACGGCATCCCGGTACTCGATGCCGGGCAGAGCCTGGACGGGCGCGGGGCCCTCCTGCGTGTTGCCGGGGATGCGAATAATCGAGAATCGCACCGGACAAGGACCCCTTCGAATCATCATGCTTGCCCTGTTGCGTCCGACGACGAAGGGAACGGCCATGGCCAGGCGTCTGCGGGTCCTCGGGAGCACGTCCGCAGTGGGCGACTGCCCGACCCTGTATGAAGACCTGGACACCGGGGAGGTGCTCGTACAAGGGGACGCGGTAACCGACCCCACGGATGTAGCGCAGCTCAAGTACGTCGCGGAGGGGGAAGCATTCGTGGTCGTGCCGCGTGCGCTACTGGCGAACTTCTCCCCGAGAGAGGTCACGCACATGCCTGAGTTCGTTCCGCAACAGAAGATCAGCGAGTTCATCAACGACGGCTTCGAGCACACCGCATGGCGGTTGGAGACTCGAAGCGGATATGCGTCCGATCAGGCAATGCCGTCCTACCGAGAGTTCCTGCGGACCGGTGACACGGCCGGGGAAGTCGGGCACCCGTGGTTCGCCAACGTGCGGCGCATGGTGGACAGCGGCAAGCGGTTCGATCGGGTACGGATCGTGGACAACCCGCCGACCACCGGTCAGCGGTACCTGCTCGCCTGTGCTCGGACGAACGTGGCAGCCGGCGAGGACATCCGCCACCTGTGGCGCGACGATGCCGAACGCCACGGCGTGAACCTCTCGGACTTCTGGCTGTTCGACTCCCGCAGCGTGGCGCGCTTCCATTTCGAGGGCGAGCGCACCATCGGCATGGAGCTGATCACCGATCCGTCGGAAGTGTTGCGGGCCTGTCAGATCCGGGATGCCGCATGGCACCACGCTGTCCCATATCGGGAGTTCACGGCCCAGGTAGCGTCCGAAAGGTGAGTACGGACTTTCAGCAAGCCCGGGTGTCCCTCGGTGCGCGCCTGCGGGAGCTGCGCACCGAGGGCGGGCTCACGGGCCGCGAACTGGCCGAGCGGCTTGAGTGGGGACAGTCCAAGGTCAGCAAGCTGGAGAACGGAAAGCAGACGCCGACTGTCGCCGATCTCAAGGCATGGGCCGGGGGACCGGGAGCCTGGAGGCAAGCGGAGAACTGGTCGGCCGACTACGCGGGCTGGAGACGCAGTACCGATCCTGGCGCAGACAGTTGGCGGGCGGCTACCGCGCCGTGCAGGAAGCGCACTGGGCACAGGCTCAGAAGACGCACTCTCGGCGCAGTTTCGATCCCTCGCTGATACCCGGGCTCTTGCAGACTGCCGACTATGCGCGCGCCGTACTCACTCGATACTCGGCGATCCATATTGCCCCAAGAGACATCGAGGCCGCCGTACAGGCGCGCATGGGGCGTCAAGGCATTCTCGCGGACCAGAGCCGGACGTTTCACTTCCTCATCTGGGAAGGGGCTCTAAGGGCCCGCCCGTGTTCGCCCCCAGTGCTTTCGTCACAGCTTGATCGAATCGTGGGACGGCTCGGCCCGGGAAACGTGAGGGTGGGAATCGTGCCCTTCGAAGCGGACATGAACGTCCCCGCCGGGGTCGGATTCTCGGTCCATGACGACAGCCTCGTGATCACCGAGACGTGGCACGCCGAAATGTGGCTGCACGATCCGGAAGACGTCGCCCTGCATCTCCGTGCGTGGGGGGCGCTGGAGAAGAACGCCCTCTACAGCACAGAGGCACACCGGGCGCTCATAAGGGCAGGGCAGTCATTGAGCCCGCGAGAGTAACCGCGAGCATCTTCCATCACCAGGCGTAGTGCCATGACACTGCGCGCGTTTCGGGACAGCGGGAAGACCCCTGGCCCCGAGATCGTCGACTGGAATTCCGCACCGACCGGGAACGCGGACGAGTGCAGCGAAATGCGGGTCCCACACACGGGGCGCACGGGGCGCACGGGGCATTCGACGCTCGTGCGGGAGTTCTCGGAATTCACCATCGTGAAGCGCGCCCACAAGAAAGAGTGCCCATGGAAACAGCCGATCGGGCGCGGCTCGACACGTACTTCGGCAAGGTCGCCGAAGCGTTCACGCCGCCCGAGCCACCGTCCTCATTGTTGATCACTCACCTGTTGCCCGAGCGACCCGCGTTCGTCGGGGCCGTGGGCAAGGTGTCGCGATTGCGTGCCGTTCTCCCCAAGCCCAAGTCCATCCACGCGAGCGCTCGCCGGGAAATCGAACGGACGGTGGCATGTGACGAACTGTCCCGGGACATGTTCAACGCTCCTGACACCGCTGTGACGTACCTGGAGACCAGGGCGGCCGGCGAGAGCGTCGTTCTGCTCGACGTGGGCGGGTACTTCGCTCCCTCGCTGGACGCGCTGTGTGAACGGTTCTCGGGAACCATCCTCGGCGTGGTCGAGGACACCGAGAACGGTCACAAGCGCTACGCGGAGCGGGACAAGCTGCCGTGTCCGGTCGTCTCGGTGGCTCGGAGCCCACTCAAGACCCCGGAGGACTTCCTGGTCGGACAGTCCGTCGTGTTCTCCACCGAAGCGCTGTTGCGGCAGCGCGGGGACATCCTGCACGGGCGCCCCGCCCTGGTCCTCGGGTTCGGCAAGCTCGGGTCGAGCATCGCCCGTCTCCTGCACGTCAAGGGCGTGCGGGTCATCGTCTACGACATCGACCCCGTACGGCGCGCACAGGCCATGTCGCAGGGCTTCGAGGTGGCCCGCGACCGCGACCAGGCCCTGGCCACGGCCGGAATCGTCCTCTGTGCAACGGGGTCTCTGTCCCTGTGCGGAGAGGACTTCCCACAGCTCAAGAACGGGGCCTACGTGGCGACTGTCACCAGCTCCGAAGACGAGTTGGAGTTGAGCGGACTGCCCTCGGGCTACATCCGTGACAGTGCCGGCGAGCACGTGAGCCGTTACAGCACGACCGGGCACTACTTCTATCTGCTGAACGGGGGCGAGGCAGTCAACTTCATCCATGGCGCGAGCGTTGGACCGTTCATCTTCCTCGTTCAGGCAGAGATCCTCGCGGGCGCGGCCATGCTGGCTCGCGGAGGGCTGGACGCCGGCATGTACGAGGTGCCCACCACGGACCGGGAAGCCATCGCGGCTACCTGGCTCCACTACTACAACAGGTGATCGAATGCCCATCACGGCAGACCACGTCCGCACAACCCTCACCGAGTACACCGATGCACACCCCGAAGAGAAGCCCGAACTGGATCTGCTTCACGCACTGTTGGATGCCGGGACCGACGTAACCAGCCGCGAGGAGTTCCAGGGACACGCCACGGCGGGGGCCATCCTGGTCAACGGCGAGGGTCAGGCGCTGTTCATCCATCACGTCGCACTCGACAAGTGGCTGACGCCCGGCGGCCACCTGGAGCCCGAGGACGTGAACCTGATGGGTGCGGCGCTCCGCGAACTGGCCGAGGAGACCGGGATCGGTGTCGGCATCGCACCCGTGCTGCCCGAGCCCGTACACATCGACGTGCACACGATCCCGGCGAACGATGCCAAGGGCGAGCCCGCGCACCGGCATTTCGACTTCCGGTACCTGTTCCGCACCAGCGGCAAGGGGGACGTGACCCTACAAGCAGCGGAGGTCAGCGGCTTCGCATGGCGGGACATGGACACTGTCGCTGACGAGCGACTTCGCGAGCGTGTCTGTGCTGCCTTGCGTTGACCCGAGCCCCGGCCGACCCCGTTCGCCTACCCCCGTGGCGGCCCCACTGTCAGACCACGAACGGCCCCGTCCGACCACGAGTCGGGGCTCTTTCACGTGCTGACCTGAGGTACTTCCGGGCCCCGGGGGGTGCAGGCCCCCGGGGCCCGTCCCCGGGTAACCCCGGCCCGGCGCGGGGGAGGGCCCCCGTCGGGGTCAGGCGAAGACGACCGTGCGGGTGCCGTTCAGGAGGACGCGGTGCTCGCTGTGCCACTTCACGGCCCGCGCCAGCGCCTGGCACTCCACGTCCCGACCGATGGCCACCAGCTGGTCCGGCGTGACCTCGTGGCCGACCCGCTCGACCTCCTGCTCGATGATCGGCCCCTCGTCGAGGTCGGCCGTCACGTAGTGCGCGGTCGCGCCGATCAGCTTCACGCCCCGGGCGTGTGCCTGGTGGTAGGGCTTGGCGCCCTTGAAGCTCGGCAGGAACGAGTGGTGGATGTTGATGATCCGCCCGCTCAGCTCCTTGCACAGGGTGTCCGACAGCACCTGCATGTACCGCGCGAGGACGACGAGGTCCACGCGCTCGGCGCGGACCAGTTCCAGCAGTTCCGCCTCGGCGGCGGCCTTCGTGTCCTTCGTCACCGGGATGTGCACGAACGGCACGTTGTACGAGCCGACCAGCTCGGCGAAGTCGGTGTGGTTCGACACGACGGCCGCGATCTCGACCGGCAGTGCCCCGATGCTGGACCGGAAGAGGAGGTCGTTGAGGCAGTGGCCGAACTTCGACACCATCAGGACGATCCGCATGCGCTCGTCGGAGCGGTGGATCTGCCAGTCCATCCGGAAGGAGTCCCCGATGGCGGCGAAGCTGGCCCGCAGCTTGTCCACCGTGACCGGCGAGTCCGCCGTGAAGTGCACCCGCATGAAAAAGAGACCGGTGTCACGGTCGCCGAACTGCCGGCTGTCCTCGATGTTGCATCCGGTCATGAACAGATAGCTCGACACGGCGTGCACAATGCCCTGCTTGTCCGGGCAGGACAGGGTCAGGACGTACTGCTGGGGCTGCTGCTGCGGGTCTGCGCTCATGACCCCACAGCCTTTCACACCGCGCGGGTGACGATCCTCAGCACGTCGAGCGACCTCGGCGCCGCGTCGGGGTCGTCCCCGTCCGCAGCGGCGAGCCGTACGTGGGCCTCGCGCGCGGCGCGTACCGCCTCGGGCCAGGCGTGGTGTTCCAGGTACGCCGACACGGGCGCGTCCGGTCCGACCTGGTGCAGGATCCGCAGTACGCGCAGCACGGCGAGGTCCACGACGGCCGCCTCGGCGGAGTCGCGGAAGATCGTGCCGACGTACTTCTCGGCGGACCAGCTGTCGAGCCAGGTGTCCTCGACGAGCCGGTACACGGCGTCGGTGACGTCGCCGTAGCCTTCGACGCCGGTCGACCAGACCTCCTCCTGGAAGGCCGGGTCGGAGAGCATGTGCAGCGCCGAGCGCACATTGGCGCGCCAGCGCCACCACGGCATGTCGTTGAGGGGCATGCCGCCCATGGTGGAGGAGCGGCCGCCGCGGCGGGAAGAGTTCTTCGAACCTTGGGCGAATGTCACGCTTTCGATCGTACGTTCCCCCCACCTGCGATCTTGAGGCGCCCGGGCGTGCGAGGATGCCCCGGCAATTCACCCGGGCGTCACCGAATGTTGTGTACACCTCACTCTCCAGTTCCCCGTGGGGCGGAATGGTGCGTGGACATGACCAATCGGCGACGCACGGCGACCCTCACCCGCACCTTCCTGGCCACGGCGATGGGCGCGTGTCTCGTCGCCGGCTGCGGAACGCTCCCCGGGGACGCGGGGCAATCCGGGGGCACCCTCACGGTCATGACGTTCGCCCCGATGGGCACCAAAGCGACCAACATGCCGGGAATGCCCGGGATGGCCAAGGCGTACGAACGCTGGGTGAACGCCAAGGGCGGCATCAACGGCCACAAGCTGCGCGTCCTGACCTGCAACGAGAAGAACACCCCCACCGGCGCCGCCGACTGCGCGCGCGAGGCCATCGCCGAGAAGGCCGTCGCGGTCGTCGGCTCGTACAGCCAGCACGGCCGCGCCTACATGGCCCCCCTGGAGGCCGAGGGGATTCCCTTCATCGGCGGGTACGGGGTCTCCTCCGAGGAGTTCCAGAGCCCTCTGTCCTACCCCGTCAACGGCGGGCAGCCCGTCCTCCTCGCCGGCGCCGGCCACCAACTGGGCCGCGCCTGCTCCAAGGTGTCCCTGGTCCGCCCCGACACCCTCGCCGGCGACGCCCTGCCGGTACTGCTCAACGCCGGCCTCAAGGCCAACAACGTGCCCGAGGCCGCCGACATCCGGGCCGCCGAGGACTCCGCCGACTTCGCCCCGCAGGCCCGCGAGGCGCTCGCCAACGTTTCCACCGGCAAGGACCGCAGTTGCGTCGCGGCCGTGCTCGGCGAGCGCACCGAGACCTTCTTCGACGCCTTCCGCCGCTCCGACGGCCGGCACGCGAAGGCGCAGATCTCCTCCGTGCTCGGCAGCGTCAGCCAGTCCCTGGTGGACCGCACCGGCGGCAAGGAGAGCCCCTTCGAGGGCGCCTACCTGACCAGTTGGTACCCGGTGTCCACCGACCCGCTGTGGGAACCCATGCGCAAGGTCATCTCCGAACAGGCCTTCGGCGACGACACCCTCGACCCCGACGACAGCGGCGCGCAGACCACCTGGATCGCGTACACCGTGCTGAACGAGGTGGTGCGGCGCCTGGACCGGGGCGAGGAGATCACCGCGCGCCGGCTCACCCGCGCCCTCAACCAGGCCGAGAACGTCGAGACCGGCGGTCTCACCCCCGACCTGAGCTGGCGCTACCAGGACCTGCGCGCCGTCGCCGGTTTCCCCCGGATCTCGAACGGCCGGGTCACCTTCCAGATCGTCCGGTCGGGCCGGCTCGTCGCCCAGCCCGGCGAACAGACCCTGGACATGACCTCGACGCTGGAGCAGGCCCCCCGAGCGTCCTGATCCAGGCGGGCGTCCGGACGCGTACGCGCTCTCCGGCGGGTCGTCCGGACGCGTACGCGCTCTCCGGCGTGCGCGTCCGGGCGGCCCGGATCAGAGCTGCGATTTGTCCCGCTTGGTCAGCTCGTACTTGCCCGCGATCGAGTTCCACATGGCCGAGGCCGACTGCTTGGCCCTCGTCGCCTCTCCGCTCGACGCGTTGCCCTTGCCGGCGTTGGCAGTGGTCTTGGCCTTGCCGTCCTTGCAGTTGCGCTTGTCGTGGTCCACGTCGTCCGCCCAGGCCGCGTAACTGTTGTCGGCCTCCGCCGACGCGTTCCAGGCCTTGGTGAGCGAGGCGGCGAGCTTCGCGTGGTTCGGCAATTTGTCCATCTTGAGGTCCTGGAGCTTGGTCACCAACTGCTCGCGCTGGAGAGCCGCGGCGCGCAGATCGCCGGCGGCCTGGCCGAGGTTGGCGCAGCCCTTGATGTCCTCGACCGCCTTGATCACGGCTGCCCTGCTGTCGTTGCTCTCGGCGAGCAGTTTGTCGAGTTGTACGGCCTGGGGGCGGGCCGGGTCGACCGGAGCCTCCCCGACCGCCGCGGCCGACCCTCCGGTACCGGTCGGGGCCGCGGGCTCCGCGCCCGGGTCCGTGTTCTGCGCCTTGCCGTCCGACAACAGCGCGCCGACGCCGAGTCCGACCACCACGAGACCCGTGATCACGGCGGCGATCACCGCCGGCGACACCTTGCGACCGGCCGGCGGCGGGGGCGGCGGGGCGTGCTGGGCCTGAGGCTGCTGCTGGTACTGCGGCGGCATCGGGCGGCCGGGACCCTGCGGGCCCTGCCCGCGCGGCGGACGGGGCCGGGGCGGCTGCTGTCGCAGCACCGGCTCCTGGATCGGCGGCATGTGCCGGGTGTGCCCGACGGCCCCGTCCCCGTCGTCGCCGCGGAACAGCCCGTCGAATCCCTCGGCGGCGTTGGGCACCGGCCCGGGCGGTACGGGCGGGATGAACTGGGTGGCGGCCTCGGCGTGCGCGGGCGCGGCCGGGCCCGAGGGGACCGGCGGTATGTACTGCGTCGCGTCGTCACCCGAGGCGGGAACGGCCGGTATGTACTGCGTCGCGGCCTCGGCGTGCGCCGGCGTGCCCGGGCCCGAGGGGACCGGCGGTATGTACTGCGTCGCGTCGTCACCCGAGGCGGGAACGGGCGGTATGTACTGCGTCGCGTCCTCGCCCGGTCCGGGACCCTGCCCCGGACCGGAAACCGGACCGGACCCCGGACCGGACCCCGGACCGGCGGGAACCGGCGCCATGTACTGCGTCGCCGCCTCGTGCAGCGGCGGCGGGTAGCCGTAGCCGGGCTCGCCGGCGCGCTGCGCCGGGTCCTCCTGGGGCGGGTACCCGTAGGCGGGCCCGGGCTGCTGCTGCTCGTGCTGCTGCGGGTACGGCTCCTGCCCGTACGGTTCCTGCCCGTACTGCTGCCCCTGCTGCGGGTACCCCTGGTACTGCTGGGGCTGCTGGTATCCCTGGTAGTCCTGATACTGCTGCTGCGGGGCCTGGGGCGGTTGGGCCTGGGGCGGCCCGGGCTGCCGCGGGGACTCCTGTCCCCGCCCCGGCTCCGGGTCCTGGAGCGCGTAGTCGTCCTGTTCCCGGTACTCCGGCTGCTCCGGATATGCCGGATCCGGACCCCACGGCGCCCCTGACCGGGGGGCGCCCCCTCGTCCGTTCTGCGTCACCGGGAGACTCCTTCTCCGACTTGTCCGAACCTACGGAACCGTCGGGTCACGCTACCCGGTCATCCGCCGTCATCGGCAGGCCCACCCGAACCTTCCACGTCACCCACCCCGCCCGGGGCCGGTCCCTCAGGCGGGTTGCACCGCCGGTCGGGCGCCGAATTCCCGCACCGAGGCCTCGTCGCGGTACGGCTCCAGCCTCGTCCGGAAGTCCTCCAGGTACTCCGTTCCGCGCCGCGACCGCAGCGAGCCCAGGAGGTCGGCGGCCTTCGCCGCCGTCTGGCAGGCCCGCTCCACCTCCCTCTGCTGTACCTGGGCCGCCGCCAGCAGCAGCATGCCGATCGCCCGGCGGCGGGCCTTGGTCTCCGGAAGCCCCCGCAACGCCTCCTCCGCCCGCCGGGCCGCCGCGTCGGCCTGCCCCAGGTCCCGGTGGCAGTGCGCCAGTTCGTCCGCGAGGTAGGACTGGTCGAAGTGCCGGATCCAGGAAGGGTCGTCACCGGTCTCCGGCTCCGCCCGTTCCAGCGCCGTCACCGCCCTCCCGGACAGCACCGCCGTGGCCCGGGTGTCGCCCATCAGCGCGTGCCCGCGCGCCTCGGCCGCGTAGAACATGGCCTCCACCCGCGGCGTGACCTGCCCCCGCGTGCCTTCCTGGGCGGCCCGCGCCAACTGCGAGATCTCCCGGGGGTTGCCCAGCTCGGCGGCGAGGTGGCTCATCGAGGCGGCCAGCACGTACCCGCCGTACGCGCGGTCGCCCGCGGCCTGGGCGAGGCGCAGCGCCTGGATGTAGTAGCGCTGGGCCAGACCGGGCTGGCCGGTGTCCACCGCCATGTAGCCCGCGAGTTCCGTCAGCCGCGCCACCTCCGCGAACAGCGCCCGCCCGACCGGTTCCCGGTAGGAGCCGCCGATCAGCCCGGACACCACGGAGTTGAGGTAGTGCACGACGACGGGCCGCACGTGCCCGCTGCCGAAGCGGTGGTCGAGTTCCTTGAGCGCCTCGGTGGTCGCCCGTACCGCGTCCACGTCGGACATCCCGACCCGCGAGCCGCCGCTGCGGGCCACCTGCGGATCGGCGCCGGTGATCAGCCAGTCGCGGCTGGGTTCGACGAGCGCGGACGCCGCCACGCTCGATCCGGAGAGGAAGTCGCGCCGGCCGACGTCACTGCGCCACAGCTCGCAGACCTGCTCGATGGCACCGATCACGGTCGGGGAGAACTGCAGGCCGACGCCGGAGGCGAGGTTCTTGCCGTTGGCCATGCCGATCTCGTCGATGGTGACGGTCCGGCCGAGTTTGCGCCCGAGCGCCTCGGCGATGATGCCGGGCGCCCGGCCGCGCGGTTGTTGGCCGCGCAGCCACCGGGCCACGGAGGTCTTGTCGTAGCGCAGATCGAGGCCGTGCTCGGCCCCGCACATGTTCACGCGCCGGGCGAGCCCGGCGTTGGAGCACCCGGCTTCCTGGATGAGCGCCTGCAACCGTTCGTTCGGTTGACGGGCGACGAGAGGCCTGGCTGCCATGAAAACCCCCTGAAGCCGCGGGAGAGCGATAGGAATGATCACTTCCCGCCTGATGTGCGGAGAATCTTCCCCTCTGCGTTGCGTGGCTACCCGCGGACCGCGCCCCGACCTCCCACGCGCCCCCGCCCGTGCATCGGTGCGCCCCGTTTGCAGGATCGATGCTCCGTCCACGGGCCGGTTTACGCCCGTAACCCCCGGTGATCGCGGGAGTTGTGATGGGCGTGGAAGAGACCATCACAGTCACGGAGACCGCACCCATCCCCAAGCAGCGCGGCGAGCAGCTGTTGGACCATGCCGTGCGGTACACGGAAGAACGGCACTGGGATGTCTTCGCCGGCACCTGGTTGGAGGCGGCCGACGGCCGGGAGATCTGCTCCTGCGGAACCCCGGACTGCGCGGCGCCCGGCGCCCACCCGACGGTGAAGGACTGGGCCGCACAGGCCACCGGGAGCGCGGTGCAGGTCCGACGGATCTGGGCGAAGCAGCCCGGGGCCTCGATCCTGATGCCGACGGGGCGCACGTTCGACGCGCTCGACGTCCCGGACTCCGCCGGCTTCCTGGCCCTGGCCCGACTGGAACGCATGCAGCGCACCCTCGGGCCGGTCGCCCTCACCCCCGACCACCGGATGCTCTTCTTCGTCCTGCCGGGCGCCGGCGTGAAGGTGCCGGACCTCGTAAGGAAGTCGGGCTGGTCGCCCACCGCGATCGACCTGGCCGCCCGGGGCGAGGGCGAGTACGTGGCCGCGCCGCCCACCCGCTTCGGCGGCCGGGGCTCGGTGCAGTGGGCCCGCAAGCCCACGCCCGCCAACCGGTGGCTGCCGGACACCGAGGAACTGATCGACGCCCTCGCGTACGCGTGCGGCAGCCACGCCCGGGACCTGCGCACCGCCTGAGCGTCCGGTAGGACCAATCCTCCGAGAAGTTCATGACATAAGTAACCGCCTGTGCCTCTCCCCCTCCTCCTATGGTGAGGAACGTACGACCACGGGGAACTGAACGAGAGGCACGCGCATGCCCGACCAGGCTGACGCCACGACGAGCAGGACGGACGGCGGGACGGGTGGCGTGCGATCCGCGCCGTCCGCCGCCGTACGCATCGAGGGACTGTGGAAGCGGTTCGGCGAGCAGGTGGCCGTCTCCGGCATCGACCTGGAGATCCCGGCGGGCCGGTTCATCGGACTCGTCGGCCCCAACGGCGCGGGCAAGACCACCACCCTGTCGATGATCACGGGTCTGCTGCGACCCGACGCGGGCCGTGTCCTCGTCGCGGGGCACGACGTCTGGGCCGATCCCGTCGAGGTGAAGTCGCGGATCGGCGTCCTGCCCGAGGGGCTGCGACTGTTCGAGCGCCTCTCCGGGCGTGAACTCCTCGGCTACATGGGCCGGTTGCGCGGCCTGCCGGGCGAGGAGACCGACAAGCGGGCGACACAGCTGCTGGACGTGCTGGACCTCGCCGGCTCCCAGCACAAGCTGGTCGTGGACTACTCGACGGGCATGCGCAAGAAGATCGGCCTCGCGGCCGCGCTGCTCCACAACCCCGAAGTGCTCTTCCTGGACGAGCCGTTCGAGGGTGTGGACCCGGTGTCGGCGCAGACCATCCGCGGCGTGCTGGAGCGCTACACCGCGTCCGGCGCCACCGTGGTCTTCTCCTCCCACGTGATGGAGCTGGTCGAGTCTCTGTGCGACTGGGTGGCCGTCATGGTCGCGGGCCGGATCCGCGCCGCGGGCCCGCTGGCCGACGTACGAGGCGACGCGCCGTCCCTCCAGAGCGCCTTCCTCGGGCTCGTCGGGGCCCAGGACCGCGCCTCCGGCGACTCCCTGGACTGGCTGGGCGGCGCCCGATGACCGCCACCGCCTCCGTCGCCGCCCCCACCACCGCGGCGACCCCCGCCGTCTCCCTGACCCCGCTGTTCGTGCGGCTCAAGCTGTCCCTGCTGAAGAACGGCCTCAAGGGCTCCTCGAAGCGCAAGGCCGTCTGGATCTCCAGCCTCGTCTTCTCGCTGGTCGTCGCCTTCTTCATGACGCTGGGCCTGTCCCTGCTGCACGGGCACCCGCACGCCGGCACCGTCGTGGTGCTGCTCGCGGCGATCCTGGCGCTCGGCTGGGCCTTCATGCCGCTGTTCTTCCCCACCGGCGACGAGACCCTCGACCCGAGCCGGCTGGTCATGCTGCCGCTGCGCCCGCGTCCGCTCGTACGGGCCCTGCTGGCCTCCTCGCTGGTGGGCATCGGCCCCCTGTTCACGCTCTGCCTGGCCGTCGGCTCGGTGGTCGCGGTCGCGCGGGGCGCCGCGGGAGTGGTGGCCGCCGTCGTGGCCGTCCCGCTGCTGCTCGTCGGCTGTGTCGCGCTGGCCCGCGCGGTGGCGACGGCCAACGTGCGGCTCCTGTCCAGCCGCAAGGGACGCGACCTGGCCGTGCTCAGCGGCCTGCTGATCGCGATCGGCGCGCAGGTGGTGAACTTCGCGAGCCAGCGGCTGTTCCAGGCCGGCGGCCTGACGCAGTTGGAGCCGGCCGAGGCCGTGGTGCGCTGGCTGCCGCCGGCGACGGCCGTCGGGATGGTCGACTCGGTGAGCGACGGCGACTACGCGGTCGCCGCCGCCCAACTGGTCCTCACGCTGGTGGCCCTGGCCGCCCTGATCTGGTTCTGGGAACGCAGCCTGACCAGGTTGATGGTGACCCCGGACGGCTCCACGATCGCGGCGGCCGAGCCGCGCAAGGACCGCGGTGACCGAGGTGACGGCGGAATCTGGGCCTTCCTGCCGAAGGGCCGCACGGGCGCGGTCATGCAGCGCAGCCTGCGCTACGCGATCCGCGACCCGAAGACCAAGGCGTCCTGGGCGTCGGCGCTGGCCATCGGCCTGATCGTGCCGGTCTTCAACGCCCTCCAGGGCACCGGCTCCGTGTACCTCTCCTGCTTCGGCGCGGGCATGCTCGGCGTTCAGATGTACAACCAGTTCGGTCAGGACACCTCGGCGTTCTGGATGGTCGCCCAGACCATCTCGTCGCCGCGTGACGCGTTCGTCGAACTCCGTGCCCGTGCCTACGCGCTGGCGCTGATCACCGTCCCGTACACGGTGCTGGTCACGGCCGTCACCGCCGGGCTGCTCGGCGACTGGGCCGCCTTCCCGGCCGGTCTGGGCATGTGCCTGGCCCTGGTGGGTTCGATGATGTGCACGGGCTCGCTGGCCTCGGCGCACTTCGCGTACTCCATCCCGACGGACGGCGCGTTCAAGAACGTCGTCCCGGGCCAGGCCGGCCTGGCCTGGATGGGGATCTTCGGCGGTGTGCTGGTCTCGGCCGTGATCTGTGCGCCGATGATCGCCCTCACGATCTACCTCGGGGCGACGGACCGGGAGTCCCTGACCTGGATCCTGCTGCCGCTCGGCATCGCCTGGGGCACCCTGACCACGTGGGCGGGCGTACGCATCGCCGCCCCCGCGGTGTCCCGCAAGCTCCCGGAGATCCTGGTGGCGGTCAGCAAGGGCTGACGCCCCGCTCGACGCTCGAAGGCCCCGCCGGTCCGCCGGACGGGGCCTTCGGCCGTGCGGGATGCGTGGGCCTTGTCGGCGCCACTTCGACGGGGCCCGCTTCCACGACGGGGCCCGCTTCCACGACGGGGCCTGCTTCCACGACGGGGCCTATGGCCCGCACTCGACCCAGAGCAGCTTGCCGCGGTGCGCGCCGTCGAGGCGGTACGCGCCGTAGCGCTCCGCGCAGAGCCGTACGAGGATCAGCCCGCGCCCGTCCTCGGTGTCCTGCGCGGCCTCCGCGTCGGGGCCGGGCGGGACGGGCGCGTCCGTGAAGGGCGCCGGGATGGCCGGGTTGGTGTCCCAGACGCCGACCCGGACCCGTTCGGGAGCCATCGCGCGGAGCCGGAGCGCGCAGGGGCCGCGCGAGTGCCGGTAGGCGTTGGAGACCAGCTCACTGGTCAGCAGCTCGGCGGTGTCGGCCACCCGGGACATCCCGTGGCCCCGCAGCACGGCGCGCAGGGTACTGCGGGCGATGCCGGCGGCCCGCGGATCGTGGGGAAGACGGAGGGTGTAGGCCCAGGACGGAGCTACGGTGGTGTCCATGGAAGTCTCCGATCAAGGAGGAGAGTTGGACCGTGTACGTGCGGTGCCCGGTGACCAGGTCGCTCCGTCGAGCGGGGTACTTCCGGGTGGTGGCCTGAGGCCTAAAGTAGCGGCCCGACGTCATGTGTTTCACGGATTCCAGGTAATGCATTTCATTGCCACTCATGTGGGTGACGCGACCCGCGAGGAGACGCGTTGAGCGCCGTGACGGCCCGCCAGATCCGGTTCGGCAGCGAGCTGCGCAAACTGCGCGAGAGAGCCGGGCTCAACGCGACCGAAGCCGCCGGGCGACTGGGCATCCGCCAGACCCAGATCAGCAACCTGGAGGCCGGCCGCATCGGCGCAAGCCCCGAGCGGGTGCACGCGCTCGCCGGGCTCTACGGGTGCAAGGACCTGCCGTACATCGAGGCGTTGATCGGCATGACCGGTGAACGCAGGGGCGGCGGTTGGTGGGAGGGCTACCGCGACCTGTTGCCCGCGTCCTGGCTGGACCTGGCCGAGTTGGAGCACCACGCGCACGGGCTGCGCGACGCGTTCATCGTGCACATCCCGGGGCTGCTGCAGACCGCCGAGCACGCCCGCGAGATCTTCCGACAAGCCGTCCCGAGCCTGTCGCCGCCCGACATCGAACATCGCGTCTCGTTCCGGGTGAAGCGCCAGGCGATCCTCTTCCAGGACCACCCCACCCCGTACCGGGCGGTCATTCACGAGGCGGCGCTGCGCATCGCCGTCGGAGGACCGACCGTCGCCGGAGCCCAGTTGAAGCACCTGCTGGCCATGAGCGAGCGGGACGGCGTGAGCATCCGGGCCATCCCGTCCGCGGCGGGGGCCTTCCCCGGTTCCGGGCAGTCGATCTTCTACGCTCGCGGGCCGGTGCCGGCGCTCGACTCGGTCCAGCTCGATCAGTCGCACGGCGTCGTCTTCCTGGACGCGGAGGCGCAGTTGGCCAAGTACCGCACCTTGCTCGATCGGCTCGAAGCAGTCTCGATGTCCCCGGAACGCACACGCGACCTGATCGTGGCAGTCGCCCGGGACCTGTGAAGGGAACAGCCATGCCCGAGCACACCTGGTACCGGTCCTCCCACTGCGCGGAGGGCAACGCCTGCGTGTACGTCGCCGTCGCCCCCGACGGCCGGATCCTCGTCGCGGAACGCGGCGACCCCGGCGAACCGGGCACACCCGGCCACCGCGTCCTGCGGACCAGCGCCGCCGCGTGGACGGCGCTGGTCGCGGAGGTCAGGACGAGGTCTTGACCCCTGCCGGGCCGGATCAGTCGCACGGCGTGGTGTTCCTGGACGCCGAGTCCCAACTCGCCAAGTACCGACTCCTCTTCGAACGCATCGAAGCGGTGTCCCTGCCCCCGGACCGCACACGAGACCTGATCGCCGACATCGCCCGACACCTGCGAAAGGAAGCCCCATGACCGACTACGACTGGCACCGGTCCTCTTACTGCGCGGAGGGCAACTCCTGCGTGTACGTCGCCGTCGCCCCCGACGGCCGGATCCTCGTCGCGGAACGCGGCGACCCCGGCGAACCGGGCACACCCGGCCACCGCGTCCTGCGGACCAGCGCCGCCGCGTGGACGGCGCTGGTCGCGGAGGTCAGGACGAGGTCTTGACCCCTGCCAGGAACGGTTCCAGGACTCCCCGCCAGGCGTCCGGCTGGTCGTAGTGGAGGTAGTGGCCGGCGTCAGGGATCTCCGCGTACTGGCCCGCCGGGAGGACCCGGACCATCTCCTGGGCCTCGGCGCGGCCCAGTTCGCCGTCCAGACCCCGGACGACCAGGGTCGGGCAGCGGACCTGGGCCAGCTCCTCCCAGTGCGCGTCGTGGACCCACGTCTCGCGGGCCGTCAGCATCTGGCGGCGGGAGAACACCGGGCGCCAACCGTCGGGGGCCTGGTGCATGACCTCGGCGAAGAACGCGCCGCGCCCCGGATCGGGGCGTTCCACCCGGGGGTCGTCCTCGCCGAACCAGCGGCGGGCGGCGTCCTGCGTGGGAAAGGGGAGGGGCCAACGGCGGAACCAGTCCTCCCACTCCTGTTGCGAGGCCTCCCCCAGGGCCGAGGCCCGCATGTCGCAGATGACCAGTGCCTCCACCAGGTCGGGGCGGCGGGCGGCGAGCTGCCAGGCGGTCAGGGCACCCATGGAGTGGCCGATCAGGGTCACGGGGGCGAGGCCGAGACGCTCGACGACGGCCTCGGCGTCGGCCACGAAGGCCTCGCGTCCGAAGGGGGTCGGGTTGCCGGGATCTGCCGCGGGGCCGGCGCTCTGGCCGTGGCCGCGCTGGTCGAGGGCGATCACGCGGTGGTGTTCCGCGAGCCAGCGGGCGGTGCCGGCCCAGTGCAGGGCACGACCCATCAGACCGTGGAGTAACAGGACCCCGGGCCGCTCCCGCTCGGCGGGCTCCCGGGGGGTGGCACCCGGCTCGCGGTCCGGCTCGCGGTCCGGCTCGCGGAACTCCCAGGCGGCCAGGCGTACGCCGTCGGCCCCAGTCACATCGATGCGCTGTACCACCGCAGATGCACCCCCTTCGCTCCCGGCCAGAGTATCGAACCCGTATTCGAGAACGGGTCTCTCGCCGACAACACCGCTCTTTCGAGTGACCTTGCTCAAGGATTGGCCGCCACTGCCGATGGAGATCCTTTCAACAGGGAGGCGGGCCGCTCGGGGAAGACGGTCCGAAGGGGATGACCTTGAGAGCTCGGGGCTCCAGGTCAGCAAGGGGAGGATCGGTCCCGGCGCCGCAAGGCGCCGGGACCGCCCACGTCCAAGGTCGTCACAGTCTCGTCGCGTCCGAGGCGGCCAGAGCGCGGCCACGGTCACGCCCTTGGCTCTGTCCTACCTCGTACCGACCAGTACTACGCCCGTTCGGAGGACCCGCCAAGGGTCCGCGCCGAAGGTCGGCGGCCAAAGGTCAGCGCTTCGCCACGAAGACGTGCGAGGCGACCTCCGAGTCGAGCTCCGCCGCCTCTCCACCGCTGCCGACCAGCACCCCGCCCGGGGACTCCGTCACGCTGACCACGGAGCCGGGCTGCACGCCCGCGCGCCGCAACGTGTACATGAGCTGGGCGTCCGTCTGGATCGGCTCGCCGATCCGGCGCACGACCACGGTCTTGCCCTCGGCACCCGGGTCCAGCTCGGCGAGGCTGACCATGCCGTCCTCCAGGAACGGATCGGCCTCGGCCTTCTCGCCCAGCTCCTCCAACCCCGGGATCGGGTTGCCGTACGGCGACTCGGTCGGGTGACGCAGCAGCTC
This sequence comes from Streptomyces sp. CA-243310, assembly GCF_050936775.1. Classification (NCBI taxonomy): domain Bacteria; kingdom Bacillati; phylum Actinomycetota; class Actinomycetes; order Kitasatosporales; family Streptomycetaceae; genus Streptomyces; species Streptomyces sp. CA-243310. Next base: position 747,777 of record NZ_JBNJMF010000001.1, on the reverse strand, counting down.
CAGCACCCGCCGCTCCACCGCCTCGCTCATCACGTGCTCCCAGCGACAGGCCTCGGCGTGCACCTGCTCCCACTCCAGGCCGATGACGTCGACGAGGAGGCACTCCGCGAGCCGGTGCTTGCGCATCACGCGCGTCGCCAGCCTGCGCCCCTCCTCGGTCAGCTCCAGGTGCCGGTCGCTGGCGACCGCCACCAGGCCGTCGCGCTCCATCCTCGCGACCGTCTGGCTCACCGTCGGGCCGCTCTGATCGAGCCGCTCGGCGATACGGGCGCGCATGGGGACAACACCTTCCTCTTCCAGTTCGAGGATGGTGCGGAGATACATCTCCGTGGTATCGATCAGTCCGGACATTCGTGCCCCTCGGATTGCGTGCGCTGGCCCTGCCCCCAATTCTGACGCATCGCGCCGACAACCGTCCCGTCCCGAGCGTCAAGGCCCGTACGGGACATCTCGGGGCGCGGTCCCGTACCCCACTCGGGAGCCCTTTCGTCCCTCCCTTGACGTTCGTATTGACACGCCCTTGGTCCAGACCGCACGGTGAGCGGCGAACACGGACGCACCTCACCCCTGGAAGGGCCTTCGGCGTATGAGCGAGAGCAAGTTGGCCGGGCAGTTCTTCGACGCGGCCATCGGCCTGCTGGAGCGGGTGCGTGACGAGGAGGCGGCACGGATCGCCGAGGCGGGCGTGATCATCGCCGACGCCGTCGCCTCCGGGAAGCGGCTCTTCGCCTTCGGGGCCGGGCACTCCTCGCTGCCCGCCCAGGACGTGGTCTACCGGGCCGGCGGGCTCGCCCTGATGAACTTCCTCGCCGTCCCCGGCACCGCCGGCATCGACGTCATGCCCGCCACGCTCGGCAGCGCCCTGGAACGCGTGGACGGCCTCGCCGGCGCGGTCCTCGACAGCAGCCCGGCCTCCGACGGCGACGTACTCGTGATCATCTCCCTCTCCGGGCGCAACGCCCTGCCGGTGGAGATGGCCATGAACGCCCGCGCCATCGGGCTGAAGGTCATCGGGGTGACCTCGGTGGCGTACGCGACGGAGACCAAGTCGCGGCACGTCTCGGGTACCTTCCTCAAGGACCACTGCGACGTCGTCCTGGACAGCAAGATCGCGGTCGGCGACGCCGAACTGAGCATCGACGGCATCGACGCGCCCTTCGCCCCCGCCTCCACCGTCGTGACCAGCGCGATCATGCAGGCCGTGATGGCCGCCGCCGCCGGCGAGCTGGCCGCGCGCGGGGTCGAGCCCCCGCTGCTGCGCTCGGGCAACGTGGACGGCGGGCACGAGTGGAACGGCCGCGTCATGAAGGAGTACGGCGACCGGATCTTCTTCCGGCACTGAGGGCGCGGCGCACCCCGGTCACGACGTCACCTGTTCGAGGAGGCGGTGCCGGGCGAATGCGTCACCGCGGTTGCGCGGGGTCACGGCGGGTGGAGCCTGGGAAGGACCGCACCGGCCCACCCACGGCGAGGGACGATGATCGTATCGATGGTCTCCATGCCGGAGGGCGTCATGACCCCCGCGCCCGTGTCGGAGGCGCGCGAGCGGCTCGCGGGCTCCCGTTTCCTGCTCGTGGACGTGGAGCTGCCCGAGGAGACCCCGCCCGACGAACAGCCGCTGGCCCGCCTGCTCGGTCTGGAGGAGGAGGACCTGGCCTGGCTCGGCAGGGAGGGCGAATTCGCCCGGGCCGAGTTCCTCGGGGACAGCGCCGCGTTCGTCGTGCCCTCGGTCGAGGCGGGCCGCATCGTCCACCTCCACGCCGTGGTGACCGAGCGGTACCTCCTCACGGCGCACCGGGGGCCGACCGCCCTGGTGCGCGACCTCGCGGCCCGCTTCCCGCACGAGAAGCCGACCGACTCCGTGGCCTTGCTGTTCCTGCTGTTGGACGCCGCCCTGGAGAGCTACCGCCGGTCCGCGGTCCAGGCCCTGCTGGAGGTGGAGGACCTGGAGAACGAGATGTTCCGCCGGCGGGAACCGGAGCAGCTCTACCGGCTGGCCCGGCTGCGCCGCACCGCGGCCCTCCTGCACCACACGCTCCTCCCCTACCACCGGGTGGCGGAGGAGACCGTCACGCGCCGGATGCTGAACGACGCCTTCCCGGAGACGCGCCAGCGGCTCGTCCGCGAGTACCAGCGCACCGCGCGGCTGGTGCTCACCGACATCGAGTCCCTCCAGGAGGCCGCCCGACGGGCCTTCGGCAGTTACTCCTCGCTGGTGTCGGGCGACCAGAACGGCGTGATCAACCGGCTGGCGATCGTGTCGACGATCTTCCTGCCGTTGACCTTCCTGACGGGGTTCTTCGGTATGAACTTCGCCTACCTGACGGACGAGATCGAGGGCGGGGCCGTCTTCTGGCTGCTCGCCGTGGGGCTCCAGGTGGCCTTCCTGCTCATCGCGCTGTACGCACTGCACCGCACCCGCATCTGGCGCAGGCTCCGCGACGACGACCCCGTCGACGACGAGTAGCCCGACGGAACGGGACGCGCGGGGCGGGCGGGTCTCCTGCGGACCGGTCCGGTCACGGCGTCGCGAAGAGCCGTCGATTGGCCCGCGCCTCGCGAAGGGCGTTCCATCGAAGGGTGAACTCTCTGCGTATCGACGTGCACGCGCACCTGTGGACCGCGGACTACCTCGATCGCCTCGAATCGCTGGGGAAGACCGACACGGGCACCCAGCGCGGGATCGGCGCCGACGCGACCGAGGCCGATCTGGACCACCGGTTCGCGTTGATGGACCGGGCCGGCATCGACCTCCAGGTGCTCTCCGTGGCGCCGCAGTCCCCGCACCTGAGCGCCGAACACGAGGCCGTGGCACTGGCCCGTGCGGCGAACGACTCGTACGCCGAGCTGGTGGCCCGCTTCCCGGGACGCTTCCGGGCCTTCGCCGCGCTGCCCCTCCCCCACGTCGACGCCACACTGCGCGAGATCGCCCGTGCCTTCGACGATCTCGGTGCGGTCGGCGTCGGCGTGACCACGACCGTACTCGGCCGCACCCTGGCCGATCCGCTCTTCCGCCCCGTCTACGAGGAGCTCGACCGGCGCGGCGCCGTCCTGTGCATCCACCCGGCCGGTGAGGGAGCCGCCAGCCCGCTGATCACCGAACACGCCATGACCTGGATGGTCGGAGCGCCCGTCGAGGACACGGTGGCGATCATGCACCTGATCCTCGCGGGCATTCCCGCGCGCCATCCGCGGATGCGGATCCTGGCCTCGCACCTGGGCGGCGCCCTGCCCCTGCTGCCCCGTCGGCTCGACGACCACCTGGGCTTCGAGTCCCCCCACACCCCCGAACTGCCCTCGGTGGCCGTCGGCCGCCTCTGGTACGACACGGTCAGCCACGTGCACGGACCGGCGCTGGCCGCCGCGGCCGCCACCTTCGGCGCCGACCGGCTCGTGCTCGGCACGGATTTCCCCTACGAGGACGGGGAGGTCTTCGTACGGGCCGTGGACTACGTCTCGGAGTCGGGGCTCACCCGGGAGGAGGCCACGGCGATCCTCGACACGAACGCGGCGGACCTGCTGGGCCTCTCCGGGGCGCCACTTTGACGACAGGACCCGGACCCGGGCCCTGGCCCTGTCGGCCTGGCCGCCGGTCTCGGAGACGTGCCGGTGGTCCGGGTTGCTCCAGCGGCCGCCCCAGTACCAGCCGACCTCCCGGAACGCGCGGGTGACCACGTCGCCCGCGCGGATCATGCCCGGGGTGGGGTGATCGCGGTCCACGGTGCGCGCGGGCCGCGGGCGGGTGGACGTCGCCGTCGCGGTCGACGTACGGATTCTCGACGGGGTTGATGTCGACCGCGTCGCCGTGGGAGGAAGCGCGGCGCCGGGAGCCCTCAGTGTCGGTCGCGGGCCCGGTCCGCGAGGTCGAGGTCGGCGGCCACCCGGGCGGCGACCTCCTCCGCGTACAGGGCGTCGGCCCGCTCGAAGGCGGCCCGCGAGGCCCCGCGCAGGAAGGTCAGCGCGCCCAGGGTGCGGCCCCGGCTGCGCAGTACGGTGCACAGCGCGTGCGCCGCGTCCTCGGGCCAGTGGCGCGTCCTGGCCCAGCCGTCGATCGGTTCGCCGCCGGGGGCGCTGGTGCGTACCGGGCCGATCCGGTCCAGGGCCTGGAGCGCCGGGTGCATGGGTTCGTACCGCAGGGGAATCGCGCCGGGCCCCGGCAGCAGCAGGGTCTGGCCGGACGCCGACGCCGCCGCCCGGACGAGTCTGCGGCGGCGCCCGGGGTCCGCGCCCGTCTCTTCGAGCACGTCGACCAGGGCGTGTTCCGCGAAGCCGGCGAGGGCGAAGTCCAGGCGTATGGCCGCCGCCTCGGCGGGGTCCTCGCATTCGGCGGCGGCCCGGCCGGCCCGGTACAGCTGGTTGGCCCGGAACCGCGACTGTCCGGTGTCCAGTGCCGCCCGGCGGGCCTCGGTGACGTCCTGGAACAGCCAGCCCACCCCGAGGGGCACGGGCTCCTCCGCGAGGGGCGAGGCCAGCCGCAGGAACCCGCAGCGCCAGCAGCGCCGGCGCACCCCCTCGGGGGTGCGGACGGACACCCACAGCTCGACGGGCGACGGCGGCGCGCCCTCCGCCAGCACGTGCTGGAGGGCGCCCTCCAGTTCCTCGACGCCCTGGGTCAGCAGTTCGCCGAGCGGCCGGCCGAGGAGCGCGGTGCGACCGGATCCGAACGCGCGGGCGGCGTGGGTGTTCACGACGGCCGGGCGCAGGTCCACGTCCACCAGGACGACGCCCCAGGAGGCGTCCTCCATCAGGGCCTCGCTGAGGGCGATGGAACGCTCCAGGTCGATCTGCGCGTGGACCTCGCTGAACGCGCAGTAGACGCCGGCGGGTTTGCCGTCCGCGCCCGGGACGCCGGCGGACTGGGTGCGGACGAGGACCCGACCGCCGTCCTTGGTCAGCAGCGCGAACTCGTTCACCTGCCGCCCCGGTACATCCTGGGCGGACATGATCCGGTCCTCCACGTCGTGCGCGTCGGCGGCGCGCACCGCCCAGCCCGCGAACCCGCGCCGGCCCACCGCCTCGGCGGCGGACCAGCCGAGGATCCGCTCGGCCTCCCGGTTCCAGTGGGTGATCACGCCGTCGGAGTCGAACGCGCAGAGCGCGGCGTCCATCCCGTCCAGCAGCGCTGCGAGCAGATCGTCGGTGGTCTCGTTACGTCCGGAAGCACTCACCTGGCACCCCCTGCAGGTGTTCGCGTGTGCGGCACGTCGGATCATTCAACTGGAACGTGACACAGCCCACACCCGCTTCCCGGAATCATCCCGGTATGTCCCCGAGGGGGCGGGTCGCTCAGCCGGCGAACAACGACACCATCGCGACCACGAAGACCAACACGATGATCATGACGATCCAGAGGTAGGTCATCCGCAGGCGCCGGTCACGGACGTCGTGCCGCGCGATGCGGCGCACCGCCTCCGGATCCTGCGCCCAGTCCGGACCGCGCAGCTCCTCCCAGGCGGCGCGCAGGGCGCCGACCTCGCGGGCGACGTCGACGTGGTTGTCGTCGACGTACATCAGCCGGACGCGGCGACCCACGTCGTCGTAGGCGTAGGAGACGACGGTCGGCTGGTTCTTCGCGGTGTGGGCGCTCGGGTTCGGGGCGGCTCGGATGTCCTGGACCTCCTCCCAGGCCAGCCTGCGGGTCCCGGTGAAGCGGCGGACCCGGATCCCCTTGAGGTCGGCGGAGGTGGAACAGCGTTTCGCGGCCATGACCAGCCAGCCGAAGAAGGCCGGCACCAGGGCCGCGACCAGGGATTTCACCCACCCCGGGGTGTTGTCCATGTTCAGCACGGTCAGCAGCACGCCCGGCGTGCCGATGCCGACGGCCACGTACACGCCGGCCATCTGCTCCGAGCGGACCCGGTACTCCCGCGGCAGCCGTGTGCTCATGACGCCCTCCCCGTTTCCCCGCGCGGGACGCCAGTGTAGGGAGCAACTCCGTGCCCGGTAAGGGGAGTTGTGGGGCCCGAATTAATAAGTTGAGGGACCCGGGGAGGGGTCGTAGGCTCTGCGGTACACGAGAAGGGAGGTGGTTCCCGAAATGTACGGAAACCGGACGCGTGAGGTGGCTGCGGGCTAAAGCGCCCGTCGTCGCACGCACCCAGTGCGGTGCCCGGCGGGAACGCCAGGCGCCAATCCCAAGCAGTCACCCGACCCGCGGGCTCGCCGGTACGTCCGGCCGGCTCCTCTCACTGCAGGAGAGGAACCAGAGCCCGCGGGTCGTCTGCGTTCTCGCCCCGCGGCCCTCCGGTCGCCCGGCGGCTCACGGGCAGAGTCGCTCGACCCGCCACTTCCCGCCCTCGCGGACGTAGCGCAGCCGGTCGTGCAGCCGGTTCTCGTGGCCCTGCCAGAACTCCACCGCGTCCGGGACCACCCGCAGGCCGCCCCACTCCGGCGGCACCGGCACCTGCTCCCCCTCCGGATACCGCTCCGCCAGCTCCGCGTACCGCCGGTCCAGCTCGGCGCGGGAGCCGATGACGCGGGACTGCTCGCTCGCCCAGGCGCCCAGCTGGGAGCCGTGCGGGCGGGAACGGAAGTACGCGGCCGTCTCGTCCCGACCGATGCGCGCGACCGTGCCGGTCACGATCACCTGGCGGGCGATCGGGTGCCACGGGAACAGCAGCGAGGCGTACGGGTTCGCGTCGAGTTCGCGGCCCTTGCGGGAGCCGTAATTGGTGAAGAAGACGAAGCCCCGCTCGTCGAACTGCTTCAGCAGCACCGTGCGGGAGCTGGGCCGTCCGTCGGGGGTCGCCGTGGAGACGACCATCGCGTTGGGTTCGAAGAGGTTCGCGTCGGCGGCCTCCTGGAACCACAGGGAGAACTGCGCCATCGGGTCGTCGGCGAGGCTGTCCACGTCGACGAGCTGCGAGCGGTACTGCTTGCGCATGGCGGCGGGGTCAAGGTCCTGATCGGTCACGCCGGCCATCCTGCCGCAGTCCTCCCCCGCCGGCTCCCCCGCCGGCCGGCGGGAGGCGTTCTCCCGGCGGAGGTGTGCCGTATGTCACGCTTCCGAACGACAAGCGGAACGGACAAAATCTTGGGGCCGGTCCGAGGGTTCCCGCGAGGGTGACCCACGACCGTTCCGGGCATCAACGGGGATGACCGCGCCGGACCGCGAATCACGCCGGGAGCCGCGCGTGTTCGCACTATCTGAGGAGCCGCCTGATGTCCGACTTCGTACCCGGGCTCGAAGGGGTCGTCGCGTTCGAGACGGAGATCGCCGAGCCCGACAAGGAGGGCGGATCGCTCCGCTACCGGGGGGTGGACATCGAAGACCTGGTCGGCCACGTCTCCTTCGGGAACGTGTGGGGCCTGCTGGTCGACGGTGCCTTCAACCCCGGCCTGCCGGCCGCCGAACCGTTCCCGATCCCGGTCCACTCCGGTGACATCCGTGTCGACGTGCAGTCCGCGCTCGCCATGCTCGCCCCCGTGTGGGGTCTGAAACCGCTCCTCGACATCGACGAGCGCACCGCCCGCGACGACCTGGCGCGCGCGGCCGTGATGGCACTGTCGTACGTCGCCCAGTCCGCCCGCGGACAGGGCCTGCCGATGGTCCCGCAGAAGGAGATCGACAAGGCCGGCTCCGTCGTCGAGCGGTTCATGATCCGCTGGCGGGGCGAGCCGGACCCGCGGCACGTCAAGGCCGTCGACGCGTACTGGACCTCGGCCGCCGAGCACGGCATGAACGCCTCCACCTTCACCGCGCGCGTCATCGCCTCCACCGGCGCCGACGTCGCGGCGGCCCTGTCGGGCGCGGTCGGGGCCATGTCGGGGCCGCTGCACGGCGGCGCGCCCTCGCGCGTCCTCGGCATGATCGAGGAGATCGAGCGCACCGGCGACGCCGTGGCGTACGTGAAGAAGGCCCTGGACAAGGGCGAGCGCCTGATGGGCTTCGGGCACCGCGTCTACCGTGCCGAGGACCCTCGTGCCCGCGTGCTGCGGCGCACCGCCAAGGAGCTGGACGCCCCGCGCTACGAGGTGGCCGCCGCGCTGGAGAAGGCCGCCCTGGAGGAGCTGCACGCGCGCCGTCCCGACCGGGTGCTCGCGACGAACGTGGAGTTCTGGGCCGCGATCATGCTGGACTTCGCGGAGGTTCCGGCGCACATGTTCACCTCGATGTTCACCTGTGCCCGCACGGCCGGCTGGTCGGCGCACATCCTGGAGCAGAAGCGCACCGGCCGCCTCGTGCGCCCGTCGGCCCGCTACACCGGTCCCGGCGTGCGCAACCCGCGCGAGATCGCCGGCTACGCGGACATGGCCGAGACGGCCTGATCCGGGGAGGACCGACACTCCGACGGCGCCGCCGCACCCGGGACGGGGTGCGGCGGCGCCGCCGTGTTCGGGCGCCGCCGTGTTCGGGCGGCGAGGCGGGGCGGCGGGGCGTGTCAGGTCAGCGCGGAGTCCAGGATCCGGGCCCACTGGGCGACGACGCGGGCCCGGCGGGCCGTGTCGTCGGTCAGCACGTTCGCCAGCCCGAGGCCGCGCGCCATGTCCAGGAGCCCCTGCACCGTCTCCCGGACGCCCGGTACCGACTCGTCCGCGCCCAGCAGCTCGACGGCGATGCGGTGGGTCTCGCGGCCGACCCGGGCCTCCAGCTCGGTCACCCGGGGACGCAACTGCTCCTCGTTGGAGGCGGCGACCCACAGTTGGAGCGCGGCCCGGAAGAGCGTGCCGGTGTACATGTCGACCAGCGCCTCGACCACCACGGGCCGGGCCGCCGGTCCGGCCTGGAAGAGGGTCCGTACGGCGGTGGAGCGTTCCTCGGCCACGTACTCGACGGCGGCGGTGAACAGGTCCTCGCGGGTCGGGAAGTGATGCTGCGCCGCGCCCCGCGAGACGCCGGCGCGCTCGGCGACGACCGCCACGGTGGAACCCGCCCAGCCGTGCTCGGCCAGGCAGGAGACGGCTGCCTCCAGGAGGTGGCGGCGGGTCACCCGGCTGCGGGCCTGCTTGGGACCGGTCACAGTGCCCACGAGGGGTCCCGGCGCTCGAAGCGGGCTCCGATGCCCTCGCGTGCCTCGGCGGAGCCGAAGTGGCGGGCGGACAGTGCGGTGAGCGCCGCCCCGTCGCGGGCCAGGGCGGCCCGGACCGGGGCGGTGACCAGTTCCTTCGTCGCGGCGAGGGCCTCCGGGCCGGCCTTGCGCAGTCCCGCGAGCACGGGGGCGAGCAGCTCGTCGACGTCCTCGCCGTCCGCGCCGTGCAGGCTCAGCAGGCCGATCCGGGCGGCTTCGGCCGCGTCGAACGCCTCGGCGGTCAGGAAGTACCGGGACGCGGCCCGGGGATCCAGGCGCGGCAGCAGCGGCGCCGAGATGACGGCCGGGACCACGCCAAGGTGCGTCTCGGTGAAGGCGTACGTGGAGCCGGGTCCGGCCGCTGCGATGTCACAGGCGCCGAGCAGGCCCAGGCCGCCCGCCCGGACGTGCCCGGTGACGCGGGCGACGACCGGCTTGGGCAGCTCGGTCAGCTCGGTGAGCAGGGCCACGAAGTCCGCCGGGTCGCAAGGGGACTTCAGGTCGGCGCCGGCGCAGAAGGTGGTGCCGGTGTGGGTGAGGACGACGGCCCGGGTCGCGGGGTCGGCGCCCGCCTCGGCGAGGGCCGCGCGCAGGGCGGCGACGAGGTCCGCGGAGAGCGCGTTGCGGTTGGCCGGGGAGTCGAGCGTGAGCGTGGTGATGCCACGGTCGTGGGCTGCGCCGACGAGGGGGGTCATGCCGTTCCTCCGGTGGGGCTCGTGCCGGTCGTGGCGCCGCCCTCCCGTGGGGGGGGCGGCGCCCGGTGTGGTTCTAGTACGACTTGGGCAGGCCGAGGGTCTGGTGGGAGACGAAGTTGAGGATCATCTCCCGGCTGACGGGGGCTATGCGGGCGACGCGGGAGGCGGTGATCAGGGAGGCCAGGCCGTACTCCCGGGTGAGGCCGTTGCCGCCCAGGGTGTGCACGGACTGGTCCACCGCCCGTACGCAGGCCTCGGCGGCAGCGTACTTGGCCATGTTGGCGGCCTCGCCCGCGCCCATGTCGTCGCCGGCGTCGTAGAGCCGGGCGGCCTTCTGCGTCATCAGGCGGGCCAGTTCCAGTTCGATGTGGGACTGGGCCAGCGGGTGCGCGATGGCCTGGTGGGCCCCGATGGGCTCCTTCCACACCCGGCGGGTCTTGGCGTAGTCCACTGCCTTGGCGAGGGCGTACCGGCCCATGCCGATCGCGAACGCGGCGGTCATGATCCGCTCGGGGTTGAGTCCGGCGAACAGTTGCAGGAGCCCCGCGTCCTCGTCGCCGACCAGGGCGTCGGCGGGCAGCCGCACCTCGTCCAGGACCAGCTCCCACTGCTTCTCGGCGGCCTGGAGTTCCATGTCGATGAGGGAGCGGGAGAAGCCGGGGGTCTCGCGCGGGACGATGAACAGGCAGGGCTTGAGGCTGCCGGTCCGCGCGTCCTCGGTGCGGCCCACGATGAGCGTGGCGTCGGCGATGTCCACGCCGGAGATGAACACCTTGCGCCCGCTCAGCACCCAGTCGTCGCCGTCGCGGCGAGCGGTGGTGGTGATCCGGTGGGAGTTGGAGCCGGCCTCGGGTTCGGTGATGCCGAAGGCCATGGTGCGGGTGCCGTCGGCGAGGCCGGGGAGCCAGGTCCGCTTCTGGGCCTCGGTGCCGAAGCGGGAGATCACCGTGCCGCAGATGGCGGGTGAGACGACCATCATCAGCAGCGGACAGCCGGCGGTGCCCAGTTCCTCCAGGACGATGGAGAGTTCGGCGATGCCGCCGCCTCCGCCGCCGTACTCCTCGGGGAGGTTGACGCCGAGGTAGCCGAGCTTCGCGGCGTCGGCCCACAGTTCGTCGGGGTGGCCGCCCTCGCGGGCGACCCGGGCGAGGTACTCGCGGCCGTACCGCTTTCCGAGGGCTGCGACGGCGGAGCGCAGGGCCTGGTGTTCTTCGGTCTCTACGACGGTGCTCATGCGGGCGTTTCCTCCTGGACTACGGCGAGCAGGGCGCCGAACTCGACCTGTTGGCCGGTGGCGGCGTGGAGCGCGGTGAGCGTGCCGGAGGCGGGCGCGACGATGCGGTGTTCCATCTTCATCGCCTCCAGCCAGAGCAGGGGCTGTCCGGCGGTCACCGCCGAGCCGGGGGCCAGACCCTCGGCGACGCGGACGACGGTGCCGGGCATGGGGGCGAGCAGGGAGCCCGGTTCGGTGCGGTCCTGTGGATCGGAGAACCGGGGCAGGCGGGTGAGGGTGTGGGCGCCGAGCGGGGAGTCCACCCAGATCTCGGCGGCCCCCACACCCCCCTTGTTCGATTTGTGTTTCACGTGGAACACCCGTCGGACCCCGTCGACTTCGAGGGTGACCCGCTCGGGGGTGGTGGCCAGGACGCGGACGCCGGGGTGGTCCACGGGGACCGGGGGGCCGCTGCGGGCCGGGTGGTAGCCGACCTCGTACGGGGCGCCGGCGATCTCGTAACGGCGCGTCTGCGGCTGGGAGACGACGTTGCGCCAGGCGCCGACGCGGGCGGCGAACGGGGCTCCGGCCGCCGGCGCGGCGTCGGCGAGGGCGGCGGCGAGGGCCGCCAGGGCCGGGGCGGTGTCGTCGGGGTTCTCGGCGGTGAGGGCGTCGAGGTGGCGTCCGTAGAAGCCGGTGTCGAGCCGGCCCGCGGTGAACTCGGGGTGGCGCAGGGACCGTACGAGCAGGTCGCGGTTGGTGGTCAGGCCGTGGACCCGGGCGCCGGCGAGGGCCCGGGCCAGGACGCGTACGGCCTCGGCGCGGGTCGGGGCGTGGGCGATCACCTTGGCGAGCATCGGGTCGTAGTGCACGCCGACGCTGTCCCCGTCGGTGAACCCGGTGTCCACGCGGACCGCGCCGGGGACGTCCAGCGTGTGCAGGACGCCGGTCTGCGGGCGCCAGTCGAGGCCCGGGTCCTCGGCGTACAGCCGGGCCTCGACGGCGTGACCGACCGCCTCCGGGGGTTCCGTCGGCAGGGCCGCGCCCTCGGCGACGCGCAGTTGCAGGGCCACCAGGTCGAGGTCGAAGACGGCCTCGGTGACGGGGTGTTCCACCTGGAGGCGGGTGTTCATCTCCAGGAAGTACGGGCGGCCGTCGGCGGTGACGAGGAACTCGACCGTGCCCGCGCCCTGGTAGGACACGGCCCGCGCGGCGGCCACGGCGGCCTGGTGCAGGCTCTCGCGCAGCGGCGCCGGGAGCCCCGGGGCCGGGGCCTCCTCGATGACCTTCTGGTGACGGCGTTGCAGGGAGCAGTCACGGGTGCCGAGGGCCCAGACGGTGCCGTGGGCGTCCGCGAGGACCTGCACCTCGACGTGCCGGCCGCGCTCCACGTAGGGCTCGGCGAACACCTCGCCGTCCCCGAAGGCCGCACGGGCCTCGGCGCGGGCGCCCTCCAGCTCCTCCTTGAGCAGGTCGAGGTCCCGTACGACGCGCATCCCGCGCCCGCCGCCGCCCGCGGCGGCCTTCAACAGCAGGGGCAGGTCGGCGGGGCCGGCCTGCGCCGGGTCGACGGGTTCGAGGAGCGGCACCCCGGCGGCCCGCATGAGGTCCTTGGCCCGGATCTTGGAGGCCATGGCCTCGATGGCCTCGGGCGGCGGCCCGATCCAGGTCAGCCCGGCGGCCCGTACCTCGCGGGCGAAGTCGGCGTTCTCGGAGAGGAATCCGTAGCCGGGGTGGACGGCGTCGGCGCCCGCCGCGAGGGCGGCCCGGACGATCAGGTCGCCGCGCAGGTAGGTGTCGGCGGGGGCCGCGCCCGGCAGCCGGACCGCCGCGTCGGCGGACCGGACGTGCAGGGCGTCCGCGTCGGGGTCGGAGTGCACGGCGACGGTGGCCAGACCCAGGGCGCGGGCGGTACGGAAGATCCGTACGGCGATCTCGCCCCGGTTGGCGACGAGCAGGGAGGTGACGGTCATCTGCGGGCTCACATCCGGAAGACGCCGAAGCCGCCACGGGCGCCCTCGACTGGGGCGTTGTGGACGGCCGACAGGCACAGGCCGAGAACGGTACGGGTGTCGCGCGGGTCGATGACGCCGTCGTCGTACAGCCGACCGGAGAGGAACATCGGCAGGGACTCGGACTCGATCTGCGCCTCGACGAAGGCGCGCATGCCCGCGTCGGCCTCCTCGTCATAGGGCTGCCCCTTGGCGGCGGCCGACTGGCGGGAGACGATCGACAGCACCCCGGCGAGCTGCTGGGGGCCCATGACGGCGGACTTGGCGCTCGGCCAGGCGAAGAGGAACCGCGGCTCGAAGGCGCGCCCGCACATCCCGTAGTGGCCGGCGCCGTAGCTGGCGCCGACGAGGACGGACAGGTGCGGGACGCGGGAGTTGGAGACCGCGTTGATCATCATCGAGCCGTGCTTGACGATGCCGCCCTGCTCGTACTCCTTGCCGACCATGTAGCCGGTGGTGTTGTGGAGGAACAGCAGCGGGATGTCGCGCTGGTTGGCGAGCTGGATGAACTGGGTGGCCTTCTGCGACTCGGCGCTGAACAGGACGCCCTGGGCGTTCGCGAGGATGCCGATCGGGTACCCGTGCAGGCTCGCCCAGCCGGTGACCAGGCTGGTGCCGTACAGGGGCTTGAACTCGTCGAAGTCGGAGCCGTCGACGATGCGGGCGATGACCTCGCGGGGGTCGAAGGGCGTCTTCAGGTCGGCCGGGACGATGCCGAGGAGCTCCTCGGGGTCGTGGACGGGCTCCTCGGCGCGCTGCGGCTCCACCTGGGCCTTGCGGTGGTTGAGGCGGGCCACGACCCGGCGGGCCTGGCGGATCGCGTCGTACTCGTCGAGGGCGTAGTGGTCGGCGAGGCCCGAGGTCCGGGCGTGCATGTCGGCGCCGCCGAGGGACTCGTCGTCGCTCTCCTCGCCGGTGGCCATCTTGACCAGTGGCGGGCCGCCGAGGAACACCTTCGACCGGTCCTTGATCATGATGGTGTGGTCGGACATCCCGGGGACGTACGCGCCTCCGGCGGTGGAGTTGCCGAAGACCACGGCGACGGTGGGGATGCCCTCGGCCGAGAGCCGGGTGATGTCGCGGAAGATCGCCCCGCCCGGGATGAAGATCTCCTTCTGGGACGGGAGATCGGCACCACCGGACTCGACGAGGCTGATGCAGGGCAACCGGTTCTGCCGGGCGATCTCGTTGGCCCGCAGCGCCTTGCGGAGCGTCCAGGGATTGCTGGCACCGCCGCGCACGGTCGGGTCGTTGGCGGTGATCAGGCACTCGACGCCCTCGACGGTGCCGATGCCGGTGATCATCGAGGCGCCGACGGGATGATCGCTGCCCCAGGCGGCGAGCGGGGACAGTTCCAGGAACGGGGTGTCCGGGTCGAGAAGCAGCTCGATGCGCTCCCGGGCGGGCAGTTTGCCGCGCGTCCGGTGCCGGTCGGTGTACTTCTCGCCGCCGCCGAGCAGGGCCTTGTGGTGCTCGGCGTCGAGTTCGGCGAGGCGGGCGAGGGCGGCGGTACGGGCGGCCGTGTGCTCGGGAGCATGTGGATCCACGGTGGTGCCGAGGCGGGTCATGGGCGGGTCCCCTCCGGGGCGGGGTCGGACGACAGGAGGTGCGTCGGGATGTCGACGTGGCGGGCGCGCAGCCATTCGCCGAGGGCCTTGGCCTGCGGGTCGAAGCGGTGGCCCGAGGCGACGCCGGCGCCGAGGATGCCGGTGACGGTGAAGTTGAGGGCCCTCAGGTGCGGGAGTTCGTGACGGGCGACGGGGAGACCTGCGGTCTCGGGGAGCAGCGTGGTGAGGGCGTCGGCCGTGAGGGTCGCGCGGAGCCACTGCCAGGCCGCGTCGCTCTCGGCCCAGACGCCGATGTTGGCGTCGCCGCCCTTGTCGCCGCTGCGGGCGCCGAACAGGGCGCCGAGCGGGGCGCGGGTGGTGGGTGCGCGCTCCGGCGGGGCCGGTGCGGTGGGCCCTGCGGGGCTGTCCGCCACCGCGGCCGTTCCCGGAACCGGGGCCGCGCCCCGGGCCCCTTCGGGGGCTCCGTCCCCGGACCCCCGCCCCTCGAACGACGGCGGGGCCGGCATGGGTGGGATCGGGTGGCGGGTGGTGTCGGGGAGGACGGCCACGTGGGGGACCGTCGCGGCCGGGACCAGGGACGAGGTGAAGACCCCGTACGGCTGGGCCGGGCCCGGAGGGGCGCTCACGTGGAAGCCGGGGTAGCTTCCCAGGGCCAGTTCGACGGCGGCGGCGGTGAGGCCCCGGCCGACCCGGTCCGGGGACGGGTCGCGGACGACCAGGCGGAGCAGGGCGCTCGCGGTCTCCTCCGTGTCCGGGTCGGGGTGGTCCGTGCGGGCCAGGGTCCACGTCACGGTGGCGACTCCCGAAAGGGCCTCCGCGAGTTGCGCCTTGACCAGGTCGGCCTTGGCGTCGACGTCGAGGCCGGTGAGGACGAAGACCACCTCGTTGCGCCAGCCCCCGATCCGGGTCACGCCCACCTTGAGGGTGTCGGGCGGGGCCTCGCCGAGGACGTCGGAGATCGCGACCCGGTCCGGGCCGGCCGGGGCGAGCCGGACGGTGTCGAGGCGGGCCGTCACGTCCGGCCCGAGGTAGCGGACGCCCTGTGTCTCGTAGAGGAGTTGGGCGGTGACGGTGCCGACGGTGATCGCCCCGCCCGTGCCCGCGTGCTTGGTGACGACCGAGGAACCGTCCTCGGCGATCTCCGCGAGCGGGAAGCCGGGGGTGCGGATGTCGTGCCGGGTGAAGAAGGCGTAGTTGCCGCCGGTGGCCTGGGTGCCGCACTCCAGGACGTGGCCGGCGACGACCGCGCCCGCCAACCGGTCGTACGCGTCCGGCGCCCAGTCGAACCACCAGGCCGCCGACCCGCTGACCAGCGCCGCGTCGGTGACCCGGCCCGTGACCACCACGTCCGCGCCCGCCCGCAGGCAGGCGGTGATCCCGGCGCCGCCCAGGTAGGCGTTGGCCGTCAACGCGCCCTCGGAGAAGGGCATCAGGTCGTCGCCCTCGACGTGCGCCACCGAGACGGGCACGCCCAGCTTGGCGGCCAACTCCCTCAGTGCGTCGGCGAGTCCCGCCGGGTTCAGGCCGCCGGCGTTCGCGACGATCCGTACGCCCCGCTCGTGCGCGAGGGCGAGGTTCTCCTCCAGCTGGCGCAGGAAGGTCTTGGCGTAGCCGAGGTCGGGGTTCTTCAGCCGGTCGCGGCCGAGGATCAGCATGGTGAGTTCGGCCAGGTAGTCCCCGGTCAGCACGTCGAGCGGGCCGCCGGTGAGCATCTCGCGCACGGCGGCGAACCGGTCCCCGTAGAAGCCCGAGGCGTTGCCGACGCGCAGCGGGCGCCGGGTCATCGGGAGCCTTCCGGCGCGCGGCCGGGGCCCGCCGGGCCCGCGAAGGCCTGGGCGATGTCCAGCCAACGGTCGGCGTCCGGGCCGGTCGCCGTCAGGTCGGTGTCCGCGCGGTGTACCCGCTGGGTCACCAACAGGCAGAAGTCGAGCGCGGATCCGGTGATCCGCCGGGGGCTGTCGGCGGGCCCGTACGTCCAGGGCTCGGCCCCGTCGGGGGCGGTGAGTTCCACCCGGAACTCCCCCTCGGGCGCCGGCAGGCCCCGGACCGCGTACGCGTAGTCGCGTGCCCGGATCCCGATCCGCGCGACGTGCCGCAGTCGGGCGGTGGGGGTGCGGCGGACGCCGAGGGCGTCGGCGACGTCCTGTCCGTGGGCCCAGGTCTCCATCAGGCGGGCGCTCGCCATGGAGGCGGCCTTCATGGGCGGCCCGTACCAGGGGAAGCGGGTGTCGGGCGAGGCCACCGCGAGGGCCTCGTCGAGGGCGGTGCGGGTGGTCCGCCAGCGGTCGAGCAGTTCGGCGGGGGGCAGCGCGGCCCCCTCGGCGGCGCCCTCGTCCACGAAGGAGTCGGGGGCGGCGAGCGCCTCCTCGACCATCCGCGCGAAGCCGGTCGGGTCGGTGAGGGACCGCAGTGCGGCGCGGTCGGTCCAGTGCAGGTGGGCGATCTGGTGGGCGACGGTCCAGCCGCTCGCGGGGGTGGCCTTCGCCCAACCGGGCTCGGACAGCTCCCCGACCAGGGAATCGAGGTCCCGACTCTCCTCTCGGAGGTCGGCGAAGACGGCGACGGCGGACGGATCGGGCACGGTGCGCTCCCCTTCTCGGCGTGGGGGAAGCCTGGCAGGGGTCCACAAAACAATCAAGCACGCTTGCATGATTTCTTCGGCGGCTGTCACGTTCCCGCCGGCCCGCCCAACTCGCCCGACCGGCAATGGATTTGCTTCCCGGCCGGTCCGGCGAGGGGCGCGGCGGCCAGGTGCGGCACACCCCTCGGGGGCGAATCCGGCCGTACGCCGGGAACGCGGCGCAACTCTCCGTCGTCGCACCGATACTGAGTGCTTCGCTCCGGGCCCAGAGCACACATCCGTTCATGTCATGGCACTCGACGAAGAGGATGAACCGACGTGACGTACGTGAACTCAGCCGACTTCTCCCTCTACCCCGAACTCGACGCGAACGCCCTGCACGCCTTCGTCACCGCCCTCGAAACCGGCGACCTCACCGGCCTGTCCCCCTCCCGCGCCGCCGACGTCGTCGAGGTCCGGTCCGTCACCGTGTTCAACCGCGGCAAGGTGACGGGCGCCGACGGGGACCTGCTGGACGCCGCGCTCTGGCGGCACACCGGGTCGGACCCCCGGCCGGTGATCGTGATGCCCTCGCCGTGGACGAACCTGGGCTGGCTCGCGTACGCCGTCCAGGGCGCGTTGTTCGCGGCGCGCGGCTACAACGTCCTCGCCTACACCGCCCGCGGGTTCGCCGGCTCCGAGGGCCAGGTCGACGTGGCGGGGCCGCTCGACGTCGCGGACGGCAGTCGCGCCCTGGACCACATCGTCGAGCGGACCGCCGGGCCGATCAGCGGAATCGGCTTCCTCGGGGACTCCTACGGATCCGGCATCAGCCAGCTCGTCGCCGCGCACGACACCCGCGTGGACGCGGTCGTCGCGCTCAGCACCTGGGGCGACCTCGGGGAGGCCTTCCTCGAGAACTCGACCCGCCACGTCGCCGCCGTGAAGGCCCTGCAACACGCCGCCGCGAAGGCCCGACTGAGCCCCCGGACGCGGAGCGTCTTCGAGAACGTGCTGGCCGACCGCGACATCGAGGGGACCCTGCGGTGGGCGGAGCAGCGCTCGCCCCTCACGCACGTCAAGGAGCTCAACCGGCGCCAGGTCCCGATCCTCTTCGCGCAGGCCTGGCACGAGACGCTCTTCCCGGGCAATCAGACCGTGCGGATGTTCAACGAACTGACCGGCCCCAAGCGCCTCGACCTCTCCATCGGGGACCACTCCGGGCCCGAGACGTCCGGCCTGCTCGGCCTGCCGAACCGAATCTGGACGGACGCCCACCGCTGGTTCGACCACCACCTGAGGGGCATCGACAACGGCGTCGCCGACCAGGCCCAGGTGGTCAGCGAGGTGATGTGGGGCAAGGGCCTGGAGGCACGTGCCGGCTGGTCCGCGCTCACCGACCGGACCCGGCGCGTCCACCTGACGGGCGCCGGTGAACTCGCGCACGAGCCCGAGGCCGGTTGGACGGCGGGCGTGGTGTGCGGGGTGGACACCCCGGCAACCGTCGCCGACGCGATCGTGACGTCCGGCTACGCGGAGATGGCCGGCCGACCGAAGGTCTACCCGACCGGTGACATCGACCGCGGCACGGCGGCCGTCTGGGCGGCACCGCCCGAGGAGGAGACCGCCCGGCTGCGGGGCACGCCCCGCCTGCGGGTGACGTACCGGGCGGCGAACCCCGGATCCACCTTCGTGGCGTACCTGTTCGACATGGCGCCCGACGGGAGCGCCCACCTCGTCACCCACGCCCCGTTCAGCGACCTCCACTCGCCCCCGGACAGCCTCATCGGCGCGGACATCGAACTCCAGGCGACGGCGTACGACGTCCCGCCCGGGCACCGGCTGCTGCTGGTGATCGACGGCCGCGACCCCTTCTACGGCGACGCCAACCTGCCGCGCGCCACGCTGGCCTTCACCTCCCCGGAGGCCACTCCGTCCTTCCTGGACCTGCCGCTCGGCTGAGCCGACGCGGCGCGAGACCCGTCCGCCTCCCCGCGGGTACGGAACCGCCCCGCCGCCCTCTCGTGGGCGGCGGGGCGGGAGGCGTCCCGGGAACAGGGGACGATTCAGGGGGTCGTCAGGGCCCTCTTGCCGATCTGGGAGCGGACCGCGCCCATGCTCGCCGCGATCACCAGGGCGATGGCGAGGGCGTCCAGCGCGGACAGCGCCTGGTGCAGGACCAGGAAGCCGGCGGTCGCGGCGATGGCCGGTTCCAGGCTCATCAGGATCGCGAAGGTCGGGGCGGGCAGCTTGCGCAGGGCCAGCAGCTCCAGCGTGTAGGGCAGCACCGAGGACATCACGGCGACGCCCAGACCGAGCGCCAGGGTGCTCGGCACCAGGAGGTCGGAGCCCGCCTCGACGATGCCCAGGGGCAGAGAGAGGACCGCGGCGACCGCCATGGCCAGGGCCAGGCCGTCCGCCTGCGGGAACCGGCGCCCGGTACGCGCACTGAACACGATGTACGCCGCCCACATCGCGCCTGCTCCGAGCGCGAACGCCGCGCCCAGCGGATCGAGCCCGCCGAAGCCGCCGCCCCCGTGGCCGGCGAGGAGCACGACCCCCGCCAGGGCCAGGCCCGCCCACAGGACGTTGACCAGGCGGCGGGAGACGACCACCGAGAGGGCGAGCGGGCCGAGGACCTCCAGGGTCACGGCCGGGCCGAGCGGGATGCGGTCGATGGCCTGGTAGAAGAGGCCGTTCATGCCGGCCATGGTCACGCCGAACCACAGGACGGTGGTCCAGTCGGCGCGCTTGTACCCGCGCACCTTGGGGCGGCACAGGACCAGCAGGACCAGCGCCGCGGCCGCCAGCCGGAGCGTGACCACGCCCGCCGCTCCGGCCCTCGGCATGATCATGACCGCGAGGGCCGCGCCGAACTGCACGGAAATCCCGGCCGAGACCACCAGCGCGACCGGCCCGAGACGGGCGCGGGCACCACCGGCCGCCGCCGCCTCGGCGGGGTTCGGGGCGGGCGCGGTCACGGGACGGGAGGCGCGTGGGGACACGGGAGGAGTGGACGCGGTCATCTCCCCAGGCTAAGCCGTCTGTAACGGGTGGCAAGCCGTGTCCCGCCTTACATTGGTCACACCACCACACCGCTCCCGGAGTCACCGGTCGCTCGTTCCGCGAGGTGACGGACCCGCCGACGCGTCCGGACGCCGTCCGCGCCGGGCGTCGGACCGCGCGCCCGCCCTGCGGGACACCGCGTCTCACCGAATGGACGCGGCTCCGAGACCGCGTCCGGGACCCGATACGCTCCGCTCGTGGCTGAGATCCAGATTCCCGCTGACATCAAGCCCGCCGACGGACGCTTCGGCGCGGGCCCCTCCAAGGTGCGGACCGAGGCGCTCGACGCCCTGGCCGCCACCGGTACCTCCCTGCTCGGAACCTCCCACCGCCAGGCCCCGGTCAAGAACCTGGTCGGCTCGGTGCGGCAGGGACTCCGGGACCTCTTCTCGCTCCCCGAGGGCTACGAGGTGATCCTGGGCAACGGCGGCTCCACCGCCTTCTGGGACATCGCGACCGCCGGGCTCATCGAGAAGAAGTCCCAGCACCTGACCTTCGGCGAGTTCTCCTCCAAGTTCGCCACCGCCGCGAAGCTCGCGCCGTGGCTGGACGCGCCGTCCGTGATCTCCTCGGAGCCGGGCACGCACCCCGAGCCGGTCGCCGAGGCCGGCGTGGACGTGTACGCGTACACGCACAACGAGACCTCGACGGGTGTCGCGGCTCCGATCAAGCGGGTCGCGGGCGCCGACGCCGGTTCGCTCGTCCTGGTGGACGCGACCTCGGGCGCTGGCGGTCTGCCCGTGGACATCACCGAGACCGACGTCTACTACTTCGCCCCGCAGAAGTCCTTCGCCTCGGACGGCGGCCTGTGGCTGGCGGCGTTTTCGCCGGCGGCGCTGGAGCGCGCGGCACGTGTGCACGCGTCCGGAACCCGGCACATCCCGGAGTTCTTCTCGCTGCCGACGGCGATCGACAACTCGCTGAAGAACCAGACGTACAACACCCCGGCGCTGTCCACCCTCTTCCTGCTGGACCAGCAGCTGGAGTGGATGAACAGCCAGGGCGGCCTGGAGTTCACGACCGGTCGCACGGCGGCCAGCGCGCGCAACCTCTACGGCTGGGCGGAGGCGTCGAAGTACGCGAACCCGTTCGTCACGGACGCCGACAAGCGGTCCGCGGTCATCGGCACGATCGACTTCTCCGACGACATCGACGCGGCGGCGGTCGCCAAGGTGCTGCGCGCCAACGGCATCGTGGACACCGAGCCGTACCGCAAGCTCGGTCGCAACCAGTTGCGCGTCGCGATGTTCCCCGCGATCGACCCGGCGGACGTGCAGGCGCTGACCGCGTGCATCGACCACGTGATCGAGAAGCTCTGACCCCTTCCCTCCCCCGTTCTCCCCGAGGCCCCCGGTGACGTTCGCGTCGCCGGGGGTCTCGGCGTTCGCGGGGGCCGGGGGCGGCTTCCGTTCCGGGACCTTGGTCCCAAAAATCGGGGCAAAGAGCCCGCAAACGGGATATCCCACAGGCCGCCGCGACCTGCGGTTTCCCCCTGAGGGACCTTCGGCCGGACCCCCTCCCGGCCCACACCGCCCCTGCAACCAAAGCGCCCTGGATGTCCCTCATGTCTGATGTGCCGGGAACGAACCCCGGCAGGTCCGTTCAGGAGGAAATCCATGCGCAAGGCATTCACCATCTCCGGCATCGTCCTCGCCTCGTCGATGGCCCTCGGCGTCACCGGCACCGCGTTCGCCGCCGACACACCCCGCCCGACCCCCACGACCAGCGCGAGCACCGGAGCCGGAGCCGGAGCCGACAGCGGTGCGAAGACCGGCACCACCGACGCGAGCCTGAAGCTCTCCGCCTCCACCGCCAAGCCGGGCGCGAGCGTGGAGATTAGCGTCACCGCCCCCGAGGGCTCCACCTCCCTGGTCGTCTCCTCCGCCGCACTGGGCGACGTCAAGCTGACCGAGGGCAAGAGCGGCACCACCTGGACGGGCACCGCCAAGGTCGCCGACGTCAAGGACGGGAACCACGGCGTCGCCCTCACCGGTTCGGCCCCGGGCGGCAAGGTGCGGGCCACCGCCCAGCTGACGGTCAAGGCCGGCGCGCCGGACCCGAAGCCGCAGTCCCCCACCCTGCGCCTGTCCAAGGACTTCGGCCGCCCCGGCGACAAGGTGGCCGTCACCGTCACCACGGGCGCCGGCGACAAGAGCGCCCAGGTGAAGTCCGACGCCTTCGCCGGCGGCCGGGTCAACCTCACGAGCGACGGCAAGGGCACCTGGACCGGCACCGCCGTCGTCGCGAACGACGTCAAGACCGGCTACTACGGCGTGGACGCCTTCGCCGGCGGCAAGAAGTTCGACACCGTGAAGTTCTCCACCGAGGCCTCCGGCCACGACACGAAGCCCGACGTGAAGCCGGTGACCCCCGTGAAGCCCGTGACCCCGCTGAAGCCGAGCGAGCACAAGAAGCCCAAGGGCTCCGTGAACACCGGCCAGGCCCCCCTCGCCGCCACCGGGACGAACGCCGGGACGAACGCCGGGACCACCGCAATCGCCGGCGCGGCCACCGGGGTCGACGCCGGGGCCGTCCAGGACACGACCCGCAATGCCTGACCTGCCCATCCTCCGCCGGGGCGGCCGCGCACGCCGCGCGGCCGCCCTGGCGGGCACCGCCGGCCTCGCCGTCGTCCTCGCCTCCGGCTGCTCCTCCGCCGCCGACACGGACACCCCGTCCGCCGCGGCCCACCGGGCCGACGTGTTGGCGCCCTCGGTCCCGGACCGCGTCGCCATCCCCGACATCCACGTCGACGCACCCCTCGACACCGTCGGACTCGACGCCGAAGGGGTGATGCGGGAACCGGACTTCGCGAAGCCCAAGGACGCGGCCTGGTACAAGGAGGGTCCGACGCCGGGCGAGGCCGGCGCCGCCGCCATCGTCGGCCACATGGACACCCCGCAGGCGCCCGAGGCCGTCTTCTTCAACCTGGGGAAGCTGAAGAAGGACGAGCAGATCCGGGTCCACCGCACCGACGGCAGCACCGCCGTCTTCGCCGTCGACGCGGTGGACACCTACAAGAAGGACGCCTTCCCCACCGACAAGGTCTACGGGGACACCCGAGGCAAGGCCGAACTGCGCCTGATCACCTGCGGCGGAGCCCTCACCGCCGACCGTCACTGGGACTCCAACGTCGTCGTGTACGCGCACCTCACCGGCCGGGGGTAGCCCGGCACGCGATACCTTCAGGAGTTCGGCCCGGTTCGGCTCGGCAATTCTTGGAGGCAGCGGCGTGAGCGTGCGAGTAACGGCGGCCCAGGGTGGCGTGGACCCCTTCGGCACGGCCCGGCTGCGGCGCGGGGTGCTCGACGCCTGGGGCGCGGGCCCCTCCCGGTTCCGCGAGGACGCCAACGCCGAGGAGGACCTGGCGCTCGGCGGC
Source organism: Streptomyces sp. CA-243310 (assembly GCF_050936775.1). Taxonomy (NCBI): domain Bacteria; kingdom Bacillati; phylum Actinomycetota; class Actinomycetes; order Kitasatosporales; family Streptomycetaceae; genus Streptomyces; species Streptomyces sp. CA-243310. The sequence continues at coordinate 724,276 of NZ_JBNJMF010000001.1, read as the reverse complement.
TACCGGGACCGGCTCGTCGTGGAACTGGCCCAGAACGCCGCCGACGCCGCGGCCCGCGCCCGGGTCCCGGGCCGGCTGCGGCTCACCCTTCACCCGGGCGGCGAGGGCGGGCAGGCGGTGCTCGCCGTCGCCAACACCGGTGCCCCGCTGGACGCCACGGGCGTGGAGTCGCTGAGCACGCTGCGCGCCTCCGCGAAGCGGGAACCCGCCGCCGCCGGGGCGGACGCGGCGAACGGCACGGCCGGCTCGGCGGAGACCGTGGGCCGCTTCGGCGTCGGCTTCGCCGCCGTCCTGGCGGTGTCCGACGAACCGGCGGTGCTCGGCCGGCACGGCGGTGTCCGCTGGTCCCTGGCCGAGGCCCGCGAACTGGCCCGGGACGCCGCCAACGGCAGCCCCGGACTCGGCGACGAGCTGCGCCGCCGCGACGGCCACGTACCGCTGCTGCGCCTGCCGTTGCCCGCCGAGGGCACGGCCCCCGAGGGCTACGACACCGTCGTGGTGCTGCCGCTGCGCGACGGCGCCGCCGAGGAGCTGGTGGAGCGGCTGCTGGCCGGCATCGACGACGCCCTGCTGCTGACCCTCCCCGGGCTGCGCGAGGTCGTCGTGGAGACCCCCGCCGGCGGTCACCGCGTGCTGTACCGGCGCGCCGAGGGCCCGTACACCGTCATCGAGGACTCCGCCTCCGGCACCCACCGCTGGCGCACCGTGCGCCACCACGGCCCCATCGCGCGGGAGTTGCTCGCCGACCGGCCCGTCGAGGAACGGCTGCGCCCCACCTGGACGATCACCTGGGCGGCGCCCGTGGACGCCGACGGGGCGCCCGTGCACCCGCTCACCGCGCCGGTGGTGCACGCGCCGACCCCGACCGACGAGCCGCTCGGCATCCCCGCCCTGCTGATCGCCTCACTGCCGTTGGACACCAGCCGCCGCCACCCCGCTCCGGGGCCGCTGACCGACTTCCTCGTACAGCGGGCCGCCGACGCGTACGCCGAACTCCTCGGCTCCTGGGACCCGGTGAGCACCGGCCTCATCGATCTGGTGCCCGGCCCGCTCGGCAAGGGCCCGCTGGACGGGGACCTGCGCGCGGCCGTGATCGAGCGGCTGCCCCGAACGGCGTTCCTCGCGCCGGCCGCCCCCGCCGAGACCCCCACCCCCGAGACGGCCGGGGAACGCTCCGCCCTGCGACCCTTCGAGGCCGAGGTGGTGGAGGGCGCCGGTTCCGACACCGTGAACGTGCTCGCCGAGGTACTGCCGACGCTGCTGCCCGCCGGGCTGGAACGCCGTGCCGAACTGCGCACCCTGGGTGTCGGCCGGCTCCCGCTGGGCGACGCCATCGAGCGGATCGCGGGCATCGAGCGGACCCCCGAGTGGTGGCACCGGCTGTACGACAGCCTCGCCGGCGTGGACCCCGACCGGTTGTCGGGGCTGCCCGTGCCGCTGGCCGACGGACGCACCGCGATCGGACCCCGACACATCCTGCTGCCCGGCGCCGACACCCCGCCGAGCCTGGCCCGGCTCGGCCTGAAGGTGGCCCACCCGGACGCGGCGCACCCGCTGCTGGAGAAGCTGGGCGCCCTCCCGGCGACCCCGCGCTCCGTCCTGACCACCCCGCAGGTCCGGGCGGCCGTGGCCGCCTCCATGGACGCCAGCGAGATCTGGGACGAGGACGCCGTCGACTCCGACGAACTCGCCGAGATCGTCCTGACCCTGGTCCGCGACGCCGACCTGGCGCCCGGCGACGAACCCTGGCTGGGCGCGCTGGCGCTCCCCGACGAGGACGGGGAACTCACCCCGGCGGGCGAACTCCTGCTGCCCGACTCGCCGTTGGCCTCGGTCATCCGCGAGGACGAGGTCCCCTGCCTGGACGCCGAGCTGGCCGAACGCTGGGACGCCGACACCCTGACCGCCGTCGGGGTACTGGCCACGTTCCAGTTGGTGCGCGCCACCGACGTGGTCCTGGACCCCGACGAACTGGAGCCCCGCGACGGGGACTTCGCCGAACCGGACGACGCGGGCCTGCTCGACGCGGTGGACGTGTGGTGCGAGGACCTGCTGGACCAACTGCCGGACACCCCGCTGCCGCCGGTCGCCACCGAGCTGATCGCCGTACGCGACCTCGACCTGGTCGACGACGACTGCTGGCCGCAGGCGCTGGCCATGCTCGCGCAGCCCCCGCTGCGCGACGCCCTCACCCAGCCCGTGCGGGTGCTGCTCCCGGACGGCACCACCCGTTCCGTGCGCTCGTACACCGCCTGGTGGCTGCGCGACCACCCGGTGCTCGACGGCCGCCGCCCGGCGGGACTGCGCGCGGCCGGCGGCGACCCGCTGCTGGCGGGTCTGTACACCTCGGCGGACGCCACCGGGTTCGAGGACGAGCAGGTGCTGCGCGCCCTCGGCGTACGAACCACCGTGGCGGCCCTGCTCGACGAGCCCGGCGGCGCGGCCGAACTCCTGGGCCGGCTCGCCGACCCGGACCGCGAGGTCTCCGACCGGCAGCTGCACGCCCTCTACGGGGCACTGGCCGATCTGGACCCCGAGCAGGTCACCCTCCCCGACGACCTGCGGGTGGTGGTGGACGGCGAGGTCCGCGTGGTGGACGCGGCCGACGCGGTGATCGCGGACGCCCCCGACCTGCTGCCGCTGACGGCCGGACTGCCGCTGCTGCCGGTCGCCCCGGCGCGCGCCGCCGACCTCGCTGAGCTGCTCCAGGTACGCCGACTGTCGGACACCGTGCCGGCCGAGGTCAGCACGCCGGGCGAGGAGCACGAGGTCCCGGAGTCGGTGCTCCAACTGCTGGGGCCGGCCACCCCGCGCAGCTACGTCGAGCACGAGGAACTCGTGGCGGGCGGCACCGAACTCGACTGGCGCCGCACCCCGGACGGCACCCTGCACGCCTCGACCCTGGAGGGCGTGGCGGCGGGCCTCGCCTGGGCGGCGGGCCAGTGGCCGCGTCGGTTCGAGGTCGCGGCCCTGCTGGAGGACCCGTCGCGCACGGCGGAACTGGCGCGCGACCGCTGGTTCGACTGACGCGCGGGTCCGCTCGACGGACCCCGCACGCCCCCTCTTCGGGTGGGGCGGGCCCTTCGGGGTGGGTCAGGCCGGGAACTTCCGGTCGACCCACCTGAAGGTGAACTCGATCAGGGCCGCCGCGATCACGGCGATGCCGACGGCCGTCCACGGCATCACGGCGCCGACGAGCTTCAGCTGGAAGAACTCCTGGAGCCACGGCACGACGAGGACGACCAGGAACGCCGCGCCCATCGCGCCGACCAGGGCGACCCGCCACCAGGTGTAGGGGCGGGCGATGATCGCCAGGACCCACATGGAGGTCAGGAACAGCGCGAGCGTCGCCGCGCTGGTCTCGGCCTCCAGGGCGTTCGGGCCGCTGTAGTGGTGGCGGGCGATCAGGTACGTCACGAAGGTGGCGACGGCGGCGATCACGCCACCGGGGATCGCGTAGCGCATCACCCGTTTCACGAAGTGCGGCTTCGCGCGTTCCTTGTTCGGTGCCAGGGCCAGGAAGAAGGCCGGGATGCCGATGGTGAGGGTGGAGAGCAGCGTCAGGTGGCGCGGCAGGAACGGGTACTCGACCTGGGAGCAGACCACGAGGACGGCCAGCAGCACCGAGTAGACCGTCTTCGTGAGGAAGAGGGTGGCGACCCGGGTGATGTTGCCGATGACCCGGCGGCCCTCCGCGACCACCGAGGGCAGGGTGGAGAAGCTGTTGTTGAGGAGCACGATCTGGGCCACGGCCCGGGTCGCCTCGGAGCCGGAGCCCATGCTCACGCCGATGTCGGCGTCCTTGAGGGCGAGCACGTCGTTGACGCCGTCGCCGGTCATCGCGACCGTGTGGCCCTTGGACTGGAGTGCGGCGACCATGTCCCGCTTCTGCTGCGGGCTGACCCGCCCGAACACGGCGTTCTCGTCGAGGACCCGGGCCATCTCCGCCTGGTCGGCCGGCAGCTTGCGGGCGTCGACCGTGTTCTGCGCGCCCGGCAGGCCGAGCTTGCCGGCGACCGCGCCGACGGAGACCGCGTTGTCACCGGAGATGACCTTGGTCTTGACGTCCTGGTCCTCGAAGTAGCGCAGGGTGTCGGCGGCGTCGGGGCGCAGCCGCTGTTCCAGGACGACCAGGGCGGTGGGCTTGACCCCGACGGCCACGGCCGGGTCGTCGAGTTCGCGTCCGGAGCGGGCCAGCAGGAGGACGCGCAGCCCTTCCTCGTTGAGGGCGTTGATCTCGTCGAGGGCCGGGTCCCCGGCCGGGAGGAGGACGTCGGGGGCGCCGAGCAGCCAGGTGTTGTTCTCGCCGTCGCCCTCGCTGAAGCCGGCGCCGCTGTACTTGCGGGCGGAGGAGAAGGGCAGCGACTCCGTGCACCGCCAGTCGGCGCTGTCGGGGTAGGCGTCGATGATGGCCTGGAGGCTGGCGTTGGGGCGGGGGTCGGATTCACCGAGCGCGCCGAGGACCTTCTGTACGTAGGCCGGGTCCGCGCCGCCGAGGGGGCGCAGCTCGGTGACGTCCATGCCGCCCTCGGTGAGGGTGCCGGTCTTGTCGAGGCAGACCACGTCGACGCGGGCGAGGCCCTCGATGGCGGGGAGTTCCTGGACGAGGCACTGCTTGCGGCCGAGCCGGATGACGCCGATGGCGAAGGCGACGGAGGTCAGCAGGACGAGGCCCTCGGGGATCATCGGGACGATGCCGCCGACGGTGCGGGCGATGGCGTCCTTGAGGTTGTTGTCCTTGACGACGAGTTGGCTGATGATCAGGCCGATCGAGGTCGGGATCATCATCCAGGTGACGTACTTGAGGATGGTGGAGATGCCGGAGCGCAGCTCGGAGTGGACGAGCGTGAAGCGGGAGGCCTCTTCGGCCAGCTGGGCGGCGTAGGCCTCGCGGCCGACCTTGGTGGCGGTGAAGGCGCCGCCGCCGGCGACCACGAAGGAGCCGGACATGACGGGGTCGCCGGGCTTCTTCAGCACCGGGTCGGCCTCGCCGGTGAGGAGGGATTCGTCGATCTCCAGTCCGTCGGCCTCGCCGACGGTCCCGTCGACGACGACCTTGTCGCCGGGTCCGAGTTCGATGACGTCGTCGAGGACGATCTCGGAGGTGGAGATCTCGCCGGTGGCGCCGTCACGGCGGACGCTCGGTTTGGCCTCGCCGATGACGGCGAGCCCGTCGAGGGTCTTCTTGGCGCGCAGTTCCTGGATGATGCCGATGCCGGTGTTCGCGATGATCACGAAGCCGAACAGGCTGTCCTGGATCGGGGCGACGATCAGCATGATCACCCAGAGCACGCCGATGATGGCGTTGAAGCGGGTGAAGACGTTCGCGCGGACGATCTCGGAGGTGGACCGCGAGGACCGCACGGGGACGTCGTTGACGTCTCCGCGCGCGACGCGCTCGGCGACCTCGGCGGTGCTCAGTCCGCCCGGCTTGAAGCGGGGGGCGGGCGGCTTGATCGGGTGGACCGGGTCCAGTTCGGACCCCGCGTCGATGGCCGTGCCGACCGGGGCGCGGCCGGCCGCGCCGGCCGCCGCGCCGCCCCCGCCGGTCGGCCGCGGTCCCTCGGATTCGGTCTCTGCCCGCTGCGTCATGCTTTCGACGGTAAAGGGCCTTCGAACGCTTCACCCGCCGAGCAGGACGAAGATCCGACTTCGGGATGACCCGAATCCTCCCTCGGGACTCCCCTCGCCCTCGGCGAGGGCACCGAAGGGGGACTGGACCCCTGGGCCCTACTGTGCTCCGGCCGCGCCCGCCCCGCCGGTCCCGGCAGCCTGCTGTTCCTTGTGGCGCTTGATCGCCGCCTCGCGACCGCGGGCGTACCAGATGCCGAACAGACCGAGGGCCGCGCCGGCGAGCGGGGTCCAGACCCACCACAACATGCCCCGGTCGGCGAACCACCCGTAGAAGGGGAGCTGAACGAGGAAGAGGACGAACCAGATGATCGTGCCGCCGACGACGGTCGCGACGACGGGGCCCTCCAGGGGCTCGGGGGCCTCGTGCTGTGCGGTCCATTTCGCCATGTGTCCAAGTCTAGGCGTCGCGAATCGCGGTCTACGCGCGGAGATGGACGCTCCGTCGCTCATGTGTTCATACTGAAACGGTTTGCCTGCGACCGGATTTACTCGTACGAACCACCAAATGACCCCTTGAGGACCGCATGAGCACCTCGGCACCCGCCGCGGCCCCCACCAACGCCCTGGACCGCCACTTCAAGATCTCGGAGCGCGGTTCGACCGTCGCCCGCGAGGTCCGGGGCGGCCTGGCGACCTTCTTCGCGATGGCCTACATCATCGTGCTCAACCCGATCATCCTGGGCAGCGCGAAGGACATGTACGGCCACCAGCTCGACGGCGGCCAGCTCGTCACCGCCACGGTCCTGACGGCCGCGTTCTCCACCCTGCTCATGGGGGTCATCGGCAACGTCCCCATCGCCCTCGCGGCCGGCCTCGGCGTCAACACCGTCGTGGCCCTCCAGCTCGCCCCCCGGATGAGCTGGCCCGACGCCATGGGCATGGTGGTGCTGGCCGGCTTCGTGGTGATGCTGCTGGTCGCCACCGGCCTGCGCGAGCGGGTCATGAACGCCGTCCCGCTGGGCCTGCGCAAGGGCATCGCGATCGGCATCGGCCTGTTCATCATGCTGATCGGCCTGGTCGACTCGGGCTTCGTCACCCGCATCCCGGACGCCGCCCACACCACGGTCCCGCTCCAGCTCGGCGGCAACGGCCACCTGGACGGCTGGCCCGTACTGATCTTCGTGCTCGGCGTGCTGCTCACGCTCACCCTGCTGATCCGCAAGACCCCCGGCGCGATCCTGATCTCCATCGTCGCCATGACCCTGATCGCGGTCGTCGTGCAGCTGGTCACCGACCTGCCGAGCCTCGCCTGGGGGCTGACCGTGCCGGAGTGGCCGGGCAACCCGGTGGCCGCGCCCGACTTCGGGCTCGTGGGTCAGGTCAGCCTCTTCGGCGGCTTCGAGAAGGTCGGGATGCTCACCGGCGTCCTGTTCGTCTTCACCGTGCTGCTGTCCTGCTTCTTCGACGCCATGGGCACCATCCTGGGCGTCGGCGACGAGGCCAAGCTGACGAGGCCGGACGGCACCTTCCCCGGCATCAACCGGGTGCTGCTGATCGACGGACTGGCCGTCGCCTCGGGCGGCGCGACCTCCTCCTCCGCCACCACCTGCTTCGTGGAGTCCACGGCCGGCGTCGGCGAGGGCGCCCGCACGGGCCTGGCGAACGTGGTGACGGGCGGCCTCTTCGCCGTCTCGCTGTTCCTCACGCCGCTGGCGACCATGGTGCCGTCCCAGGCGGCGACCCCGGCGCTGATCGCGGTGGGCTTCCTGATCCTGGCCGGATCGATCAGGGACATCGACTGGAACGACTTCACCATCGCCGTCCCGGCCTTCCTGGCCATGGTGATGATGCCCTTCACCTACTCGATCACGAACGGCATCGGCATCGGCTTCATCAGCTTCTGCGTCCTTCGCCTGACGACCGGCCGGGGCCGCGAGGTCCCGCCCGCCATGTACGTCGTCGCGGCGGTGTTCGTCTTCTACTACGCGATGCCCGCGCTCGGCCTGACGTAGCCCGAACGGACCAACCGGTCCGGACATCCTCACGAAGCTCACGGGGGCACCCTCAGGTGAGCCCGTAGAACTTCTCCGTCTCGTCGACGGCCGTCTTGAACCGCTCGTCGAAATCATCGCGAATGAGCGTCCGGACCACATAGTCCTGGACGCTCATTCCGCGTTTGGCCGCATGAGTCCGGAGGCGTTCGAGCAGCTCCCCGTCTATGCGCATGCTCAGCACATGTGTCCCCATGCCGAAAGAGTCGGGGCAGGAGCCGTGGACGCGGGTCGCTTTTCGGAACCAACTCACCCGTACGAGTGACACCGACGCAACCCGCGCATGTGTGAGGTGTGACGCCTGAAACCGGGTGTTCCTTAGGAAGAGTAATGAGTTATTCTAAGGAACATGCACGACCTTTCCCATGGTGACGACGCCGCCGCCGTGAACGATCTCCGCTCCGCCGTCATGCGGCTGGGCCGCCGACTCAAGCACCAGCGGGTCGACGAGTCACTGAGCCCGACCGAGATGTCGGTGCTCGGCACGCTCGCCCGCTGCGGCCAGGCCACCCCCGGTGAGCTGGCCCGGCGCGAGCACGTCCAGCCGCCGTCGATGACCCGCATCGTCGCGTTGCTGGAAGCCAAGGGACTGGTCAGGCTGGAGCCGCACCCCGACGACCGCCGCCAGAAGGTGGTCAGCCAGACCGAGGAGGCCGAAGCGATGCTCGAAGAGAGCCGTCGCAAGCGCAACGCCTTCCTGGCCGGGCTCGCGGCCGAGCTGACCGAGGACGAATGGGCCAAGCTCCGCGAGGCCGCGCCCGTCCTGGAGAAGCTCGCGCACCTGTAACCGCACACGCCAGGAGGCGACACTTTTGAGTACGGGAACCGGAGCAAACTCCGCACCCGGCCACATATCCACCACCGACGACGCGACTGGGCACAAGCAGTCCATGTTCAGCTCGCTGAAGATCCGCAACTACCGGCTCTTCGCCACGGGACAGGTCGTCTCGAACACCGGCACCTGGATGCAGCGCATCGCCCAGGACTGGCTCGTCCTCTCCCTGACCGGCTCCGCCTCGGCCGTCGGCATCACCATCGCCCTGCAGTTCCTGCCGATGCTGATGTTCGGCCTCTACGGAGGCGTACTCGCCGACCGGCTGCCCAAGCGGCCGCTGCTGCTGGCCACCCAGAGCGCCATGGGCCTGACCGGCGTCGCGCTCGCCGCGCTCACCCTGGCCGGCAACGTCCAGGTCTGGCACGTGTACCTCGCCGCCTTCCTGCTCGGCCTCGTCACCGTCGTGGACAACCCGGCGCGCCAGACGTTCGTCTCCGAGATGGTCGGCAAGGACCAGGTCGCCAACGCGGTCAGCCTGAACTCCGCCAACTTCCAGTCCGCGCGGCTGGTCGGCCCGGCCATCGCCGGCGTGCTGATCACCGCCGTCGGCTCCGGCTGGGCCTTCCTGCTGAACGGGCTGTCCTTCGCCGCCCCCATCGCCGGCCTGCTGATGATGCGGACGAGCGAACTCCACCCGGTGGTGCCGCAGCCGCGCGCCAAGGGACAACTGCGCGAGGGCCTGCGCTACGTCGCGGGCCGGCCGGAGCTGATCTGGCCCATCGTGCTGGTCGGCTTCATCGGCACCTTCGGGTTCAACTTCCCGATCTGGCTGTCGGCCTTCGTCAGCGACGTCTTCCACGGCGACGCCGGCACCTACGGGCTCTTCAACACCCTGATCGCGGCCGGTTCCCTGGCCGGCGCCCTGCTGGCGGCCCGGCGCGGCCACTCCCGGCTGCGGGTGCTCGTGGCTGCCGCCGTGCTGTTCGGGCTGCTGCTCACCGTGACCGCGTTCGCACCGGGGTTCTGGCTGTTCGCGGCGCTGCTCGTGCCGATCGGCATGTTCGGCCTGACGGTCAACGTCACCGCGAACTCCAGCGTGCAGATGGCCACGGACCCCGAGATGCGGGGCCGCGTCATGGCCCTGTTCATGATGGTGTTCACCGGCGGCACCCCCGTGGGGGCACCGCTGGTCGGCTGGATCACCGACACGTACGGGGCGCGCGCCGGCATGGCCGTCGGCGGTCTGATCTCCCTGGCCGCCGCCCTCGCCATCGCGGTGGTGCTGTCCCGGGTCGGCAATCTGCGCCTGCGCGTGAGCCGGCGCGGGGTGGCGTTCGTCCCCTCGGACCGCACCCGCGAGCTGGTCGCCGCCGCCTGACCCCGCCGCCTCCGCCGCCGCCGGTTCGGCCGGCGGAGGCACCCCCGGCGGGACCGGTCGCGCTACCGTCGGGGCATGAGGCTGTTCGCCGCCGTGATGCCGCCCCCGCCCGCCGCCGCCGCGCTGCGGGACGCCGTACGGGCCCTGCCGCACGAACCGGGCCTGCGCTGGACCGCGGAGGGCGGCTGGCACTTCACCCTCGCCTTCATGGGCGAGGTCCGCGAGGCCGTGCTCCCCGACCTGCACGCCCGCCTGGCCCGCGCCGCCGCGCGCACCGAGGCGTTCTCGCTGCGGATCCACGGTGCGGGGCACTTCGGGGAGAACACCCTGTGGGCCGGGGCCGCGGGCGGGCTCGACGGGATGCGGATGCTCGCGGAGCGCGCGGACGCCGCCGCCCGGCGGGCCGGGGTCCCGATGGAGCAGCACCACCGGTACACGCCCCACCTGACCCTGGCCCGCGGCCGGACCGGCGGCGGCGTGGACCTGGGTCCCCTGCTGGAGTCCCTCGCCGGCTTCGAGGGCGCGCCCTGGCGGGTCGACACCCTCAGCCTCGTGCGCAGCGACCTGCCGGTGAGCGGGATCCCGGGCGAGCAACCCCGCTACGAGGTCGTCGGCGCGTGGCCCCTGGCCGCGGCGGCCCGCTGAGCGCGGTGCGTACCGGCAGGGGCGCGGACCGGCATGACGCACGTCTCGTGGCCCCCGGCCCGAGGGCCCGGGGCCGCCGCGTTAGTCTCGACGGGTGGATCCGAAGACCAGAAACCGTGTCATGGCCGGTGTGCTCGTGTTGATGTTCGTCGTCGTCGCCGTGGCGGCGGCCGTCGGCCAGTAGCCGCCGCCCCCTTCCACCACCGGGCAAGGGCTGCCGCACGGCAGCCCTTGCCTGGAGTGGACTCGAAGCAGTTGGCTTGTGCCCATGAAGTACACACAGCTCGGACGCACCGGACTCAAGGTCAGCCGACTTGTACTCGGCACGATGAACTTCGGTCCGCAGACAGACGAACCGACCAGCCACGCCATCCTGGACGCCGCCCTCGACGCGGGTCTGAACTTCGTGGACACGGCCAACGTGTACGGGTGGGGTGAGAACAAGGGCCGCACCGAGGAGATCATCGGCACCTGGTTCGCCCGGGGCGGCGGCCGGCGCGAGAAGACGGTCCTCGCCACCAAGGTCTACGGCTCCATGTCCCGCGGGGCCGAGACCTGGCCCAACGAGGACCGCCTGTCGGCGCTGAACATCCGCCGGGCCGTGGAGGCCAGCCTCAAGCGGCTCCAGACCGACCACATCGACCTCTACCAGTTCCACCACGTCGACCGCCGGACCCCCTTCGAGGAGATCTGGCAGGCCATGGACGTACTGATCCGGCAGGGCAAGATCCTGTACGCCGGATCCTCCAACTTCCCCGGCTACAAGATCGCCCAGGCCAACGAGACGGCCGCCCGGCAGGCCATGGTCGGCCTGGTCAGCGAGCAGTGCCTCTACAACCTCGCCGAGCGCCGCGCGGAGATGGAGATCGTCCCGGCCGCCCGGGAGTACGGCCTCGGGGTCATCCCCTGGTCCCCGCTGCACGGCGGCCTGCTGGGCGGGGTCATCAAGAAGGAGGTCGAGGGGGGCCGCCGCGCCTCCGGGCGGTCCGCGGACGCGCTGGCCAACAGCACGGTACGGGCACAGGTGCAGGCGTACGAGGACCTGCTCGACAAGCACGGCCTGGAGCCCGGCGAGACCGCCCTGGCCTGGCTGCTCACCCGGCCGGGTGTGACGGGCCCGATCGTCGGCCCGCGCACGGCCGAGCAGTTGGAGAGCGCCCTGCGCGCGCTGGAGCTGGAGCTGGGCGAGGAGGTGCTGGCCGGGCTCGACGAGATCTTCCCCGGGCCGGGGCCGTCCCCGGAGGCCTTCGCCTGGTGATCCGGTGGAACGTCGGCCGTCGCCCCCGTCCGCGGGGGGCGACGGCTCCGGGCGAGCCCCCCTCGCGAAGGGCGTGTCACAGGCCCCGGTAGGGACCGCCGATGCCCCACGCCTGGTGCAGGGCCGCGGCGAACTCCCCCGCCAACCGGTGCTCCCCGGAGGCGTTGGGGTGCGTGCCGTCGTAGGTGTCGCGGTGGATGTCGTACGCCTGCGGGCGCGCGGCCAGCAGGATCGGCGAGGCGTCGGTGGACAGGTCGGCGACCGCTTTCGCCAGCAGCTCGTTGAAGCGCGCCACCTCGGCGGCGAACGGGGCGTCCGACTCGGCCCTGACGTTGGGGATGACGGGCAGCAGGACCATGCGGACACCGGGATGGGCGGCGCGGGCCCGCGCGACGAAGAGGCGGACGTTGTCGGCGGTCTGCTCGGCCTTCGTGTAGAAGCCGAGGTCGATGAGGCCGAGCGAGACCAGCAGGACGTCGGCCCGGCCCTCGCGGACGGCCGGTCCGATGAGCGGGGCCATGTGCTGCCACCCCTCGCCCCAACCGGCCAGGTGGCGGCGGGCGGTGGCGGGGAAGCCCGGGTCGGCGTACTCGTGGCTGGTGGGCGCGTCGGTGAGGCTGTCGTACACCTCGCCGCGCGGGCCGACGATCGCGTACGACCCGCCCATGGTGGCGTGGAGGTGCTGCCACATCCGGTAGCGCCAGGTGTAGTCGCCGGCGCGTCCGATGGTCATGGAGTCGCCGACGAACATGAAACGCATCCGGTCATCATCGCGGATCATGCGACAGGTACCCCTGTGATGCCGGACACGCGGTGCGGGCCGGCAGGCTTGGGGGATGCGCCTGCTCCCGACGTTGACCGCCTGCACCGCCGCCCTCGTCCTCGCCGTGTCGGCGGGACCGGCCGCGGCGGCCGACACCCCGTCCGGGTTCACGATCACCGACCCCCGGATCAAGGAGTCCAGCGGGCTGGCGGCCAGCCGGATCCACCCGGGCGTGTACTGGACGCACAACGACAGCGACGACGGGCCGTACGTGTACGCCGTGGACTCCGCGAGCGGGAGGACCGTGGCCCGGGTGACCCTCACCGGGATCGGCCGGCCCCGCGACGTCGAGGCCATCTCGCTGGGGCCGGACGGGCAGCTGTACGTCGGCGACATCGGGGACAACAAGGGCGGCACCTGGGACCACGTGTGGATCTACCGCTTCCCCGAGCCGAAGGTCCTGGCCGACGCGACGGTCCGGGCCGAGCAGTTCACGGTGACGTACGCCGACGGGCCGCGGAACGCCGAGGCCCTGATGGTGCATCCGGTGACGGGGCGGGTGTACATCGCGAGCAAGGACGAGGACAAGGGCGGTCTGTACGAGGGGCCGAGCCGGCTGACCGCCGGTGGGCCGAACGTGTTCCGGCGGGTCGCGGACCTGCCGTGGGTGACGGACGGCGCGTTCTCGCCGGACGGCGGCGCGCTGACCCTGCGCGGGTACTTCTTCGCACGGACCTGGCCGTGGAAGGACGGCCGCCCGGTGGGCTCCGGCGAGGGGGTGGCCGCGCCGTGGCAGGGCCAGGCGGAGTCGGTGACGTACACGGCGGACGGCACGGCGCTGATGTTCGGGGCGGAGGGGGCGGGCAGCCGGGTGGTGGCGGTACCGGTGCCCGCTCGGGCGGGCGCCGCCCCGGCTCCCGCCGGCGGCACCCGGGCGCCGGCCCGACCCGGGTCGCCGGCCGCGGCGACGGGGACGGAGGGCCCGCAGGACAAGGGGAGCTTCGCGAAGGGCGCCCTCGTGCTGGCGGGCGGGACGGTCCTGGTCATGGCGGGACGGCGACTCTCGCGCCGCCGGACGCCCAAGGCCTGACGGCGTCGCAGGTCCGACGGTTCGTGCGGCGCGGGACAACGTCCGCCCGCCGCCGCACCGTTCGACGCCGAACGGGCGGCGCGCTCACCCGACCGGGCGAACGGCCCCCGGACGGGGGCCGGCCCGTCAGGAGTGACCGAGGTCCGCGGGGGTGAGGTCACCGGCCGGCACCGAGCCGGTGTCCCGGGACGGCCGCAAGGGGAACTCGTCCGAGGCCATCGAGTCCAGCACCGGCGGCGCGGGACGCAGCGGCTTCGGCATGACCGCGGCCTCCGAGTGACCGCCGCAACCGTAGGACAGAGAGACCAGCCGGCCGTCCGCGGGGCCGAACTCGTTCGCGCAGACGCCGAAGGCCTGGCCCAGCGAGCCGCCGATCGCGACGAGGAACCCGCACGACACACAGGAGGCGGGCGCCGCCTGGGCCATCGGGGTCTTCGCGCCGAACGCCTCGTCCCAGCGGTCCGCCGCGCTGTGCAGGCCGTAGCGGGACAGCACCCGCGCCCGCCGCATGCCCAGTTCCTCGGCGACCGAGGTGATGGAGCCGCGCACCGGCACGACGGTGCGGTCGGTGACGTCCGCGTCCTCGGCCTCGACCAGTTCGGCCATCTCGGTGGACACGACCGAGTTCGGCGGCGGCGCGTCCTCGCCCGACCAGCCGGACTCCAGTCGCAGGTCCTCGGCGTCGGTGGGCAGCAGGTCCCCGGGGCCCATGTCCCCGGGCCGCAGCCGCTCGCTCCACGGCACCCACTCGGGCGCCAGCAGGGCGTCGTCACCCGGAAGCAGCACCGTTTCGTCGAGGGTGACGTTCTTCGCACGGGAGGCCCGGGTCACGGTGACGGCCCAGCGCCAACCGCGGTAGCCGGGATCCTTGCACTCGAAGAAGTGCGTGACGACCCGGTCGCCCTCGGCGATGACCGAGAGGTGCTCGCCCACCACTCCGGGGGCGGCGGCTTCCTCGGCCGCCGCGCGGGCGAGGTCTACCGCCTCGGCGCACAGGCGGTCGGGGGTACGGCTTCGCGTCGTCGCAGCACTCACAGGTCTCGTTCTCTCCTACGCCGTCTCACGAGTGCGCCGTCCGTACTGTCGTCCACAACGACCCGTCGGCTGTCCCTACGTAGCGCGGGCGGAGCGGACCAGAGGGCCGCGTCGACGTCCACGCCCGATCGGGTCCGGGCGCACCTACCTGCGATCCATTCTGCGGGATCACGAAGAGGCGCGCGGCCAGAGCAACCGCCGGTGGCGCGCTACGCACGCTACCTCCTCCGAAGCCTTCGGCCCACATGCAAGGTCCGATTCGCGGACAACCCAAGACCGGCCACGGGGTCCGAAACGCGCCGGAGGCCGTTCGGGAGGCGTCCGAGGGGGCCGAGTGGGGCACTATGGGCCCGTGGCACCCGTACGGTCGTCCGACGACGGCTCGGGACCGGCCAGGCGGGCCGGCCGGGCTGTCGGGCGCGCCCTGCACCAGCCCATCACCGGCACGGCCCGCGGGATCCGGCGGGTCACGCACGCCCACGGGGCCGGCGAGTCGGGGCTCGGCAGACTCATCGAACTCCACGCCATCAACGGCGCCGGCGACGTCATGATCACCGTGGCGCTGGCCTCCACGGTGTTCTTCTCCGTCCCCACGGACGAGGCACGCGGCCGGGTGGCGCTCTACCTCGCCATCACCATGGCCCCCTTCGCCCTGCTGGCCCCCGTCATCGGCCCGCTGTTGGACCGACTGCCGCACGGTCGGCGCGCCGCGATGGCCGCGGCGATGCTGGCCCGGGCCCTGCTCGCGGTGATGATGTCCGGCGCGGTGGCCACCGGCGGACTGGAGCTGTACCCGGCGGCCCTGGGCGTCCTCGTCGCGTCGAAGGCGTACGGGGTGGTCCGCAGCGCCGTGGTGCCCCGACTGCTCCCGCCGAAGTTCTCCCTCGTCAAGGCGAACTCCCGGGTCACGCTGGCCGGCCTGCTCGCCACCGGGGCCGCCGCGCCGGTCGCGGCCGGACTCCACACGATCGGTCCGCCCTGGCCGCTGTACGGGGCGTGCGCGATCTTCATCTGGGGCACCTTCGCCGCGTTCACGCTGCCGCACAAGGTCGACGAGGCCAAGGGCGAACGGCGGGCCCGGCTGTCCACGCACGAGGCGCACTCGCGCAAGCCCGGCCTTCGGACCGTGAGCCGTCCGGTGCTGTGCGGGCTGATGGCCAACGCCGCCATGCGCGGACTGTCCGGGTTCCTGATCTTCTTCCTGGCGTTCCTGCTGCGCGACCACCCGTTGGCCGGCCAGAGCGCGGCGGTGTCGCTGGGCATCGTGGGCGTCGCGGCCGGTCTGGGCAACGCGGTCGGCACGGCGGTCGGCGCATGGCTGCGCGCACGGGCGCCGGAGACCATCATCGCGGCGGTGCTGTCGCTGACCCTGGGGGTCGCGGTCCTGGCGGCCGTCTTCGTCAGCGGTCTGTTCATGGCGGTGCTGGCGGCCACGGCGGGGTTCTGCCAGGCCCTGGCGAAGCTGTCGTTGGACGCGATGATCCAGCGGGACGTCCCGGAGGCGGTGCGCACCTCGGCGTTCGCGCGCTCGGAGACCCTGTTGCAGATGGCGTGGGTGCTGGGCGGCGCGATCGGGATCGCGCTCCCGCTGAACGGGGTGCTGGGCATGGCCGTCGCTGCGGCCATCGTCGCCGCCGGCACCACGATGGCCCTGCGCGGCATCCTCACCTCCCCGCGCCGGCCGCAGGGTTCCGCGCGGGCCCGGGTGGCGTAGTCGCCGGGCGCGCCGTCCGCCGGGTCGACCGTCGGGCCGGCTCCCGGGCGAACTGCCCGGACGGCGCCGTCCGGGCCGGCCTCGGAGCCACGCGCACCGCCGGAGGACCCCCGTGCGGCGACGAGGCCGGGCGGCCCGATAGCCTTCGGCTCATGACCGCACCGCTTTTCTCGGGTAGGGCCCGCCGCAGCGTCGCGGCCCTCGGAGCCGTGTCCGCCGGCCTCCTCCTCCTGTCCGCCTGCGACAAGCCGACGCCGCTCGCGACGGTGACCGTCGGCACGTCCTCGGTGTCCGCCGAGGCCGCCTGCCAGAACGACGGCAAGGAACTCTCCGTGGACAAGGTCCAGGAGTGCCTCACCAACGTGAAGGAAGCCAAGACCGTCGAGTACGGCCGCGGCGACACGCTGCGCCTCGGTGTCGAGCCCGAGGTCGTCGAGGACGGCAGGCAGTGGCAGGCCCTCCTGGACGGCCAGCCCATCACCGAGCCCTCCTCGAACACCTACCGCAGCTTCAGCGGCGCCGACGTCTTCGCGACGGGCGGCCAGGGCGAGGCGCCCACGTCGAAGATGCTCGGCTTCGTCCAGGTGGGCGACGGGGGCAAGCCGCTCGCCGTCTGGGCGTTCAAGCTCAAGCTCAAGTCCTAGCGGCTCCACGCAGTACTCGGCGAAGGGCAGCAGGGTGCGCGCGCTCATCGTGACCGCCGTGGCCGCGGAGGCAGACTCCGTGGTCGCCGGTCTCACCCCTCATCCGGACCCGGCCACGCCGGACCCGCGCACCCTGTCCCGCGGCGGCTACCGCGTCACCCGCCGGGACCTGCCCGGCCTCGCCGTCGACGTGCTCGTCGGCGGCGTCGGCCCGGCCGCCGCGGCGGCGGCCACGGCCACCGCGCTCGCGCTGGCCGACTACACGATCGTCGTGTCCGCCGGCATCGGCGGCGGGTTCGCGCCCGCCGCCCCGCTCGGCACGCTCGTCGTCGCCGACGCGCTGGTGGCCGCCGACCTGGGCGCCGACACACCCGACGGGTACCTGTCCGTCGACGCGCTCGGCTTCGGCCGGAGCGCGCACCTGCCGCCCGCCGAACTCGCCGCCCGCGCCGCCGAGGCGACCGGGGCGCTGCTCGCACCCGTCCTCACCGTCTCCACCGTCACCGGCACCGCCGCGCGGGCCGCCGAACTCGCCGCCCGGCACCCGCTCGCCGGCGCGGAGGCCATGGAGGGCTTCGGGGTGGCGGAGGCAGCCGCCGCGCACGGGTTGCCCGTCCTGGAGATCCGCGCCGTGTCCAACGCGGTCGGACCCCGGGACCGCGACGCCTGGCGGATCGGGGACGCGCTGGCCGCGCTGGGCGACGGCTTCCGCGCGCTGGGACCCGTACTCGCCCACTGGGGAGGACAGCATGAACAGCACAGGTGAGCCGCTCCGCATCGCCTATTCGCCGTGCCCGAACGACACGTTCGTCTTCGACGCCTGGGCGCACGGCCGGGTCCCCGGGGCGCCCGCACTGGACGTCACCTTCGCCGACATCGACGTCACCAACGGCATGGCCGAGCGCGGCGAGCTGGACGTGCTGAAGGTGTCGTACGCCGTGCTGCCCTGGGTGTTGGAGGAGTACGCGCTGCTCCCCTGCGGCGGGGCACTGGGGCGTGGCTGCGGCCCGCTGGTCCTCACCCGTGAACCCGGGGTGGACCTGACCGGCAGGACCGTTGCCGTGCCGAGCGAACGGTCCACCGCCTACCTGCTGTTCCGGCTCTGGGCGGCGGACGTGCTGCCCGAGGGGGTCGGCAAGGTGGTCGTGCTGCCGTTCCACGAGATCATGCCCGCGGTGCGCGACGGCCGGGTGGACGCCGGACTGGTCATCCACGAGGCCCGGTTCACCTATCGGGACTACGGGCTGCACTGCCTGGCCGACATGGGCGAGCACTGGGAGTCCACCACCGGCCTGCCGATCCCGCTCGGGGCGATCATCGCCCGGCGCTCGCTGGGCGCGGACACGCTGCGCGCGCTCGCCGACGCGGCCCGCACATCGGTGCGGATGGCGTGGGAGGACCCCGAGGCGTCCCGGCCGTACGTGCGCGCCCACGCGCAGGAGCTGGACCCGAAGGTCGCCGACCAGCACATCGGTCTGTACGTCAACGAGTTCACGGCCGACCTCGGCGACGCCGGTTACGCGGCCGTCCGCGGGCTGCTGACCAGGGCCGCGGCCGAGGGGCTGGTTCCGGCCATCGGGCCGGACGCGCTGGGCTTCCCGTAGCCGCGAGAGGTACCGAACCGACCGCGCCCCGCCGCTCTTTCGAGTGGCGGGGCGCGGTCGTGCGCGGAGTCGGCGGGGGTCAGACGTCGAGTTGGTCGGCGACCGCCCGCAGCAGGCCGGCGATCTTCCCGCCGTGCACCTTGTCGGGGTAGCGGCCGCGTTCCAGCATGGGGGTGATGTTCTCCAGCAGGGTCGTCAGGTCCTGCACGATCGAGGCCAGCTCGTCCGGCTTGCGGCGCTGAGCGGCCGCGACCGAGGGCGTCGGATCCAGCACGGTCACCGAAAGTGCCTGGTCACCGCGTTGTCCCGCGACGACACCGAACTCGACGCGCTGGCCCGGCTTGAGGGCGTCCACCCCGGCAGGCAGCACCGACGAGTGGACGAAGACGTCGCCGCCGTCGTCGCGGGAGAGAAAGCCGAAGCCCTTCTCACTGTTGAACCACTTGACCTTGCCGGTAGGCACGTCCGTCCTCTGTCCTTGCACTCGTCGGGTCCGGGACACCGCGTGGGCGGTTCCGGATAGCAGCGTGGCGGGTCCCCTGACCCGCCACCTCCAGGCTAGTGCTCCGGAATCCGGAGACAAGTCGTTCGCCGGTCCTTCGCGCTCCGCCGCTTCGGCCAGGGAACTACCCTGGTGGGGTGACTGTTACTCCTCATCCCGACGACGACGCGGCCCGGCCCGGCGACGGACTGGTCAAGGCCGGCGGCATCGTGTTCATCGCCGGCGCCGTCGCCACGCTCGCGACGATGGCCCCGCTCTTCCTCGACACCGACCCGTTCCCCTCGTACGCGTGGGCCGTCTGCATGCTGATGGGCGTCGGCTTCGTCATCTCGGCGGCGGGCGTGCTCCGCTCGGCCGCGGCGCAGCGCAAGGCGGCCCGGGCCTCCCAGGCCGCCTGAGGACGTCGGCGCGCGCGGACGGGTCCCGCGTCGGGCTCAGACCTCGCGCGTACGGACGTACTCCTTGAGCCACTGCGGCAGCGCGGTGAGGTCGGGGAGCACCACGTCGGCGCCCGCCGCGCGCAGCTCCGGCTCCGGGCAGGGGCCGGTCGGCACGGTCACCGAGACCGCGCCGGCCGCGCGGGCACCGCGTACGTCGCCCACGTGGTCGCCGACGTAGACCTGGGCGCCGTACTCGCGCAGGGCGACCGCCTTCGCCTCGGCCCACAGCCAACCGACGACCGCGTCCGGCTCGATGCCCAGGTGCCGAAGGTGCAGGACGGCGTTCGGCTGGTGCTTCGCCGTGACCACGATCGCTCGGCCGCCGAGCGCCTGAACGGCCTCGATCGCCTCGCGGGCGCCGGGCATCGCCGGAGTGGGGTCGATGGCGTGTGTGGGATAGATCTCCCGGTAGCGGTCGGCCATCGCGGGGATCTCCGCCGCCGGGAACCAGTTCGCGAGCTCCTCGTCCAGCGGCGGACCGAGCCGCGTGACCGCCTGGTCCGCGTCGATGAACGTACCGGTCTCGGCCGAGAGCGCCTGGTAGGCGGCCTTGATGCCGGGGCGCGAGTCGATGAGGGTCATGTCGAGGTCGAAGCCGACCGTCAGCAGGGGGACGGCGGGTGTGGTGGACGTGGTCTCGGAGCTCATGCGGCCATTGTGCCGAGCCGGACCACGCGGGCGGGAACGTGGGCCGGGGTCCGGCCGGCCGGTCCGTGAACACCGCCGAGTCCCAGGGGTACCTCCCACCCGCGGCGGGCCCGGGACCCCTACCTGCGGCGGGCCCGCCACGCCAGGTAGAGCGCGGAGGCGACGCCCGCGACCCGGGCCAGCCACGGCCACATGTCCTGGAACACCCCGGACATCTGGTCGCCGGCCAACGCGTCGCCCCAGCGGCCGTCGCCGCGGCCCCACAGCCACACCACCGCCCCGGCGAAGACCGCGCCGGGCACGCCGAACACCACCGCCTTGCGCTCGGTCGGCCCCAGCACCCGCGAGGCGTATGCGAGGAGCCAGCCGCCCAGGAGGAGCAGCCAGTAGCCGGTGACCGCGCCGACGACGAGCACCAGGGCCGCCAGCAGCAGGAAGGCGTGCGGTTTGGGGCGGGCGACGGCGACGACCGCGGCGGCGGGGGCGGGTTCGGCCGCCGCCGCCTTCCGCTTCCGCCTGCGTTCGCGCAGGAAGCGCGCGAGGGTCCGCGTGCGGGACTCGGGCGGTCCGGGCGGCTGCTTGGGCTGCGGCGCCGTGCCGGCCGGGTCCTCGTCCTCCTCCGGGTCCTTGAAGAGGTCCGGGACCTCGATCCCGCCCGCGAAGCCCTCGACCTGCGGCCCCCCGAACCCGCCCGGCCCGCCCGGGGACAGCCGCCACCAGTCGGGCTCGGCGTCGCCCCCGTCGCCCAGTTCGTCGAGCCCGGCCAGGTGCGGCGGCACGTTCTCGGCGGGGCGCGGCCGCGGGGCGGGTTTGCGGCGCAGGCCCGTGCGCTGCGTCGGCACGGCGGGCGACGGGTCGGGGACGGGGTCGGGGCGCGCGGGAGCGGCGGAGGAACCGGACGCCGGCCGGCTCAGGGTGCCCAGCGTGTCCAACACCTCCTCCGGCGTGCCGATCCGTTCCAGGATGCGCCGTACCGCCGCCGGGGTCTCCGGCTCGTACTTGGCGCGCCGACGGTCGATCTCGTCCCGCAACCCCGACACCAGCCGCATCCGGTCGCCCGACGGCAACTGTCGCCGCTGCGCCAAGTCCCCGACCCTGCTGAGATATTCGTAGACCAGTTGGTCGCTCTCGATGCCCACGCCCCGACTCCTCCCGTCCCGTCTGTCCCGAAGGTAGCGCGTGCGCCCGTGGAGCCGGCGCGGGCGCAGCGGATACCGTTGACCGGATGGGGACCGGCCGACGACCGGCCGACGTGACCAGGAGGCGACAGTGCCCGAGCCCAGCAACGCCGCGGGAGCTGCCGGAACCGCGGCGAGCGTCCCGCGCTCCCTCGCCGAGGCGCTGCGCGCCCGCGACGACGTGGCGCTCACCGCGCTGCTGCACGCCCGCCCGGACCTGCTGAACCCGGTGCCGGGCGATGTGACCCAGCTGGCCACCCGGGCCGGTACCCGGGCGTCGGTGGTGCGCGCCCTGGACCGGCTGGACCGGTTCGCCCTCCAGACGGCGGAGGCCCTCGCGGTCGCCCCGGACCCGTGCCCGTACCCGGTGCTGGAGGCGCTGCTGACCGGCGACACCGGAACGGCCTCCGCCGAGGACAACGGTGCCCGCGCCGCCCTCCCCCGGGCCCTGGGTACCCTGCGCGACCAGGCCCTGGTGTGGGGCGACCACGAACGGCTGCGCTTGGTGCGCACCGCCCGGGAACTGCTCGCTCCGGCCGCCGGGAGACCGTCCCCGACCGGGCTGGGCCCGACGGTCGCCGAGGCCACCGCGGGGATGTCCCCGACCCGGGTGCAGGAGATCGTGGCGGCGGCCGGGCTGCCCGCCACCCACGACCCGGTGTCGGCGGTGACCGCGCTGACCGGGCTGTTCACCGACCCGGAACGCATGTCGGCGCTCCTCGACGAGGCGCCCGCGGAGGCGCACCAGGTGCTGGGGCGGCTCGTGTGGGGGCCGCCGTACGGGGAGGTGACCCCGAACCCGACCCCGCCGGTGCGCTGGCTGCGCGACCGGGGACTGCTGCTGCCCTCCTCGGCGCGGACCGTGGTCCTGCCGCGCGAGGTGGCGCTGTACCTGCGGGGCGGGCTCGCGCACCGCGTGACGGAGCCCGTGGCGCCCGCGGTGCCCGCGCACCGCGAGCACCGTCCACAGCTTGTGGACGCGAACGCGGCGGGGCAGGCGCTCGCCGCGCTGTCGACCGTCGAGGAGCTGGTGAAGTCCTGGGAGCACGCCGGTCCGGCGGTGCTGCGGGCCGGCGGGCTGTCCGTACGGGACCTCAAACGGGCGGCGTCGACCCTGGACACCACCGAGACCTCGGCCGCGTTCTGGATCGAACTCGCTTACGCCGCAGGGCTATTGGCGAGCGACGGCGAGGCCGACGAGCGGTACGCGCCGACCCCCGCCTTCGACGACTGGTGCGAACTCCCGCCCGCGGAACGCTGGTCGACGCTCGCGCGGGCCTGGCTGCCCGCCACCCGCACCTCCGCCCTCGTCGGCGAACAGGACGGCAAGGGCCGCACCCTGGCGGCCCTCGGCCCGGACCTCGACCGGTCCGCCGCACCGGAGGTCCGCCGACGGGTCCTCGACCTGCTCGCCGAACTGCCCGAGGGCGGTTCCGCCGATCCGGACACCCTCTTCGCCCGGCTCGCCTGGGAACGCCCGGTGCGCGGTACGAGCGATCTGCGCGCCCGCCTCGCGCACTGGACCCTGACCGAGGCCGAGGTGCTCGGCGTCACCGGCCGCGGCGCGTTGGCCGCCTTCGGCCGGGCCCTGCTGGAACACCGCGACCCGGCGCCGCTGCTCGCCCCGCTGCTGCCCGAGCCGGTCGACCACGTCCTGCTCCAGGCCGACCTGACGGCGGTGGCGCCCGGGCCGCTGCGCCGCGGGATCGGCGACGTCCTGGCCACACTGGCCGACGTGGAGTCCAAGGGCGGGGCGACGGTGTACCGCTTCACCCCGGGCTCGGTGCGCAGGGCCCTGGACTCCGGGCACACCGCCGTCGACCTGCACGCCTTCCTCGCCGAGCACAGCCGCACCCCCGTCCCGCAACCGCTGGCGTACCTGATCGACGACGTGGCGCGGCGGCACGGGCACCTGCGCGTGGGCGCCGCCTCCTCGTACGTGCGCTGCGACGACGACGCCATGCTGGGCGAGATCCTCGCCGACAAGCGCTCCGCCGGACTGGGGCTGCGCCGCCTCGCGCCCACGGTGCTGGCCGCACAGGCCGACCCGACGGTGCTGCTCGACGGGTTGCGGGCGATGGGCTACGCCCCGGCCGCCGAATCCCGTACCGGCGACGTGCTCGTCGCCCGGGCCGACGCGCACCGCAGCCCGGCGCGTTCGGCGCCGGCCCCGGTGCCGGACGGTCCGCCGGTCCCGGACGCGACCCTGCTCGGGGCGGCCGTACGGGCCATCCGCGCGGGCGACCTGGCGGCGACGGCGGTCCGCAAGGAACCCGCGCCGGCCGCGGGCCTCGCCGGCGCCCCGGGCGAACTCCCGCGCACGAGCGCGGCGGAGACCCTGGCGACGGTGCAGGCGGCCGCGCTGACGGGGTCGGCGGTGTGGATCGGGTACGTCAACGCGGAGGGCGCGGCGAGCCAGCGCGTCATCGCCCCGGTGCGGGTGGAGGGCGGCTTCGTCACCGGCTACGACCACACGGCCGACGAGGTGCGCACGTACGCGCTGCACCGGATCACGGGTGTCGCGGAACTGGCCGAGGACCAGGTCTAGAACCCCCCGTTTCGGCGCGACGCCCGCCCGGTCCCCGGTCGTGGAGGACGCCCCGTCGGGCATCCGGTCGGGACTGCGGGCCGGCATGACCGTCCGATCCGTCAACGCCCCCGGGATGGGCCGCCGCCGGTTACCTTCGAGCCTGTGGACGGCAGCGTGGACAGGGGAATCGCCCCGCACGTGCTCGGCGTGGCGCGCACCGATGACCTGCGGCGCTTCGCCCACGGCGTCCTCGACACCCTCGCGGCCGGGACCGGCGAATCCGACTTCCTGGACCTGTACGACGACGGCCGCACCCAGGCGATGGCGGTCGTCGGCTTCGACGAGGACCTGCCGTACGTCATCGTCGACGCCTACACCGACTTCTTCGGCCCCGCCCGGGATCGGATCGACGCCCCGCCGAGCGACGAGGCAACGCACGCCAAGCCGATCGCCACCGCCCACCTGGAGGTGGTCAGCGCCTCCCGGGCCGACCCGCAGGCCCTGGAGTCCGGCGCCCTCGCCCTGCTGGCCGCGCTCGACGGCTGACCGGCACCGGACGTACCCGCCCCTGCCACCCGCGCCCGGTCGGAAGCCCGGCACCCCCGGCACCCTCGCGCCACGTCCCGGCACCCCGGCTGCCGGATCCGTCGGCCCCAGAACCACCCCGCCCGCGGGGCGATGCGGCAGACTGGAGGTTTGGCCGTCCGCGTTCGGGCGGTCGCCACCACCGGAAGGGACCTCTGTGAACGGGCCTCTCATCGTCCAGAGCGACAAGACACTCCTTCTCGAGGTCGACCACGAGCTGGCCGGCGCCGCGCGCCGGGCCATCGCCCCGTTCGCCGAGCTGGAGCGGGCCCCCGAGCACATCCACACCTACCGGATCACCCCGCTCGGTCTGTGGAACGCCCGCGCCGCCGGCCACGACGCCGAGCAGGTCGTGGACGCCCTCGTGGAGTTCTCCCGCTACCCCGTCCCGCACGCCCTGCTCGTCGACGTCGCCGAGACCATGGCCCGCTACGGCCGGCTCACCCTCTCCAAGCACCCCGTGCACGGTCTGGTCCTGACCAGCACCGACCGGCCCGTGCTGGAGGAGATCCTGCGGTCCAAGCGGATCATCCCGCTCGTCGGCGCCCGGCTCGACCCCGACACCGTGGCCGTACACCCCTCCGAGCGCGGGCAGATCAAGCAGACCCTGCTCAAGCTGGGGTGGCCGGCCGAGGACCTCGCCGGGTACGTCGACGGCGAGGCGCACCAGATCGACCTGGTCGAGGACGGCTGGGCGCTGCGCCCGTACCAGCAGCAGGCCGTCGAGGGCTTCTGGCACGGCGGCTCCGGCGTGGTCGTGCTGCCCTGTGGCGCCGGCAAGACGCTGGTCGGCGCGGGTGCCATGGCGATGGCCAAGGCGACCACGCTGATCCTGGTCACGAACACCGTCTCGGCCCGCCAGTGGAAGCACGAGCTGATCAAGCGGACGTCCCTGACGGAGGAGGAGATCGGCGAGTACTCCGGCACCCGCAAGGAGATCCGGCCCGTCACGATCGCCACGTACCAGGTGCTGACGACCAAGCGGAAGGGCGTCTACCCGCACCTGGAGCTCTTCGACTCCCGGGACTGGGGCCTGATCCTGTACGACGAGGTGCACCTGCTGCCCGCGCCGGTCTTCAAGTTCACCGCCGACCTCCAGGCCCGCCGTCGCCTCGGGCTGACGGCGACGCTGGTGCGCGAGGACGGGCGCGAGTCGGACGTGTTCTCGCTGATCGGGCCCAAGCGGTTCGACGCCCCCTGGAAGGAGATCGAGGCGCAGGGCTACATCGCCCCGGCGGACTGCGTCGAGGTGCGCGTCAACCTCACCGACTCCGAGCGGCTCGCCTACGCCACCGCCGAGACGGAGGAGAAGTACCGCTTCTGCGCGACGACGGCGACGAAGCGGAAGGTCACCGAGGCGCTGGTGCGCAAGCACCAGGGCGAGCAGACGCTGGTCATCGGGCAGTACATCGACCAGCTCGACGAACTCGGCGAGCACCTGGACGCGCCCGTCATCAAGGGCGAGACCTCCAACGCGCAACGCGAGAAGCTCTTCAACGCCTTCCGCGAGGGCGAGATCAGCGTCCTCGTCGTCTCCAAGGTCGCGAACTTCTCCATCGACCTGCCCGAGGCCACGGTCGCCATCCAGGTGTCCGGCACCTTCGGCTCCCGGCAGGAGGAGGCACAGCGCCTCGGCCGCGTGCTGCGCCCGAAGGCGGACGGCCACGAGGCGCGCTTCTACTCGGTCGTCGCCCGCGACACGATCGACCAGGACTTCGCCGCACACCGCCAGCGCTTCCTCGCCGAACAGGGCTACGCGTACCGGATCATGGACGCCGACGAGCTCCTGACCAACGACTGAGGGGGGTCGGGGCGGGGCACTACGCTGGAAGTGACCCGCCCGGGCAAGGAGAGACGCATGGCGCACCAGGAGATCTACGAAGTCCTCTTCACGGAGTCGGCGGGCCGCGACCGGGATCGACTGGACCCGCCGCGCCGGGCGTCCTTCGACAAGGCCCTCGACATCCTGGCGCGTGACCCCTACACGGAGTTGTCCCGGCCGATAGGCGCGGGCGAACAGGATCGTGAGATCCGGCTGACGTCACAGATCGTGGCGGAGTACATGGTGTCGCGCGGGCGTCTGCTGCTCGTGGTGCTGCGGGTCTTCGACGACGCGGACATCCTCCTCCCCGAGGGCTGATCTCGGGGAGGGCACCCGCTCCCGCCCCTCGCCCGACACCTCGTCCGGCTCTCCCCCGGTCTCCCCCACGACCGGTACGGCGACCGGTACGGCCGCCGCCGGCCCGGCGTGCTCCGGGCGGTCGTGGGCCCGGGGACGGCCGGCGCGGCGGGCGCGGTGCCCCCGGTGGGCCCGGCGGACCGTTCGCGCGAGGTACGCCAGCAGCGGGACGCACCACACCCACAGGGGCGGCCAGTCCGGCAGCAGGGCCGGGCCGGTCGCGGGCAGGTGCCGGGTCCAGAACTCGGCGGATGCCTGCGGGAACACGACCAGGCCCAGCAGGCCGGTACCGACGAACGCGGCCAGGGCCGTCAGGCCGGTCCGGACACGGCCCGCCAGCAGCAGGTACGCGATGAGGACCGCCGGGGTCAGGGTGATCCCGGCGGCGGTGCCCAGAGCGAATCCCCGGCCCAGCGCGGCACGGGGGCGGCTCAGGTCCCAGACGGCGAGGCAGGCCAGCGCCAGGTTGATCTGACCGGGCAGCGGGGCCTGGAACAGCGGCTCCAGCCACAGCCCGGCGATGGTCGCGGCCAACACCGGACCCGGCCGTGCGCGCAGTCCCGCGAGTCGGCACGACAGCAGGATCAGCAGGGCGAGCAACCCGGCACTGCCGAGGAGGAGCACGGCCCTCAGCACACCGGTCGGCAGCCAGGCGGCCGGCGTGAACAGGATCGCCGCGAACGGCGGATAGGCGGCCGGCGGATGCCACTCGGCGGCGGAGAAACCGCGTGCGAGCGCGTCGGCCATGGGGACGCGCAAGGCGATGCAGAGCACACCCAGCGCGAGCAGCGAGCCCGTCACCAGCACGCCGGCGAGGAACGACGGCAAGCGGTCGGGGGCGGGACTCCGGGTCACGAAGCGTGACCCTAGTGGATCAGCGGCGGGCCGCAGTCGGATCAGGCCACGGCCCCGGTGCGGGCGAGCCGTCGGAACCGGGCCGAGGGGACGGGGTACGCGGACGCGCCGGCGAGGCGCGGCGTCCTCGTCAGCGGCGTATGACGCCCGCGTCGTCGGCGTACTCGCCCAGGACGACGACGCTCATCGCGGTGGCGACGAAGACCTTGGCGGCGCGCAGGAGGCTGCCGACGCCGAGGCGCGGACGGGAATCGGAAGTGGCGGTGGCCCCGCTCGGGAGGCCGCCCCGGATCGGTGTGAAGGTTGCGGTGCTCATGTATCCATGATGCGTTTTCGCCCCGGATGTCACATCGGCCGCGGGACGGAACCACCAGGGCTTCCGTGTCCTCCTCAAGACGCAGAACACCCCCGAGTCCCCCTACCCGAGGTCTGACACCCGGGGGTATGACACCCGGACGGGCGTCCCGCCGCGGGGAACCTCCACCCCCCGAAACCCGTTCGCGCGCCATCCCGACCATGACTAGAATCTCCGCTCTTGCCGCCTCCCGCCGCACCGGGGAGAGCCGCCCGCCGCACGGAAACCGGCGGGCATCTGTCCGTTCCGATCGCCGCAGATGATCAGCAGCTGGAGGCAGTCCCGTGCCCGCGCACGCCCCCGAGCCCGCCACCGTCACCGCCACCGGCGGGGCCCCCGTCGAAACCGACCCCGCGCACCCCCTCGCCCGCGAACAGGCGCACCTCGCCGCCTCCCGCTCCGCGCTCCGCGCGATGCGCGAGGACGTGGAGTCCCTCGACATCCGCGACGTCACCGCGAACTGGGTCAACGCGATCGTCCTCCAGGCCCAGATCGACGACCGCGTCAAGGCCCTCGCCGACCTCGCGCACACCCCGCTCTTCTTCGGCCGCCTCGACTACCTGCACGCGCCGGGCGCCGCACTCGCCGAGGGCGCGGGGGGCGAGCAGTTCTACATCGGCCGTCGGCACGTCCACGACGCCGGCGGCGACCCGATGGTGATCGACTGGCGCGCGCCCGTCTCCCAACCGTTCTACCGGGCCTCCAAGACCGACCCGCAGGACATCGCGCTGCGCCGCCGCTTCGGGTACACCGGCGGCTCGCTGACCGCGTACGAGGACGAGCACCTCTCCGACCCGGCCGAGGCGGCCTCCGTCAGCAGGTTGCTCCAGCAGGAGATCGAGCGACCGCGCGTGGGCCCCATGCGGGACATCGTGGCCACGATCCAGCCCGAGCAGGACGAGATCGTCCGCTCCGGCCTGTCGGGCTCCGTGTGCGTGCAGGGGGGTCCCGGCACCGGGAAGACCGCCGTCGGCCTGCACCGGGTCGCGTACCTCCTGTACGCGCACCGCGACCGGCTCGCCCGCACCGGCACGCTCGTCATCGGCCCGAACCGGTCCTTCCTGCACTACATCGAGCAGGTGCTGCCGGCCCTGGGCGAGCTGGAGGTCAAGCAGGGCACGGTCGACGACCTCGTCTCGCGGGACGGCCTGGAGGTGCGCGGCACCGACAGCGCGGCCACCGCGGTGGTCAAGGGCGACGCCCGGATGGCGTCGGTGCTGCGCAACGCGGTCCACTCCCACGTCAGCCACCCCGAGGAGCCGCTGATGGTGGTCCGCGGCTCGCGCCGGTGGCGGGTGCCGGCGTACGAGCTGACGGAGATCGTCGAGGAGCTCCAGAAGCGGGAGATCCGCTACGGCGCCGCCCGCGAGGCGCTCCCGCAGCGGATCGCGCACACGATCCTCGTACGGATGGAACAGGCGGGTGAGGCCCCGGACGACCGGGTCCAGGACGCGGTGGCCCGGAACCCGACCGTCAAGGCGGCGGTGAAGGCGATCTGGCCGCCGGTCGAGCCCGCGAAACTGGTGCTGCGGCTGCTCTCCGACCCGAGGTTCCTGGCGGAGCACGCCGCCGGGATCCTGTCGGACGACGAGCAGGAACTCCTGCTGTGGTCGAAGCCGTACCGGAGCGCGAAGTCGGCGAAGTGGTCGGCGGCCGACCTGGTCCTGATCGACGAGGCGGCCGACCTGGTGGAGCGCACGCACTCGCTCGGCCACGTCGTGCTCGACGAGGCCCAGGACCTGTCCCCGATGCAGTACCGGGCGGTCGGACGGCGCTGCACGACGGGCTCCGCGACCGTCCTCGGCGACCTCGCGCAGGGCACCACCCCGTGGGCCACGCGCAGTTGGGACGAGGCTCTGACCCACCTGGGCAAGCCGGAGGCGGTGCTGGAGGAGCTGACGGCGGGCTTCCGCGTGCCGCGCGAGGTGATCGCGTACGCCTCGCGGCTGCTGCCGGCGATCTCCCCCGGCCTGGCCCCCGTCTCCTCCGTCCGCGAGACCCCCGGCTCCCTGCTGATCGAGGAGAGCGCCGACCCCGCCGACCTCACGGCCGCGGTCCTCGACGCCTGCCGCGCCTCCTTCGCGCACGAGGGGTCCATCGGCCTGATCGCGGCGGACGCCCGCGTCCCGGAGATCGCGGAGGCCCTGCGGGCGGCGGACATGCCGTACCTGGATCCCGGTGAGGAGACGACGGCGCAGTCCCGTCTGACGCTGGTGCCGGCGTCGCTGGCGAAGGGCCTGGAGTACGACTACGTGGTCCTGGACGAGCCGGGGGCCGTCGTCGCCGGCGAACCGGACGAGCGGACGGGGCTGCGGCGGCTGTACGTGTGCCTGACCCGTGCGGTCTCCGGGCTCCGGGTGATCCACACGACCGGCGCCCTCCCGGAGGCCCTGACCCCCTGACCCCGGGGGTGCGGGTTCGGCGCGCGTACCGGTGACCCGCCCGCCGGTGACCCGCCGGTCCCGCCCGCCCCCGGTCCGGGCCGCCGGCGGTCAGCCCGGCGCCGTCAGCCCAGCGCCGTGCGCCACTGCGCGACCGCCGCCGGGGACACCGGCCGGCCCCACCCGGAGGGACGGGCCGCGCCGCCGATGTGGAAGGCGTCGACGCCCGCCTCGCGGAGCACCGGGAGGTGGGCCAGGGTGAGACCGCCGCCGACCAGGATCCGCGCCCCGTACCCCGGCTCGCCGCCGCGCGCGGCCTCCGCCAGCAGCGTCGGCAGGCCCGCGTCGACGCCCGTCGCGGAGCCCGCGGTGAGGTAGGTGTCCAGGCCCGGCAGATCGGCGAGCGCCTTGCGCAGGTGGTCGCGGTCGGCCGCCCGGTCGATGGCCCGGTGGAAGGTCCACGGGCAGCCGTCCAGCTCCGAGACGACCGCTTCCACAGCGGCGAGGTCGGGGCTGCCGTCCGGGTGCAGGAAGCCGAGGACGAACTCCCGGGCCCCTTCGGCCCGCAGCGCCCGCGCCTGGTCGACGAGGAGGTCGAGCGGTCCGGCCGCGAAGCCGTCCGTGCGGCGGATCATCACGCGCAGCGGGATGTCGACCGCCGCACGGATCGCCGCGAAGGTCTCGCGCGGCGGCGTGAGCCCGTCGGCGGCCATGTCGGTGACCAGCTCCAGTCGGTCCGCCCCACCGGCCTGGGCGGCGGTCGCGTCCTCCACGTCGAGGGCGATCACCTCCAGGAGCGCACGGTTGCTCATTCGATTCCATCCATCCTTCGGAAAACTGCCCGTATGTGACCCGTATGCGACCCGCGGAAAATAGGTCTAGTCCAATATCCAGGGTACGGGCCTCGGCCCGCGCTTCACCAGCACAATCACGCCACCCGCACAATGTGCCCATGACCCCTGACCCGGCGCACGACACCGCGCCGCCCGACACCGCCCCGCTGCGCACCCGCTGGCAGGCCACCGTCACCGCCGCCGGGGCGGCGCCCGACACCGACCCCGCCCCGTACGCGAAGCGCCTCCTCGCGGCCTGGGCGGAACCCCAGCGGCGCTACCACACCACCGCGCACCTGGCCGCCGTCCTCGCGCGGATCGACGTCCTCGCGCCGCACGCGCACGACCTCGCCGCCGTGGAGCTGGCGGCGTGGTTCCACGACGCCGTCTACCGCCCGGACCGCTCCGAGAACGAGGAGCGCAGCGCCGTGCTCGCCGAGCGCGCCCTGCCCGAGCTGGGCATCGACGCCGACCGCACCGCCGAGGTGGCCCGCCTGGTCCGGCTCACCGTCACCCACGACCCGGCCCCCGGGGACGTCGACGGCGAGGTCCTCTGCGACGCCGACCTCGCCGTGCTCGCCGGGGAGCCCGACGCGTACGCCGCGTACGTCGCCGCCGTGCGCGCCGAGTACGGGTTCGTTCCGGACGACGCGTTCCGCGAGGGCCGGGCCGCCGTCCTGGGGCAGCTGCTGGCCCTGCCCCGACTGTTCCGCACCCCGTACGGCGCCGCGCACTGGGAGGCGCCGGCCCGCCGCAACCTGGCCGCCGAACTGGCCACCCTCAGCGAGACGAGCTGACGCGCGAACGCCGGCGGACGTGCGCGTTCCGGGGAATGCGAGAGCGTTCGCGGTGGTTTGTGACTGTCATGCCCGCAGCCTCCACACGATCCCGCATGCCCGTCGCCGTCTACGTCCTCGGCCTGTCCGTCTTCGCCCTCGGGACCAGCGAATTCATGCTCTCCGGGCTCCTGCCACCCATCGCCGAGGACATGGGCGTCAGCATCCCGCAGGCGGGCCTGCTCATATCCGCCTTCGCGATCGGCATGGTCGTCGGGGCACCCCTGCTGGCCGTCGCCACGCTGCGACTGCCGCGCCGCACCACCCTCGTCTCCCTGATCGGCCTCTTCGGCCTCGGGCAGGTCGCGGGCGCGCTGGCCCCCTCGTACGAGCTGCTCTTCGCCTCCCGCGTGGTCTCCGCCCTCGCCTGCGCCGGCTTCTGGGCCGTCGGCGCGGCCGTGGCCATCGCCATGGTCGACAAGGACCAGCGGGCCCGCGCGATGGCCGTCATGATCGGCGGCCTGTCCATCGCCAACGTCCTCGGCGTGCCCGCCGGCGCCTTCCTCGGGGAGCACCTGGGCTGGCGCTCCGCGTTCTGGTCGGTCGGCGCCGCCTCCGCGGTCGCCCTCGTCGGCATCCTGACGCTGATCCCGAGGATTCCGCTGCCCGCCGAGAAGCCGCGGATCAAGAGCGAGCTGCGGATCTACCGGGACCGCCAGGTGTGGCTGTCCATCGGCATGACCGCCCTCGCCGCAGGCGGCGTCTTCTGCGCGTTCAGCTACCTGTCGCCGCTGCTCACGGACGTGGCCGGACTGGACTCCGGGTGGGTGCCGTGGATCCTGGGCCTCTTCGGGGCGGGCGCGCTGGTCGGCACCACCATCGGCGGGCGGGTCGCCGACGCGCACCTGTTCGGCGTGCTGATCTGGGGCATCACCGCCTCGACGGTCTTCCTCACGGCCCTGGCCCTGCTGGCCTCCGTGCAGGTGGCGGCGATCGGGCTGTCGTTCCTGCTCGGCGTCTCGGCGTTCTTCACGGCCCCGGCCCTGAACGCCCGCATGTTCAACATCGCGGGAGCCGCACCCACCCTGGCGGGCGCCACCACGACCGCCGCGTTCAACCTCGGCAACACCGGGGGCCCCTGGCTCGGCGGTACCGTCATCGACGCCGGAATGGGCTTCTCCGCCACGGCCTGGGCGGGCGCGGCGATGACGGTCACCGCGATCGGCCTGGCCGTGGCCGCGCTGCGGCTGGACCGGCGGGACGGCGGGGGCAGGACGGTCCGCGCGTCCCGGATCGTCGCGTCCGCCGGCAGTGCCGCGGAACCGCAGCCGGCCCGGACCCACTGAGCGCGTCACCGACACTGAGCGCGTCACCGACAGCGAGACGGCCTCCGCCCACGAGGGGCGGAGGCCGTCTCACGCTCTTCCGCCCGGCTTCCATCCGGCCGGGCGGACCGGACCTAGAACAGCAGGTTGTACGTCTGCCAGCCGGTACCGATCTTCACGCGCGAGGCGTACGGCTTCGCCGCGACGCCGGTGCCCGCGTAGGACCAGAGCCCACCCGCGGCGTCCCGCGCGACCAGGTCGGCCTTGCCGTCCGAGTTCAGGTCACCCGGGGCCAGCACGGTGTTGTAGATCTGCCAGCCGGTGCCGATCTCGGCCCGGGGGCCGAAGGGCGTCGCGCCGACACCCGTGCCCGGGTACAGCCACAGCTTGCCCGCCGTGTCCCGGGCCAGCAGGTCGGGCCTGCCGTCGCCGGTCGCGTCGGCTCCGCCGACCAGCGAGGTGAAGATGTTCCAGCCCGCGCCCATCTTCACCCGGTTGCCGAACGGCGCCGCGGTGTTCCCCGTGCCCGGGTACAGCCACATCGTGCCCGCGGTGTCCCGCGCCAGCAGGTCCGCGTTCTTGTCGCCGGTCAGGTCCGAGGCGCCCGTCAGCGAGTTGAAGGCGTTCCAGCCCGCGCCGAGCTTCAGCCGGTCCTTGAAGATGCCGCCGTCACCGGACATCCGGTAGAACCACAGCACGCCGGCCTTGTCCCGGGCCACCGCGCCCGGACCGGTGCTCTGCACGGTCAGCGGACCCAGCCGGGTGATCGCCGAGTACCGGTTCCAGTCCGGGGCGCCGCCGACCAGCGAGGACGAGTCGAAGGGCTGCGCGCCCCTGCCCGTGCCGCGGTAGTCGTACAGATCGCCGTCCGCGCTGCGGCCCACGACCCGGAAGCGCTCGGACACCGGGATCGAGCTGCCGATCGTGAAGTCCGCCGCCTTCTCCGGGTTGCCCGTGCCGAAGGTGTACACCTCGTAGACGGCTGTGTTGCGCAGCCGCCACGCCGGCGCGCCGGCCGCGGCCTTCAGCCCGTAGGTGACCGTGTAGTCGCCGGGCTTGGTGATGTCGCAGCGGATCTCGTTGCCCCAGCCGGGCTCGCCGAGCGAGTGGTCGCATGCCGCGCCCGCCGCGCCGCCCGCGGTGACCCCGTCGACGCTGACCTTCAGCTCACCCTGGTCCCAGTGCCGGAAGCCCGGGGCCTCGGTCAGGCTCATCTGGAGGCGACCCTTGTCGACCGCGTGCAGCTTCACGGTGTGCTGCACCGTGCCGCCCGCCGGCAGCTGCGGGGTCGTCGGCGTCATGGTGTTCTGCGCGACCTGCGCCTTGGTCTTCGCCGTGATCGTCGCGTGCGCCCGGCGGGGACCGATGGGCTTCGAGCCGGCGGTCTGCGCCTCCTTGATGCCCGCGTCGATGCTCGCGCCGCGCGGCACGTAGACGAGGCCGTAGTAGGCGGTCGTGCCGTTCGCCGCGGTGCTCGCCGCCGAGACCTCGGGGGCCGAGCTGTTCCAGCTCTTCAGGTCGCACAGGTAGACACCGGCGATCCCGGCCTTCGCCTTGCAGGCGTCCGTCGGGTCGACCTTCAGCCCGGCCGGCACCCCGCCGCCGGACCAGCCGGCGTCCGTGAGCGGCTTCTTGCTCAGCGCGTACACGTACGTGCCGTCGGGCTCACCGGAGTTCTGTCCGCCGGTGGCCGGCGGGGACAGCCAGACCCGGCCCTCGCCCGGCATGAGGACCTTGTCCCCGATGTCGTAGAACTCGAACGTCGGATCCCCGGCCGCCACGGCCGTCCCCGCCCCCACGACGCCACCGGTGACGAGCAGCGTCGCCGCGATCCCGGCGCCCAAAAATCTTCGCAAAGTTCCCCCCAAGAGATTGGCTGATCGGCCGGACGCTAACACGCCGCGCCGACAGCCGGTCCGCCCGGGTTCCCGGAAGTCCGCGAAGGCTCCACGCCCAGGCCGGCGGCGCCTCCACGCCCTGCCCGCGTTGTCCTGGGATGGTCTCGATGTCCCCTCGGGACGGCAGAAAACACACCCCTGCCTCCGGGCCACTTCCGCGTCACGACCGGGGGGCGGCGCGCCGGGGACGATCTACGCCGGGCGCCCCTTCGGGCGGCGCAGGCCCGCCGATGTCAGCCGGCGGACGAGTTCCTTGCTGCCGATCTCCACCGCGCCCGCCCCGACCGCGTCCGCGTACCGGTACGAGGGCACGTCGTAGTGGTCCCGCTCGAAGGCCCTGGGCGGGCAGCCGATCGTCGCGGCGAAGGCGTGGAGTTCCTCGTACGAGACGTCGCTGACCAGGTGCGACCACATCCGGCCGTGCCCCGGCCAGGTCGGCGGATCGATGTACACCGTCACCGGCGGCTCACCGCCGGCCGAAGACGGGGGCGAGCCCGCCGACGGCCGCCACCCGGACGCCCGCCTCGGAGCACACCCAGTGCGGGTCGGGCCCGAGTTCCGGTTCGACGTCCAGCGCGTGCGGCTCGCCGTGCGCACAGACGGGACACAGGGGCCAGCGGCCGTACTTCTCCAACAGCGCGTCCTGGACGTCCTGGGCGACGAGCCCCGCGAGGAAGTCGACGCCCTCGGGCCACTGCTCCACCCACCAGCGCCGGTGCGTGACGGCGTCCTCCACCAGGGAGACGACATCGGCCTCGGCGACGTCGCCCGCGACGAGATCGGTCAGTACGAGGGCACGGGCGGCGTGCAGCGCCTGCTCCAGGGGGGTCGCGTGGTCCATGCGCCCATTGTGAACCCGCGACGGCCCCGGAACGAAGGCCCCCGGACGAAGAGGACGGAAGGGCCCCGGCCCCGGATCCCGGAAGTCCCGCGGAACCGGGGCCTCATGGCGTCTTGACCCGCCCCCTGTCTGAAAATAGATTTCAGGTGTGAGCGAGAACGTGAAAGAAACTTCCATCACCGGAGCCCGCGCCGACACCGGTACGACCACGGGCACCGGCACGCCCAAGGGCACCGGCACGCCCGCCGGCACGCCCACCCCGCCCCTCCCGGTCGAGGCCCCCGCCCCGGCCGCCCTCCGCGCCCGCGTCCGCAGCCTCGGACCGCACATGACCCGCTCCATGCAGGCCGTCGCCGAGGCCGTCGCCGCCGACCCCGCCGGCTGCGCCAGGCTCACCGTCTCCGCCCTCGCCGCACACACCGGCACCAGCGAGGCCACCGTCGTACGCACCGCCCGCCTCCTCGGCTACCCCGGCTACCGCGACCTGCGCCTGGCCCTCGCCGCGCTCGCCGCGCAGCAGGAGTCCGGCGCGGCCCCCGCCGTCACCGTGGACATAGCGGTCGACGACCCGATCGCCGACGTCGTCGCGAAACTCGCGCACGAGGAGGCGCAGACCCTCGCCGACACCGCCGCCGGCCTGGACCTCGGACAGCTCGCCGCGGCCGTCGCCGCGCTCGCGACGGCCCGCCGCATCGACGTGTACGGCGTCGGCGCGTCCTCCCTCGTCGGGCAGGACCTGGCACAGAAACTGCTGCGCATCGGCCTCATCGCGCACGCCCACACCGACCCCCACCTCGCCGTGACCAACGCCGTCCTGCTGCGCCCCGGCGACGTCGCCGTCGCCATCACCCACTCCGGCACCACCGGTGACGTGATCGAGCCGCTGCGCCGGGCCTTCGAACGCGGCGCGACGACCATCGCCGTCACCGGCCTCCCCGGCGCACCCGTCGCGCACTACGCCGACCACGTGCTCACCACCTCCGCCGCCCGCGAGAGCCGACTGCGCCCGGCGGCCATGTCCAGCCGCACCAGTCAGCTGCTCGTCGTGGACTGCCTGTTCGTCGGGGTCGCGCAGCAGACGTACGAGACCGCCGCGCCCGCCCTGGCCGCCTCCTACGAAGCGCTCGCGCCCCGACACTCCGCCACCGCCCCCACCAGTAGGCGCACCACCCGCTAGGAGCCGCCCGCCCATGACCGCGTACGCCGAACTCCGCGCCCAGCTCGACGCCCTGACCACCGAGGCCTTCCGCCCCGAACTGGCCGAGATCGACCGGCTGTCCACCCTTGAGATCGCCCGCGTGATGAACGCCGAGGACGCCGGCGTCCCGGCCGCCGTCGCCGGCCGGCTGGAGCGGATCGCCGCGGCCGTCGACGACATCGCCCCCCGGATGGCCCGCGGCGGCCGGCTGATCTACGCGGGCGCCGGCACCGCCGGCCGGCTGGGCGTCCTCGACGCCAGCGAGTGCCCGCCCACCTTCAACACGGACCCGTCGCAGGTCATCGGCCTGATCGCGGGCGGCCCGACCGCGATGGTCAAGGCCGTCGAGGGCGCCGAGGACTCCAAGGAGCTGGCCGCCGAGGACCTGACCGCCCTCGCGCTGAGCGCCGACGACACCGTCGTCGGCATCTCCGCCTCCGGCCGCACCCCGTACGCCGTCGGCGCGGTCGAGTTCGCCCGCGCACGCGGCGCCCTCACCGTCGGACTGTCCTGCAACGCCGGCTCCGCCCTCGCCGCCGCCGCCGAGCACGGCATCGAGGTGGTCGTGGGACCCGAGCTGCTCACCGGCTCCACCCGCCTCAAGGCGGGCACCGCGCAGAAACTCGTACTGAACCTCCTCTCGACCGTGACGATGATCCGTCTCGGGAAGACGTACGGGAACCTGATGGTCGACGTGCGCGCCTCGAACGAGAAGCTGCGCGCCCGCTCCCGCCGCATCGTCGCCCTGGCCACCGGCGCGTCCGACGCGGAGATCGAGGCCGCGCTGACCGCCACCGACGGCGAGGTCAAGAACGCCGTCCTCGTCATCCTCGGCGGGGTCGACGGCCCCACTGCGGCCGAACTCCTCACCGCCTCCCAGGGCCACCTCCGGGCCGCCCTCACCCAGATCCGCTGACCCCCGGCAGCAAGGCGAACACCACGATGTCCACTGACAAGAACCGCGCCACGGCCGCCGCGATCCTTCCTCTGGTCGGCGGCCCGGACAACATCACCTCCGTCGCGCACTGCATGACGCGGCTGCGCATCGGCCTGCGCGACCGTTCCCTGGTCCGCGACGAGGCCCTCAAGGCCGTGCCCGGCGTGATGGGCGTGGTCGAGGACGACACGTACCAGATCGTCCTGGGCCCGGGCACCGTCGCCCGCGTGACGCCCGAGTTCGAGGCGCTGGTGGAGGAGGGCCGCTCGGCGGCCGGCCCGCCCGCCCCCGTGACGGCGGACGAACTGGCCGCCCAGGGCGCGGCGATGAAGGACGCGCGCACGGCGCGGAACTCCACACCGGTCAAGCTGTTCCTGCGCCGGATCGCGAACATCTTCGTCCCGCTGATCCCCGCACTGATCGGCTGCGGCATCATCGCCGGCCTCAACGGCGTGCTGACGAACGCGGGATGGCTGCCCGCCGTCGTCCCGGCCCTGGCGGCCATCGCGTCCGGGTTCATGTCGTTGA
This sequence comes from Streptomyces sp. CA-243310, assembly GCF_050936775.1. NCBI lineage: Bacteria > Bacillati > Actinomycetota > Actinomycetes > Kitasatosporales > Streptomycetaceae > Streptomyces > Streptomyces sp. CA-243310. The sequence goes on along the minus strand of NZ_JBNJMF010000001.1, from coordinate 685,756 downwards.
TCGCGGTGTTCGTCGGCTACAACACCGCGAAGGAGTTCGGTGGCACGGCGATCCTCGGCGGCGCGGTCGCCGCGATCATCGTCTTCCCGGGCGTCGCGAAGATCGACGCGTTCGGCCAGCAGCTCTCCCCCGGCCAGGGCGGTGTGCTCGGCGCGCTCGCGGCGGCCCTGCTCGCCGTCCAGGTGGAGAAGTGGTGCCGCAAGTGGGTGCCCGAGGCACTGGACGTCCTGGTCACCCCGACGCTCACGGTGCTGGTCGCCGGCCTGGTCACCCTCTTCGGCCTGATGTTCGTCGCCGGCGAGGTCTCCACCGCGATCGGCTCCTTCGCCAACTGGCTGCTCGCCACCGGCGGCGCCTTCGCGGGCCTCGTCCTCGGCGGGCTCTTCCTGCCGCTGGTGATGCTGGGCCTCCACCAGGCCCTGATCCCGATCCACACCACCCTCATCCAGCAGTCCGGACACACCGTCCTGCTGCCCATCCTCGCCATGGCGGGCGCGGGCCAGGTCGGCGCGGCCCTCGCGGTCTACTACCGGCTCCCGCGCAACCGGTCGATCCGCACGACCATCAAGTCGGCGCTCCCGGCCGGCTTCCTGGGCGTCGGCGAGCCGCTGATCTACGGTGTCTCGCTGCCGCTGGGCCGCCCCTTCGTCACCGCCTGCGTGGGCGGCGCGGCCGGCGGGGCCTTCGTGGGCCTCTTCAACCAGTTGGGCTCATCGTTCGGTTCCACCGCGATCGGCCCGTCCGGTTGGGCCCTGTTCCCGCTGCTCGACGGCACGGCCGGGATGGGCGCGACCCTCGCGATCTACGCCGGCGGGCTGGTCGTCGGCTACCTGGTGGGCTTCGTCGCGACGTACTTCTTCGGCTTCACCCGGCAGATGCTCACCGACCTGAACACCTCCCCGGAACCCGACACCGAACCGGCGTCCGCCCCACAGGACGCCCCGACGCCCGTCCCCGCGCCCACCCACTGACCCCGGGCCAACCCCGCCGGCCCGGCCCCGCCGGCATCATGAACCGATGATCGAATCGATACCCGCCGTGGTCCCGCCCGGCCGGCTGCGCGGCCTGACACAGCCCTCGTTCGAGCTTCCCGGCGGTCTGCGCCTGCGCCCCTGGGAGCCGTCGGACGCACCCGCCCTGACCGCCGCCGGCCTGGACCCGGACATCGTGCACTGGAACCGGACCACCCCCCTCACGGAAGCGGAGGCCGTCACGAAGGTCGCCGTGTTCCGCTCCCGTTGGCAGAACGAGCAGGCCGCGATCTGGGCCGTCGCCCCCGAGAACGCCCCGGCGGTCGGTCTGATCGGCATCGGAGACCTCGACCTGGCCGGCGGGAGCGGGGAAATCCTGTACTGGCTGCTGCCCGAGGGCCGCGGCAAGGGGGCCATGGTCCGGGCGACGGAACTCGTCGGCCGTTGGGCCTTCGCGGAACTCGGCCTGCACCGCGTGCGCATCACCCACTCCGTGGCCAACCCGGCCTCGTGCCGCGTCGCGACCGGGGCCGGCTTCCCCCTGGAGGGCACCATGCGCGGGGCCCTCCTCCACGCGGACGGCTGGCACGACGAGCACCTGCACGCCCGCCTGCGCACGGACGCCTGAGTCGAAGCCCTGCCGTCAGGGGGTCTCCCCCGACCCCCGACCGACACCGGGACCTAGCCCCGGTACACCTTCAGTTGGGACACCTCGTACGACATCTCCCTCGCCCCGGGGTCGGGCGCCGGGTGGTACCTGCCCGCGCACACCGACAGGTTGACGATGAGGTACGCGCGCCAGGAACGGCCCACGCCCCGGTTGTCGCTGAAGACGCGGGCGCCGTTGACCCACCAGACGACGGAGTTCCGCCCGAACTCGACCTTCAGGTCGAGCCACGCGCCGGGCCGGACCGACGGGTCCCGGTGGTAGCGGTGCGCGTCCCGGACGTGGTTGGACAACTCCAGCAGGTCGGGGTTGTCGGGGTGGTACTCGAAGACGTCGATCTCCTGACCGCCGTCCCGCCAGGTCCAGATGGCGGGCCAGGCGCCGCGCTCCGCCGGCAGCTTCACCCGCGCCTCCAGCACGTCACCGGTGCGCACCATGAAGCCTTCGTCACTGCCCTCGGTGGTGAGCAGCCCGGCGTCCCAGTTGCCGTCGGGGCGCCGCGTGGCCCGGAAGACGCCACCGCGACTGTAGGAGGGGTCGGAGACGAGGTGGTCGAGCTTGTTGTCGCCCGGATTGACCGGGCCGCCGTTGGGATAGGCCCAGGAGCGACCGGCGATCCACTGGGTGGGCGAGGCGAAGTCGGCGGTGAAGGCGGGGGCGCGGCGCGGCGAGTACACCGCGGCGCCACCGCCACCATCCCCCGGGGCGAGGCGGCGGGTCAGGCGCCGCAACCATCCGAACATGTCCGTGTCCATGCCTGTGGCATGCCCATCCGACCCGTACCCCCACACATAAATCTTGCTGAGAGTAATCGGGCGACTTCACTAGGCAATCGTCGATGTCGATGTCGATATCGATGCCGAAGGCGAAGCCGATGCCGATGTCGAAGCCGATGCATGCGGCCTCCGATCAGCCCCGCGCGGCCTCGATGAACGCGCGGATCAGCTCCGGGGACTTGACCCCGCGCTCCCGTTCCACCCCGCTGGACACGTCAACGCCCCAGGCCCCGGTCGTCCTCAGCGCCTCGCGCACGGTGTCCGGGGTCAGGCCGCCCGCCAGGAGCCAGCGGCCCTCGGGTGCGGTGAACTCGGCCGAGCCCCAGTTCCACGGCTTGCCCGAGCCCGGGTCCGGGGCGTCGAGCAGCAGCAGGTCCTCGCCGTACTCCCCCGCGGCGGCGACGGCGGCGGCCGTCGCACGGATCAGCGTCCGGCCCTCCGCGCGCAGTTCCTCGTAGTACTCGGGCCCCTCGTCGCCGTGCAGTTGTACGGAGCGCACCCCGCTCTCCCGCGTCAGCCGCCGGACCTCCTCCACCGACTGCCCGCGGAACACCCCGACCGTGAGGACCCCGGCCGGCACCCGGGCGGCGAGCGAGCGCGCGCCGGCGGCGTCGACCGTACGCGGGCTGCCGGGCGCGAAGACGAACCCGACGGCGTCGGCGCCGGCCTCGACGGCGGTGTCGACGTCCCGCGCGGTCCGCAACCCGCAGATCTTGATGAACACGTCAGTCATCGGTCCAGTCAACCACCCGCGGTCCTCCCGACGCCTCCGCGTCCACCCCGCGGAACGCCCGAAGGCGGCACCCCCGTGGGGGGTGCCGCCTTCGGAACGCGAACGGAACTGCCTGATCTGCCGGAGGCGGATCAGAAGTCCATGTCACCGCCCGGCATGCCGCCGCCCGCGGGGGCACCGGCCTTCTCGGGCTTGTCGGCGATGACGGCCTCGGTCGTCAGGAACAGCGCGGCGATCGACGCGGCGTTCTGCAGCGCGGAGCGCGTGACCTTCGCCGGGTCGATGATGCCCTCGGCGATCATGTCGACGTACTCGCCGGTCGCGGCGTTCAGGCCGTGACCGATGGGCAGGTTGCGCACCTTCTCGACGACGACGCCGCCTTCGAGACCACCGTTGACGGCGATCTGCTTCAGCGGGGCCTCGAGGGCCAGGCGGACGGCGTTGGCGCCGGTCGCCTCGTCACCCGTGAGCTCCAGCTTCTCGAAGACCGCGGAGGCCTGGAGGAGGGCCACGCCGCCACCGGCGACGATGCCCTCTTCGACGGCCGCCTTCGCGTTGCGAACGGCGTCCTCGATGCGGTGCTTGCGCTCCTTGAGCTCGACCTCGGTCGCGGCGCCGGCCTTGATGACGGCCACGCCGCCGGCCAGCTTCGCGAGGCGCTCCTGGAGCTTCTCGCGGTCGTAGTCCGAGTCGGAGTTCTCGATCTCGGCGCGGATCTGGTTGACGCGACCCTGGACCTGGTCGCTGTCACCGGCACCGTCGACGATGGTGGTCTCGTCCTTGGTGATGACGACCTTGCGGGCGCGGCCCAGCAGGTCGAGACCGGCGTTCTCCAGCTTGAGGCCGACCTCCTCGGAGATGACCGTGCCGCCCGTGAGGATGGCGATGTCACCGAGCATGGCCTTGCGACGGTCACCGAAGCCCGGCGCCTTGACGGCGACGGACTTGAAGGTGCCGCGGATCTTGTTGACGACCAGGGTCGACAGGGCCTCGCCCTCGACGTCCTCGGCGATGATCAGCAGCGGCTTGCCGGACTGCATGACCTTCTCCAGGAGCGGCAGCAGGTCCTTGACCGAGCCGATCTTGGAGTTGACGATCAGGATGTACGGGTCGTCGAGGGACGACTCCATGCGCTCCATGTCGGTGGCGAAGTACGCCGAGATGTAGCCCTTGTCGAAGCGCATGCCCTCGGTGAGCTCGAGCTCGAGACCGAAGGTCTGCGACTCCTCGACCGTGATGACGCCTTCCTTGCCGACCTTGTCCATCGCCTCGGCGATGAGCTCGCCGATCTGGGTGTCGGCGGCGGAGATGGAGGCCGTGGAGGCGATCTGCTCCTTGGTCTCGACGTCCTTGGCCTGCGAGAGCAGGGCGGCGGAGACGGCCTCGACGGCCTTCTCGATGCCACGCTTGAGGGCCATCGGGTTGGCGCCGGCGGCCACGTTGCGCAGACCCTCGCGTACGAGAGCCTGGGCGAGCACGGTGGCGGTGGTCGTACCGTCGCCGGCGACGTCGTCCGTCTTCTTGGCGACTTCCTTGACCAGCTCGGCGCCGATCTTCTCGTACGGGTCCTCGAGCTCGATCTCCTTGGCGATGGAGACACCATCGTTGGTGATCGTGGGGGCGCCCCACTTCTTCTCAAGGACGACGTTGCGACCCTTGGGGCCAAGGGTGACCTTGACGGCGTCGGCGAGCTGGTTCATCCCACGCTCGAGACCGCGCCGGGCCTCCTCGTTGAACGCAATGATCTTGGCCATCTGAAGTGGTCCTCCCGGACAGGGGTGGATTGCTCCGGACCGCGCCCGCGCCCGCGACGGACGGCCAGCGAGCCCGGCGGTTCCTTCCCGCCGGACCCTGCGGGCCTCACCGGCCCGGTCCTCGTTGAGTAGCACTCTCACCTGGAGAGTGCTAACGCCAATGATTAGCACTCGACCCCCGCGAGTGCAAGCGGCTTCGGGCAACACCCCGCGAACGCGCCGGTCGGACGGGGTCATGCACGAGGGGCCCACATCCCTTGTCCAGGATGTGGGCCCCTCGATGTCCGTGCGTCGGTGGTCGATCGCGCCGGGACTAGCCGAGTGCGAGCTTGACCATGTCCGCCTGCGGACCCTTCTGGCCCTGCGAGATCTCGAACTCGACCCGCTGACCCTCTTCAAGGGTGCGGTACCCGTCCATCTGGATGGCGCTGTAGTGGACGAACACATCCGCACCACCGTCGACCGCGATGAAGCCGTAGCCCTTCTCCGCGTTGAACCACTTGACGGTGCCCTGAGCCATGCCTAACTCCCCTATTACTGGCCCTTGCGCAGGACCGCACTTCGCGGACCCGGGTCAGAACTTGCGCCGGAACGCCTCGACCGCGGCTGAATGTATCCGCACCAGTGCTGTGTGCAACAGGTCATTCCGACGAGAATTCAGGACACGAGGAAACATTGAAATAGAGTGAAAATTTGGCATAGGGCCGGGCAACTCGGGCCTGACATTCGGCACCAAAGACCCATACGGCGCTTGCATGTTGACTCAATGTCAACCATCCGGCGGCCCGCTCATATGCGGCGGGCAAGTACGGCGGAGGGGACTTCCCCAACTCTACCGCGCCCAATCAACCAGAATTGCCCCCTCCGCTTATCGGCGGAAGGGGCAATTCGGATTGCTCTCGTCGGCGCACGGCCCTCGGGGGAAGTCCCCGCGGAAGTCCGTGGATGGAAGTCCGGGACGGTTCAGCAGCCGCCCGCGACCGCCGGAATGATCGAGATGCCGGCGCCGTCGGGCGTCGACGTCTGCAGCCCGCCCTCGAAGCGCACGTCGTCGTCGTTCACGTAGACGTTCACGAAGCGGCGCAGCTTGCCCTGGTCGTCCAGGACGCGGGCGGCGATGCCCGGGTGGCTCTTCTCCAGGGACTCGATGACCTCGGAGAGGGTCGTGCCCTCGGCGGACACCTCGGCCTGGCCGCCGGTGTAGGTGCGCAGGATGGTGGGGATGCGGACGTTGACGCTCATGGTGCTGCTGCCTTTCCGGAGTACGGGGGGAGGGTCAGGCCAGGCCGGCGGCGCGGAACGCGTCCAGGCTCGGGCGGATCGTGGCGGTCTGCCCGCTGTCCGCGGCCACCGCCTCCAGGGTCTTGAGACCGTCACCCGTGTTCAGGATGACCGTGGTCAGCGCGGGGTCGAGCTGCCCGTTGTCGATGAGCTTCTTCGTCACGCCGACGGTCACGCCGCCCGCGGTCTCGGCGAAGATGCCCTCGGTCTGCGCGAGGATCTTGATGGCCTCGACGACCTGCTCGTCGTTGACGTCCTCGACGTAGCCGCCGGTGCGGCGGGCGATGTCCAGGACGTAGGGGCCGTCCGCCGGGTTGCCGATGGCCAGCGACTTGGCGATGGTGTTCGGCTTCTGCGGGCGGACCACCTCGTGGCCGGCCTTGAAGGCGGTCGAGACGGGCGAGCAGCCCTCGGCCTGGGCGCCGAAGATCTTGTACGGCTTGTCCTCGACCAGTCCGAGCCTGATCAGCTCCTGAAGACCCTTGTCGATCTTCGTCAGCTGCGAGCCGGACGCGATCGGGATGACGATCTGATCGGGCAGCTCCCAGCCGAGCTGCTCGCAGATCTCGTACGCGAGGGTCTTGGAGCCCTCGCCGTAGTACGGGCGCAGGTTGACGTTGACGAAGCCCCAGCCCTCGCCGAGCGGGTCGCCGATGAGCTCGGAGCAGAAGCGGTTGACGTCGTCGTAGTTGCCCTCGATGCCGACCAGGTCGCCACCGTAGACACCGGCCATGACGACCTTGCCCTGCTCCAGGTCGTGCGGGATGAACACGCAGGACCGGAAGCCGGCGCGGGCGGCCGCGGCGCCGACGGCCCCGGCCAGGTTGCCGGTGGAGGAGCAGGAGAGGGTGGTGAAGCCGAAGGCGCGGGCGGCCTCGACGGCGATGGCGACGACGCGGTCCTTGAAGGAGTGCGTCGGGTTGCCGGAGTCGTCCTTGACGTAGAGCTTGCCGGTGACGCCCAGCTCCTTGGCCAGGTTCTCGGCGTCCACGAGCTTGGTGAAGCCGGGGTTCAGGCTCGGCTTGGAGGCCACGTCCGCCGGGACGGGCAGCAGCGGCGCGTAGCGCCAGATGTTGTTCGGGCCGGCCTCGATCGCGGCGCGCAGCGCCTCGGGGTCACCGGTGGGCAGGTCGTAGGCGACTTCGAGCGGTCCGAAACACTCGGCGCAGGCGAAGATCGGACCGAGTTCGAAGCGGGTGGCGCACTCGCGGCAGGAAAGGCCGGTGGCGGGTCCGAGATCGACGATTCCGGCAGAGGTGGTGACAGTCTGTGCAGCCATGATGGCGAGGCCCTTTCTCCTCATCTTCCCCATGGCGCACTTCGCCATGAGACGGAATTGGCACCTTCCCTAGTCGGGGACCTCGCTGACGCAGCGGATGTGCGTGATCGCGAGACCGACTGGAGGGTTGCCGGGGCTTCAACGGGCCGTGTCCCTCTGCCCCTCTGGATGAGCGGTATGGCACCGGGTGACGCACTCCATGGCGGGCCCGGGCGTTTGTGCACGTGGACCCCCGGCATGCGGTGGTCCCTCGCGTTGTTCAAGACTGTAACCGAAGCCCCGGGCGGTTGAGACAGCCGTCCGAACGGCGAGATGGATCACACATGGATCACATTTCGTCCGAAACCGCCGACGATCGACCGACCCATCAGGGAGTGCCGAAAGTGCTGGAAGAGGTGGAGCGCTGGCTGGCCGAGCGCTCCTGGTCCGCTGCCGATCGACCGCTCGACCAGCTGCTCGACCGGAAACGGGCGACGGGCACCACGGTGAGCGTGGTGCTGCCCGCGCTCGACGAGGAGGCCACGGTCGGCGAGATCGTCGAGGTGATCCGCCGCGAGCTGATCGAGGGGCCGGCGACGCCGTTGGTGGACGAGCTGGTGGTCGTCGACTCGGGCTCCCGCGACCGGACGGCCGAGGTGGCCGCGAAGGCCGGTGCCCGTGTGGTGCACCGCGACGAGATCCTGCCGCGGCTGCCGGCCCTGCCCGGCAAGGGCGAGGTGCTGTGGCGCTCGCTGCTGGCCACGACCGGCGACGTCGTCTGCTTCGTGGACGCCGACCTGCGCGACTTCTCGGCCTCCTTCGTGTCGGGGATCGTCGGCCCGCTGCTGACCGATCCCGAGGTGCAGTTCGTGAAGGCGATGTACGACCGCCCGCTCGGCGACGCGCCCGGGCAGGGCGGCCGGGTGACCGAGCTGGTGGCCCGCCCGCTGCTCAACCTGCACTGGCCGCTGTTGGCGGGCTTCGTCCAGCCGCTGGGCGGCGAGTACGCGGTGCGCCGGTCGCTGCTGGAGCGGCTGCCGTTCCCCGTCGGCTACGGCGTCGAGCTGGGGCTGCTGGTGGACGCGCTGCACACGGTCGGGCTGGACGCGCTGGCCCAGGTGGACGTCGGGGTACGACTGCACCGGCACCAGGACGGTCAGGCGCTCGGCCGGATGGCCGCGGCGATCTACCGGACGGCGCAACTGCGTCTGTCGCGCGGGCACCTCGTACGGCCGGAGCTGACGCAGTTCGAGCGGGGTCCGGACGGCTTCGTGCCGCGGACGTACGCCGTCGACACCGAGGAACGGCCGCCGATGATCGAGGTCAAGGAGTACGCGGGCCGCCGGGTGGCGTGACGAACCGGACGTTTGAGCGGGTTCCGGCCGGGCTAGGTTCGGCGCATGGCTTCTCAGGTGCTCGTCGCCGCGAATCGCGGCCCGCTCTCGTACTCCCTCGCCGACGACGGCACCCTCGACACCCGGCGCGGCGGGGGCGGTCTGGTCTCCGGGCTCTCCGCCGCCCTCGCGGAGCAGCCGGAGACGGTGTGGATCTGCGCGGCGCTGTCGGACGCGGACCGGGAGGCGGTGCGTCGGGGCGTGTCCGAGCCCGGGGTCCGGATGCTGGACATCGATTCGGCGGTCTACGACGACGCGTACAACGGCATCGCGAACTCGGTGCTCTGGTTCACCCACCACCACCTGTACGACATCCCGCGCGCGCCGGCCTTCGACGCCGAGTTCCGGCGGCTCTGGGAGTCGTACGACGCCTACAACCGGGCCTTCGCGGAGGCGCTCGCCGAGGAGGCGGGCGAGGGCGCGTCGGTGCTGGTGCAGGACTACCACCTGGCGCTGGTGCCGGGCATGCTCCGGGTCCTGCGGCCGGACCTGCGGATCGCGCACTTCACGCACACCCCGTGGGCCTCGCCGGACTCCCTGCGGATCCTCCCGCAGTACGTGGTCGAGGAGCTGTCCTGGGGCATGCTCGGCGCGGACCTGCTCGGCTTCCACACCCGGGAGTGGGCCGACGCGTTCCTGGGGGCCATGGAGCTCGACGACGCGTGGGGCCTGGCGCAGGTGCACGGCACGAGGGTCGAGCACCGCCGGTACTCGATCTGGCCGCAGCGGAACACCGAGGTGGCGGTCTTCGGGCTGGGCGTGGACGGCGAGGAGCTGCGGGCGCTGGCCCACCGGCCGGAGGTGGACGGGAAGCTGGCGGCGCTGCGCGCGGAGGTCGGCGACCTCAAGACGATCGTGCGGGTGGACCGCACGGAGCTGTCGAAGAACATCCTGCGCGGCCTGCTGGCCTACCGGGAACTGCTGGCCACCCGCCCCGAGTGGGTGGGCAAGGTGGTGCACCTGGCGTCGGCGTACCCCTCGCGGCAGGACCTCGCGGTGTACCGGTCGTACACGGAGGCGGTCGCCGCGCTCGCCGCGGAGATCAACGCGGAGTTCGGCACGGAGGACTGGACGCCGGTGCTGGTGTCGGTGGAGGACGACTTCGCGCGTTCCCTGGCGGCCTACCGGCTGGCGGACGTGGCGCTGGTCAACCCGGTGCGGGACGGCATGAACCTGGTGGCGAAGGAGATCCCGGTGGTCTCGGAGCGGGGCGTCGCCCTGGTCCTGTCCACGGGTGCGGGGGCGTTCGGGGAGCTGGGCGAGGACGCGCTGACGGTGAATCCGTTCGACGTGACGCAGACGGCGCAGGCGCTGCACCTGGCCCTGACGATGCCGAGGTCGGAGCGGACGGAGCGCACCAAGCGGCTGGCGTCCGCCGCGACGGCCCTGCCCCCGGCCCGCTGGTTCCGCGCCCAGTTGGACGCCCTGCGGGACATGTGAACGGTCGGCGGTCGGCGCGGGTTCCCCCCGGCCGCCGGCCGCCGAACGCCGGCCGCCCGGGTCGTCAGGCGCGCAGGGTCGCGGCCAGCGTCGCCAGGAGGGCGGCGACCTGTTCGGGTCCGGGGAGGACGAGGTCGGCGCGGGAGGCGAGTTCGGGCACCTCGGAGCCGCTGGCGACGAGCAGGCCCGGCAGTCCGTCGGCGCGCCGCTTCTCGACGGCGGCGTAGGCGGCGAGGTCCCCGAGGTCGTCCCCGGCGTACAGCACCGCCTCGGCGCCCATCTCCGCGAGGTACTCGGTCAGGGCGACGCCCTTGTCCATGCCGGGCGGTCGCAGCTCCAGCACGGCCCGGCCCGGCTCGACCATCAGCCCGTGTCGGGCCGCCAGGTCCGCGAGGGGCTCGCGGAGCGCGGCGAAGGCCGCTTCCGGGTCGGCGGCCCTGCGGGTGTGGACGGCCAGCGCCTGGCCCTTCTCCTCGATCCAGGTGCCGCGCCAGGCACCGATGGACTCCAGGAAGCCCGGCAGTTCGGCGCGTACGGCCGCCACCCCGGGGTGTTCGGCGGGCGCGTGCACGATGCCGGTGACGGCGTCCCACCGCTCGGCCCCGTAGTGCCCGAGCACCACCAGGTGTTCCAGCCCCGGGACGCCGGCGAAGCCGCCGTGGCGGACGGCCACCCCGGCGGGCCGGCCGGTGACGACGGCGACGGCGGCCACCTCGGGGGCGAGCGCGGCCAGTGCCGGTACGGCGTCCGGGTGGGCGCGGGCCTGGTCGGGGTCGGGAACGATGTCGGCGAGGGTGCCGTCGAAGTCGAGGGCGACGACGGACCGGCGCGGTGCGCGGAGCAGGGCTTCGAGCCCCTCGCGTCCGGCGGCTGTGGCGGGCACGGGCATCGGCAGATCGTGCGGGTGGCTCCCCATGGGGACGACCCTAACGGTCCTGTCGTGGGACGGCTATCGCCGGGCCCGCTGCGCTTCGCGGATCCTGCGGAGTCGGTTGACCGTGCCGGGGGCGTGCTCCAGTGCCCGCGGATCGTCCATCAGGGCGTTGAGCAGCTGGTAGTACCGGACGGGGGGCATGCCCAGTCCCTCGCGAATGGCCCGCTCCTTGGCGCCGGGGCCCGACCAGGTACGTCCCTCGTACGCGAGCACGGCGGCCTCGGTGGCCGTCAACCGCCCGTCGTCCGTCATACGGCCAGATTAACGCCGGCCACCGACACCGCCCCGGCGACCCCGGGGCGGCGCGGCGCGGGTGTCACTGGCTCCCGTCCGCCTTCCGCGCGGACTCGGCGATCTCGCCCAGGACCTTCTCGGGCTTGCCGCCGGGCTTGACGGTCGAGCCGATGTTCTTCTTCACGTCCTCGCTGACGCCCGCCCAGGACTTCTTGCCGACCGGGTACAGCTTCGAGGTGGGCAGGGCCGCCAGGAAGGTCTTCAGCTGCGGGGCGGAGCCGCCGGTGGCGTTCTGCATGGCCCGGAAGCCGCTGGTGGTGACGGGCAGCAGGCCGTACTGGGTGGTGAAGGACGTCACGTTGTCGGCCTCGTACAGGAAGTCGAGGAACTGCCCGGACTCCTTCTTGTGGCCGTTCTTGAAGGCCATCACCCAGTCGGCGACGCCCATGGCGGAGTGCTCGGTGCCGTCGACCGTGGGCATGGGCACCATGCCGAACTTGAGGCCCTTCGCGGTGGCCTGCTTGATCAGCGTGGGGTGGCCGTTGAGCATGCCGACCTCGCCTCGGGTGAAGGCGTCGAAGGCGCCCTGGCGGTCGTACTTGCCCGGCTCCACGGAGCCGGTCAGGCCCTGGCCGACCAGCTTGTCGCGCAGGAACTCCAGCGTCTTGACGTTCTCCGCGGAGTCGATCGAGTAGTTCTCCTCGTTGTCGGTGTAGCCACCACCGCCCGCGAGGAGCCAGTTCATCGTCTCGGCCTGGGCCTCCTCGCGGCCGAGCGGCAGCGCGAAGGGGGTGGGGACGCCGTTGGCCTTGAGCTTCTTGGCGGCCGCCTCCAGCTCCGCCCAGCTCTTCGGCTGCCAGCCACCCTTGGCGTCCTTCGCCAGCACGCCCGCGTCCGTGAGCATCTTCTCGTTGTAGAAGAGCAGTCGGGTGCTGGCCACGAAGGGGAGGCCGTACTGGGTGCGCTTGTGCTTGCCGGCGTCGGCGAGCGGGGCGAGGAAGTCGGCTTCGGTCTGCACGGAGAGCAGTTCGTCGGCGGTGTAGAGCTTGTCCGCCTCGGCGTAGTCGGCGTAGGCGCCGATCTGGGCGATGTCGGGGGCCTTGTTCGCCTTCACCATCTCGGCGACCTTCGCGTCGACCTCGGTCCAGGAGTAGACGCTGACCTCGACCTTGACGCCCGGGTGGTCGTTCTGGAACTTCTCGGCGAGGCCCTTCCAGTAGCCGGTCGAGGAGTTCTGCGGATTGTCGCCGTAGTCGGCCGCCACGACCCGGAGGGTCACCTCGTTGTCCCCGGTGAGCGCCGACACGGATCCGCAGCCGGTCAGCGTCGTGGTCAGGCACAGCGCGGCCCCGGTCGCGGCCAGGCTCAGGTAACGGCCCTTCACAGTTCTCGATCCACCCCTTGTTGTACGTACGATTCGACGTAAGGTCTACACCACTTTGGCGACGCGTCCACATTCCGGAGCGCCCGGGGCCCGGACCGTGTCCGGACTGTTGCCGGACCAGGGCCCCGATTTTGTATGGCCGCTCAACAATCCTCCCCATTGGACTAGACCTTTGCCTCCCAAGCGCGCGAGACTGTCTCTGTGAAACCCGTGAAACACGTCATCGCCCTCGATGTGGGCGGCACCGGGATGAAGGCCGCCCTCGTCGCCGAGGACGGCACCCTGCTGCACGAGGCACGCCGCGCCACCGGCCGCGACCGGGGCCCCGAAGCCGTCGTCGAGACGATCCTGGACTTCGCCTGCGAACTCCTCGACCTGGGCCGGGCCCGCTACGCCACGGCCGCCTCGGCCGCCGGCGTGGCCGTGCCCGGCATCGTCGACGCCGAGAACGGGATCGCCGTCTACGCGGCGAACCTCGGCTGGCGCGACGTACCCATGCGCGCACTGCTCGGCAGACGCCTCGGCGGCATCCCCGTGGCCCTCGGCCACGACGTGCGCACGGGCGGACTCGCGGAGGGCCGCATCGGCGCGGGACGGGGCGCGGACCGGTTCCTCTTCGTCCCCCTCGGCACCGGCATCGCCGGCGCCATCGGCATCGCCGGCCGCATCGAGGCCGGCGCCCACGGCTACGCCGGCGAGATCGGCCACATCGTGGTCCGCCCCGGCGGACCCGCCTGCGGCTGCGGCCAACACGGCTGCCTGGAAACCCTCGCCTCCGCCTCCGCCGTCAGCCGCGCCTGGGCCGCCGCCTCCGGCGACCCCGAAGCCGACGCGGCCGACTGCGCCAAGGCCGTCGCCTCCGGCGACGCACGCGCCCGAGCGGTGTGGCAGACCGCCATCGGCGCCCTCGCCGACGGCCTGGTCACCGCGATCACCCTGCTGGACCCCCGCACGCTGATCATCGGTGGCGGGCTCGCCGAGGCGGGGGAAACCTTGTTCACACCACTTCGGACGGCCGTGGAGGAGCGCGTGACGTTCCAGCGGCTGCCCGAGATCGTTCCGGCGGCCCTCGGGGACACCGCCGGATGCCTGGGCGCAGGGCTGCTCGCCTGGGACCTACTCGCCACGGAGGTACCTGCCTGATGTCCGGAAGCGCGCACAGCACTGTTCTCTCCGGCGCCAAGGTGGTGCTGCCCACCGGGATCGTCGCGGGCGGCCGCGTCATCGTCGACGGAGAGCGCGTCGCGGGCAGCGCCCGTGAGGACACCCGCGTCGTGGACCTGACCGGACACTGGATCGTCCCGGGCTTCGTGGACATGCACAACCACGGCGGAGGCGGCGCCTCCTTCACCTCCGGCACCGCCGAAGAGGTCCTCAAGGGCGTACGCACCCACCGCGAGCACGGCACCACCACGGTGATCGCCTCCACGGTCACCGGGGACCTCGACGAGCTGGCCCGGCGCGCGGGCCTGCTCGCCGAACTGACGCAGCAGGGCGAGATCGCGGGCATCCACTTCGAGGGGCCGTTCATCAACGCCTGCCGCAAGGGAGCGCACAAGGAGGACCTGCTCCGCGACCCCGACCCGGCCGAGGTCCGCAAGCTGATCGACGCCTCGCACGGGGCAGCCCGGATGTTCACCCTGGCCACCGAGCTGCCGGGCGGGCTGGACTCTGTACGACTGTTGGCCGAGCACGGGGTCATCGCGGCGATCGGCCACACCGACTCCACGTACGAGCAGACGCGCCAGGCCATCGACGCGGGCGCGACCGTGGCCACCCACCTCTACAACGCCATGCCCGGCCTGGAACACCGCTCCCCCGGCCCGATCGCGGCGCTGCTGGAGGACGAGCGCGTCACCGTCGAGCTGATCAACGACGGTACGCACCTGCACCCCGCAATGCTGGAACTGGCCTTCCACCACGCGGGCGCGCACCGCGTCGCGCTGATCACCGACGCCATGGACGCGGCCGGATTCGGCGACGGCACCTATCACCTCGGACCGCTGGAGGTCGAGGTCAAGGAGGGCGTGGCCCGCCTCGTCGACGGCGGCTCCATCGCCGGTTCCACCCTGACCCTGGACACCGCGTTCAAGCGGTCGGTGACCGTGGACAAGCTCCCCGTCGAGTCCGTCGTCCAGGCGATCTCCGCGAACCCGGCGAAGCTCCTCGGCCTGTACGACGAGGTCGGCTCGCTGGAGCCCGGCAAGTACGCCGACCTGGTCGTCCTGGACGCGGAGTTCGAGGTCAAGGGAGTCATGCGGCGCGGCGAATGGATCGTCAGCCCGGTTTCCTGAGTACCGGATCGGCGGCGGGGACGGGGCGGGCGGCCGGCGGGACTGGGCGGGCCGCCTTCCGTTTGGCATGATCCCGGCATCCACCGAGACCGGGGCCTGCCATGATCCTCACCGTGACGCTCAACACCGCACTCGACGTCACCTACCGGGTGCCGCGACTGCACCCGCACACCTCGCACCGGGTCACCGGCGCCTGCGAACGCCCCGGCGGCAAGGGCCTCAACGTGGCCCGCGTCCTCGCGACCCTCGGCCACGAGGTCACCGCCACCGGCTTCGCGGGCGGGCCGGTGGGCACGGTCCTGCGCGACCTCCTCGCCGACTCGCCCGGCGTGGTGGACGCCCTGGTCCCCTGCGCCGGCGGCACCCGCCGCACCCTGGCCGTCGTCGACGAAGCCTCGGGCGACACCACGCAGTTCAACGAACCGGGCCCGCACATCACCCCCGCCGAGTGGACCGGGTTCCTGTCCCGCTACGGCGAACTCCTCGCCGGCGCCCGGGCGGTCGCCCTGTGCGGCAGCCTGCCGCCCGGCGTGCCGGTCGGCTCCTACGCGCTGCTCATACGGACGGCCCGCGCCGCCGGGGTCCCCGTCCTGCTCGACACCGGCGGCGAGGCCCTGCGCCGGGGCATCGCCGCCCGCCCCGAGATGATCAAACCGAACGCGGCCGAGCTCGCCGAACTCACCGGCTCCCGCGACCCGCTGCCCGCCACCCGCGACGCCCGCCGACGTGGCGCCCACGCCGTGGTCACCTCGCTCGGCCCGGGCGGACTCCTCGCCGACACCGCCGACGGCACCTGGCGCGCGACCCCGCCCCGCGTGCTCAGCGGCAACCCCACCGGGGCCGGCGACTCCGCGGTCGCCGGCCTGCTGTCGGGCCTGGCGGAGGGACTGGACTGGCCGGAGCGGCTGTCGCGCGCCGTCGCCCTCTCGGCTGCCACCGTCCGCGCACCGGCGGCGGGCGAGTTCGACGCGCGCACCTACGAGGAGTTCCGCGACGCCGTCGCCGTCACGGGCGCCGCCCCGACCGGCCCGCCGGACACCCACCGGGGCGCGCGCCCCCACAACCCCCGTGTCGGCCGCCGGACCTGACGCGGGGCCGGAGAACGAACGGGCGGGGCGCGCCACTCGCGTGGTGCGCCCCGCCCGTTCTCGTTCAGCGCGTCCGTTCAGCGCGTCCGTTCAGCGCGTCCGTTCAGCGCGTTCGTTCAGCGCGTCCGAAGCGCGTACCGCGCCGCCCGGTCAGCGCCTGACGTGTCCCCGACCGAGGTTGAGCTGGTCGAAGATCGTCTCGCACTTGTCCCCGGCCTCACACGAGATCTTCATCGTGTTCGTGCCCTTCTTCAGGTTTATCCAGGCGAAGGTGGTCGTCCACCCCTTGTCCCAGGCGCCTTCGGGGGCCTTGGCGAAGTTCGCGAGGTTCAGGCTCTGGTTGGGGCTCTGCCCGTTGATCGTCAGGGTCGCCTTCGCGTCCTTGCCGGGCACCCCGTAGTTCACGAAGAGCGTGTACTTGCCGTCCTCGGGCAGGTCGACCGTCCACGTCAGCGCGGCGCCCTGGTGATTGAACTCACCCACGTACTGGCCGCCGGTGCTCTTCGACCCGGGCACGGCGCTCTGCAACTGCGCGCCGCCCGACAGGAACATGCCGGCGCCCGCCGCGTCACCATTGGGCAGCGGCGCCTGAGAGGCCTCCGGGGAGCCGCTCGGCTCGGGATCCTTCGACTTCTGCGGGGTGACCGGCGCCTGGGACTGACCGGCCGCCTGACCCTTGTCGTCCTTCTTCTTGCCCTCGTTGCCGAAGACGAGCGCCGCGCTGATGCCGATCACGACCGCGCCGACCACCGCGACCGCCGCGATCAGCAGCCCGCGCCGGCTGGAGCCGCCGCCACCGCCGCCACCGTGCCCGCCATGACCGCCGTGCCCGCCCGGGGCCGAGACCACCTGGGTCTGCGGCTGCGCGGACTGGTGCTGCGGCGGAACCCCGTAGCCGCCCGCCTGGAGCGCCTCGGGGGCCTGGTACTGGGCCTCGTAGGACTGCGGGCCCTGCTGGTAGGGGACGGCACCGCGCTGGCCGCGGGACGACCGATCGCCGACCGTGCGCACCTGGTTGTACGAGGTGCGGGGGACACCGGGCTGCGTTCCGGGCTGGCCGCCGCCCGTCGGGCCGGGGTAGCCGTACCCACCGCCCGACGTGGGCGGGGTGGCTCCGGCGGCCTGGCCGTCCGCGTAGAGGTAGCCGAACGGATCGTCGTCCTCGGGCTTCTTCGCCCCACTGTTCGGGCCGTTGTTCGCGGGCGTCGTCATCGCAGGTCACTCCTTTCGACCCACGGGAGCCTACCCCGAACACGTGCACCCACGGGCGGCCGATCGGCTCAGCCGGCCCTGCGGTGTGCCTTGGAACGGGACCGCTTCTCGATGTACATCCGCTGGTCGGCGGAGCGGAGCACCTCGTCCGCGGACATCCCGCAGCCGGCCCAGCCGATGCCGAAACTCGCTCCGACGCGGACCGCCCGGCCGTCCACCCTGATCGGCGGGATGATCGCGTTGCGCAGCCGGACGGCCAGGTCGGCGGCGTCGGCCGCCCCCAGCCCGTCCGCGAGGACGACGAACTCGTCACCACCCAGCCGAGCGACGGTGTCACCGTCCCTGACGCCCGTCGTCAGGCGCCGGGCGACCTCGATCAGGACCGCGTCACCCGTGTGGTGCCCGAACCGGTCGTTGATCGACTTGAATCCGTCGAGGTCACAGAAGAGGACGGCCAGGCCCTTCGTTCCGTCGTCGATGTCCGGGTCGGGCGCGACCGCGTGCACGTGGTGGTCGTACGGCCCCGCCTCACCGTCGGCCGTCGTCCCGCCCACCGCGGCGCCCGGGAACTCGAACGGGTCGGGCGCCGCGAATCCGTGCGGGACCTCGGGTTGAAAGCCGTGCTCGACGGCACCACCCCCCTCGGGCCGCCCCTCGAAGGCCGCGTCCAGCGCCTCCACGGCCGTGGCGCGCACGGACTGGGGCCTGCGACAGAGCCGCGCCCCCAGGCGGGAACGCAGCTCGGCACTGTTCGGCAGGCCGGTCAGCGAATCGTGGCTGGCCCGGTGCGCGAGTTGGAGCTCGTGCCGCTTCCGTTCCTCGATGTCCTCGACGTGCGTGAGCAGGAAGCGGGGCCCGTCGGCCGCGTCGGCCACCACGGAGTTGCGCAGCGACACCCACACGTACGTGCCGTCGCGCCGGCCGAGCCTCAGCTCGGCCCGCCCGCCCTCGGCGGAGGTCCGCAGCAGGGTGCCGATGTCCTCGGGGTGCACGAGGTCGGAGAAGGAGTACCGGCGCAGCACGGAAGCCGGCCGGCCCAGCAACCGGCACAGCGCGTCGTTGGTGCGCAGCAGCCGACCGTGCTGGTCGCCGCCCATCTCGGCGATGGCCATTCCGCTGGGCGCGTACTCGAAGGCCTGGCGGAACGACTCCTCACTGGCACGGAGCGCCTGCTGCTCCCTTTCGAGCCGGACGAGGGCCCGTTGCATGTTCGCGCGCAGGCGTGCGTTGCTGATCGCAATCGCCGCCTGGAAGGCGTACATCTGGAGCGCCTCGCGCCCCCACGCGCCCGGGCGGCGTCCGTTGCGCGGTCTGTCCACCGAAATGACACCCAGAAGTTCCCCGCCGGACGCATACATGGGGGCATAGAGCCGGTCCTCGGGGTGCCACTCGTCCTCGAAGCGCGGATCGGGGCCGTCGGTGTGCCACTGGGGGACGTCGTCCTCCATCAGGACCCAGCCCTCGGTGTGCGGGATGAAGCGGAGTCCGTCCCAGTTCTCACCCATGGACAGCCGGCGGTCCCAGGCGGGGCGGGAACCGACGCGACCCGTGATCAGCGCCTCGGCGGCGGGGTCGCCCGCGAAGGCGGCGACGACGAGATCCCCGTCAGGGCGTACGAGGTTGACACAGGCGAGTTCGTAGCCGAGGCCCACGACGATGCCGTCCACGACGGTCTGCAGGGTGTCCGCGAGGCTCCGGGCCGTATTCAGCTCGGCCACCACCCGATGCAGCTGCCGCAGGGTCGCAAGACGGACGTACGGCTCCGACTCGGTCTCCATTGCTCGCTCTCCCCGAGACCTCGACAGCAACTCCAGGTTTGTCATCGGCGTTTCGTTGCGGTGTCCCGTCCACTGAATCACAGTGAGCTGTGCGGCAGGTACACAGGG
The DNA here is from genome assembly GCF_050936775.1 of Streptomyces sp. CA-243310. NCBI lineage: Bacteria > Bacillati > Actinomycetota > Actinomycetes > Kitasatosporales > Streptomycetaceae > Streptomyces > Streptomyces sp. CA-243310. The sequence continues at coordinate 666,450 of NZ_JBNJMF010000001.1, read as the reverse complement.
TCAACAAATCTTGCCCTCTGTGACTCAAGTCACATGAGATGAATAACGAGGTCTTCCCGGCGACCTTCGGGCCGTGCGCCCCTGGGAGCGCTCCCCCGCATTTCCGAGAGCGAACGTCAGGGGCAGGCCTAGGCCAAGGGGCCGGGGCGCGGCTCGGACTTGCGCCCGATGTGCGCGGCGAGACGGTGAGACTAGCGTTCCAGGCGTGCCGAACACGACCCCCGTACCTCCCGCCCCGTTTCCGACACCGCATCCTGAGGGGGTGAGCAACGACGAGTTCCGCGCGGCCATGTCCCGGCTCACGGCGGGCGTGTGCCTGATCACCGCACACGAACCCGCCCTGACGGCGGACGGCCCGCGCGGCGAGGACGTCGGCATGACGGCGACCGCCTTCATGTCCGTCTCCCTGGATCCCCCGATGGTCCTGGTGAGCCTGCGCGAGGGCTCCCGCATGGACGACCTGCTGGCCGAGCAGCCGCTGTGGGGGGCCTCGATCCTGGCGGACGGCCAGCTCCAGGTGGCGGGCAGGTTCGCCATGAAGGGCCGGATCAGCGACCGTCTGCTGTTCGAGGGCCTGCCCCAGGTCCGCGGCGCCGTCTCCGGGGCCCTGCTGCTCACCGGCGCCCTCGCCACCCTGGAGTGCCGTACCGAGTCACGCGTCGAGGCCGGTGACCACACCCTGGTCCTCGCCCGCGTCCTCACGACCACCCTGCCGACCCCGGACGCGCCGCCGCTGACGTACTTCCGCGGTCGCTACCGCCACCTGGCGGGCTGAGGCGGGGATCCGGCCCTCCGGCACCCCCGGGATCCGCGGACCCCGGGGGTGCCGGGGCGGGCCCCGGCAGCCGTCACCAGTCCCGTGCGGTCCGCCCGCGCTTCGTCTCGCCCCGGGCCTTCTTCTCCCGCAGTCGCCGCTCGTTGATGCCCCGGGGGATCTTCGTGGCCCGCCGGGCCTTCGGCGGCGGCGCCGTCGCCTCCGCCAGCAGCGCGGTCATGCGCACGAGCGCCATCTCCCGGTTCCGGAACTGCGAGCGGTGCTCGGACGCCCGTACCGTCACCACCCCGTCCACCAACCGCGAGGCGAGCCGCTCCAGCGCCCGTTCCTTCCACACGTCCGGCAGCGCCTTGGTCGCCGCCACGTCGAACAGCAGCTCCACGCGCGAGTCCGAGGTGTTGACGTGCTGACCACCCGGCCCGGAGGAACGCGAGAACCGCCAGCCGAGCTCCCCCTCGGGCAACACGACCGAACCACGAATGACATAGGGACCAGGCATGACCCCAATGATCCCGCCCCCGCCCGGCCCCGTCACCCATTTTTCGCCGGGGAGGGGGCCCAGGAACCTACGGACCCCCTCCCCGCGTTATGAAGGGCAGCGGTAACTTGGCCACATCTCGCGGTCATGTGACGACGAAGGGACACCAGTCAAAATGGCAGTAAGCCTGTCCAAGGGCGGCAACGTCTCGCTCACCAAGGAGGCCCCGGGCCTCAGTGCCGTCACGGTCGGCCTCGGCTGGGACGTCCGTACGACGACCGGTGTCGACTTCGACCTGGACGCCTCCGCCATCGCCGTCAACCCGACGGGCAAGGTCGTCTCCGACGGTCACTTCGTTTTCTTCAACAACAAGTCCACCCCGGACCAGACCATCGTCCACACCGGTGACAACCGCACCGGTGAGGGTTCGGGCGACGACGAGGCCATCAACGTCAACCTCGCCGGCCTGCCGGCCGACGTCGACAAGATCGTCTTCCCCGTCTCCATCTACGACGCCGAGGCCCGCAGCCAGAACTTCGGCCAGGTCCGCAACGCGTACATCCGCGTCGTGAACCAGGCCGGCGGCGCCGAGATCGCCCGCTACGACCTCTCCGAGGACGCGGCGACCGAGACCGCCATGGTCTTCGGCGAGCTCTACCGCAGCGGCGCCGAGTGGAAGTTCCGCGCGGTCGGCCAGGGGTACGCCTCCGGCCTGACCGGCATCGCCCAGGACTTCGGCGTCAACGTCTGATCTCGCGGCCCCGCCGCCGGCGAAGCCCCCTCCCCCCGTCCGGGGAGGGGGCTTCGCTACCGTTCGACCGGTGATCCTGCACCCGCTCGTTCCCGTCGACGGCGCCCTCCCCGGCCCGGTCCTCACCGAGATCGCCACGCTCTACGCGACCAACCGCGCGTTCTTCGAGCTCAGCGGCGACTTCCCCGACCCGGCCCGCATCACCGTGGAACAGGTCGCCGAGGCCCTCGCCGACGAACTCGCCCACGAGGGCGCCGAGGTGCTGATGGCCCGGTCCGCCGGCCGTCTCGTCGGACTGGCCGCCACGCTCGCGCACCGGGACGGGCCCTCCCCGGGCGACCCGGACTCCACCGACCCGGACCCCTGGATCGGTCTCCTCCTCATCGACGCGACCGCCCACCGCACCGGACACGGCGCCGCCCTCGCCGCCCTCGTCGCGGACCGCTTCCGTACCGCGGGGCGCGCGGGTCTGCGGATCGCCGTGCTCGACGGCAACCCGGGCGCCCTCGCCTTCTGGCGCGCCCAGGGGTACGTGTTCCTGCGCCACGCCGCCGACCGGGAACGCGGACGCCCCTGCACCGTCCTGCGCAAGGCCCTCTGACCCGGCGCCGCGCACGTGCGGGCGGGGCCCGGGACGGGAGGCGACGGCCTACGCCTCGGGGCGGTCCTCGCCGTACAGCCACACGTCCCAGACCTTCGTCAGGTCGTGGCCCGTCGTCTTCTCCGCGTAGGCGGTGAAGTCGGCCGTGCTCGCGTTGCCGTGCCGGTGCTCCGCGGCCCAACCGCGCAGCAGCGCGGCGAACTTCTCGTCCCCGACCTCCTGGCGGATCCGGTGCAGCACCATCGCGCCGCGCGCGTACACGGGTGCCTCGGAGATGTCCTCCGGGCCCGGCGGGTCGGCCGGCGGGAAGGCGTCCCAGTCGGAGCCGGCGTCCGGATCGACCTTCGTGTCGCCGGCGAGGAACGCGTCGAACCGTTTCTCCGCGCTGAGCCCGCCGTGCTCCTCGGCCCACATCCACTCGGCGTACGTGGCGAAGCCCTCGTTGAGCCACATGTCCTTCCAGGACTTCGGCGACACCGAGTCGCCGAACCACTGGTGGGCCAGCTCGTGCACGATCAGCACCTCGTCGGGAGCGCCCGAGTAGACGGGTTTGGTCTGCGTCTCCAACGCGTAGGTGAGGGTCCCGTCCGGCACCACGATCGTCCCCACCGTGGCGAAGGGGTACGGCCCGAACTTGCCGCTGCCCCACTCCACGACCTCGGGGATCCGGGCCAGCGCGGCGGCGCTGTCCGACGCCTCGTCCGGGGACACGGCGTTGTAGACGCCGATGCCGGAGGGCGTGCGGCCGGTGGACACCTTGAACTTCCCGATGGCGGCGGTCGCCAGGTAGCTCGCCATCGGCTCCGCGTTGTGCCAGGCGAACTCGGTCCGTCCGTCGCCGACCGCGGTGCGGGAGCGCAGCTCGCCGTTGGACACGGCCTCGTAGCCGTTCGGCACGGTCAGCCTGATGTCGTAGGTGGCCTTGTCGCTCGGGTGGTGGTTGCCGGGGAACCAGCCCATCGAACCGACCGGTTCCCCCACCGCGACGGACCCGTCCGCGGTGGTGATCCAGCCCTCCTCGGAGCCGTCCGGGTCGGTGACGGGCTTCGGCGTACCCGTGTAGTCGATCTCGGTACGGAAGACCTCGCCCTTCTTCAGGTCCTCGGGCGGGCGCACCGTCAGCTCGGTCCCCGACCGGTTGAAACGGGCCGCCGCGCCCTGAACGGTGACGTCCTCGACGCGCAGGCCCGCGAAATCGAGGTTGAACGAGCTGAGCCCCTGCTGTGCGCGGGCCGTGATCAGGGCCGTGCCGTGGAGCTGCCTGTCGGCCGGGTCGTAGGCCAGGTCGAGGTCGTAGTGGTCCACCTGGTAGCCGCCGTTGCCGGCCTTGGGGAAGTACGGGTCGCGGACCCCGGACGCACCCGGCCGCCCCTGCACGGTGTCGCCCGTACAGCCCGCGGTGAGGGCGAGCAGGGCGGCGAGGGCGGGGGCGGCGAGGCGGGAGAGCGCGCGTTGATCCACGCGTTCGATCCTAAGCGGGGACCCGGCGGGGCACCGCGTCGACGACAGGGCCGGGCGGGGGCACGGTCGGCGACCGGGCGGGGGTCAGTGGGCGAGGGAGTCCGCGCCGGCCTTCGCGAACTTCTCGTCCAGGTCGCCGCTCGGGGCGCCGGCCACGCCGATGCCGGCGACCGGGGCGCCCTTGGCCTGGACCGGGGTGCCGCCGCCGAGGAAGAGGGTGCCGGGGATGTCCTTCAGGTTCGGGGTCTGGGCGAGCCGACCGGCCAGCACCGAGGTCGGGGCGTTCCAGGACACGGCCGTGTAGGCCTTGCGCTGCGCCGACTCGTAGGACTGCGGGCCGGCGCCGTCGCCGCGCAGGGTGACCAGGGTGTTGCCGTTGCGGTCCACGACCGCGACCGTCACCTTCTGGCCCTCCTTCTCGGCGGCCTTGAGCGCGGCCTGGGCGGCGCGGGAAGCGGCGTCGACGGTGAGGTGGGTCGAGGTGGTCAAGTTCCGGTCGTCGTCCTTCTTCGAGGAAGCGGCCTGGACGGCGGTCGCCGGGGCGGACTCGCCCTGCGCGGCGCTCGCGCCGACGGCGCCGAAGGTCCCGGCGCCGAGCGCGACGGCGAGAGCGGTACCGGTGAGAACGCGGGTGCGGGTGTTCATGTCTGCTCCTGGATGCGTCGGACTCGTTTCCTGCTGCTCCAAGCCTCGGCCCGGGAACCCCGCCCGCCCGTCGCCGTACCGGCTCGCGACGGCCGGCGCACCGGATGACCCGGGGGTCGACCGATCGGTCGATGCGCGCCGGGTACGCGGACGGATTGGCTGGTCAGAGCGCGCCCGCGATCGGCGCGCGCGCCGGCGGCTCCGTTCGAAGGCCTCGCCGACGCGTCAGGATGGACGTACGCACCACCCCACCCCAGGAGCACCCCGTGAGCCCCGCACCGCCGCGGAAACCCGACACCCGCGCCCTGGCCACCGTCATGCACACGGCGTTCTTCCTGCTCCTCGGCGCCTCCGTGGCCCGCTTCCTGCTCCGGCACCCCGGCGAGCCCCGCACCCCGTGGATCATCGCGCTGAGCATCGTCCTCGCCCTGCTGTACGTCCTGGGTCCCGCCCTCGGCGCCGCACCCACCCTGCGCAGGCTCCTGTGGCTCGGCCTGGTGGTGGCCACCTGGGTGGTCCTCGTCGTTCTCGCGCCGAGCTTCGCGTGGTGCGCCGTACCGCTCTTCTACACGGGACTGCGCACCCTGCCGCCCCGCGCGGCCGTCGTGCTCGTGGCCCTGCTCACCGTGTTCGTGGTGGCCGCCCAGCTGAAGCTGTCCCAGGACTTCGACCCGAACCTGCTGCTCGCCCCGCCCGCGGTCGCCGCGCTCGCCACGGCCGTCTTCGTCCACACCGAACGCCAGGCCGAGGCTCAGCGCGCCCTGATCGACGACCTGATCCGGACCCGCCGGGAACTCGCCGCCACCGAGCGCCGCGAGGGCACCCTCGCGGAACGCCAGCGGCTGTCGATGGAGATCCACGACACCCTGGCCCAGCACCTGTCGAGCCAGCAGATGCTGCTCCAGGCCGCCGACCGCACCTGGGACAGCGACCCCGGCACCGCCCGCGCGCACGTCCGTACCGCCACCGACATCGCCGCGCGCGGCCTCGCCGAGGCCCGCCGGCTGGTACACGACCTGGCCCCGCCGGAACTCTCGGGCGGCGCCGGCCTCGCCGACGCCCTGCGCGCCCTCGACGCGGGCCCCGACATCGAGGTCCGCTTCCACCTGGAGGGCGCCCCGGTCCCCCTCCCGGACCGGGCCGAGTCCGCCCTCCTGCGGATCGCCCAGGGCGCGCTGGCCAACGTCCGCGAACACTCCGGCGCCCGAACCGCCGCCCTCACCCTGAGCTTCCTCGGCGACCAGGTGGTCCTGGACGTCGCGGACGACGGCCACGGCTTCCCCCGTTCCCCCGAGTCCACCACCCCGACCGCACCCGTCCGCGACGAGTCCGTCCCCGGCGGGTCCGTCCCCGGCCACCGCGGCCACGGACTCCCGGCCATACGCGCCCGCGTCAGCCAGCTCGGCGGCGACCTCACCGTCGAATCCACCCCGGGCGAGGGCACGGTCCTCTCCGCCTCGATCCCCCTGGAGCCCACCGGATGACGACGATCCTGCTCTGCGACGACCACGTGGTGGTCCGCGCCGGCCTGCTCGCCCTGCTGGGCAGCGAGCCCGACATCGAGGTGCTCGGCGAAGCCGGCAGCGGCGAGGAAGCCGTCGCGCTGGCCGCCAGACTCCGCCCGGACGTGGTCCTGATGGACCTCCAGCTCGGCGCGGGCATCGACGGCGTGGAAGCCACCCGCCGCATCACGGCGCTCGCCGACCCGCCGCACGTGCTGGTACTCACCACCTACGACACCGACGCCGACATCACCCGGGCCATCGGGGCGGGCGCCACCGGCTACCTCCTCAAGGCGGAACGCCCCGAGGAACTCTTCGCCGCGATCCACTCCGCGGCGGCCGGCCGCACCACGCTCTCCGCGCCGGTGGCCAGCCGGGTGATGGCCCACATGCGGGGCACCCGTCCCACCCTGACGGACCGTGAACTGGACATCCTGGGCCAGCTGGCCCGCGGCCTCGGCAACCGGGACATCGCCCGGGCCCTGTTCATCAGCGAAGCCACGGTCAAGACCCACCTGGGCCGCATCTACGACAAGCTCGGCGTGGACACGCGCGCGGGGGCGGTGTCGGTGGCGAAGGAACAGCGACTGCTGCCGTGAAGCGGGCGGTGTCATCGGTCCCGGCCGCGCCGGGCGTCGCCTCAAGCACCGGTCCCGGCCGCGCCGGGCGTCGCCTCAAGCACCGGTCCCGGCCGCGCCGGGCGTCGCCTCAAGCACCGGTCCCGGCCGCGCCGGGCGTCGCCTCAAGCACCGGCGGGGCCGGGGCGGGGCCCCGTGGAGCCCGCGCACTGCTCCCGGGGCCCCGGCGCCGGGAGGGGCGCGCCCGTGACACCATCGGGTACGTGCTCGACATCGGCTACTCCCTCTCCCGGCGCTTCCCCGACCCCCCGCAGACCGACTACCGCTCGGCGGACGTCCACACGCTGCGCCACGACCTGTTCTGCGGGGACGTCTACCTCGCCGACACCCATGCGGACCGGGAAGTGTCCACAGCCTGGGGATGGGTTCCGGTACTGGACTTCGCCTGGGCCCTCTGCGACATCGTCGAGCAGCTCGACCAGGACCCGCGCGGAAGCCGTTCCGCCAACCGGCAGTACGCCGAACTGGACTTCACCGAGTCCAGCGACCGGATGCTGTTCGAGCGCCGCTTCGGCTGGGTGGACATCGAGGCCGACTGGATGCCGGCCGAGGAGGACCCGCTGACCTTCACGCACCGCCTGTTGCGCCGCGAGGCCCGGGACTTCCTGCACGACGTGATCGCGGACCTCGTCGACATGCACGACGGGCTCGGCGACAACCCGGTCATCTGGACGCTCCAGTCCCGCTTCCCCCGCGTCCCCGCGTAACCCGCCGGCCCCACCCGCGCGGCCCCGCGGGAACCCGCCCCGTCCGGCGGCCCCGCGCGGCACCCGCTCCGTACCCCCTCCTACGGCACCACCCGCAGCCCGAGCTGCGCCGCCAGTGCCGGAGCCAGGTCGAACAGCTGCGACGGGCTGATCACCGCCCCCGACAGCGCGTCCACGCCGCGTGCGATGCCCAGCTCGGTCACCTCCCGCAGGTCCACGTCCGTCATCCGCGCCCCGCCGAAGTCCGCCCCGCGCAGCGTGACGTCCCGGAACTCCACGCGCTCCAGCACCGCGCCCCCGAAGTCCGGTTCGACCAGGACGCACCCCTCGAACACCACGTCCTTGAGCCGGGCGCCGCGCAGGTTCAGGTAGTCGATCTTGCCGCCCCGTACGACGACCCGTTCCAGTACGGCGCCGTGCAGTTGGATCCCGCCCAGGCGGGCCTCCACCAGTTCCACGTCCCGCAGCGAGGCTCCCGACAGGTCCGTTCCCACCCCCCGCACCCCCTCCAGCACCGAGTCCAGGAACCGGGCCTTCGTCAGCCCCGTCTCGTCCAACGCGCACCGCCGCAGCGCGCAGTCCATGAACCGGGCCCCGATCCCCTCCTGCCCGACCAGGTCGAGGTCCGCGAACTCGAGCCCGTCGTAGTCCCCGTCCGGCTCCAGTTCGCCGTCCGTCCACGGCGCGAGTTCCGGCAGCCGCACCTCCGGCCGTCGCGCCGCCTTCACCGTCCGAGCCCGCTCGTTTCGCACCATCGCCCCATCGTGACCCACGGCACCGACAAAGCCCCGACGCCCCCCGGCAACCCCCGGCAACCCTTGACCTCAACCCCGGTCGAGGTCCGAGGCTGACCCCATGAACACCACCCCCGACACCATGTACGCCGTTCGCCTGCACGCCTTCGGCCCCGCCGAGAACCTCACCTACGAACGCGTGCCCGTACCCGTACCCGCCCCCGGGCAGGTACGGATCGCCGTCGCCGCCGCCGGCGTCCACCTCCTCGATACCGCGCTCCGCCAGGGCGTACAGGGGCCGGCCCCCGCCCTCCCCGAGCTTCCGACCGTCCCCGGCCGGGAGGTCGCCGGCACCGTCGACGCCCTGGGGCCCGGCACCGATCCCGCCTGGCTCGGCCGCGAGGTCGTCGTCCACCTCGGGTTCGCCCCCGGCGGGTACGCCGAGTACGCGGTCGCCGCCGCCGACCGGCTGCACCCCGTACCGCCGGGCCTCGACGCCGCCCGGGCCGTCGCCATGATCGGGACCGGCCGCACGACCCTGGGGATCCTCGGGTTCGCCGACCTGGGGCCGGGCTCGGTCGCGGTCGTCACGGCCGCCGCCGGCGGCATCGGCACGCTGCTCGTGCAGTACGCGAAGAACGCGGGCGCAACCGTCGTCGCCCTCGCCGGTGGTTCCGTCAAGGCGGGCCTGGCCCGCGCCAACGGCGCCGACCTCGCCCTCGACTACAACGACCCGGGCTGGGCCGAGGCCGTACGCGCCCGGCACCCCGGCGGGGTGGACGTCGTCTTCGACTCCGTCGGCGGGGCCGTCGCGCGGGCGGCCCTCGACCTGCTCGCGCCCGGCGGTCGGCGGCTCGTCTTCGGCTGGTCGGGCGGCGAGCTCGCCCTCACCGATGCCGAGCGAGCCGCCCTCACGGCCCGCCGCGTCAGCAGCGAGGTCGTCCTCGGCCCGGCGATGATGCGGCGGGTCGGCGACCCCGACCCGATCCGCGCCCTGGAGACCCGGGCCCTCGCGGAGGCCGCGGCCGGCCGACTGCGGCCGGCGATCCAGCGCTACCCCCTGTCCCGGGCGGCCGCCGCCCACGACGCCCTCGTGTCGCGCGACACCACGGGCAAGGTAGTCCTCGTCCCCTGAGTCGCGCCGCCCGTCACCCCGCCCGCCGGCCCTCACCCCACCCGGCGGCCGGCCAACAGCAGTTCGGCGGTCACCAACTGCTCCTCCTGCAAGGGCTCCTCGTCCGCCACGTCCCACAGGCAGTTCTGCAACACCCGCCCCAACGTCCAGGCCCGGGCCCGCTCCCGGTCCAGGCCCATCACCTCCGTCATCAGGTCGAAGCGCCACCACACGTCGTCCGCCGCGAAGTGGTCGCCGATCGCCGGCATCAGGTCGAACGCCGGATCGCCGGACAGCGGCTTCGGGTCGATCGCCAACCACGGCTCCCGCCCGCCCGCGAGCACGTTGTCGTAGTGCAGGTCCCAGTGGAGCAGCCGATCCCCCGGCTCCCCCACCACCTCCGCCACCGCCGCCGCGCAGTTCCGCAGCGCCCCGCGCCCCCGCTCGTCCACCCGCCCGAGCGCGCCCGGCACGTCCGCCAACATCGCGCCCGCCACGTCGCCCAGCCCCCGCAGTCCCGCCGGGGCAGGCAGGGCCGTCAACCGCGCCGGCAGTTCCGCGATCACCCGTACCGCCTGTCGTACGTCCCGGGCGGCGAGCACCGACAGGTGCCGGTCCGAGTCCAGCCGTTCCAGCAGCATCGTGCCCGTCGACGCGTCGTGGTCCAGCAGCCGTACGCTGCCGTCCCCGCCCCACGCCCGCAGCGCGAGGTGCTCCCCCGCGGTCTCCTCGTCCGGCGCCTGCAACTTCAGCGCGGCCGGCGTGCCGTCGGACCGCTCCACCGGAAGCACCAACGCCGTCACCCCGTGCAGCCCCGGGCCCGTCCGCGTCAGCTCCCACCGCCCCAGGAACTCCGCCGCCCGCGCCGGCAACGCGGCGATGAACTCCCGCCCCGCGTCGCCGTTGTACCTGATCTGTGCCTCGACCAATCCGGTCGGAATCTCCACCATCCTCCCGACCCTACGTCCGCACACCTGTGCCGCACCGGACCCCGGATGATCCGCCGCCACCCGGGGTACGCACCCCGTCGACACCGGTATGCCGGAGCACCGAGGGAGACCACACATGACCGTTTCGGACCGCTACCGCAAGGCCTGGGACGGCTTCTGGGAGCAGGGCAACGGCGAACCGGGCGAACCGTTCTGGGACGCGGACGCCTCCCTGACCGCCGAACGGGACGTCGCCCTCCTCGCCCCCCACGCCGACCCCGCCCTGCCCCTCGCGGACCTCGGCTGCGGGAACGGCACCCAGACCCGCCACCTCGCCACCCGGTTCGCCGTCGTCGTCGGCGTCGACCTCAGCGCGGCGGCCGTCGAACACGCCCGCCGCGCCGACCCGGCGGGCACCGCCACGTACGAGCAGCTGAACCTGGCCGACGACTCCCAGGCCCACGCCCTCCACGACCGGCTCGGCGACACCCACGTCTACATGCGGGCCGTCCTGCACCAGAGCGACCCCGAGGACCGGCCGGCGGTCGCCGCGTCCGTGGCCACCCTCGTCGGGGACCGCGGCCGGGCGCTGGTCCTGGAACCGACCGGCGAGGCCAAGGCCGTCCTCCAGGCCCACGCCGAATGGTCCGGCGGGCCCTCCCCGAAACTGCGCCGCGTCAAGGAACACGACCTGCGGCCCGGCGAGGTCGCCGAGGGCGAGGTCGCCGGGCTGCTGCGCGACGCCGGGCTGCACGTCCTCGACGAGGGCGAGACGGCCCTCGCGATGAGCGAGACCGGCGCCGACGGCACCCCCGTGATGCTCCCCGCGCGCTGGTTCGTGGCCGGCCGCCGCCCCTGACCCGCCCACGGACGACGGTGCGCGTACGTTCCCCGACGCACCCGCCGCATCAGCCAGAAGGCCGCGGATCCCACCCCGGGACCCGGCACCGCGTCCCTGGACACCCCTTCGCGACGAGGTGTAGCACATCCCCCATGACGATCAACGGCGGAATCTCCTTCTGGCACGCGACGCACGCCGGCGCCCCCGGGCCGCCCCGAACCCCCCTCACCGGCGACGCCACGGCCGACGTGGTCATCGTCGGCGGCGGCTACACCGGCCTGTGGACCGCCTACCATCTCAAGACCTCCGCACCCGACCTCCGCGTCACCGTCCTGGAGCAGAAGACCTGCGGCTACGGGGCCTCCGGCCGCAACGGCGGCTGGCTCTACAACGGCGTCGCCGGCCGCGACCGCTACGCCGAACTCCACGGCCACGACGCCCCGCGCCGCCTCCAGCGGGCCATGAACGACACCGTCACCGAGGTCATCCGCACCGCCGCCAAGGAAGGCATCGACGCCGACATCCACCACGGCGGCGTCCTCGAAGTCGCCCGCACCCCCGCCCAACTGACCCGCCTCAAGGCCTTCCACGCCGCCGAGCTCGCCTTCGGCGAGAGCGACCGCGAGCTGTACGACGCCGGCGACACCCGTGCCCGCGTCGACATCGCGGACGCCGTCGGCTCCAGTTGGTCCCCGCACGGCGCCCGCGTCCACCCCCTGAAGCTGGTCCAGGGCCTGGCCGCCACCTGCGAACGGCTGGGCGTCGTCATCCACGAGTCCACCGCCGTCACCGCCCTCGCCCCCGGCCGGGCCGTCACCGCCCACGGCACCGTCCGTGCCCCGTACGTACTGCGCTGCACGGAGGGCTTCACGGCCGCCCTCAAGGGCCAGAAGCGGTCCTGGCTCCCGATGAACTCCTCGATGATCGCCACGGCCCCGCTGCCCCCCGAGGTCTGGGACTCCCTCGCATGGTCCGGCCGGGAGGTCGTGGGCGACATGGCCCACGCCTACATGTACGCCCAGCGCACCGCCGACGACCGCATCGCGATCGGCGGTCGCGGCGCCCCGTACCGCTTCGCCTCGCGCGCGGCCGGCGCCGAGAACACGGGCAGCACCGACCCCGCCACCGTCGCCGCGCTCACCACCCTCCTGACCTCCTTCTTCCCGCAGCTCGCGGGTACGGAGATCACCCACGCGTGGTCCGGCGTGCTCGGCGTCCCCCGCGACTGGTGCGCCGGCGTCACCCTGGACCGCCTCACCGGCCTCGGCTGGGCCGGCGGCTACGTCGGCTCCGGCGTGGCCACCTCCCACCTCGCCGCCCGCACCCTGCGCGACCTGGTCCTGGGCGACTCCACGGAGCTGACCGCCCTCCCCTGGGTCGACCACCGCGTCCGCCGCTGGGAGCCGGAGCCCTTCCGCTGGCTCGGCGTCCACGCCCTGTACGCCGCCTACCGCGAGGCGGACCGCCGCGAGAGCGCCACGGGCACCCCGGACACCACCGCCCTGGCCCGCCTCGCGAACCGCGTGTCGGGCCGTCACTGACCCCCACCGTCACACGCCGAAGGCCCCGGACCACAAGGATCCGGGGCCTTCACGCACGGAGCCCCCTGTCGGATTCGAACCGACGACCTACGCATTACAAGTGCGTTGCTCTGGCCGGACTGAGCTAAGGAGGCGCAACCGTCATCACTTTACACAGCGGGCCATTCGCGGGGCCATCACGTTCACGGCCGCACCGGGCGGCCCGCCCGGCTCCGAAGTCGGCCGCCGCCGGGTGCTGACAGAACGGGCGTGGTCGGGGTAGCGTCGGGCGGAGTCCGCTTACTGGACTAGACCTTCCACTCGGATCGTCCGGCACGTTCCTGCCGGTAGAAGGGATTCATCACCATGGCTTCTGTCACTTTCGACAAGGCGACCCGGCTGTACCCCGGCGGCGACAAGCCCGCCGTGGACCAGCTCCAGCTGGAGATCGAGGACGGCGAGTTCCTCGTCCTCGTCGGCCCCTCCGGCTGCGGCAAGTCCACCTCGCTGCGCATGCTCGCCGGCCTGGAGGACGTCAACGGCGGTGCCATCCGCATCGGTGACCGCGACGTCACGCACCTGCCGCCCAAGGACCGGGACATCGCGATGGTGTTCCAGAACTACGCGCTCTACCCGCACATGTCCGTCGCCGACAACATGGGCTTCGCGCTCAAGATCGCCGGCGAGGACAAGGCGACCATCCGCCGCAAGGTGGAGGACGCGGCGAAGATGCTGGACCTCACCCAGTACCTCGACCGCAAGCCGAAGGCCCTCTCCGGTGGCCAGCGCCAGCGCGTCGCGATGGGTCGGGCGATCGTCCGCAAGCCGCAGGTCTTCCTGATGGACGAGCCGCTGTCGAACCTCGACGCCAAGCTCCGCGTGTCCACCCGTACGCAGATCGCCGCCCTCCAGCGCGACCTGGGCATCACCACCGTCTACGTCACCCACGACCAGGTCGAGGCCATGACGATGGGCGACCGCGTCGCGGTCCTCAAGGACGGCCTGCTCCAGCAGGTGGACACCCCCCGCAACATGTACGACCGCCCCGCGAACCTCTTCGTCGCCGGCTTCATCGGCTCGCCCGCCATGAACCTGGTCGAGGTCCCGATCACCGACGGCGGCGTGAAGTTCGGCGACAGCGTCGTCCCGGTGTCGCGCGAGGCGCTGTCCGTAGCCGCCGACGCGGGCGACCGCACCGTCACGGTGGGCGTCCGCCCCGAGCACTTCGACATCGGCGACACGGGCGGTCTGACCATCACCGTGAACGTGGTCGAGGAGCTCGGCGCCGACGGCTACGTCTACGGCTCGACCTCCGAGGCCGAGGGCAAGCAGGACATCGTGGTCCGCGTGAACGGCCGCCAGGTCCCCGAGAAGGGCTCGACGCTGCACGTGGTGCCGCGCGGCGGCGAGATCCACGTGTTCTCGACGTCCTCGGGCGCCCGTCTCTCCGACTGACGTCCACACGGCGGCAGATGGGCCGTGAACGGGTGACACACGGAGGGGTGCTCCGCCAAGGGGCGCCCCTTCGGCACGACTTGTACCCGGCCGGCCGGCGCGCACCGCGAGAGCGGCGGCCGAACCCGAGCCGGCCCCGGCCGCCACCACCCCGCCAACCCCTGCGGGAACCCCGGCAGACCGGGCCATTCAGCCCTACTCGTCAACCCTCTATTCGAAAAGCCACGTCGAACCATCCCCCGACCGAGTGACTGAATGTCGCCAAATCCTCACCGAGCGCTACTCTCGCCCTCGTGACCCACTCTGCCCGCCGTATCGGCCGTTCCCTCGCCCTGGTCCTGCCCGTCGTCCTGGTCCTGTCCGGCACCCTCGCGGTCACCATGGTCCCCTGGGCGGACACGTCCTCGTCCCAGGTCCTGACCGCGTCCGCCGAGGGTGTGTCCGTCCCCGCGAAGCCGCGCGCCGCACAGGACGTGCTGCGCGACAAGCTGCTCACCGAGCTGCAGGACGGCGCACAGCCCGGGGCCGTCCTGACGCATCTCCAGCAGGAGGTGGACCGGCGTCCGTCCCTCGCCACGCACTGCGTGGGCATCGCGCGGGCACTCGGCCGCGCCGCGGTGGACGCGTACGGGCCCACGAAGGCCCAGTCGTTCGCCCGGCCCGTGTGCGACACCTCGTACGCGACCGGCGTCGCCTCCATGGGCTGACGCACGCCGCGTCGCCCTCCGTCGGAGTCGGGGCCTCCCTACTCTGACCGCCATGACCGACGCTCCCTCCGCAACACCCCAATCCACCCATGCCGTGGCCGCGTTCCCGGCCCGCCCGACCCAGGCAGTGATCCTGGCGGGTGGCCAGGGTTCGCGGCTGCGCCCGTACACGGACGACCGGCCGAAGCCGATGGTCGAGATCCCGGGCACGGGGGTGCCGATCATCGGGCACCAACTCGCCTGGCTGGCCTCGGAAGGGGTCACCGACGCGGTGGTGTCCTGCGGGCATCTCGCGGAGGTCCTCGAGGACTGGCTGGCCCGGGCGCGCCTGCCGCTGCGGGTGACCACGGTGGTCGAGGAGGAGCCGTTGGGGCGGGGCGGCGGCCTGAAGTACGCCGCGCGCAGGCTCCCGTACCCGGACGAGCCCTGGTACGCGACCAACGGCGACATCTGGACCCGGTTCTCGCTGCGCGAGATGGCGGCCTTCCACACGGAGCGCGGTGCGACCGCGACGCTCGCGCTGGCCCGCCCGCGCATTCCGTGGGGGGTGGTGGAGACGAACGAGTTCGGGCAGGTCCTGGACTTCATCGAGGCTCCGCCGTCGCCTTATCCGGTCAACGCCGGCGTGTACGTCTTCGGCCCCGAATTCACCGAACTCCTGCCCGAGTTGGGCGATCACGAGCGGACCACCTTCCCCCGGCTGGCCCGGGAACGCC
The DNA here is from genome assembly GCF_050936775.1 of Streptomyces sp. CA-243310. Taxonomy (NCBI): domain Bacteria; kingdom Bacillati; phylum Actinomycetota; class Actinomycetes; order Kitasatosporales; family Streptomycetaceae; genus Streptomyces; species Streptomyces sp. CA-243310. The sequence continues at coordinate 650,876 of NZ_JBNJMF010000001.1, read as the reverse complement.
GCCTGGCGGGCTTCCCGCTGCCCCAGGGCGCCTACTGGCGGGCCATCGACACCGCCAAGGACCTCACCGAGGCCGCCCGGGAGTTGGCCGCGCAGAGCGGCACCTGAGCGTTTCCCGTCCGACCGTTCACCCCACCGGCCCGGCACGCGCACGGCCGCGGCACGCGAAGGGGCCCGGCGCGCTCCTCGCGCGCCGGGCCCTCCCCGTTCCGTCGTTCCGTCCGGTCAGCCGCCGATCAGGCCGCCCACCAGGCCGGGCTTCCTGGCCGGGGCGCCGCCACTGCCGCCACCGCTGCCGTTGCCCCCGCCCGTCGCGCTGCCCGCGCTGCCGTTCCCGGAGGACGAGGACGGCGCCTTCTGCGGGCTGGACTGGCGCGGGGCGCTGCTGCGCGGGCTGGTCTGGCTGCCGGTGCCGCGGGTCGCGGAGGGCGACTGCGCTCCGGTACCGGCGGTCTCGCGGGCCGTGGTGCCGGTGCTGCCGCGGCTCGGCTTGCCGGTCGGGGCCGAGGCTCCGGCCGACGGCGTGGCCTTCTTCGCGGGCTGCTTCGGGGTGGACGGTCGGGGCGACGGCTGCTGCTTGGTCGGGGTCTGCGGCAGCGGGGTCCCCGGCAGGTAGTTGCTGGGAGCGCGGCCCGGTCCGGGGACGGTGACCACGGCGGTGGAGCGGACGGCGCCGCCGAGCAGCGAGCCGATGAGCAGGGTGAGTCCGCAGACGACGGTGGCCATGACGGCGCCGCGCCGCAGGACGCGCCGGCGCAGCCGCCAGACCTCGCTGCGCGGCCCGAGGGTGCGCCAGGCCTCGCCGGCGAGGCGTCCGTCGAGGGAGTAGACGGGAGCGCCGGCGATGATCAGCGGGCTCCAGGCGGCCAGGTAGATGATGTCGGGCGCGTCGTAGGCGGGGACGGTCTTCCAGCTGACCGTCATCAGCAGGGCGGCCGACAGCAGCGCCCCGAAGCAGGCGGCGAACCGCTGCCACAGGCCGAAGACCGTGAGCACACCGACGATGACCTGGAGGAATGCCACGCTGAGGCCGGCGCCGACCGGGTGCGCGAGCGCGAAGTCGCGCAGGGGTTCGGCGAGTGCCCACGGCTGGAGGGTGTGCAGCCAGGTCACCATGGAGCCGCGTTCGCCGCCGTCGAAGTAGACGGGGTCGCACAGCTTGCCCATGCCGGCGTAGATGGAGATGAAACCGAGGAAGACGCGCAGCGGGAGCAGCACGACGCCCAGGTTCATCCGGCGGCCGGGGTAGTACTGGGCCTGGGCGCGGGAGTCGGCGGCGGGCCGACGGGAGTCCGCCCCGGTTCCACCGCCCGGTCCGTCGCCGTCGCGCGGGTCGTACGGCAGGTCCCGTACGGCGGCCAACGGACGCGTCTCGTCCGGGTCCCCGTAGCTGCGCTGGCCGATGACGGTCGCCGTGGCGAGGGTGTCGTCGGCGAGGTCCTGCGCGAGGTCGACGCGCGGGATGGTCTGGGTGGCGCCGCCGTCGTACTCGTCGGAGCCGCGCCCGGCCTCCCGTACGGCCTGGAGGAGTCCCCCCATGGCCGCGGAGTCGCCGGGGGCGGCCTTGCCGCTCCAGACGACGGGGGCCCGGCGGCGGGTGGCCCCGGCGGCCGCGGCGGCGACGCCGAGGACGGGTGCGCGGCCGGGGGCGTTCGCGGGCTTGGAACGCGCGCTCGGGCTCGGTGCGAGCCGCACGCGGAAGCTGGCGTGGTTGACGATGACCTGTGCGGGATCGCACGGCACCTTGACCATGCTCAGCGCGGGCTGGTCGTCGAACCCTGACGTTCTGGTGTCCACACTCATCTAACCGAGTGATCAGCGCTTAGGACACTGCCTTGACATGAGGGATCTGTCCGAGACCCGTCAAGATCGCCTGGGACTCGGCGAGATGGAACCAATGTTCGGCGAGAGAACGCCATCTGGTGGGAGAATCAGGGGAGTTGTGTCAGGTCGGTCATCTGGGGGGAGCCGCACATGTCCATTCGCGCGTCCGAACAGGGTCAGTCAGGTGAACCGGAAGAGCCGTCCGAGGCGACGGAGGGACTGACGGCGAGTGACCCGAACAGCTCTCTGCGGGGCCTCCTGTTACCGGCGCGGCGGGAGCCGAACCAGTTGGTCTTCGGTGACCTCACCGACTATCCGGTGATGGCGCAGGCCCTCGACAACCAATGGCTGCCCGCCGAACTCGCCGCCTCCCGACAGCATCCGAACGCGGTCTCCGGCCCCTCCCCGGAGACGGTCGCGGCCGCCGCCGGAGAACTGCGCCGCTCCCTGGTGAACAGCGGGACCCTGGTCGTGAACCGGGCGTTCATCCTCAACAACGAGGCGCTGTACTCCTCGTTCCTGCCGACCGCCGATCCGCTGGAGCGCAGCGCGTTCGCCAGGTTGCTCAACTCCCGCGCCCTCGTCCCCTTCCTGTTCACCGAGCGGACGGCGACCACCGACTTCGCCTGGGGCTACGACCGCCAGGTCCACACGGCGTGGGGCCGGTTACTGGAGGAGGAGGCCGAACCCTCGCTCGTCCGCTTCGACTGGGACGACTCGCGCAACGGGCCGACGACCGCCCGGATCGGCAACTGGTTCTCCCAGCAGCTCTCCATCCTGAAGCGGCTCGACGCGGCCGAGCTGGCCCCGAACCTGGGCATCTCCACCGCCCAGGCCCGGGCCATGCGCGACGGGATCCTGCGGGACCTCTACATCTGGGCCGGCGACCAGGACAACGACCAGTCGATCACCCGCAATGCCATCTACCAGCGGTTCCTCTCCCGGCCCGGGACCGATCCGTACGAGAACCTGCTGCTCGACGGGCCGCACGTCGTGCCGCTCAAGCAGTTGATCGACCTGCTCTACAACCTGGGCGTACCCGCCGCGAGCGGCCTGGTGGCGCTCACCCCGCCGGACTCCCCGCCCCGATCGGCCCTCCAGGAACTCCGCAGGGAGGATCCCCGCGAGGACGACCCGGAAGCCATCGGACTGCTGCTGCGGGCCCTGCTCGCCGACGACCTGCACAGGGCGGTCGACGGACCCAATTCGTACGCGGCGCTGGCCTGGCGGACGTGGTGCGACTGCGTCGCGAGGAGGAGTGGCGGGCGTACATCAACGCCCTGTCGGCCTTCCTGAACGGCAGTTTCGCGGACGGCCGGCTGCCCTCGAAGGAGGAGTTCACGGCCGGTACCCGCGAGGTGGCCCGTCGGCACGCGCAGATGCTCCAAGTGACCCGGAGGCTCAGCAGCTCCGACGCCGGCTTCCGCCGCGAGATCGCCACGGTACTGGTGTTGGAGTCGGCCGGGATCGCCATGGAGGTGCTGGCCGGCGAGGCACCGTCCGTGCCGGAGGCGGCCCTGGCCCTCCTCGTCGCGACGGCCGGCCCGCTGACGATCCGGCTCCAGTTCCGCGACCGGGGCGGTGCGCGCGGGCTGGGGCGAGGACTGAGCCACAGCATGACGTTTCCGACCCTGAGGCTGGGCAGTCTCCAAAGGGACTGGACGACGATCCTGCGGGTCCTCGGAGCCGAGGTCACCCCTGTGGACCGTCGCCAGGGCGGCCGAGGCCGGCTCGCGGACCGCCAGACGGACTGACCGAACGGGCCGAACGGGCCGAACGGGCCGAGACGACACGACGGGGGACGCCCATGACCGGCATCGACGAGTACGAGGCCCTGCGCGCGGCGCGGCCCGAGCTGTTCCGCAACCTGCCGGACGGGATCGAGATCCTGACCGACCCGGCGGCCGTCGCGGCGGCGGGCGGGGTCCTCTACCGGGACCGGTACCTGACGCTGCTGCGCGACCCGGTGCGCTTCCCGGACGGTCGCGAGGGCACGTACATCCGGTCGATCGGGACGACGGCCGAGCCCGGGTGCGTGGTGTTGCCGCTGCTGGACGGCGAGGTGGTGCTGATCGAGCACTTCCGGCACGCCACCCGGTCCTGGCACTGGGAACTGCCCCGCGGCTTCGGTACCGGCGGTCTGGACGATCCGGCGAACGCGGCCAAGGAACTGCGCGAGGAGATCGGCGCGGCGCTACGGGAGCTGATCCCGCTGGGCGTGCTGCACCCCGACACGGGGCTGCTCGGCGACCGGGTGCTGCTCTACGCGGCACGGATCGACGGCATGGGCGAGCCGGCGCGCGGGGAAGGCATCCGCAGTGCGCTGACCGTGCCGTTCGCCGAGGCGGAGGCGATGGTCGCGGACGGCCGGATCACCGACGCCTTCACCATGGCGGCCCTGCTGCGCGCCCGCCTGGCGGGCCTGGCGAACTGACCCCGTACCGATGACCCCTGTTCCGGACCGTCGGAGGGCCGCCCCAGGGGGCGGCCCTCCGACGGTCCGGAACAGGGACCTGCGTACGACCCGGGGTGCGGACCGTACCGGGCGATCAGGCGCGGATCAGACGCGGGGGGCGTCGGCGCGGCGACGTGCGGCCTCGTACAGGACGACGCCCGCGGCCACACCGGCGTTGAGGGACTCGGCGCCGCCGGGCATCGGAATCCGGACGAGGTAGTCGCAGTTCTCTCCGACCAGACGGCCCAGGCCCTTGCCCTCGGAACCGACGACGATGACGACGGGACCGACGAGCGCCTCCAGGTCGTTCACCGTATGGGTGCCCTCGGCGGCGAGGCCGACGATGGTCATGCCGGCCTTCTTGTAGTCCTGGAGGGCGCGCGTCAGGTTGGTGACGCGGGCGACCGGGGTACGGGCGGCCGTGCCGGCCGAGGTCTTCCAGGCACCGGCGGTCATGCCGGCGGCGCGGCGCTCGGGGATGACCACGCCGTGGCCGCCGAACGCGGAGACGGAACGGACGATCGCACCGAGGTTGCGCGGGTCCGTGACCCCGTCGAGGGCCACGATCAGCGGGTCCTCGCCGTTGTCGTAGGCGGAGGCGGTGAGGTCCTCCGGGTGCGCGTACTCGTACGGCGGGACCTGGAGCACCATGCCCTGGTGGTTGAGCCCGTTGGTCATCCGGTCGAGCTCGGGACGCGGGGCTTCCATCAGGTTGATGTTGCCGCGCTCGGCCGCGAGCTGGAGGGCCTCGCGGACGCGCTCGTCGTTCTCGATGAACTGCTGGACGTACAGGGTGGTGGCGGGAACACCGTCACGCAGCGCCTCGAAGACCGGGTTGCGGCCGACGACCATCTCGCTCGTGCCCTTGGGACCGCCGCGGCGCGGGGCCGGGCGGCGCTTGGCCGCCTGTCGGGCCATCGCGTTGCTGATGCGGTTCGCCTTGTGCTTCTTGCGGTCCTCGGCCTTGGGCGTGGGGCCCTTGCCCTCCAGGCCCCTGCGCCGCTGGCCACCGCTGCCGACCGTCGCGCCCTTCTTGTTGGACGTGCGGCGGTTCCTGCGCTGGCTGTTCCCGGCCATGACTTCTACCTGTTTTCGTTGGTGCTGCGGTATGTACGTATGAAGAGTGTGCCGCCCGGGGGGCCGGGCGGCACAGTCGGACTGCTCCGGTGGTACTGCTCCGATGGGCTCAGCGGGCGCCGAGCGTCCAACGGGGTCCCGTGGGGCTGTCCTCGATGACCAGGCCGGATTGCTGGAGCTGGTCGCGGATGGTGTCGGCGGTCGCCCAGTCCTTGCGGCCGCGGGCGGACTCGCGCTGCTCCAGGACGAGGCGTACGAGCGTGTCCACGGCGCCGTGCAGGTCCTCGCCCCGGTCGGTCTCGCCCGCCCAGTGCGGGTCGAGCGGGTCCAGGCCGAGGATGCCCAGCATGGCCCGCACCTCGGACAGACGCGCGATGGCCGCGTCCTTGTCGTCGGCGGCCAGGGCGCTGTTGCCCTGGCGGACCGCGGTGTGGACGATGGCCAGCGCCTGCGGGACGCCGAGGTCGTCGTCCATGACCTCGGCGAAGGCGAGCGGGACCTCCGCGGCGGGCTCCACGGGTCCGCCGGCCTTCTCGATGACGCGCTGGTAGAAGCCCTCGATGCGCGCGAAGGCCGACTCCGCCTCGCGCAGCGACTCCTCGCCGTACTCGATCATCGAGCGGTAGTGGGGGGTGCCGAGGTAGTAGCGCAGGACGATCGGGCGCCACTGCTTGAGCATCTCGGAGATGAGGACCGAGTTCCCGAGGGACTTGGACATCTTCTCGCCGGACATGGTGACCCAGGCGTTGTGCACCCAGTACTTCGCGAACTCGTCGCCGTAGGCCTTGGCCTGGGCGATCTCGTTCTCGTGGTGCGGGAAGATCAGGTCGAGCCCGCCGCCGTGGATGTCGAAGGCGCTGCCGAGGTACTTGTGCGCCATGGCGGAGCATTCGAGGTGCCAGCCGGGGCGACCGCGGCCCCAGGGGGTCTCCCAGTCGGGCTCGCCGGGCTTGGTCGCCTTCCACATCGCGAAGTCGCGGGGGTCCCGCTTGCCCGTGATGCCCTTCTCGGAGGGCTGGCGCAGGTCGTCGATGTTCTGGTTGGAGAGTTCCAGGTAGCCGGGGAAGGAACGCACGTCGAAGTAGACGTTGCCGTCCGCCTCGTAGGCGTGACCGCGCTCGATGAGCGTGCGCATCATCTCGATCATCTCCGGCACGTGCCCGGTGGCGCGGGGCTCGTACGTGGGCGGGAGGCAGCCCAGCGCGTCGTAGCCGTCGTTGAAGGCGCGCTCGTTCTCGTAGCCGATGGACCACCAGGGGCGGCCCTGCGTCTCGGCCTTCGCGATGATCTTGTCGTCGATGTCGGTGACGTTGCGGATGAAGGTGACGTCGAGGCCGCGGTAGGCGAACCAGCGGCGCATGATGTCGAAGTTCAGGTACGAACGGACGTGCCCGATGTGCGGGGCGGCCTGCACCGTGGCGCCGCAGAGGTAGATCGAGACACAGCCCGGCGTGAGGGGGGTGAAGTCACGGATCTGCCGGGCGCTGGTGTCGTACAGGCGAATAGTCACGGCATCCAGGGTAGTGCGCGCGTAGCAGTGCCCCGCGACCCTTTGGGGACGCGGGGTGACGTTTGTGGCACGAGACCCGGCGCGAACGCTCTCACTCGGGCGATTTCCCGGTGTTCGTCCGGTAGACGAGGGCCGTGGCGATGGCGGCGAGGCCCTCGGCCCGGCCGGTCAGACCCAGTCCGTCGGTCGTGGTTCCGGACACGGCGACAGGGGCGCCCGCTGCGGCGGCGAGCGCCTTCTGTGCCTCTTCGCGCCGCCTGCCGATCTTCGGGCGGACACCGATCACCTGGATCGCGATGTTGCCGATCTCGAAGCCCTCGGCCCGTACGATCCGGGCGGCCTCCGCCAGCAGGACGACACCGGCGGCGCCGGACCACTCGGGGCGGGAGGTACCGAAGTGCGCGCCGAGGTCGCCGACTCCGGCGGCCGAGAAGAGGGCGTCACAGGCCGCGTGCGCGGCGACGTCGCCGTCGGAGTGACCGGCGAGGCCGTCCTCCCCCTCCCACAACAGGCCCGCGCACCACAGTTCGCGACCGGTCTCGAAGGCGTGCACGTCGGTGCCGATGCCGACCTGCGGGATCAAGGGACTAGTAGGCATCGGTGGCCCTCCTGCGGGCGAGTACGGCCTCGGCGAGGACCAGGTCGAGCGGACGGGTCACCTTGAAGGCCTCTTCGTGGCCGGGCACCACCACGACGGTGACGCCCAGTTGTTCCACCATGCCGGCGTCGTCGGTCGCGCCCTCGCCCCGTACGGCGACCCGCTCGTGGGCCCGTACGAGAGTGGCGAGGTCGAAGCCCTGCGGGGTCTGCACGGCGCGCAGTCGGGCCCGATCGGGCGTGGCGACCACCGGCTCGGGCTCGCCGGGCCTGCCGGGCTCGACCTCCTTGACGGTGTCGGCCAACGGCAGCGCCGGCACCACGGCGGGGGCGCCCCGGCGGACGGCCTCGACGACGGAGTCGACGGTGTCCACGGGTACCAGCGGTCGCGCCGCGTCGTGGATCAGCACGACACGGACGTCGGCCGGCAGCGCGTCGAGCCCGGCGCGCACGGACTCCTGGCGGGTCCCGCCGCCGGGGACCACGAGGGTCTCGGTCCGCTCGGGCAGCGCGTGCTCGTCGAGCATGCGGCGCACCTCGGGTACGTCGTCGGGCGGTGCGACGACCACGACGAGGGAGACCGCGCGGGAGCGGGCCATCGCGCGGACGGCGTGGATCAGCATGGGGATCCCGCCGAGGGTCCGCAGCGCCTTGGGGGCACCGGGACCGAGGCGCAGCCCGCGCCCGGCCGCCGGGATCACGGCGGCGGTGCGGGGGGTGGGCGTTTCGTCAGACATCAGTAGCTCCGAGCCAGGTTTGTGACTTCGGCCGACATGGGTATGGCCTCAAGGGTGCCGGGTGCGACGCCCTCGCCCCTTCCGTGACGACCGGTCGAGCCGGCTGCCCGGACCCGGCACGCCAGTGAGATCCGCACCTCGGTGAGGGTTGCACCACAGTGTGAAAACCAGCAGGGTGGGCACCGCGGAGCGCGTTCCGTGGAACAAGCGGCGCAAGCAGTGGGCACAGGCATGGGTACAGACATGCCGCAGCGCCCGGCGACAAGTTTCCTTGTCATCGGGCACCGCGGCACGACTGTGTACGACCGGTTGCGTACGACCGGTGTTCGCGTCAGGACGCGAGAACCTCGTCGAGGAGAGCCTCGGCCTTGTCCTCGTTGGTGTTCTCGGCGAGCGCGAGTTCACTCACCAGGATCTGGCGCGCCTTGGCGAGCATGCGCTTCTCACCCGCGGAAAGCCCGCGCTCGCGCTCACGACGCCACAGGTCACGCACGACCTCGGCGACCTTGATGACATCGCCAGAAGCGAGCTTCTCCAGATTTGCCTTGTAGCGCCGGGACCAGTTCGTCGGCTCTTCGGCATACGGTGCGCGAAGCACCTCGAAGACCCGGTCCAGCCCGTCCTGGCCGACTACGTCGCGAACGCCGACGAACTCCGCATTGTCCGCAGGCACACGAACCGTCAGGTCGCCCTGGGCGACCTTGAGCACCAAGTAGGTCTTGTCCACGCCTTTGATCTGACGAGTCTCAATGGCCTCGATCAGCGCGGCCCCGTGATGGGGATAGACCACGGTGTCGCCAACCTTGAACGTCATGTGACAGGTACCCCTTCCGTGGCTATCCAGGGTAACACGAGAACGGACTGTTATGAATGGCGTTTTCGCAGGTCAGGGCACATCTCGGGGCTTGACAACAGCGAGGCGAACGTGCTGCGAAGGGCTTCCGGAAGGGGGTATTCGCAGGTCGGAGGTGCTGTGCGGACCAGGAGAAACGGCCACGTTACACCTGACGGGTACCTCGTCCAGTGTGACGTACGTCCCGTTTTGACCGCTTCGACAACCGAAAACCCGACTACTCCGTTCGACTGGCGGGCGGACGTACGGAGCGGTTCCGGCCCAATCCCCGAATTGATCATCGAGGGGTGTTCGAAGGAATCCCGGAATTGATCATCGAACGGCCGGCGCGCGATATGGGGAATGCGAGATCACGGACGGATCCCCCGCGGATCGCGGGGTGATCGTCGAACGGGCACAGGGCGGCCGGCACGCTGCGGAGGGTCGGGTGCGGGGGCGGGGCGGCGGCTCGGTAACCTAAGCGCGCTGACACACCCTTAGGACGGCTTTACCTCAGCCGCCCCAGGGGGAACCTCCCAGCGCACTGGCTGGGGGCGTCCACCCTCCGTCCGAACGTCCAAGGAGTTGCCGCCGCCGTGAGCCGCAGCCTTCGACGCGGCGCCCTCGCCGCTACCGCCGTCGTCTTCTCGATCGCTGCGCTCGCCGCATGCGGAGCGGGCAACAACGCCCAGACCCTCGAGATCAAGCCTGACAACGCCGCCATCACCAAGGGCGATATCAAGATCCAGAACGCTCTGGTGATCACCCAGAGCGAGCAGGACAAGAAGGGCCCGGCGGCCGTCTCGGCGACGGTCTTCAACACCGGCACCCAGGCGCAGACCCTTGACGGCATCACCCTCGCGGGTGGCAAGAGCAAGGTCGTCCTGAAGAACGCCGAGGGCGCGGGCAAGATCACCGTGCCTGCCGGCGGCTCCGTCGTCCTGGGCGGCACGGGCAACGCCTCCGCCGTGGTCGTGGGCGGCCGCGAGGCCGTCGAGGACGGGAACGTCCAGAAGGTCACCTTCCAGCTCAGCAGCACCGGCGACGTGGCGCTGGACGCCTTCGTGGTCCCGGCCGCGGGCATGTACGCGGGCTACGGCCCGACCGTGGCCCCGGCCGCCGCGCCGAGCCCGTCGGCCTCCCCGTCCGGTGCCGCCTCCGGATCCCCCTCGGGCACCCCGTCCGGTGGCCCCTCCGGGTCCGCCGCGGGCACCCCGTCGGGTGCGGCCTCGGGCAAGCCCTCGGGTTCCCCGTCGCAGAGCGCCGCGCACTGAGCCCCAGCCGTCACGACGTACGTACGGGAAGGGCCCCCGACCGCTCCGGCGGTCGGGGGCCCTTCCCGTTTCCCGTTTCCCGTTGCGCGAACCGACCCGGGTCGGGGTCGGATCGGCGGCATCGGCCTACGGCTCGAACTTGTAGCCCAGGCCGCGCACGGTGACCAGGTAGCGCGGGGCGCCCGGGTCCGGCTCGATCTTGGCGCGCAGGCGCTTGACGTGGACGTCGAGGGTCTTGGTGTCACCGACGTAGTCGGCGCCCCAGACCCGGTCGATGAGCTGCATGCGGGTCAGTACGCGGCCCGCGTTGCGCAGCAGCATCTCCAGCAGGTCGAACTCCTTGAGCGGGAGGTCCACCTTGCCGCCGGAGACCGTGACCACGTGCCGGTCCACGTCCATCCGTACCGGACCGGCCTCCAGGGCCGCCGGGGTGACCTCCTCCGGCTCGCCGCGGCGCCGCAGCACCGCGCGGATGCGGGCGACCAGCTCCCGCGAGGAGAAGGGCTTGGTGACGTAGTCGTCGGCTCCTATCTCCAGCCCGACGACCTTGTCGATCTCGCTGTCCTTGGCGGTCACCATGATCACGGGGACGTTGGAACGGCCGCGCAGCTGCCGGCAGACCTCGGTGCCGGGGAGGCCGGGGAGCATCAGGTCGAGGAGGACGAGGTCGGCGCCGTTGCGCTCGAACTCGTCGAGCCCGTCGGGCCCGGTCGCTGCGATGGCGACCTCGAAGCCCTCCTTGCGGAGCATGTAGGACAGGGCGTCGCTGAAGGATTCCTCATCCTCGACGACGAGCACTCGGGTCACGGAAGGACCTCCGGGGCAGGGATGGCTGTTTCGGTTTCAAGCAGGGGTCGGGCGGGTGCGGGGGCCGTCGCAGGAGCCTGCGCGGCCGCTTCGGGCAGGCGCAGGGTGAAGGTGGAGCCCTGGCCCTCGGAGCTCCACACCGACACCTCCCCGCCGTGCGATGCCGCCACGTGCTTCACGATAGCGAGGCCCAGTCCGGTTCCTCCCGTGGCGCGGGAGCGGGCCGGGTCCACGCGGTAGAAGCGCTCGAAGACACGCTCGCGGTCCTTCTCCGGGATGCCGATGCCCTGGTCGGTCACGGCTATCTCGATCAAGTCTCCTCCCGGCGCGGTGACCCGGCGCGCGGCGATGCCGACGCGGGTCCGGGCCGGGCTGTAGTTGACGGCGTTCTCCACCAGGTTCCCGAGGGCCGCCGCCAGCTGCCCCCGATGTCCCCACACCCGCAGTTCGGCGGTGCCGCCGGCGGCCATGGTGATCTGCTTGGAGGTGGCCGTGTGCCGACAGCGGTCGATGGCCTCGGCCACGAGGGTGTCCACCCGCACGGGCTCGGCGTCCTCCAGGGCCTCGTCGTTCTGCACCCGGGAGAGGTCGATGAGTTCCTGTACGAGGTTGATCAGGCGGGTGGACTCGATCTGCATCCGGCCCGCGAAGCGGCTGACCGCCTCGGGGTCGTCGCTGGCGTCCATGACCGCCTCCGAGAGGAGGGAGATCGCCCCGACGGGGGTCTTCAGCTCGTGCGACACGTTCGCGACGAAGTCGCGGCGCACCGCCTCGATGCGGCGGGCCTCGGTGAGGTCCTCGACGAGCAGCAGCACCAGGCGGGAGCCCAGCGGCGCCACGCGGGCGGAGACCGCGAGAGCCTCGCCGCGGCCGGTGCCGCGGCGGGGCAGGTCCAGTTCGATCTGTCGTATCTCGCCGTCCCGGCGGGTGTCGCGCGCCATGTGGAGCATGGGTTCCACGGCGAGCTTGCCGCCGCGGACCAGCCCCAGCGCGTACGCCGCCGAGCTGGCCTTGACCACCGCGTCGCCCTCGTCGAGGACGACGGCGGAGGAGCGGAGCACGGACAGCACGGTGTCCACGCCGGGCGGGAGCACCGCGTTGATGTCGGGGCGCATGGAGCTCCGGGTGGGGCGGGCCTGGTCGCGCTCGCTCCAGCGGAACGCCAGCATCGCGATCACACCGGTGCAAAGACCGGCAATCGCTGCAGCTGCGGCGACCGCCGCGTTCACGTCCATGCACCCAGGTTAAGCAGGTGCAACGGCACTTCCACAGCCGTTCGGGTGGCAGCTCGAACACTCGTCGCCCAGAGTTCACCCTGGCGACGGGGTTGATTCACTTGCGGTGCCGGAGTCGGACGCGTTCGAGGCCCACCGTGGCAACGTGAGGCAAGAAGCCACGCAGCGATAGGGCAGTAGTAGTAAGAGTCCGCGACATCAGCGGGCGAGCAGTCGAGAGAGGGACCACCATGCGCGACGCGTACCACGAGGAACTGGACTCGATCGGAGAAAGCCTGGTCGAGATGGCCCGGCTCGTCGGTTCCGCGATCGGGCGGGCCACGACCTCCATGCTCGACGCCGACCTGAAGCTGGCCGAGAGCGTCATCGCCGGGGACCAGAAGGTCGACGATCTCCAGCACGACCTCGAGGCTCGGGCCATCGCCCTGCTGGCACGACAGCAGCCGGTCGCCACCGACCTGCGCATCGTCGTGACCTCGCTGCGGATGAGCGCCGACCTGGAGCGCTCCGGCGACCTGGCGCAGCACGTGGCGAAGCTGGCGCGACTGCGCTTCCCGGACACGGCGGTCCCGCGTGACCTGCACGCGACCATCCTGGAGATGGGCCAGTTGGCGCAGCGCCTGATGGCGAAGGCGGCCGAGGTCATCATCACGAAGGACGTCGACCTGGCTCTCCAGCTGGAGCAGGACGACGACGAGATGGACCAGTTGCACCGCACGCTGTTCCAGCACCTGATGGACGACCGCTGGAAGCACGGCATCGAGACGGCCGTCGACGTGACGCTGCTGGGCCGGTACTACGAGCGGTTCGCGGACCACGCGGTGTCGGTCGCGAAGCGCGTCGTGTACCTGGTGACGGGTGAGCACGCGGACGAGCTGCAGCAGCCGACGCAGGTGGAGGGCATCTGACGCGTGTGACCGGTCGGGCGGGGTCGGGGGGCGGCGCGCCGTCGGGTCGGGGGCGGGCGCCGGGTGGATCGGGGCGAGCCCCAATGCGCCGTTGACGCGCCGGTGCGGCTGGGCATGAATGAGGCGAAGGCACGAAGGCACCACGCCGTACGACGACGACCTGTGCGCACGCCGCCTGCGAGGAGGATCCATGTCCGATTCCCCCGTCCCCATCACCCCGGAACACGAGCAGCCGCAGCCCCGGGAGCCGCTCCGCCTTCCGTTGCTCGCGGCCTGCGGGTGCGGCTCGGGCTGCGGCTGCGGCTGCCAGTCCGGCGCCCCCTGCCAGTGCGGCGGCTGACCCCGCCCGCCGGATGCACGTACGCGAGGGCCCCGTCCGACCCGTCGGCCGGGGCCCTTCGTGCTGTTCGGCGTCTTCGCCGAACCACCGCAGCCCCGGACATGAGTCGCTGTGAGCGGTGCGCCGAGCGATCGCCTGACAAACGCCACCTCCTGACGGTGTCAGAGCCCCGCACCCGCACGAGGCACCTCGCCAAGTCGGTTACATGACCGCGACGGTGAACGGAACGTCGACCGGGTCGTTGTTGTAGTTGGTCGTCACGATCGTGATGGTGCGGGTCTGCCCATTGCAGCTGCTGTTCGGAATGGCGGTGATCATGGCCCGCTGGTTGTTGACCGTGGCGAGCACTGCCGCGTCGCGCAGGTCGACGGTGGGGTCGGACACCTGCACGCAGTAGTAGCCCGCGGGCCGCCCATTGAGCCGCGCCGACGACGAGACGTTCTTGGTGGACAGGAGCGACCCGTCAGCGGCCACACGGGCAGCAGCGCGCGCATAAGGGGCGTTCATGTCCGCAGGAGCGGCCGAAGCGGTACCGGTCAGGAGCGGCACGGACGCCACTGCTGCGACGACAAGGGTGAGAGATCGGACGCGCATGGTTCTTCCCATCTCGGCCGCATTCATCATGAATTGCGGCCTATCCACTGATCAGTTGGCATAGGTATCGACAGTCGCACCGGCAGTAATCAGCCCGTTGCCACGCAAGTGATCACGTTAGTGGCGATTCCCACGCAATCCCCCTGACCTGCCAAAACATCCCCCGTTCGTGTGAGTTCGGCGCGCTGCCAGCGGTCGAAGGCAGGGGAGATCAAAACGGTCAGCGACACGGGACACGGTCACCGGTTACCGATTACCGGCCGCAGACGCCGCCCCTTCTCGCCCTGAGCTGCGCGAACCGGCGTCCACGCGGCCTGTAACCGGTAACCGGCCGCCCCACAACTACGCGGCGCCCGGAAGGAGCCTCAGCGTCGCGGGCGTCACGGCAGCCGTGACGCCAGAGGCACGCAGGTCCAGGGCGCCGAAGTCGGCCAGCCGGGACCGCGCGCGGGAGGCTCTTGGGAGGGCTCTGCGGCCGGACGGTCCCCCGCGCTGAGGGCCCACAGTGGGCCCGGGGCAAACGAATGCCCCCGATCTGCGCCGTGTGCGCAGGTCAGGGGCATGGTCGCTACAACTACTTCTTCTTGCCCTGGTTCTTGACGGCCTCGATGGCGGCCGCGGCGGCGGCCGGGTCGAGGTAGGTGCCGCCCGGGTTGAGGGGCTTGAACTCGGCGTCCAGCTCGTAGGCGAGCGGGATGCCGGTCGGGATGTTGAGGCCCGCGATGTCCTCGTCGGAGACGCCGTCCAGGTGCTTGACCAGGGCGCGCAGCGAGTTGCCGTGCGCGGCGACCAGGACGGTGCGGCCGGCGAGCAGGTCCGGGACGATGCCGTCGTACCAGTACGGCAGCATGCGGACGACGACGTCCTTGAGGCACTCGGTCTTCGGGCGCAGCTCCGGCGGGATGGTCGCGTAGCGCGGGTCCTCGGACTGCGAGTACTCCGTGCCGTCTTCGAGGGCCGGCGGCGGGGTGTCGTACGAGCGGCGCCACAGCATGAACTGCTCCTCGCCGAACTCGGCGAGGGTCTGGGCCTTGTCCTTGCCCTGGAGGGCGCCGTAGTGGCGCTCGTTCAGGCGCCAGGAGCGGTGGACGGGAATCCAGTGACGGTCGGCTGCCTCCAGCGCCATCTGCGCGGTGCGGATCGCGCGCTTCTGGAGCGAGGTGTGCACGACGTCGGGGAGCAGGCCGGCGTCCTTGAGCAGCTCACCGCCGCGGACCGCCTCCTTCTCGCCCTTCTCGTTGAGATTGACGTCCACCCAGCCGGTGAACAGGTTCTTCGCGTTCCACTCGCTCTCGCCGTGACGGAGGAGGATCAGCTTGTACGGTGCGTCGGCCATGCGTACGAGCCTAATGGACGCTCCGGGGCGCTCGCGCGCGGTGTCCGGGGGGATCCGGGGCCTTTCGCGCGGGCCGCAGGACCCCTCTCGCTCGGCCCTCGGGAGGGGCTCGTTTGACGTTCGGCGTCAATTGACTGGCGGGGCACCACGGGCGTTCGTAGCATGCGGAAAGCCATAGAGGCACTTACATATCCCGGGGGAATCCGTATGTTCACAGGCCGTTTGACACGGATTGCCCGGGAAAGCGTGGGGGGGCTTCCGCGCGCGTTCTGGTGGTTGTGGACGAGCACCCTCGTCAACCGGCTCGGGGCGTTCGTCGCCACGTTCATGACGTTGTACCTGACTTTGGAGCGGGGCTACTCGGGCTCGTTCGCCGGTCTGGTGGTGGCCCTGCACGGGCTGGGCGGTGTGGTGTCCTCGCTGGTCGCGGGGGTGATGACCGACCGGCTGGGGCGGCGGCCGACGCTGGTGGCGGCGCAGGCGTCGACGGCGTTCTCGGTGGCGCTGCTCGGCTTCATGGAACACCCGGCGGCGATTGCCGCGGTGGCCCTGCTGGTGGGCATGACCTCGAACGCCTCGCGCCCGGCGGTGCAGGCGATGATGGCGGACATCGTGCGGCCGGAGGACCGGGTCCGGGCCTTCGCGCTGAACTACTGGGCGATCAATCTGGGCTTCGCCGTGTCCGCGACGGTGGCGGGGTTCATCGCCGAGTACAGCTACCTCGCCGGATTCCTCGGCGAGGCCGCGCTGACCCTGGTGTGCGCGGTGCTGGTGTTCGTGAAGCTGCCCGAGTCCCGGCCGGAGAAGAGCGCCGCGGAGAAGGCGGCGGCCGAGCCCGAGATCGGGATGGGGACGGTGCTGCGGGACGGCCGGTTCATGGGTGTGGTCGGGCTGTCGTTCCTGATCTCGCTGATCTTCATGCAGGGCTCGTTCGGACTGCCGCTGGCCATGGGCGAGGCCGGATTCTCGACGGGTGACTACGGGCTGGTCATCGCCGTGAACGGGGTGCTGATCGTGTTGCTCCAGATCCCGGTCACCCGGTTCATCGAGCACCGGGATCCGCAGATGCTGCTGGTCCTGTCGGCCCTGCTGGCCGGGTACGGATTCGCGCTGACGGCCTTCGGCGGGGCCGTGTGGAGCCTGGGGTTGGCCGTGTGCGTGTGGACGCTGGCCGAGATCGTGAACTCGCCGACGCAGATGGGGCTGGTCGCCCGGCTGTCCCCGCTGCACGGCCGGGGCCGCTACCAGGGCATGTACACGCTGTCCTGGGCCGTGGCCTCGCTGGTGGCCCCCCTGATGGCGGGGTTCACGATCGACCGGTTCGGCGCTTCCTGGCTGTGGGCCGGCACCGCCGGTCTGGGCACGGTGGCGGCGCTGGGCTACTGGTTGCTGATGCGCAACCTGCCCGAGGTGGGCGAGTCGGCGGCGCCGGTTGCGGTGGTCGAGGCTCCGGTCCCGACCCAGGTGCCGGCGGCCCAGCCCGCCGGGGTGGTCCAGACGCCGACGCCGGAGCGGACGCCGGCCGCGACCCCGGCCGAACTCTGACCGGTACCCCCGCTCGAAGGTTCCGCCGCCCGAAGGCGCGATGCCGTGCGGAGCGTCACTCCGGGCGGGTCAGGTGCTTGAAGGCGTCGAGGTTGTAGGTCGGTTCGCCGCGGGAGACCCGCCATTCGTACTCGCGGCGGATGGCGCTCGCGAAGCCGAGTTCCAGCAGGGTGTTGAAGGCGCCGTCCGCCGCCTCCAGGACGGTGCCCAGCAGACGGTCCAGGTCGTCCGGGGTGACCACGGTCAGCGGCAGTCGGGCCGTCAGGTACACGTCGCCGAGGCGGTCGACGGCGTAGGCCATCCCGTACAGCTTGAGGTTGCGCTCCAGCAGCCAGCGGTGGACGCCCGCCTCGTTCTCGTCGGGGTGCCTGATGACGAAGGCGTTGACCGACAGGGAGTGCTTGCCGACCCGCAGCGAGCAGGTCGTGGAGAGCTTGCGGGTGCCGGGGAGGCGGACGACGTACGTGCCCGGGTCCGGGTTCTCCCAGCTCAGCTCGGCGCCGTTCAGCGTGGCTTCGATGATCTCGGCGGTGTCAGCCATGGTGGGAGCGTACGCGACGGCGATGATCATGCATGGCCGCGGTGTAGACGTCGGCGGTGCCCGCCGCGGCCGTGTCCCAGCCGAAGAACTGCGCGTGCCGGGCCGCCTCGCCGCCCATCCGGTCCGTGAGACCGGGGTCGTCGACGAAACGCCGCAGCTCACGGGCATAGTCCACCGGGTCGTGGCCGGGTACGAGGATGCCCGTGACCCCGTCGTTGACGGCCACCGGCAGGCCACCCACCTCGGCGGCCAGGACGGGCGTGCCCGTGGCCTGGGCCTCCAGGGCGACGAGGCCGAAGGATTCGTTGTACGAGGGCATGACCAGGACGGAGGCCGCGCGGAACCAGTCGGCGAGACGGTCCTGCGTGACCGGCGGCTGGAAGTGCACGAGGTCGGTGATGCCGAGTTTCGCCGCGAGTTTCTGCAGCCCCTCCGGTTTGGCGAGCCCGCTGCCGCTCGGCCCGCCGACGACGGGGACGAAGAGCCGCCTGCGCAGCGTCGGGTCCCGGTCCACCAGCTCCGCGACGGCCCGCAGCAGGACGTCGGGGGCCTTGAGGGGCTGGATGCGGCCCGCGAAGAGGGGGATGCAGGCGCCCTGGGGCAGCCCGAGGCGGGCACGGGCGGCGGCGCGGCCGTCGCCGACGGTGAACCGGTCGAGGTTCACGCCGGGGTGGACGACGGCCACCTTCCCGGGGTCGGCCTCGTAGTGCCGTACGAGTTCGTCCGCCTCCTCGGCGGTGTTCGCGATCAGCCGGTCGGCTGCGGAGACGATCTGGGTCTCGCCGATGACGCGGGCGGCCGGTTCGGGCGTGTCGCCCTCGGCCAGCGCCGCGTTCTTGACCTTGGCCATGGTGTGCATGGCGTGGACGAGGGGCACGCCCCAGCGTTCGGCGGCGAGCCACCCGACGTGGCCGGAGAGCCAGTAGTGGGAGTGGACGAGGTCGTAGTAGCCGGGGCGGTGCCCGGCCCAGGCCTGCATCACACCGTGGGTGAAGGCGCACAGCTGCGCCGGCAGCTCCTCCTTGGCGAGACCTTCGTAGGGGCCCGCGTCCACGTGTCGCACGAGGACGCCGGGGGCCAGCTCGACGGCCGACGGGAGCCCTCCGGTGGTGGCCCGGGTGAAGATCTCGACCTCGATGTTGATCGCGGCGAGGCGCTTGGCGAGTTCGACGATGTACACGTTCATCCCGCCCGCGTCGCCGGTCCCCGGCTGGTGCAGCGGTGAGGTGTGCACGCTGAGCATGGCGACGCGGCGCGGCTTGCGGTGGTGGCCGACGGCCGGGAGGCGCAGGCGCGGCGGGTCGTGACGGGTGCTGCGGGCGGCGGCTATCCGACCGCTGATGCTGCCGCCGAGGCGGGACACGTACTGGCTCAAGGGAGCAGTTCCTCTCGCTCGGACGACTCGGGCGACTCGTACGACGCGTACACCGGGTGCCGCGCGGACGGCATGGCGAACGGAGCGCGGGCGGCGCCCTTCCAGCAGTGCAACCCGGACGGCGGTGTCCCGCATTCCGGGGACGACCGTTTTCCTCGGTCGTTTGCCGGATTTTTATGTTGGGTGTGCGCTCCGCATACGCTCGGCGCATGGCCTCCCGCAGCACCCCGCCGCCCCCGAGACGCCCCGTGGGCACCGTGACGCGCGGGACAACGAACCCGAATCGTCTGCGTCGCATGGACCGCTGGATCGCGGCGACGCACGGGGCGGCGCTGCGGCGGGCGACGGCTCCCGTCGCGGTCGACCTCGGTTACGGGGCGGCGCCGTGGACGGCGGTGGAACTGCTGGCGCGGCTGAGGGCGGCGGCCCCCGCCGTGCGGGTGGTCGGCATCGAGATCGAGCCGGCGCGGGTGGCGGGTGCCAAGCCGTACGAACGGGAGGGCCTGGCCTTCCGGCACGGCGGCTTCGAGGTGCCCCTGGACGGCGGCGAGGCACCGATGCTGATCCGCGCCGCGAACGTGCTGCGCCAGTACGACGAGGAGCGGGTCGACGAGGTGTGGCGGCTGCTGTGCGCCCGGCTGGCCCCCGGCGGGCTGCTCGTCGAGGGGACCTGCGACGAGATCGGGCGCCGGCACGTCTGGGTCGCGCTCGGTCCGCAGGGGCCGCGCACGGTGACGTTCGCGACCCGGCTGGGGTCGCTGGAGCGGCCGTCGGACCTGGCCGAGCGGCTGCCGAAGGCATTGATCCACCGGAACGTCCCGGGCGAGCCGGTGCACGCGTTCCTGCGCGACTTCGACCGGGCGTGGGCGGCGGCGGCCCCGTACGCCTCGTACGGGGCGCGGCAGCGCTGGATCCGCACGGCCCGGGCGCTGGCCGGGACTTGGCCGCTGGCGGACGGGCCGGTGCGGTGGAGGCAGGGGGAACTGACGGTGCGTTGGGAGGCGTTGCGCCCGAGGGGGTGAACCTCGCGCGTCGGGGAACCCGCGCCCGGGGCGGCCCGTTGAGTCGGCAGGGGCGGGCGTGACGTGGCCGGTGATGATCAGGGGGGCACCCGAAAGGGTGTCGGAATTCACGGACTCGTGGCACCATCCCGAAGGCAGTGCCAAGTTACTGATGAATAGTCAGATCCGGTGTGGGATGACATCGGTCTGACTCGGGGCACCTGGGGGGACCATGGGGACCGTGAAGCGAGCGCACCGACGGGGCGCATCCGCTCTCACACTGCTGTGCGCGATGGCGATATTGACGGCCCCGGGCCTCGGACTCTCGGGGACGGCGCACGCGGCACCCGCGGCTCCCTCCGTGCCCGGAGCCCCGACGGCGCCCATGCCCGAACCGGGGGCCAAGTCCCTGGAGCAGATCCGCAAGGAGATAGAGGACCTGTACCGCCAGGCGGGAAGCGCCACGGACGCGTACAACCTCGCGGAGAGCGAGACGAAGGTCCAGTCGGAACGGGTCGTCCAGATCGCACAGTTGATCGTGGCCGGCCGGGAGCGGATCACCGGGCTGAAGGACCGGGCCGGCGCCGCCGCCCGGGCCCAGTACCGCTCGGGCGGACTGCCGGCGGGCGCGCGGCTGGTGCTGAGCGACAGCCCGAGCCAGTTCCTGGACTCCAAGGCACGCTTGCGGCAGGGCGAGAAGGCCACCACGGACCTGCTGACCGAGCTGGACCGCACCCAGCACGACCTCCAGCGGTACGCGAAGGACGCGAGCACGGTCTGGCAGAAGCTGGAGGCCAACCGGGTCGAGCGGGAGAAGTCCAAGAAGCGGATCGAGGAGAAGATCAAGGCCGCGCAGGACCTGGAGAGCAAGCTGGAGGCCGAGGAGAAGGCCCGGCTGCTCCAGCTGGAGCAGGAAGCGCAGTACAAGGCCCAGACGCAGTGGCTGTCGTCCGGAGCGATGAAGGACGTCAACGGCAAGGCGACGGACGCGGGCAAGAGAGCGGTCCAGTTCGCCACGGCCCAGATAGGCAGGCCCTACGAGTGGGGCGCCACGGGCCCCGGGTCCTTCGACTGCTCGGGCCTGACCTCACAGGCCTGGCTGGCGGCGGGCAAGGCCATCCCGCGGACCTCGCAGGAACAGTTGCGGCTGCGGAAGGTCGCGGTGAAGGACATGCGGCCGGGCGATCTGATCATCTACTTCGACGACGCGAGCCATGTCGGGATGTACGTAGGGGACGGGGCCATGGTCCACGCGCCACGGCCCGGCCGCGACGTGACGATGGCGGGCGCGGGCTCGATGCCGATCAAGGCGGTCGTCCGCCCGGACGCGTAGCCGCGCGGCGGCGGGTTCGTGGGAGCGGCGGGGTTCTCGCCGGCCCGATCCGGCGGGGCCGGGGGCGCGTGACGCCCGACCCACGGCCCACGGCCCCGGCGAATCCCGACCCCGCGCCCTGCCGGGCGGGGCGGGGTCCCTGCCCGGCCCCGGAGAAGCCGGGGTCGGCTCTGGGTTCCGGGTCCGGGCGGCCCTGCGGGTCAGGCCGGGTCGTTCCGGGGTCAGGCCGGGTGGGCCCTGGGCATGCCTCCAGGCGGGTCCCGCGGCGGGCTCGCCCGCCGGGTCCCGGCGGGGACGGTTCGCGGGGGTCGATTTCGCCCGGTGCGCGTGGTGAAGCCCACATCGGGTCATCCCGGCAGGCCGGACTTCGGTCCTCCCACCGTGAGCTTGGTCATCCCATCAGCCCGCATTTCCCCCGCGATAACGGCATATGACGGAGGCCCTCCCCGGGACCTCCACCGGACTGCCATTCCGCTCCCCCGTTCCGGCCCGCTAGGGTCGAGCGCATGAGCGCACCCTCGGGGGGAGGGAAGGAACCGGAGACGATGCCCGTACCCATACCGCGGCAGAGGGAGAACCTCGCCACGGAGGGCGGCCAGGCCCTTTTGGCCACCGCTTTGGCCACCGCCGTCGAGCACCTCCCGGCCACCATCCCGGTCCCCGTACCCGCGCAGACGTCCCTGACCCTCCTGGTCATCGAGGACGATCCCGCGGGCGGCCTCACCGTGCCCGAGATACTGGACGCCGACGGCCATCGCATACGGCTGCGCACCGCCCGCAACCTCACCGAGGCCACCCGGCTGCTCACGCCCGACGTGCACTGCATCCTGCTGGACCTGTCGCTCGCGAACCCGGGGCCCGGTACCGCCGACGACCGGTTCGCCACGCTCCGCGAGGTCCTGCGCCTCGCCCCGCGTCACGCCGTACTGGTGCTGACCGCCGAGGCGGACGCGGAGCACGCCGCCGAGGCGGTGCGGGTGGGTGCCCAGGACTACCTCTTCCGCGACGAGCTCGACGGCCGGCTGCTGAGCCGGGCCATCCGCTACGCCGTGGAGAGAAAGCGGGCCGACATAGCCCAGTACAAGCTCGCGGAATCGAAACTGCGGGCCCAGGAGAACGCCCGCCTGGAACGCGGACTGCTCCCGAACCCCCTTCTGGAGGGTTCCGACCTCCGCTTCGCCGCCCGCTACCGTCCCGGCCGCAGCCGGGCCCTGCTCGGCGGGGACTTCTACGACACGGTCCGCACTCCGGACGGCACCGTGCACGCGATGATCGGCGACGTCTGCGGCCACGGCCCCGACGAGGCCGCCCTCGGTGTCGAGCTGCGCATCGCGTGGCGGGCGCTGACCCTCGCGGGACTGTGCGGGGACGATCTGCTGGCCACCCTCCAGGAGGTGCTGGAGGTGGAGCGCCCCTGCGAGGAGATCTTCGCGACGCTGTGCACCGTGGACATCGCCCCGGACGGTCGGCGCGCCGGCCTCTGCCTGGCCGGTCATCCGGCGCCGCTGATCTCCAGGCCGGGCCGGGCCGCGCGACTTCTCCCGTACGAGAACAGCGGGCCGGCGCTCGGACTGCTCCCCAAGGCCCGCTGGCCCCGCCGCCAGGTCGAACTGGGCGGGACCTGGAGCCTCATGCTCTACACCGACGGCCTCATCGAGGGGAAGATCGGCGAGGGCAAGGAACGGCTCGGGCAGGACGGGATGGTCGAGATGATCAACCGGCACCTGGATCAGGGGTTGAGCGGTGAGGGCCTGTTGGAGGCTTCCGTCACCGAGGCCCGGCGCCTCAACGGCGGCGAGCTGACCGACGACGTCGCCGTGGTCCTGCTCTCCCGCGCGGAGGGCTGAGCCCGGCGCACGGCGCCGGGCCCACCACCGGGACTCCCTGCCCGGGAGTGCTTATCGGCCGCCGTTGTACGGACCGTACGGACCGTCGCTGCTGCTGCCGCCGCTGCGCCGACCGCCGCCCGACACCTGCTTCAGGGCAGGTCGGACGTCGACCATGAAGACGATGGAGGCGACCAGGCCGGCGATCTGAAGGAACAGCATCCCGAGGAAGAAGTCCACGAGGATCGTGATGCCGAGGATGACCAGCCAGAAGGTCTTGGTCTTCTTGTCAGCTGCCCGGTACGCGTCGTCGCGCGCCATCAGCGCCAGCACGAAGGCCACGACGGCGAGCGCCAGCATGGCGTATCCGAGCAACGGGATGACCCCGTTGTCGAAACCGTTCATCAACATCGCCTCGACCACCTTCTTCCGCGTCTGATGCCGTTCGCCCCCACGCTACCGGGGAAGCGGCCCTCACCCATGACAACGGACCGGACACCTTCCCGGTGCCCGGTCCGTCGCCTGTCCGATCAGCTCGGCTCGCCGGTCGCGTCAGCTCTTGTCGCCGGTCGCGGCGACCGTCTTCTTCGCCGTGCTCTTGCGCGCGGTGGTCTTCCGGGCCGACGGCTTCTCCTCGGCGGAGGTGGAGGCGTCGGCGGGTGCCTCGGCGGAAGCGTCGGCGGCCACCGGCTCGGCGGCCGGCTCCGACTTCGCGGGCGCCGCCGGCTCCACGACCTCGGCGATGTCGACGATCTCGTCGGTCAGCTCGCCGCGCCAGGCCCGTACGGCCTGCTCGCCGTGCTCGGCGACCTTGTCGTACGTCTCCTTGGCGCGCACCGCGTACTCGGCGGCCACGCCGACCCCGCGAAGGGCCAGGTCCTGGGCGGTCTCGCCCAGCTTCTTCGGGTCGATCGCCCCGAAGACCTCGGCGACCTTGGCGCTGACCGCCTCCTGCGCCTCCTTGGCCCTGTCCTGGACGACCTTCGGGTCGGTGTTCTTCACGGCCTCGATGCGTGCGGGGGCCTCGGCGCGCAGCTGCTCGATGAACCCGGGCACCTTCTTGGCCTGCTGCACCGCGAGGTCGGCGGTGCCGGCGGCGAAGTAGAGCGGGGTCGGGTCGGTGAGGGTCTTCTTCAGGTCATCGGCGATGGCCATGTGCTGGTCCTCCCGGATCACAGTCGGTTCGTATGGGGCGGCTCGTCGTCGGCATCGACCGCTGCGGCGGCGTCGGCGGCTTCCGCGGCCGGCGCGTTCTCCTTGCGGAACGAGTCGTAGATCTGGAGCAGCACCTGCTTCTGCCGCTCGTTGAGGGACGGGTCGGCGAGGATGACGGCCCGCGTCTCGACCTCGTCGCGATCCCGCTCGTCCAGGATTCCGGCCTGCACGTACAGCGTCTCCGCGGAGATCCGCAGCGCCTTGGCCAGTTGCTGGAGGATGTCCGCGCTCGGCTTGCGCAGTCCGCGCTCGATCTGGCTCAGGTACGGGTTCGACACCCCTGCGGCGTCGGCCAGTTGCCGCAGCGAAAGCTGGGCCTGCCGCCGTTGCTCACGGAGGTATTCGCCGAGGTTCCCGACGTTGAGCGATGCCATGCCCCGATCCTGCCGCACCTTGCTAACTATTGCAAGCAGACGCTTGCAAAAGCTCCCACTCCGTGAGGGACGACACCCGGCCGGGTCGCATCCACGCGCATGCCCCGGCCGGGGCCCGTGACTCAGAGGTCGAGGGCGCTCAGGTCGAGTTCCTTCAGGCGTTCCGGGTCGGCCAGGACGTCGATGGCGACGATCCGGCCTCCGGCGACCGTGAAGGCCATCATCGACAGGCGGCGGCCGTCCCGCACGACCATGACGCCGGCGGACCCGTTGATCAGCGCGGGGCGGGCGTACGGCGACAGGGAACCGAAGGTGATCGCCTGCGAGGCCACCGTGCGGGCGCCGTTGAACACGAGCGTGTGGCGGGCGCGCGTCACGCCGCCGTCGGAGCGCAGCACCACGTCGGGGGCGAGCACCGAGACGAGCGCCTCGAAGTCGCCGTCGCGCGCCGCGGCGAAGAACGCGCCGACCACCTGGCGCTGGAGTGCGAGGTCCGGGTCGGGGGCGGGGGCCCTGCCGCGCACCCGGCGGCGGGCCCGGCTCGCGAGCTGCCGGGTCGCGGCCGGGGTCTTCTCGATCATCGGGGCGATCTCGTCGAAGGGCACGGCGAACATGTCGTGCAGGACGAACGCGAGCCGCTCGGCCGGTGAAAGCGAATCCAGGACGACCAGCAGCGCCAGGCCCAGGGAGTCCGCCAACAGGGCCTGCTGTTCCGGGTGGAGACCGTCCTCGCCGCTGATGACCGGGTCGGGTGTCCGGCACTCCAACGGGTCCTCGCGGCGGGTCGCCCGGGAGCGCAGCATGTTCAGGCACACCCGGCCGACGACCGTGGTCAGCCAGGCCGCCATGTTCTCGATGGCGTCGGCGTCGGCGCCGGCCAGGCGCAACCAGGTCTCCTGGACCGCGTCATCGGCCTCGCTGACCGAGCCGAGCATCCGGTAGGCCACCGCTCTCAGCCTCGGCCGGTGCTCCTCGAACCGATCCGCCCGCCCCGCCCCCTGGTCCACCGCGCGTCCCCTCCCCCATGTGGTCCGGCCCGCACCCGTCCGTCGACTCCCCTGGAGCGGTGGGCCGTTCAGGCGCCCGGTCGGGCGCCGATCACCACGTTCGCATACAGCTCCCGCGAGCCGACGGCCCGTACCGTGAGGCCGCCCGCCGCCAGCGCCGACGCCGTCACCGGGGACTGCCGGGCGCTCGTCTCGATCAGCAGGTGCCCGCCGGGCGCGAGCCAGCGCAGAGCCCCGGCCGCGACCCGGCGGTGGACGTCCAGACCGTCGGCGCCGCCGTCCAGGGTGGTCAGCGGTTCGTGATCGCGGGCCTCCGGCGGCAGGAAGCCGATCTCCTCCGTGGGCACGTAGGGGGCGTTGACCACCAGGACGTCCACCCGCCCCGCGAGGTCCCCGGGCAGCGCGGCGTACAGGTCGCCCCGGTGGACGGTCCCGCCGTACGGGGCCGTGTTCCGGCGGGCGTAGCCGACGGCCACCTCGTCGATGTCCGACGCGTGCAGTTCGACGCCCGGGACCTGCGAGGCCACCGCCGCGCCCAGCGCGCCCACGCCGCAGCACAGGTCGACGACCACCGCGCCGGGCCGGGCCAGCGCCACGGCCTCCCCCGCGAGGAACTCGCTGCGCCGGCGCGGTACGAACACCCCCTCGCCCACCTCCATGCGCAGGCCGCAGAAGCCCGCCCAGCCCACCACCAGTTCCAGGGGCTCGCCGGCGACCCGGCGGGCCAGCATGCCCGCCAGGTGTCCGTCGTCCCGCGCGGCGGCCGTCAGCAGGTCCGCCTCCTCCTCCGCGAAGACACAGCCGGCCGCGCGCAGGCGTTCCACGAGTGTTGCCACGTACCTCAGTCCTCGGTTTCCCATCCGGTGACGTCCAGGGTCTCCGGCCGTGCCGGATCCGCCAGGATGTCGATTGCGACGATACGGCCGCCGCGCACCGTGAACGCCTTGACCGCCACGGGCCTGCCGCCCGGCCAGATCGTGACGACACCCGGTGCGCCGTTGACCGGTGCCGGTCGGGCGCAGGGGGCGAGCCGGCGGAAGGTGAGCGCCCGCCGGGCCACGTGACGGGGTGCGGGAACGGGCCGGTCAGAAGACGTCCGGGCACCACGGCCGGCGAGCGGTGCGGAAGGCCGCGTCGGCGTGCGCCAGCGCCCCCGGCCGTTCCTCCGTGACCTGCCCCAGCGCGGCCAGTCGGACCGCCGACTCGTCGCCGAGGTACATGGACCCCAGCGCGGACACGTCGAGGCGCAGGTCGGCGGGCTCCTCCGTACGGGCGCAGTCGCCGGTGCCCGTGTCGAGCCGGTAGCGCCCGTCGGCCAGGCCCTCCGCGTCGGTCACTTCCAGGACGAGGACGCCCGGCACGGCGTACGTCCGCGCGCTCAGCGCCCGTACGACGTCGAGCAGCCGCACCCACAGGAAGTCGGCGGCGGTCAGCAGGCGTGCGGCCCGCGGATCGGGCAGCAGCAGCGGGGCGAGGTCATCGGGGGCCCGGTAGCCGGTGCGGACCTTCTGCACCCAGTCGA
Source organism: Streptomyces sp. CA-243310 (assembly GCF_050936775.1). Classification (NCBI taxonomy): domain Bacteria; kingdom Bacillati; phylum Actinomycetota; class Actinomycetes; order Kitasatosporales; family Streptomycetaceae; genus Streptomyces; species Streptomyces sp. CA-243310. The sequence continues at coordinate 623,612 of NZ_JBNJMF010000001.1, read as the reverse complement.
TGGAGCACAGGAAGTGCCACAGGGCCCGTTGCGCGTCGGCGGTGACCGCGATCAGGTCCTTGACCTGCACGGTGTTCTGCGGGAGCTTCGCGTCGCTCCATTGGTCGTCGGCCCGGTAGACGGCGATCCCGGCGGGTTCGCCGTCGGCCGTGCGGTGGACGGCGTGGAACGACTCCTTGTAGGGGCGGTGGGACATCTGCTCCGTGCCGGACGCCAGGTTCCACCAGCGCTCGTCGCGGTCGACGGTGCCGTGCGCGTGCGCGCGCAGCCGCTCGTGCAGGGCGGCGCCTATCCTGCGGGCCTCGGCCGCGTCCACCAGGTCGATCCGCCCGCCGTCCCCGGGCCCGGACCAGCGCGGGTCCAGGCCGGTGCGGGCCACCTCGATCTCCCACTCCGCGACCGAGGCGGCGGGCCCGTAGCCGTACCGGCCGTAGATCGGGTACTCGGCGGCGATGAGCGTGGACAGCACGTCGCCGCGTTCCTTCGCGGCCGTGAGGTCGGCGCGCATCATCCGGGTCAGCAGGCCCCGGCGGCGGTGCGTGGGCGACACGGTGACGTTGGATACGGCGTCGGCGGCGACGACGGCCCCGCCGGGGACGGTCAGCTCCTGCGGGAAGGACCGGAAGGTGGCGACGCAGCGGCCGGTCTCGGAGTCGAAGGCGCCCCGGGTGCGGGCCAGGTCGCCGTACTCGGCCCGTTGGGCGACGTCGGAGTCGGTGACCGGGGCGGTGGTGAGGAAGCCGGTGTTCAGTGCTCGGAGCCAGGCGGGGAGTTCGGAGGCGGCGATCGGCCGGACGTCGGTGCTCATGGCCGGCCACGCTAACCGCCCCGCCGGGAGCACGTCGCCTGAATTTCCGCCGCCCCGAAGGGGCCTGATCACCGCCGGCCCCGGCGGCCCCGCGGCTACGCCAGCAGGTCGTCCACCTGCGCCTCGCCCTCCCGGTACCGGCGGGTGATCTCCGCGCCGGCCTCGTCGGCGGTGCGCTGCAACCGTTGCCTGCGCCGGGAGACCTGCTGCTCGTAGCGCACCAAGCGGCCCATCGCCTCGTGCAGTTCGCCGTCCGTGCGGGCGCCCAGGTCCGACAGTTCCACGTCGCAGAGCATCTCCGCCTCCAGGAGCCGGAACTCCTCGCTGTGCGGGGCGGCGAGCGTGACGTGGCGGGCGGAGGCACTGCGGCTGGACGGGGCGTCGGCGAGGATCTCCGAGAGCCGGTCCACCACCGGCGTCTCGGGGTTCGCGCGCCGGGCCGCCTCGGGGTCGCAGCGGCGGGCGAGTTCGGCGCGCAGGATGTCGATGCGGCCGTGCAGGAGTCTGCGTACGTAGCTCAGATCGGCCTCGTCGCGCTGCGCGTCCCGGCGCAGGGCACGCAGTTCGGGCAGCCCGAGGGCGGTGGCGGGGGTGGTCGGCCCCTGCGACTCGCCGGTGCGCTGCGCGGGAGGTCTCACCGTCGCCGCCACGACGTCGGCGGCCGTCGCCGTCGCCGAAGCGGGCGCAGGTACGGAGGTACCAGAAAGATTCATGTGAACGTGTCCGTCCCCTCGACCGGTGCCGGAGGCACCGCCTGCGTGCATGGTGCCACTCTCCGTGGTGTGGATGCAGTCCCACTGCACCCGATCGGCCCCGGACGGGTGCACGCCTGATACACAGGTGGTATGCGAGCAGTGGTGCAGAGGGTGGACGGCGCGAGCGTCGTGGTGGCCGGCGAGACCGTCGGGGAGATCGTCGGCGAGGGGCTGTGCGTCCTGGTGGGGGTCACCCACGACGACACCCCGGAGAAGGCGGAGCTGCTGGCCCGCAAGCTGTGGTCGGTGCGGATCCTGGAGGCGGAGAAGTCCTGCAGCGACGTGAACGCCCCGCTGCTGGTGATCTCCCAGTTCACGCTGTACGGCGACGCGCGCAAGGGCCGCCGCCCCACCTGGAACGCGGCGGCGCCCGGCCCGGTGGCCGAGCCGCTGGTCGACGAGGTCGTGGCACGGCTGCGGACGCTGGGCGCGACGGTGGAGACGGGCCGGTTCGGGGCGGACATGCGCGTCTCGCTGACCAACCACGGCCCGTTCACCATCGTCATCGACGTGTAGGGCTCGCCATGACGGCGCCCCCACGTGGGCCCGTCACGGCGCGACGACGACCTCCTGCGCGGCGGCCGTCTTCCCGACGAGCAGCGGCGCGTCCAGCGGGACGTTCCGCTTGACCAGCGCCAACGCGATCGGCCCCAGTTCGTGGTGGCGGACGGCGGTGGTCACGAAGCCCAGCTGCCGGCCCTCCTCGCCGTCGGCGGCGAGCCGTACGGGTGTGCCGTGCGCCGGGAGCAGCACCTCGGAGCCGTCCAGGTGCAGGAACACCAGCCGGCGCGGGGGCTTCCCCAGGTTGTGGACACGGGCGACGGTCTCCTGCCCCCGGTAGCAGCCCTTCTGGAGGTGGACGGCGGTGCCGATCCAACCCAGCTCGTGCGGGATGGTGCGGTGGTCGGTCTCCAGGCCGACGCGCGGCCGGTGCGACTCCACGCGCAGGGCCTCGTACGCCAGGAGGCCCGCGGCGGGGCCGTGCGAGGCGGCGAACGCCTCCAGGTCCCCGCGGGGCACGAAGACGTCCCGGCCGTGCGCGGTCTCGCGGACGGCGAGTTCCTTGGCGACCTCGGCGATCGAGCCGGCCGGCAGGTGGACGACCCCGAACTCGGCCGTGCGGTCGGTGACTTCGACGCGGTAGAAGAACTTCATGGACTCCAGGTAGGCGATCAGCGCCTCCTGGGTGTCGGGCTCGACGTGCACCCAGACCGTCTCGCCGTCGTCGACGAGGTACAGGGCGTGCTCGATGTGCCCGTTGGCGGAGAGGATCAGTGCCTCGGTGGCCTGTCCGGGCGGCAGGTCGCTCACGTGTTGGGTGAGCAGCAGGTGCAGCCAGCTCAGCCGGTCCGCGCCGGTGACGGTCACGACACCGCGGTGGGAGAGGTCGACGAACCCCCGGCCGTCCGCGAGGGCGCGTTGTTCGCCGTACAGCTCTCCGTAGTGGGCGGCGACGCCCTCGTCGCGGCCTTCGGCCGGTACGGCGCCGGGGAGATGGAGCAAGGGGCTGCTGGTCATGTCACCAGCGTACGACCCCGGACCCGACGATCCCACGGGGTGTCGCGCGACGGTCCTACGTCTCGGCGGCGCGGTGCTTCGCCGCGTCCTTCGCGCAGAGCCCGAAGATCGCGAAGTGCTTCATGTCGGTCTCGAAGCCGAAGGTCGCGCGGAGCTTCGCGGTGAACTCGGCGGCCACGTCCAGATCGGCCTCGATCACCTCGGCGCAGTCGCGGCACACCAGGTGGATGTGGTGGTGCCGGTCGGCGAGGTGGTAGGTCGGGGCACCGTGTCCGAGGTGGGCGTGCGAGACCAGTTTGAGCTCCTCCAGGAGCTCCAGCGTGCGGTAGACGGTGGAGATGTTGACCCCGGAGGCCGTCCTGCGGACCTCGACGAGGATCTCGTCGGGGGTCGCGTGCTCCAGTGCGTCGACCGCTTCGAGCACGAGTTGGCGCTGCGGGGTCAGCCGGTATCCGCGCTGCCGCAGGTCGCTCTTCCAGTCGAGTCCGCCGTCGGCGGTCCCGGTGCCCTCGGTGCTCACCACCCGGCCAGTGTAAGCACGCGAAGGGGACCGCGGGCGGTCCCGGGGTCCCCTTCGCGCACAGGCTGTGGAAAACGGCCGATCAGCGGAAGAACGCGATGCCGTCGTCCGGCATGTCCGGCAGGTTGCGCGCCATCTCGGCGACCTCCTCCGGGGTGACGACCTTCTTGAGCTGGGCCGACATGTAGGGGCGCAGCTCGACGTCGGGCGTGGCCTTCTCGCCGACCCACATCAGGTCGCTCTTGACGTAGCCGTACAGCCGCTTGCCGCCGCTGTACGGGCCGGAGGCCGCCGTGCGGGCGACCGCGTCGGTGACGACGTCGATCTGCGGCTTCTGGTCGGCGAGGTCGCCGTACCAGACCTCGACGACGCCCTGGTCGCGGACCATGACGATCTCGACCTTGCGGTCCTTGTCGATGCGCCAGTAGCCGGACTCGGATTCGAGCGGCCGCACCTTGTTGCCCTCGGAGTCGAGCACCCAGGTGTGGGAGGTGTACTCCAGGAAGTCCCGGCCGTCGTGGCTGAAGACGACTTCCTGGCCGAAGTTGCACTTCTCCTCGCCGGGGAAGTCGAAGACTCCCGCGCCCTCCCAGTTGCCGAGGAGGAAGGCGAGCGGGACGAGGCCCGGGTTCAGGTCGGACGGGATCTGGATCATGTGTGGCTGCTCAGGCGATCTGTGGGAGGGATCCGGGAGGGACTGCTGCCGCTCAGGGGGTCAGCGCTGGCCCTGGTACAGCTTCTTCACGGCCAGGGCGGTGAAGGCGAGCACGCCGACGCAGACCAGGACCAGCAGGGCGGAGAAGAAAGTCTCAAGCACGGGAGGTGCTCCTCGGAGGTTGCGTTCGGGGGGTCCCCCCGGGACGGAGTCCCCGGAGGTACGGGGCCGGTCCCCCAGCCTACTGGCCCGGGACCCGGCGCACTCTGCGAGGTGGGCCGTACCGGTGGCGGCCGGACGCCCGGCCCCTCTTCCGGCGGGGCGCGTCATTCGTCGCGGCGGTGCTTCCCGTCCAGTTCGTCCCACCACTCGTCCGACTTCTTGTCGCCCGAGGGGTCGTCCCACCAGCGGTCGTCCGGGCCGCGGCGGTTCGCGATCATCGCCGCGACCGGCGGGATGACCATGGCGACGACGCACATCGCCACGGCGGCCGGCACGGAGAAGAGCCGTACGAAGGACCAGGCCGAGACGAAGAGGAGAAGGCAGCCGCCCATCATGAGGAAGTAGGCGCGGCGCCGCCGGGCGTACATGCCTCCAGCGTAGGTCCGGGACCCGCCCTCGCGCAGGGCCCGGGACGGGCCCCTGCGCGGGCGTTCGCACACGGGCCGGGACGGCACGAAGGGCCGCACCCCGTTCCAGTGGCGTCCAACCCCCTGGGGTGCGGCCCTCCGGCCGTTCTCGTGTGGAGCGATCAGACGGCGATGGCCACGTCCGTCACACCGCCGGCGTCCGCGACGACGACGGCGCGGTCCGCCTGGCCGCCCGGGACGAGTGCCCGCAGGGTCCAGGAGCCGGTGGCGGCGTAGAAGCGGAACTGGCCGGTCGCGGAGGTCGGGACCTCCGCGGTGAACTCGCCGGTCGAGTCCAGCAGCCGCACGTAACCGACGACGGGCTCGCCGTCCTTGGTCACCTGGCCCTGGATGGCGGTCTCACCGGGCTTGAGGGTGGCGAGGTCGGGCCCGCCGGTCTTTGCTCCACACATGTCTCTGTCCTGTCCTGGAGGGGTCGTACGTAGGTGCTGCGGGCGCGCGGCCCCGCGGGCCCGCAGGGGCTGCTCGGGTTACTTGGCGGCGCCGAGTTCGATCGGCACGCCGACGAGCGAGCCGTACTCGGTCCACGAACCGTCGTAGTTCTTGACGTTCTCCTGGCCCAGGAGCTCGTGCAGCACGAACCACGTGAGCGCGGAGCGCTCACCGATGCGGCAGTAGGCGATGGTGTCCTTCGCCAGATCGACCTGCTCGGCCTCGTAGAGGGCGGTCAGCTCGTCGTCGGACTTGAAGGTGCCGTCGTCGTTGGCGTTCTTCGACCACGGGATGTTGCGGGCGCTCGGCACGTGGCCGGGGCGCTGCGACTGCTCCTGCGGAAGGTGCGCCGGCGCGAGCAGCTTGCCGGAGAACTCGTCGGGCGAGCGGACGTCCACCAGGTTCAGGGAGCCGATCGCGGCGACGACGTCGTCACGGAAGGCGCGGATGGACTTGTCCTGGGCCTTGGCCTTGTACTGGGTGGCCGGGCGGTTCGGGACGTCCTTGCCGTCGACCAGGTCGCGGGAGTCCAGCTCCCACTTCTTGCGGCCTCCGTCGAGGAGCTTGACGTCCTGGTGGCCGTAGAGCTTGAAGTACCAGTAGGCGTAGGACGCGAACCAGTTGTTGTTGCCGCCGTAGAGGACGACGGTGTCGTCGTTGGAGATGCCCTTGGCGGAGAGGAGCTTCTCGAAGCCCTCCTGGTCCACGAAGTCACGGCGGACCGGGTCCTGGAGGTCGCTCTTCCAGTCGATCCGGACGGCGTTGGTGATGTGGTTCTTGTCGTAGGCGGACGTGTCCTCGTCCACCTCGACGATGACGACGTCGGCGTCGTTCAGGTGGGCCTCGACCCAGTCGGCGTCTACGAGGACGTCGCTGCGGCTCATGGTGTTCTCCTCCGGGGCAGTGTGCGGCGGGGTGGTGCTGGTGCTGCGGCGGGATGGTGCCGAGGGTGCGCGCCGCGGACGGATCGGCCTCGCGGTACCCGTGCGGGGAGGCGTCGGGCGAGCGGGAGGCGGGGTGCGGTCACGCGGGAAAGGCCAGTCGTCCGGCCGGTGGAGCGGAAGCGCTCACACGTCACATGGATCGACAGAGCATGGCGGCGACGCGACACAGGTCTACTGCCCGCCGCTTCGTGAGGTCCGCCTGCTGATGCTTCATAGTCATGGATCGTAGGGACGAATCGGCCGCCCTGTCACCGGTGTGTCATATGTCGAGACAGGATCGTCCGAATGATGGACAGAAAAGCCCCGGCAGGCCGCTCGGGCGGCCTCCGGGGCTCTTCGCGCGACCCGCCCTCCTGAGGGGCGGACCGCACCGTCTCACGATCCGGCCAGGGACACGTTCGTACCGGTCAGCGCCAGGTGCACGCCCGTCTCGTCCGACGTCAGGGTGGAGAGCCGTAGTCCGGCCGGCAGGCCGGCGTCGAGCCGGCGGTCGAAGTCGGTCTTCTTGCGGACGACCTTCTCGATCCCCGGGATCCCCTCCCCCGGGACCTCCTCGGCGCGCACCCGGACGATCTTGCCGCCCGGGGAGTCCTTCGCGTCCTCCAGCGTGACGGTCGAGATCACGCTGCGGGTGAACTTCCGGCCGAGAAAGTCCACCGTCGCGCCGACCTTCACCTTGCCCGGCTGTCCGCCGTAGGAGACGGTCACCCCGGTCTCCGAGGCCGCGGTCAGGTCCGCGTACGAGACCAGCGCCTTGCCCTCGGCCCTGCCGGCCGTGCCCCCGGTGTAGTCGCTGTTCAACTTCACGTCGTGGAAGGCGGCTTCGATCCGCGTCAGCCGCGCCTTGCGGCCTTCGGCGGAGGCGTCCACGCCCGTGAGCACCAGATCCACCTGCTCCATGCGGTGGTCCAACGCCTGGGTCAGGAACGGAAAACCGTGGATGTCCACCTCCACGTCGCCCGACAACCCCTGCCGGGACTGGATCTTCTCGGCCAACTGGTTCTCGGCATAGTTGACCGCCCAGCGGTCGGCGCCCACGAACAGGGCCCCCAGGATCACTCCGATGATGACGATGACCCGCAGAAAGCGCACGTGCCCCTCCCCCAATAGATCAGTACGTGCGCCCTAGTTGACCACGCTTGGAAAGGGAGGGGTCGAACGTGCGGCCGACGTCAGCCCACCACCCGGCCCATCAGGTAGACGGCGGGAGCCGCCGCCGCCAGCGGCAACGCGACACCGGCCGTCATGTGGACGAACTTCGACGGGTAGTCGTACGCGGCCACCCGCAGGCCGACCAGGGCGCACACCCCGGCGGCCAGACCGAGCAGCGCCCCGCCGGCCCCGATGTCCGTCATCGTGCCCACCGCGACGCCCGCACCCGCCGCAGCGGTCAGCGAGACCGCCACGGACGCCGGCGTCGGCAGCGGCAGGGCCCGGGTGAAGACGGCGACCGCCACGGCGGCCCCGCCCACGCTGACGGCGTCGGAGCCGGCCGCCAGGTACCCGGCGCAGACGATGGCGAGGGCGGCGGAGGCCACCGAGGCCATGAGTCCGTACATCCGCTCGTCGGGGTCCGCGTGGCTGCGGAGCTGGAGCACCAGCGTGAGCAGCACCCAGGCACCGAGGGTGCCGATGATCGCGCCGGGCCCGTTCACCTCGTCCACGGCGAGCACGGCGGCGTCCGCGACCACGGCACCGAGGAAGGCGAGGGCGATGCCCTGGCGGGCGGGCCACATGCCGTTGAGGCGGAACCAGCCTGCCGCGGTGAGGCCCTGGAGGGCGATCAGCGGCACGAGCAGCGCGAGGTCGCCGAACGCGGCGGCCGCGGCCAGCAGCAGTCCCAGGGCGGCGGTCAGTATCGCCGGCTGCGGACCGGGGTCGATGATCGGCGACCGGCCCTCGGCGCGGGCCTGCGCCGGGTCGACCGCGCGGAGCGTGTTGCCCGCGAGCGTCGGCGGGGAGTACTCGGACCGCGTTCCGGGGTCGGCGTCGGGGTCCGCAGGGCCCTGCGCGGGCTCCGGGGCGGCCGTCACCGGCGGCAGGTAGGCGGTGGCCTCCACGGCCGGCTCCGCGGGCTGCGGCGGCAGGTACGCCGTCTCCTCGGCCCAGCCGGCCGCGGACGGCGAGGCGGCGGGGGCGGGGGCCGCGGCGGCCGGAGCCTCCTCGCGGAACCAGCCCTCGGGCGCCACGGGCCGGCCGTACGACTCCTGCGGCGGCTGCTGGGACTGCTGGGGCTGCTGCGACTGCTGGAACTGCTGTCCCTGCGACTGCTGAGGCTGCCGGGGCTCCTGGTACGGCGGAAGGTACGCCGTCTCGGCCCACTCCTGCGCGGGCGCCGCCTGCGGCTCCTCGCGGTACCAGGCCTCCGGCGCCGCGGGCTGCCCGTACGACGCCTGCGGCTGCGGCTGGAACTGCTGCCCCTGCGACTGCTGAGGCTGCTGGGGCTGCTGCTGCGGCTGGAACTGCTGCGACTGCTGGGGCTGCGGCTGCTGCCGGGGCTGACCGGAGTCCTGGTACGGCTCCTGGTACGGCGGGGGGTACGCCGACTCGGCCCACCCCTGCGCGGGCGCCGCCTGCGGCTCCTCGCGGTACCAGGCCTCCGGCGCCGCGGGCTGCGCCGGCTGCTGCCCGCTCTGGTCCGGGACCCCGCCCAGCTGCGGCTGCATCGGCTGGTAGCCGGTGTCCCAGGTGTCGGCCTGCCAGGTCTGCGTCCCGTACGGATCGTACGGATCGTGCTGCTGCTCCTGCTGCTCTTGCTGCTGCCTGCGCTGTTGCTCTTCGGGGGTACTCATGGGCTCCCGCTCACCCGCCCGCGAACGGCGGAAGCACCTCGACGGTGCCGCCTTCCGTGAGCAGGACGGCATCGTGCGGGCGCTTGCCCACAGGTTCTTCGTTCACGAGGAAGGAGCAGCGCAGCAGGACCCGGGTCAGTTCTCCCGGGTGGCGTTCGCGCACGGCGTCGAGCGCCTCGCCCAGTGTCCGCGCCGCGTACGGCTCCTCCGCCGTCCCGGCGGCGGCCTTGGCCGCCGCCCAGTAGCGGATGGTTCCGGTTGCCACAGCTGCTCCCCTCGTCGGCTCTCTGTTCGTCGGCATCCATGATGAACCCTCCGAACACCCACCCCCGCGTGCCTCCGCGCGCCCGGCGTGCGCCGGGGTGGTGCGACCAGAGGCCGCCGATCCGGCGAAACCGGGGCATACCCTGGTGACGGGCGTGGCAGGAACCACAGAAGGGGTTCGTCGGAGCCTCTGCCCCGAAAGGACCGGTGGGCTATTCTGGCGGCGTAGAGGATCCGGGCAACGTAGCCCCCGGGTCCTTTTGTGCTTTCAGCGCGTTGAACGGACCGAGAACAGTGCGTCCCCCCGGACCCCAGGGCGCGGGGACCGGGGAGCGCGAGGCAAGACGTACGAAGCAGTGCCGCGAAAGTCCTCGACGGGACCGAGGAGGAACCGACGTGATGGACCAGCGATCCGTGCACACGCACGTGCACAAACGCCCGACCCGGGCAGGTGGTCGGGCATGAGCTCTCTCCTGCTGCTGACCAACGCCCTGCAGCCGTCGACCGAGGTGCTGCCCGCCCTCGGCCTGCTGCTGCACAACGTACGGGTGGCGCCCGCCGAGGGACCGGCCCTCGTGGACACCCCCGGAGCCGATGTCATCCTCATCGACGGGCGCCGCGACCTCCCGCAGGTGCGGTCGCTCTGCCAGCTGCTCCGCTCCACGGGCCCCGGCTGTCCGCTCGTCCTCGTCGTCACGGAGGGCGGCCTGGCCGCCGTCACGGCCGACTGGGGCATCGACGACGTCCTCCTCGACACCGCCGGGCCCGCCGAGGTCGAGGCGCGCCTGCGACTCGCCACCGGCCGGCAGCAGATGAGCTCCGACGACTCCCCGATGGAGATCCGCAACGGCGACCTGTCGGTCGACGAGGCCACCTACTCGGCGAAGCTGAAGGGCCGGGTCCTGGACCTGACCTTCAAGGAGTTCGAGCTGATCAAGTACCTCGCCCAGCACCCGGGACGGGTCTTCACCCGCGCCCAGCTGCTCCAGGAGGTCTGGGGCTACGACTACTTCGGCGGCACCCGGACGGTCGACGTCCACGTGCGTCGGCTGCGGGCCAAGCTCGGCCCCGAGCACGAGTCGCTGATCGGGACGGTGCGCAACGTCGGCTACCGCTTCGTCACCCCCGAGAAGGTCGAGCGGGCGGCGGCGGAAGCGGCGGCCCAGGCGGCTGCGAAGGCGGCGGCGGCCCTCCCCCGTCCGGAGGAAACCCCGGTGACGATCGAGTCGGCGGGACGGCCTGCCCAGAGGTAGGTCACCCCACGTAGACTGCCGCGCGTGGCCAAGGTGACGCGGGATGACGTGGCGCGACTTGCGGGTACCTCTACCGCCGTCGTGAGCTATGTCATCAACAACGGACCCAGGCCGGTTGCCCCGGCCACGCGCGAGCGTGTACTCGCCGCGATCAAGGAGCTGGGCTACCGGCCCGACCGGGTCGCGCAGGCGATGGCGTCCCGGCGCACCGACCTCATAGGCATGATCGTCCCGGACGCCCGGCAGCCGTTCTTCGCGGAGATGGCGCACGCGGTCGAACAGGCCGCCGCCGAGCGCGGGAAGATGGTCCTGGTCGGCAACTCCGACTACCGCGACGAGCGCGAGGTCCACTACCTGCGGGCCTTCCTGGGCATGCGGGTCTCCGGGCTGATCCTGGTCAGCCAGGGCATGAGCGAGCGCGCCGCCTCGGAGATCGAGGCGTGGGACGCGCGGATCGTGCTGCTGCACGAGCGTCCCGAGGCCATCGACGACGTCGCGGTGATCACCGACGACATCGGCGGCGCGCAGCTCGCCACCCGGCACCTGCTGGAGCACGGACACCCGTACGTGGCCTGCATCGGCGGCGTCGAGAACACCCCGTCGGTCGGCGACCCGGTCGCGGACCACGTCGAGGGCTGGCGGCGGGCCATGCTGGAGGCCGGGCGCTCGGTGGAGGGGCGGCTCTTCGAGGCCCCGTACAACCGCTACGACGCGTACACCGTCGCCCTGGAGGTCCTGTCGGGGCCGGACCGGCCCCCGGCGATCTTCTGCGCCACCGACGACCAGGCCATCGGTGTGCTGCGGGCGGCGCGGGAGCTGCGCATCGACGTACCGGGCGAACTGGCCGTGGCCGGCTTCGACGACGTCAAGGAAGCGGCGCTGACCGACCCGCCCCTGACCACCATCGCCTCCGACCGCACGGCCATGGCCCGCGCGGCGGTGGACCTGGTGCTGGACGACGCCCTGCGGGTGGCGGGTTCGCGCCGGGAGCGGCTCAAGCAGTTCCCGTCGGCGCTGGTGATCCGACGGTCCTGCGGCTGCCGCTAGCGCCTCTCGTGGACGGGCTCGGGCCTTCCCGAGCCCGGTCCCGTTCCGGGGCCGGGTCCTGTCCTTATATCGGGCATACGCGGTTCTGTCGGGCTTCTCAGCCGGGACTCAGGAAGCTCTCATGATCCCCGGACACAGTCATAGACATGACCGAGAGCTTCCGCCGCGAAGGCGAGTACCCCCAGGAGAACCGCCCCCAGCCCGCGCCGTTCGGCGAGGACTGGCAGCGCGGACGTGACCGGCTCGCCCAGGAGGCCGCGGCGGGCGCCTACCCGCCACCGCCCCCGTACCCGCCCGCCGCGCCGGCCCCCGGTTGGCACGAGGCGCACCGGCCGCCCGTCGTCCAGGGCGAGACGGTGCCCGCCGAAGGCGGCTGGGACCGGCCCGCGCCCGCCCCGGAGGGGCCGGCCCACGCCGGGCCGGCCCGCGCCAAACGACCCGTGGCCCTGCTCGCCGCCGTCGCGCTGGCCGCCGCCGTCGTGGGCGGTGGCACCGCCGCGGCGGTGCAGCAGTACCTCGGCGGGCAGAACACCGGCGGCGCCGGCATCAGCGGCACCAACGTCTCCCAGTCCAGCAACGGCACCGTCTCCGGCGTGGCCGAGCAGGTCAGCCCGTCCGTCGTGCGCATCGACACCCGCACCTCGTCCGGCCAGGGCACCGGTTCCGGCATCGTCGTCACCGCCGACGGGGAGATCGTCACCAACAACCACGTGGTCGAGGGGGCGTCCGAGATCCAGGTGACGATGAGCGACGGCAAGAAGTACACCGCCAAGACCGTCGGCACCGACCCGGACAAGGACCTCGCCCTGATCAAGCTCCAGGGCGCCAGTGGCCTCAAGGCGGCCAAGCTCGGCAACTCCGACGGGCTCAAGGTGGGGGACGAGGTCGTGGCCATCGGCTCCCCGGACCGGCTGACCGGGACCGTCACCAGCGGCATCGTGTCCGCCCTGAACCGCGACGTGAACGTGCCCAAGTCCGAGCAGCAGGCGCCGCAGGGCCGGCAGGGCGGCGGCTGGCCGTTCTCGTACGACGGTCAGCAGTTCAACGGGAACACCGGCCAGAACACCACCTCCTACAAGGCCATCCAGACCGACGCCTCCCTCAACCCCGGCAACTCCGGCGGAGCCCTCGTCAACATGAACGGCGAGATCGTCGGAATGCCCTCCGCGATCTACTCCCCCTCCAGCGACAGCAGCAGCGCCGGCAGTGTCGGCCTCGGCTTCGCCATCCCCGTCAACACCATCAAGGCCGACCTCGAATCCCTGCGGAGCGGCGGCAGCGGCAGCGCCGGCTCCGGCAACGACGGCTCCGACTCCGGTTCGAGCGACTCGGGCGGCGCCGCCAACGGCTTCGGGACCTCCTTCTAGGCGGCCCGTGCGAGCCTGGTAGGACCGACCACCACCCCCGGGGGGATCCACATGAACGCCGCCGAAGGCGACCAGCAGCGCATCCTCGTCGTCGACGACGAGCCGGCCGTCCGCGAGGCCCTGCGCCGCTCCCTCGCCTTCGAGGGATACGGCGCGCGGACCGCGGTCGACGGCCTGGACGCCCTCGACCAGGCGGCCTCCTACGCCCCCGACCTGATCGTGCTGGACATCCAGATGCCCCGGATGGACGGCCTGACCGCGGCCCGGCGGCTGCGCGCCGCCGGCAGCACCACCCCGATCCTGATGCTGACCGCCCGCGACACCGTCGGCGACCGCGTCACCGGCCTCGACGCGGGCGCCGACGACTACCTGGTGAAGCCGTTCGAGCTGGACGAGCTGTTCGCGCGGGTCCGGGCGCTGCTGCGGCGCAGCTCGTACGCCGCGCCCAGCACCGGCGGGCCGGAGCCCGAGGACGCGCTGACCTTCGGCGACCTGCGGATGGACCTCGCGACCCGCGAGGTCACCCGGGCCGGGCGGCCGGTGGAGCTGACCCGCACCGAGTTCACGCTGCTGGAGATGTTCCTGGCCCATCCCCGCCAGGTGCTGACCCGCGAACAGATCCTGAAGACCGTCTGGGGCTTCGACTTCGAACCCAGCTCCAACTCCCTGGACGTGTACGTGATGTACCTGCGCCGCAAGACCGAGGCCGGCGGGGAGCCGCGCCTGGTCCACACCGTGCGCGGGGTGGGCTACGTGCTGCGCGCCGCCGGGGCCGGGGACCACGGAGGGCCCGAGTGAACCCGGTCGCCAGATTCCGCGCGCTGCCGCTGCGCTCGCGGCTCGCGCTGCTGGTCGCCGTGGCGGTGGCGGTCGCCGTCGCGGCGGTGGCCGGCGTCAGCTGGTTCATGGTCCGCACGCAGTTGGACGACCAGCTGAACAGTTCGCTGCGCTCCACCAACGCCCGCGCCCAGGCGAGCCAGACCCTGAACCAGCTCGGCTGCCAGGAGCGGGCGCTGCCCGGCCCCTTCGTGAACAACCTGAGCGCGCAGGTCCAGATCGTGCTGCCGTCGGGCGGCCGCTGCCTGGTGGACGGCAAGAACACCCTCCCGGTCAGCGACTACGACCTCCAGGTCGCCAAAAGGCTGCGCGACACGGTCCTGTACGACGGCGTGACCACGGACGGCACCCCGGTGCGCGTCTACACGCAGTTCGTGGAGCTGACCTCCAGGGCCGGCGTCCAGGACGCCGCGATCTCGGTGGCCAAGCCCCTCGCGGACATGGACAAGCCGCTCTCGACCCTGGCCTGGGTGCTGCTCCTGGTGTCCGGCATCGGTGTCGTGGGCGCGGGCGCGGCCGGCCTGTGGGTGGCCCGTACGGGCCTGCGGCCGGTCGACGAACTCACCGGGGCCGTCGAGCACATCGCCCGTACCGAGGACCTCACGGTGCGGATCCCCGACGAGGGCGAGGACGAGATCGCCCGGCTGTCGCGGTCCTTCAACTCGATGACGGCGGCGCTGGCCTCCTCCCGGGACCGGCAGGCCCAGCTGATCGCGGACGCCGGTCACGAGCTGCGGACCCCGCTGACCTCGCTGCGGACGAACATCGAGCTGCTGGCGCGCAGCGAGGAGACCGGTCGGGCGCTCCCGCCGGAGGACCGTCGGGAGCTGCTGGCGTCGGTGAAGGCGCAGATGACGGAGTTGGCGTCGTTGATCGGGGACCTCCAGGAGCTGTCCCGCCCGGACGCGGCCTCGCCGGGCCCGCTCGGGGTGGTGGCCCTGCACGAGATCGTCGGGTCCGCGCTGTCGCGGGCCCGGCTGCGCGGTCCGGAGCTGGCGTTCGGCTCGTCGCTGGAGCCCTGGTACGTGCGGGGCGAGGCGGCGGCGCTGGAGCGTGCGGTGGTCAACGTCCTGGACAACGCGGTGAAGTTCAGCCCGCCCGGCGGGCGGGTCGAGGTGGCGCTGCACGCCGGGGAGCTGACCGTACGGGACCACGGGCCGGGCATCCCGGACCAGGACCTGCCGCACGTCTTCGAGCGGTTCTGGCGGTCCCCGTCGGCCCGCGCCCTGCCCGGCAGCGGGCTGGGCCTGTCGATCGTGGCCCGTACGGTGAACCGCGCGGGCGGCAGCGCCGAGCTGCGGGCGGCCCGGGACGGCGGCCCGGGCACGGAGGCGGTGCTCCGCATCCCGGGTGCGCCGACCCCGCCGCCGGCAGCGGATCCGCCGGCGCCACCGTCGGCGGGCGGCGCGTCAGTTGTGCCGGATCAGTGAGGTGACGAGTCCGGAGCGGGTGTTGGGGAAGTCCATGGGGACGATGCCGAGCCCGGTCCGGCCGGCCATCTCCCCGCCGTCCACGAAGCCGTGGACCTGCGGGTTGAGTCGGTCGGAGTTCCAGCGGGGCGGCATGTAGGCGGCCGTGCTGACGTAGTTCACGAACAGCTTGCCGGGCTGCTGGACGGCCTTGCGGAAGTGGTTCTCGATCCGGCCGCGCTTGGCGAACGGCTCGGTGTTGTAGTCGTCCTGGATGTCGAAGACGTTCCCGTCGCCGTAGCGCAGGCCGGGCAGTCCGCCGTTGTCGGCGAGCAGCACCACCTTGCCGCGGGCCTGCCCCAGGGACGGGGGCAGGGTGTCGGCGATCCGGAAGAGGGGGCGCCAGCCCCGGTTGTCGAGGTAGTCGTCGAAGACGGCGCGGAAGGTGGCGTCGCTGTCCTCGGAGTACTCCTGTTTGACGCGCATCAGCACGGTCTCGGAGGGGTGCGCGGCGAGGAAGTTCCAGCAGTCGACGAGGACGTCGCCGAACATCAGGTCCTGGAAGAAGGCCGCGTGGTGGATGGCGAACGAGCCGCCCGTGACCCGACATCGGACGTCGAGGAAGCGGATGCCGGCGTCGAGCTGCTGCGCGATCGAGGTGTTCTGGCAGGCGACGTAGAGCCCGCCCTTGCGGGCGCCGGAGTCGTGGGTGCCGGGGATGGTCATGCGCTGGAGGGGGGTGGAGTCGGCGAGGCCGGCCATCCAGTCCTGCGTGCCGAGCGTGGCCGCCGAGGCCTGGCCCGCCGCCCCGATCCCGAGGGCGGCTCCCGCCGCCATCGCCCCGACCAGGAACCTCCGCCGGTCCATTCCGCTTCCCATGCCCGCCCCTTCGCCGACCCAGTGGTGGGACGGGATCATGGCATGCGGGACCCGGCATTGCTACCCATCGGTAGCGGTCAGCTTTCGAGCAACTCCGCCATGGCGCGCAGGCCTTGGGCGAGCGCGTGGCCGTCCGGCGCCGCCTCCGGGTCGGTCAGGCACTGCACCATCACGCCGCTGAGCAGCGCGATGTGCACCGACCCGAGGGCCCGTACGTCCGATTCGGAGACCTCCTCTTCGGGGACCCCGCGCAGTTGGGCGGCGACCATGCGCCGGGACCGGCGCTGCCCCTCGGCGAGGATCGCGAGCACCTCGGGCGAGGACTGCGCGTGGACGAACGCCTCGACGTTGGCGACCCACAGCCAGCGCATGTCGCCGAAGTCCCGGATCTTGCGATCCCAGGTGTCGGCGTACCGCTCCTCGGCGGTGTCCCCCTCGCCGGCGAGCCGGCCGGCCGCCGCGGCCCACTCGTCCATGGCGTCGAACAGCGCACGGTTCAGGAGCGCCTCGCGCGACCCGAAGTGGTAGCCGATAGCGGCCATGCTCACCTTCGACGCCGAGGCGATGTCGCGCACGGTCGTGCGCAGGTAGCCCTTCTCCTCCAGGCAGCGGCGCGCTCCGGCCAGCAGGTCCTCGCGATTTCCCATGCGGGGATCGTATCCGCGCCCCACTTCTTGGGCGTGCGCCTCAGGCAACCGCCCTATACGAACGTATTGCACACTTGCCCAAATGCCGGCAGCCTGAGACCGGGAACGCCGACGGAACACCCGACGGAACCGACCACCACGGGGGAGAGCCACGCCATGCGCCACGAGCTGAAGATCGACGACCGCACCCTGTCCCACCTGGACTTCGGCGGCCCCGGCCGCCCGCTGCTCGCGCTCCACGGCGGCCTCTCCGAAGGCGCCGCCTTCACCGGCCTCGCCGCCCACCTCGGCGACGCGTGGCGGGTCATCGCCCCCGACCAGCGCGGCCACGGCGACTCCGACCGGGCCCCCTCATACCGGCGCGAGGACTACGTCGCCGACGCGGTGGCCCTCCTCGACCACCTCGGCCTCGACGCCCCCGTCGCCGTCCTCGGCTACTCCCTCGGCGGCCTCAACGCGATCCACCTGGCCGCCGCCCACCCCGACCGGGTCTCCGCACTCGTCAACGTGGACTCCACCGTGGAGATCGACCCCGACGGACCGGAACCGTTCTCCTTCCTGCGCGGCCTCCCGTACACCGGCGAGAGCACCGAGGCGCTCCTCGCGGCCGTCGGCCCGGTCGCCGCCCAGTTCGTCACCGGCGCCCTGCGAACGCTGCCCGACAGCGGTCGCCGGCGACTCCCGTTCCACCCGCAGGACATGCTCGACTCCATCCACGCCTGCCGGGGCGACCACTGGGACGCCTGGCTCGCGACCACCTGCCCCGCCCTGCTGGTCCACGGCACCCGCAGCGCGGCCCTCCCGCGGCGACTGGCCGACGCGATGGTCGCCCGGCGGCCGGGAACCTCGTACGCCCCGCTCGACGGGGACCACTTCCTGCCGTTCACCGACCCGCAGGGCTTCCACGAGGCCGTCGGGGCGTTCCTCGACCGGCTCTGAACGCCTCCCGGCGGCACCGGGGAGCGCCGGGAACGCCGAAGGGGCGACGGGCCGCCGGGCCCGTCGCCCCCTCGGGCGCGCTGTGCGCGCGTGTCGCCGGGTTTTACTTGACGATCGTGATCCGGTTCGCCGCCGGCGGGGCGATCGGGGACTCCTGCGAGGAGTTGTTCGTCAGGTAGGCGTTGAAGCAGTCCAGGTCGGACGCGCCCACCAGCTTGTTCTTGTGCTCCTTCAGGACGGTGAAACCGTCACCGCCGCCCGCGAGGAACTCGTTCATCGCGACCCGGTAGGTCTTGGCGGGGTCGATGGCCGCGCCGTTCAGCTTCACCGAGTCCACGACGACGCGGTCCGCGCCCGCCTTCGTCAGGTCCAGGGTGTACGTGAAGCCCTTCGAGACCTGGAGGATCTTCGGGTTCGCGCCGTTGACCGTGCCGCTGACCTGCTGCTGGAGCGCGGTGATCAGCTGCGCGCCGGTCAGGTCCACGATGTTCATCATGTTGGTGAACGGCTGGACCGTGAAGGACTCGCCGTACGTCACCACACCGTCGCCCTCGGCCCCGGAGGCCTTGAAGGCGAGGTCCGAACGGATGCCGCCCGGGTTCATGACGGCCAGCTGCGCACCGCCCTTGTCGGCCGGGGCCAGGGCCTCCAGCTGCGCGTCGGCGATCAGGTCGCCGAGCGGCTTCTCGTACGCCTCCGAGCCGCGACCCGGGATGTCCGCCGAGATGAAGCCCTGGGGACGGTTGGCGATCGGGGCCGCCAGCTCGTTCCAGCGCCGGATCAGGTCGCTCATGTCCGCGGCCTTGGGCTGCTCGCGGTTGACGACCTTGTTGACCGGCTTGGGCGAGGTGACCGGCGTACGGACGATGTCCTTGGTCTGCCGGTCGTACGTGAGGGTGGTGTCCGTGAACAGCCGGCCGATGGAGGCGGCCGAGGTGACCGTGCGCGGGTTGCCCGCCGGGTCGGGGATGTTGCACGCGTACGCCTGGTGCGTGTGGCCGGTCACCAGCGCGTCGACCTTGGGGTCGACCTTCTTGGCGATGTCCACGATCGCGCCCGAGATGCCGGCGCCCGCGCCGGGGGTGTCGCAGTCGTAGTTGTACGCGCCGTTGGCGGGCAGACCGCCCTCGTGGATGAGCGCGACGATCGACTTCACGCCCTGCTTGTTCAGCTCCGCGGCGTACTTGTTGATCGTCTCGACCTCGTCGCCGAACTTGAGGCCCTTGACGCCCTCGGCGGTGACGACGTCCGGAGTGCCCTCCAGGGTGACGCCGATGAAGCCGATCTTCACGTCCCCCTTCTTCCAGACGAAGGTGGGCGACGTCAGCGGACGCTTGGTCTTCTCGTCCGTCACGTTCGCGGCGAGGTACTGGAACTCCGCTCCGGTGAACGTCTTGCCGAACTCGTAGCAACCCTCGGTCGGGTGGCACCCGCCGTACGCCATGCGGCGCAGCTCGGTCTTGCCCTCGTCGAACTCGTGGTTGCCGACGCTGGACACGTCGAGGCCGAGCTTGTTCATCGCCTCGATGGTCGGCTCGTCGTGGAAGAGCCCCGACAGCATCGGGCTGCCGCCGATCATGTCACCGGCCGCGGCCGTGACGGAGTACTCGTGGCCCTTGCGGGCTTCGCGCAGGCTCGTCGCCAGGTACTCGACACCGCCCGCGGGTATGGCCTTGGTGGTGCCGTCCGCCTGGCGTTCGGTCACGGTGCCGGAGGAACCCTGCGGGGGCTCCAGCGTGCCGTGGAAGTCATTGAACGAAAGCATCTGAACGTCGACGGTCCGGCTCTTGGCCGCACCGCCACCACTCGCGGCTCCGGCCGGAAGGGCGGCGGCGACCATGGCTCCGGCGCCGGCCGTGGCGGCGAGAGCGGCGAGGGTCAACCGGCGGGCTCGGCGGTGCCGTTGTGGCTTCGCTGACATTTAGTCCCCTTTACGGACAGCGAGACAACTTGGGAGGTCCGCCGCAGCCTATGGTCAACGCGCGTAGCACGACAGGGTCCAATGGGTTACGGGCTGGTTGCGGTCGTACGGTGGGGGCATGACTGACGCAGCAGCGGCCCTGGAGCCGGGACGGCAGATTGAGACCCTCGACGAGCTGACGGAGGAACAGGCCGACGCCGTACTGACCCTGATCACGGACGCCGCCCGCACCGACGGCACCACCGCCGTGTCCGAACAGGGACGCATCCAGCTCCGCGGCGGACCCCGCGAGGGCATCCGGCACTTCCTGCTCACCGCCGACGGACGCCTCACCGCGTACGGGCAACTGGAGGACACCGACCCGGTGGAGGCCCCCGCCGCGGAACTCGTCGTCCACCCCTCCCTGCGCGGCCGCGGCCACGGCCGGGCCCTGGGCACCGCCCTGCTGGCCGCCTCGGGCAAGCGCATCCGCGTCTGGGCCCACGGCGGCAAGTCCGCCGCCCGGCACCTCGCGCAGGTCCTCGGCCTGACCCTGTTCCGCGAACTGCGCCAGCTGCGCCGCCCGCTCGGCCCGGAGGCACCGCCGCTGCCCGACCCGGCCCTGCCAGCCGGGGTCACCGTACGCACCTTCGTCCCCGGCGCCGACGACGCGGCCTGGATCGCCGCCAACGCGGCGGCCTTCGCCCACCACCCCGAGCAGGGCTCCCTCACCGAACGGGACCTGGCCGACCGGATCGCGCAGCCCTGGTTCGACGCCAAGGGCTTCTTCCTCGCGGAGCGCGACGGCGAACTGATCGGCTTCCACTGGACGAAGATCCACGCCGAGGAGCGGCTCGGCGAGGTCTACGTCGTCGGCGTCCGCCCCGGCGCGCAGGGCGGCGGCCTCGGCAAGGCCCTCACCGCGATCGGCCTGCGCCACCTCGCGGCGGCGGGCCTGCCCACCGCGATGCTCTACGTCGACGCCGACAACCCGGCCGCCCTCGCCGTGTACGAGGGCCTCGGCTTCACCACCCACGAGGTGGACCTGATGTACCGCACCGAGAGCTGAGGCGCCGGCCGAACCACTCCGTTCGGGCCCCCCGCGCAGTGCGGGAGCCCGAACGGAGCAATCCGTCACCCCGGCGTCCTCCCGTGCGCCAGGCGGACCCTGGAAGCCATTCGCCATTAACCGGGCATTAAGAAGCGCTTGCCAGCATCCGACCATGCAGCCCCGACTCCGCCTGACGGCCGACACTTCCGACGCGCCTGTCCTGCCGCGTGCGCGGAAGAATGGAGTCATGAGCCACAAGCCCAGCGTCGGCCCCACCGAGGTCCCCGCCCAGCACCCGTCTCACACGCCCGCCACGGCGAAGTCGCAGCTCGGCTCCATAGCCGCGCACCGCCCGAACGTCGGCCACGTCGATCTCGATCCGGACCTCGACGCCGACCCGGACACCTACGACGACAAGGAGGGCGGCGAGCTGCCCCCCGGGCGGTTCCTCGACCGCGAACGCAGCTGGCTCGCCTTCAACGAACGGGTCCTGGAACTCGCGGAGGACCCCGCCACCCCGCTGCTGGAGCGCGCCAACTTCCTGGCGATCTTCGCGAGCAACCTCGACGAGTTCTTCATGGTCCGCGTCGCCGGCCTCAAGCGCCGCATCGCCACCGGCGTCGCCACCCGCTCCGCGTCCGGCCTCCAGCCCCGCGAGGTACTGGACCTGATCTGGACCCGCTCGCGCGAGCTCATGGCCCGGCACGCCGCCTGCTACCAGCAGGACATCGCCCCGCAGCTCGCCGAGGAGGGCATCCACCTCATCCGGTGGCCCGACCTCACCGAGAAGGAGCAGGCGCGCCTCTTCACCCTGTTCCGCAACCAGATCTTCCCGGTGCTCACCCCGCTGGCCGTGGACCCCGCGCACCCCTTCCCGTACATCTCCGGCCTCTCCCTGAACCTGGCCGTCGTCGTGCGCAACCCGGTCAGCGGCCACCGCCACTTCGCCCGGGTCAAGGTCCCGCCGCTGCTCTCCCGCTTCCTGGAGGCCTCCCCCCAGCGCTACGTCCCGCTGGAGGACGTCATCGCCGCGCACCTGGAGGAGCTGTTCCCCGGCATGGAGGTGCTCGCGCACCACATGTTCCGCGTGACCCGCAACGAGGACCTCGAAGTCGAGGAGGACGACGCGGAGAACCTCCTCCAGGCCCTGGAGAAGGAACTCATGCGGCGCCGCTTCGGCCCGCCCGTACGCCTGGAGGTCGAGGAGTCCATCGACCCCGGCGTCCTCGACCTCCTCGTACAGGAACTCAAGGTCAGTGCCGCCGAGGTCTACCCGCTGCCGGGCCCCCTCGACCTGACCGCCCTCTTCGGGATCTCCTCCCTGGACCGGCCCGAGCTGAAGTACCCCAAGTTCATCGCCGGCACCCACCGCGACCTCGCCGAGGTGGAATCCGCGTCCGCGCCCGACATCTTCGCCGCGCTCCGCGAACGGGACGTGCTGCTGCACCACCCGTACGACTCCTTCTCCACCTCCGTACAGGCCTTCCTGGAACAGGCCGCCGCCGACCCGGACGTCCTCGCGATCAAGCAGACCCTGTACCGGACCTCCGGCGACTCCCCCATCGTCGACGCCCTCATCGACGCCGCCGAATCCGGCAAGCAGGTCCTCGTACTCGTCGAGATCAAGGCCCGCTTCGACGAACAGGCCAACATCAAATGGGCGCGCAAGCTGGAGGAGTCCGGCTGCCACGTCGTCTACGGGCTCGTCGGCCTCAAGACCCACTGCAAGCTCTCGCTCGTCGTCCGCCAGGAGGGCGACCAACTGCGCCGCTACTCCCACGTCGGAACCGGCAACTACCACCCCAAGACCGCCCGGCTCTACGAGGACCTCGGCCTGCTCACCACCGACCCGCAGGTCGGCGCCGACCTCTCCGACCTCTTCAACCGGCTGTCCGGCTACTCCCGCCGCGAGACCTACCGTCGGCTGCTGACCGCCCCCAAGTCACTGCGCGACGGCCTCGTCTCCCGCATCGACAAGGAAGCCGACCACCACCGGGCCGGCCGCCCCGCGTACGTCCGACTGAAGATGAACTCGATCGTCGACGAGGCCCTCATCGACTCCCTCTACCGGGCCGCCCGCGCGGGCGTCCCGGTCGACATCTGGGTCCGCGGCATCTGCGCCGTGCGCCCCGGCGTCCCCGGACTGTCGGAGAACATCCGCGTCCGCTCGATCCTCGGCCGCTTCCTCGAACACTCCCGGGTCTTCGCCTTCGGCAACGGCGGCGAACCCGAGGTGTGGATCGGCAGCGCCGACATGATGCACCGCAACCTCGACCGTCGCATCGAGGCACTGGTCAGGGTCGCCGACCCGGCCCACCGCACGTCACTGGACCGACTCCTCGAAATCGGCATGTCCGACGACACCGCCTCCTGGCACCTGGGACCCGACGGCGAGTGGACCCGGCACGCCACGGACTCCGAGGGCCAGCCGCTGCGGCACGTACAGGAGATGCTCATAGACGCCCGGAGGCGCCGGCGTGGCACAGCCAAACCATGACCCCCTGGCAGGCGACGTGCTCGGCGCGTACCTGCGGACCCAGGCCACCGCATTCCTGCGCGCGCTGCGCCTGCACGGCGACAGCGCGGCAGGGGCGGCCGACACCGCCGAGGGAACCGACGCGGCGCGCGGCCTGCGGGGGGCCGCGCGCCGGATCGCCGGCTCCCTGGGCACGTTCCGGGTGGTGACCGAGTCGGCCTGGGCCGACTCGCTGCGCACGGAACTCGTCTGGCTGTCCTCCACCCTGGCCGACGAGCACGCGTACGCCGTCCGCCTGGCGCGGCTCATGGACGCCCTGCACCGGCTCTCCGGCACCCCCGAGGTGCCCGCGCCCCGGGGCACCGCCGGCGCGCTCACCGTGGGCTCCGCCCGGGCGGGCGCACTGCTGGAACGGCAGCTCACCCTGGCCCGGACCCGCGCCCACTCGGCCACCCTGTCCGCCCTCGGCTCGTCCCGCTTCCACGCGGTGGCCGACGCGGTGGCCGTCCTCGCCTCCGAGGTCCCGCTCGACCCCGTCGCGGCCCGCGGCCGGGTCGACGACGTACTGGCCCCGCTGGCGGAGGTGGCCGAAACCCGACTGGTCGGCGCCGTGGACGCGCTCCCCGCCCCCGAGGGCGGCACCCCGTACTCCGCGCACGAGGACGGGGCCTGGCACGAGGTCCGCCGCCTCCTGCGGGTCCACCGGTACGCCCGGGAAATCCTCGGCGACGACGTGACCCGGCTCGCCGCCGCCGGCCAGGCCCTCGACCACCACCGCGACGCCTCCGAAGCCGCCGCCGCCTCCGCGACCGCCGCCCGCACCCCCCGCATCGCCCCGGCCACCGCGTACGCCCTCGGCGTCCTGCACGCCGACCAACGCCACGCGGTCGAGGCGGCCCGCCACACCTTCCACACCCTCTGGCACCCCACCCCGGCCCTCCCCTGACCAAGGCACCCTGCCCACCCAGCCCCGCCGGCGTTCGAGCACCCTGCCCACCCCAGCCCCGCCAGCAGTCGAGCCCGCCCGTGCCCACCCCAGCGCCACCAGCAGTCGAGCCCCGCTGCCCACCCCAGCCCCGCCGGCAGTCGAGCCCGCCCGTGCCCACCCCAGCCCCGCCGGCGTTCGAGCACCCTGCCCACCCCAGCGCCGCCGGCGTTCGAGCCCGGCCCATGCCCACCCCAGCGCCACCAGCAGTCGAGCCCCGCTGCCCACCCCAGCCCCGCCGGCAGTCGAGCCCGCCCCTGCCCACCCAGCCCCGCCGGCGTTTGAGGCGCGGGGGTCCGGGGGCAGCGCCCCCGGCAACGGCGCCGCACGGGCCCACTCACCGCCACCGTGCACAGGCCCCGCCCCGCACCGCCCGGCAGGACACCCGCCCCGCAGGACACCCGCCCCCGGCCGGGTTTGCGCGCCAACCCCCCGGGCAGGCCCCCGGCGAAGGCCCAGGCCCAGGCCCACGGCCGACCCCGCCGACACCGCCGATTTCCGGCCACCCCACCACCCCCACCCCACCCCGCCGGCCAGGCAAAGGTCACGGCGGCATAACGTGCGGATAACGCCCCGTTACGCCCAGGTACAAACCCCCCCAACCGCACCGGCCCGCCCGCCACGGTTCACCGTCCGTTCACCGAGGGCCGTCGACCGCTTCACCTGTTCTGCCTAATTTCAGTACCGCAAGGTGCGAGCCGGGCCGAAAAGCCCACTGCCCGCACCCCGCCAACCCGTAGTCCTCTTCGCACGCCGCCCCGATACAGAAAGCGGCCGGCGGCTTCTGGAAGGAACACCCGAAAGTGAAGCTTCAGCGCAAGAGCATGCTTCGTGCCTCCGCCCTCGGGGCGCTTGTCGTGTCCGGCGCCCTGGTCCTCACGGCGTGCGGCTCGGACGACAACACCACGAACGACTCCTCGGCGAGCAGCAAGGCCTCGGCCCCCGCGCCCGGCGACGTCAAGTGCGAGGGTGCCAAGGGCAAGCTGCTCGCCTCCGGCTCGTCCGCGCAGAAGAACGCCGTGGACGTGTGGGTGAAGAACTACATGGCCGCCTGCTCCGGCGTCGAGGTCAACTACAAGTCCTCCTCCTCCGGTGAGGGCATCGTCGCCTTCAACCAGGGCACCGTCGGCTTCGCCGGCTCGGACTCCGCGCTGAAGCCCGAGCAGGTCGAGGAGTCGAAGAAGATCTGCACAGGCGGCCAGGGCATCAACCTGCCCATGGTCGGCGGCCCGATCGCGATCGGCTTCAACGTCGCGGGTGTGGACAAGCTGAACCTGGACGCCGCCACGATCGCCAACATCTTCAACGACAAGATCAAGAAGTGGGACGACGAGGCGATCAAGAAGCTGAACCCCGGCGTCACGCTTCCCGGCACCGCGATCCAGCACTTCCACCGCTCCGAGGACTCGGGCACCACCGAGAACCTGGGCAAGTACCTCAAGGCCACCGCCGGTGACGCCTGGCCGCACGACCCCGCGAAGAAGTGGCCGGCCCCGGGTGGCCTCGGCGCCTCCGGTTCCTCCGGTGTCGCCTCGCAGGTCAAGGCCGTCGACGGTGCCATCGGTTACTTCGAGCTGTCGTACGCCGCGTCGCAGAACATCAAGACCGTCGACCTGAACACGGGCGCCGGCACCCCGGTCAAGGCCACCGGCGAGAACGCCTCCAAGGCCATCGCCGCCGCCAAGATCGCCGGTACCGGTTCCGACCTGGCGCTGAAGCTCGACTACACCACCAAGGCCGAGGGCGCGTACCCGATCGTCCTGGTGACCTACGAGGTCGTCTGCGACAAGGGCAACAAGGCCGAGACGCTCCCGACCGTGAAGTCCTTCCTGAACTACACCGCCTCGGACGCGGGCCAGAAGATCCTCGGCGAGAACGGCTACGCCCCGATCCCGGCCGAGATCAACGCCAAGGTCCGCGAGACCATCGGCAAGCTCGGCTGATTCCAGACTCTCCCGGTGGTCGGATCCCGTCCGATCCGGCCGCCGGGAACCCTCCCCCCTCCACCCGGGGGAATCCGGTGCACCGCCGCCAGGGGGCATGCCCCCCACACAGACCGGAAAGACCATGGCTTCCACCACACCCACCCAGACAGACACGGCTCCGCCTGTCTCCAGGAGCGAGAGGTCCACCGGCCGCGCCGGTGACAAGATCTTCGCCGGCCTCTCCAAGGGCTCCGGCATCGCCCTCCTGGTGATCATGGCGTCGATCGCCGCCTTCCTCACCTACCGCGCGACCATCGCCCTGTCGGAGAACGAAGGAAACTTCTTCACCACCTTCGACTGGAACGCGTCGGCCACGCCCCCCGTCTTCGGCATAGCCGTCCTGCTCTTCGGCACCGTCGTCAGCTCGATCATCGCGATGGCCATCGCGGTTCCGATCGCCGTCGGCATCGCCCTGTTCATCTCGCACTACGCGCCGCGCAAGCTGGCCACGCCCCTCGCGTACGTGGTCGACCTGCTGGCCGCCGTGCCGTCGATCATCTACGGCATCTGGGGCGCCCTCTTCCTCGTCCCGCAGCTCGGCGGACTGAACCTCTGGCTCGACGAGTACCTGGGCTGGACGTACATCTTCGACAAGAGCCAGCCCGGCGTCGCCCGCTCGCTGTTCACCGTCGGCATCCTGCTCGCGATCATGATCCTGCCGATCGTGACCAGCGTCAGCCGCGAGGTCTTCCTCCAGGTCCCGCGCATGAACGAGGAGGCCGCCCTGGCCCTCGGCGCGACCCGCTGGGAAGTCATCCGCATGTCGGTGCTGCCCTTCGGCCGCTCCGGTGTCATCTCCGCCTCGATGCTCGGCCTCGGCCGCGCCCTCGGCGAGACCATGGCCGTGGCGACCGTCCTCTCCCCGAGCTTCCTGATCTCCGGCCACATCCTCGACCCGGGTGGCGGCACCTTCGCGCAGAACATCGCCGCGAAGTTCGACGAGGCCAACGAGTTCGGTCGCGACGCGCTGATCGCCTCCGGTCTGGTCCTCTTCCTCCTGACCCTGCTGGTCAACGGCGCGGCCCGGCTGATCATCGCCCGCCGCAAGGACTTCTCGGGGGCGAACGCCTGATGAGCCACACCCTCCAGGACCAGCGGCCCACCCGGGCCCGCAAGTCCGTCGCCCCCGCCACCCTCACCCGCGGTGGCCTGCCCCGCTGGGCACCGGCCGGCATCGCCGTCCTCTCGATCGTCCTCGGCAGCGGCATCGGCCTCGCCTTCGGTCTCGACAGCAAGATCCAGTGGGGTCTGCTCGCGGCGCTGCTCTTCGTCACCGTCACGTACGTCGCCAGCTCGGTGATCGAGAACCGCCGCCAGGCCAAGGACCGGGTCGCGACCTCCGTCGTCTGGGTCTGCTTCGTCCTCGCGGTCATCCCGCTGCTCTCGCTGCTGTGGACCACCGTCAGCCGCGGCATGAAGGTCCTCGACGGGGCCTTCCTCGGCCACTCCATGAACGGCGTGACCAGCTTCGAGGCCGGCGGCGGCGTCTACCACGCCCTGCTCGGCACCATCGAACAGGTGGCCCTGGCCACCGCCATCGCCGCGCCCATCGGCCTGCTGACCGCCGTCTACCTGGTCGAGTACGGCCGGGGCCCGCTCGCCCGGTCGGTCACCTTCTTCGTCGACGTGATGACCGGCATCCCCTCCATCGTCGCGGGTCTGTTCATCCTGACGACCTGGAACCTGATGCTGGGCTTCGGCCCCTCCGGCTTCGCCGGCGCGATGGCCCTGTCGATCCTGATGATGCCCGTGGTGGTCCGCTCCACCGAGGAGATGCTCAAGCTCGTACCGAACGAGCTGCGCGAGGCCGCCCTGGCCCTCGGCGTGCCGAAGTGGCGCATGATCCTCAAGGTCGTGCTCCCCACCGCGATCGGCGGCATCTCCACCGGTGTGATGCTGGCCGTCGCCCGCATCGCCGGCGAGACCGCGCCGATCATGCTGCTGGTCTTCGGCTCGCAGCTCATCAACGGCAACCCCTTCGAAGGCGCCCAGTCCTCGCTCCCCCTCTACATCTGGGAGCAGTACAAGGTCGGCAGTGAAGCCTCCTACGACCGGGCATGGGCGGCGGCGCTCGTCCTGATCGCCTTCGTCATGATCCTCAACCTGGTGGCCCGCGGCATCGCCCGCTGGAAGGCCCCGAAGACCGGTCGCTGACGCGACTCATGAAAGCGATGTGACCTTCTCATGGCCAAGCGAATCGATGTCAGCGGCCTCTCCGCCTTCTACGGCACCCACAAGGCCATCGACGACATCTCGATGACCGTGGAACCCCGCTCCGTGACGGCCTTCATCGGCCCCTCCGGCTGCGGCAAGTCCACCTTCCTGCGCACCCTCAACCGCATGCACGAGGTCACCCCCGGCGGCCGCGTCGAGGGCAAGGTCCTGCTGGACGACGAGAACCTGTACGGCCCCGGCGTGGACCCGGTCGCGGTCCGCCGCACGGTCGGCATGGTCTTCCAGCGCCCCAACCCCTTCCCCACCATGTCGATCTTCGACAACGTGGCGGCGGGCCTGCGCCTGAACGGCTCGTTCAAGAAGTCCGAGCTGACGGACATCGTCGAGAAGTCCCTCCAGGGCGCCAACCTCTGGAACGAGGTCAAGGACCGCCTGAACAAGCCCGGCTCCGGCCTCTCCGGCGGCCAGCAGCAGCGCCTGTGCATCGCCCGCGCCATCGCGGTCGAGCCCCAGGTCCTGCTGATGGACGAGCCCTGCTCCGCCCTCGACCCGATCTCCACCCTCGCGATCGAGGACCTGATCGGGGAGCTCAAGGAGCGCTTCACGATCGTCATCGTGACGCACAACATGCAGCAGGCGGCCCGTGTCTCGGACCGCACCGCGTTCTTCAACCTCGCCGCCGTCGGCCAGCCCGGCAAGCTCGTCGAGATCGACGACACGGACCGGATCTTCTCCAACCCGTCCGTCCAGGCGACCGAGGACTACATCTCGGGTCGCTTCGGCTGAGTCCCGACCCCCGGATGTGGCGATAGACGTCCCGCGGTGCTGCATGGCGGTGCCACCGCGAGGCGAAAGGAAAAGGGCCGGCTCCCCCTGGGTGGGGGGAGCCGGCCCGCTTTCGTGTCGTGCCCGGTGCGCGGTCGTCGTGACGACCACGCGCACCCGACGGCTAGTTCACGAAGGCCAGGTTCACGATCCAGA
Source organism: Streptomyces sp. CA-243310 (assembly GCF_050936775.1). Taxonomy (NCBI): domain Bacteria; kingdom Bacillati; phylum Actinomycetota; class Actinomycetes; order Kitasatosporales; family Streptomycetaceae; genus Streptomyces; species Streptomyces sp. CA-243310. The sequence goes on along the minus strand of NZ_JBNJMF010000001.1, from coordinate 594,343 downwards.
AGCTCACCGCGGCGACGAGCGCCGCCGCCGGCATGGTGATGAACCAGCCCAGGATGATGTTCTTGGCGACGCCCCAGCGGACCGCGTTCACCCGCTTCGTGGCACCCACGCCCATGATCGCCGAGGTGATCACGTGGGTGGTGGAGATCGGCGCGTGGAAGAGGTACGCCGAGCCGAACATGATCGAGGCGCCGGTGGTCTCGGCCGCGAAGCCCTGCGGCGGGTCCAGCTCGATGATCTTGCGGCCGAGGGTGCGCATGATGCGCCAGCCACCCGCGTACGTGCCGAGCGACAGCATGACGGCACACACGAGCTTGACCCAGACCGGGATGGCGTCGCCCGCTCCCTGCACATCGGCGATGACCAGGGCCATCATCACGATGCCCATGGTCTTCTGGGCGTCCTGGAGACCATGACCGAGGGCCATGCCCGCGGCGGAGACGGTCTGGGCGATGCGGAAGCCGCGCTTGGCCTTGTGCGGGTTGGAGCGGCGGAACATCCACAGGATGGCGACCATCACCAGGTAACCGATGACCAGACCCACCACCGGCGAGACGAACATCGGGATGACGACCTTGTCGACCACGCCGGTCCAGATGACCTCCGTGCCACCGGCCAGCGCCGCGCCGACCATGCCGCCGAACAGCGCGTGCGAGGACGACGAGGGCAGTCCGAAGTACCAGGTGATCAGGTTCCAGACGATCGCGCCGACCAGCGCCGAGAAGAGGATCCACATCCCCCGGGTGCCGTGGGGCGTCTCGATCAGCCCCTCGCTGACCGTCTTGGCCACGCCGCTGCCCAGGAAGGCACCGGCGAGGTTCATCACCGCGGCCATCGCGAGCGCGGCGCGCGGCGTCAGCGCACGCGTCGAGACCGAGGTCGCGATGGCGTTCGCCGAGTCGTGGAAGCCGTTGGTGTAGGTGAAGCCGAGCGCGACACCGATGGTCACGATCAGAGCAAAGGTGTCCACGAGGTTCAGGACTCCTTGACCGCGATGGTCTCCACCGTGTTCGCGACGTGCTCGAACGCGTCGGCGGCCTCTTCGAGGACGTCGACGATCTGCTTGAGCTTCAGCACCTCCATGGCGTCGTACTTGCCGTTGAAGAGTTGCGCGAGCAGCTTGCGGTGGATCTGGTCGGCCTGGTTCTCCAGGCGATTGACCTCGATCCAGTACTCGGTCAGGTTGTCCATGGTGCGCAGGTGCGGCATGGCCTCGGCGGTCAGTTCGGCCGCCCTGGCCAGTACCTCGATCTGCTGCTCGACGCCCTTGGGGAGTTCCTCCACGTTGTAGAGGACGACCAGGTCGACCGCCTCCTCCATGAAGTCCATGATGTCGTCGAGGCAGGAGGCCAGGTTGTAGATGTCCTCGCGGTCGAACGGCGTGATGAAGGAGGAGTTCAGCTGGTGGAAGATCGCGTGGGTGGCGTCATCCCCCGCGTGCTCCGCTGCCCGCATCCGCTCCGCGATCTCGGCTCGGGCGGAGGAATCCGCTCCGAGCAGTTCCATCAGGAGCTTCGAGCCCGTGACGATGTTGTCCGCGGATGCGGCGAACATGTCGTAGAAGCTCGTCTCCCTGGGGGTCAGACGAAATCGCACGTGAGGTCCTCGGGGTGCATTGGGTTCGGTCAGGCTGATGCTAGGCGCATCCCCCGGCCACGGCTAACCGGCCGTTCCCCAGTGTGCTCCATCAGGCAGAGTGGGCAACCACGGACCCCTGCCCGTACGGTCGGGGCCCGGTATCCTATACCCATGAGGGGTATACATCCCTCGTTCCGGACCACGGGAGGACGCATGACGACCATCGAGGCGGAGGGCTCCGGACCGGAAGCCGGCGCCGACGCGGTCCCGGCGGTGCACGGCTATCACCACCAGAAGGACGAGCACCTCAAGCGACTGCGTCGGATCGAGGGCCAGATCCGCGGTCTGCAGCGCCTCGTCGACGAGGACGTCTACTGCATCGACATACTCACGCAGGTCTCGGCGAGCACGAAGGCCCTCCAGTCCTTCGCGCTCCAACTGCTGGAGGAGCACCTGCGGCACTGCGTCGCGGACGCCGCCGTCAAGGGCGGGGCGGAGATCGACGCCAAGGTCGAGGAAGCCACGAAGGCCATCGCCCGCCTGCTGCGCACCTGATCCCGCACTCCGGGGGCGGCGGGGGCCCGGCCCCCGCGCCGTCCACCACCGGCGGTCCCTGGCCGGCGCGGGTTCGGGGGCCGGTTCGTCAGGGGCAGCCGATGCCCAGCAGAACCTCGTCGATCCGATCCTGGCTCAGCCGCTCCTCGGCCGCCGTCGAGGCCGCGATGATCAGCTCGCCACACAGTTCGATCTCGGCGAGCGCCACGTGGTCCTGCACCGTCGTACCGCCTGCGGGAGTCACGCGCGCCACCTCTCTCTGCCGCCATCGCCCGTCGGCGCTCGGCTTCCCAGCGTAGGGAGCGCACGCCTGCGCGCGCATGACACGGATGGACCATTTCCGGATACCGGGCCATGGCCCGCTCGCATGGTCTGGACCACGAGATCCGACTATCCGGCGATCTTCCCGGCGAAAATGTCCCGGCTTGCGGGCAGTACGACGGTCACCGGAGTACCGAACCCGTAGAGCAGCGTCGTCGAGGAGACATCGATCACGCCATTGTTGACATAGGTGAAACGGTGCCGGACCTTCCGCAGCCGGCCTTCCTCGTCCAGGTAGGCGTCGAACGGCACGGTGTCCGTGCCGAACCCTTTCGCCGCCGCTTCGAGCGCCCCCTTGACCCCCGGCGAGGCACTCCGCGCGGCCCGACCGATGTCCGTGGTACCCCGGTAGTGCCGCACCTTGGTGCCCGCCACCTCGGTCTTCCCCACGTACGTCACCTCCCGCGCACCCCGCAGCAGCTCGACCGCGGCGAGCGGGTCGGTGGCCCCGCCCGTGACCAGGTTCCCGTCGGCGAGGGTCGTCGTGTCGACGCGGACCCACTTGTCGTCGGGGACGCCCGCGCCCCGGTTCTTCATGTAGAGGGCGCCCGGGACGAGGAGTTCGGTGATGGGCCGGTGCTCGGCCTTGCCCGTCGCATCGGCCGGGAGCATCACCAGGAGCTGTCCCATCCGGCTCTTGAAGTCGACACCGCCCTCGCCCCGGATCGTGACCCTGGTCCCGCCGGTGGCCATCTCCATCGCCGTACGGGCCCGCGCGCTGCCGGCCGCGTCCAGCACGTCGGCGGCGCCGCGCACCGCCGCGGCCGGGTCCTCGGGGGGCCTGTCGTCACCGCCGGCGGAGCTTCCGCATCCGCTCGTCGCGGCCACGGTCACGGCCACCGCCACGGCCAGGACCGCCTCACCGGCACGCCCTCGTCTGCGCATGTGCTGGTGCACCACCATCGCCTGCCAACCCCCAACGCGTGACAGCTGTTTGCCCGAGGCCCCCACCCGCTCCGCTTAACGAGGTCCGGGGTTTCCCGTCACGGGCCGGCCCGGTGCCGCGGATCGGCCGCGCCCGGTACCGTGGAGGAGTGGACCCGCACACCCAAGCGACTCCGATCACTGCGCTCGCCGCAGTGCCGCAGCCTCGTCACCCCGAGGAGCCCGTGCGACAGCCCTCGACCGGCCACACCACCGACACGACCGAACGCGGTTCGTTCTGCCTGGCCGTCTGCACCTGCGGCTGGACCGGACCGGCCCGCCGCTCCCGCGACCTGGCCCGCAAGGACGCCACCCGCCACACGGCGGGGTAGGCCGACACCGGCGGGCCGCCACCCGGCAGGAGCCCACCCGACGGAGCAGGCCGCCACACACGCCCTGCGACCGGGCGTGTCGCCCGTTCGGACGGCCCGGCTGGCCGAGCGGTCCGCGACCGGATGCCCTGGAGTCATGCCAGGACCCGCACCCCGCCTCGCGGCCCTCCTCTGGGCCCTGCTGCTCAGCACCCTCACGCCGACCGCGGCCTGGGCCCGGCCGGTGGGATCGGCGGACGGACCGGCCGACGTGGCGTTGGCCGTCGGGGTCACCACGGCGGCGGCCGTGGCCACGGGCCTGTGGTTGCGCTCGCGCTACCGCCGGGACGAGGCGCAGGAGGACCGGGGCGGCGAGAGCGGCGATCCGTGAGCCCCCGCCCCCGCCCGAGGGCGGTCCGGCTCTGCTTCGGCGCGTCGGCGCTGTGTCTGCTGGCGGCCGTGCTCCTCGCCCTGTGGGACGGTCACGTCTGAGGGTGAGCGGTCGGCGGAACCCGTGGCGACCACCGAGCCGGGCCCGTTACGCCGCGAGGTCGCTCTCGTGCGACCGCGGCGCCAGTTCCACGGGCCGGGCCACGACCCGCTCCCCGGCCCGGACCAGCCATCGCGCCCGCGGCCAACGGACCACGGCCCGCACCACCGGTGTCAGCAGCGCCGCCGCGGCCGGCGCGAGCAGCAGTACGACCGCGGTGCCGAGCGCGAGCCCCCCGATCACGTCGGTCGGGTAGTGGACGCCGGTGTACACGCGGCAGAGGCCTTCGAGGAGCGCCAACCCGATTCCGACGTACCCGATCCTGCGGTGGGCGATGAAGAGCCCCACCGCCAGCGCCATCGTCAGCGTGGCGTGGTCGCTCACGAACGAGAACTCCGCGCCCCCGAGCCGCGCGGCCGGTCCCGACCCGGAGCCCAACACCTCCAGCCCCTCGTGCTGGAGGAACGGCCGCGGCCGCCCGACGAACTCCCGCAGCGGCACGTTCAGCAGCAGCGCGATGCCGGCCGCCAACGGCGCCCACACCAACGCGACGAAGGCGTCGACGGCCGCCGGCTCGTCCTGCCTGCGCGCACCGCGCCAACACCACAGGACCAACAGCACCATGGCGAGCGGAAGTCCGTACTCGCCGACGAGGCCCACCGCCCGGTCGAGCCCGTCCGGCGCGTGCCGGGCCAGGCCGTTGATCTCGTACAGCAGGCTGACGTCCACATTCGGCCCACCGGTCGCGAGTCCAGCCATGGCGATGCGGCCCCTTGCTTGCCTAGGTCCCCTGCGGGCGCGCGCGATGCGCGCCCCTTCAACCCCCGGTCGATCAGCCCTCGTGCCCATGGAACGCCCGTTCTGGCCGGGCCGTTCCACTCTCCACCGAATGATCACTCCAACGTTACCCAAGAGTGACTCATCGTCGCAGCTCAGGGCCTTGACTTAACAGAGCGTCACGAGGCAGTCCCGGCAGCCGCGGCACGCTCCGGAAGAGCCTCCGCGCCGTCCTTGGTCACCCGCGTCGCGCCGAAGTAGTCCGGGGTGTCGATCTTGTCGAAGCGGATCACCGCGCCGGTGAACGGAGCGTTGATCATGTAGCCGCCGCCGACGTACAGACCGACATGTCGAATGTCCCGAGAGTTCGTCAGGTCATCGGAGAAGAAGACCAGGTCACCGGGGAGGAGTTCCTCGCGCGAGGGATGGGGGCCGGCGTTGTACTGGTCGTTGGCGACGCGCGGGAGCTCGATGCCCACCGTCTCGTACGCGGCCTTCGTGAGCCCCGAGCAGTCGAACCGCCCGTTCTGGTCGGGCGTCCCGTTGCCGCCCCACAGGTAGGGGGTGCCCAGTTGCTTCTGCGCGAAGTAGATGGCCCCTGCGGCCTGCTGGGACGGCGCCACCCTGCCGACGGGACGCTCGAAGCTCTTCGCCAGGGTGGTAATCGTCTTTACGTACCCCTGGGTCTCCTTGTACGGAGGCACCCCCTGGTACTTGATGACCGCGTACGCCCCCGCGTTGTAGGCCGCGAGCATGTTGCCCGTCGCGTCCCCGGGCACCCGCGCCACGTCCTTGGCCAACTCGCAGTCGTACGAAGCGGCCGACGGAATGGCGTCGTTGGGGTCCCAGATGTCCCGGTCCCCGTCACCGTCGCCGTCGACCCCGTGACCCGCCCAGGTGCCCGGGATGAACTGCGCGATCCCCCGCGCGTCCGCCGGACTGACGGCACTCGGGTTCCAGCCGCTCTCCGAGTACAGCTGGGCCGCGAGCAACGCCGGGCTGATCGCCGGGCAGAGCGCGCCCCATTTCTGCACCAGGGCCTGGTACTTGCCGGGCACCGCCCCCTTCGCGAGCCCCAGCGCACGGCCCGCGGCGCCCGCTCCCGCCAGGCCGGCCGCCGCCGAGTACGTCCCCACGACGAGCAACACGAGGAAGCTCAGGGCCAGCCCGATCCCGATCCCGCCTGCCATCCAGAATCTGCGCACCCGTCAACACTCCCCCATTGCCACCACTTTCGAGCGAATTTGACCCGTGTCGCCGTATCCGCTAGCCCACTCGGAAGCCGTTGCACGCGATGGGCGTATACCGCTTGGCCCCATCCTCGACGCGGTAGAACACCACCGTCCAGTCCCCCTTGTCGGCGCTCAGGGGCACAGCCCCCGGGAAGTCGTCCGGATAGGTCAACTCGCCGTAACCATCAGTGTCCCAGCCGGCGTACAGGTCCACGGGGGCACTCAGAAAGCCCGTCTGCCCCTTCTTGGGCGCGTGCGGTGGTTTCACCGCCATCACCACGGGATAGGGCGCGGGGCGCGCTCCCGGCTCGGCGCCGCGCCGCGAACGGAACTTGACCCTGACCGTGTCGCCCGGGACCCCGTTCGTGTTCGAGGACACCGTCGAGGTCTCCATGCCCCGGCCCGGCGGCCGGAGTTCCGCGGACCCGTCACAGTCACCCGCCCCGTAGCGGGCCATCTCCGCATCGGTGGACAGCTTCCACCGGAAGTCCTCCCCGGCCCAACCGCCCCCCTTGCCGGGCTTCACCGCGCCCGAGGCGGGGGAGCCGGACGCGGGAGCCGCCGGGGTCCCGCTCCCGGGGGTCCGGGCGGCACCTCCACCCCGGTCCTCCCCGAACGGGAACTGCCACAGCAGCACCGCCACCACCGCGACCAGGACGCCCCCCGCCACCGCCCCGACCCGGCCGCGCCGACCGGAGCGGGCCGCGGGACCCTCGTACGGGGTGGCGGCCCCGGCGGACGACGAGGCGACGGCGGGCGGCAGGGCGACCCCGGCCGGCGCTGTGGTGTCGTCCAGGCGCCGGGTCGGGGAGCCGGCCCCGGGCGCCACATCGGCCACGCCGACCACATCTGCCACGCCGGCCGTGCCCGTCGCACGCTCCGACGGCGCCGCCAGCCCCGCGTACACCGGATCCTCCACCAGCGCGCCCCGCACCCCGCAGCGCCGGATCACCTCCGCCGGTTCCGGCCGGTCCGCCGGGTCCTTGGCCACGCAGTCCTCGATCAGCGCCGCCAACCCCGGCTCGACCCCGGCCAGGTCGATCCCCTCGTACACCGACCGGAACCCCACGCCCACCGCCGCCCCGCCCCCGAACGGGGGCCTCCCGGTGGCCGCGTACGCCAACGTCGCACCCAGGGCGAACACGTCCGCCGCCGCCCCGGCGACCCCGCCCACCAGCACCTCGGGCGCCGTGAACCCCGGCGTGCCCGGCGTGCGCCCCGTCTCGGTCAACGGCGTCGACCCCACGCCGTGCGCGATCCCGAAGTCGATCAGCTGAGGCCCCTGCGCCGCCAGAATCACGTTCTGCGGCTTCAGGTCCCGGTGCGTGACCCCGTAGGCGTGCACGCTCGCCAGGCCCTCCGCCAGCGCCGCCCCCAACCCCCGACAGGTGTCCGGCGGCAGCGCGCCCCGCCCGCGCACGGCGTCGGCGAGCGTCGGACCCGCGACGTACTCCGTCGCCAGCCAGTACGGCGCCGCCTCCAACGACGCGTCGATCAGATGCGCGGTGTACGCCGACCGCACGGCCCGTACGGTCTCCACCTCGCGGCGAAACCTGGCCAGCGCCTCGGGATGCCCGACGATCTCCTCCCGCACCACCTTGACGGCGACCAGCCGGCCCCCGGGCGAACGCCCCAGGTACACCCGCCCCATCCCCCCGGCCCCCAGCCGGGCCACCAGCACGTGCAGGCCGATCCGTTCGGGGTCGGCCTCTGTGAGCGGCTCCATCCGGCTGAGCCTGCCATACGTACTGCCCTGCGCGGCAAGGGGGTTGACGTCTAGCGCGGGGCGACGAAGAGGCTCTGCGCACCCCGTCCGATCGGCCCCTTCTCATCGTGCAGCCGGGAGTCCGCGAGCCCGATCCCGGCGCCGTCCACACTGGTCCGCGCCTCCACGCAGACCCATTCGGCCACCGGGTGGCGGTGCAGGTGGACGGTGAGGTCGCCGTTGACGAAGACGAACCGCTCGAAGTCCATGACGGAACTGATCCCGTTGCCGGAGTCGGCCGCGATCAACACCCGGTCCAACGGGGCCGTCTCCTCCCCGGCGATCAACGGCACTCCCATCCGCATCCAGCACGTCCCCGGCCCCGACTCCATGAAGGCCCCTTCGGTGAACCGGCTCTCCATCGCCGTGTGATAGCCGACCTCCCACGGCACGGGGAAGAACGGCGTCGGCCCCACCTCGCCCGGCGGAGGCACCTGCGGCCCCGGCACCACCGCGGGCACGGCCTCCGCGGCCACCCGGATCCGCAACGCACGCGCGAGCATCACCGGCGCCGCCCCCGCCGGCGCGAGGGTCGCCTCGACCAACTCGGTACTGCGGCCGGACCGCAGCACGGTCGTGGCGATCTCCAGCGGACCGATCGGCACCGGGCGCAGGATCTCGTAGGTGATCCGGGCGACCCGCAGGTCCGCGCGGGCACCCACCCGCTCCTCGACGGCCCGCCCGAGCAGCGCCGCCGGCGGACCGGCGTGCTGCGAGCCCGGGTCCCACGGCCCGCGCGTGTACTCGGTGGCCAGGAAACGTCCCGTGTCGACCCGCTCGAAGAAGGCCTCAGCAGCGCTCATGCCCCCGCACGCTACCGACAGGTAACCTCGCGCACCAGCCCCCGCACCGGCCCCACCCCGCACACGACTCACGCCCCACCCGCCCCCGGACGCGGCACCGTCCCCGCCCCGGACTTCAATCAAAGCGGCACGAAATACGCATACTTGACCCATGCCCACCACCGCTCTCGCCCTGCGCCCCTTCCACCCCACCACCGACGCGGCGCCCCTACTCGACTGGATCACCACCGCGGCCGACCTCACCACCTGGGCCGGCCCCTCCTTCTCCTGGCCCCTGGACGAGACCCAACTCGCCTCCTACGCCGTCGAACCCGGCCGCCACACCTGGACCGCCGTACCGTCCCACGGCCCCGAGGCCGCCGAGCCCGTCGGCCACGTCTCGCTGCGCCGCCACGACGACGACCCCGACCACGCCCGCCTCGGCCGCGTCCTGATCGCCCCGCGCGCCCGAGGCCGCGGCCTCGGCGAGAGCCTGCTCTGCGAAACCCTGTCCCGCGCCTTCACCGACCTGCGGCTGCACAGCCTCGACCTGGGCGTGTTCGCGCACAACACCCCGGCCGTCCGCCTCTACGAGAAGCTCGGCTTCCGCACCGTGGAAGTCCTCAAGGACGTCGAGCAGGTGGACGGCGTCTGGTGGACCGCCCTCCAGATGAGGCTGGCCTCGCCCCACCGGTCACAATGAACGGATGTCCACCACGCCTGCCGCCCCCACCCCCGCGCTGCGCGCCGACTGCGCGAACTGCTTCGCCCTCTGCTGCGTGGCCCTGCCCTTCGCCAAGTCCACCGACTTCGCCCTGAACAAGGCCGCCGGAACCCCCTGCGAGAACCTCGGGGACGACTTCCGCTGCGGCATCCACACCCGGCTGCGCGACAAGGGCTTCCCGGGCTGCACCGTCTTCGACTGCCTCGGCGCGGGCCAGCAGGTGTCCCAGGTCACCTTCGGCGGCCGGGACTGGCGCGCACACCCCGACACGGCACGCCAGATGTTCGACGTCTTCCCCGTGATGCGGCAGCTCCACGAGCTCCTCGCCTACCTCACCGAGGCCCTCGCCCTGCCGGCGGCCGCACCGATCCACGCCGACCTGCGGCAGGCACTCGCCACGACCACGGCGGCCACCGGGGCCGACGCCGCCACCCTGATCCCCTTCGACGTCGGCGCCCTCCGCCAGGAGATCAACGCCCTCCTCCTGAAGACCAGCGAACTGGTCCGCGCCACCTCCCCCGCCCGCAGGAAGAACCACCGCGGCGCCGACCTCATGGGCGCCCGCCTCTCCGGCGCCGACCTGCGCGGCGCGACCTTCCGCGGCGCCTACCTGATCGCCGCCGACCTCTCCGGGGCCGACCTCCGCAAGGCCGACCTGATCGGCGCCGACCTCCGCGACGCCAACCTGCGCGACGCCGACCTCCGCGAGGCCCTCTTCCTCACCCAGCCCCAGCTGAACGCCGCCCAGGGATCCCCCGCCACCCGCATCCCCCCTGCCCTCACCCGCCCCTCCCACTGGGCCTGACCCACACCCGGGACCCCCGAGGCCCCGCCCGGCACACGCCCGTGGCCGAGGCCCCTCCGGGCCGGCCCGATCCGGGACACACCCGAGGCCGCAGGGGCGCACGGGAGCACGCGGGAGTCACACCCCCGCCCCGCACTCACACCCCTGCGCTCACACCCCCGCCAGGAACTCCCGCACGGCCGCACCGAACCCCTCCGGATCCTCCGCCCGCGCCCGACGCCCCCTCGGCAGCTCGACCACCGCCCGCACCAGATCCGGCCGACTCGCCTCAAGCCCGTACGCGACGTCCTCGCCCGAGCCCCGCCCCCGCACCACCGCCGGCCCCAAACCCAGCCCCTCCAACACGCCGGCCGCATCCCTCACGCACTCGTCGCGCGCCTCCCCCTCGACCACATCCGCCGCCCCGTACCCGGCCAGATCGAGCCCGATGACGTGCCACCCCGGCCCCGCGTCCCGCGCCGGCGACTCGAAGGACCACCCGTCCTGCGACCACCCGTCCTCAAGTCGGCCGCCCCGGGAATCCCCGTACAGCACGAGCAGCGGCGCCCCCGCGCCGCCGAAATCCGTGTACGCGAGCCCGCGCCCGTCCGCCGCCCGCACCACCCCCGGCAGCGGCCCCAGTCTGTCGATCACCCGCCGCCGCAGCAGCCGGTACTCCTCCCAGCGCCTCGGCAACCGCCCGCTCGGCCGCTTCCCCATCAGCCGCCCCCGCGTGACCGTCTGCCCGAGCCGGAACTGCTCCCGCGTCAGATCAACACTCATCCCCCCGGGCAACACGTTCCAACAGTGGAACCCCTGCTGCCGCCCCTCCGACCAGACCTCACCCACCATCAACTCCCCGCCCAGCAGGTCCTGGACGACCAGAGCCGTGATGTCGCAATGCTCCCAGGCCGGATTCCCGGCCGTCCAGGGCGCCCGCTCCACGTCATCGGGCGAACAGGTCTCGGCCGACCATCCCGCACGGATGGCCGCCTCAAGGTCCGCGAGAGTCCCGGGAGTCGTCATGCCACCAGCCTGACGCGCCCCACTGACAACGAGGCCGCTCCTCCACCACACCACCCGCGCCGACGCCGCGATCCGGCTCGTGCCCCGCACCGCGACACCGACGACGGGCGGCCCCGGATCAGGGCCTGATGAGCGGCGTCCAACCGCTCGGGCAGGTGAGCACACCGGTCGCCACATAGGTGCAGGAGTTCTCGAAGACGTTCCCGTCGGTGGTCAGCACCTTCACCTGCGCGGTCACTTCCAGGATGTTCAGCGACACACCGCACGCGTTGCGCGGGAAGCCCGGGTTCGCGCTGGTGGAGAGGTCCTTCCAGACGTACGGCCCGTTCTCCAGGACCGTGCTGGTCGTCCGACGCCCCAGGAACGCCTTGCCCCGGCTCACCACGGCGCTGAACTCCAGACCGAACCGCCCCTGCGCCGTGTCGACGCCCACGCAGGGCTGAGCCGGACCCCGGTCACCCCTGGGACCCCGATCACCCTTCGGACCGCGGTCACCCTTGGGCCCCTTCGGCCCCCGCGGCCCCGTACAGCCGCTCGACGGCCCGGAGGCGGCGGACTTCAGCACCCTGGCCTTCAACTTCGAGCAACCGTCACCGGCCGCGGGCGCCCCCACCACGGCGGTCGACCCGTGCGCGGCAGCCATCGCCGGAGCCGAAACCCCCGACAGCGCGAACACCAGCGGCACTGCGACACCGCCGGCCAGCCACACGCGCCGACCCGACTTCACTGCGGAACCCATCCCTGCTCCTTGCGTCGTCCAACCGAACGGGGTGGAGCATCCCGCGCAACCCGGCGTGCACATGGAACGACTGACGGAATGTCGGACATGTGTCAGCGGTACGGACCAACGACACGCCGCCCCGTTGAGCCGAACGGCCGCGCCTCACCCGACCCGAAGGCCTGTCGCCGGCACGGCGAGACGGCAATCATTGCCCGGCGTCAACCCCCGTGATACACAGAGTGACCTGGTCAGAGCGTTCCGACAGGGCACAGACCGCGAGCTCGGGTAAAGAGAGCCGCCAAGTCGGCGACGGCGGCGGTTTCATCAGCGAAGATAGTGCGTGACCCATGCCGTCGGGCACGGGCTACCGGAACTACCCATACGGGGGCGGTGAGTTACATGATCCTGGCAGCCGAAAAGGGCGACATCACCACCATCATCGGTGGAATCGCCCCGAACTGGGGGCCGTTCGGCAGTCTCGGCAACGAAGCGAAGGTCATGGTCGAAGTGGTCATGGCCATCGCGATCCTCCTCTGCCTCGGCATCGCCATCTGGGGCGCCGCCAAGCAGCGCATCGGAGCGACCGCACTACGCGACACCTTCAGCGCGGAACAGGGCAAGGGCCTGATCGTGGCCGGCCTCACAGGCGTCTTCATCATCGGCTCCCTGGGCACCCTCTTCACGATCGTCTACGGAATGGCCGTCTAGCCGTGCCGCCCGCCGGCCGTCGTACCTGATGGCGAATCACCACACCGCATCCACGCGGGAACGAGCGCTACCGTCGTACGAGGCGGAGGGGGCGGACACGGAATGAGCAACGACGACCACTACGGCGGCGGCGGCCACGGCGAAGTGGGCGGCACGGGCCAGACCCGTACCCGCCTCCCGGACTCCCCCTCCGACCCCTACGGCAACCCGCGCCGCACCCCGCGCCCCTCCCGCGGCCTCATCACCGCGGTCGGCGTGGTGGTCCTCCTCATCGCCGCCATCGCGTTCGCGAACCAATCCCCGGACTCCCCCGCGAACACCGCGTCGAACAAACCTCCGACCGACGCCGCCACCAGCCCCACCGGCACCGAACCGGTCACCGGCAAGTCCAACGGCATCCCCAAGGGCTTCGCCCACGACGAACAGGGCGCCCAATCGGCGGCCGCGAACTACGCGGTGGCGCTGGGCTCCGACGGGATGCTCAAGAAGGACGTACGACACGCCCTCATGGACGGGATCTACACCCCGGAAGCGGGCTCCCGACGCAAGAGCGCGCAGGATGCGGCCTACTCCCCCGCGTTTCTCGCCACTCTGGGCCTTGACGCGAACGGAACCGCCCCCCAGGGCAGCACCTTCGTCACCCGCGCCGTCCCGATCGGCACCAGAATCGAGAACTACAGCCCCACCAGCGCGAAGGTCGCGGTCTGGTACACGGGGCTGATCGGGATGTCGGGTACCAAATCCACCAATCCGGTGCGCACCACCTGGCAAACCTGGATGTTTGAACTCACCTGGGCCGGCGAGGACTGGAAGGTCACCTCCGACAGCCAGACGGACGGACCGGCGCCAGTCCCCGGCGACGTCGCCGCTTCCACATCAGACGACATCAGCAAGGCCGTCCAGGAGTTCGGAGGGTTCACCTATGCCCGGTAGCCGCCGCCCCCTCCGGATCGCCGGAGCCTTGGCCGCCGTCCAGACAACGCTGGTGTTGTTGTCCGCTCACGCCTTCGCCGCACCCACTCCTGCGCCGAGCCCATCGGGCTCCCCTGCCAAGGACAATCGTTGCGAGGGCATCTTCGGACCCGTCAAGGAGAACTGCGAGCGCCAACTGGGGAACTCCCCCGGCACCGGCACCGGCGTCTCCCCCGCCAACCCCACCGACGCCCTCAACCCCCTGGCCTCCCTCGCCCGCGGCTGCGCAGACGCCGCCGCCTGGATCGTCGGCAAGCTCAGCGAGGCGATCAAGTCCACGGCCACCGTCGACTTCACCAACCCCGCCTTCCTCCAGCAGTACGCCGTCGTCTTCGCCGCGAGCACCATCCTTACCCTGGTCCTCTGGCTCCTCGCCGTCGCCAAGCGCGCCATCCGCGGCGTCCCCCTCACCACCGCCATGTCCGAGGCCATCGGCTTCCTCTGGCTGACCGTCCTCGCCTCCGCGTTCACCCCGCTGATCCTCTACACCGTCGTCTCCGCGACCGACGGCGTCACCGAGGTCATCGCCTCGGCCACCGGCGGCCAGACCGACGTCTTCTTCGGCTCGTTCTCCGAGGCCCTCAAGAAGGGCGACGACATCGGCGGCGGCCCGATCATGCTGATCGTCGTGGCCCTCGTGACCGTCCTGGCCGCCGGGATCCTGTGGCTGGAGCTCGTCATCCGCGCCGCCCTGCTCTACGTCGGCGCCCTTCTCGGCACGGTCGTCTACGCCGGGCTCGTCGACCGCAACATGTGGGGCCACGTCCGCCGCTGGGCCGGCATCATGATCGCCGTCATCCTCGTGAAGCCGGTCATCGTGATCGTCCTCGGCCTCGCCGGCGCCCTCGCGGGCGAGAAGGGCCCCAACGCCGTCTCCGCCGTCGTCTCCGGACTCGCGATCATCCTCCTGGCGATCTTCGCCTCCGCGATGATCTACCGCTTCGTCCCCGGCTTCGGCGACGAGATCGCCTCCGCACGTTCCAACCGCAGCAAGGCCACCGACGGCGCCCAAGCCGCAGCCGTCATCAGCTCCCCTGCCTCCCTCGTCTCCCAGGGCATCAAAACCCACAGCAGCCGCGGCGGCGGCGCCCACCGCGCGAGTGGCGGAGGCGGCGGCGACGCCAACCAGATCTCCGGAGGCATGGCCGCACACAGCAGCCGAGGCTCCGGCGGCGGGTCCGGCGGCGGATCTGTCCCCTCCGCCACACCCCCGCCCCGCACCGGCTCGAGCACGAGGAACACAGGAGGTGACGGGCGTTGACGACCCAGTCCCACCAGCTTCACCCGATCGCGCCCCGTCGCACGTATCTCATCGGCCGCGCCCGGCCGAACGCGATCGTCGGCAAGAACCGCGAAACCGGCGAGATCGCCCTGATCATCGCCGGCGCGTTCCTCGGCATGATGAGCGGACTGCTCGTCCCCGACCTCACCCTGCGCATCGTGAGCCTCGCCGGCTTCCCCATGCTCGCCCTCGCCGCCGTGTACGTCCCCTACAAGGGCCGTACCTTCTACCGGTGGTTCGAGATCAGGCGCAGCTACAAGCGCACCCTGCGCCGCGGCACCACGTACCGCTCCGGCACCATGGAAGCCGGCATCCGCGGCTCCGACGGCCGCGAGGTCGAGGTCGGCCCGCCCCCCGGCATCGGGCGCATCAGCTGGCTCGCGGCGCCCTTCGGCCCCGACGAGATCGCCGTCCTCCTGCACGCCGACCGCAGAACCGTGACCGCCGCCATCGAGATCGAGGGCCCCGGCGTCGGCCTGCGCGACAGCGAGGACCAGGAAGCCCTCGTCGACCGCTTCGGCACCCTCCTCAAGCACGTCGCGAACGGCGACGGCTTCGTCACCCGCCTGCAGATGCTCGCCCGTACCCTCCCCGCCGACCCCGACGCCCACGCCAAGGACGTCGCCCAGCGCGGGGACACCACCGCCCCCGGCTGGCTCCGCGAGTCGTACGACCAGCTCCAGTCGATGGTGTCCACCTCCTCCGAGCAGCACCGCGCCTACCTCGTCGCCTGCATGCACTTCACCCGCGACCTGGCCGCCGAAGCCGTCACCATCGCCCGCGCCTCGACCCCCCACAAGGGCCGCAAGCTCGACCGCGACGCCGGCCTCGCCATCGTCATGGCCCGGGAGCTCACCGACATCTGCGCGCGCCTCGCCGAAGCCGACATCCGCGTACGCCAACCACTCGGCCAGGGCCGACTGTCCTCCCTCGTGCACTCCATGTACGACCCGGACCACCCCATCGACCACATCCAGGCCATGACGAAGCGCAACGCCTGGCCCGCCGAACTCGACGCGGTCGAACCCACCTACCTCCAGGCCAAGACCCGCGAGTCCTCCACCCGCGCCCCCTGGTGCCACGCCACCGCCTGGGTGAAGGAGTGGCCGATGACCCCCGTCGGCGTCAACTTCCTCGCCCCGCTCCTCGTCCACACCCCGGACGTCATCCGCACCGTCGCCGTCACCATGGACCTCGAACCCACCGAGGTCGCCATCGAGCGCATGCTGACGGAGAAGACCAACGACGAGGCCGACGCCAGCCGCGCCGCGAAGATGAACCGCACGGTCGACCCGCGCGACATCGCCGCCCACGGCCGGCTCGACCAGAGGGGTGAAGATCTCGCCAGTGGTGCGGCGGGAGTCAACCTGGTCGGGTACATCACGGTGTCCTCGCGTTCGCCCGAGGCCCTCGCCCGCGACAAGCGCACCATCCGCGCCTCGGCGGGCAAGTCCTACCTGAAGCTGGAGTGGTGCGACCGCGAGCACCACCGCGCCTTCGTCAACACCCTGCCGTTCGCCACCGGCATCCGACGCTAGCCGGAGGGAAGTGCCGCCCATGCGAGATCCCATGTCCGCTCTGACGGACGCCTTCACCAGCTTCCTGTTCGGCAAGGTGGAGACCACCCGCCTGCCCGTCCGCACCTCCACCGGGCAGGCCCAGGCCGTCTACCTGCCGACCGCCGCCCCCGGCCTCGGCGACTCCGGCGTCATCATCGGCCGCGAGGTCTACAGCGGCAAGGGGTACATCTACGACCCCTTCCAGCTGTACGGACAGCAGCTCCCCGCCCCCCACTGGCTGGTACTCGGCGAGTCCGGCAACGGGAAGTCCGCGCTGGAGAAGACGTACGTCCTGCGCCAACTCCGCTTCAAGGACCGCCAGGTCGTCGTCCTCGACGCCCAGGGCGAAGACGGCGTCGGCGAGTGGAACCTGATCGCCCAGCAGTTGGGAATAACCCCCATCCGCCTGGATCCCATCGCCGCGAACGACGACGGGATCCGCCTCAACCCCCTCGACCCGGCGATCACCACGACCGGCCAGCTCGCGCTGCTCCGGACCATCATCGAAGTCGCCATGGGCCACGGCCTCGACGAACGCTCCGGCTTCGCCCTCAAGGTCGCGCACGCCTACGTCGTCGACACGATCCGCGACCGCCAGCCCGTCCTCACCGACATCGTGGAACAACTGCGCCACCCCGAGCCCGAGTCCGCCCAGGCCATGAACGTCGACATAGACGATGTCCGCGCCTGGGGACTCGATGTCGCCCTGGTCATCGACCGGCTCGTCGACGGCGACCTCCGCGGCATGTTCGACGGCCCCACCACCGTCGGCATCGACCTCGACGCGCCACTGATCGTCTTCGACCTGTCCCACATCGACCGCAATTCCATCGCGATGCCGATCCTCATGGCGATCGTCGGCGTCTGGCTGGAACACACCTGGATCCGCCCGGACCGCAAGAAGCGCATCTTCCTCGTCGAAGAGGCCTGGCACATCATCAACAGCCCCTTCGTCGCCCAGCTGTTCCAGCGCCTGTTGAAGTTCGGCCGGCGCCTCGGCCTGTCCTTCGTCGCCGTCGTCCACCACCTCTCCGACGTCGTCGACGGCGCCGCCGCCCGAGAAGCCGCAGCCATCCTCAAGATGGCCTCCACCAGAACGATCTACGCCCAGAAAGCCGACGAGGCCCGCGCCACGGGACGGGTACTCGGCCTGCCCCGCTGGGCCGTGGAGATCATCCCCACTCTCACCCCGGGCATCGCGGTCTGGGACGTCAACGGCAACGTCCAGGTCGTCAAACACCTGATCACCGAGGCCGAACGCCCGCTCGTCTACACCGACCGCGCCATGACCGAATCCTCGGCGCAACACCGACTCCCCGACGATCTGCTGGCCGCCGAACTGGAGGCGGAGGAGCGAGCCCTCCTCATCGAACGCCACCACAACGGTCCCGGATCCGCGACCACGGTGGCGTGACCATGTCCGACCCCAGACGTACGGATCCCCCCGCGCGGGCCGGGGGCGTCCCCGACGGGGCCCTCGTCGGCCTGCTCGCGTTCCTGCTCGGCCTCGCCGTCCTCGTCTGGTCGGCCACCGGCCTCTCGGCCCTGTTCGCCAAAGGCGCCTGGCCGGACACGGTCACGTTCACCCGTACCCCGGACGCGGTCCGAGGCCTGATAACGGAACCCCACGACCTCCCCGGGGCCTGGCCCGAGACCGACCCGGCGGCCCTCTCCGGCTGGGGCCTGTTCTGGGGCCTGTTCATCGGCCAGCTCCTGATCCTGCTGGTCCTGACCATCTTCACGATGGGGATCATCGCCCGCACCAAGGCCCGCCGCACCCTCGTCGGGCACCACGGCCGAATCGACAAGGATCCACCACCCCGACCGGCCCCCACCCCACCGGCCCCGCCGACCGCCCGGCCTCCGGCAGCGTTCGAGGCCGCGAGCCCCGGAACCACGGCGCACGGCACCCTCCGCACCGCGGACCACCCCGCCCCGGCACCGACGCCCGCACCCGCCGCGGTCCCCGTACCGGCGTCCGTGCAGACGCCGGCCCGCCTCGGCTACGCGACGCCCGCGGAACGCCATGCCACCGCCGCCCGGCACATCGCGGCGGCGGAAGGCGCGGTCCTCGTCGTGACGTCCTCCCCCGCACTCTGGTCGGAGACCAAGGACGCCCGCGCCAAGCTCGGCCCGGTCCTCCTCTACGACCCCTCGCACCTCTGCGACACCCCGGCCCGCATGCACTGGAACCCCGCGGAGGGCTGCGCGGACCGCGACCTCGCCGCCACACGCGCCGTAGCCCTCCTGGCGCCCGTACGCCCCCAGGCCCGCATGGACGCCGCGGTGGCCGACACGGCGGAAACGCTCCTGCGCAGTTGGCTCCAGGCCGCGGCCCTCGACAACCGCCCCTTCAAGCAGCTGCACCGCTGGGCCCAGGGCACCAACGCCCAAGACCCCGTCCGCATCCTCCGCACGCACCCCCAGGCGGCCCCCGGCGCGGCCGGCGAACTCGAAAGCGCCCTCACCGCCTACCCGGAGCGCCGCGAACTGGCCCAGCACCTCGGCGCCCGGGCCCTCTCCTGCCTCGGTTCGATCCACATCCGCGAGGCTTGCAACCCGAACCGAACGGATTCCCTCACACTGGCTTCGTTTCTGACCGAAGGGGGCACCCTTTATCTGGTGGGCGAGTCCGTGGAGGACCCGCGCAGCCACCCGGGTGCAATGCCCTTGCTGACCGCACTCGCCTCCAGCGTGGTCGAGCACGGCCGTCGCATGGCCGTACGGTCATCCCGCGGTCGGCTCGACCCACCACTGACGCTGGTCCTGGACGACGTGGCGGCCGTCGCCCCCATCCCGCAGCTCCCGGAGCTCCTCCAGGACGACGCCCTGCCGCTGCTCGCGCTCTGCCGAAGCCGCGAACAGGCCCGCTCCCGCTGGCCGCAGGCCGCCTCCGCCTTCTAACGGCCCGCCACGGGACGTTCCAGTACGTACTCCAGCTCCCGGGCCTCCGGGTCCGAGGGCGTGCCGAACACGATCCGGCCACTGGCCACGAACCCGTACCGGCGATAGAACGCCTCGGCGCGCGCGTTGTCCTCGTGAACGAAGAGACGTACCCGCCCCAGCGCCGGCCCGTCCAGCGACCAGGCCCACTCCAGCGCGGCCGCGAACAGCGCCTCGGTCACTCCGGTCCCCCGCTGTGCGGGCCGTACGAACACCCCCACCAGGTGCCCCTGGGCCTTCTCCACGACCTCACCGAAGTAGTCGATGGTGCCGCCTTCCTCCACGAGCACCGTCACCGACCCGTCCCAGGAACCGTCGGGAGCTTCGGCGACGAACTGTCGGACGCCCCGCCCGCTCGAAGCTCCCGCGGTCCGTCCCTGCCAGAACTCATCGGGCTGGGCCTCGGCCTCCACGATGTTCTCCAGGAAGGCCACCGGAGCGGCAGGATCCCGCAACGCGCTGAGCCGCAGTTCCCTGGCCTTTTCCCACTCACCGGCAGACACCGGCCGCACCCCATGCTGATTCATAGTGCGGATCAAAGCACGGCACCGGTGCGCCCTGCACGCAATAAATCGAAGCCCTGGACCGTAATGGGTCCGGAACGCAGAAAAGCCCCGCACCCTGAAGGGTGCGGGGCTTTCCCACAATGATTGTTCGGCGGCGTCCTACTCTCCCACAGGGTCCCCCCTGCAGTACCATCGGCGCTGAAAGGCTTAGCTTCCGGGTTCGGAATGTAAACCGGGCGTTTCCCTAACGCTATGACCACCGAAACACTATGAAGTTAACCAACCGGATATGAACACAGTTCGTTACTTCAGAACTAACACAGTGGACGCGAGCAACTGAGGACAAGCCCTCGGCCTATTAGTACCAGTCAGCTCCACCCGTTACCGGGCTTCCACATCTGGCCTATCAACCCAGTCGTCTACTGGGAGCCTTACCCTCTCAAGGAGGTGGGAATACTCATCTCGAAGCAGGCTTCCCGCTTAGATGCTTTCAGCGGTTATCCCTCCCGAACGTAGCCAACCAGCCATGCCCTTGGCAGGACAACTGGCACACCAGAGGTTCGTCCGTCCCGGTCCTCTCGTACTAGGGACAGCCCTTCTCAATATTCCTACGCGCACAGCGGATAGGGACCGAACTGTCTCACGACGTTCTAAACCCAGCTCGCGTACCGCTTTAATGGGCGAACAGCCCAACCCTTGGGACCGACTCCAGCCCCAGGATGCGACGAGCCGACATCGAGGTGCCAAACCATCCCGTCGATATGGACTCTTGGGGAAGATCAGCCTGTTATCCCCGGGGTACCTTTTATCCGTTGAGCGACGGCGCTTCCACAAGCCACCGCCGGATCACTAGTCCCGACTTTCGTCCCTGCTCGACCCGTCGGTCTCACAGTCAAGCTCCCTTGTGCACTTACACTCAACACCTGATTGCCAACCAGGCTGAGGGAACCTTTGGGCGCCTCCGTTACTCTTTGGGAGGCAACCGCCCCAGTTAAACTACCCATCAGACACTGTCCCTGATCCGGATCACGGACCGAGGTTAGACATCCAGCACGACCAGAGTGGTATTTCAACGGCGACTCCACAACCACTGGCGTGGCTGCTTCAAAGTCTCCCACCTATCCTACACAAGCCGAACCGAACACCAATATCAAACTATAGTAAAGGTCCCGGGGTCTTTCCGTCCTGCTGCGCGAAACGAGCATCTTTACTCGTAGTGCAATTTCACCGGGCCTATGGTTGAGACAGTCGAGAAGTCGTTACGCCATTCGTGCAGGTCGGAACTTACCCGACAAGGAATTTCGCTACCTTAGGATGGTTATAGTTACCACCGCCGTTTACTGGCGCTTAAGTTCTCAGCTTCGCACGCCCGAAAGCGCACTAACCGGTCCCCTTAACGTTCCAGCACCGGGCAGGCGTCAGTCCGTATACATCGCCTTACGGCTTCGCACGGACCTGTGTTTTTAGTAAACAGTCGCTTCTCGCTGGTCTCTGCGGCCACCCCCAGCTCACGGAGTAAATCCGATCACCAGTGATGGCCCCCCTTCTCCCGAAGTTACGGGGGCATTTTGCCGAGTTCCTTAACCATAGTTCACCCGAACGCCTCGGTATTCTCTACCTGACCACCTGAGTCGGTTTAGGGTACGGGCCGCCATGAAACTCGCTAGAGGCTTTTCTCGACAGCATAGGATCATCCACTTCACCACAATCGGCTCGGCATCAGGTCTCAGCCTTAATGAGGGACGGATTTGCCTACCCCTCGGCCTACACCCTTACCCCGGGACTACCACCGCCCGGGTTGGACTACCTTCCTGCGTCACCCCATCGCTTACCTACTACCACCTTGGATCGGCGGCTCCACCACTTTCCTTTCCCCGAAGGGTCCGGAACGGCTTCACGGCCTTAGCATTAGAGGATTCGATATTGGGCGTTTCAAAGCGGGTACCGGAATATCAACCGGTTGTCCATCGACTACGCCTGTCGGCCTCGCCTTAGGTCCCGACTTACCCTGGGCAGATCAGCTTGACCCAGGAACCCTTAGTCAATCGGCGCACACGTTTCTCACGTGTGTATCGCTACTCATGCCTGCATTCTCACTCGTGAACCGTCCACAACTAGCTTCCGCTGCTGCTTCACCCGGCACACGACGCTCCCCTACCCATCCCAGCGGGCGTTGGCCCTATTGCTGAAATGACACGACTTCGGCGGTACGCTTGAGCCCCGCTACATTGTCGGCGCGGAATCACTTGACCAGTGAGCTATTACGCACTCTTTCAAGGGTGGCTGCTTCTAAGCCAACCTCCTGGTTGTCTCTGCGACTCCACATCCTTTCCCACTTAGCGTACGCTTGGGGGCCTTAGTCGATGCTCTGGGCTGTTTCCCTCTCGACCATGGAGCTTATCCCCCACAGTCTCACTGCCGTGCTCTCACTTACCGGCATTCGGAGTTTGGCTAAGGTCAGTAACCCGGTAGGGCCCATCGCCTATCCAGTGCTCTACCTCCGGCAAGAAACACACGACGCTGCACCTAAATGCATTTCGGGGAGAACCAGCTATCACGGAGTTTGATTGGCCTTTCACCCCTAACCACAGGTCATCCCCCAGGTTTTCAACCCTGGTGGGTTCGGTCCTCCACGAAGTCTTACCTCCGCTTCAACCTGCCCATGGCTAGATCACTCCGCTTCGGGTCTAGAGCGTGCAACTCAATCGCCCTATTCGGACTCGCTTTCGCTACGGCTTCCCCACACGGGTTAACCTCGCTACACACCGCTAACTCGCAGGCTCATTCTTCAAAAGGCACGCAGTCACGACTGTATGTGCAAGCACATACAGCGACGCTCCCACGGCTTGTAGGCACACGGTTTCAGGTACTATTTCACTCCGCTCCCGCGGTACTTTTCACCATTCCCTCACGGTACTATCCGCTATCGGTCACCAGGGAATATTTAGGCTTAGCGGGTGGTCCCGCCAGATTCACACGGGATTTCTCGGGCCCCGTGCTACTTGGGAGATTCTTAAGCAAGCCGCTGATGTTTCGTCTACGGGGGTCTTACCCTCTACGCCGGACCTTTCGCATGTCCTTCGACTACATCAACGGTTTCTGACTCGCCGACCGGCCGGCAGACCGATCAAAAGAATTCCCACAACCCCGCATGCGCAACCCCTGCCGGGTATCACACGCATACGGTTTGGCCTCATCCGGTTTCGCTCGCCACTACTCCCGGAATCACGGTTGTTTTCTCTTCCTGAGGGTACTGAGATGTTTCACTTCCCCTCGTTCCCTCCACACTGCCTATGTGTTCAGCAGTGGGTGACAGCCCATGACGACTGCCGGGTTTCCCCATTCGGACACCCCCGGATCAAAGCTCAGTTGGCAGCTCCCCGGGGCCTATCGCGGCCTCTCACGTCCTTCATCGGTTCCTGGTGCCAAGGCATCCACCGTGTGCCCTTAAAAACTTGGCCACAGATGCTCGCGTCCACTGTGTAGTTCTCAAGCAACGACCAGTCACCCATCACCCCACCAGACAAGCTGGCGAGTTCACTGGGGCCGGCATCGCGAAGATACAACCTTACGGCCGTACCCTCAGATACCCAACAACGTGCCAGGCACGACCCTCCGCCACCATCACCGCTTTCCACGCCCGAGGGCAGTACTTGCAGAATGCTTTGGAAGACCGTGCCAAATAATCAACGTTCCACCCATGAGCTGACCGTGCAGAACATTTGTCTGCAATCGGTACTGTGCTCCTTAGAAAGGAGGTGATCCAGCCGCACCTTCCGGTACGGCTACCTTGTTACGACTTCGTCCCAATCGCCAGTCCCACCTTCGACAGCTCCCTCCCTTACGGGTTGGGCCACCGGCTTCGGGTGTTACCGACTTTCGTGACGTGACGGGCGGTGTGTACAAGGCCCGGGAACGTATTCACCGCAGCAATGCTGATCTGCGATTACTAGCAACTCCGACTTCATGGGGTCGAGTTGCAGACCCCAATCCGAACTGAGACCGGCTTTTTGAGATTCGCTCCACCTCACGGTATCGCAGCTCATTGTACCGGCCATTGTAGCACGTGTGCAGCCCAAGACATAAGGGGCATGATGACTTGACGTCGTCCCCACCTTCCTCCGAGTTGACCCCGGCGGTCTCCTGTGAGTCCCCATCACCCCGAAGGGCATGCTGGCAACACAGGACAAGGGTTGCGCTCGTTGCGGGACTTAACCCAACATCTCACGACACGAGCTGACGACAGCCATGCACCACCTGTATACCGACCACAAGGGGGGCACTATCTCTAATGCTTTCCGGTATATGTCAAGCCTTGGTAAGGTTCTTCGCGTTGCGTCGAATTAAGCCACATGCTCCGCTGCTTGTGCGGGCCCCCGTCAATTCCTTTGAGTTTTAGCCTTGCGGCCGTACTCCCCAGGCGGGGAACTTAATGCGTTAGCTGCGGCACCGACGACGTGGAATGTCGCCAACACCTAGTTCCCAACGTTTACGGCGTGGACTACCAGGGTATCTAATCCTGTTCGCTCCCCACGCTTTCGCTCCTCAGCGTCAGTAATGGCCCAGAGATCCGCCTTCGCCACCGGTGTTCCTCCTGATATCTGCGCATTTCACCGCTACACCAGGAATTCCGATCTCCCCTACCACACTCTAGCTAGCCCGTATCGAATGCAGACCCGAGGTTAAGCCTCGGGCTTTCACATCCGACGTGACAAGCCGCCTACGAGCTCTTTACGCCCAATAATTCCGGACAACGCTTGCGCCCTACGTATTACCGCGGCTGCTGGCACGTAGTTAGCCGGCGCTTCTTCTGCAGGTACCGTCACTTTCGCTTCTTCCCTGCTGAAAGAGGTTTACAACCCGAAGGCCGTCATCCCTCACGCGGCGTCGCTGCATCAGGCTTTCGCCCATTGTGCAATATTCCCCACTGCTGCCTCCCGTAGGAGTCTGGGCCGTGTCTCAGTCCCAGTGTGGCCGGTCGCCCTCTCAGGCCGGCTACCCGTCGTCGCCTTGGTGGGCCATTACCCCACCAACAAGCTGATAGGCCGCGGGCTCATCCTTCACCGCCGGAGCTTTTAACCCCCACCCATGCAGGCAGGAGTATTATCCGGTATTAGACCCCGTTTCCAGGGCTTGTCCCAGAGTGAAGGGCAGATTGCCCACGTGTTACTCACCCGTTCGCCACTAATCCACCCCGAAGGGCTTCATCGTTCGACTTGCATGTGTTAAGCACGCCGCCAGCGTTCGTCCTGAGCCAGGATCAAACTCTCCATGAATGTTTACCCGTAATCGGGTGCACACGCACTTAGAGCGGGCCGATCATGTCGGAATAAGACCGATCGACCACTGCGTCCTCGCTGTGTAATCGCCTGCAAGCACCACAACCCGAAGATTGCGACCTCACAGGTCTTTTTCAAAGGAACCTCATCCACCGAAATGGACGGGGTATCAACTTTTGGCGTTGATTTTTGGCACGCTGTTGAGTTCTCAAGGAACGGACGCTTCCTTTGTACTCACCCTCTCGGGCTTTCCTCCGGGCGCTTCCTTCGTTTCCGACTCTATCAGACTCTTTCGTGTCCGATTCCCGGTCGAAGCGGGTTTCGCTTTCCAGTTCTTCGCTTTGGCGTTTCCCTTTCCGGCGAGTCCGACTCTATCAGAAGTTTTCCACCGGATTTCCCGGCTTCAGACTTTCTGGAAGAAGAGTCGAGGGTGCCCTGTCTGAATTGGATTCATAGGGGCGAGTTGCCGAACCGTTCAGCTCGAGGCAACCGTTCTACTCTACATCGGCCTCGGGCACGGGTCCAATCGGCCCGACGCCGACCCCACCGATCCTCGCCACAAGCCCCTGTCGTGGCTCCTCTGTGCTCGTCGGCGCGGGCGACGGGCGAGTGCTGTCGGCCCGGTGGTCCGCCAGTGCCCTGTGCCCAGGGGCCCACTGCACCGTCCGTGGAGGCCCGGGCCATCCAGCGCATGCCATCAAGGTCCAGGACGGCGCGAGCTCGCCCGGGTGCGTGTTGTCTCCGCGCTGCTGTGCGCTCAACCCGTCCCGGCGGGCCCTGCGACTGCCCGCCCTACGCCTCAGAGGGCCGGGGGGCGCTCCCCGGGGTCTCGGCCTCCGCGGACGAATACCGGTGGGGCCGTTGAGCTGAACAACCACACGGGGTCCACAGCGACGAATCATTCGGCGCCACCCGAGGGCCGGACCTGGTGAGGCGGAGTGAGCCCGCTTCCCTCTCCTCCCGGGCACCGCCGTGAGGGCGATCGTGTCGGGGTGGCAGCCTGGGTGGGTGAGACCCTGGCGTACCTCCACCGAACGCGACCTCCGGCATCTCCTCAACGAGTGGGATCCGATCGGCGTCGCCGACGAAGTACAAGGCGAGTACGACTGCATGCTCGCCCCTCTGCTCGGGGCGGCTTCACCGCGATGCGGACCAGGCGGAAGTGCATGAGGTCCTGGAGGACGAGTTGAAGCATCACTTCGGCCTCGATCCCTGCGGCCTGCGGCCCGACGCGATGGCGGCCCGAGTGGTCACCTGGTGGACGTCTGCCGCGCCGACCGACCGCACCGCCGACAGGTAGGTCGCCTCCTTAACGGACGGACGCACCGACGCGGGGGTACCTGTACCCGACTGCGCTGCGAAGGTGGGATGCCAAACCGGGCCTGGTAGCGGGGGTGCCGTTGTAGATGGCCGCCCAGGCTGACCGCAATGAGGACCTGGACCCGACTCCACGAACGTGCGTCCCATCAGAACGCGGCCGGTACCCGCAGAAGTCGCTTGGGTCCGCGAGCCCATGGATCACACCTGCGGCGGGTTCGGCGGCGAACTGGTCAGGAAGATCCGTCGCAACCCATACCGGCTGCACGGGCACATGATCCGGTGCCCTTCCCCTCTTGGCGGACCAGCAAAGCCACCGCGACAACCGGGAGGTCGGCCCGGCCCGCTGTCCCGGACCCGACCCGACCCGCACAGCCCAGTTCTCGGTCCGCCCGTCTCGCTTGCGCCTCGGTTGGTCACCAGAACCTGGCCCGATTCGACGCTCGAGGCCGGCGAACCCGTTCGGCACCGCGATCCCTCACAGGGAACGCGGCCATCCTGGCGGGCTCTCCGACCCAGGGATGCCTTCCAGACCAACAGGTAGCTGGTCGTGAACATGGTCGAGTCCTGGATGATCGGCGCCCAGTTCAGGTTCATGGCCCCCAAGGGCACACTGGCGGCCCGCCGCTGAACCGGCGGGCTGATTACCTGCCGTGTCAGAAGACAACCGCGCCGATGTGCAGGGTGCCTCGGTCGTCGGGCGGCAGCACAAGCGGGGTCGTGTCTTCGCCAGTGTCCGGGCTGGAGTGCCGGCTGTCGTTGGCCGCGCGGCCGGCGAGTTGGTGGACACTCAGGCATCCCAGGCGATGGATGGATACGTGTAGTCCTCCAGGAGCGCTCCATCCGGACCCCATATGCGTTCGAGGACGCACCGCGGAACCCGGGGCTCTGCCATCCGCCGTGGCGCTCTCCCGATTGAAGCCCTGCTCAGGTAGCCCGCGCGTCATCTCCACCCGGTGAAGTCTCGGAAGGCCGGTCCGATTCCGTCGCCCTCGAGGGCACTGACTACCCGCGTACACATCGCTCGCGCCCTGGGCACGCTGGCCTGCCTGCTGGTCTTCGACGGGGGGACCGGGCACCCGGGCACTCGGTTGGCAGATGTGGCGAACCCTTCGGCCGGCCGACCGATCGCGCTGGAGTCGGCTGAGTCGGCCCTCGACCGTGTGTCGGGCTCCGTGGTCCGCGCAGTCGATGCTGCGGGCCCGGCCGTCGCCGGCGTCTCGCTTCGCATGCCGTGGCCGGACCCGTCCGCAGGCTCCCGCATCGCCCACTGGTTGGTCCCATCCCGCCGAAGCGCATCTTCCTGATCGTGGACGCGTGCCGGCGGGTCGCCGAGCCACTGGGAGCGAGGGCCCGCAATCCGCAACTGCTGCTGCGGAGAGGGGACTTGACTGCAAGTCCGGCACCCGAGGAATCGATCGCTTGCGGTAGCCGACCTCGGGAGACACGGAACCTGCTGCGGCACCTGGCGGCTCGCTCCGTCAATGCACTCCGCTGCCGGGATTCGCAGCGGCCTTCGCGGAACGGTTCGTGGGAAGGGTGCCTCGGCGTCGTCAGAGGTTGACGCGCTTCAGGTAGACACGGCTGCGGTGCGGGATCGTCTGGTACCAGAGCATCAGGTGCTCGTCCTCGTACGTACGGAGCCGCATCGGCTGCTCGTCCTCGTAGAGGCTGCCGTCCTTGGGGTCGATGCCCATCGATGCCAGGTCCACCAGCCCGTCCATGACGGACCCGACCAGCCGCTGCTGTTCCGCGGGCATGTCCCCGAGCACCCACAGCCGGCCGGGATCACATTCCCACGCCCAGCCGGTCTCGTTCTGCACGCCTTCACCGCGGGCGGTCACCGGCCGATCTCCTCCTGGGCCTCGGCCAGAATGCGACTGCTGGTCTCCATCGCCGACCGGAACTCCTGCTCCGTCGCGGTCGGGTCCCCGGCAACGCGTTCTGCCTCATGGAGAGCCGCGGCCCGAGCGGGCCAGCGGTGGATGGCCACGTGCGTCGCCCACTTGATCAGGAAGAACCGCAGTGGATTGATGGCACCCGTCGCCGCAGCACGATCGAACGCCTCGTTGCACTCCTTGTCGAGCACGGCCAGATTCGCCATGTCGATGCGGCGCACGGCGTCCCGGAGCGCTTCCCGCGTCATGGCCGGCTGAGGGATGAGCGGGCCGCCGTCTTCCAGCTGCTGTGCTGTCATCGTGTCCTCCTGGGGAACGCGGCCAGGATACCCAGCCGAACCCGAGAACCTGGTCCGGAACGCAGAAAAGCCCCGCACCCTGAAGGGTGCGGGGCTTTCCCACAATGATTGTTCGGCGGCGTCCTACTCTCCCACAGGGTCCCCCCTGCAGTACCATCGGCGCTGAAAGGCTTAGCTTCCGGGTTCGGAATGTAAACCGGGCGTTTCCCTAACGCTATGACCACCGAAACACTATGAAGTTAACCAACCGGATATGAACACAGTTCGTTACTTCAGAACTAACACAGTGGACGCGAGCAACTGAGGACAAGCCCTCGGCCTATTAGTACCAGTCAGCTCCACCCGTTACCGGGCTTCCACATCTGGCCTATCAACCCAGTCGTCTACTGGGAGCCTTACCCTCTCAAGGAGGTGGGAATACTCATCTCGAAGCAGGCTTCCCGCTTAGATGCTTTCAGCGGTTATCCCTCCCGAACGTAGCCAACCAGCCATGCCCTTGGCAGGACAACTGGCACACCAGAGGTTCGTCCGTCCCGGTCCTCTCGTACTAGGGACAGCCCTTCTCAATATTCCTACGCGCACAGCGGATAGGGACCGAACTGTCTCACGACGTTCTAAACCCAGCTCGCGTACCGCTTTAATGGGCGAACAGCCCAACCCTTGGGACCGACTCCAGCCCCAGGATGCGACGAGCCGACATCGAGGTGCCAAACCATCCCGTCGATATGGACTCTTGGGGAAGATCAGCCTGTTATCCCCGGGGTACCTTTTATCCGTTGAGCGACGGCGCTTCCACAAGCCACCGCCGGATCACTAGTCCCGACTTTCGTCCCTGCTCGACCCGTCGGTCTCACAGTCAAGCTCCCTTGTGCACTTACACTCAACACCTGATTGCCAACCAGGCTGAGGGAACCTTTGGGCGCCTCCGTTACTCTTTGGGAGGCAACCGCCCCAGTTAAACTACCCATCAGACACTGTCCCTGATCCGGATCACGGACCGAGGTTAGACATCCAGCACGACCAGAGTGGTATTTCAACGGCGACTCCACAACCACTGGCGTGGCTGCTTCAAAGTCTCCCACCTATCCTACACAAGCCGAACCGAACACCAATATCAAACTATAGTAAAGGTCCCGGGGTCTTTCCGTCCTGCTGCGCGAAACGAGCATCTTTACTCGTAGTGCAATTTCACCGGGCCTATGGTTGAGACAGTCGAGAAGTCGTTACGCCATTCGTGCAGGTCGGAACTTACCCGACAAGGAATTTCGCTACCTTAGGATGGTTATAGTTACCACCGCCGTTTACTGGCGCTTAAGTTCTCAGCTTCGCACGCCCGAAAGCGCACTAACCGGTCCCCTTAACGTTCCAGCACCGGGCAGGCGTCAGTCCGTATACATCGCCTTACGGCTTCGCACGGACCTGTGTTTTTAGTAAACAGTCGCTTCTCGCTGGTCTCTGCGGCCACCCCCAGCTCACGGAGTAAATCCGATCACCAGTGATGGCCCCCCTTCTCCCGAAGTTACGGGGGCATTTTGCCGAGTTCCTTAACCATAGTTCACCCGAACGCCTCGGTATTCTCTACCTGACCACCTGAGTCGGTTTAGGGTACGGGCCGCCATGAAACTCGCTAGAGGCTTTTCTCGACAGCATAGGATCATCCACTTCACCACAATCGGCTCGGCATCAGGTCTCAGCCTTAATGAGGGACGGATTTGCCTACCCCTCGGCCTACACCCTTACCCCGGGACTACCACCGCCCGGGTTGGACTACCTTCCTGCGTCACCCCATCGCTTACCTACTACCACCTTGGATCGGCGGCTCCACCACTTTCCTTTCCCCGAAGGGTCCGGAACGGCTTCACGGCCTTAGCATTAGAGGATTCGATATTGGGCGTTTCAAAGCGGGTACCGGAATATCAACCGGTTGTCCATCGACTACGCCTGTCGGCCTCGCCTTAGGTCCCGACTTACCCTGGGCAGATCAGCTTGACCCAGGAACCCTTAGTCAATCGGCGCACACGTTTCTCACGTGTGTATCGCTACTCATGCCTGCATTCTCACTCGTGAACCGTCCACAACTAGCTTCCGCTGCTGCTTCACCCGGCACACGACGCTCCCCTACCCATCCCAGCGGGCGTTGGCCCTATTGCTGAAATGACACGACTTCGGCGGTACGCTTGAGCCCCGCTACATTGTCGGCGCGGAATCACTTGACCAGTGAGCTATTACGCACTCTTTCAAGGGTGGCTGCTTCTAAGCCAACCTCCTGGTTGTCTCTGCGACTCCACATCCTTTCCCACTTAGCGTACGCTTGGGGGCCTTAGTCGATGCTCTGGGCTGTTTCCCTCTCGACCATGGAGCTTATCCCCCACAGTCTCACTGCCGTGCTCTCACTTACCGGCATTCGGAGTTTGGCTAAGGTCAGTAACCCGGTAGGGCCCATCGCCTATCCAGTGCTCTACCTCCGGCAAGAAACACACGACGCTGCACCTAAATGCATTTCGGGGAGAACCAGCTATCACGGAGTTTGATTGGCCTTTCACCCCTAACCACAGGTCATCCCCCAGGTTTTCAACCCTGGTGGGTTCGGTCCTCCACGAAGTCTTACCTCCGCTTCAACCTGCCCATGGCTAGATCACTCCGCTTCGGGTCTAGAGCGTGCAACTCAATCGCCCTATTCGGACTCGCTTTCGCTACGGCTTCCCCACACGGGTTAACCTCGCTACACACCGCTAACTCGCAGGCTCATTCTTCAAAAGGCACGCAGTCACGACGTTGCATGCAAGCATGCAACGCGACGCTCCCACGGCTTGTAGGCACACGGTTTCAGGTACTATTTCACTCCGCTCCCGCGGTACTTTTCACCATTCCCTCACGGTACTATCCGCTATCGGTCACCAGGGAATATTTAGGCTTAGCGGGTGGTCCCGCCAGATTCACACGGGATTTCTCGGGCCCCGTGCTACTTGGGAGATTCTTAAGCAAGCCGCTGATGTTTCGTCTACGGGGGTCTTACCCTCTACGCCGGACCTTTCGCATGTCCTTCGACTACATCAACGGTTTCTGACTCGCCGACCGGCCGGCAGACCGATCAAAAGAATTCCCACAACCCCGCATGCGCAACCCCTGCCGGGTATCACACGCATACGGTTTGGCCTCATCCGGTTTCGCTCGCCACTACTCCCGGAATCACGGTTGTTTTCTCTTCCTGAGGGTACTGAGATGTTTCACTTCCCCTCGTTCCCTCCACACTGCCTATGTGTTCAGCAGTGGGTGACAGCCCATGACGACTGCCGGGTTTCCCCATTCGGACACCCCCGGATCAAAGCTCAGTTGGCAGCTCCCCGGGGCCTATCGCGGCCTCTCACGTCCTTCATCGGTTCCTGGTGCCAAGGCATCCACCGTGTGCCCTTAAAAACTTGGCCACAGATGCTCGCGTCCACTGTGTAGTTCTCAAGCAACGACCAGTCACCCATCACCCCACCAGACAAGCTGGCGAGTTCACTGGGGCCGGCATCGCGAAGATACAACCTTACGGCCGTACCCTCAGATACCCAACAACGTGCCAGGCACGACCCTCCGCCACCATCACCGCTTTCCACGCCCGAGGGCAGTACTTGCAGAATGCTTTGGAAGACCGTGCCAAATAATCAACGTTCCACCCATGAGCTGACCGTGCAGAACATTTGTCTGCAATCGGTACTGTGCTCCTTAGAAAGGAGGTGATCCAGCCGCACCTTCCGGTACGGCTACCTTGTTACGACTTCGTCCCAATCGCCAGTCCCACCTTCGACAGCTCCCTCCCTTACGGGTTGGGCCACCGGCTTCGGGTGTTACCGACTTTCGTGACGTGACGGGCGGTGTGTACAAGGCCCGGGAACGTATTCACCGCAGCAATGCTGATCTGCGATTACTAGCAACTCCGACTTCATGGGGTCGAGTTGCAGACCCCAATCCGAACTGAGACCGGCTTTTTGAGATTCGCTCCACCTCACGGTATCGCAGCTCATTGTACCGGCCATTGTAGCACGTGTGCAGCCCAAGACATAAGGGGCATGATGACTTGACGTCGTCCCCACCTTCCTCCGAGTTGACCCCGGCGGTCTCCTGTGAGTCCCCATCACCCCGAAGGGCATGCTGGCAACACAGGACAAGGGTTGCGCTCGTTGCGGGACTTAACCCAACATCTCACGACACGAGCTGACGACAGCCATGCACCACCTGTATACCGACCACAAGGGGGGCACTATCTCTAATGCTTTCCGGTATATGTCAAGCCTTGGTAAGGTTCTTCGCGTTGCGTCGAATTAAGCCACATGCTCCGCTGCTTGTGCGGGCCCCCGTCAATTCCTTTGAGTTTTAGCCTTGCGGCCGTACTCCCCAGGCGGGGAACTTAATGCGTTAGCTGCGGCACCGACGACGTGGAATGTCGCCAACACCTAGTTCCCAACGTTTACGGCGTGGACTACCAGGGTATCTAATCCTGTTCGCTCCCCACGCTTTCGCTCCTCAGCGTCAGTAATGGCCCAGAGATCCGCCTTCGCCACCGGTGTTCCTCCTGATATCTGCGCATTTCACCGCTACACCAGGAATTCCGATCTCCCCTACCACACTCTAGCTAGCCCGTATCGAATGCAGACCCGAGGTTAAGCCTCGGGCTTTCACATCCGACGTGACAAGCCGCCTACGAGCTCTTTACGCCCAATAATTCCGGACAACGCTTGCGCCCTACGTATTACCGCGGCTGCTGGCACGTAGTTAGCCGGCGCTTCTTCTGCAGGTACCGTCACTTTCGCTTCTTCCCTGCTGAAAGAGGTTTACAACCCGAAGGCCGTCATCCCTCACGCGGCGTCGCTGCATCAGGCTTTCGCCCATTGTGCAATATTCCCCACTGCTGCCTCCCGTAGGAGTCTGGGCCGTGTCTCAGTCCCAGTGTGGCCGGTCGCCCTCTCAGGCCGGCTACCCGTCGTCGCCTTGGTGGGCCATTACCCCACCAACAAGCTGATAGGCCGCGGGCTCATCCTTCACCGCCGGAGCTTTTAACCCCCACCCATGCAGGCAGGAGTATTATCCGGTATTAGACCCCGTTTCCAGGGCTTGTCCCAGAGTGAAGGGCAGATTGCCCACGTGTTACTCACCCGTTCGCCACTAATCCACCCCGAAGGGCTTCATCGTTCGACTTGCATGTGTTAAGCACGCCGCCAGCGTTCGTCCTGAGCCAGGATCAAACTCTCCATGAATGTTTACCCGTAATCGGGTGCACACGCACTTAGAGCGGGCCGATCATGTCGGAATAAGACCGATCGACCACTGCGTCCTCGCTGTGTAATCGCCTGCAAGCACCACAACCCGAAGATTGCGACCTCACAGGTCTTTTTCAAAGGAACCTCATCCACCGAAATGGACGGGGTATCAACTTTTGGCGTTGATTTTTGGCACGCTGTTGAGTTCTCAAGGAACGGACGCTTCCTTTGTACTCACCCTCTCGGGCTTTCCTCCGGGCGCTTCCTTCGTTCTTGCGTTTCCGACTCTATCAGAGTCAGTCTCGCTTGTTTTCCGCCTTCCAGGTTCTTCGCTTTCGCGTTTTCCCTTTCCAGCGATTCCGACTCTATCAGAACCTTTCGGCCCTGACTCCCAGTCAGGGGGGTTTGTCTTCCGGGCTGTTGGGCCCTTCCGACTCCCAGAACTCTAGTGGACTTCCCGGGCGATTCATAATCGACCTTCGGAAATTAATTCGGACATGCCGAATTCGTTCCCGGTGGGAGATCGTGCTGAGTTGGGTGCCGCAACGAGGCGGCGGGAGTTGTTGTCACCAAAACCAGTTGACTCTGGGACAACTCGAAGAACCTTACGGATCCGCAGGGGGTGTGTCAACCCCTGGCTTGGAGGTCTTCGACGCGGTCCAGGAGGCGGGTCAGCATGTCGCCCAGGACGCCACGCTCCGCGGTGGAGAGGTCTTGGAGGAGGTCCTCCTCGAAGACCGTGGCCGCGCGCATCGCGTCGAGCCACTTGCTGCGGCCCTCGTCCGTGAGTTCCACGATCACGCGGACCCGGTTGGACTCGTCGCGCTCGCGGGTGACCAGGCCCTCCGACGTCATCCGATCGATCCGGTGGGTCATCGCCGCCGGCGTGAGGCCCAGCTGCTTGGCGAGCTCGCTCGGGCCCATCCGGTACGGGGAGCCGGAGATGACGAGGGCCTTGAGGACCTCCCACTCCGCGTTGCTGATGCCCAGGGCCGCGGTCTGGCGTCCGTACGCGACGTTCATGCGGCGGTTCAGTCGACTCAGCGCCGAGACCACCTTCTCGACCTGGGGATCGAGGTCCTGGAACTCGCGCTGATAGACGGCGATCTGCTCGTCGAGGCTCGGTTCGTGGACAGGCGTAGTGCCGTCTGTGTCACCCATGGCCCGAAGTATGGCACGAGCCCGTTGGCATCTAACTCCTTCGATGTGTAGAGTTAAGGTTCGAACTTTAGGGATGAAGTCTTCAGGCTTCAGTTATCAAGGTGGTGAAAGTGACCAAGGTGATGGGCGCTGCGATGCGGCGGATCCAGGCCGGGAACGCGCTGACCGCGTTCGGCATCGGCTTCACGGTTCCGTTCCTCTACATCTACGTGGCGCAGGTGCGGAATCTGGGCTCCATGGCCGCCACGAGCGCGTTCGTGGCCTTCGCCCTGGGCGCTCTCGTCGCGCTGCCCTTCACCGGTCGGATCATCGACCGACGTGGTCCCGTCCCCGTCGTGATGGGTGCGGCGGTGGCCGCGTCCGTCGGGGCGCTGTCCCTGGGGTTGTCCACCGGGCTGGTGCCGATTCTGCTGTCCGCCCTGGCGCTGGGCGCCGGGCAGGCCGTGATGCAGCCGGCGCTGGCCACGATGATCGTGTGGTGTTCGACCCCGAGCACCCGTACGCGTGCCTTCGCGCTCCAGTTCTTCATGCAGAACCTCGGTCTCGGCATCGGTGGCCTCATCGGCGGCCAGATCGTGGACGTCGCGCACCCGGGCAGCTTCACCCTGCTGTTCGGTATCGAGGCCGTGATGTTCCTGGTCCTGGCGGGTGTCATCGCCACCGTGCGGATGCCGCACGCGCCGAGCATCAAGGACGCCGTGCCGAGGGACCCCTCGCAGGGGGGTGGCGGCTGGAAGCGGATGCTGCGGCACCAGGCCATGGTGAAGCTGCTCGTCCTGGGCTTCGTGCTCTTCTTCGCCTGCTACGGGCAGTTCGAGTCGGGTCTGGCCGCCTTCGGTACCGAGGCCGCCGGGATCTCGCCTTCCACGCTCGGGTTCGCGCTGGCCGCCAACACCGGTGCGATCGTCGTGGCGCAGTTCGTCGTACTGAGGCTCGTGGAGAAGCGGCGGCGGTCGCGGGTGATCGCGCTGGTCGGTCTGATCTGGACCGGTGCGTGGCTCATCGCCGGGTTCTCGGGTCTGGGGCACGGGAGCGCCGTGATGGCTGCGGCCGCGTTCGTGACCACGTACGCGCTCTTCGGGATCGGCGAGGCGATGCTGTCGCCGACGCTCGCGCCGCTCGTCGCGGATCTCGCGCCGGAGGGTTCCGTGGGGCAGTACAACTCCGCGTTCGCGCTGGTCAAGCAGATGGCTTTGGCGCTGGGGCCGTTGGGCGTGCCGCTCGGCGCGGGTGTGCCGATGCTCTACATCGGGGTGTTCGTGGTGGTCTCGCTGGGGATCGCGTGGCTTGCGCTGCGGCTCGGGAAGCAGCTGACTCCGGCGCAGGACAACCCGTCGCTGCTGAAGGGCGCTCCGTCGGCGCCGGCGGTTCCGGTCGCCGTGGCGAAGGCAGCGGAGCCCGCTTCCGTGTAGGTCGCTTCATGACGATGCCCCCGGTCCTTCCTCGGACCGGGGGCATCGTCATGTCGTCCTACTGCTTGTCGGGCTGCTTGTCGGGGAGTGCGAACTCGCACCAGACGGCCTTGCCGCCGCCCGGGGTGCGGCGGGATCCCCAGCTGGAGGCGATGGTGGCGACGATGGAGATGCCGCGGCCGGTTTCGTCGGCCGGTTCGGCGCGGCGGCGGCGGGGGAGGTGGTCGTCGCCGTCGGTGACCTCGATGATCAGGCGGCGGTCGGTGCGGCGCAACCGGAGGTGCATGGGCGGGGTGCCGTGTTGGAGGGAGTTCGCGACGAGTTCGCTGGCGGCCAGTACTCCGAGGTCGCACAGCTCGACGGGGAAGCGCCAGGAGGCGAGGACTCCCTGGGCGAAGGCGCGGGCGCGCGGTGCGGCCTCGATGCCTCCGAGGAGTTCCAGGGCGGCGTTGTGGAACAACTCGGCGTCGGAGCCGGTGCGGGCGGGCTGCTGGAGGACCATCACCGCGACGTCGTCGTCGTGGTCGGCGTCCACGCCGAGAGCGCGCATCAGGCGGTCGCAGATGACGGACGGGGTGCCCTGGGCGCCGGCGAGGGCGCGTTCAAGGGCGGCGACGCCTTCGTCGATGTCCTCGCCGCGCCGTTCGACGAGACCGTCGGTATAGAGGACGGCGGTGGAGCCCGGGCCCAGTGCGATGGTGCCGGAGGTGTGCAGCCAGCCGCCGGTGCCGAGCGGCGGGCCGGTGGGGTCGGCGGCGCGGCGTACGGTGCCGTGCTCGTCGCGGACCAGGATCGGGAGGTGGCCGGCGGAGGCGTACGCGAGCAGGCCCTCGTTGGGGTCGTGGACCGCGTAGACGCAGGTGGCGATCTGGCTGGCGTCGATCTCGGCGGCGAGGCCGTCGAGGAGTTGCAGGACCTCGTGGGGCGGGAGGTCGAGGCGGGCGTACGCGCGGACGGCGGTGCGCAGCTGGCCCATGACGGCGGCGGCGCGGACGCCGCGGCCCATGACGTCGCCGATGACGAGGGCGGTGCGGCCGGCCCCGAGGGTGATGACGTCGTACCAGTCGCCGCCGACGGCGGCCTCGGTGCCGCCGGGCTGATAGGTGGCGGCGATGCGGAGGTCGTCGGGCTGTTCCAGTTCCTGGGGCAGGAGGGAGCGCTGGAGGGTGACGGCCGCCTCGCGCTGGCGGCGCTCGCTGGCGCGCAGCCGTTCCGCGGCCTCGGCGTGGTCGGTGACGTCGGCGAGGTGGACCAGTACGCCGGTGTGGGGCTCCTGCGCGGGGGCGGTGTCGGTCTTGGGGAACTCGACCGGGGTGCAGGTGACGGTGTACGAGCTGCCGCCGCCGGGCGCGGTGCGGTTCTTGGCGGTACGGGGCTTGCCGCTGCGCTGGACCTGGTCGAGGAGCGGGAGCAGGCCGAGGTCGCCGAGTTCGGGGAGTGCCTGGTGGGCGGGGGCGCCGGAGGTGCGGGGGCCGAAGCCGGCGACGTAGGCGTCGTTGACGTAGGCGACGCGGTGGTCGGGGCCGTGGACGAGGGCGACGAGTGCCGGGAGCAGCCCGAGGATCTCCCGTACGGAGAGTTCGTCGAGGGCGGGTGCGGCCGGGAGGGGGCCCGCGCCCGTTCCGGAGACGGTGGGTTCCGCGGGGGCGCCGTCGATCGGGGGCGCCGGGGCGTGGGTGGCCGCGCCGCGGGCTGCGGGGACCGAGCCTTCACCCCGTTTGGCCTGGGCGGCGGCGTGTTCGGTCCGGGCGGCGGCGCGGCGCTGCGTTCCGGGGAACCTGGCGCTCCAGCGGGTGAAGTTCACTGCGTTCAAGCCTCGTGGTGTCGCAAGTGGTCGCTGTGTCTCCCCCAGCTGCCGCTGGGCGGTGCCCCCCAGGAGTCGATCGCGGACGGTGTCACTCTGTGCAGGTGTGAGCCCACCTATGGTCACACGTCCAGTGTGGCCGACCGGACTGACAACGTCAGCTCTGGCCGTCCTTCGGCGGTTGGGGCGCGGGTGGGGGTGACGGGTGCTTGGGGCCGCCTCCTGCCGCGAGTTCGAATTCTGCCCTGGGGTGTTCGAGGGAGCCTAGGGAGACGATCTCGCGTTTGAACAGACCTGAGAGGGTCCATTCCGCAAGAACGCGCATCTTGCGGTTGAAGGTGGGGACGCGGCTGAGGTGGTAAGTGCGATGCATCAGCCAGGCCGGGTAGCCCTTGAGCTTGCGGCCGTAGATGAACGCGACGCCCTTGTGGAGGCCGAGGGAGGCGACGGAACCGGCGTACTTGTGGGCGTACTCGGTGAGGACCTCGTCGCGCAGGGCGGCGAGGAGGTTGTCGGCGAGGGACCGGGCCTGGCGGACTGCGTGCTGCGCGTTGGGGGCGCATTCGCGGCCCGGTTCGGCGGCGGTGATGTCGGGGACGGCTGCCGCGTCACCGGCCGCCCAGGCGTGTTCGACGCCCTCGACGGTGAGGAAGGCCGTGCAGGCGAGGCGGCCGCGTTCGTTCTTGGGCAGGTCGCAGGCGGCGAGGATCGGGTGGGGTTTGACGCCGGCGGTCCAGACGACGGTGCGGGTGGGGAAGCGTGCGCCGTCGCTGAGGACGGCGACGCGGTTCTCGCAGGATTCGAGGCGGGTTTCCAGGCGTACGTCGATGTTGCGTCGGCGCAGTTCACGAACGGTGTAGACGCCCATCTCGGGGCCGACTTCGGGGAGGATCCGGTCGCTGGCCTCGACCAGTACCCATTTCATGTCCTCGGGCTTGATGTTGTGGTAGTACCGGGCCGCGAAGCGCGCCATGTCCTCCAGCTCGCCGAGGGCCTCGACGCCCGCGTATCCGCCGCCCACGAAGACGAAGGTGAGGGCGGCGTCGCGGATGGCGGGATCGCGGGTGGAGGAGGCGATGTCCATCTGTTCGATGACGTGGTTGCGCAGGCCGATGGCCTCTTCGACCGTCTTGAACCCGATGCCGTAGTCGGCGAGCCCGGGGACGGGGAGGGTGCGCGAGACGGAGCCGGGCGCGAGGACGAGTTCGTCGTAGGCGATCTCGATGTCGCCGGCACCCTCCTCGGCGGTGGCGAGGGTGGTGACGGTCGCGACGCGCTTGGCGTGGTCGATGCGCTGGGCCTGACCGATGACGATGCGGCACTTGGCCAGGACGCGGCGCAGGGGCACGACGACGTGGCGGGGGGAGATGGATCCGGCGGCCGCCTCGGGGAGGAACGGCTGGTACGTCATGTAGGGCTCGGGGGTGATCACCGTGACCTCGGCTTCGCCGGATCTCAGCTTTCGTTGGAGCCGGAGCGCCGTGTACATGCCGACGTATCCGCCGCCGACGATGAGGATGCGCGTTCGGGGCGGGGTACCGGGGTCCGTGCCCCGCGAGTTAGCAGCCTTCACCATCCCATGACGCAACGTGGCCGGGAGTTTGTCCACAGGCCCGACAGATTGTGTGACCGGAGAGAGTGGTGGGGCGGGTCGGTCGGAGGCTGCGGATCCGGGTGCAGGAGCGCAGGTCAGCAGGTGCGGAGGGAGTGATTCCGGAGGCTTGCGGCGGAAAAGTGGGGGTGAATGCTCCGATCGGGCGGTGCTCCGTCCGGGGCTGCCCCTTCTGAATTGACTCTGGCTCAACTATGTTCGTAACTCGTCGAGGAGTAGGACCAGGGCCCCGTGACCGTGGCCCCCCTCGGCGTGAAGGCGGGGAGTGTCTCCGGGGGGAGACAGATGATTACCGGGGGAAACATATGCACATTTCCGATTTCCATGGCTCTGCGACCGCTCTGTCTACTGACAGCGGCCGCGTGATGACAGGTGCCACCACGCACGGAATGGGTCGCTCCACGCCGCTGCGCGTCGACGCCCAGCGCAACCTCGAACACGTCCTGCGCGCGGCCCGCGAGGTCTTCGGCGAGCTGGGCTACGGGGCTCCCATGGAGGACGTGGCGCGGCGCGCCCGCGTCGGCGTCGGCACGGTGTACCGGCGCTTCCCGAGCAAGGACGTGCTGGTCCGACGAATAGCCGAGGAAGAGACCGCCCGGCTGACCGACCAGGCCACGTCCGCTCTGGGCCAGGAGGAGGAGCCGTGGCAGGCGCTGTCGCGCTTCCTGCGCACCTCCGTGGCCTCCGGCGCCGGACGGCTGCTGCCGCCGCAGGTGCTGCGGGTCGGCCCGGCCGCCGAGGACGGGATCGAGGAGGCCGAGACGGCGAGGGTTCCGCACCAGCGTCAGGCCGGCGGGACCGGCGGGCCGGACCTTCGGGTCGTGGGCGCGCGGACGGCCGTCGAGGACGAGCTCTCGGACGACTCCGGCGCGGGTGCGCTGCTGGAGGTGGTCGGCCGGCTGGTGGACCGAGCTCGGGAGGCGGGTGAGTTGCGTGCCGACGTCACCGTGGCCGATGTGCTGCTGGTGATAGCGACCGCCGCGCCCGCACTCCCGGACCCGGCGCAGCAGGCCGCGGCTTCGGCCCGGCTGCTGGAGATCCTGCTGGAGGGTCTGCGGTCCCGCACGGTCTGAGTCGGGGTGCGGTGAGCGGCGGGGTGCGGTGAGCGGCTCGGCGTGGTCCTCTGCTTGGTCCTCGGCTCGGCGCTGTGATCGGCTCGGCGCCGTGACCGGCGTGCCGTGATCGGCGGCGTGCCGGGGGCGGCGTGACCGGCGTCGCGGGGTGATCCGTGGGCGGTGACCGGCAGGCGGCTCGGCGTGTGGCGGTGCCTTGCGGCGAGTGGCGTGTCGGGCGGCCTTCGTGTCGGTCTTCGTCGACGTGGTCGACCGGTTCCCTCGAACGGCCACTCGCTCGAACGGGTGAGTATCAGCACGGCGATTCGCCGGATGCTCCTCGGATGAGTGGATGGCCGTGAGAGGGGGCCGGCGCACCCGCGCCGTGTGCCACGCTGGATCGGTGTACCGGTTGAGTGTGCCGTGCGGGGGCTTCCGCAATGAACGTTGACGGGCGAGACGAGTCCCTCGGTGGCGGCGAGGTCGAGGCGGGCAGCCTGCCCGCGCGGCAGGTACCCGCGCAGCGCGAGCCGGGTGGCCGGTACGTCGGTCCGGGAGCCGAGGACGGCGAACCACAGCCATCGGATGCGGACTTGATCGCGCGGATGCGTGGCGGTGACGACGGTTCGTACGAGGAGTTGTTCCGTCGGCACGCCGACTCCGTACGGCGCTACGCGCGCACGTGCTGCCGGGACGCACACACCGCCGACGATCTGACCGGCGAGGTGTTCGCACGGACCCTTCAGGCTGTGCGGGGCGGGGCGGGGCCGGACCATTCGGTGCGGGCGTACCTGCTCACCACCGTGCGGCGGGTCGCGGCCTCGTGGGCGAAGACCGCCAAACGGGAGCACTTGGTCGAGGACTTCGCGGTGTTCGCGGAGCAGGCGGCCACGGGTGCGGAGGGCGGCGCGGGGCTGGCCGGGCTCTCCGGTGACGACACCCTGGAGTGGGGCGCGGACGTTCGGGCGATGCACGAGGCCGAGCAGTCCCTGGCGATGCGCGCCTTCCGGAGTCTGCCCGAGCGGTGGCAGGCCGTTCTGTGGCACACGACTGTCGAGGAGGAATCGCCGAGTGCGGTCG
The DNA here is from genome assembly GCF_050936775.1 of Streptomyces sp. CA-243310. NCBI lineage: Bacteria > Bacillati > Actinomycetota > Actinomycetes > Kitasatosporales > Streptomycetaceae > Streptomyces > Streptomyces sp. CA-243310. Next base: position 552,226 of record NZ_JBNJMF010000001.1, on the reverse strand, counting down.
CCCCGCTGTTCGGGCTGAGCCCCAACGCGACCGCGGTGCTGGCCAGTCGGGCACGTGAGGGGCTCAAGCAGGCCTATCTGCAGGCCCACGTGAGTTCGGCGTTGGTCGAGGGCGGGGACTGCGCGCGGTACGCCGACCGGTTGGGCGCGTACGCCCGGGGCGGATTGCGGATGCGGGCGGAGCGGGGGCTGCGCAAGCACTTGGAGGAGTGCGTCAAGTGCCGGCTCGCCGCCGGGGAGCTCAAGGACGTCAACGCGGGGATTCCCGCGCTGTTGCCGGTGGCGGTCATCGGATGGTTCGCGGCCGGGTACGCGGCGAAGGCGGCCGGGGTGGTGGCCGGTGGCGCCGTGGCCGCCGGTGGTGCGGGGGCTGCCGCAGCCGCGGTCGGTGGATCCTCGGCCGGGGCCGCGGGGGCGGGTGGCGGGGCGGGGGCTTCGGCCGGGGCCGGCGGGGCCGTGGTGTCCGAAGGTCTGGGCGTGCCGGCGAAGGCCGCCATCGCCGCCGGGATCGCGGTCGCGGCGGCCGCCGGGGTGGTGTTCGCGCTGGCCGGGGACGATTCCGCGCCGCAGCCCCGGGCGAAGCCGGCGCCCGCGGTGGCGGCGCCGGCGGTGCCCGCTCCCGCCCCGCCCGCGCCGGAGCCGATCCCGCCGGTGGCCAAGGCACCGGTGGTGAAGGCGCCGGTGGCGCGGGTTGCCGTACCGCCTCGACGCAGTGCCGCGCCGGCACCGAGTCGGGCGCCTTCGGCCGGGCCGTCGGCGTCGAAGCCGGCCGTCGTACGCCCGACGCCGAAGCCCTCGCCCACCCGTACGCCGCCGAAGTCGCCGGCTCCGGCGGTGCCCGCGCCGGCGCAGGGGTTCGCGTTGGCGCGGCTCGGGTACTCCGGGTACGGGAAGCACACCGCACCGGAGCTGCGGACCTGGGCCGGCAGTTGGGTGTGGCAACGCTGGGGGCTGGAGGTCGGGGGGCGGCGGTTCTCGCAGGGAATCACCGTCGAATCCCGTTCCTCGGTGGAGATCAACCTCAACCGGCAGTGCGCGAGCTTCTCCGCGCGGGCCGGGGTGGACGGTCTGGCGCTGCTGACCGACGCCGAGGTCCGGTTCTCGGTGTACGGCGACGGGCGGCGACTGTGGCGGTCCGGCGCCCTCGGACATGGCGACGCGCCCGCCCGGGTCGAGGTGTCGTTGGCCGGACACCAGACGTTGCGTCTGGTGGTGGAGCGGGTCGGTCCGGGGCGGCTGCCGGCGTTGGCGAGCTGGGCGGACGGGGTGATCAGCTGTACGTGAGCGCGGTGATCAGCCGCTCTTGAGCAGGGTGATCAGCAGTTGCTCTTGAGCAGGGCCGCGACCTCGGGCGGGGTCATTTCGGCGCCCGCCGTCTCCTCCGCAGCGGAGCGGGCGGGGCCGAGGAGGGCGCGGGCCCGTTCGGGGAACCCGTCGAGGAACGCCTCCTCGGGGACCGAGCGGGGGTGTCCCGAGCGCCATGCGGTGGCCGCCGCGAGGACCCGCAGGGCTTCGCCGGGCCGGTCGGTGGCGGCCAGCAGCCCGGCCGCGGTCTCGGCGAGGGCGGCCAGGACCCTTTCCGCGCAGTGCGTGGAGATCGCGTCGGCGAAGGCGGGCCCCACGCCGGCGAGCGCGGCGCGCGGGCCCTGGTCGTGGGCGACGAGAAGGGCTTCGATGTTGTCGAGCCCCGCGATGAACTGTGGGGGGACGCCGGCTCCCCTGGATTCGGCTCGGGCGACGACGTACTCGGCGCGGGCCTTGGCGTGGTCGCCCCGGTAGAGGGCGATCATCGAGGCGAGCAGGCGGGCGAAGGCCCGTACGTCGTACACCCCTCCGTACTTGCGCGACTCCCGGTCCGACTCGGCGAGGAGTCGTTCGGCGGCTTCCATGGCCCCGGAGCAGTAGGCGGCCTCCGCGATCCGGGCGATGGCGAAGGGCGCCTCTATGTGGGCGCCGACCTCGCGGGCGAGGCGCAGGCACTCCTCGTACTCGATGCGGGCCCAGTCGTACTGGCCGCGGGAGAGGGCGACCTCGCCGGCGGCGCTCGACACCTGCGCCCGCGTCCAGCGGTCGCCGACGCGGTGGGCGATCTCGTGGAGTTCGACGAGATCGGCATCGACGGTGTGCAGGCCTCCGGTCATGTCGATGGCGACATGGGTGCGGAGCATGAGAATGACACCGAGTTCCCAATCCCCTCCGTGTCGGCGGCAGTTCTCGACGGCCTCGTCGAGGTCGGTGTGGAAGTCGAGGAAGTCGCCGGTGAGGAGGGCGGTCGTGGGCCACAGGATGCCGGGGAAGGCGTTGGTCTCCGGGGAGCCGCGGCGGAAGGCTTCCTTGATGCGGCGGGCGAGCGCCCGGTACTCGGGGCTGCGGAACTCCTCTGCCTCGTTGGATTCCGAGCGCAGGAACATCCGGAGCACCTGGAGGCGCAGGCGGGTCAGGTACGCGGGTGACTCCTCGGGCGGTTCGGTCGGAGTGAGGGCGAGGACGCGGACGGTCCACTCGGCGCCCTCGACCCGGTAGTTGCGCAGCCACCAGAACCAGCCCAGGGCGAAGACCAGGCGCTGGGCGGTGTCGGCGTCGCCCTCCCGCACGGCCAGGTCGAGGGCCGCACGGAGGTTGTCCAACTCGCTCTCGACGCGCCGGATCCAGGGCAGCTGGGCGGCCGAGCGCAGCAGGGGTTCGGCTTCCTCCGCGAGGGCGAGGAAGTGCGCGGCGTGGCGCAGGGCGGTCGTGCGGGCCTGCGCCGGCTCGTCGGCGGCGCGGGAGAGGGCGTACTCGTGGATGGTCTCGAGCATCCGGTACCGCATGCCGTCGGGGGTGGGCTCGGCCAGGACGAGGGACTTGTCGACGAGGGAGCCGAGGACGTCGGCCACGTCGAGGGCGGGTTCCGCGCAGACGGCCTCGGCGGCGGTCAGGTCGCAGCCGCCGGTGAAGACGGCGAGGCGGCGCAGGACGGCGCGTTCGGGTTCGGTGAGCAGGTCCCAGGACCAGTCGACGACGGCGCGCAGGGTCTGTTGGCGGGGCAGGAGCGTGCGGGATCCGCCGGTCAGGAGCCGGAAGCGGTCGTCGAGCCGGTCGGCGATCTGGCGCGGGGTGAGCAGCCGCAACCGGGCGGCGGCGAGTTCGATGGCGAGCGGAAGACCGTCGAGGCGGGCGCAGATCTCGGCGACGGCCGCCGGGTCGTCGTCCGGGGTGAACCCGGGCTGGGCGGAGGCCGCCCGGTCGGCGAACAGCCGGTGCGCGGGATCGGGCGGCAGGGGCTCCACGGGGCGCAGCACCTCGCCGGGAACACCGAGGGGTTCACGGCTGGTGGCGAGGACGCGGATGCCGGGGCAGTGCGCGAGGAGCCGGTCGGCGAGGTCGGCGGCCGCGCCGATGACGTGTTCGCAGTTGTCGAGGACGAGGAGCAGGCTGCGGTGGGCGCAGTGGTCGATGAGCAGGGTGGTGGGGTCCTCGGCCGGTGACTTCTCACGGGCGACAAGGCCGTTCTCGCGCAGGCCGAGGGCGCTGAGCACGGCGCCGGGCACGGCCGCGGGGTGGTCGAGGCGGGCGAGTTCGACGAGCCAGCCCGGTTCCGGGTGATCGGCCGCCGCGTGCTCGGCGAGGCGGGTCTTCCCTGAGCCGCCGGGGCCGATGAGGGTGACGAGGCGGTGCCGGGACAGGTCCCCGTGGAGAGCCTCCAGGTCGGGCTCGCGGCCCACGAAGGAGGTGAGGCGGGGGCGGAGGTTGCCGCGCGGTGCCTCCGGCGGTTCGGGGGGTGCGGGGGGTTCCGGGGGCGGACGCAGGAGTTCCGCGTGGAAGGCGCGCAGGGCGGGGCCGGGGTCGGCGCCGAGGCTCTCGGCGAGGGTGCGGCGGGTGCGCTCGTACGCGGCGAGGGCGTCGGCGGGGCGGCCGGCGGCGCGCAGCGTGCGGAGCTGGAGCACGCGGAGGGGTTCGTCGTACGGGTGCTCGTGGATCAGTGCGTCCAGCTCGGGCAGCAGGGACGCCGGGTCCGCGACGGCGGCCCGGAGTTCGGCCTCGACCCGGCCGCGCCGCACGGCCGTGCGGAGAGCCTCCGGGGCGGCGGCGAGGACGGAACGGGCGGGCTCGGGAAGGTCTGCGAGGGCCGGGCCGCGCCAGAGGGCGAGGGCGGAGCGGAGGGTCGCGGCGGCGATGGCGGGAGGCGTCGCGGGGTCGTCGAGCTGTCGGGCGCCATCGCGGGCGAGTCGGGTGAAGCGGTGGAGGTCCACGTCCTCGCGGGCCGCGGCGAGGCGGTAGCCGCCGGTCGGGTCGGCGAGGACGCGGTCGTGCGCGCCGAGGGCGCGGCGCAGCCGGGACACGAGTGCCTGGAGGGCGGCGGGCGCGTCCCGGGGCGGGTCGTCTCCCCACACCTCGTCGACGAGGTCCGCCACGGTGACGGCGAGCGGGGAACCGGCGCGGAGCGCGAGGGAGGCGAGCAGGGCGCGGAGGCGGGCGCCGCCCATGGGGAGGGGGGCGTGGGAGTCGTCGCGGGCCTCGGTGGGACCGAGGAGGAGGTACTGCACCGGGCAATTCTGCCCTTCCCCTGGCCGGGGTGGGTGGGGATTTGTGGCCGCGTGGCGTGGGCGCGTGGCGCGTGGCGCGGGTCTGGGGGCGTTGTCCGTGCGGGGTGCCGCTGCATCGCTGCCGGCCCCGGCCGCCCCGGACGCCTCGAACGCCGGCGGGGCTGGAACCGGGCGGCGATGCGGTGGGAGGCCGCGGATCGGCGGAGCCGGAATCGGCACGTCCCGGGTGACCGGCGTTCGGGGAACGGATGCCGTGTGTACGCGCCCCCGCCTCGCTGCCGACCCCGGCCGCCCCGGACGCCTCGAACGCCCGCGGGGCTGGAAACGGGGCGGCGATGCGGTGGGGTTGGGGGTCAGGAGAGGGCTGGGCGGCGGTGGGGGATGCCTGTGGGGACGGCGCGGCGGCGGGGGGCGGTGGTGCCCGTCCAGCAGGTACCGCGGCGGGCGAGGAGGCGGTGGAGCCACAGTTCCATGGAGACGAGTTCGGCGAGTCCGTCCAGGGGGACGGGCCGGCCGTCGGCGGCGTCGAGCAGGGCCTGTCGGACGACGCGGGCCTCGATCAGGCCCGCGTCCGCCAGCAGGGGGGCGGCGAAGAGGGCGAGCAGGTCGGGCAGGGCGGCGCGCAGGCCGAGTCGGGTCGCGGTCTCGTGGGGGGCGTGGGCGGTGACGCCCCAGCCGGGCGGGAGTTCGCGTACTCCGGCGGAGGACAGGACGCTGCGCAGGATCGTCGCGCGGGCGCCGGGTTGGACGCGCAGGGACTCGGGGAGGGCGCGGGCGGCCCGTACGACCTGGTTGTCGAGGAACGGGGCGTGCAGGCGTTGGCTGCGTACCTCGACGGCCTGCTCGAACACCCGGTGGTCGGCGGCGTGGCGGGCGAGGACGGCGCGGGCGCGGGCCTCGCCGGGGCGCAGCGACAGGGGTGGGCGCCCCGCGGCGGCGGTGAGTCGGATCGCGACCTCGGCGAGGGCTTCGCCGGTGAGCCAGCCCGCGGCGGGGCCGGGGCGGGACCAGGTCAGGGCGGCGAGGGAGGCGTCGACGGGGGTGAGGGCGCCGGCCGAGGGGGCTCCGTCGCGCAGTCGGGCGGCGGCGGCTTCCATGCCCGCGCGGTACGGGGTGCGGGCGAGGCGGCGGGCGGCGGAGTAGACGGTGAGCGGTACGAACAGGGACTCGCCGGCGGCCGAGCGGGCGAGGGCGGCGACGGGGCGCAGGAGGTGGCGTCTGCGGCGGTCCATCAGGAGGTCGGCGAGTCGGGCGGGGTGGGCGTCGAGGACCTGGCGGGCTCCGTGGCCGGTGAAGTGGTCGGCGGAGCCGGCGGCGAGTCTGCGTCGTTCGCGGGCGGCGAAGACGAGGGAGGGGCCGGGTTCGTCGGTGAGCGGGCCGTCGAGTTCGGCGTACGGGAGGGCTTCCTCGGCGGCGGCCACGACCACGTGGTGGAGGCGGGGGTCGGCGGCGATGGCGTGGGCGCGTTCGAGTTCCCCCTCGCGGCCCTGGGGGGTGGCGAGGTCGTTGAAGGTGACGGCGAGGAGGCGTTCGCCGGATTGCCGCAGGACGGAGCCCGGGGAGCCGGGGAGGCCGGCGGCGAGGAGGGCGAGGGTCGCGGAGGCGCTGCCGCCGGAGAGGTCGGCGCCGACGCCGGGGACGGGGGCGCCGCGGGCGGCGCGGCGGTCGGCGGGTCCCATTCCGGGCACGGGGCCGGGGTCGGGGAGCAGGGTGTCGGGGGCATGGCGGGGTGCCGTGAGCCGGGCGCGCACCGCGTCGACCAATGCTTCGCGCACGCCCTCCACGGCGCGCTCGGGGTCGGCCTCGGGGGCGGCCACGGCGAGGGAGGCCACGGATTCGTAGCCGGTGATCTCGCGGGAGCCCTCGCGCAGGATCAGGGTGTGGCCGGGCGGGATGCGTCGAACGCCGACGTACGGTGTGCCGTCGCCCAGTGCCTCGGGGCTGTCGGGGCAGGCCAGGAGGGCGGCGAGGTGGCCGATGTCGAGCTGCGCCTCGATGAGGTCGGCGAGGGGGAGCGCGGCGGTGGCGTACGCGGTTCCGCCCGCCCAGGGCGTGTAGAAGACGGGGCGGGCGCCGGCGAGGTCGCCGAGGACGGTGATGCGACGGCCGGCCTGGACGACGGCGGTGTAGCTGCCGGACCACTGGGTGAGGTGGCGCAGGGCGCCGCCGCGGGCGGCGTACAGGGCGCGGCGCAGTTCGGCGTCGGTGGCTCCGCAGCAGCCGAGGACGGCGAGCCGGGTGAAGGGGTCGGCGGGGTCGGCGGTGACGGTGCGGATCTCGTCGGGGCGCCAGTCGCCGACGGCCCAGAGGGGGTCGGGGTCGCCCCACAGGAGTTGGGCGCCGACGGGTTGGACGGTGCGTTCGGCGTCCTGGGCGGCGGGGTCGTCGGGGTGGGCCGCGTCGGCGATGCCACCGTGCGGAGGGTCCGCGTAGGTGGTTCCGTACGGGGGGCCGTCGGCGCCGGGTCGGTGCGAGGACCCGTACGCGGAACCGGAAACGCCCTGGCCGGAGACGCGTCCGGCCGTGCCGAAGCTCGCGGCGATACTGCTCCACCCGACCAACCAGCGCACGCCGCCGCCTCCCCAGCCCGTGGGCACATGACCGGGGCACGTACAGCGTGGTCGGCGTGCGGGCGCGACCGTACGGACCCCGGGTGGTTCGGGGTCCATGCTGCCACGAGACAGGCGTGCGAGAGGGGTTAAGGGGGGCGCACATGCAAACGAACACGCCCCCGCCACGCGGTATTTGGCGTTCCGTGCCCGGCGTCCCATAGGTCGGTTTCGGCCATTCTTCGGCCGTACTGATTTCCCGCGCCGCCCGGGTTCCCGGGGCGCGGCCCGGGAGGCGGTAGCCACCCCCCGAACCGTTCCGCCACCCGCGGGGATTGAGGCAGCGGCGTCCCCCGGCCCACCCGATCCACGCGGCGGGCCGACCCACGCACCGCACATCGAATCGTCGGGCCCGAGGGGCAACCAGAGCGCACGGCCGGGCGCACGGCCACACGGACGGAGCACGCGCTGACACGTGCGCCCCGGGTGTGGGCCCCACCCCGACTGTGCGTACGGACAACAATCCCGCCATACGGAAGTGGAGGCCTTAACGCTTGGGAGGCGGGGAACTACGCTGGGTTTACGAAATGCCGGGCGCCTATGCCCCGGCGGCGTCTGCGTTCCGCGTGTGACGAGGGGTGGCGCATGTCCAGGGAGCTCCGCGAGCCCAATGAGAAGCTCGGCGCCGTCCTCGCCCTCGCGGGCATCAGCAACGCGGGGCTGGCCCGGCGCGTGAACGACCTCGGCGCACAGCGCGGCCTGACGCTTCGGTACGACAAGACGTCGGTGGCGCGTTGGGTGTCCAAGGGGATGGTGCCGCAGGGCGCCGCCCCGCATCTGATCGCCGCCGCGATCGGGGCGAAGCTGGGGCGGCCGGTGCCGCTGCACGAGATCGGGCTGGCGGACGCCGACCCCGCGCCGGAGGTCGGTCTGGCCTTCCCCCGCGACGTGGGGGCGGCGGTGCGGTCGGCCACGGATCTGTACCGGCTCGACCTCGCGGGTCGGCGGGGCGGTGGCGGGATCTGGCAGTCACTGGCCGGCTCCTTCGCCGTGTCCGCGTACGCGACGCCCGCTTCACGCTGGCTGATATCCCCCGCCGACAGTTCCGTCGCGCGCGAGCCGGGGGCCGGTTCGGGCGAGGCGCAGGCGCGGGAACTCCCGACGGAGGCGCCGTACACCGCGCCCCCGGCCTCGATCGCGGCCACGGCCGCCGCGCCGTCCGAGGTGGTCCCGCGGATCCCGGAGACCCCGCGCGTCGCGTCCACGCCGCGCACCGCGCACGCCCCGCGCGAACCGGGTGGTGCCACGAAGGGCGCCCCGGCGCCGGCGGAGGTGCTCCCGCAGCGCGTGGGCCACAGCGACGTCACCAAGCTGCGTGAGGCCGCCGAGGACGCGCGCCGCTGGGACTCCAAGTACGGCGGCGGCGACTGGCGTTCCTCGATGGTCCCGGAGTGCCTGCGGGTGGACGCGGCGCCCCTGCTGCTCGGCTCGTACACCGACGAGGTGGGGCGCGCGCTGTTCGGCGCCACCGCCGAACTGACCCGGCTCGCCGGGTGGATGGCCTTCGACACCGGCCAGCAGGAAGCGGCCCAGCGCTACTACATCCAGGCGCTCAGGCTCGCCCGGGCCGCCGCGGACGTGCCGCTCGGCGGGTACGTGTTGGCCTCGATGTCCCTCCAGGCGACCTACCGGGACTTCCCGGACGAGGGCGTGGACCTGGCCCAGGCCGCCGTCGAGCGCAACCGCGGCCTCGCGACCGCCCGCACCATGAGCTTCTTCCGCCTCGTCGAGGCCCGGGCGCACGCGAAGGCCGGCGACCCGGTGGCCGCAGGGGCGGCGCTGCGGGCCTCCGAGGGCTGGCTGGAGCGGGCCCGGGAGGGCGACGCGGATCCGACCTGGCTGGGTTTCTACTCGTACGACCGGTTCGCGGCGGATGCGGCGGAATGTTACCGAGACCTCAAACTCCCCCGGCAGGTCCGCCGCTTCACCGAGCAGGCGCTGTCCCGGCCGACCGAGGAGTACGTGCGCTCGCACGGCCTGCGCCTGGTGGTGAGCGCGGTCGCGGAGCTGGAGTCGGGCAACCTCGACGCGGCGTGCGCGGCCGGTACCCGGGCAGTAGAGGTCGCGGGGCGGATCTCTTCCGCGCGGACGAACGAGTACGTACGGGACCTGCTGCACCGGCTGGAACCGTACGGCGACGAACCGCGTGTCGTGGAGCTGCGCGAACGGGCCCGGCCGCTGCTGGTCGCCCCCGCGTAGCCACGTTGTCGGTGGCGGGGTGCAGTATGCAGGGGTGGGAGGTGTCAGCGTGGGCGGCGGCGTGGACTGCGACGTACTGGTGATCGGTGGCGGAATCGTCGGCCTGTCGACAGCGCATGCCTTGGCGCGGCTGGCCCCGGGGACCCGGGTGGTGGTCCTGGAGAAGGAGCCCGGCCCGGCCCGGCACCAGACGGGTCGCAACAGCGGTGTGATCCACAGCGGCATCTACTACCGGCCGGGCTCGCTGAAGGCGCGGTTCGCGGTCGGCGGTGCCGCCGAGATGGTCAAGTTCTGCGCGGAGCACGGGATCGCGCACGAGGTGACGGGCAAGCTGATCGTCGCCACGGAGCGGTCCGAGCTGCCGCGACTGCACGCGCTGGTCCAGCGGGGCCGGGAGAACGGCATCCCCGTGCGGGAGCTGGGCCCGGCCCAGATCTCGGAGTACGAGCCGGAGGTGCGCGGGCTGGCCGCGATCCATGTCGGCACGACCGGGATCGTGGACTACGGCCAGGTCGCGGCCCAGCTGGCGGAGTCCTCCGGGGCCGAAATCGTCTACGGCGGCGCGGTCGACCTGATCTCGCGACGTTCCGGCGGGGTCGCGGTGCGCACCACGTCGGGCACGGTGGTGCGGGCGCGGGTGCTGGTGAACTGCGCCGGGTTGCAGTGCGACCGCATCGCGCGGCTGGCCGGTGACGACCCGGGGATGCGGATCGTGCCCTTCCGGGGCGAGTACTACGACCTGGCGCGGCCCTCGCTGGTCCGGGGCCTGGTCTATCCGGTGCCGGACCCGGCGTTCCCCTTCCTCGGGGTGCACCTGACCCGGGGCATCGGCGGCGGGGTCCACGTCGGCCCGAACGCGGTGCCGGCGCTCGCCCGGGAGGGGTACGGCTGGGGGGTGGTCCGGCCGCGGGACCTCGCCGACGAGCTCGCCTGGCCGGGATCCTGGCGGATGGCCGCGCGGCACTGGCGGTACGGCGCGGGCGAGATCCGACGGTCGCTGTCGAGACGGGCGTTCACCGAGGCCGTGCGGCGGCTGCTGCCGGCCGTGGTGGCCTCGGACCTGGTCCCGGCCGCGGCCGGGGTGCGGGCGCAGGCCGTCCTGCGCGACGGGACGCTCGTGGACGACTTCCTGATCCGGGAGGCGCCGCGCACGGTGCACGTCCTCAACGCCCCGTCGCCCGCCGCGACCGCGTCGCTTCCGATCGGGCGGGAGGTGGCCCGGCGCGCCCTGGCCACCCTGAACACGACCTGACCGGCCTGACCGGCCTGACCGACCCGACGACCTGACCGGCCCCACAACCGACCCGGCCCGACCCCACAACCGGCCCGAGAACCTGATCCGACGGCCTCGGCCCGATGACCCGGCGGGCCGGGAACGGGCGGCGGGGTGGGCCGGGTCGTAGAATCGGCGCATTGTGTCTGAGCCCATGAATCCCCAGTCGCCGAGCGCCCCCGAGGGCGGCGCCACGTACACGCCTCCCAAGTGGCGCACCGAGCCCCGCTTCCCGGACGGGCCCGCGCCCGACCCGGCGGGCTCGCACCACGAGCGCCGGATCCGCAGCTTCCAGCCGCGCCGCAGCCGGGTGACCACCGGGCAGGGCGAGGCCCTGAAACGGCTCTGGGGCACCTGGGGGTTGGACATCGACGGGCACGAGGTCCTCGACCTCAAGGCGATGTTCGACGGGCTGCCGGTGGTCCTGGAGATCGGCTTCGGGATGGGCGAGGCGACCGCGCAGATGGCCGCCGCCGACCCGGACACCGGGATCCTCGCCGCCGACGTGCACACCCCCGGCCAGGGCAACCTGCTCGCGCTCGCCGAACGGGGCGGCATGACCAACGTCCGCGTCGCCAACGGCGACGCGATCATCCTGCTCCGCGAGATGCTTCCGCCGGACTCCCTCGCCGGGCTGCGCGTGTACTTCCCGGACCCCTGGCCCAAGGCCCGCCACCACAAGCGGCGCCTGATCCAGCCCGAGTTCCTCGATCTGGCCGCGACCCGCCTGGCGCCCGGCGCGGTGTTGCACTGCGCGACCGACTGGGAACCGTACGCCGAGCAGATGCTGGAAGTCCTCACCGCGCACCCGAGGTTCGAGAACACCCGGGCGGACGGCGGCTACGCGCCCCGCCCCGACTTCCGACCGCTGACCCGCTTCGAGGGCCAGGGCCTCGACAAGGGGCACGTCGTACACGACTTGCTCTTCCGTCGCTCGGAGAACTGACAACGTCACTCCGTGTGTCAGAGCCGCTCGCTAGGGTGATGGCGTGTATCGAGCGCTCACGGGTGTGCTCGCACGTCCGTCGGGCCGGGCCCGTGCGTGCGTGCTCGTCGTGCTGCTCGCCGTGCCCGGAGTCGCGATCCTCGAACTCGTGCGGGAGCAGACCGGCACACCCGGTTTCTTCGTGGGGTTCGGTCTCGCCCTGCTGCCGGTACCGCCGCTCATGGCGGCGTTCCGGTGGTCGGGGCGGGCCGCGCCCGGCCCTTGGCGGCAGTCGATGTTCTGCTTCGGCTGGGGGGCCTGTACCGCGGCGCTGATCGCCATACTGGCCAACAGCTTCGCCACCCAGTGGATCGCCGCGGCCACCGCCGATCCCACCGATGCCGATCAGCTCGGCTCGGTGGCCATCGCCCCGGTCGTCGAGGAGAGCGCCAAGGCCGCCGCGCTGGTACTGGTGCTCGTCTTCCGAAGACGCCGACTCTCCGGGCCGGTCGACGGCTTCGTGCTCGCCGGGTTCACCGCCACGGGCTTCGCCTTCACCGAGAACATCCTGTACCTGGGCAACGCCTTCGACGAGGACCTGTCCAGTGGCACCGGCGTGCTCGACTCCCTCACGGCGGCGACCTTCTTCGTACGGATCGTCCTGTCCCCGTTCGCGCACCCGCTGTTCACGGTGCTCACCGGCCTCGGTCTCGGCGCCGGCCTGCTGCGCTCGCGCCGGTCGGCGCGGATCGGGCTGCCGCTGCTCGGGCTGGCCTGCGCGATGGCGCTGCACGCGCTGTGGAACAGCTCGTCGGAGTTCGGGGAGTACGGGTTCTACGTGGTCTACGGCTGCGTGATGGTCCCGGCGTTCGGGCTGCTGCTGTGGCTGGCCGTGCGGACCCGGCGTCGGCTGTTGCGGGCCGTCGCCGCCGAACTCGCGGTGTACGCCGCCGCCGGCTGGCTCGGCCGGGCGGAGGTACCGGCCCTGGCGTCGATGCCCGCCCGGTCGCTGGCCCGCGCCCTGGCCCGGCGCACCGGTGGCCGCGCGGCCGGCCGGACCGTCGCCCGGTACCAGTCGGACGCCGCCGCGCTCGCCCTGCTGCGCCACCGCGCCCGCCGGGGCGGGCCGGGCCGGGAGCCGGATTTCGCGCGGCGGGAAAGGGAGTTGCTCGGGAGGATGTGGTTGCGCCGGGCCACGGCGGCGCCCGCCCTCGCGCGGGCGGCGGTGATGGAGGACTTGCTTCCGCCGTGGTTCGACCCGGTCCCGGCCTCGGGGCGGGCAACGCTGACCTCGGTGCCGGCACCGAGGCGCGCGGACGAGAGGCGGCCCGCGGCCGACGTCAGACGCTGAGGCCGCACGAGGACGGGGAGGGGCGCTCCGGCGGCCGGGGGCCCCGGGGGTCAGACGTTGAGGCCCTTGGAGTTCAGCCATGCGAGCGGGTCCATCGTGGAGCCGCCCTGGCGGACCTCCAGGTGGAGGTGGGCTCCGGTGACGTTGCCGGTGGCGCCGACACGGCCGATGGTGTCGCCCGCGCCCACGGACCCGGAGGTCACCGACATGGAGGACAGGTGGCAGTACCAGATCTCGGTTCCGTCATCGAGCTGGAGCACGATCCGGTAGCCGTACGCCCCGGAGTAACCGGCCGAGGTGATCTTCCCGCTGCCCACGGCCTTGACCGGGGTGCCGGTCGGGGCGGCGAAGTCGAGGCCGGTGTGGTGGCCGGAGGACCACATTGAGCCGGAGTCGCCGTAGTGCGAGGTGAGCGTGTAGGCGGAGGTCGGCAGAACGAAGTCGCCTGACGCCTGCGCGGGGCGTTCCGCCTCGGCCTTGGCCGCAGCGGCGGCTTCGGCGGCGGCCTTCTCGGCCGCGACCCGGGCCTTCTCGGCCTTCGCGTCCTGCTCCGCCTTCTCGGCGGCGGCCTTCTCGGCCGCCTCCCGCTTGACCTTGGCCTCCTGGGCGGCGGCTTCCTGTGCGGCGCGCTCGGCGTCCGCCCTGAGTCGGGCGTCGTCGTCGTGCGCCCGCGTCTCGGCCTGCTGGAGGATGCGGTTCAGCAGCGCCGCGCCGGCGTCGGCCTGGCCCTGGGTCCGCTCTCCCCCGCCGACCTGCTGCGGGATGCTCACTGCCCGCGCGGCCTGCACGGCCTCGTCCGCGGCCCCCGAGGCGTGGTCGTCGTTGCCCAGGAGGTCGGGGAACGACGGCATGGTGATGGCCACTTGGGGGCGGTCCTGCGCGGTGGCTATGCCGCCCGCGCCGACGGCGGCGATGACGCCGACACCGAGCACGGTCGAGCTGCGGGCCAGTCCGCCGCGCGGCTTGAGGACGCGGTGCTTGCCGCGGAGCGGCCGGGCCGAGTCCTCGGTCGGGTTCCACTCGCCCCAGGCGCCCGCCGTGGGCGACTCCTGGATGTCGACGCCGTCTTGGGCAGGCGAGTTGGAGGCCACGGGGGCACACTCCTCAAAGCAGGGGAACGCGCGCGGCGCCGTCTCTTGCGACGGCCGGGACGACCGCGCTGCGTTATCGAACGGTAATAGACGTGGGGGAGTGATTCCAAGCTGTTGCGATTGATCGTTAACACCAATCGGCCACTGCCTGAACAGCTTTGGCCTGGACATTGGGCCTGATAGCACTTATCTCGGGCAAAAATCCATGCACACCCTCACCACTTCAGCCACAGTGGCAAAGTGACGACCCATCAGAGGCTTAACGGAGTGCGCCACTTCGGACACGTACCGTTACGCGGGAGGCCCTCACGCGGCCTGCGCCGCCTCGTACGGCGCGCCGAGGCGGGTTCCTTGCCGCTGCGCCGAACGACGCGGTTGATCAGGAGCGCCGGCCCGGAGACGGTGACCACCATCGCGGGCTCGGTCACCGACTCGGCCCGTCCACTGTGCCGCCACCGCCGCATCGCCCCTCAAGGCCGGCGTCGGGAAGGTCCGCGGGCGATCGGGCCGGGGCCGTACGGGTGACGTGTGCACCGGCGTCGGATGGGAGCGACGAAGGCCCGGGACGGAGTACGGGAGAACGACGAAGGCCCGGTCCCCCTGAGGGGACCGGGCCTTCGTACTGAGTAGCGGGGGCAGGATTTGAACCTACGACCTCTGGGTTATGAGCCCAGCGAGCTACCGAGCTGCTCCACCCCGCGTCGGTAAACACAACTCTACGTCATGTGGGGGATGGCCCCCGCCAATTAACCCTCCAAGAGCCCCCCGAAGCGGCATCATCGCAGGTCAGAGGCCTTGAGAATGGATTCAGGACGGTCCTCGGAAGGCCTCGCGCGGCGCCGGCCCCGCCGGTGGGGAGCGCGCGCCGCGCCGGTCGAACGGGCCCTCACCAAGGCTCGGAGACGGGTCGATCCGCCGCGTGCGCGCCCGAGCGAGGGGCGCCGACCACCGGTGGCGGGAAACCGCCGGGCCGCTCCGGTCGATACCCGATCGGCCTTGCGCCCCTCTGCGGCTATGCTCTGGGGTGAGCACGCCGAGGGCCATTAGCTCAATTGGCAGAGCAGCGGACTTTTAATCCGTTGGTTGTCGGTTCGAGTCCGACATGGCCTACAGCTCGCGGTCGAAGGTCATGCCTGCGACCTGGCACAGAGCGCCCCGTCTGGTTTCGGCCAGGCGGGGCGCTCCGTCGTTTCCGGGTGCTCTCGGGCGCAGTTGGCGCGTTGCGGCGTTCCGGTGCCGGACGGCCGCCCCGGGCTCGCAGCGCGGCGCGTGCGGCCTTCGAGGGGCGCTCACGGGAAACGGAAGCGGGAACGGCGACGGGAAACGGGCTCGGCCCCCACCGCACCGGAGTGCCGTGGGGGCCGAGCCCGTGTCAGATGACGCTCAGACGTCAGCCGTTGCGCTTCCAGCGGGGCTTGTCGTCACGACGGCCACCGAAGGAACCGGTCGAACCGGAGCCGGAGGGGCGGTTGTCGTCACGACGGCCGTAGGGGCGGTCGCCGGCGCCGCCGGAGCGGAAGCCACCGGACGGACGGTCGCCACCACCGGAGCGGAAGCCACCGGAGGGACGGTCGCCACCGCGGTCGTCACGGTTGAAGCCGCCCGAGGGACGGTCGTCACGGCGGAAGCCGCCACGGTCGCCACCGCGGTCGTCACGGTTGAAGCCGCCCGAGGGACGGTCGTCGCGACGGAAGCCGCCACCACGGTTGTCGTCACGACGGTCGCCACCGGAACGGAAACCACCGGACGGACGGTCGCCACCGGAACGGAAACCACCGGACGGACGGTCGCCACCGGAACGGAAACCACCACGGTCGCCACCGCGGTCGTCACGGTTGAAGCCGCCCGAGGGACGGTCGTCGCGACGGAAGCCGCCACCACGGTTGTCATCGCGACGGTCGCCACCGGAACGGAAGCCACCGGACGGACGGTCGCCACCGGAACGGAAGCCGCCACCGCGGTTGTCGTCACGACGGTCGCCACCGGAACGGAAACCGCCACGGTCGCCACCACGGTCGCCACCGCGGTCGTCACGACGGTTGTCGCGACGCTCGAAGTTGCCGCGGTCGTCACGACGCTCGAAGGTGCGCTCCTGGACGACGGGCTCGGCAACGGCGGCCGCGACCTCGGCCTCGGCGGCCTCGACCACCTCGGCGACGGCGGCGTCCGGGTCCTCGCCACGCTCGCGGGCGGAGCGGGCGACGAGGCGGTCGGCCTCCTCGCGCAGCTCGCCGGCGCGGCGGGTCAGGCGCTCCAGCTGCTTGGTGAGGTCGGCGACCTCACGCTCGGCCTGCTTGGCGGCGTTGTTCGCGGAGTCGGCCTGGACCTGCGTCAGCGAACGCGCGCCGGTGATCTCGGCGACCTCGGGGTCGAAGGCGCCGACGCCCTGGACGATGTGGCGCGAGGCGTCGACGCCCGCGTCCTCCATCAGGCGGAAGATCTGGCGACGCTGGTGCGGGAGCGCCAGCGACACGACGACACCGGACTTGCCGGCGCGGGCGGTGCGGCCCGAGCGGTGCAGGTAGTCCTTGTGGTCGCCGGCCGGGTCCACGTTCAGGACCAGGTCGATGCCGTCGACGTGGATGCCGCGGGCGGCGACGTCGGTGGCGACGAGCGCGTTGACGTAGCCGTCCTTGAAGTCGGCGAGGACGCGGGTACGGGCGCCCTGCGTCATGCCGCCGTGCAGCGCGTCGGCCTTCACGCCGGCCTCGATGAGCTGCTCGGCGATGCGGTCGGCGCCCAGCTGGGTGCGGACGAAGATGATCGTGCGGCCCTTGCGGGCGGCGATCGCGGCCGTGACGGGCGCCTTGTCCTTCGGCTTCACGACGAGGACGTGGTGGGTCATGGTCGTGACGTTGCCCTGCGCGCTGTCGACCTCGTGCGTGACGGGGTTCGTCAGGTAGCGCTTGACCAGGGTGCCGATCTCGTTCTCCATGGTGGCGGAGAAGAGCATGCGCTGGCCGCCGCCGGGGATCTGGTCGAGCAGCTCGGTGACCTCGGGCAGGAAGCCCAGGTCGGCCATCTGGTCGGCCTCGTCGAGGACCGCGACCTGGACGTTCGCCAGGGAGCAGGCGCCGCGGTTGATGATGTCGCGCAGACGACCGGGGGTGGCGACGAGGACGTCGACACCGCGCTCCAGAGCGAAGATCTGGTTGCTCATGGAGGTACCGCCGCAGACGACCTTCATCTTGAGGCCGAGCACGTCGCCGTAGGGCTGGAGGGCGTCCGCGACCTGCATCGCGAGCTCACGGGTCGGCGTGAGGATGATCGCGCGGGGCTTCTTCTTCTCGGTGTGACCGCCGGCCAGGGAGGCCAGGGTCGGCAGACCGAAGGAGAGGGTCTTGCCGGAGCCGGTGCGGCCTCGGCCGAGGATGTCCTTGCCGGCCAGGGCGTCCGGGATGGTCGCGGCCTGGATCGGGAAGGGGCTCGTGACGCCGTTCTGGGCGAGCTTGCGCACGATGCCGTCCGGCAGACCGAGGTCGCCGAAGGTGATGGTGGGTTCGGCGTCGGCCTCGTCGGCCTCGTCGATGGACTGGTCGGTCACGTCGGCCTCAAGAGCCTCGATGATCTCGTTCGCCTCAGCGGCCTCGATGGCCTCGGTGACCGCGAGGGTCTCGGCGGTGACGATCTCGTTCGAGTCGTTCTCGGGCATGACGGTGCGGTCAGAACTGGAAATGGACATGCGAAATGCGAAACCTTCCGGAGTCTCGGCACGCGCCCAAACTCCGTGAATCGCAAATCGACCGCCTCAATGCGGTCAGCCACGGCTAGGGAGTACGCGCCACACGGCGCTCTTCGGATTCGGCGCCGGGCAATGGGATCAAACGATCTATAACCATACGCACCCTCCTGGGGGTCTGGCAAGTCACTCCCCCCAAGAGGCATCTGACCTGCGACGATCCCCGGAGGTCAGAGCCGGACGACCGCCGACAAACCTCCCCGATACGACTACCCGACGACCGGAGGACTCGGCTCCGGCTGAGGCGGCGTGGGCTCCGGGGTGGGCTGTGTCACAGGCGGTTCGGGCGTGGGTTCCACCACAGGCGGAGTGGGATTCGACCCTCCGGACCCACCGGCGGCCGCGCCACCGCCGGAACCCGATCCCGACCCCGATCCCGTACCGGCGGAACCCGAGCCGCCGGAACCGGCGGCACCACCGGCGGCGGAGCCCCCGCCGGTCGGCTGCTGCGGCCCCTGGCCACCCGCCCCGCCCCCCGGCCCGGCCGACGGCGAGGGAGCGCCCGGCTTGGCGGGCGCGCCCGGACTGGGTGAGGCCCCGGTCGCGCCGGAGGCCTTGCCCGGCTCCACGGTCTTGCCGTCCGGGGTGGTCCCCGTACCGCCCTTAGCGCCGCGGCCGTTGCCGTGGACGCCGGAGCCCCGCCCGGAGACGGTGCCGCCGGCCGAGGCGGCGGCGTCCTTGGCGTCCACCGAGGCGGAGGGGCCGGGTTTCGCTGCGTTCTCGCCGACGCTCATGCAGCCTGCCGATGCCGCCACCGCGAGCGCGGTGACGGCCAATCGGAGGGAAGCGGACAACTGGCGCACGGGTGGCACCTCCGGGACGGGGAGCAGCGGAGCGTTCCGCATGAGCGGGTCAATGTGCCCAACTCCCCGTACCCCGTAAGAGACACGCCCTCAGCCGAAGAGCCGGCCGGCCACCTGCGAGCCCAGGTGCACGGCGCCCAGCCCCACCAGCACCGACGCCAGGACGTTCGCCGCGGCGAGGAACCGGTCGCCGCGCTCGACCAGTCGCAGGGTCTCGTACGAGAACGTCGAGTACGTGCTGAGCGCCCCGCACAGTCCGGTGCCGAGCAGCGGGCCGAGCCGCGTGGAGGCCGCACCGGCCAGCGTCGCCCCGGCCAGCGTCCCCAACAGCAGGCAGGCGGCGGCGTTCACGAGGAACGTGCCCCAGGGGAAGACCGAGTCGTGACGGCCGCGCACGGCCCGGTCGGTCAGGTACCGCAGCGGCGCCCCGACCACGGCTCCGGCCACCACCAGCAGCCAGTTCACGTGCGCCCCCGTTCCCGCAGCGCCGCCCGGGTCATCGCCGCACCGGCCCAGACCGCGCCCAGCGCGGCCACCACCGTCAGACCGGCGTACGTCAGCGCGGTCCCGACGAGGCCATCGTCGAGCAGCCCGGAGAACTCCAGGGCGTAGGTGGAGAAGGTGGTGAAGCCGCCGAGCACCCCGATACCGAGGAAGGGCCGCAGGAGCGGGTGCGGCGAGGTGCGGCCGTCCTCGGCGACCGCCGCCATGAGCACGCCGATCAGCGCGCAGCCCGCGACGTTGACCCAGAAGGTGTCCCAGGGGAAGGTCCCGGGGGCCGCCGGCCACAGCAGGGCCGCACCGTGGCGCGCCGAGGCGCCGATCGCCCCACCGACCGCGACGGCCGCGAGTACCCGTCCCGGCGGTTCGGTGCTCCCGGGTGGATCGGCGTCCGGGTCGATCGACGCGGCGTCCTCGTCGGTACCGGTCACCGGCTCACCCGTAGCCCAGGGCGTGCAGTCGCTCGTCGTCGATCCCGAAGTGGTGGGCGATCTCGTGGACCACGGTGACCTCCGTCTCCGCGACCACGCTCTCCCGGTCCTCGCACATCCGCAACGTGGGGTTGCGGTAGATCGTGATCCTGTCGGGCAGCACCCCGGCGTACCACTCGCCGCGGTCGGTCAGCGGGGTCCCCTCGTAGAGCCCGAGGAGCTCCGGATCGTCTGCGGGCGGCTCGTCCTCGACGAAGACCGCCACGTTGTCCATCAGCCGCGTGAGCTCCGGCGGAATCCGGTCCAAGGCCTCTGCGACGAGCTCTTCGAACTCCTCGCGCGTCATCTCCAGCACCCCGTCATTGTCGCTCCGGGGGAAACCGTTTTGGCGATAGCTCCCCGGATCCCATATGCTTCTGACGTCCCCGACGCGCTGCAAAGTGCCCGGCGGGCCTTTAGCCCTCATCGTCTAGTGGCCCAGGACGCCGCCCTTTCAAGGCGGTAGCACGGGTTCGAATCCCGTTGGGGGTACGCAAAACCGTGTGCGAGACTTGTTCTCGCACATTGCAAGGACCTGTGGAGCAGTTGGTTAGCTCGCCACCCTGTCAAGGTGGAGGTCGCGGGTTCAAGTCCCGTCAGGTTCGCTGAAGCTCGTAAGAGTTTCGTGGCTGGGTAGCTCAGTTGGTACGAGCGATCGCCTGAAAAGCGATAGGTCGCCGGTTCGACCCCGGCCCCAGCCACAAGGAAGAAGGCCCCGTCCTCGGACGGGGCCTTCTTGCGTCACTCCTCCATCGCCTCCGCCGCGTCCTTCACGTCCGTCGCGCTTCGCAGCGTGCGGCGCCACTGCGTCAGGGCGACCGCCCCCGCGGCGGCGGCGACCAGCCCGAGCAGCGCCCAGTCCGGTACCGCGTCGGCGATCGAGCGGACCCGCTGCTCCACCGCGAACGAGTCGTCCACGTCGAGCAGCCCGGGCAGCGCGCTCGCCCCGTCGTAGATCAGGAACAGTGCGCCCAGGGTGATGAAGAACAGCCCGGACAGCACCGAGGTGGTGTGCAGCCCGAACCGGCCCACCCGGAGGGTCCGGCCGCGCAGCCAGCGCTTGCGGCCCAGCTCGAAGCGGTCCCACAACAGGGCCAGCAGGAACAGCGGCGCGGCCATCCCGAGGGCGTAGACGGCCAGCAGCAGGCCGCCGTAGACCGGGCTGCCGCTGACGGCGGCCACGGTCAGCACGCTGCCGAGGATCGGGCCGGCGCAGAAGCCGGCCAGGCCGTAGACCGCGCCGAGCGCGTACACCGACAGCGCGGTGGTCGGCCGGATCCGTCCGGAGAGTTCCGCGATCCGCCGGGAGGCGAAGCCCAAACCGAGGATCTGCGCGATCCCGAGCGCGATGATCAGCCAGCCGCCGACGAGGACGAGCGTCTCGCGGTTGCCGTGGAAGAACCGGCCCGCGTACGAGCCGGCCGCGCCCAGCGGTACGAGGGTGCTCGCCAGGCCCGCGTAGAAGATCCCGGTGCGGGCCAGCAGCCGTGACGTGGAGTCGATCGAGTACGCGAAGAAGGCGGGCAGCAGCAGGGCGCTGCACGGGCTGAGCAGTGCGAGGAGGCCGCCCAGCAGGGCGGCGAGGTATCCGATGTCGGTCACTGCCCGGCCGCCGCCTCGGCGCGGGCGATGGCGGCCTCGAAGGCGTCGAGGGGCTGCGCGCCGGCGACGGGCTGTCCGTTGACCAGGAAGGACGGGGTGGAGGTGACGCCGATGCGGTAGCCCTCCTCCTGGTCGGCGCGCACCGCCGCGGCGGCCTCCGCGCCGGCCATGTCGCGCTTGAAGCGCTCCAGGTCGGGCACCCCGGCCTCGCGGGCCAGCTCGGTGAGTCGGGCCTCGCCGAAGCCCTTCTCCTTGGCCCCGTCGGTGTAGGCGGCCGTGTGGAACCGTTCGAAGCGGTCCTGTCGGCCCGCCGCCCAGGCGGCCTTGGCGGCGGCCTCGGACTCCGCGCCGAAGATCGGGAAGTTGCGCCACTCGATGCGCAGGGTGCCGGCCTCCACGTACTTCTTCACCAGTTCGGGTTCGGTGTCCCGGGCGAACTTGCCGCAGTAGCCGCACTTGAAGTCGGAGTACTCGATCAGTACGACGGGCGCGTCGGCGCGGCCGACGGCGAGCTTGTCGCCGGCGTCGCGGCGGGCGAGCTTCAGCAGTTCGGGGTTGGCCTGCGGCGCGGGGCGGGCGGAGGCGGAGGCGGCTCCGCCGCCCGTGTCGCCGCGCTCCTCGGGGGCGGTGGCCTGCCAGGAGACCAGGCCGAGGGTGACGGCGGCGACGGCGACCCCGGCCGCGATCAGCAGGGGCCGGTGCGGGGAGGGCTTGCGGGAGGAACGGGAAGAAGAGGAGGGAGAGGGGGAAGGGGACATGCGGGTGCTCCGAAGCTGCGGGGTGCGGGTGGAAGGACGGACCGGCGGAGACGACCGGTCCTCCTAGACCCGCATCACGGACAGCTCCACGGGGCCCGGCGTCGTTCGGTCGGGCCCGCGGACGAGGACCCGTACGGGTGTCGTCCGCCAGGCCGCCGGCTGCTCCGCCGCGACGCGGGAGGCCGGGGCGGCGTGCTGTGGGTCACCGCAGCGGGGCGGCACGGCGGGGACCCTGCCGTGGTCCCCGCCGCCGGGAGTGCAGGAGGGGCCCTGTCCGGAGCCCACCGAGGCGGCGGGCGGCGGTGTCGTGGCGGGGGCCGCAGAGGCGGCCGGTACGAGAGCGGCCGGTACGAGAGCGGTCGCGCGCGCGAAGGTCGTCGTCGCGCCGGCGGCCTTCGGGGGCCGCCCCCGGCCGCCGTCGCCGGGATCCCGGCGAGCAGCACCGCGAGGAGGGCGCCCAGCAGACACCACACTCCCCGGGCGCGGAACATGGCGGGCCTCTCACTCGTACGGCGGGCGGGTTCAGGTGATCTCGTCCCGAAATGGTACGGGGAGGGGGCACAAATGCGTTCGCCACCCGGCACTCCCGGGTGAGATCCTCGACCAGGTATGTCTACTTCCTTCGCCGCCCTGCAGACGCTTCTCGGTGAGATCTCCCTCCGCGACGCGCACCGCCTCGGCCGCCGCCTCGAGGGCGCCCGCCGTATCCGCAAGCCCGAGGCCAAGCAGGCCGTGCTCGACGAGATCGCCGCGGAGGCCGAGAAGGCCGCCGCGCGTCTGGCCGGCCGTGCCTCGCGCAAGCCGGAGATCACGTATCCCGAGAACCTTCCCGTCAGCCAGAAGAAGGACGAGATCGCCGAGGCGATACGCGACCACCAGGTCGTGATCGTCGCCGGCGAGACCGGTTCCGGCAAGACCACGCAGATCCCCAAGATCTGCATGGAGCTGGGCCGCGGCGTCCGGGGGATGATCGGGCACACCCAGCCCCGCCGGATCGCCGCCCGCACGGTCGCCGAGCGGATCGCGGAGGAGCTGAAGTCCGAGATCGGGCAGACGGTCGGCTGGAAGGTCCGCTTCACCGACCAGGTGGACCAGGACGCGACCTTCGTCAAGCTGATGACGGACGGCATCCTGCTCGCGGAGGTCCAGACGGACCGCGAGCTGCGCGCCTACGACACGATCATCATCGACGAGGCCCACGAGCGGTCGCTGAACATCGACTTCCTGCTCGGGTACCTGGCCACGCTGCTGCCCAAGCGCCCCGACCTCAAGGTCGTCATCACCTCGGCGACCATCGACCCGGAGCGGTTCTCCCGGCATTTCGGGGACGCGCCGATCGTCGAGGTCAGCGGACGCACGTACCCGGTGGAGGTCCGCTACCGCCCGCTCCTGGAGGAGGAGGGCGACGACTCCGACCGGGACCAGATCACGGCGATCTGCGAGGCCGTGGACGAGTTGCAGTCCGAGGGCCCGGGCGACGTCCTGGTCTTCCTCTCCGGTGAACGGGAGATCCGCGACACCGCGGACGCCCTGAACAAGCGCAACCTGCGCTTCACCGAAGTGCTGCCGCTCTACGCCCGCCTCTCGCACGCCGAGCAGCACCGGGTCTTCCAGCAGCACACGGGCCGCCGGATCGTCCTCGCGACGAACGTCGCCGAGACCTCGCTGACCGTCCCGGGCATCAAGTACGTGATCGACCCGGGCAACGCCCGGATCTCCCGCTACAGCCATCGCACCAAGGTGCAGCGGTTGCCCATCGAGCGGATCTCGCAGGCCAGTGCCAACCAGCGCAAGGGCCGCTGCGGTCGTACGAGCGACGGCATCTGCATCCGGCTGTACTCCGAGGACGACTTCCTCTCCCGCCCCGAGTTCACGGACGCGGAGATCCTGCGCACCAACCTGGCCTCGGTCATCCTCCAGATGACCGCCGCCGGTCTCGGCGAGATCGAGAAGTTCCCCTTCATCGACCCGCCGGACCACCGCAACATCCGCGACGGCGTCCAGCTCCTCCAGGAGCTCGGCGCCCTCGACCCGGCCGAGAAGGACCACAGCAAGCGGCTCACGCCGATGGGCCGGCAGCTCTCCCAGCTCCCGGTGGACCCGCGGCTGGCGCGCATGGTGGTGGAGGCGGACAAGAACAACTGCGTCCGCGAGGTCATGGTCATCGCGGCGGCGCTGTCCATCCAGGACCCGCGCGAGCGGCCCTCGGACAAGCAGACGCAGGCGGACCAGAACCACGCCCGCTTCAAGGACGAGACCAGCGACTTCCTCTCGTTCCTGAACATGTGGCGCTACGTGCGCGAGCAGCAGAAGGAGCGCGGCTCTTCCTCGTTCCGCCGGATGTGCAAGCAGGAGTACCTGAACTTCCTGCGGATCCGCGAGTGGCAGGACATCTACTCGCAGCTGCGCACGGTCGCGAAGTCGATGGGGATCCACGTCAACGAGGCGGACGCCCCCGAGCAGCACGTGCACATCTCGCTGCTGGCGGGTCTGCTGTCGCACATCGGGCTGAAGGACACCGACAAGAACGAGTACCTCGGCGCGCGGTCGGCCAAGTTCGCGATCTTCCCCGGGTCCTCGCTGTTCAAGAAGCAGCCCAGGTTCCTGATGTCGGCGGAGCTGGTGGAGACCTCGCGGCTGTGGGCGCGGGTGAACGCCAAGGTGGAGCCCGAGTGGGTGGAGCCGCTGGCGCAGCACCTGATCAAGCGCACCTACAGCGAGCCGCACTGGGAGAAGGACCAGGCGGCCGTGATGGCGTACGAGAAGGTCACGCTGTACGGCGTGCCGATCGTCGCCCAGCGGAAGATCAACTACGGCCGGATCGACGCCGAGGTCTCGCGCGAGCTGTTCATTCGCAACGCCCTGGTCGAGGGCGACTGGCGCACGCACCACAAGTTCTACGCCGACAACCGCAAGCTCCTCACCGAGGTGGAGGAGCTGGAGAACCGGGCGCGGCGCCGCGACATCGTGGTGGACGACGAGACCCTCTTCGACTTCTACGACCAGCGGATCCCCGAGCACGTGGTCTCCGGGGCGCACTTCGACTCCTGGTGGAAGCAGAAGAAGCGGGACGAGCCCGAACTGCTCGATTTCGAGCGCGAGATGCTCCTGACCGAGAAGGCGGCCGGGGTCACCAAGGCCGACTACCCGGACTCCTGGCTCCAGGGGCCGTTGAAGTTCCGGGTGACCTACCAGTTCGAGCCGGGCGCGGACGCGGACGGCGTGACCGTCCACATCCCGCTCCAGGTGCTGAACCAGGTCACCGAGGAGGGCTTCGACTGGCAGATCCCGGGTCTGCGGGAGGAGGTCGTCACGGAGCTGATCCGTTCCCTCCCGAAGCCGATCCGCCGGCACTACGTGCCCGCGCCGAACTTCGCGACGCGCTTCCTGACCACGGCGCACCCGATGCAGGAGCCCCTGCACGTGACGCTGGCCCGGGAGCTGCACCGGATGGTCGGAGTGCCGGTGTCCGCCGACGACTTCGACCTGGGCCGGATCCCGGACCATCTGAAGATCACCTTCCGGATCGTCGACGAGCGCCGCAAGAACCTCGCCGAGGACAAGGACCTGGAGGCGCTGCGGCTGAGGCTCAAGCCGAAGGCCCGCCAGGCCCTGTCCAAGGCCGCCGCGGCGACCGCCGAGCGGGCGGGCGGGGAGTCCGTCGAGCGTTCCGGGCTGACCGACTGGACCATCGGGACGCTGAGCAAGGTCTTCGAGACCCGGCGGGCGGGTCAGCCGGTCAAGGCGTACCCGGCACTGGTGGACGCGGGCACGAGCGTCTCCGTACGGCTCTTCGACACGGAGGCCGAACAGCGGCAGGCGATGTGGCTCGGCACCCGGCGACTGATCCTGCTCAACATCCCGGTGAACCCGGCGAAGTTCGCCTCGGACAAACTCACCAACCAGCAGAAGCTGGCCCTCTCACGCAATCCGCACGGTTCCATCCAGGCGCTGTTCGACGACTGCGCGACGGCGGCCACCGACCGGATGATCGCCGCCCACGGGGGCCCGGCCTGGGACGAGGCCGCCTTCCGCAAGCTCTTCGACGCGGTGCGCGCCGATTTGGTGGACACGACCGTGCGGACGGTGGACCAGGTACAGCAGGTGCTGGCCGCCTGGCAGGCCTGCGAGCGGCGCCTGAAGGCCACCAACAGCCTGGCCCTGATGGCGAACGTCCAGGACGCGAAGACACAGCTGGCGGCGCTGATGCCGGCCGGCTTCGTGACGCTGACCGGACTGAAGCGGCTGCCGGACCTCATGCGCTACCTGGTGGCCGTGGACCGGCGGCTCCAGCAGATGCCGACGGGCGTCCAGCGCGACACCACGCGCATGGAGAAGGTCCACGAGATGCGGGACGAGTACCTGTGGCTGCTGGAGCAGCTGCCGAAGGGGCGGCCCGTGCCCGAGACGGTCACCGAGATCCGGTGGATGATCGAGGAACTGCGCGTCAGCTACTTCGCGCACGCGCTCGGGACGGCGTATCCGATCTCCGACAAGCGGATCGTGAAGGCGGTGGATGCGGCCGCCCCCTGACCGGGTTCGACTGCACCCCCTGAGCTGTTGTACAGTCTGATTCGTAACCGCCCAGCGGCTACAAATCAAGGACCTGTGGAGCAGTTGGTTAGCTCGCCACCCTGTCAAGGTGGAGGTCGCGGGTTCAAGTCCCGTCAGGTTCGCAGAAACGTCAGGGCCCGTATCCCTCAGGGGATACGGGCCCTGACGCGTTGACGGGCCCATTCACCGCCGACCCACTTGTCGGCCCATTCACCGCCGACCCACTTGTCGGCCCACTCGCCGGCGCGCGGGCCCTGCGGACGCCGAGTCGGGGGCGGTTGGCCCGTCGATCGCCTGAGGGGCGCGGGGCGGGCCGGAGGCCCCTGGGTCACCTCCCGCGACCGCGAGGCGCGCAGAGGGGCCCTGGAGGCCTTTCCGGGGCCGTCGATCGCCTCGTGCGGCCCATCGACCCCCCACGCGTCACGTTCCCGTTTCATCGCGACCGGACCCCTTGCCGCGTTCGGCCGCATTCTCGCGCCCGGGTCGGCGACCGACGGCCACGTCGGGCGAAATCCCTCGTCCGCATGACGCACCCTGTCGCTCACGTCCCCTTACGGGGTGCATTGCCGGGTGTACAAGAGTGATCAGCTGTGACGGGTGTCACCACATGAGTTTTTCGGACTCGCACATTTATCGCAGTCATACGCCGGCTCGATTTTATATGTGCAATGGCACCCACCCCCGGAGGGCTGCCGAGGACCCTCCGCCTCCGCCGCCCTCCGGGCATAAAAAAGATCGCGCTGGACCCGGCGGAGTCCAGCGCGATCGAACAGCGGAACCTGTTGGGGCAGGCTCTGCTGTTTGAAGCTTTTGGGTTTCATCGGATTGGGGGACCCGATTCAGACCCGGCAAAAAGGTCCTGCTTGCGAGCCTCAGGCCTCGCTGCGCTGCTGCGGAATTCCCGCGAGCAGTGCGCGAACCTCAGCCTCGCGGTAACGGCGGTGTCCACCCAGGGTGCGGATGGACGTGAGCTTGCCAGCCTTGGCCCAGCGGGTGACCGTCTTCGGGTCCACGCGGAACATCGTGGCGACCTCAGCCGGGGTCAGCAGCGGCTCGGCATCAGGGGTGCGAGCGGTCATGAGCGGCCTCCTCGGGAGAACCGAACCATCTCGGTTCTTTCCTCTAAATTCTGCACCTTGGCCCACGTTGCCCGAAATGGACATACGCAGGCCGAGTCGGTTATAGGACGAACGGCTTGTCCTCGGCACTACAACTACACCATCCGTCCAGCCTCGACGGCCAAACCGATGGAATTGCCCTCCGAGGTGTTCATCAGCGGCGGAAGCCGATGGACCGTCCCATAACGGACAGTCACCCCACTGTGACGATCAGTCACAGAGCGATCAGGAGTCGTCAGACCCCCCATAGAGTGCAATACCGAGCATTCCGCCCTTACTTGGACGGAAGGAACCCTCCCCGGACTCCTTGTCCTATTTTGGCACGAGGGTAGGGGAAGGGCGCAAGGGTGTAGATAGTGCGTTCCGTCACGCTTGGGCCAATGGCCCGTATCGGGACGTAGGTCCCGGCACTAAGACCCCAATACCGTGATCAAGGCTCTGATCTGCGACTTATGGCCGATCGGACGATACGGGCGACACGGCGGGCGCGCCAGGGGTCTCCGGTACCTAATTGGCGAACAGTCTCTCCCGGACCGCCCGCCAGCGCTCCGCGAGCTCCCCGTACGTCCGGGCCGCGCCCTCCCGGTCCCCGGCCCGCAGCTCCGCGATCCCCCGCGCCAGATCCCGCGCGGAGCGGTCGGCCGCCAGCCCGGCCTCCGGCAGGGTGTGCGTCAGTCCGCCGTAGTCCAGTTCGACCATGGAGCGCGGGTGGAACTCCTCCAGCCAGCTGCCGACCTCCACCAGACCCTCCGTGAGCATGCCGTACCCCTCCGCCTCGCGCAGGGTCCGCAGCCCCCGGGCGAGCCGACGCCGGGCCTGCACCATCGGGGTGCGGTAGCGCAGCCGCTCGCCCGGGACGTACTCCCGCTCCTCGTCGGCCACCAGCACGAACCACCGCAGCGGGACCTGCCAGACCCCGGTCCGGATCCACGGGCGGCCGTCCGGGTTCCGCTCGCGCCACGCCTCGTACTCCTCGGTCGCCCGAAGGCGGGCGGCCGGGGGGAGTGCCGCGTCCAGCACCGGGCGCGGGAACCACTCCACGAGTTCCTCCAGCGCCAGCCAGCCGCGCAGCCTGGTCCGCCACGGGCAGACCAGCAGGGTCCCGTCCCACTCGGTGGTGAAGGCGTCGGCGCTCTCGTGCCGGGGGACCGCCACCAGGGGCACCCGCACCAAGTCCGCGAGCGACCGGCGCAGTTCGTCCTGGGCGGTCGGGGTGTCGTCGCGCCGGGCGTAGTCGGCCCAGTGCGTGCGCTCCGGTTCGGAGAAGGCCGCCAGTGGCTCGTAGACACGCAGGTAGGAGGCGTAGGGGACGGTCGGTACGGGGCGCGCGGAGGGCGGCCGGGGGTCGGGGGATTCGCTCACGCTCTCGTACTCCCCCGCGCCGGCCGGCGGTACTCCGGCGGGCGCCCGCGAGGTCGTCGGGACCCCGCCCGGGACCCGGGAGTGTTTCGATCCCCGGACAGGACGCCTGCGCGGGCCCCTCAGGTCTTACGCTGCTCCCAGCGCGCCCTCCCCCACCCGCAGGGGGGCGTCTTCCCGCCGCATCTCTTCCATGGGAGTCACCACCGTGACCGAAATGACCGACGGCGTCCTGCACACCCTGTTCCGCACGGAACAGGGCGGCCACGAGCAAGTCGTGCTGTGCCAGGACCGAGCCACCGGCCTCAAGGCTGTCATCGCCATCCACTCCACCGCCCTGGGCCCGGCCCTCGGTGGTACCCGCTTCCACGCGTACGCCTCGGACGGGGAGGCCGTGCTCGACGCGCTGAACCTCGCGCGCGGCATGTCGTACAAGAACGCCCTCGCCGGCCTCGACCACGGCGGCGGCAAGGCCGTGATCATCGGCGACCCGGACCTCCTCAAGAGCGAGGAACTGCTGCTGGCCTACGGCCGGTTCGTGGAGTCCCTCGGCGGCCGCTACGTGACGGCCTGCGACGTCGGCACCTACGTCGCGGACATGGACGTGGTGGCCCGCGAGACCCGTTGGGCGACCGGCCGGTCCCCCGAGAACGGCGGCGCCGGCGACTCCTCGGTCCTCACCTCGTACGGCGTCTTCCAGGGCATGCGCGCGAGCGCCCAGCACCTGTGGGGCGACCCGACCCTGCGCGGCCGCAAGGTCGGTGTCGCGGGTGTCGGCAAGGTCGGCCGGCACCTGGTGGAGCACCTGTTGGAGGACGGCGCGGAGGTCGTCATCACCGACGTCCGACGCGAGTCGGTGCAGGAGATCCTCGACCGGCACCCGGGTCGGGTGACCGCCACCTTCGACACGGACTCCCTGATCCGCACCGAGGGCCTGGACATCTACGCCCCGTGCGCGCTGGGCGGTGCGCTCAACGACGCCTCGGTGCCGGTCCTGACCGCCAAGGTCGTCTGCGGCGCGGCGAACAACCAGCTCGCCCACCCGGGCGTGGAGAAGGACCTCGCGGACCGCGGGATCCTCTACGCCCCGGACTACGTGGTCAACGCGGGCGGGGTCATCCAGGTCGCCGACGAGCTCCACGGCTTCGATTTCGACCGGTGCAAGGCCAAGGCGTCGAAGATCTTCGACACCACGCTGGCCATATTCACACGTGCGAAGGAAGACGGTATTCCGCCGGCTGCCGCAGCCGACCGGATCGCCGAGCAGCGGATGGCCGACGCGCGCGGCGCCGTCGCGGTCTGAGACCTTCCGGGCCCCTTGGGACCCGCCGGAGACGCAGAGGAGACGGAACTCACTGCCCTTCGGCGGGTCGCCCGCCAGGAAAGGGTTAAAATCGCAGCTGACCAGCGAGTACGGGGTGTCTCGTTGGTACTGCATCGGCGCGCGTGATGCGGGCGGCGTACCGTATGGCCGCTGAAGCAGGTACCGTTGAACCCCTACGGACGGTCTCTCCACGGAGAGCCCGCTCCGAACCATGAACGCGTGTCAGACTCTGGGGCCGTCGAGCCCCGTCACCGAGGGGGTCGAGCCATGGGGCGCGGCCGGGCCAAGGCCAAGCAGACAAAGGTCGCCCGCCAGCTGAAGTACAACAGCGGCGGGACTGACCTCTCGCGTCTGGCCAATGAGCTGGGCGCATCGCCGACAGAGCCGCTGCCCGTCAGCGCGCCGGTCGAGGTCGATGACGATCTGGATGATGACGAAGACGACCCGTACGCCAAGTACGCGGCTCTCTACAACGGCGATGACGACGAGGACGAGGACGATGAGTCCGGTCCTTCGGCTCAGCGCCGCGGCGCTTGACGCTCTGTACGTCGACGTCTGCAAAAAGTCTCAAAAGTAATGAAACCCGGTCCGGGGCATCGCCCCGGACCGGGTTTCAGTGCTGCTCAGCTCGCGTAGGAACCGGTCAGGGTCGCGCCTTCGGTGTGGTCGCCCCGGTCCAGGATCTCTCCGGCGACCCAGGCGTCCACGCCCCGGTCGGCCAGTGCCGTCAGGGCCACGTCCACCGACTCCTGCGGGACCACGGCCATCATGCCGACGCCCATGTTGAGCGTCTTCTCCAGCTCCAGGCGCTCCACCTGTCCGGCCTTGCCGACCAGGTCGAAGATCGCGCCGGGGGCCCAGGTCGCACGGTCGACCGTGGCGTGCAGGTGATCCGGGATCACCCGCGCCAGGTTCGCGGCGAGGCCGCCGCCGGTGATGTGCGAGTACGCGTGGACCTCGGCCGTGCGGGTGAGGGCGAGACAGTCCAGCGAGTAGATCTTGGTCGGCTCCAGCAGCTCCTCGCCGAGGGTCCGGCCGAGCTCCTCGACGTGACCTTCCAGGGGCATCCCGGCGCGGTCGAGGAGGACGTGCCGGACCAGCGAGTACCCGTTCGAGTGAAGACCGGAGGAAGCCATCGCGATGACGGCGTCCCCCGTACGGATGCGATCCGCGCCCAGCAGCCGGTCGTACTCGACGACTCCGGTGCCGGCGCCCGCCACGTCGAAGTCGTCGGGGCCCAGGAGACCGGGGTGCTCGGCGGTCTCGCCGCCCACGAGGGCGCAGCCGGCGAGGACGCAACCCTCCGCGATGCCCTTCACGATGGCCGCGACACGCTCGGGGTGGACCTTGCCGACGCAGATGTAGTCCGTCATGAAGAGCGGCTCGGCGCCGCAGACGACGATGTCGTCCATGACCATCGCGACCAGGTCGTGGCCGATGGTGTCGTACACGCCGAGGCGGCGGGCGATGTCCACCTTGGTGCCGACGCCGTCGGTGGCGGAGGCGAGCAGGGGGCGCTCGTAGCGCTTGAGGGCGGAGGCGTCGAAGAGGCCGGCGAAACCGCCGAGGCCGCCGAGGACCTCGGGGCGCTGCGTCTTCTTCACCCACTCCTTCATGAGTTCGACGGCGCGGTCGCCCGCTTCGATGTCGACACCTGCTGCTGCGTAGCTGGCACCGGTGGTCTTCTCTGTCATGACAGGAGAGAGCTTTCGTGTCGTTACTGCGGGTGGTGCACAGCCCTGGGAGAAGCTTGAAAGACAGGGCCGGGCGCAGGTCGAGCTGGGGCCGAGCCGGTCCGACCCGACCTGGTGGGGTCGGGTCGGACGAGGGCTACGGGCGCCGGAGCGCGTCGGCGGCGTCGGTACCGCCGGCGAGTTCGGTCTCCAGGAGCTGCTTGCCGAGGAGCTGCGGGTCGGGCAGTTCCATCGGGTACTCGCCGTCGAAGCAGGCACGGCAGAGGTTCGGCTTCTGGATGGTGGTCGCCTCGACCATCGCGTCGAGCGAGATGTACGAGAGCGAGTCGGCACCCATCGACGTGGCGATCTCGTCGACCGTCATGCCGTTCGCGATGAGCTCGGCCCGGGTGGCGAAGTCGATGCCGAAGAAGCACGGCCACTTCACCGGCGGCGAGGAGATCCGGATGTGGACCTCCGCCGCGCCGGCCTCGCGGAGCATCTTGACCAGGGCGCGCTGGGTGTTGCCGCGGACGATCGAGTCGTCCACGACCACCAGGCGCTTGCCCCGGATGACTTCCTTGAGCGGGTTGAGCTTGAGGCGGATGCCGAGCTGGCGGATCGTCTGCGAGGGCTGGATGAAGGTCCGGCCCACGTAGGCGTTCTTGACCAGGCCGGAGCCGTACGGGATCCCGCTGGCCTCGGCGTAGCCGACGGCGGCGGGCGTGCCGGACTCCGGCGTCGCTATCACCAGGTCGGCTTCGACCGGGGCTTCCTTGGCGAGGCGTCGACCCATCTCGACACGCGAGAGGTAGACGTTCCGGCCGGCGATGTCGGTGTCCGGGCGCGCCAGGTAGACGTACTCGAACACACAACCCTTGGGCTTCGCTTCTGCGAATCGGGAGGTGCGCAGGCCGTTCTCGTCGATCGCGATGAGCTCGCCCGGCTCGACCTCGCGGACGAAGCTGGCGCCGCAGATGTCGAGGGCGGCGGTCTCGCTGGCGACCACCCAGCCGCGGTCCAGGCGGCCGAGGACCAGCGGGCGGATGCCCTGCGGGTCACGGGCGGTGTAGAGGGTTCCCTCGTCCATGAACACGAGCGAGAACGCACCCTTGACCAGAGGGAGGACCTTGGTGGCCGACTCCTCGATGGTCAGGGGCTTGCCCTCGTCGTCGACCTGGCCGGCCAGCAGGGCGGTGACCAGGTCGGTGTCATTGGTGGCCGCCACCTGGGTGGCGCGGCCGTCCTGACGGGGGAGGTCGGCGACCATCTCGGCGAGCTCGGCGGTGTTCACCAGGTTGCCGTTGTGACCCAGGGCAATGGAGCCGTGGGCGGTCGCGCGGAAAGTGGGCTGCGCGTTCTCCCAGACGGAGGCTCCGGTGGTCGAGTAGCGGGCGTGACCGACCGCGATATGACCTTGGAGCGAGCCGAGAGAGGTTTCGTCGAAGACTTGGGAAACGAGGCCCATGTCCTTGAAGACGAGGATCTGGGAACCGTTGCTCACAGCGATTCCCGCGGACTCTTGTCCGCGGTGCTGCAGCGCATACAGTCCGAAGTAGGTGAGCTTGGCGACCTCTTCACCCGGAGCCCAGACACCGAAGACGCCGCAAGCGTCCTGGGGGCCCTTTTCGCCGGGGAGCAGGTCGTGGTTGAGTCGTCCATCACCACGAGGCACGCTTCCGAGTGTAGGCGAGATCGACCACTGGTCCGAATTGGGGACGGCCCGTAAAAGTCACAGTGCGGACAGTCGGGTAACCCGTGCGGAGGGTGACTGTCTCGATATCCGGAATGCCCTGGTTGACAGCCCGTCGTCGATTCGTACAAGCTTCCGGCTCATGCAGCCTCTCGGTGACCGCACCGTCACCCTCGTCGAGCGCCGGCACGTGGACCTCGTCCGTGTCGCGAGCGCCATCTGTTGTTGCAGGGCGTAGTTCCGCCCCGCGCTCCGGCGCGTCTTTTCTGATTCTCCCGGCGCCTCTCGCCGATTTCCCCCGCAGTGCCTTTTCGCTCGCCCCAGCCCGTTCCGCCGTGCCGTGCGCCGTCGGGGGCGGGTGGGCGGGCCATGCCCTGGAGCACCCGTGACCTCGTCTGAATCCCACCTGTCCCGACGCGCCTTCGGCGGGGCGGTCGGCGTGAGTGCCGCCGCCGCGGCCTTCGGGGCGGGGGCCGCCTCGCCGGCAGCCGCGGCACCCGCCTCCGCTCCCGCCGACGCCCGGCACGCGGGCCCCGAGGAGCGGGAGTTCAAGGCCGCCCGGGGACGTCACTCCCGGCGGCCGAACATCCTGTTCATCCTCGGCGACGACCTCGGCTGGGCGGACCTGTCCTCCTACGGGTCCCCGCACATCGAGACCCCGAACCTGGACCGGCTCGCCCGCCGGGGAGTCCGGTTCACCGACGCCTACTCCGGCTCCGCGACCTGCTCGCCGACCCGCTTCAGCCTGTACACCGGGCGCTACCCGGGCCGCACCAAGGGCGGGTTGGCCGAGCCGATCGCCGACAAGTCCGTCGGCCTGGAGCCCTCGCACCCGACGCTGGCCTCGCTGCTCAAGGGGTCCGGCTACGCGACCGCGTTGATCGGCAAGTGGCACGCCGGGTACCTGCCGGACCACAGCCCCACCCGGTCCGGCTGGGACGAGTTCTTCGGCAACTTCGGCGGGGCCCTGGAGTACTACTCCAAGCTGGGCCTGGGCGGGGAGTACGACCTCTACGAGGGTGACGCCGAGTACAAGGACCTGCGCTACTACACGCGGATCCTCACCGAGCGGGCGAGCGAGTACGTGTCCCGCGACCACCACGGCAAGCCGTGGCTGCTGAACCTCAACTTCACGACCCCGCACTGGCCTTGGATCGCCGACGGCGACACGGAGGACAGCGCCGAGATCGTCCGCCGGATCAAGGCGGGCGACGGCCGGGCCCTGTGGCACCAGGACGGCGGCTCGGTGGAGAAGTACAAGGAGATGGTCGAGGATCTCGACCGTTCGATCGGCGAGGTGCTGAAGGCCCTGAAGCGCTCCGGCCAGGAGGAGGACACCCTGGTCGTCTTCTCCAGCGACAACGGGGGCGAGCGCTTCTCGTACAACTGGCCGCTCTCCGGCAACAAGGCCTCGCTCCAGGAGGGCGGGATCCGGGTGCCGACCATCGTGCGCTGGCCGGCGCGCCTGGACGGCGGACAGGTCAGCCACGTCCCCGTGTTCAGCCCGGACTGGACGGCGACCCTGCTGGAGCTGGCCGGTGCCCGGCCGGACCGCGCGTACCCGCTCGACGGGGTGAGCCTGGCCGGATACCTGCTGCGGGGCGAGCGGATCGCGGAGCGGAACCTGTTCTGGCGGGTACGGGGCGAGCGGGCGCTGCGCCGCGGGGACTGGAAGTACTACCGGGGCAGGGCCGGCAAGGACCAGCTGTTCAACCTGGCCGGGGACGTCCGCGAGCAGGCCGACAAGGCGGCCGTGGAGCCGGCCAGGCTGGCCGAACTGCGGGCGGCCTGGGAGAAGACGGACGCGACGCTGCTCCCGTACCCGGCCTGATCCGTCCGTCCCCCGCCTGATCCCTCGGGGCGCGGAGGCCGCCGGCGGGCCCGGCCCGGCCGGTGTCCACAGGCTGTGGACACCGGCCGGGCCGGGGGCGGGGGTCATTCGACGGCGGAGGCCGCCTTGGCTCCCATGCCCTTGCCACTGCCGTCGGTGGCGGTGAGGGTCAGGGTGTCGCCCTGGACGCGGTGTTCGAGGGGGCCACTGGCGAACAGCGCGGTCAGCGCGCGTTCGACGTCGCCGGCCGGGCCCGTGCAGGCCATCCGTGTCGCGGTCAGGGGCCCGAGGGTGATCCGGGAGCCCTCGACGACGGCCTTGGAGGAGAACCGGTTGCAGCCGAGGGTGCCACTCACGGCGCCGTCGGCGGCGATGGTGAACCGGGCCTTGCCCGCCGCCTCGGCGGGCAGCGAGGACACCGACGTGCCCTGGATCAGGGAGTCCGCGCTCCAGTCGGTGGCGGTGAGCGGCGCGTCCGGGGTCCGGGGCTTCGTGGTCAGGGAGATGGTGTTCCCGTCAGCGGTCTTCAGGGTGAGCTGCTCGGGCTTGCTCTCGATCGTGAGCGCGCCCCGGAAGAGCTTGGCGAACGCCGTCTCGAACTTGATGTCCGGGCAGGCCATCGCGGTCCTGGAGCCGGGTTGGACGTTCATGGTCGAGCCCTTGATCTCCACCTTGGCCGACAGGCCGTTGCAGCCGTAGTTGCCCGTGGCCTCGTAGGGGGCCTCGGCGCCGATGGCCAGTCGGGCCGCTGCGGGCGCGGTCAGGGTCTTCCCGTCCACGGTCACGCTTTCCACGGACCAACTCGTCCCCGGGAGACCCGGTGAGGGATCCGGGCCGGAGGGGGTCGTCTGGTCCGCGCAGGCGGTCACCGCGGTGGTGACGGTGACAGCGAGCGTGAGGGCGGCGAGGACGTGCCGTTGCTGACGCATGCACCTGGGACGGGCGAGGTGCCCGGACGGTTCCCTTCCGCCCGCCGTCCGATCCTCCGGGGAGGGTTTCCCTCAGCTCATCAGCGGGAGCAGCGGGCCCAGATCGGCCCGTTCGCCGCTCGCGCTGAGCCGTGCCTCGTCCAGCGCCTCTTCCCAGGTCGTCCGGCCCGTGGCGAGCCGGATCCAGGTCAGCGGGTCGGTCTCCACCACGTTGGGCGGGGTGCCCCGGGTGTGCCGGGGCCCCTCCAGGCACTGGACCACGGCGAAGGGCGGGATCCGAAGCTCCACCGAACCCCCGGGGGCCTTGTCCGCGAGGGCGTCGGCGAGCAGCCGGGTGCAGGCGGCGAGGGCCTGCCGGTCGATCGGGATGTCCAGGCCGGCCGCCCGGTTCAGGTCGTCGGTGTGGACGACCAGCTCCACGGTGCGGGTGACCATGAACGGCCCGAAGGCCATCGCGCCGACCCGCAGCCCGAGCAGCCGGCCGTCCGGGACCACCCTCAGCAGTTCGGCGAGCCGCGTCGCCGACTCCTCGTAGAGCGGGCCGAGTTCCTCGCCGGCGGCGGTCTCCCGGGCCAACTCGTCGATCTGTCCGGCGACCCCCGCCGTGGCGAAGGGCCAGTTCCGTACGGTCAGATCGGCTTCGGCCGGTTCGGGCCGCGCCACCGCCTCGGGGATGGAGCGGATGATCCACGCGATGTGCGCGGCGAGGTCCCGTACGGTCCAGGCGCCGAGGTGCGTGGGACGGGCCGACTGCTCGGGGGTCAGCGTCGCCACGGCTGCGGCGACGTGGCCGAACTGTGCGGTGACGGCCGCGCGGATCTTGGCGGAGTCGTAGGTGCGCGGCTTCTTCCGGGCGGTCGGCATGGGGCCGACCCTATCCGGCGCGCTCAACCCGGGAATCCGCCCCGGACCACGCCCTGGTCGGTGTCGCCGGCGGGGGCTTCGGCGGGGGTGTCGACGGCGGCTTCGAAGGTGGCGCCGTTCGCCGGGAGGCCCACCCCGCGCCAGGTGAAGGGCAGGCCCCGGGCCGTCTCCGGGTGCGCCCCGTCCATCAGGTGGAAGTGGACGTGCGGCTCGGTGGAGTTGCCCGAGTTGCCGCAGGCGGCGAGGACCTGTCCGGCGGACACGCGCTCGCCGGCGCGGACCGTGAGCGAGCCCCGACGCAGATGCCCGTACACGGCGTACGCGCCGTCGCCCAGGTCGAGCACCAGGTGGTTGCCCAGGATCGCGCCGGGCCCGGCGAACTGCCGGATCTCCGCCTCGATCAAGATCAGGTAGAGCATGCCGGGCAGGGAGGTGCGCGTCAGGTGGTCGCGGCGCCCGTCGCCCGCCCGGACCACCACCGCGTCGGCGACCGCGTACACAGGTGCGCCGAAGGCCGGGTAGGAGCGCGGGCTGCGCGCGGGTGGCCAGAACCAGGTCGCCGCGGGGCGCGGTCGCTCCTTCGGCTCGGCCACGACGTCGATGGCGAAGGCCTGCCCCATGAGGTGGGTGCCGTGGCTCGGGACCTTGTCCGCCGGGCTGTTGTGGGCGAGCCAGCGTCCCGCGACCGGCGGCTCGATCTCCCGCGCGGGGACGTCGACGTGCGGTGACCGGGCCGCGAGCCGGTTGGCGCAGAACAGGAGCACCCCGCCGGCGGGCGCCGGGGCGAGGACGAGCAGGAGCGGGAAGGGGAAGCCGAGGGCGAAGTCGGTGACCATCAGGGCGACGAAGCCGATCAGGCAGGCGCGGTACAGGCCCATCAGCACGGTGACCCGGTTCACGGCGTGGCCGCCGCGAACAGGACGAGCAGCGGTACGACGCGGGAGGCCGGCACCTCGTGGCGGCCGCGGCCGGTGGTGTGCAGCCAGCCGGTGGCGGTGAGTTGGCGCAGGTGGTGGTAGACCTGTCCGCTGGTGCCGACCCCGTCGAGGTCGGTCAGTTCGGTGGCGGTGCGCCGGCCGGCGAGGATCTCGCGGAGCAGCCGGACGCGTACGGGGCTGCCGAGCGCGGCCAGGGCCTCGGCGGTGCGCTGCGGATCGACCTCGTCGCCGAGCAGGCCCTGCGTGGTGTGGGCCTGCTGCCACTGGTAGTGCTCGCCGGTGGGCAGTGTCGCGGCGCCGGTGAACAGCACGCCGTCGACGCCCCGGTCCTTCCAGCCCTCCAGGGCCCAGAAGGTCCCTTCCGCCGGAGGTGGTTCGGGGGTGTCGCGTTCTTCGAGCGCGGACAGCCGGCGTTCCAGCTCCGTGACGCGTTCTTCGAGGCTCATGGACCGAGATTACGAGACTACGTAATCACGTAAAAGCGTGAATCCGGCCAGGCGCGAGGGGAGACCGGCCGAACGACCGAGCCCCCGCCCGGAGGACTCCGGACGGGGGCTCGACGAAGCGGCGGGCGGGATCAGGCGAGCAGCGCCGGGATCGTCGCCTCGTGAGCGGTCCGCAGCTCCGCGAGCGGAATCGTGAACTCGCCCTGGATCTCGATCTCCTCGCCGTCCACCACGCCGATACGGGCGGCCGGCAGGCCCCGCGCACCGCACATGTCGGTGAAGCGGAGCTCCTCGCTGCGCGGGACGGCCACGACGGCCCGGCCCGCGGACTCGGAGAACAGGAAGGTGAAGGCGTCCAGGCCCTCGGGCACCACGATCCGCGCACCGTTGCCGCCGCGCAGGCAGGACTCGGTGAGCGCCTGGATCACGCCGCCGTCGGACAGGTCGTGCGCGGCGTCGATCATGCCGTCGCGCGAGGCCGAGATGAGGATCTCGCCGAGCAGCTTCTCGCGGCCCAGGTCGACCTTCGGCGGCATGCCGCCGAGGTGCTGGTGCACGACCTCGGACCACGCCGAGCCGCCGAACTCCTCGGCGGTGTCGCCGAGCAGGTACAGCAGCTGGCCGGCCTCCGCGAACGCCATCGGCGTACGGCGGTTGACGTCGTCGATCACACCGAGGACCGCCACGACCGGGGTCGGGTGGATCGCGGTCTCGCCGGTCTGGTTGTACAGCGAGACGTTGCCGCCGGTCACCGGGGTGCCCAGCTCCAGGCAGCCGTCCGCGAGACCGCGGGTGGCCTCGGCGAACTGCCACATGACGCCCGGGTCCTCGGGCGAGCCGAAGTTGAGGCAGTCGGAGATGGCGAGCGGCTTGGCGCCGGTCGCGGCGACGTTGCGGTACGCCTCGGCCAGCGCGAGCTGCGCGCCCGTGTACGGGTCGAGCTTCGCGAAGCGGCCGTTGCCGTCGGTGGCCATGGCGACGCCGAGGTTGGTGTCCTCGTCGATGCGGACCATGCCGGCGTCCTCGGGCTGCGAGAGCACCGTGTTGCCCTGGACGAAGCGGTCGTACTGGTCGGTGATCCAGGACTTGGAGGCCTGGTTCGGGGAGGACACCAGCGCCAGGACCTGCGCGCGGAGCTCCTCGGAGGTCTGCGGGCGGGGCAGCTTGCCCGCGTCGTCGGCCTGGAGGGCGTCCTGCCACGCGGGGCGGGCGAACGGACGGTTGTAGACCGGACCCTCGTGGGCGACGGTGCCCGGGGGCACGTCCACGATCTGCTCGCCGTGCCAGAAGATCTCCAGGCGCTCGCCGTCGGTGACCTCACCGATGACGGTGGCGATGACGTCCCACTTCTCGCAGATCTCCATGAAGCGGTCCACGTGCTGCGGCTCGACGATCGCGCACATGCGCTCCTGCGACTCGCTCATGAGGATCTCCTCGGGCGAGAGCGTCGCGTCGCGCAGCGGGACGGTGTCCAGCTCGACGCGCATGCCGCCGGAACCCGCGGAGGCCAGCTCGCTCGTGGCGCAGGAGAGCCCGGCGCCGCCGAGGTCCTGGATGCCCGCGACCAGCTTCTCCTTGAAGATCTCCAGGGTGCACTCGATGAGGAGCTTCTCCTGGAACGGGTCGCCGACCTGCACGGCCGGCCGCTTGGTCGGCTTGGTGTCGTCGAACGTCTCCGAGGCCAGCACGGACACGCCGCCGATGCCGTCGCCGCCGGTGCGGGCACCGTAGAGGATGACCTTGTTGCCGGGGCCGGAGGCCTGGGCGAGGTGGATGTCCTCGTGCTTCATCACGCCGATGCAACCGGCGTTGACCAGCGGGTTGCCCTGGTAGCAGGCGTCGAAGACGACCTCGCCGCCGATGTTCGGCAGGCCCAGACAGTTGCCGTAGCCGCCGATGCCGGCGACGACGCCCGGCAGGACGCGCTTGGTGTCGGGGTGGTCGGCCGCGCCGAAGCGGAGCGGGTCCACGACCGCGACCGGGCGGGCGCCCATCGCGAGGATGTCGCGGACGATGCCGCCGATGCCGGTGGCCGCGCCCTGGTAGGGCTCGATGTACGACGGGTGGTTGTGCGACTCGACCTTGAAGGTGACCGCGTAGCCCTGGCCGACGTCGACGACGCCGGCGTTCTCGCCGATGCCGACGAGCATGGCGTCGTTCTCCGGGACCTTCTCGCCGAACTGCTTCAGGTGGACCTTGCTGCTCTTGTACGAGCAGTGCTCGGACCACATGACCGAGTACATGGCGAGCTCGGCGCCCGTGGGACGGCGGCCGAGGATCTCCCGGATGCGGGCGTACTCGTCCTCCTTGAGGCCGAGTTCCTTCCACGGCTGGGAGGCGTCCGGGGTGTCGGTGGCGTGCTTGACGGTGTCGAGGCTCATGCGCTGACCAGCTTCTTCAGGACCGAGGTGAAGAACGGGAGACCGTCGGTGCGGCCCGTCCCGATCAGCGGTTCCACCGCGTGCTCGGGGTGCGGCATGAGGCCGACGACGTTGCCCGCGGCGTTGGTGATGCCGGCGATGTCGCGCAGCGAACCGTTCGGGTTCCCGTCCAGGTACCGGAAGGCCACTCGGCCTTCGGCCTCCAGTTCGTCCAGCACCCGCTCGTCGGCGGTGTAGCGGCCGTCCATGTTCTTGAGCGGTACGGAGATCTCCTGGCCGGCGGTGTAGTCGCCGGTCCACGCGGTCTCCGCGTTCTCCACGCGCAACTTCTGGTCGCGGCAGATGAAGTGCAGGTGGTTGTTGCGGAGCATCGCCCCCGGCAGCAGGTGGGCCTCGGTGAGGACCTGGAAGCCGTTGCAGATGCCGAGGACCGGCATGCCGGCCCTGGCCTGCTCGATGATGGTCTCCATCACCGGCGAGAAGCGGGAGATGGCCCCGGCGCGCAGGTAGTCCCCGTAGGAGAAACCGCCCGCGAGGACGACCGCGTCGACCTGGTGCAGGTCCTTGTCGCGGTGCCACAGCGAGACCGGCTCGGCTCCCGCGATGCGGATGGCGCGCAGCGAGTCACGGTCGTCGAGCGTTCCGGGGAACGTGACGACTCCGATGCGAGTGGTCACCCTCAGGCCTCGACCTTCACGGTGAAGTCTTCGATGACGGTGTTGGCGAGGAAGGTTTCGGCCATCTTGTGGATGCGGTCGAGGGCGGCCTGGTCGACCGGTCCCTCCACCTCCAGTTCGAAGCGCTTCCCCTGGCGGACGTCGGCGATCCCCTCGAAGCCCAGCCGCGGCAGTGCACGCTGCACCGCCTGGCCCTGGGGGTCGAGGATCTCCGGCTTGAGCATGACGTCGACTACGACGCGTGCCACTGGCACTCCCGTGTGGTGGTTGGTGCGAAGGCGGTTCCATCAGCGTACCCGGCGAAAATTTCTACGCGGGTAGATATGCCTTGGGCGTGATCCACGACCGGTTTCGGCTTCACCAACGCTTCGCAAAATCCACCGGAAAACCACGCGCCCGGGATTGCGGCGGGACACGCGGAGACAATTAACTGGGCTTCGCAATTCAATGCGAATCACGGTACAAAGGAATCGGTCGGGATTCCGACGGATTGATGCATTGCTCCGAAACATCCACACAGGCGACATCACCGCATGTCAGCACGCGGTGACCTCGCACGAAGGGACCGATATCCGTGGCGCAGCGCGTAGTAGTCACGATCTCCGACGACATCGATGGCGGAGAAGCGGCGGAAACGGTCGTGTTCGCCCTGGACGGTAAGTCGTACGAGATCGACCTCAATGTCGCCAACGCAAAGAAACTGCGGAAGAGCCTCGCCCCCTTCGTGGCCGCCGGGCGCCGACAGGCCCGCTCGGGCAAGGCGTACAAGCACACGTCGATCGCCCCCGATCCGGCGGTCGTCCGGGCCTGGGCCCGGTCGAACCACCACGACGTGCCGCCGCGCGGTCGCATCCCCAAGCGCGTCTACGAGGCCTACAACGCTGCCCACTGACCCCGGATTTGCCATCCACCCCCTCGGATCGGCTAGTGTGTGGATCACGCCAAGGGGCGAGGCCGCAAGGCCGAGACCCGAAGTCGTGCGGGTGTAGTTCAGTAGCAGAACACCCCCCTTCCAGGGGGGAGGCGCAGTGTGCAATCCCTGTCACCCGCTCTGCACGCTTTACCGACCACGGTTGTGGATCAGGTAGAGTGATGCTCGCAGCGCACGGCTTTACGTCGTTGCATGCGGACGTAGCTCAGTTGGTAGAGCACCACCTTGCCAAGGTGGATGTCGCGCGTTCGAGTCGCGTCGTCCGCTCAGTGTGACAAAGGCCCCGATCATTGATCGGGGCCTTTGTCGTGCGTTCACCCCTATACCCGCGCCTTTGCCCGGCCCCGCCTGACATATGTCATCCCCCGTCATGACAGCGCGCACTGCTGCCGCGGCCGGTCCGCCGCGAGCCTTGGTTCATGACCGACACAGTGATGACCGACACGGTGATCCGGGCGGAGGAACTGCGACGCCGCTACGCCGGCGGCTTCGAGGCCGTCCGCGGCGTCTCCTTCTCCGTGGAGCGCGGCGAGATCTTCGCCCTGCTCGGGACGAACGGCGCCGGCAAGACCTCCACCGTGGAACTTCTGGAGGGACTGGCCGCACCCTGCGGGGGGCGGGTACGGGTCTTCGGCCTCGACCCGTTCACGCAGCGGGCCGAGGTTCGGCCGCGCACCGGGATCATGCTCCAGGACGGCGGCTTCCCCTCCGACCTGACCGTCGCCGAGACCGTCCGGATGTGGGCCGGGGTCACCACCGGCGCGCGGCCCGGGGCGGAGGTCCTCGAACGGGTCGGGCTGGCCGCGCGGTCGTCCGTACGCGTCAAGCAGTTGTCCGGCGGTGAACGGCGCCGGCTCGATCTGGCCCTGGCCCTGCTGGGGCGGCCGGAGGTGCTGTTCCTCGACGAGCCGACGACCGGCATGGACCCCGAGGGTCGCCGGGACACCTGGGAACTGGTGCGGGAGCTGCGCGCGGAGGGCACCACGGTGCTGCTGACCACGCACTACCTGGAGGAGGCGGCGGACCTCGCCGACCGGCTGGCGATCCTCCACGAAGGGGAGCCGGTGCTGACCGGTACGCCCGCCGAGGTGACCGCGACCCGGCCCGCGCGGATCCGTTTCACGCTCCCGGAGGCGGTGCCCGCGGCGCGGTTGCCACTGTCCCTGCGGGCGGCGGCGGACGGGCGGCGGGTGGAGATCCGTACCGAACGGCTCCAGGAGAGCCTCGGGGAACTGCTGCGATGGGCGCACGAGGCCGAGGTGGAGCTGGGCGGGCTCGACGCCCGGTCCGCCTCGCTGGAAGAGGCCTTCCTGGAGATCGCGCGGAGCCGCCGGAGCCCCCTCTCCCGGGCCCGGAGCGACGAGGACGAGAGGGCGGGAACCCGATGAGCACGCCGCACCTGATCGCACCGCGCCTGAACCCCCGTCGGCTCGGCGCTCTGGGCCGCTCCGAGCTGATCCTGCTGCGGCGCAACCGGACCGCCCTGTCCATGGCCCTGTTCATGCCGGCGGCCATGATGTTCCTGCTGCGCTCGACGCCGGCCGCCTCGGACGGGCAGAGCGCTGCGGCCCTCGGCCGGGCCACCCTGAGCGGCGGCACCGGACTCGTCCTGCTCCTGGTCGTCTACATGAACCTGGTCTCCGCGTACGTGGCCCGGCGCGAGGAACTCGTCCTCAAGCGGCTGCGCACCGGCGAGGCGGGCGACCTGGAGATCCTCGCCGGCACCGCGCTGCCGGCCGCGGTCGTCGCCCTCGGGCAGATCGGCGTCCTCGTCCTGGCCGGCGCCGCCGCCCTGGACGCGCCGATGCCGGACAACCCGCTGCTCCTGATCGTCGCGGTGCTCGCCGCGATCGTGTTGCTGGCCGGCTTGGCGGCGCTGACCAGCTCCTTCACCCGGAG
The DNA here is from genome assembly GCF_050936775.1 of Streptomyces sp. CA-243310. Lineage (NCBI taxonomy): Bacteria > Bacillati > Actinomycetota > Actinomycetes > Kitasatosporales > Streptomycetaceae > Streptomyces > Streptomyces sp. CA-243310. The sequence goes on along the minus strand of NZ_JBNJMF010000001.1, from coordinate 507,763 downwards.
CGTGGAGAGCGCGGGCATCACCACACTGCCGCTGCTGCTGGTGAGCCTGTTCGGCTCGGGCCTGTTCGTACCGATGGACGGCCTTCCGCGGACGCTGGCATCGGTGTGCGAACTGCTTCCGCTGAGCGGCGTCATGACGCTGGTGCGGGGCGCGTGGGACGGTGCGCCGGCCGGGGACCTGACCGGCGCCGCGCTCGTCACGGTGGCCTGGACCGTGAACACCGTGTTTGCTGTCCACCGGTGGTTCCGCTGGGAACCGCGGCGCTAGGTCCTGTCGTCGAAGTGGGGCCAGGCGAGACTTCGACGACAGGGCCTGGGTAACGACAGCGAAGTCGGGGGGGACGGGGACCGTGTCGAAGCTGACCGGGTGGTGGAAGAACCGCAGCAGTGCGGGGAAGGTCGAGCTCTACACACGCTGGTCGTTCCATCTCTTCGTGGCGATCGAGATCCTGACGTTCGGACTCGGCGGCCTGGTCCTCGGTCCGCGAGACGAGGTCGGCTCGGCCGAACTGGGCCTTCTGGTGCTGGTGTGCGTGCACTCCGTGCTCGTCGGGTTCCTCTCCTCCCGGGCGCTGGACTGGCTGGTGGGGCGCAGGGGCCGGCCCGTGTGGGTGGCGTGGGCGACAGTGATCGTGACGGCCGTCGGATGCCTGACCGTCCTGGTCCTGCGCCGGACCGGGCACATCGACGAGACCGTCGCCCCGATGCTGGTGACGGGCATGACCTGCTTCGCCTCCGGCTCCCTGGTGATGGGCCTGGAGAAGGTCCGGCACATGTGGGGCGTCGCGCCCGCGCACGCCGTGGGCACCGGCCTGACGGTGGTCGCCCTGGGACTGCCGGTCGTGGAGGGCATCGGGTATGCCATCGGGGTGCTGCTGAGCGGTCTGTTCCTCAGCCTCGCCTGTGGCTTCTCGGGGTGGCTGCTGCGGATCGTGTACGAACTCGACCGCGCCCGGGAGCTCCAGGCGCAGCTCGCGGTGGCCGAGGAACGCCTGCGGTTCGGCCGGGACCTGCACGACGTGATGGGACGCAATCTGGCGGTCGTCGCCCTCAAGAGCGAGCTGGCGGTGCAACTGGCCCGGCGCGGCCGTCCCGAGGCGGTGGAGCAGATGATCGAGGTCCAGCGGATCGCCCGCGAGTCGCAGCGCGAGGTGCGGGACGTCGTGCGCGGCTACCGCGAGGCGGACCTGGCCGTGGAGCTGGAGGGCGCGCGCGGGGTGTTGAGCGCGGCAGGGATGGACTGCCGCGTCGAGTTCGAGGCCCGCCGGGCACTGCCCTCCGAGGTGCAGTCGGCCCTGGGCTGGGTGGTCCGGGAGGCGACCACCAACGTCCTGCGGCACGGCGACGCGCAGAGCTGCCTGATCCGGCTCGCCGAGGCCGGGGACGGATCGGGCGCGCTGACCCTGCTGGTGGAGAACGACGGAGCCCCCGAGACGCCGGCGGGCCCGCCCGGTTCGGGACTCGCGGGGCTGCGCGAGCGCCTCGCGGTGGTCGACGGAACCCTGTCGGCGGGCCCGACCGGGGGCGGCCGGTTCCGGCTGTTGGCCCGGATCCCCGAACAACGACTGACGGTGCGGGCATGAGCCCCGCGCCCACGACTGGAGGTGCGGGCGTGAGCCCCGTACGCGTACTGCTCGCCGACGACGAACACCTGATCCGCGGCGCCCTGGCCGCGCTGTTGGCCCTGGAGGACGACCTGCTGGTGGTCGCGGAGGCGGCCTCGGGGCCGGAGGCGCTGGCGATGGCCCGGGCACACCGCCCGGACGTGGCGGTGCTGGACCTGCAGATGCCGGGGGCGGACGGTGTGAGTGTCGCCACATCGCTGAGGTCCGAACTCCCCGGCTGCAAGGTCATGATCGTGACCAGTCACGGCCGGCCCGGCCACCTCAAGCGGGCCCTCGCGGCGGGCGTGCGGGCCTTCGCACCGAAGACGGTGTCGGCGCAGCGACTGGCCGAGCTGATCCGAACCGTGCACGCCGGAGGCCGTTACGTGGACCCCGAGTTGGCGGCCGACGCGATCAGCGCGGGGGATTCTCCGCTGACCGCCCGGGAGGCGGAGGTACTGGAACTCGCGGCGGACGGGGCGCCGATCGCGGAGATCGCGGAGCGGGCCTCGCTCACGCAGGGCACGGTACGCAATTACCTGTCCTCGGCGGCGACGAAGCTGGGGGCCGAGAACCGGCACACGGCAGTGCGCATCGCACGGCAGCGAGGTTGGGTATAGTGGGTACCGCGCTACGGCGCATGCGGACATAGCTCAGTTGGTAGAGCACCACCTTGCCAAGGTGGATGTCGCGCGTTCGAGTCGCGTTGTCCGCTCTGTACGAAGAAGCCCCCCGGTCCTCGGACCGGGGGGCTTCTTCGTGTTCCCGACCTCTCGGGTTCCCCGGCCCGCTCGGCGGGCCGGGGACACGGGACGTTCAGCGGCCGGTCTTGGCGGTCCAGGTCAGGCCGGTGAGCCGCTCGTACGCCTCGATGTACTTGGCGCTGGTCTGCTCCACCACGTCCTGCGGCAGTGCCGGGGGCGGGAGTTCGCCGGCGCGGTCCCAGCCGGAGGCGGGGGAGGTCAGCCAGTCGCGGACGTACTGCTTGTCGAAGGAGGGCTGGGCGCGGCCCGGCTTCCACTGGTCGGCCGGCCAGAACCGCGAGGAGTCCGGGGTCAGCACCTCGTCGGCGGCGACCAGGGTCCCGTCGGCCCCGAAGCCGAACTCGAACTTCGTGTCGGCCAGGATGATGCCCCGGTCGCGGGCGATGTTCCGGGCGCGGGTGTAGACGGCCAGGGTGGCCTGGCGCAGCAGCGCGGCCGTCTCGGTGCCGACGGTGCGCGCGACCTCCTCGTAGGAGACGTTCTCGTCGTGCTCGCCGACGTCGGCCTTGGCGGCCGGGGTGAAGATGGGGCCGGGCAGCTCGGAGCCGTCCACGAGGCCCTCGGGCAGGCCGAGTCCGCAGACCGTGCGGGTCTGGACGTACTCGGCGAGGCCGGAGCCGGTGAGATAACCGCGGGCCACGCACTCGATCGGGACCATGTCGAGGTTCTGGCAGATCAGCGTGCGTCCGGCCCAGTCGGCGGGGGCGCCGGCGGGCAGGGTGGTGCCGATGACGTGGTTCGGGACGATCTCCTTGAGCTGGTCGAACCACCACAGGGAGAGCTGGGTCAGGACCCGGCCCTTGTCCGGGATCTCGGTGGGCAGGACCCAGTCGAAGGCGGACATCCGGTCGCTGGCGACCATGACGAGGTTGCCGTCCTCGTCGCGGTAGAGATCGCGCACCTTGCCGGTGTGGAGGTGGACGAGGCCCGGCACCTGAGCCGGCTCGGGCTTTTCGACGAATCCGGACACGGGGTCTCCCTGTGGTTCTGTACGAGCGCGATCCCATTGTCCCGTACCGGGCCGCGCGCCCTCGCCAGGGGGCGCGGCCCGTCGCGTCGGCCGGGTCCGTGTCAGGCGACGGGGGCCGTGTCAGTCGTGCTTGCAGATCCGGTCGAGGAGATTGGCCGTGGCCCGCTGGACCCGCTCGTCCACGTGGCCCGGGCGGTCGAGCGCCGGGGACCAGGCGAAGGTGCCGGACGCGAACACCCAGGCTCCGCTGGGCGACCGGTACAGGGACGTCTCCTGGTGGCGCTTGGCGCCCTCGCTGTCGAGGTACGGGGAGTGCGCGAGCAGGATGCGGTCCTGGTGCTCGGGGAGCTGGGTGCGCGGGAAGTACCGGTCGGCCTCGCCGGCGACCAGTCCGGCGAGCTCGTCGTTCTCGGCGGCGCCGGTGGAGTCCCAGAGCCAGTGCGTGGCGTTGCGCACGATCAGGGGCGCGGGCTCGGGGACCCGCCCCGCGTACTGGATGCCGAGCAGTTGTTGTTCGGGGCGGTCGACCTCGCGCCACAGGCTGGGGCGGCCGGGTCCGCGCCGCTTTCGACAGGTGAGGAGCCGGTCCTCGACCCCGGACGGCGAGGGTGCCAGTTCGACCTGCCAGTACATGGTGTTGGCGGAGAGGAACACGAGCGAGGTGCCGTGCTCGCGGGCGCGCTCGACGGTGCGGCGCATGGGAGCCGACCAGTACTCGTCGTGCCCGGGGAAGACCAGGCCCCGGTAGCGGGTGGGATCGACGCGGCCCGCGTGCAGGTCCCGGGTGTCGGCGTAGGCGATGTCGTAGCCGTAGCGCTCGGCCCAGCGGATGAAGTCGTAGGCGTGGCCCACGTGGAGAGGCAGGCCGGCGCCCGCGTAGGGGCGGTCGAAGGACACGGTGGTGGCGGCGTCCGCCTCCCCGAGGAGACGGCCCTGCTCGTCCCAGGCGTGGTAGAGGCTCGCGCCCGTGTGGCCGTCCTCCGGGTAGAGGTTGTAGGCCTGCCAGGTGATGTCGGGCAGCAGGAGCAGCAGGTCGGCGGGCTCGTCGTCGCGGACCGTGAAGGGAATGTGGGAGCGGTAGCCGTCGACGGTCGTCAGGACGGCCACGTACGCGCCGACGTTCCAGTACGAGGGGACCTGGAGCCGCCAGGACAGCCACCAGTGGTGGCAGGAGACCGTCCGGTCGGCGGTGAGCGGGGCCGGCTGGACGATGCCGGAGAGCCGGGGACTGGAATGGATCTTGCTGGCGCCGTCCCCCGCGTAGTGGCCGATGCGGTAGATGTCGACGGAGAACTGTTGGGGCGGGTCCACGGTGATGTGGAAGTCGATCGCATCGCCGGGGGAAACCGCTCCGGTGGACGCGAAACCCTTGATCTGCCGGTGGACGTCGTCGGCGGTGAGCGGGCCCCCGCCGCTGCGGGCGCGCGGGATCTGACCGGGGGCGACCGCGGGGTCCACGTACCAGGGGACGACCTGGCCGGTGTCGTCGAAGTACAGCTCGCTCCCCCGGAACCAGGGCAGCGGCCCCTGCCCGAAGGGATCGTTCACCGCGTGCGCGAGCGCACCTGACTCCCACCGCCGGATCTGGTCCGCACTCATCCCGCTCCCCTCCCTCGCTCCCCCGAACGTGCATCCGTCGACCCCAGCACATCACATAACGCGCGCACTCCGTCACCGTTCGTCGCGGAAAAGCCTAGTCACGTGGCCGGCCGGCGTCGGGCCGGATCCGGGGCGAGGGAGCGCGCGCGGGCGCGCGGCCCCGGGCGGCGCCTGCCGCGCCTCACACCAGCCGGACCGGCTTCTCCGGGCGGACGCCGACCTCCCGGAGCCAGTCCCGCAGGGGCTCCGGGTCGCCGTCCTCGACCAGGCACAGCACCCGGGGCGCGAGGTCCGACCGGCGTGCGCCGCCGACCAGCAGCACGGGGCCGTCGAGCCAGTCCAGGCCCGGCGCGGCCCCGGCGGAGTCCACGGCCGCGCAACAGACCAGTGCCGTCACGTGGTCGGTCAGCAGGTCCCGGCCGCTGCGCGGTGCCTGGAGCGGGAAGAGCGGGACGGCGTCCGCGGCCCGTGCCACGGCCGAGTCCGGCCCGGACTCCTCCCTCGCGAGGTCGCCGCTGAGCCTGCCCGCCAGCGACTCCCCGGCGGGGACGGCGTCCGTGAGGAAGGCGATGACCCGCTCCACCGTGGGTGCCGCGGGGGCCGCGAGACCGTCGAGGGCGGCGTGCAGTCGGGCGGCCTCCGTGCGCCACTTCCGGTCCACGACCTCTTCCGGGTACGCGGCCCAGTCCACCGGGGACCAGTCCGGGCCCACCTCGGCCGGACCTCCGTGGAAGAGGCGCGCGGCCAGCAGCGAGGCGGCCTCGTCGACGGCGCCCGGCTGCTCCAGAAGATCGCACGCGGGGCGCTCGCCGAGCCGGGAGGTGAACCCGTCCGCGAGACGGTCGCGGCGGGACAGCTCGGTCAGCGCCGACACCACGCCGGCGTCGAGCCGTGCGGGCCAGCGGCCCATCCGCCAGGCCGGCAGGGCGACCCGGGTGAGCAGCCGATCCCAGCCCGCGTAGGCCAGCCCGACCTGCTCCTGGGCGACGATGCGCAGTCCGTAGTCCACGCCCTGGGCGCGGTCCGAGGCGGCGGCGGCCACCCCGCGCTCCATCTCCGCGGCGTCCACCCGGCACAGCCGCAGCAGCAGCCGGGCCGGCGTGGCGATCCAGCCGAGGCCGGGCCTGCCGCCGACGTCCACGGCGGCGTCGAGACCCCGTACGAAGCCTCGGGCGTCGGCTATGTCGGGGTGCGCGGAGGGGCCCGTGCCGGCGACGACCGGCGCCAGGACGGCACGGAGTTCCGCGACCCGCATCCACCACAGGAACGGCGAGCCGATCACCAGCACGGGGGCCGCGCCGGGCACGGACTCGGGCCGGCCGGCCGCCGTGTCGGCGCGGCGGTGGGCGGGGTGGGTGCGATCCTCCAGCCAGCTGTCGCAGTCCGGGGTCAGGGCTATCGCGGAGGGCGGGGGCACGTCCATGCGGTCGGCGAGATCCCGCACCAGCCGGTACAGGTCGGGGGCGGCGGTCTCGGACAGCGGCACCGTCGGGGTCACGGCGGGGCCGGCCCGCAGCACGACGGCGGCGAAGGCCCCGCCGACCAGCAGCACCAGGGCGGCCACCGCGCAGACGGTCAGGGTCACCGCGGGCCAGGGGTCACCGGCCAGCCGACCCGTCATCCGGGCGGCGACGAGCACCACCGCGAGGGCGGCGGGCAGCAGCGCGAGGGCCAGCGCCCTGCTGCGTACCCGCAGCACGGCGAGGGCTCGGGAACGCGCGGACGGCGTCCCGACTTCAGCGATCGAACCGGTTCCGGACACGGCCGGACCTCACCCCCTCTGCCCTGCGGCGGCTTTGCTCACTCCCCCACTGTGACACCCGCCACCGACATCGCAATGCCGGTGGGCCATGTGCCGGAATGCTTGCGCCGCACCCTAGTTGGGGCCGGCGCGACAGTCAGGCGGTCCGGGCCACCATCACCCGATGGAATGGCTTTGGGTAAAGGTGGGTGCGTTCGAACGCGGCCGGATGCAGTCGCACGCGCGGGCCCGGGCGCGCAGAGTGCGCCCGGGCCCGCGTTCACGTCGTTCCGCTGTTCAGCGGCCTTCGGCGGCCTTCGCCGCGATGTCCGTGCGGTGCTGCGAGCCGTCGAGCCGGATGCGGGCGACGGCCTTATACGCCCTCTCTCGGGCCTGCGCCAGATCGGAACCGGTCGCCGTCACCGAGAGGACGCGACCGCCCGCGCTGACGACGGCGTCGCCGTCACGGCGGGTCCCGGCGTGCAGCACGTACGCGTGCGGGGCGTCCTGTGCGGCCACATCGGCCAGGCCCTCGATCGGGTCACCGGTGCGCGGGGTCTCGGGGTAGTTGTGCGAGGCGATGACGACGGTGACGGCGGCGTCGTCGTGCCAGGCGAGCGGCGGCTCGGTGTCCAGGGTGCCCCGGGCCGCGTTCAGCAGCACGCTCGCGAGCGGGGTGCGCAGGCGGGCGAGGACGACCTGGGTCTCGGGATCGCCGAAGCGGGCGTTGAACTCGATGACCCGGACCCCGCGCGAGGTGATCGCCAGACCGGCGTACAGCAGGCCGGAGAAGGGGGTGCCGCGGTGGCGGAGCTCGTCGACGGTCGGCTGGAGGACGGAGGCCATGACCTCGTCGACCAGCTTCGGGTCGGCCCAGGGGAGCGGCGAGTACGCGCCCATGCCACCGGTGTTGGGGCCCTCGTCGCCGTCGAGCGCGCGCTTGAAGTCCTGCGCGGGCTGGAGGGGGAGGACGGTGACCCCGTCGGTGATGGCGAAGAGGGAGACCTCGGGACCGTCGAGGAACTCCTCGATGACGACCCGGTCGCAGGCCAGCGCGTGGGCACGGGCGGCGGCGAGGTCGTCGGTGACCACGACGCCCTTGCCGGCGGCGAGGCCGTCGTCCTTGACGACGTAGGGGGCGCCGAAGGCGTCGAGGGCGGCGTCCACCTCTTCCGGGGTGGTGCACACGTAGCTGCGCGCGGTCGGGACCCCCGCCGCGGCCATCACGTCCTTGGCGAAGGCCTTGGAGCCCTCCAGTCGGGCCGCGTCGGCGGAGGGGCCGAAGACGGGGATGCCAGCCGCGCGGACGGCGTCGCCGACCCCGGCGACCAGCGGGGCCTCCGGTCCGACGACGACCAGGTCGGCGCCGAGCTCGACGGCGAGGCGGGCCACCGCGTCACCGTCGAGGGCGTCGACCGGGCGCAGTTCGGCCACCTCGGAGATGCCGGCGTTGCCGGGAGCGCAGTACAGCGCGTTGACGTCGGGGTCGAGGGACAGAGAGCGGCACAGGGCATGTTCGCGGGCGCCGCCGCCGATGACGAGGACCTTCACGCCATGAAGCGTAGCCCGCGCTCCGGATTCTCTTTCGTGCGGCCACCCAATGAGACGGCCCTACTCGTTCGTGTATTCCTCCACAACGGTGGCTCCGAGCTCCCGCACGATCAGGTCGTGTCCGGTCAGCGCGCTGTCGACCAGGTCCGGATCGTCCTCCTCGGGGACGTCGTCCTCCAGGGAGACGGGCGGGGGCCCCTGCCGCTCGGGCGGCTGCGGCGGGGGCGCGGACTGCTGGGACGGCTGCTGGTACGAGGCCTGCCGGGACGGCTCCTGCGGAGCCGGGGCCTGCTGCTGCGAGGGCTGTGGGCTGTACGCGGGCGCGGCCGGGGCGGAGTACGAACCCATGGCCGGCACGGGCGCGCCACCGCCGACCACGGCGTCGATCTTCCAGTTGACCTGGAACTGCTCGGCCAGAACGGCCTTGAGGACGTCCTCGCTGCCGCTGCTCGCGAAGTTGTCGCGGGCTCCGACATTGGGGAAGCCGAGCTGCAACGTCGTTCCGTCGAAGCCGGTGACCTGGGCGTTCTGGCTGAGCAGGATCCAGGTGAAACGGCGGCGGTTCTTCACGGCCTCCAGGACGCCGGGCCACATGGCCTGTACCTGGCCCGCTCCGGCGGCCATGCCGGGCGTGGGAATGGCGGGCGCGGGACCGGTCGGGGCGGCGGCGGACGGGGCGGCAGCGGGTGCGGGGGCGCCCGATCCGGGTGCGGTGGCGCTGGGCCAGGCGCCCGCGGTGGGGGCCTGGGCGGCCGGGGCCGGCGCGGCGGGACTCGCGGCTCCGGGCCACGCTCCCGGCTGGGCCGCGGCGGGGGCGGGTGTCCGGGCGCCGGCGCCCGGCTGGGCGGCGCCGGGCCAGGCACCGGGTGCGGTGGCGGGCGCCTGCGCGGGTGCGGGTGTCGCGGGTGTCTCCGCCGGGGCGGGGGTGGCCGGGGTCTGGGCGGGGGGCGGGGGTGTGGCGGGCACGGGCTCCGGTTCGGGGGCTCGGACGGCCGCGCGGGCGGCGGCCATCCCGCCGGCGGGTCCGGCCGGGGCCATGCCGTGGGCCTCGGGCCCGGGGACGTACCCCATGGCGGGCATCGCGGCCGGCGCGCCGGCCGCCGCCGCGAATCCGCCTCGCTCCAGTCGGTCCAGGCGGGCCTGGAAGGAACGCTCGTCGTCGAAGGCGGCGGGCAGCAGCACGCGGGCGCAGATCAGCTCCAGCTGGAGCCGGGGCGAGGTCGCGCCCCGCATCTCGGTGAGTCCGGTGTTGACGAGGTCGGCGGCGCGCGACAGCTCGGCGGCGCCGAAGACGGAGGCCTGGGCCGTCATCCGCTCGACGACGTCGGCGGGGGCGTCGATGAGCCCCTTCTCCCCGGCGTCGGGGACGGCGGCCAGGATCACCAGGTCGCGCAGCCGCTCCAGCAGGTCGGCGACGAACCGGCGGGGGTCGTTGCCGCCCTCCACCACCCGGTCGACGACCTCGAACGCGGCGGCCCCGTCCCCGGCGGCGAAGGCGTCGACGACGGAGTCGAGCAGCGATCCGTCCGTGTAGCCGAGGAGGGACGTCGCCATGGCGTACGTCACACCCTGTTCGGCGGCGCCGGCCAGCAACTGGTCCATCACCGACATCGAGTCACGCACCGAACCGGCGCCGGCCCGCACGACGAGCGGCAGCACGCCGTCCTCGATGGTGGCGCCCTCGCGGTCGCAGACCTCGCCCAGGTAGTCCCGCAGGGTCCCGGGCGGGACGAGCCGGAAGGGGTAGTGGTGCGTCCGGGACCGGATGGTGCCGATGACCTTTTCCGGCTCGGTGGTGGCGAAGATGAACTTCAGGTGCTCCGGAGGCTCCTCGACCACCTTCAGCAGGGCGTTGAAGCCCGCCGAGGTGACCATGTGGGCCTCGTCGATGATGTAGATCTTGTAGCGGCTGGAGGCGGGGCCGAAGAAGGCCTTCTCCCGCAGGTCACGGGCGTCGTCCACACCACCGTGCGAAGCGGCGTCGATCTCGATGACGTCGATGGAGCCGGGGCCGTTGCGCGCGAGGTCCTTGCAGGACTGGCACTCCCCGCAGGGGGTCGGCGTGGGCCCTTGCTCACAGTTCAGGCAGCGGGCCAGGATGCGCGCGCTGGTGGTCTTGCCGCACCCTCGTGGACCGCTGAACAGGTACGCGTGATTGACCCGGTTGTTCCGCAGGGCCTGCATCAGCGGTGCAGTGACATGCTCCTGACCGATGACCTCGGCGAACGACTCGGGGCGGTAGCGGCGGTACAGCGCAAGGGACGACACGTATACGAGGTTATCCGGGCCCACCGACAAGAGCCGCCCGCCGACCCCTCGCATCCCCCGCCGAAGCCGCCCCGGAACGCAAAACGCCCCCCACGCACCCGCCAGAGCCCACTTACCCTTGCTGCCTTCCGGCCCTGGGGGAGTTGGGTGAGATAGCGCCACGTGAGGGGCTGGCCCCACCCTAGCCGATGAAGCGACCCGGAATCGACCCGGGTCGCTCCACCGGTCGCTCGCGGGTCGCCGGCAGCATCCCTCGCGCATGGCTCCCGCCATCACCCGCGGATGGCTCGCGACGCCCCTCACGGATCGCTCCCGGATCCGTCCCGGTTCACCGCCTCGGATCCTCTCCGGATCGCTCCCGGTGCACCGCCCGACGATCACGTTCGCGAGCACCCCTGAACGTCTTGTATTGTTTGCCCCGGAGGATTCGCCTAGTGGCCTAGGGCGCACGCTTGGAAAGCGTGTTGGGGGCAACCCCTCACGAGTTCGAATCTCGTATCCTCCGCCAGTGCCTCACCGGGCAATACGTCGAAGGCCCCCGCAGCTTGCTGCGGGGGCCTTCGACGTTGGTGGTCTCAGTTTTGGTCTCAGTTGCTCCGAGGTGACGCGTCGGCTCGGTTGCTGGTCCGCTCCTCCGCCGCGCACCCCTCAAGGCCGACAAGCCAGAGCGCGCTCTCGTTGGTCATGGGGACGAGTGGATGTCGATCCCACGGGCCCGATGCTCCGCAGATGGAACAGATCACTCCGTTGAGCACGAGCGACGCCTGTGGATAACTCTCGTGGTCGAAATCCTCCCTAGTAGTGTCAAGACGTGGCCACTCCCCTGTTCTTCGACACCACCCTCCACACCCTCCCCTCAGTCCCCGAGGAGGCCGTGGAGCACGGCGAGGTGTTCACGCGGCGTTGGGTCGTCGATCTGATCCTCGACCTTGTGGGCTACACGTCTGACAAAGCCCTCTGCGACCTGAAGCTCGTGGAGCCGGCCTGCGGTTCAGGAGCCTTTCTAGGAGCCGTGGCTTCGCGGATCAGCGCATCCTGCCGCGAGCAAAACCGTCCCATCAGTGACGCAAGCCATGCCGTGCGTGCGCTCGATCTGCTGGAGCGCAACGTCCGCAAGAGCCGCGAAGTCGTCGAGCAGCACTTGGTCGACGACGGCTGGAACCCCACAGATGCCCAGCAGGTGGCGGCGGCCTGGGTCGAGCAGGGTGACTACCTACTCCAGCCCGAAGGGACCCAGCACGCGGACTATGTGGTCGGCAACCCGCCCTACATCCGCCTGGAGGACGTCCCGGCGGACAGGATGACTGTCTATCGACATGCGTGTCCCACCATGGGCGGCCGCGCAGACATCTACGTCGGCTTCTTCGAAGTCGCCCTTCGAAGCCTCGGGGCAGGCGGACAGCTGGGCTTCATCTGCGCGGACCGTTGGATGCGCAATCAGTACGGTCGGCAGTTGCGCCAGCTGGTGACCAAGAGCTTCAGCATGGACCTGGCTCTGGTCATGCACGATGTGGACGCCTTCGACGACCAGGTCTCCGCGTACCCCGCCATCACACTGATCAGCAAGCGGCCCCAAGGCACCGCTGTGGCGGCGGACACCACGCGAGCCTTCGGTGCTCCTGAGGCCACCGCCTTCGCACGCTGGTACGCGACTGACCAGACAGAGTCGGTCACGACACCAGCGTTCCAGGCCGCTCGGATGCCGCACTGGTTCCCGGACGAGGACTCCTGGCCGAGTGCTTCACCTGCACGACTAGCAGTCCTCGAGGAACTGACAGAGCGCTTCCACCTGCTTGAGAGCAAGAAGTCCGGTACCCGAGTCGGCATCGGCATCGCCACGGGAGCGGACAAGGTCTTCCTCACCGACGACGGCACGTTGATCGAAGACGACCGGCTCCTGCCGATGGCCATGGTCCGCGACACCACGAGCGGCACGCTCAACTGGAACGGCACCTACCTAGTCAACCCCTGGACGGCCAACGGCGAGCTGGTCGACCTCGCCGCGTATCCCCGGCTTGCCAGGTATCTCGACGAACACGGAGCCGCGTTGCGCAAGCGCTACGTGGCGGTCAAGCAGCCACACCGCTGGTACAAGACCATCGACAAGGTCGATCACGCGCTGACTCGGCGGCCCAAGCTGCTGCTCCCGGACATGAAGCTGACGATCCATCCGGTACTCGACGAGGGCGGACTGTACCCTCACCACAACCTGTACTTCATCGTCTCGGACGTCTGGGACATGCGCGTGCTGGGTGGTCTCCTACTCTCCAAGGTCGCGGAAGCATTCGTGGAGGCGTACGCGGTCAAGATGCGAGGGGGGACCCTCCGCTTCCAGGCTCAGTACCTCCGCAAGATCCGGGTCCCAGACCCGGAAGCGATCAGCGAGCGCGACCGAGAAGCCTTGGCGGCAGCTTTCGACAAGCGAGACGTGAGGGCCGCCACGGAGGCCGCCCTGCGCGTCTACGGACTTGCCGAGCTTCCTGACTAGGAGAGCGGATCTTGACGGTCACCCGCCAGGACTTCGAGGACGCGATAGCGACCTATTGGGGCGCCAAGCAGCTGCAGCGGGAGCAGTCCGCGATCAAGGCCGCGGTCGGCGCCGGCACCGCCGGATCCGTCCGCGGTGGTAAGCACTTCGACGCGATCGCGATCCTCCTGTCGAAGTTCTTCCTCGAAGCCGGCTACCCGCCCGAGAGCATCCGGGTCACCAAGAAACAAGGTCTGGAACTCCCCGGTTACTACCGCCCCCAGAAGCAGTGGGACCTCGTGGTGGTCCACGAGGAAGTGCTGGTTGCGGCTTTCGAACTGAAGGCCCTCGGTGGGCCGTCGTTCGGAAACAACTACAACAACCGGGTTGAGGAAGCACTCGGCAGCGCGGTGGATCTGCGACGGGCCGCCTTGGCCGAGCTGTATCCGAAGGAGAAGCCCTGGCTCGGTTACTTCTTCATCATGGAGGACGGCAGCGGCTCTCGGAGGCCGGTCAGCATCGCGTCGGGCGCGCTGCCTGCCGATTCAATCTGGCACGGCACCTCGTATCAGGACCGGTTCGGGATCTTCTGCGAGCGCCTTGTGGCCGAGCAGCTGTACGACGCCGCTTGCTATGTCACATCCTCAGCCGAGGACCCCAAGCCCGTCGAACTAGTGAACAGCCTTGACTGGCGGCACTTCTCGGCTGCCATAAACGCCCGCCTCACGTATCTGAAGGAGCTCGGGCTTCCCTGCTAGGAAAGACGAGCGGTGCCCCGACCGATCTGGTCGAGGCACCGCATTCGGCCCCCACCCTCCCTCGATCTTGCGTGACGGTCCGCCGCGGAGTCGGTCGGCCGTTTTCGTGTGGTGGGTAGAGGGTGGGCAGGTCGGGGGCCCAAATATCCTCTCGGGGTGGCGCAGGGTTCCACTGCTCCGGGGTGGTGAGGGGCTCTCGTGGGAACGGGGAGACCTTCTGGTCACCCGGGGCTCGGTAGGAGTGCGAGCCGTTCGAGGGCGACGGTAATAACGGGGGTCCAGAGCCAGTCCCAACGGGGGACGGGGGTGTGCGTGCATTTCGTCTCAAGGCGAGCCGCCGACGGGAGCGCCGGGGGCCGTCCCTCCGGCCGGGGGAGCGGGCACGGGTGGGGGTGGCATGGCGCGGCGCGGGCGCGGGAGGAGGCGGCGGGCGCGGCCTCGGGGGCGAAGGTGCGCTTCCACGGCGGCCATGTATCGCTCGCGGACATCCGCCAGCGCCCGCAGGTCGATGACCGACGTCGGGATCACCATCGCCGTGTCATCCGCCGCCGGGGCCGAGCGCCAAGCATGCTTCATGCTCTGCCCGGCCACCGTTCGCGTACGGGCGACGAGTTCGTCATACGCGGCGCCAACCTCCGGAGTCTCGAAACGGACCCACGCCTCGTGCCAGGTCAGTCTGGACTGGATCTCCCGCAGCTGCTCCGACAGACGGACCCGCTCCTCGGCGGCGGCGTCCGCGCGGCGGCGACGCACGGCGTAGGCCATCTCCGCGTACTGGATGCTCACTTCATACGCGCTCGCGAACAGTTCCTGCTTCCGCTCACGCAGCTGGGCGCGGCGGATGATCCGCGCCTGGACGCCGAGGACGAGGCCGGTCACGAGTGCGGCGAGAACGGCGGCGTAGGGGCCGAATGCCTTGATCGCGTCAGCCAATGATCTGGTCCTGTTCGTCGAGCCCCGGCGAACCGTGGCCGTGGGGTGCTTCGAAGCCCGGCCAGATGCTAGTGGCGCGATAGGCGGACTCCCAGCGCAGATGGCGGACGATGATCGCGATGAGGAGCCGCCCGCCGTCACCGGTCGACCAGCGGCGCGAGGGGGCGTCCTTCGGGTACCAGAGGCAAAGGGAACCGTCGGGGTTGCGGTGGGCGGGGCAGTCGGGTCCGCGTGGGTGGACGCGGGGGAATTCCGGATCGCCGGGAGCGAAGACGATGCGGAGACTGTGTGAGGGCAGGATCTGCACGTGCGGGTAGACCTGGACGGTGAAACCGGACGCGAAGTCGGCGGGCCTGTCCACCTCGCGCACGTCGAGCCCCGTTGAGCGCATCCCGGTCAACAGCTTGGCGCGGGCCATGGGACGGGCGAACCAAGGACGGCGCGCGGGACGCCGGTCACCGCTCAACGGCCGCGCCCTCCCCCCACGAACGCGTCTTCGGGAGGAGCAGGCTCGCGCCGGCGAGACCGAGGCTGGCGGTAGTGCTCAGGGGAGTAGAGGCGGCGGAGAAGGCGCGTTCGCGTTCACGCATCGTCTTGGGGAAGAGCTGCTCCAAGACCTCCGCCACCGTGTCGATGTCGTCGGGGTCAGCTATGGCCTTCGCGAGCTTGTCGGCGGCGACCCGCAGCCGCCGCTCGGCGTCCGCTTCGGGGATCAGCGGCTTGAGGTCTGGCGAGACGGAGCGCGGATCCATGGTCGGCTCGCCGCGCTGGAGGCGCAGGGCGGCCTTCAGCAGCACCGTGTGGACGGCGCTGACGAGGCCCATTCCCGGCTCGACGAACTCGTAAGCCCAGACGGAGAGTTGGTGTGAGGAGAAGCCCGGCTTCGCGGCCTGAGCATTCCACGCCTTGAGGATGCGGATGGCGCGGCGCCGGGTGCGCCGCAGGGCGTCGGCGCCGGACGTCAGCAGCTCTACGTGGCCCTGAGGGTCGCTCGCACTCCATGCCTTTGCGGAGCCCGGGGCCTGCTCCAGGTCGGGGATCCACAGCCCGCGCCTATCACGGCGGCGCAGCGCCACGATGAGATCGACCGTGACATCCGTGCCGTTGACCGGGGCGCCGAAGTGAATCTTGAGGCCCCGCCGGGACGTGCACACCCGCGCCTTGGGGTAGAACGGGGTGCGCTCCGGGTCGCGGAGCTTCGGCCCGATGAACGCGACAAGTTCGTCGGTGATGGTGTGTGGAGCCTCCCCTTCTCCGTCAGGACCAAGCTCCGGATGCTGGACACGGTCCAGGATGATCCCGCCGTCCCCATCGCTGACGGCTCCCGCGTGCGGCTGAATGTGGGTGCGAACGGGGATCGAACCCGAGCTGTACGACGTACGGCCCTCGGGGTGCTGCTCGGCCAACCTGCGCGCCAGCAGCAGACGTTCGCGCGTCGCCGCGAGGACGTCGGGATCTACGTTGATCAGAGTGAGCAGGTCGTCGAACTGATTGTGCAGATGTGCCATGACCGTTCCTTGCGGGCGGAGGTGCGGTGCGTGGACAGACGGCCGGCACGGGTGTGTACCGTGCTCCAAGTCTGACGCACGCCACTGACAACGCCCCCGTTCTGAGCGGGAGTCACAGCCCAGCGCGGCTCGGTCGATAAGACGATCACCGAGGTCAAGCACCGGCACCGCCAGGTCTCACGACTCCCCAGAGTCATCGGGGTCTTCCTTGCCCTGGGTCAGGATCCGGCCTCCGACGAAGACCACAGCCAGAGCCAGCCCGGAACCGACACCGACCATGACCTTCTTCAGTAGACCGTCCACGTGGCGCTTGTGCTCAGAGTCCTTCTGCGAAGCAAGTCTTCCCGTTTCCTGGATGAGTTCGAGGAGGTGCTTCCTCTGTTCCCAGGTCAGGTCGCCTCTGTGGAGTTCTCGCTCGAAGATCACCCGGTTCTCCCGGAGGGCCTGGTAGACCTGATCCAGGCTATGCCTGCCGTCCGCGAGAGTGGCCTCGTGGGCCTTCTCGATGGCTCCGAAGGCATCCGTGGCGAACTTCCTGAACTCGGGGAACTGTTCGACGATCTTCATGGCCACTTCGGTGTCCATGTCAGGCATCATGGCCGCGAACTTGACCGCTTTCTCCTTGGAGAGATGCCTCCAGGTGTCGATCCCGAGCGCGCGCATGATCTCGGCTTCGTTCTTGTACTTCATGCCGTGGGGCCTCCATCGCTCTCCTTCGCAGCGCGTTCTTCCGCGCTGCGGGCCGCTAACTCTGCCCATCGCCGTGCGTGGCGGGATTACGCGCCCGGTCCACAGCCTGTGCGCACGCCTCCCCGTAGGCCGACGGGACCGCGTTCTCGTCCGTGCCACGCACGTGGGCCTCGATCTCCTGGCCTGGCCGACGAGAAGTGTGCCAGCGGACTGGCAGGTCCGTGTACAGATCGGGCTCGAAGTCCCAGGCCCATGTTGACCATCGGGCAGGACTCCCGACGTTGAGCCGTTCACCTCCCGTCAGGAACACGGCACGAGCGTGGTGCACCATTCGGCGGTCGGGAACCTCATGGCGGATGAGCTGGGCTCCACCTCCCACCTCGGCCTCCCAGTGTTCCCGCCCCATCTCCTCGACCTGTGCCGCCTGGCCTGGCCGGTCCTCGCTCCACTGGGCAATCACTTGCTCCGCGTGCTCGCGGGCGGCGAAGGCCAGGCGTCGGCCGCCAAGGTCAGCGAGGTAGACAGCTGAGTCGACCGAGGCAGGGCCGGAGCGCACGGCGGCACGGGAGCCAACCTCCTCCGCGGCGTCCGCAGGCACGGCCCAGAGCAGGGCTCCGATCTTGGCAGCAGTCTGCTGCAGGACGGGGCCGGTCATGTGCTGGTAGCGGCGGCGCATCCGAGCGGACTTGCCGGGCTCCCAGCCCATGATGCTGTCGACGACAGCATCGGAGATTCCGAGGATCAGCAGGACGGTCGCCGCGGTGTGGCGGGCGTCGTGGAGTCGTGCGTCGCGGACACCAGCGGCCTTCAGCAGGTCCTTCCACCGGTGAAAGTCGGTGTTCGGGTTCAAGGGTTCACCGACCGGCGAAGTGAAGACGTACCCCTTCTCAGTCCAGAGGTCCCGAGCGAGAGCGCGCTCTCGGCCCTGCTCCTCCTTGTGCCGGCGGAGCAAATTCATCAGCTCGTCCGGAACACCGATAGGCCGCTGTCCGGCCCGTGACTTCACGTTTTTGGTCTCGCGCCGGACGTTGATCTTCCGCGGGCAGAAGCCGGGCTTGCGCCCACAGCGGTTGCCGCAGCCGTGCTCGTAGCGGGGCCGCAGGCGGCCTCGGCGGACGCGGATGACTCCGAGCTCGAAGTCGACGTCGGTCCACTGCATGCCGAGGACCTCGCCCTGACGGAGGCCGAGTGCCAAGGCAATGACCCAGCGGGCCGTATTGCGGTGTTTTCCCGCCTCCGCCAAGAGGCGCTGGACCTCCTCGACCGAGTACGGCTCGACTTCGTCCTCTTCGAGGCGTGGCGCCTTCGCGATCGTGGCTGGGTTGCGGGTGAGGTGGCCACGGCGCACGGCCTCATTGAGGGCCGTACGGATGGTGCGGTGAGTCTGATGCGCGGTGCCGGCGGCGCTGCCGGTCTCCTGCATCCTCTTGTAAAAGCGCTCCAGGTGTTCCGGCTCCAGCTTCTTCAAGCGGTGTGCACCGAGGCCGGGGATGAGGTGGTGATTCACCGCGACGCGGTAGCCGTCGATGGTGTTCTCGGAGACGTTCGGCGCGGCAATGTTTTCGACCCAGTGGGTAAGCCAGGTCTCCAGCGTCCAGCTCTGTCCGGCCTTGCGGACCGAACCCTTGTCTCGTTGCCGCTCCAGCTCCCGTACGACCTTGGTGACCTCGGCTCGGGTCTTGCGGCTGACGTGACGGCGGTCGGGCTTGCCGTCATCTTTCACGCCGACGGTGACACGGCCATGCCAGCGGCCGTCCTTGCCGAGATAGATGCTGGAAGCTCCGTTGGGCTGACGGCTATTCGCCGACTCGCCCCGAGTCATGCTGCGGCCCCAAAATCGCTGGCCGTGAGGCGCCGAGCCAGGAAGTCGTTCACCGCCTCTGCTGGTATGCGGCGCAAGCTGCCGATCTTGACCGAGGCGATCTCGCCGGAGGTGACGTACTCGTACAGCTTCGTGCGGCCGATGCCGATCCGTCGCGCGGCCTCGGCGACGGTGAGGGCGACAAGGGTGGTCTCGTCTTGGGCGGGCCTACGTTCGGAGATCAGGTTCCGCAGGTCGTCCTCGGGGACGTCCAGCAGGTCGGCTATCAGGGCAAGCGGAAGTTCGCTTCGGTGCAAGGGAGGGTCCTCTCCTGGCAGGCCACGGGACGGCGAATCCCGATGGGCCGGCAAGTCGTTCAGGGATGGGCGTGAAGAGAAGGAACCGGAGACGGCAAGACCTGCGCTGTTCGTAGCAGCGAGGGGCCGAGTCAGCTCTGTTCGGACGGCGCGTCCATGCGCTCGCCGAGGTAGCTGCGAAGCCGAGTTGGTGCTCCAAGGTGGTGATGGAACTCGCCATTCGAGGCGATGGTCAGCTCGTGGGTCAGCAGACCCTTGACCATGTCTTCCTGGTTGGGGTTGGCGTCCGTGTACGCCGCGAGTTCGTCCTGGATCCGGCGCATGTCCTTGCCCAGGGTCCGCCATTCCTTCCATCTCGCGACGTACTCGCCGACGAGACGTCGGACCAGCGGATTGGCGAGCTGGCCGGGGGGGCTGGTCAGCTCGTCGAAGGTCAGATCGAAGACCTTGCAGAAGCCGAGCGCCTCATCGAGGTTGACCCTTCGACGGGGTTTCCCACTCTCGATGCGCCAGATCGCGGACTGGTTGACCGGGTGGCCGGCATCGGCCATCCGCTCGGCGAGCGTGACCGTGCTCCACCCGCGTGCCTCGCGTTCGAGCTTGATGCGCTCCGCGACATGCTCCTCGGCCGGCGGCCGGTCCGGCCCCGCGCGGGAGGCGCCTTCGTCACTGCCCATCACTGCACCTCCTTGCTGGGGCCCGACGAACAGCCGGGGCGATGGTGAAAACTAAACACCATTCCGGAGCCGAATGCAACCGTTGCGCTTCCAAAAACGTCAGGTACTGTAGACGTCCGCCCTCGAACGGCGGTGAACGCAAAAAGCCCCCGACGCTACGAACGTCGGGGGCCAAGCACGAACTCTCGTAACCGCCCATCCCTGAACGATTGACCCGCGTGGCCTGGGATTCGCCGTCCCGTACGGCCCGCAAGTTGAGGAGCTCAATGTCCAGTATGGACGAACCCCGGCCGACCGCGCCACACCTCGCGGGAACCGGCCGCCAGCCCACGGCCAGCGACCTCACCGCGGTTCCGCCGCACGACGTCGACGCCGAGGCCGCCGTGCTGGGGGCCTGCATGCACAAGGGCGCGGTGATCGACGAAGTGCGCCTGCTGCTCGACGCGGCCGATTTCTACCGCCCCGCGCACGAGACGGTCTGGCGTGCCATCCTCGCCCTGCACAGCGAGGACAAGCCGACCGACCCCATCGTCCTGTCGCACCAGCTGCGCGCCCAGGACGACCTGGAACGGGTCGGCGGTGTGGTGTACGTCCACCAGCTCGCCGACGCCGTACCCTCCGCCAGCAGCGCCGCCTACTACGCGGGCATCGTGCGCACGATGGCCGACCTCAGGCGTCTGCGCGCCTCCGGCATCCGGACCGCTCAGCAGGCGATGGAGCCGGGCGCCGATCCGGATGCCATCCGCAGCGAGGTGGAGGCAGAGGTCCAGGCGGAGCGCGAGCGTGCGCTGGCCTCGGGACAGGGCCGGCTCTCCCGGTTCATCACCGACGGATGGCGCTTCGTCACCGAGACCGGCACTGACACCGAACCTCTCTGGGGCACTCGGGAGCAGACGGCGTGGTCGTCGGGCGAGAGCCTGATGATCGTCGGAGCGCCGGGAGTCGGTAAGACCACGCTGGCCCACCAGGTGATCCTCGCTCGTCTGGGCCTGTCTGACAGCGTCCTGGACATGCCGGTCGCACCGAGTCGGCGTGTGCTGTACCTGGCACTGGACCGGTACAAGCAGATCGCCCGCGCCATGGCCCGCAGCGTCGGGCCCGAGCATGAACAGCGCTTGCGCGACGGGCTCGCCGTCTGGCAGGGCCCCCTGCCCGCCAGTCTGGACAAGGAGCCCGACCTCCTCGCCGACCTCGCCGCAGCCCACCAGGCCGACACCATCGTGATCGACAGCCTCAAGGACGCAGTGAGCACGCTGGTCGACGACGCCCTCGGCGTCGCCTACAACAACGCCCGCCAGCGAGCTATCCGCAACGGCGTCGAAATCATGGAACTCCATCATCAGCGCAAGGCCACCGAGGGTGCTCCACGCGCCCAGAAGCCCACCCTGGACCGCGTCTACGGCTCCACGTGGATCACCTCCGGCGCGGGCAGCGTTCTCTTCGTCGCCGGGGAGGCCGGCGACCTCGCCGTCACCCTGCACCACCTCAAAACGCCCACCGGCGAGATCGGCCCCCTCCAGGTCATCCACGACCACGAACGCGGCATCTCGACGCTCGACCCCGCCCTCGACCCGGTCGCCATCCTGCGACAGCGCCCCGACGGCCTGACCGTGCGCGAACTCGCCATGATCCAAAGCGGCCAGAACAACCCCGAGCGCTCGGCCACCGAGAAAGCCAGGCGCACCCTGGACCGACTCGTCAGGGCCGGACTCGCAGGCAAGGCCGAAGGCACCGCAGGCGGCACCGGAGGCGGCCAGCAAGCCCGCTACCGCGCCTCAGTCCGCCATATCGGCGTCGTCTCCTGACCTGATCGCCGAACGCCAGGACCGTACACGAGGGCGTACACGCACCCCTCCCACGCGCACCGGCCCACGCCTCACCGCAGGCGTACACGCCAAGAACGAAACCCCAGGTCAGACGATCACGCGATCGTTCACGCCGTACACGCACACCAGCGTTCACGCGTGAGCCCCCCCTTTAGAAGGGGGCTCGCGTGTACGCCCCCTGCGTGAACGCCGTGATCGCCTCCGCAGAACCACCCCGGAGAAGCCGCATGACCACACCCGCCACGCCTCATGACACCACCCAGCAGGGCAACGCGATGCCCCACGCCGAGCACGTCCAGGACGTGAAGCCACACGCAACGGCCCAGCAGGCGGCCGAGCGGTACGCCCTCGCCGCAGCCGGAACCGTCATCATCGCCCTCACCGCCGGCGGCTTCTGGCTCTCCTACGCACACCTCGCCAAAGTCGCCGGACAGCATGGCCTGGGAAGCTCCCCGGTCCGGCAATGGGCCTGGCCCGCGACCCTGGACGCCTTCATCGTCGCGGGCGAACTGCTCATGCTCCGCGCCGGCCTCCGCCGAGTGACCGACTGGTGGGCGGTCACCCTGACCGCTACCGGGTCGGTCGGATCCATTGCGCTCAACGTGGCCGGTGTCAGCGGCACGAGTAACGCGAGCGTCGTGCCCTTGCTCGACTACGTGGTCGCGGCAGTTCCCCCGACCTCAGCCCTGCTGGCCTTCGGCGTGCTGATGCGGCAGATCCACCAACTGGTCGACCGACCCTTCGACCGCCCTGCACTCAATTCCGCCGAGGCACCGGAACCGCGGGCCACACCATCCGAACGCATCGCCAATCCGCAGGCAACCGACTCCAGCCGAACGCCGCCGCCCCGGATTTCGGAGGGCCAGCCGCGTGGTGGGCGTCCGATCAGCGCGACAGTCGAGGAACTGGTTGAGATCGGGCGAATCGCCGCGGCCGAGCAGCACAAGCTCACACGGGGCATCGTGCAACAGGCCATACGGGCCAAGGGACATACGGTCGGCGGCCAGAGGCTGACCGAAGTCATGGAAGTCCTCCGGTCGGAACCCGGCGTCGGACGAAACCTCGGCTGATCGCCCGCCATCCCGGTGGCCGGAACTCCTACGGCCACCGGTCAAGCGGTCCCCGCCTCTCCGCCGCCGTCACTCATCCACACTCCCGCAGTCGTAGCCGTGGCCTCCGCACGCCACCACCCGGCCCACACCTTCCGGAGAGCTATCCGTGACCCACGACCCGAACCACACTGACGGCTCCATCGATGGGCCGCCGACACTGACGAAGTCCCCTACGCTGACGGAACGTTTGCGGCGGGCGTTCGGACGGACAGCTCCTGGCGGAGCCAGTAGTACCCCGAGTCCGACTCATGGCCGGTCTTCGGGGATCTCCGCCCCAGGGGTGGCGGAGACGGCCCAGCGCCAGGGGGCGCCGGACCGGGAAGTCGGGGCCGAGGGCGGCCCCGACCAGGACGAGCTCCGTACCGCCCAGCAGCAGATCCTCCACCCCACGCCCACCGCCGAGCCGACGGCCGGCGAACGCGATGTGCAGAGCGTCCAGCCGGCGATCCGCCGCTTCACCGGCACCAAGCGAACCGTCCGCGTCGGCCCGCTGCGCTTCACCGCCGACGAGCACGCCGCCCTCCGGGAGGCCGTCGCTGAGCACGGCTACAAGGGGGAATCCGGCTTCGCCGCCGACATCGTCCTCGCCTTCGTCACCGGCCGGTTCACCGCGAACCTTCCCCTGTCAGAGGACCGCCGCCGCACCCATATGTTCCGCGCCCAGGTCCTGCGCGAGCTCAACCGCATCGGCGTCAACGTCAACCAGATCGCCCGCGCGCTCAACAGCGACCTCACCCCGCCCGACATCCGTCAGCGCCTCGACGGACTCCACCACCTGCTCACTCTGATCGCCGAAGCCCTGCGGCGGCCCACTGACCCGACGGAGGTCTGACCGGATGATCGCCGCCATCAAACCGACCGGAGCCAACACCCGCGGCCTGCTCGCCTACCTCTACGGCCCCGGCCGCCACGACGAACACCTCGACCCGCACCTCGTCGACGCCTTCGCCATGCTCGCCATGCCCGACCCCGGACGCGACGAGAACGCCACCCTCACCCAGCTTGCCCGTCACCTCGACGAGCCCGTTTACCTACGGAACAGCGAGTTCGGTAAGCCCGTCACCGACCACGTCTGGCACTGCCCTGTTCGCGCCGCTCCCGAAGACCGCCATCTCTCCGATACCGAGTGGGGCGAGATCGCCCAGCGCATCGTGTCCGCAGCGGGCATCGCCCCCGAGGGCGACGACCTGGCCTGCCGATGGATCGCCGTACGCCACGCCGACGACCACATCCACATCCTCGCCACCACCGTCCGCGAAGACGGCCGACGCCCCAAGCTCCACGACAGCGGCATCCGCGTCGGCGACGCCTGCCGCCGTATAGAGAAGGACTACGGACTGCGCCGCCTGAAGAAGGGCGACCGCACCGCCACCCGCCGGCCCACCCAAGCCGAGATGCACAAGGCCGAGCGACTCGGCTGGGAGCAGACCAGCCGCCAGTGGCTCCAGGACAGCATCCGCGCCGCCATTCCCCACGCCACCAGCGCAGAGGAACTCCTCGCCTACCTCGAAGCCGACGACATCCTGGTCAAGCCCCGCCGAGGCCCCTCCGGAGACCTCCTCGGCTACGCCGTCGGCCGTCCCGGCGACCTGAACAAGGACGGCGAGCAGATCTACCACCCCGGCGGGAAGATCGCCCCCGACCTCACCCTCCCCAAACTGAAAGCCCGCCTTGAGAACGGCGCGCCCGAGGAACACCCCACAGCCCGCCGCAACCGCCCCACCACCCCCTGGCATCAGGCCACCGAAGCCCTCGACACCCTTCGCCCAGAGACCACCACCACGAGCGCCGACGAGGACGCACGGACACAGGCGAACATCAGCGCTCTGGGCGAACTGATCGAAGCCACCGCCCAAGCAGCACCCGCCGACCACCGTGCCCAACTGCGCGCAGCCAGTACGACATTCGCCCGGGCACAGCGGTCACAGATCCGGGCCGAGGACCGCGCCGCCCACGCCCTGCGGACCGCAGCCCGCGACATCGCACACACCGCCACAGGCCCCGACGGCAGCGCCCTCGCAGCCCTGACCGCCGCACTCCTCTGGGCCGCCATCCTCGCCGCACGCTGGCACGAGGCCAAGGGCCACGCCCACCAGGCCGACGCTGCCCGCCAAGCCATCCAGCACCTCCAGTCAGCAGCCGACGCCGCACTCGGCCCGACGCTCACCGCACTCGAAGCCCGGCGCCCTGATGAAGGGACCCGCCGCACTCTGGCCAACGACGTACGCGCAGCCGTCCCCGAGCACGCCGAGCGGATCCTCACCGACCCGGGCTGGCCCGGGCTCGCCACCGTCCTCGCCGACGCCGAAGCCAGCGGCCACAAACCCCACCAGCTCCTCAAGGAAGCGGCAGCCCAACGTGAACTGACCACCGCCCGCCAACCCGCCCGCGTCCTGATCACCCGCATCCAGCACACCGCCCGTAACCCCGCTCCCAACCGCCGCGCCGAAGCAGCCCGCCTGCGGAGCACCACCGCATCAGCCTTCGGCACCCCTTTCCCCGCCGCCCAACTGCCGACCACCACCGCAGCTCCCACGAGCTGGCTGAGCCGCCCACGCCGCTGATCCGGACAAGGCGAACGAGCGGGGGCAGTCAAGCAGCGGCCACCAGAAGGCCGTGGTCCAAGGCAAGCGTCTGCATGCAGGTGGCCACATCCTGCGGGCCGAGTGCCGCCAACGCCGACAGCGCACTGAGCCTTCGGCTGGAGGGCCAGATGTTGGTCGTCGGCGGCTGGAACGGCACAACGGCAATGCCCTTGGCGGCGAATGGTGCCGGGTCGAGGTACGTCATGCCGCCGGTCCCGCACACATACGCGCGGGCACCGGTAACGGCGCAGAGATCGGCGAGCCTCTGAGAGCGTCCCGGCCGGGAGGGCAGATCGCTGCTGGTGAGGATCTGACCCTGCCAGCCGAGCAGGTCGAGCAGGACGCGGGTGGAGGCTGCGGCAACGGCAGCGGTCCTCCCAGTGTCGAAGGCGTCCAACACCGGTTCCAGGAACCGGGCGAGGGCTGGCCAGTAAGGGCTCGCTCCGTAGTGCTGCCGCAGCATCCCCGCGGTCTTCCGGCGGGCCCGGTCGGGATCGTCGATCAACGCGTCCCGGATGAGAGTCGGCCGTCCGTGGGGGAGGCGTGTGGGGACGGTCAGCCACTGCCGACGATCCGGTTCGTCGAGGGCACCGAGGCGGGCTCGGTGCTGGTGGTCGCGGCGGGTGAACTGGACGTCGTCCAGGACGATCCAGTAGTCCGCCGCGAACAGCTTGGCCAGTGTGGTCAGTCTCGGGAGCAGGTTGGGCTGGTGAATTGCGCACAGCCCGCCCGCCTCGGGCAGGTCAGGAAGCGATGAGACGGCTGGTGAAGCCGTCACGGATGAGGGATTCGTACGCAACATGCACGTCCTCCGGGACCTCCTGCTCGATGGCGAATCCGAGCTTCGGATACTCGATAACCCGCTGGAGATCGCCGACGAGCATGTCCAGGACAAGCTTCTCGTCGCCGATGGACTTCACGTAGTCGTCGAACTCCAGCGGCTCCGACGCGCAGAGGATCTCGACGCCGGGCCACAGCTTGCGGGCGGTCGCGAACGACCGCCGTTCCATGTAGGGCTTGGAGACCAGCATCACCGTCGTCGGGGTGATGCCGGCGGAGGCGAGGACCTCTCGGGAGAGAGTCACGTTCTGCCCGGTGTTGCCCGCCTCCGGTTCCAGCAGGATCGCCTCGGCGGGGACGCCGAGGTCGATGGCATGCTCGCGGAAATGGACGGCCTCGCCGCGCGGGAAGACCTTGGCGGTGGTGGGGCTGTTGGCGCCGGTGAAGACCAGGGTCGAGAACAGCCCAGCGCGGTAGAGCTCGACGGAGTGGGTCGCGACACCGAGATCGTGGCTGCCCAGCCCGATCGCCACGTCGACGGGCCGCAGCTGGTGGTGCATCTGGTGGTAGTCCCAGATCAGCACGGCCTGGTGCCGCTGGTCCTCGGTGATGGCCTGCTGGTTGTCGCTCACGCGTCTCTCCCTGGTCACCGTCGCCGGGGGCCGGTCGGCCCCTCGTTCATGGCTCTGATGCCCTCGATACTGCGCAGTTGGTGCACGAGTCCGTACTGCGCGGCCGTGCGGGTGGCCTGATCGAGGACGAGGATTCCATCATCCCGGGTCGCCGCGTCGGAGAGCAGGATGTGGCCATGAGCGGTGTCCAGCCGTACACGTTGCATCGGGGAGTCGGCGGCCCCGCTGCTGCGGGCGATGTCGATGAAGTGCAGGGCCTGAGTGAGGTCGCCGGCGCCACGGCGGGCGAGGGCAAGTTTCTGGTGGGCCACCGACCAGTCGTCAGGTTCGGTGAGGTCCTCGAAGTCGCGGGTCGCGGCCTGCATGACGCGGGTCGCGTAGTCGTGCCGACCGTTCTTGCTCAGCGCCGTGCCCACCCACAGACGGGCCCTGGCGCGGTCCCGGCGGGAAAGCCGGTCGTCGACGGCGAGGGTTTCGTAGTGGCGGGCGGCAGCCTCCAGCTTGCCGGACATTTCTGTGACCACCGCGAGGGAGAGGTCGAGCTGGGCGACACGACGCGGGATGTCGAGCTGGGCGAAAACCGCGCGAGCCCCGTCGTAGGAGTGCTGGGCGGAGAGTGGGCCGAGCACAGAGCCTTGGTCGCGTTTGAGGTCGCCGAGCAGCGCGGTCGAGCGGGCGAAAAGGTACAGGCCCTTCTCATCCAGTTCTCGGGCGTTGAACCGCGTCAGCCACCGGCTGAGCAGGCTGTCGGCGAAGGTGAAGTTCTGACGGGAGAGCGCGACCACGACGCGATCCAGGTCCTCGGCCCACGATTCGTACTCCCAAGCTCGCGGGCCGGCGGCGGTAACGCGCCGTCCGGCGCCTTGCACGGTGCTGGCCATCTCGGACAGGAGTGTCTCGAAACGCAGGTGGGCAGGGGCGTTGGCGCGTCCGAGGGCGGTGTCGAGGATGGCCTGGGTGTCGGGTCTGGGCTCGGTTTCGGCGCGCTTACTCTCCCACTTCGAGACCGTCGCGACGGCTACGCCGAGGTGCTCGGCAAAGGCCCGCACGCTCAGACGTAGAGCGAGACGCAGAGCCCTGGCTTCCAGGCCGGTCCAGTGGTGCACGGTTGCCACGCTCACTCCCTTCCTCCGTCATCGAAGCAGACGCGTGTGGGCGGCGGGACAAAAGTGGAACGGAAGTAGAACGGCAGGTGATTGGTCAGGAGTCCGGCGACATCCATGCTCAGGATCGTCACTACTTGTCGACCCCTTGGACGGTCCCCGCATGGAACCTCTTACGGAACATCGCCTGGTCAGCGGGCCTGCCGTCTACGGCTTCCTGCGGCTGGTGCGGGTCTCCGAAGCCCGGCAGGAGGCGCTGGTCGCCTCGCTCGCCGAGTACTGCCGCAGCCACGAGCTGGAGCTGTCCGGCGTCTTCACCGAACGCGAGGCGAGTACCGGCCCCGGCTCGGCGGCCTTCACCGGTCTGCTGGACGTGTTGGCCCTGCCGGATGTCTATGGCGTGCTCGCCCCGGCCGCGTCACACCTCGGCCCGAAGGCGATAGCCGCTGAACGCGGTCGGCGGATCGAGGCGGCCGGCTCCCGGCTGCTTCTGGTCCGCCGGTCCCACCCCGCATGCCCGCCGATTACCTCCGGCACGGCCGCCCGCCGCCACAGCCCGGGAACCACCCGCCTCCTGGATGCCGAGTCATGAGGGCAACAATGATCGAATCGGTGCAGCGCTTCTTCGAGGGCCGCCCCGAATCCGTGGGACAGGCAAGGGAATTCGTCTCCGCGACCCTGGCCGGATGGGGCCTTGCGGAACGGATCGACGACATCCGCCTCTGCGTCTCCGAGCTGGCAACGAACGCACTGCTCCACGGCACTGTCTCCGACCACGGATTCCTGGTCCGCCTCGACGCCGAGGACGACGTTGTACGCCTGGAGGTGCACGACAGCCGCCGCCGGCGCCCCGAGACTCGCCAGGCCGTCGACACCGACGTGTCCGGACGCGGTCTGGTCTTGGTGGCCGCGCTTGCCGACGGCTGGGGCGTGCAGGACCGCACACCGCTCGGAAAGATCGTTTGGTCCTGCTTCAAGACCGCAGGAGGGACGACCGCGTGAGCGCCATCCTCACTCCGACCGGCCCCGAGCTTCGGCTACTGGTCTCGCTCGCCGTCTGGAGCTGGCCGGGCACCGGTCCGGACGGCCGCGAGATCGCCCACATCCTGATCGCCCACAGTCCTGCCTTCGCCCTCCGAGGCACTGCTGACGCGCCCGAAGCCCGCATGCGGCGTCTCGCAGACAGCCTCGGCGGACTGGGCCGGGCGGGGAACGTCGGCCGGGACGCCGGCCGCTACCTGCACATAATCGGCGACCACGTGTTTCTGCACTTCCCAGGCGCCTCCCGCAGGCTGTGGCTGCCGAGCCGCCCCGACTGGACAGCGCTGGTCGCCCGCACCGGCACAGCCGTTCTCCTGCTCGGTCTGGAACCGCTGTCGCAGTCCGCCGACGCCTCTCAGTTCGACACCTACCTGGATACCGCAAGCGGGGCCGACCGGCTGCTGTTCGGGCTTGCCCGCAGCCGCTGACCCTCTGGAACTCCCTGCACGGCCCCGGTTATACGGATGAGAGGTAACTGCCATGGAAACCTTCGAACGCGCCAAGCTGGACGCATACTTCGCCCGGATCGCCGTCCAGTTCGCCCCTGACGAGCAGACGTCGTCGTTCCTGATCACTCACCTACTGGCCGAGCGCCCCGCATTCGTCCGCGCGGTTGCCGCGATGACGCGGCTCACGGCGGTGCTGCCCAAGCCGAAGTCCGTCCACCCGGCTGCCCAGCGCGAGACCGAGCGGACCGTCGCCGTCGACACCCTGACCCGCGAACTTTTCACCGACCCGGACACCGCGCTGGACTATTTCGAATCCCGGGCCGCCGGGGAACCCGTCTCCCTCCTCGACGTCGGCGGCTACTTCGCCCCCACCCTCGCCGACATCCACAACCACTTCACCGGCCGCCTCGTCGGCGTCGTCGAGGACACCGAGAACGGCCACCGCCGCTACGAAACCCTCGACAAACTGCCCTGCCCCGTCATCTCGGTGGCCCGCTCCCCGCTCAAGGACCCCGAGGACTACCTCGTCGGCCAGTCCGTCGTGTTCTCCACCGAGGCCGTCATGCGCGGCCGCGGCGACATCCTCCACGGCCGCCCCGCCCTCGTGATCGGCTTCGGCAAGCTCGGCTCCTCCATTGCCCGGCTCCTGCACGCCAAGGGCGTACAGGTCACCGTCTTCGACATCGACCCAGTACGCCGCACCCAGGCCCTGTCCCAGGGGTTCACCGTCGCACGCGACCGCGAGACCGCGCTCACCGGCGCCGGCCTGGTGCTCTGCGCGACCGGCGCGGTCTCCTTGCGCGGCGAGGACTTCTCCCACCTGCGCAACGGCGCCTACGTCGCCACCGTCACCTCCAGCGAGGACGAGCTCGACCTCGCCGGCCTGCCGGACGTCTACACCCGCACGGTCGTTGGGGACCACGTCACCCGCTACCAGACCACCGGTCATTACTTCTATCTGGCGAACGGCGGCAATGCCGTCAACTTCATCCACGGCGCGAGCGTTGGACCTTTCATCTTCCTGATCCAGGCCGAGATCCTCGCCGCGATCAGGATGCTCACCCGCGGGGACCTCGCCCCTGGCATCCACGAGGTCCCCGCACCTGACCGCGAGGCCATCGCGGCGACCTGGCTCTCCTACTTCAACAGGTGATCACGGTGCCCATCACGGCCCAGCACATCCGCACCACCATCACCGCGTACCTCGACCAGCACCCCGAGGACAAGCGCGAGATCGCCGTCGTCCAGGGCCTCCTCGACGACGGCGACGACCTCACCAGCCGCAAGGCCCTGCCGGGACACGTCACCGCAGGCGCGATCCTCGTCGGCCGCGACGGCCGTGTCCTGCACATCCTCCACAACGCCACCGGCAAATGGCTGCTGCCCGGCGGTCACATCGAGCCCTCGGACGACACGCTCCTTCAGGCCGCCGGCCGTGAGCTCGCCGAGGAGACCGGCATCCCGCCCTACGTCGTCACCCCGCACAGCGAGATCCCACTACACATCGACGTCCACCCCATCGACGCCAACCCCGCCAAGGACGAGCCTGCCCACCAGCACTTCGACTTCCGCTTCCTCTTCCGTACCACCGCCGACATCGGCGAACTACAGACCGAAGAGGTCACTGACGCCGCGTGGCGCATGGTGGACAGTCTCGCCGATGAGCAGCTGAAGCAACGGGTCGCCCGGGCGCTTCTCTGACCATCCAGGAACCGGCGGATCCCAGCGCACGGCCAGGATGCCGCCGGGGTAGCGGCTATGCCGGAATCTGATTCGGGAGGCTGTGGGCCGGCCTAGGGAAACCCGACCCCCGCAGGGGCCCTCGCCGCGCTGGCTGTCAGAGAGGGCTCTGCGACCACGCATTGCCCAGCTCTGTACCAGAAGAGCTCCTATCAACCCCCGCTCTAGCCATATGATGTGACGTCAGTCACGGTCCGAGGGGGTCCTCATGCCATCGAGCGAGAAGCAGCAGGATGAATCAGAATTCGAGGCCGAGGTCCTGCGGATATCTCGGGCACTCTTCGCGCCAGAGAACGAGTTTCAGGGTTCGACCTACATCGGCACTGCTGAACGTGACGGTGTCTTCGTCGGACCGGACTCAGTCACGATCGTCGAATGCACGGTTTCGGGACGCAAGGACAAGGCAGAGAAGGACGGCAGGAAGCTCCACGAGGCATGCCTAGCCAAGGCCCGAGAACACCCGTTCAAGGCCGTCAAGGGCTTCTTCGTCACTCGGGATGAACCCACCGCCGTCCAACGCGCGGTCATCAAGGGCTTCGGCCCACCTCTCGTCGCCTGCAGCTTCTCCCAGCTGCGCGGGCAGCTCGTCGACTCCCTGAAGTACCTTGAGTTGCGCAGCTCGTACCCCTTCGGCAGTGCGCGCGAGCCGAGTAGTGGCAACCACGAAGACCTCAAGCCGTACGTGGCCGTTGATCCGGTGGAAAGCGGTACTGGGGAGCCGTTCTCGGTTGCTCGCGTGACCGACGAGGTCAAGCACGGCAAATCCGTTCTCTTGTACGGCGATTACGGGGCGGGTAAGAGCATGCTCCTGCGCGAGCTGCACCGGCGTCTCGCAAAGGCTCACCGCAAGAACACATTCGGCCCATTCCCTATCCTGCTCAACCTGCGCGACCACCAGGGCCAGGTCTACCCAGTGGAAGCTCTAGAGCGGCACGCTCGCGAAATCGGCTTTCCTGCACCCGCACAACTGGTCCGAGCGTGGCGTGCGGGCGATGTGACACTTATCTTGGACGGCTTCGACGAGATCGCGACGCCCGGCTGGATCGGCAAGACGTCCGCAATGCGCGATATCCGTCGCCGCTCCGTTGAACTCGTACGCCGCTTTTGCCGCGATACACCCACCTCAACCTCCGTCGTCCTCGCAGGCCGTGCACATTTTTTCGACAGTGAGCACGAGATGCGCAACGCGCTTGGCGCCCGCGACGACGCCCTCTCACTCATGGCGGGGGAGCCATCAGAGGAGCAAGCAAGAGAGATTCTGGACGCTTATGGCTGGCGCGATTCCCTCCCAGACTGGCTTCCCTCACGCCCTCTCCTGCTGAGCTATCTGGGCTCGTCGAGTGCACTCCAGAATTCGATTGAAGGGACGTTCGGTCGCTCAGCCGGCGAAGGTTGGCACATGATGCTGGACCGCATTTCTGAGCGTGAGGCCGACATGGAAATGGGGGTGGACGGATTCACTATCCGAAAAGTTTTGGAACGACTCGCTACCCAGGCTCGGCGCTCAGCAGATGGGCTTGGCCCCATCTCTCAGGAAGAACTAACGTCCGTCTTTCATTCGGTGTGCGGCTATGCCCCTGACGAGGGCTCGTACCAACTTCTACAACGGCTCCCAGGCCTCGGGGCTATGGATAGCGTTGACGGCTCACGGCGCTTCGTCGACGTCTCCCTCGTCGACGCCGCCCGCGCTGGGGACGTCGTGGCCTGCATCCTCGAACCAAACACAGATAGTCCACTGTTGGAGATGACGGGGAGCATTGCGTGTCTGGACGAAGTCGGCGTTGATGTCGCCGCCGTGCGGCTGGAGGAAGAGAGCGCCGCGAGTTCAGGGCGCGCTTACTCGTCTGCGAATGCTTTCCAGCGCCGGGGCGTCTCGGACGCCGTCATCGCGGACATCATCCGCGTCTCCGCGCGCCTATGGCCAGAGGAAGAATCTCGCACACCGATCTCTGTCCACGAGGTGGAGTTTCGGAGCTTTTCCCTGTCCGCCGACGCCAAAGGCTACGACTGGCTGAGTTTCCACGATTGCGTGATCCAGGAACTCGACCTTACAGACCACGACGGTTACGCGCTCCCACATTTCCAGAACTGCCTCATCGGGCAAATGATTGGAGTTGCCAGTTGGTCAGCACTAGAGGATGGCCGGTTCGTCGAATGCGAGGTGGCGCAGTTCGACGCACAGATGTCGACGGCTAAGGGGATCCTCGCCCTGAAGACAACACCGATGAACAAGGTAATACTTACGATACTGAAGAAGGTCTACGCCCAGCGAGGCACGGGGCGGAAGGAGTCTGCACTCTTCCGCGGACTGGATACCAAACACAGAGAGCTAGTTCCAGATGCATTGCAGCGTCTCACCGCAGAGGGGCTCATCACCTCCGCTCGGTCCAGCAGTACCCGACTATGCCTCCCAGTCCGGGGCGCGGCAAGCCGGGTAAGGCGCATCCTTCAAGCTCCCCAGTCGAGTTCCGACAGCGTCCTTGAGTAGTTCGGCTGTGAGTCACTCGCAGCAAGGGCGCTGCGCGTAGCCCGGCGATTGTGATTTGGCTTGGGCGGGTGCGCCCTCGGCTCTCTGCCCGATGGAGACCGCAAAGCGATCAACTGTGTCGGACACCGCGCCGCCAGTCAATGAGCGCGAGCGAGGGGTCTCAGTTCTGGTCTCATTCACCCCCATCCAGCTCCGTCCGGGCGGGGCCAGACAGAACGCTCCGCCGCAGGCCAGGACACGAGTGGACCACGCTGGACCCCAAGGCGAACATTTGGAAAGCGTGTTGGGGGCAACCCCCCACGAGTTCGAATCTCGTATCCTCCGCCAGTGCCTCACCGGGCACTTGAAGGCCCCGACCGGGAAACCGGCCGGGGCCTTCTGCGTTCCCTGGTCTCGGTTCCAGTCTCATTCACTTCGGACATTTACTTACGGATCGAGCCAGAGCCGGGCGACGCCAAGCCCAAGCGTGCGCATGTCCGGATCGGCGTTCGATGGCGCTACTACGATCGCCGGTCATGGACTGGCTGGAGCGCACCGCGAAACTGAGGCAGTGGACGAGAAGCGGGACACGCGCTCCGCACAAGCCGCTGTTGTTCCTTTACGCCCTGGGCCGGTTCCAGCAGGATGCCCGCGCCGAGCTGCGGCACAGCGCGGTCGAGGAAGACCTGAAGCAGCTGCTGGCCGAGTACGGTCCGTCCAACAAGACCACCCCCGCCTACCCGTTCCACCATCTGGTGAGCGATGCGGTGTGGGAAGTGCGCACCGATCACGGGCAAGGCAGCCCGGGCAGCGGAGTGCGGGAATTGCGGGCGTCGGGAGCCGCGGGGCAGCTGGCGCCGGAACTGCGGGCGGCACTACGGCGAGAGCCGTCGCTGCTCGGCCGGATGGCGCGGGTACTGCTCGACCTGAACTTCCCGCCCTCACTCCACGACGAGCTGTGCGGAGCGGTCGGCCTGGAGCTGGAGCCTGCGGAGACCGAACAGCTCTCGACGGTGCGGAGGCAACGTGACCGGCGAATGCGGGAGCTGGTACTGACGGCGTACGAGTATCAGTGCGCCTTCTGCGGCTACGACGGGAGGATCGGCGCGGTGCCGGTCGGGCTGGAGGCCGCGCACGTGCGCTGGTGGGCGTTCGGATGCCCTGACGACGTCGACAACGGGCTGTGCCTGTGCTCGCTGCACCACAGGCTCTTCGACAAGGGCGTCCTCGGCGTCGGTGACGGCCACCGCATCCTGGTCTCGCAGCGATTCGTCGGGCGCAGCCCCGCCGCCCGCGAGCACGTCATAGCGCTCGCCGGCCGGCCGCTCATCGGCCCGCAAGCGGGTGCCCGCCCCGTCGCGGCGGCCCACCGCTCCTGGCACACCAGCCAGGTCTTCCACGGCACCCCACGCCCGGCCACCGCGGCCTGACCGCCGAGCCGATCTGTTCGCCGTCCGGTCCGACGCCCGCCCGGTCGCCGCGAGCAGTGGTGAGGGGACGAACACCCGGAGTATGGCCGGCTGTCTGGCAACCAAAATGGTGACGGTGACCATCCCCGAGGATCTCCTGGACGAGATCCGCGCGGAGGCAGCAGAACGGGGCCTGTCGGCAGAACCACCGAGCAGCGCTGGGCCTGGGTCCTCTCCCGGCTCAAAGTCGCCGACGTCGGGAAGGAGGAGGCCCGCCAGGCCCGCCGGCTCCTTGCGGACGCCAAGCTGCACGGCCACGAGTACGCGATCGACGCGTTTCAGGCGGGACGCCCGGATCGCCGGCTCTCAGCCCGTCAGTGGCTCGCCTCCGGGTAAACCCTTCTGTACGCCACCTGCGGACCCGTGGGATGCGCAATCCTTGATCCCCGTACGGCCCCCCCGTACGGGCCGAATTTCGGTCCTCTCGTGTGCTCCCTGGCCGGCGATACGTCGCCGCCTCGGGCAGCCGCACCGTCCGCACGCTCAGCAACCTCGCACTCGATCCGCCCTACCTCGAAGCGTGGTGCCACCTGCGGAACGCCGAACGGGTCTTCACGCTGTCCCGCGTTCAGGGCGTCATGCCGGTGTAGGCCACGCCGCGCGTACAAGGTCAGCGCTGCAGTCCGGGGATCGGCTTGTCGTCCTCGCCGGGGGCGGGGGACTCGGGGGCGGGGGCCTCGATGGTGGGGGCCTCGATGGTGACGGCCATGAGGATCTGGGTCGCGCGGGTGGTGTTGTCGGCGCGGACCGCCCGGGCCATCGCGGTGCGGGCGGCGGCGGGGCGGGTGCTCGGGGGGACGACCAGGAGCGCGAAGTGGTCGTTCTCGCCGCGGGTGATGAGGACGGTGTCGTCTCCGACCGGGTCGGAGACGAGGTGCACGACGTGGCCGTCGACGACCAGGCGGGTCGGGATGTCCTGCCAGGTCGAGGCGTCCAGGCCGATGCGGGTGATCGGGCCGAGGTGGCCGGTCAGCACCGAGATCAGTTCGGGCAGCTCGGCCACGGGGTCGTTCGAACGGGGCCACCACGCGCCGTCCAGCACGCCTTCACGGGTGTGAGTGGTCTCCAGTCGGAGCAGCGCCGTGCCGGGCTTCGCCGTGTGGTGGATCTCGTCCGGGAGAAGCAGCTCGTAGTGGTGGTGGTGGGTCTCGGAGTCGGCCATGTGGTTCGCCCGTCTCGAGGGAGAGGCCGTACACGCCCGTCGGGCGCACCGCAGGGCGGTGCCGTCGCCGGTCGGGCGCCGGCTTCGTGGTTCAACGGTACTCCGGGGGCGTGATCCCCGCAGGGGCCCGAAGGGTCGCCCGGGCGGGTGGGCGACCGGGCGGGCGGTCGGGAAAGTGGCTGGTGGTGGGGGTTCCGGGGACGGGCTCCGGGGGCTGCGACGGCCTGACGGCCGGACGGCCTGACGCCCCGTACCGAGTACCGCGACGATCCGGAGCCCTGCGGGCCTCCGGCCTCGGCGTCGGCGTCGGCGTGAGGCGGATCCTTTCCCCAGTACGACTGTTCCGCCCGTGTGGGTGGATCGGCCGGACCGTGCCCGGGATGGGTGGATCTTCGCGCCTATAACAGGGCCCGTCATGTTGATCGACTGATGGGCTTCCCACCATGTTGAAGGCCGCTCTCCGGGTCCTCGCCGCCGTCTCCCTCGTCTCCGCCGCAGCCGCGTCCCCGGCCGTCGCCGCGCACGCGGCGCCGCTCGCGCCCGCCACGCACGCCGCGCCCGGGGCGCTCGTCGACGACCTGACCTCGCCCTGTGGGCCGATCGTCGAGTACCGCGCCTGGGACTGGTGGCGTACGACGACCGACCCGAGGATCGCCCGCCCCGTCGCGGCCGCCGCGGCGAACGAGCGCTGGCAGTGGCGCAGCGACACCAACACCCTGTGGCGCGGTGACACGCGGGAGACCGTCGAGGAGATCTTCGAGACCGGATTCACGCCGCGCGGCGACCGGTTGACGCCGCTGGCCGAGTACATCGTCAAGGGTGGCGGGCAGAACAGCGCGCACCTGAGCACCACGTGCGAGAAGTGGGTGGCGCAGAAGTTCGCGACCTACGGCGCCGAGAAGACGGGCTGGGTCTACGAGATCTACGCGCCCGGCGGCATCGACGTGAACGCCACCGCGCACCTGAACAACTACAACTCGCCGTACCTCTGGAACAAGGAGATCGACTTCCCGGGCGGGGTCAAGGGCCGCTACATCAAGGGCGCCTGCAAGTACCGCCTGACCTACACCGACCCGACGACCAAGGTCAGCACCTGGGAGGAGCTCGGCTGCAAGGACAACGCCGGCTTCGCCCCGTACAAGACCGACGCGGCGGCCCGCGCGGGCGCCGCACGCTGAGGCCCTGTCGTCCACCCGGCCGGGAAGCCCCCGGCCGGGAAGCCCCGTCCGGAAGCCCGTCCGGAACCCCCGGCGAGACCCCGCCCGACTAGGCTGCGGGCGTGCCGTCGTACTCCATGGGTCAGGCCGCGAACCTGCTGGGCGTCAGCCCCGAGACCGTCCGCCGCTGGGTGGACGCCGGAAGGCTGCCCGCCCACCGCGCGCCCGACGGGACGCGCACCGTGGACGGGGTGGCGCTCGCCGCCTTCGCGAAGGAGCGGGCGGCGAGCCCGGCGCCGGTCTCGGGGGCCGTGGCGACCTCGGTGCGGAACTCCTTCGCGGGGATCGTCACCGCGGTGCGGGTCGACGACGTGGCGGCCCAGGTGGAGATCCAGTCGGGTCCGCACCGGGTCGTCTCGGTCGTCACGCGGGAGTCGGTGGAGCAGTTGGGGATCGCGGTGGGGGTGTGCGTCACGGCGCGGGTGAAGTCCACCGAGGTGTACATCGACCTGGCCTGAGGCCCCGCGGGCCGTTCGAGGGCCGCGCACCGGCCGGGGCCCCGGCCCGGTCACCCGCAGCGCAGCGCCGCGTACAGGTCGAGCTTGTGGTCGAGGCGCGAGAGGTCGCGGCCGGTCAGGGTCTCGACCCGCTCGATGCGGTAGTGGACGGTGTTGACGTGCAGGTGCAGGGCCTCGGCGGTGCGCGCCCAGGAGCAGTTGTTCGCGAGGAACACCTCCAGCGTCTCCCGGAGCATGCCGTCGCCCAGTGATCCCAGGGTCCGTGCCGCGAAGACGGTGCGGACCTCGGGCGGTACCCCGGCGAGCAGTTCGGTGAGGGTGTCCAGTTGCTCGACTCCGCGTACGGGGACGTCGTCGTCGGCCGCGGTGAGGGCGAAGCGGGCCTGGTTCAGGGACGCGCGCAGCGCCTCGGCGGTGGAGGCTCGGGTGCCCGCGCCGAGGCGCAGGTCCACGTCCGGTTCGGCGCAGGCGCGGACGAGCGGCCACACCGAGCGGAGCAGGGCGGGGACGTCGAGTCCGGCGGAGGGGTCCTCGTACAGGACGGCGGTGTGGTCGCCGACCGCGGACGGGACGGTGTCGAGGTGGCGCAGGGCCTCGGCGAGGGCGTCGCCCGAGGTGGCGGTCAGGACGCGGTACGGGCCTCCGAGCGGGAGCCCGGCGGCGGTCAGCGCCTCGTCGAGGGTGGTCGGGTCGGGGTCCGTGGACAGGACTCGGATCAGTTCCTCGGCGGTGGCGCGGGCGGCGGCGACGCGGCGGGCCTGGCCGTCGCGGTACTGGGCGATGACCTCGGCGATCTCGTGGAGGACGCGGGGCGGCGCGGCGTCGGCGTCGGGCACGTGGAGCTGCCAGGCGTCGTAGGGGGAGCTGTCGGTCTCGATGCGCAGGAAGACGCCGGTCCGCGACGGGACGCCGCCGCGGGCGGCGGTCGTGCGCCGGGCGGGGAGGGCGGGGGCGGAGGGCGTACGGGCGACGGTGCGGCCACTCGCGGTCAGCAGGTAGCAGGCGACGCGGCCCAGGTGGGCGCAGGCGCGGTCGAGGAGTTCGGCGGGTCCGGCGCCGCCTTCGAGGAGGTGGCTGAGTTCGCTGCGGACGTTCTCGGGGAGGGCGAAGAGTCGGGTGGGGCGGCGACTGAGGTCTCCCCATTGGCGCAGGTACACGGCCTCGGTCACGGCGCGGAAGCTGGTCTTGGCGGGGACGGCGACGAGGGGGACGCGGTGGGCGCGGCAGGCGGCGACCAGTTCGTCGGGGACGCCGCCGTGGGTCTCCTCGCCCGCGAGGAGGGCGGTGGCCCCGGCGTGGGCGAGGGCGGAGACGAAACGGTCCGCCTTCGCGAGGTCGCCGTCCGCCCACCACACGAGTCCGCTCAGGACGAGTTCGCCGGGGCCGAGGAAACGGCCGGGGTCCTCCAGGTCGGTGGCGGTGACCCCGCTGACCTCCTGGCCGAGAAGGGCCTCCTCGCCCCAGAGCAGGGTGAGGCCGAGATTGTCGGACTGGAGCAGGTCGAGGACGTGCATGGCAGGGACTCCTTGCGGTGGGCGGCAACCCACATTCGCCAGGCGAATACGAGAATGCCCATCGTAAATGCAAGGGCAAGAGCCCGGCCGGCCTCTTGGTTGATCCTCCAGGGCACACTGCCTCCGGGTCGTTGCTTTCCGTGGCCGGGACCAGTCGCCCCGGCCCCTCCCGCGTTGCTTCACTGACTGAAAACCCCCCTGGGAGAGGCCGGTGGCGCGAAGTGGATCTCAATACGGTGCTCGACGTGCGCGACGCACGCCGCCGGGAGCCCTGGCGGCCGGGTGACGCCTGGCTCGGCGGCGGCACGTACCTCTTCTCCGAGCCGCAGCCGCACCTGCGCCGGCTGATCGACCTCTCCCGGATGGGCTGGCCCCCGTTGTCGTGGCAGCCGGACGGTTCGCTGGACATCGCGGCGACCTGCACCATCACCGAGCTGTCGCGCTTCGGCCGCTCGCTGCCGACGACCGCCGCCCCGCTGATCGAGCAGTGCTGCCGGGCCTTCCTCGCCAGCTTCAAGATCTGGAACATGGCCACCGTCGGGGGCAACCTCTGCAACGGTCTCCCCGCCGGCCCGATGATCTCCCTCACCGCCGCCCTCGACGGCGAGGTGCTGCTCCAGGGGCAGGACGGCGCGACCCGCCGGCTGTCCGTCGTCGACTTCATCCTCGGTGCGGGCGTCAAGGACCTCCGTGACGGTGAGCTGCTGCGTTCCGTACGGGTCCCGGGCCGGGCGCTGGCTTGCCGTACGGCTTTCCGGCAGGCGTCGCTGTACGGACTCGGGCGTTCCGGCGCGCTGGTGATCGGGGCGGCCGATCCGCGGGACGGTTCGCTGACGGTGACGGTCTCCGCCG
Organism: Streptomyces sp. CA-243310; assembly: GCF_050936775.1. Taxonomy (NCBI): domain Bacteria; kingdom Bacillati; phylum Actinomycetota; class Actinomycetes; order Kitasatosporales; family Streptomycetaceae; genus Streptomyces; species Streptomyces sp. CA-243310. Next base: position 467,708 of record NZ_JBNJMF010000001.1, on the reverse strand, counting down.
CGACCACCCGGCCGTTCCGGTTCTGGTTCGCCCTGCCGCCGACCGCGGGCGAGCTGCGGGAGGCGATCGACTCCGGCGTCCGCGCCGAGGAGTGGTTCGACGACATCCACGGCCTGCCCGACTGGCGCCGCCACATGGCCCTCCGCCTCGCCGAGGAGATCCGCCGCGAGCTGGCCCCCGTTGCCGCAGCCCCCGCCCCCCGACCGGCCCCCGACCACCAGGAGGGATCCCGATGAGCACCGACGCGCCCGACAGCCACCGGATCGAGGTCAACGAGCGGGAGTTCACCGAGGAGCCCCGGGCCGGCCAGTGCCTGCGCACGTACCTGCGCGAGCGCGGTTGGTTCGGCGTGAAGAAGGGCTGCGACCAGGGCGACTGCGGTGCCTGCACCGTGCACGTCGACGGGCGGCCGGTGCACAGCTGCCTGTATCCGGCCGTACGCGCCCAGGGCCGCTCGGTGACCACCGTCGAGGGTCTCGCCAAGCCCGGCGGCGAACTGCACCCGGCACAGCAGCAGTTCCTCGACGCGCAGGGCTTCCAGTGCGGCTTCTGCACGGCCGGCTTCCTGATGACCACGGCCGCGCTCCAGGCCGAGCGGGGCACCGCGCACGACGACGGCAAGTTGGACGATCTGCCGCGCGCCTTCAAGGGCAACATCTGCCGCTGTACCGGTTACCGCGCCATCGAGGACGCCGTGCACGGGGTGAAGCACGTCGAGGACCCGGAGGCGGGACAGGCGGTGGGCAAGTCGCTGGGCGCGCCGGCCGGTCCGCTCGTCGTCACCGGCACGGCCCGCTACACCTTCGACGTGGAGGTGCCGGGGCTGCTCCACATGAAGCTGCTGCGTTCCCCGCACCCGCACGCCCGGATCGTCTCCATCGACACCAGCGACGCCCTCCAGGTGCCCGGGGTACACGCGGTCCTCACCCACCACGACGCCCCCGAGCGGCTCTACTCCTCGGCCCGGCACGAGCATCCCACCGAGGACCCGATGGACACCCGCGTCCTCGACGACGTGGTGCGCTTCGTCGGCCAGCGGGTGGCGGCCGTGGTCGCCGACAGCGAGCAGGCGGCCGAGGAGGGCTGCCGCCGGGTGGTCGTCGCGTACGAGGAACTGCCGTACGTCGTCGATCCGGAGGAGGCCATGCTCCCGGGCGCCCCCGTCCTGCATCCCAAGGGGCCCGAGTCGGGCATCTTCCGCGCCGAGAACAACGTGTGCGGCGAGGTCCACAACACGCTGGGGGACATGGCGCAGGGGTACGCGGAGGCGGACGTGATCCACGAGGAGACGTTCCAGACCCAGCGCGTGCAGCACGCCAGCCTGGAGACGCACGGCAGCGTCGCGTACTTCGAGCCCAAGGAGGAGGGCGACGGCGAGCGCATCACCGTCCGCTCCTCCACGCAGGCGCCGTTCCTGACCCGGCGGGCGCTGTGCGCCCTGTACGACCTGAACGAGGACGAGGTGCGCGTGGTCGCGGGCCGCGTGGGCGGCGGGTTCGGCGGCAAGCAGGAGATGCTGACCGAGGACATCGTGGTCCTGGCCGCCCTGAAGCTGCGGCGGCCGGTGAAACTCGAATTCACCCGGGCCGAGCAGTTCTACGGTGCCACCACCCGCCACCCCTTCAAGATCACCATCAAGATCGGCGCCAAGGCCGACGGCACCCTCACCGCGCTGCGCATCCGTGTCGTGTCCAACACCGGCGCCTACGGCAATCACGGTCCGGCCGTCATGTTCCACAGCGTCGGCGAGTCCTTCGCCGTCTACAAGGCGCCGAACAAGGAGGTGGAGGCGTACTCCGTCTACACCAACGGCGTCCCGGCCGGCGCCTTCCGCGGCTACGGCCTGGGCCAGGTCCTGTTCGCCCTGGAATCGGTGATGGACGAGCTGGCCGTCAAGCTGGGCATGGACCCGCTCGTGCTGCGCGAGAAGAACGTGATCGGCGCCGGCGACCACCTGGTGACCCCGATCGGTCACGAGGAGGACCTGTTCATCGCCTCGTACGGGATGAAGCAGTGCATGGACGTCGTCCGCAGGGCCATCGCCGAGGACCGCAGTCACGAGGACGTCCCGGAGGGCTGGCTCACCGGTCAGGGCACGGCGGTCGCGATGATCGCGACCGGCCCGCCGGGCGGGCACTACGCGGACGCGCGGGTCGCCCTGTTGCGCGACGGGACGTACGACATCGCGGTCGGCACGGCGGAGTTCGGCAACGGCACCACCACCGTCCACAAGCAGATCACCGCCGGGGCGCTGAACACGACGGTCGACCGGATCGCGGTCCGCCAGTCGGACACGGACGTGGTCCGCCACGACACCGGCGCGTTCGGTTCGGCGGGCACGGTGGTGGCGGGCAAGGCGGTGATGCTGGCGGCGAACTCCCTCGCGGAGCGGCTCCGGACCTTCGCGGCCCGTCACACGGGTGTGGCGCGTCATCTGTGCGAGCTGCGGGCCGAGGCCTTCGACTGCGCGGGCCGGGTGCTCACGCTCAAGGAGCTGTACGAGGCCGCGTACGACAAGGGGAAGCTCGACGAGATCGCGGCGGACGGGCACTGGGGCGGTTCGCCGCGCTCGGTCGCCTTCAACGCGCAGTGGTTCCGTCTCGCCGTCGACCCGGACACGGGAGAGATGAGGATCCTGCGCAGCGTGCACGCGGCCGACGCGGGCAAGGTGATGAACCCGATGCAGTGCCGCGGCCAGGTGGAGGGCGGTGTGGCGCAGGCGCTGGGCGCGACGCTGTTCGAGACCGTACGGGTGGACGAGCGCGGGGAGGTGACCACGGCGGCGTTCCGTCGCTACCGGCTGCCGCAGTACGCGGACGTGCCGCGTACGGAGGTCCACTTCATGGAGACCTCGGACGCGATCGGGCCGCTGGGCGCCAAGTCGATGAGCGAGAGCCCCTTCAACCCGGTGGCGCCGGCGTTCGCGAACGCCCTGCGGGACGCGACGGGTGTGCGGTTCACGGAGCTGCCGGTGACGCGGGACGTGGTGTGGCGGAGGATCGCGGAGCACGCACGCGGACGCGACGCACGGAATCTGCCAGGCGGAACCGACGAATCTTGACACGCCTGCGGCCCGTATCTTGCCATCAACCTTGCAGATGAGGTTCCGGAATGAGCCCTCCCGGGCATGACGTACGCATGGCCGAACTCATGCTGCACGGGGACCTCGATCACCCGGCGACCCTGAGCGTCGCGGACCTCCGGGAGTGGGAACAGCACAAGGCAGCCGTCACCTTCGACTGTGCGACGAACGGCCCCCAGCACCACGTGTTCGAAGGCGCGCTGCTGCGGGACGTCGTCGCGCAGGCCGGCCCGGCCTTCGACGCCCGGCGGCGCAAGGACCGTTCGCGCTTCCTGATCGCGGTGAGCGGCGGGGACGGTCACCACAGCGTCCTGTCCTGGGCGGAGTTGGACCGCGACTTCGGGGCCACGCCCGTCCTGTTGGCGACCCGCCTCGACGGGGAGGACCTCGACGCGGCGGGCAGTCAGCTGGTGGTGCCCTCGGATCGTTGCGGGGCGCGTTACGTGAGCGCGGTCACGCACGTGTGGTTCGGTGCGCTGACGCCGCCGTCCCTGGGGCTCTGACAAGGACTCCGACGCGGGGTCCGGCGCGGGCGGCGACGCGGCTCCGAGGGGGGCCGGAGCCCGTTCCGGCCGCTTCCTCACGTTTCGTGACCGCAAGAATTCAGCAGGTGAGCGATAGGTGAATCCCTGACTGAATTGTCGTCAATAAGCTTCCACTTCTTATCTCGATTTGATAACGACCTCCTCGATATGGCCTGGACCTTTGCGCCGCTACACGCGTAACTTGCCCTGGCTGTAAAGGAGTTGACAGTTCATCAAATCAAACCAGAAGGTAACGGTCTGATTTCTTGGGGCCAATTCCCGTTTGTCCGAATTCTCCGTACCGCCCTTCTGGCAGGCTTCCGCGCACCCACCCCCCATCACGATTTGAGGTGCGCATGACCAGACGTAGAAGGCGTGAACACCGGCGCAAGCCACGCCGGTTCATACTCGTCACCGCCGCCATGGCCACCGCGGCGGTGATCGCGGGAGGCGTCGCCTACTCCGGACTGGGTGACAACGCCCAGGCGTCCCAGCCCGCACAGGCCGAGGCGCTCGCCGCGGAGATACCCGCGCCCGCCGCCGCACCCGCCCGGGACGCCGAGCCGGCCGTCATCAAGGACGCGCCCGCCAACGAGAACGCCCGCGGCATGATCTACGACGGCCTTAAGGCCGCGCCGAAGGGCGACCGCTGCGTCGGCGTCTACCGCACCGACGCCGGGCACTGCACCCACGGCCCCGACGCACCGCCCAAGGGCGTCGACATCAAGAAGGACATCCCGCCCGTCGTCAAGGCGAAGGCGCCCGCGGCCGACCCGGCCCGCCCCGCGTCCGACGACCCGGCCCCCGCAGAGGGCGGCAAGCGCGCCCAGGACGCGCCCGCCGCCGACGCGCAGGCGGCCACGAACACCGCCAAGGCCGCCCCGGCCCCCGCCGCCTCGGCCGCCTCCGGCCAGGCGGTCGCCGCAGGGCCCGCCGGCCAGACCGTCCAGTGCGACGGCGACGGCAGCACCGGCAACCGCGTCCAGGTCGTCTACGTGCACGGCCCCGACCGCGACCGGTACTCCGAGTACGTGGCCTCGTTCCGCAAGTGGGCCGTCGACGCGGACCTCATCTACTCCACGAGCGCCAAGGAGACCGGCGGCGTCCGGCACATCCGCTACGTGACGGCCGCGGACTGCACGCCGACCGTGATCAACATCGAGCTTCCGGCGTCGGCCCTCTCCGAGTTCAGCGCGAGCAACAAGGCGCTCGCCGGCAAGGGCCTCGACCGCCGCGACCGCAAGTACATGATCTTCGCGGACACGCAGGTCTACTGCGGCATCGGCACCTTCAACGGCGACGAGCGCCACGGCCAGGACAACCTGAGCAACTTCGGCCCCTCCTACGGCCGTACCGACTCCGGCTGCTGGGGCGGCCACACCGCCGCGCACGAGCTGGGCCACAACCTGGGCGCGGTCAACAACAGCGCCCCCAACACCAGCCGCGGCGCGCACTGCACGGACGAGTGGGACGTCATGTGCTACTCGGACACCCCGTACTACCCCAAGATGCGCAACGTCTGCACCAACCAGGCTGCCGAGAACATCCTGGACTGCAACCACGACGACTACTTCCACACCAGTCCCAAGGCGGGCAGCTACCTCGCCACGCACTGGAACATCGCGGACAACCAGTTCCTGATGCGCACGGCCGGCGGCGGGGGCGGGACCGACCCCAACCCGAACCCCAAGCCGACGCCCACCCCGAAGCCCACGCCGAAGCCCACGCCGACCAAGAAGCCCACGGGCGGACCGACGGTCACGGCCGGACAGATCCAGTCCGACTCCGTCGTGGTGAGCTGGCCGAAGGTGGAAGGTGCCGCCTGGTACCAGGTGCAGCTGAACGGCAAGCACCTGACCTGGACCCAGTCGCAGACCCTGCGGATCTACAACCTGAAGCCGGGCAGCGAGTACAAGATCGCCGTGTCGGTGCGGGACTCCGCCGGCCGTGACAGCGGCGCCGGCAAGACCACGACGTTCCGTACGAAGAGCACGGGCGGCGGCGCCACCAAGCCGAACACCCGCTACCTGCTCGGCAACGGCAGCACCGGCATGAACGCCGAACTGTGGGGCGGCCGGACCGCCGACGGAACGGTCCTCGTCGGTGGCCGCGCCAACGGCTACGCCCAGCAGCAGTGGTACTTCGACGACGCGGGCAGCGGTCTCGTCCGCATCCGCTCCGCCGTCTCCGGCAAGTGCCTCCAGCCGGGCAGCACGGCGGCGGCCGGCATGTGGGTCGCGCAGCAGCCCTGCACGAACTCCGGCGCGCAGAAGTGGCGGGTCACCGCCCGCGGCAACGCCGTGACCGTGACGGACCCGGGCGGCGGTTTCGCCCTGACGGTCAGCAACCGCCCGTACTACGGGAACTGGCTGCTCGACCTCCAGCGCGCGGACGGCCGCGCGGCGCAGGCGTGGACGGTCCAGAAGGCCGCCTGACCGTCCTCGTGAACCCCCGGCGGACGGCCCCTCCCCACGCGGGGCCGTCCGCCGGCTCCCTCATCTCGACCCACCGCACTTCGGAGTACCGCGATGATGCGCACCAGACACGCGTTCCTGTTCCTGTTCCTGTTGCTCGCACAGGGCCTGGCCGTATCCACCGACGCGCACGCGCACGGTGACACCGTCAAGGTGGTGATCACCGGACAGCGCGAGGGGCACGTCACCACAGAGATCACCTGGGAGAACGACGGGGATCCCGTCGAAGAGGCCGTGGCCGCCACGGTGAACGCGAGCAACCCCGACGGCTCCCGCACCATGGGCCCCTGGCGACTGGTCCGCGACGCGGGCACGCCCAGCGGCTGGTCCACGACCGAGGTACTGCCGCCGGGCGCGTGGAAGGTCACGGTGGACGTGGGCTTCCCCGACCTGGGCCACGGAGAGAGCGAGATCGCGGTTCCGGTGACCGACCCCGCCCCGTCGACCGCGCCGTCGACCGCCCCCACGGCCGTGCCGAGCCCCGTCGCCTCCGCGACCCCGTCCGCCCCCACCGCCTCGACCCCACAGGTCCCGGACCCGTCCACCGCCCCGGTGGCGAAGAAGTCCGACGACACCGTCTGGTGGACCACGGCGGGCGTGGTGGTCATCGCCCTCGTCGGTGCGGCGGTCGGCATCCTCCTGCGCCGCGCGCGGACCCGCAGGCGCTGACCCGCGCGAGCCGTTTCAGGCCTGGGAGGCGTACGTGACGAAGCCTGCCCAGGCCTGCGGCGTGAGCGCGATCCGGGGTCCGGAGACGTCCTTGGAGTCCCGGACGTGGACCGTGCCGGGGGTCGCGGCGACCTCGACGCAGGAGTCGCCCTCGCTGCCGTCGCTGTAACTGCTCTTGAACCAGTCCGGCTCGGCCATGACCTACCTCTTCGCGGCGTACGAGACGAAGCCCGCCCAGGCCAGTGGTGTGAATCCGAGCTGCGGACCGGAAGCGCTCTTGGAGTCCCGGACGTGGACCGTGCCCGGGGTCGCGGCAACCTCGACGCACTCGGTGATGTCGCTGCTGTCGCTGTAGCTGCTCTTGAACCAGTCCGGATCAGGGTCGTGGATCATGTTTCTCCCAGCAAGTGCTCGATGAAGACCCGAGAGTCCTTCGGCGTCAGAGCCTGGGATCGGATCATTCCATAGCGCAGTTCGAGGGTCTGGAGCTGCTTGGGCTCCGATACATGGCGACCGTTGAACGCATCTTCCGTGCGCCCCACGGCCCTGCCGTCCGCGAACTTCAGTACCTCAAGACCGCCGGCGATGCCGGCATGGACTTCACAGTCTGTCCGCATCACCTGGAACACCACGTGCTTCAAGTCGATGAGTTCGAGGATCCGTTCGAGCTGAGCACGCCACACCATTGTGCCTCCGATGCGCCGAAGGAGCGTGACCTCTTCCTGAACGAGGCTGATCGCAGGCGCCGGGTTGCGGGCAAAGACCGACCGTCGTGACATCCGCCAGGCAAGACCTCGCTCGACCTCATCGGTCGTGTAGGCAGGCAGGTGCATCTCGAACAGTGCCCGGGCGTGAGTGGAAGTCTGCAAGAGACCATGGATGTTGTGCGTGCGGTACGCGCAGATCTCGACTGCGCGGGCTTCCATCTCTGCCAAGTCGCGGATCTTCTTCGGGTACCGAACCTGCGCCAGGTCCGTCTTCATCGCCTTGATCAGTCCGCCGGCACCGAGCGCTTCGTCCACCCTGTCCAAGTACTCGGGCTTGGGGATGCGCGTCCCACCCTCAACCTTGTAGATCAGCCCCTCGCCATACCTGATCCGTGCCGACAGCTCGGACACCTTCATGCCCAAAGCCTCGCGTCGAGCCCGCATCTGACGGCCGAGGGCCGCCACCACGGCTACGCCCTGTTCGTCGCCGGGCCCCACGGACCAGCTGTTCTCTTCCGTACCGTCACTGTCCACGCTCACGCGCATCCACCTCCGACGAGCCGATGCCTTCGGCGCTCTGCGTACCCGCGCGCTTGCCTCGACCAGTCGCGACAGGCTTGGACAGGCCTCGTACAGACCTTGTACGCAAGGCCGTTAAGCCTTCTCAGGCTACGCACGAGCGGCCACGCTGCGTGACATGAATCCTCAACTCAGCTTCTCCCTCCAGCTCTCCGCCACGCCCCGCGCGGCCCGCCTCGCCCGGCTGCTCACCGTCGAGCAACTCCGTTCCTGGGGCGTTCCCTTCGAGGACGCCGCGCAGCTCGTCGAACTGTGCGCGAACGCGATCACGCACGGTCGGGTCCCGGGGCGGGACTTTCGGCTGGACATCAGCGTCGACGCGTCCCGGGCCGTGCGGATCGAGGTGGTCGATCCCCGGGGCGACGTGCCGGTCGGCGAGCCGCGCCGTGGACTGGCGATCGTCGAGGCGCTCTCGGACCGCTGGGGGAGCACTCCCGGGCCCGCTCCGAGGAAGGTGGTATGGGCCGAACTGAAGTGCTGAAGAAGGCATTCGATCCTGGTCGGACCGGGTCGCGGTCCGCCGGGACCCGGTGGCCCGCGATGCTTCTTTTCCTGCTTCGCAGTACCGGGAGAAAGAACCTGCCCTACCCCACCAGCCTCCCGCCGAGGCGCCCTCACTCACACGAGTGAATGGCCCCAACTTGGCCGGCGGGAATGCCCGTTGCCTGTCATATGCTCGGCCCCGACAACTCCAGACACAGGACGGCCCCCGGCCGGGACGGCAATCCCGATCGAGGGCCTGACCACGAGAAGGAACACACTTCCCGATGGCTTTCCAGCACCCTAGCGCCCTCGCGCGCGCGGCGTACGGCGTTCAGCACCGCAACGTGCGCCTCACCCGTCGCTTCACGATCCTCAGCAACGACCTCGTCCAGCACCCGGAGCTGTCGATGAACGCCCGGGGACTCGGCGCGTACATCCAGTCGCTGCCCGCGGGCAGCCCGATCGGCATCAAGGACCTGGCCGGCGAGCTGCCGCTCGGTGAGGTGTGCATCGCCTCGGCCCTGCGCGAGCTGGAGGAGCGCGGTTTCCTGGGGCGCTCCAGGGAACGCCTCCCGAACGGGCAGCTCGTCACCCGTACGGTGTCGCACAACCACCCCAGCGCGGCCGAACTCGCACCCGCAGCCCCGCGGACCCCGCCGCCGCCCCGGCCCGTAACCCCGCCGGAGCCGGCCCTCAAGCACGACCCGGAGCCCGTGCCCGCCCCGGAGCCCGACCCCGCGTCCGAGGAGCCCGAGACCGCGCCCACGACCCCGGTCGAGGCCCCGTCCGAGGCCCCGGTCGAGCCCCCGGCCCCGGCACCCGCACCGGCACCGGCGGTGGCGCTGCCCGCCCCCGTCCACCCGGACAACCCGGCCCGCCGCCAACTCGCCGTCGAACTCCTCCCGGAACTGCGCCGCGCCGACCCCCGACTGCTCCTCGGCGAACGGGACGTCCAGCGCCTGGCGGGCGCCGTGGAAGCCTGGCTGGAACGCGGCGCGACCCACCAGGCGATCACCGCCGCCCTGTGCGCGAACCTCCCCGAGCACCCCCGCAACCCCGCCGGCCTGGTCGCACACCGCCTCACCGTGCAACTCCCGCCACCCCTGGCCGCCCTCCCCCACCGCGCGCCCTTCGTGGCGCCCGACCCCTTCACAAGCTGCGAGACATGCGACCGGGCCTTCCGCAGCCCCACCCGGGGCGGCCACTGCAAGGACTGCAAGGACGGCGGAGCCCGCGCGGCCTGATCCGGTCGGGCACCCTCGCCGTAAGATCGCTTACGTCCCGAACGTCCCGTTCCGGGACCTGAGTTCCGATCGAAGCGAAGGAACACCCGTGGACGACGCACCCCCGACGACCCTTGAGGACACGCGTTTCGGCGCGATCACCGTCCGCCTCGAAGGCCAGGAACGCGTCGCGGTCGACGGTCCCGGAATCCCCCCGGTCTCCCTGGCCCGCGCCCCCGGCTCCGAGCCGGACCCACAGATCCGCATAGGCACCCGCGACCCGGAACACCTCACCCTGACCATCGACGGCCGGACCAGCCCGCTGCTCCCGGCGCAGGGCCGCCTGACCAGGAGTTCGTACCGGGTCGAGGTCGAGCACGAGGGCGCGCGCTACGTACTCCTCCCGGACTCCGTCCCCGGCAGTCGCCTCACCCGCGACGGCACCCACCTCGGGGACTTCACCGCCGACGGCGACGCGCTCGTCATCGCCGAGTGGCAGGAGGGCGTGGACCTCCGGCCCCTGGACGCCTCCGTCGGCTACGCCCTGGCCGCCGCCTTCGGCACGGGCGCCCAACCGATGTGGATGATGATCGTGGACGGTGTGACCTCCGCCCTTCCGTAGCCACCCCGTCGCTGCGGCGGGGCCCCGGAGCCCCGCCGCGCGCCTCCACTACTCGAACTTCGGCATCTCGCCCGTCGTCTTCGACATGTCGATCACCGCGAACGCCGCACCCTGCGGGTCCGCCACCGCCGCGAACCGGCCGAACGGGCTGTCCATCGGCCCGAAGTGCAACTTCCCGCCGTGCTTCTTCGTCTTGGCGACCGCCTCGTCGCAGTCGTCGACACCGAAGTAGACCTGGATGTACGACGGGATCTCCGGCGGGAAGTCGGTCCCCATGTTCATCCGGCCCAGCACCGGGTTCTCCTTGCCGCCCAGGCTGAAGACCTTGAAGTCCATGCCGGCCATCTCCGGGTCGTCACCCGCGTCCATCTGCTGCTCGCCGTACGGGAAGACCTTCGGGAGGAACCCGTCGGCCTTCGCGACGTCCCGGCTGAAGACCTCCGCCCAGGCGTACGAGCCCGCCTCGCCCATGCGCTCGAAACCCTTGTGCTCGCCCGGCTGCCAGATGCCGAACACCGCTCCGCTCGGCTCCTTCGCGATGGCCATCGTCCCGAAGGCGCCGACCTGCATCGGCTCCATCAGCAGCTCGCCGCCCGCGTCCTTGATCTTCTCCGCCGTCGCCGCCGCGTTCGACGAGGCGAGGTACAGACACCACTGCGAGGGAGCGTCGGCCCCCGGCATCGGCGGGACGACGGCCGCCACGGCCTTCCCGTCCTTGTAGGCCTGCGTGTAGTGGCCGTACTCGCTGCTCGCGTCACCGAAGGTCCAGCCCAGCACGTCGGCGTAGAAACTCTTCGCACCCTCCACGTCGGTGAACATCGCGTCCACCCAGCAGGGAGCGCCTTCCGGGAACTCAGTCATGATCGATCGACTCCTGTGTCGGTACGACTGTCGTGTACGACGTGACCCGTCTCGGTTCACACGCTAGGCCGCCGGTGTGCCGCCCGCGCGCGGAAGGCGCGCACGGGGGAGTCTGGAGCCATGGACAAGGAGATCACCATCCGGCTGGCCCAGCAGCCGGAGGCGGACGCCCTGCTCGGCCGGAGCCCGCTCGCCGCGCTGGTCGGCATGCTGCTCGACCAGCAGGTCCCGATGGAATGGGCCTTCTCGGGCCCCCACACGATCGCGCGCCGCCTCGACGCGGACGACCTCGACGCACACCTGATCGCCGCGTACGACCCGGAGGCGTTCGCGGCCCTGCTCAGCGAGAAACCGGCCGTGCACCGCTACCCGGGATCCATGGCGAAGCGGATCCAACAGCTCTGCGCCTACCTGGTGGAGCACTACGACGGGGACGCCGAGGCCGTCTGGCGGGACGCGACGACCGGCGACGAACTGCTCGCGCGCCTCAAGGAGCTGCCCGGCTTCGGGGAGCAGAAGGCCCAGATCTTCCTGGCCCTGCTCGGCAAGCGGTTCGGCGTCCGCCCCAAGGGCTGGCGGGAGGCGGCCGGCGGATACGGTCCGGCGAACATCCACCGCTCCGCGGCGGACATCACCGGCCCGGAGTCACTGGCCAAGGTGCGGGCCTACAAACAGGAGCACAAGGCCGCCGCGAAGGCCGCGAAGACGGCGAAGCCGAAGACCCCGCCGGCGGGCTGACGACGGGCGGGCCACGAAAGGCACGACGTGGGGCCGAAGGCGGGGCGACGGCGGTGCGACGGGCGAGGACGCGGCGAGGGGGCTCCGACAACGGCCCGGACGAGCGGCCCGGGCCGTTGTCGGACCCCCAGTTTATGATCATGATCATGACTGAGAACCTCACCCGCGCCGCCGCTGCCGAGACCATCACCGACGGCCCGGGCAGCGTCATCACGCTCCTCACCGACACCCCCGAACTCACCTGCAACACCGCGAGTTTCGAGGTCGGCGCGGCCGGCGCCCCGGTGCACTTCCACACCAAGGCCACCGAGTTCTTCCACGTCACCGACGGCCTGCTCGACGTCCTCGTCGGCGACGAGATCCACACCCTCGGCAAGGGCGACTTCATCAGCGTCCCGGCCGGCGTGAAGCACGCCTTCGCCCCGGCCGCCGGCCGGACCGCCGAGGTGTTCGTCGGCTTCACCCCCGGCATGGCGCGCTTCGACTACTACCGGCTGCTCGGCCGGGTCCGCGCCGGCGAGGCCACCGTGCAGGACATCATCGACAGCCAGCCGGTGTACGACAACCACTACGCCGAGAGCGAGGCCTGGGCCGGTCGCCCGCGCAGCGCCGAGGCGTAGACCTCGTCGGCGTCGAGCCGCCGCAGCTCCTCCGCGATCAGTTCGGAGAGGCTGCGGACCTTGAGCGCCACCTTGCGGTCCGGCCACCCCGGCAGGATCAGGCCGGCCAGCACGCCCGCGGGCCGGTCCACCCGAATCTCACCCTCACCGGTCTCCAGCACGACGCGGGTGATGACCGGCCCGTCCGTGACCACCCGGCGCACCGGCACCCGCAGCCGGCCCTCCAGCCAGCGCGCCAGCAGCTCGGCGCTCGCGTTGTCCGCCTCGCTCTCCACCGCCGCGCCCGTCACCGGCAGCGGCTTCTGGTCCAGGGCGGCGGCCAACAGCGAGCGCCACGGGGTCAGCCGCGTCCAGGCCAGGTCCGTGTCCCCGGGGGCGTAGAAACGCGCGCGCTCCTCCAGGACGGCGACCGGGTCCACCGCCGCCTGCGCGTCGGTGATCCTGCGCTGGGCCAGCGCGCCCAACGGGTCCCGGGCCGGGTCGGCGGGCGCGTCGGCCGGCCACCAGGCCACCACCGGGGCGTCCGGCACCAGCAGCGGCAGGACGACCGAGCCGGCCTGGTCGGTGAGTTCCCCGTGCAGCCGCAGCAGCACGATCTCCCCCGAACCGGCGTCCGTACCGACCCTCAGCTCGGCATCGAGACGGCTCTGCGGAAGCTTGCGCGGGCCGCGCGTGCTCCGCTTGATCACCGCGATGATGCGGCACGGGTGCTCGCGCGAGGCCTCGGAGGCCGCGCGTACCGCGTCGTAGGCGTTCTCCTCGTCGGTGACCACGACGAGCGTCAGCACCAGCCCCATCGCGGGACTGCCGACGGCTCGCCGGGCATCGAGCAGAGCCCGGTCGATCTTGCTGGACGTGGTGTCGGTGAGTTCGGTCCGCATGCCCCGAGTCTGTCAGCGCCCGCCAAGCGTCCCGCAACCGGTTCGCTGGAATACGCCTCGACTCCCCGACCGGGCCGTCGGCTACTTGCGCCGGCGGGCCGTGCCGAAGAGGGACCGGGAGATCTCGCGGCCCAACTGGGTGCCGATCGAGCGGGCCAGCGAACGGAACATGCCGCTGCCCACGACCTGTTGGGCCAGCGAGGGATCGGGCTTGGGGGCGCTGCGGGCCGCCTTCTCCGCCTGCTTGGCCTGCTTCTCCGCCTCCGCCTCGGCTGCGGCGGCCTCCGCCTCGGCCTCCGCCTCCGCCTGCTCCGCGCTGATCTTCTCGTACGCCGACTCGCGGTCGATCGGCTCCGCGTAACGGGAGTAGAGCAGCGAGGCCTTCACGGCCCCGTCCAGGGTCGCCGCGTCCACGGGCCCCATCAGCGACCGCGGGGCACGCAGCCGGGTCGCGGCGACGGGAGTGGGGGCGCCGTTCTCGCTGAGCACGGTGATCACCGCCTCGCCGGTGCCCAGACCGGTGAGGAGTTCCTCAAGGTCGTAGGGGGAGTTCGGGAAGGTCTTCACCGTCGCCTTGAGCGCCTTGGCGTCGTCCGGGGTGAAGGCGCGCAACGCGTGCTGCACCCGGTTGCCGAGCTGCGCCAACACGTCGGCCGGCACGTCCTTCGGCGTCTGGGTCACGAAGAAGACCCCGATGCCCTTCGAGCGGATGAGCCGCACCGTCTGGGTGATGGACTCCAGGAAGGCCTTGGAGGCGCCGTTGAAGACCAGGTGCGCCTCGTCGAAGAAGAAGACGAGTTTCGGCCGATCGAGATCGCCGACTTCCGGCAGGTCGGTGTAGAGATCGGCGAGCAGCCACATCAGGAAGGTGGAGAACAGCTGCGGTTTGTCCTGGACCGCCGGGAGTTCCAGCACCGAGACCAGACCGCGCCCGTCGGCGGCCGTCCGAAGGAATTCCGAGGTATCGAATTCGGGTTCTCCGAAGAACTCCGACGCACCCTGCTGTTCGAATGCGGTGAGGGCGCGGAGAATCACCCCGGCGGTGACCGTGGAAAGTCCTCCGATGCCCTTGAGCTCGGCCTTTCCCTTGTCGGACACGAGGAAGGCCACCACCGCCCGCAGGTCCTTCAGGTCGATCAGTTCCAGGCCCTTGGAATCGGCGTAGTGGAAGATCAGCCCCAATGACTGTTCCTGGGTCTGATTGAGTTGAAGCACCTTCGACAGGAGCACCGGACCGAAAGCGGTCACCGTGGCCCGCACGGGGATGCCGGTACCGATGCCGCCCAGGGAGTAGAACTCGGCCGGGCAGGCCGCGGCCGACCAGTCCTGAGCCACGTCCGCTGCGCGCTCGCGGACCTTCTCGTTGTCCACGCCGGGCGCCGAGATGCCCGAGACGTCGCCCTTGATGTCGGCGAGGAACACCGGCACGCCGTTCGCCGACAACTGTTCGGCGATCAGCTGGAGGGTCTTCGTCTTCCCGGTGCCGGTGGCCCCCGCGACCAGCCCGTGCCGGTTCAGCATCGACAGCGGAACGCGGATCTGGCGGTCCGGCAGACACCGCCCGTCCCACAGCAGGGCACCCAGGTCCAGCGCGGGTCCGGTGAAGGCGTACCCGGCCGCGATCCGGTCGGCCGGAGACGCGGGGTCGGTGCTCTCGCTCATGCTTCACTCCCGAAATAGCCCTGCCTGTCACCTTTGCACCCACGCAGCGAGGCTGCGCCCGCAGGCACCGGCCCGGTAGGCTTTCCGTGTGATCTTCAAGCGCATCGGAAGCGGCCGGCCGTACCCCGACCACGGCAGGGAAACCACCCGGCAGTGGGCGGACGTAGCCCCGCGCCCGGTCCGGCTCGACCAGCTCGTGACCACCAAGGGGCAGCTCGACCTCGAAACGCTGCTCGCCGAGGACTCCACGTTCTACGGCGACCTCTTCGCGCACGTCGTGAAGTGGCAGGGCGACCTGTACCTGGAGGACGGGTTGCACCGCGCCGTGCGCGCGGCGCTCCAGCAGCGCCAAGTGCTGCATGCACGCGTCCTCGAGATGGACTGATTGCGCCTTTCGGGTCTGCCTTACCCGATCAACAGATCATTTAGTAGGCATCGTTCCGGTACGGCATTACGCTGCGCCCATGAGCATGCTCACACCCCCCGGCATGGGCGGAAAGTACCGCGTAACGGGAGCTGCCTACCCCCGCATGAGCCGACCCCGGCGACGCCGCCGGATCGTGTTCGCCCTGCTCGGATCCGTCCTCGCACTGGCCCTGCTCGGCTACGGGGCTTTGCAGCTCATCGACGTGTTCCGAGGCAACGGCGGCAAGAAGACGGTCGCGGCGGGCAAGGACTGTCCGACCGGCTCCCCGAGCAAGGCCGGACCGGCCTCGGCCGTCTCCGCGCGCCCCGCGACCCCGGCCGCAGCGGTCACCCTCCCCAAGCCCGCAGAGATCACGGTCAACGTCTACAACGCGACCCCGCGCGCGGGCCTCGCCAAACTGGTCGGCGACGAGCTGAAGAAACGCGGCTTCACCATCGGCCAGGTCGGCAACGCGCCCGCCGCCTTCGACAAGAAGGTCCCCGGCATCGGAATACTGCTGGGGGCCCCCACCACCGACAAGGCGGCGTACTCCGTACTCGGCACCCAGCTGACCGGCGTCACCCTGCAGAACGACACCCGCGAGGGCACGGACATCGACCTGATCCTCGGCAACACCTTCAAGGAGCTGAACACGAAGGCGGACGCGGACAAGGCGCTGGCCGTACTGACCCACCCTCTGCCCGCGCCCGCCAAAACGTGCTGAACGGTCGGCCGGCCGAACCGGCCGACCGTTGTCCGGCGAAGCCGGCAGTCTCCTGTCCGGCCGAGCCGGCAGTCGCTTATTCGGCGGAGCCGGCAGTCTCCTATTCGGCGGAGCCGTACATGCGGTCGCCCGCGTCGCCCAGGCCCGGCACGATGTAACCGTTCTCGTTGAGCCGCTCGTCCACGGCGGCCGTCACCACCGTCACCGGCGTGCCCGCAAGCTCGCGCTCCATGATCTCGACGCCCTCGGGCGCGGCCAACAACACCACGGCGGTCACGTCGTCGGCGCCGCGCTTGATGAGCTCCCGGATCGCCGCGACCAGCGTGCCGCCGGTGGCCAGCATCGGGTCGACCACGTACACCTGACGCCCGGAGAGGTCCTCCGGCATGCGCGTCGCGTACGTGGAGGCCTCCAGGGTCTCCTCGTTGCGGACCATGCCCAGGAAGCCCACCTCGGCGGTCGGCAGCAGCCGCACCATGCCGTCCAGCATGCCGAGACCGGCGCGCAGGATCGGCACGACCAGCGGACGCGGGTGCGACAGCTTGACGCCGGTGGTCGGGCCGACCGGGGTCTCGATGTCGGCCTGCTCGGTCCGCACGTCGCGCGTGGCCTCGTACGCGAGGAGGGTCACCAGCTCGTCGGCGAGCCGACGGAAGGTGGGGGAGTCGGTGCGCTTGTCGCGCAGGGTGGTGAGCTTGTGCGCGACCAACGGGTGATCGACGACCTGCAAACGCACAACATCCTCCAAGACTCAGCTGCCGCCAGCTGCCGGGTTTCGACCTGCGACCTGCGAAAACGGCCGCGGTGTGCGACCCACACGCAAAAGGCTACGCGGTGACACGACCGCTGCGCGTCCGAAGCCGCCCGCGGGGCCGCGACACGCGGAGATGCGGCCCGCCCGGACGCCCAGCACCCTTGGTTGATGAGCACCTCCCTCGTCATCGCGGCCGTGGACGGATCGGAACACAGTCTCAAGGCGCTGGAGTGGGCCCGGACCGCCGCACTCCTGCACGGCGGCGGGCTCATGGTCGCGCACGTCCTGCCCGACAGCGCCCAGTTGTACGCGGGCCGGCGCTCCGCCCTGCACTCCGCGTCCGAGCCGGAGCAGTACACCGACCCGGTGAGCGAGCACGTACGGGACCTCCTCGCGCGCGCCCCCGAACTGCCCGCCGAGGTCCGCTACGAGGCCCTGGAGGGGTCCGTGCCCGAGGCACTGCGGGTCATCGGCGCCGAGGCCGACCCCCGGATGCTCGTGATGGGATCCCGGGGACGCGGCGGCTTCGCCGCCCTGCTGCTCGGCTCGAACAGCCGCGCCGTCGCCTCCACCACCACCTGCCCGGTGGTCGTGATCCCGCACGCCGGACGCGTCGTGGAGGCCCCCGGGGAGGAGTCCGCCGGGCGGGTGGTGGTCGGGCTACACGCGGCGGAGACCCCCGACGACGTGCTGGCCTTCGCCTTCGAGGAGGCCGCCGTGCGGGGGACCGCCGTCCAGGTGGTCTCCGCGTACGCCGTCCCGCCCTCGACGATGATGGGCGTCGACAGCCCCTTCGCGGTGATCCCGCCGGAAGGGCTGGCGGACGGCGGCGACGGAGTACCGGCCGAGCGGGAGATGCTCCGCTCCCAGACGCAGCGACTGGCCCCGTTCCGGGTCCGCCACCCGCACGTGCCCGTCGAACAGGCCGCCGTGCCCGGCGAGGCGGCGGGCCGGCTCGTCAACGCCTCCCGCTCGGCCGCGCTCGTCGTGGTCGGCCGCCACCACCCCACGCGGAGCGTGGGCCCGCTCATGATCGGCTCCGTCGCGCACGCCGTGCTCCACCACGCGCACGGCCCGGTCGCCGTGGTGCCCACGCGGACGGAAGACGCCTGAGCTGCGAGAACCCTGGCACGGGGGTGGCATCAATCGGGCGGTCCGGGGGAAGGTGGGTTCGGGGGGCGAGGACGACCGGACCAGCAGCCGGGGTGATGGCCCATGCCAGAAACAGAGCCGAGCGTGGAGAGCGGAGAGGCGGAAACGGCAGCGCAGCGCAGAGCGCGCCGCGCCCAGTTCCTGCGGGACCTGAACGAGGCCCGCGAACTGCGCGACCGCGTCCAGCCGCGACGCGCCCGCGCCGCCCGCATGCGCCAACAGATGCGGATGCGCACCTTCCGCTGGTGATCCGCCCCGGCTCCTCGGATGATCCACCCGGCCTGCCCGGTGATCCGCCCGGCTTCCGGGGCCGTTCGGCCCCGTCGGAGTTTGAGCCGCGCGGCCCCGGGGCAACGCCCCTCGGGGGAATGGCGCCTCGGCCGACGCGGGCCCCCCGGACCCGCCCTCCCGGCGGCGGCGCCCCGGCGCGACACGGCGGAAGACCTCTCGCAAAGCCGCTGTTTCTGCCACGATGCCGATTGGGCGGGGCACGAAGCGGTGGGCAACACGACCGTTTCACCCCATCCTCCGGCCGGGGGGACCTCCAACCGGCACGCCTATGACCAGTGGGAGAGTCACGGTGTATTTCGCCGCACTGCTCGCGCGCACCGAAGATGGGTGGGAAGCGAGCGACCTGGAACTCGACGACGTCGAGTCCCTGACCGATCTGATCGATCTCGCCCGTTCCGCCGCCGTCGACGACGAGCCGGTGGTCGCCCTCATCGAGCAGGAGGACGCCTGGTTCGGCGTCATGCGCCTGGACGGCGAGGAAGACCCTCGGTACTTCGTGTCCAACGCCTCCGTAGCCGGCCGCAGCTCCTACGGCTCGATGCTGACCAAAGAGCTGCTGGGCAGCGATGAGGAGGACGACGAACTCGACGAACTCGACCTGGACGGCACCGAGGACGGCGAGGAGGAGAGCGTCACCGCCTTCGCCGACGAGGACGACGACACCGATCCCCCGCTCGGGACCGGCTCCGAGCCGTTGCCCGCCGGCCCGTTCGGCGACCTCGGGCTGCTGAACGACCTCGGCGTCAGCCCCAAGCAACTGACCGCCCTGCAGGGCGACGCCCTCTCGGAGATCGCCGAATCCCTCGGCGCCACCGAGGTCCTGGAGGCCGTCCGCTAGTGATCGACCAGCACGACACGCACCACCCCGGTCCCGACCCCGTGCGGGACCCCTGGCGGGACTCCATGCGCCTGGCGCTCCGGGAAGCCGCCCTGGCGGTGCCGGCCGGCGACGTGCCGGTCGGCGCCGTCGTGCTCGGCCCGGCGGGCGAGGTCCTGTCCACCGGGCACAACGAACGCGAGGCCGCCGGCGACCCCACGGCGCACGCCGAGGTGCTGGCGCTGCGCCGTGCGGCGACCGCCCTCGGCGAATGGCGACTCCCGGGATGCACCCTCGTGGTCACCCTGGAGCCGTGCGTGATGTGCGCGGGCGCCCTCGTGCAGTCCCGGGTGGCCCGGGTCGTCTACGGTGCGGACGACGAGAAGGCGGGGGCCGCCGGATCGCTGTGGGACCTCGTACGGGACCGCCGGCTCAACCACCGGCCGGAGGTGGTCCGCGGGGTGCTCGCGGACGAGTGCGCCCGGCAGCTGAAGGACTTCTTCCGCGACCTGTGACCGCTGTGACGAGGGTCGCCCCGACACGGATTTCAGAGCACGGCGCACTTTGGGCTAAGCTCTCTCTCGGTAGCGTGTCCGAGCGGCCGAAGGAGCACGCCTCGAAAGCGTGTGATGGTGCAAGCTATCCGTGGGTTCAAATCCCACCGCTACCGCTCTGATCGAGAGCCCCGCCCCGCAAGGGTCGGGGCTCTCGGCTTTCCCCCGGGGCCCCGCCCCTTTCGGGGCTTCCGTGACGTCCGGCCTTCCGGCTTCCGACCCTGCGGCTCCCGACCCCTTCGGGGCCCCGTCCCCCTTCCGCGCCCCGGCCTTTCCGGGGCCCTCCGGGGGACAGGCGCGTGACCGGCCGCCCCCTCGACCGTTGTCACGGCATGACCAAGACCCAGCGCATCCTCGCCGCCTTCGCCCTCGCGGGGGCCGCCGCGGGCCTCGCCGCTCCCGCCGCCTCCGCCGCGCCGATCGCCCCGCTCACCCTCCCGGACCTGCCGACGGCGGCCCCGGGCATGCCGCGCGGGGCGACGCCCGGATCCGTGAAGGAGATCGGCGCCAAGCTCAACGACCTGAACCAGCTCAACCGACTGATGGACCTCCCCAACGACCTCGCGCCCGTGATCGCGCCCGTACAGCCCATCACCGACCTCGCCGGCGGTATCGAATAGCCGCACCGGATTCGAACCGTCGACTCGAACAGTCGGCGGGCGGGCCGCGCGGTCCCGCGAACGGTCCGCGAACGATCCGGAGCGCGGGGCCGCACACGAAGAAGGCCCCGACCGGGGGTCGGGACCTTCGACGTCGGGACGCGGGAAGTGGCATCGGGGGGACAAGCCACTCCCCCCGATGAGGACGGAACCTGCCAGTCCGTACCGCGGTCAGGGGGAAGCCCGCGGCTCGGACCCCGCAGTGAGGCCCTGTCCCTCGCCCACCGATTTCCTGCCAGAACCGGTGGGCTCGCCTCCCATCCTGCGCCTCCCCCGCCCCGCCACCGGGCGGCAAAGGACCCGGAACGCCGGGCCATTGGTCCTTAAAGGGCAGGTGAGTGTCCAAACCCGACCGGTTAGACTCACCCGACTTTGCAGGACCGGTTGGGGAGGCCGACACCGCTCGTGGACACCAAGAAGATCATCACGGGCGCGCTCGGCGTCTTCGTACTCTTCGTGATCATCACCCAGCCGATCAAAGCCGCCGATATGGTCCAAATAGGCTTCCAGGGAATCTCGGACGCCGCCCACGGGATCGGCGAGTTCATGACCGAACTGGTGACCTGAACCCGTACGCTGAAGCGGCTTCCGGACATACCGGCCCCCCACTCCGACGGGTGGGGGGTCTTTTGCGTTATCCATGTTCGAACTGAATGCCCACATATGGGCAATTTACCCTCAACACGGAGATATGCGGTGCTTGCGCATAGTGCACATCTCTTGTGATGCTATGACCGCTTTTGACGGATAGTTGACTGAAGGGGTGGCGTGACCGTGCCGGCCAGTACTGCGCCTCAGGTGCCACCCCAGCAGGACCCTCAGGAGCCACAGCACACCCAGGGCCTTCCCGGCCCGCACGCCGCCCCCGGCGCGCGGGACACCCCCCGCCCTCCCGCCCCGCACGGTGCCCGCGGCCCGCAGGCCGCCACCCCGCCCCACCAGGACGCCCAGGTGCCCCCGCAACAGGAGTCGCCCCGGCAGGAGTCCCCGGCGGGGCCCTCCCGGGAACCGTCCACCCCCTCGCCGACACAGGCGCCCGCGACCGGCGAGACCGCACCGCCTCCCGCATCGCCGCCCCAGGAGGCCCCGCAGGAGCCGCCCGTCGCCCCGAGGCCGCCGAGCCGGGGCGCCGACACCCGGGCGCTCACCCAGGTCCTTTTCGGGCAGCTGAAGGCGCTCCAGCCCGGCACCCACGAGCACGACCGGGTGCGCGGCGCCCTCATCGAGGCCAACCTGCCGCTCGTCCGGTACGCGGCGGCCCGCTTCCGCAGCCGCAACGAGCCGATGGAGGACGTGGTCCAGGTCGGCACGATCGGCCTCATCAACGCGATCGACCGCTTCGACCCCGAACGCGGGGTCCAGTTCCCGACCTTCGCGATGCCGACCGTCGTGGGCGAGATCAAGCGGTACTTCCGGGACAACGTCCGCACCGTCCACGTCCCTCGCCGCCTCCACGAGTTGTGGGTCCAGGTCAACGCCGCCACCGAGGACCTGACGACCCAGCACGGCCGCACCCCCACCACCCCCGAGATCGCCGAACGACTGCGCATCTCCGAGGACGAGGTGCTGTCCTGCATCGAGGCCGGCCGGAGCTACCACGCAACATCGCTGGAGGCCGCACAGGAGGGCGACGGCATGCCCGGACTGCTCGACCGCCTCGGCTACGAGGACCCGGAACTGGCCGGCGTCGAACACCGCGACCTCGTAAGGCATCTGCTCGTACAATTGCCCGAACGCGAACAGCGGATCCTGCTCCTGCGGTACTACAACAATTTGACGCAATCGCAGATCAGCGCTGAGCTGGGCGTATCCCAAATGCACGTGTCGCGACTCCTCGCCAGGAGCTTCGCCCGCTTGCGATCCGCAAACAGGATCGAGGCGTAACCGGATCGGGTGGAGCTTCCCCGACGCGTTTCCCGACAGACCGGGCTCATTCCGCTCTGTCGCTGGAGATACATGTCGACATGGCGCTACAGCGTGTTGCCGACATGTGACATTCTGCTGGAACCGCGTTTGCCGCAGCCCCGCCTCCGGTATTCAGGTGGAGGCTGCGTTCCTCCGACGGGCGCGCAGAAGACGCGACCGTCCGCGACCTCAAGGGGGTGGCATGTCCGTAGACCAGGGCAGCTCACAGGTACTCACGCTCGTCAAGCGTGCGGTGCCGGCAGTGTCCAACCGCTCGGAAGCCATCGACACCCGCACCCTCTCCCGCTCCCTCTTCCAGCGCCTCGCAACCCTGGACGCGGACAGCCCCGAACGAGTGTACGTACGCGACACCCTGATCGAACTGAACCTGCCCCTCGTGCGCTACGCGGCGGCCCGCTTCCGCAGCCGCAACGAGCCCATGGAGGACATCGTCCAGGTCGGCACGATCGGCCTGATCAAGGCGATCGACCGCTTCGACTGCGAACGCGGGGTCGAGTTCCCCACGTTCGCGATGCCGACCGTGGTGGGCGAGATCAAGCGGTTCTTCCGGGACACCTCCTGGTCGGTGCGGGTCCCGCGCCGGCTCCAGGAGCTGCGGCTGGCCCTCACCAAGGCCAGTGACGAGCTCGCCCAGAAGCTGGACCGGTCCCCGACCGTGCCGGAACTGGCCGCCGTGCTCGGCGTCTCGGAGGAGGACGTGGTCGACGGCCTGGCCGTCGGCAACGCCTACACCGCCTCCTCGCTCGACTCGCCCTCCCCCGAGGACGAGGGCGGCGAGGGCTCGCTCGCGGACCGGCTCGGTTACGAGGACACGGCACTCGAAGGCGTCGAGTACCGCGAGTCCCTCAAGCCGCTGCTGGCCAAACTCCCGCCCCGGGAACGGCAGATCATCATGCTGCGGTTCTTCGCCAACATGACCCAGTCGCAGATCGGCGAGGAGGTCGGCATCTCCCAGATGCACGTCTCCCGACTGTTGACCCGCACGCTCGCGCAACTGCGCGTGGGCCTGATCGGCGAGTAGGGAAGCAACCGGTTCCGCACCGTTCCCAATTGACGAAGCGTCAGGAACACTGACGCGATGCGAACGGGATCACGCGCGGCGCTGGCCCTCACCCTCTGCTGCTCGACCGCCGCCGCGGCCCTCACCGGCTGCGGCGGCGCGACGCGCGACGGCCATGTGGCCGTGGGCGCCGCCGCGCCCGGTCCGGAGCGGGGCGCGGGGGAGAACGTACCGCCCCGGGGGCAGGTGGAACTCCAGCGACTCGGCACCCCGCCGACGTCGGGCACCGCATCCGCCTCCACCGGTACGCCGGCCGGCCCGGCCGCACCGCAGACCACGGGCGACGGCGGAAGCGAACCCGCACCGGGCGGCGGCTCGGCATCGACTCCGGGCACGGGCACGGGTGCGGTCACCGCTCCCGGGCACCCGGGCGCGCCTGCGGGCACGCCGGGAGGTACGGGCGGGTCGAGTGCGGGCGGGTCCGGCGGCTCGGGAAGTACCGGCGGTGCCGGCTCGGGAAGTACCGGCGGTTCCGGCTCGGGCGGTTCCGGGACGCCGAAACCGCCGACGAGCCCGCCGGGCACCACACCGATACCGACCCCGGCGCCGACTCCGGCCACGCCGGCGCGGCTGACCCTCGGCGCCCCGACCCGCTCGGGCGCGGCGGAGCGGTGGTGCGAGAACGTCACGGTGAGCTTCACCAACACCGGCACCACGGCGGCCCGCTCCGGCACGATCACCTTCGCGACGCACATCATCGGCGCCCTCGGCGTCGACTGGGCCACCCGTACGACGACGCAGCCCCTGCCCACCCCGATCGCGGGCGGCACGACGAAGACGCGGACCTACACGGTCTGCGTCGAATCCTGGCGCGTCCCCCTGGGCATGCACGTGGACACCCGGAACGTCACCGCCACCTGGAACTGAGCGACGGGGACGGGACGGGACGGCTCCGCAGGGTCGGCGGGGCCTGCCTCCGCGTCACGTCGTCACGTCGTCGCCCGGTCACCTGGTCGCACGGTCACCTGGTCACCTGGTCACTACATGACGACCCACACGACCACCGCGATGACCAGGACCAGAGCCGCCCCGAGGGCGATCCAGGTGCCCGTCTTCGAATCGGCCTGACGCTCGGCCCGCCGCTGCTGTCGCGCGCCGGGCCCGGCCTGGCGGGCCGGAGCGGCCTCCTCCACGAATGCCCGGAACATCTGGGTGCTGCCCGCGGGGTCGTTGTTGCCCTCGGGGACCTGTGAGTTGTGGTTCTCAGCCATGGGTCAGGACCCTAGCGGGTTTTCCCATTCCTTTACCGCCCCACCCCCCGAATTCATTTGCCTGTAGCAACCATCTGCTTCTATGGTTGCCCAAAGCAACAAGATGGGGGGGTTCGGTGCCGACCACGACCGAGACGGCCACCGCGACCGAGACGGCCACCGCGACCGAGACGGCCACCGCGACGACGGTGAACGAGACGACGGCCGGTCCGGGGGAGACGGGTCCGACGACGAGCCCGACGGCCGCTCCCGCCTACGAGGAGCTGGCCCGCCAACTCACCGGCATCGGCGCGGTCAAGCGCGGCCTCGCCCGCACCCTGCCCCCACACTGCCCGCCCGGCTCGGCCGCCGTGCTCACCGTGCTCGACCGGCACGGCGAGATGCGGCTCAGCCGGCTCGCCGAACTCATGGCCATCGACATCTCGGTGACCAGCCGGCACGTGACCCACGTCGCCGAACGCGGCTGGATCGAGCGCGAGACCGACCCCGTCGACGGCCGCTGCCGGATCCTGCGGCTCACCCCGACCGGACGCGCACTCCTGGCCGACCTGGGGACCCGGTACACGCGGGCGCTGGAACGCGCCCTGGCCGACTGGGCCGCCGAGGACCTCGACGCACTCAACACCCTGCTGGCCCGACTCCGATCGAGCTTCTAGAACCCGAGGAAACGCATGGCAACGACCACACCCGACGGTGTGCGGGAAAGCGGCCGGCCGGAGACCACGTCCGACGGCACGCCCATGACGCACCCGCAGATCATGAAGGCCCTGTCCGGGCTGATGCTCGGCATGTTCGTGGCGATCCTGTCGTCCACGATCGTCTCCAACGCCCTGCCCGAGATCATCAGCGACCTCGGCGGCACCCAGTCCTCCTACACCTGGGTCGTCACCGCCGCCCTGCTGTCGATGACGGCCGCGACCCCGCTCTGGGGCAAGCTGTCCGACCTCTTCAGCAAGAAGCTGCTCGTCCAGATATCCCTGGTGATCTACGTCCTCGGCTCCGTGGTCGCCGGCCTGTCCCAGAACACCGGCATGCTCATCGCGTGCCGCGTGGTCCAGGGCATCGGCGTCGGTGGCCTGTCCGCCCTCGCACAGATCGTGATGGCCGCGATGATCTCCCCGCGCGAGCGCGGCCGTTACAGCGGCTACCTCGGTGCGGTGTTCGCCGTCGCCACCGTCGGCGGGCCGCTGCTCGGCGGCGTCATCACCGACACCGACTGGCTCGGCTGGCGCTGGTGCTTCTACGTCGGCGTGCCCTTCGCGATCATCGCGCTGATCGTGCTCCAGAAGACGCTGAAGCTCCCGGTGGTCCGGCGTGACGTCAAGACGGACTGGCTGGGCGCCTTCCTGATCAGCGGCGCCGTGTCGCTGCTCCTGATCTGGGTCACCCAGGCCGGCGACTCGTACGACTGGATCTCCTGGACCAGCCTGGCGATGACCGCCGGATCGGTGGCCCTCGGACTGCTCTTCGTCCTCGTCGAGTCCCGCGCGAGCGACCCGATCATCCCGCTGCGGCTGTTCCGCAACAAGACCATCACCCTGGCCTCGGCGGCCTCCCTGTTCGTCGGCATCGCGATGTTCTCGGGCACGGTCTTTTTCAGCCAGTTCTTCCAGTTGGCCCGCGGCGAGTCCCCCACGATGTCCGGAATCCTCACGATTCCGATGATCGGCGGGCTCTTCGTCTCCTCCACTCTTTCCGGTGCGGTGATCACCAGGACCGGAAAGTGGAAGGCGTGGCTCGTCGCCGGCGGCGTGCTGCTGACCGCCGGGCTCGGACTGCTGGGCACCCTGCGGTACGACACCCCGTACTGGCACATCGCGATCTACATGGCGCTGACCGGACTCGGTCTCGGCATGATGATGCAGAACCTGGTCCTCGCCACCCAGAACCAGGTGGCCCCCGAGGACCTGGGCTCCGCCAGCTCCGTCGTCACCTTCTTCCGCTCGCTCGGCGGCGCCGTGGGCGTCTCGGCGCTCGGCGCGGTCATGGCCAACCGGGTCACCCACTACGTCCAGGACGGGCTGACCGCCCTCGGGCCGAAGGCCGCCGCGATGGGGCACGGGGGCACCGCCGGCGGCGGGATCCCCGACCTCGACAAGCTGCCCGCGCCGTTCCGTACGGTGATCGAGTCCGCCTACGGGCACGGCGTCGGCGACGTCTTCCTGTACGCCGCCCCGTTCGCCCTGCTCTCCCTGCTCCTGGTGCTGTTCATCAAGGAGGTCGCCCTGCAGTCGAAGCCGGCCGCCCACGCGCCGATGGCCGAGAGCGCCCCGCAGGCCCCGGCGACCGCGTCGCTGGGGGCCTGACCCGCCCGGTCCCCCACGTACGCGAGGCTCCGGCAGGGCTGTTGCCCGGCCGGAGCCTCGCGCGTTCCGGGGTCGGTCCGCGGCCGTCCCCGCGGTGGTCGGATCAGGTGCCGGTGGATCCGGAAGCGGTGCCGGTCAGGTCGTAGAAGGTGGCGCCGCCGACCGTTTCGGCCGTGAAGTTGGCCTTCACCCAGGTCTCGATGGCGCTGCTCGCACCCCCGCCCGGACCGCCGCCCATCCGGGTCGTGCCCCGCCCCTGGCCGGTACCGCCGTCCTCGGCGCCGCCCTGACCGGTGGAGCCGCCCTGACCGGTGGAGCCCTGGCCGATGAACCAGTGGATCTTCCCGGCCTTCACGTACGCCTTGAACTGCTCCAGGGTCGGGGAGGGGTCGCTCCCGTTGAAGCCGCCGATCGGCATCACGGGCACGCCCGAGGCGAGCTGGTAGCTCGCCGCGTTCTGCGAACCGATGGCGGCCGCCGCCCAGGTGTACCGCGAGGCGTCGGTGCGCAGGGCGGCCGTGGCCTCGGCGCTCGCCCGGGTGCCGTTGAGCAGTCCGCCGCCGCCGGGTCCGCCGCCGCCCGGGCCGTTCCCGAGCCGCTCGCCGCCTCCGGGAGCCTGTCCGCCGGGGCCACCGGGACCCCCCTGGCCTCCGGGGGCCTGGGCGCCGCCGGGCATGGTCCGCCCGGGACCGCCCTGGGTACCGCCCGGGAACCCGCCCTGGGAGGCCCCGGCCTGGCCGCCCTGGGGGAACGCGCCGCCGCCCGGGCCGTAGAAGGCCCGCATGCCCGGACCGCCACCCGGCCCCCGACCGCCCGCGACGGCCGGACCGGCGGTGACGATCGAGCCCGTGTGCGGGGTGTTCACCGTCGTCAGGCAGTACGCGAGGGGCCCGGCCAGCGCGGCCGCGAGGCCCACCCCGGCCACCGCGAGGAGGACCGGGCGGCCCAGCCGCGCCGCGAACGGCAGGAGCACCGCCGCTCCGAGGCCGGCGACCAGTACCGTCCAGCGCAGCCAGGGCAGGTACCCCTCGGCCCGGCCCAGCAGGACGAAGGCCCACCACGCGGTGAGCGCGAGGGTACCGGCGAGGGTGAGGGAGGCCGCGCGGCTGCCCCGCTCCTCCCACAGGACGGCCACGCCCATGCCGACCAGCGCGGCCACGAAGGGGGCCAGGGCGACGGTGTAGTACTCGTGGAAGATGCCCTGCATGTAGCTGAAGACCACTGCGGTGATCAGCAGCGATCCGCCCCAGGCCAGGAAGGCCGCGCGGGCCATGCCCTCCAGCGAGTCGGTGACCCGGCGGGCCCGCCAGGTGATCACCAGTCCCGCCACGAGCAGCACCAGGGCCGCCGGCAGCAGCCAGGAGATCTGTCCGCCGATGTTGCCGGAGAAGAGCCGATCGACACCGGTCTCACCCCAGCCGCCACCGCCTCCGCCGCCTCCGCCGGGGCGTCCGCCCCCGCCGACGCTGCCGGTCTCGTTGCCGTTGATCCGGCCGAGGCCGTTGTAGCCCAGGGTCAGTTCCAGGAAGGAGTTGTTCTGCGAGCCGCCGATGTACGGGCGGGAGCCGGCCGGCCACAGCTCGACGACGGCCACCCACCAGCCGCCGGCCGCCACCATCGCCAGCCCGGAGAGCAGCAGTTGTCCGAGCCGCCTGCGCAGCCCGGTCGGCGCACAGACCGCGTACAGCAGGGCGAGCGGCGGCAGGATCACGAAGGCCTGGAGGGTCTTCGTCAGGAACGCGAACCCGACCGCGACGCCCGCCCAGACGAGCCACTTGGTGTGCGCCCCGTCGAGGGCCCGCAGGACGCAGTACACCGTGACCGTCAGGAGCAGGGTCAACAGCGCGTCGGGGTTGTTGAAGCGGAACATCAGCGCGGCGACCGGGGTCAACGCGAACGCCGCCCCGCCGATCAGGGCCGCCGCGGGCCCGAACTGTCGGCGCACGGAGGCGTACAGGACGGCGGTGGTGCCGACACCCATCAGGGCCTGGGGAACGAGGATCTGCCAGGCCCCGAGCCCGAACAGTCGGACGGACAGCGCCATCGGCCACAGGGCGGCCGGGGGCTTGTCGACGGTGATGGAGTTCCCGGCGTCCGAGGACCCGAAGAAGAAGGCCTTCCAGCTCTCCGAGCCCGCCTGGACGGCAGCGGAGTAGAAGGAGTTCGCGTAGCCGGAGGCGCCCAGGTTCCACACCAGCAGCAGGCCGGTGGCGAGCAGCAGGGCGACGTACGCGGGACGTTCCCAGCGGGGCCTGCCGATCGCGGCGTCGACCGCGACGGGTGGGGAGGACGGGAAGAGGGGGACTGCTGCCGTGGTCATCGGTGGTCGTCCTTCGCGGGAGTGCCGCGCCGCTCGGGGAAGACCCAGGCGCGGAAGAGCAGGAAGCGCAGCACGGTGGCGGCGAGGTTGGCCGTGATCAGGACGGCGAGTTCGGTGGCGTGGGCCGGTTCGGTGGTGGCCGCGCCGAGCGCCGCCAGGGAGCCGCTGGTCAAGGCCAGGCCGATGCCGAACACGACCAGGCCCTGGGCCTGGTGGCGCACGGCCCGGGCGCGGCCGCGCACCCCGAAGGTGAGCCGGCGGTTCGCGGCGGTGTTGGCCACGGCCGACAGCAGCAGCGCGGCGGCGTTGGCGGCCTGCGGCCCGACCGAGGAACGGAAGGCGGAGTAGAGCAGCAGGTAGAGCAGCGTGCTCAACAGCCCGACGGCGCAGAAGCCGAGGAGCTGCCGGGCCAGCCCGCGCGGCACCTCGGGCAGGGCGGTCCGGTCGCGCGGATCGTCTCCGAAGGGACGGGCGAGCCGGTCCAGCGGCAGCGCCCCGATGGCCAGCGCGCGACCCACCCGCCACATGCCCCGGAGGTCCTCGGCGGCCGTGCGGGCGATGTGGACGGTGGTGTCGGGGTCGTCGACCCAGTCCACCGGCACCTCGTGGATCCGCAGTCCGGCCCGCTCGGCGAGCACCAGCAGCTCGGTGTCGAAGAACCAGCCGGTGTCCTCCACCAGCGGCAGCAGCCGTTCCGCGACCTCCCGCCGAATGGCCTTGAACCCGCACTGGGCGTCGCTGAAGCGGGCGGAGAGGGAGGAGCGGAGCAGCAGGTTGTAGGCGCGGGAGACGAACTCGCGCTTCGCGCCGCGCACCACGCGCGAGGATCGGGCGAGGCGGGTGCCGATGGCGAGGTCGGAGTGGCCCGAGATCAGCGGGGCGACCAGCGGCAGCAGCGCGTTGAGGTCGGTGGACAGGTCCACGTCCATGTACGCGAGCACCGGTGCCTCGGAGTGGGACCACACGGTGCGCAGGGCGCGGCCTCGGCCCTTCTGCTCCAGCCGGGTGCTGCGTACGCCGTCGACGGCGGCGGCGAGGCCGGCCGCGACCTCGGGGGTGCGGTCGGTGCTCGCGTTGTCGGCGATGGTGATCCGGAAGGGGTACGGGAAGGTGCGGGTGAGGTGCTCGTGGAGCCGGCGCACACACGGTCCGAGGTCCTTCTCCTCGTTGAACACCGGGATCACCACGTCGAGTACGGGCACACCGGGCACGAGCGCCAGGGGCGCACGGGCCGGGAGGGCTCCGGGGCCGGGAGAGGTGTCGGTTGGCATGTACCGACAGTCGCCGGTCGGGCTGTCACCGGTGTGTGGTGAGCCTGTGCCCCGTCTGTGAGTCCGTGGCGGTCGCGAGTGGCAGCCGTACCTCGAAGCTGGTCCGACCCGGCCGGCTGCGTACGTCGACCTGTCCCCCGTGGGCCGAGACCACGGCCTGGACGATGGCGAGTCCGAGACCGGTGGAGCCCGCCGACCTGGAGCGGGAGGCGTCGCCGCGGGCGAAGCGCTCGAAGACGTGGGGGAGGAGTTCGGAGGGGATGCCGGGCCCGTCGTCCTCGATCAGCAGCCGGACGGCGGATGTTTCACGTGAAACATGCGCGGTGACGGTGGTGCCGGGCGGGGTGTGGGTGCGGGCGTTGGCGAGGAGGTTGACCAGGACCTGCTGGATCCGGGCCGGGTCGGCGCGGATCGGCGCGGGCTCGTCGGGGAGGTTCAACCGCCAGTGGTGCGCGGGGCCGGCAACCCGGGCGTCGCTGACGGCGTCCACGACAAGCGGGGCCAGATCGGTGTCGGCGTCTCCGGTGGGCAGGGGGCTACCGGCGTCCAACCGGGCCAGGAGCAGCAGGTCTTCGACGAGTCCGGTCATCCGGGTGGCCTCGGACTCGATCCGGCCCAGCGCGTGCCGGGTGTCGGGGCCGGGCTGCTCGTGGCCGCGCCGGGTGAGTTCGGCGTAGCCGCGGATGGAGGCCAGCGGGGTGCGCAGCTCGTGGCTGGCGTCGGCGACGAACTGGCGGACCCGCATCTCGCTCTGCTGCCGGGCGGTGAGGGCGGAGGAGACGTGGCCCAGCATCCGGTTGAGGGCCGCGCCGACCTGCCCCACCTCGGTGCGGGGGTCGGCCTCCGCGTCGGGAACGCGTTCGTGCAGGGCGGGTTCGCCGCTGTGCAGGGGGAGTTCGGAGACCCGGGTGGCGGTGGCGGCGACCCGGTGCAGGGGGCGCAGGGCGACACCGACGAGCGCCTGCCCCGCGAGGGAGGCGGCGATCAGCCCGGCCAGGGTGACGAAGACCTCGACCGCGACGAGGGTGTGGACGGTGGAATCCACGTCGCTGAGCGGGAAGCCGAGTACGAGGCTGCCGTCGGGGGAGGTCAGCACCCGGTAGCCGCCGAGCTGCGGCAGCTCCACGTCGGTCGGGTCGCCCCGGCCCGGGGCGGACGCGTGGGCGGCCTGCTCCAGCGCGGCCGTCTGGCCGTCGGTGAGCGGCTGACGGTGGTCGAGGTCGGGCCCGCCCACGGCCGCGCTGCGGGCAGAGCCGATGACCTTCCCGTCGGAGTCGAGCCGGATCCCGGCGGCGCCGAGGGGGCTGCCGGGGGCCAGGACGAATCCCAGGCTGTTCTCGCGGGCGGCCTTGCCCGCGCCGGGCCCGCGGAGCGCCATGTCGAGGGAGACCCGCAGCTGGTCGTCGAGCTTGTCGACCAGGTTCTCGCGCAGCGCAAGCGTCGTGACGGTGCCGATGGCCGCGCCGACGACGGCGATGAGTGCCACAGCCGACAGGACGAGCCGGGTCCGCAGCGACCACGGCCGGCGGGGCCGGGCGCCTCGTCGGAGTCGACGTACGGGCACTACTCGGCCGGCTTGATCAGGTAGCCGGCGCCGCGGCGGGTGTGGATCATCGGGGGCCATCCGGGGCCGCTCTCCAGCTTCCGTCGCAGGTAGGAGATGTACAGCTCGACGACGTTGGCCTGGCCGCCGAAGTCGTAGGACCACACCCGGTCCAGGATCTGCGCCTTGCTGAGCACGCGGCGCGGGTTGCGCATCAGGTAGCGCAGCAGCTCGAACTCGGTGGCGGTCAGATGGACCTCCCGGCCGTCCCGGGTGACCTCGTGGCTGTCCTCGTCGAGCCGCAGGTCGCCGACGACCAGGACGGATCCCCCGCGCGCGGCCTGCGCCGCGCCGGAGCGGCGGACCAGGCCGCGCAGCCGGGCCACGACCTCCTCCAGGCTGAACGGCTTGGTGACGTAGTCGTCGCCGCCCGCCGTCAGGCCCGCGATCCGGTCCTCGACGGAGTCCTTGGCGGTCAGGAACAGCACCGGGACCTGGGGAAGCTCCCTGCGCAGCCGGCCGAGCACGGCCAGACCGTCCATGTCCGGGAGCATGATGTCGAGCAGCACCACGTCGGGGCGGAACTCCCGGGCCGCGCGGACCGCGCCGGCGCCGTCCCCGGCGCTGCGGACCTCGCAGCCCTCGTACCGCAGGGCCATGGACAGCAGCTCGGAGAGCGCGGCCTCGTCGTCGACCACGAGCACCCGGCAGGGGCCGCCGTCGGGCCGGACGAGGGCCGTGTGATTGCCGGTGGACGTGGACGCGTGTGAGGTGGTCGTCGCAGTCATGGGTACACGCTGACCGTTGCCTCTGAGAGCGTTCTTGCGCCTACCTGTGAATTTCCTGAGAATCGCCGGCCCGCGCGGGGCGGGGCCGCGGCGCGGCTTCGGCGGGTGCTCAGGGCAGCCGGAACAGCCGGGCTCCGTTGTCGTGGCAGACCGCGCGCAGCCACTCGTCCCCGAGGTCGAGGCGCTCCAGGGCCGCGAGCTGGTGCTCGTAGGGGTAGGGGATGTTCGGGAAGTCGGTGCCCAGCAGGATCCGGTCGCCGAGGTCGACGAGGCGTCCCAGGTCCCCGGCCGGGAAGCCGCTGAACTGCTCGGAGAAGTCGGTGAAGGCCATGGTGGTGTCCAGCCGGACCTCGCCGTACCGCTCGGCCAGGTCGAGGAAGTCGGCGTACTCGGGCATCCCCATGTGCGCGATCACCAGGGGCAGCCGGGGGTGGCGGGCCAGCAGCCGGGCGACGGGCTCGGGCCCGGTGTGCTTGCCGGGCACGGGCCCGGAGCCGCAGTGGATCACGACGGGGATCCCTGCCTCGGCCAGCAGTCCCCAGACGGCTTCGAGCCGGTCGTCGTTCGGGTCGTACCCGCCGACCTGGAGGTGCGCCTTGAAGACCCGCGCCCCGGCCTCGACGGCCCGGGCGGTGTACGCCGCCGCCCCGTCCTCCGGGAAGAAGGTCGCGGTGTGCAGGCAGTCCGGGGTCCGCGCGGCGAAATCGGCGGACCAGGCGTTCAGCCAGGCCGCCATCGCCGGCTTGTGCGGGTAGAGCATGGCGGTGAAGGCCCGTACCCCGAACCGCCGGAGCAGCGCGACCCGCTGCTCCTCCTCGTGCCGGTAGGTGATCGGCCACTCGACGCCGGTCAACGGTCCGACCGCGTCGAAGTAGTCCCACACCTTGTCCAGGACGCGCTCGGGCATGAAGTGGGTGTGCACGTCGACCAGGCCGGGCAGCCCGAGCCGCTCCCGGAAGGCACGGAGCACCTCCGCCGTCGACGCCTCCGCCGTACCCCCGGAAATCGGTCCGGTGGTCGGCTCGGGGACCGGCCCTGTGGTCGACTCGGCGTTCGAGTCAGTGTGCGGCGCGGACAAATCCGTGACTCCGTTCGACGGTCGCGACGTGCAGGGTGCAGCTCTCGCCCACCACCCTCCGCGGCGGGCCCCCGGGATGTCCACACGAAAGCCGCCCACGAGGCCAAAGGGATCCAAGACTTGACCATGGACGGCCCGCGCGACCCTCACGACAGGCGCCTCGGCATGGACGCCTCGATCGGGGCGCCTCGACCGGGACACCTCGACCGCGCCGTTCAGAACAGCCCTTCCTGACCGACCTCCGGGGACGGCGGTGCGACCACGGTCGTCGGCACCTCCGCGCCGCCGTCCTCCAGTGGTGCGACGAGCTCCCAGCCGGCGAGCAGCCGGGTGTCCACCACCAGCCCGTCCGCGAAGTGCAGATCCGGTCCGGCCGCGCCCACGAGCGTCCCCGTCACCGTCCCGTCGGCCACCATCTCGGTGACCACCCGTACGGGTTCGGGCAAGGTGTCGAGGCCGAACGGGGCGGCATGATCGACGACTTCGCAGCCCAGTCGCTCCAGCGACTCCGGCCATCCCGGCAGGACCGCGGCCCGGGCGTGCAGCTCGGCCACCTCCTCGGCCCGCTCGGCGCGCGGCGGCAGGTGGGCCCGCACGGCGCGCTTGCGGGCGTACGCGATCCGATCGGGCACCCCGAGGGCGGCCCGGAGCAGTTCCTCGGTGCGCCGGGTCGCCATCAGCGGCCCGCGCCCGAGCCAGGCCCAGGTCACCGCCCCCTGCTCCAGCAACCGGGCCGGACCGCGTTCCTCGGCGGTGATGCCGACCTTGAGCAGGCCGGGCCCGAACCACGCCAGGTACACCCGGTACGGGCGCGGATCGGCGACGTTGGTGTCGGCGGCCACCGAGAAGGACCGGTCCAGCCGGGCGCACTCGGGGCACTGGGAGTTCCCCGCCCGGCCCGGCACCGGCCGGCCGGTCGGACACGGGGTCCGCCTGCCGGCCCGCCACACGCCCAGGCAGTGCCGCTCGCCCCGGGCGGCGAAAGCCAACCGGTGCCCGTACCCGAGCGGGCTGCCGCGCTCCCCGCGCTGCGGCCCGTACCAGCCGATGGAGGGGCCGCCGTCCTTCCAGCGGATGCCGGTGCACCACCAGGTCACAGCGGGAGCGGCCGTTCGAAGAAGGTGTCCAGGACGACGGTGGCCTGGGTTCCGCTGACCCCGTCGATGGCGTAGAGGCGGCGCAGTACGTCCTGCAGCTGCACGGTGGTCGCGGAGCGGACCTTGACCAGCACCGACGCGCTGCCGGCGATCACGTGCGCCTCCTGGATCTCCGGGATGGCCGCGAAGGCCTCCGCCGAGTCCCCCATCCAGGCGTTGGAGTCGACCATCACGTAGGCCAGCACCCCGCTGCCCACCGCGGCCGGGTCCACGTCGACCGTGGTCCGCCGGATCACTCCGCGCTCGCGCAGTTTCCGTACGCGCTCGTGCGTGGCGCCGGCCGAGAGGCCGACTGCCGCGCCGAGGGCCGCGTAGGACTGGCCCGCGTCCTGCTGGAGGCGCAGGACGAGCGCCCGGTCGATGTCGTCCACGCGATCTTCCTCTCATGTGCCCGTCGGGCCTTGCGAAGACGGTACCTGATCCTGCAATCTCACCATCACGCCGAACATCATTCGGCCGATCGAGCAATTGGGGGAACCATGTCAGGTATCGCAGACCTCGCCCTGTACGAGATTCTGGACGATCGTTTCCGTACGGGCCGCTGCGCCAATGGCGACATGCGCCTGGAGCGCCTGTACGGCGACTGCCGTTGGGCGGAAGGACCGCTCTACCTGCCCGCCTGGCGGCAACTCGTGTGGAGCGACATCCCCAACGACCGGATGCTGCGCTGGGACGAGGCGACCGGCGCCGTCTCCGTCTTCCGCTCCCCTGCCGGCCACTCGAACGGCAACACCCTCGACCGCGAGGGCCGCCTGATCACCTGCGAGCAGGGCAACCGACGCGTCACCCGCACCGAACCGGACGGCAGCCTCACGGTCCTGGCGGACCACTGGGACGGCAAGCGGCTCAACAGCCCGAATGACGCGGTGGTGCGCTCGGACGGCTCCGTCTGGTTCTCCGACCCGGACTTCGGCATCACCAACGACTACGAGGGCCACCGCGCCCCGAGCGAGATCGGCGCCTGCAACCTCTACCGCGCCGACCCCGCCACGGGCGAGGTGCGGCTGGTCGCGGACGGCTTCCTGGGCCCGAACGGCCTCGCCTTCTCCCCGGACGAGAGCGAGCTGTACGCCGCCGACACCCGCGCGGGCCACATCCGCGCCTTCAAGGTCACCGACGACGGGACCCTGACGCACGACCGGGTGTTCGCCGTCTGCCCCTCCGTGGACAACATCCGCTTCGACGACCAGGGCCGGCTGTGGGCGGCGGCCATGGCGGACGGCGTGCGCTGCCACGCGCCGGACGGCACCCTGATCGGCCGGCTCCGCGTACCGGAACCGGTCTCGAACATC
Organism: Streptomyces sp. CA-243310; assembly: GCF_050936775.1. NCBI lineage: Bacteria > Bacillati > Actinomycetota > Actinomycetes > Kitasatosporales > Streptomycetaceae > Streptomyces > Streptomyces sp. CA-243310. Next base: position 431,274 of record NZ_JBNJMF010000001.1, on the reverse strand, counting down.
ACCTTCGGCGGCCCGAAGAACAACCGCCTCTTCATCACCGCCACCACTTCGCTGTACTCCCTGGTGATGTCGGTGACCGGCCTCCCCCGCGTGGCCCGCTGACCCCTGCCGCGAACCGGAGCGCACGCAACGGACGCCCCCGGCCCACGACCACCGACCTACCGGGCGACGAACTGCGTGAGGATCGCCTGGACCTCGTAGATGTCGACGCCCTTGGTGAAGGTCTTCTCCACCGCCGGCGTCGGGCTGCCCGATATCCAGATCTTCAGCTCGGCATCGAGATCGAAGTGACCGGCGGTCTCCACCGAGAAGTGCGTGATGCTGCGGTAGGGGATGGAGTGGTACTCCACCTTCTTGCCGGTGATGCCCTGCTTGTCGACGAGCACCAGCCGCCGGTCGGTGAACAGGATGGTGTCGCGGATCAGGAGATAAGCCGCGTGCACCTGCTCCCCGTGCCCCAGCAGCCGCTCGTAGTCCCGCTGCGCCGACACCGGATCGACCGTGTGCGCGTTCCCGAACAGACCCATGGAACTTCCCTTCGAAGACTCGACGACCCTCGAAAGGCTAGCCGGCCCCTCCCCGCACGGCATCGTCCACCAGATCGACCCCCACCCGGAGATTCCCCGGAGGCGCCACGACCGGGGAAACGCGAGAGGCCCTCAGGATTTCTCCTGAGGGCCTCTGGCCTGCTGTGCACTCGGCAGGATTCGAACCTGCAACCTTCTGATCCGTAGTCAGATGCTCTATCCGTTAAGCTACGAGTGCTTGGGCTTCCCGGGGTTTTGCGCCCCGTTGGCCTTGCGAGAACAACAATACATGGACCTCGGCGGGACGCGAAATCCATTAGCCCCACCACCGCTGACCTGCGAAAACGCCCTGGAAGAAGATCATCCGGGCGGGTTCGGGAAGTGACCCCGACCGGGCTGCCGAGGGGTCCGTGGGGGCTCGCGGCGTGATCACGGGAGCAGAACCCCGGCACGACCCCGCTTCGGCGCGCCAGGGCCGGGGAGCGGCCGGAAGTCGTCGACGAGTCGTCCGAAAAGCGGTCGCCCCGAGCCGGTCGAGAAGCCGAGCCGGTCGAGAAGAAGACGGTCACGAGAAGGCGACCGGACGAGGCCCGAACGCACCGAAGCCCCGGTCCTGAGGACCGGGGCTTCGGTGAGGTGCGGAGGCGGAGGGATTTGAACCCTCGATGGGGGGTAAGCCCCAAACCGCATTAGCAGTGCGGCGCCATAGACCGGACTAGGCGACGCCTCCAGCACACCCTCGCGTACGAAGGTGCGTGCAGATGATGACACAGGCTCGGGGCCGGTCACCAATCCGCTCCCACGGTACAAGGAACGACAGGTCCAGGGCAAAGGCTTAGGGCCCCGCGCGCGGCACCGGTGTCGAGGGGCGTACGGCGGGCGTGGGACGGGCGTGGTGAGGGACTACCAACGGGTGAACCGGCGGGCGTTCCGCGGGAACCGGGCAGCCGTTCCGAAGACGGCGGCGCGCCGCCGCACGCACACACGCACGGCGTGCCGCGTGCGCAACGTCGGGGCCGGCACGTCGTTGGTGAGGCGTACGACGTACGGACGACCTGGAGTGCCACATGCTGCGTCTCGCCGCCTTCGCCGTCACCTCCGTCCTGGCCGCAGCGGCCGCCGGACCGCTGCCACCGCTGCCCCTGAACCTGCTGTCGCCGTCCGCGTCGGCTCCCGACCGGCTGACCGTCGCCGTGTCCAACACCGGCAACCCGCTCGCCGACGGCGACTACTCCCTGGAGTGCGACCCGGCCGGAGGCAACCACCCCCGGGCCCAGGACGCCTGCGCCCGGCTCGACACTTTCGCGAAGAACGGCGAGAACCCCTTCGCCCCCGTCTCGAAGCGGCAGTTCTGCACCATGGTCGACGGCGGGCCCGCCACCGCCCGGATCACCGGAACATGGGACGGCAGGAAAGTGGACGCGACGTTCCAGCGGACGAACGGATGCGACATCGCCCGGTGGAACAACATGGAACCTGTGCTTCCGAGTGGGCGTTCCTGACCTGGGAGGATGCGAAGGATGGGCGGAATACACCGCACATCCGCCGCCCCGCCGAGGGCCCGTGCCCTTAGACTCCTCCCGTGACATGCCGGTAGTCGTGGTCAGGGGAGGAAGCTCGTCGTGAGCAGCAGGCCATCCCGAGGCGCTGCTCGCCTCGCAGCAATACTCGACGCTCTTCCCGACGCGCTGTTGCTCGTCAACGCCAACGGCACGGTCGTCAACGCGAATTCGATCGCACTCGAGATCATGGAGAGTCCCGGAACGGGGCTCGTCGGGCGCGGTGTGCTGGACCTGCTGCCCGAGTTCGACTCCAAGTTGATCCCCGGCTCCATGCGCCGACCCGGCGACGACGAGGGCGGGCGGGCCAGGCCGAAGCGGATGACCGCGCGGCGCACCGACGGATCCGAGTTCCCCGTCGAGGTCACCAGCGCCCACCTGGACGGGCGCGACGCCTACCGCGAGCCGGCCCCGTCCTACACCGGTGACGAGCTGCTCATGCTCGTCGTACGGGACCTCTCCGAGACAGTGGACACCGAGGCCGAGCTGGCCCGTTCCCAGCGGCAGACCGAGATGATCCTGCGTGCCGCCGCCGAGGGCGTGGTGGGTACCGACACCGACGGGCGGGTCGTGCTGGTCAATCCGGCCGCGGCGCAGATCCTCGGGTACCGCGCCACCGACCTCGGCAACCGCGAGCTGCACGGGCTGATCCAGCACTCCCGCGCCGACGGCTCGCCGTTCCCGTTCGAGGAATCCCCCCTCGCCGACACCCTGCGCAGCGGACGCAAGCACCGGGTCCGCGGGCAGGTCCTGTGGAACAAGTCGGGACAGCCCGTCTCCGTCGACCTCACCACCTCGCCCGTACGGGACGGGGAGCTGCTCGTCGGCGCCGTCATGACGTTCACGGACCGGCGGTCGTACGACGCCCTCGCGGCCCGCAACGCCCAGTTGATGGCGCTGCTCGACGACTCGCTGCGCGGTCCGCTGGCCGAACTGCGCCGCGAACTGGCGACGCTGGCGGCCGACGATGCCGGTCAACTGTGGCCGGAGGCCAACCAGCTGCTGCACCACCTGGCCGCCGGGTACTCGCGGATGACCACGCTCGTGGACAACGTGCTCGGCTTCCAACGGCTGGACGCGGGCAGCGACAAGCTCGACAAGAAGAAGGTCCTGATCAACACGGTCGTCGCGGCCGGCGTCGACGGCGCGGTCGAGCTGATCGGGCCCGGCCGGGCGCAGTTCGCCGTGCACGCGCCGACCATCGAGGCCGAGGTGGACGGGGAGCGTGTCGCGGCCGCCCTCGCGCACCTGGTCGCGGACGTCGCCGGAGTGGACGCCACCGGCAAGACCGCCCAGGGCAGCGGGTACGCCGACTCCACGATCGTCGTGGCCGCCGCGCAGCGCGGTGACGTCGTACGGATCGAGGTGCGCGGTCCCTACGAAGGGGGCAACCCGGTGCACGAGCCGATCGTGCGGGGCATCGTGGCCGCGCACGGCGGTGTGTTGCAGACGGTCGAGGTCCCGGGCGCGCCGGGCGGTGCGTACGTCCTGGAGTTCCCGCTGGGTGCGGGAGCCGGCACGGTGACCCTGCCCGAACCGGCCAAGGAGCCCGAGGACAAGGCCCCCGAGGGCAAGCCTGGCCGCGAGGGCAAGGGCGAGTCCGGCGGCCGGCGCGCACGGCGGAGCGGGGTGGACGCGTTCCTGGACGACGAGGCCGAGGAGCCGAAGGCCCCCGACGGCCGTGGCCCCCATCCCGGCCAGGGTGGTGGCGGGAGCGCGCTGGCGCTGCCGTCCGGACGGCGACGGGCCGACGGCAGCCCCGCCGACTCCGGGCCGGCGGGATCCGGGCTGGCGCAGTCCCCGGTGAACCCGGCGGGCCTGGGCACCGGGCGTCGCCGGGGTCGCGACGGCGACGGCAGCGGGAACGGCGCCCCGGCCGGCCTCGCCCGGGGTCCCGAGAACGGTGTGAACGGCGGGCAGGGCGGCTCCGGTCGGCCCGTGCCCCCGCAAGGCACCGCGATGCCCGCGTTGCCGCCCGTACCGTCGGTCCCGGTGACCGAGCACCCCGCCGGGCGACGGCGGGCGCTGGGACCCGCGGGGCCGCCCGCGCAGTCCGGCGGGCCCGTGCCGGCGACCGGCCTCGTACCGCCCACCCCGCAGCGTCCCATCGCCCCCGAGGGCGGCTTCGCACTGCCCGCCGGGCCGACCCCGGCGGCGAGCCCGGTTCCGGCGGGGCCCGTCCCGGCCGCCCCGCAGGCGCCCGCGATGGCCGGTTCCGCGCCCGCTCCCGCCGAGGCCGACTCCGACGCTCCGGGCGGACGCCGCGGCCGACGGGTGCTCGGCGCCCCGGTGTCGGAGCCCGAGACCCCCGACGCCGCGCCCGAGGCCGGTGCGCAGGAAGCCGCCGACCCGGCCCACCCCACCGGTCGGCGCCGCGCCCTGCCCGCCCCACCGGCGTGGCCGGTACCCGCCGCCCGGACCGCCGTCGAGGACGACGAGGTCGCGCCGGCCGCCGTCCCCGGTGCCCGGCAGCCGCAGGGCGCCCCGGCGGAGGCCGCGCAGCCGATCAGCGTGCGTGCCCTCGGCACCCTGGGCCAGGGCATCTCCGTCGACGCGAGCGGTTCCGGTCGCAGGCGCCGACTGGCCGAACCCGCTGCTCAGGGACGTGCCTTCGCCATAGGGGCACCCGAGGCGGGCTCCGCCGAGGGCCCGGAGCCGCTGGACGGCCCCGGTGGCGCCGTCGAGGTGGTCAACCGGCCCGTGCCCCGCCCCGTGGACGACGAACTGCCGCCGGAGCCGCTGGACAACCCGCGCCGGCTACTCGTGTGGCCCGCGCCCGACGCGCAGACGCAGCGGGCCCTGAGCGACCGCGGCTACCGGCCGGTGATCGTCAACTCCCGCGAGGAGGTGGACGCGCAGATCGCCGCCTTCCCCGCGGCGCTGTTCGTCGACCCGCTGACCGGGCCGATCACCCGGACCGCCCTGCAGTCGCTGCGTCAGGCCGCGGTGGCCGCCGAGGTCCCGGTCCTGGTCACGGCCGGGCTGGGACACGCCACGCGCGAGGCCGCGTACGGCGCCGATCCGGCCGTCCTGCTCAAGGCGCTCGCGCCCCGCGACAGCGAGCAGCACCCGTCCCGGGTCCTGCTGATCGAGGAGCACGAGGAGATCGCCATCGCCCTGAGCGCCGCCCTGGAGCGGCGCGGGATGCAGGTGGCCCGGGCGGGCGCCGACACCGACGCCGTGGAGCTGGCGACCCGGATGCGCCCGAACCTGGTGGTCATGGACCTGATGCAGGTGCGGCGGCGCCGGGCCGGGATCGTGGACTGGTTGCGTGCCAACGGTCAGTTGAACCGGACCCCGCTGGTCGTCTACACGACTGCCGGGATCGATCCGGCCGAACTGCCCCGGCTGGCCTCGGGCGAGAGCGTCCTGTTCCTCGCCGAACGGGCCACGACCGCGGACGTGCAGGGCCGCATCGTGGACCTGCTGGCAAAGATCGGCACCAACTAGTCATCCTGGCCGCATGGCCATCACCGACACGACCGAGCACACCGTCCCCGCCGACAACGGGGAGGTGAACCTGCTCATCGCCCGTCAGGTGGAACCTGGCCACGAGGAGACGTTCGAGGCCTGGGCCCACGGCATCCTGGAGACCGCCGCGGGCTTTCCGGACCATCTCGGATACGGGCTGTTCCGCCCGGCCTCGGAGGGCGGGCCCTGGTTCCTGGTGCACCGCTTCCGCAACGAGGCCGCGTTCCAGCGGTGGCAGGACTCCGCCGAGCGGGCGCAGTGGTTCTCCAACTGCCTCGGGCACCACCACACCGAGATAGCCCGGCGGGAACTCCACGGCATGGAGACCTGGTTCGCCAAGCCGGGTACGACCCGGCCCGCGCCGCCGCGCTGGAAGATGGCGATCAGCTCGGGGCTGGCCATCTTCCCGATCTCCCTGGCGGGCAACGCGCTGCTCGGGCCGTACCTGGTGGATCTGCACTTCGTGGTGCGCACGGCCGCGTTCGCGATCGTCTTCAGCACCCTCATGACCTATGTGGCCATGCCCGCCGTCAGCAAGCTGCTGCGGCCATGGCTCACCCGGGGCTGACACCGCCGGCGCCGGAGCGTCCTCCGGTTCGTGCGGGAGATCCGCTCGCCGTCGCCGACGCCCTAGTCGAGCCTGGTGACCTCGAGTGCCCCGTCCGCGTACTGCTTCCGGATCACCTTCTTGTCGAACTTGCCGACGCTCGTCTTCGGTACCGCCTCGACGAAGGCCCAGCGCTCCGGGAGCTGCCACTTGGCGATCGACTGGGCGAGGAACGCGTGCAGCCCCGTGTAGTCCACGCTCGCGCCCGCCGTCCGGACGACCGTGGCCAGCGGACGCTCGCCCCACTTCTCGTCGGGGACGGCCACGACCGCCGCCTCGGCCACCTCGGGATGCGCCATCAGCGCGTTCTCCAGCTCGACACTGGAGATCCACTCGCCGCCGGACTTGATGACGTCCTTGGCCCGGTCGGTCAGCGTGAGGAACCCGTCGGCGCTGATCACCCCGACGTCACCGGTCTTGAGCCAGCCGTCCGCGCTGAACTTGTCCTCGGGACGGAGCGGCTCGCCGTCGGCGCCGCCGTAGTAGGCGCCCGCGATCCAGGTGCCGCGCACCTCCAGCTCACCCGCCGAACGGCCGTCCCACGGCAAGTGCTCGCCGCCGGGTCCCACCAGGCGCCCTTCGACACCGGCGGGGAATCTGCCCTGGGTGATCCGGTACGGCCACTCCTCCTCGGCGGTCAGACCGGCCGGCGGGTGCGCCATGGTGCCGAGCGGCGAGGTCTCCGTCATGCCCCAGGCGTGACAGAGGCGGACGCCGAGCTTCTCGTACGCCTCCATGAGGGAGGGCGGACAGGCCGCGCCGCCGATCGTGACCTGCTTCATGGAGGTCAGATCGCGCGGGTTGGCGGTCACCTCGGCGAGCAGCCCCTGCCAGATGGTGGGGACCGCCGCGGCGTGGGTGGGCTTCTCCCGCTCGATCATCTCGGCGAGCGGGGCGGGCTGAAGGAAGCGGTCCGGCATCAGCATGTTGATGCCGGTCATGAACGTGGCGTGGGGCAGCCCCCACGCGTTCACATGGAACTGCGGAACGACGACGAGCGTGGTGTCCCGGTCCGTCAGACCCATCGACTCGGCCATGTTGACCTGCATCGAGTGCAGGTAGACGGAGCGGTGCGAGTAGATGACGCCCTTGGGTTCGCCGGTGGTGCCGGAGGTGTAGCACATGGCCGCGGCCTGGCGCTCGTCCAGCTCGGGCCACGCGTAGGTGTCAGGTCGACCCGCCAGCAGGTCCTCGTACTCGTGCACGCGCACGTCGAGGCCTTCGAGTCCGGAGCGGTCCCCGACGCCCACGACGACGACATGCTCGACGGTGGGCAGGTGCGGCAGCAGCGGGACCAGGAGGGGGAGCAGGGTGCCGTTGACCAGTACGACCCGGTCGGCCGCGTGGTTGACGATGAAGACCAGCTGCTCGGGGGGAAGCCGCAGGTTGAGCGTGTGCAGAACGGCGCCCATGGACGGGATCGCGAAGTACGCCTCCACGTGCTCGGCGTTGTTCCACATCAGAGTCCCTATGACATCCGATTCCCGGACTCCGAGCTCGTCACGCAGAGCGTTGGCCAACTGAGCAGCGCGGGCGCCGATCTCCGCGAAGCTGCGCCGGTGCGGCTCGGCCTCACCCGTCCAGGTCGTCACCTGGGAACTTCCGTGAATCGTCGACCCGTGGGTCAGGATTCGCGAAATCAGCAGTGGTACGTCCTGCATCGTGCTCAGCAAAGCGTCCTCCCGGTGAGCGCTGCGGCGCTGCGGCGGCTACGGATGCTGCCGATTCTGCGCACGTACCGGTCGGCATGTCACTACCTCACGGGCGGAAACCCTGGCGATGTTTCACGTGAAACAGCGCGCGGTGACACGCGTCCTCATGTTTCACGTGAAACACGGCGGCACGCCTCCTCAGCGGACGACGGTGAGTTCCGGGTCCTCGCGCAGCTTGACGAGGGCGCGGGAGACCGCGCTCTTGACCGTGCCCACCGAGACCCCGAGCAGCTCGGCGGTCTGCGCCTCGCTCAGGTCCTCGTAGTAGCGCAACACCACCATCGCCCGTTGCCGGTCCGGCAGCCGGGTCACCGCGCGCCACATGGCGTCGCGCAGCGCCTGTGCCTCCGCGGGATCGGTGGCGGGCGCCTCCTCGCTCTCGGGAAGCTCGTCGCAGACGAACTCGTCCACCTTGCGCTTGCGCCACTGGGAGGTGCGGGTGTTGACCAGGGCCCGTCGTACGTAGCCGTCGAGGGCGCGGTGGTCCTCGATGCGGTCCCAGGCCACGTACGTCTTGGCCAGGGCCGTTTGCAGCAGATCCTCGGCGTCGCAGGGGTTGGCGGTGAGTGAGCGCGCGGTGCGCATCAGGACCGAGCCGCGGGTCCGGACGTACGCCGAGAACGACGGGTACGTCGTCGGATTCGAGGCGAGTGTGCACACAGGCGTGGTCATGCCTCCACGCTAGGAGCGGAGCGGGCTCCCCGGATCGGCCGCAGGTGCCGAAGCGGGGTCCATCTCAGGTTGTAGGGACGGGCCGTACCCCACCTCCTGAAGGTGGAGGAGGCGGCCCGCCCCCGGCCGTTCCCGGGCCTTGGCCGCCCCTCGTACCCCGCCGCACCCAGCCGCCCTCGACCGCCGCCCTCAGCCGTCGGAGCCGAGGATCAGGGCCGAGGTCGGGACCCCGGTGCCGGCGGTGACCAGGGTGTGAGCGGCGCCGGGAACCTGGTTGACGGAGGTTCCCCGGAGCTGGCGGACGGCCTCCGCGATGCCGTTCATGCCGTGCAGGTACGCCTCTCCGAGCTGGCCGCCGTGGGTGTTCAGCGGCAGCGCGTCGGCGGCGACGAAATCGGCGGCCTCACCGGGTGCGCAGAAGCCGAACTCCTCCAGTTGCATGAGCACGAACGGGGTGAAGTGGTCGTAGAGGATGCCGACGTCGATGTCCGAGGCCCGCAACCCGCTCGTTCGCCACAGTTGGCGGGCGACCACGTTCATCTCGGGGAGCCCGCTGAGGTCGTCGCGGTGGAAGGAGGTCATGGCCTCCTGACGACGACCGGCTCCCTGGGCGGCGGCGGTGATCACGGCGGGTTTCCGGCGCAGGTGACGGGCCCGCTCGGTGGTGGTGACGACGATCGCCTGTCCGCCGTCCGTCTCCTGACAGCAGTCCAGCAGCCGCAGCGGTTCGACGATCCACCGCGAGGCGGCGTGATCAGCCAGGGTGATGGGCTTGCCGTGGAAGTACGCGGCGGGATTGTTGGCGGCGTGCCGCCGGTCGGTGACCGCGACATGGCCGAAGGCCTCGGGGGGCAGCTGGTAGGTGTGCAGATAGCGCTGGGCGGCCATCGCCACCCAGGAGGCCGGGGTCAGCAGTCCCCACGGCAGGGACCAGCCCAGTGCCGCACCCTCCGCCGAGGGCTCGCGCTGTTGGACGCCGGAGCCGAAGCGGCGGCCGGAGCGCTCGTTGAAGGCGCGGTAGCAGACCACCACCTCGGCGACGCCGGTGGCGACGGCGAGAGCGGCCTGCTGGACGGTGGCGCAGGCCGCTCCGCCCCCGTAGTGAATGCGCGAGAAGAAGGAGAGGTCCCCGATGCCGGCCGCCTGCGCGACGGTGATCTCGGGGCTGGTGTCCATGGTGAAGGTGACCATGCCGTCGACGTCGGCGGGGCTGAGCCCGGCGTCGTCGAGGGCGGCGTGCACGGCCTCCACGGCCAGCTTCAATTCGCTGCGGCCGGAGTCCTTGGAGAACTCGGTCGCGCCGATGCCGACGATGGCGGCCCGGCCGCCGAGACCGTCGCGGGTACGGACGCTCATGCCGTGTCCCCCAGGGTGACGGTGACGGTGCCCGTGACGTGCAGGCCGACGCCGTTGGCGCCCACGACGCGGATCTCCGCGGTGTCCCCCTCGCGGGCGACGACGGTCGCGGTGAGGGTCATGGTGTCGCCGGGATGGTTGGGGGCGCCGAGACGGATGGCCACCTTGCGCAGCACCGCGGCCGGTCCGAGGTGGTCGGTGACGTACCGGCCGACCAGGCCGTTGGTCGTCAGGATGTTCATGAAGATGTCCGGGGAGCCCTTCTCGCGTGCGAGCTCCGCGTCGTGGTGCACGTCCTGGTAGTCGCGGGAGGCGATGGCACCCGCGACGATCAGCGTGCGGGTGACAGGGATCTCCAGCGGCGGCAGCGTGTCGCCGACGTTCATGCGTCTTCCCCCTCGGGTATCGCGGCGCCGGCGGGCACCGGGTCCGAAACGAGCGCGCCCAGCTCGGCGAGCAGTTCACTGCCGCAGCCCAGGTACGCGTCCAGTTGGCGTCCCCACAGGAAGTGCCGGTGTACGGGATGGTCCAGGTCGGCGCCCATGCCGCCGTGCAGATGCTGGCCCGCGTGAACGACCCGTTTGCCCGCCTCCGAGGCCCACCAGGCCGCCGTGAGCGCGTGCTCGCGCGCCGGCAGGCCCGTGTCGATCCGCCATGCCGCCTCGTACGCCGTGACGCGGATCGCCTCGGTGTCCATGTACGCGTCCGCCGCGCGCAGCATGACTCCCTGGTGGGTGGAGAGCGGCCGGCCGAACTGTTCGCGGGTGCGGGTGTACTCCACCGCGCGGGCCAACGAACCCGCGCAGACGCCCGCCTGGAGGCCCGCGAAGGCGGTGCGGGCGGCGGACAGCACCTCGTCGTGGGCCCGCGGACCGCCCAGTCGTTCGCCCTCGGCCCCGGCCAGGATCAGCGCGCCGGCCGCCCAGGGCGCGGTCGTCTCCACCGTCGAGATCCGCACGCCGGGGGCGTCCGTCGTCACGAACCACAACGCCCCGTCCGCGTCCGGCACCAGGACGTGCGTGGCATCGCGCAGCCAGGGCACGGCCGGCGCGATGCCGGTGAGCCGGCCGCCCGGGCCGGCGGTGATCCGGCCGCGCGCGGGGAAGGCCCCGGTGGCCACCGCCTCGCCGGTGCCCAGGGCGGGCAGCAGACGGGCCCGTTGCGCGGGGCTGCCGTGGCGGGCCACGGGGAGGACTCCGTACGCACAGGTGGCGGCGAACGGAACCTGCGCGGTGGTGCGGCCCTGCTCCTCGGACAGCAGCACCAGACCGAGCAGACCGACCTCCTCTACGGCGGCGATCAGTCCGACCGCGGTCAGGGCCTTCCAGAGCTCGGCGTCGCTGCCGGTGCCGGCGGCGGCGAGGCGTTCATGGGTGGCGAGGTCCCGGAAGATGCGCGCGGCGAGATCGGCCGCGGCTGCCTGCTCCTCGGTGGGGCGGAAATCCATGTCAGCCCGCCTCCGCCCGGAAGACGGGGAGTTCGAGCGTGTCGTCGACGCGTAGGAACTCCAGTTGGACCGGCAGACCGATGCGGACCTTGTCGTACGGGACGCCGGTGATGTTGCTGATCATCCGAACGCCCTCGGCGAGTTCGACGAGCGCGACCGCGTACGGGGGGTCGAAGGCCGGGAACGGCGGGTGGTGCATGACCACGTACGAGAAGACCGTGCCGGCGCCGCTCGCCGCGACGGTGTCCCAGTCGGGGGAGGCGCAGGCGTTGCAGCCGGGGAGCCAGGGGAAGCGGAGGGTCGAGCAGGCCGTGCAGCGCTGGATCAGCAGGGTGTGGTCGCGGACGCCGTCCCAGAAGCCCTGGTTGTCGCGGTTGATCACGGGGCGGGGGCGGGCGGGGCGCGGGGGCGGGGTCGGGGCGGGTCGGGTGGAGTGGCCTTCCCGGCTCGGCCGGGTGGGTTGCTTCGGCTGCCGGGACGGGTTCGCGGCGGGCGCGTACTTGAGGATGCGGAAACGGTGGGTCCCGGCGAGTTCGCCGTTCGCGTGGACGTCCATCCGGGTCGTCACGAAGTACCCCGCACCCAGCTTGGTCGCCTTGCGCGCCGACACCGACTCGATGACGGCGTCGAAGGTGACCAGGTCGCCGGGGCGCAGCGGACGGAGGTACTCCTGCTCGCAGTCGGTCGCCACCACGGAAGTGCACCCCGCGCCGTCGAGGAGCAGGAGCAGCTCGTCGTAGGAGGAGGAACGGTCGGTGTGCCCGGAGAGCCCGCCCATCGTCCAGGCCTGGAGCATGGTGGGCGGGGCGACGACGTCCGGGCCGGTATAGGCGGGGTTGGTGTCCCCCATCGCCTCGCACCAGTGGCGGATCATCGGCTCGTTGACCGCGTCCTTCGCCCGCCCCCCGGTGGCTGCGGGCCTCCCCTCGAAGGCCGTCAGCCGTGCGTGGAACCGGGCTTCCGCCGCGGCGTCCGGCGCGACCCGTGTCGAGACGTGCGGGAGGGTGTCTGCCGCCGCTTCGGGCGGTTCGGACGGTTTGGGCGCCTCGGGTGCTTCGGCTTCGCCGGGCGCCTCGGGTGCTTTGGCTTCGCCGGGCGCCTCGGGTGCTTTGGCTTCGCCGACTCCGTCGGGTGCCTCGGCTGCTTCGGCCGTCATCGCTTCCTTCCCTTCATGCCGAGCCGCATCATGGCGACGATCTCCCGCTGGACCTCGCTGACCCCGCCGCCGAAGGTGTTGATCTGGGCGGCCCGGTTCAGGCGCTCCAGCTCGCCCCCCGCGAAGGCCGAAGGCCCCCGGATCAGCGCCTCCTCGCCGACGACCTCCTGGCACATCCGGTACACCTCGACGGTGGATTCGGTACCGAGGAACTTCACCCCGCTCGCGTCGCCCGGGGCCAGGTCTCCGCTGCCCACGTCCTGGACCAGGCGCCAGTTGAGAAGCCGTACGGCGGCCAGTCGGGCGTGCGCCTCGGCGAGCCGGGCCCGCACCCAGGGGCGGTCGGCGCGGCGTTCGCCGGTGACCGGGTCGGGGGTCCTCGCATGCGCGAGAGCGTGGTCGTAGAAGTCCTCCGCCTGCATGCCGATGGCGGCCAGGGCCACGCGTTCGTGGTTGAGCTGGTTCGTGATCAGGCCCCAACCGCCGTGCTCGGGGCCGACCAGATTCCCGGCGGGGACGCGGATGGAGTCGTAGTAGGTGGCCGTCGTGGTGAGGCCACCCACGGTGTCGATGGGGGTCCAAGCGAAGCCGGCTGCGTCGGTGGGGACCAGGATGATCGAGATGCCCTTGTGCTTGGGGGCCTCGGGGTCGGTGCGACAGGCGAGCCAGATCCAGTCGGCGTTCTGGGCGTTGGACGTGAAGATCTTCTGACCGTCGATGATCCAGTCGGCGTCGCGGACGGCGTACGCGACGTCGGCGTCGCGCACGGCGCGGGTACGGAGCGAGGCGAGATCGGTGCCGGCCTCGGGCTCCGAGTAGCCGATGGCGAAGACGATCTCCCCGGCGAGGATCCGGGGCAGGAAGTAGTCCTTCTGTTGCCGGGTTCCGTACTTCATCAAGGTCGGGCCGACGGTGTTGAGCGTGACCATGGAGACGGGGGCACCGGCCCGGTAGGCCTCGTCGAAGAAGACGAACTGCTCTTCCGCGCCCCTGCCTTGGCCTCCGTACTCGACGGGCCAGCCGAGTCCGAGCAGCCCGTCGGCGCCTATCCGGCGCAACAGGGTGCGTTGTGCGGCCGGATCCTCGGGCAGCCCGTCCGACAGCAGGTTCCCGAAGTACTCCCTCAGTTCGGCGCGAAGCCGCAACTGTCCTTCAGTCGGGGCGAGGTGCACGGCGCAAGCCTCCCGGCATCACATCAACGAGGAGATCTGACTGTCCGTCAGATCTGCTGTGGATGTCAAGGTCCACGAGTCCCCGTCGAGGAGAGGGCGCGCACGGTCACGACGCGACTGGAGCACGCGCGGCCGGCGCCCGGGGCCGGGAAACGCCCGAGGGCGCCCGCGCCACCGGACCCCAGCCGGTCCGGTCACACAGACGCCCTCAACGCTCATCGCGGCTCAGGCCGCATCGGACGATCGGAACAAGGATCAGAACAAGGGGAAGAAGTTGACCGCCAGGTTCGCGTTGTGCTGCTCGAGCGCGGTGAACGCCGACCCGTTGACCTGCGCGGTGCTGTTCTGGTTGGACGCGCCGGAACCGGTGGCAACCTGTTGCGAGGTGGAGGAGTTGCCGTTGTTGTTGCCACCCACGCCACTGCCGACGATGCTCGCGAACGAGCCGTCGTCGGCCGCGGCCACACCGCCGAACAGGGCGACGGCGAGCGGGAGAGCGGCGGCAGCAGCGATGACGCGGGCGGTACGGATGCTTGCCATGTCTTTATCCTCCAGAAAACCGAAGTGGACTTCTCACCAGGGCAGTTGGCCGACCAACCTGGTCATCACGGGTGGTGACGACGTCGCGACCTCAGAGTTGCCCACCGAATCCCCGGCGAACCACCCCGGAGCCGCTGATTCCCCCGCAAGCATGAGCAACATCGGATAAACCCCATTCACACCCCGCCCGCCCCAGGTCAGCGACTCCCCACGCCCCGAAACCCCTGCGACACCAGTGCGGAATCGTTCCGCCAAACCACCGCACCCCGGACATGCCAAAAAGGGACCGCGTCCTCCGGGAACCTCACCGTCTCCCGGACATGCGACCCTGCGTCACCTTGCGGCGACAAGCTCCGCGCTCCCTGCACGCCCCCGGCGCCCGCCGGAGTGAACCGTCCATGCCCCGCTCCGGGGCACGCCGTAGCGCGATCCGCGGTCGTGTGTCGACCGGGCTCAAGCGCCTACCGCTCCACGTGCTGCCGTCGTACCACCGCGCCGGATGCTGTCGCGCGGACAGCGCCTTGCGCCACCACCGCGTGGACGTTCCGTCGCGCCGCCACCTCGGCGGTCGTCGCGTCTCGTGCCTCGTGTCTCGTGTCTCGTGCCTTTACGTTCGCCTTGCCGTCTGCCTTGCCGTCTGGGTTGCCGTTCGCCTCGTGGCTCTTCTTGCCGTTGGCTCGTGGCTCGCCTGTCGGACGTTTCTGTCGGACGTCTCTGTGGTGCGCCGTGTGGTGCGCCGTGTGGTGCGCCGTGTGGTGCGTCCTGCCGCTCGGCCTCGTGGCCGCGCTGCCTTGCCGGTCTCCTGACATCGGTGCCGTACTCGGCGTACCGCTCCGCTGCCGTGCGACGCCGGCCGGCTGCCGCAGTACTGTCCTGGCGACGCGTCCGTACTGCCGGCTTCACGAACTGCCACCCCTGGCCTCTCGACGTCTCGCCGAATGGCCGCGCTGCCGTACCGCCGTATCGCGTTGCTGACGTATCGCGTTGCTGCCGTGTCGCCCTACTGCCCCACTGCCGTGCCGTACCGCTGTGCTGCTGTACCGCTCTGATGTTCTGCTGCCCTGCTGATGCGTCTGTCCGGCATAGGCATGCACGCCTGCGCGTCCGGTCGGTGCTGCTCCGTACCGAAGATGCCCACGGCCCCTACGAGGGCCACGCCCTTGCGCGAGCACGTGTACTGCCCGGCGGCCACTACGCGGCAAGCGCCATGCCTCGTGCGGCGGTTCCGGCCGAGGCGGCGGGGGCGACTGCGGTGACAGACGCGGCAGGGGCGAGCGGTGCGAGCGGCGCGGCATCGTCGACCGAGCTGACGGCGGTACCGGCGTTCCCGGCGGCAAGGGCCGTGGTCGAGCGACGAACGGACGGGGTCTTGCCGTGGGCCTCGGCCCGGATCCGCTGCTTGATGGTGGGCGGGAGCGAACCTCCCCGCATCATCGCCCGCCACGTCCGCCGGGCCATCACGGCCGGCCGACGCACGGTGGTGGTCGGAACCACCGGAGCGGAGAAGGTGGCGGAGGCGGCCGGGGCCGCCTTGGCGCCGAGGCCGAGGGCGGCGAAGAGTGCCACGAGTGCGGCGAGGACGGCGGTCCAGATGGACGTGACGCTGTTGCGGTTTGCCATGACGGGTTGCCTCATTTCGCGATGTTCCGAAGGGCCGATCTGAATACATTCGCCATGATGTGTGCGCAACCGGAACGCCTCCACCACGCGCGCCGATCTTCCGACAAACACCACTCAGAAGGCCTAAATCGCCCTTCGGAGGCCATCAAGCGCATGGGCGGGCGCCCTGAGGCGACACCGCGTAACGGCCGTCGGGATGGCGGAACGACGGGGTCGAGGTGGCCTACGAGAGCGGTCGGAGCCGTACGTTCAACCTCGTCATCGGCGTCGATTCCTCCACTCGGGCACCCGCGCGCTGATCTCCGGGCCTGCGGAGCAGTTCATCCGGGACCCGGGGTCTCACGTGTCGGTCCACAGCGTCCCCGACCGCCTCGATCTCCACCGCTGGGAGCTGTCCGCGTAGCCCCCGCCGGACGACCCTCACCTGCGGCGGGGGCTACGACACCGGGGCGAAGGCCCTGTTCCTCTTCGCCTGCGAACCACTGACGTACGACCGCCGCGACGTCACGCGGCAAATAAAAGATCCTCGCCGACACCTATGCGGGTGAGAGCCGGGAGGGGCGCTGCGGAACCACCGACCGCTCGTTCCCCGCGCGGACGACGAAGGGGCGCCCCCGACGAGGGACGCCCCTTCTGATCAGAACGCCGTCTGACCTGGTGCGGTGGGTGTGGGATTTGAACCCACGGTGACATCGCTGCCACGACGGTTTTCAAGACCGTTCCCTTAGGCCGCTCGGGCAACCCACCTGGCCGGTACAGAGTACCGGGCGGTGGGGGTGTGCGGGGGCTGGTCAGGCCGTTTGTGCCTGGTCGTACGCCGCTTTGGCCTCATTGCCGAAGTACGGGCCGAACATCCGGTTCGGCAGGAAGACGTATCCGAAGCTGTTCACCGAGACCTGGGTACCGAGTCCGGTCGCCTCGTTGAAGTCCTGGAACCAGGGGCCGCCGCTGGAGCCGCCGGTCATGTTGCAGCCCAGCCCGTGGTCCTTGGTGAGCAGGAAGTCCTTGCTGCTGTTGCCGCTGCAGTAGACGAGCTTGGTGCCGTCGTACGGCGCCGCGGCGGGGAAGCCGAAGGAGTACATCTTCTTGTTGTAGCCCCCGTTGAACAGGATTCCCTGGGCCCCCACGACCTGGCTGAGCTTCTGGCCGTTCAGCGGGGCGACCACGGCGAGGCCGACGTCCATGTTCATGTCCTCGCTCGCCGCCCACTGCGCGGTGGCGAAGGTGCGCGTGGCCGACCACTGGCCGAAGGGCGCGCTGCCGTTGTCGTACGCCGGGACGAAGACCCAGTTGGTGTGCCAGGCGCCCTGGTACTTCACGCAGTGCCCGGCGGTGATGACGGTGCTTCCGTTGGCGCTGGTGATCGAGTCGCCGGAGCAGGACGCCGTCCGGTCGCCCATCGTGAAGAACACCCGCCCGGACGTCTTCACCACCGCCCCGCCGCCCGTCCACGCGCCGCCCGCCTGCGGGAACGCGGTGGGTGAGGCGGGAGGGGTCGTGGGTGCCACCCGGGTGGGTCGGTCCGCCGGGGAGGGCGCCCTACGGATGCTCCCCGGCGCCGCCGTGACGTCCAGCGGGGCCGCGGACCGCATGCGCTCGGCCGTCCAGAAGCCCTGGCTGTGTTGCTGTCGGAACGAGACGGGGGCATCGGCGGCGACCGACGGGGTGGCGGCGGTCAGGGCGCCGGCCAGCAGGGCGCCCGCGGCCAAGAGGACCGATAAGGCCATGCGATGACGATTCACGCAGGACTCCTTCTGCCGTGCCCGGGCCGGTCGGGTCCGGGCAGGGTGGGGGTGAAGAGTTGCCGGTGCGGATCGGGTGCAGGGTTGCACGGGCCGTACGAGATGTCAGGCACCGGTCGGAACGTTCGTTCGGTTCCGGCCAGGAAATGGCCAACTCCCTTCCGTTCCGGAACACCTGAGGACGGGCATCCGACGTCATCACCCCCGCCGGACGACTCGGACGGCCCGGTGTGCGGTCAGAGCGTGAGCAGGACACCCGCGTACGAGGCCCCGGCGACCACCACCCATGCCCCGAGGCCGAGAAGCGCCGCCCGCCCCCCGGTCCGGGCCAGGGTCGGCAGGTGTACCGCGCTGCCCAGGCCGAACAGTGCCGCCGCCAGCAGCGCCTCCTGTGTGGTGTGGGCCCACTCCAGCGCCACGTCGGGCAGCACGCCCGTCGCCCGCAGCACGGCGGCGGCCAGGAACCCGGCGACGAACAGGGGTACCGGGGCCGGCCGGCGGCCCGAGGCCGTGCGCACCCCGCGTCGCCGGGCCCGTACGGAGAAGGCCACGGCCGCGACGAGCGGAGCCAGCAGCGCCACCCGCATCAGCTTCACCAGAACCGCCTCGCCCAGGGCCCCCGGACCCGCCGTCTGGGCCGTCGCCACGACCTGGCCGACGTCGTGGACGCTCGCGCCCACCCAGCGCCCGAAGGCGAGGTCGGACAGGGCCAACGGGTCCTGGAGGAGCGGGAGTACCGCGATGGCCAACGTCCCGCAGAGGGTGACCAGGGCCACCGACGAGGCCACGTCCTCCTCGTCGCTGCCGGACACCTGGCTGACGGCGCCGATCGCCGAGGCCCCACAGATCGAGTAGCCGGTCGCGATCAACAGTGGCTGATCGCCCGGCAGTCCGAGCCTGCGCCCCAGCCAGAGGGTCCCGAGGAAGGTGGCCGCGACCACCCCGGTGACCATGGCGACGGTCGCCCAGCCCAACCCCAGCACCTGGTCCAGGCCGAGACCGAGCCCCAGCAGGACGATGCCGATCCGCATCAGCCTCCGGCCCGCCAGCGAGAGGCCCGCCCGCGCGGGACCCCGCACGACGGTCCGCAGACGCGGGAGGTGGGCGACCGCGATGCCGAGCACCACCGCCGCGGTCAGCATCGGCACGGCCGGCACCAACCGGTGGACGCACCAGGCCACGAAGGCACCCGCGACGGCCAGCCCCAACCCCGGCCAAGGGGACGATGTTTCACGTGAAACAACGCGCGCCCGCCCGGGCCGGTGGACGGGGCGATGCAACAGGGCCATCAGTCGGCCGGGAGGGTGTAGACACGGCGGACGCTGCTGCCCAGACGGGAAACGTCGGCGCCGTAGACGTGGAGGGATATCGCCGTCGTACGACAGGAGTTGCGCACCTGGTGGATGTCGCCGGGCGGGGCGAACCCGCAGACGTCGCCCTGGTCGTTGACCACCTCTTCGGTGGGCACCAGTCGGGCGCCGTACGTGCCCGTCGCCGGGGCGAGCCGGTAGCGACGCTCGCTCTCCGTACCCTGGTGGACCCCGGCCACGCACCACGAGACGTGGTCGTGGATGGACGTCTCCTGGCCCGGCAGCCACACCAGTGCCACCACCGAGAAGCTGCCGTCCGGCTCCGCGTGCAGGATGTGCTGCCGGTATCGGTCCGGATGCCCCTCGCACTGTTCGGGGGTGAGCAGGTCGGACGCCCCCAGGTGGGGGGCGATCCGCTCGCCGACCAGATAGGCGGTCAGGTCGGGGGCGAGCCCGCGTTCCACTACCGTACGGATCTCACTGACGAGGGCGGCCATCCTCGCGGTCGTTCTGGCCGGCGTGGTGGTGGTCATAGGGGCAGCGTCGAACAGCCCACCGATCACGTCCAACGACAGTTTTCACCCGAAATCCCAAGCACGGCTTATGGATCGGGTCGGGTGATCGTGTCCGCGGTCAGCAGCCGACCCGGTTCGACGCCACCCGCTTCAGCTCGTCCAACACCACGGCCGTCGCGGGAATCCTCAGGTGGTCCCGGTACACGTACGCGGAGATGTGGCGGCGGGCCGCCGGCTGGAGGGGCCGTCCGCAGACCCGGGTGAGGGCCAATGACGGCAGGACGAGGGCGGGCATCATCGCCACGCCCAGGCCCTGCGCGACCAGGCTCTGGACCACCAGGTTGTCGTCGGTCGCGAACCGGATGTCGGGAACGAAGCCGAGTTCCGCGCACTCGTGCAGCAGATTCGCCCGGCAGCGCGGGCAACCGGCGATCCACCGCTCCTCGGCCAGGTCGGCCAGGTACACGGCCCGGCGCCTGGCCAGCGGATGCCCGGTCGGCAGGAGCACCGTCAGCTGGTCCTCCAGCAGCCTGACCTCGTCGACCTCCTCCGGAACCTCCTCGCGCAGCCCGGGGTAGGTGAAGGCCAGGGTGATGTCGCACTCGCCGCGTTTCAATCTGCGCAGCGACTCCGGCGGCTCACCCTCCAGCAGTTCGACCTGGATGCCCGGATGGGAGGCGGCCAGACCGCTGAGCGCTTCCGGGACGAGGGCGACATTGGCGCTGGGGAATCCACAGACCCGGACCCGACCGGTACTCAGACGTGCGTACGCCTTCAGTTGGGCCTCGGCGGCGGAGAGGCTGCCGAGGATGGAGTCGGCGTGCCTGGCCAGGGACCGGCCGGCCTCGGTGAGTTGCATGGTCCGGCCGATGCGGGTGAACAGCGGGGTGCCGACGGCCCGTTCGAGCGCCTTCATCTGCTGGGTGATCGCGGGCTGGGTGTATCCGAGGGCCCGCGCGGCGGCCGAGTACGAGCCGGAGGCGACCACTTCGTGGAATGTCCGTATGTGCCGGGAATCGAACACGCCCAAAGCATAAGCGGACGTTGGGAGGGGCCGCAGGCTTAATCGCGCCTGCGGCCCCTCTCCATCAAGCCGGCGTCCAGCACCTGTCGAGCGGGCCGGCGAGCGGGCCGTTCGAGCAGAGCCCGTCGACCCGAACCGACGCAGCCGCGACCCGGACCGGTCCGGGTCGCGGCTGCGTGGGTGCGTGGGTGCTACTTGTCCCCGGTCCGCGAACCGAGGGTGATGTCCACGGTGCTCGGCTTGCCGCCGCGCAGGTAGGTCAGCTTCACCGTGTCGCCCGGCTTGTACGTCCAGATCTCGCTGATCAGGGTCGGGCCGCTGTCGATCGACTTGTCGCCCAGCTGGGTGATGATGTCGCCGGGCTTGAGGCCCGCCTTGCCCGCGGGCCCGTTCGGGTCGACCAGTTCGTTGGCGGGGGCGCCGGACTCGGAGATCTTGGCGCCCTCCGTCTTGGCCTGGAGGTCGACGGAGACCGAGATCACCGGGTAGACCGGCTTGCCCGTCTTGATCAGCGACTCCGCGACGTTCTTCGCCTGGTTGATCGGGATGGCGAAGCCGAGGCCGATCGAACCGGCCTGACCGCCGCCGAAGCCGCCGTTGCCGGCCGACTGGATCGCGGAGTTGATGCCGATGACCGCGCCGCGGCCGTCGAGGAGCGGGCCACCGGAGTTGCCGGGGTTGATCGAGGCGTCCGTCTGCAAGGCGCTCATGTACGAGTTCTTGCCGCTGGAGCCGTCACCGGAGGCCACGGGGCGGTTCTTGGCGCTGACGATTCCGGTGGTGACCGTGTTGGACAGGCCGAAGGGGGCGCCGATCGCGATGGTCGAGTCGCCGACGGCCACCTTGTCGGAGTCGCCCAGCGCCAGCGGCTTGAGGCCGGCCGGCGGGTTCTTCAGTTTGAGCACGGCCACGTCATAGCCCTCGGCCCGGCCGATGACCTCGGCCTCGAACCGCTTGCCGTTGGAGAAGGTCGCGGAGAGCTTGCCGCCATTGGCCGCGGAGGCCACCACGTGGTTGTTGGTGAGGATGTGGCCCTGCTCGTCGTAGACGAAGCCGGTACCCGTGCCGCCCTCGCCGTCACCGGCCTTCGCCTCGATGGTCACCACGCTCGGGAGCGCCCCTGCCGCCAGACCGGCGACGGAGCCCGCCTCCCGCTTGAGGTCCTTCGGGGTGCTGGCACTGATGGTGGTGGAACCCGAGCCGTCGTGCGAGCGCTCCGAGGCCCAGTAGCCGATGCCGCCGCCGACACCGCCCGCGATGAGAGCCGCCGCGAGCACGCCCGCGATGAGGCCGCCCCTGCCCTTGGGCTTGGGCGGGGGGCCGTCCGTGGTCAGGGGCGCTCCCCAGCCGCCACCGCCGTGGCCGCCGTCGGCGTACGAGGGAACGGAGGGCGGCGGCGGGGGCCAGCCCTCGGCGCCGTGCGCGGCGGCCGGGGGCTGTGCGTAGGGCGGTGCCTGGGCGTATCCCTGGTCCTGGGCATACCCGGGGGCAACCGGCCCGGCCGGGGTGTGCGGGAGCTGCTGCGTCGGCTCGGGACCGGGAGCGCCGGCCGGGGGCGGCGGGGTGGCCGGGGCGGGGGGAACGGCATCAGCGGGCCGCGGCGGCGCCTGCTCGGCGGCCGGGTCGGGGGTGGAGGCGGGCACGGGCGCAGGCGGTGCGGAAGGGGCCGCGGGGGGCGTCTGGGCCGCGGTGCCCTCGTTCTCGGTGCTCACAGCGCTCTCTCCTCGTCACAAACACGGCTTCTGGTTCTGGAAATATCTGGCGATACCGGTCCGACTGAACGTTCGACGTGCCGCACAAGTTCCAGTGCGAAGCCTTTCCCATGACCCGTCAGAGCACTGTAAGCCGGACCTGTGCGTCTCCCCCCATCCTTTATCCCCGGCATTTCGGGCGCATCCGCAAGCTCGCCACGCCGTGCGGGGTCACCTCGGTGGCACCATGGCCCCGTGACCCACGCAACGCCGCTCCCCATCCAGGTCGTCGCCCACCGCGGCGCCTCGGAGGACGCCCCCGAGCACACCCTGGCCGCCTACCGGAAGGCCATGGAGGACGGGGCCGACGCCCTCGAATGTGACATCCGGCTCACGGCCGACGGCCATCTGGTCCTGGTGCACGACCGCCGGGTGAACCGCACCTCGAACGGCCGCGGCGCGGTGTCCGCCCTGGAGCTGGCCGACCTCGCGGCCCTCGACTTCGGCTCCTGGAAGGACCGCGAGGAGTCGCCGGACTGGGACGCCGACCCCGAGCGCACCTCCGTGCTCACCCTGGAGCGGCTGCTGGAGCTGGTCTCCGACGCAGGGCGCCCCGTGCAGCTGGCGATCGAGACGAAGCACCCGACCCGCTGGGCCGGACAGGTGGAAGAGCGACTCCTCTTCCTCCTCAAGCGCTTCGGACTGGACGCCCCGCCCGCCGAGGGCCCGCACCCGGTCCGCGTCATGAGTTTCTCCGCGCGCTCGCTGCACCGCGTGCGGGCGGCCGCGCCGACGATCCCGACCGTGTACCTGATGCAGTTCATCTCGCCGCGCCTGCGGGACGGCCGGCTGCCGGCCGGCGTGAGCATCGCCGGACCCGGGATGCGCATCGTGCGCAACCATCCCGGTTACATCCGAAAGCTCCAGTCGGCGGGACACTCGGTGCACGTTTGGACTGTGAACGAACCCTCGGACGTTCAGCTCTGCGCTGACTTGGGTGTGGAGGCAATCATCACGAACAGACCGCGCCAAGTTCTGTCACAACTCGGGCGCTGACGCCCCGTTTTGCCCACCTGCCACGTACACCCCACCCGTCACAGGGTGTGCCCCGGCGCATCCGTTCCGTATCTGTCGTCGTGAATGCGCCAGCGGGCACTTCATGAACGGTTTCCGGTCCAGGCCATTGGGGCATCCAGACCTTGGCGTGGGGCTAAGGAGGTTGCGGGGGTGGCGTTGGTGATGGCACATGAAGTGCCCACGTCGTGGTGCATGGACGTACGTCACGGTCCTGCTGGCGTGGGCGAGGCGAGGCGCCGCATGCGCGAACAACTGCGGCTCGGCGGACTGTCGGAATCGGTCGTGGACGATGCCGTCCTGATCCTTTCCGAGCTCCTCAGCAACGCCTGCCGTCACGGGCGGCCGCTGGGATCCCGAGAGGTCGGGGACGGGGAGATACGCGCCGCGTGGCGCGTCGACCCGGCGGGACGGCTGACGGTCGAGGTCACGGACGGCGGCGGACCCACCCGACCGATCCCCTCGACCCCGTCGGTCACCGCGCGAGGCGGCCGGGGGCTGAACATCATCAGCGCGCTGGCCCAGGACTGGGGCGTCCGGGACGGGGCGGCGGGCGAGGTCACCGTATGGGTGGTCGTTGCCTGTGGGACCCGGCACGAGGATTTCGCTACGCGCGTCACAGCCTCGGCGATCGGCTTCGGAACGTCCTTCGACGACCTGAGTCACTGAACCCCGGACCCTGAGCCACTTAACCCCGGATCCGGAGCCACGGATCCTGGTTCCGGAGCCACTGAGCCACGGGTCCTGAACCGGCCCCTGGTCCCGAGTCACCGAACGCGGCCGCGGGCACCCCACGCCCCAGGGCGCACACGGGACGACACCCGGGACCGGGTGACGGGGATCGGGTGACGGGCGGGGATCGGGTGACGGGGAGCAGGTGACGGCGGCGCCGAGGGCGGCCGTCGGGAGCGCACGCCGACCCTGCCCCCGGCCGCACCCCACAGGTTCCCGCGGTGTGAACGGCTAGGCTCGCGCCCAGAAAACCGCCGTACCGCCGCAACCGGGAGACACCCACGATGGCAAAGAAGCGCCCCGCCGCGAAGAACGCGAAGTCGCAGCGCACGCCGCAGCTCAACAACGGGGAGATCCCCGTGGTGGGTGCCCGCGAGCCTTGTCCCTGCGGATCCGGGCGCCGCTACAAGGCCTGTCACGGTGCCGCCGCCGCGCACGCCGTGACCGAGCACGTGCGGCGCCCCTTCGAGGGCCTGCCCGGCGAGTGCGACTGGGTCGCGCTGCGCGAGCTGGTGCCCGCCGCGACCATCCCGCTGACCCTCAAGGACGGCCTGCCCGAGGGCGTTCCCTCGGTCACGCTGGTGACCGTGCTGCCGATGGCCTGGCCGGCGCTGCGCCGCGAGGACGGCTCCGTCCTCCTCGGCCTGCAGAACGACTCGACCACCGGTGACCTGGCCCGGGACATGGCCGACACCCTGGAGCGCGCGCTGGCCGCGGAGCCGGGTACTCCGGTGCCCGCCCGTCGGGTTCCGGCCGAGGGTCCGCGACTTCAGGATCTCCTGGACACGGACAGCGTTTTCCAGCCGGTCGTCCACAGTGGATTCGAATTCTGGATTCCGGATGCGGAGAACGCCCAGAACGCCTCTCCGGAGATCGCCGCCTCGCTGGAACGCGCCAACGCCGCAGCCATTCCCACCGTCAAGCTGGCCGGCGTGGACGCGGCCTACTGGTGCGAGACGCCGGACAAGAACCACCTGCGCTGGGTCATGCCGCAGCCCGAGGAGAAGCTGCTCGACGCGCTGGCCCGGCTGCACGCCGCCGGCACCTCCTCCCTCGGTGAAGGCACCAAGCTCGTCGGTTCCTTCCGCGCCCACGGTCTGATGGTTCCCGTCTGGGACCTGCCCACCGGCGTCTCGGCCAACGACGTCGAGAAGCCCGCCGCGGAACTCGCGGAGCGCCTGGCCGCGGCCCTGGCCACGGACGCGCCCCTGACCACGGAGGAGCGTCGGGCCCGCGCCGGCCTCACGAACCGCCAGGTCACGCTCAGCTGACCACCGCGCGTCCGCAGGACCGGTGACTGGAGTCACAACTCCCGCTAATCGCCTGCAAATCCGTGTCCGAATATCAGAGATCGAATTTGCGAACAGGCGATCTCTTGTTACCGTTCTTGTAGCCCGGTCGCTGGTGCATCCCCCGTCGCCAGCGACCGGGCCCTTCCATTTCAGGCGATGTTCAACCGTCGCCCGGTACCGGTGAGTTGCTCCCGGACCTCAGCAGCAACGCCCCTTCATCATCCGGAACTGCAAACTCCGCCACGGCCGAGTAGCCCTCCGGCCCTCCCACCGAGTCGTCACGCGGTGTTTCGCACAACCCCGGCTCGTCACCCGGTCCGACGGCGCAGCGGATCTGCACGGTGCGACCCGCCGGCCCCATCATCGTCAGCACGGCGTCCAGCGCGCGGCCACTGGTGTTGCGGTAGTAACTGCGGCCCCACGTACTGCCTTCGCCGACCAGGACGCAGGTCTGCGCCTCCACGCCGTGAGGCGAGGAGACCTCGGGACCGCACCGGGCATCCGCACGCGGCTGCACGGGCGGTCCGGGCTGTGCGGGACGGGCGGTGGGCGACGGTTTTCCCTTGGTGCGGGACGAGCCGGAAAGGCCGAGCGTGGAGAGCAACCCGCCGCCCTTTCCGTCATCCTGACCGGCGAAATCCGGCCCGGCGATCGCCCCCGCGAGGGGAAGCGACAAGATGATCAGCACACCGGCGCCGATACCGATCAGGCGGAGATTCATTCGCCGAAGATAGCGATGCGGGAAAGGGGCGCGGAGATCCCCGCGCCCAATTCCCTTGCAAACTCGCCCAGCCGGCACCCGTACGAGTGATCTCCCGGGCGCAGATCGGCGTTCGGGGACACGACTCCGGTCAGTACGCCAACCGGCTTCCGCCGCCCGGCGCTC
The DNA here is from genome assembly GCF_050936775.1 of Streptomyces sp. CA-243310. Lineage (NCBI taxonomy): Bacteria > Bacillati > Actinomycetota > Actinomycetes > Kitasatosporales > Streptomycetaceae > Streptomyces > Streptomyces sp. CA-243310. The sequence goes on along the minus strand of NZ_JBNJMF010000001.1, from coordinate 405,169 downwards.
CGCTGCTCGCCTCGACCAGCGCGTCCACGACCGCCTCCACCTCGGGCAGCCAGATGCCGTCGGGTCCCGCCTCCGGCTCCCGGTTCCAACAGACCTGTCCACCGCCGGACGCGACGGACGGGGGCAACAACAGGTAGCCGCCCTCGCCGTGGAAGCGCAGCGACGAGGGCACGTGGTCCTTGGCGTACAGGAGTTCACCCAGCCGTTCCAACGAATACGGCGCCACCAGCAGGGACCACCTGGTCGGCGTCGCGACGATCGGCCCGAGCCGCATGCCCTGCGCGTCCAGCCGTGCGACGGCGCGCGCGGCGGCGGTGGCCGGCAGGCTCACCGCACACGGAGCGGCCCCGCCGGTGGCCACGAGCAACGGAGCGGCCGGCCGCCTGGCCCACCACCAGGCCACCATCCGGGGGTCGGTGGTGGCGGCGAGCAATCCGGGGTCGAAGGGGTGGGCACCGGGCACCACACAGTCGGGATCGGGGCAGGCACAGCGCACACCGTCGGCGCCGGCCCGGCCCACGCCGGGCAGCACGGGCCACTGCCATTCGGCGGCGCAGACGAGAGCCGCGCCGAGGAGGGACGGAGTACCGCCGTCCGGGATCCGGTCGGCGGGGGAGGTCGGTCGCAGGGTCTTCAAACGATCGCGGAGCCGCTGGAGACGCCTTCCGAGGATCTCGCGCATGAGCGCTCGTTCCTTTCCGTTGAACGCCGAGGGCCACATCACACCAGGTAAGCGGTGTCTCACCACACGTACACGTTGCGCGTCACTGTCCGCCAGAAGCAGGTTCACACGGTTCGTGCAGTTTTCTTACGGGTCCATCAAACGTCCGGCGGGGGCGGAACGCGACCCGCACCGGGTCGAGGCCGGCTGCCGCCGTTAAGGACGACGGGCTGCGCCGGGCGGTTCCCGGCGGGCGCCGGAAGACGTCAACTCGCCCCGGCCACCACCGATTACGTACCCGAGCCCGCAGTGACGCCCGCCCAGTCGATCGCAAAAACCGTCCGCTTGCCGCTTTTTCCGGCCAAGTTTTAGCCTTGGCCGCACAGTGAGTTGCAGTCTCACGGACACCAGGATTCCCACCTGGGCAATGCTGGACATCGCTCCTCGTGTGCGTGTAGATGTGGATCCATTGATGGCGGCGCAGCACGATCTGGGGGTTTGCGATGCTATATGGCGAATCGCACCAGGTGGAAAGGCGGACGCCATGAGCGCCCCGCATCTGCCGAAAGTGGCTGGAATCGATCCAGCAGTTACAGCGTCACCGCACACTCCGGCGCCCACCGCGCCCACGCCCGCACGCAGCACCCCCGCCCAGGCCCCTCCGCCTGCCGCGAGCAGCGTCATCCAGGACCGGCTGGCGGGCATGGTCTCCGACCTCACCACCCTCCACGAACTCACCGAACGCCTCGCCCGGTCCGTCGACCTCGACTCCTCCCTACGCGAATTCCTGCGTGCCGGGGCAGCGCTGGTCGGCGCCCGGCGCGGCCTGGTCGTCCTGGAACCCTCCGACGGGCTCGGCCCCACCACCACGATCGGCCTCGGCCTCGGCCACGCCGACCTCGGCCACATCGAGACGGTGCCGCGCAGCGCCACCTCGTACGGCCGCATCCTGGACGGTCTCCCGGACGCGCACGGCGGCTCCGAGGTGCTCCCCGAACCCGGCGAGGCCCCCGGCACCGGCGGGTTCGGCGTCCCGGTCGACCCGCGTCACCGCGAGGTCGCCGCCCGACTCGGCTACGCGGCCAGCTACGCGTTGCCGCTGACCGCCGAGGCCACCGGTCGACTCGGCGCGGCCGTCTGGCTCTACGACGAGCAGGCCGAACCGAGCGACCGCCAGCGCGACCTCGCGGGCCTGTACGTGCGGCACGCCGCCGAACACCTGGCCCGCATGGTCGAGGTGGAGCGTTCCCGCTCCCACCTGGCCATCGTCGTCGAGGAGCTGCTGCCCAGTCGGCTGCCCCGGATCCCCGGCGTGCAGCTCGCGGCCCGGCACCACACCGGCCCGCGCGGCGGCGGCGACTGGTACGACGCACTGCCGCTGCCCGAGGGGGCCATGGGCCTGGCCGTGGGCTCCGTGACCGGCACCGGTCCGAGCGCCGTCGCCGCGATGGGCCGGCTGCGGGCCTCCCTGCGCGCGTACGCCGTCATGGAGGGGGAGGACCCCGTCGCGGTCCTCTCCGACCTGGAGCTGTTGCTGCGACTGACGGAGCCCGCGCGCTCGGCCACCGCCCTCTTCGCCTACTGCGAGCCGGCCGCCCGGAAGATCATCCTGGCCGGCGCGGGGCACACACCGCCCCTGCTCATCGGCGAGCGGCGAACCGAGTACGTGGAAACCTCGCTCTCCGCGCCGCTCGGGATGCTGGCCTGCTGGGAGGCGCCGAGCGTGGAGATCGAACCGGCTCCCGGAGAAACGGTGCTGCTCTACACCGACGGACTGCTGCGGCGCACCGGCGACCCCATGGACCGCGCGTACGCCCGGCTGCACGCGGCGGCCGCGGGAGTTCCCCGTGCCGCTCGCGACGATCCGGCCGCGATCTGCGACCACATCCTCCGCACCGTCCTGCCGGAAGGGGACGCCACACCGGCATCGGGGGAGGACGCCACCGAGGACGTCGTCCTGCTCGCCGCCCGGTTTGACTGATTTATCACATAGTTCGCCGGGCATCTTCCGCTCACCCATACGATGGACGAGGTCCGTACCCGGTCCTTGCATGTCGTAGCTGAGGAGATGACGTGGCTGACGAGCTCACCCCGGAGACCCCGGAAGAAGAGCAGCCCAAGAAGAAGCACAAGCAGCGCAAGAACGGGCTGTACCCGGGCGTCAGCGAGGAACTCGCGGAAAGCATGCGCACCGGCTGGGCCGACACGGAGCTGCGTGGACTGGAGCCGATCGCCCAGGCCACGCACACCGCCGACCGCCGCGCCGCGCTGTCCGCGCGCTTCCCCGGCGAGCGTCTGGTCGTCCCCGCCGGCCGGCTCAAGACCCGGTCGAACGACACCGAGTACCCCTTCCGCGCCTCGACCGAGTACGCGTACCTCACCGGTGACCAGACCGAGAACGGCGTTCTCGTCCTGGAGCCCACGGGCGAGACCGGCCACACCGCGACCATCTACCTGCTGCCCCGCTCCGACCGCGAGAACGGCGAGTTCTGGCTGTCCGGCCAGGGCGAGCTGTGGGTCGGCCGCCGCCACTCCCTCGCCGAGGCCGAGCAGCTGCTGGGCATCCCCGCCAAGGACGTCCGCGAACTCGCCGAGGCCCTCGCCGAGGCGGAGGGCCCGGTCCGCAACGTCCGCGGCCACGACTCCGTCATCGAGACCGCCCTCACCGACAAGGTGACGAAGGAGCGCGACGAGCAGCTGCGCGTCCACCTCTCCGAGGCCCGCGCGGTGAAGGACGACTTCGAGATCGGCGAGCTGCAGAAGGCCGTCGACTCCACCGTCCGCGGCTTCGAGGACGTCGTGAAGGTGCTCGACAAGGCCGAGGCCACGTCCGAGCGCTACATCGAGGGCACCTTCTTCCTCCGTGCCCGCGTCGAGGGCAACGACGTCGGCTACGGCTCCATCTGCGCCGCCGGCCCGCACGCCTGCACCCTGCACTGGGTCCGCAACGACGGCGACGTCCGCTCCGGCGACCTGCTGCTGCTCGATGCCGGCGTGGAGACCCACTCCCTCTACACCGCCGACGTGACGCGCACCCTGCCGATCAACGGCACGTACACCGACATCCAGCGCAAGATCTACGACGCGGTCTACGAGTCCCAGGAAGCCGGCATCGCCGCCGTCAAGCCGGGCGCGAAGTTCCGCGACTTCCACGACGCCTCGCAGCACGTGCTCGCCGAGAAGCTCGTCGAGTGGGGCCTGCTGGAGGGCCCCGTCGAGCGCGTCCTGGAGCTGGGGCTCCAGCGCCGCTGGACCCTGCACGGCACCGGCCACATGCTCGGCATGGACGTCCACGACTGCGCGGCCGCGCGCACCGAGGCGTACGTGGACGGCACGCTGGAGCCCGGCGTGTGCCTCACGGTCGAGCCCGGTCTGTACTTCCAGGCCGACGACCTGACCGTGCCCGAGGAGTACCGCGGCATCGGTGTCCGGATCGAGGACGACATCATCGTCACCGAGGACGGCAACCGGAACCTCTCCGCCGGTCTGCCCCGCAGCTCGGTCGAGGTCGAGGCCTGGATGGCGCGCCTCAAGGGCTGACATCGCCTGACAACCGGGTGGGCGGGACCCGTTGACGGGTCCCGCCCACCGGCATGTCCGAGGACGGGCGCCGGGGGTGCCGGGCAGTACCGACGGGCTTGCGGCCCCCGCTGCTACGACGCCGTCAACAGGGCGCCGTCACGCCATTTGAGGATCTTGTCGAAGCTGACCACCGCGCCCTGTCCCGGCCCGTTGCAGAAGCGGACGTGGTCGGCGAGTTCCGTGATCAGCCACAGGCCGCGGCCGTGCTCCTTCTCCGAGGCCTCGACCTGCGGGGAGCCGTGACCCTCGACCGTCTTCGGCGGGAAGCCCGGGCCCGAGTCCGTCACCTCGATGCGGCAACGGTCCCCGTCCAGGTAAGCCGTGACCCGGTACGCCGCCCACTCCTCCGGGACCGGTCCGCCGGAGCAGGCGGCCGACGCCGGGCCACCGTGCTCGACCGCGTTCGCACACGCCTCGCTCAGCGCCACCGACAGGTCGAAGGAAATGTCGGGATCCACCCCCGCGGTCTCCATCGTCCCCAGCAGCAACCGCCTGGCGAGCGGCACGCTCGCGGCTTCGCGCCTCAAGTGGAGAGACCACCAGATGCTCATACGGTTACCTATTGCCGCCCGAGGTCGGCCGTAAGCCCCCGAGAGCGGACAGAGCGCTCATTCGGCCGATGTGGCGCTCCCGAGCGGCGGTGTACGGCCGGCGACACCCACCACCGCCACGGGCCCTCTCCGGCCCGCACACCGCTTCCCCGGGGGGACGCATGGGACCTTCCGGACCTGCCGTATGAGCCGCCGGGGGGCAGTGCGATGATGACCCGGCCATGACTGCCCCCCACACGACGCAGGCCGGAGCAGGCCTCCGGACGATCCGGGCCGCGGTGTTCGCCGCGGTCTGCGTCGTGCTGTCCGCCGTCGGGCACGCCCTGGCGTCCTGCGCCACCGTTCCCTGGTGGGCACTCGGCATCGGCTTCGTCGCGGTCCTCGCGGTCGCGACGCCGCTCGCCGGCCGCCGGCGCTCGCTGCCCGGCATCGCCGCCGGGCTCACCGTCGGCCAGTTGGGACTCCACGCGGTCTTCGGCCTCGGCCAGCACAGCGCCGCCTCGGCGGCGGAGCCCGCCCTGTCCGACTCGTCGCTCGCGGCCCTCGCCGCCCGGCTGGTCTGCGGCGGCAACTCCGTTCCGATCAATCCGGCCGACGCCCGGCAGATCCTGGTGAGCGCCGGACTGGACCCGGCCGCGATGGCCGAGCAGGCCGCCGCGCAGGGTCACATGGCCCACGCACACGCGGCCCAGGCCGCAGCCGTTCCGGCGACCGGACTGTTCAGCCCCGCCATGCTGCTCGGCCACCTGCTGGCCGCGCTCGCCGCCGGCTGGCTCCTCGGGCGCGGCGACACCGCGCTGTTCCGGCTCGTCGAGCTGTCCCGGCTCTCCGCCGAAGCCGACCCCGTACGTCCGCTGCGCGCCGCGCTGGCCCTCGTACGCGTCCTCGGCCGCGGGCTCCTCGGAACGTCCTCCCGTACTCCCCGGACCCGACGGACCTCGGTCGCGCCGGTCGCGGCGACCGGGCGGGAGGCCCTCCAGCACACGGTGATCAGGCGCGGCCCACCCGGCGGCCTCGCCCTCGCAGCCTGACGCGGCATCCCCACCTCCCCGGAACACACTGCGGGAGCACCGGTGCCGCGAACTCCGCGCGCGCCCGTGCGCGGGGCCACCGTCACACCGTTTCCCGTGGAGTGTTTCTGCCATGAAGGCCTCTCGCGTCTCGTTCGCCGCCGCCCTCGCCGCCGGTACCGTCCTCGTCCTCTCCGGCACCGCCTTCGCCCACGTCGGCGTACAGCCCGGCGAGGCCACCAAGGGTGGCTACGCCGTCATCAACTTCAAGGTCCCCAACGAGCGTGACAACGCGTCGACGACCCAGCTGGAGGTCAACTTCCCGATCGACCAGCCGCTGACCTCCGTCATGCCGCAGGACGTCCCCGGCTGGACCGTGAAGGTCGAGAAGTCCAAGCTCGACAAGCCGCTCACCGTGCACGGCAAGCAGATCAACGAGGCCGTCACCAAGGTGACCTGGAGCGGCGGCAAGATCGAGCCCGGCAAGTTCCAGCAGTTCCCGGTGTCGGTCGGCAAGCTGCCGGAGAACGCGGACCAGATGGTCCTCAAGGCCATCCAGACGTACGACAACAACGAGGTCGTCCGCTGGATCGAGGAGGCCAAGGAGGGCGCGGCGGAACCGCAGAACCCGGCGCCCGTCCTGAAGCTGGTCGCCGCCAAGGCCGGTGACGACCACCACGCCGCAGGGGACGCCAAGACCGACGACGCCAAGAGCGACGACAAGGCCCACGACGAGGCCGCGAAGAGCGGCTCGGACACGACGGCGCGCGCCCTCGGCATCGCGGGCATCGTGATCGGGCTGGGCGGCGTCGCCTTCGGAATCGCCTCGCGTCGTCGCGCCTCCTGACCCGACGGGCCCGCAGGCCCTGTCATTCGGACCATCCGCACCATCCCCGATCCCAGGGACACCTCCCCATGCGCACCACACGTGTGACGGTCGCCGCGCTCCTCGCGGCGGCCGCCCTCACCCTCACCGCCTGCGGCAGTGAAACCGCCAAGACCGGCGACTCGGTCAAGCAGATCAGCGGCCAGGCCAAGGCCGGGGCCGCGACGGTCCTCGACCGTCCCTTCGACAAGCCGGACCTGGTCCTCACGGACACCACCGGCAAGCCGTGGAACCTGCGCGAGCAGACCAAGGGCCGGCCGACGCTCATCTACTTCGGCTACACCAACTGCCCCGACGTGTGCCCGCTGACGATGAGCAACATCGCCGTCGCCCGCAAGGCGCTTCCCAAGGCGGACCAGGACAAGCTCCAGGTCGTCTTCGTCACCACCGACCCCGAACGGGACACCCCCGACTCCCTCGGCGCGTGGCTCAAGGCACAGGACCCGTCCTTCATCGGACTCACCGGGGACTTCGCCACCATCCAGGCCGGCGCACGCACGCTCGGCATCGGTATCGAGGCCGCCAAGAAGGAGGCCGACGGCAGCGTCGTCTCCATGCACGGCGCCCAGGTCATCGCGTTCTCGCCCAAGACCGACGAGGGCTACGTCCTCTACGGCGAGGGCACCACCGTCGATGACTACACCAAGGACCTGCCGAAGCTCGTCAAGGGAGACACCCCGTGAACGCCCGCACCACCCGCACCCTCGCCGCCACGCTCTCCCTGACGGCAGCGCTCGCCATATCGGGCTGTTCCTCGGACTCCGACACCAAGGCCGACGGCGCCAAGCCGAAGATGACCGTCAGCGGGGCCTTCATGCCCGAGCCGGTCAACGACAAGATGGCCGGCGCGTTCATGGTCATCAAGAACGACTCGAAGACCGCGGACAAGCTCACCGGCGTCACCAGCCCCCTCTCGGACGATCTCCAGATCCACGAGACCAAGGACCAGAAGATGCAGCAGGTCGCGTCGATGGACGTGCCCGCGAACGGCGAACTGAACCTGGAGCGCGGCGGCAACCACGTCATGTTCATGGGTCTCAAGAACAAGCCGAAGGTCGGCGACAAGGTCACCGTCGAGCTGCGCTTCGAGAAGGCCGACCCCGTCAAGGTCGAGCTGGACGTCAAGGAACGGACGTACAACGCGCAGAACTCCAACGCCCACTGACGGACCGAGGAACCGACACGCCATGACGGCCACCGCCCCCGCCCCCGCCCCGGTCCGCGCGCACATCCCGGCCTTCCTGCCGCGATGCGCGCTGGTCCTCGCAGCCCTGCTGGCAACCCTGTTCGCCGCGGCCGCGCCGGCCACGGCACACGCCGCACTCACCGCGAGCGACCCCAAGGACGGGGCGGTGGTCGCCACGGCACCCGCCCAGGTCACCCTCTCCTTCTCGGAGCAGGTCGCCATGGGCGACGACTCCATCCGCGTGATGGACCCGCAGGGCAAGCGCGTGGACACCGGTGAACTCCGCGACATGTGCAGCGGCTCCACCGTCCGCTACGGCACCGCCCTGCACTCCGGCCTGCCCAACGGCACGTACACCGTGGCCTGGCAGGCCGTGTCGGCGGACAGCCACCCCATCTCGGGTGCCTTCACCTTCTCCATCGGCGCCCCGTCGGCCACCCAGGTCGCCCTTCCCTCGCAGCAGGCCGGCGGCGGCCCGGTGGGCGTCGCCTACGGGCTGGCCCGGTACGCCGCCTACGCGGGCTTCATCGTGCTCGTCGGCGGCGCCGCGTTCATCCTGCTGTGCTGGCGGCGGGGATCCATCGAACGTCCCCTGCAGAAGCTCGTGCTGCGCGGCTGGGTCACGTTGACCGCCGCCACGCTGGCGATGCTCGCGCTGCGCAACCCGTACACCGGGTCGGGGAAGTTCGCCGACGTCTTCGACCTCGACGGCCTCAAGGCCGTGCTGGAGACCAAGACCGGCGCCTCCCTCGTCTCCAGGCTGCTTCTCCTCGGCGCGGCCGCGCTCTTCATCGCCGTGCTGTTCGGGGCGTACGCGCGCCGGCAGCAGGCGGCCGGGACGGCGACCATCCCGGCCCCGTCCCGGAAGGAGGCCGAGGCAGGCGACACCGGGGCACAGGACCGCAAGGACACCGCCGATCTCGCCTTCGGACTCGGCATCGGCGGATCCGTCCTGGCCGCCGGAATCGCCGCGACCTGGGCGCTGGCCGAGCACGCCTCCACGGGCATCCAGCCGGGCATCGCGATGCCCGCGGACATCCTGCACCTGCTCGCCGTCGCCACCTGGCTCGGTGGACTCGCCGCCCTGCTGGTCGCCCTCCACAAGGTCCCCGACATCGAGCGCGAGGCCGTCCGGCGCTTCTCCAAGGTCGCCTTCATCAGCGTCCTGGTGGTCACGATCACCGGCGTCTACCAGTCCTGGCGCCAGCTCGGAAGCTGGTCCGCCCTGACCGACACAAGCTACGGACGGCTGCTGCTGATCAAGGTCGCCCTCGTGGCCGTCCTCGTCGGCATCGCCTACGTCTCGCGGGGCTGGACCGCCCGGCTCGCCGAAGGCCGAGTGTCGAACAGGGCGGCCGGGGCGAAGGTCGTTGTTTCACGTGAAACAACGGCCGATGTTTCACGTGAAACATCGCGAAAGACGGTCCCCGCGGCATCGCGTGAAACCGTTCCCTCCGACCCCAAGCGCGCCGCCCAGCTCGCCCGGCAGCGCGCCGCCCGCGAGAACGCGCGAGAGAAGCAGGTCCGGGACTCCGACCCGGGCCGCGCCGGACTGCGCCGCTCCGTGCTCGCCGAGGCGTGTGTGGCCGTGGCACTGCTCGCCGTCACCACCGTCCTGACGAACACCGAACCGGGCCGCGCGGTGCAACAGGAGGTCGGCCGCAACGGCTCGGCCACCGCGGTCCCCAACCGGGCCGTGAAGATCGCCCTGCCCTTCGACACCGGCGGCCAGAACGGCAAGGGCACCGTACGGCTGGAGCTGGACCCCGGCCGGGTGGGTGCCAACACCCTCCACCTCTGGGCCGACGGCCCTGACGGGCAGCCGCTCGACCTTCCCGAGATCAAGGTCGCCTTCACCCTCCCGGCCAAGGACATCGGCCCGCTGCCGCTCGCCCCGGACCGGGCCGCTCCCGGACACTGGGCGTCGTCCGGAGTCCAGCTGCCCCTGGCGGGCGAGTGGCGCATCGACGTGACCGTCCGTACCTCCGACATCGACCAGACGACCGTCCAGAAGAACGTGAAGATCGGCTGACCAGCGTGACCGAGAGCAGCGACAACCACCCCGACATCGAGATCTCCCGGCGCCGGCTGCTGGGCACGGTCGGCGCCGCGGGCGCCGCCGGGCTCGCGCTCGGGGGCGTCGGTGGCGCCCTCACCCACTCGGCACTGTCCGACTCCCCTGCCGGCGGCGCTCCCGGCGCCGCGGGGGCCCTCACCTCCCTCGGCGCCACGGAGGTCGCCTTCCAGGGTGACCACCAGGCCGGCATCGTCACGCCGCTCCAGGCCAAGGGCCACGTGCTGGCCTTCGACCTGGCCCCCGGCGCCGGCCGCACGGAGGCGGCCGCACTGATGCGCCGCTGGTCCGAAACGGCCCGGCGGCTGATGGCGGGAGAGACCGCGCCGAACGCCGACAGCGGCATCGCCCTCGACGCGGGGCCCTCGTCCCTCACCGTCACCTTCGGCTTCGGCCACTCCTTCTTCGAACGCACCGGCTTGGCCGCCCGCCGCCCCACCTCCCTGGACCCGCTGCCGAACTTCTCGTCGGACCGACTGGACCCCCAGCGGAGCAACGGCGACCTGTGGGTCCAGGTCGGCGCGAACGACGGGCTCGTGGCCTTCCACGCGCTGCGCGCCCTGCACAAGGACGCGGGTGAGGCCGCCCGGGTGCGTTGGCAGATGAACGGCTTCAACCGGTCTCCCGGCGCGACGGTCTCCGCGATGACCGCCCGCAATCTGATGGGCCAGGTCGACGGCACCGGCAACCCGAAGCCCTCGGAACCCGACTTCGACAAGCGGATCTTCGTGCCCGCCGGCGGACCCGGCCCCGCGGAGCACTCCTGGATGGCCGGGGGCTCGTACGCCGTCGTCCGCCGGATCCGCATGCTCCTCGACGACTGGGACAGGCAGCCCACGGCCAAGCAGGAGCAGGTCATCGGTCGTACGAAGGCCACCGGGGCGCCCCTCACCGGGGGCGGCGAGACCACCGAGATGGACCTGAACAAGTTCGGCGGCGACGGCAAGCCGGTGATCCCGTCCAACGCCCACGCACGGATCTCGGCTCCCGAGCAGAACGGAGGAGCGGCCATGCTGCGTCGTCCGTTCTCCTTCCACGACGGGATCGCCGCCGACGGAACCCCCGACGCCGGGCTGCTCTTCATCTGCTGGCAGGCCGATCCGCTGCGCGGTTTCGTACCCGTCCAGCGCAAGCTCGACCGCGGTGACGCCCTGTCCGAGTTCATCCGGCACGAGTCCAGTGGTCTGTACGCGGTCCCGCCCGGGCCACGTGCCGGGGAGTACGTCGGGCAGCGGCTGCTCGAAGGGTGAACAGCCCGTCGGTGTCACGGCCTCCGGCATTAGGCTGATCGCATGTCGGCCACTCGTTTCACCTATCTCGGTCCCGAGGGCACTTTCACCGAAGCAGCCCTTCGCACCCTGCCGGAAGCCGCCACCCGGGAGCTCGTCCCGATGGTGTCCGTGCCGGCCGCGCTCGACGCCGTCCGCAACGGTGAAGCCGCCGCCGCGCTCGTTCCGATCGAGAATTCGGTGGAGGGCGGGGTCACCGCCACCCTCGACGAGCTGGCGTCGGGCGAGCCGCTGATGATCTACCGCGAGGTGCTGCTGCCCATCGCGTTCGCGCTCCTCGTCCGGCCCGGTACCAAGCTGTCGGACGTCAAGACGGTCACCGGGCACCCGGTGGCCCAGCCGCAGGTCCGCAATTGGCTGCGGGCGAACCTGCCCGACGCGGTGTGGGAATCGGCCGCGTCCAACGCCGACGGTGCCCGGCTGGTGCAGGAGGGTCGGTTCGACGCCGCCTTCGCGGGCGAGTTCGCCGCCGCCACGTACGGGCTGGAGGCTCTGGTCACCGAGATCCACGACGCGGAGAACGCCGAGACCCGGTTCGTGCTCGTCGGCCGGCCCGCGCGGCCGGCGGCGCCGACCGGCGCCGACAAGACCTCCGTGGTGCTGTGGCTCGGCGACGACCACCCCGGTGCCCTGTTGGAACTGCTCCAGGAGTTCGCCGTGCGCGGCGTCAACCTGATGTTGATCCAATCCCGGCCGACGGGCGCGGGCATCGGCAACTACTGCTTCGCGGTCGATGCCGAGGGCCACATCTCCGACCGGCGGGTCAGCGAGGCACTGATGGGGCTGAAGCGGACGTGTCCGCAGGTTCGGTTCCTCGGTTCGTATCCGCGGGCGGGTGTCGCTCTGGGTGACGTGCGCGCCGCGCGACCCGGTACCTCCGACGGCGACTTCACGGCGGCCTCCGACTGGCTGACGCGCTGCCTCGACGGCCGCGCGTAGGACTTCGTCCACTGTCCACAGAGTTATCCACAGGACGAGATGGTGACCTGGGGACAAGTCGACAGAGCAGCATGACAAGGTCGACAAATCGGTCGGGTGGCCCGGGTTTCGCGCTGGAGAGCGGAAGGTGAACGGCGTCACCCATGCATCGCAGATCAACTCTTTGGGGCGAGTCATTCCCACCCGAATGAGTGTGTGAGGGTGGTTTGAACCCTGATTCGCCCCGCTCGACCGACGGCCCCTAATGAACTGTTGGCGTTTCCACAGATGCGGCACACAGCCTGTGGATAAGACGGTTCAGGCAGGAATTCCTGTGGACAAAGAACTGCCCACAGGGCGCCCCGGAAGGCGTCCACGGCTCGACGTTTGCCCCTTTTCAGGGAATCGGCCCGCTTTTATCGACGTACCGAGAACGATCACATCAGGCCGGCGGCCAACAGTTCTACATTCACGGCAATTAGGGCATAACGACACGCAGCGTGATATCGGTGTGATGCCGGGAACCCCAGCCCGGTAGCCTGGAGGGGTGATTGACCTCCGGCTGCTCCGTGAAGACCCTGACCGTGTCCGCGCCTCGCAGCGCGCTCGTGGAGAGGACGTCGGCCTCGTCGACGCACTGCTCTCCGCCGACGAGCGCCGCAGGTCCTCCGGCATGCGCTTCGACGAATTGCGCAACGAACAGAAGTCGCTCGGCAAGCTCATTCCCAAGGCCTCTCCGGAGGAGCGGGCGGAGCTGCTCACCAAGGCCGAACAACTCAAGCAGGACGTCAAGGCGGCCGAGTCCGAGCAGAACGAGGCGGACGAGGCTGCCAAGCGCCTCCTCCTCCAGCTCGGGAACATCGTCCACACCGACGTCCCCGTCGGCGGCGAGGAGGACTTCATCGTCCTCGAGACGCACGGCGTGATCCGCGACTTCGCCGCCGAGGGCTTCGAGGCCAAGGACCACCTGGAACTCGGCGAGTCGCTGGGCGCCATCGACGTCGAACGTGGCGCCAAGGTGTCGGGTTCGCGCTTCTACTACCTCACCGGCGTCGGCGCCCTCCTGGAGCTGGCCCTGGTCAACGCGTCGATCGCGCAGGCCACCGAGGCCGGCTTCATCCCGATGCTGACCCCCGCGCTGGTGCGTCCGCGCGCCATGGAGGGCACGGGATTCCTCGGCCAGGCCGCGGAGAACGTGTACCACCTGGAGAAGGACGACTACTACCTCGTCGGCACCTCCGAAGTACCGCTCGCCGCTTACCACATGGACGAGATCATCGAGGCCGACAAGCTGCCCCTGCGGTACGCCGGCTTCTCGCCGTGCTTCCGCCGCGAGGCCGGCACCTACGGCAAGGACACCCGCGGCATCTTCCGCGTCCACCAGTTCGACAAGGTCGAGATGTTCTCGTACGTCGCGCCGGAGGAGGCCGAGGCCGAGCACCAGCGGCTCCTGGAGTGGGAGAAGCAGTGGCTGACCAGCCTGGAGCTGCCCTTCCAGGTGATCGACGTCGCCACCGGCGACCTGGGCTCCTCCGCATCGCGCAAGTTCGACTGCGAGGCCTGGATCCCGACCCAGGGCAAGTACCGCGAGCTGACCTCCGCCTCGAACTGTGACGGCTTCCAGGCGCGTCGCCTGTCGATCCGCTACCGCGACGGCAAGAAGACCCAGCCGCTCTCCACGCTGAACGGCACCCTGTGCGCCGTCCCGCGCACGATCGTCGCCATCCTGGAGAACCACCAGCAGGCCGACGGTTCCGTGCGGGTCCCCCCGGTACTGCGTCCGTACCTGGGTGGTCGCGAGGTCCTGGAGCCGATCGCCAAGTGAGCCCGGCCCCTTTCCCCTACAAGCTCGTCGCGACGGATCTCGACGGGACGCTGCTGCGTGACGACGACACCGTCTCGGAGCGCACCCGTGAAGCCCTCCTCGCGGCCACCGCCGCGGGCGCGGCGCACATCATCGTCACCGGCCGGGCCGTGCCCTGGACCCGCCACGTGCTCGACGATCTCGGTTACAAGGGGATCGCCGTGTGCGGACAGGGCGCCCAGGTGTACGACGCGGGTGCGCACCGACTCCTGACCTCGGTGACGCTGGACCGCCAACTGGCCGGTCTGGCGCTGTCGAAGATGGAGGCGGACGTCGGTCCGCTGGCGGTCGCCGCCAGCCGGGACGGAGTGGACGGCGAGGTCCTGTTCGGGCCCGGCTACCAGGTCCAGGAAGGGCTGCCGGCCATATACCTGGAGGACACCGCGGCCATCTGGACCGCGCCGCTGAACAAGCTGTACATCCAGCACCCGGGGCTCGGTGACGACGAGCTCGTCAAGGCGGCCCGGGCGACCGTGGGCAGCCTGGTGGACATCGTGATGGCGGGTCCGGGCGTGGTGGAGATCCTGCCCCTGGGGCTGAGCAAGGCGACCGGCCTGTCGCTGGCCGCGCGTCGGCTGGGAGTGAAGGCGGCGGAGACGATCGCCTTCGGCGACATGCCCAACGACATCCCGATGTTCGGTTGGTCGGCGCACGGTGTGGCGATGGCCAATGCCCACCCGGAGCTCAAGGCCGTGGCCGACGAGGTGACGACCTCCAACCAGGAGGACGGCATCGCGGTCGTGCTGGAACGTCTGCTGGGCGCGGCCTGACCGCAGGGCCCGAAGCACGCGAACAGGAGAAAGGTCCGGGAGCAGCCCGCGCCGCGAGGCGCGCTCGAAGTGGCTGTCCCGGACCTTCTTGTTGCTCCCCGCACGGCTCACTCTGCCCCGGCCGCACGCCCCTTACCAGTCATTTTCCGGTGCCCCCGACTCCTCCCTCACGGGGTCATGTTTCACGTGAAACACGAGTCGGTTGCGGATGCCGGGTCAGCGGCCAGGCCAGCAGGCCCACCGCCAGCGCGATGGCGTGTCCGAGGTCCGTGAAGGTTCCGCCGCTGATGAGGGGGATGCCGAAGAAGGCGACGACTCCCACGAGATAGAACCATCTCCACGGGCCGGGGAGCCGGTAGGTCAGGACTCCGGCGGCTGCGGCGAGTCCGTAGCTGACGCCGATGTCGACGACGTGGACCATGCTGCGCGGGGCCCGGTGGTCCCGGATGGCCATCAGCACCAGCTTCTGGCTGACCAGGGTGGCGGTGATGTGGGCGGTGGCGATGATCACGAGCCAGCGCAGGGTGCCGAGCCAGCGTTCGACGGGAGCGTGGAAGAGCTCGAAGAGCGCCGCGTAGAGGGCGAGCGAGGCCGGGTTCTCGATCCAGAACGCGCTGGAGAGCAGGGCTCGAATGGGGTGCCGGGTGAGCTCGTGAATGTTGCTGCTGTTGCGGTGCAGCAGGACGTGGTCCAGATGATCGGGAGCGATCACCACGACCACACTGGTGACAGCGATGATCAACAGCCAGATGTGCGTACCGGGCGAGGAGCGTATCCAGGACCACAGCGGCCTGGAGGGCTCGGGCTCGGCGTGCGGCATCATGCACCGATGATGACCCGCGAAGCTGTGCCCCGCCCGGCCGGTGGGCCGGGCGGGGCACGGTGTGCGACGGCGGTTCCGCCGGTCCTACTCCTCGCCCGCGAGGGTGAGGCGACGCAGCTTCTGGCCCGCGTAGACGGTGGCCCCGACGGTGACCACGACGAGCAGCACCGAGGCGGTGGGCAGGCCCACGGTGGCGTCGACGTACCCCTCGCCGGCGACCTTCTCGGCCAGGGCCAGGGACCACTGCTGGACGCTCAGCGTCTTCGCCCCGGAGACCAGGCTGCCGAAGAGGGACTCCCAGATCAGGGCGTAGACCAGACCGAAGACGACGGCGTGCCGGCTGACGGTGCCCAGCAGCAGGAACAGTGCGCTGTAGGCGATCGAGGCGACGAGGGCGGCCACGGTGTAGGCGACGGCGATCTGCTGACCGTTGCCGTTGAGGATGAAGCCGGCGATCAGGGTGGGGATCGCGGAGAACACCATCGTGACCGCGATGGCGACGATCAGCTTGGTCATGATGATCGTCGGCCGCTTCACCGGCTTGGAGAGCAGGTAGACGATCGAGCCGTCGTCGATCTCGGGGCCGATGGCGCCGGTGCCGGCGATGACACCGATCAGCGGGACCATCGTCGCGAGGGCGAATCCGCCGAGCAGATCGGCGGCGACCTTGTCGTCCAGGCCGGTGAAGGCGCGGACGGCGATGCTGAGGACGATCAGCAGGGCGGGCAGCGCGAAGAGGATCAGCGCGCGGCGGCGGCCGAGCAGGGCCCGGTAGGTGAGCCGGGCGACAGTGGGGTTGTACATGGTTGCCAGCTCCTTCAGGCCGCGACGAGGTAGGAGAAGACCGACTCGAGGGACTCGTCGGAGGGCGAGACCGTCAGCAGCCGGATGCCGTGCTCGCGGGCGACCCGCGGCAGCAGCTCGGTGAAGCGCCCGAAGTCGACGGCCTGGACGCGCAGGACGCCTTCCTTCAGGTCGACCTCGATACCGGCGGTGGACGGGTCGGCGATCAGGGCCGCGGCGAGGACCCGGTCGTCGGAGGAACGGATCACGTAGCGGTGCGGGCGGTCCGTCATCAGGCGACGGATCTTGCGGAAGTCACCGGAGGCCGCGTGCCGGCCGGCCACGACCACCTCGATGTGGGAGGCGAGCTGTTCGACCTCCTCCAGGATGTGCGAGGAGAAGAGCACGGTGCGGCCGTCGTCA
The DNA here is from genome assembly GCF_050936775.1 of Streptomyces sp. CA-243310. Lineage (NCBI taxonomy): Bacteria > Bacillati > Actinomycetota > Actinomycetes > Kitasatosporales > Streptomycetaceae > Streptomyces > Streptomyces sp. CA-243310. Next base: position 388,349 of record NZ_JBNJMF010000001.1, on the reverse strand, counting down.
CCCATGCGCCTCAGCAGATCCATGAGCTGCATGCGCTGACGCGGGTCCATGCCGTTGAACGGCTCGTCGAGGAGCAGCACCGACGGCTCGTGGACCAGGGCGGAGGCCATCTTGACGCGCTGGCGCATGCCCTTGGAGTACGTGGCGATCTTGCGGTCCTGGGCGTACTCCATCTCGACGGTGGCCAGGGCCCGCTGGGCGGCCGCGTCGTCGAGTCCGTGGAGTTCGGCATTGGCGACGACGAACTCGCGGCCGGTGAGGAAGTCGTACATGGCCTCGCGCTCGGGCACGACACCGATCTGCTTGTAGACCTGCTCGTTGCGCCAGATCGGCGTCCCGTCGAGGGTGACCGTGCCGGTGGAGGGGGCCAGGAAGCCGCCCATCATGTTGATGAGCGTGGACTTGCCCGCACCGTTGGGACCGAGGAGGCCGGTGACACCCGGACCGATGCGCATGGTCACGTCGTTGACGGCGACGACGTTCCCGAACCAGCGGGAGGTGTGGTCGATGTCGATGATGGTCACAGCCCGGCCTTCCGGTAGCGGGCCATCAGGGCGGCGTAGGAGCCGACGATGAGCCCGAGGGCGACGAGCAGGTAGACGAAGCCGATGCCGGCCGTGGGGCCCTCGCCGCCGGGGAAGGCGGAGGTGCCGCCCAGGAAGGCGGTCTGGATGCCGTCGATCAGGGTGATCGGGGAGAACAGGCCGAGCCAGTCGATGGCGCCGGTGGAGCCGGTGTTGTACGCGATGCCCTGGACGGCGGTCACCGCTCCGTACGGGATCACGAGCACGGCGATGATGGCGGCGACGCCGAACCCGCGACGCGGGGTCAGTGCGGCCATGATCAGGCCGAGGCCGGCGAAGAGCAGCGACAGGAGCAGTACGGAGACCAGCCCCTGCCCGAACCCCTCGGTCTGGTCCCCGAAGTCGAACTTCGCGAGCAGCGAGCCGACGTACATGATCAGCAACGGGGTGGCGGTGAGGATGAACAGGGCCGAGGCCATGGCCGCGTACTTGGCCACGACGTAGTCCACGCGCTCGATGGGCCGCGAGAAGTACAGCGGCACCGTCTTGAAGCGCAGGTCCCGGGAGACCGACTGCGGGGCCTGGGAGGCGAGGTACAGGCCGATGATCACCTGGGTGGTCAGGGCGTACGTCGTGTACTTGATCGGCAGCTCGGTGGAGCCGGGCACCGCGATGGCCACCGCGACGATGATCAGTGCGGGAACGCACATCACCGCGAAGAGGAGCATCGGCAGCACCTTGGACTTGGCCGAGCGACCGAGGCCGTACGCGCCGCGCAGCGACTGCGAGAACAGCGAGGTGCGCGCGTAGGCACGGCCGAGCCGGGGGCCGTCGTAGGACCGGTAGCCGATGTTGTGGATCTGGGTCGAGGTGTCAGGCGCCATCGGAACCGGCTCCCTTCTGCTGGGTGGGCCGCACCTGCGGGGCGGGCGGCGCGGACGGGTCGTTGTCGCGGAAGACCTCCGCGATGTGGTGGCGGCGCTGCTCCATGCGGACCAGACCGATACCCAGGTCGGCGACGGTGTCGCGGACCGTGTCGTACGTCTCCTCGCCGATCGCCTCGACGAGGAGGACGTGGCCGGCGCCGGGCAGGCCCTGCTCCTCGCCCACCTGCAGGGTGATGCCCGCCTCGGTGAGCGCCTTGCGCAGGGCGGCGGTGCCGTCCGGGTGGGTGTCGGAGTCGGTTACCTCGACCGCCAGGGTCGTGGTGCTCTGCATGAAGTCGCTGGTGGAGCTGGAACGCAGGAGCTTGCCGCCGTCGACGACCACGACGTGGTCGCAGGTCCGCTCCAGCTCTCCGAGGAGGTGGGAGGTGACCAGGACCGAGATCCCGAAGTCGGTGTGGATGCGGCGGATCAGGCCGAGCATCTCGTCGCGACCGACCGGGTCGAGGCCGTTGGTGGGCTCGTCGAGCAGCACCAACTGGGGGTCGTGGACGAGCGCCTGGGCCAGCTTGACCCGCTGCTTCATGCCCGTGGAGTAGCCGCCGATGGGGCGGTAGCGCTCCTCGTACAGGCCCACGTGGCGCAGGGTGTCGGCGGTCCGTTCACGGGCGGCGGTCGGGGGCAGCCCGGACATGCGCGCCATGTGTACGACGAACTCGGTGGCCGAGACGTCGGGGGGCAGGCAGTCGTGCTCGGGCATGTAGCCGACGCGCTCACGGATGGCGCTGCCATGCGTGGAGACGTCGAGCCCGAGCACGGCGGCACGGCCCTCGGTGGCGGGGGACAGTCCCAGCAGAATCTTGATCAGCGTGGACTTGCCGGCTCCGTTGGCACCCACGAGCCCGGTAACGCCGGGCCCGATGTCCAGGGAGAGCCGGTCGAGGGCGGTCACTCGGGGGTACCGCTTGCTCAGGCTTTCGGTCGCGATGACAGTCACAGGCTCGACGTTAGTGGCGCGGGCCGCGCGGATCGTCAGACCAGGAGCCGGATCCCGTCTCCGCCTTGAGGACTACAGGACCCGCCCAAAGGCTGATGTGGACCGGACAAGTTTGTCCACAGGTCCGTGCACGGGCCTTGACGTGATCGCCGGTCATTGTCACATTCATCAGTGTCAAGTTACGGGCGCGTACGGCTACACGGACACGGACGGACGGCTGGCATGGCTGGGGAAACCAAGCAACGCACGACGCGACGCTCCGCATTCACCGGAGCGACCGGGGCCGCGGGAGTCGCCGGGCTCAGCGCCGAACTGCGCGGATTCAGGGAGGTCCAACGCCTCGCCTACGAGTGCGCCGAAGCCGTGGCAGCGCAACTCCGGCCGGGCGTGACCGAGCGCGAGGCGGCGCGGATGCAGCGCGAGTGGCTGCGCGAGCGCGGCGTGCGGGACTGGTTCCACATGCCGTTCGCGTGGTTCGGGGACCGCACGGCCTTCGCGAACTTCAAGATCCCCCTGCAGTTCTTCCCGACGAACCGGAGGTTGGAACCGGGGATGCCCTTCATCCTCGACATGGCCCCGGTCCACAAGGGCTACGCCGCAGACGTCGGCTACTCGGGGAGCCTCGGTCTGCATCCCGTCCAGGACCGCTTGATGGCGGACCTGCGACCGCACCGCGAGCTGATCCTGAGCCAGGTCCGCGAGCGCCGGTCCCTGCGCGAGATATACGAGAACGTCGAACGACTCATGACCCGGCAGGGCTACGCCAACCGCCACCGGGCCTATCCCTTCGGCGTGATCGCCCACAAGCTGGACCGGGTCCGGGAACGGCGCTGGTCACCGACCGCGTTCGGGTTCGGCACCCAGTCCCTCAAGGGCCTGGCGAGCGACGCCCTGCACGGCCACCGCGAGGGCTGGTCACCCCTGTGGAGCCCCTACCACTTCTCCGATCACGTGCCGCGGCCCGGCCTGTGGGCGGTGGAGCCGCACCTGGGCTTTCGTGGGACCGGCGCGAAGTTCGAGGAGATCCTGGTCGTCACCGACTCCCGGGACCCCGAGGAAAGCGCCTTCTGGTTGGACGACGATCTGCCGCACGTGCGGCGCTGGGCTGAGGAGAAGGCGGCATGAGCGGCATCGGCGGAACGGGTCTGGAAGGCGCGCGCGAGCGCCGGGTGAGCACCGGCGGGATCGAACTGTGCGTCGTCGAGCTGGGGGAGGTGGACCGGCCGACCGTCGTGCTGGTGCACGGCTACCCGGACAGCAAGGAGGTCTGGTCGGAGGTCGCCCGGCGGCTGGCCGAACACTTCCACGTGGTGCTGTACGACGTACGGGGCCACGGCCGCTCGTCGGCCCCCGTCCCGCTGCGCGGCGGCTTCACCCTGGAGAAGCTGACGGACGACTTCCTGGCCGTCGCCGACGCGGTGAGCCCGGACCGGCCGGTGCACCTGGTCGGACACGACTGGGGCTCCGTACAGGGCTGGGAATTCGCGACGGTCTCCCGCACCGAGGGCCGGATCGCCTCGTTCACCTCCATGTCGGGGCCCTCCCTCGACCACTTCGGGCACTGGATCAAGAAGCGGATGGCCCGGCCCACCCCTCGCCGGGCCGCCCAACTCCTCAACCAGGGGGCGAAGTCCTGGTACGTCGCCATGCTGCACACTCCGGTGCTGCCCGAGCTGGCCTGGCGCGGACCGCTCGGCAAGCAGTGGCCCCGGATCCTCCAGCGCATGGAGAAGGTCCCGGCCGGCGACTACCCGACGGCGTCCCTGCCCTCGGACGCCGCGCACGGGGCGTGGCTCTACCGCGACAACGTGCGGTCCCGGATGCGCAGGCCGCGCGCCGACGCCTACGCGCACGTACCCGTGCAGCTGATCACGCCCACCGGGGACGCGTTCCTGTCCGAGCGGCTCTACGACGAACTCGAACTGTGGGCTCCTGACCTGGTACGACGCACCCTGCCCGCGAAGCACTGGGTGCCGCGCACCCGACCGGATCAACTGGCTTCCTGGATCACCGAGTTCGTCAACGCGCGCGAGGAACCGGCGGCGCGGGCCCCGGAGCACAAGGCCCCCGGCCGGTACGCCGACCGGTTCGGCGGCCAACTGGTCCTGGTCACCGGCGCGGCCAGCGGCATCGGACGCGCCACCGCCTTCGCCTTCGCCGAGGCCGGGGCCCGGGTCGTGTGCGTGGACCGGGACGCGGAAGGCGCGGCGCGCACCGCCGACATGGCCCGCCTGGTGGGAGCCCCCCAGGCCTGGGGCGAATGCGTGGACGTCAGCGACGAGCAGGCGATGGAGAAGCTCGCGGAGAAGGTCGCCGCCGAGTACGGAATCGTGGACGTCCTGGTCAACAACGCCGGGATCGGGCTCTCCGGATCGTTCCTCGACACCAGCGCCGAGGACTGGAAGAAGGTCCTCGACGTCAATCTGTGGGGTGTCATCCACGGCTGCCGGATCTTCGGCAAGCAGATGGCCGACCGCGATCAGGGCGGTCACATCGTCAACACCGCCTCGGCCGCCGCCTATCTGCCCTCCAAGACGCTGCCCGCGTACAGCACCTCCAAGGCCGCCGTGTTGATGCTGTCGGAGTGCCTGCGCGCGGAACTCGCCTCGAAGTCGATCGGCGTCTCGGCCATCTGTCCCGGCATCGTCAACACCAACATCACCGCCACCTCCCGCTTCGCCGGCGTGGACGAGGCCGAGGAGAAGCGCCGGCAGGAGCGCTCCTCGCGCTTGTACGGCCTGCGCAACTTCCCGCCGGAGAAGGTCGCGGACGCGATCTTGCTGGCCGTCGTGAAGAACCAGGCCGTGGTGCCGGTGACACCCGAGTCCAAGGGCGCCCTGTTGTTGTCCCGGCTCGCGCCGGGCGCCCTGCGACGGATCGCGAAACTGGAGCCCCGTCTGTGAACGGGCCGGAACCCGGGGGTGAGCGGCAGGGCGACGGGGCCGCGCGGACCCCGCCGACGCGGAGAGAGCGCGGCAGGGCCATACCCCGCTCACTGTGGCGGTCGTACCATCCCTCGCAGGAGGGCTCGCTGCGCAGGGCGGTGGAGTACCTGGCGGCGCCACCTGCCGCCCGGACCGCGGCGGGCGCGGTCGGCCGAGCCCCCATGTCGTAGGGAGCCGGGATTGTCCGATCAGGCGGTAGCCGAGTACCGGATCGAGGATCTGGCGCACCACAGCGGCGCGACGGTGCGCACGATCAGGGCGTACCAGGACCGCGGTCTGCTGCCGAAGCCGGAGCGACGAGGCCGTTCGAACGTCTACCGGGACACGCACCTGGCGCGACTGCGCCAGATCGCGGACCTGCTGGACCGCGGATACACGCTGGCCTCCATCAAGGAGTTGCTGGAGGCGTGGGACGCGGGGCGCGGGCTGGGCGGCGTCCTGGGCCTGGTGGCCGAGGTGCACGGGCCGTGGACCGACGAGGAGGCGGACCGGATCAGCCGGTCCGAACTCAACGAGCGGTTCGGCGGACGACCCGACGACGACGCGGTCGGCGAGGCGTGCGAGCTCGGGGTGCTGGAACGCATCCCGGGCCGCCCGGACGAGTTCCTGGTGCCGTCCCCACAGGAACTGGCGGTGGCCTCGGAGCTGTACGCGGCGGGGGTGCCGCTCGTGGCGATCACCGGCCATCTGCGGGAGTTGCGCGGGCAGGTCGAGCACATCGCCTCGCGCTTCCTGGAGTTCACCACCGAGCACGTCTTCGCCCGCTATCTGGGGCACGTCCCGCCCACGGACACGGACGCGGCGGAAGCGGCGTCGATGGTCCGAAGGCTGCGGCCGCTGGCCCAACAGACGGTGGACGCGGAGCTGGCACGGGCCATGAGGCTACTGGCCACCCGCCACCTCCAGCAGCACCTGGGCGCGGCCGGGGCCGCGCAGCCCTCCGGGCCCACCCCGGTGGCGTTGCCGGCAGCGACGGTACGGGCGGTGCAGGAGCTGGTGGGTCCCGACCATGTGGCGGAGTTCGTCCGGGCGGCGACGGAACGGGAGATCCAGGCCCGGACCATGAACGAACTGGTCGGCAGGAGCGGCCGGTAGTACTCGATCAGTAGTCCACAGGGCGAATCGCCCCCTTGCCTGCAAAACCGACTGAATCGGCTGTGGACAAGTCAAGTATTCCTGTGGGCAACCCTTGCCGGTCTCAAGCAGTGATACCCAGCCGGGTGCCGGGGCGGGCAATATCGGCCATCTTCGTCTCCGGCTCGATCCCCGCTCCGCCGGTTCCGGGCCGGGCGTCGCGCCGCCCTCCGTCGGGGCCCGCGCCGGACGTGGTGTCCGTCGCGGCGTCCGGACCCGCCCCCTGCCCGTCGTCCGGCCCCGCACCCGATCCCGCGTCCGATCGGGCGTCCGAACCGGCTGCGCGCCGGGCACCGTGGTCGGCGCGGTCGGCGCGGTCGGCGCGGTCGGCGCGGTCGGTGCGGTCGGTGCGGGCGGTGCGGTCGGTGCGGGCGCTGCCGTAGAGCACCCCGGCGAGGGCGAGGCCGATGATCCCGCCCAGCAACTGGGCCGCCACGAAACCGGGCAGCGACTGCGGGGCGATCCCGGTGAAGGAGTCGCTGAAGGCGCGTCCGACGGTGCCCGCGGGATTGGCGAAGGAGCCCGACGAGGTGAACCAGATCGCGGCCGCGATGTACGCGGCGACGGCGGCCGGGATCAGCTTGGCCCGGCCGATCCGGCCGAGTCCCTGGATGACCAGTACCAGCCCTGCGGTGGCGACGATCTCGCCGATCAGCAGGTGCCCGCCCCCGCGGACCCGGGTGGCGAAGGTCCCCGGCATCCGTCCGAACATGGCCTCGGCGAGGAGCGCGCCACCGATGGCGCCCACGGTCTGGGCGGCCGTGTAGACGAGGGCGTCCCTGCCGTCGACCCCCTGCCCTCCGGTGCGACGGGCCCACCAGGAGGTGAGCGTGACCACCGGGTTGAGGTGAGCGCCCGACAACGGCCCGAAGAGCGTGATGATCAGGCCGAGGCCGATGGCGGAGGCGAGCGAGTTGGCGACGAGGGCGACACCGGTGTCTCGGCTCAGGGCGGCCGCCTGGATCCCCGAACCGATCACCACCACGAGCAGGCCTGCGGTACCGATGAGCTCGGCGGTCGCACGACGTGGCAGCGAAGCATCGATTGTCATGATTTCTCCCCCAAGGACGGCAACTCAGCGGAAAATGTATTCCGTATCCTGGAAATGCGATAGAGGGAGTCCAGGTTCGGCGGCCGGGCCGAAAATCACTGCCGCGAAGGCTCGCGACCCGGCACGCTGGGGCCATGGATGACAGACGCACCGTGAAGGTGTCCAAATACGTCTCGAAACACCTGCGACACCAGCCGGAACGAATCGGACTGGTGCTCGATCCACACGGGTGGGTGGAGATCGACGACCTCCTGAACGCGGCGGTCGGCCACGGGTTCCCCCTCACCCGGACGGAACTCGACCACGTCGTCGCGGCCAACGACAAACAGCGCTTCGCCATCGACGGCACCCGCATCAGGGCAAGCCAGGGACACACGGTCGCCGTGGACCTGGACCTCCCCGAAGCCGAACCGCCCGCGTACCTCTACCACGGCACCGTCACCGCGGCCCTCGCCGCCATCCGCGCCGAGGGCCTGCGCCCGATGGCCCGTCACCACGTCCACCTGTCCCCGGACCGGGAGACCGCGACCAGGGTGGGCGCGCGACGCGGCCGGCCGGTCGTACTCAGCGTGGACGCGGGCGCGATGCGGGCGGCCGGACACGTGTTCCGGATCAGCGCCAACGGCGTGTGGTTGGTGGACGCCGTACCGCCGGAGTTCCTGCGCTTCCAGTGACGCGGGCCCACACAATTCACAGGGAAAATGTCAGATCATCCCCCTAACCTGTTCCCACTCCGGGATCGGTGAGGGGGGCACCTCGCGATCGCCGAACCATCCATGCGAACACGTGAGGTGACGCCCCATGACGCCCGAATCCACGTCCGAATCCACTCCCGAAGCCGCATCCGACGCCCCGTCCGACGTCGCATCCGGCGCCGCATCCGAAACCCCGTCCGAAGCCCCGACCGAACCCGCGGTCAACAGCTTCCAGGTCGACCTGCGCGGCCTGGTGGACCTGCTCTCCCACCACCTGTACTCCAGCCCGCGCGTCTACGTCCGCGAGCTGCTCCAGAACGCCGTCGACGCCATCACCGCCCGCCACGCGCACCAGCCCGACGCACAGGCCCACATCCGCCTCACCGCCTCCGCCGGCCGTGTCACCATCGAGGACTCCGGCATCGGCCTGACCGCGGCCGAGGCCCACTCCCTCCTCGCCACCATCGGCCGCAGCTCCAAGCGCGGCAACGGCGGGATCGAGGAACAGGGCCTGGAGGACACCCGCCGGCAGTTCCTGGGCCAGTTCGGCATCGGACTGCTCGCCTGCTTCGTCGTCGCGCGTCAGATCCGCGTCGTCACCCGGTCCGCACGCGACCCCCTCGCGGCACCCGTGGAATGGCTGGCCACGGACGACGGTTCCTACACCGTCCGCGAGCTTCCCCACGAAGCGCGCCCGGAACCCGGTACGACCGTCCACCTGGAGACCCGCCCGGGCGCCGAGGAATGGACCGAGCCCGCCAGGGTCGAACGGCTCGCACGCGACTACGGCTCACTGCTCCACCACGACATCACCTTCGACGACGGCGAAGGCGGCGAGCCCCGCCCGATCACCGATCGCCCCGCGGTGTGGGACCGCTCCTTCCGCACCCCGGCCGCCCGTCGCGTCGCGCTCGCCGGACACTGCGCGCAGCTCTTCGGTTTCACCCCGCTCGACAGCATCGACCTCGACCTGCCCGTTGCCGGCGTGCGCGGAGTCGCCTACGTCCTCGCCGAACCCACCAGCCCCGCCCACCGGGCCGGACACCGGGTCCACCTCAAGGGCATGCTGCTGACCGACCAGGCCGACAACCTGCTGCCCGAGTGGGCCTTCTTCGTCCGCGTCGTGCTCGACACCGACACCCTGCGGCCCACCGCCTCCCGCGAGAACCTGTACGACGACGAGACCCTCGCCGCGGTCCGCGAGGCCCTCGGTGCCCGGATCCGTGCCTGGCTCGCCGAACTCGCCGCGAGTGACCCGGAACGGCTGGCTTCCTTCCTCGCCGTCCACCACCTCGGCGTGAAGTCCCTGGCCCGGCACGACGCCGAACTCCTCGGCCTGATGCTGCCCTGGTTGCCGTTCGAGACCAGCGAGGGGTCTATGAGCCTCGAGGAGTTCGCCGCCGCGCACACCGACATCCACTTCACTCGCACCGTCGAGGAGTTCCGCCAGATCGCCCCGATCGCCGCGGCCCACGGCCTCGGCGTCATCAACGCCGGCTACACCTACGACGCCGACCTGCTGGCCCTCCTTCCCGCCGTACGACCCGAACTCAAGGTCACCGAGCTGGACGCCGGCGCCGTCACCGAGCGACTCGACCCGGTCCCGACCAGCGTCGAACTGGCCCTCGCCTCCTTCCTGTCCACCGCCCGCACCCGGCTCGAACCCCAGAGCTGCGACGTGGTGCTGCGCGCCTTCCAGCCCGTGTCCGTCCCCGCGCTCTACCTCGACGACCGGCAGGCCCGCCAGGAACGCGACCGGACCGCGGCCCTCGACAGCGCCGATTCCCTGTGGACCGGCATCCTCGGTGCCCTGCGCGGTTCCGCGCCGCGCGCCCGCCTGGTCCTCAACCACAACAACCCCCTGATCCGCCGCATCGCGAACCTCCCCGACACGACCCTGACCGCGACCGCCGTCGAATCGCTCTACGGCCAGGCACTGTTGATGTCCCAGCGACCGCTGCGCCCCGCCGACTCCACCCTGCTCAACCGCGCCTTCCTGGGCCTCCTGGAATGGGCGACCCACTCCATCGAAACGCGGGAGAACGAGAAGTGAGCAACATGACCCCGGAGGAGATCCGGAAGGCGCTGCACGAGAACCACCTCCTCCCTCACGGCGCCGCACGCAACGCCCAGGCCGAGGCACTCGCCGCGGCGGCCGAGGTCTGCGGTGACCGGGCCCTGTTCCGGAACGCGCTGGTGACCCTGATCGACGCGTACGAGTACAGCTCGGAACGCACCCGCATGATGGTCCCCTTCGCCCGGCTGCTCCAGGAGTACGACCGCGATCCCGGCACCTTCGACCGGGGCGAGGCCCACTCCCTCTTCTGGCGCTTCAAGTGGGTCTCCGGCCAGATCATCAACTCGCCCGAGATCCCGCTGTCTTCCGCCGCCGGCTATCTGGAGGACATGGAGCGTCGCTACCGCCTCGCCGGATACAGCGAGCGCGCGGTGCGTCAGTCCGAGTACTACCTGGCGGACGCCATCGGCGACGACGAGCGCGCGGAGCGCGCGGTCGCCGCCTGGCAGGCCGCCGAGCGCGACGAGATGAGCGACTGCCACGCCTGCGAGACCAACAGCCAGGGCGCGTTCTGGGCCACGAAGGGCGACGACGCCAAGGCGATCGAGATCTGGGAGCCGGTGCTCGCGGGGAAGCAGACCTGTCGGGAGGAACCGCACCGGGTACTCGCCCGATCCTTGCTTCCCCTGCTCCACCAGGGCCGCTTCGACGAGGCCCGCGCCCATCACCTGCGTGGCTACCGACTGGCGCGCGGCAACGAGAGCCTGCTGCGCTCGATCGGCCAGCACATCGAGTTCTGCGCCCTCACCGGCAACGAGGCACGCGGACTGGAGATTCTCTTCGACCACGACACGCACCTCAAGCCGCTCACCGACGTCAAGGCCCAACTGGACTTCCACGGCGGTGTGCTCGTCCTGTTGGAGCGGCTGGCCACGCTCGGCCACGGCGCCGGGGCGTCCGTTCCCTACGAGGGATCCGCCCGCTCCGTCGACGAGCTGTACGCCGTGCTGCGCGCCGGCTGCCTGGACATCGCGCACCGGTTCGACGCGCGCAACGGCAACAGCCGCGTGTCCGACCGGTTCCTCGCCCGGCTCGGTCGGGCCCCACTGGTCGACGTGTTGCCCCTCGGAGTGCGCAGTTCGGCGCTGCCGCAAGCCGCACCGACCGCTGCCCCGACGCCCATCCCGGCCCGGACGCCCGTCCCGGCCGACCCGGACACCTCGGTACGTGCCGGCGTGGACGCGTCGGCGGCGCGGGCCCGTCGTGCCCGCGAGCAGGGACACCCGGGGGCGGATGCGCTCTGGTCCGAACTCGCCGCACGCGTGGCGGCCCTCGCCGAGTCGGAGGTGGATCCGCTGCTCTCCGCGGACCTGGCGGACCACCGGGCCGTCTCCGCGGCTCGTGCCGGAGCCCCCGAGGCGGCGCAATTGCTGGCAGCCGCCCGGGACCGCTACCGGACCCTGGGACAGGCGGAGCGCGCCGCACTGGCGGAGCTGCGCCTGGCGGGCGTCGCCGCACAGACCGGGGCGGATCCGGCGGAGACGCGGAGGCTGCTCGCGACGGCCGTCAGAGCCGCCGAGGCGCTGGATCCGGCCGACCCGGCACGGGCCCTCCGCGTCGCACGCGCCGAGCTGACCACGATCCGACTCGAACCGTATCTGCGGTCGATCGAGGCCACCCACGAGCACGACGAGTCCGGGCACGACCACGAGCACGAGCACGAGCAGGATCACGGCCACGCCGCACTGGCCGCCGAGCTGGACTCCTTCATCACCTCGTACGTGGGGGCGTTGCCCGACGTGGCGGCGGAGGCGCAGGAAATGCTGGGCCGGGTGATCCTCGCGCAGGGCGACCCGGAACGGGCCCTGTCGTCGCTGGCCGCGTCCGCCGACCGCGCCGTCGCGGCGGGCTACCCCTGGCAGGCGGTCGACGCCCTGGTGCTGCGGGCCGGCGTGCTGCTCTCGCTGGGCAGGCCCGAGGAGGCGGAGGAAGCTGCCCGGTCCGGACTCGAACACTCCGCCGAGCTGACCGATCCCGAGGAACAAGGCGTCGTGCGGCTCACCTTGGCCGACACTCTGCTGCGTCGACGCGACGGAGCCGAGGAGGCCGCCGAACACGCGCTGACGGCGGCGCACTGGTTCGACCAGGCGGGGCTGAGCGCGGATGGGGGCGCGCAGGCGCGGCTGCTGCTGGCTCGGGCGTACGCGCGGACCGAGCGGTACGCCGACGCTGCGGAGGTGGTGCAGTCGACGCTGCCGGATCTGTTGGAGCACGGTGAACAGCAGGCCGTCTTCGTCCGGGAGTTTCTCGGGGATCTCCTGCGCGAGGTACGGGAGCTGCCGGCCTCGGCGGAGCAGTACCTGCACGCCGCGGAGCTCACCAAGGACTGGGAGGACCCGCGTCCCCAGGCGGGCTTCGCCCAGGCTGCGGCCGACCAGCTCGCCGGCACGGAGCTGGTGCGAGAGGCGGTCGCCGCGTACGAACGGGCTCTGGAGCTGTATCGGCGCGCGGGCGGTGCGCCGGTCGCGGAGGCGAGGATCCTGCGTTCGTTGGCCTGGTTGGCGCTGCGCGAGGAGATCACCGCGGACACGGTGGCGGCGTCCAGGGCCCTGATGGACGAGGCCGCCGGAGTGCTGGAGGCGGCGTTGGCAGCCGATCCGCAGGACCCGGAGCTCTGGGCCGAACTCGCCCAGACCTGGCATCAGTCGGCCCAGGTCCTGGATCGTCAGGTCCGGGCGATGGAAGGGCCCGCCGAGGAGAACGACGACGAGGGCGGGGCGGAGAACGCTGCCTCGGCGATCACCGCGCTCGGCGAGACGGAGTTCACGGCGCTGCGATGGGAGGAGATCCGTCTGTGGGACCGGGCCGCGGCCGTCTACGCGGAGCTCGGTCACGACCACTTGGAGGACCGCTTCCAGTGCATGAACAACGCCGCCTGGACCGAACAGGAGCTGGGCCGCCCGGAAGCGGGCATCGAGCGGATCACGGCGCTGATGGAGGAGATCCGGGCGCTGCCCGAAGGCGTCCCGCAGGAATGGATGCTGCCGAACGCGGAACGGATCATCGCCCGCCTGCGGGCCTGAGGGCCTGAGGGCCGGCGCCCTGACGCCCTGCGGGACTGACACTCTGCGGTCCGACCCGTCCCGTCGCTTCATCGCGACGGGACGGGGACGGCCCTCGTGTCCGGATCCGGCAGTGGCCTCAGCCGTCGAGCTGAGCCAGCGCCTCGGTGGCGATGCGCTCGAACACGGCCTCGTCGGCGGCGAAGTCCGAGTTCGGAATCGGTGCGTGGACGACCAGTTCCGTGAAGCCCAGCTCCTGATGGCGACCGGCGAAGTCGACGAACGCGTCCACAGATCCGAGCAGTGTGTTGCGCTCCGGCGTGAACCCCGTCAGCAGGACCTTCTCCATCGCCCCGAAGTCGCGGTCGATCTCCACGCAGGCCTTCTCCAGCTTGCCGAGCTGCCCGCGCAGGGCCTCCAGCGACTGCTCGGGAGTCCCCTCGAAGACCTTCGGATCACCCGCCGTCACCCAGGCCTGGCCGTGCCGCGCCACGACCTTCATGCCGCGGGGCCCGGTCGCCGCGACCGCGAACGGCAACCGCGGCCGCTGAACACATCCGGGGATGTTGCGGGCCTCCACGGCGGAGTAGAAGGTGCCGTCCTGGGTCACCGCGTCCTCGGTCAGCAGCCGGTCCAGGAGCGGTACGAACTCGGCGAAGCGGTCGGCCCGCTCTCGTGGGGTCCACGGTTCCTGACCCAGGGCGGTCGCGTCGAAGCCGTTGCCGCCCGCGCCGATACCGAGGGTGACACGCCCGCCGGAGATGTCGTCCAGGGACATGAGGTCCTTGGCCAGGGTCACCGGGTGCCGGAAGTTCGGCGAGGTGACGAGCGTGCCCAGCCGGAGCCGCTCGGTGGCACCGGCTGCCGCGGTCAGGGTGGGAACCGCGCCGTACCAAGGGCCGTCACGGAAGGTTCGCCAGGTGAGGTGGTCGTAGGTGTACGCGGTGTGGAACCCGAGCGCCTCGGCCCTCGACCACTGGTCGCGGCCTCCTTCATGCCACGGTCGGATGGGGAGAATCACAGTGCTCAGACGCAGACTCATACAGGCGAGCGTAAGGCGGTGCCCGCGTGTTTCACGTGAAACATTCGCGGTCCCCGCGCGCCCGGGCGATGTTTCACGTGAAACATCGCCCGGGCGCGCGGGGACACCACAAAGCAGCGGGAATCCCGCACGGCAGGCCGGCCGATCTTGGTCCAGCGCCATGGGCCCATGGGCGAAGATGGAACCGTGACCTCGGCTCCCCAGCGCCCGGACGGGCCAACCCCCTCTCCCCGGCTCATCGCCACCGACCTCGACGGCACCCTGCTGCGCGATGACAAGACCGTCTCGCCCCGCACCGTCGCCGCACTCGCCGCCGCCGAGGAGGCCGGGATCGAGGTCTTCTTCGTGACCGGACGCCCGGCCCGCTGGATGGGCGTGGTCAGCGACCATGTCCACGGCCATGGTCTGGCGATCTGCGCGAACGGCGCGGCCGTGGTCGACCTGCACGCCGGCCCCGAGTTCGTACAGGTCCGGGGGCTCCCTCGGGCCACCGCGCTCACGGTCGTGGACGCCCTGCGGACCGCGGCTCCCGGTACGACCTTCGCCGTGGAACGCACCACCGGGATCAATTACGAGCCGGCTTACCCGCCGTTCTTCCAGGACCCGGGTGCCACGGTGGCCACCGCCGAGAAGCTGCTGCACGAGGAGCTCGACGACAGCGCGGAACCCGTGCTGAAACTGCTCGCGCACCATGCCGAACTGGCACCCGACGCGTTCCTGAGCCTGGCCCGTTCCGTCGCCGGCGGGTACGCGTCGATCACCCGCTCCAGCCCGACCGCCCTGCTGGAGATCAGCGGACTCGGAGTCTCCAAGGCCAGCACCCTGGCGCTGTGTTGCGCCGAGCGCGGGATTTCCCCCGCCGAGGTGGTCGCCTTCGGGGACATGCCGAACGACGTGGAAATGCTCAGCTGGGCGGGTACCTCGTACGCCATGGGCAACGCCCATCCTGACGTGATCGCGGCCGCGTCCGGCCGCACGGTCGCCAACAACGAAGACGGGGTCGCCCTCGTCATCGAGCGCATCCTGACCGAACACACCGGCTAGGAGCCGAACCGGAGGCGGCCGGGCCGGGATGCAGCCGGGCCGGCGCCGACGGCGGCACGACGGGACCGGCGCCGGGCGCTCAGAGCGGGGCCTCCCAGACCAGGGTGGTCCCGCCGCCGTCCTCGCCGATTCCCGGTCCGTACCAGCTGGCCCCGCCGAGCGACTCGGCTCGACGACGCAGGTTCCTCAGCCCGCTGCGGCGGCCACCCTCGGTGATGCCCACCCCGTCGTCCGCCACCTCCAACCGGACGCCGGGCCGGCCGTCGGTGAGGTGAACGGTGGAGTCCAGGACCACCTCGATCCGGGACGCCTCGGAGTGCCGGAACGCGTTCGACAGTGCCTCGCGGAGGGCCGCGATCAGGTTCTTGCCCACCAGTTCACCCACGACCGCGTCGATCGGGCCGAGGAATCGGTGCGCGGGCTTGAAACCGAGGGGGACGGCGGCCATGTTGATCTCTCGCAGTACTCGGGTGCGCAATCCCGAAGGGGCTTCCGCCGGGCCCTGCTGGAGGGCGAAGATCGCTGTGCGGATCTCCTGGATCGTGACGTCCAGTTCATCCACGGCCTTCCCGACCCCGTCGCTGACCTCCGGGACGAGGGACCGTCGCTGCGCGCCCTCCAACATCATTCCGGTGGCGAACAGCCGCTGGATCACCAGGTCGTGCAGATCGCGGGCGATGCGGTCGCGGTCCTCGAACACCGCGAGCCGCTC
This sequence comes from Streptomyces sp. CA-243310, assembly GCF_050936775.1. Classification (NCBI taxonomy): domain Bacteria; kingdom Bacillati; phylum Actinomycetota; class Actinomycetes; order Kitasatosporales; family Streptomycetaceae; genus Streptomyces; species Streptomyces sp. CA-243310. The sequence continues at coordinate 372,242 of NZ_JBNJMF010000001.1, read as the reverse complement.
CCTGTCACGCTGGGCCTCGGCCATCATCAACGCGAGGGCGGCCTGGGAGGCGAACTGGGTCGCCAGGGTCCGCTCGGACTCGGTGAAGGGTCGCTTGCCACGCGCCCGCGGGGTGACCAACGCCCCGAGCACCCGCCCGCCACTGTGTAGCGGCAGCATCATGCAGGGACCGTACTGGCTGGTCAGCTTGCCGATCATGCGGGGGTCGGAGGAGACGTCGTCCACGAAGACGGGCTCGCCGCGCAGCAGCTTGTCCACCACCGGGCTCTCGGCGGGGATGACGACTCCGAGCGAGGTCGCCGGGTTCTCGGCGGACACGGCGACGATCTCCATCCCGCCGTCCTCGGCAGGCAGCAGCACGATCCCGGCCGCGGAGTCGGCCAGCCGGCGGGCCTGCTCGGCCACCACCGCGAGGGCGTCGTCCGCGTCCCCGCCGGACAACAGGGCCGTGGTGACGGCCACCGAGCCGTCGATCCACCGCTCGCGCTGGGTGGCGGCCTCGTACAACCGGGCGTTGCCGATGGCGATGCCCGCCTCGGTGGCCAGCACGCGGACCATGTGGACGTCGTAGTCGTTGAACTCGCCGCCGCCGTTCTTCTCGGCGAGGTACAGATTGCCGAAGATCTCGCCCTGCACCCGGATCGGGACACCGAGGAAGGTCTTCATGGGCGGGTGATGGGCCGGGAAGCCCGAGGACCGGGGATCCTTCGTGAGATCGGCGAGCCGCACGGTGTCCGGGTGGGAGATGAGTGCGCCGAGCAGGCCCCGCTTCCCGTCCGGACGATGGCCGATCTTCCGCGCCGTCTCGGCGCCGATGCCGAAGGTGACGAAGTCCGAAAGGCCGCGGCCCTCGGTGTCGACGACGCCGATCGCCGCGTAGCGGGCGTTGGCCAACTCGGCGGCCGTCTCGCAGATGCGGTCGAGGGTGGAGTGCAGTTCAAGGCCCGTACCGACCGAGCGCATGGCCTCCAGCAGTTGCGGCACCCGGGCGGTGAGCTCGGTGGAGAGGCCCTGCAGACTCCTGGTGGCCTGGGTGGCGGCCTCCAGCGGGTCGGGTGTTCCCCGTGATGGTTCCGGTGGTTCCTGAGACTCCTGCACTGACATGCCCTTGAGCCTAGTTAGTCCCCTTTATTGGGGAAAGTCGGCCTGCTGTTCCCGGCCGGCAGTGCGTCCGCCTCCCGCTCCCGCTCCAGGAGCCGCCGCAGGGGCCCCTCGACGATGGCCAGCTCCTCGTACCCACCGCGCTGTACGACCGCTCCCCGATCCAGGACGATCACCTCGTCCACCGCCTCCAGGCCGGCCAACCGGTGTGTGATCAGCAACGTGGTCCGGCCCTCGGTGGCCGCCAACAAGTCTGCGGTCAGCGCGTCCGCCGTCGCCAGGTCGAGGTGCTCGGCCGGCTCGTCCAGGACCAGGACGGGGAAGTCCGCGAGCAGCGCCCGGGCCAGGGCCAGCCGTTGGCGCTGACCGCCGGAGATCCGCTCCCCGTGCTCGCCGACGAGGGTGTCCAGACCGTCGGGAAGCCCGTCGGCCCACTCCAGCAGCCGCGCCGCGGCGAGCGCCTGCCTCAGCTGTGCCTCGGTCGCGTCGGTGCGGGCCAGGCGCAGGTTCTCACGTACCGAGCTGTCGAAGATGTGCGCGTCCTGGGCACACAGGCCCACGATCCGCCGCACGTCGTCGCTGTCGAGCGAGCGCGTGTCGACCCCGCCCAGGGTGTACGAGCCCTGGTTCTGGTCCAGGAATCGCAGCAGGACCTGTGCCAGCGTGGTCTTGCCCGAGCCCGACGGCCCGACGACCGCGACACGTCGGCCGGCCTCCAACGTCAGCTCGATCCCCTCCAAGGCGTCCCGCTCCTGGCCGAGGTGCCGGGCGGTGAGCCCCGACACCCGCAGGGGGAAGGGCGAAACGGGCATCGCGTGCGGCCGGTCCGGTTCGGCGACCGGAGCCGGCGCGTCGATGACCTCGTAGACCCGCTCGGCACTGCGGCGAACCCGCTGCCGGTACTGCACCGCGAGCGGAAGTCCGGTGACGGCCTCGAAGGCAGCCAGCGGAGTCAGCACGACCACCGCCATCGTCACCCCGGACAGCCTGCCGTCGACCACGGCGTTCGCGCCGAAGAGGGCGGCGACCACCACGGTCAGACCGCACACCAGGGCGGACAGTCCACCGCCGAGCCCCGTCGCAACCGCGCCCCGCGAGGCGATGTCGGTCAGCCCCCGGTCGCTCGCGCGCACGGCGGCCTTCCGGCCCTCCAACGCCCCGGCGACGGTCAGCTCGGCGGTACCGGTCAGCAGGTCGGCCACCCGGGTGGCGAGCCGGCCTCGGGCGGGGGACAGCCGGCGTTCGGCGCGGCGGGCGACGGCGCCGCTGACCAGGGGCACTCCGACACCGGCCGCGAGCAGGCCGACGGCGAGCACGGCGCCGGCTTCCGGCAGCAGCCAGGCGGTGAAGGCCACCGAGCCGGTGCCGACGAGTACGGCCGTGCCGACGGGAAGGAGCCAGCGCAACCAGTAGTCCTGCAGGGCGTCCGCGTCGGCCACCAGCCGGGACAGAAGATCCCCACGCCGCTGTTCGCGCAGTCCGGCCGGGGCTATCCGCTCCAACCGCCGGAACACCGAGACCCGCAGATCGGCGAGCATCCGCAGGACGGCGTCGTGCGACACCAGCCGTTCGGCGTAGCGGAAGACGGCGCGCCCGATGCCGAAGGCACGGGTCGCCGTGACCGCCATCATCAAGTAGAGGACCGGCGGTTGCTCCGAGGCCCGAGAGATCAGCCACCCGGAAACGGCCATCAGACCGACACCGCACCCGACGGCCAGCGCGCCGAGCAACAGCCCGAGCCGGAACCGCCCCTGCCAGGCCGCGGCCACCTCGCGCACCCGCCGGAGCGGATCGCGCCCGCCCGCGTCAGTGCCCGCTTCCTTCGCGGCGCCCTCGGATGCGGCGCCGAGGATCCACTCGCCGGGATCCGCCGGTTCCGTGCCCCGAACCGGCCCCGTTCCCCGCGGGATCCCTGCGGGCGTGGGCGCGTCCGCCACCGGGGAGGGGCCCGCCGGGCCCGCCCCCACGACCACGACACGGTCGGCGACGGCCAGCAGCGCCGGCCGGTGCACCACCAGCAGGACGGTCCGCCCGATCGCGAGCTTCCGTACGGCCTCGACGACTGCGGCCTCGGTCTCCCCGTCCAACGCGGCAGTCGGTTCGTCCAGCAGCAGTACGGGCCGGTCCGCCAGGAAGGCCCGGGCCAGCGCGAGGCGCTGGCGCTGGCCGGCGGACAGTCCCATCCCGCCCTCGCCGAGCACCGTGTCCGCGCCACGGGGCAGCGCGCTCACGAACTCCCGGGCCCCGGCGTCCGTGAGGGCCTCGGCGACGGCTTCGTCGGACGCGTCCGGCCTGGCCAGTCGCACGTTCTCCGCGATCGTGCCCGCGAACAGGTGTGGCCGCTGCGGCACCCACGCGATCCGCTCCCGCCACTGCTCGGGCGCCAGGTCGGCCAGATCCACGCCCGCGACGGACACCCGCCCGGCGGTCGGCTCCACGAATCCCAGCAGCACCTGCAACAGCGTGGACTTGCCCGCGCCGCTCGGCCCGGTGAGGGCCACGCACTCGCCCGGTTCTACGACCAGAGACACCGGTCCGGGCGAGTCCTCGCCCCGGCCCTCGTACCGGACGGCCACACCGTCCAACGCGATGCGAAGCGGGGTGCCTGCCGGCGGGACGACCGAACCGCCGCCCCGCGCGACCGGGGTCTCCAGCACCTCGAAGATCTCCTCGGCTGCCGCCAGCCCCTCGGCCGCCGCGTGGTACTGCGCTCCCACCTGGCGCAGCGGCAGATAGGCCTCCGGGGCCAGGATCAGGATGACGAGTCCGGTGTACAGGTCGAGGTCCCCGTGCACGAGCCGCATGCCGATGGTCACGGCCACCAAGGCCACCGACAGCGTGGCGAGGAGTTCCAGGGCGAAGGAGGAGAGGAAGGCGATGCGCAACGTCCGCATCGTGGCCTGACGGTAGTCGTCGGTGATCTTGCGGATCGACTCGGCCTGGGCCTTGGCCCGACCGAAGACCTTCAGGGTCGCAAGGCCCTCCACCACATCCAGGAAATGCCCCGACAGCCGCGAGAGCAGCCGCCACTGGCGGTCCATCCGGGACTGGGTGGCCATGCCGATGAGGATCATGAACAGCGGGATCAGCGGCAGGGTGACGACGATGATGGCCGCCGACACCCAGTCCTCGGTGACGATCCGCGCGAGCACCGCCACCGGCACGACGACCGCGAGTCCCAGTTGGGGCAGGTAGCGGGAGAAGTAGTCGTCGAGGGCGTCCACGCCCCGGGTGGCCAGCGCCACCAGCGATCCCGTGCGCTGCCCGCTCAGCCATCCGGGCCCCAGATCGGCGGCCCGGTCCAGCAGTCGCCCCCGCAGTTCGGACTTGACCGCGGCACTGGCCCGGTGGGCGGCCAGCTCCGTGAGCCAGGCGATCAGTCCGCGCCCCAGCGCCACCGCCGCGAGCAGCAGCAGTGGCGTCCGGAGCGCCTCACCGTCCAGCCCCTTTTCGAAGGCACCGACCACGATCTCGGCGATGAGCATCGCCTGACCGACGACCAGCCCCGCCCCGGCCAGCCCGAGGGCCACCACCGCGCCCAGGAAGAGACGGGTGGAGCGGGCGTACCGCAGCAGACGCGGGTCGATCGGTTTCACGTGAAACATCCCCTCGGCAGGGTCAGGCAGGCACGGGTCCCCGGCTCGAAGAGCCCGGGACGGTCAGCGACTCAGTGCGCGTCAACGATGTGCTGCGTACCGATGCGCTTGCGGAACACCCAGTAGGTCCAACCCTGGTAGAGCACGACGACCGGAGTGGCCAGCACCGCGAGCCAGGTCATGATCTTCAGGGTGTACGGAGTGGACGAGGCGTTGGTGACGGTGAGGCTCCAGGCGTCGTTCAAAGAGGACGGCATGACGTTCGGGAAGAGCGTCAGGAAGAGCATCGCGACGGCGGAGGCGATGGTGACCCCCGACAGGGCGAACGACCATCCCTCACGGCCGGCCAGATTGAAACCGAGCGCCGCGAGCAGCGCCACGACCGCGACGGCCATGGCGATCATGCTCTTGCCGTCACCCCGCGAGACCTGGGTCCAGGTCAGGAAGACCAGGGCCAGCACGGCGGTGACCACACCCAGCCGGGTCGCCAGGCTCCGCGAGCGGTCCCGGATGTCACCGACGGTCTTGAGCGAGGCGAACACCGCGCCGTGGAAGGTGAACAGGGTGAGGGTGACCAGGCCGCCGAGGAGCGCGTACCCGTTGAGCAGGTCGAGGAAGGTACCGACGTACTCCTTGTGCTGGTCGATCTTCACGCCGCGCACGATGTTGGCGAAGGCCACGCCCCACAGGAACGCGGGAATCAGCGACGTCCAGAAGATCGCGTGTTCCCAGTTGGTCTGCCACTTGTCCTCGGGACGCTTGTGGCGGTACTCGAAGGCGACGCCACGGACGATGAGGCAGACCAGGATGATCAGAAGCGGCAGGTAGAAGCCGGAGAAGAGCGTCGCGTACCACTCGGGGAAGGCGGCGAAGGTGGCACCGCCGGCGGTGAGCAGCCAGACCTCGTTGCCGTCCCACACGGGCCCGATCGTATTGATCAGGACCCGCTTCTCCGTGCGGTCACGGGCGAGCAGCTTGGTGAGTACGCCGATCCCGAAGTCGAAGCCCTCCAGGAAGAAGTAGCCGATCCACAGGACGGCGATGAGCACGAACCAGACGTCGTGAAGTTGCATGGTGTGGTCTCCTCAGCCTCAGTACGAGAAGGCCATCGGCCGGTCGGAGTTCTTGTCGTCCCCGCCGATCTTGGTGGGCGGGTTGAGGTCGGCTTCCGTGAGTTCGGGCGGGCCGGCCTTGACGTACTTCACGAGCAGCTTGACCTCGATCACGGCGAGTACCGCGTAGAGGGCCGTGAAGACGAGCATCGACGTGATGACCTCGCCCTGCGAGACGCTGGGGGAAACGGCGTCACGGGTGCGCAGGACTCCGTAGACCACCCACGGCTGGCGGCCCATCTCGGTGAAGATCCAGCCCCAGGAGTTGGCGATCAGCGGGAAGCCGAGCGTCCAGATCGCGGTGAGCCAGTACAGACGGGTGAAGCGGGGACTCAGCGCCTTCCTGAAGAGCACCAGGTGGGGCCGTTCGTCCTCACCGGTGCGCAGGGCCTGCGGCAGCAGGAACTTGCGTCGCGTCAGCCAGAGACCGATGGCCCCGATGGTGAAGGAGGCCATGCCGAACCCGATCATCCAACGGAAACCCCAGTACGCGACGGGGACCTCGGGCCGGTAGTCGCCGGGCCCGAACTTCTCCTGCTCGGCCTTGTTCACGTCGTTGATGCCGGGCACGTAGGAGTCGAAGGTGTTGTCCGCGAGGAACGACAGCAGGCCGGGCACCTCGATGGCGACCTTGTTGTGCCCCTTGTCGACGTCGCCGTAGGCGAAGATCGAGAAGGGGGCGCCCTTCTCCCCGTCCCACAGCGCCTCTGCCGCCGCCATCTTCATCGGCTGCTGCTTGTACATGATCTTGGCGAGGGTGTCGCCGCTCACCGCGGTGAGCAGGCCACCGACCACGACGGCGATCAGGCCCAGCCGCAGCGAGGTACGCATCACCGGGATGTGGTTCTTGCGCAGCAGGTGGAAGGCGGCGATGCCCACCATGAACGCGCCCCCGGTCAGCAGGGCTGCGGTGAGGGTGTGGAACACCTGCGCCAGGGCGGTGTTCTGCGTCAGGACGAGCAGGAAGTCCGTGAGCTCGGCCCGCCCGGTCTTCTCGTTGATGCGGTAGCCGACCGGGTGCTGCATCCAGGAATTGGCCGCGAGGATGAAGTAGGCGGAGAGGATGGTGCCGATCGACACCATCCAGATGCAGGCCAGGTGGATCTTCTTCGGAAGCTTGTCCCACCCGAAGATCCACAAGCCGATGAACGTGGACTCGAAGAAGAAGGCGATCAGGGCCTCGAAGGCCAGCGGCGCCCCGAAGACGTCACCGACGAACCGCGAGTAGTCGGACCAGTTCATGCCGAACTGGAATTCCTGGACGATGCCCGTGACCACACCCATCGCGATGTTGATCAGGAAGAGCTTGCCCCAGAACTTCGTGGCCTTGAGGTACTTCTCCTTCTCGGTCCGCACCCAGGCGGTCTGCAAGATCGCGACCAGCGCGGCGAGCGAGATCGTCAGGGGGACGAAGAGGAAGTGGTAGACGGTGGTGATGCCGAACTGCCATCGCGCCAGGGTCTCTGGCGCCAGAGCTTGGTCCACGTCGTCGTCTCCTTCGTGTCGCCGTGGTCACAGCCGCAGTTTGCCTGTTGTGTACTGCTCAATACGGGACGAAGCAGGACACGCTTGTGAACGCGTTCACATTCACAAGCATTATGGCGCACATGGTTTTCGGACGCTTGAGCGGGGCCCCCCTAGCCAACGCATTCAACAGATTGTTGAATCCGCCCCATGAAGATTCGAATCTCCTGGCCCATGGGTCAGCTCACCGCGACCCTCGACGAGACCCCGACCAGCAAGGCCCTGACGGAGGCACTCCCGATTTCCGCCTCCGCCAACACCTGGGGCGAGGAGGTCTACTTCGACACCGGGATCTCGGTGGCCCTGGAACACGACGCCCGGCAGGTGGTCGACCCGGGCACCGTGGCGTTCTGGACCGATGGCGACGCGCTCGCGCTGCCCTACGGCCCCACGCCCATCTCACGCGAAGGCGAGAGTCGCCTGGCGAGCCCGTGCAACGTGCTCGGCTCGTTCGACGGCGACCCCCGCCTGTTGGCCACCGTCCGCGACGGCGACCCCATCCGCGTGGAACTCGCGTAGTCGACTCCCGCGGGCGCCCTGCCCGCCCCTGGGGCCCGTACGGCTCTTGAAGCCCGTACAGCCCTCCAGGTCCTACGCCCCCACAGCTCCTACAGCTCCTACAGCTCCTTGAGGAACGCCTCCGCCGCGTGCAGGAAGAGGTCGTTCGCCTCGGTCTCACCGATCGTGACCCGCAGGCCCTCGCCCGCGAAGGGCCGGACCACCACACCGGCCTTCTCGCAGGCCGCCGCGAACTCGGCGGTCCGCTCCCCCAGCCGCAGCCACACGAAGTTGGCCTGCGTCTCCGGGACCACCGTCCAACCCTGCGCGAGCAGCGTGGCGTGCACCCGCGCCCGCTCGCCCACCAGCGCACCGACCCGGCCCATCAACTCGTCCTCGGCCTGCAGCGAGGCGACCGCCGCGTCCTGTGCGAGCTGGCTGACACCGAACGGAACCGCCGTCTTGCGCAGCGCCGCGGCGACCGGCTCGTGCGCCACCGCGAAACCGACACGCAGGCCGGCCAGCCCGTAGGCCTTGGAAAACGTACGCAGCACGCACACGTTGGGGCGGTCACGGTAGAGCTCGATGCCGTCGGGCACGTCCGTGTCGCGCACGAACTCGCGGTAGGCCTCGTCCAGCACCACCAGGATGTCCGAGGGCACCCGGTCCAGGAACCGCACCAGCTCCGCCCGGCGCACCGCGGTACCGGTGGGGTTGTTGGGGTTGCAGACGAAAATCAGACGGGTCCGCTCGGTGATCGCGGCGTACATCGCGTCCAGGTCGTGCACGTCCCCGTCGGTCAGCGGCACCTGCACGGACGTGGCGCCCGAGATCTGCGTGATGATCGGGTACGCCTCGAAGGACCGCCACGCGTAGATGACCTCGTCGCCCGGACCGGCCGTCGACTGGATCAGCGACTGCGCCACCCCGACCGAGCCCGTGCCCGTGGCGATGTGCTCGACCGGTACGCCGAACCGCTCTGCGAGCTCGTTCACCAGCCCGGTGCAGGCCATGTCCGGGTAGCGGTTGAAACGGCCGGCTGCCGCGACGGCAGTCTCCAGGACCCCGGGCAACGGCGGGTACGGATTCTCGTTCGAGGACAGCTTGAACGCGACGGGTCCACCCGCGGCCGCAGGCTTGCCCGGCTTGTAGGTGGGGATGCCGTCCAGCTCGGCGCGCAGCCTCGGGCTCTTCTCGCTCACCGCAGGTCCTCCTCGACCGTCCCGTCGACGTCGCCGTCGACTCAATGCTGCACACCTTATGAGGATTCCGCCGATCCGAGAATGGCAGCGCCAGGATCACAGGGGGAGCGCGCGCATATATGCGCGCGCCGGTGGCCTGCGCCGTGGCGCGCATCCCCCGTGCAGGTGAGTTGCGACCGACCGGACAGCGTCCCGTTTTGGCATGCCCGTACCCGCCGACAAGCTCCACTCCCACCCCAAGCAGCCAATGACCTTCTTTTCCAAGGTCATTGGGGGTGGCGAACCATGCAGAAACGTGCCTGTCAACGCGTGCATATGCACCCAGACCAGCCGCCCCCACGAGCCCTAATATCGGCTCGCCATGACAGCAGCAGGGAAGCATCAGGTGAGCCGGACCGAGACCACCCGGCGGACCGGCGGCCGACAGGGCCGGGCCGGCATCAGAGACGTGGCCGCCGCGGCGGGCGTCTCCATCACGACCGTCTCCGACGCGCTCAATGGCAAGGGACGGCTGCCCGACGCCACCCGACGCCACGTTCGCGAGGTCGCCGACCGACTGGGCTACCGCCCGTCCGCCGCCGCCCGAACCCTCCGCACGGGCAAGTCGGGCCTCATCGGCCTGACCGTGACCACGTACGGGGATGAACCTTTCACCTTCACCGAATTCGCGTACTTCGCGGAGATGGCGAGGGCGGCGACCTCCGCCGCTCTCGCCCGCGGCTACGCCCTCGTCATCCTGCCCGCCACCTCACGACACGACGTCTGGTCCAACGTGGCCCTCGACGGCACCGTCGTGATCGACCCCTCCGACCACGACCCCGTGGTCAGCGAGCTCGTCCGCCAGGGCCTGCCCGTGGTCTCCGACGGCCGACCCGCCGGGTCGCTCCCCGTCACCGCCTGGGTCGACAACGACCACGAGGCGGCCGTACTCAACCTGCTCGACCACCTCGCCGCCGCGGGCGCCCGCCGGATCGGGCTGCTCACCGGCACCACCACCGACACCTACACGCGGCTCTCCACCACCGCCTACCTCAACTGGTGCGAGCGCGTCGGCCAAGACCCCGTCTACGAGTCCTACCCCGCCCACGACCCGTGCGCGGGCGCGGTCGCCGCCGACCGGCTGCTCGCCCGACCCGACCGACCCGACGCCGTCTACGGGCTCTTCGACCCCAACGGCACCGATCTGCTCGCCGCCGCCCGGCGCTACGGGCTGCGTGTCCCCGAGGACCTGTTGCTCGTGTGCTGCAGCGAATCGACCGTGTACGCGAACACCGAACCGCCGATCACCACCCTCTCCCTGAAACCGCGGCGCATCGGCACGGCCGTCGTGCAGTTGCTCATCGACGCGATCGAGGGAGTCGACACCGGCCGGCCCGTCGAACAGGTCGTCCCGACCGAACTGATCATCCGTACCTCCTCACAGCGCAGGCAGCCCCGCACGACCGTCAGTCCGCCGCGCTCACCAGCCCAGGACTGACCGCTCTTCCGAACGAATCGGCGGTACCGGACGCCACACCGGCGGGGCCAACGGCCCCGCCAAAGATTTCAACCACACAGATATCGGTCGAAAGTGGCAGGAAGGACCGGCGCCGACCAGGATTCACCACCCCTGGTGCGTCACAGAGCGCGAGCCGCATTCCTATGATGGGCGCACGACATCACGGACCCTCCGACCCGGAGGTCAGAGGGTCCGCAGGTGTACGGCAGCGCGACGGTGGTGGAGGGGTCGATGACTCAGGGGGCCGGTCAGGGACCCGCGATGCGGACGGACACGCTGCGAGACTTCCGCGTGCCGGTCACCGAACCCGCCCCGTACGCGGCGTCCGTCGGCTTGTCCGGCGAGCAGCCCGTGTACGGCGAGTACCCCGCGTACTACGGCGAGGGCGCGCCCGGACACGGGCAGCCCGAGTATCGGGCGGAGCCGGTGCCCCGTCCGATGGACCACGTCGCGGTGCGCCCGGAGGGCGAACACGTGCCCCACCAGCGGGTCGTCGGCGCGTACACGGGCCTCGCACCCGCCGCGTCGGACGTGCCGGACGCACCCGCGCCGGCCGAGGACGAGGACCCCGACGGCTACACGCCCACGCAGCGCGACCTGCCCATCATCGGCCGGGGCGCACAGGGCGGCCCCGGTGACACGGTCCAGATCCACTACGTCCCCCAGGAGACCGCGGCGCCCGGGCCCGGCCCGCTGTACGTCGTGGGCGACGTACACGGCTACCTGGACGAACTCGTCACCGAGCTCCAGGCCCAGAACCTCATCGACGCCGATCGACGGTGGTCCGCGGGCAACGCCCGGCTCTGGTTCCTCGGAGACTTCACCGATCGGGGCCCCGACGGCATCGGGGTCATCGACCTGGTCATGCGGCTCTCCGCCGAGGCCGCCGCGGCGGGCGGCTACTGCAAGGCCCTCATGGGAAACCACGAGTTGCTGCTCATCGGTGCCAAGCGCTTCGGCGACACCCCGATCCACTCCGGCGCCGGCACCGCCACCTTCCAGGCCGCCTGGCTGCTCAACGGCGGTCAGCGCACCGACATGGAGCGGCTGGAGGACGTGCACCTCCAGTGGATGTCGCGGCTCGACGCGGCCACGCTGGAGGACGGGCACCTGCTGCTGCATTCCGACACCACCGCCTACCTCGACTACGGCAGCTCCATCGAGGACGTCAACGACACCATCCACGAGCTGCTCAACCGCAACGACGCAGACATCACGTGGGACCTTTTCCGAAAGTTCACCAAGCGGTTCGCCTTCCGTGACGAGGAAACCGGCCCGCAGGCCGTACGGGAACTCCTGGGCACCTACGGAGGTGGCCGCGTGGTACACGGCCACAGCCCCATCCCGTACCTGCTCGGCGAGGTGGGCACCGAGGACGGCGACGAACCGCGCGGCCCCGAGGTCGTGGACGGCCCGCACGTATACGCGGACAGGCTGGCCATCGCCATGGACGGCGGGGTCACGATGGCCGGAAAGCTCCTGGTCGTACAGCTGCCTCTGCGCGACTGACCGTTCGCTGAGCGGGGTATTTCCGGAAAGCCCCTGTCACGGCGTGGCATGGTCGCTCTACCATCGCTCTATCCGTAGCAGGCTCTCCTCCGTTTGTGCCGGCGCCCGGGTCTACGCGGGCATACCGGCTTGTACGGAGCATCGGGGGATGCACATGACCAGCGCTCCGCACCTGCTCACCGAAGACCGACCGGAGTTTGATCGGCTCCTCGACGAGGCGCTGCGCACAGCGAACGAACGGCCCGAACTCGCCGCCCTGGGCGAACGACTGAACGCCGAACAGTTGCGCACCATGGCCATGGGCGCCAGCGCGATCCTGACGGCCGCGGCCGCCGCCGAGTACAACCACTTCGTGAAGGTCCGCGAGGATCTGCGCGACGAGGCCCTGACGGCCTCGGGAAGGGCCGGAGAGCACCAGGACGGCGGCCAGGACGGCGGGGCCGGAGTGAGCGCCATCGTGGCCGTACTGGCGCCGGTCCTGGCGGGCACCGCCATGCTGATCTTCCTGCTCGTGGGTTACAGCCTCAAGATGCTCGACCCCGAACCCGCTTTTGCCAAAACGATGCTGACGGCGGGTTGGCTCTTCGGCGCACTCACCGTGGCCGCACTGCTGTTCGCGGTGATCGGGCTGTTGGTGACCGCTGTCCGCAACAGCTCCACCGAGGTGGCGGCCGAGGAGACCGTGGTGATACCCGACGAGCTCTCTCGCGCGCGAGAAGCCTGGCGCAACGCCCTGCTGGAACGGGGCATCATGCCGTTCCTGCGGGACGCCCTGGCCGATCCGAGCACGCGCCCGGGCTCGCCCGTACGACGACTTCCGTCCAGCCGGATGCCCAACCTGGGTTACACCGCACCGGACTTCACGAGTCCAGGCACTTCCGGCGGAACCAGCCGACCCGGCTACTCACCGCCGGACTTCACCAGCCCGGACTTCGGAGGCCCGGAGCACGAATCGGAGTGACCTGATCGGAGGGATTCGCTCCGTAGTACCTGTTTCACGTGAAACGTCCGGGTCTGTTTCACGTGAAACATCGCACGACTTCGGGGTCTACCCTGCCGAGCGGTCCCCGAGCGTCCGCCGCCGCTGCGCGACCTCCGTCAGCGCCGGCGGGCGCCAGACACCGTCGGGCTGGTAGAGGTTGTGGCCCGGCGGCACGATCTCGTCGATCCGGTCGAGCGCCGCGTCATCAAGGACCAGACCCGCTCCGCCTACGAGCGACTCCATCTGCTCCATGGTGCGCGGGCCGATGATCACGGAGGTGACGGCCGGGTGCGCCACCGGGAAGGCCACCGCGAGTTCCGGCAGTGAACAGCCGATCTCGTCGGCCAGTTCGACGAGCCGTTCCACGGCTTCCAGCTTCGCGACGTTGCCGGGAATCACCGGATCGAACCGGGCGGGCGTCAGCGCCGCCCGCCCCGATGTCAGGTCGACCGGCCCACCGAGCCGGTACCTGCCGCTCAGGAAACCGGACGCGAGCGGGCTCCAGGTCAGGACGCCCATACCGTGGCGCCGGGCCACGGGGAGCACATCGGCCTCGATGCCGCGCGCGAGGATCGAGTACGGAGGCTGTTCCGTGCGGAAACGGGGCAGCGCTCGGCGCTCCGAGACGTGGTACGCCTCGACGAGTTCCTCGGCCGGGAAGGTGGAGCACCCGAAGGCCCTGATCTTGCCGGCCCGCACCAGGTCACCGAGTACGGCCAGGGTCTCCTCGACGTCGGTGCCGTGGTCGGGCCGGTGCACCTGGTAGAGGTCGATCCAATCGGTGTCGAGCCTCCGAAGACTGTCCTCGACGGCCCGGACGATCCACCGCCGCGAGTTCCCGCTGCGGTTGCGTCCCTCGCCCATCTGAAAGTGCACCTTCGTGGCGAGCACCACGTCGTCGCGACGCCCCTTGAGGGCCTTGCCCACGATCAGCTCCGACTCGCCCGCGGAGTACATGTCCGCGGTGTCGACGAAGTTGATCCCCCGGTCGAGCGCGGCGTGGATGATCCGTACGCACTCCTCGTGATCCGGGTTCCCCACGGCCCCGAACATCATCGTGCCGAGGCAGTGGGCACTCACCTCGATGCCGGTCCCGCCCAGATTCCTGTATCGCATGGTCATGGCGGTGGACTCTAGGAGTTGAAGCACACTCGAACGCAAGGGAATTCGAGGCGCGAATGTCACCACCGACGGACGAACACGTCACCACCGACGAACGAACGTCGCCGCCGACGGCGAACCTCACCGCCGACAGGCGAAGGCGCCGCCGCTGTCCGATCCCCCCGGTCCGGACAACGGCGGCACCGCGCCCTGCGTCAGTCCGCCAGCGGCAGGTAGACGCGGTTGCCCGAGGCGGCGAACTCGGCGGACTTCTCCGCCATGCCCGCCTGGATCTCGTCCGCCTTCAGGTCACCACCGTGTTCTCGGCGGATGTCCTGGGAGATCTTCATCGAGCAGAACTTGGGCCCGCACATGGAGCAGAAGTGCGCGGTCTTGGCCGGCTCCGCCGGGAGGGTCTCGTCGTGGAAGGCGCGGGCCGTGTCCGGGTCGAGGGCCAGGTTGAACTGGTCCTCCCAGCGGAACTCGAACCGGGCATCCGACAAGGCGTCGTCCCACTCCTGGGCGCCCGGGTGCCCCTTGGCCAGGTCGGCCGCGTGCGCGGAGATCTTGTACGTGATGACACCGGTCTTCACGTCGTCCCGGTTGGGCAGGCCCAGGTGCTCCTTGGGCGTCACGTAGCAGAGCATCGCGGTACCCCACCAGGCGATCATGGCCGCGCCGATGCCGGAGGTGATGTGGTCGTACGCGGGAGCGACGTCGGTGGTCAGCGGGCCGAGCGTGTAGAACGGCGCCTCCTCGCAGATCTCCTGCTGAAGGTCGATGTTCTCCTTGATCTTGTGCATCGGGACGTGGCCCGGGCCCTCGATCATCGTCTGGACGTTGTGGCGCTTGGCGATGGTGTTCAGCTCGCCCAGCGTCCTCAGCTCCGCGAACTGCGCCGCGTCGTTCGCGTCGGCGATGGATCCGGGGCGCAGACCGTCACCCAGCGAGTACGTGACGTCGTACGTCGCCAGGATCTCGCAGAGCTCCTCGAAGTTCGTGTAGAGGAAGTTCTCCTTGTGGTGCGCGAGGCACCACGCGGCCATGATCGAGCCGCCCCGCGAGACGATGCCGGTCTTGCGACGGGCGGTCAGCGGCACGTACGGCAGCAGCACGCCGGCATGCACCGTCATGTAGTCGACGCCCTGTTCGGCCTGCTCGATGACCGTGTCCTTGTAGATCTCCCACGTCAGCTCCTCGGCCCGGCCGTCGACCTTCTCCAGCGCCTGGTACAGCGGCACGGTGCCGATCGGGACGGGGGAGTTGCGCAGCACCCACTCGCGCGTGGTGTGGATGTTGCGGCCGGTGGAGAGGTCCATGACCGTGTCGGCGCCCCACTTGGTCGCCCAGGTCATCTTGTCCACCTCCTCCTCGATGGAGGAGGTGACGGCCGAGTTGCCGATGTTGGCGTTGACCTTCACCAGGAAGCGCTTGCCGATGATCATCGGCTCGATCTCCGGGTGGTTCACATTCGCCGGAAGCACGGCGCGACCTGCCGCGATCTCCTCGCGGACGACCTCGGGGGAGACGTTCTCGCGGATCGCGACGTACTCCATCTCCGGGGTGATCTCGCCCCGTCGGGCGTACGCGAGTTGCGTGACGGCGGCGCCGTCGCGGCCCCGGCGGGGCTGACGGGGCCGGCCCGGGAAGACCGCGTCGAGGTTCTTGAGACCGCCGCGGGGCGACGTGTGCTTGATGCCGTCGTCCTCGGGGCGCACAGGACGACCCGAGTACTCCTCGGTGTCGCCGCGACCGATGATCCAGTTCTCGCGGAGCGGAGCGAGACCCCGGCGTACGTCCGTCTCGATCCGGGGGTCGGTGTACGGACCGGACGTGTCGTAGAGCGTCACGTCCTTGCCGTTGGTGAGGTGCACCTGGCGGACCGGCACCCGGATGTCGGGGCGGGAGCCCGCCAGGTATCCCTTGTGCCAGCCGGGCTGGCGCTCGGTCTGGCCCTCGGCGTCCTGGCTGACGGCAGGCGTGCGTGCATCCTGAATGGTCATGAGACCTGATCTCCCTACGCCGGCATTACCCGGTAACAGGTTCGGCGGTCGACGCAGCCTCTTCCCGTACGTGTCGTGACGACGTGCGTACGGTGATCAGCGCCCTCTCAGCCCGGTGCTCCGAGCTCCCGCGTTGTGCAAAGGTGCCCCCACGCTAGCGTCATCTGTGGCGTGCTGAACAGTGGGCCCCCTCATCTCTTGCGATGATCGGCCGGTGACGACCTCGCCGCAGCCCCCCACCGAGCCCACAGAGCACACCGGTCACGCCGGCCACGAACACGCCCCGCTCGACCATGTGCCAAGCCCCTCCCACGGCCATTCCCACAGCCACAGCCACGGCCCGGCTGCTCCCGTTTCCAAGCACCTGCGCAAGGTCATCGCGGCCGTACTGATCCCCTTCGCCACCGCGGTCTTCATCGGCATGGTGGTCCTCTGGCCGGGGGGCGCCCCCGCCCACGAGCGCACCGGAGTCGGGTTCGACCGCCAGACCCAGCAAGGGAAGGTCGTCACCCTGGCCCAAGTCGACTGCAAGTCGGTGAACGCCTCTCAGGTGCCCCCCACGGGCGACACCTCGACCCCCGAGGGCCGTGAGGCCCAAGCCGCGCAGACCGGCGAGTGCAAGAAGGCCACCATCGAGGTCACCAGCGGCTCCGACAAGGGCCGGACCTTCTTCGAGATCGTCCAACCCGGCGCCCCCCGCCAGTTGGCGAACGGCCAGGAGGTGGTGGTCGCCTACGCCCCCGACGCGCCCCGGGACCTCCAGTACTCCGTGATCGACGTCAATCGGAAGTTCCCCATGGCGCTGCTCGCCGGGATCTTCGCCGTCGCGGTCGTCATCGTCGGGCGAATGCGCGGGCTTTTCGCCCTGATCGCGCTCGCCGTCAGCTTCTCCGTCCTGACCCTCTTCATCCTCCCGGCGATCCTCCAGGGGTCCAACCCGCTGCTCGTCGCGGTCATCGGGGCCAGCGCGATCATGCTGATCGCCCTCTACATGTGCCACGGGCTGACCGCGCGCACCTCGGTCGCCGTGCTCGGCACGCTCGTCTCGCTGCTGCTGATCGGCCTGTTGGGATCCTGGTTCATCGGCTGGGCGTTCCTGAGCGGGAACACCGACGACAACACCGGCCTGATCCACGGTCTCTACCCGGAGATCGACATGAGCGGCCTGTTGCTCGCAGGCGTGATCATCGGTTCCCTGGGCGTGCTGGACGACGTGACGGTCACCCAGACCTCAGCCGTCTGGGAACTTCACCAGGCCGACCCGAAGATGGGCCCGCGCGCCCTGTACCGGGCCGGCATCCGGATCGGCCGCGACCACATCGCGTCCGTGGTGAACACGCTGGTGCTGGCGTACGCGGGCGCCGCGCTGCCCCTGCTCCTGCTGTTCTCGATCGCGAACAGCAGCGTGGGCTCGGTCGCCAACAGCGAACTGGTCGCTGAGGAGATCGTGCGGACCCTCGTGGGATCGATCGGGCTCGTGGCCTCGGTACCGGTCACCACGGCACTGGCCGCGTTGGTGGTCTCCGCCGACCGCCCGGGCGCTCCGGACACCACGCCGGCCGCGGGGCCGGTACGCGGTGGCCGGGGCCGGCGGCGCAAGCGCTGAACTTCGATGGGACCGGACGGGGACATCGGCGGACGGTGAGCGCGACGAACGGGGCAGTGGCTCAGCCCGCGTTCCGCTCGTTCTGCTGGGATTCGTCCAGGATCTTGCCGAGTGCCTCGTCGAGGTTCTCCTCGAAGTCACTCAGAGTGCGCTCCTGACCGAGCGGAACAAGCCTGTCGGTCCGGTCGAGGAACGCGACGAGCGGCGCCGCACCGGCACGGAACAGCGCCCTGTCTCCCCCGACCTGCAGACGGATGTGCACATCCGAGAGCTCTTCCGGCTCGGTGGGGGCGATGTGCACATCACCTTCCCCACAGGACTTGTTGATGCCGTCGAGGAGCAGTTCTCGGCCGAACGCCCAGGTCACAGGCGCGTCTCCGGGGAGGTGGAAGGTCAGGCGCACCGCGTAGGGGTCGTGAGCGTCGTAGCGGAGTTCCACCGGGATCCGGAACGAAAGCTCCTCGGAGACGAGGAAGTTCATCATGACCTCTGCCTGTACGGACTCGCGCATTGCCTACCCCGCTGTCGTGGAAGTGGCCAGGAATGGTCCCTCTAGGCCTCTTGACAAGAGTGGTGGAAGTGCTTGCAGATCACAAGGAGTGAGTTTTCAGATACTGATAGAGAAGGACAGGGTGCTCAACAGCGCGCCTACTTCACTCCGTAGTCGATTGACTACATAGAGCAACTCGCCTTCTCTGTGCAGGGGGAGAGAAATGGCCATGGTCGCGGCCGTGTCTCCCGCCGTGATCGGGATGGCCGCGCACACCGTGCCCAGGGAGTACTCCTGCCGCTCGACGACGGGCTGCATCCTCCCCTGGGATTCGATGCGCTGCTCCAGGGAGTGCATGTCCCGCACCGTGTACGGGGTGATGGCCTCGACCGGGTGCCGCTCGTAGTAGTCCTTGCGCGTCTTGTCGTCGAGCTGGCCCAACAGACACTGGCCGATGGCGTGAGCGTGGCCGGTCTCCCGGAAGTCCGCCCACTCCTCGCACGCCGGGCTGGACTGGGTGTCCGAGACACCCACGACCTCGATCTCACCCTCGCGGAAAACCGCGAAGTAGACGGGCGCCCCCACGGCGTCGCGGAAGTGGGCGAGCGAATCGAGGATCATGCTGCGACGTTTCTGCTGAAGTCCCCCAACGGCCAGCCGTCCTGCGGCGTCACCGAGCACGAAGACTCCGCCCTCGCGGCGCAAATAGCCCTCGTGGCTCAGGGTGCGCAGCAGGTGATACGCGGTGGGAAGCGGGAGCCCAGCCTCGCGCGCCAGTTGTTTCGCCGGCGCTCCCTCGCTGTGGGAGGCCACGGCTTCGAGCAGTCTCAGCGCCCGCTGCACCGAACCGATCAGAGTCGGCACAGCGGAATTGTGAACCGAAGACAAAGCTCACCCCCAGGCATGGCGCGGGCCTTGAGGGGCCCACTCTGCGGGGGCCACCCCCGCACATGCCGTGATCCTGGGGGTCACACGTGTCGGCTATGCGTCATAGCCGCGGGTCAGAGCGGCAGTACCGGCTTTTTCGGTGCCCCGGGAACGGCACAGATTGCCACTCTATCCGCCGATTCCTGGGGTATGGACGGTTTCACGCGTCACGTTCCCTCTGCTGGCTCAATCCCGGTGACGGTCGGGAGGGTTGTCCTACCAGTCGCGGGAGGAGGACTTCGAGCCCCCGCCGGAGAACTTCTTGACCACGAAGATCAGGCCGCCGACCAGGGCGACGAAGAGCAGCAGCTTGAAGACGAGCGCGATCAGCGTGCCGAGCACGGTGGTGATCACACCGCCGAAGACGACCAGAGCCAGCAGTGGAACGGCGATCCACTTGACCCACCACGGCATGCCCTCGAACATCGCTCGGATCCCGTCCATGTCCCCTACCTCTTCCTCGTCCGTGACTTCCTGCTCTCGATGCTAGGAGGCCACGGCTTCGAGCGGGGCCCCGCGAGCCCCCGGAACCCCCTGATCCGACCCCTAGGGGGATCAGGGGCCCGACCCTCGGCCTTCAGCCCTCCGGCGGGGAGAACACCACCAACACCTTGAGCGGCTCGGTGATGTGGTGGAACTTGTGCGGCACTCCGGCCGGCACGTAGACGATGCTGCCGTTGGCCACCGTCTCCGTCTCCTCCCCGACCGTGATCGCGGCCCGGCCGCTCACCACGTAGTACACCTCGTCCTGCCGGTGCGGCTGCTGCGGGTCGCTCTGCCCCGCGTCGAGTGCGTACAACCCGACCGACATGTTCCGCTCCCGCAGGAACTGGAGGTAGGCACCTTCGTTGGCGGCCCGCTCCGATTCGAGTTCGTCCAGCCGGAAGACCTTCATCGTTCTTCTACCCCTTGCTCCGTGGTGCCGCGGGATCCGCTGATCTGCCGATGTCCCGCCAGGATCTTCTCTGCAACGATCGGGCACATGACGAATTTCGTAATCAAGACGCTCGCGAACGCGGCGGCTCTGGCCGTCGCCATCTGGTTGCTGGCCGGCATCACGCTCGACGACGGCAGCAGCACCGGCCGGCGCGCCCTCACCCTCATCCTGGTCGCCCTGGTCTTCGGCCTGGTCAACTTCATCGTCAAGCCCGTGGTGAAGCTGCTCTCACTTCCCTTGTTCGTCCTCACCCTCGGCCTCTTCACCCTCGTCGTGAACGCCTTGATGTTGCTGCTCACCTCCTGGCTTGCCAAGCAGTTCGACCTCAGCTTCCACGTCGACGGATTCTGGACCGCCCTCGTGGGTGGTCTGATCATCTCCATCGTCTCCTGGGCCGTGAACCTGGCCCTTCCCGACAAGAACTGAGTCGGACGGCCTGGAATCGGTCGAGGCCGCGAGGCCCGGCATGCTGAACGCCGTACGCACGGCGGCAAAGGAGCCCACCCCGTGAACGACCCGCACACCCCCGGGACCGACGGATACGGCGACGGCACCCGGGCCGTCCGCGCCGGCCTGCCCGAACCGGTCAAGAACGAGCCGACCCTGCCCGGGCCGGTCTTCGCCGCGCACTTCCACCTGCCCGGCGACGTCGAAGGCCCCTACACCTACGGCCGCGACACCAACCCCACCTGGACCCTGTTGGAGAAGGCCATCGGGGAACTGGAGGCGCCCGGCCGAAGCGGTGTCGAGACGATCGTCTTCGCGTCCGGCATGGCCGCGATCTCCGCCGTCCTGCTCTCCCAGGCCCGTACCGGCGACACCGTCGTCCTTCCCGACGACGGCTACCAGGCCCTGCCGCTGCTCCGCGAGCAGTTGGAGGCGTACGGAATCCACGTCCGCACCGCCCCGACCGCGAACGAGGCCCAGCTGGCCGAGCTCGACGAGGCCCGGCTCCTGTGGATCGAGACCCCCTCCAACCCGGGGCTCGACGTGTGCGACGTACCGCGCCTCGTGGCCGCCGCGCACGCCGGCGGAACCCTGGTCGCCGTCGACAACACCCTCGCCACGCCGCTGGGGCAGCGCCCCCTGGAACTCGGCGCGGACTTCTCCGTCGCCAGCGGCACCAAGGGACTCACCGGCCACGGCGATCTCCTCCTGGGCTACGTGGTGTGCCTCGACCCCGATCTCGCGGCGGCCGTCCGACGCTGGCGCAAGGTCGTCGGTGCCATCCCCGGCCCCATGGAGGCCTGGCTCGCCCACAGGTCCCTCGCCACCATCCAGCTGCGCGCCCAGCGTCAGTGGGCCAACGCCCTGGCCGTCGCCGAGGCCCTCGTCGACCGCGGCGACGTCAGCGGACTGCGCTACCCGGGCCTCTCCTCGGACCCGTCGCACAAGACGGCGGCCCGTCACATGCAGGGCTTCGGGTCGGTGGTCTCCTTCACCCTGGCGGACCGCGAACGGGCGGAACGGTTCATGTCCGCCCTGCGACTGGTCGAGGACGCCACGAGTTTCGGGGGAGTACGGTCCACCGCCGAGCGGCGTGGACGGTGGGGCGGCGACGCCGTGCCGGAGGGGTTCATCCGCTTCTCCGCCGGGGCCGAGGACACCGAGGACCTGGTCGCCGATGTGCTGCGAGCCCTCGACTCCGCCGGTCAGGGCCACTGAGGGGCAAGGCAAGAGCGGTCCGAGCCTCCCCCCTGGTGGCTCGGACCGCCTCGGGTTCCATGTGCGAAGAACCACGTCGACAAGGCTAGTTGACTCTCTGTCAGAGTCCAATCACGGTAACGACAGGGGCCTATCGGCATATTTATAGTTGAAGGCCCCCACCGAGAGGGGCCCTCATGGACCTGGCCCTGCTGCGTACCTTCGTCGCCGTGCACCGAGCGGGCTCGTTCACTCGGGCCGCCACGCTCCTCGGGCTGTCCCAGCCGGCCGTCACCTCACAGATACGCACCCTCGAACGCCAACTGGGGCGCCCCCTGTTCCACCGTCGCGCCCGAGGGGTCACCCCCACCGCCGTCGGAGACGAACTCGCGCACAAAGCC
The DNA here is from genome assembly GCF_050936775.1 of Streptomyces sp. CA-243310. Lineage (NCBI taxonomy): Bacteria > Bacillati > Actinomycetota > Actinomycetes > Kitasatosporales > Streptomycetaceae > Streptomyces > Streptomyces sp. CA-243310. Next base: position 350,111 of record NZ_JBNJMF010000001.1, on the reverse strand, counting down.
GCCCCGCACCTGGACGCGCTGCTCCGGATCGCCGAGACCGAACGGGAGGCCACCGGAGCCTTACGCACACTGCACGTCGCCGGGCCTCCCGAATTCCTGAGCCTGCGCGTGCTCCCCGCCCTCGCACCGCTGGTCGGTCAGGGCCAGACCCTGCGCACCGCCCTGAGCGCCGACACCGAGGAGAATCTCGACGGCCTGGCCTCCGGGCAACACGACCTCATCGTCACGACCGCCCGGCCGCGCGGCTCCCTGTTCACCGCCACCGCCCTCTGCGACGAGGAACAGGTCCTGGTCGCGGCTCCCTATTGGGCCGCACTCGTCGATCCGGAACCGCTGCGCGAGAAAGGGGCCGGCGCGAGCGCCGCCCTTGACGGAATCCCCGTGGTCGAGGTGCACGAGAGCCTGCCCCTCGTCACCCGCTACTGGGCGGCCGTGTTCGACAGCCTGCCCGACACCGCCGCCACCGTGATCGCCCCCGACCTGAGAGCGGTGCTGGAGTGCGTCCGTGCCGGCGCGGGACTCGCCGTCCTGCCCCGCTACCTGTGCCAAGACGCCCTCGACAGCCGGCGGGTCGTCTCACTGCTGGAGCCCGCCGTGCCACCCCTGCGCACCTGGTTCCTCGTGGTACGCACCGGAAGCCTGGGTCTCGCCCATCTCGCACGGGCCCACGACCGGCTCCTGCACGCAGCCGCGGACTGGTGAATCGCCCTGTCCGGAACCGTCCGTTTCACGGGCCCGCGTTTCAGAAGCGGAAGTCTGGGCCACTCTTCTCCCATGACCGAACGCCCCGTGGTCAAACGCACCGCCCGCGCGATCCTGCTCGACGGTGACGACCTGATCCTCATCAAGCGCACCAGGCCCGGCGTCGACCCGTACTGGATCACCCCAGGCGGTGGAGTGGAGTCCTCGGACGCCACCGTCGTCGACGCCCTCCATCGCGAGGTCCACGAAGAACTCGGTGCGAAGATCACCGATGTGGTCCCCTGCTTCGTCGACACCGTCGAGCACATCGCCGACCGTGGCGTCACCGGCGTGAAGGTGCAGCACTTCTTCGTCTGCCACCTCGAATCCATGGACCCGGACCAACGCCACGGCCCCGAGATCGACGAGCCCGAAGGCGAATACGAGATCGTCCGCGTGCCGTTCAGCCGGGTCGGCATCGCCGCCGTCCATCTCGTCCCGCTGTCCCTGCGCCACTACCTCGACGGCAACATCGAAGGCGTGCGCGCCATGCACGCCGCCGACCTGGGCTGACCCCCTGGACGAGCCGGCAGGCGTCCCGCGGTCTCAACCCCCGACGCCCGCCAGCTCCTCCACCGCGTCGTAGCGGATCCGCTCCCCGGGAATCCCGATCCGCTTGAGCGCGTGCACACCACTGCGGATCATCGCCGGCGGACCCGAGATGAACGCGTCGTACGAACTCCACGGCCCGTGCTCTCCGACCGCCTGGGGCAGCTGTCCGTCCAGCCCACCGCCGATGACGGGACGCACCGACAACCAGGGGTGCGAGCGCTGCAGTCCGAGCAGGGTGTCCTTGTCGTACAGGTCGTGGTCGCTGCGCGCACCGAAGAAGACCTCCATCGGGCGTCGCTCCCCGTGCTCGGCCACGTCCTCGATCAGTGCCTTGATCGGGGCGATTCCGGTGCCGCCGCCCAAGCACAGCATCCCGTTGTCGGTCGTGTGGTCCACCACCATCGAACCGTCCGGAGGGCCCAGGCGCAGCACGTCGCCCGGCCGGGCGTGCCGTACCAGGGCGTTGGATACCCAACCCGCCGGAACGGCCTTGACGTGGAAGGACAGCAAGCCGTCCGCGCGCGGGGCGGAGGCGAAGGAGTAGTGCCGCCACACCCGTGGCCACCACGGGGTCTCCAGGCTCGTGTACTGCCCCGCAACGAACGGATACGGCTGGTCGGGCCTGACGGTCAACACCGCGATGTCCGAGGTGCGCAGATCGTGGGAGACCACCTCCGCGTGCCACCAGGCCGGCGCCTTGATCTGGTCCTCGGACGCCGCGTCGATCATGATCTGGGAGATCGCCGTGTACGCCCGCACCCACGCCGCCTCGGTCTCCGGCCCCCACGTCAGCTCGGCGTACCGGGCCAGCGCGCCCAACAGTGCCTCGCCGACCGCGGGATAGTGGGCCGCCATGGTGCCGTACTTGCGGTGTCCGGTGCCCAGGCGGCGCAGATACGGGCCGAGCACATCCGGGTCGTCGATGTGCTCGGCGGCGGTCAGCAGGGCTTTCAGCAGGCGGTCGCGCTGGGTGTCCATCGCCACGGGGAACATGCCCCGCACCTCGGGATGTCCGGTGAACACCAAGGCGTAGAAGTACGAAGTGACTCGGTCGGCGACGGGCGCGATCTCCGCCAGGGTCCGGCGGATGAGCACGGCATCGGGGGACGGCTCGACCTCACCTTCCCCGGACGGTATCCGGCCCGTCCGCGGTCTTGCCGATCTGGTGGACGGAGCGTCCATGCGGTGCCTCGCTTCGAGAATCTCGGTAGGTCTGCACACGCCACGGCCTCGAATCCGTGGTTCCGGGCTTCACAGCGTGCCGGCCACCCAAGAGCACTGCGCGGGAATGGGCAAATTCCGAGTTTCGAACCCCCTTTCCCCTTAAGATGCCTGAACCCCCGGGCGTGCCGGCCCCAGAAGCTGGTAAGCCTCGCGGAGGTCCCGGCCCTCATAGACGTACGTGGCGCGTTCCGCCAGATACGGCCTGGCATTGACCGCCACGGACCTCGGCACCGCTTCGAAAAGCACCGCATCGGTCAAGGAATCCCCGTACGCCACGCAGTCGCTCCGGGTCACCCCGAACCGTGCGCACAGTCGGTCCGCGACATCGACTTTCAGCTCGGGCGTCAGGATCCCCGCCACATCGAGGGGCCGGGTGAACGGAACCTCCGGGTAGAGCGAGCCGTGCGCGGCGTCCGCGCCCCACTCCAGCAGCAGTTCCACGAAGAAGGACGGCGACAGGGAGATCACCGCGCAGTGGTCCCCGCGCTCCCGGATCTCCTGCCAGACCTCTCGGATCCCCGACAACCACGGGGAACCGTCAAAGGCGGCCCTGACGTGCTCGGACGTCAATCCTGACCACAGCGCGTGGGCCGCCACGGAGAACTCGTGCGGTCCGATCTCACGCGCTGCGAATGCTCGCTCAAGCTCGGCGATCTCCTCGCTCACCCCGAGCTGCCGGGAGATCTCCACCGGCGCCGCCGAGCCGTACATCAGGGTGCCGTCGAGATCGAAAAGGTGGAGGAGTTTCATAGCCGTCGAGGCTAGCCGGTGTGTTTCACGTGAAACACCCTGTTTCACGTGAAACGAACTCCGCCGTCGCCGTAATCGCGCCACGTTTCACGTGAAACATCGAGCCGTTTCACGTGAAACATCCGCCTCCTCTCGGCCCGGCACCCCTCACTCGCGCTCGCTCCCGCGCTCCGCGTCCCCACCCGATCCGATTCCCGGAATCCTCTGGACTCCCCACCGGCTCATGATCCAGTCTGGTCCGGTGACACCACCACAGCTCACCGACCTGCCGATCCGCGCGCTGGCCAGGGACGAACTCCGTCGCTGCGCCGACCTCTCCGAGGACCGCGGCTGGCCCCGCGAGGAGCACAAGTGGGGACTGCTCCTTGCCGCCGGGGACGGCTACGGCATCGACGCCCCCGACGGACGCGGCCTCGCCGCGGCCTGCGTGGTCACCCGATACGGCGGCAGCCCGGCCGCACCGGAACTCGCCGCCATCGGAATGGTCCTCGTCGCCGACCGGTACGCACGTCAAGGCGTCGGCCGCCGCCTCATGACTCACGTCTGCGACCACGTCCTCAAAGGCGTCGCGATCACCCTCCATGCCACCCCCTACGGCCGACCGCTCTACGAGGAACTCGGTTTCGACACCACGAGCCGCGCCGAGATGCTGACGGGCCCCTTCCGGGCGGAACCACCGACGACCAGGGGTCCCGGCGCCGGAACGACCTCGATCAGGCCCGCCGGCGCCGAGGACATCGGACGGATCATCGGGCTGGACACCGAAGTGTTCGGCACCGATCGAACGCACATGATCACGCGGCTGCCCGCCTTCGCGGATCGACTGCTCGTCGCCGAGGACGGCTCCGGGGAACTCATCGGCTACGCGGCCCTCTGGCCCAACATGGAGACCCATGTCATCGGCCCGTTGATCGCCCGCGACACCCTCGTGGCCCAGTCCCTCGTGACGGCCCTGGCGGCCACCACCGACCGCCCTCTGCGCACCGATGTCGACGTACGCCACGAAGAGCTCCTCGCCTGGCTGAAGGACCGCGGACTCGACTCGATCGCCTTCAACGCCGTCATGACCCGCGACATCCCCGATCTCCCCGGTGATTGGGCCCGCCGCTGGGCACCGCTCACCGTCGCCGCGGGCTGAGGAAGGAACCACCACACATGACCGACACCACCGCCGAACTCGCCATCCGACCGGCCACCGAGGCCGATCTGCCCGCCATCGTCGCCATGCTGGCCGATGACCCGCTGGGAGCGACCCGCGAGTCCCCGGACGATCTCGCCCCGTACCTCACGGCCCTCAAGCACATCGACAACGACCCCAACCAGCGATTGGTGGTCGCCGTACGCGAGGACCGGGTCGTGGGCACGCTCCAGCTCACCATCGTCCCGGGGCTCTCCCGCAAGGGAGCCTCCCGCTCCATCATCGAAGGCGTACGCGTCCACGCCGACGAACGGGGCAGCGGCCTGGGAACCCGCTTCATCGAGTGGGCGATCGAGCAGTCCCGTCTACAGAACTGCCAGTTGGTCCAGCTGACCTCGGACGTGTCGCGGGTCGACGCCCACCGCTTCTACGAGCGACTCGGGTTCACCGCGTCCCACCTCGGGTTCAAGCTTCAACTCTGACGGCCCGAACCGCACCGCACCGAAAGGCCGGGCCGTCCGCGACGGTCCGGCCTACGATCGGGAGGATGAGCCCCAGCCTCCCCCTCGTGACCACCATCGAGCGTCGCCACAGGCTCGGCCGTCGGCACCGGCTGGCTCCCTCGGCCCGCGCCGCCCGCGTACACGAGGCGGCGGACGCCGTCGTGGCCCTGCACGCCACCGACGCCGCAACCGTGTTCCTGTCGGCCCGCGCCCGCCTCACCGGGGCGGGTTCCGCAGCCGTCGAGCAGGCGCTGTACGAGGATGTGAGCCTCGTACGACTGCTGAGCATGCGCAACACGCTCTTCGCCGTCTCCGCCGAACTGGCCCCCTACGTGGATGCCTCCACGGCCCGGGGGATCGCCGCCAAGGAGCGCCGTACCTTCCTCAAGCACCTCGACGAGGACGGCCAGGGCCTCGACACGGACTGGCTCGCCCGCGTCGAGCTGGCCGCACTCGACGCCCTCGATCGCCTCGGCCCCTCCACCGGCAGCCAACTCTCCGCCGCCGTGCCCGCTCTGCGGCAGAAGATCACCGTGGGCCGGGGCAAGAAGTACGAGACCGAGACCGGTGTCGCCACCCGCGTCATCCGGCTCCTGGCCGCGGACGGCCTGATCCGCCGCGACCGTCCGCGCGGCTCCTGGACCTCCAGCCAGTACCGCTGGGTCCACACCGACCCCTGGCCGGCCGTACCGGCAGCCGAGGCGCGTGCCGAGATCGCCCGCCGCTGGTTGTACGCGTACGGGCCGGCCACCGAATCCGACCTCAAGTGGTGGACCGGCTGGACCCTCACCGACGTGCGCAAGGCCCTGGCCGTCGTCGGACCCGACCACGTCCGCCTCGAAGACGGCACCGGCGCCCTCGTCAGCCCCGGTGACATCGGACCCGAACCGGCCCCCGAGGCCTGGGCCGCTCTGTTGCCCGGGCTCGACCCGAGCGCCATGGGCTGGGCCGACCGCGGCTTCCACCTCGATCCCGCCCACCGGGGCGCGCTGTTCGACTACGCGGGCAACGTGGGCCCCACCGTCTGGTGGAACGGCGAGATCATCGGCGGTTGGGCCCAGCGACCCGACGGCGAGATCGTCTGGCGGCTGCTCGGCGATCCCGGCCGAGGGGCCGAGGAAGCGGTCATCACCGAGGCGGCCCGTCTCTCGGAGTGGATCGGCGCCGCGCGCATCACCCCCCGCTTCCGCACCCCACTGGAACGCGAGCTGGTGGCGTAGGAGCCGTTGCCTCAGCCGATGCCCCGCCAACCCCGCGGGTCCACGCCGCCGGGCACCGGGGCCTGGGCGTCGTACGGTTCCCGCGTGAACACGAAGGAGCCCAGGTCGAGATGGCTCACGCGGCCGTCCGTGCTGCGTACCGCCCGGAGCGTCTCCCCCGCGTAGTAGCCGTTGAGGCCCGTCCAGCTCCCGTCCGACTCGGCGCGGAAGCGAGCGGTACGACCCGTCGCTCCGACCGGTGCCAACTCCAGGATCCCGTCGGCGGTCAGCCGAACCACCTGGGCCGAGGTGCCCCAGTACCAGGGTCCGCAGAGGTCCAACGCCACCGGATCGGCCTCGCGGAAGGGCCGCCACGGCTCCGGGAACCGGGGTTCCGCCTCTGCCACGATCGTCACCAGGTCCACGGCCACCGTCGTCGCCGGCAGGCCCGACGTGCAGTTGGCCAGCACCACCGCCGCCACGTCGTCCGCCTCGCTCAGCCACAGACCCGCGACGAAGCCGGGCAGCGACCCCCCGTGCCCCACCAGCCTGCGACCGGAGCAGTCCATCAGCTGGAGTCCGAAGCCGTAACCGGGCTCGGCGACGCCCTCCGTCGGGGCGGCCGATGTGCGCATCTCCCGCAGAGATTCGGTACTCAGCACCCGCTCGTCGCCCCGCACGAGGAACGCGGCGAACCTGGCCAAGTCCCTCGTCGTGGACCAGAGCTGGCCCGCCGAAGCCATCAGGCCCAGGTCCTCGGACGGTTCGGGCATCATCACGTCCGCCCACGGATGCACCGCCCACCCGCCCGCGTGCGGAGCCTCCGGTCCCGCAGTCGTACGGTCCAGCCCGAGCGGCTCCAACACCTCGGCCCGGAGCGCCTGTTCCCAGGACGTCCCCCGCACGGCCTCCACGAGTGACCCCAGCAGCGTGTAGCCCGGGTTCGAGTAGTGGAACCGCGTCCCGGGCTCGTGCAGCAGGGGCCGCTCTCCCAGGACGGCGGAGAGATCGGGGCGGAGGGTGGCCGGCGTGCGCTCCCACCACTCGCCCGGCGTCTCGGCGGCCAAACCCGCCGTGTGCGCCAACAGTTGCCGCACCGTCACCTCGCCGGCACCCGTCCCCGGCAGGTACTTCTCCACCGGATCCCCGAGACTCAGCAGGCCCTCGTCCCGCAACCGCATCACCAGCACGGCGGTGAACGTCTTGGTGATCGAACCGATCCGGTACTGCACGTCCCCGTCGGGGCCGTGGCCCTCGACACTCGTACGAGACCCCTCCCAGACCACCTCACCACCCCGGGCGACGGCCGCCACGACCGACGGGGCCCGCCCGTCGCGCTGGGCGACGGCGATCCGGTGCCTCAGCGCGCGTCGGGTGGCGGGAAGCAGTTCCAGGTCTTCGGCAGAGGTGTCCATGATCCCCAGACTCTCAGGTCACACGCCCTGCGCGCTCATCGTTTCGCGCGCTCCTGAACGGAGCCGGCGGCCGTATCCCCGTTCGCGCGTGTCCTCCGCGGCGTTGACCACCGCGTGCCGACCCGGCGCCTCATCACGTCCCGGCACGCGAGCGCGTCGGTGCCCCGGTTCATACCCATCTGGAATTTCCCTCTCTGGATATTCCGAAGTGACGGCGAACCTCTCCGCATCGGCGGGAGACTCGGGCGGTGACTTCGAACTCTGCCGACCCGAGCCGCCACGAGCCGTCGCCCACGAAGCCCGATCCGTATCCGGACCTGATGTCCGCCGGCGGCCTCGCCGCGGCACTGGAGACGGTGGCCGCCGAGCTCGCGCTCGCATGGGATCCGGTCCTGGTGAACGAATCGGATCCGTTGCGATCCGCCGGCATCACGAGCGAGGTCGCCGGCCGGGAGACCTGCTGGATCACGCTCGGATCCGCGGAACGACAGTTCATCCTCAGCGGGTGGTGCAGGGGAGTACGGCTGATCTCGGGCTCCACCCCGGACCTCGGCGAGATGGCCTTGGCCCTGGAGGGGTGGCGAAGCGGCGCGACGCTCCAGGAGATCCACAAGTCGGCCCCGTTCGTCACGGTCACCGAACTGGCACAGGCACACGAACGTGGCCCCGCCGAGGCCGTCGCCGTCGGGTGGCGCCTGCTCCTGGAAGGTCTGCGGCGAAAGGAAGACCTGTTCTACTACGCGCGTTCGACCCTGAGGATCGCCGAGGCCGCGTACGCCGAGCCGAGGCTGCGCCGGCTCTACCCGTTCACCAGTCACCGGTCCCTGCACTTCACGACGTGCGTCGGGATCCCGTACTCACGGGACGTGCCGCACGTGGATCCGCTGAGCAACGGCCGGTACAGGGTCCATGCCCCGTCCCGCCGGACCGTCATCGGCGATGCCGACACCCCACAGGGTGCCGTGGCCCTGGTGGTCTCCGGTCTGCCGGCCGGCTGCGGACCCGCGGTCGCCGGCCCGGCCGGGGATCGATGACGACCGGTGACACCGGCGGCACGCTGTCCGGTGGGACGCCGAGGGAGGGGGCGGGGGCTCGTCGAGGACGAGCCCGCCACACCCCCCGGGATTATGTGTTGGCCATGTCCACGAAGCGCGAGTAGTGGCCCTGGAAGGCCACGGTGATGGTGGCGGTGGGACCGTTACGGTGCTTCGCCACGATCAGGTCCGCCTCGCCGGCGCGAGGGGACTCCTTCTCGTACGCGTCCTCGCGGTGGAGCAGGATCACCATGTCCGCGTCCTGCTCGATCGAGCCCGACTCACGCAGGTCGGAGACCATCGGCTTCTTGTCCGTTCGCTGCTCGGGACCACGGTTCAGCTGGGAGAGCGCGATCACCGGCACCTCGAGCTCCTTGGCCAGCAGCTTGAGGTTTCGGGACATGTCGGAGACCTCCTGCTGACGGCTCTCGGGACGGCGCGAGCCACCCGATTGCATGAGCTGGAGGTAGTCGATGACGACGAGCGAGAGATCGGCGCGCTGCTTGAGCCGGCGACACTTCGCCCGGATCTCCATCATCGACAGGTTGGGAGAGTCGTCGATGTACAGCGGGGCGGCGGACACGTCCGGCATCCGGCGGGCCAGCCGCGTCCAGTCGTCGTCGGTCATCGTGCCCGAGCGCATGTGGTGCAGCGCCACGCGCGCCTCGGCCGAGAGCAGGCGCATCGCGATCTCGTTGCGGCCCATTTCGAGGGAGAAGATGACGCTCGGCAGGTTGCTCTTGATGGAACAGGCGCGGGCGAAGTCGAGCGCGAGGGTCGACTTGCCCATGGCGGGTCGGGCCGCGATGACGATCATCTGGCCGGGGTGCAGGCCGTTGGTCAGCGAATCCAGGTCGGTGAAGCCGGTCGGGACTCCCGACATCTGGCCGCTGCGCGAACCGATCGCCTCGATCTCGTCGAGGGCGCCTTCCATGATGTCGCCGAGCGGCAGGTAGTCCTCCGACGTGCGCTGCTCGGTAACGGCGTAGATCTCCGCCTGGGCGCTGTTGACGATCTCGTCCACATCGCCGTCGGCCGCGTATCCCATCTGCGTGATCTTGGTGCCGGCCGCGACGAGGCGCCGCAGAACGGCTCTCTCGTGGACGATCTCGGCGTAGTACTCGGCGTTGGCCGCCGTCGGGACGGACTGGACCAGAGTGTGCAGGTACGAGGCCCCGCCGACCTTGCTGATCTCGCCGCGCCGGGTCAGCTCCGCGCCGACCGTGATCGGGTCGGCCGGTTCGCCCTTCGCGTACAGGTCGAGGATGGCCTGGTAGATCGTCTCGTGGGACGGTCGGTAGAAGTCGTGGCCCTTGATGACCTCGACCACGTCGGCGATGGCGTCCTTCGAGAGCAGCATGCCTCCGAGCACCGATTGCTCGGCGTCGAGGTCCTGCGGCGGGACGCGCTCGAAGCCGCCGCCCCCGCCGTCCCAGGAGCCTCCCTCACGGCCCTGGTCCTGCTGGTCGTCCCCGCGGCCGCGACCCTCTCCCTTACGGCGTGAGCGGGCGGGCAGACGGTCACCTGGACCGCTGTCGGCCCAGGGGTCGTCCATGGGCTCGGACATGCTCACCGGGCCGCCTCCTCCCGTCCGCTGCGCGGACCTCGCCGTGTCACTCTTTCTACGACACGGCTCTGACATTCGGGGTGCCCGAATCGGCTGTCGGCGCGTCGGGGCAACGCACCACGGTAGGGCCGCGAGCGACGTCAGCCAATCTTGTTATCCACAGGGTGTGTGGATGAGATGTGGACGACGGCGCCAATGCTGTGGGTAACTGCCTCCAAGCTGTGTACGGACCGGGGGACGACGCTGTGGACAAAATCACCCGACCACCCCCCACACCCCGCCTGAGCTGCAATTTCTTGCCGATCTAGGCGTGGGGAAGAAATTTCTTCGCCACTGTCTCAAGATCGCCCCCAATGGGGTGGGAAGAACACCCAAGTCAGCGCTTCGGTAAGGATCCAAAGAGCCTTGCGTCCATTACCTGTGGAAGATTAGATTGAGCACATGACACAGGCCCCCACAGCGCCGAAGACTGCGCCGAGACGACACGACCGCGAGATCCTCGCCTTGGCAGTCCCCGCGTTCGGAGCCCTCGTCGCCGAACCCCTCTTCCTGATGGCCGACAGCGCCATCGTGGGACACCTGGGCACGCCGCAGCTGGCCGGTCTGGGCGTCGCCGCCGCACTGCTCACCACCGCGGTGAGCATCTTCGTCTTCCTCGCCTACGCCACCACTGCGGCGGTCGCCCGCCGGGTGGGAGCGGGCGATCTCCCGGCAGCGATCCGCCAGGGCATGGACGGCATCTGGCTCGCGCTGCTGCTGGGCGCCGCCGTCGTCGCCGTCGTCATGCCCGCGGCCCCCTGGCTGGTCTCCCTCCTCGGAGCCTCCGACAACGTGGCCCCGTACGCGATCACCTACCTCCGGATCTCGGCCCTCGGCATCCCCGCGATGCTCATGGTGCTCGCTGCCACGGGTGTCATCCGAGGCCTCCAGGACACCCGGACCCCGCTCTACGTCGCCATCGGCGGGTTCACCCTCAACGGCGTCCTGAACGTCGCCCTCGTCTACGGGGCCGGTTTCGGCATTGCCGGCTCCGCCTGGGGCACGGTCATCGCCCAGTGCGCCATGGCCGCCGCCTACCTGATCGTGGTCGTACGCGGAGCCCGCCGGCACGGTGCCTCCCTGCGCCCCGACCCGGCGGGAATCAGGGCCTGTGCCCAGGCCGGCGTACCCCTGCTGGTCCGCACCCTGTCACTGCGCGCGGTCCTGATGATCGCCACCGCCGTGGCCGCGCGACTCGGCGACGCCGACGTCGCCGCCCACCAGATCCTGCTCTCCCTCTGGAGCCTGCTCGCCTTCGCCCTGGACGCCATCGCCATCGCGGGTCAGGCGATCATCGGCCGCTACCTGGGAGCCGGGGACACCGAGGGAGCCAAGGCGGTCTGCCGCAGGATGGTCCAGTGGGGGATCGCAGCGGGCATCCTCCTGGGGCTGCTGGTCGCCGTGGCCCGCCCGGTCTTCATCCCCTTGTTCACCGGCGACCCTGCGGTCGAGTCCGCCCTCCTGCCTGCGCTGCTGGTCGTGGCGCTCTCCCAGCCGGTGTCCGGCATCGTCTTCGTCCTGGACGGAGTCCTGATGGGCGCCGGAGACAGCCGCTACCTGGCCTGGGCCATGCTGCTGACCCTCGCCGTGTTCGCGCCGGCAGCTCTCCTCGTCCCGGCCCTCGGAGGAGGCCTGACGGCCCTCTGGTGGGCCATGGCCCTGATGATGCTGGTCCGCATGGTGACGCTCCAACTCCGCGCCCGCTCGGGCCGCTGGCTGGTCGCCGGAGCCACCCGCTGAGCCGCCCGGCCGCCGAAGCTCCCGATGGCCGGTGTTTCACGTGAAACACCGGCGGGCAGCGCTCCTCCTGTTTCACGTGAAACAACGAAGCCGTGAAGCCGTGAAACGCCTCGTTTCACGTGAAACATCGCGCCGCTCGACGCCCGCCACACCCGGCCGCCGCGGATGTCCGGAAACGACGAAGGGCCGCACCCCCAAGGGGGTGCGGCCCTTCGTGCGCAGCACTTAGGCGGCGACGACCTCGACGCCCACGTTCGCGAGGACCTCGGTGTGCAGACGCACGGAGACCTGGTACGAACCGAGGGTCTTGATCGGCGAGCCCAGCTCGACGCGGCGCTTGTCGACCTTCGGGCCGCCAGAAGCCTCGATCGCCGTGGCGATGTCGGACTGCGTGACGGAACCGAAGAGACGGCCGGCGTCACCCGAGCGGGTGGCCAGACGGACCTTCACGCCCTCGAGCTTGGCCTTGATCTCGTTGGCCTGCTCGATGGTCGCGATCTCGTGGATCTTGCGGGCGCGGCGAATCTGCGCCACGTCCTGCTCGCCACCCTTGGTCCAGCGGATCGCAAAGCGACGCGGGATCAGGTAGTTGCGAGCGTAGCCGTCCTTGACGTCAACGACGTCACCTGCGGCACCGAGGCCATTGACCTCGTGGGTCAGGATGATCTTCATTGTTCGGTCACCCTTTCCTTATCGCGCGGTGGACGTGTAGGGCAGCAGCGCCATCTCACGGCTGTTCTTGACGGCCGTGGCGACGTCACGCTGGTGCTGCGTGCAGTTGCCGGTCACGCGGCGGGCACGGATCTTGCCGCGGTCGGAAATGAACTTCCGCAGCATGTTCGTGTCCTTGTAGTCCACGTACACGGTCTTGTCCTTGCAGAACGCGCAGACCTTCTTCTTAGGCTTGCGCACAGGCGGCTTCGCCATTGTGTCTCTCCTGTGTGATCAAGAAGTGGGGTTGCGAGCTGCCCTAGAAGGGCGGCTCGTCCGAGTAGCCACCGCCGGAGCCGCCGGAGCTTCCGCCCCAACCGCCCCCGCCGCCGCCCTGCTGCGCCTGGCCACCGGCCGGCGCGCTGGACGCCCACGGGTCGTCGGAGGGAGCTCCGCCGCCCTGCGGCGCGCCGCCACTGGGGGCTCCGCCCCAGTTGCCACCGCCGCCACCCTGCTGCTGACCACCGCCGCCGTATCCACCCTGGCCACCGCGACCGGTGGTCTTGTTGACCTTGGCCGTGGCGCTCTTCAGGCTGGGGCCGACTTCCTCGACGTCCAGCTCGTAGACCGTGCGCTTGACACCCTCACGGTCCTCGTACGACCGCTGCTTCAGCCGGCCCTGCACGATGACGCGCATGCCCCGCTGAAGGGACTCGGCGACGTTTTCCGCCGCCTGACGCCAGACCGAGCAGGTCAGGAACAGGCCTTCGCCGTCCTTCCACTCATTGGTCTGCTTGTCGAAGATGCGGGGAGTGGACGCGACACGGAACTTCGCGACCGCCGCACCCGAGGGGGTGAAGCGCAGCTCGGGGTCGTCGACGAGATTGCCGACGACCGTGATGACGGTCTCGCCTGCCATGGATGAACCTCTCGGCGGGGATTGCTGCTGGGCTGCTGTGCTACTCGGTCCCGATTACCGCTGAACCGAAGTTCAGTGGGTCTCGGGGCGAAGGACCTTGGTCCGGAGAACCGACTCGTTCAGGTTCATCTGTCGGTCAAGCTCCTTGACGACCGCAGGCTCGGCCTGAAGGTCGATGACCGAGTAGATGCCCTCGGGCTTCTTCTTGATCTCGTAAGCGAGACGACGACGGCCCCAGGTGTCGACCTTCTCGACCTTTCCGTTGCCCTCACGGACGACGGAGAGGAAGTTCTCGATCAACGGGGAGACAGCGCGCTCCTCGAGATCGGGGTCGAGGATGACCATCACTTCGTAGTGACGCATGTGGAACCCACCTCCTTTGGACTCAGCGGCCACGGTCGTTCCGTGGCAGGAGGGTCGTGATGCGTACGCACGGCATCCACAGAGCAGACACCGCGCAGACCGTACAGACTACCTGCTCGACTCCTTCCGGTTGAAATCCGGCGGGAGAGGGCCACACTCTGTATGCATCGGGTGTGCTCGGTGCTATGCCTCCGGCTCCGTCGGAGGAGGCCCCGCAGCACCGCTCTGCTTCAGCCAGGAGGTGCCTTTCCGATGGCACAGGCAACGCGGTCGGCCATCTCGCTCTTCGCGACCGATGGCAAGCCCCATCCGCTGCAGGACACCCTGCTGGCGGCCACCCTGATCCTCGGCGCCGTGGCGTTCGTCACGGGCTTCTTCGACAATCTGCACCTGCTCAGCTCGTGGACAGGGCTGATCGGGATCCTCACCGGCGCCTACGGACAGTTCATCTCGGTGACGACACGCGAGCGCTTCGCGCTGATCATCGGGCTTGGCGCATCGGCCATCGGCTTCTACCTCGGCATGGCGCACGGCGGTCTCTTCGGCGGCTGGCTGAGCTGATCGGGGTACCTCCCGCGACAAGGGCACCGGCCGCCGGCGGCCGGTGCCCGGCCCGTCCCCCAGAAGGGTGGTGCCCCCGTCGCAGTAGGCTTCGCGCCATAGCCAGCGAAGCCGCCGGAGGAGCACCCCGCATGAGCCTGTCCCTGAGGACCATCAGCCGAGAGCAGCATCTGGGTTTCCTCCAGAGCCTGCCCTCCGCTAGCCACTGCCAGGTCCCGGCGTGGGCCGACGTGAAGAACGAGTGGCGCTCCGAGAACCTCGGTTGGTTCGACGGATCCGGCGAACTCGTCGGTGCCGCACTCGTGTTGTACCGCCAACTGCCCAAGGTGAAGCGCTACCTCGCCTACCTCCCCGAGGGCCCGGTCATCAACTGGTACGCCCCGAACCTGGAGGAGTGGCTCCAGCCGATGCTGAGCCACCTCAAGCAGCAGGGCGCCTTCACCGTGAAGATGGGTCCGCCCGTCGTCATCCGGCGCTGGAACTCGACGGCCATCAAGGCGGGCATCCAGGACCCGGACGTCAAGCGCCTGCGCGACGTGGAGGCCTCGGTGATCGAGCCCCGCGCCTTCGAGGTGTCCGACAAGCTGCGCCGCATGGGCTGGCAGCAGGCCGAGGACGGCGGCGCCGGCTTCGGCGACGTCCAACCCCGCTACGTCTTCCAGGTACCGCTGGCCAACCGCTCGCTGGACGACGTCCTCAAGGGCTTCAACCAGCTGTGGCGCCGCAACATCAAGAAGGCCGAGAAGGCCGGCGTCGAGGTGGTCCAGGGCGGCTACGACGACCTGCCGACCTGGCAGCACCTCTACGAGATCACGGCCGAGCGCGACAAGTTCCGCCCGCGTCCGCTCAGCTACTTCCAACGTCAGTGGACGGCCCTCAACTCCGAGGACCCCAACCGGATGCGGCTGTACATCGCCACGCACGAGGGCGAGCCCCTGGCCGCGGCCACGATGATCACCGTCGGCCAGCACGTCTGGTACTCGTACGGGGCGTCGGCCAACCACAAGCGCGAGGTAAGGCCCTCGAACGCCATGCAGTGGCGCATGCTCCGCGATTCGTACGCGCTCGGCGCGAGCGTCTATGACCTGCGCGGCATCAGTGACACGCTGGACGAGAACGACCACCTGTTCGGCCTGATCCAGTTCAAGGTCGGCACGGGCGGCGAGGCCGTCGAGTACGTCGGCGAGTGGGACTTCCCGCTCAACAAGGTGCTGCACAAGGCGCTCGACATCTACATGTCCCGCCGCTGACCCGCACTTTCGCCCCACCCACATACACAGCACCGCTGTACCAAGCGGCTTTCCAGAGAGGCTCCGGACGGGCATGGCGCTCACGCTCTACGTCGACACCGCGCGCTGGCGTGCGCACCAGAAGCAGGTCGCGGACCGGTTCCCCGGGTTGATCCCGGTCTGCAAGGGCAACGGCTACGGCTTCGGCCACGAGCGGCTGTGCGAGGAGGCGACCCGGATGGGCGCCGACATCCTCGCCGTCGGGACGACCTACGAGGCCGCGAACATCAAGGACTGGTTCGGCGGTGACCTGCTCGTCCTCACCCCGTTCCGGCGCGGCGAGGACCCGGTGCCGCTGCCGGACCGGGTGATCCGCTCGGTGTCCTCCGTGGACGGGGTCCGCGGTCTGGTCGGCGCCCGCGTGGTCATCGAGTGCATGAGTTCGATGCGCCGCCACGGTGTCTCGGAACAGGATCTGGGGCAGCTCCACTCCGCCATCGAGGACGTCCGTCTGGAGGGCTTCGCCCTCCACCTGCCGCTGGACCGCCCCGACGGCTCGGACGCCGTCGAGGAGGTCATCGGCTGGATGGACCGGCTGCGCGCGGCCCGGCTGCCGCTGCACACCATGTTCGTCAGCCACCTGAAGGCCGAGGAGCTGACGCGGCTCCAGCAGCAGTTCCCGCAGACCCGCTTCCGGGCCCGCATCGGCACCCGGCTGTGGCTGGGCGACCACGAGGCGACCGAGTACCGCGGCGCGGTCCTCGACGTCACCCGGGTCTCCAAGGGGGAACGGTTCGGCTACCGGCAGCAGAAGGCCGCGTCCGACGGCTGGTTGGTCGTCGTCGCCGGCGGTACGTCACACGGAGTGGGCCTGGAGGCCCCCAAGGCCTTGCACGGGGTGATGCCGCGTGCCAAGGGCGTCGCCCGGGCGGGCCTGGCCACCGTGAACCGCAACCTGTCCCCGTTCGTGTGGGCGGGCAAGCAGCGCTGGTTCGCCGAGCCCCCGCACATGCAGGTGTCGATCCTGTTCGTGCCCTCGGACGCGACCGAGCCGAAGGTGGGCGACGAGCTGGTGGCGCACCTGCGGCACACCACCACGCAGTTCGACCGGGTGTTGGACGCCTGATCCGTTCCGGTCAGTGACCGGGGTCCTGACCCCAGTCGACCCGCTGTCCCTCCGAGGGCGTCGCCTTGTGCGGCGCCCTCGCCCCGTCCGACAGCACGAACACGTCCTCGGCCCGGTCCAGGACGCCCCCGGAGGGGTCGTCCGATCCGTCGCGGCGCACGACGTCCCGCTCGGGCAGCAGGATGTCCCGTACGACCACGGCGCAGAGGTACAGGGTCGCCAGCAGGTGGGCCGCGATGGCCACCTGGTAGCCCTCCACGGGCAGGCCCTGGTGCTTGTCCCCGCTGGAGGTGTAGGCGAGGTAGAACCAGATCCCGAGGAAGTAGACGACCTCGCCGGCCTGCCAGATGAGGAAGTCGCGCCAGCGCGGCCGGGCCAGGGCGGCGAGCGGGACGAGCCACAGCACGTACTGCGGCGAGTAGACCTTGTTGGCCAGGATGAAGGCGGCGACGACGAGGAACGCCAGTTGGGCGAACCGGGGGCGTCGGGGGGCCGTCAGGGTGAGGAGCGCGATCCCTCCGCAGAGCAGCAGGGTCAGGCCCGTGGCGTAGGTGTTCGCGTCCTCCAGGGGGTTCCCGGAGCGCTGGGAGATCAGCAGCCAGACCGAGCCGAAGTCGATGGGCCGTTCCTGGCTGAACGTGTAGAACTTCGTCCACCCGTCCCAGGCGAAGATCATGACGGGCAGGTTCACCACGAGCCAGGCACCGACCGTACCGAGGAAGGCACCGGCGAACGCGCGCCATTTCCCGGCACGCAGGCAGAGCACGAAGAGCACCCCGAGCAGCAGCACCGGGTAGAGCTTGGCCGCGGTGGCCAGACCGATGAAGACACCGAAGAGCACCGTCCGCCCGCGGGACCACAGGAGCATCGCGACGGCGGTCAGGGCGAGGGCGAGCAGATCCCAGTTGATCGTCGCCGTGAGGGCGAAGGCGGGCGCCAGGGCCAACAGCAGCGCGTCCCACGGCCGGCGGCGGTGGGTGCGGGCGACACACACGGCGATGATCGCGGCGCAGACCATCAGCATGCCCGCGTTGACCATCCAGTACATCTGTTCGCGGTGCTGCATGGAGCCGCTGCCGGGCGTCAGCCAGGAGGCCACCTGCATGAAGAGCCCGGTCAGCACCGGGTACTCAAGGTACTCCATGTCGCCGGTGAGTCGGTCCCAGTAGGGGACGAGACCGTCGGCGAAGCCGCGTACGACGTACAGGTGGGGGATGTCGGAGTAGCAGGCGTGCGTGTATTGCGAACCCGCCCCCCGGAACCACGCCCAGTCGTAGCAGGGCAGTTTCTGCGCCATGCCCAACGCGAACATCCCGAGGGCCACGAGGACCACCACCCGCACCGGGGTCAGCCAGTGGCCGCCCAGCCGGGCATGGCGGCCCAGCGGGCCGCCGATGAGCTCGCTGCCGGCCGCGGCGACCTCGTCCTGCTGGGTGGGCAGTACGGGCCGGTCCTCGTGCACCTTCGTCATGCGCTCATCCTGCCGTACGGGGCCGGGCACGGACGAGGGCCGCCGCACGGTGTGCGACGGCCCTCGTCAGGTGGTGATGGCGGACCGGTCAGCCGCCGACACCGGCGGTGGTGCCCCAGCTGCCGCCTCCCGCGCGGCCAGGTCTGCCCGTGGTGGACGGTGACGGGTCTCCGCCTGCTCCGCCGTCGGTTGCTCCGCCGGCTCCCGCGGCGCCGCCGTTGCCGCCGCCGTTGGCTCCGTTCCCGCCGTTGCCGCCGTTGCCACCGCCGATCAGGCCACCTGCGTCGTTGCCGCTGGTGGTACCGCCGTCGGGGTCCGTCTCACACACCTGCCAGGGCCTGCACCTCGGCTTGTCGTCGGTCTTGGAGGGGGACGGCGACACCTTGGGCGGGGAGGTCGACGGCGACGGCGAGGGCGAGGGGGAGATCGACGGCGAGGGCGCCGGAGGCGTGGGAGTCGGCGCGCCGGAGGCGTGGGCGATCACGCCGATCTCGTCCGGCTCCGGGAACTCCTTGACCGGGACCCCCTTGAGGGCCTCGCGCATGTACTCGGTCCAGATCACGGTCGGGATGTCACCACCGTGGATGGAGTCGATGCCTCCGACACCGTTCATGGACTGCAGCGACTGCCCCTTGGCGTTGGGGTCGCTGCGGAACAGGGTGACGGCCGTGGACAGCTCCGGGGTGTAGCCGACGAACCAGGCCGACTTGTTCTTGTCGGTGGTACCGGTCTTGCCCGCGGCGGGCCGCTCCAGCTTCTTGGCCTTGATCGCGGTGCCGTTCTGGACGACGTTCTCCAGAACCTTGGTGATGTTGTCCGCGATGGCGTTGTCCATGGCCCGCTGCGGCTTGGGGGCCTCGAAGCCGGGAAGCTCCACCCCGTCCTTCTTCACGCTGGTCACGGAGAAAGGCTCGTGATGCGTGCCCGAGGCGGCGAAGGTGGCGTACGAGTCTGCCATCCGGATGGCGCTCGGGGTCGAGGTTCCCAGCGCGAACGAGGCGTTGTCGTTCGGGTCCATCGAGTCTTCGAGGATGCCGGTGGACTTGGCCACCTCGCGGACCTTGTCGTGGCCGACGTCGAAGACGAGCTGGGCGAACGGGACGTTGATGGAGCTTTCCATCGCCTTGTTGAGGGTCACGTACCCGTAGGGCGTGGTGCTCTCGTTCTTCTGCTTGAACGGCTCGCCGTTCTTGCCGCGCAGGGGCTTGCCCGCACGGTTGTTGATCACGGTGAGGTCGTCGGCCTTGTACTTGCTGTCGACCGAGATCCCCTCACCGTCGGAGTTCTGGGTGCCGTACTCCATCGCGGCCGCCAGCACGTAGGGCTTCCAGGTCGAGCCGACCGGGACGCCCTGGGTGTCGGCGTTGTTGGTGAAGTGCTTCTTGTCCATGCCGGGCCCGCCGTACAGGGCCACGATCGCCCCGGACTTCGGGTCCACCGACGCGGCGCCGAACTGGACGTGGGTGTCGGTGTTCGGCCGGCGCTTCTCGTCGAGGAAGTCCTTGCGGGTCGCGTCGACGGACTTGGAGAGGGCCTCGACCTTCGCCTTGTCGAAGGTGGTGCGGATCTGGTAGCCGCCCAGCGCCATCTTGTCCGCGCTGATGTGCAGTTTCCTCATCATGTACTGCTTGGCCGTCTCGACCAGGTAGCCGGTCTGGCCCGACAGTCCGCGCGCCTGCTCCGACTCGACGCGTGCGGGGAACTCCGCGTACTTGGCGCGCTCGGCCTGGTCCATCCGACCCACCAGGACCTCGCGGTCGAGCACCCAGGCCCAGCGCTGGCGGGCGCGCTGTTCGTTGAGCTCGGGGGTGGCCGCCGTGCCGAGGCCGCCGTCGGGGTTGTACAGGTTCGGCCCCTTGAGCACGGAAGCCAGGAAGGCGCTCTCCGAGGGGGTCAGGTTCTTGCAGTCCTTGCCGAAGTAGGCGCGTGAGGCGGCCTGGATGCCGTAGGCGTCGCGGCCGTAGTAGGCGGTGTTGAGGTAGCCGGCGAGCACCTCGTCCTTCGGCGCGGTGAGGCCGAGCCTTATCGAGATGAAGAGCTCGGTCACCTTGCGCTTGAGCGTCTGCTCGGAGTCCAGGAAGTTGTTCTTCACGTACTGCTGGGTGATCGTCGAGCCACCCTGGGTGGAACCGCCCTTGGCCATGTTCACCACGGCACGGGCGATGCCCATCGGGTCGACGCCCTTGTCCGTCTCGAAGGACTCGTTCTCCGCGGCGATGACCGCGTTGCGCATCGAGAGCGGGATCTCGTCGATCTGCACGATCTGGCGGTTCATGGAACCACCGGTCGCGACCATCTGACTGCCGTCGGCCCAGTAGAAGACGTTGTTCTGCGCCTGGGCGGCCTTGTTGGCGTCGGGCGTGCTCACCATGGCGATACCGATGCCGGCGCCCGCGATGATCACCGCGAAGAAACCCAGCGTGGTGCCGCTGACGAGCTTCCAGGACGGGACAAACCGTTTCCACCCGTCCCTGTCGGAGCGGGGGTAGTTGACGAGCCGGCGGTTCGGGCGGCTCGCTCCGGTTCCGGATCTGCCCGACGGGGCCCCGTCTCGACCCCGACCGGCCGAACCTCTCTGGGCGGCTCTTCGGGCCTCGACCCGACCGCTGGAGGGGGACTGCTCTCCGTACGAAGCACTGGGAGACGCCGCGCGGGCGTCATGCCCCGCCCCGGCGCCGCGGCCAGAGCGCTGCGGCGCGGGCCGGCGGGACGCGGCGCGGCCGCCGCCCTGGGCTTGCTGCGGCGGTTTACGGCGATGCTCGCTCATCGAACGACTACTCCTCGGGCAGGCGAGTGGCCTGGCAGCGGCGGTGCATTCCGGTTCCCCCCGGTGTCATGCCGCACAGACTACGCACGGTCAAAACCCAATCAGTGCCGAAGTTCACCCCAAATCAGGCAACTTGCGTACGTCGAATTAGTGATGTGACGCCGGTCACCACGTCACCCCTTGTCGCCGGAGGCCGCCCGTTCTATCGTCTGGATGTATCGAGTCGATACATCAGCTCGACATATACTCAGGGGCAGAGGAGGGGCAGGCGGATGAGCAGGCGCTCAGGCATCCTCGAATTCGCCGTCCTCGGCCTGCTTCGCGAATCCCCCATGCACGGCTACGAGCTCCGCAAGCGGCTCAACACCTCGCTGGGGGTGTTCAGGGCGTTCAGCTACGGAACCCTGTACCCCTGCCTCAAGACGCTCGTCGCCAACGGCTGGTTGATCGAAGAGCCGGGCAACGCCCCGGAAGACGCTCTCGCCGCTTCACTCGCAGGGCGCCGCGCCAAGATCGTCTACCGGTTGACGGCAGCAGGTAAGGAGCACTTCGAAGAGCTCCTCTCCCACACCGGCCCGGACACCTGGGAGGACGAGTCCTTCGCCGCCCGTTTCGCCTTCTTCGGTCAAACCGAACGAGAAGTGCGCATGCGGGTGCTGGAGGGTCGCCGCAGCCGGCTGGAAGAGCGTCTGGAGAAGATGCGCGCCTCGCTCGTCCGTACGCGGGAGCGGCTCGACGACTACACGCTTGAGCTGCAGCGCCACGGCATGGAATCCGTGGAGCGCGAAGTGCGCTGGCTGAACGAGCTCATCGAGAGCGAGCGGGCGGGACGGGATCAGAGACGACCCGGTCCGTCCGACGAAACTGCAAAGTGAGGCCTGCATCTCGCAGGCCTCGTCCGAGAACAAACAGGGAGCAACCGGAATGGGTTCGGTTCGCGTAGCCATCGTCGGCGTAGGCAACTGCGCCGCCTCGCTGGTGCAGGGCGTCGAGTACTACAAGGACGCCGACCCGGCGGCCAAGGTCCCCGGTCTGATGCACGTCCAGTTCGGCGACTACCACGTGCGTGACATCGAGTTCGTCGCCGCGTTCGACGTCGACGCGAAGAAGGTCGGCCTCGACCTCTCGGACGCCATCGGCGCCAGCGAGAACAACACCATCAAGATCTGCGACGTCCCGAACGCGGGCGTGACCGTGCAGCGCGGCCACACCCTGGACGGCCTGGGCAAGTACTACCGCCTGACGATCGAGGAGTCCGCCGAGACTCCGGTCGACGTGGTCCAGGTCCTCAAGGACCGCGAGGTCGACGTCCTGATCTGCTACCTGCCCGTCGGCTCCGAGGCGGCGGCGAAGTTCTACGCGCAGTGCGCCATCGACGCGAAGGTCGCCTTCGTCAACGCCCTTCCGGTCTTCATCGCCGGCACCAAGGAGTGGGCGGACAAGTTCACCGAGGCCGGCGTCCCGATCGTCGGCGACGACATCAAGTCGCAGGTCGGCGCGACCATCACGCACCGCGTGATGGCGAAGCTGTTCGAGGACCGCGGTGTCCGTCTTGAGCGCACCATGCAGCTCAACGTCGGCGGCAACATGGACTTCAAGAACATGCTCGAGCGTGACCGCCTCGAGTCGAAGAAGATCTCGAAGACGCAGGCCGTCACCTCGCAGATCCCGGACCGCGACCTGGGCGAGAACAACGTCCACATCGGCCCGTCCGACTACGTCGCCTGGCTCGACGACCGCAAGTGGGCCTACGTCCGCCTCGAAGGCCGCGCCTTCGGCGATGTTCCGCTGAACCTCGAGTACAAGCTCGAGGTGTGGGACTCCCCGAACTCCGCCGGTGTCATCATCGACGCCCTGCGCGCGGCGAAGATCGCCAAGGACCGGGGCATCGGTGGCCCGATCCTGTCGGCTTCGAGCTACTTCATGAAGTCCCCGCCGGTGCAGTACTTCGACGACGAGGCCTACGCGAACGTCGAGAAGTTCATCAAGGGCGAGGTCGAGCGCTAAACCGCTCGCCGCGTCCGCGCGACGCGAAGCGAAGCACCAAGGTCCTTCCGGACACCTGGTCTTCGGCTGCTCTTCCACCGAGGGTCCCCGGGCAATGTGCCCGGGGACCCTCGGTGTGTGTGACCCTTTCCCTCATGCCCGTCGTACGTGATCTGCGCGTACTCCTGCGCCTGAGGGATTTCCGCAACCTGCTCGCCGTACGGCTCTTCTCCCAGGCCGCGGACGGGGTGTACCAGGTCGCACTCGCCACCTACGTGGTGTTCTCCCCGGAGAAGCAGACCTCGCCCGCGGCCATCGCCTCGGCCATGGCTGTGCTCCTGCTGCCCTACTCGGTGATCGGCCCCTTCGCCGGCGTGCTGCTGGACCGTTGGCGGCGACGCCAGGTCTTCCTCTACGGCAACCTGCTGCGGGCCTTCCTCGCCTGCGTCACCGGCGTGCTGATCGTCGCGCACGTCCCCGACTGGCTGTTCTACGCCTCGGCGCTGTCGGTCACCGCCGTCAACCGCTTCGTCCTGGCCGGACTCGCCGCCTCCTTGCCACGGGTCGTCGGCCCCCACCAACTGGTCACCGCGAACGCCCTCTCACCCACCGCCGGAACCCTCGCGGCGACCGCCGGCGGCGGCCTGGCCTTCCTCGTACGACTGCTCGCCGTCGAGTCGAACGCCCTCGTGGTGCTTCTCGGCGCCGCGTTCTACCTCTGCGCCGCGCTCGTCTCCCTGCGGCTGGCCGTCGATCTCCTCGGCCCCGACCAGCCTCCCGGGCGAATCCACCCCTCCATCGCCGAGGGGGTGTCCCTCACGGTGCGGGGCATGGTCGAAGGCCTGCGTCATCTCGCCGACCGCCGGGACGCACGCCTGGCGCTCACCGCGATGACGATGATGCGCTTCTGCTACGGCGCACTGCTGGTGATGCTGCTCATGCTCTGCCGCTACTCGTGGTCGGAGAACGAGTCCGACGGGCTGGCCCTCCTCGGGATCGCGATCGGGGTCTCGGGCGCCGGATTCTTCGCAGCCGCCCTCGTCACGCCCTGGATCGTCGAACGTCTGGGCAACCTGGGCTGGATCACCGTCTGCGCCGCTACGGCGGCGCTGCTCGTCCCGGCACTCGGCCTGTTCTTCGCCGTCGGACCGATGCTCGTCGCGGCCTTCGTCCTGGGACTCGCCACCCAGGGCGCCAAGATCTCCACCGACACCGTGATCCAGTCCCGAGTCGACGACGAGTTCCGCGGTCGGGTGTTCTCCGTCTACGACGTGCTCTTCAACGTCGCTTTCGTCGGCGCGGCCGCCGTGGCCTCGCTCATGCTTCCCGCGGACGGGCAGTCCGTCACCCTGATCCTGAGCGTGGCCGTCCTCTACGGCCTCACCGCGGCGCTGCTGCGCCGCCAGGAGCGCCGTTTCACGTGAAACAAGCGATGTTTCACGTGAAACATCAGGGGGCGACAGGTCGGGGCGGTCGATGTTTCACGTGAAACATCGACCGCCCCGGACGCCTCAGGCCTGACCGGCCCACCATTCCTTGAGAGCCGTGACGGCGGCGTCACGCTCCATCGGTCCGTTCTCCAGCCGCAGCTCCAACAGGAACGCGTAGGCCTTGCCGATCACCGGCCCGGGACCGACACCCAGCACCTGCTGAATCTCGTTGCCGTCCAGGTCGGGCCGGATCGAGTCCAGCTGCTCCTGCTCCTGGAGCTGCGCGATGCGCTCCTCCAGACCGTCGTAGGTGCGGGAGAGCGCGTTGGCCTTGCGCTTGTTCCGGGTGGTGCAGTCGGACCGGGTCAGCTTGTGCAGCCGCTCCAACAGGGGACCGGCATCGCGTACGTAGCGCCGCACGGCCGAGTCCGTCCACTCCCCGTCCCCGTAACCGTGGAAGCGAAGGTGCAACTCCACGAGCCGGGACACGTCCTTGATCATGTCGTTCGAGTACTTCAGCGCGGTCATCCGCTTCTTGGTCATCTTCGCTCCGACCACCTCGTGGTGGTGGAAGGAGACCCGACCGTCGCCCTCGAACCGGCGAGTACGCGGCTTGCCGATGTCGTGCAGCAGGGCGGCCAGACGCAGAACCAGGTCCGGGCCGTCCTCCTCCAGGTCGATCGCCTGCTCCAGCACGATCAGCGAGTGGTCGTAGACGTCCTTGTGGCGGTGGTGCTCGTCACTCTCCAGCCGAAGGGCGGGCAGCTCGGGGAGCACCCGGTCCGCCAGTCCGGTGTCCACGAGCAGACCCAGGCCCGTGCGGGGGTGCGCGGACAGCAGCAGCTTGTTCAGCTCGCCCTGTACCCGCTCCGCCGAGACGATCTCGATCCGCTCGGACATCTCCTTCATCGCCTCCACGACCTCCGGAGCGACCTCGAAGTCGAGCTGCGCCGCGAACCGGGCCGCACGCAGCATGCGCAGGGGGTCGTCCGAGAAAGAGCCCTCCGGAGTGCCGGGGGTGCGCAGAACGCCCTCCCGGAGGTCCTCCAGGCCGCCGTGCGGGTCCACGAACACCTTCTCGGGCAGCGCGACCGCCATGGCGTTCACCGTGAAGTCCCGGCGGACCAGATCCTCCTCGATCGAGTCGCCGTAGGAAACCTCGGGCTTGCGCGAGGTCCGGTCGTACGACTCCGAACGGTAGGTGGTCACCTCGATCTGGAAGCCGAGTTTCTGCGCTCCCACGGTGCCGAAGGCGATGCCCACGTCCCAGACCGAGTCGGCCCACGGCCTGATGATCTTCAGGACGTCCTCGGGGCGGGCGTCGGTGGTGAAATCGAGATCGTTGCCGAGACGCCCGAGCAGCGCATCGCGAACGGACCCTCCGACCAGGGCGAGGCGGAAGCCGGCCTCCTGGAATCGGCGACCGAGTTCGTCGGCGACAGGGGCGACCCGCAGCAGTTCACTGACCGCGCGGCTCTGCACCTGACTCAGGGCATTGGGGCTGTCTTCATTGGCGTTCGGCACAACAGAAAAGGGTACGTGGCCCGCCCGCCGCGGGCCGCCGCGTTTTTGCGGCCACCCCGCCCCACACCGGCGCGGAGGCGGCGCCGATCATGTGGAGCAAGGCGCGGCACTCGCGCACAGCGGGCCTCGTTACCATGCGTGGACGCACAAACGACGACCACTGACACTTCGAGGACGGGCGAAACGCGTGGCCGAGGCGGCAGAAATCCAGGGGGCGGTTCCGGCCCCTGCCCGGCGCCGCTGGCTGCGGCGGGCAGTCGTCATGCTCGCCGGGACACCGGTCCTGGCGGCTCTGGTCTATGCCCCCGCCCCGCCGGCCCAGGCGGCCGAGTCCCCCGTGGACGTCCAGCTGAGCGAGGTGGCACCCAGCGCTCCGGTCAAAACCGACACGCTGACCATTTCGGGCACCGTGGTGAACAACGGCAACGAACCGATCAAGGGCGCACACGTCGGTCTGCGGGTCGGTCCCGTCGTCGGCGACCGCTCGGCGATCGACGACGTCGCGGACCGCAGTGGCTTCCGACCCGGCACCGATCCGGCCGAGATCGACCCCGCCTTCGCCGTGAAGATCGACTCGCTGCCGTCCAAGGTCAGCCGGGAATTCACGATCAAGGTCCCGGTCAACAAGCTGGACCTGGGCAAGGACGGCGTGTACCAGCTCGGCGTCTCCGTGTCCGGGGAGACCACCGGCCGCCCGTACGAGCAGGTCCTCGGCATCCAGCGGACCTTCCTCCCGTGGCAGCCCGAAGCCGCCGCCAAGCGCTCCAACCTCACGTACGCGTGGCCGTTGATCTCCACCACCCGTGTGACGGCGGAGACCGGCTCGGACGAGACACAGACCCCGGTCTTCATCGACGACTCCCTCGCGGCCGAGCTGGGACCCGCCGGCCGGCTCGGGCAGATGGTCTCGCTCGGCAAGGACCTGCCCATCACCTGGGTCATCGATCCGGACCTGCTCTACACGGTCGACGCGATGGCCAAGGGCTACCGGATCCGCAATCCCGACCCCGCCGGGAAGCCCGTCCAGGGCAAGAACAAGGCCGTCGCGGAGAAGTGGCTGAGCGATCTCGAGACCGCGGTGCAGGGCAAGAAGGTCGTCGCGCTGCCCTTCGCCGACCCCGACATCGCCTCCCTCGCGCATCACGGCAAGGACGTGTCCGGCACCCTGGGCCAGCTGAGGCCGGCCACCGACAAGGCGAAGCAGGCCGTCGAGACGGTCCTGCACGTCACCCCGTCCACCGACTTCTCCTGGCCCGTGGACGGTGCCATCGACCCCTCGATCGTCAATGTCGCCACCTCGGCCGGTGCGCACAACGTGCTCACCCGCAGCGACAGCCTCCAGGAGAACGGCTCCCTCGGTTACACGCCCTCGGCCGCCCGCCCCATCGGCGCGGGCACCACGGCCGTCGTCGCCGACGCCCAGCTCTCCACCGCCTTCCAGGGCGACATGCTCAGCGCCGGGAACTCCACGCTCGCCGTGCAGCGGTTCCTCGCCCACACCCTGGCCCTCAACCTGCAGAGCACCGACGAGCAGCGCAGCTTCGTCGTCACCCCGCAGCGGATGCCGTCCGTCAGCCAGGTGGGAACGATGGCCGCAGCCCTGCGCGGGCTCCAGAACGGACGCTGGGCCCAGCCCTCCGACCTGGAGGCCGCAGCGGCCGCGAAGCCCGACCCGGGCGCGGCCACTCAGGTCCCGGGCGCCGGCCAGTACCCGGAGTCCCTGAGCAAGCAGGAGCTGCCGGTCTCGGCGTTCGAGAAGATCCGCACCACGCAGAACACCCTCGACCACTTCAAGGTCATCCTGGCGGCGCCGGAACGCGTGGAGATTCCCTTCGGGAACACCACCAACCGGGAGATGTCCACGTCCTGGCGGGGTCGCCCCGAAGAGGCCCGCGTGTACCGGTACCAGGTGCAGGAGTACCTGATCGGCCTGACCGAGAAGGTCAAGGTCATCCCCAAGTCGGACGCCACCCTGTCCGGACACAGCGCGACCATCCCGGTCAGTGTCCAGAACAGCCTGGTGCAGGACGTCCACAACCTGGTCCTGCGGGTGCGGTCGGCCAATCCCACCCGCCTGATGTTCGACGACAGCGGGGTCGACGAGCAGGAGGTCACCGTTCAGGCCGACCACAGCCAGACCTTGAAGTTCACCGCCAACGCGACCGCGAGTGGTCCCGTGGAGGTCACCGCGCAGCTCTTCACCAAGCAGGGCGTTCCCTACGGCAAGGAGCGCAAGTTCACCGTCGAGGCGACCGAGGTCACCCCCACGGTGATGCTCGTCATCGCAGGTGGTGTGCTTCTCCTCGTACTGGCCGGCATCAAGATGTACGCCAGTCGCAAGCGCGTCGCGGCCCGTACCGCGGCCGAGGAGAGCACGCAGCCGAGTGACGAGTCCCCGGACACCGAACCGCAAAGCGCCGGCGGGTCCGGCGCGGGTGAGACAGTGGACCGTTGATGCGATGCCGTGGCCGGTCGGCCTGGGGACGATGAGGTGGGGTTTCGATGAACGCGCCGTACGACGGTGACCGCGCGCAGGGCACTGGTGGGCCGTCGCCCGCGCAGGGCCCTGCTCCGGGTGCCCCGGTGCCCGGGCAGGTCCCTCCGCCCGCACCCGCGCCGGATCACGACCCGTATGTCCAGGATGCCTACGACTACGACCCGTACCGGTCGCAGGACCTGTCCGCACAGGATCCGGTCATCGAGGTCATGTACGACCGGGCCTCTCACCCCCCGCCGCCGCCGGGTACCTACCAGGAGGCAGGACCGCTCTACGCGGCCCCGCAGGCGCCCTCCCACGGCCCGGATCCGCGTGTCTGGGCCCAGACCCCGCCGCCCGAGCCGGACGGTCCGTCCCGCCACATGCCGTACGGGGACCACGCCACGACCACCCGGTTCGTCGGTGTGGACTCGCTCGTGACCGAGACCGCGGACGACCAGCCGGCACCCGACGCCTTCGCGCACCTCTACCGGGACCAGGAAGCCGCCCCGCGGACGGTCACCGAGGAGGCGCCCGTCGCCACCCCGGCACCGACCAAGCCCGCCGGGAAGGCCTCCGGCCTGCTCAAGTCCAGCGCGCTGATGGCCGCCGGCACGATCGTCTCCCGCATCACAGGCTTCCTGCGCACCCTCGTGATCGGCGGCGCCATCGGCGTCGTCACCCTGAACGACACCTACCAGGTCGCCAACACGCTGCCGACGATGATCTACGTCCTCGTCGGCGGCGGTGCGCTGAACGCCGTCTTCATCCCGCAGCTCGTCCGCGCGATGAAGAACGACGAGGACGCCGGGGAGGCGTACGCCAACCGGCTGCT
Source organism: Streptomyces sp. CA-243310 (assembly GCF_050936775.1). Lineage (NCBI taxonomy): Bacteria > Bacillati > Actinomycetota > Actinomycetes > Kitasatosporales > Streptomycetaceae > Streptomyces > Streptomyces sp. CA-243310. Next base: position 320,871 of record NZ_JBNJMF010000001.1, on the reverse strand, counting down.
GACCCTGGTCATGGTCCTGCTGGGCGCGGTCACCGTCATCTGCGTGCTCGCGGCCCCGGTGTTCATCACGATGATGTCGCCGACGATCGCCGACAACCCGGACCGGATGAACGTCGCGGTCTCCTTCGCCCACTACTGCCTGCCCACCATGTTCTTCATGGGCGTGCATGTGGTCCTCGGTCAGATCCTCAACGCCCGCGGTCGGTTCGGCGCCATGATGTGGACGCCGGTCCTCAACAACGTCGTCGTCATCGCCACGTTCGGCGCCTTCATCTGGGCGTTCGGCGGGTTCACCTCCACCGGCATGAACGAATCCGGCATCACCCCCGAGGGCGTACGCCTGCTGGGGCTGGGCACCCTGCTCGGCCTCGTCGTCCAGTCCCTCGCGATGATTCCGTACCTGCGCGACGCCGGCTTCAGGCCGCGCCTGCGCTTCGACTGGAAGGGCCACGGTCTGGGCAAGGCCGCGGGCCTGGCCAAGTGGACGTTCTTCTTCGTCCTCGCCAACCAGATCGGTCTCGTCGTCGTCACCCAGCTCGCCACCTGGGCGGGCGAGGTCGCCGCCAAGCAGGGCCACGGCGGTACCGGCATCACCGGCTACAACTACGCGCTGCTGCTGTGGCAGATGCCCCAGGCCATCATCACCGTGTCGGTCATGACCGCCGTTCTGCCGCGCATCTCCCGTTCCGCCCACGACGGCGACGCCGCCGCGGTCCGCGACGACATCTCCTACGGTCTGCGCACCTCGGCCGTCGCGATCGTGCCCTGCGCCTTCGCGTTCCTCGCGCTCGGTGTCCCGATGGCCACGCTGCTCTACGCCGGCTCCGGCGCGGACGACGCCCAGAACATCGGCTTCATCCTCATGGCCTTCGGCCTGGGCCTGATCCCGTACTCCGTGCAGTACGTCGTCCTGCGCGGTTTCTACGCCTACGAGGACACCCGCACGCCCTTCTACAACACGGTCATCGTCGCCGCCGTCAACGCGGGCGTCTCCGTCATCGCCTTCCTGGTCCTCCCCGAGCGCTGGGCCGTCGTCGGCATGGCCGCCGCCTACGGCCTCGGCTACGCGGTCGGTGTCGGCGTCGCCTGGCGTCGACTGCGCACCCGGCTCGGCGGCGACCTCGACGGGGCCCACGTGATGCGCACCTACACCCGTCTCATCGGAGCCTGCGTCCCCGCGGCCGTCGTGGCGGGCGCCGTGGCGTACGGGGTCACCCAGTGGCTGGGGAACGGAGCCGGCGGTTCCCTCGCTGCGCTGGTCACCGGCTTCATCGCCCTGGCCGCCGTCTTCCTCGTCGCCGCGAAGCGGATGCGCGTCGAAGAGCTGAACTCGATGGTCGGAATGGTCCGCGGACGTTTGGGTCGCTGATGCGCACAACCGTCGGGCCCCATCGCGTGTCGTGCATAGCGTCGGACTGTGGGCACAATTGGCTTGGCTTCGCAGACTGGCCGACAGCGCGCAACGGATGGGGAGGCAGGGACGACGGTGGCGGAACGTAGTACAGCTGCCGTCGACGTGGCCGACAACGGCGGCGACGAGCCGTCGGCCGCACAAGCGGCCAAGGCCACGGCCGACGGGGTGGACACGCAGAACGGACGAGCCGCGGACGGTTCCATGCCCGAAACGGATGGCGAACGCATCAACCCGGCCCCGGCCCCAGTGGCCGCGCCCGAACTCCACAGCGGTCACAAGCTCGCCAGACGCTACCGGCTGGAGGAGTGCGTCACCCGTCTGGACGGATTCAGCAGTTGGCGCGCGATGGACGAGAAGCTCCGCCGCGCGGTGGGCGTCCACCTGCTGCCCGCCGACCACCCCCGGGCACGGGCCGTCCTGGCCGCCGCCCGCTCCTCCGCCCTGCTCGGTGACCCCCGGTTCGTCCAGGTCCTCGACGCCGTGGAGGAGAACGACCTGGTCTACGTCGTCCACGAGTGGCTGCCCGACGCCACCGAACTGACCTCGCTCCTGGCCCTGGGGCCGCTTGAGGCTCACGAGGCCTACCAGCTGGTCAGCCAGGTCTCCCAGGCCATGACCGCCGCGCACCGCGAGGGCCTGGCCCATCTGCGGCTGACGCCCAGCGCGATACTCCGCACCTCCTCGGGCCAGTACCGGATCCGCGGGCTCGCCGTGAACGCCGCCCTGCGCGGCATCACCAGCGACACCCCGCAGCAGGCCGACACCGAGGCCGTCGGCGCGCTCCTGTACGCCGCCCTCACCCAGCGCTGGCCGTACGAGAGCGACGCGTACGGCCTCGCGGGCCTGCCCAAGGGCGTCGGCCTGATCGCTCCCGATCAGGTGCGCGCAGGCGTCCACCGGGGCCTCGGCGAGCTCGCCATGCGGGCTCTCGCCAACGACGGGGCCACGGCCTCCCGCCAGGAGCCCGCCTTCACCACCCCTGAGGAGCTGGCCAAGGCGGTCGCGGCAATGCCCCGCATCCGGCCTCCGGAGCCCGCCTTCACGGCGCCGCCCGAGTATCAGCAGACCACCTACCAGCAGGGCAGCTACGGACGGCCCACGCCCATGGGCCTGCCGACCGTCCAGAACCACGCCGTCACGCCCCCGCCGGCCCCGTTGCAGAGCCGTACCGGCCGCGCCCTCAAGTGGAGCGTCGCCGCCCTGCTGATCGTCGCGCTCGGTCTGGGCAGCTGGCAGCTCGCCGGCACCCTCCTGGGCCGCAACAACCAGGGCGGCAACAACGGCGGCGAGACCAATACCCAGACGGACTCGACGGACGACACCCCGAAGAAGACGGAGCCGGCCAAGCCCCTCAAGATCACGCGGGCTCGAGTGATCGCCTTCGGCGGGTCCGGGGTGAAGCCCGAGGCTGCCGGCAACACCGTCGATGGTGACGCCTCCTCCGCCTGGGTCACTCCCCGTTACCAGAACTACCCCAAGTTCGGGAACCTCGAAGAGAACGGCAGCGGCATCGTTGTCGACCTCGGAAGCGTCCAGAACGTCTCCGAGATCGACGTGGACTTCTACGTGGCCGGACAGCGCGCCGAGATGCGCGGCGCGGCGCCGGAAGCTTCCGCACCCGATTCCCTGTCCGCGTTCCCCCAGCAGATCACCAAGCTGGAGAAGGCGAACAAGAAGTTCCAGACCACCTTGGACACCCCGGTTCGAACCCGCTACGTGCTGATCCACATCACGGAGCTGCCGGACGACGGAACGGGCGGGTACCGCGGTGGCATCAGCGAGATCAAGGTCCTCGGCCGCCCCTCCTGAGCCCCACCCCCGTATGACGAAGCCGCCGCGCCGAAAGGGCCTCCACCCTTTCGGCAGCGCGGCTTCCTCATGTCGGCCGCGACCCGCGCGCCTCCCCCGATCACCCGGTGGCCCTCGTGCTCGACCCACGCAGGCTCTAATCTCCATCCCGGAAGGGAGCGAGGTGTGACGCACGAAGCAACGGCCGACGGCCACAGCGACCAGGAGCTGCTGGCCCTGCACGTCGACGGGGACCCCGACGCCTTCGGTGAACTCGTACGCCGCCACCGCGACCGGTTGTGGGCCGTCGCCCTGCGCACCCTCGGCGACCGCGAGGAGGCGGCCGACGCCGTGCAGGACGCCCTGGTCTCCGCCTACCGGGCCGCCCACACGTTCCGGGGTGACTCGGCGGTCACGACCTGGCTGCACCGGATCACCGTGAACGCCTGCCTCGACCGTGCCCGCAAGGCGGCCACCCGCAAGACCTCGCCGCTCGACGACACGGAGCGGCTGGAGCGACTCCTGGAGCCCCACGAGTCCGCGGAGGCCCCTGCGGAGCGCCAGGACCTCCATCGCGAGCTGCTGGCCGCCCTCGGCACCCTCCCGGCCGATCAGCGGGCCGCGCTGGTCCTCGTCGACATGCAGGGATACCCCGTCGCCGAGGCCGCCCGCCTGCTCGACGTGCCGACCGGCACCGTGAAGAGCCGCTGTGCGCGGGGCCGGGCGAAACTCGTCCCGATGCTCACTCATCTGCGCACGAATGCCGGGGATAACACCGTCACCGAGCGGGGAAGGAACCGGACGCCGGGCCCATCCGTCCCACCAGCGGCAGACCCCAGGCATCCAGACCCAGACGCAGTGAAGGGCGGAGGTGGACGTCCGTGAGCCCCACAACCGGCACGATCCGGCACCCGGACGTCTCGGAGATCTCCGACCTGACCGAAGGGCTGCTCTCGCCGTCGCGCGCCGTCGAAGTAGGCCGGCACCTCGACACGTGTGCCCTGTGCGCCGACGTCCGTGCCTCCCTCGAGGAAATCCGCGCCCTGCTCGGCACCCTTCCCGGTCCCCCCCGAATGCCGTCCGACGTCGCGGGGCGGATCGACGCCGCTCTCGCCGCCGAAGCCCTGCTCGGGTCCACCGCGCACCGCGCCGAGCCCCGGCCCGCCCAGGCGCCCGACAGCGCAGGCGATGTTTCACGTGAAACATCGCCCTCCCGGGTCCCCGGATCCGAACCCCGCCGACCCGATGGTCACCCGACCGGCCCAACCGGCCCCGGCCGTCGCCGCGCCCGCCGCCGGATCGCGGTCATCGCCGGGCTGGCCGGAGCGGCGGCCTGCGCTCTCGGAATCCTCCTCGTCAACGGGCTCGACGGCACACGTCCCCAGAGCACCGCCGGTCGCAGCGACGCGGCGACTTCGACCAGCCGGCCCGCCGAGGGCACCTACACGGCGCAGGGGCTCCAGGAGAGCGTCCGGCAACTGCTCGCCTCGGAGAAGCAAGACCCGGGCGTACAGGGGGAGAAGAACAACACGTACGGAATGGAGAACGCTCCGCCTTCCGGGGTGGCGCCCTCCGACCGGCGGACCACGCCGGTTCCCCCGTGCGTACAGGCCGCCACCGGCCGGCCGGACACCCCGATCGCCACTGAACGGGGCACCTACCGGGGCACCGACGTGTACCTCGTCGTCCTACCGCACCCCGGTGACCCCGCCAGGGCGGACGCCTATCTGGTCGACGCCGGATGCGGTGACACCGCCGCGGCAGCCCCGGGGACGCCCCTCCTGACCAGGACCTACCCGCGGACCTGACACGTTCGGGACGGCACGGGGAAAAGTGGGGAATGCGCGCGCCGTAGGATCCGTTGGGTGGGGTGAAGGTCCGCACCGGCCCCCGGTAGGCAGCACGCAGTCCGCAGAGACGAGGAAAGAACCCGTGAGCGACGTACGAAACGTGATCATCATCGGCTCCGGGCCGGCCGGTTACACGGCCGCCCTGTACACCGCACGCGCTTCGCTCAACCCCTTGGTCTTCGAGGGCGCCGTCACCGCCGGCGGTGCGCTCATGAACACCACCGAGGTCGAAAACTTCCCCGGGTTCCAGGACGGCATCATGGGTCCTGACCTCATGGACAACATGCGCGGTCAGGCCGAGCGCTTCGGCGCCGAGCTGGTCCCTGACGACGTCGTGGCCGTGGACCTCACCGGCGACATCAAGACCGTCACCGACACCGCCGGCACCGTTCACCGCGCCAAGGCCGTCATCGTCACCACGGGTTCCCAGCACCGCAAGCTCGGCCTGCCGAACGAGGACACCCTGTCCGGCCGCGGTGTCTCCTGGTGCGCCACCTGTGACGGGTTCTTCTTCAAGGACCAGGACATCGCCGTCGTCGGCGGCGGAGACACCGCGATGGAGGAGGCGACCTTCCTCTCCCGGTTCGCCAAGAGCGTCACCATCGTCCACCGTCGCGACAGCCTGCGCGCCTCCAAGACCATGCAGGACCGCGCCTTCGCCGACCCGAAGATCAAGTTCGCCTGGGACAGCGAGGTCGCCGAGATCCACGGCGAGCAGAAGCTCTCCGGTCTCACCCTGCGCAACACCAAGACCGGTGAGACCTCCGAGCTGCCCGTGACCGGCCTCTTCATCGCCGTCGGCCACGACCCGCGTACCGAGCTGTTCACGGGGCAGTTGGACCTGGACGACGAGGGCTACCTCAAGGTCACCGCGCCGTCCACGCGCACCAACCTCACCGGTGTCTTCGGCGCCGGCGACGTCGTGGACCACACCTACCGTCAGGCGATCACCGCCGCCGGCACCGGCTGCTCGGCCGCCCTCGACGCGGAGCGCTTCCTCGCCGCGGTGGCGGACGCCGAGAAGGCCCACGCGGCCGTCTGATCCAGCACCACCCCACACCCCGCACACCCCGCAGAAGGAAATAAGGAGGCCGCTGTGGCCGGCACCCTCAAGACCGTGACCGACGCCAGCTTCGATCAGGACGTCCTGGCCAGTGCCAAGCCCGTCCTGGTGGACTTCTGGGCCGAATGGTGCGGCCCGTGCCGCCAGATCGCCCCGTCCCTGGAGGCCATCGCGGCCGAGTACGGCGACGAGATCGAGATCGTCAAGCTGAACATCGACCAGAACCCGGACACCGCCGCCAAGTACGGCGTCATGTCCATCCCGACCCTGAACGTCTACCAGGGCGGCGAGGTCGTCAAGACCATCGTCGGTGCCAAGCCGAAGGCCGCCATCCTGCGCGACCTCGATGGTTTCGTCACCATCAAGCCCGTCGGCTGATCCACCGCTTGTTTCACGTGAAACGGGGCCGCCCCCTGAGGGGGCGGCCCCGTTCGCATACCCGGATCACTTCGCACACCCGGTTCACAGGGGGCGCAGCGCCGGCTCCTTCCGCGCCCGGGCCCCGCCCAACAGCCGGTCCAGCGCCAGCTCCACGTCTTCCTTCCACGACAGCGTCGACCGCAGGTCCAGCCGCAACCTCGGGTGCGCCGGGTGCGGCCGTACCGTTTTGAAGCCCACCGACAGAAGATGGTCCGCCGGCAGCAGACAGGCCGGGCGTTCCCAGCGTGCGTCCCCGAATGCCTCGATCGCCCGAAAGCCCCGCCGCAGCAGGTCTTTCGCGACCGTCTGGACCATGACCCGCCCCAGGCCTTGGCCCTGGTATCCGGGCATGATCCACGCCGTGATCAACTGCACCGCGTCCGGAGACACCGGGCTGGTGGGGAACGAAGCAGCTCGCGGCACGTACGCCGGTGGTGCGTAGAGCACGAAGCCCACCGGCACCTCGTCGACGTAGACCACTCGGCCACACGAGCCCCACTCCAGCAGGACGGCGGAGATCCACGCCTCCTTCTCCAGCTCCGGAGTACCCGCCTTCACGGCGGCCTCACCGGTGACCGGATCGAGCTCCCAGAACACGCAGGCGCGGCAACGTCGGGGCAGATCCTGGAGGTTGTCCAGCGTGAGCGGCACCAACCGACGACCCATACACGCATCGTATCCGCTGCGACAAAAGGGCGGGTCGTGCCGGACACCCGGCACGACCCGCCCCTCGGCTCCGTTGCCGAAGCCTCGCGTCTACTCCCCGGCGAGACCCTGGTCGAGCACCCGGCCCTCGCCCGGTGCGAGCGTCCCCAGGATCCGCTCCAGATCCTCCATCGAGGCGAACTCGACGGTGATCTTGCCCTTCTTCTGACCCAGGTCCACCTTCACCCGGGTCTCGAACCGGTCCGACAGTCGCGTCGCCAACTCGCTGAGCGCCGGCGCCACCCGGGCGCCGGCCCGAGGACCCTTCGGCTTCACGCTGCTCGACGGCTCCGAGCCCATCAGCGTCACGATCTCCTCGACCGCGCGCACCGACAGCCCCTCGGCGACGATCCGGTGTGCCAGCTTGTCCTGGACCTCGGAGTCCTCCACGGACAGGAGGGCCCGCGCGTGACCGGCGGACAGGACGCCCGCCGCCACTCGCCGCTGCACCGAGGCGGAAAGCCTCAGCAGTCGCAGCGTGTTCGACACCTGCGGACGCGAGCGGCCGATCCGGTCGGCCAGCTGATCGTGCGTGCAGTTGAAGTCCTTGAGCAGCTGGTCGTACGCGGCCGCCTCCTCCAGGGGATTGAGCTGCGCCCGGTGCAGGTTCTCCAGGAGCGCGTCCAGCAGCAGCTTCTCGTCGTCCGTGGCCCGGATGATCGCCGGGATGGAGTCCAGCCCCGCCTCCCGGCACGCACGCCAACGCCGCTCGCCCATGATCAGCTCATAGCGACCCGGCGCGGACTGCCGCACCACCACCGGCTGGAGCAGGCCCACCTCCTGGATGGAGGTCACCAGCTCCGCCAACGCGTCCTCGTCGAACACATCACGCGGCTGCCGCGGGTTCGGCACGATCGCGTCCATCGGAAGCTCCGCGAACGTCGCCCCGGCCACTTCATTGGCCGTCGGCCCCGCCTGCTCCGGAACCCGCACCGACGTGGCCGCCTCCGATGTTTCACGTGAAACATCGGCTTGCGCCAGCGCGGCGAGCTTCGCCGCCGCGATACCGCGATCGGACGTCAGCACCTGCCCGGCCACCGGAGACGTCGAACCATCCCCGGCCGCCGGTGTCCTCTCCTGCGGAGCTGCGGGAATCAGCGCGCCGAGCCCCCGTCCCAGCCCCCTACGTCGCTCACTCACTGGATCCCCTCCGCCATGCTCTGCGTGCTGTTCGTGCCCGCGCCCAGATGGGCGTGCTGGGCGTCGTAATGGATTCCGGCCCCCCGCAGCGCGATCTCCCGCGCGGCTTCAAGGTAGGAAAGGGCCCCGCTGGAGCCCGGGTCGTACGTGAGAACCGTCTGACCGTAGCTCGGGGCCTCGGAGATGCGCACCGAGCGCGGGATGCTGGTCTTCAGCACCTCCTTGCCGAAGTGCGTGCGTACCTCGTCCGCCACCTGCGAGGCCAGCCGCGTCCTGCCGTCGTACATGGTCAGCAGGATCGTGGAGACGTGCAGTGTCGGGTTCAGGTGGGCCCGCACCAGATCGACGTTGCGCAGCAGCTGCCCCAGACCCTCCAGGGCGTAGTACTCGCACTGGATCGGGATCAGCACCTCGGCGCCCGCGACCATCGCGTTCACCGTCAGCAGCCCCAGTGAGGGCGGGCAGTCGATCAGGATGTAGTCCAGCGGCTGCTCGTACGCCTGGATCGCCCGCTGGAGCCGGCTCTCGCGGGCCACCAGGGACACCAGCTCGATCTCGGCACCCGCCAGGTCGATCGTCGCCGGGGCGCAGAAGAGACCCTCCACGTCCACCACCGGCTGGACGACCTCCAGCAGGGGCCGGCTGTCCACGAGCACGTCGTAGATGGACGGCACGTCCGCGTGATGGTCGATCCCCAGCGCGGTGGAGGCGTTGCCCTGCGGGTCGAGGTCGATCACCAGCACCCGCGCACCGTGCAGGGCCAGCGAGGCGGCCAGATTCACGGTCGTCGTGGTCTTGCCCACGCCGCCCTTCTGGTTCGCCACCACCATGACCCGCGTCTGCGCGGGTCGGGGCAGGCGTTCACCCGCACGGCCCAGCGCGTCGACCGCGATCTGGGCGGCTCGACCGATGGGTGTGTCTTCGTTGTCCACTAGGGGCGGGGACGATGTTTCACGTGAAACATCGTCGCCCGGCGATTCAGAGCGGGGACCAGGGACCGGATCGGCCATCGGCCCCGCGAGGTTGGCGTCGGACCGCACGGTGTCACTCTCCTCGACATCAGGCTCGCGATGAACAGAGCCTGCCATGTCACCGGGGCCGCGAACCAGCGGGGCCCGAACTCCTGTGGATGAATCCACCGATGTGGACAACTCCGTCCCCCCTGCGGCCTTGCGTTCGCGAGGGGACGCAGCCGCACGACCGCGGCTGATGATTCCGTGCAGCAGAGAGCGACGTTTCACGTGAAACACGATGCCCGGACGGAGTCTCAAGCTCCCTCCGACACTCCGGCACCCCTGCCGATAGGGCCCCAACACGACTGAAATCCCCGCAGAACACACGGGGATTTCAGTGGTCGGTGGTGCCCGACGTCGTCAGCGGCGGCGGCGCGTACGGCTCGTCCGAGCGGCCTTGGCCCGCTTGGCCGCGAACCTCACCCCACCGGGGCTCTCGCCCACCTCGACCCGCACCACCGTGGACAGGGGGTCCACGACGCCCTCACCCACGTGCAGCACCGAGGTCTTCACCACGCCGAGCTTCGCCAGTGCGACCTTCGCCGCCACCAGCTCCTCCTCGGCGGTGTCACCCTTGAGCGCCAGCATCTCGCCGTACGGGCGCAGCAGGGGAACACCCCAGCCGGCCAGGCGGTCCAGCGGAGCCACCGCGCGCGCCGTCACCACGTGTACGGGCTGCACCTTGCCGAGGACCTCCTCGGCCCGGCCGCGCACCACGGTGACGTGGTCGAGGCCCAGCAGTTCCACGGCTTCCTGGAGGAAGTTCGTCCGACGCAGCAGCGGTTCCAACAACGTGATCTTCAGATCCCGGCGCACCAGCGCCAGGGGGATGCCGGGGAGACCGGCTCCGGAGCCCACATCGCACACGGTGACGCCCTCGGGCACGACCTCGGAGAGGACCGCGCAGTTCAACAGGTGCCGCTCCCACAACCTGGGCACCTCACGCGGGCCGATCAGACCGCGCGTGACTCCCGCGTCCGCCAGCAGCTCCGCGTACCGCACGGCTTCCGGGAAAAAACTCGCCGAATACCGCACGCGCCTCTTCGGGCGCCGGGGGAAGCTCAGCTGCCTCCGTCACGGGGACCGTCCTTCCGTACAGAACTCACTCTTCGAACAACGGGCACTGCCAGGCTTACAAACATCGGCCCCGCCTGCGACACAGACGGGGCCGACCTCACGCTCTTCCGGTCAGGCCGGAAGCACAACGACGAAGCGCTGCGGCTCCTCGCCCTCGGACTCGCTCTTCAGACCGGCGGCCGCCACGGCGTCGTGAACGACCTTGCGCTCGAAGGGGGTCATGGGAGCCAGCTTCAGCGGCTCACCGGAGGCCTTCACGTCCGCCGCGGCCTGGGCACCGATCACGGCCAGTTCCTCGCGCTTCTTGGCACGGAACCCGGCGATGTCCAGCATCAGCCGGCTGCGGTCCCCGGTCTCGCGGTGCACGGCGAGGCGGGTCAGTTCCTGAAGGGCTTCCAGGACCTCACCGTCGCGGCCCACGAGCTTCTGCAGGTCGCGAGCCGAGTCGCTGACGATCGACACCGCAGCGCGGTCCGCCTCGACGTCCATGTCGATGTCGCCGTCCAGGTCGGCGATGTCCAGCAGGCCCTCAAGGTAGTCGGCCGCGATCTCACCCTCCTGCTCGAGGCGGGTCAGGGTGTCGCCGCCCTCAGCGGCGGCGGTGGTGGTGCCTTCCGTCACGGGAGGTGCTCCTTCTACTTCTTGGAGGGCTTGCTGGGGGGCGTCTGACGCTTCGACTTGGTCTGCCGCTTCGGCTGCTGCCGCTTGGTCGCGACACCGCCGCTCGCCGCGTCCTCATCGGCCGTGGCCTCAGAACTCTTGATCACGGAGCCGTCCGCCTGCGCGGCCATGCCCTGCTTCGTCAGCGCGGTGATGAACTTGCGCTCGTTGTCGTTGCGGTCCGGGCCCTTGGCCACGATCGCGGCGACGATCTTCTTCTTGCCGCGGCCCTTGATGGCACCGTGCGTGGTGACGTGCTTCACCAGGCGGGTCAGGTACTGGTCCTGGGCCTTGCTTCCCGGCGTCGGGTTCTGGTTGATCACGTACATCTGCTGGCCCATGGTCCACAGGTTCGTGGTCAGCCAGTAGACGAGGACACCGACGGGGAAGTTGATGCCCATGACGGCGAAGATCACCGGGAAGATGTACATCAGCATCTTCTGCTGCTGCATGAACGGCGTCTTGACCGAGAGGTCGACGTTCTTCTGCATCAGCTGGCGCTGCGTGTAGAACTGCGACAGCGACATCATCACGATCATGACCGCGGTCACGACGCGGACGCTGGTCACCGAGGCGTCCAGGCTGGCGATCTTCTCGGCGCTGTCCGTGAACTTCGCGGCGAGCGGGGCTCCGAAGATGTGGGCCTTCTGAGCGCTCACCAGCAGCGACTCGTTGATGTAGCCGATCGGCTTGCCGTTGGCGATGTTCGCGAGCACGTGGTAGAGCGCGAAGAAGAACGGCGACTGCGCGAGGATCGGAAGGCACGAGGAGAGCGGGTTGGTACCCGTCTCCTTGTACAGCTTCATCATCTCTTCGGACTGACGCTGCTTGTCGTTCTTGTAGCGCTCCTGGATCGCCTTCATCTTCGGCTGGAGCGCCTGCATGCCACGCGTCGACTTGATCTGCTTCACGAAGAGCGGGATCAGGCAGATACGAATCAAGATCACCAGGGACACGATGGACAGGCCCCAGGCCCATCCACTGTCGGCGCCGAAGATCGCGCCGTACACCGTGTGGAACTGGACGATGATCCATGACACGGGTGTGGTGATAAAGCTGAACAGACTGGCAATCGTGTCCACTAATCAGGCTCCTTGAGCATTGCGAGATCTACGCAACGCACTGCGCAGCTGCTCGTGCCAACGCGGGCGTTTCCGGGGTGGGACATGATCCACACCGCCCGGGGACCACGGATTGCACCGCAGGATCCGCCAGGCGGTCAGAACCGTCCCCTTCACCGCACCATGCCGGTCGATGGCCGTGAACCCGTAGTGCGAGCACGAGGGGTAGTAGCGGCACACCGGCCCGAGCAGCGGACTGATCGTCCACTGGTACAGCTTGATCAAAGCGAGCAGCGGGTACTTCATCGAGCCGCGCCTCCCAGTAGCCGCTGCATGGCGGCATCCAGGTCACGGGCCAGCTCGTCGAGGCCGGCGTCACCCGAACCGGGCAAGGCCCGCACCACCACCAGGCTACCGGCGGGGAGCTGAGGGAGCCGTTCGCGGACAAGATGGCGCAAACGGCGCTTGACCCGGTTACGTACGACGGCGTTGCCGACAGCCTTGCTGACGACGAAACCCGCACGCGTCGAGGGATCGATCTCCCCCGGCTCGTGCGGGTCCGTTGCACCGCTGGTACGTAGGTGTACGACGAGAAGCGGGCGTCCTGCCCGCCGGCCCCGTCGTACCGCGCTCGCGAAGTCCTCGCGCCGCCTCAGCCGATTTTCGGGAGACAGCACGACGTCACGACCTGCGTGTGGGTTACGCGGAAAGGGCGGCGCGGCCCTTGCCGCGGCGGTTCGCGAGAATCGCGCGGCCGGCACGGGTACGCATCCGCAGGCGGAAGCCGTGGGTCTTGGCACGACGGCGGTTGTTCGGCTGGAAGGTGCGCTTGCTCACTCGGGGGCTCCAGAGAATGAATCGTTGTGGCGGGACATCGCCTGGCTGTCACCGTGCGCCCACGAAGGAGATGAAACTCGCGTGTTCGCCCGAGTGGCACCGCTACATGATCACTGTGTGTGATCTTCGCCCATCGGTAGGCAGGCGGCAGCAGCCATCGACAACTCGACCTCGTCACGGTACGCGCGGCTACGCCATCCGGTCAAACCGAGCCTCGGTGGCCCCACACTGTGCACAGGCTGTGGACAACGACTTGAACCCTACCCACCGGCCTGACTACCGTTGCCTGATCCCGGATTTTTTCGTCCCGACCGTCCCAAAGAACCACACATTCGTGGGACCGGGACCTGTGAGAGAGCGTGCTCTGTGGCTGACGTACCTGCCGATCTTGCCGCAGTGTGGCCACGCGTGCTCGAGAAGCTCCTCGGAGAGGGGCAGCAAGGTATCGAGCCGAAGGACAAGCAGTGGGTCGAACGCTGCCAGCCCCTCGCGCTCGTCGCCGACACCGCCTTGCTGGCCGTCCCCAACGAATGGGGCAAGCGCGTCCTCGAAGGCCGCCTCGCGCCGCTGATCAGTGACGCGCTCAGCCGCGAGTGCGGCCGCCCGATCCGGATCGCGATCACGGTGGACGACTCCGCCGGCGAGCCGACGCCCTCCTCCCAGCAGCGCGAGTCCTACGAGCCGTACGGCGGCCAGCGCTCCGGTGGTCACTCCGGTCACACCGGCCCCGGGGGCCACAACGGTCCCGGCGACGACCAGTTGCCGACCGCCCGGCCCGCCTACCCGGACTACCAGCAGCAGCGCCCCGAGCCCGGTGCCTGGCCCCGCGGCGGTCAACAGGACGACTACGGCTGGCAGCAGCCCCGTCTCGGGGGCTTCCCCGAACGCGACCCGTACGCCTCCCCCCAGCCCGGCTACCTCCAGCAGTCCGAGCCCTCGGGGTACGACCAGGGCGGCTACGAGCAGCAGAAGTACGAGCAGTCCTCGTACGAGCAGCAGGACTCGCACCAGCAGCACAAGTACGAGCGCCAGCAGTACGAGCAGCCCCAGCAGCGCCAGATCCCCAACCGGCCGGCACCCTCGGCCCCGTCCGGCGGCTCCACCTCGGGACCGCTGGAGCCGACCGCCCGGCTGAACCCCAAGTACCTCTTCGACACCTTCGTCATCGGCGCCTCCAACCGCTTCGCGCACGCCGCCGCGGTGGCCGTCGCCGAGGCGCCGGCGAAGGCGTACAACCCGCTCTTCATCTACGGGGAGTCCGGGCTGGGCAAGACGCACCTGCTGCACGCCATCGGGCACTACGCGCGGAGCCTCTATCCGGGCACCCGGGTGCGCTACGTGAGCTCCGAGGAGTTCACGAACGAGTTCATCAACTCCATCCGTGACGGCAAGGGCGACGCCTTCCGCAAGCGCTACCGCGAGATGGACATCCTTCTGGTCGACGACATCCAGTTCCTCGCGAGCAAGGAGTCGACGCAGGAGGAGTTCTTCCACACCTTCAACACGCTCCACAACGCCAACAAGCAGATCGTGCTGTCCTCCGACCGGCCGCCCAAGCAGCTGGTCACCCTGGAGGACAGGCTGCGCAACCGCTTCGAGTGGGGCCTGATCACCGACGTCCAGCCGCCCGAGCTGGAGACCCGCATCGCGATCCTGCGCAAGAAGGCCGTGCAGGAGCAGCTCAACGCCCCGCCGGAGGTCCTGGAGTTCATCGCCTCCCGCATCTCGCGCAACATCCGCGAGTTGGAAGGGGCACTGATCCGGGTCACGGCGTTCGCCAGCCTCAATCGGCAACCGGTGGACCTGGGTCTGACGGAGGACGTCCTCAAGAACCTGATCCCGGGCGGAGAGGACAGCGCGCCCGAGATCACCGCCTCCGACATCATGGCCGCCACCGCGGACTACTTCGGGCTCACCGTCGACGACCTCTGCGGCTCCTCCCGCAGCCGGGTCCTGGTCACCGCCAGACAGATCGCCATGTACCTCTGCCGGGAGCTCACCGACCTCTCCCTCCCCAAGATCGGGGCGCAATTCGGCGGTCGTGACCACACCACCGTCATGCACGCGGACCGCAAGATCCGCGCCCTGATGGCGGAACGACGCTCCATCTACAACCAGGTCACGGAGCTCACCAACCGCATCAAGAACGCCTGACGCCGGCTCTCCGGAGCCGTGCGCGGGCCCCAAGAAGGTCCCGTGAGGGTCCCTCACACCCGTTTACAGGGCGCTCCCGGACCACGACGGGGGCGCCCTTCTTCGTCCGCACGCCCCTGCTCTGTTCGAATACGCCCCCAACGGGGCCCGTCATCCACAGATTGGCCGACTTTCTTCCGTCCACAGCCTGGGGACGGTTCTCGTCACCCACAATCTGTCCACAGGGGTGCAGGTTGAGAGCCCATCAGGCCAGTTCAGACGCCTGTGGAATTGTGAGCAAGGGCCATCCACAGCCTGTGGACAAAGAAAATGTCCACAGCCCCGCCCACCTCTCTGTCCACCGCCGACCCACAGGTTCCCGCATCCTGTGCACAGGCGTGGATGACTTCTCCACACCGTTGTCCACTGTTCGGCAACCCGGAGCCCCCTGTCACCGTCCGGAGTGAAAGCGGTCACACGGAAGTCGACGTTTGGCCTGTGGAGTACTGGGGAAAAGCTGGGGACGCACCTGTGGAGTAGTGAGGGTCATCTGGGGACGGCCTGTGCAGAACTTTCCGTTCTCCACAGAGACACCGTGTTGTCCACCGGTGTCGCCCACAGGGTGTGGGGATAAAAAACGCGGGCTGACCTGCGAGAACGGGCTTATCCACCGTTTCCACAGGCCCTACTACTACCCCCATAGAGAGTTAGCTCGGATTCGGTTTTCAAGCAGGTCCTGTGCACAACTCGGAGGACAGCCGCCCCGACACCTCGCTTCCGACTTGACCGCCGGCAGCGACGAGTGTCGGCGCCGTACGTCAGACTGGTCCCCGGCATCGAGGCCTCGGTCCGTCGGGACAGCGAGCCATCGAGCCGACGACGAAGGCCGGCAGACGAGCGAGCAACAGCAGGAGGCGGTTCCGGTGAAGATCCGGGTGGAACGCGACGTACTCGCGGAGGCGGTGGCTTGGGCGGCCCGCAGCCTCCCGGCCCGGCCGCCGGTACCCGTCCTCGCGGGCCTGCTGCTGAAGGCCGAGGAGGGCACCCTGTCGCTCTCCGGCTTCGACTACGAGGTCTCGGCCCGCGTCTCCGTCGAGGCGGACGTCGAGGCGGACGGCACCGTCCTGGTCTCCGGCCGGCTGCTCGCCGACATCTGCCGGGCCCTGCCCAACCGCCCGGTGGAGATTTCCACAGACGGTGTACGGGCGACCGTGGTCTGCGGCTCCTCGCGATTCACACTCCACACCCTGCCTGTGGAGGAGTACCCGGCGCTGCCGCAGATGCCGACCGCGACCGGCACCGTGCCCGGCGAGGTCTTCGCCTCCGCCGCGGCCCAGGTCGCCATCGCCGCCGGCCGTGACGACACGCTGCCCGTGCTGACCGGCGTCCGCATCGAGATCGAGGGCGACCGCGTCACCCTGGCCTCCACCGACCGCTACCGCTTCGCGGTCCGCGAGTTCCTGTGGAAGCCGGAGAACCCGAAAGCCTCGGCCGTGGCCCTGGTGCCCGCCAAGACGCTCCTGGACACCGCCAAGTCCCTGACCAGCGGCGACACCGTCACCCTGGCCCTTTCGGGATCCGGCGCCGGTGAGGGCCTCATCGGCTTCGAGGGCGCGGGCCGCCGCACCACCACCCGGCTGCTCGAAGGCGACCTCCCGAAGTACCGCACGCTCTTCCCGACGGAGTTCAACTCCATCGCGGTGATCGAGACCGCGCCCTTCGTCGAGGCCGTCAAGCGCGTGGCCCTGGTCGCCGAGCGCAACACCCCGGTCCGCCTGAGCTTCGAGCAGGGCGTGCTCATCCTGGAGGCCGGTTCCTCCGACGACGCACAGGCTGTGGAGCGCGTCGACGCCAAGCTCGACGGCGACGACATCTCGATCGCCTTCAACCCGACCTTCCTGCTGGACGGTCTGAGCGCGATCGACTCGCCCGTCGCGCAGCTCAGCTTCACCACGTCGACCAAGCCGGCACTGCTCAGCGGTCGCCCGGCGATCGACGCGGAGGCCGACGAGGCCTACAAGTACCTGATCATGCCGGTGCGCCTGTCCGGTTGAGTTCGTCCCGTCGGGCCCGGCCTCGCCACCGCGAGGCCGGGCCCGACGGCGTCCGGCGCACGTTCGGGGCGTCCGTGGCGCCCCGGAGCGCGGCCCGGCGTAGGCTCGGATCCCGGGGCGGACCCCGGTACTCCAGGGCCCCCGGCACAGACGGCCACAACGCTTAAGGAACCACCTGATGGAGCTTGGTCTCGTCGGTCTCGGCAAGATGGGCGGCAACATGCGCGAGCGCATCCGCCGCGCAGGCCACACCGTCATCGGATACGACCGCAACCCTGACCTCGCCGATGTCCACAGCCTGCGGGAACTCGTGGACAGCCTGCAGGCCCCCCGCGTGGTGTGGGTGATGGTCCCGGCAGGCGCGGCGACGCAGTCCACCATCGACGAGCTGGGCGAGCTGCTCTCGCCCGGCGACGTCGTCGTGGACGGCGGCAACTCCCGCTGGACCGACGACGAGAAGCACGCCGAGGAGCTGAAGGCCAAGGGCATCGGCTTCGTCGACTGTGGTGTCTCCGGCGGCGTGTGGGGCCTGGCGAACGGCTACGCGCTGATGTACGGCGGCGACAAGGACCACGTCGCCGCGGTCCAGCCGGTGTTCGACGCCCTCAAGCCCGAGGGCGACTTCGGCTCCGTGCACGCGGGCAAGGTCGGCGCCGGCCACTTCGCGAAGATGGTCCACAACGGCATCGAGTACGCCATGATGCAGGCCTACGCCGAGGGCTGGGAGCTGCTGGAGGCGGTGGACTCGGTCACCGACGTCCGCGAGGTGTTCCGCTCCTGGCAGGAAGGAACGGTCATCCGTTCCTGGCTGCTGGACCTCGCCGTGAACGCGCTGGACGAGGACGAGCACCTGCAGCAGCTGCGCGGCTTCGCGGCGGACTCGGGCGAGGGCCGCTGGACGGTCGAGGCGGCCATCGACAACGCCGTGCCGCTGCCCGCGATCACCGCGTCGCTGTTCGCCCGCTTCGCGTCCCGCCAGGACGACTCCCCGCAGATGAAGATGATCGCCGCGCTGCGCAACCAGTTCGGCGGCCACGCGGTCGAGAAGGTCTAGTCGGGAAGGCCCGGCGGCCCGGTGCGGCCGTGCCACCGGGCCGCACCACACGACCACAGCACCACAGCGAGAAGCAGGAAGCCGGGGGAGGTCGGCGCCACATGCACGTTTCGCATCTCTCACTGGCCGACTTCCGCTCGTACGCCCGGGCCGAGGTTCCCCTCGGTCCGGGCGTCACCGCTTTCGTGGGTCCGAACGGCCAGGGAAAGACCAACCTCGTCGAGGCCATCGGCTACCTGGCCACCCTGGGCAGCCACCGGGTGTCCTCGGACGCCCCGCTGGTCCGGATGGGTGCGGAGCGGGCCGTCGTCCGAGCCGCCGTCATCCAGGGCGAGCGGCAGCAGCTCGTCGAACTGGAACTGAACCCGGGCCGCGCGAACCGGGCCCGGATCAACCGGTCCTCGCAGGTCAGGCCTCGGGACGTGCTGGGGATCGTACGGACGGTGCTGTTCGCTCCCGAGGACCTGGCGCTGGTGAAGGGCGACCCGGGGGAGCGCCGCCGCTTCCTCGACGAGCTGGTCACCGCCCGCTCGCCCCGCATGGCCGCCGTCCGCTCCGACTACGAACGCGTGCTGAAGCAGCGCAACACCCTGCTCAAGTCGGCGGCCATGGCACGCCGGCACGGCGGCCGGTCCATGGACCTGTCCACCCTCGACGTGTGGGACCAGCACCTCGCCCGCGCGGGCGCGGAACTCCTGGCCCAACGCCTCGACCTGATCTCCACCCTGCTGCCGCTGGCCGACAAGGCGTACGAGCAGCTCGCGCCCGGCGGCGGACCGCTCGGGTTGACGTACAAGTCCTCGGCGGGCGAGGCGGTGGACAGCGGCGAGGCGCGCACCCGCGAGGCCCTCTACGAGGTCGTCCTGGCGGCGCTCGCCGACGTGCGCAAGCAGGAGATCGAGCGGGGCGTGACCCTGGTGGGTCCGCACCGCGACGACGTGCTGCTGCGGCTCGGCGAGCTGCCGGCGAAGGGCTACGCGAGCCACGGCGAGTCCTGGTCGTACGCGCTGGCGCTGCGCCTGGCCTCGTACGAACTGCTGCGCTCCGAGGGCAGCGAGCCGGTGCTGATCCTCGACGACGTGTTCGCGGAGCTGGACAGCAGGCGCCGGGAGCGGCTGGCCGAACTGGTGTCCCCCGGGGAACAGGTCCTGGTGACCGCGGCGGTCGACGACGACGTCCCGGGGGTGCTGGCGGGGACGCGGTTCGGGGTGTCCGGCGGTGAGGTGACCCGACTGTGAGCGATCACGAGAAGAGCCCGGGGAAGAAGAGCCCCGGCGAGAAGCGACCGGAGCAGGGGCAGCCGGAGCGCAAGGCCCCGGAACCCTCCGGGGTGGACCTGGCCCGACAGGCGCTGGCGGCGGCGCGCGAACAGGCGCGGGCCCGCGGCAACGCGGCGACGGGGAAGAACCGCCGGCAGCAGCCCGGCCTGCGATCCGGCGCCCGCGCCGACGGCCGGGACCCGATGCCGTTGATGGCGGCGCTCGACCGGCTGCGCACCGAACGCGGCTGGGAGATGCCGATGGCGGTGGCGGGCGTCATGGAGCGCTGGTCGGAGATCGTCGGGCCGGAGATCGCCGCGCACTGTGAACCGGAGCGGTACGAGGACCGTGAGCTTCATGTGCGGTGTGACTCCTCGGCATGGGCGGCGCAGCTGAAACTGCTGGCCCCGCAGCTCGTGGCGCGGCTGAACGCCGAGCTGGGGCAGGGCACCGTACGGATGATCAAGGTGTCGGGTCCGGGTGGCCGGCCGAAGCGGCACGGGCCCTGGCGCGCGCCGGGCAGCACGGGGCCGGGCGACACCTACGGGTGAGCGGCCCGCCGCTCCCTGCCGCCCCGGGGGCGACCGTCGCCCCGGGGAGTGCCGGGCGGTGACCCCGCGGCGCCCGACCGCGCACGGTGATCACGGCGCGGAGACGGTCCGGCGACGGGCGGGTTTCGGCCGGGTCGGGTCGGGTCCGCGAACGACCCCGCGGGGGCTCCCGCGGGTGGTGTCCCTCACCGTAGCGAGAGGTTGACAGGCCGAAGCGCTCAATGCCCGTGTGAGCCTCTTTGAGCCCCTCTCCGGATATGGGGAGTCGGAGAGAGGAGGTTCAGGGCGGCACATGCGGACTCAGGTACCCGCAAACCCCCATTCAGGTCCGTGGTACCGGTAGACTGAACCGAATCCCGCCCGCTTGCGGGATCCCGCTGACAAACGCTGACAACGCAGATCGACGCAGCCGCTCCTGCTTGCATGCCTGCTGGCCCGGAGTTCGGCCTGTGCTGTGCCAGAAAGGGCGCTTCGTGGCCGATTCCGGCAACCCCAACGACAACCAGTCCACAGCCGGCGACAACGGTGACCCCGTTGCGTACACCGGCAATCAGATCCAGGTCCTCGAGGGCCTGGACGCGGTCCGCAAGCGGCCCGGCATGTACATCGGTTCGACCGGTGAGCGTGGTCTCCACCACCTCGTCCAGGAAGTCGTCGACAACTCGGTCGACGAGGCCATGGCCGGGCACGCGGACACCATCGACGTCACGATCCTCGCCGACGGCGCTGTGCGCGTCGTCGACAACGGTCGCGGCATCCCCGTCGACATCGTGCCGTCCGAGGGGAAGCCGGCCGTCGAGGTCGTCCTCACCGTGCTGCACGCGGGCGGCAAGTTCGGCGGTGGCGGCTACGCCGTCTCCGGTGGTCTGCACGGCGTGGGTGTCTCCGTCGTGAACGCGCTGTCGACGAGGGTCTCGGTCGAGGTCAAGCGTGACGGCTACCGCTGGACCCAGGACTACAAGCTGGGCGTGCCGACGGCCCCGCTCGCGAAGAACGAGGAGACCGCCGACTCGGGCACCACGGTCACCTTCTGGGCCGACCCCGACGTCTTCGAGACCACCGAGTACTCCTTCGAGACGCTCTCCCGGCGCTTCCAGGAGATGGCCTTCCTCAACAAGGGCCTGACCCTGTCGCTGACCGACGAGCGCGAGTCCGCGAAGGCGACCGTCGGCGCCGACTCCGCCGAGGAGTCCGACGACGACCAGGCGCGCACGGTGAAGTACTACTACGAGGGCGGCATCGTCGACTTCGTGAAGTACCTCAACTCGCGCAAGGGCGAGATGATCCACCCGACCGTCATCGACGTCGAGGCCGAGGACAAGGAGCGCCTCCTCTCGGTCGAGATCGCGATGCAGTGGAACTCGCAGTACACCGAGGGCGTCTACTCCTTCGCCAACACGATCCACACCCACGAGGGCGGAACGCACGAGGAAGGCTTCCGTGCGGCCCTGACGGGTCTGGTGAACCGTTACGCGCGCGAGAAGAAGCTGCTCCGCGAGAAGGACGACAACCTCGCGGGCGAGGACATCCGCGAGGGTCTGACGGCCATCATCTCGGTCAAGCTGGGCGAGCCGCAGTTCGAGGGCCAGACGAAGACCAAGCTGGGCAACACGGAGGCCAAGACCTTCGTGCAGAAGGTCGTCCACGAGCACCTCAACGACTGGTTCGACCGCAACCCGGTCGAGGCCGCGGACATCATCCGCAAGTCGATCCAGGCCGCCACGGCCCGCGTCGCCGCCCGCAAGGCCCGTGACCTCACCCGTCGCAAGGGTCTGCTGGAGTCGGCCTCGCTGCCGGGCAAGCTGTCCGACTGCCAGTCGAACGACCCGACCAAGTGCGAGATCTTCATCGTCGAGGGCGACTCGGCCGGTGGTTCCGCGAAGTCCGGCCGCAACCCGATGTACCAGGCCATCCTGCCGATCCGAGGCAAGATCCTGAACGTCGAGAAGGCCCGTATCGACAAGATCCTCCAGAACACCGAGGTCCAGGCGCTGATCAGTGCCTTCGGTACCGGTGTGCACGAGGACTTCGACATCGAGAAGCTCCGCTATCACAAGATCATCCTGATGGCGGACGCCGACGTCGACGGCCAGCACATCAACACCCTGCTGCTGACCTTCCTGTTCCGCTTCATGCGGCCGCTGGTCGAGGCCGGGCACGTCTACCTCTCGCGCCCCCCGCTGTACAAGATCAAGTGGGGTCGTGACGACTTCGAGTACGCGTACTCGGACCGCGAGCGGGACGCCCTCGTCGAACTCGGCAAGGGGCAGGGCAAGCGGATCAGGGAAGACTCGATCCAGCGCTTCAAGGGTCTGGGCGAGATGAACGCCGAGGAACTGCGCGTCACCACCATGGACGTGGACCACCGCGTGCTCGGCCAGGTCACCCTGGACGACGCCGCGCAGGCGGACGACCTCTTCTCGGTGCTCATGGGCGAGGACGTCGAGGCCCGACGCTCCTTCATCCAGCGCAACGCCAAGGACGTTCGGTTCCTCGACATCTGAGTCGGCCTCCGCTGACCGCCTGAAAGGACTTCTGACCAGCAATGGCCGATGAAATCACCCCCACCGCCGAGAATCCCGCGGCGGAGCCGCCGCAGATGCGGAT
Source organism: Streptomyces sp. CA-243310 (assembly GCF_050936775.1). Classification (NCBI taxonomy): domain Bacteria; kingdom Bacillati; phylum Actinomycetota; class Actinomycetes; order Kitasatosporales; family Streptomycetaceae; genus Streptomyces; species Streptomyces sp. CA-243310. Next base: position 298,185 of record NZ_JBNJMF010000001.1, on the reverse strand, counting down.
CGAGCCCGTCGGGCTCGAGACGGAGATGCAGCGCTCCTACCTCGACTACGCGATGTCCGTCATCGTCTCCCGCGCCCTGCCCGACGTACGGGACGGCCTCAAGCCGGTCCACCGTCGCGTGCTGTACGCGATGTACGACGGCGGCTACCGGCCCGAGAAGGGCTTCTACAAGTGCGCCCGCGTCGTCGGTGACGTCATGGGCACGTACCACCCGCACGGCGACAGCTCGATCTACGACGCCCTGGTCCGTCTGGCCCAGCCGTGGTCGATGCGCATGCCGCTCGTGGACTCCAACGGCAACTTCGGCTCCCCGGGCAACGACCCGGCCGCCGCGATGCGCTACACCGAGTGCAAGCTGATGCCGCTGGCCATGGAGATGCTCCGGGACATCGACGAGGACACCGTCGACTTCCAGGACAACTACGACGGCCGCAACCAGGAGCCGACGGTCCTGCCGGCGCGCTTCCCGAACCTCCTGGTCAACGGCTCGGCCGGCATCGCCGTCGGCATGGCCACGAACATCCCGCCGCACAACCTGCGCGAGGTCGCCGCCGGTGCCCAGTGGGCGCTGGAGCACCCCGAGGCCTCCCACGAGGAGCTCCAGGACGCGCTCGTCGAGCGGATCAAGGGCCCGGACTTCCCGTCGGGCGCCCTCGTCGTGGGCCGCAAGGGCATCGAGGAGGCGTACCGGACCGGGCGCGGCTCCATCACGATGCGCGCGGTGGTCGAGGTCGAGGAGATCCAGAACCGCCAGTGCCTGGTGGTCACGGAGCTTCCGTACCAGACCAACCCCGACAACCTGGCGCAGAAGATCGCCGACCTGGTGAAGGACGGCAAGGTCGGCGGCATCGCCGACGTCCGCGACGAGACCTCCTCGCGGACCGGCCAGCGCCTGGTGATCGTCCTCAAGCGCGACGCCGTGGCCAAGGTCGTGCTGAACAACCTGTACAAGCACACCGACCTCCAGTCGAACTTCAGCGCCAACATGTTGGCGCTCGTCGACGGAGTGCCGCGCACCCTGTCGATCGACGCGTTCATCCGCCACTGGGTGACGCACCAGATCGAGGTCATCGTCCGGCGCACGCGCTTCCGCCTGCGCAAGGCGGAGGAGCGCGCCCACATCCTGCGCGGTCTGCTCAAGGCGCTGGACGCGATCGACGAGGTCATCGCCCTCATCCGGCGCAGCAACACGGTCGAGATCGCCCGTGAGGGCCTCATGGGCCTGCTGTCGATCGACGAGATCCAGGCCAACGCCATCCTGGAGATGCAGCTCCGCCGGCTCGCGGCCCTGGAGCGGCAGAAGATCGTCGCCGAGCACGACGAACTCCAGGCCAAGATCAACGAGTACAACGCGATCCTGGCCTCCGAGGAGCGCCAGCGTCAGATCGTCAGCGAGGAACTGGCGGCGATCGTCGAGAAGTTCGGCGACGACCGACGCTCCAAGCTGGTCCCCTTCGACGGCGACATGTCCATGGAGGACCTGATCGCCGAAGAGGACATCGTCGTCACGATCACCCACGGCGGCTACGTCAAGCGGACCAAGACCGAGGACTACCGCTCGCAGAAGCGCGGCGGCAAGGGCGTGCGCGGCACGAAGCTGAAGCAGGACGACCTGGTCGACCACTTCTTCGTGTCCACCACGCACCACTGGCTGCTGTTCTTCACGAACAAGGGTCGTGTCTACCGCTCGAAGGCGTACGAGCTCCCGGACGCCAGCCGTGACGCGCGCGGGCAGCACGTGGCGAACCTGCTGGCCTTCCAGCCGGACGAGAAGATCGCCCAGATCCTCGCGATCCGCGACTACGAGGCGGCGCCCTACCTGATCCTGGCCACCAAGGGCGGCCTGGTGAAGAAGACGGCCCTCAAGGACTACGACTCGCCCCGTTCGGGTGGTGTAATCGCCATCAACCTCCGTGAGACGGAGGACGGCAGCGACGACGAGCTCATCGGCGCGGAGCTGGTGTCCGCCGACGACGACCTCCTGCTCATCAGCAAGAAGGCGCAGTCGATCCGCTTCACCGCGACGGACGACTCGTTGCGTCCCATGGGACGTGCGACGTCCGGCGTGAAGGGCATGAGTTTCCGAGGCGGGGACGAGCTGCTCTCCATGAGCGTGGTGCGGCCGGGTACGTTCGTGTTCACCGCGACGGACGGCGGCTACGCCAAGCGGACGGCAGTGGACGAGTACCGCGTCCAGGGTCGTGGTGGACTGGGCATCAAGGCGGCGAAGATCGTGGAGGACCGCGGTTCTCTCGTCGGCGCGCTGGTGGTCGACGAAACGGACGAGATTCTCGCCATCACGCTCAGCGGTGGTGTGATTCGTACGCGAGTCAACGAAGTCAGGGAGACCGGCCGTGACACCATGGGCGTTCAGCTGATCAACCTGGGTAAGCGCGACGCCGTGGTCGGCATCGCGCGCAACGCGGAGGCCGGTCAGGAAGCTGACGAGGTCGACGAGATCGAGAACGAGATCGGGACCGAGGTGGCCGAAGGACAGGCCGCCGAGGCCGCCGAGGGCACGCAGCCCTCGGCTGGGGAGCACGAGGAGTAAGTCGTGAGTGGAGCCGCGGGCGCCGGACCGGCCAAGACTGGAGCGAACGGTGCCCGTGGCCCCGCCGCGGACTCCCAGGGGGGAACCGTGACGGATACCCGAGGACCGCAGCCGAAGTCGCCGACCGACGCAGGTCCGAGCAGCAGGGGCGGTCAGCCCCACCAGCCTGCGCAGGCCCTCTCGGCGCCCTCGGGCCCGGGGGCGGCGCGCGGGAGCCAGGCCGGGGACACGCAGCGCCGGCCGCGCACCGGGGCCCGTACGGCGCCCCGGACGCGCAAGGCGCGACTGCGGGTGGCCAAGGCCGACCCGTGGTCGGTGATGAAGGTCAGCTTCCTCCTGTCGATCGCGCTCGGTGTCTGCACGGTCGTCGCGTCGGTGGTGCTGTGGATGGTCATGGACGCGATGGGCGTCTTCTCGACCGTCGGCGGCACGATCAGCGAGGCGACCGGATCGAACGAGAGCAACGGGTTCGACCTCCAGTCGTTCCTCTCGCTGCCCCGCGTGCTGATCTTCAGCTCGGTGATCGCGGTCATCGACGTGGTGCTCATGACGGCGCTGGCGACGCTCGGCTCGTTCATCTACAACCTGTCGGCGGGCTTCGTCGGGGGCGTCGAGCTGACGCTCGCCGAGGACGAGTGACCGACCGGTTCGAGGGCCGGCCCACCGGCTGACTGACCTGCGGGGACGCTGTCGTGGCGTCCCCCGGGTCGACCTCCGGAGAGCCCCCGGGAACGGATTTTGGACCTACCGGGTGTGTGCGCTAACCTTCAGGAGTCAGCGCGCAGCGCGGATGGGGCTATAGCTCAGTTGGTTAGAGCGCATCCCTGATAAGGATGAGGCCACAGGTTCAAATCCTGTTAGCCCCACAGTGTCGAAGACCCCCAGGCCCCCGGCCTGGGGGTCTTTGTCGTCGGGCCAGTTGAGGGGTTCCCAGATAACCGATCGGTATCGGTCGGTGTGTATTGTTGGGCGCCAGAAGTCCCCAACGTCAACGAAAGACGAGGTCGCGCGGTGAAGAAGCTGCTCCTGGTCGCACTGGCCGCCATCGGCGGGCTCCTCGTGTACCGCCAGATCCAGGCGGACCGTGCCGAGCAGGACCTGTGGACGGAGGCAACCGACTCCGTGCCTTCTGGTTCTGGCGTGTGAGACCCACGATTGATCCCATGAAGCCCCGGCTGCCGCTGCTGCCGGGGCTTTGTGCTGTTCTGTGTGCTGTTCCGTGACGAACACTTGCGGTATGCAAAGATTTGACTTGCGCTAGCAAACTCGGGGTGCGTGTGATGGATCGGGGACGTCGGATACGGAGCGTCGTGCTGGCGGGGGTCGCCGGGCTGGGGCTCGTGGCGGCGCCGCCGGGGGCCGCGTGGGCGGCGGGCCCGGCGCCGCAGCCGGTGCCGACGTACCGCGCGGCTGACGGGGCGAAGCGGGTCGAGGGCAGGCCCTCCACCGCGGACACCGCGCCGCTGGAGATCGGGACGGTCCACGAGGACACCATCGGCCCGGAGGAACGCTTCTACCAACTCCGGCTCGACGCCGCGTCCGACGTGTACGTCTCCGCGGTGGTCCGTCCGCCCGTCGGTGCCAAGGTCGGCTACGGCGACGGCATCGAGGTCGAGATCATCTCCGGCGCGGGGACCCGCTGCCCCGGCTACGCGCGGGCCGGCTTCGGCTACGACCCCGTCCCGGTGAGCGCGGCGGCCGTGCGGCGGGTCAAGGAGGACGGCGAGTGCCAGGCCGCCGCCACCTACTACGCGAAGGTCACGCGCACCGCGGCCAAGGACTCCGACCGGGGGCGGTGGCCGGTCGAACTCCTCGTCCTGCGCGAGCCGGCCCTCGGCGGCGGCTCCCCCACGGTCGCGCCCAGCGTCTGGCCCTCGGCCTCGCCGACCCTGCCCGGAGGTGCCTCGCTCGCCCGGACCGGCGGCACCGGCTTCAACGACGCGCGCGCCCTCGGGACGGGGGTGTGGCGCGACGACCTGCGGCCCGGGCAGACCCGGTACTACCGCGTCCCGCTGGACTGGGGACAGCAGTTGGGGATCGGCGCGGAGATCGCGGCCGCCAGGATGACGAAGGAGTACGGCTCGGCGTCCAACGGCCTCACGGTCTCGGTCTACAGCCCCTACCGGGCGCTGGTCGACTCCAAGGGCACCTCCTACGACGGCAAGCAGGCCGGGGTCACGCTGCCCAAGACGGCTCCGGTGGCCTACGAGAACCGTTTCTCCGACGACGCGGAGATGCGCGGGACGCGTGTGGCCGGCTGGTACTACGTCGCCGTGACGCTGGGCGGGAAGGTCGGGGAGTTCACCGAGGACGCGGTACCGGTGCCGCTGACCCTGCGGATGGACGTCCTCGGGACCCCCGGAAAGGCGCCGGCGTACCGGGAGAGCCTGAGCGCGGCCGGGTTCGGGGTGGACGCCGCCGACCGCACCGCCGCCAAGGAGGGGCTCACCGGACCGGAGGCCGCCGCGGCCGAGGACGACCGCTCGGTGATGAGGGTGGTGGCCACCGGCGGCTTCGGGGCGGGAACGGTGCTGCTGCTCGTGCTCGGGGGATGGATCCTGCTGTCCCGGCGGGGTGCCGGGGCGGGACGTCGGTAGCTTCCCGGGCTTCCGGGGATGGGCTTCCGGGGAGGGGCTTCCGGGCTCCGGTGCTTCCGGGCTCCGGTGCTTCCGGGGACGGGCCGACGCGGGTGGGTCAGAGGCCGGTCAGTGCCCAGACGCCCACCGCGAAGCAGAGGAGCGCGGCGGCGAGGATGCCGACCGTGACCCGCGCCGGGGGAGGGGCGATCCGCAAGGCGCGGGGCGCGGCCGGGTCGGGGTGTGTCGTCGGGCCGGTCGGTGAGGCCGCTGCGGGCCGGGTCGGCCGGGCGGGCGCTTCGGCGCCGAGCGGGGTGAGGGCCGGCTCGGGTGTGACCGGCGGGGGCAGGTGGAAGCTGCCCGTCTCGGAAGGGCCGTACGCCGCGGGGGGCGGCCCGAACGCGTCGAGGGGCGCGGGCGGCGTCGCGTACGCGGTGGGAGTGGGCGTCGGGGCGGGGACGGCCGTCGGGGTGTGGACGGGTGCGGGCGGGGCCGACGACGGGGTCTGGTCCGGGGGCCGGGGCGGGGGCGGTGCCACGGCACCCGTGCGGCGCGGGTCCGTCGGGGTGGTTCCACCGGGCCCCGTGCCCGTGTGCGGGGCCACGGGGGCGGCGGGACCCCCGAGGGGCACCGCGCCGGTGTTCTGCGGCCCCCGGGGGCCGAAACCGTCGGGGAGGGGGCCGAGTTGGTCGAACACCTCCACCGGTTCCTCGTCCGGTGCGGCGGGCGGAAGCAGCTCCATGGCCTCGGCAAGGGCCTTGCGGGCCCCTGTGGCGGTTCTGAACCGGCTCTGGGGGTCGGGTTGCAGGAGGTTCGCGATGACGTCCCACAGGGGCGCGGGGACGCCTTCGGGGGCATCGGGGGTGCCGTGCGTCAGGAAGCGCTCCACCAGTGCCTGGGAGTCCGGCTTGCGCCCCTGGAGGAGGTACAGGGCGACCAGGCCGGTGGCGAAGAAGTCGGCGGGGAAGTCGGGCTCTGCGCCGAGGAGTTGCTCGGGGGCGGAGTAACCCGGCGTACCCACGACGTAGTTGGTCTCGGTGAGCCGCGGCTCACCCTTGCGCATGGAGATGCCGAAGTCGGACAGCCGCAGGTGCGGCCGTCCGGTTCCGGTGGCCGCCATCAGTATGTTGGCCGGTTTGATGTCGCGGTGGACGACGCCCTCCGCGTGGACCGCCGCCAGTCCCGCCAGGAGCTGGTCGAGCAGCGTGCACACGAACCGTGGCGGCAGGGCGCCGTAGTCCCCGATCACGTGGGCGAGCGAGCCCCCGGCGACCAGCTCCATGGTGAACAGGACCTTGTCGTCGTCCGCCGCCCAACTGGCCGGCGCGAGCACGTGCGGATGATCGATCCGCAGGGCCTGCTCGCGCACGAACCGCAGCAGGGTGTGGGCGTCGCTCTGCATGAGGACCTTCGCGGCCACGTACCGACGACGGCGGTGGTCCCAGGCACGCCAGACGGCGCCCGCTCCACCCCGACCGATCGGATCGATCAGCTCGTACCGGCCCGCGAAGACCTCACCCATCGCTGTGCCCGTCCCCCGTTGTCCGTCGTCGCCGGATGCCCGATACCCGTCGCCTGATGCCCGTTGCCCGTCGTCGTCCGCCGTGACTCAGTTCTGGTGCGACTCGTAGTGCGCCACGGCGTCGGCGGTGCGACCCGCTCCGTACACCCGGAGGAACTCTGCCAGTTCCGGATGGCTGGGGGCGAGGGTCTCCGCCGCGTCGATGATGTCCCCGGCCGCCGAGACCGAGCGCAGCAGCGACTGGATCTCGCGGACGACCCGCTTGACGGTGGGCGCGCCCGAACCGGCTGCCGTCTGCCCGCTGTTGCTGAGGACGGATCCCCCCTGGGTCTTCTTGATCTCGTCCATCCTGTCGGTGGCCTCCCCCGCGCTGACGCTTCCGTCGGCCACCTGACCGGCGAGATCCTGCAGGGCCTGGACCCGCTGGACCACGGCCGGGTTGCCGATCTTGGCGCGCTGGCCGCTCATCAGCTGGGACAACATCGGTGCCGAAAGCCCGAGGACGGCAGCGAGGCGAGCCTGGTTCAAGCCGAGGTCATCTATGAGCCGGCGGAAGAGCGCCCCCAACGGCTCCCCGTACCAACTGCGCTGAAGCTCTCTGGCTCTGGCCGTGGCCTCTTGCTGTACAGCGTCCACTCTTACTACTCCCCTTCGCTGGTGCGAACCTCGCGAGCATCTTACGGAGAGTGGTCGCGGGGCGGGAGTCCCTATCATTTTGCGGGATGAGGGGGTACACCCGGTACTCTGTTCTGCGGAACGACCGCTCTTTCTCCGGGGGCAGCCGTGTCCACTTTTCGGGGCCTTAGCTCAGTTGGTAGAGCGCTGCCTTTGCAAGGCAGATGTCAGGAGTTCGAATCTCCTAGGCTCCACATGTGAAGGGCCTCCCTGACCAGCGGAAACGCTGGTCAGGGAGGCCCTTTTGCGTTCCTGCGGCGGTGTGCGTTCCCTCGCGGGGGGTGTGGCCGGCAGCGGTCGATGACTCGGCGGGGGAGGCGGTGAGGGGGGACGGGACGGCGACTTGGCGGGTCATGCCGATCTGTCGGTTGGATTCGGACAGGCCCGCCGCGCGCTCCCCTCACCTGCCCCGGTGACTTGGACGGGGACGGCGACCGTCCGTTCGGCCGGCCGGCGGTCTCGTGCCGCGCGCGTCGGTGGGACCGGGAAATCCCGGGGCGTCCCGGCCCGCGGTGTCCCCCGGTCGGCTCAGTCACCCGGCCGGTCGGCGCCGGGTGGCCGAGAGTGGAGGGAGGCACTGTGCCAGGGGGCGACACCACGCCGGAGGCGTACACACCATGGGAATCTTCGACTTCCTGAAGTCCGACAAGAAGAAGGCGCACGACGCCGCCGAGACGGCGAAGGAGCAGGTGGAACAGCAGGCGGCGGCGAAGCCCGCCACCCCGGACGTGCCCAACGACCTCGGCGGGAAGTACACCGACGCCGCCGCGGCCACCAAGGCGTCCGCCGACCGGATGGCCGCCGCCGCTCCCCCGAAGCCCGCGCCGGCTCCGCCGAGGCCAGTGCCGGCTCCGCCGAAGCCCGCGCCGGCTCCGCCCAGGCCCCCTGCGGTCGGGCCGGTGGCGCACCACACGCCCACCCCTGCGTCCGCCGCGCACAAGGCGGTTCCGGCGGCGCCCGTGCCGAAGCCGGCGCCCGTCGCGAAGAAGCGGACGTACACCGTCAAGTCCGGCGACTCGTTGTCGGCGATTGCCCGCCGCGAGCTCGGCAACGAGGCCCGTTGGCGAGAGCTGTACGCCATGAACCGGGGAGTCGTCGGATCCAACCCCGACCTGATCCACCCGGGGATGGTCCTCACCCTCCCCAACTGACCGCGGGGCGACGGACACGGCGAGGGGCCCGGATCGAGATCGATCCGGGCCCCTCGCCGTGTCTTCCCGACTGCCGGGCGACTCCCCTTACTGCTGGTCGTCGCCGGCCGAGCGGGCCTCCTGCTCCTTCGCCGCCAGCTCGTCGTCAAAGCTCGCCGGAGCGGAGTCGCGGGCGGACAGTTCGGTGGCCGCCGGCGGTTCGACGAGCCAGTCCGGGTTCGACTGACGGTCCCACCACTTCCAGGCCGCGTACGCCCCGCCGGCCACGACGCCGACCAGCAGAACGCCCTTGAACACCCGGCCCGTGCGGGCCCGGCGCTTCTGGCGCCGCACCAGCTTGCGCACTTCCTCGGCCGACACCTGGCCGCGCAGGGCGGCGAAGGCGGCGGTGGACCGGGAGGCGGCCTCCTCGGCCACCGGCTGCGCCGCGGCGAACGCGCTCTCGAGTCGCGGCTGGGTGTACTCCGCTGCCTGTCGCGCGGCGCGCCGGGTCTGCTTCACCGCCTTCGTCGCGGCCCGGTCCACGTTCGGCGGCACGTGGGAGCGCGCCGCCTTGATGTGGGGGTGCAGATGGGAGTCGTACGTCGTACGCGCGTGCCGGGCAGCCTCGCCGGCCGCGTACGAAATCTTGGGCGCCAGCAGCTCGTTCGCCTCTTGCGCATAGTGCACAGCGGCGTCCTTGGCGGTTCCTGCGTACGGCGCCACCACTTCCGCTGCGTGCCGCATGCTCTCCCTGGCGCTCTCGGCTGCCGCGTGCACGCTGTCCTTGCGGGTCACGGGTTCCTCCTCCTCGGTGGCGGACACAGTTCACCTTTCCACCCTTTGTCGGATCATGCCTGCCTTACCGTCGACCGGCATGCGTGACAGGGCATCCGAGTGGAGGATTTCTGTGCGTGGAAGCACCCCGTGGGAGTATCTGTACCGACAGTGATGACTATGGAAGGCAGATCCGTGGCCGAGAAGCTCTACGCCACCCTGAAGACGAACCACGGCGACATCGAGATCGAGCTGCTGGCCAACTTCGCCCCCAAGACCGTGCGGAACTTCGTGGAGCTCGCCACCGGCGCCCGCGAGTGGACGCGACCCACGGACGGGCAGAAGACCACGGACCCGCTGTACGACGGTACGGTCTTCCACCGGATCATCAGCGGTTTCATGATCCAGGGCGGCGATCCGCTCGGCAACGGCACCGGTGGTCCGGGCTACCAGTTCGGGGACGAGTTCCACCCCGACCTGGCCTTCACCAAGCCGTACCTGGTCGCCATGGCCAACGCCGGGCCGGGCACCAACGGCTCGCAGTTCTTCATCACCGTCGCGCCGACCGCCTGGCTGACCCGCAAGCACACCATCTTCGGCGAGGTCACCGGCAAGGCCGGCCAGAAGGTCGTGGACGCCATCGCCGGACTGCCGACCAACCCGCGCACCGAGCGCCCGCTGGACGACGTGATCATCCAGTCGGTCGTGATCGAGAAGCGCTGACCCCGACCGGGGAGACGCCCGGGAACCTTTTCGCCCCGCCCGTCCGTCCTGGATACGTACGTGGACACCTACCGGACCGGCGGGGTGGCGCCATCCGCCTCGCCACCGATCGAGGGGACCGATGGACACCGACCGTCTGCCGGGCTGTTACCGCCACCCGGACCGGGACACGGGCATCCGCTGCACCCGCTGCGAGCGTCCGATCTGTCCCGAGTGCATGATCAGCGCATCGGTGGGCTTCCAATGCCCCGAATGCGTCCGGGAGGGCTCCGGCACGGGCCACCGTCCCACCGCGAACGCCCCGCGCACCATCGCGGGCGGTGTGGTCGCCGCCGACCCGCACCTCGTCACCAAGATCCTCATCGGCGTCAACGTCGCCCTGTTCTTCGCGACCCTGGCGGCGCCGGGGATCATCCTGCCCCTGGAGCTGGTGGGCGGTTACGTCGACTACTGGGGCGGACCGCTCCACGGCGTCGCCGGCGGCGAGTACCACCGCTTGCTGACCTCGGTGTTCCTGCACACCCAGTGGTGGCACATCATCGGCAACATGCTCGCCCTGTGGGTGATCGGAGGCCCCCTGGAGGCGGCCCTCGGCCGGGCCCGCTACCTGACCCTCTACCTGCTGTCGGGCCTGGGCGGCAGCGCCCTCGTCTACCTGCTGACCCCGGCGTCCACCCAGACCCTCGGTGCGTCGGGCGCGATCTTCGGGCTGCTCGGCGCCACCGTCGTGCTGGCGCGCCGGCTGCGCTACGAGATGCGCCCGGTCCTGATCATGGTCGGTCTGATGCTGTTGTTGACCTTCGTGCGGATCGGGGACGTCGAGGTGTCCTGGCAGGCCCACATCGGCGGCCTGGTCACCGGTGCGCTGGTGGCACTGGGGATGCTCCTGCCCGCCGCGGGCAGAAAGCGGGCGTTGATCCAGTGGGGTACCTGCGCGGCGGTGTTTCTCCTGGTCATGGGCTTGATCATGGTCCGTACGGCCGAACTGACCGCACTCACCTGATCACACCGGCGTCAACTCTCCACAGAGTTATCCACAGATCTTCTGTCTTTTCCTCAGGTGTGGATGACGCTGTGGATAACTCATGGGGAGAGCTTCCCGGGGCGGTCCCGCTGCGCTACGCGCGCGGGACTACCCACACCGCGGGGGGAAGGCTACTTCCACTGCGTGGAGACGCCGAACCCGGCCGCGATGAAGCCGAATCCGACCACGATGTTCCAATTGCCCAGCGACTCGATCGGCAGCTGGGTATCGGTCACGTAGAAGACGACGATCCAGGCCAGACCGATCAGGAAGAAGGCCAGCATGACCGGGGCCACCCAGCTGCGGTTCGTCAGCCTGATCGTCTGCGCCTGCCGCGTGGGCGGCGGGGTGTAGTCGTCCTTCTTGCGGATACGTGACTTCGGCACGAGGGGCTCTCCTGTCGATGCGCTGGGGACCTTGCCTGCCCCGGGCGTCCGTTAGCGTAGTGGACCTGTGGCGTTGAAGGAGAAGGCTACGTTGAGCAATTCCGACGACTCCTCCGCGGGTCCCCGTGGCCGGGCCAGGCCCGTCCGGTTGTTGACCGCTGCCGTTTTCGCCCTGGCCGGCCTCATCTTCGTCACCAGTTTCAACACGTCCAAGGGTACGAACATTCGCACGGACGGCTCACTCCTGAAGCTGTCCGACCTGATCCACGAGCGCAGCCAGGACAACGCCGAGCTGGAGCGGACCACCGCGACCGTGCGCGACCAGGTGGACGCCCTCGCCGAGCGCGACGACGGGAGCACCAGGGCCGAGGACGCCAAGCTGGCCGCCCTGCGCACAGCCTCGGGCACCGAGGAGCTGTCCGGCAAGGGTCTGACGGTCACGCTCAACGACGCTCCGCCGAACGCCACGGCCCGCATCCCCAACGTTCCCGAACCCCAGCCCAACGACCTCGTCATCCACCAGCAGGACCTCCAGGCCGTGGTGAACGCGCTGTGGCTCGGCGGCGCCCAGGGCATCGAGGTCATGGACCAGCGGTTGATCGCCACCAGCGCCGTGCGCTGCGTCGGCAACACGCTGATCCTCCAGGGCCGCGTCTACTCGCCCCCCTACAAGGTGTCGGCCGTCGGCGATCCGCGCGCGTTGCGCAAGGCCCTGGCCGCCTCGCCCGCCCTGCAGAACTACCAGCTGTACGTGAACGCCTACGGGCTCGGCTGGAAAGTGGAGGAGCACAAGGAGCTGACACTCCCCGCCTACTCCGGCACAGTGGACCTCCACTATGCGAAGCCCGTGGAGTCCGCCACGCCCTGACGTCGTACTGCGGCTGCTGGTACGGACGTTCAGCGAGGTGTGTCTGACCGTCGGCACGGTGATCGTGTTGTTCGTCGCGTACGTGCTCCTGTGGACCGGGGTCAAGGCCGACCGGGCCATGGACGGGGAGATGTCCCGGATGCGCGACCGCTGGGCCGCCCCCGCACCCGCCCCCGCTCCGGTGCCGACGAACACCGCCCCGAGCCCCTCGACGGGTCCCTCGACACGGCCGGAACCCGCGCGGATCCCCGAGGGCCGGGCCTTCGCCGAGATGTACGTGCCCCGCTTCGGCCGGGACTGGAACAAGCCCGTGCTGGAGGGCACCGGCACCGAGCTGCTCAAGAAGGGCCTCGGCCACTACCCGGGCAGCGGCCGGCTCGGCGAGACCGGGAACTTCGCGGTCGCCGGGCACCGGCGGACGTACGGGGACCCCTTCAAGGACATCCCCGAGCTGCGGCCCGGGGACAGCGTGATCCTCAAGGACGCGACGACCTGGTACACGTACACGGTCCGGGCCGCGCCGCTGCGCACCCTGCCCGACGAGACCGGGGTGGTCGACGCGGTGCCCGCGCGCTCCCCCTTCACCGACCCCGGGCGCTACCTGACCCTGACCACCTGCGATCCGGAATGGGGACACAGCCACCGGCTGATCGTCTGGGCCGAACTCACGGGCACCCGGGGAGCCGCCGAGGGCGAACCCGAGGGTTTGTCGAGCTGACCCCTGTCGTCGGGCCGCTGCCTTTAGTCTGTTGCGGTACCGCCCCCGCGGTGCGTGGGACGAAAGGGACGCGGACGGAATGTACGGCTGGATCTGGCGGCACCTGCCCGGCAACGCGTGGGTCCGCGCGCTGATCTCTCTCGTACTGGTCCTCGCGGTGGTCTTCGTGCTCTTCCAGTACGTCTTCCCGTGGGCCGAGCCGCTCCTTCCGTTCAACGATGTGACGGTGGACGAGGGATCGGGAGCCACTCCGTGAGCGCGCGCATTCTGGTTGTCGACAACTACGACAGCTTTGTCTTCAATCTGGTCCAGTACCTCTACCAGCTCGGCGCCGAATGCGAGGTCCTGCGCAACGACGAGGTCGAGCTCGCGCACGCGCAGGACGGCTTCGACGGCGTGCTCCTGTCGCCCGGGCCCGGCACTCCCGAGGAGGCCGGCGTCTGCGTGGACATGGTGCGGCACTGCGCGCGGACCGGTGTGCCGGTCTTCGGCGTGTGCCTCGGCATGCAGTCGATGGCCGTCGCCTACGGAGGGGTCGTGGGCCGGGCGCCCGAGCTGCTGCACGGCAAGACCTCGCCCGTGACGCACGAGGGGCTCGGGGTCTTCGAAGGACTGCCGTCGCCGTTCACCGCGACCCGCTACCACTCGCTCGCCGCCGAGCCGCTGACCCTGCCGGACGTGCTGGAGGTCACCGCGCGCACCGAGGACGGCATCATCATGGGGCTGCGGCACCGGGAGCACGACGTCGAGGGCGTGCAGTTCCACCCCGAGTCGGTGCTGACCGAGTGGGGCCACCGCATGCTCGCCAACTGGCTCGTGCGCTGCGGTGACACCGGGGCCGTCGGGCGTTCGGTGGGGCTGGCCCCGGTGGTGGGCAAGGCCGTCGCGTGACGGCGGTCGCGCCGTCCGTGCCCACGGAGGGACGGGCCGCGCGGCGCAGGGCGGCGCAGGAGGCCGCGAAGCGCTCCCACGCGCGGGGGCGCAGGCGGGGCGGGCGTCGGCGTCGGCGCCCGCGCTCGGGCGGTCCGCTGGTGGTGCTGACCCGGACGCTCGGGGAACTGTTCATCACGACGGGCCTCGTGATGCTGCTGTTCGTCACCTACCAGCTCTGGTACACGAACCTGCTGGCGGAACGGGCGGTGGACGGAGCCGCCGGATCGCTGCGTCAGAACTGGGAGCGCAATCCGGGTGCCGCCGCCGCGCCGCAGGTCGAGGCCTTCGAGCCGGGACAGGGCTTCGCGATCATGTACATCCCGAAGCTGGACGTGAAGGTGCCGGTGGCCGAGGGCATCAGCAAGCCCAAGGTGCTGGACAAGGGGCTGGTCGGGCACTACTCCGAAGGCTCCCTGAAGACGGCGATGCCGGCGGACAAGCAGGGCAACTTCGCGGTGGCCGGACACCGGAACACCCACGGGGAGCCGTTCCGCTACATCAACAAGCTGGTGCCCGGCGACCCGATCGTGGTGGAGACGCGGGACGCGTACTACACGTACGAGATGACCTCGGCGTTGGCGCAGACCTCGCCCGCGAACGTGTCGGTGATCAGGCCGGTGCCGGAGGGTTCCGGCTTCACGGCCCCGGGCCGGTACCTCACACTGACGACCTGCACCCCCGAGTTCACCAGCACCTACCGGATGATCGTATGGGGCAGGATGGTCGAGGAACGCCCCCGCAGCCAGGGCGCTCCGCCCGCGCTGAAGAGCCCGTGAGAGCCCTGAGAGCCCGTATCCAAGAGCCCCCGGAGAGCCGGCGGGGCCCGCGAGGGCCCGTGAAGAGCCGCCCGACCGCTCGTACGTCGTAGAGGACGAATCCGCAGTGTCTCGTGCCCGCCGTCGCCGTTCCGCACCGCCGACCCGCAACCGCGGTGTGCTCGCCGGTTTCCTGAGCCTGCTGGGCGAACTCCTGATCACGCTCGGACTGGTCCTGGGCCTGTTCGTGGCCTACTCGCTGTGGTGGACGAACGTGCTCGCCGACCGGCACGCGTCGGCCAAGGGCGACGCAGTCCGCGAGCAGTGGCAGCGCTCGCCCGCTCCCTCCGACCAGAAGCCCGCCGCGCCGGGAGCACTCGACACCCAGGGCGGCATCGGCTTCCTGCACGTGCCCGCGATGAAGAACGGCGAGGTGCTGGTCAAGCCGGGCATCGCCCCGGACGTCCTGAACGACGGGGTCGCCGGCTACTACACGGAGCCGGTCAAGTCCGCGCTGCCGTGGGACACCAAGGGCAACTTCTCGCTGGCGGCGCACCGGGACGGGCACGGCGCCAAGTTCCACAACATCGACAAGCTGCGGAACGGCGACGCGATCGTCTTCGAGACGCGCGACACCTGGTACGTGTACAAGGTCTTCGCGGAGCTGCGCCAGACCTCGAAGTACAACGTGGACGTGCTCAGCCCGATCCCGAAGGAGTCGGGCCGGACCGTCGCCGGCCGCTACATCACGCTCACCACCTGCACACCGGTGTACACCTCGAAGTACCGGTACATCGTCTGGGGCGAGTTGCAGCGGACCGAGAAGGTGGACGGCGACCGCACCCCGCCGGCGGAACTGCGCTGACGTTTCCGCCCGGGACGTCAGCGGCCCCCACCCCGGGGTGCCCCCGGACGGCCCTGGAAGGGCCCTGTGGGCGCCGCTGGGGCGCAAGTGACGAAAGGGGCCCGGCCCCCTCCCGATGGGAGGGGGCCGGGCCCTTCGAGTGCCGCGCCGGCGGGGCGGGGTGGGGTCAGCGGCCGAGACCGCCGATGAAGCCCCCGTTGCCGCCGTTGTTATTGCCGTTGCCCCCGTTGTTGCCGCCGTTGTCCCCGCCGCCCTTGGGGAAGGTGCGGACGTTGATGACGGTGCCCGCCGGGACCTGGCTGCCGGTGCCGGGGTTGGAGTCGAACACCACCGCGTCGTCCTCCGAAGGCCCGCTGAGGACCGCGCCGAAGGACAGGCCGACCCCCTGGAGGGTCTGCTTCGCCTGGCCCACGGTCTGGCCGGTCAGCGCCGGAACGGCGACCGGGGCCACCTGCTCCTTGGCGATGGTGATGTTGACCGTGGTGTCCTTGTCCAGGGCCTCGCCCGGCTTGTACTGCTGCTTGAAGACCGTCTTCGCCGGCGTGCCGGCGGGGGCGTTCTCCTCCGTGACGCTGCCCAGCTTCAGCTTGGCGTCCTGGAGTGCCTTCGCGGCCTGCGCCTGGTTCTTGCCCGTGAGGTCCGGGACCGTGCCCTTCGAGACCTCCTTGGCCACCGTCAGGGTGACCGTGGAACCCTTCTCGGCCTCGGTGCCGGACTTCGGGTCCTGATCGAGGACGATGCCCGCGGGACGGTCCGACTCCACGGTCTTCTTCTGGACCTCGAAGCCCTTGGCCTTCAGGTCCGCCTCGGCCTTGTCGAACTCCAGGCTGCGCACGTCGATGACGGCCACCTTGGGTGCGCCCGAGGAGACCTTGACCGTGACGCTGGTGCCCTTGTCCACCTTGGTGTCGGCGGCCGGACTCTGCTCGCAGATCTTGCCCTTCGGCTGGTTGTCGCACTCCATCTCGCCGCCCTGGACCACCTGGAGGCCGATGTTCTTGCCCCGGTCCTGCGCCGCGGCCAGGGTGTCGCCGACGAACCTGGGCACGCTGGCCTGGTTGTCGGTGTTCCCGTCGAAGATGGTTCTGCCGATGAGGATGGCGCCGACCAGGACGAGGACGCCCGCCAGGACCAGCAGGACCGTCGAGGCGCGGCTCTTCTTCTGCGGCCGGCGACCGTGGCCCTGGTCGTAGCCGCCCTGGTCGCCGTATCCGTAGCCGCCGTCGCCCGAACCCGCCGGCGGCATCATCGAGGTCTGGCCGGAGTCCGCCGGGCGCAGGGCCGTGGTGGGCTGGTCGTACCCCCCTGGTGGCCGTAGCCGCCCTGGTCGGGGTAGCCGTAGCCGGCCGCGCCCATGGAGGCGGTCGCGGTGACGGGCTGGCCGTCGAGGCAGGCCTCGATGTCCGCCCGCATCTCGTCGGCGGACTGGTAGCGGTAGTCGGGGTCCTTGACCAGTGCCTTGAGGACGATGGCGTCCATCACGGGCGTGATCTCGGGGTCGAAGTTCGACGGGGGCTGCGGCTCTTCCCGGACGTGCTGGTAGGCGACGGCCACGGGGGAGTCACCGACGAACGGGGGCCGGACGCAGAGCAGTTCGTACAGCAGGCAGCCGGCCGAGTAGAGGTCGGAGCGGGCGTCGACCTGCTCGCCCTTGGCCTGCTCCGGGGAGAGGTACTGGGCGGTGCCGATGACGGCGGCGGTCTGCGTCATGGTCATGCCGGAGTCGCCCATGGCGCGGGCGATGCCGAAGTCCATGACCTTGACCTGGCCGGTGCGGGTCAGCATCACGTTCGCGGGCTTGATGTCGCGGTGCACGATGCCGGCGCGGTGGGAGTACTCCAGGGCCTGGAGGATGCCGATGCACATTTCGAGCGTGCGCTCGGGCAGCAGCTTGCGTCCGGAGTGCAGCAGCTCGCGCAGGGTGGATCCGTCGACGTACTCCATCACGATGTACGGGATGGAGATGTTGTCGACGTAGTCCTCGCCGGTGTCGTAGACGGCGACGATCGCCGGGTGGTTGAGCGACGCGGCGGACTGGGCCTCGCGGCGGAACCGGGCCTGGAAGGACGGGTCGCGCGCGAGGTCGGCGCGCAGGGTCTTCACGGCGACGGTACGGCCGAGCCGGGTGTCGTGGCCGAGGTAGACCTCGGCCATGCCACCGCGGCCGAGCACGTGGCTCAGCTCGTACCGGCCGCCGAGGCGACGCGGCTCTTCCATAACTTGCAGCCCTCTCCGTCAGTCCCGACCGCACCGGTGTGTGGTCCGGCGGTGTGCTGTTCGCGCAAAGGCTACCGGCCGATCGTGGGTGATCGGTTCGTGACCACAGGCTGATACCCGACCGGTACCGTACGCTCCGATCCGGACCGGATCAGTGGTCCGGATCACCCTCCCCGCCGTGCCGGCGGACGCTCATCCCTTGCTCTTCAGTACGGCTTCCATGACGGCCTTCGCGACGGGAGCGGCCAGCCCGCCGCCGCTGATGTCCTCGCGTTCGGCGGCGCTGTCCTCGATCACGACGGCGACGGCGACGGGCGAGGTGCCGTCGGGGTTCTCGGCGTACGAGATGAACCAGGCGTAGGGGCGCTTGGCGTTCTTCTCGCCGTGCTGGGCGGTGCCGGTCTTGCCGCCGACCACGTAGCCCTTGATCTTGGCCGGGGTGCCCGTGCCCTTCTCGACGACGTTGACCATCATCTGCTGGACCTTCTGCGCGTTCGCCGGGGAGAGCGGGCGGCTCATCTCCTGCGGCTCGTGCTTCTCGACGGTGTCGAGATTGGGAGCGGTCAGCTGGTCGACCATGTACGGCTTCATCAGCTTGCCGTCGTTCGCGATGGCGGCGGTGACCATGGCCATCTGGAGCGGGGTGGCGGCGGTGTTGAACTGGCCGATGGAGCTCTGCGCGTTGCCGTCCTTGCCCATCGTCTTGTCGTAGACGCTGGCGAAGGCGCGGACCGGGGTGTCGACGGTGCTGTTGAAGCCGAACTTCTGGGCGGTCTCGACCATCTTGTCGCGGCCGACCTTGTCGCCCATGTTCGCGAACACGGAGTTGCAGGAGACCTGGAGCGCGAAGTTCAGCGTCGCCTTCTCGCAGCCGCTCGCGTGGTTGACCATCGGGGTCCGGGTACCGGGCAGCATGTACGGCTCGGGGGTGTCCGTGGCGGCGTTGATGTCGCTCACCACGCCGTTCTCCAGGGCGGCCGCGGCCGTGACCACCTTGAAGGTGGAGCCCGGCGGGTAGGTCTCGCGCAGGGCGCGGTTGACCAGGTTCTTGTCCTCGCTGTCCTTCAGCTGGACCCAGGCCTTCTCGTCGTTCTTCGAGAAGCCCGCGAAGCTGGACGGGTCGTACGAGGGGGTGCTGACCAGGGCCAGGATGGCGCCCGTGCGCGGGTCGAGCGCCGCGACGGCACCCTTCTTGTTGCCCAGCTGCTTGAAGGCGGCCTTCTGCGCGGCGGCGTTCAGGGTCGTGACGACGTTGCCGCCGGCCTTCTTCTCGCCGGTGAACATGCCGATGGTGCGGTCGAAGAACAGCCGGTCGTCGTTGCCGGTGAGGATGCCGTCGTCGAGGCTCTCCAACTGCGTGGAGCCGAACGCCTGCGAGGCGTACCCGGTGACGGGCGCCCACAGGGGGCCGTCGAGGTAGGTGCGCTTGTACTTGAAGTCGCTGCCGTCGGTCACGGAGGAGCCGGTGATCGGGTTGCCCTGGACGATGATGTTGCCGCGTTCCGTGGCGTACTGGGCGATCTGGACCCGGCGGTTCTCCTTGCGCGTGCTGAGGTCCTCGGCCTGGACGTACTGCAACCAGTTGGTCCGCACGAGCAGCGCGAGGACGAGGAGCCCGCAGAACAGCGAGATGCGACGCAGGGGCTTGTTCATGACGGACGAACCACCTGGGTCATCTCGGAGTCGGGGGACGGAGCGGGGGCCGGAGCGGGGCGCCGTGCGGTGTCGCTGATCCGGATGAGGATGGCGATGAGCACCCAGTTCGCGAGGACGGAGGAGCCGCCCGACGCGAGGAAGGGCATCGTCATGCCGGTGAGGGGGATGAGGCCCATGACTCCGCCGGCGACGACGAAGATCTGGATGGCGAAGGCGCCGGAGAGACCGATGGCGAACAGCTTGCCGAAGGGGTCCCGGGCGGCGAGGGCGGTGCGGGCACCGCGCTCGATGATCAGGCCGTAGATCAGGAGGAAGGCCATCACGCCGGCCAGGCCGAGTTCCTCGCCGACCGTGGAGAAGATGAAGTCGGAGTTGGCGGCGAAGCCGATCAGGTCCGAGTTGCCCTGTCCCCAGCCGGTGCCGAGCACGCCACCGGAACCGAAGCTCATGATCGACTGGCCGACCTGCTCGCAGGCACCGGACTTGGCGTAGCAGGCGAAGGGGTCGAGCCAGGCGTCCACGCGGGCCTTGACGTGGCTCGCGGTGGTGCCGACGACGACCGCGCCGCCGACGGACATGAGCAGACCGATGACGATCCAGCTCGTGCGCTCGGTGGCGACGTACAGCATGATCACGAACATGCCGAAGAACAGCAGCGAGGTGCCGAGGTCGTTCTCGAAGATGAGGACGAGCAGGCTCATCGCCCAGATCATCAGGATCGGGCCGAGGTCGCGACCGCGCGGCAGGTAGAGACCCATGAATCGGCGGCTTGCCAGGGCCAGGGCGTCACGCTTGACCATCAGGTACCCGGCGAAGAAGATCGCGATGACGATCTTCGCGAACTCGCCCGGCTGGATCGAGAAACCGCCGACGCTGATCCAGATCTTCGCGCCGAAGACGTCGGCGCCGAGACCCGGGACGACGGGCAGGATCAGCAGGACCAGCGCGGCCGCCATCGAGATGTACGTGAACCGCTGGAGCACGCGGTGGTCCTTGAGGACCAGCAGCACGCCCACGAACATGGCCAGGGCCATCGCCGTGTACATCATCTGCCGCGGCGCCGACTCGGAGAACGCGCCGAAGCTCCGCTTCGCGAGGTTCTGGAGCCGCTCGGACTGGTCGAGCCGGTAGATCAGCACCAGCCCGAGGCCGTTGAGCAGGGTGGCGAGCGGCAGCAGCAGCGGGTCGGCGTACTTCGCGTAGCGACGCACGGCGACATGCGCGAGACCGGCCAGGACGCCGAGGCCGAGGCCGTAGGCCACCATGCCCGGGGGCAGGGAGCCGTTCATGGCCAGGCCCACGTTGGCGTAGGCGAAGATCGGGATGACCACGGCGAAGCCGAGCAGCAGGAGCTCGGTGTTCCGCCGGCTCGGCGCCTCGATGGCGCCGATGGTGGTCGTGTTGGTGACAACGCTCATGGTGTGGCAGGCCCCCTGCGCCCGCGTATCTCTACTGCTTTTCGCACTGGCCGGCCAGTTGCTGCTCGGCGGCAGTCAGGCTGGGGCCGGGTGTCGTGCTGGGCTTCGCCTCGGCGGCGCGGCGGGCTTCGTCCTTCTTGCAGGCGGACACCTGCGCGCTGAGCTCGTCGATCTTCTGACGCGCTCCGTCGAGGCTGTCCTCGCTGATGGTGGCCTCGACCTGCTTGCGCTTGAAGGGCGGCAGGTACTTGAGTTCGATGTCGGGGTGATCCGCCTCGACCTTCGACAGGTGGATCCACGCGAGGTTCTGGCTGATGCCGCGGTACAGCGCGACGTGCTCGTCCTTGACGCCCACGTAGAACTGGGTCTGCGTCCACCGGTGACCGGCGTACACGCCGCCGCCGACGAGCCCGGCCACGAGCAGCAGGAGCAGCGTGCGCACGGTCCACTTGCGACCTTTGCCGCGACGTCTGCGCGGGTGGTCGTACGTGTCCTCTTCGGCGTCGTAGGCGTCGGGTTCGCCGAAGCCGTACGCGCCGCCGCCCTGGCCCTGGTCCTGGTTCTGGTCGGGGTAGCCGTAACCGGTGGCCTCACCGCTGCCGGGAGGGCCGAAGGAGCCCGCGGGCGGGGAGGCCTGGCGGCCGAGCCCGGAGGCGCGGCCGGCCGGGGTCTGCATGGCGTTGCCGTCGAACAGCTGGTGCTGGTTCTCGGCGACCGCGCCCACGACGACCGGGCTGTCGTTGATCTGGGCGGCCAGGGTGTCGCCGCTGTCGGTGTCGAGGACGTCGGCGACGATGCAGGTGATGTTGTCGGGTCCGCCGCCGCGCAGGGCGAGTTGGATCAGCGCCTGCACGGTCTCGTGGGGACCGTGGTAGTCGGCGAGGGTCTCCTCCAGGGTCTGGTGGGAGACCACGCCGGAGAGCCCGTCGGAGCAGATGAGGTAGCGGTCGCCGGCGCGGACCTCGCGGATCGACAGATCGGGTTCGACGATGTCGCCGCTGCCGAGCGCACGCATCAGCAGCGAGCGCTGCGGGTGGGTGGTGGCTTCCTCTTCGGTGATCCGGCCCTCGTCGACGAGCCGTTGCACCCAGGTGTGGTCCTGGGTGATCTGGGTGAGGACGCCGTCGCGGAGCAGGTAGGCGCGGGAATCGCCGACGTGCACGAGGCCGAGCCGCTGACCGGTCCACAGCAGGGCGGTGAGCGTGGTGCCCATGCCTTCGAGCTGGGGGTCCTCCTCGACCATGACGCGCAACTGGTCGTTGGCGCGCTGCACGGCCACGCTGAGCGCGGTGAGGATGTCGGAGCCCGGGACGTCGTCGTCGAGCTGCACGAGCGTGGAGATCACCTCGGAGCTCGCGACCTCACCGGCTGCCTGGCCGCCCATGCCGTCGGCGATGGCGAGGAGACGTGGACCGGCGTAGCCGGAGTCCTCGTTCCCCTCGCGGATCATGCCCTTGTGCGATCCGGCGGCGAACCGTAGGGACAGACTCATGCGCACCTGCCCTGTCGACGATGCCTCCGGGTACAACCGGTCTCGAGCCACACTGCCCACCCTCCGGTCGGGAGCGCGCTCCGGTCGCAGTCCCCGGTGGGACGGACCGCCGCGGCTCGCTCGCTCCGCTCGCTCATTCTCGTACTACTTCCGCAGCTCGATGACGGTCTTGCCGATGCGGATCGGGGCGCCCGGCGGGATGGGCGTCGGGGTGGTCAGCCGGGTCCGGTCGAGATACGTGCCGTTGGTGGACCCGAGATCCTCGACGATCCACTGGCCGTCACGATCCGGGTAGATCCTGGCATGACGGCTCGACGCGTAGTCGTCGTCCAGCACGATCGTGGAGTCGTGGGCGCGGCCCAGCGTGATCGTCTGCCCGGCGAGGGCCACGGTGGTGCCCGTGAGGGTGCCCTCCGAGACGACCAGCTTGGTCGGCGCACCGCGCCGCTGGCGCTGCTGTGGTGGCGCGGACTGCCGCCCCGCCTGTTGCGGAGCGCTGTTGGCGCCGCCCCGGCGCGAGCCGCGTTGCGTGACTCGCGTTCCGAAGAGGTCGCTGCGAATGACCTGGACGGCCACGATGACGAACAGCCACAAAACGGCCAGGAAACCCAACCGCATGACCGTCAGGGTCAGCTCTGACATTGCCCCCGCTTCACCCTTCGGCTTGCCGATAAATGATGGTCGTGCTGCCCACGACGATCCGCGAGCCGTCGCGGAGCGTAGCGCGGGTGGTGTGCTGCCCGTCCACCACGATGCCGTTGGTGGACCCCAGATCCTGGATCGTCGGGGGCGTTCCGGTCCGGATCTCACAGTGCCGGCGGGAAACGCCGGGGTCGTCGATCCGCACATCGGCCTCGGTGCTTCGGCCGAGTACGAGCGTGCCGCGCGAGATCTGATGGCGGGTGCCGTTGATCTCGATCCAGCGGCGCATGGTGCCGCCGCCGGAAGTCATGGGGGCCGCTCCGCCGGGACCGCCGGGGGCGGTCCTGCGGGCGCCGGGTCCGCCGGGGGGCGGGGCGCTGGGCATGGGCGGGGCGGCGACCGGGGGGTACCCGTATCCGCCCTGCGGGCTGTCGGGAGCCGGGGCCTGCCCCTGGGGGCCGCCGCCGGACTGGGAGGTGCTGGAGGCGAGCGTACGGCTTCGGACGCGGTAGAGGCCCGTGTCGAGGTCGTCGGCCTTCTCCAGGTGGACCTTGATCGGTCCCATGAAGCTGTACCGCTGCTGCTTGGCGTAGTCGCGGACGAGGCCCGCGAGCTCGTCGCCGAGCTGACCGGAGTAGGGACTCAGGCGGTCGTAGTCGCCGGCGCTGAGTTCCACGATGAAGTCGTTGGGCACGACGGTCCGCTCACGGTTCCAGATGGTGGCGTTGTTGTCGCACTCCCGCTGGAGGGCGCCGGCGATCTCCACCGGCTGTACCTCGGACTTGAACACCTTGGCGAAGGTGCCGTTCACCAGACCTTCGAGTCGCTGCTCGAACCGCTTCATGACTCCCATGGGGCACCTCCTCCGTCGTTGTCGCCCTGTACTGCTTACTGATCGTATCCACGCGTGGCGGATTCGGCTGGTTCCCCTTCGGCCTCGCGCCGAGGAGTGTTGGTCCTCACAAGCGATCGTAGGGGCGCTCAAGGGACAGTGTCCCGCACCGGGACGGGAGTGCGGGAGGGGCTGTCGAGAGTGAGGTGGGGGGAGCGGGAAAAGGGATGTGATTCCACCCCGTCTGGCGTGCTAATCTTTCGACGTCGCCAGGGGAACGGCCCGAAAGGGAAGATCCACTGGTAGCCGCTCGGGCGAGTGGCGGAACGGCAGACGCGCTGGCTTCAGGTGCCAGTGTCCTTCGGGACGTGGGGGTTCAAATCCCCCCTCGCCCACTTCGAGTGGTTCTCGAACCACTAGGGTCGAATTGAGAGAACCCCCACTCCGGAGAAATCCGGAGTGGGGGTTCTTTCGTCGTGTCCGGAAGTCGATGTGTGGCGGCGCTCTCTCCGGGGCCTTCTCGCCGTCGTCAGACTTTCGTCGGGTGGGGTGCGACGAAAGAGGGCGGCGGGCGACGCGTGCGGATGTCTAGGGTCGGGCACGTGGAAGCGACGGCGGGGATGCGTGCGGGGTGGGACTGGCTGAGGGGGCCGGAGCCCTGGTCCCGTCGGATGGTGGCGGGGGACCTGGCGCTGGCCGGTGTGATCGCCCTGCTCGGCCTGGGGATCGAGGAACTCGACGACGGCACCCCGCTGCGGATGTGGGCCGGCGCCCTGGTCGTGGTGGCGCTGACGCTGCTGCGCCGGCGACTGCCCGCGACCACGCTGATCGTGGGGGCGGCGGTGTCGCCGTTCCTGCCCGGAACGTTCCTGATCACTGCCCTGCTGGGCTGGTCGGCGGGGCGCCGGGTCGAGGACGTCGGTCGGGCCCTGGGGGCCTTCACCGCCGCCTTCGTCGCCGAGGTCGGCTTCAGCGTGGTGGCCGAGTGGTCGCATACGCGGCTCCTGCTGACGATCGTGTTCTCCACGCTGATGTTCCTGGCCGTCACCGTCATGCCGGGTCTCGCCAGCCGGTACTGGTCCCAGCGCCGTACGTTGCTGCGCGCCCTCCAGGAACGCAACGGACAACTGATGCGCGAGCGGGCCATGGTCGCCGGACAGGCCCGACTGCGGGAACGGCAGCGCATCGCGCAGGACATGCACGACAGCCTGGGCCACCAACTGGCGCTGATCTCGGTGCACACCGGCGCCCTTGAGGTGGACCCCAAACTCACCGACCGGCAGCGCGAGGCGGTCGGAGTGCTGCGGCACGCCTCGGTGGCCGCGATGCACGAACTCCGAGAGGTGGTCGGGATCCTGCGCGATGGGGTCGAGGCACCCGTCCCCGTCGAGGAGGCGTCGCAGCCCGCCGCCCGGGGGGTGGCCGGGATCGCCGGGATCGTGGAGGCGGCGCGCATCGCGGGTACCGACGTCCGGCTGACCGTCTCGGGACAGCAGCGGCCGCTGGTGGCGGCCTGCGATCACGCGGCGTACCGGATCGCGCAGGAGGCGCTCACCAACGCCTACAAGCACGCGCCGGGGGCGCGGATCACCGTGGAACTGCGGTACGAGGACGACTCCCTGGTGGTGGAGATCGCCAACGGTCCCGCGGAGGGACCGGGAGCCGGCGAGGTGGTGTCCGGCGGGCAGGGGCTGACGGGGCTGCGCGAGCGGGCCCGGCTGGTCGGCGGCATGGTCCACACGGGGGCCGCCGAGGGCGGCGGGTTCCGGGTGGCGGGTGTTCTTCCGTACGGCGCGGAACCGGCCGGGACGGTCGAGGACGTGGCCGACGACTTCGGACAGCAGACGCAGGCCATGGGGCTCAAGGGCGCACCGCCGATGGACTGGGCGGCCGTCGACCGGGAGTTGGCGGTCCGCAGCCGCACCGGTGGCGTCGCGTTGGGCTGCGGCATCGCGGTCGCCGCGGTGATCCTGCTCGTCATCGTGATCGGGGCGGGCGTGGCCCTGCTGGTGGGTTCCGCGAACAACGCCATGATCAGCGAGTCCGAGTTCGACGCGACGCACGTGGGCGAGGCGGAGGACGCGGTCCGCAAGCGCCTTCCCGACGGGGACAGCATCCTCACGTCGGGTCTGACGGGGAAGGGGCCGGCGGAGCCCGCCGGCACGGACTGCGTGGCGCTGCTCTCCTCGGAGGAGACGCGGCTGAACACCGATACGGTTTACCGGTTCTGCTTCAAGGACGGGAAGCTCGTCGACAAACAGACGTACGAGGTCAAGCAGTAGGAGCACGGGTGACACCCAGAGTGATCCGCGTCGTGATCGCCGACGACGAGCCGCTGATCCGGGCGGGCATAAGGATGATCCTGACCTCGGCGTCGGACATCGAGGTCGTGGCGGAGGCGGCCAACGGTCGGGAGGCGGTGGAACTGGCCCGGGCGCACCACCCCGACGTCATGCTGCTCGACATCCAGATGCCGGTGATGGACGGGCTGACAGCACTGGGCGAACTGGGCCGCGCCGTGCCCGAGGTGCGGGCCCTGATCCTCACCACCTTCGGCGAGCGGGAGAACGTCCTGCGCGCGCTGGGCGAGGGCGGTGCCGGGTTCCTGCTGAAGGACTCGGCGCCGGGTGAACTGATCGGCGCGGTGCGGGCCGCGGCGGCCGGCGACGCCTATCTCTCGCCCGCGGCGACCCGGCACGTGGTGGATCAGCTGGCCTCCGGGCAGTCCACCGGGCGGGGCGAGGAGGCCCGCCGTCGCGTGGCCGGGCTGAGCGAGCGGGAACGCGGGGTGCTGGCCTTGCTCGGCGAGGGACTGTCCAACGCGGAGGCCGGGCGCCGGCTGCACATGAGCGAGGCCACGGTGAAGACCTACGTCAGCCGGATCCTGGCGAAGCTGAAGTGCGAGAACCGGGTGCAGGCGGCCCTGCTGGCCAGGGACGCGGGCCTGTAGATACGGTCGGGGCCCGCATCGATCGATGATGTGGGCCGAGTACGACGTGACGGGTGGGGGCGGCAGGCATGGCGACGGTACCGGGGCAGCGCGAGAGAGCGGCTGACGTGGCGGACGGCGGGCGGATCCCGGTGGTGGAGGGGTTCGCTCCCCGTGTCGAGGGCGGCTCCCCCAAAGAGGCCGGCAAGGCGCTGAGGCTGCGGGTGCCGCGCGCGGCGCACGCGCGGTTCGAGCCCCCGACCGACCGGCCCGACGCCGTGCGGGCCGTCGAGGAGTCCAATGTGGGCCGGGTCGCCGAGCTGACGCCGATACGGGTGGGCCGGATGGCCGCCAACCCCTTCGCGTTCCTGCGCGGGTCGGCCGGTCTCATGGCGCACGACCTGTCCGGCGGCCCGGTGACCGGCGTCGGCGCCCAGATCTGCGGTGACGCGCACGCGGCGAACTTCGGCCTCTACGGGGACGCGCGCGGGCGACTGGTCATCGACCTGAACGACTTCGACGAGACCGAGTTCGGTCCGTGGGAGTGGGACGTCAAGCGGCTCGCGACCTCGCTGGTGCTGGCGGGGCGGGTGGCCGGGGCCGACGAGGACACCTGCCGGGCCGCCGCCCTGGACGCGGTGGGCGCGTACCGCCGGACCCTGCGGCTGTTGGCCAAGCTGCCCGCGTTGGATGCCTGGAACGCCATCGCCGACGAGGAACTGGTCTCGCACGCCGACGCCCGTGATCTGCTCGGCACGTTGGAGCGGGTCTCGGAGAAGGCCCGGAACAACACCTCGGCCCGGTTCGCCGCCCGGTCGACGGAGGTCGGGACCGACGGACGGCGCCGCTTCGTGGACGCGCTGCCGGTGCTGCGCCGGGTCGGCGACGCCGAGGCCGCGGCCGTGGCCGCCTCGCTCGGCCCGTACCTGCACACCCTCCAGGGGGACCGGCTGCCGCTGCTGGCCCGATACGCGATCCACGACGTGGCCTTCCGCGTGGTCGGGACCGGAAGCGTGGGAACGCGCTCGTACGTGGTGCTGCTGCTGGACCACCGGGGAGAGCCGCTGGTCCTCCAGGTGAAGGAGGCGCGGCCCTCGGTACTGCTTCCCCACCTGCCCGCGCTGGGCTTCCACGCGGCGCCGGAGGAGCACGACGGGCGGCGGGTGGTGGCCGGGCAGAAGCGGATGCAGGTGGTCTCGGACATCCTGTTGGGGTGGACCACGGTGGAGGGGCGGCCGTTCCAGGTGCGCCAGTTCCGCAACCGCAAGGGCAGTGTGGACCCGGCGGCGCTGGCCGTGGACCAGATCGACGACTACGGCCGGATGACCGGGGCGCTGCTGGCCCGGGCGCACGCGCACAGCGTCGACCCCCGACTGCTGGCCGGGTACTGCGGCAAGAACGAGGAGCTGGACGAGGCGATGGCCGACTTCGCGGTGGCCTACGCGGACCGCAGCGAGGCCGATCACGAGGTCCTGGTGGCGGCCGTGCGCAACGGGCGGATCGCGGCCGAGGCCGGGGTCTGAGTGTTTCACGTGAAACATGGGCCCGACCGGACCGGCCGGACCGGCCTTAGGGTGGCCGGGTGAGCGAGCAGACCGAGCAGAGCGACCAGACAGATCCCGAAGAGCCCGTCGCGTCCACCGACGCAGGTGTCGACGCAGGTGTCGACGCAGGTGGGGCCGGTGGGGCCGGTGAGGAGCGGCCCGAGGCTCGGCTGGACCGGGCCGTACGGGCGGCCGAGCAGGCGCTCATCGAGTTCGAGATCGCGGTGGAGACCTTCCGGGTGGAGGTCGAGAACTTCTCCCGCCTGCACCACCAGAAACTCGGACCGATGTACTCGCGTCTCGACGAGCTGGACGCGTTGATCGCGGAGGCCAGGGCGGCGCGCAGCGGCGACCCCGAGGATCTGCG
Source organism: Streptomyces sp. CA-243310 (assembly GCF_050936775.1). Classification (NCBI taxonomy): domain Bacteria; kingdom Bacillati; phylum Actinomycetota; class Actinomycetes; order Kitasatosporales; family Streptomycetaceae; genus Streptomyces; species Streptomyces sp. CA-243310. The sequence goes on along the minus strand of NZ_JBNJMF010000001.1, from coordinate 269,585 downwards.
GCGGGCACACGAGGCACGCGCCCTGGTGATGCCGATGCCCGGTGTCGACGAGCTGTTCAACGACTGGCTCGACTCGGACGGGATGTCCGACGACGCGTCCGCCATGCTCACCGAGCGGTCCGTGCGACCGCCGGAGCGGGTGCGGCCGTCGGAAGAGGTGCGCAAGCTCTACCGCGAGCTGGTCCGCAAGGCACACCCCGACCTCGCGCAGGACGAGACCGAGCGCGAGCGACGCGACGCCTTCATCGTGCGGGTCAACGCGGCCTACGGACGGGGCGATGAACAGGCGCTGCGCGAGCTGGCCGAGGAGTGGGCGGCGGGCCCCGTGCCGGAGGCCGCCCGGCCGAGCGAGAGCGAGGAGCTGTACGCGCGGCTGGAGTGGCTGGCGGCGCGCAAGGAACTGCTGGCGGCGGTGGCGCGCGAGCTGGAGGACAGCGCGATCGGTTCGATGCTGCGGATGGCACCGGAGGATCCGGACCGGCTGCTGGAGGAGATCGCGGAACAGCTGCTGGAGCGGGTGTCCGAGCGTGAGTCGGAGCTCGCCGAACTGGCCGGCTAGCGCGGCGGGCGGTGTCGCCGGGAGCCGCCGCGCGCGCGGGGCCGCGTCGGGTGGCTGGGGCGTCGGTGGGCGGTCGGATAGGTTGGCAGCCGGATTCGTGACGAGAGAAGGCGACAGCTATGAACTTCGGACCGCTTCCCTCGGTGGACGCCGCCGCGGTGCCCTCCGAAGGCTTTGTCCTGGACGTCCGTGAGGACGACGAATGGGCGGCCGGGCATGTCGAGGGCGCGCTGCACATCCCGATGAGCGACTTCGTCGCGCGCTTCGGCGAGCTGACCGAGGCCATCGAGGACGACGGTCGGGTGCACGTGATGTGCCGGGTCGGCGGGCGCTCCGCGCAGGTCACCCAGTACCTGGTGCGCCAGGGGATCGACGCCGTGAACATCGACGGCGGCATGCAGGCCTGGGACGGTGCCGGGCGCCCGATGGTGAGCGACAACGGGAACCCGGCCTTCGTGCTGTAGTCCGCTCCCCGGGGGTCGCACCCCGGGGTTCGCTCAGGTGAGGGGGTGGGCGGCCAGCAGGTCGCCCAGGGCCTCCTCGTGCGCCGCGGCCGGGCCCAACTGGAGTTCCAACTGCTTGGCCCAGGCGTGGTAGCGGTGCAGCGGGTACTCGGTGTCGGCGCCGAAGCCTCCGTGCAGGTGTTGGGCGGTCTGCGCGACCCGGCGTACGCCCTCCGAGGCCCAGATCTTGGCCACCGCGACGTCGCCGGCGATCGGCAGCGGCCCGCCCGCGCCGGCCGTCGCCGGTTCGAGCCGCCAGGCGGCCTGCCAGAGGGTCACCTCCATGGCCCGCAGGTCGATGTAGCGGTCGGCCGCCTGGACGGCCACGGCCTGGAAGGTGGCGACGGGAAAGCCGAACTGCTCGCGCTTGCCGGTGTACTGGCTGGTCATGGCGAGTACGGCCTCCCCCAGCCCGAGCGCGAGCGCGCACGTGCCGGTGGTCAGCAGCCGGCGGAGCCCGTCCCAGGCGTCGGGCGCGTCGAGGAGGTGCGTGACGGGCACCCGCACGCCGTCGAGCGTGAGCTCGGCGAGCCGCTCCCCGCTCGTCGAGTACTGGTCCGCGAGGGTCACCCCCTCGCCGGTGCGCGGCACCAGCGCGAGCACGGCCTCGCCCTCCCCGGCGTGGGCCGGGACGGCGATCCAGTCGGCGTTGTGCCCCCAGGCGACGGAGGTCTGCACCCCGTCCAGGACCCACTGGGCGCCGTCCCGCCGCGCGGAGACCGCGAGTTCGGCGGGATCGTGTCCGGTGCGACCGTGCGCGGCGGCGGTGAGGACGATCTCGCCCCGACCGGCGCCGGGCAGCAGGGCCGCCGCCAGCTCGGGGCTGCCGTGGGCCTGGACGGCCATCGCGGTGGCGCAGTGCTCCAGCAGCGGCACCCGGGCCAGCACCTTCGCCGCCTCGCGGAGCACCAGGCACAGGGCGATGGCGTCGAGCCCCGCCCCGCCGTGTTCCTCGGCGAGGACCAGGCTCAGCAGGTCGGATCCGGCGAGCCTGGCCCACAGGGGGCGGTCGAAGTCGTCGGCCACGGCCCCGGGCGAGAGCGCGGGACTGGGTACGCCGTCGGGGGCGACGTTCGCGAACACGGCCCTCGCCGCCTCGACGGCCGCCTGCTGTTCCTCGGTGAAGGTGAAGTCCACTGCCTGTCCTCCCGCGTGCACCGGATCCCGTTCAGGTCTGACGGAGCGTCAAGATAGAACAGGTTCTCAAAAATGCACAGCCTCGGAGAAGGGGCGGCCTCGGAGAGTGCACGGCCGCGGAGAATGCGCGGCCGTGAGCGGGAGGAGGCGGCCGGTCAGCGGTCGAAGTCGATCTCCACTTCCTCCGTCACCGCGTGCGACTGGCAGGCCAGGACGAAGCCGGCCTCCGTCTCCTCCGCCTCCAGCGCGAAGTTTCGGTCCATCCGGACCTCGCCCGAGACCAGGAACGCCCGGCAGGTTCCGCACACTCCGCCCTTGCACGCGTACGGGGCGTCCCCGCGGTTGCGCAGCACCGCGTCCAGCAGGGACTCGCCGTCCTCGACCGGCCAGGTGCCCGAGCGGCCGTCGAGCCGTGCCGTGACGCGGCCGTGGGTGGCGGTCGCGGTACGGGTCGGGGCCGACGGGGCGGCGTCCTCGACGTGGAAGATCTCCTCGTGCACCCGGGTCCGGCCGACGCCCAGCGCGCCCAGGGCCCGTTCCGCGCCCTGTACCAGGCCGTAGGGGCCGCACAGGAACCAGCCGGTCACCTCGGCGACCGGCAGCAGTGCGGGCAGCAGCGTCGTCAGGCGTTCCTCGTCCAGCCGGCCGGACGGCAGCCCGGCCTCCTGCTCCTCGCGGGACAGGACGGTGACCAGCTGGAAGCGGTCCGGGTAACGGTCCTTGAGGTCCGCGACCTCCTCCAGGAACATCGTCGAGGCGGCCGTACGGTCACTGCGCACCAGGCAGAAACGGGCGTCGGTCCGGGCCGACAGCAGCGAGGCGGCGATCGACAGCACCGGGGTGATGCCGCTGCCGCCGACGATCGCCGCGTAGTGCGCGGCGGCCGGCGCGGCCACCGGGTCCAGCACGAACCGCCCGGCGGGCACCATCACGTCGAGCACGTCGCCGGCGGCGATCTCCTTGTGCGCGAAGGTGGAGAACTCCCCGCCTTCCACCAGTCGCACTCCGACCCGCAGCAGCGCGGGGCCGGCGGCGCCGGGCGCGGGCGAGCAGATCGAGTACGTACGGCGGACCTCCGTCCCCTCGGGGCCGCGCCGGCGCAGGGTGAGGTGCTGGCCGGGCGCGTGGAGGTACTCGGCGCGCAACTCCTGGGGCACGCTCAGGGTCAGCGCCACCGAGTCGTCGGTGAGCCGGTCGACCGCCGCCACCGTCAAGGAGTGGAACGCGCCGTGTCGTGCGGGGCGCGCGGACACCGGTGTGGGCGACGGCGGGGACACGGCCATCTAGAGCTCCTTGAAGTGGTCGAACGGTTCGCGGCAGGCGACGCAGCGGCGCAGTGCCTTGCACGCGGTGGAGGAGAACCGGCTGAGCAGCTCGGTGTCGGTCGATCCGCAGTGGGGGCAGCGGACCGACAGGGTGAGCGGTACCGGTCCGCCGGCGGAGTGGGGGCGGGGCGGGGCGATGCCGAACTCGGCGAGCTTGCGGCGGCCTTCGGCGCTGATGTCGTCGGTCGACCAGGCGGGGGCCAGGACCGTCCGGACCCGGACCTCCGGTATGCCGTGGTCGGTCAGCACCCGCCGGATGTCGTCGGACATGGCCTCGATGGCCGGGCAGCCCGTGTAGGTCGGGGTGAGGGTGACCTCGACGTGCCCGTCGTCGTGCATCCGGACCCCGCGCATGACGCCCAGCTCGGCGAGACTGAGGACGGGCAGCTCCGGGTCGGGGACCGACCCGGCCAGGTCGGCCAGCTCGGTCTCCAGCCGGGTCATTTCCGTGCCGGTGGTCACCACGACGCTCCCGGGTGGCTGCGGTGCAGGTGCTGCATTTCCGCGAGCATCCGCCCGAACGATTCCGTGTGCAGCCCCTCGCGGCCGGCGCCGGCCGCCCAGGCGCCGGTGCGCCTGCCCTCGGGCAGGGTGAGCCCGGCCCGCTCCAGGACGTTGCCCACGGCGGCGAGCCAACGCTGCTCCAGGGCCTGCCAGTCCACGCCGTCGAGCCCGTCGATCGGCTTGAACATCTCCCCCGTGTACCGCCACAGCGCGGTCAACGCGGTCAGCATCCGGGCGCGGCTCTCCTCGGTGCCGTCGCCGAGCCGCAGCGTCCACTGCTCGGCGTGGTCGCGGTGGTACGCGGTCTCCTTGACGGCCTTGGCCGCCAGCGGGGCGAACGGGCCGTCGCCCGCGGCCAGCTCCGTGTACAGCTCGTGCTGGTGGAAGGAGAAGTAGAGCTGGCGGGCGATGGTGTGGGCGAAGTCGCCGTTCGGCTGCTCGACCAGCTGGAGGTTGCGGAAGGACCGCTCGTCGCGCAGGAACGCCAGCTCGTCCTCGTCCCCGACCATGGAGAGCAGGACGCGGGCCTGTCCGAGCAGGTCGAGGGCGATGTTGGCGAGGGCGACCTCCTCCTCCAGGACGGGGGCGTAACCCGCCCACTCGCCGAGGCGGTGGGACAGGATCAGCGCGTCGTCGCCGAGGGCGAGGGCGGCGGGGCGGAGCGTGGCGGGGCTGGTCTCGGTGGTGGTGTCGGTGCCGGTCACAGGTGGCGCACCCCCTCGGGGATCTCGTAGAAGGTGGGGTGCCGGTACGGCTTGTCCGCGGACGGGGCGAAGAACGGGTCCCGCTCGTCGGGGGACGAGGCGGTGATCCCGGTGGAGGGCACCACCCAGATCGAGACGCCCTCGTTGCGCCGCGTGTACAGGTCACGGGCGTTGCGCAGGGCCATTTCCGCGTCCGGTGCGTGGAGGCTTCCGGCGTGCGTGTGCGAGAGGCCGCGGCGCGAGCGCACGAACACCTCCCACAGGGGCCAGTTCTGCGTCATACCCGTGCCTCGCTTTCGGTGCTTGCCTTGCTCGCTTGCTTCTCGGCGTACGCCGCGGCCGCGTCGCGGACCCAGGCGCCTTCCTCGTGGGCCGTGCGGCGGCGCGTGAGGCGTTCCTCGTTGCAGGGGCCGTTGCCCTTGAGAACGTCCCAGAACTCGGCCCAGTCGATGGCGCCGAAGTCGTGGTGTCCGCTCTCCTCGTTCCACTTGATGTCCGGGTCGGGCAGCGTCAGGCCCAGCGCCTCGGCCTGCGGCACGGCGATGTCCACGAAGCGCCGGCGCAGCTCGTCATTGGAGTGCCGCTTGATCCGCCAGGCCATGGACTGCGCGGAGTGCGCCGACTCGTCGTCCGGCGGGCCGAACATCATGAGCGAGGGCCACCACCAGCGGTCGACGGCGTCCTGCGCCATCGCGTGCTGCTCCTCGGTGCCCTTGGAGAGCGCCATCAGCAGCTCGAAGCCCTGGCGCTGGTGGAAGGACTCCTCCTTGCAGATCCGGACCATGGCGCGGGCGTACGGGCCGTAGGAGCAGCGGCAGATCGGAACCTGGTTGGTGATGGCCGCGCCGTCCACGAGCCAGCCGATCGCGCCGACGTCGGCCCAGGTCAGGGTGGGGTAGTTGAAGATCGACGAATACTTCTGCCTACCCGAGTGGAGCTTGTCGAGGAGTTCGTCGCGGCTGGTGCCGAGGGTCTCCGCGGCGCTGTACAGGTACAGGCCGTGGCCGGCCTCGTCCTGGACCTTGGCCATCAGGATCGCCTTGCGGCGGAGCGAGGGCGCGCGGGTGATCCAGTTGGCCTCGGGCTGCATGCCGATGATCTCGGAATGCGCGTGCTGGGCCATCTGGCGGACCAGGGAGGCGCGGTACTCGTCGGGCATCCAGTCGCGCGGCTCCACTCGCTCGTCCGCCGCCACGGCGGCGTCGAAGGCAGCCAGCAGCTGGGCCCCGAGGTCGGTCCCCAGGGCTTCGTCCTGCCCAGACTCCGGGGTCACTGTGACCATTCCGGGCCCCCTGTCAGAGTTTGTCGGCCGGTCGCCGGTCACCCGACCGACCGATCGTTCGGTTCGTCCTCTTCAATGGTGAGACGGCGGCCCGTAGGGTGTCAACCTCTGTGGGCAACCCTGTGGAAGCCGGATGATCGGGGCGGGATGGATTCGAACGAGCGCGAGCCTTCGGAACAGCCCGTTCCGGAGCCCCTCACGCCGGGTGCGCCCGCCGACACCGAGGCCGGCCCGCCGGTCGTCGCGCCGCCGCCCCGGGCGCCCGGGATCGCCGGTCTGTCCACCCCGTACCGGGTGGTCGTGGCCCTCGCGCTGGGGATCGTCGCCGTGGCCGCCTGCGGACACCTCGCGGCCGTCTTCCTGCACGTGGCCCCGTCCAACACGCTCAGCAAGCGGCACGCGAGGACGATCGACGCCTGGATCTACCCCGAGTTCGAACAGAACTGGAAGCTCTTCGCCCCCAACCCCCTCCAGCAGAACATCGCGGTCCAGGTGCGGGCCCAGGTACGGACCCCGGACGGCGAGCTGACCACCGGCGGCTGGCGCGACCTGTCCGCCGAGGACGGCGCGGCGATCCGCCACAGCCTGCTGCCGAGCCACACCGAGCAGAACGAGCTGCGGCGGGCCTGGGACTTCTTCACCGGCTCCCACGACGAGAACAACAAGCCGAACGGCGAGCGCGGCGCCTTGTCGGAGGAGTACCTGCGCCGCATCGCGATGGACCGGCTGGGGCCCCGGGAACGGGAGGACGACCGGATCGTACGGATCCAGTTGCGCTCGGCGACGACCGCCGTGGCCGCGCCGAAGTGGAGCGACGAGCAGAGCGACACCCGGACCTACTACCGGGAGCTGCCGTGGTGGACGGTCTGAGGCCGAGCGCGCGCAGCCGTGCCCGCGCGGCCGCCGGGCGGGCCCTGGCGCAGGTCACCGGCCGGGCGCTGGGGCCCTACCAGAGCGCCGTGGTGCGCATCGGGTTCTCCGCGACCTGGCTGTTCTTCCTGCTGCGGGAGTTCCCCCACCGGCACGAGCTGTACGGGCCCGACGGCCCCTGGAGCTGGGGGATGGCCGAGCGGCTGATCGCCTCGAACCGGGCCTTCACGGTGCTGATGTGGTCCGACGCGACCTGGTGGTTCGAGCTCGTCTACGGCGTCTCGGTGCTCGCGAGCGTGCTGCTGATGCTGGGCTGGCGGACCCGGGCGACGTCCGTGCTCTTCATGATCGGCGTGCTGTCCCTCCAGAACCGCAGCGTCTTCATGGGGGACGGCGGGGACAACGTCATCCACCTGATGGCGATGTACCTCGTGCTCACCCGGTGCGCGCGGGTCTGGTCCCTCGACGCCCGCCGGGCGCGGCTGCGCGGCTCGGCCTCGGCCGGAGCGGCGGGGCCCGTGCTGTGGAGCGTGCTCGGGCTGCTCTTCGCCCACGGGGCGGTCACCGGGAGGTTCGGCGCCGGCTGGCTCGCCGCGTTCGCGGCGCTGTGGGTGGTGCTCGGGCTGTGGTGGCTCGTCGACCGCTTCGAGCCGCAGGGGGAGGGCAGGGCCGTCCTCGACGTGCTGGCGAACCTGCTGCACAACGCGGGGATGCTGGTGATCATGGCGGAGGTCTGTCTGATCTACGCCACTGCGGGCTGGTACAAGATCCAGGGCTCGCGCTGGCAGGACGGCACCGCGCTCTACTACCCGCTCGGCCTGGACTACTTCACCCCGTGGCCGGGGTTGTCCGGGGTGCTGGCGGGCAGCGGGACCCTGGTGATGCTGCTGACCTACGGGACGGTCGCGGTACAGGTCGCGTTCCCGTTCACGCTGTTCAACCGGCGGATCAAGAACGTGCTGCTCGCGGTGATGATGCTGGAGCACGCCGGGATCGCGGTGCTGCTCGGACTGCCGTTCTTCTCGCTGGCCATGATCGCGGCCGACGCCGTGTTCCTGCCGACGGTGTTCCTCGTCTGGCTCGGGGCCCGGGCCGGCGCCCTGCGCCGGCGCGACCGGGTCGCCCCGGAGCCGCCGCCGGGCCCGCTCGACACCCCGACCCCGACCCCGGCCGAGGTCGCGCGCTGACGAGGACGCCCGCCGGTCCCGGGGCACCCCGCGCGGCCCGTAGGGTCGGCGGTATGAGTGAGCAGCACGGGGAGCCCGGACAGGTGGCGCGGGAGTGGCGGGAGGCCGCCGGGCGGGAGGACGTGGTCCTGCTCGACGGGTTCCACGCGCTGAAGCACGCGCTGCGCTTCGGCGCCCGCGTGGAAGCCGTCGTCGCCGATGATCCCGAGGCCGTCGGGGCGCTGGCCGCCGAGCTGGCCCCGGACGTGGAGGCGCGGGTCCGCGGGCTGGTGCGCGGGGCGGAACTCAAGGGGTTGCTGTCCCGGGTGCACCCCACCGGGGTGGCCGCGCTCGCCGTGCGACCGGACCGGGAGGCGGGCCGTGAGGCGCTGCGCAGGCCGGGCCGCACCGCCCCGATCGTGGTCCTGGACAACCCGCGCAACCTCGGCAACGTGGGCGCCGTCGTCCGGCTCGCCGCCGGTTTCGGCGCCACCGGGGTGGTCACGCGGGGCGACCTCGACCCCTGGCACCCCAACGTGGTCCGGGCCGGGGCCGGCCTGCACTACGCGACCACCGTCGACCGGGTCGAGCTGGAGACCCTGCCGCCCGGGCCGCTGTACGCGCTCGACCCGGAGGGCGAGGACATCCGTGCCCTCACCCTCCCGGACGACGCCCTGCTCGCCTTCGGCTCGGAACGCCACGGGATCTCGCCGGAGCTGCGGGCCCGCGCCGATCACCTGGTGTCCCTGCCGATGCGGCCGCAGGTCTCCAGCTACAACCTGGCCACCAGCGTGGCCATGGCCCTCTTCCACTGGGGCGGGCCGCACCCGGACACCTTCTAGGCCTGGCGGCGGACCTCCACCACGCGGAACCGGTTCGCGACGAAGGCGCCGTCGCACAGGGCCGCGTTGGCCGCCGGGTTGCCGCCGGAGCCGTGGAAGTCCGAGAAGGCCGCCGTCTGGTTGACGAAGACGCCGCCGGTCAGGTTCAGCGACAGCTGCGCCGACTCCTCCAGGCAGACCGCCTCGACGGCCCGCTCGGTGTCCGCCGACGTGGTGTACGCGCCCACGGTCATCGCGCCCTTCTCCCGCACCGTGCGGCGCAGCAGCTCCAGTGCGTCGGCCGTGGAGTCGACCGCGACCGCGAACGACACCGGGCCGAAGCACTCCGAGAGGTAGGGGGCCTCCGGGTCGGCCTTGGCGGCGTCCAGCTTGACCATCACCGGCGTGCGGACCACCGCGTCCGGGAACTCCGGGTTCGCGACCTCCCGCGAGGCCAGCGCGACCTCGCCCAGTCCGGCCGCCGCCTCCAGCCGGGCCTTGACGTCCGGGTTGACCAGCGCGCCCAGCAGGGCGTTGGCCCGGGCGTCGTCGCCCAGCAGGCCGCCCACCGAGGCCGCGAGGTCGGCCACGACCTCGTCGTACGTCTTGTGTCCGGCGTCGGTGGCGATGCCCTCGCGCGGGATCAGCAGGTTCTGCGGGGTGGTGCACATCTGGCCGCTGTAGAGGGACAGCGAGAACGCCAGGTTGGACAGCATGCCCTTGTAGTCGGCCGTGGAGTCGAGGACGACGGTGTTCACGCCGGCCTTCTCCGTGTACACCTGCGCCTGGCGGGCGTTGACCTCCAGCCAGTCGCCGAACTCCGTGGAGCCGGTGTAGTCGATCAGCTTGATCTCGGGGCGCACGGCGAGCGTCTTGGCGATGCCCTCGCCCGGCCGCTCCACCGCCAGCGCCACCAGGTTCGGGTCGAAGCCGGCCTCGGCGAGGACCTCGCGGGCCACCCGCACCGTCAGTGCGAGCGGGAGGATCGCCCGGGGGTGCGGCTTGACCAGGACGGCGTTACCGGTGGCCAGGGAGGCGAACAGGCCCGGGTAGCCGTTCCAGGTGGGGAAGGTGTTGCAGCCGATCATCAGCGCGATGCCGCGCGGCACGGCGGTGAACGTCTTGCCGAGCTTGAGCGGGTCCTTCTTGCCCTGCGGCTTCTCCCAGTCGGTCTGCCCCGGGACGCGGGTCTGCTCCTCGTAGGCGTAGGCCACGGCCTCCAGGCCGCGGTCCTGCGCGTGGGGGCCGCCCGCCTGGAACGCCATCATGAAGGCCTGGCCGCTGGTGTGCATCACCGCGTGGGCGAACTCGTGGGTGCGGGCCGAGATCCGGGCGAGGATCTCGATGCAGACCACGGCGCGGGTCTCGGGGCCGGCGTCCCGCCAGGCGCCCATGCCCGCGCGCATCGCGGGCAGCAGCACCTCGGGGTCGGCGTGCGGGTACTCGACGCCCAGCTCGGGGCCGTACGGGGACACCTCGCCGCCCGTCCAGCCGTCGGTGCCGGGCTGGTCGAGCTCGAAACGGGTGCCGCGCAACGCCTCGAACGCCGCGAGGCCGTCGGCCGGGGCGGTCTCCCCGTAGGCCTTGGGGTGCTCGGGGTGCGGGGACCAGTAGGCGCGGGTGCGGATGGCCGACAGCGCCTGGTCCAGGGTGGGACGGTGCTTCTCGGTCAGCTGGGGGACGGTGGGCTCGGCGGCCATCAGGGACCAACTCCTCGTTGAGCCGGGCAAGATCGGGCTGGTTCGCAGACTGGGATCAGGCAGGGGCGGGTGAAGAAGAGCAGACTGGAGTTAGAGTAACCGAACGATCGGTCGGGACAAGAGGGCCCGGCGGACCTGTGGACAAGTCGGTGCGGGAGGATCGGGTCATGACAGCAATCGAGCGGTCCCGCACTGTGGCGGTCATCGGCGCCGGCACCATGGGGCAGGGCATCGCCCAGGTCGCCCTCCTCGCAGGTCACCCGGTGCTGATCCACGACGTCAACGAATCCCTCGCGCGGGACGGCCTCGGCCTCGTGCAGGACCGCGTCGAGCGCATGGTCGCCAAGGGGCGCCTGGACCGCGCCGAGGCCGACGACGCGATCGGCCGGATCGGCTGCGCCCGCGACCTCGCCGCACTCGCGGACGCCGGACTCGTCATCGAGGCCGTCGTCGAGGACGTCACCGTCAAGCGCGCGCTCTTCGCCGCGCTCGAAGAGGTGGTTTCGCCGGACGCGCTGCTGGCCACCAACACCTCCTCCCTCTCCGTGACGGAGATCGCCGCGGGACTCGCGCACCCCGGCCGCTTCCTCGGCCTGCACTTCTTCAACCCCGCCCCGCTGCTCCCGCTCGTCGAGGTGGTCAGCGGCTTCGCGACCGACCCGGCCGCCGCCGAGCGCGCGTACGACACCGTCCTGCGCTGGCGCAAGACGCCGGTCCGCTGCGCCGACACCCCCGGCTTCATCGTGAACCGGATCGCCCGCCCCTTCTACGCCGAGGCCTTCGCGGTGTACGAGGAGCGGGGCGCCGACCCGGCCACCATCGACGCCGTGCTCCGCGAGAGCGGCGGCTTCAAGATGGGCCCGTTCGCGCTGACCGACCTCATCGGCCAGGACGTCAACGAGGCCGTCACCCGCTCCGTCTGGGAGTCGTTCTTCCGCAGCCCCAAGTTCACCCCCTCCCTCGCGCAGCGCCGGCTGGTCCAGTCGGGTCGACTCGGCCGCAAGTCGGGCCACGGCTGGTTCCCGTACGGCGAGGCCGCCCCCGAGCCCGTCCCGCACACCGCGGGCCCCGAGGAGGCACCCGCCAAGGTCACCGTCGTCGGGGACCTCGGCCCGGCGTCCGCGCTGACGGACCTCCTGGAGGAGGCCGGGATCGCGGTCGAGTCCACCGAGCACGGGGGCCCGTACATCCAGCTCCCCGGCGAGGGGCAACTGGTCCTCGCGGACGGCAAGACCTCCATCGAGTTCGCGGACGTCGTCTACTTCGACCTCGCGCTCGACTACCGCGACGCCACCCGGATCGCCCTGTCCGCCGGCGAGGACACCACCGAACAGACCCTGGCCGAGGCGATCGGCCTGTTCCAGAAGCTCGGCAAGAAGGTCTCCGTCATCGGCGACGTCCCCGGCATGATCGTCGCCCGGACCGTCGCCATGCTGATCGACCTCACCGCCGACGCCGTCGCGCGCGGGGTCGCCGCCGCCGAGGACATCGACACCGCGATGCGACTCGGCGTCAACTACCCGATGGGCCCCGCCGAATGGCACGACCGGCTCGGCCGGGACTGGGCGTACGACCTCCTGCACCACCTCGACGAACGCTGTCCGGGCGGCCGCTACGCCCCCTCGCTCGCGCTGTACCGGCTCGGCTACGCGGCGGGCGACGAGGACGCGGTCGACGAGGGTACCGACGGGACGGGCGCCGCGGGCACGGACGGGACGGAGGGGGACACGGAGTGACGACGCCCCGGAGGGACACCTACACACCGGAGACGCTGCTCTCCGTCGCGGTCCAGGTCTTCAACGAGCGCGGCTACGACGGCACCTCGATGGAGCACCTCTCCAAGGCCGCGGGGATCTCCAAGTCCTCGATCTACCACCACGTCGCCGGCAAGGAGGAACTCCTGCGCCGGGCCGTCAGCCGGGCGCTGGACGGTCTCTTCGCGGTCCTGGAGGAGCCGGGCTCGGTACGCGGCCCGGCGGTCGAGCGCGTCGAGTACGTCACCCGGCGGACGGTCGAGGTGCTGCTCGCCGAACTCCCCTACGTGACGCTGCTGCTGCGGGTGCGCGGCAACACCCGGACCGAACGCTGGGCACTGGAGCGCCGCCGCGAGTTCGACCACGCGGTGGCCGACCTCCTGAAGGCCGCGGCGGCCGACGGCGACCTGCGCGCGGACGTGGACATCAGGCTCGCGACCCGCCTGCTCTTCGGCATGGTCAACTCCCTGGTCGAGTGGTACCGCCCCCACCCGGGCGCCGACCACGCCCAGCTCGCCGACGCGGTCGTCCACATGGCCCTGGACGGTCTCCGCGCCCAGAAGTGACCCCGGCCGGCACGGCCGCGGCGTCCGGATGTCACCCGGACGGGCCGGCGGGCGCGCGGGAGTCCCGGTGCCGCCCGAGGAACCGGGCCGTCGGGGCCGTCGCCCCGAGGTCCCGGCGCATCACGGCCCTCATGGCCTTGAGCGGCTCCCGGACGGCGTACCGCGCCTCGGCCGCGCCGGCCGCCGTCTCGCCCTCACGCCGGGTCCGGGTCGTCCGGGAGGGTGGGGGCGGGCGGGGGCGTGCCCGTGTCGAGGAGGTCCGTCTCCTCGAACACCAGCAGCGTGCGGGTGGACAGGACCTCCGGGATGGACTGGAGGCGGGTGAGCACCAGCTCCCGCAGGGTGCGGTTGTCAGGGGTGTGGACCAGCAGCAGGACATCGAAATCACCGCTGACCAGGGCGATGTGCGCCGCGCCCGGGAGTTCGCGGAGCTGCTCGCGCACCGTCCGCCAGGAGTTCTGCACGATCTTCAGGGTGATGTAGGCGGAGGCCCCCTGGCCCGCCCGCTCGTGGTCGACCCGTGCCGTGAAGCCGCGGATGACCCCGTCGTCGATCAGCCGGTTGATCCGGGCGTACGCGTTGGCCCGTGACACGTGGACCTGCTCGGCCACCGACCGTATCGACGCCCTGCCGTCCGCCTGGAGGAGCCGCATGATCGACCGGTCGATCGAATCGAGCGGCCGGGGCGGCGCGGCGGCCGTCGCGGGGGGACCGGACGGGACCGGTGGGGCGCCCGCGACACCACCGGCCACCGCCGGCGCGGAACCGGCTCCGGCCATTTGTTCATCCGGCATTGCCCACTGCCTCCCTGCGTTGGACGTCCTGCACCCATCCCACGGCCCCGCCGCCACTTTGTCCACAGCCTGGAGCCGGCTGTAGCCAAATTGCGCGAACAACCGAACAATCGGTAGGTGAGGCGCCTCACACCCGGGGTGCTCCCTGCCCGCTTCCCACGAGGAGGTGTACGCCGCCATGACGGTCCAAGAGCTGCCCGGTGCCGGTGCGTCCCACCGTTTCACGCCGCCCGCCTGGAGTCCCCGTACGGATGCCGCCCCGCTGCTCCCGGACCCCGAGCCGTACCGGGTGCTGGGCACCCCGGCCGCCGACGGGCTCGACCCCGAGCTGATGCGCCGGTGCTACGCCGAGCTCGTGCGAGGCCGCCGCTACAACGCCCAGGCCACCGCGCTCACCAAGCAGGGCCGGCTCGCCGTGTACCCCTCGACCGTCGGCCAGGAGGCCTGCGAGATCGCCGCCGCGATGGTCCTGGAGGAGCGCGACTGGCTCTTCCCGAGCTACCGCGACACCCTCGCCGCCGTGGCGCGCGGGCTGGACCCCGTACAGGCCCTGACGCTCCTGCGCGGCGACTGGCACACCGGGTACGACCCGCGCGAGCACCGGATCGCCCCGCTCTCCACCCCGCTCGCCACCCAGCTCCCGCACGCGGTCGGCCTGGCACACGCCGCCCGGCTGCGCGGGGACGACGTGGTCGCGCTCGCCATGGTCGGCGACGGCGGCACCAGCGAGGGCGACTTCCACGAGGCGATGAACTTCGCCGCCGTCTGGCAGGCGCCGGTCGTCTTCCTCGTGCAGAACAACGGCTTCGCGATATCCGTCCCGCTCGCCAAGCAGACCGCCGCCCCGACCCTGGCCCACAAGGCCGTCGGGTACGGGATGCCGGGCCGGCTGGTCGACGGCAACGACATCGCCGCGATGCACGAGGTGCTGTCCGAGGCGGTGCGGCGGGCCCGCTCGGGCGGCGGCCCCACCATGATCGAGGCCGTCACGTACCGCATGGAGGCACACACCAACGCCGACGACGCCACCCGCTACCGCTCGGACGCCGAGGTGGAGGCCTGGAAGGCGCACGACCCGGTGGCCCTGCTGGAGCGCGAACTGACCGCGCGCGGCCTGCTGGACGCGGAGGGCATACAGGTGGCCAAGGACGCGGCCGACGCGATGGCGGCGGCGCTGCGCGACGGGATGAACGCCGACCCGGTGCTCGACCCGATGGACCTCTTCGCGCACGTCTACGAGGAGCAGACCGACCGGCTGCGCGAACAGGCCGAGATGCTGCGCGCCGAACTCGAAGCGGGGAACGAGTGATGACGACCACCACCGCGGCCAAGCCCGTCGCCAAGCCGGCGACCATGGCCCAGGCCCTGGGCCGGGCGATGCGCGACGCGATGGCCGAGGACCCGACCGTCCACGTGATGGGCGAGGACGTCGGCACGCTCGGCGGGGTCTTCCGGATCACCGACGGGCTCGCGAAGGAGTTCGGCGACGACCGGTGCACGGACACCCCGCTGGCGGAGGCCGGCATCCTCGGCGCCGCCGTGGGCATGGCCATGTACGGGCTGCGGCCGGTCGTGGAGATGCAGTTCGACGCGTTCGCGTACCCGGCCTTCGAGCAACTGATCTCGCACGTCGCGAAGATGCGCAACCGCACGCGCGGCGCCATGCCGCTGCCGATCACCATCCGGGTGCCGTACGGCGGCGGGATCGGCGGTGTCGAGCACCACTGCGACTCCTCCGAGGCGTACTACGTCGCCACCCCCGGCCTGACCGTGGTCACCCCGGCGACCGTGGAGGACGCGTACGGGCTGCTGCGCGCGTCCATCGCGAGCGACGACCCGGTGATCTTCCTGGAGCCGAAGCGGTTGTACTGGTCGAAGGCCGACTGGTCGGCCGAGGCCCCGGCGGCCGTGCCCGGCATCGGCAAGGCGCTGGTCCGCAGGGCGGGCACGAGCGCGACGCTGATCACCTACGGCCCCTCCCTGCCGGTGTGCCTGGAGGCCGCCGAGGCGGCCCGCGAGGAGGGCTGGGACCTGGAGGTCGTGGACCTGCGCTCGCTGGTCCCGTTCGACGAGGAGACGGTCGTCGCCTCGGTGCGACGCACCGGGCGTGCGGTGGTGGTCCACGAGGCCGGCGGCTTCGGCGGACCGGGCGCGGAGATCGTCGCCCGCGTGACGGAGCGCTGCTTCCACCACCTGGAGGCGCCGGTGCTGCGGGTGACCGGGTTCGACATCCCGTACCCGCCGCCGATGCTGGAGAAGCACCACCTGCCCGGCGTGGACCGGATCCTGGACACCGTGGCCCGCCTGCAGTGGGAGAACTGATGCCGCAGGTACTGGAGTTCAAGCTGCCGGACCTCGGCGAGGGACTGACCGAGGCGGAGATCGTCCGCTGGCTGGTGGCGGTCGGCGACGTCGTCGAGATCGACCAGCCGGTGGTCGAGGTGGAGACGGCCAAGGCGATGGTCGAGGTCCCCTGCCCCTACGGCGGTGTGGTCACCGCCCGGTTCGGGGAGGAGGGGACCGAGCTGCCGGTGGGAGCCCCGCTGATCACCGTGGCGGTGGGAGCGGGCACGGAGCCGACGGAGAGCGCCGCGCCGGCCTCCTCCGGTTCCGGGAACGTGCTCGTCGGCTACGGCACGGACCACTCGCGTCCGGCGCGTCGCCGGCGGGTCCGCCCGGCGGCGTCCGGGTCGCATCCGGTCGCCGCGGTCGCCCCCGTGGCGGCCGGCTCCACCCTCGCTCCCGCCCGTGCCCCGGCAGCCGCCCGGGTCGCCGCGGTCGCTTCCGCCCCGGTCGCCGTGGCGGTCGGGCCGGTTCCGGTGATCTCGCCCCTGGTGCGCAAGCTGGCCCGGGACAACGGGCTCGATCTGCGGGCGCTCAGCGGGTCCGGGCCCGAGGGCCTGATCCTGCGCGCGGACGTCGAGGCGGCCCTGCGGGCGCCGCAGTCGACGGCCGAGCCGGCCGCCCCCGAGCCGGTCCCCGTCGCCGCCGTCGCAGGCGAGGTGCGGATCCCGCTCAAGGGCGTACGGGGGGCCGTCGCCGAGAAGCTCTCGCGCAGCCGGCGGGAGATCCCCGAGGCCACCTGCTGGGTCGACGCGGACGCCACCGAACTGATGGCCGCGCGGACCGCGATGAACGCCGCGGGCGGCCCCAAGATCTCGGTACTGGCGCTGCTGGCCCGGATCTGCACGGCCGCCCTGGCCAAGTACCCGGAACTCAACTCCACCGTGGACCTGGCGGCGAAGGAGATCGTCCGGCTGTCGTCGGTGCACCTCGGCTTCGCCGCGCAGACGGAACGCGGCCTGGTCGTCCCGGTGGTCCGGGACGCGCAGACCCGCAACCCCGAGACGCTGTCGGCGGAGTTCGGGCGACTGACGGAGCTGGCGCGGGCCGGGAAGCTGACCCCGTCCGACCTCACGGGCGGGACGTTCACCCTCAACAACTACGGGGTGTTCGGGGTGGACGGCTCCACGCCGATCATCAACCACCCGGAGGCGGCGATGCTGGGGGTGGGCCGGATCATCCCGAAGCCGTGGGTGTACCGGGGGGAGCTGGCCGTCCGTCAGGTCGTACAGCTGTCGCTGACGTTCGACCACCGGGTCTGCGACGGGGGCACGGCCGGCGGCTTCCTGCGGTACGTGGCCGACTGCGTCGAGTCGCCCGCCGTCCTGCTGCGCTCGCTGTAGCACCCCGCCGTCCCGGGGCCGCCGTACGCGGCCCCGGGACGGACACGGGATCGGCCGAGGGGCTCAGGCCGTGGTGAGCAGCAGCTTGCCGACGTGCGCGCTGGATTCCAGGACGCGGTGCGCCTCGGCGGCGTCCCGCATCGGGTAGGCCGCGTGGACCACGGGGCGCACCCGCCCCGCCGTCACCAGAGGCCACACGTGTTCTCGTACCGCCGCGACGATCGCCGCCTTCTCCTCCAGCGGCCGGGCCCGCAGTGAGGTCGCGGTGATCGCCGCCCGCTTCGCCAGCAGCGCGCCCAGGTTCACCTCGGCCTTCACCCCGCCCTGGAGCCCGATGATCGCCAGCCGGCCGTTGACGGCCAGGGCGTCCAGGTTCCGCGCCAGGTACTTCGCGCCCATGATGTCCAGGATCACGTCCGCCCCGGCCCCGTCCGTCGCGGACCGCAGCTCCTCGACGAAGTCCTGCTCGCGGTAGTCGATCAGGATGTCCGCGCCCAACTCCGCGCAGCGCGCCAGCTTTTCCTTGCCGCCCGCCGTCACCGCCACCCGCGCGCCGATCGCCTTGCCCAACTGGATCGCCATGGTGCCGATCCCGCTGGAGCCGCCGTGCACGAGGAGGGTCTCGCCGGGGCGCAGCCCCGCCACCATGAACACGTTCGACCACACCGTCGTGACCACCTCCGGCAGCGCCGCCGCCGTCACCGGGTCCAGGCCGTCGGGCACCGGCAGCAACTGTCCCGCCGGGACGGCCACCCGCTCCGCGTAGCCGCCGCCGGCCAGCAGGGCGCACACCTCGTCGCCGACCGACCAACCGGACACTCCCGGCCCGATGGCGGTGATCCGACCGGAGCACTCCAGCCCCGGGTACCGGGACGCGCCGGGCGGGGGATCGTAGAACCCCTGCCGCTGGAGGACGTCCGCGCGGTTCACGGCGCTCGCCGCGACCTCGACGAGCACCTCGCCCTCGCCCGCCACCGGATCGGGTACGTCGGTCCAGACCAGGGCCTCGGGGCCGCCGGGCTGCTCGATGGTGATCGCATGCATGGCCCGGAGGCTACGCGACCCGCTCCCCGCCGGCCGGCAACCCGGCTACTCCGCGGGCCCCAGGGTGGCCGGCGGCGTGTGCGGCGGCACCGCGCGGACGATGGTGATGACGCGGTCCGTGGACTGGAGCGGGCTGGCGTGCGGGTCGTCGTACGCCAGCAGCCGGTGGCCGCGCAGCACGCTCACCACGAGGTCCTCGGTCTCCCGGACCGACTTGCCGACCTCCGGCTTCCGGACGGGCCGCTCGATCAGGTCCAGGCCGCTGCCCTGCTGGATCAGGTCCTCCATGACGGTGCCGGCGCTGGGACTGAGCACCGACAGGCCCAGCAACCGGCCCGCCGCGCTCGCGCTCGTGATCACCGCGTCCGCGCCCGACTGGCGCAGCAGCGGGGCGTTCTCCTCTTCCCGCACCGCCGCGACGATCTTCGCGCCGCGGTTGAGTTGACGCGCGGTCAGCGTCACCAGGACGGCCGTGTCGTCCCGCTGCGTGGCGATGACGATCTGGCGGGCCTTCTGCACCTCGGCGCGGAGCAGCACGTCGGAGCGGGTGGCGTCGCCCACGACGCCCGTGAGCCCCTCCGCGTTGGCGATGTCGACCACCTTGGCGCTCGGGTCGACGACGACGACCTGCTCCTTGTGGAGGCCGGTGGCCAGCAGCGTCTGCAGGGCCGAGCGCCCCTTCGTGCCGAAGCCGATCACGACCGTGTGGTCACGCAAGTTCTTCCTCCAGCGGTTCAGCCGCCATTCTTCCCTGGTCCGCTCGGTGAGGACTTCCAGGGTGGTGCCGACGAGGATGATCAGGAACAGCACCCGCAGCGGCGTGATCAGCAGGACGTTGAGCAGCCGCGCGCTGGCGCTGTACGGGACGATGTCGCCGTATCCGGTCGTCGACAGGGTGACGGTCGCGTAGTAGACGCAGTCGAGCAGGTCGATGCTGTCGTCGGCGTTGTCGTGGTAACCGCCCCGGTCGAGCCACACGATCAGGACGGTCAGGCACATCACGAACAGGGCCATCAACAGGCGTCGGGTGACCTGTCGCAGGGGCTTCTCGACTTCCCGTTTGGGCAGTTTGATGCGCCGGGAGACGAGCTTCTCGTCCGCGCCCCGGGCCATGGCGTCCTGGCCGTGCAGTTTCACGTGAAACATCCCCCCGCTGCCCACGGCAGATCGAGTACTTCGAGTTCCTGCCCGGACCGCGCGCCGCCGATCGGTACGACGGCCAGCGCGTCGGCGGCAGCCACCCCCCGGAGCATCGCGGGGCCGTGGTAGCGCAGCGGCACCGCGTGCTCGTCGGTCAGCAGCACCGGGACGAGACGGGTGTCGTACGGGTGCCCGGGTACGTCCCCCTCGACCGCGACCGTGTACCGGGGGCGTTGCCGGCGCCCCGCGAGGGCCCGCAGCAGTGGTTCGGCCAGGGTCAGCAGCCCGGACACGGCGGCGAGCGGGTTCCCGGGAAGCCCCACCAGGTGGCGGCCGGCGGTCCGGTCCCCGAGCCGGGCCAGCAGCATCGGATGCCCGGGACGCACGGCGACCCCGTCGACGAGGAGTTCGGCCCCCGCGCGCCGCAGCACGGGACGCACGTGGTCGACGGGGCCGGAGGCGGTGCCGCCGGTGGTGACGACGAGGTCGGCGTCGGAGGTGGTGACGGCCTCGAACAGGGCCTCGGCCCCGGCGGGGTCGTCGCCGAGCCGCCGTGTTCCGACGACCTCGGCGCCGAGTCGGGTGAGCCACGGGCCGAGCATGGGGCTCAGGGCGTCGCGGATCAGGCCGTCGTGCGGGAGGCCCTCGGTCAGCAACTCGTCGCCGAGCACCAGGATCTCCACGCGCGGCCGGGGCCGGGTCTCCAGTTCGTCGTACCCCGCGGCCGCCGCCAGACCGAGCACCGCCGGGGTGACCAGGGAGCCGGCGGGCAGCAGCAGGTCGCCGGAGCGGCACTCCTGGCCGCGCGGGCGGATGTCCTGGCCGGTGGCGACGGGCCGTTCGGCGAACAGGTGGGAGCCGGCTTCGCGGGAGTGCTCGGAGCGGATCACGGCGGTGGTGTCGGCGGGGATCCGGGCCCCGGTGGCGATCCGTACGGCCTCGCCGTCCGCGAGGGGTTCGGGCCGGTCCGCGCCGGCCAGTACCCCGCCGTCCCGGACGGTCCACGGGCCGGGGCCGGCGACCGCCCAGCCGTCCATGGCCGAGGTGTCGAAGGACGGCAGGTCGGTGAGGGCGTCGAGGGGCCCGGTCAGCACCTCGCCGAGGGCGTCGGGGAGCGGGACCCGGTGCGAGCGGGCCCGCACGCCGGAACCGGCCCGGACGGCCGCCTCCCGGGCCCGGAGCCAGGGCGCGGCGCGGTGCCCGCCACCGTCCGGGGCGCGCGAGACGAGGGCCAGGGCCTCGTCGAGGGCCTGGTCGGCGGAGGAGCCGGGAGACCCCTCGGGGCCCGGGGCGGCGGCTTCGGCCGGAACGCGCTCGGCGTCGGTACGGGTCATCCGGAGCCGGCCTCGGTGTTCTTCTCGGGGGTTTCCGCCGCCCAGCGCAGCGCCAGGTCGGCCGCCTTGCGGGAGGCCTCGGCGACGGCCCGGGCCGGGTCCGCTCCGGCGGCCTCGGCCCGGGCGGCGGCGTAGCCGATGAGGAAGGTGGTCAGCGGGGCGGCGGGCCGGGCGACGCCGTGGGCGGCGTCACGGGCGAGGTCGAGCAGGGCCTCGGTGTCGACGTCCACGTCGATGCCCAGCTCGTTCTTGACGGCGGTGATCCATTGATCCAGCACGGTCCCATGCTCTCTGATCCGGGCCCGGGCGGCCGCGAGATCGTCCCAGGTGTCGCAGTCGAAGGAGGCGAGTGGCGCAGTGGCGGTGACGGTCGCCACGTCGAGTCGGGCGGTGAGTTCGCGCAGGGGGAGGCCCGCCAAGTCACCGTGCGCGGCGGCCAACCGGGCGAGCCCCGCACGGAGCGGCTCCGTACGGTAGGAGGCGACGAGGGGTTGGTCCCGACCGTCCGGATCCCGCAGCATCGCCCCGTCGGGGCCGGGCGCGTCCAGCAGGGACCGTACGGTGGCGCGGTCCAGGAACGGCAGGTCGGCGGAGAGCACGAGCACCCGCGCCGCGGTCGTCTCCCGCAGCCCGGCGTCCAGCGCGGCCACCGGTCCGCCGCCCGGCGGGTCCTCGCGGGTCCAGCGCACGGGGCGGGAGGTGGCGCGGGTCCCGCCGACGACGACGGTGGCGTCCGCGTCGACGCAGGCGTCGAGCACCCGGTCGAGCAGGGCCCGGCCGCCGACGTGCAGGGCGGGCTTGTCGGCTCCGCCGAGTCGCCGCGCGGCGCCGCCTGCGAGGACGATCGCGTCGTAGCTCATGCCTCTGAGTATGAGGGGGCCGTGTTGCGCGAGGGTTCCCCCGGTTACCGGCCGCTTGCCGCGCCGCTGTGAGGAACCGCCCGGGCGGTCGCCGCGCGACGCCCGCCCCGGACATGCGTCACCCCGGAGGAGCCGGGGCTCCGCCGGGGTGTGGGGGTCCGGAGACGGGCGGGGTGTCCGGGATCGGGCTACAGGTACGGGCCCGAGCGGACCGCGCCGTGCGGACCCTCGTCGTCGTCGTCCTCGTGCGAGGCACCCGGAGGCAGGGCCCGCCGCATCTGCTCCAACTGTGCCCGCGCCGCCATCTGTTGCGCGAACAGGGCCGTCTGGATCCCGTGGAAGAGACCTTCCAACCAGCCCACCAACTGCGCCTGTGCGATCCGCAGTTCCGCCTCGGAGGGGATCGCCTCCTCGGTGAACGGCAGGGACAGCCGTTCGAGTTCCTCGACCAGCTCGGGAGCCAGGCCGTCTTCGAGTTCCTTCACCGACGCTGCGTGGATGTCCTTGAGCCGGACACGGCTCGCCTCGTCGAGAGGTGCGGCACGAACCTCTTCCAGGAGTTGCTTGATCATGCTGCCGATCCGCATGACCTTGGCGGGTTGTTCGACCATCTCCGTCACCGGGACCTCGCGCGACTCGTCATCGGCGCCGCCGACCGCCATCCCGTCCTGTCCCACGATCAGGACGTGCGGGGGGCTGTCCTGCGACCGTTCACTCCTCGGCATCTCCATGCCGTCATTCTCTCGCACACCTTCGTTCTCACACGGTGTGCCCCCGTACAGGCGTGATCCAACCTGTACGGGGGCACACGATGACCCCGTCGTCACTCGTACGTCACCGAGCGGTCACCCTGGTCACCCGTGTCACGGGCGCCCCGGGAGATCCGGCGTCAGCCCGCCGCCCGGCGGGCCAGGGCGCCGCTCGACTTCGTGACGATCGCGGCCAGCAGGGCCGCGCCCAGCGGGACCACGACCAGCAGTCCGGCCAGGGTCTCCCACGGCACCGCGATCGGGACGTACAGGCCGTCGGTGACGCCGGACTCCTCCAGGAGCCGCTTCGCGGTCTCCCGCTCGGTGAGTCGCAGCCCGACCGCCGGCAACAGTCCGGCGGCGGAGCCCAGGACCACGCCCATCAGGGCCACCACACCGCACTGGAAGCCGCTCAGCGTCCGCCGCACCCGCGGCGGGGCGCCGACGGCGGCCAGCGTCTTCAGGTCGGCCTCGGCGTCGGCCTGGGCGAGGCCCGTGGCGATGCCCGCCGCGCCGATGGTGACGAGACCGGCGAAGATGGTGAGGGCGAGCATGGGCAGGGTGTCCCGGCTCTTGTAACCCTCCTCGATCGAGACCGAGGCATCCAGGCCGATCTGGTCGATGCGGCTGTCCAGCTTCTGACGCTGCGTGCTGCCGGGCTTGCCGTCGAGGGTGAAATAGGAGCCGGCCGGCGCGGTGGTGAGCCCGGCCGCCTTCACGGCACTCGCGGGGAAGACCACGCCGAGTCCGTAGCCCGCGTCGGGATCGGTCGCCTGGTGGACCGGCATGACCTTCTCGACGCCCTTCGGCTCCTCGTCGGGATCCATGCCCTTGGGCTCCTCGGTCACGATGACGAGGGTGAGCCTGCCGTCCTTGACGAAGCGCTTGTCGAAAACGACGGGCTTTCCGGCCTTGAGCGCGGTCGCGGCGCCGGGGTCGGTCACTCCGAAGACCTTCATCAGCTTCTCGTCGGCGACGACCAGTTGGAAGTGCTGCTGGTAGTTGCTCTGCTTGCACCGCCAGTCCTGGGACAGCTCACGCCGCTGCGCGGGAGTGAAGGAGTCGTAGGAGTTCCTCGACGCGTAGAGCGGGCAGCGGTTCTCCTTGGGCGTGACGATCTCCGCCCGGCCGCAGCCCGGTTCCACCGAGTACGAGTCGCACGTCGGCTTCCCGACGACGATCCGGTCCACGTCCGCCCGGACCGCCAACGAGAACTCCTTCGCGAGCGCGTCGCGGACGGCGGGCACGTCCCGGTACCGGTCGTTCTCGTTGCTCGCCAGCACGCCGGCGCCGGCCGGCATGTTCGCGACGTACTCGTGGCGGGCCTGCACGTCGCTGCTGTACTCGTACGTGGCCACCGCCACGGTGCCGGCGACGGCGGCCAGGACCGCCGCGACGGCGGGGGCCGTACGCCCCCGGTTGCGCACGGCGTCGCGCAGGGCGAGCCGCGGCGACAGCGGCAGCCACCGCCCGAGCCGCCCGAACAGGCCGACGAGGGTCGGGGTGAGGGCGACCACGCCCAGCTCGGCGAGGGCGCTGCCGCCCCCGACGACTGCGGTCCCGGCGTTGGAGACGGCTCCGTAGAGCGCGATGGCGGCGCCGGCCGCGATGGCCACCAGCCCGATGAACGGCAGGACCCGGTTGGCCTTGCGGACCCCCCGACGGCCGGTCAGCGAGGCCAGCACGGTCTGCCGGGAGGCGGTGATCGCCGGGACGATCGAGGCGAGCAGGCCGGTGATCACGGCGAGCAGCGCGATGCCGAGGAGTTCCAGGGGACGGACCTCGAAGCCGCCCCAGCGCAGCCCCAGGTACTCCTCCAGGACCGGCCGGAGACCGAGGGTGAGCGCGCCGCCGAGGGCGAGGCCGATGACGGCGGACGCCGCACCGATGACCAGGCCGCCGGAGAGGACGATGGCGCGGATGTGGCGGCGGTCGCCGCCGTTGGCTCCGACCAGGCCGAGTTGGCGGCGCGAGCGCCGGGCGCCGACCGCGAACGCGGGGCCGGCGAGCAGGCAGATCTCCAGCATCGCGAGGCCGACGACGGTGGCCAGGATGGTCATCTCGACGGTGCGCATGCCCGACGACCCGTCGAACTGGCCCTGTTCCTTCTCCTGCTCGTACAGCGGGACGTCGGAATCGGCGGGCGGGTTCAGGTTGACGGCGCGGGAGACCACGAGGACGCTCTTGGCGTTCGCGGCCTTCACCATGTTCCACGTGAAACCTTCGCCGCCGACCTTCACGAGGTAGGTGTCGTCGACCGACACCCCTTCGGTGCCGCCGGCCCGGAGTTCCTTGTCGAGCGGGGTGAGCAGGGTCCCGGGCCGGGCCGTGACCTCCAGCTCCTTCAGGGCGGAGGGGAGTTCGTACGCTCCCACGATCCGCAGGGCGCGGGACGAACCGCGCGCGGTGACCTGGGAGCCGACGAAGAACCCGGAGTCCTTCAGGAAGGCGTCGGTGGCGATGATCTCGCCCGCCGCGGCGGGGAGCCGACCCCGCTTGAGGGTGAGCATGCCCTTGACGAGCGGGTCGGCGGTGTCCAGCTCGCGCAGGCTGACGTCCAGCAGGCCGTGCGTGGTGCGGACCTTGGCGTGCCCCTTGCTGTCCTTCACGGACCGCGCACCCGGCGGGAGGGTGGAGGGGAGGGAGTCCTCGGCTTTGTCGCGCGCGGAGGGGTCCCAGGACGAGTAGCCGCCGACGGGGGCGGAGTAGTCGCCGTTCGGCCGCTGGTACACGGGTACGCCCATGCCCGAGGCCGACAGCAGGGCGTCGGCGGTGCCGATCCGACGGGACATCGTCTCGTTCACGCCGAGCGTGGCGCTGCGGGTGGTGAGGTCGACGGCGCTCACCCCGACGATCGGCAGCGCGATCATCGCGAGGACGAGGGCACTGCGCCCCTTCGCGCGCCAGGCGTCGCGGCGGGCGATCCGGATCGCGGCGATCCAGGAGTGGTACCAGGTGTGGAGCGGGGTGGTCACAGGCCGGCCGCCCGCCCGGAGAGCAGGGAGTCGGCGTGGCTGCGCAGGGTCTCGTCGACGACGCTGCCGTCGCGCAGGAAGACGACCCGGTCAGCCCACGCGGCGAACCGGGGCTCGTGGGTGACGAGGATTCCGGCCGCGCCCGCGTCGCAGCGCGAGCGCAGCAGGGCCAGCACGGATTCCCCGGTCTCCGAGTCGAGGGCGCCGGTGGGCTCGTCGGCGAGGACCAGGCGGCGGTCGCCGACGAGGGCGCGGGCGATGGCCACGCGCTGCTGCTGTCCGCCGGACATCTCGTCGGGGAAGCGGTCGGCGAGCTGTCCCAGGCCCATCTCCTCCAGCGCCGCCAGGGCGGAGGCGCGGGCCTTGCGGGCCGATATCCCGTCGAGTTCGCGGGGCAGCGCCACGTTCTCGGCGGCGGTGAGGGCCGGGATCAGGTTGTAGTCCTGGAAGACGTAGCCGATGCTGCGGCGGCGCAGCGCGGCGAGCTGCTTGCGGCTCGCGGTGGTGATGTCGGTGCCCTCCACGATCACCCGGCCGCTGCTGGGGGTGTCGAGCCCGCCGGCGAGGGTGAGCAGGGTGGACTTGCCGGACCCCGACGGGCCCATGACGGCGACGAGTTCGCCGGGGTACACGGCGAGGTCGATGCCGCGCAGGGCGTGCACCTCCGTGGCACCGCTGCCGTGCGTGCGGACGAGTTTGTCCAGCTGGAGTACGGCGTTCTGTGACTGCTGGTCAGGCATGGAAGGGTCCCCCTGGGACGGTTCGTTCAACTCCGCCGCGCGCGGGCGGTGGAGGGGAGGTCGGTGGCGCCGCCGGCTGCGGTGGCGGTCGTCGCTTCGGCGCCGGATGCGGTCGGGGCGGCCTGGGGCGGATCGGGTGCGGCTCTCCGGTCGGCCGGCAGGGAGAGCCGGACGAGCCGGGCTTCGCAGTGGTCGAGCCAGCGGGCCTCGGCCTCGGTCTGGAAGATCAGCTGTTCCAGCACCAGCAGCCAGGCGATGTCGTCGCGTTCGTGGGAGGTGCCGCTCTCGATCGCGGTGAGCGCCTGCGCCTTGAGCCGGGTGTAGTCCTGCATCGCCCTGATCGTGGCGTGCCGCTGGGACTGGATGACGGAGCGGATGTCCACGCCGGGGGCGCCGACGGCCATGGCGAGCTTGATGGACAGTTCGTCCCGGGGCGGGTTGGCGCGGTCCACGGGGCGCTCGTACCACTCGTGGAGTTCGGCGCGGCCGGAGTCGGTGATGGCGTACAGGGTGTGCCCGGCGGGGTCCTCGCCGCCGGGGGCGACGAGCCCGTCGCGCTCCAGGCGGGCGAGGGTGGTGTACACCTGCCCGACGTTGAGGGGCCAGGTGGACCCGGTGCGGGATTCGAACTCGGTACGCAGCTGAGAGCCGTACCGAGGACCCCTTTCGAGCAGGGCGAGAAGCCCGTGGCGGATCGACATACTCAGTATGTATACCGGGTATGCCCGGGCGCGCAACCGTCTGTGGACGGACTCCGCAGGAGGGACGCGCGGGGCGGCCTCCGTCCCGAGTGCCACGCGGGCGGCCGGTCAGCGTCCCCGGCGCAGCCGTACTCCCATGAAGCCCAGACCCAGTCCCATCAGGGCGAACCCGGTGCCGAGCGGCAGCAGGTGGGCGGCCAGATCGGCCGCCCGTTCGTTGGGTCCGGTGCCCATCGCCTCGACCGCGGAGCTGCCGGTCGGCTCGGGGGTCGGCTTCGTCACCGATTCGCGACGGGAGGGAACGGGCAGTTCCGACGCCTGCGGCCGTGCGTGCGCCAGGGGGGGCCGCGTCCGCTCCCGGGGCTCCGGCCGCTCCCGCAATCCCGGCCGCTCCCGCAGCCCCGGCCGTTCGGGTCGCGCGGGCCGTTCCGCCGATCCGGGCCGTTTCGCGGCTCCGTCCCGCAGACCGGGGTGCTCCGGGTGCTCCGGCCGCTCGGGCCATGCGGGCCGCTCGGGCCGCTCGGGTCGCAGTGGGCGGGTGACCGGCACGGTCATGGGGCCGGCCGGCTCCGCCACGGGGCGCCCGGGGCGCTCCCGCCCGGAGCCGGCGGCGCTGCCGGCCAGTTCCTCGTAGGCCTCTTCGGGTACGACCGACGCCGGATCGGTGGCCGTGGTCGCGGCGGCGAGGGCGGGGACGAACGCGCGGGCGAGGGAGCGGACGGAGGGGGCCGCGGAGGCGGGGCCCTGGGCGTGCGCCGGCGCCGCGACCAGCAGCGCGGCGGCCGTCAGTGCGGCGCCGGCCGTCCAGCGCGGGGCGCGGGCGTGAGTCACGCGCTCAGGTTTACATAAACGGACAAAAGCGGCATCTCGTACACCGTGTACGGGATGCCGCTTCCACGAAAGAGCAAGAAGGGCGCGAACGACACGATGCACGCGAACGACACGATGAAGGGGAGGGGCGGTCGGCAACCGCCCCCGGCCGTCGTCCCCCCGCGCCCCGCTCCGTCCTACTCCGGGTTCCCGGTGGAGACGCGGAGGGTGAAGGTGGTGTCCTTCGGGTCGATCTTCTCGCCGGCGGAGGGCAACTGGTCGACCACGGTGCCGTCACCGTAGACGGCCTCGTCGCGGGGCTCTTCCTTGATCTTCCAGCCCGCGGCCTGGATGCAGTCCTTCACCGAGCGGATGTTCTTGTACCGGAAGTCGGGGGCGTTGACCTTCTTGGCGTCGTCGTAGGCCTTCGACGGGCTCTTGCACTTCTCCGCGTCGATCGTCCGGGAAAGGTCCGGCCCCCGGTAGCCCGGGCGCGTGGAACCGGACGCCGAAGTCGAGGAGGAAGGCGACGCGACGTCCTTGTCCTTGTCGCCGCCGCCCAGGTTGAGCACGGCGATCAGCCCGCCGATGGCCACCAGCGCCACCACGATCGAGCCGACGATCACGCCCGTGTTCTTCTTCGACCCGCCGCCCACGCCCCCCGGGGCCGGGTTCTGGTTCGGGTTGGGCGAGATGGTGAACGGCGGCGGGGTCTGCGGGGCGTACTGATGCGGGGCGTGCTGCTGCTGGGGCGGGTACGCGTATCCGGCCTGCGCCGGTGCCTGCGGCGCGTACGGGGACGGCGCCGGGGTGTGCGGCGGCTGGTACGGCTGCTGCACCGACTGCGGCGGCGCCTGGAACCCGGAGTCCACCGGCGGGAACACGGCCGAGCTCACGCCCGCCCCGTTGCCGCCCGAGGCCGCGCCGGGCACGATCACCGGGGCGCCCGTGCGACCGGCCGCCATCACGCGGTCGATCTCGTCGCGCATGGCCGCCGCGGTCGGGAAGCGCTCGTTCGGGTTCTTCTTCAGGGCCCGCGCCACCAGCGCGTCCATGGCCGGCGTCACCGACCGGTTGATGGAGGACGGGGCGACCGGCTCCTCCTGCACGTGGGCGTACGCGATGGCCAGCGGCGAGTCGGCGTCGAAGGGGATCCGACCCGTCAGCAGCTGGAACAGCATGATGCCGACGGAGTACAGGTCGGACCGGGCATCCACACCGCGGCCCAGCGCCTGCTCGGGCGACAGGTACTGCGGGGTGCCGACGACCATACCGGTCTGCGTCATCGAGGTGACGCCCGACTGCATGGCGCGGGCGATGCCGAAGTCCATGACCTTGACCACGCCGCGCTTGGTCATCATCACGTTGCCGGGCTTGATGTCGCGGTGGACCAGTCCCATCTCGTGGCTGGTTTCGAGCGCCGCGAGCACGTCGGAGGTGACCTTGAGCGCCTTGTCGGCCGGCATCGCGCCGTACTGCGCGATGTCCGCCTGGAGCGCGGAGCCGAGCGGCTGCCCCTCGACGTACTCCATGACGATGTACGGCATCAGCGCGCCGTCGAGCTCGCCCTCACCCGTGTCGAATACCGAGACGATGTTCGTGTGCGACAGTTTCGCTACAGCCTGCGCCTCGCGGCGGAACCGCTCGCGGAAGGACGCCTCGCGCCCCAGTTCGCTGTGCAGTGTCTTGATGGCGACCTGTCGGTCGAGGGCCGAGTCGTACGCCAGGTAGACGGACGCCATGCCGCCTTCGCCGAGCAAGTCCCTTAGCTGGTAACGGCCACCGGCCAGGGAGCCGCCTGCGTACCGGCCCTGTGTGCCGTCCTGGCTCATGACTGTTGCTTCCCCTCGGGCGGTGTCCTGACGCGTCTGGCAGAGCGCATGTGGCAGCCAGTCTGCCGGAGGGCAAGCACACGTCAAGCCAGGTGCCCGTTCCGTGACCACAAGGCCACCGCGAGCCATTGTCCGAACGGTGAACGGTTCGGAGGCTGTAGCGTTCGTCGCAGCACCCCAAGAGGACACCGCTGAGTTGCGGCCCGAGAGAGACGACGGCGAGGACTGATGGCACCCGAACCCGAGGGAAACGGCGCCGGGATGGCCGAGGATCCTGAGCATTGGGGCGCAGGCGGCCTGGTGGGCGAAGGCCGATATCGGCTGACCCACCGCCTGGGCCGCGGTGGCATGGCGGAGGTCTTCGCCGCCGAGGACGTCCGGCTCGGACGCACCGTCGCGGTGAAGCTGCTGCGCGCCGACCTCGCCGAGGACCCCGTCTCCAAGGCCCGTTTCACGCGTGAGGCACAGTCGGTCGCCGGGCTGAACCACCACGCGGTCGTCGCCGTGTACGACTCGGGCGAGGACCGGGTCGGACCGAACGTCGTCCCCTACATCGTGATGGAGCTGGTCGAGGGCCGCACCATCCGCGACCTGCTGATCAGCGCCGAGGCCCCGGGCCCCGATCAGGCGCTCATCATCGTCGCGGGCGTGCTGGAGGCCCTGGCCTACTCCCACCAGCACGGCATCGTGCACCGCGACATCAAGCCCGCCAACGTGATCATCACCGACACCGGTGCGGTCAAGGTGATGGACTTCGGCATCGCCCGCGCCCTGCACGGCGTGCAGTCGACGATGACCCAGACCGGCATGGTCATGGGCACCCCGCAGTACCTGTCTCCCGAACAGGCCCTCGGCAAGGCCGTGGACCACCGCAGCGACCTGTACGCCACCGGCTGTCTGCTGTACGAACTCCTGGCGCTGCGGCCCCCCTTCACGGGCGAGACGCCGCTGTCGGTGGTCTACCAGCACGTCCAGGACGCGCCGATCCCGCCGTCGCACCTGCCGGAGGGTCATCACATCCCGCAGGAGCTCGACGGCCTGGTCATGCGCTCGCTGGCCAAGGACCCGGACGACCGTTTCCAGTCGGCCGAGGAGATGCGCGGGCTCGTCCAGTACGCCCTCCAGATGCTCCACGACCAGGGGCCGAACACCGGCACCTGGAACACCGGCCCCGTCACCATGACGCTGCCGCACGGGCAGCCCGGATCCAACCCCACCACGGCGATGCCGCAGGGTGGCACGGGTGGTCAGCAGTACCCGCAGCACGCCACGACCTCGCAGTTCCAGCAGCCGATGGTGCCCCCGCTCAACCCCGACGACGGGTCGGCCTTCCCGGGCGGCGGCGGATACGGCAACGGCAGGAACGGCAACGGGAACGGTCACGGAGGCCAGGGCGGTCACGGCGGCCAGGGCGCCGGCGGAGGCCGCTGGAAGATGGTGGTCTTCGCGCTGCTCGCGGTGCTGGCCATCGCCGGCGGTGTCGCGTACGCGGTGAAGACCGTGGGCGGCAACGGCGGTTCGGGCAACGAGAAGAAGTCCCCCGGCACCACGCAGAGTTCGCCGAAGACCCCGGCCAGCTCCGCGGAGACGCCGGCGGACTCCCCCTCCGCGCAGTCCCCGGACACTCCGCGCACGAACGACAGCGACGACGAGGAGACGTACAGGCCCTCGCCGAGCCGGACCAGGGTCTCGCCGAGCCACAGCGCGCCGTCGAGCTCGCCTTCGCCCTCGTTCTCGGAGAAGCCGACGCCGAGCACCGAGCCGTCGTCGTCCAAGCCGTCGACCTCTTCGAAGCCACCGACGGACCCGTCGCCCGAGACCGGAGGCCCGGGAGGCCCCGGCGGTGGTGGCGGCGACGACGGCACCCTGCCGTAAACCTCGTGACGAAAGGGCCCGACGGAATCCATTTCCGTCGGGCCCTTTCCCGTGCGCGTGCCGGCCGGGCCCTGCGCGTGCCGGCCGGTCAGAGCGCTTGTTGGTACTCCCGGTCGCGCGCGTGGCTTCCGGCCAGGGTGTGCGCGGTGACGAGGCGCGGTGCGATGCGCATGTAGACGGGGTCGAAAACGGCTCCGTCGACGAAATGCGGACCCGGACCGAAGAGTTCCAGTTCCGCGTTGGTCGGTTCGACGAGTTCCGCGGTGCCGGTGAACTGGACCGACCACAGGCGTCGGTCCCCGGAATTGAAGTTGTCCGCGCCGTACGAGACCACGCTGCCGTTGCACGCCTGGTGGTGGCCGAACCCGGCGTGCATTCTCAGCACGACCCCGCCGTCCACCACGATGTGGCGGGCGAGGGCGAGGAAGGGCAGCGCGCGCATGCTGGTGGCCACTCGGCCGTACGGCACCCGGCGCAGCAGTTCGATGGCGTGGAGTTCCTCAGGGGACATGTGATCCACTGTCCGCCTCCGACACCTGGGCGGGAAAGGGGATCCCGCCCCGTTGATCAGGGACGTTGGTCCCGAATCGACACGTCCGCAACCCCTTTTCAGCCGGCCTAGGCGCGCTTTTCGGCCTGGAGGCGGGCCACGAACGCGGCGGCCTGGGAGCGGCGTTCCATGCCGAGCTTCGACAACAGGCTGGAGACGTAGTTCTTGATCGTCTTCTCCGCCAGGTGCAGCCGCTCGCCGATGACGCGGTTGGTCAGACCCTCGCCGATCAGGTCCAGGATCTTGCGTTCCTGCTCGGTGAGGTGGGAGAGGCGGTCGTCGCCCTTGCCGTGCTTGCCGTCGCGCAGCCGCTCCAGCACCCGGGCGGTCGCCACCGGGTCCAGCAGGGACTTGCCGGCCGCGACGTCCCGGACGGCGCTGAGCAGCTCATTCCCGCGGATCGCCTTCAGGACGTAGCCCGAGGCGCCCGCCATGATCGCGTCGAACAGCGCCTCGTCGTCGGCGAACGAGGTCAGCATCAGGCACTTGATGTCCTCGTTCTGGGAGCGGACCTCGCGGCAGACCTCCACGCCGCTGCCGTCCGGGAGGCGGACGTCGAGAACGGCCACGTCGGGACGGGTGGCCGGGATGCGGACGAGTGCGTCGGCGGCCGTACCGGCTTCCCCGACGATCTCGATGTCGTCTTCGACCGACAAGAGTTCATGGACGCCCCGACGGACCACCTCGTGGTCGTCCAGGAGAAATACCTTGATTTTTCCGTCTTCGCGCACAAACTCATCTTCACACACTCGTTCACATACTCGCCGTTATCGTCCGGTGCAGCCGTTCGACCCTTCTTGCCCGTCCGGGCGTTCGTCTTTGTGTGCGATTGCGGGTACGGAGGGTTGGCGATCGGGTCCGCCCGTTCGGGAGCTGCGGCGTTCCTCCATCAGTGATCACCCTTGAACCCCTTCCCTGGGGGAGTTACCCGGGATAACGTGCCGTTGTTCCGGCCCCCTGCAAGGCTGTGACCAGTGGTTGTTCCCGAAGTCGCCGATTTACTTGGATATCCAAGCAAAATCGCAGGTCAAACGGGGTTTCGCAGTTATGCGGGGCACTGGGTAACGTGCATTGCGCAGGGCACTCGCCGGGGCACCTGTCACGCCTGAATCCCGTACGTTCCGCGCACCCACCCCGTGCTCGGGTACAGATACAGGTGAGCCGCACTGGACCCCGGAGAACCCGGGTGCCGGACCGACGGAGGAGCACACGTGACCGTGGAGAGCACTGCCGCGCGCAAGCCGCGACGCAGCAGTGGCACCAAGCGGGCAGCAGGCGCAGCCGGCGCCCGCAAGACCGCCGCTGCCACCGCACAGCCGCACGACGCCGAGCCTCAGCTCGTACAACTGCTGACGCCCGAGGGAGAACGGGTCGAGGTCGCGGACAACCCCGACATCGCCGAGTTCGCTCCTTTCGTCGCCGACATCACCACCGAGGACCTGCGCGATCTGTACCGCGACATGGTCCTCACCCGCCGCTTCGACGGCGAGGCGACCGCCCTGCAGCGTCAGGGCGAGCTGGGCCTGTGGGCCTCGCTGCTCGGCCAGGAGGCCGCGCAGATCGGTTCCGGGCGCGCGCTGCGCGACGACGACTACGTCTTCCCGACCTACCGCGAGCACGGTGTGGCCTGGTGTCGTGGCGTCGACCCGACCAACCTGCTCGGCATGTTCCGCGGTGTGAACCACGGTGGCTGGGACCCGAAGATCAACAACTTCCACCTGTACACGATCGTCATCGGCTCGCAGACCCTGCACGCGACCGGTTACGCCATGGGTGTGGCCAAGGACGGCGCCGACTCGGCCGTCATCGCCTACTTCGGCGACGGCGCGTCCAGCCAGGGCGACGTGGCCGAGGCGTTCACCTTCTCGGCCGTCTACAACTCCCCCGTGGTGTTCTTCTGCCAGAACAACCAGTGGGCGATCTCCGAGCCGACCGAGCGCCAGATGCGCGTACCGCTCTACCAGCGCGCCCAGGGCTTCGGCTTCCCGGGCGTCCGGGTGGACGGCAACGACGTCCTGGCCTGTCTCGCGGTCACCCGATGGGCGCTGGAGCGGGCCCGCCGCGGAGAGGGCCCGACCCTCGTCGAGGCGTTCACCTACCGCATGGGCGCGCACACCACCTCCGACGACCCGACGAAGTACCGGCGCGACGAGGAGACCGCGGCCTGGGAGGCGAAGGACCCGATCCTGCGCCTGAAGGCCCACCTCCTCGCCACGGGCGGCGCCGACGAGGCGTTCTTCGAGCAGCTGGAAGTCGAGAGCGAGACCCTGGGCAAGCGGGTGCGCGAGGTCGTGCGCGCCATGCCCGACCCGGACACGATGGCGATCTTCGAGAACGTCTACGCGGACGGGCACGCGCTCGTCGACGAGGAGCGCGCCCAGTTCGCCGCGTACCTCGCGTCCTTCGAAGGTGGGGAGTGACCGCCATGGCCGTTCAGAAGCTGACCATCGCGAAGGCGCTCAACGATTCGCTGCGCAAGGCCCTGGAGACGGACCCCAAGGTCCTGATCATGGGTGAGGACGTCGGCAAGCTCGGCGGCGTCTTCCGCATCACCGACGGACTCCAGAAGGACTTCGGCGAGGAGCGGGTCATCGACACCCCGCTCGCCGAGTCGGGCATCGTCGGCACCGCGATCGGCCTGGCCCTGCGCGGCTACCGACCGGTCGTCGAGATCCAGTTCGACGGGTTCGTCTTCCCGGCGTACGACCAGATCGTGACGCAGCTCGCGAAGATGCACGCGCGGTCGCTCGGCACGATCAAGATGCCGGTCGTCATCCGCATCCCGTACGCGGGCGGCATCGGCGCGGTCGAGCACCACAGCGAGTCCCCGGAGACGCTGTTCGCGCACGTCCCCGGCCTGAAGGTGGTCTCGCCCTCGAACGCGAGCGACGCCTACTGGATGCTCCAGCAGGCCATCCTCAGCGACGACCCGGTGATCTTCTTCGAGCCGAAGCGGCGCTACTGGGACAAGGGCGAGGTCGACGTCGAGGCCATCCCGGACGCCCTGCACGGGTCCCGGGTGGCGCGCGAGGGCACGGACCTCACCCTGGCGGCCTACGGCCCCATGGTGAAGGTCTGCCTGGAGGCGGCGGCCGCCGCGGCCGAGGAGGGCAAGTCGGTCGAGGTCGTGGACCTGCGCTCGATGTCCCCGATCGACTTCGACGGACTGCAGGCCTCGGTGGAGCGGACCCGCCGGCTCGTGGTCGTCCACGAGGCGCCGGTGTTCCTCGGCGTGGGCTCGGAGATCGCCGCCCGCATCACGGAGCGGTGCTTCTACCACCTGGAGGCGCCGGTGCTGCGCGTGGGCGGATTCCACGCCCCTTACCCGCCGGCCCGCCTGGAGGACGAGTACCTGCCGGGCCTGGACAGGGTGCTCGACGCCGTCGACCGCTCGCTGGCGTACTGAGGAGAGCCCTGTGACGATCCGTGAATTCAAGCTGCCCGACGTGGGCGAGGGCCTCACCGAGGCCGAGATCCTCAAGTGGTACGTCCAGCCGGGTGACACCGTCACCGACGGTCAGGTCGTCTGCGAGGTCGAGACGGCGAAGGCGGCCGTCGAGCTGCCGATCCCGTTCGACGGCGTGGTCCACGCCCTCCTCTTCGAGGAAGGCGTCACGGTCGACGTCGGCGCGGTGATCATCTCGGTGCGGACCGGTCCGGCGGAGGAGGCCCCCGAGGCCGCCGCCCCGGCGGCCGTCGTGGCCCCGGCCGCCGCCCCGGCGGCGGAGCCCGTCGCCGAGGTCCGTCAGCCGGTCCTGGTCGGCTACGGCGTGTCCACGGCCTCCACCAAGCGCCGCCCCCGCAAGGGCGCCGCCGAGGCGGGCGCCGCCCCGGCCGCCTCCGTGGCCGCGCGCAACGGCTCGGCCGTCGCGCCGGCGGCCGTGCCGGCCGTCGTACCGGCCCCCGTGGTTCCCGCGCAGAACGGCTCGGCGACCGCCGCGCCGGTCGCCGGTTCCGAGCGCCCGCTGGCGAAGCCCCCGGTGCGCAAGCTCGCCAAGGACCTCGGCATCGACCTGGCCCTGGTGATCCCCACCGGCGACGGCGGGGTCGTGACCCGGGAGGACGTCCACGCGGCGGCCGCCGCGGCGATCACCCCGCAGACCGCGCAGGTCCAGGCGCCGGCCGTCGTCCAGGCCCCCGCCCCGGTGGTGGCCGAGGCGGTCGTCCGGGCCCCGGTCGACACGGCCGCGCGCGAGACCCGGATCCCGGTCAAGGGCGTCCGCAAGGTCACCGCCCAGGCCATGGTCGGCTCCGCCTTCACCGCGCCGCACGTCACCGAGTTCATCACCTTCGACGTGACCCGGACGATGAAGCTGGTCCAGGAGCTCAAGGACGACCCGGACCTCGCCGGTCTGCGGATCAACCCGCTGCTCCTGATCGCCAGGGCCGTTCTCGTCGCGATCCGCCGCAACCCGGACGTCAACGCGTCCTGGGACGAGGCGGCCCAGGAGATCGTGCTCAAGCACTACGTCAACCTGGGCATCGCGGCGGCCACTCCGCGCGGTCTGATCGTCCCGAACATCAAGGACGCCCACACCAAGTCGCTGCGCGAGCTGTCCGAGGCCCTGTCGGCCCTGGTCGGCACGGCCCGGGACGGCAAGACGTCCCCGGCGGACATGCAGAACGGCACGCTCACCCTCACCAACGTCGGCGTCTTCGGCGTCGACACCGGTACGCCCATCCTGAACCCCGGCGAGTCCGCGATCCTCGCCATCGGCGCGATCAAGCTCCAGCCGTGGGTCCACAAGGGCAAGGTCAAGCCGCGCCACGTCACCACCCTGGCGCTGTCGTTCGACCACCGTCTCATCGACGGCGAACTCGGTTCCCGCTTCCTGGCCGACATCGCGGCGGTCCTGGAACACCCCCGCCGACTCCTCACCTGGTCGTAGCGGTCGCGGCACCGTCGTACGCGCCGATGGCCGGGTCTCCCTCGCGGGAGCCCGGCCATCGGCCGTCGCGGGCCCGCCCCGCCACCGGGTAGCCTCCCGCCGGGGAAAGGGGGCCGGGTGCCCATCGCCGAACTGCAGGTGTACTCCGTCGAGCGGGCCGACGTGACCGGCGGGGTGTGTGTCGTCCGCTGTATCGGCGGGGTCGCGCGCGCCGGGCAGGTCTACGCCGTCGGGGACCTGCGGCTCGGACTGCGGCGGATAGAGCGGTACGGGCGGACCGTCGGCTCCTTCGACGCCGGGCACGTGGCGCGGGTCCACCTCACCGGGGCGGTGGTCGGGCTGCTCGGCCGCGGGCAGGTGCTGACGTACGTACCGCCGGACGGCCATTCGCTGGACGAGCTGGAGGCCTGGCTGGCCACCGATCCACCCCTGCTCGACGAACCCCACCCCGAGACCCTGCGCGCAATCGCCGTCGCCCGCATGCACGACCGGGCGCTGCCCGACACGGCGCGGATGCGGTGGGGGAGGGTGGCGCTCGCCGCGATCCTGCGGGCGGGGCGGCCCGACGACATGACGCGCGGGGCCGAGACGGCGGCCGTACGGGGCTACCTGATCCGGGAGTTCGGGCCCGATCGCGGCGGTGACCCGGCGGCCCTGTGCCGGGACGTGCTCGCGCTGATCGACCTGACCCCGGCGCGGGCGGCGGCCGAGGCGCGGGACTGGCGGGACCTGCCGCGCGAGCGCATCCTGCACCTGCGGCGGATCAAGAACCTGGTGCCCTGGGCGACCCTGGTCCGCGACCACCTGGCGGCCGACGACCCCCTCGCGGAGATCGTCGACGCCTGGACGGCGGTCCGGGTCCTGCTGCCCTGAGGGTGGTCGAACGGCTAGCCGGCGGCCTTGGCGGCGTTGCCGAGCACCTTCGTCGGGGTGATGCGCAGGACCACCCGCACCTGCTCGGCGGGGGCCTCCACGTATTCCTTGCCGCCGCCCGGGCCCAGGTACTCCTCGGCGATCCGTTGCGCCACGGCCCGACCGGTGTCCTCGGTCACCGAGGCGGTGCCGCGGATCTCGGCGTACAGGAAGGGGTTCGCGAGGTCGAAGACGGTCAGGCCGACCCGCTCGTCGCGGACGAGGTTGCGTTCCTTGCGTCGGCCCCGCTCGGTGGAGACCAACAGCTCGTCGCCTTCGCGGGACACCCAGACAACAGAACTCTGCGGTCCGCCATCGGGGTTGATGGTCGTGAGGACGGCGGGATGCGGCGCGTCCAGCAGCCCCCGCACGGTGTCGTTCAGCTCAACAGTCATGCGGGCGAGCCTAGTCGGGGGCCCCTCGCGCGCGGCTCGGTTCGCGTACGGCGACCCGACTAACCGAGGTTCCCGCTCACCCCCAGGGCAGGTTCACCCAGGGGCTGCCCGGGTCGTTGGTCAACTCCCGGTGCACGAGGACCATTTCCTCGTACCAGTGGCCGAACTCCTCCTCGTCGAACTGCATGCACCGACCGAGGACGAACCCGGCGGACAGCTCCTCCCACGAGCGGTACGCCAGCCGGCAGGCCTTCCCGGCCCGGACGACGGCCCGCTCGGTCTCCTCCAGGGTCCCGAAGCGGGCGCCGAGTCCCCAGCGGGCCATCTGGGAGGCCCGCCCGAAGTCCCACGCCTCGACGGAACGGACGTACGCGCCCCCGCCGAGCACCCCGTCGGCCCGGAAGCGCTGCTCGTAGCGGGCGATCCGCCCGATGACCCGCTGGAGGCCCGCGATCTCCCCCTCCACCTCGGCGGTGGGCCGGGGCCGTGCGACGGTCACCCCGTCGGGGGTCAGGCGCGGCTCGGCGGCCCGGTCCGCGTTGGCCCGCAGGGTGGAGGCGGTGGCGTGGCGCCAGTGCTCGATGTCCACCGGCCCGGCGAACTCCTTGGCGAGGGCGACGCGCACGCGCAGCGCGAACTCCCACACCGGGCTGACCACGTCGGCGTTCAGCAGCCGCTCGGTCATGACGAGCCACTCCTCGCGGGTGGTGACGCCCCAGGACTCCCGGAGCTTCTCCCGCTCCAGGGAGTAGCCCTGACCGTGGTAGGCGAGCGCGTTCCAGAACGTCCCGGCGCGCACCGACAGGTGTGCGCCGCAGGCCAGCCCGAAGGCGACGGGCCCCCGCAGGGGGCCGCCGAGGTGGAGGGCGTGGACCTTGTCGCGTTCGAGTCCGGTGTAGTCGCGCGGGCGCCGCTTCACATGGGACTTCCAACTCGCCGCGTGCGCGGGCGAGATCGGCAGGAACACCTCGAAGGGGGTGCCCGGGTTGACGGCCAGGTAGGGGACCGCGCCCGACGGATAGCAGTCGGCGAACCAGTCGAGGCTCGCGATGTCGAAGACCAGGTCGGGGGTGGGTACGGGCAGCATGCCCTCGGTGAAGGCGATGTAGGCGTGCGCCTGGAGCTGCGGGAACCAGATCCGTTCGGGTCGGACCTGGGTGGGATGGGCGTCGAGGAACGCGCGGGACTGCGGGACCAGGAGGCGGGCCCGCGCCAGCACGTCGAGGAGGCCCGGCCAGTTCCCTGCGGCCCTCGCCTCGTGCAACTCTCGTTCGATGACGCTCGGCGCGGTCCAGGTCCCCATGCGGAAACCCTAGGCCCTGTCGTCCGCACCCCCGCGCCCGCCTCCCGCGGCGTACGACCCCCGTGCCACCGCGCGACCTCGCGGACCCCCTTGACGCCCCCCGCCGGCAGGGAGACGCTCCCGGGTCTCGCTCGCATCCGTACGGGCGACCGCACACTGGGGGGCCGGTATGCCGCAGGAGTCTGTCGGGACGGCGGGGGAGTTGAGGGCGCGGCTCGCGGAACGGGGGGCGCGCTGGTCGGTGACCGAGCACCTGGCCGACGCGGAGCGCGTGCCGCGTGCCGCCCTGGGACTGGAGCCGGGGGCGAACCTGACGTCCGCCGGAGAGGCGGGGACCGTCGATCTGCGGGGGCTGATCGGGCGGCCCAGCGGCAACCCGCACCTCACCCGGCGCAGGGCCGCGCACGGCCTGTTGCCCGGGTCCGGGGGGTCGCCGGCGGGGGCCCGGCCGGCCGCCGTGGACTGGCGGAGCCGGTGGGGGTGGCCCTGGCTCACGAAGGTGAAGGACCAGAACCCCTGCGGGTCGTGCTGGGCCTTCGGGGCGGCCGGGCTGGTGGAGTCGATGGCCCGGATCGAGCACGACGTGTGGGCGGAGCGGTCCGAGGGGGACGTGCACGACGGATTGAAGTTCACCTGCGGGCAGGGCTCCAACCCGGAGACCGCCCTGGACTGGATCACCACCCACGGCGGGCTCGCCGACCCGGACTGCTGGCCCTACTCCACGCCCCCGCCCGGCCTGCCCGCCGAGCGGCGCGAGGCCTGGCGGGCCGAGTACACGCCCAGTTGGGACCGTTCGGGCCGCACGGTGCGGGTCACCGAGTACGTGCGCCTGGGCGACACGGAACAGCAGAAGGTGTGGCTGGACACGGTCGGCCCGTTGACGGCCTGCTTCGACGTCTACGACGACTTCTTCGGGTTGGGCGCGGGCGTCTACCACCGCACCAGCGACCGACTCGCGGGCGGGCACTGCGTGTTGATCGTCGGCTACGACGACGCGGCCGGTTGCTGGCTGTTCAAGAACTCCTGGGGGGCCGGCTATCACGTGGGCGGCTACGGCCGCATCGCCTACGGCGAGGTCGACATCGACCGCTGGGCGAAGTGCGGGCTGCGCGACACCAACATCGACCCGTGGAGCAAGCGCCGCCTGCACACGGGCAACGTGTACGAGAGCGGCAACGGGCGCGCCCACCGCAACTTCGAGCTGCTCGCGTCCACCGGCGCGGGCGCCCTGCGGCACTGGTGGCGCGAGGGCGACGCGCCCTTCGCCTGGTCCGGGGCCGCCGCCTTCGCCGGGGACGCCTCGGGCCAGCCCGCCTTCACCGGCACCACCTACAACCGGAACATGGAGTCCCTGCACGTCACCACGGGCGGCCGGCTCCGCCACTGGTACTACGAGCAGTCCGGCGGCGCCTGGCGCGACGGCGGCGCCTTCGGCCCGGGCGACGCGGCGGTCGGCTCGACGCCCGCGTTCATCCAGAGCGACTACGGCAAGCCGGGCAACTTCGAGGTGGTCGTCCGGACCGCCGACGGCCGGCTGAACCACTGGTGGCGGATCAACGGCGCGCCCTGGACCTGGAACGACGGCGGTCGCTTCGCCTCCGGCGTCGCCCACTACGGTCCG
Organism: Streptomyces sp. CA-243310; assembly: GCF_050936775.1. Classification (NCBI taxonomy): domain Bacteria; kingdom Bacillati; phylum Actinomycetota; class Actinomycetes; order Kitasatosporales; family Streptomycetaceae; genus Streptomyces; species Streptomyces sp. CA-243310. The sequence continues at coordinate 228,484 of NZ_JBNJMF010000001.1, read as the reverse complement.
GCGCTGGTCCAGACCCGCGGCCGGCACCTCGACCTGGTCGCGGCCCGTGACGACGGCCGGATGCAGCTGTGGTGGCGCGACGACCCCAACGGCTTCGTCTGGCGCGCCGGCGAGGTCTTCGGCGCAGGGATCGTCTCCGCGCCGTGCCTGATCGAGGGCCAGTACGGGGCCGTCGACGAGGACACCGCCGGGAACTACGAGTTGTGCGTCGTCGCCGAGGGCGGCCGGGTCGAGCACTGGTGGCGCGGGAACGCCGCGGGGGCCGCCTGGACCCGCGGCGCGGTCTTCGGACACGACGCGTTGGCCGTCACCGGGATGCTCCAGGGCAGTTTCGGGTTCAACCTGGAGGTCATCGTCCTGCGCACCGACCGCCTCCTCCAGCACTACTGGCGCGACGGCGCGGGCTGGCACGAGGGGCCGGTGATCGGCCCCGCCTGAGAGGGGCCGCGCGGATGGAGGTACGGAGCATCGTGCTCGCGCCGGGCGAGACGTACGAGCTGCGGCTGACCGGGCGCGGGGCGCGCGGGTACGTGTGGACCTGGCAGGTCGGCGGCGACGCGGACGCGGTCGCGGTGACGGAACCGGACGGGCCCGGGCGGGAGCAGGCCCCACCGTTGCCGGGGGCGGCGGTGGAGCGGGTGTACCTGGTGCGGGGGATCGGCGCGGGCGGCCGGGCCCGGGTGCGGTTCGCCCAGGTCCGGCCGCCGTACCCGCAGGAGGCCCCGTACGACGAGTTCCTGCTGGAGGTGGAGGTCAGCGACCGCCCGTCCCGATCGGCCGGGGCCGGCGGGGCTTGAGGGCCCACCGTTGTACGGCTTCGAGCGGGCCCCGCTCGAAGCGGCGCAGCCACAGGGCGGAGCCGGCCGTCAGGGTGAGGGCGACGCCCGCCCACAGCCCCATCACCCACCAGGGGCCGGTGCCCGCGAGGCGCCCGGCGAGACCCAGGCCGAGGCCGTAGCAGAGCAGGACGCACAGCAGGTTCTGGGCGACGTAGCAGGACAGGGCGGTGCGGCCGACCGAGCCGAGGGCGCCGGTCACGGCGGCGGGGATCCGCAGCCGGTCCAGGGCGATGCCGATCAGCCCCGTGTAGCCGACGGCGATGAGCGGGGCGATGGCGTAGCGGCCCAGCACGAAGAACGCGTCGCCGCCGAGGACGGCGGCGATTCCCGCCGGCATGCCCAGACCCAGTCCCCAGGCTGCCATCCGGCCCCGGATCCGACGGCCGTCCGCGGTCGGGGAGAACGCGCCCGCGCGGTGCAGGCGGACGCCCAGCAGGAAGAGGAACACGAGCAGACCGAAGCTGAAGACGGGCTCGATGCGCAGTATCGCCGCGTGCTGGAGGCGGAAGGCGATCTGCTCGGCCCAGGTGCCGTCGGCGTACAGCGCCACCGCGTCCGGGTCGGGCCCGGTCGGGGTGCCTTCGGGCCCGGCGACGGAGGCGACCGTCACCAGGGCCATCAGCGCCAGGTGCGTCCCGCCGGCCACCCACATCGCGCGCCGCCGCACCTTCTCGGACCGGGCGAGCAGCCAGGCGACGAGGAGCGCGGTGACGGCGTAGCCCATGAGCACGTCCCAGGCGAAGATCAGCAGGAAGTGCAGGGTCCCTTCGAGGAAGAGGAAGGCGGCCCGCCGCCCGTACCGGCCCGGCCAGGGGGCGCCCCGGCGGGACGCGGAGTCGTACTGGATGGCCAGGCCGACTCCGAACAGGATCGTCAGCAGCGACAGGAACTTGCCGTCGGCGAGGAAGCGGAAGAGCGTCTCGGCGAGGTGGGCGGGGGTGGGGTCCGCGAGGACGTCGGGGCTCCCCAGGCCGCCCTGGACGACACCCCATTCGGAGCCCGGCGAGGCGAAGATCCACACGTTGGTCATGAGCGTGCCGAGGATCGCGGCTCCGCGCAGCACGTCGAGGAGGGGGAGCCGGGTCGTCGTCACCGGTGGTGCGAGCAGGGTCTCGGACATGACTCCAGCGTCTCGGCGGACGGGGCGGCGTACGTCCTGCGGGTGAACGAAGCCGGGGTACATCCTTCGATGCAGCGACGGGGCCGTCGTCTCGTCCCCGCCCCCGCGCGGCCCCTCGCGTGCGGTCCCTCGCGTGGTGTCCGGATGTGGTGTCCGGATGCTGGACGCGGAAGGTCGTTGCACGCTTCATGTATCTATCCTGTGCGCATGCCATCCGCCGCCACCGCCGTGACCGCCGCCGACCGCGTCTACCGCCACGTCAAACAGGGCGTCCTGGACCGCCGATTCGAAGGCGGCGTCCTGCTCACCGAGGGCGAGGTCGCCGAGGCCGTCGGCGTGTCCCGCACACCGGTGCGCGAGGCGCTGCTGCGGCTGGAGACCGAGGGGCTGCTGAAGCTGTACCCGAAGAAGGGCGCGCTGGTCCTGCCGGTCTCCGTACAGGAGATCGCGGACGTCATGGAAACCCGGCTGCTGGTCGAGGAGTTCACCGCCCGCAAGGCCGTGCCCGCCCCGCCCGCCCTGCTGGACCGGCTCGCCGCGCTCATCGAGGAGCAGCGCCGGCACGCCGCCGAGGGCGACCTGGTCGCGCTGATGGCCGCGGACCGGGGCTTCCACGCCGAGATCGTGCGCCACGCCGGCAACCGGATCCTGTGCCGGCTCTACGACCAGCTCCGTGACCGACAACTCCGCATGGGCGTGGCCCTGTTGCACTCCCATCCCGAACGGGTGGAGCGCACGCTCGTCGAACACGCCGAGATCCTGGACGCGTTGCGCTCCGGGGACGCGGACACGACCGCCGCCGCCGTACGGGCGCACGTGGGCCGCGTCGAGGCGTTGGTGCGGGGGGACGCGCGATGAGCGCCCCCGTGCCCGCCCCGCGGACCGCCGCCCCGCCCTTCGATCCCCCCGGCGGGCGGAAGGCCGTGGCCGTCTGGTCGATCGGCGTCGCCGTCTACTTCGTCGCGGTCATCTTCCGTACCAGCCTGGGCGTCGCCGGCCTCGAAGCCGCGGACCGCTTCCACGTCAACGCGTCGGCGCTCTCGACCTTCTCGCTGCTCCAACTGCTGGTGTACGCGGGCATGCAGATACCCGTCGGCCTGATGGTGGACCGGCTCGGCACCAAGAAGGTGCTGACGCTCGGCGCGGTGCTGTTCACCGCCGGACAGATCGGCTTCGCCCTGTCCCCCTCCTACGGGACGGCGTTGGCCGCGCGGGCCCTGCTCGGCTGCGGTGACGCCATGACGTTCATCTCCGTGCTGCGGCTCGGGACCCGCTGGTTCCCGGTTCGGCGCGCGCCCCTCATGGCGCAACTGGCCGGGCTGGTCGGCATGGCCGGCAACCTGGTCTCCACGCTGGTGCTCGCGCCCGTGCTGCACGGCGTCGGCTGGGTGCCCGCCTTCGCGGGCAGCGCGGTGGCCGGACTGATCGTGCTGGTCCCGCTGACGCTGTTCCTGCGGGACCAACCCGACGGCCACGCGCCCACCCCGGCGACCGTCACCGGGACGCCGGTCGCGGGCGGGTTCGTACGCCGTCAGATCGCCGCGTCCTGGCGGGAGCCCGGCACCCGGCTCGGGCTGTGGGTGCACTTCACCACCCAGTTCCCGGCGATGGTGTTCCTGCTGCTGTGGGGCATGCCGTTCCTGGTGGAGGCGCAGGGGCTGTCACGGACCACCGCGGGCGGGCTGCTCACCCTCGTCGTCGCCGCGAACATGGGCTTCGGGCTGGTCTACGGCCGGCTCGTCGGATGGCGCCAGTCCGCGCGGATCCCGCTGGCGCTGGGCACGGTGGCGGTGACGGCCCTGCTGTGGGCGTCGGTCCTGGCGTACCCGGGCGACCGGGCCCCCATGTGGCTGCTGGTCGTCCTGTGCGTGGTGCTCGGCACCTGCGGACCGGCCTCGATGATCGGCTTCGACTTCGCCCGTCCGGCGAACCCGGCCGAACGGCAGGGAACGGCCTCCGGGATCACCAACATGGGCGGCTTCCTCGCCTCGATGACCACCTTGCTCGCGGTCGGCGTCCTGCTCGACGCCACCGGCGACAACTACCGGATCGCCTTCTCGTCGGTGTTCTTCCTGGAGGTGCTGGGCATCACCCAGATCCTCCGGCTGCGAGGCGGGGCGCTGACCCGCGAACGGGAACGAGCCCAGGAGCGTCGGCCCGTCGTCGCGGCGCCTTCCGGCGAGCCCGACCCGTCACGCCCCTCGGGTCCCGTCGCCCCGGCGTCCGCGTCGGCGTGAACCGGACGAGGGCCACGGGGCCACCGGATCAAAGGATCACGGGGTCACGGGGTCACGGGGAAGTGCGCCAGGATGGCCTCCGCCAGGTCGGGGTCGCCCTCGACCTTCACCCGGTCGGCGACCGCGCGCGGCCGTACCCGGCCCCCCGCGAGGCGGACGTACGTCTCCCAGTCCATCGTCAGCGTCACGGCCGGCCCCAGCGACGGCGACTTGTCCAGGGTCCCCTGCCCCGCCGCGTCCACCCGTACCGTCCGCATGAACTCCAGCACGCCGTGCACGTCCAGCACCACGGCGGAGTTCGCGGGCGCCCCCGCGTCCTTCGCCACCACCTTCGGCAGCCCGGCCAGCAGCATGTCCCGTGCCACGTACGCGCCCGGCGAGTCCCAGTTGCCCGGCGCGCCCAACGCCGCCCGCAGGTCCTGCTCGTGCATCCACACGTCGAACGCCCGCAGCCGCAACGCCTGCTCCAGCGTCACCTGCTCGCCCAGCGGCCCGCGCACCATCGTGGCCGGGTCCCGCTTCTCGTTGCGCAGCTGCCGCGCCCGACGGATGACGGTGTACTCCAGCTCCGAGGTCATCTCCGGCGCGGTGTGGTGGCGCCGTACGTCAACCTGCACCTCCATGTACCGGGTGAACTCGTCCACCACGTGCCGCAGATCCCGCGGCAGCGTGTGGATCGGCCGGGGGTCGCCGAGCTGCTCGCACTCGATGCCGATGACGTGTGACACCACGTCACGGACGGACCAGCCGGGGCACGGGGTCGCCCGGTTCCACTCCCCCTCGGGCAGGGGAAGGACCAGCTCGGATATCGCCTCGATGGAGTGGGTCCACGCGTCGGCGTAGGGCTGAAGGCTGGGATGGACGGTCAACGGGACCCCTCGCGTGCTGTTCAGTGGCGCGTTGTGGACTATTCCCAAAAGTACGCTGCCGGTGAGCACCCCGGCAGTGCTTTCGTGTGACGATCGTAGGCCCGAGTTGAGGGCTACAAGTCCAGGACGGTGGTAGTGTGCGCGCCTCATTGATCCAAATCGCGGTGAACGACGGGGAGTCGGTGTCCTCCCGGCGGACGCGGGTGGCCGAACTCGTACGGGAGCAGAGCGGCTCCGACCTCGTCGTGCTGCCCGAACTGTGGACGGTCGGCGCGTTCGCCTACGAGCAGTTCGAGACCGAGGCCGAGCCGATCGACGGCCCCACCTACGAGGCGATGTCCAAGGCCGCGCGCGACGCCGGGGTCTGGTTGCACGCAGGTTCGCTGGTGGAACGCGCGGGTGACGGCTCGCTCTACAACACCGCCCTGGTCATCTCCCCGGCGGGCGAGCTGGCGGCGACCTACCGCAAGATCCACCGCTTCGGCTTCGACCAGGGCGAGGCGGTGCTGATGTCCCCCGGCGACTCCCTGACCACGGTGGCCCTGCCGGAACAGACCCTCGGCGTCGCCACCTGCTACGACCTGCGCTTCCCGGAGCTGTTCCGGGGCCTGGTCGACGCCGGGGCGACGACGATGGTCGTGGTCGCCGGGTGGCCGGCCCGGCGCCGCTCCCACTGGACGCTGCTGAACCGGGCGCGGGCCGTGGAGGACCAGTCGTACGTCCTGGCCTGCGGGCTGACCGGCACCCACGCGGGCGTCGAGCAGGCCGGGCACAGCCTGGTGGTGGACCCGTGGGGCGAGGTCCTGGCAGAGGCGGGAACCGGCGAGGACGTGCTCACGGTGGAGCTGGACCCGGCGAAGGTCGCCGGGACCCGCGAACAGTTCCCCGCGCTCAAGGACCGCCGGATGGGACGCTAGGCCCTGTCAGGCGGCAGGCGTGGTTCGACACCGACAGGAAGCGGGCGTGACGTGCTGGAAACGGACGGGAACGAGAACGGGCGGGCCGGCGCCGAGGCCGCCGGGGCGGCGGCCCCGGACACGCGGGACACCGAGGCCGTGATCGAGGCGGCCCTGGAGCCCCACGACCCCTCGGCCGGGGAGGTCGCGGCGCGCGACCGGGTCCGTGCCGAGGCGGAGGGCATGGCCCACCACGAGGCCGCCGCCGCCCTGGAGACGGCCCTGAAGGCGGCGGGCGACCTGTCGCGGGCGGATGCCCCGACCCGGGCGGCGGTCGCGGAGTGGCAGCGCCTGACCGACCTCCTCCTCGACCACGGAGGCCCGTACAGCACCGGGTCGGACGCCTACGTGCAGGGACAGCTCACCGCCCGGGACAGCCACAGGCACGACCGGGTGACCGGACGGTCTTCGGGCTAGTCGTCCCGGTCGTCCGGGCGCCCGGTCGTCCCGGGCGCCCGTCCGGTCTCAGTCGTCCTCGTCCCGTTCCTTCTCGGCCATCCGGATCACACAGACCGCTACGGCGATGAGCAGCGCCGCGTCCGCGTCCTCCCGGACCACGTCGACGGCGTACGTCTCGCGGACCCGGTACCACTGGCGGGAGATCAGCGCGAGCAGTTCCCCGTCGTACTCGACCTTGAACCCGCGGTCGAGGATCCGGCCGCTGACATCGACCTCGGTGCCCTCGGCCAGCGTGACGCGGTAGTGGTTGCGCAGCAGCGACAGGCGCTTGCGCCGGATCACGGCGAGGCGCCGCTCGTCGCGCTCCAGGGTCATCGCGTCGCGGAAGGCGAACCACTTCTCCCGCAGCGTGATCAGGATGTGCCCGTCCGGGTCCTTCAGCTCCAGGGTGTCCCGCATCCGCAGGGCTTTCCCGTCGACGAGGAAGGCGTGCCGGCCCTCCTCGTCCTCGATCCGGTAGTCGTCGCCGATGGCGAGCATTTTGTCCCGTACGAGGTATTTCATGCGCTGATCCGTGCCCGCGATAGGTTGCGTGCATGCCTCTGCTCTTCGTGACCGACCTGGCGTACCCGGCGCGTGGCCGCCGCTACTGCGACGAGGACATATTCCTCACCTCCCGGCTTCGCGGGCACTTCCCGCTCGCCCTGTGCCATCCGCTCGACGCGGAGCGGCTGATGCCCGGCTTCGACGCGGTCGTGGTCCGCAACAGCGGTCCGGTCCTGCACCACCAGGCGGCGTACGACTCCTTCCGCGCCGCCGCGACGGCCGCCGGGACGCGGGTCTACAACCCGCTGACCGGCCGCGGCGACATGGCCGGCAAGCAGTACCTGCTCGACCTGACCGAGGCCGGCTTCCCGGTGATCCCCACCGTCGACGACCCGGCGCTGTTGCACCGGCTGCCGTCGGTGCCCTCGTACGCGGTGAAGCCCAAGCAGGGCGCGGACTCCATCGGGCTCACCTTCACCGCCGACCCGGGCTCGGTGACGGCGGGCGAGTTCCTGATCCAGCCGCGCGTCGACTTCGCGTACGAGGTGTCCTTCTACTTCGTCGACGACGCCTTCCAGTACGCCCTGTACGCCCCGGACCCGGCCCGCCGCTGGGAGTTGGAACGGTACGAGCCCACCGCGGCGGACCTGGACTTCGCGCGGTCCTTCATCGCGTGGAACACGCTCGCGCACGGCATCCAGCGCGTGGACGCCTGCCGCGCCCCCTCCGGGGAACTGCTGCTCGTCGAGCTGGAGGACCTGAACCCGTACCTGTCCCTGGACCTGCTCCCGGAGCCGGTCCGGGAGTCCTTCGTGACGGCCCTCGTGGCCTCGCTCAAGACCTTCACGGAAGCCGGCGACTGAAGTCGGACCGGCTGTCAGACCCGGGTGCCAGGCTCCACCCATGGACAAGCAGACCTTCTGGAAGCTGATCGAGACGGCCCGCGCGGACGCGGAGGACGACGGGGTGGCGCGGCGGGCGTCGGAGCTCCTGGCCGCGTACCCGCAGGGGCGGATAGCCACCGCCCAGCAGGTGGTGTGGGACCTGCTGGCGGAGTCCTACCGGGCGCCGCTCTGGGCCGCCGCGTACCTGATCAACGGTGGCTGCTCCGACGACGGGTTCGACTACTTCCGCGGCTGGCTGCTGACCCAGGGCGAGGCGGCCTTCACGGCGGCCCTGGCCGACCCCGACTCCCTGGCGGACCACCCGGCGGTGCGCGCGGCGGCCTCGGCCGGCGAGGAACTGTGGGACGAGGAGGCGCTCTCCATCGCCTGGACCGCGTACGGGATCGCCACGGGCCGGGAACTCCCGGCGGACTCCTTCACGATCAGCTACCCGGCCCTGGACCCGGACTGGTCCTTCGACTTCGACGACACCGCGCAGACCGCGGCCCGCCTGCCCCGCCTGAGCCTCCTGCTCGCCTCGGCGTGATGCGGACGGCGTGATGCGCGGGCGGCGTGACCCGGACGGCGGGTCGTTGCCGGCGGGGTCCTACAGCCCGGTGGTGTCGAGTTCGAGGTCGAACGGCTCCGGCAGCCGCACCGGCGTCCCGAAGGGATGGGGGCCGTCGGTCCGCGTGTAGCCGAGCCCGCCCGGCTCGGAGAAGACGGTGACGGTCTTCTCCACCCGGTCGACCAACAGGTACAGGGGCGCGCCGTACTCGGCGTACCGCCTGCGCTTGACGACGCGGTCGGTCTCCGCGTTGGACTCGGAGGTCACCTCGACGATCAGGAGCGTCTGGTCGGGGACGAGGGCGTCTCCGCCCCTGGCCAGATCTCTGGGTGCGACGGCGATGTCGGGGACGTACCAATTGGGCGATCCGGGCAGATCCAGATTGCCCGAACCGGTGACGCAGCCGAGTTCCCGGACCCGGGGTTTGATTTGATCCCGGATCTCTTCGGCGGCGTTCTCGTGGTCCCAACTCGGTGTCACTTGCGTGATGGTCCCTTCGACGATCTCCGTTCGGTCACCGCTGTGGTGACGGATCGCGTACTTCAGCGCGTGCTCGGGGTCGATGCCCCAGCCGTAGTCGTGCGCGGTGGTCATGCCGGATGCCTCCTTCGCCGTGCGGCCAGCGTGCCACGGAGGGCCCGGCCCCGTCGTCACCCGCACGGATGCTCTCGGGCGGGGCGTTCCGCCGCCGTGAGCGTGTGATCCCGCGTTCACATCAGGATGGCAAGCTTGAAGCATGAACGATGCCGCCCCGGCGCCCACCCCCGCGCCCCGCCGCCGTGCCCGAGTCCGTGCCCCCGAGCTGATCGGCAAGGGCGGCTGGCTGAACACCGGAGGCAAGGAGCTCACCCTTGCCGACCTGCGAGGACGCATCGTCGTTCTCGACTTCTGGACCTTTTGCTGTGTGAACTGCCTGCACGTGCTCGACGAGCTGCGGGAGCTGGAGGAGAAGCACCGGGACACCCTGGTGATCATCGGTGTGCACTCGCCGAAGTTCGTGCACGAGGCCGAGCACGCGGCCGTCGTCGACGCCGTCGAGCGCTACGGGGTGCACCACCCCGTGCTCGACGACCCCGAGCTGGCGACCTGGAAGCAGTACGCCGTCCGGGCCTGGCCCACGCTCGTCGTGATCGACCCCGAGGGGTACGTCGTCGCGCAGCACGCCGGCGAGGGGCACGCCCACGCCATCGAGCGGCTGGTCGAGGAGCTGGAGGCCCAGCACGAGGGCAAGGGGACCCTGCGGCGCGGTGACGGGCCGTACGTGGCGCCCGAGCCCGTGGCGAGCGACCTGCGGTTCCCCGGGAAGGCGCTCGTCCTGCCCTCGGGGAACCTCCTGGTGTCCGACTCGACGCGGCACCAGCTCGTGGAGCTGGCCCCCGACGGGGAGAGCGTCGTACGGCGCGTCGGCAGCGGCGCGCGCGGCCTCGGGCCGGATGCCTTCAACGAGCCGCAGGGCCTCGCACTGCTGCCCGACGGTCGGGTGGTCGTCGCGGACACCGTCAATCACGCGCTGCGGACCTTCGACCCGCAGAGCGGGGTCGTCGAGACCGTCGCCGGGACCGGTCGGCAGTGGTGGCAGGGTTCGCCCACCTCCGGCCCCGCCCTGGAGGTGGACCTGTCCTCGCCGTGGGACGTGGCCTGGTGGCAGGGCAAGGTGTGGATCGCGATGGCCGGCGTGCACCAGCTGTGGACCTGGGACCCGGAGTCCGGCACGGTCGAACTCGCCGCCGGCACCACCAACGAGGGGCTGGTGGACGGGCCGGCGGCCGAGGCCTGGTTCGCGCAGCCCTCCGGGCTGGCGGCCACCGAGGACCGGCTGTGGATCGCGGACTCCGAGACCAGCGCGGTGCGTTACGTCCACCGCACCGACACCGGATACGCGATCACCTCCGCCGTCGGCACCGGCCTCTTCGACTTCGGTCACCGCGACGGGCCCGCCGGGCAGGCGCTGCTCCAGCACCCGCTCGGGGTGACCGCGCTGCCCGACGGCTCGGTCGCGATCTGCGACACCTACAACCACGCCCTGCGCCGCTTCGACCCGGCGACGGGCGAGGTCACCACGCTGGCGACGGACCTGCGCGAGCCCAGCGACGCCGTGCTGGTCGGCACGGACATCGTGGTCGTCGAGTCGGCGCGGCACCGGCTGACCCGACTGCGCCTGCCGGACGAGGCGGTACGGGTGGACGCGGTCGCGCACCGCACGCAGCGGGCGGCGACCGAGGTGGCCCCCGGTCGGCTGCGCCTCGACGTGGTGTTCCGGGCGCCGAGCGGGCAGAAGCTCGACACCCGCTACGGCCCCTCGACCCGTCTGTTGGTCTCCTCGACCCCGCCGGAACTGTTGGCGGGGGGCGAGGGACCGGGCAGTGACCTGTTCCGCGAGCTGGAGTGGAACCCGGACGTCACCGAGGGCGTGCTGCACGTGTCGGCGATGGCGGCGTCCTGCGACGACGACCCGGCCAACGAGTACCCGGCCTGCCACGTCCACCAGCAGGACTGGGGCGTGCCGGTGAAGGTCACCGCCGGCGGCGCGGACCGCCTGCCGCTCGTCCTCGCCGGGATGGACGACTGAGCCCAGGCCCGGGCCCGGGGCCTCGAGGTCAGGACTTCAGCAGTACGTCGAGCAGCCGGTCCGCGAACGCGGCCGGTTGCTCGACGCAGCCGACGTGTCCGCCGGGGAACTCGGCGAGCGCGACACCGAGTCGGTGCGCCAGCGCCTCGGCCGGGCGGCGCAGGAGCAGCCCGTGCGACTCCTCGCCGGCCGCCGGGACCAGGCGGTCGGCGTGCGGGGCCAGTGCGTCGAGGTCGGGCAGGTGCCCGGTGAACTGGCGCAGTTGGTGTTCGAGGAAGAACGGCGCGTTCGCCGACATCCGCCGGAACACCTCCGGCGGCGGGGTGTGCGGGGCGGGCGCGCGGCGGTCGCCCCCGGTGCCGTCGCCCCCCGCGCGGCCTCCGGCGTCGCCGCCGCCCGTGCCCGCCGCCATCACGGCCATCGCGGCCTCGACGCCGCGCTCGCGGTGGGCCTCCACCACCGAGGCGAAGAAGCTCCGCTGCTCGGCGGCGTCCGGCAGCAGCTCCACCAGCGGCGGTTCGTGCGCCACCACCCTTCGTACCAGCGCCGGGTGACGCTGGAGCAGGTCCACCGCGACGATCGCGCCGGCGCTGATGCCGAGGACGTACGCCGGTTCATCGGTGACCGCGGCCAGCAACAGGGCGGCGTCGTCGGCCTGTTCGGCCGGGTTCTGGTCCTCGGGAGGGCCGTCGAGCGGGCTGCGCGTGGTGCCGCGCGGGTCGCAGGCCACGACCGTGAAGTGGTCGGCGAGGGTGTCGGCGAGGGGGTCCCACACGGCGGCGTCGGCGCCGCCCCCGGGCAGGAGCAGCAGGGCGGGACCGGAGCCGCGGGTTTCGTAACGGAGGGTGGCGCCGGGGACCTTGAGCGCGTGGACGTGCATGGTGCCGCAACCTTTCCTAGGGCTTCTAGGTTTCAACCTAGCCCCTCTAGGATCTTGGCGCACGGCAAAAGCCCCGCCCCGGACGGGTCCGGGACGGGGCCGTGGAACCGGGGGCGGTCAGCCCTCCAGGAACGCCACCAAGGCGTTGGCCAGCAGGAACGGGTCGTCCGCGCCGCACAGTTCACGGGCGCTGTGCATCGACAGGATCGCCACGCCGATGTCCACGGTCTGGATGCCGTGCCGGGCGGCCGTGATCGGACCGATCGTCGTGCCGCAGGGAATGGAGTTGTTGGAGACGAAGGTCTGCCACGGCACCCCGGCCCGCTCACAGGCGTCCGCGAACACCGCCCGTCCGCTGCCGTCCGTCGCGTACCGCTGGTTGACGTTCACCTTGAGGATCGGTCCGCCGTTGGCACGCGGGTGGTGCGTCGGGTCGTGCCGCTCCGCGTAGTTGGGGTGCACGGCGTGCCCGGTGTCCGAGGACAGGCAGACCGTGCCCGCGAAGGCCCGCGCCCGGTCCTCGAACGTGCCCCCGCGCGCGAAGACGGAACGCTCCATCACGTTGCCCAGGAGCGGGCCGTCCGCGCCGGTGTCCGACTGGGAGCCGCTCTCCTCGTGGTCGAACGCGGCCAGGACGGGGATGTGGTCCAGGGGCCTGTCCGAGCGCGCCGCCGCCGCCAGCGCCGCGACGCCCGCGTGGACCGACACCAGGTTGTCCATGCGCGGTCCGGCGAGCAGTTCGCGGTCGCGGCCCAGGTAGGAGGGTGCCTCGATGGAGTGGACCATCAGGTCCCAGCCCGCCACCGAGCCCTGCGGCAGGCCCTCTTCCTCCTCCAGGAACGCGATCAGATCGCCCTCCCGGACCTCGCCCAGACCCCAGATCGGCTGCATGTGCCGCTGCTTGTCCAGCTTGAGGCCGTCGACGTTCACCGACCGGTCCATGTGCACGGCCAGTTGCGGTACGCGCAGCAGCGCGCGGTCCACGTTCACCAGGCGCTCGGTTCCGTCGCGCAGCGTCAGCCGCCCGGCCAGGCCGAGGTCCCGGTCCAGCCAGGTGTTGAGCAGCGGGCCGCCGTACACCTCGACGGCGATCTGCCGCCACCCCTGGGAACTCATGTCGGGGACCGGCTTGACCCGCAGGTTGGGGGAGTCGGTGTGCGCGCCGACGATGCGGAACGGGGTGTGCGCGGCGGCACCCTCCGGCACGTACCAGGCGACGATGGCGCCGCCGCGGAGCACGAACCTGCCTCCCGAGCCCGCGTCCCAGGCGTCAGTTTCCGACACCTGCCGAAACCCTGCCTCCTCCAACCGCGCCGCGGCGTTCGCCACGACGTGGTACGGCGACGGACTCGCCGTCAGGAAGGTCTTCAGATCGTCGGTGTGGCCGCGATCGAAGCGGGTGGGAGAGCTCATGTGGTTCACCTAACGACGGTCGTGTTCGCCTTGGCCGGGCTGCGGCGGATGGCAAGGGGTCGGGGCGACGCGGGATGTGTGGTCCGCGGTCCCGTGGTCCTCAGCCCGGCGGACGCTCGAATCTGCGCTGCAACTGCCGCCGCTCGCCCCGACGGATGCGCGGGAGCATCTCGGGGGTCTGCGCCGGTCGCTGCGCGCGTCTTCTGCGTCCGGCGCAGAAGATACAGGCCTCGCCCGGCGGGGCGTCGGGGTCGATCGGCGCCCCGGGGTGTTCGGAGCATCCCGAGGCGTTCCGCGGCCGGGACAGTTCCCGGGCCACGATGAAGGCGCGGTGCAGGTCGTCCGCCATCCGCACGAACTCCTCCGGCGGGGAGGAGAGACCCAGGTGGAAGCGCCGGTCCTCGATCGTGCGGAGGAAGGCGCGCAGCACGTCGTGGGTGTACGGGGGGTCCGGCACGGGATAGCCGAGCCGGCGCTGCTCCCCGGCGGCGGGTGCGGCGCCGGCGGGCCGGCCGCCCTGGCCGCGCAGTCCGAGGCGCCGCCGGTCGTTGCAGATCAGGCAGCGGCCCCAGCCGTCGGGGGCCTCGGGGTCGAGGGCGCCGTTGGGGTGCTCGGCGCAGCCGGTGTAGCTCTTGGCGGGCGCCAGCCCGGACGCGGTCTGGAAGGCGATGTAGAGGGCGTCGGCGACGCCGTCGTACTCGGCGGGATGGGCGCCGTCGTACAGCTCCCGCATGTGGTCGCCGAGGCTGCCCAGGGTCGCCTGCAGCTCCTTGAGGGCGTACGGCCGTCCGGTCGGGACGGAGTACCCCCTGCTGCCGTGCTGATCCTGTGGGCTCATGCCTACGAGCGTGCCATGAACGACCGACAAGGGAGGAACGGCCCCGGGGAACCGGCCGGGAAACGGGCCGTGGAAACGGCGCCGGCCGGACCCCGTGACGGGATCCGGCCGTTGCCGCGTACGTACACCGCGTACAGCTGTGGGGTGCCTCGGGGCCTAGAAGGCGGCCTCGTCGAGCTCCATGAGGGTGTTGTCCACGGACTCGGCCAGCGCGCGCTGGACCGAGACGCCGGGGAGGACCTCCGCGGCGAAGAACTTCGCCGCGGCGATCTTGCCGGTGTAGAAGGGGACGTCCTTCGCGGAGGCCGTCGCCAGCTTCTCGGCGGCCACGGCCGCGCCCTTGAGCAGCAGGTATCCGACGACCACGTCACCGGAGGCCATCAGCAGGCGGGTGGTGTTCTGGCCGACCTTGTAGATGTTCTTGACGTCCTCGCCGGTGGCGGTGAGGTCCACGATCATCTGGCCGACGATGGCCTCCAGGTCCACGGCGGCCTTGGCGAGCGCGTCGCGGGCCGGGGCGAGGTCGTCGCCGCCGACGGCCTCGGCGAGGAACTTCTTGATCGTCTCGGAGAGCACGTTCAGGGAGGCGCCCTGGTCGCGCACGATCTTCCGGAAGAAGAAGTCCTGGCCCTGGATCGCCGTGGTGCCCTCGTAGAGGGTGTCGATCTTGGCGTCCCGGATGTACTGCTCGATCGGGTATTCCTGGAGGTAGCCGGAGCCACCGAAGGTCTGCAGCGACTGCGCGAGCTGCTCGTACGACTTCTCCGAGCCGTAGCCCTTCACGATCGGCAGGAGCAGGTCGTTCAGGCCGACGAGCGCGGAGGCGTCCTCGCCCGCGGCCTGCTTGACCTGGATCTCGTCCTGGACGGAGGCGGTGTACAGCACGAGGGCGCGCATGCCCTCGGCGTACGCCTTCTGCGTCATGAGCGAGCGGCGCACGTCGGGGTGGTGCGTGATGGTGACCTTGGGGGCCGTCTTGTCCATGAAGTTGGCCAGGTCCGGACCCTGCACGCGCTCCTTGGCGTACTCCAGGGCGTTCAGGTAGCCGGTGGAGAGCGTGGCGATGGCCTTCGTGCCGACCATCATGCGGGCGAACTCGATGATCATGAACATCTGGCGGATGCCGTCGTGCTTGTCACCGATCAGCCAGCCCTTGGCGGGGTGCTGGTCGCCGAAGGTCATCTCGCACGTGTTGGACGCCTTGAGGCCCATCTTGTGCTCGACGTTCGTCGCGTAGACGCCGTTGCGCTCGCCCAGCTCGCCGGTCTCCCAGTCGAAGTGGAACTTCGGGACGAGGAAGAGCGACAGGCCCTTGGTGCCCGGGCCGTGGCCCTCGGGGCGGGCGAGGACGTAGTGGAGGATGTTCTCCTCCATGTCGTGCTCACCGGAGGTGATGAAGCGCTTGACGCCCTCGATGTGCCAGGAGCCGTCGTCCTGCTGCACGGCCTTGGTGCGGCCGGCGCCGACGTCCGAGCCGGCGTCCGGCTCGGTGAGGACCATGGTGGAGCCCCAGCGCTTCTCGACCGCGATCTCGGCGACCTTCTTCTGCGCCTCGTTGCCCTCTTCGTAGAGGATGCCGGCGAACGCCGGGCCGGAGGAGTACATCCACACGGCCGGGTTCGCGCCCAGGATCGTCTCGGCGAAGGCCCAGATGAGCGAGCGGGGCGAGGTGGTGCCGCCGATCTCCTCCGGCAGGCCCAGGCGCCAGTACTCGGAGTCCATGAAGGCCTTGTAGCTCTTCTTGAAGGACGCCGGGACGGGCGCGGTGTTCGTGGTCGGGTCGAAGACCGGCGGGTTGCGGTCGGCGTCCTCGAAGGAGGCGGCCAGCTCGTTCTCGGAGAGCCGGGTCATCTCGCTGAGGATGGTCTTCGCGGTCTCGGTGTCCATCTCACCGAACGGGCCGGTGCCGTACAGCTTGTCGCGGCCGAGCACCTCGAAGAGGTTGAACTCGATGTCGCGGAGATTCGACTTGTAGTGCCCCATGGCGACGGCTCCGTTAAGGCTCGGGGAGACAGGTTCCTCGTACATACCAATCGGTAACGTCATGATGCTACCCGTCGGTAATAACAAGCAACCCCTTACCGGTGACTGTGACCAGCATCAAGCCAGAGTGACTGGAGTGTCGCCGGAAGCCCAGACCCGTGCGGGGTCGGGATCGCGGGCCTCGGGCGGGTCCGGGGGGTGGTGCGTGGGGTTGTGCGGGCTACGGGTGCGGGAGCTGCGGGGGCGGGAGTTCGGCCCAGACGGTCTTGCCGCTGTACGGGCCGGGGCGCACGCCCCAGCGGGCGGCGACGGCGTCGAGCACGGCCAGGCCCCGACCGCCCTCGTCCTCCTCGCTCGCCCGGCGCAGGACCGGCCACAGCCGGGGGTCGGGGTCGCTGACCTCCACCCGGGTGCGGCCGTCGGCCGTGCGGGTGATGGCGAGGGTCACGGGGGTGCCCTCGCCGACGTGCGCGATCACATTGCCCACCAGCTCGCTCACGCAGAGCTGGAGGTCGTGACAGGGCGCGTCCACGTGCGCCCGCACGGCCCGCCGCAACGCCGACAGCTCCTGCGGCAGCGCGAGCACCCCGGCACGGAACGGCCTCACCGGCGCGGGGCCCGGTTCAGGGCGGCGGCGAGGGCGCGGGCGGTGGCCGGGTTGCACGAACCGAGGGCGAGCAGCGGGGGCGGGGTGCGGTGGGTCGCGGCGTAGGAGGGGAGGTGCAGGTCGAGGGAGGGGAGCATGATCCCGTGCGCGATCAGCGCGCTGCGGAGCTCGGTCAGTGCCTCGATGGCGAGGCGGTCGCCGGCGTGGTCGCTCATGGGGGGCATCCGTTCCTGTGCGGAGTGTGCGGAGTGTGACGAAGCCCTCACAGAGTGGGGTTGCGGTGCGTACCGTGGGAAGGGTTTCCGGCTCCACGGCGCGAGGTGTGAAAGGCGGGCTCCGACGATGGCCGCACGCAAGGACATTGACGGCTCGGCCAGCGTTCCGGCCTTCTACGGGAAGGAGTTGCGCTGGCAGCGGGAACGGGCCGGGCTGACGCTCCAGGAGACCGTGGAGGGCAGCTTCTACGGGGTGAGCTACCTCAGCGAGATCGAACGGGCCCAGCGGCGCATGCCATTGGATCTGGCACGGCACGTGGACCGGGTGCTGCGCACGGACGGATTCTTCGAGCGGTGCTGTGAGGACGCGCGCAAGGCCCGGCACGTCGGTCACGCCAAGTACGCCGAGAAGGTCTTGGAGGCGGAGAAGGTCGCGGAGACGATCGAGGAATGGTGCCCGACTGCCTTTCCGGGACTGTTGCAGACGGCTGAGTACGCGCGCGCCTTGGCGCGAGCCGAACGCCCCTTGGAGCTTCCGGAGGAAACCAGCGTGAAGGTCCAGGCCCGGTTGGCACGGGCAGACCTCTTCGAGGATGACCATGCCAGGCCTGAGTACTGGGTCATCATGCACGAGTCGCTGCTTCGGCTGCCCGTCGTCGCGCCAGGCCTGATGGCGGAGCAACTGGGCCACATCGTGAGCCTGGCGCGGCGGAATCGGATCGTTCCACAGATCGTCCCGTGGAACACCGGAGCGCACCCGTTCATGTCAGCGGGAACCTCCCTGATCATGTCCTTCGCCGACGCACCGCCACTCGTCTATACGGAGTCCCTCCACAGCGGTCTGACAGTCGACGATCCGGCGATCGTGAAGAAGTACCGAAGGTCGTACGATCTGCTGAGGGCCGTCGCGCTACCGCCAGAGGCGTCCCTCGCCATGATGGAGGCGGCCGCAGAGGACTACCGAAATGGCAAGCAGGAGAATTGACTTGAGCGCTGCATGCTGGCGCACGAGCAGCTACACGAACAGTGACGGCGGAACTTGCGTCGAAGTCGCCGACGGCGTCACCGGTCTCGTACCCGTCCGGGACTCCAAGCGGGCGGACGGCCCCGCCGTGATCGTCACGGCCGCCGCATGGGTTCCGTTCGTGCGGGCGTTGAAGGCCGGGGAGCTGTCCGGCTGAGGGTGGTGGCCGGTACCGGCGGGTACGGCGTCGGGCGCTCGGTAGGGTGGGCCGCATGTACGGCTACGACCAGACTCCGGGCGCCCAGCAGCAGGGCTATGCGCAGCAGCCCCCGCCCCAGCAGGGCTACGCGCAGCAGCCGCCGCTGTACCCCGAGCCCTCGCCGCCGTCGCTCGCCGACGCGGTGCGCGCCTTCACGACCGGGTCGCTGTCCGCCGAGGACTTCCAGCAGATCTTCGCGACCTCGAAGGTCTACTGCCCGCGCGGTGACACCCCCGGCTTCCTGGCGCTGCACAACACGCAGCAGCCGGTGATCCCCATGTTCACCACGCTCAAGGAACTGCGCCAGTACGCCGGCAAGGAGTCCAAGTACTTCGTGATCACCGGCGCCGAGGTGATCGATCTGCTGCCGACCGGCTACGGCTTCGTCCTCGACATGGAGGGCGACCACCGGATGGTCTTCGACGCGAAGGCGGTCGAGCAGATGGTCGACTTCGCGATGCGCCGGATGTACGGCTAGTCCGGCCCTCCCCTCGCGGCACACGGCTCTCCCCGCACCTCGCATCGGCCCGTCCCGGCACCGCCGGGGCGGGCCGACGTCGTCGGGGGCTCAGGCGCGGTGTGCGGCGCGGCGGCGCCAGGCCAGGGCGGTGGCGGTGCCCAGCAGGAGTGCCGGTACGGCCCAGGCCCAGAGGAGGTCGAGTCCCGGGCGGTGGGCCAGGCTCAGTCGGACGCCCGCGAAGGCGATGACGAAGACCACGTAGCCCGTGCCCTCGCCGCCCTCGGTGACCGAGGCCCAGCGGATCAGCAGACAGCCGACCAGGCAGAAGGCGCTCCAGGTGGCGAGGTACGCCCACGGGGAGCCGGGCTGCGGCGACAGCGGCATGCCGGTCGACGCCCAGCGGAAGGCGACGTAGCCGGCGCCGAAGAGGCAGGCCGCGGTGGCGAGGGACCAGAGGAGCGCGGAGAGCGCGGACGATGTGCGGCGCTCGTCGCGCTCGTCGCTGCCGACGTTCTCGATGTGCTGGTTGCCGTTCCAGTCGATGTCGTCCACGTGGTGCCCCCTCGGTCGGTCCTCGTCCTCTGCCGGTGTAAAGACCCGGGTCAGGGGCTCGGGGTTGACGCGGGAATGACATCGGGCGGCGTGCTGTTCTGCGGGGTGTGGCAGAAAGTTCGAGTTTCAACTAAACTCGACGCCAGAAGGAGGTTCCGACCATGCCTGCAGTGACTGTGGAGAACCCGTTGACGCTCCCCCGCGTCGCGGAGCCCGCCCAGGAGACCGCCGCCCGCAAGGTGCTGGCCGTCACGACCGCCCCGGGTGGTTTCGAGGGCGAGGGGTTCCCGGTGCGCCGCGCGTTCGCCGGGATCAACTACCAGCACCTCGACCCGTTCATCATGATGGACCAGATGGGCGAGGTGGAGTACGCGCCGGGCGAGCCGAAGGGCACCCCCTGGCACCCCCACCGCGGCTTCGAGACCGTCACGTACCTGATCGACGGAACCTTCGTCCACCAGGACAGCAACGGCGGCGGCGGAGTCATCAACGGGGGCGACACCCAGTGGATGACCGCCGGTTCGGGCCTCCTGCACATCGAGGCCCCGCCGGAGTCCCTCGTCGTCTCGGGCGGACTCTTCCACGGCCTCCAGCTGTGGGTGAACCTCCCGGCCACCGACAAGATGATGCCCCCGCGCTACCAGGACATCGGCGGCGGCCAGGTGCAGTTGCTGTCCACCCCGGACGGCGGCTCGCTGCTCCGCGTGATCGCCGGTGAACTGGACGGCCACGAGGGCCCCGGCATCACCCACACCCCGATCACGATGATCCACGCGACCATCACCCCGGGCGCGCAGATCACCCTGCCGTGGCGCGAGGACTTCAATGCCCTCGCCTACGTGCTGGCCGGGCGCGGTTCGGTCGGCCAGGACCGCCGGCCGATCCACAAGGGCCAGACGGCGGTGTTCGGCGAGGGCGGTTCCCTGACCGTCCGCGCGGACGAGTCCCAGGACTCCAACGCCCCGGACCTGGAGGTCGTCCTGCTGGGCGGTCGCCCGATCCGTGAGCCGATGGCGCACTACGGTCCGTTCGTCATGAACAGCAAGCACGAACTCCAGCAGGCCTTCGACGACTTCCAGGCCGGCCGCCTGGGCACCGTCCCCACGACGGCGCGCACCCGCTGACCGACCGCCCCACGCGGTCACCCCACGACGAAGGCGCCCCCGGATCCCGGGCGGCGCCTTCGTCGCGCGCGGTGCGGTGTCGTGCCGGGTCGCGCACGGCCGCGCCTCAGGCCGGGGTCGGCTCGGGGTTCGGGGCGGGCGGGGTTTCGAAGCGGGTGCGCAGTTCCGACGCGACCCCGAAGGCGGCGGCGGTGAGGGGGACGGCGAGGAGCATGCCGAGGACGCCGGCCACGCCCGCGCCGGCGGTGATGGCGAGCATGACCACCGCCGGGTGCATCTGCACGGTGCGGCTCTGGATCATCGGCTGGAGCACGTGTCCCTCCAGGAGTTGCACGGCGATCACCACGCCCAGGACCCACAGGCCGATCACCCACCCCCGGTCCGCGAAGGCCACGAGGACGGCGATGGTGCCGGAGACGAAGGCGCCGAGGTACGGGATGTACGCGCCGACGAACACCAGCGCACCCAGCCCGAACGCGCCGGGCACGCGCAGGACCAGCAGGCCGATCGTGATGCAGACCGCGTCGATCAGGGCGATGAAGGTGGTCCCGCGCATGAACCCCTCGACGGCCTTGAACGCCCGCCGGGCCATCGCCTCCACGATGTCGCCGGCCGCGCGCGGCCCCAGCGAACGCAGGGCGCCGGCGGCGCGGTCGGAGTCCCGCAGGAAGAAGAAGATCAGCAGGAGTGACAGGACCGAGGTGCCGATGAACTCGCCGACGACGCTGATGCCGGCGATCACACCGGAGGCGGCGGTGCCGCCGAACTTGGTCAGCAGCTCCCGCGCGTTCTTGGCCAGGTCCTCCAACGAGGTGCCGGCCGCCCCGAAGTGCCGGGCGAGGTCCTCGCCGGCGCGCCGCAACGCGCTGACGATCTGATCGCCCGTCTCGATCAGCGCGAGCGTGACCGCGTACGAGACCCCGCCGACGAACGCCACCACCGCCAGGCAGGTCAGCGCGGCGGCCAGCGACCGGTTGACCCTCATGCCGACCAGCCGCCGGTGCATCGGACCGAGCAGAGCCGTCCCGAGCAGGGCCAGCAGCGCGGGCGTCACGGCGGTCCGGAAGGTGACGCACAACCAGACGAGCACCGCGACCACGCCGGCGACGAGCAGGAAGACGGCGCACCAGGCGGCCAACCGCCGGACGGGCTCGGGGAGCACGGGAGTCGACACCGGTGCATCCAACCACGCCGGGGCGCGTCGTCCCGGCCGGTCGCTCACGGCCGGGCGGGGACCGTGTCGGGATCGGGGGCCGCGTCCGAGCCGGGGGCCGCGTCCGGGGCGGGTTTGGATTGCTCGCGCAGCTCGAACCAGATGGACTTGCCCTCGCCGCGCGGGTCGACGCCCCACGCGTCGGCGAGCATCTCCATCAACAGCACCCCGCGTCCGCTCGACGCCATCTCGCCCGGATGCCGCTTGTGCGGCAGCTCGTCGCTGGAGTCGGCCACCTCCACCCGCAGCCGCCTGGTCCCCGGCTCGCCCACCGCGTCCGCGACCAGCACCGCGTCGCCGTCCGTGTGCACCAGTACGTTCGTCACCATCTCGGAGACCATCAGCACCGCCGAGTCCACCTGCTCGGAGTCCGCCCAGTCGTGCAGCAGCTCCCGGATCTGCTGCCGGGCTCCCGCGATCCGGGCCGGCTCCGCCTGCGCCACGGTCAGCAGCGTGCGGCGGGACGGGGGCGCCGGGTGGGTCTGCGGGGTGCCGCAGCCACAGCCCACGCCCTCGCGGCACAGCAGGACCACGGCTATGTCGTCCTCGCGCCGATCGGCCAGCGGGCCGGTGGTGTGGTGCGAGGACGGCCCGTGCACGGCCTGCACCAGCAGGTCGGCCAGCTTCTCCAGATGCCCGGCCGCCATGCCGTCGGCGTCGAGGGCCCCGCCGTCCGGGGTCTCGGCCTCCAGGATCGCCCGCAGTCGAGCCCAGCCCGTGTCCAGGTCGTGGCCGCCGGTCTCGATGAGCCCGTCGGTGCACAGCATCATCGTCTCGCCGGGTTCGAGGGTGAACCGGGTCGTCGGGTAGTCGGTGTCCGGGACGATGCCGAGCGGCAGCCCGCCCGCCGTGGACCGCATCAGCACCGTGCCGTCCGTCATCCGGACCACCGGGTCGGGGTGCCCGGCGCGGGCCACCTCCAGCGTGCCCGTCCGCGGGTCGCACTCCACGTACAGGCAGGTCGCGAAGCGCGGGCTGAGGAAGTCGGAGTCGTCGTAGGACGCCGAGTCGGCCGTGTCCTGGGTGGAACACAGTCCGGCGAGGAACCGGGAGGCCCGAGAGAGCACCGCGTCCGGCCGGTGGCCCTCGGAGGCGTACGCCCGCACGGCGATCCGCAACTGCCCCATCAGCCCGGCGGCCCGTACGTCGTGGCCCTGCACGTCCCCGATGACCAGCGCGAACCGGCCCGACGGCAGCGGGATCATGTCGTACCAGTCGCCGCCGACCTGGAGCCCGCCGCCGGTCGGGACGTACCGGGCGGCGAGGGTCATGCCCGGGATCTCGGGGCCGAGCTGCGGCATCATCGACCGCTGGAGCCCGGTGGTCAGCTCCCGCTCGGACTCCGCCACGCCCGCCCGCTGGAGCGCCTGGGCCAGCATCCGGGCCACCGTGGTCAGCACGGACCGTTCGTCCGGCGAGAAGGACACCGGGTGCTTGAACGCGGCCATCCAGGCACCCATGCTCCGCCCCGCCACGATCAGCGGGAGGAAGGCCCAGGAGATCCGGCCGAAGTGCCGGGCCAACGGCCAGGTCGCCGGGAAGCGGCGCTTGTAGTCCTCCGGGGACGGCAGGTAGATCGCCCGCCCGGTGCGCACGACCTCCGCCGCCGGGTAGTCCGTGTCCAGCCGCATCTCCGCGAAGGGCCCCTCCGGATCCGGCCCGTGCCCGTGGTGCCCGATGATCGACAGCCGGTCGCCGGCCACGCCGAAGACGGCCAGCCCGTCCGGGCTGAACCCCGGCATCGACAGCGACGCCGCCACCCGCAGCACCTCGGCCGTGGACCGAGCCTCGGCCAGCGCCCGGCCGGCGTCCAGCAGGAACGCCTCGCGGGAGCGCCGCCAGTCCCCGGTGATCGGGGTGTGCACGGCGGTGGTGCCGGGCTGCGGCTCGGCGATCTCCTGGATGGTGCCGATCAGCTCGTAGTCCACCCGACCGTCCGGGCTGAGGTTCTCCACGGGCTTGGAACGGCTGCGCACAGTGCGCAGCACGCGCCCGTCCTCGTCCATGATCCGCAGCCGGGCCTCGGCGAGGGTGCCCTCGGCGACGGCCAGGTTCACGATGCCGTTGATCTCGTTCCAGTCCACCGGGTGGAACCGGGACCGTACGGCGACCTCCGGCAGGACGACGTGTTCCGCGGGCAGCCCGAGCAGCCGGGCGGCCTCGCCGTCGAGCGTGACGGTCCCGGACCCGTTGTCCCATCGCCACAGGCCGGTCGCGATAGCGGCCAGGACATCCTCGGTACGCACTCGGTCATCTTTACAGGTGATGATCCGGGCGTGCCTGTTCACGGCCCCCGGCCCCGCCGCACGGCCGTCCCCCGCATCCCCTCCCGGGTCGCGCCCGGGGCCTGTCCGCGAGCCCCCGCCGCGAGCGACCACACGGCCGCCGGACCGGGCCGCCCCGGCCCCGCCCGCGCGGCCGGGGCCCGGACGGTAACCTGGGGACGGTTGAATCCACCCTGGTATCGCGAAGAACTGGATGACTGATGCATCGGTACAGGTCCCACACGTGCGGCGAGCTCCGAGCCTCCGACGTCAACGCCGACGTCAGGCTGAGCGGCTGGCTGCACAACCGTCGAGACCTGGGCGGCATCCTCTTCATCGATCTCCGTGACCACTACGGCATCACGCAGCTCGTGGCCCGTCCCGGCACCGCCGCGAACGAGGCCCTGAGCAGCGTCTCCAAGGAGACCGTCGTCCGGATCGACGGCAAGGTCCTCTCCCGCGGCGCGGACAACGTGAACCCGGAGCTGCCCACCGGAGACATCGAGATCGAGGTCTCCGAGGTCGAGGTGCTCGGCGCGTCCGCCCCGCTGCCCTTCACCATCAACACCGACGACGGGGTGAACGAGGAGCGCCGACTGGAGTACCGCTTCCTCGACCTGCGTCGCGAGCGCATGCACCGCAACATCATGCTGCGCTCGGCCGTCATCGCCTCCATCCGCTCGAAGATGGTGGCCCTCGGCTTCAACGAGATGGCGACCCCGATCCTCACCGCGACCTCCCCCGAGGGCGCCCGTGACTTCGTCGTTCCGTCCCGCCTCAACCCGGGCAAGTTCTACGCCCTGCCGCAGGCGCCGCAGCAGTTCAAGCAGCTGCTGATGATCTCCGGCTTCGACCGGTACTTCCAGATCGCGCCCTGCTTCCGCGACGAGGACGCCCGCGCCGACCGTTCGCCGGGCGAGTTCTACCAGCTCGACGTCGAGATGTCCTTCGTCGAGCAGGAGGACGTCTTCCAGCCGATCGAGCGCCTGATGACCGAGCTCTTCACCGAGTTCGGCAACGGCCGCGAGGTCACCTCCCCCTTCCCGCGGATCCCGTTCCGCGAGTCGATGCTGAAGTACGGCAACGACAAGCCCGACCTGCGCGCCAAGCTGGAACTCGTCGACATCACCGACGTGTTCGAGGGCTCGGAGTTCAAGGCGTTCGCCGGCAAGCACGTGCGTGCGCTGGCCGTCCCGGACACCGCCGCGCAGCCCCGCAAGTTCTTCGACGGCCTCGGCGAGTACGCGATCTCGCTCGGCGCCAAGGGCCTGGCCTGGGTCCGCGTGGGCGAGGACGGCGCGCTGACCGGCCCGATCGCCAAGTTCCTCACCGAGGAGAACGTCAAGGTCCTCACCGAGCGCCTCGGTCTCGCGGCCGGCCACGCGGTGTTCTTCGGCGCGGGCGAGTTCGACGAGGTCTCCAAGATCATGTCCGGCGTCCGCGTCGAGGCGGCCAAGCGCGCGGGCCACTTCGAGGAGAACGTCTTCCGCTTCTGCTGGATCGTCGACTTCCCGATGTACGAGAAGGACGAGGAGACCGGCAAGATCGACTTCTCCCACAACCCGTTCTCCATGCCCCAGGGCGGCGTGAAGGACCTGGAGGAGAAGGACCCGCTGGACATCCTGGCCTGGCAGTACGACATCGTCTGCAACGGCATCGAGCTGTCCTCCGGCGCCATCCGCAACCACGAGCCCGAGGTCATGCTGAAGGCCTTCGAGATCGCCGGTTACGAGGCCGAGACCGTCGAGCGCGAGTTCGCCGGCATGCTCCGCGCGTTCCGTCTCGGCGCCCCGCCGCACGGTGGCATCGCCCCCGGCGTCGACCGCATCGTGATGCTGCTCGCCGACGAGCCGAACATCCGCGAGACGATCGCCTTCCCGCTCAACGGCAACGCGCAGGACCTGATGATGGGCGCGCCCACCGTCCTGGAGGAGACCCGCCTGCGCGAGCTGAACATCGCGCTGCGCAAGCCGGTCGAGACCAAGGAGACCGAGCCCGTCGAGAAGTCGGTCAAGCAGCACCAGTAGGAACGGGCACGAGCCCCCGCACGATCCCCCGCACGGGGGCTCGTGCGGTTCGTGCGGCTCGCCGTGTGGTGTGTACGTGGAAGGGCGGCGACCCCGGATGTCCGGGGTCGCCGCCCTTCTGCGTGAGCGCGCTCCGGGGGTGAGGCCCCTGCGCCTCCTGAGGCCGCTGTGACTCGACCCGGGGCCCTTCCGGACCTCCGGGGGCCGTGCTTGGCGTCGCAGGGCACACCGGGGCCCTCCGAGGTCCTCCGCGGCCGGGCCGGGGCCGGGCCGGGGCCGCGTACGCGAGAAGGCCGCCGCCCCCGGGGGTACCGGGGGCGGCGGCCTTCTCTCACGTGCCTGCCGACCTAGAAGCGGTCGAGGAGGCCCTTGACCAGGGCCACCGAGGCCAGCTCGCGGGGCGCGGGCCCGGCGTGGAAGAAACCGGCGTTCTCGGCATCCAGCTTGCGCAGGAAGTCGAAGCCCTTGCTGTCGTGGTCACCGAAGCCCACGAACTGCCAGTGGATGTCGTGCGCGGCTGCGGCGACGATCGCCTGCCGGGCGGGCTGACGGTTGTCGGGGGCCCCGTCGACCTGGAAGACGACGAGGGCCGGGCCCGTTCCGCCGTCCTTCTGGTACCGCTCGACGACGGCCTCGACGGCCACGTGGTAGCTGGTGCGTCCCATGCGGCCGAGTTCGGCGTGACGGGCCTCGACCCAGGCCTCGTCGTGGCCGTCCAGGGTGAGGTCGGCGGTGCCGTCCACGTCCGTGGAGAAGAACACCGTGTGCACGGTCGCCGCCTCGTCGAGGTGCGCGGCGAGGGCCAGGGCGTGATCCGCGAGGTGCTGGGCACTGCCGTCCTTGTAGAACCCGCGCATCGAGAAGGACCGGTCCAGTACGAGGTACACCTTGGCGCGCGCGCCGGCCTTCCCCTTGGCGCGCAGCACCTGACCGGCGGCCTTGTACGCCCCGGCCACCGGCGCGGCCCGCCGCTTGACGGCGGCGAGCGCGACGGCCGGCCCCCCGACCCCGGCGGCGACCGCCTCGACGGCGGGTGCGGCTTCGGCTTCGGCGTGGGCGGCGACAGGCTCAGGCTCGACCACGATCGGCTCGACCACGGGCACGGCCACCGGCTCGGCGGCGGCTTCGGCGGCGACCGGCTCGGCTTCGACCTCGGGTGCGGGCTCGGCCACTGCGGGCTCCGGCTCGACCACGACCGGTTCGATCACGACGGCCTCGACCACGGGGGCGGGCTCGATCACGACGGGCTCGACCGCGGGGGCGGGTTCGATCACGACGGGCTCGACCGCTGGGGCGACGACGGCCTCGACCGCCGGCTCGGGCTCGACCACCGGCTCCGGCTCGGGTGTGGCTTCGGCGGCGACCGGCTCGGCTTCGGCCTCGGCCGTCACGGGCTCGGCGGCGACCTGCTCCGGCTCGACCTCGGCCGCAGCGACGAGTGCGGGCTCGACGGCCTCGGGCTCGACGGCCTCGGCTTCGACGGCCTCGGCTTCGGCGGTGGCGGTCTCGGCGGGCTCCGCCGCGACCGGCACGACCTCGGGCTCGACGGCCTCGACGTCCGCCGCGACGGCCTCGGCGACGACCGGCTCCTGAACCGCTTCGGCGGGTACCGCCTCCGCCTCGGCCACGACGGGCGCCGCATCGGCCTTGGCCGGCTCCGGCGTCGGCTCCGGCGTCGGCTCCGGCGTCGGCTCGGCGGCGGGCTCCGCCGGGCTTCCGGTACCGGCCGAAGGCGCCGGGCGGCGGGCCTCCGGGACGGCCGGCGCCGTCATCACGGTGCCGGCTTCGCGGTCCCGCGGAGCGGACTGCGGGGGAACAGTGGGGTTGTCGAAGGACGCGGCGACCAATTCGGCCGCCGAGTCCATGGGCGTACGTTCCGTCTGGCTCGGGACGGCCGCCGATGGGGCGTCCGACGTATCCGGAACCGGTTCGGTAGACCGTCCGAACACCTTGCGCAACAAGCTCCGAATACCCATGGGCCAGGCCTTTCGCATGAGTGCGTGAGTCATTTGTCCGTGCTGCGCGGTAGATCCCTGCCCAGAGTGGACACGTAAGGTTATCGGCCCCTTGGCTGGAACTTCGGCAGGGGCGCCTTTCGTGGCGCCAACCCTCGCAGACAACCGGAGCGCGTGGGGAACTGCCCCTCCGCCGTGCCGGGTTCACCGACCGTTCATCCCCGCGCCGCCGCATCGGCGCAACCCCCGCCTAGCGTCACGGCTGTTCGTTCCGACATGTTGTCGGCGCCGTGCACCCTCGGAGGACACCTCGTGCGCAAGCTTCTGCCGCTCCTCGGCAACCCGCATGGGAGCGGCCGTTCCGCTCTCACCTGCCGCTACCGCTGTGGCGACGCATGCTTCCACGAGGTGCCGAACACCAGCGACAACGAGTACGTCGGCGATGTGATCGCCCGCGCCTACTCCCGCCGCTCGATGCTCCGGTCCGCCGCCGTCGTCACGGTGGCCACCGCCGCCGGCACCGCCGTCACACTGGGCGGCAACGGCTCTTCCGCCAACGCCTCCCCCTCCGTCGACACCCGGGGCTCCGGTGCGGCGGGTGTCGGCGACGCGGCCCGCGGTCTGCGTTTCAAGGCCGTCGCGCCGAACACCGACGACAAGGTCACCGTTCCCGAGGGCCACGAGCAGAACGTGGTCATCCGCTGGGGCGAGCCCATCGTCAAGGGCGCGCCGGGCTTCAACCCCGACAAGCAGACCGCTGCCGCGCAGGCCGGCCAGTTCGGCTACAACAACGACTTCCTGAGCCTTCTCCCGCTCGGCGACGACTACGAGCGTCGGCAGCTGCTCGTGGCCAACCACGAGTACACCGACGAGAACCTCATGTTCAAGGCGTACGACCCGGCCAACCCGACCCGTGAGCAGGTCGAGATCGCCTGGGCCGCGCACGGGCTCTCCGTCGTCGTCGTGCAGGAGGACCACCGCAGCGGCAAGCTGACGGCGGTCACCCGGCACCAGCTCAACCGTCGTCTCACCGCCACCAGCGAGTTCAGGTTGACCGGCCCCGCGGCGGGCTCGGAGCTGCTGAAGACCTCCGCCGACCGGACCGGCACGAAGGTGCTCGGCACCCTGAACAACTGCGCCGGCGGCACCACCCCGTGGGGCACCACCCTCCACGGCGAGGAGAACTTCAACCAGTACTTCGCCAACGCCGGACAGGTCACGGACGCGACCCAGGCCGCCCGGCTCAAGCGCTACGGCATGACCACGGGCGCCACCGAGCGCAAGTGGGAGCGGTTCGACAAGCGCTTCGACATCGTGCAGGAACCCAACGAGTCGCACCGCTTCGGCTGGGTCGTCGAGCTCGACCCGTACGACCCGACGTCCACCCCGCGCAAGCGCACCGCGCTGGGGCGCTTCAAGCACGAGGCCGCCCAGCCGCGCCTGACCGAGGACGGCCGTCCGGTCGTCTACATGGGCGACGACGAGCGCTTCGACTACTTCTACAAGTTCGTCTCGTCGAAGCGGATGAAGAAGGGCGGCTCGCGCGCCGCGAAGGAGCACAACCTGACGCTCCTCGACGAGGGCACCCTGTACGTCGCCAAGCTGACCGGTGACTCGCCGGCCGCCGAGATCGACGGCACGGGCAAGCTGCCCTCGGACGGCCAGTTCGACGGATCCGGTGTCTGGATCAAGCTCGCCACCGGCAACGTCTCGCACGTCGAGGGCATGACCGCCGAGGAGGTGTACGTCTTCACGCGGCAGGCCGCCGACAAGGTGGGCGCCACCAAGATGGACCGCCCCGAGGACGTCGAGCCCTCCCCGCGCACCGGCCGTGTCTACATCGCGCTGACCAACAACACCGACCGCGGCAAGGCCGGCAAGGCGGGAGCGGACGAGGCCAACCCCCGCAACCTGAACAAGCACGGCCAGATCCTGGAGCTGGCCGAGAACTTCGACGACCCGGCGGGCGACGGCTTCGCCTGGCGGCTCTTCCTGGTCGCCGGTGACCCCAACGACCCGGCCACCTACTTCGCCGGCTTCCCGAAGGACAAGGTCAGCCCGATCTCCTGCCCGGACAACGTGGCCTTCGACCCGCACGGCAACCTGTGGATCTCCACCGACGGCAACCAGCTCGGCTCGCACGACGGTCTGTTCGGCGTCGCCACCGCAGGTGAGCGCCGCGGTGAGTTGAAGCAGTTCCTGACCGTGCCGCGCGGCGCCGAGACCTGTGGCCCGCTGATCCAGGACAAGCGCGTACTGGTCTCGGTCCAGCACCCGGGCGAGATCGACGGCGCGTCCGTCGAGAAGCCCCAGTCGGTGTGGCCCGACGGCCCCGGCAAGATCGTCCGCCCGGCGGTCGTGTCGGTCTGGCGCAAGGACGGCAAGAACATCGGCGTCTGAACCGGGCCGGTTGATCAGCCGGTGAACCGGGCCGGTTGATCAGCCGGTGAACCGAGCCGGTCGATCAGACCAGTTGATCAATCGATTGATCAGTCGGGTGCCCGGTCGGATCGACCGGGCACCCGGTGTCGGTGAGGGGTGTTTCACGTGAAACACCCCTCACCGTCCACTGTTTCACGTGAAACATCTCCTCGTCCCGTTCAACTGTCCGCGACCAGACGCCCGACGGGCAGGTGCAGGGTCGTCTGCGCGCCCCCGTCGGGGGCGTTGGCGAAGGTCAGCTCCACCTCCAGCACCGCGGCCTGACCCGCGGCGATCGTCAGCCCCAGACCGTGCCCCCGACCCCGACCCGGGTCGCCCGTGCGGAAGCGCTGCGGGCCCTGCTCGATCAGTTCGGGCGGATAGCCGGCCCCGTGGTCGTGGATCACCACCACCGGGCCCTCGACGGACACCTCGATCGGTGGCTTCCCGTGCTTGTCGGCGTTGACCAGCAGGTTGGCGAGGATCCGGTCGAGGCGGCGCCGGTCGGTGAGCACCACCGTGTCCCGGACCACCCGGACCGAGACGGGCAGTCGGGTGCCCGCGACGGCCCGCCGCACGGCCCGACCCAGTTCCACCCGGGACAGTTCTGCCTGTTCCACTCCCGAGTCCAGCCGGGAGATCTCCAGCAGGTCCTCGGTGAGCAGGTGCAGCGCCCGGAGCCGGTCGTTGATCATTTCCTTGGGGCGGCCCTCGGGGAGCAGCGACGCGGCGGCGAGTGAGCCTGTCAACGGGGTGCGCAGTTCATGCGCGACGTCGGCCGTGAACCGTTTCTCGGCCTCCAGCCGTTCCTGGAGCGACCCGGCCATCGAGTCCAGGGCGTGCGCGACGTCGCGGACCTCGTCGTGGTGGCGGGTGTCCCGGGGGTCGTCCGGGTCGGCGGGGAGCCCCACCCTGGCGTCCAGGTCGCCGGCGCTGATCCGGCGGGCCACGGCGGCGGTGGTCGCCAGCCGCCGGCTGATCCGGTCGGCCAGGAACAGGCCGGCCAGAGCCACGATCCCGGCGGCGAGGGCGGCGGAGGCGAGGATGGCGGTGTCCAGGTCGCGCAGCCGCCGGCGGGTCTGGTCGAAGGGGAGCCAGACGGCCAGCACCTTCGTGTCGGCGGGCCCGGCGCCCCACATCGCGGGTTCGCCGTCGTGCTCGCCGACCATGCTCCCGGTCTCCCCGCGCGCGACGAGCCCGCGCAGGGGGCCCGGAAGCTCGGGCGGGTCGACGACCACGTTCACGCCGCCGTGCACGGTGCCGTACTGGTACTGGTTGACGGCGTCTTCCAGGTCCCGGCCCACGTCCTTGCGGACCTCGCCGACGACCTGTCCGGCGACCACGTTGTGCACGAGGATCCCGAGCACGGCCGCGACCGTGCAGCACACCGCCGTGGTGGTCAGAGCGATCTTCCAGCGCAGACTGCTCGTCACCCGCATCCGGCCCGCCCCTCTCAGGCCCGGCTCGGGGAGCAGCCGGCCGAGCCGTCCTTCGCGGTGGGGCACTCGTCGAGGGTGAGTTGGGACAGGTTGAGGATCTTCGCGTCCGGGTCCCACACGTAGTCGGAGACGGAGACGTACTTGGGATTCGAGGTCGGTTCGCGTACCGCGAGGTGTTCGGCGGCGACCTCCACGCCCTCCAGTACTCCGCGCCGGTACAGGATCCGGGCGATGGCCCCGTCGTCCTGGACGGTGTAGACGCGCAGTTCGCTGTCGCGGCCGTCGAGGTCGAGAGCGGTGATCAGTTCCTCCCGGCCGTTGCCCGTCACGTCGTGCAGGACGGAGGGCCGCATCGGGCAGTCGGGACCTCCGTCCACAGCCTGTGTGCAGAGCGCCAGCCGCTGCGGCGCCCGCGGGTCGACGAGCCGTCCCGTGCCGCCGTCCTGCCGGGCGGAGGCGGTGACGTCGGCCCGTACGACGTCCAGCGGGTTCACGCCGTGCATGTCGGGGCCCGGGGCCTTGGGCAGTCCCGGGACCACGGTGGCGGTGCCCGGCTTCTGGTCCGCCGCCGGCGGCGCCGGATGGATGTTCTTCCACAGGGTCTGCGGGGCGTGCACGGTGCCCAGGTCGCCGTCGCTCTGCAGTCCCTCCACGTCGGAGCACCCGGCCGAGACCGCGAGGAGGGCGGCGAGGAAGGGGAGCGCCAGGACGCCGGGGCGTCGGCCGCGGGGGACGGGGGACCTCATGGGGCGATGCTCCCCCGGAGGGGAGCCGGCGGCCCGGGCACGGACCCATTCGGGGGACGGGCGCCCCCGCGCACGGGGGCGTCAGTCGGCGGGGGCGGCGATGGCGCGGGCCGCCGCGATCTCCTGGTGGACGGGGGCCAGCACGGAGTCCTGCCTGCCCGCAGGGGCGGGGCCGCCGCGTACCGCCGCCGGGTTCCGGCCGGCGCGTACTCCCTCCGCCAGTCCGCGCAGTTCCCGGACGGCAGCCGCGACCTCGTCCCGGTCGGGGGCGTCCGCGCCGTGGTTGACGCGGACCCGGGCGGCGGTGGTGGCGTCGACGATCCGCTCCACGGCCACCACCAGCGGCCACCACGCGGCGGCCCGCGCCCCCGTCGGCGGCGGCTCGGTCAGCGCCCGCTGGAACTCGGTTCGTACGCCCGACAGGTCCCGGTAGATCCGTCGGCGGGCCTGGAGCCGGGCGGTGCGGGCGGCCCGCAGTCCGGCCTCCGTGTCGGGACGGACCGTGCCGAACGCCCGCTCCACGTACCGGGCGGCGTCGTCCACGGTGTCCGCGAGCCGGTCCCCGATCCGGGTGTGCCAGCTCTCGGGCCAGAGCAGGTACCCCGCGACCAACGTGATGGCGCAGCCGATCAGGCTGTCCAGCAGCCGGGGCCGGATCAGGTCGAAGCCCTGGTGGTTGAGCAGGTCGGACAGCAGCAGGATCACCGGGGTGATCGCGGCGGTCTGGAAGGCGTACCCCTTGGCGGAGAACGCCGGGATCAGCGCGGCCAGCACCGCCATGACCGGCACGTCCCACCAGCCGCGCGGCACCTCGGCCAACACGGCGGCGGCGAGGACCAGCCCGACGGCCGTTCCCAGGGCCCGCAGGACGGCACGCGAGAAGACCGATCCGAAGTCCGGCTTGAGGACGAACGTGACGGTCAGGGCGACCCAGTACGAGCGCTCGATGGGGACCACCGAGACGAGGACCTGGGCCAGCCCGATGCACACGGCCAGCCGGATGCCGTACCGCCAGGACGCCCGGGAGAACATCATGTCGCGGACCGCCCGCCGGGCCCTGATGCCCAGCGCGGCCGGCCTGCCGAGCCGGTCGTCCACGTTGTGCATCCTCGGTTCGGCCAGGTGCACGATCGTCGCCGCGTGCCGCAGGGCCGCGTCGATGGCGCGCTCCGACTGGCCGTGCGGCGGGGGCAGGTCCAAGACGGGGGTCCCGGTGCGGCCCTCCTCGACGGCCGCGGCCAGTTCCCTCACGGCCGCCGGGATCTCGGGCGGCAGCGGTCGTCCTCGCAGGTGCGCGGCGGGCGCCCCCTCGACGAGGGGAATCAGCACGTTCAACTGGGCCAGCATCCGCACCAGCGAGGGGCTGCGCCCGTGCACCAGGGCCCGCCGCCCCAGGACGAGGTCGTAGGCCTGGTTCAGGGCCTGGGTGACCTCCCGGCGGCGTTCCTCGTAGTCGGGCCCGCCTGCGGCCTCCAGCGTGTCCGCCAGGGCCCGGTACCCGGCGGCGACGGCGACCCGCTCGGGTTGCCGGCCGCGCAGCGGCCAGCCCGCCAGGCTGAGCACCAGGACGAACAGTCCGCCGGCGCCGAGCAGCAGCGGCGCCGTCCACCAGGGCTCGGGCATCGGCAGGCCGGCGCCGACCACGGCGTTCAGCAGGAGCAGGAGACCGGACACGGAGGCGACCGAGCCGATCGAGGAGATCATTCCGGAGATGAGGGCGACCAGGGTGAGCACGGCGACGGCGAGCCAGCCGTGCCCGAAGACGAGGGTGCCGACGGCCACTCCGACGGCGCCGAAGAGCTGCGGTACGGCGATGTTGAGGACGCGCATGCGGTACGCGTCGGCGGTGTCGCCGATCACCCCGGACAGGGCTCCCATGGACACCAGGGCGCCGTATTCCGGTTCGTCCAGGGCGAAGCCCACGGCCAGCGGGACGGACAGCGCGATGCCGGCGCGCGCGACGGCGGCCCACGGGACGGGGGCGCTGCTCGGCCGCAGGCCGTTGAGGAGCCACGCGGGCGGGGTCAGGGGGATCTGCCGGGCCCGGGAGTGCCCGGACCGAGTGTGCTCGGTGCGTCTTTCGGTGGTCATTCCCGCTTCCGTGCCGCCGCTCGCGAATCGGTTCTTCTGTGGAGTTCTCCAGTCGTCTGCCCACTTCTCCGCAGGTTCCGCATCTTCCGAGCCTATGGTGTGCGGCGCAGCCGCCCCGCGAGCCAGCCGGCGAGCGCGGCCGCGAGCCCGAGGGCCAGCACCACCCAGGCGGTGGTCCGCAGGAACGCGGTGAGCGCGTCGTACACCGCCCCGGCCGCGGGCCGGTCGATGTCGGCCGGCAGGTCCTCCAGGGTGAGACGGCGGCACCACTGCACCGCGAGCCACAGCAGCACGGCCCCGATCGCCAGCCCCAGCCCGGTGGCGACCACGGCCCGCCGTCGTCGGACGGCGACCGCGATGGCCGCGGCGGCCAGCAGCAGGGTCAGGAGGGGAAGCCACACCCCGGCGATCTGGAGCATGCGAAAGCCCTTCCGCAGCGCGCCCAGGTCGTCGTACTCCATGACCTCGACGGAAACGTGGGTCACCGGGATCCGGTCGGCGAAGGGCACCCCGTTCTCGACGAGTTCCCCCTTCACCCGGGCGATCACGGGCGCGAGGTCGATGGTGACGGCGTCCCCGTCGCCGGTGGTGAGTGCCTTGAGGAACGCGGCGTGCGCGGCGCGGTTGGCGGCGTCCCAGGCCGTCCGGTACGCCGGGGTCCCGGAGAAGGACTGCAGGGCCTCGCCGAGGAGCGCGTCGACCCCGCCCTGGAAGGGGCCCGCGTCGATCTGGCCGGCGAGCGCGCGGGTGGCCTGGGTGACGACCACGCCCCGCACGGCGGGGTCCTCGGCGAGCGGGGACATGGCGGCGGTGTAGCGGTCGGCGTCGCCCAGCTCGCGGTCGGCCCAGTACGCGACGGCGCTCGCGGGCACCAGCAGGGCCACGAGCACGATCAGTACCGCCGACAGGAAGGTGCGCACGTCACCAGGGAATGCCGAGGGGGTGCGGCCCGCGAGCGTTGTTGCTGCGTGCGGGTGGCGGAAGTGGGCGGACCGGGCGGGGCGGGGACGGGGCGGAGTCGGGCGTCACGGCGGACCTCGCTTGATCCACTTGCCGGTCAGAGGTGGCGGGTGTGCCCTGGATGGTGGAGAGAGGAGCCCCGTCATGGCACATGCGGCACCCACCGCCCATCGGCGGCACCGGGGGACGACGACGGACCGGACGCACGATCTCGGCAAGAGCGCGATGGTCCGCGCCCTGCTGGCCGGTCTCGTCTACGGGGTCTGGGCGGCCTTCATCAAGCGCCAGATGGGCCCGGTCGACGCGGGCAACGTCTTCTACGGCATTCTGTGCGGCGCGCTCTTCGCCGCGATCATGTTCACCCTGGGCCGGATCGGCTCCCGGCTGCCGAGGGAACTGCACGCCGCCGCCTACGGCGCCTTCGGCGGCGTGGCCGTCGGCTACCTGTACAGCCTCACCGGCGACAGCGTGCTCCGATCCGCCGGGCTCGGCATCGCCGTCGCCGCGGCCACCGGGCTCACCGCTTTCTACCGCTACTACATGCGCGAGCCCTGAGCCGACGGAGCACCGTCGCCCCGCACGACGCGTCCCCCGGACCCGGTCCGGGGGACGCGTCGGGTATCCGGGGAGGGGTCACTCCTTCGCGGCGGCTTCGGCCGGGCGAGCGGCCGGGGCTTCAGGACGGGTGGAGGGTTCGGGCTCCGGCTGCTCCGGCTGCTCCGGGCGTCGGGCCGGCGGGGTGAAACGGGAGGCCTCGGCACGCAGCATGGCGTTCAGGGCTGCGTAGGGGTCGATGGGCATGGCGGAACCTCACGGTGTGCTCGGTGTTCGAGGGGGGTGTGGGTGCGTGCTGCTCGGCCCGCTCAGCAGCGCAGGACCACACTCCGTACCGTCCGCCGGGACAGGGCCGGTTCGGCCGTTCCGTTGAAGGTCACACGGGATGCCCGCGGCTCCCGGTGTTTCACGTGAAACACCGGCGGCGCCGGCTGCCGTACGCCCACCATGCCGCGCACGACCGCGCGCGGGGCCGCCCGCGCCTCGGGATCCGACGCGGGGTCGGAGGGGCTCTCCGAGGGCTCCGCCGGGGTGGACGGGGCGCTCGTGGCGGGCCGGGTCTCGACGGCCATCGCGCCGGCCGGACCGGCGCCGAAGAGGCACAGCAGCACGACGCAGGCCACCGTCAGGGCCTTCGCCGCAGCCGTCCGCGCGTACCGAGCACCGCTCATGCCCAGCTCTGTGCCCCGACACGCCGAAGCACTCCCCACCGGGGCCCAAGAAGCCCCCGACCGGGGGACGAAGACACCCCCGTCGGCTGACACCGGGCCCGATGCCGGGGCGTCAGCGGGTGCGGTGGCGGCCCGTCAGCCGGGCCACGACGGCCGTCTCCCCGCTGATCAGACGCAGTTGGGCGCGACGCCCGGCCCGCTCGCCCGTCCGCCGCTCCGACGACCCGCCCGTCCGCTCGCCGGCCTCCCGCTCCGACCGCTCACCGGCGTGCTCGCCGGGCCGGCCCGACGGGCCGGGGACGCGGGCCGGCGAGACCCGGTCCACCGTGAACACGGCCGTACGGTGGTCCGCGCGGGCGATCTCGATGGTCAGGCCCCGGCGCAGCTCGCCCAGGCGCAGCCCGTTCCCCGTGACCACGGCGGTGCCGGCCGCTCCCGGGGCGGGACCGTCGGCGTCCCAGCGGATCGCGTCGCCGTCCTCGGGGTCGGCGGTCAGCGGAACGTCCAGTCCCAGCGCGGGGATCACCAGCCGCACGGGCGGCGCGGCCCGCATCGGCGCGGCGGGGCCGGGCAGGCCGCCCCGCGCGGACCGGGCCCCCTTGCCGGGGGTGTGCGGGCCGGAGTGCTCGCCGGAATGCTCAAGTTCGCGGACGAGCCGGCGATGGCCGGACAGGCCCAGGGCCCGGGAGGGGAGCGAGTCGGCGACCGTGCCGGCGGGGGCGGGCGGCGCGCCGTCGCTGCTCCTCAACATCCCTACGCCGGTACACAGCAGAGTGACCGTCACCGCTGCGACGATCCACTGGGCGCGGGGCATGGGCAGTTCCCTCCTGGTCCGGCTCGGACGGCCGGGTC
The DNA here is from genome assembly GCF_050936775.1 of Streptomyces sp. CA-243310. NCBI lineage: Bacteria > Bacillati > Actinomycetota > Actinomycetes > Kitasatosporales > Streptomycetaceae > Streptomyces > Streptomyces sp. CA-243310. Next base: position 191,008 of record NZ_JBNJMF010000001.1, on the reverse strand, counting down.
CTGTGAGCAGTGGACCTCTCTCGGCCCGCCCGCACATCGGGAGTCATCCCACGCTGACGGCACGTCACCCACACGTCACCCGGGTGCGCGTGCGTCTTCCCAGCTCGCGGCCGGTGTGCCGGTCGTGCTTCGGCCCGTGCGGGGTCCGCGCCCGAAAGGGTGAGGGAGGAGTGCGGCGCCGTGACGACTCAGAGCGGATTCGTCGGCCAGTCCAGCAGCCGCGCCCCGATCACCGCCGTCTGGAGCGTGTACCGCTGCGCGGGGTCCCCCGGATTCGTCCCGGTCAGCCGGTGGATCCGCTCCAGTCGGTAGGTCAGTGCCCGCACGCTCAGGTTCAGCCGGCGGGCCGCCTCCGCCGACACGCAGCCCGAGTCGAAGTAGGCGCTCAGGGTGTCCAGCAGCGGTCGAGCGCCGCCCCGGCCACCCCGCAGCGGCCCCAGCACGCTCATCACGAGATCGGCCATGGCGGCCCGGTCACGGGCGAGGACGGGGAAGACCAGCAGGTCGGCGGAGCGCAGTACGGGGCCCTCGAATCCCAGCCGGTCCGCCAGGTCGAGCGCGCTCAGGGCCTCTTCGTACGAGGTCACGACCCCGCCCGCGCCCTGGTGCGGGCGGCCGATCGCGACGAGGCCGCGTTCGGCCCCGGCGGCGTACGCCTGCTTCGCGAAGTAGGCCGGCACCTCGTCGTGGTCGCCCGGTGCCACGCAGATCAGTTGGCCGTCCTTGGTGGCGAGGAGGAAGGTCCGGTTGCCGAACCGGGTCGTCATCGCGAGTTCGACCTTCCGGATCGCCGAGCCGGCGTCCGCGTACGACTCGGGGCCGCGGGCCACCGCCACCGCGTGCGCGTGCGCCAGGTGCAGGCCGAAGCGGGCCGCGCGTTCGCTCAGCCGGCCGAGGTCGCTGCGGCCGAGCAGAAGGTCGTCGATGAACTCCCGGCGGGCTGCCTCCTCCTGCCGCACGGCCATCCGCTGGGCCCGCTCGTGGCCTTCGGCGAAGGCGTCCACGGCCTGCTCCACCGCCGCCATGACGTGGTCGGGGGTGTGCTGTCCGCCGAGTACCGTCCGGGTCGCGGCGAGGTGGGCGCCGACGAGGGTGCGCAGTCCGTACCCGGCCTCGGCGGCCTTCTCCCCGAGCGCGCGGCGGGCGTCGAGTTCGTCTCGGCCGGGCCGTCGGCCGGTCGCGGCCACGTTCCCGAGGATCCGGACGTAACCCTCCAGGTATTCCTCGGGTATGTCCCGTCCTGTCGCCACACCGGCCCCCGTACTCGTTCGAAACGCCCATTCTCCCCGGTCGCGGCGCACCGCCCGATCCGGGCCGGTCGTCCGGGGAGCACCGGGGCCCGTCGAGGGGCGTTTCGCGCGGGGAAGGCGCCCGGGCCGCCCACGGGGTCACGCGCGTGTCAGACGACGACCAGGGCGACGGACGTCGCGCCCATGAAGGCGGCGCAGAGGTGGACGGCGGGATGGCCGTAGTCGCCGTACCAGAGCTGGCGGACGAGGCCGCCGAGGGCGGCCAGGGCCGTGATGACACCGATCTGGGCGAACAGGGTGACGGCGGTGAAGGGGGCCAGGATCAGCAGGAAGGAGTTCAGCCAGAACGGGGCGGCGCCCGTCCAACCCCGCCACTCCCTGATCGCCGTCGGCATGTGCGACCGGCCCCCTCATCGTCAACTCGTCGGCACAGCCTCCTGGGCCGGGGTCGCGGGGACAAGGGCGCGTTCGGCTAGATATCCGAAGGCGAGGCCGAAAGTCGCCCACGTGACGGCTTGCAGGGCCAGGGTGGCGAGCCGGAACTGCCAGACCAGCGCGGCCGGGAAGCCGTCCGGTACCTCGTTGATGCCGGGCAGCAGCGCGTAGGACAGGCCGATCGCCACGAGGAACGCGAACGCGGCGACGACCGACGCGTTCCAGTTGCCGAGCTTCGGTGCGAGGCGCCGCCCCAGGATCAGGGCACCCACCGCCAGCAGCACGCTCAACGCGATCATCAGCACGAAGAGGGTGGTCCGCTGGGTGACGGTCTCGGGGTCGCCGACGGCCGGCGGGTTGGAGGGGTACTTGACGAACGGCACCAGATTGACGGTGAGGAAGAGGCCGCCCGAGACCAGCAGGGCCGTGGCGCGCGGGCCGAAACGACCGATGCGGCCCAGGGCGTAGCAGAAGACGAGCGCCGCGATGCCGCCGATCGCGACGCCGTACAGGAGAGTGCCGGTGCCGAGGCCGGCCGTGGCCTGAAGGGCCCGGCTGACGGGGGCGCCCTCGTCGCCGTGCTCGTGGGCGCCCGCCTCCTCGATGGCGATGGCGGCGTCCACCTTGGACTCGCCGAGGAGGTAGGCCACGAGGAAGGCGGCCACGCCGGCGAGCAGGCCGGCGAGCATGCCCCGCACGAGCAGGACTCTGGGGGAGATGGGGTTCATGTTCGGGTTCCCTTGCTGAGCGGTGCGGGGATCAGTGGCAGGGGAAGCCGAGCAGGTGACGACCGTCGTGCATCCACTCGTGGATGGTGTCGCCCTCGAAGATCGCGGTGGCGCCCTGTTCGGCGCCGACGAGGTACAGCAGGACCAGCATGAGGACGCCCGCGAAGACGGCCCAAGGGGCCAGTGCGGAGAGGGAAATCGGGGCGACGGCGGCGGGAGCCGTCGTGGGCACGGCGGACTGAGCCATGGCAGAACCTCCAGGGGGGAACACGCGTCCCGGTCAGTGGTGCTCTTGACGAAGGTGGCGGGTCTGACTTCCCTCCCCGAACCGCGGGAGGATTCACAGTGGCGCGACCGTGCCGGATTCTCACCGGTGCTTCCGTCATACCGTCGTCATGTCGTCCGAGACCGTACCGCGCGCCTGGCTCGAACACCACGGCGTGTGGCCGCCGTCTCACGCCCCGGTCGAGCGCTTTACGCTCCCCACATGGCCCCTGTGCGTTCCGAACCCCCGCGATCCGTCGTCCGCGTCCACCTGGTCACGCCGCCGTCGAGCCCCGAGGGCCGCCCCGGGAGGTTCGGCCGGGGGGAACCCGTCCCGGGCCACGAGGGCCTGCGCGGCCTCGCCGTCGGGACCTGGGCGGGACGGTCGCTGGAAGAGGTCGCGGCCGAGGACCCGGCGGCCGTGGGGGCGTGGTTGACCGACCCCGGGTACACGCCTCCCGGCGGAGAGTCGGTGGCCGCGCTGATCTCCCGGGTCGGCGCGCACCTGGCCGCACTGGAACCCGGAACGCACCGGGTGGTGGTCGAGCAGGCCGTCGTACGGGCGGCGGTGGTGCACGCCCTGGAACTGCCGCCGCCGGTGTTCTGGCGACTCGACGCGCGACCCGACACCGTCACCACCCTCACCGGGCGCTCCGGCCGCTGGAACCTGCTCCTGGGCCGCCCCGACCCGGACGCCGGTTGAGGAACGCGAACGGCCCGGACCCCGCGACGCGGTCCGGGCCGAACCCGCGGCGTGCTCGCGCGTTACGCCACGATCCAGTCGCTGGTGGCGATGACGGGCCGCACGCCGTCACGGTGGATGGTGCCCTCGATCAAGCCGTACATCCGGTCCGCCGCGAAGTAGACCTCGTTGTCGTTCTTGAGGCCGAAGGGCTCCAGGTCGACCAGGAAGTGGTGCTTGTTGGGCAGGTTCAGCCGGACCTCGTTGACCTTGGGGCAGTTGTCCAGCACCCGCTCGGCCATCTGGTTCAGGGTCTGCTGGAGGGAGTACGAGTAGGTCTCGGCGAAGGCCTCCAGCAGGTGCTTGCGCACCTTCTTGTACGACTGGTCCCAGTCGTACGCGCGGTCCTCGGCGGCCAGTGCCGAGTGCGCCCACCGCGCGGTCACCTTGGTCGCCAGGATGCGGTCGTACGCCTCCTGGAGGGTCGTGTACTTGTCCTTGATGTAGCCGTGGAACTCGGAGTTCGTCGAGTTCATCACCGTCAGGTCCTTCAGGCCGGAGATGACCTGGAGGCCCGTCGTCTCGCTGAACGTGACCTGCGCGGTGCGCACTTCCTGGCCCTTGAGGACGAAGGAGTGCTGCTCCTTGCGGGTGGGGACCGGGATCCGCTCCCACCCGAACTCCTCGATGCGGATCTGCGCCTCGCGGATCGGCACCTGGGAGGAGACGAAGTGCCTGGCGAGCAGGATGCCGAAGGCCTCGGGAGAGTCGATGCCGTGTTCCTTGGCGAAGGCGTACACGGTGTTCTTGGTGGTGTCGGTCGGCAGGCAGTTGGCGTTGTCACCGGTCAGGTGGACGTCGCGGAACTCGCCGCGCAGGGCCACGGAGACGTTGAGGTCGCGGATCTCGTGCCAGGAACCGTCGTTGCCCTTGCGGGTGACCTTGACGATGCGGTTCTCGGCCTTGCCGTACTGGTTCTGCGCCAGGACGTGCTTGCTCATGGTGTCTTCCTTCGGGTTCTCGGGAACACGGAGTCCGGTGGTCCGGATCCCGTACGCCCGGCGTCCAGCGCCCGCCCGAAGTTCAAGACGTGCCGCTCCCCGCCGTTCGGCCCCGCAGGACCGCCCCGGGACTGACGTGCATCCCGGTCCGTAGGTGCTGGGTACTGCTGTGTGCTGCGCTACGGATTGCAACATGTGCGCGGGGGGATCTCCCCCGCACGGATCATCCGAACACCAGCACCCACGGATTGGGCGACCCCACAGTCCGGGGAGGAAGTCCCAGGTCAGGCCATGTGCGCGTCGGCGACCGCGAGGGCCTCGTCGAGGATCGCCAGGCCCTTGGTCACGTCCTCGGCGGAGATGTTGCAGGCCGGGGCGACGTGGATGCGGTTGCCGGCGATCAGCGGCCACAGCCCGCCCTTCTTGCAGGCGGCCCCGAACGCGGCCATCGGCGCGTTGTCGGCGCCCGAGGCGTTGTAGGGGACCAGCGGCTCCCGCGTCGAGGCGTCCCGGACGAGTTCCAACGCCCAGAAGGTGCCCATGCCCCGGACCTCGCCGACGGAGGGGTGCCGCTCGGCGAGGGCGCGCAGGCCGGGGCCCAGCAGGTCCGCGCCGGTGCGGGCGGACTGCCCGACGGTGTCCTCCTCCTCCATCACGTTGATCGTCGCGACGGCGGCGGCGCAGGCGAGCACGTGCCCGGAGTACGTGAGTCCGCCCGGGTAGGGCCGGCGGGCGAAGGTCTCCGCGATGGCGGCGGAGATGGCGACCCCGCCGAGCGGGACGTATCCGCTGGTCACGCCCTTGGCGAAGCAGAGCAGGTCGGGGCGCACGTCCCAGTGGTCGGCGGCGAACCACGCGCCGGTGCGACCGAAGCCGACCATGATCTCGTCCAGGATGAAGACGATGCCGTACCGGTCGCAGAGGGCGCGCACGCCCGCCAGGTAGCCGGCCGGGGGCACGAGCACGCCGGGGGCGCCGCCGACGGTCTCCAGGATGATCGCGGCGATGGACTGCGGGCCCTCGAAGACGATGGTGTCCTCCAGGTGCCGCAGGGCGCGGGCGGACTCCTCGGCCTCGGTGGTCGCGTGGAAGGGCGAGCGGTAGAGGAACGGGCCCCAGAAGTGCACGACGCCCGCGGTCGCGGTGTCGTTGCCGAAGCGGCGGGCGTCACCGGTCAGGTTGATCGCGGTGGAGGTGGCCCCGTGGTACGAGCGGTACGCGGACAGCACCTTGGGCCGTCCGGTGTGCAGCCGGGCCATGCGTACGGCGTTCTCCACGGCCTCCGCGCCCGCGTTCGTGAAGAAGATCTTGTCGAGGTCGCCGGGGGTGCGCTCGGCGATCAGTCGGGCGGCCTCGGAGCGGACGTCCACGGCGAAGCCGGGGGCGACGGTGCACAGCTTGGCGGCCTGCTCCGCGATGGCGGCGGCGACCCGCGGGTGTTGGTAGCCGATGTTCGTGTAGACGAGCGCGCTGGAGAAGTCGAGGAACCGGTTGCCCTGGTAGTCCCAGAAGTACGAGCCCTCGGCCCCCGCGACGGCGAGCGGGTCGATGAGTTCCTGAGCCGACCAGGAATGGAAGACGTGCTTCCGGTCGGCGTCTTTCACGGCGGCGAGGGCGTCGGCTTCTGCGTTCATGAGCCGAGGGTAGTTGTCCGGGATGTGGACCCCGGGGCGCCTCCCGCGCGGCGCGTCAGGCCCACCGGTCGCCAACGGACCCGGTCGACGGACCTGACGGATCGCTCGCGTCCGCCTCGACGGGGGATCGGGCGCCGGTCTAGCGTCGCCCGGCGGGTTGCCCGGGTGGCCGGTTCGGAGGCGTTTCTCCACGGGGGTGGGAAACACGCCGCGGGAGGGCCTTCGAGGAGGCCCTCGGCGCGGTGTTCCGACGGCTTCGGGTGAGACGGTTCGTGACGAGCCCCCTTCGCGGCGCGAGGGGGGCCTCGTGCGTGGCGGGCCGCCGCGGCGGCCGATTCCGGAAGATGATGCGGTGAGGGTGTGCAACCGGCACGCGGTCACGGCGGGTGGTTTCGAGGTCCGGGCGGACGGGACGTCGGGATTGGCCGATCCGGGCGGGGGTAGGTGCGCCGCGCAGGGGCGGTGCGGAGACGGGAGGCCCTGTGGCCGAGCAGACTCGGAGGCTGGTCCTGGGCGGTGCCACGACGGGGGTCGTCACGCGCTGCCGGGACTTCACCCGACAGGCACTGGCCGACTGGCAGTGGACGCGGGACCAGGACGCGGTGGACGACGTGCTCCTCCTGGTCTCCGAAGTCGTGACCAACGCCTGCCTGCACGCGGGCGGACCCCGCGAACTCGTCCTGCGACACGCCCCCGGACACCTGCGCGTCGAGGTCAGCGACGACAATCCCGAGCCTCCGCGGCGGCGGGTGTCGGGAGATCGCAGCCGGCCGGGAGGACACGGCCTCGTCGTCCTGGAGCGACTCGCACGGAGCTGGGGGGCGCAGCCGTCGGGCGGGACGGGGGCCGGCAAGACGGTCTGGCTGGAGGTGCCGGGTCCGGGGACCCCGGGGACCGCCGCGATGCCGACTCCCGACCAGGGCACCGGTCCGGCTCCGGGTCGGTCGACTCCGGGTCCGTGAGGAGTCCGGTGCGCAGCCGGGTCAGGGTCCGGTTCAGCAGCCGGGACACGTGCATCTGGGACAACCCGAGCCGTTCCCCGATCTCCGCCTGGGTCAGCTCCTCCCCGAAGCGCAGCTCCAGCAGGCTCCGCTCGCGGGCGGGCAGCCCGGCCAGCATCGGCACCAGCGACTCCATGCACTCGATCAGGTCGTACGCGGGCTCCTCCGCTCCGAGCGAGGGCCGCGCCGTGTACGGGTCGCGTTCGCCCTCCTCCTGCGGTTGCGGCGGGGCGTCCAGCGAGCGTGCCGAGTAGGCACTCGCCGCCTTCCGGCCCTCCGCGAGTTCCTCGGGCGTGACGTGCAGCCGCTCGGACAGTTCGGCGTCGGTGGGCTCGCGGCCGAGGCCCTGTTCCAGGGCGTCGTGGGCCTTCGCGGTGTCGATCCGCAGTTCCTGGAGCCTGCGGGGGACCTTGACGGCCCAACTGGTGTCACGGAAGAAGCGCTTGATCTCCCCGGTGATGGTGGGCATCGCGAACGAGGTGAACTCGACGCCGCGGGCCGGGTCGAAGCGGTTGATGGCCTTGATGAGACCGATGGTGCCGACCTGGACGATGTCCTCCATGGGCTCGCTGCGGTTGCGGAACCGGCGGGCGGCGTACCGCACGAGGCTGAGGTTGAGCTCGACGAGCGTGTTGCGCGTGCGGGAGTACTCCTCGGTTCCCTCTTCCAAGGCGGCGAGTTCGCGGAACAGGGCCACCGAGAGGGATCGGGCCTCGTGGGTCGAGACATCGGTGAGATCGGTGTGTTCCATCGCTCTGCGCTCCTCCGGCGGCCGGCCCCGGGGGCGGGGCCGGCGTCGCGCGGTCTAGAGGGATATACCCCCTCACATCATGACCTACCCGGGCGTATCGCGCGGGTCGTCCGGCTCCGAGCCCAGAGCCTGCGCGTACAGCCGGAACAGGCGGGGCCCCGGGGAGGGAGCGGTGGCGTGGAGCCGGTCCCAGGCGCGGGCGGCGGCCGTACGGGCCGCCGCACCCGGCCAGGGGCGGGGCAGCAGCTCGGGCGGCAGCAGCGGGTCCGGGAGCATCGCCTCGGAGAAGGCCGCGGCCAGCTCCACCGCGCGCGCCAACGGGTGGGCGGGCCCGGAGCCGGACGGGTCCCGCTCCGACGGCTCTCCCCGGGACTGCCCCGGCTCGGACTGCTCAGGTTCGGACGGCCCCGGTTCGGGACGGGACGCCAGCTCGCGCAGCGCCTCGTACCGCTCCGCGATCTCCGTCAGCGGCCACAGTCGGGCGGCCAGGGCCCGCGGGTCGTCCGTGCCGCCCACCTCCAGGTCCCGGGTGCCCAGGCATGTCAGTGCGGACCCCACCCCCAGTTCGGCGGCCCGGGCGCGGACGTACGGTCCGATCGGGTTCGGGGTCACGTACAGGCCCCCTTGCAGGGGCGCCGCCCCCAGGCCCGTCAGGGTGTCCCGCAGGGCGTCCCGGGCGGCCCGCGCGGATTCGGGCACGGCGAAGGCGAACACGTGCCACACCCCGTCCCAGGGCTCCAGGCCGCGGTCCTGCCGGTAGGCGTGCCGGACGTACCCCGCCTCGGGCACCGTCGGCAGTCCGCCGCCCGGCCCCACCGCGCGCAGCACGGCCCGTCGCCCCCGCCCCTCGACCTCGAAGCGGCCCTCGGCCACCAGCCGCTTCACGCACAGGCGGACCTGCTGGTCCGTCATGCCGAGCGCGCCGGCGACCTCGTACAGTTCGCCGCCCTCCACCGTGCCGTCCTCGCGGACCAGCGCGTGCACCACCAACCGCGTGGGGATCATCGGGCCGTCACCGCCTTGTGCATCGTCGTGACGGCCCCGAAGCCCAGTACGTCCCGCAGCCACGGCGTCCGTCGCACCTTCACGGCCCGGAAGCCGCGCCGCTCGTACAGGGCCCGCGCCCGCGGGTTCTCCTCGACCACGTCCAGCCGGATCCGCCGGCAGCCCTGCTCCGCGGCCACCTCCTCGATGCCGTCCAGCAGCAGGGCGCCGATGCCCTCGCCCCGGCGGGCGGGGTCGACGGCGATGCCGTCCATGACCAGCTCGCCGCGGGCCGGGGTGCGTTCCAGCAGCGCCAGCAGGAACACCCGGTACAGGCCCCTGACCTGCCCGTACCCGGCCCTGATGGCCGCCGCGTCGCCGCCGACGAGGCCGCGGCCGGCGAGCTGGTACCCGGCGACGCCCAGCACCCGCCCGTCGTCGGCGACGACGGTGAGGGCCCGGTCCGCGTGCAGGTGGTCCGCGATGAACCGGCGCCCCGGCCCGGCGGGGCCGAGGGCGGCGCCCAGTTTGTGGCCGAAGGCCTCCCAGTACAGCTCGGCCACCCGTTCCTCGGCGCCCTCGGGCAGTCCGCGCAGCAATGTCGTCGTCATACGAACAAGCATAATACGTTCACAGTAAGTACGATCGTTCCAAAGTCGATAGTTTCATCGGTCCCGCGTTCCTGCTCCGATCGACGCGGACCTCACACGGGGGTACCTGCATGTCCCGCACGCGACGCACCACACGACGCACCCTCCGCGATCTCCTCCTCCTCGTCCTCGCCGGCGCGCTCCTCCTCACCGGGGTCGTCGTCTGGCAGAACGACTACGACCTCCGCGAACAACGGGTCACCGTCCCCGCCGCGGGACACGAGCTGTCCGGGGTGCTCGCCACCCCCACGACCGGCCAGGGGCCCTTCCCCCTGGTCGTGTTCGTGCACGGCGACGGCGAGGTCGACGCCACGCACGACGGCTTCTACCGGCCCTACTGGGAGGCCTTCGCGCGCGCCGGCTACGCCTCCCTCTCCCTCGACAAGCCCACCGACTGGCTCGACCAGACCATGGACGACCGGGCCCGCGAGAGCCTCGACGCCCTCGCCTGGGCCGGCCGGCGGCCCGAGATCGACCGGTCCCGGATCGGGCTCTGGGGCGCCAGCCAGGCCGGCTGGGTCCTGCCCAAGGTGGCCGCACGGGCCCCGGCACCCGGCGTCCGCTTCGTGATGGCCGTCGGCACCGCCGTGAACTGGGAGCGCCAGGGGGAGTACAACCTGCGCGCGGAACTGCGCGACGAGGGGGCCGGCCCGGAGCGCGTCGCGGACGCCCTGCGCCGCAGGGAGACGGTCGGCGCGCTGCTGCGGCGCGGCGCGACCTACGAGGAGTACCGCGCGAGCTTCGACGCGGATCCGCAACTGTCCGACGAGCGCTGGACGTTCATCGGGCGCAACCACACGGCCGACGCGACCGCCGACCTGCGGGCGATGCCACACGTGCCCGTGCTGCTGATCTCGGGCGCCGACGACCTCAACGTCGACGGCGCCGAGACCGAGACCGTGTACCGGGAGTCGCTCGCCCCGGGCACCCTCACGGTCCGCCGCTACCCGGGGGCCACCCACTCCCTTGTCCGCACCGCCGTCGAACGGTCCTCGTGGCGGCTGCCGTTGACGGCGCTGTTCGCCCCGAGGCGGCTCTTCCCCCCGCGGCTCCTCGACGACCAGCGGGCCTTCCTCGCGGCGCAGACGCCCTGACGTGAGGCCGACCGCCTTCGAACCGGGCTCCGAACCGGTCCTCGAACCGGGCGGCCCGCGCGGTCGAGAACCCCGCGTCCGGGGCCCGCCGGTCGATCCGGCGCGCCCCGGACACGGGGCCCGTTTCCGGTGACCGACGTGCGGTCACTCGTGGGCGCGGGGTTGCAGGAGCGCCGGTACCAGGGCGGCGGCCAGCGCGACGACCACCCACAGGTAGGTGTCCTGGAAGGCGCCGGCGAGCGCGGGGGCCGACGTGCCGCGGGCGACGGCCAGTCCGCCGCCGCCGGCCGCGGCCGTGGTCAGCAGGACCGAGAACAGCGCCATGCCGATCGACCCGGAGATCTGCGAGTTGATGTTGATCAGGGTGCTCGCGGCCGGCACCCGGTCGGGGCCGAACCCGCGGGTCGCGCCGGTGACGGTCGGCATCATCGTCATCCCGACCCCCGCGCCGGCCACCGTCAGCGCGGCCATGAGCCGCCAGTACGGGACCCCGGCGTCGCCGATCTGGGCGGTGAAGGCCGCGTAGCCGAGCACCGCCAGCGACACCCCGACCGGCACGATCCGCCCCGCCGGCACCCGATCGGTGAGTCGGCTCGCGATCTGCAGGGCGATTCCGGTCGCCAGCACCTGCGGAATGCCCAACAGCCCCGACACCGTGGCGCTTTCGCCGCGTACGAGCTGGTAGTACATGGGCACCAGCATCAGCGCCCCGAAGTAGGCCCCCGCGAACAGCGCCATCGTGCCCACCCCGGCGGAGAAGGCCCGTACCCGCAGGAGCCGCAGGTCCAGCAGCGGCGAACGGGCCGTGAGCGCCCGTACGACGAAGGCCGCCACCAGCACCGCGCCGACGACGGTGGGCACGAGCGCGGCGGGCGAGGCGAAGTCACCGTGCTCGCCGCCCGTGGCCAGGCCGTAGATCAGCGCGGCGAGGCCCGGGGAGAGCGTCAACAGACCGACCACGTCGAGCGGGCGGGACGCGCGGGCGGTGTCCCGGGGCAGGATCCGCGCGGCCAGGGCCACCGCGAGGAGCCCGACCGGAACGTTGACGAAGAAGATCCACCGCCAGGAGGCCTCGTCCACGAGCCACCCGCCGAGCACCGGTCCGACCAGCGGCCCCACCAGCACGGGAAGGCCGAGGAGGCCCATCATCCGGCCCTTGCGTTCGGGTGGGGCGGCGTTCAGCACGATGGCCATCCCGAGCGGCATCACCATGCCGCCGCCGAGGCCCTGCAGGACCCGGAACGCGATCAGGGTCTCGATGTCCCAGGCGAGCCCGGCGAGGGCCGAACCGGCCGTGAACAGGACGATGGAGGTGACGTAGAGCCGCTTCGTGCCGAAGCGGGCCGCCGCCCAGGCGGTGAGCGGGATGACGGTGGCGAGCGCGAGGGTGTAGGCGGTCGCCGTCCACTGCACGGTGGCGAGCGGGGACGCGAAGTGGCGCGAGAGACCCCCCAGGGCCACGCCGAGGATGGTGGTGTCGAGCACCGTCATGAACGACCCGAGAACCACCACCATGACGATGGCGAGCGGGGAGGGGACGGGAGTCACGGACCGCCGGAGGGCGGCCGGTTCGGTGGTGGTCATCGGTGGTTCCTTCCGTTCCGCCGGTGATCCGCGGCCGGCGGGCGCCGTCGCAGGCGGTGACGCCCGACGAGCCGATCGACCGTCGGGCCCGGTTTCCCCGGGGTCAGTTGCCGTACGGGCGGGCCGCGCGGCCCTCGCGCAGGGTCTGCCCCCACCAGGCGAGCTGGTCGAGCAGGACCTTGGCCGCGCCGGCGGCGCCCGCCGGGTCGTCGGCCCGACCGTCCTCGCCGAAGTGGTCCCAGGCCGAGTGGAAGCTGACGACGTCGCGGACGGTCACGCAGTGCAGTTCGGCGAAGATCTGCCGCAGGTGCTCGACGGCGCGCAGCCCGCCGGCCTGACCGCCGTACGACACGAAGCCCACGGGCTTGGCCCGCCACTCGGAGTGGTGCAGGTCGATGAAGTGCTTCAGGTGGGCGGGGTAGCTGTGGTTGTACTCGGGGGTGAGGACGACGTAGGCGTCGGCCGCCTCGACCCGGGCCCGCAGCGCGGTCAGCCCGGGCGTGGGCTCGGTGCCCCAGTCGGGATGGACGTCGGGCAGCTCCAGCGCGGCGACGTCGATGACGTCCAGGTCGAAGTCGGCGTGCCGGCGGGCGATCGGGGCGAACCAGTCCGCGACGGTGGGGCCGAAGCGGCCTTCGCGGGTGGAGCCGACGACGAGGGCGAGACGCAGGTTGTTTTCCATGCCCCGAACCTACGAGCGGGCGGGGCGGCGGGTCCTCTGTCGAGTGACCGGGTTCCGACGACCGGGATCGTGACGGGGTCCGGTCCCGCGCCGGCGGAGACGGGCTCCCGCGCACCGGACCCGCTTCCCGCCGGGCCTTTTCAGGCCGCCGGGTCCAGCCGGGTCAGCTCCATCCGCGAGGTCACGCCCAACTTCGGGTACGCGTTGTACAAGTGGTACCCGACCGTTCGTGGACTGAGGAACAACTGCGCCCCGATGTCCCGGTTGGTCAGACCGGTCGCCGCGAGCCGCACCACCTGCAACTCCTGGGGCGTCAGACGATCCAGGTCGGACCCGGCGGCGGGCTGCTCCGACCGGCCCTCGCCCGCCGCGCGCAGCTCGCCGGCGGCACGCCGCTCCCAGGGGGCAGCGCCCAGCCGCGCGAAGGCCTCCCGGGCCGCCCGCAGCGGCCCCCGGGAGTCGACCGGGCGCCGCTCCCGGCGCAGCCACTCCCCGTACAGCAGAGCCGTCCGGGCCTCCTCGAAGCGGTCCGTGTCCCCTTCGCCGTGCAGGGCCAGGGCACTCAGGAACAACTCCTCGGCGTCCTCGGCCAACAGGGCCTCGCACCGTACCTCCACCGCACGGATCGCGGGCCGGTCCAGCTGCCGGGACAGGTCCCGCAGCCGCTCCCACGCCGCAACGGCCGCGCGCGGCCGACCCGCCCGCAGGGCCGCCTCCACCTCGTCGCCGTCCCGGCCGCAACACGTGCACGCAGCGCCGGCGGGCGCCGCGGCGGCCCGGTCCGCGGCCGCCTCGTGCCGGCCGAGCCCCAGATCGAGCAGGATGCCCGCCGACGCCAACCGGTGCCGCACGTCGGGCAGATCGACGGTCCCGGCGATGCCCGCCAGCTCCCGGTACCAGGTCTCGTCGCCCCGCGCCGCAGCCAGGCCGGCGAGTGTTCCCGCGAGCTGCGCGGCCGTCCGGGCCTGCCCCGTGTCGGCGGCGATCCGCAGCCCCTCCGTACCGCCGGCCAGTGCGTCCCGGTGCAGCCCGAGCCGCAGTTGGGCCTGGCACACCTCCAGCAGGGCGCGCGGCAGCACCCCGATCGCGCCCTGCGCCCGGCACTCCCGCTCGACGGCGGAGGCCCGCTCGAAGGCCGCCCGGTGATCGCCCAGGAACCCCGGCCAGCACGCGGAACGCAACGCCTCCCGCAGGTCCCCGATCCGCCCCGGGGGAGGGGCCGAGGAGTCGCGCAGGAACCGCAGCGCGTCCGTCCGCTCCCGCGCGTCCGGCGACGACAGCCGGGCCAGCGCCCGGATCTCCGCCAGGTTCGGCACGCCGGCCAGCGTCGCCGACTCGGTCGCCCGCGCCACGCCCTCCGGGTCCCCGCCGACCCACGCGCTGCCCACGGCGAGGAACAGCATCCGACCCGCGACCCGCGGATCCTCGGCGGCCACCGCCGGCGCCGCCTCCACCAGCAGGGTGTGCGCCCGCGCCAGGTCGCCCCGCTCGTCGGCGATCTCCGCGACGATCGACGCGAGCCGGGCGTTCGCCGCCGCACCGCCCGGTGCGACGCGGGCGGTCGCCGCGAGTGCGCACGCCCGGTCCAACTGGCCCGCGTGCAGGGCGGCCTGGGCCGCCGCGCCGAGCCGGCGCCCGCGCTCGGCGGGATCCGGGCTCAGCTCCGCGGCCCGCTCGTACACCCCGGCCAGCGCGGCGTGCCCGCCCCGGGCGCGGACCTGTTCGCCGCCGCGCTCCAGGGCCGCGGCGACGTCCTCGTCGGGGGCCGTCGCCGCCGCGGCCAGGTGCCAGGCCGCCCGGTGGCCCTCGCCGGCCTCCGCCAGGGCGCGGTGCGCGGCGAGCCGGCGGGCCGCGGGGACGGCCCGGTACGCCGCCGACCGGATCAGCGGGTGGCGGAAGACCAGCCGGGTTCCGTCGAGCCGCACCAGGCCGTGCTGTTCGGCGGGCTCCAGGTCGGCGATTCCCGCGCCCAGGTTGCCGGCGGCCTCGAAGACCGTCCCGGAGTCGTGCTCGTCGGCCGCGGCCGCCACCAGCAGCAGCGTTCCGGTCGGCTCGGGCAGCGCGGCGATGCGGGTGGCGAAGCTCTGCTCGATCCGGCCCCGCGGCCCCTCGTACGGGGATCCGTGGCCCTCGCGCCGCGCCGTGGTCAGCTCCAGCAGTGCGAGCGGGTTGCCCTCGGCCTCGCGCAGGACGTCCTGCCGCTCGTGGTGCCCGAGGTCGGCGGCGTACAGGGCCAACAGGTCGGCGGCGGTGGACCCGTCGAGGCGCCGCAGCCGCAGCTCGTCGAGCCCGGCGGGCCGGAACTCGGGCGTGTGCGGGTCCCGCGCGCAGAACACGAGGGCGATCCGTTCGGCGTGCAGCCTCCGGGCGGCGAACACCAGGGCCTCGGTGGACGCCTGGTCCAGCCACTGGGCATCGTCCACGAGGCAGAACAGTGGTTCCTCCTCGGCCAGTTCGGCCAGCAGCGTCAGTACCGCCAGCCCGACCAGGAACCGGTCGCCGCCGCCCGGAGCGGCCTCCCCGGTGCCCAGGGCCGTCCGCAGCGCGGCGGCCTGTGCGCCCGGCAGCGCGTCCACCCGGTCGAGCACGGACCGCAGCAGCAGGTGCAGTCCCGCGTACGGCAGGGCGCTCTCGAACTCGATGCCCGTCCCGCGCAACACCCGTACCTCGTCGCCCGCCTCGGCGAGCACGCCGTCCAGCAGCGCCGTCTTCCCGATGCCGGCCTCGCCCCGCACCACGAGCACTCCGCTGTGGCCGTCGCGCGCCCCGGCCAGCAGCCCTTCGATCGCGGCCCGTTCCGCACTCCGGCCCAGCAGCATCGGACGTCCCCCTCGGATCCCCGTCACCCGACAGATGCCCGGGCCGTCCCGGTGCTCCTACCGTCGAGCCGTCAGCTCGACCACCCACCGTACGCGGAGGCCCCCGATGAAGATCGAATTCACCCTCGACATCCCCTGCGTCTGGTCGTACTTCGCCTTCGCCCGCCTCACCCGCGAGGCCGCCCGGGCACGCGCCGCCGGCGGCACCGTCGATCTGGTCTTCCGCCCCCACCAGTTGGCGCCCGAGGCCACCGTCGAAGGCGAACCGAAGGTGGAGGTGCTGCGGCGGGCGTTCGGCGCCGACGTCGGCCCGGCGATGGCCCGGATCACGGCACTGGCCGCCGCCGAGGGTCTGGAGCTCCACCACGAGGGAGCCGTCTTCTCCCACACCTTCGAGGCACACCGCCTGATCGCGGTCGCCGCCGCGCAGGGCCGGGCCGAGGCCGCCGTCGAGCGGCTCTTCCGGGCCCACCACACCGACGGCCTGAACATCGCCGATCCCGCCGTCCTGCGCCGCCTCGCCGCCGACGCGGGGGTCACCTGGAGCGACGAGGGAGCCGACGCCGTCCGGGCGGCACTGGCAGCGGTGCGCGCCGAGGCCCTGCCCGGCATCCCCCACCTGCGGTTCCCGGGCGGGGTCACCTTCACGGGCAACCCGTCGCGGGAGGCCCTGGCGGTCGCCCTCGCGCCGGCCGTCGCCGCCGCGTAGCGCCGCCCCCGCCCGCCGCGGGCGGCGCGGATACCCGCTCCCGGGCCCGGCGGCAACCGCACGGCGTCCCCGGGCGGGGATCGGGACGCGCAAATACGATGGGCGTACCGCTCGGTCGTCCCACGTCGTCCCACGGAGAGAGGTCCAGACGCCCATGGCCCCGCGTCGTGCCCCTCGGCAGGCGAGCGCCGACGACCTCCTGGCCACCCTGGGACGGCTCACCGCCCAGGCCCGGGAAGGCGCCGAGCTGCAGCGCGCCCGGGTCCAGCTGGCCGAGGCGCTGCAACGCGAGATGCTGCCGCCCTCGCTGCCCGACGCCCCCGGGCTGCGGACCGCCGCCCGGTACGCGCCCGCCCGACAGGGCCTGGACATCGGCGGCGACTGGTACGACGGCTTCCCGCTGACCGACGGCTCGCTCGGCTTCTCCATCGGCGACGTACAGGGCCACGACGTGGAGGCGGCGGCCTTCATGGGACAGATCCGCATCGCCCTGCGGGCCGTCGCCGCAGCCGCCGAGGACCCCGGCGACGTGCTCAGCCGGGCCAATGACCTGCTGATCTCCGTCAACCAGGAACTCTTCGCCACCTGCACCTTCCTCCGCTTCGACCCGAGCACCTGGGAGATCGACGGCGCCCGCGCCGGGCACGTCCCGGCGGTCTGGGCCACGGTCGACGGCGACTGCGGGACGGACGAGGACGAGGGCGGCCTCCCGCTGGGCGTCCTCGCCGGCTCCGAGTACCCCGTCACCCGACGGCGGCTGCACCGGCCGGGCGCCTACGTCCTGCTCACCGACGGGGTCGTCGAGGGTCCCTCGTTCCCCATCGAGACGGGCCTGGCGGAGGTGGTCCGGGTGGTGCGGGACGGGGCGGGCGCGGACCCCGAGGAGTTGGCCGCCGAGGTGATGAAAGTGGCCGACTCGACCGGCCACGCCGACGACGCGGCGGTCCTCGTCCTGCGCCACGACGCACCACCGGGGGCCGGGTAGCGCGTGTCAGGCGCCCCCGCGAGCCGCCGGCCGTTGTCTCATACATGGGGTGCACACCGAGCGATGGCAACGCCGAGGCTTCCCGTACCTGCTGCTGTCGATCCTCGCCGTCGCCCTCGCCTATTACCTGGGCGGACGCATCGGCCTGCTCCAGCGCGTGGTCCTCGCGGGGGCCCAGGTCACACCCCTGTGGCTGCCCACCGGGATCGCGGTCGCCGCGCTGCTGTGGCTGGGTCCCCGGATCTGGCCGGGGATCGCGCTGGGGACGTTCTGCGTCATGCAGACCCTGAGCCCGTTCGAGCCGGTCGGCCTCGCCATCGTCGCGGGGAACACCCTCGCGCCGCTGTGCGCGTACGCGATGCTCCGCCGGGTCGGCTTCCGGACCGAGATGGACCGGTTGCGGGACGGCCTGGCGCTGGTCTTCCTCGGCGGGCTGCTGCCGATGCTGATCAGTGCCACGATCGGCACCGGGGTGCTGGCCCTGAGCGGCCGCCTGCCGGCGAGCGGGTTCTGGCCGGTCTGGTGGTCCTGGTGGGCCGGAGACGCGATGGGCGTGTTGGTCGTGACCCCGCTGCTGCTGGTCCTGCCCCGGTTCCGACTGACCTCCGACCCCTACCGGCTCGCCGAGGGGGCGGCACTGGCGGTCACGGCGGTGGTGGCCACCCTGCTGGTCACCCGCAGCCCGCTCTCGCTGCTCTTCCTGGTCTTCCCGCTGCTGATCTGGGCCGCCGTGCGCTTCCAGCTGCCGGGTGCGGCGCCCTGCTCGCTGCTGATCTCCGTCCTGGCCATCGCGGCGGCCACCGAACGGGCGGGCCCCTTCGGGGACCACAGCCTCTTCGAGATCATGGCCAACCTGATGGCCCTCAACGGCTCGGCCGCCCTGACGGCCCTCCTCCTGTCGGCCCTGGTCACCGAGCAGCAGAACGTCCGCCGCAAGATCGAGCACGCCTGTGTGGAGCTGGCCGAACTGGTCGCCCGCCTGTCCCCGCCGTGACCCGGGCGATGCCCGCGCGGCGCCCCCGGGATGTACCCGAACCCGACGGATGTTCTATGTTGCACAGGCAAAACACCGGGGGAGGCGACGGACGACGCATGGCACGGGACTACGACAGCCAACTGCTGGAGTCGGTGGCGGTACGCCGTCGCCGGATGCGCGACGCGCTGCTGTTCGGGGCGGGCCGGGCGCGACGCACCGCCGACGAACGGCTCGGGAAGGTGTTCGCGGGGGTCGCCATCGCGGCCGTCCTGTGCGCGGGATGCGTCGGATGGTCCTTCATCCAGGCCACGCTGGCGAAGCAGAAGGCCGAACAGGAACAACAGAGGCAGCGACAGCAGGGCCTCGTGCAGCCGTACGCGCAGCCGTCGGTGACGCCGGCCCCCTCGAAGGAGGCTCCGGCCCCGTCGAGGGCGGCCTCCAAGGCCGTGTCCGGGCACGCCACCGGGCATGTCACCGCGCCCGCGTCCGGGTCGCGGTCCCCGAAGCCCTCGAAGTCCGTGACCCCGGCCGGGTCGGCGACCCCGTCGAAGACCCCCCGTCCCGCCAAGACCCACGCGTCGCCGTCGGCGACGAAGTCGCCCAAGCCGACCCATTCGTAGAAACCTTGACCCTGAAGGGCCGCAACGCCGCGATGATAGGTTCCCGCAAGTGGTGAGCACAGCAACGACTTCCCGAGCGCAACTGTCCCGCGTGACCCTGGTCGGCGAGCGACGCCGGGCCGACATGGTCCTTCCCTCGGACACCCCGATAGGGCAGCTGCTCCCGGACATCCTCCAGTTGCTCGACGATCGTGCCGCCTCGCGCCCCATGACACGCCAACTGGTGACGTCGGACGGTTCGGCGCTGCCGCAGGACAGCACCCTGGCCGGCGCCGGCATAGCCGACGGCGCGGTCCTGCGGCTGGTCAGGACCCACTCCGCGCCGCCCGCCCCCGTCGTCCACGACGTCGTCGACCTGGTGGCCGACGACCTCGACCTCCAGGCCTGGCGCTGGCGCCCCGCCGCCCGCAGGGGCAGCGCGGGAGTGGCGACCGTCGCCTTCGCGGTGACCGCCGCACTGCTCGCCCGCCGCGAGTTCGCACTCGACGCCCTGGCCGGCGCGCTGCTCGTGGTCAGCGTCCTCCTGCTCGCCGCCGGCGCCCTCGGCGCACGCGTCGGGAACGGAAACCGGGGCCTGGCCACGGCACTCCTGCTCGCCTCCGGAGGACTCGGCATCCTCACGGCGTGGACGGCCGCCGACGCCTACCAGTGGCCGGGCACCGCCCGACTGGCCGCCGTCGCCGCCGCGCTCGTCCTGACCCTCGTCATGCTCGGCTGGTTCTCCCCGCTCGGTCGCGGCGGATTCATGGGCGCGGCCGCCATCGCCACGATCACCGCCGTGTGGGAGGTGGTCGCCTCCGTCCAGGACGACGCGGCCCGACTCGGCGCGGTCATGGCCGTGTTCTCCGTCGTCGTGCTCGGCCTGCTGCCGCGCCTCGCGCTGATGGCCTCGGGGCTGACGGCGCTCGACGACCGGCGCTCCGGCGGAACCTCCGTGAGCCGGCACCAGGTGGGCAACGCGCTCGCCGCCACGCACCGGGGCCTGGCCCTCGCCACGATCGCGGCGGCCGTCTCCGCGGCGGCGGCCGGGTGGTTGCTGACGCTGGCCGGCGAACCGAGCGTGTGGACGGTGGTCCTGCCGTCGCTCGTCGCCGTGGTGCTCCTGTCGAGGGCGCGGGCCTTCCCGCTGGTCGCGGAGGTCGTGGCGCTGATCGCGGCGGCGGGGTTCCTCCTCGTACGCCTCGTGATGCTGTGGATCGGTCACGGCGGCGGCGCGGGAGCCCTCGCCGTGCTGTGCGCGGCCGCGTTGCTGCCGCTGCTCGGGCTCGCGATGCAGCCGCCGGACCACGTGCAGGTGCGGCTGCGGCGCACGGCCGACTTCGTCGAGTCCGTCGGGGTGGTGGGGTTGTTCCCGCTGGCCGTCGGGGTGTTCGGCATCTACGGGCAGTTGCTCGACAAGTTCTGAGGTCCACGCGCAGGTGCTCCGCGCGGGGCGGCAGGTCGGAAGAAGAGGGCAGGGGCAGACATGTCACAGGCAGACAACTGGCAGGGCGACGTCCTGCGGGACCTGAGGGGCGGCGGCCGGCAGCCCGCCCCGCAGGGCGGGGCCGGGCCCGCCGGGCAGGGTGCCACCCCGCCGCCCGCGCCCCCCGGACCGGGGCGGGATTCCGCGCGGCCCGGCGACCCGCAGGCCCCGGTCCCGCACCCGACCCCGCACGCCGCCCCGCAGGCCCCGCCGTTCGCCGGTCCACACCCCGACGCCGGCCCCCGGGTGCCCGCCGTCCCGCAGCCGCAGGGCCACGCCCCGGCCCACGGCCCCGCGCACGCGGCCCCCGCCCGTGCGAGCCGTACCCCCGACTCGCGCCCCGCGGTCGATCCGAGCCTCGCCTCGGCGAGCCGCAAGCCGCGCAACGGCGAACCCTTCGGGGCCCGGGTCGCCCGAGCGATCTGGCGAACCGTTTCCTCATCCGTGGCGCGGGAGGTCGCCGAGGTCTCCCGCATCGCCGAATCGCTCCAGCAGCCGGTGACCACCGGCCGCCAGATCGCCGTCACCTCCATTCGCGGCGGCGCCGGCAAGTCCACCGTCGCGGCCCTGCTGGGCACCACGTACGCCCACTACCGCCAGGACCCCGTCCTCTTCGTCGAGGCCGACCCCGCCCTCGGCTCGCTGCCCATCCGGCTCGGCGCCGAATCACTGCGCTGGACCACCGGGGACGTCGCCGACATCGTCCAACCCCAGATGTCGCTCCTCGACATCACCGGCTACCTCGTCCAGCTCCGCGACAACGCCTGGCTGCTGCCCGGCAGCCAGGGCCAGATCGGCGCCATGCTGGACTTCCGCTCCTACGAACGCGCCATGGTCGCCCTGCGCCGCTACTTCGGCGTCACGGTCGTCGACTGCGAGACGCTCCCCGCGGAAGTGGCCCGCGTCGCACTGACCGCCTCCCAGGCCTGCGTCCTCACCACCCCCGCGACCCTCGACGGCGTCGCCAGCACGCACGCGGTGCTCCAGTGGATGCAGGGCCTGCCCCCGCACGTGATCGGCGGCACCGTCGTGGTCCTCACCGAGCAGGCCCCGCACTCGGGCATCGACACCGACGAGGCCGTGCGCACGCTCCGGTCCACCGGCACGAGCGTCCACGTCCTGCCGTACGACCGCCACCTCGCGGACGGCGGCGCGATCCGCACCGACCTGCTCGCCCAGGCGACCAGGACGGCCGCCACCCGCATCGCTGCGGACGCGTTCCAGCTTTCCCAGAAGCGCCACTGACGGACGACGACGGACGACGAAGATGAGCACCCGACTGATCCACCGCCCGGCCCGGACGGTCAGGCCGCCGGCCGCCTCCGACGCGCGCGTCATAGAGGCACCGCCCAACCTGCCCGAGGGCAAGGCGGGCAACATCGCGATGTCGCTGCTGCCCGTGGCCGGCGTCATGTCGTCCGTCGTGATGATGACGGTCGTCCGCAACAGCCAGTTCGCCGCCCTCGGCGCACTCATCCTCGTCGTCACCATCATCGGTTCCGTCGGACTCGTCTTCTCCCAACGCGGCAAGGCCCAACGCACCCGACGCACCCAGCGCGAGGCGTACCTCGCCTACCTGGAGGACCTCCGCGAGGAACTCGCCACCGAGGAACGCGAGCGCGGCGAACGCGCCGACGTGCTCAACCCGCCGCCCCACGCGCTCTACGACATCGTGCGCGACCCGGCCCGGCTGTGGGAGCGCCGCCGCGTCGACGCCGACTTCCTGCGGGTGCGCGTCGGGACCGGCGAGATGCCCGTCCGCGACCTTCGCATCGCGGAGCAGGGCTCCACCGTCCTCACCCCGCCCGACCTCTTCATGCTCAACGAGGCCTCGGCCCTGACCACCCGGTTCCGCAACGGCACCGAGCTCCCCCTCACCGTCCCCCTCGACCGCGTCGGCAACGTCACCGTCATCGGTCCCCGCGAGGACTGCCTGCGCGTCGCCCGCGCCCTGATGGTGCAGACCGCCGCGGCCCACGCACCCGACGACGTCGCCATCGCCCTGGCCGTGCCCGGCGACCGGCTCGACGACTGGGAATGGGCCAAGTGGATGCCGCACCTGCTCGACACCGAGCAGTTCGACGGCCCCGTCGCCGCCCGCCGGATCGCGCCCTCGACGGCGCGGCTCGCCCGCCGGCTCGGCCCCGAACTGCGCCGCCGCGCCTCCTACGCCGCCGAGGTCCGTCGCGGCCTGTCCGGCAAGGACGCCCTGTCGATGAACTCCCGGCTGCTCGTCGTCGCCGACGGACACGGTGAGGACGCCGTCGAGCTGCCGCGCCCGGACGAGGCCGTCGGCCTGCGCGAGATGGGCGTCACCGTCCTGCACCTGCTCGAACAGCGGATCCAGGAACCCGGCCACGTCGGCGTACGGATCACCGTCGACGAGGACCGGGTCCTCATCGAGGACCTGCGCGAGGAGGAACCGATCAGCGCCCACGGCACCGTGGACGAGGTCGGCATCCCCTTCGCCGAGGGCCTCGCCCGGATGCTCGCCCCGCTGAGGCTGTCCGCCGAGTCCCTGATCGACGCCCCGCTGTCCGGACCCGTCGACTTCGCCGACCTGCTCGGCATCGACGACGTGGCCCGCCTCGACCTCGACCGGCTGTGGGCGCCGCGCGGCGAGCGCGCCTTCCTGCGCGTGCCCATCGGCGTCAGCGACTCCCGCGAGCCGGTCCTGCTCGACCTGAAGGAGTCCTCCGAACTGGGCATGGGCCCGCACGGGCTGTGCGTCGGCGCCACCGGCTCCGGCAAGTCCGAACTGCTGCGCACCCTCGTGCTCGCCCTGGTCGCCACGCACCCGCCGGAGGACCTCGCGCTCGTCCTCGTCGACTACAAGGGCGGCGCGACCTTCGCCCCGTTCGCGGACCTGCCGCACGTCGCCGGTGTCATCACCAACCTGGAGAACCAGGCCGGTCTCGTCGAGCGCGTCCACGCCTCCCTCGCGGGCGAGGTCAAACGCCGCCAACAGGTCCTCAAGGAAGCCGGCAACGTCGCCGACATCGGCGACTACGCCGCGCTGCGCGCCGACCGGCGACCCGACCTGGAACCGCTGCCGCACCTGTTCGTCGTCATCGACGAGTTCGGCGAACTGCTCACGGCCAAGCCCGACTTCATCGACCTCTTCCTGTCCATCGGCCGGATCGGCCGCTCCATCGGCGTACACCTGCTGCTGTCCAGCCAGCGCATCGAGGGCGGCAAGCTCAGGGGCCTGGACACCTACCTCTCCTACCGGCTCGGCCTGCGCACCTTCTCCGCCGACGAGTCCCGCACGGTCCTGGACACCACCGACGCCTTCCACCTCCCCCCACTGCCCGGCTTCGGCTACCTCAAGGTCGACACCAGCCACTACGAGCGCTTCAAGGCGAGCTACGTGTCCGGCGGCTACCGCGGACCCGTCCGACGGGCCGAGGAGGAGGACACCGGCCCCCTCGCCCTGGAGTACGAGGCGTTCAACACCCTCGCCGACCTGGAGAACCAGGGGACGCAGGAACCCTCCGCCCGGCGCCGCGAGACGGGCCCCACCGAGATGGGCGTCATCGTCGGACAACTGGAGCACGCCGCCGCCCCCGTGCGCCGCATCTGGCTGCCGCCGCTGCCCACCGCGATCACACTGGACACGGTCGCCGGCCCGCTGGACGCCGGCCCGCGCGGCATGCAACTCGCCAAGCGGCGAGGCCGACTCGCCGTGCCGCTCGGCCTGCTCGACGATCCGACGAAGCAGTGGCAGGGCGAGTGGTACCTCGACCTGACCGTCGCGGGCGGCCACGCCGCCGTCATCGGCGGACCGCAGTCCGGCAAGACCACGCTGCTGCGCACCCTCGTCCTCTCCCTCGCGCTGACCCACACCCCGCGCGAGGTCGGCGTGTACGGCCTCGACCTGGTCGGCGGCGGCCTCCAGGCCCTGTCCGGTCTGCCGCACGTCGGCGGGATCGCCGGACGCGCCGACCGCGAGCGCGCGGCCCGTACCGTCGAAGAGGTACGGAACATGCTCGCCATCCGCGAGGACCTCTTCCGCGAGCACGGCATCGACTCCGTCGAGCAGTTGCGGACCCTGCACGCGGCGGGCCGGCTGCCGCGACTGGCCTCCGCGGAGATCGTGCTCGTCATCGACGGATTCGGCGCGCTGCGCGACGACTTCGAGGAACTCGACGACGCCGTCGTGGACATCCTCAAGCGCGGCGGCGGCTACGGCATCCACGTCGTCGCCGGCATGCTCCGCTGGAACGACGTCCGCATCGCCACCCAGTCGAACTTCGGCACCCGCGTCGAGCTGCGCCTCAACGACCCCGGCGAGTCCAGCATCGAACGCAAGCTCGCCGAGACCCTCTCGCCCGACGAGCCCGGCCGGGTCCTCACCGACGGCAAACTGTTCGCTCAGGTCGCGCTGCCCCGCACGGACGGCCTCGCGGACCAGGCGGAGCTGGGCGCGGTGCTGGAGCGCACGGCCCGCCAGGTGCGCGCCACCTGGAGCGGAGAGGCCGCCCAGCCGGTGAGGGTGCTGCCGCACGTCCTGGAGCCGCACCTGCTGCCGGGACCCGCCGCCGAACCCCGCCGGGTGCCGATCGGCCTCGACCAGAGCGCGCTTGCGCCCGTCCTGCTGGACCTCTTCGCGCACGACCAGCACCTGCTGGTCATGGGCGACAGCGAATGCGGCAAGACGAACCTGCTGAAGACCATCGCGGCCGGACTCATCGAGCGGTACGGCGAACAGGAGCTGGTCTTCGCCGTCATGGACCCGCGCCGCGCCCTGCGCGGGGCGATCCCCGAGGAGTTCAACGGGGGCTACGCGTACAACGCCAAGATGTGCGCGGGACTGGCCGCGGGCATCGCCACCGAGCTGGAGCGGCGGATGCCCGACGACAGCGCCGCCCTGGACGACCTGGAACCCGGCAGTTGGGGCGGCGGCCCGCGGATCGTGGTCCTCGTCGACGACTACGACGTGCTCACCACCGCCGGACAGTCGCCGCTCGCCCCGTTCCTGCCGTACATCCCGTCGGCGGCCGACATCGGCCTGCACTTCGTCCTGACCCGCCGCGTCGCCGGCGCCTCGCGCGGCATGTACGAGCCGCTGGTGCAGGGCCTGCGCGAGTCGGGGGCCTCGGCCGTGGTGATGGCGGGCGACCGCAGCGAGGGGCAGCTCTTCCCCGGTGTGTACGCCTCGCAGCAGCCCGCCGGACGCGGTGTGCTCGTCCGACGGGGACAGACCCACCGCCTGATCCAGACCGTGTACACGCCCGAGTGACGGAACCGCCAGACCCTAAGGACCGTACGACCCCATGACCAAGGACGTCATAGCACTCACCCCGCGGATGCCGGACGCCTGGAGCGTGCTCGCGGGGCTGCTCTCCGGCGGCCCGGACAAGCTGGTGGACACCACCGGCGAGGGCGCCGTCGTACAGCTCTGCGACCCGCGGGGCCGGCCGCTGGTGGCCGTCGAGGCGCCGATGCTCGTCCAGGTCCCCGGCGAGGCCGCGCGGCTGTTCGGAGCCGTGGAGCCGCCGGTGCCGTTCTGGTGGACCGAAGCGCGCGCCACCACCGGTGTCGCGGAGGCCGAGCGGCTCGCGGGCACCTTCGCGGCCCGGGTCGCCGCACTGACCGGGGGCACGGCCTGGCCGCCGGAGGTCGCGCTGTCGGTGGCCGTGGTCCCGGCCGAGGGCGTGGACGTCGCCCCCGCGCCGGCAGCCGCACAACCCGCCGTGGACGTCCTGACCGACAAGGTCGCCGTCGTCATCATGGACCGGCCCGTGGTCGCGATGACGGCCTGGCTCGCGGACGCCTTCCGGGCCGCCGCCGCCTCGGAGCGCGGGCTCCAGATCGTCAGCCCGGCGGGCAGCACCCTCACCCCGGCCGTGCGCGACGCCCTGCCCGGCCGGCCCTCGCGCTGGGTGGTGCAGGACGAACGGGACGGCTACTACGACGGCCGCTCGGGCGCCGTGTTGCGCTGGCAGGAGGGCATGTTCGCGACGGTCGTCCAACCGGACGCGACCGAAGACGATCCGCGCACCCCGGTGGCGGCCTCCTTCCGGGAGTTCACGGACGGCGGTGAACGCCAACTGACGGTCTCCTTCAGGACGGTCCATCCGGCCGACGACCGGCTGGTGCTCGGCGGCGCCCTGGAGACGGTCTGGCGCGAGCTCACCGGCGAGGCACCGGCCGGCTGGTCGACCGCCGAGCCCGCCAACCTGCCCTGGTCACCGGCGCGGTTGACCGACGTCGCGCACGCGCGCTCGCCCGAGCCGAGCTGGTTCGTGGTCGTCGGCAGCCCGGAGCGGCCGGGCGTCGCCGGCGTCCGGGTGACCCGCACGAAGGCGGGCGTGGAGGAGGACGTCACGCTCGCGTTCGGCTACGGGGCGCACGAGGAGCCGCCGTTGGAGGCGCTGCCGAGGCTCGCGGAGACCCTCGCCACCCGCCACCCCCTGCGATCGATGCTCGTACAGCTCCGCAAAGCGCGCCGTGACCTGGCGGTACCGGCCCGCTTCGAGGGCCCCGGGGTGCCGTTGGCGTTCGTCCTGGGCTCCGAGGAGGTCCGGGCGATGCCGGGTGACCGCGCACGGCGCACTCCGTTGTCGGTGCAGCCGGTCACACTGGGACCGAAGGCCCGCCCGGCGCTGTACTACCCGTTCCCGGGGGATCCTTCGGACCTTTCGGGGTGGACCGACTTCGAGCGGCTGGTGCGCCACCTGAAGGGCGAGTGATGGGGCCGCGGGTTTGTCAGGTCTTTGTCACAGGTACTCGGTTGCTGGTTGCACTAGCGACGTGAGTTGATAGAAATGAACATACTTACGATCATCCGAGTGTGCGGGGGAGTGGAATGAAGTTCGACATGGGGACGCAGGTTCTGACGAGCCTGATGTCGGGGTCGCGGAACTCCAGTACTGACCTGGGGACGCTGATCCAGCAGTTGATCAATGCGGCGCAGCCCCTGGAAGGCAAGTTCAACGGCCAGGGCAAGGTCGCGTTCGACTCGTTCAAGTTGCGGTCGGACGGGATCACGAAGGAACTCAACGCCTCGCTGTCGGCCATCCTGGGAGGCCAGTCCGGCATGGAGAAGGCCTTCGGGACCGGTGACCAGGAGCACGGCGACAACGCGCGCACGCAGATGGGCGCGGGCAACTTCGACGCGGCCCGGTTCTCCGGCCGCTGACCCGCCGCGCGACCTTCCTCTTCAGAAACCTTCAACCACACGGGGAGTGTGATGTGTGATGGCCGGTGACACGGACCGTCGGTCCTACGACACGGGTGCCTCGACCGAGGCGCAGGGCAACATCCAGGTGGTCATCGGCCAGTTGGAGCAGGTGATCGCGGCGCGCGAGGCGCAGGTGAGCGCGGCGATGTCGGACTTCGCGGCGGACGGCGTGGCGGACGACTACCACGCCAAGGAACTGCGGTGGAAGAACGCCTCGCAAGAGGTGAAGAACATCATCCGGCTGCTCAAGACGACGCTGGAGAAGAACGACGCGACGGCGCAGCAGACGCTGGCGCGGGCCAAGGCCGCGGTCGACAACATCGGCTGAGCAGGGTTGTCGGAGCTTCGGGGGAGCCATGACGTCGTGGGACATCAAGCCGCAGGGTGTGCAGAGTCAGCTCAAGCTCACCGGTGAGCGGGCGGGTGATCTGGAGAAGGCGCTGAACAAGCTGATGTCGGACATGTCGGAGGCGGCGTACGCGGCCGGCACGGCGATTCCGGGATCGGCGGCCACGCTGCCCTCGCCCACCATGCAGGGGCCGGTGGCGACGGGGCAGGTGCCGCTGTCGCACCGCGGCAGCACGGGTCCGGTGGGTGCCGCGCTCAGCCAGTACCTGGAGAAGCGGCAGACGGACCTCAAGTCCATGGTCGACCGCATTCAGGCCGCGGTCCTGGGCGCGGCCAAGGCGACGAACGAGTACGTCCACGGCGACCTGGAAGCGGCCAAGGAGGCCCAGGACGCGGCGAAGAACGTGCGCCTCGACCAGCTCAAGGAAGCCGCGGGAGGGCACAAGTGAGCAACGCACCGGTCGATCCGGCCAACGTTCCCGTCTTCACGGGTCAGTTGTCGGTGTTGGACGAGAAGGTCAAGGCCCTGTCGGCGGACGGCGGCGCCCTGGCCAATGCCGGCTCGTCGGTCCACACCACCTTCGGCGGGATGTCGGCGTACTACCAGGCGCCCGAGGCCGAGCAGTTGTTCGCGGTGACGAAGCCGGTCGTCGACATCACGATGTCGTTCAGCGGCGACATGTGCACCATCGCGGGAGCGCTGGGCACCTACGCGCAGGAGATCCGTCCTCTGGTGAAGAGGATGGAGGAACTGAAGACCGAGGCGGCGTCGTTCAAGTCCAAGGTCTCCCAGGACGAGGACTGGATCGAGGACGGGGATCTCATCGACGAGAACCTCGAACGCCGCAACAAGATCGCCGAGGTGTGGACCCAGTTCCAGGCGGCGGAGCGGCACGCGCACGACAAGATCGTGGCGTTGGTGTGCGGAACGCCGCTGAAGGTCAACGACGGCTCCAACGGCGAGGGCATGTACGGCTATGACGCCGAGGCCCTCAAGCATGCCAAGACGCTCCCGTGGGGCGACGCGGTGGAGGAGTCGGTCCCGGCGTGGCAGGTGTGGGAGCACGCCTACGACTTCGGCAAGGGCCTGATCGTCGACGGCGTGTGGGGCACGATCAAGGGTCTGGGCACGCTCGTCGGCTTCGACGGCTGGGACGCGGCGGGGCAGGCGTGGACGGGGCTCGGGAAACTCGCGACGGGTCTGGTGATCGCCTCGGTCCCGGGCGTCTCGACGGTGTTCTGGCTGGCGGACGACAAGGACCTGCCGCCGTGGATCCGTGACTCGCGCACGGCGATGAAGGAAACGGGCAAGGCGCTTCTGGCGTGGGACCAGTGGGGTTCGAACCCCTCGCGGGCGGCGGGCGCGGTCACCTTCAACGTGTTGACGACGGTGTTCACCGGCGGCGCCGGCGGTGCGGCGGCGGGTGCGGGCAAGGCGGGCCTCGCGGCGAAGGCGATCTCGTTGGCCGGCAAGGCCGGTCGCGCGATCGATCCGATGACGTACGTGTTCAAGGGTGCCGGTGCCGGCATCTCGAAGATCGGCGACGTCATGGCCGGTCTCAAGGGCATGGGCAAGATCGAGCTTCCCAAGATCGACGAGGGTGCGTTCAGCCTGCCCGAGGGCTCTCTGGAACTGCCTGACGGAACGATTCAGCTGCCCAAGGATACCCCGATACCCGAGGGGGCCATCAAGGTCTCCGACGACACCATCAGACTCCCCGAAGGCACCACCTCCCTGCCCCCGGGCACCGTGAAGTGGCCCTTCGACGGCCCGGCGAAGTACGCCGACGAGGCGGGCAACCTCTACAAGGAGGACGGCAGCCTCTACCAGAAGGCCGGCGAGGCCAGGCCGGAGCCGTCCCCGAAGATCGACACGGGCGCGAACACCCCCCGTACGGAGGTCCCGGTCCGCCAGGAGACCCCGGTCCTCGCGGGAGTCGGCGCCCGGGGCGGCGACGACGTCATCCGCCTCGGCAGCGACATCTCCGAACCGGTCCACGCGGTGGACAACGGCGCCCACGGCGGCCCCCACGGCTTCGACAACACCCCCACGGGCCGCGCGGGCGACCACACCACCCCGGGCGGCCACGCCCCGGACGGCATGCCGCGCAACGACCTGGACCACACGCCCCGGGGTGGCCCCCGACCGGGCGATCTGTCCCCGGTCGGCCGACCCGACGGCCCGTCTGCGGGCGGTTCGCACCCGGACGGCCCCGGTTCGGGCGGCTCGCACCCGGACGGCCCGCCTCCGGGCGGCTCGCACCCCGACGGCCCGTCTGCGGGCGGCTCTCACCCGGGCGACCTCTCGCCGGTCGGCCACCCCGACGGCCCCGGCTCGGGCGGTGGTCATCCGGACGGCCCCGGCGGTACGGGTGGCGCCGAACCCCACGGCCCTTCACCCTCGGCACCCCTTGACGAGGCGACCCGTGCGGCCCACCGAGCGGAGTACGAGGCCGCCCGTGAGGTGCCGGCGAAGGAGCGGACGCCCGCTGAAAGCATGGCGATCACCCGCGAACACGTCCGGCTGGTCAACGAGGACCCCATCTGGCGAGCCGAGCACTACGACAAGTTCGGGCCCGGTTACCGGAACAGTGCGAGCGAACTGGTCGATGGCCAGCTCCTGCCGATTCTGAACAAGCAGCCGGACGGCAGCTGGATTGCCGCGTCCTCGATTCCCCACGCGCACCCGGGCGGATTCCACCTCGACACCATGGAAAGGGGCCGATCCACGGTCGAGCCCAACGACCTCCCGCACCTGGACAAGATCGCGGCCAGGCGCTTCGCAGGCATGGAGCTGACCAAGTGGGAGAAGGCCTTCGCGGAGGACCCGAGCTTCGCCAACGCCTACGAGTTGGCCCACGCGCAGGAGAACTTCAACGTCATCGGCGAGGGCGCCGCGAACAACAGCAAGCTGGGTGAGGCCCTCGGCGAGGAGGCGGCCCGCCAACACATTCTCCGGCAGGTGGAGTTCGAAGGAGCTCACGAGCTGACCGACCTGCCGGAGACGGCGAACGGTTCGAAGAGGTTCGACCAGCTCTGGCGTGGCAAAGACGGCAACCTCATCATCGTCGAGGCCAAGAGCCCCAACGGGACCTTGGAATGGCGCCAAAGCAATGGCCATCCCAGCGGCGGCACGTTCATGGTGAAGCAAGGAAGCATCGATTATGTCCGCACCATCGTGGCCGACATGAAGGATCGCGTTCTGGAATCACCGGGCGAAGCCAAGTACATCAAGGAGATCGAGGACGCCATCAAGGCAAAGACCCTGCGTTACGTCCTCGTCCAGGCCTCCGAGAACACCGGTACGTATGCTGGGGCCGTACTCAAAGACTTCGAGCTCTTCTAAGGAGAAACGCCTTGGTTTCGGTCATCCCCCGCCACCCCTTCCCCACGGAGAACGTGGACGCAGCGCTCACCGTGCTCACGGAGAGTGCGAAGGGGTGGATCGGTGGTCTGGAGGCGGACTCGACTGGTCTGGGCGAAGCCTTGGACACCACGCTCATGGTGGCCAAGTTGCGCTGCGGGACGGATCCACGGGGGGCGATCTTTCCCACGTGGGATGCCTGGGTGAATGCCATGCAGGTCGGCTCGGCCGTGTTCGCCGCCGCGAGCGCGACCGAGGGTCCGGTGCTGTGCCGAATCGCGCACGAGGACCGTACGCTCCAGGCCACCGGTCCGCGGCAGTACGTCACCCCGGGTAGCTGGCTGACCGCCTTCTACCTGGCCGTGGTGTGCCGGGAGCGGGACCGGATCACGGCCCTGTGCCGGGTACCGATGTCGCTGCTCCGGGACAACGACGCGCAATTCGACGCATTCGAGTACGCCTGGATCGACGCGTTGCAGACCTATTGGCTCGGTGGTGAAGGCTTCAGCGCGAAGCTGGTGGCCGCGATCGACGGCACGGACCCGGCAGTCGCCACTCAACCGGAAGCCGCGGGCAAGCTGATGTACCCGCCGATGGAGATGTTCCACCGTGTCGTTCGAGGGGACCACGAGGGCTTCAATCGTGCCCTCGTCGCAGCCCTGGAGTTGCACAAGGAGTACTGGACCGACGAGGGTCGGGCGGCCCGGGTCTCGGGTCTCGTCGCGCTCGCTCCGCTCGCCGTGGCCTGCTTCGCTCAGAACGAGGGCATTCCGGTCGAGGTCGAGTCCGAGTACCTGCCCGCCACTCTCCTCGCCGGCAACTGGTGCGGCGAATTCCCCACGTAAGGCGGACTCATGGCGGCCCCGGTGCGTATGGCCCTCCTTGACATCTCTGTGCCGATGCCGGTCGAGTTCAGGGAGTGACATTCCAAGGAAGCCTTGACGGCACCGCGATGCTTCGACGCTGACACTCGCAGCCTGCGAGACGTGACGTTCTGGGACGAGAAGGGCGCTGCCATGCGCGCACGGGAGCGGCCCGACGTGAGGGAGATCGAGTGACCTTCACTGTGGAGCGCCACGGTGCCCCCGCAGGACCTGATGGCGAGGACTATGCGGATCGGATGGCGGCGTCGGCGATCAAGCGGATCGAATCCCTGGAGAATTCACCGCGGATGATCGACGCGCTGTGGAATTCTGTCCGGATCGCCGTGGGTGCGCGCGCGGCCGTGGATCCGGTCGGTGGGGCCATCGACACCTGGGAAGCGGTGGTCGATGTCGCGCAGCTGGGTTCCGCGTTGTTCCGGATCACCGGAGCAACCGAGGGGACCGTCGATTGTCGCATTCACCATGAGGTCCGGCGGCTTCCGGCCATGGGCCCCAAGAAGTTCGCGAGTGCGCCGAACTGGCTGGACGCCTTCTACTACGCGGTCATCTGCCGTGACCAGGAGCGCATGACCGAGTTGTGCGCGGTTCCTGTGGGCAGGCTCCGCGCGTCCGGGGCCATGCACGACGAGTACCTGTACCACTGGGTCGGGGCGCTCCAGGCGTACTGGACGCACCGGCAGGCGGAGATGGTGGAGGAGCTGGCCGCGGCCTTTCGGCTGTCCCACCCCGACGCGGTCCGGATCGCGCCCCGGGACTGGCTCCAGCAGGTCTCGTATCCGCCGATCAATCTCTTCTACCGGTTCGTCAAGCGCGACCATGACGGTTTCAATCAGGCTCTCGTCGAGGCGCTCGAAGCACACAAGACGTACTGGAGCCAGGAGGACCGCGACTTCGACGTCCGCGGCCGGTGGGCGATCGGCCCCCTGGCCGTGGCGTGCCTTGCCTTCGACGGCGACTTTCCCATCGACGTGGTCTCCGACTACCTCCCGACCCAGCTCCTGAACCGGAGCTGGGTCGGCGAGTTCGACACGTAGGGCGCGGCCGGCATCGGTCGGCGTCGGCCGGCCATGGGCCGTGGTGCGTGCGTCAGAGCGTCTTGAGCGAGTCGCCGGCGTTGGTGCGGTACAGGCCCACCTTCGGCTTGACGACGCTGCCCGGCTTGGCGAGCGGGAGGCTGACGCCGTCCGCGTTCGGCATGTGCGAGCCGTCGGCCAGGATGTTGATCTCGTCGGCGACGGGGCCGTTGCCGCCCGAGGGGTTGAGGTTCACGGCCGCGTACGCGGTGGCACCGGCCCGCACCGGGTACGCCGGCGCGCCGCCCAGGCCCTCGGGGGCGGTGGCCTGGATGCCGAGCGCCGCCCCCTTGGCGCTGAAGCCGACGGCCGGGTGGTAGTCCAGGCCGCACGCGGTGGAACCGTTGTTGGTCACGGTGATCACGCGCACGGTGGCGGGCATGCCCTGCGGGGTGGTGACCTTGACGGTCAGGTTCCTCGCGGAGCACGGGTGGCCGTAGGCGTAGGAGTCGTCCGTGGCGTCGCCCGAACCGGCATCGGCCGGGGTGACCGGCGTGCCCGGGGTCCCCTTGCCGGCCGTACCGGCTCCGGCGGCCGTCTTGCCGTCCGTCGCGGCGGGCGAGCCGGCGGCCGGGGGAGCCGATGCGGACGTGGACCCGGAGGAGACGGGCCTGGCGTCCGTGCCCGGCGTCGCGGTCGATCCGCCCGAGGTGGCCGCGCCGCCGCCGCAGGCGGTCAGGGCCAGGGCGAGGCCGGCGGTGGCGGCGGCCAGGGCGGTGGCCCGGGGCGGGTGGATGGTGCGGGTCCGGTTGGTACGCATGTGGAGTGCCCCCGTGTGGTGCGGTCGAAGCGGGAGGTTTCCCGCATGATCACCACTGTGCCTGGAGCGACCGACGCTGTGGTCATGCCCCGCTGACGCTCCGCCGGCGTACAGGAACGGGTGCGTGCCGAGGGAACGGAACGGGGGTTACCCGTCTGCGGGCGTCGTGAAGATCCGGTCCAGGTGGTGGCGCAGCACCTCGATGGACGACTCGGGTGACCGCTGCCCCACGAGGATGCTGGTTCCCATGGTCGCCGTCATGGCGAGCAGGCTGACCGCCTCCGTGCGCGCGTCCACGGCGGGGTCGGCCAGACCGGCTTCCCGGGCCCCTTCGATCAGCCCGGTCACGGCGTCCTCGGCGGCGTCGGGGTTGTCGATGAAGGGCTGGGCGGCCAGCGCCTCGTCGGTCACGGACATGATCGCGTACGAGCTGTAGAGCAGGTGGAAGGTGCGGCTCTCCTCGTCGGTGGGCAGCGATGCCAGGAGCAGTGCGTCGACGGTCGCGCGCGGCCCCGGGGCCGGGCCCGCCGCGGCGAGCCGGGCGCCGACGCGCGCCGTGAAGCGGTCGGTCAGGTGCTGGAGCCCGTAGAGGAGCAGTTTCTCCTTGGTCTCGAAGTAGTACTGCACCAGGCGCAGGGACACGCCGGCCTCGGCCGCGACGTCGCGCATCCCGACGGCGTGCAGTCCGCGCCGTCCGGCGACCCGGACGAGCGCCTCGGCGATCTGCGCCCGCCGTTCCTCGTGGTCCACGCGCTTCGGCATGTTGGGGTGTCTCCGCCCGGTCGGGGATGGGGCCCGGTCGGCGGTGGGGCCGCGGTCGGGGCCGTTTCATGGTACCGCCGTACCAGCACAGCGCGACCACCCCGTCCCGGCCCTGTGGACCGGCCCTGCGGGTTGGACCGTCCCTGCGGGTTGGACCGGCCCCGCGGGTTGGACCGGCCCCGCCGGTTGGATCGGGATCGGGGATGGCCGGTCAGGACGTCAGCTCTTGTCCACCCGGGGCGGGTGGCCGCAGATCTCCTCGAACGCCTCGCTCTCGGCCGGCGTGTACTCGTCGGCGTCGTACGTGGTGCCGGAGCAGGTGGAGTGCCGGAACATCTCGTGCCCCTGCCGGGCCGTGAGCGCCTGGTCCACCTGAGCCCACGCGATGACGCCCAGCAGCAGGAGGGTCATCAGGTAGAGGGAGGCGGCGAGCTTGCCGCGGATCACGGGGAAGGTGATGGTGACCGACTTCGCTCCGTGCGGGGCGGGTTGCGCGTACGCGGTGGGCGCGCCGGCGGGTTGTGCGTACGTCGGCTGCGAGTACGTGGGCACCAGGGGCGGCTCGGAGGGTATGGGCGGCTGCGGTTCGGGCGGAACGGTCACGCGGTGTCCTTCGTCGGTCGTGGTCGAACTCATCTCGATGGAGGCCACGTTGATTGTGCCCGCAGGGGGCGGTGACGGTCGTGCCGTTTCGGTGAGTGGGCCGGCGGGGCTGCCCGGGAATTCCCGGGCAGCCCCGCCGGCCCTCACCCGCCCCGAGGGCCCCCGCCCGCGCGGACCGTCGGCAGCCGCTGCTCACCCGATGGTGGAGAACCCCAGGCGCACGCTCTCCTTGTCGTTCGCGACGTCCGGCGCGCCGTCCTTGACCCGCGCGGCCTCAGCCGCCGTCAGTGCCCGTCGGAAGATCCGTACGTCGTCGAGTCCGCCGTTGAACAGTTCCCCGACACCCACCGGCTGGTTCGGGAAGTCGGGCCGGGCGCCCACGTGGATGCTGAACTCGCCGGGCGGGGTGATGTCCCCCGCGGGCGCGTTCGCGGTGAACGCGGTGCCGTCGACCGACAGGACCAGCTTCGCGCCCTCGCGCTTGAACACGGCGTGGTGCCATTTCCCGTCGTTGTAGGACGAGGTGGTCTTCACCTCGGCGTACGCGGTGTCCGTGCTGATGGCCGCGCGCATGATGCCCTTGCCCGGCTCGGCCTTCAGCCAGAACTGCCGTACGTTCTTCGCCGGGTCCGAGTCCTCCATGCCGTACGCCCAGACGATGGGCAGCGCGCCGGTGGTCGCGCCGTGGCGGAACCACGCGGTGACCGTGAAGTCCCGGTCCTGCACCTTCAGCGAGTCCGAGCAGCTCACCAGACGCAGGTAGTCGTCCTTGCCGTCGAACGTCATGGCCTTGCCGGTACCGCGGTCCCCGAGCACGGCGCCGCCGTGGACGACGGCGTGGTTGCCGTAACCGTTGGGGCCGGTGTCGGCGGTACGGGGACGGCGCAGCCCGGTCTTCGCTGCGTCCATGTCGGCCTCGGTGAAGGAGGCGAACGCGACGGTGCCGTGCGGGATGTTCCCCGCCGTCTCGTGGAGCATGCCGACCGTGCCCGACGGCAGCAGCGTCAGGTCCGAGTACCCGGCCCGGCCCGGTACGACCAGGGTGCCCTCGGTCTGCCAGGTCCGGCCCTCGTCGTACGAGGATCGGATCGCCAACTCGCGCCGGTCTTCAAGGGTGTTGGGACCAAGGCGCGAGGGCGCGGAGAACAGGATCCGCTCGCGCCTGCCGTCCGCGGCGGCGGGACGGAGCCCCAGCAGGGACCCGGACACCGGCGAGGTGTCGAGGCCGGCGACGGGCTTGAAGGGCGCGGCGAACGTCGCACCGCCGTCGGTGCTGGTCGCGTCCAGGCGGTGCTCCTCGGTGTCGCACCGGGCGGAACTGCGGGCGTTCACGTACAGCGAGCCGCCCACCGTCTCGGCGACCGTCAACTCGGCCGGATAGGGGGCGGACTGGTCCACGTCCGAAGTGGCGCCGAGCGCCCAGGTCAGGCCGCCGTCGTCGCTGTGGTACAGCTGGGCACCCGCCTTGTCGCCGGTGGCCGTGTGGTCCCCGGGGACGATCAGCCGGCCGCGGTGCGCGCCGTGGGTGAGCTGAACTCCGTGGCCGGGGCCCGTGGAAACCCACACCCACCCCGCCGGCTTCAACTGCGGCAGCGCGACACTCTGCTGCCAGCTGTCGCCGTTGTCGACACTGTGCACGACGCGCACACCGCGCGTGCCCCGCACCGGTGCGCCGGCGGTACCGCTCCAGGTGCTGGTCGCGTACAGGAGGCTGACGCGGCCGGTGGCCGCGTCGACGACGGGCGCGGGATTGCCGTGCGCGTCGGTGTCGTCCTTGCCGACGACGACGGCCAGAGGGCCCCAGGTCTTCCCGCCGTCGGTGGACTTCTTCACGACGATGTCGTTGTGACCGACGTCGCTGCACGTGGCGACGCGACCCTCGGCGAAGGCGAGCAGGTCACCGGACCTGGTGGTGACCAGGGCCGGAATGCGGAAGCAGTAGTAGCCCTCACCGCGCGCGGGGAAGGGCGTGGACACCGTGCCGGGCAGGGCGGACCCCGCCACGGCCGCGACGGCGGGCGCGGGCGGTATCAGCGCGACGCCCGTCAACACGGCTGCCACCAGCGCGGAAAGCCACCCGTACAGGGCGGCCCGGCGAAGACCGCCGGGTGGGCTCGCAGGGGAAACGGACATGCAGTGGATCCTTGTCGTGGTCGTGGTCGTGGTCGTGGGTGAGAGGGAGGTGGAGGCCATGCCGATCAAAGAGATGATCTTGGCAGAGCGCAGAGCGCAGAGCGCAGAGCGCCGCATCTCCTACGGTCTCGGGATCCTCGACACCTGCGGCCGGCTCGGCCACAACGGAGGCCTGCCGGGGTACGAGGCGATCACCGTCCGGTACCCCGCCGACAAGGCGACGCTCGTCGTACTCGTCCATTCCGACGTGAACCACCGGCGCAAGAACTTCGCGTCCATCGTCGCGCGCACGGTCACCTCGACCGTCGCCCCCGACCACCCGTGGCCCGTTCCGACCCGGCGTGACGAAGGCCCATCCGACCCTCGTGCTCCCGCCCCGCTCGGGTCTCACGCGGCGCCCCGGCGCCCCGGCGCCCACTCCGGGCCCACCAGGCCGTGTTCCCGGGCCCCGTCCGCCGGGATGGTCGGGAGGGGGAGGCGTTCCGCGCCCCCGCGGGTCACCGCGGAGGCGCGGATCCTGAAATGCGCCCGGCAGCCGTGTCAGCCGCGGGTGGTGCGGCGGCGGCCGAAGGCGAACCAGAGGCCCAGCAGTACCCCGCCGACCACGGCGACGCCGGTGGCGACCGCGCCGGAGGCGAGGCTCGCGGCGACGACGACGGCCAGCGCGTACGCCACGGGCAGCAGCACGTTCAGGTTGGTGGCGGCTGTCCTCGGACCTTGTGACATGGGTGGGTCCCCCTTGCTCGGTGGTTCGGTCGTACCCGGCCGCAAGTCGTGTGCGCAGCGGGCGGGTTGGTCGTGGGGCGCATCGTTTCGGGAGGATCATCTCACCTGGCGGCGGATGTCGTGAGCGGTCGGGCGGGAGGTGCGTCCCGGTTCCCGCCCGACCGCCCCCGCGATCTCATACTTCGTCACATCAGGTGTTCTCAGGGCCGGTTGACGGCATCGGACATCTGCGGGCCCGCCAGCCGGGCGAAGAGTCCGTGCGCGTCCGCCATGAGTTCTTCGTACGTACCCTGCTGGACGACCCGGCCCCGGTCCATGACCACGATGCGGTCCGCGTCGACCACGGTGGACAGCCGGTGCGCGATGACGATGCGGGTGGCGTTCAAGCGGCGCGTGCTCTCGGCGACCAGTCCCTGCGTGGGATTGTCGAGGGCGCTGGTCGCCTCGTCGAAGAAGACCAGGCGCGGCCGGGCCACCAGGGCGCGGGCGATCATGAGGCGCTGGCGCTGGCCGCCGGAGAGGGTGTTGGTGCCCTCGGAGAGCACGGTGTTCATGCTCATCGGCATCGCCCGGATGTCGTCGGCCAAGCCCGTCATCTCGGCTGCCGCCCAGGCGTCGTCGAGGGTGTGGCCGCCGGAGCCGACGATGTTGGCGAGGATGTCGCCGGCCTGGAGCGAGCCGTTCTGCAGCACCACTCCGCACTGCCGGCGGACCGCCGAGACGTCCAGTTCGGCGAGGTCCTGGCCGTCGTACAGCAGGCTGCCGGACATGGGGGTCTCGAAGCCGAGCAGCAGCCGCAGCAGGGTGGACTTGCCGCTGCCGGAGGCGCCGACGACGGCGATGAACTCGCCCGGCTGCACGGTGAGGCTGACGTCGTCGAGGACGAGTGGGCCGTCCTGGCCGTAGCGGAACGACAGGTGCGAGACGGCGATCCGGCCGGACAGGTCGCCGGGGTCGACCTTGGTGCCGTCGTTCTCCGGCTCCGCTTCGAGGATGGGCTTCAGCCGCTCCAGCATCGGAACGGTGCCGACGGCGGTCACGGCGGAGGCGGTGAACTGCAGGCCCGCCGAGAGCAGCAGGTTGAAGGCGGCGAAGAACGGCAGGAAGGTGGCGAGCGGGACCTCCCCGTGCAGGGGACCCGCGGTCACCCCGAAGACGACCGCCGAACACACCAGCGGGAAACCGGCGTTGAAGGTCGTCACGCTGTTCTGCACCCGGCGGACGCGGGCGGACAGGGCGTGGCCGCGGGCGGCCAGCCGGGTCCACTCGGCGAAGGCCCGTTCCTCGGCGGCGGCCACCCGCAGCTTCGGCATGGCGGTGAGCATCTGGAAGACCATCGCGGACATCGCCTGCTCGTGTGTGTACTCACGTCGGGCCCAACGCAGTTGGAGCCGCCCGGCCACCGCCGCGAACAGCACGCCGACGGCCGTCAGGCCGGCGGCGACCAAGGCCAGGGTCAGGTCGTACCAGAAGACGAGGGCCAGATTGGCGAGGCCGGTCAGCAGGGCCAGCGTGGCCGTGGTGAGCATTCCGGACAGGAGTTCCTGGGCGGCGGTGACACCGAGCACGGTGGTGCCCAGCTCGCCCGTGGAGTAGCGGGTGAAGAACGCGGCCGGCAGGGACAGCAGCCGGTTCCACAGCCCGGCCTGCATGGCGGCGCCGGTGCGGCTCTCCAGCCGCAGGACGGCGAGGTTCTGTACGACGGACAGCGCGGCGGTCACCAGGCCCGAGCCGATGACGACCAGGGACCCCTGCACGATCAGGTTCCGGTTGGCGTCCGCCACGAACTCGCCGAGCACCTTGCCGGTCATCACCGGGATGATCAGGCCGATCAGGGCGACGAGTACGCCGGTGAGGGCGAGCCGGGCCAGGTCCCGGCCGTGCCCCAGGGAGGGCGAGAGGCCGAACCTCAGCAGGCCGGGCACGTCGCGCACGGCCGCGGGCAGCGGCCGGTACAGCACGACGGCGGCGGGCCGCAGCCGTGCGGCCGTCTCGGCGTTGAGCGCGCAGACCCGGCCGTCGTCGACGAGGACGTAGCCGTGGCCCAGCGGCAGCAGCGCGACGGGCCGGCCCGTGACGTGGTACCCGAGCACCGGCCCCACGTCGCGGGTCCACCAGCGGTCCTCCAACCGGATGCCTCGGGTGCGGAAGCCGGAGGCAAGGGCGATGGCCCGCAGGTTTTCGGCGGCGCTGCGGCGGCCCGGGCCGGGGCTTCGGACCGGGGGGCGGACCGAGAAGCCCTGCCGGGAGGCGACCAGCCGGACCGCGGCGAGCATCGGCTCGTCGTCGGCGACGTCCGCGAGCTTCAGGCGGGTGCCGGTGTCGTGGAGGACCGCGTCGAAGGTGCGGACGGCGGACGACAGGACCTTGCCGTCCTGGGCGCGGCGCGCGGCGAGTTCGGCGCGCTCGCGGGCCCGCTGGACGGCGATGCGGTGGTCGACGGTGGTACGCAGCCGGGCGGCGTGCTCGGTCAGCGCGTCCGTCAGCCGGCCCTCCCGGTAGACGGAGAGGAGGGAGGCGGTGCTGAGGCGGGCGGCGCCGCGGGCCCGGACCCAGTCCTGCTCGGTCAGGACCAGCTCGGCGCCGGGCCCGACGGGCTCCAGCGCACTGATGTCCTCCTCCCCGTCGAGGCCCGCGGCGACGCTCTCGGTGGCCGGGTCGCCCGGGTCGAGGAGGCCGGACTCCACACGGACGAACTGCACCCCGTCGACGGAGCGGGCCACGTCGCCCTCGTGGAGTTCGGTGCCGTCGGTGGTGCTCAGGGACGTGAACTGGCGGGGTGCGAGGGCGCCGGG
This sequence comes from Streptomyces sp. CA-243310, assembly GCF_050936775.1. Lineage (NCBI taxonomy): Bacteria > Bacillati > Actinomycetota > Actinomycetes > Kitasatosporales > Streptomycetaceae > Streptomyces > Streptomyces sp. CA-243310. Next base: position 150,060 of record NZ_JBNJMF010000001.1, on the reverse strand, counting down.
GAGCGCGTCGGCGAGGGCGGTGAGCCCGGCGGTGAGGCCGGCGAGGAGCGGGGCGTGGTCGAGCGCGGCGGAACGGTCGCCGGCCGGCCGGGGCAGCGTGGCCCGGCCCTGGCGGATCTGGTCGAGGAGGGACAGCGGCAGCCGGGTGAGCCGGGCGTCGAGCACGGGCCGGGCGATGACGGTGTGGCGGCTCTCGCCGCCGGTGCCGCACACCACGAGCATGCCGGCCTCGGCGCGGCACAGGAAGTAGCGCCGGCCGTGCTCCTCGCAGTCGTCGCCGCCCGGTCCGCGGTCCACGGCGAACAGGTCGGCCGCGCCGGATTCCACGTACAGCAGGGTCGCGGGGTCGTCGAGGCAGACGGTCCGGGCGAGGGCCGCCGCGGCGGAGGGAGTGCTCACAGGGTGTCCTTCTCCTCGGAGCGGCTGGAGTCGAACAGGGCGGCGTAGCGGCCCTGGGCGGTGAGCAGTTCGTCGTGCGTGCCGCGTTCGGCGATGACACCCCGGTCGAGCACGATGATCTCGTCGGCGTCGCGCACGGTCGAAAGGCGGTGGGCGATGATCAGGCAGGCGCAGCCGCGGCGGCGCAGGTTGTCCATGACGGTGCGCTCGGTGGCCGGGTCGAGTGCGCTGGTGGCCTCGTCGAGGACGAGCAGGGTGGGGCGGGCGGCGAGCGCGCGGGCGAGTTCCAGGCGCTGGCGTTGGCCGCCGCTGAAGTTGCTGCCCTGTTCGCACACCTTGGCGTTGATGCCGCCGGGCCGGGACATGACCTCGTCGAAGACGGCGGCGTCCTGGAGGGCGGCGAGGACGACCTCGTCGGGCACGGTGTCGTCCCACAGGGTCAGGTTGTCGCGGACCGTGCCGGCGAAGAGCGCGACGTCCTGGTCGACGTAGGCCATGGAGGCGGCGAGGACGGTGCGGGGGATCTCCTCGCGGGGCCGTCCGCTGATGAGGATCTGCCCCGAGCGAGGCTCGTACAGGCCGGTCACCAGCCGGCCCACGGTGGACTTTCCGCTGCCGGAACCGCCGACGATCGCGGTGCGGGAACCGGGGGTGACGGTGAGGGTGAGTGCGGTGACGACGGGGTCGGAGAGCGGGCCGTAGCCGAAGGTGACCTCGTGCAGGGTGAGTTCGCCGTCGAGCCGGTTGGTCGGGACGTCGGGCCGGGCGGCGGGGGTGTCGTCGGTCGGGCCGTCCGTTCCGGGTGCGCCGGGCTGGAAGCCGCGGGCCTGCGGGTACTTCTCCACGTCGTGGATGCGCTTGAGGTCGGCGTTCATCTCCTGGAGCCGGCTGCCCAGGTTGGTGAGCTGGGTGACGGGGCGGCTGAGGGATGCCAGCAGGGTCTGGAAGGTGACGAGGATGCCGACGCTGAGGGTGCCGTCGGCCACCCGCAGGCCGCCGACGAGCAGCATGACGCCGATGTTGACGACGGCCAGCAGGGGCGGCAGGACCGTCAGCACCGCGGTGGTCTGTCCGAGCCGCTGCTGGGCGGTGGTGACCTTGGCGAGGAAGCCGGCCCAGCGGGTGAAGGCGTCGGGCTCGGCGCCGGTCGCCTTGACGGACTCGATGGTGGACAGGGTCGCGAAGGTGGTGCCGATCAGGTTGCCGCGGTCGGCGCGCAGCGCGTCCACGGCGTCCTTGCGGGAGCGCGAGACCAGTTGCAGGACCAGCACGTTGAAGGCGGCGGTGGCCAGGCCCAGCAGGCCGAGCAGGATGTCGTAGCGGACCATCAGGGCGCCGTAGAAGACGACGAGCACGAGGTTGATGGTGGTCGCGGCGACATCGCGCGAGAGGATCATCGCGACGGTGTCGTTGCTCGCGACGCGTCGGGCGACCTCGGCCGGGCGGCGCTGAAGGAAGAACTCGATGGGCAGCCGCAGCAGATGGCGGAAGAAGCGCGCCGACGCCACCAGTCCGGTACGGATCTCCATGCGCAGCAGGTAGTGCTGCTGCACGGAGGTGAGGACGAAGACCATCAGGGCGGTGACGGACATCGCCAGGACCAGCGGCAGCACGGCCGTGGGCGAGTCCGAGGCGAGCACCCGGTCGAGGAAGACCCGCGAGTAGGCGGCGCCGACGATGCCCGGCACCACCAGCAGCAGGCTGGCCAGCAGGACGAGGGGCAGGGCGCGCCCGGACGGCAGGCGGCGGTCCAGGAGGGCGGCGGCGGTGCTGCTGCGGCGGCCGCCGGGCGTGAAGTCGGGGCCGCGTTCGAAGGTGAGGACGATGCCGGTGTACCCGGAGTCGAACGCGGACCACTCCATCAGGCGGGGGCCGGCGGCCGGGTCGTTGACGGCGACCTGGGTGCGTCCGAACCGGGTGGTGATGCCCTCGACCACCATGAAGTGCTGGAACGCCCAGAAGATGATGACGGGCCCGTGGCGGAGCTTCTCCTCCAACTGGTCGGTCTCCGCCTGGAAGCCCTTGGCGACGAGCCCGAACGAGCGGGCCGCGGCCAGCACGGAACTCGCGCGGGCGCCGTCCCGGGAGACGCCGCACAGGGCGCGCAGCTCCTCCAGCGGGACGTGCCGCCCGTAGTGGGCGAGGATCATCGACAGACTGGCCGCGCCGCACTCCACCGATTCCATCTGCAGGACGGTGGGCACCCGGTGCGCGCGGCGCCGGGCCCAGCGGCGGTTGCGGGTCGCGGTGCGCCTGGTGCGGCGGGCGTCCCGGCGGGAGGCGGCCACGGGGGGTCGGGTCTTCGTGTCGCTCATGGCTGCCGTTTCCTCAGCTTGTCGTGGGGTGTCCGGGCGGCGTCGGCGGCCCCGTCGGCGCCGCTCAGCGCCCCAGCACCAGGTCGAAGGGCGACTGGGTGCGCAGCTCTATGGAGGCGGACACGGAGGTCTGCGAGCTGAGCCGGATGGGCGGAGGCTTGGCGGAACTCCAGGCGTAGCCGGAGGCGGAGCCCGATGCGGGGACCAGGTCGACGGTGACCAGGCGCGGCGCCTGGTCCTGTTGGAAGCTCTGGGCCGCCAGCTCGCCGCCGGCGATTGCCGCGAGGCCCTCGCGGGTCAGCGGGTACGGGTCGACACGGGTGACCGTGCCGCGCAGCAGGCCGTACACGGCCGGGGGCGCGGTCGACACGTTCAGGTCGACGGGGCGGCCGGGCGCCAGGCGGGCGGCCCGGTCGGCGGGTACGAAGACGAGCGCGACGAGGCGGTCGCCGGGGAGGTCGGTGCGCTCGACGGTGGCGACGGTGGCGCCGGCCGGGACGAACTGGCCGGTGGTGATCGTGGCGCTGATGACCTTGCCGGCGAACGGGCTGGTGATCGTGTTGATCTTCCCGGTCGGGTCGGCGACGCGGGCGACGGGCTGTCCGGCGCGGACCTCGTCGGCGGGGCCGACCAGGAGGTCCTGTGCCATGCCGGTGTACGGGCTCTGGACCTGGCTGGTGCCGCCGGGGTGGGTCAGGACGCCCGGGGCGTCGACGGTGACGTCGAGCCGGGCGAGCACCGCCCACACACAGGCCCCGACCATCATGATGAGCACGACGAAGACGGCGATCCAGCCGCGCGGGGCCGCGAGCATGACGGCGGCGTCCAGCTCGTCCGGCTCCCGCTTGCGCTGGAGCGCCTGGTAGCGGAACTTCATGGTGGTGTGTCCCCCCTTGCCGGGTCAGAAGCCCGCGGTGGCGGGCTCGGCGGCGGGTTCGGCGGCCGGCGCGGCCGGGCGGCTGCCCAGGACGAGCTCCCCGACGGTGCCCTCCAGCAGCGGGTCCCGGCCGGTGGCGGCGGCGAACGCGCTGGTGTCGCCGCCGCCGAGTCCGCACACGGCCAGGCCCATCGCGGTGGCCACCAGGTAGACGGTCTGGTAGAGCACGCCGACGTGCTTGAGGATCAGCGGGTAGCCGACCGTCTCGTACTTCCACATCACGCGGCCGAAGCGGGCGGCCACCAGCAGCACGACCTGCGGGTCCCCGTCCATCATCGTGCCGCCGCGGGCCTCCTTGACCAGGGTCGCGGTGGCCGGGCCCGGCGCGCTGACCAACTCCAGCTCGTGCCGGTCGGGTGCGTACCGGTACAGCCCCGGCTCCAACCCCTCGCAGCGCGTGACCAGCGGATAGACCTCCAGCTCGTGCACGGCTCCGCCGTTGGGCAGCGGGCGGTCGGCGAGTTCCTGGCCGTCGCTTCCGGTGAACGTGCCGCGGATGCGGACGGTCCGGTAGAGCAGCTCGGCGAGCTGGGCCAGCGTCAGTGGGTGCTCGGGGTCGTGCGCGCGGGTGGAGGTGCGCTGCTCGATGGCCTCGGTGAGGGACGGGTCCCGGGCGGCGATCGTTTCGAGGTCGGGCACGGGCAGTGCCACGCGCGGCCCGTCGGCGGCGGGGGCCGCGACCGGCTCGGGGCCGAAGCGGTCCGCGTGCCGGTAGGTGCCGCCGTAGCCGGGCGCGGAGGCCGGGACACGGGTGCGGGCGTGGAAGGCGAGGTCGACCGGGTCCCACTGGACGCTGCCGCGCTCCTCGGCCTGCGGGTCGGCGTCGGGGCCGCCGGGGGCCAGCGCGCCGGCGGTGGCGAGCAGCCGCACCAGCGGGGCCGGGACCTCCTCGGTCCAGGTGGTCAGCAGCGGCAGCAACGCGGTGGCGCCGGCGCCCAGTTCCACGGCCAGCGGGCTGCCGGGGGCGCGCAGCGTGAGGGTGCCCTCGGCGGGTGCCAGCAGGGCGTGCCGGCTCAGCCGTACGGGGCCGCGCGGGGCGGGCTTGAGGGTGGTGGCGCCGCGGCCGACGCGCACCAGGCGGGCGACGGGAGCGCCGTCCGGGCCGACCACCGCATGTTCGAGGAGGCCCGCTGCTTCGAGCCGGGAGCGCAGCATCTGCCAGCGCAGCAGGCCCATTTCGCCGTCGTGGGCCACGATGAGCGCGCTGATCGCGGCCTCGGCGTGGTCGTCCTCGCCGAAGGCGCGCAGCGCGGCCTCGGCGCCCGGGGTGAGGGCGCCCAGGCGCACGGCGCCGAAACGGGTGGTGAGCTGCCCGTCCCGGAAGCCGCCGCCCCGGGCCAGCCGGCTGGTCAGGGTGTGGGTGACGGACGCCGCGGAGGCCGGCGACGCCGTGCCCGGGAGTGTCGTCGTACTGGTCATGGCTCCAGCCCTGATGGGGCGCGGGCCGGGGCGTGCCCCGGACCGCGCGTGTGACGGATGGTCAGGAGCCGGTCCCCGGACGGCACGGTCCCCGTGGGAACCGCGCCCGGTGGGACCGCGCCCGTGGGAACGCGCCCGTGGGAACGCGGAGGGGCCGCGCCCGGCGGGAATCCGCTCGCGCGGAGCGGGCTCAGCGCCTCGGTGGCACGGCGCCTCGGCGCCTCAGCGGCTCAGAAGAAGACGTTCCACTTGTTCAGGTCGGCCTCGGGGATCGGCTCCGCGAGGCGGCCCATGCGGACCGGGGCGTCGTAGAGCCGACCGGGGCCCAGCCGACGCCAGAAGTGGCGCAGGCCCGGGGCGATCACCTTGACCACGTTGAGCTCCAGGTCGGGGCGCGTCTGGTCGACGACGATGACCTCGGAGCCGGCCTCCTTGATGCGCTCGACCTGGTCGCGGATGCGGGCGGCGAGGTCGAATCCGGGCTGCGGGCCGACCTTGGTGGCCGGCAGCTCCGGGTCGGGCAGCAGCCAGGGCTCCGCGGCGACGGTGGCCGTCTTCAGCCAGGTCAGGGTCTCCAGGTCACCGACGAGGTAGGAGGTGTTCCCGTCGGCGTCGCGGTTCTCGATCATCGGCAGGAACTGGTTGAGCTCGGTGAGCGCGCGGAAGGCGGCGACGCGCGGGTCCGGGTGGGCGCCGAAGCCGACCATGATGTCCTCGACGCTGTGGCGGCGGCGCGAAGCGGCCACGTACACCGGCATGCCGAGGTCGGTGGTGAGGTCCATCATCCACAGGTCGCGGTTCATGGAGCCGTAGTAGGCGCGCAGTTGGTCCACGTACGGGTCTTCGAGCGAGTCCATGTCGAAGGCCGGGAGGCGCAGCCGGTTGTACCACCACACGGCGACGGCGTCGCGCTCGGTCAGTTCGCACAGGCCCTGGAGGATCGCCTCCTCGAGCGAGTTGCCGGCGGCGGTGCCGTTGGAGTCGGCGATGCAGAAGAAGTTGTCCTGGAGGTCCGGGTGGCCGTACCAGGAGTAGGCGGCCGGGACCAGGCGCTCTTCGTCGTGGGTGAGGGACCAGCCGCTGGTCCAGTCGATCGCCACGTCCTCGGGGAACCGGTCCGGCACCTTGTGCAGGCGGTTGGCGGGGTCCTGGTTCCAGGTGTCGCGGCCGGCGACCTGCGCCTCGGAGAAGTGCAGCAGGCTGCGGGGGTGGACGACCGTTTCGGCGTCGAGGTCGCGGTAGGCGGCGCGCCGCACGGCCTCGTCACCGCGCCAGACGCCGGCGTAGCGCTCGATGGCCTCGCAGACCGCGCTGACCTTGGCCTGGATCTCGGAGCGGCCCTTGCCGCCGCTCTGGCCGCGCAGGTTGCGGCGCAGCAGGTCCATGCTGTCGTTGACCATCGCGAAGTTGTGGCCCGCGGCGTAGCTGTAGGTCAGCGTGTTGGACTCGGGCGTGTGCGAGACCAGCTTGGTGATGGCGCCGAGGTGCGGGCTGATGTGCCGCTCCAGGCGGGCGAGGGTGGCCTCGGGGCTGTTGACGCGGTAACCGCCGTCGCTGGTGTGGCCGGCGTCGCCCGAGGTCAGGACGATCTTGGGGCTGCGCTCGCTGACCAGGGTCGGGTCGCCGCAGGAGCGGCACTGGGGCTGGCGGATCAGCGGGTGCCGGTCGGTGGTGAGGGTGGCGAGGTCGAGGGTGACCATCTGCCCGCACAGGGCGCCGGGTTCGCCGGTGGCGGCGATCCGGGCGGCCTCGGCTGCGATCAGGCCTGCGGCGACCTGCGGTCCGGCGGGGATGCCCGCGCGGGACGGGTGGCGGGGCACGGAGTCGCCGCGCTTGCCGGCCAGATAGCGCTCCAGCTGGCGGTTGCCGGCCAGGCGCTGGGCCAGACAGGTCCAACAGCCGGTGTGGTCCGGGTCGAGGAACGGGCCGATCCATGGCGCGATGCCGCCGGTGCGGGCCAGCAGCCACGGCTTGGCCGCCGCCAACTGGCTTGCGTTGCGGGCTTCGAGGGCCGGGTCGAGGTAGTCGTCGACGAGGACGACGGAGATGCCCTCTTCGGGCACGGTGTGGAAGTCGCCGGTGCGGGCGGTCAGTCCGAGCGCGCGCAGCGCCGCGAGGACCGGCTCGGGGTCGACGCCCGCGGTCGCGGAGACCGTGACGGGCGCGGTGGCGAGGGTGGCGGCGGGGTCGATGCCCAGGGCGTCCCAGTACGCGAGGCCGGCTTCCGGCAGGTCGGGCCGGCCCTCGGCCAGGTGCCCGGCGGCGTCGAAGCGGGTGAGTGCCGCGAGTACGGCGGGGATGGGCAGCGTGCCGGCGAGGGCCTGCACGATCTCCATGACGGTCTTGCGCCCGTCCAGGTGGGGCAGCACGGCCGCGGCCGCCTTGCCGGTCACCAGGTAGTCCTGGCCCTCCGCGTAGAGGAAGACGCGCTCGCCCTCCACCACCTCGACGTGGAAATGGGCCTTGAGGCGCGGCTTTTCCATCTGTCCCCCTCGGTTCTCGCGATCAGCCCTGACGTGGCATCACACCGGCAACCCAAACACGGGGTCGACCCCCGGGTAAATGCTTCACCTCATACGCAGGAAGGCCTTCGAATACGTAGCCCGACGGTGTTTCATACGTACCGGGAAACGCGCGGGCCGCGAGGCGACTCACGCGGAATTCAACCATCCGGTTTCTTCCGTGAGAGCCCGGCCCAACTGGACTGTTCAGACTGTCCTTTGGCTTGATCTGCACCCTGCGCAATGCGACATTGACCCCATGCATTCACCCAACGGGGATCTGTACCACCGTGAGCGTGAGATGGGCCTCCTTCAGGGTGCCGTCGGTGAACTCGCCTTGAGGCGGCCGACCGTGATCACCATTCACGGGCCTCGCGGAATAGGAAAGTCCGCACTGTTGAACGCGGTGCCCCGACTACTGCCCCCCGGGGCCCTGATTCTGCGGGCGCGCTGCCATCCGAGCGAGAGCCAGTTCCCCTACAGCATGGTGAGCCAGCTGTTCGACCCGGTCCTCGGCGGGGCCGGCGGCCCCGGCGCGCCCGTACCCGGGCTCGGAGAAGCCGGTCCGACCCACGAGGCCCTGCTGGGACTCCTGCGGACCACCCGCTCCCTCGCCGTCGACCGGCCGGTGGCCATCCTCGTCGACGACCTGACCAACGCCGACCCGCACTCGCTGCGCTGGTTCTCGTACATCGCCCGGCGGCTCGACGACCTGCCGGTGCTGATGGTGGCCACGTTGCCCGCCTCGGCCGCCGCACAGGTGGCGGAGCAGCTCGGCCCGCTGCCCTACCTGCTGCGGCTGTGGCCGGAGCCGCTGTGCCCGACCTGTACGACCGAGCTGGTCGACCGCGCCTTCGACAGCCCCGTGGACCAGGAGCTGGCGGCGCTCTGCCACACCCTCGCGCACGGAAACCCGCTCGTGCTGCACGACCTGGTGACCCGGCTGCGGCGCACCCACGTGCCGCCCGGCTCGCCCGACCCCGAGCAGGTGCTGCCGATCGGGGCGCAGGCCCTCTCGGAGACCGTGCTGGCCTGGCTCGACGAGGACGACCCGTGCGGGAGTGAGCTGCTCACGCAGCTGGCCGTCCTGGGCCCCGACACCGACCCGGCCGTGTGCGCCGCGCTCTCCAAGCACGGCGAGGTGCACGACCAGCAGGCACGCGAGACGCTCGTACGGGCCGGGCTCCTGGGAGTGGGTGCGCCCGGCCGCTTCACGCACACGGCGGTCCGGCCCGCCGTCCTCGCCCGGGTGTCGGCGCACGAGCGGCTGCTGCTGCACGGGCGTGCCGCGACCGTACTGGCTCGGCTCGGCGCCCCGGCCCGGCAGACGGCGGACCAACTGATCCTGGCGGGCTGCGACTGGGGGATCGACGTGCTGCGCGGTGCGGGCATCCAGGCCGCGGGGGTCGGCGACCACGAGTCCGCGGCCCGCTACCTGCGGCGTGCGCTCACCCTGTCGGAGCAGCGCGGCGTGCCCGTGGCGGACGGCGACGAGAGCGCGGCGAAGGAGGCCCGGGAACGTGAGGAATCGTTTCTTGACCTGACGGTGCGGCTCGGCGCCGTCGAACTCCACCGCGACCTCGACGCCTGCGCCCGGCAGGCCGCGGCCGCGGCCGACAGCCCGCTGGGTCCGGTCCGGCGCGCCGAGGCCCTGGCCCGGCTCGCCTCCCCCGCGCTCGTCTCCCGGGTCGAAGGCGCCCAGCCGTTCGTCCGGGTCTGCGGCGAACTGGCGGCACTGCCCGCGCCGCCGCGCGAACACCTGCTGCGGCTGACCGCACAGACCCTGCTCACCGGGCACCGCTCCGGTCTGCGCCGGGCGGCCCGGCTCGCCGCCGCCGACCCGGGGGACCCGGCCGCGCACGTCTTCGCCGGGGCGCTCGCCGCAGCAGCCGCCGCCGGCGGTCGGCTCGGCACCGCGCGCCGGATGGCCCTGCGGGTCGCGGCCGGCCCGGCCGGCGCACCGGAGGGTACGGCGCCCGGGTCGGCGGCCGGCCCGGTGGGCGCCGCCCTGGCCCTGACCTGGACAGGCGACCTCGACGGGGCCGCGGCCCTCGCCGACCGGCTGATCAGCATGTCGCGCGCGTCGGACGACCTCGCCACCACCCTGCTCGCCCACCTCGTACGCAGCGAGGTCCGCCACCGCCGGGACGAGCACACCGACGCGCACACGGACGCCGAGGCCGCGCTGCACCTCGCCCGCCGGCTGAACGCCCCCGCCCTGGCCGTCGCGGCCGTCGCGGCCGGGGCCCGCGCCCTCGTGGGCCTGGGCCGGGCCGCCGAGGCGGCCGCCCTGCTGACCGACGAACCGGCGGCCGGGGACGCCCACCCGTTCATCAAGGCGCTCTCCCTCCAGGCACACGGCACGGTCGCCGCGGCCCTCGGCGACCACGCCACCGCCGTGAGCCTGTTCCTCGACTGCGGCCACCGGCTCGCGCTGCGCGGCATCACCCACCCCGGCTGCGTGACCTGGCGGGCCCAGGCGGCCGCCTCGTACCGGGCCCTGGGCGAGGAGTCCGCCTCGGCCACGATCCTGGACGGCGCACCCCGGGAGCAGGGCGCGGCGCCGAGGCCCCGGCCGGGGCGCGAGCGCACCCTGCTGAGCCCGGCGGAGCAGCGGGTGGCCGAGCTGGTGGTGCGGGGCAGCTCCAGCCTGGAGGTCGCGGAGAAGCTGTTCCTCAGCAAGCGCACCGTCGACACCCATCTGGGCCGCATCTACCGCAAGCTCGGCATCCACAGCCGACACGAGCTGGCGGGCGCGATCGGCGAGGAACTGCCCGTGTGACACCGGGCGGTGGGCGGGGCCACCGGGCCCCGCCCACCCGATCCGTCTCCTGCGGATCGGCGCTCAGGTGCGCGCCGCCTCCGCGGACCGCCCTGCCCGGCCTATGCCCAGCCGGGGGGTGGTCGTCAGGTACAGCCCCGTCGCCGTGTCGTGGCCGCCGATGTCGTGCCGCCCGGACACCCGGTCGGCCAGGACGTCGGCGGGCAGCGGGCCGGCGCCACCCGCCCGCCGCGCGTCGTCGAGGTCCAGGACGCCGGCGGTGAGCGCCGCGAACGCCCCGCTGTCCGGCGCGGAGCGCATCGGGTCCGGGCTCTCCGGGCGGGCCATCAGCTCGGGGTGGCGGCCGCGGGCGAGACGCTGGGCGAGCCAGAAGTACGTCGACTTGCCGCGGTACTGCTCGTAGAACCCGGCCACCATCGAGAACATGCGGGCGTACGCGTTGCGGTAGAGCGCCTCGTAGAAGGACAGCGCCTCGTCCTCGGTCACCTCGCCCGCGTCGATCGCCGTGATCGACGCGGCGGCGAGCATGCCGCTGTACATGCCGAGGTGGACGCCGGTCGACAGCAGCGGGTCCAGGAAGCACGCGGAGTCGCCGGCGAGGAAGTAGCCGGGCCCGCAGAAGCTGTCCGCCGTGTACGAGAAGTCCTGCTCGACGCGCACGTCGTGCCGGAACACGCCGTCCGCCACCAGCTCGCGCACGGTCTCCGACTCCCGTACCGCGTCCAGGAACAGGGCCTCCATGCCCGCCGCGCCCGCCGCGTGGCCCTGCTTGCGCCTGAGGAAGTGGTCCTGGTGGGTCACGAAGCCGACGCTGTACACGTCGTCCTTGAGCGGGATGACCCAGTACCAGCCCTCGGGCGCGGAGATGACGTTGATGCCGCCGCGGGGGGTGCGCGGCAGCAGCGCGCCGCCCTGGTAGTAGCCCCAGACGGCCACGTTGCGGAACACGTCGTGGGGCGTGCGGTTGTCGAGGTGGCGCACCGACAACAGGCCTGCCCGGCCGGTCGCGTCGATCACGTGGTCGGCGCGGGTCGTGTGCTCCCGGCCCTCGTGGGTCCACTCGACGCCCGCCGCGCGGCCGTCCTCGAAGAGCACCGTGCGGGCCTGGGCCCCCTCGATGACCTCGACGCCCTGGGAGGCGGCGTGGCGCAGCAGGACGTCGTCGAAGTCCGCGCGGTCGACCTGCCAGGAGGTCCGGGCGTCGGTGCCGAAGATCTCGGGCCAGTCGACGACCCAGTCGCGCTCGGCGCCCCAGCGCAGCAGCAGGCCTTCCTTGACCTGATAGCCGCGCTCTTCCACCTTCTCCAGCGCGCCGGCCAACTCGATGATGGACCGGCAGGACGTCGCCACGGACTCCCCGACGTGGTACCGCGGGAAATGGGCACGCTCCAGCAGTCTCACGCGCGCGCCCTGGCGGGCCAGCAGCGCCGCGGCAATGGAGCCGGCCGGCCCACCACCCATGACCACGATCTCGGATGCCATCGCTTTCGCCTTTCCCGTACGGAATTCCACCGCATTCCATGCGTCGTACGCGAGCGCGGGAATTCTTTACAGCGGATGTCTCGCTCCGTCTTTTCTTCGGCCGAATCGACCTTCGCACGACGAGCAGCGCGAATGAACCGGAGGCGATGCGCAGCGAGGGATTACGTATCCGACGGATTGCGTAATCGGCGGTGGCGAGGGGCGGTTCCGATGCCGTGCCCCGATCCGCCAGGGATGGCGGGGCGGCCCTCAGGCGGTGCCGAGGCCGTCCGTCACGCCGAACACCGCTCCCCAGGGGTCGCTCAGCAGTCCCGGGGCGAGGACGCGGGCGCCCGCCGCGCGGGCGAGGACCTCGAAGGTGCCGGTGTCGGCCACCCCGAACCGCGGCACCCAACGCGCGTCCGCCGCCTCCTCGGTCTCCGGCCGGGCGCCGCAGACCTCCCGGTAGAAGTCGCCCGACTCACCCGGCCGCGGCGTGTGCAGGGCGGCGCCGGTCAGCGCGCCGGCCTCGTCGACGACCACCACGCCCTCGTCGTGGGCGCCCTGCCACAGCCCGAAGGCGGCGCCCAGGGGGTCGACGGCGAGGCTGAGGCGGCCGTTGCCGCCGGCCGGGACGCCCGCCACCACCACGTGGGCGCCGTGCAGCTCGGCCCGCCGCCCCGCGGCGTCGAGGTCCTTCGCCGCGAGGTACACGGTCCACGCGGAGCCGAAGCGCGGTCCGGCCGGGCTCGGCCCGAGGCCGCCGACGATCTCGCCGCCGAGCAGCACCAGGTGGTAGCCCCGGCCGCCCTCGGGCCGGAACTCCCAGCCGAAGAGGGCCGCGTAGAAGTCCTTGGCACCGGTGGGGTCGACGCCTACGTGGTCGATCCAGCAAGGAGTTCCGTCAACGTAGGAGGTACGGCGGGGCACGGCGCGGTTCCCTTCGGGGTGGTCGCGGTCAGTCGTCCGTCGAGCAGGTCGGCGGCCTCTTCGGCGGCGCCCGATTCGGGCAGCAGCAGGCGCATGCGGGGGGTGGCCGCGAAGGCGGGGTCGGCCGAGGCGTCCGGGGGCCACACCGAGGCGGCGAAGTTCCAGTCCTCCAGCCGGGACCGCTGCGCGCCCGTGCTGCAGAGCCGCACGAGTGTGGCCGGGCCGAGCCGTTCGCGGATGTCCGCCGTGGCGATCAGCCGCTCCGGGCGGACCATGACGGACGGGCCCGTCAGCGGCGAACACACCGTTCGTGCGTCGCTGCCGGGGGCGTCGGTGAGGCCGGCGGCCCGGGCGGCCTCCAGGGCGGGGCCCCTCAGTTCGAGGGGCAGTTGGTAGGGCAGTGTCTCCCCGGTGACGCGGTCGACGACCAGGTATTGGCCGGAAACCATGCGCCACCCGCGTGCGCCCAGGGCGAGCGCCACGGAGTTCCGCGGCGAACCGATGCCGCCGACCAGCGCCACCACGCCGGCGCCCTTGGCCAGCACGGCGGCCTGAACGACCGCGTACGGGTGCTCCATGACGGCGAAGGGCGGCAAAACTGGCGGGATTCCGCCTATGCCGTGGTAGGCCCAGCGGCGTAGCACGCGCCCCTCGCCATCGAGCACGCGCACCTCGCGCCCTCCCTGACCCGCCCCGGTGTGCGAGGCGAAATGCAGGCTCACGGCGTTCCGCACCGGCTCGGCCCGTTCCTCGATCAGATGTCGGCCGAAGTGAAAGGCGAGGTCGGACTGCTCGACCAGCCCCATCACTTGGAGGATCGACCCAAAGAACTCAAGCATGAATATCGGCATGTCCCCCGACCCCCCCGATGTGCATTCCTTGATCACTTTATACGGGTATCGGAAGGCCCATTAAGTGGCTAACAGGCCAACAGGTGGTCCAGCAGCAGCGGCGCCACGGCCCACGGCTGTTCGAGAAAGGGCAAATGACCCGCGTCGGGCAGTACATGGTTGCGGCAGCGGGGTACCACTCGGGACAACAAAGCGGCATTGTCGTGGAATACGGGCATGTCGGCGCTGCCGGTCAGTGCGAACGTACGGGCCGTGATCCGTGCCAGGTCCTCCCCGGAGTGCACGTGCGTGCTGAGCCCCGCCATCGCGCCGCTGTCCAGCTCGGCCCAGGAGTGGCGGGCCACGACGGACCTCAGCTCGGCGCGGAGCACCGGATGGGCCTCGGTGCCCCGGAAGATGTCCGGCGGCGCCGCCATCCACAGATCGGCCAACAGCTCGGCCGCCTCCGCCCCGCGCATCCGGCGCAGCATCAGCATCTCGATGTACCGCTTCCGGGCCGCCGGATCGGGCGGCCCGCCGGCCGGGGTCGGCGCGCCCACGACGAGCCGGTCGACCTCGTCCGGGTACGCGAGCGCCATCTCCAGCGCGACGGTCGACCCGAAGGACAGGCCCGCCCACCGCCGGGCCTTCTGCTCACGGGCCAAACCCATGACGCGTGCCGCGAGTTCCGGCATGGTCAGCCCGGGGCGCAGCGCCTCGGAGCCGCCGTGTCCCGGCAGGTCCACGCCGACGTGGCGCAGCCCGGGGAGCAGCCGCCACAAGGGCCGCCACAGGGTGGCGTCCATGGTGTAGCCGTGCACCCACAGCACGGTGGGCCCGCTGCCGTAGGTCAGGGTGCGCAGCCCGTCGTACGCGCCCTCCCGCTCGCCGGGCAGCGGCTCGCGGGAGACGTGGCGCCCGTCGCCGCCGGGGCCGCCGGTGCGGTCCCCACGGTGATCGGCGCCGGTCGCGCTGCCGGTCGCCGTCTCGGGCACGGTCACGGTGCCTCCCCGACGGCGAGTTCGGCGAAGCCCGCGCAGAACTCCCGGTACGCGACGACGGCCGCGTCGGCCGCGTCGTAGCGGGGCGTCACCCGCGGGTTGAGGTGCTCCCAGACGGCGATGTCCTCGGCGAGGGCCCGCTCGCTGCCGGCGACCAGCATGGGCAGCTGGTTCTCGCGGCCTTCGCGCACGCCGACGGCGACCCGGGCGACACAGCCCCCGCGCCCGTCGGGCACGGCGCCGGTGACGATGACGTGCACCTCGTCGGCGGGCCCGAACTCCGTGACGACGACACCGGGGCTGTACGCGCGCGCGTGGAAGCGCGGAACGTACGGCTGCGCCGCCGCCCTGCCGCGGCCGGCCCAGGGCGAGGCCGACATCGGGAACTCCCCGTCCATCACCAACTCGCCGTGCACACCCGTGGAATGCCTCATGCCGCGGATCCGGTGGACTTTGTGCAGCGCCGTGAAGTGGTCGGTGTCGAAGGCGTTCTCGACGACGAGGTCCGCGGCCGCGGCCACCGGCCGCTCCACCGCCTTGACCAGCGGCATCGAGTCGGCCAGTCCCTTGAGTACGGTGCGCAGCCCGCGGTCGTCGTCCGGCCCGTCGGTGAGGCGCACGAAGACGGCGTCGCCGCACTCGACGACCTCGTGCTCGCGCACCCAGGGCCGGCTGCCCTCACCCGAGGGCTGCCCCAGCCCGATGCGCCGCCCGTGGAAGGGACACACCAGGCAGCCGCCCTCCACCCGGCCGCCGTGGCCGAGGTGGGCGCCGCGGTGCGGGCAGTCGGCATCGTGGACGCGCAGGCGGCCCTCCGTGCGCACCGCCACCAGACGGCGCTCGCCGATGTCCAACGGCACTACCTCGCCCTTCAGTTCGGACGCGAAGGCGGCCAGGTACCACCCCGAATGGACGTTCACGCTCACTGCTTCCCCGCCTCCAGAACTTCCTGTGCGGCGCGCCGCCCGTCGGCGTACGCACCCTGCAACCACGGCAGTGCCCGCCCGGTCACGGCGGCCTCCCCCGCGAAGAACAGCCACCCGTCGCGCCCGTGCAGGGGACGGGCCCAGTCCCGGGCCGCCCGGTCCGTGCCGGGTCCCGGCGCGCAGAACGCCCCGCCGCTGTACGGGTCGGCGGACCAGTCGGCGGTCTCGACGTCCACGACCGCCACGCCCCTGGTCCACGGCAGCGCCACGGCCAGCAGCCCGGCGAGGTGGACCGCGGACCCGGCCGCCTCCCGGACGCACGCGGCGGCGGCGGACTTGGCGACGATCAGCACCTCGGGGCGGCCCTCCCGGCAGGAGACGAACCCGCCGACGCCGTCCGCGTCGAACACGGCGGCCGTCTCGGGGGCCGGGCCGGTCAGGGTCACCACGGCGCAGAAGCCGTCGCCGGGTACGAGCGCCCTCACGGCGGCGGTCTTCTCCGGGCCGAGCCCGTCGACGGCGAGCAGCCCGCCGGCGACCACGGCGGGCGGTACGGCGAGGACCGCCCGGTCCGCGGTGAGTTCGCCGTCACCGGTGACGATGCGCACGCCACGTTCGGGGTCGGCCGCGATCCGGCGGACGGGGGTGCCGGTGCGCACGTCCAGACCTTCGGCGAGGGTGTGGGGCAGCAGGTCCAGGCCGCCGGGGACGGTGAACTCGCCCCGGCCGCCGCCGTCTTGGCGGGCCGCCGTCGCCACCCCGGCGGCGTCGAGCCGGTCGGGGTCCGCGGCCCAGGTCTGGCGCAGCCACTCGCGAGCCGTGGCCGCCTCGGCGGGCGCGGCGCCGCTCGCCGCCAGCCAGCCGCCGACGCTGAGCCCGCCGCCGGGGCCGTCGGGGGCCGGGGCGTAGCCCGCGAGCCTGCCCTCCAGCAGCCACGGCGGGTTCGCACCGCGGGCGAGGACGCCCATGGGGCGGGCGACGCGCCCGGACACGACGTACGCCGCCGACGGGCGGGGCGCGGCGGGCAGCGGGCCGAGGACGGTGTGGGCCGGGTTCCGGTCGCCGTGCACGACCTGCGCGCCGAGTTCGAGGGCCGGACCGCCGTCGGCCGGGCGGAACGTGCGGACGCGCCCGCCGATCCGGGGCCGGGCCTCCAGGACGAGGGTGTCGACGCCCGCCTGCGCCAGGCGCCGGGCACAGGCCAGCCCGGCGACCCCGGCTCCGATCACCACCACCTCAGGCATGTGCGCCCTCCAGCCCGGACGCGTCCCGTACGTCCGCGTGCGGCGCGATCCCGTCCCGTACGTCCGTGCCCAGGTCGACGGGGAGAGCGGTGAGGCGGCGCGGGATCAGGGACGGCGCCCAGCGCGGGTCCGGGCCGGCGATGACGGCCTCGGGGAAGCGGCGGACGATCCTGCCGAGCAGCACCGCGCCGGACTGCCTGACCAGGCGGGCGGCCAGACAGAAGTGCGGGCCGCCGCCGAAGGCGAGATGCGGGTTGGGCCGCCGGTCCCACACCAGGCTGCCGGGGTCGGCGAAGACGGCGGGGTCCCGGTTGGCGGCGGCGAGCACCGCGAGGACCCGCTGCCCGGCCGGGACGCGCCCGCCGGGAAGCTCCGCGTCGCGGACGGTGACGCGGGCGGTGAAGGGGATCGGCGCCTCCAGGCGCAGCAGTTCGTCGACGGCCGTCTCGGCCGCGTCCGGGCCGGCGTCCCGCAGCGCGGCGCGTACCTCGGGGCGCGGCAGCAGCCAGTACAGGGCGTTGCCGACAGCCTCGGCCAGCGGCTGCCAGCCTCCCACGACGGTCAGGCCGAGGACGCCGAGCATCTCCTGCCGGGTCAGCCGCGAGTCGGCGGCGAGCCGGCCGAGCGGACAGTGCGGGTCCACCCGGTCGGTGTGGGCGTCGAGGAACCGGGTCAGCTCGCCCATGGCGGCGCGGCCCAGGCGCGCGACGTGCGGCGGGGCGAGCGGATCGAGGTTGACGGACGCGGCACGGGCCAGTGCGGCCAGCGTCCCCAGCCCGTCCTCGGGCAGGCCGAACAGCCGTGCCAGCACGGCGGTGGCCAGCGGCGCGCCCAGCTCCTCCACGGCATCGACGGGCACGCCGCGCTCCACGGCCCGGTCGAGCAGGGCGTCGGCGTCGGCGGCGATGGCGTCGGCCACGGACGTCAGGGCGGCCGGACCCAGCAGCAGGGCGCCGGGTGCGCGCAGCCGGGTGTGGTCGACGCCGTCCGTGGTCAGCATGGACACCGGCAGGTCGTCGTCCCGGGACCGCTCGCGCTGCCCCGAGGCCGCGGAGAACGCCGGGTCCTTGAGCAGGGCCGCGCAGTCGGCGTGCCCGGTGACCAGCCACATGCCGGTCATCGGGTCGCGGTGCACGGGGTCGTGGGCCCGCAGCCACGCGTACGCCGGGTACGGGTCGACCCGTCCGGCGGGGCTGAAGGGGTGGGCCAGGTGGGCGGGCAGCCCGGCAACCTCGGTCATGTACGTGTTCTCCTCGTCACGGCACTCTTCTCGCCCGGCTCCCGCACGGCCGCTGTCAACCGCTGTCCACCGTTGTCATCGGGGTGGCCGCTCAGCGCACCCGCGGGCCGCGCCAGCCGAACGTCAGTCCGGTCGCCAGCAGACCGCCGACCGCCCACAGCGCCAGGACCAGGGCGATGCGGCCCGGTTCCCAGGACCCGGCCGGCTCCACGACGGCGAAGGAGTCCGGCAGGAACACCGAACGGAAGCCCTGGGCCATCCACTTCACGGGGAACAGGGCGGCGGTGTTCTGCATCCACAGCGGCAGGTTCTCGAACGGGTAGAACACGCCCGAGATGAACTGCAGGACCATGAAGACGGGCGTCACCACGGCAGCGGCGGAACGACTGTTGGGGATCAGCGCGCTGTAGGCGGTGCCGGCCAGCGCGCACGCCGCAGTGCCCAGCGCGAGGCACCACGCCAGGGTGCTCCACCGCTCGGCGGTCTGCGGCAGGGGCAGCCCGAACGCGGCCACGGCGATGCCGATGAGCAGGATCGTCTCCAGCACGGTGGTGACCACCACGCGGACGAGCTTGCCCACGAAGTACGCCGACTTGGGCATCGGGGTCAGGGCGAGGCGGCGGATGGTGCCGGTGTCCCGCTCGATGGCCACGTTGATGGCCAGGCCGGAGAACGCGGTGCTCATGACGCCCGCCGCGATCACCCCGGCCATGAAGACCTGCCGGAAGTCCGTGTCGGTGCCCTCGACCTTCCCCTCGAAGATCGAGCCGAAGACGACGAGCAGGATCACCGGGAAGAACAGGGTGAACACCAGGGACTGCCTGTTGCGGAAGAACGCTCTCAGCTCGACCGACGAACGCGCCGCGCAGGCCCGCGCGTACCCTCTCGCACCGCGCGCGCGAGGGCGCGCGCGCACGGCTTCGGCCGGGCGGATCGCCCGGTCACCGGACGAGTCCGGGGTGGCGGTCCTGGTTTCGGGCACGGTCGCGGTCATGCAGCGGTCTCCCTGCTCTCCCTGTCGATCAGACTCAGGTAGATCTCTTCGAGGGTGGGCCGGTGCACGCGCAGGTCCGCGAGTTCCGACGAGCCCGCCTCGCGCGCCCAGGGCAGCAGCAGGCTCAGCGCGTGCGAGGGCGCGGCGGTGCGCAGCGTCACGGTCCCCGGTCCGGACGGCACCACCTCGGTGTCGGGCGGCAGCGCGGGCAGCGCGACGCCGCCCAGTGCTTCGCCGCGTCGGAACGAGACGGTGGCGGGCGTCTGGTCACGGCCGCCGAACGAGGCCAGCGGCCCGTACTCGACGAGCCGGCCGCCCACGACGACGCCGGCCCGCTGGGCCAGTTCCTCCGCCTCGTCGAGGTAGTGCGTGGTCAGGACGGTCGTACGGCCACGGTCGGCGAAGTACCGGACGAGCTCCCACGCCTCACGGCGGGCCACCGGGTCCAGGCCGGTGGTCGGCTCGTCCAGGAAGATCAGTTCGGGATCGCCGATGACGCCGACCGCGACGTCCAGACGGCGTTGCTGACCGCCGGACAACGCGGAGGCCCGGCGCGAGTGGAGTGATCCGAGCCCCACCATCCCCAGCACCTCGCCGACCGGCAACGGGGCCGGATACATGGCGGCGAAATGCGTGACGACTTCTTTCACGGTCAGATCGGAGTAGGCGCCCGCCGTCTGGGGCACCACACCTATTTTCGCCCGCCATTCCCGCGGGTCCTCGGCCGGATCACGGCCGAGGACCCGCACGTCTCCACCGGTGCGTCTTTGCACTCCCGTCAGAATTTCGACAGTCGTGGTCTTTCCAGCGCCATTGGGTCCGAGCAGTGCGAACACTTCGCCACGATGAATATCGAGGCTTATGTCGCTCACGGCTTGGAAGTCACCGTATCGCTTGGAAAGCCCGCGTACGGAAACAGGATGTGCCGTCGGCGCAGGGGACATGGGTCGCTCCAGCGAAGTGGGAAGGGGTGCGAGCGCCTGTCAGGTGCAGCAGCAGCAGGGGCAGCAGCAGTAGTTGCAGGCGTCGAGCACGCCGGCGGCGACATCGGACAGGTCGCCCTCGCTGAGCTCGACGGCGTCGACCGTCGGGGTCGCGGGGATGTGGAACTCGTAGCGACCGGTCTCCAGACCCGTCTCCCACAAGGCGACCTGGACGTCCAGGTCGCCCTGCTCGTGGCCGTCGGGGGCCTGGGTGACGATGACGACCTCGGCACCGGCCGGGAGCTCCAGGCCGGCTTCGGCGAGCGCGGTCCGCGGCTCCGAGGCGAGCTTGGCGGAGAACGCCTCGTCGGACCAGGCGCTGATGAGAACCCGGGTGTAGGAGTTCACGAACTCAGCGCGCTGCTGCGGGTCGAGTGCCATGTGGACTCTCCATTCCTTGCGATTGCTGCGGATTCGGTGCGGCCGCCCAGCCGGCGACGAAGCAAGATTCACACGGCGAGAACCGCCCGGCCAAGACGCAATGAAACGTAATCCGAAGACCCTCGGGCGATGAGTATCCGGCTACTCCCAATAAGCATTGAGCCGATTCTTTCCGGGAGTTACTGTGGCCGAACCACCCGCGCCCGCAGGCACGGTTGCCCTGCCTGCGTAGGCATGCTCTCACGCAGGGCGCCGCACGGCGCCTGCCGGGAGCACAACCGGGGTAATTCCCACGGCGATTACGGAATTACCGATATCCGGTACGTATCGCGGGGCCGGCTTGCGCAGGGGGCGTACGTACATCGGATCAAGCCATCCACGGAGGTTCACGTGACAGCCACCACCGCACCGGCGGGCACCGTCCCACCGGGGCCGGACACCCCTGTGGACATGGCACTCATGCGTGCCGACCCGCTGGCCTTCGTGACCGAAATGAACCGTCGCCACGGCGACATCACCAGCCATGTCGGAGACGGCGAGCGGGTGGTCATGCTGCACCGGCCCGAGCTGGCCAGGCACGTACTGAAGGACAACACCGCCAACTACACGAAGGCCGGCACCCCCGACGACGCGATGCTGCGGCCCCTCCTCGGGAACGGGCTGCTGACCAGCAACGGAGCCGACTGGGTCCGCCAGCGCAGGCAGTGCGCCCCCGCCTTCCGGCGCACCGAGGTCGCCACCTTCGACAGCATCATCACCGAGGAGACCGAAGCCCTCCTGGCGCGCTGGCAGCCGGCCGTGCGGGACGGCAGTGCCCTCCCCGTCGAACACCACCTGACCTCGCTGACCCTGGCGATCCTCACCCGCGCCGTACTCGGCGTGGACCTGGGCGCGGCCGGCGAGGGCTTCGGGCGCGCGGTCGACGCCGCCAACCGGTTCATGGGGCACTACGTACCCACCCCCGACCCGGATCCCGCGGACACGGCGCTGCGGCGCAAGGGATACGTACAGGCGCGCATGTTCCTCCAGTTGATCGCCCGCACCGTCATCGCCTCCCGACGGGCGGTCGCCGGCGGACAACCCCCCGCGCACGGGTCCGCGTCCCTGCTCGACGCGATGATCGGCGAACTGGACGACGAGGAACTGCGCGACCAGGTGCTCACCCTGGTCATGGCGGGCCACGAGACCACGGCCAAGGCCCTGACGTGGACCCTGTACCTGCTCGACCGGCACCCGGAGGAGGCCGAGAAGGTCCGGGCGGAGATCGACGCCGTCCTCGGGGACCGCACGCCCACCGCGGCCGACCTGCCCGACCTGGTGCACTGCCGGCGCGCGATCGAGGAGGCCATGCGCCTCTACCCGCCGGTGTGGCTCATCTCCCGGCGCGCCAAGGGCCCCGACACCGTGGGTGGTTACGAGATCCCCGCCGGGACGCTGGTGTGCGTCAGCCAGTGGGTGCTGCACCGGCACCCCGACTACTGGGACCGGCCCGATGCGTACGTACCCGACCGCTTCGAGGACGCCGACCTGCCCAGCCACCTCTACCTGCCCTTCGGCGGGGGCGAGCGCATCTGCATCGGCCGGCACCTGGCCCTGATCGAGGCCACGCTGGTGCTGGCCGTCCTGATGCGCGCGACCCGCCTCGAACTGGAGCCCGGCTTCCCGGTGGAGCCGGAAGCCCTGGTGACCCTGCGACCCAAGCACGGCATGCGGATGACTGCGAGGCCCCGATGACCACGATTCCCCCGACGGCTGCGCCGGCCCCGACGACCCCGACGGCCCCGACGGCCCCGACGGCCCCGACAGACCCGGGAGGCCGGGCGGGCACCGGCACCGGCACCCGTACCGGCCCGGTCGGCGGCTCGTACGACCCGGCCGCCACCACGGCCGGCGGGCTCACCGGCGAACTGGCCCGCCTGGAGGCCCAGGCCGAGCTGTCGTTCGGCGCCGAGCTGCGCATCCTGCGCGAGGCGGGCCTGGACGCGCACTCCGGCCCGTTCGTCGAGATCGGCGCCGGCTCCGGTGCGGTCACCCGCCGGCTGCGCGCCGCCCTGCCCGGCCTCGCCCACACCGCCGTGGACATCGACGGCGACCTGCTGGCCCACGCCGCCGGCTGCGGAGCCGAACTCCTGGTCGCCGACGGCGCGGCCCTGCCGCTCCCCGACGACTCGGCCGGCTTCGTGCTGCTGCGGTACGTACTCCAGCACCTGGCCGACCCGCAGGCCGTACTCGCCGAGGCCCTGCGCGTGCTGCGGCCCGGCGGGCGGATCGCCGTGACCGAGGTCGACGCCTCCTGTTGGGGCCTGGCCGAGCCCGCCTACCCCGAACTGGCCGAGATCCACGGCAAGTTGGCCCGAGCGCAGACCTCGGCGGGCGGGGACCGGACCGTCGGACGCCGCCTGACCCGGCTGCTGCGCGGCGCGGGCTGTGAGGACGTGGCCCTGCGCCCGTTCGCCACCACCAACGACGACCACCCCGTCGAGGCCTTCGCCCCGCACCTGGGCCCCGGCCGCCTCCAGCCGCTCGTGGCCGCCGGCGTGGTGAGCCTGGGCGAGTTCGCGCTGGCCGCCGACCGCTGGAACCGCTTCCGCGTCGACCCGGACGCGTACGTGATGCTGCTCGGCTTCACCGCCACGGGCACCGCCCCCCACTGACCCGGCCCGAACGCCCGCCCCCTCCGATTGGACCCACCCCCCATGAATCCGAGCCTCAAGATCTTCCTGACCATCTTCTGCTACATCAGCGGCGTGATGGGCGTCGTGACGGCCGTCCTGCACGCCAGCGACCAACCCGCCCAGACCACCGCGGCCGTCATCGCCGGCGGCCTCGGCGTGGTCTTCCTGTTCGCCGGCATGGCACTCAGCCGCCGCCCCCGCCACTGAAGGCCCCGCCACTGAAGGCCCCGCCACGGCCGGTACCCGGCAGCGCCGTACCGAGAAGGGCCGGACCTGTCGGGTCCGGCAGAACGGAACCGCATGTTTCCTCTCGACTCCGTCGGCCACTTCTTCCTCGGTGCGGCCGTCGTCCTCGCCCTGTCGCGGGCCGCGGGCACGCTCGCCGTCCGGGTGGGCCAGCCGCGCGTCATGGGCGAGGTGGTCGCGGGCATCGCCCTCGGCCCCTCGCTCCTGGGCGCGCTCGCCCCCGAGGCGGCGGACTGGCTGTTCCCGGAGGCAGTGCTGCCCATGTTCTCCGGGCTCGCGCAGATCGGCCTGGCGGTGTTCATGTTCTTCACCGGGCAGGAGCTCTGCTCGATGCGGGTGCGGGGCACCGCCCGTCAGGGCCTGCTGATCAGCCAGGCCTCCCTGTTGGTCCCGTTCGCCGGCGGCGCCCTGGCCGCCCTGCCGCTCGCGGACCGCTACACGCCCGCGGGCCTGCCGCAGTCCGTCTTCGTCCTGTTCATCGGATGCGCGATCAGCATCACGGCGTTCCCGGTGCTGGCCCGCATGCTGGAGGACCTGGGCCTCTCCCGCACCCGGCCCGGCCGGCTGAGCCTGTTCGCCGCGGCCGTCGGCGACGGCGGCAGCTGGCTGGCGCTTTCGGCGATCCTCGCGCTGTCCCGGGGCTCCGACCACCGGGACGCGGCCGTGCGCGCCTTGATCGCGGTGGTCGTCGTCGCCGTCTACCTGGGCCCGGTGCGCCGGGCTGCGGCCGGGTGGTTCGCGCGCAAGGGCGAGACCACCGACCCCGCCACCCTCCGGGTCGTGCTCGTCACCGCGATCACCGTCTCCGCGGCACTGACCGCCGCCCTCGGGGTGCACCAGCTCATCGGCGCGTTCCTGGTGGGTCTGGTGTGGCCGGCCGGCAACCCGTTCGCCGTCGCCGCCGCGGAGCCGCCGGCCACCACGTCCAAGACCGTGCTGCTGCCCTTCTTCTTCCTGGGCTTCGGGTTCGGAGTGGACCTGTCGGCCCTGGACCTCTCCTCGGGCGGCGGGCTGGTCCTGCCGGCCCTGCTGGCCGTGGCCGTCCTCGGAAAGATCGGCGGCGCGGGGCTGGCCGCGCGGTACGCGGGCCTGCCCTGGCGGGAGTCGTTCGCTCTGGGCGTGCTGCTGAACACCCGCGGACTGACCGAACTGGTCGTCCTCCAGATCGGCCACGAGGCGGGCATCATCGACGGCCCGCTGCTCGCGACACTCACCCTCGTCGCCCTGGTCACGACCCTGATGACCGGCCCACTGCTGAAACTCGCGGGCCCGACGGCCCCGACACCGCAGACCCACCCCCCACAGCCCGCGACCACCCACCGCTGACCCCCACCCCACCGCCCGCCGCCCGCATACGCAACGGCCCCGGCGCCGCCGCTCAGGCGCACGAGGAGGCCGAAGCCCCTGCCCCGGTACGGTCCTGAGACGACGTCATCCCTCCAGTTCACCGGTCGTGAAGCCGGACCGCGGGCGGCAACCCAGCCGCTGGTACAGCGCGTTGCCGGTGGGATTGCCCGCATCGGTGAACAGGATGACCTGCCCGGCGCCGGCCGCCCGGACATCCTCGGTGACCGCGAAGGCCAAGGCCCCCGCATACCCGCGCCCGCGCAGCCCGGCCGGCGTGTACACGGGCGCCCCCCGGGCCTGCCCCGACACCACGGCGGAACCTCCCGCCGGCGAGCCGGGCCCGCCCCGGCAGCCGCGGTGCCACCGAGGTCAGGGCCGCCGGCTCGAACGGCCGGAGTCCGGGCGGGGCCACGGTCAAGGCCTTGCAGGCGGAGCGCCCCGGGGATGTCTGGCGCACCGCCCCCGTCGGCCGACTGGTGAACGGCTTCGGTACGGGCCCCGAGTACGGGCCCGTCTACGGCGGCGCTCTGCTGCCCCGTACTCCACAGGAAGCCTTCGCCACTGGGCAGTTCAACAAGGTCCCGGTGCTCCAGGGCCCTTTGACCTGCCGGAATGTTCGACAGTGGACCTGTCCCGGGTCCTTCTGCGAGCCCGGTGTTGACCGCTGTTCACCGCCCCTACTACTGGCACGTTCTGGCACGGAGTGGGCGCCGCCGGTGCCGTTTCTCCCTGCCGTACCCCTATGTGTCGACCGCGGCAGGGTCAAGGGAGTCGACGTCCTCCATGAAGGACAGCATCCGGGCGTTGACCACGTCCGGGTGGTCGATCTGCGGGCCGTGCCCGGTCGCCGCGATGATCTCGGCGCGGGCTCCGGGAACGAGGCGCGGTACGCGTTCCAGCTGGCGCTTCGGGTGCACGAGCAGGCTGTGCTTGCCCAGGATGACGTAGAGCGGGATCCGGATGGACCGCAGCGCCTCCTCGGCCAGCGGCAGGGGGGCGGGCCGGCGGATCCGGTAGGCGCGGGCGCCCAGTTGGATCCACTTGCGCATCTCGGGGATGGCGAGGACCGGCTGGTCCAGCCACTTGGCGAGCCGGGGGCGCAGCGCCTTCGGGGCGAAGGTGGCGAACAGGCTCACGAAGATCCAGACGAAGAAGCGCAGGCCGACCTTCTCCAGCCCGCCGGGGTCGAGGGCGGTGACCGAGGCGAGCCGTCCGGGCCGCCGGTGGGCCTGGTTGAGGACGAGCCAGCCGCCGTAGGAGGAGCCGACGAGGTGGACCCGGTCGAGGCCGAGCGCGTCGAGGGCCTCGTCCATCCACTGCGCGGCGCGCTCGGGCTGCCACATCGGTTCGCGGTGGATGCTGCGGTTCGCGTCGCCCGGGGTGTCGAGGGCGTAGACGGGGCGGTCGAGGCTGAGCCCGGGGGTGTTGGGGTACCACATGGCCGAGCTGTAGGCCGCGCCGTGGATCAGGACGATCGGCGTACGGGATGCGGCGGCGGGGTCCGAGGGCCCGTACCGGTAGACGTGGGTGGTGCCGAAGCTCGTCTCGACGTCCGTCTCGGAGCGGGCCGGTGCCCCCATCGCGCGGAGCACGTCATCAGCGGCGAAGTAGCGGTCGCGCAAGGCGTCATTGACATAGCGGCCGACATCGCGGCGTACGCGGGCGGTGTTCTCGGGCACGGCGGCACCTCCTGGAAAGATCCGTTCTTCGTGGTACGACCGTATCACCAATGTGGTACATCGGTACCATGAAAGGGTTCGGGCAGCGGAGCGCGAAACCCACCATCGACAGGCGGAGACACAGGAACATGCCCAAGCGTGTGGATCACGAGCAGCGGCGCGCCCAGATCGCAGAGGCGCTCATCCAGGTCGCGGGGCGGCGCGGACTGCACGCCGTCGGCATGCGCGAGGTGGCGGCCGAGGCGGGAGTGTCACTGCGCCTCGTCCAGTACTACTTCGAGACCAAGGAGAAGCTGCTCTTCTACGGCCTCCGGCACCTGACCGACCGCTTCACCGCGCGGGTGGGCGCCCGCCTGGCCGCCGCCGGTCCGGACCCCGGCCCGCGCGCGACCATCGAGGCACTGCTGTTGGCCTCACTGCCGACCGACGAGGAGAGCCGCACCTTCCACCTCCTCTACAGCTCCTACGCGATCCTGTCCGTGACCGACGGGGCGCTGGCCGCCCAGCCCTTCATCGACAACCCGGACGCCGCGGAGCACGCCCTGACCGGACTTCTCGAACACGCACAGAAGGCAAACCTGGCCGACCCGGCCGCCGACGCGCGCACGGAGGCGATCAGCCTGCTCGCGATGGCGGCGGCCATGGGAACCAGCATCCTGGTGGGCCAGCGAAGTCCGGAGTCGGCGATCGCGGTACTCCATCACAACCTGGACCGGATCTTCACGACTCCCGAAACATCCGAGAGGGCACCTGGCCCGGCCTGACGTACCGCGAGGAACCCTGCGCCGCCATGCGCTCCCCCGCGTCCTCTCCTGCACAACTGCGGCCCACGGAGCGGGCCATGTGGTGCACAGGTGGTGCGGGCGCCAGGAACCGAATCGGGCAACACAAAAGCCCCAGGTCGTTGACCTGGGGCCTTGTCATGGAGCGGATGACGGGAATCGAACCCGCGCTATAAGCTTGGGAAGCTCATGTTCTACCATTAAACTACATCCGCACGGTGGTCCATTTGTCCGGAGCCGTATCGTTGCACACTCTACCCCATGATCGACCCCCGGCGAATCTGCCGCGGGGTCGTCGTTGTGTGTGGGGTACAGCAAGGCGCGTACGAGGGGGAGTTGGGGCGTACCGTAGGGCTTCGGAGCGGCGGCTGGAGTGGGTCCCGGTCATCCCTTAATGTGGCGATTCGTCGCAGTACGGCTGGTTGGGGAAAGGGACTCGATGGAGCACACCGTCGTCCGTTGTGCCGAAGGGCATGTATTCAGCACCGCTTCGTTTCCGCTGCAGCACCTCGGTGCCGGACGGATCGGACCCGGGCGGCTGCTGCGGTGCCCGCGGTGCGCGCGGCTGAGGCATGCGGTGCCCGTCGGCGGCGCAAAGCGTTAGTCGCGGAGGTCGCGGGGCGTCGGCAGGCGCGCGGGGGGCCGCTCTCGATTGGGGGTGGCCCGTGCGCACTGCGTATCCTCGGGGCGTGCTTCTCTCTGACAAAGACATCCGGGCCGAGATCGACAGCGGACGGGTTCGCATTGACCCGTTCGACGAGTCGATGGTGCAGCCCTCCAGCATCGATGTACGTCTCGACCGGTTCTTCCGGGTCTTCGAGAACCACCGGTACGCGCACATCGACCCCGCCACCGAGCAGCCGGATCTGACCCGCATGGTCGAGCCGGACGGGGACGAGGCGTTCATCCTCCACCCGGGCGAGTTCGTGCTCGCCTCCACGTACGAGGTCATCTCGCTGCCCGACGACATCGCCTCCCGGCTGGAGGGGAAGTCCAGTCTGGGGCGCCTCGGTCTGGTGACGCATTCGACGGCCGGGTTCATTGACCCGGGGTTCTCCGGTCACGTGACCCTGGAGCTGTCGAACCTCGCGACGCTGCCGATCAAGCTGTGGCCGGGCATGAAGATCGGGCAGCTGTGTCTGTTCCGGCTCAGCTGCCCCGCGGAGTTCCCGTACGGGAGCGAGCGGTACGGATCCCGTTACCAGGGGCAGCGCGGACCGACTGCCTCGCGTTCCTTCCAGAACTTCCACCGCACCCAGGTGAGGCACGAGGCATGAGCGACGTACGCGAGAACCTGAACTACGAGGGTTTCGGTCGCGCCGTGCGCGAGCTGGCGCAGACCATCGCCGACGACGGCTACGAGCCGGACATCATCCTGAGCATCGCCCGCGGCGGCGTGTTCGTGGCCGGCGGTCTGGCCTACGCGCTCGACTGCAAGAACATCCACCTCGTCAACGTGGAGTTCTACACGGGCGTGGGGACCACTCTGGAGATGCCGGTCATGCTGGCGCCGGTGCCCGAGGCGATCGACTTCACGAACAAGAAGGTCCTCATCGCCGATGACGTGGCCGACACCGGGAAGACGCTCAAGCTCGTCCACGACTTCTGCCTCGGCCATGTCGCCGAGGTGCGCTCCGCCGTCATCTACGAGAAGTCGCACTCGCTCGTGAAGTGCGAGTACGTGTGGAAGAAGACCGACGAGTGGATCAACTTCCCGTGGTCGGTCGAGCCGCCCGTGGTCAAGCGCGAGGGTCAGGTCCTCGACGCCTGACACCTTGCGTCGTGAGGGGGCGCGTACGTGTGATCGCGGGGCCGGGCGTACAGCGCCCGGCCCCGTCGTCATGTCGGGTGTCGTGATGCCGTCGTGCCGTGATGTCGTCGTGTCGTCGTGTCGTCCCGAGGTCCGTCCGCCCCGTCCGTCCACCCCGTCCGTCCTCCCGTCCTTCTCCTCCGACAGCCCCCGGGAGAGTCATGCACGCCACCACCGCGCCCTTCACGCTGCGGGTCTGGAAGGAGGGGGAGGGGTACGAGCGCCGCACGGGATGGCACGGCACCTCGACGGAGTTCGGCGAGATCACGGTGCTCCACCCGAAGGCGGCTTTCGCCGACACCCTCACGAGCGAGGTGCGCGGCGGTCGCGTCCCCTCCGCGCGGTTCTCGGCGAGCGGGCTCCACACGCAGGTCATGACCCGGCCGAGCCTGAACGGCGCGCGACTGACCGTCGCCGACGCCACGGTGTACATGACGCGGAACCGGTGGGCGTTGACGCACCGGGGCCGCTCGCTGCGCCTGAGGTGCATGGGGGACTCGTACCGGCTGACCGCGGTCGGCCGCAAGGAGTACGAGCTGACCAGGGAGCGGGACTCCGAGGACCCCGGTGCCACCGTCCGCGTCCGGCAGTCCGGCATGGGCAAGGGGCGGCGGTTGACGATCAGCGTCACGGGCCTGGCCCTCGGGACCGACATCACGCTCGCGGCGCTCTTCGGCGCGGTCGACCGTGCCGTCCTTATCCGGCGCGGCGCCGTGAGGGCCGGGCTGGCGCGGGCCTTCGGCTTCTACGGGGAGAGCGCCCCCTGACCGCGAGCGCCCTCCGCGGGCGCCGACCGCGTACGAACGGGCGCCGACCGCGTACGAAGGGGCCCGGCGCGCGGGGTGCGCGCCGGGCCCCTTCGTACGTCCGTATCGGGTGCGGCTGTCAGATCGTGCCCAGTTTGATGATGGACAGCAGCGCGATCAGCTGGATCGCGGAGGCGCCCAGGGCCTTGGGCCACGGCAGGTCGTGCGACTTGCTCACCAGCGAGGTGAACAGTGCGCCGGCTGCCAGCCAGGTGACCCAGCCCAGGACCTGGACGACGATGTTGTCGCCGCCGAGGAAGATCGCGAACAGCAGGCGCGGGGCGTCGGTGACGGACATGACCAGCATCGACAGGCCGACCGTCGGCTGCCACGCGCCGTCGCCACCGAGTTGGCGGGCCAGCGTGTGCGTGACCGCGCCCAGGATCATGCCGCAGAGCACGAACGCCACGGCGGCGCTGAGGACGATCGGGACGGCGTTGGCCAGGGTGGCCTTGATGACGTCCTCACGGGTGTCGTCGAGGCCGAAGACCGCGAGGAGTCCGTAGATGAAGGTCACGATCAGCGCCGGCCCCCATACGGGGTAGTCGCGCATCTGCAGGAACGTCGGTCCCGGCCGCATCACGATGCCGCGCAGCAGCTCCTTCCAGGGCAGCCGCGGACCGGCCGGGGCCGCCGCGCCCGCGTGGTAGGTCGCGCCCTGGTTGTACGGGTCCTCGCCGATGGAGAACGCCTGGGTGAAGCCCGGGTTGTTCGCGTACGAGGACTCGTGCGGAGGCTGCTGCTGCCCGTGGTGCGGCTGCTGCTGTTGTCCGTACGGGTCGAAGTACTCGGGCTCGCCGTGGTCCCCGTGCGCGCCCTGCTGCGGCCACTGCTGCTGCGGTGGCGGCCCGCCGGCAGGCGGGTAGGGCTGTCGGCCGTACGGTGCCTGCGGCGGTTGCTGCTGACCGTACGGCTGCTGCCGCGGGGCTTGCGGGCGTTGTTGCGGGGTGCGGTTGTTGTCCCGGCCGCGTCCGATCCTGAATCCAGCCACGTGATCGAAAGTACCTGCTCCGGCGGGTGATGGTGGTCGGGCGGCCGGAACAGGGGGCCTTTGCGGCTGACCTGTGACATCCCCTAGGGGAACCCCGGGGGGTTCTCCCCACCCCTGAGGTTGGTGGGGTTTACGTGGCTGAGGGGCAGTCTGCGGAGGTTCGTTACGTTCTCTACTGAATGCGGAGATATGGGACCCGTAGCTTCGTGAAGGTCGCCGTCACGCCTCACGCACCACGCCTCACGCACCACGCCTCACGAACGTGGAACGAGCACGGAAAGAGTCCCCCCATGCGCAGCACCCGCCCCACCAGCCGCCGTACCGCCTTCCGTACCACCGCCGTCCTCGCCGGCGCGACCGCCGTCCTGGCGCTCCCGGTGGGGGCCGCCTTCGCGGACTCGCCGGCGGCCCCGGAACCGCGGGTGCTGCCCGGTGTGGAGCAGTCGGCCGTGGACCGGCCGATCGCCCCTTCCACCGCGCCGTCCACGAAGCCGGCCCGCGGGTACGTCACCACCGCCAGGCTGGCGGACGGGTCGGTGGCCAGGATCTACGAGGTCGGCGTTGCCCACGTCGAGGCGGACGTCTTCGCCGGGTCCACGAAGCTGGGCACGCTGGCGGGCGGGGACGGACGGCCCGCGTACGGGCAGTACAACGGTCTGCACCTCACCCTCTACCCGAACGGCACCGTGAGCTCGTGGGTCGAGGACGCGCCGCAGCCGCAGCCGCAGCCGCAGCCGCAGCCCCAGTCCAAGTCCAAGTCCAAGCCGAGGCCCGCGGCCGTGCAGGAGAGCGCCGCGCGGATCGTCATGCCGGACGGGAACGTCGCGGAGGCGGTGTACGGCGCGCACGGCAAGCGCGTGGACCTGTCCACGCCGAACGGGCACCGACTGGGCACGATCGACCTGGAACACCCGAACGCGCTGAACGACGGCTGGATGTACAAGCTCGTTCGGGACGGCGGGGACGGCCGGCACGTGAAGTTCGTTGTCATCGACGGCAGGAGCGGCGGCAACAGCTGGGTGTACGACTTCGACAGCGGCAGGCTGATCGAGCGGTACACGGTCGCGACCGGCAAGTAGGCCGTCGCCGTCGTCGTCGAGAGTGTCGCCCTCCGGGCGGTGTGAGCGCCGGCGCCGACCGGAAACAGCGGAACGGCCGGTCCCCCGAGTGGGGGCCGGCCGTTCCTGTGGGTGTACCTACGCCTACTTGGCAGCCTCGGGCTTCGCCTCTTCCGCCGCGGACTCGGCGTCGCCCTTCTCGGCGGGCTTCGCGTCGGCCTTCGCATCGGCCTCCGTCTCGCCCTTCGCGTCGGCTTCGACCTCGGCCTCAGGCGCGGACGCCACCGGCGCCTCGGGCTTCGCCTCGGCCTCAGGCGCGGACGCCTCGGGCTCGGCCGCAGCCTTGGGCTCGGCCTTCGCCTCGGCCTTCGGCTCGGACGCCTCGGCCTGCTCGGGCTTCGCCTCGGCCTCAGGCGCAGACGCCTCGGCCTTCGGCTCGGACGCCTCGGCCTTGGCGTCGGCCTCAGGCGCGGACGCCTCGGGCTTCGCCTCGGCCTCCGCTTCCTCGGCGGCCTCGGCTTCCGCCTTCGCCTTGGCCTCCGCCTCCGCCTTCGCGGCTGCCTCGGCCTTCGCGGCGGCCTTCGCCTCCGCCTCGGCTTCGGCGGCGGCCGCGGCGGCCGCTTCCGCCTCTTCCGCGGCGAGCGCCTCCGCGGCGAGTTCCTCCGCCGTCGGGCCCGGTGCCTTCACCGATTCCAGCAGCAGCTGCGCGACGTCGACGACCTGGACGGATTCCTTCGCCTGGCCGTCGTTCTTCTTGCCGTTGACCGAGTCGGTCAGCATCACCAGGCAGAACGGGCACGCCGTCGACACGATGTCCGGGTTCAGGGACAGGGCCTCGTCGACACGCTCGTTGTTGATGCGCTTGCCGATCCGCTCCTCCATCCACATCCGCGCGCCACCGGCGCCACAGCAGAAGCCCCGCTCCTTGTGGCGGTGCATCTCCTGCTGCCGCAGCCCCGGAACGGCCGACATGATCTCGCGCGGCGGCGTGTAGACCTTGTTGTGCCGGCCCAGGTAGCAGGGGTCGTGGTAGGTGATGAGGCCGTCCACCGGCGTGACCGGCGTCAGCCGGCCCTCGTCGAGCAGGTGCTGGAGCAGCTGCGTGTGGTGGATGACCTCGTACTCGCCGCCCAGCTGCGGGTACTCGTTCGCGATGGTGTTGAAGCAGTGCGGGCAGGTGGAGACGATCCGCTTCGCCGACTTCGGCTTCCTGGTGGACTCGTCCTCGTCGTCCTCGCCGAAGGCCATGTTGAGCATGGCCACGTTCTCCTGGGCGAGCTGCTGGAACAGCGGCTCGTTGCCCAGGCGGCGCGGGGAGTCACCGGTGCACTTCTCGTCGCCGCCCATGATCGCGAACTTGACGCCCGCCATGTTCAGCAGCTCCGCGAAGGCCTTCGTGGTCTTCTTCGCGCGGTCCTCCAGGGCGCCGGCGCAGCCGACCCAGTAGAGGTAGTCGTACTCGGAGAGGTCCTCCGCGTCCTTGCCGATGATCGGGACCTCGAAGTCCACCTCCTTGGTCCACTCGACGCGCTGCTTCTTCGCGAGGCCCCAGGGGTTGCCCTTCTTCTCCAGGTTCTTGAGCATCGTGCCCGCCTCCGACGGGAACGCGCTCTCGATCATCACCTGGTAGCGCCGCATGTCGACGATGTGGTCGATGTGCTCGATGTCGACCGGGCACTGCTCGACGCACGCGCCGCACGTGGTGCAGGACCACAGCACGTCCGGGTCGATGACGCCGTTCTCCTCGGCGGTGCCGATCAGGGGGCGCTCGGCCTCCGCGAGGGCGGCCGCCGGAACGTCCTTGAGCTGCTCCGCCGTCGCCTTCTCGTTGCCCTCCATGTCCTTGCCGCCACCGGCGAGCAGGTACGGGGCCTTGGCGTGCGCGTGGTCGCGCAGCGACATGATCAGGAGCTTCGGGGACAGCGGCTTGCCGGTGTTCCAGGCGGGGCACTGCGACTGGCAGCGACCGCACTCGGTGCAGGTGGAGAAGTCGAGGATGCCCTTCCAGGAGAACTGCTCGACCTGGGAGACGCCGAAGACGTCGTCCTCGCCCGGGTCCTCGAAGTCGATCTCCTTGCCGCCGCTCGTCATCGGCTTCAGCTCGCCGAGCGCGACCGCGCCGTCGGCGTTGCGCTTGAACCAGATGTTCGGGAAGCCGAGGAAGCGGTGCCAGGCCACGCCCATGTTGGTGTTGAGCGAGACGACGATCATCCAGATCAGCGAGGTGCCGATCTTGATCATCGCGGTGAAGTAGATCAGCGTCTGGAGGGTGTCGACCGAGAGGCCCTTGAAGGCCAGCACCAGCGGGTACGACAGGAAGTACGCCGGCTCGTAGTGGTCGACGTGGTGGATCGCGCCCTCGAGGCCGCGCAGCGTCAGGATCGCGAGGCCGATGGTCAGGATGATGTACTCGACGAAGTACGCCTGCCAGGCCTTCGAGCCGGTGAAGCGCGACTTGCGACCGGCCCGCGAGGGAAGGTTGATCAGGCGGATGGCCATCAGCACGAGGATGCCGAGGATCGTCATCACGCCGATGAACTCGATGTACAGCTCGAACGGCAGGAAGCCGCCGATGATCGGCAGCGTCCAGTCGGCCTGGAAGAGCTGGCCGTAGGCCTGCGCCAGGGTCGGAGGCAGCGTCAGGAAGCCGATGGCGACGAACCAGTGGGCGAATCCGACGATGCCCCAGCGGTTCATGCGGCTGTGGCCGAGGAACTCCCTGACCAGGGTGATCGTTCGTGCTTTCGGGTTGTCCGTGCGGCTGCCCGCCGGCACGGGTTGGCCGAGTTTCACGAACCGGTAGATCTGCGCCACGGCTCGGGCGAGCAGCGCGACGCCGACCACGGTCAGGACCAGCGACACGATGATCGCGGCGAGTTGCATGGGAGGGCTCCTCGGGCGGGACTTACTAAGCGGTAACTTATTGAGTCAAGGCTTGAGGTTACCCAGTTCCCGCGCCGCAATGTAGGTGAGCGGGCGGTGATCTGTGTCGCTCAGGCATGCCTCTGTAGGCGGGCTGCCCGAGGCGTCTGCGCGAGGATCGCGAGATCCATCCCCAGCCAATGGCTCTCCACATAGTGCCGGTCCAACAGGGCCATCTCCTCCCAGGGGAGGTCGGAGCGCGCGCTCACTTGCCACAATCCGGTCATTCCGGGGCGTACGAAGAGCCGCTCGGGTCGATCGGTGCCCGCCTCGGGGCGCGGTCCGACCAGCGACATCTCACCCCGCAGCACGTTCAGCAACTGCGGCAGTGCGTCCAGACCGCACCGCTCCACCGCCGCACCCGGGCGGCCGGTGTCCCGCGTTCGCAGCCGCCAGGTCCGGAACTCCCGCCCGCCCCGCCCGAGCGCGGGTTCCCGTACGAGGATCCCGCGCCGGCCCGCGTACAGCAGTCCCGCGGCGGCGAGCAGCGGCAGGGCGGACACCGCGAGCAGGATCACCGCGCCGACGAGGTCGAGCACCCGCTTGGCCGACAGGTCGGGGCGGGGGAGGGCGGGCCTGCGGGGCTTCGGCGGGGCGTCCGGGTTCGGCTTCGTCAGGATGGGCAGGCGGGACGTCCGGGGTGGGCGCGGCGAGGGTGGTTGCGGGCGCATGGGGGCACGGTGCCCCACACGTTCGGCGGCCCCCGGATGCCGCGCGGGGTGGCGGCCGGAGGGTCGCCCGCTCGGCTGTGTGGCGGACGGGGCGGGTGTCGGCGGCGTGTCGCGGCCCTAGTGAGCGTAAGAGCGGGATAAAAGTTGAGCGCCCTCGACTCAGCTCTGTTGACGTCGGCGCGGACGATGGTGCATGGTTGAGTCTGTTCCACTCAAGTCAGCTGGAGGAATCGAAATGGCACGTGCGGTCGGCATCGACCTGGGCACCACTAACTCCGTCGTCAGCGTTCTGGAAGGCGGCGAGCCCACCGTCATCACCAACGCCGAGGGCGCCAGGACCACGCCGTCCGTCGTCGCCTTCGCCAAGAACGGCGAGGTCCTCGTCGGAGAGGTGGCCAAGCGCCAGGCGGTCACGAACGTGGACCGGACCATCCGTTCCGTCAAGCGCCACATGGGCACTGACTGGAAGATCAACCTGGATGGCAAGGACTTCAACCCGCAGCAGATGAGCGCCTTCATCCTGCAGAAGCTGAAGCGCGACGCCGAGGCGTACCTGGGTGAGAAGGTCACGGACGCGGTCATCACCGTCCCGGCCTACTTCAACGACTCCGAGCGTCAGGCGACGAAGGAAGCCGGCGAGATCGCGGGTCTGAACGTCCTGCGCATCGTCAACGAGCCGACGGCCGCCGCCCTGGCCTACGGTCTCGACAAGGACGACCAGACCATTCTCGTCTTCGACCTCGGTGGCGGCACCTTCGACGTGTCGCTCCTCGAGATCGGCGACGGCGTCGTCGAGGTCAAGGCCACCAACGGTGACAACCACCTCGGTGGCGACGACTGGGACCAGCGCGTCGTCGACTACCTGGTGAAGCAGTTCCAGAACGGCCACGGCGTCGACCTGGCCAAGGACAAGATGGCGCTCCAGCGTCTGCGCGAGGCCGCCGAGAAGGCGAAGATCGAGCTGTCCTCCTCCACGGAGACCACGATCAACCTGCCGTACATCACGGCGTCCGCCGAGGGCCCGCTGCACCTGGACGAGAAGCTCACGCGCTCGCAGTTCCAGCAGCTCACCGCGGACCTGCTGGACCGCTGCAAGACCCCGTTCCACAATGTCATCAAGGACGCGGGCATCAACCTGTCCGAGATCGACCACGTGGTCCTGGTCGGTGGCTCCACCCGCATGCCGGCCGTCGCCGAGCTCGTCAAGGAGCTCACCGGCGGTCAGGACGCCAACAAGGGCGTCAACCCGGACGAGGTCGTCGCCATCGGCGCGACCCTCCAGGCGGGCGTGCTCAAGGGTGAGGTCAAGGACGTCCTGCTCCTCGACGTGACCCCGCTGTCCCTCGGTATCGAAACCAAGGGCGGCATCATGACCAAGCTCATCGAGCGCAACACCACGATCCCGACCAAGCGGTCCGAGATCTTCACGACGGCCGAGGACAACCAGCCGTCCGTGCAGATCCAGGTCTACCAGGGCGAGCGCGAGATCGCGGCGTACAACAAGAAGCTCGGCATGTTCGAGCTGACCGGCCTGCCGCCGGCCCCGCGTGGCGTCCCGCAGATCGAGGTCTCCTTCGACATCGACGCGAACGGCATCATGCACGTCACGGCCAAGGACCTTGGCACGGGCAAGGAGCAGAAGATGACCGTCACCGGCGGCTCCTCGCTCGGCAAGGACGAGGTCGACCGCATGCGCCAGGAGGCGGAGCAGTACGCGGACGAGGACCTGCGTCGCAAGGAGGCGGCCGAGTCCCGCAACCAGGGCGAGCAGCTCGTCTACCAGACGGAGAAGTTCGTCAAGGACAACGAGGACAAGGTCCCGGCCGACGTCAAGGCCGAGGTCGAGGCCTCCGTCACCGAGCTGAAGGAAAAGCTCAAGGGCGAGGACGCCGCGGAGATCCGCACCGCGACCGAGAAGCTCGCCGCGGTCAGCCAGAAGCTCGGCCAGGCCATCTACGCCGACGCGCAGGCCGGCCAGGCCGGTGGCGCGCCGACCGGTGACGCCGACCAGGCCAAGGCCGACGACGACGTCGTCGACGCCGAGATCGTGGACGACGAGAAGCCGAAGGGTGGCGCTGCCTGATGTCGGAGGAGACCCCGGGTTTCGACGAGAAGCCTGAAGTCCCCACCGGCGCCGACGCGGACGACGCCGCCGCCGAGCCGAAGGCCGCCGACTCCTCCCCGGAGGAGAAGGCGGCCCCGGCCGGGGACTCGGACACTCAGGCCGTCGGCCGGGAAACGGCCGTCCTGGCGCAGTTGGACCAGGCCCGCACCGCGCTCGGTGAGCGCACCGCGGACCTCCAGCGGCTCCAGGCCGAGTACCAGAACTACCGCCGTCGGGTGGAGCGGGACCGGATCGCCGTCAAGGAGATCGCGGTCGCGTCCCTCCTGACGGAACTCCTCCCGACCCTGGACGACATCGGCCGGGCACGGGAGCATGGCGAACTGGTCGGCGGCTTTAAGTCGGTGGCCGAGTCGCTGGAGACCGCCGCCGCCAAGATGGGGCTGCAGCAGTTCGGCAAGGAGGGCGAGCCCTTCGACCCGACGATCCACGAGGCCCTGATGCACTCGTACGCGCCGGATGTCACCGAGGACACCTGCGTGGCGATCCTGCAGCCGGGTTACCGGATCGGCGAGCGCACGATCCGCCCCGCGCGGGTCGCGGTGGCCGAGCCCCAGCCCGGGGCGGCCCCGGCCGCCAAGTCCGAGTCCGCGGACGGCGACACGCCGTCTGACAAGGACGCGGATGCCCCCGACAAGGGCTGACGTCCACCATGTAGCCGCACGAGAGGAGGGCCACCGGGGATGAGCACGAAGGACTTCGTCGAGAAGGACTACTACAAGGTCCTCGGTGTCCCGAAGGACGCGACCGAGGCCGAGATCAAGAAGGCGTACCGGAAGCTCGCCCGCGAGTTCCACCCGGACGCCAACAAGGGCGACGCCTCGGCCGAGGAGCGCTTCAAGGAGATCTCCGAGGCGAACGACATCCTCGGTGACGCCAAGAAGCGCAAGGAGTACGACGAGGCCCGCGCCCTGTTCGGCAACGGGGGCTTCCGCCCCGGTCCGGGCGGGGGCGGCGGTTCGTTCAACTTCGACCTCGGCGACCTCTTCGGCGGCCAGCCGCAGGGCGGTGGCGGCGCGGCCGGCGGCTTCGGCGGCGGACTGGGCGACGTCTTCGGCGGCCTGTTCAACCGCGGTGGCGCCGCCGGCCCGGGTACGGGACCCCGTACCCAGCCGCGCCGCGGCCAGGACATCGAGTCCGAGGTCACGCTGTCGTTCACGGAGGCCGTGGACGGCGCGACGGTCCCGCTCCGGATGTCCTCGCAGTCGCCCTGCAAGGCCTGCTCCGGCACCGGCGACAAGAACGGCACCCCCCGGGTGTGCCCGACCTGCGTCGGCACCGGCCAGGTCTCGCGCGGCAGCGGTGGCGGTTTCTCCCTGACCGACCCCTGCGCCGACTGCAAGGGGCGCGGTCTGATCGCCGAGACCCCCTGTGACATCTGCAAGGGCAGCGGACGGGCCCGCAGTTCCCGGACCATGCAGGTCCGGATCCCGGCGGGCGTCTCCGACGGCCAGCGGATCCGACTGCGCGGCAAGGGGGCCCCGGGCGAGCGCGGCGGCCCGGGCGGCGACCTGTACGTCGTCGTCCACGTCGACGGGCACCCGGTGTTCGGCCGGCGGGACGACAACCTCACGGTGACGGTCCCGGTGACGTTCGCCGAGGCCGCCCTGGGCGCCGACATCAAGGTCCCGACGCTGGGCGGCCCCCCGGTGACCCTGAAGCTTCCCCCGGGTACCCCGAACGGGCGTACGATGCGGGCCCGCGGCAAGGGTGCGGTCCGCAAGGACGGCACCCGCGGCGACCTGCTCGTAACGGTGGAGGTCGAGGTGCCCTCGGAGCTGTCCGACAAGGCCCGTGAAGCCCTGGAGATGTTCCGCGACGCGACGGAGTCGCAGGACCCGCGCGCCGCGTTGTTCGAGTCCGCGAAGGGAGCATGACATGGACGGCCGCCGCAGACAGTCCCGGTTGGGCGGGGCTTATCAGCTCACTGATGAGACCCCGGTCTATGTGATTTCGGTGGCCGCCCAGCTCTCGGGACTGCATCCGCAGACCCTGCGTCAGTACGACCGTCTCGGTCTGGTCTCCCCGGACCGGACGGCCGGCCGCGGACGTCGATATTCGGCCAGGGACATCGAGTTGCTCCGCACGGTGCAGGCGCTGTCCCAGGACGAGGGCATCAACCTGGCCGGCATCAAGCGGATCATCGAACTGGAGAACCAGGTCGCCGCCCTCCAACAGCGCGTGGCCGAACTGGCGACGGCCGTGGACGGCGCTGCCGCCGCGCTCCAGGCCCGCGAGGCCCAGGTGCACGCCTCGTACCGCCGCGACCTGGTCCCGTACCAGCCGCCGCAGCCGGGCAGCGCCCTGGTCGTCTGGCGCCCCAAGCGCCCGATGGACTGACACCGCCGCCCGACACCGCCGTTCGACGCGAAGGCCCCGCCCGGATCACCCGGGACGGGGCCTTCCGCGTCGCTACAGGTGGTTGGCGTGGCCGCCGTGGTCGGCCTCGTCGTCCGGGAGGTGCGGGGCCGAGCTGTGCAGGATGCCGGACTGGGCGATCAGGAAGCCGAGCTGTGCCCGGCTGCCGCTGCCCAGGGCCGTGGCCAGCCGGGCGATGTGCGCTCGGCAGGTTCGTACGTTCATTCCCAGCCGGCGGGCGATGGCCTCGTCCACGTGCCCCTCGACCAGGAGCTGCGCGATGGACCGCTGCACGCCCGTGATGCCGTCGTGCATGTGGGTGTAGGTGACCTCCTCGCTCAGGGGCACGGCACGCCGCCAGAGCTGCTCGAACACCTTGATGAGGTAGTCGACGAGCCCCGGGTGCCGCAGCTCCAGCGCCACCCTCCGGTCGTCGCTGACCGGGATGAACGCCACCGTGCGGTCGAAGACGATGAGCCGCTCGATGAGCTCCTCCAGGGTGCGGATCTCCACCTTCCCCGCGGAGATCCGGTCCACGTACGCCAGCGTGCCCTGGCTGTGCCGCGCGGTGTGTTGGTACAGCGTCCTGATGCTGATGCCCCGGTCGATCAGCGGGGCGTCCCGCTCCAGGGCCTGTGTGAGGGCCAGGGAGGGCCGCGCACCGCCCGGTTGGATGGTCAGCATCTCCGTGTGGCATTCGGCCGTCGCCAGGTCCAACGCGGCGTTGATCCGCTCGAAACCCTCCAGGACCGTGATGGCGTGGGTGTTCGCCGGGTTCTGCGCACTGATGGTCAGAAACGGCTCGAAAGCATCGGTGAGATCTACAGCCGTACGCCGTCTGTCCTGGATCTCGCGTTCAATCGGATGCAGCCGTTGCGCCAGTGCGACGGACGGGGGAACCGGGCGGAGCTGGTTCGCGTCATCCGGGTCAGGCTGCACCAGGGAGAATTCAAGCAGGCAGGGGGCCTGCTGAACCTCGCTCCGGGCGATCCGGCCGGCGCTGAGCGCAGCCGTGTACAGCCGCGTTCCCTCAGGGCACAGGGACGTGACGGAGTGGGGATGAGTCGGGTTTGTCGCACTTTTGGGCAAATCTCCACCCCCCAGGGTCCTGAACATGCAAGAACATGATGCATCGTCCCTGTGGCATTGACGTGCCTGAATGAGCCATCGTCTGTGTGGCGGGGGAGAGGATTCCATCAAGTGAGGACGAAGCCGACCATGTATAAGAGAATGCTTCGCTCGGCGCTTGCCGTTGGTTTCTCCGCTGTTGCGGTCTTTGGGGTAGTCGGTGCCGTCGAAAGTGACGCGGGGGGCACCGCTCTGACCGGCGACAGTGGCTGGACCGGCGCGCCGGTGGGCAAGTCGGACAGCGGATGGACCGTGCTGCCGGCCGGTGACTCCGGCTGGACCCATGGTCCGTCCGGCAAGGCGGACACGGGCCGGACCGTGCTGCCGGCGGGTGACTCCGGCTGGACCAACGGTCCGTCCGGCAAGGCGAACACCGGCTGGACCGTGGTGCCGGCCGTCGACTCGGGCTGGACCAACGGTCCGTCCGGCAAGGCGGACAGCGGCTGGACCAGGATCCAGGCGGGTGACTCCGGGTGGACCAACGCGCCCTCGCGTCTGTCGGACAGCGGCTGGACCAGCGCGCCCTCCGGCGCGTCGGACTCCGGCTGGACCGTTCTGCCTGCGATGGCCGTCTGATGACCCCCGACGACCGAGACTTCCGACGCGAGATGGCTTCGGCGTACCGGTCCGGGTGGCAGTTCATCGACCTTGCCACCGCGATCCCCCACGCCGGTGACTCGTTGATGGTCACCCTGTTCGGCCAGCCGATCGTCGTCGCGCGCGAGGAGGACGAAGACGTCCGCGCCTACCGCTGTCTGCGCCGCCCCCGGGGCGCACCGCAGCCCGTCCGCTGCGAAGTGCGGTACGGCATGGTTTTCGTCAATCTCGACCAGCGGGACCACCAACTCTTCGAACCCGACATCACCGCCGCCACCCCCCGAAGTGCCTGAAGCGATTCCCCCGTCGTTGCAGATCGCTCAGGCACTACCCCCACACAACGGCGCCATCGTGGACCTGACCACGATGGCGCCGTTGTGCTGTCCGCGTCCAGTGGTTGAACCGGACAAACACATCGACCGGTTTCGCGTCCGTCCCCACGTCAGCCCCCGCGGCCACGCCTGCGCCCGGGTCGCCCGCGCCGGGGTCGGTCCCCGGGTCAGCCGCGCCCCATCGCGCGGTCCAGGGTGATCTCCATGACCACCCGGTCCGGGTTCGGCGAGGGCGTCCGCCCGTAGCGCTCCGCGTAGCGCGCCACCGCCTCCGCCACCGAGGCCTCGTCCGTGCGGATCACCGCGTGGCCCTCCAGCGTGGCCCAGCGCCGGCCCTCCATCTGGCAGACCGCGACCCGCGCCGTCCCGTCCGGGGCCGCCAGGATGTTGCGGATCTTCTTGCTGTGCCGGTTGCTGATCACCCGCGCCAGCCCCGCCTCGGGGTCGTACGTCACGCCGACCGGCACCACGTGCGGGCTGCCGTCGGGGCGCGGGGTGGTCAGGGTGCAGACGTGCCGCTCCCGCCAGAAGGCGAGGTACTCCGGCGTCGGGTTGAGTACGTCTTGGGGTGTCTTCGTACCAGGCATGGCCCGAAGAGTACGAGATGCCGCACCACACACTGCCTTGAGTGGAATAGACTCAACTTTGTGCACGCTATACGTGTCATACCCCTGTATCTCGACGGAGAGGAGAAGCCGCAGTGGACGCCGAGCTGACCAACAAGAGCCGGGACGCGCTGAACGCCGCCACCCGCAGGGCCGTCAAGGACGGCCACCCGGACCTGACCCCCGCGCACCTGCTGCTGGCCCTGCTCGCCGGCGAGGACAACGAGAACGTCACCGACCTGCTCGCCGCGACCGACGCCGACCAGGTGGAGGTCCGCGCCGGCGCGGAACGCCTGCTCGCCGCCCTGCCCAGCGTGACGGGTTCCACCGTCGCGCCCCCGCAGCCCACCCGCGAGCTGCTCGCCGTACTCGCCGACGCCGACGAGACGGCCGGGAAGCTCGGAGACGACTACCTTTCCACCGAACACCTGCTCATCGCCCTCGCCGCCAAGGGCGGCGCGGCCGGCGAGCTCCTTTCCACCCAGGGCGCGACGGCGAAGAAGCTGCTGGCCGCATTCGAGGAAGCACGAGGAGGACGCCGGGTGACCAGCCCCGACCCCGAGGGTCAGTACAAGGCCCTGGAGAAGTTCGGCACCGATTTCACCGCGGCGGCCCGTGAGGGCAAGCTCGACCCGGTCATCGGCCGTGACCAGGAGATCCGGCGGGTCGTCCAGGTCCTGTCGCGCCGTACGAAGAACAACCCGGTCCTCATCGGCGAGCCCGGCGTCGGCAAGACGGCCGTCGTCGAGGGCCTGGCCCAGCGCATCGTCAAGGGCGACGTCCCCGAATCGCTGAAGAACAAGCGGCTGGTCTCCCTCGACCTCGGTGCGATGGTCGCGGGCGCCAAGTACCGCGGCGAGTTCGAGGAGCGACTGAAGACCGTCCTCGCGGAGATCAAGTCCAGCGACGGCCAGATCATCACCTTCATCGACGAGCTGCACACCGTCGTCGGCGCGGGCGCCGGCGGGGACTCCGCCATGGACGCGGGCAACATGCTCAAGCCCATGCTGGCCCGCGGCGAGCTGCGCATGGTCGGCGCGACCACCCTCGACGAGTACCGCGAGCGGATCGAGAAGGACCCGGCGCTGGAGCGCCGCTTCCAGCAGGTGCTGGTGGCGGAGCCGACCGTCGAGGACACCATCGCGATCCTGCGCGGGCTCAAGGGCCGCTACGAGGCCCACCACAAGGTGGTCATCAACGACAGCGCCCTGGTCGCCGCGGCCACCCTCTCCGACCGGTACATCACCTCCCGCTTCCTGCCCGACAAGGCCATCGACCTCGTCGACGAGGCCGCGTCCCGGCTCCGCATGGAGATCGACTCCTCCCCGCTGGAGATCGACGAACTCCAGCGCTCCGTGGACCGGCTGCGCATGGAGGAACTCGCGCTGAAGAACGAGTCCGACCCGGCCTCCCTCGAACGGCTGGAGAAGATCCGCAAGGACCTCGCCGACAAGGAGGAGGACCTGCGCGGCCTCACCGCCCGCTGGGAGAAGGAGAAGCAGTCCCTCAACCGCGTCGGCGAGCTGAAGGAACGCCTGGACGACCTGCGCGGGCAGGCCGAGCGCGCCCAGCGCGACGGTGACTTCGACACCGCCTCCCAGCTGCTCTACGGGGAGATCCCGACGCTGGAGCGCGAGCTGGCGGAGGCCACCGAGGAGGAGGAAGAGGCCACCAAGGCCGGGACCTCCAAGGACAGCATGGTCAAGGACGAGGTCGGCCCCGACGACATCGCGGACGTGGTGGGCGCCTGGACGGGCATCCCCGCCGGCCGGCTCCTGGAGGGCGAGACCGACAAGCTCCTGCGGATGGAGGAGGAGCTGGGCCGTCGTCTGATCGGCCAGTCCGAGGCCGTGCGGGCCGTCTCCGACGCGGTACGCCGCACCCGCGCAGGCATCGCCGACCCGGACCGCCCGACCGGCTCGTTCCTCTTCCTCGGCCCGACCGGCGTCGGCAAGACGGAGCTGGCCAAGGCCCTCGCGGACTTCCTCTT
The DNA here is from genome assembly GCF_050936775.1 of Streptomyces sp. CA-243310. Lineage (NCBI taxonomy): Bacteria > Bacillati > Actinomycetota > Actinomycetes > Kitasatosporales > Streptomycetaceae > Streptomyces > Streptomyces sp. CA-243310. The sequence continues at coordinate 105,598 of NZ_JBNJMF010000001.1, read as the reverse complement.
CGACGACGAGCGGGCCATGGTCCGCATCGACATGTCGGAGTACGGCGAGAAGCACAGCGTGGCCCGCCTGGTCGGCGCCCCTCCCGGCTACGTCGGGTACGAGGAGGGCGGCCAGCTCACCGAGGCCGTCCGGCGTCGCCCGTACAGCGTCGTCCTGCTCGACGAGGTGGAGAAGGCGCACCCCGAGGTCTTCGACGTCCTGCTCCAGGTGCTCGACGACGGCCGCCTCACCGACGGCCAGGGCCGCACCGTGGACTTCCGCAACGCGATCCTGGTCCTGACCTCGAACCTGGGCAGCCAGTTCCTGGTCGACCCGGCGACCTCCGAGGAGGACAAGAAGGCGCGGGTCCTGGACGTGGTCCGGGCCTCCTTCAAGCCGGAGTTCCTCAACCGGCTCGACGACCTGGTGGTCTTCTCCGCCCTGAGCAGGGACGAGCTGGCCCACATCGCACAGCTCCAGATCGACCGTCTCGCCAAGCGGCTCGCGGCCCGCCGCCTCACCCTGGACGTCACCACCGAGGCGCTGGCCTGGCTGGCGGACAAGGGCAACGACCCCGCCTACGGCGCCCGCCCCCTGCGCCGACTGATCCAGACGGCCATCGGGGACCGCCTCGCGAAGGAGATCCTCTCCGGCGAGGTCAGGGACGGCGACACCGTACGGGTGGCCGTGGCCGGGGAAGACCTGCTGGTCGGCAAGGTCCTGTAGGCCCCGCCGGTCGTACCCTGGGCGGTGGGGGCCGAAGGATCCGGGCCCCCGCCGCCCCCGCGACGAACGGCCACGCGCCGGATCGTGTGGGGCCCCGTCCTCCTTACCTGAGTCCTACTCGTGTCCGCCCGGAGCGGATCGCGCGTGCGGGGCTGGACACGGGGTGGGACCGATGGTGGAGGATGTGGTTCATCCGCACGAAGGGAAGTACACGGTGAGCATCGACCCGGCCTCGATTCCGAACTTCGGAGGGCAGCAGCCCGATCCGCAGGCCACAGGACCGGCGGGCCCCGTCGTCCCCGACCAGGATCTGGTCAAGCAGCTGCTGGAACAGATGGAGCTCAAGTACGTCGTCGACGACGAGGGTGACCTCGCGGCGCCGTGGGAGGAGTTCCGCACGTACTTCATGTTCCGCGGCGAGGACGAGCAGCAGGTCTTCTCGGTGCGGACCTTCTACGACCGCCCGCACGAGATCGAGGACAAGCCGCAGCTCCTGGAGACGATCGACGACTGGAACCGTCGCACCCTGTGGCCGAAGGTCTACAGCCACACGCACGACGACGGCTCGGTCCGCCTGATCGGTGAGGCGCAGATGCTGATCGGCACCGGCGTCAGCCTGGAGCACTTCGTGTCCTCCACGGTCAGCTGGGTCCGTGCCTCGATCGAGTTCGACAAGTGGCTCGTCGAGCAGCTCGGCCTCGAAAAGGACGTCGACTCCGCCGAGGGCGAAGAAGACAAGGGCGACGACAACAACTAGTCGCCCCCACAGCGGTACGCGCGCCACGAGGAGCAGGTACGCCCCGTGGCCGCACGAGAGCCCGGACGCCACCGGGGTCACCAAGACCCGGGTGCGCGGCCCGGGCTCTCGCGTTCCCCCTCCCGGTGGGGCCGCGACGGGGTCCTACAGCCGCCCGAGGCGGTCGACGGCGTCGCGCAGCACGTCCTCCCGCTTGCAAAAGGGCAAGGTATGAACACGGGAGAGCCCAGAACGCTGGCACTCAGAGTGTAATCTGAGTACAGTCTGAGTATGAGCCTTGCTTACCTGGGAGCCGAGCCCGAGTCGGTTTCGTTCACCGACCTGTCGAGAAACCCAAAGGCCGTAGCGGCCAGGGCCGCTGCTCTCGGGGCTCTGCGCGTTACGCATCGGGACGCACCCGACATGGTGCTGACGACCGCCCTGCATGCGGAGCGCACCGAGGAGAACCTCACGACGGCATCCCGGCTCTTCCTCGCGCTGATGAAGCACGATGACGGAGCCCGGTCGCTCCTGCTGGCGCTGCCTGAGGTCTTCCCCTGGGTGCGGCATCTGGATGACGAAGAGGTGCAGGCGTTCACCTTGGAGCTCCTGGAAGCGCTGTCCGACGCGGCAGAACTGGGCGCCAGGGAAGCCGTGCACCGCGTGCTTGTTTCCTGGCGGGCGACGGCTCGCATCAACTCCGATCCGGATCAGCTCAAGGAAGCGCTGCGTCCGCTCGATGGGGATTACCTTGGACCGGTCGAGGTGGGCGAGTGAGCCCGAAGAAGGGCGATCGTGTCAGCGTCCCACCTCTGAGGGGGTGGAATGTGGTCTTCGGGGCCACGGAGGCGGTGACCGGATGGGAGGAGCTGTGCCGCGCGGCGCTGCCCAGTGCCCACCGCTGCCTTGAGGCGCTGCGCACCGACCCGCTGTCGCGTGACAACTGGAACCGTCAGCACCAGCTACGCGGGAGGCTCTCCACCAAGGAGTGGAAGGGCTCCGCGCTGGAGCAGTGGGAGTTCGAGGTCACGGGTGGTGGCCGCGTGCGCTACCTGGTCAGCCCCGAGACGTCGACGGTAATCCTGGTCTACGCGTCCACGCGGCACCCTAAGGACACCGAGTAACTCGTCGTGCCGTGCGGTAAGGGCCTCGGCCGGAAGGCCGGGCCCTGTGCCCGCACATCCGTATGGCTCGCTACTCAGCGAGCCAGCCGCCCGAGGCGGTCGACGGCGTCGCGCAGCACGTCCTCCCGCTTGCAGAACGCCCAGCGGACCTGGGTGGCGCCGGCGGCCCGGTCGTCGTAGAAGACCTGGTTGGGGATGGCGACCACACCGCAGCGTTCGGGCAGGGCGCGGCAGAAGGCGAGCCCGTCCTTCTCCCCGAGGGGGGTGATGTCGGTGGTGATGAAGTAGGTGCCCTGGGGCCGGTAGACCTCGAAGCCGGCTGCCGTCAGCCCGTCCGCGAGGATGTCGCGCTTGGCGGCGAGGTCCGCGCGGAAGGTGTCGTAGTAGGCGTCCGGCAGCGCCAGGGCCTCCGCGATGGCGTACTGGAACGGGCCCGAGGCGACGTACGTCAGGAACTGCTTCGCGGAGCGGACCGCCGCCGTCAGGGCGGGCGGGGCGGTGACCCAGCCGACCTTCCAACCGGTGAACGAGAACGTCTTGCCGGCCGACGAGATCGTCACCGTGCGCTCGCGCATGCCGGGCAGCGAGGCCAGCGGTACGTGGGTGCCCTCGAACACCAGGTGCTCGTAGACCTCGTCGGTGACGACGAGCAGGTCCCGCTCGATCGCGAGTTCCGCGACGGCCGCCAGTTCCGCCGGGGTCAGCACCGTGCCGGTCGGGTTGTGCGGGGTGTTCAGCAGCAGCAACCGGGTGCGCGGGGTCACGGCGGCGCGCAGGGCGTCGACGTCGAGACGGAAGTCCGGCGCGCGCAGGGTCAGCGGTACGCGGACGGCCCCCGCCATGGCGATGCAGGCGGCGTAGGAGTCGTAGTACGGCTCCAGGGCGATGACCTCGTCACCCGGCTCCAGCAGGGCCAGCAGGGAGGCCGCGATGGCCTCCGTCGCGCCCGCCGTGACGAGGACCTCCGTGTCGGGGTCGAACGCGAGTCCGTGGAAGCGCTCCTGGTGGTGGGCGATGGCGGTACGCAGCTCGGGGACGCCGGGGCCGGGCGGGTACTGGTTGCCCTTGCCGTCCCGGATCGCACGCACGGCCGCCTCGGCGATCTCGGCGGGACCGTCGGTGTCGGGAAAGCCCTGACCCAGGTTGATCGATCCGGTGCGGGCGGCCAACGCCGACATCTCCGCGAAGATCGTGGTGCCGAAGACCGCCAGGCTGCGGTTGAGGAAGGGGCGGCTGCCGGCCGCGGGTGCGCTCATGACGGCCATCCTGCGGGCAACCTCTGGAGTTGCTCAAGTGTGCTTTGGCGCCGATGGCCTGAGGGAATCTCCCCGGCACACGGGACGCGGGGATCCCGGACCCCGGGGGACCGGGGTGTCAGAGAGGGGCCGGAGATGGTGCTGATCGCAGTGCTCGTCGCAGTGGGCGTGTTCACGCTCGTGGTCGTGGGGATCGTCCGGGCGGCCGTCAAGGCGGGCGGCTCGGCCCGCCGCCGAAGTGGCGGAAGCCACTGGGCGGGGGGAGGATCCTCCGGTGGGTGTTCGACCGGATCCTCCTGTGGTTCGTCGTCCTCCTGCGGCTCGTCGTCCTCTTCCTGCGGTTCGTCCTGCGGGGGCGGGGGGTGCGGGTCCAGTTGACGAACACGGCCGGAGCCGCACCCGAGTAAACGAGACGCCCAGCGGGGACAACTTCCCTCGGGCGTCTCCTTGTTCGGCTGCTTGTTACGGCGTACGGGGGGCACGTTGTTGAACACGTGAACTGTGTAGCCCCCGGGGGGATGTAAACCCCGTCAAGTTGGGTAAAAACGCTGTGAGTGCCGTGCCTTTCATGATTCCCTCGGTTGAGTAGACCAGTCCTCGGACCTCCCTGGACTTCCTGTGGACCCGTGCCGGTGTCCCCCCACCCGTTGACCACCGCTGGCGGGCCCCGGCCACCTCTCCCTCGCGCGTTTGCGGAGCCGACTCATGCTCACGACCCTCCAGACCACCTATACCGACACGCGTGCCGCCGATCTCGCCTGGGCCCTGGGTCGGGAGCGGCTGCCCGCCTTGGCCGTACTGAATCTTCGGCTCGACGGGGCGAAGGTGGAGTTGCGCCTGCTCGGGGCCTCCCACCAGGTCCTTCTGGAGGAGGGCGAGGTGCTCTGTTCGGAGACCGTCGCCTGCATGCCCGGCAGCAGCACACCGTTGCCGCTCGGCGTGGCCAAGCGGGTCGGCGACTGGGAGTACGAATTCGCCGCCCGCGTGGAGACCCTGCCTCCCGGCTCGTTCGCCGGGAGGGCGCAAGAACTGCTCGCGCTGGTCGCGGATCACCCGAACGGGCTCGCCGGGACCTTCCCGGGAAGCCCGCACGCGTTCACCGCCCTGCTCGCGCAGCGTCACGAGGGCCAGGTCCGCTGGCGGACCTGGCACGCGTACCCGCAGGAAGGGCAGTTGGTGGCCACGCGCACCCGGGTGGGCATGCGGACCGGGTCGCCGACCGTGACCACCCCCGAGGTGACGGCCGCGTCGCTGTAGGCCGTTCCTGTCGGTGGTCGGGGCGGGGGTCGGGGCTGTCGAATCCCGCCGGTCGAGGTGCGCGGTCCACCGGCCCCTGTGACGGCGGTGGTTGCGCCCGGGTTACGCCAACTGGGCGGATCAGTACGCCACTTGCACCCATGTGGGTGACAGGGTGCGAGTGGGTGGTGACGTACGGTTCGCTTCATGATCGACCGTTCCGTCCCGCGCCGGGTGTTGCCGGCTCCGGAGTCACGGGGCGTGGCGACCCGTCCGGCCGCCCTGCCCGTACGGCCCCGGACCGGCCGGCTCCTCGTCCTGGCCACCGTGTTCGTATGCGCCGCCTGCGGGCTCGTCTACGAACTGGAGCTGCTCGCCCTCGGCTCCTACCTGATCGGCGACTCCGTCACCCAGGCGTCGATCGTGCTGTCCGTCATGGTCTTCGCCATGGGCGTCGGCTCGCTCCTCGCCAAACGGCTCAGGCGCCGGCCCGCCTTCGGCTTCGGCGCCATCGAAGCCGCGCTCGCGCTGATCGGCGGCCTCTCCGCGATGGCCCTGTACGCGAGCTTCGCCTGGCTGGGGGAGTCCAGACCCGCGCTCGTCGCGTTCTCCTTCACCATCGGGGTGCTCATCGGCGCGGAGATCCCGCTGCTCATGGTCCTGATCCAGCGCATCCGCAGACAGGACGCGGGCGGCGCCGTCGCCGACCTGTTCGCCGCCGACTACGTGGGCGCCCTGGTCGGTGGGCTCGCCTTCCCGTTCCTGCTGCTGCCGCTGCTCGGCCAGCTCACCGGCGCCCTGCTCACCGGCACCGTCAACACCCTCGCCGGCGGCGGACTCGTGCTGTGGCTGTTCCGCCACGACCTCAGCCGACGCTCCCGCTGGCTGCTGATCTGCGCGAACGTGACCGTCGTGGCCGTCCTCGCCTCCGCGACCGTCCTCGCCGACGACTTCGAGCGGGTCGCCCGGCGTGCCGTCTACGGCGGGGAGGTGCGGGTCGCCGTCCAGACCGGGGTCCAGGAACTCGTGCTCACCGGACCGGGCACCGGATCACCGCGCTCCCTCGACCTGTACCTCGACGGCCGGCTGCGGGTCAGCGGCTACGACGAGTACCGCTACCACGAGGCACTCGTGCACCCCGCGATGACCGGCCCGCACACCAGGGTCCTCGTCCTCGGTGGCGGCGACGGGCTCGCCGCCCGCGAGGTCCTGCGCTACCCGGACGTCGCCTCCGTCACCGTCGTCGAACTCGATCCGGGAGTGGTCCGGCTCGCCCGCACCGACCCGATGCTCTCGCGGCTCAACGCGCGGGCGTACGCGGACCCCCGGCTCGGAGTCGTCACCCAGGACGCGTTCCGCTGGCTGCGCGGTCGGGGCGGCCGGGAGCGCTTCGACGTGATCGTCTCCGACCTCCCCGACCCCGGCATCACCCCCAGCACGAAGCTGTACTCGCAGGAGTTCTACGGGCTGGCGGCGCGGGCCCTGCGTCCCGGCGGCCGGATCGCCGTGCACGCGGGGCCGCTGGCCGGTCGGCCGCGCACCTACTGGACCGTCGAGAGCACCCTGCGCGCCGCCGGCCTGCGGACCGCCCCCTACAGCGTGGGCGGCCGTCTCACCGGCTTCGCCGCCGGCCCCGACCGCACCCTCGGCGGTGGCGCCGGCCCACCGCAGGACTGGGGTTTCGTCCTTGCCTCCCGCGCCGTCGTTCCCGAGCTGCGGGTCGACCGCGACACGCCGGGGCTGCGCTCGCTGTCCACCCGCGCGCTCCAGGACGCGACCCGGGACGCCGAGCGCACCCGTCTGGACGGGCTGCCGCCCTCCACCCTCCCGCACCCGAGGTATTCCTAGGCCCCGTCGTCGAAGTGTCGCCCGGCCCCCGGCGCCGGCCCCGTACGGTCGCGCCCGGCCCGGGCACGCCGACGCGGGTCGCGGGAGCCACCGGCAAGATCGGGAACGGGCCACCGGCGCGGGCACTTGGTGCCGGATCGGGCGCGCGGGCGGGTCGCGTCGGTAGGCTCGACCGCATGGAGCATCAGGTGTTCGTTCCGGTACCCGCAGACGACCTCCGGGCCGTGTTGCGTGATCCCGCCCGCACGGCCCGTTGCGTACCCGGATTCCAACAGGACGCCGACACCGACACCGGCCCGCTGTCGGGCCGGCTCAAGGCGCGGATCGGCGGACACACCGTGACCTACCGGGGCTCCCTGGTCGTCACCGAACGGGATCCCGACCGGTTCGCCGTCGAGGGCGAGGGCACCGAGGTCCGGGGCAGCGGCACCGTCAAGCTCTCCCTCCTGCTGCGACTCACCCCCCAGGGGGACGGGACCCGACTGGAGTTCACCGGCGGGGCGACCGTCGACGGCCGGGCCGCCGGGTTCGCCCCCGAGGCCACCGCCACCGCCGTGCAGCGGCTGTTGGGCCGCACCGCCGCGCAGCTCGCCGCGACGGCGGGCGCCGTCGTGGAGCCGGTGGTCGACGCCGTTCCCGACGCCGATGCGGGGGCGTCGGATCCCGGGGTCGACGCGGAGGAAGCGGGCCGCGGGGTCGATGCCGAGGACGCCGGATTCGAGGCGGACACCGAGGACGGCGAGGACGGCGAGGACGGCGAGGACGCCGGACACGTCGAAGGCACCGAGGACGGTGGGGTCACCGCGTCCGTCTTCGACAGCGACGTGCCGCCCCCGTCCCTCGATCCCTTCCTGGAAGGCGAGTTCGGCGAGGTCGGCGGTCCCGCACGGCCCCCGGCCGAGGCCGCCCACGCCCGCCGCACGATGATCGGCCGGAGCGCCGAGGAGGTGGACCACGCGCCGCCGCGTGGCCGCTACGCCCCCGTCCCGGCTCCCGCCGCCGGCGGGGCCGGGGCGAGCCTGCGCTGGTTGGCCCCCGCAGCCGCCCTTGCCGTGGCCTCCGCCGTGGTGGTCGGCCGGGTGTTGCGCCGCCGTCGCTGACTTCCGTCCGGGGTGCGGTGTGACGTGGGGTATGCCCCGGGACACGGGGGACCTCCGGCACCCGTAGGGTCGGCCGTATGAGTACGCGACTGAGCGCCGGCGGCGCCGAGCTGACGATCGACCAGGAGAACGGCTGCCGGATCAGCAGTCTGCGCGTCGACGGGACCGAACTCCTGCGGCAGGGCCCCCGGTACGGGTCCTTCCCGATGGTGCCGTGGTGCGGGCGCATCGGGGACGGGCGGTTCCGTGACGGCGGCGCCGTCCACCAGATGCCGCAGAACCAGCCGCCGCACGCCATCCACGGCTTCGGCCGGGACGCGGCGTGGCGGCCGGGAGGCGCCGGTGCCACCCGCGCCGCCTTCACGTACGACCTCCGTGCCCCGTGGCCGCACAGCGGCAAGGTCACCCAGATCTTCGAACTCGGCGAGGACGCGTTGACGCTCACCCTCGGCGTGGAGACGTACGAGGACTCCTTCCCGGCCCAGGCGGGCTGGCACCCGTGGTTCAACCGCACCCTGGCCGCCGACGGGCCGGAGGTCCGGATCGGCTTCGAGGCGGCCTGGCAGGAGGAGCGCGGCGCCGACCACCTCCCCACCGGGCGGCGCGTCGACCCGAAGCCCGGCCCCTGGGACGACTGCTTCGGGATGCCGGACGGCGTGGACGTCACCCTCACCTGGCCCGACGCGCTGGAGCTGAGGATCACCAGCCGGGACGAGTGGGTGGTCGTCTACGACGAGCAGGTCGAGGCCGTCTGCGTCGAGCCGCAGTCCGGTCCCCCGAACGGGCTGAACACGCTCCCCCGGCTGGTCACGCCCGTGGACCCGCTGGAGATCTCCACGACGTGGACGTGGCGGCGGCTCGGGTAGCGCGCAATTAAGCTCGACGCCATGAGTGACGTACGGGATGCGCTTCTGCAGCAGATCAAGGACAAGGCCGTCGTGCACGGCAAGGTGACCCTCTCCTCCGGGCGGGAAGCCGACTACTACATCGACCTCCGCCGGATCACCCTCGACGGCGAGGCCGCCCCGCTGGTCGGTCAGGTCATGCTCGACCTGACCGCCGACCTCGTCTTCGACTGCGTCGGCGGCCTCACGCTGGGCGCCGACCCGGTCGCGACCTCGATGCTGCACGCCTCCGCCGCGCGCGGCGGGTGCCTGGACGCCTTCGTCGTGCGCAAGGCGCAGAAGGCGCACGGCATGCAGCGCCGCATCGAGGGCACCGACGTCAAGGGCAAGCGCTGCCTGGTCGTGGAGGACACCTCGACCACCGGCGGTTCCCCGCTGACCGCCGTGGAGGCGGTCCGCGAGGCCGGCGGTGAGGTCGTCGCCGTCGCCACCATCGTGGACCGGGGCGCTGCCGACGCCATCGCCGAGGCGGGCCTGCCCTACCTCACCGGTTACCGCCTCGAGGACCTCGGCCTCTCCTAGGCCCTGTCGTCTCCCTCGGATCCTGCCCGGACCCGGATCGGGCGTCGGGCGTCTCACCAGGCGGTCCCCGGGGTCGGGCGCGGCCAGCTTCCGGCCGGCCCGACCCTGTGGGGGTTAAGGTCGCCGAAGGCGCCTGGTCGCGCTCTGACCTGCTCTTTCGTGGCCGGGCGGAATGTTTCACGTGAAACGTCCCGCCCGGTTTTCACATGTGGCGTGGCCGGCGGGGTGGAGTGTCGCGCGGAGTCTGGAAGGATGGGGTCGACGATGACGTCGCCCCCAGGTCAGGGCCCGCAATAAGCACACTCCCCGCACATCCAAGGAGCGGACAGATGCCCATCGCAACCCCCGAGGTCTACAACGAGATGCTCGACCGGGCGAAGGCAGGAAAATTCGCCTACCCGGCCATCAACGTGACCTCGTCCCAGACCCTGCACGCTGCCCTGCGCGGCTTCGCGGAGGCCGAGAGCGACGGCATCATCCAGATCTCCACCGGTGGTGCGGAGTTCCTGGGTGGCCAGCACAACAAGGACATGGTCACCGGCGCGGTCGCCCTGGCCGAGTTCGCGCACATCGTCGCCGCCAAGTACGACATCACCGTCGCGCTGCACACCGACCACTGCCCCAAGGACAAGCTGGACGGCTATGTCCGCCCGCTGATCGACATCTCCGCCGAGCGCGTGGCCCGCGGCCTGAACCCGCTCTTCCAGTCGCACATGTGGGACGGCTCCGCCGAGACCCTGGCCGACAACCTGGCCATCGGCCAGGAGCTGCTCGCCAAGGCCGTCGCCGCGAAGATCATCCTTGAGGTCGAGATCACCCCGACCGGCGGCGAGGAGGACGGCGTCAGCCACGAGATCAACGACGAGCTGTACACCACCGTCGACGACGCGATCCGGACCGCCGAGGCCCTGGGCCTGGGCGAGAAGGGCCGCTACCTGCTGGCCGCCAGCTTCGGCAACGTGCACGGCGTGTACAAGCCGGGCAACGTGGTCCTGCGCCCCGAGCTCCTCAAGGACCTCCAGGCCGGCGTCGGAGAGAAGTACGGCAAGTCCTCGCCGTTCGACTTCGTCTTCCACGGTGGTTCGGGCTCCACCGCCGAGGAGATCGCCACCGCGCTGGAGAACGGCGTCGTGAAGATGAACCTCGACACCGACACCCAGTACGCCTTCACCCGCCCCGTCGTGGACCACATGTTCCGCAACTACGACGCGGTGCTGAAGGTCGACGGCGAGGTCGGCACGAAGTCCAAGTACGACCCCCGCACCTGGGGCAAGGCCGCCGAGGCGGGCATGGCCACGCGCGTCGCGGAGGCGTGCACCAACCTGCGTTCCACCGGTACCCGGCTGAAGTAGTCCGGCCCGTACCCGGTAGAGGGGTTCGTCGGTCCCACGGGGGCCGGCGGGCCCCTTTCGCGTGTGCCCGTCGCACCGGGACCGGGCGGAGGTGACATACGCCGGTGGACTGCCGCCCGGCCATGGTGTGGAATCTACCCACAGGAACGTACCCGCGGTTATGTAATGGCGGTGGGGCAGGAGAGGCGGCAGCCATGAGGACGGAACGACCCCAGGTCAAGCAGGAACGGGCGGTCCGTACCCGCCAGGCCATCCTGCAGGCGGCGGCGGTGGTGTTCGAGGAGCACGGCTACGAGGCGGCGAAGCTCTCCGACATCGTCAACATCGCCAAGGTCACCAAGGGCGCCCTCTACTTCCACTTCGACTCGAAGGACGACCTGGCGCAGGCCGTCGTGGACGCGCAGAACCAGGGTCAGCCGCAGGCCCTCCCCCAGAGCCACAAGGTGCAGGAGTTCATCGACATGGGGATGATCTTCGCCCACCAGCTCCGGCACGACGTGCTGATGCGGGCCAGCGCACGGCTCACCCTGGACTGGGCCGGTCGCGAACTCGACCAGGCGGCGCCGTACACGGCGTGGATCGAGCTGCACACGGAGGTGCTGGCGGAGGCGAAACGGCGCGGCGAACTCCTGCCGGACGTGGATCCGGTGGTTCCCTCGCGGCTGGTGGTGGGCTCGTTCGCCGGACTGAACAGGATGGCCTGGACGCTCGGCCTCGACCTGGACCCCCAGGCCTCGGAGATGTACAGCCACATCCTCCCGAGCATGGTGGTCCCGGCCCTGGCGATCCGGCTGGACACCGCCCCGGGGCGGGGCGCCCGCGCGCTGTACGGTCCGCACGGCCGACACGAGTGTCTGGCCGACTGCCCCACGGGCGCACCGCCCGCAGTGGTCGAGAGCGAAGGGCGGGGGGAGCCGGTGACGGCCTGACCCCCTTCACACGCTCTCCCCAACCGGCCTCTTCCCAAAAAGATCCTTCCGGGTATTATTTTTCATCGGACCCGGGGGGGATACGTGGACATCGAGCTGCTCGGAAAGCTGCGCGTCAGCGAGAACGGTGTGCCCGTCACGGCGCCCACGCCGGAGTCCCGTCACCTGTTGGCCGCCCTTGCCGCCTGCCCCGACCGCGTCGTGCCGATCCGTGTGCTCGCCGACGAGTTGGCCCACCGCACGCCGACCGCGAACGCCCGGTCCGTCCTGCTCACCGCCGTGCGTCTGCTGCGCGAACGGTTCGCCCGGGCCCAGGCGGTCGGGTCGGTGCGCGATGCCCGGACGGTGCTGTGCGCGCGGTCCGGCGGGTATGTTCTCGACACCGGCGGCGGCCGATCGGACGCCCAGGAGTTCGAACGGGAGGCGGGCGCCGGCTATCGCGCCATGAGCCGGGGCGACTTCGAACAGGCGGCCCGCAGGCTGCGCCGCGCCCTCGACCTCTGGACCGGCCCCGCCCTCGCCGGCATCGACGTGGGCCCCTGGCTGGCCGGCCGCGTCGCCGTCCTGGACGCCGACCGGCGAGCCGTGCTCGGACAGTGGGTCGAGGCCGAACTGTTCCTCGGGCGGGACCGGGAACTGCGCCTGGAACTCGCCGGACTGCGCGGCGGACACGAACGGTCCGGCGGCGCCTACCTGGCCGCCCTGCTTCGCGCCGAGCGACGCGTCGAGGCACTGCGCGCGCCCCGCCCGGTCCCGCGGCTCAGCCTCGCCTGACCCGGCCACCGCTTGACCCCCCGTCACCCGGAACCTAGGTTCGAGTTCCGGACAGAGAAGCGCTGGTCGGACGGGGGAGGGGCAGGATGCCTGGAGACGGGGGCGGCTCGCTGGCCGTACTGGAACTGCTCGTCGCGGAGGCCCCGCAGAGCGCCTACGACGCCCTGCTGCTCGACGCCCGCGAAGCCGGCGCCGACGGCGAGGAACTCGCCCGGCTCACCCGCGCGGTGGACCTGTCCCGCTCGGTGCGCAGGAACGCGAGGCGCCGCGAGCAGCGGGAGGCCGCGCTCACCGCCCTGGTCGACACCGCGCACGACCTGACCTCGCCCTACGACATCGACGGCCTGCTGCGGCTGATCACCCGCCGGGCCCGCCGGCTCCTCGGCTTCGACATGGCCTGGCTGTCACTGAGCCGCCCCGACGGCTCCGCCTACGTACGGACCTCCGAGGGCGAGACCACCGCCCTGAACGTCGGCCTCGAACTCGGTACCGGCCGCGGCCTGGGCAGCATCGCCCAGGACCGCCGCTCCCCGGTCTGGAGCGCCGACTACCTGAACGACGACGCCATCGTGCACGCCCCCGGCATCGACGCCGTGGTCCGCGCCGAGGGGTTGCACGCGATCATCGCGGTCCCGCTCCGGCTCGGGGACTCCACCCTCGGCGCGCTCTACGGGGCCGACCGCGCCGTACGGCGGTTCGGGCCCGACGAGATCGGCATGCTGCTCTCCCTCGCCGACCTGGCGGCCGTCGCCATCGAGAAGGCCCGGCTGCTGGAGCAGACCCGGGACGAGGTGCACGAACTGGAGGTCTTCGGTTCCCGCACCAACACCGCGCTCACCCGCGTCCGTTACCTCTGGGAGTGTCACGCCCGGCTGGCCGGCCTGGTCCTGGACGGCGCCGGACTGCCCACCCTGGCGCGGGCCACCGCCGACGCCCTGGACGGAGTGCTCCAGGTGCGTGACCCGGGCGGACGGCCGTTGACCGTCACCGGCGAACTCCCCGACCTGGACGAGGCGGCGGTCACCAAGGCCGCGCTCCAGGCGCTGACCGACCGGCGCCCCGTGGGCCTGCCCGGCGACGTGTGGTTGGCGCCCGTGCTGGCCGGCGCCGAGGACCTCGGAGTGCTGCTGCTCAGCGCGTCCGCGCCGCTGGTGGAGGAGGACGTACGGCTGTTGCAGCTGGCCGCCCAGTCGGTGGCCTCCCTGATGCTCATCCAGCGCGGTACGGCCGCCGCCGAGGGGCCCGTGCACGAGGAACTCCTGGCCGACCTGCTGGAACGGCCCCACTCCGTCGGCCTGCACCTGCCGGACCGCACCCGCCGCCTCGGCCTCGACCTGGACCGGCCGCACGTGGTCGTGGTGGCCCGACCGGAGGGCGGGGAACTGGGCAAGGCCGTCGCCTGGGCGTCCTCGTACGCGTACCGGATGGGCGGGCTGAAAGGGGTCCGCCGGGGCTGCATCGTGTTGGTCCTCCCGGGCACGGACGCCTCGGCCGCCGCGCACCGGGCCTCCGGCGAACTGTCCCCACTGCTCGGCCACGCCGTGTCCACCGGCGCTGCCGGACCCGCGGCCGGGCCGGGGGAAGTGGCCCGGGTGTACGCGGAGGCGGTGCGCTGCCTGGACGCGCTGACCGCGCTCGACGGGGCCGGGGGTACGGCCTCCCTGCGTGAACTGGGCTTCCTCGGGCTGCTGTTGTCCGCCGACCACGATGTGGAGGCGTTCATCGCCTCGACGATCGGGCCGGTCCTGGAGTACGACACCGACCGCCTCACCGACCTGACCCGCACGCTGGACGCGTACTTCGCCTCGGGCGGCAGCCCGACTCACGCGGCGGAGGAACTCCACGTGCACCCGAACACGGTGTCGCGCCGCCTGGAGCGCATCGCCGAACTCCTCGGCGAGGGATGGCAGAAGCCCGCGCAGGCCCTGGAGATCCAGATGGCGCTGCGGCTGCGCAAGGCGCGCGCGGTGCTTGACGCTCGGCGGTCGAGTGGGCGCGGGGACGCGTAGGGCTCCGCAGGTTGCTCCGAGGTCAGGGTCGGGTGGGGTGCGGCGCCGTCGCGGCGAGCGGTCCCGGCTGCGCCGTGCTTTCGGGGCTCCGCCCCGGACCCCGTGCGGCGAACGCCGGCGCGGCTGGATGGAGCCGGGGCGGGCCCGGTGGGGGTGTGGTCGTCAGCAGGGGGACGGGCAGCGGGGGCGGGGGGTGGGTCTGGTCGTGGGGGTGGCCGGCGGGGTCGCGCGGGGTGGGGTCAGGGCGCCCGCCTGCCACAGGGCCGCGTGGGCGACCGAGGCCAGGGTCACGTGCCGGTGCCAGCCCGCCGGGGAACGCCCGGTGAAGTCCCGCAATCCCACCCGCCCCAGGGAGGTCCCGGCGGCCCGGGAGACCCGCCCCGTCTCCTTCGTCAACCGCAACAGCACCGCAGGCGCGGCCCGCGTCAGGTCCGTCACCCACGCCTGCACCGGCTGCCGCCGCGCGTCCGTCCACTCCCCGAACAGGAGCATCTCCCGCCCGGCGAACAGCACCCGTACCCCCGCGACCAGGGAACTCCGTCGCGCCCCCGGCCGGTCCGGGTCCGCCCACTCCAGCGGCGCGCGCAGCCCCCGTACGCTCTGCAGGACCTCCCGCGCCGTCATCGGCACCGCCCCGGAGGCCGCCGGCCGAGCGTCCGCCAGGACCATCCGCGCCCCGGCGCCGACCCGTGCCACCAGCGGCACCCGGGCCTGCGCGAACCGGCTCACCGTGGCGCGGGTCGCGATGTCGGGCACGTCCAGGACGACCGGCCGCACGCCCCCGTCCGCACTCCGCGCGACCTCCGTCACCCCCGCGAGCGCGCAGCCCTCGTACGACTCGTCGGGGTCGCCCTCCCGGTGCATCCGCCATCCCACCGGCGTGGCCACGCCCCCCGAGGTGAACCACGTCCCGAAGGCCTGCTGGCCCTGGAACATCTGGCCCTGGTACGGGTCGAAACGGTTGCCCACGCCCACCGAGTGCTCTCCGCCCCGGGGGATCGCCATCGGCTGGACCACCCACGCGTTCAGCGGTGCGGCCCGGATCAGGTACCGCGTCAGCGCGGCGCGGATCGGCTGCCACTCCCAGGTGGAGCCGGCGATGAAGTGGTGCAGGGCCTGTTCCTCGGCGGGCCCGCCGACCCCGGTCTGGTGCGCCATGTTGCGGATCGACTTGCGGCCCTCGACCGTGATCAGTCCCCGTACGTACTGACGTCCCCGCTCCCGCTGGTCCCGCCGCCGGAGCGACGGGAACACCGCGCCGCACAGCTCCTCGACGGCCTCGTCCAGCCGTTCGCGCCGTGCGCCGCCGGCGCCCGTGCCGGTGCCGATGTCCACGACACTCCCCCTTCGTCGATGCCCCCCTACCGTCTGCCCGGGACCCCCTTCGCGGGGAGGTGTGCCGGGCACCCCCCTTCGCCCCGGCATGGTGGGCACCCCACCACCACCCCCGCGGCCGGGGCCGATGCCCCAGACTGGGCGCATGTCGATTCACCAGAACCTGCTCGGGGGCCCCGCCCCCACCCACCTGCCCGACGAGCCCGCGCCCCGCGAGGCCCTCGCCGCCGGCACGCCCGCCGCCGAGGTGGCCGCCGCCCACCCGACGTCCTCGCTGGCCTGGGCCACCCTCGCCGACGACGCCTTCGCCGCCGGCAACACCATCGAGTCGTACGCGTACGCCCGGACGGGCTACCACCGCGGCCTCGACGCGCTGCGCCGCGCCGGCTGGAAGGGCCACGGCCCGGTGCCGTGGGAGCACGAGCCGAACCGGGGCTTCCTGCGCGCCCTGAACGCCCTGGCCCGCGCGGCCGGCGCGATCGACGAGAAGGCCGAGTGGGAGCGCTGCTCGACCTTCCTGCGCGACTCCTCGCCGACGGCGGCGGACACGCTCGCGTAACAGCCGGGCGGACTGCCCTAGAGGGGTTCCGGATCTCCTGCTTATGATGCGAGCAGGGGACCGGGGCTCCACTCACCCAAACGGAAGGAGCGGACCGCTACCCGGAAGCACGTGTCGAGGAGACAGAAATGTCGCAAGCCCTTGATGCCTCCGGAGCCGGTTCGGACACCCCGAACCTCGACTTCGCCGGCACCACCCCCTACGAGGACTACGTCCAGGCGGACGTCCTCACCCACCTCCAGCACCTCCGCTCGGACGACCCCGGCGAGATGGTCTTCCTGGTGACGACCCAGGTCATGGAGCTGTGGTTCACGGTCATCGTCCACGAGTGGGAGACGGCCGCGAAGGCGCTCCGCGAGGACCGGATCCCCGTCGCCATGGACGCGCTGAAACGATCCCTCCGTGAGCTGGAGGCCCTGAACTCCTCCTGGCGCCCGCTGGCGCAGCTCACCCCCGGACAGTTCAACGCCTACCGCGCGGCTCTCGGCGAGGGTTCCGGTTTCCAGTCCGCGATGTACCGCCGCATGGAGTTCCTGCTCGGCGACAAGGCCGCGTCGATGCTGGTCCCGCACCGGGGCGCGCCGCGCGTCCACGGCGAACTGGAGAAGGCCCTCCACGAGCCCGGCCTGTACGACGAGGTGCTGCGCCTCCTCGCCCGCCGCGGCTTCGCCATTCCCGACTCGGTCCTCACCCGCGACCTGTCGAAGCGCTACGAGCCGTCCCCCGAGGTCGAGGCCGTCTGGACGGCCCTGTACGCCGACCCGGACGCCCACCACGACCTGCACCGGCTCGGCGAGGTCCTGACCGACGTCGCGGAACTCGTCTGGCGGTGGCGCAACGACCACCTGGTGGCGACCCGCCGCGCGATGGGCGCGAAGACCGGCACGGGCGGCTCCGCCGGTGTGACCTGGCTGGAGAAGCGCGCCCAGAAGAACGTGTTCCCCGAGCTGTGGACGGCGCGCAGCCATGTCTGAGTCGATACCCGCGACCGCCGAGTCGCCCGCAGACCTGCCGGCCGACCTGCGGGACCGGGCCGCCGCGCTCGACGCCGCCGACGAGCTCGCCAAGCTCCGCGAGCGCTTCACGCTCCCCGACGGGGTCGTCTACCTCGACGGGAACAGCCTCGGCGCCCTTCCGGCCACCGTGGCGGACACCACCGCGGACGTGGTCCGCCGCCAGTGGGGCGAGCTGCTCATCCGTTCCTGGGACGAGTCCGGCTGGTGGACCGCCCCCGAGCGGATCGGCGACAAGATCGCCCCGGTCGTCGGCGCGGCCCCCGGCCAGGTCACCGTCGGCGACTCGACCAGCGTGAACCTCTTCAAGGCCCTGGTCGGAGCCGCCCGCCTGGCGGCGCCCGGCCGCACCGAGTTGCTCGTCGACGCCGCGACCTTCCCCACCGACGGCTACATCGCCGCCTCGGCCGCCCGGATGACCGGCCTCACGGTCGTCCCGGTCGAGCCGGGGGAGGCCGCCGCCGCGATGGGCCCGGCCACGGCCGTCGTCCTGCTCAACCACGTCGACTACCGCACCGGCCGGCTCCACGACCTGCCCGCCCTCACCGCGGCGGCCCACGCCGTCGGGGCGGTCACCGTCTGGGACCTGTGCCACTCGGCGGGCGCGCTGCCGGTGGACCTCGACGCGCACGCCGTCGACCTCGCCGTCGGCTGCACGTACAAGTACCTCAACGGCGGGCCCGGCGCCCCGGCCTACCTGTACATCGCCGAACGCCACCAGGAGTCCTTCGACTCCCCGCTGCCCGGCTGGAACGGGCACGCGGACCCCTTCGCGATGACCCCGCACTACACGCCGGCGCCGGGTGCGACCCGGGCCCGGGTCGGGACCCCGGACATCCTGTCCATGCTGGCCCTGGAAGCGGCTCTCGACGCCTGGGACGGGGTGCCGGTCGAAGCCGTCCGCGCCAAGTCCCTCGCCCTGACGGACTTCTTCCTCGAATGCGTCGCCGCGTACGTCCCCGAGGGCAAGGTCGAATCCGTCACCCCGACCGAGCACGCCCGGCGGGGCAGCCAGGTCTCGCTGCGCACCGGGAACGCCCGCGAGGTCATGACCGAACTGATCGCCCGCGGCGTCGTCGGGGACTTCCGGGCCCCCGACGTCCTGCGCTTCGGCTTCACCCCGCTCTATGTCGGTTTCGCCGATGCCGAGCGCGCGGCCCGGACACTGGGTCACATTTTCGGGTGACGCGTCGGGGGAGGTGGCGGCGAAACGTCACCTCTCAGGGGGCGTCACAGGCGCGGGCGGAGCCGAGGCTCCGCCCGCGCCCTTTCTGTTCTCGCCCCGCCACGGAACGGCGCGTTCCAGCCTGATACGGTCCCGCTCTGCCGTAACACCGGAACATCTGTCCCCGCTGTCACACGCGTTACCGAGAGGTCGAGCCGATGACGGACCCCGCAGTCGAACGGGACGCCGCCGAGGCCGACTCGGCCTTCTCCCACCCCCCGGTCGCGCCCGACGCCACCGCCGCCTACGGGGAACACCCCGACCAGGTCGTCGACTTCTACGCCCCCCGCACGGACGCCGCCGCCGGCTCCGCCCCGCTCGTCGTCCTCCTGCACGGAGGTGCCTGGCGCGCCCCGTACGACCGCCAACACGTCACCCCCCTCGCGGACTTCCTCGCCCGCCGCGGCTTCGCCGTCGCCAACATCGAGTACCGGCGAGGGAGTTCACTGCCGCACCAGGGCTCCGAGGGCCCCGTCGCGGGGCGGTGGCCCGAGACCTTCGACGACGTCGCGGCGGCCATGGACGCGCTGCCCGGACTGGCGGGCGCGGCGCTCCCGCAGGCGGACGTCCGCAGGATCGTGGTGACGGGGCACTCCGCAGGCGGCCACCTCGCCCTGTGGGCCGCCGCCCGCCACGTCCTGCCGGCAGGGAGCCCGTGGAGGCTGCCGGCCGCGCCGCACCTGCGCGGCGTGGTGGCACTGGCCCCCATCGCGGACTTCACGGTCGCGGAGGAACTCGGGGTGTGCGGCGGGGCGTCCGCCCAACTTCTGGGTGGCGCCGACGAGTTCTGGAACGCGCGACGCCCGCACGCCGACCCGGCCGCGCTGCTCCCGACGGGAATCGCCACCGCGCTGGTCCAGGGCCGCGACGACATCGTGGTGCCGGAGGCCGTCGCGGAGGCCTACGTGGCCGCCGCCGCCCAGGCGGGGGAACTCGTCGGCCTGACCCTGCTCGACGGCGTCGGCCACTTCCCCCTCATCGACCCGGCGGCCGACGCCTGCGCGGTCGTCTCCGAGGAGATCGCGCAACTGGCCTGGTAGCGGCGCGGCACACGGCGAGCCACGAAAGCGGTGTCCCGGGTGTCCCGCCCCTCCCCTCCGCCACCGTGAGAACCCGGTGGCGGACCCGGACCGCCACCGACCACCATGTGCGGCATGAGTGATCAGCCCGAACGATGGACCCAGGCGACCGTGCACCCCGACATGTGGGCCGATCCGGACGACGACCTCCGCAACAACGAGGACAGCCCGGCCGGCGAACTCGGGACGCTGCTCGACTTCCTGACGAACTACCGCATCACCCTGCGGATGAAGTGCGAGGGCCTGGACCCGGGGCAACTGGCCCGGCGCTCGGTCCCGCCGTCGACGATGTCGCTGCTCGGCCTGGTCCGCCACCTCGTGGAAGTCGAACGGGACTGGCGCGGCTGGATCACGGACGGCGACCCGGTGCCGAAGCTCTACGGCGAGAAGGACGCGGACTTCGACGGAGCCGTAGCGGACCGGGCCGTGGTCGACGCGGCGTTCGCCGACCTGGAGCGGGAGCAGGCCGAGACCGACGCCGCTCTGGCCGCGCATCCGGACCTGGGCGCGCGCGTGGGCAGGGAGGGCATCGTGGTGCGGGAGTTGATGGTGCACCGGATCGAGGAGTACGCCCGGCACTGCGGGCACGCCGACCTGCTGCGCGAGTGCGTCGACGGACGCGTGGGCCAGTGACGCGGGCCGACCGCCCGCAGCGGTCGGCCGCCACCACTCCTCTGCCCGACGTGCCGTCGCCCGGTCCGGGGCCGCCGCGCGCCAGGGTCGGGGCATGAAGATCATCCTCGCCACCGCACTGACCGCCGCCCTCGCGGCCGTCACCCTCACCCCGACGGCCGCGGCGACCCCACCGCTGCCCCACCTGGAATCCGAACGCACCGTCTCCGCGTGGCTCCCCTGGTGGAACATCGAGGCCGGCTACCGGGACGCCCTGGCCCACGCCGACCGGCTCCACACGGTCAGCCCGTTCTGGTACGCGACGTCGGCCACGACCTCCACCACGTCCCCGTCCGGAGCCGTGGTCAAGGGCGAGACCGGAGCCGGCGACCGCCGCATCATCGACGGCCTGCACGCCAAGGGACTCAAGGTGGTCCCGACGGTCACCGAGAGCCTGCGCGCCCCCGCCATGGCGGACCTGATGAACGACCCCGCCCGCCGGACCGCGCACGTGGACGACCTCGTGGCCGTCGCCACCGGTCGCTCGTACGACGGCCTCGACCTGGACTACGAGGTGATGACCGAGACGACCGACCCCGCCCTGCGCGAACGGGTCCGTACCGGCTACAACGCGCTGACCACCGAACTCTGCGCCCGCCTGCACGCCCTGGCCAAGAGCTGCGTGGTCACCGTCATGCCCCGCACCCAGGACACCGGCCTGGCCTTCGACCACGCGCACCTCGGCGCCGTCACCGACCGGCTGCGCATCATGGGCTACAACCTCCACAACGCCCTGGAGGCGCCGGGCCCGCTGTCCTCGACGGCCTGGTACGAGGAGTTCCTGACCCACGCCACGGCACACGTGCCCCGCGACAGACTGGAAGTGGCGCTGCCCGCCTACGGATGGGACTGGACGGTGGGCTCCGCGGCCCGCGCCCGCCACGTCACGTCCCTGGAGGCCGAGGCCCTGCGGCGCGACGTCGGCGCCGACTACGCACTCGACCCGGTCTCCGGCACCCCGCACTTCACGTACACGGACGACGAGGGCGAAGAGCACCAGGTCTGGTACCAGGACGCGAAGGGCGCGGCCCGCCACCTGGCCGTCCTGGCGCGCCACGGGGTGCGCGGCGTCGGCCTGTGGGCGCTCGGCTTCGAGGAGCCGCAGCTGTGGGCTGCCCTGGCCGACCGGCCCGCCTCACTGGCACCCGCAGCACCGGAGCGGCAGCGTCGTCGAGCCGGTGCCGCGGCCCGCGTCGACGATCACCTCACCGGCGCGGGGCTCCGCGCACCGGACGACGAGAGCGCGCCGGACGCGCTCGCGGGTCAGCGAGACCACGGCATCGTGGAGACGGCTGGGAGCGAGGCGGCCGAGGGCCGGGGGGAAGGTCATGCCGGGAGTGGGCCGCGAGGTTCCGCCCGGTCTTGAACAAGGTTCCGCCCGGTCTTGAACGAATCGCGCGCGAGCGACGTGATGTCAGGGGGGCTCGGATCGACGGCGGTCGGCCCCGATGACACGGGGCGGGACGGGGACGGAGGCGGAACGGATGGCCGGGTGGGGACTGTTGGTCGAGCAGAACCGCGGCTTCGGCAGCGCGCCCCCGCCCCCGCCTCTTCCCCCGGCACCCGCACCCGCTGCGGAGCGGTGCCCGCGGACCGCCACGTCCCGTCCCGCGCCGCCTCCGAAGCCCTCCGGGCCGCCGACGGCACCCGCCGCCGAGGTGCCGCCCACCCCGTCCCCGTCGGGCCGTGACGACCTGCCGTGAGGACTCCGTACGCATGCCTGCGGTCGCCGGTACGCCGGAGGGCGGGACGCGTCACGCGTCCCGCCCTCCGGTCGGACCTGCCGACGCGCGCGTTCCTACAGGAACGAGTTGATCTGGATCGTCTCGGTGCGGCCGGGGCCGACGCCGATCGCCGAGATCGGGGCGCCCGACATCTCCTCCAGGGCCTTCACGTACGCCTGGGCGTTCTTCGGAAGGTCGGAGAACGTCTGGGCCTTGGTGATGTCCTCGGACCAGCCGGGGAGGTTCTCGTAGATCGGCTTCGCGTGGTGGAAGTCCGTCTGCGAGTACGGCAGCTCCTCGACGCGCTTGCCGTCGATCTCGTACGCGACGCAGACCGGGATCTGCTCCCAGCCGGTGAGCACGTCCAGCTTGGTGAGGAAGAAGTCCGTCAGGCCGTTCACGCGGGTCGCGTAGCGGGCGATCGGGGCGTCGAACCAACCACAGCGGCGGTCACGGCCGGTGGTCACACCGCGCTCGCCACCGATGCGGCGCAGGGCCTCGCCGTCCTCGTCGAACAGCTCCGTCGGGAACGGGCCGGCGCCGACACGGGTCGTGTACGCCTTGAGGATGCCGATGACACGGCTGATCTTCGTCGGGCCGACACCCGCACCGGTGCAGGCGCCACCGGCCGTCGGGTTCGAGGAGGTGACGAAGGGATACGTGCCGTGGTCGACGTCGAGCAGCGTGCCCTGGCCGCCCTCGAAGAGCACGACCTTCTCCTCGTCGAGCGCCTTGTTGATGATGAGGGTGGTGTCGGCGACGTACGGCTTGATCTGCTCCGCGTACTGGAGCATCTCCTCGACGATCTGCGCCGGGTCGATCGCGCGGCGGTTGTACAGCTTCGCGAGGAGCTGGTTCTTGCCCTCCAGCGCCGCTTCGACCTTCTGCGTCAGGATGGACTCGTCGTACAGGTCTTGGACGCGGATGCCGACGCGGTTGATCTTGTCCGCGTAGGTCGGTCCGATGCCGCGGCCGGTCGTACCGATCTTCCGCTTGCCCAGGAAACGCTCGCCGACCTTGTCGAGGGTCACGTTGTACGGCGTGATCAGGTGGGCGTTGCCGCTCAGGAGCAGCTTCGAGGTGTCGATGCCTCGCTCGTTGAGCCCACGCAGCTCGGAGAGGAGCACGGCGGGGTCGACCACGACACCGTTGCCGATGACCGGGGTGCATCCGGGGGAGAGGATTCCGGAAGGGAGAAGGTGCAGTGCATACTTCTGGTCGCCGACGACGACCGTGTGGCCGGCGTTGTTGCCACCCTGATAGCGCACTACATAGTCAACGGATCCACCGAGCAGGTCGGTGGCCTTTCCCTTGCCCTCGTCACCCCACTGAGCTCCGAGCAGCACAAGAGCGGGCACAGGCGTACACCTCTTCCGGATGGGGCATGTCCAAGGTCAGGGGGCGTACGACGATGTACACCGCAGGCTGAGCCGTCGGACCGGTACCCCGGAATAGACGAAGGCCCTGGCGCAATAGCGCAAGGGCCTCTTGCACAAAGATGCTACCCGAGGAAGGACCGAGGTGTCGGCTCCAGAGCCCACCATGAGCCATGCGGGCGCGCCGGTAGGCGGCCTGCTGGTGCTCGTCGACCCGGTCGCCCGCCGTCTCGACGGCGAGTCTGTGCGGATCGCGAAGGATGTGTTGTGTGCCGCGGCACACGCGAAAGTTTCTCTCCCCGACTCTCCGGAGGAGTTCGCGCGGGCGCTGGCCCGCCGGGGTCATCGGCGCCCCGTGATCGTCGGCGACGACCGGGCACTGGTACGCGCGGTGACCCTGCTGCACCGTTCGCGTGACCTCGTCGGCGAGCCCCTGTCACTGATTCCGGTCGGACCGGTCGGCTCCCTCGGACTCGCCCGCTCCCTGGGCGTCCCGCTGTCGGCGGTGATGGCCGCACGCGCGGCCCTCGACGGCATCGTGCGCAAACGGGACCTGCTCGTGGACGACAGCGACGGGGTGGTGCTCGCAGGCCTGCGGATCACGCCGCCGCCGCGCGCCGCGGCGCCGGCCGTACGGAAGTACCGGTCACTGCTGCGCCTCCTGCTGCCGCCCTCGCAGACCCCGCCGGGGCAGGTGCACCGGCTGCGCGTGGAGGTGGACGGAGTGGTGCTGGCCGACGTGGACCACCCCGTGGAGGAGGTCTCGGTGATCACGCGGGAGCCGGGCGGACCCGCGGAGGTCGTGGTGCGGCTGACCGGCAGCCCGACCCGGACACAGCGGGCCACGGCGGTCACGGTCTCCGGGGCGGACTTCCGCTACCGGGCCGACCACGCGGGCGTCACCGGCCCCGTACGGCGACGGACGTGGACGCTCCGTCCCGCAGCGTGGGCGCTGACCCTCCCCAGATGAGGGGGGGCGTCCGCACCGCCCCCGGGGCCCCTCCGGACCTGCTGCGGAGGGTCCCTCGGCGGAGTCCTCGGCGGAGGGGTCCGCGGAGGACTCCGCCGAGGGGGCCGTGGCGCAGCGGGCCTGCTTCGGGGAGCTTCGCGGGGGCGGTCTTCGCGAAGCCGGCCTTCGCGGGGGCGGTCTTCGCGCGGGCGGCCTTCGCGGGGCGGCCTCTCGGAGGGGCCGGGTCAGCCGACCTCCTGGGCCGCCGTCTCGATCAGGTCCGTCACGGGGCCCGGCTGCGAGGCCAACGAGGCGTGGCTTGCGTCCAGCTCGATGGTCTTGCGGGGGTTCAGGCGGGCGGCCATCCGGCGCTCGTTGTCCGGGTGGATCATGCGGTCGGCCGTGGACACCTGGTACCAGGACGGCTTCACCCGCCAGGCGGGCGACGAGACGACGTCCCCGAAGGTCGACGCGATCGGTGCCTTCTGCGTGACCGCCATGACCAGGGCCTCCTCCGTCGACAGGTCCTGCGCGAAGCTCTCGCGGAACTTGTCCCGCTTGATCCACAGGTAGCCGTCCGAGTCCGGGGTGATGTTCGCGAACGCCTCGGGCGGGTTCTCCTGGCTGAGCGATCCGGGGCTCTCCCCGGAGTCCGGGGCGAACGCGGCGACGTAGACCAGTCCGGCCACGTTCGGCAGGTCGCCGGCCTCGGTGATCACCGCGCCCCCGTACGAGTGGCCCACCAGCACCACCGGCCCGGAGATCTGCCGGATCATCCTGCGGGTGCGCTCCGCGTCATCGGCGAGCGAGGTCAGGGGATTCTCCACGGCGTACACGGAGCCGAAGCCGCGGCGGTCGAGTTCGGTGATGACCTTGGCCCAGTGGGCGGCGCCGCCCCAGAAGCCGTGGACCAGGACGATGGCGGGCTTGTCAGCCATGGGTTCCTCTCGGTTCTCGGCGACCCCGGGGCGGGGGCTCGCTGTGCGTCCCCGGGATCCGCTGCCGACCCACGAGGCGCCGGCGGGTGCGGGTGGCGCCCACGCTAGGCAGCCTCCCGACGCCCCGCCACCGCAGCGTCCGCCGCCGGTGACACAGTGTCACCCTGGGTGGTCGTGGTCGTGGTCGTGGTCGTGGCCGTGGCCGTGGCCGTGGCCGTGGTCGTGGTCGTGGTCGTGCGGACAGTGGACTCGGGGCGCTACGGGAGGTCGAGCGTCGCGCGGTGGTCGCGCCAGCGGTCCATCAGGCCGTGCATCTCGTGCTGGAGGAACTCGAAGAACGCCGCCGTCTCGGCGACCCGAGCCCCCGCCGGAGAGCCCGCGCCCAGGCCCGCCGCGCCCTCCCGGAGGGTCTTCTCGAACAGGGTCAGCGCCTGGTCCCGACGGGTGAAGGTCTCGTACCAGAGCTCGTTGTGCAGCACGTACCGGTCGCGCCGGGAGCCCGGTTCGCGCTCCCGGCTGACCATGTTGACCTGGGTCAGGTACGAGACCGCGCCGGACACCGCCGCCGGGCTGATCCGGAGGGCCTCTCCCAGTTCCGCCGAGGTCATCGCCCCGCCGTCGCTCGCCAGCAACTGCGCGAAGACGCGGGACGCCATGCGCTGCATGCCCGCCTCGGTCAGCTGCGCGGCGAACCGCTCCACGAAGCGGGATACCGCTCCCTCGTTCCGTTCCACGCTCATGTCCGCCACCCCTCCGACTTTACGTGATTCGCTATCTTCACAATTTTGTGAACGTAGCGTACGTTCGGAATCATGACGAAGGCAATCAGCGTCGCCGGACTCCACAAGGCGTTCGGCCGCACCCACGCACTGGACGGACTCGACCTCGACGTCACCGCCGGCGAGGTACACGGCTTCCTCGGCCCCAACGGCGCCGGCAAGTCCACCACCATCCGGGTCCTGCTGGGCATGCTGCGGGCCGACTCCGGCACCGCCACGCTGCTCGGCGGCGACCCGTGGGTCGACGCCGTCGCGCTCCACCGCCGCGTCGCCTACGTCCCCGGCGACGTCACCCTGTGGCGCAACCTCTCCGGCGGCGAGGTCATCGACCTCCACGGCCGGCTTCGAGGCGGCCTCGACCGCGCCCGTCGCGCCGAACTGATCGAACGCTTCGAACTCGACCCGACCAAGAAGGGCCGTACGTACTCCAAGGGCAACCGACAGAAGGTCGCCCTCGTCGCCGCCTTCGCGTCCGACGCCGAACTGTTCGTCCTCGACGAGCCCACGTCCGGCCTCGACCCCCTCATGGAGGAGGTCTTCCGGAGCTGCGTCACCGAGGCGCGCGCCGCCGGGCGCACCATCCTGCTGAGCTCGCACCTCCTCGGAGAGGTCGAGACCCTCTGCGACCGGGTCAGCATCATCCGCAGAGGCCGGACGGTCGAGACCGGCACCCTGGCCGAACTCCGGCACCTCACGCGTACGTCCATCAGCGCCGAACTGGCCGCGCCGCCGAACGGCATCGCGGACCTGCCGGGCGTGCACGACGTGGAGGTCCGGGGACTCGCCGTCCGATTGCAGGCGGACACGGACACCTTGGACGCCGTGCTGCGCTCCCTCACCGCGTCCGGGGTGAAGTCGCTGACCGCGACACCCCCGACGCTCGAAGAACTGTTCCTCCGTCACTACAGCGACGACGTCAAGGCGGGCGCACGGTCATGACGAAGCAGACGACGGGACAGGCGTCGGGCCGTGGGGCGGGCGACCGGATGACGGGTGGCCGCGGGGGCGACGGGCGCGTGGGCGACGTGCGCGTGGGTGACGGGCCCGTGACGGGTGCTCGCGTGACGGGTGGTCCTGTGACGGGTACTCGCGTGACGGGTGGTCGCGTCGTGCCGAAGGCCCGATTCGCCGGCACGGGCGGCCTCCTGCGTCTCGCCCTGCGCCGCGACCGGGTGTTGATGCCCGTCTGGATCGCGGTCGTCGCGCTGATGGTGCTGAGCATGCCCGCCTCGCTCGACTCGGTGTACACCACCGCGACCGAAAGGGCCGAGCTGCTCGTCACCATGAACGGCAACGCTTCGCTCCGCGCCCTGTACGGGCCCGTCTTCGGAGACTCGGTCGGCGCCCTGACCGCCTGGAAGGGCGGGGTCTTCGCCGGACTGCTCGCCGGGATCATGAGCCTGGTCGTCGTGGTGCGCCACACCCGCGAGGAGGAGGAGACGGGGCGTCAGGAACTCCTGTCCGCCGCCATGGTCGGGCGCCGGGCCCCGCTCACGGCGGCCCTGCTCGCCGCCCTCGTGGCCAACGGGCTCGTCGTCCTGCTCGTCACCGTCGGCCTCGCCGGGCGCGGGACGGGCGGCGCGCTCGCCCTCGGACTCGCCCTCGGCGCGACGGGGATGCTCTTCGCGGCGTCGGCCGCCGTCGCCGCCCAACTCACCGAGAGCGCGCGGCTCGCGAAGGGACTCACGGGCGCCCTGATCGGCGCCGCCTTCGTGCTGCGCGCGGCGGGCGACGCGGGAACCGCAGCCGGCTCGTCGGCCCTGACCTGGGCGTCACCGCTGGGCTGGCTGGAACTGGTACGGGCCTTCGCCGCCGAACGCTGGTGGGTCCTCGCCCTGTTCGTCGTGGCCACGGGCGCACAGATCGCGGTGGCGTACGCGCTCGCCGACCGCCGGGACCTCGGCATGAGCTTCCTGCCGGCCCGGCCGGGTCCGGCGGAAGGCCGGATCGGCAGCGCCGGGGCGCTGGCCTGGCGGCTCCAACGCGGCGCCCTGGCCGGATGGAGCGTCGGGTTCCTGCTGGTGGGCGTGGTCTTCGGGGGGATGGCGGACGGAGCGGCCGAACTCGTCGGGGACAACGCCAAGACGCGCGAGATCATCGAGCGGATGGGCGGTACGGGCGCGCTCACCGACGCGTTCCTCGCGACGATGGCCGGGATGCTCGGCATGGTCGCCGCCCTCCACATCGTCTCGTCGGTGCTGCGGCTGACCGGCGAGGAGGCGGGGCAACGGGCCGAACCACTGCTGGCGAACGTCGTCGGCAGGCTGCGCTGGGCCGCCGGCCACCTCGCCGTCGCCTTCGGCGGCTCGACCCTGATCCTGCTGCTCGGCGGGCTGGGTCTGGGCATCGGGCACGGCTCGGACATCGTCGGGGCCATGGGCGCCTGCGTGGCACGGTTGCCGGCCGTCTGGGTGATCGGCTCGCTCGCCGTCCTGCTGCACGGCGCCGTGCCCCGGTACGCGGTCGCCGCCTGGGCGGTGGCCGGAACGACGCTGACGCTGGGCTGGGTCGGGCCGGCGCTGAACCTCCCGCAGGCGGTGATGAACCTCTCGCCCTTCGCCCACCTGCCGAAACTCCCCGGCCCCGAGCCGATCGCCTGGGCACCGCTCCTCGGCCTCACCGCCCTGGCGGCGGCGCTGACGGCCGCCGGCCTGACCGCACTGCGCCGCCGGGACATGACGACGTGACGGCCCCACGGGGGTGGAACGACGCGGCGCTGAAAGCTCGGATCAGAACTCCACGACCAACTCCCGCAGCCCCCTGATGACGTACCCCTCCCGCCACTGCGGCTCGCGGACGAGCCGCAGTGGCGGAATCGTCTCCGCCAGCAGCGCCCCGAACGAGGCCGAAAGCTCCAGCCGCGCCAGCGGCGCCCCCAGGCAGTAGTGGATCCCCGCCCCGAAGGTCAGGTGGGGATTGTCGGTCCGTGCGAGGTCCAGGGTGTCGGGCTCCTCGAAGCGTGCGGGGTCCCGGTTCGCGGACCCGAAAAGCAGCGCCACCTCGGCCCCGCGCGGGATGACGGTGTCCCCGACCCGGATCTCGTCGAGCACCCAGCGTTCGAACATTTGTAGGGGTGTATCGAATCGCATGAGTTCATCCACAGCTGTGGACAACTTTTCGGGATGCGCCCGAAGGTCCGCGAGCCGGTCGGGGTGACGGAACAGCGCCCACCACCCGTTGACGGTCGTGTTGACGGTCGCCTCGTGTCCCGCGTTCAGCAGAAGTACGCAGGTGGAGACCATCTCCTGTTCGCTGAGTCGGCCGCCCTCATCGTGAGCGGCGATCAGCCCGGAGATCAAATCCGGACCGGGTCGCTTGCGCCGCTCGCCGATCAGCGCCCGCAGGTAATCACCGAACTCCACGCTCGCGGTGACGGCCCGTCGGGCCGTCGCCTCGTCAGGCCGCAACTCGAACATTCCGCAGATGTCCGACGACCAGGGCCGCAGCAGCTTCCTGTCCGCTTCCGGGATTCCCAACAGCTCCGCGATCACCGCCACCGGCAGCGGCTCGGCGACCGACGTCAGCAAGTCCCCGCCCCCGTCGGCCAGCAGGCCTCCCGCCAACTCGCCGGCCAGTCGTTCCACCGCCGGAGCGAGCCGCTCCACGGTGCGCGGCGTGAACGCCTTCGCCACCAGCCGGCGCACCCGCGCGTGCGCGGGATCCTCCAGGTCCAGCAGCCCGTTGCCGTTCAGGACGTGGAACGGCTCGTGCTCCGGCGGCGGCGCCTGCCGCCCGAACTCCTCGTGCGAGAAACGGTGCAGATACGTCCGCCCCAACCGCCTGTCCCGCAACAGCGCGCTCACATCGGCGTAGTGCGACACCAGCCACTGTCCGGTCGCCTCCGACCACACCGCGCGCCCCTGCTCCCGCAACTCCCGGTAGGCGGGGTACGGATCGGCGACGAAGGCGGCATCCCACGGATCAAAGCCCATTCCCGCACCCTAGGGGCGGGCCGCCCCTCCCGACGGGAGGTTTGGATCACTTCCAGGAAATCCCCCGAAACAACCCCTGAGACCGCCCCCGAAAGGCCCCCCGAGACCGCCCCAGGCCCCCGAGGCTGCCCCGCTACCCGCTACCCGCTACCCGCTACCCGCTACCCGCTACCCGCTACCCGCTACCCGCTACCGGCTGCGACATCCCGGCGGCCGACGAACGGACCTAGGCCGGCCTGACCAGTCGTGTCTCGTACGCGAACACCGCCGCCTGCGTCCGGTCCCGCAGGCCCAGCTTCACCAGGATCCGACTCACATGCGTCTTGATCGTGGACTCCGCGACGACCAGCCGATCCGCTATCTCGGCATTCGTCAGTCCCTGCGCGATCAGCACCAGCACCTCCGTCTCCCGCTCCGTCAGCTGCGCGACCCCCGCCGGATCCGAGAGGCGGGGTGACTCCGCGAGTTTCGAGAACTCCACGATCAGCCGCTTGGTCACCGAAGGCGCCAGCAACGCCTCGCCGGCCGCCACGACCTTGACCCCCTCCGCCAGTTGACGAGCCGAGGCATCCTTCAGCAGGAATCCGGACGCACCCGCCCGCAGGGCCTGGTACACGTACTCGTCGAGGTCGAAGGTCGTCAGGACCAGCACCTTCGCGTCCGTGTCGGCGGCCACGATCCGTCGGGTCGCCTCCAATCCGTTCATCTCCGGCATCCGGATGTCCATCAGCACCACGTCCGGCCGCAGGGCCTCCACCTGGGCGATGGCCTGGAGGCCGTCCACGGCCTCCCCGACCACCTCGATGCCCTCCATCGCGTTCAGCAGGACGGAGAACCCCTCACGGACCATCATCTGGTCGTCGACGATCAAGACCCTGATCGTCATGCCGACGCCGCTTCCGGCTCGGGCCGGCTGCGCACCGGTATGAACACCGCCACCTCGAACCCACCCGCCATCGTCTCCTGCGCCGTCATCTCCCCCTCCAACATCGCCACCCGCTCCCGCATACCGGTGATGCCGTGCCCGGCCCCCGGCGACGGGGGCACATCCGTGGTCCCCGGACCATTGACGACCCGTATCCCCAGCCCGCCCAACACATACGACACCTCGACCCCGGCCACCGCCCCCGGAGCGTGCCGCAGGGTGTTGCTCAGGGCCTCCTGGATGATCCGGTACGCCGACAGCTCCACCCCCTGAGGCAGCTCCCGCACCGCACCGGTGACCGTCTTCTCCACGGTGAGCCCCGCGTCCCGCACATTGGCCAGAAGTCCGTCGAGCATGGCCAGTGTCGGCTGCGGGGCATCGGGCGCCTCGTAGTCCGCGGACCGCACCACCCCCAGCACCCGGCGCAGCTCCGTCAGCGCCGCCACGGCGTTCTCCCGGATGGTGACGAAGGCCGCCTCCAGCTCCGGCGGCGGATTCTTCACCCGGTACGGGGCCGCCTCCGCCTGGATCGCCACCACCGACATGTGGTGCGCGACCACGTCATGAAGCTCCCGCGCGATGGTCGTCCGCTCCTCCAGCAGCGTCCGCCGGTCCCGCTCCACCGCCGTGACCTCCTGCTGCGCAGAGACCTCCGCCTTGGCGTGCCGGCGTATCTGGATGCTGCTGGCAACGAGCAGCGCGAAGGCCGATCCGACGATCATGTTCATCGAGTTCATGCCGTACCGGCCCGCGAACACCACCTCGACCGCCATGCTGAGGGCGACCGTGAGCGCCCACATCCAGGCCGCCACGCGCGGCCCGCGGCGGAGCGTCACCAGGACCATGACCGCGATGTACGCCAGGAAACTGCCGGGGGTCCAGGGCCAGGTCATCGAGGACCCGCCCACCACGGCGAGCAACAGCGTCATCGCGACCGCCGCCCACCATGCGGCAATCGGTCGGACCAGTGTCATCAGCACCGGCACCGCCGCCAGGACGCCGCTGCCCAGCCTGCTCGTCGTACCGAAATAGGTGTACTGGGTCACGAACGTGAAGAACAGGACGAAGAGTGCCAGCGCACCCACCTGTATGTGGCGGATCCACCCGTTGTACTGGCGTATCGACGCCGGAAGCCGGCGGACGAACCACCCCTCGGTCGTCTTCGCCGGCAACGGCCGGAACGCGAAGGCATCGGTGATGAGGTCATGGCGCAGGGTCTGGAGCAGACCCGAAACCATCCTGAATTCCGGTGTCCGGGTTGTCCCCCGGGTGGTCGTATCGGTCACATACAGAACCGTAGGTCCGTACACCCCTCCCCCGCGTCGCCGCTGAAGGGGATATCCCAAGGTCCCCCTCAAGTACTACGCCGACGTGTCAGTAGCCCGTCGGACGGATCAGGCCCGTCTCGTACGCGAACACCGCCGCCTGGGTCCGGTCCCGTAGACCCAGCTTCACCAGGATCCGGCTCACGTGCGTCTTCACCGTCTGCTCGGCCAGCACCAGGTGCCCCGCGATCTCCGCGTTGGACAGGCCCTGCGCGATCAACGACAGCACCTCCGTTTCCCGCTCCGTCAGCTCGTCGATCCGCGCACGCGAGGGGCCTCGCGGTGCGCCCATCCGCGAGAACTCCGTGATCAGCCGTTTCGTGATGTTCGGCGACAGCAGGGCCTCGCCCGCCGCCACGACCCGCACGGCCTCCGCGAGCTGATCGGCGGACGCGTCCTTGAGGAGGAACCCGGAGGCTCCGGCGCGCAGCGCCTCGTACACGTACTCGTCGAGGTCGAAGGTGGTCAGCACCAGCACCTTCACCGTGGCGGCCGGATCACCGGTGATGATCGAGGTGGCCTCGATGCCGCCCATGCCGGGCATCCGGATGTCCATCAGCACCACGTCCGGCCCCAGCTCGGACACCTTCGCCACCGCCTCCGCCCCGTCCACCGCCTGCCCCACGACCTCTATGTCGGGCTGGGCGTTGAGGAGCACCGTGAAGCCTTGGCGGACCATCATCTGGTCGTCGGCGATCATCACCTTGATCGGTCCGACCGGGTCGTTCAGGACGGTCATCAGGCCTTCTTCGTGTCGTTCGGCCCGGCAGCGAGGCTTCCGGGCGGATCCATGGGGAGGACGGCGCTCACCTCGTACCCGCCGTCGGGGCTCGGCCCGGCGGCCAGTTCCCCGCCCAGCATGCCCGCCCGCTCCCGCATGCCGAGCAGCCCGTGCCCGGCGCCCGGGGACGGCGGGACGGGCCCGGTCGGCGCGCTGTTGGCGACACACAGGTGAAGTTCGCGCGGTCCGTACGCTATGCCGACCTCGACCCGTGAACCCGGCGCGTGGCGAAGGCAGTTGCTCAGTGCCTCCTGCACGATCCGGTACGCGGTCAGCTCGACTCCCGGCGTCAGCGCCCGGCGGATGCCCGCGACCGCGGTCGTGACCTCCAGACCGGCCCCCCGGACGTTGTCCACGAGGCTGCCCAACTCGGCCAACGTCGGTTGGGGGTGATGGGAGTCCGCCGAATCGTCGGGACTCTCCGAACGCAGCACACCCAACACCCGGCGCAGCTCCGTCAAGGCCTCCAGGGCGTTCTCCCGGATGCCGGCGAGGTTCTCCTTGAGCTCCTCGGACGGGTTCTCGACGAGGTGCGGGGCCACCTGCGCCTGGATGGAGATCACCGACATGTGGTGGGCGACGACGTCGTGCAGCTCGCGGGCGATGCGGCTGCGCTCCTCCAGCAGCGTCCGCTGCGCCCGCTCCGCCTCGGTCAGGGTCTCCTGCTCCACGAGCTTGCCGCGGGCCAGTCGCGAGGCGCGCAGCGCGTAGCCGAGAACACCGGTGAAGCCGAAGACGACCAGGGCCGCCAGCGTGGTGGTCTGGCTGCCGTCCGGCCGGCAGAGGGCCTCGGCGAGTCCGGTGCAGACCATCGGGACCGTGATGGCCGCGATGGTCACACGAGCCGGTACGCGCAAGGCGACCATGAGGATCACCGGGGCGAAGGTGAAGAGACCACCGGCCATCCAGGGCCACATCTGGCCCTGCCCCACATGATCGTGGATCTCCCAGGCGGACAGGCCCGCGGCGATCAGGCCGAGCCACCAGGCGGCGAGGGGTCGGGACATCGCGAGGGCGATGGCCGCGCTGCTCATGACCGACAGCGCCACCGGGGTACTGCCCGCCAGGCCGTAGTGGTCGAAGAGCTGGTTGCCGTGGAGGAAGCCGAAGAACACCGCGACGTAGACCAACACCACGTGCGGCAGGCGGGCCAGCCAACGGGGGCGTGACATCCGGGGCAGCGGGTCCCGCCGCAGGGTCAGGAGATCCCGCGCAATTCCCTTCAAGAAAGCGCGGGTTCGCACCGAGGGCGGATCCGGGTGTTCTCTCTGCTCTTCCACGTCGTCCACCCTAGGCATCTGCGGTCTCCCTCTCGGATGCCGGCAGCCGATCCCCGGAGGCGGAGCCGACGCGGACGACGCGACCACCACGAGCGGGCGCCCCCTGTTCGTACGTCCGGAACGCGGCCCAGCACACCAACAGGGCGGCCGCGAACACCGGCAGCCACAGCAGACGAGCCGCTATCCAGAGGGGGGAGTCGGGGACTGTGTGCAGACCCGGCACATCGGCGGCCACCAGGAGGCCGAGGGCGGTGACGGCCATCATCGCGGTCTGGTGCCAGAGGAAGACGGTCATCGCGGACAGGTTCACCAGCGCCACCTTCGCCCACGCCCGAGGCCGCCGCATGGCTCGGGCGAGCCGGTCGCGGACCAGGAGGGCCAAAGCGCACTGGGCCACACCGAACGCTACGGCCGCGATGGTCGGAGGATTGAGGTTCGAGATCTCGGCGCCGGGGACGCCCACCATGGACGCCGGGTACCCGCCCCAGAGGATCAGTGCGGCTGTGGCGAGCGCGCCGCCCACCAGCAGGAGGAGGATCGGGGCCCGTCGGACGAAGGCCCCCCGGGACCAGGCGGCCCCCAGCGTGTACGGGACGAGCCAGCCGGCGGCGACATTGACCCAGCCGATCCACTCGGGTCCCGCGAAGCCGAAACGCCAGACATCCACACCCGCCACCACCGCCGCCGGCCACAACGGGTTGAGTCGGGCCACGAGCGGGGTCGCGGCGGTGAGCACGGCGAACACCAGCAGGAACCAGAGCGGCGACAGGACCAGCTTCACCAGCGACCTGACGGTGTCGAAGTCCACTCCACCGAGCAGCATTCCACCCGCCGTGATCGCCCACAGGGTGACGACCGCCGCCACCGGCCGGAACAACCGGCGCAGCCGCTGACCGATCCACGCCCCGTACGAGACTCCGCGCGCCCGGGCCGACGCGTACCCCTGGGCGGCGACGTGACCACCGACCAGGAAGAAGACGGCCAGGGTCTGGAACACCCAGGAGACCGGGGCCAGCACGCTCATGTGGGCCAGCGGACTTGTCGTGCTCAGACCGCCGTTGGCCGTGGTCAGCGCGGTGACCAGCCAGTGGCCCAGCACCACGCCGAGGATGGCGAAGGCGCGCAGCGCGTCCACCGAGCGATCCCGGGAGGCCGGGGTGGCGGCATGTATGCGGTCCGCGAGGTCGGACCAGCGGTCGGGACGCTTACGCATGGGAGGCCTCCGAGGAGTTCGGCCGTGCGAGGACATCGGAAGCGCCGGCAGCGACGACGGCAGGGGCGGTGTCGGCACGGGTGGTGTCGGCGGAGCCGACGACGATGCGGGCCAGGCTGTCGAGGGACTCGGTACCGGGCCGCAGGTAGTCGCTGTGCCCGGCGTCACCCGCCCCGAAGGCCAGGGCGCCGAAGGCGGGATCCACCGGGTCGGTGCCGAACCCCATCGAGCCGAGCCGCACATGCGGCACGTGGCCCACCCAGTCGTCGCTGCCGCGCCCGGCCCAGACGCGCGCGGTGGTCGGCAGCTCGGAGACCGACCCTGCCCCCGTCCCCGGGCTGCCGTACAGAACGGTGTCGGTGACCTCGGGGCCGGTCGTGGTGCGGGCGCAGACCACGGAGCCGTAGGAATGGCACAGGAGTGATATCCGGGCGGCGGGCCGGGTGAAGTCCCGCAACTCGTCCAGGAAGTGACTCAGTTCGGTGGCGCCCTCGTCGGCCCGACCGGTGGTCAGGACCGTGGTGCTGACCGTGCCGGGGGTGTCGTACCCGAGCCAGGCGACCACGGCGGAGCGAGGATGCTCGGCCTGGAGGCGCTGCTGAAGGGCGACGGCCCCGGCACGGAACCTCTGATAGGTGTCCAGCGTGGTGTCGGAACCGGGTACCAGCACGGCCACCCGATCCGCGGTGTCCACATCGCCGAACACCTCGACGGCGCGCCCCTTCCCCCGCCCGTCGAAGCTCAGGAATCGGGCCCCGTCCGAAGGCGCCGCCATGGCCCGGAGCTTCGCCGCCCGGCCGCCGCGGCCCGCGTCCTGTGCCATCCGGGCCGCCTCCGCGAGGTTGCCCTGGTTGGCGGTGTAGCGGACCCCGGCCGCGGTGCCGTCGGAGAAGGCCACCGGATTCGGGGCGGGCACGGCGGGCGCGGCGGCCGCCGAGAGCGGGAACACCACGGCCGCGACGATCAGGCCGGCCAGCAGGGTGCGGGTCGTACGGCTGCCGATGCTCATGGCGTGGGTTCCTTCGGTCCGGAGGTCCAGAGAGGGGTGCGTTTCTTCTGGTTCCGAAGTTAGGAATCGGGCCCCGTGGTCGGCGTCACGCTGTGGAGCCCTCTTGGTGAGTGGCTCTCAGGTATGACAGGGGCTACCTCCGAGCCATGGGCCAGACACCACCCGCCCTCCGGCCGGCTGCCATGTCCTCACGACAAAGTGCCCACCAGACAGGTTCGTTAGGGTCCTGGGATGATCGACGACGACTGGCGCAAGGACCGCATCGGCAGCGCGCACCGGGGCGAGAACCCCACGGTGCTCCGCCGCCTCGACTCCGGCTTCGCGGTCATCGGGGATCGGCAGTTCCTGCCCGGATACTCGGTTCTGCTGACCGACGACCCGGCCGTGACCCGGCTCTCGGACCTGCCCCCGGCACGCCGGATCGCCTATCTGACCGACCTGGAGCGGCTCGCCGAGGCCGTCGAACGCGCCTGCGCGCGCCTCGATCCGGCCTTCCGCCGCGTCAACATCGAGATCCTCGGCAACACCGACCCGTACCTCCATGCCCACATCTGGCCCCGCTACGACTGGGAGGCGGCGGACCTCGTCCGACTGCCCGTCTGGCTCTACGAGGACGAGGAGTTCTGGCGCGGCGACCGCCACGCCTTGGCGCCCCGCCATGACGCGTTGCGGGCTGCGATCGGCGCGGAGTTGAACGGTCTGCTCGGCCCGACCGGGCCGTAGGCCGTGGCGTCCGAGCCGGCCTGACCGGGCAGTAGGCCGGGGCGTCCGAGCCGACTTGACCGGGAAGCCGGAAGGAAACGGGCACGAGGCAGGCGGCGCGCGGTCGGGGCGCCGGTCGGGGAAGCCGGGCGACGGAGCCGGTCGGGGAGGCCGGTCGGGCGCGGGGCGGTCACGACCCCGCAGCTCAGTCCGCCACCAGGGGTTTCACGTGGCCCGTCCGCCGGCGTGGTGCGGGATCCCGTCCCGGGCTGGTCCGGTACTCCCCGGCATCCACGACCTCCCCGGCGTCCACGACCTCACCGTGCCGGACGATCCACAAGGGTGAGGCCCGGTGGACGACCTGGCCCTGCGGCATCTCCACCTCCTCGCCGACGAGTTCCCCGTAGGCGAGGATGCGTTCCCACCGTCGTGCCGCAACGCTCGACGGTTCCCCGGGCGGCAGTTCGCGATGGCGTCGGCCCGCGTGACAAGCACTGCCTGCCGGATCATTGATCTCGCCACAAACGACCCCCGCCTACTCCTTCTCATACCTGAGAGGGAGCATCGCCGACCCCGTCAGCTCACGCCGAAGGCTTCCGTCGGGCAGCAACCGGAGCCGGCTGACCCCGCCGGGGGCGCAGGTCGCAGGGGCTCCGGAGGTCACGGTCGAGGCGGCCAGTTCCACGGCGTCGCCACCGCGGAGGAGGGTGGCCCGCCACGTGCAGGAGTAGCCCGGGTCCTCGACCCGGAGGTCCATCACTGGGTCGCCGACCGTGCCGGGAGTCAGGGTGAGGTGCCAGGTGGCGGTCCCGGATTTGGCCCGCCAGGCCCCGGCGTAGGAATCGGGCAGTGTTGCCGTCGCGGGTCCGGCCGCGCCGGTGCCGGTGTCCGCGCTGGTACCGGTGGCCGCGCCGGTGCCCGTGTCCGCGGTGGACCGGCTGTCCGCGGTGCCGGTCTTCGGGGGGCGGGTCTCAGGGGACGCGGCTGCGGGCGGCGCGTCGCCGGCGCTGTTCGCCACCGGTCGGGCGACGGGTGGAGCCGCGCCGGGGTCCGTGGTCAGCAGCGTGTGCACCGTGGCCCCCGCCGCGACGGCGACGACCGCCGCCACCGCCGCGAGGAAGGCCGTCGAGGAGCGGCGCGGTCGGGCCACCGGCGCGCGGTGCGGCCTGGGCGGCGGCGCCGGAGGCTGCCGGTGAACGGTCCCGTGCACCGTACCGTCCACCGTCCCGTCCACCGCCCCGTGCACCGTCCCGTGGGTCGACCTCGGCGTCGGCGGGGACGTGGGCGCCGGGACGTAGGTCGACCCCTGAGCCGGCCCGAATCCCGCTTGCCCGGAGCCCGTTCCGAGGCCCACCCCATGCCCCGCCCCGTACGTCGGCGGGTGTGCGGGCCTCGGAACCGGCGGTCGGTCCGGGCCGGCGTCCTCGCGGTCGAGGAGCGCCACCGCGTGCCTGCCGAGCAGCGCCACCAAGGGCGTCGGCAGCCACGGCTCCAAGGCCCGCCCATCGGCCACGGTGTCCGCCGCGCCGACCCGGGC
Organism: Streptomyces sp. CA-243310; assembly: GCF_050936775.1. NCBI lineage: Bacteria > Bacillati > Actinomycetota > Actinomycetes > Kitasatosporales > Streptomycetaceae > Streptomyces > Streptomyces sp. CA-243310. The sequence goes on along the minus strand of NZ_JBNJMF010000001.1, from coordinate 66,748 downwards.
CGACACCTCCGCGGACGTCGGCCGCGCGGCCGGATCCTTGAGCAGGCAGGCCCGTACGAGGTCGAGCAGGTCGGCGTTCACACCGGCCAGGTCGGCTTCCGCTTCGGCGACGCGCAGGAGTAACCCGCCCGCGCCGCCGGGCTCTTCCGTGTCCCCGAAGGGCGGTCGGCCGGTGGCCGCGAACGCCAGGACCGCACCCATGCGGAACACGTCACACGCCGGCGTGACCGGCTCGCCGCGCACCTGTTCGGGGGCCATGAAACCGGGGGAGCCGACGAGGACCCCCGGCCGGGCGAGACCTTGACCGGGGCCGTACGCGGCATCGGGGCCGCAGCGGTCAAGCTCGTCCAGGCCGTCCAGGCCGTCCAGGGCATCCAGGCCGTCCGGCGCCCGGGCGATGCCGAGGTCGATGACGCGGGGGCCGTCGAGCGTGAGCAGCACGTTGGAGGGCTTCAGGTCGCGGTGGATCAGTCCGGCGCGGTGGATGTCCCGGAGGGCGTACGCGAGGCCGGTCGCGAGGATCCGTACGGTACGGGGCGGCAGCGGCCCGAAGTCCCTGGCCACGGCCTGGCGCAGGCTGGGACCGGCGACGTAGCCGGTGGCGAACCAGGGCACCCGGGTCTCCGTGTCGGCGTCGAGGAGCGGAGCCGTCCAGTCGCCGCCGACACGGCGGGCGGCTGCGACCTGCTGCCGGAACCTGACGCGGAACTCCTCGCGGAGGGCCAGGTCGGGATGGACGAGCTTGACCGCGACGGTGCGACCGCGGTCGGAACGGGCGAGGTAGACCTGACCCGTGCCGCCGGCGCCGAGCCGGGAGAGCAGACGGTAGGGGCCGATGCGGTGGGGGTCGGCGGGGTCGAGTGGTTCCATGCCGGGTGGTCCCTCCCACGGGGGGTGGCCGGACGGGCCGAGCGTGGCGCGGTGTGCTCCGCGTGGGGAGGGACGGTGTCCGGGCGGGCCGTGGTTGCGGTGTTTCACGGTTCCCGGTCCCGGGATTCCGTTTGTGGGGCCGCCGGGTACGGCCCCACCGCCGGGCACGGTCAGGACGGGCCGGCGGCACCCCCCGGCGCGGCACCCCCCGGCGCGGCATCCCCGCCCGGGACCTCCTCATCCGCGGCCTCCCCGTTCCCGGCCTCCCCGCCCGCAGGTTCACCGAGGGTGTCCAGCGCCGCCGCCAGGCGTTCGAGGACGCGGGCCGTCTCCGCGAACGCCGACTCGCCCAGTTCGGCGGCGAGTCGGGCCGCCAGGGTGGCGTGGCCCGGGGCGATGCGCGCGATGGCGGCCCGACCGGCCTCCGTCGGACGCAGCAACTTCGCCCGCCGGTGCGCCGGGTTGGGGACGTATTCCGCGAGGCCGCCCGCCGCCAGCAGGTCCGCGACCCGCTGGACGCTCTGGCGGGTGATGCCCATGGTCCGGGCGATGCCCGCGACGGGCAGTGGCTCCCGGAGCACGGCGCCCAGGACCTGCCAGCGGGCCGCGGTCAGGCCGGCCGGGCGGGCCAGTTCCTCCGAGACGGCGAGGAACTGGCCGTTCAGCCGGAACACCCCGAGCGCCGTACGGCTCAGCAGGTCCTGCCGGGCGCGTCCGGAAAGCCCCTCGGCCGCCGCCCCCGCCCCGCCCACTGCCGCGTCCTCCCGCCCGGGCACCGACTCCCCCCGGGACGCCGACCCGGGCCCCGACTCCCGCTCAGGCATCGCCGGCCTCCGCCGCCGCCATCAGGACCGGGAACGCGCTCGCGTCCGAGTCGTGGAAGAGCCGGTACCAGGCGTCCAGTACATCGGGCTTGTACACGTCCAGCCGGGCGAACACCTCGCGCGCGAAGGCCACCGGCTCGGTCGGGCCCGCCGTGATCAGGTCGCCGTCCGTGATCGCGTCGGCCTCGACGTAGTCCGCGCCGCCCCCGTACCCGGGCTGCGCCCCCAGGTATTCGGCGGCCCCGCTGGTGTGCGGGCGGCCGTCCAGCAGGCCGGCCCGGGCGAGGCCCGCGGTGGCTCCGCAGATCGCCGCGACCGGGACCCCGGCCGCCAGGAACTCGCGGGCCTTCGCCGCGAACGGCGCCAGCTCGTCCCCGGTGTCCCAGAGCGCCGCCCCCGTGAGGATGAGCAGCGAGGAGTCCTCGGGGCGCAGGTCGGCGAGGGCCTGATCGGGCAGGACACGGAGGCCGCCCATGGTGGTGACCGGCGTTCCGGCGGCGGCGCCGACCGTGCGGACCTCGTGGCCGCGCTGGGTGAGGTGCGCGGTGGTGTGACCGGTCTCCCAGTCCGCGTACGTGTCGTAGACCGCGAGGTGGACGGGCTTGCGCGGGGTCTCGCTCATGGTGCTCGCCTCCGTGTGTGGGTGTGCGTGCCGGTACGAGGTGCTCGTTGTGCCGCGGCGCGAGGGCGGGCAGTCCCTCACCCCCTCCCCGTCATGACAGAACCCTGTCATGACGACAGTGTGCTGTCAATGCAGTGAATGCCGGTCATCCGATGCAGACAGACTGCCGAGGGGCGACCCCCACCCCCATACAGTCCGCCGATGTCCCTCCCCACCTGCGCACTTTTAGCGTGACCGCATGACCCCTCATGTCACCGGCGCCTCTGTCAAGGCATCCGACCGCACCCACGTCTTCCACTCCTGGTCCGCCCAGGCCCTGATCGACCCGCTCGCCATTGCCGGGGCCGAGGGGTCGCACTTCTGGGACTACGACGGCAACCGCTTCCTCGACTTCTCCTCCCAGTTGGTGAACACCAACATCGGCCACCAGCACCCCAAGGTCGTCGCCGCGATCCAGGAGCAGGCCGCCCGGCTCTGCACGCTCGCGCCCGGCTTCGCCGTCGACGTCCGCTCCGAGGCCGCACGCCTCATCGCCGAGCGGACCCCCGGCGACCTCGACAAGATCTTCTTCACCAACGGCGGCGCCGAGGCCGTGGAGAACGCCGTGCGCATGGCCCGGCTGCACACCGGCCGCCAGAAGGTGCTGTCCACCTATCGCTCCTACCACGGGGCCACGGCAGCCGCGATCAACCTCACCGGCGACCCGCGCCGCTGGCCCTCGGACACCGCGGCGGCCGGCGTCGTGCACTTCTGGGGCCCGTTCCTCTACCGCTCGCCCTTCCATGCGACCACCGAGGCCGAGGAGTGCGCCCGCGCCCTGACCCACCTCGCCGACACCATCGCCTTCGAGGGTCCGGCGACCATCGCCGCGATCATCCTGGAGAGCGTCCCCGGCACCGCCGGGATCATGACCCCGCCGCCGGGATACCTGGCCGGCGTCCGCGAACTCTGCGACCGCAACGGCATCGTGTTCATCCTCGACGAGGTCATGTCGGGCTTCGGCAGGACCGGCAAGTGGTTCGCCGCCGACCACTGGGACGTGCGCCCCGACCTGATCACCTTCGCCAAGGGCGTGAACAGCGGCTACGTGCCGCTCGGTGGCGTGGCCATCTCGGCCGCCATCGCGGAGACTTTCGCCACACGCCCCTACCCGGGCGGGCTGACGTACTCCGGCCACCCCCTGGCCTGTGCCGCCGCCGTCGCGACGATCAACGCGATGGAGGAGGAGGACGTCGTCGGGAACGCCGCCCGGATCGGGGAGCACGTGATCGGACCGGCGCTCGCCGAGATGGCCGAGCGGCACCCCTCGGTCGGGGAGGTCCGGGGGCTGGGCGCGTTCTGGGCACTGGAGCTCGTACGGGACAAGTCGACGCGGGAGCCGCTGGTTCCGTACAACGCGGCCGGTGCGGACAACGCGCCGATGGCCGAGTTCGCGGCCGCCTGCAAGGCGTCCGGTCTGTGGCCTTTTGTCAACATGAACCGGACACATGTCGTGCCCCCGTGCACGATCACGGAAACCGAGGCCAAAGAGGGTCTGGCCCTGCTGGACGCGGCGCTGGAGGTGGCCGACCGGCACGCGGTCGACGCATAGGGATACGGACGGACGGCGTCCGTATATCGGCCGTCATATCCGTATACCGGCCACAAACCGTTCGGTTTCGGCCGCGCTGCCTGGCCTAAGGTGTCCGAAGTTCTACGGAGGAGACGGACCCCTATGCCAGGCAGCGGCGCTGTCACCCGCAACACACTTCGCCGGCAGATCGCGGACGCGCTGCGTGACGAGGTGCTGGCGGGACGCCTGCCCCCGGGGACCGAGTTCACGGTGAAGCAGATCGCCGAGCAGTACGAGGTCTCCGCGACCCCGGTGCGCGAGGCGCTCGTCGACCTCTCGGCGCAGGGGCTTCTGGAGTCCGTGCAACACCGGGGGTTCCGGGTCCGGACCTACTCCGTCGACGACTTCCGGGGCATGATCGAGGCCCGGATGCTGATCGTGGACGGGATATTCCGCCGGCTCGTCGAACGCGGCACCGGGCCGGGGGCGGGCGAGATGCTCGTCTCCGTGCGACGTCGGGGCGAAGAGGCGCGACGGGCCGCGCAGAGCGGTTCGCTCGAAGTGCTGATCGGCTACGACCTGCGCTTCTGGCGGGAGTTGAGCGGTCTGGTCGGCAACACCTACATATCCGAGTTCCTGCACCGGATACGCGTGCAGTGCTGGGTCTTCTCCGTCCCCCACCTCCAGGGCGCGCCGGACATGCGCAGCGCCCTGTGGGACGGCCACCGCGAACTGGTGGAGGCGGTCACGCGGGCGGACGCGACGGAGGTGCGCCGCCTCGTGCACGCGTACAACCAACACGGCCTGGACTGGGCGGCCGGACTGTAGTCGTCCCCGCCGGACCACGGCCGCGCCGGGCGGGCGGGCCCCGTGCACGGGGCGGGTCGGGGGTCGGCGGAGGCCACAGGTTCTGCGGACCCCTTCGCTGAGCGTGTCCGGCGCACTACGCTGGCGGAATCGGCGGCAACGACTGATCGGAGCCCGAGTGGCCTGTGACCTGTGGCTGGTTCCCCTTGTCGACGTGCTGTGCCACAGCCCCGACAACCCCTTCGCGGAAGAGATCGCCTCGTACGACAAGGCGTTGGGCGCGGCGGGACTTCCGTCCGTGCCCGTGTTCGCGTACATGCCGGGGCTCTCCGGCGATGTCGCGCCGGTGGCCGGTTTCGACTACGACGCCCTGCACTTCCTGCGGAGGGCTTACCTGCTCCAGATCTGCGGACTGCCGGTGACACCGGTGGACGAGCTGGGCGGGGACTACGAGCAACTCCTGGAGATGTTCGAGTCGACGGCGCAGCAGTCGCACCTGGTGTGGCACTACGACCACGCGGGTGCGTACGTGCCGGTGGACTTCGCGGCTCCGCTGGCCAACGAGGAGCTGCTGGCCGGGGGCGGCCCGCTGGGATCGGCCCAGGGGCTGTTGCGGGAGCTGGCCCTGGTCGCTCCCGCGATCGGGATAGACCCGGGGAACCCGCCGGCGGCGCCCGCTCCGCCGGGGCGGCCGACGTCCCTGGAGGAGCCCGCCGGGCCGATCCCGTACGACGACAGTCCGTTCGCGCGGGAGCGACACGTGTGGCTGGGGTTGCACGCGGCGGCGACGCGCAGCCTGGGCCAGGGCTCGATGATCATCTTCAGCTGACCGGCGACCGGCGACCGGCGACCGGCGACCGGCGACCGGCGACCGGCGACCGGCGACCGGGCGGCGCGGCCAGTGACCGGCGGCCTGCCCGCCCCGTCCGCCGGGGCGGCCCCCTTCTCAGCGGGGCTGCTCCGGCGGGCGCTGGCGGGGCATGTTCGGTCGGGTGCCGGGCGGGAGCGGGAACCGGGCGGCCGGGACGCCCGGGTCGTTGCGGGCCGGGGACGTGGTCAGGGACTGCATGACCAGGGGCGCCGGTCCGGCCCGGAACTCCACCATCCAGTCCGCCGTCTCCGAGCGGACCAGGTCCGTGACGTCCTCCGAGAACCGCCGCAGCACCGTCAGGCACCGCTCCGCGGCCTCGCTCGCCGTGCCCTCCGTGGGGCCCAGCACCTCCCGCACGTTCTCCGAGGCCCAGTCGAACTGCAACGCCTGGAGTCGCCGCTGCACGGCCTGGGCCGTGGCGACGTCCCGCATCCACCCGGAGGTCAGACCGAAGAACCGGTCGCAGGCCAGGCAGGCGGCGGCCAGCAGCAGGCACAGGTACCCGTACGAGGACGCGCCCGGCGCCGAACCCGTCAGCTCCAGCAGGGGCATGGCGGCACCCGTCACGGCTCCCGCCGCGGCGCCGACCCGCAGTGCGCGGGCCCCCCGTCGCTTCCACGCCCGGTCGGCCAGATACCACTCGGCGGTGCGCAGCGCGTCGGCCTCGACCCGTCGGTAGAGCTCGTCGAGCCGCTCGGCGGGCTCGCCCCAGTCCCCGAGAGGGAACGGTCGCCCGGTCAGGTCGCCGTCCTCTGCGGGATCCCGGGGTGGCCCCTCGGGCTGCATCTCCGGCTGACTCACCGGGCACTCCCTCTGCCTGCGCTGACGTGTCGTGGTGCGCGTGTGCGCAATGGTGCGCATGCTCTTCCTACCTTCGAATGACACGCGATGGACGACGAATCCCGGGTTTTCCGCTCGCAAGGAGGTCTCCATCAGGTACGCGCGCCCCCCGTCTCTCACTCGAAAGAGTTGGTCCTCACGGCGTAGGGCGCGCCGCGCGGGGAGCACGTAGGCTCGGATTGACCAAGCGTTCCCAAGGTGTGGAGTGAGTGCCCTGTGATTTCCGGTGGTGGCCAGCCCGACATGCAGCAGCTGCTCCAGCAGGCCCAGAAGATGCAGCAGGACCTCGCCGCGGCGCAGGAGGCGCTGGCCGAGGCCGAGGTCGAGGGACAGGCGGGCGGTGGCCTGGTGAAGGCCACGGTCAACGGTTCCGGTGAGCTGCGCGCGCTCGTGATCGACCCGAAGGCGGTGGACCCCTCGGACACCGAGACCCTCGCCGATCTGGTGGTCGCGGCGGTCCAGGCGGCCAACGAGAACGCGCAGGCGCTCCAGCAGGAGAAGCTGGGCCCCCTGACCGCGGGTCTGGGCGGCGGCAGCGGCATTCCGGGCCTGCCCTTCTAGACCCCTTATCCGGCCCTCGCGGCCGGACCGTGAAACCCCACAGCGAAAGAAGGCAGTCCGTTGTACGAAGGCGTGGTCCAGGACCTGATCGACGAACTGGGCAGGCTGCCCGGCGTCGGGCCCAAGAGCGCGCAGCGGATTGCCTTCCACATCCTGCAGGCGGAACCCACCGACGTCCGTCGTCTCGCGCACGCGCTGCTCGAAGTGAAGGACAAGGTCCGCTTCTGCGCGGTGTGCGGGAACGTGGCGCAGGAGGAGCGGTGCGGGATCTGCCGTGACCCCCGCCGCGACCCGACGGTCATCTGTGTCGTGGAGGAGCCGAAGGACGTCGTCGCGGTCGAGCGGACCCGCGAGTTCCGGGGCAAGTACCACGTCCTCGGCGGGGCGATCAGCCCGATCGAGGGCGTCGGCCCGGACGACCTGCGGATCCGTGAGCTGTTGACGCGCCTGGCGGACGGCACGGTGACCGAGCTGATCCTGGCCACGGACCCGAACCTGGAGGGCGAGGCGACCGCCACCTACCTCGCCCGCATGATCAAGCCCATGGGCCTGAAGGTCACCCGCCTGGCCAGCGGGCTCCCCGTCGGGGGAGATCTGGAGTACGCGGACGAGGTCACGCTGGGGCGGGCCTTTGAAGGAAGGCGACTTCTCGATGTCTGACGCAACGCTGCACGCCCTGGGTCAGGATCCGGACGACTTCGCGGTCCAGATCGCGGACCAGATCGAGTCCTTCATCGTCGCGGTCACCGAGGTGGCCAAGGGCGAGGACCCGGACAGCGCCGTGCCCTTCCTCCTCCTGGAGGTTTCGCAGCTGCTGCTGGCGGGCGGCCGGCTGGGCGCGTACCAGGACGTCCTGCCCGATGAGCGTTACGAGCCGGACCTCGGACCGGAGCCGGACGTGGACGAGCTGCGCGAGCGGTTCGCCTACATGCTGGACCCGGTCGACGTGTACTCCGAGGTCTTCGACCCCTACGAGCCGCGCAAGGCCCCGGTCGCGCACCGGATCTCCGACGACCTGGCGGACGTGGTCGCCGACCTGCGGCACGGCTTGGCGCACTACCGGGCGGGTCGGACGACCGAGGCGCTGTGGTGGTGGCAGTTCTCGTACTTCTCCAACTGGGGCTCGACGGCCTCGGCGACCCTGCGCGCGCTCCAGTCGCTCGTGGCCCACGTACGGCTGGACCAGCCGCTGGAGGAGCTCGACGGTCTGGACACCGACGAGGACCTGACCGAGGACGATCTCGCGGAGCAGGCGGGGCGGGTCATGGTCGAGGAAATCGCAGGTCCGCTGGGTCTGGGCGGCTCGCGGGCCCGGGGCGCGAGCGAACCCATTCTTTGATCGTTTAGTCTCATGATGTGGTACGAAGCGGTCGGATCGCGGCCGCTCGTTAGACTGCACCAGCAATGAGACGGACTGAGCGAGGAGCGCACGTGGGCCTTGTCGTGCAGAAGTACGGAGGTTCCTCCGTAGCGGATGCCGAAGGCATCAAGCGTGTCGCCAAGCGAATCGTGGATGCCAAGAGGAACGGCCACCAGGTGGTCGTCGTGGTATCCGCGATGGGCGACACGACGGACGAGCTGATCGATCTCGCCGAGCAGGTGTCCCCGATGCCTGCCGGCCGCGAATTCGACATGCTGCTGACCGCCGGAGAGCGGATCTCCATGGCCCTGTTGGCCATGGCGATCAAAAACCTGGGCCACGAGGCCCAGTCGTTCACGGGCAGCCAGGCAGGTGTCATCACCGACTCGGTGCACAACAAAGCACGCATCATCGATGTCACGCCGGGTCGTATCCGCACCGCGCTGGACGAGGGCAACATCGCCATCGTGGCCGGCTTCCAGGGCGTGTCGGCGGACAGCAAGGACATCACCACCCTCGGACGGGGCGGCTCGGACACGACCGCCGTGGCGCTCGCCGCGGCGCTCGACGCCGAGGTCTGCGAGATCTACACCGATGTCGACGGCGTCTTCACCGCGGACCCCCGCGTCGTGAAGAAGGCCAGGAAGATCGACTGGATCTCCTCCGAGGACATGCTGGAGCTGGCGGCCTCCGGGTCCAAGGTGCTGCTGCACCGCTGCGTCGAGTACGCACGCCGCTACGACATCCCGATCCACGTCCGGTCGTCCTTCTCCGGACTGCCGGGCACCTGGGTCAGCAACGAGAATCCGCAAGGGGACGAGCCGGTGGAGCACGCCATCATCTCCGGAGTCGCTCATGACGTCTCCGAAGCCAAGATCACGGTCGTAGGCGTTCCGGACAAGCCGGGCGAGGCCGCGGCGATCTTCCGCGCCATCGCGGACGCGGAGATCAACATCGACATGATCGTGCAGAACGTGTCCGCCGCCTCCACGGGCCTGACGGACATCTCCTTCACCCTCCCCAAGACCGAGGGCCACAAGGCCATCGACGCCCTGGAGAAGGCGAAGGGCGCGATCGGCTTCGAGTCCCTGCGCTACGACGACCAGATCGGCAAGATCTCCCTGGTCGGCGCGGGCATGAAGACCAACCCGGGCGTCACCGCCTCGTTCTTCCAGGCCCTGTCCGACGCGGGCGTGAACATCGAGCTGATCTCCACCTCGGAGATCCGCATCTCGGTCGTCACCCGCCAGGACGACGTCAACGAGGCCGTCCGCGCCGTGCACACGGCCTTCGGTCTCGACTCCGACAGTGACGAGGCCGTCATCTACGGGGGCACCGGACGATGACGCCGATCCGGTCGACCCCGGCACCGGCACTCGCCGTGGTCGGGGCGACCGGAGCGGTCGGTTCGGTCCTGCTCGGGATCCTGTCCCAGCGGGCCGACGTCTGGGGCGACATCCGCCTGATCGCCTCCCACCGCTCGGCCGGCCGCGTGCTGGCCGTGCGCGGGGAGGAGATCGAGGTGCTCGCCCTCACCGAGGACGCCTTCGACGGCCTCGGACCGGGCGACGTCGTGATCTTCCTGACCCCGACCGACGTCTCCGCGCGCTGGGCGCCCGTCGTCACCACGCGCGGCGCGGTGGCCGTGGACCAGTCGCCCGCGTTTCGGGACGACCCCGAGGTGCCGCTGGTGGTGCCCGAGGTGAACGGCCACGCCGTACGGATGAGGCCGCGCGGCATCGTGGCGGGCCCGGACTGCGTGACCGCCTCGATGATCGCCGCGCTGGGCGCGCTGCACGCCGAGTACGGGCTGGCCGACCTGGTCGTCTCCTCGTACCAGGCCGCGAGCGCCGCGGGCCGGGGCGGGTCCGAGACGCTGCGCCGCCAGGTGTCGCTGGTGGCGGGGACCTCCCTGGGGGAACAGCCCGGGGACGTACGTCGTGCCGTGGGCGAGGACACCGGCCCCTTCGCGGCCCCGCTCGCCTTGAACGTGGTGCCCTGGTCCGGTGAGCTGCGCGAGGACGGTTGGTCCTCGCACGAGCTGGCCGTACGGGCGGAGACCCGGCGGATCCTCGACCTCGCCGACCTGCCGATCGCGGTGACCTGCGTACAGGTCCCGGTGGTGACCGGACATTCCCTGTCGGTACGGGCCCGGTTCGAGCGCGAGGTGGACGCCGGGCACGCGCGGGAGATCCTGGAGGCGGCGCCCGGGGTGGTCCTGGTGGACGAGCCCGCCGCGGGGGAGTTCCCCACTCCCGTGGACGCCGCCGGCACGGACCCGGCGTGGGTGGGACGGGTGCGGTCCTCGCTCGACGACCGGAGGGCCCTGGAGTTCTTCGTTTGTGCGGACAATCTCCGCAAAGGGGCGGCCCTGAATGCGACGCAGATCTCGGAACTGATCGCGGGTGAATTTGCGTAATTCGCTTTGTAGGATCGGTGTCGATCCCTTGATCAAGGTGATGGCCCGACTGCCGCCTGGATAAATGGGGCAACCGGGAAGAGCAGGTACGCATGAGCGCAATCGGGATATTGCCGGAGACTCTGGCTCGCGCGTACAACCCTGACGGGGGGACGCGTGTCCAACGGGCGTGGCAGAGGCATTGCTCGACTTCACCGTCATACCGGTGCGTACCGGGATCATCCCCCCGCGCCGGCGATCGGACGTGCCCGGCGGCCTTCCTGTGATCGTGCCCGTCCCGCCGGCGAGCGCGGCGCCGTCCACGCCGTCCGTCGTACCGACCCGGGGCGGCCGCGTGCCCTCACCCCGGGATAGCTCCGGCGCCCCCGGGAGCGACACCGCCGACGACACCGCGGACAAGGGCGCCCCGAACGCGGTCGAGCCGGACGCCGCGCAGCCCGGCCCGGCAGCCCCGGACGCGGCGGGCACGGACACCGGGAAGGTGGTCGTGGCCGGCACCACGGTGGACCACCTCACCGAGACCTACCAGGCCCACTACCGCTCCCTCCTGGGCCTGGCAGCACTGCTCCTCGACGACACCGCCTCCTGCGAGGACGTGGTCCAAGAGGCCTTCATCCGCGTCCACTCGGCCCGCAATCGGGTCCGGGACCGCGACAAGACCCTGGCCTACCTGCGCCAGACCGTCGTCAACCTCTCCCGTTCCGCGCTGCGCCGCCGCATCCTCGGCCTGAAGCTGCTGTCCAAGCCGATGCCGGACATGGCCAGCGCGGAAGAGGGCGCCTACGACCGACTGGAACGGGACGACCTGATCAAGTCCATGCGGGGACTCCAGCGACGCCAGCGCGAGGTGCTCGTGCTCCGTTACTTCGCGGACATGACGGAGGTTCAGGTCGCCGAGGCGCTCGGCATATCGCTCGGCTCGGTGAAGGCGTACGGATCGCGGGGCATTGCCGCGCTGCGGGTGGCGATGGAGGCTGCGCAGTCATGATGGACGACCGGAAGAACGACGCCGAGGGCACCGACGAACAAGCACTGCGAAGTCTGCTGAGCGGAGCCGTCCAAGGCCTGGAGCCGTCCGACGGAGCGCTGGAGCGACTGCGGTACGCCGTCCCCGCGCGCCGGGCCCGCAAACGGCAGGTCCTCGTCTGCGCCGCGGCCGCGGCCGTACTCGCCGGGGCGGCCGTCCCGACCGCCCTGCACCTGACCGGAGGCCAGGGCTCCGCCACCGACCACTCCGCCATGGCCGGACACGGGCAACAGCAGGACGGCGCCGGCGGAGGCACCTCCGACCCGCACCAGAACGGCTCGGGCAAGTCCGCCGCCCAGCCCACCTTCCATCCGGGGTCCGGCCAGAGCGCCGGCGGCACGCCGTCCCCGAGGCCCAGCGGCTCCCCCTCCGACAGCGTCGTGGCGGGCCCGTCCGGCACGGCCTCCGCCGGCGCGGCGAGCGGTTCGGACAGCACCCCGCGGCCCCCGGTGGGCGCGGCCGGCGCGGTGCCCGGCTGCTCCGCCGACCAGCTGGGGGTGCTGGGCAGCGCCCGCGCCCCCCGTGCCGACGGCAAGGTGTACGGCAGTTTCAAGGTCACCAACGTCTCCGGCCGGGACTGCACGGTCACCGGCCCGGACACCGTCACCGCCGCCTCCGTGGCGAGGTCGGCCCCGCCCGCGCAGGGCTCCGGGGTCACCGTGCTCAGCCACACCGCCGGGGACCCGGCGAGCGAACTGCTGCCCGATCCGGCCGCCGAGTCCGCCTCGGTGGTCCTCGAACCGAACGCCGCGTACGAGGTGCGGTTCGCCTGGGTGCCCTCGGCCCAGTCCTGTCCGGCGGCGTCCGCCGGACCCACGGGCAGGCCCCCGGCGGGCGGTACGGGCGAGCCGCCGGCCGGCACCCAGGGCGCCGGCGCCGACGGGGCGGCGGCCTCGGACCCGGTGAACGGCGGCGCCGGCCCGGACCCGGCGGGCGTGGCCGTGTCCCACACCCCCGAGGCGGGGGCTCCGACCACGCAGACGACGATCCCCGACGCCTGCGGCGGGACGGTCTACCGGACGGGCGCTATCGCGCTGGGGGCGTCGACGCAGTAGCGGCGGGGGTCGGTTCCGCGGCGACCGGCTCCGCCGGCAGCAGGCCCGCCTCCGTGTCCCGCAGGGTCTCCACCTCGCGCCGGTAGAGCCGGAACCACATGAAGAGCACGAACGCGGCGAAGACGAACCACTCGCCGGTGTACCCGAGGTTCTGGAAGGCCTTGAGGTCCAGGCCGGTGTTGGTCGGCGCCTTCGCCGGCACCGGAACCATCCCGTCCGACGGGGTCTGCACCGTCAACCAGGCGTCGTACAGCGGCTCCTGCACCATGTTGACCAGCGTCGCCGCCCCGATCACCCCGAGCTGCCCGGCCGGCAGACCGCCCTGGGAGTACACGCCCTTGGTCCCGGAGTTCTCCGAGGCCTGGAGCGCCCCGGTCACCTCGACCCGCCCGCCCGGCGCGGCCGGCGCCTTCGCCGGGTCCGCGGTGCCCGGCAGCCAGCCCCGGACCACCGGGACGGCCTTGCCGGAGTCGGTCTTCAGCAGGGTCAGGACGTAGAAGCCGGACTTCCCGTCGAGTTGCCGTTCGGGGACGAGCAACTGCCGCCCGTACACACCGGACGTCGAAGCCGACCGTCCGGAGGTCTCGGTGTCCACCGGGAGCAGCGAGTCCAGCGGCGCTGCCGCCCGGTCGGCGGGCCGTGCGGTGGACGCCTCCCGATGGGTGTCGACGCGGTCCTCGAACCGGCCGAGCTGCCAGGTCCCCATGAACAGGCAGAAGGGGACGCCGAGCGCGACGAAGACGTTGATCCCCCACCAGCGCGGGGTCAGGAGAAACCGGTGCACCCCACCACGGTACGGGGGGTGCACCGGTCATCGGCTGCCGGGTCAGGCCGGAAGGTGCTTCAGGGCGAACTCCAGATCCATCCGCACCTGCTTGATCCGCTCCTCCACGACCAGCGAACCGTGCCCGGCGTCGTAGCGGTACACCTCGTGTACCGCCCCGCGCGCCGCGAGGCGGTCCACGTAGTTCTCGATCTGCCGGATCGGGCAGCGCGGGTCGTTGAGACCCGCCGCGATGTGCACGGGCGCCTTCACCGAGTCCACGTAGGTCAGCGGGGAGGACGCCTCGAAACGGTCCGGGACCTCCTCCGGCGTGCCGCCGAGGAGGGTGCGGTCCAGGGACTTGAGCGCCTCCATCTCGTCGTGGTACGCCGTCACGTAGTCCGCGACCGGCACCGCCGCCAGGCCCACGGCCCAGGCGTCCGGCTGGGTCCCGAGGCCCAGCAGTGTCAGGTACCCGCCCCACGAGCCGCCGGACAGCACCAGCCGTGCCGGATCCGCGAGACCGGACTCCACGGCCCACTCCCGGACGGCCGCGATGTCCTCCAGCTCGATCAGACCGACCCGGTGCTTGAGGGCGTCGGTCCACTCGCGCCCGTAGCCCGTCGAACCGCGGTAGTTGACCCGGACCACCGCGAAGCCGTGGTCGAGCCAGGCCGCCGGGGTCGCCAGGAAGGAGTCGGTGTCGTGGTGGGTCGGGCCGCCGTGGATCTCGAAGATCGTCGGGAACGGGCCGTCCCCGCGGCCCGTCGGCCGCTGCGCGAGCGCGTGGATCCGGCCACCCGGACCCTCCACCCACACGTCCTCGACCGGCACGGAGCCCGGCGGCCGGAAACCGGGCGGATCCAGCACGACACCGCCCGCGGTGGACCGCACGGTCGCCGGCTCGGCCGCCGAGGACCACTGGTACTCCACCGACCCGTCCGGGCGGGCCGTCGCACCGGACACCGAGCCCGGGGGAGTCTCCACCGCGACGAGGGACCGCGAGGCCAGGTCGTAGCGCCACAGCTCGCCGCGCGCCTCGAAGTCGTGCGACACCAGCAGCGCCGAACCGTCCGGGTACCACTCGGCGCCCACGTCGCCCGGCAGCTCGATCCCCAGCTCGGTCTCGGTGCCCGCGGCCACGTCCCAGATCATCGGCTCCCAGCGGCCGCGCCGCTGGTGGGCGACGAGCAGCCGGGTGTCGCCGGCGACCGGGGCGAAGCCGAGCACGCCCAGCCCCAGCTCCACCGTGCCGCCCTTGGAGTCGTCGAGCTCCGCGACCGCCGCGCCGTCGAGGGTGACGACGCGCAGCGCCGAGTGCATCGCGTCGCCGTGCTCGGTGTGCTCGATGACCAGCAGCGTCCCGTCGCGGGACAGGTCGCCCACGCCGGCGGACTCGTGGTGCCGGTAGATCACGGACGGCGCGCCGCCGTCGGGCCGTACGACGTGGACGGTGGTGCCCTCCTCGTCGGTGGACCGGCCGACGACCGCGGTGCCGTCCCGGCCGATGGCGAGCCCGGCGGGGTACGAGGGCTCCAGACCGGGCGTGGCCGGCGTGTCGGGGCCGCCCGCGAACGGCTGGCGGACCCAGGTGCCGAACTCGTCACCGTCGGTGTCGGAGAACCACCAGATCCACTCGCCGTCGGGGGAGAGGGTGCCGTCGGTGGTGCCGTTCGGACGGTCCGTGGCCTGACGACGGGAATCGGTGGCGCGGTCCCAGGCGTACAGCTCGTAGGTCCCGGTCGCGTTGGAGACGAACAGGGAACGGTCCGGCGCGTCCTCGGCCCACTCGGGCAGCCCGACGCGCGGGGCCCGGAAGCGCTTCTCCCAGTCGGGCATGGCGGGCGTGTCTGCGAAGGCGTCTGCGTCAGTCATGCCCCCCATGTAACCCGATCGGCGCTGTCGGATGGTCCCGGCGCCCGGAAGGCGGCAGCGTGGGCGGGGATCCCACCCCGCCGTCCTCAAGGAGGAACGATCATGGCGAAGCAGCCCAAGGAGCAGTCCGGCATGTCGGACGACAGCGGCTCCTCGCGTTCGCGGATGTCGAAGAGCTCGGACCAGCAGAGCAAGGGCAGGATCGAGGACATCGCCGAGGCCCAGGCCCGGGCGATGGACGAGGACGCGCGCCGCGAGCGGGGAATGAGGCCCCCGTCGTCCGGATCGCAGCGCGGCGGCTGAGCCCGCCCAACGGCTGAGCCCACCGAACGGGTGACGGGCCCTGCGGATGCCGCCCCGGCGCAGCGGAGGGACAGTGGAGTACGTACGCCTTTCCGTGCTCCGAGGAGGAGTGTCATGGCCAAGAAGGCTCACGGCGGACATCACGGCCACCAGGATTCCGAGCGCGCGATGGCGAAGAACACGGCGGCCGAGGCCCGCGCCAAGGCCGCGGTCAGAGATGTGCAGTCGATCTCCGCGAAGACCCGGGGCATGCAGCAGAAAGCCCAGGCCAAGCGCGGCTGAGCGGCCACATCGGCGACGTGTCACGGCGCCGCTCCACCGCCGTCACCCCGTCACCGGCCCGCGGTTTCCCACCGGAAACCGCGGGCCGTCGGCGTTCGGGCGGCGCGCCGCCCCGGCCCCCGCCCCCGGCCCGCCTGAGGCCCGTCCGACCGTCCCCGGTCGTACGCTGACGCCATGCGGATGATCGTCCGGGGCGCCCGGCTGTTGACCGACCACCTCACCGCCGGCGGCGACGGACTCAGCGACGTGGAAGTCGCGGAGGACGGCCGGATCGCCCGCGTCGTCCCGCACGACGACCAGAAGGAGCCACCCGCCACCGGCGTCCTGATCGAGGCGCACGGCGACCTGCTCACCGCCCCCTTCGTCGAGCCGCACATCCACCTCGACACCGCCCTGACCGCCGGTGAGCCGCGCCCGAACGCCTCCGGCACCCTCTGGGAGGGCATCGCCTGCTGGAGCGCACGCAAACGGACCCTGACCCGCGAGGACGTCATCGCCCGCGCCACCGAGGTACTGCGCTGGCAGGCGGCCCAGGGCGTGCTGCACGTACGCACCCACTGCGACACCACCGACCCGGAGCTCACCGCCCTCGACTCGCTGCTGGAGGTCCGGGACCGGGTACGGGACGTCATGACCCTGCAGATCGTCGCCTTCCCGCAGGAGGGCATCGTCTCCTTCCCCGACGGCGAGGCGCTGCTGCGCGAGGCGGTACGGCGCGGCGCGGACGTGGTCGGTGCGATCCCGCACTTCGAGGACACCCGCGAGGACGGGGTGGCCTCGCTCGGCATCGCCTTCGCGCTCGCCGAGGAACGGGGCCTGCGCGTCGACGCGCACTGCGACGAGATCGACGACGAGCAGTCCCGGTTCGTGGAGGTCCTGGCCACGCTCGCGCTGCGCACGGGACTGCGCGAACGCGCCACGGCCTCCCACACGACCGCCATGGGTTCCTACGGTGGCGCGTACAGCTTCAAACTCCAACGACTGCTGTCCCGCGCCGGCATCAACCTGGTCTCCAACCCGTTCGCGAACCTCAACCTCCAGGGCCGCTTCGACGGCTATCCCAAGCGGCGCGGCCTCACCCAGGTCAAGGAGATGCTGGCGGCCGGGGTGAACGTGGCCTTCGGCCACGACGACGTGATGGACCCCTGGAACGCGCTGGGCACCGGCAACCCGCTCCAGACCGCGCTCGTCGGCGTGTACGCCGCCCAACTCACCGGGGCCGACGAGATCCCCCGCGCCTTCGAGATGGTGACGGAACGCGCCGCGGGGGTGCTCGGCCTGTCCGCGACCGAGTACGGCATCACCCCGGGCGCCCCGGCCTCCTTCGTCCTGCTGCCGGCCGAGTCGCCCACCGAGGCGATCCGCCGCCAGGTCCGACCCC
This sequence comes from Streptomyces sp. CA-243310, assembly GCF_050936775.1. Taxonomy (NCBI): domain Bacteria; kingdom Bacillati; phylum Actinomycetota; class Actinomycetes; order Kitasatosporales; family Streptomycetaceae; genus Streptomyces; species Streptomyces sp. CA-243310. The sequence goes on along the minus strand of NZ_JBNJMF010000001.1, from coordinate 49,336 downwards.
GGTACGTCGTCTCGCGCGGCACCGTCCTCGCCGAGAACCCGCCCGCCCCCACGCGGCTGCTGTCCTGGCCCGGCGAACCGGGCCCGTCGGAGGTGGACTTCAGACGCCGGTGAGTCGCCGCCCGGGCCCGGCGCCGAGCGCGGCCGGAGCACGGCCGCCGAGTCGCCTCGCCCCCGGTCCGCGCCGTCTCAGAGCCCCCGCTCCACCATCGTGATCACGTCCTGGCCCGCGTCGTGGACCTGCTCCGGGGCGACCCCGCGCAGCGGGCCGTCGACCACCAGCGCGGCCAGGCCGTGCACCGCCGACCAGGCGAGGAACTCCGCTCCCGGGCGGCGTTCGGCGGTCAGCGCCCCGGAGTCCACGAGCCCGTCGAGGGCGGTGCCGAGCAGCTCGAAGGGGGTGAGCCCGCCCTCGCCGGCGGCCGTGGTGTCGGTGGCATGGACCATGTCGGCCGGGACGTGGAACGCCGTCCGGAACCAGCCCGGCTCGGTGACGGCGAAGCGGATGTACCCCGTCCCCACCGCCCGGAAGCGCGCCCGTGCCCCCGCCGAGGGATCACCGGCCGGCGGCAGGGCGTCGATCTCGGCCTCCATCGCCCGCGCGACGTGCGCCATCGCGGCCTGCGAGACCGCGTGCACCAGCGCCCCCCGGTCGGCGAAGTGCCGGTACGCGGCGTTGGGCGAGACCCCGGCCCGCCGGGTGACCTCGCGCAGCGAGACCGCGTCGGGCCCGCCCTCGCGGGCCAGTTCCAGAGCCGCGTCGAGCAGGGCGCCGCGGAGGTTGCCGTGGCGGTAGGTGGTGCGCTTGCGCGGCGGTTCGGTGGCCGGTACGGGCATGAGGATCGTCGATTCCAAGATGTGGACAGCGTCTACTTGCGGCCCACCCTACGCCCGTAGCCGCCGGCACCCCACAGGGTCACGCACATCCGCCACCCCGTCGGATAGCGTGCCCGCATGTCCTGGGACGAGACCGGATCACCCCACCCCCTCGCACTGCGCCGCACCGGACGCAGCGAACAGGAACCGGACCGACTGCCCGAGATCCGGGAACTGGAGGTGCTCGGCTGGGAGCCCGCACCCGAGACCGCGACGTGGCTCTTCCTCCCCTACGTCTGGCCCCCGCGGGCCCGCACCTGGATCCCGGACCGGGGCACGCGCTGGGCCGTCGAGAGCGAACTGGACGGCCACGGTCACATCACGCGCGTGGAATGCGCCCCGCTCCCGGCCGAGGACCTGGACCTCCTCGACGCCGAATCGGTGGCCGGCCTCGCCGCCCTCGGTCTGCCGCCCCGTCCCCGGGGCCGGCTGTGGCTGCTGCGCCCCGTAGGCCCCTTCGACACGGTCGGAGCCCTCCTCGACCACCTCCACCGGCTGGCCGAGGACCGTTCCGTCGACACCCGGACCCGGGAATTCGTCGCCCTGGTCCGCACGGAACTCGACGCCCAACCGGACGCCCAACCGGACGTCCGCCCGGACCGGGAGCGCTGATCCCCCCGCACCCACCGGGAGCCGAACGTGTCACCCCTTCGGGGCGCACACCACCGCCACCCGTTGGACCGCGTTGTTGCCGAAGCCGCCCCGGTTCCAGGCCTGTTCGAGCGGCTGCCGCCGCCCCCTGCCGTCCGTGGCCCGTACGAGCAGGGTGTGTTCGCCCGGCCTCGCCTCCCACACTCCGTGCCAGGCCTGCCAGGCGCAGCGCCCGCCGACCGGCGCCGCCACCTCCACGTCGACCCAGTTCAGTCCCGCGTCGGCACTGAACTCCACCCGGACCACCGGTCCGTACCCCGACCAGGCCCGCCCCGCCACCGGCACCGGCCCGGGCCGCACGACACGGGTACGGGACATGAAGTCGGGGAAACCCGGCGGCGCCATCAGGGCGCGCGGCTCGATCAGGGTCACGGGCTCCCCGGGCTCCTCGGGGGACTGCCGCAACCGGTAGGCCACGGACTGCTGAAACCCGGTGAACGGCACGTCGACCAGCGTGATGTCCGTCAACCACTTCACATGGGCCATCCCGTACCAGCCGGGCACCACCAGCCGCAGCGGACACCCGTGCTGCGGCGGCAGCGGCCCCCCGTTCATCTCGTACGCGACCAACACGTCCGCGTCGATCGGCAGCGGCAGACTCCGCCGGTAGTCCTGCTCCACCCCGCGCTCGAACCCGTGGTCGGCGCCCGTGAACACCGCCTCCACCGCGTCCGGCTCCACGCCCGCCTCGGCGAGCAGCCCGCCCAGCGCCACCCCCGTCCAGTCGGCCGTCCCCACCGCCTCCACCAGCCAGGGCTGACTCACCGGCCTCGGCGACAACCGCGCCCGCCCGTTCCCGGCACACTCCATGGTCACCCGCCGGGTGACCGCCGGCCGGGCCCGCAGCTCGTCGAGCCCCCACTCCACCGCGTTGCGCACCCGCCCACCGATCCGCAACCGCCACCCGTCCGCGTCGGCCGCGGGGATGTCGTAGTGCACCAGTACGTAGTGCAGCCCGGCCGGCGTCACTTCGTAGCGCAGCGCCTCCAGGGGCAGCCCGTGGTTGCGGGCGGCCAGTGCCAGCTCGTCCGCCCCGATCCCCTCCCCGACCGCGGCCACTCGACCCGGCCCACCGACACCCCCCGGGGATGCCGTCTCCATGCCTCCATGCTCCCCCGAAACCACCCCACCGGCCCGCTCACCGACCACCACCCCAGAGAGCCCCGCAGTACGGATCAAGCCCCTCCGCTCCCACGGCCCGGAACCCTCGCGGCAGCAGCTCCCTGGGCGGGGGCGGTGTCGGCGGGTACGCGCACGCCCTCTGTGCCGCCGAACAGGGCTCGCCTCACGGCCGGAGTACGGCTCCTCAGCTTCCGCCGGTGAGTTCGCCGCTGAGCGTCCTGTGCAGGTGGGCGCCGGGTCCGTGCAGGCCGGTGATCTCCACGTTCTTGCCGCGCTGGGCGTAGCGGTGCTCGATCGCGTCGAGGGCGGCCACGGAGGAGGCGTCCCAGACGTGGGCGGCTGAGAGGTCGATGACCACCTTGTCCGGGTCGCCGGCGTAGTTGAACTGTTCGACCAGGTCGTTGGAGGAGGCGAAGAACAGCTCGCCGGTCACGCAGTAGACGACCTGTCCGCCGTCCGGGTCGAGGACGGAGGTGACGTTCGCCAGGTGCGCGACGCGCCGGGCGAAGACGACCATCGCGGTGACGGAGCCCACGACCACGCCCACGGCCAGGTTGTGGCTGACGACCACGCACACGACGGTGACCACCATGACGGCGGTCTCACCGACCGGCATCCTCTTGAGGGTCTTCGGCGCGATGGAGTGCCAGTCGAAGGTCGCGAAGCAGACCATGACCATGACGGCGACGAGCGCGGCCATCGGGATTTCGGAGACCACCGGCCCGAAGACGATGCACAGCACCATCAGGAAGGCGCCCGCGAGGAAGGTCGACAGCCGGGTCCGGGCGCCCGACACCTTCACGTTGATCATCGTCTGGCCGATCATCGCGCAGCCGCCCATGCCACCGAAGAACCCGGTGACGATGTTCGCGATGCCCTGGCCGACGGACTCCCGCGTCTTCGAGGACCGGGTGTCGGTGATCTCGTCGACCAGCTTCGCCGTCATCAGCGACTCCAGCAGTCCGACGAGCGCCATGGCCAGCGCGTACGGCGCGATGAGGGTCAGCGTGTCCAGGGTGAACGGCACATCCGGCAGGCCCGGCACCGGCAGCGCGGACGGCAGCGCGCCCTTGTCGCCGACGGTCGGCACCGCGATGCCCGCGGCCACGGTGATCGCTGTGAGGGCCACGATGGACACGAGCGGGGCCGGGACCACCTTCGTGACCCTCGGGAAGAACACCATCAGCCCCAGCCCGGCCACCATCAGCGGGTAGACGGCCCAAGGTACGCCGAGGAGTTCGGGGACCTGGGCCATGAAGACCAGGATGGCCAGGGAGTTGACGAAGCCGACCATCACCGAGCGCGGGATGAACCGCATCAGCTTCGCCACGCCGAGGACGCCGAGCACGATCTGGAAGACGCCGGCCAGGATCACTGCGGCGATCAGGTAGCCCAGCCCGTGTTCCCGGTTCAGCGGAGCGATCACGAGGGCCACGGCGCCCGTCGCGGCGGAGATCATCGCCTGCCGCCCGCCGACGACCGAGATCACCACGGCCATCGTGAACGAGGCGAACAGCCCGATCGCCGGATCCACCCCGGCGATGATCGAGAACGAGATCGCCTCCGGGATCAGCGCCAGCGCGACGACCAGACCGGCGAGGACCTCGGTCCGCAAGACCTTGGGCGAGAGCCGGATCGGCCGCGTCGGACGAAGGGCGTCGCGCAGCCGCGCGGATATGCGTGCAGGAGAGGAAGACACGGGGCACAGACCTCGGGCTCGGGCACACCCGAACCGGCAGGCGGGCGCGCGGAGAAGGTACGAAGGGCGAGGCCGATCAGGGCTCCTGGGAGAAGCCGATCAAGAGCTTCTCCCAGATTTCTCCCAAACGATCACCCAAGACGCAGGAAGGGCCTGACCCGCGATGCGGATCAAGCCCTTGACCTGGTCTTACGAAGTCGGGGTGGCGGGATTTGAACCCACGACCTCTTCGTCCCGAACGAAGCGCGCTGCCAAGCTGCGCTACACCCCGATCGCCGCCTTGCAGACTGGCTGCCTGGCGACATCGATTACTTTAGCGGACCGTCGGCCGGAGACGAAATCCGGTTCTCGCGGGAGGCCCGGCCTGGCGGAGGTCCGGGCGGCAGCGGTCCACCGCCACCAGGGTGAGGCAGAGCGGGTGGACGACGGCGCCCAGGACCAGGTCGTTCGCCCAGGACCAGGTAGTTCAGCGCGCCCCGGCCGCTGCCGTACGGCCAGGGCGCGGCCCGATTCACGCCTTGGGGGTGAGCGTCAACAGGGTGGCCTCGGGCGGGCAGGCGAAGCGCACGGGCGTGAACTTGTTGGTTCCGCAGCCCGCCGACACGTGGAGGTAGGCGCGGTTCCCGCCGCTCTCGTGCGTGGACAGGCCCTTCACCCGCTTCGTGTCGAGGTCGCAGTTGGTGACCAGCGCCCCGTAGAAGGGGACGCACAACTGCCCGCCGTGCGTGTGACCGGCCAGGATCAGCGGGTAGCCGTCGGTGGTGAAGGACTCCAGCGTGCGCAGGTACGGGGCGTGCACCACGGCCATCGAGAAGTCCGCGTCCGCCTCGGGTCCGCCCGCGACCATCCCGTACCTGTCCCGCTTGATGTGCGGGTCGTCGAGTCCGGTGAAGGCGAGTTCCAGGCCGTCCAGCTTCAGCCGGGCCCGTGCGTTGGTGAGGTTCTGCCAGCCCGCCGCGTCGAAGGCGTCCCGCAACTCCTCCCACGGGTTGTGGACGGCGCCGACGACCGGCTTGTTGCCGTTCAGCCCGTGCCGGCCCTGGAGCTTCTCGATCAGGTAGAGCCCGGGGTTGCGGAGCCGGGGCCCGTAGTAGTCGTTCGACCCGAAGACGTACACCCCGGGGAAGTCCATCAGCGGGCCGAGCGCGTCCAGTACCTCGGGGATGCCCTCCGTGTCGGAGAGGTTGTCGCCGGTGTTCACGACGAAGTCGGGGCGCAGGCCGGCCAGGGACTGCAACCAGGCGCGCTTCTTGCGCTGCCCGCCGACCATGTGGATGTCCGACACCTGTAGGACGCGCAAGGGGCGCATCCCTCGGGGCAGGACGGGGACCGTCACCCGACGCAGGCGGAACGACCTCGCCTCGAACCCGGCTGCATAGGCCACACCCGCGGCCCCCACGGCCGCGACTGCGGCCGTGACCTTCAGTGGTACTCCGTAACGCGCACGCATGCCCCCATCGTCGCACCCTCGACGGCTCGCGAGGAAAACCGGCGGGCGCCGACGCCCCCTCACCTGGCAGACTCATGTGCATGACCACGCTCAAGGCCAAGCTCCACGAAGACCTCACCGCAGCCATCAGGGCGCGCGACGAACTCGCCTCGTCCACGCTGCGCCTGACCCTCTCCGCCATCACCAACGCCGAGGTCGCGGGCAAGGAAGCGCGGGTGCTCTCCGACGACGAGGTCCTCAAGGTGATCGCCAAGGAGGCGAAGAAGCGCCGTGAGGCCGCGGAGGCGTTCGCCGCGGGCGGCCGTGCCGAGTCGGCCGCGCGGGAGACGCTGGAGGGCGAGTTCCTCGACAAGTACCTGCCCAAGCAGCTCTCCGACGACGAGCTGACCGCGATCGTGTCGCAGGCGGTCGAGGAGGCCAAGGCGGCGGGCGCAGAGGGGCCCCGGGCCATGGGCGCGGTCATGAAGATCGTGAACCCGAAGGTCGCGGGGCTGGCGGAGGGTGGCCGCGTCGCCGCCACCGTGAAGAAGCTCCTCTCCTAGTCCACGGAGGACCTGTCCTCCGTGGACTGGCCCATGGACGACCGGTCCACGCACGACGAGAGGGAGGGCCCCCGGCCGAATGCGGCCGGGGGCCCTCCCTTTCTCTACGTTCCCGCGCGGGCGGTCAGCGGGGTTCGGGTCCGCCGATCAGGCCGGGGGGAAAGCTGAACCCGCCGGTCCTGCCGCCGTTGTCGTTCCCGTTGGTGCCGCCCGGGTTGCCGCCGGTGCCGCCGGCGGCCGTCTGTCCGCCGGGCCTGCCGTCGCCGGGCTTGTTGTCACCGCCGGGCCGGTTCGGCTTGCCGGGTCGGTTCGGCGTGGCGGGCGGGTTCGGCTTGTTGCCGCGCGGGCCGCCGGCCGGAGAGGCGGTCTCCGGGATGGGCACCGTGGAGAAGCTCAGCGACTCGCGGCCCGAGAGGGCGCCGGAGACCGCCTGCTTCCAGATCGGGCCGGGCAGTCCGCCGCCGTAGACCTTGTCGTAGTACTCGCCGCCGATGGAGATGTTCTCCATCTGTACCTGCTTGGCCCCGCCCGATCCGACCCAGGTCGCGCCGGACATGTTGGGGGTGTAGCCGACGAACCAGGCGTTCCAGCGATTCTCGGTGGTACCGGTCTTGCCCGCGCTCTGCCGGTCGGTGAGACCGGCCGCGGCACCGGTACCGCCGGTGTCGACCACGCCGAGCAGCAGCGTGTTGATGGTGTCGGCGGTCTTCTCCGACATCACGCGCTCGCACTTCGACTTCGGCACGGCGAGTGCCTTGCCGTGCGAGTCGGTGATCGACTCGATGGCGACCGAGGTGCAGTGGACGCCGCGGTTGGCGAAGGTCGCGTACGCGTTGGCCATGGTCAGCGGCGACATGCCCTCGGTGCCGAGCGCGATGGCCGGGACCTCGGGAAGTTTGGTGCCGTCGGCCGGCTTCACGCCGAGCTTGCCGGTCATCTCGGTGATCGGGCAGAGCCCGGCCTCGGAGATCATCTCCACGAAGTAGGTGTTGATGGACTTGGCCATCGCCTCCTTCATGCCGTAGGGGCCGACCTCGCTCTCCGACTCGTTCTCCACCCTTGCCTTCTCGGTGTTGACCCAGGGCTTGTCGCCGCAGGTCTGCACCGGGCTCGGGTACTCCATGTCGTAGGGGGCGGGGTACATCTTGGTCGGCGGGACGCCGCCCTCGATGGCCGCCGCCGCCACGAACGGCTTGAACGTCGAGCCGGTCGGGAAGCCGAAGTTGGAGCCGCCCAGCCGCTTGTCGACCGAGAAGTTGATCTGGGTCTCGTTCTTGCCGAAGCCGTACGGCTTCGACTGGCCCATGCCGAGGACCCGACCGGTGCCGGGCTGCACCAGCGTCACGGCCGTCGCGACCTTGTCGTCCTGGTCGACGTGGTCCTTGATCGACTCGTTGACCGAGTCCTGCGACTGCGGGTCCAGCGTCGTACGGACCGTCAGGCCGCCCTGGTTCCAGACCTTCGCCCGCTCCGCGCGCGTCTTGCCGAAGACCGGGTCGGTGAGGAAGCTGTTGCGGACGTAGTCACAGAAGAAGCCCGCGCCCTTGACGGCCGTGATGCAGCCGTTCTTGGGCCGGGTCACCTTCAGCGTGACGGGCTTCAGCTTCGCCTGGTCCGCCTCCGCCTGCGAGACGTCCTTCATGTCGGCCATCCGCTGGAGGACGACGTTGCGGCGCTTCATCGCCTCCTGCGAGTCGTTCACCGGGTCGAACCGGGTCGGCGACTGCACGACGCCGGCCAGCAGCGCGGACTGCTCCAGGGTGAGGTCCTTGGCCGGCTTGCTGAAGTACCGCTGGGCGGCCGACTCGATTCCGTAGGCCTGCTGACCGAAGTAGGTGATGTTCAGGTAGTTCTCGAGGATCTTCTTCTTGCCGAGTTCCTCTTCGACCTGGATCGCGTACTTCAGCTCGCGGATCTTTCGCCCGAGGCTCTTCTCCTGCGCCTCGCGCACCTTCGTCTCGTCGTCGCCGGCTTCCTCGACGAACACGTTCTTCACGTACTGCTGGGTAAGGGTGGAGGCACCCTGTGCGGCGCCGCCTTCCTGTGCGTTGCGGTTGACCGCACGCAGGATGCCCTTGAGGTCGACCGCGCCGTGTTCGTAGAAGCGCGAGTCCTCGATCGCGACGATCGCCTTCTGCATGTACGGCGAGATGGCCGTCAGGGGTACCACCTGACGGTCGCGTGAATAGACGGTGGCGATCAGGCCACCCTCAGCGTCCAAAATCGTGGTGCGCTGGCTCAACGGAGGTGTCTTGAGATTGGCCGGGATCTCATCGAAACCCTCGACCGTTCCCTTGGCCGCGAGACCCAGGGCGCCTGCGCCCGGGATCGCGATTCCGGCCAGTACGACTCCGGAGAGGACAGACACACCGAGGAACTTGGCGGCCTGCTGTGGCCCCGTGAGCCCGCCGCCCGAGCGCTTCTTTCCCATGGAGGGCAGCCTACGTTCTCATTCGCCGGACACGCGCGAATGCCTTGGCCTAAGCTGTCCCCAACTGTCACAGCAGTGCGGCGTGACATCAACCCTTCGGCTTGAATTTCACCCTTCCCGAATGGGGTGGACAGATGTCCGAATCCCGCCGTTCGCTCTGATGGTCCGCCGCCGATTTCACCCGGATCGCCGGAATGGTCGGGCATGTCGTGCGATCACTCCGTCGGGTGATCTGCCGCTTACCCATAGTCCGTTCGGACCATTCAAGATTGGGCCCGACGGGGGTGTTGCACTGTGCCCACCTTCCGTAACGTCCTCAACTGGCAGCGGTGAATATGCCGCTACCGCCGTGGGGGAGCCTCGATTCGGGAGAGGACGGCGCCGGGATGGGCTGGGTTACCGACTGGAGTGCGCAGGCAGCCTGCCGCACTACCGATCCGGATGAACTGTTCGTTCAAGGAGCGGCACAGAACAGGGCCAAGGCGGTGTGCACCGGATGTCCGGTGCGGACCGAGTGCCTGGCCGACGCGCTCGACAATCGTGTCGAGTTCGGAGTATGGGGCGGAATGACCGAGCGGGAACGACGCGCACTGTTGCGCCGGCGTCCCACCGTCACCTCGTGGCGACGGCTGCTCGAAACCGCCCGCATGGAATACGAGCGCAGTACGGGCATCCTCACCGTGGATGTCGACGCGGAGATCGACGTTCCGTATGAGACGTACGCGGCTGCCGGGTAGATCACCCGGTCGGGCCCGCGCACGGACTTCCCCCGGGGAGTCGTGTACGAAACGCCTACGCTCCGGCCGGAACCCCGGCCGCGAGCCGCTCTCCGATGGCCCGCAGCCCGGCGAGGTCGTGCACATCGCCGGGCAGGGCGGCCACCTCGGCCACCGCCACCTCGGGATGCAGCGAGGTGAAACGATCGTGCGTGCGTCGTTCGCGCGCGATCACCTGCATCCGCTCGGCGTGCAGGCGCAGCAGTCCCGCGGTGATCGCGTCCACGTCGGCGTCGTCACCGTCGTTGCCGTCGCCATGGGCGTCGGGTGTGACGGCGGCGTCCCGGTCGATGCCGTGCCGGTTCGGATCGTGTCGGTCCGTGCCGTCCTGGTGCGTCGTGGGTCGGTCCGTGCCGTGCTCGTCGGTCGTGGTCCGGTCCGTGCCGTGCTCGGTCGTGCCGGCGCTGGGGGAGCCGGTTTCGAGAGCCCCCGGGTCGGGGGCGGCGGCCTCTGTGGCCGCGTCACGAAGTCCAGCTTTCCCGGACTCCTGATCGACAATGCCACCGTCTTCAAGATTCTCTGCGGCGGCCAACGCCCGTTCCGCGGACAGTCGGTCGGCTCCGCTCACGTGCACCCGGTTCAGTACCAGGCCGGCCAGCGGCATGCGGTCCGCCGCCAGCCGCTCGACGAAGTACGCGGCCTCGCGCAGGGCGTCGGGTTCGGGTGCCGCGACCACGAGGAAGGCCGTACCGGGTGCCTGGAGCAGCCGGAAAGTGGCGTCCGCGCGGGTGCGGAAACCGCCGAACATCGTGTCCATCGCGGCCACGAAGGTCTGTACGTCCTTGAGGAGCGAGGCACCCATCAGCTTGCTCAGCGTGCCCGTCATCATCGACATGCCGACATTCAAGAACTTCATCCCGGCCCGGCCGCCGACCTTCGCGGGAGCCATCAGGACCCGGATGAACTTCCCGTCGAGGAAGGACCCCAGGCGCTTCGGCGCGTCCAGGAAGTCCAGCGCGGACCGGCTCGGCGGGGTGTCGACGACGATCAGGTCCCAGTCGTCCTTGGCCCGCAGCTGGCCCAACTTCTCCATCGCCATGTACTCCTGCGTGCCGGCGAACCCGGCCGACAGGGACTGGTAGAAGGGGTTCGCCAGGATGGCCTGGGCCCGCTCGCCGTCCGCATGCGCCTCGACGATCTCGTCGAAGGTCCGCTTCATGTCCAGCATCATGGCGTGCAGTTCGCCGCCATCGCTGCCGTCCCCGTCACCGCCCTCGCCGCCCACGCCCTTGACGCGGCGCGGGGTGTTGTCCAGCGAGTCGATGCCCATCGACTGGGCCAGCCTGCGCGCCGGGTCGATGGTGAGCACGACGACCTTCCGGCCGCGCTCCGCCGCCCGCACGCCCAGCGCCGCGGCCGTGGTGGTCTTGCCGACCCCGCCCGCGCCGCAGCACACGATGATCCGGGTCTTCGGATCGTCCAGCAGCGCGTCGACCGCCAGTCGCGGCGGCGTGTTCATGCCCGTGCTCGCGCCCATGGCCTCGCTCATTCGTCGCCCGCCTGTTTCCGCAGCTCCGTCGCCAGCTCGTAGAGCCCGGCCAGGTCCATCCCCCCGCCGAGCAGGGGGAGTTCGTACGTCGGCACGGGCAGCCCCTCCAGCACGGTGCGCTGCTCGCGCTCCAGCTCCACCCGGCTCGCGTGCTCGGCGGCCTGCGTGAGCAGCGGATCCACCAGCCGCTCGGCCAATCCGCCGCGCCTCGCGCCGCCCAGGCCGGCACGGGACAGGGCCTTGGCCACGTCGGCCCGGTGCTCGCCCGCCGCCGCGCGCAGGGTGTCCTCGTCCAGGTGGTGCGGCCGGACCATGTTCACGACGACCCGGCCGACCGGGAGGCCCGCCGCGACCAGTTCCGCGATGCCGTCCGCGGTCTCCTGAACGGGCATCTCCTCCAGGAGGGTGACCAGGTGGACCGCCGTGTCCGGAGACTTGAGCACCTTCATGACGGCCTGCGCCTGGTTGTGGATCGGCCCGAACCGGGCCAGCCCCGCCACCTCGTCGTTGACGTTCAGGAAGCGGGTGATGCGCCCGGTCGGCGGGGCGTCCATGATCACGTGGTCGTAGACGAACCGTCCGGCCTTGTCCTTGCGCCGGACCGCCTCGCAGGCCTTGCCCGTCAGCAGGACGTCGCGCAGGCCCGGCGCGATGGTCGTCGCGAAGTCGATCGCGCCCAACTTCTTCAGGGCGCGGCCGGCCGAACCGAGCTTGTAGAACATCTGGAGGTAGTCCAGCAGCGCGCGTTCGGCGTCGATGGCGAGCGCGTACACCTCGCCACCGCCCCTGCCGGGTGCGACCGCGATCTTCCGCTCCTCGTACGGGAGCGCCTCCGCGCCGAAGAGCTGCGCGATGCCTTGCCTGCCCTCGACCTCCACGAGAAGAGTCCGCCTGCCCTCGCGTGCGAGGGCGAGCGCGAGTGCCGCGGCGACCGTGGTCTTGCCGGTGCCGCCCTTGCCGCTGACCACCTGGAGCCTGCTCACAGCGTCCGAGCCTAATTCCTCCGGCCCGCGTGCGGGGGTGCCGGGTGGCCTCGTCGGTGCGTTCACGCCGTGAGGTCCGTTACGGCCGGGCCGCGGGCACCGCAACGGAGCGGTCGTCACGGGCGTCCTCCTGGACGTCACCACCACACACCTTGATCACTCGTTGGAGTGGTGGCGCGAGCCCGCCCGCACGGTGGTCCCTCGATGCGCCCGAGCCCTCCGGGCTCCGCGCACCGACGTCCGGAGCGAGCGTGCCGCGCGGCCCGCACCTGCTCGTGACCAGCGCGAACACCTGCGATCCCGGGGAGGGAACACCTTGATCTACTGCGGAATCGACTGGGCGGACAAGACCCACGACATCGCCCTCGTCGATGCCGACGGCCGGCTCCTGGCCGCACGCCGCATCACCGACGACGCGGCCGGTTACCAGCGCCTGCTGCACCTGCTCGCCGAGTACGGAGACACCCGGGACGCCCCGATCCCGGTCGCCATCGAGACCTCCCGGGGCCTGCTCCTCGCCGTTCTGCGGACCGGCGCCCGGCAGGTCTTCGCCATCGATCCGACGGCAGCCGCCCGTCACCGCACCCGACACACGGTCGCCCACGAGAAGTCCGACCACGGCGACGCCGTGGTGCTGGCGCACATCCTGCGCACCGACATGCACACCCTCCGGCCGCTGTCGACGGACTCCGAGCCGGCCCGCGCCGTCGCCGTCCTCGCCCGCGCACAGCAGGACGCGACCTGGCACCGCCAGCAGATCTCCCACCAGCTCCGGTCCCTGCTGCGCGACTACTACCCCGCCGCCCTGGCCGCCGCCGCGCACGGCCCGAACGGGATCTTCCGACCCGAGGCGCGCGAACTCCTCAAGGCGGCCCCGACCCCGGCCAGGGCCGCCCGACTGACCCGGACCCAGATCACCGCGGCCCTCAAACGAGCCGGTCGCAGGCGGGGGATCGAAGCCGAGGTGGAGCGGCTCCGCGCGGTCTTCCGCGCCGAGTGGGCCCACCAGCCGCCGCTGGTCGAGGAGGCCCTCGGCCGCCAGACGCTCGCCCTCCTGCTCCAGTTGGCGGCCGCGTGCACGGCCGCCGACGACCTCGCCCAGGCCCTGGCCAAGGCCGTCGCCCTGCAGGCGGACGCCCCGGACGCCCACGACGGGGCGGGCATGGCGGTCGGGTCGTCGGCGCCCGCGCCCCGGGCGGCCGACCGGTAGCCGCGACGGACGGGCGAGGAGGTGGGACCGCGCGCGTTCCGGGCCGCGCGTGAGCCCCGCGCGACAGGCACTACGCTCGCTCCCATGACCAAGAAGTTCGAATACGCGACCGTCCCGCTGCTGGTCCACGCCACCAAGCAGATCCTGGACACCTGGGGCGAGGACGGCTGGGAGCTCGTCCAGGTCGTGCCCGGGCCGAACAACCCCGAGCAGCTCGTGGCCTACCTGAAGCGGGAGAAGTCGGCATGACCGGGATCGTCGACGCGAGGCTGGCCGAGCTCGGCCTGATCCTGCCCGAGGTCGTTCCGCCGCTGGCCACGTACCAGCCGGCCGTCCGGTCCGGCGTGTACGTGTTCACCGCGGGCCAGCTCCCGATGGTCAAGGGCAGCCTGCCGGTCACCGGCAAGGTCGGCGCCGAGGTGTCGGCGGAGCAGGCCAAGGAACTGGCCGCCACGTGCGCGCTGAACGCCCTGGCCGCCGTCAAGTCCGTGGTCGGTGACCTCGACAAGATCGCGCGCGTGGTCAAGGTCGTCGGTTTCATCGCCTCGGCGCCCGACTTCACCGCCCAGCCGGGCGTGCTGAACGGTGCGAGCGAGCTGCTCGGCGCCGTCCTCGGCGACAAGGGCGTGCACGCCCGCAGCGCCGTCGGTGTGGCGGTCCTGCCGCTGGACGCGCCGGTCGAGGTCGAGATCCAGGTCGAGCTCACCCCCGACGCCTGATCCCTTCGGGTGGGGCGGGGCTCCGCGACGGAGCCCCGCCCCACCCGCAGGCCGACCCGAGGTGCCCGGCACGGGCGGCGGCTCTCGAACATCGGGCCGGATCCCCGTAGCATCCCGCCATGCCGAACGGTGAGCACGGACAGCAGACCACCCCCACCGGCCCCACCCCCGCCGGAGGCCAGTGGTACCCGCCCGAGTGGCCCGACCGCATCCGCGCGCTCGCGGACGGTGCCCTCACGCCCGTGGCGCCCAAACGCGCGGCCACGGTCATGCTGCTGCGGGACACCGACGGCGGCCCCGCCGTGCACATGCTCCGCCGCCGCACCTCGATGGCCTTCGCCGGTGGGGCGTACGCCTACCCCGGCGGCGGGGTGGACCCCCGCGACGAGGAGCACCTCGTCGGCTGGGCCGGGCCGAGCCTCGCGGACTGGTCGGCGCGACTGGGCACCGACCCCCGTACCGCGCAGGCGATCATCTGCGGCGCGGTACGCGAGACGTTCGAGGAGGCCGGAGTCCTGCTGGCCGGCGAGACCCCGGACAGCGTCGTCGGCGACACCACGGCCGACGACTGGGAGGCCGACCGGCTGGCCCTGGTGGCCCGCGAGCTGTCCTTCGCCGAGTTCCTCGACCGCCGGGGCCTCCTCCTGCGGTCCGACCTGCTCGGCGCGTGGGCCCGCTGGATCACCCCGGAGTTCGAGCCCCGTCGCTACGACACCTGGTTCTTCGTCGCCGCGCTCCCCGAGGGCCAGCGCACCCGCAACGCCTCGACCGAGGCCGACCGGACCGTCTGGATCCGGCCCGTCGACGCCGCCGCCGGCTACGACAAGGGCGAGCTGCTCATGATGCCGCCGACGATCTCCACCCTGCGCTCCCTGGAGCGGTACGACAGCCCCGCGCACGCCCTCGCGGCCGCCGCGGGCCAGGACCTCGCCCCGGTGCTCGCGCAGGCCACCCTGGAGAACGGCGAGCTGGTGCTCAGCTGGCCCGGCCACGACGAGTTCACCAAGCGCGTCCGACCCGGAAACCCCGGAGGAGCCACCGCATGACCGACGCCGCCGCACTGCCCGGCCAGCCCCGCGGAATGGTGGCCTCCGGCCCCGCGACCGCCCGGGCGGTCAACATCCTGGCCCCCAACCCGTCCGCCATGACCCTGGACGGCACCAACACCTGGCTCGTCTCCGAGCCGGACTCCGACCTCGCCGTCGTCATCGACCCGGGCCCGCTGGACGACGCGCACCTGAAGGCCGTCGTCGACGTCGCCGAGAAGGCCGGCAAGCGGGTCGCGCTGACCCTGCTCACCCACGGCCACCCCGACCACGCCGAGGGCGCGGGCCGGTTCGCGGAGCTGACCGGCACGAAGGTGCGGGCGCTCGACCCGGCGCTGCGGCTGGGCGACGAGGGGCTCGCCGCCGGGGACGTGATCCGGCTCGGCGGTCTGGAGCTGCGCGTGGTCCCGACCCCGGGCCACACCTCGGACTCGCTCTGCTTCCATCTGCCGGCCGATCGTGCCGTCCTGACCGGCGACACCATCCTGGGTCGGGGCACGACCGTCGTCGCGCACCCCGACGGGCGGCTCGGCGACTACCTGGACTCCCTGCGCCGGCTGCGCTCGCTCACCGTCGACGACGGGGTCCACATCGTGCTCCCCGGCCACGGTCCGGTGCTGGACGACGCGCAGGGCGCGGTGGAGTTCTACCTGGCGCACCGGGCGCACCGCCTCGCGCAGGTCGAGACGGCCGTGGAGAACGGTTTCCGCACTCCCGAGGCGGTCGTGGCCCGGGTCTACGCGGACGTGGACCGGTCCTTGTGGCCCGCCGCGGAATGGTCCGTTCGAGCGCAGCTGGAGTACCTTGGCGAGCACGGACTGATCTCTGGGGGATCCGAATGAACACGCTGGTCCTGCTGTTCGCCCTGATCGCCGCGGCCGGGTGGATCACCTCGACGGTCGCCTTGCGGATGAAGGCCCTCGAACGCCGCGCCGACGGCCTGGAACGCCGTCTGGGCCTGGTCCTGGACCACTTCGGGATCGAGGAGCCGGAGCCGGCAGGGCTGGACGAGGTACGGGCCCTGGCGCGCGACGGCCGCCAGGTCGAGGCGATCCGCGTCCACCGGCGCGTCACCGGATCCGGTCTGCTGGAGGCCAAGCAGGCGGTCGAGGCCCTGACCGATCGGCCGGCGTGACGCGCACCGCTCGGCCGGCGTGACACACGCCGATCGGCCGGCCCGACGCGCACCGATCACCCCGCCGACGCCCGCCGATCAGCCGGTCGGTCGCGGTGTCCTCGTCCCGTGGCGGGCGGTGTACTCGTCCGCGAGCCACGGTCCCAGGTCGTCGACGTAGGTCCACAGGACCCCCGGGTCCCCGACCGGTTCCAGCGCCACCGCCGCCGCGGCCCGCATCTGCGCCGCGCGCCCCGGGTAGTAGCGGCCGAAGACCTCCGCGGACTCCGCGAGGTCGCTGGTCCAGCCGCCCCAGCGGGGCATGACCAGCATGAGGCCGGTCCGCACCAGATGGCGGGCGAAGGACCGGCTCAGCCGCCGGTACTCCTCCGGGGTCGAGGCCTCCCGGATCCGGGACCGCCAGCCGGGGAGCAGGTCCGCCAGCCCGCCGTTGGTCTCCCGGGCGAGGACCCCGTCGGGCCGGTAGCGGGGCAGGTGCTCGGCCAGGTCGGCGCCGAGCAGCGGGGTGCACAGGCAGGCGAGGAACCAGCCGAGGTCGTACCGTTCCGGCTCGCTCAGCAGGGTGTCCTTGCCGTACAGCAGGACACCGACCCCGTCGATCTGCGGGAAGTCCTCGTCGAGACCCCGGCCGAGCACCTCCGCGGTGTCCCGGTCCTCGTCGCCGGGCTCCCGGTGCAGGGCGAGCAGCAGGTCGAGGTCGGACTTCCCGGGCCGGGCCGTCCCGCGCGGCACGGACCCGTACAGGTAGGCGCTGTGCAAACGCCGGCCGTACGCCTCGGGGATCCGCTCGCGCGCGGCCGCGACGACCGGCGCGAACTCCGCCCGGACCCGGCCGAGCGAGCCCTCGCGCACGAAACAGCCGTACGGGTCGAGCCCCTTGTGTTCCCCGCGTCCGTGCTCCATGTGATCCACTCTGCCCTCACCCCGGCCGTGGACGACCCCGGCAGGCTGTCCGAGCCCCCCGCCGCGGGGCGGCGCAACGGCGAGGAGGGGCCCCGCCCGACCGGGCAGGACCCCTCCACCGAGGAAACCGCGTGCGTCAGCGCGAGCGCTTGGCCAGTCGCTCCACGTCGAGCAGGATCACCGCGCGTGCCTCCAGGCGCAGCCACCCGCGTCCCGCGAAGTCGGCCAGCGCCTTGTTCACGGTTTCGCGCGACGCGCCGACGAGCTGGGCCAGCTCCTCCTGCGTGAGGTCGTGCACGACGTGGATGCCCTCCTCGGACTGCACGCCGAAGCGGCGCGACAGGTCCAGGAGCGCCCGGGCGACACGCCCCGGCACGTCGGAGAAGACCAGGTCGGACATCTGGTCGTTGGTCTTGCGCAGGCGCCGGGCGACGGCGCGCAGCAGTGCCGTGGCCACCTCGGGCCGGGCGTTCAGCCACGGCTGGAGGTCACCGTGCCCGAGACCCAGCAGCTTGACCTCGGTCAGGGCGGTGGCGGTGGCGGTGCGCGGGCCCGGGTCGAACAGCGACAGTTCGCCGATCAGCTCACCGGGGCCGAGAACGGCCAGCATGTTCTCGCGGCCGTCGGGGGAGGTGCGGTGCAGCTTCACCTTGCCCTCGGTGACGACATAGAGCCGGTCACCGGGGTCGCCCTCGTGGAACAGGGCGTCACCGCGCGCGAGGGTCACCTCGCCCATGGAGGCGCGGAGCTCCGCGGCCTGCTCGTCATCGAGCGCCGCGAAGAGCGGGGCACGCCGCAGTACGTCGTCCACGAGTCTCTCTCCTATGTCGACCGGCTCAGGGGACCGTCTTCCCCCATTTTGCCGGACGGCTCAAACAGTGCGATCAATCACGTTCCACACAAGGATGCCGGACGTACGGGTGTGCTGTGCGGCGAGAGGCCAATCAGGGTGGTGTTACCTGAGGTCCGGACGGGTGTCGGCGGCCGGCCTTAGGCTGGCCGGGTGTCCAATAAGCCGGTGAGAGCACAGGCCAAGGGGTCCGCGGCAGTGACCGAGACCCAGAATTCAGCCGTGGGCGAACATGCCCCCATGAAGGTGTCCCCGAAGGCCCCGCCGCGCCCCCAGGGCAAAGCTTCGGCCAAGAAACCGGAAGCCCCGAAGAAGCCGCCGAAGGCTCCGCGACCGGAATCGCACCTCGCCATGGTCCGCCGGGCCCGGCGCATCAACCGGGAACTGGCCGAGGTCTATCCGTACGCCCACCCGGAACTCGACTTCCGCGACCCGTTCGAGCTGCTGGTCGCCACCGTCCTGTCCGCGCAGACCACCGACCTGCGGGTGAACCAGACGACCCCGGCCCTCTTCGCCGCCTATCCGACTCCCGAGGACATGGCCGCGGCGGCCCCCGAGGACCTGGAGGAGCTGATCCGGCCGACCGGGTTCTTCCGGGCGAAGTCACGGTCGCTCCTCGGCCTCTCGCAGGCCCTGCGCGACAACTTCGGAGGCGAGGTCCCGTCCCGGATCGAGGACCTCGTCACGCTGCCCGGCGTGGGCCGCAAGACGGCCAACGTGGTCCTCGGCAACGTCTTCGGCGTCCCCGGGATCACCGTGGACACCCACTTCGGCCGGCTGGTCCGCCGCTGGAAGTGGACCGAACAGGAAGACCCGGAGAAGGTCGAGGCGGAGATCTGCGCGATCTTTCCCAAGAGCGAGTGGACGATGCTGTCCCACCGCGTCGTCTTCCACGGGCGCCGGATCTGCCACTCCCGCAAGCCCGCCTGCGGGGCCTGCCCCATCGCGCCCCTCTGTCCGGCGTACGGAGAGGGCGAAACGGACCCCGAGAAGGCGAAGAAGCTGCTGAAGTACGAGAAGGGCGGGCAACCGGGGCAGCGGCTGAGCCCGCCGCCGGACTACCCGGGTCTCCCGGCGCCTCCCCTGGGCGTCGCCGCGCCCTGAGGGCGGGGCAGTGCGGCAGTAGGGCCCGGGCCCCGCACGGCGGCCCGCGGTGGAACCAATCCGGCCTCGGGGCGCGTTGTGTCGAGTATCGCCGGCGCCGGCAACGGCAGGGAGCAGGGTCGCCTATGACGCGGGGTACGAAGGACGAGAGCGTGACGGGCGCGCCCCCGGCCGGGCCCGTGGAGCCGTACGCCGACCCGCGCGGCGACGTCACCGTCAGCACCCGGGGACTGCCCGGGTGGCTGGACCCGGTGGTCGAGGCCGTGCGGACGGTCCGCCCCGAGCAGTTGAGCCGCTTCCTGCCCCCCGAGGACGGGCGGGGCCGCCAGTCGGCCGTGCTGATCCTCTTCGGCGAGGGACCGCGCGGCCCGGAACTGCTGCTCCAGGAACGTGCGAGCAGCCTCCGCTCGCACGCGGGACAGCCCTCCTTCCCGGGCGGCGCCCTCGACCCCGAGGACGGTGACCCGCACACCATCGGACCCCTGCGCGCGGCCCTGCGCGAGGCCGAGGAGGAGACCGGGCTGGATCCCGCGGGGGTCCAGCTCTTCGGCGTGCTGCCGCGCCTCTACATCCCCGTCAGCCACTTCGTGGTGTCCCCGGTACTGGGCTGGTGGCGCGATCCCAGCCCGATCCGCGTGGTCGACCCGGCGGAGACGGCTCGGGTGTTCACGGTTCCCGTGGCGGATCTCACGGACCCCGAACACCGGGTGACCGTGGTCCACGCACGCGGATTCAAAGGCCCCGCTTTCACCGTCGAATCGGCCCTGGTCTGGGGTTTTACCGCAGGAGTGATCGACCGGATCCTGCATTTCGCAGGGTGGGAGCGTCCGTGGGACCGATCACGCCAGGTCCCGCTCGACTGGCGCGCGTGAGACGGTGACCCACGTGAACGTGCTGGACATCCTGTTGTTGGTCGCCGCCGTGTGGTTCGCGATCGTCGGCTATCGCCAAGGCTTCGTCGTCGGCATCCTGTCGGTGATCGGCTTCCTCGGCGGTGGTCTCATCGCCGTGTCCCTGTTGCCGTTGGTCTGGGACCAGGTGACCGACAACGGCAGCCAGGTGTCCACCACCGTCGTGGTCGTCGCCGTCGTCGTCATCATCGTCTTCGCCTCGATCGGGCAGGCCTTCACCACCCATCTGGGCAACAAACTCAGACGCCACATCACGTGGTCGCCGGCCCGCGCGCTCGACGCGACGGGCGGCGCGCTGGTCAACGTCGTCGCGATGCTGCTGGTGGCCTGGCTGATCGGATCCGTGATCGTCCAGGCCGCGTTGCCCACCACGGTGGGCAAGGAGGTGCAGAACTCCAAGGTGCTCATCGGGGTGTCGGAGGTGCTGCCCGCGCAGGCGAACACCCTGTTCTCGGACTTCAGGTCCACGCTGGCCCGCAACGGCTTCCCGCAGGTGTTCAGCCCGTTCTCCAACGAACCGATCACCGAGGTGAAGCCGCCCGATCCGGCGCTGTCCAACAGCGCCGTCCCCGCGCGGGCCAAGCGCTCGATAGTGAAGGTCGTCGGGACCGCGCCCAGTTGCAGCAAGGTGCTGGAAGGCACCGGCTTCGTCTTCGCGCCGGGCAAGGTGATGACCAACGCGCACGTCGTCGGCGGCGTCCGCGAACCCACCGTGCAGATCGGCGGCGAGGGCAAGCTCTACGACGGCAAGGTCGTGCTCTACGACTGGGAACGCGACATCGCCGTGCTCGACGTGCCCAAACTGAAGGCGCCGGCGTTGGAGTTCATCGAGAAGGACGCGACAAGCGGCAGCGACGCGATCGTCGCCGGCTTCCCGGAGAACGGCGCGTACGACGTCCGTCCGGCGCGCGTCCGGGGTCGCATCAACGCCAACGGCCCGGACATCTACCACCGGGGCACTGTGCGACGCGACGTCTACTCGCTGTTCGCGACCGTCCGCCAGGGCAACTCCGGCGGCCCGCTCCTGACGCCCGACGGCAGGGTGTACGGGGTCGTCTTCGCGAAGTCGCTGGACGACCCGAACACCGGTTACGCCCTGACCGCGGACGAGGTCCGCGACGACGTCAGGATCGGCAGGAACTCCGTGCGGCCGGTCGACAGCCAGGGCTGCGCCCTCTGAGTCGAGCCGACGGCGAGGGTGCCCGTACGTCCGATTCCGGGAGTACGGGCACTCGTGCGCCGGGGCCCGGATGGACGGGCCCCGCACGGCACCCCCGCACTTCGGGCTCCTACATCCGAGGATGCCGCAGGCGTGCCGACACCCAGCGGGCGCGGCGACGCAGGATGCGCGGAATACCGAGTCGAGGGTCGTGGCCGTCCCGGCCCGTCCTCTCGTGGGTGCCCGGCTCATCGGCCGAGCGGTGTTCGTGTGCGGTGTCACCGTAGTCGTGCGTCCAACTCATACATCGAGCTGTGCCCTGGCCCCAAGGTCGGTAATCCCGTCCGGAGCGGCCAATTGGCCTATGCGCGCGGCAATTGAAAGTTCGTCATACAAGCGTACGGCCGAGGCGCCGGGCGGTCAGGCGCCCGCTCAGCGGTCCGGCTCGGGGTCCTTCAGCCAGTTCACCAGCTCGGTCGTGAACGCCGCCGGATCCTCCTCGTGGGGGAAGTGCCCGAGCCCGTCGAACAGCCGCCACCGGTAAGGCGCTTCGACGTACTCCCCGGAACCCGCCGCGCTGCGCGTACGCATCACCGGGTCGAGCGAGCCGTGCAAGTGCAGCGTCGGCACCCGCACCGGCCGCCTCATGCGCCGGTTGAACTGGAGCCCGTCGGGCCGGGCCATGGAACGCATCATCCAGCGGTACGGCTCGATCGAGCAGTGCGCGGTGGACGGGATGCACATCGCCCGCCGATACACGGCCAGTTCTTCCTCCGCCGGCGGCACCGGACCCGACCAGTCCCGGATGAGCTGCCCCACGAGCGCCCCGTCGTCCGCGACGAGCTGCCGCTCGGGGATGAACGGCCGCTGGAATCCCCAGATGTGGGAACTCGCCCGGGTCTGCCCGAAGTCGGCGAGCATCGCGGAACGCCAGCGCCTCGGATGCGGCATCGACGAGACCACCAGTCGGCGCACCAGCTTGGGCCGCATCACGGCCGCCGTCCAGGCGAGGTAGCCGCCCAGGTCGTGCCCGACGAGCGCGGCGTCCGGCTCGCCCAAGGACCGGATGACCCCGGTGACGTCGAGCGCCAGGTTCGCCGGGTCGTAACCGCGCGGCGTGCGGTCGCTGCCGCCCACCCCGCGCAGGTCCATCGCGACGGCGCGGTATCCGGCATCGGCGAGCGCGGTCATCTGGTGCCGCCACGTCCACCAGAACTGCGGAAAGCCGTGCAGGAGCAGCACCAGGGGCCCGTCACCGAGCTCGGCCACGTGGAACCGCGCACCATTGGCCGCGACGTCCCGGTGCGTCACCGCCCTCCCGCCCGGGATGTCGATCCGTGCCGCGGAGGCGGCAGTGGGCGGGCCGGCGAAGTCCGGCGAGGGGGCGGTCATGAGGACGAGCGTGCCACACCCACAGCGTTGTCACTCACCGCGCGCGGGTGGGGCTTGACGGTCGCGACGACCGCCGCGGTCTGCTTGACGGAGGCGATCGACTTCTCCGGCGGCTTGACCTTCTTGAACTTCGACACGGCCAGCAGCGCGAGCAGGCCCGCGAGCAGCAGGAACGCGACGCCGACGATGAGGAAGGACCACGCGAGCCCGAGCCCGAGGTTGTGGATCCCGTACGCGGCGGCGAAGCTCAGCACCGGCAGGGAGAAGAGCGCGAAAACTCCCGCGATCGAGATGGCGGCGCTGCCGACACCCGCGCGCTTGACGTCCTGACGCAGCTCCGCCTTCGCGAGGGCGATCTCGTCGTGCACCAGGGCGGACATTTCGGCGGTGGCCGACGCGACCAGCTGACCCAGCGTGCGCTCGGCTCCTTGCGGCCCTTGGTCCACTGCGCTCATCGATCTCTCCCTAAGTCGTCCGTCGGCGACGGCTGTCCTCCGTCACTCAGATCATGCCGGACGGTCGCCGTCGGTGCGGCCCCCGGTGTCCGCATCCATTGCGCCGGTCGTGGCGGACGCCGTGCCCGGGGCCGTCGCCGCCTCGGCCCTGCGACGGTGTTCCGCGGCCTTCTCCTCGTGGATCCGCGCCATGCGCAGGTGGTACCCGGGGTCGTCCTGCTCGTAGATGTCGGGGATCCCGTCGAGGTCCTCGTCGCGATCCTCCGCCTCGGCGAGCGCCCGGTACCTGCGGTCGCGCATCTTCAGCATCACGCTCGCGATGATCGCGGCGATCAGCGAGCCGATCAGGACGGCGGCCTTGACCTCGTCCATGAGGGTGGCGTCGTCGGCGAAGGCGAGTTCACCGATCAGCAGGGAGACCGTGAAACCGATGCCGGCGAGCGAGGCCACGGCGAGCACGTCCGGCCAGGCGAGGTCCTCGTTCAGCTCCGCCTTGGTGAAGCGCGCGGCCAGCCAGGTGCCGCCGAAGATGCCCACCGTCTTGCCGACGACCAGGCCGAGGACCACACCCAGGGTCTCGGGGCGGGTGAAGACCTGCGCGATGGCCTTGTCGGAGAGGGACACGCCGGCGGAGAACAGGGCGAAGAGCGGGACGGCCAGCGCCGCGGAGAGGGGGCGGACGAGATGCTCGATGTGCTCGCCGGGGGACTGCTCCTCGCCTTCCTCGCGATGGCAACGGAGCATCAGGCCCATGGCGACGCCGGCGATGGTGGAGTGGACCCCGCTGTTGTACATCAGCCCCCAGATGACCAGGGCGAGCGGGACGTACACGTACCAGCCGCGGACACGCTTGCGGAGCAGGAACCAGAAGAGGGCCAGGCCCAGGAGGGCGCCGCCGAGCGCCAGGAAGTCGATGTCGCTGGTGAAGAACACCGCGATGATCAGGATGGCGAACAGGTCGTCCACGACCGCGAGGGTCAGCAGGAACGCGCGCAGGGCGGACGGCAGCGACGTGCCGATGACCGCGAGGACGGCGAGGGCGAAGGCGATGTCGGTGGCGGTCGGGACGGCCCAGCCGGCGGTCGAGCCGTCGCCGAGGACATTGACCAGTACGTAGACCAGCGCGGGCACCGCCATGCCGCAGAGGGCGGCGATCACCGGGAGGGCGGCGGCCTTGGGGTCGCGCAGGTCGCCCGCGACGAGTTCGCGTTTCAGCTCGATGCCGGCGACGAAGAAGAAGACGGCCAGCAGGCCGTCGGCCGCCCAGTGTTGGATCGAGAGGTCCAGGCCCAGGGAGGCGGGGCCGATGTGGAAGGAGCGGACGCTGTCGTAGCTGCTCGAGATGCCGGGAACGTTCGCCCACACGAGTGCGGTGATCGCGGCCAGCAGGAGCAGTACGCCACCCACGGTCTCGGTGCGCAGGGCATCGGCGACGTAGCGGCGCTCGGGCAGCGAGAGTCGGCCGAGCAGCTTGCTGCTCTTGTCGTCGGTGGGGCGGGGCGCGGCCACGTGAAGGACACCTCCGGGGTGGGTTGGACGGCATGGCGAAGCACATTGCCGACCAGACTTCCCGGCGCACCCTGTGGAGTACTTATTTACGTTTCTCGTACTTTACAGGCGGCGCGCAAGGTCATATCCGGCGATCGTCGGTTGATCATCACTTTAAGTGCGAAAGGGGCATCCGGCGCGGTGCGCCGAATGCCCCTTTCCGCCGTGTCGTGCGGCCGATTCAGTCCTCGCTGCCCGCGGCGGGCAGCTTGCTCTGGATCAGGTCCATGACCGAGGAGTCCGCGAGCGTGGTGACGTCACCGACCGCCCGGTTCTCCGCCACGTCGCGCAGCAGCCGGCGCATGATCTTGCCCGAGCGGGTCTTCGGCAGTTCCTGCACCGGAAGGATCCGCTTCGGCTTGGCGATGGGGCCGAGCGTGGCGCCCACGTGGTTGCGCAGCTCGGCGACCAGGGTCTCCGTCTCCGAGGCGCTCCCGCGCAGGATGACGAAGGCCACGATGGCCTGGCCGGTGGTCTCGTCGTTCGCGCCGACCACCGCCGCCTCGGCGACGGACGGGTGCGAGACCAGCGCGGACTCGACCTCGGTCGTCGAGATGTTGTGGCCGGACACCAGCATCACGTCGTCCACCCGGCCGAGCAGCCAGATGTCGCCGTCGTCGTCCTTCTTGGCTCCGTCGCCCGCGAAGTACTTGCCCGCGAAGCGGGACCAGTACGTGTCGATGAAGCGCTGGTCGTCACCCCAGATCGTGCGCAGCATCGACGGCCACGGCTCGGTGAGCACCAGGTACCCGCCCCCGCCGTTCGGGACCTCCTTCGCCTCGTCGTCCACGACGGTGGCGGAGATGCCGGGCAGCGCGCGCTGGGCCGAACCGGGCTTGGTGGAGGTGACGCCCGGCAGCGGCGAGATCATCATCGCGCCGGTCTCGGTCTGCCACCAGGTGTCCACGATCGGGCAGCGGTCGCCACCGATGTGCTTGCGGTACCAGATCCAGGCCTCGGGGTTGATCGGCTCGCCGACCGAGCCCAGCACCCGCAGGCTCGACAGGTCGAACTTCGCGGGGATGTCGTCGCCCCACTTCATGAACGTGCGGATCGCCGTGGGCGCCGTGTAGAGGATGGTGACGCCGTACTTCTGCACGACCTCCCAGAAGCGGCCCTGGTGCGGGGTGTCCGGGGTGCCCTCGTACATGACCTGGGTGGCACCGTTGGCGAGCGGCCCGTAGACGATGTACGAGTGTCCGGTGACCCAGCCGATGTCGGCGGTGCACCAGTAGACGTCGCTCTCCGGCTTCAGGTCGAACACCGCGTGGTGGGTGTACGCGGCCTGCGTCAGGTAGCCGCCCGAGGTGTGCAGGATGCCCTTCGGCTTACCCGTGGTCCCCGAGGTGTAGAGGATGAACAGCGGGTGCTCGGCGTCGAAGGCCTGCGGGGTGTGCTCGGCGGACTGACGCCCGACGATCTCGTGCCACCAGACGTCCCGGCCCTCGGTGAAGGCGGTGTCCTGGCCGGTGCGCTGCACCACGAGAACGTGCTTGACCTGCGGACACTTGCCGACGGCCTCGTCGATGGCGGGCTTGAGCGCACTGGGCTTGCCGCGGCGGTAGCCGCCGTCGGCGGTGATGACCAGCTTGGCGTCGGCGTCCTGGATGCGGGAGGCGACGGCGTCGGCGGAGAAACCGCCGAAGACCACCGAGTGCGCCGCCCCGACACGGGCGCACGCGAGCATCGCGACGACGGCCTCGGGGATCATCGGGAGGTAGACGGCGACGCGGTCACCTGCGACGACACCCAGCTCGGTCAGGGCGTTGGCGGCCTTGGAGACCTCGTCCTTGAGCTGTGCGTAGGTGATCGACCGGCTGTCGCCGGGCTCACCCTCGAAGTGGAGGGCGACGCGGTCGCCGTTGCCGGCCTCGACGTGCCGGTCCACGCAGTTGTACGCGACGTTCAGCTTGCCGTCCGCGAACCACTTGGCGAAGGGCGGGTTGCTCCAGTCGAGCGTCTCGGTCGGCTCGGTGTCCCAGGTCAGCCGCCGGGCCTGCTCGGCCCAGAAGCCCAGCCGGTCCGCATCGGCCTGTGCGTACGCAGCCTCGGTCACATTGGCGGCGGCGGCCAGATCGGCGGGCGGTGCGAACCGCCGCTCCTCTTTGAGCATGTTGGAGATGGAAGGACGCTCGTTCATTTGTGGGGCTCCCAACATGCGACACCGCTGTGGTGTAGACCAATCACGTAGCTGCGTGGAATTCTTCTGCGCACACGTGAGTTGGTCAACCCCTCCCCGATCCTGACATCTGCGACGCCATGCTCACAGGCCACCGCCGGCCGAGATAGGGCGTGTCGTGTCCGGAGCCGCTCTATTGCACGGCGGAACGGGCGTGGAAGTTCACCAGAACGGGCCGCGGCCCCGGTATCCACACCTGTGGATACCGGGGCCGCGGCCGTGCTGGTACTCAGAGTCTCGCGGTCCACTCCCCGCGGGCGAGGATCGTTCGGCCGTCGGGCTTGACGATCACGCGGGCGCCCCGTGCGGGAAGCTCGCCGTGCTGGAGCCAGTACCCGCGTACCTCTTCGAGGGCATCCCAGAGGCGACGGGGGCCGCCCTGGTGGACGGTCGGCGGATGGATGCCGGCCCCCACGGCGCGGGCCCATGATCCGTCTGCGTGGCTCATGAGGGCGTGCCGTAGCCCTTCGTCATCCTCCCAGTAAGCGTGTTCGATGCCCGGTACGGCGAGGTCGAGCATGGATTGCAGGTCCCATGCCGATTCAACGTCGACCACGGGGAGCGGGTAGACGCACTTCGCGGCGTCCTCCTGGATCTGGGCGGTGATCGTCTCCTTGGGGCGGCGCGCGGGGTAGTCGTCCCCGTGGCGGGCGACCATGAATCCGGCCCGGTCCCAGGAGACGGAACCGCTTGCGCCCCCGTCGGCGTTCTTCGTGGCCGTGATCAGCAGCGAGGTACCGGCGATCGTCGTAACCAGCCGGCCGCCTACCCGCAGAGCAGCGAGCCAACTTTGCGGGACGGTGCGCACGGCCACGGAAGCGACGATGCAGTCGATGCTTTCTGGGTCACACGGCAGGGGACCCGTCGCGTCGACGGTCTCGACCCGGGGGCGTAGACCAACTTCCGCGAGGCGTTCGCGCCCCACCTCGACGATGTAGGGGTCGACGTCCACGCTTAAGACCTGCGCGTCAGACAGGCGCCGGCAGAGCAGAGCCGCGCCGTACAGGCTGCCCGCGCCGACGTCCACGACGGTGTCACCATCGCCGATGTCGGCCAGGCCGTAGAGCTTAAGAAGCAGACTCGGCAGGGTCGCCGAAGACGTGGGCCGGCCCGTGGGCTCGTCGTGGGCATTCGCGTGATCGGCGTGAAGCCTGCCCACTTTGGTTACGAGCGAGGTGTCGCGGTAGGCGTCCGCGAACCACTCGTCGTCGTCGGCCGGGGCCCGCAGGTCGAACTGTTCCCGGCCTCGGCGGTCCCACCATCGGGGCACGAACAGATGGCGTGCCGTACGGGCGACGGCAGGTCGCCACGGTGAGTGGGGGGTCGTGATTCTTGCGGCGAGGTCAATGGCGTGTCGTTCCCAGGTCACGCGCGCGCTCCGAGGGCCGTGTCGGCGAGGGGGGCGAAGTCGTATTTAGGGTCGCACGCGGTCGTGTTCGCCGGTGAGCAGTCGCTCGAATCGTCGGGCGGGCAACCTTGCCCGTGTACGGGCATGGGGATGGTGGCGGCGAGCTCGGCCACGCGGGGGCCGCGAAGGACGTTCGCGAGTCCCTGCTCGCGGACGTTGCCAGCGATCAGCCACGGGGACAGGATGCACCCGTTCACGTTGCCGTCCGGCGAGACGGAGATGCGGGCGCGGAAGCAGTGGCCACACAGCTCGCTCACGCTGGGGGTGTCAAGGGTCTGGTCGGCGGCGCGGCCGACCTTGCGGGTCCGGTCGATCCGGATACGGGAGATACCGAGGGAGCGCAGATCGTCGGCGGCCTCCTTGACGCGCTGGCCTTCGTTCACCATGACGACGGCCGCCCGCATGGGGATGCCGTAGGCCAGGGCCTTGATGATGTTGGCGCGGGTGAGCTTGTGGGATCCGGGGCCGTTGGTCACGGCGTCGTGCTGCTCGGCCTGGTCGCTGTAGTAGCTGACGGCGAGCTGTACGCCCGACTGCTGAAACGCGCGCCACATGCGGGGCTGCACGATCTTGAGGTTCGAGAAGACTTCGACGCGTAGGCGCCGCTCACGGGCGTGGCCGATGTAGTCGGGGAGGTGCCGGTCGAGGGTCGCCTCGCCACCGATGAACTGAATCGTCGGGATTCCGAGACTGGCCGTGTCGTTGATGACCCGGTGCCAGTCCTCGGGGGTCATGGTGGGAGCCGCGGCCTGGGGGCTGCTGTTGGTGCAGCAGTGGTCACAAGTGAGGTTGCATTTGGCGGTCAGCTCGCACTCGACGGACTCGATGGCGTGCTCAATGGCGGTGGTGCTCACGGTGCCTCCTGGTGGTCAGGATGGGGCGGCGCGGTCGCCGCGGGGCGTGGAGCAACACCCCGCCCGGGGAACAGCCGGCACCCGGGCGGGGTGCGATCTGGGGTCGGTCAGAGCCAGCCGATACGGCGGTCTGCCTTGTAGCCGACGGTCCCGGTGAGGATGCGGTCGGGACTGGATGCGGGCAGGAACGCATCGAGGCATACGCCGAGATGCACTGTGCGAAGTGCCTGGGTGCGGGCCGCCCAACTGCGCGTTGGGGCAGGCAGGGTGAGGAGCGACTCGGGGTGCCCATAGTCGAGGGCCCACGTTCCGCACACGTAGTAGAGAAGGTGGGCCGTGCGCGGGTATCCGGGCCCTTGGTGCAGGTCTAGGCCGGCGGCGATTCCGCGTAGGTACCGATCGACGGTGGTTCCCCGCCGTTCGTGCGCCTCGGGGTGTCCGAGGGTGACGTACGTCCGGCCGTCGTGGGGCAGGGCGTAGGAGACGCGTACCTCGCGCAGGAACGCGGGTCCGGGCGTGACTGCGCGCGGCAGGATGATGGTCACGCGTTTGCCATCCAGCGCAGTTCGGCCCATACGGCCTTGCCCATGGGGCGATCATCGACGCCGTAGGTGACGGCGAGAGCGTCGAGGATGAACAGGCCCCGGCCACGCTGGCGTTCGTCGGACTCCGGCAGTTGGCGAGGGTGGCGGCGGCTGGGGTCGTGCACCTCGATGCGGGTCGCTCCGGTGCGGGCGTCGAGGACGACGCGCACGGAGTCGCCCGGCTCGGTGCCGTAGCGCACGGCGTTCGTCACCAGCTCTGAGAGGACGAGCAGCACATCGTCTACGTGCTCGTGAGGGGCCCCGGGGGCTTCGTAGTTGACGAACTCACGTGCCCACTCACGCGCGGCTCTGACCAGCGCGGGAGTGCTGTCCATCAAGAACTGAGCGGGCGGACCGATTGGGGGCGTGCTCGTTCCTACGGGTAAGCGGCGTCGGTGCATGGTCACCATGCGAATCCTTTCGGGCACACGTGCTGACCAGCGCAGAGGGGGTCACGCCAGCTAAGGCACTGCGATATCCGTCACGTCTACCTTGCTCTTCCAACTCGCCGTAGTGCAAGGGAACTCACGCTTTCGTAGAAATTTGCATATGCCCGCGCAACGCGGTCGCGCGTGATAGATCACGGATGACATGACCTGGTGCGCACGGCAGACTGTCGCGCAAATGGCCAGTAGGGAGGGGACACCGTGAGCGCGCCCACCGTTCGCCGTCGGAGGCTCGGCACCAAACTCCGGGCGCTTCGGGGTGAGCAGACCCTCGAAGAGATCGCGGAGCACAGCGGCGGGCGGTTCGTGGCCTCGAAGCTGAGCCGGTTGGAGAACGCCAAGAGCGCGGCGAAGGTCGAGGACGTAAACGACCTGCTCGACCTGTACGTCGACCTTGGGCGGGAGGTGTCCGACGAACTGCGGACGGCGCTTCTGACTCTGGTGAAAGAGGGTTCTCAGCGCGGGTGGTGGCACAGCTATCGGGGTGTGCTGACGCCCGTCTACGAAGACTTGATCAGTCTCGAAGATGATGCGACCGAGCTATTCACCTCACAGCTCGGCGCGGTTCCGGGTCTGTTTCACACCTCGGAGTACGCCCGCGGGATCATCCGGGCGACGGCGATGAACGAGAGCGTCGAGGCCAAGGTCGACGCGCTCGTCGAGGTGCGGCTCGCAAGACAGGCAGTCCTCACCCGAGACACCAACCCTGTCAAGCTGTGGGCCATCATCGCCGAAGGTGCGTTGCGCACCCGCACCGCGGATCCGAGCATCATGGACGAACAGCTCGGACGGCTGCTCTCGTTGGGGAACCGACCCAATGTGAACATTCAGGTCTTGCGATCCGACGCGGCTTTGCACGTCGGACAACTTGGGTCGTTCAGCCTCATGAGCTTCGGTCACCCTGACCTTGACGTGGTCCACACTGAGAACCTGACCGCTGCTCTGTACGTCGAGGAGCCGGAACAGGTAGCCACCTACCGGGAGGCCGCGGTGAGACTCAGGGCCGCCGCGGAGTCCGTCGAGAAGTCGGCGGAACTGATCAAAGAGATAAGGAACCAGCATGACGCACATTGAAGACGCCTCCACCCTGGCCGTGACCTGGTGGAAGTCGTCGCGGTCCGACACCGGCGCGCAGTGCGTCGAGTGCGGCATCGTCGATGCTGGCAGGCAGATGGTTGCTGTGCGCGACAGCAAGGCGCCGGCCGGCCCCGCGCTGCTGTTCTCCTTCGACGCTCTCGGCGCCCTGGTTGACGGGATCAAGTCGCGCGGGCTCTAGCTCAACGACGAAACCGCCCCCCGTACGGCCGTTCGTGGCCGTACGGGGGGCGTTGTTGTTATCGGGCGGTACCGGCCTGCCAGAGAGCGAGCAGGGCGCCCACGACGGCGACCAGGGCCGCGAGGGAGGGAAGTGGCCAGCGACCTCGTTCGAGGGCGTCGAGCCTGTTCTCGTGGTCGGCGACCTGCTTGTCGGTCTGGTCGGAGCGCTGTACGAGCAGGGCGAGGCTCCCGTCGATGCGGGTCATGCCGACCTCGACGACCGCGCGCAGCCTTTCGAGTTCGAGGGCGACGCCCGTGTCGTCCGGGGCCGGCGGGGTCATTCGGCGACCTCGTCGACCAGGCCCAGGCCGACGCGGTCGAGCAGGGCCTCGACGGCCGGGAGCTGCATCACGCGGGCGAGGCCGCCCGCGATGGCGAGGGCGCCGGCGACGTACGGCAGGGCGTCGGGGATGCCGGCCGCTGCCACGATGGCGGGCAGGGCAAGGGCGAACGCTACGGCGGTCTGGAGCGCGGTACGGATGCTGCGCTTGGTGGCGGGGGTCATGGTGGAGCTCCGTTCGTTGCAGGGGTCTACGCGGCCACGGTGAAGCCGTGGTGCTGGGCAAGGGTGGTGAGCGAGGAGCGGCCGGGGATGCCGTCGGCCGCGGTGCCGGTGTAGCCGCATCGGCGCTGCCACCGCTCGTACGCGTCGCGGGTGGCGGAGCCGAAATGCCCGTCGACCAGGGCGCGGGCGAGCATGCCCTCGGCGGCGAGGGCGGCCTCGACGATCCGGGCGCCCGGGTAGCTGACCGGGGTACCGGAACGGGGCGGGTCCTGGCGGGCCGCGGCGATCAGGCGGGACAGGGACACGACCGGCTGCGGGTCGGGCTTGGGGGTCGGCTTGCTCGGCGCCGGCTTGTCGTCGGCGAGGAGCTCGGCGACGCGGCTGCGGATCTTGTCCATGGTGAGCGCGGGCCCGCCCGGGTGGCCGATCGGGCCGCGGGGGTCGACCTTGCCGGGCTGCCACTCGGAGTGTCCGAGCACCGACTCGGGGCCCCACCCGTGCGCGCGGCAGATGCCGGCCGCGGTCCGGGCGATGGCCTCGACCTGCTCGGCCGGCCACGGGTCGGCGCCGTCGCCCTCGTTGATGCACTCGAACCCGTAGTAGTGGCGGTTCCCGTCGGTGCTGGCCTCGTTGTCGGCGGGCAGGGGGGAGCGCTCGGCGATCACCGCGGCGAGGACGTCGGGATCCCCGGATCCGGCGTGGTTGGTGCGGCCGTAGCCGATCAGGTGGACGCGGCCGGCCTTGTCGATGACGCCATGGCACAGCGGGCCGGGCAGGCTGGTGTATCCGGTGCGGCAGAGCTCGACGGAGTAGTCGGTTCCCGTGGTGACCGTGTGGTGGATCATCACGCCGTGGAGCGGGCCCCACGGGCCCTTGTGGTTGCGGTTGTGGGTGCGCCATGCGCCGACCTCGACGACGTCGACGCCCTCGCCGCGGATGGCGTTGCGGAAGGTGTCGGGGAGTAGGGGGGTTGCCATGTGGGGTGTCCTCCGGGCATGAAAAAACGCCCGCGGCGCGGTGCCGGGGCGTACGTGGAAAGGGGGGATCACGTACCGATTTCGGTATGTGGTCAGAGCATGGCGAGCGCCATGATTGCGGGGTCGAGGCCGACCTCGCCGGTCGATTGGTTCACCGTTGCCGGTAGCGAGGTCTGGCCGCTGGGGATGCACCAATGCCGCTGGAAGGTGGTCCCGACGTAGAAGTTGCCGGGATTGGCGGGGGATTCGTTCTGTATGTGCATGTAGTAGAAATCGGTGCTGCTGCCGGCCGACATCAGGAACGCGGCCCAGTAGCGGCCGGGCGCGAGAACGACGGGTGCGCTTAGCGCGATGGGCACGGCGCCCACGTGGTTGTTCACCGCTCCGGGCGCGGTGCCGGCGAGCTGGCCGGCCATGGGTACGGACGACACCAGGCCGGACGTTGCCACGCGCGCGCCGGCCTCGTTGTAGATGCCGACATAGAAACGTGCGGCCGGGACGGCGGTACTGCCCGCCCACCCGCGCGCATGGATGGCGACGGCGTTGACCTGCGTCGACTCCGTGATGTTCATTCCGGCGAAGTAGATTCGGCCGACCGTAACGGCCTTGGGTGGGGTCGTCGGGTTGGCCACCGTGGCGGGGTCGACGTTCCATGCCTGAAATCCGAGGGCCTGGGGGGTCCACTGGTTGCGTTCCCCGCCCACGGTGAATGTGCGGCCCGAACTCTCCTGGACCTGGAGCTGTCCGCCGGTCGACCAGAGCGCCACGCCGGTGGCTTGCAGCGCGCTGGGGCCGGTCCCGTTCTCGACGGCGAGGACGCCCGTAGTCGCTGCGCCCATCCCGGTGGCGCTGCTCCCACCGACGCGGACGTTCTTGTTCAGGTACAGATTTCCGAGCGGGAAAATTGCGCTGCCCGTCTTCCGGACGCCGAAGAGATCGACGCCCGTGTCGCTCTGGACCTTGAGGGGGTCGGCGCTGGTGGCGTCGGCCTTGAGGATGACGGGCACCGCGGCGGCCACGGCGGCCACGTCGGCGGCGGTGAGCGTTACGGCTCCCGCCCCGTCGGGCGCCTTCGCGTTGACGGTCTTGACGGTGCCCCCGCCGATGTCGGGAAGCTGCGCGGTCGGGACCTTGCCGGTAGCGTCGAGGGCGGCCACGCCGTTGGCTGCGCCCCGGGCGGCCGTCGCGAGGGCGTTCACGTCGGCCGCGGTAAGGGTGATATCCGGGCCGACCTTGGTGTTCACGGTGTTGACGGACCCGTTGCCGGGGTCACCCTTCGGGCCCTGGGCGCCGGTGGCGCCGGTGCTTCCCTTCGCGCCTGCTGCGCCGGTGGCCCCCGTCGCGCCAGCGGCTCCGGCGGGCCCCTTGAGGTTGCCGACGGCGTTACCCCAGCCTGACGCGCCGCGCTGCCACAGGTCGCCGGTGTCGGTGCGGATGAGCAGGTCCCCGGCCTTGGCGTCGCTGCTCGGCGTGCTGGTGGTGGACAGGTAGATCTGAGATCCCCGGATGTCGCCCCCGGCGCGCGCCCACGTTCCGCCGGCCTTGGCCCACTGCATGACCGTGGTGTGCGTGATCCCCTGCAACGTGCGTACGTCGTACTGCACGTACCAGTCCCCGTTAAGGCCCGTGGCGGCCGTTGGCGCGGTGGCCCCGGTGAGGATCTGACTGCCCGCTACGGGAACGTAGTTGGGGGTGGCGGGGTCGGCGGGGACGACGTCGGCGAGGTCGACCAGCGGGACCGCCCTGGGGAGGAGCACGCTGTACGACCTGTTTACGGGTACGCCAGTGAGCTGCTCCGATACGACGTACGCCCATCCGGTCGGGTTCATGCCGGGCGCGTCGGTGGCGGGTAGAACGGCCTCGAACCTGCCGGTGGCGTCGAGTGGCGCGGCGTGCGGGCCCCCGAGGAACACGTCGGAGTCGGGGAAGGTCAACATTGCCGGCGCGCGCCAGACGACTTGTCCAGTGAGGGGGGTTCCGTCGGGTGCGAGGTAGCGGCCGGAGACGGTGACGGTAGGTATGGACTCGGGCAGGCCCATGCGGCGGCTGCCCTCCTTTCTGCGGGTGGGCTAGCCGGCGGGGCCGGGCTGGTGCTGGGGTCTATCCGACGCAGTGCACGCGGGAGAACGTCGCCCAGACGGCTTCGGCGACGTTGGTGCGGCGGGCCTGGAGCTTGACGACGACCAGGGCGCCGTACTCGAAATTGGGAATGAGGTATGTGTCGTCGAAGCCCTCGCCCTTGGCGATCTCCTGGTCGTTGATGAGCAGGCGCAGTTCACCGCCGGCGCCGACGGTGGCCTTCTGGGCGTAGATGCGCACCTTGCCGTGCTCGGTCTCGATGTGCGCCTCTTGCAGCGTCTCCCACGACCAAGACTCGGTCTTGGGCCAGCGGCCGGCCTGCGCGTCGTACCAGGGCTGCGCGAGGTGCGGCCGGTGCAGTCCGCCGCGTTCGATGTCCTCGGAGATGATCGCGTTGCCCTTGGCGTCGTAGACCCTGAACACCTGAGGGTTCACGGCGTCTTGGCCGTTCCAGATGCTCAGGGCGACGCTTCCGTCGCGGCGGCGGATGATCGTGCCGAACTCGCGCGCGGTCTCCCCGGTCGTCTCGTCCTGGTAGTACGTACCGAGGTGGCCGACGCGGAAGTGTTCGGTGCCCCCGGCGGCCCTGACTTTGAGCTGTCCGCCCTCGCCGATCGTTACGTCTCCGCTCAGCACCTGATTGAGGGCCGGCCGGATGTTCGCGCGTCCGGTGAGCTGCTTGACCTGCCGTTCGAGGGACGCAATGCGGTCGAGTACGTCCTGTGGGATGTGCGGCATTACGGGACCTCCAGATACAGGCGCGCGGTCTCGGGGCGTCCGCGCTCGGGTGGGGTGATCGACATGCCGACCACGCGATAGCGGGCGTCGAGGGTGGTGGGGTGCCACAGGTCGCGGATCCGGACGCGCACTGTTGCGCCGATCAGGGCGGGGGTGATGTCACCGCCGAGCAGGACCGTGATTTCCGGGATGGTGACCGGGGCGAGGGCGGCGCGGTGGTCGGCCTGGGCGTGGGCGTCGAGGGTGGCCTGTCGCGAGACGGTCGAGTAGTCGCTGTAGCCGTCGAGGCGCGGCCATCCGGCGTCGATGTCCTCGGCCCCGACCAGCAGGGGCGAGGTAAGCGGGTAGCTCTCCGCGGCCTGGTTGCGGTTGATGCTGGCTCCGCGGCTCTGCCACGCGTTGGCCTTGGCCGTGGCGTCGGTGGGCCACGTGTAGGTGAGGACCGGGCCGGGGTGGTCGAGGACGATCTCGGCGGCGCCCGTGCGGATGATCGGGGAACCGAGTTGCAGCCGCTTGACGCGGTCGCCGTCGCTGTCGCGGAAGCTGGTGATGCGCCACTCGAACCCGCCCTCGACCTTGGCGAGGTCGTCGACCAGGTCGCCGACGCTGGGCAGGTCGTAGCGCAGATAGGTGCGGTCCCGCAGGACTCCGGAAAGGGTGGTGTCGTAGGTGATGCCGATGTCCCCGCCGGGCATGTCGGCCGTGTAGTCGAGGAGTTGGCGGACGATGTCGTACGCGTCCATCTGCGTGGCGGTCTGCGTGTCGTAGATCAGCCGCCGGTACAGGTAGCTTTCCCACCCGCCGGCCTGGATCTGCGCTCCGAGGTTCCCGCGGGCGTCGCTGGCGACGGAGAGGGTCCAGACGATCCCGCCCCACCAGATGGAGCGTCCGCGCTCGACCCATACCGCGGTTCGTCCGGGGAGGATCGCCCGGCGCGCGCGGCCGGCGAGCTCGGCGTTCGGGATCGGCACGGTGCCGGTGAGCCTGCCGGTTTTGCCGATGTAGTCGTCGAGGCTGACGCCGTGCACGGGAAGGACGTCGATCAGCTCGTCGGAGCGCAGGTCACAGAAGAGCAGCCGGTACGGGGTCACAGCACCCCCGCTCACGTGACGAAACAGCCGGATATCCGGATCTCGCGGCCGGACTGGATGGTGCCGCCGGCCGACCACGTGCGAAGGGTGATCACGCCGGAGGTATTCAGGTAGGCGGCGCCGTCGGCGAACCCGTCCGACGCCATGAGCTCCATGTCGTAGGCCGGTCGCCACCCGACGGGCAGGGTCACGAGCGGCAGATCGGTGATGTTCCCGCCGGCGGGCGAGGTGATCGTCGTCCCGGTCCGCTGCACAACCGCGGTGAACGACTGCACGCCCGCGATCCGGCGGGCGTGAAAGCCGGTGAGCGAGTGACCGGTCGCCGCGACGGCCCCGGCCGTGGTCACCGTGGGAGCCTCGGCCGGGGGCCGGTAGGTCTGCCAGGCGCCGGCCGTGGTGCTCCAGCGCTCCAGCGAAGCGCCGTTGTCGCGGTACTGCCCCTCGTAGCTGCCGGAGAAGCTCAGGCCGGAGCCGCGGGGCAGGATCCCGCCGGCCGCCGCGGTGTAGCGGCGGCGGTCGCCGAGCGCTGCGCCCCACCCGATCCCACCCGCGCCCGCGCTGGTTCCTGCCGGTACGAGGACGTCCCACAGGCGCAGGGCAGCGGCCGGGATGGTCGGCGGGGCGGGGCTGGCGGTCGCAGAGCCCTGGACGACCTCGATGCGGGCCGCGTTCGGTCCGCCGTCGAACAGGGAGTCGACGACACGGATGACCACGGAGTCGATCCGGCCGAACTGTGCGGCGCCGTCGGCGAACGTGAGGCTCACCGGGGCGTCGTTGGCGACGGGATACGCGCCCTGCGCGTCGGTGCCCTGGACGAAGGCGCGGCCGGGGCCGATCTGTACGGACATGGCGCCGGCCCCGGTGGCGCCGAACGGATTGCCTCCGGCGAGGACCCCGTCGCGCGCCCGCATTTCCGTTTCGTGGATCAGGGGCGAGGTGGGAGTGAGGCGGGTGTCTTCCCGGGTCTGCCCGGTGGACATCAGCCATGCGGAACGCACGGTCATGGGTGGGGCTCTCCTTACCAGTAGGCCGGGCGATAGCGCACGGTTGCGGTGGCGGTGGGCTCGCTGTCCGGGCCGGCGCGGAAGGCGAAGTTCGTGACGCCGGGGGCGAGCGTGAACGTCTGCTCGGGCACGCTGCGCTTGGTGGCGCTGTAGAGCCGCGAGGCACCCCGGTTGAGCAGGACGGTTCCGGCGCGGGTGTCGACGGTGAGGACGTCACCCGCAGCAAGCGGAATGTCGTACTCCAGTACGTCGCCGGTGCTGATGTTAGTCAGGGCCGGAGTGGTGACCGGGCCGCGGAACTCGACGACGGGATGTGACTCGGCGTCGCCCGCGTTCACCACGACCAGGGCCCCGGAGCTCCCGGGGGTACCGAAGTTCAGCGGCCACCCCATCGGCCACGACAGACCCGGTTCGGACGTCGGGAGAGTGGCCGCGACGACCTGCTCGACGACCCCGTACCGGCGAGGATCCGACGCGACCCATTCGACCGCGCCGCCGACGATCGTCCCCAGCCGGTAGCCGGGGCCGGCCGGGACGCTGCGCCGCACCGCGCGGGCGTAGACGAGCAGCGGCCCACGGTCGTCAAGCCACGCCACGAGGGGGAGCTCATCCACCCGCGGGACGGTGCCCGCGTTCAGGGCCCCCACCACCGCGCCGATCCGGTCCCGGGGGGCCCGGACGATCAGACCGTCGAGGCCGATCGTCCGGGCTTGGGCCAAGAGCAGCCCGGGGTACGCGCCGTGCGCATCGCTGCGCGCCACGGACCCGGAGTCGAGGGCAGGAAGTTCTTCCCACCCGGTGATACCGCGCCAGCGGTACGGGGTGCCGGGGCCGAGCAGCAGGTCGCCGTACTGCACCTGCCCCGGCCGGCTGATCAGGTCGCCAGGGGCCATGGTCACCCCCTCGCCTTTGCCAGCCACGCAAGAGCGCGGGCGTTGTCGTCCGGGGTGCCCTGCTCGGCGGCGTGCCAGTGCTCGACGTGCACCGTCGCGCCGCCCCCGTACCCGCCGGCCCCGGCCGCGCCGCCCCCGTACGGGGATCCGGCGCTGCCGGCGAACCCTGCGGAGAGGCCCGGCACGGCCGGCATCGGCACGAGATTGGCCATGGTGCGCTCGACCGCACCGGAGCCCGATTCGATGCCCTTGACCAGGCCCGCGGGAATCCACCGACCGATGTCACGCGCCATGACACGCGACGGACTGTGAATTCCGAGCGCCTTTGCGATGGGCCCCGGAATCATGTTCTTGGCGAACGACATGAGCTGACCCTTAAGCCAACTACCCATGGACCGAACGCCGTTGTAGAGGCCGCGGACGACGTCGACGCCCTTGTCGTACAAGAGATCGCCCAGATTGCCGAGCCCGGAAGAGATCATGCCCGGCAGCCCGCGAACCCAACTCACGAGCTCTTGCGCCTTGCGGATCGTGCCTTCCTTGATGGAATCCCAATGCTTGATAATCAGCCCAACCAAACTCCAGTTGAGGAAGAAATTAACGAGCATCTGCGGGAGGCCGCGGACCCAATCCACAATGGAATTCCAGACCCGTTGGGTACCGGACTTGATGGAATCCCAATGCTTGATAATGATTCCGACAAGGGTGAAGTTCAGGAACAGGTCGAGCAGGAACTGTCCAACCTGCTGGATTTTCTCCCACACCCACGACCATGCGGCACTCGTGGCATTGACGATCGTGTCCCAATTCGCGACGACGAGCGCAACAATGCCGACAATGGCCGCGATGATCAGCCCCACGGGGCCCATGGCGATAAGCCAGGCAGCGGCCATGCGCGCCGCCTGAATCAAGCTCTGAGTGCCCATGAGGACCCATGCGCCGACCACGCGGAGCGCGGCGCCCGCGGCGCCGACTCCCTGCGCCACCCACCCCGCGAGAATCGTGGCGTTCGCGGCAAGGAAGGAGCCGACCGCGCCGGCCCCCGCGGCGCTCTGGGCAAGCCAGGAAGCGACGACGGCCGTTGATGTAGCCCATGCCTGCGCGGCAAGGGCGATCAGCGTGGGCAGGAAGAACGTCAGGATCAGGCCGCCCGCGATCATGAACGCGGTGG
This sequence comes from Streptomyces sp. CA-243310, assembly GCF_050936775.1. NCBI lineage: Bacteria > Bacillati > Actinomycetota > Actinomycetes > Kitasatosporales > Streptomycetaceae > Streptomyces > Streptomyces sp. CA-243310. The sequence continues at coordinate 9,640 of NZ_JBNJMF010000001.1, read as the reverse complement.
AGTGCTCGGAGACGAACCCGGCCGCGGTGCCCAGGCCCCGCCCGAACTTCACGGCGTACTCGGCACCCGTCACCAGCGCCGGAACGACGTAGTTCCCGACGACCTCGACGAGCCCTTGCATTGCCCCGCGCTTGAACGCCTCGAATTTCGTCGCAGCGTTATCGCGCAAGGCGTCACCGGCTCTATCGGTGGCACCCTTTACGTCGCCCAGAGCCTTTACCGCCGTGGACGGATCGAGCTTATAAAGGGCCCCTTGCAAGTCCTCGGCTTTGGTGCCGAAAAGAGCGACTGCCGTTGCATTGCGCTCGGCGGGATCCTTGATTCCCTTTAGTCGGGTGATGACGTCGCCGAGTGCGGCCGATGCCTTCGGCCCACCGTCGGTGAAAGTCTTCGCCATCGTCTTGGCGTTGAGCCCGATGGACTGGAAAGCCTCTACGCTCCCCTTGGACATGTCCTTACTGCGGATCGCAAATTCCTTGAGCGCGTCGCCGACCGTATCCGCATCGCGTGCACCGCCCTGCAACCCCTGTTGCATGAGACCCATTGCGGTCTGAGCGTCAAGGCCCAAGTCCCGGAACTGGGTCGGATATTCACTGAACGTGTCGAGCAAATCCTCGGCGGAGTTGACGCCGTTCTGGGTGCCCTTTACGAGCACGTCCATAGCCTCTTCGGCGGAACTGGCTATGCCCGTCTTGAGCATGACACCAACGGCCCGTGAGACCTTTCCGACGTCCTCGCCCAGGACGGCGGCGGTATCCGCCACGTTGGCGCCCATTGCCTTTATCTGGCCGTTGGTCGCCTCGGGCGGCAAAAGGCCATTCTGGGCAATCCCCTTGATGACGTCGGCGCCCTGCTCGACCGACTCGACGATCGCCCCCGCGTACAGGTCGCCGGCCGCCTTGCCCTGCTTGGCGGCGACGGGGCCCGTCGTGCCTAGCTGGGCCTGGAGCAGGCCGGCCGTCTTCTGCTGCGCGAGGGCCTCGCCGATACCGGCCATGAGGGCGGCGCCGATTCCGGCACCGACCGCAGCCCAACCGAACGCGGCGAGCGCCCCGCCCCCGCGGGATCCGGCGTCGTCGGCCCCCTGGGCCATGCCGTCGGCGAGGGCTGCCCCGGCCTGGTCGCCGGCCCGGTCGGCCTCGGCGACGATCGTGTCGCCGGTCGAGCGCATCGCGGCTTCGGTGCGCGCCAATCCGGCCTGTGCCGGCCCGTCGTCGATGGTGATGGTGCCGAGCAGTTCACCGACAGTGAGGGCCACCGGATCACCTCCTGTCGGGGGTCATCCGGCGCCGTGGCGGCCGGGGTGGTTCAGCCGGCGGGTATGCCGGTCAGTGCTGCGATCTCGGCCGGGTCGGTCACGGCACGCGGGGTGCGCTGCCAGGCGGCGGCGAACCGGGACTCGCCGGACAGGCCGGAGACCAGGGCGAGGAACCTGCGGGTGGACATGCGGGCGAGGTCAGCGGCAGGGGTGCCGTACTCGCGGGCGAGGTCGGCCTCGATCGCCGACCAGTTCGTCAGGACGGCGCGCCAGAACGTTTCTTCTTGCCCGTCTTCGCTCGCCTGGTCGCCCGGTTCGGGCCTGCGGCTTTTCCCGCTTCCTGCTCGTCGTAGAGCTCGGCAGCGCGGGGAAGGGTGACGCTGCCGGGGCGGCGGACGTTGGCGGCGGAGAAGATCAGGAGAATGCCGAGCTGCCGGTCGGTCATGCCGTGCTCTGCCCACGTGTTGAGGACGTCCCCGCCGAACAGGATCGCGAGGAGCTTGGCGACGTCCTCGGGGTCCTGGGAGTCCTGCACGCGGGTCATCAGGAGCGTGAACATGATCGGGAGCGACTCCGGCAGGACGTACGTCTTGCCGTACAGGGTGAGCCGTTCCCGGGGGCGAGTGGCGAGCTCCTCAACGATGAACGCGTCGAAGTCGGTGGCGTCGGCCTGACCCGCGTCGGGCCCGTGGTCCTGGTCGAGGTCGAGGTCGGTCACGGGGTCACCGCCGAAACGGTCGCCGGACCGCACCGGACGAACGAGACGCTCCAGGACGTCTTGTCGTTGTTCCCGCCGGACTGCTCACCCGGGGTGCAAGTAGCTTCCCATATAGCCCACTTGGACTGGGTGTCATGGCGCCACCGGACGCGCCCCCGGGAGTCGTACCCGAAGCGGTACGCCCACACGGTGTCGATGTAGAGCTGTCCGGGATCCTGCGCCTTGGTGGTCTTGTCGATGCGGTACTGACCTTCGAGTTCAAGGGACGCGCCGCGCTGCATCACGTCCTGCTCGTAGTAGCCGGCGGAGTCGAAAGCCGTGGTCTCGGCCGTCTCCTCGTTCTCGCCGGGGCTGTGGCTCCACTGGGTAAGTCCAGCAATCGGGATCCACTTCGGCGTCTGGGCCGTGGCGTCTTCCACCTCGAACGTCCAACCGCGGGCGTCGATGGGCCGGGTTCCGGCCATAGGGGGTACCTCCTGAATTACGGGGCGGCGCAGACGTCGAGGTCGAAATTCACGACGTGCTCGTGTCGGCCGGCGGGGTCGGTGCCCATGGGGGCGGGGGTGCCGCGGGCGGCGGCGAGGATGAGGGTCGAGCCGTCGGCGAGGGCGACGTCGGTCCGGCCGTGCAGCGCCCGGCACAGGGCCTCGGCGCGGTTGCGGGAGACCCGTGGGTCGGCGGTCCCGCGGACGCGGACCTGTAGGCGGCGCTGTTCGGTGTCGTCGCGGGCCTCGGGCGGTCCGGCGTCGTACAGGGACAGGGCGACGGCCCGGTCGGGCGCGGGCGGCATGGCCTCGACGAACGTGTCGCCGGTGCGGCCGGCCGGGTCGTAGGTGAGTAGGCCGGTGGCGGCGAGGTACCGGGCGAGGGAGTCGAGGAGATCAGCCACGCATGGACCTGCGGACCTGGGCGGCGATGATCTCCGCGACCGTTCCGGCCTCCTCGGCGAGGGGGCGTTCGAGGTACTTGGCCGTACGGCCGCCGTCGTGGCGTAGGGACATGTCCTCGTGCTGGCGGACGGCGTACGGCGTATCGAACGAAACGCCCGCGGTGAGGGCGGCCTCGTCGATGGTGGCGACTCCGGAGCGTTCGAGGGTGGCCTCTTCGATCGGCACCCGGGCGCGGGCGCGTTCGAGGACGTGCTCGGCGGCGAGGCGCAGTCCGCGGGCGGCGCCTTCGCGGGTTCCGCGGAGCGCTGCGGCGCCGTTCCATGTGAGGCGGGCGCGGCTCACTCGCACATCACCTCCTGTGTCCCGGGGACGGGCAGGCCCGGCGCGGTGTGCGGGGCGATGTGCAGTGCGGTTGTGGTCCGGCCGGACGGGAGGGTGAGGCGGGACTCGGCCGGACAGATCACGTCGGGCGCGGTGATGACTTGCGCAGTGGACGTGACCTCGCGTCCGTCGCGGCTGCGGACGGTGCGCACGGTCTCGGTGACCAGGGCGGGCACGTTGGCGGCCGGGGGCCCGTACAGCGGCCCGTACGCGCTCTCCCCGTCGTAGGGCTCGATGGTGATGCGGTGCGGCAGTAGCCACCCGGGGACGTTCACCAGATCACCCCCAGACGGATACCGGAGCGGGTGAGGGCGCGGTACGCGCGGGGGGCGAGGTCGACGGATCCCGGGGCCTGGGTGCCGGTGCGGCGGCCGGACATGGACAGGGGGCCCAAGCTGACCGACTCCCACCGGTCGTCGGCGCCGGTGCCGTCGACTCCGGCGGCGAGCTGGTACTCGACCTGCGCACAAACGGCGTCGGCGAGGGCGGCCACGACGGTGGGGTCGGTCGGCATGCCCGCGGGGTCGGTGTCGTACAGGGCGGTCGCGAGGGCGTCGTCGACGTCCTCGGATGCGCGGGCGAGCAGCCGGTCGGCGTCCGGGGGCGCTGGCTTCCCGGACCACGCGGTGAGCTGCTCGGGCGTGGCGTAGACCCTGCCCACGGGGTTACTCCTCCTTCACCTTCCGGGCAGCAGAACGCCCCGTCGCCCGGGTGGGCGGCGGGGCGCTGTCGGCCTCCTGCTCCTGGTGCTCGTCGTCGTTCGGCGGGGCGTCCGGCTCGGGGCCGGGCTCCTCGCCCTGGTGGTAGCGGCGCAGCAGCATCGCGGCGGCCTCCTTCCTGATCAGGTCGCGGCGAGCGTGCCGACGCACACCCCGCGGTCGTCGAGCCGCTTCACGGCGTAGTGCACGTTCGTGGTGATCACGGTCGTGCGCTTGAGGATGTCGCGGTCGGTCTCGACGATCGGCCGGCGCTTGTAGAGGGCGCCCAGCGCGTTCCGCTTGAGGACAAGGAACTTGCCGGCCGCGACACGGTTGGTTACGAAGATCGGCAGTCCCGCAATGGCGCCGATCTGGCCCGTGCGTACGGCGGTGTCGGCGCCCAGCTTGGACGCGTCGATGAACTGCGGGTCGAGGGCGGCCTCGGCGTGCTGCGCCGAGTTGAGGAACAGGCCGGCGAACTCGGCCGGGTCCCACTCGTCGCCGAATCGGGCGAGGGCGGGTACGACGGCGTCGGCCCACGTGAACTTGGTCTTTCCGGCCGCGGTGGTGAAGCTGAGCGGCGTACCGCCACCCTGCGCGGTCTCGTCGGCGCCGGCCTGGGCGATCAGGGCGGCGTCGACCTTGCGGGCGGCGAGGATGCCGAACTGGCGCTGTGCCTCGGCGCGCGGGTCCCCCAGCCCGGTCAAGAGGGCCTTGTCGGTGATCTCGACGGCCTTGCCGGCCTCCTTGATGGTGGCCTTGCTGGCGCGCTGGCCCATGACCGTGGTGGTCATGGCCGTGCCCTCGGTGAGGTCGTCAAGATCGCCGATCGCGTCCCACGTCGGGAAGTCGATGGTGTCGCCGGGCTGACCGACAAGGGTGTCGTCGGTGAGGACGGCGCCCGATCCGAGGACGCGTACGGCCCCCAGGAACTTGGCCTGCGCGAGGTCGCCCCAGACTTCGGGAACGATCAGCTTGTCGGCGGTGGTTGTGGGCATTCGTGCCCTCCTTGCTTACTGGGTTCCGGCGAGGCGCCGGTACGTGGCGGGGTCGGACTGGAAGAGTTCGGCGCGCTCCGCGTACGGCATGCGCTCGAACTGGGCGGCGGTGATGCCCTGGGGCTGCGCGCCGCTGAACTCGCTTCCGCCGACCGTCGGGCCGGCGGGGCGGGTGCCGAGACGGGGGTTCGCGAGGACGGCGGCTTTGATCGCGGCGGTGACGGCCGCGGCGTCGGTGGGGTCGACGTCGGCGAGGGAGTCGGCGAACGTCCGGGAGTCGAGCAGGGCGTCGGCGTCGGCCCCGGCCGCCGCGGCGGTGCGGTAGACGGCGAGCTCGACGGCGGTCTGTCGGGCCTGCGCCTGCGCGGTGGTGAGCTGCTGGGTGAGCTCCTCGGGGGTGGCCTGCTGTCCGGCCCTGCTGGGGTCGAGGATTCCGAGGAGCTGCGCGGTGAGCTCGGAGCGCGCGTTGTCGGCGGCCTGCTGCTTGGCGGTCACCCGTCCCTTGCCGGCCTCGGCGCGCGCGGCGGCGAGGTCGGATTCGAGTCGGGCAATCGTGGCGGCGCTGTCCTCGCCGGCCGGGGCCGGCGGGTCCGCGGGCGGGGTCGGCGGCGCGGTGTTCGGGTCCTGCCCGGGAACTGCGCCCGGGTCGCCCTGCTGGCCGGTCGGGTTGCCGGGGGTGGGGGTGCTCATGGGGTCGCCCTCCTGGGGCTGGTGGGCCCGCTCCTGGCGGGCGTGTGGGCATGCGAAAGGGGGCCCGCTCCTGGCGGGCCCCCTGGGTGCTGCTGGTCGGTGGTGCGGCTACTCGGCGGCGGTCTGTCCGGCCTCGCGGCGGGCGGCGGCGTAGCCCTTGATCCACATGGTTCGGAGGATCGAGTCACGGCCGTACGGGCAGGCGGTCGCCGGATCGTCGCCGCGGCCGGCCTCGGTGCCTTCCTGCTGCGCGCGGATGATGTCGGCTCGCGTTCCCATGGTGGTCATCTCCGGTTCTGCTGGTCGGATTCGTTCTTGCGGGCGCCGTCTGCCCAGCGCTGGCGCTGGCCGGTGGCCTGCTCGATGAACTCGGCCTGAGTCAGGCGCCCGTGCTTGGCCCACCACTCTTTCAGCTCGTCGGACGCGCGGCTGTAGGCGATCCGGGCGGGCCCGCTGAACAGGGCGCCCGGGTCGTGTCCGGCCGCTACGGCCTTCTTGTTGAGCAGGTATCCGTTGCAGTCTTCTTCGGCGGCGAGGTACTGCCGGTACGTGTGCTCGTCGTACAGCTCGCGGGCTTGGCGGCGGGTGAGCCGCGGCCCTTCCTCGGCGGCCTCCTCGGCGACGGCCGCGGCCCTTCCCTCCCCTACTGCGGCGTTCCATGCGGCATCGTCGGCGAGGGCTCCCCACCCGTCCGGGTTGGGCGCGGGGTCGAGGGTCTCGGCGAGGGCGTTGCGGTCGGCGAGCAGGTCGTCGACGGCGTTGCCGGTGGCGGCCGGCGCGGGCAGGGGGACGGGGTCGCGGCGGTCCATCTCGTCGGCGATCCGCAAGAGCTCGGCCGGGTCTGCGTAGGACATGGCCCATGCGAGCTCGTCGTCGCCGACCTGGTCGAGGTCGACGCGCAGCGTGCCCCCGGGGAAGTGGCGGGCGAGCAGGTCGCGGCGCGCGGCCTCGGCCGCGGTGCCGTCCCGGTCGTGGGGGGCGTTGCGGTAGCGGGCGGCGAGCTCGTCGTCGGACAGGTTCACCAGGTCCCGGCGCACCCCGGGGAGGTTGCCGGCGCGGTTGCGGCGGTGGACCTCGGCCATGACGCGCATGGTGTCGGTGTCGTCGGTGTGCGGCAGGATCCGGGCGAGCTCGTCGTCGGACAGGGTGAGCAGGTCGTCGGCGAGGCGTCCGCCGGGGCGGGCGCGGTCGAGCAGGGCGTCGAGGTCGCGGCGGTCGGCCTCGGTCTCGATGCGGGCGCGGGCCCGGTCGTCGAGCAGGTTCGAGCGCATGGCGGCGGCGAGCTGGTCGTCGCTCATCTCGCGTGCGGTCCGCTCGTCGCCGGACCACAGCCGGGCGGCGTCGACCTGCTCGGGCGTCGCGGGGGTCCGCGGCTGGGGAAGGTTCGAGGCGCCGGGCTGCTCGCGGTGGCGTAGCCGGCGGAGCTCCGGGTGTGCGGCGAGGTGCGTGCGCATGGCGCCTTGCCACTGGCGCACCTTGATCCCTGCGGCCTGCTTGGCCTCGGGGGTGACGGCGGCGACCTGGCGGCGCTTGTACTCCCTGATCTTCCGTTCGAGGGTGCGCTGTCGCTGTCCGGCCTCGTACCCGTCGGGGTCGCTGTCGGCGTCCTCAAGGGGCGTCAGACCTGGGGTGTAAGCGCTGGTGGAGTGGCGACAGTTGGGGTGCTGAAGTCCTGCGAGGCGGGCCTCGTCGAGGGATCCGGCGACGGGCACGGCGATCATGACCCCGTCTTGGGTGGCGTGCTCGACGTGCACGGTGCGGGGGCCGGCGGGCCCGCCGATCGTCAACACCTTGCGCTCCCACGGACGGCAGAGCGGGCACTCGCGCGGGCTGCTCGACACGACGACCAGGTCGACGCCGTGCTCGGTGAGGGTCCGCGTGTGGGCCTCGGTGGCTGCGCGGCCGGTCGCTGTCCGGACGGCCATTTCCGCATAGCTGGTGAGCTGCCAGCGGCGGCCGGACACGTCGCGGAAGTCGGCGACTCCCTCGTCGGCCCATCGGCGCATGGCGTCTTGGGTGGCTTGGCGGCGGGTGACGGTCCCGAGTGCCACGGTGGCCGTGACCTCGGAGACGACGGCCCGGTACCGGTCGACGGTCGTGCGCAGAATGCTGCGGTGAGCGGCGGTGAGGACGTCGACGGTTTCCTGTGCGAGGCGGTCGACGGCCTGCGCGTTCGGTAGCCGGTCGTCGACCAGGGCGCGGGCCTCGTCGGACAGGGCGCCCAGTTCGGCGGCGGCGGCGCGGTGGCCTTCGTTGTACGACTGGGCAACCGCGTCGTGGACGTCGAGGGTGACGGCCTGGGCGAGCTCGTCGACGACGGCCTGTGAGGCGCGGCGCATGGCCTGGACGGCGCCGAGCTTGCGCTCGGCCCACCCGGGCGCGTCGAGCCCTTCGGCGAGGGACCGGGCGATGATGCCGAGTAGGCGTTCCTCGGCGGTCGCGTACAGGTTGCGGGTGCGCTCGGCGAGGGGCTCGACCATGCCCGGGTGAATCGGCACGTCTCACCCCCTGCCGGTCATGCTGCGAGCGGGAAGTTCCCCACAGGATCGGGGGCGGCGGCGCCGGTCTCGGCGAGGATGGCCTCGACCTCGACCTGTACGTCGTCGTCGTCCCATTCGGGGTGGAGGATGCGCACCTTGGTCTTGGTGGAAACGGCCCCGGCGCGGGCGAGCAGGTCGAGCGTGGTGGCGGTCTGCTGCTCCGACTCCGCAACCCCGTCGCCGAACTCGACGCTCGGGCGCTCCGGGGTGATCGGTGTACCGAACTGGGCACGGTCGAGCAGAAGCATGACGTGCAGCGCGTCCGTTATCCCGTGTCGCCAATAGCCGGCCTTCTTCCGGCGGGTCACCATCGACCGTTGGTCGCGGCTGTCGGACTCGGTCGCGGTGATCGCTTCACCGGATCCGTGCAGGCCGAAGCTCTGGGCGCTGTAGCCGGCCGACTGGGCGGCCTGTCGCATGATCGCTTCGGCGCTGCGCTGGTGCTCCTCGACCCTGATCTCGAACTGACTCAGGGTGATTCCGGTGCCGTTCTCGGTGGGCGGAATGTTGAGCTGCTCGTATACCTCGCGGTCCTCGAACGTCGCTCCGCGGCCCGGTCCGTCGTTGCGGAGATAGCCGGCCGGAACGATCAGGCGGGCGCGGGCGAGGCGGATGTCGCGCATCCAACTCGTCCACACGGTGTCGAGGTTGTCGAACAGGTCGTAGAGCGGCGCGGCGTAGTCCGACCTACCGATCGGGGATCCCCGGTGAAGACGGTTCGGGCCGATGTTGGGCACGTAGGTGCACGTGAGCAGGGGAATGCCGGTGCTGATCGTCTGGCCGTTCCCGTCCGGGTCGAGGGACTCGGCGAGGTCGGCGGTTGCCGGGTGCTCGGTGAGCGGCACGGTGCGGCCGACGTTGTCGGACGTCCCCAGGTACAGGGCGTGAATCACGCGGCCGGGCTCGTGCCGTTCGAAGTGGCGCCACACGGTGTGTCCGTCGCTACCCGGGAGCTCCTCCCAGAACACGCACGCACGCAGCATGCCGAACCGAAACTCGGGGATCGCGGCGTCGGGCTGTACGACGGTGAGCAGGGGTCGGGCTGCAAGCGTCTTGTCCCACGTCACCCGCAGGAAGATCCCCGACAGGGCGGCGGCCTGCTCGGCTGCGCCCAAAAGGATCTGCTGAACGCGGCCCTCGTCGAGGAGCTGCTCGGTGCGGGCCTGGGTGGCCGTGTCGGCGGTACGGATGGCGGGCATGTCCGCGAACAGCAGGTCGGCGGACGTGGAAGCGATATCGCCCGGCAGGGGCACGTGTAGGCGGTGGTCCTGGCGGGCGGCGAGGGGCTGCTCGCGGCGCCCCCACAGCCGGCGGCGGGCGCCCTGGTGCTCCTCGGTGCTGTGCACGCGGGTAAGGCGGCGGGGGTCGCCGGAGTACCACGCGTCATCGGTACGGATCCGGTCGTAAATCGGTGCCCACTGCGGGGGCGGCCACGGGGCGCCGGTCTCAGGGAGTGCCACGGGCGGT